>JACJDG010000003.1:0-4985000 GCA_016432725.1 Streptomyces sp. DHE7-1 | reverse complement strand
GCGGCGAGGGCCTCGGGCAGTCCGTCGACCGGGTCGAGACCGAGGTCGACCGCCTCCCGGTGGCGCTGGATGAGCCGGCTCCACCAGAGCCCAGCCGTCTCAGCGCCGAGCCGCTCGGTGAGCTGGCCGATGATCGACTCCTTCGACCGCCCTATGAAACGCTCGACGACCTCGTCGGTGGTGAGCGGCCAGCCGAACTCCGCTCCGAGCGCGATCTGCAGACGTACGGCCAGGCGTTCGATGTCGACCAGGACACCGTCGCAGTCGAAGATCACGAGCTCCACCGGCCTGACCGCCCCCGCAGGGAGGTCACGTGAACCCGAGGTGATCACGCCTGGTCACCGACCAGCGGCGAGAGCGGCCGCTCGAAGAACGTCTCGAGGACCACCGTCGCCTGCGTGCCGCTGACCCCGTCGATGGCGTAGAGGCGGCGCAGCACGTCCTGCAGTTGCTCCGTGGTCGCTGTCCTGACCTTGACCAGCACCGAGGCGCTACCGGCGATGACGTGCGCCTCCAGGATCTCGGGGAGCGCGGCGAAGGCCGGTGCCGACCCCCCCATCCAGGAGGTCGAGTCCACCATCACGTAGGCCAGGACGGCGCTGCCCACTGAGGCCGGGTCCATGTCGACAGTGGTACGCCGGATGACGCCGCGCTCACGGAGCTTGCGTACGCGTTCGTGGGCAGCGCCTGCGGACAGGCCGACGGCCTGTCCGAGTGCGGCGTACGGCTGGGTGGCGTCCTGCTGGAGCTGGGCCAGCAGTGCACGGTCGATGTGATCCACAACCCTCCGTTCGGATTCTCCTTGGCAACACCATATCTCATCTTGCAGTATGCACGTCAGGCCGACTCAGGTTCGGCATCTGATGGTCTTTGCGAGAGGTAATAGACTCCATGAGCAGCGAACGCCAGGGTCTGTACGAGATGCTCGACGACCGGTTCAGGACCGGTAGGTGCATGAACGGTGACGACGCGCTGGAGGTCCTGTTCACCGGCTGCCGGTGGGCCGAGGGACCCGTCTACGTGCCGGCCTGGCGCCAGCTTGTGTGGAGCGACATCCCCAACGATCGGATGCTGCGCTGGGACGAGGAGACCGGAGCCGTCAGCGTCTTCCGCCGCGACGCCGGACACACCAACGGCAACACCCTCGACCGCGAGGGCCGCCTGATCACCTGCGAGCAGGGCAGTCGCCGGGTGACCCGAACCGAACACGACGGCACCCTGACCGTGCTCGCCGACCGCTGGCAGGGCAAGCGCCTGAACAGCCCGAACGACGCGGCCGTGAAGTCCGACGGCTCGATCTGGTTCTCCGACCCGGACTTCGGCATCACCAGCGACTACGAGGGATACCGCGCGCAGAGCGAGATCGGCGCCAACAACCTCTATCGCATCGACCCCGGCACGGGTGAAGTGCGGCTGGTCGCCGACTGCTTCGGCGCACCGAACGGGCTCGTCTTCTCGCCGGACGAGCGGCAACTGTACGTCTCCGACACCCGGGCCGGATTCATCCGGGTCTTCGACGTCGATGACGACGGCACCCTGTCCGAAGGCAGAGTCTTCGCCAAGGCCGCGGCCCGCGGCAAGGCCCGCTTCGACAACCTGCGCTTCGACGACGGCGGCCGCCTCTGGGCCGCCGCGATGGACGACGGCGTGCACTGCTACGACCCGGACGGCACCCTGATCGGCCGCCTCAACGTCCCCGAGACGGTCTCGAACATCTCCTGGGGCGGCGCGAAGCGCAACCGCCTCTTCATCACCGCGGAGACAAGCCTGTACTCGGTCGTCATGGGCGTCACCGGCACCCACCCGACCGGCCCGGGCCGGCAGCCCTGGCTGCAGCCGGCGCCCCGCTGAAAACTCGGTCGATCCGTCACCGCACCGTCGAAGTACGCGGGGCGCGGGCCGGGCCGTCCCAGCTCTCCGGCCGCGCGCCGGCTACCAGCCGCGCCAACGGCAGTGTCGACGCTTGGGCGTCCCGGGCCAGCCGTGCCACCACAGTTGTCGCTCACGGAGACAATTCGATGCCCCCGCCTGGATGAACGGTGTCTCCGCGAACAGCACCATCCCAGCACGGGATTCACTGCAAAGTACAAAAAGATCCGGAAGCGCCAAGACTACGCATCACCGCCCGCCCTGGATACAGGCCACGCAGCACTCCAGACGCTGTAATACTTCCTGTACTAGACTTGCAGCCATGAAGTCACCCCGCCCCGGCGGCACGGAGAACATCTCCGTCTCGATGCCCTCGGAACTCCTCGGTGCTCTGCGCACACGTACCGGCAAGCGCGGCGTGTCCGCATATGTGACGGCAGCGGTCCGGCACCAGCTCGCGATGGACGGCCTCGCCGAGATCGTGGCCGCCTACGAAGCCGAGTACGAGCCGCTGAGCGAGACCGAAGTCCAGGCCGCGCAGAGCGAACTGTTCGGTGACGCACCGGCGCCGTACGCGTCGAACGACAGCGCCGCATGAAGGAGCCCGCGGCCAGGTCCCTGGTACTCGACTCCCAGGCGCTGTCGCTGCTGCTGCGCAACGATCGCCAGATGATCACCCGGATCGAGGCCGCTCGGCGCGTAGGGGTGCCCGTTCTTGTATCTGCCCTGACGGTGGTGGAGGCCGTCTACGGGAAGACGGACACCGCTCGGCTGCGCTGGCTGCTCTCCCGCCTCCAAGTCCAAGACGTCACCCAGGCGGACAGCCTCACCGCTGTGCAGCTGCCGAGCGACGCCGGCGGCCTACACGGCCACAAGTACGCCATCGACGCCCTCGTCGCCGCGATGGCACTCCGCTCCCCGACACCCGTCCTCGTACTGACCTCGGATCGCGACGACTGGTCAAAGCTGTGCGGCGACCAAGTACAGATCAAGGACGTCTGACCTCAGCATCTACTCAACTTGAATCCGCCTACTGATCGACTGCTGCTTCGTAGAAGGCATCCGCGAGAGCGACGATGATCGAGTTGATCGCCGTCCCATCGGTGAAGAAGTAGTCGGCCATCGTGTTGTGGGCGTCCTGGTTGTCTGCGACTGCCACCGTAACTACCCAGATCCACCCGCAGGAAGCAGCGCTCAATCCGGGTGAGGGACGGTCGCAAGTCAGGAGGCCGACTCTGGCTGCCGGCATGTATCCAACCCTCAAGGGCATGACGCAGTGCAGGCGGGCCCCTCGACCACTTCGAGAGGCCCGCCTGCGCTACTGGTGAACCCGTGCTTCAGACATGCCGGTCAAATCTGCAGGATCAGCGTCTCCACCTGGTCAAGCGACGTCACGCTGGCCCGGGCCGCGTCCCGCGCCTTCGACAGCTTCTCCATCCACTCGATCCGCTGCTCGGGCGGCAGAGAATCCTCGCCGAGCTGGGCCCGCAGACGGCGCGCCTCCTCAAAGTCCGTCATCAGCGTGTGGGCGGAGTCTACGGCCCGCTGGTAGCTCCCCTCGACGAGCTCGACGCGGGCGGGCAGCTGCTGCCGCAGCGCGGTCAGCTGGTCGCGGGGGTCGACCGGCACCTCCTCGCGCGAGGTGCCACCGTCGCCGGCACCCGCAGCGTTCTCGGTGCCCGTGGAGGTGTCGGCGCTCCCTCCGGCCGGGCCGGGTGGCCGAGCTCCACGGGGAACATCTCGTCGAACCACGCCGTGTCAGCGACGTAGCCGGTGGGCCGGCCCTTGATGTCCGGGGCGATCACCATGCCCGCGGTGATCGGCGTCCGGTCCTTCTCGCTCCAGTGCTGCTCGCCGTAGCAGACCAGGGGCGTGCCGTCCTGCGCCTCGGGCGGCTGCGTCGCGTCCGGGTGCTCCAGGACGGCCTTCGCGAACGCCAGGAGAAGGGTCCGGCTGATGTTCGGGACGTTGTTCTGCGTGTACGCCAGGGTGAGGGCGGCGAGGGCGCTGCGGGGGCTTCGGCGCACGCCCTTGCGCCCGTCGCCCGCCTCACTGCCCTGGCCGGGCGTGATGAACGGCTGCGGCGCGTGGATCAGCGCAGGCGCCATCCGCTTGACCAGGGCGTCCCAGGCGCCGGCGTCACCGGCCTCCGCCCTGAGGATGAGTGCGTCGACCCTCTGGTGCACCTTCGCGCAAGGAGACCGCTTACGCGCCGACACGGATCCTTGCCGCATCCCAGCACGAACCCAGCACGGTAGGGTCAGGAGAGGTGACGACAGGTGACGAAGGGTCAGCCATCCCAGCACCATCCCAGCACGGGAAACGAAAGGGGTCCGACCCTAAAGAATCGGACCCCATCTGACCCGCAAGTTTGCCAGATCAGCGACGTGTGGCATGTCACCCGCTACACATTGAAGCGGAACGTTCACGGGATCCCTTCCTTCCCAGCGTTCCCAAGGGTTTCTGCCCTTCGAAGGGCACAGGGTCAGCACCAAGTCAGCACCGTGTCCCCGAGTCAGCACGTCATGCCGCCACTGCGACGGCGCGTACCGGCGACGGCCGAAGCGCCTGCTGCATCACGTCCCGGCACCGGTCCCACGCCTCCGGCACCAGGTGCCCGTACGTGTCGACGGTCGTCTTGATGTTCCGGTGACCGAGAAGGACAAGGGGCGGCAGCTCCACGAGATCGAGCGGGTCCCGTACGAGGACGCGTTCCTGATCGGCGACCTCCTCACCACCCGGACAACAATGCTGGCGGGCGAGCCCAAGGCGGGCAAGACACTGCTCAGCGCGGGCATGGGCATAGCCCTGCTCAACGGCGAGCCGACGTTCCTCGACCTGCCGGTACATCGAAGAATCGACCACATCGTCTACGGCCTGACCGACGACGGCGCGGCGGAGGAATTGAAGGAGCGGCTGGGCGGTGCCGTACCGGACGGCTCTGTGACCATCTTCCCCGTCCGGGACGCGGGGGACTCCGGCTACTGGAAGGGCATCTACGAAGACCTCGCGGACATCAGGCCGGGCCTGTTCGTCCTGGACAACATGCTCGGCGCGCTCGCACCGGGTGAGGACATCTCATCCCCGGTGACAGCGCAACGGTTCGGGCACAGCTTGCGCCCGATCACGGACATGGGCATCCCCGTGCTGGTGGTGCCACACACCCCGAAGGGAACGGCGGAGGGAATGAGCGTCGCATCCTCGCCCATCGGCGGACGGGCGATCGCGGCCGGCGCTCGCGGCATCATCACCTTGAGGAACTCCGGCAAGCGCGGGCGGCGCATCGAAGTCAAGATGAATCGCGCCCGGGAAGACCTCAACCTCGACGTCACCGTGCACCGGGCCAGCGCGACCAGCGAGGTCCCTGTCTGGGAGCGGGCGAGGCCCCAGATCAAGGCCGTCGACATGCCGAAGGCGAAGCCCTGGGACGAAGTGCTCGCAGCGCGGATCATCGAGGAGCAGCCGGAGGAGACGAACTACAGGCCGCTCGCCCAGCGGTACGCCCCGACGGTCGGCAAGAGCGTGGAGACCATTCGCCCCAAGCTCAGGGATGCCCTGGAGTACGTCGACGGGCGCTGGACCCGGAGGCGCTCCGAGCCCGCCTGATCCGTGGTGGTGGTGATGCAGCCCCCTTACAGGAAGTGTCACCACCACCAGCTACCTCGCTCCGCTCGGCAAGCCTCGCTCCTCCCTCTACTTACGTAAGTACGTCAGGATCTCTGGACACTGGCGGCCTGTGGCCGACCAGCACGCAGGCCACTGGGGGACTACGAAAGCCCGAGGCCTCGAAGCCCGCCAGACAAAGGCAGCGGCTCCCCGAAGGAGCCGTTGAACGAGCAAGACGACTTTCGCAAGTACGCGATTGCGTCCAGCGGCGAAGAGCAAGTACGTGAAGCCGAGAAGAAGCCCAACCAGGAAGCGGCCTATCGGCCGTTCTTCACGTAGACGACTTACGAGGCTCGACTTGCGTACTTGCTCTTGCCGCTGCCTTCCTCGGGCCGCGGATGCGGCCCACTCGTCAGGAGTCGGTGAGGCTCACGTCCAGTTTCTGACGCCGTTGCTCCCTACCCATGCCCTTGCGCCGTTGCCCTTCACCGCCGTAGGGATGGGGCCTCACGAAGTGGCGGCAGCTCCGATCGTTCCGCTGTCCCCCGCCCTGGCCGCGGGCACCGTACCGTCGCCCACCAGATCCATAACCGCGTCAGTGTGTTCCCTGATCAGATAGTCCATGGCGTGCTCGGTCGACGACTGATACTCAAGCTGCTCGCTGTAGAAGCGGAGCCGCTCCTGGGCGTCCTCGATGATCTCGCCCCAGGTTCGTACCCAGATCCGGTACGTGGGCTGGTTGACAGCACATCCAGGCATCCGGTCCTGCTGGTGGGCGAGTTGGCGAAGACCGTCGTCCATGGCATTGCCCACAAGCCAGAAGTCCCAGGTCACCTTGGGGTCCCGGAACCTGTCGTCGTTCATGACCGCTTGTGCATAGCTGTTGATCTGCGTGAACTCGGACATGCCGAGTGTGACATTCGACCTCTTGAGTTCGATCACGAGGTGGTGACGCTCCCCTTTCCGCTGCCGGGCAGCACGGGACAGCATCAGGTCGACGATCCCCCGACTCCCGTCCTCCCTCAGAACGGGAGCCGGTGCAGGTGTGTCCCGATCGAGAAGACGACAGTGCTGTCTCAGCACCTCGTACAAACTGCGGTCGCTGACGTGCAGCCCATACTCCTCACCGAAGATC
Organism: Streptomyces sp. DHE7-1; assembly: GCA_016432725.1. GTDB lineage: Bacteria > Actinomycetota > Actinomycetes > Streptomycetales > Streptomycetaceae > Streptomyces. Next base: position 4,978,390 of record JACJDG010000003.1, on the reverse strand, counting down.
CAGCACTCGTTTTCCAGGATCCGGTGCAGCTCCGTGCGCTCCTTGACCCGTCCCTTGGCCACGGGATCGAAAACGAGGTGCTCCAGAGCCGACAAGAAGTCGAGGCGTCCGGTCGTCGCGGTCGATGCCTTGATCAAGGCCGATAGCGGGGTACGGTCCAGCAGACGGCTCAGCTCCGCCTGCTCCTGCTTGGAGAGCGCGAAGAGCTCCTCGGCGATACGGAGCACTTCGCCCGGCTCGTGGGTCAGGACGGAACGCAGAAGCGCGAAGGACACCTTCTGCGCCCTCTTGCTCGCCGGCAAGTGCCGGACGACCGCGGTCGCCACGGCGTCGAAGGTCTCGCGCTCCGCGCGCTCCTGGTCGTTGCCGGGCTCGCCTGTATACGGGTAGAAGCCCTCCGCACGCCACGAGTCAACGAGCTCACGACGGCGCTCGTCGGCGCGGGAACGGAAGTGCTCACGCATGCGCTCCCGGGCTTCGGCCAATACCTCGGCAGCGGGCCCCTCCGGCATCCAATCTGCGAAGGCGAGGTCACCGACCGAATCGTCCTCGAACCCAGACCAAGACAGGTACGCCGTGAAGTGGAAGCCCGGAGCCTGGATCTCCGGCTTCAGCTGCGCCAAGGACATACCTCGGCCGTCGCAGAGGAACAGAGCCCGGGAGTACGGACGCGACCATTCGATGATCTTCAGCTGCGCCGCCGGGTGAGAACTGCCCGGCGGAGCCGCCACCTCGTACGTATCGACGTGAACCTGTTCCGACGCCGGGTCCAGCCGCGTCCCGTCGTAGGTGATACAGATGTCCGGGTACGCCTCCAGATGGAGCGCGAAGGCAGCAGTGAGCGCGGTACGGGCGGCGTCCTCGGTCAGCTTCTGTAGGTCCTCCCCGCCGAACGCCTCGAAGATCGTCCCCGTCGCATCAGCCGTCGGCTCGGGATCGCTGACGTCGAACTCGTCCATGGAGTCGCGATCGGACTCGATGACCACGCGCCGGCGGATCCCCTGCATCCCGCTCACGCTGGTCCAGCGAACCTCGCTACCGAGCGCGAAGGCCCTGACTCGGCCCCGCCCGTTCTTCCCGTGCAGCACGCGCTTCTTGACCTCGCTGACCTGCGTGCGCTTCTTCCAGGACGTACCGATCTGCTCGAAGTAGTCGCTGCACTTCTCCGCCGCGATACCAGTGCCGTCATCGATCACGGCGACCCGGTCGACTCCACCGAAGTCGTTGCGCTCAAGCACAACGGTGACAGTCTCGGCGTCCGCGTCGAGAGAATTCCAGATCAGTTCCTCGACGGCTCCCACGGGATGACGCAGGCGTGCCAGCTCCTCGACGTGCCCCCGCCCTACGGTCAACCGAAGCTTCGCCATGGGGTCAGCACCTTCCGCGTCATCGTCATCTGATGGGACCGAGGGGGAAGCGAGACGCCTCCCCCTCTTTAACTCGCATACCTGATAAACGTCACTCGATATTTTCGAGCAACGGAAGTGCGTCCACGATCTCTCCGGGCTTCAGGGCAGACATGAGGCTGTTGTCGTGGAGCAGGCCCCGTCCGGACACAAGCAGTCCTCGCTGCACTCAACGCCCTGTCCATAGCTCGTCAGAGAGCGGTGCGGCATTCAGGCGATCACGGCGACTACGCCAGTCCGGCAGGAAGCCGTCCATCAGCTGGGCGAAGCGCTGGCCGTGTCCCCGTTCGAGATAGTGGACCATCTCGTGAACGACGACGTACTCAAGGCACTCTGGATGCTTCTTGGCCAGTTCGGAGTTGAACCACAGGCGGCGGGTCTCCCGGTTGCAGGAGCCCCACTTGGTCTTCATCCGGCGGATACCCCACCACGGCACCGAAACCCCTAGCTTGGTCTCCCAGCGCTCGATGAGCGCAGGGATCGCCTGACGGAGTTGCTCACGACACCATCGGTCGAGCAGGTCACGACGGCGCTCCTCACTCGTCCCGCTCGGCACGTAAAGCACCATTCGGTCGCCGTCGATTTCTACATGCGGCCGTCCCGGCCGCTCGATGACCTTCAGGCGTCGTCGCACACCCCACACGTAGTGGGATTCTCCGCTGACCATCTCGCGCACTGACTGACGCTCAGCCGAGCGCATTTGATCCTGCTGACGCTTGATCCACGGCAACCGCTGGATGACGGCCAGGCGGACCTGATCGTCATCCAGTTGCTGAGGAGCGGCCACCCGAACGCGCCCTATGGGTGGGTAGACGCCGATGTGCAGGTTCTTGATGTCCTTGTAGACCACGTGGACGTCAATGCCCCGGACCGCGAGCTGGGCGCTAGTGGTACTCATGCCTTGCCTTCACCAGTTCAAGGAGCTCATCAAGCCGGTCGAAATCGTCGGGCAGCGCTCGCTTCAGCGCGTTCCGAACCTTCCGCTCCCTTAACGGGTTACCCACCCATGCATGCGGCTTGGAGTGAAGCACTGCGGTGTCGACCTCGACAGCCAGTCGCTCATCAGGGAGGAAGAAGTCGACCAGGGCCCGCTTCGCCCCGTTATTGGCCCAGGCGGGATACTTGTGCGTGTCGTCCGACTCTCCTCTGCCGAGCTGCGCGGCAGTCTCCAGCAGTTTGGCGAGGTAGTCCTGGTACTCGATCGCTCCTCGGCGCCGCTCTTCGATTATGGCGTCGAGCAGCTCCGACATCTTGTCGAAGTACTTCGGGTTCGTCGCATGCTCTTCGATAATCAGCTTACGCATGTTGTTGGCGACCGTCTCGGCGACGGCCTCAGGGCTGTTCCTGATTCCCTTTGGCAGCTTGTCGAGAGCCCCGCCGCCCAGTTCGACGATGAGTTGAACGAGGCCGGTGTCCTCGAAGTCGGACACAGTCTCGGACGCGTCCGCCTGGATGTAGGTGTCCAGCAGGAACCGCATGCCGGCCTCGTACTGCTTGAAGTCGACGTCCTCACCGGCTCCGAGCTTCACCTCGTCGCGGACATCCGTGTAGTGCCGGATCTCAGCACGGATGTCCTCGGCCTCCTGGCTGGTGTATCCGGCGGCCTCCATGTCGTTGGCCAGGTTGGCGAAAGCCCGCGTAACCGCGGCAACGGCCTTGTAGAGCTCGACACGCCTGGGCTCGTTGGCTTTGAGCTGCTCGGCGTTGCCGGGATCAGCCGCACAGAAGTACTGCTGGTACTGGAGCGTGTTCCGGGGCTGCGCAACCACCTCGCAGAGCGCGCGGATTCGTTCCAGCGCTTCGTCGAGAGCCTCTCGCCCCTTCTCGATCCGGTCAGTCAGCAGGCCCTCAATGTCCTGTGGCTCGTACCCGTCGAGTGCCCCGGACGTGTAGTCGGTGATGGCGTCCTGTAGGGAGTTGAACAGGTCGCGGTAGTCGACGATGCAGCCGAACTCCTTGTCGTCTCCGTCGAGTCGGTTGACCCGGCAGATCGCCTGGAACAGGCCGTGATCGCTCATCTTCTTGTCGATGTAGAGGTACGTGGCGCTTGGCGCATCGAACCCGGTCAGGAGCTTGTCGACCACGATGAGCAGGCGCATCCGACCGGGCTCCTCGACAAACTGCCGCTTGACCTCTTTTTCGAACTGGTCGACCTTCGTCATGGCGGCGTCCTCGGACTCGCCAAAGTGGTCGGCAAGCATCCTTCGATAGATGTCGTACTGACGCAGTTTCTCCGTCTGGCCTGCGCCGGAGTCCTCCTTGGAAATATCTCCTGGACTCGGGGCATAGCTGGTGACGATGGCGCACTTCCCTCGGAAGCCCGCGTTGCAGAACAGCTCGTAGAACTTGCATGCCTGGTAGATGCTCTCGCCCACGAGCATGGCGTTACCGCGCCCGTCCATCAGGCGGGGCTTGGTCTCCATGTCGAGCAGGATGTCCTGCACGATCTGCTTCGCCCGGGGTTCGGCGGAGACGACCTTCTGCATCGTGCCCCAGCGCTTCTTCAACTCCGCCTTGGACAGATCGGTCATGCCGCGGGTCTTGGCCTCGAACCACTTGTCCACCTGCGCCGGCGATGTCAGGTGCTGGTCGATGGAGCGGGCCTCGTAGCAAAGGTCGAGCACGACGCCGTCCTCAACGGCCTCGTCGAACTTGTAGGTGTGGATAAACGACCCAAACTTCTCCATGCTGGTGGCCTTGTCCGCCTTGAGCAGCGGCGTCCCCGTGAACCCGATGAACATGGCGCCCGGCAACAGGTCCTTCATCGCGTCGTGCATCATGCCGGACTGGGTGCGGTGGGCCTCGTCGACGAAGACGAAGAGGTTGCCCTTGGCCTTGAAGGCCTTAGGGATCCTGGCCTTGAGCTCCTTGATGAACTCGTTGTCGGCCTTGGATCCGTCCTTGCCATCCGCCGAGCTACCGAACTTGTGCACGAGAGAGCAGATGAGCCACTCGGCAGAGTTGTTCAGAGTGTCCAGGAGGTCCACTCCACTGCTGGTGCGATAGATCTGCTCCTTGACGCCGTTGAAGACCTTCTCGATCTGCTCGTCCAGCTCGGTGCGATCGGTGATCAGCAGGACTCGGGCGTCGTCTTGGTGCTCCCGGATCCACTTTGCCAGCCACACCATCGTGAGCGACTTCCCAGAGCCCTGGGTGTGCCAGATGATGCCGCCCTCGCGTCGGCCGATACGTTCCTGCGCAGCCTTGACGCCGAAGTACTGGTTATGACGGCATGCCTTACGAACACCGGCATCGAAGACGGTGAAGTCATGGATCAACTCAAGCAGCCGCTCCTTACCGCACATCTGGAGCAGGGCACGGTCCAACGGCTCCTCGACGTCGGAAGGCTCTTTCCACTGCAACCAGTACTTCTCAGGCGTGTCAATGGCGCCGTAGCGCAGGCCCTCCACGTCGTTGCCGGCGAGCACGAGCTGGACTGTGGAGAAGAACGATCGGATGAACTGAGGCTTCTGGTTGCCGATGGTCTGCCGGATGCCTTCGCTCACGGCCACACGGGAGCGCTTGAGCTCCAGAGTCACCAGAGCCAGGCCGTTGACGTAGAGCACGATGTCGGGCCGCTTCGTCTGCTTCCCGACAATCGTCACCTCCTCGACGACGACGAAGTCATTGGCCTGCGGGTCGGCCCAGTCGATCAGCCAGACCGTCTCATTGCGCTCACCAGCGCCCGGCTTGACCTTGGCGCCGTAGCGCAGCAACTCGTAGACGTCGCGGTTCGCCTCGTATAGGTCACGTCCGCCACCGAGTGCGGCAGCCCTCTTGAGCTGCTCTATCGCTTTGCTGACGAGGGTGCTGTCGTATCCACGGGCACGCAGGTTGGACTCCAGCAGCTCGACCTCGATGTTCGAGTTGCCCGCACGGCGCTCCCAGCCACCGAGGTAGCGGTAGCGCAGCCGTTCCTTGAACAGCCGCACGACCCGGTTCTGGGCCTCACGCTCAACCTGTCCGACGTCACTCATTCGTCGTCTCCCCCTGAACAGGCAGGCGCGTCCGTCCGGTGAGGAGCTCTTGCATCATTCCGATCCTGATCGACGAAACCTGGGCCCGCCGCCGTCTCAGTGCTTCGAGCTCGCTGTCGGCAGCGGACAGGACGTCGGCGATCGCTGTCTGCTCGGCGCGGTCCGACGGCACGGTAATCTCGAAGGAGTGCGCGTCGTTCCGGTTGAAAGTGGGCACTCCGGAGCCGCTAGCGAAGCGTTCCAGGCCGATATGTGCCAGGAAGTAATAGGCGAACTTCGCATCCACCCGCGCGAAACTCGTCACCCAGAGCGATGTGTTGTGCGGCCAGTAGTCGCCCTCGACGAAGTGCACCTTGCCGATCGTCCCAGAGCGCCCAGTGACAACACCCGGCCCCTTGACCATAGCCTTCGCATGGTGTCGGGCGATCCCGTTGGAATACACGACGGGGTACGGGCCGTTCACGATCCGGGAGTTCGGCAGGTCGAAGCCTCGTTGTAGGGGCAGGAAGTCCTTGAGCGGGCCGGTGCTCCATTCCCCAGTGTGACCGGGAAGCCGGGTCTGGCCCGTGAGGAGCTGCTGCATGAGCCCTTGCATAACCGCCTGCTTCTTGACGATCAGGGCTTCGAGGACAACGGCAAGGCGATCTACCTCCTGGAGCGTCGCCGCGATCCGCCGCTGCTCCTCCAAGGAAGGCAGGGGGATCTCGAAGGCCGAGAAGTCGGACTTGTTCACCAGCGGTACGGCTTGCTCACCCGCCCTTTCCCGTACGGGCGCCGCCAGCGTGGTCGCCGCGTAGTAGAGGTACTCGGGGTCCACTCGGTCGTTCGGGATGATGGCATTGATCTGCTGGTTCGTCGCCAGCTCGGCGGCGGCGAGCCCGACCTTCCCGATCGTGGATCCGATACACACGAAGAGCGTGGATCCCGCGGGCACGCTGCGGGCGCGCGCGAACCCGCATGCGGACAGCATCTTGGAGGTCTCGGTCACGTACTTGGTACGCCCGAGGTCACCCGGCCCCGCGAACATCCGATGGCGACCGTAGTTCGACCGGTCCCGAGTCGGGGGCGTGCTTCCCGTCACGATCGCACCGACGGAGTCCAGCCTGACATGCCGCCACTCGTCATCGGCAGGCGCCTGATGAGTCATCAGTTGACCCCCATAACGCTGAGATTCGCAGCAACTTGCGCCTCAACCCGCTTCAACTCCGCTTGCAGGGCCCCGACCGTAGTGGCATAGCGGCTGCCGAGCTCCTGCATGCGCGCCACCAGGGTGAGCGTTAGCGCCTCGACCTCTATGGTCACACGCATCGTGACTGTGGCCTGCCACTTGTCGTCAAGCACGAGGGTCTTCACGTCGTTCTCGTTAAGCTCAACGTACTTCTTCAGGGTGGCCAGATTGAGTGCGGCCTCCGCCTCCTTGGCTGTCTTCTTGGCCACCGCCTCCGCGTTGTACAGCTTGATCAGATGCGACAGGGCTGCCACCTCGTCAGCGTCCGTACCCTCGTGTCGTGCCTTCTTCAAGCGGCCCAAAGCGAGCACCTTGTTAATCTTTTCGTCGTCCATCGCCTCCGCCAGGAGCCCACCTTCGACGGCATGCTCCTCGACGTACTCCTCAACCACGCGACTCGCCTCCTCCCATGCCGACATGAGTTCATCGACCTCGGCGCGGTCCTTAGCGAAGTAGCGCTTGACGATCAGATCCGGCGGGATGAGGTCCGTCTTGTACTTGACGGCGCTGCGGCCGGTTCCCACAACGAGGTCAGACGTCTCGGAGAGCTTTCGGTCCTTGTCCGCCACGATCTTGCGAGGTTTGGCGGCTTCGAGCCAGCCGTCGTTCATAATCATGAAGACGTCATCGTGCATGACGTCGTGCCAGTACGTCATGAGCTGTTCGTAAACGTCGTACTCATCCAGCAACGGCACTGATTTGAAGCGGGCGAGCAGGTCGTCACCGAGGGTGGCAATAAGGTCATTTGGCCGAGTGGTGTCGTCGATCCCTTCGAGCTTCTTGCGATGGGCGTCGAACCACTCGGTGGTGAGCTCCCGGGCCTCTTGGGTGAACTTCTGAAACTCCGGCGAATCAAGGATCGTCTGCTGAACCTGGCTAACATCAATGGTCAGGTCGCTGTAGCCGGGGCGGTTCGGCTGGAACAGCTGATCTCGCAGCTGCGGGAAGGCATCCCAGTAGCCGCTGAGCGCGTCGATGTCGCGGTCGGGGATGCCACCGTGCAGGTGTGCGTGAAGGTCCTGGATGTCCTCGCGCTCGGAGGAGTCGATGTACCGGGGGATATTGAGGTTGTAGTCGTTCTTCGGATCGGCAATCTCCGACAGCGGAACCATGCGCGAGTAGCGCTCGATGGTGGCCTGCCGAGTGAAGACATCGACGATCTTGTGGATGTCCTGGCTGCGGAGTCGGTTCTTGTTGCCGTCCTTGATGAAGCCCTTGGACGCGTCGATCATGAAGACGCCGGTGCGGCCGACGGCGTTCTCCTTGTCCAGAACGATGATGCAGGCGTGGATGCCGGTACCGTAGAAGAGGTTCGCGGGGAGGCCGATGATGCCTTTGATGAACCCCTGCGTCAGCAGGCGCCGACGGATGTCAGCTTCGGCATTACCGCGGAAAAGCACGCCGTGCGGAAGGATGACTGCCGCCTTGCCCGTGCTCTTGAGTGACTTGAGGATGTGCAGCAGGAAGGCGTAGTCGCCGTTCTTCTCCGGCGGCCGGCCGTACTCGAAGCGGCCGTACTCCTGCTCCAGCCCGTTGCTCCAGGACTTGATCGAGAACGGCGGGTTGGCCACGGCGAAGTCGAACGTCTGGAGTGCGTTCCCGTTGGTGAACTGAGGGCTCGTGATCGTGTCGCCCTTGAGGATCTCTGCGTCTTCGTTCCCGTGCAGGATCATGTTCATCTTGGACAACGCCCACGTGGCATTGTCCTTCTCCTGGCCGTAGATCGTGATGCCTCGCGGAGCCTCGGCAGCGACCTTCAGAAGCAGCGAGCCTGAGCCACAGGTCGGGTCGTAGACCGTCTGGTCCTGGCGAGTGTCCTCGGTGATGCCGACCACCTTGGCCAGAACCCTCGAAACCTCCGCGGGCGTGTAGAACTGCCCCTTGCTCTTGCCGGACTCCGTGGCGAAGTGGCGCATCAGGTACTCGTAGGCGTCACCAAGAAGGTCGTCACCCTCCGCGCGCGAGCCGCGGAAGTCCAGGTCGCTGAAGATCGTGACCAGCTTGGAAAGCCGGTCCTGGATCTCCTTGCCCTTGCCGAGCTTCTCCTCATCGTTGAAGTCGGCGAGATCGATGACGTTGCGCAGGTCGTTCGCCTCGGCGAGACGACTGACGATCTTGTTGAAGCGGTCGCCGATCTCCTTGTCCCCTTAGCGGCGACCATGTCGTCGAAGGAGCCGCCGGGCGGGACGTCGATGAGACTGTCGGGGTCGGCCTTGGCCTTGTCGGAGACGTACTTCACGAAGAGCAGCGTTAGGATGTAGTCCTTGTACTGACCGGCGTCCATCCCGCCACGCAGCTCGTCGCAGCTCTTCCAGAGCGAGCTGTAGAGATCTGTCTTCTTGAGGGCCAAGACTCTTCTTCCCGGTATGTCATGGCGGTCACTTGGGCCGCCAACCCTGATGCCTGCGGCATGATGCACGCCGCGCGGCCGTCTCCAGCCGCCGATGCGAGTTCCACGCAAGCGGCAGCCAAGTCCACGCGGGAAGCGTAGTAGAGAAAGCGGCCGAGCTGCCCTGTATGGGAAGAGAGGCACCTCGCGGCCGAGGCCAAGCAGAGCCGCCCGGCGAGCGGACCACAGAGCGAGAACGGCAATATGCTGCGACGGCCAAAGGTTGCACCTTCGCGAAGGCGCGAAGACGTACGAGCGCCACGGAACCTGGTCGATCGGGCGATGTCAGGTGATTGCCTGACAGGCGAGGGATGGGTCCGGTAGATCTGTGCTCGTGACTGACTCCACGCCCGAGGGCGGCGAGCCCACCACCTTCCTCGAGAAGGCGAAGGACTGGGCCGAGAAGCACCCCAGGACGATCCGCTTCGCCAAAGCCGCAGTGGCGACTGTAGGCATGGCTGTCGTGGTCGGAGTCCTCGCACCGCGCGGCACGACAGAAGACGAAGCTGAGTTCGCCGGGCACGCCGAGGACACCACAGGCCCGAAGGATGTCGAGTCGGCGGCCGACTCCACGGAGGAGACCGAGCAGCGGAAATCGCCCGACAGGCACAACGTCGTCCCGCACAAGAGGCGGCTCAAGGACGGCCGCGAGATCGACGTGTCGGGTTACGAGCGAGGCGGCTCATCGGAGGACGAGGATGAAAACCCTGGTGAAGCTGCGGCCTGACGCACCTCATTCTTGCGCAGTGCCGGCGAAGGCCCTGCAGAACGCTCGCGCCTCGGCTGACCTGCGGATATGCGTGGCTTGACTGGGTGCGAGGGGAGCCCCTCGTCGCGCCTGGAACCGTGGCAGAATCCGAGCTGCTAAGACGCGGCGGCCGACGACGTCCCCCTTCGGGGTCATACCCCACCCCGCTCTCGCCGCTCGCACTTCCCGCCACCCGCCGCCGACCGTACGATCCGCGCATGATCAAGCTGACGTGGGCCCTGATGGCCGAGCACATGGACGAGTGGACCGGGGACGACGCGGCGCAGGGCGCGGCCGTGCTCGAAGCCAGGGTGGGGGCCACGGTCGAGGCGAGCGGTATGAAGCCGGAGGCCATGCAGCATTGGCGTACGGACTTCCTGGCCCCCGTGGTCACGTCGCTGCGCACGGAAGGCGCGACAGCTCTCGCCAAGGGAGAGTGGTGGAGCCGGGCGGCTGGGCCGTTCATGGCCTGCGCGTCCCCGCTCAGCTGAACCTCGTCTGTCTCGTGATCCAGGCGGGCTGACCGGCTCGCCGAGTGGCGCGGAGCCTTGAGGACGCGGTGAAGCTCAGGGCTCCAGCTGTGCGCCTTTGTCGTGGCCGTCACGGCGACGCTGCTCTGCTGCGGCGCGTTCCTCCTTTTCCCGGAGCATCGCCTGGTAGGCCGCCTCCACCTGTTCCGCCGGAAGGCCGAACCTGTTGAGCACCCACCAGACATCCTCGGCCGTCGGCTCCGGTGCATTGGCCAGCTGTTGTTCGATCCACTCCTCCTTGGTCATCGCCTTCTTCGGCTCGGAACGCTTCGCCATGGGTTTCGTCCTGTTCGGTCTCATGCGGAGGCCCGTGTCCGTGCCGGTGCTGGTGGCCGTCGGCGTCGTCTCCATCGCGTGCGGCTGCACCCGGAGTGACGTCCGCCGGGTCGCCGTCACCCTGCGCGCACCACGAGAGCGAACGACGTACACACACGCCTGAACCCCTCGTGGCCGGTGCGGCCCGTGTGTCCCATGCACTCGACGTCCACGGCTGCCCCGTCCTCGGAAGGCGTCGCCGACCAGTCGCAGCGGAGGCACTCGGCCTCGAACGTCACATCGGTGTCTGGGTGCTGGGTGATCCGGTGCGTGACGTACCGCAGCACAGCGCGAGGCACTACTCGCCCCCGTGCGCGTCGCGCAGGTGTGCGCGCAGGGTCACGTTCATGTCGGAGACCTTGGAGCAGTCCCCGACCGACGCGGCGTTGACCCGCTGTACCGCGAGATCGAGGCAGTCCCGGCAGCCGGATACGGGCTCCGGGCGTGCCGACGGAAGTGACAGGGCCAACGTCTCGGGCATGGTCGTCTGTGCTTCTTGCGTCTCGCGCATCTCGTACGCCTCCCCGCTCGGCTTCTCCGATGCCACGGCATGCTTCCGGCAATCAGGATGCGCATCGAGGTCCAGTCACGCTCTGGACTAAAGATCAGGAACGGAAGGCGGCAGCCCACCGCGCAAGGCGTTCCCGTGCCTCTTCACCGAAGAGAGCCGATTCCTCGTAGCCAGCGAACTCGTCGAGGTACATCCGGATGTCCCGCGCGTCACGGAAGACCATGACCCCAGTCGTCGTCTCCACTGTCGCCAAGCGCTCGTCGTACACGGTGAACGTGTTCAGCGGGCAGCCCGGCAGGCGGGTGTCCAGGGGCAGCACGCCGAGGTGGAGGTTCGGCAGATGGGACAGCGATGCCAGCCTGTCGAGCTGTACGGCCATGGCATCCGGCTCGACGAATGGCGATCGTGCGGCCTGTTCGGTGATGAGGAACGTGAACTGCTTGCGGCGGTCATAGAGGACGTCCTGCCGCTCCAGCTTCTTCGCCACCGCACGGCTGTGGTCACCGGGGATGTGGTCCAGGCTGGCCCGGATGTACTCCGGGGTCGACAACAGGGCCGTGAGTATAGACAGGAGGAAGAACCGGAAGTGGACCGAGGACGCTTCCAGACCTGCCAGTTCGAGCTGCTTCTTGTCCAGGCCCTTGCGGCGCATCGAACGGGCGTCCTGCCACTCCGTCGCAGCGATGCGGGCCAGTGCCGAGACCTCGGCCCTCAGTGCCGGCGGGGCCTCCAAAGCCGTAAGCAGGCGCTCTATATCCACCAGCGTGGGGCGCACCTTGCCGTTCTCGATGCGGCTCACCTTCGACTGCGACATATTGCAGCGCGCGGCAAGCCGGTCCCCGGAGAGACCGGCCTGCTTGCGCAGCTTCCGCAGCGTGGCGGCGAGTTCCTGAGCGGACTGGCCAAGCTGCTCGGGCTGGAACGTCACGCAGTCACGTACTCCAGGAACGGGACCGACTCCGCGAGAGCGACGCGCTGATACTCCAGGAACGGGGCTGGATCGCCCTCGTACAGCTCCCGCTCGATCTGCGTGCCGTCGTCGGCGTACTTCATCAGAACAATCGTGGAGCGGTCGAACATCCAGAAGTCGTCGACCCCGGCCAAGGGGTTCGTTCGTTCCGTGACGTCGAGGATGCGGATGTCCTCCCCGACCGGGGCTTGGTGTCGGTAGTACCGCTCGAACTCGAAGCGCAGGTAGTCCGACAAGGGGCGCGTCACCACGTGGACACGGCCGATTGTCCCGCCGGTCTCTTGGTGCCTGCGGATCAGCGCCGTCCAGTCGTCCTCGTACGGGCCGGGAAACCGCTCCCCGGTGAGGAACCGGGCGAACTCGTCGGCTTCCTGCGGGACGCGGTAAACGGGACGCGTCTCCAGGCGCCACGCCTCCTTCTGGAATTCTCTGAACTTCGCCTGCCACCTCTCACCAGCCAAGAGCACGGACGGCCTCCCTCAGCACGCTCTCCGGGATCTCCACCAAGCCCTCTCCCTGCGGGGGCGTGAAGCCGTCGTACAGGTCACCTTGGACCACGATGCTCCCCTGCTCGGTGCGGTACACGTTCGGACAGTCGCCCTGTCCGCATTCCCCGCTTCCGTTCCTGTTCTTGTCGTCTCCGCCGGTCAGCCGGGTCAATCCAGTGCGCTCGGACACGTGAACCCCCAAGTCCGCAGCCCCCTGCCGGAGCCGCCCAGAGCGACGGTACGGACGCCGTGCACGGCCGTCTATGCACTCTCGTGACTATGCGCGTTCTTGCATAAAGAGGGCCCGGGAGGCGGGCCGCTGAGGGCTTCGGCCCCTGCCTCATGTCAGGGCCCTCCCGGCGCCCTCGCTGCCCCGTCGAAAGCCCAGGTCGTCACCGGCCCGACCCCTCCGCAGGGTCAGCACCAAGTCAGCACACGTCCCGGAAACGGCCTGAATCCGCGGGAGAAAATAGGAAGGGGCCAGACCCGAAGATATGGCCCTGACCTGGGGTTTCCTGCCCTGACCGGCCACTTCAGCCGATCAAAGAATCAGGCACTACACATTGAAGCGGAACTCCACCACGTCGCCGTCCTGCATCACGTAGTCCTTGCCCTCCATGCGGGCCTTGCCCTTGGCGCGGGCTTCGGCGACCGAGCCCGTCTCGACCAGGTCGCCGAAGGAGATGACCTCGGCCTTGATGAAGCCCTTCTGGAAGTCGGTGTGGATCACACCGGCCGCCTCGGGGCCGTGGCGCCCTTCTTGATCGTCCAGGCGCGGGACTCCTTGGGGCCGGCCGTGAGGTAGGTCTGCAGACCGAGCGTGTTGAAGCCGACGCGCGCGAGGGTGGCGAGGCCGGGCTCCTCGGCGCCGACCGACTCCAGGAGCTCCAGCGCGTCCTCCTCGTCCAGCTCGGCGAGGTCCTGCTCCAGCTTGGCGTTGAGGAAGATCGCCTCGGCGGGTGCGACCAGGGCGCGCTGCTCGTTCTTGAAGTCCTCGTCGACCAGCTCGTCCTCGTCGACGTTGAAGACGTAGAGGAACGGCTTGGTGGTGAGCAGGTGCAGGTCGTGCAGGAGCTCGTTGCGCTCGGTGCCCTGGACGATGCCGTGCGCGAAGAGCGTGTCGCCCTTCTCCAGGATCTCCTTGGCCTCCTCGACAGCCTTGACCTTGGGAGCGATGTCCTTCTTGATCCGCGACTCCTTCTGGAGCCGGGGCAGGACCTTCTCGATGGTCTGGAGGTCGGCGAGGATCAGCTCGGTGTTGATCGTCTCGATGTCGTCCTTCGGCGAGACCTTGCCGTCGACGTGGACGACGTTCTCGTCCTTGAAGGCGCGGATGACCTGGCAGATCGCGTCGGACTCGCGGATGTTCGCGAGGAACTTGTTGCCCAGGCCCTCGCCCTCGGAGGCGCCGCGCACGATGCCGGCGATGTCGACGAAGTCGACCGTGGCCGGGAGGATACGCTCCGACTTGAAGATCGACGCCAGCTTGGCGAGGCGGCCGTCGGGCACACCGACGACGCCGACGTTCGGCTCGATCGTGGCGAACGGGTAGTTGGCCGCCAGCACGTCGTTCTTGGTCAGGGCGTTGAACAGGGTCGACTTGCCGACATTGGGCAGGCCGACGATTCCGATCGTGAGCGACACGTTGCGACTTCCCGTAGATGAGAGGGCCAGGGGCTGCCAGGGGCCAGAGACACTGGCCGATCCACCAGTCTACGGCGTCCGCGATGGCGGGTTCGCGGGAGCGCGGGGCGTCCGGCCGGGCTGCGCCCACCGGCGTGTCTGAGGGCCGATTGAGCACATAAGCAGACCTAGGTTGGTCCAATGGAGCAACGCAGAAGCCGACCCCCGAACAACGGACGGCGCCGCGGCACACCGCCCGCGGCGCTACCGCCGCAGGCACGTCGGCCGGTGCCGCGCGGGGCGCGGCCCGCGGACGGACGGTCGGCGGGTACCGGGCCGTCGGACGGGCAGCCGGCGGGGCTGCGGCTCACCGGGCTCGGCGGGGGACTGTTCTGCGCGGCGGTGATGCTTCTGCTCGGTCTGCTGGACCAGCTCCTGTTCGGTGCGTCCCTGACGCTGTACGGCGTGCTGTTCCTGCCGGTGTGCGTGCTGACCGCGCTGTGGGTCCGCGGCGGTGACGTGCTGACCGCCCCGGTCGTCGTGCCGATCGCCTTCGCGGCGGGCCTGTTCCCCGTCGCGGACGGCAGCGGCGGCCTGCTCGGGCGGCTGATGGGTCTCGTCACCGGGCTCGCCACGCAGGCGGGCTGGCTGTACGGGGGGACGCTGCTCGCGGGGGTGATCGTGCTGGTACGCCGGGTGCTGTGGGTACGGGCCCGCCGGAGCCGGGGCTGACCGGCGGGTCCCGCGCCGTTCCTCCCGGGCCCCGGCCCGTGGCGCCGTTTCCGTCGCCGGGTCAGTCCCCGAGCCGCTCCTGGTCCTGCGCCGCGTGCATCGCCGCCCCGACGATGCCGGCGTTGTTCTGGAGCTGGGCCGGCACGATCTCGGCCCGCACGCCCTCGATGAGGTGCAGGAACTTGTCCGCCTTGCGGCTGACCCCGCCGCCGACGATGAACAGCTCGGGCGAGAAGAGCATCTCGACGTGGGCGAGGTACTTCCCGACCCGGCGCGCCCAGTGCTCCCAGCTCAGGTCGTGGTCCTCCTTGGCCTTGCTGGAGGCCCGCTTCTCGGCCTCGTGGCCGTTCAGCTCGAGGTGGCCCAGCTCGGTGTTGGGGACCAGCACGCCGTCGACGAAGACGGCGCTGCCGATGCCGGTGCCGAAGGTGAGCAGGACGACCGTGCCCCGCCGGTCCCGGCCGGCGCCGAACTGCATCTCGGCGACGCCCGCCGCGTCCGCGTCGTTGACCACGGTCACCGGGAGACCGCCCAGCCGGCCGCCGAACAACGCGCGCGCGTCCGTGTCGACCCAGCTCTTGTCGACGTTGGCCGCCGTCCGGACCGTGGCGCCGCCCGTGACCACTCCGGGGAAGGTGAGGCCCACCGGGCCGGTCCAGCCGAAGTGGTCGATGACCTGCTTCACCCCGTCGGCGACGCCGTCGGGCGTCGCCGGGTGCGGGGTGAGCACCTTGCAGCGCTCCTGGGCCAGGTCCCCCTTGTCCAGGTCCACAGGGGCGCCCTTGATCCCGGATCCACCGATGTCCACGCCGAAGATCTGCATGGCACCACGTTACGACGTGCGACCGGCGGTCACGCCACGCAGATGCCGGTCAGGCCGGGGCGCGGACGTCACGCCCCGGCGGTGCCGCTCCCGCCGCGCTCGGCGACCAGGGTGGCCGCCTCGTCGCGCAGGTCGCGGCGCAGCTCCTTGGGCAGCGAGAAGGTGATGGACTCCTCGGCGGCCTTGACGATCTCCACGTCTTCGTAACCGCGCCCGCCGAGCCACTCCAGGACCTGCTCGACCAGCACCTCGGGGACGGAGGCGCCGGAGGTGA
This sequence comes from Streptomyces sp. DHE7-1, assembly GCA_016432725.1. GTDB lineage: Bacteria > Actinomycetota > Actinomycetes > Streptomycetales > Streptomycetaceae > Streptomyces. Next base: position 4,962,376 of record JACJDG010000003.1, on the reverse strand, counting down.
CGCCGACGGTCGTCACGCCCTCCAGCCAGGCCTCGTCGATCTCGTCCGCGAAGTCCACCAGGTAGGCGGCACGGGCACCGGCCAGCTTGGCGACCTCGACCAGCCGCTTGGAGTTCGAGGAGTTGCGCGAGCCGACCACGATGACCAGTTCGGCCTCCGCGCCCATCTGCTTCACGGCGAGCTGGCGGTTCTGCGTGGCGTAGCAGATGTCGTCGCTCGGCGGGGAGACGAGGCCCGGGAACTTCGTCTTCAGGGCGTCGACGGTCTCCATGGTCTCGTCCACGGAGAGGGTGGTCTGGGACAGCCAGACGACCTTCGAGGGGTCGCGGACCTCGACCTTGGCGACGTCCTCGGGGCCGTCGACGAGCTGGATGTGGTCGGGGGCCTCGCCGGAGGTGCCGATGACCTCCTCGTGGCCCTCGTGCCCGATCAGGAGGATGTCGTAGTCCTCGTTGGCGTACCGCACGGCCTCCTTGTGGACCTTGGTGACCAGCGGGCAGGTCGCGTCGATCGTGGCCAGCCGGCCGCGCTCGGCCTCCTCGTGCACGACCGGGGCGACGCCGTGCGCGGAGAACATCACGATGTTGCCCGGCGGCACCTCCTCCGTCCGCTCGACGAAGACGGCGCCCTTCTTCTCCAGGGTCTGCACGACGTACTTGTTGTGGACGATCTCGTGCCGGACGTAGATCGGGGCCCCGTACTGCTCCAGGGCCTTCTCGACGGCGATCACGGCGCGGTCGACACCGGCGCAGTAGCCCCGGGGGCGGCGAGCAGGACACGGCGGCCAGACGAAGCGGTCATGGGACCCATCGTAAGGGTGTGTTCACGGGCTCCGGGATCGCGTCCCCGCGCGGCCGCCCGCACGGCTCCGTCGCGGGCGCGCGTGCGGGCGGGGCCTTCTGTCGGTGCCCGCCGTTACGCTCGCCGCATGGCTGTGAACACGTCGCCCGAGACGCCCCTGCCCGTCGGTGAGGTCTCGCGGCTCATCGGCAGGTGGATCGACCGGCTGGGCGCGGTGTGGGTCGAGGGGCAGATCACGCAGCTCTCGCGGCGGCCGGGCGCCGGGGTGGTCTTCCTGACCCTGCGGGATCCCTCGCATGACGTCTCCGTCAGCGTGACGTGCTACCGGCAGGTGTTCGACGCGGTGGCCGACGTGGTGGGTGAGGGCGCCCGGGTCGTCGTCCTGGCGAAGCCGGAGTGGTACGCGCCGCGTGGGCAGCTCTCGCTGCGGGCCGCCGAGATACGGCCGGTGGGCGTCGGTGAGCTGCTGGCCCGGCTGGAGCAGCTCAAGAAGGCGCTGGCGGCCGAGGGGCTGTTCGCCCCCGAGCGGAAGAAACCGCTGCCGTTCCTGCCGCAGCTCATCGGGCTGGTCTGCGGGCGGGCCTCCGCCGCGGAGCGGGACGTGCTGGAGAACGCCCGCCACCGCTGGCCGGCCGTCCGCTTCGAGGTGCGGAACGTGGCCGTGCAGGGGGTGCACGCCGTTCCGCAGGTCGTGCAGGCGGTCAAGGAGCTGGACGCGCTGGACGGCGTGGACGTCATCGTCGTGGCCCGGGGCGGCGGCAGCGTGGAGGACCTGCTGCCGTTCTCCGACGAGCAGCTCGTGCGCGCGGTGGCCCAGTGCCGTACGCCCGTGGTGTCCGCCATCGGGCACGAGCCGGACAATCCGCTGCTGGACCACGTGGCCGACCTGCGCGCCTCGACCCCGACCGACGCCGCCAAGAAGGTCGTGCCGGACGTGGGCGAGGAGTTCGAGCGGGTGCGGATGCTGCGGGACCGGGCCCGGCGGTGCGTGTCGGCGTCCGTGGAGCGGGAGGAGCGGGGGCTGGCCCACGCGCTGGCGCGGCCCTCGATGGAGGATCCGCACCGGATGGTCGACGAGCGAGCCGACCATGTGGCGTCGCTGCTGGACCGCGGCCGGCGCACCCTCGGCCACCTCCTGGACCGTGCCGACTCCGAGCTGACGCACACGCACGCGCGCGTGGTGGCCCTCTCCCCGGCCGCCACCCTCAAGCGCGGCTACGCGGTGCTGCAGCGGGCGGACGGCCATGTGGTGCGCGACCCGCAGGAAGTGACCGGGGGCGAGACGCTGCGGGCGCGGGTCGCCGAGGGCGAGTTCGGTGTCCGTGTCGATGCCGATGTCGATGTCTAGGGTGGGTGGATGACCAGCAAGGTGGACGAGGCGCTGTCGTACGAGCAGGCCCGGGACGAGTTGATCGACGTCGTGCGGCGTCTGGAGACGGGCGGTACGTCGCTCGAGGAGTCCCTGGCGCTGTGGGAGCGGGGCGAGGAGCTGGCCAAGGTGTGCCGGCGCTGGCTGGAGGGCGCGCGGGCCCGGCTGGACGCGGCGCTGGCCGAGGAGACCGAGGAGGAGGACGCCGAATAGGGCGCGGGGTGGCGCCCGGCGCTGTGCCGGGGCTCACCATTCCGTCCATTTGGTTGAAGGTTGAACTTTGCCGTAGTCTCGTGAGCGTCAGCCGGTCCGGCACCACGGGCCGCACGCGCACCCGAGGAAGGCACGCATGTCTCTCGTTCTTGACCCCGCCGCCCAGGACCTGCTGTTCCGCGAGGCCCGCACCGCGAACACCTTCACCGACGAGCCGGTGACCGAGGAGCAGGTCCAGGCGATCTACGACCTGGTCAAGTACGGTCCGACCGCCTTCAACCAGACCCCGCTGCGCGTCACCCTGGTCCGCTCCCCGAGGCACGTGAGCGCCTGCTGCAGCACATGGCCGAGGGCAACCGGGCCAAGACCGCCGCCGCCCCGCTGGTCGCGATCCTCTCCGCGGACAACGAGTTCCACGAGGAGCTGCCGGCCCTGTTCCCGGCCTTCCCGCAGGCCAAGGACGTCTTCTTCGCCGAGCGCCCGGTCCGCGAGGGCTCCGCCGCGATGAACGCCGCCCTCCAGGCCGGTTACTTCATCGTCGGCGTCCGCGCCGCGGGGCTCGCCGCGGGCCCGATGACCGGCTTCGACTTCGAGGGCGTCCGCAAGGAGTTCCTGGACGACGACCACACCCCGCTGATGGTCGTCAACATCGGCCGTCCGGGCCCGGACGCCTGGTACCCGCGCTCGCCGCGCCTGGCGTACGAGGACGTCATCACGACCGTCTGACCCCGCGCGCACGTGAAGGGGCCCCCGGCATCGCGCCGGGGGCCCCTTCACGTGCGCGGCAGGGCGCTCAGGACATCTTCAGGGCGGCCGCCATCCTCGTCAGCCGATCGAAGGGCGCCGTGCCGGACACCACCGTGGTGGAGCCGGGGGTGTCCTCCAGGACCAGGGCGTCGTAGCGGCCGCCGGTGTACCGGGTCCAGGTGCGGCCGCCGATCCGCTCGGTCCGCTTCGTCGCCTTCGAACCCTGGCCGGCCTGCTCGATGAAGTCGGACCGTTTCTGAGTGGACTGCTCGACCTGCACGTACTGACCCTCGGGATCCTGGAAGCCCAGGTGCCACCGGTCGGAGTTCTCGCCCTGGAAGCGCACCGAGGTCGCCTTCCAGGACCCGGGCAGGCCCTCGGGGGCGGCCACCGGGTAGCTCGCGGCACGACGGGCCGTGTCCAGCTCGACCTGGTAGTCGACCCGCCTGATGTCGGGAGCGTGATCGTCGTGCGGGACGAAGACGTAGATGACCGCCGCCGCGATCCCGATGAGGCCCAGGGAGAGGATCATGTCCCGGACCGTCTTCTGCTTGCCGTTGGAACCTGCCACGCCCTCTATCGTCGCAGGTGCCCGGAGCGCTCATACGTGGGGTCCCCTGCTCATTTTGTCTGCTCAACGATAGAGTCGGGACCAACACCCTCATCCGGCCGTCGTCGTATCAGAAAGGTGCGCTCCGATGACCGAGAATCATCATCTGCCGTCCGAGCTCGATGTGCCCTCCGAGGCACCCGACCGCAACCTCGCCCTGGAGCTCGTCCGGGTCACCGAAGCCGCCGCCATGGCCGCCGGCCGCTGGGTCGGGCGCGGTGACAAGAACGGTGCCGACGGTGCCGCGGTGCGCGCCATGCGGACCCTCGTCTCGACCGTCTCGATGAACGGCGTCGTCGTCATCGGTGAGGGCGAGAAGGACGAGGCCCCGATGCTCTTCAACGGAGAGCACGTGGGCGACGGAACCGGTCCCGAGGTGGACATCGCCGTCGACCCGATCGACGGCACCACCCTGACCGCCAAGGGCATGCCCAACGCGATCGCGGTCCTCGCCGCCGCCGAGCGCGGGGCCATGTTCGACCCGTCCGCCGTGTTCTACATGGACAAGCTGGTCACCGGCCCCGAGGCCGCCGACTTCGTGGACATCAACGCGCCCGTGTCGGTCAACATCCGCCGGGTCGCCAAGGCCAAGCGCCGCACGCCCGAGGACGTCACCGTCGTCATCCTGGACCGTCCCCGGCACGAAGGCATCATCAAGGAGATCCGCGACACCGGCGCGCGCATCAAGCTGATCTCCGACGGTGACGTCGCCGGCTCCATCCTCGCCCTGCGCGAGGGCACCGGCATCGACCTGCTGCTCGGCATCGGCGGCACCCCGGAGGGCATCATCTCGGCCTGCGCCGTGAAGTGCCTGGGCGGCACCATCCAGGGCAAGCTGTGGCCCAAGGACGACGAGGAGCGGGCGCGGGCCGTCGACGCAGGGCACGACCTGGACCGCGTCCTGACCACGGAGGACCTGGTCACCGGCGAGAACGTGTTCTTCGTCGCCACCGGCATCACCGACGGCGAGCTGATGCGCGGCGTGCGGTACCGGTCGGAGACCGCCACCACCGACTCGATCGTGATGAGGTCGAGGTCCGGCACCGTGCGGCGGATCGACTCCGAGCACCGGCTGAGCAAGCTGCGGGCCTACAGCGCGATCGACTTCGACCGGGCGAAGTGACCTGCCCGGGGTGAGCCCCGCTCCCCCGGAAAACGACGGGCGCCCTCTGTGCGGAGAGGGCGCCCGTTCGTACAGCTAGTGCTGTGGCCGGAAAGGTTTGCCGGGAAGCTCGCGGCGTCCGGTGCGGTGCATCGCAAGGCGGAGCATGGCCCGCGTACTGGATGTACTCGGGTGATGCGACAACGCGGCGAGGTGCCGTGCCGGGCGTCGCGAGCCGGTGAACCTTTCCGGTCGCAGCACTAGCCGGCTATGCGGTCCGTCGTCGCCCGGGCCGCCTTCTTCAGCTCCAGCTCACGCCTCCGCCGGCGCGCCAGCACGACGCGGCGCTCGGCGGCCGTCAGGCCGCCCCAGACGCCGTACGGCTCGGGCTGGAGCAGGGCGTGCTCGCGGCACTCCACCATGACGGGGCAGCGCGCGCAGACGCGCTTGGCCGCTTCCTCGCGGGACAGCCGGGCGGCCGTCGGCTCCTTGGACGGGGCGAAGAACAGGCCGGCCTCATCACGCCGGCACACCGCCTCGGTGTGCCAGGGGGCGTCTTGATCCCTGTCTCGCACTGGCACCCGCTGGGCCGGAACGGCGGCTACCTGCAGGGACGAATGCGGCGGTTGCAGCACGGTCTACTCCTGACGACGGCTTCGCGAGCGAGCACGATGCAGCAAGGCCTACCCGCTGTGCGCGCGCCTATGCACAGCGTTCCCAACCGCGGGCGCACGTCGTCCTGTTCACGCCCCCGCGCCCTCGCCGACGCTTCCGCCGACGCCCTTCCGGCCGCCGGCGGAAGCGTCGCCGCCCGTCAGCGGTCCAGGTGCTTGCGCAGCTTGCGGTCGACCTTGTCCTGGACGCGGTCGAGGATGTCCGCCACGAGCTTGCCCCGCTTGGGCCGCGCCTCCACGTTGCCCAGCACGGCCCAGCCGTCGACGTAGATCACGGGCGCCTCCGACTCGGCCGAATCCAGCGGGGCCACCTCGAAGTTGCCCAGCACACCCCCGCCCGTGCCGCGCAGCGAGACGTTCTCCGGGACGCGGATCTGCACGTCACCGAAGACCGAGACGGCCTTGACGACGACGTGCTGGTACTCGAAGACCGCCTCGCTCAGATCGATCTCGACGCTGCCGAACACCGCGTAGGCGTGCAGCCGGCGCCCGGCCCGCCAGCGGCCCCGCCGCATGGCACTGCTGAACACGGCCACCACGTTGGCGTCCGCCTCGGCCGGTACCGCGCCGGGAGCCGGACGGGGCGGCACGGACGCGTAGGCCGGCGCCGCGGGCCCGTGATGCGCCGCGGGCAGGTCCCGGATGAAGACCTCCAGCTCACCGACCGTCTTGGCGTGCAGCACCCCCTCGACGCGCTCGGCGTGCTCGTCCGCCGTCAGCCGGCCCTCGGCCAGGGCCTCACGGAGGATGTCGGCGACGCGGTCACGGTCGGCGTCCGATGCGCGCAGGTCGGCGGGGGCCGGGGCCCCGTCCTGGGCTGGGGCGTGCTTCTGAAGGTCCACGGCAGCAGCGTACCGAAACGCGATAGATCGCGACTAGGGGTGTGGACGAGCACGGGCGTGTCGAACTGAGCCTCACCTCACAGGTTCCGCGCCGACGGCAGGTTCTACGCTGGTGGGGCCCGCCAACGACGGTGGGCAGCCGTCCGTCAGAGTGAGGAATGGGCTGAGATGCCTGAGTTCGCGTACACCGATCTGCTTCCCCAGGGCGAGGACACCACCCCGTACCGGCTGGTGACCTCGGAAGGCGTGTCCACCGTCGAGGGGCCGGACGGGCGGACGTTCCTCAAGGTGGAGCCGCAGGCGCTGCGCAAGCTCGCCGAGGAGGCCATCCACGACATCCAGCACTACCTGCGCCCGGCCCACCTCGCCCAGCTGCGCCGCATCATCGACGACCCCGAGGCCTCGAGCAACGACAAGTTCGTCGCCCTGGACCTGCTGAAGAACGCGAACATCGCGGCGGCCGGCGTGCTCCCGATGTGCCAGGACACCGGCACCGCCATCGTGATGGGCAAGCGCGGCCAGAACGTCCTCACCGAGGGCGAGGACGAGAAGGCCCTCTCCCACGGCATCTACGACGCCTACACCAGGCTGAACCTGCGCTACTCGCAGATGGCTCCGCTCACCATGTGGGAGGAGAAGAACACCGGCTCCAACCTCCCCGCGCAGATCGAGCTGTACGCGACGGACGGCGGCGCCTACAAGTTCCTCTTCATGGCCAAGGGCGGCGGCTCGGCCAACAAGTCCTTCCTCTACCAGGAGACCAAGGCCGTCCTGAACGAGGCCTCCATGATGAAGTTCCTGGAGGAGAAGATCCGCTCGCTCGGCACGGCGGCCTGCCCGCCGTACCACCTGGCGATCGTCGTCGGCGGCACGAGCGCCGAGTACGCGCTGAAGACCGCCAAGTACGCCTCCGCGCACTACCTGGACAACATGCCCGCCGAGGGCTCGCCGCTCGGCCACGGCTTCCGGGACAAGGAGCTGGAGGACAAGGTCTTCGAGCTGACCCAGCGGATCGGCATCGGCGCGCAGTTCGGCGGCAAGTACTTCTGCCACGACGTGCGCGTCGTGCGGCTGCCGCGGCACGGCGCGTCCTGCCCGGTCGCGATCGCCGTCTCCTGCTCGGCGGACCGCCAGGCGGTCGCCAAGATCACCGCCGAGGGCGTCTTCCTGGAACAGCTCGAGACGGACCCGGCGCGGTTCCTGCCGGAGACCACGGACGAGCACCTGGAGCAGGACGGGGACGTCGTCAACATCGACCTGAACCAGCCGATGGACGAGATCCTCGCCGAGCTGACCAAGTACCCGGTCAAGACGCGGCTGTCGCTCACCGGCCCGCTGGTCGTCGCCCGCGACATCGCGCACGCCAAGATCAAGGAGCGGCTGGATGCGGGCGAGGACATGCCGCAGTACCTGAAGGACCACCCGGTGTACTACGCGGGCCCGGCGAAGACGCCGGAGGGCTACGCCTCCGGCTCCTTCGGCCCGACGACGGCCGGCCGCATGGACTCCTACGTCGAGCAGTTCCAGGCGGCGGGCGGCTCCAAGGTGATGCTGGCCAAGGGCAACCGCAGCAAGCAGGTCACCGACGCGTGCGACGCGCACGGCGGCTTCTACCTCGGCTCCATCGGCGGCCCGGCCGCCCGCCTCGCCCAGGACTGCATCAAGAAGGTCGAGGTGCTGGAGTACGAGGAGCTGGGGATGGAGGCCGTCTGGAAGATCGAGGTCGAGGACTTCCCGGCGTTCATCGTGGTCGACGACAAGGGGAACGACTTCTTCCAGAACCCCGCTCCCGCGCCGACGTTCACGTCGATCCCGGTGCGCGGGCCCGGTCTGGCGTAGGGGCCCGGGCGCGGCGGGGTCAGCCCCGCCGCGCCCGCCCGCCGGCGGCGGGCCGCGGAACATCGCGGCGCCGTCGATCGCTGTAAGCGGTATGAGCGACGAATACCGCATCGAGCACGACTCCATGGGCGAGGTCCGGGTGCCCGCCCACGCCAAGTGGCGGGCGCAGACGCAGCGTGCCGTCGAGAACTTCCCGGTGTCCGGGCAGCGGATCGAGCGGGCGCACATCGAGGCGCTGGCCCGGATCAAGGGCGCCGCGGCGAAGGTGAACGCCGGGCTCGGCGTGCTGGACGAGGACGTCGCGGAGGCGATCCAGGAGGCGGCCCGGGAGGTCGCCGAGGGGAAGTGGGACGAGCACTTCCCGGTGGACGTGTTCCAGACCGGGTCCGGGACCTCGTCCAACATGAACGCCAACGAAGTCATCGCCACCCTGGCCGGTGAGCGGCTCGGCCGGGACGTGCACCCGAACGACCACGTCAACGCCTCGCAGTCCTCGAACGACGTCTTCCCCTCGTCCCTGCACATCGCCGCCACCGCCGCGGTCACCCACGACCTGATCCCGGCGCTGGAGCACCTCGCCGCCGCCCTCGGCCGCAAGTCCGAGGAGTTCGCGGACGTCGTCAAGGCCGGGCGGACGCATCTGATGGACGCGACGCCGGTGACCCTGGGGCAGGAGTTCGGCGGGTACGCGGCGCAGGTGCGGTACGGCGTGGAGCGGCTGCGGGCCTCGTTGCCCCGGCTGGCGGAGCTGCCGCTGGGCGGTACCGCGGTGGGCACCGGGATCAACACGCCGCCGGGCTTCTCCGCCGCGGTCATCGAGGAGGTCGCGCGGGCCACCGGGCTGCCGCTCACCGAGGCCCGCGACCACTTCGAGGCGCAGGGCGCCCGGGACGGGGTCGTGGAGACGAGCGGGCAGCTCCGGACCATCGCGGTCGGGCTGACGAAGATCGCGAACGATCTGCGCTGGATGGCGTCCGGGCCGCGCACCGGGCTGGCCGAGATCCGGCTGCCCGATCTGCAGCCGGGCTCCTCGATCATGCCGGGCAAGGTCAACCCGGTCGTCCCCGAGGCCGTGCTCATGGTCGCCGCCCAGGTGATCGGCAACGACGCGACCATCACCACCGCCGGCGCCGCCGGGAACTTCGAGCTGAACGTGATGCTCCCGGTCATCGCCAAGAACGTGCTGGAGTCCGTCCGGCTGCTCGCGAACGTCTCCCGGCTGCTGGCCGACCGGACCGTGGACGGCGTCACCGCCGACCGCGAACGCGCCCGCGAGTACGCCGAGTCCTCGCCCTCGGTGGTGACGCCGCTGAACAGGTACATCGGCTACGAGGAGGCCGCGAAGGTCGCGAAGAGGTCGCTGGCCGAGCGCAGGACCATCCGCGAGGTCGTGCTGGAGGGCGGATACGTGGAGCGCGGCGACCTCACGGTGGAGCAGCTCGACGAGGCGCTGGATGTCCTGCGGATGACACGCCCGTGACAACCGGCCACTGCCGTGCAGAACCGTGACGCGTACCGCAGCGTCGTATGTGTACGGCACCTAATATCTGTTCATGGCGGACAGCGGAGCGGTGAGACGAGTGGCGGCGGGGCCTGCGACCTACTGGACCCCGGGAGTCAGATCCTGTGGCGGTACCGGGAGAACGCCGGCGCGCGCTTCCACATCGCGCGGCCCGTCACCGTCGTCCGGGACGACGCGGAACTGCTCGCCGTGTGGATGGCGCCCGGTACCGAGTGCGTGAAGCCGGTGCTCGCCGACGGGACGCCGGTGCACGTGGAGCCGCTGGAGACCCGCTACACCAGGCCGCGTTCGGTGCAGCGGGACCGGTGGTTCGGCACGGGTGTGCTGAAGCTGGCCCGCCCCGCCGAGCCCTGGTCGGTGTGGCTGTTCTGGGAGCCGGGCTGGCGGTTCAAGAACTGGTACGTCAACCTCGAGCAGCCGCTGGCCCGCTGGTCGGGCGGGGTCGACTCCGAGGACCACTTCCTGGACATCTCCGTCCATCCGGACCGCAGTTGGCACTGGCGGGACGAGGACGAGTTCGCGCAGGCGCAGCGGGACGGGCTGATGGACGAGGTGACCGCCGAGCGCGTGCGGGCGGCCGGCCGGGCCGCGGTGGAGGTGATCGACTCCTGGGGGCCGCCGTTCTCCGAGGGCTGGCAGCACTGGCGCCCGGATCCGTCCTGGGCGGTACCGTCACTCCCCGAGGACTGGGACCGTACCCCCGCGCACGTGTCCTCATGAGACCCTTGATGCGCCCCCGGCCCACAACCGTAGGATCGTCCTCCGCAAGAAACCGCAAGGCAACTACCGGGGCACCGGCCGGGTCTGACCAGACGTCACCGAGGGGCGGCAGGAGTGAGCGAGGGGTACGAGGGCAACACCCCGGCGGGCCGGGCAGGGTTCCCCGGCGGCACAGGCACGACCTCTGACCACGCGGGAATTCCGTTCCTGGGGCATGTATTCCGGGTATCGGACTTTCGGCGGGACCACGTGCGCGCACGGCGCGCAGCCCCGGACGGATGGATTCGACGCGCGTGACGGAGCACCCCACGTCCTACGAGCGCCCGCAGTCGGGCGCCGACCCCGCGGAGCCTCGCGGGGCGCTCCTGCGTACCCCGGAGCAGCTCGGCAGTCCGGCCTTACCGGCACAGGCCCGGGCCGACGGACCGCCCTCCGCGCCGGGGGCGACCACTCCCCGCGGCAAGGGGAACAAGGGGAAGGAGCCCCAGTAAACGGCCCCGAGCACTCCCAGCCCGCCACCGCGCCGACGGACACGGGTCGCCCGCGTCCCGCGCCGGAGGCCATTCCGCCGCAGCCGGGCGCCGAGCAGGAGCGGGGCCCGGCGGCCAGGACCGCCGTACCGGGCGGGGACTGCCACCGGGGCGGCCGATGCCGATGCGACGCGACGGGGACCGGCTCAGGTTCGTGGGCGCGGCGACCCGGCGGATCGCGCGCGGCCTCGATCTGGACGAGATCGTGATGGGGCTGTGCCGGGCCACCGTGCCGACGTTCTCCGACGCGATCCTGGTCTATCTGCGCGATCCGCTGCCGGTGGGTGACGAGCGCCCGACCGGCCCCGTGGTGCTGCGGCTGCGCCGCACGGACCGGATTCCGGACGAGCGGGACACGGAGGGCCTGGCGCTGCCGCCGTTCCCCGAGCCGGAGCCGGAGGCCTCGGCGCTCACCGAGCTGTCGTCGCTGACCACCGAGCTGTGCGAGGTGCGGCCGGGCGGTGCCCTGAACGAGGTGCTGCGCGGGGTGCGGCCGGTGTTCGCCGACGCGCCCGCGGCCCGGGCGGCGCTGCCCGAGCTGCTCGGCGAGGGCGGGGAGGCGGCGGTGCCGGGCGGCCGGCACGCGATCCTCGCGCCGCTGCGCGGCCGGCGCCGGGTGATCGGTGCCGCCCTGTTCCTGCGGCGTCCGGAGCGGCCGGCGTTCGAGGCGGACGATCTGCTGGTGGCGGCGCAGCTCGCCACGCACAGCGCGCTGGGCATCGACAAGGCGGTGCTGTACGGCCGGGAGGCCTACATCGCCGACGAGTTGCAGCGCACCATGCTGCCGGAGACGCTGCCCCGGCCGACCGGGGTGCGGCTGGCGTCCCGTTACCTGCCGGCGGCGGAGACGGCGCGGGTGGGCGGCGACTGGTACGACGCGATCCCGCTGCCCGGCAGCCGGGTGGCGCTCGTGGTCGGTGATGTCATGGGGCACTCCATGACCTCGGCGGCGATCATGGGTCAGCTGCGCACGACGGCGCAGACGCTGGCCGGTCTCGACCTGCCTCCGCAGGAGGTGCTGCACCACCTGGACGAGCAGGCGCAGCGGCTGGGCACGGACCGCATGGCGACCTGTCTGTACGCGGTGTACGACCCGGTCACGCATCGCATCACGATCGCCAACGCGGGTCATCCGCCGCCCGTGCTGCTGCATCTGGGCGGCCGGGCGGAGGTGCTGCGGGTGCCGCCGGGCGCGCCGATCGGCGTGGGCGGGGTGGACTTCGAGGCGGTGGAGCTGGACGCGCCGGCCGGGGCCACGCTGCTGCTGTACACCGACGGTCTGGTGGAGTCCCGGCTGCGGGACGTGTGGACCGGGATAGAGCAGCTCCGCGAGAAGCTGGCCGCGACCGCGCGGCTGACCGGCCCGGACCATCCGCCGCCGCTCGAGGCGCTGTGCGACGAGGTACTGGACATGCTCGGCCCGGGTGACCGGGACGACGACATCGCGCTGCTCGCGGCCCGTTTCGACGGGATCGCGCCGAGCGATGTGGCGTACTGGACGCTGGAGCCGGAGGACGCGACGCCCGGCCAGGCCCGCCGGCTGGCGCGGCGCGCGCTGGCCCGGTGGGGTCTGGAGGAGCTGACGGACTCGGTGGAGCTGCTGGTCAGCGAGGTGGTCACGAACGCCGTGCGCTACGCCTCCCGTCCGGTGACGCTGCGTCTGCTGCGTACGGACGTGCTGCGCTGCGAGGTCGGCGACGACGTGCCCCAGTTGCCGCGGCTGTGCCAGGCGCGGGCCACGGACGAGGGCGGCCGTGGGCTGTACCTGGTCAACAAGCTGGCCCGGCGCTGGGGCGCGACCCGGCTGAGCACCGGCAAGGTGGTCTGGTTCGAGCTGAACAGGGCGTGAGCGCGGCGAGATCGGGGGCGTCCGGTCTCCGGGCGCCCCGCCCGTGTGTGCGCGGCGGAGATCACATTCCTTGATCGCCGAAATCGGGTGCGCCGCCCCGCCGTTCGAGCCTAGGCTCCGTTTCGACCACGCGTTCGATATCGAGCGCGATTTCAGCAGGAAACGGGGTATCACCCATGCGCACGACCATCAGGCGGGGCCTGGCGACGCTGCTCGGCGTCGCCGCGCTGGCCACCGCTCAGGCGGGGTCGCCTCCGCGAACGACCTGGACAAGAGCACCGAGTCCTTCCCCGAGGGCTCGCGCGTGACCTGGCACGCGGACGGCGAGCACCTGCTCGTCAAGGACACCGTGGCGGACGGTCACTCGGCCGTCGCGATCTTCCGGTGGTGGGACCAGTCGGAGGACCGGTACCACACGTTCACGTACTTCAACCGGGACGGCGAAGGCACCACCCGCGACGTGAACATGGACCTGTACGAGCACACCACCGTCAACTTCCGGGCCTGCGTCGGCGACTGGAAGGGCAGCCTGGAGAACAGCTCGGACACGATCCGCAACTGCAGCAGCTGGGAAGTCAGCATGGCCTGAGGCCGCGGGAAACAGAGAGGGGCGCCCGGACCGGTCCGGGCGCCCCTCTTGTCGTGCGTCTACTGGCCGACGTCACCGGCCGGGTCGAGCGGGTCCTCCGTGACGGGGTCCGTCGGCGGCTCGCTGGACGGGCTCTGGGACGGCGACTGGGAGGGCGACTGGCTCGGCGACCGCGACGGGGTCTGGGACGGCGACTGCGACGGCGACTCGGACACCGGCGGTTCGCTGCTCGGTGAGCTGGACGGGCTTTCGGACGGCGACTCGCTGACCGTCGGGGTGTCCGTCGGCTCGACGGCCGCGCCCTGGGTGGTGTCCAGGTCGAACTCGGACCTGCCCGTGACACCGAAGGTGTAGGTCGCCCAGATCTCCGCCGGCGGGCCGCCGCCGTTGACCCGGCCGCCGCCCATGGCGCCGCTGAGCGTGACGTGGTCGTTCTTCTTGACCGGCCTGCCGTCGCAGCCGGTACCGCCGGACTTGGCCGCCTCGCCGAACAGGCCGACGGAGGTGACGAGGTCCGGGGTGTAGCCGGTGAACCAGGCCGAGCGGTTGCAGTCGGAGGTTCCCGTCTTGCCCGCGACCTGCTGGCCGCTGCGCAGCGGGTTGCTCGCCACGGAGGTGCGGGCGGTGCCGTCGTCGACCACACCGGTGAGCACCGAGGTCACGCTGTCGGCGACCGTGCGGCTGATCACCTGGTCACCGACGGCATCGGGCATCTCGACCGAACGGCTCTTCTGCTCGGCCGACTTGACGATGCTGGGCGTGACTTCGCGGCCGTGGTTGGCGAAGGTGGCATAGATCCCGGCCATCTCCAGCGGGCTGGCGCCCATGGAGCCCAGGGTCTGCGCGGGCACGGCCTGCATGCCCTCGGTGTCCATGCCGAGCTGCTTGGCGGTGCTCATCACCTTGCCCATGCCCACGTCGACGCCCATCTGCGCGAAGACGGAGTTGACGGACTGGTTCATCGCCTGCTGGACGGTGATGGGGCCGTAGCTGCGGTTGTCCTCGTTGGGCGGTGCGAAGCCGACCTTGGCGCCGTGGTCGACGGCCTGGCGGCGGCTGGTGCCGTCGTAAACCGTGTTCGCACGAATCGGCGCACCGTCCTGCGTGGTGGCGTTCTGCGCCAGCGCGGCGGCGAGGATGATCGGCTTGAAGGTCGACGCGGGCTGGTAGTCCCGGCGGGTGGCGTTGCTGGTCCAGTGGTCGAAGTAGTTCTCGCCGCCGTACATGGCGACGATCTTGCCGGTCTTCGGGTCCACCGAGACGGCGCCGGCCTGGACGTCGTCGTCGACCTTGCGCTTCTTCGGTTCCAGCTTGCTGGTCAGCCGCTCCTTGACGGCCTTCTCCAGCGCGGCCTGCTTCTTGCGGCTGACGTTCAGGGTGATGGTCCAGCCCTGGCTGTCGACCTTGGCCGCCGCGTCGGACCTGGACAGGCCCTCGTCACGCATCAGCTTCTGGGCGAGCTGGTCGTTGGCGAGCCGGACCAGGTAGCCCTTCTGGCCCTCCATGCCCGGGGCGCCCTTGGGCTCCTCGGGCACCGGGAACTTCATGCCGTCGCGCTTGGCCTTGGGCAGCCAGTTCTCCTCGACCATGTTGTCCAGGACGTAGTTCCAGCGCGCCTTGACCAGCCGCTTGCCGGTGGGGGTCGCGGCCGCCCAGTCGTACTGGCTGGGCGCCTGCAGCAGGGCGGCGAGGTACGCGCCCTGCTGGACGTTGAGGTCCTGGGCGTCGACGCGGTAGTAGGCCTGGGCGGCGGCCTGGATGCCGTAGGCGTTGCGGCCGTAGTAGGAGGTGTTGATGTAGCCGGCGAGGATGGCGTCCTTGGACTTCTCGCGCTCCACCTTGAGCGAGATGACCAGTTCCTTCAGCTTGCGCGAGACGGTCTGGTCCTGGTTCAGGTAGAAGTTCTTGACGTACTGCTGGGTGATCGTCGAGCCACCCTGCTTGCCCCGCCCGGACAGGGTGTTGACCAGGCCTCGGGCGGTGCCCTTGAGGTCCACTCCGGGGTCGGTGTAGAAGGACTTGTTCTCGGCCGCCACGAAGGTCCGCTGGACCTCCTTGGGCACCTTGTCCAGGTCCACGATCTCGCGGTTCACCTTGCCGTCACGGGCCAGGATGCTGCCGTCGCTGTACTTGTAGACGTTGCTCTGCCGCTGGGCGGCGATGTTGCCGGCGGGCACGTCGACCGCCATGTACAGCGCGAGGAAGGCGCCGATGGACAGCAGGCACAGTCCGAAGAACGTGCCGAGGATCTTCTTCCAGGTGAACAGCCTGCGTATCCGGCCCTTGGCGGGCTTGCCGCCGGGCGCCACCGCGGATTCGGCCGTGGACTGCGAGCGGTGGCGCTTGGGCGCCGCGCGGCGACCACCACGCTGTCGCGCTCGTCTCTCTTCCGCTCGTCCCATGAGTCCTACGCTCCCGCTTCCGTCTCAGTGGTCAGCTCCGAAAGCTAACACCCGTCTATATGACAAAGGGCGCCCGATCCGCTCTTTTACGGACGTGAGAATCAGCACCCGCCCCACAGGGAACCGACGGTTATCCCTGGCTTTGGGTTGCCCGGAGGCCTAAAGTGATATCACTTAGCTAGAAGCAAGCTAGGCGTCCGAGGGAATCGGACGTCTTCGAGAACCGGGGGTCCCACCATGTCCGCAGCCGGCACGTCCGCACCCGACACCTCCACGTCCGCCGACATACCCGAGATGCCCGCACCGCGGGTCCGCGAGTTCCAGGCCCACAGCATCGGCGGCGGTCTCGCCCTGCTCCTCGGCCTGCTGGGGCTCGCCGCGGCCGTGGCGCTGTTCGCCGCCGCCTCGGCGGTGACCGCGAGCGGCGCGAAGGGCGGGCTGATCGTCTGCGGCCTGCTCGTCTTCCTCGCCGCCGTGATCGCGATGCGCGGCCTGAACACGGTCGCGCCCGGCGAGGCCCGCGTGGTCCAGCTCTTCGGCCGCTACCGGGGCACCATCCGGCAGGACGGCCTGCGCTGGGTGAACCCCTTCACCTCGCGCACCCGCATCTCCACCCGGGTACGCAACCACGAGACCGCCGTACTGAAGGTCAACGACGCCTACGGCAACCCGATCGAGCTGGCCGCGGTCGTGGTGTGGAAGGTGCGGGACACCGCGCAGGCCACGTTCGAGGTGGACGACTTCGCCGAGTTCGTCGCCACCCAGACCGAGACGGCCGTACGGCACATCGCCATCGAGTACCCCTACGACGCGCACGAGGAGGACGGCCTCTCGCTGCGGGGCAACGCCGAGGAGATCACCGAGAAGCTGGCCGTCGAACTGCAGGCGCGGGTGGAGGCGGCCGGGGTGCGGGTCGTCGAGTCGCGCTTCACGCATCTCGCGTACGCTCCCGAGATCGCCTCGGCGATGCTCCAGCGCCAGCAGGCCGGCGCGGTCGTCGCGGCCCGCCGGCAGATCGTGGACGGCGCGGTTGGCATGGTGGAGGCGGCGCTCGCCAGGATCGCCGAGCAGGACATCGTGGAGCTGGACGAGGAGCGGAAGGCGGCGATGGTGTCCAACCTGATGGTGGTGCTGTGCGGGGACCGGGCCCCGCAGCCCGTGCTCAACACCGGGACCCTCTACCAGTGACGGATCCGTCGTCGGAGGAGACGCCCGCGCGACGGGCCCGGCAGCGCAAGCAGGTGCTGCTGAGGCTGGACCCGTCGGTCTACGACGCCCTCGCGCGCTGGGCCGGGGACGAACTGCGCTCGGCCAACGCACAGATCGAGTTCCTGCTGCGCAGGGCGCTGTCGGAGGCGGGGCGTCTGCCGCGGGACACCGGTCCGCTGCCGCGGCGCGGGCGGCCGCCCGGGGGCCCCGCCGACGGACCGCCGGCACCCTGAGCACGCGTACGTCCCGGCCGGCCCGCCCCGTGCACACGGAGGCGGGCCGCCGTCGTTACCGAATCCGGACAACCGGCCCCCACCTGGGCCGCGCCACCGACCGCCAGGCACTGGACACTCCGCGTATACACCCGGCGTATACACCGTGTGTAGAGTTCTGCCATGTCCATCGGTCACACCCTCCTAGGGCTCCTGGAGTCCGGCCCCCGACACGGCTACGACCTGAAGCGGGCCTTTGACGAGAAGTTCGGTCACGACCGGCCGCTGCACTACGGCCAGGTCTACTCGACGATGTCCCGGCTGCTGAAGAACGGGCTCGTGGAAGTCGACGGGATCGAGTCGGGCGGCGGGCCCGAGCGCAAGCGGTACGCCATCACCGACGCCGGCGTCACCGACGTCGAGCACTGGCTCGCGACCCCGGAGAAGCCGGAGGAGTACCTCCAGTCGACCCTCTACACCAAGGTCGTCCTCGCGCTGCTCACCCACCGCGACGCCGCGGACGTCCTGGACACCCAGCGCGCCGAGCACCTGCGCAGCATGCGCATCCTCACCGACCGCAAGCGCAAGGGCGACCTCGCGGACCAGCTCATCTGCGACCACGCCCTGTTCCACCTGGAGGCCGACCTGCGCTGGCTGGAGCTGACCGCCGCGCGGCTCGACAGGCTCCGTGCGGAGGTGGCCCGGTGACCCCTCCCCCGGCTCCCTGCTCGCCGCCGAGGACCTGCGCAAGGCCTACGGCCCCACGCTCGCCCTGGACGGCGCCTCGTTCTCCATCCACCCCGGCGAGGTCGTCGCGGTGATGGGCCCCTCCGGGTCCGGCAAGTCCACACTGCTGCACTGCCTGGCCGGGATCGTGCCGCCCGACTCGGGCTCGATCACGTACGCCGGACGGGAACTCGCGACGATGGGCGACGTCGAGCGCAGCGCGCTGCGGCGCAGCGACTTCGGATTCGTCTTCCAGTTCGGGCAGTTGGTGCCGGAGCTGACCTGTGTGGAGAACGTGGCGCTTCCGCTGCGGCTGAACGGCACCTCCCGCAAGGAGGCCGAACGGGCCGCGCTCGGCTGGATGGAGCGGCTCGAGGTGGACGGTCTCCGGGGCAAGCGGCCCGGTGAGGTCTCCGGCGGCCAGGGGCAGCGGGTCGCCGTGGCCCGGGCGCTGGTCACCGGGCCACGGGTGCTGTTCGCCGACGAGCCGACCGGCGCGCTGGACTCGCTCAACGGGGAGCGCGTGATGGAGCTGCTCACCGACGCGGCCCGCTCCACCAACGCGGCCGTCGTCCTGGTCACGCACGAGGCCCGGGTGGCCGCGTACTCGGACCGCGAGATCGTCGTGCGCGACGGCAGGTCCCGGGACATGGAGCGGGCCGTATGAGGCAGCCGAGGGGGGATCTCCCGCGCGCGCGGGGGAGGTTCAGGGATCTCGTCATGGGCGCGCGGTTCGTCGTCACCGGCGGGCGTGAGGGCTGGGTCCGGATGACGCTGACGGCGGTCGGCGTCGGGCTGGGCGTCGCCCTGCTGCTGCTGACCACCGCGCTGCCGAACGTGTTCACCGTCCGCCACCGGGTCGAGGAGGCCCGCTACGACTACACGTTCTCCAGCGCCACCCGGCCAAGAGCCGACAACACCGTGCTGGTCGCCGCGACCGACACCCAGTGGCACTCCAAGGACGTCCGGGGCCGGCTCCTCGAACCCGAGGGTGAGCGGGCGCCGTTGCCGCCCGGCCTCGGGCGCTTCCCCGCGAAGGGCGAGATGGTCGTCTCCCCCGCGCTGCGTGATCTGCTCGCCTCGGACGGCGCCCGACTGCTGCGCGAGCGGCTGCCCTACCGGGTCGTGGGCACCATCGGCGAGAGCGGGCTGATCGGCTCGCACGAGCTGGCGTACTACGCGGGCGCCAAGGGCCTGGACCCCGACGCGGACGGCGGGGTACGGGTGGACCGGCTGACGCGCTTCGGCGATCCGCACCCGACCACCGAGAAGGCCGACCCGGTGCTGCTGCTGATGGTGCTGGTCGTCTTCGTGGTGCTGCTGATGCCGGTCGCCGTGTTCATCGCCGCGGCCGTGCGCTTCGGCGGCGAGCGGCGCGACCGCCGGCTGGCCGCGCTGCGGCTGGTCGGCTCCGACAGCGGGATGACCCGGCGGATCGCCGCGGGCGAGGCACTGGCCGGATCCCTGCTCGGACTGGCCGTCGGTACGGTCTTCTTCCTGATCGGACGTCAGGTCGCGGGCTCGGTGGAGGTGCTGGGCGAGAGCGTGTTCCCCGGCTACCTCGACCCCTCCCCCGCGCTCGTCGCGCTGGTCGCGGTGGCGGTGCCGGCGTCCGCGGTCCTGGTGACGCTGCTCGCGATGCGCGGGGTGGTCGTGGAGCCGCTCGGTGTGGTGCGGACGGCCCGGCCGGCCCGGCGCCGCCTGTGGTGGCGGCTGCTGCTGCCGCTGGCGGGGCTCGCACTGCTGTATCCGATGATCGGCAAGGGGCGGGACAGCGGCGGCTTCAACCAGTACCTGGTGACCGGCGGGGTGCTCCTGCTGCTGGTCGGCGTGACCGCCCTGCTGCCGTGGATCGTGGAACGGGTCGTCGCCCGGCTCGGCGCCGGCCCCGTCTCCTGGCAACTGGCGGTGCGGCGTCTGCAGTTGAGCAGCGGCACGGCGGCCCGCATGGTCAACGGCATCGCGGTGGCGGTGGCCGGCGCGATCGCGCTGCAGATGCTGTTCGCGGGTGTGCAGAGCCAGTACACCAAGAGCACCGGCCGGGACCCCGGCCGGGCGTCGATGGAGGTGACGCTGCCGGACCGCGGTGACGCGGCCGCCGTGGGCGAGGCGTTCCGGAGGACCGAGGGGGTGCGGGTGTCGGTGGTGCTGTCCACCACCACGGCGGCCGACAAACGCCGGGACGCGGACAACCTGGTCGACCTCACGGTCGGTGACTGCGCGGCCCTCCGCGAGGTGGCCCGGCTGCCCTCCTGCCGGGACGGCGACGTGTTCACGCTGCGCAACCCGCACTACGACTCCTCGTACAACGACTCCATAGCAGCCGTCGTCCGGCCCGGCCGGCAGCTCTACCTAGACCCGGACGGCTCGGACACACCCAGCCTCCAGGTCCCCTGGAAGCTGCCGGCCCGCCTCCCGCAGGTGCCCTACCGCGAGGACGCGCTGCAGAACGGCGCCAACGGCCTGCTGGTCACGAGGTCCGCGCTGCCCGCGAAGGCGCGGTCCGCGCTGCGCGGCCATGTCTTCGTCCGCACCGACGAGTCGGTGCCGGACGCGCCGGAGCACGTGCGCAACACGGCCGCCCGGGTGGCCGCGACCGCGAACGTGTTCACCTGGACGGCGACCGAGGAGTCCACGAAGTTCACCTCGCTGCGCACCGGCCTGTTCGTCGGCGCGGTCTGCGTGCTGGCGCTGATCGGCGCGAGTCTGCTGGTCTCGCAGTTGGAGCAGCTCCGTGAGCGGCGCAAGCTGCTGTCCTCACTGGTCGCCTTCGGCACCCGGCGCCGCACCCTGGGCCTGTCGGTGCTGTGGCAGACGGCGGTCCCGATCGTCCTCGGACTGCTGCTGTCCTCCGCGGTCGGCCTGACCCTCGGCGCGGTGCTGCTGAAGATGACGGCGACCCCGGTGACCGTCGACTGGGCGAGCGTGCTGGCCATGAGCGGCGCCGGCGCCGCGGTGGTGCTCGCGGTGACCCTGCTCAGCCTGCCCCCGCTGCTCAGGCTGATGCGGCCGGACGGGCTGCGCACCGAGTAGGCGTCCGGCGGCGTCCCGTGCGGGGCGCCGCCGGACCCCCGAAGCGGCGGTCAGGCCTCCAGCACCCGCACCGGCAGGGGCCGCAGCTCCTCGCGCAGGGCCGCCGCCAGTTCCTCGTACTCCGCTCCCCTGGCGGCGCCCGCGCGCATGGCGAAGGCGATCCGGCGGCTGGGGGCGGGGGCGGCGAAGTAGCCGGTGCGGAGCCGGCTGCCGCGGGTCGTCTCGACCTTCAGGGCGGTGCGCGGCAGCAGGGTGCAGCCGAGGCCGCCCGCGACGAGCTGCACCAGGGTGGACAGCCCGGCGGCCGTGGTGCTGACCGGCGCGTCCTCCCGGCCGGCCTCGCGGCAGATGTCGAGGGCCTGGTCGCGCAGGCAGTGGCCCTCGTCCAGCAGCAGCAGGTTCAGTTCCCGCAGCGCCTCGCGCGGGATCCCCTCGCGGCCGCCGAGCCGGTGGTCGGGCGGGGTGACGAGCACGAAGTCCTCGTCGAAGAGCGGGAGTTCGGTCACGCCGGGGACGCCGAGCGGGACGGCGAGCAGCAGCAGGTCCAGGCGGCCGGACTGCAGGCCCTCGACGAGGCTGGCGGTCTGCTCCTCGTGCACCTGGAGGTCGAGGTGCGGGTACCGCTCGTGGACCAGGCCCAGCACGGTGGGCAGCAGATACGGCGCGACGGTCGGGATCACCCCGAGCCGCAGCACCCCGGTGAACGGCGCCCGGACCGCCTCGGCCTCCTCCAACAGGGCCCCGACCTCGTCCAGCACCGCCTTCGCCCGTACCGCCAGCCGCTCACCGGCGGGCGAGAGCAGCACCTTGCGGGTCGTACGCTCGAGGAGGGTCACGCCCAGGATCTCCTCCAGCGCCGAGACCGCGCCGGACAGGGCGGGCTGGCTCATTCCGATGGCGGCGGCCGCGTCCCGGAAGTGCAGATGCTCGGCCACGGCCGCGAAGGCACGGAGCTGGGACAGGCTGGGCTGGCGCCGCTTGCCGCTCGCGCTACTGGCGGTCACTGATAGATACCTCCGATCAACCCGACCGAGTGTAGCTATTTCCCGTATCAATGCACCCTGTGCCAACATCGACAAAGTCCAACCCATGGGTAGTGCCCGCGATCCGGGCGCTGCCTCGCTGCAAGGAGAGCGTGTGCTCACTGTCGGTGACAAGTTCCCCGAGTTCGAACTGACCGCCTGCGTCTCGCTGGAGAAGGGCAAGGAGTTCGACACGATCAACCACAAGACCTACGAGGGCAAGTGGAAGATCGTTTTCGCCTGGCCCAAGGACTTCACCTTCGTGTGCCCGACCGAGATCGCCGCTTTCGGCAAGCTGAACGACGAGTTCGCCGACCGCGACGCCCAGATCCTCGGCTTCTCCGGTGACTCCGAGTTCGTCCACCACGCCTGGCGCAAGGACCACGACGACCTGCGTGACCTGCCCTTCCCGATGATGGCCGACTCCAAGCACGAGCTGATGCGCGACCTCGGCATCGAGGGCGAGGACGGCTTCGCCAAGCGCGCCGTCTTCATCGTCGACCAGAACAACGAGATCCAGTTCACCATGGTGACCGCCGGTTCCGTCGGCCGTAACCCCAAGGAGGTCCTGCGGGTCCTCGACGCCCTGCAGACCGACGAGCTGTGCCCCTGCAACTGGAGCAAGGGCGACGAGACGCTGGACCCGGTCGCGCTGCTGGCCGGTGAGTGACCCATGTCGCTCGACTCGCTGAAGTCCCTGGTCCCGGACTACGCCAAGGACCTGAAGCTCAACCTGGGTTCGGTCATCGGCAACTCCGACCTGCCGGCCCAGCAGCTCTGGGGCACGGTGCTGGCGACCGCCATCGCCTCCCGCTCCCCGATCGTGCTGCGTGAGCTGGAGCCGGAGGCGAAGGCGAACCTGTCGCCGGAGGCGTACACGGCCGCCAAGGCCGCCGCCGCGGTGATGGCGATGAACAACGTCTTCTACCGCACCCGGCACCTGCTGTCCGACCACGAGTACGGCACCCTGCGCGCCGGTCTGCGGATGAACGTCATCGGCAACCCGGGTGTGGAGAAGGTCGACTTCGAGCTGTGGTCCTTCGCGGTCTCCGCGATCAACGGCTGCGGCATGTGCCTCGACTCGCACGAGCAGGTGCTGCGCAAGGCCGGCGTCGAGCGCGACGTGGTCCAGGAGGCGTTCAAGATCGCGTCCGTGGTCCAGGCCGTCGGCGTGACCCTCGACGCGGAGGCGGTCCTGGCCCAGGCGGCCGAGTAACCGCTCCGGAACATCACGGCCCCCGCCCATCCTCTGGGCGGGGGCCGTCGTGCGTCCGGCGATGTGACAAGAACTACTCCCCCGGTCCTGGCCGGAAACCATGAGTGAACACACCGCCGGACGATGCCCGGTTCACCCCTCCATGCGAAGAAGCTCCGCACGCCCAGAGTCATAGCGGAATTAGAATCTCCACTTTGCTTACGAATTACTTTCGACAGCCGCAAAGAGGATCTGATTAGCTCCCCGGGACCACGCTTATGCCGTCGATCTTCTTTCCGGCGGCAGCTCAAATGCAGCTCAAATGCATTCCATGGGGGGAACGCATGTCCATTCGCATCAGTCTCTCGGCGAGGACCGCGGCCGCCGCGGCGGCGGTCGGCCTGGGCCTCCTCGGTGTGACCGCGCCGCAGGTCGCCGCCGCCGACCGGCCGGTACCCGCCGTCTCCGTCAAGGCCGACCGGCACACGACCGCCATCGCCGCGGCGCAGCCCACCGCCGCCGCCGCGGGCGCGACCGTCTGCGGTACGGGATACAAGCTCTACAAGGCGGACATCCTGCCCGACGAGTCCCGCAAGGCGACGCTCTTCGTCTACGTCAAGGGCAGCAACCCCGCGAGCAACGACGCTCCCACCTGCGCCATCCTCGACAACAACATGCAGGGCGCGAAGTGGATGAAGATCAAGCTCTGCTCGAACTACACGGCGGAGGGCTGCGCGAGCGACGCCGGCACCTTCTCCGAGTACGCGGGCCCCGTCTACCGCAGCCACGGCGGCTGCGGCACGGTCACCTCGCTGATGAAGAACAGCTCCAGCTCGAGCACGTACCTCGTCAACAACGTCCAGGACAGCACCAACTGCAACTAGCAGGCGCCTGAACGGTGTGCCGGGACTTCACGCGTCGCCCGCGTGAAGTCCCGGATCGCTGAATTCGAATTCCCGCTCCCGTCCGTCCCGCAGGGCTGTCCCGCCGCGGGCGGAGGGGCATTTCGCCGTGCCCGGAAAGGCACGGGAACAACTCAATGAAATTCGGGGAAAGCTCCTTTGCGTTCCAAGAGACGAACTCGCGCGCCCCTGGTGGCCCTCCTGGCCTGCGCCGCCGTGACCGGCGGCATGCTCCAGGCGGCGCCCGCCGGCGCCACTCCGGCGTCCCGCCCCTCCGCCCACGCCACCACACCGCCGCCCGCCCCCTCCGGCGGGGTGCACGACCCGGGCGGGAAGCTCGGCCGGGGCTGGCGCGGCAGCGCCGACCGCGCGGTCACCGCCGCCGCCGACGCGGACGGCCTGCGGATCCTCGTCGCCGACAGCTCCAAGGCCTACGCGTGGAAGACCGTCGCGCTGCTGGCCGAGCCGGGCATGCCGGCGGACTCGTGGATCGGCAACCAGTGCCTGATGGACCGCTCGCACGCGGCCGTCGTCTACGCACCGCGCGCCTTCACCAACAAGCCGGACCTGATGCAGGGCGGCGCCTTCGCCGCCGTCGTCGACCTGACGTCCGGCAAGGTGACCAAGCTGCCCTTCACCGCGTCGCTGGCCTACTTCGACCCGTCCTGCAACACGGCCACGCACCAGGCCGCGTTCACCGGCTTCCGGGACATGAACGACGCGGCGAGCACCCGGACCCGGGTGATCACCGTGGACGTGTCCGGGAGGACGAGGGGCACGGCGGCGGCCCGCGGTGAGATCACCAGCGCCGTTCCGGTGAAGGACGGCGCGGTCGGCGCGCTCGGCAGCCGCCTGGTCCACCTCGACCGCTCCGGCAAGGTGAAGAACCTCGCGGACGCGGACAGCGCCCCCTTCGACATCCGGCCCGCCGCCGACGGCCGGATCGCCTTCCTCGACCGTACGAGCAAGTCCACGGCGCGCGCCAGGCTGTACACCGGCCACGGCAGGCCGAAGAGCATCGCCACCGGCAGGCTCGGCGACCTCGACCTCATGCCGGGCGACGCCGGCCGGGTCTTCCTCACCGGCCGGACCAAGGGCTCCCCCGCCACCGCGGGAACCGGCGTCACCCGCCTGAACGCCCCGGCCGGCACCGACGTGTCCTCGCAGGGCAGGCTCGCCGTCGAGCCCGTGCTGACGCCCGGTGTGCGCGCCGGCCTCACCCACATCAAGGGCGCGGGCAAGGGCTTCACCAAGTCCGCGGAACCCGGCTCGCGGACGGCGACGCCCGCCGACGAGGGCGGCCAGGCGCTGACGGTCACCAGCACCGCCACCACCACCGGGGCGAAGCTGACCCAGAGCGTGCGGCACGACGCCGTCGACGGCTCGGGGAACAACCCCTCCCCGGTCCTGGCCGCGGCCACCGGGAACCACCGGCCGCGGGGCGCCTCCCCAGGGCGGGGCTGACCGCCGGGTCCCCGACGGACGACGACCGCTGGTGCGCCGTGTCCCGCAACGACATGAAGGTGCAGGCGCTGCAGCCGACGCCGAACCAGGTCGAGTGGGCCGTCGACATGGCGGTGCGCGGCAATCTGAGCGCGAGCTACATCCGCCAGGGCGGATACCGCGCGCAGGCCGGTCTCGGCACCATCGACCCGCAGTCCCTGTTCCCGCTGCCGAAGCTGACCGGCGGCGGCAGGATCCCGGTCAACGTGCTCCTCGGCATCATGGCCCAGGAGTCGAACATGTGGCAGGCCGAGGGCGGGTCGGTCCCCGGGCAGATGGGCAACCCCCTGGCCGCCGTCGACGGCTACTACGGCCACAAGGCCGACCCCAACGACCCGGCCGCCTACTGGCAGATCAACTGGGACAAGTCCGACTGCGGCTACGGAGTCGGCCAGGTCACCGACGGCATGCGTCTGGCCGGGCACGAGAAGACCGGCGAGACCAGCCTGTCGCCCGCCCTGCAGAAACTCGTCGCGATCGACTACGCGACGAACATCGCCGCCTCCCTGAAGATCCTCGCCGACAAGTGGAACGAGGTCCACAAGACCGGCCAGACGATCACCGTCAACAACGACGACCCGGCCTACGTGGAGAACTGGTTCACCGCCGTCTGGAACTACAACCTCGGGTTCAACCCGCCCTCCGAGGCCGGGAAGCACGCGGGGCACTGGGGCCTCGGCTGGTACAACAACCCGGCCAACCCGATCTACGCCAAGGGCTGGGGCCGCCCGTTCATGAACACGGACGTGGACCCGTACGCCGTCAAGGACGCGGCTCATCCGCAGGACTGGCCGTACGAGGTCAAGGTGATGGGCTGGTCCGCCTGGTCCATGGACACCGGGTTCTCCTACGCGACCTCCGGTCGCCAGGACTGGCCGGGTGAGTCCGGTTTCTCGTCCGCCGGCTTCCGCCCCGCCTACTGGAACGGTTCGGACCTGCCGTACATGTACGAAGGCAGCGCTCGGTACAACCGGGTGCACGTCCAGCCCTCGCTCGACGCGTTCTGCAACTCCAAGAACGCCTGCGACCCCGACACGCCGCCGAAGTGCCCGGACGCCGAGTGCTACGCGCAGTACTGGTGGAACCAGCCCAACGTGACCTGGAAGAGCGACTGCGCCGCCACCTGCGGGCACGAGAACATCAAGTACCAGTCGCTGGTGCAGGAACCGGGACGCGGTACCCGTCTGAAGAACGGCACGCCGGTGTGCTCCGGTGCTCCGGCCGGCTCCAAGGTCGTCGCCTCAGTCCCGAACGGAACGCCGACCTGGAGCGACCAGAGCGACTGCGCGACGGTCTCCTCGGCGGGCAGCTTCCAGTTCTCCTTCAACCCCGGAACCGAAGGCCGTTTCGAGGCGAAGGCCGACCTGCACTCGGTGGGCGGCGGCTACGGCGGCCACTACTGGTACACCCACACGCGCGACGCCGCCCACTTCGGCGGCCCCAACGGCTACATGACCATCGACGGCACCTGGACCCTCGGCCAGAGCCTGAACTGGGCGCGCGTCCTGGTGCACCTTCCCGACACCGGGGCGCAGACCCGGCAGGCCTCCTACAACGTGCTCGGCACGGACAGCAAGAGCCCCAAGCGGGTCGTGCTGCAGCGCGCGGGTGGCTGGGTCAGCCTCGGCGCGTTCCACTTCACCGGCACCCCGCGGGTGGAGCTGTCGAACGCGACCGAGGACGGAACCGCCGACGAGGACATCGCCTGGGGTGCGGTCGCCTTCCAGCCGCTCGCGGGCAAGCCGGCCAACTCCGTCGTCGCGATGGGCGACTCCTACTCGTCGGGTGAGGGCGCCACCGCGCCCGGCGGCGCCGACCTGTACGCCGAGACCGACCACCCCGACAAGCTGAGCGACAAGCAGATCGACAAGTGCCACCGCTCCAAGCTGGCGTGGTCGCGGCAGGCGACGCTGCCCGGATACTCGAGCTCCATCGGCGCCATGTCCGACAACCTCGACCCGAAGATGGACTACCACTTCGTGGCCTGCTCCGGAGCGCGCACCTACAACGTGCTCGACGAGGGTCAGTCCAGCGAGGTGGCCCAGATCGACTCCGGGTACCTGGACCAGAACACCACGCTGGTGACGATCAGCATCGGCGGCAACGACGCACGCTTCGCCGACATCATGAAGAAGTGCATCGACCTGCCGGTTCCGTCGCTCAGCACGTGCCCGTACTCCGAACTCGACAACGTCGACCCCGCGACCGGCGACAAGACGAGCGGCACCACCGGTGACCTGAAGGACTGGGCGCCGAAGTGGCTGCACGACGACGTGCGGCCGCAGATCGTCAAGGTGCTCGACGCCATCCACACCCGGGCGCAGAACGCGAAGGTCGTCCTCATGGGCTACCCGCGCCTGGTGGAGAAGGACCACGGCTGCCTCCCCGGGGCGTACGAGACCGTGGAGAACGACTGGGTGCGTTCACTGGCCGACACACTCGCGACCGAGATGAACGGGGCCACCCAGGACGCCGGTTCGTGGGCGGTCTTCTCCGACCCGCGGAACAACTTCGACGGCAAGGGGGCCTGCGGTGATCCGGAAGGCATCCACGCTCTCGTGGAGACCGGGCGGGAGCAGGCGGACAACGACGCGCCGAACCCCTCCATGCAGTCCTTCCACCCCAAGCCGGCGGGGGCCCGGCTCTACGCGGACACACTGGAACAGACCCTCAGGAACATGTGACGGGGCGCTGATCGAGAACCGCTGATTTCTGACAACCGATCCGGGGGCCTGAGTATCCGAACTCAGGCCCCCGGCCGTCGACTGGGGAAGACTGCTGCCATGAACACCCTCGCCACGGAGCCCCCGCACGCGGTCCCGCGCGTGGCCGGAGCCGCCGTCACGGGCGCGGTCCTGGCCGCCGGTGCCGTGCACCACCTCGCATGGGTCAAGCGTCACAGCGACAGGGCGTGCGAGACGACGGACGGCGTCTGCTTCACATGGTGGGACCTGACGGCCCTTCCGTTGATCATCGCGGTCGCCCTGATCACGCTGATCGTCGTCTACAAGCGGCTGGACATACGGCCACGGCTCGCCGTGATCCCTCCGACCATCCTGCTGGCGCCGCTTCCCCTGTCGGCGGCGCAGACGACAGCGGGCTGGTGGGCCGCCGTGGTGGCGGGCGGAGCCTGGTCGGGCTGCCTCGCGCTCACGGCGTGGAGCCGGTTCCGCGTCCTCGGCGTCTGCGCCTCAGGCGCGCTGCTGCTCGCGTCCCTGGTCGTCCTCTACCGCTGAGGACACGTCCGACGGCACCCGCGACGACTCGTCGTCCGGTTCCCGGGCGGCCGCGGGTGCCGCCTCGGAGTCCACGGGCACCCCGTCCGGATCGAGCGGGGGTTCCTGCGAGTACTGGCGCAGATACCCCACCACCGTGTTCGTCACCGCGACCAGCGGGACGGCCACCACCGCGCCGCCGATGCCGGCCACCATGCCGCCGGCCGCCACCGTGAGGACGACGGCGAGCGGGTGGACGCGGACCGCGCGGCCCAGGATGAAGGGCTGCAGGACATGGCCCTCGATCTGCTGGACGGCGAGGACGACCACCAGGGTCATCAGCGCGGTGAAGACACCCTGGGTCACCAGGGCCACGATCACCGCCAGCGCCCCGGAGGCGACCGCGCCGACCAGCGGGATGAACGAGAACAGGAAGATGAACACGGCCAGCGGCACGGCCATCGGCACGTTGAGGAAGTAGATGCCGATGCCGATGAAGATGGCGTCGATGAGGGCGACCAGCACCGTGCCCCGCACGTAGGCGGTCAGGGTGCGCCAGGCGCGCGGGCCGGCGCCGGCCACGCCCGGGCGGGCCGCGGCGGGAACCAGCTTCAGGAACCACTGCCAGATGCGCTTGCCGTCGTAGAGCAGGAACAGCGTGGAGAAGAACACCAGCAGGATGCCGGTCAGCGCCTCGACGACGACCTGGACGCCTTCCAGGCCCGCGGACGTTATCTGGTCGGTGTTCGCGCCGATGGCCTCGCGGAGGTTCTTGGCGATCTGGTTGATCTGCTTGTCGGTGACGTGGAACGGGCTCTTCAGCAGCCAGTTGCGCAGGTCGTCGATGCCGCTCTGGATCTGGCTGGAGAGGGTGTCGATGTTCTCCATGACCTGCCAGGTCACGAACCAGCCCATCAGCCCGATGACGACGAAGCCGAGGATCGCGGTCAGCGCGGTGGCCGGGCCGCGCGGCACCCCGTGCCGCATCAGCCGGGCGACCGTCGGCTGGAGCAGCGCGGTCACCAGCAGGGCGATGACGAAGGTGAAGACGACGAGCTGGATGGCGCTGATGACCCGCATCAGGACCCACACGGTGCCGGCCAGGATCAGCAGGCGCCAGCCGGCCTCCGCCGCGACCCGCACGCCCCAGGGCACGGCCTGGGCCGGGTCGGGCCGTGGTCCGGCCGGTGCGGCCCGCCGGGGTGCGGGCGGTGCCGGGACGGCGACCCGGTCGGCCTTCCGGCCGGCGCCGGGGTCGGACCCGGTGTCCCTGTCCACTTCGGCGCGGCGCTCGTCCAACCGCTCACTCATCTCGGTCAGTCCGGCACCCAGCCGGCCCAGCCACCCTGGCACTCGCGACATGATCCGTCCTCTTCCCCCGCCTCCCGGGAGTACGCCACCGCTCACCCGGGAGCCGTCCGCATACGACCGTACAGTGCGAAAGCCCCTCCCCGTAGGACGGGGAGGGGCTGCGCGAGGTTGAGCGGGGGCCGGGCCGCTGCCGTGGACCGGCGGCCGGCCTAGTACCAGCTGTTGGCCTGCCAGAACGACCAGGCGCCACAGGGGCTGTGGTACCGCTCGTTCATGTAGTTGAGGCCCCACTTGATCTGGGTCGCCGGGTTGGTCCGCCAGTCGGCACCGGCGGAGGCGTACTTGCCGGCGGGCAGGGCCTGGAAGAGACCGTAGGCACCGGACGAGGCGTTGACCGCCTGGTAGTTCCAGCTCGACTCGTGGTTCACGATGTTGCTGAAGCACTGGAACTGGTCGGCCGCCACCATCTGACGTGCCATCGCCTGGATCTGCGCCACGCTGTAGCTGCTCTGCACCGGGAAGCTCGAGGAGTCCCGGGTGGAGCGGGTGGCCGCGGCCTTCGCCTCGGCGCGCTCCTTGGCGGCCGCCTCGGCCGCCTTCTCGGCTGCCGCCTTCTTGGCGACCGCGGTCTCGGCGGCCGCCTTGCGGGCGGCTTCCTCCGCGTCCTTCTTGGCACTCGCGTCAGCGGCGATGGCCTGCGCGTCTGCCTGCTGCGTCAGGGACGCGGTCTGCACCTGGGCCTGCTGACCCGCGGGTATGTCCGCGAGGAGCGTGGTGTCGGCTGCCGTCGCCTCGGCGTCGTTGTTCTGCGCGGTGCTGCCCGAGGCAACACCGACGACGCTTCCGACGGCGGTGACCGCGGTGGCCGAGGCCACTGCGAATCCCCGGACCGAAATCCGGCTCACACGGTTTCCTTCCAGCATCGCCCGCTTCGGTGACCCTGGCGGACGCAATCGTGCCCCTGACACTGGCCTCCCAACTGCGGGGTCACGGGAGGCGCGGGCCCGGTGGGCAACTCCCGCGAGGGGAGCGCCGCGTGGTGCGCGGGCGGCATACGACGACGCTATGGAGTTGGAGCGTTGCTTCTGTGGTGCCATACCGCTGGGGGTACAGGTGTGTCGTATGCGGGGCCTGACAGGAGTGAGACTCTGCCGTAACCAGACACCGGGTGGCAATTCCGAGTTGAGTGTGAAAGCTCACACCTCGTTTGGCCCAGGGGTTTTCAGGAAACCCCCACACGCGAAGGCGCCGCCCGGCTAGGCTCTTCGCCTTTGCCGAACGGCGCCCAGGGGGCTACTCCCCTCAGATATGGCCCTCTTCGAGCATTTCGGTCACAAGGGCCGCGATCTGGGACCTCTCGGACCGGGTCAGCGTGACATGGGCGAAGAGCGGATGGCCCTTCAGCTTCTCGACCACGGCCACGACTCCGTCGTAGCGGCCGACCCGCAGATTGTCCCGCTGGGCGACGTCATGGGTCAGGACGACCCGTGAATTGGCGCCGATCCGGGACAGAACGGTCAGCAGTACGTTCCGCTCCAGGGACTGCGCCTCGTCGACGATCACGAAGGCGTCGTGGAGGGAGCGGCCCCGGATGTGGGTCAGGGGCAGAACCTCCAGCATGCCCCGGGCGGTGACCTCCTCGATGACCTCGCGGCTGGTGACGGCGGAGAGCGTGTCGAAGACGGCCTGCGCCCACGGGCTCATCTTCTCGGCCTCGGAGCCCGGCAGATAGCCCAGCTCCTGCCCGCCGACCGCGTACAGCGGCCGGAAGACCATCACCTTCTGGTGCTGACGGCGCTCCAGTACCGCCTCCAGGCCCGCGCACAGCGCGAGCGCGGACTTTCCGGTGCCGGCCCGGCCGCCCATCGAGACGATGCCGACGTCCGGGTCGAGCAGCAGGTCGAGCGCGATGCGCTGCTCGGCGCTGCGGCCCTTGATGCCGAACGCCTCCCGGTCGCCGCGCACCAGCCGGACGTTGCCCTCGGCGGTCACCCGGCCGAGCGCCTTGCCGCGCTCGGACTGGATGGTCAGACCCGTGTGCACCGGGAGACCGGAGGCCTCCGGGACGTACACGTGCCCTTCCTCGAAGAGGAGGTCCACCTGTTCACCCGGAAGGGTGAGTTCGGACATTCCGGTCCAGCCGGAGTTCTCCGTGATGGCCAGCTCGGCCCGGTACTCCTCGGCCAGCAGACCGACCGAGGAGGCCTTGATCCGGAGCGGCAGGTCCTTCGAGACGACGGTGACGTCGTACCCCTCGGCCTGCAGGTTGCGGGCCACCGCGAGGATGCGTGAGTCGTTGTCCCCCAGGCGGTAGCCGGTGGGCAGCACACTGGGATCCGAGTGGTTGAGCTCGACACGGACGGTTCCGCCCAGTTCACCGATCGGAATGGGGGCGTCGAGGCGACCGTGCTTCACCCGGTAGTCGTCCAGCAGGCGCAGTGCCTGGCGGGCGAAGTAGCCGAGTTCGGGATGGTGCCGCTTGGCCTCCAGTTCCGTGACCACGACGACGGGGAGCACGACCTCGTGTTCCTCGAAGCGGGTCAGGGCGTTGGGGTCGGCCAGCAGGACGCTGGTGTCGAGAACATAAGTGCGCCGATCTGGCTTGTGGCGCTTTGTGCTGGTCACCACGGAAGGACGTACCCCCTCGGATGAGGTCGGGGAGCGACGAAGCGGAAGCCGGGCCGGGAGGGCGGGAGCATTGCGACCGGCCCCCGGCGGCCGCGCAGGACGGGCCGGACACCGGACCTCCGCGGCTGCTTCCGTACGGTGACCGCACGGTCGGGCTGGTGCAAAGGGCCTCCCGGGCGGGACGGCCCCGTGCCGCCCGCTGAGATCCGACACCCGTGGTTCGGGCGTCGACCTGCTTGCCTTATGCCCTGCGAAAAGCGCCGCCATGCAGAAGTGGCCGACAGCGCACCGGTGAACTCCTTGTTACTTCCCACCCAACCGGGGTATACGGGACGCCCCGCCGGTCTGGTGGCCGGCGGGGCGTGAGGTGGGGGCGGTGTGCGGCGTCAGCCGCCGTAACGGCGGTGACGTGCGGCGTAGTCGCGCAGCGCGCGCAGGAAGTCCACCTTGCGGAAGGCCGGCCAGAAGACTTCGCAGAAGTAGTACTCGGAGTGGGCGGTCTGCCAGAGCATGAATCCGGACAGCCGCTGCTCACCGCTGGTACGGATGACGAGGTCCGGGTCGGGCTGGTCACCCGTGTAGAGGTGACGACCGATCATGTCTACGTCGACCGTCTCGGCGAGGCTCTCCAGCGACGCGCCCTTGTCCTGGGCGTCGAGGAGCATGGAGCGCACGGCGTGGGCGATCTCCTGGCG
Organism: Streptomyces sp. DHE7-1; assembly: GCA_016432725.1. Lineage (GTDB taxonomy): Bacteria > Actinomycetota > Actinomycetes > Streptomycetales > Streptomycetaceae > Streptomyces. The sequence continues at coordinate 4,928,916 of JACJDG010000003.1, read as the reverse complement.
GCCGCCGTAGCCGATGGCCACGTTGACCACTATCCCGTCCACATGGGCGGTGGTCTCCTCGGCCTCCTTCAGGACGCCCTGCATCCCGGCCGGCAGCAGGTCGCGGGTGCCGACGTGGTGCACCCGCCAGCGGCCGTCGGCGGCGAGGGTGCGGACGACGTCCTCGATGATGCCGAGGAGCGGGACCAGTTCCTCCTGCGGCCGGTCGAAGTTGTCGGTGGACAGCAGCCACAGGGTGACGACCTCGACATCGGTCTCGCTGCACCAGCCGAGGAACTCCTCGATCTTCTCGGCGCCGGCCCGGTGGCCGTGGACCGTGGTGGAACCGGCCGCCTTCGCCCAGCGGCGGTTGCCGTCCATGATGACGCCGATGTGCTTGGGCACCTGAGCGTGGTCCAGGTGACCTTCCACCCGGCGCGCGTAGAGCCCGACGAGCAGGCCACGCAGCTTGTCGCGCAGGTTCACGGGAGAGACCCTCCGGGGTTCGAGCGGGTTTCGAGGGTACCGCCGCCGGCGGTTCGGCCCCCGGGGTGGGGACGCCGGCCCTCTGCCGGGTGGTTCCCGAAGAAAAAACGGGCCGGTCCGTGGGGGGGAGACGGACCGGCCCGAGGGGGTTTCCACCATAACCCTTCGTGAGGGCGAACGCGTGCATCGGCGTGCCACAACTACTCTCCGAAACCGGACGGCGACGCCGAGGTGGTCGCGGAACGCTGGATTCAGAGGCTTCGCATGGCCGGTTCACAGCGGATTCTCAGGAAATCGGGTGCCGAACGGCGAGATCAAGAGGGTTTGGGCCGTCTTGGTGAACGCTCGGCGAGTTGTCCCGAGGTCCCTCCGACGGGCTACCGGCGAGCGAACGGCCACTTGACGCCCTCACGGCGGACCCGGCGGGCATCGCGGCACCGCGCAGCCCCCTCCACCGCGCGGTGCCGCCCGCGCAGCTTTGCTGACGCGAATTACCTTGGCCTGAACCTACGTGACGGATGAGACGGATGTGAACCGCCCCCGATAACGATGTGGAAACCGCGGGGGAAGCGCCGGTGAACCGGGGGCCGAAAAGCCCGTTTGCTCCTCCTTCTCAGGAGGCCGGCTTCCGGACATCGAAGAGGTGCCGGGCGCTGTGCGCCACGAACGGCCCCTCCTTCCCGATCCGCTCGTGCAGGGCGCGGAGTTGGGGCTCGTACGCCTTGGCGGTGAAGCCCGGGACCATCCAGACCACCTTGCGCAGGAAGTGCACGACGGCGGCGATGTCGTGGAACTCCATCCGCAGCCGCTCCGCCCGCAACTCCACGACCTCGAGCCCGGCCGCCTCCGCGGCCTCGCGTTCACCCTGGGGATCACGGCCCCGGCGCACGGACTCCGGCTGGGGCCCCAGGAAGTACTCGACCAGCTCGAACACGCTGCCGGGCCCGACGTGCTGGGCGAAGTACGTGCCGCCCGGCCGCAGCACCCGCGCGATCTCCGCCCAGTGCGGGGTCACCGGATGCCGGCTGAGCACCAGGTCGAAGGTCTCGCCGGCGAACGGCAGCGGCGCGTCGTCCGGCGCGGCCACGACCACCACGCCACGCGGCCGCAGCAGGGCGGTCGCCCTGGCGACGTTCGGGGGCCACCCCTCGGTGGCGGCGAGGAGGCGCGGCCGGTTCGTCCCCGCCCCGGCCAGGGCGAAGTCCAGCACCTCCCCGCCCCCGGTCTGGACGTCCAGCGCGGACTCGGCCCGCGCCAGCCGCTCCCCCGCCGACCGGGCGTACCTCCAGGAGGGCCGCGCCTCACTGGCCCGCCCCTCGAACCAGGAGAAGTCCCAGCCGTCGGTGGGCACGGCGGCGCCCTCGGCCACCAGGTCCTCGAAGGAGCGGTTCTCTGTCATGGACGCCATCGTCGCAGCCTCACTGTCGGAGGGTCCTGCTAATTTCCGCGTCCATGACGAACTCACCCGCCGGCGGTGCCGGGGCAGAGAAGGACGTCCTGCGCGCGAGCCTGGACCGGCAACGGGACGCCGTGCTCTGGAAGCTCGACGGCCTGGACGACGAACAGCTGCGCCGCCCCATGACGCCGACCGGTACCAGCCTGCTCGGCCTGGTCAAGCACCTGGCCTCGGTCGAGTACGGCTGGTTCGTGGAGACGTTCGGCGGCGAGGTGGAACCCCTGTGGTTCGACCCGTACGAGGGCGAGGACATGTGGATCGCTCCGGACGAGACGACGGACCGGATCGTCGCCCTCTACGGCCGCGCCCGGGCCGCCGCCGACCGCATGCTCGCCGGTCTGCCGCTGGACACCCTGGGCCGCCCCGCCTGGCGGGACGAATCCGTCTCCCTGCGCTGGACCCTCGTCCACATGACCACGGAAACCGCCCGGCACGCCGGCCACATGGACATCGTGCGCGAACTGATCGACGGGGCCACGGGCGTCCACCGCCCGGCGGCCGGCTGATCTCCGGTGGCCGGGGCGGCGTCCGTCACCGGCCTTCCGCCGGAGGGTGCCGGAGGGCGAGCACGGCGAACACGTCGTCGCCGTCCCGGTCCGTGCCGACGTGCTCGAAGCCGTGCTTCTCCAGCAGGCGGACGGAGGCGGTGTTCCCGGAGAAGGGGTCGGCGTACAGCGGCCGCACCCGCTCCAGTTCCAGGAAGAGGCCGAGGGCGCGCGTCCCCACGCCGCGCCCCCAGTACGGGCGGCCCAGCCAGTAGCCGACGAATCTGCGCCCGTCCTTCGCGGTCCAGGACACGACACTGCCGGCCACCGCGCCGTCGACGGTGACCGTACGCACGAGGCTGTCGGGGTCGCGGATGATCCGCTCCCGCCAGTGCTTGAGGAAGGCGTCCAGCGGTCGCGGGGTGAACTTCGACCGCCGGACCGCCTCCGGGTCGTTCTCGTAGGCGTGGAGGACGAGGAGGTCGTCGTCCCGGACTTCACGCAGACGCACATCGTCGTGTTCGTCGGTCATGCGGTGCAGTGTGGCACCCGCCACTGACAACGCCCCTCCCCGCGGCCCGCTAGGGCCTGTCTGACAATTCGCGTCGTCGCCCGCAGGGCGGCCGCGCGGCGTCAGGCGCGTGCTCTCGCCGTGTCGGACTCGGACCCTCGTACTGGACGTACTCGGGTCCGGGGCCGGCGCGGCGAGAGCACGCGCCTGACGCCGCGCGGCAGACGGGAATTGTCAGACAGGCCCTACGGCACGAGGGGCCGCACCTCCCGCGCGGCGAAGCGCACGAAGCCCTCGGGGTCCGGCTCGTCACCGGTCGGCTGCAGGACGACGGTGTCGGCGCCGGCCTCGGCGATCCGGCGCACCGCCGCGGCCACCGCCGCCGCGTCCCCCGCGACCCCGAGGTCCGGGACCGGCTCCAGCCCCTCGGCGGCCAGTTCCGCGCGCAGCCGTGCGGCGGCGTCCGGGCCGGTGGCGGTCAGGAGGTACACCACGAGCCGGTGCCGGCCGGCGCGTCCCGCCTCCCGGCGTGCCTCGTCGATGGTCCGCCGGGCCTGCCGTACGCCGTCGGGCGAGGTGGAGGCGGTGAGGAGGACGCCGTCGGCCTTCTGCCCGGCGAGGCGGAGCGTGCGGGGGCCGGTGGCGCCGGCCAGTACGTCGAGCGGCCGCTCCGGGGGCCAGTCGAGCGCGACGCCCTCCAGGCGGACGTACCGTCCCTTCACGTCGAGCCGCTCGCCGCGCAGCAGGGCGCGCAGGGCGTCGAGATGCTCACCGAGCAGGGTGAGGGGCGAGGCGGCACGTGCGCCGACCTGCCCCATCCAGTCCTGGACGCCGTGCCCCACGGTCAGGACGGCCCGGCCGGGGAACATCCGCTCGAGCGAGGCGGCCTCCATGGCGGTGACGGCGACGTTCCTCAGCGGCACGGGCAGCAGCCCGATCCCGACCCGCAACCGCTCGGTCCAGGCGAGGGCGGCGGCGGCCGTCGAGACACCCCCCTCCAGGAAGCAGTCCTCCCACAACCACAGCTCCTCCAGCCCCGACTCCTCCGCGGTCCGGGCCACTTCACGGAGCCGTTCGGGAGGGAGCTGAGGCCGGAACACCACGCCGAGTCCAGTCATGGGCCCTTCCTAGCGGGCGGCGGTGGACGGGACAACTCCTTTACGGGCGCGCCCGGCAGCGCTTCCCCTCCCCTCCCCCGGGTACGGTCACCGCGGAGGTGGGACCGGATGGCGCGTTGGCGGAACGGGCGGGGAAGGCTGGTGATCCGGCCGAGCGGGGCGGGGCGGCGGTCACCGTCCCGCTGGAGGTGGCGACGTCCTACCGGGCGCGGACGAGGGGTCTGCTGGGCCGCGACTCGGTCACCGGGGCGATGCTGCTGTCCCCGGCGAGCAGCGTGCACACCTTCCGCATGCGCTTCCCCATCGACGTCGCCCACCTGGACCGACACCTCACCGTCCTGGCCGTCCACACGATGCCCCCGGCCGGCTGGACCGCCCCCGCCTACGGTCCCGCCATGTGCTGGAGGCGGAGGCGGGGGCCATGGCGGGGTGGGGGCTGGTGGTGGGGGCGCGGGTCGAGATCGACGTCAGCGATCGAAGTCAGTGATCCCGACGCCGCGCCCGCGTACGCCTCCGGTACGCGGATGGCGTTTCCGAGCGCCCGTCCGTACGGGCGCCCCTCCGGTCAGTTCTCCGTGCGCGGGAAGGACACCTCCACGCGGCGGTTCTTCTTCCTGCCCGCCTCCGTCGAGTTGTCGGAGATGGGGTACTGCTCGCCGTAGCCGCGCACCTCGAAGGCGACGTTCGGGTCGTTCAGATCCTGGTCGAGGACGGCCTGTACGGCGTTGGCACGCTGCCTGGACAGGACGTCGCCGTGGGCGGAGGAGCCGAGGTTGTCGGTGAAGCCGAAGACGCGGACCCGGGTCGCGTTCTGCTTCTTGATCTCGTCGGCGATCGTCGCGATGCGGGCCTTGGCCTCGCCGCCCAGTTTGGCGCTGTCCTTGCCGAAGAGGACTTCGGCCTGGAGGGCGAAGGTGACGTCGGCGTTGGTGTCCTCCCGCCGCTCGTCCCCGCTCTGGTCCTCCACGACCGACTTGATGTCCAGCACCTTGGCCTCGGCGAGGGTGGCCCCCTCGGGAAGCTTGAGGTCCGGGTCGGTGGGGTCGACTTTCACGGGCGCGGTGGCGGAGGGTTCCGTGCCCGGGGGTTCGCTGGGGGAGGTGTCGTCGGCGCGGGCGGCTGTGCCGAACACGAAGGTGACCGCGGCCACCGCCAGAGGAAGACGAGTCATCGTGCGCACGTTGTTCACCCGGAGATCGTGATGTCAGCGGGCGCGAACATGGGCATCTGGAAGGACACCTCGTTCGTGTCGGCGGGCGGCGCCGGGAACTGCATGAACACGGGAACGGTCTCACCGGACTTGATGCTGGACACCCCTGTTGTGGTCAGGGGGCGCCCGTCCGTGTCACGAAGGACGTAGTAACGCTTCCTGCCTTTGGAGTCCACCAGCGTTGCTCCGCCGAACGAGCGGCCGTTTCTGATGATCTCGGTCTCGTTGCCACTCAGCTGTGCGGGAACGGTCAGCAGTTTGCCGCCGTCGTTCTTCAGGTTCCCACTCACCGTCACGAACCCGCCCGTGTCACGAACAGCCGAGGTGAGATCCAACAGCAGTCCATTCGGACCCTTCAGTTCCGCCAGCGGCTCGTCCGACTGCCCTTCCTGAGCACTCGGCCGGGAACCGTGACTCTTCGAGGCGGACGCCGGACCCTCTGGTTTCTTGTCCTCGCCACCACCGCCACCGCCGCAAGCGGCTACCCGAGAGCCAGACCGGTCGACACTGTGAGCGCGACCAGTCCTCTGCGGGCCTGCGCAGCGAACCGAATGCTCATGACTCTGCTTCCTTCTCGATCATCGTGCGCTTGTCAGTCGGCCAGGTGAACATCGAACAGATCCTCGGGCTTCGGGAGCCCTGCCGGGTCGTCCGGATCCGGTTCCCAGTTCTTTCCGCCCTTGCAGTTGAGCTGCGGCAGCGCCTCAGTCGTGGAGTCCTCCCCAGGAGGCTTGAACCCACAGAGAGACTCGATCACAGCCGTCGCGGACCTGGTCGACTTCTTGTTCTCGATCCCGGGTACGACGGAGTCTCCGACTGTCTTGTTGGTCTGGACTTCGACTGTGTACCTGCGCAGTTCGGGGTCGCAGGAGTTGAGGCGGGCATCGTTCTCCACAGCCAGTTGTTCCGCTCGCCAGCACGGGTCGTCCGCACCCTTGCCCTCGAAGATGTCGGTCCACTTGGCGGGGTCGGACAGAGCGTCCACCCACAGGCCGGCGAGTTGGTCGCGCGCCTCTTGGGCGGCGGCGAGGGCTGCCGCGTCAGCCGCCGTCTGGGCGCCGCTCCGGTTCACCGCTGCCTGGCCGACCGCCAGGTAGGCGAGCGCAAGAAAGAGCAGGCCCGCCACCACCGTGATGTAGATGGGGAAAGCCTGCCCTGCGTCGTCGCAGCTACCGCGTCGCGTCAGCCGCCGATGACCTCGTTGACCTTGTCCGTGATCGCGTTGTAGATGGTCTGACCGATGTCCGTCCCCGTGATCGCCAGCACGATCGCCACCACCACGGCAATGATCCCCAGGTACTCGACGGCCGTCTGCCCCGCGTCGTTGCTGTGTCGCCGCATGGCAACCATGAACCTCAACAGCAGGTCGCTCATCGCGCTCCCCTTCAGATTCGTCTCCGATGCCGGAAACGTAGGCCCTGACAAGCTGCTCCTCTAAGGGCCCCAGGACCCATTCCCGGGCCCAGCCCAGCTCCCGGTCGGCCATTTCAGGCCACCCCCAGCCACTTGGCCGCCGCCTGGGACCTGGTCGTGCTGTGGAGCTTGGCGAAGATGCGGTTGATGTGGTTCTTGACGGTCTTCTCGCTGATGAAACAGGCGGCGGCGATCTGCTGGTTGGTCATGCCGGACGCGATGAGGTCCATGATCTCCGCCTCCCTGCAGCTGAGTTGGAACCGCGACCGATACGACTGTCCCACATCTGATTGCAATTGCGAAAGGTTCTGGGGTGGAATCAAGCCCAGAACAGATGGTAGTTCAGACTCCACATGTGCAGGTGCACTCGCCCGCAGCCCGTTCACCAGCGCCCGCGCCGCTCCCGGCGTCACGTGCGGCCGTCCCTCGCGTACGTCGCGCACCGCCCTCACCAGCTGCTCCGTCGTGAACTCGCCGTGCACCAGGTAACCCCCGCCCCCAGCCGCAGTGCCTCCCGCACGGTCTCCGTCTCGTGGCTGTACGTCAGCATCATGACCGGGGCCAGGCGTACCAGGTGGGGCAATGCCGAGATTCCGTCGACGCCGGGCATGCGGACGTCGAGGAGGACGACGTCGGGTCGGTGGAGCAGTGCCGCCTCGTACGCCTCGCGGCCGTCGGCCGCCTGCGCCACCACCGTGGTGTCCTCGCGGTCGGAGAGGAGAGCGGTGAGGCCCGCGCGGATGACCGGGTTGTCGTCGGCCACCACGAGGCGGAGGGGTGCCGTGACGGTGGCCGGCGGGAAGTCCGGGCCGGGGTCCAGGTGCTGCATCGGGTGCCTCCTCTCGGGCTCGAAGGCTTGAGGGTTCGAGGGGTCAAGGGCTCAACGGTTCGCGGGTTCGCGGGTTCGAGGTTTCGAGGGGTCAAGGGTCCTCGGGCGGGACGTCGGGCCGCGCGGGCGCCGGCTGGGCGGGCGCCGGCTGGGCGGGCCACGCCTGCCATGCCGTCCGTGCGGACGCGGCGGGCTCGGTGGGCCCCGTGGACCGCAGGGGCAGTTCCACCCTCACCTCCGTGCCGCGCGCGTTGCCGCCCCTGCCGACGCGGATGCGGGCCCCCGCCGCGGCGGCGCGTTCGACCATGCCGAGCAGGCCGAAGTGGCCGGAGCGGCGCAGGCTGTCCAGCGTCGTACCGGGGGGCAGGCCCTCGCCGTCGTCGTGGACGGACAGGCGGAGCAGGTCGCCCTCGACCCCGGCGGTCAGCTCCACGCGGGTCGCGGACGCGTGGCGGTGGGCGTTCTCCAGCGCCTCCGTGGTGATGGCCAGGAGGTGGCGGGCGAGGGACGAGGGCAGGGGCGGGAAGGGGGTCCGGGGGTCGTCCGTGCGGCGGCATGCCACCGGCAGGCCCGTGCGGGCGCTGAAGTCGGCCGCGCGGGACGTCGCTTCCGGCCAGAGGTCCGTGTGCGGCGCCGCCGCCGGGGCGTCCTCGCGGCGCAGGTCCTCCAGCAGTTCCCGGGACTCCGCCGCCGCCCTGCGGGCCGAGCGGGAGACCAGGTCGGCCTGGCGGCGGACCCGGGCCGGGTCCGGGGCGTCGGCCGAGGCGGTCGCCGCCAGGCCGTCGGCCGCCAGGGACACGCCGTACAGGGTCTTGGCCACCGAGTCGTGCATCTCGCGGGCCAGCCGGGCCCGTTCCGCGTGCACCGCCTCCGTCGCCGCCAGCCGGGCCTGTACGGCCGTGAGGGCCTGCGTCGCGGCGCCGTAGCGGAGCATCAGGTTGCGCAGGGTCGAGCCCATCGCTCCGGTGACGACGCACAGGCCGGGCAGCAGCAGGGACTCGGCGACGCCCGCCCGGTGGTCGGCCTCGAGGGTGGCGTGGACGAGCAGCAGGATCAGGGACTGGAGCGAGGCGAAGCAGGCCGCGCCCCGCCAGCCGTAGACCAGGCCGGCGAGCAGCGGGGTGCAGACGCTGACGTAGGCGAGGGTGGTGTCCGGGCCGGCGGAGATCAGCGGCAGGGAGCCGAAGAGGGTGTCGGCGGCCAGCAGGCTCGGGTGGCGCAGCAGGAGGGGGCCGAAGCGTTCCCAGTCGCGGAAGAGCACGTAGGACACCATGAAGGTGACGACGACGGCCGCGCCGACGAGACGGACGCCCAGCCCGGGGGACGCGTTGAGCAGGGCGGCCGGGGCGGCGAGCACGATCATGGCGAGGCGGAACCCGAAGACCTGCCGGCACATCGCCTGCAGGGCGCGGATCTGCAGCTTCTCGGGGTCGGGCGGAGGGGGAGCGCCCGGCCCGGCACCGGGTCCGCGGCACCGCGGGCGCCGTCGGCGGGTCCACGGCCGGCACCGCCGCCCGCCGCGGGCCCCCGGCCACGGTGTCCGGGCCCGCTCCCGTGTCCCCCGTCCGGCCGCGCCAGTGCCGGCGGCCCGTGGTCCCCCTCGCCGGCGTCATGGTCGTCACCTCGCCCCCGCCTACTCGCCCGTCAGGGAGCCGAAGTCGACGCCGGAGCCCAGCAGCAGGCCCGCGCCCAGCAGCAGCATCGTCGCCGGGACCATGAACGTGGTGATCATCAGCGTGGCCTTGGGGACCGCGCGGGCGGCCTTGCGGCGGGCGTTCTGGGCGTCCGTGCGGCGCATGTCCTTGGCGAGGGAGACGAGGGTGTCGACGATCGGCGCGCCCAGTTCCTCGCCCTGCTGGAGCGCCGTCACGAACATCGCCACCTGCTCGGAGTCGTTGCGGCGCCGCAGCTCGGCGAAGGCCTGGCGGCGGCTCATGCCGAGGTCCATCTGGCGCAGGGTGATGCGCAGTTCGTCCGCCCAGGGGCCCTCGTACCGGGTGGCCACCCGGTCCAGCGCCTGGCGGAAGCCGAGCCCCGCGCTCACCACGACCGCGAGCACGTCCAGGAAGTCCGGCAGGGTCCGCTCGATGACGTCCTTGCGGACCCGGATCGCCGACCAGATGCCGACCTCCGTCCAGAACGCCCCGAACAGCAGCAGGAGCAGGGCGACGAACCACTGGCCGCGCAGCAGGAAGACCAGGAAGCCGACGCCGCCGAGGGCGCCGTACACCGCGCGCCGGGCCGCGTAGCGGTCGATGGTGAGGCCGCCGGGGTTGCCGGCGAGGTCGATCCTGCGGCGGTACCGGGCGACCAGGCGCGGGCCCATCAGGCGGAGCACGGCCGGCGCGTAGCGCATGCCCATGCGGTCGATCACGGAGTCCACCGCACCGGTGCGGGTGGCACCCACCTCGAGGGCGAGCGCGAGGTCGCCGGGGAGTTTCGCGTCCGCGCGGTACATCCGGACGCCGGCGAAGGCGCCCCAGACGCCGAGGCCCATCAGCAGGGCCAGCAGGTATGCCATCAGGTCAGTCCCCTCACACGTCGATCCGGCTCATCCGGCGGATGAGGACGAACCCGACGGCGTACATGGCGAAGGCGATGATCACGCAGGCCTGGCCGACCGGTGATCCGGTCATGCGGTCGAGGGCGCCGTCCTTGACCCCGTTCATCAGGAACAGCGCGCCGATGCCGAGGACGGGGACGGCGTACGACGTCATCGTCACCTGGGAGAGCTGGGTGCGGATCTCGCGCCGGGTCTCCTTGCGCTCCTCCAGGGTCTCGGTGAGGTTGCGCAGGGCCGAGACGACCTGGCCGCCCGCCCGGTTGGACAGCACCAGGGTCGTGACGAGCACGACCAGTTCGCGGGAGGGGAGCCGGTCGGCGAGTTCGCCGAGCGCGTCGTCGAGGGAGTGGCCGATGGCGAGCTGGTCGGAGACCTTGGCCAGTTCCTCGCCCGCGGGTGCCTCCAGTTCCTCCGCCGCCATGCCGATCGCGGTGCGCAGCGCGAGGCCGGCCTGGGTGGCGTTGGCCAGGATGCGGGCCAGTTCGGGGAGCTGGTTGATGAAGCGCTCGATGCGTTTCTGCCGCTGCCAGTTGAGGAACTGGACGGCCGCCCAGACGCCGAGCAGTCCGGCGAGGGGGCCGAAGAAGGGGGCCAGGGTGGCCTGTCCGATGAGCCAGAGCGCGGCGACGGTGGCGAGCATGTAGGCGAAGAACTCGCCCGGGGTGACGTCCAGGCCGGTCGCGGCCAGCCGCAGCTCCAGTTTCCGGCCGAGCGCCGTGCGGCGCAGCCGGCGGTCCAGGGTGCGGAAGCGGCGCCGGCGGCCGGGGGCGGAGTCGGCCCCGCTGTGCGCGAGCCGGTCGATGAGGGCGGCGCGCTGGGCCCGGCCCGCGGCGTAGCTGTGGATGCCGGCGACGGCCAGGACGCAGGTCAGCAGGGCGACACCGGTGGTGAGCTGTACGAGCGTATGGAGTTCCATGGGCTACCTGGCTTCTCGGGTGGCGAGCTGTTCCGCGAAGTGGGCGACGCCGAAGGCCTGCGGGATGGGCTGGCCCGCCATGTGGAGGCGGTCGGCGGCGCGGCGGGGCAGCGGGTGGTACTCGAAGGCGCCGTGCACCTGGCCGTCGGCGGTCATGGGCCGCGCGTGGAAGCGGGCGGCGGTGACGAGCCGGTACGGGTCGCCGCCGTGGCTGTCGAGCAGGGCGATCTCGGTGATGCGGCGGGCGCCGTCGGCGAACCGGGTGAGCTGGACGATGACGTCGACGGCGCTGTTGATCTGGTCGTGGAGCGCCACGAAGGGCACCTCGACGTCGGACATGGAGGCGAGGGTCTGCAGCCGGGTGAGGGCGTCCTCCGCGCTGTTGGCGTGCACGGTGGCGAGCGAGCCGTCGTGGCCGGTGGACATGGCCTGGAGCATGTCGAGGGACTCGCCGCCGCGGACCTCGCCGACCACGATGCGGTCGGGCCGCATGCGCAGGGAGTTGCGCACCAGGTCCCGGATGGTGACCTGGCCCTTGCCCTCGACGTTCGGCGGGCGGGACTCGAGCCGGACCACATGGGTCTGCTGGAGCTGGAGTTCGGCGGAGTCCTCGATGGTGATGATGCGCTCGTGTGCCGGGATGAGACCGGACAGGGCGTTGAGCAGGGTGGTCTTGCCGGTGCCGGTGGCCCCGGAGACGATGATGTTGAACTTGGCCTGCACCAGCCCGGCCAGCAGGAACACCATGGGCTCGTCGAGGGAGCCGAACCCGGTCAGCTCCTGGAGGGTGAAGGAGCGCGGGAAGCGGCGGATGGTGAGGATGGGGCCGGTCAGGGACAGCGGCGGGATGATGACGTTGACGCGCTCGCCGGAGGGGAGCCGGGCGTCCACCATCGGGTTGGACTCGTCCACCCGGCGGTTGACCGTCGAGACGATGCGCTCGATGGTCTGCATGAGCTGGTCGGCGGAGGCGAAGCGCAGCGGCAGCTGCTCCACGCGTCCGCCGCGTTCGACGAAGATCGCGTCCGGGCCGTTCACCATGATCTCGGTGATGGAGGCGTCCTCCAGCAGGGGTTCCAGGATGCCGAGGCCCAGTGCCTCGTCCACCACCCGCCGGATGAGCTGGGAGCGCTCGGCGGTGGAGAGCACCGGGCCCTCGCGGCTGATGATGTGCCCGAGCACCCGCTCCAGCCGCGCCCTGCGCTCGGCGGCGGCCAGCGAACTCATCTCGGCGAGGTCGATCTCCTCCAGCAGCTTGGCCCGGTAGGAGGCGACCAGATGCCCGTCCTCTCCCCGGGTGCCCTGCTCCTCGGGGGAGTTGATGCGTGCCCGCAGGCTCATGGGTTCGCCTCTCCTCGGTCAGTGGTCGCGGGGCATGGTGGCGGACTTCTCGGCGGGGTCGAAGTGCCAGCCCGGGACGATCGAGGGGATGGAGACGGAGGCGGTGACGGTGACCGAGTCGTCCCCTCCCCCGCTCGGACCGCAGGTCACGGTCAGCCCGCCGCTGACGGCCCGCGCGCACGCCGACTGGGCGGACTGCCCCAGCGACTCGGCCCGCGCCCCGGCCCGCGCGGCCGTGCCGGCCTGCTCGGCGGCGTAGGCGATCGCCCCGATCTGGAAGCCGGCAAGACCGACGATCAGCAGGACCGGGATGAACCCCAGGTACTCGACGGCCACCTGGCCGCGGTCGCGCCCTCTGCGTGGCATGTCAGTCCTTCACCTCCTCGACGGCTCCGGCGTGGCCGTGCACCGTGACGGGGAAGTCGACGGAGCCGGGGAAGAGGACGGGGACCTTCAGCGAGACGTCGGCGGTCACGAAGCCGTCCCCGCCGCACCGTGTCACCTCGGCCCCCTCCCGCCAGGCTCCCGACAGGTGCTTCAGCGCGGCCTGTTCGCACGCGCCGAAGCGCTCCCCCGGGAGGCGGCCGTCCCCGCCCGCACACCCTCGTCGGCAGCATTCCCCGCGAGGATGTAGGCGTACCCCACGAGCACGCACTGCCACATCAGCACCAGCGTGAGCACGATCAGCGGGGTCATCCCCAGGAACTCGACGGCGACCTGGCCCCGGTCGTCACCGCGCAGGCGTCTCATCGGACCCTCACTCCTTCCGCCGCCGGAAGCTCACCGATCCCCGGTCGCCGCGCGGCCGGCCGCCGCTCCGGTGGGACGGCCCCTCGGGCGCCTTGGCGAGGCCCAGTTCCCCGGCGAGCGCCCACAGGGCCTGCTTGACGGTGCTTCTGCCGTCGAGTTCGTGGACCCGTCCCGCGTCCACGACCGCCTGCAGTTCGCGGAAGTTGGCGGGTACGGCCGTGCGCGCCAGTGCCGTTCCGGTGATGCGCTGCACCAGCGGGGGCTGGATCTCCGTGGCGCGGGTGTGGCGGTTGACGACGGCGGTGGTCTCCTCGGCCTTGCGGATCTGCAGCCGGTCCCACATGCGCACGGTCCGCTTGGCGGCGCGCACGGCGACCACGTCGGGCGTGGTGACCAGCAGCGCGGTGTCGGCCGTCTCCACCGCGGCCGCGCTCGCCGCGCCGAGCTGGGCGCCGCAGTCCACTACGACGACCTCGTAGCGGGAGCGCAGGGCGCCGATGATCTGGCGGGCGGCGCGGTCGGTGACCTCTTCGCCGCGTTCGCCCTCGGCGGGGCGAGGAGCAGGGCGAGTCCGGTGTCGTGGCGGAAGACGGCGTCGGCGAGGACGCGCGGGGAGATGTCGTTGATGGCGGCCAGGTCCACCACCGAGCGGCGGAACTGGACGTCCAGGTAGGAGGCGATGTCGCCGGTCTGCAGGTCGAGGTCGACCAGGGCGGTGGGCCGGCCGGAGGACTGGGCGGCGAGCGCGAGCTGGATGGCGACCAGGGTCGCGCCGACGCCGCCCTTGGCGCCGCTGACCGTGACGACGGTGCCGCCGGCCCCGACCAGTGTCTCGGCGCCGTGCCCGAGGTGGCGGCGCACGCCGGTGGACCACTGGGCGACGGCCTGCACGCGGTTGGCGAGTTCCTCGTACGACAGCGGGAGCGGGACCAGGCCGCGGGCGCCGGAGTCCATGGCGGCGGCGAACAGGCCGGGGCTCGCGTCGGTGGTGACGAGGATGACGCCGACGGCCGGGAAGCGCAGGGCGACCTCGCGGATCAGCTCCAGCGCGGGGACCGGGCCGATGCGTTCGTGGACGACGACGACCTCGGGAAGTTCGTCGACCGACTCGGCGGCGAGCCGGGCGAGGGCGTCGACGAGCTGGGTGGAGTCGGTGACGGGCGGCTGCGGTTCCGCGTCGGGGAGCTGGCTGAGCAGCGTGACGAGGGAGCGGACGGCGTCAGGGTCGGCGCCGGCCGGGAGGATCCTGGTGGGCATGCGGACCGCCTCTCACTTGTCCGTCGCGAGTTCGTACGTGCGGTCCTTGTCCGGGACGCCGGTCTGGCCGCCGGGTGCCACCAGGGCGAGCCGGACCCGCTGGGCGAAGGACTCGGCGTAGGTGATCCGCTGGGCGTCGAGGGTGGACAGCGCGAAGGTGATCGGGACGGCCTCGGTGGGCTCCCGGCGGTCCTTGGCGGCGTCGGGTTCGAGCGCGGTGATCCGGCCGACGTCGAGGACGCGGGCGTTGGTCACGATGATCTTCGACTGGTCGGGGTCACCCTCCTTCTTCCCCTCGAAGGTGGCGTAGACGTTGACCCGCGAACCGGGGGTGATCTTGCCCGCCACCCCGGTCGCCGCGTCGATCATGATGGCGACCTCCTGCTGGCCCGGCTGGAGGGCGGGCCGGTCGACGATCATGTCGGTCTGGAGCAGGGAGCCGGCCCGCAGGGTGGTCACGGCGATCTTGCCCCGGAGCTGCCGCAGGTCGGTGACGGCGTTGCCGGACAGCCACCGCTCGGGCATCTCGGTCTTCTCGAACTGGCCGGTGCTCAGCGCGGTGTACGGCTTCACGTCGGACTTGACCCGGTAGGCGGTGACCTCGGGCCCGACCTTGGAGTTCACGTCGTGGACGACGGAGAGCACGCCGGCGAACGCGCCGAGAGCGCACAGGACCGACAGGATCAGGAGTATCACGCCGCGGCGCTGACGGGAGTTCATGAACCGTGCAACCTCATTGGGGGAATCGGTCGAGCGGGATGTGATCTGGCGTTCGTGCGGGTCAGGCGGGTGTTCGCGGCTCCAGGGCGCGCGGCGCGGGCGGCTCGTGGACGGGCGGGGTGGCGGAGCAGAACACGCAGCGGTCGCCGATGACGTCCAGGCCGCACCAGTGGCAGGCGGACTGCCGTACCGAGGTGACCAGTTGGTAGAGGACGGACAGGTCGGCGAGGTAGCTGCAGAACTCGATCACCCGGCCCGTACCCCACCAGCGCGGTGACTCGGCGGGCAGCGGGGTCTCGCGCAGCGCGTGCGCGGTCCACTCCTTGGCGAGGCCGGCGATCCAGTCGCTCTGCAGCTGGCCCTTGGCGACGAGCATCCAGGTGCCGAACTCGGGGCCCTTGAGCCGGGCACCGGGGGCGACCCGGACGAGCTGCGGCTCGGGATGGGCGACGACGGCGAACTGGCTGCCCGGTACCCAGGACTTGGCGTGCGCCTTGAGCCCGACCGGCACCCGGTCCAGCCGGGCGACCGAGCCGAGGACGGCACCGGCGTGGATGTAGTGGGTGAGCAGCCGGCCGGCCGAGGCGAGCACGCCCGGGCTGAGGTCGCAGGAGGCGAGCTGTCTGAGCTGCCGGGCGAGGACGGCGATGCCGAGCGGCGGGAGCTCGGGCCGGAAGACGGCGACGCGGTCGCTCTCCAGCAGCGAGCGGAGGGTGTGCAGCCGCCGTACGACGGGCTCCGGGGTGGCCTGCGAGCACACGACGACCAGGTACCCGTACTGCTCGGTCAGCGCGTTCAGTTCGGTGAGGGTCTGCTCCAGCGGGCGCCGGTCCAGGTCGTGCAGCACGACGGCCGGCATGGTCCGTTCGTCCTGCGCCGGCAGCGCCATGTCGGCACTGGTCACGGCAATGGCAGTTGGCACGCGCAGCTCCCCGCTCCTTCACGCCCCGCGGCTCGTCGGCGTCACTCCAACGCTCCGGGACGACTTCATTGCGTGACTACCTGAGCACTGTATCCACGCCCCAATGACCGGAGAACAGCGTTTGTGTAGCTCGTGTGGAACTCATCGGGCACAAGTGGCGCCAAAACCGGACAGGTTGAGCGCTCGACCGGAGATGGTTTTGGTCTGGACCTCTTGACAGCCGGATTGGCCTAGACCAACTTGTACGCCAACGGTGGCCACCGTCCCCCGCACCACCCTCCCCACCGACTCCCCCACCGGAGGCCCCTGTGGACCGTGCATCAGCCATGCCGTCGGACCGGACCGGACGCAGACGCCGGACCCGCGCCGGCACCTGGTCCGCCGTCACCGCCCTCGCCCTCGCGGTCGCGGGCCTGGCCACGACCCCCGCCTCGGCCGCGGACGTCAACAACGCCCGCAACGCCGGCTTCGAGTCGGGCCTGGGCAACTGGACCTGTACGGCCGCGAGCGGCACGACGGTCTCCTCCCCCGTCCACTCCGGTGCCGCGGCCCTGAAGGCCACCCCGGCCGGCCAGGACAACGCGCAGTGCACCCAGTCGGTGGCGGTGAAGCCCAACTCGACGTACTCGCTGAGCGGATGGGTCCAGGGCGGTTACACCTACCTGGGCGTCACCGGCACGGGCACGACGGACGTCTCGACCTGGACCCCCGACACCACGTCCTGGAAGCAGCTCTCCACGACGTTCACCACGGGCGCGTCCACGACGTCCGTCACGGTGTACACGCACGGCTGGTACGGCCAGGCCGCGTACTACGCCGACGACATCTCCGTCTACGGCCCCGACGGCGGCGGTGGCGGCGACCCGGCCCCCACCGTCCCCTCGGCACCCTCCGGTCTGGCGGTCTCCGGCACGACGTCCTCCTCCGTCTCCCTGTCCTGGTCGGCCGTGTCGGGCGCCACCGGCTACAACGTCTACCGCAACGGCACCAAGGTGACGGCGGTGACGGGCACCTCGGCGACGGTCAGCGGCCTCACCGCGTCGACCTCGTACTCCTTCCAGGTCACGGCGACCAACTCGGCCGGCGAGTCCGCCAAGTCGGGCACGGTGACGGCGACGACGGCGGCCACCGGCGGCGGTGGGGGCGGCGGCGGCTCGCTGCCCAGGCACGCCGTGACCGGCTACTGGCAGAACTTCAACAACGGGGCGAAGGTCCAGAGGATCTCCGACGTCCCGTCGGCCTACGACATCATCGCGGTCGCCTTCGCCGACGCCACCACCACACCGGGCGCGGTCTCCTTCAACCTGGACTCGGCGGGCCTCGGCGGCTACACCGTCGACCAGTTCAAGGCCGACATCAAGGCCAAGCAGGCGGCGGGCAAGAAGGTCATCGTCTCCATCGGCGGCCAGAACGGCACGGTGTCGATCAGCGACTCGGCCTCGGCGGCGAACTTCGCGAACTCCGTCTACTCCCTCATGCAGACGTACGGCTTCGACGGCGTCGACATCGACCTGGAGAACGGCCTGAACGCCACGTACATGACGCAGGCGCTGCGCTCCCTCTCCTCGAAGGCGGGCCCCTCCCTGGTCATCACGATGGCCCCCAGACCATCGACATGCAGTCGACGTCGAACTCCTATTTCCAGACGGCCCTGAACATCAAGGACATCCTCACGGTCGTCAACATGCAGTACTACAACAGCGGTTCCATGCTGGGCTGCGACGGCAAGGTCTACAGCCAGGGCTCGGTGGACTTCCTGACGGCCCTCGCCTGCATCCAGCTGGAGGGCGGCCTCGCCCCGTCCCAGGTCGGCCTCGGCCTGCCGGCCTCGACGAGCGGCGCGGGCAGCGGCTACGTCTCCCCGACGGTCGTGAACAACGCCCTGGACTGCCTGAGCAAGGGCACCGGCTGCGGCACCTTCAAGCCCTCGAAGACCTACCCCGACCTGCGCGGCGCGATGACCTGGTCCACGAACTGGGACGCCTCGTCGGGCAACGCGTGGTCGAACGCGGTGGGGGCGCATGTGCACGCGATGCCGTGAGGTGAGCTCCCGCTGAAATGCGGCGGCCGCGGACGCCCGGATCCGGGGGATCCGGGCGTCCGTCGCGTGCGTGAGCCGCATGTCCGCATCGCGGCACGTCCGACGCCGGACACATTCGGCCAGAGCCCCTTCACCGTGACGGGTACCGCGTTGCGTTCGGCAACGGGCTGGTGTGATGATCCCGGGCATGGCTGATCACGGGGGTGACGGCGGCCGGGCGGGGGACATACGCAGGTCGTCGCTTGCTGAGTACGCGGACATGACGGGTGCGGAGACACCCGACGAGGTCCTGCCCGACGGACGTTCCGCACCTGCCCCGGAAGCCGTCGACGTGCGGCGCGGGCGCCGGGAGTTCGCGGCCCTGCTGGGCGAGTTCCGTCGTACGCCCGTGCTGGTACCGGTGGACGCGGACGAGAACCCGCTGACCGCCGACCAGGGAGGCGTCCGCTGGATCCTGGCCTTCTCGAACGAGCCGGCGCTGGCCCGGTTCGCGATCGCGAGGGGGAGGGAGACCGGGAGTGGGCGTACCGGCGGGTGCTGGGCGCCAGGCTGCTGGACGCTGGGGTCCCGGCCGTCGGGGTGGCGTGCGGGGTGGCTCTGGACGCGGCCGACGGGGACGAGGGCGTGCTGTTCCCGCCGGTCGTGGGGATCGTGCCGGACGCGGTGGCCGTGGACCCGGCCGCCGGGACGACCGATGAGGAGGCACCTCGGTGAGCGGGGGCAAGGGCGGCAAGGACATCAAGGCCGCGGGGCTGGACGAGATAGCGAAGGGCATCACGCTCACCTTGGCCGAACTCAATGAGCTGGGCATCGACAGCCTGGCCGGTGTGGGCCGGGGTTTCTCGAACCTGGAACTCTCCGGCATCCAGTTGGGCCACGAGGATCTGACCGACAGGTTCAAGTCGTTCTGCGAACGCTGGGAGTGGGGCGTACGGGGCCTGGTGGCGGAGGGGAACGAGTTCGCCCAGGACGTGGGCCTGTCGGCGGGCACCCTGCACGAGACGGACCAGTACATCGACGGCGCCATGAAGGTCGCGTACAACGCCGGGGTGGGTAATCCCTACGCCTCCGAGGACGACGTCACCAAGATGGGCTGGGACGCGCTGCGCCGAAGCAGTGTCGACGCCGTCACCCACCCCGACTACAGCGGGAAGTCGTTCGACGAGGCCTGGCAAGAGTCCAAGCAGAGCTTCAAGGACGCCGGGCGGGACGCCATGACCGGATCACTTGGCCTGCCGCCGGGCGTCACGATGGACCGCGTCAACCAGGCGACCGGGACCGGCGACGACTACAACCGCGTGCTCGACGACATGTGGGGCCCCTCCCCAGAGGAACGCGCGAAGGCGGCCGGCCAGGGCGGTGAGGGCTGATGGGGATCATCGGTGACATCGGTGACGACATCGGCGACGGCATCAACAGTGGCCTGAGACACGGCAAGAACGTCTACGACGCGGGCAAGAAGAAGCTCGGCGAGGGCATCGACAAGGGCAGTGACGTCACCGCCGACGTTCTCGACGGGATCGGGGCCCACGGCTGGGCGGACAAGGTCCACCACTACGGCGACCGGGCGGCCTCCGCCCTGGGCGCCACGCCGGGCGAGCAACAGCTCGGCGAGAGCGACGAACCGACCGACCTGATCCATGGTGACGCGGGCGACATCCGGTCCACCGCCAAGCACCTGAAGGACTTCCACACCGCCTTCGACCGGGTCGGCCAGGGTATGCGCAAGCTCGACTCCTCGCAGTGGCAGGGCGAGGCGGCCGACGCGTTCCGCAAGAAGTTCGAGATGCACCCCGTGAACTGGCTCCACGCGGCGGACGCCTGCGCCAAGGCGGCCACGGCACTGGGAACCTACGCCGAGACGGTCGTCTGGGCGCAGCAGAAGGCCCGTGACGCGATCGACCTGTACAAGAAGGGCAAGGAGGCCTCGGCGACGGCGAAGGACGCGTACGACAAGCGCGTCACCGCCTACAAGGACGCCGTGAAGTCGGGCGAGAAGAACCCGGGTCACGACCCCGGCGACTTCGACGACCCCGGTGCGGCGCTCGTGAAGGAGGCCGAGGAGCTTCTCCACGACGCCCGCAAGCAGCGAAA
Source organism: Streptomyces sp. DHE7-1 (assembly GCA_016432725.1). Classification (GTDB taxonomy): domain Bacteria; phylum Actinomycetota; class Actinomycetes; order Streptomycetales; family Streptomycetaceae; genus Streptomyces. The sequence continues at coordinate 4,908,825 of JACJDG010000003.1, read as the reverse complement.
CGAGGCCGCCGGCGCCGCCGCGAAGGCCGTCGAGTCGGCCATGGCCCATGCTCCGGCCGAACCACCCCCGCTGACCCAGCTGAAGGTGGACGCGGTCGACGGTTACGGCGCCTTCAACACCGAGATGCTCCATGTCGGCGGCGGCATGATCAAGGGCACGGCAGGCCTCTACAGCATGGTCCGAGGCGCCAACCCCCTCGACCCGTACAACCTGGCCCACCCCGCCGAGGCACTGCAGCACCAGGCCATGACCCTGGCCGGCCTGGTGTCCAGCGCGACGCACCCCGAGCGGACGCTCAAGCAGACGCTCCAGGACTTCGCCAAGGACCCCGCCGAGTTCGGCGGCCGCTTCGCGCCCCAGGTACTCCTGACCGACGGAGTGGGGCTTGAGGTGAACGGGGTACGGGCCGCCACTGCGGAGAGACTCGCGATGCGGGATTCGTTGAAGGCCGCTGAGCGCGACGGGGTGGGGGCCGATGGCGCGGCCGGGAGAACCTCTCGCGACGCTGTGCGTGATGGTCCGCACGAGCGCTCGCGTACCGACGAGGCCGTGAAGGACTGCGGCGACCCGGTCGACGTCGCGTCGGGCAAGATGTTCCTGCCGCAGACCGACGTCGTCCTGCCCGGTGTATTGCCCCTGGTCCTCAAACGGCGTGTCGAGTCCGGGTACACCTTGGGCCGTTGGTTCGGCCCGTCTTGGTCCTCAACGCTGGACCAGCGCTTGGAGATCGACGCCGAAGGAGTCGTCTTCGTGACGGAAGACGGCCTGCTGCTTGCGTACCCGCACCCGGCTCCCGGCCTGCCCACACTCGCCAGCCACGGCCCGCGCTGGCCCCTGGACCGGGTGGACGGCGGCTACACGGTCACGGACCCGCAGACCCGCCGCACCTGGCACTTCGCCGACCGGGGCGAGAGCCTGGCGGTGCTGGAACAGATAGACGACCGCAACGGCAACTGGATCACCTTCGAGTACGACGCCGAGGGCACTCCGCTGGCCGTGGTCTCCAGCTCCGGCCAGGGCGTCCGCATCACCACGGAATCCGGTCGGGTCACGGCCCTCCACCTCGCCACGACCGGCGAGGAGCTGAAGCGCTACGGCTACACGGACGGCGATCTGACGGAGGTCGTCAACTCCTCCGGGCTGCCGCTCCGGTTCACGTACGACGAGGCGGGCCGGGTCACATCCTGGACCGACACGAACGACCGCAGCTACGCCTACGAGTACGACGACAAGAGCCGCTGCACGGCCCAGGCCGGATCAGCCGGGCACGTGACCCTGCGCCTGTCCTATGGGGACCCGGACCCGTCGACCGGACTCCGGACCACGGCCACCACGACCGGCGAGGGCTACACCTGGCGGTACCTGATCAATGACGCGCTCCAGGTAGTGGCGGAGACCGATCCCCTCGGAACGACGACCCGGTACAGCCGCGACCGTTACAACCGTCTGCTCTCCCAGACGGACCCCCTGGGCCACACGACGGCCTTCCGCTACGACGAGGACGGCAACCTCACATCGGTCGTCCGCCCGGACGGCCGTGAGGCGACAGCGAAGTACAACTCACTCGGCCTGCCGGTGAAGGTGGTCAACCCCGACGGCACGGCGGTCCGTCAGAGGTACGACGAGCGCGGCAACCGCACGTCGGTGACGGACCCGGCGGGCCGGACGACCCGCTTCACATACACCGAGGCCGGCCATCTGACCTCGGTGACCGACCCGCTCGGCCATACAGCGACACTCGTGTGTGATCGCGCGGGCCTGCCGGTCGAGGTCACGGACGCCCTGGGTGCGACGACCCGCTACGAACGGGACGCCCTCGGCCGCCCGACCGTGATCACGGACCCCACGGGGGCCACGACGCGGCTGGAATGGTCGATCGAGGGCCACCTGACCGGCCGCACGGCCCCGGACGGCACGACGGAGACGTGGACGTACGACGGTGAGGGCAACTGCACCAGCCACACCGACCCGATGGGCGGCATATCCCGCTTCGAGTACACCCACTTCGACCTGCTGACGGCGCGCACGGGCCCGGACGGGGTGCGCTACGAGTTCGACCACGACGCGGAGCTGCGCCTGACGCGGGTCACGAACCCGCAGGGCTTGACCTGGACGTACGAGTACGACGCGGCGGGCCACCTGGCCGCAGAGACGGACTTCGACGACCGCACCCTCACGTACGAGTACGACCTGGCCGGCCGCCTCACCGCACGCGGAAACGCTATCGGCGAGAGGCTGACCTTCGAACGCAACGAACTCGGTCAGGTACTCCGTAAGGATGCGGCAGGCCGGGTCACGACCTACGCCTACGACTTCACCGACCAACTCGCCCAGGCAACCGGCCCGGACGGCACCACGCTCACGCTGCTGCGCGACCGCTACGGCCGCCTGCACTCCGAGACGGTCGACGGCCGCACCCTGACCTACACCTACGACACCTTGGGCCGCCGCACGGGCCGGACGACCCCGACCGGCGCCACAACAACCTGGTCCTACGACGCCGCGGGCCGCCGCACCAACATGGTGGCCGCCTCGGGCCACCCCATCGACTTCACCTACGACGACGCAGGCCGCGAACTCTCCCGCCACATCGGCGACACGATCACCCTCGACCACACCTTCGACCCCCTGGGCCGCCTGACCACCCAGTCCGTGACCGGCGCCGGCGACCGCACAGTGCAGCACCGGGCATACTCCTACCGGGCCGACGGCAACCTCATCGGCATCGACGACCACCTGTCCGGCTCCCGCCGCTTCGACCTCGACGCGGCCGGCCGGGTGACGGCGGTGCACGCGGCCGGCTGGACGGAGCGCTACGCCTACGACGAGGCGGGCAACCAGACCCAGGCCGAATGGCCAACGAACCACCCCGGCAGCGAAGCGACGGGCCCGCGTGCTTACGTGGGCACCCGCATCACCCGTGCCGGCAACGTCCGCTACGAACACGACGCCCTGGGCCGCATCACCCTCCGCCAGAAGACCCGCCTGTCCCGCAAACCGGACACCTGGCGCTACGAATGGGACCCCGAGGACCGCCTGACAGCGGTGACCACCCCGGACGGCACCCGCTGGCACTACACCTACGACCCCTGGGCCGCCGCACGGCCAAACTCCGCCTGGCCGACGACGGCGAAACAGTCCTGGAACGGGTGGACTTCACCTGGGACGGCACCACCCTCTGCGAGCAGACCACCACCTCCGCAGACCTCCCCCACCCGGTCACCCTCACCTGGGACCACCAAGGCCTGCGCCCACTCGCCCAGACCGAACGCATCACAACGTCCGACGCCACCCAGGACGAGATCGACTCCCGCTTCTTCGCCATAGTCACCGACCTCGTCGGCACCCCCAGCGAACTCATCGACGAAACCGGCGACATCGCCTGGCGCACCCGAAGCACCCTATGGGGCACCACGGCGTGGGCAGCCGACAGCACGGCATACACACCTCTACGCTTCCCAGGCCAGTACTACGACCCGGAAACCGGCCTCCACTACAACTACTTCCGCTACTACGACCCCGACACCGCCCGCTATGTCACCCCCGATCCGCTAGGGCTCGTCCCCGCCCCGAACCCAGTTACCTATATCCGCAATCCGCACACTTGGGGCGATCCACTAGGATTGTCACCGGATTGCATCGAAAAACAGAACACATATCGAGGGATTCCCAACGCAGACCCGGAGGGCAAATAGGCCCTGGCGTCAGCATCGAGCACGTAAAGCAGGAACTTGGGCGCGCGGGAATGTCCGTATCGGATTACGACATAGTGCACGTCCCTGAGATCAGAACGCCAGACAGCGTCGCATTCGGAAACAGCCCCCACACCATAGATGGGTCGCCGATGAAAGGCCCTCGCGGACTCCCCTTGATCGAAATATCCGACATCGGGCTTCGTGATCTGGATGAGGCAGTGGCAACCATCCACCACGAGATCTACCATCACAAGCACTTCGAGCTAACCAGAAGGTCCCCCAATCCATGGGGAGGCTCAGAAGAGTCGGCCGAGGAGTACGGACAGCGCATGCTGGAAAAGTTCAAGCGACAGAAGGGCTAGGTCGTGTACGGATTTACGCGGGAACAGGAAGCGAAATTGACGTCCGGCCCGAGGTTCACCGAGCAACCCGAAGAACGAATTTGCCCTGCCTGTCAAACCAGAGCTATTCGCGTGTACATTTCACGGTACTCTACATCTAGCAGAGCATCGCGCATCACCTATGCATGGTGTGCCAACTGCCGCCGATACAAAGGATGGACGGGTCCGGATAGCGACGGGCTGCGATTCAACGACCCCCTGGAAGAGCTTGCGCCGGAGGAACTTCTTTCCCTGAAAAGAGACCCCGACACCCTATTCAGGCATCTGGATGAACTTTGGGATTCCGGAGAACTCCCACAAAATTTCAACCGCGCGGGATAGGCACCAATGGGGGATACATCCGGATGCACGTACAGCAGGCGCGGCCGTGGCCATTTGCCATGACTCAGAGATTGAGGTGGGCGCCATCGAGGATTTGGCCATTCAACCCGACTTCCGCGCCCCCCTGATTACTCGCGCAGCGCTTTGAGGCGGCTTGGCGGAGCGCATCTTGGGTGACGCGGGAGCCGGAGTCCGATGAACGGTAGGCTTTTTGTCGCAGTGGCCGCCTCGCCAGAGCGAGGCGTGCTTTGCCTCAGCCCGCAGCGAACAGCTCCGCGGCGTCCTTGGCACCCATGGCCCGCTGGGCCCAGACTTCGAGCTGGTTCAGGTCGGTGCAGGAGGTCACCCGCTCGCGGACGGTGTCGGGCACCTCGATGCCGCGCCACTCCAGCATGTGCAGAACCATCTCGGCCTTGGCCTCGGCTCGCCCCTCTTCGCGGCCTTCCTCTCGGCCTTCTTCGCGTACCTGTTCGGCCAGCGGGTGGCGCCAGAAGTACTGAGTCGCTGGCATCAGGTCCCTCCACATCTGCTTCGCCTGGGGGTCGGCCAGGCAGGAGTCGACGAACTGCACGAAGACCGCGGCGGTTTCGTCATCGATGGTCTGTAGGGCGGTGGCCAGGCTGTCTGTCGACGTGATCAACGAGCTAGGCCGCCGCGAGTTCGCACCACACGTACTTGCCTCGGTTGCCGAACCTGGCCGACGGCTGCCAGCCCCAGAGGTCCGCACACGCCCTGACCAGGGCCAGGCCTCGACCCTCCTCCCCAGCTCGGACACCTCCTCCAGCGGGCGGAACGGCTCCGGTGGGCCGGGGTCCGTGTCCCACGCGCCGATCCACACCACCCCCTCCGCCGAGCGGCGCACCCTGAGCGCGGCCGGCCCCTTCGTGTGCCGTACCGCGTTCGACACCAACTCCGTCGCCAACAGTTCAGCCGTGTCCACCAAGCCGATCAGACCGTGCATCGTCAGGATCAGACGCAGCGTGCGGCGCGAGACCGTCACCGCTCTGACGTCGTTGGGGATGTAGAGGGTGTAGTCCCAGGTCTCGGGCATGACTCATCCACTCCTGTGAGGTGAGGGGGGCGGTCCGAGAGCGCGCGGTGGCATTGCCGTAGGCGTCATGGCAGGACGTCGCGGTGCGCTTCCGCTGCGCGTTCGTTACGTCACCGACGGTAGGGCTAACATGTCATCCCGAGCAAGCTGGTCGCGTAATCTGACCCCGAACGAGGCCAACCCACAGAGGCGTTGAGGCGAGGCAGCACTTATGGTCCTGAGGCGCGAACCAACGGCGCGGCAGATGCGCTTGGCAGTCGAGCTGCGCCGACTCCGTGACGCCGCAGGGCTTGCGGCACGCGAGGCGGCAGCGCTGCTCGGGGTGAGCCACGTCCAGATCAGCCACATCGAGTCCGGGCTCACAGGCGTGAGCGAGGAGCGGCTGCGCCGCCTCGCGGCCAACTACGCATGCTCTGACGAAAGTCTGATCCAGGCGCTCGTGGCCATGGCGACCGACCGAGCGCGAGGCTGGTGGGAGGAGTACCGGCACCGCCTGCCCACGCCCTACCTGGACCTGTCCGAGCTGGAGCACCACGCCTCGTACCGGTGGGACGCCGACTTCCTGCATGTCCCGGGCCTGCTCCAGACGGAGGACTACGCTCGTGCGCTCTTCTCCTACGTCAATCCGGAGTTCCCGGCGAGCGAGGTGGCGCTTCGAGTCGAGCACCGGATGAGGCGGAGGGTCATCATCGAGCGCCCGGATCCCACCCCGTACGTCGCTGTGATCCACGAGGCTGCTCTGCGCATCAGGGTGGGCGACCGGCCGGCAGCGCGAGCCCAGCTCGCTCGCATACTGGACCTCTCCGAAGCCGACCACGTCACGGTCCGGGTCATCCCGTTCGACCTGGACGGATTCGCGGGCGCCGGAAGTGCCATGGTCTACGCGGGCGGACCACTGCCCCGACTGGACACCGTGGTTCGCGACGGACCTCATGGCACCGCGTTCGTGGACGCCGAAGCCCAACTCCATCGCTTCCGAACGCTCTTTCGTAGGCTTGAGGCCTCGTCACTCGAACCGGAGCGTTCGCGTGACTTCATCCACAGGCTGGCGAAGGAGCTGTGAGGTCATGACCACCCCCCTAATCTGGCGGAAGTCGTCGTTCTCCGGTGGTGGCGAGGGCAACGCCTGCGTCGAGATCGCCGAAGGCCCCACCCTCATATCCGTCCGCGACTCCAAAGCCCCGCCCGAGCCACCCTCACCTTCGCCGCCCAGGCGTTCACCCCTTCGTTGACGCCCTGAAGGCGCCGGTCGACGCCGGTTCGGGCGCGTAGCTGTACAGGGACCCACAACTCGAGAGAGGCACAGCATGTCGTTCGGTCCGCCGCCCGTGGGTTTCGGGCCCGCCGTGCCGCCTGCCTGGACGCCGCCGACGGAGATCGAGCAGGCCCTGATGGAGGCCAAGGCGCGGGAGGACTGGGCGGCGTACTTCGACACCCTCGCGGACAGCCGGCTCTACTTCGAGATACGGCGTGACGGGGCGGACGCGGAGCCGAGCAGGACGATCCCCGTCTTCGGGCACGATCCCGGGTGGCCGGCGGGCGGGTGTGGGCCGTGTACACCGAGGGGATGCTGCCCGTGCCCGATCCGCACCGGGTCCTCGACTGGCAGAAGCTCGGGTGGTTCGCCAAGGTGTGGGCGCCGACCGACCCGGCCATGATCGTGGTCAACCCGGGGACCCCGTGCGAGGCGTTCCTGCCCTCCGCGCCGCCGCACTCCGCCGCGTGGGCCCAGCACGGCGCGCGGGAGCGGGCCCCGCTGGACCGGGCGCGGGTGCTCACGCTGCGGGTGGGCGGTCCGCAGGACGGGCCAGTCGCGCGGGGGCTGGCGTGCGGGGCGCTGCTGATCGTGCGGGACGGGCTGGCCTGGAACGCCATGGCGTACCACGGGAACGGCTACACCTCGGAGCGTCGGCTGCTGCGCGAGTGGTGGGGTGTCGGGAGCCGGGAGGAGTGGCAGGGGCAGCAGCGGGCGCTGCTCGATCCCGACGGCGCCAATCCGGTCTGGGAGTTCGCCCTCGAGCTGCGGCGGACCATCGCGCGCGACTTCGGCGGGCATGTCGACACCGGCTACTGGCGGGACGCCGTCGCCCGGGTGCTGCGCGCGCGGGCCGGCGGGGAGACCGTCCTCACGCCGGACGGGGTGACCACCACGCCCACCGTTCCGGAGGCGGAGACCGAGGCGCGCATCAAGGGGGTGCAGCACCTGATCGGCCGCATCACCCGGTACGAGGCGCGTTTCCGGGCCGACGGGATCCTGGACGGCAACCGGTACGTCACCTCCGTCGACGCGTGGAACTTCGGGCGGGCCTCCGGCATGGCCCGTTGGGGGCTGGGGCGCGGTACTGCTCGCTGCAGGAGGCGGAGGGCGCCGTCGTGGAGGCGGGCCGGGCCGCCGCGCGGTCGTACAAGTCGTGGCGGGACTTCGCCGCCGGGTACATCCTCGGGCGCTGTCTGCACTTCGACGACGAGGAGTTCGGGAGCTGGTACACGGACATGGTGGACGTGCACCAGGTGCTGATGTCCGATCCCGAGAGTCCCTGGCTCACCGTCTCCTTCCGATGAGGCCGCCGAGGCCGTAGCGCGCGGCTCCGGCGAGTTTCGGACGGAGCCCGCTCCACCCTCGGCCATCTCTTGACCTGATCATGCCAACGTCGGACCATGAGCGCCAGCCCCGCACAGCGGACCCACAGCTACAGGCTTCCCTCGTCCGCACCCGCACGTCGCACTGAAGCACCCCAGCTCCCAGCTCCACTCCCCCACTTCCGGCGACCCCGGAATCCCTGGAGATCCAAGGAGAGTTCATGCGACTTCGCATCCGCGGCTCCGGCGCGCGCGGCGGCAGGCGTACCGCCGCGCTCGGCGCGCTGCTGGCCCTCGCTCTCGCCGCACCCGTCTCGGCCACCGCCACGCACGCCACCGCCGAAAGCGCCCGCAAGGCCGCCCCGGCGTCCGGTGAGGACATCCGGCAGTACGAGATCCACCGGAGTACGGACCCCGTGACGCGCACCGCCATCCAGGCCAGTGGCGTCACCGTCGACGAGGCCGACGAGGAGACCGTGGTCGTCTCCGGCCGGGCCGACCAGATCCGGCGGCTGCGCCGGCTCGGGTACGACGTCACCCCGCTGGGAGCCGCGCCCGACCGGGCCGGTGCCCGCGGCGAGCAGCGGCTGTACGACTTCCCGAGCGCCGACTCGAAGTACCACAACTACGCGGAGGCGAACGCCGAGATCGACCAGCGGATCGCCGCCCATCCGGACATCATGAGCAAGCGGGTGATCGGGAAGTCGTACCAGGGCCGGGACATCGTCGCCGTCAAGGTCAGCGACAACGTGGGCACCGACGAGGACGAGCCCGAGGTGCTGTTCACCTTCCACCAGCACGCCCGTGAGCACCTGACCGTGGAGATGGCCCTGTACCTGCTGCGCGAGTTCGCCGCCGGGTACGGAAGCGACTCCCGGATCACGAATCTCGTCAACAGCCGGGAGATCTGGCTCGTCCCCGACCTCAACCCGGACGGCGGGGAGTACGACATCGCCACCGGGTCGTACCGGTCGTGGCGGAAGAACCGGCAGCCCAACTCCGGTTCCTCGTACGTCGGGACCGACCTCAACCGGAACTGGGACTACAAGTGGGGCTGCTGCGGCGGCTCGTCGGGGACGAAGTCGTCCGAGACGTACCGCGGTTCGGCCGCCGAGTCCGCCCCCGAGGTGAAGGTCGTGTCCGATTTCGTGCGCAGCCGGGTCGTCGGCGGCAGGCAGCAGATCAGGGCCGGCATCGACTTCCACACCTACAGCGAGCTGGTGCTGTGGCCGTTCGGGTACACCTACTCGGACACGGCGGCGGGGATGACCGCCGACGACGCCGCCGCGTTCAAGGCCGTGGGCCAGAAGATGGCCGCGAGCAACGGGTACACACCGGAGCAGTCGAGCGATCTCTACATCACCGACGGGTCGATCGACGACTACCTGTGGGGCACGCAGAAGATCTTCGACTACACCTTCGAGATGTATCCGACCTCGAGCTGGGACGGCGGGTTCTACCCGCCCGACGAGGTGATCGAGCGGGAGACCTCCCGCAACCGGGACGCGGTGCTGCAGCTGCTGGAGAACGCGGACTGCATGTACCGGTCCATCGGGAAGCAGGCCCAGTACTGCGGCTAGGGACGCGCGCGGGGCGGGGGCGCCGGTTCCACCCGGCACCCCCGCCGCCACGCGGCCCTACGCCTCCTCGAAGTACGCGTCGAGGACCGCGTCCAGCTGCGACTCCCACTCGGCGAAGCGGGACCTCGACGTGGCCTCGATCTCGATCGGGTACCAGCGGCGGTCCGGGGTGTGCACCGTGATGGTGAAACGCTTGCCGAACCGGGCGGACTCGGTCTCGACCGCGGCGATCTCGTCCCAGCGGAACTCGCAGTCCTCCTCGTCCAGGCGGAGGCGGACGCCACGGTGGTCGGCCGCGAACCTGGCCCGGCGGTCGGAGGCTTCGAAGACGGGGCCGCCGTCCTCGGGTTCAGTCTCCTCCGCCGGTTCCTCCTCCGGTCCACCGTCCGCCGAATCGGCGGATGCCGGCTCGGCGGACGCCTCGGCGGGCTCCGGGGTCGCCGGCTTCGCGTCCTCGGTGTCGGCCTCGGCCGTCGGCCTGGCGTCTTCCGGTTCCGGTTGCGTCGCCGGTGCGGTGATCCCCGGAATGAAGGCCGGGTCGAAACCGGCGCCCTTGACGGGCTCGCCCTTCAGGGGCTGGCTGCTCGATCCTATGCGCTGGTCCACGGCGGCAGTATGGACGACATTCCTGTGCCGGAACCAGTCAGCGCACCTCTCACGCCGGTTCACACAGGTCACACTTACACAAACAGGCTCACCACCCCGGCCACCGCGAACCCGGCGACGGACAGCACCGATTCCAGTACCGTCCACGTGCGCAGCGTGTCCCGCTCGGTGATGCCGAAGTACTTCGCGACCATCCAGAAGCCGCCGTCGTTGACGTGCGAGGCGAAGATGGAGCCGGCCGACACGGCCATGATGACGAGGGCGACGAAGGCCTGGGAGTGGTGCCCCTCGGTCAGCAGCGGCGCCACGATGCCGGCCGTGGTGACGATGGCCACCGTGGCCGAGCCCTGGGCCACCCGCAGCACCACCGAGATCAGGTACGACAGCACGATCACCGGCAGGCCCACGCCGTTGAAGGTGTCCGACAGCGCCTGCGCCACCCCGCTCGCCTTGAGGACCGCGCCGAAGACCCCGCCCGCGCCGACCACCAGCAGGATGTTGCCGACCGGCTTGAGCGACGAAGTGGACACCCGCTCCAGGGACTTGCGGGACCAGCCGCGCCGGATGCCGAGCAGGTAGTAGGCGAGCAGCAGGGCGAGGGTGAGGGCGACGAAGGGGCTGCCGACGAACTCCAGCACCGAGCGGCCCGCGGAGGGGTCGAGGGCGATGGAGGAGAAGGTGGCGGCGAGGATCAGCACCAGCGGCGTGCCGATGATGGCGAGGACCGTACCGAGCGGCACCGGCTCCTCCTGCGGCCGCACGCCCTGCGCGCGCTGCTCGGCGAGTACCGCCTGCCGGGCCTCCTCGGCGGCCTCGACCATGTCCTGCGGTACGGCGACGAAGATGCGCCGGCCGATCCAGGCGGAGTACGCCCAGGCGGCCAGGACGGCGGGGACGCCGCAGACGACGCCCATGAGGACGACCCAGCCGAGCTGGACGTGCAGCAGTCCGGCGGCGGCGACCGGGCCGGGGTGCGGCGGCAGGAACGCGTGTGTCATGGAGAGGCCGGCGAGCAGCGGCAGGCAGTACAGGAGGATCGACCTGCCGCTGCGCTTGGCGGCCGCGTAGACGATCGGGGCGAGCACGAAGATGCCGACGTCGAAGAAGACCGGGATGCCGAAGATCAGGCCGGTCAGGCCCATCGCGAGGGGTGCCCGGCGTTCGCCGAACAGGTGCAGCAGGCGGGAGGCCAGGACCTCGGCGCCCCCGCTGACCTCCAGGATCGCGCCCAGCATCGTGCCGAGCCCGATGATGATCGCGACATGGCCGAGGATGCCGCCCATGCCGGACTCGATGGTGGAGACGGCGTCGGAGCGCTGGACGGTGCCGAAGAGTTCGGTGACCGAGAGGCCGGCGAGCAGGCCGACGGTTATGGAGACGGCGAGCAACGCGACGAACGGCTGCAGCCGGACCTTGATGATCAGGAAGAGCAGCAGGGCTATGCCGATGGCGGCGACCGTGAGGAGCCCGGCGGTGCCGTCGACGAGGAGGAGCAGGCCTCCGGTGTGGGGTGGGGCGGTGGGCGCTGGAGCGGTTGCGGCGAGCGAATGGGACATCAGGGGGTCCTCTTCGTAAATGCATACTGCTTTCGGGCAGGGGGGATCGCGGCACGGCACCGCGGGTGCGGTGCCGTGCCGTGTGCCGTGCGTGTGCTGGTGGTGCGAAGGGGTGGTGCCGGGGCGGGTGGTGCCCGGGCCGCCGTCAGCTCAGGACGGCGAGGGCGTCGATCTCGACGAGGAGGCCGGGCGGCAGGCCGACGTAGACGGTGGTCCGGGCGGCGGGCGGCTGGGTGAGGCCCTGCTCGCCGAAGTAGGTGTTGTAGATGTCGTTCATCTCGGCGAAGTGGTCCACGTCGGTGAGGTAGACGCGGATCATCATCACGTCGTCCCAGCCCGCGCCGCCCTCTTCGAGGATCGCCTTGACGTTGGCGAGGGTCTGGAGGGTCTGCTCGCGCAGCGTCGGGCCGGCGGGCGTGGGGGGCCTGCCCTCCTCGGCGGGCAGGAAGCCGACCTGGCCGGCGACCTGGAGGATGTTGCCCTTGCGCACCCCGTGGGAGAACCTCGCGGGCGGGGTGGTGTGGGTCTTCGGGGTGAGCGCGATCTTGTCGGTCATACGGGGGTGCCCTTCACTGGCGTTCTTCCGGAGTACTCGCCGCTGATCGCGTCCGCGGTACGGCGCACCTGCGGGAGCAGGGTGAGGAGTTCCTCGGCGGTGACGACGACGTTCGGCGCGGACACCGACATGGCGGCGACGACCCGGCCGTCGGCGCCGCGGACGGGGGCCGCGACGCAGTTGATGGATTCCTCGTGGCCACCGAGGTCGGTGGCCCAGCCCTGTTCGCGCACCTGCTCCAACTCCCGCAGGAAAGCCGCGGCGTTGGGGGTGGAGCGAGGCGTGTAGAGGGGTAGTCGAGCTGGTCCGCGAGGGCGCGGCGCTCGGGCTCGGGGAGGTCGGCGAGGAGGAGTTTCGCCACGGCCGCGACCGTGATGGCCACGGGCTTGCCGATGCGCGAGTACATCCGGACCGGGTAGCGGCTCTCCACCTTGTCGATGTAGAGGACCTCGTTCTCCTCGTGGACGGCGAGGTGCACGGTGTGGCCGCAGGCCTCGTTCAGCCGGACCAGGTGCGGGTGGGCGATCTCGCGGATGTCGAGGTTCTCCATCGCCTCCTGGGCGAGGGCGAAGAGGCGCGCGCCGAGCCGGTAGCGCTGGTCGGACTGGCGGTAGACCAGACCGTGCTCGTGCAGGGTGCGCAGCAGGCGGAGCGCGGTCGACTTGTGCACGCCGAGGCGGTCGGCGACCTGCCCGAGGTCGGCGGGGCCCTCGGCGAGCAGCGGCAGGATGCTGAGGGCTCGGTCGACGGTCTGACTCATGGGGTGTTCGCCTCCTCCGGGGCCCGGTCGGCCTGTGTCCAGCCGGGGCCGAGTCGAAGTCTCCCCCATGCCTGGTCGTCCAGGGCGGCCAGCCGGTCAGCGTGGCCGAGGGCGGCTGGGGCGGCGAGGTCGGCGGAGGTGGTGAGGGCGGCCGCGGCCGCCAGGTGGCCGTGGCGCAGGCGCCGTTCGACCGGCAGGCCGCGGAGGGAGGCGGACAGGAATCCGGCGGCGAAGGCGTCGCCCGCGCCGACGGGGGCGACGACGTCGACCGCCGGCGGACGGACGGGGAACGCGGTGCCGTCGGCGTCCTCCTGCCCCCCGGTGCCCCTGGTGAAGGCGGTCGCTCCGCCCCTGCCCTGCTTGACGACCACGGTCGCCGGCTCGGGCAGCGCCTCCCTGATGGCCCTGCCGCCGTGCAGCCCCCACACCTCGCGCGCCTCGTCGTCGCCGACGAAGACGAGGTCCGCGCGCCGCGCCAGTTCCCGCAGCACACGTGGCCCGTCGGCGTCCCGCCAGAGCGCGGGACGGTAGTTGACGTCGAAGGAGACCAGCGGGCGGCCGGGCCCGGGCGCCATCAGCGCGCGCATCAGGTCCAGGCACTCCGCGGACAGTGCCGCCGTGATGCCCGACAGGTGCAGGACCTGGCCGGCGCGGGCCGCCGTCAGGTCCGTGTTGGTGACGGACATCGCGGAGGCCGCCGAGCCGGCCCGGTAGTACGCCACCTCGTGGGCGGCGGTGGCCCGGTCGGCGGCCGTGCGGAAGTAGACGCCGGTGGGGCGGGCCGGGTCGGTGCGGACGGCGCCGACGTCGACGCCGTATCCAGCGATCCGCTCCACCAGGTGGCTGCCGAAGCCGTCCGCGCCGACCCGGCTCACCCACCGCGCGGAGTGGCCGAGGGCGGCCAGGACGCAGGCCGTGTTGGACTCGGCCCCGCCGATGCCCCGTTCGAAGGAGGGGACGTCGGCGAGGCGGCCCGGCCGGGTGGGCAGGAAGGTGACCATGGACTCGCCGAGCGTGACGACATCCACGACGTTCACGATGGTGGGGCTCCTCGTCATCCTGGGGGTGGGCGGCTTTCGTTGACCCTGTGTCGGCCGAGATGCTAGACAGCAGAGAGCGACATACGCAATGGGCGTTGCATATCGTGCAACGCACCGGATCAGGAGGGTCACATGCCCCGCGAAACCGGCGCCGAAGCGCTTGCCCGACTCGCCGAGGAACGGGTGGACCACCGCTTCAAGGGCCTCCCGCCGGACGCCGCGGGGATGACCGTCGCCGAGCTGGCCGCCCAGCGCCGCAACCTCTTCACGGGCGGGTTCAGCACGCCCGTCCTCGCCTTGTCCGCCGAGCGGCTCGAGCACAACCTGGCGCTCATGGAGACCTACGCGCAGCGGCACGGCCTCGCCTTCGCGCCGCACGGCAAGACCTCGATGGCCCCGCGGCTGTTCCAGCGGCAGATCGAGCACGGCGCCTGGGGCATCACGCTCGCGGTGCCGCATCAGGTGTGGGTGGCCCGGGCGTTCGGCGTCGAGCGGATCTTCCTGGCCAACGAGCTGGTGGACCCGGCCGCGCTGCGCCGGGTCGCCGTCGAGCTGGCGGCCGACCCCGGGTTCCGCTTCGTCTGCTACGTCGACTCCGTGCGCGGGGTCGAGCTGATGGACGCGGCCCTGCGCGGCGCCGCCCGCCCGGTGGACGTCGTGGTGGAGCTGGCCGCGGGCGACGGAGCCCGTACCGGGGTGCGCACGGAGGCGGAGTGCGCGGCCGTCGCCGACGCCGTGGCCGCCGTACCGACGCTCCGGCTGGTCGGGGTGGCGGGGTACGAGGGCGAGGTGCCGAAGGCCGACACCGCACGGGTGACGGCCTACCTGCGGCGGCTGACGGCACTGGCCGCCGACTTCGACAGGAGCGGCCGGTTCGCCGGGGTGGACGAGATCGTGGTGAGCGCCGGCGGCAGCGCGTGGTTCGACGCGGTGGCCGACGTGTTCGCGGAGATCCCCGGACTGTCCGCCCCCGTGCTCAAGCTGCTGCGCTCGGGCGCCTACGTCTCGCACGACGACGGGCACTACCGCAGGCTCACCCCGTTCACCCGCGTCCCCCAAGAGGGCGCGCTGGAGCCCGCGTTCCGGCTGTGGGCGCAGGTCGTCTCCCGGCCCTCGCCGGAGCAGGCCTTCGCCAACGCGGGCAAGCGGGACGCGGCCCACGACCTGGACCTGCCCGAGGCCCAGGTGGTGCGCCGGGACGGCGCCGAGCGCCCGGCCGACGGAGTCACGGTGACCGGTCTGTCCGACCAGCACGCCTGGCTGCGCACCACCGGGGACGCGGACCTGGAGGTCGGTGACTGGGTCGGCTTCGGCCTGTCCCACCCGTGCACGTCCTTCGACAAGTGGCAGCTCATCCCGCTGGCCGAGGCGGACGGGACGGTCGTCGACTACATCCGCACGTTCTTCTAGGGGGCACCGTGGAGGAGCTGGTCATCCGGGACGCCGACGTCGTCGACGGCAGCGGCGCGGACTCCTACCGCGCCGACGTGGTGGTCGACGGCGGCCGGATCGTCTCCATCGTCAAGGAGGCCGCGGCGGCGGGCTGCCAGCGGCCGCGGGCGCGGCGGGAGCTGGACGCGGAGGGGCTCGTACTGTCCCCCGGCTTCATCGACATGCACGCCCACTCCGACCTGGCCCTGCTGCGCGACCCGGACCACAGCGCGAAGCTCGCCCAGGGGGTCACGCTCGAGGTCGTCGGGCAGGACGGGCTGTCGTACGCGCCGGTGGACGACCGCACGCTGGAGGAGGTCCGCCGGGCGATCACCGGCTGGAACGGGTACGGCGACGACGTGGACCTCGACTGGCGCACGGTCGGCGAGTACCTGGACCGCCTCGACGGCGGGATCGCCGTGAACGCGGCCTATCTGATCCCGCAGGGCACGGTCCGCGCGCTGGCCGTCGGCTGGGAGGACCGCCCGGCGACCCGCCAGGAGCTGGACCGTATGCGGCAGTTGGTCGCGGAGGGCCTGGAGCAGGGCGCGGTCGGCCTGTCCTCCGGGCTCACCTACACGCCCGGCATGTACGCGGACGACGCCGAACTGACCGAGCTGTGCCGGGTGGTGGCCGGGTACGGCGGCTACTACTGCCCGCACCACCGGTCCTACGGCGCCGGCGCCCTGGAGGCGTACGCCGAGATGGTGGAGCTCACCCGGAGGGCGGGCTGCCCGCTGCACCTGGCCCACGCGACGATGAACTTCGGGGTGAACGAGGGCCGGGCGCCCGAACTCCTCGCCCTGCTCGACCGGGCGCTGGACTCCGGCGCCGACATCACCCTGGACAGCTACCCCTACACCCCCGGCTGCACCACCCTCGCCGCGCTGCTGCCGAGCTGGGCGGGCGAGGGCGGGCCGGAGGAGATCCTGGCCCGGCTCGCCGACCCGGCGACGGCCGAGCGCATCCGGCACGACCTGGAGGTCACCGGCTCGGACGGCTGCCACGGCGTGCCGGTGGAGTGGGACACGATCGAGATCTCCGGCGTGACCGCTCCGGCCCTGGCGGACCATGTCGGGCGCACCGTGCGGGAGTCGGCGGCCGCGCGCGGCGAGGACCCCTGGACGACCGCCCGCCGGCTGCTGGTGGAGGACCGGCTCGGCACGACGATCCTCCAGCACGTCGGGCACGAGGAGAACGTCCGCACGATCATGCGGCACCGCGCCCACACCGGAGGCTCCGACGGCATCCTGCGGGGCGCCAAGCCGCATCCGCGCGCCTACGGCACCTTCCCGCGCTATCTCGGGCACTACGTGCGGGAGGCGGGTGTGCTGACGCTGGAGGAGTGCGTCGCCCATCTCACCGCGCGGCCCGCGGCCCGGCTGCGGCTGCCGGACCGGGGGCTGGTGCGCGAGGGGTACCGGGCCGACCTGGTGCTGTTCGACCCGGCCGGCGTCGCCGCCGGCGCCACGTTCGCCGAGCCCCGTGCGCTCCCGGCCGGGATTCCGTACGTGCTGGTCGACGGCCGCCTCGCGATCGAGGACGGCCGCCGCACGGACGTGCTGGCGGGCCGGGCGGTCCGCCGGACACCGGTGTGACCGCCCGGTCCCGGGCCACGGCTCGGACAGCGGGCCGTGGCGGCGGGGTTACGGCTTGGGCAGGGTGCAGCCGGACGCGCTCAGGTTCAGCTTGTTGCCGGTGGTGAAGCAGGCCGGGATGTTGTAGGTCTCCTCGGCGTAGTTGATGCCCTGGCGGACGGTGACGTTGCCGCTCTGGTCGACCTCGCAGGGGTTGTTCTCGGTGCAGCGCTGGCCGTCCTCGTTGCCCGTGTTGTTGACGGCGACGACCTTGCCGGTGGCGGTGTCGATCACCGGCGAGCCCGAGGTGCCGCCGATGGTGTTGCAGGCGGAGGTGTAGCGGACCGAGTCCTTCCAGGTCCAGTCGCCCTCCTTGAGGCGGTACACGAAGCCGTCGATGTTGCAGCTGTAGATGCGCTTCCAGTAGCCGGAGACGACCTTGATGGCGGTGCCGGCGACCGGGTGCGTGTCCTGCATGGTGAGCGGGCTGATGCCGTACGAGCTCTTGATCGCCGCGTAGGTGGTGGTGGTGCGGTAGATCGTGACGTCGGTGTCCGTCATGGTCGAGTAGACGACCTGGTTGGCGCGGAGCGTGGCCACCTTGCTGCCCGAGGAGTTCAGCAGGCCGAAGGTGCGGCTGGAGGACTGGCCGGTGATGACCTGGCCGGGCGCCGGGAAGCCGGTCTCCAGGCAGTGGCCGTTGGTCAGCACGAGCGCCGGGTCGGTGTCCGCGGAGTTGGGGAAGCGGATGACCGAGCCGGAGCAGTTGCTGAGCGAGACGGTCCCGGCGAAGTTGACGGTCACCGCGTTGGCCGCCTTGGCCTGCGGGGCTGCGACCGCCGGGGTCGCGCCCAGCCCGGCGATGGCCAGGGAGGAGAGCGCGGCCAGGAGAGGCTTGTTCATGTGGGGGTCCCCTCTTGCGACTTGGGCGACCGGAGATCTTCCGGTCGCTCGCGTTTGTCATGAGCA
The DNA here is from genome assembly GCA_016432725.1 of Streptomyces sp. DHE7-1. Taxonomy (GTDB): domain Bacteria; phylum Actinomycetota; class Actinomycetes; order Streptomycetales; family Streptomycetaceae; genus Streptomyces. Next base: position 4,890,701 of record JACJDG010000003.1, on the reverse strand, counting down.
TTCTCATGAGAGGGGCGTGCGGGGGCAAGCAGTTGTGTGCGACGGCGTGGCCGCCTGGGGGCATACGCGCACGTTTGTCGGGTGGCGACCACAACTCACGTGCGATCACTACCCACTTGACGGGTCGTTACGACCGCCTCGTGCTACCGGGGCCGCTTCGTCGCGCCGTGGCCGTGACCCCGGCCGCCGGCCGTGGTTCCAACGTCGGACGGCGTCGGCGTGGCGGCCGTGAGCGTCGGCGCGGGAGAGACGGGGGCGGTGGCGGCCGGGGAGCCGGGCGCGGCCGACGCGCCGGGGGCCGTGGAACCCCCGGTGGCGGTGGCCGCGGAACCGTCCGCGGCGGGCACGGGCGCGGTGGACGACGACGTCGCGGGCAGGCCCGGCCCGGTGCCCGGCGCGCTCGCGGCGGGGTCGGAGGAGTCCGCGCGGGTGGTCGCCGTACCGGGGACGCGGGCGGGCCCGTCGCCGGCCGGGCGGGTTCCGGCCGGGGCGCCGTCCGGCCAGGCGAGGACCGCGAGCACCGCGACCGCGCCCACCGCGCCGAGACCTCCGGCGACGAGCGCCGTCCGGCGGCGGGCGGGCGCCCGACGCTGTCGTCGCCGGTCGCGGCGGCCGCCGTCCGCGCCGGCCGCGACGGGGCGGTGGCGGGCGGCCCGGCGGGCCCGGACGGTCCGGCGAGCGCGGGCAGCTCGCGGGTCTCGTCGTAGGTGTTCTGCCAGCCGTGGGCGGCGGCGGGATCGGCGTACTCCTCGTACGAGGGAGCCGCGGCCGTCTGCGGGTGGTACACGTTCGGCTGAACCTCCGGTTCGCCGCCGCCACCGTGCGCCTCGTACAACCCCACCCTCCCCTTTGTCCGGCCGTTCTGGGGCCGCCCCCTGTCGCACCAGGCACATCCGCGGCCTCGGCACACCGGCACCGCGGCGCATTCTAGGGACGCGAGTGACTTCTGAGACAGCTACGGCCGATAACGAGGCAAACCGGCACCGTCTCAAGTGGCGGAAGACACCACCCATGAGCCGTTACCGGGTCGTAAGCTCACGGACATGCAGGTGATCCAGTCGACCAAGCTCGCCAATGTCTGTTACGAGATCCGGGGCCCGGTTCTCGAGGAGGCGATGCGCCTGGAGGCGGCCGGGCACCGCATCCTGAAGCTCAACACGGGCAACCCGGCCGCGTTCGGCTTCGAGTGCCCGCCGGAGATCCTCGAGGACATCCTGCGCAACGTCTCCGGCGCGCACGGCTACGGCGACGCCAAGGGCCTGCTGGCCGCCCGGCGCGCGGTCGTCATGCACAACCAGACCATCGGCATCGAGACGGACGTCGAGCACGTCTACATCGGCAACGGCGTGTCCGAGCTGATCGTGATGGCGATGCAGGGCCTGCTGGACGACGGCGACGAGGTGCTGGTGCCGGCGCCGGACTACCCGCTGTGGACGGCGGCCGTCTCCCTGTCCGGCGGCACGGCCGTGCACTACCGCTGCGACGAGCAGTCCGACTGGATGCCCGACCTCGCCGACGTCGAGCGCAAGGTCACCGACCGCACCAAGGCGATCGTCATCATCAACCCGAACAACCCCACGGGCGCGGTGTACGACGAGGCGGTGCTCAAGGGCCTGACCGACATCGCCCGCCGGCACAACCTGCTGGTCTGCTCGGACGAGATCTACGACAAGATCCTCTACGACGGCGCCACGCACACGCCGACCGCGAAGGTCGCCCCCGACCTGCTGACCCTCACCTTCAACGGCATGTCCAAGGCCTACCGGGTGGCCGGCTACCGGGTCGGCTGGATGTCGATCTCGGGCCCGCGCGCCCACGCCGACTCCTACATCGAGGGCCTGACGGTCCTGGCGAATATGCGCCTGTGCGCGAACATGCCGGGCCAGCACGGGGTCGTCGCCGCGCTCGGCGGCCGGCAGACGATCAACGACCTGGTGCTGCCGGGCGGGCGGCTGAAGGAGCAGATGGACGTCGCCTACGAGCTGCTGACCCAGATCCCGGGGGTGAGCTGTGTCAGGCCCAAGGGAGCGCTGTACCTGTTCCCGCGCCTGGACCCGCAGGTGTTCAAGATCAAGGACGACCGGCGGATGGTGCTGGACCTGCTGCGCCAGGAGAAGATCATGGTCGTGCAGGGCACCGGGTTCAACTGGCCCGAACCGGACCACTTCCGGGTGGTGACGCTGCCCAGCGCCGGCGACCTCCGGGACGCGGTGACCCGGATCGGGACCTTCCTGGACGGCTACGGCCAGCCCTAGGGGGCGTCGCGGACCCGCGAGGATCGGGGAGACGCCCCCAGGGGGCGGCCGCGGGAGCCCGGGGGTTCTGCCGAGGGTAGCCGGAGGGCCGCGATCCGTGACCCGACTCAACTTTAGACGAAATCCAAGCTAGGATGGCTTCCTGTCAGAGCACAGGAGGCCATCCCCCATGTACGAACCGATCCGCTCCAAGTCGGTCCACAGCACGATGGCCGGCGATCCTTCCGACTTCCCCCACCGCTCGCGCGAGGAGGAGCTGGACATCCAGCTCGCCGGGCATCTCGCCGCCCTGCTCGCCGTCACCGACGAACTGCGCGCCCTGACCCCCTGCGCCGATCTGGAGGCGGCCGCCGAGCGGCTCGCGGCCCAGGTGGCCCGGCTGCGCGGAGGACGGGCGCCGCTGCGCGCCCAGCCGGCCGTCGCCGGTGAGACGGCGGGCCTGCACCGGCGGGCGCACGCCCTCGCGGGCCGGGCGCTGGTGGTCGCCGCCTCCCGCGCCGACACCGCGGCGGCGATCCTCTCGGCCGAGCGGATGGACGCCCACGCCGCCGCCCTGGCCGGGCCGAGGGAACTCAGCTCGGCCCACTGACCCGCCCCGGGTCCCCGAACGGCCCCGGTCCGCGCGCATCCCGCAGCGACGCGCGGACCGGGTGCCACACATCCGGCCGGCCTCAGCGCCGGACGTTCACCGTCGCCGACGCCGTGGCGCCCTCGTGCAGGGTGTCACCGGCCCAGGCGACCGTGTAGGTCGTGTCGCGGCGGGTGCGCGGCAGGTCGTCGATGGTGAAGGTGCCGTCGGCGGCGACCGTGACCGACGACAGGGTGCCGGTGCCGAGCCGGTCCGTGCGCTTCACCGTGAGCGTGGCCCGGTCGGGCAGCGCCTTGCCCTGGGCGGCGAACGTGCCGGTGATGTGCACGCCCTCGCTCATGCCGGCCTCCGCGGGCGCGGTGAGCGTGATCGAGCTGGGTGCCTTGCCGACCGTGACGGTGGTGGTGACGTCGGTGGCCGGGCGGTGGGTCAGGTCACCGAGGAACGACACGGTGTAGGTGGCCTCGCCGACCAGGTCGGGCTCGTCGAGGACGGTGAAGGTGCCGTCGTCCTTGACGGTCGCGGTGCCGAGCTGGTGCGTGCCGTCGGCGTCCTGGCGCACGGCGGTCACCTTCAGCGGCCCGGCGGGCGCGGGCCCGTCCCACTGGAGCCGGCCGCGCACCGCCAGCGGTTCACCCGCCACCGCCCCGGCGGGGCTGTGGGTGAGGCCGCCGGTGAAGGCGGTGCCGTACTGGACGGCCGGGGGCTGGATGACGTGCAGCCAGAACTGGCTGCCGGCCGCGTTGGTGGTCACCGCGAACAGCCGGGAGCCGTCGGCCGCCCACTCCATGCCGCGCGGGGCGACCCGCTCGCCGTCGAGGCTGCCCTCGAAGACGAACTCCAGCGGGGCCGTCGCGTCGGTGGGGTCGGCGGGCTGGAGGAGCAGGTCGGGGGTGGCGCCGGTGGCCGCCGCGCCCCGCGCCAGGTACTTGCCGTCACCGCTGAAGGCGACCGAGCCGGCGGTGGCGCCGTCCGGGAGGGCCGGGTAGGAGTCCGCCGCGTCGGAGAGGTCGGCGGTGTTGAGCAGCCGGGTGCCGTAGGCCGCGTCGGCGAGGGCGATCTTGCTTCCGTCGGCGGAGAACGCCATGTCCTTCAGGTCCAGCGCGCCGTTGCCCGCGCTGTCGGCGAAGCGGCGCGCGGCGGCGCGGACCAGGGAGTCGCCGCCGGTGTCGTAGACCGTGACGAAGGGGTCGGCCGCCTTCGCGTTGCGCGGCTGGCCCATCAGCATCCGGCCGCCGGGGCCCGCCTCGAGCTGGAGCCGGCCGTAGTCGTTCCAGCCGGTGCGGGTGTGCGTGCCGTCGACCACGCCGTCCAGGTAGGTCTGGGCGGTGGGGCACTCGCCGATGTACTGGGAGTACGGCGTGGTGAAGTACAACTGGCCGCCGGAGAAGGCGAGGTCGCGGCCGCAGGTGTCGGTGTTGGCGTAGGCGAGCAGGGCCGGGTCGAGGGTGGTGGTGTCGTAGGTCTGGATCTGCTCGCGCAGGCCGGCGTAGAGCTTGGAGCTGTCGGCGCTGAGGGCCAGACCGGAGACATGGGCCGGCGTCTGGAGGGTGGCGACCCGCTCGCCCTGGAAGTCGTAGACGGCGATGGTGCCCTTGTTGAGGTAGTAGCTCGTGTTGCTGTCGGCGACGAACACACGCTGATGGACGGAGTCGACGGCGATCGCGGAGTACGAGGAGATGGGCAGCTTGATCACGGCGTCCGAGGCCGCCGCGTAGGCGGCGGGCGCGCCGGCGACGGTCAGTCCCGCCCCGGCGAGAGCGGCGGTCAGCAGCGTCGCCGCCAGCCGTCTGGATCGGTGTGCACTGTTCAACTGGACCCCCCACAGGCTTGGTTGGGCGCTCCACCGGTACCGGTGGGACGCCTGTAGACGCCATGAAACCGGTGTGAAGATCCGGTAGCAAGGGGGCGCGCGACAGGCCCGCACGCCTTCGTGCGGGGCCTGTCGGGGTGGTCACCACGGCCGGCCGTGACGATCGCTGGTCAGGGCATCCGGACCGGCCGTGGAGTCGTGGGGTGCGGGTCTCAGCCCAGGCGCTGCACCAGCGCGCGGTACTGGTCCCACAGTTCCTTCGGGGTGTGGTCGCCGAAGGTGTTGAGGTGCTCGGGGACCAGGGCGGCCTCCTCGCGCCAGACCTCCTTGTCGACCGTGAGCAGGAAGTCCAGGTCGGCGTCGGACAGGTCGAGGCCCTTGGTGTCCAGCGCCTCCTTGGTCGGCAGGACGCCGATCGGGGTCTCGACGCCCTCGGCCCGGCCGTCCAGCCGGTCCACGATCCACTTCAGGACGCGGCTGTTCTCGCCGAAGCCGGGCCAGACGAACTTGCCCTCGTCGTTCTTGCGGAACCAGTTGACGTAGTAGATCTTCGGCAGCTTGGACTGGTCCTTGTCCTTGGCCACGTCGACCCAGTGACCCATGTAGTCGCCCATGTTGTAGCCGCAGAACGGCAGCATGGCGAACGGGTCGCGGCGCAGCTCGCCGACCTTGCCCTCGGCGGCGGCGGTCTTCTCGGAGGCCACGTTGGCGCCCAGGAAGACGCCGTGGTTCCAGTCGAAGGACTCCGTCACCAGCGGCACCGCGCTGGCCCGGCGGCCGCCGAAGAGGATCGCCGAGATCGGCACGCCCTTGGGGTCCTCCCACTCCGGCGCGATGATCGGGCACTGCGAGGCGGGGGTGGTGAAGCGGGCGTTGGGGTGGGCGGCGGGCGTACCGGACCCGGGGGTCCAGGAGTTGCCCTTCCAGTCGGTGAGGTGCGCCGGGGTCTCCTCCGTCATCCCCTCCCACCACACGTCGTTGTCGTCCGTGAGCGCCACGTTGGTGAAGACCGAGTTGCCCCACAGCGTCTTCATCGCGTTGGCGTTGGTGTGCTCGCCGGTGCCGGGGGCGACGCCGAAGAAGCCGGCCTCGGGGTTGATCGCGTACAGCCGGCCGTCCTCGCCGAAGCGCATCCAGGCGATGTCGTCGCCGATGGTCTCCACGGTCCAGCCGGAGATGGTCGGCTCCAGCATGGCGAGGTTGGTCTTGCCGCAGGCGCTCGGGAAGGCGGCGGCGACGTACTTGGACTCACCCTGCGGCGGGGTGAGCTTGAGGATCAGCATGTGCTCGGCCAGCCAGCCCTCGTCGCGGGCCATGACGGAGGCGATGCGCAGCGCGTAGCACTTCTTGCCGAGCAGGGCGTTGCCGCCGTAGCCGGAGCCGTAGGACCAGATCTCGCGGTCCTCGGGGAAGTGGGAGATGTACTTGGTGGAGTTGCACGGCCACGGGACGTCCTCCTGGCCCTCCTCCAGCGGGGCGCCCACGGTGTGCACGGCCTTGACGAAGAAGCCGCTGTCGCCGAGCTCGTCGAGGACCGGCTGTCCCATGCGGGTCATGGTGCGCATGGAGACGGCGACGTAGGCGGAGTCGGTGATCTCGACACCGAGCGCGGAGAGCGGGGAGCCCAGCGGGCCCATGCAGAACGGGACGACGTACATCGTCCGGCCCTTCATCGAGCCGCGGAAGACACCGCCCTCGCCGCCGGAGCCCTGGAAGATCTCCCGCATCTCGTCCGGGGCCTTCCAGTGGTTCGTCGGGCCGGCGTCCTCCTCCTTGGCGGAGCAGATGAAGGTCCGGTCCTCGACGCGCGCGACGTCGGTGGGGTCGGAGGCCGCGTAGTAGGAGTTGGGGCGCTTGATCGGGTCGAGCTTGCGGAAGGTGCCCTTCTCGACGAGCTCCTCGCACAGCCGCTCGTACTCGGCCTCGGATCCGTCACACCAGACCACGCTGTCCGGCTGCGTCAGTTCGACGATCTCGTTGACCCACGAGATCAGTTCCTGGTGGTTGGTGGGGACGCCGGTGGGAGCCGCGATGTCGCGCGCCACGATTGCTCCTAAATGAGGGATTTTTTGTCTTGTCGCCCCGTGGGGGCCTCGACCCGGACGCTTCGTAGCCGCTCATCCGGTGCCGACCGCACTCATTTGATCATCCGATTCTAGTGCCCATCTGTCCAGAGGGCATCACAGGTGAGCAACGTGAGGAACGCCACGGTTACCGCGGTTCTTTGCGTACACGTGAAGTTCGGCAGAAGGACTTTTTGCGTTGGGGGCCTCATGGGGGTGCCCTGACACGTGACTTACGGAGCCGTAGGTACGATGCCCCGCATGACTGCGCCCGTCCCCGACGCGCCCCAGGACATGCCGGCCGCCGGCCGCGGTCCCGTGGCGCTCTCACTTCCGCACCCGGTCAAGCCCCGGCTGCGCGGCTGGCTGCACCTCGGAATGTTCCCGGCCGTGCTCGTCGCGGGCCTCGTGCTCACCGCCCTCGCCGACTCCAGCAGAGGCCGCATCGCCTGCGGCATCTACGTCCTGACGGCATGCCTGCTCTTCGGCGTCAGCGCGCTCTACCACCGGGGCGACTGGAGCCCGCGGATGGACGGCGTCCTGCGCCGCCTGGACCACGCCAACATCTTCCTGATCATCGCGGGCACCTACACGCCGCTGACCATGCTGCTCCTGCCGGGCGCCAAGGGACAGTGGCTGCTGTGGGGCATCTGGGCGGCGGCCGCCGCGGGCATCGTCTTCCGCGTCTTCTGGGTCGGCGCCCCGCGCTGGCTCTACACGCCCTGCTACATCGCGATGGGCTGGGCGGCGGTCTTCTTCCTGCCCGACTTCATGCGCAGCGGCGGCATCGCCGTCCTGGTGCTGGTCATCGTCGGCGGCCTGCTCTACAGCGCCGGGGGCGTGGTCTACGGCATCAAGCGGCCGAACCCCTCACCGCGCTGGTTCGGCTTCCACGAGGTCTTCCACTCCCTCACCCTCGCCGCCTTCGTCGTCCACTACGTCGGCATCTCCCTGGTGGCGTACCAGCACGCGTAGGCACTCGCGCGCACCCCACGGCCACGGCTCGTCAGCCGTGGCCGTTCGCGTGTGCACGTACACGAAAGTGGCTGTCGATCGACAGTGAAGCCCTTTTGGCAGTTGCTTTCGTCCATGGTCGCCGCCGGGCCCGATGCCGGACAATGAGCCGCATGACGGCAGCACCCTCCCCCCTCTCCCCCGCCGACCGTCCCCGGCCGGGCCTGCGCGAGCGCAAGAAGATCAAGACCCGCGAGGCGATCCGCTCCGCGACGTACGCGCTGGTCGAGGAGCAGGGGTACGACGCCACGACGATCGAGCAGATCGCCGAGCGGGCCGAGGTGTCGCCGTCGACCGTCTTCCGGTACTTCCCGACCAAGGAGGACATCGTCCTCACAGACGAGTACGACCCGCTGATAGTGCGGGAGTTGCGGTCCCGGCCGGCCGGCGAGCCGTGGATGGACTCGCTGCGGTACGTGATGGACAAGGCCGTCGAGGCGATGGACCGGGAGGACCCCGGGGTGCTGCGGATGCGGGCGCACCTCGGCGTCCAGGTCCCCGCCGTCCGCTCCCGGATGGTGGAGAGCATGTCCGAGACCGGGCGGCTGCTGCGCGGCGCCCTCGCCGAGCGGGCCGGTCTCGACCCCGACGGCCTGGAGGTGCGCGTCTACGCGATGTCCCTGGTCGGCGGCATGATGGAGGTCTACATGGCCTGGGCGGAGAACGACTTCGAGGGGGATCTGCGCGACCTCGTGCGGCGGGCCCTGGACGTCCTGGAGCACGGTCTGCCCGCCGGAAATCCCTGAGCCCCGGCGCCGCGCGGCGTGACATCCTGACCGGGTGAACGGTCCCGAGATCCACGTCGAGTTCGCCCCCGCCCTGGCCCTGTTCGTGCCGAGCGGACGGCGCCGGGGATCCACCGCCCTCGTCACCGACGGCGTCTCGACCCTCGGCCACGTCGTCGAGTCGGCGGGCGTTCCGCTGACCGAGGTCGGAGCCCTGTGGGTGGACGGCCGTGAGGTGCCCGCCTCGTACGTCCCCGGCGCGGGCGACTCGGTGGAGGTGCGCTGCGTCGACCGCCCCCAGACGGTCCCCGGCGCCCCGCTGCGCTTCCTGCTCGACGTCCACCTCGGCACCCTCGCCCGCCGGCTGCGCCTGCTCGGCGTGGACACGGCGTACGAGTCGACCGACATCGGCGACCCGGCGCTGGCCGCGCGCTCGGCCGCCGAGAAGCGCGTCATGCTCAGCCGCGACCGGGGCCTGCTGCGCCGCCGTGAGCTGTGGGCCGGGGCGTACGTCTACAGCACCAGCCCCGAGGACCAGCTCCGCGACGTCCTCGAACGCTTCGCCCCCGAGCTGCGCCCCTGGACCCGCTGCACCGCCTGCAACGGCCTGCTGACGGAGGCCACCATGGAGGAGGTCGCCGACCAGCTCGAGCACGGCACCCGGCACACCTACGACGTCTTCGCCCGGTGCGGCGACTGCGGCCGCGCCTACTGGAAGGGCGCGCACCACGACCGGCTGGAGGCCATCGTGGAGCGCGCCCTGGCGGAGTTCAGCGGCCGGGGCTGACGCGCCCGCCGCTCAGGTGGTGCCCAGCGCCCGGCCCAGCCGCTCCGGATCCGTCGTCGGCGCGTCGCAGGTGAAGTTCCGGCACACGTAGGCGGCCGGCCTGCCGTCCACCAGCGGGCGGCCGGCGAGCAGCGGGAACTCCTCGCCGCCGGAGGTCCCGGCCGCGACCACCACGCCCGGCGCGGTACCCAGAAGTGCCGTGCGGTGCAGCGCCGCCGTCGCCTCGTCGGTGAGGGAGGGACCGACCACCGCCACTTCCCGGGGCCCGTCGAGCAGCGCCTCGGCGGCGGCGAGACCCCAGCCGATGAACCGGGGCACCCGCGGACCCAGCGCCTTCACGACGCCCAGCGCCCGCTCGGCGGCGGTGCGGTGGGCCTCGGAGCCCGTGTGGGCGGCGTAGCCCAGCAGGGCGCCCGCCGCCGCGCTCCATCCGGAGGGGGTGGCGTTGTCGGTGGGGTCCTGCGGCCGGCGGATGAGCTGCTCGGCGTCGGCGGCGGTGTCGTACAGGGCGCCGCCGGCGGGGTCGCCGAAGCGGGCCGGCACCTGGTCGAGGAGGAGTCCGGCGAAGTCCAGCCACACGCCCTCCCCGGTCACGGAGGCGAGCGCGAGGAAGCCCTCGGCGACGTCGGCGTAGTCCTCCAGCACCCCGGCGTTGGGTCCCACCCGGCCGTCCCGGCTGGTCCGCGCCAGGTGGGCGTGCTCGTCCAGGTGCACCCGGACCAGGAGATCGGCGGCCGCGACGGCGGCCCGGACGAGGTCGGGCCGGTCGAAGTAGGCGCCGGTCTCGGCGAGCGCGGCGATCGCCAGCCCGTTCCAGGCGGCGACGACCTTGTCGTCCCGGCCCGGGGCGGGGCGCAGCGCACGGCGCGCCAGCAGGCGCTCCTTGACGGACGCCACCTGCTCCGCGTCGAAGACGCCCTCGGTCTGCGGCAGTTGCAGCACCGACCGGCCGTGTTCGAAGGTGCCCTCCTCGGTCACCCCGAAGTACTGGGCGGCGAGTTCGGCCTCCTGGCCGAGGGCCTCGCGCAGCTCCCCGGGCGTCCAGACGTAGTAGGCGCCCTCCACGTGGTTCCCCGAGCCGTCGTCGCTGTCCGCGTCGAGGGCCGAGGCGAAGCCGCCCTCGTCCGTGCGCAGTTCGCGGACCATGAAGTCGGCGGTCTCCAGGGCGACCCGCCGGGCGAGCTCGGAGCCGGTCGCCCGCCACAGGTGCGCGTACACCCGGCACAGCAGGGCGTTGTCGTACAGCATCTTCTCGAAGTGGGGCACGATCCAGTCGCGGTCGACGGAGTAGCGGGCGAAGCCGCCGCCGAGCTGGTCGTAGATCCCGCCCCGGGCCATCCGCTCGCAGGTGTCGGACGCCATCTGCAGGGCGCCCTCGGCGCCGGTGCGCGCGTGGTGCCGCAGCAGGAACTCCAGCACCATCGACGGCGGGAACTTCGGCGCCCCGCCGAATCCGCCGCGCTGCGGGTCGTACTCGCGGGTGAGGGCGAGCAGCGCCTGCGCCTGCTCCTGCTCTCCGGGCGGCTCGGCGCCCTGGTGTCCCAGCTCCCGCTGGGAGAGGTCCCGCACGATCTTCCGGGCGACCTCGCCCACCTCGTCCCGCCGGTCGGCCCAGGCCTGCCGGACGCCCTCCAGCACCTGCCGGAAGGAGGGCATGCCGTGCCGGGACTCGGGCGGGAAGTAGGTGCCGAAGTAGAAGGGTTCGGCGTCCGGGGTGAGGAACACGGTCATGGGCCAGCCGCCCTGACCGGTGGCCGCCTGGACGGCCTCCATGTACACGGCGTCGACGTCGGGGCGCTCCTCGCGGTCGACCTTGACGCTGACGTAGTGCTCGTTGAGGTAGTCGGCCGTGGCCCGGTCCTCGAACGATTCACCGGCCATGACATGGCACCAATGGCACGCGGAGTATCCGACCGACAGCAGAACGGGTACATCGCGCCGTTTCGCTTCCTCGAACGCCTCGGGTCCCCACGGCCACCAGTCGACCGGGTTGTCGGCGTGCTGAAGCAGATAAGGCGAGGTCGTACCAGCCAACCGGTTCATACGGCCCAGCCTCTCACGCCGACACGGTCGTGCCGGTTCGGCCCGCAAGCCCCGCCCTGCTTGGTCGGGCACCAGAGAACTTGGAACAGATCACACCCTTCGGGAAACGGGACGATGCGCCTGCCCTCTATAGAGGGGGCTCAGCCAACGCGCCGGGCGACCCGTGCGGGCGTCACGCGGGCGGCCGCCCGTGCCGGAGGCAAGGGACGGTCGGGTGTCGGTGGCAGGGTGATGGTGAAGCAGGCGCCACCTTCGGGGCCGTGGCCTTCGACGGTGATGGTGCCGCCCAGCCGGCCGGTCAGGCGGTGGGCGATGGCCAGGCCCAGGCCGCTTCCCACCGGCCGGGTGTCGCGGTAGCGCGCGTGCAGCGCGCCGGCGTCGAAGGCGACGCGGACGTCGTCGTCGCTGAGACCGGGGCCGCCGTCGCGGATCTGCAGTTCGGCGCCACTGCGGGCTGTCTCGCGGACGGCGACGACCAGAGGCGCTCCACTGGGGGTGGCCCGCAGGGCGTTTCGTACCAGGCCGTCGATCAGCTGCCGCACCCGGAAGGCGTCGGTCTGCACCACGGCCGGCCTCGCGGGTTGCTCAAGCCGCAGCTCGACGTCCTGGCCGGCGCAGGGTCCGGCCCAGAAGGCCGCGGCTTCGGTGACGAGTGCGGTGAGGTCGGTCGGGGCGGTGTCCAGGCGGAAGTCGTCCGCCTCCAGCCGTGCCAGGTCGAGCAGGTCGCCGAGGAAGCGGTCCAGTCGGCGGGTCTCCCCGGCCAGGGTGCGGCCGACGTCTGGTATTTGGTCCGGTTCGATCAGGCCATCGGCGAGCGCCTCGGCGTAGCCCTGGAGGGCGGTCAGCGGGGTGCGCAACTCGTGGGAGACGGAGAGCAGGAAGTCCCGCTGGCGGTTCTCGCTGCGGATCAGCGCCTGGTCCAGGACGTTGAGGGCGTGTCCGATGTCCGCGGCCTCGCGCGGGCCCTCGGCCGGGGCGGGTACGCCGCGTTCGCCATCGGCGAGCCGGTGCGCGATGCGCGCGGCCGTCACCAGCGGGCGGGCGGCGCGGCGGGCGAGGAGCGCTCCGGCGAGTGCCCCGCCGAGCATGCCGAGCAGGAGCGGCAGCAGGACGCTGCGGCGGACCTGGTTCGTGTCGTCGGTGACGACCGAGTACGGCTCGGTCAGCACGACCGCACCGCCGCGGGCTGCAGGCTGGCCGACCAGGAGCACGCTCTGACCGCCGAGGATGCCGGTGGTGGACACCGGGTGACCCGCCGACAGCGCGGCCTTCGACGCCGTGTCGACGGCGGGCGTGGCGCTGCCCGTCACAGTGCCGTCCGGGCCGATCACCGCGATCTGCAGGCCGTTCGCCCCCGCCAGTACCTGGCCGCCGTTGAAGATGGCCTCGGCCAAGCCGGGCAGTCGGCTGAGCAGGGTGGCTTGGCGGGTGAGTCGGTCGCGTTCGCGTTGCTCCGTGTGGTGGGCGGCGGTCTGCCAGGTGGTCAGCCCGGTGAGCACTGCCGTGAGCGCCGCCACAGCGGAGGCCAGGGCCGCGATGGTGGGGGTGAGCGAGGCACGCCGAGTGCCGGGGCGGTTCACGGGTTCGGGGACACGGTTCATGCGTTCGGGGTGTGGCGCTGTAGCCCACGCCCCTGACGGTGCGGATCGGGCTCGCGTCGCCGAGTTTGGCACGCAGTTGTGAGACGAAGACGTCGACCATCCTGGTGTCGCGGTAGCCGGGGTACCCCCAGACCTGGGCGAGCAGTTGCTCCCGGGTGAAGACCTGCCCGGGGCGCCGGAGCAGGTACGCGAGCAGGTTGAACTCGGTGGCGGTCAGCTCGACCGGTTCGCCGTCGCGCAGCACGGTGCGGCGGGCGGGATCCACGGTGAGCCGCCCGAAGCGGCCGGCCGGTTGGCCCGGTGGGCCGGCGGCCCGGCGCAGGACCGTCTTGAGCCGTGCGACCAGTTCGCGCGGGGAGAACGGCTTGGTCAGGTAGTCGTCCGCACCCAGTTCCAGCCCGAGGATCCGGTCGGGCTCCTCTCCGCGCGCGGTCACCAGCACGATGGGCGTCCAGTCGCCGGCGTCGCGCAGGGCCCGGCAGAAGGCGAGGCCGTCCAGTCCGGGCAGGCCGATGTCGAGCACGATCGCCACCGGATGCATCGCCTTGGCGGCGGCCAGTCCGGCGTTCCCGTCGGTTTCGACGTGTACGCCGAAGCCCTCGCGCGCGAGGTAGAGCCGCTGGATGTCGGCGATGTGACGCTCGTCCTCGACGACCAGCACCAGGCCCCTGGACTCCGTCACCACCGTGCCTTTCACGTGCGGGAGCGTGCTCCCACCTGCGGGAGCGCGATCGATGCTAACGCGCGGGCCCGGTCGTCCGGCGGACGCGCCGGTGCCCGTACATTCGCCGAACAATGCGCCAAAGATCCCCTTACACGCGCCGCGCAGCATGGCGCCCATGAACACCGAATCGGCGCGACGCCCCGGACTGCTGTACCGCAGCGGCCACTGGTGCGCCCGGCACGCCTGGCGAGTCGTCGTCCTGTGGGTGCTCCTACTGGCCGGCCTCGGCGTGGCCGACGCCAAGTGGGGCGGCACCTTCGCGGACAGCTTCTCCCTGCCCGGCACCAGCGCCCAGACGGGCGCCGACCTGCTCAAGGCCCACGCCGGAGCCTCCGGGGCACGTCCTCACCCATCGTGATCAAGACCGGCCAAGGACCCGTCGCCGCCCACCGGGCCGCGATCGACACGGCGGTGACGAACCTGGAGCACCTGCCGGACGTGCTCTCGGTGGCCGACCCGCTGACCACACCCGGCGCGGTGTCCGCAAGCGGCGACACCGCCCTGCTGACCGTGCACTTCAGCAGCAACCCGGCCGGCTTCGACGGTTCCTACCTCAGCCGGGTGGACGCCGCTGTCCAGCCGCTGCGCGCCGACCACTTCACCGTCGAATACGGCGATCCGCTGGGGCAGCTGGCCGCACCCAAGTCGGCCGACCGGATCTCGGAGGCGATCGGCCTTGCGGTTGCCGTACTGGTCCTGCTGATCGGCTTCGGCAGTATCGCCGCCACCGGACTGCCCCTGCTGACGGCGATCCTCGGCCTGGCCGTCGGCCTGGGCGGACTCGGCCTGCTCGCCGCACACGTCGACTTCGGCCAGGCGGCCCCCACCCTCGCCGCGATGATGGGCCTGGGCGTCGGCATCGACTACGCGCTCTTCCTCACCACCCGCTATCGCGCCCTCCTGCACGACGGCCTGGAACCCGCCGACGCCGTCGCACGCGCCGTCGCCACCAGCGGCCGCGCGGTCCTGGTCGCCGCCGCGACCGTCGCCATGGCCCTGTCCGGCCTCTACGCCAGCGGCATCGCCTTCATCGGCACCCTCGGCGTCGCAGCCGGCCTGACCGTCGCCGTCGCCGCCGCAGCGTCGGTGACCCTCACACCCGCGCTCCTGGGACTGCTCGGCCGTCGCATCGACCGCTGGTCCGTGCGCACACCGGTCGCCGAGCCCACCGGCGACAGTGACGTGTGGCACCGCTGGGCCGAGCGGGTCGGCCGCCGCCCCTGGCACTATCTGGCCGCCGGCCTGCTCCTGCTCGGCCTCCTCGCCGTCCCCGCCGCCTCCATGCGGCTGGGCCACGTCGACGCCGGCGCGAAGCCCACCAGCAGCACCGACCGCCGCGCCTACGACCAGACCACCCAAGCCTTCGGCCCCGGCGCCAACGGTCCACTCACCGTGGTCACCCAGCTCGACAGCCGGCAGGTCGCCGACCAGACCCAGCGTCAGCAACTCGCCACCACACTGCAATACGACCTGGCCGCCGCCCCCGGCGTCGCCTCCGTGACCACCCCGGCCCCCAGCCCGGACCACGTCCTGCTCATCACCACGGTCACCCCCACCACCGGCCCCCAGGACGAAGCCACCACCGACCTGATCCACACCCTGCAGAACGACGCCGTGCCCCGGGCGCTGTCGGGCACCGGCGCCACCGGATACGTCACCGGCACCACCGCGGCCGCCCAGACCTTCACCGACACCCTCGTCGCCAAGCTGCCGCTGATCATCGCCGTCGTCGTCAGCGCCGCGTTCCTGCTCCTGCTGATCGTCTTCCGCAGCCTGCTGGTCGCACTGAAGGCCGCCGTACTGAACCTGTTCTCCATCGCCGCCGCCTACGGCGTGGTCGTCGCGGTGTTCCAGTGGGGCTGGGGCGCCCCGCTGCTGGGCGTCACCGAGAAGGTACCCGTCGAGTCCTACGTCCCCATGATGATGTTCGCGATCGTCTTCGGGCTCTCCATGGACTACGAGGTGTTCCTGCTCTCACGGATCCGCGAGACCTGGCTGCACCGGGCCGACAACCACCTGTCCGTCGCCACCGGCCTGGCCACCACAGCCCGCGTGATCACCTGCGCCGCACTGATCATGACCAGCGTCTTCCTCGCGTTCATGCTCTCCACGAACACCGTCGTCAAGATGCTCGGCCTCGGCCTCGGCGTCAGCGTCGTCATCGACGCCACCGTCGTCCGTCTGCTCTTGGTCCCCGCCACCATGTACCTCTTCGGACGCGCCAACTGGTGGCTCCCGAGATGGCTCGACCGCGTCCTGCCCCACCTCGACCCCGAAGGCCCCGTCCCGGCACCCACACCCGCCGCAGGCTCCGACCCCACACCGGTGCCTGTCCGCGAGGAGCAACGATGAAGCACCGAACGTCCACGATCCGAACGCGACTGCGCCGGCACCGCGCCGCCAAGATCGCGGCCGGTGCGGTCCTGCTCACGGTGGCCCTCACCGGCGCCGGCGAACTCGCGGCCCGAAGCATCATCCAGGACCGCCTCACGAAGGCGGCGCCCTCCCTCGGCGACGCGACGGTCGGCGAGGGAGGCGACTGGGCCCTGTGGGACCTGGCCGACCAGCGCATCCCACGGCTCGATGTCAGCAGTGACGACGCCCACCTCGGACGACTGTCCCCGGTCTCCGTCAAGGCCCGGCTCGACGACGTCCACCTCGGCGACCGTCCCACCATCGGCAGCACCCACGTCCGGGTCACCGTGCTCCCGGAGGCCATCGCCACCGCGATCCGGACCGCCGCCCCCTCCGTCCAGGTCGCCTCGGTCACTACCGACCCGGCCTCCGGTACTGTCCGCGCCGCCGTCGGCCCCGCCGGCGGCGGACGGCTGACGCTGCAGCCGGTCCTCAAGGACGGAAAGGTCTCCGTCACCGTCAACGAACTCACCCTGTTCGGCAGGACCATCCCCGCCGACCGCCTGGGGATGACCGAAGGCGCCCTGGGCACGGCACCGGTGAAGGACTACCCGCTCGGCCTCAAGGCCACCGGCCTACGCGTCCTGCCGGACACCCTGGAGATCACCCTGACCGGCGGCCCCACCATCCTGCCAGGGCCCCACTGACACGCCCGGCGGATCCGCTCGCCGAAGCTTCGACCGCGACGGCGTCACCAGCCCGCTGTGGTGGCACCGTCGCACGGCCACCGCCGTGCCGCCCGCGCCGCGAGACCGAAGTCCAGGTGCGGCAAGCCGCATGCAGTCGCACGGCGCGTAATGCCGAGCGGCAGAGACCCTCTGACCGTACGGGCGAACGAGCCGCTGCGGAGGTCCGGAATGGTTTTCCGCCGCACCGGGCGAGCGAAACGGAGAGGCGCCGGAAAAGGAAAACTCGAAATGGACCCGGGCGTCCGGGCCGGCGAATTCGTGCGTGAAGACAGATGTAATGCGGACCTCACATGTCCGCATTTCCCCGTATGGTCGCGCCGGCCACCCCCGTGTCGCCTGCTTACAGATCCAGTGACTTGATCTTGCATGGTGAGACGGCAACTGTCAACCAAATCAAGCCGGATGCGATGGCGGAGTCCGGCCGAGTCACACCACGACGAATCAGACATAGGACCGCCAAATGCGGCAACATTCATGGTTGACAGGGGGTCACTTTGGACTACGCTCAGGCGAGTTCGTGGTCGTCTCAATGTCCGAGACTGCATTAGAGATTCTTCCGACGGTGTTCCGCCCGGACGGTAATGCCCTTGATGCTCCGACGCTCTGATGCTATTGCACCGTTTCCTTGGGGGTAGCTATTTCTACGCGCGTTATTGGCTTCAATCTGAGCCATGACAGCAGTGTGTGCTTGGTGGAAGACGGTGTGATTCGCTTCGCGCTCGCCCTCGAGCGCACCACCCGTGTCAAGCGCGGCACCGTCCCGTTGCACGCCTATGCGGCGGCCATGTCCGATCTGACCAACGAGATCCTCTCCGTCGCGGGTGTCGGCGCCGGCGAGATCGACGGCTGGATCGCGACCTCGACCGAGTCCCGCGACCAGCGGGACGAGGCCAAGCTGCTCAGCGTGCTGGGGCTGGTCGCCCCGCAGGAACGCTGCCTCGCCCTGCCGCACCCCGGCCACCACCTGGCGCACGCCAGCGCCGCCTTCTACTCGTCGGGCTACGACGAGGCCGCGGCCCTGGTCATGGACTCCTACGGTTCCCGGATCGCCGGCGGCGGCCGCGAGCGGGAGACGGCGTTCACGTTCCGCACCGGGCAGACGCCCGAGATCCTGCTGCGCGTCGTGCGGGACGCCGACCGCATCGCCGGCTACCGCCGCGACGGCGAGGTCTGGACCCCCGCGGCCCTCTCCGGCGTCGGTGAGATCTACCGGGTGGTCACGCTCGCCCTGGGCTTCCGCGAGGCCGGCACCACGTACGACGACGCGGGCAAGACGATGGGCCTCGCCTCGTACGGCAAGCGGCTCAGCGACGACAACATGTTCTACGAGCTCGCGCCCGACGGCCGGCTGCGCTTCGACCGGGCCGCCGAGTCCCTCGTCGAACTCGGCGTCGCCGTCCGCGAGGGCGACGAGCTCCGGCTGGTCCCGCGCCCGCCCGGGCGCCCTACGAGCAGTTCCACTTCGACCTCGCGGCGCAGCTCCAGGCGGAGTTCGAGGAGGCCGTGCTGCACGTGACCCGGCACGTGCTGGCGATCGGCGGCACCCGCTCGCTGGTGACGTGCGGCGGCTCGTTCCTGAACTCCAGCCTGAACACGCGCATCATGCGCGAGACCGACGTCGAGCGGATGTTCGTCTTCCCGGCGGCGACCGACGAC
The DNA here is from genome assembly GCA_016432725.1 of Streptomyces sp. DHE7-1. Taxonomy (GTDB): domain Bacteria; phylum Actinomycetota; class Actinomycetes; order Streptomycetales; family Streptomycetaceae; genus Streptomyces. The sequence continues at coordinate 4,872,327 of JACJDG010000003.1, read as the reverse complement.
GGCAACGCGGCCGGCGCGGCGCTCTACGCGTACCACAACCTGCTGGGACTGCCCGCCCGGGCCACTCCGCCGATGCGGCACGTCTACCTCGGCCCGCCGCGGGTGACCGGCACCGACATCCAGGCCGTGGCGGACCGCTGGGGACTGGAGACCCGCACGCACGAGGGCACCGAGGCGATCGCCTCCGCCGCCGCCGACGCGATCGCCCGTGGCGACATCATCGGCTGGTTCCAGGACCGGGCCGAGTTCGGTCCGCGTTCGCTCGGCGCCCGGTCGATCCTGTGCCACCCGGGCATGCCCGGGATGAAGGACCGGCTGAACGCCCGGGTCAAGTTCCGCGAAGGATTCCGCCCCTTCGCCGGCTCCGTGCTCACCGAGCGCGCCGGCAAGTGGTTCGACATGCCCGCCGCCGAGAGCCCGTTCATGCTCATGGTGTGCCCGGTCCTCGAGGCGCAGCGGGAGCTGGTGAGCGAGGTCGTGCACGTCGACGGCACCTGCCGTGTGCAGACGGTCGCCGAGGACAACCCGGGGGCGTTCCGCGCGCTGATCGAGGCCTTCGAGGACCGGACCGGCCTGCCGATGGTCCTCAACACCTCGTTCAACCTGCGGGGCATGCCGATCGTGGAGCACCCCGACGAGGCGATGGACTGCCTGTACGGCTCGCGGCTCGACCGGCTGTTCATCGGCGGTCTCGAGGTCACCGCGCCGGACCTCACCGAACTGCGTCCCGAGCGGCTGCAGGCGGCCGGCTCCCGCGGTTCCGTCGGGCTGCCCGCCACCGGTGAGCAGCGCGCGGCGGCGACGGTCAGGCCCGAGTGGGAGGGCGTCCTCGGCCTCGCGGACGGCACCCGCTCCATGCGGCGGATCGCCGACGAACTGGGCGCGGACGTCGAGGAACTGGTCGACTTCGCCCTCGACATGCGGCGGCACGGGCTGCTGCGCTGGGCCGGACTGCCGCAGGCGAGCCGCCCGGTGTTCCCGCTGCCGCAGTACTCGCCGGACACCTCCGGGGGGTGAGCCGAACCGATGGGTGATCTCTCCGTGGCCGGGCCGCTGTCCTTCGCTCAGCAGCGGCTGTGGTTCTTCGACCGGCTCATGCCCGGCAACCCCTTCTACAACCTGGCGTTCGCGCACCGGCTGACCGGACCGCTCGACGTGCCCGCGCTGGAGCGCGCGTTCACCGAGATCGTGGCCCGGCACGAGGCCCTGCGGACCAGGTTCACGGACGACGGCGGAGCGCCGCGCCAGGTGATCGACCCGCCGTACGCGGTGACCCTGGACGTGGCGGACGCCGGGCGGGCGGAGGACCCGGTCGCGGAGGCCCACCGGCTGGCGGCCGCGGAGGCGCGCGAGCCCTTCGACCTGGCGAAGGGCAGGGTGCTGCGGGTCCGGCTGGTGCGCCTCGCCGAGGCCGACCACGTACTGCTGGTGACCCTGCACCACATCGCCGGCGACGGCTGGTCGCTGGGCGTCCTGCAGTCCGAGCTGAGCGCGCTCTACGGCGCGTTCGGCTCGGGGCGGCCCTCCCCGCTGCCACCGCTGGAGATCCAGTACGCGGACTACGCCGACTGGCAGCGGTCCCACCTGTCCGGTGAGGTGCTGGCCGAGCGGCTGGAGCACTGGCGGGAGCGCCTGCTCGGCATGCCCGCCGTGCTGGAGCTCCCGGCCGACCGGCCGCGGCCGCCGATACCCAGCCACACCGCCGGGGTGGTGCCGTTCGAGGTGCCCGCCGAGGTGGCGCACCGGCTGCGGGCGATCGGCACGGAGCGCCACGCCACGCTGTTCATGGTGCTGCTGGCCGCGTTCGACGCCCTGCTGGCCGGGTACACCGGCGGCACCGACATCGTGGTCGGCGTGCCGGTCGCGGGCCGGGACCAGGCCGAACTCGAGGATCTCGTCGGCTTCTTCGTCAACAACCTCGTGACGCGGGTGGACTGCTCCGGCGATCCGACGTTCGGCGAGCTGGTGGAGCGGGTGCGCGCGGTGTCGCTCGACGCCTTCGACCACCAGGACCTGCCGTTCGAGCGGCTGGTGGAGGAGCTCCATCCGGCGCGGGACACCAGCCGGAACCCGCTGACCCAGATCGGCTTCCAGCTTCTCCAGGAGAAGCACACGGGCCGCGCACTCGACCTGCCGGGCCTGGAGGCCGCGCCGTTCGGCGACCACGGGGCCACCATCCACCTCGACGTGGAGATGTGCTGCTGGGAGACCTCCGACGGGCTCTCCGGAGAACTGATCTACGCGGCGGACCTGTTCGACCACTCCACCATGGAGCGGTTCGCACGGCACTTCGTCGCTCTCCTGGAGCGGGTGGGCGCCGGTGTCCGGCTGTCGGAGCTGCCGCTGCTCACCGGCGAGGAGGCCCGCCGTCAGCTCGTCGAGTGGAACGGGACGGCGCGGGAGTTCCCGGACCTGACCGTGGTGCGGCTCTTCGAGGAGCAGGCCGCGCGGACCCCGGGGCCGTCGCGGTGTCGTACGGGGACGGCGCGCTGACGTACGCGGAGCTGAACGCGCGGGCGAACCGGTTCGCCCGGCGGCTGCGCGCGGCCGGTGTCGGCCCCGAGGTGGTGGTCGGGCTGTGCGCGGAGCGCGGGCTGGACCTGATGGTGGGCATGCTCGCCGTCCTGAAGGCCGGCGGCGCCTATCTGCCGCTCGACCCGGAGTACCCGGCCGAGCGGATCGCGTACATGCTGGAGGACGCCCGCTGCCCGTTCGTCGTCGTGCAGCGCGGACTCGACGTCGGCGCCGGCGGCGCCGAGGTCGTCCACCTCGACGAGGAGGCGGACCGGGCCTGGCCGGCGCACGACCTCGCTCCCGGCACGCACCCGGACGGCCTCGCGTACGTCATCTACACCTCGGGTTCGACCGGCCGCCCCAAGGGCGTGGAGGTCCCGCACCGGGGTGTGACCAGCATGATCCGATTCCAGAGCCGGGAGTTCGGGCTCGGCCCGCACTCCCGCGTGCTGCAGGTGGCGTCGATCTGCTTCGACGCCTCGGTGTCGGAGATCTGGATCACCTGGATCAGCGGCGGCGAACTGGTGGTCGCGCCCCGGCACCTGCTCGGCGGGGAGCTGTCCGCCCTGCTGGCCGAACGGGAGATCACCCAGGTCGCGCTCGTGCCGTCGGTGCTGGCGACGCTGTCGCAGACCGAGCTGCCACACCTGGAGACCATCCTCATCGGCGGCGAGGCCGCCACCCCCGCGGTCGTGAACCGGTGGTCCAAGGGGCGGCGGCTCTTCAACGTCTTCGGTCCCACCGAGACCACGGTCAACGCCTCCTTCTTCCGCTGCGCCGGTGACGTCACCGCCGCGCTGCCGATCGGCCGGCCCGTCGACAACACGCGGCTGTACGTGCTGGACGCGCTGCTGCGCCCGGTGCCGGTCGGGGTCGCCGGAGAGATCTACGTCGGCGGCACCAACGTGGCCCGCGGCTACCTCGGCCGTCCGGACCTCACCGCGTCACGGTTCGTCGCCGACCCGTTCGCCGCCGACGGCTCGCGGCTCTACCGGACCGGCGACCTGGCCCGCTTCCTGCCGGACGGCAACATCGAGTTCCTCGGCCGGCTCGACGACCAGGTCAAACTGCGCGGCTTCCGGGTGGAGCCGGGAGAGGTGGAGGCGACGCTCGCCGAGCACCCGGCGGTCGGGCAGGCCGCCGTCACGGTCCGCGAGGACGGGCACGGCGACCACCGCATGTACGCCTACGTCGCACCCGCCGAGCGGGCGCGGGCCGAGTGGGCGGCGGGCGACCCGTCGGCGGCCGCGGAGCACGTCGCCGAGCGGCAGCGATTCTTCGACGAGGCCCACCGGGAGGGCGGGACCGGCCGGCCGGCGAACCGCACCGCCCTGGACCGGATCGCGCCGCTGCGCCCGGACCGGCTGCTGGAGATCGGCTGCGGCGGCGGCGCGCTGCTGCGGGCGCTGTCGCCCTCGTGCGGCCAGTACGTCGCGACCGACTTCTCGTCGTCGGCGATCGACCTGCTGCGGTCCGCGCCCGACCTCGCCGGCGGGACCCGGCCGACGCTGCTGCACCGGGAGGCGACGGACTTCCGCGGGTTCCGCGACCGGTCCTTCGGGGCGGTCGTGATCGACTCCGTGTTCCGGCACTGCCCGTCGCTGGCCTACGCGGACGACGTCGTCGGGCAGGCGCTGGACGCGCTCGGCGACGGCGGTGTCCTCGTCGTCACGGACGTACCCGAGAAGCCGGCGGACGGCGAACTCGCGATCAGCCCGCGTTACTTCACGCGACTGGCCGCCCGGTGGCCCAGGGCCGCCTCGGTGGAGCTGGTCCGGGGCGACGGCGTCTTCGACGTGGTCGTCACGGCCGGCCCCGCACCGGCGACGGCGGCGGCGGACCGGGCCGGGCACCCGGAGCTCGGCCGGGACCTGGCGAACGATCCGCTGGGTGCCCGGCGCGCCGAGCTGCTGGCGCGGGAGCTGCGCGAGTTCGTACGGGCCCGGCTCCCGGAGTACATGGTGCCGTCCGGCGTCCTCGTGCTGGACAGCCTGCCGCTGTCGCCGAACGGCAAGGCCGACGTACGGGCGCTGCCCGTGCCGGAGGCCGGGCCGTCGTCGGGCCGGGCCCCGTCGGGGCCCGCCGAGGAGGCCCTGTGCGCCCTCTTCGCCGAGGTGCTCGGACAGGAGGCGGTCGGGCCCGACGACGCCTTCTTCGACCTGGGCGGGCACTCGCTGCTGGCGCTGCGCCTGCTCAACCTCGTCGGCGAGCGGCTCGGCGCGCAGATCACCCTCGGCGCCCTGTTCCAGCAGCCGACTCCCGCGGCGCTCGCCGGACTTCTCACCCACTCACCCCAGGAGGCATGACATGACCAATCCGTTCGACGACGAGGACGGCGTGTTCTTCGTGCTGCGCAACGAGGAGGGCCAGTACTCGCTGTGGCCCGAGACCATCGAGGTGCCGGCCGGCTGGACCGCCGTGCACGGCCCGGACGGCCGTCAGGCGTGCCTGGCGCTGATCGAGCAGGACTGGACGGACATGCGTCCGCGCAGCCTCGTTCTGGCGACGGACGCCGACCGGGCCGGCTGAGCCGGCGGGTGCGCCGCACGGAACGGGCCCGGGCCGGCCGCACGACGCGTGGCACACGCCATCGCGTCGTGCGGCCGGCCCGTCGGCCGACGCAGACACCGACGGGGGCCGCAGCGGTGGCCGGGGGAGAAACGGTATGACGGCGATCACGACCGAGGTCGCGGACGGGAACGGCGGGCCGGCCCACTGGAGGCGGGTGCTGGCGGAGGCACCACCGGAGCTGGCCCTGCCGTTCGACCGGCCGCGGCCGCACACCCCGACCCGCGCACCGCATGCGTCGCGCTGGACGTCGGAGCGGAACTGCACGCCCGGGTCGTGGAACTGGCCGCCGCCGAGGGCGTGTCCCCGGTGACGGTGCTGCGGGCCGCGCTCGCCGCGCTGCTGTCCCGCCTGGGCGCCGGAACCGACATCCCGCTCGGTGGCCGCACCGCCGCGGGCGAGCGGATCGTGGTGCCGGCCGATCTCTCGGGCGACCCCTCCTTCACCGAGTCGCTGCACCGGCTGCACGACGGCGCCGCGACCGCCTCCCGGTACGGGGGCGCGGCCTTCGAGCGGGTCGTGGCGGAGCTCGCGCCGGCCGCCCGTCCGCCGTACCAGGTCGAGCTGGTCGTCGAGGAGCCGGTGACCGCGGCGTCCGGGCTCGCGGCGGACGCGGCCGGCCCCCACGCCGCCGAGCCGCCCCGGGCGGCCCGGCGTTCCCGCCGTGCGACCTGTCCTTCCGCCTGCGGCCGCGTCTCGGGGCCGACGGCCGCCCGGCCGGGCTGCGCGGCCTGCTCACCTTCGCGGCCGGCCTGTTCGACGAGGCGACGGCCGAGGCGCTCGCCCGGCGTCTCGTGCGGGTCCTCGGACAGGCCGTGGCGCGTCCCGGCCTGCCGCTGAGCCGCGTCGAACCGCTCGACGAAGCCGAGCTGCACCGCCTGCTGGTGGACTGGAACGACACCGCGAGAGACGTGCCCGCGGCGACGCTGCCGGAGCTGTTCGAGGCACAGGCGGCGCGCACCCCCGACGCCCTCGCCGTGGTCGACGGCCGGGTCCGGCTGTCGTACCGGGAACTCGACGCGCGGGCCAACCGGCTGGCGCGGCTGCTCAGCGGGCACGGTGTGGGCCCCGAGTCCCTGGTCGCGGTCTCCCTCGAACGCTCCGCCGAGCTGGTGGTGGCCCTGCTCGCCGTCGTCAAGGCGGGCGGGGCCTACGTGCCCGTGGACCCGGCGTACCCGGCCGAGCGCGTCGCCCACCTGCTCGACGACGCCGGTCCCGCCTGCCTGATCACGACCGGTGCGCTGCGTCCCCGTACCGCCGGGGCCCCGGCACCACCACCGTCGTGCTGGACGACCCGCTGACCGAGGCCGCCCTGCTCGGCCACCCGGGCACCGGCCTAGGCCCGGCGGAGCGCACCGCCGGGCTGCGGCCGGCGCACCCCGCCTACGGCATCTACACCTCCGGCTCCACCGGCCGCCCCAAGGGCGTGCTGGTGACGCACGCGTCCGTGGACCGGCTGGTACGCCGGACCGGCTACCTGGACATCGGCGCCGGTGACGTCGTCGGCCAGCTCGCCTCGCCGTCGTTCGACGCCACGACGCTGGAGATATGGGGAGCCCTGCTCAACGGGGCCGTGCTGGCGGTCGCGCCGCCGGGCGTGCTGTCGGTGGCGGAGCTGAAGGAGTTCACCGCCCGGCACGGGGTGACCGTCCTGTGGCTGACGGCGGGCCTGTTCCACCAGGTGGTGGACACCGATGTGACCGCCCTGCGGGGGCTGCGCCACCTGCTGGCGGGCGGTGACGTGCTGTCGCCCGCGATGTGCGCCGCCGTCGTGGGCGCACTGCCCGGCGTCCGGCTCTCCAACGGGTACGGGCCGACCGAGAACACCACGTTCACCACCACGCACGACGTGCGCGGCACGGACCTCACCGCCTCGGGCACGGTGCCCATCGGCCGGCCCGTCGCCGACACCCGGGTGTACGTGCTGGACGCCGCGCTGCGGCCGACGGCGCCGGGCGTGGCGGGTGAGCTGTACGTCGCGGGGGCCGGTCTGGCCCGGGGCTATCTGCGTCGCCCGGGGACGACGGCGGAACGCTTCGTCGCGAATCCGTTCGGCGAGCCCGGCGAGCGGATGTACCGCACCGGGGACGTGGTGCGGTGGACCGCCGGGGGCGTGCTGGAGTTCCTGGGCCGTGAGGACGGCCAGGTCAAGCTCCGGGGCTTCCGGATCGAGCTGGGCGAGGTCGAGGCGGCCCTGGCCGCTCACCCCGGGGTGGGGCGGGCCGCCGTGGTGGTGCACGAGTCGGACTCCGGTGACCGGCGGCTGGTGGGCTACGTGGTGCCGCGCCGGGGACGGCGGCCGTCGAGGCGGCGGAGGTGCGGTCCTTCGTCGCGCGGCGGCTGCCGGAGTACATGGTGCCCGCCGCGGTCGTGCCGCTGGCGGAGCTTCCGCTGACGGTCAACGGCAAGCTGGACCGCCGGGCCCTGCCCGTGCCGCGGTTCGCCCCGGTGACGGCCTACCGGGCGCCGGGCTCGGCCCGGGAGAAGGCGCTGTGCGAGATCTTCGCGGCCGTGCTGGACGTGGAGCGGGTCGGTCTCGACGACAACTTCTTCGAGCTGGGCGGGCATTCGCTGCACGTCACCCAGATCGTGTCCCGCGTCCGGCGGGAGCTCTCGGTGGAGCTGCGGCCGCGGGTGATCTACGACGTGCCCACGGTCGCGGGCGTGGCCGAGCGGCTCGGCACGGCCCGGCCGGCGCCGCCGCCGATCGTCCGGCGCCGCTCCGGGTGAGACCCGGGCCGGCGGGACGGCACGCCCCCGCCCGCGCGAGGTGGTCCCCACGCGGGCGGCGGAGTTCGCCGTCGGCCCGGTCCGCTCAGCGACCGGTGCGTTCGCCCGCTTCGGCCAGCGGCGCCGGCGTCGAGGGCTCCTCCAGCAGGTTGTGGTCCTCGGGCCCGGCCAGCCGGCGCAGCAGGACGCCGGCCATGCCGGTCGTGACGACCGCCATGACAACCATCTGCGAGTAGAGGCTGTTGTCGAGCATCCCGATCTGCAGGCCCACGCCGAGCACGATGAGTTCGGTCAGCCCGCGGGTGTTCATCAGGGTGGCCAGGACCGCCGAGTGCCGTGACGTCATCCCCTGAGTCCGCGCGGCGAGGTAGGTGCCCGCGACCTTGCCGAAGACGGCGGTGAGCACGATCAGCGCGAGTTCCAGCAGTCCGCTGGAGCCCACGGTGCTGAGGTCGACCTTGAAGCCGGAGACGACGAAGTAGACCGGCAGCAGGAAGGCGGTGCCCGTCTGGGAGTGCCGCATCAGCTCCTCGCGGGCCTTCGCGGTGGCCTGCCGGGGGACGACCAGACCGAACAGGAACGCCCCGAACACGAAGTGCAGGCCGATCAGTTCGGTCACCGCCGCCGAGGCGAACAGGCCGGCCACCACCGTGACGAAGCGCGTGACGGTCAGCGGGACGGCCTCGCCGTCGTGGGTGAGCAGCCGCCTCAGCAGCGGTCTGACGACGAACGCGAGCAGCCCGGCGAAGGGCACCACCAGCACGGTCGTCCAGTGGGCGGAACCGCCGCCGCCCACCATCGCCTGGACGATCGCCAGCATGGTCCAGGCGGCCAGGTCGCACGAGGCGGCGGCGGACAGCGCGATCGAGCCGACCAGCGTCCGGTTCATCCGCCGGTCCACGAGGATCCTGGCGAGGACCGGGAAGGCCGTGATCGACATCGCCACGCCGAAGAACAGCACGAAGCCGAGGTGGTGCCTGCTGTGGTGGGTGCCGGCGAGGTGCAGGGCCAGCAGGGAGCCGAGCCCGAAGGGCACCAGGGCCGCGCTGAGCGCGGTGACACCGGTCACCCGGCCGAAACCGCGCAGCCGCCCGTAGTCGAATTCCAGGCCCACCACGAACATGAACAGGACCAGACCGACGTTGGCCAGGGCGCTCAGGTACGGGCGGAGGTCCGCCGGGAACAGGGTGTCGGACAGCGAGCCGTGCAGCAGCGTGGGGCCCAGGAGGATGCCGGCGACTATCTCGCCGAGCACCGCGGGCTGACCGAGCGCGCGGGCGGCGCGGCCCGCGAGCTGGGCCACCAGGAGGATGAGAGCGAGGTCGAAGAACAGCAACGCCACTTGGTTCTGGGTCATCTGCCCTCTCTTGGGTGGGAGTCGGTCAGAGCGAGGGCACGGCGCCGCCGTCGCACCGCAGCGCGGTGCCCGTGACGTAGGAGGCGGCCTCGCTGCACAGGAAGGCCGCGACGGCGCCGAACTCGTCCGGCTGCCCGTACCGGCGGGCCGGGATGGCCGCCTGCGCCCGCGCCGCGAACTCCTCCACGCCGATGCCCTCGCGGGCGGCCCGGTAGGTGTTCATCTGGACCGTGCGCGCGGTCTCGATGCGCCCGGGGAGCAGCATGTTGACCGTGACTCCGTCACCCGCGACCTCGGTCGCGAGGGTCTTGAGGTATCCGCCCAGGGCGGCCCGCCCGATGTTGGACAGCGCCAGGCTGGGGATCGGGGTGACGACACCGATCGACGCCAGGGACAGGACACGCCCCCAGCCGCGTTCCCGCATCCCCGGCAGGACCAGGGACACCAGCCGCTGGTGGGGCAGGACCAGGGACTCCATCGCCGCGACGATGTCGGCGTCCCCGATGTCCTGCGAACCGCCGGGCGGCGGCCCGGGGCTGTTCAGGACCACGATGTCGGCCGGCCCGAAGGCCTCCTCGGTGGCGGCGACCAGCCGGGCGGGGCCGTCCGGCGCCACGAGGTCGATCTCGACGCCGATCGCCTCGGGGAGCTGCGCGGCGATCTCCTTGGCGAGGTCCCCGCGCCGCCCGCAGACCACCACGCGGGCCCCTTCGGCGGCGAGCGCCCGTGCGGTTGCCTCACCGAGTCCGGCGGTCGAGGCGCAGACGATCGCGACGCGCCCTCGGATACCAAGGTCCATGGGGTTGATTACCTCCTAGGCATAGGTGAAGAGCCGGTTCCGTACGGGAGGCTCGGTTCGGGTACGGAAGTCGGCTCGGGGAAGAGAGATCGGTTCCGGTCGGTACGGAAGGCGCGCCGGCCGGGGACGGGCCGGACGGTGGAGCCCGCGTCAGCCGACGTCCATCACCACGGTCTTGGCCTCGGTGAAGAACTCACGGGAGTGGCCGCCGCCCTCGCGGCCGACGCCGGACCGGCCGAAGCCGCCGAAGGGCGAGCGCAGGTCGCGCACCCAGAAGCAGTTGACCCAGACGTTGCCCGCCCGCAGTCGTCCGGCGACCCGGTGGGCGCGCGCCAGCCGGCTGGTGAACACCATGGCGGACAGGCCGTAGGGGGTCGCGTTGGCGATGCGTACGGCATCCTCCTCGGTGTCGAAGGGGTGGACGGTGACGACGGGGCCGAAGACCTCCTCCCGGCAGATCGCCGCGTCGGGTGCGGCGTCCACGACCACGGCCGGGGCAACCCACCAGCCGTCCCGGGGGCCTCCGGTCAGCAGTTCGGCGCCCTCCTCGGCGGCCCGGCGCAGGTGCCCGGTGACCTTGGCGTGGTGCTCCTCGGAGGAGAGCGGCCCGATGTCGGTCCCCGGCTCGCGCGGGTCGCCCAGGCGCAGCCGCTCCGCCCGTTCGACCAGCGCCGCGACCACCCGGTCGTGCACGCCGCGCTGGACCAGGACGCGGGAGCCCGCGAGGCAGATCTGGCCGGCGTTGGAGAAGGCCGCGTCGGCGGCGACGGCCACGGCCCGGTCGATGTCGGCGTCGTCGAAGACGACCGAGGCGCCCTTGCCGCCGAGTTCGAAGCTGACGGCCCGGACCCCCGCGGCGGCGGACCGCATGATCGCCTCTCCGGTGCGGGTCTCCCCGGTGAAGGTGATCAGGTCGACGCCCTGGTGGGAGACCAGGGCCTCGCCCGCGCCGGCGGGTCCGAGGCCGTGCACGACGTTGAGCACGCCGGGCGGCAGACCGGCCTCCAGGGCGAGTTCGGCGAGCCGGGTGGCGGAGGCGGGGCTCTGCTCGGCGGGCTTGAGGACGACGGTGTTGCCGTAGGCGAGGGCCGGCGCGATCTTCCACGTGGCCTGCATCAGCGGGAAGTTCCAGGGTGACACCGCGGCCACCACCCCGGCCGGTTCGTGGCGGGTGTAGATGTGGTGGCCCGGGTGGCCCGGGAACGAGGCGTCGGCGGCGAGGCGCGCGTCGTCGGCGAAGAAGCGGAAGTTGGCCGCGCCGCGCACCACGTCGTTGTCCCGCGTGGCCGTGAGCGGGCGCCCCATGTCACGGGTGTCGAGCAGACCCAGCTCGTCCGCGTGGGAGAGCAGCACGTCGGCGAAGGAGTGCAGGAGGCGGGACCGCTCAGCCTGCGTCATCCGGGGCCAGGGGCCCTCGTCGAAGGCCTCGCGGGCGGACGCGACCGCCCGGTCGACGTCCACCGCCGACCCCAGGGCCACCTCCGCCCAGGCCGTACGGGTGGTGGGGTCGACGGAGACCATGGTGGCGCCGTCGGCGGAGCCGGTGGTCCTGCCGCCGATGACATGGCCGAAGCGCTCGAGCCCGGTCATGACGCGCCGTTTTGGTGGATGGGCGCCGCCGTCACGACTCGACCTGGACGATCATCTCGATCTCCACGGCGAAGTCGTGGGGCAGCGCGATCGCGCCGATGGCCGAGCGCGCGTGCCGGCCCGCCTCCCCGAACACCTCGACGAGCAGGTCGGAGGCCCCGTTGATGACCTGCGGACCACGGTCGAAGCCGGGCAGGCAGTTGACGAACCCGAGCAGCTTCACGATCCGCTTCACGCGGTCGAGGGAGCCGAGTTCCTCCCTGACGAGGGCGAGCAGGCGCAGCCCGGCCTCGCGGGCGGCCAGCCGGGCGGTGTCCTCGTCGATGTCGACGCCGATCTTGCCCCGGATGTCGTGGCTGCCCTGTCCGGACACGAACAGCAGGTCGCCGACGCGCACGGTGCTCAGGAAGTTTCCGGTGCGCGCGGGAGAGTGCGGGAACGACAGCCCCAGCTCCTCGAAGCGCGCCTCCGCCGATGCGGTGTCAGTACTCAATGTCGAACCTCGGTCGTGTGTGGTCGTCGCGGCCGCGGAGGCCGGGTCATGACGCTGGTTACCGGGCGGCTGCCGTCAGCAGTGCGGAGGCGTTGCCGGAGAGGATCGCCGTCTTGACGTCCTCGTCGAGCGAGGACCGCTCGACGGCGTCCCCCGGGCGCTCCTCGCCGAACGGGAAGGGGTAGTCGGTGCCGAGCACGATGTGGTCCCAGCCGATCCGGCCCGCGACGAGCCGCAGGTTGGCCTCGTCGCCGGCGAGCGAGTCGGCCCACAGCCGCCGGGCGGTCGTCCCCGGGGGCTCGGCCGCGCCGCCCCGCTTGTCCGGCCAGGTCGCCCAGCCCCGGTCGACGCGCGGCAGCAGCCAGGCGAGCGCGCCGGCCCCGTGCGCGAGCAGGACGCGCAGGGCGGGGTTCGCGCTCAGCACGCCGCCGTGCAGCAGGGCGAGCGCCGCGTACGCGGTCTCGGTGGGCATGCCGACGGTGTACATGGCGTTGTAGCGGGTCAGCCGGTCCGCGGAGCGTACGTCCCAGGGGTGGACCAGCACCGGCACGTCCAGCTCGGCGACGGCCTCGAAGACCGGCTTCAGCATCGGGTCGTCGAGTTCGCGGCCGGCGATGTTGGTGCCGATCTCCACTCCGCGCAGGCCCAGCTCGCGCACGGCGCGCTCCAGCTCCGCGACGGCGAGGTCCGGGTCGCCCATCGGCAGGGTGGCCAGGCCGGTGAAGCGGTTGGGTGCGTGCCGCACCATCTCGGCGATGCCGTCGTTGACGTGCCGGGCCATCTCCGCCGCCTGCGGGGGCGGCGCCCAGTAGCCGAACATCACCGGGGTGACGGACAGCCACTGGCTCGCGACGCCTGAGGCGTCCATCTGCTCGATCCTCGCCGCCGGGTCCCAGCAGGTGTGCGGGACCGTGCGGAAGTGCCTGCCGTTCACGAACAGGTCGGCGGTGCAGTCGTCGACCGCGCGCCGGACCGGCCAGCGGGCGTCGCCGTAGCGCTCGGCGAGGTCGAGCCAGTGCCGGGGCAGCGTGTGGGTATGGCAGTCGACCAGCCGGGGCCGGGCGCCATCCGTCATGCCGGCCCCTCCATGACGAAGGGGCCCGGCACGGCGAGGACGTGTCCGCAGGAACCGCAGGTGCGGCGGTCCTCGGAGGCCTGGAACTCGTTGAGCAGCGGCATCAGGGACTCGATCATCCGCGACGACTCCATGGTCACCCGTTCGATGAGCGCGTCGCACCGGTCGCAGTACCACTCCACGGCCTCGGTGTCGCCCGGCTTCCTGCGGACCTCGACGACGAGGCCCCAGGTGCCCTCGGGGCGCAGCGGGGAGTGGGCGGTGCCCGCGGGCACGACGAACAGTTCGCCCTCGTGCACGAGGTTGCGCCGCGGCGCGCCGCCCTGCTCCCGGGTGTCGACCCGGATGGTGCCCTCCACCTGGAGGAACAGCTCGTCGTACGGGTTGACGTGGAAGTCGTTGCGGCTGTTCGGGCCGCGTACCAGCACGACCTCGAAGTCGGACTCCGGATAGAGCGACTTGGCGGCCAGCGCGCCGGGGAAGGCGGCGCTGCCGGCCTTGCGGAGCTCTTCGACGGAGACGATGCCCGGGCGGGCGTCGGTCTGCTCGGTCATCTTGTGGGACCCCCTGTCACCCCGACCTCTGTACCGAGACCGTGGAATCTCTGGCTGTAGTAGAGGAGCGGCTCGGCCGCGCCGCCGGCCTCGTCCGCCCAGCGGATCGACTCGATGTGCCCGATGAGGAGGGCGTGCGTGCCGTGCTCCACGGACTCCGCGACCCGGCACTCGAAGGAGGCCAGGGCGCTGCCGAGCACGGGCACGCCCAGCGTTCCCGGTGACCAGTCACCGCTGCTGAACCGTTCCGCTCCGAAGGTGCCGTGCAGGCCGGCGAACGTCCGCGCGACGTCGAGGTCGTCGCCGGCCAGGACGTTGACGGAGAACACCCCGTTGTGCACGAGCCGTTCCCGGGTGCCGGCCGCGTGGTTCAGGCAGACGACCAGGCTCGGCGGCTCGGCGCACAGGGAGCACACCGCGGTCGCGGTCATGCCCCGCCGGCCCGCCGGGTCGGCGGCGGTGCCGGTGGCGATCACGCTCACCCCGCCGGCCAGCCGGCTCATGCCGAGCCGGAAGTCGGAGATGGTCACACCCGGGGTCGTCGTGGCGCTCACGACGGGGAGCCGGGCACGTCGGACGGGTGCGTGTACGAGTCCAGCAGTCCGTCCACGATGCCGTGGAAGTGGTCCCAGGGGCCTCGCGGTAGTTGTGGCCGCGCACGATGAACCCGGCACCGGCGTAGAACTTCTCGTACTGCTGGTGGCGGCCGGCGAACTCGCTGCCCACGAAGTCCCAGGCCAGCTTGTGCAGCTTCATCCGCTCGACGGCGGCGAGCTGCGGGGTGTGCCAGAACTCCTCGAACGTCCGCCGCAGTTCGTCGTCGGCCAGGACGGAGCAGTCGGCCGGGAACTGCAGCGCCCCGCCGCCGCACAGCTCGCGCAGGACGTCGATCAGCTCGGAGTAGTGCTCGACGCACCAGTTCATGGCGGCGTACATGGAGCGCCGGTTGTAGGTGACGTAGCCGTCCCCCCAGGGCTCCGCGCCCCAGAGCTGGCCGTCGATGAGCCCCGCCAGCAGCGCCTCCTGCGAGGCGAGCCGGCCGAGCTTCTCCCGTACGGCGGGCACCTGTTCGGCGCCCGTCGACCGCGCGATGCGGCTGGCGACGCCCACCAGCAGTTCGAGCTTCGAGTGGAAGCGGACGTTGGACTGGTGGTTGCCGTAGGCGTGCGCCGGAGTGCGGAAGTACAGCTCGCGCGAGAGCGGCACGTCGTTGTGGACGAAGACGCGCTCCCAGGGGATGTGCACGTGGTCGAAGAGGACCATGGCGTCGGTCTCGTCGAACCGCCGGCTCAGCGGGGCGTCGAACTCCTCCGCGGCGGCGGTGGCTAGCGGTTTGCGCGACCACAGCGACACGCCGGGCGCGTTGCACGGCACCGCCATGGTGATCGACTCGGCCTCGTTCTCCGGGGCCAGGGGCAGGATGTTGCCGATCCAGATCTCGTTGGCGAGGACCGCCCCGGTCGCCAGCATCTTCATGCCGTGCACGATCACGCCCGCGTCGTCCTCGCCGACGACCCGGAGGGTCGGAATCGGGAGGTTCTCACGCTCGTAGAATTTCGGATCGCGGGCCGCCTGAGGAGCGACGATCGCATGTGCCGCGTAGACGTCGTTGTCGCGCATATGGCGCCAGTAGGCGACGACCCGGTCGGAAGTGTCATTGAAGACTTCAGGGGATACGGCCATGCCCGTGACGAAGCTCGCCACGTAATCCGGAGAGCGGCCGAGCAGGCCGTAACTCAGGTCGGCAATCCGCTTGTGAGCAGCCGATCGCTTTGCCAGATCCTCACGGCTCCTTGCTCGCATGAAATACGAGCTGTGCCTTTCCCCGTCCTCCACATACGTCATTACTTCACTGTTGGCGGGGTCCGCCTTCAGGTCGTAGAGATCGGAGATCGTCTGGGCCGCACGCGCGAAAGCCGGGTGTGTGGTCACATCTTCAACAAGCGTCCGGCCGATGTAGACACGACGGCCGTCACGCAGGCTCTCGAGGTGTTCCTTGCCAGTCTTCAACACCCGATGGAGCAAACCACATGTTCCAGCATGTGGCTAGACCTTGACGATCTTCATGCGAGGGCACTCGGACCGCCAACACCCGCTGGGAGCTGGGGAAATGAGCGATGACCCATCGCTCAACAACTCCGGGAGCGCCGATCGGAGGGAAATATTCCGCCCGATCCGGCCGCTTTACTCCCGTTGTTCACCACCGCATCTTGAGCCAGTCGCCACACAAAGTTCATGGCCCCGGCCCAACTCGGGCACGAATCACCCGGAACCCCCTGCGGCCGGTCCTTCGAACACCGCCCACGGCAACCCATTTGCGGACGCCGGCACACACCCGGGACGCCATGGCCGAGGGGCGGCTATCACAGTCAAAAGCGACAACCGGCATCGCGTGATCTCCACCCGGGAAGCAGGCCCCAGGAATGCGGAGCGGACCATTCCGTCAACACCCTGAAAGACACTTGACGTTGCTCGGGACCGCTGGTTGTATCGCATAAGCCGCCTTGGGGGGTGGCAGGTGGCATCTCGCGGTCTCAGCCGCTTCTCAACTACTCAGCGCATCTTGTACAGCGCCAACTAGGTCCAACGGGGTCGCAAGAATCATGCATGGCCCCGGTGCGCGGAATTCCGCAACATGCCGGCACGTACGAACGGGGTCTTCGAGTCAGCCATGGAATATCTCAATGGCCAGCCATTGACGGACGAAAGTCCCGCCGAATCGCGCGCCGTGGGACACGCTGCCGAGGGAACCCCGTTCGCGCAGTACGTCGGCAGCGACATGCTGCTGTCCCTGCAGCGCACCCGCACCGACGCCGAGACCGAACCGTCCTTCCTGATCATCACCCAGGTGATGGAGCTGCTGTTCAAGCTCGCGTACACCGAGGCCGTACGCGCGCGGGAGCAGCTGGAACGCGACGACCTTCCGGGCGCGCTGCGCACCCTGGGCCGGCTCCGCAGGACCTGTGTGTCGCTGCACGGCACCTGGGAGGCGCTCAGCTCGATGAGCCCGACCGAGTACGCCGACTTCCGTGACGCCCTCGGCGACGGCTCGGGATTCCAGTCCTACATGTACCGGCACATGGAGTTCGTGCTCGGCCACAAGGCCCCGCGGATGGCCGAGCTGCACCGGGACCACGGGCGCGTCCACCGCGAACTCCTCGCGACGCTGGACGAGATGAGCCTCTACGACGCCGCCCTGCGCCTGCTGTGGCGCCGCGGGCTGCCCGTCCCGCGGAGCAGCGTCGAACGGGACTGGAGTCTGCCGCGTCCCGAGCAGGACGAGGTGGTGGCCGTCTGGCACACCGTCTACACGGAACAGGAGAAGCACGCCGACCTGTACGTGCTGGCGGAGGCCCTGGTGGACGTCGCCTTCGAACTGGGCCGCTGGCGCTCGACCCACCTGCTGACCGTGGAACGCCTCCTCGGCTCGAAGACCGGCACCGGCGGCACCTCCGGGGTCGACTTCCTGCGCCGCGCCGCCGAACACCGCTTCTTCCCCGAGCTCTGGGCGGTCAGAGCGGACCTCTGAGCCACCGCCGGAACGACCCGGCGGCCGGGCCCGGGCCGCGGACGGGCCCGGGCGCGATCCGCCGGGAGCCCACCCGACAGCGCCGTACACCTCCGGACCACCACGTTCGGTGCACGACTCTCCAAAGGCAGGTCTCCCAAATGATCAAGAACGTTGTCATCGTCGGTGGCGGAACCGCCGGCTGGATGACCGCCAGCTACCTCAAGGCGACCTTCGGACCCAACGTCTCCGTGACGCTGGTCGAGTCGAAGAACATCCCGACCATCGGTGTCGGCGAGGCGACGTTCAGCACGGTCCGCCACTTCTTCCAGTACCTGGGCCTGCAGGAGCACGAGTGGATGCCGGAGTGCAGCGCCACCTACAAGCTGGCCATCCGGTTCGAGAACTGGCGTGAGCCCGGCCACCACTTCTACCACCCGTTCGAGCGCACCCGGGTCGTCGACGGCTTCCCGATCACCGACTGGTGGCTGCGCGAGAACCCCTCCGGCCGGTTCGACGACGACTGCTTCGTCATCCCCGCGCTCTGCGAGCAGAAGTCCTCGCCGCGCTACCTGGGCGGCGAGATCTTCGAGCAGCGCGAGGACCGGCTCGGCAGCGGTTCGGAGCCGGTCGGCCGCAGCACCATGAGCGAGCAGCAGACGCAGTTCCCGTACGCGTACCACTTCGACACGGTGCTGCTGGCGAAGTTCCTCACCAAGTACGGCACCGACCGCGGGGTGCGCCACATCCTCGACGACGTCACCAACGTGGCGCTCGACGAGCGGGGCTGGATCAGCCACGTCGACACCGCCGAGCACGGCGAGCTGCACGGCGACCTGTTCATCGACTGCACCGGCTGGCGCGGGATGCTGCTGAACAAGGCGCTGGAGGAGCCGTTCCTGTCCTACCAGGACACCCTGCCCAACGACCGGGCCGTGGCCCTGCGCGTGCCCGTGGACGCCGCCGAGCGCGGCATGCGCCCGTGCACCACGGCGACCGCCCAGGACGCGGGCTGGATCTGGACGATCCCGCTGTTCGACCGCATCGGCACCGGCTACGTGTACGCCGGCGACTACATCACCCCGGACGAGGCCGAGCAGGCCCTGCGCGACTTCGTCGGCCCGGAGGCGGAGGGTGTGGAGGCCAACCACATCCGGATGCGCATCGGCCGCACGCGCAACACCTGGGTGCGCAACTGCGTCGGCATCGGCCTGACCGCCGGCTTCGTGGAGCCGCTGGAGTCGACCGGCATCTTCTTCATCCAGAACGGCATCGAGCAGCTCGTCAAGCACTTCCCGGACCAGAACTGGAACGAGCAGCTCCGCGTCTCGTACAACAACCACATCGCCCGGATGATGGACGGTGTCCGCGAGTTCCTGGTCCTGCACTACTACGCGGCCCGGCGCCAGGACAACCAGTACTGGCAGGACACCAAGACCCGTCCGCTGCCGGACGGTCTGGCCGAGCGGCTCGAACTGTGGCAGGCGAAGCTGCCCGACCGCGAGTCGGTCTTCCCGCACTACCACGGCTTCGAGCCCTACTCCTACCACGCCATGCTGCTGGGCCTCGGCGGGGTGCCGCTCCAGTCCTCGCCGGTCCTCGGCGTCATGGACCCGGCCGCCGCGGCGAAGGAGATGCAGATCATCCGCCAGGAGGCGCGGGACCTCGTCGCCAAGCTGCCCAGCCAGTACGAGTACTTCGCCCACATGCGCCAGGCGCGCTGACCGCCCTGGCCCTTCCCGGCCCAGAGCAATCCCCCCCATCGCACACCGCCGCGGCCCAGCGGGCCGCGGCGAAAGGACAGCAATTGACTACGGACGAGTCGCTCGCGGAGCCGGCGGCCAAGGCGCCGCCGCGCAGCCCCCTGCGTGACAGGGACTTCCGCTGGCTCATGGTCGGCAACACCGCATCCAACTTCGGCGGTCAGATCGGTGACGTCGCCATACCGCTGGTGGCCGTGCTCACCGTGGGCGCGTCCTCGTTCGACGTCGGCGTCATGCGCACCGTCGGGCAGCTGCCCTACCCGCTGTTCGTGCTCTTCGTGGGTGTCGTCGTCGACCGGTGGCGCCGCCGCAACATGCTGATCGCGGCGGACCTCGGGCGCGCGGCCGCCCTGGCACTGATCCCGCTCGCCTACTCGATGCACCAGCTCGGGCTCTCGGCGCTCTACATCACCGCGTTCCTGGTCGGCACGTGCATGGTGCTGTTCGACGTGGGCTCGCAGGCCTATCTGCCCCGGGTGGTGGAGCGGGACCAGATCCCCGCGGGCAACAGCCATCTGGAGACCGCGCGTTCGGCCGCGCTGATCGCCGGCCCCGCGCTCGGCGGCCTGTTCGTCGCCTGGTTCTCACCGGCCAACGCGCTGATCGCCTGCGTGGTGTTCTACCTGATCTCCGCCTCGGGCATCTGGCTGATCCGCAGGCCGGAGCCGAAGCCGACGCCGAGCACGGAGCCCGTCAAGCCGCTGCGGCAGATCGGCGAGGGCTTCAAGCTGGTCTTCGGCAACGCGATCCTGCGCTCCGTCGTGCTGATCGCGGCCATGTTCAACTTCTGCTACGCCGGCTACCTCGCCATCTACCTGGTGTACATGCCCGTCGAGCTGAAGCTGTCCAGCTACGAGATCGGCCTCGCGCTCGCCGCGTCGGGTCCCGGCCTGCTGGTGGGCGCGCTGCTCTCCTCCCGGCTGCCGAAGCGGTTCGGCTACGGCCTGGTGCTGAACGCGAGCGCGATCGTGAGCTGCGTGTTCCTGGTCGGGGTGTCGCTGCTGCACGGCAACGGCTGGCTCACCGTGGGCACGCTGATCCTGCTGAACTTCGTGTACAGCGCGCTCAGCATGACGTTCGGGGTGACCCTGGCGGGCATCCGCCAGTCGATCACGCCGGACCGGATGCTCGGCCGGGTCATGGCGACCCACCGCTTCCTCGGCGTCGGCGCGGTACCGCTCGGGTCCTTCGTCGGCGGTGTCCTCGGTGAGGAACTGGGCCTGCGCGAGGGCCTGTTCGTCATCACCATCGGGATGATCGCGGCGTCGTCCCTCTTCCTCTTCTCGGCGCTGCGGAAGATCGGCCGAGAGCTTCCCGAGGCCCTGGACGCATGACGCGTCAGCGCGTCCGCAGGCCCATCTGTCCCGTCCCCGTAGAAGAACTGAGAGTGGATCATGAGTGACGACGTACCGTACTTCGTGAACGGCGCCTTTGTCCTGGAGCCGGAGACCGTCCAGCCCGAGCGCAACGGCCGCGTGGACCTCTACGTGCCCCCGGCGGCCGAGGGTCCGCTGCCGGCGGTCGTCTTCGTGTGCGGCGGCCCGCTGCCCGCGGAGGCGGAGTGGATCAACCCGCGCGAGTGGCCGGTCTACCGCGGCTACGGCAACCTGCTGGCCGCCAACGGCCTGATCGCCGCGCCGCTCCAGCTCCCGCTGCACGAGTGGGACCAGTTCCCCGGTGCCGCCGACGCCCTGAAGGAGGCGATCGAGCAGGTCCGCGCGGACGAGCGCGTCGACTCCGACCGGATCGCGATCTGGTTCTTCTGCGGCGGCAGCCCGCTGATCTCCGACTACCTGCGCACGCCGCCGGAGTGGCTGCGCGTGCTGGCGGCGACCTACCCGGCGCTCGGCTCCCGGCCGCACATGGAGCTGGAGCCCCGCTTCGAGCCGTCCCTCGCGGTGGCCGAGCACGGTGACGTGCCGCAGATCGTGCTGACCCGCGTCGGCCTGGAGGCCCCGCTGGTCGCCGAGACCGTGGAGAAGTTCGTCGCCGCGGCGGAGGAGCACCAGGTCGAGCTGACCATCATCGACGTGCCCAACGGCCACCACGGCTTCGACATCGTCGACCACACCGAGGAGTCGCGCGAGGCCGTGCACCGCGCCCTGAACCTCGTGCGCGAGGCCCTGGTCAAGTAGCCGCTCCGGGCCCTCGAGCAACAGGAAGAAAGGGACAAGGGGATGAAGGAACAGCCCGAAGGACACCTCGAAACGGCACTGCGGTCCCTGGCCGCGGAGGTGGAGACCGCCCGGACCTGGAGCCGGGCCTCCCGCTCCCTGGGACAGGAGCGCATCGTCACGGTGTTCGGCTCCGCACGCACCAAGCCCGGGGATCCGTCCTACGAGCTGGCCCGGAGCCTCGGTACCGCGGTCGCGCAGCGTGGCTGGGCGGCCGTGACGGGCGGCGGTCCCGGCATCATGCAGGCGGTCCGGGACGGCAGCGGGGAGCTGCTGTCCAGGGCGGTCCGGATCGAGATCGCCGGGGAGGTGCCCGACACCGTGCTCGACCCCAGCCGGTCCATCACGGTGGGCACCTTCGCACTGCGCAAGCTGCTGCTCACGCATGACATCGACGCGCTGTTCGTCTTCCCCGGCGGCGTCGGAACGCTCGACGAGCTGTACGAGGTCCTGGTCCACCAGGACACCGACCAGCACCGCCCGTTCCCGGTGATCCTGATGCAGCCCGAGGGCGTACAGCTCTGGGACGCCTGGCTGCGGTTCATGACCGAACACCTGGTGCGCACCGGCCTGGTCAGCCCTTCCATCATGTCCCGGGTCGCCATCGCGGACAGCGTCGAGGACGCCCTCGCGCTGGCGGACAAGGGCATCCCCGCCGACCGCGCGGGCGCCACCGCCTGACGTGCACCGCGGGGCGTCGGCCGGGAGCCCGGTCGGCGCCCCGACACGTGTCCCGGCCCCCGCCACCGAAGCCATGAGCATCCACGAGATCGACAGGGTTGAGTATGGGTAAGTCAGTGTCCGGCCCGTTCAGTGAGCTGTCCTCCATCCAGCGGCGTCTGTGGTTCGTCGACCAGGTGCAGCCGGGCGACATCGCGTACAACATGCCGGTGGTGCTGCGGGTGCGCGGCTCGCTCGACACGGCGGCGCTGCAGACCGCGCTCGACGGCGTGGTGGCCCGGCACGGGGCGCTGCGCACCCGGTTCACCGTGGTGGACGGCGAACCCGTGCAGGAGGTCCTGGCGGGCGCCCGGGTGCCGGTCGACGTGGTGGACATGCGCGACCAGCCCGACGCCGAGGCGGTCGGGCGGGCCCACGCCATGGGCGAGGCCCGCCGGCCGTTCGACCTGACGACGGCACCGCTGCTGCGGTGCTCCGTGGTACGGCTGGGCGACGAGGACCAGTTGGTGGTCTTCACCATCCACCACATCGTCTTCGACGGCTGGTCCGCCGGAGTCTTCTTCGAGGAGCTGTCGCAGCTCCTGGGCACGGACCCGGACGCCCTGGGCGCGCCGGCCGCGCAGTACCTCGACCTGGTCGAGTGGGAGCGGACGGCGCGCGACAGCGGCGAGCAGGACCGGCTGGTGGCCTGGTGGACGGAGCGGCTCGCCGGGGCGCCCACGGTCCTGGAGCTGGTGACCGACCGGCCGCGCCCGGCGGTGCAGGCGCACCGGGGCGCGCGCAGGCGGCTGAGCGTGCCCCAGGACGTGGTCGCGGGCCTGGAGAAGGTGAGCCGGACCGCGGGCGCGACGATGTTCATGACTTTGCTGTCCGCCTTCGGCGTGGTGCTCGCGCGGCACGCCGGGCAGGAGGAGGTGCTGATCGGCACGCCGGTGGCGTTCCGGCCGCGCTCGGAGTTCGAGCGGGCGGTGGGCTGCTTCCTCAACACCGTGGTGATGCGCGTGGACACCGCGGGGCAGCCGTCCTTCGCCGAACTGCTCGGCCGCGTCAAGGACATGTCCCTGGAGGCCTTCGACCACCAGGAGGCGCCGTTCGAGCGCCTGGTCGCCGAACTCTCGCCGGACCACGACCTCAGCCGCAACCCGCTCGTCCAGGTCCTCGTCAACTTCGAGCCGGAGCCGCGGCTGCCCTCGTTCCCGGGCTGCGAGACCGAGCACGTGCCCAACGAGGAGGAGGCGGCCAAGTTCGACCTCACCCTCTACGTGAAGTCCGCCGCGGGCCGCCTCGACCTCGACCTGGTCTACGACGCCGACCTGTTCACCGGGACCCGGATCGGCTGGCTCCTGGACCAGACCGCCGAGCTGCTGGCCCAGGTGAGCCGCAACCCGCACCGCTCCGTCCTCGGCTACCCGCTGCTGTCGCGGGAGAGCCGGGAGCTGCTGCCCGACCCGTACGAGCCGCTCACCCCCGACTGGCACGAGTCCATCGTCGAGCGGTTCACCAAGCACGTGGACTGCGCTCCGGACCGGGTCGCCATCACCTACAAGGACGAGACCTGGACGTACCGGGAGCTGGACCGGGCGGCCAACGAACTCGCCCGCCGGCTGCGCGCGTCCGGGGTCGGGCGCGGCGACATGGTGGGCATCGTCATCAAGCGCGACCCGTCCACCCAGATCGCGATGCTGGCCGCGCTGAAGTGCGCCGCGCCGTTCGTGATCATCGACTCGACGCTGCCGCCCGGCCGTCTCGTCCAGTGCATGCGGGTCAGCGCCCCGAAGGCGCTGATGCTCACGCGGGGCTGCGACGCTCTGCCGGACGAGGTGCTGGCGGCGATGCCGGAGGGCGCGGGAACGATCCGCCTCGACGACGCCGGGGCCTGGTCCGCCCTGCCCGGCGACCCGCCGGGCGTCCAGATCTCCCCGGACGACGCCATCTACGCGGTGTTCACCTCGGGCTCCACCGGCGTACCGAAGTGCGTGGTCACCAAGCACGACGCGGTGACGCACTTCCTCGACTGGTACGAGCGCTCGCAGAACCTCGGCCCCGACGACCGGTTCGCGGTCCTCGCCGGCCTCGGCTACGAGGTGCTGATGCGTGACCTGCTGACCCCCATGTGGGTCGGCGGCCGGTCCTGCTTCCCCGTCCACGACCGCCTCGACTTCGCGCCCACCACCCGGTGGCTAGGCGAGATCGGCGCGACCGTCGTCCACCTCACACCGCCGTACGCCCATGAGCTGGCCGCGGCCATGCCGCCCGGCGGCACGCTGCCGGCGATGCGCCTGGTCGGCATCAACGGCGACGTGCTGCGCCGCCACACGGCCACCGCGTGGGCGGCGATGGCACCCCACTGCGGCCTGATCAACATCTACGGGGCGACCGAGACGCCCCAGGTGATCTCCTCGCTGTCGCTGCGCGACCCCGATTCCCCCGACGACGTAAGGCCGTTCCTGTCCAAGGCGCCGATCGGGCCGGGCATCACCGGTGTGCAGATCCTGTTCGTGAACCCCGCCGGCGAGCTCTGCGCCGAGGGCGAGGTCGGCGAACTGGTGGTGCGCACGCCCTATCTCGCGAGCTATCTGAACGGGATCGCGGGCGGCTTCACCACCAGCCCGTGGACCGGCGACCCGGAGGACCGCGTCTACCACACCGGTGACCGCATCCGTTATCTCGGCGACGGCTGCGCCGAGTTCGTCGGCCGCGTCGACCACCAGATCAAGCTGCGCGGCCACCGCATCGAGCCGGGCGACATCGAGGGCGTCCTGGTCGGGCACGAGAGCGTGAGCCAGGCGCTGGTGATGGTGCGCGAGGACCGCCCGGGCGACCGGCGGCTGGTGGCCTACGTGACGGCGGAGCCCGGCACGGTGACCGGGGCCGAACTGCGCACCCTGGCCGCCGCCGCGCTGCCCAAGCCCATGGTGCCCTCGGCCTTCGTCGTCCTGCCCGGCTTCCCGCTGAACGCCAACGCGAAGATCGACCGCGCGGCCCTGCCCTCCCCCAGCAGCGAGTGGGAGCAGAGCGAGCACTCCCGCCCGCCGGCCACCGAGGACGAGCGCCGGATGGCCGGGCTGTGGGAGGACGTGCTGGCCCTCGTCGGGATCGGCGTCGACGACGACTTCTTCGCCCTGGGCGGCCACTCGCTGCTGCTCACCCGGCTGCTGTCCAGGATCAAGGAGACCTACGGCGTCAGGCTGAGCCTGCGCGAGGTGTTCGAGAACCCGACCGTCACCGGGTTCCTCGCCCTCGTCGAGAACGGCGTGCCCGAGCCCGCCGGGGCGGAGCCGCCGCCGGTCCCGGTGAGCGGCGACGGCTCCCACGGGCTGTCGCTGGTCCAGCGCCGCCTGTGGTTCGTGGACCAGGTGCAGCCCGGTGACGTCGCGTACAACATGTCGGCGGTGCTGCGGGTGCGCGGCTCGCTCGACACGGCGGCGCTGCAGACCGCGCTCGACGGCGTCGTCGCCCGGCACGGGGCGCTGCGCACCCGGTTCACCATGGTGGACGGGGAGCCCGTGCAGGAGGTCCTGCCCGGTGCCCGGGTGCTGGTCGACGCCGTGGACCTCGGTGACCGGGCCGACGCCGAGGAGGTGGGCCTCGCCTACGCGGCCGGGGAGACGCGCCGGCCCTTCGACCTCTCCGTGGCACCGCTGATGCGCTGCCTGGTCGTGCGCCTGGGCGCCGAGGAGCGGCTGCTGGTCTTCACCGTGCACCACATCGTCTTCGACGGCTGGTCCGCCGGTGTCTTCTTCGAGGACCTGTCGCGGATCTTCGCGGGCGGCCCCGAGGCCTGCGGGGCCCCGGCCGCCCAGTTCGCCGACCTGGTCGAGTGGGAGCGCGTCTTCCTGGACAGCGGCGAGCAGGACCGGCTGGTGGACTGGTGGAAGGAGCGGCTGGCCGGCGTCCCGACCGTGCTGGAGCTGCCCACCGACCGGCCCCGGCCCGCGGTGCAGGCGCACCGGGGCGCCCGCCGCCGTCTCACGGTGCCCGACGAGGTGGTGGCGGGCCTGGAGAAGGCGGGCCGCGAGTCCGGCGCGACCCTGTTCATGACCCTGCTGTCCGCCTTCGGCGTGGTGCTCGCGCGGCACGCCGGGGAGCGGGAGGTGCTGGTCGGCACGCCGGTGGCGTTCCGGCCCCGCTCCGACTTCGAACGGTCCGTGGGCTGCTTCCTCAACACCGTGCTGATGCGGGTGGACACCGGCGGCCGGCCGTCGTTCGCGGAACTGCTCACCCGGGTCAAGGACATGGCGCTGGCGGCCTTCGACCACCAGCAGGCGCCGTTCGAGCGCCTGGTCGCCGAGCTCGCGCCCGACCACGACCTCAGCCGCAACCCGCTCTACCAGGTGCTGTTCGCCCTCCAGAACGTGCCCGAGGTGCCGCTGCGGCTGCCCGGCCACGAGGTCGAGGCGCTCGTCAGCACCGAGGCCCGCGCCCAGTGCGACATCAGCCTGCGCTTCACCCAGGGCGACGACGGCCTGGTCGGCATGCTCGACTACGACCTCGACCTCTTCGACGAGGCCACCGTCGACCGGCTGACCGGCCATCTGCTGAACGTCCTCGCCCAGGTCGCGGCCGACCCGGCCGTCCCGCTGGACCGGCTGCGGCTCGCGGGCGAGGCCGAGCGGGAGCGGCTGACGCGGTGGAACGCGACGGCCGCGCCGTACGACCTGGACCGCACGCTCCCCGAGCTCATCGCCGAGCAGGTGCGCCGCACCCCCGACGCGCCGGCCGTCCGGTTCGAGGACGAGGTGCTGAGCTACGCCGAACTCGACGGCCGGGCCAACCGGCTTGCGCTGCGGCTGCGCGAGGCCGGCGTGGGACCGGACGTGGTCGTCGGCGTCCATCTGCACCGCTCCGTGGAGCTCATGGTGGCGCTGCTCGCCGTGCACAAGGCCGGCGGCGCCTATCTGCCGCTGGAGCCGGACCACCCGGTGGAGCGGCTGCGGACGATGGTGCGCACGAGCGCGGCGCCGGTGGTCCTGACGGCCGGACCGGCGGGGACGTTCGCCGCGGAGAACTGCCTGGAGCTGGCCGTGGGCCGCGAGAGCGCCGAGCGGGGTCCGGATCCGTCGGCCCGCCCGGACGACCTCGCGTACGTGATCTACACCTCCGGCTCGACGGGCGCGCCCAAGGGCGTCCAGATCCCGCACCGCGGCATCGTCAACCGACTGCTGTGGATGCAGGAGTCGTACGGCCTGACGGGCCGGGACCGGGTGCTGCACAAGACGCCGATCAGCTTCGACGTCTCGGTGTGGGAGCTGTTCTGGCCGCTGATGAACGGGGCCTGCCTGGTCCTGGCCGCCCCGCGGCGGCACCGCGAGCCGGAGTACCTGGCCCGGCTGATGGCCGAGACCGGCGTGACCGTGTGCCACTTCGTGCCCGTCATGCTGCGGGCGTTCCTGGACACCCCGGAGGCGGCGCGGCTGACCGCCCTGCGGCTGGTGGTGTGCAGCGGCGAGGCCCTGCCGGCCGACGTCGCGCGGCTGGCCCCGCGCACCCTGGGCGCGCGGCTGGAGAACCTGTACGGCCCGACCGAGGCGTCCGTGGACGTCACGGCCTGGACCTGCGAGCCCGACGACGACTCGTCGCTCGTGCCCATCGGCGCGCCGATCGCCAACACCCGCGCGTACGTCCTGGACGACCGCCTCGCCCCGGCACCGATCGGGGTGGCGGGCGAGCTGTACCTCGCGGGCGAGGGTCTGGCCCGCGGCTACCAGGGGCGGGCCGCGCTGACCGCCGAGCGGTTCGTCGCCGACCCGGACGGCCCGGCCGGCACCCGGATGTACCGCACCGGTGACCGCGCGCGGTGGCTGCCCGGCGGCCGGCTGGAGTTCCTCGGCCGGCGGGACGACCAGGTGAAGGTGCGCGGGTTCCGGATCGAGCTGGGCGAGATCGAGCAGGTGCTCGCGCGGCACGACCTGGTCGAACAGGCGCGGGTCCTGGTCCGCGAGGACCGGCCGGGCGACCGGCGGCTGATCGCCTACGTCACCGCGCCGGCCGGCCAGGTGCCGCCGCCGGCCGCCGAACTGCTGGCGCTGGCCGCCTCGTTGCTGCCCCGGTACATGGTGCCGGCGGCCGTGGTCGCGCTCGACGCCTTCCCGCTGTCCTCCAGCGGGAAGATCGACGCCAAGGCGCTGCCCGAGCCCGTCGTCGAGCGCGGGACGGCCGCGCGGGTGCCGGCCTCGGAGCCGGAGCGGATGCTCGCGGCCCTGTGGGAGGAGGCCCTGGGAGTCGACGGCGTCGGCGCCGACGACGACTTCTTCCAGCTCGGCGGCGACTCCATGCATGTGATCGCGGTGGTGGGCCGGGCCCGGCAGCGTGGCTTCGGTTTCACCGTCGAGGACATGTTCCAGACCCCCACCGTCGCGGCCCTCGCGGCGCACCACCGCGGGACCGCCCGCGAGCAGTCCGAAGACAGTCCTGTGTCCGAAAGCGTCGGCGAGTTCTCCCTCCTGTCCCAGGAGGACCTGGCCCGACTGCGTGAAGCGTGACCGGCGGGAGCTGAACACCATGGCGATTCAAGATGCTTACCCGCTCACGCGGCTGCAGTCCGGAATGCTGTACCACAGCCATCTGGACCCGGCGGGTGCCACCTACCACGATCTGTCCAGCCTGCGGATCTCCGGGCCGTTCGACGAGAGCCTGCTGCGCGGCGCGCTGGCCGCGCTGCTGGCGGGCCACGAGATCCTGCGCAGCAGCGTGGAGCTGACCCGGTTCAGCGAGCCCATGCAGCTCGTGCACGACACCGTCGAGCCCCCGCTGACCGTCGAGGACCTGTCCGGGCTGGACGCGGCGGAGCAGCGGGAGCGGCAGGCCGCGTGGCGGGCGGCCGAGCGGGCCCGGCCGTTCGACCTGGGCACCGCCCCGCTGCTGCGGGTGCACGCCCAGGTGACGAGCGGCACCGCGTTCTGGCTGCACCTGTCCTTCCACCACGCGATCCTCGACGGCTGGAGCCTGTCGCTGCTGACCTCCTCGCTGCTGTCGGAGTACGACCGGGCCCTGTCCGGTCACGCGCCCCGGGTGCCCGAACTCGGCACCCGCTTCCGCGACTACGTGCTGCTGGAGCGCAAGGCGCTGGCCGACGGCGCGGCCCGCGACTACTGGGCGCGGCTCCTGGAGGACACCGAGGTGCTCGAACTGCCGCGCTGGGGCGGCGGCCGTACGGGCGCCGCGGCGGAGCGGACCGCGCGGGTGCACCGGGTGGCCTTCGGGGCCGAACTGACCGAGCGGATCAAGGGCTTCGCGGCGGACTCGCGGGTGGCGACGAAGGCCGCGCTGTACGCCGCGCACGCCGCGGTCGTCGCCCGGCTGTCGGGACAGCGCCGGGTGCTCACCGGCCGGGTCGCCAACTGCCGCCCGGAGACCGCCGACGGGGAACGGGTGATCGGCCTGTTCCTCAACAGCATCCCGCTGGTGGTGGACACGGGCGGGACGAACTGGCGCGACCTGGCCCGGCAGGTGCACCGGGCGGAGGGCGAGGCGCTCGTCCACCGGCGCTACCCGCTGGTCCAGATGCAGCGCGACCTGAACCGGGACACGCTCTTCGAGACGCTGGTCGACTACCGGGCCATGCGGAGCTACGGCGGCATGTCGCTGACCCGGCTGACGATCGACGAGACGGACTTCTTCGAGCAGACCAACCTGTCCTTCACCGCCAACTTCGGCGCCGACCCGGACACCGGTGAGCTGGGCCTGGGCATCAACCACAACGCGGCCGAGTTCCCGGCCGAGCAGATGGAGGCGATCGGCGGCTACTACACCGCGGCGCTGCGGGCCATGGTGGAGGACCCCGGCGCCCCGGTGTCGGGCACGCCGCTGCTGACCGCGGCGGAGACCACCCGGCAGCTGCGGGAGTGGAACGACACCGCCGCCGCGCTCCCCCTGGACCGGCCGCTGCCCGCGCTGCTCGCGGAGACCGCCGCCCGCCACCCCGGCCGGGTCGCGCTGCGCGCCGGGGACCGGGAGCTGACCTACGCGGAGCTGTACCGCCGGGTGAACCGGCTGGCCCGGCGGCTGCGGGCGCGGGGCGTCGGCCCCGGAGTGATCACCGGCGTGTGCATGCGGCGCTCGGCGGACCTGGTCACCGCGCTGCTGGCGGTGCTCTCGGCCGGCGGTGCCTATCTGCCGCTGGACCCGGAGTACCCGGCCGACCGGCTGGCGTACATGCTGGCCGACGCGCAGGCGCCGGTCGTGCTCGTGGACCCCGGCACGCGGCCGCCCGAGTCCTCGGCGACCGTGCTGACCATCGCGCCGGACACCCTGGACGAGGGACCGGACGACGCCGTCGACCCGGGCCTGCGGGCGGAGGACCTGGCCTATGTGATCTACACGTCCGGCTCGACGGGCCGGCCCAAGGGCGTCCAGATCCCGCACCGCGCGCTGGTGAACCTGCTGCACTCGATGATCGCCGAGACCGGTCTCACGGCCGGGGACCGCTGGCTGGCGCTCACCTCCCTGTCCTTCGACATCGCCGGACTCGAGGTGTTCGCCCCGCTGCTGACCGGCGCCGAGCTGCGCGTCCTCGAGGACGACGCCGCGCACGGGGCCGAGCTGGTCGACGAGGTGCGGCGGGCCACGATCGTGCAGGCCACCCCCTCGGCCTGGCGCATGCTCGTGGACGCCGGCCTCGGCACCGAGCCCGGCGTCCGGGCGATCAGCGGCGGCGAGGCACTGCCCGGGGACCTGGCGCGGCAGCTCGCCGAACGCCTGGGTTCGGTCTGGAACGCGTACGGGCCGACGGAGACCACCATCTGGTCCTGCCTCCAGGCCGTACACGCCGACGAGCCGGTCACCATCGGTACGCCGCTCGCCAACACCCGGGTCTACGTGCTGGACGACACCCTGCGTCCGGTGCCGGTGGGGGTGCCGGGCGAGCTGTACATCGGCGGCGAGGGCGTGGCCCGCGGCTACCGGGGGCAGCCCGCCCTGACGGCGGTGCGCTTCGTGGCCGACCCCTTCGGGCCCGAGGGCGCGCGGCTGTTCCGCACCGGCGACACCGTGCGCTGGCGGCCGGACGGCCGGCTGGACTTCATCGGCCGGAACGACCACCAGGTCAAGATCCGCGGGTTCCGGATCGAACTCGGCGAGATCGAGTCGGTGCTCGCCACGCACCCGGCGGTCGGCCAGGTCGTCGTCACCCCGCGCCCGGACCGGCGCGGCGAGCACCAGCTCGTCGCGTACCTGGTCGCGACCCCCGGCGCCGTGGCGGCCGCCCCGCAGGAGCTGCGCGCGCTGCTGGCGGCCCGCGTCCCGGACTACATGGTGCCCGCGGCGTACGTGTGGCTGGACGCGTACCCGCTGACCCCGAACGGCAAGATCGACCGGGCCGCGCTGCCGGACCCGGACCGCAGCGGCACCGCCGCCGGGCGGATCGTCGAGCCCTCCACCGTGACCGAGCGGATGGTCGCCGGGCTGTGGGCCGAGGAACTCGGGCTGGACGCGGTGGGCGCCACCGACTCCTTCCGGGACCTGGGCGGGCACTCCATCGCCGCGCTGCGCATCGTCCTGCGGATCAAGGAGGCCACCGGCCACGAGGTTCCGCTGGCGAGCCTGCTCACCGGCGCCACCGTCGCCTCGCTCGCGGAGGGCATCGACGCGGGCCGCCAGGACGAGAGTTCGATCCTCGTCCCGCTGCGGGAGGCACCGGGCTCCGACCAGCGGCCACTGTTCCTGATCCATCCGCTGGGCGGCACGGTGTTCTGCTACGGTGCGCTGACCGACGCCCTCCCGGCGGACCAACCCGCCTACGGAATACAGGCCTTCGACCACGTGGCTCCCGACGGGCCGCGGCCCGCGACCATCGAGGCCATCGCCGGGCACTACCTGGACGTGGTGCGCGCCGTGCAGCCCGAGGGGCCGTACCGCTTCGGCGGCTGGTGCATGGGCGGTGCCGTGGCCTACGCCATGGCGCGCCGGGTGCGGGAGGAAGGGGGACAGGTGGAGACGCTCGCGCTGATCGACTCCAGCATCGCCGACCCCGTACCCCCGGCCTGGGTCGACGACGACGCGGCCGCGATCCTCGGCGCGTTCGCCAACCAGCTCCCGATCACCCTGGCCGAACTCCAGCAGGTCCCCGCCGAACGGCGGCTGGCCCACGCGCTGTCGCTCGCCGAGGGCCATCTCGCACGCCCCGACGTGGGCAGCGTGGACGACCTGCGGCGCCTGGTGGACCTCTACCGCCGGCACGCCAGGGCGCTGCTGGAGTACCGCGACGGCGCGCATGACCCCTACCGGGGCGGCGCGGTGGTGATCCGGGGCGAGGACGCCCCGCACACCACGCCGGACCTGGGCTGGAGCGCCAAGGTCGAGGGCCCGCTCGTGGTGCTGACGACCCCGGGCGACCACCGCACCCTGCTCGCGGAACCGCGGGTGCGCGACCTGGCCGACCGGCTGGTGGTCGCCATGCGCGAGGGCGCCGGCGCCCTGGCGCGGTTCACCGGCGAAGGCGCCGTGCACTGATGGCGCACCGTTCGGCGGCCGTGGCCGACGGCGCCGATATCTCTTGGAGGCCCTCATGACGACACCCCCGACCGACCAGTTGCCCGGCGACATCCCCGACTGGGCCTACGGTGTCCGCCGGCTCGTGGTGTTCAGCGGGGCCGGCATCTCCACCGACTCCGGCATCCAGGACTTCCGCGGTCCCTCCGGCGTCTGGACCCTGAGCCCGGGACTCCAGACGAAGCACACCTACCAGGCCTTCATGGCCGACCCCGAACTCCGGGTCAGCTACTGGAAGACGCGCTACGAGCACCCCGTCTGGGGAGCCGAGCCCAACGCCGGCCACCGCGCGGTGGCCGAGCTGGGCGAGTCGGGCATCGACACGACCGTCGTGACGCAGAACACCGACGGTCTGCACCAGCTCGCCGGCACGCCCGCCGACCGGGTCTTCGAGCTGCACGGCACGATGCGCACCACCCTGTGCGTCGCGTGCGGGCACCGCTCGCCGACCACGGACGTGCTGGCCAGGATCGAGGCCGGCGAGGCCACTCCGCCGTGTCCGGAGTGCGGCGGCATCCAGAAGACCGCCAGCACCATGTTCGGGCAGACCATGTCCCCGGAGACGTTCGTGCGGGCCGAGGAGGCGGTCACCTCGTGCGACCTGATCCTCGCCGTGGGGACGACGCTCACCGTCGAGCCCGCGGGCTCGCTGTGCGCGAGCGCGGTGAACGCCGGGGCGACCCTGGTCATCGTCAACTGGGACCCCACGCCGTACGACGCCATCGCCACCGACATCATCCGGGACCCGCTGGGCGAGGCGCTGCCGCGCATCGCGGCGCAGCTGAAGGCCGCCGCCTCGGGAGCCGCCACCCGTGCGGAGGCCGCGGCCGGGGAGGAGACCGCCGCCCCGGCGGCGCGTCCCAGCGTCCTGCTGCGCGCGGACGCCCGGACCGCACGGTTCCGTTCGCGGGCGGCCGAGCTGGAGCGGCTCGCCCAGTGGTGCGCGGGCACCGGCACGCGGACCCATCTGGTGGCGGGTCCCGCCGGGAGCGGCAAGTCCCGCCTCGCCCTCGAACTCGCCGACCGGCTGGGCGGGTCGGGCGAGTGGGACATCGCGTTCCCGACACCGGGAGCGGGCCTTCCCGCCACGGAGCGGCCGCTGCTGGTGGTCGTGGACAGCGCCGAGACCCGCGGCGAGCAGGTGGCCCGGATCCAGGCCGAGGCGGCGGAGCGCGAGTCCGGCGCGCCGGTCCGCCTGCTGCTGCTCGCCCGCACGGACGGACCCCGGCCGGCGGCGGACACCCACGAGGAGCTCGGGGCGGCCGACGCGGCGGAGCCGGGCCACGCCGACGCCGTGCGCGAGGCCGCGCAGGACTACGCGGCGGCCCTCGGCGACCCCTCCCCCGCGGCCGTCCGGCCCGAGGACGTACCCCCGCTGCCCGGAGCCCTCCAGGCCGCGGTGCTGGCAGCGGCGCTGGCGCCGTCCACCGGCGCGGGCGGACCCGACGAGGGACTGCTGCTCCAGCGGGAACTGGCGTATCTGCGGGCCGCCGCGGACGCGTACGGGCTGGAGCTGCCGGCCGCTGTGGTGGCCGGTGCGGCCGCCACCGCCGTGCTGTGCGGCGCCGCCGACGAGGAGGCGGCCCTCGCCGCCCTCGGGCACCTGCAGGCGCTGGAGGACCCGGAGCTGCGGGTCCGGGTCGCGCGGTGGCTGCGTGAGATGTACCCGCCGGCCGCCGGCGGCTCCGCCTACTGGAGCGAGTCGCTGCCCGACGCGCTGGACGAGGAGCTGGTGGCCGAGGTCGCCACGCCCCGGTTCCTGCTCGGGGCGCTGATGGAGACCACCGAGGGCCAGGACCGGCGCGTGCTGACCGTGCTGGCCCGCGCCGCGCACACCCGTCCGCAGGTCCGCCGGCGCCTGACCGAGCTGCTGTCGCTGCTGCCGGGTGTCTCGCCCGCGGCGGTCGAGGTGGCGCTGACCGGCGGCTACCCGGCACCGCTGGCCGAGGCGCTGACCACGCTGGCGGAGAAGAACCCCGCCCTGCCCGCCGACCTGCTGGACGCCGTGCCGGCGGGTGTGACGGTGTTCGGCGAGTTCCCGGTGCTGCTCGCGGAGAGCCTGGTGGACGCCTACGAGCGGCGGGCGCAGACCCAGAACGGGCTGCGCGGCCTCACCAAGACGCTCATCGAACTGGCCGAGCGCCAGGCCGACCTGGGCCGCGCCGAGCAGTCGCTGGACGCGGCCCGCCGGGCGGTGGAGATCGCGGGCGCGCTGGAGCAGCAGGACGGTCATCTGGCCCGGGCCGAGCGGGCGCTGCACCGGGCCACCGAGCTGGGCCGGTGACGGCAAAGGCGGCGGTGCGCTGACCTCGCGCGCCCGCCGAGGACCCGAGGCCCGTCCCCGTCGGCACCGGCGGGGGCGGGCCTTCGTCCGTGCGCTCAGCCGTGCCGGTGCAGCCAGCCGCGGGTGTCCTCGGACCGGCCGGTCTGGACGTCGAGCAGCGCCGCCCGCAGGCGCATGGTGACCTCGCCGGGCTCGCCGGTGCCGTGGGTCCACCCGGCGCCCCGGGACTTGACCGTGCCGACCGGGGTGATGACCGCCGCGGTGCCGCAGGCGAAGACCTCGGTGAGGGTGCCGTTCTCCGCGTCCCGCCGCCAGTCCTCGGTGGAGATCCGGCCCTCCTCCGCGGTGAGGCCGAGGTCGCGGGCGATGGCCAGCAGCGAGTCGCGGGTGATGCCGGGCAGCATGGAGCCGGTGAGCTCGGGGGTGACGACCCGGTCGCCGTACACGAAGTACATGTTCATGGCGCCCATCTCCTCCACCCAGCGGTGCTCGGCCGCGTCCAGCCAGACCACCTGGTCGCAGCCGTGCTCGGCGGCCTCGGCCTGGGCGACCAGCGAGGCGGCGTAGTTGCCGCCGGTCTTCGCGGCGCCGGTGCCGCCCTTGGCGGCACGGACGTAGTCCTCGGAGATCCAGACGGAGACCGGCTCGACGCCGCCGGGGAAGTAGGCGCCGACGGGCGAGGCGATCACGATGAAGAGGAACTCGTCGGCGGGCCGCACGCCCAGCCCGACCTCGGTGGCGATCATGAAGGGCCGCAGGTACAGGGCGGCCTCGGCGGAGCCGGGCACCCAGGCGCGGTCCTGCCGCACCAGCGCGTCGCACGCGGCGAGGAACAGCTCGGTGGGCAGCTCCGGCATGGCCATGCGGCGGGCCGAGGCCTGGAAGCGCTCCGCGTTGGCCCGGGGCGGAAGGTGGCCACCGTGCCGTCGGGCAGGCGGTACGCCTTGAAGCCCTCGAAGATCGTCTGGGAGTAGTGCAGGGTCTTGTTCGCCGGGTCGATGGTCAGCGGCGCGTACGGGACCAGTTCGGCGTCGTGCCAGCCGCGGCCCCGCGTCCACTTGACCGTCACCATGTGGTCCGTGAAGTACCGGCCGTAGCCGGGGGCGGCCAGAATCGCCTCGCGCTCCGCGTCGGACCGCGGGTTCGCGGAGGGCTTGAGCTCGATCGTGGGCGTCGTCATGAGTGCCAGTCCTTCACCGTCGTGTGTGACGGACCGCGCCCAGGCCGTGCCCCGCGGGACGTCCGAGCCCTTCCCGCATGTCGCGGCCCCCGTCCGATTATCGCGCAAGGCACCGCGTACGGGTGAGGAAAGCACTTCGTCACGCCACCGAAAACAGGCCGCTGACAAGGGAGTTGTCACGAAATCCGCACCCATCCGCTGATCGTCGCCCCCTCGCCAAGCCGCCGTCCCCGAAGGACACTCGTAGGCAACGGAGTTGTCGCCGACAGGGGGACGGGACATGCGGGACGGCCATCGGACCGAGGCCGAGCGGCTGCTGGCGCGCGCCGTGGACGAGGAGGTGCGGCGCTCCGGCGGCCGCGTCGACGGGCAGTCGCTGCTGTCGCGGGCGCGCGGCTCGCTGGACACGATGGCGCAGCAGGCCGCCGAGGAGTACGAGACCTACGTCCGCGCGCTCGACGAGGCCGACGCGGGCCGGCTCACCTTCGGCCAGCGCTACGCGCGCGAGGGAGCCGGAACGGCCCTGCTGGTGGCGGCCGTCGCCGCGGTGGCCGCCGCCGTCGCCGACCTGTCCCTGGGCACCGGCGCCGGTACGGCCGTCGGCGCGGGCGTCACCGTGGGCGTGGTGGGCGCCGCCGCGACGGTGGTGAAGGTGGCCGGCTCCCATCTGCCGGCCGCCCATCACCGGGCAGGCGAGGCCGGTCAGCCCGGGGGCCCGGAGCAGCTCCGGCTGCAGTGGCTGACCGCGCTGGAGGTGCGCGGCATCCGCCCGTTCCTCGACCAGCAGCGGGTGCTCACCGCCTCCACCGGACCGAAGAAGAAGACCGGCCCGGCGCTGCGCGGCGCCGACAAGAGCGCGGCGGCCCGCAGGCGCACGGTGCTGGAGCAGTCCTTCGGGCAACTGCCGGAGCCGGACGGGCCGTTCGCGGGCCGCCGGCCGGAGCTGGCCCGGATCAGGCAGTGGGCGCAGGCGGCCCGGGCGGCCACCGAGACCCGGCCGACGGTGGTCGTGCTGCACGGCGAGCCCGGCTCGGGCCGTACGGCACTCGCGGTCCGCGCGGCGCACGACCTCAGGGACCACTTCCGCGGCGCGGTCGTCGTGGACCTGCGCGGCGGCAGCCGGGACGAGCCGCCGCTGCCCGTCCGGGACGCGCTGCTGCATCTGCTGAACCGGCTCGGCGCGCCCCGCGAGCAGTTGCTGTTCCGTGAGCGTTCCTCCCCCGATCAGCAGGTCAAGCGGCTGTCCGAGCTGTACCACCGGCATCTGACCGGCCTTCCGGTGACGATCGTGCTGGACGACGCCTCGGACCCCGAGCAGGTGCGCGCCCTGGTGCCCGAGCACTCCGACAGCCTGGTGCTGGTCACCGCCCGCACCCCGCTCGAACTGCCCGCGGAGCTGGGCGCCTGGGTGCACCACCTGCCGGTGCGGGAGCTGGACGCGGCGGGCGCCGAGGAACTGCTGGGGGCGACGGCGCGGGACACCTCGGGCCCGTACGACGCGGAATCCGCCGACCGGGTGCGTGAGTTGTGCGGGGGGCTGCCGATGGCGCTGCGCGTCGCCGGCTCCTCGCTCGGCCCGCGTTCGCCCCGGCAGCTCGCCTCGGACCTCGGCGCGTACGGCCCGGTCGAACCGGTGGAGCGGGCGCTGTGGCTGCGCTACACCGACCAGCCGGACCCCACACGCCGGCTGCTGCGCAGGCTGGCGCTGGCCGGCCGGGCCTCGCTCGGCGCGGCGGCCGCCGCCGCCCTGCTGGCCACCGACGAGCCGGAGGCCACCCGGCATCTGGCGGCCCTCGCGGACGCCGGTCTGATCGACCACGTGCGCGGCAGCCGCTACCGGCTGCACGACCTGGTCCGGGCCTTCGCCCAGGCGCGGCTGCTGGACGAGGAGGACCCGGCCGAGCGGACGGCCGCGCAGGAGCGGCTGGTCGTGAACTACGCGGAGCTGGCCGACTCGGTGCTGCGCCTGGTCGACGGCAACATGTCGACGCGCTCGAACCAGTTCGGCGGGCACGGCTTCACCTCGCTGGACGAGGCGCTGCGCTGGCTGGACGACGAGTCCAGCTTCATCACGGCCGCCCTGCGCCACGCCGAGGGCGTGGACCAGGCCGCCGTGCAGAACCTGCTCGGCGCCCTGTGCGACTACTGCCTGCTGCGCGGTGACCTCTACCGCCTCGGTGAGATCAGCGAGCTGGCGCAGGCCGTGGACGAGGGCCTGCTGATGCGCTCGGTGCAGTGGCGCACCGGTATCGCGGCCCGGCAGCTCGGCGAGCTGGACAAGGCGCGCACCACGCTGGCCTCCGTGGTCGACCTCTACCGGGAGGCCCACCACGACGCGGGCGCGGCCCGCGCGCTGTGCTCGCTCGGGATCACCCTGCACCACCAGGGCAACCTCACCGAGGCCGCGGCCCGGCTGCAGGAGGCCCTGGACCTGCAGACGGCCGAGGAGCTGGCGACCGACCGGGCCTGGACGATGCACGCGCTGGCCGCGGTGCAGCGCGACCGGGCCCGGCTCCCGGAGGCCCTGGACCTGCTCACCCGCTCACTGGTCCTGCACCGGCAGGGCGGCTCGCTGCACGGGGAGGCGTGGGCGCACTTCCAGCTCGGCCAGCTCGCGCTGCGCATGGGCGACGTGCCGAGGGCGGAGACGGAGCTGCGGGCCGCCCTGGAGCGCTACGGCCAGACGCACGACGCGCGCGGCGAGGCCTGGGCGCTGACCCAGCTCGCCCGGGCGCGGCTGGTCGACGGGGACGCAGCTCCCGCGGTGGAGGCCCTGCGCCGGGCGGCGGCGCGGCACCGGGAGAACGAGGACGCGCGCGGCGAGGCCTGGACGCTGTTCCACCTGGGGCAGGCGCTGGAGGAGACGGGGGAGCTGGACCGGGCGGTCCGGGAGCTGGAGCGGTCCCGGCAGATGTTCTCCCGGATGCGGGACGTCTACGGGCTGGCCTGCGCCCGGCACCACGCGGCGCGGGTCACCCGGGACCAGCGGGCCGCGCAGACCGGCTCGCTGCGCAACTCGGGCTTCGCCCGGCAGCTGCTCGTCGACGCCCGCGCGGACTTCCAGCGCATCGGCGTCGCCCACGGCGAGGCATGGAGCTGTCTGGAGCTGGCGGTGGTGGACGCGGGCAACGCCCGGATCCAGCAGGCGCTGGCGCTGTGCGACGAGGCGCTGACCCTGTTCACGTCCTACGGCGACCGCCGCGGCGAGGACTGGGCGCGGTTCCTGCGCTGCACCCTGCTGCCGTACGCGGCACCGGGCGGGGTGGAGGTGGGCACTGCGGTGGCCCAGGAGGAGCTGGCCCAGCTCGCCCGCGCCTCCCATCCGCTGCGGGACGAGAAGCTGGACGAGTGGGTGCCGGCCTACGCCCTGCTGCTGGAGCGGGGCGTGAGCCTGGAGGCGGGCTGGCAGGCGTGGCGTCTGCGCATGACGCCGGACCGCCACGCCCGTGAGGTGATGGGGGTGGCGGTTCCGGCGCGGAGCTGACGCCCCCGGGTCAGCCCCGTGGCGCCTTGGATTCGCTCTGCTCCTCGGCCCCGGCTTCGGGGGCCTCCTTGAAGTCGACCTTCTGCATCTGCTTGCTCATCGACTTCATCAGGCCCCACACGGCCACGGCCATCACCGCGAACACGATGAAGCCGAGGACGCCGGGGGTGACCTTGTTCTCGTCGACCTCCTTGGCGAGGGGACGAGATGCGTCAGTGCCAGGCTTGCGCTCATGTCAGGCATTGTCCCGGATGCCCGCGAAGAGGTCGTCCTCGGGGAGGGAGGTGTCGACGAGGGACTTCGCCAGCTCGTACTCCTCCGTCGGCCAGACCTCCTTCTGCAGGTCCATCGGCACCCGGAACCAGCCGCCGTCGGGGTCGATCTGGGTGGCGTGCGCGATCAGCGCCTTGTCGCGGACCTCGAAGAAGTCCGCGCACGGGACGTGCGTGGTCAGCGTGCGCTCGACGCGCTCGAACTCCTTCCAGCGCTTCAGCCAGTCCCCGTACGGCGACTCCAGGCCGCGGTCGAGCATCGCGTGGTGCAGGGCCTCGGTGCGGGGGCGGTTGAAGCCCTGGTTGTAGTAGAGCTTGCGCGGCTGGTGGACGGGGCCGTACTCGGCCTCGGGGTACTTCTCGGCGTCCGCCGCGCCCTCGAACGCCACCATCGAGATCTTGTGGGTCATGATGTGGTCGGGGTGCGGGTAGCCGCCGTTCTCGTCGTAGGTGGTGATCACCTGCGGACGGAAGGAGCGGATCTGCTTCACCAGCTCGCCGGCCGCCTTGTCGACGTCCTCCAGGGCGAAGCAGCCCTCGGGCAGCGGCGGCAGCGGGTCGCCCTCGGGCAGACCGGAGTCGACGAAGCCCAGCCACTCCTGCCGGACACCGAGGATCTCCCGGGCCTCGTCCATCTCCTTCTTGCGCACCTCGTGGATGTGTTCCTCGATGTAGGTGTCACCCTGCAGCTTCGGGTTGAGGATGGACCCGCGCTCGCCGCCGGTGCAGGTCACCACCAGCACGTCCACCCCCTCGGCCACGTACTTCGCCATGGTGGCCGCGCCCTTGCTCGACTCGTCGTCGGGGTGCGCGTGAACGGCCATCAGTCGCAGCTGGTCAGTCAAGACTCAATCCTCGGTAAGTCGGCGCCCCGTGTCTTCGGCGCAATCGCAGGCTTCTATAGTGACGGAATCGGGGGGCGATTAATTCCGCGGAGAGGACGATCATGGGTACG
This sequence comes from Streptomyces sp. DHE7-1, assembly GCA_016432725.1. Taxonomy (GTDB): domain Bacteria; phylum Actinomycetota; class Actinomycetes; order Streptomycetales; family Streptomycetaceae; genus Streptomyces. The sequence goes on along the minus strand of JACJDG010000003.1, from coordinate 4,831,858 downwards.
GCGAGCACGCGGCTGCCCGAGGGCCGCTACGGCCGCTCCTCGGACGAGCGGGCCGACCGCAAGCTCAGGATCGCCGGATCACTGCTGGGCGCGGCCCTCCTCGCCCTGATCGGCTACTTCGCCTACCACTACATCGCGCAGAACGAGATCAGCGCGCAGGTGATCACGTTCAAGGCCTCCGACGACGCGGTGCGGATCCATCTCGAGGTGCACAAGGACTCCGGCGCCTCCGGCTACTGCACGCTGCGCTCCCAGTCGGCCGACGGCGCCGAGGTGGGACGGGCCGACTTCCGCTTCACCGGCCCGGCCACGAGCATCGACAAGGTCGTCACGCTCCGTACGACGGCCAAGGGCACGACGGCCGAGCTGCTCGGCTGCCACGCCGGCTGACCATGCGCAGTTCGTGACCTGCGTCGATGTGATTCTGATGGCTTATGTCCTCCCCCTTCCGCCATTGAATTGTTAGGCTCGTGGTTTCGCCCATCCAAGAGGGAACATTCTTCTGGGTAGGGCGATGCTTTGTATTTCCCAGTACCGACGAGGAGCACCCTGTGACCCAGACCAGCGAGAACGTCACCTGGCTGACCCAGGAGGCGTACAACAAGCTCAAGGACGAGCTTGCGTACCTTACTGGTCCTGCGCGCACGGAGATCGCCGCCAAGATCGCGGCCGCGCGTGAGGAGGGCGACCTGCGCGAGAACGGCGGGTACCACGCTGCCAAGGAGGAGCAGGGCAAGCAGGAGCTCCGTGTGCGCCAGCTGACCCAGCTTCTGGAGAACGCCCAGGTCGGCGAGGCTCCGGCCTCCGCCGACGGCGCCGTCGCGCCGGGCATGGTCGTCACGATCGCCTTCGACGGTGACGAGGACGACACGATGACGTTCCTGCTCGCCTCCCGCGAGTACGCGAGCGCGGATGTCGAGACCTACTCGCCGCAGTCGCCGCTCGGCGCCGGCGTCATCGGCCACAAGGTCGGCGAGGACGCGGAGTACGAGCTGCCGAACGGCAAGAAGGCCTCCGTGCGGATCCTGAAGGCCGAGCCGTACTCAGGCTGATCCACCGGACCGGTCCCATGTCGCGCCCCCGGCGTCCCAGGACACCGGGGGCGTCTTCATGCCCTCACACGGCGGCCGCCGTCACGCGGTGGCCGAGCGGTACTTGCGGACCGCGAGTGTGCGGAAGGCCACGGTGATCAGGACCGACCAGATCAGCGAGACCCACACGGAGTGCTGCATGGGCCAGGCGTCCGGGGTCTTGTAGCCCGGGGGGAAGTTGCCGAACAGCTCACGGCACGCCTGCACGGTGGCGCTGAACGGGTTCCACTCCGCGATGTGCCGCAGGAACGGCGGCATCTTGTTGGCGTCGACGAACGCGTTCGAGATGAACGTCAGCGGAAACAGCCAGATCAGGCCGCCCGAGGTGGCCGCCTCGGGGGTGCGCACGGAAAGGCCGATGAGCGCGCCGATCCAGGAGAACGCGTACCCGAGCAGCAGGAGCAGGCCGAACCCGGCGAGCACCTTGCCGAGGTTCTCGTGCGTGCGCCAGCCGACCAGCAGCGCCACCACGGCGAGGACGAGCAGGGTGAGCGCCGTCTGGACCAGGTCCGCGAGGGTCCGCCCGGTCAGCACCGCGCCGCGCGCCATGGGCAGGGAGCGGAAGCGGTCGATGAGGCCCTTGTGCATGTCGTCGGCGATGCCCGCGCCCGCGCCCGCCGTGGCGAACGTGACGGTCTGCGCGAAGATGCCGGCCATCAGGAACTCGCGGTAGGCCTGTGTGGAGCTGGAACCGCCGACCTGGATCGAGCCGCCGAACACGTAGGTGAACAGCACCACGAACATGATCGGCTGGATCAGTCCGAAGATGACCATCTCGGGGATCCGGCACATGCGGATCAGATTGCGCTTGGCGACGATCAGCGAGTCACGGACGGACCGGCCGACGGGGTTGCCGGGGGCCGCGAGGGGCGCGGCTTCGGTCACGGCACTCATTTCACGGTCTCCTTGCCCTTGGCACCCTTGCTGGCCTTGCCCGCCTTGCCGGCCCGCCGGCCGTTCCCGCCGGTCTCCTCGTCCTCGGCCACGTGTCCGGTCAGGGAGAGGAAGACGTCGTCGAGGGTGGGGCGGCGCAGTCCGATGTCGTCCATCTCGATCCCCCGGCCGTCCAGCTCCCGGATGACCTCGGCGAGCAGCTTGGCACCGCCGGTGACGGGCACGGTGAGCTTGCGGGTGTGCTCCTCGACCGTGGTCTCGCCCTTGCCGAAGCCGCGCAGCACCTCGGCGGCGGTCGCGATGTGCTCGCGCTCGTGCACGACGACCTCGACGCGCTCGCCGCCGGTACGGGCCTTGAGCTGGTCGGACGTGCCCTTGGCGATGACCCGGCCGTGGTCGACGACCGCTATGTCGTGGGCGAGGTGGTCGGCCTCCTCCAGGTACTGCGTGGTCAGCAGCAGGGTCGTGCCGCCGGAGACGAGCTGCTTGATGACCTCCCAGAGCTGCTGGCGGTTGCGCGGGTCGAGGCCGGTGGTCGGCTCGTCCATGAACATCACGGGCGGTGAGACCACCAGGGCGGCGGCGAGGTCGAGCCGGCGGCGCATGCCGCCGGAGTAGGTCTTGGCGGGGCGGTCGGCGGCGTCGGTGAGATGGAACTGTTCCAGCAGCTCGACCGCGCGCTGCCGGGCCGCCTTCGCCCTCATCTGGTAGAGCTGTCCGACCATCTGCAGGTTCTCCCGGCCGGTCAGGTACTCGTCGACCGCGGCGAACTGTCCGGACAGGCCGATGGAGCGGCGTACGGCGTCGGGGTCCTTGAGGACGTCCACGCCCGCCACGACCGCCCGTCCGCTGTCGGGCCGCAGCAGGGTCGTCAGACAGCGGACCGCGGTCGTCTTGCCGGCGCCGTTCGGCCCGAGCAGGCCGAGGACGGTGCCCTCGGGGACATCGAGGTCTACGCCGTCCAGTGCCCTTACGTCGCCGAAGGTCTTCACCAGGCCTTCGGCATAGATGGCGCCTGGCATGTGGGTCTCCACGTCGTCGGGGATGCTTCGGAAAGGCTAGGTTCGCGCGCTCGCCGCCGCCTTCGGTTTTCCATCAGTGGTTCTGCCCGGGGTCTCCACCCGGGGTTCTCCGCGTGAGGGCACCGGCGTGTCGCGAGCGGCACGACACACCATAACGCGATGTATCGCGTCTGCCAATGGATTTCCCCGGACGAGTGACGGCGGAGCGACGCCGCCTGCCGAGGTCCGCCGCGGCGGCCGGTACGACGGCTCAGTCGATGACCGTGTAGCCCGCCTGCCGCAGGGCCTGGCCCACCTCGACGCAGTGCGCCGGGCCCTTGGTCTCCAGGTGCAGCTCCACCTCGGCCTCGGTGAGCCCGAGCCGGGGGTCGGTCCGCACATGGCTCACGTCGAGGACGTTGGCGTCGACCGCGGACAGCACGCCGAGCAGCGTCGCGAGGGCGCCCGGGCGGTCCGTCAGCCGCAGCCGGACCGCCAGATAGCGGCCCTGGGCGGCCATGCCGTGCCGCAGCACCCGCTGGAGCAGCACCGGGTCGACGTTGCCGCCGGACAGCACGGCGACGACGGGACCGGGAAAGGCACCGGGCGCGGCCAGCAGGGCCGCGACCGGGCTGGCGCCGGCCGGCTCGACGACCAGCTTGGCGCGTTCCAGGCACAGCAGCAGCGCGGCCGACAACTGGTCCTCGCTGACCGTACGGACCTCGTCCACCAGGTCGTCGATGATCTCGAACGGCACCAGGCCGGGCCGGCCCACCTTGATCCCGTCGGCCATCGTCGCCGGGTTCAGCACCGACACCGGACGGCCGGCGGCGAGGGAGGGCGGATAGGCGGCCGCGCCCTCCGCCTGCACACCGACGATCCGGACCTCGGGCCGCAGCGCCTTCACCGCGACCGCGATGCCGGCCGCGAGCCCGCCGCCGCCGATGCCGACGACGATCGTGCGCACCTCGGGGCACTGCTCCAGGATCTCCAGGCCGACCGTGCCCTGCCCGGCGATGACATCGGGGTGGTCGAAGGGGTGGATGAACACCGCGCCCGTCCTGGCCGCGTACTCCTGCGCCGCGGCCAGGGTCTCGTCGACCACCTGACCATGCAGCCTCACCTCGGCGCCGTACTCCCGGGTCGCGCTGATCTTGGGCAGCGGGGCGCCCTCCGGCATGAACACGGTCGCGTGCACACCGAGCAGCGAGGAGGCGAGGGCCACGCCCTGCGCGTGGTTGCCGGCGCTCGCCGCCACCACCCCGGCGGCCCGCTCCTCGGGCAGCAGCCCGGCGATCCGGACATAGGCGCCGCGCAGCTTGAACGAGCCCGTTCGCTGCAGGTTCTCGCACTTGAGGTGCACCGGCGCGCCGACCAGCTGGGACAGGTGCCGGCTGCCCTCCATCGCGGTCGTCCGCGCCACACCCGAGAGCATCTTCTGGGCTCCGCGCACGTCGTCGAGGGTGACGGAGCGCAAGGAGCCGGCCGTGCGGTAGCTCATGACTCGAGTCTCGCAGTTCGCGGACGCGCGTGACGGATGTGACCAAGCTCCGAGACCGGGTTTGCGCAGCGCCGGTACGGCCCGCGCCCGGGCCGCGTACCCTGTCCCCCAACCCAGCAGCCCTCATGAAGCGAGCCTCCGGCCATGCCCACAACACCTGAAATGTCGATGGACATGACGACCGTCGGTGACACCGGCCTTCTCGACGCCCTCCAGCACGAGGTGGCGGTGTTCGCCCGGCGTGCCGAACAGACCCGGCTCGGTGGGGTCGGGCAGGTGCGCAACACCATGGACCGTGCCGCCTACCTGCTGCTCAACCGCCTCGACAGCGAGGGCCCGATGGGTGTCAAGGCGCTGGCCGCGAGCATGGGGATCGACTCCTCCACGGTCACCCGGCAGGTGGCGCCGCTGGTCGACACGGGGCTCGTCAAGCGCACCTCGCACCCGGAGGACGGGCGGGCCGTGGTGCTCCAGCTGTCCCCGCGCGGGACCGCCCGGCTGGAGGAAGTACGTTCGTCGAGGCGTCAGTTGATGGCCGAGCTGACACACGACTGGGCGCCGCAGGAGCGCGAGCAGTTCTGCGCGCTCCTCACGCGCTTCAATACCGCCCTCTCCTCCCGGATGGCCGTCCAGCCGGTGCCGGCGGCCGAGGGAACGCCCGCTTCCTGACGCGCGCACGCGCGGACGGGTGCGGTCCCGAGTCTTGACCCGGGGCCGCCACTGGCCTCATATGAGACCGGGTCCTGCGTGGTGCGCGGTCCGCCCGTCCCGTACCGGACAGGACCCCCTCAGGGGGGAGGCGCGGTGCGTGATCGGCAGGCATCCCGCGATGCCCGCCGGGCCCGGGAGTTCGAGGCGTTCGTCGCGGGCGCGGCGGGACGGCTGCTGCATGCCGCGACCCTGCTCACGGGAGAGGCCCCGGACGACGGGCCGCGCGCGCGGCGGCTGCTGGCACCGGCGCTGGCCCACACCTACGCCCGCTGGGACCGGCTGCACGGCGAGGACCCCTACGAGTGCGCCCGCCAGTACCTGGCCACCCGGTTCGCGCACGAGGCCTGGCGGCACTACGGCGCCGTGGGCCGGGCCCGTCCGCATCCGCGCAGCCCGCTCGCCGAACTGGCGCCGCAGGAGCGGCTGATCCTGGTGCTGCGGATGTTCGAGGGGGTCGCCGAGGAGCAGACGGCGGCCCTGCTGGGCCTGCCCGTCGAGCGGGTGCACACCATCTGCGACCGCGCGACGGCCACCGTGCTGCATCCGGCGCGCAGGGCGGTACCGCGCGCGGTGGGCGCGAAGGCGGCGCCGTGACGAGGCGGCCGCCGGGCGGGAGGCCCCGGTGAACCGCCCCCAGCGGGAGGCCGCCGTGCGGCGGATCCTGGAGCAGGCCGTGGTGCCGGTACCGCCCGATCTGCACGCCGAGGCCGTCCGCCGCGGCAGCCGCCTGCTGCGGCGCCGGCTGATCGCGCACCGCCTGCTGTGGCTGCTGCTGTGTGCGGCGGCCGTGGCGTTCACCGTGTGGGCGGTGCGGGCACAGCCCTGGGTGGAGCCGCCCTCGCAGACGACTCCACCGCTCACCGGCTGGTGACCGGGACGGCCGGGGACTAGCCGAGCGCCTGCTGCAGGTCCTCCAGCAGGTCGTCGACGTTCTCGATGCCGACGGACAGGCGCACCAGGTCGCCCGGGACCTCCAGGGCGGAGCCGGCCGTGGAGGCGTGCGTCATCCGGCCGGGGTGCTCGATGAGCGACTCGACACCGCCGAGCGACTCGCCGAGGGTGAAGACCTTGGCGCGGTTGCACACCTCGACGGCGGCCTCCCCGCCGCCCTGGACCCGGAAGGACACCATGCCGCCGAAGGCCTTCATCTGCTTGGCGGCCACCTCGTGCCCGGGGTGCTCGGGCAGGCCCGGGTAGAGCACGCTGCTCACGCGCGCGTGCCGGGTGAGCATGTCGGCGATCCGCGTGGCGTTCTCGCTGTGCCGGTCCATGCGCACCGCGAGGGTCTTGGCGCCGCGCAGGACCAGCCACGAGTCGAAGGGGCCGGCGACGGCGCCCATCGCGTTCTGGTGGTAGGCCAGCTCCTCGCCCAGCGTCTGGTCGGAGGCGATCAGGGCGCCGCCGACCACGTCCGAGTGGCCGCCCATGTACTTGGTCAGCGAGTGGACGACGACGTCGGCGCCGAGCGACAGCGGCTGCTGGAGGTAGGGCGTGGCGAAGGTGTTGTCGACGACGAGCCGCGCGCCCGCGTCGTGGGCCACCTGGGCCACGGCCGCGATGTCGGTGATGCCGAGCAGCGGGTTGGAGGGGGTCTCCACCCAGACCACCTTGGTCTTCGGCGTCATCGCGGCCCGTACGGCGGCCGGGTCGCTGGTGTCGGCGACGGACCACTCCACGCCCCAGCGGGTGACCACCTTGGCGAAGAGACGGAAGGTGCCGCCGTAGGCGTCGTTGGGGATCACCACGTGGTCGCCGGGGCTGAGCAGCGTACGCAGCAGGGTGTCCTCGGCCGCCAGGCCGGAAGCGAACGCGAGACCGCGCCGGCCGCCCTCCAGCGCGGCGAGGTTCTCCTCGAGGGCGGTCCTGGTCGGGTTGGCGCTGCGGCTGTACTCGTAGCCGCCGCGCAGACCGCCCACGCCGTCCTGCTTGTAGGTCGAGACCTGGTAGATCGGCGGGACGACCGCGCCGGTGAGGGGATCCGCGGTGTTGCCCGCGTGGATCGCGAGGGTCTCGAAGTGCTGACTGATGTGCCTGTCGCTCATGTGCACCGAGCGTAGTGCGCCCGGCCGCCTGGTGGCGTCCGCCGGGGGCGGGGAGCGGGACCGCCCGGGGCGCCGGTGGCGCCGGGCGCGGGTTTTCCACAGGCCCGGCCGGCGGCGTTGGCCAATTGACGGCGGCGTCTGGTTCGCTTGAGGCATGGCGACTCTCTGGCTGCTCATGGCGCTGGTCCTGCTGTGCTTCGTGCTGCTCCCGGTCCTGCGGCGCGGACGCGGGGCGGCCGGGCGGGGTCCGGCGGGCCGGCCCGACCCGCGCGGGCGGCGGCCTACGGCTTCGTGCCCGAGGAGGAGCTCGACCCGCGGATGCCCGGACCGGACAAGGACCTGCTGGACGTGCTGGACGTGGTGCGGCGCACCGGCGACTACCGGGCCGCCGCCCAGTTGCTGGCCGGCACCGAGGCGGAGGGCGAGGCGCGCTGGCAGCGCGTGCAGGCCTTCGCCGGCGCGGCGGCACTGGAGCTGGCCGAGCGGCCGGGCGGGGTGCACGAGACACCCGGCGGCCAGTGGCTGCGGGTGTGGCGAGCGGAACAGCCCAAGGACGCCGGTGGCGCGGCCGTGCACGCCGAGTTCCTGACGCAGCAGGCGTGGCGGACGTCCACGCCGGGCACGCACGACTTCCGGATCATCATGGAGGAGGCCCGGCAGGCCTGCGGGGAGGCGGCGCTGCTCGCCCCCGGCGACCCGGTCCCGTACATCGTCGAACTGGCCGTCGCCCGGGGCCTGGGGTGGCCGCGGCCGGAGTTCGAGAAGCTGTGGCTGACCGTCCAGGAGCGCGCCCCGCACCACATGGGCGCGCACCTGGCCGCACTGCACTACTGGTGCGAGAAGTGGCACGGTTCGCGCGAGGAGGCGTACGCCTTCGCCGAGAACGCCGCGGCCCGTGCCCCGGAGGGCTCGCTGCTGGCCGCGCTGCCGCTGTTCGCGGTCTTCGAGCACCTCCCCGAGGTGAACCTGGTCCGCAGCTTCTACCAGAGCGAGGTGGTCACCCGGGCGGTGCAGGGCGCGCTGCACGCGGTGCACACCGCCCGCGGGGACGACCCGGTGCTCGCGCACGTCCGCCATCTGCTGCTGTTCTTCCTGGTCCGGGCCGAGCGCTGGCCGGAGGCCATGGACCAGCTAGCGCACGTCGACGGGCATGTCGGCGCGCTGCCCTGGTCCCTGTCGGCCGACCCGGCCGCCGTCTACGCCGAGCACCGCGCGCTCGCGGTCGCCGGCTACGAGGCGGCCGGCGGCACCCCGGCTGGGCTGCCCGGCTGACCGGTCCACGCCCCCACCCGTCCGCACCGGTCCACGCAGGTCACAGCGGGTATTGCCGCGCCGATCCCCGGTAGGGCATACTCCGCTTGCCCCGGCTTTGCTCGCGCTTTGCCCGGAGCCGCTCCGGGCGTGCCCCGGAGGCCGTAGGCCGTCCCGAGCCCGCTCGACGTCTGCTCCGAGTCCCCCACACTCACCGGCAGCACCGCCCGGCGGTGCCCGTCGGCCTGTTCATTTTCTCCGGTCCTGTGGGGGGATCTGCCCGATGGGCGCAACTCTGCGCGCGCTGCGCGCTCTCGTTCTGCTGTGCGGCTTCTACCTGCTGAGCCTGCTGCTGCTCGCGGCGCTGGCCGGCGCCGACGCGGCCGTGGTCACCTGGGTGCACGGCGCCGCCGGCATCAAGATCGTCGCGGTCTCGGTGCTGCTAGCCGTCCCCGTGGTGCGCGGCATGTTCATGCTGCGCACCCCCAGGGGCGACGGGCCGCCCGGCATCGACGTCACCGAGGCGGACGAGCCCCGGCTGTGGGCGCTGGTGCGGGAGCTCGCCGCGGCGACCGGCACCCGCGCCCCCGACCGGATCGTGCTGACCGCCGACGTCAACGCGGCCGTCAGCGAGGACGCGCGCCTGCTCGGTCTGCGGGCCGGGCCGCGCCGGCTCTACCTCGGCGTCCCGCTGCTGACCGGTCTGACGGAGGCGCAGCTGCGCGGTGTGCTCGCCCACGAGTACGGCCACTACACAGGTGGCGACACCCGGCTGTCCGCGCTCGTGGTGCGCGGACGGGCGCAGATCGCCCGGGTCATCGAGCACTTCCACGAGAAGGCGGCCGGCAAGGTGGCCGCCGAGCGCGGCCGGCAGGAGAAGGCCGCCGCCAAGCGCGTCGCGAAGGGCAAGGACGCCAAGGAGGTCGACACCACCGGGGCCGGGGTGACGTACCGGATGATGGCCTCGGTCTACAAGCTGTACGGCAAGCTCTATCTGCGCGCCTCCCTGTCCACGGCCCGCGCCCAGGAGTACGCGGCCGACCGGGCCGCCGCGCGCATCGCCGGGCGCGACGCGATCGCCTCGGCCCTGCGCGAGATCCCGGCGCTGTCCGCCTCGCACGGCTTCTACCTCGACTCGTACGCCACCCTGGGCCTGCCGGTGCGGCTGCTGCCGCCGCGCGGCCAGTTTTTCGGGGGCTTCGCCCGGCTGCTGGCGGCCCGCGAGGAGGAGCTGGCCGGGCTGCGGGCGGAGCTGCCCACCACGCCGGCCTCGCCGTACGACTCCCACCCGCCGATCGCCGAACGCGTGCGCCGGCTGGAGGCACTGCCCGCCGACGGGCGCGCGGCGCGGGCCGGGGGCCCGGCGCTCGCGCTGCTCACCGACGCGGAGAGGACCCTGGCCGCGCTGGAGGACGCCGTCCTGTCGGACGAGATCCTCCGTCACCCGCGCGCCGCCACGTGGCAGGAGCTGCTGGACGCCGCCATGGCCGAGGGCGTCTCCACCACGCACACCCCGCTGCACCGGGCGCTGGCCGAGTACACCGGGCAGCCGGCCACGCTGTCCGCGCTGCTGGACGTCGTCGACGACGGCCGGCTGTGGCGGCTGGCCGAGCGGCTGCCGCTGTCGGAGCAGGCGGCCGCGGCGAAGGGCCGGGCCTTCCGTGAGTTCGTACGGCCGCGGCTGCGCTCGTCGCTGCGGACGATGGTGCTGGCCGAGTTCAGCGCCCGTTCGCTGCTGAGCTGGGAGTTCTCCTGGTCGCACGCGGCCGCCGCGCGGCTGACCGGCCAGGTCCCGCACGACGCCCCCGCCGCCGACGGTGGCCCCGAGGCGGCGCTGGAGGCGGCCGTGGACGCGGCGCTCGCCGACCACCCGGACACCGCACCGCTGCGGGCCCTGCTGCCCTCGGCGGCGACACCGGCCGGGTGAGCCGCGGGCACTTCGCCCGCCTCCGCACGACCGCGCCGCGCCGACGCGCCACGCGGACTCCGACTCCCGGGCGCCGGCCCGCCCGGTACCCCACGCCGTCCACCGACGAACGGACCTCGTTCCCCATGACCGTCCTGCTCTGGATCCTCGGCATCCTCGCCGTTGCCGCGGTGCTCTTCGCCCTCTGGCTGGCCTGGGTCTTCCTCAAGGAGTTCTTCTCCCCCAGCCCCGACGACGACGCCGACGCCGCGGAGGCGGCCGCGGCCGCGAAGACCGCGGAGAAGCTCGGGCTGCTGCCCGTCGAGCGGCAGAACACCGAACACGCCGCCCCGCTGCCCGCGGACTGGGCCGCGGCGCTCACCGCGGTCCGGACCGGTGACTGGCGGCCCGCGGCCGAGCTGCTGGGCGGCATCGGCCGGGACTGGGAACGCCGGTCGGCGGCCGGATACCTGCTCGCCGAGCGCGCGGCCGAGGAGGACGAGTGGCTGCTGGCCTGGGAGACGGCGCTGCCCGACGACCCGGACGCGGCCATGATCCGGGCGCGCAGCACGGTGATCCTCGCCTGGAAGCTGCGCGGCGCCCAGTCGGGCGCGCGCACGACGCGGGAGCAGGCAGAGGGATTCCACCGGACGCTGCGCGGCGCGCGCGAGGAGATCGCGCGGGCGGCCGCCCTGAACCCCGACGACCCGACGCCGTACATCGCGGAGATCTGGGTGGCGCTGGGACTCGGCTACCCGAACGCCGAGATGGAGAAGCTCTGGGCGCAGATCACCACCCGGGCTCCGCACCACTACGAGGCGCACTTCTCGGCGCTCCAGTACTGGTGCGCCAAGTGGCGCGGATCCGAGCGGCTGGCGGCGGACTTCGCCGAGCGGGCGGCGGCCGAGGCGCCGGCGGGCAGCCTGCTGACGGCGCTCCCGCTCATCGCGCACTTCGAGCACGACGACTCGGAGGACACCGCGGCCGACAACACCCCGCTGATGCTGGCCCGGGTCGAGGCGGCCCTCGCGGACGCCGCGGCCGCCGACCCGGCCCACCCGCGCCTGCCGGAGCTGCGCCACCTGCTGGCGTTCTACCTCCATCTGCAGGACCGCGACGAGGCGGCGCTGGAGCAGTTCAGGCTGGTCGACGGCCATGTCAACGCGCTGCCCTGGCGCTACCGGGGCGACGGCATGGCACGCCACTTCTGCCAGGTGCGCGACACCGTGGCGCACCGGGTGACGGCCGCGGACTGACCGGCGGCGGTTTCCCGGGCGACGGCACCGGCCCCTGCCCCGTACATTCACCCCTCGCACGGAAGAGACGAGAAGACGTGTGAGGACGGGAGGGGCCGGATGGGCGGTCGTACGTTTCTGATCGGTGGCGGCTGGGAGCACGCGGAGGTCTACGCGCCGTTTCTGCGGGCGGCCGCGGAGCGCGCCGGCGGTGTGCCGCGGATCGGCTGTGCCGTCGTGGACGAGGGTGACGGGCTGGAGCAGTTCGAACGGTTCGCGGGGGCGCTGGGCCGCAGCGGGGCAGGGTGCACGCCCGTGCCCGTGCTCGTGCCGCTCGGTGGGCGGTTCGAGCCGGAGGAGGCTCTGGACGGCGCCGACGGGCTGCTGGTGTGCGGCGGTCTGACGCCCGCCTACCAGGAGGCGTTCGCGGGCTGCGCGGACCGGCTGCCGCGGCTGCTCGCCGAGCGCGGACTGCCGTACGCGGGGTTCTCCGCGGGTGCCGCCGTCGCGGCGCGGCGGGCGGTGGTCGGCGGCTGGCTGGTGGACGGGGTGCCCGTCTGCCCCGAGGACACCGCGGAGGACCTGGAGGAGGTCGCGGTACGGCCGGGTCTGGGGCTGGTGCCGTTCGCGGTGGACGTGCACGCCGCCCAGTGGGGGACGCTGGCCCGGCTGGTCGCGGCGGTGGCACGCGGGGACGCGCCCTGCGGCGTCGCCGTCGACGAGAACACCGTGGTGGAGGTGGCCGGGCCGGCCGCCCGCGTCGCGGGGCTCGGGCGGGCGCATCTCGTGCGGCCCGGAGCGGACGGCGCGGTGACCGTGCGGTCGTACGCCGACGGGCGGAGCTTCGGCGTCGCCTGAGGCGGACGGGCCGGACGGCCCCGCCCCGGACGACCGGCGGCCCGCCGGCCGACGCGCTCAGCGCGCCGGCCGGCGGGCCGGATCCGGCAGATGGTGGCGGATCCGTCAGATGGTGGCGGTGTCGATGACGAAGCGGTAGCGGACGTCGCTGGCCACCACGCGCTCGTAAGCGTCGTTGATCTCGGCCGCGCCGATCAGTTCGATCTCCGCGCCCAGACCGTGCTCCGCGCAGAAGTCCAGCATCTCCTGGGTCTCGGGGATGCCACCGATGTTGGAGGTGGTCAGGTTGCGCAGGTTGCCGAAGAGCGAGGTCAGGGCCACGTGGACCGGCTCCTCGGGCAGGCCTACGTTCACCATCGAGCCGCCGGTGCGCAGCAGCGAGAGGTAGGCGCCGAAGTCCATCGGGGCCGACACGGTGTTCAGGATGATGTCGAAGGTGCCCTTCAGGTTCTCGAAGGTCTCCGGGTCGCTGGTGGCGTAGTAGTGGTCGGCGCCCAGCCGCAGGCCGTCGTCCTTCTTGCGCAGGGACTGGGACAGCACGGTGACCTCGGCGCCCATCGCGTGCGCGATCTTGACGCCCATGTGGCCGAGGCCGCCGAGGCCGACCACGGCGACGCGCTTGCCGGGGCCCGCGTTCCAGCGCCTGAGCGGCGAGTACGTGGTGATGCCGGCGCACAGCAGCGGTGCGGCCACGTCCAGGGACAGGCCGTCGGGGACGCGGACGACGTAGTTCTCGTCGACGACGATCTTCTCGGAGTAGCCGCCGTAGGTCGGCTCGCCGTCCCTGCCGACGGCGTTGTAGGTCCAGGTCGGGCCGCGGTCGCAGTACTGCTCCAGCCCGGCCTTGCAGTTGTCGCACTCGCGGCAGGAGTCGACCATGCAGCCGACGCCGACCCGGTCGCCCACGGCGAACTTCGTGACGCCGGGACCGACCTCGGACACGACACCCGCGATCTCGTGACCGGGGACCATCGGGAAGATCGCCTCTCCCCAGCCCTCACGGGCCTGGTGGATGTCGGAGTGGCAGATGCCGGCGAACTTGATGTCGATCAGGACGTCGGACTCGCCGACCGGACGCCGCTCGATCGTGGTCCGCTCCAGCGGAGCCTTCGCGGCGGGCGCGGCATAGGCGGCAACAGTGGTCATGGGGGGATCTCCTAGCGGACTCTCGGTGCCCGGTCGCCTTCCGGCCAGGTACGTCTTCCAGCGTGCCCCAAGTCCCGCGGCTCACCCAGGTCCGCTTCTTCGTACGACCACCGTGCCTACCACTGGCGGGGACAGGCTGGCCTGCGTACGACCACGCGGCACCACGGATACTTGCCGTATGGATGTACAGCCGGAAGCGGCCGCGGGACCACCCCTGGACCGGTGGGCCGAGCTGAGCGAGTTCCTGCGCAGCCGGCGGGCCCGGCTGAAGCCGGAGGACGTGGGGCTGCCCGACTTCGGCCGGCGCCGCCGGGTGCCGGGGCTGCGCCGCGAGGAGCTGGCCCAGCTCGCCGGGGTCTCGGTGGCGTACTACACGCGGCTGGAGCAGGGCAACGGCCGGAACGTCTCGGCGGAGGTGCTGGACTCCATCGCCCGGGCCCTGCGTCTGACCGACGCCGAGCACGCCCATCTGACCCACCTGGCCAAGCCGGCGGCGCACAAGAAGAAGCCGGCGGCCCGGCAGCAGCAGGTGCGGGCGGCACTCCGCCAGCTCCTGGACTCCCTGGAGGGTGTCCCGGCGTACGTGGTCGGCCGGCGCACGGAGGTGCTCGCCTGGAACCGGATGGCGGCCGCGGTCTTCGGCGACTGGTCGGAGCTGGCGCCCGCCGAGCGCAACTGGGCCCGGATGGTGTTCCTGCGCCCGGACTACCGGGACCTGTTCGTCGACTGGGAGCAGAAGGCGATCGACATCGTCTGCGCCCTGCGCATGGACGCGGGCTGCTATCCGGACGACCCCCGGCTGTCCGCCCTGGTCGGCGAGCTGTCGGTGAAGAGCGCGGAGTTCCGCCGCCTGTGGGCGACGCACGACGTCAAGGAGAAGAGCTACGGCGTCAAGCGCCTGCGGCATCCGCTGGTGGGCGACCTGTCGCTCAGCTTCGAGACCTTCCGGCTGGCGGACGACGGCGACCAGGCGCTGCTCACCTACCACGCCGAGCCGGACTCCCCCTCGGCGCAGTCCCTGCGGCTGCTGGCGAGCTGGGGCACGGACGCGGCCCGCGGGGTGCCGTCGGTCTGATCCGGGGCCGCCGGTGCCGGACCGGGCGTCGCGGACCCGCGAAGATCGGGCGCCCCCTAGTGACCTGAGTCAGAGATTCGTCGGCAGTAGGTGGCTACCTTGTCGAGGATCTCGTCGGCGGTCTTCGTCCAGACGAACGGTCTGGGTTGCTCGTTCCAGTCGGTGACCCAGGCCCGGATGTCGCGTTCGAGGGCTTGAACGGAGCGGTGGACCCCGCGCTTGAGCTTCTTCTGGGTCAGTTCGGCGAACCACCGCTCGACCAGGTTCAGCCAGGACGCGCTGGTCGGCGTGAAGTGCAGGTGGAACCGAGGGTGGGCCAGCAGCCACCGCTTGATGTCGGGTGTCTTGTGGGTCGCGTAGTTGTCCAGGATCAGATGAACCTGCAGATCAGCCGGAACCACCGCCGCCACCGGGCGGCGGAGTTCAAGAAGTTCCTCGCGAAGCTGGACAGGGAAAACCGTCATGGCCGGCATCCGTGTTTTGCGAAGCGGACCCGGCCGACCCGGAACCCGACCCGATGCCGTCCTGGCTGACCGCGCGTATTCATCCCGCGCGATCCGCAATCACCTCCGGCGACGCGGAATCCGCGCTGCATCCCACAGCCGTCCGACCAGGTCGGCCACCGGCTGCGGCGAGGCCGCGACGGAGGCCGCCCACCAGCCTTCGACGCCGAGACATACAAGCAGCGCAACGCCGTCGAACGGTGCATCAACCGTCTCAAGCAATGGCGCGGTCTGGCCATGAGAACGGACAAGCTCGCCATCGCATACCGGGCCGCACTCCACCTCGCCGCCATCCTCATCTGGACAGTCGCTTGACCGCCCAAGCACCTTGCCCGCGAGGATGGCCACATGGACGATCTTGTGGAGTTCCTCGTCGCACGCATCATGGTGGCCCCAGTGAATAGCCGCGCGCCACAGTGCCCGGCCATAGCCCTGGCCGCGGTACTGGGGTAGCACGCCGAAGTACTGGGGCAGGAGGCGGACGAAGCCGGCCGGGTCGGCCATGGTCTCCATGGGGCCGATGGCACCGGCGACGCGGCCGTCGTGGAGGACGGTGAGGACCGGGCCGACGGTCCCAGCCTGCATTTGCTGGTGGAGGAAGGCGAACCCGTCGGCAGCCATCTGCTCGGCGAAGTCACCGAACCCCGCCGCCTCGTTGAACTGCTTGTCCTGATGGATCGGCACACCGGAAGCCTCGCCCGGGCCGTGGGCGAAGTCCCTGAACTGGACTCGGGTGCCCACACCTTGTACGTATGCATCGGGCTGCTCGGGGCCCAGGAACCACACCACACGGGCTGTGGCGGCACCGTGGGCGGCGGCAAGCTTGCGGGCCAGGTCGGCACCTGCCATCAGGCCGTCCGGCTCCGCTCCGTATACGTAGACCTTGACGACGCCAGCGCCGCGCTCGGTGAGCGTGGGCACGAGCGTCTGCACCTGGTCGTGCTCGACAGCATCGACCAGGACACGCTCCGGCTTGATGGCCGACCAGCGGCGATCTTTGTCATACGGGAGGAAGCGGCCGCTTCCTGCGACCTCCACAACGGCCTCGAACAGGTCAGGTAGCGGGTCGCATGGGCGCACCGGGCCGAGGGTCGGCACGTACGGCACGGGCATCACGGTTTGATCCAGCCCACGTGAAAGCGCATACATGCACGCTACCCACGCGGCGCGTACGCCGCAGGGCCCCTCCAGAGTTTGACCGTAGGCTCTCGGCGAAGGGCAGGTGCGATGTACATCACGGTGCAGTGGATCAAGACGTCCTGGACGAAGCGGTCTCGGGGCGGGGAGGCCGCTGCCCGCAGGAACGCGGCGCCGGTCGGCTTCTCGTTGCCTCAGATGCCGCCCGGTCTTGCGCACTTCGTCCAGATGTCCGAGCGTCACGGCTTCGAGCCTCGTTCGAGCCAGAAGGACCTTCGCGAGATCGGTGTCAGCCTTCGGGATGAGGGTCATCGCCTTCGAGTGCTCGCCCGTGTGGAGCCGCTCTTCGGGTTGCCGCCTCGGCCGCGCAGGCCGCCGGCAGTTCGACTGCTTCCCGAACAGTGGGTCCGCTGGCAGTTGAACTACCGGTTTACCAGCGCCCTGGGAATCCGCGGTTGGTCGTACTGGCTCGACACGTTCAACATCGCTTATGGCCCCGTCGACAGGGATGTCTTCCTCTCAGAGCCGACCGTGATCGTCGATGAGCGCGGGCCGGTTCGATAGATCAGGCGCTCTCAGAGGGTCACTGTCACGGTGAGGCCCGGGTCCCACCGATAGGGCAGAACTACCGGCATGCGCGCAATCTGGGGTGAGTAGTAAATGAGGGCGATGAACAACGGACCCGTCATGGCCTCTCATCCTGTGCATCGCCCTTGGTGCCGGGGAAGATCAGTCGTGCGCTGAGGCCGATCGCCCCCAAAGCTCCCAGCATGAGGCCGGTACGAAGCCATTTCATGTCGCCCTCCCAGTCCTGAGGGCTGCCGAAGACCCTCCAGAACACGCCACCGATACCAAGCAGAAGGAGCGCTACGCCAGCGATCCGGCTTAACCGAGGATGCATGCGCTCATGATCCATGTGCACCATGGGAGGTGTCATGACGGTCATCCCATGGTGACGCGACTCACGAACTGTTCCGGCTATGCCGAACTCGTCTCACTGACCCCGTGAAGGCCGACGAAGCTGCTCCGGAAGAAGGAAGGGCACCGCAGATCACGCCCCGGCGCACCCGTCCGCAACCGCCAGAGCACAGCGTTAACCACCTGGCAATGGTCCCGCCACGGGCGGCCTGCACCGGCCAATAGCGCCAAGGCATCGCCTCCCGAGCAGCGGTCCGAGGCTGCTGCCGCCTGATCAGATGACCGGCGGTCGGCCCAGCCGGGTCGAGGAGACGGATCTGTCCGACTTTCTCGCAGCCTGGGAGGACTGGCACACCCGCGCTCTGGCCCGGCTCCCCCGCCGCATCCACCCCACCGCGCAGATCCACCCGACCGCGATCACCGGCGACGACGTAATCATCGGCCCCGGGGTGCGCGTATGGGAGGTCTCCACGGTCCGCGCCGGGTCCGTGCTGTGCACGGGTGTCTCGATCGGCTTCAACTGCGAAGTCACCCACACGTTCCCCGGCAAGCGGACCATCCTCGGCCACCGGATCGGCGAGAACCGCACCCTGGTCGGCGCGGACGCCCACCTGTCCGCCAACGTGAGCGTCGCGGCCATCAGCATGTGGAGCCCCCACATGAGCAACCCCGAACGAGAGATCGTGCTCCGCGCCCCCGGCGGCCTGTACCGATGCAGCACACCCCAGATCGGCGCCCTGATCGGTGACCGGGTCCAGACCGGCAACAACATCAGCCTCGGCCCTGGCCTCGCAGTCGGCCGATGACTGCCGGCGGACCCAGCGGCTTCACCGTCGCAGCCGTCTTACCGACTCGGCCCCAACAGCCCGCCGACATCGCGGACATCACTTCACCACGACGTTGTCCCCGGACGACGCCGACGGGCCGGTGGTGGTGTTGCCGTGGTACAGCCAGCGCCACGTGCCCGTCTTGGAGGCCTTCACGGTCGTCCTGAGATCGCCCGAGCCGTTCGCGTACACCTTCTTCACCGTGGTGTAGGAGGCGGTGCCGGCAGGCTTGAACTGCAGGTTCACCAGGCGGCCTCCGTAGGAGGCGTACTTCTTGGTCTCCCAGTTGGCCCGTGTGACCTTGCCGGTCACGGTGATGGTCCTGTCCTTGGACACCGGTTCGGGCGAGGCGTTGACGGTCAGGCGGGAGTTGCGCTTGACGTTAACCGTCAGACCCTTGTCGTCGGTGTCACCACCGCCGCCCTTGAAGGACACCTCGGCTCCGACCTTCCAAGCCCCGGCCTCGCTGTTACGCATGTCCCAAACGCTCGGGTCGAAGTACATCGTCTCGTCGAAGTCGCAGACGCCCGAGCTCACGGTGATGCAGTCACTCGTCTCGATGGCGTGCCACAGCCGATCATCCGCACCATCGCGGTACAGGAACACCGCTGGCCACTTCCACTTGTGGGTGGTCGCCATTCGGAAGGAGGCGGGCACCGCAACCTCCGACACCCCGATCACAATCGGCTTGCCGCCGTTCACCTGGACACGGGTGAACGAGACTCCACCCTCGGCCGCCCCGGCCGGCGCCGCGGCCACAGCCGTGAACACCGCCGCCGCACCACCGGCTACGACGACTCTCCAGACCTGCTTCCCCACCTGATCCCCAATTCTCTTACGCGAAGGCGCAGAAGGCTCATCCCTCCAGCGCCTTACAGACAGCCGGCACCCGCGCGGGGTTGTACACCCGCGAATCACAATGGGGCATCAGATAATCCCCGCCTCCCGCGAGGCGGGGGTCGGTGCGGTGCCTCGGGACCCTGGCAGCTGACGGGAAGCTCGCAGTGGAGGATTCCCTCCCCAGTGGGCCAGGCATGCGTCGAGGACGGCTCGCGGAGCGCCCTCAGGGGTGCTCCACAGGTCAAAGAGGTAAGGCGCCCGAGATCGCGACGGTGTTGAGAACGGCCCCTGACCTGACTTCTCGGTCGGGGGCCGCTCATTTGACCATGTGGCGTGACTGCCCGGTCTTCCCCGTGATTGCCCGCTCGATCAGGGACGTCTGGGGCGCGGCCACCTTCTGATCCATAGCTCGAGAGAGATGGGTCGGAGACGGTCATACAGGTTGCGCTCCAGCCTCAGGTGGGCGCTGCGGGGTGGGGCCGGTTGCTGGGGTTGCTGTATCTGGCTGCTGTACAGCATGACCTGGGTGAGAGGTGACGGAAGTGGAGCGGGAACGAATCGAACGACTGCTGGTCGGTAGCGATGAGGCGTCTGTGGCCGCTCTGGCTGCGCTCCGCTGCGGCGGCTCCTACGTGGTCTGGGACGGGGTTACGTCCGCCGGGCCACTCGCCCTTCTCTATGGACGCCGGCTGCGGCTCACGCGTCGTCGGGGCATCGAGACCGCGAACTTGGAACGCGCCGTGGAGTTGCTCGGTCGGCATCAGCAGCCGGTTCGCCTGGGGCAGATCAGGACTGCGGATGACTCCTGGACTTTCATGCTGTTCCTCACCGATGACGGCAGCAGGCTGATCGCGTGCACTGGCGTGCGGCGGCGTCAGGTCTGAGCCCCGACAGGCGACAGTCAGCCACGATGGCGGGTACGTCAACCAATCTGGCGCGCTCGTGTGGCTCTGCCCCCCTCGGCATCGGCCACGCTGCTCGATCGGCGTCTGTCACAGCAAGCGGCGACGGCGGAACCGCGGTGACGAACCATTGCGCGGTGGCTTCTTCGTCCCGAAGCAACTTGAGCAGGAGTGCAGTCTTGGACTGCTGCGCGTCTCACCTGCGCTGATGGTCCACCGACGTTCACGCTCGTCCGCCGATGTTTGTCGGCATTGTCACGCTTTTGATGTGGGGCGAGGGGATCTTTCTGACCAGCAGTTGGCGGTGCTGGAGCCGTTGTTGCCGGTCGCGATGTTGGGTCGGCCGTCGCTGGGTCGACGGAAGCTGATAGGCGGGATCCGGTGGCGGGTGCGGACCGGTACTCCGTGGCGGAATCTGCCGTCGGGATACGGGCCGTGGCAGACGGGCTACGGACTCTTCCGCCGATGGCAACGTGACGGCACCTGTCCGGTGCTGCTGACTGGACTGTAGGCTCCGGCGGATCCAGCAGGGCTGATCACGTAGGAGGTCAACGTCGACTCCACGATCTGCCGGGCCCATCAGCACGCCGCAGGCGCCCGCCGCGACGGCCAGGCCCATAAGAAACCGCCGGGCGGAAGCCGCATGGAACCCAACGACCACGGTCTGGGCCGATCCCGGAGAGGCTAGTCTCCGCCTGATCAGCCACCGATCACCTCGGCCGCGCTGGAATGCCGAGGGCCCAGCAGAGGAAGCTCAGCTCGTCGACGTCCTGCTCGATGAGGGCCGACAGGGTGGTTCCTCCGCCGTGGCCGGAGTCACGTAGCGGTACCAGCAGGTAGGGGCCGCCCTGCGGGGCGTCGGCTTGGAGGGCCGCGATCATCTTGAGCGGGTCGTGCGGCGGTACGGTGCGATCGTTGAGTGCTGACGCGATCGCCATCACCGGGTAGCGGCGGTCGCGCCGTACGTTGTGGTAGGGCGAGTAGGCGGCGAGGTAGGCGCACTCGTCGGGGTCGTCCGGCGAGCCGTATTCAACGGTAGTGCCACTGAGGTTGGGGAAGGTGGGAAAGCGCAGCATGTCGAGCAGGGGTGCGCGGCAGTAGACGGCGCCAAACGCTTCGGGTGCTTGCAGTGCGGTGACGGCGACCATCAGGCCGCCGTTGCTGTTGCCGCGCGAGGCGATCCTGTCGGGGGTGGTCCATCCGGTGGCGACCAGATGGCGGGCCGCGGCGATGTAGTCGTCGAAGGCGTTCTGTCGGCGCATGCCGACGGCTGCCTGGTGCCAGGTGCGGCCGTATTCGCCGCCGCCGCGTATGTTGGCGTGGGCCAGCACTCCGCCGAGCTTCAGCCAGGCGGCGCTAACAGCTGAGAAGCGCGGTTCCACGGGGATGTTGAAGCCTCCGTAGCCGCTGAGCCGGACCGGTCGCCGTCCGTCGCGCGGCAGGTCGGTGCGGTAGACAAGGAACATCGACACGGGGGTGCCGTCGGCCGACTCGTACCAGACCTGCTGCGTGGTGTACGCGGCCGGGTCGAGGCCGGCGTCCGGTACGTGGTAGGCCTCCAGGCGGTCGTGTGCGTAGTGGTATTTGTAGACCGACGGCGGCTGCACGAACGAAGTGAAGGCCACCCACACGTCGTCGCCGTGCCAGGAGCCGGTGACCCCGCTGACGACACCCTCCCCCTCGTTCCGGTTGACCGAGCCGAGGGACGGGAGCGCCAGGTCCCTCAAATGAGTGCCGTCCTCGGCGTAGACGGCCACCCGGTGCGAGGCGGCGTGCGAGTAGACGGTGTAGAGGCGACCCCCGATCCCGGCGACGGTCTGCAGGATGTCTGGGCTTTCCGGGATAAGCGTGTGCCACGAGGTCGGGTCGGTGAGGGGAGCCCTGCACAGACGTCCGCGCGGCGCGTCGAGGTCGGTCTGCACGAGTACCGAATCGTCGATCACCTGCACCTGGTTGACCGACCGCATTCCGGTGGCCACCGGGATCGATTCGTTGTCGCTGAGGCGCAGCAGCGTAATGTCGTTGGCGTGCACGAAGTCCCACACGGTGATTACGGCGTACCGGCCACACTCGCTGGTGCTCACGGTGCACCAGTGGTCCTTGTCAGAATCGTCCCCGAAGACCTTGCGGGCCGGGGTGTCCGAGCCGATCCGGTGGTCGTAGACAGCGTGCCAGTAGGCCTCCTCGTCGGGCGGGACCTCGCCGGGATCTGGGCAGGCGGTGTAGAAGAACCCGGACGAATCGAGTCGCCAGGCGACCGATCCGTGGTCGGTGCCTCGCAGTCGGTCGGGCAAGAGTTGGCCGGTCCCGACGTCAAGAACACGGATCACCGCGTTGTGGGTGCTCCCGCTGGCCCGGCCGAATGCCACCATGGTGCCGTCGGGGGACGGTTCGGCGAATACCAGGACGTCGCCTGCCGGCCAAGCGCCCGGGTCGAGCACGGTTTCTGAAGGGGCGCCGGTCGAACGGTGCATCACCAGGGCGGACTTCTCGTCATCGGCACCGGCCTGCCAAAGGAAAGTGCGTCCGCCTCGGCCCGCAAGGACCGGTGGGGACAGACGTGCGTAGCGAGCGGAACGGGCGACGGCAGTGCGCAAAAAATCGCGTCCAGGGACGCTGTCGAGTACCGTGCGGGTGACCGTCTCCTGGGCAGCGATCCAGGCGACCGTCTCGTCGTCGTCGAGCCGTTCCAGCCAGACATACGGGTCCTCGTAGCGTCGGCCATGCAGCGTGTATCCGCTCTCAGGGAGGCGGCGCGTGGGGGGACCTCTATAGGCAGCGTTGGCCTGGCCATCAGGTGCCTCTCTTTTCGGGCCAACACGGCCTCAAGGAGTTAGCAGGGGCGAAACGATCTACAAGTCAAGCAGATGCCCTGGCCACCGCGCATGATTGAGCTTTGCTGGTTGTCCACCATCAGCTTCGATCCTCATCGACGCCGGTCAACGCCTCTTCAGGGAACTGACTCAGGACGTCCCGCTAAAGAGACACGCTCTAGTCCTCGACGCCCAGGTCGGCCCGCATGAGCCGGCGCATCGCGGTGAGCAGGGGCTCGGCCTCCTTCAGGTCGCGCAGGGCCCCTTCGGCGCTCTCGCCCTCGCGGGCCAGCCCCCGGTCGAGCCGTTTGACCACGGCGTCGACGCGGGCCAGTACCTCGTTGACGGCCCGGGACGCGTCCAGGATCCGCTCCGGCACCACCATCTGCGCCTCGGCGTACCGGTCGCGGTACTCCCGCCGGGCGTCCTCGAGCTGCTCCCGGTCCGGTCCGGCGTAGACGCCGTCGCGCACCCGGTGCAGGGCGTCCTTCAGCAGGGTGTGGAACTGGCGCGAGGCCCGGTTCATGGCGGTGTAGGCGGCGCGCCGCTCCTCGTACCGCCGCCGCCGCTCGTCCCCCGCCGCCTCCTGGAGGCGCCGCCGGTCGGAGTGGCGCTGCGCGAGCACCGGCGCGAACAGCGTGCCGAGGACACCGACGACGGCTGTGATCATTGCGGTCAGGGCGGCGGTCACGAGGGGACCCTACGTCGGCCGGGTGCGCCGGTACACGGCGAGGGGCGTGCCGGAAGCCGCTCCCGGCACGCCCCGGCTCAGTGCACCGCGGGCCGCTGCCCGCCGCTCACTTGCCGTAGTAGGCGTCGTAGACGGTGATCAGCGCCTTGTCGCCCTTCTTGTCGGTGATACTGGCGCGGAACGAGACGGACTTGTTCCGCGCCGGGTTCTTCACGGTGATCCTGCCGTCGCGGACCTCGGTCCGCTCGAAGGTCTTCCCGTCGTAGGAGACGTACACCTTCAGGGACTTCAGGCCGCGGCCCGCGGCCGCGCCCTCGACGGTGACCGGGAAAGTGGTCCTCTTCCCGGCCTCGACGCGGCTGTCCAGACCGGTCTTCACGCCGAAGTGGAGTGCGGAGACGGGGAGTTCGGCGAAGCCGCTGGCGGGCTTCTTCGAGCGGAAGGTCCAGCTCGCGTCGATCCGCGAGGAGGCCCTGGCGACCGTCGCCGGACGCCGGACCGAGGTGGTCAGCCGGTAGGCGGCGTCACCGGCCGGGACCTTGAAGGTCTCGCCGCCGAACAGCGGGTCGTCGTTGGAGCCGATCTTGACGCCGTCGCGGTACAGGACCGTGCGCACCGAGGAGAACGTCGAGTACCCGCTGTGCCCGGCGCCGTCGGCGAACAGCGGCAGCGAGCCGTAGATCTCGTTGCCGTCCCGGAAGACGCCGAGGTCCGCTCCGACGTGCGGGGCGAAGACGGCGGTGTTGAAGGTCCTGGTGTACGTCCTGCCCGCTGCGAACGGCCGCGGGTCGGACGTGTAGCCGCCGTCGGCGACGGGGAAGCCGTCCTCGTCGACCCCGCCGTCCTGCTCGAACTCGAACTGCCAGCGCACGCCGCCCTTGGCGGACAGGTGCAGGGTACGGGTGCCGGGCAGCTTCCGCGGGATGCTGATCGAGGAGGCGCTGCCGCTGCCGGGCAGCCACCCCACCGCGCTCACGGAACCCTTCTTGCCGCCGGCGGAGGCGCCCATCCGGGTCTTGACCGTGGCGAGTTCGCTCGCCCTGTAGTGCTTGGTGTAGCCGGTGGCGAGCTGCCCGACCGGACCGCCGGAGGTGATGGCGTACTCCTCCGTCGCGCCCTTCGACCAGTGGCCGTCCCACTGCTGGAACAGGGTGCCGGAGGCCGGCCGCGGGCCCAGGGCCGCGGTGCGGAAGTTCTTGTACGAGTCGAGCAGCCAGCCGTACCCGTACTGGACGTCGCCGGCGGTGACGTCGAACTCCGGTGCGGCGAACTCGGACCTGGCGCGGGAGGCGGGCGCCGTGATGTCCACCGGCCTGGCCTTGCGCGCGTCGACGGTGACCGTCCGCTTCCCGGTGACGGTCAGCTTCGGCTGCGCGATCCAGTCGACGCCCTTGGCGGCGTCCTCCGGGTCGACGAAGACCCCGCTGTTGAGGATGTACGTGCCCTTGGGGCGCGCACCTTCACCGTGCCGGACTCGTCGTACGGGTTCAGGGACCGGCCGTTCGCCAGGCCCGCGACACCGGTCAGGTCGGCGCCGTAGTACGGGGCCGGCCTGCCGTCGCGGCCGATGAACCTGAGGGTCAGGTCGTACGACTCCACCTCGCGCTGCACGGCGGCGGCCGTGCGGACGCTCTGCCCGCCGCCGGTCGCGGTCACGTAGGCGGAGTAGGCGCCGTCGGTGGTGCCGCCCAGCCGGGTGTCGGCGGTGAGGCCGACCGAGGCCGTGCCGTGCGCGGGGACGGTCACCGTGGTCGCGGCGAGTTCGAAGAAGCCCGCCGGGGCGGCGTGGCCCCTGGGGTCGGTCCCGGTGCTCGTCAGGTGGAGCCGTACGGCCTCGTCGCCGAGGTTGCGGTACGTCAGCCGCCTGGTGACCGGCTTGTCGTCGGTGTGCGGCCAGGCCTGGGTGCCGAAGCCGACCGATACGGGCTCGGCGACCACGGACTGCCTGATCGCCCGGTCGACCGCGATCCGGCCCGAACCCTGCTGGAACGGGGTGTACTTGCCGCCCTTGGCGGAGCCGGTGAGCGCGCCCTTCAGCTCGGCGTAGCCCCAGTCCGGGTGCTCCTGCTTCAGGATCGCGGCGGCGCCCGCGACGTGCGGGGTGGCCATCGAGGTGCCGGAGATGGTCAGGTAGCCCTCGGGCTTCTCGCCGACCTCCTTGTCGATGACGCTGCCCTTGGCCGCGGCGGCGGTGATGTCGACGCCGGGCGCGGTGACGTCCGGCTTGATGGCGCCGTCGCCGGTCCGCGGTCCGGTGGAGGAGAAGTCCGCCAGCCTGTCCTTCTTGTCGACGGCGCCCACGGTGAGGGCGGCGTCCGCGCTGCCCGGCGAACCGATCGACTGGGGCCCGTCGTTGCCGGCGGCGATCGCGAACAGGATGCCCTTCTCGGCGGATAGCTTGTCGACCTCCGCCTCGAGCGGGTCCACCTCGGGCGTGTCGTAGCCGCCGAGGCTGAGGTTGACGACCGAGGCGCCCTGCGCGGCCGCCCACTCCATGCCGGCGAGGATGCCGGAGTCGTCACCGGAGCCGGAGTCGTCCAGGACCTTGCCGTTGAGGATCTCGGCGTCCGGCGCGACGCCCTTGTACCTGCCGCCCGACTTGGCGCCGGTGCCCGCCACGATGGACGCGACGTGCGTGCCGTGCCCGAAGTGGTCGGTGGCGTCGGCGGCGGCGGTGAAGTTCCGGGCGCCGATCACCTGGTCCTTGAGGTCCGGGTGGGTCGCGTCCACCCCGGTGTCCAGGACGGCGACCTTCACGCCCTTGCCGGTGTAGCCGGCCGCCCAGGCGGTCGGGGCGCCGATCTGCGGAACGGACTTGTCCAGGGCGGCCTGGCGGACGCCGTCGAGCCAGACGTGGGCGATGCCGGAGGCGGCCCGGTCGCCGCTGGTCACCGCGTCCCACAGTCCGCCGGTCTGCCGGGCCGGGGCCTGCACGGCGTCCGCATTCAGCGTCTTGAGGCTGCGGCGCAGCCGGCCGGCGTCGCGGACGCCGGCCCTGGCGGCGGTGGCGGTGCCGCGGTAGCCGACGATGACCTTCAGGCCGTTCCTCTGGGCTCTGCGGGTGGCCGCGCGGTTCAGCTCGGTGATGTCGAACAGCCGCTGGTCCAGCGTGCCGTCGGCGACCAGGCGGGCCGCGTCGGCCGGGACGACCAGGGTGTGTCCGTGGGCCCGGCGGACCTGGAACGGTATGTGCGCGCGCCCCTCGGCCCGGCGCAGGCCGACGACCCGGCCCTTGCCGTCGAGGGCCACGCGGTCACCGGTGATCAGGGTGACGTGGTGCCTGGCGCTGAACGAGGAGGCGCCGGCCGGGGCCTGCGGGCCGGGCTTCGCCGACGCGGGGCTGGTCATTCCCGCTGCGAGGGCGACGGCTGCGGCGGTGGCCACACCGGCCGCAGCTGCTCTTTTCACTTGTCTGCGCAAGATCTCCCCCTGGAGATGAGGTACCGGGCGAATTCCCCGTTCACCCGGCCGGGGGAAGATTCGTACACATGCACGCCAACTCCCCCGGGGCACGCAGTATGGCGGGGGCCGATCAGACGGCTCAAGAGGGGGAGAGAGGCGGAAAGCCCCGCCAGGAACTGTTACGCGCCGGGCGGGACACCGTTGCACAACCGCGCGGTCCCCCGAGTGCGAGCGGTGTTATGCGCCGTCAGGCGCCCGCGTTCTCCCTGACGTTGATCCTCCCCTTGCGGAGGGTGGCCAGCCGCGGGGCCTTGCGCGCGATCGATGAGTCGTGGGTGACCATGACGAAGGTCAACGCGTGCTCCCTCCAAAGGCGTTCGAGCACGTCCATGATCTCGTCGCGCGTGCCCTCGTCGAGGTTGCCGGTCGGCTCGTCGGCGAGCAGCACCTTGGGCCGCTTGACGAGGGCGCGGGCGATGGCCACGCGCTGCTGCTGTCCGCCGGACATCTCCGATGGCAGGTGGCCCAGACGCTCGCCGAGGCCGACTGACCGCAGGGCCTCGGCCGCCCGTTCGCGCCGTTCCCGCACCTTCACCCCGAGCGGGACCAGGGCGGTCTCAACGTTCTCCTGGGCGGTGAGGGTGGGGATCAGGTTGAAGGACTGGAAGACGAAGCCGATGTTCTCGCTGCGGACCCGGGTCAGCCGGCTCTCGGAGAGCTTGGCCAGGTCGGTGCCGTCCAGCACCACCTCACCGGAGGTGGGGCGGTCCAGGCCGCCGAGCATCTGCAGCAGGGTGGACTTGCCCCGCCGGTGGGGCCCTGGATGACCAGGCGGTCGCCGTCGGCGATGGTCAGGTCCATGCCGTCGAGGGCGTGGACGGTCTCCTTGCCTCTCGGGTAGCGCTTGGTGACGTTCCTGAGTTCGTACATGGGGACTCCTGAGTGGGCGTTCGGTGGATGCGCGTCGTCGGGTGCCGTGTCTTCGTGCGGGCCGGCGGCTACTCCACGCGCCGCAGCGCGTCGGCCGGACGCAGCCGCGACGCCCGCCAGCCGCCGAACGCGCCCGCGATCAGGCCGCCCGCGACCGCGAGGCCCACCGCCAGGACGATCGTGGTGACGCCGACCGGTGCCGTGAGGGTCACTTCGAGGGTCCTGGCGGCCTGCCGCCCGGGTCCGCCGAAGCCACCGCCGCCGCCCGTGCCGCCGCCGAGCCCGCCGCCGAGTCCGCCGCCGCCCGTGCCGCCGAGCTGCGCCTGCAGGCTGGGGCTGACCGCCGTCACGGCGTAGGCGCCCGCGAGGCCGAGCGCGATGCCGAGGGCGCCGCCGACCAGGCCGTTGACGACGGCCTCGCCGACCACCTGCCGGATCACCCGGCCCGACTTCCAGCCCAGCGCCTTCAGCGTGCCGAACTCGCGCACCCGCCGGGAGACCGCGGCGGAGGTGAGCAGACCGGCCACCAGGAACGCGGCCACGAGCACCGCGATCGACAGCCACTTGCCGACCTTGGTCGCGAGCGAGGAGGCGGTGGACAGCGAACCGGAGACGGTCTTGGCCAGGTCGGCGGAGGTGGTGACGGTCGTACCCGGCACGTTCTTCCGGACGGCGCTCTTGACCGAGTCGATCCGCTGCGAGTCGGCCGCCTTGACGTAGATCGTGGTGATCTTGTTCTTCTCGCCGGCGAGGGTCTGCGCCCGCTTCAGCGGTACGTACAGGTCGGCCGCCGCGTCACCGCTGTCGGCGGTGGCGATGCCGATCACCTTGAACCCGGTGCCCTTCACGGTGACGGTCGAACCGACCTTGTACTTCTTCGTCCTGGCGTACGCCGAGTCGACCACGGCCACCCTGGCGTCGGTCTCGGTGGTCCGGAAGGTGCGGCCACTGGTGATCTTCGAGGAGGTCAGCGGCCCGAGCGCGGTCCTGGTGACGTCGGTGCCGAAGACGGTGTACTGGTTGATGTCGAAGTCGGCGCCGCCGCCGCGGACCTCGCCCTGCGGCTGTCCGCCCCCGGCGCCGCCGGGACGGCCCTGCTGGGTGCCGCCGCCGTTCTGCTGGAACTGGCCCCGGGTGAAACGGCCGTCGACCTTCACCACGCTGAGGTTGAGCCCGCCGACGGCCGAGGAGACCCCCTGCTGGTCCGCGACCTCGGTGACGGTCGAGGCGGCGAGGGTGGTGAAACCCTGCACCATGACCCGGTCGCTGCTCTGGGACTTGGAGTCGCCGTCGTTCTGCGCGTCGAACCGGAAGCGCGGCCGCTGCGCGTCGCCGGTGGCCGCCGGCGCGGCCTTGGTCACGGTCATGTCCGTGCCCAGCCCGTACAGCGACTGCAGGACCTTGTCCTGGGCCTTCCCCATGCCGCTGGACACCGAGCTGACCACGATGACGAGCGCGATGCCGAGCGCGAGACCGGAGGCGACGACGAGGGCCGCCTTTCTACGGCGGCGCAGTTCGCGCCTCAGGTAGGTGAAGAACATGCCCGCAAGCTAGGGACGGACCGTGATGACTCGATAAGGCCGAAATAAAAGAACCATGAGAAGGCTGCGCCCCGGCCCGGGAAGGGCCGGGAAAACGCCGGTGCCGCCCCTGGGACAGGGGCGGCACCGGAGCGAAGGCGCGGGGAGCGCGGGATCAGACGGCCGAACCGGCCTTCCACTGCGCCCAGTCCATGTTCCAGCCGTTGAGGCCGTTGTCCGGGGAGACGGTCTTGTCGCCGGTGTGCCGGACCACCACGACGTCACCGACGAGGGAGTGGTCGTAGACCCAGGCGGCGGGGGTGCTGGGGTCCTTGGCGCCCTTGGTGTCGGACAGGCCCACGCAGCCGTGGCTGGTGTTGACGCTGCCGAAGATGGACTTCGCGCCCCAGTAGTTGCCGTGCAGGAAGGTGCCGGAGCTGGTCAGCCGGATGGCGTGCGGCACGTCCTTGATGTCGTACTCGCCCTTGCCGTCGTCGTCGGTGAAGCCCACGGTCGCGCCGTTCATGCGCGTCTCCTTGAACTTCTCGGACATCACCATGATGCCCTCGTACGTCTTGTTGTCCGGCGAACCGGCGGAGATCGGTATGGTCTTGACCGTCCTGCCGTCCTGCGTGACCTTCATCTTCTTGGTCTGCGCGTCGACGTAGGAGACCTGGTTGCGGCCGATGTGGAAGGTGACCGTCTTCTGCTGCACACCGAAGACGCCGGAGGCGCCCTCGACACCGTCGAGCGCGAGCTTCAGCGTGACGGTGGAGTTCTCCTTCCAGTACGCCTCCGGGCGGAAGTCGATGCGGTTGGCGTTGAACCAGTGCCCCACGACCTCCTGACCGCTGCTGGAGGTGACCGAGATCCCCTTCTGCACGGCGGCCTTGTTGGTGATCGCCTTGTCGAAGTTGATCGAGACCGGCATGCCCACGCCGACGGTCGAACCGTTCTCCGGCGAGAAGTTGCCTATGAAGCTGTTGGTCGGGGAGACCGTGGTGAAGGAGGCGTTCTCGTGGGCCACCCGGCCCGCGGAGTCCTTGGCCTCGGCGGCGAGCTTGTAGGTGGTCGACCGGTCGAGCTGCGCGCTGGGCTTCCAGCTCGTCCGGTCGGCGGACAGCGCGCCGGACACGGCCTTGCCGTCCTCGGTGGTCATGGACACGTTGGTGAGGGTGCCCTTGGCCACCTTGACGGCGGCCGAGTTGTTGATGGAGGCGTTGTTGGAGCCGTCCTTCGGCGTGATGGTGATCTGGGCCTCGGAGGACTTCTTGGCGGCTGCCTCGTCGGCCTTGGCCTGCGAGGTGTCACCGCTGCCGGAGGCCTTGGCGTCGTCGTCGCCCCCGGAACATCCGGTGAGTACCAGCACACCGCCGAGCAGTGCGGACGCGACCGTCAGGCCCTTGCGCCGCTTACTGTCCGTCATCACACGCTTCTCCATCGTTGCCGAAATCGCGAGAACCCCGAGTCCCCATGGGAACCTTCCACGCTACGGTCGATCCGTTCCGCTCCACACGGCCCACGGGTGTGGGTCTCCCCACGCCCGCCGGCGACCGGGTGGTACCGAAGTCGTCCGTGCGCCCCCTGAGACGACAAAGCCCCGGACGGCGGTTGCCGTCCGGGGTGCACAAGTGCCCCGGGACGCTCAGCCGATGCCGCCCTCTTCTTCGTCGCCCTCCTCCCCATCATCCTCGTCCATGTCCCAGTCCGGTGCGTCGGGGTCGTAGTCGATGCTCTCGCAGGACCAGGAAGCCTGTTGGAGTTCCACCCCGGGCACCTCGCTGACCAGGTCGAACGGGTCCACGAGATACGCAAGGGCCTCCGCGGTGTCTTCCGTCACAGCGCTCTCGGCGTGCGAGCGCTCCTCCTGCGGCACCTCCGGATCGGCGGCGAGGCGGCGCAGCGCGGCCTTGGTCAGCCCGTCCTCGTCCTCAACCTCGAGGACCAACTCCACCCGAAGGCGGACAAATCTGGATGTCTCTTCCGTGTTCATGGACGGGAGCGTACGACTGAAACCCCCCGTGACTTTCCTGTGACCCGCGACTTTCACTAACATCGCCCCACACGGCCAATTCGCCAGCGTCACAAGGGGATCGATATTCCGTGTCATCCGCTCGCCGTCCGCTGCTGACCGCCACCGCCGCGGGGACGCTGCTGTGCGCCCTGTGGTTCGTCCCGTCCGCCAACGCGTCCCAGGACGACACGGCGAGAGCGACGACCGAGGTGGCCTCGACGACACCGGTCACCCAGCAGGCGAAGGCCGTGAGCGAGGCCACGACGGCCGACGCCGCGGACACCACGGAGCTGGCCGACACCGGCAGCTTCGACACCACGCCGTACGTCGTCGGCGGCAGCCTCTTCCTCGCCGTGGGCGCCGGGTTCGTGGTGTATTCGGTACGCAGGGAACGCCTCGGACTTTAATCTCGCTTGACGATCCTTTGACAGCGCGTTCATAGTCCGCTCATGAAGAGATCATCGGGCGCGCGGCTGTGCGCCACCGCGGCGGTGGGCGCACTGTCGCTCGCCCTCCTCACCGGCTGCTCCGACGGCGGTTCCGGGGACGGCAAGGGCGGTTCGGCGAAGGCGCTGACCGCCGCCGAACTGAAGGACCGGGTCATCGCCAAGGGCGAGGTGCCGGGGTTCAAGGTCGGGGCCGTCAAGGGCGGCCTGCCCGACAAGAACAAGGTCAAGGCGGAGGACACCCGGTGCGACCCGCTGCTGCGGGCCCTGACCGCCATCGCGCCCGGCGAGCCGGCGGCGCAGGCCAGCCGCATGGCCACGGAGGACAAGAAGGACCCCACGGACGACGCCACGTCCCTGGACGACCTGGCCGACGGCAAGTTCGAGGACGCGCTCGGCAAGTCCATGGACCTGGACGTCACGGTGGTCACCCTGGCCTCGTACGACGGTGACGGCGCCGAGAAGGCCCTGAAGTCGGTCTCGGACGCGGTCAAGGCGTGCGCGGGCGGCTTCACCGGCGAGCAGGACGGCGAGAAGGGGAAGTTCAGCAAGGTCGCCGAGGAGAAGTCCTCGGGCACCGGTGACGAGTCGGTGGCCTTCACGGCGACCAACGCCGGCTCCGACGAGGGCGACATGCCGCTGCACGGCGAGGTCGTGCGGCACGGCAACACCCTCGCGACGTACTCCACGATCAACATCGGCGCGATGATGTCCAAGAAGCCGTACACGGTCTCGGCGCCGGTCATCAAGGCTCAGGCGGCCAAGCTGAAGTGACGGCCCGTTCCCGCGCGGGGACGGGCCGGGGGTGGGGCCTCCCGGAGCAGTGCTCCGGGAGGCCCTACCGCGTCCAGGGGTCCCGGGCCGGTCCCCCGGCCCGGACGCCCGCGCCTCCGGAGTGGCCTCCAGGGCCCTCAGGAAGGCGGCGGGCTCCTGGTAGCGGTCCGCGGGGTCGCGGGCGAGACATGTCTCCAGCACCCCGCGCAGTTCGGCGGAGCCCGGGAGACCGTCGACGGAGACCGGGTCGCGCAGGATGGCGAAGGCGATCTCCACCATGTTGGCGCCGGTGTGCAGCGGGCGCCCCGCGAGGCACTGGTAGACGACCGCGCCCAGCGAGTAGAGGTCGCTCCTGATGTCCGCCTCGCGGGCCGACCGGATCTGCTCGGGCGCCATGTAGGCGGGGGTGCCGACCACGTCCCCGGTGCGGGTGAGGCGGATGTCCTCGTCCACGTCCATGGCCCGGGCGATGCCGAGATCGATGATCACACTGCCCCGGACGGGGTGGGAGATGATGTTGGACGGCTTGAGGTCCACCCGGGACAGCCGGAGGGAGTGCAGGTACTCGAGCGCCTCGCCCAGGTTCCTGCACATGCGGACGACGTCCGTGACGGCGAGGGCGCCGTACCGCTGCAACTGCCCGTCCAGCGAGGGGCCGTCGATCAGTTCCATGATCAGCGCCGGTTCCGGGTTCTCGACCGCCGCGATGGTCCGCACGATGTTGGGGTGCCGCACCCGCAGGCCGACCACGCCCTCCCGGCGGAAGCGCGACAGCCAGAGGCCGTCCTCCGCCAGGTGCCCGTGCATCAGCTTGATGGCCACGTCCTCGCCGGTCCGCAGGTCGCGTCCCCGGTAGACCGCGCCCATGCCTCCGGAGCCGATCATGTTGTGCACCTCGTACCGGTCGGCGAGGCGGGTGATCGGGGGCAGCCGGCCCGAGAACGTGGGCGCGGACCGGGCGGCGGGCGCCGGCTCGGGTACGGGCCCGCGGTCCCCGCGCAGCACCGTGGTGGTGTCGGCGTCCGCCGCGCCGTGGTCGCCGGCCCGGCCGCCGCCGTCCTGGACGTCGGCGGCCGGGCCGGTGACGATGCCGGGCAACGAGGGGGCCGGCAGCCGCAGTTCCGCGCGTTCGTTCTCGTTGTGCCGGGCCAGGCCCGCCACCTGGCCGGAGTAGACGTCGGTGAGCCGGTAGCGGGTGACCCCGGCGTCCTGCGGATCTCCGTAGACGGTGGCGTCCGGACGGCCGGGCTCGCTCACCACCTCCAGGACGTCGCGCCGGGCGAGGTGCCGCAGCAGGCGCTCGACCGTGGGGGTGTCCAGCCGCAGCAGCGGATCGAGCTGTCCGCGGCCGGTCACGTCCTCCGCCGTGAACACCCGGCCGCGGCTGCGCAGTGCCCACTCGGTCACGTGGTAGCCGCCCAGCCGCCAGCGGTCGTCGTCGATCGGCACCGGGGCCATCAGGCTCGTCGCGGTCGAGGAGACGGCCTCCGAGACGATCGCGTCGAGGCGGCTGTAGAACAGGACCCGCTGCCAGTCGTCGGGGCCCAGGTGCACCGAGGGGCGTCCCGCACCGTCCCACATGACCAGGGAGTTCAGCTCCTGGAGCAGCCGGCGCGGGACTCCCCTGGACTTGAAGCGCAGGTAGGAGACCAGCATGCCCAGCCGGAGGGCCTCGCCTCCCGGTCCGGTCAGGTTCAGGGTGTCGTACGGCTCCCCCGCGGGGGCCGGGACCGGTGGCGGCATCGGCGTCAGGCCGAGTTCGGCGCGCGCCCGTCCGGTCAGTTCGGTGACCAGGCGTTCCGGCGCCGCCCACAGACACGGCACGTACATCCGCCAGGCGAAGACGCTCTCGTACAGACCGTTGCCCCGGTCCGCGTCCGTGAGGGCCCGGTCGTTCAGGTCGGGCCCCGCCACCAGGATGAAGTGGGCGCCGCGCGCGGTGAGGACGTTCTTCAGCGAGCCGAGCAGCCGCTCCAGGTCGGCGATCGCGTCGTCGCCGTCGTCGGTCAGCTTGTCGATCTCGTCGAGGACGACGACCGGATGGATGCGCAGCCGGGGCCTGGCGCGGCGCAGCCGGCCGCGCCGGGCGGGACGGCCGTCCCGGCCGCTGAGCAACTGGATGATGCGCACCAGGTCGTGCTCGACGTCGGTCTCCGAGTACGCGAGGAACGCGGCCTCGGTGGTGCGGGACCGCGTCCGTTTGCCCGTCATGCTCAGGGTGGGTGCCGCGGCGGCGAGCGGACCGCGCTGGAAGCCCACGCCCAGGGTGCCGCCGCGCTCGCTGCCCTCCGACTGGGTCTGGGTGAAGGACAGGGAGGTCCGGGTGTAGGCGAGCAGCAGCGATTCCTGGATCTCGGGCGGGAGTTGCTGGAAGAGGCCCTGGTCGTCCAGGGTCTCGAAGATCCGGCGGACCAGCGCGAAGAGCAGCTGGTCCGGCTCCATCCGGCGGGCGACGCTCAGGTGCACGGTGAGCAGGGCGTCGTGGTCGGGACGCGGGCCGCCGGGTCCGTCGCCGGAGGGCGGGGGAGCGCCTGGGTGAGGGCGCGCAGTACGAGGGTGGTCTTGCCGACCCCGCGGAATCCGGTGATCAGGAAGGTGCCGCCGTGCGAGTACACCAGCCGCTCGCGCAGCAGGCCGACGAGTTCCTCGTGGCCGAGGACCGGGATCGACGCGTCTCCGACGGGTAACGGTTCGTGGATGTAACGGAAGTCCCGATGCAGCGGCACGTGCAGCACAGCCGTCTCCCCCTTCGCCGGAGAAACAGGCTAGCCCTGCGGCTCCCGTCCGGGGCGGGCGGGCGGGGCCCGGATCGCGTCCGCCGGGTGGGGGTGCCGGGCGACGGCACCCCCACCGGGGCGGAGGTCAGGCCAGCGGCCCCGTCACGGACTCGGCGGCGGCGACGAGGCGTCCGCCGCGTACGAACGCGTCGGCGGCGGCCAGGTCGGGGGCCAGGAAGCGGTCCGGGCCCGGACCCTGCACACCGGCGGCGCGCACGGCGTCGATCACCGCACGGGAGGCGGGCGCCGGGCTCAGTCCCTCGCGCAGCTCGATCGCGCGGGTGGCCGCGTACAGCTCGACGGCGATGATCCGGGCGAGGTTGCCGACGGCGGTGCGCAGCTTGCGCGCGGCCGACCAGCCCATGGACACGTGGTCCTCCTGCATGGCGGAGGACGGGATGGAGTCCGCGGACGCCGGGACGGCCAGCCGCTTCATCTCGCTGACCAGCGCGGCCTGGGTGTACTGGGCGATCATCAGACCGGAGTCGACGCCGGCGTCGTCGGCGAGGAACGGCGGCAGGCCGTGGCTGCGGTTCTTGTCCAGCAGCCGGTCGGTGCGCCGCTCGGCGATGGAGCCGAGGTCGGCGGCCGCGATGGCGAGGAAGTCCAGGACGTAGGCGACGGGCGCGCCGTGGAAGTTGCCGTTGGACTCGACCCGCCCTCCCCAGAGCCGGAAGCCTGGGAGGTGCCCCCAGGCAGCACCACGGGGTTGTCGACGGCGGAGGCCAGCTCGCGCTCGGCGACGAGGCGGGCGTGCGCCAGGGTGTCCCGGCCGGCGCCGGCGACCTGCGGGGCGCAGCGCACCGAGTAGGCGTCCTGGACGCGGGGGGCGTCGTCCTGGTGGTGGCCGGTGAGCTGGGAGCCCTTGAGCACGGCCAGCATGTTGGCGGCGGAGGCGCCCTGCCCCGGGTGCGGGCGGATGGCGTGCAGCTCGGGGGCGAGCACCCTGTCCGTGCCGAGCAGCGCCTCCATGCTGAGGGCGGCGGTGACGTCGGCGGACTTGTAGAGGGTGTCGAGGTCGGCGAGGGCCATGACCAGCATGCCGAGCATGCCGTCGGTGCCGTTGAGCAGGGCGAGCCCCTCCTTCTCGCGCAGCTCGACGGGGGCGATCCCGTGCTCGGCGAGCAGCTCGCCGGCGGGCCGCACGACGCCGTCGGGGCCCTCGGCGTCCCCCTCGCCCATCAGGGTCAGGGCGCAGTGGGAGAGCGGGGCGAGGTCGCCGGAGCAGCCCAGGGAGCCGTACTCGTGCACGACCGGGGTGATCCCGGCGTTGAGCACGTCGGCCATGGTCTGGGCGACCTCGGGCCGGACGCCGGTGTGTCCGGAGCAGACGGTCTTCAGCCGCAGGAACATCAGGGCGCGTACGACCTCGCGCTCGACCCGCGGGCCCATGCCGGCGGCGTGCGAGCGGACGATGTTGCGCTGCAGCTGGGCGCGCAGTTCCTGGCTGATGTGCCGGGTCGCCAGGGCTCCGAAACCGGTGGAGACGCCGTAGACCGGCTCGGGCTTGGCCGCCAGGGCGTCCACGATCTCCCGGGCCGCCGCGAGGGCCGCCACGGCCTCGGACGACAGCTCGATGCGGGCACCGCCGCGCGCCACGGCGAGAACGTCGGACGCCGTGACACCGGACGTCCCCACCACCACAGTGTGCATATCCATATTCAGGAGCGTACGCATTGAATGCGTTGGTGTCACTAGTGGGGCGCGGGGGCACCCCTTACCGTTCCGTGAGCTTCACCTCACGCGCCCTCAGGGCAGCCGGCCCCGGAAGCGGCGCCGTTCCGCCCGCTCCGGCGGGGGTTCGTCGGCGAGGCGTACGACGGGGTCGTCCGGGCCCTCCCGGCCCGCCACCACCGGCCGGTCCGCGCCCAGCGCCTTGGCCCGGTACTGCGCGGCGTCGGCCAGCCGGAAGAGCCGCCGGGCGTCGTGCACCGGGCCGATCGGGTCGTCGGTCGAGGCGACGCCGCAGGCCACGCCCTCGCCCAGCTCCAGCTCCCCGGCCCGCCGGCACAGTTCGTCCGCCGCCTTGACCACGTCGTCGGCGGGCGGCCCCGTCACCAGCAGACAGAACTCGTCGCCGCCGAGCCGCGCGGCGAGCGCCCCGGCACCATCGCCCGCACAGCGAGAGCACCGAGCCGAACCGCTCCAGCAGCCGGTCGCCGACGGCGTGCCCGAGGGTGTCGTTGACCCGTTTGAGCCCGTTGAGATCGCAGACGACGAGGCTGACGGCCACGCCCCGGGTGCGGTGCCGCTCCACGGCCTCCTCCAGCCGCACGTCCACGGCGCGGCGATTGGCGAGCCCGGTGAGGGAGTCGGTGAACGCCAGCCGGCGGGCCTCCTCCAGCCGCTCGGTCTGGGCCAGCCCGGCGGCGACGACGGCGGCCAGCACGGTGGCGAAGTCGGCGTCCGGGGGCCCGAACACCGGCACGCTGACCGCCCGGGCCACGTACAGCTCGCCCCACGCCCGGCCGTGCAGCACCACGGGGGCGACCACACAGCAGCCCCGGCCGCGGCGGCGCAGCGCGGCCACCCGCTGGTGGAAGTAGCCGCGGTCGCCGGCGGCCGTGCCCCGGCGGTCTCCACCCAGGCGTTCGGGCCGCCCCCGCCCACCCAGCGCTCGTGCAGGAACTCGGTGATCTCCGGGAACTGGTGCACCGGATAGGTCTCCGACTCCGGGAACTCCTCCTCGTCCGGGCGGCGCTCCCCCACGTTCACCAGGACCCGCAGCCGGCCCAGGTCCCGCTCCCACACCGACAGCGCGGCGAAGCTGCCGTCCAGCGCCCAGCACGCGCCGAGCGCCGCGGCGCGCCACGACTCCTTCGGCGCACGCGCCGCGGCCATCCCCTGAGCCAGCGCCACCACTGCGGCCAGCCGCTTGTCCTCACCCATTGCTCCAGATTATGGAGAAAATGGGATGAACAGGAACATCAAGAGACCGTCGCCGACTCACCGTGGGGGCCGGCCCGGCGCGGCCGCGGCGCGGCACCCGGCCGCTCCCTCACTCCCCCGGCCACTGCGGCGTGCGCTTCTCGTTGAAGGCCGCCACGCCCTCCGCCCGGTCCCCGGAGAACGCCACCGAACGCCACGCCGCGTCCTCGACCTCCAGCCCGGCCCGCAGGTCCAGCCCGTGCCCGAGCCGCAGCGCCCGCTTGGCGGCCCGCAGCCCCACCGGCGAGTTGCCCGCGATCCGCGCCGCCAGCGCCAGCGCCTCCTCGCGGTCCCGGCCCTCCTCCACCAGTTCGTCCACCAGGCCGATACCGGCTGCCTCCGCCGCGTCCAGCCGCCGCGCGGTGAAGATCAGCTCGGCGGCCCGGGCGGCGCCGACCCGCCGGGGCAGCAACTGCGTACCGCCGCCGCCCGGGATCACGCCCACCGACACCTCCGGCAGCCCCACCACCGCCGTCGGGTCGGCCACGATCAGGTCGCAGGACAGTGCCA
Source organism: Streptomyces sp. DHE7-1 (assembly GCA_016432725.1). Taxonomy (GTDB): domain Bacteria; phylum Actinomycetota; class Actinomycetes; order Streptomycetales; family Streptomycetaceae; genus Streptomyces. Next base: position 4,793,215 of record JACJDG010000003.1, on the reverse strand, counting down.
GCTCGAAGCCGCCGCCCAGCGCGAAGCCGTGCACGGCCGCGATCGTCGGCATCGGCAGCTCCAGCACCCCGGTGTACGCCCCGCGCGCCACCGGCCGCTGCTTCACCAGGTCGGCGTCGCTGAAGGAGTTCCGCTCCTTCAGGTCGGCCCCGACGCAGAACGCGCGCTCGTGCGAGGAGGTCAGCACGACCACCCGCGCCTTCCGGTCGGCGGCGAGCGCCGCGCACGCGCCCGCGAGGGAGCGGGCCATCTCCGTCGAGACGGCGTTCATGGCCTTGGGCCGGTCCAGCACCAGCTCCGCCACGTGCCCGTACCGCCGCACCAGCACGAACTCCCCGTACCGCTCCTCGCTCATGACACCCTCCGGTTAACGCGGGTTAACTCACTGTCGGCCCGATCATCGCAGCCGCACCCCGCCCCGGGAAAGGGCCGCCCACCCGGCCGCCCTGCACCCGTTCGAGTGACATCCCGGCCGTCTCGCCCCACACCGCCCACGGGAGCGCATAACGTGCGCTCCGCGCCACGGTGGGGAGGGGACCTCATGAGACCGACACGCGCCCAGTCCGGTACCGGGGAAACGAATCAGCGGGCCTGCGCCGCGCAGAGCGCCGCGCCCTTCGCCCGTCGTGGCCGGCACCGCAGGCCCCGCCCCCGCAAGGTGCTGCTCGCCGCCGGGGGCTGGCGCTGGCCGCCGGCGTCCTCAGTCTCGTCCGCGTCGCACCGGAGTCCGGCGTCGGCGCCCCGGACACGGCGCAGGCCGAGCCCCGTCCCGACCCGGGCGGCGGTGTCACCGCCCGCTCCTCCGACACGGCCGCGACCATCGGCGCCGCCCGCCCGACCCGGCCCTCGGCCACCTCGGCCATGGGCGGGGTGAGCGCGGCTCCGACCGCTCCGGCGGAGACGGACGAGGCCGTTCCCGGTCCCTCGGCCACCCGCCTTCCGGCCCCGAGGGCCACCGGCGCCCCGACCACCGCCCCACGGCACACCGACCCGGCCACGACCGCGCCGCGCCCGTCGCCCACGGTGCCCGCGCCGACCAGGACCGAACCCGCGCCCGCGCCCACCGAGAGCCGCGGCCCGACGGTTCCGCCCACCCGGGACGACGGGCTGTGCCTACCGGTGATCGGCCTCTGCGTGGACGCGCTGGGCGGCGGTCAGGACTGACCGTCGCGGCGGCCGAGCAGCCACGGCTCGACCACACCGAGCCCACGGACCGGGCGCTGCCACATCGGCTGGAGCGCGAAGCGGTACGACGGCGGCTCCTCGCCCTCCTTCTCCGCGGCGGCCGCGGCCTCGGCGGCCTCCGCCTCCGAGGCGGGCGCCTCCTTGGTGCGGATCAGCTCCTCGGCGAACGCGCTGTCCACCAGGACGGCGTCGCGCGGGGCTATGGAGGTCAGCCGAGAGGCGAGGTTGACGGTGGTGCCGAAGACGTCGCCCATGCGCGTGGTGACCGTGCCGAACGCCATGCCGACGCGCAGCTCCGGCATCGTCTCGTCGTTGGCCATCGTCTCGACCAGGCGCAGCGCGATGTCGGCGGCCGTGCCCCCGTCGTCGGCGACGAAGAGCACCTCGTCGCCGAGGGTCTTGATGAGCCGCCCGCCGCGCGCCGCGACAAGGTCGGCGGCCGTGGTCTCGAAGGCCTCGACCAGCTCGCCGAGCTCCTCCTCCTCCATCCGCCGGGTCAGCCGGGTGAACCCGACCAGGTCGGCGAAGCCGACGGCGAGCCGCCGGTCGACCATCTCCTCGTCGTCGGCGGTCTGCACGACCCGGCCGGCCGAGGCGGCGAGCTGCCGCCGCCACACGTAGACCAGGAACTCCTCCAGCTCGGGGAGCAGCAGCTCGACGATCGGATAGGTGACCTCGGTGCGGGTCATGCCCGGCTCGGGCGGCTCGGTCAGGCCCTCGAGAAAGGAATCGATCTGCCATTCGGCCAACCGGGCGGTGGTCTGCCCCGTGGAGCGGGCCACCTGCACCGCCATGGCCTCGCTCAGCAGCCCCGCCTCGACCAGACCGGCGAGCCGTCGCAGGGCCAGTACGTCGGCCTCGGTGAGCGCCTTGGCCTGCCCGATGTCGGCGAAACCCATGGCGCGCCAGAAGCGGGACGCCAGCTCCATGGAGACACCGGCGCTGCGGGCCGCCTGGAACGGGGTGTAGCGCCGCTCGGCGCCGAGAATGAGCTGCTCGAGGCGCAGGGCGAGCGGATCCTCGCCGGGGTCGGCGGCGTGGGGATCCACCCGCGCGTCCGCGCCGGAGCCCGTGTCGTCGACGGTCACGCCTGCTGCCCTTCCGATCTGTCACGGTCAGGTACGACCGGGCTCAACTCTACGGCAGGTGTGCGCCAGCTCACTCCGTCGGGTTGAGCCGGGGGGTTCCCCCTCCGGCACCGGCCGGCCGACGCCTCTCGCCGGCGGCCGCGGCGGGCTGCCGCCTGCGAGCTCGCCCGGCCGGGCCATGTCCAGGACACCATCCATCGGCCCCGGCCGCGGGCGCGCGTAGGCCGTTCGCGCGGTTCCCCGTCCGGGACGGTCGCTTGCCCGGCTCAGCAGCAGCCGCCTGTCCGCCGTCCCCGGCCGCGGGCCCGCGGGGCTGGTCGCGCAGTTCCCCGCGCCCCTTCAGGGCGCTCCCCGCACAGGTCGCGCTCCCGCCCAGGGCGAGGCCCCCACCCGGCCCAGCAACAGACACCCGTCCGCCGTCCCCGGCCGCGGGCCCCCGGGGGCCGGGCGCGCAGTTCCCCGCGCCCCTTTTGATCTCGGCACAGGGCACGCTCACCGCCCAGGGCGAGGCCCCCACCCGGCCCAGCAACAGACACCCGTCCGCCGTCCCCGGCCGCGGGCCCGCGGGGCCGGGCGCGCAGTTCCCCGCGCCCCTTCTGATCTCGGCACAGGGCACGCTCACCGCCCAGGGCGAGGCCCCCACCCGGCCCAGCAACAGACACCCGTCCGCCGTCCCCGGCCGCGGGCCCCCGGGGCTGGTCGCGCAGTTCCCCGCGCCCCTTCAGGGCGCTCCCCGCACAGGTCGCGCTCCCCGCCCGGGGCGAGGCCCCCTACCCGGCCCAGCAACACACACCCGTCCGCCGACCCCGGCCGCGAGCCCGCGAGGGCCGGGCGCGCAGTTCCCCGCGCCCCTACAGGGCGCTCCCGGCACGGGTCGCACTCCCGGCACAGGTCGCGCTCCCCGCCCGGGGCGAGGCCCCCTACCCGGCCCAGCAACACACACCCGTCCGCCGACCCCGGCCGCGAGCCCGCGGGGGCCGGGCGCGCAGTTCCCCGCGGCCCTTCAGGGCGCTCCCGGCACACGGCGAGAGGAAGCCGGTCCCGGCTCAGCGGGCGGCACCGAACCGCCGACCGGGCGCCTACGCGGGTCGCAGGTGGACGATGTCGCCCGCGCCCACCGGCTCCCGTACGCCCGCCTCCGTGGCGATGACCAGGCGGCCGTCGCCGTCGACGGCGATCGCCTCCCCCACCACGGAGCGGTCCCCGGGGAGTTCCGCGCGGACGGTGCGGCCCAGCGTCGCGCAGCCCGCGGCGTAGGTCTCCTGCAGGCCGCTGACGGCCGGGTCGCCCCCGGCCGAGCGCCAGCGTCCGTACCAGTCCTCCAGGGACCGCAGCACGCCCCGCAGCAGCGGATCCCGGTCCGTGCCGACCGCCCCGGCCAGCGCCAGCGACCCCGCCTGCGGCACCGGCAGCTCATGGGCGCGCAGGCTGACGTTGATGCCCACGCCGATGACGACCCCGTCGTCCCCGGCCCGTTCCGCGAGGATGCCGCCCGTCTTGCGCTCCTCGCCGCCCACGGTCACCAGCAGGTCGTTGGGCCATTTGAGTGCCGTGTCCACACCGGCCGCGCGGGACAGCCCCGTCGCCACCGCGACACCGGTGAGCAGCGGCAGCCAGCCCCAACGGGCCACCGGCACCTCGGCCGGCTTGAGCAGCACGGAGAAGAACAGGCCGGACCGCGGCGGCGCGGTCCACTGCCGGTCCAGCCGGCCCCGCCCGGCGGTCTGCTCCTCGGCGACCAGCACCGCCCCCTCGCCCGCCCGGCCGGCCGCGGCGCGGGCCACCAGGTCGGAGTTGGTCGACCCGGTCCGCCGGACCACCTCGACCTCCGACCACAGCCCGCCCTCCCGGACCAGCCCGCGCCGCAGCGACGCGGCGTTCAGGGGCGGACGGTCCAGATCGGACCAGCGGTTGTCGTCTGATGCATTGTGCGGCGTCATGCAAGTCACCCTAGGTGTGGGAAACGCCGCACTGCTGATGCGCAGCGGCACCACTACGCTACGGATGAGTAACCGTCCCCCCTTTTGAGCAGGCAGGGAGCCGCGATCCCGATGTCCGAGCCGGAAGAGCGCCAAGAGATCGACATCCACACGACCGCGGGCAAACTCGCGGATCTGCAGCGCCGCATCCACGAGGCGACGCATGCCGGCTCGGAGCGCGCAGTCGAGAAGCAGCACGCCAAGGGCAAACTGACGGCGCGTGAGCGCATCGAACTCCTCCTCGACGAGGGTTCCTTCGTGGAGCTCGACGAGTTCGCCCGCCACCGCTCCACCAACTTCGGCCTGGAGAAGAACCGCCCGTACGGCGACGGCGTCGTGACCGGCTACGGCACGGTCGACGGCCGCCCGGTCGCGGTGTTCTCCCAGGACTTCACCGTCTTCGGCGGAGCCCTCGGCGAGGTCTACGGCCAGAAGATCGTCAAGGTGATGGACTTCGCGCTGAAGACCGGCTGCCCGGTCATCGGCATCAACGACTCCGGCGGCGCGCGCATCCAGGAGGGTGTGGCCTCGCTGGGCGCCTACGGTGAGATCTTCCGCCGCAACACCCACGCCTCCGGTGTGATCCCGCAGATCAGCCTCGTCGTGGGGCCCTGCGCCGGCGGCGCGGTCTACTCCCCCGCCATCACCGACTTCACGGTGATGGTCGACCAGACCTCGCACATGTTCATCACCGGCCCGGACGTCATCAAGACGGTCACCGGTGAGGACGTCGGCTTCGAGGAGCTGGGCGGCGCCCGCACCCACAACTCCGCCTCCGGTGTGGCCCACCACATGGCCGGGGACGAGAAGGACGCCATCGAGTACGTCAAGCAGCTGCTGTCGTACCTGCCGTCCAACAACCTCAGCGAGGCCCCGGTCTTCGCGGAGGAGGCGGACCTCACGGTCAACGCCGAGGACCTGGAGCTCGACACCCTGGTCCCGGACAGCGCGAACCAGCCGTACGACATCCGCACGGTGGTCGAACACGTCCTGGACGACGCCGAGTTCTTCGAGACGCAGGCGCTGTTCGCGCCGAACATCGTCACCGGCTTCGGGCGGGTCGAGGGCCACCCGGTAGGCATCGTCGCCAACCAGCCGATGCAGTTCGCCGGCTGCCTGGACATCGACGCCTCGGAGAAGGCCGCCCGCTTCGTGCGGACCTGCGACGCCTTCAACGTCCCGGTGCTGACCTTCGTCGACGTGCCGGGCTTCCTGCCGGGCGTCGACCAGGAGCACACCGGGATCATCCGGCGCGGCGCCAAGCTGATCTTCGCCTACGCCGAGGCGACGGTCCCGCTGATCACCGTCATCACCCGCAAGGCCTTCGGCGGCGCCTACGACGTCATGGGCTCCAAGCACCTGGGCGCCGACCTGAACCTGGCCTGGCCGACCGCCCAGATCGCCGTGATGGGCGCCCAGGGGGCCGTCAACATCCTGCACCGCCGCACCATCGGCGAGGCGGAGGCCGGCGGGGAGGACGTCGACGCCGTGCGCGCCCGGCTGATCCAGGAGTACGAGGACGCCCTCCTCAACCCCTACGTCGCGGCCGAGCGGGGCTACATCGACGCGGTGATCATGCCGTCCGACACCCGCTCCCACATCGTCCGCGGCCTGCGTCAACTGCGCACGAAGCGGGAATCCCTGCCTCCGAAGAAGCACGGCAACATCCCCCTGTAGGACCTGTGGGGCCCGTCCGGCGGAGCACGGCGGACGGGCCCCCGCCCCGCGCACCCCTGGAGCGGTCATGAACATCAAGGTCGTACGAGGCAACCCGACGCCGGAGGAGCTCGCCGCCGCCCTGGCGGTGGTCCGGGCCCGCGCCGTGGCGGCCGCCGCGGCGCCGCCCGGCGCGCCCGGGACGAGGGACTCGTGGTCGGACCCGGCCCGTATCGCGTACGCCCGTCTGCCCCGGCCGGGCGCGGCGTCCTGGACCCGCACCTACTGGCCGAGCTGAGCGCCGGGCCGGGCGCCAAGTTGAGTACGGGTACTCAGGCGCCCGGCCCGACGCCACCCGCACGCTGGAGGAATGCTGTGGTCAGACCCGAGAACGAGCCGCCCGAAGAACTGCGTGACACGCAGGAGATGCTGCGGCGGCTCGGACTCGTCCTGGCTCTGGCGATGGTGCTGGGGATGATCGTGATCGGCCTGCGGTAGCACGGCGCCCGATCCGTGCGGGAGGGCCTAACCTGGCCGCATGACTGCCAAGCCACGCAGGCGACTCGTGCTCGCCTCCCAGTCCCCCGCCCGGCTCGGTCTGCTCCGCCAGGCGGGCCTCGCCCCCGAGGTGATCGTGAGCGGGGTCGACGAGGACGCCGTCACCGCGCCCACCCCGGCGGAGCTGGCGCTCGCCCTGGCCGAGGCCAAGGCCTCGGTGGTGGCGGCGAAGCCGGAGGTGCTGGGCGCCCTGGTGATCGGCTGCGACTCGGTGCTGGACCTGGACGGGCAGGCGCTCGGCAAGCCCGCCGACGCCGAGGAGGCCACCGCCCGCTGGAAGGCCATGCGCGGACGGGCCGGCACCCTGCAGACCGGGCACTGCGTCTGGGACACGACGGCGAAGCGCCACGTCTCCGCGACCGCCTCCACCGTCGTGCGCTTCGGCGAGCCCTCGGACGAGGAGATCGCCGCGTACGTCGCCTCCGGCGAACCCCTCTACGTCGCCGGGGCGTTCACCCTGGACGGCCGTTCGGCGCCGTTCATCGAGGGCATCGACGGCGACCACGGCAACGTGATCGGCATCAGCCTGCCCCTCGTCCGCCGCCTGCTGGCCGAACTCGGCGTCGGCATCACGGAGTTGTGGGCACCGGCTGAGTGACCTGGGCGGGGACGGAATCGCGCGGCTCCTCGCCCCCGTCGCGCGGCCCGCCCGTCGCGCCGTGCGCCGCGCCCGCGGCCTCCGGGTGCCCGGCGGACGGCTCGGCCTCCGCCCGCGGGTCGCCGCCCGCGCCGGGGGCGCCGCCGGACACGCCCTGCTCCGGGCCGCCGTCCCGGTCGTAGGTCACCAGGAGCAGGACGACCAGGCCGAGCATCACCACCATGAACACGAAGGCCGGCCAGCCCATCAGGCTCAGCGCGAAGGCCCCCAGCAGGCCGTGCACGACCGCCACGCTGATCAGCAGCACTCTGCCGAAGCCCGCGGGGGCGCGGTCGCGTATGGCCACCAGCAGGGCCACCAGGGCGCACAGAGCGAAGTAGAGGCCGAAGACCAGGCCGCCGATCTTCGAGGACGTCGACATGACGTCCGGGTCGAGTCCGGCCAGCGACATCTTCTGGCGCTCGACGACCATCCCGAGGAACCAGTTCAGCGCCCCGATGCCGAACGCCTCGCCCAGAAGGACGATCGCCACGACCCATGCCACCGGCCTGCGCACCACCGGCCCCCACCCACTCTCCAGCCAAAACCCGGTTACTCCGGGTACGTTCGAGTCATCGCGAACGCTACTAACGGGTAAACCCTGGGACAAGGGTTCGGCCACCGGCAAAGAATCATTGGGCCATTCGTAGGGACTCGACAAAGAAACCGAGTGGGGCGCGGCACCCTCTCACAGAGACCTTGACCACACGTCGGGGCTAGGGTTGCCCGGAGGAGGCCTGCCGTACCCCAGGTGCGACATGGGCTTTCGCGGGTCGAGCGGGCCTCGGATCACGCTCCGTGTGGGCAAGCTCACCATTGGGAACGGGTCGATGAGCCGTGTCGGCAGTCCCTAAACTCGGCTTGTTTCAAGGAGGGAGCCTCAATCGTGCGCAAGGTGCTCATCGCCAACCGTGGCGAAATCGCTGTCCGCGTGGCCCGGGCCTGCCGGGACGCCGGGATCGCGAGCGTGGCCGTCTACGCCGACCCGGACCGGGACGCTCTGCATGTCCGCGCCGCGGATGAGGCGTTCGCTCTGGGCGGTGACACTCCGGCCACCAGCTATCTGGTCATCGACAAGATCCTGAACGCCGCCCGGGAGTCCGGGGCCGACGCCATCCATCCGGGCTACGGCTTCCTCTCGGAGAACGCGGAGTTCGCGCAGGCCGTGCTGGACGCGGGCCTGATCTGGATCGGACCGCCGCCGCAGGCGATCCGCGACCTGGGTGACAAGGTGGCCGCCCGGCACATCGCCCAGCGCGCCGGCGCGCCGCTGGTCGCCGGTACGCCCGACCCCGTCTCCGGAGCCGACGAGGTCGTCGCCTTCGCCGAGCAGAACGGCCTGCCGATCGCCATCAAGGCGGCCTTCGGCGGCGGTGGCCGCGGTCTGAAGGTGGCCAGGACCCTCGAGGAGGTCCCGGAGCTGTACGACTCCGCGGTGCGCGAGGCGGTCGCCGCCTTCGGCCGCGGCGAGTGCTTCGTCGAGCGGTACCTCGACCGTCCGCGCCACGTGGAGACCCAGTGCCTCGCCGACAAGCACGGCAACGTGGTCGTCGTCTCCACCCGTGACTGCTCGCTGCAGCGCCGGCACCAGAAGCTGGTCGAGGAGGCCCCGGCGCCGTTCCTCTCCGAGGAGCAGGTCGCCGAGCTGTACCGCGCCTCGAAGGCCATCCTGAAGGAGGCCGGCTACGAGGGCGCCGGCACCTGTGAGTTCCTGGTCGGCCAGGACGGCACGATCTCCTTCCTCGAGGTCAACACCCGCCTCCAGGTGGAGCACCCGGTGACCGAGGAGGTCGCCGGCATCGACCTGGTCCGCGAGATGTTCCGCATCGCCGACGGCGAGGAGCTGGGTTACGACGACCCCGCGCTGCGCGGACACTCGTTCGAGTTCCGGATCAACGGCGAGGACCCGGGCCGCAACTTCCTGCCCGCCCCCGGCACGGTGACCCGCTTCGAGGCGCCGACCGGTCCCGGCGTCCGGCTGGACGCGGGCGTGGAGGCCGGCAGTGTGATCGGCCCGGCCTGGGACTCCCTGCTCGCCAAGCTGATCGTCACCGGCCGCACCCGCAAGGAGGCCCTGGAGCGGGCGGCCCGGGCCCTGGACGAGTTCCAGGTCGAGGGCATGGCGACGGCCGTCCCGTTCCACCGCGTGGTGGTCAGGGACCCGGCGTTCGCCCCCGAACTGACCGGCTCCGACGACCCGTTCACGGTCCACACCCGCTGGATCGAGACCGAGTTCGTCAACGAGATCAAGCCCTTCTCCGCTCCGGCCGACGCCGAGGGCGAGGAGGAGACGGGCCGTGAGACGGTCGTCGTCGAGGTCGGCGGCAAGCGCCTCGAGGTCTCCCTGCCGTCCTCCCTGGGCATGTCGCTGGCCCGCACCGGCCTCGCCGCCGGTGCCAAGCCGAAGCGCCGCGCGGCCAAGAAGTCCGGCCCGGTGGCCTCCGGCGACACCCTCGCCTCCCCGATGCAGGGCACGATCGTGAAGGTCGCCGTGGAGGAGGGCCAGGAGGTCAAGGAGGGCGACCTGGTCGTCGTCCTGGAGGCCATGAAGATGGAGCAGCCGCTCAACGCCCACCGGTCCGGCACCATCAAGGGCCTGAACTTCGAGGTGGGCGCCTCGGTCACGTCCGGCGCCGCGATCTGCGAGATCAAGGACTGACGGCGGGCGATCCCGAACACCGACGCCCGGTGGCGCCCGACAGGGCCCGCCGGGCGTCCGGCTTCCCGGAGCCGGCCCACGGACACGGGTCCGGACGGCCGGTCCGTCCGCGCCCGTCCGGCGCCCCGCAGCCCCGCGGCGCACCGGCGGCGCGGCGCCCCGGCCCGACGGCGAACCCGGCGGCTTCGGCGCCCCTGAGGACCCCTCAGCGCCCGTGGTGGCCTCAGGCAGCCCCCGCGGACGGCCCCGCGCCCGTGCGCCTCAGGGACCCCCTGTGCGGGCCGCGCGGCGCCTGCGCGAAAACTCTCAGCGCCTGCGCAGGTCGGCGACGCGGCCCCGTTCGGCCCCGGCCGGCTGGTCCCCGAGCATGCCCCGCAGCGCGCCCCCGGCGACCTGCCCTCGACGGGGCCCCGGCAGGGAGGAGGACCTCTGCTGCCGGGCCGCGGGCATGGATTCACCCACCGGGTTTCCCCCCGCCCCGCCACGGCGATCTGCACGCCCTGGTCGGCGAGCGCCTGCAGCTCCGTGCCGGCACGGTCGTCGTGCCCGGGCGGCTCGTCGGTGACCAGGCGGGTGATGACGTCGGTCGGCACCGTCTGGAACATCGTGTCGGTGCCCAGCTTGGTGTGGTCGGCGAGGATCACGACCTCGGCGGCGGCCTGCACCAGCGCCCGGTCGACGGAGGCCGAGAGCATGTTGGACGTGGACAGCCCCCGCTCCGCGGTGAGCCCGCTCCCGGACAGGAAGGCCTTGGAGACCCTGAGCCCCTGGAGGGACTGCTCGGCGCCGGAGCCGACGAGCGCGTAGTTGGAACCGCGCAGGGTGCCGCCGGTCATCACGACCTCCACCCGGTTGGCATGGGCCAGCGCCTGTGCCACCAGCAGGGAGTTGGTGACGACGGTCAGCCCGGGCACCCGCGCGAGCCGGCGGGCCAGCTCCTGCGTGGTGGTGCCCGCCCCGACCACGATGGCCTCGCCCTCTTCGACGAGTCCGGCGGCGAGGTCGGCGATGGCCGTCTTCTCGGCGGTCGCGAGATGGGACTTCTGCGGAAAGCCGGACTCCCGCGTGAACCCGCCCGGCAGTACCGCACCGCCGTGCCGGCGGTCGAGGAGTCCTTCTGCCTCCAGTGCGCGCACGTCCCGCCGTACGGTCACTTCGGAGGTCTGGACGACGCGGGCGAGTTCACGGAGCGACACTGCTCCGTTGGCTCGCACCATTTCGAGAATCAATTGGCGACGTTCTGCAGCGAACACGAAACTGACAGTAACCCCAACGACCGTCTGGTTTCAGCAGTTTGCGCCGAATAACAGAAGTTGTTCGCACGGCATGGCGGGAGGTGGTATAGGACCTAGTCCGCCCGCCTATACCGTACGCATGCTCGACAACTCCCTGTGACCAGCGGGAAGCCGGTCCCGGGGGTCAGGCCTCGATGCCGGCCTTGCGCGTGTGCAACTGCCGTGCCACCTCGGCGATCGACCCCGAAAGCGAGGGGTACACCGTGAAGGCGTTCGCGATCTGCTCGACCGTCAGATTGTTGTCGACGGCGATCGAGATGGGGTGGATCAGTTCCGAGGCGCGCGGCGCGACGACGACACCGCCGACGACGATCCCGGTGCCCGGCCGGCAGAAGATCTTGACGAAGCCGTCCCGGATGCCCTGCATCTTCGCGCGCGGGTTGCGCAGCAGGGGCAGCTTGACCACCCGGGCGTCGATCTTGCCCGCGTCCACGTCCGCCTGGCTGTAGCCGACGGTGGCGATCTCGGGGTCGGTGAAGACGTTGGAGGAGACCGTCTTCAGGTTCAGCGGGGCCACCGCGTCGCCGAGGAAGTGGTACATGGCGATGCGCCCCTGCATCGCCGCGACGGACGCGAGCGCGAAGACGCCCGTGACGTCACCGGCCGCGTACACGCCCGGCGCGGTCGTGCGCGACACCTTGTCGGTCCAGATGTGCCCGGAGTCGCGCACCTTGACGCCGGCCTCCTCCAGACCCAGGCCCGCGCTGTTGGGGATGGCGCCGACGGCCATGAGGCAGTGCGAACCGGTGATGACCCGGCCGTCGGCCAGCGTCACCTCGACCCGGTCGCCGACGCGCTTGGCGGACTGCGCGCGCGAGCGGGCCATGACGTTCATGCCGCGGCGGCGGAAGACGTCCTCGAGGACCGCGGCGGCGTCCGGGTCCTCGCCCGGCAGCACCCGGTCGCGGGAGGAGACCAGGGTCACCTTGGACCCCAGCGCCTGGTAGGCGCCGGCGAACTCGGCGCCGGTGACGCCGGAGCCGACCACGATCAGCTCTTCCGGCAGCTCGTTGAGGTCGTAGACCTGCGTCCAGTTGAGGATGCGCTCGCCGTCGGGGCGGGCGTCGGGGAGCTCGCGCGGGTGACCGCCGGTGGCGATGAGGACGGCGTCGGCGGTGAGGGTCTCCTCGGTTCCGTCGGCGGCGGTGACGACGACCTTGCGGGAACCGTCCAGGGCCTGCATGCCGTCGAGCCGGCCGCGGCCGCGCATGACGCGGGCGCCTGCCCGGGTGACGGACGCGGTGATGTCGTGGGACTGGGCCAGCGCGAGGCGCTTGACCCGTCGGTTGACCTTCCCGAGGTCCACGCCGACCACGCGCGCCGCCTGCTCCAGCGGCGGGGTGTCGTCGGCGACGATGATGCCCAGCTCCTCGTAGGAGGAGTCGAAGGTGGTCATCACCTCGGCCGTAGCGATAAGGGTCTTCGACGGCACGCAGTCGGTCAGCACCGACGCTCCGCCCAGACCGTCGCAGTCGACGACGGTCACCTCCGCGCCGAGCTGGGCGGCCACCAGGGCCGCTTCATATCCGCCGGGTCCGCCACCGATGATCACGATCCGAGTCACGTACCCCATTGTCCCGCACGCTTCAAGGTGCGACTGCCCCGGGGCGCCGGCCGGTGCCCGCGGTACGTGCGGGACGGGAGTTTCGGCTGCCGTACCCTTCGTGCATGTCGCTCTATGCCGCGTACGCCGGCAACCTCGACGCCCGGCTGATGTCCCGCCGCGCCCCGCACTCGCCGCAGCGCGCCGTGGGCTGGCTGAACGGCTGGCGGCTCACCTTCGGCGGCGAGCAGCTCGGCTGGGAGGGGCGCTGGCGACGATCGTCGAGGAGCCCGGGGCCCAGGTCTTCGTCGCTCTGTACGACATCGCACCGATGGACGAGGAGTCCCTCGACCGGTGGGAGGGCGTGGGTCTGGGGATCTACCGCCGCGTCCGGGTCCGCGCGCACACCCTGGACGGCGAGGAGCCGGCCTGGGCGTACGCCCTCAACGGCTACGAGGGCGGGCTGCCCTCGGCCCGCTACCTGGGCGAGATCGCGGATTCGGCGGAGTCGGCGGGCGCGCCCCACGACTACGTGATGGAGCTGCGCAAGCGGCCGTGCTAGCCGCGGCCGCGCACCGGGGCCGGCAGGACGGGACCCACGTCTCGTTGGAAACGACAAGACAACGATCGCCATCCCGTTGCCTCTGTCATCTACGCGCGTAGGAGAGAACCGGCTACCCTCGTCGGCGTGAACGCATCTCTTCTTCCGGACGACATCCAGGGCGACCCCTACGCCGCCGCCGACGCCGCCGCCGCGCGCCTGCGCGAACTGACCGGCGCCGAGACCCACGACGTCGCCCTCGTGATGGGCTCCGGCTGGGCTCCGGCCGTCGACGCCCTGGGCGCCCCCGACGCCGAGTTCCAGGTCACCGAGCTGCCCGGCTTCCCGCCGCCGGCCGTCGAGGGGCACGGCGGAAAGATCCGCTCGTACTCCTTCGGTGACAAGCGCGCCCTGGTCTTCCTGGGCCGCACGCACTACTACGAGGGCCGCGGGGTCGCCGCCGTCGCGCACGGCGTCCGCACGGCCGTCGCCGCCGGCTGCAAGACCGTGGTCCTCACCAACGGCTGCGGCGGCCTGCGCGAGGGCATGCGCCCCGGCCAGCCGGTGCTGATCAGCGATCACATCAACCTGACGGCGACCTCGCCGATCGTCGGCGCCAACTTCGTCGACCTCACCGACCTCTACTCCCCGCGCCTGCGCGCCCTGTGCAAGGAGATCGACTCCAGCCTGGAGGAGGGCGTCTACGCGCAGTTCCCCGGCCCGCACTACGAGACCCCGGCGGAGATCCGCATGGCCCGCGTCATCGGCGCGGACCTGGTCGGCATGTCCACGGTGCTCGAGGCGATCGCCGCCCGCGAGGCCGGCGCCGAGGTGCTGGGCATCTCCCTGGTCACCAACCTCGCCGCGGGCATGACCGGCGAACCGCTGAACCACGAGGAGGTCCTGCAGGCGGGCCGCGACTCGGCGGCGCGCATGGGGCAGCTGCTGACGCAGGTACTGGGCAGGATCTGAGCGACCGCCCGCCCGCCGGACCGGTGGGGCGGCGCGGAACGGGGGTCCGGGGGCGACGCCTCCGGCAGGAACTGAGGAGAGGTTGATCCCAAGGTGCACGACGAACTCATCGCCAAGGCCAAGGCATGGCTCGCCGAGGACCCCGACCCGCGCACCCGCGAGGAACTGGCGGGGCTGATCGACGCCGGTGACGTGGCCGAACTGCGCGCGCGGTTCTCCGGCACCCTCCAGTTCGGCACCGCGGGCCTGCGCGGCGAGCTGGGCGCCGGCCCGATGCGCATGAACCGCGCCGTCGTCATCCGTGCCGCGGCCGGTCTCGCCGCGTACCTGAAGAAGAACGGGGCCTCCCACGGCAGCGGGGACGCCGGGCTGGTCGTCGTCGGCTACGACGCCCGCCACATGTCCGCCGACTTCGCGCGGGACACCGCCGCCGTGGTGACCGGCGCGGGCCTGCGGGCCGCCGTGCTGCCGCGCCCCTGCCCACCCCGGTCCTGGCGTTCGCCGTCCGGCACCTGGGCGCGGTCGCGGGCGTGGAGGTCACCGCCAGTCACAACCCGCCCGGGACAACGGCTACAAGGTCTACCTCGGCGACGGCTCCCAGATCGTCCCGCCCGCCGACGCGGAGATCGCCGCCGAGATCGACGCGATCGCCTCGCTGAACGACGTCCCGCGTCCGGAGTCCGGCTGGGAGACGCTGGACGACTCGGTCCTGGACGCCTATCTGGCCCGTACGGACGCCGTCCTGGCCGCCGGCTCCCCGCGCACCGCACGCACGGTCTACACGGCGATGCACGGCGTCGGCCGGGACGTCCTGCTGGCCGCGTTCGCCCGGGCCGGGTTCCCGGAGCCGGTGCTGGTCGCCGAGCAGGCCGACCCTGACCCGGACTTCCCGACGGTGGCCTTTCCCAACCCGGAGGAGCCGGGTGCCATGGACCTGGCGTTCGCGTGCGCCCGGGCCACCGGCCCGGACCTGGTCATCGCCAACGACCCGGACGCCGACCGCTGCGCCGTGGCCGTCCGGGACGGCGACGAGTGGCGGATGCTGCGCGGCGACGAGGTGGGCTCGCTGCTCGCCGCCCATCTGGTCGGGCGCGGGGCCACCGGCACCTTCGCCGAGTCGATCGTCTCCTCCTCCCTGCTCGGCCGTATCGCCGAGAGCGCGAAGCTCCCGTACGAGGAGACCCTGACCGGCTTCAAGTGGATCGCCCGTGTGGAGGGCCTGCGCTACGGCTACGAGGAGGCGCTCGGCTACTGCGTCGACCCGGAGGGCGTGCGGGACAAGGACGGCATCACCGCCGCGCTGCTGGTCACCGAGCTGGCCTCGGTGCTCAAGGAGCAGGGCCGCACCCTGCTCGACCTGCTCGACGACCTGGCCGTGGAGCACGGGCTGCACGCGACCGACCAGCTCTCGGTGCGCGTCGAGGACCTCTCCGTCATCTCGGACGCGATGCGCCGGCTGCGCGAGCGGCCCCGGCCGAGCTGGCCGGCCTGGCCATCACCCGCGCCGAGGACCTGACGCTGGGCACGGACCGGCTCCCGCCCACCGACGGCCTGCGCTACACGCTCGACGGCGCCCGGGTCATCGTCCGCCCCAGCGGCACCGAGCCCAAGCTGAAGTGCTACCTGGAGGTCGTCGTCCCGGCCCCCGACCGCACCGCCCTCCCGGCGGCGCGCACCAGGGCCACCGAACTCCTGACGGCCCTCAAGCGCGACCTGTCGGCGGCAGCGGGCCTCTGACGCCGGTACCGCGGGCCCGCCCCCACAGGGCGGGCCCGCGGTTCTTCGGGGCGGTGCGGGACGGCGGCCGCCCGCCGGACTCAGCCCACCGCCAGCAGCACCACGAGCAGCACCGCCCCGGCCACGGCGGGGGCGATCACCTCGTAGGCCCAGCGCACCGTCACATCGCCCTGGGCCGTCCCGGCCGGGCCCCGGCGCTCCGCGGTGGCCCGCAGGTCGGCGATGATCTGGTCGGACTCCGCCCGGGTCGGCCCGTCATCGTCGCCGGTGCCGCCGAGCACGCCGCCGAGGCCGAGCCCGCCGAACCCGCCCGAGCGGCCGCCCCGGGCCGCCGCGTCCACGCGGGCCTGCCGGCGCGCCGCCTTCTTGCGGGCGCGCAGCGAGACGGGGATGGCCCAGAGCTGGTACTTGTCGCCGGAATTGGCGACGACCTCGTTGGTGTAGCCGGAGCGCAGCGAGGCGACCTCGCCCCAGGGCAGGGTGACCGACCGGAAGGGGTTGCGGACCCGGAGCCGGTCCTCGCCCGAGAAGACCGCCGGGCGCAGCGTGAAGGCGACCACCAGCGGCACGGCGAGGATCAGCGCGGCGAGCGCCAGCCAGGGGGTGCGCCCGTGCCCGCGGACCAGCGCGTCGAAGCCCAGCCAGCAGGCGAGCGCCAGCAGCAGCACACCGGCCACGAGTGCCATGGGCGAGCGGTAGATCACGTCCTTGGCGGTGGGCCGCGGCTCGGGTGACTGGTGGTCCGGGGTCGTCATGGTGCCGATTGTGCCCGACGCCGGCGATGCGCTCCCGCGCACCCCGTGCCGGGCGCTCGTCCGTGATCGCCGGACGGGTGCTGTGAGCACCCGGGGGTATACATCCGCTACGCGCGTAGATATGCTCGTCTGGTGACCATGCCCACCACTGCATCCCCCGCACAGCCTTTCGCTGACGTCACCGCGTCCGACAGCACGCTGCGCCGCTTCCTCCACGGGCTGCCCGGCGTCGACGCGGTCGGCCTGGAGGCGCGCGCCGCGTCTCTCGGCACCCGATCCATCAAGACCACCGCGAAGGCGTACGCCATCGACCTCGCCATCTCGATGGTCGACCTGACGACGCTGGAAGGCGCGGACACCCCGGGCAAGGTCCGGGCGCTCGGCGCCAAGGCGGTCCATCCCGACCCCACCGACCGCGCCACCCCCGCGACCGCGGCCGTCTGCGTCTACCCCGACATGGTGGCCACCGCAAAGGAGGCCGTCGCCGGTTCCGGCGTGAAGGTCGCCTCGGTCGCCACCGCCTTCCCGGCCGGCCGGGCCGCCCTCGGGGTGAAGCTGGCCGACGTCCGGGACGCCGTCGCGGCGGGCGCCGACGAGATCGACATGGTCATCGACCGTGGCGCGTTCCTCGCGGGTGACTACCTCAAGGTCTACGACGAGATCGTCGCCGTGAAGGAGGCCTGCGGCACCAGCGCCCGGCTGAAGGTCATCTTCGAGACCGGCGAGCTGTCGACGTACGACAACATCCGCCGGGCGAGCTGGCTGGGCATGATCGCGGGCGCCGACTTCATCAAGACGTCGACCGGCAAGGTGGCGGTGAACGCCACGCCCGCCAACACTCTCCTCATGCTGGAGGCCGTGCGCGACTTCCGCGCCCAGACCGGCGTCCAGATCGGCGTGAAGCCGGCCGGCGGCATCCGCACCACCAAGGACGCCGTCAAGTTCCTGGTCCTGGTCAACGAGACCGCGGGCGAGGACTGGCTGGACAACCACTGGTTCCGCTTCGGCGCCTCCTCGCTCCTGAACGACCTGCTGATGCAGCGTCAGAAGCTGGCCACCGGCCGCTACTCCGGCCCCGACTACGTGACGGTGGACTGATCACCATGGCATCCGCATTCGATTACGCACCGGCGCCCGAGTCCCGCGCGGTCGTCGACATCGCCCCCTCCTACGGCCTGTTCATCGACGGCGAGTTCACCGACGCCGCCGCCGGCAAGGTCTTCAAGACGGTCTCCCCGTCGACGGAGGAGGTGCTCTCCGAGGTCGCGCAGGCCGGCGCCGAGGACGTCGACCGCGCCGTGAAGGCGGCCCGCAAGGCGTTCGAGAAGTGGTCGGCGCTGCCCGGCTCCGAGCGCGCCAAGTACCTGTTCCGCATCGCCCGCATCATCCAGGAGCGCAGCCGCGAGCTGGCGGTGCTGGAGACGCTGGACAACGGCAAGCCGATCAAGGAGACCCGGGACGCGGACCTCCCGCTGGTCGCCGCGCACTTCTTCTACTACGCGGGCTGGGCCGACAAGCTCGGCCACGCCGGGTTCGGCACGGACCCGAAGCCCTCGGCGTCGCCGGCCAGGTGATCCCGTGGAACTTCCCGCTGCTGATGCTGGCGTGGAAGATCGCCCCGGCGCTGGCGACCGGCAACACGGTCGTGCTGAAGCCGGCCGAGACCACCCCCTGTCGGCCCTGTTCTTCGCGGACATCTGCCGCCAGGCGGGCCTGCCCAGGGGCGTCGTCAACATCCTCCCAGGCTACGGCGACGCGGGCGCCGCGCTCGTCGCGCACCCGGACGTGAACAAGGTCGCGTTCACCGGGTCGACGAACGTCGGCAAGGAGATCGCGCGGACCGTCGCCGGCACCCGCAAGAAGCTCACCCTCGAACTGGGCGGCAAGGGCGCCAACATCGTCTTCGACGACGCGCCGATCGACCAGGCCGTCGAGGGCATCGTGAACGGCATCTTCTTCAACCAGGGCCAGGTCTGCTGCGCGGGCTCCCGGCTGCTGGTCCAGGAGTCGATCCACGACGAGCTGCTCGACTCCCTCAAGCGCCGGCTGACCACCCTGCGGCTGGGCGACCCGCTCGACAAGAACACCGACATCGGCGCGATCAACTCCGCCGAGCAGCTCGCCCGGATCACCGCGCTCGCCGAGCAGGGCGAGGCGGAGGGCGCCGAGCGCTGGTCCCCCGCCTGCGAACTGCCGGGTTCGGGCTACTGGTTCGCGCCGACGCTGTTCACGAACGTCACCCAGGCGCACACCATCGCCCGTGACGAGATCTTCGGCCCGGTGCTGTCGGTGCTCACCTTCCGCACGCCCGACGAGGCGGTCGCCAAGGCCAACAACACCGCCTACGGCCTGTCGGCGGGCATCTGGACCGAGAAGGGCTCCCGGATCCTGGCCGTCGCGGGCAAGCTGCGCGCCGGTGTCGTCTGGTCCAACACGTTCAACAAGTTCGACCCGACCTCGCCGTTCGGCGGCTTCAAGGAGTCGGGCTTCGGCCGCGAGGGCGGCCGCCACGGCCTGGAGGCATACCTCGATGTCTGAGAAGTCCGAGAAGATCGAGCGGCTGTCGGTCTTCAAGACCTACAAGCTGTACGTCGGCGGGAAGTTCCCGCGTTCCGAGAGCGGCCGGGTGTACGAGGTGACGGACTCGAAGGGCAACTGGTCGGCCAACGCTCCGCAGTCCTCCCGCAAGGACGCCCGTGACGCGGTGGTCGCCGCGCGCAAGGCGTTCGGCGGCTGGTCCGGCGCCACCGCCTACAACCGCGGCCAGGTCCTCTACCGCGTCGCGGAGATGCTGGAGGGCCGCCGGGAGCAGTTCGTCCGGGAGGTCGCGGACGCCGAGGGCCTGTCGAAGTCCAAGGCGGCCGCGGTCGTCGAGGCCACGATCGACCGCTGGGTCTGGTACGCGGGCTGGACCGACAAGATCGCCCAGGTCGTGGGCGGCGCCAACCCGGTCGCGGGCCCGTTCTTCAACCTGTCCTCCCCGGAGCCGACCGGCGTGGTCGCCGTGCTGGCCCCGCAGGAGTCGTCGTTCCTCGGGCTGGTCTCGGTCGTGGCCCCGGTGATCGCCACCGGCAACACGGCGGTCGTGATCGCCTCCGAGAAGGCCCCGCTGCCAGCCCTGTCCCTGGGCGAGGTGCTGGCCACCTCCGACGTCCCCGGCGGTGTCGTCAACATCCTGTCGGGCCGTACGGCGGAGATCGCCGCGCCGCTGGCCGCGCACCAGGACGTCAACGCGATCGACCTCGCCGGCGCCGACGAGGCACTGGCCAAGGAGCTGGAGATCGCGGCGGCGGACAACCTGAAGCGCGTGCTGCGTCCACAGCCTGTGGATTACTTCGAGACGCCGGGCACCGACCGCCTGACGGCGTTCCTGGAGACCAAGACGGTCTGGCACCCGACGGGCTCCCTGGGCGCGTCCGGCTCGTCGTACTGAGCCGTCCCACGCCCGCACGAGCGAGCCGCGTCACCCCTCCGTCCGGGGGTGGCGCGGCTCTTCGTCGTTCCGGGCGCGGGTCAGCCCAGCGGCGCGCCGTGGGAGGCGCCCTGCGGGGCCATGACCTGCCCCACCACCGGCAGGCTCCCGAACGAGTCCGCCTCGGCGACCGGCCGGGTCAGGTCGCGCGAGCCGATCGGCTTGAAGTCGGCGATCTGGGTGCCGACTCCGTTGTCCAGCGGGTCGACGCCGGTGCCCGCGAGCGGATTGGGCCTGAGGCCGGAGACCGGGCCGGTGGCGTAGCCGACCGTGCCGGTGACGGACGTCAGACCCGCGGCCGGGTCGAGGTCGCCGAGCGAGGCGGGCGCGTCGGGGAGCCGGGCGCCGCCGTCCGCGTGCGCGGACGCCGCGCCCGCTCCCAGCGCCGCTCCGGCGGCCGCGAGGGCGATCAGGGCGCGCTGCACGGTGGGGTGCTGGGAGGAACTGTGTCGGGCCATCGCCGATGCCGCCTTCTGGTGCGCTGGGTAAACGGATCAGCACGTAGGGTAGTTGAGATGTGACGCGCGCTCCAAAGCCGACCCGCGGGGTCGGCAGGAGCGCCGCCATGCGTCAAACTGGTGTTCCGTGAGCCTTCATCCGCCGTCCCCCGCCCGTGTCGTACTGCTCTGCGGCCCCTCGGGTTCGGGCAAATCCCTCGTCGCCGCCCGCTCCGGGCTTCCCGTGCTGCGCCTCGACGACTTCTACAAGGAGGCCGGCGATCCGACCCTGCCGCTGGTGGACGGGAGTTCGGACATCGACTGGGACCATCCCGCGTCCTGGGACGCCGACGTCGCGGTCGAGGCCATCGTCCGGCTGTGCGCCACGGGCCGGACGCCCGTACCGGTGTACGACCTCGCGCTGAGCGCCCGTACCGGTGAGGAGACGCTGAGCATAGGATCCGCCCCGCTGTTCATCGCGGAGGGCATCTTCGCCGCCGAGATCGTGAAGCGCTGCCGGGAGCGGGGCGTGCTGGCCGACGCGCTGTGCCTGAGCCGGGGTTCGGTCACCACCTTCCGCCGCCGCTTCCTGCGGGACCTCCGGGAGGGCCGCAAGTCGGTGCCGTTCCTGCTGCGGCGGGGCTGGCGGCTGATGCGCACCGAGCGGACGATCGTGGCCCGGCAGGTGTCCCTGGGCGCCCATCCCTGCGACCGGGACGAGGCGCTGGACCGGATGGCCACGGCGGGCCGGCCGGCTCCGCAGCGCACGGTGGCGTAGGCGGGGACGCCCGGAACGCGAGGCGGGACTGGACGGGCCGGTGGCCCGCCAGTCCCGCTCCTTTTCACTCCCCGTGATCCCCCGTGATCCCCCGTGGGTTCCACCCCCGGTGGTCCCCCCGTTCCCCCGTTGCTCCCCCCCTGACCTCAGGCGACCAGCTCGCCGAAGGCGTTCTCCTCGTCACGGCCGAAGCTGAGGACCTCGTCCTCGCGCAGCCGGCGCAGGGAGCGCCAGATGCTCGACTTCACCGTGCCGACACTGATGCCGAGGATCTCCGCGATCTCCGGGTCCGTGCGGCCCTCGTAGTAGCGCAGGACCAGCATGGTGCGCTGGAGTTCGGGCAGCCGGGCCAGCGCCTGCCACAGGACCGCGCGCAGTTCGGTGCCGCGCATCGCGTCCGTGTCGCCGGGCGTCTCCGGCAGCTCCTCGGTCGGGTACTCGTTGAGCTTGCGGCGCCGCCAGGCGCTGATGTGCAGGTTGGTCATGGTGCGGCGCAGATAGCCGCCGACCGCCGCCTTGTCGCTGATCCGCTCCCACGCCCGGTACGTCGAGAACAGCGCGCTCTGCAGCAGGTCCTCGGCCTCGAAGCGGTCGCCGGTCAGGTGGTAGGCGGTGGCGTACAGGGAGGCGCGGCGCTCCTGGACGTAGGCGGTGAACTCCGCCTCGGTCAGCGAGCGACGCTCCCCCGGTTCCTCCCCGTACGCCGGTCCCCCGTGCGTCTCCCCGTCTGCGCGTCAACCACCGTCATGTAACCGGTGTGCTGACGCCCGGTACCGCGAGCGCACCCCCGCCCTCCCCACGCTCGAACGAGCTCGCGCGGGAGGGACCCCCTCGGCACCGGACTTCTCCGGGCCCCGGTGCACGTCGTGCAGACGCGTGACCACTGCGCTGGTGCTGATGCTGTGCAGCGTGTTCATCTCGCGCTCCCCGTCGTGGACTTCCGGTGCCCCGGCCTGCTCGGTCGTGCTTCCTTGCCTGTGCCGAAAAGCTTGCCGAGTGACCTTCATGGCCGTGTCCGCCGACTGTCACAGACCTGTCACAGGGGCCGGGCCGGGGCGTGTCAGCGGGGCCGCGCGGGAGGGGGCGGGACGGACCCGCCGGGTCCGGCCGGGACCGTCCGCCAGGGCCCGAACGGGCCGCCGCCGGGCCCCCGGCAGCGCGATATGCGTCCCACCGGTCGATCCGCACCCCGTCCATGGGCCAGAATGAGCCCGTGCCTTCCCTGTTGCTGATCGAGGACGACGACGCCATCCGCACGGCCCTGGAGCTCTCCCTGACGCGCCAGGGACACCGGGTGGCGACCGCTGCCAGCGGTGAGGACGGTCTGAAGCTGCTGCGCGAGCAGCGGCCGGATCTGATCGTGCTGGACGTGATGCTGCCCGGCATCGACGGGTTCGAGGTGTGCCGGCGCATCCGGCGCACCGACCAGCTTCCGATCATCCTGCTGACCGCCCGCAGCGATGACATCGACGTGGTGGTCGGACTGGAGTCCGGCGCCGACGACTACGTCGTGAAGCCCGTCCAGGGCCGGGTGCTGGACGCCCGGATCCGGGCCGTGCTGCGGCGCGGGGAGCGCGAGTCCAGCGACTCGGCGACCTTCGGCAGCCTCGTCATCGACCGCTCCGCGATGACCGTGACCAAGAACGGCGAGGACCTCCAGCTCACCCCGACCGAGCTGCGGCTGCTGCTGGAGCTGAGCCGGCGGCCCGGTCAGGCGCTCTCCCGGCAGCAGCTGCTGCGACTGGTGTGGGAGCACGACTACCTGGGCGACTCGCGCCTGGTGGACGCGTGTGTGCAGCGGCTGCGCGCCAAGGTGGAGGACGTGCCGTCCTCCCCGACCCTGATCCGTACCGTCCGTGGTGTCGGCTACCGCCTGGACAGTCCTCAGTGACCGACACGCAAGGGGGCCGCGCGGCCGGGCCGCGGGGCGTGAGGGAAGTGTGTCGCGGCTGCGGTTCACCAGTCTCAGACTGCGGCTGGTCGTGGTCTTCGCGCTGGTCGCGCTCACCGCCGCGGTGTCGGCGTCGGGCATCGCGTACTGGCTGAACCGCGAGGCCGTGCTGACGCGCGCGCAGGACGCGGTGCTGCGCGACTTCCAGCAGGAGATGCAGAACCGGGCGGGCGCGCTGCCCGCCCGCCCCACCCAGGACGAACTCCAGCGCGCGGCCGGCCAGATGGCCGGCAGCAGCCAGCGCTTCAGCGTGCTGCTGGTCGCCGAGGACACGCACGGCAAGACGGTGTACGGCACCTCGGGCGGGATCAACGGCTTCTCGCTGGAGGACGTGCCGGCCTCGCTGCGCGCGGCGGTGAACAAGCGGCAGAAGGTGGCCGACGGCAACAAGGCGCCGTACCACCTGTACTGGCAGCGGGTCGACGACCACGGCACGCCCTACCTGGTGGCCGGCGCGCGGCTGGCCGGCGGCGGGCCCACGGGCTACCTGGCCAAGTCGCTGGAGCCGGAGGCGAAGGACCTGAACTCGCTGGCCTGGTCGCTGGGGATCGCGACCGGTCTGGCCCTGATCGGCTCCGCGCTGCTCGCGCAGGCCGCCGCCACGACCGTGCTGAAGCCGGTGCACCGGCTCGGGGTGGCCGCCCGGCGGCTCGGCGAGGGCCGGCTGGACACCCGGCTCAGCGTGTCCGGCACCGACGAACTGGCCGACCTGTCACGGACGTTCAACAACGCGGCCGAGGCGCTGGAGAAACGGGTCGCCGACATGGCCGCCCGGGACGAGTCCTCGCGCCGCTTCGTGGCGGACATGAGCCATGAGCTGCGGACCCCGCTGACCGCCATCACCGCCGTCACGGAGGTGCTGGAGGAGGAGCTGGACGCCGACGCCGGGAGCATCGACCCGATGATCGAACCCGCCGTACGGCTCGTGGTCAGCGAGACCCGGCGGCTGAACGACCTGGTCGAGAACCTGATGGAGGTGACCCGCTTCGACGCGGGCACCGCCCGGCTGGTCCTGGACGACGTGGACATCGCCGACCAGATCACCGCCTGCATCGACGCCCGCGCCTGGCTGGACGCGGTCGAGCTGGACGCCGAGCGCGGATGCCACGCCCGGCTGGACCCGCGCCGCCTGGACGTCATACTGGCCAACCTGATCGGCAACGCCCTCAAGCACGGCGGCTCGCCGGTCCGGGTGTCGGTGCGGATCGACGGCGACGACCTCGTCATCGCGGTGCGCGACCACGGGCCCGGCATCCCCGAGGACGTCCTGCCGCACGTCTTCGACCGGTTCTACAAGGCCAGCGCCTCCCGGCCGCGCTCCGAGGGCAGCGGTCTGGGCCTGTCCATCGCGATGGAGAACGCCCACATCCACGGCGGCGGCATCACCGCCGCCAACTCACCGGAGGGCGGCGCGGTGTTCACACTGCGGCTGCCCCGGGACGCCTCCCGGCTGACGGCGGAGGACGACGGCGACACCGAGGACGACAAGGCCCAGCACCAGCACACCACCGGGAAGGAGGGATCATGACCGCACGGACCGAACGGACCGCGCCGGCGGCCCGGACCGTACGGCGTCTGCTCGCGGCCTCCCTCCTGACCACGGTGGTCGCCGGGTGCGGGATCCGGCCCACCGAGGTGCCGACGGACTTCGGCGCGGCGCCCTCCCGGGTGCCGTGCTCGCTGTCCGCGCCCGATGTGACGACCCAGTCCGCGCACGGCGTGCCGGTACAGGTGTTCCTGCTCTGCGGGCCTCCCTGGTCGCCGTGGACCGCACCGTGCCCGTCCCCGAGGGCACCCCGGACGCGCGGCGCCGGGTCATCGTGGCCCAGGGGCTGCTGGACCAGCTCGCCGCGTCCCCCACGTCCGCGGAGAAGTCGGCGGGCTACACCACGCACGTGCCCGGCGGACTGGGTGTGGCCGGCCCCGGCCGCAAGGACCCGGAGGACACGCTGCGGCTGAGCACCACCCCGGCCCGGCTCACCTCCTACGCCCTCGCCCAGATCGTGTGCACGCTGTCCGACTCGGCGGCGACGGAGGGCGACGGCTCGGTGATCCTGGGCGGCCCGGCCCCCGCCCCGCTGCGCCGCTACGAGTGCACCGACACCGTCCGCGACCGCCCGGGCAGCACGGACCCGCCGTCGAGCGAGGTCACCGCGGCCTGAACGGCCGGCGGCGTCCGGGTGTGGCGGACGCCTCACGCGCGTCCCCGTGACCGCTGCGGAACCGATTGTGCACAGGGGTGCGTCTTGGGGGGCGTGCAGCGTCAAGGCTCCATCGGCGGCAACGCCGCGATCCGTATCCGTGTGGCGGGGGGTGTCCTCCTCGTCGCCCACCTCGGGCTCGTCGCCTGGCTGATGCTGCGGCCCTTGGACGTCCCCTGGGTGATGCCCGCCAATCTGCGTCCGCTGGCCGGCATCCGCGCCGATCTGGCGCTGGGCGGGGCCCGGGCGGCCAGACGCATCGCCGAGGGGCTGGTGCTGCTGGCGCCGCTCGGTGTGCTGCTGCCCGCGGCCCACGGCAGGCTCGCCGTGTCGCCGCTCGCCTCGCTGGTGCGGACGACCGCGGCGGGCGCCCTGGTCTCCACCGGCATCGCCCTGCTCCAGACCGGTGTGCCAGGCCGGGTCGTGGACGTCGACTCGCTGCTGCTGAACACCGTGGGCGTGGCCCTGGCCCACCTGGCCGTGGTCCCGGCCGGCCGGGCCCGGCTGCGCCGCCGGGCCGGGCGATCGGCCGGCGCGACCGGGCAGGTCACCGTTCAGGAGGACCTGGCTCAGGGTCGTACCCCGACGATTCCCAGGGTCGGGATCGCCCCGTAGAGCGACGCTTCGCCCCGTTCGTCTCCGTACCGTGGACATCGTTGAGGCAGCCGACCGGACCGCCTCGTCCGACGTCCACAAGGAGCCGCAGATGTCCAGCCTCGCCCGCCCCACCCACGGCCGCATGATCGGCGGAGTGTGCGCCGCGCTGGCCCGCCGCTTCGGCACCTCGGCGACGACGATGCGGGTCGTCTTCCTGGTGTCCTGCCTGCTGCCCGGCCCGCAGTTCCTGCTCTACATAGCGCTGTGGATCCTGCTCCCGGCCGAGGACAAGGCGCGCGCCGCCACCTGGTGAGCCCCGGTGCGCGGGACGCCCGCGCACGCGAACGCCGTCGGCGTGCCCCGGGAAGGTTCCGGGGCACGCCGACGGCGTCGTCCGGCGGGTGTCAGCCGATCGGCAGACCGTTCACCGCGACGCCCTGCGTGGGCATGCTCTGGAGCGGCAGTCCGCCGAGCAGCCCGGCGAGCGGCGCGGTCGGCCCGCCGGCGAGGACGTTGCCGACGACCGGCTGCGCGGTGGTGCCCCCGGTGCCCAGCGCGCCCTGCCCCTGGGCGAGCGCCTGGCCGACGTTCTGGGCGGGCAGCGCGGTGGTGACGGAGTCCAGGGCCTGCGGGGCGGCGACCGGAGCGGCCGGGGCCGCCTCGGCGGCGCCCGCACCCACGGCCGCGAAAGCGGCACCGAGAGCGGCGACACCGAGGGTCTTGGCAGCAGACTGCTTCATGTTAAATGCGTCCTTGAATACGGAGACGGGTGATCGCAAAAGATCTGAGCGGTTCCACGACCGTAGACATCCCGCGCGGCCCGCCGCAAACACCGAAATGCGTACGGCTTGTGAAGGGACGTTCGCATTTCGGTGGCCGATTTCCCCGCCGTCAGCCCTCCGAACCGGAAGAACCACTGGTGGAAGCGGTTTGCTGGAACAGCCATTCGGACTTCAGCTCTGCATATCCAGGCT
Organism: Streptomyces sp. DHE7-1; assembly: GCA_016432725.1. Taxonomy (GTDB): domain Bacteria; phylum Actinomycetota; class Actinomycetes; order Streptomycetales; family Streptomycetaceae; genus Streptomyces. The sequence continues at coordinate 4,766,200 of JACJDG010000003.1, read as the reverse complement.
TGATCACGTCATTGATCATCGCGAGTCGTTCATCGAAAGGAATGAACGCTGATTTCATCGCATTGACGGAGAACCACTGGAGGTCGTCGAGCGTGTAACCGAACGCCTCGACGAGGTGCTCGAATTCCCGGCTCATGCTGGTGTGCGACATCAGCCGGTTGTCCGTGTTGACCGTCGCCCTGAAGTGCAGCCGCCGCAGCAGCCCGATCGGGTGCTCGGTGTAGGAGGACGCGGCCCCGGTCTGCAGGTTGGAGCTGGGGCACAGCTCCAGCGGGATGCGCTTGTCGCGGACGTAGGAGGCGAGTCGCCCGAGCCGTACCGAGCCGTCCTCCCCCACCTCGATGTCGTCGATGATCCGCACCCCGTGCCCGAGCCGGTCGGCGCCGCACCACTGCAGCGCCTGCCAGATGGAGGGCAGCCCGAAGGCCTCGCCGGCGTGGATGGTGAAGTGGTTGTTCTCCCGCTTCAGGTACTCGAAGGCGTCCAGGTGCCGGGTGGGCGGGTAACCGGCCTCGGCACCGGCGATGTCGAAGCCGACGACCCCCATGTCCCGGTAGCGGTTGGCGAGTTCGGCGATCTCCAGGGCGCGGGCGGCGTGCCGCATGGCGGTCAGCAGGGCGCCGACCCGGATGCGGTGACCGCTCTCCCGGGCCAGCCGCTCCCCCTGCCGGAAGCCCTCGTCGACCGCCTCGACGACCTCTTCGAGGCTCAGCCCGGCGGCGAGGTGCTGCTCGGGCGCGTAGCGCACCTCGGCGTAGACGACGCCGTCCTCGGCGAGGTCCTCGGCGCACTCGCGGGCGACCCGGACCAGCGCGTCCCGGGTCTGCATCACGCCGACGGTGTGCGAGAAGGTCTCCAAGTACCGCTCCAGCGAACCGGAGTCGGCGGCCTCGCGGAACCAGAGGCCCAGTTTGTCGGGGTCGGTCTCGGGCAGTTCGGAGTACCCGGTGGCCTGGGCGAGTTCGACGACGGTGCCGGGGCGCAGCCCGCCGTCGAGATGGTCGTGCAGCAGAACCTTGGGCGCCCGTCGAATCTGGTCCGGCGTCGGAACGTGGGCCGGGACGGTCCCAGTCGGTGCATTCTGGCTCGTCATTTCCGCACTCTAACTCCTACGCGCGTAGAGCACCCCCGGTATGCCGGGAGACACCACAGGTTTTCCGCCGATACGCAACGGTGACCGCCCGGACGGGTTTCGTACACCACGGCTTCTGACACTGTTCTGTCATGGGACAGCAAGCGACGCCGGTCCGAACGGCCGGACTGGGAAAGGCGGTCGGGCCGGAACCGACGGCGGTGAGCGGAGCGGTGCTGCTACTCCCCGGCGGGGAGGAGATCTCCGACCGCAGGCCGTCCCCCGTATGGGCGACGGCCCTCGTCCGTTCCCTGGGCCGCCGGTTCGCCCGCGCGGGCCGGGAGGAGGGGCTGGCCGTGCACACCGTGCACTACCGGTACCGCGGCTGGAACGGCAGCGAGGCGCATCTGGCGGCGGACGCGCGGTGGGCCGCCGACGAGGTCGTACGCCGGTACGGGGACGTGCCGGTGTGCCTGGTGGGCCTGGACATGGGCGGCCGTGCGGCGCTGCGGGCGGGCGGCCACGAGGCGGTGAACTCCGTCGTCGCGCTCGCCCCCTGGCTGCCCGAGGAGGACGTGGCCGCGCCGGCCGAGCCGGTGAAGCAGCTCGCGGGGCGGCGGGTGCTGATCGTGCACGGCACGAACGACGAGCGCACCGACCCGGAGCTGTCGTTCCGGCTGGCGGAGCGGGCGAAGAAGGCGAACCGGAACGTGTGCCGGTTCGAAGTGCACACCGACGGACACACGTTGCACCAGTACCGGGAGGAAGTCCGCTCCCTCGCGGTGGACTTCGTGATGGGCGCGCTGTTCGGGCACTCGGTGTCCCGTCCGGTGGAGGACGCCCTGGCCGCTCCCCCGCCGATCGGACTGCGGATGCCGCTGGCGGCGGGGTTCGGCAAGTCGCTGCGACGTTAGGGCCGGGCTCCCCGGGAGAGCCACGGCTCCCCTGGGTCGTGTCCGCAAAGTCGCGTCGATCGCCCGCAGGGCGGCCGTTGCTTCGCGGACACGACCTAGGGAAGCAGGCTCCCCCTCCTGGACAGGAGGAACTTCTTGAAGGCCGCCACCGGTGGGGTGTCCGGGCGGTCGGCCAGCCAGGCGACGCCGATCTCCCGGGCCGCGCGCGGGGCGGTGACCGTCAGTTCCACCACCCCCGGGCGCGGCACCGTCGGGGGCGGCAGCAGGGCGACCCCGAGGCCCGCCGCGACCAGGCCCCTGAGGGTCTCCGCCTCCTCGCCCTCGAAGGCGATACGGGGCTTGAAGCCGGCCTCGCGGCACAGGTCGTCGGTGATGCGGCGCAGGCCGTAGCCCGGCTCCAGGGTGACGAAGGTTTCCTCGGACGCCTCGGCCAGCCGGATGCGGCGGCGGCCGGCCAGACGGTGCTCCGCCGGTACGACCAGGCGCAGTTTCTGTTCGTCCAGGCGGCGGGCGACCAGGTCGGGGGCGTCCGGCACCGGGGAGGTCAGGCAGAGGTCCAGTTCGCCCGCGCGCAGCCGCTCCAGCATCGCCTCTCCGTAGTTCTGGACGAGGCTGAAGCGGACGCGCGGGTGGTCGGCGCGGAAGGCGTGCAGCAGGCCGGGCACGGTCTCGGCGCCCATGGTGTGCAGGAAGCCGAAGGCGACCTTGCCGGTGGCCGGGTCGGCGTCGGCGCGGACCTCCTCGGCGGCGCGCTCGACCTCGGCGAGGGCGCGCTCGACGGAGGCGAGGAAGGTGCGGCCCGCGGTGGTGAGGGAGACGGTGCGGCCGTGCCGGGCGAACAGGCCGACGCCCAGGTCCTGCTCCAGCCGGACCATGGCCCGGGAGAGCGTGGACTGGGGGACGTTCATCTCGTGCGCGGCCCGGGTGACGTGCTCGGTGCGGGCGACCCCGGCGAAGTACGCGAGGCGCGGCGCGAGCAACAGCGCCATGTCTTCGATGTCACTGAACGATGACAGCTGACCCTGTGACCTCTGCTCATGCTCCACGGGAACGATTATGACGATTCCATGCATTGGACGGATCAGTGGGCCGTGCATAGCGTCGAAGCATGTCTCCCGCCAGTACCGGGGCGTCCGCCACCCTGGACGCCGTCACGCCCGTCCCCTCCGCCGACTCCGCGACCGACTCCCGCATGACTCCGGGCGGCCCCGGCTACCGCCGGATGAGCTTCGCCCTCTTCCTCGCCGGTGTCGCGACCTTCGCCCTGCTCTACTCCACCCAGGCCCTGCTGCCGCTCATCTCCGGTGAGTTCGGGGTCGCGGCGAGCGAGGCGAGCTGGACGGTGGCGGCCGCGACCGGCGGTCTGGCGCTGTTCGTGCTGCCGATGAGCGCCCTGTCGGAGCGCTTCGGCCGCCGTACCGTGATGACGGCCTCGCTGGCGGTCGCGGTGGGCGTGGGCCTGCTGGTGCCCTTCGCGCCGTCGATCGGCGCGCTGGTGGTGCTGCGGGCGGTGCAGGGCGCGGCGCTGGCCGGCCTGCCGGCCTCGGCGACGGCGTACCTGGCCGAGGAGGTCCGGCCGAAGGCGCTGGTCACGGCGATCGGTCTGTTCGTGGCGGGCAACAGCGTCGGCGGGATGAGCGGCCGGGTCATCACCGGCTGGGTCGCGCAGGAGTGGGGCTGGCGGGTCGCCGTCGGTGTGATCGGCGCGGTCGCGGTGGCCTGCGCGGTGGCCTTCCGGCTGCTGCTGCCGGCCCCGAGGCACTTCGCGGCGGGCTCGCTGCGCCCGCGGGTGCTGCTGGGCACGGTGCGCGGCCACCTCGCCGACCCGCTGCTGCGCCGGCTGTACGCGATCGGCGCGCTGTTCATGACGGTGTTCGGCGGCGTGTACACGGTGATCGGCTACCGGCTGACGGAGGCGCCGTTCTCCCTGCCGCAGGGCATCGTCGGCTCGATCTTCCTGGTGTACCTCGTCGGTACGGTGTCGGCGTCGACGGCGGGCCGTCTGGTGGGCCGGCTCGGCCGCCGGGGCGCGCTGTACCTGGCGGGCGGTACGACGGCGGCGGGTCTGCTGCTGTCCCTGGTGCCCTCCCTGCCGCTGGTCCTGCTGGGTCTGGTGCTCATCACGGCGGGCTTCTTCGCGGGGCACGCGGTCGCCTCCTCGGCGGTCAGCCGGACGGCCGAGCACGGCCGCGCGCAGGCCTCCGCCCTGTACCAGTCCGCGTACTACATCGGTTCCAGCGCGGGCAGCACGGTCGGCGCGACGGCGTTCCACGCCGGCGGCTGGGCGGGCACGGTCGGCGTCGGTGTCCTCGCGGTCCTCGGCGTCGTGAGCATCACCGTCCTCGGGTCCCGGGCGGCCCGGGTGGCGGCCCGGCGGGAACCGGTGCCGGCGCACTGAGGCGACCCGCGTACGACGGGCGGGCACCGGCCGCGGTGCCTGCCCGTCGGTGTGCAGAGGCCGGTCCCCGCAGGGCTTTTTCGCGCTCCGGGAGCCATTGTCAGTGGGCTGCGGTAGCTTCCGAAGTGCTGGGGCGCGATGGCGCGCACGGGGACGGCCACAGGGGTGGGTGCACGATGGGCAGCGGAACGGCGACGACGGACCTCGACACGGCTCTGGAGAAGTACCGGACCGAGCTGACGGGGTACTGCTACCGGATGCTCGGGTCCTCCTTCGAGGCCGAGGACGCGGTGCAGGACACGCTGGTGCGGGCCTGGCGGAGCTACGACAAGTTCGAGGGCCGCTCCTCCCTGCGCTCGTGGCTGTACCGGATCGCCACGAACGTGTGCCTGGACATGCTGACGGCGGGCAACAAGCGGGCCCGGCCGATGGACCTGACCGATTCGACGCCCCTCGCGCGGGCGGCGCTCTCCCCCTGTCCGGACAACACCTGGCTGGAGCCGATGCCGGACGCGCGCGTGCTGCCGACGGTGGAGGACCCGGCCGAGGCGGCCGTCGCCAAGGAGTCGGTGCGGCTGGCGTTCATGGCGGCCCTGCAGCAGCTTCCGCCCAAGCAGCGGGCGGTGCTGATCCTGCGCGAGGTGCTGGCCTGGCGGGCGAGCGAGGTCGCCGAGCTGCTGGGCACCACCGTCGCCTCCGTCAACAGCGCCCTGCAGCGGGCCCGGGCGACCCTCGCCGAGCGCGACTCCGGCGCCGCCGCGGGGGCGGTGTCCGACCCGCTCGACGAGGAGCAGCGAAGACTGCTCGACCGCTACGTGAAGGCCTTCGAGGGCTACGACATGACGGCGCTGACCGCGCTGCTGCACGAGGACGCCGTCATGACGATGCCGCCGTTCGACCTGTGGCTGCGCGGCCCCGCCGACATCACCGGCTTCATGAGCACCCTGGGCGCGTCCTGCGCGGGCTCCCGGCTGCTGCCGGTGCGGGCGAACGGCCTGCCGGGGTTCGCGCACTACAAGCCGGACGAGGAGAAGGGCGGCTTCACGCCCTGGGCGGTGCAGGTGCTGGAGGTGTCAGACGGCCGGATCACCGGTTTCCACTGCTTCCTCGACACCGCGCGCTGGTTCCCGCTCTTCGATCTGCCCCTCCACCTGGAAGCGGAGTCCGACCAGGTCGAGGAGGGCGTGTAGCGCGGGGTCCGGGTCGCGCAGCCGTATCCGCCCGCCGGCCCGGCGGGCGGCGAGCTCCAGCCGGGCCAGCACGTCCACGCTGTGGAGCCCCGGCGGTCCGAGCCCGGCCACGTCGCACACCACGACCGCGGGTCCGCCGCCCTCCAGCAGCGCCCGCACTTCGGCGCAGAGCCCGGCCACCTCGGCGCGGGTGAGGGGTCCGGGCAGTACGAGCACGGCGGGGGTGTCGGTGTCCACGTGCGGTAGACCCGCGGTACGGGCACAACTCATCGCGGACCGCCGTCGACACGCCCGGACGGAGATCACATTGACCAGCCGCCGCGCCCCGGCGGAGGGTTGGGGCCGTGACGGGGGTGCTGAGCGGGTTCGCGGTGATCGCGGTCGTCATCGGGGTGGGCTACGTGCTCGGGTGGCGCGGCACCCTCGGTGAGCCGGGCCGTGACGTACTGACCCGGCTCGCCTTCTCGGTGGCCGGACCGGCCCTGCTCTTCCACACGCTGGCCCGGGCCGATCTCTCCGTACTGTTCTCCAGCCGCCTGCTGGTGACGGCTCTGAGCACGGCCGCGGTGTCGGCGGCCTTCGTGGCGGTGGGCGCGCTGCGGCACTGGGGGTGGGCCGTACGACGATCGGCGCCCTGTGCGCGGGGTACGTCAACTCGGGCAACCTCGGCATCCCGATCGCCGCCTACGTCCTGGGCGACGCGTCCCTGGTGGCCCCGGTGCTGCTGTTCCAGGTCGTCATCGTGACGCCGGTCGCCCTGACCGTCCTGGACCTGACCGGCACGGGTGACAAGGGAACGGTGTGGCAGCGGCTGCTGACGCCGCTGCGCAATCCGATCGCGGTGGGCTCGCTCACCGGTGTGGTGGTGTCGGCCGCGGGCTGGAAGGTCCCGGGGCCGGTCATGCAGCCGCTGGCCATGATCGGCGACATGTCGGTCCCGGCGGCGCTGCTGGTCTTCGGCATGTCCCTGCGCGGCAGCGCGGCCCCGGCCGGGGGCTCGACCGCCGGCTGGTCCTGCTGTCGGTGGCGCTGAAGTCGGTGGGCCAGCCGCTGGTGGCCTGGGCGCTGGCCCGCGGTGTCTTCGGTCTGCACGGCGCGCCCCTGCTGGACGTGGTCGTCACCTCGGCCCTGCCGGCCGCCCAGAACCTGTTCACCTACGCCAGCCGCTACCGGGTCGCCGAGACGCTGGCCCGGGAGTCGGTGCTGCTGTCGACGGTGGTCTCGGTGCCGGTACTGGTGGGAGTGGCGACGGTGCTGGGGTGAGGGCGCGTCAGTCGAAGGGGAACTCGCCGGTGTCGATGGTGATGCCGAACGGATCCGGCAGCCGGATGGGATCTCCGAACTTCACGGCTTGGAGAACTCGGTAGACCTCGCCCTTCGGTTCTCCGTAGAGCGTCGCCGTCGGACCGCCGGGTGCCCAGCGGTCGACGAGGAGGTACAGCGGGATGCCTGCGGACGCGTAAGCGGCAGGCTTGCTGATGCGGTCGTGACGTGCGTTGGACTTGGAGGTGACCTCCACGACCAGTTCCGCCAGGGCGGCCGGTACGTGGGTGTCCGATTCCATGCACTCGGGCAACGGGGCGACCACAAGGTCCGGGATGAGCATCCCCAGTCGAGACGGCACTGCGATGGCCAGTGTCTGGTAGATCCCCCACTCGTCGGGGATCACGGAGTACAGGCGACGCTGAATCCGTTCCGCGATGACGTTGTGACGGGGGGCGGGAGCAGGTGACACGGTGATGATCCCCTCGATGATCTCCACCTTGCTGCCCTCGGGCCACTCCATCTCCTCCCAGTACCGGACGAGGTCGTCCCAGTTCTGGTCGGGGTCCTGGCTGACGGTGAGTGCGCTCACGGCGGTCTCCTATCGGTGCGTCACCGATCCCAGCATGCCGAACGGGACCGGTGGCGGTCCACCGATCCCGTTCACCCGAAAGAGCTGTGGCGCTCCCGGCCTCCGGCCGTCGGCCCAGGTCAGGCGATGCGCTCCAGCACCACCGGCGACGGCGTGAAGGCCGTGCCCGGGGCCGCGATGTCGTACGAGCCCTCGACCGCCTGGAGCGCGTACTCGAAGCGCTCGGGGGTGTCCGTGTGCAGGGTCAGCAGCGGCTGGCCCTCGGTCACCGTGTCACCCGGCTTGGCGTGCATCTCCACGCCCGCCGCCGCCTGCACGGGGTCCTCCTTGCGGGCCCGGCCCGCGCCGAGGCGCCAGGCGGCGACACCGACGCCGTAGGCGTCCAGCCGGGTCAGGACGCCCGAGGCGGACGCCTTGATGACGTGCTGCTCCCTGGACGTGGGCAGCACCGCGTCCGGGTCGCCGCCCTGGGCCGCGATCATGCGGCGCCACACGTCCATCGCCGAGCCGTCGGCCAGCGCCTTCGCCGGGTCGGCGTCCTTGATGCCGGCCGCGTCGAGCATCTCGCGGGCCAGGGCGACGGTCAGCTCGACCACGTCCGCCGGGCCGCCGCCCGCCAGGACCTCGACCGACTCGCGGACCTCGAGCGCGTTTCCGGCGGTGAGACCGAGCGGGGTGGACATGTCGGTCAGCAGGGCGACCGTGCGCACCCCGTGGTCGGTGCCGAGGCCGACCATCGTGGAGGCCAGCTCGCGGGCGTCCTCGATCGTCTTCATGAAGGCGCCGGAGCCCACCTTCACGTCCAGGACCAGGGAGCCGGTGCCCTCGGCGATCTTCTTGGACATGATGGAGGACGCGATCAGCGGGATCGCCTCGACGGTGCCGGTCACGTCCCGCAGCGCGTACAGCTTCTTGTCGGCGGGGCCAGGCCGTCGCCGGCCGCGCAGATGACCGCGCCGGTGGTGTCGAGGACGTGCAGCATCTCCTCGTTGGACAGCAGCGCGCGCCAGCCGGGGATCGACTCCAGCTTGTCCAGGGTGCCGCCGGTGTGGCCGAGGCCGCGGCCGGAGAGCTGCGGGACGGCCGCGCCGCAGGCCGCGACGAGCGGCGCCAGCGGGAGCGTGATCTTGTCGCCGACGCCGCCGGTGGAGTGCTTGTCGGCGGTCGGGCGGGACAGGGAGGAGAAGTCCATGCGCTCGCCGGAGGCGATCATGGCCGCGGTCCAGCGGGCGATCTCCCGGCGGTTCATCCCGTTCAGCAGGATCGCCATCGCGAGCGACGACATCTGCTCGTCGGCGACCTCGCCGCGGGTGTACGCGTCGATGACCCAGTCGATCTGCTCGTCGGTCAGCTCACCGCGGTCCCGCTTGGCGCGGATGACGGAGATGGCGTCCATGGCCATGGCTATGGCTTCCTTCCGGGAGGTGCGAAGTGCACGGCCCCCTGATCTGGTCAGGGGGCCGCACGGGGAGTTACTTGGAGAGATGGCCCGGACCGAAGGCCTGGGGCAGCATCTCGGAGAGCGGGAGGACGCCCTCGGGGTGTCCAGCAGCAGGCCGGGGCCGCCGAACTCGTGGAGGAGCTGGCGGCAGCGGCCGCACGGCACCAGCAGGGCGCCCTCGCCGTCCACGCAGGTGAAGTGCGTGAGGCGGCCGCCGCCGGTGCGCTGGAGCTGCGAGACGAGCCCGCACTCGGCGCACAGGCCGAGACCGTAGGAGGCGTTCTCGACGTTGCAGCCGGTCACCGTGCGTCCGTCGTCGACCAGGGCGGCCGCGCCGACCGGGTAGCCCGAGTAGGGGACGTAGGCGTGGGTCATGGCCTCCCGCGCCTCGGTGCGCAGCGGTTCCCAGTCGAAGCCGGCGCCCGGCGCGGCGGTCACTTGCCCTGCCCCTTCCGGTAGCGCATGCCGTCCGCCTTGGGCATGCGCAGCCGCTGGGCGGAGAGCGAGAGCACCAGCAGCGTCACGACGTACGGCGTGGCGCCGACGAAGTCGCTCGGGACCTCGTCGGTGAGCAGGTACCAGGCCAGGACGAGGCCGCCCACGATCAGGCTGATGGCGCCCTGCCAGACGGCGGAGCGGTACAGCTTCCAGCCGGCCAGGACGACGAGCAGGACGACCAGCAGGAGCAGCAGCGCGTGCACGGTCGTGCCGCCGTTGCGCAGCTGCAGCGCGTCGGAGTAGCCGAACAGGCCGGCGCCCATGGCCAGACCGCCCGGCCGCCAGTTGCCGAAGATCATCGCCGCGAGGCCGATGTAGCCGCGTCCGCCGGTCTGGCCCTCCAGGTAGGTGTGGGAGGTGACCAGGGCGAGGAACGCGCCGCCGAGGCCGGCGAGACCGCCGGAGACGGCCACGGCCATGTACTTGTACCGGTAGACGTTGACGCCGAGCGACTCGGCGGCGATCGGGTTCTCGCCGCAGGAGCGCAGCCGCAGACCGAACGAGGTGCGCCAGAGCAGCCACCAGCTTCCGACGAACAGCAGCACGGCCAGGATCGTCACCACGGACAGGTCGGTGATCAGACCGCCGACGATGCCCGCGAGGTCGGAGACGAGGAACCAGTGGTGGTTCTGGACCGTCTGCAGGGCGTCGGACAGGCCCGGCACGGTGACGTGCGGCAGCGAGTCCACGGGCGGGGACTGCTTGGGGTTGCCGCCCGCCTCGGCCGGCTTGCCCTCGGCGAAGAACAGCTTGGCGAGATACTGGGTGGCGCCGAGCGCGAGCAGGTTGACCGCGACACCGGAGACGATGTGGTCCACGCCGAAGGTGATGGTCGCGACGGCGTGCACCAGGCCGCCGAGGACACCGAAGCCGATGCCGCACAGCAGGCCCAGCCAGGGGTTGGTCTGCCAGCCGACCCAGCCGGCGCCGAAGGTGCCGAGGATCATCATGCCCTCGAGGCCGATGTTGACCACACCGGCCCGCTCGGACCACAGACCGGCCAGGCCGGCGAGGCCGATGGGCACGGCGAGGCCGAGGGCGGCACCGACCTGTCCTTCGGAGGTGAGCTGGTCGGCGCCGGTGATGACGCGGACCGCGGCCACGAGGAGCAGCGCACCGGCGACGATCATGAGGATCTGGCCGAGCGACCGGCCCGAGCGCTTGCCGGCCGCGCCCTCCGCCTTGGGCGCCGCGGGCGGCGGCGCGTCGGTCATCGTGGCAGTCATCACGCCACCTCCTGCTTCATCGTCGGGGCGGCGGCCTGGGCGGCGAGTTCGGCGCCGACCCGCTGCTGCTGGCGCTTGAGGCCGTAGCGGCGGACGACCTCGTAGGCGATCACGACGCACAGGACGATGACGCCCTGGATCACGCCGAGGATCTCCTTGTCGTAGCCCTGGAACTCCAGGTGGTTGGTGGTGCGCTCCAGGAAGCCCACAGGAGGGCGCCGAGCGCGATGCCGATCGGGCTGTTGCGGCCGAGCAGCGCGATGGCGATGCCGGTGAAGCCGATGCCCGCCGGGAAGTCGTTGCTGAACTGGTGGCTGTCGTTGAGCAGGGTCGGCATGCCGATCAGACCGGCCACCGCACCCGAGATGATCATGCTGGTGGCGACCATCTTCTTCACGCCGACGCCGCTCGCGGCGGCGGCGGTGTCGGACTGGCCGACGGTGCGCAGGTCGAAGCCGAACCGGGTGCGGCCGAGCACGAACCAGTAGCCGATGCCCACGATCACGGCGATGACGACGAAGCCCCACAGGACGCCGGCCGGGCCGGTGTCGATGCTGAAGAAGTACGAGGACGACGGCAGCGGCTTGGTGGAGACGAGCGTGCCCGCCTGGTCGAGCTGGCCGAGCTTCCCCGGCTGCAGCAGGTAGGCGATGATCGCGGTGGCGATCGAGTTGAGCATGATCGTCGAGATGACCTCGCTGACGCCGCGGGTCACCTTGAGCACGCCGGCGATGGCCGCCCACAGGGCACCGGTCGCCATCGCGCAGATGATGATCAGGGGATCGCGATCCAGCCGGGCACGGTCAGCGCGCCGCCGAGGACGGCCGCGATGAACGCGGCGAGCCGGTACTGGCCGTCGACACCGATGTTGAACAGGTTCATGCGGAAGCCGATGGCCACCGCGACACCCGCGAGGTAGTAGGTCGTCGCCTTGTTCAGGATGTAGACCTGGCTGTCGCTGGCGAAGCCGTAGGTCACCATGTCGCTGAAGGCGTCGCCCGGGTTCTTGCCGGTGGCGAGGATCACCAGGGTGGTGACGACGAGCGCGGCGACGATCGCCAGCAGCGGCGCCGCGATCCCGAGGAGCACCCGCTCCTTGTCGATCCGTGAGGTCAGCTTCTTCATCGCGCGTCGTCCTCTGTGTGCTCCAGGTGGCCGGAGGCCGCACCCGTCATGGCGGAGCCCAGCTCCTCGGGGTGATGGTGGCGGGGTCGGCGTCGGCGACCAGACGGCCCCGGTACATCACCCGCAGGGTGTCGGAGAGCCCGATGAGCTCGTCCAGGTCGGCGGAGATCAGCAGCACGGCCAGGCCCGCGCGACGGGCCTGCCGGATGTGGTCCCAGATGGCCGCCTGCGCGCCGACGTCCACGCCGCGGGTGGGGTGGGCGGCGATGAGCAGCTTGGGGGCGTGGCTCATCTCGCGGCCGACGATCAGCTTCTGCTGGTTGCCGCCGGACAGCGAGGCGGCGGTCACCTCGATACCGGGCGTGCGGACGTCGTAGTCGCGGACTATGCGCTCGGTGTCGCTCCGGGCGGCCTTGATGTCGAGCAGTCCGCCGCGCGAGTTGGGGCGCTCGGTGACATGGCCGAGGATGCGGTTCTCCCACAGCGGCGCCTCGAGGAGGAGGCCGTGGCGGTGACGGTCCTCGGGGATGTAGCCGACGCCGGCCTCACGGCGGCGGCGGGTGGGGGTGTGGGAGATGTCGTCGCCGTCCAGCGTGACCACGCCGGCGTCCGGGTTGCGCATGCCCATGATCGCTTCGACCAGCTCGGACTGGCCGTTGCCCTCCACACCGGCGATGCCGAGGACCTCGCCCTTGTGGATGGTGAAGGAGATCTCGTCGAGGATGATCCGCTCGACGCCGTCCAGGTCGGTCTGGGCCAGGTGCAGCTTGTCCACCGTGAGCAGGGGGACGTCCGTGACGGTGGACTCCTCCGTCTCCGGCGTCGGCAGCTCGCTGCCGACCATCATCTCGGCGAGCTGCTTGGAGGTGGTGCTGCGCGGCTCGGCCGTGCCGACCGTGGTGCCGCGCCGGATGACGGTGATCTCGTCGGCGACGGAGAGCACCTCGCCCAGCTTGTGGGAGATGAAGATGACCGTGAGGCCCTCGGCCTTGAGCTCGCGGAGGTTGTCGAAGAGGGCGTCGACCTCCTGCGGCACGAGCACGGCGGTCGGCTCGTCCAGGATGAGGGTCCGGGCGCCGCGGTAGAGGACCTTGAGGATCTCCACGCGCTGACGGTCGGCGACGCCGAGCGCCTCCACCAGGACGTCGGGCCGTACGCCGAGGCCGTACGCGTCGGAGATCTCCTTGATCTTCGTGCGCGCCCTGCCGCCGATGCCGTGGAGCTTCTCCGCGCCGAGGACGACGTTCTCGAGGACGGTGAGGTTGTCGGCGAGCATGAAGTGCTGGTGCACCATGCCGATGCCGCGGGCGATGGCGTCGCCGGGGTTGCTGAAGGTGACCGGTTCACCGTTGACCTTGATGGTGCCCTCGTCCGGCTGCTGCATGCCGTAGAGGATCTTCATCAGGGTGGACTTGCCGGCGCCGTTCTCACCGCAGAGGGCGTGTACGGTGCCCGTGCGGACCGTGATGTCGATGTCGCGGTTGGCGACGACGCCGGGGAAACGCTTGGTGATGCCGCGCAGTTCGACGGCAGCGGGAGGGCTGGACGCGTTGATGGCGCACTCTCCTCGGGGAAAGGGGCTGCGGGGGAGGGCAGGCGTCGGCGACGCTAGCGCGGCAACTCAATGCTACACGCGTAGAGTTGACACATTGTTATGGCTCGGCGGGGGGCTGCGGAAGCCGCCCCCGCGCCGAGCCCAGGTCCCACGGGACCCGTCAGGTCACGGAGTGGTCTTGACCTTGACGGAGCCGTCGACGATCTTCTTCTTCGCCGCGTCCAGCTTCGCCTGGATGTCGTCGATGAAGCCGCCGCTGGTGGACAGCGAGACGCCGTCCTTGCTCAGCGAGTAGGTGTTGGTGCCGGTCAGCGGCTTGCCGCCGTGCACGGACTTGACGAAGTCGTAGACACCGAGGTCGACGTTCTTGACCATCGAGGTCAGGATCGAGTTCTTGTACTTGGCCAGACCCGGGATGCTGTACTGGTCCGAGTCCACGCCGATCGCCCAGGCGCCCTTGACGCCGTTGACGGCCTCGATCGCGCCGTTGCCGGAGGAGCCGGCCGCCGAGTAGATCACGTCGGCGCCGTTGTCCAGCATGCCCTGCGCGGCTTCCTTGCCCTTGTCGGGGCTGGCGAAGCCGGAGGTGTCCGAGCCGTGGCTCAGGTACTGGGTGTCGACCTTGATCTTGGAGTTGGTGTCCTTGACGCCCTGGACGTAACCCGCCTCGAACTTCTTGATCAGCGGGACGTCGACGCCACCGATGAAGCCGACGTGGTCCTTCTTCGTCTTCAGCGCGGCCGCGACACCGGCCAGGTAGGAGCCCTGCTCCTCGGTGAAGGTGATGCTGTCGACGTTCTTGGCGTCCACCACCGAGTCGACGATGCCGAAGCTGGTCTTCGGGTACTTCGCCGCGACCTTGGTCATCGAGGCGGCGTACGCGTAACCGACACCGATGATCGGGCTGTACCCGGCCTCGGCCATGTCCGACAGGCGCTGCTCGCGGTCGGCCTCGGTGTCCGAGGTCTTCGCGGTCAGCTCCTTGATCTCGCCGCCGAACTCCTTCTTCGCCTTGTCGGCACCGCGCGCGGCGGAGTCGTTGAAGGAGCGGTCGCCACGGCCGCCGACGTCGAAGGCGAGACCGATCTTGACGCCCTTGCCGTCACCGGAGGAGGACGACGACTTCTCGTTGTCGGAGGAAGTGCTGCCACACGCGGTGGCAGTGAGTGCGAGAGCTGCGGTGGCGGCACACGCAGCGGAAAGCTTGGCTACCCGGCGCACGGGAAGGCTCCTTCACCTGACCTGAGCGCCTGTCGGCGCTTGATGTGAGCACCGGATCGGTGCTCGAGCCGAGACGCCCCGACGGCGTCGGCTTCGCGGCATCGTAACGCGCGTAGATGTCGCAAAAAACCCCCTCGCGAAGCCGTTATCTATTCGAGGCAAACACCGCCTGAACTCGGCGTACCGGACCTCTCACGCCCCTGTTGCGCACAGTGCACAGTTGGCTTACGAGTGTGTTGCCCCGGGGCGGCCCGGCCGCCCCGGGCCGCCCTCCGGAGCAGGCTCCGGCTACATGTCGTCGAGCTGCGCGGCGGCCGTGAACATCTCCACGCCGACCGTGATGGCGTGCTCGTCGGCGTCGAAGTCGCCCTGGTGCAGGTCCCGGACCATACGGTCGCCGGGGCTGCGCACGCCCAGGCGGGCCATGGCGCCGGGCACGTTCTCCAGGTACCAGGAGAAGTCCTCGCCGCCGAGGCTCTGCTCGGTGCTCTCGACCGACTTCAGACCGCGCCGGGCCACCATCGACCGGCGCAGCAGCTCGGTGGACTCCCGGTCGTTGACCACCGGCGGGACCCCCCGCACGTAGTTGATCTCCGACTTGGCGCGGTGCAGCGTGGCGATCTCGTCGATGGCCGCGTGCACGATGTCCGGCGCGTCCCGCCAGGCGTCCAGGTCCAGGCAGCGCACGGTGCCGGACAGCTCGGCGTGCTGCGGCACGACGTTCGGGGCATGGCCCGACTCGATCCGGCCCCAGGTCAGGGCGAGACCGGCGCGGGTGTCGACGCGCCGGGCGACCAGCGCCGGGACGTCGACGGCGACGCGGGCGGCCGCCGTCACCAGGTCGGTGGTCAGGTGCGGACGGGCGGTGTGCCCGCCGGGGCCGTCGAGGGCGACTTCCAGCCGGTCGCAGGCGCTGGTGATGGGCCCGTGCCGCAGGCCGATCCGGCCGACCTCGACCTTGGGGTCGCAGTGCACGGCGAGGATCCGGCCGACGTTGTCGAGCGCTCCGTCCCCGATCGCGACGAGCGCGCCGCCGGGCAGCACCTCCTCGGCCGGCTGGAAGACCAGCCGCACCGGGCGGGACAGCAGCCCCTTGGTCTCCAGGTCCGCGAGGACGAGGCCGGCGCCGAGGACCACGGTGGTGTGCACGTCGTGGCCGCAGGCGTGCGCCCGGTCGGGCACGGTGGAGCGGTACGGGCAGTCGGTCTTGGTGTCCGGGATGGGCAGGGCGTCGATGTCGGCGCGCAGGGCGAGCATCGGCACGGCGGGCCGCTGCCCCTCGGGCAGCCCGATGTCGCAGATGAGTCCGGTTCCGGTGGCGAGTACGCGCGGGCGGAGCCCGACCTGCTCGAGCCGCTCCTTGATCGCGGCGGTCGTACGGAACTCCTGGTTGCCCAGCTCGGGGTGCATGTGCAGGTCGCGGCGGAAGGCGACCAGTTCGGCGTGCAGGGACTCGCTGAGCACGCCGGGGAGCACGTCTCCGGGCAGTTCGGCATCGGACTCTCGGGACATCAATTGCTTCACCCTCTGAAGGGTAGGACGCCCGACCGGCCAACTGACCCCGGATCAACAAAAGTTCAGCCCGTTAGGGGAAGAAAATCGGACCGGCGGACGCATGGCGGCGGACTTCGGTGGGTAAAACCTCTGTTTCCTTCCTCCACGCATACCACGCCTCACGGTACTCACGCTCTCCCAGTCCGCTGAGCGGACGCAGTCCCCGCCGATAGGGTGCGGCGCCGTGAGCGACTCGAACGCGGACTTCCTGCAGACCACCGGCTCCTCCTACGACGCGATCGCCAAGGACTACGCGTCCCGCCATCCGCACGGCCTGTCCCACCCTCTCGAACGCACGCTGGTCAACGCCTTCGCCGAGCTGGTCACGGCGAACGGGCCCGCCCCCGTCGCCGACCTCGGCAGCGGCCCCGGCGGCGTCGCCGCGCTCCTGCACGGCCTGGGTGTCCCCGTCTTCGGCGTGGACGTCTCGCCCGGGATGGTGTCCCTGGCCCGCGAGGCCCACCCGGAGCTGCGCTTCCACGTGGGCTCCATGACGTCGCTGGACCTCCCGGACGCCACGCTGGGCGGCATCCTCGCCCTCTACTCCACCATCCACGTCCCGGACGACCACCTCCCGGCCGCCTTCGCCGGCTTCCACCGCGCCCTGGTCCCCGGCGGCCACGTCCTGCTCGCCTTCCAGAGCGGCCCCGAGCCCGGCGGCCTCCACCTGACCGAACGCTTCGGCCACGAGATCGACCTGCGGTACTACTGGCGCACGCCGGAGCAGATGAGGTCCATGCTCACGGGGGCGGGCCTGGAGATGGTGGCCACGACGGTCCGCGAGCCCCAGGAGGAGGAGACCCGCCCGCGCGCCTTCCTGCTGGCGCGCCGCCGGCCGGAGTGAGCCCCGCTGGACTGATCGGGTTCATCGGGGCGGGCGGGCCGGGGGGCCGGTGCGGGCCGGCCCCGGCGAAGCTCACGTCTTGCTCAGAGATCCCGCGGAGGTGCGCGCTCCGCCACTCGGCACTGCCATGATCCCGTCAACCGCGGCCGTCACCGGGCCGCTGTCTGACTGGGAGTGCCGACATGCCCCTCCGGACCTGCGCGGGCCTGAGCCTCGCGTGCACACTGCTGCTCGTCCCGCTCACGGGCTGCACCTCGGCCCACGGCCGCCCGGCCGGGCAGGGCCGAGCGGCGGCGGGGACCGCGGCACCGCACGGCAGCACGGCGCCGGTGCCGGTGGCGGTGCACCAGGCACCCCCTGAACTGGACGCGGACGAAACCCTGGCCGGCCGCCTCGGGACGACGACGGGGAACGCGAGCATCGCCTACGGCAAGGGCAGGAAGGGCGACGCCCTGATCCTCGCGGTGCGCTGCCAGGGCCCGGGACGCATGAAGATCGCCGTGCGCCCCGTCCACGTCACCTTCCCGCTGGAGTGCCGCGCCGACCGGCCCAGCACCGTCTACAACCAGGTGAACGTCACCGGCACCCAGACCGCCGGCGTCGCCTCCGTCGAGGCACCGTCACCCGTGCGCTGGTCGATGACCATCGGCCGGGGAGCGCCGCCGCGGGAGGAGCCTCCGACGGCGGCGACTGGATCGCTCTGACGGTCAGGCGCCCTTGGGCTCGGCCTGCTGGACGACCTCGAAGGACCACAGGGTGGACCCGGAGGCGGCGGGCCTCGGCTTCTCGCCGCCTTCTCCGCCGCCCTGGTGGGCCGACTTCATCGGCCCCTCCATCCAGGCCTGGAAGGACGCCTCGTCCCGCCAGCGGGTGTAGACGAGGTACTGGTCGGTGCCCTCGACCGGCCGCAGCAGCTCGAACCACTCGAACCCGTCGGAGTTCTCCACGGCGTGGGCCCGCGACGCGAACCGCTTCTCCAGCGTCTCCCGCTGCTCGGCCGGCACGGACAGCACGTTGATCTTCACTACGCTCATGCCGCCTATCCTGCCCCGGGCCCGCGCCGCCCGCTCACTCCCCGGCGAACAACTCTGCCGCGTCCTTGGCGTGCATCGCGCGCTGGGCCCAGACTTCGAGCTGGTTCAGGTCGGTGCAGGCGTTCACCCGGTCACGGACGGCGTGGGGCACCTCGATGCCGCGCCATTCCAAGATGTTCAGAACCATCTCGGTCTTGGCTTCCACCCGGCCCTCTTCGCGTACCTGTTCGGCCAGCGGGTGGCGCCAGAAGTACTGAGTCGCTGTCATCAGGTCCCTCCACATCTGCTTCGCCTGGGGGTCGGCCAGGCAGGAGTCGACGAACTGCGCGAGGACCGCGGCGGTTTCCTCATCGATGGTCCGCAGGGCGGTGGCCAGGTTGTCTGTCGACGTGATCAACGAGCTAGGCCGCCGCGAGTTCGCACCACACGTACTTGCCCCGGTTGCCGAACCCGGCCGACGGCTGCCAGCCCCAGAGGTCCGCACACGCCCTGACCAGGGCCAGGCCTCGACCCTCCTCCCCCAGCTCGGACACCTCCTCCAGCGGGCGGAACGGCTCCGGCGGGCCGGGGTCCGTGTCCCACGCGCCGATCCACACCACCCCCTCCACCGAGCGGCGCACCCTCAGCGCGGCCGGCCCTTTCGTATGCCGTACCGCGTTCGACACCAGCTCCGTCGCCAGGAGTTCAGCCGTGTCAACCAGACCGATCAGGCCGTGCATCGTGAGGATCAGACGCAGCGTGCGGCGGGAGATCGTCACCGCTCTTACGTCGTTGGGGATGTAGAGCGTGTAGTCCCAGGATTCGGGCATGACTCATCGACTCCGGTGGGGTGAGGGGTTCAGTTCAGGGCGTGCGGTGGCATTGCCGCAGGCGTCATGGCAGGACGGCACGGTGCACTTCCGCTATGTATGCGATGCGTAACTGAACGTAGGTCTATTGATTCATGTTTCGCAAGCGGATCGCGTAACCTGACTCCGAACGAGTCGCGCCGGAAGGCGCGTTGGACCAGGGAGCGACCGATGGCGCTGAGGCGTGAACCAACGGCACGGCAGCTGCGCTTGGCCACTGAACTGCGCAGACTCCGCGAGGCTTCGGGCCTCAACGCTCGGGAAGCAGCAGCGCTGCTCGGAGTCAGTGCCCCGCAGATCACTCACATCGAGTCCGCACTCGCAGGCGTCAGCGAGAAGCGACTGCGTCGCCTCGCATCCCATTACGCCTGCACGGACGAGCAGCACGTCGACGCTTTGGTCGCGCTGGCCACTGATCGGACGCGAGGCTGGTGGGAGGAGTACCGCGGGCTGTTGCCCACCTCGTTCCTGGATCTCTCAGAGCTGGAGTTCCACGCCTCTTACCGGTGGGACGTCGACTTCCTGCACGTCCCGGGACTGCTCCAGACCGAGGACTACGCCCGCGCCCTGTTCTCCCGCCGGGTGCCGGAGCTACCGCAGGAAGAACTGGATCTGCGCGTGCGCCACCGGATGGGGCGGCGCGCCATCATCGAGCAGGAGGAACCAGTCCCGTACACGGTCCTGGTGCACGAGGCCGCCCTGCGCATCAGGGTGGGCGGGCGTTCGGTCTCCCGGGCTCAACTCGCCCGCATTCTCGAACTCTCCGAGGCCACCCATGTGACCGTCCGGGTCATCCCCTTCGAGCTGGACGACTTCGCCGACATCACAGCCGCGATGGTGTACGCCGGTGGCTCGGTACCCAAGCTGGACACGGTGGTACGCGACGGGCCCCATGGTGCCCTGCTCATCGACTCCGAAGCACAGCTCGGCGTCTTCCGAACACTCTTCCGTAGAGTTGAGGGCGCGTCACTCGACCCCGCCCGGTCGCGTGACCTCATCCGGAGAATTGCCCAGGAACTGTGAGGTACACAGTGACGCCCCAGGCCAACTGGCGGAAGTCGTCCTACTCAGGCAGCGGTGACGGCAACGCGTGCGTCGAGATCGCCGACTCCCCCGCCCGAATAGCCGTCCGCGACTCCAAGGACCCGTCGGCAGGCACCCTCACCTTCACGCCCGAAGCCTTCAGCCCCTTCATCGAGACGGTGAAGGGCGGACGGCCCCGCTAGAGATCCCGGGCGGTCTCCCTCCGGGTGCGTCCGTACTCCGCCGGATCGAGGATCTCCCAGGCGGCCTGGCCGATGGCCAGCACACCGCGCGCCGGCAGGGTTACGTCACCGATGCGCGGGTTCTCCGTGAGCCGGGCCGGGCGCCCGAGGTCGACACCGTCGATCACGGCGTGCGCGTCGTCGACGAAGTACATCCGCTGAGGCATGAGCGTTCCGGTGTGACCGCTCGGCATCGTCCCGGACAGCCGGATCTCCCCCAGCCCCAGCGCGCGGGCCATGCGTTCGCGGGCCCTCACCAGCGGCCGAGGGCGCCAGGTGGCGAGCGGCAGCGCCCCGCTGATGCCGTTGAGCAGGCCGAGGAGTCGTGTCGCCGAGGCGGTGAGGGTCCAGTCCACGGCGGGGAATCCATCGTCACCCGCAAAGTGGCAGGGCCCGTCCACGTGATCGCGATCCGGGCGTGGCCGATGTGATCGCAGGCGGCGCCGTAGTACCTGGGGCATGCGGTGTCCAGCCGTGGCCCGTCGACATGGATCGACCAGCTGCCGCTCGGGTCGCGGTGCCACAGTGTGCGGTAGGGGCCGAAGCAGTTCTCCGGGAAGACGCGCAGGGCGAGGACGTGTCCGGAGTCGAAGGGCAGCCCGAAGACGCCCCAGCCCTTGACGTACTCGTGACGGGGCCAGGGAGACCGGCCCCGGCGGGGCGGAACATCGGACAGCGCGGAGGAAAGGTCGAGCATCTCCATCACCCCGGCGAGGTTGCGGCCTGCACCCCTCGTCCAAGGGTAGGAGGGCCACGACCGGATCGGCTCGGGGAGGCCGGCAGCCGGTCCGGGGCCGTGTTCCGTTCCTTGCGGGGCACGCAAAGTGGCGGAGACCGTCGAGGGGCTCGCGCCTCTCAGACCAACCCCACCGCCGCCAGCCGATGCACGTCCCGCGCCGTCCCCGTGACCCCCGACAGGAACCCCTGCGCCCGTGGTGAGGCGGTCTCCGTGAGCCAGGTGGGGTCGATGTCGCAGACCGCCACGCGGACGCCGGTGCCGGCCAGGGCCAGCGGCAGGGTGTGGACGACGGTGGAGGGGAAGCTGAGGATGGTGCGGCCGATGGGGCCTCGGCGGGCGATGAGTTCCAGGGGGAGGTCGGGGCGGACGATCTCCAGGCCCGTCTGCGTGGCCAGGCGGTGGAGTTTGCCGGTGTCCTCGCGGCGGTGGGCGAAGTAGCGGGTGGCTCCGTGGGCCCTGGCCAGGGACTGGACGGCGGCCAGGTAGCGGTCGCCGTCGACGACACCGGTCTCGACCAGGGAGGTGCCGACCATGTCGGCGCTCGTCGTGATGCGCGGCGGGCCGAAGCGGGCGCGGGTCCAGGCGAAGTCGTTGGCGGTGACCGTGACGCCGTCCGGGGTCTCGGTCACCGGCATGGAGGAGAAGACCTCGACGCGGCGGTGCTCGCTCGGCGTGAGCCGGCGCCGGGCCGAGGAGGAGACCGGGGCGAACAGCAGGTCGCGGGGGCCGGGGCGGCCGCCCTTGCGGTGCCAGCGGACCAGGCGTTCGCCGCGGGCCAGCTGGGCGACGAACTCCATGGTCGCGGTGCCGTCGTCGACGACGACCAGGTCGCGGGCCCGGGTGATGGTCAGGAGCAGTTGCACGTAGCGGGAGAAGGGGTCCCCCATGACGATGCGGTCGGCGCGGCGCAGTTGGCCGGCCAGGCCGCCGATGGTGTGGAAGGGCGCGGTCGTGCCGCCCCGCGCCTCCTCCCAGCGCACCCGGTACCCCTCGTCCCGGGCCAGGTCCGCCATGCGGCGGAGCTGGCCCCGGGTCATGGGGTCGGTCGGGGACAGCACGACGAGGGTGAGCTCCGCGTCGGCCGGTGGCGGAGCACCGGCCGGTGACCGGCGTATCTGCGCGGGCACGGACGGCAGTGCGTCCGCTTGCGCGCCCTGCAGGCCGTGCAGGTGCGCCCACTCCAGTACGTTCAGGAGCTGTACCGGGCTCTCCACGAAGGCGAGCGTGCGGGCGGAGTGGCCGGGGTGACCGGCGCGGGGGCTCATCGGCGTACGACCGTCCCGTCTCAGGGCAACCGTTGGGCGATCGGGGCGCTCAGACCGCGACCGGTTCGCCCGCGGCCGCCGCGATCTCCGCCTCGGCGACGACGCCGGTGACGCGGCGCAGCTTCTTCATCGGGCCCATCTCGGAGTCGTAGACCTTCTTGACGCCGTCACCGAGGGAGGCCTCGATGGTGCGGATGTCGCGGACGAGGCGCGTGAGGCCCTGCGGCTCCACGGAGGCGGCCTGGTCGGAGCCCCACATGGCGCGGTCGAGGGTGATGTGGCGCTCGACGAAGGCGGCGCCGAGGGCGACGGCGGCCAGCGTGGTCTGCAGGCCGGTCTCGTGGCCGGAGTAGCCGATCGGGACGTTCGGGTACTCGTCCTGCAGGGTGTTGATGACCCGGAGGTTGAGCTCCTCGGCCTTCGCCGGGTACGTCGAGGTGGCGTGGCAGAGCAGGATGTTCTCGCTGCCCAGGACCTCGACCGCGTGGCGGATCTGCTTCGGGGTCGACATGCCGGAGGACAGGATGACGGTGCGGCCGGTGGCGCGCAGGGCGCGGAGCAGCTCGTCGTCGGTGAGGGAGGCGGAGGCCACCTTGTGGGCGGGGACGTCGAACTTCTCCAGGAAGGCGACGGCCTCGGTGTCCCACGGGGAGGCGAACCAGTCGATGTTCTTGCTCTTGCAGTACTCGTCGATCTGGCGGTACTCGTCCTCGCCGAACTCGACCCGGTGGCGGTAGTCGATGTAGGTCATCCGGCCCCAGGGGGTGTCGCGCTCGATGTCCCACTGGTCGCGCGGGGTGCAGATCTCGGGGGTGCGCTTCTGGAACTTCACGGCGTCGCAGCCGGCCTCGGCGGCCACGTCGATGAGCTTGAAGGCGTTCTCCAGCTCACCGTTGTGGTTGATGCCGATCTCACCGCAGATGTAGACGGGGCGGCCCGGGCCGGCCTCGCGCGTACCGAAGGTGCGGATGCGGGAGTTGGTGCTCATGGCAGGAGATGTCCTTACTTGGGGAGGGAATCGAGAGAGGGGCCGAGGATCCAGCTGGCGATCTCTCGGATCGCGCCGTCACCGCCGGGGACGGTGGTGACCGCGCGTGCGGCGCCGCGTACGACGTCGTGGGCGCTCGCGACCGCCACGGGCCAGCCGACGAGGGCGAAGCACGGGAGGTCGTTGACGTCGTTGCCGACGTAGAGCACGCGCTCCGGCGCGATGCCCTGCTCCTCGCACCACTGCTTGAGTGCGAGGTCCTTGCGGTCGATGCCGTGCAGCACCGGGAGCCTGAGCTTCCGGGCGCGGGCGGCGACCACCGGGTTCTGTTCCGTGGACAGGATCAGCATCTTCAGGCCGCTCCGGCGGAGGGCCGCGATGCCGAGTCCGTCGCCGCGGTGCACGGAGACGAACTCCCGTCCGTCGGAGTCGATCAGCACCCGGTCGTCGGTCTGGGTGCCGTCGAAGTCGAGGACCACGGCGTCGATGTCGTCGTGGGTGGGGACGGCGCCGGGCCGATCTGCGTCGAAGAGCGGGGCGAGGGCCCGGGCGCGGGCCAGGTCGTGCGGGTCGTCGATCTCCAGCACCCGGGCCGGGTCGGTGCGGACCAGCTCGGTGTGGCCGAAGAAGCGGTGCCCGTGCTCGCGGAAGCCGGGCGCGGCCATCGCGTAGGCGGCGCCGGTCTCCAGCAGGTCCTGGGGCGGTCCTGGCGGCGGGGCGGAACGACTTGTCGTGGTTGACGCCGTAGCCGCCGCCGGCCGTCCTGGTGCCGGGCACCGTGGTGGTGTCGGCCGCCGTCAGGGCGGTGCCGACGGCGGCGGCCCGCTCGGTGCCGGCGGTCACCGGGTCGTCGGCCGCGTCCCGCCAGACGAAGCCGTGGAAGGCGGCGACGGTCACCGCGGTGTCCGCGCCGTTCTCGACGACGGCGGCGGCGACCGCGTCCACGTCCTCGCGGACCAGGAACGGGCTGGTGCACTGCACCAGCAGGACGGCGTCGACGGTCGCGCCGTGCAGGGCCTCGTGCGCGTCCATGGCGTGCAGGACGGCGGCCTCGGAGGTCGCCGTGTCCCCGGCTATGGCGGCGGGGCGGAGTACGACCTCGGCGCCGGCCTGGCGGGCCGCGGCGGCGATGGCCTGGTCGTCGGTGGAGACCACGACGTCGGTGACCAGGCGGGTCGCCCGGCACTCGCGCACCGCGCGGGTGACCAGCGGGATGCCGCCGACCGGGGCGAGGTTCTTCGCGGGTACGCCCTTGGAGCCGCCGCGGGCGGGGATCACCGCGAGCACCCGGGGCACCGAGGCGCCCTGTTCCGCTTCCGTGTGGGGCATGGGGTTCTCTCCTTGACGTGGGATCCGGCCGCTCACAGCTCCCCCATCCGTCGGATCACGGGGGCCACCCGCTGCACGCCGTGGCGGTAGGCGCCGCGCGCGGCCCGGCGCACGATCTGGCGGACGGGGCCGGGCTCCTTGTCGGCGGCGGGCGCGCCGGGCAGCGGGGCGCCGTCGGGGCCGAGGTGGTGGCGGGCGAGGATGCCGGGCAGGTAGCCGGGCGCGGTCTCGGGTGTGTAGTAGGGGTTCAGGGGCGGCAGGCCGCCCGGCCGGTCCAGCAGCCTGGTGATGCGTTCGCGGGCGGTGTCGAAGGCGGCCCCGTAGGAACCTCCCCGGAGGGGGCGCCCCCAGCGCACACGCCCTGCCGGGCCAGCCACTCCGGGTCGGCGGCCGGGCGGTGCCCGGCGTCGAGCTGGTCCCAGGAGGCCAGGCAGCCGGAGCCGGTGAAGTGGTGGTTGCCGAGCACCTCGCGCACGCCCAGGTCGGTCAGGACGGCCGTGGGGATGCGCCGGTGCAGGGCCTCGAGGGCGGCCGTGGAGCTGACCGTGACCAGCAGGTCGGTGCGGTCCAGCACCTCGCCCATGTGGCCGTAGACCAGACGGAAGTTGGCGGGCGGCGCCATGCCCTGGACCAGCTTCTGGTAGGGCAGTTCCTCGATGTGGGTGGTGTGTTCGCCGGGCTTGGAGCGCAGCTTCAGCAGCACCTCGCGCCCGGGGTGCCGGCGGGCGTGCTCGATGAGCCGGTTCAGCAGGTAGGCGCGGTCCCGGCGGTTGTCCGGGACGGACGGCTGGGCCGCGAACACCACGGTGTAGGGGTCGTGTTCGCCGGCGTAGGGCTCCCCGCCGAGGAAGGGCAGCGCGACCTCGGTGACCGCGGCGGCGTCGGCGCCGACCCCTTCGTACACGGCCCGGAAGCGGTCCGCGTCGTGGGCCGAGTTCGCGAGGACGAGATCGGCTCCGTGGCGCAGCAGCAGGCCGTCGGCGAGCTTCTCGTAGACGACACCGACGTATCCGGTGACGACGACGGGGCGCCCGCCGGAGGCCCAGGCGTTGCGCAGCCCGTGCAGCATCGCCTGCACACCGCCGCCGACCAGGGCGAGGACGAGGACGTCGTACGGCTCCTCGGCGTTCTCGCTCATGGCGCGCAGGAACTGGACGCCGGTGACCTCGCTGAGGGAGTCGGCGCGGACGCCGACCTCCCGGAGCTGGCGGGCGGTGGGGGTGGCTCGTCCGCGCAGGAGGTAGCCGTCGAGCCGGACGTCGGCACCGGTGGGGGCGAGGCGTCGCGCGGTGAGCGCGCCCCACTTCCACCGGGTGTCGGAGTCCGCCAGGACGGCGATCCGCAGGGACTTCGTTGCACTTGCTGGCACGCCGAAGACGCTAGGAAGGCATTCCGAGGTTCCGCCCAACCCGAATGCAACAAACGGTTAACAGCACATCGCCGAATGGCGAATCGGGCCGCGATCGGCGCGGGAAAAGCCCTGGTTCACAGCTTCGCCACGCGTCGTTCACCCGGCATCAAGCCGACGGTCAAGACGAATGACGGGCTTCGCCCTAACGTCCGTGACGTGGTCAAGCTCTCCGTCATCGTGCCGTTCTACAACGTGCAGCAATACGCGCCCGACACCCTGAGGAGCCTCGGTGCGAACGCGCGTGAGGACTTCGAATTCATTCTCGTCGACGATTGTTCCCGCGACGGGACACCAGAGATCCTCGCGCGCGCGGAACGCGAGCTGCCGGGCGCGGTCGTCGTCCGGCACGAGCGGAACGGGGGTCTGGCGACCGCCCGCAACACCGGCATCGACCGGGCGCGCGGCGAGTACCTGACCTTCCTGGACGGGGACGACTGGCTCGCCCCCGGCTACTACCCGAAGCTAGTCGCCGCCATCGAGGAACTGGGCTGCGACTTCCTGCGCACCGACCATGTGCAGTGCACGGCGCGGGCCCGCACCGTGCACCGGGTGCCGGTCGGGCGGCGGAACGCGGTGCTGGACCCGCGCGAGGCGATCCTGCCCGCGGACCGGTCGACCTCCGTGGACTACGCCTACGCCTGGGCGGGCGTCTACCACCGCCGGCTGGTGGACAGAGGGTTGCTGCACTTCACCGACGGGCTGCGCACGGCCGAGGACCGGCCGTGGATCTGGAAGCTGCACCGGGAGGCGCGGTCGTTCGCCGCGGTCGGCCTGCTCGGGGTGTTCTACCGGCGCGGGGTCGCCTCGTCTCTCACCCAGATCGGTGATGTCCGTCAGCTCGATTTCATCCGCGCTTTCGATCAGGTCGTCGCGGAAACCGCCGAGGACCCGGAAGCCGGTGTGCTGCTGCCGAAGGCCGTCCGCACGTATTGCGCCATCATTTCCCATCACCTGGGATCCATCGAAAGGTTCGAGCCGGCGGTGGCGAGAAAACTGAAATCCATGAGTACGGCGGCGCTGCGGCGCATGCCGCAGGACGTCCTGGACGAGGCGCTGGACTCCATGGACCTGGAACGCGCCACCAAGCTGCGCCGGCTGCGCCGCCGCCCCGCCCCCGCGGGAGCCGCCGCGTGACCACCCAGATCTTCCAGGCGTCGACGCTCTACGGCACGGCCACCCTGGCGGCCGCCCTGGACTCCGGCTGCTTCCGCCCCGCCGACCGGCGGATCCTGCTGGTCTGCAACAACGCGGCCACGCCCGAGACCACGCCGGGACCAGACCTGATGCCCGGCTTCGAGCGGCTGCGCGAGCGCTTCGACGAGGTGCTGTCGTACAACGAGGCGATCTTCCCCTTCCACCCCGGCGGCTGGGCGCCCCGGCCGGAGGACCTGCCGCTCTGGGAGCGGTATCTGCGCCACGAGTGGCGGCTCGGGGACGAGGACGTGGAGCTGGCCGTGGAGTCGATCCAGGTCAACCCGTCGCTCTCGCTCGCCCAGATCTTCACCGGCGCCCCGGTCACCGTCTACGCGGACGGCCTGATGAGCTACGGCCCCACCCGGAACAAGATCGACCCGCTGGTCGGCACCCGGGTGGACCGGGTGCTCCACCTGGACCTGGTGCCGGACCTGGAGCCGCTGCTGCTCACCGAGTTCGGCGTCCCGGCGGAGATCGTGCCGACGGCCGCCTTCACCAAGGTCCTGGCCGAACTCGCGCCGCCGGCCGACGAGCTGCCCGCGGTGGAGGAGCCGGCGCTGCTGCTCGGCCAGTACCTGTCCGCGCTGGAGATCCTCACCCCGAGGAGGAGGAGGACCTGCACGTGCGGATGCTGCGCGGTGCCCATCGGCTCGGGCACGGCACAGTGGTGTTCAAGCCGCACCCCACCGCACCCGCGCGCTTCACCCGCACCTTGGAGGAGGAGGCGGAGCGGCTCGGGGTGGACCTCACCGTGCTGGACACGCCGGTCCTCGCCGAGGTGCTGTACCAGCGGACGCGTCCGGCGCTGGTCGTGGGCTGCTTCTCCACCGCCCTGCTCACCGCCGCGGCGCTGTACGGCCTGCCGGTGGCCCGGGTCGGCACCGGGATGCTGCTGGAGCGGCTGACGCCGTTCGAGAACAGCAACCGGATCCCGGTCACCGTGGTCGACGCGCTGCTGCCGGACCTGGACGACCAGGCCGCGGTCCGCGAGGGGCGGCCGGGCATGGACGTGGCGGCGCTGGGCGAGCTGGTACGCGCGGTGGGCTTCGCGATGCAGCCGAAGATCCTGCCCGGGCTGCGCAATGAGACCGAGCGGTACCTCGCGGGCAGCCTGGACGCCCGGACCCTGCGCTACTTCAAGCGCAAGCGGCTGACCTCGCTGGCACTGCCCGGCGGGATGCCGTCCCAGCTCGCGTTCATCCCGCGCAACGCCACCGTCCGCCGGATGGCGCGCAGGGCGCGCGGTCTGCGCCGGGTCGTCCGCCGCTGATCACCCCCTTTCCCTCCCGGGGCGGGCCCTTCGCGGGCCCGCCCTTCGCGGTGTTCAGCGGCCGAGGACCGTGCGGATCCGGGCCGCGTTCTCCTGGGTGACCTGCCACAGCAGTTCCTGCCGGCCGTGCACGTCGGCGACGGCCCGGTCGTGGTGGTCGAGGATGTCGAGCGCCCGTTCGGTGAGCACC
This sequence comes from Streptomyces sp. DHE7-1, assembly GCA_016432725.1. Lineage (GTDB taxonomy): Bacteria > Actinomycetota > Actinomycetes > Streptomycetales > Streptomycetaceae > Streptomyces. The sequence continues at coordinate 4,737,774 of JACJDG010000003.1, read as the reverse complement.
TCGCCCAGGTTCCGCTCGTGCACCGAGACCCCCCATTCGGGGCGCTCGATGTCGCTGAGGAAGTACGCCATCTTCGGGTGCGAGATCAGGCTGACGATGGGCGTGCCGACCCCGAAGGGGATCATGCCGGCGTGCCCGCGCATGCCGATGACCAGCTTCGTCCTCGCGTAGGTCTCGCGGATGGCGTCGTTGTCGAAGTCGTACATCGGGATCACCGGGAGCGAGATCCCGTGTTCGCGGCGCAGGTCGAAGGCGATCCGCTCGTCGTCCAGGGAGTGGGCGACGCAGCGGACCTCGGTGTGGGCGCCGATCGCGCGCACGGCCTTCGCCGTCTCGGCGAGGAAGTGCGCGTAGTCGTGCCCGAAGCGCAGGCCCGCGCGGTCGTAGGCGGCGTTCAGCAGGACGGTGTCCTCGCGGTACGCCGGGTCGGTCCAGCCGACCACCAACTGGCGCATGACCGTGGTCGGGCAGGGCTGGAAGACGACCCGGTCGTGCAGCTCGGGCGGGAGCAGGGAGCGGACCCTGGCGATGGAGCCGTGGTTGCGCAGTCCGAAGAAGGCGGACTTCTCCACCAGCAGCCGCAGGCTCTCGTTGAACCGCCGGGCGCGGTACGACTGCCCGTCGAAGGCGTTGAAGCCGACCGCGAACACCACGACCGGCACGTCGACGGCGCGCAGGTGCTCGTCCGGGACGTTCCACTGCCAGGCGCTGTTGCCGTTGGGCATGGTGTCGGGGATGAACAGTCCGCCGCCGCCGATGACCAGGCCGCGCCGGGCGTTGACCCGTTCCAGGGCGGCCCTGTCGAACAGCCGGTGGGCGTGGACGGAGGTCCAGCGGCGGGAGGTGGTGTCGGGGCCGAAGGCGAGCCGGACGGTCTCGGGCAGCAGCTTGTCACCCGCGTTGCCCTGCCGGTCCATGTAGAAGGCGACGTGGGCGAGCTGGTCCTCGGCGGCGCCCTGCTCCTGGGCCGGGACGGCGGCGGCGCGCTGGGCCCACAGCCGGCTGGAGCGGTGGGTGGGGTCGACGGTGAGGCCGGCGGTGGCGTGCCCCAGCGCCTCGGCGTTGTCGCCGTGCACCCAGGCCATCTGGGCGAGCCGGGCGTAGGCGGTGGCGGCCCGGTTGGGGGCGGCGGTGGCCAGCAGGAGCTGAGTCTTCGCCTCCGCGTAGCGCGAGACGCTCATCAGGGCGTGCCCGAACACCTCGTGCGGCCAGGCCTCGTCCAGCGGGATGCGCACGCCGCTCAGGAGGTCGACGGCGTCCTGGTACTCGCCGGCCCCGATGTGCGCGGCGGCGACCTTGCGGGCGGCCTCCACGTCCCCGGTGCGCCGCACGTGCGGGGTGCCGTAGTGCACCAGCAGGTCGTGGTGGAGGGTGCCGCCGCTGCCCAGGTAGGCCGCGTGGAAGTCGGCGTCGGACAGCTCGAACTCGCGCCAGCGCTCCTCGGCCCGCTGGTATCCGGCCTCGCCGCCCTGCCAGGGCTTGTGCCGGCCGGTGAAGTGCAGGATCGCGGTGTCGTCCGGGACCGGCAGGTCGCCGGACAGGCGCCGCTTGACGAAGTTGTAGCGGGTGTCCAGGCGGACGAAGTCGCCGTCGAGGACGGCGTTGAGGATGCCCTGGTCGTGCTTGTCGAGTTCGTAGCCGCCGCCGCGCCCGACCGCGTCGAGCCGGGCGCAGAACGCGTCGGAGAGGTACTCGCGCTGGATGACCAGCAGCCCGGAGTTGAGCTTGTGCTGCCCGTAGAAGAACTGCGGCACGGCCGCGAGCCCCTCGCGCAGGGAGAGCAGTTCGCGCAGGTCGCCGAGGACGACCATGTCGGTGTCCAGGGTGATGACCGTGTCGTAGTCGCGCAGCCGGAAGACGTCGAGGATGAAGTACGCCTTGCGGACGAGGTAGTTGTCCTGGTCGCCCTTGGCGTAGGAGTCGTAGTGGGCGGCGTCGACGCGGCGCAGCACGATCCTCGGGTGCAGGGCGCGGATGCGGGCGACGGAGGAGGGCTTGAGGTCGTCGTGCAGGACGACGAAGTCCTCGCAGACGCCGGGGTTGGACAGGGCGAGGCTGCGCAGCAGGACGAGGAACCCGGGCAGGTAGTTCTCGTCGACGAAGCTCGCGAAGGCGATGCGCCGCTTGCCGGTCAGCGCGTGTGCGGAGGTCTCCGGTACTACCGGGGTGGCGGTGGTCATCGCAGGGATATCCTCATGTCGGTCACGCTCTGGGCCCGCTCCATGACCCATGCCTTCTCGCTGGTGTATTCGTGCACGGACGTGATCGCGAGCTTCATGGCCTCCGGCACGCGGTAGGCGCCGCTCTCGTAGAAGTCGAAGCCGATCAGGTCGAGGACGGGGCTGACGTCCAGGAAGTCCAGCAGCCACAGCGTGTTGAAGCCGGTGGTGGGGATTCCCGACCACACGTCGTTGCCGAGCCGGCCGATGTTGCGGACGGGCCAGCGCAGCGACTCGTCGCCGAGGTGGCGCTGGGCGCCGGGCACCAGGCGGTTGCGCAGCGAGTGCTTCCAGTCGCCGGAGACGCCGCCGAAGACGAGCCGGGTGGTCACCGGCTTGTCCCAGTTGAAGCCGTGCTTGTGGATGGTGGCGTGGATGTCGGTGCGGCCGCCGGTGTGCTTCGGGTCGATCCGGTAGGAGTTGAAGCGCACGACGAGGTCGTAGTCGTCGATCGCCTTGCCGAGGCCGCTCTGGCCCACGCGGCCCGAGTTGGCGATCAGGCACACGGACTTTCCGGCGATCAGGTTGCGGAACTCGCCGAGGCCGATCCAGTTCACGCCGCCGACGGTGGGGTCGGCGACGGGGCCGCGCATGCGGACCCGGCGCTGTTCGGCGTAGAGGGCGACGGCCTCGGTGAGGTCGCCGCCGGGGATGCCGGTGCGCAGTTCGAGGTACTGGCCGAGCAGTTCCTGCCGGTCGGCGACCGGGGCCTGCTCGGCGGCGAGCGCCAGCAGGGCGCCGACCAGGCGGGGTTCGGCCGCCTCCCAGTCGCCGCCGGCGTGCAGGGCGAGGCCCTCGGCCCAGACGTCGGTGGCGGGTCCCCGGGCGAAGTCCGCGGCGCGCGGGCACTGGCGCTCCAGCAGGGCGAGCAGGTCGCGCTCGCGCTCGGCGGCCCGGCGCAGCCCGGTGATCCGGGCGGCCACGCCGAAGCCGTCCTCCTCGGTCAGCTCCAGGTAGCGCTCGTAGGCCTCGACGGCCTCGTGCTCCTCGCCGAGCGCCTCCAGGACGCGGGCGCGCAGCCGCCAGCCGGCCCGGGAGTTGCGGCGCCGGTCGAGGACGGTGTCGCTGATCCGCAGGGCGAGGTGCAGCTCGTCGTCGTAGCCGCACTCCAGGGCCTTGCCCGCGACGGCCAGCAGGGCGTCCAGCAGGTCGTTGCCCATGCCGCCGGCGGGTACGCCGGGGCCCTTGACGGCCCGCTTGAGCAGCGCGGTCGCGCCCCCGGACGGGGCGGGCGCGGGCGCGGCGGTGCCGGTGGTGCTGGCCACCACGAGCAGCCTGCGCAGCTGCTCGGCCAGTTCCGTGCGCCGGCGGTCGAGGCTGCCCACGAGTTTGCCGCTGTGAACGGCGCAGGCGCGCAGGCAGTCCTCCAGTCCCCCTCCACTAGCGGGCGTCCGCCGGTTCTGGACCCTCGTCATAGCTCTCCTGATGTGTGCCAAGCAAAGACTGTGTATACGGCGGCATGCCATGGGTTTGCCGAAACGTGGGGGTTGATGGAGAAACTAGGAAGCCAAAACGACGTCCGGGTGAACGAATTCGGACGGCACGGCGAATGGTTGGGCTGTCAACCAAGCCGTTTCCGTGATTCGCCCAGGTACCGGTGATCCGATAGCTGTGCAGCGGGGACTTTCACAAATGGGATCGGGATTATCAGCGTTTTATCGACTAGGTTCTGGGGCACCATGCCTGCTTCTTCGCCTTCCCTCGCCGACGTCCCCGCTCCCCCGGTGCCCGAGGCGGGCTCGGCCCCCGCCCGCACCCGGGAGCGGGGCCGGCTGCACGCCCTGGACGGTCTGCGGCTCGTGGCCGCGCTGATGGTCTGCCTCTACCACTACGCCGGACGCGGCGGCACGGTCTCGGAGTCCTGGCACCAGAGCCCGTCACGCGTCTTCCCGTCCCTGTCCCAGGTGGCGACGTACGGCTGTCTGGGCGTCCAGTTCTTCTTCGTCATCAGCGGTTTCGTCATCTGCATGAGCAGCTGGGGCCGCAGCCTCGGCGACTTCTTCAGATCCCGGGTCGCCCGTCTCTATCCCGCCTACTGGGTGGCCCTGGTGCTGGTCACCGGCGCCGCCCTGGTGCTGCCGGCCGTGGTGCACGCCGTCCGGCCGGACCAGTTCCTGGTCAACCTGACGATGCTCCAGCAGCCCATGGGAGCGCCGCGGGTGCTGGGCGTGTGCTGGACACTCTGGGTCGAGGTGCGCTTCTACGCGCTGTTCGCCCTGTTCGTCGTCGTGCGCGGGGTCACCTACCGGCGGGTGGTGCTGTTCGCCTCCGTGTGGACGCTCGCGGCGGTGGTGTGCCGCACCAGCGGCAACGCGCTGACGGACCAGATCGTCATGCCGGAGTACGCGCCCTTCTTCGTCGGCGGCCTCGCCCTCTACCTGATCCACCGCTTCGGCGGCGACCTGCTGCTCTGGGGCATCGTGGCCGTCTCCTGGCTGCTCGGGCAGAGCACCGCGACGAGCGGGCTGTGGCACCCGGGCGCGCACGGCGACTTCGTCCGCGTCCCGCTCGTCATCCTGCTGATCGTCACCCTGGCCTTCGCCGCCGTGGCGGCCGTGGCACTGGGCTGGACCCGGTGGGCGAACTGGCCCTGGCTGGCCACGGCCGGCGCGCTGACCTACCCGTTCTACCTGGTCCACGAGCACCTGGGCTGGTTCGTCATCCGGGTGCTGCACCGGGGCCTCGGGCTGCCCGCCTATCCGACGCTCGCGGCGACCGTGCTGGGCATGCTGGTACTGGCGTGGCTGATGCACCGGTTCGTGGAGAAACCATTCGGCCCGCGCCTGAAGAAGGCGCTGAAGAAATCCCGTACACCTGGAATTCCGGCGTCGTTCACCCTGCCGAAACCGAAATAGAGAAAGGGACCCGCGTCCTACGCGCTCGCCAGCGACAGCTTGAGCGCGAAGCCGAGGAACAGGGCGCCCGCCGCGGAGGTGGCCGTGGCCGACAGCCGCTTGCGTCGGCGGAAGGCGGCCGCGAGCCGGGTGCCGCCGAATATCAGCGCACTCAGGTACAGGAAGCTGGCCGCCTGCGCGAAGGCGCCGAGGACGACGAAGGAGAGCGCCGGGTAGGCGTAGCCCGGGTCCACGAACTGCACGAAGAAGGCGACGAAAAAGAGGATCGCCTTGGGGTTGAAGAGGCTGACGACGAGGGCGCGGCGGAACGGCCGCTCCTCGGCCGCGACGACGTCGGCGGTCTCCTCGACGGTCTTCTCCCGCCGGGTCCGCCACATCTGCCACGCGGCCCGCATCATCCCGATCGCCAGCCAGGTCAGGTAGCCGGCGCCGGCGTACTTCACGATGCCGAACAGCACGGCGTTGGCCTGCAGCAGCGAGGCGACCCCGGCGGCGGACAGCGTCATCAGCACCGTGTCCCCGCACCACACGCCGGCGGCGGCGGTATAGCCGGACCGGACGCCGCGCCGGGCCGCGACGGAGAGGACGTAGAGCGAGTTGGGACCGGGCAGCAGCACGATGAGGACGAGCCCTGCCAGGTAGGTGGGGAGATCGATGACGCCGAACATGGCAAGGAGTGTCGCACGGGGGTACGACAGTCCGGCCGGGGATTTCGGAGGGCGAGACGGGCCCGGGTCAGAAGGAGTCCGCGGGCACGTGGCTGCCCCAGACCGACCGGAGGGCGTCGCACACCTCGCCCACCGTCGCCCGCGCCCGCAGCGCCTCCCGCATCGGGTACAGGACGTTGTCCTCGCCCGCCGCGGCCTTCTTCAGCGCGCTCAGCGCCGCGTCCACCGCGCCCCCGTCCCGCTCGGCCCGTAGCCGGGCCAGCCGCTCCGCCTGCCGGGCCTCGATCACCGGGTCCACCCGAAGCGGCTCGTAGGGCTCCTCCTCGTCGAGCCGGAAGCGGTTGACGCCGACCACCACGCGCTCCCCGGAGTCGGTCTCCTGGGCGATGCGGTAGGCGTTCCGCTCGATCTCGGCCTTCTGGAAGCCCTGTTCGATCGCCGCTTCCGCGCCGCCCAGGTCCTCGACCCGGCGCATCAGGTCCAGCGCGGCCGCCTCCACGTCGTCGGTCAGCCGCTCCACCGCGTAGGAGCCGGCGAAGGGGTCGACCGTCGCCGTCACGTCCGTCTCGTGCGCCAGCACCTGCTGGGTGCGCAGCGCCAGGCGGGCGCTCTTGTCCGTCGGCAGGGCGATCGCCTCGTCGAAGGAGTTGGTGTGCAGCGACTGGGTGCCGCCGAGGACCGCGCCGAGCGCCTGCACCGCGACCCGGACCAGGTTCACCTCCGGCTGCTGCGCGGTCAGCTGGACGCCCGCCGTCTGGGTGTGGAAGCGCAGCATCAGGGACTTGGGGTTCCGCGCGCCGAACTCCTCCCTCATCACCCGCGCCCAGATCCTGCGCGCCGCGCGGAACTTGGCGACCTCCTCCAGCAGCGTCGTGCGGGCCACGAAGAAGAAGGAGAGGCGGGGCGCGAAGTCGTCCACGTCCATGCCCGCCGCCACGGCCGTGCGGACGTACTCGATGCCGTCGGCGAGGGTGAAGGCGATCTCCTGCGCGGGCGAGGCGCCCGCCTCGGCCATGTGGTAGCCGGAGATGGAGATGGTGTTCCACCGGGGGATCTCGGCGCCGCAGTACTTGAAGATGTCCGCCGTCAGGCGCAGCGAGGGCTTCGGCGGGAAGATGTACGTCCCGCGCGCGATGTACTCCTTCAGGACATCGTTCTGGATGGTGCCGGTCAGCCGGTCCGCCGGCACGCCCTGCTCCTCCGCCACCAGTTGGTAGAGGAGCAGCAGCAGGGCCGCCGGGGCGTTGATCGTCATCGACGTGGAGACCTGGTCCAGCGGGATGCCGTCGAACAGCACCCGCATGTCCTCGATCGAGTCGATGGCCACGCCGACCTTGCCGACCTCGCCGTGCGCGAGGGGCGCGTCGGAGTCGTGGCCCATCTGGGTGGGCAGGTCGAAGGCGACGGAGAGACCGGTGGTGCCGTGGGCGATGAGCTGGCGGTAGCGGGCGTTGGACTCCGCCGCCGTACCGAAGCCGGCGTACTGGCGCATGGTCCAGGGCCGGCCGGTGTACATCGTGGGATACACCCCGCGCGTGTAGGGGTAGTCGCCCGGTTCGCCGAGTTTCCCGGCGGGGTCCCAGCCGGTCAGGTCGCCGGGTCCGTAGACCGGCTCGATCGGCAGCCCCGACTCCGACTCACGTGCCATGGATGCCTCCGCAGTACGTTCCGACACCACCTCACCATGCCCCGTAGTTCGGCGGCGGTCACGCGGGGAAGCATCTCCGGCATGAGGATCCCGGGGAGATCTGCCGCCGTACTCGCCGCACTCGTCTCGACCGCCGCCCTCGCCGCGCTCAGCGCCTGCACCGTGCGGCCCGCGGACGCCGACGGCAAGCACCACCTGCCGGTGCGCATCGAGCTGCCGTCCAGCCACGCTCCCACTGCCACCCGGTCGGCCCAGTCCGGCGGGGCGGCCGGGTCGGCCGGGCGGGCCGCTCCGACCCCCGCCGTCCGGCCCACGGGGGCCGCGCCCCGGGTGCTGTGGTCGCGCGGCGACAGCGGTACGGGCGTGCGTGAGCTTCAGGCACGGCTGCGCCAGGCCGAGTGGCTGTTCGACGGGCCGACCGGGACGTACGACGATCTGACCGAGCGCGCCGTCAGCGGCTTCCAGGGCAAGCGCGGGCTGCCGCGGACCGGCGAGCTGGACACCGTCACCTGGCAGCGGTTGCTGGGCATGACCCACCGGCCGGGCAAGTGGGAGCTGTACCTGATGGGCGGCCAGCCGGCCGACCCGCCCGACCCGCGCTGTCTGACCGGGCGGGTGCTGTGCGTCAGCAAGACCAGCCGGACCCTGCGGTGGATGGTCGACGGGCGCACGGTCGAGACGATGTCGGTCCGCTTCGGCAGCCAGTACACGCCGACCCGTGAGGGTGTGTTCCACGTCTACTGGAAGTCCCGGCACCATGTGTCGACGCTTTACGACTCCCCGATGCCGTACGCGCTGTTCTTCAGCGGCGGCCAGGCGGTGCACTACTCGTACGACTTCGCGGCCCGGGGCTACGCGGGTGGCTCGCACGGCTGCGTCAACGTCCGGGACGAGGCGGCGATCGCCGCGCTGTTCGCCCAGGTGCGGGTGGGCGACAAGGTCGTCGTCCACTGGTGAGGGATTCGGGGCGCGGGCGGGACCGGGGAACGTGTCCCGCCCGCGCCATATGCACGAGCCGTAGGTACGGGGGGAACCCCGGCTCAGTGCGACGGCCGATGACCAGTCGGCTCACTCATTACTGCGTCGAGGGGCCCGGAAACGTCACACCTCTCGCGAAAAAAATTTCGCGAGAGGTGTATTCGCAGGTCACAGGGGTGAGGCGAGCCCGGAGCGGGTGGTCAGAGGGCGGAGTACGTGGGGCTCGGCGAGGGGACCGGAGCGGCGGCGCGCCGGCCGGGGCCCGCGGGCGTGCGGTCCGCCGGGGAGGGAGGCACCGCCGCACCCCGGTGCCGGCCGCCGTGATGACCGCGGCCTCGGCCGTCCTCGTCGCCGCCCTGGCCGTTCTCGTCACCGTTGCCGGTGCCGCCCTTGTCCTTGCCGCCGCCGTTCCCGGCCTTGCCCGAGCCGTCGCCCGAGCCGTCGCCGGCGTCGTCGTCCCCGCCGGTGGGGGGCCGGCCCGTCAGGACGGCGTCGCAGTACTTGCCGACCCGCGCGGCACCGCCCGCCAGGCCCTCCAGGGCCCGCTTGCGGCTGTTGCCCAGGTCCTTGCCGTCCCGGATGTCGCGGCAGGCCGTGGTGGCGTCCCGCCACCAGTTGCCGGTGGTCCCGCGGGACGCGCCGGGGCCGGGGGTTCCGCCCTTGTCGGTGCCGATGGTGGCGCCGCCCGAGGGGCTCCGCCGGCGGACGCGCCGGGGCCGCGAGGGGTGACCGTGCCGTCGCCGGGGCCCTGCGGGGTCCGGGCGGAGGGCGAGACGCGCGGCCGTCCGTGCGTCTCGTCCGCGGAGACGGAGGCGGCGGGAGCCGGGCGGTCCTCCTGGAACGGGATGGGCAGCACTCCGCTGCCCGCGGCCATCGCGACCCCGCCCAGCGTGCCGGCGGCCACCGCCGCGGCGAGCGTCAGGCGGACCGGCCGGGCCCAGCGCGGGCGGCGGGAGCGGCTTCCGGAACGGGCCGGGGCGCCGATGCGGACCAGGCCCTCGCCGGTGCCGGCCGCGACGGGCGCGGCGGCCCTGCCGGGGGCGCCGTCGCCGAAGGCGGCGGCGGTGCGCTCGGACTCGGCCGCCTCGCGGGCCTTGCGGAACGCGGCCAGCGCGGCCTCCTCGCCGCGCAGTTCACCGCTCGCGTCGGCCGCCGGGACGGAGAGCGCGCTCAGCGCTTCGGCGAGGCGTTCGGCCTGGTCACGGACCGCGGGGTCGAGGGACGCCGGTGACTCTCCGCGCAGCAGACGTTCCGCCGTTTCCCCGGTGAGCCACTCGTCAGGGTCCCGGGGGTCGTCCCCGGAGGAACACAGCGCTCGTCGGCCATCACATGTCCTTCTGCGTCCGCGGACGCGTATGCGTCACAGTGGCGGACGTCACCGCGCGGCCACGCGGCTCTCGCTGGGGCGGCAGCGCGTCGAGCGCACCCGCCGATTCCGGATCGCCGCCGAGCAGCTCCGCGAGCCGTTTCAGGCCCCGGTGCGCGGCGGTGCGCACCGCGCCCGCGCGTTTGCCGAGCGCCTCGGCCGCGGACTTGGCGTCGAGGCCCATCACCACGCGCAGCACGACCGCTTCGGCCTGGTCCTGCGGGAGCCGCGCGATGAGCGAGAGGGTGCTGTCGGTGGTCAGTGCCTCGATGGCCTCGCCCGCCGTGTCGGAGTCGGCGGCCCGGCCGGTCAGTTCCGTTTCGTCGCCGCCGATGGCGGGGCGGCGGCCGCGCATCCGTATGTGGTCGAGCGCGCGGTTGCGGGCGATCCGGGCGGCCCAGCCGCGGAAGCGGTCGGCGTCGCCGCTGAACCGGTCGAGGTCCCGGGCGATCTGGAGCCATGCCTCGGACGCGACGTCCTCCGCGTCCGGATCTCCGACCAGCGTGCGTACATATCCCAGCAGTCGCGGCTGCACCGCGCGGTACACCGTCCGGAAAGCGGTCTCGTCCCCGTCCTGTGCCGCACGCACCGCGGTGGTCAGCTCCGCGTCGTCCCCCAGCACCGCACTCCCTTTACGCCATGTCTTCGGTCCGGCGCGAAAGGCACGTTACGGCGAGAAACCCGCCCACGTCCATGTCTGTAGAAGATGCAACTAACTCGTGACGTGTCAGGGCGCGACGGGGTGTGACAGAAAACGCACTCCCGACGCTGAAGAAAGTACGGGCCGCCGCGCGGCCCGTGAAGCGCGACGGCCGGGGCCTCTCCTGTGGGGGGTGGCGGCCCCGGCCGTTGCCCTGGCCCCGGACTTCCGCCCGGGCGGGGTCACTTCTTCTCTCCGGTCCCCTCGGGATCGGCCGCCTTCTGACCCGGACTTCCGCTGTTGTCGGCCGCGTTGCCCGTGCCGTTGCCCGAACTCCGGTCCGAGCCACCGCCCGAACCGCTGCCCGACGCGCCGCCCGTGCCGTTGTCCGGGTGGCTCGGCCGCGCGGAGGGCGTCGTCCGCCCGGGGGGCGTGGTCCGCGCCGCGCAGTAGTCGGCGACCTCGTCCTCGCCGCCCGCGGCGACGACGAGCCGCTGCCAGGCCGTCGAGTCCAGCGCCTTGCCCCGGCCCCGGGCCTGCTCGAAGGCGCGGCAGTGCGCGCGCAGGTCCTGGGCGGTGGCCGGGTGGTGCGGGCGGGCCGGGGCTCCGCGGCCGCGGAGCCGGCCGGCTCGGCGGCCGGCTGCCGGGGTGCCGAGCTCGCCGGCGGCCGCGTACCGCGCGGGCCGGTGCCGCCGTCGTCGTGCCGGGCGAAGCCGGGCGAGCCCATCGCCGCGAAGGCGACGCCGCCCAGTGTGAGGCTCGCCAGGAACACCGAGAGCGTGGTCCGCGCCGAGAGACTCGCGCGGCGCGGCCGCCCGGGCCGCCAGTCGTCCCGGCGCCGGGTCCGCGCCGGGACCCGCCCGGAGTCGCGGGCGGTGCGGAAGGCGGTCACGGCGCGCCGTTCGGCCTCGGGGTCGATGGCGTCCGCCCCGTTTCCGCGGAGCGCGGCGGCGATCCGGGCCTCGAAGCCGGTGTCCGGACCGGCCGGCGCGGGGCCGAGAACGGCGCCGCCGGGGTGCCCGCGCCGGCGGGCGGGCAGCCCCTCGCCGCTCAGCCGTTCACCCATGCCTGTTCCCGTCCCTGGTCCGGCCCGCCGGATCGCCCCGGGAGCCTCGTGCCACTGCCTGTGCTGGTCGTGCCGCTGATGCTGCTTCCGCCTGACCTATACGGCCGCCGGCCGTCTGCGTTCATTTCGACTCCCCAGCGTCCGGGGGCCGTCATCCGTCACACCCTCGTCCGCCGCGCCCGTCCCGCCGAGCTGCCGGGCGAGCCGCTTCAGCCCGCGGTACGCGGCGGTGCGGACCGCGCCGGGGCGCTTGCCGAGGACCCGCGCCACGGACGGGCCGTCGAGACCGACGACCACCCGGAGCAGGACGGCCTCGGCCTGGTCGCGGGGCAGGGCGCGGACCAGTTCGAGGGCCCGCCGGGTGGAGATGGACTCCAGTGCCTGGTCGTGCGTGCTGTGCGGTCCGGGCAGGTCCAGCACGTCCTGTTCGAGCCCGGCCGCCGAGCGGGGCCGTACCCGCTGCCTGCGCAGGTGGTCCAGGGCCCGGTGGCGGGCGATGGTCGCGGTCCAGCCGCGGAACCCGGCGCCGTCGCCCTTGAACCGTCCGAGGTCGCGGGCTATCTCCAGCCAGGCGTCGGAGGCCACGTCCTCCGCGTCCTCGCCGACCAGACCGCGCAGGTAGCCGAGCAGACCCGGCTGCACCATCCGGTACGCCGCCGCGAACGCGGCCTCGTCCCCGTCCTGGGCCCGCGCGACGGCAGCGCCCAGTTCCCCGTCGTACGCCTGTACGCGGCGGGGTTCGCCTCCCTGGCCCAAGAACCGTCCTCGTCCGTACCGGGCACGGGCCGTCCCCGAGCCCCAAGGTCATCAGCGCCGCAGCTCACAGTTTTGTCACAGCCCCGCGGCGCGTCCGGCGGAAGCCGTCAGGCGACCGCCCTGCGCACCCGGCCGTGCAGGGTCAGGTAGAAGGTCTGCAGGGACTCCTCGGGGCCGCCGGACTCGAAGCGGTTGACCACCCTGCCCAGCGGGTTCCAGACCCGGCCGTCCCCCATGCGGACGCCGGCCGGCTGCCCGAAGTAGGCGCGCTGGCCGGCGTCGAAGTCGACCCACACCGCCCCCGCGCGGCGCACCAGCACCTCACCGACGTACGCCCCCAGGCCGAGCAGTGTCCCGTGCGCCCGTTCCCGGTCGGCGCCGCCCTTGCGCAGTCCGTCGATCAGGAAGTCGACGATCCGCAGGCTGCGCTCGGAGTAGTCCAGCGGCAGCCGGTTGCGGGCGGTGACCCGCGTGACGAAGGCGGCCGCGCAGGCCCGCATCTCCTCGGCGGACGGACGTTCGCACACTTCACGCATGAGACGGTTCCCCCTTGGCTCGGCAGCGGGAGAACTACGGGCCGCAATCCCCCAGTTGCTCAAGCGGAGGCGCCCCCGCGAACATCACGGGTAGCGGAAGTGTCCATCACCACACAGGAAAGTCATGGGTGGCGTACAACCTTCGGAGTCACTCGCGCATCGGCCCGGGGCCCGGCAGACGTCGTTCAGTGCTTCGGCGGGACGGGGTCGACGCAGTCCACGAGCACCGTGCGGTGTGCCGTGTCGACGTGGAACGAGCCGGTGTAGCGCCCCTGGGTGACGGCCCGGTCGAGCCGGTCGCTGCGCTGCCAGCGCGCCTCGCCGGGCAGGAGGTCCGCGATCTCGTCGGGCAGCCCCCTGGGGGCCTCCGCGACCGGGTTCTCCCCAGGTCCCCGACGACCCTGGCGAAGGCCGCGGGCGCGAGGCGCACGACACCGACGAGCCGCACGTCCGTGGGCCCGGGCACGCGTTCGTCGCCGGCGTTCAGGACGACACCGCACCAGTGCGTCCGCTCCGGCGTCCCGAAGGCGGGGAAGCGCTTCTCGATCGGCGCCGGGTCGGTCCGTACGGAGCACCGGCCCCGCTCGTCGCCGCCGTCCCCCGGCGAGGCGCACGAGGTGAGCGGGGCGAGCGAGGCCGACACCGCCAGCCCCGCCGCGAGTACGCGAATGTGTCCCACTGCCGACCGCCCCGTTTCCGCTCGCCGCTGCCGGACCCGAACGCACCGGGTGCCCGGGCGACGATCCGGCCACCGACCGTACCGCGAGGGGCCGTTCGGCGGCCGCGGCCGGCCCCGGGCCCCGGACCGGGGTGACGTTCGGCGCCGTCCGCGCGCTGAACAGGTGTCACCTGTGTGGCAGGTGATGTCACCGTGTTCATTTTCTAGGGGTGGGACAGTTGAGTCCTCGCAGGACCCATGCGTACAGACCGCTCAGTCTCAAGCGACGGGCGTGGCTGACGCTCGGCGCCGTGGTGCTGGGCGGTGCCGGGGCCGTCACCTACGCGGTAGCGGACCCGGGTGCGCACAACGACGGCAAGGGCGCGGGCCGCAGGGCCGCCGTGCACACAGTGAAGCTGGCGGACCAGGGCGGGGGCCGCCGCGGGCTGGGCGAGCGGGACACCGAGCGGTTCAGCGCCGCGCTGCTCACCTGGGACAACGAGCGGGCCGAGCTGAAGGGCACACCGGAACTCCGCTACCGCTCGCGGGAGACCGGGAAGTGGTCGGACTGGGCGAAGCTGCCCGACGACCCGTTCTCCGCGGACGGCGCCGAGGGCGCGCGGGCCAAGGCGCGCGGCGGTACCGGTTCCATGTGGACGGGTGACGCGGACGGCGTCGCGGTCCGGGTGGTGAACACCGACGGCACCACGACGTCCGGGCTCCCGGCCGGGATGGACGTCAGGCTGCTCGACCCGGGCACGGACCCGGCGGGCGGCTCGCAGCCGGCCGCCTTCGCCGTGGACCCCACGTCGTCGGCGCCGTCCGACCCGTCGTCACCGACGGACTCCCCGGCGCCCAGTGACACGGTGTCGGCGCCGGAGACGTCGTCCCCCTCGCCGTCGGTGTCCGACTCGGCCGGCACGTCCGCCTCGCCGTCGGTGTCCGACTCGGTCTCCCCGTCCCCGTCGAGCACCGTCCCGGAGCCGCGGCCCTCCACGGTCGTCAAGCCGCCGGTCATCACGCAGGCCGAGTGGGGTGCCTCCACGGACTACGACGGCACGCCGAGCTACGGCACGGAGATCAAGGCCGCCGTCATCCACCACACCGGTGTCGACAGCGACAACACGGTGTCCTGCGCCGACTCGCGGGCCCGGATGCGCACCATCCAGCAGGAGCACTTCTCCCGCGGCTACTTCGACATCGGCTACAACTTCGTCGTCGACCGCTGCGGCCAGATCTTCGAGGGCCGCAGCGGCGGCATGGACCTGCCGGTGGTGGGCGCGCACGACATCGGGTTCAACACGAACACGGTCGGCATCTCCTACATCGGCAACTACATGTCGGCGAAGCCGTCCCGGGCCGCGCTCGACTCGATCGCCCGGATCGTGGCGTGGAAGTTCGGGATGTACGGCATCGATCCGACCGGCAAGGTCACGCTGACCTCGGGCAGCCCCAAGGGGCAGGACGGCAACCTGATCGACAAGGGCCAGGACATCACCCTGCCCCGGGTCTTCGGGCACCGTGACACCAACGCCACCGCCTGCCCCGGCGACAACCTGTACAGCAAGCTGCCCCTGATCGCCGCGCTGGCGAAGACCCCGGGCATCTCGCACGCGCTGCCGACCTCCGACCGCGACCGGGACGGCCTGGCCGACCTGGTGGCGGGCACCCCGAAGGCGAACTCGGTGACGGTCGTGCCGGGCGGCGTGGACGGTCCGGTCCCCGCGAGCAGGCTCACGCTCACCCAGAGCAGCCCGGGCGTCCCCGGCTCCTCCGAGTCCGGTGACAGCTTCGGCACCTCGACCGCCTGGGGCGACGTCAACGGTGACGGCTACGCCGACCTCGCGGTCGGCGCGCCCGGCGAGGACGACACCAGCGGGCACGCCGACCGGGGCGCGGTCACCGTCCTGTACGGCCCCGGCCTCGACTCGGGCTTCTCGTACACCACGTCGGGCAGCGTCACGGCGACCGGCGCCAAGCTCGGCTCCGCCGTCGCGGTCGGCGACTTCGACGCCGACGGCAAGGCGGACGTCTTCTCGGCCGGCACCGGCAAGGGCGGCAGCTGGAACGTCCGGCTGACCGGCGGCGCCACCACCTCCGGCGCCCTGACCACGGCCACCGGCTCCGTCGCCTACCTGGACGCCGCGACCGGCGACTTCAACCGGGACGGGTACGCCGACGTCGCCCTCAACTACCGGGACACGGGCGGCATCGGCCGTGTCGTGCGGTTCGCGGGCTCGGCGACGGGCCTGACCAAGGCGGGCGTCATCTCGGTCAAGGGCGGCCGGTCGGTCGCCGCGGGCGACGTGAACGGCAACGGCTACGACGACATCGTCATCGGCCAGCCGTACACGAG
This sequence comes from Streptomyces sp. DHE7-1, assembly GCA_016432725.1. Classification (GTDB taxonomy): domain Bacteria; phylum Actinomycetota; class Actinomycetes; order Streptomycetales; family Streptomycetaceae; genus Streptomyces. Next base: position 4,722,028 of record JACJDG010000003.1, on the reverse strand, counting down.
CGAGTCCGGGGGCAAGTCGGGCGGCCAGGTCACCCTGGTACCGGGCTCCTCCGGCGGGTTCACCACCACCGGCATGGTCACCGTCCACCAGGACACCACCGGCGTCCCCGGCGGCAACGAGTCCGGTGACGCCATGGGCGCCTCCGTCTCGGTCGGCGACTACAACGGCGACGGCTACGCGGACGTCCTGACCGGCCTGCCCGGCGAGGACATCACCCGGGACGCCGTGAACCGGGCCGACACGGGCTCGGCACTGCTCGTCAAGGGCGGCGCCTCGGGCCTCACCGGCTCCGGCGCGATCGCGGTCTCGCAGGACACCTCGGGCGTGCCGGGCAACACCGAGAGCGGTGACAAGGCCGGCTCGTCGGTGTCCCTGACCGACCTGTCCGGGTACGGCCGCGCCGACCTCACGCTCGGCGTGGCGGGCGAGGACAGCGGCAACGGCATCCTGATGTACCTGCCGAGCAACAGCTCGGGCCTCGGCTACAGCCAGACGGCCGTGCTGAGCAGGACGATGCTCGGCACCCCGACGGGCGCCGGGCTGGGCGTGACGCTGGCGCCGTAGCACCCGTTCGGCCCACCGGCCGGGATCCCGCCTCGCGGCGGGTCCCGGCCGGTGCGCGTCCGGGGCCGGTCCGCGGCCCGGCGCGCCGGTGTCAGCCGGCCGTCCCGCTCGTGGCGTCCCGGCACAACAGGCGCAGTGAGCCGTGGCCGGCGTAGGCGCGGCGGGCCTCGTCGATGGGGTCCCACAGGCGGCCGTCGGGCGTGCGGAGCCAGTGCTCGCCGCCGGACGACCACCACTCGGCGCCGGTCCGGCGGGCGACGACCTCGCCCGCGTAGGCGCCGAAGCCGCGCAACGCGTGCTCGACCGCCGCGTAGGGCGGGCCCTCGCGGCGGATGCCGTCGATCATCCGGTCCACCCGCCACAGGCTCTGCACCGAGTAGTCGAGCCTGAGCCGCGCGCCCTCACGCATGGCCGCCACGGTGTCCGCGGCCCAGCGTGCGGGCTTGGCCGCGGCATGCGGCCTGGTCTCCTGCTGTGCTGTCACGTAGTGCGCTGTCACATAGGGAAGAGCGGGCCGCGCGGGGCATCCGTCACAGCGATCCGGCCGGTTCCCGCAAACGGCGCAGGACCGCCCCACCGCCACCGCAGGACGGACACAGGACTTTCCCAGCGACGGGGTTTGCGGTGCGCCCGTCCTCTATGTGCCGGTTCGGCGGGCGCCGGTCCGGTACCGGTCCCTCAGCCGCGGCCGCGGGCCCGGCGGGAGACCACGGCGCTCAGCACCCGGCGGCCCTCCACCGACACGTCCAGGGCCCGGCGCAGGCCGTTGGTGCCGTGCTCGGCGAGGAGTTCCAGCACGACGGTCTGGCGGCGCAGTTCGGCGGCGACGAGCGGGGGCAGCCCCCCGGCGTCGCCGGCCCGGCCGGCCTCCAGGCCGCCGGTGTCGTCCGGGCCGTCGGCGGCGGGGTCGAGCAGCCGGTGGATGCGCAGGGAGGCGACGGAGCAGGCGTCCGCCCAGGCCCGTACCGCCTCGGGGGTGCGCTCGGCCGGGGCCTCGTCCAGCATGCGGTGGGCGAGCCGCGCGGCCTCGTCCTCGTCGGAGTCCTCCGGACCGAGCGCGCCGCGCGCCTTCTCCAGGCCGCCCGCCCAGTCCGAGCCCTCGGCGACGCTCGCCCACAGCGGGCGCAGCACCTCGTCGTCACCGCCCAGCAAGGGCACGCACCGGTCCAAACAAGCCAGCCCGCTCACGGCCAGCCCCCGTTCGCCGGCTTGCGCGATCAGTTCCACCAGGCTCATGGAAGCCTCCCTCGCCAGGGCGCCGCCTTTACGGAGCCCGCACTTCCCCTTACTGCGTGCAACGGGCCGAGGGTGTCACAGCCGAAGCTTTTCAGCCAAGAGTCGTGACGAACCCGGGACCTGCGAGGGCCCGGTCGCGCTGCATGCGGGTCAGCTTGAGGACCACCAGGACGGCGAGGACGGCGGCCGCGGCGTCGAGGGCGTCGGCGACGAGCAGCCGGTGGAGGGCGTCGCGCCAGCCCAGCGCCCCGCGGGCGGTGTCGTACCGCCATTCCGCCGCCCGGTCGGCGAGGAGCGCGACGATCCACAGCGTCCAGCAGGAGTTGACCAGGCCGTGGCCGGGCCGGTCGGCCCAGCGGGCGCTGGCGTCCCAGACGTCGAGGGTGACGCGGCGCGGGAACCACAGGTTCACGACCGGGCAGAACCAGCCCCCGACCGCCCAGCCGTGCGACTTGCTGTGCCGGGAGGGGTCGAAGACCTCCGCGTTGACCCGGACGCGGTGGAACCAGCACAGGAACACGGCCGCCGTCGCGAGCAGGATCAGGGCCTGGGCGACGCGGGACATCTCGTGGAGGAGGTGGGACCGCTCGCCGCGGCGGAGCGCGGCGTCGTCGTTGATCCCGTTCAGGATGTCGCCCGCGACGCGGATCTCCAGCACTCCGGTGTACATGGCGAACAGGTCGGCGGCGACGACCAGCCCGAGCAGCGCGACGGTGGCGCGGGCGAGGCCCTCCGGTGAGCGCAGACGTGCTGCGGGCATGATCGGGACCCCCCGTGTCCTCGCGCGATGCGGCACGCGGAAGATACCGTGCCCGGCGGGCGCTCAGCCCAGCCGGTCCGCCAGCGCCTTGAACTCGGCCCAGGACAGCGCCGGCTTCCCCGGGTCCCACAGCTTCTGCACGGTGGCTCTGAGCGGCATCCGGATGCCGGCGGCGACCTGTGCCTCGGTCTGGGCGCCCGGGATGTCGCTCCACACGGCGAACGAGCCACCGGGGATCTGCCCGTCGTAGCCGGACGGGACGGCGGTGGTGCCGCGCAGCACGCGCGGGTTCCACTGCTCGTAGATCCGCTGCCCGGTCGGGTAGACGAAGGTCTGCGGCTGGCCGAGGACGTAGTACAGGAACTCGTCGTTGTAGTTGATGACCTTGCGGCCGTCGCGCAGGTACTCCACCGGCTGCCGGGCGCCGATCTCCTTGCCGGTCCAGTAGGCGACCTGGAGGTCCTTGGCGGCCCGCACGGAGGTGTCCCGGAAGAAGCCGTCGTTCCAGGCCCGCATGGTCCGGTGGTGGGCGCGGACGGTGGCGGCGCGGTCGTTGAGCCAGCCGGTGGCGAGGTCGGCGACAGTCGCGCCGGAGCCGTACTTCCGCTGGGCGGCGGCCGCGAGCTGCGGGTAGGAGGCCTGCGGGTCGGAGACCGTCAGCGCCTGGTACTCGTCGCCGCCGAGGTGCCACTGGCTGCCCGGGAAGACCCCGGCGTACTCGTTCAGCAGGTCGTCGACGATCTTCGCGGAGCCGGGCTCGGAGATGTCGATGGCACCCCGCGTGGGCACCCCGTTCGCGTTGCGGAGCTGCAGGTCCGGATGGGCGGCGATGACGGCGCCGAGGTGGCCGGGCGAGTCGATCTCGGGCACGACCGTTATGTGCCGGCTCTTCGCCAGGTCCACGATCCGCTTGACCTGCGCCTTGGTCAGGTGGTCCTTGGAGACGATCTCCGGATGGCTGCTGGACTCGATCCGGAAGGCCTGGTCGTCGGAGAAGTGCAGTCCCAGCTCGTTGTACTTCAGGTCGCCCAGTTCGCGTATCCGGTCCTCGATCCAGGACGCGCTGTACGGCTTGCGGGCTATGTCGAGGTTGAAGCCGCGCACCGGCTTGGCGGGCTGGTCGCGCACGACGCCCTCCGGTGCCGTGCCGCCGCCGTGGACCTCCTGCTTGAGGGTGCGGGTGCCGTAGAACACGCCGCCGTCGGTCGGCCCGCTGATGTCGACCCGGCCGTCGCGGACGGTCATGGTGTACGACTCCGGGTTGCCGCCCCGCTTGCCCAGCGTGAGCCGGACGTCCCCGGCCCGCTTGTCGTCCTTCTGCCCGGCGTACGTGAGCCCGAGCTCACCGGCCGTCAGCCGGCCCTCGTCGGCCAGCGACGGATCGCTCACCACCAGCCGCTCACCCTTCTTCGGGCGCCAGCCGGGGCCGTGCGCCGCGGTGTGGGAGGCGACCGCGGGTATGGTGCGCGGCGCCTGGGAGAGCGGATAGGAGCGGCTGGGCGACGGACTGCTCGGCGCCCGGCCCGCCGGGGCCTGCGCCACGTCCCCGGCCGGTCTTCCGCCGGTGTCCGCCGAGGCCCATATGCCGACGCCCACGCCGAGCGCGACGGTCCCCGCGAATGCCGCGGCGACCACCGCCCGCTTCCGCCTCACCTGCTGCGCCGACGCCCGGCGCCTGTGCTGGGTCACTCAGCCAACGTACGACCGATCGGCCCGTCACCCGTCATCGAGGTGTTCCGAAACTCTTCCGTACGGGTGAAATTCAGATACCCGTCGGACACACTGTGACCACTCTCGATAACGTAGCGACACAGCCTTCACAAGATCCCCTGCCACACCACCCGTGACGCGAGGACCCACGCTGCCTGCGCATCGTCTCCCGTACCTCCCTACGCCGCTGGACGCCTTCAACGCCGCTCCCGCCGACGAGGCGCGCGCGATGCTGCTGCGCTGCCTGCGCGATCCGCGCTGGTCCGGGCGTATCGCGGAGCACCGCCCCTACCCCGACCTGGACGCCCTGCTGGCGGCGGCGGACGAGGCGACGTACGACCTGCCCGCGGCCGAACTCGCCGGGGCCCTGGCGGGCGAGCCGCTGCCCGAGCTGCCGGAGGACACCTACCAGGCGGCGCACATGGCGCTGAGCGCGGCGCACGCCGCCTACGAGGCGAAATTCGGGCACACGTTCGTCATCTATCTGGGCGACACCCCGGCGTACGAGGTCATCGACCGCATCCTCGAAGGCATCCGGTCACGATTGGCGAACGATCCCGAGGAGGAGCGGGTCATGGCGGCCGAGGAGCTGCGCCGCCTGGCCAAGCACCGGCTGGCGGCGTTCCTGGCGGGCCCGGCGGCCCGCCCGTCCGCGGCCCCGCCGAGCGGCGCGACCAGCCACAACACGCCCGCTACCGGCATATGACCGCACGCACCACCCGAAGGCCGCACCCCTAGCCCGTACGGTGCCACTTTGATCACACAAGTAGGCCCCCCGTAAGCCGCGCCGCGGCGCATGGATACGATGCTGAGGGCCGGTGGACCGTACCCGGCCGGGCCCGACCGACCGTGAAGCCGGCGCGGCCCTAGTCCCCGCTCCCGGAGGGTTCTTCCGTGCCGGCTGGAACGCTGTACCGCGGACGGGAAGGAATGTGGTCCTGGGTGGCTCACCGAGTCACCGGCGTCCTCATCTTCTTCTTCCTGTTCGTGCATGTGCTGGACACCGCACTCGTCCGTGTCTCCCCCGAGGCCTACGACAAGGTCGTGGCGACCTACAAGACGCCGATCGTCGCGCTGCTGGAGTACGGCCTCGTCGCCGCCATCCTCTTCCACGCGCTCAACGGCCTGCGCGTCATCGCCGTCGACTTCTGGTCGAAGGGCCCCGCTACCAGAAGCAGATGTTCTGGACCGTGATGGGCGTCTGGATCGTCCTGATGATCGGCGCGCTCTACCCGGTCCTCGGCCACGCCGTTCGTGCCCTGTTCGGGAGCTGACACTCATGTCCACGACTGAAACCCCGCGTCCGGAGTCGGCCCCGTCGAGGGCGCCCCGGTGTACTCCGCCGACAACCCGGCCCCGCTGATCGAGGCGCCGCGCAGGCGGACCAAGAAGAGCCCCAAGTCCACCCGGGGCAACTTCGAACTGGCCGCCTGGCTGTTCATGCGCCTGTCCGGCATCGTGCTGGTCGTCCTGGTCATCGGCCACCTGCTGATCCAGCTCGTCCTGGACGGCGGCGTCTCCAAGATCGGCTTCGCCTTCGTGGCCGGCCGCTGGGCGTCCCCGTTCTGGCAGGTCTGGGACCTGCTGATGCTGTGGCTCGCGATGCTGCACGGCGCCAACGGCCTGCGCACGGTCATCAACGACTACGCCGAGCGCCCGAACACCCGGCTGTGGCTGAAGGCTCTGCTCTACACCGCCACGGTGTTCACCATCCTGCTCGGCACGCTGGTGATCTTCACCTTCGACCCGAACATCCGCTAGGCACGGGGCTGCGAGAATCATGAAGATCCACAAGTACGACACAGTCATCGTCGGCGCCGGCGGCGCCGGCATGCGCGCGGCCATCGAGTCGACGAAGCGCAGCCGCACCGCGGTCCTGACCAAGCTCTACCCCACCCGCTCCCACACGGGCGCCGCGCAGGGCGGCATGGCCGCCGCGCTGGCCAACGTGGAGGAGGACAACTGGGAGTGGCACACCTTCGACACGGTCAAGGGCGGTGACTACCTGGTCGACCAGGACGCCGCGGAGATCCTGGCGAAGGAGGCCATCGACGCCGTCCTCGACCTGGAGAAGATGGGCCTGCCGTTCAACCGGACGCCCGACGGGACGATCGACCAGCGCCGCTTCGGCGGTCACTCCCGCAACCACGGCGAGGCCCCGGTCCGCCGGTCCTGCTACGCCGCGGACCGCACCGGCCACATGATCCTCCAGACGCTGTACCAGAACTGCGTCAAGGAGGGCGTGGAGTTCTTCAACGAGTTCTACGTCCTGGACCAGCTCATCACCGAGGTCGACGGCGTCAAGAAGTCGGCCGGCGTGGTGGCGTACGAGCTGGCGACCGGCGAGATCCACCTCTTCCAGGCGAAGGCCGTGATCTACGCCTCCGGCGGCACCGGCAAGTTCTTCCGGGTGACCTCCAACGCGCACACCCTCACCGGTGACGGCCAGGCCGCCGTCTACCGCCGGGGCCTGCCGCTGGAGGACATGGAGTTCTTCCAGTTCCACCCGACCGGTATCTGGCGCATGGGCATCCTCCTGACCGAGGGCGCGCGCGGCGAGGGCGGCATCCTCCGCAACAAGGACGGCGAGCGCTTCATGGAGAAGTACGCGCCGGTCATGAAGGACCTCGCGTCCCGTGACGTCGTCTCCCGCTCCATCTACACGGAGATCCGGGAGGGCCGCGGCTGCGGCCCCGAGGGCGACCACGTCTACCTGGACCTCACCCACCTGCCGCCGGAGCAGCTCGACGCCAAGCTCCCGGACATCACCGAGTTCGCGCGGACGTACCTCGGCATCGAGCCCTACACGGACCCGATCCCGATCCAGCCGACCGCGCACTACGCCATGGGCGGCATCCCGACGAACGTCGAGGGCGAGGTCCTGGCGGACAACACCACCGTCGTCCCGGGCCTGTACGCGGCCGGCGAGGTGGCCTGCGTGTCGGTGCACGGCGCCAACCGCCTGGGCACCAACTCGCTGCTGGACATCAACGTGTTCGGCCGCCGCGCGGGCATCGCCGCCGCCGAGTACTCGGCGAAGGCCGACTTCGTCGAGCTGCCGGAGAACCCGGAGTCGCTCGTCGTCGAGCAGATCGAGCGGCTGCGCAACTCCACCGGCAACGAGCGGGTGGCCACCATCCGCCGTGAGCTGCAGGAGACCATGGACGCCAACGTCATGGTGTTCCGCACCGAGCAGACGATCAAGACGGCCGTCGAGAAGATCGCCGAGCTGCGCGAGCGCTACCGGAACGTGGCGATCCAGGACAAGGGCAAGCGGTTCAACACGGACCTCCTCGAGGCGATCGAGCTGGGCAACCTGCTCGAACTGGCCGAGGTCATGGCGGTCTCGGCGCTCGCCCGCAAGGAGTCCCGCGGCGGTCACTACCGCGAGGACTACCCGAACCGCGACGACGTCAACTTCATGCGGCACACCATGGCGTACCGCGAGGTCGGCGCCGACGGCTCGGAAACCGTCCGTCTCGACTACAAGCCGGTCGTCCAGACCCGCTACCAGCCGATGGAGCGTAAGTACTGATGGCTACCCCTGTTCTGGACAAGGCGGACGCGGCCGGCCAGCCCGAGCCCGGCTTCGCCGACTCCCCTACATCACCGTCACCTTCCGGATCCGCCGCTTCAACCCGGAGGTCTCGGCGGAGGCGGCCTGGGAAGACTTCCAGCTGGAGATCGACCCCAAGGAGCGCGTCCTCGACGGTCTGCACAAGATCAAGTGGGACATCGACGGCACCCTGACCTTCCGCCGTTCCTGCGCCCACGGCATCTGCGGTTCCGACGCCATGCGGATCAACGGCAAGAACCGCCTGGCGTGCAAGACGCTGATCAAGGACATCAACCCCGAGAAGCCGATCACGGTCGAGCCCATCAAGGGCCTCACGGTCCTGAAGGACCTGGTCGTGGACATGGAGCCGTTCTTCCAGGCGTACCGGGACGTCATGCCCTTCCTCGTCACGAAGGACACCAACGAGCCCACGCGCGAGCGTCTGCAGTCCGCCGAGGACCGCGAGCGCTTCGACGACACCACGAAGTGCATCCTCTGCGCCGCGTGCACGTCGTCCTGCCCGGTGTTCTGGAACGACGGCCAGTACTTCGGCCCGGCCGCGATCGTGAACGCCCACCGCTTCATCTTCGACAGCCGTGACGAGGCGGGCGAGCAGCGCCTGGAGATCCTCAACGACCGCGACGGCGTGTGGCGCTGCCGCACGACCTTCAACTGCACGGACGCCTGCCCGCGCGGTATCGAGGTCACCAAGGCGATCCAGGAAGTCAAGCGCGCGCTGATCACGCGCCGCTACTGAGGTCGTCCGCAGGACCCGCCGAGGGCCCCGTTCCCCCTGGGAACGGGGCCCTCGGGCGTGCGGAGAACGAGCCCCGCCGGAACCGCTCCGGTGGGGCTCCTCGCGTATGGTCGGGTTTGAGCCCTAATGTGACGACATGTCAGACAAAGGGTCGTACGAACTGCTCGGGTTCGACAACGCGCTGTTTCCCGTCGGCGACCTCGGCGAGGCCGTCGGCTTCTACGAGCGGGCCGGGTTCACCGTCGGGTTCCGGCTCGACGAGGCCGGGATCGCCCTGCTGAAGGTCGGCGGCGAGATGCCCGGGATCCTGCTGCGCGCCGAGGAGGCGCTGGGGCACCGACCGCCGCCGTGGCCCTCGCCGCGGCTGTGGCTGGAGGTGCCGGACGCGCGGGCGGCGGCGCGGGAGCTGGCCGCCGCCGGGATCGTCTCGCTCGACGAGCCGTTCGACGGGGCCACCGGCTGGACCGTCGAGATCGCCGACCCCTGGGGGAACGTCATCGGGTTCACCGACTACAGCAAACGCCCCGAGCTGGGCCGCCGGAGCTGACGCGCGGAGCCGGCGCGGTCTCCCGCCACCATTGAGTTGAACATGTTCAAAAGCAGGTCTAGAGTCATCCCTGTCAGCGTTTTGAACGCGTTCAAGAAGGGGTGGGGCATGGACCGCACCGTCATCGCCTACGTCATCTACCTGGTGGTCAGCATCGCGCTGACCGTCTGGGTGGCCCGCACGCTCAGCCGCAACGGCCGGGTCTTCCTGTCCGACGTGCTGCGCGGCAACGAGAAGCTCGCCGACGCCGTCAACCACCTCCTGGTGGTCGGCTTCTACCTGGTCAACCTCGGCTTCGTGGCGCTGTACCTGAACGACAGCGGCGACATCGAGGACACCCGGGGCATCTTCGAGGCCCTGTCGGCCAAGCTCGGCGTGGTGCTGCTCGTGCTCGGCGTGATGCACCTGGGCAACGTGTACGTGCTCAACCGGATCCGGCGGCGCGGGCTGATGGAACGGGAGCAGCAGCCCCGGTGCCCCCGCAGGCCTGGATCCCGCCGACGGCCGGGGCGTGAGCGCGGTGACCTCCGCGCAGGACCGGGGCGGCACGTCCGTCCCGGTCCGCCGGCTCACCGTCCTCTACGACGCCGAGTGCGCCCTCTGCGCGCACCTGCGCGACTGGCTCGTACGGCAGCCGAAGCTGGTGCCGCTGGAGCTGGTCCCGGCCGGCTCGGACGAGGCCCGCCGGCGCTACCCGGGGCTCGACCACGCCGCCACCCTTCAGGAGGTCACCGTGATCGGCGACTCCGGGCAGGTCTACCAGGCCTCCCGCGCCTGGATCGTCGTCCTGTGGGCGCTGCGCGAACACCGCCCGCTCGCCCACCGGCTGAGCACCCCGGCCGGGGCCCGGCTGGCCCGGGGCGCGGTACTGGCGGCCGCCAAGTGGCGGGGCGCCCAGTGGGGCGGGCAGGCGTACGCGCGGACCGACGGATGGTCGTACGACACGCGCACGGGCTGGACCTTCAATCCGCCGACCTGTTCCGGCGGCGCCTGCGCCACTGGTTAGGCTCCTGTCGTGCCCGCGAAGAACGAAGGCCCCGAAGAGGCCGGCCCCCAGACCAAGTCGGAACAGACCCGCGCACTCATCCTGGAGACCGCGATGCGGCTCTTCCAGGAGCGCGGCTACGACAAGACGACCATGCGGGCCATCGCCAAGGAGGCCGGAGTCTCCGTCGGCAACGCCTACTACTACTTCGAGGGCAAGGAGCACCTGATCCAGGGCTTCTACGACCGGATCGCCGCCGAGCACCAGGTGGCGGTCCGGGAGGTCCTGGACCGGGAGACCGATCTGGAGGCCCGGCTCGCGGGCGTGCTGACCGCGTGGCTGGACATCGCCCGGCCGTACCACGAGTTCGCGGTCCAGTTCTTCAAGAACGCGGCCGACCCCGACAGCCCGCTCAGCCCGTTCTCCCCGGAGAGCGAGCACGCCCGGGAGCAGGCCATCAGCGTCCACCGGGAGCTGCTGGCCGGCTCGAAGTCCAAGGTGGCTCCCGAACTGCGGGACGTGCTGCCGGAACTGATGTGGCTGTCCCAGATGGGCCTCGTCCTGTACTGGGTGTTCGACCGCACCGAGGGCCGCGAGCGCAGCTACCGGCTGGCGCGGCGCGGGGCCCGGCTGACCGCCCGCGGGGTGGCCCTGGCCCGGTTCCGGGTGCTGCGCCCCCTGGTGCTGGAGGTCCACGAGCTGTTCACGGACTTCCTGCCCGGGATGACGCGGGCACTGCCGGACCCGGCGGCCAGGGCCGGACGCGAGGACGGCCGCGCGGAGGAGAACGGGGCCGGGGACTGACCCCTCACCCGCGGGGCGTCAGATCCACTGCAGGCGCCACAGGCGGAACACGCCCGTGCCGTCCGAGAGGTACTGGCCGCCGCCGACGTCCTCGGTGCTGACCACGTACTCCTTGCGCTGCCACAGCGGGATCAGCGGCACGTCGGCCGCCACGTCCCCTGGATGTCGCGGAAGTCGTTCGAGGTCCGCGAACGGTCGGCGTACTGCTGGCTGTTCCGGATGAGCGCGTCGACGGCCTTGCTGCTGTAGCCGGTGCTCATGGTGGAGCCGGTGCCGACCAGCGGGGAGCCGAAGGTGTCCGGGTCCGGGTAGTCGGCCACCCAGCCGACCGCCCAGGCGTCCATCTTCCCGGCGGCCCAGCGCTTCTGGAAGTCGGTCCACTCGTAGCCCTGAACGTCCACCTTGAACAGGCCGCCCTTCTCGAGCTGCTGCTTCAGCTCCGCGGCCTCCTCCGCGCCCGCGCCCCGGCCCTTGCCATAGCCGAAGGTGAAGCGCACGGGCAGGGTCAGCCCGGCCTGGGTGAGCAGCTCCCGCGCCTTGGCGGTGCTCTGCGTCGGGTAGGTGTCGAAGAAGGACGTGGTGTGGCCGATGATTCCGGTCGGGATCAGCGAGTACAGCGGGTCGACCGTGCCGTCGTACACCTTCGCGGCCAGTCGCTCGCGGTTGACCAGCCAGGCCATGGCGCGGCGCACCCGGGTGTCGTGCAGCGGCGAGCCGGCGCGGGTGTTGAGGTACAGGTTGCGGGTCTCGGAGCTGTCCGACTCCGTGACGCGCTGGGTGGGGTCGCTCGGGTTCAGCTCGGACAGGACCTGCGGCGGCAGTGTCCGGGTGGCGACGTCGAGCTGCTTGTGCTGCCAGGCGCTCTGCAGCTTCTGGGAGTTCGCGTAGTAGCGCAGCTCGATGGGGCGGCCGGTGCCGCCGAGGTAGCCCTGGTACTGCCCGTAGGGCGCGAGGACGGCCTTCTGGTCCTTGGTGTACGAGGTCAGCGTGTACGGGCCGGTGCCGTCGACACCGGTGTCGGTGCGCAGGGCCCTGGCCGGGTAGGCGTCCTTGTCCACGATGGAGCCGGCACCGGTGGCCACCTTCAGCGGGAAGGTGGCGTCCGGGGACGACAGATGGAAGGTGACGGTCGTCGCGCTGTCGGCGGTCACCGAGCCGAGGGTGGAGAACAGCGACGCCGGGCCGACGTCCGAGTTGATCTTCTTGACCCGCTCGAAGGAGTACTTCACGTCCGCGGCGGTCAGCTTGCGCCCGCTCGGGAAGGTGATGTCGTCACGCAGCGAGCACCGGTACGTCTTCAGCCCGCCGCCCTCGAAGGTGCAGCTCTTCGCCGCGTCGGGGACGGGCTGGACCCCGCCCGGCTCGAAGGTCAGCAGTGTCTGGAAGACATTGCTGAACAGGGCCCAGGAACCGGCGTCGTAGGCGCCGGCCGGGTCCAGTGAGGTGACGGCGTCGGTGGTACCGACGGTGATCGTCCGGTTCTTGTCTCCCTGCGACGGCAGCAACTGCCAGCCGCCGATTCCCACGACCGCGAGCACGAGCAGCGTCACGAGAATGCGCATGCGAACAGATCGCATGGTGGTGCCCCTCCCAGGCCTGCCAGGGCCCTACCCCTGGCTCAGCACAAAAAAACGGCCACTCCCTAGTGGCGCGGCTCACCTAATCACACCTGTTTCAGCTGGGGAAGAGCTATCGGCCCGAATGAGGGAGAACTTACCGAGGCGTTGTTTCCGCCGAATTCCACAGCCTCTTCACAGGGAGGTGGAAGCGGTTTCGGCCACGCGCGCCGGAGGGCGGGTCAGGCGCGCGTGGCGGCCAGCTCGATCACCGTCACGTCCGAGGGCGCGTCGACCCGGGTGGGCGGTCCCCAGGCGCCGGCGCCCCGGCTGACGTACAGCTGCGTGTCGCCGTAGCGTTCGAGGCCGGCCACGGTGGGGTTGGCGGCGGCCGCGATCATATTGCCGGGCCAGAGCTGGCCGCCGTGCGTGTGACCGGAGAGCTGGAGGTCGACGCCGTGCCGGACCGCCTCGTGGATCTGCACCGGCTGGTGGGCGAGCAGCACACAGGCACGGGAGGGGTCCCGGTCGCCGAGCGCCTTCGCGAAGTCCGGGCCCCGGCCCTCGCTCTCGCCCTGGAGGTCGTTCACCCCGGCCAGGTCGAAGTGGGGCAGTTCGGTGCGGGCGTTCTCCAGCGGGTGGAGGCCGAGGGTGCGCACCTCGGCGACCCACTGCTCGGCACCGGAGAAGTACTCGTGGTTGCCGGTGACGAAGTACGCCCCGTGCCGGGCGCGCAGCCGGGCCAGCGGCGCGGCGGCCGGGCCGAGATCCTTCACGCTGCCGTCCACCAGGTCGCCGACGACCGCGATCAGGTCCGGCTGGGTGGCGTTCACGGTGTCGACGACCCGCTGCGCGAAGCCGCGGCCGAGGACGGGCCCGAGGTGGACGTCGCTGACGACGGCGATCCGGAACCCGTGCGCGGCGCGCGGCAGCCGGGCGAGCGGCACGGTGACGCGCTTGACCCGCGGGCCGCGCAGGACGCCGTAGGTGCCCTGCCCGACCGTTGCGACGGCGGCGGCCGCGGCGGCCCGCCCACCACCCGGGAGACGAACAGCCGCCGGGAGGGGGCGCCGTTCGCGCGCGGCGCCCGCCCGGCCGGCTCCGGCGCGTCGGGCACGCCGGGCGCTTCCGGTGCCGGCCGCGGAGCCGCCGGCACGGTCTCCGGCTCCCGTACGGCGGTCTCGGCGGTCCGCGCCCGGCGCGCCGGGAGCTGGGACAGCAACGGCCGTACGAGCTCGCCGGCCACCACCGCCACCAGCAGGTACAGCGCCAGCGCCATCCACAGGAAGCCGGGCCAGGCGAGGGTGCGCTGGAGCCAGAAGGGGCGCCGGAGCGTTCGGCGACCAGCGCGCCGACCATCAGCAGCGGGCCGGCCACGAACACGGTCGTGCCGGCGCGGCGGGCCGGGCCCGGGCCGCGGGTGGTGTCGCGGACCAGACGGCGCCACACGTACCAGTGCCCGAGCACCAGCACGGTCAGCACGGCCGCCGCGATGAGGACGAGGACGATGACCACGCTGCAGTGTCTCCCGCTATGACTTCCGGCGCAGTGCGCGCAGTCCGCGCAACCCGATGACCCCGATGACCGTCCCCAATACGAAGGAGACGATCGCCAGCAGCAGATGCACCCAGAAGTACGCGGTCGGGTGGCCGTCGTCGAAGGCGAGTCCGCTGCCGTCCGCGGCCAGGTTCTTGACGAAAGTGATCCAGATGACCCAGCTCCACACCCCGAACGCGAGCAGGAACCAGGAGACCGGGCGGCTGAGTTTCACGGAGACTGACCTTTCGACACGACGCCGGGGCCGGGCGACCGGCCGGGGGTCCGGGGTTGTCCCCGGATGAGCACGGCATGCGTTCAGTATCGCTGTGCGGGGTCGCGTTCCGTGGCCGGGGTGGGGTGCCGGGCGGGACTTCGGTGTCCACGGCAGGTACGTTTCCGACCGTGCCCCCACCGCAGAAGACCCTCGGGCGATGCCTGCTGGCCGCCTCCGCCACGCTGCTGTCCCTCGCCGCCACCGCGCCCGCGGCGCTCGCGGCCCCGACGCCCTCGACGAGCCCGTCGGCCACTCCCCGGCGCTCATGTCGCAGGTGGGCGGCGCCCGGCTCGGGCAGCCGGGGACCCAGGTGGACCTCGCGCCGGGCGTGCCCGTGCTCCCCAAGGACCTCACCGCGCGGTCCTGGATCGTCTCCGACGCCGAGTCCGGCGAGGTCCTCGCCGCGCACGACGCGCACTGGCCGCTGCCCCCGGCGAGCACCCTGAAGATGCTGTTCGCGGACACCCTGCTGCCCCGGTTCCCGAGGACGATGGAGCACAAGGTGGTCCCGTCCGACCTCGCGGGCATGGGCGCCGGTTCGAGCGTGGTGGGGATAAAGGAGAGCCACACCTACTCCGTGCACGACCTGTGGCTCGGGGTCTTCCTGCGCTCGGGCAACGACGCCGTGCACGTGCTGGCCGCGATGAACGGCGGCGTGGACCGGACCGTCGAGGACATGCAGGCCCACGCCGACGAGCTGCAGGCACTGGACACGCACGTGGTCAGCCCGGACGGCTACGACGCGCCGGAGCAGCGGTCCTCGGCGTACGACCTGACGCTGTTCGCCCGTTCCGGGCTGCAGAAGAAGGACTTCCGCGAGTACTGCTCCACCGTGTCGGCGAAGTTCGAGTCCGGGGAGATCCGCAACACCAACCGGCTGCTGAGCGGCGACACGGACGTGCCCGTCTACCAGGGCATCGCCGGGGTGAAGAACGGCAACACCACCGACGCGGGCGCCACCTTCACCGGTGTCGCCGAACGCGACGGCAAGGTGCTGCTGGTCACCGTGATGAACCCGGAGAAGCACGAGCACAACGAGGTCTACAAGGAGACCGCGAAGCTGTTCGACTGGGGCTTCCGGGCGGCCGGCAAGGTGCGGCCGGTGGGCGAGCTGGTGCCGCCGAAGAGCGCGCAGTCCACCGCCCAGCCGGGCGCCACCGCCTCCGCGGGGCCGGCGCACCGGACGGGCGGGGCCGGCACGCGGCCGGTGGCGAGCGCGTCGGGCGGGATCGGCTCCACCGGCGTCGGAACCGCGCTGGCCGTCGCGGGCGGGCTGCTGGTGCTGCTCGGGGGCGGGGTCTTCCTGATCAACCGCCGTTGGCCGCTGCCCGATCTGATGCGCCGTCGGACGCGACCGTGATCTCGGCGTCCTTGCTCGGCGTCGCCGTCCAGGCGGCGCAGAACAGGACGAGTTTCGCGGTGAAGTTGATCCACAGCAGCAGGGCCACGGGCACGCCGAACGCGCCGTACATGCTCTTCGAGGCGACTCCCTGGATGTAGCCGCTGAGCAGCAGCTTCAGCAGTTCGAAGCCGACGGCCCCGGTCAGCGCGGCCACCAGCAGCCGGCGGCGCGGGGGTTCGGTGCCGGGCAGCAGGGTCAGCACGTAGAGCAGGAGCAGGAAGTCGGCGAGCACGGCCACGGCGAACGCGATGATCTGCAGCAGGACGTGCCCCAGCCCGCCCGGTCGAGGCCGAGGCCGTCGCTGAGCCGGCCCACCATCGCCGAGGCCACGGTGGAGATGGCGAGGGTGGCGACGACCGCGCCGCCGAGGCCGAGCAGGATGCCCCCGTCCTTGGCCTTGGCGAGGAACGGGTTCTCCTCGCCGTCGGGCAGCTCCCACACCGCGCGCAGGCAGTCGCGCACCTGGCCCACCCAGCCCATGCCGGTGAAGAGCAGCAGGGCGCCGGCGATGATCCCGACGGTGCCGGCGTTCTCTACCAGGGAGTTGATGTCGAGCTGGTCGGAGATGCCGGGGATCTGGTCGGCGATCCTGTCCTGCACGTTCCTCTGCTGCGACTGGCTGAGCGTGGCCGCGGTGAGGGTGGCGGCCAGCGTCAGCAGCGGGAACAGCGCGACGAAGCTGACGAAGGTCATCGCCGCGGCCAGTCGCGTCCACTTCACCCGGTCCAGGCGCTCGTAGGAACGCCAGGCGTGCGTGGTCATCAGCCGGGTGACGATCGGGCCGATCCCGGGGAGCTTCTTCAGCCAGTCCATGCTGCGTCTCTGCCCGCGCCACCGGGACCCGATGTACGGCCGACAACGACACTATTGAGTGACATCCCATTAATCACCCGTTCCGCCGAGCGGAGTTATGTTCTCTGACCGATCGCCCATTGATGGACGATACGGTCACCGGCATGCCCGACCTCGAACCCCTCCCACGGTCCCTGCTCGTCCTCGGCGGCACCTCCGAGATCGCGCTCGCCACCGTGCGCCGCCTGATCGCCCGCGGCGCACGGACCGTCCGGCTGGCGGGCCGGCCCTCTCCCGGCCTGGAACGGGCGGCCGAGGACCTGCGCGCGCTGGGCGCCGACGTCCACACCCTCGCCTTCGACGCGCTCGACCCGAGTCCCACGAGCCGGTCCTCGGCAAGGCGTTCGCCGAGGGCGACATCGATCTGGTGCTGCTGGCCTTCGGCGTCCTCGGCGACCAGGCCCACGACGAACGCGACCCGTTGCGCGCCGTCCAGGTGGCTCAGACCAACTACACCGGAGCCGTGTCGGCGGGCCTGGTGGCGGCCCGCGCGCTGCAGACCCAGGGCCACGGCACGCTGGTGGTGCTCTCCTCGATCGCCGCCGAGCGCGCCCGCCGGGTGGACTTCATCTACGGCTCCAGCAAGGCCGGGCTCGACACCTTCGCGCAGGGCCTCGGCGACGCGCTGTACGGCACCGGCGTGCACGTCATGGTCGTACGCCCCGGCTTCGTCGTCACCCGCACGACGGCCGCCCTGCCCAGGGCGCCGTTCGCCACCACTCCCGAGGCGGTCGCCACGGCGGTGGAGCTGGGCCTGCGCCGCCGTTCGGAGACGGTCTGGGTGCCGGGCTTCCTGCGGCTGGTGATGGCGGTGCTGCGGCACGCGCCGCGGACGGTGTTCCGCCGGCTGCCCCTCTGAGGGAGGAGGAGACGGCGGCTACCGGCTGGCGATCGTGCCGCGGTCCATGTGGCCCGCCTGCGGCGGCACCACGGATCCGCCGAACGGGTACTCCCGGAGCTTGCGCCACACCCCGTCGGCGCCCTGCTCGTGCAGCGCGAACCCGGTGCACGGCCACTCGGCCTCGAAGCCGGCCAGCTCCGCGAAGGCGCGGTCCATCGCCGCCTCGTCGATGCCGTGCGCGACCGTGACGTGCGGGTGGTACGGGAACTGCAGCTCGCGCGGCACGGGCCCGGAGGCGTCACGGACCCGCTGCTGCAGCCAGGAGCAGTCCTCGGCACCCTGGACGACACGCATGTAGACGACCGGTGACAGCGGCCGGAAGGTACCGGTGCCGGACAGCCGCATCGGGAACGGCCGCCCGGCCGCCGCGACGGCCCTCAGGTGGGCGTCCACCGCCGGCAGGTCGGCCGTGTCCACCTCGGTCGGCGGCAGCAGGGTGACATGCGAGGGGATGCCGTGAGCCGCGGCGTCGCCGAAGCCCGCGCGCCGCTCCTGGAGCAGGCTGCCGTGAGGCTCCGGGACCGCGATCGACACGCCGATCGTTACGGTCCCCACGTCGTCTCCCTCGTCGTGTCTGTTTTCTTCTCACCCGTCGGATATCGACTGTACGGCCACGGGTGTCCCGTGGGCAGGCGCGGCGGCAGTGATGTGCAGCGCTCCGCCCGCTCGGGTGCCCGTGCGGCCGCGCGCCCCGGTGCCGCTCAGTGCTTCGCCGGCAGGAAACCCACGCGGTCGTACGCCTGCGCGAGGGTCTCGGCGGCCACGGCCCGCGCCTTCTCCGCGCCCTTGGCCAGCACCGAGTCGAGCGTCTCGGGGTCCTCCAGGTACTGCTGGGTGCGCTCCCGGAACGGCGTCACGAACTCCACCATGGCGTCGGCGAGGTCCGTCTTGAGCGCGCCGTACATCTTGCCCTCGTAGTCCTTCTCCAGCTCCTCGACCGAGCGGCCGGTGAGGGTGGAGAAGATGGTGAGGAGGTTGGAGACGCCCGGCTTGTTCTCGGTGTCGTAGCGGATCACCGTGTCGGTGTCGGTGACCGCGCTCTTGACCTTCTTCGCCGTCGCCTTGGGCTCGTCCAGCAGGTTGATCAGGCCCTTGGGGTGGAGGCGGACTTGCTCATCTTGACCGCCGGGTCCTGCAGGTCGTAGATCTTCGCCGTCTCCTTGAGGATGTACGGCTTCGGGACGGTGAAGGTCTGGCCGTACCGCCCGTTGAACCGGTCCGCGAGGTCGCGGGTCAGCTCGATGTGCTGGCGCTGGTCCTCACCCACCGGCACCTCGTTGGCCTGGTACAGCAGGATGTCCGCGACCTGCAGGACCGGGTACGTGAACAGGCCGACGGAGGCGCGGTCGGCACCCTGCTTGGCGGACTTGTCCTTGAACTGGGTCATGCGCGAGGCCTCGCCGAAACCGGTGAGGCAGTTCATGACCCAGGCGAGCTGGGCGTGCTCGGGGACGTGGCTCTGCACGAACAGCGTGCACCGGTCCGGGTCGAGCCCGGCGGCCAGCAACTGCGCGGCGGCCAGCCGGGTGTTGGCCCGGAGCTGGGCCGGTTCCTGCGGAACGGTGATCGCGTGGAGGTCGACGACCATGTAGAACGCGTCGTGGGACTCCTGCAGGGCCACCCACTGGCGGACGGCGCCGAGGTAGTTGCCGAGGTGGAACGAGCCCGCGGTGGGCTGGATTCCGGAGAGCACGCGAGGTCGGTCAGTGGCCATGTTCACCATTCTCTCAGGTAACGGAGGGCGATCCGGTACCGGTGGGAAACACGTGGGGCGCGATCCGTTCCGTGCGGGGTGACGAGGGGCGGGACACGGGAGCGGGCACCGACGGGCGCGGCGGCCCGGCGTGGTGCCGGGCCGCCGCGCGGGAAGCCTCGTCGGGGGCCGGCCGGCCGCCGCGGGTCAGCCGAGGTCGACCTCCGGGTACAGCGGGAAGCCCGCGACCAGGTCGGTCGCCCGGTGCGAGATCTCGTCCGCGATCTTGGGGTCGAGGACGTGCTGGGCCTTGGAGGGGCACCGGACTTGGTCGTACCGGGCTCGGTGGTGGTGAGCACCCGGTCGATGAGGCCGGCCACCTCGTCCATCTCGGCGGTGCCGAGGCCCCGGGTGGTCAGGGCGGGGGTGCCGACGCGGATGCCGGAGGTGTACCAGGCGCCGTTCGGGTCGGCCGGGATGGCGTTGCGGTTGGTGACGATGCCGGCGTCCAGCAGGGCCGCCTCGGCCTGCCGGCCGGTGAGGCCGTAGGAGCCGGCCACGTCGATCAGGTTGAGGTGGTTGTCCGTGCCGCCGGTGACCAGGGTGGCGCCGCGGCGGGTGAGGCCCTCGGCGAGGGCGCGGGAGTTGTCCACGATGCGCCGGGCGTAGTCCTGGAAGGAGGGCCGGCGGGCCTCCGCGAGCGCGACGGCCTTCGCGGCCATCACGTGCGGCAGCGGGCCGCCGAGCACCATCGGGCAGCCGCGGTCGACCTGGTCCTTCAGGGAGTCGTCGCACAGCACCATGCCGCCGCGCGGGCCGCGCAGGGACTTGTGGGTGGTCGTGGTGACGATCTGGGCGTGCGGGACCGGGTCGAAGTCGCCGGTCAGGACCTTGCCGGCGACCAGGCCCGCGAAGTGGGCCATGTCGACCATCAGGGTCGCCCCGACCTCGTCGGCGATCTCCCGCATGATCCGGAAGTTCACCAGGCGCGGGTAGGCGGAGTAGCCGGCGACGAGGATCAGCGGCTTGAACTCGCGGGCCTGGGCGCGCAGCGCCTCGTAGTCGATGAGACCGGTGGCCGGGTCGGTGCCGTAGGAGCGCTGGTCGAACATCTTGCCCGAGATGTTCGGGCGGAAGCCGTGGGTGAGGTGACCGCCGGCGTCCAGGGACATGCCGAGCATGCGCTGGTTGCCGAAGGCCTGGCGCAGCTCCGCCCAGTCGGCCTCGGTGAGGTCGTTGACCTGGCGGACGCCGGTCTTCTCCAGGAACGGCACCTCGACGCGGTCGGCGAGGACGGCCCAGAAGGCGACGAGGTTGGCGTCGATGCCGGAGTGCGGCTGGACATAGGCGTGCCGGGCGCCGAACAGCTCCCGGGCGTGCTCGGCGGCCAGCGACTCGACCGTGTCGACGTTGCGGCAGCCGGCGTAGAAGCGGCGGCCGACGGTGCCCTCGGCGTACTTGTCGCTGAACCAGTTGCCCATCGCCAGCAGCGTGGCCGGGGAGGCGTAGTTCTCGGAGGCGATCAGCTTGAGCATCGCGCGCTGGTCGGTGACCTCCTGGCCGATGGCGTCGGCGACCCGCGGTTCGACCGTGCGGATGACGTCGAGTGCGGCGCGGAAGGCCGTGGACTCGGTGGAGAGGGACTTCTGCTCTGGCATGGGGACCTCCGGACGGCGTGCGTTCAGCGTTCACGTTCGGCCCAGGCGCACGGCACTGTTTCCCGTTCGGGCCGCTCCCCGATGGTCCGTCCCATCCCTGCGCGCCAGTCACGACCCGCTGATCAGCCTACCGGGCGCGCCGGAACGGGGAGATCCCGCGTCCACCATGCGAGCGGGGATAGGAAGGGGGCCACCGTCGTGTCCGGGAGAGTCACCGTCGTATCCGGGAGAGGCCGTGCCCACTGCTGAAGACCTCATCGCCGCCGCCGACGCGCACAGCGCGCCCACCTACCATCCGCTGCCGGTCGTCGTGGCCACGGCCGAGGGCGCCTGGCTGACGGACGTGGCGGGGCGCCGGTACCTGGACCTGCTGGCCGGGTACTCGGCGCTGAACTTCGGGCACCGCAACCGTCGCCTCGTCGAGGCGGCCGAGCGGCAGCTCGCGCGGGTGACGCTGACGTCCCGCGCCTTCCACCACGACCGGTTCGCGGCCTTCTGCACCGAGCTGGCCGAGCTGTGCGGCATGGAGATGGTGCTGCCCATGAACACCGGCACGGAGGCCGTGGAGAGCGCGGTGAAGACGGCCCGGAAGTGGGGGTACCGGGTGAAGGGGGTGCCCGCGGAGATGGCGAAGGTGGTGGTCGCGGGCGGCAACTTCCACGGGCGCACGACGACGGTGATCAGCTTCTCGACCGATCCGGAGGCCCGGGCGGACTTCGGGCCGTACACGCCGGGGTTCGAGATCGTGCCGTACGGGGATCTGACCGCGATGCGGCGGGCGCTGACCGAGAACACCGTCGCGGTGCTGCTGGAGCCGATCCAGGGCGAGTCGGGGTGATCGTGCCGCCGGCCGGCTATCTGGCCGGGGTGCGGGAGCTGACCCGGGAGCGGAACGTGCTCTTCGTCGCCGACGAGATCCAGTCGGGTCTCGGGCGGACCGGGCGGACCTTCGCGTGCGAGCACGAGGGGGTGGTGCCGGACGTGTACGTTCTGGGCAAGGCGCTGGGCGGCGGGATCCTGCCGGTGTCGGCGGTGGTGTCGAGCGCGGCGGTGCTCGGTGTCTTCCGGCCGGGCGAGCACGGCTCGACGTTCGGCGGGAACCCGCTGGCCTGCGCGGTGGCGCTGGAGGTGATCGCGATGCTGCGGACCGGCGAGTACCAGGCGCGGGCGGCCGAGCTGGGCGAGCGGCTGCACCGGCGGCTGCGCGGGCTGCTCGGCGCGGGTCCGGTGACGGCGGTGCGGGGGCGCGGGCTGTGGGCGGGCGTGGACATCGCCCCGCGGGCCGGCACCGCCCGTCAGGTGTCGGAGCGGCTGATGGAGCGGGGTGTGCTGGTGAAGGACACCCACGGCTCGACCGTCCGGATCGCGCCGCCGCTGGTGATCACCGAGCAGGACCTGGACTGGGGTGTCGAACAGCTGGAGGCCGTGTTGGCGGGCTAGGGCGCTCCGGTGGACGGCTGGGGCCGGCCCCAGGGGACGCCCCTAGAGGATCACGTGCGGCAGGAAGCGGGCGTATCCGTCGGTGACCAGGCCCGAGGACTCGCGGATGCCCAGGCCGGCCGGTTCGTCCCGGACGGTCCAGGCGCCGAGGACGACGTGGTTGCCGTCGAAGGCGGGCAGCGGGGCCAGCTGCTGGTAGCAGCAGGGTTCGTCGCGTACGGCCGCGGGCGCGCCCGGCTCGTGCACGGTGACGCCCTCGCCCTCGCGGCCCAGCAGGGGCTTGGCCACGTAGCCGGTGGTCCGGGCGAGTTCGCGCGGGCCGTCGAGATGGGCGGGCAGCAGGTTCGGGTGGCCCGGGTACAGCTCCCAGAGGACGGCCAGCAGGGCCTTGTTGCTCAGCAGCATCTTCCAGGCGGGCTCGATCCACAGGGTGGTGCCGCTGCCGCCGCCGTTGTCGAGGGTGTCGAGGACGTGCCCGGCGAACGCGTCGGTGGTGAGCCACTCCCAGGGGTACAGCTTGAAGACGGCGCGGATGAACCGGAGCCCGTTGTCCACGAACCGGCCGGAGAGGGTGTCCCAGCCGATCTCCTCCATGGAGATCCAGTCGGTGGCGAGTCCGGCCTGATCGGCGGTCTCCTTCAGATAGGCGACCGTCATCAGGTCCTCGCCGAGTTCGTCGGCCGAGGAGTGCGCGAAGTGCAGCGGGCTGCCCGGCGGGAGCAGCGCGGCCTGCTCGCGCCAGGCGTCGACCAGGCGCTCGTGCAGGGAGTTCCACTGGTCGGCGCCGGGGAAGCGCTCCTCCATCCAGAACCACTGGGGCGACGCGGCCTCGACCAGCGAGGTGGGGGTGTCCGCGTTGTACTCCAGCAGTTTCGCCGGGCCGGTGCCGTCGTAGCGGAGGTCGAACCGCCCGTAGACGGTGGGTAGTTCGGCACGGCGGTGCCAGGCCTCGGTGACGGCCGCGACGAGCCGCGGGTCGGTGATGCCGAGGTCGGCGAAACGGTCCTCGGCCACGATGTGCGCGGCGGCGGCCAGGCACATGCGGTGCAGTTCCGCCACGGTCTCCTCCAGCGCCTCGACCTCGTCCAGGGTGAGGACGTAGTAGGCGCTCTCGTCCCAGTAGGGGCGCAGGGTGCCGTCGGGGTGCCGGGTGAGCGGGTAGACGAGCCCCTGTTCCTCGACGGTCCGCTGCCAGTCGGGGCGGGGGTGATGGTTCGGCGTTCCATGGGTGTGTGTGCCGGTCAGCCGCCGGAGCCGCCCTTGCCGCCGCCGAAGCCGCCGCGGTGCACTCCGCCGCCGCCCGAGGAGCCGCCCGAGCCCTTGCTCGGCTTGGTGAAGGAACCTCCGGAGACCCAGGAGCCCTTCTTCTTGCCGCCGTAGTACCAGGAGCTGTTCACCGGGACCTTGGCGGACTTGCAGTTCTTGTCGGAGACGACCTTGTAGCCCGTGCCGAGGCGGTAGCTGTCCCGGTCGACGCAGCGCTTGTCCGGGGCGGAGGAGCAGGCGGTCAGAGCGGCGGCGAGCAGACCCATGCCGCCGAGGACGACCGTGGTGGAGCGCAGTTGCGCGCGCGTGTTCGCCATGTGGTGTCTCCCCGTGTGCGGTGCGGTGTGCGGCGGTCAGCCTAGGCGGGGTGCGCGGGTTCGCGCAAGGGGCCCCGCGATCTCGCCCTCGCCTAGAGTCGGTTCGTGCTGTTCGGAATGGTGTGCGCCCTGGGCGCGGCGGTCTGCTTCGGTACCGCGACGGTGTTGCAGGCGATGGCCGCGCGGGAGGCCGGTACGGGCGGGGGCGGCGAGGTCGCCCTGCTGCTGCGGGCCCTGCGGCGGTGGCGGTACCTGGCCGGTCTCGCGCTGGACGGTCTCGGCTTCCTGTTCCAGATCGCGGCGCTGCGCTCGATCCCGATCTACGCGGTGAGCGCGGCGCTGGCCTCCAGCCTGGCGGTGACGGCGGTGGTCGCGGCGCGCCTGCTGCGGACGCGGCTCAGCGGCACCGAGTGGGGCGCGGTGGGTGTGGTGTGCGCCGGGCTCGCGATGCTGGGCCTGGCGTCCGGGCCGGAGGGCGAGGAGGGCGGTTCGCCCGCCCTGAAGTGGACGATGCTCGCGACGGCGGCCGGTATGGCGGTGCTCGCCCTGCTGGGCGGGCGGCTGTCGGGGCGGATGCGGGCCCTCGTGCTGGGGCTGGGCGCGGGTTTCGGGTTCGGGGTGGTGGAGGTGGCGGTCCGGCTGATCGACTCCCTGCGGCCGGCCGGGCTGCTCACGAATCCGGCGTCCTACGCCCTCCTGATCGGCGGCGGCGCCGCCTTCGTGCTGCTGACCTCGGCGCTGCAGCGCGGCTCGGTGACGACCGCGACGGCCGGCATGGTGATCGGCGAGACGATCGGCCCGGCGGCGGTGGGCGTCGTGTGGCTCGGCGACCGCACCCGGGAGGGCCTGGGCTGGCTGGCGGCCCTCGGGTTCGCGGTGGCGGTGGCGGGGGCGCTGGCACTGGCCCGGTTCGGGGAGGCGCCGGCCGTGGCGGCGGAGGAGGGTGAGCCCGCCGCGGGGCGGGACCGTGCGCGGGCCCGGAAGCGGGAGTGGAGGGCGCCCGCCGTGGACGGAGGAGCCCTCACCTCACGGCAGTGCCCGGCACAGGGCCTCCAGCGCGCCCGCCCACGCGCTGTCCGACGGCGTCCCGTATCCGACGACCAGCGCGTCGGCCGGTTCGGCGACGGCTTCGGGGTGCCGGTGGAAGGCCAGGCCGTGCAGGGCCAGGCCCTGCCAGGTCGCGGCCTGCACGACCGACTGTTCGCTGCCCGGGGGCAGCCGCAGCACCGCGTGCAGGCCGGCCGCGATCCCGGTGACCCGGACACCGGGCGCGCGCTCGGCGACCGCGGCGGCGAGGGCGTCACGGCGGCGCCGGTAGCGCAGCCGGGCGGAGCGGACGTGCCGGTCGTAGGCGCCGGAGGTGAGGAACTCGGCCAGGGTGAGCTGGTCCAGCACGCCCACGGTGTCGATCCGGCCCTTGGCCGCGGCCGCCTCCTCCACCAGTGAGGGCGGCAGGACCATCCAGCCCAGCCTGAGGCCGGGGGCGAGGGACTTGCTGGTGGTGCCGAGGTGGACGACCCGGCCGGGGTCCAGGCCCTGGAGGGCGCCGACGGGCTGGCGGTCGTAGCGGAACTCGCCGTCGTAGTCGTCCTCCAGGACCAGGGCGCCGGTGCGCCGCGCCCACTCGACCACCGCCGTCCGCCGGTCGGGGTGCAGGGCGGTGCCCATGGGGAACTGGTGGGCGGGCGTGAGGAGTACGGCGCCCTCACCGGTCAACGCGCCGGTTTCGGTGCCCAGTTCGTCGTACGGCAGGGCGGGCGTGGCGAGGCCCGCGTCGCGCAGCAGGCTCCAGTGGGCGTCGAGCCCGTAGGACTCCACCGCCACCGCCCGCACCCCGCGGGCCCGCAGCAGCGTGCCGAGGACGCGCAGGGCGTGCGAGAAGCCGGCGGTGACCAGGATCGTCTCGGGGTCGGCGCGGACGCCGCGGACGCGGGCGAGGTAGCCGGCGAGGGCGGTGCGCAGTTCGGGGCGGCCGCGCGGGTCGCCGTAGCCGAGGGCGTCGGAGGGGGCGGTGGCCAGCGCACGGCGGGCGGCCCTGAGCCACTCGGCGCGCGGGAACGCGGCGAGGTCGGGGGTGCCGGGGACGAGGCTGTACGCCGGGCTGCCCGGCGGCCGGCGCCGGGGCGCGTCCACCGCCGGCGGGATCACCGCACGCTCCGCCACCCGGGTGCCGGAGCCCTGGCGGGCGGTGAGCCAGCCCTCGGCGACCAGGTCGGCGTAGGCCTCGGCGACCGTGTTGCGGGCGATGCCGAGATCACCGGCGAGGGAGCGGGAGGACGGCAGCCGGGTGCCGGGGCGAGGCGGCCGGTGCGGACCGCGTCCCGCAGCGCGTCGGTCAGGCCGCGGCGCAGGCCGCCGGTGCCGGCCGGTTCCAGATGGAGGTCGACGCCCAGATTGGCCCACGAATTCGCCATGGAAATGGACCATACTCCTGGGCTGCCCGGCTCCTAGGGTCGAACCATGAGCAGCGCACAGGAAACCGTCGAGTACGCCACCGAACACGCCCCGCGCCTGGAGTGGGCCCGCCACGCGCCCGAGGTCTACAAGGCGATGGTCCGACTGGACACCGCCGCCAGGCAGGGCCTGGACCCCAAGCTGTACGAGCTGGTGAAGATCCGCGCCTCACAGCTCAACCACTGCGCCTTCTGCCTCGACATGCACACCAAGGACGCGCTCGCGGCGGGCGAGAGCGTGGAGCGGATCGTGCAGCTCAGCGCGTGGGAGGAGTCCCGGCACTTCTACACGGAGAAGGAGCTGGCGGCGATCGAGCTGACCGAGGCGGTCACCGTCCTGACCGAGGGCTTCGTCCCGGACGAGGTGTACGAGCGGGCGGCCAAGCAGTTCGAGGAGGCCGAGCTGGCCCGGTTGATCGCCGCGATCACGGTGATCAACGCGTGGAACCGCTTCGGCGTGACGACCCGGATGGCCCCCGGCCACTACCGGCCGGGACAGCACGGGTGAGCCGCCCCGGCGGGGATTCGCCGGCCGTGGGCGGGGCGGACCTGTTCCGCGCGCTGCACCGCCGGCGCCCCCAGGGCGACCCGCTGGTGCTCCCCGGCCCGTGGGACGCGGCGAGCGCCCGGGCGTGCGTGGACGCCGGGTTCCCGGCGCTGGCCACCCCAGCGCCGGGGTCGCCGCCTCCCTCGGCCACGAGGACGGCGGGACACCCGCCGACGAGATGTTCGCGGCGGTGGCCCGGATCGCGCGGGCGGTGGACGTGCCGGTGTCGGCGGACGTCGAGGGCGGGTACGGGCTCGCGCCGAAGGAGCTGGTGGAGCGGCTGCTGGAGGCGGGCGCGGTGGGCTGCAACCTCGAGGACTCGGGGGCGGGGGGTGTCCTCAAGGATCCGCACGAGCACGCCGAGTACCTCGCCGAGGTCCGCTCGGCCGCCGCCGACCTGCTGTTCGTCAACGCCCGCATCGACACGTTCGTCCACGGCGACGGCGATCCGGAGCAGGCCATCGCCCGGGCCGCGCTGTACGTGGCGGCGGGCGCGGACTGCGTGTACCCGATCCTCGCGCCGGCCGATGTGCTGCCCCTGCTGCGGTCGGGCATCCAGGGCCCGCTCAACATGCTGGCCCGGCTGGACGGCGAGGGCCCTCGCCCGCCGTGCTCGGCGGACTCGGGGCCACTCGCGTCACGTTCGGTCCGGGACTCCAGCGACGGGCCGCGGCCGCGCTGGGCGAGATCGTCGCCGGACTGCGCTGAGCCGGCTCAGGACAGCCACTTCTTCCAGACGGAGGGGTGGCTGTCCACCCACTTCTTCGCCGCGTCCTGCGGACTCATCTTCTGGTCGGCGATCATCAGGGAGACCTCGTTCTGGTCCTCGGTCGTCCACTTGAACTTCTTCAGGAAGGCCGCCGCCTCGCCACCGGACTTCTCGAAGCCGGAGTTGAGGTACTTCTGCAGCGGGGTGTGCGGGTAGGCGCAGGTGATCTTGTCCGTGTCCGCGTCGCAGCCCTCCTTGTACGGCGGCAGCTTCACCTCCGTCATGGGGACCTTCTTGAACAGCCACTGCGGCGCGTACCAGTACGTCAGGAAGGGCTTCTTCTCCTTGGCGAACTGCTTCATCTGCGTGATCTGCGCCGCCTCGGAACCGGCGAAGACGACCTGGTAGTCGAGCTTCAGGTTCTTCACCAGCGCCTTGTCGTTGGTGACGTAGGACGGGGAGCCGTCCATGAGCTGGCCCTTGCCGCCGCTCTCCGCGGTGCGGAAGAGGGAGGCGTACTTGTTCAGGTTGTGCCAGTCGGTGATGTCCGGGTGCTGCTTGACCAGGTAGGTGGGGACGTACCAGCCGATGTGCCCGGTCACCCCGAGGCCGCCGCCCGGCGCGATCGTCTTCTTGTCGTCGACGTACCGCTTCTCCTGGTCCGGGTGGCCCCAGTCCTCCAGGATGGCGTCGACCCGGCCCTGGCTGAGCGCGTCCCAGGCGGGTACCTCGTCGACCTGGACGGTGTCGACGCGGTAGCCCAGCTTGTGCTCCAGCAGGTACTGGGCGACGGCCACGTTGGACTGGGCGCCCACCCAGGACTGCACCGACAGGGTGACGGTCTTCGCGCCCTGGGCGTTCGCGAACGGCGAGGTCTGCTTGGTCATGTCGGCGGCACCGCAGCCGGTGAGCAGTGACAGGGCCGCTGCTCCGGCGGCGATCATCGCCGGCCTGTGTGTGAGCTTCATGGTCAGGCCCCCTTCGTCGTACGGCGTTCGGTGGGCTGGGTCACCCGGTCGAGCATCAGGCCGAGGCAGACGATGGCGGCACCGGCCACCAGACCGGTCGCGAGGTCGCCCTGGGCGAGGCCGAAGACCACGTCGTAACCGAGCGCACCGCCACCGACCAGGCCGCCGACGACGACCACGGCGAGCACCAGCACCAGGCACTGGTTGACCGCGAGCAGGATGGCCGGCCGGGCCAGGGGCAGTTGCACCTGACGCAGTTGCTGCGAGGTGGTGGCCCCCATCGACCGCGCGGACTCCAGGGCCGCCGGGTCGACCTGCCGCAGTCCCTGGCTCGTGATCCGGACGACCGCGGGCAGGGCGTAGACCACGGCAGCGGCGGCGGCGGGCGCGCGGCCCACACCGAACAGCGCCACCACCGGAATCAGGTAGACGAACTGCGGCATGGTCTGGAAGACGTCCAGCACCGGCCGCAGCATCCGTTCCGTCCGTTCGCTGCGGGCGGTCGCGATCGCCACCGCGAATCCGATCACCAGGGTGACCACCACCGCCGCGAGCACCTGGGACAGGGTGTCCAGCGAGGGCTTCCAGACTCCGAGCACGCCGATCGCCGCCGTCGCGAGGACGGCCGTCAGGGCCGTGCGCCAGGTACCGATCAGCCAGGCCGCGGCGGCGACGATCAGCAGCAGGGCCCACCAGGGCAGCCACCACAGACCGGCCCGGATCGGGTCGAGCACCCAGGTGGTGAAGTGAGCGGCCCAGTCCGCGGTGCCACCGACGACGGGCACACCCGTGTAGAGGTGATCGACCATCCAGTCCTTGGCCGTGTTGACCGGTCCCGCGATCTCCGTGACCCACGAGTCCGGCCAGTTCAGGGCTCCGGTCAGGTGCCCCGCCACGACCACGGCGACCAATACGGCGGCGGGCACCGCCCAGCGGGCCTTGCCACCGCCGTGCTCGGCCCCCGTGCCCATGTGTTCGCCGGCGGCGGCGGTGATGCGGTCCAGGACGACGGCCAGCAGCACGATCGGGATACCGGCTGCCAGCGCGGCACCGACATCGACGGAGGCCAGCGCCTGGTAGACACGGTCACCGAGACCACCCGCACCGATCAGGGACGCGATGACGGCCATCGACAGGGCCATCATGATCGCCTGGTTGACGCCGAGCATGATCTCCTTGCGGGCCAGCGGTATCCGCGCGGTCAGCAGCCGCTGGCGGCGGGTCGCGCCGAGCGACTCGGCCGCCTCCAGCACGCCGCCGTCGGCGTGGCGCAGTCCGAGCGCCGTCAACCGGGCCATCGGCGGGGCGGCGTAGATCACGGTGGCCAGCACGGCGGCGGGCACACCGATGCCGAAGATCAGCACGACCGGCAGCAGGTAGGCGAAGGCCGGGAGTACCTGCATGGTGTCCAGCACCGGCCGGAGCGCGCTGTTGACGCGGTCCGACAGGCCGGCCCCGAGACCGAGCAGGACGCCCACCACGACGGAGGCGAGCACCGCGACCACCATCAGGGCGAGCGTCTGCATGGTCGGCACCCACATGCCGAGGACACCGCAGGCGAGAAGCGCGACGACGGTGCCGAGCGCGAGGCGTACACCGGCCGTGCGCCAGGCCACGAGCGCGGCCAGCGCGGTGACGCCCGCCCAGCCGATGCCGAGCAGCATCAGGTAGACGGCACGGACCGAGAGCACGACGGCGTTGCTGATGTACCCGAAGAAGTACGTGAACAGGGGACTGCTGTCGCGGTTGTCGATGATCCAGTCACTGGTCCGGGCCAGTGGGGCGGACACGTCCACGGTCAGGGCATGCGGCCAGGTGCCCGCGCCCCACCGCGCCGTGACCAGCGGGCCCAGGACGGCCGCGACGAGCGCGAGGACGAGGAGTTTGCGGACGGCGGGGCGCGCGAGCACCTCCAGCGGGCCGACACGCGGGGTGGGGACAGAGACGGTACTCACTCAGACCGCCTCCTTGAACTGCTCCGTCCCGGCCACGACACCGAGTAGGCGCTCGTGGTCCACGACGCCCGTGCAGCGTCCTTCCTCGACCACGCAGGCCGCCCTGCCGCTTTCGGCGACGACCTTGATCGCGTCGGCCACGACGGTGTCCGGGGCGAGCGCGCCCGGGTGCTCCGTGCCGCCGCAGTCCCCCGGGCGCATGGCGGTGCGCACGGTCATGACCTGCTCGCGCGGGACGTCCTTGACGAATTCGCGTACGTAGTCGTCGGCGGGCGAGCCGACGATCTCCTCGGGAGTGCCGAGCTGCACCACACGGCCGTCGCGCATGAGCGCGATGCGGTCGCCGACGCGCAGCGCCTCGCTCAGGTCGTGGGTGATGAAGACCATGGTGCGTCCCTCCTCGTGGTGCAGGCGGATGACCTCCTCCTGCATGTCCCGCCGGATCAGCGGGTCGAGGGCGCTGAAGGGCTCGTCGAAGAGCAGCACCTCCGGGTCGACGGCGAGGGCGCGGGCCAGTCCCACGCGCTGCTGCTGGCCCCCGGAGAGCTGGTCGGGGCGGCGCTGCTCCATGCCCTCCAGCCCGACCTTGGCGACGATCTCCGCCGCGCGTTCGCGCCGTTCGGCCTTGCCCACACCCTGGATCTCCAGGCCGTAGGCGACGTTGTCGAGGACGGTGCGGTGCGGCAGCAGACCGAAGTGCTGGAAGACCATGGCGGCCCGGTGACGGCGCAACTCGCGCAGTCTGACCTTGTCCATGGCGCGCACGTCCTCGCCGTCGATGACGATGGTTCCGGCGGTGGGCTCGATGAGCCGGGTCAGACAGCGCACGAGGGTGGACTTGCCGGAGCCGGACAGCCCCATGACCACGAAGACCTCGCCCTTGCGCACGTCGAAGGAGACGTCCCGCACGGCGGCCGTGCAGCCGGTGCGCGAGCGCAGGTCGGCGGTGCCGAGGCGGTTGAGTTCCGGGTCGCCCGGGACGCGGTCGGCCTTGGGGCCGAACACCTTCCACAGTCCGTCGACCGAGAAGACGGGGGCGTCGGTGGTGGGCGGCTTACGGGTGGGAACGGTGAGCGTCATCGCGCGTCACCTCCGATCAGATCGACGGCCTTCTCCCCGACCATGAGCACCCCGATCATCGGGTTGACCGCCGTCATGGTCGGGAAGACGGAGGCGTCTGCGATACGGATGCCGTCGAGGCCGCGCACGCGCAGCTCCGGGTCGACGACGGCGAGCGGGTCCTCGGCGGAGCCCATGCGGCAGGTGCCGGCCGGGTGGTACACGGTGTGCGCGACCTTGCGGGCGTACTCGCTCAGTTCGGCGTCGCCCTGCACCTCGGGTCCGGGGCAGACCTCACGCTTGAGCCAGCCGGCCAGCGGCTCGGCCTTGGCGATCTCGCGGGCGATGCGGATGCCGTCGACCAGGGTCCGCGCGTCGTAGTCGTCCTCGTCGGTGAAGTAGCGGAAGTCCAGGGCGGGCTTCACGGACGGGTCGGCGCTGGTGAGGTAGAGGCGGCCGCGGCTCTTCGGCTTGGGGATGTTCGGGGTCATCGAGACGCCGAACTCCGGCCGCTCGTAGCCCAGTCGCTCCGGGTTGTCGGTGAACGGGATCTGGTAGAAGTGGAACATCAGGTCCGGGCCCTGGTGTTCGGGGTCGCGGCGCACGAACAGGCCCGCGTCGGAGTCCATGGCGGAGTTCTCCGGGATCGGCCCGTTCGTCTCCCAGACGATCACCGACTCGGGGTGGTCGAGCAGGTTCTCGCCGACACCGGGCAGGTCGTGCGCGACGGGTATACCGAGCGCCTCAAGGTCCTCGCGCGGGCCGATGCCGGAGTGCATCAGCAGACGGGGCGAGTCGACGGCGCCCGCGCAGAGCACGACCTCGTTGCGGGCCCGTATCAGCAGTTCCTCGCCGTCCTTGGTGCGCACGTGCACGCCCTCGGCGCGGGTGCCGTCCAGTTCCAGCCGGTACGCCCAGGTCTCCAGCAGGACGTGCAGGTTGGGGCGTTCGTCCATGACGGGGTGCAGGTACGCCACCGACGCGGAGGAGCGCTTGTTGTCCTCGGGGTGGTAGGCGAGGTCGAAGAAGCCGACGCCCTCGGTGAACGGCTTCTTGTTGAAGCCCTCGACGCGCGGGACGTCGAGCGCGCTCTGCGCGGCGTCGACGAAGTCGCGGGCGATGGCATTGCGGTCCTTCTCGTCGACGGAGACGATGTTGTTCTTCAGGCGGGCGAAGTACGCCTCCATGGGCACGGCGCCCCAGCCCTTGGCGCCGGCCGCCTCCCACTCGTCCCAGTCGGACGGGAGCGGCTTGAAGGAGATGAGGGTGTTGTGGGAGGAGCAGCCGCCCAGCACCCGGGCCCGGCTGTGCCGGATGTGCGAGTTGCCGCGGGGCTGTTCGGTGGTCGGGTAGTCGTAGTCGAGTTCACCGCCGAGCAGGCCCATCCAGCGGCGCAGCGTCAGCACGTCGTCGCGGCCGACGTCGCTGGGGCCGCCCTCGATGACGGCGACGGTCACGTCCGGGTTCTCGGTGAGCCGCGAGGCGATGACGGAACCGGCTGTTCCGCCGCCGATGACGACGTAGTCGAATTCGTGGGTGTGATCGGGCATCGGGTGGTTACTCCTGGGGGGTGGGAGGAAGTTCAGGGTGCGGAAAGCGGTTCGCCGGCGGGGCTGGTGGGGGCTCAGCCGGCGAACCAGCGCACCGGCTTCGGCGCCAGGTTCTGGTAGACGTGCTTGGTCTCGCGGTACTCGGCGAGGCCGGCGGGGCCGAGTTCACGCCCGGTGCCGCTCTTGCCGAAGCCGCCCCACTCCGCCTGCGGCAGATAGGGGTGGAAGTCGTTGATCCAGACGGTGCCGTGGCGCAGCCGTCCCGCGACGCGCCGGGCGCGGCCCGCGTCGGCGGTCCAGACGGCGCCCGCGAGGCCGTACTCGGTGTCGTTGGCGAGGAACACCGCCTCGTCCTCGGTGCGGAAGGTCTCGACGGTGAGGACCGGGCCGAAGACCTCCTCGCGGACGACGCGCATCTCGCGGTGGCAGGCGTCGAGAACGGTCGGCTCGTAGAAGTAGCCGCTCTCCGGCCGGGTGTCGGACGGCTCGGGACGCTTGCCGCCGCAGCGCAGCACCGCGCCCTCCTCGAGCGCGGAGGCGACGTACGACTCGACCTTGGCGCGCTGCTGCGCGGAGACGAGCGGACCGCACTCGACGCCGTCCTCGGTGCCCCGGCCGAGCCTGATCCGCTGGGCGCGGCGGGCGAGTTCGGTGACGAAGCGGTCCCGGACGGACTCCTCGACGATGAGCCGGCCGCCGGCGGAGCAGACCTGGCCGCTGTGGATGAAGGCGGCGTTGAGGGCCTGGTCGACGGCGGTGTCGAAGCCCTCCTCGGTGGCGCAGGCGTCGGCGAAGACCACGTTGGGGTTCTTGCCGCCGAGTTCGAGGGCGACCTTCTTGACGGTGGGGGCGGCGGCCTGGGCGACCTTGGTGCCGCTGACCAGCCCACCGGTGAAGGAGACCAGGTCGACGTCGGGGTGCTCGGCGAGCCGGGCACCCACGGTGTGGCCGGGGCCGGTGACCAGGTTGGCGACGCCGGCGGGCAGACCAGCCTCGCGGAGCAGGTCGATCAGCGCGATGGTCGTCATCGGGGTGATCTCACTGGGCTTGATCACGAAGGTGTTGCCGGCCGCGAGCGCGGGGGCGATCTTCCAGCTCGCCTGGAGCAGCGGGTAGTTCCAGGGGGTGATGAGCGCGCAGACGCCGACCGGCTCGTGGACGACGACGCTGTGGATGTCGGGGGAGCCTGCGTCGACCACGCGGCCGGGCGCCTCGCCGGCGACCAGGTCGGCGAAGTAGCGGAAGGCGTCGGCGACGCAGTCGATGTCGACGCGGCCCTCCTCGACGGTCTTGCCCGCGTCCCGGCTCTCCAGCAGGCCGAGCTCCTCACGGTCGCGCACGAGGAGGTCGGCGACGCGGCGCAGCAGCGCGGCGCGCTCGGCGACCGGGGTGCGGGGCCAGGGTCCGTGGTCGAACGCCTTCCGGGCGGCGGCCACCGCACGTTCCGCGTCCTTCTCGTCACCCTCCGCGACCAGGGCGAACCGCCGGGCGTCCGCGGGGTCGAGGATCTCGCGCGTCGCGCCGGAGGCGGCTGCCAGCCACTCCCCTCCCGCGTGGATGGTCGCCTGGTCCTGTCGTTCCGTTGTGTCCGCCATGATCGGTGTTGCCTTCCGTTCCTGTTCGGTTCCCATGTGTCACGCAGGCGGCGTGCTCAGAGACCGTCGCCGCCTGCCCGCAACGCGGGCATGCATGCCAAATCAGTGGCCCGCAGTGCGCGGCGTCACTGAAAAATCATGCGAAAACGGACAGAAACAGGTTATTTGGCGCGACGCGCTCAGTCCATGGGCGCGTCACAGCCCGTATCGGGCGGGCAGAAACCGCTCAGGGCGGTGTCGAGGAGCTTCAGCTCGTCGTCGCCGCCGTTCTTGTCGGGGCCGTAGGCGGCGACGGCGTAGATCCGTCCGTCCACGGCCATGAAGCGTTCGTCGTAGACGTGCCAGCCGCCGACGTCCGGTTCGCCCTTGATGCTGTCGGCCAGGTACTCCATGCGCGAGCCGGTGAAGTCGCCCTCGTCGAGATCGAGCAGGGACAGCTTCCGGAACCCCGGCGGCTTGGCGGTCGCGTCGGACAGGTACATCTCGAACGACTCGTCCGGGGACGCCTCCGCAACCTGGTAGATCTGCAGCCGCTGCTTCCGGTCCGGGCTGCGGTAGTTGACGATCCTGATGCCGTAGGAGGAGGGCAGCGTCGACCGCGACCAGCCCCTGGGGCGGGCGATCCGGAAGCCCTCGTCGTCGTCGTAGGACTCCCAGTCCGCGGGCAGCGGGCTCGCCGAGGCGGAGGGCGTGGCCGTCTCCTCCGTGGCGGACGCCGAGCCCGACGGGTCGCCGGACGGGTCCGGGGACTTTGTGACCGCGGAGGCGCTCGGCGAGCCGGCCGCCGGTGCGGGCCGGTCGTGATCGCCGGGCCGGACCACGAGGGTCAGCACGAGGCTCGCGGCGACCCCGACCACGGCGGCGCCCACGACGACCGTCCAGACCGTTCTCCGGTTGAGTCCACCGGTGCGCGCGGGAGCCGGGCCGGGCGGCACGGGCCACTCGGGCGAGGACCAGCCCGCCCCGCCGCCACCCGCGTCGAGGCCGCTCGGCCCGCCCGCAGTGTCGGCGGAGGCGCCCGGCCAGGACCCGTGCGGGACGGCGGACGGGTCCGGCCACGGCATCGGCGGCACGGCAGGCGCCTGCTCGGGCGCCGGAGGCGTGGACGGTGCGGACGGCATCGGAGGGGCGGACTCCGGCGCGGCGGGGTCCGGCGGGCCGGACGCGCCCTCGGCGGCCGTCCGCGGTCCGGCCGGCGGCCACCCCGGCGCCCGGTCCGGCATGGCCGGCGGCGGTGTCACCGCTGCGCCGGCCCGACCCCCTCACTGTCCTCCCAGCGCTGGGTCTCCTCGTTCCAGTACCGCGCTCCCCCGCTCATGGCGTCCGCCTCACAGCCCCACCAGGCCGGCCAGCGTGCCCGCCGAGGCGAGCAGGCCGACCAGCGCCTGGGAGTCGTCGAGCAGCCGGCGCAGGCGCTCGCGCCGGGAGGGCGCGGCCTGGCCGGTGCGGGTGATCTCGTCCTCCGTGTCCGCGAGGGCGGCGTCGAGTTCCGCCGTCCGCTCGTCGGCCCGTACCCGCGCCAGATCGGCGCGCAGCTCCCGCACGGCCAGCAGCAGCTCCTCGGCCGCCGCGTCGCGCGACGCGGCCGTGCCGTGGTGGCTCTCGGCGTGCGAGTGGTCGCCGATGGCGAAGGTGCTGTGCGAGACGTCGCCGATGCTGACCCTCGGCTCATTCGTTGCCATCGGTGTCGGCTCCCTTCCGCGGCTCGCCGCCGCCGTTGGTGGAGGAGGCGGAGGAGTTGTCACCGACGGCGAAGGTGCTGCCCTCGACCCTGCCGATGTGCACGCCCCCGTTGCTGATGTTGTTGATCTGCTGGACGAACTCGCCGGTCTGGTAGCCGGCTTCGGCGAGGGCCGCGCGCACGCCGTTCGCCACCCGGTCCTGGATGCTCTTGAGGTAGCGCGAGGCGTCCATCTCCTGGAACTGCGACCCGGCGTCGGTCGAGCCCAGCTCCCGGACGGACAGCGCGGGACCGTCCGGCAGCGCGTTCGCGTACCCGCCGGTGAGCAGCCGCCAGCCGTACGCCACCGCCCTGCCGAGGACGATCAGGGACCGGGCCGGTGAGACCGGCACCCGG
Organism: Streptomyces sp. DHE7-1; assembly: GCA_016432725.1. Taxonomy (GTDB): domain Bacteria; phylum Actinomycetota; class Actinomycetes; order Streptomycetales; family Streptomycetaceae; genus Streptomyces. The sequence goes on along the minus strand of JACJDG010000003.1, from coordinate 4,685,297 downwards.
GCGACGGCCCAGACCGCCTTGCCCAGCGCGCTGTTGTGCCGGTAGCGGTGGGCGGCGCGGTCGGCCTCCTTGAAGAGCGGTCGCACCGGCTGCAGCACGTGCGGGGCGATCTCCAGCATGAGCATCCGGCCCTGGGTGTGGACGCGCACGAAGACCGTGACGACCAGCTCCTCCTCCCAGCCGCCGACGCGGATGCGCAGGAAGTGCCGGCGCTTCTCGGCGCCCTCCTCGACCGCTTGCGCCCGGTGCTGCTCGAAGGCCTGCTGCTGGTACGGCGCGTCGTCACGGCGCAGCAGACCCTCCGCGGGCAGGAACACGCACTCGTCGATCTCCAGCCAGCGCAGCCGGTCGCGGACCCCGGGCCCCGCGTACTCGGCGGGCAGCCGGAGCCGCTCCACCAGCGGCCGGATCTTCTCCAGCACCAGCCGGTTGCTGATCGGCTGCTGCCGCTTCTTCAGCGCGTCGGGCTTCAGCTCGACGGCCAGCACCCAGGGCTGCTGCGCCTGCCCGGCCCCGCAGAACGGGCGCGCCTCGTGGTACATGACCAGCGGCGCGTGCTGTTCCGCGCGGATGCGGTGCCTGAGCCACTGGAACCGCCGGTTCTCGCCCTGCTCGGCGGGGTCCTCGGCGGCGTCGGGGAAGCGCTGCGGGGACAGCTCGCCGGCCAGGACACGCGCGAACTGGCCCCGCTGGCCCGCCAGGCACACCGCGATGAGCGCGAGGACCACCAGGGCGGCCCAGGCCTGCCACGGCTTGAAGTGGGTCCCGGTGTCACCGGAGCCCGGCAGGAAGACGTCGCTCAGGCCGGGCGAGTCGGAGGTCCCGTACGAGTCGTACGGGTCGTACGAGCTCCCGTAGGAACCGGACGACGGGCCGTCGTCCCCGCCGGCGAACGCGGCGATCACCGTGAAGAGCGCCATCACGGCGAGCAGGATGCGGCCCCACCAGCGGAAGAAGAAGGCCGGCACCGCCCGGTACAGCGGGGCCACCGGTGCCCGGCCCCGGATCCAGACACCGATGGCGAGATACAGGCTGGGCAGCACGTAGAGGGCCAGCAGGCCCTGGGTCAGCACCGCTCCCAGCAGCCACAGGCCGAAGATCGCCCCGGCCCACTGGAGCTCCTGCCGGCGGGCGCGCAGGGCGTGCGCGAGGACGCGGGCGGCGTCGAGGCCGAGCGAGGGCGCCGCGAACCGCTGCTCGTTGAGGTGCAGTTCGTCGATCACCTGGTCCCGGTAACCGGGGTCCAGGTACGTGCCCGCGCACAGCAGCCGGGTGGCCTCACTGGCGTGCGGTGGGGTGGGCGGTGCTGCGGAAGGTGCCGTCGCAGACGTCGGCCGCGGTTGCTGCGGCACGGATGCGGTGTTCACGCGATTCCCCCGAGGCGTGGTAAGTCACTCAGTGAAGAGATGAGTTGACGAGCCATCAGCATAGGGCAACGGTGCGACACCGGCCGGGTTCGCGTACGCACGGGAGCGGCCCCGCTCCGGAGAACCGGAGCGGGGCCGCTCATGCGCACGGCGTCACCGCCGCGGTCGTCCTCAGATGAGGCCGAGACCGCGGACCGCCTCGCGCTCCTCCTCGAGCTCCTTGACGGAGGCGTCGATGCGGGCGCGGGAGAACTCGTTGATGTCCAGGCCCTGGACGATCTCGTACTTGCCGTCCTTGGTGGTGACCGGGAAGGAGGAGATCAGGCCCTCCGGGACGCCGTAGGAGCCGTCCGACGGGATGCCCATGGAGGTCCAGTTGCCCTCGGCGGTGCCGTTGACCCACGTGTGCACGTGGTCGATGGCGGCGTTGGCGGCGGAGGCGGCGGACGAGGCGCCACGGGCCTCGATGATCGCGGCGCCGCGCTTGGCGACGGTCGGGATGAACTCCTCGGCCAGCCACTTCTCGTCGTTCACGACCTCGGCGGCGTTCTTGCCGGCGACCGTGGCGTGGAAGATGTCCGGGTACTGGGTGGCGGAGTGGTTGCCCCAGATGGTCAGGCGCTTGATGTCGGCGACCGTGGTGCCCGTCTTCTTCGCGAGCTGGGTCAGCGCGCGGTTGTGGTCGAGGCGGGTCATCGCGGTGAAGCGCTCGGCCGGTACGTCCGGCGCGGCGGCCTGGGCGATCAGCGCGTTGGTGTTGGCCGGGTTGCCGACGACCAGGACCTTGATGTCGTCCGCGGCGTGGTCGTTGATGGCCTTGCCCTGCGGCTTGAAGATGCCGCCGTTGGCCTCCAGCAGGTCGCCGCGCTCCATGCCCTTGGTGCGGGGGCGGGCACCGACCAGCAGGGCCACGTTGGCGCCGTCGAAGGCGACGTTCGGGTCGTCGCTGATCTCGATGCCCTGGAGGAGCGGGAAGGCGCAGTCGTCCAGCTCCATGGCCGTGCCCTCGGCGGCCTTCAGCGCGGGCGTGATCTCCAGGAGGCGCAGCTTGACCGGCACGTCCGCGCCGAGCAGCTGGCCGGAGGCGATGCGGAAGAGGAGGGCGTAACCGATCTGGCCGGCCGCGCCGGTGACGGTGACGTTCACGGGAGTGCGGGTCATGGCGTTCTCCGTATGACAGCTGGCGGTGGGGCGGCACTGCCCCGGATGATCGATCTCTTGGCGTCAAGAGAATCCAGCGGTCAGGCTATCGCGCATCCGTCATGCGAGACGTCCGGGGCCCTGTGGCCCAGCCCACAAGTCGGGCCGCCGGGTCGCGGGGCGGGGTCACGAAGGCACGGGGAGGCGGCCGTCCGTCCGGGAGAGGGGGACGGATACGGCCGCCGGTGGGGGTGCCGGACTGCCGGACTCCCGTGGGGGTACGGTTCGCGTGCCCGGGATACGGGGGCCCATGCGCCTTGCTCCGGAAATCCACCCGAACGGGTCCTTCCGCTACCGCCCCGCCCGCCGCCCGACCGCCTCGCGCGGACCGCCACCTTCCGCGGCCGGATGCCTCGTGAGGCCCGCTGCCTCATGGGGTCAGCCGCCTCGTGAGGCCCGCTGCCTCATGGGGTCAGCCGCCTCGTGAGGCCCGCTGCCTCATGGGGTCAGCCGCCTCGTGAGGCCCGCTGCCTCATGGGGTCAGCCGCCTCGTGAGGCCCGCTGCCTCATGGGGTCAGCCGCCTCGTGAGGCCCGCTGCCTCATGGGGTCAGCCGCCTCGTGAGGCCCGCTGCCTCGTGGGGTCAGCCGCCTCACGGGGCCCGCTACTTCGTGCAGCCCGTCTGTCCGGAGGCGAGGGTCGCGCAGGCCTCGGCGTCGGCCGGGTCCTTCACGGCGACCATCGGCGTGTAGGCGATGGTGTCCCCGGCCGCGGTGATGTCGCCCTTCTGGCGCGCCTTGCCGGCCGAGACCTCGACCTGGTCGCCCGGGACGCCGCCGGTTATCCGTCCCCAGGCCGTGCCGCAGGTCCGGCTGTAGCGGACCTCCAGGGTGGTGGCGCCGACGGTGGCCGTCTTCGCGGTGCTCACCAAGGTGCCGCTGCAGCCCATCGCCTCCGCGTCCTTGCCGGTGCAGGCCGCGCCGGCGCACTTGACCCCGGCGGGCAGGCTGGGACGGGTGCTGGCGGCCGGGGAGGGCGCCTTCGCGGCGCCCTCGCCCTTGCCGCCGCCCCGGTGCGTGAACAGGAAGACGGCCGCCACGACGACGAGTACGGCGCCGGCACCGGCGAGGAACAACGTCAGCCACCGCCTGCCACCGGACCCCTGGGCGGAACGGTTGGCCGCGGGGGCCGGCTGCTGCTGAGCGCCGTACGGGGCCGGCGGAACCGGCGGGGTGCCCGCACCGTCCGGCAGGGTCGGGGGACGCGTGCCCGGGCGGCCGCCGGCCCGCGACGGACCCTCGTAGCCCGCGAGGCCCCAGGAGTTGACCTCGGGGGCCGGTGCACGGCCCGCCCGGTCGCGGTCGTCGGCGTCGGAAGCGGTCGGCTGGGCCGGAACCCGCGGCGGGGCCCCGGCGGGGCCGGCGGCACCCGGGACCGCGGCGGTGCCGGTGCCCCGGTGGGCCGTGCGCGTACCGCCCGCCCCCTGGGCCTCGGCCTCGGCCGCCCCGAACTCCCCGAGCGCGGCGCGCGCCTGGGAGATACGAATCTGCTCCATGGTCCGGTCGTGCCGCATCTCCGCGCGGCTCCAGGCGCGCTCGGCCAGCTCCCACATCGTGGTGAGGTGGACCGGGTGGGTGCCGGTGACCTCGGCGAGCGCCACGATCGCGCCCTTCGGCGCGAGGAGCCGGCCGCCCAGGTAACGCTCCCAGGACGTCTTGCTGTAGCCGGTCCGGTCCGCCAGCGCCGCGATGCTCAGGCCGCTGCGGTCCACGAGCGCCCGCAACTGGCTCGTGAACTCCTTGATCTGCGGATCCAGCTCGTCCGGCAAGGCTTTCCATCGAGGCATCGTGCTTCCCCCTCTTCCCCCGGTTGGTGCTGTTGGTTCCCTCGCGCCGTTCCCCACGCGTGGCCCTCGCGCCGGTCCGGTCCGTTCCCGGCGCGACATCGTTCTGGCCCACCCACAGGGATGCGCCGACCAAGGATCCCAGTTCCCGGAGCGGGGGCGCACGCGAGCACCGGTGCCACCGGTCGCGCACCCGCCTCCACGGAGCCTTCGTAACGTAGCGCCGATTCCCCGGGGCGGCGACGCGGCCCGCACACATGTGGCAGTGCGCGGACACCGTAGCGGAACGGTCACTTCCGTGCCACAGCGCACGGACAGCCGTTGAACTGGCGGTTCACGGCAGGGAAGGCTTACGTCCTGACGGCGGTCCGTCCTTGCTCGGGGGAGGGGACGGGCCGCCGTTCCACGGCGGCGGCCATCGGGCGGCCCGTCAGGGACCGCGCCGAGGACGCTACTTGGCCAGCGTGAAGTGCAATACGTCCTTGAGGAACGGAATGCTCAGCCAGGGGTTGGGCTGCACCGTCATCGCCAGCAGCACGATCGCGAGCCCCAGGACGCCGTAGGTGACGATGTCCGTGAACCGCGAGCGGACGGCGAGCATGCCGACGCTCGGCAGCGCCCAGCGCAGGACGGCCCCCGCCAGCAGGGCGGCGCCGATCAGCAGGGTGCCGTAGCGGAACACGTCGAGCGCGGTCAGCAGCAGACCGAGCGCGACGGTGGACAGCACGACGAGCATCGGCCACTGCCGGGCGGGCGCCGGGGCGTCGCCCGGGGCGGCCCGGCCGCCACCCTCGGGGCGCGCGGTGTCCCTGGTGAACAGCGGGAAGCGGCGCGTGACGCGCCGCGGGCGCCCCTCGGCGTCGGGGGCGCTGATCGCGTCGCGGGCCGTCGGTCCGGTCACCGTGCGGTCGTCCTCAGCCGGCACTGCGCTCCGCCGCCTCGACCACGTTGACCAGCAGCTGCGCCCGGGTCATGGGACCCACTCCGCCCGGGTTCGGGGAGATCCAGGCGGCCACCCCGGTCACGTCCGGGTGGACGTCGCCGACGATCTTGCCCTCGGCGTTGCGGGAGACACCGACGTCGAGCACGGCAGCGCCCGGCTTGACGTCCTCGGCGCGGATCAGGTGCGGGAAGCCGGCCGCCGCGATGATGATGTCGGCACGCTTGAGGTGGGCGGACAGGTCGCGGGTGCCGGTGTGGCACTGGGTCACGGTGGCGTTCTCGCTGCGGCGGGTGAGCAGCAGCGGCATCGGGCGGCCGATGGTCACGCCGCGGCCGACGACCACGACCTCGGCGCCCTTGATCTCGACGCCGTGGGCCCGCAGCAGGCTGATGATGCCGTTGGGGGTGCAGGGCAGCGGCGCCGGCTCGTTCAGCACCAGGCGGCCGAGGTTCATCGGGTGCAGGCCGTCGGCGTCCTTGGCCGGGTCCATCAGCTCGAGGACGCGGTTCTCGTCGATGCCCTTGGGCAGCGGGAGTTGCACGATGTAGCCGGTGCAGGCCGGGTCCTCGTTCAGCTCCCGGACGACCGCCTCGATCTCCTCCTGGGTGGCCGTGGCGGGCAGCTCGCGCTGGATGGAGGCGATGCCGACCTGGGCGCAGTCGCGGTGCTTGCCCGCGACGTACTTCTGGCTGCCGGGGTCCTCCCCACCAGGATCGTGCCGAGGCCGGGCGTGACGCCCCTCTCCTTCAGCGCCGCCACGCGGGCGGTCAGCTCGGACTTGATCGCGGCTGCGGTGGCCTTGCCATCGAGAATCTGGGCGGTCATGCCCCCATCCTCGCGGATGACCGGCCCCCGGTTCCAATCCGGGTCCCCGCCGTCCGGCAGCTGGGACGGCCCGGGCCGCGGGGCCGGATGTCCGGACATGATCGACGATGTTGCACTTGCACAACGCATCGCGAATCCGGCTGGACAAGAACTCGCCTCCCCGACGACGATGAACGGCGCAGTATCGCGGTCCGGTTGGGGGGCAAACCGCTCAGATCCTGACGTACCTCCGTTCCTTCCGCGTCGTCCCCGCAGATACAACGGAGGAAATCCGCCATGAGTTTCGGCTCGCCCAACAACCCCTATGGTCAGCCGCAGGATCCGCAGCAGGGTTACGGTCAGCCGCAGCAGCCGGGCTACCCGCAGGCTCCGCAGGGCGTGCCGCCGCAGCAGGGCTACGGCTACCCCCAGCAGCCCGGCTACCCGCAGGCTCCGCAGGGCGTCCCGCCGCAGCAGGGCTACGGCTACCCCCAGCAGCCCGGCTACCCGGGTTACCCGCAGCAGGGCGGGTACGGGATGCAGCCGCAGTACGCGAACTGGGGCCAGCGGTTCCTCAGCAGGCTGATCGACACGATCATCTACATGGTCGCCTACGTCCCGTTCGCCGTCATCGGCGCCAAGGCGGGCGCCCCGGCGCTGACGCTGGTCGGCTTCCTGCTCGGCATCGGCGTCCTCGTCTGGCAGGTGATCCAGGAGGGCAAGACCGGCCAGACGGTCGGCAAGAAGGCGCTCGGCATCCGCACGCTCAAGGAGGACACCGGCCAGCCGCTCGGCGGCGGCATGGCGTTCGTGCGCCAGCTCGCCCACATCATCGACGGTCTGCCCTGCTACCTCGGTTACCTCTGGCCCGCGTGGGACTCCAAGCGCCAGACGTTCGCCGACAAGATCTGCGGCTCGATCGTGATCCGCAACCCGTGAGCTGAGCGCCCGCACGACGAAGCGGCCTCCGGCCCCCCTTGGCGGGGGCCGGAGGCCGCTTCTCGTAGCCCCGCGGGCTCAGTGGAAGAAGTGGCGCGTACCGGTGAAGTACATGGTCACGCCCGCCTTCTTGGCAGCCTCCACGACCTGCTCGTCACGGATCGAGCCGCCCGGCTGGACGATGGCCCGGACGCCGGCGCCGATGAGGATCTCGGGGCCGTCGGGGAAGGGGAAGAAGGCGTCGGAGGCCGCGTACGCGCCGCGCGCCCGCTCCTCGCCGGCCCGCTCGACCGCCAGCTTGCAGGAGTCGACGCGGTTGACCTGGCCCATGCCGACGCCGACCGAGGCGCCGTCCTTGGCGAGCAGGATCGCGTTGGACTTCACCGCGCGGCAGGCCTTCCAGGCGAAGGCGAGCTCTGCCAGCTCGGCCTCGCTCAGGGCCTCGCCGCTGGCGAGCGTCCAGTTGGCCGGGTCGTCGCCCTCGGCCTGCAGCCGGTCGGTCACCTGGAGCAGCACGCCGCCGTCGACCGCCTTGACCTCGACCGGGTCGGCCGGGCCGTTCGGGGCCTTCAGGACCCGGATGTTCTTCTTCTTCGCGAGGGCCTCCAGGGCCCCCTCCTCGTAGCCGGGCGCGACGATGACCTCGGTGAAGATCTCCGCCACCTGCTCGGCCATCTCCTTGCTGACCGGCCGGTTCACGGCGATCACGCCGCCGTACGCGGAGACCGGGTCGCAGGCGTGCGCCTTGCGGTGGGCCTCGGCGACGTCCGCGCCGACCGCGATGCCGCAGGGGTTGGCGTGCTTGATGATCGCGACGCAGGGCTCGTCGTGGTCGTACGCGGCACGGCGGGCGGCGTCCGTGTCCGTGTAGTTGTTGTACGACATCTCCTTGCCGTGGAGCTGCTCGGCCTGCGCGAGCCCGGCGCCGCCGGCCTCGACGTAGAGGGCGGCCGGCTGGTGCGGGTTCTCGCCGTAGCGCAGGGTGTGCGCGCGCTCCCAGGTGGCGCCGAGGAAGTCGGGGAACGACGACTCGTCGACGGGGGCGTAGGAGGAGGCGAACCAGGAGGCGACGGCCACGTCGTAGGCGGCCGTGTGCTGGAAGGCCTCGGCGGCGAGCCGCTTGCGGGTGGCGAGGTCGAAGCCGCCGGCCGACGCGGCGGCGAGGACGTCGGCGTACCGCTCCGGGCTGGTCACCACGGCCACCGACGGGTGGTTCTTGGCGGCGGCGCGGACCATCGAGGGGCCACCGATGTCGATCTGCTCCACGCACTCGTCGTCCGAGGCGCCGGAGGCGACGGTCTCGCGGAACGGGTACAGGTTGACGACGACCAGGTCGAACGGCTCCACGCCCAGCTCGGCGAGCTGCTCGCGGTGGCTGTCGAGGCGCAGGTCGGCGAGGATGCCCGCGTGCACCTTGGGGTGCAGCGTCTTCACCCGGCCGTCCAGGCACTCGGGGAAGCCGGTCAGCTCCTCGACCTTGGTGACGGGGACGCCGGCGGCGGCGATACGGCCGGCCGTGGAGCCGGTGGAGACCAGCTCGACACCGGCCTCGTGCAGGCCGCGCGCGAGGTCCTCCAGGCCGGTCTTGTCGTAGACGCTGACGAGCGCCCGGCGAATGGGCCGCTTGGTGCTCTCGGCGGTGGCGGTCACTGGATAACTACCTTTCGTCCCTCAATGCGATAGCCGTTGCGGGCGAGCCGCCCCACGACCTCGACGAGCAGCCTTCGCTCGACTTCCTTGATGCGCTCGTGCAGCGCGCTCTCGTCGTCCTCGTCCCGGACCTCGACCACGCCCTGGGCGATGATCGGTCCGGTGTCGACGCCGTCGTCGACGAAGTGGACGGTGCAGCCGGTGACCCTGGCGCCGTACGCGAGCGCGTCGCGCACGCCGTGGGCCCCGGGAAAACTGGGCAGCAGGGCCGGGTGGGTGTTGACGAACCGCCCGCCGAACCGCGCGAGGAACTCCTTGCCGACGATCTTCATGAAACCGGCGGAGACCACGAGGTCGGGCTGGTGCGCGGCCACGGCCTCGGCGAGGGCCGCGTCCCACTCCTCCCTGGTCGCGTGGTCCTTCACCCGGCACACGAAGGTCGGCAGTCCGGCCCGCTCGGCGCGGGCGAGCCCCTCGACACCGGCGCGGTCGGCCCCGACGGCCACGATCCGCGCCCCGTACTCCTCGGCTCCGGTGCGCTCGATCTCGTCCAGCAGCGCCTGGAGGTTGGTGCCGGATCCGGAGACCAGCACGACGAGGCGCTTGACCGCTCGGCCAGCGGGGGTGGCGGCCACGGCGGGGCCCTTTCTCGGTGAGCGACATGTCCGGCCGGCGGTTTGTGCGTTCACACCAATGCTTCGCGCCCCGGGATACGGGGAAGTCTACGAAGCGGCCGACCGTCAGCAACGATACCGGCACTCCGGAAGGCCCCCTCGGGACGGGTGCGTGGCCGGAAGGTAGCGTTCGGAGGGAATCACGAAGGAGCAACCCCGGGAACGCGGTCGCCGTGCGGTGCGTTCACGGGGTGGAAGCTCAACGCGGACAGCCGCGCTCACCTAGGGGAAGACGCTCTTTTGATGCCCGATCGCAGCCTGCGACTCCTCACGTTCCCGCCGCTCCGGGCCCAGCGAGGCGAGCGTGCCGGCGTGCTGCTCCGGGAGCGTCCGGCCTCGCCGCCCGAGGCGCCGTCGGGTGGCCGGGACGGCGACGGGCAGGACGGCGGGCCCAAGGACGACAACCCGTTCGCGCCACCCCGGAGGGCACCCCGGACCAGCCGTGGCGGCCCCGCCGCCCCGAGGGCTCGGACCCGCAGGGCGAGCCCCCGTGGGGCAGTCAGTGGAGCGACCGCCAGCCCGGCCGCTCCCCCGGCGGCTTCGGTGAACGTCCCGGCAGCCGGCCCGAGGGCCCCGGTCCGGGCGGGCCGGCCGGCCCCGGCACGCGCTGGGACCCGACGGACCCGGCCCAGCGCCGCGCGCGCTACGCCCTGCTGTCCGGCATGTGGGCCGTCTTCTTCGCCCTGTTCAGCTGGCCGTACGTGGCTCTGCTGCTGGGTGCGCTGGCCCTGTACTGGGGCATCAGCGCCCTGCGCGCCAAGCCCCGCGACATCGGCCCGGACGCCCCGGCCCCGGGACCGGGCGCCCGCCCGCAGACCACGGCGGCGATCAGCGGCCTGGTCACGGCGGGCCTGGCCCTGCTCCTGGTGGTCACGACCTTCACGGTCCAGCTCGTCTACAGCGACTACTACACCTGCGTCAGCGACGCCCTGACCCACCAGGCCAAGCAGTCCTGCGACCAGCATCTGCCCAAGGAACTGCGCGGGGTCCTCGGCGTCAGCGACGGCTGAGGCACACTGCCGGGCGGTGACCGGACGGTCGTCGCTCGGTGGCTCGGCGGGCCGGGGGTGTCTGCCTGCGCCGCCGCGCCGCCGGGTACGGCATGACCGGCCGGGAGGGTGTCCCGGCGGGCGGCGGCGATGGCCTGTCCGGCTCGTCGTCCTGAGCGAACGGCTCGCCGGGAGCGGTGCGCGGCCACGCGGCCACTCGTCGGCGGGCGGCTCAGCGGGCCCTGGGTGCCCGCCGCGCCGGTGACAAGTACGGCCGACATGAGAAGCAGGCGGCTGCCCGGAGCGGTACGCGGCCACGCGCCGGCCGGCGGTTCGGCGGGCCCGGGGTGTCCACCGGCGCCGGTGACGGTGACAAGTACGGCTGACATGAGAAGCAGGCGGCTGCCCGGAGCGGTACGCGGCCACGCGCCGGCCGGCGGTTCGGCGGGCCCGGGGTGTCCACCGGCGCCGGTGACGGTGACAAGTACGGCTGACATGAGAAGCAGGCGGCTGCCCGGAGCGGTACGCGGCCACGCGCCGGCCGGCGGTTCGGCGGGCCCGGGGTGTCCACCGGCGCCGGTGACGAGATCCCGCCTCCGCGAGAGGCGGGCGGCCGCCGGGCGCGCCACGCGGCTACTCGTCGGCCGGCGGCTCGGTCGGGCCGGGAGGGTCCGGCGGTGTCGCCGGGTGGGGTACGGCGGGCTGGGAGGTTGTCTCGGCGGGCGCCGCCGGTGACGGCGCCGCCTCGTCGGTCCCGGCGGGTGGTTCCTCGGGAGCCGGGTCGCCGGTGGGCCCGGGCGTGTCCTTCGCCGGTGCCGGGGGCGGCAGGGGTGGCCACTCCGTGGCCCGCGGGGGCGTGGCGGCCGCGCGCAGGGCTTCCCACCGGGAGGCCCGGGCGAGGTCGTCGTCCTGCCAGGCCGGCGGGTACGGGTCGTCGGTGGGCAGGAAGTCGTACAGCTCGTCCTCCAGCGGCCCCGTACCCGGCGCCTTCGCCGTCTTCACCCCCTTTTCCGCCTTCCCCGCCTTCCCCGGCTTCCCCGGCCTCGGCGTCGCGTCCTCGGCGGTCTGCTCGGCGCTCCTGAGCGCCGCCTGCGTGGGGGCTCGCCCGGCCCCCGTGTCGTCCGCCGCTCCTCCGGCGGGCTCGGCATCCCGGACCCGGCCCCTCCACACCCGCCAGGCCCACGAGATCAGCGTCAACGGCAGACCGGTCACCGTGATCCACAGCGCGGCCACCGGACCGCCCTGCCACCACACCGGGCCGAAGTCCGCCAGCGCGGCCGCGCCCAGGCGGCCGCCGGACAGCGCGGCGAGGAGCGCCACGGCCGCCCCGCACAGCAGCGCAGCCAGGACCAGCGCCCCGGCCGTCCGCACGGCGGACCAGGGCGCGGCCCGCCGCCGGGTCTCCCCGGCCCCCGTCCGACCCCGCTCTCCCGCGGCCGCCCGCGCCAGGAACCAGGCCACCGTCACCCCGGCCGCCACCGGCACCAGCGCGGCGGCCCAGTTCAGCCGCGTCCCGGGGCCGGGATCCGGCACCGCGGCGAGCAGCGGGAACGGGGGCAGGAGCGGGGCGGGGTCGGAGGCTAGGGGGTGCACCAGGTGCCCGGTGCCGAGGACGAAGCCGGGACCGAGGGCGTAGGAGGCCGACCAGACCGCCGCGTTCGGGATCAGCGCGATGCCGAGCAGCAGCACGGCGAACCGGCCGGTCCAGCCCGCCGTGAGCTGGAGGAACGACGCGCGCGCGATGTCGCCGTGCAGCACCAGCGACACCCCGAGCAGCAGCGCCCCGCCCCCGACGAGCACGGCGGTCCCGGCCGCGGCGGCCCGGACCGCCGCGTCCAGCCGGGCCCACGCGTCCGCCCCGGCCAGCAGCCGCCGCACCGGCCCGGGCAGCAGCGGCAGCAGTCCGCGCAGGGGCCCGCGCGGACAGCCGTGCGCCGTCCACACCCCGGCCGCCGCGGGCACCGCCGCGGCCAGCGGCAGGCAGGCCGCCACCCAGCCCCACTGGGGCCGCAGGGCGCCGCCGGAGCAGTACAGCGCGGCGGCGACCCCGACCCCGAGGTAGCCGAGCACCACGCCCGTCCACGCCGTGCGCGCCGGGACCGGCGGCGGGCCGTCGGGCTCGGGAGAGGCGTCGGTGGCGTCCCGTGCCGCCCGGTACACGAGCCACATCGGGAGCGCGAGGAGGAGCAGTGGGGTCACGCCCACCGGCTGGGGCGCACCGGACAGGGTGTCGGTGCGGACGAGTTCGACGCCGTGCCCCAGCAGCCACAGCGCGGCGGCGACGTGCAGGGCGCCGTCGGGTCCGCTGTCGGGGTACGGCGAGCTGATCCACAGCGCCAGCACCAGTACGGCGAGCGAGCCGAGCCCGAGCGCCGCGGCGACCGCGCCGCCCAGCAGGCCGGCGCCCAGTCCGGGCGATCGGTCGCGCATTCCGTGCAGCAGGGGCGGCAACGACGGTCGGCGATCGGTCATCAGGGTCACGCCCGCCATGCTCCCAACGACACGCGCTTTCCCGTCGTAACAGCAGAACCTCCGATGTGTCGCTCAATATATGTTTATGTACTTTTTCGGCTAAAGGAGTGTTCTGTGACGGAAAGCCCGGCCAGCCAGTTGCCACCACCCAAGGAACGCCGACGCCTGCGGGAGGCCGGATCGCTGACGCAGGCTCAGGTCGCCGAGCGGGTCGGCGTCGCTCGTGCCACGATCCGCGCCTGGGAGCGCGGCCGCAGCACTCCCGGCGGCCAGGAGGGCGCGGCCTACGCCCGCCTGCTGGCCGCCCTCGCCGGACCGGCCGCCGACCGGACGGACGCGGCCGGCGGGGCGGGATCGCCGTCGGCGCTGACACCCGCTCAGGCCTTCGACGCGCTGTACGCGTTCTGCGCCCCCGCCCTCGCCCGGCAGGCCTATCTGCTCACCGGGCGCCGCGAACTGGCCCGGGAGGCCGTGGAGCACGCCTTCCAGCTCGCCTGGCAGCGCTGGCCCGAAGTGGCCCGCGACCGGGACCCGGCGGGCTGGGTCCGGGCGGTGGCCTACGAGTGGGCCCTCTCCCCCTGGCACCGCTTCCGCCCCCGTTACCGCTCCCCCGAGCCCCCGCCGGCCGACCCCGCCGACCGCGCGCTGCTGACCGCCCTGCTCGAACTGCCGCCGTCCTACCGGCGCACCCTCGTCCTGTACGACGGCGTAGGCCTCGACCTGCCGGAGACGGCGGCGGAGACGGAGGCCAGCACGCCCGCCGCGGCCGGCCGGCTGACCCGCGCCCGGGAGGCCGTGGCCGCGCAGGTCCCGCACCTGGCCGACCCGGCCGCACTGCACCGGCGGCTGGTCGAGCTCGCCTCCACGGAGCGGCTGCAGCCGCCGAGACCGACGACGGTACGGACGACCGGCGAACGCCGGAACGTGTTCTGGACCCGCGCGGCCATCGCGTTCACGGTCGCGATCATCGGCTCCACGGCGCTGACCCTGCGCACGGCACCGACCCACTACGAGCCGCCGATCGCCCCGGCCCAGGCGGTGCAGGGGGTGCCGCCACCGGCCGCCCTGGGCCCCTTGTCGCACGAGCAGCAGGCACTGCGCGACAAACTCCGGCACTCCGCGACGAGCGGCCCGGAGCGTCTGACGCCCGTGGCCGGATGACCCCGTCGAGTCCTGCGCACGGCCGCGAAAAAGCCGGCAGGCCCGCCCCCGGACGGGGACGGGCCTGCCGGCACTCGGCTACGACGCTCAGGCGCTCAGGATCTCCCGGGCCAGCTTCGCCGTCTCGGTCGGCGTCTTGCCGACCTTGACGCCGGCGGCCTCGAGGGCCTCCTTCTTCGCCTGGGCGGTGCCGGACGAACCGGAGACGATGGCGCCGGCGTGGCCCATGGTCTTGCCCTCGGGCGCGGTGAAGCCCGCGACGTAGCCGACGACCGGCTTGGTCACGTTCTCCGCGATGAACGCGGCCGCGCGCTCCTCGGCGTCGCCACCGATCTCACCGATCATCACGATCAGGTCGGTGTCGGGGTCGTCCTGGAACGCGGCCAGGGCGTCGATGTGGGTGGTGCCGATGATCGGGTCGCCACCGATGCCGACGGCCGTCGAGAAGCCGATGTCACGCAGCTCGTACATCATCTGGTACGTCAGCGTGCCGGACTTCGAGACCAGGCCGATGCGGCCCGGCTTCGTGATGTCGCCCGGGATGATGCCGACGTTCGACTGGCCCGGCGTGATGATGCCGGGGCAGTTCGGGCCGATGATGCGGGTCTTGTTGCCCTTCTTGCCGGCGTACGCCCAGAAGGCGGCCGTGTCGTGCACGGCGATGCCCTCGGTGATCACGACGGCCAGCGGGATCTCGGCGTCGATCGCCTCGACGACCGCGTCCTTGGTGAACTTCTCCGGCACGAAGATGACGGAGACGTTGGCGCCGGTCTTCTCGATGGCTTCCTTGACGGTGCCGAAGACCGGTACCTCGGTGCCTTCGAAGTCCACGGACTGACCCGCCTTGCGCGGGTTCACGCCGCCCACGACGTTGGTGCCGTCCCCGAGCATGAGCTTGGTGTGCTTCATGCCCGTGGAGCCGGTCATGCCCTGGACGATGACCTTGCTGTCCTTGTTGAGCCAGATAGCCATGGTGTGTTGTGTCCTCGTCCTGAGTGCTTACTTGGCGGCGTGGGCCAGCTCGGCGGCCTTGTCGGCCGCGCCGTCCATGGTGTCGACGCGCTGCACCAGCGGGTGGTTGGCGTCGGTGAGGATCTGCCGGCCCAGCTCGGCGTTGTTGCCGTCCAGACGGACGACGAGCGGCTTGCTGACGTTCTCGCCGCGGTCCTCGAGGAGCTTCAGGGCCTGCACGATGCCGTTGGCGACCTCGTCGCAGGCGGTGATGCCGCCGAAGACGTTGACGAAGACCGACTTGACGTCGGGGTCGCCGAGGATGATCTCCAGGCCGTTCGCCATCACCTGGGCGGAGGCGCCACCGCCGATGTCCAGGAAGTTGGCGGGCTTGACGTCGCCGTGCTTCTCACCGGCGTACGCGACGACGTCCAGGGTGCTCATGACGAGACCGGCGCCGTTGCCGATGATGCCGACCTCGCCGTCGAGCTTGACGTAGTTGAGGTTCTTCTCCTTGGCGGCGGCCTCGAGCGGGTTGGCCGCGGCCTTGTCGTGGAGCTCCTCGTACTCGGGGTGGCGGAACTCGGCGTTCTCGTCGAGCGACACCTTGCCGTCGAGGGCGATGACCTCGCCGGAGGCGACCTTCGCCAGCGGGTTGACCTCGACCAGGAGGGCGTCCGACTTGATGAAGGTGTCCCACAGCCTGATGAGGACGTTGACGACCTTGTCCGCGACCTCGGCCGGGAACTTGGCGGCCTCGACGATCTCGCGGGCCTTGGCCTCGTCCACGCCGTCGATGGCGTCGATCGCGATCTTGGCGACGGCCTCCGGGCGGGTGGCCGCGACCTCCTCGATCTCCATGCCGCCCTCGACGGAGGCGATGGAGAGGAAGGTGCGGTTGGCACGGTCGAGGAGGAAGGAGACGTAGTACTCCTCGACGATCTCCGGAGCGGTCTCGGCGATCATGACCTTGTGGACCGTGTGGCCCTTGATGTCCATGCCGAGGATGTCCGTCGCCCGGGCGACGGCCTCGTCCGCGGAGGCGGCCAGCTTGACGCCACCGGCCTTGCCGCGACCACCGACCTTCACCTGCGCCTTGACGACGGACTTGCCGCCCAGCCGCTCGGTGATCTCGCGCGCCGCCTCAGGCGTGTCGATGACTTCACCGGCCAGCACCGGTACATCGTGCTTGGCGAAGAGGTCCCTCGCCTGGTACTCGAACAGGTCCACGCGCTTCCGTCCCTATCAGTGATCTCGCGGTTCGTTGGATGCGTGGGCGTGCCGCGAAGGGCAACGTGACGTCCGCTGTGTCACAAGGGAAGCGCACACGGTGTCCGAGCGCGCGGCATGTCCGTCTCGCAGGTTATCGCCGCTTGCCGGGGGTCCCTAAATCGAGGGTCACACCTGAGCGGTGATACCTGTCACATGATGCCGGTTTTGCTGGCACGGCGTGCCGATGACGAGGGCTTGTGCGGGGTTGTGCGCGGCCTCACCGGGCTGGGGTGAACCCGGTGAGGCCCCCGAACGGGCCGCTGGGGCCCTGGACGGGCGGTCCCCACCCCAATGGGAACCACCCGCCCGGTGCCGTGGAGGGCCGGCCGGACGGGCCGACGGGATTCGGCCGTCCGGGTCCGGTCCGCTCCACGGAGTCGGTCGCGGACCTCAGGCCCGCACGCCGTACTGGTCCGTCAGGTCGTGCGCATACCCCGGAGTGACCGTCTTAGCGGCCCGCCCGGCACCGTCCACGGCATGGGCGGCCAGCGGCCCGGCGGTGACCCGCGCGGTCCAGCCGAGGTCCTGGGCGAACGGGCCGGCCTGACGCGTGACGGGACCGGCCGCGCCGACGACGCCGTCCGCGAACGGCACCGCCTCGCCCGCCACGCCGTGCGCCAGTCCGCTCGCGCTGCCGCCGACACCGTCGACGACCGGCCGTACCGCCCCGGTGACCTGGTCGACGACCGGCCGCACGGACCCGGTGACCCCCGCCGCGAACGGCGGCACCTGCCCGGTCACGCCCTGCGCGAGGTGACCGGCCTGGCCGGTCACCCCCTGGACGGCCGTCGGCACGGCGCCCACGACGCCGGCCGCGAAGGGCGCCACGGCGCCGGTCACCCCGTACGCGAGCGTCCCCGCGTCCGTCACGGCCTGTCCGGCGACCGGCACGACCCCGTGCACGGCGGCACCGGCGACCGGCGGCAGCACGGCGTCCGCGGTGTCGTGGACGACCTGGCCGGCCAGCCCGGTGGCGTACGGCGACACGTCCCCGACGGCACCGCCGGCGACGGGGAGCACGTCGGCCAGGGCACCGGTGGCGGTGCCGTCCACTCCGGCCACGGCGGACCCGGCGGTGCCGTGCACACCGCCCACCGCGCCCGTGGCGGTGCCGTCGACGCCGGTCACGGCACCGCCGGTGACGCCGAGCACGCCGGCCGTCGCGTCCGCGGCGAGACCGCGCGCCCGCGCCACGGCGTCCGCGGCCGTGACCCCGACACCCGCGACCGCGTACCCGGCGGTGGGCAGCACGCCCGACACCGCACCGGTGGCGGTGCCCCGGACGCCCGTCACCGCGCCCGAGGCGGCGCCGTGCACGCCCTCGACCGCGTGCCCGGCGGCCGGTACGGCTCCCGCCACGGCCTGTCCGGCGACCGGCAGCACGCCGTCCACCGCGGCGGAGGCCACCGGCGGGACCGCGGCGGCGGTCGTCTCGTCCACGACCGGCGCGGCCGTCCCCGGCACGGCCCGCACGGTGTCCGTCACTCGCCGCTGGGCGCCGGCGACCGTGCCGGTGACGTGCGCGGGCACTCCGGAGACGGTGGTCCCGGCCCTCAGCCGGGCGTCGGACGCGGTGGTCCTGAGCCCGGTCTGCGCGGCGGCCAGCGCCTCCTCCACCTCGGGGGCGAAGGAGGAGAGCGGGCCGAAGAGGTAGTCGATCCCGCCCTGTGCGGTGGGGGCCGGGAGGGGGGTGGCCACCTCGGTGACCCTGGCGGGCCGCGCGGTGGTCCCGCCGAGGAGCCCGTCGCCCGCCGCCCGCAGGTGCTGGGCGTGCCGGGCGGCCGGCGCGTGCGCCTCGGCCCGGTCCTGTCCGGCGCGGGCCGCCTGCGCGCCCTTGATGGCCTGGTCGCCCCTGATCCGCTTGGCGGCCGGGGTCGTGGTGTCGGCGTCGTGGCGCGCCCGGTCGGCGGTGCCGGTGGCGGTCCCGGCCGGCTTGCGCGCCCCGGCCGCCGTGCTCTGGACGGTGTCGGAGGCCGTGTCCGTGAGCCGGGAGACGGTGCCGGTGACACCGGTGCCGCCGGCGACATCGGTGACGTCGGTGACGTCGGTGAGGACACCGTCGACGGTGTCGGTGAGCGTGCCGGTCAGGGTGCCGGTGCTGCTGTCGGTGTCCGGTACGGAGACCGAGGGGGACGACAGTTCGTCGGCGCTGGCGGCGGCCGAGCCCAGCGCCCAGGCGCCGGTGACACCGGCGGCGATCACGATGGAACGGCGGATGTTCTTGTTCATTGCGTGCGTCAGTCCTTCGGAAACGGCTGAGGGGTTTCCGTCCGGGATCTCCGAGTGGATCGGGAAGGGGGCCCGGACGGGCGGGCAGACCTGCTGCGCCCCGCGCGACAGGTCGGTGGCGGGGTGGTCGGCCCTGAGCCCTAGCCGGGGAAGAGAGGGATGTCCCGGTGCCGTTCCCGGGTCCCGGGCGCGTCGACGCGCGCGGTGGTGCCGGGCAGGAGCCGCAGCGGCGCCCGGCCGTCGAGGGCGATCGCGTGCGCGTCGCCGTGCCGGGACGCGGTGCCGTCGGTCGCCTGCTTGCCGAGGGCGCCGTCCGGGTCCGCGGGCGGCGTGGGCCGCTGGGCCGGGGCGCCGGCCGCGGCGGTGGCACTGCGCGTCGGGATGTGTGCCGGGGCCTGCGCGGCGGCGGGCCCGGCGTCCGGTCCGTAGGTGACGGCCGACGGGCGCGCGGGGGCCGCGGCACGGTGGCCGGGCTTGGAGCTCTCGGCGCCGGGCCGCTCGGCCTGTCCGGCGGCCGGTGCCATGCCGCCGTGCCGGTCCGGCCGGGGTTCCGGCGTGACCGGCGCGGGCGGCTGCGGCACGGGCAGCCGATCGGAGATTCCGGGGAGCTGCGGCACGGGCACCGAGGACGATCCGGGCAGCGCCGTGGCCCGTGCCGTGTCGAGGGTGCCGGCCGTCTCGCGCACGACGGTGCGCACCGGGGCGACGACGCGTTCGGTGACCGCCCCCACCGAGGTGACGGCCCGTTCGACGGCGGTGCCGTCGGTGACCCCTCGCACGGAGGTGACGGCCCGTTCGGCGACGGGTGCGGCCTCGGCGTCCGGTGCGACGACGGAACCCGCCTCGGTGGCGGGTGCGGTGACGGACTTCGCCGTGGCGGTGACGGTCCTCGTCGGGGCGGTGACGGAGCTCGCCTTGGCGGTCGTGGTGCCGGTCGCCTCCGCCTCGGTGGTCGGCGCCTTGGTGGTTGGCGCCTTGATGGTCGGCGCCTTGATGGTCAGCGCCTTGATGGTCGGCGCCTCGGCGGTCGTCGCGTTCTCGTGTCCGGTCCTGGGTTGTGCCGAACTCACCGGGACCGCGGGCGTACCCTCCGCCGCGTGGGCCTGCTCCCCACAGAGGAAGCCGAGAGCGAGCAGTCCGCCGAGCAGCAGCGCCAGTTGGAGCGCACGCCGCCCGGCCGCGGTGCGCAGCGTGCGCACAGCGGTCCCGAACGGAGCTGCTGTCAGGGTCAAGAGGCGAGAGCTTCCTCGGGTCGGTGGGGAGAAGGCGGCGTAGATACTCGCACGCACGGCCCGAGGTAGCGCAAGCCCCTGTTACCAATGAGTAGCCATGTCCCTTTTTCCCTGCCACGTCAGGCGGTTTCCGGTATCGGCAGCGGCCGTTTCTCGATCGCCGCCGCCATCACCTCCGGGAACAGGTCGGGCGTGCAGGCGAACGCGGGCGCGCCGAGCGCCGCGAGCGCCGCCGCGTGGTCCCGGTCGTACGCCGGCGCCCCTTCGTCCGACAGCGCGAGCAGGGTGACGAACTGGACCCCGGACGCCTTCATCGCGGCGACCCGCTTGAGCATCTCGTCGCGTATGCCGCCCTCGTAC
The DNA here is from genome assembly GCA_016432725.1 of Streptomyces sp. DHE7-1. GTDB lineage: Bacteria > Actinomycetota > Actinomycetes > Streptomycetales > Streptomycetaceae > Streptomyces. The sequence goes on along the minus strand of JACJDG010000003.1, from coordinate 4,665,272 downwards.
AGGTCGCTGATCAGCACCACCACCGTCTCGGCGGGCCGGGTGATCCGCTCCTGGCAGTAGGCGAGCGCCCGGTTGATGTCCGTGCCGCCGCCTAGCTGGGTGCCGAAGAGCACGTCGACCGGGTCGTCGAGCTGGTCGGTGAGGTCCACGACGGCCGTGTCGAACACGACGAGCCGGGTGTCGATGGACCGCATCGAGGCCAGCACCGCCCCGAAGACGGACGCGTAGACGACGGACGCCGCCATCGAGCCCGACTGGTCGATGCAGAGGACGACCTCCTTCTTCACGGACTGCGCGGCCCGCCCGTATCCGATGAGCCGTTCCGGCACGATCGTGCGGTACTCCGGCAGGTAGTGCTTGAGGTTGGCCGCGACGGTGCGGTTCCAGTCGATGTCGTGGTGGCGCGGCCGGGTGACGCGCGCGCTGCGGTCGAGGGCGCCGGTGAGGGTGGCCCGGGTCCGGGCGGCGAGCCGCTTCTCCAGATCCTCGACCACCTTGCGCACCACCGCCCGCGCCGTCTCCTTCGTCGTCTCCGGCATGGCCTTGTTGAGCGAGAGCAACGTGCCGACGAGGTGCACGTCAGCCTCGACCGCCGCCAGCATCTCCGGCTCCAGCAGCAGGGACGCGAGCCCGAGCCGGTCGATGGCGTCGCGCTGCATGACCTGGACGACGGAGGAGGGGAAATAGGTGCGGATGTCGCCGAGCCAGCGGGCCACGGAAGGCGCCGAGGCACCCAGGCCCGCCGAACGCTCCCGCCCGCCCTGCGGTCTGTCGCCCTTGCCGTACAGCGCGGCGAGCGTCCCGTCCATCGCCGCGTCCCGGCCGGACAGCGCGCAGCCGGTGCCGTCGGCCTGGTCGCCGCCGAGCACCAGCCGCCAGCGCCGCAGCCGCTCCCGCGCCGGGTCGGCGGTATCCGTCGGCAGGGGTTCGCCGGTCATGCGCCCACTCCTGTCAGGCAGTCGTCGTCGGTCGTCGAGGTCCCGGCCCCCGGGTCCGGGCCGAGGAGCAGCCGCAGCACCGGCAGCACGGCGTCGGCGCGCGCGGTGTCCGGCTCGGCGGCGAAGCCGGGGACGGCCGCCGCCCGGGCCGTCCGGGCGGTGTCCGCTCCGGGGCCGCGCCGCACCAGTTCCCCGAGGGTTCTGCGCACGCCGGGCTCGTACGCCGAGAACGTGCGCCGCAGCAGCGGGAGTACGTCGGTGAAGGCGTCCGCCGGGACCGCGGTCAGCCAGGTGTCGACCAGACCGCGCAGCCGTTCGTCGTGGACCAGCAGCATGCCGCCCCCGCCCCCGGCGAAGCCCTCGATCCAGGCCGCCGCGTCGGCGGGCGGGGTGCCCGGGGAGAGCACCAGGCCCATCAGCCGGGCGGCCTCCCCGGGTTCCAGCTCGCCGTCGTCCAGCAGCAGCCGCACGGCCCGCCCGCGGACGACACCGGGCACGGTGACCCGCGTGGCCAGGGTCCGCAGTACGGCCCGCCACCGGGCGCGCAGGTCCCCGTGCCCGGCGGCCGGGGTGCCGGCGAGGGTCTCCGCGAGCAGGCCCACGGCCGTGTGCACGGCGTCCACATGTCCGCGCATCTCCTGCGCCGCGTCCGCGTCGAGGGCGGCGCAGGCCGGCGGCAGACCGACGAAGACCCGCTCGGCGAGACCCGCCGCGACGCCGGCCAGGGCTCCGGTGTCGGTACCGCGCACGTCGCCGTAGCGCAGCGAGCGGACCAGGGCCGGCAGGGCCTGGGCGAGGTGGCCGACGTCCGTGTCGAGGGCCGCCCGGTCGGCGAGCACCCGCATCACCACGGGCAGCGCGTCCGGCAGCCCGGCGAGCAGGCAGTGCTCGGCGAGGGCGGTGACGTCGGCGAGGGCCCGCGCGGCGAGCGCGTCGGCCTCGGCCTTCGCCGTGGCCGCGGCGAGCACGGTCGTCCCCCACACCCCCGCCTCGGCGACCCGCACCGACAGCTCCGGCTCCCAGCGCAGCCGCCAGGTCTCCCGGAAGGTGCCGGTGCTCCCCCGGGACTCGGCCGGCTCGCCCCAGCCGACGCCGAGCAGCCGCAGCCGGTGCAGGAGCCTGCCGCGGCCGGCGTCGGTGTCCCTGCGCAGGTCGAGCTCCAGCTCCCGCTCCAGGGCCTCCGGCTTCAGCCGCAGTCTGCGCTGCTCCCGGGCCAGGTCGCGCTGCAGGGGCACCGCGGGCGCCGTCTCCGGCACCTCGCCCAGCAGGTCGCCGACCACCAGCCGGTCATGTACCAGCGCCAGCGGTACGTCGGACCCGTCGCACATCACGGCGCGTACGGCGTCGGTGGTCTCGCTCAGGCCGGGCAGCGGGCGGCCGCGCATCGCCGCGAGGGTGCCGGCGAGCCGGACCGCCTCGATGACGTGCGCGGACGACACCATCCGGTCCTCCGCGCGCAGCAGCCCCGCCACCTTGGTCAGCCAGCGCTCGACCGGCCGGTCCGGCGCCCGGAACAGATGGCCGTACCAGCCGGGCGATTCGATCCCGGCGCCGTAGCCGCTCGACCGGGCCAGCCGGCGGTGCGTCCACGGCACCCAGGTCAGCTCGGCCCTGATCCTGGGCAGCCCCTTGAGCAGTGCCCGGTCGGCGGTGACGGTGGTCCGCTCGCGCAGCGCGGGCACGTGCCACGCGCCGCACACGACGGCCACCTCGGCGCCGAACTCCTTGCGCGCGGCCCGCACCTGAAGCCGCATATGGGCCTCCCGCACCAGGTCGCGGGGTCTGCCTCCGGCGCCGTACCGCTCCCGCAGCGCGGCCATGGCCTCCTCCAGGGCGGCGAACGGCGCGAAGGGGTCGCTGGGCCCGGCTCCCCGGTGCTCGACGACGTCCTCCCACCAGCGCTCGGGATCGTCGTGACCGGCGGCCCCGGCGAGCGCCGCGAGCGGGTCGACGCGCGGGTCGGTTTCCGGGCCCTCCCCGGTGCCGGCACCGGCACCGGGCGGGGTCTGCGCCTCGGTGTCCCAGGCCAGCGTGTGCGCGGCCGGCAGGTCGATGAAGCGGGCCGGAACGTCGTGCTCCAGGGCCCAGCGGATCGCCACCCACTCGGGGCTGAACTCCGCCATGGGCCAGAAAGAGGAGCGTCCGGGCTCGTCCACGGCGTGGGCGAGCAGGGCGACCGGGGGCCGCAGGTCCGGGTCGGCGGCCAGCGGGATCAGCGGGTCGGCCTCGGGCGGCCCCTCGACGAGCACCGCGCCGGGCCGGGCGGCGTCCAGGGCGGCCCGTACAGCGCGCGCCGAGCCGGGCCCGTGGTGCCGCACGCCCAGCAGCAGCGGCCCGGGGGCGTGGGCGCCGCCCCGGGCGGCGGTGTCGCTCACGCGCTCACCTCCCGGCAGGCCCGGTAGAAGTCCTTCCAGCCGTCCCGCTCGCGCACGACCGTCTCCAGGTACTCCTGCCAGATCACCCGGTCGGCCGCCGGATCGCGGACCACGGCGCCGAGGATGCCGGCGGCGATGTCGCCCGCGCGCAGCACGCCGTCACCGAAGTGGGCCGCCAGGGCCAGGCCGTTGGTCACGACGGAGATCGCCTCGGCCGTGGAGAGCGTGCCGCTCGGCGACTTCAGCTTGGTGCGGCCGTCGGCCGTCAACCCGTCGCGCAGCTCACGGAAGACGGTCACCACCCGGCGGATCTCGTCGATGCCGTCGGGCGCGGCGGGCAGCTCGAGGGAGCGGCCGATCTGCGCCACGCGCCGGGTGACGATGTCGACCTCGGCGTCGGCGCTCTCCGGCAGCGGCAGCACCACGGTGTTGAATCGGCGGCGCAGGGCGCTGGAGAGGTCGTTGACGCCGCGGTCGCGGTCGTTGGCGGTGGCGATGAGGTTGAACCCGCGGACCGCCTGCACCTCCTGGCCCAGCTCCGGGATCGGCAGCGTCTTCTCGGACAGGATCGTGATCAGGGTGTCCTGGACGTCGGCCGGGATACGGGTCAGCTCCTCCACCCGGGCCGTCATGCCCTCGGCCATGGCCCGCATGACGGGACTGGGCACGAGGGCGTCCCGGCTGGGGCCGTGGGCGAGGAGCCGCGCGTAGTTCCAGCCGTAGCGGATCGCCTCCTCCGGCGTGCCCGCCGTGCCCTGCACCAGGAGGGTCGAGTCGCCGCTCACGGCGGCCGCCAGATGCTCCGACACCCAGGTCTTGGCCGTGCCGGGCACGCCGAGCAGGAGCAGGGCGCGGTCGGTGGCGAGGGTGGTGACGGCGACCTCGACGATTCGGCGCGGGCCCACGTACTTGGGCGTGATCACGGTGCCGTCCGGCAGGGTGCCGCCGAGCAGGTAGGTCGCCACCGCCCACGGCGACAGTCTCCAGCGGGCCGGGCGCGGGCGGTCGTCCTGGGCTGCGAGCGCGGCGAGTTCGGCGGCGAAGGCGTGCTCGGCGTGCGGTCGCAACGCCTGCGCGCCCTGGTCTCCGCTCGTGTCGACGGACATCGGTTCCACGGACACAGACATGGCTGAGGCCCCCTCCAGCTCGGCCGGTTCGGATCTGGCATCCACCGTGCACCACCCCACTGACAATCGCTCTGACCTGCACGGACGTGCTCGCGAGGCCGATTGTCAGTGGGGGGACCTACCGTCGTTTCCATGACTGAGCAGGGGGTGCGCTGGACCGCGGACCAGGTGCTGGCTCTGGCGCCTGACGCCGCGTCACGACAGGCGGGAAGCAGACTGGGCACGGCCGGGCCGTGGTCCGGCGCGGGGAGCGGAGAGGGGACGGTGTGGGGGCTCTGCAAGGGCAGCGGCAGCAGGCCGTACCAGACGGTGGTGGACCTCGCGGACGCCACCGGCCCCGGCTGCAAGTGCAGTTGTCCGAGTCGTAAGTTCCCCTGCAAGCACGCCCTCGGCCTGCTCCTGCTCTGGGCGGAGGGGACGGCTCGGTACCGGTGGCCGCCGAGCCGCCGGACTGGGCGGGGCAGTGGCTGGCGGGCCGGCGCGAGCGCGCGGAGGGCAGGCGCGCCGGGGCCGACGGCGGTGCCGCGTCCGGCTCCCCCGATCCCGAGGCTGCGCGGCGGCGGGCGGAGCGCCGCGCCGAGCGGGTCACGGCGGGCGCGACGGAGCTGGAGCAGCGCCTGGCGGACCTGCTGCGCGGCGGTCTGGCCGCCGCCGAGCAGGCGGGGTACGGGCTGTGGGAGGAGACGGCGGCCCGCATGGTCGACGCGCAGGCGCCGGGACTCGCGGCACGTGTGCGGGAGCTGGGGGCGGTACCGGCCTCCGGTCCGGGCTGGCCGGCCCGGCTGCTGGAGGAGAGCGCCCTGCTGCACCTCCTCGTCCGGGGCTGGCTGCGCCGCGACCGGCTGCCGGACGCCCTCGCGGCCACGGTCCGCTCCCGGCTCGGCCTGCCCGCGACGCCCGACGGACCGCCGCTGCGCGATCGCTGGCTGGTCCTGGCGCAGTACGACACGTCCGACGCGAAACTGACGACGCGCCGTATATGGCTGCACGGCGCGGATTCGGGCCTGACCCGGCTGCTCCTCTCCTACGGCGCGGCCGGCCGGGCCCCGGAGCTGTCACTGCCGGTCGGTCTCGCGCTGGACGCGGACCTGTCCGTGTTCCCCGGTGCCGGCCAGGTCCGGGCGGCGCTGGGCGAGCAGTACGCGCCGCCCGCGCCCCCGCGCTGCGCCCGCCCGGTGGGACCACCGCCGAGGCCGCGGCGCGCTACGGCGAGGCCCTGCGCGGCGACCCCTGGCTGGAGTCGGTCCCGGTCACGCTGGACCGGGTCGTACCCGCCCAGGACGCGGAGGCGGGCGGTGCCTGGCAACTGGCTGACGCGGAGGCCGACTCGGCGCTGCCGCTCACCGAGTCGTTCCGTTCGCGTCCGGGTCTGTGGCGCCTGGTCGCCCTGTCCGGCGGCGCCCCGGTGCGGGTCTTCGGCGAGTGCGGCCACCGCGGCTTCACCCCGCTGACGGCGTGGCCCGAGGGCCCGGGAGATCCGGTGACGCTGTGCTGACCGGACCCGGCCGGCGAGGGAGGAAACGGGGCAGCGCGCCCGGCGACGGAAGGAGAAGGGGACGTCATGGACGGAACAGCGGCCACGCGCAACGGCGAGGCCTCCTGGGAGGAACTGGTCACCGCCGCCCTGCTCGGTACCGGCCGGCGCCCTCCGGCGGCCGCCGCCGGCCGGGAGGCCCCCGTGGCTCTGCTGGACGACGCCGCCGTGGCGACCGTGCGGCGGCGGGCGGGCCTGCGGCCCGGGCGGGCCGCGCGGCGGCCGGAGCCCGCCCCGGGGACCCGCGTCCGGCGCTGCCCGCGGCCGCGGCCCGCAGGCTCGCCACGTTGCTGGCCGACCGCTCCGGCGGCACGGGCGGCGGCCGGCGGGGCAGCTCGCCGGACCTCATGGAGCTGCTCCCGCAGTGGCTGGCGGCGGCGGACGCCCATGGCTACGCCGCGCCCGCCCAGGCGCTGCCCGCACTGCTGGACGCCGCCCGGGGCCGTACCGATCTGCGGCCGGCGGCGCTGGCGTTCGCCGGGCCGCGGGCGCTGTGGCTGGCCCGGCTCAACCCCGACTGGCGGTTCGCCCTGCGCGCGGCGCCCGGCGGCGGCGCGGCACTGCCCGACGCGGGGGACGACGAGGCGGTGCGACGGCTGTGGCAGGAGGGGCTGTTCGCCGAGCGGGTCGCGCTGCTGGGCGCGCTGCGGGCCGGCGCGCCCGCCGTCGCACGGGAACTGCTGGAGGGGACCTGGCCGACGGAGCGGGCGGAGGACCGTCTGATGTTCCTGGACTCGCTGCGCGCGGGTCTGTCGGCCGACGACGAGCCGTTCCTGGAGCAGGCGTTGGGCGACCGCAGCCGCAACGTCCGCGCGACGGCGGCGGAACTGCTCTCGTCGCTGCCCGGTTCGGCGCTCGCCGGGCGCATGGCGGGGCGCGCCGCGGCCTGCGTGGCCGTGGACCGGACGGCGGCCACGCCCACGCTCGTCGTGGAGGCGCCGCACGAGTGCGACCCGGGCATGGAACGGGACGGTGTGGCGGCCAGGCCGCCCACCGGCAGAGGCGAACGGTCCTGGTGGCTGGCCCAGTTGGTGGAGGCGGCACCGCTGCGGATCTGGCCTGGTCGGCTCGGTGGGCGCACCCCGGAACAGATCGTGGCGCTGCCGGTGGCCGACGGCTGGCAGGGCGAGCTGCACGCCGCGTGGTGCCGGGCGGCGGTGCGGCAGCGGGACGCCGAGTGGTCGAAGGTGCTGCTCGGCTCGCCGTCGGCGCCCGAGGCCGGCGGGCCCGGGGCGGTGTCCCTGGCGGAGCGGGCGAAGCTGCTGGCGGCGCTCGACGCCGGTGAACGGGCCGACTGGGTCGCGGGTTTCATCGCGACACACGGTCTGTCGGAGGCCTTCCAGCTGCTCGGGGTGTGCGCGGTCCCCTGGGCCGCCCCGCTCGGCCGGGCCGTGGTGGACGCCCTCGACATCGCGCGGGACGCGGGCAGTTACCCCTGGAGTTTCAGCGGGGTGATGGGACTGGCCGAGCGGTGCCTGGATCCGGCGGAGGCCGCCCGGCTGGACGGCCTGCTGGCGATACCCGACGAGCGGGAGGACGCCTCACCGGGCGCCGGGGGTACTGGGCGGAGGCGTTCCAGCGTCTCGTCACCACCCTGCGGCTGCGGGCGACGATGGCCGCGGAGCTGACCCCGGACGCGGCGCCCGGCCCGTCCGGGGCCTGAGAAAGGGAGCCGTTCACGTGCGAAAGGCTCCGGGGCGAGGGCCTTGGAGCCGTACGGCATCCGCGTCCGCGGAGGTCCGGGTTCAGGAAGCGGCCGGCTGGCGCACGTTCTCCCGTACCCACTCCACGATCTCCACGGTCGTCGCTCCCGGTGTGAAGATGCCCGCGACGCCCTTCTCCTTCAGCGGCGCGATGTCCTCCTCCGGGATGATCCCGCCGCCGAAGACGATGATGTCCTCGGCGTCGCGCTCCTTGAGGAGATCGATGACGGCGGCGAAGAGGGTGTTGTGGGCACCCGAGAGGATCGACAGGCCGATCGCGTCGGCGTCCTCCTGGATCGCCGTGTCGACGATCTGCTCCGGCGTCTGGTGGAGTCCGGTGTAGATGACCTCCATGCCGGCGTCGCGCAGCGCACGCGCGATGACCTTGGCCCCGCGATCGTGGCCGTCGAGCCCCGGCTTGGCCACAACCACGCGGATCGGACCGGCTGCCACACCCATCACTGCCTCCATCAGACGACCCCGGAAGCGATCGCTTCCGTCCGTAAACGACAAGTACCGCACTTTTGGCGCGTCCCGCCACCCGTCGCGAAGTGAACGAACGTTATCTCCAGCATCCCGCAACCGGCAGTTTTACGGCGCGCGGGGAGGGGGAAATCACATGATGGGACATGAGGGCACGCGGGGGACCGAGCCGCCCCCACGTGCCGACTGGAGGTCGGCCAATGAAGGTCACCGGGGTACTGCCGCTCGTCCTCCCGTTCTACCGGCGCCTGTGGCCCGGCAGACTGGTCGATCTCTCGATGACCCTGCTCAAGGCGACCGCGCTGGAAGCGGCGATCCTGGCCGGGCACCTGCTGCTGTATCCGACCGGCCTCACCCAAGAGCGCCGCGGCCCCGCGTCCTTTGCCCAGGACCAGGACGGCACCACCCGGCTGCCGGACAGGCCCGGGCCGCCCGTCGTGCTGCTGCACGGCTTCATCGACAACCGCTCGGTCTTCGTCCTGCTGCGCCGCAGCCTCGCGCGCAGCGGAAGGCAGCGCGTGGAGTCACTCAACTACTCTCCGTTGACCTGCGACATACGTATCGCCGCGGAACTGCTGGGCCGGCACGTCGAGGAGATCTGCGAGCGCACCGGCAGTACCCAGGTGGACATCGTGGGTCACAGCCTCGGCGGGCTCATCGCGCGCTACTACACACAGTGTCTGGGCGGTGACCTCAGGGTGCGCACGCTCGTCACCCTCGGCACCCCGCACTCCGGCACCCGGGCGGTTCCTCTGGCGAGCGCGCACCCGATCGTGCGCCAGATGCGGCCCGGCTCCGAGGTGATCGAGGAGCTGACCAGGCCGGCGCCCGGCTGCCGTACGCGGTTCGTCAGCTTCTGGAGCGACCTGGACTCCGTGATGGACCCACTGGAATCGGCCTGTATCGACCATCCCGACCTGGAAGTGCGCAACGTCCGGGTGACGGGCATCGGGCATCTCGCCCTGCCGGTGCATCCCGCCGTGGCGTCCGGGATACGGGAGGCCCTCGAGGACACGCCCGCGGTGACCGCCCTCGCCGACGGCGTGACGGTGGCGTGAGGCGGACGGCCTTCCGAGGGGTGGGCCGGGGCCGCCCATGGGCGTGACACAGTCGGTCCACAGGTGACACAGCGTCATCCGAGATCGAACATTTCTCGAACACAAAGCCAAGCTCGCGTTCACGGTCCCCGAATCACGGGCGAATGCCCGTTTCCGGCCCACACGAAACCGGCCGACGATTGTCGTGCCCGTGTACCGCCGGGTACAGTCGCCGCACTGCTCTGGCAGCCACCGTTGTCGAGGCGAAAGAGAAGTTGGTGAACGACCGTCACCCGTCGGGGATCATGACCACCCCGGCCCCGGCTTCCGACGCCTCCACCGGGCACTACGCGTACGGAACGCAGGAAGCCCAGTACGACGACCTCACCACGTACGGCGGATACGAAGCCACCGGTTTCACGGCCGGCACCGGCGATACCGGCGCTTTCGCCGCCGACCCGCTCTTCGGCAGCCTCCCGGGCGACGAGCAGCACACGGGCGCCTACGACAGCACGCAGTGGCAGACCGGTACGGGCCAGTTCACGCAGTACGACCCGTACACGGCCCAGCACCACACGGCCCAGCACCACACGGCCCAGCACCACACGGCCTACGACACGGGCGCGTACGACACGACCGCCTGGACGGTTCCGGCGCAGGCCACGGGCAACGACGTCAGCGGCCAGTGGGACGCGAACGCCTGGCTGCAGCACGACCAGTCCGCCGGCGCCGACCCCACCCAGCAGTGGCAGTGGGGCACCCAGACCTATGACACCGGCGTGTACGACGCCACGCAGTGGAACTCCGACGGCACGCCCGTCCAGCACGACCGGCTCGCGGCGCCGCATGACCAGCTCGCCGAGCCGTTCGACCAGGTCGCCGAGGTGGGCGAGTTCGGCGAGTACGCCGAGGGTGTCGAGTACACCGACGCCGGCGAGTACGCGGACACCGGCGAGTACCCCGGTGCCCCGGACTTCGCCGACTACGCCGAGGCCGGTGAATTCGGTGAGCACGCCGAGGCCGGTGAGTTCACGGAAGCGGTCGCCGGAGACGTCGAGCCGGGCGACACGGGCGAACTGCCCGCCGTACCGGCACTGCTCGACGACCAGGAGGAGTCCGCTCCGGTCCCGGCTCCCCGCGCGGGCTCACGCAGCGCGTCGCGTTCACGCCGCCGTACGCCCCCGAAGCGCTCCGCGCTGCTGACCATCGCCGTGCCCTCGGCCTGTGTGATGGGGGTCGCCGGCATCGCCGCCGCCTCCGTCGGCGGCCTGACCGACGACGGCAAGGAGACCTCGGCCGCCGCCTCGGACGCGCAGACGGTGAAGCCGTCCATCGCCAACAGCAAGCTGGACACACAGCTCAAGACGCTCTCCGCCGGCGCCGACGACTTCGCCGACCGGGCCAGCCGTACGCAGGAACGCATCGACCTCAAGAACCAGCAGGAACTGCAGAAGAAGAAGGCCGCCGCCGAGGCCGCGCTCAAGGAGCGGCTGCGGCCCAAGTTCGCGATCCCGGTGACCCAGAAGGGGCTCAGCGCCTACTTCGGCCAGGCCGGCGTGAACTGGATGTCCGTGCACACGGGCATCGACTTCCCGGTCTCGTACGGCACCACGGTGATGGCCGCGACCGACGGCGTCGTCTCCACCAAGTGGAACAGCGCCTACGGCAACATGATGATCATCACGGCGAAGGACGGCACGGAGACCTGGTACTGCCACCTCTCCAGCTACCGCGTCGCCTCCGGTACGGCCGTCAAGGCCGGCCAGCCGGTCGCCTACTCCGGCAACTCCGGCAACTCCACCGGCCCGCACCTGCACTTCGAGGTCCGGCCGGCCGGCGGGGCGGCCATAGACCCGCTGCCGTGGCTGCGCAGCCACGGGCTGGACCCCAGCTGAACCCCACAGAGACCCACGAATGACGTGAGCCCCGCCGGATCCGGCGGGGCTCACGTCGTCCGGGGCTGCCCGGCGGTCGTCTAGAGCTTCTCGACGGGCGCGTACCGCAGCAGCAGCCGCTTCGGCTTGGCGTCCCCGAAGTCGATGGTCGCCTCGGCGTTGTCACCGGTGCCCTTGACCCCGACGACCGTGCCCAGACCGAACTGGTCGTGCGTGACCCGGTCCCCGACGGTCAGGGCGACCACCGGTTTCCCGGTCGAGCGCCGGGTGGCGAACCCGGACGCGCCCGACGCCGCGGAGCGGGAACGGGAGGAGGACAGGGACGCGGCGACCCCGGCGACCGGTCCGGAGGACACCGGCGCGGCCCTTCCGGTCCGCTTCCACTCCATGTGGGCGGCCGGGATCTCCTCCAGGAAGCGGGAGGGCGGGTTGTACGACGGCTGGCCCCAGGCGCTGCGCATCGCGGACCGGGTGAGGTACAGCCGCTCCCGCGCGCGGGTGATGCCCACGTACGCCAGCCGCCGTTCCTCCTCCAGTTCCTTGTTCTGGCCGAGGGCGCGCATGTGCGGGAAGACGCCGTCCTCCATGCCGGTCAGGAAGACCACCGGGAACTCCAGGCCCTTGGCGGTGTGCAGGGTCATCAGGGTGATGACGCCGTCGCCGTCCTCCTCGTCCGGGATCTGGTCGGAGTCGGCGACCAGCGCGACCTGCTCCAGGAAGTCGGCGAGCGTGCCCGCCTCCCCTTCCGCGCGCTCCTGCTCGAACTCCAGGGCCACCGCCGCGAGTTCCTGGAGGTTCTCGATGCGGGTCTCGTCCTGCGGGTCGGTGGAGTTCTGCAACTCGGCCAGGTAGCCGGTGCGTTCGAGTATGGCCTCCAGCACGGTCGCCGGTCCGGCGCCGGACTCCACGATGGTCCGCAGGTCCTCCATCAGCGTGTTGAACCGCTTGACCGCGTTGGTGGAGCGCGCGGCCATGCCGTAGGCCTCGTCCACGCGCTTGAGCGCCTGCGGGAAGCTGATCTTCTCGCGCTGGGAGAGGGCGTCGATCATCGCCTCGGCCCGGTCGCCGATACCGCGCTTGGGCACGTTGAGGATGCGGCGCAGCGGCACCGAGTCCTCGGGGTTGGCGAGGACACGCAGGTAGGCCAGGACGTCCCGGACCTCCTTGCGCTCGTAGAAGCGGACGCCGCCGACGACCTTGTACGGCAGGCCGACGCGGATGAAGATCTCCTCGAAGACACGGGACTGGGCGTTGGTGCGGTAGAAGACGGCGACGTCCCCGGCCTTCGCCTCGCCCGCGTCGGTGAGGCGGTCTATCTCCTCGGCGACGAACTGTGCCTCGTCGTGCTCGGTGTCGGCGACGTAGCCGGTGATCCGCGCGCCCTGGCCGGCGTTGGTCCACAGGTTCTTCGGGCGGCGGGACTCGTTGCGCTCGATGACCGCGTTGGCGGCGGACAGGATGGTCTGCGTGGAGCGGTAGTTCTGCTCCAGCAGGATCGTCGTCGCGTTCGGGTAGTCCTCCTCGAACTGGAGGATGTTGCGGATCGTCGCACCCCGGAAGGCGTAGATCGACTGGTCCGCGTCACCGACCACGCAGAGTTCGGCGGGCGGCAGGTCGAACTCGCCGGGCGGTACGCCCTCGTCGTGCTGCCCGGTGCCCACCAGTTCCCGCACCAGGGCGTACTGGGCGTGGTTGGTGTCCTGGTACTCGTCGACCATGACGTGCCGGAAGCGGCGGCGGTAGTGCTCGGAGACGTCCGGGAAGGCGCGCAGCAGGTTGACCGTCGTCATGATCAGGTCGTCGAAGTCCAGCGCGTTGGCCTCGCGCAGCCGTGACTGGTAGAGCGCGTAGGCCTGGGCGAGGGTCTTCTCGAAGCCGTCGGTGGCCTGGGCGGCGAAGTCCTCCTCGTCGATCAGCTCGTTCTTCAGGTTGCTGATCTTGGCGCTGAAGGACTTCGGCGGGAAGCGCTTGGGGTCGAGGTCGAGGTCGCGGCAGACCAGGGCCATCAGGCGCTTGGAGTCGGCGGCGTCGTAGATCGAGAAGGACGACGTGAAGCCGAGCCTCTTGGACTCGCGCCGCAGGATGCGCACGCACGCGCTGTGGAAGGTCATCACCCACATCGCGCCGGCGCGCGGGCCGACGAGCTGCTCGACCCGCTCCTTCATCTCGCCCGCGGCCTTGTTGGTAAAGGTGATCGCGAGGATCTGGCCCGGGTGCACGTTCCGCGCGGCGAGCAGGTGGGCGATGCGGTGGGTGAGCACGCGCGTCTTGCCGGAGCCCGCGCCGGCCACGATGAGCAGCGGCGAGCCGGCGTGGACGACCGCGGCGCGCTGGTTGTCGTTCAGCCCCCGCAGCAGCGCGTCCGGGTCGATCACGGGACGCGGGGCGCCGTCACGGTAGTGGGTGTCCCGGTCCGGCGGCACGTCGAACTTCCCGCCGAACAGATCGTCCGGAAGGGGCTCCGGGGCGTGATCGTCCTCGGGCGGCGGCGGGGGCTCCTCCGCGTGCCCGCGAGGGGCCTGGAGGTCCGCCAGGAAGCTGTCGTCAAAGAGGCTGCTCATCGCTCTACGAGTCTAGGGGGCCGCACCGACAACCGGTCCCGGCAACTGAAAGTCGGCGCCCGTGAGGTCCGCGACAGGACACGGTGGCGGCGCGTCGGCCATCGCGCCACGGGCGGGGCCGAACCCCTCACCCAGCGGAAGCGCCTTGTCACGCCCGTATGAAACCGGCCCCGGGTCACGGAAATGTATCGGACATATGGCACAGCAACCTTCACAGGAGTCACACGAGTTGGCTAGGTTGCCGTCAGGCCGCACGACCCCTACCGGCGAACCTCGCCGGGCCGCGCGGCCTCCGCCGAGTCCGGTGCGCCCCGTTGTGGCGGCCGGAGCCGGGGACCCACCGATCCCGGGGTGAATCGGCCGACTCCCGCCCGGGACGACGCCGTAGGGCAACCCTTCCGAACCACCCGCCCGAACCCGACAGCTAACCCGGTAGGCGGCACGCTGGAAGGAGTCGCCACCCTTGGCGTCGCACCGCAAGCCGGGTCCCCCGGGGACCCGCGGGACGGGCATCCGCACCCCCGTCCTGGCCACCGCCGCCCTCACCTCCGTCGCCGTCCTGTCCCAGACGGCCGGTACCGCTTCGGCCGCCGCCTCCTCCCCGGGCGACGGCAGGCCGAGCGTGGAGGAGATCGAGAAGAAGATCGACGAGCTGTACCGCAGGGCGGACCCGGAGGAGGAGCCCGCGGCCGTGCAGCGGGCTCGCGCCGAGACCCCGCGCGCGGAGGCCGCCGCCCGGCGTCCGGGCCTGTTCACGAAGGCCCGTGAGGGGCTGGCCCCGTTCGCCGCCGCTCCCGAACCGGCCGGCTCGCTGCTCGCGGAGTACCCGGAGGACCACTTCGCCCAGAACCGGCTGATGAACCGGCTGGCCTCCCGGGTGAAGGGCGCGGCCGAGCGCGGGAAGGCCCCCAGGGCTCCCGAGGCGCCGGCCGTCGCGCAGTACGACGTGAAGTCGGCCAAGGCGGCCGTCCAGCACAAGCTGGCCACCGCGCGCGAGCTGCTGTCCCGGCTGACCGCACCGGCCGCGGAACCGGCTTCGGCGCCTTCACCGGTGCCGGCCCCGGTCCCCGCTCCGGCTTCGGCCCCGGTTTCGGTCCCCCTCCCGGCTTCGGCCCCCGTCCCGGCTCCGGTTTCGGTCCCCGTCCCGGCTCCGGTTTCGGTCCCGGCCCCCGCTCCCGACCCGCTTCGCGCTCCGGATCCGGCTCCCGCCTCGTCCGCGGCCCCGTCCCCGGTCCCGGCTCCGCCTTCCGTTCCGCCCCGGGTCCAGGCTCCGGAGCCGCAGTGGTCCGCGCCGATGCCGGTGAACGTGCCGCCCGTCGCCCCGGCCGCCCCCGTCACCAAGGCCGAGAAGGCGATCGCCTTCGCCCGCGCCCAGATCGGCAAGCCGTACGTGTCGGGTGCCAGCGGTCCCGGCTCCTACGACTGCGCCGGACTCACCCAGGCCGCCTGGAGAGCCGCCGGCGTCACCCTGCCGCGTGCCGCGCGTGACCAGGCCGCCATGGGCACCGCGGTCCCGCTCACCGACGTGCGCCCCGGTGACCTGGTCTTCTTCCACGACGACAGCAGACACGTCGGCCTGTGCACGGGCGACGGCACGATGATCCACGCCCCGCGCCCCGGTGCGTACGTGCGCGAGGAGCCGGTCCACCTGGCGGGAGAGTCGGTCGTCCACCGGGTGGTGCGGCCGGCCTGACGGTGCTCTTTTCGGGCCCCACGCGCGCGTGCCCGGCGAGCGTGGGCGCCGCCGCTCCCTAGCATCGGGCCATGCCCATGCCCGGCTTCTCTGGTCTGCGTACGTGGTGGGCGGGGCGTCCGCCGGCGGCGGGGGCCGCCGTCATGGCGAGCGGCATCGTGTCGGTGGGTCTGCAGCTGACCGGTTCCGAGACGATGTCGTTGGTCTTCCTGTCGCTGGCCTGCCTCGCCTGGGTGACGCTCGCCGCCGACTTCGCCGTGCGGCTGGTGCGGCAGCGGCCCCGGTGGCTGGCCGAGGCGAAGAGTGCCGGCGCGCTCACCGCCGTCGCCGCCACGGCGGTGCTCGGCACCCGGATCTCACAGCTCGGCCGGCAGACCCTGGCCGAGGCCGCCCTGGCACTGGCGGTCCTGCTGTGGCCGGTGCTGCTGCTTCTCGTCGTACGGCACTGGGAGCGGCGCATGCCGGGGGCGGTGTTCCTGTGCTGTGTGGCCACCCAGGGGCTGGCGGTGCTGGCGGCCGCCCTGGCCGCGGCGGAGACGACGGCGTGGCTCGCGCACGCCGCGCTGGTGCTGTTCTGGCTGGGCCTGGTCCTCTACTGCCTGGCGCTGGCCCGTTTCGATCCGCGGCAGGTGCTGGAGGGTGCCGGGGACCACTGGATCGCGGGCGGAGCACTCGCCATCTCGGCGCTGGCCGGGGCGAAGCTGCTGGCCGCCGACAGTGCGCGGCTGTACCTGTGGAACGACGACGACCGGGGCGTGCTGCGCAACGTGACGGTCGCGCTGCTGGCACTGGACCTGGCCTGCTGCGTGGTTCTGCTGGCCGCGGAGGTGGCCCGGCCGCGGCTGCGCTTCGACGTGCGCCGGTGGTCGACGGTGTTCCCGCTGGGCATGACGGCGGCCGCGACCCTGTCGGTCGCGGCGGCCCTGGACATCGGCCGGCTGCGGACGCCCGGCCAGGCGCTGGTGTGGCTGGCGGTCGCGGCGTGGCTTGCGGTCGCGGCCGGCGCCGTGCTCGCCGCCCGCGCCGGCCTGGTCAGGGCGCGCTGAGCCTCACGTCCACAGCACGGCGATGAAGATGTTCGCCATGGTCAGCAGGCCGACGAGCCCGAAGACGCGCTTGTCCACCTTCTCCTCGTCGCGCTGGACGTAGACCAGCCCGAGGATCACGATCAGCAGGGCAAGTTTCACACCGATCTTGAAGCTGTTGACGTGGTGGCCGTCGGCCTCGTTGAGCCCGACCAGGGCCACGCCGGTGACCAGCATGGTGAACGCGCCGTGCAGCATCCCGGGGACGAACCGGGCCGTGCCCCGGCCCATCGCCTTCATCTGGGTGAGGAAACCGCCGAGCAGCGCGGCGATGCCGATGATGTGCAGGCCGACGAGGAGATGGATGAGTACGTCCATGACCCGGAGCCTATGAGGGGGCTCCGGGTCGCCGGCCACCGGGCCCGTCCACCCGGCCGCGTCCCGTGCGGAAGATCTTGCATATATGCGCCGCATAGCACCACACGGTCCCCGTGGGTCCCTCAATACGCGCTTCGGTCACTACGCAGCGTGAAGGCGACAGCATGGGCCCGGCGATGCGATCACGGTCGTATACGGCTCGGTCCGCCTCGGCCACTTCCGTACAGTGCGTTACCAACCTGTCACAATCCGGCCTAGCGTCCTCCCCCAGGTGACCGGCTTTCCACCGCCGCCCGGGCCAGGGGCGGCCGCCGGCCACCTCCGCCGAGAAAGGTCCGGCGGCGGCCCGTTCCCCTGTGCGGGCGGCCGCCGGACTGCCCTACCGCTCGGCTGCGGAGATCCATGGAAGGACGTGACGGTCCAGGTGGCAGCGCACCGCAAGCCCCGGCAGCGCCCACTCGGCGGTAGCACGGCCCGCACGGCCGTGACCCTCGCCCTGGCGGGGGCGGCCACCGCGACGGCCTTCGAGGGCACGGGCAGCGCCGAGCCGCAGCTGACGCCGGCCCAGGTGAAGGCCAAGGTCGACAAGCTGTACCAGGAGGCCGAGACCGCCACCGAGAAGTACAACGGGTCGAAGGAGAAGGCGGACGCGGCCCAGCGGCGGCTGAACTCGCTGCGGGACGAGGCCGCCCGGAGGCAGCAGAAGCTCAACACCGCTCGGGACGCGCTCGGTTCACTGGCCGCGGCGCAGTACCGCGACGGCGCGATCGACCCCTCCTGGCAGCTCGCGCTGTCCAGCGACCCGGACCGGTACCTGGACGGGGCCGCGTTCGCGGAGCGGGCGGGCGACCGGCAGGCCGGAACGGTGGCGCGGGTGCGTGAACAGCTCCGCGAGATCGAGCAGTTACGCGGCGCCTCCCGCGTCGAGCTGAAGTCGCTGCGGTCGCGGCAGGCGGAGGTTCGACGGCACAAGCAGACCGTCACCGCGAAGCTCGGTGAGGCGCGCAGGCTGCTGGCACGGCTCACTCCCGCGGACCGCTCAGGGATCGCCGGCGACGGCACCGCCGCCGGGCACGCCTCGCGTTCCGCCTCGGACACCCGGGCGGCTCTGGAGCAGGCGGGCTCCGTCGCCGCCTCCGGCTCCCGGGCGGCCGCGGCCGTCGCCTACGCCTACCAGAAGCTCGGCAGCCCCTACGTGTGGGGCGCGACCGGGCCCAGCGCCTTCGACTGCTCGGGGCTGGTGCAGGCCGCCTACCGCTCCGCGGGCGTCTCCCTGCCCCGCACCACCTACGCCCAGATCAACGCGGGCCGGCGGGTGACCCGCTCCCAGCTCCAGCCCGGCGACCTGGTCTTCTTCTACTCCGGCATCAGCCATGTCGGCATCTACATCGGCAACGGCCGGATGATCCACGCCCCGAACCCGTCGGCCCCGGTCCGGGTGGCTCCCGTCGACGAGATGCCGTTCGCGGGGGCGACCCGGGTGGCGTGACGTGCCGCGGCGGTCAGACCAGCCGGCGTGCCGTGGCCCAGCGGGTCAGCTCGTGGCGGTTGGAGAGCTGGAGCTTGCGCAGGACCGCCGAGACATGGGACTCGACCGTCTTGACCGAGATGAAGAGCTGCTTGGCGATCTCCTTGTAGGCGTAACCGCGGGCGATCAGCCGCAGCACCTCGCGTTCCCGCTGGGTGAGGCGGTCCAGGTCCTCGTCGACCGGCGGGGCGTCGGTGGAGGCGAAGGCGTCCAGGACGAACCCGGCCAGGCGCGGCGAGAAGACGGCGTCGCCCTCCTGGACCCGGAAGACCGAGCCGACCAGGTCGCTGCCGGTGATGGTCTTGGTGACGTAGCCGCGGGCGCCGCCGCGGATCACACCGATCACGTCCTCGGCGGCGTCGGAGACGGACAGGGCGAGGAAGCGGACAGGGCGCTCGGCGTCCGCCATCAACGCGGCGCACCGGCGCAGCACTTCGACGCCGCCGCCGCCCGGCAGGTGGACGTCGAGCAGGACCACCTCGGGCCGGGTCGCGGTGATGACCGAGACCGCCTGGTCGACGTCCGCCGCCTCGCCGACCACCTCGACCCCGGTCTCGGCGGTCTGCCCGATCTCGGCCTGGACGCCGGTGCGGAACATACGGTGGTCGTCCACGAGCACCACGCGCACATGCCGCTCTCCGGCCGGGCCGGTTCCGGCCGGCTCCGCCGCCCCCGCCGTGCCGTTCGCCTCGGTCGCGTCGCTCATGACGTCTTCTCCGCCCTCTCCATCTCCAGTTCGACCTCCGTGCCGCCGTCCGGCACCGCCCGCAGCCGGGCCGTGCCGCCGTTGCGCTCCATGCGGCCGATGATCGATTCTCTGACACCCATGCGGTCGGCGGGTATCGAGTCGAGGTCGAAGCCCGGGCCGCGGTCGCGGACCGACACGAACACCGTCCTCCCCTCGACCTCGGCGTACACCTGTACGGCACCGCCCTCGCCACCGTACTTGGCGGCGTTGACCATCGCCTCGCGCGCGGCCTGCATCTGCGCGGCGGTCCGTTCGTCGAGCGGGCAGTCCCCGACCACGACCACCTCGATGGGCACACCGTGCTTGTCCTCCACCTCGGCGGCGCTGCGCCGCACCGCCTCGGCGACCGTGTCGGGCTCGTCCGCCTCGTCCTTGCCCGTGCCCTCGGGCTTGTACAGCCATGTGCGCAGGTCCCGCTCCTGGGCCCGGGCCAGGCGGCGCACCTCGCCGGCGTTGTCGGCGTTGCGCTGGATCAGGGTGAGGGTGTGCAGCACGGAGTCGTGGACGTGGGCGGCGACCTCGGCGCGCTCCTGGGCGCGGATGCGCATCAGGCGTTCCTCGGACAGGTCCTGGGTCATCCGGACCAGATAGGGGCCGGCGAGCAGGGTGATGCCGACGAGGACGGCGAGCGCGGCCTGGAGGACCGCGCCGAGGTGGGCGGCCGAGCCCTGCATGACGAAGATGGCGGAGACGCCGGCGGTGACCAGCAGGACCCCGACGCCCGCGCGGAGCAGGGTGAGTGTGCGCCGGCGGCTGCCGACCTCGACCCACCGGGCGCGCCGGGCGTTGTCCGCCTGGCGCCAGACGAGGGCGACACCGGCCGCGACCAGCACGGCGGGCAGCAGATACGCCTTGGCCCCGTTGGTCAGGTTGACGCTGCCCACGAAGACCATGGACACGATGACCATGAGGAGCAGCGCGACCATCTGCCCCTTGTCCGGCTTGCGGGCCACCAGTCTGCGGCGACCCTCCGGCGAGGTCTCGGTGCCGACCAGGGGCGGTTTGTGGCCGCCGACGCCGCCGACGCCGAGCGGGACGAAGAACCAGAACGCCGCGTACAGCAGCGCGCCCAGTCCGTTGGCCATGAACAGGCCGACGAACGCGAGCCGGACCCAGATGACGGGCAGGCCGAGGTGCCCGGCGAGGCCCCGCGCCACTCCGCCGAGCCAGCGGCCGTCGCTGCTGCGGTAGAGCTTGCGCGGCGGCCGCGGGTCGTCGAGGGCAGTGCTGCGGCTTCCGGCATGCCATCGATGGTCACACGGCCACGGGGCGGAGCATCAGGGTCCGTCCCCTAGACTCCCCTGATCTCCGGGCCGGAGGTCCGCGGCGGTCCGCCGGCCCGTACCGAACGCCTCCCCGCCGGCCCTTACCGAACGCCTCCCCGGCGTCCCTCCGCCCTCCCTCCGGCGCCCCTCTGGCCTTCCGGGCCGATCTCAGGGTTCGCCCAGGGTCATCCCGACTCCCGTCGCGGCGGACGGACCGTCACCATGGACACATGACCGATCACGAGCACGCCGCGACGGGTCCGGGACCCGGCCCCGGCCCGCGCCCCGCCCCGGGGCCGGGCCGTCGGATGCCGCGCCCGCCGCGGTGGGAGGGACAGGAGCGCCCGGAGCGGAGTCAGCCGCCGGCACCGGCACCGCGGGACGGACGGGTACGGCGGAGCGGGACACGGGGCGGAGCGCGGCGGAGCAGGACACCGCCGACGCCCCCGGCCGCTTCCGGCGCGACCGCCGGCACAAGGTGATCGCGGGCGTGTGCGCGGGGCTCGGACGGCAGGCCGACATGGACCCGGTGATCTTCCGGATCACCCTGGCCGTGCTGGCCGCGACGGGCGGCATCGGCCTCATCTTCTACGGCTTCGCCTGGCTGCTCGTGCCGTACGAGGAGGACGAGGAGAACGAGGTCCGCAAGCTGCTGACCGGGCGGGTCGACGGGCAGGCGCTGGCCGCCGTGCTGTTCGCGCTGGTCGGCTGCGGGATCTTCCTGACCATGCTGAGGAACGGCGGGGTGCTCGCCTTCGCCGTGGTGCTCTCCCTGCTGCTGGCGGGCGCCGGGTACTGGTCACGGCACCGCGGTGCCCCCGACCCCGATCCGCTCGCGGCGCAGGCCGCCGCCGACGCCCCGCCGGAGGCCAAGGCACCGCCGGTCATCACCATTCACCACCCCTCCTGGTGGCGTGACCCGATCGTCAAGGACGGCACCCATGTCGGCGGCACCGGGTACCTGTGGGGGCCTTCCGACACCCGCGACCGGAACCTCACCCCGGCCGTGGACCTCGGTATCGACCTCCCCTGGACCCACTCCGGCGCCGCTCGGCCGACACGGACGGCGCCGCCGAGACCGCGCGGCCCGCGCTGGATCGGCGGCTGGGTGTTCCTGTCCGCCCTGCTGGCCGGCGGAGCGGGCACCGGGCTGACCTGGGACACGCACCCGCTGGGCACCAGCCTCCAGACCGGCCTGGCCTGGGCGCTCCTGGTCTTCGGCCTCGGCATAGCGGTCAGCGCGTTCCTGGGCCGGACGGGGGCCGGATCGGTGCTCCTGGCGATCGTCACCGCGGGGCTGCTGGCGGGCGCCACGGCCCTGCCGAAGGACATGGCGACGCACTGGGACCGGACGTCCTGGAGACCGGCGGCGACGGCGGATGTGCGGCCCGCCTACGCCGTGGGCACCGGTGTCGGCACCCTGGACCTGACCCGGGTGCACCCCGGCAGGGGACGGACGGTGTCCACCGACGCGGAGGTGGGCGCGGGGCAGCTGAAGGTGATCGTGCCGCGGGACGCGACCGTGCGGTTGAGCATCGACGTGGGCGTGGGCGACATCCGGTTGCCCGGTGACAGCAGAAAGGACGTGGACGTGAAGCCGGGCAGGCACGAGGAGGTGGTCCTGTCGCCGGCCGGGTCCGGGAAGAGGGCCGGCACGGTCGAGCTGGGCCTCCGGGTGGGCGTCGGACAGGTGGAGGTCAGCCGTGCTGCGTCATGAGTTCCAGCCGGGGAAGCTGGTCGCCGGCCTCTTCCTCGCCGCCGCCGGCGCGGTCTACGCCGGTGACGCGGCCGGGCTGTGGGTCACCCCGTGGTTCCTGATCGTCCCGCTGGTGGTGGGCGGCCTCTGCCTGGCCGGCGTCAGTACGGCGGCGGCGCGGGGCGTCCGCAGACGGCAGGCCGCGCGCGGCGGTCAGAGGTAGGCGCCCGCCCGGGCTCGCCGTCGCGACCTGAGGGCCGCGTCGAGGGAGAGGTAGGGCGCTCCGGCGAGGACGAGGGGCAGCCAGGCCATCAGGTAGGCGAGGTCGTTGCCGTAGTAGTACGGCGTCGAGGCCCAGCTGACAGTCAGCCACAGGCTGAGCGAGATCAGCGCGCCGCCGAGGGCGGCCAGCCGGCCGAGCAGTCCGAGCAGGGTGCCGATGCCGACGGCCAGTTCACCGAGGGCGATGGCGAAGCCGAAGCCGACGGGGTTCTTCAGTGCCAGGTCGATCAGGGCCGGAAGGGCCGCGGAGCCACGGGCCGCGCGCATGGTGTCGCCGATCGACCCGGCTCCGGCGGACTTGAGGAAGGCGCTGTCGGTGATCTTGTTGAGGCCGGCGTAGATGAAGGTCACACCGAGGTAGACGCGAAGCGGAAGGAGGGCGTACCGGGTGGCCGTGGCCCGCCAGCCGCGTACACCGTTCAGATCGGAGGTGTAGGTGTCCGTCCGAATACCCTGAGTCATCGCTGCCAGCCGCCTCTCACCCGTGCCGGACCCC
The DNA here is from genome assembly GCA_016432725.1 of Streptomyces sp. DHE7-1. Lineage (GTDB taxonomy): Bacteria > Actinomycetota > Actinomycetes > Streptomycetales > Streptomycetaceae > Streptomyces. Next base: position 4,642,508 of record JACJDG010000003.1, on the reverse strand, counting down.
TCAATCGACGATACGTATGACGAACGGCGGGGTTCAATCCTCTGCGAGACGCTTTCACCGCTTTTACCGACTTCCAACCTTCGGATCCGGGCGGCGGCGGGACCGGGCGCGGGGCCGGCCCGGCGTCTCACTCCTCGCTCGGAACGTCCCTCACTCCGTGATCTGGACGGTGCACCGGTTGGTCGCCGCACCGCCCGCGGTGATCACCTGCACCTCCACCGCGCCGGGTTCCACCTCGACCGGTACCGGGACGGTCAGGACGGTGTCGGTGGGGTTGCGGAAGCCGCCGGTGACGGGGACCAGGGGGACGTGGACGTCCACGGCGCCGATGCGTACGACCGTGCGGGAGAGGCGGTCGGCGCCGTGGGCGCCGGGCGGGACGAAGCCGGTGCCGCGGATCTCGATGTCGTCGCCGGTACGGATCGGTCCGTCCAGGTCGCCGGGTTCGCGGGCGCGGACCACGGAGAGGATCACCGGGCGGCCGCCCTCCGCGTACTTGCCGGCCAGGTAGGTCGCGGCGGAGACGAGGACCAGCACGGCGAGCCCCCACGGCAGGTCGGGGAGCTGGTCGGGGCGGCGGGCCAGCCGGACGGCGGCGAACAGCAGGGCGACGGCGTTCACGGCGACGTACTGGATGTCGGCGAAGGCGCCCCGGCCGGAGTCGTCGGTCAGCAGGTCGGCCGCGCGCGGCCGGTGGGCCGGCACCTTCTGCAGCCGCTGGGCGAGGATGCGCAGGCCGACCACCCGGCGGACCAGTACGGCGATGCCGCACAGCACACCGAGGACGGACACCAGGCCCGCGCCGCGCGCGAGGTCCAGGCCGGTCAGCAGGGCGTCGCGTTCGGCGTGCCCGGAGGCGGCGGCCAGCCGGCCCGCCAGCAGGAGGACGGCGTAGACGACGAGGAGGATCCAGCTCGCGGCCACGGTGCGGGAGGTGGACATGCGGTTGTCCTCGCCGATGAGCGGGGCCAGCACCCCGCCGCGCGCCCGGTGCCACCAGGAGGCGGCGGCCAGCACGCCTCCGACGGCGAGGGCGGCGAGCAGGGCGGCGGTCCGGGCACTGCTCCAGCCCGCGCCGATCGCGGTGAGCGACTCGGCGAGCAGCAGGGCGAGGACCATGCCGCCCACCACGCACACTGTCCGCAGCCAGAGCCGCGCGAGCCATGCCTGGCCTTCGGCGCGGCCGCGCTCGGCGACCTCCTCGGCCCGCTGGGTCAGCTCCTCGGAGACCCACTGGCGGGAGGCGGAGGCGGAGTGGGCCACGGCCGGCGGCAGGCCCTGCCCGGCCGCGAACTCGTCGCGGACGCGCAGGAATGCCGCGACGGCCCGCCGGTGCCCCTGCCTGGCCCCGTGCGGGCAGTCCCCGCACGCACAGCCGCCCTCATGGGCGCCGTCGGCACCCGTGCTCTGTCTGGCCTCCTGCACCGCCACGCCCTACGCCCGCCTTCCGCACGACCTCTCGATACGACCGAAGCAACCCATAGTGCGCATTTCCGGCCGTGCAACTCCCCTGCGACGAAAGCGAATTGTGCCCTACCCCGGGTGGTCCGAGCCCGCCGGTCCGGGTCATGTCGGGTGAACTCCCGGTCGCCGTGTTGACGCGGCCCCCGGCGCCCCGAGCGGCTAGCCGAGCAGGTCGGGTTCGCGGCGGCTGATCTCCTGCCAAAGGGGCTGGTAGTTGATCCAGGCCACCAGGTCGCCGCCGAGCTGTTCGCGGGTGGCCACGGCCAGCTTGTGGTCGATGAGGACCGGCCGGCCGGCGGCCTTGGCCATCAGCTGCACCTGACAGGAGCGTTCCAGGGACAGGAACCACCAGGCCGCGGCGTCCACCGAGTTCCCGACGGTCAGCAGGCCGTGGTTGCGCAGCACCAGCGCCTTGCGGGACCCCAGCGTGTCGGCGATACGGCGGCCCTCCTCGGCGTCGACGTTGACGCCGGTGTAGGCGTCGTACAGGGCCAGGTCCTCGTAGAAGGCGCAGCTCTCCTGGGTGATGGGGTCGATGAGGTCGCCGAGCGCGGCGACGGCCCGGCCGTGCACGGAGTGGCAGTGCGCGACGGCGACGACGTCGGGCCGGGCGGCGTGCACCTGGGCGTGCACGGTGAACGCGGCCTGGTTGACGTGGTAGCGGCCGTCGACGACCTGCCCGTCCTGGTTCACGAGTACGAGATCGCCGACGGTGACGTGCTGGAAGGGCATCCCGAACGGGTTGACCCAGAAGCAGTCGCTGTATTCCGGGTCGCGCGCGGTGATGTGCCCGGACACCCCGTCCTCGAGTCCGGAGCGCCCGAAGATCCGCAGGGCACCCGCGAGCCGCTCCTTGCGGTGCCGGCGTTCGTCCTCGACCGAGTCGTGCATCGGCGGCATGGCGAACTTCAGCTGATCGGTGGGCAGCGGAGGGGGCGGCGTGGGCCCGTGCATGGGTCCTCCAGCGTGGGGGTTTGCGGTACGGGCGGGAAGTTACCTCCGGTCGGCGCAAAAGGGCAGCGCTGGTTGGTAAAGATGACGTGCGCGGCGAATATCAGACAGGAGGTGTCCGGTTTGCCGGTGAGACTGGCCGGCATGAACTGGGCAGCCTTCACCATCGCCGCACCCGAGCTGGCGGCGACCACCGAGCGGCGCTTCGGCGCCTTCCGCCACCACGTCCTCGCCACCCTGCGCCGGGACGGCTCCCCGCGCACCTCCGGCCTGGAGGCCGGCATCCGGGCGGCGAGCTGTGGCTGGGCATGATGGCCGGCTCGCTGAAGGCCCTCGATCTGCGCCGCGATCCGCGCTTCGCGCTGCAGGCGAACCCGGGCGAGGGCACCGGGATGGGCGGCGGGGACGTACGGATCGCCGGACGGGCGTACGAGGTCGAGGAGGGCGAGGCCAGGGACGCGTACGTGAAAGAGGTGGAACCGCCGCAGCCGTTCCACCTCTTCCGCACCGAGTTGACGGAGGTCGTGCGGACCTGCGTCGAGGACGACACCTATCTGGTCGTCCAGGTCTGGCGGCCCGGCGCGCCGGTGCGCACGCTCAGGCGGACCTGATCCTCAGCGGGAGAGGATCACTCCCACTCGATGGTGCCCGGGGGCTTGGAGGTCACGTCGAGGACGACGCGGTTGACGTCCCGGACCTCGTTGGTGATCCGGGTCGAGATGCGGGCCAGGACGTCGTACGGCAGCCGGGACCAGTCGGCGGTCATGGCGTCCTCGGAGGAGACCGGGCGCAGCACGATCGGGTGACCGTAGGTGCGGCCGTCGCCCTGGACGCCGACGCTGCGGACGTCCGCGAGCAGGACCACCGGGCACTGCCAGATGTCCCGGTCCAGGCCGGCCGCGGTCAGCTCCTCGCGGGCGATGGCGTCGGCGTCCCGCAGCAGGTCGAGGCGCTCCTTGGTGACCTCGCCGACGATGCGGATGCCGAGGCCGGGGCCCGGGAAGGGCTGGCGCTGCACGATCTCCTCCGGCAGGCCCAGCTCCTTGCCGACCATCCGGACCTCGTCCTTGAACAGCTTGCGCAGCGGCTCGATCAGCTTGAACTCGAGGTCCTCGGGCAGGCCGCCGACGTTGTGGTGCGACTTGATGTTGGCGGTGCCGGTGCCGCCGCCGGACTCGACCACGTCCGGGTACAGGGTGCCCTGGACCAGGAACTCCACGGCCGGACCCTCGTCCGCGATGATCTCGGCCTGCGCCTGCTCGAAGACGCGGATGAACTCGCGGCCGATGATCTTGCGCTTCTCCTCCGGGTCGGAGACGCCCTTGAGGGCGGTCAGGAAGCGCTCCTCGGCGTCCACGACGACCAGCTTGACGCCGGTCGCGGCCACGAAGTCCTTCTCGACCTGCTCGGTCTCGCCCTTGCGCATCAGGCCGTGGTCGACGTAGACGCAGGTCAGCTGGTCGCCGATGGCCCGCGCGACGAGCGCGGCGGCGACGGCGGAGTCCACGCCGCCGGACAGACCGCAGATGGCGCGCCGGTCGCCGACCTGCTCGCGGATCGCGGTGACCTGCTCCTCGATCACGTTGCCGGTGGTCCAGGACGGGGTCAGGCCCGCGCCCCGGTACAGGAAGTGCTCCAGCACCTGCTGGCCGTGCGTGGAGTGCATGACCTCGGGGTGGTACTGGACCCCGTACAGCTTCTTCTCGTCGTTCTCGAAGGCGGCGACCGGGACCACGTCGGTGGACGCGGTGACGGCGAAGCCCTCGGGGGCGGCGGAGCAGGCGTCGCCGTGCGACATCCACACGTGCTGCTCGTCCGGGGTGCCCTCGAAGAGGGTGGAGCCGGACTTGGAGACGTGCAGGTCGGTGCGGCCGTACTCACGGGCGCCGGTGTTGTCGACGGTGCCGCCGAGGACCTGCGCCATGAGCTGGAAGCCGTAGCACATGCCGAAGACCGGGACGCCGGCCTCGAAGAGGGCGCCGTCGAGCCGGGGGCACCCTCCTCGTAGACGGACGAGGGACCGCCGGAGAGGATGATCGCCGCGGGGTTCTTGGCGAGCATCTCCTGGACCGGCATGGTGCTCGGCACGATCTCGCTGTAGACCCGCGCCTCGCGGACGCGACGGGCGATGAGCTGGGCGTACTGCGCGCCGAAATCGACGACCAGGACGGTGTCGGGGGAGGCGGCAGTTGAAGTCGCTGATGACACGGGGTGCCTTCTGGTGGTCGGGCGGGGTCTGTGCTAACGAGTCTAACGGTGCGGGCGGGCACGCCTCCCCGGACGGGACCGTGGCATACTGGGCCCATGCTCGCGCACTCGACCTACCTCTTTACCTATGGCACCCGGCCCGCCGGCTGCCATGGTCGTGCTGCTTGAGCGAACCGCCAAGCGACTTACCAGGCGCCCCGGGCCGACAAGGCCCGGGGCGCCTGTCGTTTCTCCGGGTTCTGCCGTTCCGGGGCCTTTGCCAGCCACCTTCACGAGGAGCCCCCGACATGACCACTCTCACCGCGGAACAGACCATCGACGACGCCCGTACCCGCATCGACGCGCTGGACGACCGGATCATCGGGCTCATCCAGGAGCGGATGGCCGTGTCCACCGTCGTCCAGGAGACCCGGATCGCCTCCGGCGGCCGGCGGGTGAACCTCTCCCGTGAGATGGAGATCCTCGGCCGCTACCGCGAGGCGCTCGGCAAGCCGGGCACCGCGCTCGCGATGACCATGCTGGAGCTGTGCCGGGGTCGTATCTGAGTTCGGTCCGGGTCTCACCCGTACGGCGCGTGACCGGTCCCCGCACCGCTTCGTTGTACTTGTTGTCCGTGCCAGCCAGGGGCGGGCCCGACAGAACCACGCGTGGCTCACCGGAGCGATGAGGCGTACGGGTCGTGCCGTACACCGTGGGACCTCGCTCCGGAGAAGTGACCGGACGGCAGGGGACAGCAGCCCGGTCATCCAAGAGAACGGCCGGCTCCGGGGACGCCCGGGGCCGGCCGGCGGAAATACATGGTCAGGACCACAGAGCAGGCGGCGCGACCCCCCGGCGCCGCTCCCGGGTACCGGCGCGCCCTCGCGCCGGTACCGACGAAAAGAGGGCCCCGCGGCTCGAGTCCCGCGGGCCCTTCGTCGCGCCCGGCCCCGCCCCGGCCCCGGCCTCAGGTCGATGTGGGCCACGCCACACAAATTCCGGCGAATCCGGAAGCAACCATTCATCGCCCTCGCGGATCAAACCTGCTGCCGGATCAAGACGACGGTAACCGCGAGGGACCTGCGTTCGGAGGGGGATGCAGGTCCTTCGGCGTCTTCGGGGTCCGGCTCCTCAGGTCCGGCTGCCTCGGGTCCGGCTACTTCTTCGGCGGCACCGCCGGGATGCCCAGGAACGGCAGCCTGAGCGCGCCGAACGCGTCCGCCGGGACCGCCGGCTCACGCGGCTCCACCGGCTTCAGCCGCTCGTACGCCGCTCCCTGCGCGGGGCGTGGGTCCTCCTCGCCCCTGTTCGGCCAGTACGACATGGCCCGCTCGGCCTGCGCGGTGATCGTCAGCGACGGGTTGACGCCCAGGTTGGCCGAGACGGCGGCGCCGTCCACCACCGAGATGCCGGAGTGGCCGTAGAGCCGGTGGTAGGGGTCGATCACACCCGTCTCAGGGGAGTCGCCGATGGGGCAGCCGCCGAGGAAGTGCGCGGTCAGCGGGGTGCCCATCAGCTCGCCGACATTGCTGCCGGGGAAGCCGTTGATCTCCTCGGCGAGCACGGTGGCGGCCTGCGAGGCGGCCTTGATCTGCTTGGGGTTCGGGGCGCCGTGCCCCTGCCGGGCGGTGAGCAGGCCCTTGCCGACCCCACCGGGCTTCAGATAGGTCGTCAGCGAGTTGTCCAGCGACTGCATCACCAGCCCGATGATGGTCCGCTCCGACCAGCGCCGGTTGGACAGCGAGCGGGCGACGAGCAGGGGGTGGCGGGCGGCGTTGGCCAGCCAGGCCAGGACGCGCGAGGAACCCTCGGCGTAGGGGACCTGGAGGATGGACAGACCGCCCATCGAGTTGGAGCCCTTGCCGTAGCGGACCGGTTCGATGTGGGTGCTGTCGTCGGGGTGGATCGAGGACGTGATGGCGACCCCGCGCGTGAAGTCGGCCCGCTGCTCACCGGTCGCCTTGCGGTAGCGGCGGTTGTCGGTCTGCGCGCCCACCAGGGCCTCGGAGTTGGTGCGGGTCAGATCGCCCAGCCGGGCGGAGATCCCGGGCAGCTGCCCGCCCGCCTTCATGCGGTGCAGCAGGGTCTGGGTGCCGTACGTGCCGGCCGCGACCACCACCTTCCGCGCGGTGAACAGCCGCCCCTCGCCCTTCTTCTTCTCGTCCGTGGGCAGCGTCGCGATCGCGTACCCGCCGCGCGAGTCGTCCGTGACGGACACCACCGTCGTCATCGGGTGGACCACCGCGCCGGCCTTCTCGGCGATGTACAGGTAGTTCTCGTTGAGGGTGTTCTTCGCGCCGTGCCGGCAGCCGGTCATGCACTCGCCGCACTCGGTGCAGGCCTTGCGGGCGGGCCCGGCACCGCCGAAGTACGGGTCGTCCACCTGCTCGCCGGGCCTGCCCTGCGCCGTGCCGTCGGCGTCCTTGCCGTCACCGAAGAAGACGCCGACCGGCGCCAGGTGGAAGGTGTCGCCGACACCCATCCGCTCGGCCGCCGCCTTCAGGTGCACGTCGGACGGGGTCATGGTCGGGTTGAGCCGCACGCCGAGCATGCGCTGCGCCTGGTCGTAGTACGGCTTCAGCTCCTGCTGCCAGTCGGTGATGCCGCGCCACTGCGGGTCGTCGAAGAACGCCTTCGGCGGCACGTAGAGGGTGTTGGCGTAGTTCAGCGAACCGCCGCCCACGCCCGCGCCGGCCAGCACCATCACGTTGCCCAGCAGATGGATGCGCTGGATGCCGTACATGCCGAGCCGCGGGGCCCAGAGGTAGTTCTTCAGGTCCCAGGAGTTCCTGGGCAGGGACTCCCGGGTGAAGCGGCGGCCGGCCTCCAGCACGCCCACCCGGTAGCCCTTCTCGGTGAGGCGCAGGGCGGAGACCGAGCCGCCGAACCCCGAACCGATCACGATGACGTCGTAGTCGTACCCGTCCTCGTCCCGGGTCTGGACAGACTTCTCCTGCGACACGTGCTCTCCTCGTCGAGAACGGGGTTGGTGGCTGTGGGGTGGGAGGTGACTAGCGGAAGCGGAAGGCCTTCATCAGGCGCAGGCTGCTGCTCATGAACCGGGCGTACTGCGCGTCGTCCATGCCCAGCGACGGCGCCATCGGCAGCAGCCGCTGCCGGGCCACCGTCTGGGCCTCGGTGTACTTGAGGATGCCCTCGGAGCCGTGGCGGCGGCCGAGGCCGGAGTCCTTCATGCCGCCCATCGGGGACTGGACGCTGCCGTAGGCGGGCGCGTAGCCCTCGTTGACGTTGACCGTGCCGGTGCGCAGCCGGGAGGCCACGTCCAGGCCGCGCCGGGCGGACTTCGTCCACACGGACGCGTTCAGGCCGTACGGAGTGGCGTTGGCGCGCTCGACCGCCTCGTCTTCGGTCTTGAAGCGGTACAGCGAGACGACGGGACCGAAGGTCTCCTCCTCGCAGACGGCCATGGAGTCCTCGACGCCGTCGAGGATGGTCGGCTCGAAGAAGTACGGGCCGATGTCGGGACGGGCCACGCCGCCCGTGACCACCACGGCGCCCTTGGCGACGGCCTCCTGGACGTGCCGTTCGACGGTCTCGAGCTGCCGCTCCCCGACCAGCGAGCCCATGTCGGCGCCGTAGGCGAGGGAGTTGCCGAGCCGCATGGCCCGGGTGCGGGCCGCGAAGCGCTCCAGGAAGGCGTCGGCGACCGACTCGTGGACGTACAGCCGCTCGATGGAGATGCAGAGCTGGCCGGCCGAGGAGAAGCAGGCGCGGACGGCGCCCGCGGCGGCCTTCTCGATGTCGGCGTCCTCCAGGACCAGCATGGCGTTCTTGCCGCCGAGTTCGAGGGAGACGCCGACCAGACGGGCGGCGGCGCCCTGCGCGACCTCGCGGCCGGTGCGGGTGGAGCCGGTGAAGGAGACGTAGTCGGCGTGCTTGACCAGCTCGGGTCCGACGACCGGGCCCTCGCCGAGCACGACCTGGAAGACGCCCTCGGGCAGCCCCGCCTCGATGAGCAGGTCACGGGCCCAGAGCGCGGTGAGGCAGGTCTCGGTGTCCGGCTTCATGACGACCGCGTTGCCGGCGGCGAAGGCGGGCAGCGCGTCGCCCACGGACAGCTCGAGGGGGTAGTTCCAGGGGGCGATCTGGCCGACGACCCCGCGCGGGTGGCGCAGTTCGCTGACCTTCGTCAGGGTCGGCACGGCGCCGGTGTGCCGCTTGGGCCGCAGGTACCCGGGGGCCTTGCGGCCGTAGTGGCGGGCCGCGACGGCGACGGCCTGCACCTCCTCGTGCGCGTGCAGCCGGGCCTTGCCGGTCTCGAGCTGGATCAGGTCGAGCACCTCGGCCTGGCGCTCGAGCACCAGGTCGTGGAAGCGGAGCAGCACGGCGGCCCGCTGCCGCACCGGGGTCCTCTCCCACACGGCCTGGGCGGCGCGGGCGGCCGCGAAGGCCTGTCGCACGTCCTCGGGCGTGGACTCGGGCAGGTCGGCCAGCTTCTCCCCGGTGAAGGGGGTGTGGTTGGCGGTACGGCCGGAGCCGACGACACCCTTGGTGAGCTGGGCCACCAGCGTCGGGGTGACCACGTCGGCGGCGGTGCGGACGCCCTCGGGGCGGGCGCGAGCGGGTTGGTACCGGTGATGTCCGGGGCCTGCGAGTCCGTCATGACGCGCAGGGTATGCCGCGGCGGAGCCTTTGGGTACCCGTCGGTAACGGGGATTCACCGAGTGCTCACACGGCGCCAGTGATCACTGGCAGCAAATGCGCTGATCAGCGCGTTGTCGGGTGACGATCATGACAGGCCGGGTTTTTCCGGCTCGCGGGCCGGGTTTTCCCGGCCGACAGGGGCGCAAGCCGGCGGGAAGGGCGGCCCAGCCCGGGTCAGGGGTGGGGTTCGGGTGCCAGGGCACGCGGCGGCTCCGCGGGCGCCGGGCGGGCGGCGGGCACGGTCGCGCAGGCCTCCAGGGCCGCCGCGGCCTCCTCCGCGGTCGGCCGCGCGCCCGGGTCCGGAGCGTGCAGGCGGGTCAGGAGCGGTCGCAGTGGGCCGGCGTCGCCGCCCTCCACCGCGGTGGCGAGCAGCGCGCCGAGGGACCACAGGTCGGAGGCGGGTCCGGCACCGCGCCCGAGGCCCGCTCGGGGGCGGCGAACCCGGCGGGGACGTCCGCGGCGGGCCCGTCCCCGATCCCGAAGTCGGTGACGACGACCCGGCCGGTACCGGACTCGATCAGGACGTTGGCCGGCTTGAGGTCACGGTGCACGATGCCCACGGCGTGCGCGGCCCGGAGCGCCCCGAGGACGGCGAGCCCGACACGGGCGGCCTCGGCGGGCGGCAGCGGCCCGCGCCGCACGGTCTCCCGGAGCGACTCGCCCTGCACCAACTCCATGACGATCCAGGGCAGTTCGCCGTCCAGCACGACATCGTGCAGGGCGACGGCGGAGGGATGCCGTACCCGGGCGGCGGTCCGCGCCTCCCGGTGGAGCCGGTGCGCGAACCGGCGGCTCTCCTCGTCACCGTCCGAACGTCCGGGCAGCACGGGCTCCTTGACGGCGACGTCCCGCTGCTCCTGCTCGTCCCGGGCCCGCCAGACGGTCCCGGACGGCCCGGCGCCCAGGCGCTCGAGAAGCCGGTAGCGTCCACCGATCAGCCGTGCGCCGGGCGGGTGTTCGCCGTCTCCACTCATGTCACATCAGTACCGTGCGCACCACGCCCTTGTCGAAGGGGCACCGGGGCCGGCGGACACCGGACAGCCGTCGCTCAGGGCTTCTGGATCTCCAGGTTGGCGATCGCGGTCCTGGCGACCTCCTGGCCCCGGGCGGTGAAGTCGCCCCTGCCCGGGTAGCCGACGGTGAGCCGGTACAGGTCGCCGGAGCCGGTGCGGTAGTAGAAGATCCGCAGCTCACGCGGGCGCGGGTTCTGCGAGTCGTCGGTCGTGTACTCGACGGTGTTCGTGGCGGCCTGTCTGCCCTGGTACTTGGTGCCGTCGTCCGGGTGCGTCTTCGCGCCCTTGGGCATGTCGAGGGTGTACTCGCCGTCGTTCTTGAACTTCTCGTCGTCGGCGTGCATCTGGGCCACCGCGTTGCTCTTGATCGTGCCGAGCGAGTCCTCCGACTTCCGGGTCAGGTCCAGCACGACCGAGATGGCACCGCTCGGGTCCGTGTACGACACCCAGCTCCGGTCGGGGTCGTCCTTGTCCGGGTGGCCGGGCACGTAGGACGAGGGGACGGCGAGGGTGACGCCCAGTCCGGCGTCGGTCCGCTTCGCCCAGCCGTCCGGCAGCGGTCCCGCGAAGGGGTCGGCGACGACGAGGTACGCGGCCACCGCCGCCGCGACCACGGCGGCCCCCACGCCCAGCCAGGCCCTGCGGCCCAGGCGGGGCGGGCGGCCGGCGGGCGGGGCGGGCGGGGCGACCGCCACGTGCTGGGTGGGCTCCGGCGCCGGGGGGTTGGCGGCCGCCTCCAGCAGCACCCGGACCCGGGCCGCCGTCGGACGGCGGGCGGGGTCCTTCTGGAGCAGGCTGTTGACGGCCTCCGCCAGCGGGCCGCGCGCGGCGGCGGGCGCGGCCGGGGTGGCGTTGAGGACGGACTGCAGGGTGGCGGGGGTGTTGCTGCGGCGGAACGGGGAGACGCCCTCGGTGGCGGTGTAGAGGACGACGCCCAGGGACCACAGGTCGCTCGCCGGACCGGGGCGCTGCCCGAGCACCCGCTCCGGCGCGATGTACTCGGGCGAGCCGACGAAGCCGCCGGTGTCGGTCAGGTTCGTCTCGCCCTCGATCTGCGCGATGCCGAAGTCGGTGAGGACGACCCGGCCGTACCGGCCGAGCAGCACGTTGTCCGGCTTGACGTCCCGGTGCAGGACGCCCGCCGCGTGCGCGGCCTCCAGCGCGCCGAGCACCTCCAGGCCGATCCGGGCAGCCTCGCGCGCGTCCAGCGTGCCCTCCTGGAGCGCGCCGCCCAGCGAGCGGCCGTGCACCAGCTCCATCACGATCCACGGCCGGCCGTCCACCACCGCGACGTCGTGCACGTTGACGACGGCGGGATGGTCGAGCCGGGCCGCCGCGCGGGCCTCGCGGCGCATCCGCTCGAAGGCGTTGGCGCGTTCGCGCTCGGGAAGGTGGTCCGGCACGCGGGGTTCCTTCACCGCGACCTCGCGGTCCACCGTCTCGTCCTTGGCCCGCCACACGGTGCCCATGCCGCCGTGCCCGAGCTTGGCGAGCAGCCGGTACCGGCCGGCGATCAGCCGCCCGGTGCCCGGTTCGGGAGCGGCGGGAGCGGGGCTCTGCTCCGGGCCCGGCCGTGCATCTCGCTGTTCCGCCTGCCGGGGCGCCGCACCGGGCCGCGCACCCGGCACCGGGTTGGGCGGTTGCAGCACAAAACTCGTCGTGTCGTCGGCCGCACGGCCGGCTCCCCCGTCACTGCTCATGGACCATCCATATCGCGCCATCGGCGCCCGCCACCACAGCGCACACGAACCGGTCACGAAGCCGTGACCGGGCGGGAATCAACGTTCCGTGACCGAGAAGGTGTCCACGGCCACGTCGAAGTACTCCCGGGCCTCCCGGACCCGTCCGACCGGCGCCGACACCCACACGTCGTACATCCGGCCGCCCTCCTCCCAGCACAGGTCGTAGGTGTGGCGCGGGCCCTCGGCGGCGCTGAAGCCGTCCCAGGTGAACTCCCAGAGCGCGGCGGGGTGTCCGGAGTGCGTGGTCCCGACGACCCGGCCGTCGTGATAGCCCGGGTTGGTGCCGGCCCCCTCCGCTGCCGCCCGGCTCATCACCGCGGCGGGACCGCCAGCGTCGGGCGGGGAGACCTTGACGCCGAGGCGGAAGGTCTGCCCCGGGGAGAGGTAGAAGACGCGCTCGCCCTGCCGTTCGCGGTCGAAGTCCTCCGGCACGGCGAGCGAGAAGCCGTTGGGGTCCCGGGCGGTGCGGTAACCCGAGGGGGCGGTGTGGGACCGGGAAGCCGCGGGCGCGCTGCTCGCGGTGACCGCGGACGACGGCGAGACGCTGCCGGCCGGCGGGGAGGCCGGGTGGCTGGTCGGCGTCGCCGGGCTGCTCGTGGCGCCGCCGGGCGTGCCGGCGCCCTCGCCCCGGTGCAGCAGCAGCGCCGCCGCCGAGACGCCGGCCCCCGCCACCGCGGCGACCAGCAGGGCGGCGATCAGCACCCCGCGCGAGGACTGCCTTGCGGGCGGGGACTGTTCGGGCGTCGGGGTGTCGGAGGGTGCCCGCGGCACGTCGGGTTCGGTCGGCGGGTGACCGGCTCCGGCCGCGCGGGCGGCGAGGGCGGCGATCCTGGGGGTGCGGCCCGTCGCCGGCGGTTCCGGGGCCGCCGGTGTACGGCCCGTCTCCAGGAACGTCCGCAGCATCCGCTCGGCGTCCGCCGCGTCCAGCCGGCGGTCGGGATCGCGCTCCAGCAGGCCCCGTACGACGGGCAGCAGCGGCTCGGCCTCGGCGGGTGGCCGGATCTCGGCGGCGACGACGGCGTGCAGGATGCCGCCGAGCGAGTCCCGCCGGAACGGGGACTCACCGCTGAGCACCGTGCACAGCAGCGCGCCCAGCGACCACAGGTCGGACTCCGGCCCCGTCCTGGTGCCCGCCATCCGCTCCGGGGCGGTGTACTCGGGCGAGCCGACGAAGGAGCCGGTCTCGGTGAGCGTGGTGGCGCCCGCGACCTGCGCGATGCCGAAGTCGGTGAGGACCACCCGGCCGGTGCCGGACTCCAGCAGCACGTTCGCGGGCTTGATGTCCCGGTGCAGCACCCCGGCCGCGTGCGCGACGCGCAGCGCGCTCAGCAGGTCGGCGCCGATCCGGGCGGCCTCGGCGGCGTCGACCGGGCCGCCCCTGGCGATGCGGTCGGCGAGGGAGCCGCCGTCGATCAGCTCCATGACGAGGTACGGACGTTCGTCCTGCTCGATGACGTCGTGCACGACGATGATGTGCGGGTGCCGCAACTGCGCGACCGCCCGCGCCTCCCGGAAGGTGCGGTCGCGTCGGCGGCGGGCGTCGTCGTCCGGGAGGGAGTCGTCGGCCGCCAGTTCCTTGACCGCCACCAGCCGGCCCAGCACCTGGTCGCTCGCCCGCCATACGACGCCCATGCCGCCGCGTCCGATCCGCTCCTGGAGGCGGTAACGGCCCGCGATCACGCGGAAGTCGTCCCCGTCGGATCCCATGAGGCCCATCATGCCGCACCGGCCGCACCCGTTCGGGTCGGTGATCGGCCAAGTGCCGGGCCCGGACCGGTCAGCCGGCGCTCGGCGGCTGCCAGCTCCGCAGCACCCACTGGAACTGCTTGCTCGTCCGCGGCCAGTCGGCCTCCGGCGTCGACATGTAGATCGCGTACTCGGTGCCCTCGCGCGAGAAGTACGTCTCCTCGATGGCGTGCCGCGGCCCGGCCACATAGGGCGGGTCCTTCGCGAGCGCGTCCCAGGTGTACTCCCACAGCGCGCCCTGGCGATCGCGGTAGGTGTTCGCCTTCATCGTCACCTGGCGGTAGTTGACCAGCGATTGGAGCTGCTGCTCCAGGTCCTTCTGGTGCTCCAGGGCGTTGGCGAAGTCCGAGCTGGTGTCCATGGCGATGCGCACGAAGTGCTTGCCGCCGTCGGGCGTGTAGTCGACCTGCCGGAGGTCGGGGTCCACCTCGACTCCCTTCGACTCCACGATCCTGCGCGACCAGCCCTTGGGCAGGTAGACGGTGAAGCCCCACGGATCGTGGTACGCCTTCCAGGAGGCCGGCACGCCTCCCCCGGGGCCCGGCTTCGCGCTGCCGCCGGGGCTGGTGGAGGGCGACGGCGTGTGACCGTTCGTGCCCCCGTTCGCGCCGGAGCCGCGCTCCGCTCCGCCCCACTGCTGGAAGGCGACGGCCGCGCCGCCGCCGAGCACGGCCGCGGCGGCGACGACCAGCGCGAGGGTGCGCAGCCGGCGCCGGGGCCGGGCCTGGGTGCCCGCGGGCGCGGGGGCCACGGCCGTGGACCCGGTCATGGCACGGTTGCCGGCCGTCGGTGCGCCGGGGACGTGGCCGCGCGTGGTCCCTTCGGGGGCGTGACCGGGCCGGCCGTAGCCGGTGGGGGCCGTACCGCCACCGTGCGTGCCCGTGCCCTGCGCCGGTACGAACGCCCGCGTGGTGTGCGGCCGGCGGCCCTGCGCCGCCTCGGCGAGCATGCGCTCCGCTTCCTCCGCGCCCGGCCGCTGGGCCGGTTCCTTGCACAGCAGGGCGGCGATGACGGGGCCGAGGGGGCCGGCGTTGCGGGGCTCCTCCACCTCTTCCTCGACGACCGCCTGCATGGTGCTCAGCGGAGAGGTGCGGCGGAACGGCGAGCGTCCCTCGACCGCCGTGTACAGCGTGGCCCCGAGCGCCCACAGGTCCGAGGACGGGCCCGGATCGTGGCCGCGCACCCGCTCGGGCGCGAGGTAGTCGACCGATCCGACGACCTCCCCGGTACGGGTGATGGTGGAGTCGCCCTCGATCTGGGCGATGCCGAAGTCGGTGAGCAGGACCCGGCCGTCCCGGCCGAGGAGGACGTTGCCGGGCTTGACGTCACGGTGCAGCACACCGGCCGAGTGCGCTGCGCGCAGGGCCCGCAGCACCCACAGGCCGATCCGCGCGGCTTCGGCGGCGTCGAGGCGGCCGCGCTCCTTGACCGCGTCGGCCAGCGAGTGGCCCTCGACCAGCTCCATGACGATCCACGGGCGGCCGTCGTGCTCCAGCACGTCGTGCACGGTGACGACGGCGGAGTGGTTGATGCGTGCCGCGGCCCGTGCCTCGGCCCGGGTGCGGGCGAGCAGAACGGCTCGGTCGCTGTCGGAGACGTAGAGCGCCGCTGTCAGTTCCTTGACGGCCACCTGCCGGTGCAGCACCTCGTCGTGGGCGCGCCACACCCGGCCCATGCCGCCGCTGCCGATGGAATCGGCCAGCCGGTAGCGGCCCGCTATGAGCAGGCCCTGCATCTGATTCACGTTGCCCCGCAATGCTATTGACAGGGTCAGACTAAGGACCGACCCTCCCCCTGGGAACACGAGGGGTACCAAGGTGACAGTCCTGTGACGGTTGCCGTATCCGGCGCGCGGGCGGTACCCAACCCCGTTTCACACAGGCGGTATACGGGGCGCTCAACCCGTGTAGCGGTACGTCGCGGTAGCTTGCTCGTAGAGCCGTGTCACCTCGTCGCGCTCGGCCTCCGGGCCCCGGACCTGGACGATGTGGTAGCGGCCGTTCAGCAGGATCGCCATGTTGCGCACGTACCGGTCGCGGCCCTGCCCGTCGGTCCAGGTGAACTGGCCCTCGGCCATGGTCCGCCCGCCCACCTCGATGGTCCGCAGACCGGTGGCGGTGGCCCAGCTCGAGTCCCGGTACGGCTGGAGTTCGCGCTCCTTGTCCCGCTGGTAGACCATCGGATCGCTGCCGTAGGTGCCCGTGCCGTCCCTTCCGGGCACGACGAGCAGCTCGAAGTTCCCGTGGGTGTAGACGACTTGGCCGCTGCCGTTCTTCGGTGCGCGGTCCCAGCCCTTGGCGACGGCGATCCGGAAGCCCTCCGGGTCCTTGCGCAGGGTGAACCCGTCGGCGACGGAGGGGTCGCCGCCGGTCTGGGTCTCGGTGGCGGGCCCGGACGCCGAGGGGCCGGAGTCGGACGGCCGCCCGGAGGACGGCCGCTCGGAGGGCGAGGGCGCGGAACTCGCCTGCCCCGCGCTGCCGGTGCGGTCCCCGCCCGTGGCGCCGCTCTCGCCCTGCTTCGGCATGAACAGCACCGCGTACGCCACCGCGCCGGCCAGCAGGAGCAGGATCAGCAGGAGCAGCAGCCGGCCGAGGCTGCGGGGCGAACGGGCCTGATCGGGGGCGCGTTTGTGCCGGGCGTGCGGATGGGTGGCGGGTACCCGGGCGCGCCGTCGGCGTACCAGCTCGCCGCGCCGCCGGACGATCGGCAGCCGCTTGGGGTCGGCGGGCGGCACGGGCACCACGTGGGCACCGGCGTCCGGCTCGGGCGCCGAGCGCACCAGGGAACGCAGCCAGCCGCTCAGCTCCTCGAAGTCCGGCCGGTCGGTTGGGTCCTGACGCAGCAGCGACTCCACGACCGGGCGCAGCGGGCCGCACTCCTCGGCGAAGGCGGGCGGCTCCGCGCACACGAGCTGCACCAGCTCGGCCGTGGACTCCTCGGGGTAGGGGGCGCGCCCCTGGACGGCGCGGAAGAGCAGCGCGCCCAGCGCCCAGAGGTCGGTGGCGGGCCCGATCGGCGCGGCCAGCTGCCAGTTCTCGTGTACGGGGCCCGCCTGCTCCGGCGCCCAGCGCTCGGTGACCGGCCCGACCACGGTCATCCGCACCTGCCGGGCCCGTTCGGCGGCAAGCGCGGTACCGGGCCCACGGCGCACGGCCCCGACTCCGGCGCCGGGATCGTCCCAACGCGATTCCATGGCGGAGGGGTTGGCGGCTGTGCCCGGCGCGGCGCCGGGGCCGGGTGCTGGGGCGGGTGTCCGGCCGGGAGGCAGGACGCTGGAGCCGGTGCCCGAGGTTCCGTGGCCCTGGGCGCCTGCCTGCCCCGGGACCACGGCACTGTGGCCCGGGCCGACGGCACCGTATCCGGGCGCGGGCGACAGGCCGGGGCCGGTACCGCCGTAGCGGGGGCGGGCGACTGGCCGGGCACGGGCAGACGCCCTGCGCCGGGGGCCGCACCGTCGCCGGGCTGCGGTCCCGGGCCCGGCAGGTCGCCGGCCGGGCCGGTGCGGGGTGCGGCGCCGTGCCAGGCGGTGCCGGGCGCGCCGTGGGGGTCGGCCGTCCGGCCGGGCGGGACGGCGGTCCGGCCGGCGGAGTACGGCGGCCGCGCCGCGCCCGCGGCACCGGTGTCGCCCTCGGCGGGCGGGCGGGCACCGGGCAGGGCGGCGCGGCCGTTCTGCTGGGCTTCCTGCACCCGGGCCGCGGCCCGGGTTCCGGCGCGGTAGGCGGCTATGGCCCCGGCGCGGGCGGCACGGACGTCGTCCCCGCTCTCCAGGGCACGGCGCCCGGACGGCGGAACCGGGACGGTCCCCGGGGAGCGCCCCCCGGCGCCGGCATGCCGCCGGCCGCCCGCGCCTGGATCGCGGCCCGCCGCGCGGCCTCGGGATCGGCGTCGGGAGAAGGCGCGGCCACCGCGGGTCCGAGTGCGCCGCCGAACCCCTGGCTCCCGGCGCTGCCGGTCGTGCCCGGGCCGCCGGGTCCCGCGGGAGGGCCCAGGACGCCGGGCGGCTGTCCGCCGGGGGCCCGGGCGTCCGTGCCACCGCCGTCACCGGCCGGCCCGTACGGGTCCTGCGGTCCGTCCTGGGCCGGTACCGGGTCGTACCCGCACAGGGCCTCCTCCGCCGCGCCGACCGCGAGTCCGGTCAGCATCACCCGGCCGTCGTCGCAGACGAGGACCGTGCGGGCGGTGATGTTGCGGTGCGTCCAGCCGTGGGCGTGCAGCACGCGCAGCGCCATGAGGACGTCCGAGGCGACCTCGGCCGCCCGGTACGGCGGCAGCGGCTGCTCGGCGAGCAGCGCGGACAGCGGCCGGGCGGCCACCCATTCGCTGACGATCCACAGCGAGCCGCCCTCGGCGAACACGTCGAAGACCTGGTCCAGGCGCGGATGGTCGGGGATGCGGGCCGCCGCCTGCGCGGCCTCCACGGCGCGCCGCACCGCGGGGTCCGACGGGCGGCGGGTGGCCGTACGGGCGGCGGGCGAGCGGCGGGTGCCGCGCTCGCGGGCGGTGAAGCCCTCGGGCAGCCCCTCGGAGTCGAGCACCTCGGCCTCGACGACCTCGGGCAGCGGAACCTGACGGACCAGCACCTCCTGGCCGCTGTAGGTGTCGAACGCCCGGGTCTCGGTCAGCTCGTACTCGTCGGACGGCGGCAGCGGCAGGCGGTAGCGGTCGGCGAGCACCCGGCCCGCGTAGTCGTCCACGTTGCCTCCCCCGGCCGCCTGGTCGTTCAGTTCCGTTCCCCTACGGTCCGTTCCCAATCCGCATCCGGCTCCGTACGGTCCGCAACCATTCACGATACGTGCCGGAGGCAACCCGCATTGAGGGGATGACGGATTCTCACGGATCCGAACCGGGCTCGGTCATGTCACGACTTGGGCTCGAAGGACTTCGTCAGCGTCCGCCAGGTGTCCTTGCGCAGATCGCCCTGCCAGTTCGCGGCCTTGGCGGTGTACATCAGCGCGTATCCGAGATGCCCGTTCACCACGAACCCGCGGTCGATCGTCCGGTACCCGGTGCCGCCCTCGGAGTAGGTGAACTCCCAGTCGGCGGTGTTCCAGCCCCGGTAGTCCACCTTCTCTATGCGGATCCGGTGGTACTGGGAGCGCACCATGTAGCGCTCCTGGTTCTTCCAGTCCGCCACCGGGTCGTTCTTGGGGGTGCTGGTCCAGGCGATGAGCAGCTTCTGCCCATCGGGCCCGGTGTAGCGGTCGCCGGCGGCGCCGGTCGACTGGTACTTCCAGCCCTTGGGCAGCCCGATCGAGTACCCCTGGCCGCCCTTGTGGGTCGACTCGGCGGGCGCGCTGCCGCCGCTCTTCGAGCCGGACGAGCCGGAGTCCTCGTTCTCGTCGCCGGAGGCACTCGCGCTCGCCGCGTCGTCCGACGACGAGCCCGTGGAGGCCGACGGCGAGGCGTTCCCGTCGGTCCGTGTGCCGTCGCCGGGGCTGCTCTTGCCGCCCGTGTCCTTGTCCTCCTTGGTGGAGGCACTCGCGCTCGGCGCGGCCTTGGCACCGCTGCCGCGGTCGTCGCCCTTGTCGTCACCGCCGCCGAACACGAGGGCCAGTACGGTGCCGATGACCGCCAGCGCGACCACGATCGCGGTGATCACCAGCGTGCGCCTGGGCACCACGTCGGTGAGCGGCGCCCTGGGTGCCGGCCGCGACGGCAGGTCCAGGTCCGGCGGCGGCACCACGGGCCACCCGGAACTCGGCTTGCCCGCGGCGGAGTTCGGCACGGAAGGCGAGCCCTGGGCGGCGGAACCATTCCGTCCGCCCCGCGAAGCGGCACCGGCCGCGGCCGCGGCGCCCTCGGTGCCCTCGGTGCCCGTGCCGCCGGTAGCGGAGGTGGCCGTCCCGGCGTTGTTCTTCGCCCGCACGGCCGCCGCCGCGGTGGCGGCTCCGGCCGCCTTGCGGACCGAACGCAGGGCACCGCGCAGCTTCTCCCCGGCCTCCTCGCCCCGCTTGCCCTCCGGGCCGCCGGGCTGCGCCGGCAGCGGGACGACACGGGTGGCGTCCATAGGCTCGGGCGCGGGCGCGTGGATCACCGCGTTGAGCATGGTGCGGGCGCCGGCGTCGTCGAGCCGCTGCGCCGGGTCCTTGGTGAGCAGGCCGTAGATGACGTCCCTGAGCGGCCCCGCGTTCTTGGGCTCCTCAAGGGGTTCGGTCATCACCGCGGTCAGCGTGGCGATCGCCGAGCCCTTGTCGTACGGCGGCAGACCCTCGACCGACGCGTACAGCAGGCCGCCCAGGGACCACAGGTCCGCCGCGGGACCCGGCTTGTGCCCGCGGGCGCGCTCCGGGGAGATGTAGGAGGGGCGCCGACCAGCATGCCGGTGGACGTGATGGACGGGTCGCCCTCGACCTGCGCGATGCCGAAGTCGGTGAGCACGACCCGGCCGTCCTCGGCGATCAGCACGTTGGACGGCTTCACGTCGCGGTGCAGGATGCCCTCGCGGTGCGCGGAGCGCAGCACGTCGAGGACGGCGAGGCCCACCTCGGCGGCGCGCTTGGGCTCCAGCAGGCCGTCCTCACGGATGACCTCGGCCAGGGACTTGCCCTCGACCAGCTCCATGACGATCCACGGCCGGTCGTCCTCCTCGACCACGTCGAAGACCGTCACCGCGCTGTTGTTGCGGATCCGGGCGATCGCCTTGGCCTCACGCAGGGTGCGCGTGATCAGGCGCCGCTTCTCCTCCTCGTCGATGTTCGACGGGAACCGCAGCTCCTTGACGGCGACCGTGCGGCCGAGGGTCTCGTCCTCGGCGCGCCACACCGTGCCCATGCCGCCGCGGCCCAGCACGTCTCCCAGCCGGTACCGCCCGGCGAGGAGACGCCGCTCGTTCTTGCCCTGACGAGTCTCCTGACGGGATGTTCCCGCCCGCTCCGCCTCCGACATGCGTCCCCTCATGCAACCCGCCCTGACAGAGCCTCCATTGTCTCTCACCCGACAAGTGGCCGACGCCCAGGGTGCCCCTGCCGCGCCGGGGGCCGCGGACACCGGAACACCCGCCGCACCGTCACCTTGAGTCCGCGTCAGACCCAGCGCTCCACTCACCCTCCAGGAGTGCCCCGCTCCTTCCCGGGCACACACGCGGACGCGGCTCGCGAACCGCCCGGAACCGCCCCGCGGCCGCAGTTTCCGCCCTCGCACCGGGTACAACGGCCGGGCGCCCGGCCGGGATCCCGGCCCGGGTCACCCGTCCGGGTGGTTCCGGCTACAGCGGCACGATGTCCGGCGCCCCCAGCCGGGCCGCGTCCGCCGTCAGGTCGTCCGGCTGGAGCTGGGACTCCCGCTCGGCCTCGACCCGCTTCTCGTAGTGCTCCACCTCGCGCTCGATCTGGCCCTTGTCCCAGCCGAGGACGGGCGCCATCAGCTCGGCGGCCTCGCGGGCGCTGCGGGTGCCCCGGTCGAAGGTCTCGATGGAGATGCGGGTGCGGCGGGTGAGCACGTCGTCCAGGTGGCGGGCGCCCTCGTGCGAGGCGGCGTACACCACCTCGGCGCGCAGGTAGTCGTCGGCGGCCTGCAGCGGTTCCCCAGCGCGGGCTCGGCGGCGATGAGGTCCAGGATCTCCTCCGCCATGGAGCCGTACCGGTTCAGCAGGTGCTCCACCCGGACCACGTGCAGGCCGGTGCGGGCGGCGATCCGCGCCCGGGCGTTCCACATCGCCCGGTAGCCCTCGGCGCCGAGCAGCGGGATCTCCTCGGTGACGCAGTCGGCGACGCGCATGTCGAGCCCGTGCACCGCCTCGTCGACGGCGTCCTTCGCCATCACCCGGTACGTCGTGTACTTGCCGCCCGCCACGACCACCAGCCCGGGCGCCGGATGGGCCACGGTGTGCTCGCGGGACAGCTTGCTGGTGGCGTCCGACTCACCGGCCAGCAGCGGCCGCAGCCCGGCGTACACGCCCTGCACGTCGTCGCGGCGGAGCGGCACGGCGAGCACCGAGTTGACGTGCTCCAGCAGGTAGTCGATGTCGGCGCTGGAGGCGGCCGGGTGGGCCTTGTCGAGGTCCCAGGAGGTGTCCGTGGTGCCGACGATCCAGTGCCGGCCCCAGGGATGACGAACAGGACCGACTTCTCGGTGCGCAGGATCAGGCCGGTGGTGGAGTGGATGCGGTCCTTGGGCACGACGAGGTGGATGCCCTTGGAGGCGCGGACGTGGAACTGGCCCCGCTCCCCCACCATGGCCTGGGTGTCGTCGGTCCACACCCCGGTGGCGTTGACCACCTGCTTGGCGCGGATCTCGTACTCCCCGCCGCCCTCCACGTCCTGCACCCGGGCGCCGACGACCCGCTCGCCCTCGCGCAGGAACCCGGTCACGCGGGCCCGGTTGGCGACCCGCGCGCCGTAGGACACCGCCGTGCGCACCAGGTTGGTGACGAAGCGGGCGTCGTCCATCTGCGCGTCGTAGTACTGGAGCGCGCCGACCAGGGCGTCCTTCTTCAGGCAGGGCGCGACCCGCAGGGCGCGACGGCGGGTCAGGTGCCGGTGCAGGGGCAGGCCCCGGCCGTGCCCGCGGGCCATCGACATCGCGTCGTAGAGCGCGACGCCCGAACCGGCGTACCACCGCTCCCAGCCCTTGTGCTGCAACGGATAGAGGAACGGCACCGGTTTGACCAGGTGCGGGGCGATCCGCTCCAGCAGCAGACCGCGTTCCTTCAGCGCCTCGCGGACGAGGGCGAAGTCGAGCATCTCCAGGTAGCGCAGGCCGCCGTGGATGAGCTTGCTCGACCTGCTGGAGGTGCCGGACGCCCAGTCACGGGCCTCGACCAGGCCGGTGGACAGACCGCGGGTGACGGCGTCCAGCGCGGTGCCGGCGCCCACCACTCCACCGCCGACCACCAGCACGTCCAGTTCGTGCTCCGCCATCGCCGCCAGTGCCTCGGCGCGCTGCTCCGGGCCCAGAGTCGCTGTCCTCACCGCTGCCTCCCGCTGTCGCACGTCCTCGCGTCGGCCGCACCCGCGGTGGGGCGAAGCCCGTTCACCCCCTCCTCATGCCCAAATTCTGACCGGCTCGCCCTGTGCCGGCCACCACGCACCCGCGACCTGTGGACGACGTCCGCGCAACCACCCGGGAGACACACGAACACAATCCCACATAACGGTCATATTTACTCCTAGTGTGACAGTGCGCTCGTACATGCTGCCCACAGCGGTTGCGCACCTGTCCCGCTTCGGCTACTGGGAAGGACGGCCCACGCCCCATGCCCGCAGACCTCGCCGTGATCGGACTCGGTCCGTACGGCCTGCCGCTAGCCCAGGCCGCCGTCGCCGCGGGCATCCCGACCATCGGGTACGCCACCGGCCCCGAGGCCGGCTCGCTCAGCCCCGCCGAGCTGCGCCGGATGCGCTCCACCGGCTTCCTGCCCGGCACCGACCCGGCCCAGCTCGGCCGGGTGCGCACCGCGGTGATCTGCGCGCCCACCCCGCGCGGCGCCGACGGCGGGATCGACCTCGGCCAGGTGGAGGGGGCCGCCCGCACGCTCGCCGAGCGGCTCCGCCCGCACACCACGGTCATCCTGGAGTCACCCGTGCTGCCCGGGACCACCGACGGGTTCCTGCGCCCCCTGCTGGAGGAGGGCTCCGGACTGCGCGCCGGGCGGGACTTCCACCTCGCCTACTCGCCCAGCCGGGTCGACCCCGGCAACCGCGACCGCAACCCCGCCAACACGCCCAAGGTCATCGGGGGCCTCACCCCGGCCTGCACCGAGTCGGCCGCCGCCTTCTACGGGCGGCTGACCGACAAGGTGGTCCGCGCGCGCGGGCTGCGCGAGGCGGAGACGGTGCAGTTGCTGGAGACGAACTACCGGCACGTGAACATCGCGCTGGTCAACGAGATGGCCGAACTCTGCCACGAGCTGGGCGTCGACCTGTGGGACGTCGTCCGCTGCGCGGAGACCAAGCCGTTCGGCTTCCAGGCCTTCCGGCCGGGCCCGGGCGTCGGCGGCCACGGCCTCCCCCAGGACCTGACCGGCCACGCGACCCGCACCCTGCGCATGGTGGAACTCGCCCAGCAGGTCAACCACCGCATGCCCGCGTACGTCGTCCGGCGCGCCGCCACCCTCCTCAACGAGCACGGCAAGTCCGCGCGCGGGGCCCGCGTCCTGCTGCTCGGCGTCACCTACAAGCCCGACATCGCCGACCTCCAGGGCACACCCGCGCGCGAGATCGCGGTCCGGCTGACCGAGCTGGGCGCGTCCGTGAGCTTCCACGACCCGTACGTCCACGCCTGGAGCGTCCTCGACCGCCCGGTCCCCCGGGCCGACGCCCTGTACGAGGCGGTCGCCGACGCCGATCTGACGATCCTGCTCCAGCAGCACCGCACCTACGACCTGCAGGGCCTGTCGGTGAAGGCCCAGCTCCTCCTGGACACCCGGGGCGCGGCCCCCACGGGGGCGGCGCACCGGTTGTGACGGGGCGCGGCCCCCGGCCGGGAACCCGCACGCGGTCGGGCACGCACAAGGGCCGGTCGTCCTCCTGGACGACCGGCCCTTGACGTGCTGCCGAAGGCTCAGCGGCGGTGCTGGCTGTCCGCGACCGTCACCTCGACGCGCTGGAACTCCTTCAGCTCGCTGTAGCCGGTGGTGGCCATGGCGCGGCGCAGGGCGCCGAAGAAGTTCATGGAGCCGTCGGGGGTGTGGGACGGACCGGTGAGGATCTCCTCGATGGTGCCGACCGTGCCCAGGTCGACCTTCTGGCCGCGGGGCAGCTCCTCGTTGACGGCCTCCATGCCCCAGTGGTGGCCCTTGCCCGGCGCGTCCGTGCCGCGGGCCAGCGGGGAGCCCATCATCACGGAGTCGGCGCCGCAGGCGATCGCCTTGGGCAGGTCGCCGGACCAGCCGACACCGCCGTCCGCGATCACGTGCACGTACCGGCCGCCGGACTCGTCCATGTAGTCGCGGCGGGCCGCCGCGACGTCGGCGACCGCCGTCGCCATCGGGACCTGGATGCCGAGCACGTTGCGCGTGGTGTGCGCGGCGCCGCCGCCGAAGCCCACCAGCACGCCCGCCGCGCCGGTGCGCATCAGGTGCAGGGCCGCGGTGTAGGTGGCGCAGCCGCCCACGATCACCGGGACGTCGAGCTCGTAGATGAACTGCTTGAGGTTCAGCGGCTCGTGCGAGGACGACACGTGCTCCGCGGAGACCGTCGTACCGCGGATGACGAAGATGTCCACGCCCGCGTCCACGACCGCCTTGGAGAACTGGGCGGTGCGCTGCGGGGAGAGCGCGGCCGCCGTCACCACGCCGGAGTCGCGCACCTCCTTGATGCGGGCGCCGATCAGCTCCTCCTTGATCGGCGCCGCGTAGATCTCCTGGAGGCGGCGGGTCGCCTGCTCGGCGGGCAGCTCGGCGATCTCGTCGAGCAGCGGCTGCGGGTCCTCGTGCCGCGTCCACAGACCCTCGAGGTTCAGTACGCCCAGACCGCCCAGCTCGCCGATACGGATCGCGGTGGCCGGGGAGACGACCGAGTCCATGGGGCGGCCAGGAACGGCAGCTCGAAGCGGTAGGCGTCGATCTGCCAGGCGATCGAGACCTCCTTCGGGTCCCGCGTACGGCGGCTGGGGACGACGGCGATGTCGTCGAAGGCGTACGCCCGGCGGCCGCGCTTGCCGCGCCCGATCTCGATCTCAGTCACGTCTTGGCCTTTCCCTGATGTGTTCAGCGTCTTCCAGTATCGCCGACGGGCACGGCGACGGCGGCCCCGGAGGTTCCGGGGCCGCCGCCGATACCCGTCACGCGCGCGCGTGCGTCACTTCTTGTTGCTGTAGTTCGGAGCCTCGACCGTCATCTGGATGTCGTGCGGGTGGCTCTCCTTCAGACCCGCCGAGGTGATCCGCACGAAGCGGCCCTTGGACTCCATCTCCTCGATGGTGGCGGCGCCCACGTAGCCCATGGTCTGGCGCAGACCGCCGACGAGCTGGTGCAGCACGTTGGCGAGCGGGCCGCGGTAGGGCACCTGGCCCTCGACGCCCTCGGGCACGAGCTTCTCGTCGGCGGTGACGTCGGCCTGGAAGTACCGGTCCTTGGAGAACGACCGGCCCTGGCCGCGGGACTGCATGGCGCCCAGCGAGCCCATGCCGCGGTACGACTTGAACTGCTTGCCGTTGATGAAGAGCAGCTCGCCCGGGGACTCCTCGCAGCCGGCGAGAAGGCTGCCCAGCATCACCGTGTCGGCGCCGGCGGCCAGCGCCTTGCCGATGTCGCCGGAGTACTGCAGGCCGCCGTCGCCGATCAGCGGGACACCGGCGGAACGGGCCGCCAGGGACGCCTCGTAGATGGCGGTGACCTGCGGGACGCCGATGCCGGCGACGACGCGGGTGGTGCAGATGGAGCCCGGGCCCACACCCACCTTGATGCCGTCCACACCGGCGTCGATCAGCGCCTGGGCGCCGTCGCGCGTGGCGACGTTGCCGCCGACCACGTCGACGTCCACGCTCGACTTGATCTTGGACATCCAGCTGAGGGCGTTGCTGTTGTGGCCGTGCGAGGTGTCGACGACCAGGAAGTCCACACCGGCCCCGGCGAGCGCCTGGGCGCGCTCCAGCGCCTCGGGGCTGGCACCGACCGCGGCACCGACGAGCAGCCGGCCCTCGGCGTCCTTCGCGGCGTTGGGGTACTTCTCGGCCTTGACGAAGTCCTTGACCGTGATCAGGCCCTTGAGGACGCCCTCGTCGTCCACCAGCGGCAGCTTCTCGATCTTGTGCTTCCGCAGCAGTTCCATGGCCTCGGGGCCGGAGATGCCGACCTTGCCGGTGACCAGCGGCATCGGGGTCATGACCTCGTGCACGCGGCGGCCGCGGTCGCTCTCGAAGGCCATGTCGCGGTTGGTCACGATGCCGAGCAGCTTGCCGGCGGGGTTGGTGACCGGGACACCGCTGATGCGGAACTTGGCGCACAGCGCGTCCGCCTCGGCGAGCGTGGCCTCGGGGTGCACCGTGATCGGGTCGGTGACCATGCCGGACTCGGACCGCTTCACCAGGTCGACCTGGTTCACCTGGTCCTCGACGGAGAGGTTGCGGTGCAGCACGCCGACGCCGCCCAGCCGGGCCATCGCGATCGCCATGCGGGACTCGGTCACCTTGTCCATCGCCGCCGAGAGCAGCGGGATGTTCACCCGGACGTTGCGGGAGATGCGGGACGAGGTGTCGACCGCGTTGGGGAGCACCTCGGATGCGCCCGGCAGCAGCAGCACGTCGTCGTAGGTCAGCCCGAGTGTCGCGAATTTTCCGGGCACTCCGTCGACGTTTGCAGTCATGACACCTTCCCCAAATGGCCTTGATCGGTGCGGATGTCCATGCTAACGGCAAGCTTCGCTAGCAAATTCCACGTCAGGGCGCCGCTTCAGGCTTCGTATGTTCGTACGGGAGCGGGGGCGCGCCCGTTCAACGGAGGGAGCCATGGTGGCTCCGTCCAGCGGGGTTACTGCTCGGCCAGCGCGCGCAGGCGGCTCAGCGCCCGGTGCTGGGCGACCCGGACCGCGCCGGGTGACATTCCCAACATCTGCCCCGTCTCCTCCGCGGTCAAGCCCACGGCGATACGCAGCAGGAGCAGCTCCCGCTGGTTCTCGGGCAGGTTGGCCAGCAGTTTCTTGGCCCACTCGGCGTCACTGCTGAGCAGGGCGCGCTCCTCGGGGCCGAGGGAGTCGTCGGGACGCTCCGGCATCTCGTCCGAGGGGACGGCGGTGGAGCCGGGGTGGCGCATCGCGGCGCGCTGGAGGTCGGCCACCTTGTGCGAGGCGATGGCGAAGACGAAGGCCTCGAAGGGGCGGCCGGTGTCCCGGTAGCGGGGCAGGGCGAGCAGCACCGCCACGCAGACCTCCTGTGCGAGGTCCTCCACGAAGTGGCGCGCGTCGCCCGGCAGCCGGGACAGCCGGGTGCGGCAGTAGCGCAGCGCCAGGGGGTGGACGTGGGCGAGCAGGTCGTGCGTGGCCTGCGCGTCACCGTCGACGGCGCGGTGCACGAGCGGGCCGAACGCCCCAGGGGCCGTGCCCGCCTCGTCGTCGCGCATCGGTCCATGGTGCCCTGCGGCCGTCCGGTCCGTCGCATCGTGCCCGTGGTTGTGCACCGAAGCGTTATGAGTAGGTGCGCCGGCACTCATCCCCTGCGCCCTCCCCTTCCGCTCGACCGACTCGTCCCCGAGAGACTCCACATCTCAAGGATGCGGCATCCGCGCCGAAACGAGCAGCGGGCGTCCGGCCACCGCCTCGCCCGGCCCCGTCCGCGCGCCTCCCACCGACCACCGACCGGCCCGCGCCCGCGCGCCTCGCACCCCGGTGGATGCCCGTCGGGCGAACGACCGAACCGTTGCCGCGGGCGTGGGCCGTCCGGCGGACCACCGGGGTGACGCCCCGGGGGAGCCGGATGGCCGAAGATACCGGGCCGGCCGCGATCGTCACTCACGGTCACGCCGCGCCCGGCCGGACCACGACCTCGCCCGAACAGGCGCGCGGCCGTCGATCACATGACCGCGGGTCCTGGACGCGGCCCGTGGCCCGCGGACACCGGCCCGCCGACACCGGCCGCCGACGTCTCCCGCCGGACCGCCGAGCCGCACCCGCACCCGCACCCGCCGTCGCCCGCCACCGCGCCGCCTCACTCCCGGCCGCGCTCCGCCCCGTCCGCCGCGCGGCAGACGGGGATCCACCAGGGGCCGGCCGCGGCCGTGCGCCGCGGGACCCGTCCTACCGGACCAGTCCCCAGCGGAAGCCGAGGGCCACGGCGTGGGCCCGGTCCGAGGCGCCGAGCTTCTTGAACAGGCGGCGGGCGTGCGTCTTCACCGTGTCCTCGGAGAGGAACAGCTCACGGCCGATCTCGGCGTTCGAGCGGCCGTGGCTCATGCCCTCGAGCACCTGGATCTCGCGTGCGGTGAGCGTGGGCGCCGCGCCCATCTCCGCCGAGCGCAGCCGGCGCGGGGCCAGCCGCCAGGTGGGGTCGGCGAGGGCCTGGGTCACCGTGGCGCGCAGCTCCGCGCGCGAGGCGTCCTTGTGCAGGTAGCCCGGGCGCCGGCGGCCACCGCGAGGGCCACACCGTCGAGGTCCTCGGCGACGGTCAGCATGATGATGCGCGCGCCGGGGTCCGCGGACAGCAGGCGGCGCACGGTCTCGACGCCGCCCAGGCCGGGCATGCGTACGTCCATCAGGATCAGGTCGGAGCGGTCGGCGCCCCACCGGCGGAGGACTTCCTCGCCGTTGGCCGCCGTGGTCACGCGCTCGACGCCGGGCACGGTCGCCACCGCGCGGCGCAGCGCCTCTCGGGCAAGCGGGGAGTCGTCGCAGACGAGGACGGATGTCATGACCGCCCTCCGCAGCTGATGCGCGTCACCTTGAGCCTCCAGGCTGGTACGGAATCGTCACCTGTGCGGTCGACCGCCTCGGACGCCTGCCCGAGCGCTTGTGTTTTCAACCGCCTCCGCACTCTCAACGACGGTCACTCGAAAGAGTTACGGGGCTACATGCCGTCTTCGGCACTCTACGTGAGGGTCTCGACACGGTGCAGACATGCCCAACAGACTCTCAACTTTTCATCACAACCTATGCCCCATTTAGTCGCTTTTGCTCCCGTTTCTCGGTGTCTGGAGCTAGATTCGCAATGAGTCATATTTTCATCTCCTTAGACCGGAGATGTACGGTCGTTGGCACCGGATCCGCCCAGAACGGCTACAAGGGGTCACGTAATGGCAGATTTCTCCCGCCTTCCCGGACCGAACGCGGACCTATGGGACTGGCAGCTGCTGGCTGCCTGCCGCGGAGTGGACAGCTCGCTCTTCTTTCACCCTGAGGGCGAGCGCGGGGCGGCTCGGAGCGCTCGAGAGAACTCGGCCAAGGAGGTCTGCATGAGGTGCCCGGTCCGTGCGGAGTGCGCCGCGCATGCGCTGGCGGTACGCGAGCCGTACGGAGTCTGGGGCGGCCTGACCGAGGACGAGCGTGAGGAGTTGATGGGGCGGGCACGCAACCGCCTGGTGGCGGCCTCGACCACCAGTGGCGACACCGCTCCTCATCACTAAAGGAAACGTTTCTGCACCCACAGACCACCGGGTGCTTCCCATCCCCACCGGGCACGCCGACCGCGTGCCCGCGACTCTGCCGCCGTACCGCTACTCCCGCCCGGCCGCCCGGGCGAGCTGCTCCAGCGTCGCCGCCACGGCCGGCACCTGTGCCAGGTCGGGCAGGGTGAGGGCGACGATCTCCCGCCGGACCACCGGTTCCAGATCCACCGTGCGCACCCCTCTCGGCCGTACCGACTCCACCGCGAGCTGCGGCAGTACGGCGACCCCGAGTCCCGCGCCCACCAGGCCGACCACCGCCGGGTAGTCGTCGGTGGCGAAGTCGATGCGGGGCGTGAATCCGGCGCTCTCGCACACCTCCACCAGCTGGCCGCGGCAGCGCGGGCAGCCCGCGATCCAGGGCTCCCGGGCCAGTTCGCCGATGCCGACGGACTCCGCGCGCGCGAGCGGGTGCCGTTCGGGCACCAGGGCGACCAGGCGGTCCGTCAGCAGGGGCCGCACGACGAGGTCGTCCCAGTCCTCGGCGACGGCCGCGCCCTCGTAGCGGAAGGCGAGCGCCAGGTCGCAGTCGCCCTCGCGCAGCAGCTCGACGGACCTCGGGGGCTCGGCCTCCTCGAGGGAGACGCGGGTGCCGGGGTGGGCGGCGCGGAGTGCGGCGAGGGCGGTGGGCACGAGGGTGGAGCTGCCGCTGGGGAAGGAGACGAGCCGGACCCGGCCGGCGCGCAGGCCCGCGATCGCGGCGACCTCCTCCTCGGCCGCGGTGAGCCCGGCGAGGATGCCGGAGGCGTGCCGGACCAGGGCCTCGCCGGCCTCGGTCAGCCGCATCTCGCGGCCGCTGCGGACCAGCAGCGGGGTGCCGACCGAGGCCTCCAGGGCCTTCATCTGCTGGCTGACGGCGGGCTGGGTGCAGCCCAGCTCACGCCCCGCCGCGGAGAAGGAGCCGGTACCGGCGACGGCGCGCAGGACGCGGAGATGACGGGCCTCGATCACCCCAAAAGCATAAGCCTGACTTGGGTGCGGCGCCCAATATTGCCTCGACGCTTTGAGGTCCGGTCCCGTACCGTGCGCGCATGAAGCTTCTCTCGGTCAATCTGGGCAGCGCGCAGGCCGTGCCGTACACGGACCAGCCGCAGGGCGTGACGGGCATCGACAAGCGGCCCACCGACGGGCCGGTACGGGTGGCCGCGCCCGGCCCGAAGGGGACCGGCGCGAGCGGTGTCGCCGGGGACACCGTGTGCGACACCCGCCACCACGGCGGTGACGACCAGGCGGTGTACGCCTTCGCGCGCGAGGACCTCGACGACTGGGAGCGCGAGCTGGGCCGGACGCTGGCCAACGGGTGTTTCGGCGAGAACCTCACGACGGACGGCCTCGACGTGTCCGGGGCGCTGATCGGCGAGCGCTGGCGGATCGGTCCCCGGGTCGTACTGGAGGTCACCTCCGGCCGGATCCCCTGTCGCACCTTCCAGGGCCATCTGGCCGAACGGGGCTGGGTCAGGAGATTCACCCGGAAGGGCGCGACCGGCGCCTATCTGCGGGTGATCGAACCGGGCGAGATACGGGCGGGCGACTCCATCGAGATCGTGCACCGGCCGGACCACGGGGTGACGGCGGCCATGGAGTTCCGCGCGGTCACCACCGAGCGGGAGCTGCTGCCCGGGCTGCTCGCGGCAGGCGATGCGCTGCACCCGGAGGCCCTGGCGGCGGCCCGGAAGTACGTCGCGGCCCAGAGCCGCTGAGAGGCCGTCACCGCGGGCGGACGCGCTCGCTCCGGGTCACTACCCTTGGGCCATGACAACGGCTCTGATTACGGGATCGACCGCGGGGATCGGTGCCGCGTTCGCGCGGCGCCTGGCGGCTGACGGGCATGACCTCGTCCTGGTGGCACGGGACACCAAGCGGCTGCGCGAGCAGGCGACTGAGCTACACGACCGGCACGGTGTCGAGGTGGAGGTGCTCACCGCCGACCTCGCCGAGGACAAGGGCATCGAGACGGTGGCCGACCGGCTCGGCGACCGGCGCAAGCCCGTCGACCTGCTGGTCAACAACGCCGGCTTCGGCAACAAGGGCCGCTTCCTCGAGGTGCCCATGGCCGACGAGCTGAGAATGCTCAAGGTGCACTGCGAGGCGGTGCTGCGGCTGACC
Organism: Streptomyces sp. DHE7-1; assembly: GCA_016432725.1. Taxonomy (GTDB): domain Bacteria; phylum Actinomycetota; class Actinomycetes; order Streptomycetales; family Streptomycetaceae; genus Streptomyces. Next base: position 4,610,604 of record JACJDG010000003.1, on the reverse strand, counting down.
TCGGCCGCCACCGGGGCGATGCGGGAGCGCGGCCGGGGCGGTGTGGTCAACGTGGCGTCGGTGGCCGCCTTCGTGCCCCGGGGCACCTACGGCGCCTCGAAGGCGTGGGTCGTGCAGTTCACCCAGGGCGCGGCGCGGGACCTGGCCGGCAGCGGGGTCCGGCTGATGGCGCTGTGCCCCGGCTTCGTGCGCACCGAGTTCCACGAGCGGGCCGGCATGGGCACGGACAACATCCCCGGCTGGATGTGGCTGGACGCCGACAAGCTGGTCGCGGCGGCGCTGGCCGACCTCGCCCGCGGGAAGTCGCTGTCCGTCCCGGACCCGCGCTACAAGGCGCTGATGGGTCTCGTGAAGGTCACCCCGCGCGGTCTGCTGGGCGGGATCAGCTCGCGGACGGGCCGCAAGTACGGGCCCCAGTAGCACGGGTGGCGCCGCCGTTCCGGTGGGAAGATGGTCGGGTCGGTACCGGACCAGGGGGCCGGAGGCGGTGACATGACCTTCGTACAGCTCATCGAGTGCAGGACGAGCCGGCTGGACGAGATGAACCGGCTCATGGACGACTGGGTCACCCAGAGCAAGGGGCGGCGCACGGCGACGCACGCGGTGGTCGGCAAGGACCGCTCGGACGCGTCGCACATCGTCGAGGTGGTGGAGTTCCCGTCGTACGAGGAGGCGATGCGGAACTCGAACCTCCCGGAGACCGGCAGGATCTTCCGGGACATGGTCGCCCTGTGCGACGAGACACCGACGTTCACCGACCTGGACGTCGTCAGGGACGAGCAGCTGGGCCTCGACGCCGTGCGGCGGCTCTTCGCGGCCCTGGAGAGCGAGGGCGAGCTGCCGCCGCTCAACGACCTGCTGGACGAGGACATCCACAGCCATGACCCGGTGAACCCGCAGGACACCATCGGGCTGGACAGTGTCCGGAGCGAGTACCGGATGTGGCGCGCCGCCTTCGACTTCGCCTTCACGGTCGACGACGTGCTGGCCCAGGGCGACCAGGCCTGCGCGCGCTGGACCTGGAACGCCACCCACAAGGGCGACTTCCTGGGCATCCCGGCAACCGGCCGCCAGGTCACCATGACCGGCATGACCCTCTTCCGCTTCGGCCCCCACGGCAAGATCACCGAAACCTGGTGGCAGCACGACCAGCTGGGGCTGATGCAGCAACTGGGGGCGCTGGACGAGCTGGAGCAGTAGGCGGGGTGAGCGGAGCTCCCTCGGGTGAAGGCGCCCGGTGCTAAAGGCCGGGTGTCTCCAGGACCCCCGTCCCGGCCTCGTTCACCGGCTCATCGCCGTCTCCCGGCCGATGCGGGACAGCTTCTCCGGGTTGCGGACCGCGTAGAGGCCCGTGACGAGGCCGGCGTCGAGGCGGAGGGCGATGACGGTGTCGAGTTCGCCTCCGCGGTGGAGGAGCAGGGCCGGGTGGCCGTTGATCTGGGCCGGCCGGACGGAGACCGAGGTACCGATCCTCTCCAGGACCCGGATGACCTCGGCGGCGCCCACCACGGGCCGCAGCGCGGCGCGGACGATCCCGCCTCCGTCGGTCAGCAGGACGACGTCCGGTGCGATCAGGTCGAGCAGGCCGCGCGGGTCCCCCGTCTCGACGGCCCGCCGGAACGCGGCGAGCGCGTCGCGGGCCCGGTCCGGGGAGACGGTCTCGCGGGGGCGGCGGGCCGCCACGTGGGCCCGTGCCCGGTGGGCGATCTGGCGGACGGCGGCCGGGGTCTTGTCGACGGCCTCCGCGATCTCGTCGTACCCCAGGTCGAACACCTCGCGCAGGACGAACACCGCGCGCTCGGTCGGTGCCAGGGTCTCCAGCACCAGCAGCATCGCCATCGAGACGCTGTCGGCCAGCTCCTCGTCCTCGGCCACGTCGGGCGCGGTCAGCAGCGGCTCGGGGAGCCAGGGGCCGACGTAGGACTCCTTGCGGCGGCGGAGGGTGCGCAGGCGGGTCAGCGCCTGGCGGGTGGTGATGCGGACCAGGTAGGCACGCCGGTCGCGCACCGTGCCGAGGTCGACGCCGGCCCAGCGCAGCCAGGTCTCCTGGAGGACGTCCTCGGCGTCGGCGGCCGAGCCGAGCATCTCGTAGGCGACGGTGAACAGCAGGTTGCGGTGGGCGACGAAGGTCTCCGTGGCGGGGTCGGTGCCGGAGGACGGCCCGGTGGTGCCGTCGGTGTGCGCGCTCTGCTCGGTCATGGCCGGCTCCCCTGTTGGCTCTCGTCCGTGTCACGCACAAGACGCCGGGGCGGGCCGGATCGTGACACCGCGGCGGGTGGGCCGCGTCACACCCGAGGGCTGTCACACGGTCCGGGCGGGCGGCGTCTCGTGGTCGTCAGGACGCCGCGGACGATGCGCCCGGCGGCACCCGCACGAGTGAGGACAAGGTCATGGAACCCCGTTTCAACCTGTTCGACAGCCCGACCGCGGCGAAGGTCGCCAAGCGGTTCTTCAGCACCTCGCTGGCCCTGGACGAGTCGACGCTCCCGAAGGCCCTGCGGGAGCTGGTGGAGCTGAGGGTCGGTCAGCTCAACGGCTGCGGCTTCTGCGTCGACATCCACACCAAGGAGGCCGCGGCCGCCGGTGAGTCCGCGCTGCGGCTCAGCCTGGTCGCCGCCTGGCGTCATTCCACCGTGTTCACCGAGGCCGAGCGGGCCGCGCTGGCACTCGCCGAGGAGGGCACCCGGCTCGGCGACCGGGGCGTGACCGACGAGACCTGGGCCGAGGTGCGCAAGCACTTCGACGACGACCAGGTCGGGGCACTGGTCTGTGTGGTCTCCCTGATCAACGCGGCCACCCGGATGAACGTGATCGTGCACAACCCGGGGGGTTCGTACGAGCCGGGGATGTTCGACCGCCTGTCGAACTGACCGGCAGGCGGTTCGGGCGGGCGGGAGACGCCGGAGCGGAGGACGCCGGGCGCGGAGACGCGGGAGGCCCGGCACCCCGAAGGGTGCCGGGCCTCGTCGCCGAGATGCCTCAGTGGGAGTGGCCGTGGCCGTGGCCCGCCGCGGCCGGCTCCTCCTCTTCCTTCTTCTCGACGACCAGGGTCTCGGTCGTGAGCAGGAGGGAGGCGATGGAGGCGGCGTTCTCCAGGGCGGAGCGGGTGACCTTCACCGGGTCGATGACGCCGGCCTTGACCAGGTCGCCGTACTCGCCGGTGGCGGCGTTGAAGCCCTGGCCCTTGTCGAGCTCGGCGACCTTGGAGGTGATGACGTAACCCTCCAGGCCGGCGTTCTCGGCGATCCAGCGCAGCGGCTCGACGGCGGCGCGGCGGACGACCGCGACACCGGTGGCCTCGTCACCGGTCTTGTCGAGGTTGCCCTCGAGGATCTTGACGGCGTGGACCAGCGCGGAGCCACCACCGGAGACGATGCCCTCCTCGACCGCGGCGCGGGTCGCGGAGATGGCGTCCTCCAGACGGTGCTTCTTCTCCTTCAGCTCCACCTCGGTGGCGGCGCCGACCTTGATCACGCACACGCCGCCGGCCAGCTTCGCGAGGCGCTCCTGGAGCTTCTCGCGGTCCCAGTCGGAGTCGGTGTTCTCGATCTCGGCCTTGATCTGCGCGACGCGGCCCGCGACGTCGGCGGAGTTGCCGCCGCCGTCGACGATCGTGGTGTCGTCCTTGGTGATGGTCACGCGGCGGGCGGAGCCGAGCACGTCCAGACCGACCTGGTCGATCTTGAGGCCGACCTCCTCGGAGATGACGGTGCCGCCGGTGAGGGTGGCGATGTCCTGGAGCATGGCCTTGCGGCGGTCGCCGAAGCCCGGGGCCTTCACCGCGACGGCGTTGAAGGTGCCGCGGATCTTGTTGACGACCAGGGTCGACAGGGCCTCGCCGTCGACGTCCTCGGCGATGATCAGCAGCGGCTTGGAGGCACCCGACTGGATGACCTTCTCCAGCAGCGGCAGCAGGTCCTGGATGGAGCTGATCTTGCCCTGGTTGATCAGGATGTACGGGTCGTCGAGGACGGCCTCCATACGCTCCTGGTCGGTGACGAAGTAGGGCGACAGGTAGCCCTTGTCGAAGGCCATGCCCTCGGTGAAGTCCAGCTCCAGACCGAAGGTGTTGGACTCCTCGACGGTGATGACACCGTCCTTGCCGACCTTGTCCATGGCCTCGGCGATCAGCTCGCCGACCTGCTGGTCCTGGGCGGACAGCGCGGCGACGGCGGCGATGTCGGACTTCTCGTCGATCGGGCGGGCCGAGGCGAGCAGGTCGTCGGAGACGGCCTTGACCGCGGCGTCGATGCCCTTCTTCAGCAGCGCCGGGGAGGCACCGGCGGCGACGTTGCGCAGACCCTCGCGCACCAGCGCCTGGGCCAGCACGGTGGCGGTGGTGGTGCCGTCACCAGCGATGTCGTTGGTCTTGGTCGCCACCTCCTTCACCAGCTGGGCGCCGAGGTTCTCGTACGGGTCCTCGATCTCGACCTCACGGGCGATCGTGACACCGTCGTTGGTGATGGTGGGCGCGCCGAACTTCTTGTCGATGACGACGTTGCGGCCCTTGGGGCCGATCGTCACCTTCACCGTGTCGGCAAGCTTGTTGACGCCGCGCTCGAGGGCGCGACGGGCGTCCTCGTCGAACTTCAGGATCTTCGCCATGACAGCGGGAGCCCTCTCGGAAATCTGTGGGTGAAAAAGGCACTGCGCCCCGGGCGCCCGGCTTCTTATGTGGTCGCGGGGGCCAGGGGCGCAGCGTCAAGCATCAAAAGTGCTCGAGGTGTCTTACTTCTCGATGATCGCGAGGACGTCGCGAGCCGAGAGGACGAGGTACTCCTCGCCGTTGTACTTCACCTCGGTGCCGCCGTACTTGCTGTACAGGACGACGTCGCCGACCTTGACGTCGAGCGGCAGGCGCTCGCCGTTCTCGAAGCGGCCCGGGCCCACGGCGAGGACGGCGCCCTCCTGGGGCTTCTCCTTCGCGGTGTCCGGGATGACCAGGCCAGAGGCGGTGGTCTGCTCGGCGTCGAGCGGCTGGACCACGATGCGGTCCTCGAGCGGCTTGATGGCAACCTTGGAGCTGGTGGTCGTCACGGTCCGACCTCCCCCTTCGGAGATCTCACGGGGTTAACTGTCTGAGGTGGCGACCAGGTGGATCCGTCGTCGCGGGTGCCGGACCTGCCCGTCGCGTGGTTGGCACTCTCATCTGCCGAGTGCCAGAGCCGAGACTATGACCGCGATTAGCACTCGGTCAAGCGGAGTGCCAATGGCGGTGCGGCGCGTCGGCCCGGCCGGGGCCGGTGGGGAGCGTCCCGGGTGGGCGGCTCAGGCCAGGTAGTCCTCCAGGCGGGCCACCGTCAGGCCCTGGCTCTGGGCCCGGCGCAGCAGGCGGGCGGTGCGTTCCGCCAGGCCGGGGCCGGCGTCCCGGCCGGGGCCCACGAGGACGATGTCGCCGGGGGCCAGGTGCCGCGGTCCACCGCGGTAGACGATGCCGCCGGAGCCGACGGCGGCGCGCCACAGGACGACGGCGGAGACGCCGCAGTCGGCGGCGGCGCGCAGGGTGGTGGCGTCGTAGGCGCCGCGGGGCGGCCGCAGGAGGCGGGGGCGGACACCGAAGCGGGAGCCGAGCTTGTCGCGCTGGCCGCAGATCTCGGCGCGCTGCCCGGCGTAGGGCAGTCCGGGCAGTGCCGGGTGGTCGAGGGTGTGGTTCTCGATCGTGGCGCCGACCGCGCGCAGCCGGGCGAAGCGGCCGTAGCCGGGGCCCGCGACGGTGTCGGTGAGGAAGAGGCTGACCGGCAGCCGGAGTTCACGGACCATGTCGGCGAACCGCGGGTCCCGCTCGGCGCCGTCGTCGTAGGTGAGGAAGACGACCCGGTCGGTGGTGTCGACGTGGTCCACGACCGGGAGCGGCGAGGCGTCGGTCCGGCGGGCGCCGAGGGGCCGGGCCGGGTGGCTCGGCGGGGCGGCGAGCGGGGCGTCCAGACCCCAGCGGCGGTGCGCCGCGCCGGCGGTCGCGCTCGGCGGCCGGGCCCCCTGGGCGGCCCGCTTGCCCAGTCGCTCGATGGGGTCGACGGACTGGGCGCAGCCGGTGAGCAGGAGGGCCGCGGCGAGCGCGGCCGCCGCAGCGGTCCGCGTGCGCCGCGGCCGGCCCGCCGGCCGCCCCCGGCGCCTCACAGGTAGTCCTCCAGGCGCGCCACGGCGTACCCCTCGCGCGTGACCTTGTCGAGGAACCTGCGCATGTCGTCGACCATCGTGCCGTTCCAGTCGTCGCGGCCGCGGAAGTGGGTGAGCACGATGTCGCCGGGGTGCAGGCTGCGGTCCCAGTCGCGGTACTCCCAGTGGTCGACGAAGACCTCCTCGTCCCAGATCGGCGCGTACTTGATCCCGCAGGACTTGGCGGCGCGCAGGGTGTCGCCGTTGTAGTTGCCGTAGGGCGGCCGGAAGACGGTGGGCGCCTTGCCGAACTGCTTCTTCATGATGTCCTGCATGCCGCAGATCTCGTCCCGTTGCTGCTCGTAGGAGAGGCCGGGCAGGTAGGGGTGGGTCAGGGTGTGGTTGTTGAGGGTGTGGCCCTCGGACTGCATCCGGCGGAAGTAGCCGTAGTCGTCCTTCACCAGGTAGTTGCTGAGGAAGGCCGAGTAGGGGATCTTCAGGTCGCTCATCATGCGCAGGAACGCCGGGTCCTTCTCGGCGCCGTCGTCGATGGTGAGGAAGACGACCTTCTTGCCGGTGGGGACGGTGGTGAAGACCGGGGGCAGGTTCTCCTCCTCCTGGCCGTCCACCTCGAAGCCGTCGCGCGGGGTGATCTTCGGCTTGACGGCCGGGGGCGCCGGGGGCGCGAGCGGCACCCGGGCCAGCTTCCAGCGCTGGGCGGCCGCGACCAGCCGGGCCTGTTCGGCGGCGCGGCGGGCCTCGGGGGTCAGGGCCTGGGCGGGTCCGCCCTGGCCGGAGTTGTGGGCGGGCCCGGAGTGGGCGCCGGAGCCCTGGCCCGGGGAACCGCAGCCGGAGACGAAGGCGGCCGAGACCAGAACGGCCACGCCGCAGCGCAGGGCGGTCCCGGGGAGGTACGGACATGTGCCACGAGACCGCTTTTTGTCATTTTGTACTACTTCTCGCATGGCGTCGGATCCTCGCAGGCCCCGGCGCCGAACCCGGTCCGACACCGCCGCCGGAGGCGCACCATCCACCGACTGGCCCACAATGACCCGGTGAACGACCTCGCCCTCCTCCTCACCCCCGAAGGCCGCGCCCTGCTCGACGAGGTGCGCGACACCGACCCCGCGCGCGAGCTGGCCGTCGCCACCCGGCTGCGCCGGGACCACCCCGCCGAGCTGGTGTCCGCGGCGCTGGGGCAGGCGCGGCTGCGGCAGCGGGCGGTGGCCAAGTTCGGCGAACGGGACGCCGCCCGGATGTTCTTCACGCCCCACGGCGTCGAGCAGTCGACGCGGACGAGTGTGGCGACGCACCGGGCCGAGTGCCTCCGGGCGAACGGGGTGCGGTCCGTCGCCGACCTGTGCTGCGGGATCGGCGGCGACGCGATCGCGTTCGCCCGCGCCGGGATCCGGGTGCTGGCCGTCGACCGTGACCCGCTGACCTGTGAGGTTGCCCGCGCCAACGCCGACGCGCTCGGTCTCGCCGGCCTGATCGAGGTGTGCGAGACCGACGTGACGGAGGTGGACACGGCCGGATACGACGCCGTGTTCGTCGACCCGGCCCGCCGGTCCGGCAAGCGCGGCCGCATCTTCGATCCGGAGGCCTACTCCCCTCCCCTGTCATGGGCAGTGTCCGCCGCGCTCGGGGCGCCGCTCGGCCTGCTGAAGATCGCGCCGGGCATTCCGCACGAGGCGATCCCCGCGGACGCGACGGCCGAGTGGGTCTCGGACGGAGGGGACGTGAAGGAGGCCATCCTGTGGTTCGGCCCGCACGTGACGCCGGGGGCCCGGCGGGCGACGCTGCTCCCCTCCGGTGCCGGCATCTACGTGACACCCGGCACCATGCTCCCCGACCCGCGGGTCCGGCCGGTCGGGCGGTACCTGTACGAGCCGGACGGCGCCGTCATCCGCGCCCACCTGGTCGCCGAGGTGGCCGAGGACCTGGACGGTGGGCTGATCGACCCGACCATCGCCTACATCACCTCCGACGAGCTGCACAACACGCCGTACGCCACCGCCTACGAGATCACCGACCAGCTCCCCTTCAACGTCAAGCGGCTCAAGGCCCTGCTGCGCGAGCGCGAGGTCGGCATCCTGACCGTGAAGAAGCGGGGCTCGGCGGTCGAGCCCGAGGAACTGCGCCGCAAGGTCAGACCCCAGGGCCCGCACTCCGCCACGGTCTTCCTGACCCGGGTGGCGGGAGCCCCGACGATGCTGGTCGGCCGCCCCGCGCGCTGAGACCGCGTCCGGCCCCTCAGCCGGCCTCGGCGGCCCGGCGCAGCAGCAGGGCGCGCTCGCGTGCGTTGCGGGTGAGCGAGGCCGCGCGTTCGAACTCCGCGCGGGCCTCCGCCGTACGGCCCAGGCGGGACAGCAGGTCGGCGCGGACGCTGGGCAGCAAGTGGTAGTCGCGCAAAGCGGGTTCGCCGGCCAGGGCGTCGACGAGCGCGAGCGCTTCGGCCGGGCCCTCGGCCCTCGACACGGCCACCGCGCGGTTCAGTTCGACGACCGGTGACGGGGCCCGGGCGGCGAGCAGGGCGTAGAGGGTGGCGATGGTCCGCCAGTCGGTCTCCGCGTAGGTGAACGCGTGCGCGTGGCAGGCCGCGATGGCCGCCTGGAGGGCGTAGGGGCCGGGTGCGCCGGTGGCGGTGGCCTCGGCGCGGGCCAGGGCCCGGATGCCGCGGGCGATGAGCATGCGGTTCCAGCGGCGCCGGTCCTGGTCCTCCAGCAGCACCGGGGTGCCGTCGGGGGCGGTGCGGGCGGCGGTGCGCGAGGCCTGGAACTCCAGCAGCGCGGTGAGGCCGTGCACCTCCGGCTCCTTCGGCATCAGCCCGGACAGCAGCCGGGCCAGCCGAAGGGCGTCCTCGCACAGCCCGGGGCGCAGCAGGTCGTCGCCGGCGGTGGCCGCGTAACCCTCATTGAAGATCAGGTAGATGACGTCGAGGACCGAGCCGAGGCGGGCCTCGCGGTCGGGCCCGTACGGCACCTCGAAGGCGACGTTCCGGGTCGCGAGGGTGCGTTTGGCGCGGACGACGCGCTGGGCGACCGTCGGCTCCGGGACGAGATGGGCGCGGGCGATCTCCGCCGTGGTGAGACCGCCCAGCAGGCGCAGGGTGAGGGCGACGCGGGCCTCGGGGGACAGCACCGGATGGCAGGTGGTGAAGACGAGCCGCAGCAGGTCGTCGTCGATGTCGTCCGGGTCGGCGGGCTCGGGCGGCGGGGCCGTGTCCGGGAGGGTCCGGCCGATCTCCGCGAGCTTGCGGGCGTAGGTCTCGCGGCGCCGGACCAGGTCGACGGCGCGGTGCCGGGCGGTGGCCGTGAGCCAGGCGCCGGGGTTGTCGGGCACGCCGTCGCGGGGCCACCGCTCCAGGGCGGCGACCAGCGCGTCCTGCGCCAGTTCCTCGGCGATGCCGAGGTCCCGCACGATCCGGGCGACGCCGGCGACGACGCGCGGGTACTCCAGTCGGAAGACGGTCTCGATGGCGTGTGCCGCGGTGGGCTGTGCTTCCACAGCCCACCATGCAACACCCCCGGGCCCTCCGGAGCCAAGGAGGCTCAGCCCTCGGCGATCTCCCGGACCTCGCAGGTGACGGTCCAGAACTCCTCGTGGGTCTTCAGGAACCGCTTGGTCCACTCCAGCGCCTCGGCCATGTCCTTGCACTGCATGAGCGCGTAGCCGCCGACGACCTCCTTGGACTCGGTGAAGGGCCCGTCGGTGACGGAGATCCTGCCGCCCTCCCAGCGCACCCGGGCGCCCTGGGCGGAGGGGGTGAGTCCGGCGGTGTCGAGCATGACGCCGGCCTTGGTGATCTCCTCGATCAGCTCGCCCATCCGCTGCATCAGTTCCTCGCTGGGGCCCTCGGCGGGGGCGGAGTTCTCCTCGATGCGCACGAGCGACAGGTAGCGGGGCATGGTGACTCCTCGGTCCGGGCGGCGGGCCGGTCCCCGCCGCTCACCTGTACGTCGAACGGGATACGACCGGATCGACAGCCGCGCGGACATTTCCCGAAGATTTTTTTCCGGCCGTCCGGAGGGGCCGCCGCCCAGCGCGGCGACGCCCGCGGTTCCCCCGCCGTCGGCTCTCGCCACCACCCGGTCGGGGTCGGAGGGTGCCGTGCCGATCCGGTCACGTGAGGAACGTGGATCCGGATGGTGAGGGGACTGCCGGCGGAAGCCCCGAGATCCGGTCCTCTCGGGGAACGCTCATCCGAGGCTCACCGCGGGCACCGGATTGCTGCCGCTCCAGGAGGCGTTGAACCCGAAGGTCACCGAACCGCCGTCCGGCACCGCGCCGTTGTACGAGGCGTTCGCGCACGACACGGCCGTGCCCGACTGGGTGCAGGTGGCGTTCCAGGCCTGCGTGATCCGCTGGCCGGCGCCGTAGGTCCAGTTCACCTTCCAGGAGGACAGCGAGGCACCCGAGCAGGAGATCCTCACCTGGCCGGTGAATCCGCCGTCCCACTGACCGGTCACGCCGTAGGCGGCCGAGCAGGCACCGCCCGGCGGCGGTTCGCTCGTGCCGCCTCCCCCGCCCAGCGCCTCGGCGATCGCGTGATACGCCGGTTTCGGCTGGTAGTTCTCGTCGTACGGCGTCGCCGCCCCGTAGCCGGGGAAGGTGCTCGGCACCCAGGAGTCGGAGTCGGTGAAGCCCCACACCGTGACGCCTACGCACCGGGTCACGGCCGTGCAGGCGGCCGTCACGGACTTGAAGTCGGCCGCCTGCTGCGCCAGTTTCGCGCTGTCGGCGGGCAGGGACATCCGGACGTCCAGCTCGGTGACGGCCACATCCACGCCGAGGTCCGCGAAGCGCTGGATGTTCTGCTGGAGCGAAGCCGGCACCTGGCCGAGGATCAGATGGGCCTGGAGGCCGACGCCGTCGATCGGCACGCCCTGCTGCTTGAGGGACCTGACCAGGTCGTACAGGGCGGTGGACTTCGCGTTCACGCCCTCGACGTTGTAGTCGTTGATGTACAGCTTGGCGTTCGGGTCGGCCGCGTGCGCCCAGGTCAGGGCGTTGGCGATGTAGCCCGAGCCGAGGCCGTCGTACCAGATCGTCGAGCGGTAGCTGCCGTCCTCGTTGAAGGGCTCGTTGACCACGTCCCAGACGGACACCTTGCCCTTGTAGCGGCCGACCTCGGTGCCGATGTGGTCCCGCAGCAGGGCGCCGAGCTGGGCCGGGGTCCAGCTCCCGTTGGTCAGCCAGCTCGGGTTCTGGCTGTGCCAGACCAGGGTGTGGCCGCGCACCTGCTGGTCGTGAGCCTGGGCGAAGGCCACGATCTGGTCGGCCTCGCTCCAGTCGAAGCTGCCCCGGGCGGGCTCGACCGAGCCCCACTTCATGGCGTTGCCCGGGGTGAGCGAGCCGAACTGCGTCCCGGTGATGTCCGCGTAGGCGCCGGTGAGCTTGGAACCGGTGACCGCGGTGCCGATGACCTTGCCCTTCGCCGCGGCGAGGTCGCGCAGCGGCGGGTCGGCGGCACGGGCGGTGCCGGTACCGGCCGTGCAGAGGGCCGCGGCGGCGACCAGGGCGGCCAGACAGGCGCGTAAGGAAGTTCTGGAGGTTCTCATGGCGGGGGGCCTCCGAAAGTTTCGGTCGTGCAACCGATTGACTTCGGAGGAGTGTGCGGGCACCCGCCCCACCCGTCAATACGTCGACTTCCGGCCAGTCATGTCACCCGGCGGCCGGCGCCGCCGTGCTGCTGCGCACCACCAGGCTGGTCGCCAGCTCCACCCGGGTCGCCGCCCGCTCGTCCTCGGCGCGGCCCAGTTCCAGCACCAGCCGGGCCGCGGCCTCGGCCATCTCGGTCAGCGGCTGGCGCACGGTCGTCAGCGGCGGCCCCACCCAGCGGGCCACCGGCAGATCGTCGAAGCCGACCACGCTGAGGTCCTCCGGGATGCGCAGCCCCAGCTCGCGCGCGGCCTCGAACAGGCCGAGGGCCTGGAGGTCGTTGCCCGCGAAGACGGCGGTGGGCCGGTCCGGGCGGCGCAGAAGCTCAAGGCCCAGCCGGTAGCCGGCGTCGTGGTGGAAGTCGCCGGTCACGACGAGCGAGGAGTCGACCGGCAGCCCCGCCGTCTCCAGCGCGGCCCGGTAGCCGTCGACGCGGGCCCGGCTGCACATCATCCGGGAGGGGCCGCTGATGGCGCCGATCCGGGTGTGGCCGAGCTCCACCAGGTGGCGGGTGGCGGCGAGACCGCCCTGCCAGTTGGTGGCGCCGATCGAGGGCACGTCCGGACCCGGGTCGCCCGCCGGGTCCATCACCACGAACGGGATGGACCGGCTGGTCAGCAGCGCGCGCTGGGACTCGTCGAGGCCGGACAGCACCAGGACCACGCCGTGCGGGCGGCGGGCGGCGACCTGGTCGGCCCAGGTGCGTCCCGGGGTGAGCCGCCCGGCCGACTCGGACAGCACCACGCTCAGGCCCGCGTCCCGGGCCACGTTCTCCACGCCCCGGATGACCTCCATCGCCCAGGCGCTCTCCAGCTCGTGGAAGACCAGGTCGATCAGCGGGGAACGGGACGCCTCGGCGCGCCGGCGCCGGTAGCCGTAGGCGCGCAGCAGCTCCTCGACACGGGTGCGGGTCGCCGGGGCCACGTCGGAGCGGCCGTTGAGGACCTTCGAAACAGTCGGAGCGGAGACCCCGGCCTCCCGGGCGATTTCGGCGAGGGTCGCCGTCTGCGTTTCTGCGGGCTTCGAAGGCTTCATGCCCGCGATCGTATCCCTGCGGCACCTCTTGACGAAGGTGTTCTCCCGCCATAGGTTTCCGGAACATTCGACGCATTGACCGAAACATTCGTGAGCCCGCTGTCGAGAGCCCGACCGCCCGAGAGCGCGAGCGTGTGCCGACGAACGGGGTACCGCCCGGCGTCCCGACCCTTCCGACGGGAGTTTCATGACCACCGCTCCTTGGCGCGACCCCGCCCTGCCCGCCGCCGCGCGCGTCGACGACCTGCTCTCCCGAATGACCCTGGAGGAGAAGACCGCCCAGCTCTACGGGGTGTGGGTGGGCGCCGCCACGGACGGCGACGGGGTCGCCCCGCTGCAGCGCGAGATGACCGCCGACTACGACTGGGACGAGCTGATCGCCCATGGCCTCGGCCAGCTGACCCGCTCCTTCGGCACCGCTCCGGTGGACCCGGCGCTGGGCGCGCAGGCACTGGCCCGTGCCCAGCGCCGCATCGCCGGGGCGAGCCGCTTCGGCATCCCGGCGGTAGCCCACGAGGAGTGCCTGGCGGGCTTCACGGCGTGGGGCGCGACCGCGTACCCGGTACCGCTGGCCTGGGGCGCGTCCTTCGACCCGGCGCTCGTCGCCGAGGTGGGCCGGCACATCGGCCGCGACCTGCGCTCGGTCGGCGTCCACCAGGGCCTCGCCCCCGTGCTGGACGTGGTCCGCGACCCGCGCTGGGGCCGCGTGGAGGAGACGATCGGCGAGGACCCCTACCTGGTCGGCACGGTCGGCACGGCCTATGTGCGCGGCCTGGAGTCGGCCGGGGTGGTCGCCACGCTCAAGCACTTCGCCGGGTACGCCTCCTCGGTGGGCGCCCGCAACCTCGCCCCCGTACGGGCGGGCGTACGGGAGTTCGCGGACGTGACCCTGCCGCCGTTCGAGATGGCGCTGCGCGAGGGCGGAGCGCGCTCGGTGATGGCCTCCTACACCGAGACCGACGGCGTACCGGTCTCCGCCGACCCCCGGCTGCTCGACGAACTCCTGCGCGGTGAGTGGGGGTTCACCGGCACGGTGGTCGCCGACTACTTCGGCGTCGGCTTCCTGCTGAGCCGGCACCGGGTCGCGGAGGACGAGGCCGGGGCGGCGCACCTGGCCCTGGCGGCGGGCGTCGACGTCGAACTGCCGACCCTGAAGTGCTACGGCGCCCCGCTCGTCACCGCCGTGCGGGCGGGCCGTGTCCCGGAGTCGCTGGTGGACCGCGCGGCCCGCCGGGTCCTGCTGCAGAAGTGCGGGCTCGGCCTGCTGGACGAGGACTGGCGGCCGGAGCCCGGCGGCCCGGTCGACCTGGACTCGGCCGCCAACCGCGCCCTGGCCGGCCGGCTGGCCGAGGAGTCGGTGGTCCTGCTCGACAACCCCGACGGGCTGCTGCCGCTGGCCCCCGACACCCGGATCGCGGTGGTGGGCCCCGCGCGGCGGACGCCCTGGCGATGCTCGGCTGCTACTCCTTCCCCTCCCATGTGCTCCCCCACCACCCCGAGGTCCCGCTCGGCGTCTCGATCCCGACCATCCTGGACGCCCTGCGCACCGAACTGCCGGACGCCAAGGTGACGTTCGCCGAGGGCTGCGGGGTCCGCGGCCCGGACACCGCGGGCTTCGCGGAGGCGGTGGCCCGGGCGGCGGAGGCGGACGTGTGCGTGGCGGTCCTCGGCGACCGCGCGGGCCTGTTCGGCCGGGGCACCTCGGGCGAGGGCTGCGACGTGGCGGACCTGCGGCTGCCGGGTGTCCAGGGCGAGTTGCTGGACGCGCTGGTCGCCACCGGCGTCCCCGTCGTCCTGGTCCTGCTCACCGGGCGCCCGTACGCGCTGGGCCGCTGGCACGGCCGGCTCGGCGCGGCCGTCCAGGCCTTCTTCCCGGGCGAGGAGGGCGGTCCTGCCGTGGCGGGCGTCCTGTCCGGCCGGGTGAACCCCTCGGGCCGTCTCCCGGTGAGCGTCCCGCGCGCGCCCGGCGGCCAGCCGTGGACCTATCTCCAGCCCCCGCTGGGCCTGGCCGGCGAGGTCAGCAGCCTGGACCCGACCCCGCTGTACCCCTTCGGCCACGGACGCTCGTACACGACGTTCGCCTGGGAGGACTTCACCGGCGACGAGGGCGACGGCGTGACGGAGATCGGCACGGACGGCTCGTACGACCTCTCGCTGACCGTCCGCAACACCGGTGACCGCGCGGGCGCCGAGGTCGTCCAGCTCTATCTGCACGACCCGGTGGCGTCGGTGACCCGCCCGGACGTCCGGCTGACCGGCTACCGGCGGCTGGAGCTGGCCCCGGGCGAGTCCCGCCGGCTGACCTTCCGTTTCCACGCCGACCTGTCGTGCTTCACCGATCGCACGGGCGCCCGCGTGGTGGAGCCGGGCGCCCTGGAACTGCGGCTCGGACCGTCCAGCGCGGAGGTACGGCACACCGCCCGGCTGCGGCTGACCGGTCCGGTGCGGGCGGTCGGGTCCGAACGGACACTGCGCTGCGAGGTGGAGGAGTCGGAGACGGGGTGAACGCGAACACCCCGCCACCGGAAGACCGGTGGCGGGGTGTCGGATGGAGCGCCGGGCAGGCCTTGCACCTGCATCTCCCCACAGGAAGTGGGGCGTCTTTCCTTGGACCACCAACGCACTGCGTCCGGACCGGGTTTCCGGCCGTTCGCGTGGGATGATCATAGCCCGAGGACGGGCCTTCGCGCCACCTCAGCGTTCCGCTTCCCCGTCCACCGGCTCGAACCGCCACCGGTGGACCGCCCTCGTCACCAAGGTGCCGTCCGGTTCGGGCAGTTCCGGGAGCTCGGCGTCGTACGGCGCGTCCCACCACGTGATGACCAGCACCCGGTCCTGCGGGGCCCGGAAGGTCTCCCGGCGCAGCGGCTCCCGGGGAAGCTCCTGCGCACGCGCCCAGGCCAGCAGTTCCGGGCCCCGGCCCGCGGTGGCCCGGGCCTCCCACATCAGGGCGACGGTCACGAGTACAGGTTCTCCGTGCCGGCCTCGTGCGCGTGGGCGTGGCTCCGCCCCGGCACGTGCGGGTCGGTCACCGGCAGCGAGGAGTCGGCGGACAGGTCCCAGTCGGAGGCGGCGCGGTTGCGGGAGACCATCTCGGCGCCGAGGGCCGCGACCATCGCGCCGTTGTCCGTGCACAGCTTGGGACGCGGGACGCGCAGCCGGATCCCGGCCGCCTCGCAGCGCTCCTGGGCGAGGACGCGCAGCCGGGAGTTGGCCGCGACACCGCCGCCGATCATCAGGTGGTCGACCCCCTGGTCCTTGCAGGCGCGGACGGCCTTGCGGGTCAGCACGTCGACCACGGCCTCCTGGAAGGACGCGGCCACGTCACGGACCGGGACCTCCTCGCCGGCCGCGCGCCTGGCCTCGATCCAGCGGGCCACCGCGGTCTTCAGACCGGAGAAGGAGAAGTCGTACGCGGGGTCGCGCGGGCCGGTCAGACCGCGCGGGAAGGGGATCGCCGCGGGGTCGCCCTCACGGGCGTAGCGGTCGATGACCGGGCCGCCGGGGAAGCCCAGGTTCAGCACCCGGGCGATCTTGTCGAAGGCCTCGCCGGCCGCGTCGTCGATGGTGGCGCCCATGGGGCGGACGTCGGAGGTGATGTCCTCGGACAGCAGCAGGGAGGAGTGGCCGCCGGAGACCAGCAGGGCCATGGTCGGCTCGGGCAGCGGGCCGTGCTCCAACTGGTCCACGCAAATGTGCGAGGCCAGGTGGTTGACGCCGTACAGGGGCTTGCCCAGGGCGTAGGCGTAGGCCTTCGCCGCCGAGACGCCGACCAGCAGGGCGCCGGCGAGTCCCGGGCCCGCGGTGACCGCGATGCCGTCGAGGTCCTTCGCGGTGACGCCCGCCTCCTTCAGCGCGCGGTCGATGGTCGGGACCATCGCCTCCAGGTGCGCCCGGGAGGCCACCTCGGGCACGACACCGCCGAAGCGGGCGTGCTCGTCAACGCTGGAGGCGACGGCGTCCGCCAGCAGGGTGGTGCCGCGGACGATGCCGACGCCGGTCTCGTCGCAGGAGGTCTCGATGCCGAGGACGAGGGGTTCGTCAGCCATTGATCTCGGTTCCTTGTACTGGGGGTGAGTCCGCGGCGGGGCCGCTGTCGGATGCTGTGGTCAGGCGCATCACCAGGGCGTCGACGTTGCCCGGCTGGTAGTAGCCGCGCCGGAAGCCGATCGGCACGAAGCCGAAGCGCTCGTAGAGCTTCTGGGCGGCGATGTTGTCCACCCGGCACTCGAGCATGACCTCGGCGCACTCGAAGGCGGTGGCCGCCTTCAGCAGCTCGGTCAGCAGCCGGCCGCCGAGGCCGGTGCCCTGGTGGGAGCGGGCGACGGCGATGGTCTGGACGTCGCCCACGTCGCCGGCGGCCGCGAGGCCCGCGTAACCGATGATCCGGCCGTCCTCCTCGGCGACCAGGTACCGCCGGTTGGCCTCGGCGCCCCGGGCGTGGGCCAGCTCGGACCAGAACATGCCCCTCGACCAGGCGTCGTCGGGGAACAGCCCCCGCTCCAGCTCCAGGACCGGGTCGATGTCCCACCAGCGCATCTCACGCAGTCGAGGCTCCGTCACTTCGGGGTGACCACCTTGTAGTTCTTGGGGACCTGCGCGTCGGGGCGGCGCAGGTACAGCGGGCGCGGCGCCGGCAGTTCCTCGCCGGCGGCCAGCTTCTCGGCGGCCAGCGCGGCGAGGGCGGCGGCGGACACGTGCTCCGGTTCGTGGGCGCTCGGGAACGTGTCCGGGTAGAGCAGCGCGCCGGCGCCGACGGCGGGCAGCCCGGCGACCCGCTCGGCGATGTCGGCGGGGCGGTCGACGGCCGGGTCGGTCAGACGGGTGCGGGAGTCGGCGTAGGTCGCCCAGTAGACCTCCTTGCGCCGGGCGTCGGTCGCCACGACGAAGGGGCCCTTCTCGATGTCGGCGGCGTAGGCGAGGCCGTCCAGGGTGCACACGCCGTGCACCGGGACGCCGAGCGCGAGGCCGAAGGTGTCGGCGGTCATCAGGCCGACCCGCAGACCGGTGTAGGGGCCGGGTCCGGTCCCTACGACGATGCCGGTGACGGCCTCCAGCTTGAGCCCGGCCTCGGCGAGCACCCGGTCGACGGCCGGCAGCAGCAGCTCTCCGTGCCGGCGGGCGTCCACCTGGCTCGACGACGCGATGACGTCCGTGCCGTCGTGCAGCGCGACGGTGACGGCGGGGGTGGCGGTATCCAGAGCGAGCAAGAGCACGCGAACAGCCTACGGCGCCCGCGCCGCTCGCATCGCCGGACCGGTGCGGCGGTGACCGACTGCTACGGTTCGTACGAAGTACGACATATGGCATGAAACAGAGGTGGACGCGCGTGGCAGGGACCAGCTCGGGGATCGTGGCCGGCCTGACCGCGGCGGCCATCGGCGTCATCGGATTCCTCGCCTACCAGGCACAGGCGACCGTTCCGCCGAACCTGAGCGGCAGACCCGGGCCGAACGCGTCGTCCGCCGGGGCGGCCGGGAAGGCGCCCCGCGACCGGCTCCGCCCGGGGGCCCTGCCGGGCGGTTCCGGAACGGGTGAACGGGTCGTGTACTCGGTGGACGACGACCGGGTCTGGCTGGTCGACGACCACAACCGCGTGCAGCGCAGCTTCGGCGTGAGCCCCGGCACGGTCGACCCGCCCGCGGGCACGTACTGGGTCACGTCCCGCTCGAACGCCGTCACCGGGACGGACGGCCTGCCCATCGAGCACGTCGTGCGGTTCACCAGCGTGGACGGCGTGGTGATCGGCTTCAGCGCGGCGGTGCGGGGCGGGGACCCCGTGACGGGGGACGGGGTGAAAACGGGCGGTATCCGGGAGCGGCGCGAGGACGGCGACGCGATGTGGAAATTCGCCACGATCGGCGTACCCGTCGTGGTGATCCGCTGACGGTGGCGCCGCGGCGGCCCGCGGCCGTGCTGTCAGTACAGCTAGGCGGCCTGTCGCCGCTCCGGCCGCACCGGGCGCTCCGTCCTGGACGGCGCCGGCTCGCACGGCGGCCGCGAGACCGCGCGAGCGGCCTCGCACGACGCCAGCAGCTCGCGCATCGACACCCCGCCGAACACGGCCGGCTCGGCCGGCGGCTCTGTGAGCCGAGAAGCGGACATGGACGCCTCCTGAAGTGCGGGGGCGGGCGCGGTTAGGTATGCCTAACCGCGAGCGGTACTCCATGTGACCACGCCCGGGACATCCCGCGCAATACGTTACCGACGCCTTGTCGGAAAGTGGCCGCGGTCAGGCCGCGAGCGTGCCCAGATCCGCGCTCGCCCACCGCTCCCCGAGGCCGGTGACCGTCACCTGCCGGACCTCGTCGGTCGTGTCGCCGACGGCCCGGTGGATGACGACCTGGAGCCGGTCCTCGGTCAGCTCCTCGACCTTGCCCTCGCCCCACTCCACGACGATCACCGAGTCGGGCAGGGAGACGTCGAGGTCGAGGTCCTCCATCTCGTCGAGGCCGCCGGAGAGCCGGTAGGCGTCCACGTGGACGAGCGGCGGCCCGCCGCCGAGGGAGGGGTGCACCCGGGCGATCACGAAGGTCGGCGAGGTGACCGCGCCGCGCACGTCGAGCCCTTCGCCGAGCCCTCGGGTCAGCGTCGTCTTGCCCGCGCCCAGTTCGCCGCTGAGCATCACCAGGTCACCCGGGCGCAGCAGCTTGGCCAGGCGGCGGCCCAGCTCCCGCATCTGCTCGGGAGAGGTGACGGTCAGCCGGATCTCAGCGGGGTCGTGCGGTGCTGCTGGTGCTGCTGGCTGTTCCATAGCCACTTACGGTAGCCCCTGCCGGCACGGCGCCCGCGCGGGTGAGCAGGTCGGCCAGGCGGTCGGTGACCACTTCCGGGTGCTCCAGCATCACCAGGTGCCCGGCGTCCGGCACGAGCACCAGTTCGGCGTCCGGGAGGAGGTCGGCGATGGCCTCGCTGTGCTCGCTGGGCGTGACCAGGTCCTGCACACCGGCGAGCACCAGCACCGGGAAGTCCCGGAAGCAGAGCAGCGCCTCGGTCTTGTCGTGCTCGGTGAAGGCCGGATAGAACTCGGCGACCACGTCGATCGGCGTCGACTCGATCATCCGTTCGGCGAACCGCTCCACGGCGGGATCGACGTCCCGGGACGCGAACGAGTACCGCTTGATGACCCCGGCGAACAGGTCGGCGGTGGCCCGGCGTCCCTTCTCCACCAGTTCCGCCTGCTGCCCGAGCGCCCTCAGCACGCCCGGGAGTATCCGGCGCACCGCGTTGACGCCGGCCACCGGCAGCCCGAAGTTGACCTCGCCGAGCCGGCCGGAGGAGGTGCCGATGAGCGCGGTGGCCACGACCCGGTCGCGGATCAGCTCCGGGAAGTGGGCGGCCAGCGCCATGATGGTCATCCCGCCCATGGAGTGCCCGACCAGCACGACCGGGCCGTCCGGCACGGCCGCGTCGAGGACGGCCTTCAGGTCGCGGCCGAGCTGGTCGATGGTGAGCGGCACGCCGTCCTGGGTCTGGGCCACCCCGCGGCCGGACCGGCCGTGGCTGCGCTGGTCCCAGTGCACGGTGCGCACGACCCCGCGCAGGGCCGCCCGCTGGAAGTGCCAGGAGTCCTGGCTGAGGCAGTAGCCGTGGCAGAAGACGACGGTGACGGGGGCGGGCGCCTTGCGGCCGAAGAGCCTGCGGCGGCGCGGGGAGACGGCCGGACCCGGGTCGGGGTCCACGTCGTCGACCTCGTAGTACAGCTCGGTGCCGTCGTCGGCGTACGCCTTGCCGGGGGTGCCGCGCAGGGTGCCGTAGGGGCCGGCGGAGTCGAGCACGAGCCGGGCCCGGCGGCGCATCCCGCGGCCCACGGTCATCCGCTCGACGGCCACCCCGGCGGCCGCGCCCGCGGCCAGGACGCCTATCGCGGCACCGGCGATGCCGGTCGTCCTGCGCCAGTTGCCGGCCGCCCCCGCGGCGGAGGCGGCGGCCGCCGAGGCGACGGCTTCCACCAGGGCCTCCGCACTGCTCTCGCTCACTTCCGCTCCTCTTCGCCGTACTGCAGTTCGCTGGGTGGGTGAAACGGGTGATGCCGGGATGGTACGGGTGGTGCCGATGTTGTCCGTGTTACCAGTGGGGGCAGGAGTAACCGGGCATGGGTGACCGCCCCCCTGAAGGGGTTACCCCTCCTGGGGCCCGTTCACATGGACGCGGGGGACACGCGTTCCGATCCGGGTGACGATCTCGTAGGCGATCGTGCCGCAGGCCTGCGCCCAGTCCTCGGCGGTGGGCTCACCGCGGTCCCCGGGACCGAACAGCACCGCCTCCGCACCGGCCTCGGGCTCGTCCCCGCCCAGGTCCACCACGAACTGGTCCATGGCCACCCGTCCCGCGACGGTCCGCCACTTGCCGTCCACCAGCACCGGGCCGGTGCCGGAGGCGTGCCGGGGAATGCCGTCCGCGTAGCCCACGGGGACCAGGCCGAGGGTGGTCGCGCCCGGGGTGACGTAGTGGTGGCCGTAGCTGACGCCGTGTCCGGCGGGGACGTGCTTGACCAGCGCCAGCGACGCGCTCAGCGTCATCACCGGACGCAGGCCGAAGTCCGCCGGGGTGCCGATCTCCGGGCTGGGCGAGATGCCGTACATGGCGATGCCCGGCCGGACGAGGTCGAAGTGGGTCTCCGGAAGGGTCAGCGTGGCCGGGGAGTTGGCGATGTGCCGCACCTCGGGGCGCACGCCCCGGTCCTCGGCGTACGCCACCATCTCCCGGAACCGGGAGAGCTGGGCGGCGATGGACGGATGGCCGGGCTCGTCGGCGCAGGCGAAGTGCGACCACAGACCGGTGACCCGGAGCAGGCCCTCGCGTTCGGCCCGCAGGGCCCCCTCGACCAGTTCGGGCCAGTCGGCGGGCTGGCAGCCGTTGCGCCCGAGCCCGGTGTCGGCCTTGAGCTGCACACGTGCCGGCCGGCCCGCCTGCCGGGCGGCCTCGGTGACCTCGCGCAGCGCCCACGTCCCGCTGAGGGAGACGTCGATGTCCGCCTCGACTGCCTGCCGCCAGGGCCCGCCGGGCACCCAGAGCCAGCACAGGACACGGGCCCGGAGACCGGCGGCGCGCAGCGCGAGCGCCTCCTCGGGCGTGGCCGTGCCGAGCCAGGTCGCACCCGCCTCGACGGCCGCGCGGGCACACGGCAGCGCCCCGTGGCCGTACGCGTCGGACTTGACGACGGCCATCAGGGCCGCGCCCTTCGCCCGGGCCCGCAGGGCCCGCACATTGGCACGCAGGGCGGCCAGATCGATCTCGGCCCGGGCCCGCAGAGGCGCGGTCGTCTCAGCAACAGTCTCACTCATGGCGCCCCCAGTCTCTCAGAGGACCGCGGCGGCCCCCGGGCACACCGGCCGGAGCACCGCGGGGGG
This sequence comes from Streptomyces sp. DHE7-1, assembly GCA_016432725.1. Classification (GTDB taxonomy): domain Bacteria; phylum Actinomycetota; class Actinomycetes; order Streptomycetales; family Streptomycetaceae; genus Streptomyces. Next base: position 4,588,459 of record JACJDG010000003.1, on the reverse strand, counting down.
CGCCCGCGCGGACCCCGCGGCGGATCCGGGGCGAGCGCGTGGAGGTTGCCGCACGAGTCTTGCGGCGCCCTCGGCGGCAGGTGTAGCAATGGCGCACGCAAAACTTGAACATTGTTCAAGTTCCTGTTCGTCACTTCGCGTTCGTCCCCCACCGAGCCGAGGAGCAGCAGATGTCCACGGAACGCCCCGCCCGCAGCCGGCGCACCGTCCTGGCGGCGGGAGCCCTCACCGGCCTCGGCCTGGCGGGCGCCCAGTTGGCCGGCCCGGCCGCGGCCGGCGCCGCGACCGCCGACGGCACGGCCTCCGCGGGTGGCACACCGTCCGGCGGTGAAACCGCCTACCTCGTCGGACGGGGCGTCGCCGACGCCACCGGCGAGGTCGCCGAGGTCGGCATGATGGGCTACGGCCGGTTCGACCAGCAGGCGGCCGGGCTGCACACCCGGCTGCGGGCCCGCGGGTTCGTGGTGGTGGACCGGGCCACCGGCCGGCGCGTCATGCTGATCGTCGCGGACTCGCCGATGATCTTCGAGAGCGTGCACCAGGAGGTGCTGCGGCGGCTCGCCGAGCGGTACGGCGGCCTCTACACCGAGCAGAACGTGCTCATCACCGCGACCCACACCCACGCCGGCCCCGGCGGCTACTCGCACCATCTGCTGTACAACGCCACCACGTTCGGGTTCCACCGCAAGACCTTCGAGGCCGTGGCGGAGGGTCTCGTCGAGGCCGCCCGGCGGGCCCACGACGACCTGGCGCCGTCCGACCTGGTCCTCAGCCACGGGACGCTGACCGGGGCCAGCGCCAACCGGTCCCGGGTGGCCTTCGACCGCAACCCGCGGGCCGACCGCGACCACTTCCCGGACGCCGTCGACCCGCACACCGCGCTGCTGCGGGTGGAGCGGGCCGGCCGGGCGGTGGGCGCCATCAACTGGTTCCCGGTGCACGGCACCAGCATGTCCGGGGACAACCGCCTGGTCAGCGCGGACAACAAGGGGTTCGCCGCGTACCACTGGGAGCGGGAGGTCAACGGCGTCGACTACCTCGCCGACGGCTCCCCGGCGTTCGTCTCGGCGTTCGCCCAGACCAACAGCGGCGACATGTCCCCGAACCTCGACCTGCGGCCCCCGACCACACCGGAGGACTTCGCCCACACCCACGCCAGCGGGCTCCGGCAGTACGAGGCCGCGGCGGCGCAGCTCCACGAGCCGGGCGTCACACTGTCCGGCCCGGTGGACTCCCGGCTGGTGTACCTCGACCTCTCCGACGTCACGGTGCGCCCCGAGTTCACCGGCGACGGGCGGACCCACCGCACCTCGAAGCCCTGCATCGGCGCCTCCATGGCCGCCGGGAGCATGGAGGACGGACCGGCGTTCCCCGGGTTCGAGGAGGGCGAGAACCCGTTCTGGGACGCGGTGTCCGACTCCTTCGTCTACACCGTCTCGCCCGAGCTGAAGGAGGCGCAGGCGCCGAAGGACGTCTTCGTGCCCATCGGCGAGATGAACCGCGTCTACCCGTGGGTGCAGGAGCGGGTGCCGGTGATGCTGGTGCGCATCGGCCGGCTGTACCTCGTCGGCATCCCGGGCGAGGTCACCATCTGCGCCGGCCTGCGGCTGCGGCGCACGGTCGCCGCGATCGTCGGCGCCGACCTGGAGGACGTCCTGGTCGCCGGCTACGCCAACGCGTACTTCCACTACCTGACCACCCCGGAGGAGTACGACTCCCAGCAGTACGAGGGCGGCAGCACCCTGTTCGGCCGCTGGCAGCTCCCTGCGCTCCAGCAGACGGCGGCCGCCCTCGCCACCGCCCTGCGCGACGGCACCGAGGTGCCCGTCGGCCCCAAGGCACCGGACCTGTCCGGCAAGGTCCTCTCCCTGCAGCCCGGGGTGGTGCTGGACGCGCCGCCGGTCCTCAGGTCGTTCGGGGACGTGCTGGAGACACCCCAGGACGGCTACCGGGCCGGTGACCGGGCCCGGGTCGTCTTCGCGGGCGCCCACCCGGGCAACGACCTGCACCGGGGCGGCACGTACCTGGAGATCCAGCGCCAGGACTCCGGCGGGGCCTGGCACCGGATCGCCGACGACGGCGACTGGTCGACCCGGTTCCACTGGGAGCGCTACGGCGTCGCCGCCTCCAAGGTGACCGTCACCTGGGACATCCCGCAGGACACCGCCCCCGGCACGTACCGGATCGTGTACCGCGGCGACGCCCGGAACCTGCTCGGCACCATCACCCCGATCACCGGCAGGTCACCGGCTTTCGCGGTGCGATGACCCGGTGGCCGGACGGCGGCCCGGAGCGCCTCCCCCAGGCACGCCGGGCCCCCGTCCGCCCGGAGCCGCTCAGGCCAGGGCGTCCCGGACGTCCCGCCACGCCCGGGGCAGCCGCTCCGCGATGTCGTGCGCCCCGGCCGGCGCCCCCGAAGCGGCGAACCGCCCGGCCAGCCCGTGCAGATACGCCGCCACGCTCCCCGCGTCCCGCGCGGACAGCCCGGCGGCCAGCAGCGACCCGGCCAGCCCGGACAGCACGTCGCCGCTCCCCGCGGTGGCCAGCCAGCCCGTGCCGGTGGCGTTCACCCGCACCGCGCCGCCCCGCGGGTCGGCGACCAACGTCGTCGACCCCTTCAGCAGCACGGTCGCCCGGTACACCGCCGCCAGCTCCCGCACAGCGGCCAGCCGGGCCCCCTCGACCTCCTCCCGGCGCACCCCGAGCAGCGCCGCCGCCTCCCCCGCGTGCGGGGTCATCAGCGTCGGCGCCGTACGCCCGCGCACCGCGTCCCGCTCCGCCAGCCGCAGCCCGTCGGCGTCGAGCAGCACCGGCACATCGGTGTCCAGCACCTCGGCCACGGTCGCCGCGTCGTCCCCGGCGCCGGGCCCGACGACCCACGCCTGCACCCGGCCGGCCTTCGCCGGGCCCTGGTCGGACACGAGCGTCTCCGGGAACCGGGCGATCACCGCGTCCGCGGCGGGCCCGACGTACCGCACGGCACCGGCCCCGCCGCGCAGCGCCCCGGAGACGGCCAGCACGGCGGCGCCCGGATAGCGCGCCGAGCCGGCGGCGATCCCGACCACGCCCCGCCGGTACTTGTCGCTCTCCGCCGCCGGCCGGGGCAACAGCCGGGCCACGTCCGCGTGTTGCAGCGCCTCCAGCTCGGCTTCGGGCGGCAGGACGAGACCGATGCCGACCAGCCGCACGGTTCCGGCGTACTCCCGCGCCGGGTCGATCAGCAGCCCCGGCTTGTGCGTGCCGAAGGTGACGGTGAGGTCGGCCCGGACCGCCGCTCCCCGCACCTCCCCGGTGTCGGCCTCCACCCCGCTGGGCAGGTCCACCGCGACGACGGCCGCGCCCGACCGCTCGACGGCCTCCACCAGTTCCTCCGCCTCCGGCCGCAGCCCGCCCTTGCCGCCGATGCCGACGATGCCGTCCACCACCAGGTCGGCCCGCGCGATCCGGTCCCCGGCGCGGCCGGGCACCGTGACCGAGCCGCCCGCCCGGCGCAGCGCCGCGAGACCGCCCGGGTGGGTGCGCTCGGGCGGCGCCAGCAGTACGGCCGTGACGCCCGCGCCCCGCCGGGCCAGCCGGGCACCCGCGTACAGCGCGTCCCCGCCGTTGTCGCCGCTCCCGACGAGCAGCACCACCCGCCGTCCGTAGACCCGTCCGAGCAGGTCGGCGCAGGCGGCGGCCAGCCCGGCGGCCGCCCGCTGCATCAGCGCGCCCTCCGGAAGCCGTGCCATCAGCTCCCGCTCGGCCGCCCTCACCGTCTCCACGCTGTACGCAGTACGCATGGCTTCGAGTCTGCCCCGGAAAGGCCACCCGCCACACCCGGAGCCCACCGGAGCCGCCCGCGGCGCTCAGCCCTCGGCGACCACCACGGCCGACGCGATCCCGGCGTCGTGGCTGAGCGACACGTGCCAGGAACGCACCCCGAGTTCCGCCGCCTTCGCGGCGACGGTGCCCTTCACCCGCAGCCGCGGCTGCCCGCTGTCCTCGACGTACACCTCGGCGTCGGTCCAGTGCAGTCCCGGCGGCGCGCCCAGCGCCTTGGCCAGCGCCTCCTTGGCGGCGAACCGTGCCGCGAGGGACGCGATGCCGCGCCGCTGCCCGCTGGGCAGCAGCAACTCACTGTCGACGAACAGCCGATCGGCCAGTTGAGGCGTCCGATCCAGCGACGCCCGGAACCGATCGATCTCGGCGACGTCGATACCGACCCCGATGATGCTCATGGACAGACCCTATGGCGCGCGGGTGCGAGGCCGCGGCAGGTCACTCCACCGTGACCGACTTCGCCAGGTTCCGCGGCTGGTCGACCTCGTTGCCCCGGGCCGTGGCGAGCTCGCAGGCGAAGACCTGGAGCGGCACCGTGGCCACCAGCGGCTGCAGCAGGGTGGGCGTGGCCGGGATGCGGATCAGGTGGTCGGCGTAGGGGACCACCGCCTCGTCGCCCTCCTCCGCGATCACGATGGTCCGGGCCCCGCGCGCCCGGATCTCCTGGATGTTGGAGACGATCTTGTCGTAGAGCACCGAGCGGCCGCGCGGCGACGGCACGACCACCACCACGGGCAGGTCCTCCTCGATCAGGGCGATCGGGCCGTGCTTCAGCTCACCCGCCGCGAAGCCCTCGGCGTGCATGTAGGCGAGTTCCTTGAGCTTGAGCGCGCCCTCCAGGGCGACCGGATAGCCCACGTGCCGGCCCAGGAACAGCACCGTGTCCTTGCCGGCCAGCGACCGCGCGAGCGCCCGTACCGGCTCCATGGTCTCCAGCACCCGGTCGACCGCGCCGGCGATGTGGGACAGGTCCTTGATGACGGCGCTGATCTCGTCGCCCCACTTGGTGCCGCGCACCTGGCCCAGGTACAGGGCCACCAGGTAGCACGCCACCAACTGGGTCAGGAACGCCTTGGTGGAGGCGACGGCCACCTCCGGCCCGGCGTGGGTGTAGAGCACCGCGTCCGACTCGCGCGGGATCGTCGAACCGTTGGTGTTGCAGATCGCCAGCACCTTGGAACCCTGCTCGCGGGCGTGCCGCAGCGCCATCAGGGTGTCCATGGTCTCGCCGGACTGCGAGATGGCGATGACCAGGGAGCGCCCGTCGAGGATGGGGTCGCGGTAGCGGAACTCGCTGGCCAGCTCCACCTCGCACGGGATGCGCGTCCAGTGCTCGATGGCGTACTTGGCGATCATGCCGGCGTGGAAGGCCGTGCCGCAGGCGACGATGACGACCTTGTCCACCTCGCGCAGCTCCGACGGCGTGATCCGGACCTCGTCCAGCGTCAGGGAACCGGCCGCGTCGATGCGCCCGAGCAGCGTGTCGGCGACCGCCTTGGGCTGCTCGGCGATCTCCTTGAGCATGAAGTAGTCGTAGCCGCCCTTCTCGGCGGCCGACGCGTCCCAGTCCACGTGGTACGAGCGCACCTCGGCGGGGCGGCCGTCGAAGCCGGTCACCGTGACACCGTCCCGGCGCAGCTCCACCACCTGGTCCTGGCCCAGCTCGATCGCCGAGCGGGTGTGCTCGATGAACGCGGCGACGTCGGAGGCCAGGAACGCCTCTCCCTCGCCGACACCCACCACCAGCGGCGAGTTGCGGCGGGCGCCCACCACCACGTCCGGCGCGTCGGCGTGCACCGCGACCAGCGTGAACGCGCCGTCCAGGCGCCGGCACACCAGCCGCATGGCCTCGGCGAGGTCGGCGCAGGACGAGAACTCCTCCGCCAGCAGGTGCGCGACGACCTCGGTGTCCGTCTCGGACGCGAGTTCGTGCCCGCGCTCGGCCAGTTCGGCCCGCAGCGCCGCGAAGTTCTCGATGATGCCGTTGTGCACGACGGCGACCCGGCCCGCGTTGTCGAGGTGCGGGTGCGCGTTCGCGTCCGTGGGCCCGCCGTGGGTGGCCCAGCGCGTGTGGCCGATACCCGTCGTGCCCGCCGGCAGCGGGCGGTCGACGAGTTCCTTCTCCAGGTTGACCAGTTTCCCGGCCTTCTTCCCCGCGGCCAGCCCGCCGTCCGCGAGCACGGCGACACCCGCCGAGTCGTAACCCCGGTACTCCAGCCGCTTCAGCCCGGCCATCACGACATCGAGCGCCGACTGCGACCCCACGTATCCCACGATTCCGCACATGTGCCGCAGCCTACGGGCGACCGGCCGCCCGAAAGAGCCGCCGCGTGCCCGAAATCAGAAATTCCCACCGCGGTGGGACACACCCGCCCGGTCCCGGTCCACGCCGGGGCGCGCACGTGACGCACCCCACCCCGCAGCCCTGTTCGAACTCCGTTAACAATGGACTGTGATCTCACCGGTCTCCCCGATGCCCAGGAGCGCCCACCGGTCCAGGCCGGAGGCGACTCCCTACGTCGACCTCACGCGCGCCGAATGGAGCGCGCTGCGGGACAAGACGCCGCTGCCCCTCACCGCCGAGGAGGTGGAGAAGCTGCGCGGGCTCGGCGACGTCATCGACCTCGACGAGGTGCGGGACATCTACCTCCCGCTGTCGCGCCTGCTCAACCTCTACGTCGGCGCCACGGACGGCCTGCGCGGCGCCCTCAACACCTTCCTCGGCGAACAGGGTTCCCAGTCCGGCACCCCGTTCGTGATAGGCGTCGCCGGTTCGGTGGCGGTCGGCAAGTCCACCGTCGCCCGGCTGCTGCAGGCCCTGCTGTCCCGCTGGCCCGAGCACCCGCGCGTCGAACTGGTGACGACCGACGGGTTCCTGCTGCCCACCAGGGAACTGGAGTCCCGCGGCCTGATGTCGCGCAAGGGCTTCCCCGAGTCGTACGACCGCCGGGCGCTGACCCGTTTCGTCGCCGACATCAAGGCGGGCAAGGACGAGGTGACGGCCCCCGTCTACTCCCACCTGATCTACGACATCGTCCCGGACAGCAGGCTCACCGTGCGCCGCCCGGACATCCTGATCGTCGAGGGACTGAACGTCCTGCAGCCCGCCCTGCCGGGCAAGGACGGCCGCACCCGGGTCGGCCTCGCCGACTACTTCGACTTCAGCGTCTACGTCGACGCGAGCGCCGAGGACATCGAGAGCTGGTACCTCAGCCGCTTCCGGAAGCTGCGCCGGACCGCCTTCCAGAACCCGGACTCGTACTTCCGCAAGTACACCCAGGTCGCCGAGGACGAGGCCCTCGACTACGCCCGCACCCTGTGGCGCACGATCAACAAGCCCAACCTGGTGGAGAACATCGCGCCCACCCGCGGCCGCGCCACCCTCGTCGTCCGCAAGGGCGCCGACCACAAGGTGCAGCGGCTGCGGCTGCGCAAGCTCTAGGGGGAGACGCCCCCTGGGGCCGGTCCGGCCGGACGCGCCCCAGGTGTGACGTGCCCATGGAAGCCTGTTAGAAAGGCGCCATGCTGCATCTGCGCCTGATCACCCCGGCCGAGAAGACGGACGAGGTGGTGCGGCTGATCGGGACGACGGTCGGCACGGCTCACCTCGTCGTACTGCCGGGGGCCGCCCGCGACCCCGCCGGGGACGTCGTCCTGTGCGACGTGGCACGCGAGGCGGGCGACGAACTCCTCACCGCCCTGCAGCGGTTGGACCTGGAGACGACGGGTTCCATCGCGGTCGAGGACATCGACCTGTCGCTGTCCCGCCGGGCCGACCGGGCCGAGGACGAGGCGCCCGGCGAGGCCGCGGACGCGGTGCTGTGGGAGCACCTGACGGAGGCGACGCACGAGGAGTCGACCCTGTCGGTCACCTACGTCGCCTTCCTCACCCTGGCCACCATGATCGCGGCCTGCGGTGTGGTGCTGGACAACGCGGTCCTGATCGTGGGCGCGATGGCGGTCGGCCCGGAGTTCGGCCCGCTGGCCGGCATCTGCACGGCCCTGGTGCAGCGCCGCCCGCGCCTGGCCCTGCGCTCGGTGACCGCGCTGCTCGTGGGCTTCGCGGCGGCCATGGCGGTGACGGTCGGCTTCAGCCTGTTCATGGACGCCATCGGGCTCTTCCACCGGTCCCAGCTGGAGGGTGAGCGCCCCAACACGGCGTTCGTCTACGCCCCGGACGCGTTCTCGTTCGTCGTGGCGGTGCTGGCCGGGATCGCGGGCACCCTGTCCCTGACCTCAGCCAAGTCGGGCGCGCTGGTCGGCGTGGCCATCTCGGTGACGACCGTGCCGGCCGCCGCCAACGCGGCCGTGGCCCTCGCCTACGGCGACACCGGCCAGACGGTCGGCTCCACGAACCAGCTCCTGCTGAACCTGCTGGGCATCGTCCTGGCCGGCATCCTGACGCTGCTGACCCAGAAGTGGTTCTGGGCCAGGCAGCGGCAGCAGCGGCCGAACGTGGAACAGGTCTAGGGCTTTCCCTTCGGCCCGATCCGGACGACGGGCCCCAGGGGGCGTCTCCCCTAGCCGAGGGCCGACTTCACCGCGTCGGCGAGGCGTCCGGCGACGGACCGTGCCTGGTCGATGTCGGCCGCCTCGACCATCACCCGCACCAGCGGCTCGGTCCCGAGGAACGCAGCAGCACGCGGCCGGTCTCGCCCAGCTCGCGCTCCGCCTCGGCCACGGCGGCGGCCAGGTCGGCCGAGGTCCGCACCCGGGACTTGTCCACGTCCGGGACGTTGATCAGGACCTGCGGCAGGCGCTCCATCACCGAGGCCAGCTCCCGCAGCGTGCGACCGGTCTGCGCGACCCGCGCAGCCAGCAGCAGCCCGGTCAGCGTGCCGTCGCCGGTCGTCGCGTGGTCGAGGATGATGACGTGTCCGGACTGCTCGCCGCCGAGGGCGTAGCCCTTCTCCTTCATCTCCTCCAGCACGTACCGGTCGCCGACGGCGGTCTGCACGAGGTGGATGCCCTCCCGCTCCATCGCCAGCTTGAAGCCCAGGTTCGACATGACCGTCGCGACGACGGTGTCGGAACGCAGCTCGGAACGCTCCCGCATGGCCAGCGCGAGCACGGCGAGGATCTGGTCGCCGTCGACCTCCTCGCCGGTGTGGTCCACGGCGAGGCAGCGGTCGGCGTCACCGTCGTGCGCGATGCCGAGGTCGGCGCCCTGCTCGACGACGGCCGCCTTCAGCTTCTCCAGGTGGGTGGAGCCGCAGCCGTCGTTGATGTTGAGCCCGTCCGGCTCGGCGCCGATCGTGACGATCTGGGCACCGGCGCGCGAGAACACCTCCGGCGAGACCCCCGAGGCCGCGCCGTGGGCCTCGTCCAGGACGACCTTCAGGCCGTCGAGGCGGTTCGGCAGCGCGCCGAGGAGGTGGCCGACGTACTTCTCGAAGCCCTCGTCGTACGGACGCGCCCGCCCGACCCCGGCACCGGTGGGCCGCTCCCAGGGCTCGCCGTGGCGGTGGGACTCGTACACCGACTCGATGCGGTCCTCGAGCTCGTCGGCCAGCTTGTGGCCGCCGCGGGCGAAGAACTTGATGCCGTTGTCCGGCATGGCGTTGTGGCTGGCGGAGAGCATCACGCCGAGGTCGGCGCCGAGCGCGCCGGTCAGGAACGCCACCGCCGGCGTCGGCAGCACGCCGACCCGCAGGACGTCCACACCCGCGCTGGCCAGGCCCGCGACCACGGCGGCCTCCAGGAACTCCCCGGACGCGCGCGGGTCCCGTCCGACCACGGCCGTCGGCCGGTGGCCCTCGAAGGTGCCCGCCTCGGCCAGCACGTGCGCCGCCGCCACGGACAGGCCGAGCGCCATCTCGGCGGTCAGGTCCGCGTTGGCGACACCGCGCACGCCGTCCGTACCGAAGAGTCGTCCCACTTGTCCTCCTGAGGAAGCGTCCATGCTGCCGGGAATCATGGCAGACGCCACGACATCCGGTCACACAAGCCTCTGAGCGTCTTGTGTCGTTATACGCCCTTGGGCGGGGATAAACGAACGCCCCGGCGGCACAGAGGCGTGCCGCCGGGGCGTTCGGAGTACGAGCAGGCAGCTGTGATTAGCGCTTGCTGTACTGCGGGGCCTTGCGGGCCTTCTTCAGACCGGCCTTCTTGCGCTCGACCGCACGGTCGTCGCGCTTGAGGAAGCCGGCCTTCTTGAGCGGGCCGCGGTTGTTGTCGACGTCGGCCTCGTTCAGCGCACGGGCGACACCGAGACGGAGCGCACCGGCCTGACCGGAGACGCCGCCACCCGCGATACGGGCGATGACGTCGTAACGGCCCTCGAGCTCGAGCACCTTGAAGGGCTCGTTGACTTCCTGCTGGTGCACCTTGTTCGGGAAGTAGTCCTCGAGGGTGCGACCGTTGATCTTCCACTTGCCGGTGCCCGGGACGATCCGGACGCGGGCGATGGCGTTCTTGCGACGGCCCAGGCCGGCGGCCGGCTGGGGCTCGCCGAAGCGGGACGCCATGGACTCCGAGGTGTACTCACCCTCGACGGGGACCTCGGACTCGGTGGTGTAGCTGTCGATGTCAAGCTCTTCGAGCGGCTGCTCGGCAGTGGTCTCGGCCACGATTCTCCTCAGATTCTCTGTCAGTCTTAGGGGGTGGCCGGAACTACTGCGCGACCTGGGTGATCTCGAACGGCACCGGCTGCTGGGCAGCGTGGGGGTGCTGGTCACCCTTGTAGACCTTCAGCTTCGAGAGCATCTGACGGCCCAGGGAGTTCTTGGGGAGCATGCCCTTGACGGCCTTCTCGATGGCCTTCTCCGGGTTCTTGTCCAGCAGCTCGTCGTAGCGGACGGAGCGCAGACCACCCGGGTAGCCGGAGTGGCGGTACGCCATCTTCTGGGTCCGCTTGTTGCCCGACAGGTGCACCTTGTCGGCGTTGATGATGATGACGAAGTCACCAGCGTCGACGTGCGGCGCGTAGATCGGCTTGTGCTTGCCCGGAGGAGGGTCGCTGCGGTGGTGGCGAGACGGCCCAGAACAACGTCCTGAGCGTCGATGACGTGCCACTGGCGCGTCACATCGCCGGGCTTGGGGCTGTACGTACGCACGGTTCGTAGCCTTCGCTTCGAGTGAATGGTCCTGAACAGGTCACCGAAACGATCACGACAGCCTGGGCCACTGCGGCGACGCATACCGCGTACGTGGGGTTGCTGGTCATCGGTTTGGTGGACCGGTGTAAGGGCCCGTCCCGTGAGAATGAGCAAGCCAATACACAACGAGGAAGCAGATTACCTGTACGCCCCGGACGGGTCAAAACGAGGCATGCCGACGGACAAAGGTCGCATGCCGACGCTCGCGCTCCAGTATCGCCCGCCCCCGTCTAAGATGCGCCCCATGAGTTACGGGCAGGGGGGACCCCAGTCTCAGTGGGATCCCTGGAAACCTAATTCCCAGCAGCCCTGGACCAGCGGCGGTGACGACGGCACCCCCGACTGGGCAGCGCTCGCCGAGGCCTCCGAGACGCGGAACAAGCGTCGACGGCTGCTGTTCATCGGCGGCGGCGCGCTGGCCACGATCGGCGTCGGCACGGCCGTCGCCATGGCCGTGGTCTCGGCGAACGGGGACAACGACGCCTCGGGCAGGCCCACGAAGCTGCCCGCCAGCGCCTCCCTGCCCAGCGGCTCGGCCACGGCACCGTCCTTCGCGCCCACCAGCGCCCCGCCGCCGCTGGACCCGAAGGACTTCATAGCCAACGCCAAGAAGGACACCGCCCCGCTGAGCCCGGAGACGCTCTTCCCCGGCACCCGGCTCACCATGGGCGAGACGGTGTACAAGAAGGGCGCCACCGCCGACACCGGGAACTGCGCCTCCGCCACCGGCGGCAACCTGCCGAAGATCCTCGACGCGAACGGCTGCACCCGGCTGATGCGGGTGAGCTACGTCAACGGCGACATCGCCGTCACGGTCGGTGTCGCGGTCTTCGACGACGAGGCGCAGGCCACGAAGGTCAAGACCCAGGCGGGCAGCAAGAAGAGCCTGGTGAACGCCCTGGCCGGCAAGGGCATCAAGAGTTTCTGCGACTCCGCGATCTGCCGGACGACCACGAATGCCTACGGCCGCTACGCCTACTTCACGATCAGCGGCTTCACCGGCGGCAAGAACGTCACCACCAAGGACACCAAGGTGTTCCGCACCGGCGACGACCTGGCCCAGTTCACCGTCAACCAGATCCACCGCCGCGGTCAGGCACAGGCCTCCGCGGCGGCGAACCGGTAGCTCAGCAGCACCCCGCCGACGGAAGCGACCGCTTGTTCCGGGCCTCCTTGTTCCGGGCGGCCAGCAGCTCGTCGGCGGGATAGCCGACCTCCTCCAGGGTCAGCCCGTGCGGCCGCACCACGTGCACCGCGCTGTCCCGCACGCCGGCGGCCAGCACCTTCCCGGGCCACTCCGGCCCGCGGTGCCCGTCCCCCACGAACAGCAGCGCGCCGATCAGCGAGCGCACCATGTTGTGGCAGAACGCGTCGGCGCGGACCGTGGCCGTGACGACCCCGTCCCCGCCGCGCACCAGGCTCAGCTCCTGGAGGGTGCGGATGGTGGTCGCGCCCTCGCGCCGCTTGCAGTAGGCGGCGAAGTCGTGCTCGCCGACGAGCGCCCGCGCGGCCTCGTTCATGGCGTCCACGTCGAGGGGCCAGTCGTGCCACAGGACGTGGCCCCGCAGCAGGGGGTCGACTCCCCCGGGGTTGTCGGTGACGCGATAGGCGTAGCGCCGCCAGACGGCCGAGAAGCGGGCGTTGAAACCGGCGGGGGCCTCGCTGAGCCGCCACACCCGGACGTCCTTGGACAGCCGTCCGGCCAGCCGCTTCAGCAGCTTCTCGCGGTGCTCGGCCCACAGTTCGGCGGGCAGGTCGACGTGCGCGACCTGGCCGCGGGCGTGCACCCCGGCGTCCGTCCGCCCGGCCACCGTCAGTTCGTACGTCTCCTTGGACCGGGTCACGGTCCGCAGGGCGTCCTCGATCTCCCCCTGCACGGTCCGCCTGCCGCCGGCCTGCTTGGCCCAGCCGTGGAAGCCGGTTCCGTCGTAGGAGAGGTCGAGCCGGATGCGTACGTGTCCGGGCTGTACTTCGTCACTCACACAGGGATCCTCTCAAGGCTGTGCTCGGTCGAAAAACGTGAAAGCGGGCCCGCCCCGGAGGGCGAACCCGCTTCCCGCGTCAGGCAGAGCCTCAGGCGTCCTTCGACTCCTCGGCGGGAGCCTCGGTGGTCTCCTGCGCCTTGGCCTCGTCCGACTCCTTGACCGCACGCTTGGTGGCGGCCTCGGCCTCACCCACGGCGTTCTGCTGCACCGTCAGCGCCTCGACCAGCTCGATGACGGCCATGGGCGCGTTGTCGCCACGGCGGTTACCGATCTTGGTGATGCGGGTGTAGCCACCCGGACGGTTCTCGTAGCGCGGGCCGATCTCGGTGAAGAGCGTGTGGACGATGCTCTTGTCCGTGATCACCTGGAGCACCTGACGGCGGTTGTGAAGGTCGCCCTTCTTCGCCTTGGTGACCAGACGCTCGGCGTACGGGCGCAGGCGGCGGGCCTTCGCCTCGGTGGTGGTGATACGGCCGTGCTCGAAGAGCGCCTTCGCGAGGTTCGCGAGGAGCAGCTTCTCGTGCGCGGCGCTGCCGCCCAGACGGGCACCCTTGGTGGGCTTCGGCATTGTTCTTCTCCTGTGTGTCTGCCCCGGCCGTGTCAGGTACCGGGGTCAGTATCCGAGCAGACGGTCGTCTGTCGGAGATCCGGGGGTCCCGCGGGACCCCGGAGGTGAGACCGGTCAGTACTGCTCGGTCTCCACGAAACCCGCGTCCGCGTCGTCGTCGGCGCCGAAGGCGTCGGCGGCGGCGGTCGGGTCGAATCCGGGCGGGCTGTCCTTGAGGGCCAGGCCCATGCCGGCCAGCTTCGCCTTGACCTCGTCGATGGACTTCGCACCGAAGTTGCGGATGTCCAGCAGGTCCGCCTCGGAGCGGGCGACGAGCTCACCCACGGAGTGGATGCCCTCGCGCTTGAGGCAGTTGTACGACCGGACGGTGAGCTCGAGCTCCTCGATCGGCAGGGCCAGGTCGGCGGCCAGGGCGGCGTCCGTCGGGGACGGGCCCATGTCGATGCCCTCGGCGTCGATGTTCAGCTCGCGGGCGAGACCGAACAGCTCGACCAGGGTCTTGCCGGCGGAGGCCATGGCGTCGCGGGGACGCATCGCCTGCTTGGTCTCGACGTCGACGATCAGCTTGTCGAAGTCGGTGCGCTGCTCGACACGGGTCGCCTCGACCTTGTACGTGACCTTGAGCACCGGCGAGTAGATGGAGTCGACCGGGATACGGCCGATCTCCTGGCCCACCTGCTTGTTCTGCACGGCGGAGACGTAGCCGCGACCGCGCTCGACGGTCAGCTCCATCTCCAGCTTGCCCTTGCCGTTGAGCGTGGCGAGGACGAGGTCGGGGTTGTGCACCTCGACACCGGCCGGGGGCGCGATGTCGGCGGCGGTGACCAGACCCGGGCCCTGCTTGCGCAGGTACATCACGACCGGCTCGTCGTGCTCCGAGGAGACGACCAGCTGCTTGATGTTGAGGATCAGGTCGGTGACGTCCTCCTTGACGCCCGGCACGGTGGTGAACTCGTGCAGGACGCCGTCGATGCGGATGCTGGTGACAGCGGCACCGGGGATCGACGACAGGAGGGTGCGGCGGAGCGAGTTGCCGAGGGTGTAGCCGAAGCCCGGCTCCAGCGGCTCGATCACGAACCGGGAGCGGAATTCGTCGACGACCTCTTCGGTCAACGAGGGACGCTGAGCGATCAGCATGTGTGGATCAGATCCTTCATTCGTGGACGCCCGCTATTTGACGCCCTACGGAAACCGCGCCCGTGGAGAACGCGGGTACTGCAAGGGTACGGGCGGCACGCCCCTTACGGAGCAGTACCGCCCGGACCCTGAAAGCAGCCTGACCTCAGACGCGGCGGCGCTTCGGCGGGCGGCAGCCGTTGTGCGGGGTCGGGGTGACGTCCTGGATGGAGCCGACCTCGAGGCCCGTGGCCTGCAGGGAGCGGATCGCGGTCTCACGACCGGAGCCCGGGCCCTTGACGAACACGTCGACCTTGCGCATGCCGTGCTCCTGGGCGCGGCGGGCAGCCGACTCGGCGGCCATCTGCGCGGCGAACGGCGTGGACTTCCGGGAGCCCTTGAAGCCGACGTGGCCGGCGGAGGCCCAGGAGATCACGTTGCCGGACGGGTCCGTGATCGAGACGATCGTGTTGTTGAACGTGCTCTTGATGTGCGCGTGGCCGTGAGCGACGTTCTTCTTTTCCTTGCGGCGCACCTTCTTGGCAGCGCCCTGACGACCCTTGGGGGGCATCTACAAACTCCTACGGGGAGGTGGTCGGTCCTACAGCGAAGACCGCTGATGAAGCGTTGTCCGCTGAGGACTACTTCTTGCCCGGCTTCTTCTTGCCGGCGATGGCGCGACGCGGGCCCTTGCGGGTACGAGCGTTCGTGCTGGTGCGCTGACCGCGGACGGGCAGACCGCGACGGTGACGGAGACCCTGGTAGCAACCGATCTCGACCTTGCGGCGGATGTCGGCCTGGATCTCGCGACGGAGGTCACCCTCGGTCTTGATGTTGTTGTCGACGTACTCGCGGATCGCGACCAGCTGCTCTTCGGTCAGGTCACGGACGCGAGTGTTCGGGTCGATACCGGTCTCGGCCAGCGTCTGCTGGGAGAGGGTCCGGCCGATGCCGAACACGTAGGTGAGGGCGACCTCCACGCGCTTTTCGCGCGGGATGTCAACACCGGAAACGCGTGCCATTCAATGGCTCCTGGTGAATCTTCGGAGGTCTTCCGCAGAACCGGCTCCCAGCCCGCCGTACCAGGTACGGACCGGGTCCCCGGCCTCCGAACCGGGGGTGTCGAGCCCCAGGGGGACTCGGGTTCTGCGTATGAACAATTCAGCTTGCGTCGCGCGAATCCCTGCGATGGATGCAGAGGGATCGGTCGTGCGTCAGCCCTGGCGCTGCTTGTGGCGCGGGTTCTCGCAGATGACCATGACCCGACCGTGACGGCGGATCACCCTGCACTTGTCGCAGATCTTCTTGACGCTCGGCTTGACCTTCATTGGTGAGGTTCTCCGGGTCAGTGCCATCGCTCCGGGAGGCCCGAAGCGCGGGCAAGATCTACTTGTACCGGTAGACGATCCGGCCACGCGTCAGGTCGTACGGAGACAGCTCCACCACGACCCGGTCGTCAGGGAGGATGCGGATGTAGTGCATACGCATCTTGCCGCTGATGTGTGCCAGAACCTGGTGGCCGTTCTGGAGCTCGACCTTGAACATGGCGTTCGGCAGAGACTCGACGACAGTGCCCTCGATCTCGATGGCACCTTGCTTCTTGGCCACGCTTCGCCCTTCGAATCGACTACCTTGATCGACTCTCTCCTTCACCCCGCGGGGCGACTGGCGAGCGCATGCGGACATGCGGGTGCACGAGAGCCGACGAGTCAGTCTACGTCAGCGCACCCGGAAACACGAATCGAGAAAGTCTGCCCCGTGCCGGTGATCCCTACGCCCGGGGGCGCGGAGGAACCGGCGGCCGTGACCCGGGCCGGCGGATCGGACGGCCGGCGGTCGTGCCCCGGGGCCGCGGTCAGGCCAGCGGGTCGGGCGCGGCCGTGATGCCGAACTCGGCCAGCTTCGCCTTGCCGCCGTCGGGGGCCGTCAGGACCAGCGGACCCTGCTCGGTCAGCGCGACCGAGTGCTCCCAGTGGGAGGACCAGGTGCCGTCCGTGGTGATCACGGTCCAGTCGTCGGAGAGGACCTCCGTACGGGGGGTGCCGAGGGAGACCATGGGCTCGATCGCGAGGCAGAAGCCCGGGACCAGCTTGGGGCCCTTGCCGCGCCGGCGGTCGACGTAGTTCAGCAGGTGCGGGTCCATGTGCATCTCGGTGCCGATGCCGTGGCCGCCGTAGTCCTCGATGATCCCGTACTTGCCGCCGCCCGGCTTCGGCTGGCGGCGGATGTACGTCTCGATGGCCCGGGAGACGTCCACGAGCCGGTTGCCCTGCTTCATGGCCGCGATGCCGGCCCACATCGACTCCTCCGTCACCCGGGAGAGCTCGATCAACTCCGGGGCGTGACCGGAACCCACGAAGGCCGTGTAGGCGGCGTCACCGTGCCAGCCGTCGATGATCGCGCCGCAGTCGATGGAGATGATGTCGCCGTCCTTGAGGACGACGTCGTCGGAGGGGATGCCGTGGACGACCACGTCGTTCACCGAGGTGCAGATCGTCGCGGGGAAGCCGCCGTAGCCGAGGAAGTTCGACTTCGCGCCGTGCTCGGCCAGCACCTTGCGGGCGACCTCGTCCAGATCCCGGGTGCTGGCACCGGGCACCGCGGCCTCCCGGGTGGCCGCGTGGATGGCGGCGACGACCAGCCCCGCCGCACGCATCTTGGCGATCTGCTCGGGGCTCTTGATCTGCACCATGGGGGCCTGCGCTCTCCGTCACTCACGTCGGCTGGGTTACGTACACAACACTACGGCCGCGACGCCCGTGAGGGCGCCGCGGCCGGAGAGGACCGCGATCTACTTGTTCTCGGCCTTCTCGCGCTTCAGCGCCTCGAGCGCCCGCTCGGTGATCTCGTCCACCGGGCCCAGCGAGGAGATCGTGCGGACCAGGCCCTGCGACTTGTAGTAGTCGATGATCGGCTCGGTCTGCGTGTGGTAGACCTCCAGGCGCGTGCGGACGGTCTCCTCGGAGTCGTCGTCGCGCTGGTACAGCTCACCGCCGCAGACGTCGCAGACGCCCTCCTGCTTGGCCGGGCTGTACGTCACGTGGAAGACGTGGGACGAGTCGTTGCGGCAGATGCGCCGGCCGGCGATCCGCTTGACGACCTCCTCCTCCGGGACCTCGAGGTCCAGGACGGCGTCCAGCTTGATGTTCTCGGACTCCAGCAGCGCGTCCAGCGCCTCGGCCTGCGAGACGTTCCGCGGGAAGCCGTCCAGCAGGAAGCCGTTCTCCGCGTCGGGCTGCTCCATGCGGTCCTTGGCCATCGCGATGGTGACCTCGTCGGGTACGAGGTTCCCCGCGTCCATGTAGGACTTCGCGAGCTTGCCCAGCTCGGTCTGCTGGCTGATGTTGGCGCGGAACAGGTCGCCCGTCGAGATGTGCGGGATGCCCAGCTTCTCGGCGAGTCGGACGGCTTGCGTTCCCTTACCGGCACCCGGCGGCCCGACGAGGACGATACGCATCAGCGGAGGAACCCTTCGTAATTGCGCTGCTGAAGCTGGCTCTCGATCTGCTTCACCGTCTCGAGGCCGACACCCACGATGATGAGGATGCTGGTCCCGCCGAACGGGAAGTTCTGGCTTGCCCCGAAGCCCACCAACGCCATTGTCGGTACGAGAGCGATCAGACCCAGATACAGCGAACCCGGCCAGGTGATCCGGTTGAGCACGTAGCTGAGGTACTCAGCGGTCGGTCGGCCAGCCCGGATGCCCGGGATGAAGCCACCATACTTCTTCATGTTGTCGGCGACTTCCTCGGGGTTGAAGGAGATCGCCACGTAGAAGAACGCGAAGAATACGATGAGCAAGAAGTACGAAGCGATGTAAATCGGGTGGTCGCCCTTGGTCAGGTTCTGCTCGATCCAGGTCTTCCAGCCCGACTTGCCCCCGGCGAACTGAGCGATCAGCGCCGGAATGTAGAGCAGTGACGAGGCGAAGATGACGGGAATCACACCCGCCTGGTTCACCTTGAGCGGGATGTACGTGGACGTGCCGCCGTAGGAACGGCGCCCGATCATGCGCTTCGCGTACTGCACCGGGATACGGCGCTGGGCCTGCTCGACGAAGACCACGAGCGCGACCATGACCAGGCCCACGAGGATGACGGTGCTGAACTCGATCCAGCCGCCGGCCAGGGTGCCCTGCTTCTTGATGGCCCACAGCGCGGACGGGAAGGTCGCGGCGATCGAGATGAACATCAGGATCGACATGCCGTTGCCGATGCCGCGGTCGGTGATCAGCTCACCGAGCCACATGACGACGGCCGTACCGGCCGTCATGCAGATGACCATCGTGATGGTGGTGAAGATGGCCTGGTCGGGAACGATCTGGCTGGCCACGGAGCAGCTGCCGAAGAGAGCGCCGCTGCGCGCGGTGGCGACGAGACCGGTGCCCTGCAGGATGGCGAGCGCCACGGTCAGGTAGCGGGTGTACTGCGTGATCTTCGCGGTACCCGCCTGGCCTTCCTTCTTCAGGGCCTCCAGACGCGGGATGACCACGGTCAGCAGCTGCAGAATGATGCTGGCCGTGATGTACGGCATGATGCCGAGCGCGAAGATCGTGATCTGGAGCAGCGCGCCACCGCTGAACATGTTGACGAGACCGAAGAGGCCCTGGTTGCCGGACGCCTCTTTCACACACGTCTGGACGGCCTTGTAGTTGACGCCGGGGATCGGGATGTGGGTACCGACCCGGTAGACCACGATGATTGCCAGCGTGAAGAGCAGCTTCTTGCGCAGGTCGGGCGTCCTGAACGCCCGGGCGAACGCGGTGAGCACGGTGCCTCCTGCGACCCCCGCGCAACTGCGTCAAGGGTGATGGTCTTGAGGTTCGACGAATGAATAACGGTCAACTGCCGCTCAGGGTGCCCCATGGGAGGCACCCAGTGAAAGTGGACAGTGCAGGCCACCTTACCGGCGAGACCACTGCCCTTGGAACGACCAACCGGGGATACCCCTTTTGTGGAGTATCCCCGGTCGGGTCGTTCACGTCATCGAGGAGCCTGAGGGGCTCAGACCAGCTCGGTGACCGTACCGCCGGCGGCGGTGATCTTCTCCTTGGCGGAGCCGGAGACGGCGTCGACCGTCACCTGCAGCGCCACGGAGACCTCGCCCTGGCCGAGGACCTTGACGAGGCTGTTCTTGCGAACGGCACCCTTGGCCACCAGACCCTCGACGGTGACCTCGCCACCCTCGGGGTAGAGCGCGGCCAGCTTGTCGAGGTTCACGACCTGGTACTCGGTCTTGAACGGGTTCTTGAAGCCCTTCAGCTTCGGGAGACGCATGTGGAGCGGCATCTGGCCACCCTCGAAGCGCTCCGGAACCTGGTAACGGGCCTTGGTGCCCTTGGTACCACGACCGGCCGTCTTACCCTTCGACGCCTCACCACGACCCACACGGGTCTTGGCGGTCTTGGCGCCCGGGGCGGGACGGAGGTTGTGGATCTTGAGCGGGTTCTGCTCCGCCATGATCAGTCGACCTCCTCGACCGTCACGAGGTGGCGGACGGTGTGCACCATGCCGCGGAACTCGGGGCGGTCCTCCTTGACGACCTGCGTGTTGATGCCCTTGAGACCAAGGGAGCGCAGGGTGTCACGGTGGTTCTGCTTGCTGCCGATGTAGGACTTGACCTGCGTGATCTTGAGCTGCGCCACGATTACGCACCCGCCCCGGCACGCGCACGCAGCAGGGCCGCGGGAGCGACGTCCTCGAGCGGCAGACCACGGCGGGCCGCGACCTCCTCGGGACGCTGCAGGCCCTTGAGGGCCGCCACGGTGGCGTGCACGATGTTGATCGCGTTGTCGGAGCCGAGCGACTTCGACAGGATGTCGTGGATACCGGCGCACTCGAGCACGGCACGCACCGGGCCACCGGCGATAACACCGGTACCGGGGGACGCGGGCTTGAGCAGCACGACGCCGGCAGCCTTCTCACCCTGGATCGGGTGCGGGATGGTGCCCTGGATACGGGGGACCTTGAAGAAGTGCTTCTTGGCCTCCTCAACACCCTTGGCGATGGCGGCCGGCACCTCCTTGGCCTTGCCGTAACCGACACCGACGGTGCCGTCACCATCGCCCACCACGACCAGCGCGGTGAAGCTGAAGCGACGACCACCCTTCACAACCTTGGCGACGCGGTTGATCGCGACGACGCGCTCAACGTACGCGGTCTTCTCGGCGGCAGCAGCGCCGCCGTCACGGCCCTTCCGGTCCCGCCGCTCGCCGCCACCGGCACCGCCACCGCGGCGCTGGGGTCCAGCCATTGGAATTACCTCTCTTCGTTTCCGCTAGCTACGGCAGGCTCAGAACTTGAGCCCGGCTTCGCGGGCGGCGTCCGCCAGGGCGGCGATGCGCCCGGCGTACTGGTTGCCACCACGGTCGAACACGACAGCCTCGACACCGGCGGCCTTGGCACGCTCGGCGACCAGGGCGCCGACCTGCTTGGCCTGCGAGGACTTGTCGCCCTCGCCGCCACGGACGGACGCGTCCAGGGTGGACGCGGACGCCAGGGTGTGGCCCTTGAGGTCGTCGATCACCTGCGCCACGATGTGGCGGTTGGAGCGGGTCACGACCAGACGCGGACGCTCCGCCGTACCGGAGAGGTTCTTGCGAATCCGGATGTGGCGGCGCTTGATCGCGGCGCGCTTGTAGGCGTCGCCCTTGAGGATCTTCTGTCCGTATGCCATGGCTTACTTACCCGCCTTTCCGACCTTGCGGCGGATGACTTCGCCCTCGTACTTGACGCCCTTGGCCTTGTACGGGTCGGGCTTGCGCAGCTTGCGGATGTTGGCCGCAACCTCGCCGACCTTCTGCTTGTCGATGCCCTCGACCTGGAAGCGGGTCGGGCTCTCCACCTTGAAGGTGATGCCCTCGGGCGCCTCGACGACGATCGGGTGGCTGTAGCCGAGCGCGAACTCGAGGTTCGAGCCCTTGGCCATAACGCGGTAACCGACACCGCTGATCTCGAGCTTCTTCACGTAACCCTGGGTCACGCCGGTGATCATGTTCGCCACCAGCGTGCGGGACAGGCCGTGCAGGGCCTTGTTCTGACGCTCGTCGTTCGGACGGCTGACGTTGAGCACGCCGTCCTCACCCTTGACGATGTCGATCGGCGCGACGACGGTGTGGGTCAGCGTGCCCTTGGGGCCCTTGACCGAGACCGTACGGCCGTCGATGGTGACGTCCACGCCGGCGGGAACCGTGATGGGGAGCTTGCCAATACGCGACATAGCTGTTTCCTCCGTTCCCTTCCGCTACCAGACGTAGGCGAGGACTTCCCCACCCACGCCCTTCTTGCCGGCCTGCTTGTCGGTGAGGAGACCGTGCGACGTGGAGATGATCGCCACGCCCAGGCCGCCGAGCACCTTCGGCAGGTTGGTGGACTTCGCGTAAACCCGGAGACCGGGCTTGGAGATCCGCTTGATGCCCGCGATGGAGCGCTCACGGTTCGGGCCGAACTTCAGCTCGAGAACGAGGTTCTTGCCGACCTCGGCGTCCTCGACCTTCCAGCCCGTGATGAAGCCCTCCTGCTGGAGGATCTCCGCGATGTGAGACTTGATCTTCGATGCCGGCATCGTCACGGAGTCGTGGTATGCCGAGTTCGCGTTCCGCAGACGCGTAAGCATGTCTGCGATCGGATCAGTCATGGTCATGAATTGGCCTTCGGCCTCTCTCGCCGGGGTTTCCTGGTGCGCCATCCCTCTCCCCGATCCGAGACGGGACGGGTGCGGCGCGGTGGACCTACGGCGTAGTAAGTCGTACGGGCGCGGCAGACGCCCAACCCCACAAGCCTAAGGCATGCGGGGAAGGGCTTCTGCCGACCCAGATGCTTACCGAGAGCTTCAGGAATCCCCTATTACAGGGATTACCAGGAGCTCTTGGTCACGCCCGGCAGCTCGCCACGGTGAGCCATCTCACGAAGGCACACGCGGCACAGGCCGAACTTGCGGTACACGGAGTGCGGGCGGCCACAGCGCTGGCAGCGGGTGTAGCCACGCACACCGAACTTGGGCTTGCGAGCAGCCTTAGCGATCAGAGCCTTCTTCGCCATCTCGCTCACGCCTCCTTGAACGGGAAGCCGAGGTGACGAAGGAGCGCACGGCCCTCAGCGTCGTTGGTCGCCGTGGTCACCACGGTGATGTCCATACCCCGGGTGCGGTCGATCTTGTCCTGGTCGATCTCGTGGAACATGACCTGCTCCGTGAGACCGAAGGTGTAGTTGCCACGGCCGTCGAACTGCTTGGGGGACAGGCCGCGGAAGTCGCGGATGCGCGGCAGCGCGAGCGACAGGGTGCGGTCCAGGAACTCCCACATGCGATCGCCACGGAGCGTGACGTGGGCACCGATCGGCTGGCCCTCACGCAGCTTGAACTGCGCGATGGACTTGCGGGCCTTGGTGACGGCCGGCTTCTGACCGGTGATGGTGGTCAGGTCGCGGATCGCGCCCTCGATCAGCTTCGAGTCACGGGCGGCGTCGCCGACACCCATGTTGACCACGATCTTGACGAGGCCGGGAACCTGCATGACGTTCTCGTACTTGAACTCGTCACGCAGCTTGCCCGCGATCTCCTCGCGGTACTTCTGCTTCAGACGCGGAGTGGTGGTGGTAGCCATCAGATGTCCTCACCCGTCCGCTTGGCAACGCGGATCTTGTTGCCCTCGTCGTCGAAGCGGTAACCCACGCGCGTCGCGACCTTCTGGCCGTCCTTCTCAACGACCAGCTGGACGTTGGAGACGTGGATCGGCGCCTCGGTGGTGACGATGCCGCCGGCCTGCGAACCGCCAGCGGTCGGACCGGCCTTGGTGTGCTTCTTGACCCGGTTGACACCCTCGACCAGGACACGCTCGTCGCGCGGGTAAGCGGCAATGACCTTGCCCTGCTTGCCCTTGTCCTTACCGGTGATGACCTGGACCAGGTCGCCCTTCTTGATCTTCATGCTTACAGCACCTCCGGCGCGAGCGAGATGATCTTCATGAACTTCTTCTCGCGCAGCTCACGGCCGACCGGGCCGAAGATACGGGTGCCACGAGGGTCGCCGTCGTTCTTCAGAATGACGGCGGCGTTCTCGTCGAAGCGGATGTACGAGCCGTCCGGACGACGGCGCTCCTTGACGGTGCGAACGATGACCGCCTTGACGACGTCACCCTTCTTCACGTTGCCGCCGGGGATCGCGTCCTTGACGGTGGCGACGATGACGTCACCGATGCCCGCGTAGCGGCGACCGGAGCCACCGAGCACACGGATGCAAAGGATTTCCTTCGCACCAGTGTTGTCGGCGACGCGCAGTCGCGACTCCTGCTGGATCACGTCTATCTCCTGTTTGTCTGCCGGTTCCCCGGGAGCCGCTCAGCGGAGCGGCTCCCGGAGCCTGGCGGAACTGTCCTGCGAGGAATGCCCCGCAGGAACGTACATGGTGCAATTCCCTTGCGGGAACTACCTACTTGGCCTTCTCGAGGATCTCGACGACGCGCCAGCGCTTCGTCGCGGACAGCGGCCGGGTCTCCATGAGGAGGACGCGGTCGCCGACACCCGCGGCGTTCTGCTCGTCGTGCGCCTTGAGCTTGTTGGTACGGCGGATGACCTTGCCGTACAGCGCGTGCTTGACGCGGTCCTCGACAGCGACGACGACGGTCTTGTCCATCTTGTCGCTGACGACGAGACCCTCACGGGTCTTGCGGAAGCCGCGGGCCTCTGCAGTCTGCTCAGTCACGTTGCTCTCACTCATCAGGCGCTCTCCACCGTCTCGATGCCCAGCTCGCGCTCACGCATCAGGGTGTAGATCCGCGCGATGTCCTTACGGACGGCCTTGAGCCGACCGTGGTTCTCGAGCTGACCGGTCGCCGCCTGGAAGCGGAGATTGAACAGCTCTTCCTTGGCCTCGCGGAGCTTGCCAAGAAGCTCCTCGTTGCCCAGCTCGCGCAGCTCGGACGCCTTGGTACCGGCCGACATCACGCTTCACCTGCCTCGCGCTTGACGATCCGGCACTTCATCGGCAGCTTGTGGGCCGCACGAAGCAGCGCCTCACGGGCGATCTTCTCGTTGGGGTACGACAGCTCGAACATCACGCGTCCGGGCTTGACGTTGGCGATCCACCACTCCGGAGAACCCTTACCGGAACCCATGCGGGTCTCGGCAGGCTTCTTGGTGAGGGGACGGTCCGGGTAGATGTTGATCCAGACCTTGCCACCACGCTTGATGTGACGCGTCATGGCGATACGAGCGGCCTCGATCTGGCGGTTCGTCACATACGCCGGGGTGAGCGCCTGGATGCCGTACTCGCCGAACGCAACCTGCGTGCCGCCCTTGGCAGCGCCGCTGCGCTTCGGGTGGTGCTGCTTGCGGTGCTTGACCCTACGGGGGATCAGCATTTCGGTCAGGCCTCCGTTCCGGTGCTCTCAGCCGGAGCGGCGGCGGGGGCCTCGGCCTTGGGGGCCTCGGCGCCGGCAGCCTGCTGCGGCTTGCGACCGCGCCGCTCGCCACCACGGCCACCACGGGCCGGGCGGTCGGCACCACCACGGGCCGGGCGGTTACCCGCACGGGCCGCAGCGTTCTCGGCGCGGACCTCGGCGATGTTCTTGACATCGCCCTTGTAGATCCAGACCTTCACACCGATGCGGCCGAAGGTCGTCTTGGCCTCGAAGAAGCCGTAGTCCACGTTCGCACGGAGCGTGTGCAGGGGCACGCGGCCCTCGCGGTAGAACTCCGAGCGGGACATCTCGGCGCCGCCGAGGCGGCCGCCGCACTGGATCTTGATGCCCTTGGCGCCGGCCTTCATCGCCGACTGCATGCTCTTACGCATGGCGCGGCGGAAGGAGACGCGGGAGGAGAGCTGCTCGGCGACGGCCTGGGCAACCAGCTGAGCGTCGGTCTCGGGGTTCTTGACCTCGAGGATGTTCAGCTGGACCTGCTTGCCCGTGAGCTTCTCGAGGTCACCGCGGATGCGGTCGGCCTCGGCGCCACGGCGGCCGATGACGATGCCCGGACGAGCGGTGTGGATGTCCACACGCACGCGGTCACGGGTGCGCTCGATCTCAACCTTCGAGATGCCGGCGCGCTCCATGCCGGACGTCATCATCCGACGGATGGCGACGTCTTCCTTGACGTAGTCCTTGTACAGCTTGTCGGCGTACCAACGCGACTTGAAGTCGGTCGTGACACCGAGCCGGAACCCATGCGGGTTAACCTTCTGGCCCATTACCGGGTTCCTTCCTTGCTGCTGACGACCACGGTGATGTGGCTGGTCCGCTTGCGGATCCGGTAGGCACGGCCCTGGGCACGCGGACGGAACCGCTTCAGGGTCGGGCCCTCGTCGACGTACGCCTCGGAGATGAAGAGGCTGTCGGCGTCGGTGTGGTCGTAGTTGTGCGCGGCGTTGGCGATGGCGCTGTCGAGCACCTTGCCGACCGGCACGGAGGCTGCCTGCGGAGCGAATCGCAGAACAGCCTGAGCCTCCGTGGCATCCATGCCACGGATAAGGTCCACCACGCGGCGGGCCTTCATGGGCGTAACGCGGATGTACCGCGCCTGGGCCCTGGCTTCCATGGTTGTCCCTCTCAGTTACTTACGTGTCTGAATGCGATCCGCTGTTAGCGGCGCTTCGACTTCCGGTCGTCCTTGACGTGGCCCCGGAAGGTGCGGGTCGGCGAGAACTCGCCGAGCTTGTGACCGACCATCGACTCGGTGACGAACACCGGGATGTGGGTCTTGCCGTTGTGCACCGCGAGCGTGTGGCCCAGCATGGCCGGGACGATCATGGAGCGACGGGACCAGGTCTTGATGACGTTCTTGGTGCCGGCTTCGTTCTGGGCGTCCACCTTCTTGATCAGGTGGTCGTCGACGAAGGGCCCCTTCTTCAGGCTACGAGGCATCTCAACCCGTCCTTAGCGCTTCTTGTTCGTCTTGCGGCGGCGGACGATGTACTTGTTCGACGCCTTCTTGGGCGAACGAGTACGGCCTTCCTTCTTGCCCCACGGGGACACGGGGTGGCGGCCACCGGAGGTCCGGCCCTCACCACCACCGTGCGGGTGGTCGACCGGGTTCATGACGACACCACGGACGGTCGGGCGAACGCCCAGCCACCGCTTACGGCCGGCCTTGCCCCAGTTGATGTTGCTCTGCTCGGCGTTGCCGACCTCACCGATGGTGGCGCGGCAGCGGACGTCGACCAGGCGGATCTCACCGGACGGCATGCGGAGGTGGGCCATCGAGCCCTCCTTCGCGAGCAGCTGCACGGAGGCACCGGCGGAGCGGGCGAACTTGGCACCGCCACCGGGACGGAGCTCGATCGCGTGGATCGTGGTACCGACCGGGATGTTACGGAGGGCCAGGTTGTTGCCCGGCTTGATGTCGGCCCCGGGACCGTTCTCGACGCGGTCACCCTGCTGCAGGTTGCGCGGGGCGAGGATGTAGCGCTTCTCGCCGTCGGCGTAGTGCAGCAGCGCGATGCGCGCGGTGCGGTTGGGGTCGTACTCGATGTGCGCGACCTTCGCCGGCACGCCGTCCTTGTCGTGACGACGGAAGTCGATCACACGGTAGGCGCGCTTGTGTCCGCCACCCTGGTGGCGAACGGTCACACGACCGGCGTTGTTACGGCCGCCCTTGCTGTGCAGGGGGCGGACCAGCGACTTCTCCGGCGTGGACCGCGTGACCTCGACGAAGTCGGCGACGCTGGCGCCACGACGGCCCGGCGTAGTCGGCTTGTACTTGCGGATTCCCATTTCTCAGTCCTCGTCCGATATCGGACGATCCGACCCGCTTACGCGGTCGGACCGCCGAAGATGTCGATACGGTCGCCCTCGGCGAGGGTCACGATCGCGCGCTTGGTGGCGGCACGCTGGCCGAAGCCCGTGCGGGTCCGCTTGCGCTTGCCGGCGCGGTTGATCGTGTTGACCCCGGTGACCTTGACGTCGAAGACCGCCTGGACGGCCTGCTTGATCTGGGTCTTGTTGGCGTTCGGGTCGACGATGAACGTGTACTTGTTCTCGTCGATGAGCGCGTAGCTCTTCTCCGAGACGACCGGCTTCAGCAGGACGTCACGGGGGTCCGTGTACGACTTGCTCAGCGGGGTCTCGACGGTGTTCTTGCCCTCGGTGGCGTGGCGCTTCGCCTTGGCGACGCGCGCGGCCTTGGCGGCCTTGGCGGCCTTCGAGGCGATGCTCGGGTGACGCGTAGCCATCAGGCTTCGCTCCCTTCGGTGTCAGCGGCCTTGGGGCCAGACACGAAGGACTCGAACGCGGCCTGGGTGAAGACCACGTCGTCCGAGACGAGAACGTCGTACGTGTTCAGCTGGCCCGGCTCCAGGATGTGGACCTGGGGCAGGTTGCGGGCGGACAGCCACGCGGCCTCGTCGGCGCGGTCGACGACCAGGAGCAGGTTCTTGCGCTCCGAGATCTTGCCGAACAGCGTCTTGGCGGCCTTGGTGGAGGGGGTCTCGCCCGCGATCACGCCGGAGACGACGTGGATGCGGTTGTGGCGGGCCCGGTCGGTGAGGGCGTGGCGCAGGGCCGCGGCCTTCATCTTCTTCGGGGTCCGCTGCGAGTAGTCACGCGGCTGCGGGCCGTGGACGACGCCACCGCCGGCGAACTGCGGGGCGCGGGTCGAACCCTGACGGGCGCGGCCGGTGCCCTTCTGGCGGTACGGCTTCTTGCCGCCACCACGGACTTCACCGCGACGCTTGGTCTTGTGCGTGCCCTGGCGGGCAGCGGCGTTCTGCGCGACGACGACCTGGTGGATCAGCGGGATGCTGATCTTCTCCACGCCGAAGATCTCCGCGGGGAGCTCGACGCTACCGGTCTTCTCGCCCGCAGGCGAAAGGATGTCAACAGTGCTCATCGGTTACCTCAGGCCCCTTGGCCGCGGTGCGGACCAGGACGAGGCCGCCGTTCGGACCGGGAACCGCGCCCTTGATGAGCAGCAGACCCTTCTCCGCGTCAACGGCGT
Source organism: Streptomyces sp. DHE7-1 (assembly GCA_016432725.1). Classification (GTDB taxonomy): domain Bacteria; phylum Actinomycetota; class Actinomycetes; order Streptomycetales; family Streptomycetaceae; genus Streptomyces. The sequence goes on along the minus strand of JACJDG010000003.1, from coordinate 4,559,946 downwards.
GGACGGTCAGGTTCTGGGTGGTGACACGCTCGTTGCCCATGCGACCCGCCATGCGGAGGCCCTTGAACACGCGGCCCGGGGTGGCGCAGCCACCGATGGAACCGGGCGAGCGGTGCTTGCGCTGGGTGCCGTGTCCGGCGCCGAGGCCCTTGAAGTTGTGACGCTTCATGACACCGGCGAAGCCCTTGCCCTTGCTCTTGCCGGTCACGTCCACCTTGACGCCCGCCTCGAAGACCTCTGCGGAGATCTCCTGGCCCAGCGTGTACTCGGAGGCGTCCGCGGTGCGGATCTCGACGAGGTGGCGGCGGGGGGTGACGTCGGCCTTGGCGAAGTGACCCTTGAGGGGCTTGTTCACCTTGCGCGGGTCGATCTCGCCGAAAGCGATCTGGACGGACTCGTAGCCGTCGACATCGTTCGTACGGACCTGGGTGACGACGTTGGGGCCGGCCTTGACGACGGTGACCGGAACAACGCGGTTGTTCTCGTCCCACACCTGCGTCATGCCGAGCTTCTCGCCCAGGATGCCCTTGATCTGCTTAGCCATTCTCAGCTCACCGACCCTCAGAGCTTGATCTCGATGTCGACACCGGCCGGGAGGTCGAGTCGCATCAGAGAGTCAACGGTCTTGGGGGTGGGGTCGAGAATGTCGATCAGGCGCTTGTGCGTGCGCATCTCGAAGTGCTCGCGCGAGTCCTTGTACTTGTGCGGCGACTTGATGACGCAGTACACGTTCTTCTCAGTGGGCAGCGGCACCGGGCCCGCGACCGACGCACCAGTGCGGGTCACCGTCTCGACGATCTTCTTCGCCGAGGAGTCGATGACCTCGTGGTCGTAGGCCTTGAGCCGGATGCGGATCTTCTGTCCCGCCATGGCTACTCAGTAGTCCTGTCTCTTCAACGCTCCGGAACCCGGCGGATTCCTTCTGCTGCCTTCGATCGTCCGACCCACGCGGTCGGGCGTGTCGCGCTCCCGCTGACACAGATGTCCCTTGTTCGAACATCCCTGCGGGGGAATGCGACGGCCCTTCCGGAACCGCGGACCGGGGACCTCGGGCCCACCGGGCGCCTGGCCGGTGCCGCGCCCACACTTCCCGGAAGATTCCCGTACGTCCGCCCCAGTGCTGCCCAGTGGGCAGTTAGGGCGACGAGTACTGTGGGACTCGCTTCCGGTCCTCCCGGCGGGAGGCGCGCAGCATCAACACTCGACCGAGCAACTCGGACAGTCTGCCATATGGGGCGGGGGCCTGGCCAATCGGGCCGAAGAGATTACCCCCGACGTGACGCAGGTCAAACCGAATCCCCGCGGCCGCTCACCGAGCCGCCCCTCGCGCGGCAGGCAGAGCCACCGGAGCCACCCCTCGCCCGCCGCGCCCGACCGGTGCTCCTCCAGGATCGTGGGAGGGTCACCCGCCCCAGGGACAGAACGGCTGGGCCCAGGAGCCACGCGCCTCCGGCGAGGCGGTACGACACCGGTCCCGACGTCATGCGCAGCCGAGCGTCTCCACTGTGGCCGGGAAGTAGGCACGCATGAACTTCTCGATGTCGGCGCGGTGGGATTGGTCGGTCAGCTTCACTTGGGGAGCTGGAGAGTGAGGGTGAAGTAGTTTCCACCTTTGGTTTTGCAGCGAGCGATCGCAATGGCGCCGTCGGTACCGCTGATCGCTTTTTCCGCGAGATCGATCTTCCGGGGTTGGCTGACATGCGAAACGGATCCCGTTCCCTGGGCCAGGTACGTGAGATTCGGAGGGCTGCCATCCCACGAAAACTGCAACTCCACGACCGGGTCATGCCCGCCACGAGCACGCAGGGCGCGAAAACGGGATTTGTTCGTTCGACTCTGTTGATCTCGTGCAATCCGTCGGTGGAGACCAGGAGGGGACGTACAAGGGCCGGATCGATCCTGGTACCACAAAGATTTTCCGGAATGGCAGAGTCTTCCGCTCGGCCACAAGAGAGCAGGGTAAGCGCAAGAGGCAGGGCGGCCAGACCCATGAAGATCGCTTGAGTAGCAGATCTCACTGGCGTTCTCCTGACATGCCAGACGCATGCGCTGCACCGTCCATGGACGCTCGGTTGACCTCTTGATTGGGGTTGAAATAGGAGTCGCTATCCACTCGATGCGTCTTCTTCCACTCCGCCGCAAGTGCCATCAACTGCCCGTTCCTGGTGGTATAGGCCTTGATATTGTCCTCTGACTGCTGCTCATCCAACCGCCTCTGCTCATCCGCCATCCACTTCCCCGTGACGTAATCGAACCCCTGCTGCACGTCGCTGCTGACGACCGGGATGTAGCTGATCGCCTTGTCGAAGACCGGCTTTGCTTCGAAGGAGGCTGTTTTGGGGTCGCCCTGGGACTGGATCCGGGCTTCTTCCAGGAAGCCGACGGTGCGGCCCGCGCGGAGGAGGGGTTCCGTGGATTTGGAGTCGTCGGCGTGGATGCCCGAGGCCATCGCCTGGTTCAGGCCGCCGTTCAGGGTGCCGTAGGCGTCCTTGTCCTTGGATACCTGTTTGGTGACCTCGAAGAGCTGGTCCTGGGGCAGGGGGACCTGGAGATGTCGATCTCGCTCATCGAGGCGTGCACGGTCTCGCCGTGGTTGACCAGGATCGACGCCATGGGCTGCCGCAGCGACGGCGGGAACTTGTCGCCGCTGTCGGACAGATGGCCGATCGCCGACCGGAGGATCGCCTCATTCTGCTTCGTGTGCGGCACGTAGCGGGCGTGTGCGTCGGACGGGTCGATTCCCGTGGTCGCCGCCTGGAGGGCCCTGCCGAAGCCCGCGCGGTCGTCCGCGTCGAGGCCGGCCGCGTAGGTTCCGCTCTTGTCTCCCCCGCGCTCGTGCAGGACGACGTTCCAGTCCCGGTCCTCGACCAGGTACTTCATGCGGGCCTCCGAGCCGAGGTAGTCCGCCGCGGTGTGGGGGTCGTGGCTCATGATGTCCAGCGCGCCGTCCACCGGGTCGTTCGCGAACCAGCCGCCGTGCCTGCCGCCGTACTCGTGCTTCAGGCGCCAGATGCCCGGGTCCCGGCGCTCCGCCGCGATCATGTCGTCGGTCAGGTTCTCGAGCATCTTCGGCGCGTAGCCGTGGCCGTGGTGCATCAGGGTGACCAGGGACTGGTAGCCCACCGCCTTGTCCAGGCGTTCGCCCTGCGCGTCGGTGGCGTAGTGCTCGACGCCGGCGTGCCGCATGGAGGCCCGCCAGTGCCTGTACCAGGGCGAGTCCGTGTCCCTCGTCGCCGTCGCCAGGGTGTCCGCGAGGCCCGACTCGATCGTCGAGTACGTGCCCGACCCCGGTCCGCCGCGCACGTGGATCAGGTCGTTGAGCTCGTTCGTCAGGGTGATCGTGCCCGCCGCGCCCAGGTCGTCCAGCAGAGTCCGGGAGAACGCCAGGTCACCGGAGTTGTCGCGGAACGCCCTTTGCAGTTCAGCGAGTTCGCGTTGCGAGAGGTGCTCCCCCGGCTGAGCCTGCCGAGTGTCTCCTCCGCGGCCAGCGCCTCGTACTTCTCGACGTCCCCCAGCGCCCGGCCGTTGAAGCCGCGGCCCCCGGCCAACGGGTCCGAGTCCACGACCACGGCGGCCAGGGCGGTCTCGACACCCGTGTCCGCGTCCGTCACGGCCCGTACCGCCGCGTCGACCCGGTCCTGCCAGTGCCGTACGGACGACTCGTCCGGTTCCTTCGCGTGCGCGGGGTCGGCGCTGACGCGGCCCCTCTCCGAGATCCGCATCCCGGCCGCCCTGGCCTCCTCGCGTGCCGCCGTGAGCCTGCCCTTCAGCTCCGTGAACTGGGCGTGGGCGTCCCGCAGCAGGGAGGCGATCGCCTTCGCCTCCGTCTGGGCGTACCGCAGTTCCTTGAGCGTGACGCCGAACCGGCCGTGTGCCGCCTCCGCGCTCATCCCGTTCCAGGCGGGGCCGGTCGTGATGCGGTGCACGTCCCGGTGGTAGGCCCGCTCCTGCTTCGCGAACTCGGCCGCCATGCCCTCCCAGCGCTCGGCGGCCCGGGTGAGTGCGGCCAGGTCGGTGCTCGTGATCTCGTGGTACGTCGGCATGTCCGGCCACTCCCCCGTCAGTAGAGGTCGAGCGCGGACGTACGCCGCAGCGCCGAGCCGGCTGCCACGTCGGAGCCGGTGAGGACCACGTTCGTACTGCGCAGCGCGTCCTGCTCGGCACCCAGCCGGTCCATCAGGTTCCGCACCTGGTCGCCCCAGGCCGCGTGGGCCTTGCGCAGCGCCGCGGCGGTGAGCCAGCCGTGTCCGTCGCGGGCGCCGAAGGCCTTCACCGCCGCCCCGGTCTCGTCGTCCGCCCACTCGCCGGCCCGGCGGGTCTCCGGCTCGATGTGGTCGTTCAGCGCCTTGGCCGCCGCCCGCTTCTCGGCGGGGGTGGACGCCAGTCTCCCCGCACCGGGGCCGTGACCGCCGAAGCCTCCTGCCGGACCGTCCACCGCTCGCCCCCTCGTCGTGTCGGCGTCCACCGCCGCTCCTTCAACCGGTGGACGCCGATCTTCGTCACGGGGGGTTTCGGGTGCGCCGCGTTGACGTCGTCCGAGGTGGTGGGGCCTCTCGGCCGGTCCGTCAGAGCGCCGGAAGCGCCGGGGGCTGTCATCCGGGCCGGGCCGTGTGGGTCTGCGGCAGACGTGACCGCGGCCGCTGACCACGGCCCTGGCCCTGCCCATGGCTCAGGGGCGGCCGGTCTCCGGGTCCAGTGGAACGAGGTTGCCGGCGGCGAGCACGTCGCCGCGGTGCGGGGAACCCAGCGACGCGCGCAGCTTCCCGACACCGGGGTCGGAGAAGGAGACGGTCAGGGTGTAGGGCGGCTGCCCGGTGATGGTGTTGTGGGAGTCGATCGGCGCCTGCAGCCTCTTCATGACCTCGGCGCCCTCCTGGCCGGGACACAGGGCCCGTACGGGCAGCACGACCTCGACGCTTCCCTGACCGCGCGCGCCGACGCGCACCCTGTGGCCGGGTCCCGTCGCGGTGGGCTCGTGCCAGGTGACCGGCAGACCGTGCGCGCCGCCCACCAGTCCGTCCGGGCCCTCGATCTCCACCGCGACGCCCGCGCCGAGGGTCCGGGACAGTTCGAGGGCCGGTTCCCGCCGGGGCCGAAGCGGAGGTTGATGGTGAAGCGGGCGGGTGTGCGGGGCCCCTGCTCGAAGCCGTAGGCGCCGAGGACCGCCCAGGGGCGGGTGGCGACTCGGTGCGGGGCGGCGGGGTGACCGCGTCCGCGGGCAGCCGGAAGCGGTGGTAGCCCTCGGTTCCGCACCGGTCGCCGGCGGTGACGCCGCCCCGGGCAGGGCCACGGCCTTCGCCGGGCCCGGGGCGAGCCGCCCGACCAGGGTGAACAGTCCCTGCTGGTAGCCCATGGCGATCACCACGGCGGCCACGGCCAGCCAGGGCACCACCGCCCGCACCTTGTCGAGCACGGCACCCACCTCTGCGACAGCCGGCCCCCGGTGGTCCGGTCGCATGATCATACGGTCGGCCGGAGACAGCGAAGAGGCCCGCACGACCGAAGTCGTACGGGCCTCTCCGACAGCTACCAGGTCAGAGACCGGGCCGGGTCAGTTCAATATCACTTGTTGATCTTGGTGACCTGGCCGGCGCCCACGGTCCGGCCACCCTCACGGATGGCGAACTTCAGGCCCTCTTCCATGGCGACGGGCTGGATGAGCTCCACCTTCATCTCGGTGTTGTCACCCGGCATGACCATCTCGGTGCCCTCGGGAGGGTCACGACGCCGGTCACGTCCGTCGTACGGAAGTAGAACTGCGGACGGTAGTTGTTGAAGAACGGCGTGTGACGGCCACCCTCGTCCTTGGACAGGATGTAGGCCTGCGCCTCGAACTCGGTGTGCGGGGTGACCGAGCCCGGCTTGATGATGACCTGGCCGCGCTCGACGTCCTCGCGCTTGATGCCGCGGAGCAGCAGACCGACGTTCTCACCGGCCTGGCCCTCGTCGAGCAGCTTGCGGAACATCTCGATGCCGGTGACCGTGGTGGTGGTCTTCTCGTTCTTGATGCCCACGATGTCGACGGTCTCGTTGACCTTGAGGACACCACGCTCGATACGACCGGTGACGACGGTGCCACGACCGGTGATCGTGAAGACGTCCTCGATCGGCATCAGGAACGGCTTGTCGACGTCACGCTCGGGCTGCGGGATGTTCTCGTCCACAGCCGTCATCAGGTCGAGGACGCTCTGCGTCCACGCCGGGTCGCCCTCGAGCGCCTTCAGCGCGGAGACCTTGACGACCGGCAGGTCGTCGCCCGGGAACTCGTACTCGGAGAGGAGCTCACGGACCTCGAGCTCGACGAGCTCCAGGATCTCCTCGTCGTCCACCATGTCGGCCTTGTTCAGGGCGACGACGATGTACGGCACGCCGACCTGGCGGGCCAGGAGCACGTGCTCCTTGGTCTGCGGCATCGGGCCGTCGGTGGCGGCGACCACCAGGATCGCGCCGTCCATCTGCGCGGCACCGGTGATCATGTTCTTGATGTAGTCCGCGTGACCCGGGCAGTCGACGTGGGCGTAGTGACGCGCCTCGGTCTGGTACTCGACGTGCGCGATGGAGATGGTGATACCGCGCTGACGCTCCTCGGGCGCCTTGTCGATGTTGTCGAACGCGGTGGCCTCGTTCAGGTCCGGGTACGCGTCGTGCAGCACCTTGGTAATGGCGGCCGTGAGGGTCGTCTTACCGTGGTCGATGTGACCGATGGTGCCGATGTTGACGTGCGGCTTAGTCCGCTCGAACTTCGCCTTCGCCACTGGGGTCCTCCTGGGAGTGGTTCTGGTACGCCTTACTTCATCGGCGCCAGGTGATCTTTGCTGTTAAGTCCCGGAACCCGGGGCAAACATCCGCGATTGTGGTTGTTTGCCCCTTGAGGCTCCGGAGTCAAGCCTAAAGCGTGGGAACGCGGTGCGTTACTCGCCCTTGGCCTTCGCGATGATCTCCTCGGCGACGTTCCGCGGAACCTCGGCGTAGGAGTCGAACTGCATCGAGTAGCTCGCGCGACCCGACGTCTTGCTGCGGAGGTCGCCGACGTAGCCGAACATCTCCGAAAGGGGCACGAGGCCCTTCACGACGCGGGCACCGGCCCGCTCCTCCATGGCCTGGATCTGACCACGGCGGGAGTTGATGTCGCCGATGACCTCACCCATGTAGTCCTCGGGCGTGGTGACCTCGACGGCCATCATCGGCTCGAGCAGCACGGGGCTGGCCTTGCGCGCGGCCTCCTTGAAGGCCTGCGAGCCGGCGATCTTGAAGGCGAGCTCGGAGGAGTCGACCTCGTGGTAGGCGCCGTCGTGGAGGATGACGCGCACGCCGGTCATCTCGTAACCGGCGAGGATGCCGAACTGCATGGCCTCCTGCGCACCGGCGTCGACCGAAGGGATGTACTCCTTCGGGATACGACCACCGGTCACCTTGTTCACGAACTCGTACGAGGTGTCGCCACCCTCGAGCGGCTCGATGCCGATCTGCACCTTCGCGAACTGACCGGTACCACCGGTCTGCTTCTTGTGGGTGTAGTCGACGCGCTCGACGGCCTTGCGGATCGTCTCGCGGTAGGCCACCTGCGGCTTGCCGACGTTGGCCTCGACCTTGAACTCACGGCGCATACGGTCGACCAGCACCTCGAGGTGCAGCTCGCCCATACCACCGATGATGGTCTGGCCGGTCTCCTCGTCCGAGTGGACCTGGAAGGACGGGTCCTCCTCGGCCAGGCGCTGGATCGCGACGCCCAGCTTCTCCTGGTCGCCCTTCGACTTGGGCTCGATGGCGACCTGGATGACCGGCGCCGGGAAGTCCATGGACTCCAGGATGACCGGGTTCTTGTCGTCGGACAGCGTCTCACCGGTGGTGGTCTGCTTCAGGCCCATGACGGCGACGATGTCGCCGGCGCCCACCGACTCGATCTCCTCACGCTTGTTCGCGTGCATGCGGTAGATCTTGCCGATGCGCTCCTTCTTGCCCTTGACGGAGTTCAGCACCGAGGTGCCGGACTCCAGGCGGCCCGAGTAGACCCGGACGAAGGTGAGCTTGCCGAGGTGCGGGTCGCTCATGATCTTGAACGCCAGCGCGGACAGCGGCTCGTCGTCGGACGGCTTGCGCTTGACGACGACCTCGGGGTCCTTGACGTCGTGGCCCTCGATGGCCTCGATGTCGACCGGCGACGGCAGGTAGCGGACGACGGCGTCGAGCAGGGGCTGGACGCCCTTGTTCTTGAACGCGGTACCGCAGAACACCGGGGTCACGGTGGTGCCGGTGCCCTTGCCGGACGCGATGGTGATACGACGGATCGCGGCGTACAGCTGCTCCACGGAAGGCTCCTCGCCCTCCAGGTACAGCTCCATGATCTCTTCGTCGTTCTCGGCCACGGCCTCGAGCAGCTTGCCGCGGTACTCCTCGGCAGCCTCGGCGTGCGTGTCCGGGATGTCGACGGTGTCGTACATCTCACCCTTGGTGGCCTCGGCGGACCAGACCAGGGCCTTCATCGTCACGAGGTCGATGACGCCCTTGAAGTCGGCCTCGGCACCGATCGGCAGCTGCATCACGATCGGCTGAGCGCCCAGGCGGTCAGTGATCATGTCGACGCAGCGGTGGAACTCGGCACCGGTCCGGTCGAGCTTGTTGACGAAGCAGATACGCGGAACGCCGTAGCGGTCCGCCTGACGCCACACCGTCTCGGACTGCGGCTCGACACCGGCGACGCCGTCGAACACCGTCACGGCACCGTCGAGCACGCGCAGCGAGCGCTCCACCTCGACGGTGAAGTCGACGTGACCCGGGGTGTCGATGATGTTGATGGTGTGATCGACGTCTTCGAGCGGCCAGTGACAGGTGGTGGCAGCAGAGGTGATCGTGATGCCACGCTCCTGCTCCTGCTCCATCCAGTCCATGGTGGCAGCGCCGTCGTGGACCTCACCGATCTTGTAGGACACACCGGTGTAGAACAGGATCCGCTCGGTGGTGGTCGTCTTGCCCGCGTCGATGTGGGCCATGATCCCGATGTTGCGGACCTTGGCCAGGTCAAGTGAAGTGGTAGCCATAAGGCTTCAGTCTTCTCTCGGTCTCGATGTGGGTAGCGACTACCAGCGGTAGTGCGCGAAGGCCTTGTTGGACTCGGCCATCTTGTGCGTGTCCTCGCGCTTCTTCACAGCGGCACCCAGGCCGTTGGAGGCGTCGAGAAGCTCGTTGAGCAGGCGCTCGGTCATGGTCTTCTCGCGACGGGCGCGGGAGTAACCGACCAGCCAGCGGAGCGCCAGCGTGTTGGCGCGACCGGGCTTGACCTCGATCGGCACCTGGTAGGTGGCGCCACCGACACGGCGGGACTTGACCTCGAGGGTCGGCTTGATGTTCTCAAGCGCGCGCTTCAGCGTGATGATCGGGTCGTTGCCCGTCTTCTCACGCAGACCCTCCATCGCGCCGTAGACGATGCGCTCGGCGGTGGAGCGCTTGCCGTTCAGCAGCACCTTGTTGATGAGCGACGTCACCAGAGGAGAACCGTAGACCGGGTCGATGATGACCGGGCGCTTCGGGGCGGGGCCCTTACGAGGCATTTCTACTTCTCCTTCTTGGCGCCGTAGCGGGAACGGGCCTGCTTGCGGTTCTTGACACCCTGGGTGTCGAGGGAGCCACGGATGATCTTGTAGCGAACACCCGGCAGGTCCTTCACACGGCCGCCGCGCACGAGCACGATGGAGTGCTCCTGCAGGTTGTGTCCCTCACCCGGAATGTAAGCGGTGACCTCGATCCCGCTGGTCAGACGCACACGCGCGACCTTACGCAGGGCCGAGTTCGGCTTCTTCGGGGTGGTCGTGAACACACGCGTGCAGACGCCGCGACGCTGAGGGGAACCCTCGAGTGCGGGCGTCTTGTTCTTCTCGACCTTGTCCTGCCGGCCCTTCCGGACCAGCTGCTGGATCGTAGGCACTACGTCTCCGGTTTCTGTGTGCCGATGCGTACAGCTAACCTGGAACATCTCCGACCCACGCGGTCGGGTGTGTCGAATCCGCCGCGCTTCCGCCGCGAGGCGGGAAAGGCACGGATTACGGCGTCCGGTGTCGGCTCCGCGTGCGGTTGAAGGCACGCACGAAAGCCAGGGCACACCCCAGGCACAAGGTCTGAGCGTACTTGCCGCACCCACTCCGGTCAAAACAAGGGCTCCGGGACCGGGACCGAGGGCTCCGGAAATCAGCGGCGCGACGTCGTCTCCCCGGCCTGCTCCGCCGTGTCGTGGCCCACGAAGTACGTCGGCCGGTTCTGTATCGCCGTGTATATGCGGGCCACGTACTCGCCCAGCAGCCCCACGCAGATCAGCTGCACCGCGCCGATGAAGAGCACCCCGGTGAACAGCGAGGTCCAGCCCGGCACCGTGTGGTCCAGGACGTGGGCGGAGAGCGTGTACACCATCAGCCCGAGGCAGACCAGGAAGGCGAAGCCGCCGAGCCAGGTGGCCAGCCGTAGCGGGGCCGCCGAGAAACCCGTGACGCTGTCGACGGCCAGCCTGATCATCCGGCCCAGCGGGTACTTGCTGCGGCCGGCCGTGCGCGGGCCCGCTCGTAGGTCACCCGGCCGCTGGGGAAGCCCAGCCACGGCACCAGCAGCCGGTAGACCCGCTGCTGGTCGGGCAGCGCCTTCAGCGCCTCCACGGCGGCCCGGCTGAGCAGCCGGAAGTCACCCGCCTGCGCGGGCACGGAGGGACCGGCGAGCCGGCGCACCAGCCGGTAGTACAGGCCCGCCGTCCAGCGCTTGAAGCCGGTGTCGCTGGCCCGGTCGGCGCGGATGCCGTACACGATGTCGAGCCCCTCGGCGCGGGCCAGGGCCAGCATGTCGGGGATCTTCTCGGGCGGGTCCTGCAGATCGGCGTCGATGCTGACCACGTAAGCCCCGACGGCCCGGTCGAGGCCGGCGGTCAGGGCGGCCTGATGACCCGAGTTGCGGCGCAGGCCGATCACCCGCAGTTCCGGCCAGCCGAGCCGGAACGCCGCCAGCAGCTCGCCGGTGCCGTCCGTGCTCCCGTCGTCGACGGCGACCAGCTCGTACGGCGCACCGAGGCCCTCCAGCACCGGGCGCAGCCGGCTGACGAGGGCGGGCAGCGCCTCGGCCTCGTTGAACATGGGTACGACGACGGACAGCTCGATCGCCGGGTCCGGCCCACCGGTCACCCGCTTCTCCCCCTTCGCCCCGCACATGCGACGCTTTGGCCACACACAAGTGATCCTTGTGTGATCTCGTGACTGACACTTCACGACCCCCGGGCTGCGGGAACTCCTCCGGCCCGGCGGTCGGCCGAGGGGGGAGACCGCAGGGATGAGCACGGCTTCCGGCGACATCGAGGCGGACACCGTCCTGCCCGGGGAACAGTCCGGCACTCCGCGCCCGAGCCGCCGGCTCACGCTGCCGCCGGGTGCGCGGCCGTACGTGGCTCCACTCGTCCTGTACTGCGTCACGAAGCTCGTGGGCCTCACCATATTCGCCTGCCTGCTGGAGCATGCGGGCGACTACCGGAGGAAGGACCCCAGGTTCGGCGGCGGCGCCCACTGGTGGGACGTGCTGTCCACCTGGGACGGCTGGTGGTATCTGCAGGTCGCGGGGCACGGGTACGACCCGAAGCCGCTGGAGCCGCTGCCCGGCGGCGGGCTCTTCACCGTCAAGCAGAACTCGGTGGCGTTCTTCCCGCTGTACCCCGGGCTGATCCGCACGGTCTCGGAGGGCACCGGGCTCGGCCTGTACGGCTCCGGGATCCTCGTGTCGGTCCTGGCCTCCCTGGTGGCGGCCGCGGGCGTCTACGCGGTGGTCTCGGCGCTCGCCGGGGTGCGGGCGGGCACCATCGCCGCCGGGCTGTGGGCCGTCGTCCCCGGAGCGGGCGTCGAGTGGGCCGTGTACTCGGAGTCCCTGTTCGTCGCCATCGCCGCCTGGACCTGCTACAGCGTGATGCGGGGCCGCTGGGTCGCCGCGGGCCTGCTGGCCTTCCTGGCGGGCCTGAACCGGCCCACCTCGGCGGCCCTCATCGGCGCGGTGGGACTGGCCGCCCTGGTCACCGTCCTGCGCCGGGACGGCCGGCGTGAGCACGGGGTGGCACAGCCGGTCTTCGCGATGGTCGCGGCACCGCTCGGCCTGCTCACCTACATCGCCTGGGTCGGGTGGAGCATGGGCGACCTCACCGCCTACTTCACGCTCCAGCGCGAGGGCTGGGCGCACTACTTCGACTGGGGCTCCTACACGGCGGACGTCCTCGGCAACGTCGCCGTCGGGCACAACGACTACCTCTTCGCCTTCTCCACGCCCGATCTGCTCGGCGTCCAGATCGTGATCGCGCTGCCCTTCCTGATCGCGCTGATGCTGCGCCGGAAGCCGCCGCTGGTGCTGGTCGCCTACACCCTGGCCGGCATCGTCACCGTGCTGGGCACCCAGCAGATGTTCGGCAACACCTCCCGCTACCTGCTGCCCTCCTTCCCGCTGCTCCTGGCGCCGGCGGCCGCCCTGAGCCGCCTGAAGTGGCCCGGCCTGGCCGTCTTCTTCACGACGACGGCGGTGGCGTCGGGCTGGTACGCGCACTACGTGATCTTCGAGCTGGGCATCCCGTAGCCGGCGGGCGTCCCCGAGAAACGCCGAAGGGCGGTCACCCCGGACCGGGGTGACCGCCCTTCAGTTCATGTCAACCACTCACTGGTTGTACGGACCGTAGTCGTAGTCCTCCAGCGGGACGGCCTGGCCGGAGCCGGTGCCGAACGGCGAGTAGTCGATGTCGTCGTAGCCGACGGCCGAGTACATCGCGGCCTTGGCCTCCTCGGTGGGCTCCACCCGGATGTTGCGGTAGCGGGACAGACCCGTACCGGCCGGGATGAGCTTACCGATGATGACGTTCTCCTTGAGGCCGATGAGGCTGTCGGACTTGGCGTTGATCGCCGCGTCCGTCAGGACTCGGGTCGTCTCCTGGAAGGAGGCGGCCGACAGCCAGGACTCCGTCGCCAGCGAGGCCTTGGTGATACCCATCAGCTGCGGACGACCGGAGGCCGGGTGACCGCCCTCCTGGACCACACGACGGTTCTCGGTCTCGAACTTCGAGCGCTCGACCAGCTCGCCGGGCAGCAGCTCGGCGTCGCCCGACTCGATGATCGTCACACGGCGCAGCATCTGCCGGATGATGATCTCGATGTGCTTGTCGTGGATCGACACACCCTGCGAGTTGTAGACCTTCTGGACCTCGCCGACCAGGTGGACCTGGACGGCACGCTGACCCAGGATGCGCAGCACGTCGTGCGGGTTGGTGGCACCCACGGTGAGCTGCTGGCCCACCTCGACGTGGTCGCCCTCCTTGACCAGGACCTTGGCACGCTTGGAGATCGGGAACGCCGTCTCGTCGCTGCCGTCGTCCGGGGTGACGACGATCTTCTTGGTCTTCTCGGTCTCCTCGATCCGCACGCGGCCGTTGGCCTCGGAGATCGGGGCGACACCCTTCGGGGTACGGGCCTCGAAGAGCTCGACGACACGGGGCAGACCCTGGGTGATGTCGTCACCGGCCACACCACCGGTGTGGAAGGTACGCATCGTCAGCTGGGTACCGGGCTCACCGATGGACTGGGCGGCGATGATGCCGACCGCCTCACCGATGTCGACCAGCTTGCCGGTGGCCAGCGAACGGCCGTAGCACATGGCGCAGGTGCCGACGTGCGACTCGCAGGTCAGGATCGAGCGGGTCTTGACCTCCTCGATGCCGTGGTGCACGAGCTGGTCGATGAGCACGTCGCCCAGGTCCACGTTGGCCGGCGCGATCACCTTGCCGTCGATGACGACGTCCTCGGCGAGCATGCGGGCGTAGACGCTGGTCTCGACGTCGTCCGCCTTGCGCAGCACACCGTCGGCGCCGCGGTTGGCGATCCGCAGCTTCAGACCGCGCTCGGTGCCGCAGTCCTCCTCGCGGATGATGACGTCCTGGGAGACGTCCACCAGACGACGGGTCAGGTAACCCGAGTCGGCGGTACGCAGGGCGGTGTCCGCCAGACCCTTACGGGCACCGTGCGTGGAGATGAAGTACTCCAGCACGGACAGGCCCTCACGGAAGGACGCCTTGATCGGACGCGGGATGGTCTCGTTCTTCGCGTTCGACACCAGACCACGCATACCGGCGATCTGCCGCATCTGCATCATGTTTCCTCGGGCACCCGAGTCAACCATCATGAAGATGGGGTTCGTCTTGGGGAAGTTCTCGTTCATCGCCTCGGCGACCTCGTTGGTCGCCTTGGTCCAGATCGCGATGAGCTCCTGAGTGCGCTCTTCCTTGGTGATCAGACCGCGCTCGTACTGCTTCTGGACCTTCTCGTCCTGCGCCTCGTAGCCGCGGACGATCTCCTTCTTCGCCTCGGGAACGACGACGTCGGAGATGGCCACGGTGACACCGGAACGGGTCGCCCAGAAGAAGCCGGACGCCTTCAGGTTGTCGAGCGTCGCCGCCACGATGACCTTGGGGTAGCGCTCGGCCAGGTCGTTGACGATCTCGGAGAGCTGCTTCTTGCCCACCGAGTAGTCGACGAACGGGTAGTCCTCGGGCAGCAGTTCGTTGAAGAGCGCGCGGCCCAGGGTGGTGCGCAGGCGGAACGAGTCACCCTGCTGCCACTCGGGCTCGCCCTCCTCGCGCGCCGGCGGCATCCAGCCGCGCGGCGGGATGGTGCCCACCGGGAAGCGGATGTCGATCTGCGACTGCAGCGCGAGCTCGCCGGCGTCGAACGCCATGATCGCCTCGGCCGTGGAGCCGAACGCGCGGCCCTCGCCCTTGGTGTCACGCAGCTCGCCGTCGGTGGTGAGGAAGAACAGACCGAGGACCATGTCCTGGGTCGGCATCGTCACCGGACGGCCGTCGGCCGGCTTGAGGATGTTGTTCGAGGACAGCATCAGGATGCGGGCCTCGGCCTGCGCCTCCGCGGACAGCGGAAGGTGCACGGCCATCTGGTCACCGTCGAAGTCCGCGTTGAACGCGGTGCAGACGAGCGGGTGGATCTGGATGGCCTTGCCCTCGACCAGCTGCGGCTCGAAGGCCTGGATGCCGAGGCGGTGCAGGGTGGGAGCACGGTTCAGCAGAACCGGGTGCTCGGCGATGACCTCTTCGAGGACGTCGTACACGACCGTGCGGCCGCGCTCCACCATGCGCTTGGCGCTCTTGATGTTCTGCGCGTGGTTCAGGTCGACCAGGCGCTTCATCACGAACGGCTTGAAGAGCTCCAGCGCCATGGCCTTGGGCAGACCGCACTGGTGCAGCTTCAGCTGCGGACCGACGACGATCACGGAACGCGCGGAGTAGTCCACACGCTTGCCGAGCAGGTTCTGACGGAATCGACCCTGCTTGCCCTTCAGCATGTCGCTGAGGGACTTCAGCGGGCGGTTGCCGGGACCCGTCACCGGGCGGCCGCGACGACCGTTGTCGAAGAGGGCGTCAACAGCCTCCTGAAGCATGCGCTTCTCGTTGTTGACGATGATCTCCGGGGCACCGAGGTCCAGGAGCCGCTTCAGACGGTTGTTCCGGTTGATCACACGGCGGTACAGGTCGTTCAGGTCGGAGGTCGCGAAGCGGCCACCGTCGAGCTGCACCATCGGACGAAGGTCCGGCGGGATGACCGGGACGCAGTCCAGGACCATGCCCTTGGGGCTGTTCGAGGTCTGCAGGAACGCGGAGACGACCTTCAGGCGCTTGAGCGCACGGGTCTTCTTCTGGCCCTTGCCGGTGCGGATGATCTCGCGGAGCTTCTCGGCCTCCTCGTCGAGGTCGAAGGACTCCAGGCGCTTCTGCAGCGCCGCGGCACCCATCGAGCCGTCGAAGTAGGTGCCGAAGCGGTCGCGCAGCTCGCGGTAGAGCAGCTCGTCGCCCTCGAGGTCCTGGACCTTGAGGTTCTTGAACCGGGTCCACACCTCGTCGAGGCGGTCGATCTCGCGCTGCGCACGGTCGCGCAGCTGCTTCATCTCGCGCTCGGCGCCCTCGCGCACCTTGCGGCGCACGTCGGCCTTGGCACCCTCGGCCTCGAGCTCGGCCAGGTCGGTCTCGAGCTTCTTGGCGCGGGCCTCGAGGTCGGAGTCCCGGCGGTTCTCGATCTGCTGCCGCTCGACCGAGACGTGCGCCTCGAGGGAGGGCAGGTCGCGGGTACGACGCTCCTCGTCGACGTACGTGATCATGTACGCCGCGAAGTAGATGACCTTCTCGAGGTCCTTCGGCGCCAGGTCCAGCAGGTAGCCGAGGCGCGAGGGGACACCCTTGAAGTACCAGATGTGCGTGACGGGCGCGGCCAGCTCGATGTGGCCCATCCGCTCACGGCGCACCTTGGCGCGCGTGACCTCGACGCCGCAGCGCTCGCAGATGATGCCCTTGAAGCGGACGCGCTTGTACTTGCCGCAGTAGCACTCCCAGTCCCGGGTCGGACCGAAGATCTTCTCGCAGAAGAGCCCGTCCTTTTCCGGCTTGAGGGTGCGGTAGTTGATGGTCTCGGGCTTCTTGACCTCGCCGTGGCTCCACTGACGGATGTCGTCAGCGGTGGCCAGGCCGATCCGGAGCTCGTCGAAGAAGTTGACGTCGAGCACTATGCGTCAATCCCTCTCAGGGTCGTAAGTCTGTGGTCTGAAACGGGGGCCTGGGGGTCGGCGGGGGCCTCACACGGTGGTGAGGCCCCTACCGGACTCCCGTCAGACCTCTTCGACGCTGCTCGGCTCGCGCCGGGACAGGTCGATGCCGAGCTCCTCCGCGGCGCGGAAGACATCCTCGTCGGTGTCGCGCATCTCGATGGACATACCGTCGCTGGACAGCACCTCCACGTTCAGGCAGAGCGACTGCATCTCCTTGATGAGCACCTTGAAGGACTCGGGATACCGGGCTCGGGGATGTTCTCGCCCTTGACGATGGCCTCGTAGACCTTCACGCGGCCGGTGACGTCGTCGGACTTGATGGTCAGCAGCTCCTGGAGGGCGTACGCGGCGCCGTAGGCCTCGAGGGCCCACACCTCCATCTCACCGAACCGCTGGCCACCGAACTGGGCCTTACCACCCAGCGGCTGCTGGGTGATCATCGAGTACGGACCGGTCGAACGGGCGTGCAGCTTGTCGTCGACCAGGTGGTGCAGCTTCAGGATGTACATGTAGCCGACCGAGATCGGGTCCGGGAACGGCTCACCGCTGCGGCCGTCGAACAGCCGCGCCTTGCCGGTCGGGAGCACCATGCGCTCGCCGTCCCGGTTCGGGATGGTGTGCTGCAGCAGACCCGCCAGCTCGTCCTCACGCGCACCGTCGAACACCGGGGTGGCGACGTTGGTGCCCGGGGCCACGGAGTCGGCGCCGATCGCCTGGAGGCGCTGGGCCCACTCCTCCGCGAGGCCGGAGACGTCCCAGCCGCGGCTGGCGAGCCAGCCGAGGTGGATCTCCAGGACCTGTCCCGGGTTCATTCGGGACGGCACACCGAGCGGGTTGAGGATGATGTCGACCGGGGTGCCGTCCTCCAGGAACGGCATGTCCTCGATCGGGTTGATCTTGGAGATGACACCCTTGTTGCCGTGTCGGCCGGCGAGCTTGTCACCGTCGGTGATCTTGCGCTTCTGCGCGACGTAGACGCGCACCAGCTGGTTCACACCGGGGGGAAGCTCGTCGCCCTCCTCGCGGTCGAAGACGCGCACGCCGATGACCTTGCCGGTCTCGCCGTGCGGCACCTTCAGCGAGGTGTCACGGACCTCACGGGCCTTCTCGCCGAAGATCGCGCGCAGCAGGCGCTCCTCGGGGTCAGCTCGGTCTCACCCTTGGGCGTGACCTTGCCGACGAGGATGTCGCCGGCGATGACCTCGGCACCGATACGGATGATGCCGCGCTCGTCGAGGTCGGCGAGGACCTCCTCGGAGACGTTCGGGATGTCCCGGGTGATCTCCTCGGGGCCGAGCTTGGTGTCACGGGCGTCGACCTCGTGCTCCTCGATGTGGATCGAGGAGAGGACGTCGTCCTGCACGAGGCGCTGCGACAGGATGATCGCGTCCTCGTAGTTGTGACCCTCCCACGGCATGAACGCCACGAGCAGGTTCTTGCCGAGGGCCATCTCGCCGTTCTGGGTGGCCGGGCCGTCCGCGAGCACCTGGCCCGTGATGATCCGGTCGCCCTCGTTGACGATGACCTTCTGGTTGACCGAGGTGCCCTGGTTGGACCGGGAGAACTTGGCCAGGCGGTACGTGATGTACGTGCCGTCGTCGTTGGCGGTGGTGATGTAGTCCGCGGAGACCTCCTGGACCACACCGTCCTTCTCGGCCTTGACCACGTCGCCGGCGTCGACGGCGGAGCGGTACTCCATGCCGGTGCCGACGAGCGGGGACTCGGACTTAATCAGCGGCACGGCCTGACGCATCATGTTCGCGCCCATGAGGGCACGGTTGGCGTCGTCGTGCTCGAGGAACGGGATCATGGCGGTCGCGACCGACACCATCTGGCGCGGCGAGACGTCCATGTAGTCCACGTCGTCACCGGCGACGTAGTCGACCTCGCCGCCACGGCGGCGGACCAGCACGCGGTTCTCGGCGAACCGCATGTCGTCCGAGAGCGTGGCGTTGGCCTGCGCGATGACGAACCGGTCCTCCTCGTCGGCGGTCAGGTAGTCCACCTCGTCGGTGACCTGGCCGTCGACGACCTTGCGGTACGGCGTCTCGACGAAACCGAACGCGTTGACCCGGCCGTAGGAGGCGAGCGAGCCGATCAGACCGATGTTCGGGCCTTCGGGCGTCTCGATCGGGCACATGCGGCCGTAGTGCGACGGGTGCACGTCACGGACCTCGAAGCCGGCCCGCTCACGGGAGAGACCACCCGGGCCAAGGGCCGACAGACGGCGCTTGTGGGTGAGACCCGACAGCGGGTTGTTCTGGTCCATGAACTGCGACAGCTGGCTGGTGCCGAAGAACTCCTTGATGGAGGCGACGACCGGCCGGATGTTGATCAGGGTCTGCGGCGTGATCGCCTCGACGTCCTGGGTCGTCATGCGCTCGCGCACGACGCGCTCCATACGGGCGAGACCCGTACGGACCTGGTTCTGGATCAGCTCGCCGACGCTGCGCAGACGACGGTTGCCGAAGTGGTCGATGTCGTCCGTCTCGACGACGATCGTGCCACCGTTGTCACCGGAGGTCTCGGTCTCGCCGGCGTGCAGCTTCACCAGGTACTTGATCGTCGAGATGACGTCCTCGACGGTCAGGACACCCGCGTCCAGCGGAGCGTCCGCACCCAGCTTCTTGTTGACCTTGTAGCGGCCGACCTTGGCGAGGTCGTAGCGCTTGGGGTTGAAGTAGAGGTTCTCGAGCAGCGTCTGCGCGGCCTCACGCGTGGGGGCTCGCCCGGACGCAGCTTGCGGTAGATGTCCAGCAGCGCGTCGTCCTGGCCCTGGGTGTGGTCCTTCTCCAGGGTGGCGCGCATCGACTCGTACTCGCCGAACTCCTCGAGGATCTGCTCGGTCGTCCAGCCGAGCGCCTTCAGCAGTACGGTGACCGACTGCTTGCGCTTGCGGTCGATGCGGACACCGACCATGTCGCGCTTGTCGATCTCCATCTCCAGCCAGGCACCCCGGGACGGGATGATCTTGGCGGAGAAGATGTCCTTGTCGGACGTCTTGTCGATGGAGGAGTCGAAGTAGACACCGGGGGAACGGACCAGCTGCGACACCACGACACGCTCGGTGCCGTTGATGACGAAAGTGCCCTTGTTCGTCATGAGCGGGAAGTCGCCCATGAAGACCGTCTGGGACTTGATCTCACCGGTCTCGTTGTTGGTGAACTCGGCGGTGACGAAGAGCGGGGCGGCGTACGTGAAGTCGCGCTCCTTGCACTCGTCGATGGAGTTCTTCGGCGGCTCGAAGCGGTGGTCCCGGAACGTCAGGGACATCGACCCGGAGAAGTCCTCGATCGGGGAGATCTCCTCGAAGATCTCCTCCAGACCGGACTTGGTGGGGACGTCCTGACCGTTCTCAAGAGCCTCCTCGACCCGACTCTGCCAAGCGGTGTTGCCGAGCAGCCAGTCGAAGCTCTCGGTCTGCAGCGCGAGCAGGTTCGGAACCTCGAGAGGCTCCTTGATCTTTGCAAAGGAGATGCGCAGCGGGGCGGTGCTGGCGCCGTTGTTCGTATTCGCGGTCGAGGCGTTGCGCGAGGCGGCCAAGAGGGGGTCCTTCCGAGGGCTCGGACTCACTACGCGCGTACCGGCCCCTCTCCCAGACACAGAGACGGAAACCCCAGGTCAGGGGAGCTTCGGTCATCGGTGCTCGAGTGAGGGCAGACCCCTGGTGACGGGCAGGGGAAGCTAACAGGCAGCGCAAAGGGTCAGTGTAGCCACTTGGCACACTGATGTCCAGCTCGGGTTTCTCGAGACCCTCGTCGTGCTCAACGCCTTCGTCAACAACGCCCTCGGCATGTCTGCCCTCAACGCACGTTGATACTGCCCTCTTCGCCGTCGATCCATGCCTCGGATTCGGATCCTTGTGACGACGCGTCCTGAGAATTGCGCGCTGCGTGCGGTTCGTCAAGGCCCCCCAGCCCAAACGAGGCCGTCCGGAGACAGAACGAAGATCACCATACCCCTCGCCGGGGCGAGTGCAAGGCAACCGAGGCCGCCCTCCGGAGACGCCGAAGAGCGACCACCCGGATGGATGATCGCTCTTCGGTGCGTTCGCGTTACAGCCCCTCGGGGCCGCAGTCGGCGCGCAGCCGGGTTACGGGAACCCGGAGGGTGTTACTTGACCTCGACGGAGGCGCCGGCGCCCTTGAGGGACTCGGCGGCCTTCTCGGCGGCGTCCTTGGCGACCTTCTCGAGAACGGGCTTCGGGGCGCCGTCCACGAGGTCCTTGGCCTCCTTCAGGCCCAGGGAGGTCAGCTCACGCACGACCTTGATGACCTGGATCTTCTTGTCGCCGGCACCGGTGAGGATGACGTCGAACTCGTCCTTCTCCTCCTCGGTCTCGGCCGGGGCGCCCGGGGCACCCGGGGCGGCGACGGCCACCGCGGCGGCGGCGGTGACGTCGAACTTCTCCTCGAACGCCTTCACGAACTCGGAGAGCTCGATGAGGGTCATCTCCTCGAACTGCGCGAGCAGGTCTTCCTGAGACAGCTTCGCCATGATGGGCGATCCTTCCACTAATTCGGCAGGTGCCGGATGTACATGAGTGGCGGGCGTACGTTGGCCCGCTGTGACCCGGCCGCGTCATGCGGCCCGGATCAGAAAGCGAGCCGAATTACTCGGCACCGCCCTGCTCGCCCTGCTTGGCACGAAGCGCGTCCACGGTGCGGACGAGCTTCGACGGGAGCGCCTGGAAGACCTGAGCAGCCTGAGTCTGCTTGCCCTTGAAGGCGCCCGCCAGCTTGGCGAGCAGAACCTCGCGGGACTCGAGGTCCGCAAGCTTCTTGATCTCGTCGGCGGACAGCGCCTTACCGTCAAGGACACCGCCCTTGATGACGAGATTCGGGTTGTCCTTGGCGAAGTCACGGAGACCCTTCGCCGACTCCACCGGGTCACCGGTGACGAAGGCGACGGCCGTCGGACCAGCGAAGAGCTGGTCGTCCAGCGTGATCCCGGCCTCGTTGGCCGCAATCTTGGTCAGCGTGTTCTTCACCACGGCGTACTGGGCGTTCTCACCGAGCGACCGGCGCAGCGTCTTGAGCTGCGCCACGGTGAGACCGCGGTACTCGGTCAGCACGGCGGCGTTGGAGCTGCGGAACTTGTCCGTCAGCTCGGCAACCGCGGCAGCCTTGTCGGGCCTCGCCATAGAGCCTCGGCCTCCTTCCGGGTGATTCTGACCGCGCGGACCCGAAGGAGGACTGGGGAAAACGAAACGCCCCGGCGCAGGCGCTCGGGGCGGACTCGACCGTCGGCACACGCTGGGCGCGTACCATCCGGGAGTGCTTCCACTGACACCTGCGCGGGTCGTCCACTTTGCAGCGGATCCTTCGGCCACCACACCTTCATTCGAACGTGCGGCAACGACCAGCGGTCTTTGGCTTCGTTAGGAGAGTACGGGACCGGGCACCGTCGAGCAAATCGGGCTCGGCGGGTACCCCGGTCCTGGTGCGGCGGCCGGTCAGGAGGCGCTGACGCCGCTGCCCGACGCGGTACCGCCGGCCTTCATCAGGTCCTTGAAGTCCTTGGTGTCGGCGGCCGGGGGCGCCTCGGCGGTGACCGGCACGCCGTAGTCGCTGTAGTAGGCCGTGCTGGTCATGGTGCCGGCGGTCATCTGCGCCTTCTCGACCTTCTTGACCAGCAGGTCCTGGCCGTCGACCCAGATGTCGACGGTCTCCGTGCTGACACCCGCCTGGCTGAGCTGCTTCTTCAGGTCGGCGAGCTGGCCGGCGTCGAGGCCGCTGTTCTTGCCGGCCAGGTCGGCGACGTCGACCGTGCCGGAGTAGTGCGTGGCCCTGACGCCGGAGACCTGCTCCTCACCGACCTTCTTCACGTCACCGGAGGCCAGCAGCAGCTTCACCGACTGGTTCGGCGTGGTGTTCTGCATCTGGTCCTTCATGTACGCCCCGGAGCCACCGCCGAGCTTGGCGAGGTCGTCGTAGGCGTACCTGATCCAGTGCTTGCCGCCGGACTGCTGGGCGAACTGCTCGCTCATCTTGGCGTAGTAGGCGTCCGGCAGGTAGCGGGCCTCCATCGAGGACGTGCCGGCCTTGCGCATCGCCTCCGCCAGCTTGCCGCCGGTGTAGGTGATGGTGAGGTTGCCCTTCATGCCGTCGCCCCACGTCAGGGCGCCGTTCGCGGTCATCGACATGGTGTCGCCGATGCTCGTCGTGGAACGGACCTTGGCCGACTCCGCCTTGTCGGTGGACTTCTCGGCGGAGCGCAGGGCGGCGAGGGGGTTGGCGTGGGTGAGGCTTCTGCCGACCGCCTTGTCGCCGTCCCCGGAGCCCCCGGTGCCGCAGGCGGCCAGCCCGGTCAGCGCGGTGACCACCGCGGCGGAAAGGGCCACCCGGCGTGCGGTCGTGCTCTTCATTCGTCCTACCCCATGCGAGTCCGGTGCCTGCACCGTAGCCCAGGCCACTGACGGTCGTGCGACAGTCCGCACAAAGAAAGGACGGACCCCGCACCTCGTAGGTTGCGGGGTCCGCCCTCTGCTTACGCGTCCGTGACGCGGCTGCCGGGTGAGCGCGGGGCTCAGACGGCGGCCGGGTCCTCCTCGACGAGGAGGTTGCGGGTGCGGTTCGAGTCGACCGGAATGCCGGGGCCCATCGTGGTGCTGATGGCGGCCTTCTTGATGTAGCGACCCTTGGCGGCGGACGGCTTCAGACGGAGGATCTCCTCCAGGGCCGCGCCGTAGTTCTCCACCAGCTTGGCGTCGTCGAAGGACGTCTTGCCGATGATGAAGTGCAGGTTCGAGTGCTTGTCGACGCGGAACTCGATCTTGCCGCCCTTGATCTCCGTCACGGCCTTGGCCGTGTCGGGGGTGACGGTGCCGGTCTTCGGGTTCGGCATCAGACCACGCGGGCCGAGGACGCGGCCGAGGCGGCCGACCTTGCCCATGAGGTCCGGGGTGGCGACGACGGCGTCGAAGTCCAGACGGCCCTTCGCCACCTCGTCGATCAGCTCGTCGGCGCCGACGATGTCGGCGCCCGCGGCACGCGCGGCCTCGGCACGGTCACCGGTCGCGAAGACCAGGACCCGGGCGGTCTTACCGGTGCCGTGCGGAAGGTTCACGGTGCCACGGACCATCTGGTCGGCCTTGCGCGGGTCGACACCCAGGCGGAAGGCGACCTCGACGGTGCCGTCGAACTTGGTCGTGGAGGTCTCCTTGGCGAGACGGACGGCCTCGAGCGGGGCGTACTGCTTGTCCCGGTCGACCTTGGCGTCCGCAGCGCGGAGAGCCTTGCTGCGCTTGCTCACAACTGCTCCTGTGGGTTCTGTTCGGAGTCGTGGTACGGGCCGAGCAGGCCCTGCCACGTGCGGCCTTCACGGCCGCATGGTGCTACGAAGGTGGGGTTCAGCCCTCGACCGTGATGCCCATGGAGCGGGCGGTGCCGGCGATGATCTTCGACGCGGCGTCCAGGTCGTTGGCGTTGAGGTCGGGCATCTTGGTCGTGGCGATCTCGCGGACCTGCGCCTCGGTGATCTTGGCGACCTTGGTCTTGTGCGGCTCGCCGGAGCCCTTCTCCACGCCCGCGGCCTTGAGGATCATCTTCGCGGCCGGCGGCGTCTTGGTGACGAAGGTGAAGGAGCGGTCCTCGTAGACCGTGATCTCCACCGGGATCACCCAGCCACGCTGCGACTCGGTCGCGGCGTTGTAGGCCTTGCAGAACTCCATGATGTTGACGCCGTGCTGACCCAGCGCCGGGCCGACCGGCGGGGCCGGGTTCGCCGCACCGGCGTTGATCTGGAGCTTGATGAGCCCCGTGACCTTCTTCTTCTTGGGAGGCATAGCTCTCCGGGTCCTTTCAATTCGGGTCCTGCCCACATCCAGGGACCACCCGGACGCAGGCATACCGCACAACGATAACGGGTATGGATGCGCGGCCAAAAACCGTGCAGGTCAGGCGGACGCCGAGCGCCTGCCTGACCTGCACGGAAGCAGTTCGTCCAGAAGGAGCTAGTTCTTCTGGATCTGGTCGAAGGAGAGCTCGACCGGCGTCTCGCGGCCGAAGATCTCCACCAGGCCCTTGACCTTCTTCGAGTCGGGGTTGATCTCGTTGATGGTCGCCTGGAGGGTGGCGAACGGGCCGTCGGTGACGGTGACCGAGTCGCCGACCTCGAAGTCCAGCACCTGGACCTCGACCTTGCGCTGCGGGGCGGGCTTGCCCTCGGCCTCGGCGGCCTCGCGGGCGGCCTTCTCCTCGGCCTCCGGGGCGAGCATCTTGACGATCTCGTCCAGGGTCAGCGGGTAGGGGTCGTAGGCGTTGCCCACGAAGCCGGTGACACCCGGGTGTTGCGGACGACGCCCCAGGACTCGTTCGTCAGGTCCATGCGGACCAGGACGTAACCGGGCAGCTTGTTCTGCTTGATCGTCTTGCGGTCGCCGTTCTTGATCTGGACGACCTCTTCCTGCGGCACCTCGGCCTGGAAGATGTAGTCCTCGACGTTCAGCGAGACGGCGCGCTGCTCCAGGTTGGTCTTCACGCGGTTCTCGTAGCCGGCGTAGGTGTGGATGACGTACCACTCGCCGGGCAGGGTGCGGAGCTCGTCGCGGAGGGCCTGGACCGGGTCGACGGGCTCGGCCGGCTCCTCCTCGGCCTCCTCGGCCGTGGCGGCGGGCTCGTCGTCCGTGACGTCCGCGCCCTCCTCGTCCTCGACGTGCAGGGCGGCCTCCTCGGCCGGCTCCCCCAGTTCGGCCTCGGCAGCCTCGAACTCGTCCCGCTCGTCCGCGCCCTCGACGATGTCGAGCTCGTCGTCCACCGTCTCGTCCGGCTCGATGGCGTCGTTCAGGTTCGGGTCAGACACGATGGCTGCTTCTTCCTGGATACATAGGGGTGGAACATGCGAAAACGGGCGCCGGTACCACGGCGCCCTTCGCTTTCGGCTCAGCCGAAGACGTACTTGGCCGCGTGGTTGAGCCCATAGTCAATCACGGTCACCAGGGCGATCATGATCGCGACGAAGAAGATCACCACGGTGGTGTACGACGTCAGCTGGTTACGAGTCGGCCAGACGACCTTGCGGAGCTCCGCGATGATCTGGCGGTAGAAGATGGCGAGGCGCTTCAGCGGGCCCTTCTTGGCGCGCTTGCCGCCCTTGCGGCTCTTCTTCTTGGACTCGGGCACCTGGTCCTGAGCATCAGGCGTGTCGATGGAGCCCACGGCGTCCGTCATTCGTCCTCACCTGATCCCGGGTCGTGGCCGTGCCGCGCCCGGTTTCTGAGCCGCACGGCGGTGCATTGCTGTACGTACATGCGCACACATCCTGGCGGTGTGTGTAGCAGGGCCGGAGGGACTTGAACCCCAACCGCTGGTTTTGGAGACCAGTGCTCTACCAATTGAGCTACGACCCTTTGTGTGTCCCCCAACGTACCGCATTCGGCCGGGTGCTCGGTGTGCACCGGCTGTGCAGCGGCCGCTGAAGGCCAACGAGGGAAGAGTGTACGTGGTCCGGGGCCCGGCGTCGAACAGAAAGACCCGGTCCGGGGTCGTCGGAGTGAAGATCGTCCAGGCCGGGGGCGGGATTCGGACCCGTGTTCACGTCTCGACCCGTTGCTGTTCAGTCTGTGAAACCCGCGTGCCGGGGTCATTTCCGGTCTGAAACGATGGGCTCATGAGCGCTGCAACCCCTCCCACCGAGCGCCGGGTCTCCGCCCGAGTCGGCGCGATCTCCGAGTCCGCCACCCTCGCCGTGGACGCCAAGGCCAAGGCCCTGAAGGCCGCCGGGCGTCCGGTGATCGGCTTCGGCGCCGGTGAGCCGGACTTCCCGACTCCGGACTACATCGTCGAGGCGGCCGTCGAGGCCTGCAAGAACCCGAAGTACCACCGGTACACGCCGGCCGGCGGTCTGCCGGAGCTGAAGGCCGCGATCGCCGCGAAGACGCTGCGCGACTCCGGCTGGGAGCCCGACGTCTCGCAGATCCTGGTCACCAACGGCGGCAAGCAGGCCATCTACGAGGCGTTCGCCGCGATCCTCGACCCGGGCGACGAGGTCATCGTCCCGGCTCCGTACTGGACGACGTACCCGGAGTCGATCCGCCTGGCCGGCGGTGTCCCGGTCGACGTCGTCGCCGACGAGACCACCGGCTACCGCGTCACCGTGGAGCAGCTCGAGGCGGCGCGCACGGAGAAGACCAAGGTCGTCCTCTTCGTCTCCCCGTCCAACCCGACCGGCGCGGTGTACTCCGAGGCCGAGACCGAGGCGATCGGCCGCTGGGCCGTCGAGCACGGCCTGTGGGTGCTGACCGACGAGATCTACGAGCACCTGGTCTACGGCGACGCGTCCGCCGTGTCCCTGCCGGCGCTGCTGCCCGAGCTGCGCGACAAGTGCGTCGTGGTCAACGGTGTCGCCAAGACGTACGCCATGACCGGCTGGCGCGTCGGCTGGGTCATCGGCCCCAAGGACGTGGTCAAGGCCGCGACGAACCTGCAGTCGCACGCCACCTCGAACGTCTCCAACGTGGCCCAGGTGGCCGCCCTGGCCGCCGTCTCCGGTGACCTGGAGGCCGTGAAGAAGATGCGCGAGGCCTTCGACCGCCGCCGGCGCACGATCGTACGGATGCTCAACGAGATCGACGGCGTGCTCTGCCCGGAGCCCGAGGGCGCCTTCTACGCCTACCCGTCGGTCAAGGCCCTGCTCGGCAAGGAGATCCGCGGCAAGCGCCCGCAGGACACCGTCGAGCTGGCCGCCCTCATCCTGGAGGAGGCCGAGGTCGCGGTCGTCCCGGGCGAGGCCTTCGGCACGCCCGGCTACCTGCGGCTGTCGTACGCGCTCGGGGACGAGGACCTCGTCGAGGGCGTGAGCCGGATCCAGAAGCTGCTGGCGGAGGCGCGGGACTAGTCGCGTCACGCGCACCGAAGCGGGCCGTCTCCCTCCGGGGATACGGCCCGCTTCTGTGTGCGAGCAAGAGCACGTAGGGGGAAACGGCTACCGGGACGGCGGTGACGTGCGGCAGGATCTGGGAATGGAGCATGTACGTGATCTCTCCGAACTGCCGAAGGCCCATCTGCACCTGCACTTCACCGGTTCGATGCGGCCGACGACCGTCCTGGAACTGGCCGACAAGTACGGCGTACGCCTGCCCGAGGCCCTGACGGACGCCCTGACCAGCGGGGAACCGCCGCGGCTGCGGGCCACGGACGAGCGGGGATGGTTCCGCTTCCAGCGGCTGTACGACGCGGCGCGCTCCTGCCTGAGAGAGCCGGAGGACATCCGGCGGCTGGTCCGGGAGGCCGCGGAGGAGGACGTGCGCGACGGTTCGGGCTGGCTGGAGATCCAGGTGGACCCCACCTCGTACGCGCCCATGCTGGGCGGTCTGATCCCGGCCCTGGAGATCATCCTGGACGCGGTCGAGACGACGTCCCGGGAGACCGGGCTCGGCATGCGGGTGCTGGTCGCGGCGAACCGCATGAAGCACCCCTGGACGCCCGCACCCTGGCCCGGCTCGCGGTGCGGTACGCCGACCGGGGCGTGGTCGGCTTCGGGCTCTCGAACGACGAGCGGCGCGGGATGGCGCGGGACTTCGACCGTGCCTTCCACATCGCCCGCGAGGGCGGCCTGCTGGCGGCCCCGCACGGCGGCGAGCTGACCGGCCCGGCGTCGGTGCGCGACTGCCTGGACGACCTGCACGCCTCGCGGATCGGGCACGGCGTGCGCGCCGCGGAGGATCCGAGGCTGCTGAAGCGGCTGGCGGACCGGGGCGTCACCTGCGAGGTGTGCCCGGCCTCGAACGTCGCGCTCGGCGTCTACGAGAAGCCCGAGGACGTCCCCCTGCGGACCCTCTTCGAGGCGGGCGTCCCACTGGCCCTGGGCGCCGACGACCCGCTGCTCTTCGGTTCCCGCCTCGCCGCCCAGTACGTCATCGCCCGCGAGCACCACGGCTTCACGGACGCCGAACTCGCCGAGCTGGCCCGCCAGTCGATCCGCGGTTCGGCCGCGCCGGACGACGTCAGGGCCCGGCTGCTGTCCGGTGTGGACGACTGGCTGACCGGCCCGGCCGCCTGAAGGCCGCCCACGGCGGAAAGCCCCGGAAGCGGATCAGCACCTCGGGGCCGCGCGGGTCGCCCGGCTCGCCCGCCGGGCCCCAGAGGCAGTCCCTGAGGGCGGCTCCGCCCTTGCGAGGTGTGCCGCGGGGGCGGCCAGGGCTGGACGACGCGGCGCTGGTACCGACCCGTCCGGGCCGGAACTCGCGCAGCGTCGGTCTCATGCCCTCACAGGCTCACGCCGACGGTCACGGGTTCGTTGACCAGGGTGACCCCGAAGGCCTCGCGGACCCCGGCGACGACCTCGCGGGCCAGGGCCAGCAGGTCCTCGGTGGTGGCGCCGCCCCGGTTGGTCAGGGCGAGCGTGTGCTTGGTGGAGATGCGGGCGGGCCCGGTGCCGTAGCCCTTGGTGAAGCCGGCCTTGTCGATCAGCCAGGCCGCCGAGGTCTTGGTGCGGCCCTCCCCGGCCGGGTACGCGGGCGGCTCGGCGCCCTCGCCCAGCCGTTCCCGCACGCGCGCGTGGAACGCGGCGAACTGCTCGTCGGTGAGGATCGGGTTGGTGAAGAAGGATCCGGCGGACCAGGTGTCGTGGTCCTCGGGGTCGAGCACCATGCCCTTCCCGGCGCGCAGCTTCAGCACGGTCTCGCGGGCGGCGGCGAGCGGCACCCTGTCGCCCGGTTCGACACCGAGCGCGCGGGCCGCCTCGGCGTACTTGACGGGCGCCGACAGGCCGCCCGCGTCCTCCAGCCGAAAGCGGACCCGCAGCACGACGTAGCGCTCGGGGTCCGCCTTGAAGCGGCTGTGCCGGTAGGAGAAGGCGCATTCGTCGTTCGTCAGCGTGACCGTCTCGCCGGCCCGGCGGTCGTAGGCGATCACCTCGGTGACCGTCGCGGAGACCTCCTGGCCGTAGGCGCCCACGTTCTGGATCGGGGTGGCGCCCGCGGAGCCCGGAATCCCGGCCAGGCACTCGATCCCGGCGAGCCCGGCCTCGACGCTGCGGGCGACGGCGTCCGTCCAGACCTCGCCGGCCGCCAGCTCCAGCGTGGTGCCGCGCAGCTCGACGCCGCGCGTGGCGATGCGCAGGGCGGTGCCGTCGAAGCCCTTGTCGCCGATGACCAGGTTGGACCCGCCGCCGATGATCAGCAGCGGCGTGCCGGTGTCGTCGGCGCGGCGGACGGCGTCGATCACCTCGGCGTCGGTGGTGGCGGTGACCAGCCGGGCCGCGGGGCCGCCCAGCCGGAAGGTGGTCAGCGGGGCGAGGGGGGCGTCGTGGAGTTCCTGCACGGGCCCAAGACTACGAGACGACGCCGGCGGCCAGGCGGCGCCGGCGTTGCCATGGGCGGAGAGGGCAGGATTCGAACCTGCGCGGACCCCGAGGGATCCGACCTCAAGACATGCTCTCGGTCCCCGATAAACCACTCCGGGCACCTCTCCTCGCTCCCGGCCCGGTCCCCCGCGCCGTTCACAAGCACTACGGTGCCAGGCCCCGCTGACCCCGCCCTGACGGCCGGCTGACACGACCACACCACACACCGCACAACACGAAAGCGCGCGCACAGGCCTCGAAAGACCCACACGCGCGCGCCCGGACGACACTCGCACCGCCAAGCGGAGAGGGCAGGATTCGAACCTGCGCGGACCCCGAGGGATCCGACCTCAAGACATGCTCTCGGTCCCCGATAAACCACTCCGGGCACCTCTCCTCGCTCCCGGCCCGGTCCCCCGCGCCGTTCACAAGCACTACGGTGCCAGACCCCGCTGACCCCGCTCTGACGGCCGGCTGACACGGTCACGCCGCGCGTAACGGCGCACGCGCGCGTGGCCTCTCGGGGCCACGCGCGCGTGCGGGTGCCGTCGGGTGTCAGACGGAGAGTGCCTCGGCCGCCGGTGCGGTCTCCTGGGCGGGCCCGGTGCCGGGTGCGCGCCGGCGACCCGGGACGAGCAGGGCGGCCAGGGCGGCGAGGGCCACCACCCCGGCGCCGGTGACGAGGGCGGGCCGCAGACCGTCCACGAAGTTCTGGGCGCTGGCGTAGCCGCCCTGGGCGGCGAAGATCGACGACATGATGGCGATGCCGAGCGCGCCGCCCACCTCGCGCAGCGCGTTGTTGGCGCCGGAGGCGATGCCCTGCTCCTGCGGGCGGACGCTGGACATCACCAGGTTGGCGGCCGGGGCGAAGTACAGGGCCATGCCGATGCCGCTGATCACCAGACCGGGCAGCTGGGCCGCGTAGGTGACGTCGGCGGAGACCACGGAGGCCAGGTAGCCGAGGCCCACCGCCTGCAGGAACAGCCCGGTGGCGACGACCGGGCGGCCGCCGACGCGGTCGGAGAGGATGCCCGCCACGGGCGCCACGAGCATGGGCATGCCGGTCCACGGCAGCATCCGCAGCCCCGCCTCGGTGGGCGAGTAGCCGAGGACGCCCTGCATGTACTGGCTCAGCAGGAAGATCGAGCCGAACATGCCGACGAACATCAGCAGGCTGGCCGCGTTGATCCCGGAGAAGGCGCGGGAGCGGAACAGCCGCATCGGGAGCATCGGAGCGGCGGCGCGGGTGCTGTAGAGGACGAAGCCCACCAGCAGCGCGCTCCCGCCGAACAGCGCGGTCAGCACCAGGGAGCCGGTCCAGCCGTCGGCGGGTCCCCGGACCAGGCCGTAGACGATTCCGAACAGGCCGCCGCTGGCGAGCAGGGTGCCGGGCAGGTCGAGCCGGGCGCCGGTGCCGTACGACTCGGCGAGGCGCAGCCGGGCGAGCGGCAGCAGGACCACGCCGAGCGGGACGTTCAGCCAGAAGATCCAGTGCCAGGAGATGTGTTCGGTGAGGCTGCCCCCGATGAGCGGTCCGGAGGCGACCGCGAGACCGTTGACGGCGCCCCAGATGCCGTACGCCATCCCGCGCTTGGCGGCGGGCACGGCGGCGGTGAGCAGGGTGAGCGTGAGCGGCATCAGCACGGCCGCGCCGACGCCCTGGACGGCCCGGGCGGCGATGAGGGAGCCGATGCCGGGAGCCATGGCCGCGGCGGCGGAGGCGCCGGTGAAGACGGTGAGGCCGGCGAGGAAGAGCCGGCGGCGCCCGAAGCGGTCGCCGAGCGCGGCACCGGTCATCAGCAGGACGGCGAAGGTGAGCGTGTAGGCGCTGACGGTCCATTCCAGGTCGTCCAGCGCGCCGCCGAGGTCCTCGCGGATGGAGGGCAGGGCGGTGGTGACGACGAGGTTGTCGAGTGCCGCCATGAACCCGGCGACGCTGGTGATGACGAGGGCCCAGGCGGCGCCCCCGCGACGTGCTTTCTGCTGTGACATCTCTCCCCCAGAGGGTGTTCCAGCCCTGATTAGTAATTACTGACTAACTTCTGCGCCCAGGAAAGAGGCGGGAATTCCGGGAGTTCCGCCTCCCGTCCCGCCTAGTGCTGGAGCCGCCCGGTGATCCCGGACGACGGGTACATCGACTGCCAGACCCGGTGCCCGGGCGGGAACCCCATGGCAGCGAGGGTGTTGATGAGCATCCCGTACGCCATGAAGGTCGTGGTCTCGCCGTCGTCCGCGCCGAGCGGGAGGTGCACGGTGTCCCAGAGCCGCATCCAGGCGGCCCGTACGGCCTCCCCGAACCCGTGCTCCCCTCCGCCTCCGCGGCGGCCACCGTGATGTACGTCTGCATCTGCATCTGGAGCTTCTCGGGCTGCTCCGTGATCAGGCGCACGTAGGCGTCGGCCATGGCGTGCAGGGCCTCCTCGCCCTCCAGCCCCTCGGCCGCCTCCCCGAAGACCTTGCAGATGTCCTCCACGCACCGCAGCGACGCGGCGACGAAGATCGCCTTCTTGCCCTCGAAGAGCCGGAAGAGGTACGGCTGCGAGACTCCCACCCGCTTGGCGATCGCCTCGGTGGAGGTGCCGTAGTACCCCTTCCGCGCGAACTCGGAGATCGCCGCGCGAATGACACTCTCGCGTCGCTCTTCAGCACTCATCCTGGGCATGAGACGAAGTTAGTGCTCAATTACTAACTACGTCAAGGGAGCCCGGGGCGGGTAGGCCGGGCCCGGGTGCGGCGAAGGGCGCCCACCAAGGTGGACGCCCCTGAATCCGACAGCCGAAGCCCTCAGGCCAGCCGCACGACCGCCCGGGACATGCCCAGCACCTTCTGGCCGCCGCTGGTCGCCGTGAGGTCCACCCGCACCGTCCGGTCGTCGAGCTTGGCAGCGACCTTGGCGCCGACCTCGATCACCGCACCCTCGTCGTCGTTCGGCACGACGACCGGTTTGGTGAAGCGGACACCGTACTCCACGACCGCGCCCGGGTCACCGGCCCAGTCGGTGACCACGCGGATCGCCTCGGCCATGGTGAACATGCCGTGCGCGATGACGTCCGGCAGGCCCACCTCCTTGGCGAACTTCTCGTTCCAGTGGATCGGGTTGAAGTCCCCGGAGGCGCCCGCGTACCGCACCAGGGTGGCGCGGGTCACGGGGAAGGTCTGGGCCGGCAGTTCGGTGCCGACCTCGACGTCGTCGTACGCGATCTTCGCCGTCATCGGTTTCTCACGCCTCCCCGGCCGCACGGGCCACGAGCTTGGTCCAGGCGGTCACCACGTGCTCGCCGGCCTCGTCGTGCACCTCGCCGCGGATGTCCAGGATGTCGTTGCCCGCGAGCGACTTGATGCCCTCGATGGTGGACGTCACCGTGAGCCAGTCGCCGGCCCGCACCGGGCGGACGTACGCGAACTTCTGGTCGCCGTGCACCACCCGGCTGTAGTCGAGCCCGAGCTGCGGGTCCTCGATGACCTGTCCGGCGGCCCGGAAGGTGATGGAGAACACGAAGGTCGGCGGGGCAATCACGTCCGGGTGACCGAACGCCTTGGCGGCCTCCGGGTCCGTGTACGCCGGGTTGGTCTCCCCGACCGCCTCGGCGAACTCGCGGATCTTCTCCCGGCCCACCTCGTAGGGCGGGGTGGGGGGTAGGTCCGCCCCACGAAGGACTGGTCGAGCGCCATTGGCCCGGCACCTCCTGGTCTCAAGCAGCGTGTCTGGTCTCAGCAGCCGGTGAAACGACGTGAGGCCGCCCCCCAGCTTGCGGGGCGGCCTCACGTACGAGCCTGATTTATCGCGTTTCGCGGTGCGCGGTGTGCGCGTTGCAACGCGGGCAGTGCTTCTTCATCTCAAGGCGATCCGGGTTGTTACGCCGGTTCTTCTTGGTGATGTAGTTCCGCTCCTTGCACTCCACGCAGGCCAGCGTGATCTTCGGGCGGACGTCGGTGGCAGCCACGTGAGTGCTCCTAAGACGAACGGATGGACTATTTCAACGCAAGCAAGAGTAGCCGATCGAAGGACCGACCCCGCAATCGGCTACTGTCAGTAGCGGTGACCGGACTTGAACCGGTGACACAGCGATTATGAGCCGCTTGCTCTACCGACTGAGCTACACCGCTGTGATGCGATCGGAACCCGCCTTACGACGGGCGCCTTTCACACCAGAGCCCCAAAACGGAATCGAACCGTTGACCTTCTCCTTACCATGGAGACGCTCTGCCGACTGAGCTATTGGGGCGAGCGATGAAGACATTACACGGTCCGCCGCCGTTCGCCCAAATCCGTATCCAGGGGCCCACCGCGCTCCCCCGCCAGGGCTGTTCCGGGCCCTCCGGAGCGCCCGCGAAGTCCCCTGCGGCCCGGGCACGCGCGCGTGTGGAGGGCACCCGTCGCGGCAGGTGACGGACGTCCCGCCCCGGCCGGGCCACGCCGGTACGACTATTGCGCTCCTCCGCGCCCCACAGGGTTCGCCACCCTAGGCTCGACTCACTCTGCGTGATCTTGGGTCCGCGCACGTCCCGGCCCCCTTCACGCGGCCCTGCCCCGAGCCCCCGGCCCGAACCCTGGAGTCCGATGCCCGACAGCCAGCCGCAGCCGCCCCCGTGGCCGTCGAACCAGTCGGGGTCCTCCGGGCAGCCCGACCAGGCCGTGGTGCTGCTGTGCGGGGCGCGGCTCACCGACGGCCGGACCGTGGACGTACGGCTGGGCGGCGGGCGTATCGAGGCCGTCGGCACGGCCGGCAGCCTGACGCCGGGCCCGCCCAGGCCGGGCACCTCCCGCGTCGACCTCAGCGGCTACCTGCTCCTGCCGGCGCCGGCCGAGCCGCACGCACACGGGGACACGGCGCTGTCCGCCGAGCATCCCGGACCGGTCTCCTACGCCCCGACGACGTCCAGCGCCGGGCCACGGAGGCGGCCCTGCTCCAGCTCGGCCACGGCGCGACGGCGGCACGCGCGCACGTGCGCGTGGGCGACGTCCAGGGCCTCGGCGCGCTCGGCGCCGTACTGCAGGCCCGGCGCTCGCTGCGGGGCCTCGCGGAGCTGACCACGGTGGCGATGCCGCGGCTGCTGACCGGGGTGGCGGGTGCCGAAGGGCTCGCGATGCTCCGGGACGCGGTGAAGATGGGCGCGTCGGTGGTGGGCGGCTGCCCGGACACGGACCCGGATCCCACGGGTTACGTGGAGGCCGTCCTGGAGGTGGCGTCCGAGCACGGCTGCCCGGTGGACCTGCACACGGACGCCACCGACCCGGCCCGGCTCTCCCGGCTCGCGGCCATGGCGGGCGGTCTGCGCCCCGGCGTGACGGTCGGCCCGTGCGCCGGTCTCGCGCGCCTGCCGGCCGAGGCGGCCTCCCGGCTCGCGGAGCAGCTCGCGGCGGCCGGGGTCACGGTGGTGTGCCTCCCCCAGGGCGGCTGCGGCACGGCCGACCGCCGGGGCGCCGCGCCGGTACGGCTGCTGCGCGCGGCCGGGGTCAGGGTGGCGGCGGGCAGCGGCGCCCTCCGCGACGTCGCCAACCCCGTGGGCCGGGGCGACCCCCTCGAGGCCGCCTATCTCCTCGCCTCCGCGCACGGCCTGCGCCCCGAGGACGCCTACGAGGCGGTCAGCACGGCGGCGCGGGAGGCGCTGGGCCTGCCCGAGGTACGCGTCGAGGCCGGTTTCCCCGCCGAGCTGCTGGCCGTGCGCGGCGATCACCTGTCCGGCGCGCTCTCCCTCGCCTACAGCCGGATCGTGGTGCACCGCGGCCGGGTGGTGGCCCGCACCAGCGCGGTCCGCGAGTACTGCAACTCGGCGGTGGCGGCCGAGCTGGGGCTGCCCCGGCAGGGCCGGGGGAGCTGTCGTGAGGAAACCCGCTGCCCGGAGGGGGTCCGGAGCGCGCCCGGAGTGACGGGCCGGCGCTCCCAACCAATGCGGCGCACGGGCCCCTCCGGGCGTACGGTCGGAATCATGCGCATTGTCATCGCTGGTGGTCATGGTCAGATCGCGCTGCGGCTGGAGCGGGTGCTCGCCGCGCGCGGGGACGAGGTCGCGGGGATCATCCGCAAGGCGGAGCAGGGCGCCGACCTGCGGGCGGCGGGCGCCGAACCGGTCCTGCTCGACCTGGAGTCCGCCTCGGTGGAGGAGGTCGCGGCACATCTCCAGGGCGCGGACGCGGCGGTCTTCGCCGCGGGCGCGGGCCCGGGCAGCGGCACGGGCCGCAAGGACACGGTGGACAGGGGCGCGGCGGTGCTGTTCGCGGACGCGGCCGTACGCGCGCGCGTGCGCCGCTTCGTGGTGGTCTCCTCGATGGGCGCGGACCCCGCGCACCAGGGCGACGACGTCTTCGACGTGTACCTGCGCGCCAAGGGGAGGCCGACGCGTACGTCACCCGGCAGGAGGCCCTGGACTGGACGATCCTGCGCCCCGGCGCGCTGACCGACGAGCCGGGCACCGGCCTGGTCCGGCTGGAGGCGCACACCGGCCGCGGTCCGGTCCCGCGGGACGACGTGGCGGCCGTGCTGGCGGAGCTGGTGGACACCTCGGCGACGGCCGGTCTGACGTTGGAGCTGATCGGCGGCTCGACGCCGGTGTCGGTGGCCGTGAAGTCGGTCGCGGGCAACTGAGCGCGCCGGCCGGTCGTTTCACCGGCCGGAGGGACAACGGCCGTTCACCTGTCAGAAGAGCGGCAGCTGCCCGGGGAAGTCCGGCACGGCGTACCCGTCCAACGCCGGCTGGACGGCTCCGAGTTGTGCCTGCCGCCGGGACCCGGCACAGGAGAGGAGTTCCCCGTTCGCCCGTGCCCCGGGCGGATCGTGCCGCGCGAAGCGACCCGCGACGACGGCGATCTCGCGGCGGCACACGGGGCAGGTTCTGCGACGGGATGACATGCGGCCAGTGTGCCCGCTGTCCCACCGGCACGGCAGGAGCGGGAACGGCGCTCCCCCGCCCGGCGCCTGCCTCCGAACCCGGAGAGCGTCGCGCCGGCCGGGCGGTTCCAGCGGCCGGTGCCGGACGATGTCCCGCCCGAGTCGGCCTGCACCGCCGAGCGGCCGGCCGGCGAGGCGGCACCACTGGACCAGGGGCGGCCGGGCCGGGCGGGCCGGGCGGGGGCCGCGCCGGGCGGGGGCCGGGGCCGGGCGGGCGACCGCGTCAGGCGGGCGGCCGGGGGCCGGGCGGGCGGCCGCACCAGGCGGGCGGGCCGGGCGGCCGCGCCGGAGGGCCGTCAGCCGAGCTCCTCGGCCAGTCCGACGACGATGCCCTCGGGCCACGGACGTAACAGAGCCGGTAGACGTCCTCGTACCGCACGATCTCGCCGACGAGTTCGGCGCCGTGCGCCCGGAGCCGGGCGACGACGTCATCGATGTCGTCGACGGCGAACATGACGCGGCGCAGGCCCAGCGTGTTCGCCGGCGCGTCCTCCGGCTCGCCTCTGACGGCCCGCGGCCGGTGGAACTTCGCCAGTTCGATCCGGCCGTGCCCGTCCGGGATCCGCAGCATGGCGATGTCCTGCCGGACGTCGTCGAGCCCGATGACCCGTTCCGCCCCGCGCCATTCGAGCGGCCCCCTGCCCTCCAGTTCCATGCCGAGTTCCACGAAGAACGAGATGACGGCGTCAAGGTCGTCGACGACGATGAGGACGTTGTCCATCCGCCGGATCGTCACACCGGGCCTCCTTCGCTTCCCGCGGCCGGTGGCCGCGCCTGTCCCCGGGCCGGAGCCGGCAGGGCCCCTGGCCGTCCCATCGGGCCTCCCGCGACCGGCGCGAGACGTTCCCGACGTTCAGACGACGGGGCGGGGCGGAACTCATCGGCCCTGCGGGCGGAATAGGCGACCACACCGCCGGGGAAACGAAGAAACCCCCTCCGATCCGCCCTGTGGGCTGTTCGGAGGGGGTTTTCCCCAGTGTGGCGGCGCCAGGATTCGAACCGGGGAAGGCTGAGCCGGCAGATTCACAGGCCGCGCGACGGGCAACCCTTGAACCGCGGTTTGGCAGCTCACAGCGACCGCTGCCCCACGTCCGCCCCACCGGCAGGCGGCTCTGGTTCGCCGTCGAGCCGGTCAACGAGGAGCATCGCCACATCGTCGGTCAAGTCATCCTCGGCGTGACGGACCAATGCCTGGTGCAGATGTTCCAGGAACTCCGGCGGGGTGGCGCTGGGGCGTATCCCCTCCATGGCCTCCGGCAGAGCGAAGAATTCGCTGTCGCGGTTGCGGGCCTCTATCACGCCGTCGGTGTACAGCAGCAGGCGGTCACCGGGAGGAACGCATAGCTCTCAGCTTCGGGCGGAGGGCCGGCGACAAGGTCCTCCATGCCGACCGGCGGCAACGGAGAGGTCGGCATCAGCGTCTTGGCTTTGCCCTGGTGCAACAGCAGCGGCGGCGGATGCCCACGGTTGACCAACTGCACCACGGGTTCGTCCGGCACCTGTGCGATGAGCACCGTGGTGAACCCTTCCAGCAGGACTTCCTCGTCGTATGCGCCCGGCACGGCGAGTTCCCGTCGCAAAGCGGCCGCACAGTGGTTCATGACCTCCACCAAGTCGTCCTCGTAGTGCACGGCCTCCCGAAACGCACCCGCCGCCACCGCGACGGCTCGCACCGCAGCAAGCCCCTTCCCCGGACGTCCCCCACGATCATCCGGACGCCGTACCGGGTCTGCACGGCCTCGTACAGATCACCGCCCACCTGTGCGCCCGTCCCGGCCGCAAGGCACATACTGGCCGCCCGCACCGGGCCCAGGCGCGCGGGTACAGGCCGTAGCACGACCTCCTGTGCCGCCACGGCGATCTGACGAACCTGGTCGAGCTCTCTCTGCCGGCGCGTCTGCATGGCGCTGCTCGTGATGAAGCCAGCCACGGAAACCAGGGCCAGGGCCAGGAAGTTGGTATAGACCTGCAAGGTGCCCCACGCCTGGTTGAAGGTAGCCGTGATCACGCTGATCACTAGCGCGAGGACAGCTGCCGCAGCGGTACCCCTGGGTCCCAGCGTCACCGCCGCCAACGCCGGGATCGCAGTGAGAAAGGGGCCGGTATAGATGAAGTGGGCAGGCGTGAGCTCGATGACCAGCACGGCCAGCCCGATCAAGAAGGGCACACACTGCATCAGGGTCAAGAGCAGGCGGCCGTGGCCGCCTGCTCCTAGCCGGAGGTACGAGCGCAGGAGCGCCTGCATGCCTTCAGCCTGCCTTGCCGAAGCGCACGCCTCCACTTGCCGCTCTCGCGACATCCCCGCCGTCCGACCCTCAAGACCTCCGAGCAGCACCCCGGCTACTCGAAACGCCCCATGGTCACCTCAACGACAAAAGGGTCCGCGTCCAGCATTTACGCTGGTCACGGACCCTTTCGGTCGTGTGGCGGCGCCAGGATTCGAACCTGGGAAGGCTGAGCCGGCAGATTTACAGACCGCGCCGTGACTGCCGCTTGATCTGCCCGTTCTCGGAGTCCGAACGGGTTTGCCCCGCAGATGCCCCACAGCCACCCTGGACGCGCTATGGCCTGAGGACATCGTTTAGCCCATCGGCCTGCATGACGGCTGATGCAGCGTAGAGATAGTTGAGGTACTTGCCGTAAGCCACGTCGCGCTTTTCATGCATCGCGTCCACAAGTTCCGGCGGACAGGATCCACGCCGTAGTTGCTGCAGGCAAGCAAGCGCAGCCTCTTTGAAGTCGTGCTGACTGCTGGCAAGATCGACGGCAGATCCGATAACCGTTGATGGGCCCTCGATGTAAACCTGCGCTTGTAAGTGCTTGCGCGCCCCCGCCTGCTGATCAGAATCCTGGTACAACTGCTCAGCCACAGCCATGAACGACTCAAGCGCCTCCGAGCGTCCTTGGCGTGCGACGACTGTCGTCCGCGACAGTATCTCGAGGAGCCTGTCATGCTCCTGTTGCACGGCCTCCGCATATGCTACGTATGTGGCTTTTCGGGGTTCTCGGATAAGCCTCAGATGCTCGGCTTGTAGCTGTGTACGGCTCTGAGAACGCGCAAGGAGAGCGGCCACTACGCCTGCGCCTCCCGTACCAATAGCCCCTACAGCGGCACCGAGTACGGCCGCGAGTCCAGCGTCCATGGTGCGGAGTCTGGCCCGCGAGGGCCTCAGGGCGCTAGAGACCGTCACCTAACCCTCGGCCCAGTCACGCCTCTGTCGACGCACTCATGCAGAAGTGGGACCTGCCCTCCGTGGCACCTACAGCACACCACAACTGGGGTCCAGCCTTCGAAGTGCTCACGGACTGTCGCCATACACGGCCACGGAGTAGGTGCGCTCAAGGACATCGGGCTTGCCTTTCAGCTTGATCGAATAGCGGATGTCGTCCGTGCCTTCGAAGTCCGCCCAGGTCGTGTAAGTGACGACATGACTCCGCTTGTTGATCTCGACAGTCCCATACTTCGGCTTCGAGAGGATCTGCACCTCTACGTCCGCTGGCGTTAGGCCCTCGTCGTCATCGAGGTAATCCTCAGACAGGGTTGAACTGTTGACGTCTTCCGCCGAAACGGAATCCAAGGGGTCAAACTTGTGCGGCCTCCCTACATCGACCCAGTGGATGTAATTGTCTGGCACGGCGACGGCGTCGTCGAGGCGCCAGTCCGGCTCGGCTGACTGAGTCGCCTTAGTGGTAGGCGTGCTCGATTCGGCCCAATCCGGTTTGAAATTTTCCATACTACAACCCACGAAGACGACTGCGCCGATGAAGACGAGCATGACGCAGCTCAAGAAGTAATCCGTGAAGCTTTCCCCGCCCTTTTTGGCCACGCTTGCCCTTCCTACCTCACCCCACCCCTAGCTGGCGGATCGTACAACAGCGGCAGGCCCCGACGGTGGACGCCCTAGCCCTCTGACCTGCGGCCCGGCTGTCGTCTCGGCCGAGTACATGTCGCATGGTGCAAGGAGGTGGCCCTAGCGCTGCTGCACCGACGCAAGCGTGCCGCCGCCTGAACAAGAACCGCCGGCTCTGGTGTCCACACCACACCGCATCAGCTCATTGACGTCTTCCGGATGACTGCATCAACTCCCGCGGTGCCAGTGCCACGTGCTCCAATCGGCTGCTGGTACGTGGACTCTCGGGGAGGTTCAAGTGGCGGAAAGCGCAGCGGATCTGGTCAAGCGGGTAGGGGGCCTTGCGCCCGCGGCACGGAGTGGCGGCCGGGCGTTGCACCGGCCGTTGCTGCTGCTGTGGGGCATTGGTCAGGCCGTTCAAGGGCGTGGCGAACATCGTTGGTCTACCGTTCGAGATGCCCTGGCGCCGTTGCTGACGACCTACGCTGGAGCTCCCGCCGGGGCTCAAAGCGTGGTGTATCCCTTCTGGGCGCTGCGCAGCAATCACCTGTGGCAGGTTGCCGAGGTCGAAGGGCTGCAGCTCACGAGCGGTGGACGCAGACCGACACTCACCACGCTGAACGAGGCCGATCCTCTCGCCGGGCTACCAAAGGACGACTTCGACCTGCTGTCCCGCGACACAGAGGTTGCGGCGCGAATCGCCGGCAGCGTCATCCTCCGGTTCTTCGACCCACTGCCGGTCGGGCTCCTAGATGCTCTCGGACTCACGGAGTTGCTCATCGGGCGCGTCGACACCTCGCTCCGCCCGCGTGTAGGAGAGCCGTCTACGAACCGCGACACCATCGCCGAAACCTACGGTGGTAACGGTGTTAAGGGCATCACACCGCTGGCCGACGGCATTTTGGCTGCCTACTCCGACGACAAGGGCCCGTACGCAGACAAGCGCATCGACGGCACCGACTGGATCGCCTACACCGGCGATGGACTCTCCGGAGACCAACGGATGCGCGGTGGCAACAAGTCAATGCAGCGCTACCGGACCGAACAGCGCGCCCTGCGCTACTGGCACAAGCCCCACAGAGGACAGTGGACCTTCGAGACCTGGGCTGTGATCGTGGATTGCCACCGCCGCTGGGGACGCGGTAAGGACGGCCAGATGCGACGCGAGTATGCGTGGATCCTCGCCCCCGTGGCCTCCCCCTACGCCAGGATTGGCCTCAGACCATCCTCGATGCCCTGCGCGAAGACGAAGGCCGCGTGCACGACCACACACAAGACACCCCACTCGAGGAAACAGAGGGTGCGGACGCGCTCAGCGATCGAGAGCGATACCGCCGTCTCTCCGCTGCCGCTGGTCACACGACATCACGCCGCTCTGCAAGATCGCGCCGCACCGAGGTTGACCGCTACTTCCGCTCACCCGCTGCCCGACAGGCGGTCCTCCTTCGCAGCGGCGGCACCTGCGAAAACCCGCGATGCCTTGGGCATCC
Source organism: Streptomyces sp. DHE7-1 (assembly GCA_016432725.1). GTDB lineage: Bacteria > Actinomycetota > Actinomycetes > Streptomycetales > Streptomycetaceae > Streptomyces. The sequence continues at coordinate 4,517,832 of JACJDG010000003.1, read as the reverse complement.
GGCTGAGCTCACAGACGCCGGCGCGCCCCTCCTTGAGGTCGATCACGTCCACGACCTCGGCAGTGGAGGCGGCGACATCCCTGAGACCATGATCGCCCTCTGCCCCAACTGTCACGCTCTCAAGACCCGAGGACGTAACCGACGCGACCTCCAAGCCGTCCTGCTCCGCGTCGCACGGCGACGGCATCACGCCTTCATCAAAGAAAGGCTGTAGGGACCTCGGGCGCGAACCTGCGTGCCACTACCTGACCGGTAGGGGCAGCTTTACAGCAGGCTCCGTCCAGCACCTGTGAGCTGCGGGTTTACTCGCGCCCGCTACCCCTGGGGACACGTGGGGGGAAACAACTTCTGCTGACGAGCGCCGGGGACCGTTCGCCTATCAGCCCGCGTCCAGGCGAGCGACAGCCAACGGGCAGCCAGGGCCGACCGCCACGCGAATCAAGCCGATGGAGAACAAGGGCCACTGAACAGGTCAGGCTGTTCAAATCGGCGCCGCATAACCGACAGAACAACTGGGCAACGTTCCACGTACTGCGGTGACCGTTCCGTGACTGAACCTGGAGTTCGCAAGCATCACTCTGGTACCTAACCTAGGGTCGAGGGGAGGTGGGTTGCGTGTCTGTACGCGTTCGAGTCGAACCTGCGCTCTTGCGCTGGGCAGTGGAGCGGGCCGGCTGGTCGGATGAAACGATCGCTAGACGCGCCCCGCGGTTCGATGCGTGGCTCGATGGCAGCGCTCGCCCGACGCTGAAGCAGTTGGAAAACTTCGCCCACGCGACGCACGCGCCGATCGGCTTGCTATTCCTGTCGAGCCCTCCAGACGAACCCGTACCGATCCCCGACATGCGGACTATGGGCAACCGAGCTGTCGCCCGCCCATCGGTAGACCTACTCGACACCATCTACTCGTGCCAGTCTCGGCAGGATTGGTACCGGGACTACGCACGTACACACGGTTACCCGAATATCGACTTCGTTGGTTCTGCTCGACTGTCAGACGATCCCTTAGCTGTAGCTAGCCAAGTAAGGCAGCTACTGCATTTTGAGATCGAGGACCGAATGCCTTTCGCATCATGGAAAGAGGCGTTGCGTGGCCTGATCGACCGTATCGAATCCGCTGGCGTCCTTGTCATGGTGAATGGCATCGTAGGGGTGGATACTCATCGCAAACTGAACCCCAAGGAGTTCCGCGGGTTCGCTTTGGCCGACCCACAGGCACCCCTCATTTTCGTCAACGGAGCAGATACCAAAGCGGCTCAAATCTTCACTATGGTACATGAATTGGCTCACGTGTACCTAGGTGAGAGTGCACTTTCGGATGCTGCATTGGCGAAGCCGACTGACAACGACGCAGAAAAATGGTGCAACCTCGTAGCAGCGGAAGCACTAGTCCCCATGGCAGACCTGCGTACCGCGTATCGAGGCGATCCCTCCGTAGCTGAGTTGATCCGGCTCGCTCGCCGATACCGGGTCAGCACCCTTGTGGTGCTTAAGCGCATCTTTGACGGCAAGTTCCTGAAGTGGGACGACTACCAACAGCGCTATGCCGATGAGCTTCGCCGAGTCATGGCGCTACTCAAAGCAGGAGAAGGCAATGGTGGCGGAGACTTCTACAACGCTCATCCCCTGAGGCTCAGCCGCCAGTTCGCACGAGCAGTTATCACAGACACCCTTGAAGGAGGAACACAGTTCAGGGACGCCTATAATCTGTTGGGAACCAAAAAGCATCAAACGTTTCAGAATCTGGTTGAGAAAATCGGAGCCGCTTGATGTTCCTCGTTGACTCAAATGTGTTGATCGAGGCAAAGAACCGCTACTACGCCTTTGATATAGCACCCGGATTCTGGACGTGGTTAGACTATGCTCACGCTAACCACATCGCGTGCAGCATCGAGCCGGTACGGGACGAACTGTTCGAAGGAGAGGACGAACTAGCTCGATGGGCTAGAGGTCATGCGGATTTCTTCCGACCAATTGACGAAACCACGATCTCTCACTTCGCTCCGCTCACTGCCTGGGCTCAGTCAAGGATGTACACAGCCGCAGCGCTGACCGAGTTCCTAACTAACGCCGCAGATTTTTTCTTGGTTGCCTATGCGGCTGCGCATGACCACACGCTAGTGACGCATGAGCAGCCACGACCAGAGGCGAGAAAAAGGGTTCTGATTCCCGACGCTTGCCAGGCCATGAACGTAACTTACATGAACACCTTTATGATGCTCCGAAGCACCAAGGCGCGGCTCGACTTCCAACTACCTGCGGCCTCTTAGCCGAGGGGCACGGCGACAGTCCTTTGGTCGCCTCCTTTCCCCAGACCGCGCGCTTGCCCGTTGGCCATCGACCAACGGGCAGTAGGCGCCAGCGCAGCAACTTTACGGCGGATCAGCCTGCCCCTGGCCTAGCAAGACTCTTTAAGGAGTACTTGCGGGGGCAACCTTCACGCTCTATGACACATCGGCTAGCGGTGCGGACCGCATCGCACTACTGCACGTACTGGCCAACCGTGCTGATGACCGCCACCAGCAGACCCATCGCAGCCAGTGCAACTTGCCACCTCTCGGGCCAACTCCACTGTTTGCCTGGTTTCCGCCCATTCAGATTTTCCACGAAATACCCCTCCTGTTTTCCGATACTGTCCTTCAAGCCCGCCAAGGCAAGGCGCCTCCCCTGCACCCAGCATCGCTTGCATAGTGCGCCCAGATAACTGCACTTATTTGGCAGCCTCCGATTCGCCGACCATCCCACTCTGACGAAGTTCTTCCAGCACAGCTTGTGTGATTCCTGCCGCAAGCGGAACTTTCAACGGAGCCCCGAAATACTCCGTTAGGGCGTTCTCTATCGCCCTTTCAATCCCCCCTGTCAGATCACCGCATGGCCGGGACACTGAGGCCCTCCAGGACTCCGGCACATCAATCCAATAACTGCGCCTCCCCGTTCGACGCTGCAACTCGGCACACTGACGCATGTACATATCTATCTCGGCACTCGAAACCCCATAGCGCTCGCACACACGATAGATCTCCCCACACCGAGCTCCACATATTGCCTAACCTCGGCCGGCAGCTTGCGAGCTTCACCCAGATGTCCCTTTCGACTACGCCTATCGCCCTCAGCTCGCCGCCATGCCTCGTCCCATGCTTTGACGAGGCTTTCCTTCTCCCCGCACGACCGGGCCAGCTCTTCCACCGTCGCACGGCTGAAGTTCTGACGTCCGCTGAGCGAATCGCTCAACGTACTGCGGCGAAGTTTGACATTTCGCTTTTCAGCCAACTTTTCGATCTGCCGAAGAGTGAGACCTTTTCGATTTACAAGACCTTCAAGAGCCTGACGCAGTTCAGCGTGGTTAGTCACATCCTCCGGGTGCATCGAAGACATCCTCCGACCCAGAAGGATTTGATGCATCATGTTGGCCATCTGCCACTCTCTTTCGGCATTGTCGGGATCCGAAGCGCAACCACGAACGAATGCCTCGAAAACCTGCCGACTGGGTAGCTCGAACCCTTGCGTAGCCCGTTGCAAGGAAGACTTAGAGACGAACGTCAACGCAGCCAATTCTGCAAAGCTGAGGCCGCTTCGCCGCTTCTCTCCCAACAGCCAGTACTGCAAAGATCCGCTTTTGCGGTATGCATCTTCGAATCCATGACGCTGCACCAGTCCCCTAGTCTCGTATTGCGATGGGCTGCTCCGCCTCTTCACACAACAAGAGCGTGACAACGAGGCGACACCCATGTCCAACGATGCCGAGACTTCGTCCGGGACGGCTAGCAGTTATGCGTCACTCGGTATCTAGGGATGGAGCCATTCCCGCAGTTCAGAGGGCCACAGTCGTCGACAGCGTCCCAAAACTGTCCGAGACCGGTGTGGTCCGAGAACATCGCGCTCACGCGACCGGATCCGCACATGGAGCTGGTGAAAGGCACAGATGCCAGGGCCTTGAGCCGACAAAACGCCACCGTGTCCCGGCAGGCGTACGGCTACAGCCCACACAACCCTCCGCAGCAGTGGCGAGTCGTGGGAGCCTTGGCAGGACGACTGGCGAACAGAGAGGGAGAGCGAGTGTCGCAGCAGGCCAGCCCTCGGGGAACCTTCCTGAAGATTGCCGACTCCGTGAAGAGGCAGATCGAGGACGACCCGAACATGACAGAGCTGCCGTCTCTGGCTGAGGTCATGCGCGACCACGGGGTCTCGCGGGGGTTGCCCTCCGTGCGTTCGGCGTTCTGCGTCAGGAGGGCGTGGCCGAGCCGGTACCGGGCGAGCGGTGGCGCGTCGTCCGCGCGGGGCGCAAGTCGACCGGCGCCCGCTCGATCAGCGGGTTGCCGAGATCATCGTGACTGAGGGACTCAAAGCAGGGGAAGCGTTCCCGAGTGCTTCCTTGCTGGCCGAGCGGTTCGGGGTGTCACGTCCGACCGTGACCAAGGCGCTGGAGAAGCTGGAAGCTGCCGGCGTGCTGGCGGGTGGAGGGCAGGGCAAGGTGCGGACGGTCCGCGCCGTGCCGGCGCGAAAGGGGCGTTCGTAGCTTGTCGACGTTGACGGAGTGGGCCTATCCCCTGGCTGAGTCGCTGCTAGCTGAGCCGCTGCCGCGACGCTGGAAACACTGCCTCGGGGTCGCTGAGAGGGCGCGCACCATCGCGCTCATCCTCGATCAGGATGCGGACCTGTTGGAGGCCGCGGCGGTTCTGCATGACATCGGCTACGCGCCGGATCTCGCCAAGACGGGCTTTCATCCCCTGGACGGCGCACGGTATCTCCGGGACGTTGCCGATGCTGACGAGCAGGTCGTCAACCTCGTCGCTCATCACTCGTGCTCATGGCTTGAGGCTGATGCACGCGGCTTGCGTGCTGAGTTGGACGGCGAGTTTCCCCGTGAAAGCGAGCACTTGAACGATGCGCTCTGCTACTGCGACATGAACACCACCCCGGACGGCACGCCAACCAACCCCGTGGACCGGATCAACGAAATTACCGGGCGCTACGGGCCGGACAGCCTGATCGGCCGGTTCATCCGGCGCGCCGAACCCGAGATCCTCGCGTGCACGTGCCGCGTCCTCGAACGGGTCGCCGCCGCCAAGCGTCAGCCGATGTAAGGCGCCGTGCGCGTGCGGTCCATAGCGTGCTCAATCCGGAGCCGCATCGTGGGGTGTACGTCCAAAGTCACCAGGTCCGCCGGGTCAACCCAGCGGACCTGAGTCGTCTCGTTGCTCGTACGAAGGTCGCCGTCGACCGGCCGGGCCCGGAAGCAAATGCTGAACTGCTGACGGACTTCACCATCGTCGTACTGCATGACGTGCCCCGGGTCTGTGTAGAGGCCGGACACGTCGACCACTTCCGCCTTGATGCCGGTCTCTTCCCAGACCTCACGCACCACCGTGTCACTGATGGACTCCCCCACGTCGTGACCGCCCCGGGCAGTGCCCACCTGCCGTTGTCAGAACGCTGGATCATCAGCACCTGCCCCGCGTCGTTCTGGACGAAAGCAACGACGGACGGCACCACCGAGTTCGCCGGCGGGGCGTCCGGGTCGTGCAGGTAGTCGATGCGTCCCATGCTCAGGCTCCCGTGATGCTAGTGACGTCCTGATCAGTGATCGGGCGTGCGTTGTCCCAGGTGTGATCGATGCTCTTCGCATACGTGTCGAAGAGACTCCCGCCGGGGAGTCGCCGCAGGTGCAGTACGGGCGCCATAAAGGCGCCGATGCCGTAGACGTGCGGGTTGACGAGCATCTCGTCATCTGCCCGGTAGATCGAGTTGTACAGCGTCGAGTCGTGCAGCCGGAAGCCGATGTCCGGGTGGCTCCGCATGAGCGGCCGATACAGCATGAGCGCGTTGCGAATCTTGCCGTCCATGATCTGGTGCCCCTCGTCAACGCCGCGCTGCCGGACGGCCGCGCATCCAGGGTCCCCGAGCAGGATGCGCACCCGCGCCCCGGCTTCCACCTTCACCTTTACAAGGTCGTGGAAGAGCGGATCTTCGGATAGGAAGAGTCCCGAGTACACGAGGACGTCTAGGTTGCGCTCAGCACGTCCGTAGAGCTCTCGCCAAAGGTCAGCCGGCACCGTGTGGCGATGCGGGTAGACAGTCGCAATTTCCGCTTTGGTCAGATCGGTCGCGCTGTCGACGGTCCGGCCGTCGTCCCACAGTGCCGTCACGTCGACCTTGAGGGCCGCCGCCGTTGCGTACTGATGGCGCAAGTACGGCACCTTGGCCTGAGTGATCCAGCGTTCGACCGTCTTGGGGCTCACCTCAACCGCTTCAGCGAGGCTCTGCACGGTCATGCCACGGGCGAGGAGAGCGGTTCGTAAGCGCTCGTTCGGCATCTTCACCCCCCGGTGGGACGTCTAGGGACTTCTCGAACGTATCCAGAAGTCCCAGAGCTGTCCACGCACGAGGTGACCAACTCCCCTGACCTGCGGAGATCCTGAGGGTACGTCAAGACGTCCCGACGCGAGACCAAGAGATTGCGCCGCCGTACTTGACGAACCTCCATGCAATACCTGTAAAACAGGTACTGCATCGCACGGAGGAAAGCCCGCGAGGGTGAGTACGAAGGAAGCGGCCGCTGGTTGACAACTCCACACAGGGAACTGCCGGTAACCCGTGGTCCGCCTGCCCGAAGGGGTCGGAAACAAGGCGGAGAAGACCGGCGTGCCCCGTACGGCAGCCTGACCGGTTCGAGACCGGTCCGGGGCACTTTGGCCGCTGCCAGCGGCCATGCCGCGCCTGATACGCGGCTTCACCAACAACGGCGTGCGGCCCCGGGTGGCTAGACCCGGGACCGCTGTTGGGCCGTTTCACCTGCAAGGGAGACCACGACCCATGGACCACATCGTCACGCTTCAGGACGCTGTTACCGCGTTCGCTCCATGGATGGAACCGACGGACGCGGAGCTGGACGCGATCGAGCAGGAGATGCCCGTCATCCTGGCGGACGTCGACCTGTTGGACGCGCACATCGTCACCCTGGACCGCACCCCCTCCGAGCTGGACGCGCGGCGTATCCGCCGGGCCCGGCGCCGGGCGCTCGCCGCCCGGGTCGCGCTGGTCAACCGCGTGGCCGGTACGAGCCTGCCCGGGGGTGCCGCGTGAGCACCGCGACGGAGAAGAACCTGACCGCCGCCCACGCCGAGGTGAAGGCGGAGATCGAGCGAACGGACGCGAAAACGGCGCTGCTGCTGGCGTTCGTCGGCGCAGTCCTCGCCGGCGCCTGGACGGTCGCCCGAGACCTCCCGCTGAACACCGCCGCCTTCATCGTCGGCGGTGCCGGTATGGGTGTGCTGGTCGCCGCGGCTAGCTTGCTGCTGAAGTCGGTGCGGCCGAACCTGTCCGGCCGCCACGGCTTCCCTCTGTGGGCCACCCTCACGGCCGAGGAGATCACGGCGGCGGTGCAGAGGGACATGGCTGCCGACGTTGCCGGGCTGTCCCGGCTGGCGGTCGCCAAGTTCACGAGCCTGCGCCGTGCGGTCGACCTGATCTGCGCCGGTGGGCTGCTGCTCATCCTCGCCGCGCTGATCACGGCGGGAGGTGCCCGGTGAAGGCGAAGACCGCGCTTCCGGCTGTCGCGCTGACGGCCGTGTCGATGGTGCTCACCCTCGCGGTGGTCGCGATGTGGCTGGGCGCGGCGGTGCCGTGGCCGTTCGCCCTAGTCGTGGGTCTCGGTATCGACGGTGGATGGCTGGCCATCCTCGCCTACGAACGGCGTCTCGCCGCACAGGGCGACCACAGCCGTGCCGTCACGGCGGTCGGCTGGTCCTTCGGCATCCTCGCCGCCGGCGTCCTGGTCGCCCACGCGCTGACCGCTGAGCACTCCGCTGGCGCGTGGCTGGCCGTGGCGTGGCTGCCGATCGCCGCGAAGGCGCTGTGGCTGGTGCACAGCCTGTGGGAGCGCACCGCGCTCACCCCGCTCGCGCTGGACGCGATCCGGGGCATCCAGCAGGAGGCGCGCGACGAAGCGGCCGTGGCCCGTGCCCGGCTGCGGGCGGAAGCGGCCACCGAGGAGACGCGGCTGACCGCCGTGACGGAAGCCGGCGCTCGCGTCGCACGCGTCCAAGCCAAAACCTCACGGACCCTCGCGGGGGCGTGGTCGACGCTGGAGACCGCCCGCAGGGGCGAGGAGACCGGCCACGCGCTGACCAGCGTGACGACCCCGTCACGCCAGGCGTCACGCCCCGTTGGGAACTGCCCGTGTGGGGCCCGACCGAGCCGGTGCCCGCGCTGGAGACGGGGACGCCCGCGCTGTCGGATGACGCGCTGGACACCCTCGTTCACGACATCCGGCACAGCCAGACGCCGCCCCTGTCGTACCGGGAGATGGCTGTCCGCTTCCGCGCCGCCGGCCACTCCGCCTCCGAGGTCCGGTTGCGGGCTGCATGGAAGCGGGTGGCCGCGTGAGTACCCTCGCCACGTTCTTACCGGCCGTGCCGCCCGTCATCGGATGGGTGGTGCACGCCCGTTGGCTGCACGGACGGCTGACCACCGCCCGGCGTGATCCGCTCACCGGGCTGTGGACGCGGGACGCGTTCACCCGGCGGGCACGCCGCCTGCTGCGCGACCCCCGCGCCGTGGTCGTGCTGGCGGACGTCGACCACTTCAAGCAGATCAACGACACCCACGGCCACGCGGCCGGTGACGTCCTGCTCGCGACAGTCGCCGCCCGCCTCGCCCACGGCGCCACCCCGGTGGGGTGACCGGGCGGCTCGGTGGGGATGAGTTCGCCGCCGTCGTTCTCGACCGCGACGGCACCATGGCCGACCGCTTGCACACCCTCGCCCGCGTCCTGGCCCGGCCGGTCGACGCCGCCCCCGAGGTGTACACCACGGTGTCCCTGGGCTGGGTGCGGGCTGCCGACCACCCGGGCGAAGACCTGTCCGCGCTGCTGCGCCGCGCCGATGAGGCCATGTACGCGGCGAAGCGGTCCGGCCGGTCCGGTCCTCGCCGGGCCCGTCTCGGGCGGCTGCTCGGGTCGGTCGCCGGCCGCCGTCCCGGACGGCGCGGCGCGGCGTGAGCACGCTGCCCGTCTTCCGGTGGCGCCTGGCTCCGGACGGCTACGCCACCCGTCGCCAACTGCGGGCCCGTGGCCTGCGGCCCGGTGGTCAGGATGTGGCCGCTCAGCTCGAAAGGCCCCGACGGTGGGGCCGCCCGCCCCTGGTCGCCTACCTCTACCGCATCGACCTGGCCAAGCCGGTCCGGCCTATGACGCCGGCCCGGTGGGCGGCGCTCGCCAAGGCCAACGCCGCCCGGCGTTTGTGCCCGCAGTGCCGCACGGATGCCGGCTACGTCATCCCCACATCGCTCGGCGTGTGCGTTTCCTGCGCCTACCCCGAGCAGTACGCCGCCTGAAAATCCACGCGGGGCCGGTCCGCTCACCTCCTACAGCGGCGGACCGGCCGCGCCTTCCCTCTGCGAGAGAAGGAAGTCTCAGTGAAGCATCCCGACGACGACCACGAATTGTTCAACCGCCTGGAAGCCGAGATGGCCACCGACCAGGACGCCGATGTAGTCGACCTGGACAAGGCCCGCGCCGCCCGCGAACCGGCACCCACCACCGTCCCGGAGCCGGCGGACCCGGGTACGCCGGTCATGGTCGACCAGCCCGCCCCTGCGGCGACCGGTCCCGGCTACCTCGGCCGGCTCGCCGGTGCACGCCGTCGCGCGGTCGTGCCGGTCTGGCTGAAGTCCGTGGCTGAGCTGCGCACCGCGTCCGCGTGGGTGGCCCGCCACTACGCCCACGCCGCCGGTTACCACGCGCTGCGTGCCCCGGTCTACGCCGCTCGGCTCGCCTTCCAGGCGCCGGCCGGCGCCGCGAAGTTTGTCGGGGGCACGATGCGGTGGGTGGCCGACCGTGAGGGCGAACCGGTCCGGCTCGCCTCCGTGCGCCGCGAGGACGCTGCCGAGTACCTGAAGCTGTCGCGGCAGCGTGACGGGCGGGTCCGGCTGCGGACCCTGGTCGCCGTACTCGCGATGTTCGTCGGTCTCGGTCTGGCGCTCGCCCTGTACGTGCTGGCCCCCGGCTGGCTGCAAGCCGTCTCGGTGGGCGCGGTCGTGCTCGCCCTGGGAGCCGCCGGCAGCAAGGCGGACGCCCCGGTCGTGCACCGGGCGGTGGAACTGCCCAAGGCAACCAAGCTCACGTCTGACATCGTCCTGAGGGCCCTTGGGGCACTCGGTATTCCCGCGATCAATCAGGCGCAGGGCAAGGGCCGGGACGGGTTCGAGTTCACCGCCCCCATCACCCGCGACGGTCCCGGCTGGCGCGCGGAGGGCAACCTGCCCTACGGCGTGACCGTCACGGACATCATCGAACGCCGCGAGCGGCTCGCTTCCGGTTTGCGCCGCCCGCTGGGCTGCGTGTGGCCCGAGGCAGTCCCCGACGAGCACACCGGGCACCTGGTGCTGTGGGTCGGGGACCAGGACATGTCCCGCGCGTCTCAGCCGGCGTGGCCACTGCTGAAGTCCGGGCAAGTGGACCTGTTCAAGCCGGTCGCCTACGGCACCGACCAGCGCGGACGCTGGGTCGCGGTCACCCTCATGTACATCGCGGGCGTCATCGGTGCCATCCCGCGCATGGGCAAGACGTTCCTGCTGCGGTTGCTGCTGCTCATCGCGGCATTGGACCCGCGTGCTGAGCTGCACACCTACGACATGAAAGGCACTGGCGACCTTGACCCGGTGGGCAACGCGGTCGGCTACCGGCACGCCGCCGGCGACGACGACGAACCCGTCCAGTACGCGCTGGACGACTTCCGCGCCCTGCGCGAGGAACTTCGCCGCCGCACCAAGGTGATCCGCTCCCTGCCCCGGGACATCTGCCCCGAATCCAAGGTGACGTCCGCGCTCGCGGACAAGCGCTCCCTCGGGCTGCACCCGATCGTGGTCGGGGTGGACGAATGCCAAGTCCTCTTCGAGCACCCGAGCACGGCAAGGAGTTCGAGGAGATCATCACCGACCTGGTCAAGCGCGGCCCCGCGACCGGCATCGTGGTCCTGCTGGCCACGCAGCGCCCGGACGCCAAGTCGCTGCCCACCGGGATCAGCGCCAACGCGTCCGCGCGGTGGTGCCTGAAGGTGATGGGCCAGCTGGAGAACGACATGGTGCTCGGCACCTCCGCCTACAAGCGCGGGGTGCGGGCGACCATGTTCGCCTGGGGAGACAAGGGCATCCACTACTTCGTGGGCGAAGGCTCCGACGCCCGTATCGTCCGCTCCGTCTACGTCGACGCTGGCGGCGCCGAAGCCATCGCCGCCCGCGCCCGCCGCGTCCGCGAGAAGGCCGGAATGCTCGCCGGCCACGCCCTCGGAGAAGCACCCGAGCCGACCGCGGCCGCCTATGACCTGCTCGCGGACATCCTCGCGGTCGTGCCCGCCGAGGAAGCCAAGGCGTGGTCAGAAACCATCGTGGCCCGGCTCGCGGACCTGCGCCCGGAGGTCTACGACGGCTGGGACCCCGACGCGCTCGCCGCCGCCCTCAAGCCGCACGGCGTGTCCACCATCCAGGTCGGGCGCCGGGTCAACGGCAAGGTCGTCAACCGGCGCGGCGTCGACCGCTCCCACATCATCACCGCGATCGCGGAACGTGACGGAAGGCGGGACGCGGGCTGAGGCTCCGGGACCGCTAACGATAGCGGCAGCCCCGCTAACGTTAGCGGCCCCGCTAGCGCCCCAAACCGCCTCTGATCAGGCCGCTAGCGGATAGCGGCCCACCTGCGCAAACCCCGGAAACCTGCCCGGGAGGGCCCTCCATGACCCCCGCCCTGCTCGCTATCGCCTGCCCGCTCATCGTCACTATCGGTTACGTCGGTGTATGTGCGGTGTCGCCGTTCGGTAACTGCTGCCGCTGCCGTGGCATGGGCCACGCGCTCAAGACGGACCGCAAGGGACGCATCAAGCGCGGCAAGGACTGCCGCCGCTGCCACGCGACCGGCAAGCGCATCCGTACCGGCCGCTGGCTCTACAACCGCTGGGCGCGCATCTACCGCGCCGGCACCAACTCCCCAGAAGGGTCCCGATGATTCTCAACGTCTCCGCCGTCCTTCTGTTCGGCGCCGCCTCCGCCTTCGCCGTCAAGACCAAGTCCGCCGGCGGCGGCGCCGCGCTCGTGCTGTTCCTGTTCGGGTTCTTCGTCGCCGGCACCGGCGCCTACGAGCCCATCCACAACCTCGTGCAGGCATCCGCCGACGCCCTGTCCGCCCTCGGCAACTAAAGGAGACCCACCGTGAACGAACCCACCACCCACCGGACCGCGCCGCTGGTGATCCACCACCCCACTCCCATCACCCCCGCCACCGTGCACACGGCGCCGGTCGTCCCCATCCAGCCGGGCACCATCCCGGCCGTGGCGAGCGTCGTCCTGCCGGACGGCCGTGTCGTCACCGGTTACGCCGTGGCGCCGGCTCAGCCGGAACCGGTCGCCGCCAAGCCGGCTGTGTCCCGCGCGGCGGTGAACGTCGCTCTCGGGGCATCGGGTTCCTCACGGTGTGCGGCGGCCTACTGCTGCTCACCTCGTTCATCGCCGCCCTGACCGCGTTCATCACCCAGCTCATCACCCTCTCCGCCGTCATCTTCGGCGGATGGATCGCCGTCCAGGTTCTTGGGGCGAGTGGCCACCGCGGAAGGACCACGGTCACCATCCGGAAAGCCGTGTTCAAACGCAGCCACTTTCACGGCTAAGCGGTCATCGAAAGCGGAGCCCCTGCAAAGTCGCCGTCCGCGGTCTGCGTCACGAGCGTGATGCCCTGGGTCTCGAGCAACGCCCGCAGATCTGCTGTGGGCTCCTCCGGCAGCAGGACGGCCAGGCGCAGGCCCTCCGGCACGTCGATGTGGCGCCGGTAGTCGAGCAACTGGCCGATGGCCATACGGACGTTGCTTCGCGTCGGCAGGCCCTTGGCCTCATACAGCACGTTGGCGGTGGCGTCGTAGAGGTCCGGCGTGAGGGTGCCCGGCTCGCCGGCCACCGTGATTTGGAAGCTCTTGCACACGTGGCCCGCTGCCGTCAGGTACGCCTCGAAGGCGGTGCGCAGGTCGCCCTCACGGCGCAGGACCGTGCGAGGGCCACCCTCGATGTTCGCCATGGTCTGAGGCGTCGAGTGCTGCTCGACCTTCTTGTCCTTCGCCCCCGTCTGCGCGGGAATCGACGGTTCCTTTGGCTTCTTCGGCAGTTCAACGACCGTGCTCTTGGTCGCCGGCGGGACCGCATCAGCGTCCGTCACGGCCAGCGTGGCGCCCTTGGCAGGTCGCAGCCTGAAGACGAACACGGTCCGCATCTTGCCGTCGCTGCCTGGGGCCTGCCGCTCCACATAGGGCTGGACGGGGTCTACCACGACCCGGCCCACATAGCGCTGCATGACCAGCTTTCGGCCCTTCACCCTGCCGTTGGACACGAACAGATGGACCTCATAGCCGTTGGCGAGCGTGTCCAGCAGCACCTTGTTACCCCGGATCATCTGCTGCTCCCCGACCGCGCCGGCGCCGGTGTACAGGTACAGCGGACCGAACTCGTCGTCCTCCGCCACCCCATCAAAGGTGTAGCCGTGCTTCAGACCAGCCTCAGGGTCGGAGTAGACGAACACCATCTGTGAGTTCGGCGCGGGCACGATCCCACCGCTGTACACCGAGCCGCCATAGGCCGCGGCGACCTCCTCGCGCGTCGTGATCATGCCAGGAACAAGGTCAAGAGTGGTCATGCCGCGCAATCTAGCGGCCACCGCTGACACCCCTGAGCTCACCCGCACCGCGGGCGCAGCGAGGGCGGTCCCACCTCTCGCCAAAGAACCAGGGCCGCCCTCGCCATCCATCCCCAATTCCAAGAACTGGAGACCTCCAGCATGACCCAACCCATCAACCTTCGGCGGGCCTTACCTCTGGCCGACGGACACCCGCTCGCGGGAGCTCCCGCCGCGGGCATGCGGTTCTACCTGACCACCCACAAGCGGCACTGGATCAAGCTCACCCACGTGCCACTGTTCCTCAAGGCCGAGCACTTTGCGGCCGCCGCCAAGCTCTACCCCGCGCTGGGCCCGTACGCGGTCGACTCCGGCGGCTTCTCCGAACTCCAGCGTCACGGCCGCTGGACTCGCAGCCCTCGCCAGTACGTGGATGACCTGCGTCGCATCTGGGAATGCGTGGGCCCCTACGACTGGGCCGCACAGCAGGACTGGATGTGCGAAGACCTCATCATCCATGGCGGCACGGTCGGCAAGAACGTGTTCGTCGGCACCCATCTCAGCGTCGCCGAACACCAGCGGCGCACCGTGGCCAACTTCCTCGAACTGCGCTCCCTCGCCCCAGACCTGCGCATCGCTCCTGTTCTGCAGGGGCGCAGCATCCCCGAGTACGAGCGGTGCGTGGAGCTGTACGAGAAGGCGGGTGTCGACCTGCGGCGTGAGCCTGTGGTGGGGCTGGGGTCGGTATGCCGGCTGCAGTCCACCCGCGAGGGCGCCGCGATCGTCACCACCATGGCCGCGCACGGCTTCAAGCTCCACGGCTTCGGCTTCAAGATCCTCGGTCTGGAACGCGTTGGTCACCTGCTCGCCTCTGCCGACTCCGCCGCCTGGAGCTCTCACGCCCGCCACCGCCTGCCCCTGCCCGGCCACACGCACAAGAACTGCGCCAACTGCCTGGAGTACGCCCTGCACTGGCGTCAGCGCGTCATCAGGGCCATCCCGGCGCAGCAGCAGTTGCTGCTGACGGATAGGAGCGCGGCATGAACGCCCCCACCTCTACCGACCTGGTACGTCTCGGTCTGCTGGCGTGGGCGACACAAGCCGCACAGCGCGGTTGGCACGTCATCCCCTGCGGCCGGGCGACAAGCGACCGGCCGGGCATGCGGAGAAGTACTGCCCCGGCATCGGCCGTTGCGCCGACGGCCACAAGACCCCGGAGCAGCGAGCCACAACCAGCACCGAACTACTGAGCGCCGCCTGGGCCCAGCAGCCCTACAACGTGGGGATCGCGACCGGCCCGTCCGGGCTGCTCGTGGTCGACCTGGACACGCTCAAGCCGCAAGAGCAGAAGGGAACGCCTGACGGCGTCACCAACTTTCAGGCGCTCTGCGAGCGCGCCGGGCAGACCATCCCGGCGACCTACCGGGTGCGGACCGCGCGCGGTGGTGAGCATCTGTACTTCACCCAGCCCCCGGGGCCCGACTGCACAACACGGCGGGCAAGCTCGCTAGGAAGGTCGACACCCGGGGATGGGGCGGGTACGTCGTCGCCGCCGGCAGCACCACCCCGGACGGCTCATACACGGTCCTGGACGACCGTGACCCCGCCCCGCTGCCCGCATGGCTCCATGAGGCCCTCAAGCCCCGTCAGCGGCCCGTCTACCCGCTGCGGCACTCCCTGAAGTGCCGCAGCGGGTATGCCGCTGCGGCGCTCCGCGGAGAGGTCCGCAACGTCGCCACCGCCTGCGACGGCACCCGCAACGCCACGCTGCTGCGTGCCGCCCGCGCACTGGGACGGCTGGTGGCATCCGGGGACCTCACCCGCGACGAGGTTGAGGAGGCTCTTAGTAGGGCGGCAGCGGGCAACGCCACCCGGTCCCAGCGCTACTACAACGACGTGATCACACGGGGGTTGGACTGGTCGATTGCCCACAACCCAGCCGTGCGGCGGACGGCATGACGAATCCCCCGCCTACTAAGAGCCTCCCCGGGCCACCAGCAGTCCGCTAGCCGCTCCACAAGCTGTGGACGCGGCGGCTGTAGGCGAGCCGAAAGGCACCGCCCGCAAGGGCGTCGTCACTGCCCTTCGCCCTGACCGGTTCCAGAACGACGAGGCACGCCACAGTGCGGAAGACCCCACCGCGGAGCGGCCCGGTATCCGCATCTACGCCCCGCCGGTCTACCGCCACCACTGGGACGGCGCCCGCTGGTCCACACGACCGGGCGACACCCCCACCGCCGTCTACGCCTGCACCTGCGGGCAGACCGGCGCCGCCACCGGGTCCCGCACCGTGACGGGGCTGATCGCGGAACATGACGCCCACAAGTCCGCCTGCCCGGGAGCTCCCACGATCCCCCTCGAGAGGAAGGCCGCCGCATGACCCCCACCATCGACGGGGCCGCACTGCTAGACGAGGTGGAAGCCTTCCACCGCCGCTTCAATGTCTTCCCCACCGAAGCCGCCTACGTCGCCGTCGCCCTGTGGGACGCGCACGCCCACCTGCTCGACTGCTTCGACTCCACCCCGCGCCTGGCCTTTCTGTCCCCGGAGCCGGGGTCGGGCAAGTCCCGGGCGTTGGAGATCGTGGAAACCCTCGTGCCGCACCCCATGGTCGCGGTCAACGCGTCCGCCGCCGCACTGTTCCGGGCCGTCTCGGGGCAGGGTGGCCGGCCGACGATCCTGTTCGATGAGATCGACACGATCTTTGGGCCGAAGGCGGGGACAACGAGGAGCTGCGCGGGTTCCTTAACGCTGGGCACCGACGGACCGGGGTGACCTACCGGTGTATCGGTGACGGCGGCAATCAGACTGTGCAGGCGTTCCCCTCGTACTGCGCGGTTGCGGTTGCCGGTCTGGGCTCCCTGCCGGACACGATCCTGACGCGCTCCGTCGTCGTCCGCATGCGGCGCCGGGCCCGCAACGAGCGGGTGGAGCCGTTCCGGGCTCGCATCCACGAGGCCGAGGGACACAAGCTCCGTGACCGGCTCGCGGAGTGGACGGAGCAGGCACGCGGATTCGTCATGGGTGCCTGGCCCGAGATGCCCGACGGGGTGACCGACCGGCCGGCGGACGTGTGGGAACCCCTGCTCGCCGTCGCCGATGCGGCCGGCGGGGACTGGCCCGACCGGGCGCGGGAAGCGTGCCTGACGCTGGTCAAGGCCGCGCAGTACACCGACAAACACAGCCTCGGTATCCGGCTGCTCACCGATCTGCGCGACCACGTCCTAATTGGGGTCGATCGCCTGCCCACCATTGCCATCCTGGACCGGCTCAACGCCCTCGATGACGCGCCGTGGGCGGACCTGGACGGCAAGCCTCTCGACAACCGCCGGTTGTCGCGGATGCTCGGGGAGTACATGACGGCCGACAACGAGCCGATCCGGTCCCGGAACATCCGCACCACCGGGGGTGTCCTCAAGGGTTTCCACGCCGCCGACCTCATCGACGCCTGGTCCCGCTACTGCCCCGCCCCCAGAACCCCGCTACAGCCGCTACACCGCTACAGCCCAGCTCAGAGGCCCTGAATTTGTAGCGGCACCGAAGCGTGTAGCGGCTGCACCCGCTACCCCGTAGCTCGTGCGTAGCCGCTACACGCCACCCCTCCGCTACAAAAAACCACCCGTTGACCTGCGATGTAGCGGCGTAGCGGATGTAGCGGACTTTTGAGAGGGCCCCCGACGCCTCGACCTTTCGAGAAGGAGTCACCACCTTGGCCAGCACCAAGATGCTCAAGCTCCCCGAAGTCCTCCAAGAGATCAGCATGAGCCGCGCCGCCTTCTACCGCATGCGCGCGCGTGGCAAGGGGCCGCGGCTGGTGAAGCTGCCCAACGGTCACCTGCGCGTACGGCGCACCGACCTGGACGACTGGCTCAACCGCCTGGACACGCCCGCCTACTGAGCCCACCAACATCAACGCCTAGGGCCCGGCTCATGCCGGGCCCCTTTCACAGGAAGGCCCCCGATGGGGAAGACGTACGACGTTCGAATCTGGTCCGTCCGGCAGCGGAAGGATCGGGGCCAGACCTCCGCTGAGCTGCGCTGGAAGACCGGCGAGACTCCGCACTCTCAAACGTTCCGCACCAAGACGTTGGCAGAGGGCCGACGCGCTGAGCTGCTGCGGGCGGCACACGCCGGCGAGCCGTTCGACGAGTCCACCGGTGTACCGCTCTCCGAACTGCGGCAGCGCAACGACGTCAGTTGGTACCAGCACGCCCGCGAGTACATCGAGATGAAGTGGCAGCACTCCCCAGGCTCGACACGCCGAACGCTCGCGGAAGCCATGGCCACCGTGACGCCGGCGCTCGTCAAGGACGCCAAGGGCATGGCCGACTCCAGGAGGGTGCGGACGGCTCTGTACAGCTGGGCGTTCAACGTGAGCCGTCGGGACCAGGAACCGCCGGACGAGGTGGCCGCAGTGCTGTCCTGGTTCGAGCGGAAGTCCCTGCCCACGTCCGCGCTCGCCGACCGCATGCAAGTGCGCGCTGCCTTAGACGCACTGACCAAAAAACTGGACGGCACCACGGCGTCCGCATCAACCATCCGCCGGAAGCGCGCCATCTTCCACAACGCACTCGGATATGCCGTCGACGCCGGCCGTCTGACGGACAACCCGCTGCCGCAGGTGCAGTGGAAGGCTCCGGAGCAGGTAGCGGAGGAGTTGGACCCCGCATCGGTGCCGGATCCTCGGCAGGCTCTTGCGCTGCTCGATGCCGTGCGCACGCAGAGCTCCCGCGGGCGCCGCCTGGTCGCGTTCTTCGGGTGCATGTATTACGCGGCGGCACGACCGGCGGAAGTCATCGGGCTCCGCCTGCAGGACTGCGAACTGCCCCGCCGCGGTTGGGGAGCCTTGCGGCTCCGGGAGACCCGCCCACGATCGGGATCGGCCTGGACCGATAGCGGGGAAGCGCACGATCGGCGGGGACTCAAGCACCGGCCGCGGAAGGCCGTGCGCCCCGTGCCGATTCCGCCCGATCTCGTAAACCTGCTGCGGTGGCACGTCACGGCCTACGGCATCGCTCCCGACGGACGGCTGTTCCGTACGCAGCGCGGCGGCCTCATCCAGGACACCGGGTACGGCGAGGTGTGGGCGGAAGCCCGCGCACGTGCTCTCACGCCCGCTCAGTGCGCGTCGCAACTGGCCAAACGTCCATATGATCTTCGCCATGCCGCCGTGTCCACGTGGCTCAGTTCGGGCGTGGAACCGCAAGAAGTGGCCGCTCGCGCCGGCCACAGCGTGGCCGTGCTGTTCCGGGTGTACGCCAAGTGCCTGGACGGCGGCGCCGCCACCGCGAACGCCCGAATCGAGCGAGCGCTGAAGAACAACGGTTAGAGGCACGCGAAGCTGCCCCACGCCTGCCCCACGCGGGCTGGTCAGCACGCGAATCCGAGTGAGACAGACTGGGAAAAAGCGCGCATAGCGTCCAGGGTGGTTCCGTCAACGACGAAAGGGCCTGCGATCAGCATTGCTGCTGGTCACAGACCCTTTCGGTCGTGTGGCGGCGCCAGGATTCGAACCTGGGAAGGCTGAGCCGGCAGATTTACAGTCTGCTCCCTTTGGCCGCTCGGGCACACCGCCGGGGTCGCTGCCCTTCGAACCGCTTTTCGGCGGTGCTCCGTGGCAACGACGTAAACAATACCCGATGCGTGGGGGTGCTTCGCCACCCGATTGATCTCCACCTCACGGGTCTCGGGGTGGCTAGGCTGGTGCGGATGCGACCCGGCGCCACGCCGGGTTCGGCGGCCGCCGCCGCGCACCCGACACGCACCCCGATACAAGGAGCCACAGGACATGGCCGACTCCAGTTTCGACATCGTCTCGAAGGTCGAGCGGCAGGAGGTCGACAACGCCCTCAACCAGGCCGCCAAGGAGATCTCGCAGCGCTACGACTTCAAGGGCGTGGGTGCCTCGATCTCGTGGTCCGGCGACAAGATCCTCATGGAGGCGAACTCCGAGGACCGGGTGAACGCCGTCCTCGACGTCTTCCAGTCCAAGCTGGTCAAGCGCGGCATCTCGCTGAAGGCGCTGGACGCGGGCGAGCCCCAGCTCTCCGGCAAGGAGTACAAGATCTTCGCGACGATCGAGGAGGGCATCTCCCAGGAGAACGCGAAGAAGGTCGCCAAGATCATCCGGGACGAGGGCCCGAAGGGCGTGAAGGCCCAGGTCCAGGGCGAGGAACTGCGGGTCACCTCCAAGAGCCGCGACGACCTCCAGACCATCATCGCCCTGCTGAAGGGCAAGGACTTCGACTTCGCGCTGCAGTTCGTCAACTACCGGTAGGACGGCGCGGTCCGGCCCCGGAGGAGGCCCCGGCGGGCCGTCTCCGGGGCATGAACACGAAGGGTGGGCACCGGCCGGTGCCCACCCTTCGTCCGCTCCTCGGCGCGTCCCGCCGCCCGTGTCTCAGTCGCGCGAGTTGCCGAACAGGAGGCGGTAGACGATCAGCAGGACCAGCGAGCCGCCGATCGCTGCGGCCCAGGTCGCGCCGTCGTAGAAGTGCTTGCTGATCGGATGGTCCAGCCAGCGGGACGATATGTAGCCGCCGATGAACGCGCCCGCGATGCCGATGAGGGTCGTGCCGATGAAGCCGCCCGGGTCGCGGCCCGGCAGCAGGACCTTGGCGATGGCTCCGGCCAGAAGCCCCAGGATGATCCAACCGATGATGCTCATGCCGTGAACCTGCCCTTCCGCGCTGTGTCCGCACCGGCCGGTTCCTGAGAATCCGGTGAGGACCGGTTGTCGGTCGCGCGCGTGTTCGTGCCGTGTCGTGGAGGAGGACGTCTCGAGTCCACCTGCCGGTTGCGCCGGTCAGTAGGGTGCGGCGCATGACAACTTCCGGTACCGCGCTGCGACGCACCCTGGGCGTGCGGGACGCCGTGGTCGTCGGCCTCGGCTCGATGCTCGGGGCCGGCGTGTTCTCCGCGCTGGGCCCGGCCGCGCGTGCCGCCGGGCGGGGGCTGCTGCCGGGACTGGCCGTCGCGGCCGTGGTCGCCTACTGCAACGCCATGTCCTCGGCCCGGCTGGCCGCCCGCTATCCGGCTTCGGGCGGGACGTACGTGTACGGCAGGGAGCGGCTGGGCGAGTTCTGGGGGTATCTGGCCGGCTGGGCGTTCGTGGTCGGCAAGACGGCCTCCTGCGCGGCCATGGCGCTCACCGTGGGGGCGTACGTGTGGCCGGGGCAGGCGCACGCGGTGGCGGTGGCGGCCGTGGTGGCCCTGACCGCCGTGAACTACGGCGGCGTCCAGAAGTCGGCGTGGGTGACGCGGGTGATCGTGGCCGTGGTGCTGGCCGTCCTCGCCGCGGTGGTGGTCGCGTGCTTCGCCTCCGGGCGCATGGACGCCGGGCGGCTCGGAGCCGGGCCGGCGACGGGGGCGGGCGGCGTGCTCCAGGCGGCCGGCCTGCTGTTCTTCGCGTTCGCCGGGTACGCGCGCATCGCCACGCTCGGCGAGGAGGTGCGGGATCCGGCGCGCACCATTCCGCGCGCGGTTCCGCTGGCTCTGGGGATCACCCTGGTGGTGTACGCGGCGGTCGCGGTGGCCGTCCTCGGCGTGCTCGGCGCCGGGCCCCTCGGGCACGCGGCGGCGCCGCTGGCCGAGGCGGTGCGCGCGGCCGGGATGCCGGGGCTCGTGCCGGTGGTCCGGGTGGGGCCGCGGTGGCCGCGCTGGGATCGCTGCTCGCGCTGATCCTCGGGGTGTCGCGGACGACCCTGGCCATGGCCCGCGACGGCCATCTGCCCCGGGCGCTGGCCGCCGTGCATCCGCGGTTCCAGGTGCCGCACCGGGCCGAGCTGGCCGTGGGCGCGGTGGTCGCCGTACTGGCGGCCACGGTGGACGTGCGCGGCGCGATCGGCTTCTCCTCGTTCGGCGTCCTGGCCTACTACGCCGTGGCCAACGCCTCGGCCTGGACGCTGGGCCCGGCCCTCCGCGCCCGGGTGGTGCCGGCGCTGGGACTGCTGGGCTGCGCCACGCTGGCGTTCGCCCTCCCCGCGGTCTCGGTCGCCGTGGGGGCGGGCGTGCTCGTCGTCGGCGTGGTGGCCTACGGCGTACGGCGGTGGTGGGCGGGGCGCGGTGCGGGCGGAGGCCGTCCGGAGCCCCGGCGGGGGCGTGAGCCGGGCAGCCGGCCTCCCGTGCCGCCAGGCGCGTCTGACGGGTGCTCAGTGGCGCTGAGGACGCCTCAGCGGGCGGCGAACGGCTGGTCCGTGGGCACGATCTCGCGGCCCAGCGGGAACAGCGACACGGGGATCAGCTTGAAGTTCGCGACGCCGAACGGGATGCCGATGATCGTCAGGCACAGGGCGATGCCGGTGGTGATGTGGGCCAGCGTCAGCCACCAGCCGGCCAGCAGCAGCCACAGGACGTTGCCGACGCACGAGGGTGCTCCCGCGTCGTGCCGCTCGACCGTGGTGTACCCGAAGGGCCACAGCGCGTAGACGCCGATGCGGAAGGCGGCGATGCCGAAGGGGATCGTCTCAGGCCGTTCCCGATCGCGCTACAAGGGCTCTCCGGTTCCACCTGAACGCGTGATCAGCCGATACTTGTGGCAGCAGGCATGCCGAAGGACCGACCTGGAGAGGCACCGACCATGAAGGTGTTCAACATGCTGCTCAACATCCTGTGGCTCGTCTTCTGCGGCCTGTGGATGGCGATCGGCTATCTCGTCGCCGCCCTGATCTGTTTCGTCTTGATCATCACCATCCCGTTCGGCATCGCGTCGCTGCGCATCGCCGGCTTCGTGCTGTGGCCGTTCGGCCGCACCACGGTGGATAGGCGGGACGCCGGGGCGGGGTCCTTCATCGGCAACGTGATCTGGGTGATCTTCGCGGGATGGTGGTTGGCGCTGGCTCACCTGATCACCAGCATCCCCCTCTTCGTGTCGATCGTCGGGATCCCCTTCGGCTGGGCAAACCTGAAACTCATCCCGATCTCTCTCATGCCGTTGGGGCGCGAAGTAGTTCCCAGCAGTCAGGGATTCGCCCAGCGCTGACTGCCCTAAGAGTTGTCCCGTAACTCTGTGAAGCTGAGGGTCAGGCTGCGTCGGGGTCGGTGCCGACGACGCCGACCGAGAGAAGCGAACGCCCGAGGTCTCCGGTGAGGATGCGGGGGTGTCGCCACCACCACAGGTCGGGGCCGGGGAGCCTGTGGAACTGGTCGAGTGCAAGGCCGTCGTCATCGACGGTCGCGGCCTTGTACCGGTCGTCGAGAGCTTTGATCTGCGAGGTCCAGAGCTGGACGATGTGGTCGTCCAGCAGGAGCCACGCCTCGTGCAGCCAGTTTCGGCAGTAGAGGCCAAGATCGCCCGGTGTGACGCGACGGTTCAGCTTGATGCTCAGGACGTCGGCCATGATCGCTGCCGTCTCCGGCTCGATGCCAGCACCGTCACGCCAGCGCTGCACAGCGATGTGTATCGTTCCAAGGCTGATCCCCCGCTGGGCGGCTGCGTCTTTCATCCGCTTGGCCAGCCCTTTGTTGGAGACCTTCGCCTGGTCCATGACCGCGATCAACTGGGCGTTCTTTTCTCGGCTCATGCTCCCCTGCCAACCCGAGAATTACGGCGGGTGTTCATCGTGTCACAGTCGTATCGCGCTGGGGGTTCATTGGTGAAACCCCTTCGTGTTTACCGGTGTTCAAGTGAACCCCCGCGCCTACTCGACCACCTACGCAGCACTCCGCGCCGAGCGCGCCCGCCACAACGGACACGCGAGCCTGCCCGAGGCGATCACCCAACGGGACTGGCGCTACGTCGGCTCCGGTCACACTCCCGGCGCCGCCCTCATCGCCGCAGGTATCGCCGAAGACCTCGCTGTCGCCCACCAGATGAAGCGAGAGTCCGCAGTCGAGGGGTGGGGGTGCGATGCCGGACACAACGGTCATCTGGACGCCAGACAAGACGCTCTCACCGGCCGAGCGCACGCTATTGCTGCGGATCCTCTTCGGACGCCAGAAGAACACACTCCGAGATGAAACTTCGGCAGACGGAGGATCAGAAATGCGCGAGAATAGGAGTGTTGAGACGAACGCCCCGGCAGCGGCTGGCACCGCTCCGGGGCTGGCCGACTGACTAGGAGTCGACATGTCCCATGTAAGCACACTCCTGCCCTCCTCCATCGACACCGTTGCTCGGGCAGCCAACGCACGAACATTGCGGGCGGTCGACTATCTGCGGGTCTCCACCGAAGACCAGAAGAAGGGCTACGGCGTAGCCAGGCAGAGTCGCAAGACCACACGGCACATCGCGTTGAAGCAGTGGCAGCACGTCGGCACCTACAAGGACGAGGGTGTTTCGGGATCTCTGGAAGCGTCTGGCCGGGGTGACCTCAAGCGCCTGATGGGCGACGCCCAAAAGACGCCCCGCCCCTTCGACATCGTCGTTGTGCCGGACGGCCGCGTGATCGGCCGGAAGGGGCGGGCCTTCTGGCGCTGGGTCTGGGCTCTCGAAGACATCGGCGTCTACGTCGCCGTGGTCGCGGACGACTACGACAACACGACGTCCGAAGGGCGTAAGAAGATGCGCCGGGACGCCGACTACGCCGAGACCGAATGGGAGACGATCCGTGATCGCACTCAGGGCGGCTTACAGGAAAAGGCTGAGCTGACCCCGGCTGCGCACATCGGCGGGCGTCCTCCCTACGGCTACCGCATCGCCAACAAAGGAACGCCGGGTTCATACCTGGTGATCGACGACACCGAAGCGGAGATCATCCGCTACGTGTACGAACTCGTGGTTGGAGAGGGGCTCAACCTTCGCAAAGCCACGATCCGACTCAACACGGAAGGGATCACGGCGCGTTCTGGAAGGGCGTGGACTCGCGACAACCTACGCGACCGAGTGATGTCTTCTGCCGTCCTCGACGGCGTCATGATGTTTCGCGGCAAACACGCCAAGACAGACGAAGACGGCACCCCTCTCTGGGGCGACCCTGTCGAGATCGAGCTTCCAAGGGTTCTGTCTGCGGAAGAAAGCGCAGAACTCCGGCGCAAGGTCTCTGACGCGGCGAAGCACAGTAGCGGACAGCGAGAGTTTTACCCGCTGACTGGGCGGGTGATCAGCCTCTGTCAAAAGACGTACACGGGCATCAGCCGTGCATCCGAACGGGAGGGTGCCCGCTACTACCGTTGCTCAGGCAACGCCCCCAAAGTCCTGACTCAGCAGCCTTGCGGGTGCTCGTACATCGACGCTGACGCGCTGGAAGGGCATGTGTGGCAGAAGGCCATGGAGATCGCGAGCGACGGCGAGAAGCTTCAGGAGCTGGCTGCCGAGTGGATCGGGACGGCGGACGGCAACAAGTCCGCGCTGACCGGTCGAATCGCTGACCTCGATGAACAGATCGAGGGAATGAACGCCTCGATCACGGCGATCATCGTCGCGACGGCCAAACAGAGCAAGTCAGCCGCAGCTATCGAGGCCGCGACCACGGCTCTGAACGAGGAACTCCAGCAGCTTCAGAACCTGCGCGCCGAGGCAACTGAATGGCTGATGGAGATGGAGGCGACGGACCAGTACGCCCAAGACCTGCGAGCGCTCGCAAGCATGGCCAAGAAGTCATTCCCCGACATGACCCCTCAGCAGCAGGCGGCGATTCTGTCTCTGCTGGAGCTGAAGGTCACGATCACTGGGCCAGTTCCGGACGGGCGACGTGGCGGAGTGCCTTGCACCGTGCGGGCCTGGTACACCGCCGCCGGCCTCGACGTACCCGCCTCGACCCTTTCGGATGCCGACTGGGCCTTGGTGGCGCCACTGCTGCCGAAGGGGCGGATGGGCACGGTTCGCCGCTCTGTGGAGGCGATCTTCTACAAGGCTCGCACGGGAAAGTCCTGGCCCGACGTGATCAAGGAGACCGGAGCCACACGGCAAGCCTCAAAGCACTTCGCTGCGTGGATGGCCGATGGCACCTGGGAGCGTGTGAACGCTGCCTTGAGGGACGTTGAGCGGGTATCCCTGCCGGAACCTGAGCTGCTGCCCCCGATGGTCATCGAAGGACGCGTCGACCCGAGCGCGATGCTGCACCCAGAAGGACGATCCCGAAGGGGATGCCGATGATCGTGACGCAGAGCAGGACGCCCGCGAGCAGGTATCCGAGGAACAGCCAGAAGCCGCTCAGGATGAGCCAGATGATGTTGAGGATGATCTTCACTGTGGACGCCCTGCCATCTTCTCTAGCCGGGAGATGCGGTCCGCCATGGGCGGGTGCGTGGAGAACATCCTGGCCAGCCCCTGGCCCGGCCGGAAGGGGTTCGCGATCATCATGTGGCTCGCGGTCTCGATCCGGGGTTCAGGGGGCAGCGGGAGCTGCTGGGTGCCGAGCTCCAGCTTGCGCAGGGCACTGGCCAGGGCCAGCGGGTCGCCGGTGAGCTGGGCGCCCGAGGCGTCCGCCTCGTATTCCCTGGACCGGCTGATGGCCAACTGGATGAGGGAGGCGGCGAGCGGGCCCAGGATCATGATCAGCAGCATGCCGAGCAGGCCGGGACCCTCGTCGTCGTCGGAGCGGCCGATGGGGATCAGCCAGGCGAAGTTGACCAGGAGCATGATCACCGAGGCGAGGGCGCCGGCGACCGACGAGATGAGGATGTCGCGGTTGTAGACGTGGCTCAGCTCGTGGCCGATGACGCCGCGCAGTTCGCGCTCGTCGAGCAGGCGCAGGATGCCCTCCGTGCAGCACACCGCCGCGTTGCGCGGGTTGCGGCCGGTCGCGAAGGCGTTGGGCGCCTCCGTCGGTGAGATGTACAGGCGGGGCATGGGCTGCCTCGCCTGCGTGGACAGGTCGCGGACCATCCGGTACAGCGCGGGGGCCTCGAACTCGCTGACCGGGCGGGCCCGCATCGCGCGGAGCGCCAGCTTGTCGCTGTTCCAGTACGCGTACGCGTTCGTGCCCAGCGCGATCAGGACCGCCACGATCAGTCCCGTACGGCCGAAGAAGCTGCCGATGACGATGATGAGCGCGGACAGACCCCCGAGGAGTACTGCGGTCCTCAGCCCGTTGTGCCGGCGGTGCACGGTACGCCCTCCAAGTCGTGCTTCAGGGGAACGCTTTGGTCCAGTGGACCCTCCCGCTCTGGTCAACGCCAGGCGGCCGCCGCGAGTTCCCTGGTGCGGGCGGCGGCACGCGTCGGCCGTACGGGTGACGTGCGCTTACGGCCTTCCGCGCGCGTGGCGCGACGGGTGCCCCACGCGCGCGTGAAGAGTCCTCAGAACAGCCCGGTGGCGGCGAAGCGCAGGACCAGCTGGGGAGCGCCGGAGAGCACCACGCCGAGGACGCCGGTGAGGGCGAGGGCGGCGGTGAGGGGGCCGGGAGGCGGTGCCGGGCGGGTGTGCCCTCGGGGGTGCGGAACAGCAGCGCCGTCCACTGCAGGTAGTAGAAGAGGGCGATCGCCACGTTGACGGCCATGACTACGGCGAGCCAGCCGAGGCCGGCGTCGACGGCCGCGGAGAACACGGTGACCTTGGCGAACAGGCCGATGACGCCCGGCGGCAGCCCGGCGAGGCACAGCAGGAAGAACGCCAGCAGCAGGGCGGTGACCGGGTTGGTGGCGTACAGGCCGCGGTAGTCGCTGAGCCGGTTGAGGGACTTCGCGCGACCCACCAGGGCGGCCACCGTGAACGCGCCGAGGTTCACGGCGGCGTACATGAGGGCGTAGGCGACGGTGGAGCCGATCGCCTTCCGCGGGTTCTCGGCGTACCCGGCGGCGGCGATCGGTACGAGGAGGTAGCCGGCCTGGCCGACGGAGGACCAGGCGAGCAGCCGTACCGCACTGTACGCGCGCGTGGCCTGCTGGCGCAGGGCGCCGACGTTGCCGACGGTCATGGTGAGGGCGGCGAGGGCGGCGAGCGCCGGCCCCCAGGCGTCGGCGTACGACGGGAAGGCGACGACGGTGACGAGGATCAGCCCGGAGAAGCCGACGGCCTTGCCGACGACCGACAGGTAGGCGGCGATGGGCAGCGGCGCGCCCACGTAGGTGTCGGGCACCCAGAAGTGGAAGGGGACGGCGGCGGTCTTGAAGGCGAAGCCGACCAGGGTGAGGACGACGCCGGTCTGGGCGAGGGTGTGCAGCTGCCCGTCGACGTGCTGGATGCGCTGGGCCACCTGGGTGAGGTAGAGGGTGCCGGTGGTGGCGTAGACGAAGCTGATGCCCAGCAGGCTGACCGCGGTGGCGGTGACCGAGGACAGGAAGAACTTCAGGGCCGCCTCGGAGGACCGTTTGTCGCCGTGCCGGATGCCGACGAGGGCGAAGGCCGGCAGGGAGGCGACCTCCAGGGCGACGACGAGGGTGGCCAGGTCGCGGGAGGCGGGCAGCAGGGCGGCGCCGGCCGCCGAGGACAGCAGCAGGAACCAGAACTCCCCGGCCGGGATGCGCCGCCGCTCGTCGCCGAGGTTCGTCACCGACAGCAGGGCCGCCAGCAGGGCGCCGCCGAGGACGAGGAACTGGATGACGAGGGTGAAGTGGTCGGCGGTGTAGCTGCACGCGCGCGCGGGGGCGGGCAGGCAGAAGGTGCTGCGGTCGCCGTCCAGGAGCGGCAGCAGCATCAGTGCGGCCACGGACAGGCCGGCCACGGAGATCCAGCCCAGGAGCGGCTTGCGCGCCTCGGGGAGGAAGAGGTCGGCGACGAGGACCGCGAGCGCCACGACCGCGGTGATGGTGGGCGGCGCGATCGCGAGCCAGTCGACGGACTGGACCAGCGACTGGGCCGCGGGCTGGGCCAGGGCGCTCATCGGGTGCCTCCTGCGAGGAGCTGCTGCACGGCCGGGTCGGTCAGGCCGAGCAGGGCCCGCGGCCACAGTCCGGCGAGGACGGTGAGGGTGACGAGCGGGGTCCAGGCCGCGAGCTCGTAGCCGTGCACGTCGGCGAGGGTGGGCGGGGCCTGCTGCGGTACGGCGCCCATGCAGACCCGGCGGACCACGATCAGCATGTAGGCGGCCGTCAGCAGGGTGCCGAACGCGCCGATCGCCATGAAGGTGAGGAACGCGGGCCGGCTGAGGCCGGCGGCGGGGCTGAACGACCCGAACAGGGCCAGCATCTCGCCCCAGAAGCCGGCGAGGCCCGGCAGGCCGAGCGAGGCGACGGCGCCGAAGGCGAGCAGGCCGCCGAGGCGGGGGCCTTGGCGTAGAGGGCCGCGCCCGTCTCCGCGGAGAGCGTGTCGAGGTCCGTGGTGCCGGTGCGGTCCTTCAGCGCGCCGACCAGGAAGAAGAGCAGGCCGGTGATGAGGCCGTGGGCGATGTTGGCGAACAGGGCGCCGTTGACGCCGGTCGGGGTCATGGTGGCGATGCCCAGCAGGACGAAGCCCATGTGGCCGACGGACGAGTAGGCGATGAGCCGTTTCAGGTCGCCCTTCGCGCCCTGCTTGGCCAGGGCCAGGCAGGCCAGGGACCCGTAGATGATCCCGACCACCGCGAGGGCGGCCAGGTACGGCGCGAAGGTGCGGAAGCCGTCCGGGGCGACCGGCAGCAGGATGCGGACGAACCCGTACGTGCCCATCTTCAGCAGGACGCCGGCCAGCAGCACCGAGCCGACGGTGGGGGCGGCGGTGTGGGCGTCGGGCAGCCAGCTGTGCAGCGGCCACATCGGCGTCTTGACCGCGAGCCCGATCCCGATCGCCAGAACGGCGATGACCTGCACGGATGTGGTCAGTGACCGGCCGTTGTCAGTGGCGAGTGCCACCATGTCGAACGTGCCCGCCTTGATTCCGATCAGGAGCAGGCCGAGCAGCATGACCACGGAGCCGAGCAGTGTGAACAGGATGAACTTCCACGCGGCCCGGGTACGGCCCTCGCCGCCCCAGCGGGCGATGAGGAAGTACATCGGGATGAGCACCGTCTCGAACGCGAGGAAGAACAGCAGCAGGTCGAGGACGGCGAAGGTCGCGAGGGTGCCGGTCTCGAGCAGGAGCAGCAGTGCGACGAACGCCTTCGGGGACGGGCCCGCCGGCGGCTTGAAGTACGAGTAGAGCGCGCAGAGGAAGGCCAGCAGCGCGGTCAGCACCAGGAGGGGGAGCGAGATGCCGTCGATGCCGAGGTGGATCCGCACGTCGAGTGCGGGGATCCAGCTGATGTCGGTCGTGGCCTGCATCCTCGACGGGTGGTCGTGGTCGAAGCCGAGCGCGAGGACGACGGCGGCGATGAGGATCACGCCGGTCACGGTGACGCCGTGCCGCAGCACGGCCTGCCCGGGCGACTTCCCCTTCAGTCCGGGCGGGGCCGGAAGGAGGGCGGTGGCGGCGCCGAGGAGCGGGCCGGCGACGACGAACGCCAGAAGGAACTGCATCACGGACTCGTTGATATCGATCACGCCTGCTCACGCTCCCGTGGCGACGAGGAGGACGGCGACCGCCAGGACGACGGTGCCGGCGAGCAGCGCGCTCACATAGGTCTGCACATTGCCGGTCTGGGCCCGCCGTACGGCGGTCCCGAGCAGCCGGGGCACGGCGGCCGCGCCGCGTACGTAGGTGTCGACGACCTCGCGGTCGAGGAACCGGACGAGACTCGCGCCGGCCTGGACCGGGCGGACGAACAGCGCGGAGTACACGGCGTCCACGTGGAAGCCGGCGGCCGCGTGCCGGTGCAGCGGGCCGAGCAGCAGCCGTCCGGGGTCAGCCGGGTCGGGTGCCTGGGCGATGTCGCCGTAGGCGGGCTCGTGGCTGGCGATGGCCTCGGCCTCGACCAGTCCCGCGTCGCCCTCGGGGTGGGCGGCGACGGCGCCGAGCGGGACGCGGGCGGCGAGCGCGGTGGTGCGCTGCCAGGCGCCGTAGGTGAGGAGTCCGCCGACCACGGCGAGGCCGGTGCCGAGGATGGAGGTGAGGAGGGTCGGCGTCAGGTCGCGGCCGTCGAGCCAGCCGGGCAGCGAGCGGTAGGCGAGCCCGCCGAAGGCCAGGGAGGGCACGGCGAGGACCCACAGCACGACGGTCATCGTCAGTGGCTGACGGCCGTGGTCGGGGGCCTCGGCGCCCCGGCCGCGGAAGGCCAGCAGCCACAGCCGGGTGGCGTAGGCGGCGGTGAGCAGGGCGGTGACCAGTCCGGCGACGAGCACGAGCCAGCCGGCGGCGCCGGGCGCCTGGGCGGTGTGGCCGGTGGCCACGTGCTCGGCGGCGCCCAGCACGGACTCCTTGGAGAAGAAGCCGCTGAAGGGCGGGATCGCGGCGAGCGCGAGAAGGGCCACGGTCATCGTCCAGTAGGCGTCCGGCACGCGGTCGCGCAGGTGGCCCATGCGGGACATGGCGGCCAGCGAGTTGGTGCCGGCGGCGTGGATGATCACGCCCGCGGCGAGGAACAGCAGCGCCTTGAAGGCGCCGTGCGACAGGAGGTGGAAGACGGCGGCGCCGCGGTCACCGACGGCGAGGGCACCGGTCATGTAGCCGAGCTGGCCGATCGTCGAGTAGGCGAGGACGCGCTTGATGTCGTCCTGGGCGAGGGCGGCGAGGCCGGAGCCGGTCATGGTGACGGCGGCCATGACGGCGAGGACCACCATCGCGGCCCGTGAGGCCTCGAAGAGCGGGAGGAGACGGGCGACGAAGTAGACACCGGCGGCGACCATCGTCGCGGCGTGGATCAGCGCGGAGACGGGCGTGGGGCCCGCCATCGCGTCGGGAAGCCAGGTGTGCAGCGGGAACTGCGCCGACTTGCCGGCCACGCCCGCGAGCAGCAGCAGGGCGATGACCGTCGGGTGGCCGATGCTCCCGTTCGCCACGGCGCCGAGGACGCGGGGGATGTTGAACGATCCGGCGTCGGTGCCGAGGGCGAACAGGCCGATGAGGAACGGCACGTCGCCGAGCTTGGTGACCAGGAAGGCCTTCAGGGAGGCGGCGCGCGCCTCGGGGGTCTCCCAGTAGTGGCCGACCAGGAAGTAGGAGCAGATGCCCATGACCTCCCAGCCGACCAGCAGCACGATCAGGTCGCCGGAGTAGACGACCAGGAGCATCGCGGAGGTGAACAGGGAGACGAGGGCGGCGTAGGAGGGGTAGCGCGGGTCGTCGCGCAGATAGCCGGTCGAGTAGATCTGCACGCAGGTCGCGACGAAGGCGACCAGGACGGCGACGAGCGCGGCGAAGCCGTCGATGTCGAGGGCGAGGTCGATCGGGACCGAGCCGGTGGGCGTCAGCTCGGTCCGGGCCTCGATGGCCTGGCCGCCGCCCTGCCGTACGGCGACCAGCGCGGCCAGCGCGAGCGCGGCCAGGGCGGGCAGTACGGCGAGCGGGCGGACGAGACCGGGGGCGGTGCGGCCGAGCAGGAGTCCGGCGGCGGCGCCGAGGAACGGCAGGAGGGGGACGAGGACGGCGAGGGTGGTCGTGGTCACGCGGTGGCCTCAGCCTTCTCGGCCGCGGAGGCGTCGGTGCCGGGGCCGTCGGTGTCGTCGCCGTGGCCCTCGGCGGTGTCGCGGAGCCTGTCGATGTCGGAGGTGCCGCGGTTGCGGTACACGGCGAGCACGATCGCCAGTCCGATGCCGATCTCGGCGGCGGCGATGGCGATGGTGAACAGGGTCAGCGCCTGGCCGGAGTGCAGGGTCTCCGCGGCGGTCCGGCTCAGCCAGACGTCGAAGGCGACCAGGTTGAGGTTGACGGCGTTGAGCATCAGCTCGACGGACATCAGGACGAGGATCGCGTTGCGGCGGGCGAGGACGCCGTACAGGCCGGTGCAGAACAGGAGGGCGGAGAGTACGGCGGGATAGGCGAGGTGCATCAGCGGGCGCCTTCCTTCTCGCCGGGGGTGCCGGCCGCGGGGGCGGCGCCGGGGGGCGGTTCCGCCGCTGCCGCCTTGCGGGACAGGACGATCGCGCCGACCAGGGCCGCGAGGAGCAGGACGGACAGCGCCTCGAAGGGCAGGACCCAGTTCTGGAACAGGCTCTGGCCGGTGACGCGGGTGGTGCCAGCCGCCGGGCCGTCCAGGTCGATCCAGGTGGTGCGGAACGCGTCGACGACCACCCACACCAGGGCCGCGGCGGCGGCGACCGCGACGGCCAGGGCGGCCCAGCGGTTGCCGGAGTCGGCGTCCGGTGAGCGGCCGATGGGGGCCCTGGTGAGCATCAGACCGAACAGGAGGAGGACGACGACGGAGCCGACGTAGATCAGGACCTGCACCCAGGCGATGAACTCGGCGGTGAGCAGGAGGTACTCGACGGCGAGGCCGCCGAGCGCGACCACCAGCCACAGGGCGGCGTGCACGAGCTGCCGGGTGGTGACGGTGACGAGCGCGGCGCCGAAGGTGACCAGGCCGACGAGGAGGAAGGCGATCTCCACGCCGGTCGGGGACAGGAAGCCGTGCTGGGCGGCGGCGAGGTTCACGACCGCTCCTCCCCCTGCTCGGCGGCCTGCTGGGCGGCGAGCTTCTCGGCGGTCTTGCGGGCCGCGGCGATCTCCTTCGGCTCCTCCGCGCCCGGGTCCAGGGCGGGCGGGGCCGGCACGGTCCACATCCACTCGCGGAGCTTGTCCCGCTCGTGGGTGAGGTCGCGGATGTCGGTCTCGGCGTACTCGAACTCCGGGGACCAGAACAGCGCGTCGAAAGGACAGACCTCGATGCAGATACCGCAGTACATGCAAAGGGAGAAGTCGATGGCGAACCGGTCGAGGACGTTGCGGCTGCGCTCGCGCCCGCCGGGGGCGGCCGGCGGGACCGTCTCCTTGTGCGAGTCGATGTAGATGCACCAGTCCGGGCACTCGCGGGCGCACAGCATGCACACCGTGCAGTTCTCCTCGAACAGCGCGATGACACCGCGCGTGCGGGGCGGCAGCTCGGGGAGGGCGTCCGGGTACTGCTCGGTGACGGTCTTCCGCGTCATCGTGCGCAGGGTGACGGCCAGGCCCTTGGCCAGGCCGCTGCCGGGAATCGGAGCCATGGCTACTGGATCACCACCTTGACGATGCCGGTGAGGGCGATCTGGGCGAGGGAGAGGGGGACGAGGAGGGTCCAGGAGAGCTTCTGGAGCTGGTCCTCGCGCAGGCGGGGGTAGGTCACGCGGAGCCAGATGACGACGAAGGCGAGGATCGCGGTCTTCAGCAGGGTCCACAGCCAGCCGAGGCCGTCGGCACCCCACGGGCCGTGCCAGCCGCCCAGGAAGAGGACGGTGGTCAGACCGCACAGGACGACGATGCCGGCGTACTCGGCGAGCAGGAACAGCGCGAACCGCAGACCGGTGTACTCGGTGTACGCGCCGAAGATGATCTCCGAGTCGGCGACGGGCATGTCGAAGGGCGGACGCTGCAGTTCGGCGAGGCCGGCCACGAAGAACACGATCGCGCCGACGATCTGCCACGGCAGCCACCACCAGTGGAAGGCGTGCACGATGCCCGGGAGGGAGACCGTGCCGGCCGCCATGGTGACGGAGGCCGCGGCGAGCAGCATGGGCAGCTCGTAGGCGAGGAGCTGGGCCGCCGTGCGCAGGCCGCCGAGCAGGGAGAACTTGTTGGCGCTCGCCCAGCCGGCCATCAGTGAGCCCAGCACGCCGACGCCCATCACCGCGAGCACGAAGAAGACCCCCGCGTCCAGCACCTGCCCGACGGCACCCTCGCCCGGTCCGATCGGGATGGCGAGCAGGACGAGCAGGTACGGCAGCAGGGCGACGGCCGGGGCGAGCTGGAAGACGCGGCGGTCGGCGCCGGCCGGGACCACGTCCTCCTTCTGCGCGAACTTCACACCGTCGGCGATGAGCTGGGCCCAGCCGTGGAAGCCGCCCGCGTACATCGGGCCTAGGCGGCCCTGCATGTGGGCCATCACCTTGTGCTCGGTCTGACCCACGATCAGGGGAAGGTGAGGAAGACGACGAACACGACCAGGAGTCGCAGGACGACATCCAGCGCGTCGTTCACCGCGGGCCTCCTGTGGGGTCGTCGGGGGTGGGGGGTTCTTCGGGGCTCTCGGGGTGCCGGGCCGGCTCGGCTTCGGGAGCGTCCTGGGCGGCCTGGGATTTCCGGGATCCGTGGGCTCGCTCGGCGTCCCGGGGCCGCTCGGCCTCGGTGGCCGACTCCTCCCGGGGCCGCTCGGCCTCCGGGGCCTGCTCGGCTTCCGTCGCCCGCTCGGCCTCGGGAGTCCGTGGCTCCCGGGCTTCGGCCTCAGGGGTCTGCTCAGCCTCGGGGGCCCGCTCGGCCTTCAGTGCCTGCTCGGCCTCCGGGGCCTGCGTCTCCCGAGCTCGCTCACTCTCCGGGGTCCTCCTGGCCTCCGGCGCCGGCTCGGCCTCAGGAGTTTGTGTCTCCCGGGCTCGCTCCGCCTCCGGGCGCTGCTCGGTCTCCGCCGCCGCCTGAGCCCGATCCGGCTCCCGGGCGGGCTCGGCCTGTTCGTCGAAGGCCGGGCGCGCGTGGTGCCACGGGGCGTCGGAGCTGCGCGGGGCCCCGCCCCGGCGGGCGGAGCCGCCCGGCTCCGCCGCTTCGGCCTGGTCGGTCGGTGCGGCCGGTTCCGCCGGTTCGATCGGCGCCGCGGGCCGCTGCGAGGCCGAGCCTCCCGAGGCGCTGCGCGCTCGGCGCGGCCGGGCCGGTGCCGGACCGGGCTCATGCGCCACCGAGGCCTCGGCGGCCGGTCCCTCCGGCGCCGTCCGCTCGGTGTCACCCTCGACGGCGGCCTGCTCGCGCACCGCCGCGTCCTCGGCCGGCGCCGCCGCCTGGCTCACCGAGCCCTCGCTCGCACTCCTCGTCCGACGCGGCCGCGCCCCGGCGCCTGCGGCTCCCGCGGCACCACCGACTCCGGCCGGCCCAGCAGCCCCAGCAGCCCCAGCAGCCCCAGCAGCCCCAGCAGCCCCAGCAGCCCCAGCAGGAGTCTCCCCGGCCTGGCTAGCGGAGCCCTCCGACGCCGTGCGGGTCCGGCGTACCGGGCGCTCACCGGCCGCGCGGGCCGGGCGCTCGCCCGCCGCGCGCCCCGCGCCCCGGGCCGGGCGGGCCGGGGCGGGAGGGAGCTGGCCCTTCAGCGGGCCCCACTCGTTCGGGTCGGGGACGCCCGGCGGCAGCATCTGGCGGCGCTTGGGGGCACCGTGGTCGGACTCCCCGGGCTCCTTGGCGCCCGGCCAGGCCTTGGCCACGCGGGCGGCGAGGACGAAGTCCTTGCGCAGGGGGTGTCCCTCGAAGGTCTCCGGGAGGAGCAGGTGCTCCAGGCCCGGGTGGCCCTCGAAGACGACCCCGAACATCTCGTGCGTCTCGCGCTCGTGCCAGGCCGCGCCCGCGTAGACGCCGACGGCGGACGGCAGCTCCGGCGCCTCGTGCGGCACGGTCGTGCGGACCAGGAGGCGGCGGACCGGGTGGAGGGCCACGACGTGCGCCGAGACGCGGAAACCCGTCCCCGGTTCGTCGACGGCGCTCAGCCAGTCGAAGTAGGTGCAGTGCAGGGTGGTGCGGGCCGTCTCCAGGGCGGTGAGCCACGAGGTAGGCGGCACGTCGACCGTCAGGACCTCGTAGGACTCCTCGGCCGTGGCGTCGGGCCCGAAGAGGTCCCCGGCGGGTGCGGGCAGCCAGCCGGCCGTGCTCATCACGCGTCCCCTTCCCGGGCGGGCGCCGGGGGCTTCACCAGGTCGCTGCCGAGCGCGGCCGCGGACGGGCGGGCGGTCCCGTACCGGTCCCCGAGCGACTCGGCGGCGATCTTCTCCTGGAGCTTGAGGATGCCCTGGAGCAGCGCCTCGGGGCGCGGCGGGCAGCCCGGTACGTACACGTCGACCGGGATGATCTGGTCGACGCCCTTGGTGACGGAGTACGAGTCCCAGTACGGGCCGCCGCAGTTGGAGCAGGCGCCGAAGGAGATGACGTACTTGGGCTCCGGCATCTGCTCATAGAGGCGCTTCACGGCTGGCGCCATCTTGTCGGTGACCGTTCCCGAGACGACCATCAGGTCGGCCTGGCGGGGGCCCGGCGCGAAGGGGATGACCCCGAGGCGGATGAAGTCGTGGCGGGCCATCGACGCGGCGATGAACTCGATCGCGCAGCAGGCGAGACCGAAGTTGAACACCCACAGCGAATACCGGCGGCCCCAGTTCAGGACCACCTTCATCGGCTCGGGGGCGAGCCGGGCGAGGGCGCCCAGCCGCTTGGGCTCCGGAAGCAGGACGGGCTCCGCGGCGGACGGGTTCTCCGTGGCGGACGGGTTCACGTCCATGCCAGCACCCCCTTCTTGTAGGCGTAGAGCAGGCCCACGGCGAGGAAGCCGAG
Organism: Streptomyces sp. DHE7-1; assembly: GCA_016432725.1. GTDB lineage: Bacteria > Actinomycetota > Actinomycetes > Streptomycetales > Streptomycetaceae > Streptomyces. Next base: position 4,481,086 of record JACJDG010000003.1, on the reverse strand, counting down.
GAAGATGAACATCTCCACGAGGGTGGTCGCGCCGTAGCCGGGGGCGGCGAAGACTGTCGCCCACGGGAACAGGAAGATCGAGTCGACCGCGAAGATCACGTAGAGGAAGGCGTAGACGTAGTAGCGGACCTGGGTGTGGGCCCAGCCCTCGCCGACGGGGTCGACGCCGCATTCGTAGGTGAGCAGTTTCTCCGGGGTGGGCACCACCGGGCGCAGCAGCCTGCCGGCGCCGAAGGCGACCGCGACGAAGAGCACGCCGATGAGCGCGAGCAGTCCCACGACCGAGTAGGACCGGAAGTAACCGGCCGCGTCCGCCGCGGCGACCGTCGAGTCCCCCAACGTCTCCCGCACCGTCCGCCTCGCTCCCTGACCTCGTGACCTTGGTGAACCCGGTGCAGTGGATCCCTGTGCTGCGACCTGATTCGAGGATCTGTACGCACGGGAGTCTAGGCCCTGATAAAGACACGGTAAGCAGCCCGTCACGGCGTGAGACACCGGGGCCGGGCGGAGGGTGGGGTTTTCCCCAGGGAACGGGGGCGGCGGACCGCATGGCACAAGGTGCGCCGGGCACGGCAGGCTGGCCCGCATGACCGCTTCCGCCTCCGCCACCGACCGGACCGACGGCTCCGGCCGCCCGCCCTCCGACCGTCTGCCGCCCGCCCGTACGGCCCTCGACGGGCGCACCTGGAAGGAGATCGCGCATCTCCTGCTGAACCTGCCGGTGGCGCTGTTCGGCTTCACCTACGTGTTCACGGCGGTGCTCGTCAGCGGTGTCCTCACCCTCACGGTGATCGGGCTGCCGCTGCTCGCGGTCTGCCTGCTGGGTGCCCGGCAGCTCGGCAAGCTGGAGCGGCGCCGGTCGCGGGCGCTGCTCGGGGTGCGGGTCGACGAGCCGTCACCGCTGCCGCTCGCCCGGGCGGGGGGATGTTCCAGCGGCTGTGGCTGGCGCTGAAGGACCCGGTGGGCTGGCGGACGCTGCTGTACGACCTCATCCGGCTGCCCTGGGGCATCCTCACCTTCTGCACCGTGCTGACCTCGCTGTTCGTGCTGTGGCCGGTGCTGCCGTTCATCGCGCGGGGGCTGACCAACGTGGACCGGGCGATGGTGCGGGGGCTGCTGTCGCCGTCCGACGAGTTGGAGCGGCGGATCGCCGAGCTGGAGTCGGACCGGGGGGTCGTGGTCGACACGGCCGCCGCCGATCTGCGCCGTATCGAGCGGGACCTGCACGACGGGGCGCAGGCCCGGCTGGTCAACCTCGCCATGGGCCTGGGCCTGGCCAAGGAGAAGCTGCTGGAGGATCCCGACTCGGCCGCCGCGATGGTGGACGAGGCGCACGGCGAGGTGAAGCTCGCGCTCCAGGAGCTGCGTGACCTGGCCCGGGGCATCCACCCGGCGGTGCTGACCGACCGCGGCCTGGACGCGGCCCTGTCCGCCGTCGCCTCCCGCTGCACCGTCCCCGTGATGGTGACGGCGGACCTGCCGACCCGGCCGGCCGCGGCCATCGAGGGCATCGCCTACTTCACCGTCTCCGAGCTGCTGCAGAACATCAGCAAGCACAGCCGGGCACGCTCGGCCTCGGTCGACGTGTGGCGGGCCGAGGACCGCCTGCTCGTCCAGGTCCGGGACGACGGGCCGGCGGCGCCACGCTGGAGGGCGGCAGCGGCATGCGGGGCCTGGCGGAGCGGCTCGGCGCGGTGGACGGCCTGTTCGTGGTCGACTCCCCCGTCGGCGGTCCGACGGTGGTCACGGCGGAGCTGCCCTGGCGGGACCGCAGGGAGTAGCCGGGCCCCTCCGCGCCGCCCCGCCGGCGCGGTCCCATCCCGCGCGGTCCGGACCTGCGCCGTCCCGGCCCGCGCCCACCGGGCCCTCACCGCCCGCGCGGGGTGGGGAAAACCCCCGGGCGGAGACGCCGACGGCCTCCATGGTTCCCGGGGCCGCGGCCCGCCACGCTGGACACGCGTCGCAGCAGCGTCGCCAGGACGAGCAGAACGGACGACACCGATGGCCACGGAGTACGGACAGGGGTACGGGCGGGGACACGGTCACCCCACCGGATCCGGCTTCCCCGCCCACGACGGGGAGCGGCGCCACCGGCTGCCCGCCGTCCTGCGGGCGCCCGTCGAGGCGCGCAGCCTGCGCGAGTTCGGTTACGTACTGCTGAGCCTGCCCGTCGCGGTCGTGCTGTTCTGCTGGGCGGTCACCATGGTGTCGCTCGGCGCGGGCCTGCTCATCACCTTCCTCGGGGTCCCGGTGCTGGCGGCGGCCCTCGCCGGCTGCCGTGGCTTCGGCGTACTGGAGCGCACGCGCGCGCGTGCGCTGCTGCGCCTGGAGGTGGCCGATCCGGAACCGCTGCGGGTGGCCGGACCGGGGGCGTTCGCGTGGATGGGGGCGGTACTCAAGAGCGGTGCGTCGTGGCGCCATCTGCTGTACGCGCTGCTGCAGTTCCCCTGGGCGGTGTTCTCGTTCGTCGTGGCGCTGGACTTCTGGACGATCGGCTGGGCGCTGCTGACGTATCCGCTGTGGTTCTGGGTCCTGCCGATGTACGCGGGACAGGGCGGCATCCAGCTCTACGGCGACGCGCACCACAGCGTCTACCTCGACAACCCGTTCGAGATCACCGTGACGGCGCTGGTGGGTCTGGTCTTCACTCTGGCCACACCCTGGATCGTGCGGGGGCTGGTGACCGTGGACGGGCTGCTGGTGCGCGGGCTGCTGGGGCCGTCGCGGCTGTCGGCGCGGGTCGTGGAGCTGGAGTCGGACCGGGGGGTCGTGGTCGACACCGCCGCCGCCGACCTGCGCCGTATCGAGCGGGACCTGCACGACGGGGCGCAGGCCCGGCTGGTCAACCTCGCCATGGACCTGGGCTGGCCAAGGAGAAGCTGCGGGAGGACCCGCGGGAGGCGGCCCGCATGGTGGAGGACGCGCACGGCGAGGTGAAGACCGCCCTGCAGGAGCTGCGCGACCTGGCCCGGGGCATCCACCCGGCGGTGCTGACCGACCGCGGCCTGGACGCGGCCCTGTCCGCCGTCGCCTCCCGCTGCACCGTCCCGGTGCGGGTGGACGTCGACCTGCCGACCCGGCCTGCCGCGGCCATCGAGGGCATCGCCTACTTCACCGTCTCCGAGCTGCTGCAGAACATCAGCAAGCACAGCCGGGCACGCTCCGCCTCGGTCGACGTGTGGCGGGCCGAGGACCGGCTGCTCGTCCAGGTGCTGGACGACGGGGCCGGCGGCGCCGACGCCGCCCGGGGCTCCGGTCTGGCCGGTCTGGCCGGGCGTCTGGACGCGGTGGACGGGGTCCTGGTCGTGGACTCACCGGCGGGCGGCCCCACCCGGGTGATCGCCGAGCTGCCCTGGCGCGGCTGAGCGGAGGCGCCCAGGAGCGGACCGCGCGCGTTCCCGCCGGGCCGGACCCGGCGGGAACGCGCGCGCGGGGCTGTTTCCCCCGCTCCCGGGCGCGCCGCCGCGAATGCTGGAATGCTTGACCTTCGTACGAGACGCCGTCGGAAGGTCGGGCTGTGGGGGGCCGGGAGATCGTGGAGAACAGGGTGCGGGTGGTCATCGCCGAGGACTCGGTGCTGCTCAGGGAGGGCCTGACCCGGTTGCTGACCGACCGCGGGCACGACGTCGTGGCCGGCGTCGGGGACGCGGAGGCGCTGATCAAGACCATCGCCGACCTGGACGCGCAGGGTGAGCTGCCCGACGTGGTGGTGGCGGACGTGCGGATGCCGCCGACCCACACCGACGAGGGGTTCGGGCGGCCGTGCGGCTGCGCAGGACGCACCCGGGGCTCGGGGTGCTGGTGCTGTCGCAGTACGTGGAGGAGCGGTACGCCACCGAACTGCTGGCCGGTTCCAGCCGGGGCGTGGGCTACCTGCTCAAGGACCGGGTCGCCGACGTGCGGGAGTTCGTCGACGCGGTGGTGCGGGTCGCCGGGGCGGTACGGCGCTGGACCCGGAGGTGGTCGCGCAGTTGCTCGGACGCAGCCGCAAGCAGGACGTGCTGGCGGGGCTCACCCCGCGGGAGCGCGAGGTGCTGGGGCTGATGGCGGAGGGCCGGACGAACTCGGCGGTCGCCCGGCAGCTCGTGGTCAGCGACGGGGCCGTGGAGAAGCACGTCAGCAACATCTTCCTGAAGCTCGGACTGTCCCCGAGCGACGGCGACCACCGGCGTGTTCTCGCCGTTCTGACCTATCTGAACTCGTGACGGACCGGCACTCGTCAGCCGGGTGTCAGTCCGTCCGGCTTCTGTGGAACCGGCACCCGGGTGGATGAGGGCCGGAGGAGGGAATCGGAAAGGCGCACAGGCGCGGCGAGCCGGTTGACCGTAGCTTGGGCGGCGCGAGGAACCATGAGAATCCAGCGCGACGGGCCGTCTCGAAACGCCGTCCATCATGCGGATGGCCGCCGGAGGGCGACCCTGAGCGACGTAGGGTTGATTCTGGGATGGTCCGTGGGACGACCATTCCCGGACAGCCGCCTCGAAGGAGGTCCAGTTCAGTGACCAGCCAGGTCAGCAGCCCAGCGGAGCAGGCCGACGCGGCCGTCGTGGGAGAGCAGCGCAAACCGGGCGGAGCGAAGGACGTGCGGCGCCTGGACCGGGTGATCATCCGGTTCGCGGGGGACTCGGGTGACGGCATGCAGCTCACCGGTGACCGCTTCACCTCGGAGACCGCGTCCTTCGGCAACGACCTCTCCACCCTCCCCAACTTCCCCGCCGAGATCCGCGCCCCGCGGGCACCCTGCCCGGTGTCTCCTCCTTCCAGCTCCACTTCGCCGACCACGACATCCTCACCCCGGGCGACGCGCCGAACGTGCTGGTCGCGATGAACCCGGCCGCCCTGAAGGCCAACATCGGCGACCTGCCGCGCGGCGCCGAGATCATCGTCAACACGGACGAGTTCACCAAGCGCGCGCTGCAGAAGGTCGGCTACGCCGCCGACCCGCTGGAGGACGGCTCGCTCGACGGCTACCACCTGCACCCGGTGCCGCTGACGACGCTCACGGTCGAGGCGCTCAAGGAGTTCGACCTCTCCCGCAAGGAGGCCGAGCGCAGCAAGAACATGTTCGCCCTGGGCCTGCTGTCCTGGATGTACCACCGGCCGACCGAGGGCACCGAGAAGTTCCTGAACACCAAGTTCGCCAAGAAGCCGGACATCGCGGCCGCGAACGTCGCCGCCTTCCGGGCGGGCTGGAACTTCGGCGAGACGACCGAGGACTTCGCGGTCTCCTACGAGGTCGCGCCGGCCGCCAAGGCCTTCCCGGTCGGCACCTACCGCAACATCTCCGGGAACCTGGCCCTGGCCTACGGCCTGGTCGCCGCCTCCCAGCAGGCGGATCTGCCGCTGTTCCTCGGCTCGTACCCGATCACCCCGGCCTCCGACATCCTGCACGAGCTGAGCAGGCACAAGAACTTCGGCGTGCGGACGTTCCAGGCCGAGGACGAGATCGCGGGCATCGGCGCGGCGCTGGGCGCGGCCTTCGGCGGCTCCCTGGCGGTGACGACCACGTCCGGCCCCGGGGTCGCCCTCAAGAGCGAGACGATCGGCCTGGCGGTCTCGCTGGAGCTGCCGCTGCTGGTGGTCGACATCCAGCGCGGCGGCCCGTCGACCGGACTGCCGACCAAGACCGAGCAGGCGGACCTCCTGCAGGCGATGTACGGCCGCAACGGCGAGGCACCGGTTCCGGTGGTCGCGCCGAGGACCCCCGCGGACTGCTTCGACGCGGCCCTGGAGGCGGCCCGGATCGCGCTCACCTACCGTACGCCGGTGATCCTGCTCTCCGACGGCTACCTGGCCAACGGCTCCGAGCCCTGGCGCATCCCGGACCTGGACGAGCTGCCCGACCTCCGGGTCCGGTTCGCCACCGGCCCGAACCACACCCTGGACGACGGCACCGAGGTGTTCTGGCCGTACAAGCGCGATCCGCAGACCCTCGCCCGGCCCTGGGCGATCCCGGGCACGCCGGGCCTGGAGCACCGCATCGGCGGCATCGAGAAGCAGGACGGCACGGGCAACATCTCCTACGACCCGGCCAACCACGACTTCATGGTCCGCACCCGCCAGGCCAAGATCGACGGCATCGACGTCCCGGACATCGAGGTCGACGATCCGGACGGGGCGCGCACCCTGGTCCTCGGCTGGGGTTCCACCTACGGGCCCATCACGGCGGCGGTACGGAGACTGCGCGGCGCCGGCGAGGCCGTCGCGCAGGCCCACCTGCGCCATCTCAACCCCTTCCCGCGCAACCTGGGCGAGGTGCTGGAGCGGTACGACAAGGTCGTGGTGCCCGAGATGAACCTCGGCCAGCTCGCCACGCTGATCCGGGCGAAGTACCTGGTGGACGCCCACTCGTACAACCAGGTCAACGGCATGCCGTTCAAGGCGGAACAGCTCGCCACCGCGCTGAAGGAGGCCATCGATGACTGACGCCACCAACGGGCTGCTGCAGTTGGTCCCCAAGGCCGAGGCGAAGCAGTCGATGAAGGACTTCAAGTCCGACCAGGAGGTGCGCTGGTGCCCGGGCTGCGGTGACTACGCGATCCTGGCGGCGGTCCAGGGCTTCATGCCCGAGCTGGGGCTGGCCAGGGAGAACATCGTCTTCGTCTCCGGCATCGGCTGCTCCTCCCGCTTCCCGTACTACATGAACACCTACGGGATGCACTCGATCCACGGCCGCGCCCCGGCGATCGCCACCGGCCTGGCCGCCTCCCGCCGCGATCTGAGCGTGTGGGTGGTCACCGGTGACGGCGACGCCCTCTCCATCGGCGGCAACCACCTCATCCACGCCCTGCGCCGCAACGTCAACCTGAAGATCCTGCTGTTCAACAACCGGATCTACGGCCTGACCAAGGGCCAGTACAGCCCGACCTCCGAGATCGGCAAGATCACCAAGTCGACGCCGATGGGCTCGCTCGACGCGCCCTTCAACCCGGTCTCCCTGGCGATCGGCGCGGAGGCGTCCTTCGTCGCCCGGACCATCGACTCCGACCGCAAGCACCTCACCGAGGTGCTGCGCGCGGCCGCCGACCACCCGGGCACGGCGCTGATCGAGATCTACCAGAACTGCAACATCTTCAACGACGGCGCCTTCGACGCCCTGAAGGACCGGCAGCGGGCCGAGGAGGCCCTGATCCGCCTCGAGCACGGGCAGCAGATCCGCTTCGGGGCCGACGGGTCGCGCGGTGTCGTGCGCGACCGGAGCACCGGCGATCTGCGGGTGGTCACGGTGACCGCAGAGAACGAGGCGGAGATCCTGGTGCACGACGCGCACTCCGCGTCCCCCACCACGGCCTTCGCCCTCTCCCGGCTCGCCGACCCGGACACCCTGCACCACACACCGATCGGCGTGTTCCGCTCGGTCGAGCGGCCGGTCTACGACACCGAGATGACCGACCAGCTCGACACGGCGATCGAGCAGCACGGCAAGGGCGACCTGGGCGCGCTGCTGGCCGGCGGGGACACCTGGACGGTCGTCGGCTGACGGGCGGCCCGCTCACCGACTAGGAGGCCCGGGACCTGAGTTCCCGGGCCTCGTCGTATGCCAGCCGGGCCCGCTCCACCTCGTCCATGCGCTCGTGCGTCCACCGGGCGAGGGAGCGCACCTGCCGCGCCGCCTCCTGTCCGAGTCCGGTGAGCGAGTAGTCGACGCGGGGCGGGATCACCGGCTTGGCGTCCCGGTGGACCAAGCCGTCGCGCTCCAGGGTCTGCAGCGTCTGGGTCAGCATCTTCTCGCTGACGCCCCGGCCGCCGTACCGGCCGATCGCCCGGCGCAGCTCGCTGAAGCGGTACGGCCGCTCCAGCAGCTCGATCAGCACGAGGACACCCCAGCGGCTGGTGAGGTGCTCCAGCACGAGGCGGTACGGGCACTGGGCCTCGGCCTCCGCGGTGGCCACCCTGTCACTCACTCCCATGCCAGTACCTTACTTCAAAGTGGGTACTTTCGCTTGGTTAGCGCCTCTCCTAGGGTTAGTGACAGACATACGGAGTCACCGACGGACGCACCCACAAGGAGACCGCGCATCATGAGCATCGTCGTCACCGGAGCCACCGGACACCTCGGCCGCCACGTCGTGGAGCAGCTGCTGGAGAAGGTCCCGGCCGGAGAGATCACCGCCGTCGTGCGGGACGAGGCGAAGGCCGCCGGCCTCGCCGCCCGCGGGGTCCGGCTCGCCGTGGCCGACTACAACGCCCCCGAGACCTTCGACGGCCTGTTCCGGGCCGGCGACAGGGTCCTGCTGATCTCCGGCAACGAGTTCGACAAGGGCCGGGTCCGGCAGCACCAGGTCGTCATCGACGCCGCCAGGGCCGCCGGCGTCGCCCTGCTGGCGTACACCAGCGCCCCGGGCAGCCTCACGGCCGCGCTCGCCGACGACCACCGCGCCACCGAGACGGCGCTGCTCGCCTCCGGCCTGCCCTACAGCCTGCTGCGCAACGGCTGGTACCACGAGAACTACACCGAGAACCTCGCCCCGGTGCTGGAGCACGGCGCGGTCGTCCAGGCCGCAGGCGACGGCCGGGTCTCCTCGGCCTCCCGCGCCGACTACGCGGCCGCCGCGGTCGCGGTGCTGACCGGCGAGGGCCACGAGAACGCGACGTACGAGCTGGGCGGCGACGAGGCGTGGGGCTTCGCCGAGTACGCGGCCGAGCTGAGCCGGCAGACCGGCCGGGAGATCGGCTACACCCCGGTACCGGTCGAGACGCTCGAGTCCATCCTGGTGGGCGCCGGGCTGCCCGGGCCGCTGGCCGCGGTGCTGGCCGGCGTGGACGCCTCGATCGAGAAGGGCGAACTGGTCGTCTCCACCGGCGACCTCTCCCGTCTGACGGGCCGTCCGACCACCCCGCTCGCCGAGGCCGTCGCCGCCGCGCTCAAGGGCTGACCGCGCCGATCCGGAGCCCCCGCACGACCAGCGGCCCCGTCTGTCATGACCGTATGGCGATACGGGCATGACAGACGGGGCCGCTCGGCGCTACCTTCTTCCTCGCACACGTGGCTGAGGCGAGAAGGAGGGGCCCATGGCCGGGACGTCCAGAGGAGAGCACCGGACAGGCCTGGTGAACGGTTTCGCCGCGTACGGGATGTGGGGCCTGGTCCCGCTGTTCTGGCCGCTGCTGAAGCCCGCCGGAGCCATGGAGATCCTGGCCCACCGCATGGTGTGGTCCCTGGTCTTCGTCGCCGTCGCCCTGCTCGTCGTACGCCGCTGGGCCTGGGCCGGCGAACTGCTGCGGCAGCCGCGGCGGCTGGCGCTCGTCGTGGTGGCCGCCGCCGTCATCACCGTCAACTGGGGCGTCTACATATGGGCCGTCAACTCCGGCCATGTGGTCGAGGCGTCCCTCGGGTACTTCATCAACCCGCTGGTGACCATCGCGATGGGCGTGCTGCTCCTCAAGGAGCGGCTGCGGCCCGCGCAGTGGGCCGCGGTCGGGGTCGGCTTCGCCGCCGTCGTCGTGCTGACCGTCGGCTACGGCCGTCCGCCGTGGATCTCGCTCTGTCTGGCGTTCTCGTTCGCCACCTACGGGCTGGTGAAGAAGAAGGTCGCCCTCGGCGGTGTCGAGTCGCTGGCCGCCGAGACCGCGGTCCAGTTCGTGCCCGCGCTCGGCTATCTGGTCTGGCTCGGCGCGCACGGCGGAGCCACCTTCGCCACCGGCGGCACCGGGCACTCCCTGCTGCTCGCCTCGACCGGTCTCGTCACGGCCCTGCCGCTGGTCTGCTTCGGCGCGGCGGCCATCCGGGTGCCCCTGTCCACGCTGGGACTGCTGCAGTACCTGGCACCGGTCTTCCAGTTCCTGCTCGGCATCCTCTACTTCCACGAGGCGATGCCGGCGGAGCGCTGGGCCGGATTCGCCCTGGTGTGGCTGGCGCTGGGTCTGCTGACCTGGGACGCCGTGCACGCCGTCCGCAGGCCCCGGGTGGTCGCCGTGTCGCCGCTCGTGGAGTCCGCCGAGCCCGCCCGGGAGGACGTCCGCCGGGTCGGCTGACGCCAATGGCCGGTGCGGGTCCGCGCGGGCGGCTATAAGTGGTGGGCATGTCCACAGACACGCCCGCATCAGACACGTCCGCGTCCGCTCCGGCCCCGCTGCGCTGGAAGCTCGTCATCGACGCGGCGGACCCGCACACCCAGGCGGACTTCTGGGCCGCCGCGCTGCACTACACGGCCGAGGACAACAGCGCGCTCGTCGAACGGCTGCTGTCCCTCGGCGCGCTGCCGGGCGAGGCCACCGTCGAGTACCACGGCCGGCCCGCCTTCCGGGACCTGATCGCCGTACGGCACCCCGAGGACCCGTGCGACCCCGACACCGGCATCGGGCTGGGCCGGCGGCTGCTCTTCCAGCGCGTCCCGGAGGCGAAGACGGTCAAGAACCGGCTGCACATCGACGTGCACGCCGGCGCCGGGCGCCGCGCGGACGAGGTGGCGCGGCTGGAGACGCTGGGCGCACGGGTGCTGCGCGAGGTGAAGGACCCCGCCGGCGAGTGGGTGCTGATGGCCGACCCCGAGGACAACGAGTTCTGCGTCGCGTAGTCGGCCGCGCCGCCCGGAGCCGCGCCGGCCGGCTACGCCCGCGCGGCGCCGGCCGCGCGGGCGGTCAGGCGGACCATGCGCGAGCGTGCCGATTCCAGGGGTTCCGGATCGCCGGCCGCGGGCCCGGGCTCCGTCGTGAGGTCCGTCCACAGGCCGAGGAGGTCGCGGCCCAGCCGCAGCCCCTCCTCCGGGTCGCGCACCGCGCGCCAGGCGGTGGCGGCGCTGCGCACATTGCCGTAGGCCGCCTCCGCGTCGCACGCCTGCCGGCGCAGCCGGGCGAGGTCCAGGGACAGGTGGAAGGAGCGCACCGGGTCGCCCGCCAGATAGGCGATGTAGGCGGTCAGCTCGCCCAGGTGCAGCACCTCGGGGTGGCGGGGCCCAGGACCGTGGAGGCCTCGGCGACCGTGCGGTCGGCGAGCTCCGCCGCCGCCTCGATACGGCCGTCCCGGACGGCCTCGTTGATCCGCGTCATCGGCTCGGTGAGCAGCTCGGCGCCCTCCACGGTCTCGGTCACGGGCGTGTCGCCGAGCACCTCCTCCGCCACCGCGTCGAAGCCGCGGGCGGGGTGGGGGTCGCGGACGAGGCCGGGGCGGGCTCGGGGTCGCACAGGGGCGCGTCCGGGACGGACGCGGGTACCGGGGGATCTCCCGGGCGGGCCGTGAGGCCACCGGCTGGGGGTGCGGTGCGGGGCTGACAGGGGCTTCGCCGCGGCGCCCCGCGGGTACCGGGGCGGCCGGCGCGGGGAGCGGCGCGGGCGCGGGGGCATGGTCCGGGGTCCGTACGCGGGCACGGGGGCCGGCGTCCGGGTTCCGGTGGCGGTCCGCGCGCCGGGCACGGCGGCCATGACCGGCGGCGGCCCGAACCGCCCCTGCGGAGCCCGCGCCGGACCGGAGCCCGCCGTGGCCGGAGAGGGGATCGCCGCACCCGGTCCGTCCGTCCCGCTCCCCGGAGCGACCCGCACCGGGTCCCCCGCCACCCGGCTGGAGCCGTCCGCCGAGACCTCCAGGGGGACCACGCAGCCGGCGCGGTCGTCGTGGATCGTGGCACGTATCGGGGTGCCCAGGCTGATGGCGAGGCGCTGGAGGTGGTTGAGCACGGCCTGCTGGATCTCCTGACCCGGTTCCGCGACGACCGCCGTCCCGCCCACCGAGGCACTGCCCGTGCCGGACACCCGGACGGCCACCGCCGCGGGGTGTGCCGCGGGCTGCTGTGCCCGCTTCTTCTCGAAGCTGAGTCGAGACATCGGTTTCCTCACTCCCCCGGCGCCACGATCCGGTCCGTACGCGTCCTGCCGACCAGTGTGTCCGTTCAGCCCGGCTCCCGCGTCACCGCGACGTCACAGCCTCGCACCAGCCGCAGCCCGGAGCCCCCGGAGCCGGCCCTTGAAAGAGACTGCTTGCGTATGCATAAAATGCACACGCCCTTATTCGCGGTGCGACATCAACCACTACGGGGGACCCATGAGCCGCCGCTTCCTCTTCGTCCTGGGCAGTGCCCGGCCCGACGGCAACACCGAGCTGCTGGCCCGCGCGGCCGCCGAACAGCTCCCCGCCGGAGTCGAACAGCACTGGATCCGCCTCGTCGACCACCCGCTGCCCGACTTCACGGACCTGCGGCACGACACCGACCACGTACGCCCGGCCGCCGGCACCACGGCCGGTCTGCTGCTGGACGCCACCCTCGCGGCCACGGACCTGGTGATCGCTTCCCCGCTGTACTGGTACTCGGTCTCCGGCCACACCAAGCGGTACCTGGACCACTGGTCGGCCTGGCTGCGCACCCCGGGCATCGACTTCAAGGCGACGATGGCCGGGCGCACCCTGTGGGGCGTCTCGGCCCGGGCGGACCGGGAGCCGTCGGTCGCCGACCCGCTCGTCGGCACGCTCAACAACTCGGCCGCCTACCTGGGGATGCGCTTCGGCGGTGTGCTGCTCGGCAACGGCAGCGCGCCCGGGGACGTGGCCGCGGACACCGAGGCCCTCACCCGCGCGAAGACGTTCTTCAGCCGGGAGGCGCCCCTCGCCCGCTTCCCGTACCAGGAGGCCTGAGCCGGTCCTAGACGCTGATGTCCTTCGTCGTGAACCGCGCCCAGGCCGCCGAGCCGAACACGGCGGCGTACAGCGCCTGGAGACCGAGGTTCTTCACCAGGTCGTCCCAGTAGACGGGGTCGCGCATGAGATCGGCGAAGGACAGCCAGTAGTGGGAGAAGAAGTACGGCCGCAGCGCGTGCAACTGCGGTATCTGGTCCAGGATCTGAACGGTGATGAGCAGGCCCACGGTGGTCGCCATCGCCGCGATGCCGCTGTTGGTCAGGGTGGACACGAACAGCCCGAGGGCAGCGATGCCGACCAGTGAGGCGGCGACCGCCAGCGCGATCAGCAGCGCCCGGCCGAGGCCCTCGGTGAAGGTGATGCTCGTGCCGGAGATGGTCGTCAGGTCGCCGAGCGGGAACAGCAGCGCGCCGACGGCCAGCGCGGACACGGCCACCACCAGGGTGGCCAGCAGGCAGAAGGCCATGACCGTCGCGTACTTGGTGAGCAGCAGGCGGGTACGGCCGGCCGGGGCGACCAGCAGATAGCGCAGGGTGCCCGCGCCGGCCTCACCGGCGATCGAGTCGCCCGCGACGACGCCGACCGCCATCGGCAGGAAGAACGGCAGGGTCGCGGCCAGTGCCGTGAACACCAGGAACAGGCCGTTGTTGGTGATCTGGGCCATGAACGCCGGCCCCTCGCCTCCGCCGCCGTCCGCCCCCGGACCGCCCCGCGTCTCGATCCGTACCGCGATGCCGACCAGCACCGGCACCGCCGCCAGCACCGCGAGCAGCGCGAGCGTGCGCCAGCGGCGCAGCGTGGTGACCAGCTCGCTGCGCAGCAGTCCGAAGGTCCACAGCGGACTCGTCCGGCGCCCGGCCGGCGCCCCGATCACCTCAGCCCGCGACATCGAAGCCCTCCCCGGTCAGTGCCACGAACGCGTCCTCCAGCGATGCCCGTTCGAGGGTGAAGCCGCGTACCCGGACGCCCGCCGCGACCAGGGCCGCGTTCACGTCCGCGAGGTCCCGCCGGGGCGGCTCGCCGGTCACCCGGTCGCCGTCGGCGACGACGTCCGTGACGCCCTGCTCCTTCAGCACCCGGGCCGCCTCGGCGGGATCCGGCGTGTTCACCGCCAGCCGGCCGCGCGCCCCGGCGGCCAGGTCGGCGACCGCGCCCTGGGTGATCAGGCGGCCCCGCGCCATCACCGCCGCGTGCGTGCACACCTGCTCGATCTCGTCGAGGAGGTGGGAGGACAGGAACACGGTCGTGCCGTCGGCCGCCAGTTCCTTCACCAGGGCGCGGATCTCCCGCATGCCCTGCGGGTCGAGCCCGTTGGTGGGCTCGTCCAGCACGAGCAGTCCGCGCGGCTGGAGCAGCGCGGCCGCCAGGCCCAGGCGCTGCTTCATGCCGAGCGAGTACGCCCTCGCCTTCTTGCCCGCCGCGGCCGTCAGGCCCACCCGGTCCAGGGCGGCCGCGACGCGGGTCCGCCGGGTGCGCGGATCGGCCGTCGGGTCGGCGGCGTCGTAGCGCAGCAGGTTGTCCCGGCCGGAGAGGAAGCCGTACAGGGCCGGGCCCTCGATCAGCGCGCCGACCCGGGGCAGGACGGTGCGCGCGGACCGGGGCATGGGCCGGCCCAGCACGCGCGCCGTGCCCGAGGTCGGTTCGATCAGGCCCATCAGCATGCGGATGGTGGTGGTCTTCCCGGAGCCGTTCGGGCCGAGGAAGCCGAAGACGCTGCCCGCCGGGACGGTCAGGTCGAGACCGTCGACGGCGAGCTGTCCGCCGCGGTAGCGCTTGGTGAGGCCGCGCGTGGCGATGACGTGCTCCGGCGCGTCCCCCGGGTCACTCCCCGCGGCGGACGGTTCGTCCATCGGCTCCCCCTCGGTCGCCCGTGCCCGCTCCTGACCGCCCGTGCCCGGGCGGGGTCACTTCCCCGCGTTCGCCGCCCTCACCAGCGCGTCCTTGGTCACCGCGCCGGCGTACACCTTGCCGTCGTCGGTGATCAGGGCGTTGACCAGGCGGGTGGAGAACACCGTGCCCTTGCCGAACTTGCCGGAGACCTGGTCGCCGAGCGAGCCGAGGAAGCCGCCGAGCGCACCGTCCTGGCCGCCGGACGGCACGCCGCCCTTGGCGCCGGTGTCGAAGGTGGCGACCGAGGTCCAGCCCTTGCCGAGCACGGTGGCGCCGTTCAGGCCCTTGGCGAGGTCCTCACCGCCCTTGGGGGCGTGCTCCGGCGCCCCGCCCCTGCCGCCTTCCTTCTCCTCGGTGACCTTCGCGCCCTTGGGCGGGGTGAAGTCGAAGGTGGACGCGGCCGGCTTGGCGAAGGAGACCTGGGTGAAGCCCGCGTCGAGGACGGCGGCGCCGCCGCTCCTCGGGGTGAGCGTGAACTTCAGCGGCATGCCCGTCTTCGCGTCCACGGCGATGGTGACGGCGCCGACCGTGGTGCCGGACTGCCTGGGCTTGATCAGCAGCCGGTAGGCGTCGCGTCCGGCGACCTGCGCGGTGCCGTCGACGGTCACGGACGTGGTGTCGTCGACCGCCTTCAGGGCCTCGTCGGCGAAGCCCTTCGGCGTGGCCGGCGGCTGCTCCGCCCGGTGCCGACCGCCGCCGGCGGCGGCGGAGTGGTGGACCTCGTTGCTCTTGCTGTCGTAGCCCCAGACGTCCTTGCCGTCGTGGATCAGGCTGTACTCGGAGCCGCTCTCCAGCAGCGACAGCTTCTGCCGGTCCGGGCCGTCCGCGGCCACGCGGAGCGTGTGCGTGCCGGAGGCCAGCTCGGTGAGCTTGGACCGCGGGTCCGCGGAGGAGCCGTCACCGGGGCCGCCCCGGACATCAGGCCGCTCTCCAGGCCGCCGAGGTCCGGCAGGCCGAGGTCGGTGCTGACCTTCACCGTGCCGGACAGCTGCTGCACGTCCGACTTCGCGATCCTGTCGATGAGCTGCTGTGCGGTGATCTTCGGCAGATCGGGGTCACCGGAGTCGGCGAGCGCCGGGACCAGCCCGATCGTGGCCGCCGCGACCCCCACCACCGCGACCGGGACCACGTACCGGGCGGCCTTGCGGCGTCCGGTGGGCAGGTCCTCGTCCCGTGCGGCGCCCGTTGCGTCGTCGGATTCGTACGGTGCCATCTGTGCCTTACCTCCGTCGTCGGCGGCGGCTGTCCCCACACTGGTCCACCTGAGCCGCCATTCTCACCCGAATCGGTGAGGAGTGGTGATTTCCGTGGTTTCCATATGACCAAATCGGCCGTGAGGAAGCGTCAGACCGTGGCACCAAGTCCGTGTACGCCTGCGGTATGACGCCCGAGGGCGGTGCCTCCCCCGACCCGTAGGGGTCGCGCGGGAGAAACCGCCCTCGGGCCGGGACCGGGGGCTCAGCCGGCCCGGTGCACCACCGCGTCGCACAGTTCGAGCAGCGCCGCCTTGGAGTCGCATTCCGGCAGCGGGGCCAGCGCGGCGCGCGCCTCCTCGGCGTAGCGCACGGTGTCGCGGCGGGCCTGCTCCAGCGCGGGGTGCGCGCGGAGCGCGGTCAGCGCCTCCTCGAGCCGGGCGTCGTCGCCGAGGTCGGAGTCGAGCAGCTCGCACAGCGCGGTGTCCTCGGGCAGCCCCAGACGGGCCGCGCGCTCGCGCAGCCGGAGCACGGGCAGGGTCGGGATGCCCTCGCGCAGGTCGGTCCCCGGGGTCTTGCCGGACTCGTGCGAGTCGGAGGCGATGTCCAGGACGTCGTCCGCGAGCTGGAAGGCGACCCCGAGCCGTTCGCCGTACTGGGTGAGCACGTCGACGACCGTCTCGTCGGCGCCGGACATCATCGCGCCGAACCGGCAGGAGACCGCCACCAGGGAGCCGGTCTTGCCGCCCAGCACGTCCAGGTAGTGCTCGACCGGGTCACGGCCGTCCGAGGGGCCCGCGGTCTCCAGGATCTGCCCGGTGACCAGCCGCTCGAACGCGAGGGCCTGGACCCGGACCGCCTCGGGGCCGAGGTCGGCGAGGATCTGGGAGGCGCGGGCGAAGAGGAAGTCGCCGGTGAGGACCGCGACGGAGTTGCCCCAGCGCGTGTTGGCGCTGTCCACCCCGCGCCGCACGGACGCCTCGTCCATGACGTCGTCGTGGTACAGCGTGGCCAGGTGGGTCAGCTCCACGACCACGGCCGACGGCACGACACCGGGCGCGTACGGATCCCCGAACTGTGCCGCGAGCATCACGAGGAGCGGCCGGAAGCGCTTCCCGCCGGCCCGTACGAGGTGCTGCGCGGCCTCCGTGATGAACGGGACCTCGCTCTTGGTGGCTTCGAGCAAGCCTTCCTCGACAGCCGTCAATCCGGCCTGGACATCGGCTTCCAGAGCCTGGTCCCGCACGCTCAGCCCGAACGGCCCGACGACGGTCACGAGGGGTCTCCTGTCTGCTGGTGTCTGCTGGCGATTACACGGTTTGTCGATAGGTCGCTGCCCTCACTCAAGTCAGCGTATCCGGTCCTGTTTCGATCACCGAGGGCGCCCACCGGTCCGGCACGGACGGCATCGGACCATGATCGGCGCACTGCCGACCACCCGATAATACGGACATTAGGCGCCTTAATGCTCCTTTTGTGGCGCGCCGGAAATCGGCCACACGGCACCCGCGGGACATCCGGCCCTCGATTCGCCCTCACTGCCAAATCCCCCATGTCTGATTTGGAATACTTTGCTATTTCGTGAATTGGGTCACGCGCCCCGATCGGGCCCCCGGACCCGGCCACCACCCGCTTCTCCTTGCCCCGTCGGCCAGTTGAGCATTGGCAGTCGCAAAGGATCAAGCACCCAAAACGGAACAGAACAAGGTCAACTTGGTCTTTACGTGAATCCGACACTTGTTCCGGACATGTGCTCTCGCATACGTTCCCGGCCAGTCGAGCGGAACGCCGAATCCTGCCGCCGCCCGGCATCACCCATCCACGAACGCATTCGTACGGCAGGAGCGGGGGACCCAGGTAAGTTCGCCGGACCGGACGACGCGTGTCGTCACCGGAACGGCAAGGGGTGAAGTCGTGCCGCCTCGGGGGCGGCACGGCCGGGCACCTCCCCGCCCGAACCCGACAGCTCACCTCGCAGGCGACGGAGAGGAACCTCGCCATGCCTGCAGCCGCTCAGCCCCGCCGTGTCCGCACCAGCCGCCTCCGCAACCTCGCCGTCCTCGGCACCGGCGCCGCCGTGCTCGCCCTCCCGGTCGTCGGCGCGACCAGCGCCTCCGCGGCGGACTCCGCCGGTTCGGCCGGAACCACCCTCGCCGGGTACCCGAACAACCTCGACGGCTGGATCCGCGAGTCCCTCGCGATCATGGCGGAGAAGCACATCCCGGGCACCTACAACGGCATCCACCGCAACATCATCCGTGAGTCCTCGGGCAACCCGCGCGCCATCAACCTGTGGGACTCCAACGCCGCCAAGGGCATCCCGTCCAAGGGCCTGCTCCAGGTGATCGACCCGACCTTCAACGCCTACCACGTGGCCGGAACGGCGTTCGACCCCTACGACCCGGTCGCGAACATCACCGCCGCCTGCAACTACGCGGCCGCCCGCTACGGCTCGATCGACAACGTCAACGGCGCCTACTGACCGGCACCCGCGGCGGGGCGCCACCTGACCGGCGCCCCCGCCGCGGGCCGCTGCCCCTGTCCCGGTCATCCGGCCGGGAACAGTCCTTCGAGGACGACGGCGACGCCGTCGTCCTCGTTCGACGTCGTGACCTCGTCCGCGACCGCCTTGAGTTCGGGGTGGGCGTTGGCCATGGCGACCCCGCGGCCCGCCCAGTCGAACATGGGGATGTCGTTGGGCATGTCGCCGAAGGCCAGGGCCTGTTCGGGGGCGATCCCCAGGTGACCGGCGGCCAGCGCCAGCCCGGTCGCCTTCGTGACGCCGCACGGCTGGAGTTCCACCGTGCCGGGACCCGACATGGTGACCGTGGCCAGCGAGCCCACCGCCGCGCGCGCAGTCGCCGCCAACGCGTCGTCCGACAGCGTGTGATGGCGCAGCAGGACCTTGCTGATGGGCTCGCACCACAGGTCGTCGCGCCGCTCGACCCGCACGGCGGGCAGGGTCGGGTGGGGCATCAGATACCCGGGCTCGATCAGCGTGAGCCCGTCCACGCCGTCCTGGTCGACGGCCGCGAAGACCTGCCCCACCTCGGCCTCGATCTTGCCGAGCGCGGTCTCGGCCAGTTCGCGGTCCAGCCGCACCGACCACAGCAGGCGGCCGGTGCCCGCGTCGTAGACCTGCGCTCCCTGCCCGCACACCGCGAGCCCCGTGCAGCCAAGGGCGTCCAGGAGCGGCCGCACCCGGGGAGCCGGCCGGCCCGTCACCACCAGATGCCGGGCGCCGGCCCGGGCCACCCGCTCCAGCGCGGCCAGCGACCGGTCGGAGACGGTGTCGTCGCCGCGCAGCAGCGTCCCGTCCAGGTCGGTGGCGATCAGTGCGTATGCGGGGGGTGCGGCCATGATCAGAGAATACGGACCGCACGACCCGCCGACTCACCCGGTCAGCGCCGGACTTGGGAGGCTCCCGCGGGGCGTCACGCCGGGCCCCGGAGCCCCTCCCCGGCCGGCCGCCGGGGCGGACAACCCTGGCGGCACTGCCCAAGACACCTGTCCCGGCCGTAACGTGTGGCGCGATCACATGGAACGCATCGCCATGCATGGCCCGGATGAGAGTGAGGCAGCACCCCATGCCCCCTTCGACGTCCCCGAGGGCGACCCCTTCGGCCCGCACAACCTTCCCTACGGTGTGTTCTCACCCTCCGGCAGCACGGAGCGCAGGGTCGGGGTCCGGCTCGGTGACCACGTCCTCGACGCGGGGGCGGCGGCCGCCGCCCTCGGCTCGCCGTACGTGTCCCTGCTCGCGCAGGCCACCCTCAACCCGCTGCTGGCCGCCGGCCGCACGGCCTGGTCGGACGTGCGGCGCGCGCTGACGGCGTGGGTGACGGTCCCCTCGCACCGGTCGGCCATCGAGCCGCTGTTCCACCCGCTGTCGTCGGTGACCCTCCACCTGCCGTTCGAGGTCGCGGACTACGTCGACTTCTACGCGTCGGAGAACCACGCCCGGAACGTCGGCCGGATCTTCCGCCCGGACGCGGAGGACTCCCTGACCCCCAACTGGAAGCACCTGCCGATCGGTTACCACGGCCGCTCCGGCACGGTGGTCGTCTCCGGCACGGATGTCGTCCGGCCGTCGGGGCAGCGCAAGGGTCCCGGCGACCCGGCACCGGTCTTCGGGCCCTCGGTCCGGCTGGACATCGAGGCCGAGGTCGGCTTCGTGGTGGGTGTGCCGTCCGAGCGGGGCACGCCCGTCGCGCTCGGCGACTTCCAGGAGCACGTCTTCGGTCTGTGCCTGCTCAACGACTGGTCGGCGCGTGACGTCCAGGCCTGGGAGTACGTGCCGCTCGGCCCCTTCCTCGGCAAGTCCTTCGCCACCTCGGTGTCGGCGTGGATCACGCCGCTGGAGGCCCTGGAGAACGCGCGCGTGGCGCCCCCCGAGCGCACGCACCCCCTGCTGCCCTACCTGGACGACGCCGCTCCCGGCATCGAACCCGGCGGCTACGACCTGCGGATCTCCGTCGCGATCAACGGGCACACGGTGTCCGAGCCGCCGTTCTCCACCATGTACTGGACCGCCGCCCAGCAGCTCGCCCACATGACGGTGAACGGCGCTTCGCTGCGCACCGGCGACCTGTACGGCTCGGGCACGGTGAGCGGCCCGGCGGAGGGCCAGCGCGGCTCGCTGCTCGAGCTGACCTGGAACGGCCGCGACCCGCTCGAACTCCCGGACGGCAAGCGTGCCTTCCTGGAGGACGGGGACGTGGTGACGCTGTCGGCCTGGGCGCCGGGACCGGACGGCGGCCGGGTCGGGCTGGGAGAGGTCAGCGGGCGGATCGTGTCGGGCTGAACCGCCGCCCGCGGGCGGCGGTGCCGGCGGGTGCCCGGAGAGGCGGGGCGAAACCCACCTCGCCGACGCGATCCCCGCCGCAGGCCTGACTCGCGCCCCGTGTCCCCGTCATACTGGCGGGGACACGGCATCACCCGACGTGCCTCCGGCACGTCCCCGGCACCACCCGACACCCGCACCTCTCCGACCACGAACCGGAGCCCCGGCATGACGGTCTGCCTGCTCCTGCTGAGCGTCGTCGCCCTGACGGCCGCCGTACCGGCACCGCGCGCGCTGACCCGGGCCGAATGGACCGAGCGGGAGCCCGTGGTCGCCCTGTGGGTGTGGCAGTGCCTGGTCGCCACGGTCCTGCTGTGCTGCCTGACCGCGCTGGTACTGGGCGCGGCGGCCGTCTTCCACACCGTCCGCGACCATGTGTTCGCCCCGGCGCCGCCCGCCGTCACCGCCGCGTACGACCTGTCCACCGCACCGGTCTGGGCCGTGGCCCTCACCCTGCTGCTGGCCTGCGGGGCCGCCTGGACGACGGCGATGCTCGCCCGGGAACTCGCCGAGGTCCGCAGGAGCCGCGGCCAGGCCCGGGCGCACCTGCGGGAACGCGCGCCCGATCTGCCCGCGGGGCTGTCGGCCGCGCGCGGCCCGATGCTGGTGCTGGAGGACGAGTACCCGGACGCCTGGTGGATGCCCGGGCACCCGCCCCAGCTCGTCGTCACCACCGGGGCGCTGCGCCGCCTCACCGGGCGCCAGCTGGACGCCGTCCTGACCCATGAGCGCGGCCACGCCCGCGCCCACCACGACTGGCTGCTCCACCTGTCCACCGCGCTGGCCACCGGATTCCCGGGCGTCCCGCTCTTCGCCCACTTCTGCGACCAGACGCACCGCCTGGTCGAACTGGCCGCCGACGACACCGCCTCCCGGCGCTGCGGCCACCTCACCACCGCCCTCGCCCTGATCGAGCTCAACCAGCACCGCGGCGTCCTGTCCTGCGCCTCCAGCCACCGGCTCCTCGGCGAGCGCGTGGACCGCCTCCTGGAGCCCCCGCCGCGGCTGCTCCGCCGGCACCGGGCGCTGACCACCACGGTGGCCGCGCTGGTGCCGTTGCTGCCGCTGCTGATCACCTTCGCCCCGGGGCTGACGGCGCTGGCCTGACGGCCCCGACGGCGCCCGACGCTACATCCAGTCGTCGGGCTCCGGCTCCTGCGCGTACTCGGCCCAGTCGTCCTCCGGGGCCTCGCCGTCAGCGGGCGGGACATCGCCCGCCGCGGGAGCGGCGCCCCCCGTCGTGGCACCGGCCGGGCCGGACAGGGAGTTCAGCACCTCCAGCACCCCCTCCCGTAGGTCGCCAGCTTCTTCTCGCCGACGCCGCCCACGGTGCCCAGCTCCCGCACCGAACCGGGCCGCCGGATGACGATCTCCCGCAGCGTGGCGTCGTGGAAGATGACGTACGCCGGGACGCCCTGCTCCCTGGCCTGTTCGGCGCGCCAGGCGCGCAGGGCCTCGAAGGCGGGGACGAGTTCGCCCGGCAGCTCGGCCGCGGCGGCCTTGGCCTTGCGCTCGCCCCGGGAGGAACCCGAGCGCGAGGTGGCCGGCTTCTTCGGCTCCTTGCGCAGCGGCACGTCCCGCTCGCGGCGCAGCACGGACCCGCTGGCCTCGGTGAGCACCAGCGTGCCGTACTCCCCCTCCACCGCGAGCAGTCCCTGGGCGAGCAACTGCCGGACGACACCGCGCCATTCGCCGTCGGTGAGCTCCTCGCCGATACCGAACACGGAGAGCTGGTCGTGGTCGAACTGGATGACCTTGGCACTTCTCTTGCCGAGCAGGATGTCCACGATCTGCACGGCGCCGAACTTCTGCCCGCGCTCCCGCTGCAGCCGCACCACCGTGGAGAGCACCTTCTGCGCGGCGACCGTGCCGTCCCAGGTCTCCGGCGGGGTGAGGCAGGTGTCGCAGTTGCCGCATCCCGCGGCGGAGGGCTCCTGCCCGAAATAGGCCAGGAGCTGGCCGCGCCTGCACTGGGCGGTCTCGCACAGAGCGAGCATCGCGTCGAGATGTGCGGCGGCCCGGCGGCGGAAGGCCTCGTCGCCCTCGCCGGACTGGATCAGCTTGCGCTGCTGGATGACGTCGTTGAGGCCGTAGGCCATCCAGGCGGTGGAGGGCAGTCCGTCACGGCCCGCGCGGCCCGTCTCCTGGTAGTAGCCCTCGACGGACTTGGGCAGGTCGAGGTGGGCGACGAAGCGCACGTCCGGCTTGTCGATGCCCATGCCGAAGGCGATGGTCGCGACCACGACCAGGCCCTCCTCGCGCAGGAAGCGGGACTGGTGGGCCGCGCGCGTGCCCGCGTCGAGGCCCGCGTGGTACGGAACCGCCTCGATGCCGTTGGCGCTCAGGAACTCCGCGGTGCGCTCCACCGAGTTGCGGGAGAGGCAGTAGACGATGCCGGCGTCGCCCGGGTGCTCCTCCCGCAGGAAGGCGAGGAGCTGCTTCTTGGGATCGGCCTTGGGCACGATCCGGTACTGGATGTTGGGCCGGTCGAAACTCGCCACGAAGTGGCGGGCCGTCGGCATGCCCAGCCGCTGGGTGATCTCCTCGTGGGTGGCGTGCGTGGCCGTGGCCGTGAGGGCGATCCGCGGGACGTCCGGCCAGCGCTCGCCGAGCAGCGAGAGGGCCAGGTAGTCGGGGCGGAAGTCGTGGCCCCACTGGGAGACGCAGTGCGCCTCGTCGATCGCGAAGACCGAGATCTTGCCCCGGGAGAGCAGGTCGAGCGTGGCCGCCACGCGCAGCCGCTCCGGGGCCAGGTACAGCAGGTCCAGCTCACCGGCGAGGAACTCGGCCTCGACCGTGCGCCGCTCGTCGAAGTCCTGGGTGGAGTTGATGAAGCCCGCTCGCACGCCGAGCGCGCGCAGGGCGTCCACCTGGTCCTGCATCAGCGCGATCAGCGGCGAGACCACCACGCCCGTGCCCGGTCTGACCAGGGACGGGATCTGGTAGCACAGCGACTTGCCGCCGCCGGTCGGCATGAGCACGACGGCGTCGCCGCCCGCCACCACATGCTCGATGACCGCTGCCTGCTCGCCCCGGAAGGCCTCGTACCCGAAGACCCGGTGCAGTGTGGCCAGCGCCTCGCTGTCGGTCGTGCCCGGCCCCTCGGTCATGTGTGGCATCTCCCTGATCCCGCCCGTCGCGCCCATCGCCCGGTCCCCGTGTCCTGTCCCCGTGCGTCGTCCTTCGACCACTGCGTCCACGATAGGCGCCCGCACCGACAGCCCCGGAGTTTTCCACAGGCGGGCCCTCCGGCGCCCCGGCGCCGCCGCACGCGCCGGGGCCCGGTCCTCCGCGGGAGGACCGGGCCCCGGACGACGGCCGTGGTGTACGTCAGCGCACGAACACGCTCGCCTGGTTCGCCAGGTCCAGGAAGTACTGCGGCGCCACACCGAGCACCAGCGTGACCGCCACGCCCACGCCGATCGCCGCCATGGTCAGCGGCGAGGGCACGGCCACGGTCGGGCCCTCGGGCCTGGGCTCGCTGAAGAACATCAGCACGATCACCCGGATGTAGAAGAACGCGGCGATCGCCGAGGAGATCACACCGATCACGACCAGCGGGGCCGCGCCACCGTCCGCCGCCGCCTTGAAGACGGCGAACTTACCCGCGAAGCCCGAGGTCAGCGGGATGCCCGCGAAGGCCAGCAGGAACACCGCGAACACGGCCGCCACCAGTGGGGAGCGGCGGCCGAGCCCGGCCCACTTGGACAGGTGGGTGGCCTCGCCGCCGGCGTCGCGCACCAGGGTCACCACCGCGAAGGCGCCGATCGTCACGAACGAGTACCCGGCCAGGTAGAACAGGACGGACGACACGCCGTCCTTCGAGGTCGCGATGACACCGGCGAGGATGAATCCGGCGTGCGCGATGGACGAGTACGCCAGCAGCCGCTTGATGTCGGTCTGCGTGATCGCGACGATCGCGCCGCCCAGCATGGTGATGACGGCCACCGCCCACATCACCGGCCGCCAGTCCCAGCGCAGGCCGGGCAGGACGACGTACAGCAGGCGCAGCAGCGCGCCGAACGCCGCGACCTTGGTGGCCGCCGCCATGAATCCGGTCACCGGGGTGGGTGCGCCCTGGTAGACGTCGGGCGTCCACATGTGGAACGGGACGGCGCCCACCTTGAACAGCAGACCCATCACGATCATGGCGACGCCGATCAGCAGCAGCGCGTCGTTGCCCATGGTGCCGGCCAGCGCCGGGTCGACGTCGGTGACCGTGCCTTCGACGACCTGCGCGATGCGGCCGTACGACAGCGAGCCGGCGTAGCCGTAGAGCATGGCGATGCCGAACAGGGTGAACGCGGAGGCGAACGCGCCGAGCAGGAAGTACTTGAGCGCCGCCTCCTGCGACATCAGCCGCTTGCGGCGGGCCAGCGCGCACAGCAGGTACAGCGGGAGGGAGAAGACCTCCAGCGCCACGAAGAGCGTCAGCAGGTCGTTGGCCGAGGGGAAGACCAGCATGCCCGCGATCGCGAAGAGCAGCAGCGGGAAGACCTCGGTGGTGGTGAAGCCGGCCCGCACCGCGGCCTTCTCGCTGTCGCTGCCGGGCACGGACGCGGCCTGCGCGGCGAAGGAGTCGACCCGGTTGCCGTGCGCCTCCGGGTCCAGTCGCCGTTCGGCGAAGGTGAACAGGCCGACCAGGCCGGCCAGCAGGATCGTGCCCTGCAGGAACAGGGACGGCCCGTCGACCGCGATCGCCCCCATCGCCGCGATGTGCGCCTTGGTGGTGCCGTAGCCGTTCGACGCGAGCGCGACGACGGCGGCGAACGCGGCGCACAGCGCCACGACGGACACGAACACCTGGGCGTAGTAGCGGGACCTGCGCGGGACGAACGCCTCGACGAGCACCCCGACCAGTGCCGCACCGACCACGATCAGGGTCGGCGACAGCTGTCCGTATTCGATCTTCGGCGTGCCGATCTTCGAGATCGGGTCGGCCGCGGTTGTCCACAGGCTGTGGACGGCTGTTGCGCTCACTTGGCCGCCTCCACCTCGGGCTTGGGGTCGGTCTTGTGTACGTCGGACATCGTCTGTTTGACCGCCGGGTTGACGATGTCCGTGACGGGCTTCGGGTAGACGCCGAGGAAGATCAGCAGCACGATCAGCGGGGCGACGACCAGCAGTTCACGCGCGCGGAGGTCGGGCATCGCCGACACCTCCGGCTTCACCGGGCCCGTCATCGTCCGCTGGTACAGGACGAGGGTGTAGAGCGCGGCGAGGACGATGCCGAAGGTGGCGATGACGCCGATCACCGGGTAGCGCGTGAACGTGCCGACCAGGACCAGGAACTCGCTCACGAACGGGGCGAGTCCGGGCAGGGACAGGGTGGCGAGACCGCCGATCAGGAAGGTGCCGGCGAGCACCGGGGCGACCTTCTGCACACCCCCGTAGTCCGCGATGAGCCGGGAGCCGCGCCGGGAGATCAGGAATCCGGCGACCAGCATCAGCGCGGCCGTGGAGATGCCGTGGTTGACCATGTAGAGCGTGGCACCGGACTGGCCCTGGCTGGTCATCGCGAAGATGCCCATGACGATGAAGCCGAAGTGCGAGATCGACGCGTAGGCCACCAGGCGCTTGATGTCCCGCTGGCCGACGGCGAGCAGCGCGCCGTAGACGATGCTGATGAGCGCCAGTACGAGGATGACGGGCGTCGCCCACTTGCTGGCCTCCGGGAAGAGCTGGAGGCAGAAGCGGAGCATCGCGAAGGTGCCCACCTTGTCGACGACCGCCGTGATGAGCACGGCGACCGGGGCGGTGGACTCCTGCATGGCGTTGGGCAGCCAGGTGTGCAGCGGCCACAGCGGCGCCTTCACCGCGAAGGCGAAGAAGAAGCCGAGGAACAGCCAGCGTTCGGTGCTGGTCGCCATGTGCAGCGAGCCGTTCGCCCGGGCCTGGACGATCTCCTGGAGGCTGAAGTTCCCGGCGACCACGTAGAGGCCGATCACCGCGGCCAGCATGATCAGGCCGCCGACCAGGTTGTAGAGGAGGAACTTCACGGCCGCGTACGACCGCTGGGTGGAGGCCGCCTCCTCACCGTGCTCGTGGGCACGGTCCCCGAAGCCGCCGATGAGGAAGTACATCGGGATGAGCATGGCTTCGAAGAAGATGTAGAAGAGGAAGACGTCGGTGGCCTCGAAGGAGATGACCACCATCGCCTCGACGGCGAGGATCAGCGCGAAGAAGCCCTGGGTGGGCCGCCAGCGGCGGCTTCCGGTCTCCAGCGGATCGGCGTCGTGCCAGCCGGCCAGGATGATGAACGGGATCAGCAGCGCGGTCAGGGCGAGCAGCGCCACCGCGATGCCGTCCACGCCCAGCTCGTACCTGACCCCGAAGTCCGCGATCCAGGCGTGGGACTCGGTGAGCTGGTAGCGGTCGCCGCCCGGGTCGAACCGGACCAGGACGGTGATCGCCAGGGCGAGCGTGGCGAGCGAGACGACCAGCGCCAGCCATTTCGCGGCGTCGCGCTTCGCGGCCGGTACGGCGGCCGTGGCGACCGCCCGAGGGCCGGGAGCGCCGCCGTCGCTGTCAGCAGAGGAAAGGACATCGGTATCAGACCGCCCTCATCAGCAGGGTCGCGGCGACCAGGAGTGCCGCGCCGCCGAACATCGAGACCGCGTAGGAGCGGACGAAGCCGTTCTGGACCCGGCGCAGCCGTCCGGACAGGCCGCCGAAGCCGGCCGCCGTGCCGTTGACCACACCGTCGACCAGGGTGTGGTCGACGTACACCAGGGAGCGCGTGAGGTGTTCGCCGCCGCGCACCAGGACGACATGGTTGAAGTCGTCCTGCAGCAGGTCGCGCCGGGCCGCCCGGGTGAGCAGCGAACCGCGGGGGCGACCGCCGGGACGGGCTTGCGGCCGTACTGCGCCCAGGCGATGCCGACGCCGACGACCAGGCAGACCAGGGTCGCCCCGGTGACCGTCATGGCACTGATCGGCGAGTCGCCCTCGCTGTGGCCGGTGACCGGCTCCAGCCAGTTGAGGAAGCGGTCACCGAGGTGGAAGAAGAAGCCGCCGAAGACGGAGCCGACCGCCAGCACGATCATGGGGATCGTCATGATCTTCGGGGACTCGTGCGGGTGCGGCTCGTGGCCCTCCGCGTCCGGCTGCCAGCGCTTCTCCCCGAAGAACGTCATGAGCATCACGCGCGTCATGTAGAAGGCGGTGATGGCCGCGCCGAGCAGGGCCACGCCGCCGAGGATCCAGCCCTGGGTGCCGCCCTTGGCGAAGGCCGCCTCGATGATGGCGTCCTTGGAGTAGAAGCCGGACAGGAACGGGAAGCCGATGATCGCGAGGTAGCCGAGGCCGAAGGTGGCGAAGGTGACCGGCATGTACGTGCGCAGGCCGCCGTACCTGCGCATGTCGACCTCGTCGTTCATGCCGTGCATGACCGAACCGGCGCCCAGGAACAGCCCGGCCTTGAAGAAGCCGTGGGTGACCAGGTGCATGATCGCGAAGACGTAGCCGATGGGGCCGAGGCCGGCCGCCAGCACCATGTAGCCGATCTGCGACATGGTCGAACCGGCCAGCGCCTTCTTGATGTCGTCCTTGGCGCAACCGACGATCGCACCGAAGAGGAGCGTGACGGCGCCGACCACGGTGACGGCGAGCTGGGCGTCGGGCGCCGCGTTGAAGATGGCACCGGAGCGGACGATCAGGTAGACGCCCGCCGTCACCATCGTCGCGGCGTGGATGAGGGCCGAGACCGGGGTCGGGCCCTCCATGGCGTCCCCGAGCCAGGACTGCAGCGGGACCTGGGCCGACTTGCCGCACGCGGCGAGCAGCAGCATCAGGCCGATCGCGGTGAGCCGGCCCTCCGAGGTGTCGCCGGTGTGGCTGAGGACCGGGCCGAAGGCGAAACTGCCGAAGGTGGTGAACATCAGCATGATCGCGATCGACAGGCCCATGTCGCCGACCCGGTTGACCAGGAAGGCCTTCTTCGCGGCCGTCGCGGCGCTGGGCTTGTGTTGCCAGAAGCCGATGAGCAGATACGAGGCGAGGCCGACACCCTCCCAGCCGACGTACAGCAGCAGGTAGTTGTCGGCGAGGACCAGCACCAGCATCGCCGCGAGGAACAGGTTCAGGTAGCCGAAGAAGCGGCGGCGCCGCTCGTCGTGCTCCATGTACCCGACCGAGTAGAGGTGGATCAGCGAGCCGACGCCCGTGATCAGCAGCACGAACGTCATCGACAGCTGGTCCAGGCGGAAGGTGACGTCCGCCTGGAAGTCGCCGACCGGGATCCACGTCCACAGGTGCTGGGTCAGGGTGCGGTTCTCGGCGTCCCTGCCGAGCAGGCCGGCGAAGAGGACCACGCCGAGCACGAAGGAGGTGGCCGACAGGAGCGTGGCGATCCAGTGGCCCACGGCGTCCAGCCGCCGGCCGCCGACCAGGAGGACGGCCGCTCCGAGCAGGGGCGCCGCGATGAGCAGCGCGATCAGGTTGTCCACGATTCTTCCGACCCCTTACAGCTTCATCAGGCTGGCGTCGTCGACCGAGGCCGAGTGGCGGGTACGGAACAGCGACACGATGATCGCGAGGCCCACCACGACCTCCGCGGCGGCGACGACCATCGTGAAGAAGGCGATGATCTGGCCGTCGAGGTTGCCGTGCATCCGGGAGAAGACGACGAACGCGAGGTTGCAGGCGTTGAGCATCAGCTCGACGCACATGAACACGACGATCGCGTTGCGCCGGATCAGCACCCCGGTCGCGCCGACGGTGAACAGCAGGGCCGCGAGGTAGAGGTAGTTGACGGGGTTCACTTCGACGCCTCCTCGGGCCGCTTGAACGTCGCCGGCTCGATCCCGGTCCGCTCCAGACGCTCGGCGGCGCGCTGCTCCAGGGCCCGGAGGTCGTTGAGCGCCTCCGCCGACACGTCCCGGACCTGACCGCGTTCGCGCAGCGTCTTGCTGACGGTCAGCTCGGAGGGGGTGCCGTCGGGCAGCAGGCCCGCGACGTCCACGGCGTTGTGCCGGGCGTAGACGCCCGGGGCGGGCAGCGGCGGGATGTGCCGGCCTTCCCGGATGCGCTGCTCGGCCATCTCGCGCTGGGTCCTGGCGCGCTCGGTGCGCTCGCGGTGGGTGAGCACCATCGCGCCGACGGCGGCCGTGATCAGCAGTGCGCCGGTGATCTCGAAGGCGAAGACGTACTTGGTGAAGATGAGGGCCGCGAGACCCTCCACGTTGCCGTTGGCGTTCGCCCGGCCGGTGCCGTTGAACTCCGTCAGGGAGGCGTTGCCGATGCCGGCGAACAGCAGGACGCCGAAGCCGGCCCCGCAGAGCAGCGCCAGCCAGCGCTGGCCCTTGATGGTCTCCTTCAGCGAGTCCGCGGCCGTGACGCCGACGAGCATCACCACGAAGAGGAACAGCATCATGATCGCGCCGGTGTAGACGACGATCTGCACGATGCCCAGGAAGTAGGCGCCGTTGGCGAGGTAGAACACCGCCAGGACGATCATGGTTCCGGCGAGGCAGAGGGCGCTGTGCACGGCCTTCTTCATGAAGACGGTGCACAGGGCGCCGATCACCGCGACCGTGCCGAGGACCCAGAACTGGAAGGCCTCACCGGTGGAGGTGGTGTAGGCGGCAAGCTGCAGTGCGCTCATCGGCCGATCACCTTCTCCGACGCCGGTTCGGTCTCGCCGGAGGTGCTGTCGCCCTCCTGCACCACCTCGCCCTTGGAGACGGCGGCCTGCCGCACCGTGCCCGGCGCGGCCTCCGTCACCAGGCCCCGGTAGTAGTCCTGTTCGTCCGTCCCCGGGAAGATCGCGTGCGGTGTGTCGACCATGCCCTCCTCGAGACCGGCGAGCAGCTGCTCCTTGGTGTAGATGAGGTTGGCGCGGCTGGAGTCGGCCAGTTCGAACTCGTTCGTCATCGTCAGCGCGCGCGTGGGGCACGCCTCGATGCACAGCCCGCACAGGATGCAGCGGGCGTAGTTGATCTGGTAGACGCGGCCGTACCGCTCACCCGGCGAGTAGCGCTCCTCGTCGGTGTTGTCGGCGCCCTCCACGTAGATGGCGTCGGCGGGGCAGGCCCAGGCGCACAGCTCGCAGCCGACGCACTTCTCCAGGCCGTCCGGATGGCGGTTGAGCTGGTGCCGTCCGTGGAACCGCGGAGCCGTGGTCTTCTGCTGCTCGGGGTACTGCTCGGTGAGCCGCTTCTTGAACATGGCCTTGAAGGTCACGCCGAAGCCGGCCACGGGGTTCTGGAAGCCGGGCTTGATCTGTCCGGACTCCGTTGGCTCCTCAGCCATCGGACGCCTCCTTTCCATCCGTAGATCCGTCACTGACAGTGTCCGGTCCACCACTGACAATCAGCTCCCGCTCCCGGCGCGAGCGGCGCCTGGGCGCCGGCGGCAGTTCCTGTCCGGGCAGCGGAGGCACGGGGAATCCGCCCGCCATCGGGTCGAATCCGGGCTGCGGGCCGGCGGCCTGCTCGTCCGTCCTCGCCTTCGCGCGGAACATGTCGGCGACGAAGGAGAGCAGCAGCAGGGCGAGGACACCGCCGCCGACGTAGAGCGCGATGTCGGCGAAGTCGTAGTTCTCGTTGCGCAGCGCCCGCACGGTCGCGACGAGCATCAGCCAGGTCACCGAGACCGGGATGAGGACCTTCCAGCCGAGCTTCATGAGCTGGTCGTACCGGACCCGGGGGAGCGTGCCGCGCAGCCAGATGAAGAAGAACAGCAGCAACTGGACCTTGATGACGAACCAGAGCAGCGGCCACCAGCCGTGGTTCGCGCCCTCCCAGAAGCCGCTGACCGGCCAGGGGGCGCGCCAGCCGCCGAGGAACAGGGTGGTCGAGACGGCCGACACCGTCACCATGTTCACGTACTCGGCGAGCATGAACATCGCGAACTTGATGGACGAGTACTCGGTGTTGAAGCCGCCGACCAGGTCGCCCTCGGACTCCGGCATGTCGAAGGGGGCGCGGTTGGTCTCGCCGACCATCGTGACGACGTAGAGGATGAAGGAGACCGGCAGCAGCAGGATGTACCAGCGGTCGTGCTGCTGCTCGACGATGGTCGACGTCGACATCGACCCCGAGTAGAGGAACACGGAGGCGAACGCCGCTCCCATGGCGATCTCGTAGGAGATCATCTGGGCGCAGGAGCGCAGACCGCCGAGCAGCGGGTAGGTGGATCCGGAGCTCCAGCCCGCCAGCACGATGCCGTAGATGCCGACCGAGGCGACCGCGAGGATGTAGAGCATCGCGATCGGCAGGTCGGTGAGCTGCATCGTGGTCCGCGTGCCGAAGATCGAGATCTCGTTGTCGGCGGGACCGAAGGGGATCACCGCGATCGCCATGAAGGCCGGGATGGCCGCGACGATCGGTGCAAGGACGTAGACCACCTTGTCCGCGCGCTTGACGACGAGGTCTTCCTTGAGCATCAGCTTGATGCCGTCGGCGAGCGACTGGAGCATGCCCCAGGGGCCGTGCCGGTTCGGGCCGATGCGAAGCTGCATCCAGGCGACGACCTTGCGCTCCCAGACGATGGAGAACAGCACGGTCACCATCAGGAACGCGAAGCAGAAGACGGCCTTGACGACGACCAGCCACCAGGGGTCCCGGCCGAACATCGAGAGGTCTTCAGCCGCGAGGTACGGGCTCATGCCTCCACCTCCTTGGGGGCCTGTTCGGCGCGTGCCGCCGGGCCGATACGGACGAGGGAGCCGGGCTGCGCACCGGTGTCGGAGGCGACGCCCGCGCCGGCGGAGTTCAGCGGCAGCCACACCACCCGGTCGGGCATCTCGGTGACCTGGAGCGGAAGTTCGACGGTGCCGGAGGAGCCGGTGACGGCCAGGAGGCCGCCGTCCTCGACGCCCGCCTCGGCGGCCGTCGCCGCCGACACGCGCGCGCGTGCGGCGTGCCGGGTTCCGGCGAGGGCCTCGTCGCCCTCCTGCAGGACGCCCTGGTCGAGCAGCAGCCGGTGCCCGGCTAGTACGGCCTCGCCGACGGCCGGCCGGGGCAGGACGCCCCCGGTCTCCAGGGGGTCGGTGGCCCGCGGGCCGTCCCAGGGGCCGAGCCGGTCGATCTCCGCGCGCGCGGTCCGCAGGTCCGGCAGGCCCAGGTGCACGTCCATGGCGTCGGCCAGCATCTGCAGAACCCGCCCGTCGGTGGGGCGAGCCGGCGGGTCATCTGGTCGGGCTTGAGCGCGGCCTCGAAGAAGCGCACCCTGCCCTCCCAGTTCAGGAAGGCGCCCGCCTTCTCGGCGACCGCCGCGACCGGCAGGACCACGTCGGCGTGGCCGGTGACCTCGCTGGGCCGCAGTTCCAGCGACACCAGGAAGCCGACGCCTTCGAGCGCCTCACGCGCGCGTGCCGGGTCGGGCAGGTCGTCGACCTCCACGCCGGCGACCACGAGCGCGGCCAGTTCGCCGGTGGCGGCAGCCTCGATCATCTGGTGGGTGTCCCGGCCGTGACCGGCGGGGAGTTCGGCCAGCCCCCAGACGGCGGCGACCTCCTCCCGGGCGCGCGGGTCGGTCGCCGGGCGGCCGCCCGGCAGCAGCGACGGCAGGGCGCCGGCCTCGATCGCGCCGCGTTCGCCCGCCCGCCGCGGGATCCAGACCAACTGGGCGCCGGTGGCGGCGGCGGCGCGCACGGCGGCGGTGAGACCGCCCGCGACCGAGGCGAGCCGCTCCCCCACGACGATCACCGCGCCGTCGGCGCGCAGGGCCTCGGCGGCCTTCGTGCCGGGCTCCTCGAGGCCCACGCCGCTCGCGAGGGCGTCCAGCCACTCGGTCTCGGTGCCGGGCGCGGCCGGCAGCAGCGTGCCGCCCGCCTTCTGCAGGCCGCGCGTCGCGTGCGTGGCGAGGGAGAACACCTGCTGCTTGTGCTTGCGCCAGGCCTTGCGCAGCCGCAGGAAGACGCCGGGCGCCTCCTCCTCCGACTCGAACCCGGCGAGCAGGACGGCGGGCGCCTTCTCCAGCGTGGTGTAGGTGACGCCGGTGCCGTCGAGGTCACGGCCGCGGCCCGCCACCCGGGCCGCGAGGAAGTCGGCCTCCTCGCCGCTGTGCACGCGCGCGCGGAAGTCGATGTCGTTCGTGCCGAGCGCCACGCGCGCGAACTTGCTGTACG
This sequence comes from Streptomyces sp. DHE7-1, assembly GCA_016432725.1. Lineage (GTDB taxonomy): Bacteria > Actinomycetota > Actinomycetes > Streptomycetales > Streptomycetaceae > Streptomyces. The sequence continues at coordinate 4,447,520 of JACJDG010000003.1, read as the reverse complement.
CGTAGGCGTCCTCGACCGTCAGCCGGCCGCCGGTGAGGACACCGGCCCGGGAGCGGGCGGCGGTCAGTCCGCGCGCGGCCGCTTCCAGGGCCTCCGGCCAGGAGACGGGCTCCAGAACGCCTTCGGCGTTGCGCACCAGCGGGACGTCGAGGCGGTCCCTGGTCTGGGCGTACCGGAACGCGAAGCGGCCCTTGTCGCAGATCCACTCCTCGTTGACCTCGGGGTCGTCGGCGGCGAGCCGCCGCATGACCTTGCCGCGCCGGTGGTCGGTGCGCGTCGCGCAGCCGCCCGAGCAGTGTTCGCACACCGACGGCGAGGAGATGAGGTCGAAGGGCCGGGAGCGGAAGCGGTAGGCCGCCGAGGTGAGCGCGCCCACCGGGCAGATCTGGATGGTGTTGCCGGAGAAGTACGACTCGAACGGGTCGCCCTCGCCGGTGCCGACCTGCTGCAGCGCGCCCCGTTCGATCAGCTCGATCATCGGGTCGCCCGCCACCTGGTTGGAGAAGCGGGTGCAGCGGGCGCACAGCACGCACCGCTCGCGGTCGAGGAGCACCTGCGTGGAGATCGGCACCGGCTTCTCGTAGGTCCGCTTGCGGCCCTCGAAGCGGGACTCCGCGTTGCCGTGCGACATGGCCTGGTTCTGCAGCGGGCACTCGCCGCCCTTGTCGCAGACCGGGCAGTCCAGCGGGTGGTTGATGAGCAGCAGCTCCATCACGCCGTGCTGGGCCTTCTCGGCGACCGGCGAGGTGAGCTGGGTCTTCACCACCATGCCGTCGGTGCACGTGATGGTGCAGGACGCCATGGGCTTGCGCTGGCCCTCGACCTCGACGATGCACTGGCGGCAGGCGCCGGCCGGATCCAGCAGGGGGTGGTCGCAGAACCGCGGGATCTCGATGCCGAGCTGCTCGGCGGCCCGGATGACCAGGGTGCCCTTGGGCACGCTGATCTCGACGCCGTCGATCGTCAGCGTGACGAGGTCCTCCGGCGGGACCGCCGCCTCTCCCCTCCGGAGGGAGCACTGGTGGTCACGGTCATGCGTTCACCTCCGGGCGGTCCGCCCAGGCCGTCGACTTGGCCGGGTCGAAGGGGCAGCCCCGGCCCGTGATGTGCTGCTCGTACTCCTCGCGGAAGTACTTCAGCGAGGAGAAGATCGGGGATGCGGCGCCGTCACCGAGGGCGCAGAAGGACTTGCCGTTGATGTTGTCGGCGATGTCGGCGAGCTTGTCGAGGTCGGACATCGCGCCCTTGCCGGCCTCGATGTCCCGCAGCAACTGCACCAGCCAGTACGTTCCTTCACGGCAGGGGGTGCACTTGCCGCAGGACTCGTGGGCGTAGAACTCGGTCCAGCGGGTCACCGCCCGCACCACGCAGGTCGTCTCGTCGAAGCACTGCAGGGCCTTGGTGCCGAGCATGGAACCCGCGGCGCCGACCCCTTCGTAGTCGAGGGGGACGTCGAGGTGCTCGTCGGTGAACATCGGGGTCGAGGAGCCGCCCGGGGTCCAGAACTTGAGGCGGTGGCCGGGCCGCATCCCGCCGCTCATGTCGAGGAGCTGGCGCAGTGTGACGCCGAGCGGCGCCTCGAACTGGCCGGGGCTCGCGACGTGGCCGCTGAGCGAGTAGAGCGTGAAGCCCGGGGACTTCTCGCTGCCCATCGACCTGAACCAGTCTTTCCCGTTTTTCAGGATGGCGGGAACCGACGCGATCGACTCGACGTTGTTCACAACAGTCGGGCAGGCATAGAGCCCTTCGACGGCGGGGAAAGGGGGACGGAGCCGCGGTTGACCACGGCGGCCTTCGAGCGAGTCGAGCAGTGCGGTCTCCTCACCGCAGATGTACGCGCCGGCGCCGGCGTGCACGGTGAGGTCGAGGTCGAGTCCGCTGCCCAGGATGTCCTCGCCGAGGTAGCCCGCCGCGTAGGCCTCGCGCACGGCCTCGTGCAGCCGCCGCAGAACGGGGACGACCTCACCACGCAGATAGATGAAGGCATGCGAAGACCGGATGGCGTAGCACGCGATCACGATGCCCTCGATGAGGCTGTGCGGGTTCGCGAAGAGGAGCGGGATGTCCTTGCAGGTTCCCGGTTCCGATTCGTCGGCGTTGACAACTAGATAGTGCGGTTTTCCATCACCCTGGGGAATGAACTGCCATTTCATTCCGGTCGGGAATCCCGCGCCGCCGCGCCCGCGCAGACCGGAGTCCTTGACGTACGCGATCAGGTCGTCCGGCGACATGGCGAGCGCCTTGCGGAGCCCCTCGTACCCCTCGTGCCTGCGGTAGACGTCCATGGACCAGGACCGGTCCTCGTCCCAGAAGGCCGACAGCACGGGTGCGAGCAGCTTCTCGGGGCTCGTGTCCTTGAGTTCGGGTGCCACGGTCATCACTCCCCCTCCTCGGCGGCGGGCCCTGCCGGGTGGGCCGGGTCGGAGGCCGATGTCTGCTGCGGCGCGTCATGAGAACTGAGGTGCTCGGCCGTCGACGGCCGGTGCGCCCGGTCCTGCGGTTCGTCGTGCGGACCGCCGTCGCGCGGATGGACCACGCGCGCGGGTGCGGCCTCTCCCCTTGCCAGGCGAAGGCCCACCAGCGAAGCGGGTCCCGCACTGCCGCCCTCCTCGACGGCCCCGGGCCGCTCGTCGGGGAAGCCGGCCAGAATCCGCGCGGTCTCCTTGAAGGTGCACAGGCGCGCCCCGCGCGTGGGCTGTACGGGCCGTCCCTCGCGCAGGTCGTCGACCAGGCGCTTGGCGCTGCCGGGGGTCTGGTTGTCGAAGAACTCCCAGTTGACCATCACCACGGGTGCGAAGTCGCAGGCCGCGTTGCACTCGATGTGCTCCAGGGTGACCTTGCCGTCGTCGGTGGTCTCGCCGTTGCCGACGCCCAGGTGCTCCTGGAGGGTCTCGAAGATCGCGTCGCCGCCCATCACCGCGCACAGGGTGTTGGTGCAGACGCCCACCTGGTAGTCGCCGGAGGGCTTGCGCCGGTACATCGTGTAGAAGGTGGCGACGGCGGTGACCTCGGCCGTGGTGAGGTCCAGCATGTCCGCGCAGAACTGCATGCCGGTGCGGGTGACGTGGCCCTCCTCCGACTGCACGAGGTGGAGCAGCGGCAGCAGGGCCGAGCGGGAGTCGGGATAGCGCGCGATCACCTCGCGCGCGTCCGTCTCCAGCCGGGCCCGGACGTCGTCCGGGTAAGCGGGGGCGGGCAGTTGGGGCATGCCCAGGCTGACGCCCCGCTCCGAAGAACTGGTGGTCACCGGTCGACGCCTCCCATCACGGGGTCGATGGACGCGACGGCGACGATGACGTCGGCGACCTGGCCGCCTTCGCACATCGCCGCCATGGCCTGCAGGTTGGTGAAGGACGGGTCGCGGAAGTGGACCCGGAAGGGGCGGGTGCCGCCGTCGGAGACGGCGTGGACCCCGAGTTCGCCCTTGGGGGACTCGACGGCCGCGTACGCCTGTCCCGGCGGTACGCGGAAGCCCTCGGTGACCAGCTTGAAGTGGTGGATCAGGGCCTCCATGGAGGTGCCCATGATCTTCTTGATGTGGTCGAGGGAGTTGCCGAGCCCGTCCGGTCCCAGGGCGAGCTGGGCGGGCCAGGCGATCTTCTTGTCGGCGACCATGACCGGCCCGGGCTGGAGCCGGTCCAGGCACTGTTCGACGATGCCGAGCGACTCGCGCATCTCCTCCAGGCGGATCAGGAAGCGCCCGTAGGAGTCGCAGGAGTCGGCGGTCGGGACGTCGAAGTCGTACGTCTCGTAGCCGCAGTAGGGCTGTGTCTTGCGCAGGTCGTGCGGCAGGCCGGTGGAGCGCAGGATCGGGCCGGTGGCGCCGAGGGCCATGCAGCCGGCCAGGTCGAGGTAGCCGACGTTCTGCATACGGGCCTTGAAGATGGGGTTCCCGGTGGCGAGCTTGTCGTACTCCGGGAGGTTCTTCTTCATCTTCTTCACGAACTCGCGGATCTGGTCCACCGCGCCGGGCGGCAGGTCCTGGGCGAGTCCGCCGGGGCGGATGTACGCGTGGTTCATCCGCAGGCCCGTGATGAGCTCGTAGATGTCGAGAATCATTTCACGATCACGGAATCCGTAGATCATGATCGTGGTGGCGCCCAGCTCCATGCCGCCGGTGGCGATGCACACCAGGTGGGAGGAGAGCCGGTTCAGCTCCATCAGGAGGACCCGGATGATCTTGGCGCGCTCGGTGATCTCGTCCTCGATGCCGAGGAGCTTCTCGACGGCGAGACAGTAGGCGGTCTCGTTGAAGAAGGACGTCAGGTAGTCCATGCGCGTCACGAACGTGGTGCCCTGCGTCCAGGTCCGGTACTCGAGGTTCTTCTCGATGCCGGTGTGGAGGTAGCCGATGCCGCAGCGGGCCTCGGTGACCGTCTCGCCCTCGATCTCGAGGATCAGACGGAGCACTCCATGGGTGGACGGGTGCTGGGGACCCATGTTGACGACGATGCGCTCGTCGTCGGCGCGGGCCGCGGACTGGACGACCTCGTCCCAGTCGCCACCGGTGACCGTGTAGACGGTGCCCTCGGTGGTCTCTCGAGAAGAACTCTCCGTCCCGGAGGGACCCGATGAGGGGTGGTTGCCGGGCGACGGGCGGGCCGATGCTGACTGCGTGCTCACGAGTACGACCTCCGCTGGTCCGGAGCCGGGATCTGGGCGCCCTTGTACTCGACGGCGATGCCGCCGAGGGGGTAGTCCTTGCGCTGCGGGTGGCCCTGCCAGTCGTCCGGCATCATGATCCGGGTCAGGGCCGGGTGACCGTCGAAGACGATCCCGAAGAAGTCCCAGGTCTCGCGCTCGTGCCAGTCGTTGGTCGGGTACACGGAGACCAGGGACGGGATGCGCGGCTCGCTGTCGGGGGCGCTCACCTCGAGGCGGATCAGCCGGTTGTGGGTGATCGAGCGCAGGTGGTAGACGGCGTGCAGCTCCCGGCCCTTGTCGTGCGGGTAGTGGACGCCGCTGACGCCGGTGCACAGCTCGAAGCGCAGGGCGGGGTCGTCGCGCAGCGTGCGGGCGACGCGGACCAGGTGCTCGCGTTCGACGTGGAAGGTCAGCTCCCCGCGGTCGACGACCGTCTTCTCGATGGCGTTCTCCGGCAGGAGCCCCTGCTCCTCCAGGGCGCCCTCCAGCTCGTCGGCCACCTCGTCGAACCAGCCGCCGTAGGGCCGGCTCGCCGGTCCCGGGAGGCGGACCGAGCGGACCAGGCCGCCGTAGCCGGAGGTGTCGCCGCCGTTGTCGGCGCCGAACATCCCGCGCTGGACGCGGATCTCCTCGCCGCCCTGGCCGCGCTGGCCGGGCAGGTTGGAGGCGGAGAGGTCCTTCTCGGGGTTCACCCCGTTCGAGGACCCGTTGACGCCGTTGGTGCCGTTCGCGTCGCTCACCGCAGCAGCCCCTTCATCTCGATCGTGGGCAGGGCCTTGAGCGCCGCCTCCTCCGCCTCGCGGGCCGCTTCCTCGGCGTTCACGCCGAGCTTGGAGGACTGGATCTTCTGGTGGAGCTTGAGGATCGCGTCCATCAGCATCTCGGGCCGCGGCGGGCAGCCGGGGAGGTAGATGTCGACCGGGACGATGTGGTCGACGCCCTGGACGATCGCATAGTTGTTGAACATGCCGCCCGAGGAGGCGCAGACGCCCATGGAGATCACCCACTTGGGATTGGGCATCTGGTCGTAGACCTGCCTCAGGACCGGCGCCATCTTCTGGCTGACCCGGCCGGCGACGATCATCAGGTCCGCCTGGCGCGGCGAGCCGCGGAAGACCTCCATGCCGAAGCGCGCGAGGTCGTAGCGCCCGGCACCGGTGGTCATCATCTCGATGGCGCAGCAGGCGAGGCCGAAGGTGGCCGGGAAGACGGACGCCTTGCGCACCCAGCCCGCGGCCTGCTCCACGGTGGTCAGCAGGAAGCCGCTCGGCAGCTTTTCTTCGAGTCCCATGTCGTTAAAGGCCCCTCAGTCCCATTCCAGGCCGCCGCGCCGCCATACGTACGCGTACGCGACGAAGACGGTGAGCACGAAGAGCAGCATCTCCACGAGCCCGAAGATCCCCAGGGCGTCGAAGGTGACGGCCCAGGGGTAGAGGAAGACGATCTCGATGTCGAAGACGATGAAGAGCATCGCCGTCAGGTAGTACTTGATGGGGAAGCGCCCGCCGCCGGCCGGCGTGGGGGTCGGCTCGATACCGCACTCGTAGGCCTCGAGCTTGGCGCGGTTGTACCGCTTCGGACCGATCAGCGTGGCCATGACCACGGAGAAGATCGCAAAGCCTGCCCCGAGGGCTCCCAGTACGAGGATGGGCGCATACGCGTTCACCGCTCCTCGCTCCTCTCAGTCGGCACTGACTGCTGGCGGTTGCACTGGGCTCACGTCCGCCCCACCGGTCCCTCGAACCACGCTCTTCCCCGGCGAAGATCGAGAACATGTGAAGCAGGTCACAAGCCCAACTGCCTCGCATCCTATGCCTGCCGCTCTGTGATCTGCGACACGGGGTATTACACAACCTTTGTGATCTCCACCACCTGACGAAGGATCATGAAGTCGGATGATGGGTGATCTTCGTACGCGAAGCGTCCAGCTGATCACCAGAAGTGACATTTTCGCTCGTCGTCGCAGGTGAAAGGGGGCGTCTCCATATCAAGAGAGTTCCGCTGCATGCAAATTGGCTCTGGGCGCGATGCCCTGATAGAGGAACGCGTTCACACGTCAGGGGGAGGTGCGGGGCGAGGTGTGGACACCACGCGAGCGCGTGCACGCGTTCACGAAGTCCCCTTCTCCTTTCGTCCACCTCCCGCCCGCGCGGGACGTCGCCCTTCCGGTAACCGTTCCGTGACCTCCGCCACATTGATGAGAGGTGTCTGAGAACGGGGCTTGGCCAACGACCCGAACGAGTGGTAGGCGCAGGGCAATTCGGACGTAATGATCAAAGACCGTGATCAAGGGCTTGATCACGGGCGTCCGCAATGTCCGTTACGGCGTCAATAAAGAGTGACGCGCAGGGCTTTTGAGGCCTCCGTTGAGCAACTGTGGCGCACCACACGTTTCTTGAAGATATGAAGGAGCCCCTGGTACCGGTTGTTCCCATGTCCCACACCGCTCACATACGCAGCCACCGGAAGCCCCGCCGCAGCGCGTCGACCCTCGCGATGCGGGCCGGAGTTGCCGGTGGCGTCCTCAGCACCCTGGCAGTAGCCGGGGCGTCCGGATCGGCGAACGCTGCCGAGCCGGTGACGCAGACCCTCGAACTGCCCACGCTGACGGCCGACCTGGCCGCTCAGGTCGCCCAGTCCGCGGACGCCACCCAGCAGGCCGCGGCCAACTACGAACTGCAGGCCGAGCGCGACGCGGCCGCCGCGAACGCCGCGAAGCAGGCCAAGTCGGACCTCGCGGAGGCCAAGCAGAAGGCCGCGGAGGCCAAGAAGAAGGCCCAGGAGGACGCTCGCAAGGCCGCCGCCGCGCGCGCCGCCCGCAGCGCCGAGCGCACGACGCTCGCCACCACGGCGAGCACCGGCGCGTCCACGAGCACGAGCACGAGCACGTCCACCGCCACCGGTTCGGCGGCGGCCATCGTCTCCTTCGTGAAGGCCCAGGTCGGCAAGGCCTACGTCTCCGGCGCCACCGGCCCGTCCGCGTACGACTGCTCCGGCCTGGTGCAGACGGCGTTCAAGCAGGTCGGCATCAGCCTGCCGCGGGTCTCCCAGGACCAGTCGACGGCCGGCACCCAGGTGTCGCTGAGCAACCTGCAGCCCGGCGACATCCTCTACTGGGGCAGCGCGGGCAGCGCGTACCACGTGGCGGTGTACGTCGGCGACGGTATGTTCGTCGGCGCCCAGAACCCCTCCAGCGGCGTCCAGGAGAAGCCGCTGTCGTACGACCCGCCGACCGGCGCGGTCCGGGTGCTCTGAGCACACCGCACCACGATCAGCACACGGAAGGGCCGCGGCCGCTCGGGGGCCGCGGTCCTTTCCGTTCCCGTCCTGCCGATTGAGGCCAAGACGGCCCGGATCAGGCTGATTCGGGCCGAGCGACGCAAGTCCGGACGGTTCCCTTCAGGTGGGGCGTTCCGGATGCGCCACGGACCCGCCGGCCTCCGCCACGCGGCCGCGTCACGCCGTCCGCGACCACGCCCGGTCCGCCGTCGCGCGGCTCCGGGTGCCCTCGTACGGCCCGCGCGGCCGTCCACCCGTCCCCGGCCCGCTCCCTTCGGCCCGGGGCCGCTCCGCCCCTCTCGGCGGCGCGGTGAGCCCCGGCGGGCCCGGCGGTCCTCTCCCGACGCGACGGCGACCGGCCCGGCCTCCTCTCGCCGGGCGGGAGGGCGTACGACGGCGGGCGGCGGTCCGGCCGGACGAGGTGTACGTCCGGCCGGGCCGCCGCCCGTTCCGCCCTCCGCGCCCGGCCACGTGCCGGGCGCGGTCCCTCACGCCTTGGGCGCGACCCTGCTCAGGCCGTTGATGATGCGGTCCATCGCGTCGCCGCCGGTGGGGTCGGTGAGGTTCGCGAGGAGCTTCAGGGTGAACTTCATCAGCACGGGGTGGGTCAGGCCCCGCTGGGCGGCGATCTGCATGACCTTCGGGTTGCCGATGAGCTTCACGAAGGCGCGGCCCAGGCTGTAGTAGCCGCCGTAGGTGTCCTTGAGGACGCGCGGGTAGCGCTGCAGGGCGATCTCGCGCTGCGCGGGCGTCGCGCGGGCGTGGGCCTGCACGACGACGTCCGCGGCGATCTGGCCGGACTCCATGGCGTAGGCGATGCCCTCGCCGTTGAAGGGGTTCACCAGACCGCCCGCGTCGCCGACGAGCAGCAGCCCCTTGGTGTAGTGCGGCTGGCGGTTGAAGGCCATGGGCAGGGCGGCGCCACGGATCGGGCCGGTCATGTTCTCCGGGGTGTAGCCCCAGTCCTCGGGCATGGACGCGCACCAGGCCTTGAGGATCTCGCGCCAGTCCAGCTCCTTGAAGGCGGCCGAGGTGTTCAGCACGCCGAGGCCGACGTTGGAGGTGCCGTCGCCCATGCCGAAGATCCAGCCGTAGCCGGGTAGCAGGCGCTCCTGGGAGCCCCGCCGGTCCCACAGCTCCAGCCAGGACTCCAGGTAGTCGTCGTCGTGGCGGGGAGAGGTGAAGTAGGTGCGCACCGCGACGCCCATGGGGCGGTCCTCGCGGCGGTGCAGGCCCATCGCGAGGGACAGGCGGGTGGAGTTGCCGTCGGCGGCGACGACGAGCGGCGCGTGGAAGGTGACCTCGCGCTTCTCCTCGCCGAGCTTGGCGGTCACACCGGTGATGCGGCCGGTGCGGTCGTCCACGACGGGGCCGGAGACGTTGCAGCGTTCGAAGAGGCGGGCGCCGGCCTTCTGGGCGTTGCGGGCGAGCTGCTCGTCGAAGTCGTCACGCTTGCGGACGAGGCCGTAGTCCGGGAACGACGCGAGGTCGGGCCAGTCGAGCTGGAGACGGCTGCCGCCGCCGATGATGCGCAGGCCCTTGTTGCGCAGCCAGCCGGCCTCCTCGGAGACGTCGATGCCCATCGCCACGAGCTGCTTGACCGCGCGCGGGGTGAGGCCGTCGCCGCAGACCTTCTCGCGAGGGAACTCGGTCTTCTCCAGCAGGAGGACGTCGAGTCCGGCCTTGGCGAGGTGGTAGGCGGTGGTGGAGCCGGCCGGCCCCGCGCCGACGACGATCACATCGGCGGTGTTCTCGGAGAGGGGCTCAGTCACGACTGTCACGGCGGGATCTCCCCAAGTTCGGAATCTGCGTGCCGACCGGCACTGGACATGGGCAGTCTATTCAGCAGTACTGATCACCCGGCTGAAGGGCTGCCCCGTGAACCGAGCTCTCCCCGCTGTACGGCTGCGTGTGCCCACCGACGAGGACGCGTTCTCCTGGCACCGGGTCTTCGACGACCCGGAGGTCATGGAGTTCCACGGGGGCCGGTCCGCCGAGGTGTCGGTGTACGAGGAGCTGACCGCGCGCCAGCGCCGGCACGACGCGGAGCGGGGGTTCTGCCTGTGGTCGGTGCTGGACGACGAGGGCGGCATGGTCGGCTTCACCGGGGCCCAGCCGTGGCCGCACGCCTGGGGCCCGCGGGCGAGATCGAGATCGGCTGGCGGCTGGGCCGTGCGCACTGGGGGCGGGGGTACGCCACCGCCGCCGCCGGGGAGACGCTGGACCGGCTGCGGGCGGCCGGGGTGGCCCGGGTGGTGGCGATGGTCGACGCGCGCAACGAACGCTCCATCGCGGTCACCCGGCGCCTGGGCATGCGGCTCGCGGAGACGTTCACGACGCCGGCCTCGGCACGGCAGGGGCACTGCTACCGGCTCGACCTGTGACTTAGAGTAACCATCTGTCACAGTAAGCCACATGTCGCTTCCGGGTGACCCGCGCCCGCGTTACCCTTCCAGTACCGCTGGGGGTGACATCTGTGCTTATAACACCCAAAACACCCGAAGCGCGCGTTCCCCGTCTGGTCGGACTCATGGCCATGGACGCGCGCGAAACGGCCCTCGCCCGAGGACTCTTCCTCAACGCGCCGGACCGCCCGGACTTCGCGCACACGGTGGTCGAGTACGTCGTACGCCAGTATCCGCAGCCCGGTGCCGAGGTGCCCCGGACTCCGTGGTGTACGTGTGGTTCGACTTCGGTGACGGCGAGGGCGGCGGGGGCGTGCGCGAGCCACGCATCCCGCGGCCGCCCTCGGGCGGAATGCGGCGCGAACTGGGCGAGGCCGGCGACGCCTTCGAGATGATCCGCAGGTGAGCGCCGGTCACCCGCCGGCGGGACTCAGCTCTCCTTGAAGCCCCGGTGCAGCGCGACCACACCGCCGGTGAGGTTGCGCCACGCCACCTTCGACCAGCCGGCCTTGCGCAGCCGCTCGGCGAGGCCGGGCTGGTCGGGCCAGGCCCGGATGGACTCGGCGAGGTAGACGTAGGCGTCCGGGTTGGAGGACACCGAACGGGCGACCGGCGGCAGCGCGCGCATCAGGTACTCGGTGTAGACGGTCCGGAAGGGCGCCCAGGTGGGGTGCGAGAACTCGCAGATCACCACGCGTCCGCCGGGCCGGGTCACCCGGTACATCTCGCGCAGCGCCGCGTCCGTGTCCTGCACGTTGCGCAGCCCGAAGGAGATCGTCACGGCGTCGAAGGTGTCGTCCTTGAACGGCAGCCTGGTCGCGTCGCCCGCCGTGAACGGCAGCCAGGTGTGCTTCCTCTTGCCGACCTGGAGCATCCCGAGGGAGAAGTCGCACGGGACGACGTAGGCGCCGGTGCGCGCGAAGGGCAGCGAGGAGGTCGCCGTGCCGGCCGCGAGGTCGAGGACCTTCTGCGCGGGACGCGCGTCGACCGCCTTGGCCACCTCCTTGCGCCAGCGCCGGTCCTGGCCGAGCGACAGCACGTCGTTCGTCAGGTCGTACCGTTCCGCCACGTCGTCGAACATCGAGGCGACTTCGTGCGGCTGCTTGTTCAGGGAGGCGCGGGTCACCCGCCCATTGTTGCAGCACGCCCTCCCAGGATCAGTTGCGGCTTGTTCTTCGCGGCCACGCCCTCCACCCGGCCGCACACCAGGACGAACACGGCGATCAGGCCACAGCCGACGCCGAACACGAACCACTGGCTGTCGAGCGGCAGGTACCGCTCGAAGGCGGGCATCTCCCAGAGGCGGTCGATCAGCGTGCCGATCCGGCGCAGCACCTGGGACCGGCGGCCGGTGGAATCCACGAACACGGGTCCCGCGGCGGACCCGTTGCCCTGTTCGCGGCGGCGACCACGCCCGGTGGCGCGAATTCGACGGCGGGTTCGGAATGCATTCCCCGGATACCAGGGAGGCTTCATATGACCCTTTCTCGGGAATTCCTGTGAGCCACCCGTGAGACCGTGCCCAACCTGTCGGTTCCCTGGGAGCACCGATGGTGCCAATAACGGCCTAACAGACAAATGGCACCCATCGAGCGGGCAATCCGCACATAAGGAACCACGACACCGGCGGGAACGTATGAGAGATTTTCCTTCGGAAACAGGAATTCGTTTCCGGCCTGAGGCAGAGATACCGGGATCACGAGAGCGGGTGCGTATGCGATGAGGCGTTTCCGGAAGCGCATGACTGGATTCAGCTGTCTGTTCGCGCTCGTCGCCACGGGCTGCTCCGGGCACGCCGGGAGCGCGTCGGACACCGCGGCACACGCCCCCGCGTACGCCCCCTACGTCAGCGCCACGGCGGGCTCCGTCACCGACTCCGCCGGCTCCCCGGCGACGTACAACCTCGCCTTCGTGATCTCCGGTGACGACGACTGCGTCCCGGAGTGGAACGGCACCGAGGCCGTCGGTGCCGCCTCGGTGAAGTCGCGGATCGCGGCGCTGAAGCGGGGCGGCGCCACGGTCCGGGTGTCCTTCGGCGGGGCGTCCGGCAAGGAACTGGCCGCCACCTGCGACAGCGCCGCCGCCCTGGCCGCCGCCTACGCGAAGGCGCTGGACGCGGCCGGCAGCACCCTGGCCGACTTCGACATCGAGGGCGCCGAGCCGGGCGACTCCGCCTCGGCCGACCTGCGTTCACGGGCGATGGCCCGGCTGCAGCGGGAACGGCCGGACCTGGAGGTCTCGTTCACCCTCCCGGTGATGCCCTCGGGACTGGACGCGGACAGCCTCGCGCTGCTGGAGTCCGCGAACGACCACGACGTCCAGGTCTCCACCGTCAACCTCATGACGATGAACTACGGCGAGTCGTACGCGGGCGACATGGGCGACTACGCCCTCACCTCGGCCAGGGCCGCGCACACCCAGCTGAGGAAGGTGTTCGGGCTGTCCGACGCGGGGGCCTGGCGGGGTATGGCGCTCACCTCGATGATCGGCGTCAACGACGTGGCCGGGGAGACCTTCACGCTCTCCGACGCGGACCAGGTACGGGCGTTCGCCGAGGAGAAGGAGATCGCCTGGGTCTCGATGTGGTCCACCTCCCGCGACCGGCGATGCGCGAAAGGTTCCGCCACGGACGACGCGGCGACCGACTGCAGCGGGGTGAACCAGCGCCCGGGGGCGTTCGGGCAGCGGTTCTCCGGTTGAGTCCGGTCAGCGGCCGCGGTACACCAGCCGCCCGCCGATCACGGTCGCCACACAGGTCCCGGCGCCGCGCCGGACCAGATCGGCGCGGTCCGCGACGTCGAACACGGCGAACCGGGCGGGCCCGCCCGCCACCGGCCCGGGCAGCAGGATCAGCGGAGTGGGGGACAGCGCCGCCGGGCCCGGGAGGCGGTCCGGGCGCTGTCCCACGGCGAGCCCGGCCCTGCGCACCGCGTCGGCCGCGGCCCGCGACCGCAGTTCCCCGGCCACCGCCACCGTGCCGTGCGCCAGCATCCGCTGCACCCCGCGCCGCGCGCTGGCGCCGAGGCGCGCGGGGTCGGCGCGGAGGATCTCCCGGGCGCGCGCTCCGACGACGGGCTCGGTGCCGAGCACATCGGCCTCGCGCGGGTCGGGGTGGTAGGTGGCCTCCAGCAGCTCCGGGCCGTACGGGTTCAGCAGCCCCGGGGTGAGGATGCCGGGCCAGCGCCGGACCCTCGCCCGGGGTTCGGCGGCGGCCAGTTCCTCGTACGGGCCGACGGCGGCGATGGACGCCCCGTCGACCAGGACGGCGGTCTGCGGGGACCGCTCGGCGACGTGAAGTGTCAGCACGGCGCCGTCAGTTGGACGCCAGCAGCTTCAGCTCCGGGTGCGCCGTGCCGCCGTCGATCGCCGTGGAGGAGATGTGGGAGACCACGCGGTCGTCGACCGGGTCGTTCGCCGGGTCGTCGTGCACGACGAGGTGCTCGTACGTCGTGGCGCGCTGGGCCGGGACGCGGCCCGCCTTGCGGATGAGGTCGATGATCTCGAGCCGGTTGGAGCGGTGCTTGGCGCCGGCCGAGGAGACCACGTTCTCCTCCAGCATGATCGAGCCGAGGTCGTCCGCGCCGTAGTGCAGGGAGAGCTGGCCGACCTCCTTGCCGGTGGTCAGCCACGAGCCCTGGATGTGCTGGACGTTGTCCAGGAAGAGGCGGGCGATGGCGATCATCCGCAGGTACTCGAAGAGCGTGGCCTGGGTGCGGCCCTTCAGGTGGTTGTTCTCGGGCTGGTAGGTGTACGGGATGAAGGCCCGGAAGCCGCCCGTGCGGTCCTGCACGTCACGGATCATGCGCAGGTGCTCGATGCGCTCGGCGTTGGTCTCGCCCGTGCCCATCAGCATGGTGGACGTCGACTCCACGCCCAGCCCGTGCGCGATCTCCATGATCTCCAGCCAGCGCTCGCCGCTCTCCTTCAGCGGGGCGATGGCCTTGCGCGGCCGCTCGGGCAGGAGTTCGGCGCCGGCGCCCGCGAAGGAGTCCAGGCCCGCCTCGTGGATCCGGGTGATGGCCTCTTCCACCGGGACACCGCTGATCCGGGCCATGTGCTCGACCTCGGAGGCGCCGAGGGAGTGGATCACGAGCTGGGGGAAGGCGTCCTTGATGGCCTTGAAGTGCTTCTCGTAGTACTCGACGCCGTAGTCCGGGTGGTGACCGCCCTGGAACATGATCTGGGTGCCGCCCAGCTCCACCGTCTCCGCGCAGCGGCGCAGGATGTCGTCGAGGTCGCGGGTCCAGCCCTTCCCGGTGTCCTTGGGGCCGCGTAGAAGGCGCAGAACCTGCACGCCGTGACGCACACGTTCGTGTAGTTGATGTTGCGCTCGATGATGTACGTGGCGATGTGCTCGATGCCCGCGTACTTGCGGCGGCGTACGGCGTCGGCGGCGGCGCCCAGCGCGTGCAGCGGGGCGTCGCGGTAGAGGACGAGCGCCTCTTCGGCGGTGATCCGCCCACCGGCGGCGGCACGATCGAGGACGGACTGGAGGTCGGCCTTCTCGGACACCGGGGTCCCTTTCGTCAAGGGTTGAAGAGAAACTGTGCGCGGAGCGCTCGATACAAGGGTGGTGGTGGGAGACGGGTGGGCGGACCGGACCAGCCTACGCCAGCCGTTCGGGCCGTCCGCTGTCAGGCCGCGTAGGCGCCGATCAGCAGCCCGGCGAAGGCGCCGGCGATGAGGAACGGCCCGAAGGGGATGGCCGTCCTGCGGCCCGCCCGCCGGGCGACGACGAGCGCACCGCCGTAGAGCGCGCCGAGCAGGAAACCGGCGAAGGTGCCGAGCAGCAGGGTCGGCCAGCCGTACCAGCCGAGCGCGGCGCCCATGCCGAGCGCGAGCTTCACGTCGCCGAAGCCCATGCCGGACGGGTTGACGAGGAACAGCACGAGGTAGCCGCCGCCGAGCGCGAGCGCGCCGTACAACGCGGTGAGCCAGTCACCGGCGTGCTCCGGCAGCAGGGCGACGAGGGCGAGCAGGCCGAGCCCGGCGGCCGCGAGCGGCAGGGTCAGCGGGTCGGGCAGCCGACGCACCCGTACGTCGACGGCGGCCAGCAGTACCCACACCGGCGCGAGCAGCAGCCAGACGCCCAGCTCCGGCCGGGTCCCGGTGGCGGCGGCGAGGGCGGCGCAGGCGAGGGCGGTGGCCGCGGCGAGGAGCGCGGCGGACGGCGGGTACGGTGCCCGCGCCGCCCCTCGGGCGCACTGCCCGCACCGCGTCCGCCCGAGCCAGCCGCGGATCGGGTGCCCCTGCCCGCAGCGCTCCCGCCACGGCTCGCCGGCCGGGACCGCGAAGCGGTAGGCGGCCCTGGGCAGCAGTGTCCCGGCCGCCGCGCCCCACAGCGCGGCGGCGACGGCCAGCACCTCCGTGCTCGTCCCCGCGGCACCCATCCGCTCTCCCCTTCCGCGCCTGGTCCGGTCCGTCTCAGCCGGCCTTCGACATCCGGGCCACCGGATCGCCCTCGGCCGCGCTCTTGGCGGTGTAACGAAGGTCGTCGCCGACCGGCGTCAACTCCACCGGGTGCGGCGCCGGGTCGCAGCCGGCGTGGTTGGACTTCGCGCCGACCGAGGTGGCCACGATCCGGGACGGCGTCACCTGTTTCAGGGTGAGGACGTCGACGCAGACTCCGCCGAGCTGGTCGGTCTGCCGCAGCCGGCCCAACTCCTCGCCGACGGCCACCTGGTGCACGGTCAGGCGGAAGGTGCCCATGGGCAGACTGCCGCCGAGTCCGCTGGCCGGGCCCTCCCAGGTGCCCAGGTAGCGGGCCGGGATCGCGCCCGGGGAGCCGCCGCTCGCGTCGGGTGCCCCGGTGGCCGCCGCGCCGGCCGAGCGGGAGGCCCGCGGTGCGCCGCCCGCCGTGTCGTGCCCGCCGCCGGCCCACGGCTGGAGCAGCGCTCCCAGGCCCACCGCCGCCGCGGCCGTCGCGCCCGCCACGGCCAGCGCGACGGTGCAGCTCACCCGGCGTCCGCGCCCCTTCTCGTCCGGCGTCGACGTCGCCGCCACGCTCACCGTGACCCGGCCGGGGGCCGGCCGCCCGTCCCGCGGTCCGGACCCGGCGGACGGCTCCGGGTCCCCGGCGTCCGGCCGTGCGGCGGGAACGTCCGGGGCACCGGACGGCAGGGGCGGAGTCATCGAGGGGGCCGGCCCGAACACGCCTGCGACCGGGACCGGACGGCCGCCGGACCGCGGCTGTCCGGGCCGCTCGGCCGGGCCCGTGCCGTCCGTGGGCCGCGCGCCCGAAGTGCCGTCCACCGAGGGGCTGCTGAAGCCCACCGGCCCGGACGGGGCGGTCTCGGCCGTCTCCAGGTTGAGCAGGCTCACGGCGCTCCGGCTGACCTGCTCCACCAGCGCGCCGGGCAGCCAGCCGCCGGCCACCAGGCGGGCGGTGCCCTCGGGGGCGAGACGGCGGGCCAGTGCCGCGGGGGCCGGGCGGGCCGCCGGGTCCTTCGCCAGACAGGCGGCCGCCGCCTCGCGCAACTCGCCCGTCAGGCCGCCGAGTTCCGGTTCCTCGTGGACGACCTTGTACAGCAGGGCGGCCGAGGAGTCGCCCGGGAACGGGGGTTCACCGGTCGCCGCGTAGGCCAGCACCGCGCCGAGGGAGAAGACGTCGGCCGCCCCGGAGACGCCCTTGCCGAGGATCTGCTCGGGGACATGTAGCCGGGCGAGCCGACGGAGACGCCGGTCGAGGTGAGGGACGCGGTGCCGTCCGTGGCACGGGCGATGCCGAAGTCGATGAGCAGCGGGCCGTCCAGGGTGAGCAGCACGTTGGACGGCTTCACGTCCCGGTGCACCAGGCCCAGTTCGTGCACGGCGGCGAGCGCCTCGGCGAGGCCCGCGCCCAGGGCCCGTACGGTCCGCGCGGGCAGCGGTCCGCCGTCCGTGACGGCCGCGGCGAGCGACGGGCCCGCCGCGTAGGCGGTGGCGACCCAGGGCACGGCGGCCTCCGGGTCCGCGTCCAGGACGGGTGCGGTCCAGGCGCCGCCGACCCGGCGGGCGGCGTCGACCTCCCGCCGGAAGCGGGCCCGGAACTCCTCGTCCAGCGCGAAGTGCGGATGCACGATCTTCACCGCGACCGTCCGGCCGCCCGCGCTGCGCCCCAGGTAGACCCGGCCCATGCCGCCGGAGCCGAGCCGGCCGAGCAGCCGGTAGGGCCCGACGGCGGCCGGTTCGTCGGCTCCGAGCGGCTGCATGGCGTGCACCTCTCCCCCGTAACGCCTCTCCCCCGGGCGCCTCACTGCCCGCAGCGTAGTGCCGTGGCGATTACGGCTGAAGCAGATCCACCTTCACGTCCGCCGGGAAGCCGGTCGTCGGGCCGACCCGGCGGGCGAACTCGGTGACCGCCTTCAGCTGCGGTCCGCCGAAGCTGAAGTCGAGGGTGGTGAAGTACTGCTCCAGGGTGGCCTCGTCGAAGGACTCCCAGCGGGCGGCCTGCTCGGCGACCTTGCCGACCTCCTCCAGCGAGAGGTTGCGGGAGGCGAGGAAGGCCTCGTGGACCTTGCGGGTGATGAGCGGCTCGCGCTCGGCGTAGTCGCGGCGCGCCGCCCAGACCGCGAAGACGAACGGCAGCCCGGTCCACTCCTTCCACAGCGCGCCCAGGTCGTGCACCTGAAGGCCGAAGCGGGGGCCGTCGATCAGGTTGGCGCGCAGGGCGGCGTCACCGATCAGGACGGCGGCGTCCGCCTCCTGCATCATCAGGCTGAGGTCGGGCGGGCAGGTGTAGTAGTCCGGCTGGACGCCGAAGCGTTCCGCCAGCAGCAGCTGGGCCAGCCTGACCGACGTCCGCGAGGTCGAACCGAGGGCGACGCGGGCGCCGTCCAGCCGGTCGAGCGGGACCTGCGAGACGATCACGCAGGACATCACCGGGCCGTCGCAGCCGACGGCGATGTCCGGGAAGGCCACGAGGTCGTCCGCGTTGCGCAGGAACTCCACGAGGGTGACCGGCCCGATGTCGAGGTCGCCGCGCACGATCTGCTCGCTGAGCTTTTCCGGGGTGTCCTTCGTCAGCTCGAAATCGAGGAGCGTGCCGGTTCTCGCGAGCCCCCAGTAGAGGGGCAGGCAGTTCAGGAACTGGATGTGGCCGACGCGCGGCCGGGTGCGAGAATTGTCCACATCGCGAGACTAGACCCCTTGCGGTACGGTGCTGAGACCGGCCCCACCGTCAACCCACCCGAGTGGGCGTTCAAACATTCGGGTGAAGTGATCTTGGCCTCTATTGCTTCCGGCTGCCTGCGTGCTAGGCTCGCCGCAAGTTGCAGTTTGGTTTCCCTTGCAGTACAGAGCCTGCGGAGCATGTGACCGCGGGCTCTCGTCGTTTTCAGACGAATGCAGTTGTGCAGCACCGTTTCGCACGTGCAGGTTCTGGAGCAGGGCAACCCTTTTGGGCCCAAGGAGGGCTTATGGCTACCGGAACCGTTAAGTGGTTCAACGCCGAAAAGGGCTTTGGCTTCATCGCCCAGGAGGGCGGCGGCCCCGACGTCTTCGTTCACTACTCCGCGATCAACGCCCAGGGCTTCCGCTCGCTCGAGGAGAACCAGCAGGTCTCCTTCGACGTGACGCAGGGCCCGAAGGGTCCGCAGGCGGAGAACGTCACCCCCGTCTGATCACTGCCTGATCGCAGAACCTGAGTGCAGTACCCAAGGAGCCCCACGCCGCAAGGCGACGGGGCTCCTGCCTTTTTCCGGACCGGCGCTTTCGTGAATTCCCGGCGAATTCCAGGTGATCCCGCCCTTTAGACGCGGGCGGCGCCAAAACCTTCCACGACACCCTCGTGCTCGGGCTCGGCCTGTCCAGGTCCATGCTCGCGATCGCCCGCCGCGAGAACCCGGGACCGCGCCTCGAACGCGGCTGCCGTTCCCCGACGGTTCCCTGGCCGGCGTCCTGGCCCACCACTCGACCACCACACCCCGGCGACCGGCTTCCGCTCGCCTTCGAGGCGGGGAACGGCCGCTCCCGCTGGACCGTCCCCGGGGTCATCCGCTGCCGCCCGGCTTCCGCCGTCGCAGCGGGCACACGGCGCGGCCGTTCCGGGAAGCGGTGTCGGCCCTCGACGGGCGCGCGGTGCGCGAACCCGAGGAGCACCTCGGCACACCGGTATCGCCGGCCCGTCCCCCCGCCCGGAAGTCCGCCCAGGTCACAACGCATGTTCGAGAGTGACCCCGAGGCCCTGGGAGCGGTTGAAACCGGGAGTACCGGGAGCGCGACCTGTGCCGGTAACCGGTGGGGACGGCATGGGGATCGGCTCCCCCGAGCATCGGTTGCGTCGCCAGGGAGAGACCGGCGAACGGATCACGATCCGTCTACCCAGGGGGAGTCACTACATGCGCACCATCGCACTTCGTACGAAGACGGTTCTGGCCGCGCTCACCGGCGCCGGTGTCCTCGCACTCGGTACCGCCGCGGCCGTTCCGGCGACCGGTGTGCAGGACGCCCTGACGCACGTCGCCGCCGGCTTCACGGGCCACCAGGCGGACGCCCCGGCCCTGGCCAACGGACACGGCCCGGGCTTCACCCAGGGCTGACCCACCGCGCCCCCGCGGCGCACACCCCAGCGACCAACGGCACCGGCCGGGCCCCACCCCGCCGGTGCCGTTTCGTGTGAAGCGCGGCCGTGTGGCCGCCGGACGGCCGCCGGCCGTGGGACCACGGCCAGGGCCTGTCTGACAATTCCCGCCTGACGCCGCGCGGCCGCCCTTCGGGCGACGACGCGAATTGTCAGACGGGTCCTAGAGCCGGCGGCCCTCCCGGGACACGCCCATCGCGTCGAACAGCTCCTCCGCCGCCCGCCGGTGGGTGTCGGCCGTCGGGTCGTCGCCCAGCTCGTGGGCGGCCTCCGCGAGGCCGAGCAGGGCCCGGGCCATCTCGATGCGGTAGCCGAGGCGGGACGCCAGTTCGTAGGCGTGGCGGTGCAGCTCCATCGCCCGCTCGGGCGCGCCGCGCCGCAGGTGGACCAGCGCGACAACGTTGACCACGGACGCCTGGCGCAGCGCCGTTCCCTCGGCGGAGACCAGTTCCAGGGCCCGTTCGGCGTGCTCGGCGGCCGAGCGCACCTCGCCGAGCCGCTGGCAGACCTGCGCCCAGTGGGCGAGGACGACGGCCACGTTGGCGGGCTTGCGGGACTCGTCGCACAGTTCGAGGGCCTGGGCGAGACAGGCGCGGGCCCGCTCGTCCTCGTCGGTGCCGAGGTGGGCCAGGGCCAGCCAGGTGAGCGAGGCGATCTCGTTGCTGCGGTCGCCGAGGCTGCGGTTCAGCTCGGTGGCCCGGGCCGCGTACCGGGCGCCCTCGGCGTAGTGGCCCGACCAGGTCTCCACCGTGCTGAGGTTGTCCAGGGCCTGCGCCTCCATCCGGGCCGAGCCCAGCTCCTGGTGCAGGGCGATGCCCTGGACCAGGTAGGTACGGGCCTCGTCGAAGTTGCCGAGCGCCCCGTGCAGCAGGCCGAGGACGTCGATGCACATCGCCTCGCCCCGGCGGTCGTCGGCGGAGGCCAGCTCCAGGGCCTCCTGGGCGGTGGTGATGCCGTCCTGGAAGTCGCCGAGCCACCAGTGGCCCACGGCCAGGTTGCCCAGGCTGATGCTGAGCAGCGCCGGGTCGTCGAGCTGCCGGCAGGCGCCGACGCCGATGCGGCCGACCACCCGGAACTCCTCGTAGTCACCGCGCAGATCGAGGTAGAAGAGCAGATTGCGGGCGAGCAGCGCGGCGTACCGGTGCAGCCCCCGGGTGCCCGCCTGGGTGGCGACCGCGAGCAGTGCGTCGTACTCGCGGTCGAACCAGCGCAGCGCCCCCTCGTCGCCGTCCAGCCGGGGCAGCTCGGGGCCGCCGGACGCGGGCGGGTCGCCGTAGCGGCTTCGGCCGGGGAAGAGCGTCTCGCAGGCCACGTCGGTGGCGAGGGTGTAGTACGACACCAGCCGCTCGACGGCGGCCTCCTCGTCGTCCTCGGCCTCGCGCACGCTCATCGCGTAGGTGCGCACCAGGTCGTGGAAGCCGTACAGCCCCGCTTCGTGCTGCTCCAGCAGATGCGCGTCGAGGAGCAGTTCGAGGGCGTCCTCGGCGTCGTGGACGCCGGTGCCGAGCAGCGCGGCGGCGGAGTGGACGTCGATGGTGCTGCCCGGATGCAGCCCGAGCAGCCGGAAGGCGACGCGCTGGTCCTGCTCCATGGCCTGGTACGACAGCCGGAGCGTGGCCTCGACGCTGCGCTCCCCCGCGCTCAGCTCGCGCAGCCGCCGGGTCTCGTCGGCGAGCCGGTCGACCAGGTACCGGACGGTCCAGCGGGGCCGGTTGCGCAGCCGGGCGGTGGTGATGCGCAGGGCGAGGGGCAGGCCGCCGCACAGGTCGGCCAGCAGGGCGACGGCGTCGGGTTCGGCGGCGGTGCGCTCGTCGCCGAGCATCCGGTTGAGCAGCGTGGTGCTGTCGTCGGCGGAGAGCTGACCGAGGGAGAGCCACTCGGCGGCGTCGAGGTCGAGCATGCGCACCCGGCCGGTGAGGATCGCCAGGCTGTCCTCGGAGGCGGGCAGCAGTGGCCGGATCTGTGCGGCGTCGGCGGCGTTGTCCAGCAGGAGCAGCAGCTTCCGCTGCGCGGAAACGCTTCGCCATAGGGCGGTGCGTCTCTCCAGGTCGTCAGGAATGCGGTCGTCCGGTACGCCGAGAGTACGCAGCAGCGAGTGCAGTACGGTGCCCGGCTCCTGGGCCTTCTCACCGGGGCTGAATCCGCGCAGGTCGATGAAGAGCTGGCCGTCGGGGTAGTCCGCGGCGAGCTGGTGGGCGGCGTGCACCGCGAGCGCGGTCTTGCCGCTGCCGCCCATGCCGTCCACGCCGACGATCCGGGTGCGTTCGGCGGCCGAGGCCCGGCCCACCTTCAGCAGCCGGGCCAGCTCCTCGTCCCGGCCGGTGAAGTCCGGCAGGTCGTACGGCAGGGTGCAGGGCGCCGGCTCGGACCCGGACGGCTGGGCGGCCGGGGCCGGTACCAGCAGGGCGGCGCGGTCGGCCACCGACCGGGGCACCCGGGGGGCCACCTCGGGGCTGTCGCGCAGGATGGCCTCGTACAGCCGGGTCAGCTCGGCGCCCGGGTCGATGCCCAGTTCCTCCACGAGGAGTTCGCGCATCCGGCCGAACTCCTCCAGCGCCTCCGCCTGCCGGCCGGCCCGGTACAGGGCGAGCATCAGCCGTCCCCGCAGGGTCTCCCGGAGCGGGTGCGCGGTGACCAGCTCGCGCAGCGGTCCGACCAGGTCACCGGACTCGCCGAGTTCGAGCTGCAGCTCGAAGTACTGCTCGGCGACCGCCATGTGCCGTTCCTCGAGGGCGGCGGAGGCCGCGGAGATCACGGGGCCGCCCGCGCCCGCCATGACCGGGCCGCGCCACAGGTCCAGGCAGGCCCGCAGATGACCGACCGCCTCGGCGGGCCGCCCGGCGGCCACCGCCTGCCGCGCCTCCCGGGCGAGCCGGCCGAACTCGTGCAGGTCGAGCTGCTCCTCCTGGAGCACGGCCCGGTATCCGGCGCCGTCGGTGACGATCAGGGAGGAGCCGCCGGGGATGCGGGTGCGCAGCGCGGCGACGGCCTTGCGGATCTGGTGGCCGGCGGTCTGCGGCGGCTCGTCCTCCCAGGCGGCGGTCACCAGCCGGGGCATCGGCACCATGCGCCCCGGTTCCAGTAACAGGGTGACCAGCACCCGTTCCTGGGTGGGGCTGCCGAGTCTCAGCCGCCGGTCGCCGTGCCACCCTTCCAGCGAACCGAGGATGTTGAAGCGCACGACAGGCAGACCGGATGCCGCCGACTCCACGTAACCCGTCCCCCCGCCCCGTCGTACCGCTCAGCCCCCGCATGTCCGGGACGATTCTAGGTTGCACCCCGGACCTGTCACGTCGGAAGACGACTTCACGTTACAAGGGTTATCCCTTTGTCCGCGCCCAAAGCCAGACCATCTTCAGGCGAGCTGCGGGAGAACGGACCGCGTATCCCCGGCCAACGCCGGGTCGTGGCACAGGATGGCGCTCTCCACCTGGCGCAGCGCGGGCGACGGCTGGATGCCGAGTTCGACGTCGAGGTGGCGGCGCATACGGCGGAAGACGTCGAGGGCGTCGGCCTGCCGGCCCGAGCAGTACAGGGCGATCATGAGCTGCTCGCAGAACCGCTCCCGCAGCGGGTGGTTGGTGTGCGCCTCGGTCAGCTCGGCGAGGACCGCCGCGTGCCGGCCGAGCCGCAGCTCCGCGTCGAAGCGCAGTTCCATGGCGCGCATCCGGTACTCGTCGTAGCGGGCGCCCGCGAGCTGGCACAGCGTTCCGCAGGCGAATCCGCCGAAGACCGGGCCGCGCCACAGCGCGAGCGCGTCGCCGAGCAGCCGGGCGATGTACGCCGGGTCGCCCCCGCGGGACGACTCGGCGTGCCGTACGGCCCGGACGAACTCGGCCGCGTCCAGCTCGCCGTCCCCCACGACGAGCCGGTAGCCCGAGGGGTGGATGGTCACCCTGGAACCCGCCCGGCCCGGCTCCAGGCCGCGCAGTTTGCGGCGCAGCCTGCTGACGTGCGCCTGCAGGGCGTTGGCCTGGTTGTCGGGTACCGCGTCTCCCCACATCTCCTCGACCAGGCTCTCTCCGGAAACCGGCTGGCCCTCGCTGATCAGCAGACTCTGCACCAGGGTGCGCTGCAGGTCGCCGGAGATCTCCGCGGGGCCGGACACGGTACGGATCTGCAGGGCCCCGAGGATCGAGAACTTCAGCATCCTGACTCCGCCTCCCGTTGATGTCGCTGGCGTCGTCGTCCTTCTTCCGGCGACGTATCAACAGTGCGGGGTGCGGCTACCGGATCGTTACCGGTCCGTTCCCGGCCGGGTGTCGTCCCCGACGACCAGTGCCCTCAGGGAGGCCACCCGCCGGGCCGCCACGTCCGGCGAGTCGGCGCCGACGACGAGGTGACCGGGGTGCGGCGCCTCGGGCGGTGAGACGTAGCGGACGTGCGGCAGTCCGCCCACCTCCGTCTCCGGCAGCCGCCACGGCGGGCTGATCAGCGCGGCGGCGGCGAAGCGGTTCGGCCGCACCGCGTCGACCAGTCGCCCGGCCAGTACCTCCACCGCCCCGGCCGCCAGGTCCAGTCCGCCGGCCGCCTTGACCAGTTCCGGCACCGGGTCGTCGGCGAGGCCCGCCCGGCAGCCGGTGATGACCGGGCCGCGCGGGGTGAGGGCGACGCTGGAGTGGGCCGGACCGTACTGGTACCCGGTCAGGTCCAGCAGCGCGGTCACCACCGCGCGCACCTCGGCGGCGGTGTCGGCCGTCAGCGGTGCGGGGTGGAGCAGGCCGTAGGGCGTGCGGGCGACGATCGCGACGGCCTGGTGCATGCCGTGCACGCTCAGCGTCTCCACGGTCAGCCGCAGGTCGCCGGGGGCCACCTCGGTGCCGCCGGGCGAGAGCCGGTTGTCGCGGACCAGGCGCTGCACGGCAGCCGGGTCCGACAGCATGACGAGGGCGCGGGCCGGGTTGACGCAGAGCCCGGCCTCGGCGGCCTCGGCGAGGGGTGCGCGCAGCGCCGCCTCGTCCGTGGCGTCGGCCCGTATGGAGCGCACTTGGACTCCCACGCGCGCGGCCTGGCGGACGAGGCGCTGGTCCGGGTTCAGCAGGAAGATCCGGCGGACGTCGTTGTGTTCTTTCATGCCTCTGCTCGGGGGACGGAGTAGGCGGGGGTGGAAAGGCAGGCTACGAGCGGCCGATACCGATCCGGTCCCGGCCGGTTCCCGAGGTGGTGCGAGTGCCCGGAACGTCTCCTTGTGAGGGGGGCTGACGAAGCGTGGGCACCACGGACCCCCCTTGTACGCTACCCGTTCCCGGGCACTTGCCGGGGGCGGTTTCACGGCAAGGACAGAGCAGCCGGTTAGCGCCTCTGTCCGGCTGTTTCTCCGCTTCGCGCCCCGCACGCGTCAGCGTTCGTAAAGACCTTCGACCTCCCGGGCGAAGTCCTGCATGATCCGCTCCCTGCGCAGCTTCATCGAGGGGGTCAGATGGCCCGCCTCCTCGGTGAAGTCCACGGGCAGGACGGCGAACCGGCGGATCGACTCGGGGCGGGAGACCAGCTTGTTGGCCTCGTCCAGGGCCCGCTGCAGGACGGCTTCCAGCTCGGCGTCGCCGACCAGGAGCTCCGGCGGCACCGGATGCCTGCCGTTCATCTGGCGCCAGTGGATGATGCCGTCGGGGTCGAGGGTGATGAGGGCGGCGACGTACGGCCGTCCGTCGCCGACCAGCATGACCTGCGAGATCAGCGGGTGCTGGCGCAGCCAGTTCTCCAGCGGCGCCGGGGCCACCGACTTGCCGCCGGCCGTGATCAGCAGTTCCTTCTTGCGGCCGGTGATGGTCAGGTAGCCCTCGTCGTCCAGCTCGCCGATGTCGCCGGTGGGCAGCCAGCCGTCCCGGGTGGCGGGGACGACTCCGCCGGCCTGCGGGTCCCAGTAGCCGCGCAGCACGTGGTCGCCGGCGAGCAGGATCTCCCCGTCCGCGGCGATCCGTACCCGGGTGCCGGGCAGCGGCCAGCCGACCGTGCCCAGCCGGGGCTTGAGCGGCGGGGTGACCGTGGAGGCGCCGGCGGTCTCCGTCAGGCCGTACCCCTCGAAGACCTCGATCCCGGCGCCGGCGTAGAACGCGGCCAGGCGCCGGCCGAGCGGTGAGCCGCCGCAGATGACGTACCTGACCCTGCCGCCCATGGCGTTGCGGATGCGCCGGTAGACGAGGGGGTCGTAGAAGGAACGGGTCGTGCGCAGGGCCCGGTTGGGGCCGCCGCCGATGCCGGTCTGCCGGGCCTCGAGCGCCTCGCCGTACCGCACGGCCACCGTGGTCGCCCGGTCGAAGGCGCCCGCCCGGCCGCCCTCCTCCGCCTTGGCCCGCGCGGAGTTGAAGATCTTCTCCAGCATGTACGGGATGGTCAGCAGGCAGGTCGGCCGGAAGGCGGCGAGGTCGGGCAGCAGGTCCTCGGGACTCAGGCTCGGCGCGTGCCCGAGCCTGACCCGGGCGCGGACGCAGGCGATCGCCACCATCCGTCCGAAGACGTGGGACATCGGCAGGAACAGCAGGACCGACGCCTCCTCGGCCGATCCGGTCCGGAAGACCGGGTGGAGGAGCTGGATGGCGTTGTCGACCTCGGCGAAGAAGTTTCCGTGCGAGAGCGCGCAGCCCTTGGGGCGGCCGGTGGTGCCGGAGGTGTAGATCAGCGTGGCGAGGGTGTCGGGGCTCAGCATGCCCCGGCGTACGGCCACTTCGCCGTCCGGCAGGTCGGCGCCCAGCTCCGCCAGCCGGTCCACGTGGCCCTGCTCGATCACCCACAGGTGCCCGAGGTCCGGCAGCCGCTCCAGTTCGGGGCCCATCGCGGCGGCCTGGGCGCCGGTCTCGGTGACCAGGGCGACCGCTCCGGAGTCGTGCAGGATCCAGCGGGTCTGGAAGACGGAGGACGTGGGGTAGACCGGGACCGTGACCAGGCCGGCCGCCCAGGCCCCGAAGTCGAGCAGCGTCCACTCGTACCTGGTCCGGGCCATCACCGCGATCCGGTCGCCCGGTGTCAGCCCCGACGCGATCAGGCCCTTGGCCACCGCCAGCACCTGCGCGGCGAACTGCGCCGCCGTCACGTCCGTCCAGCGGCCGTCGTCCGTCCTGCGGCTGAGTACGACGGCGCCGGGATCGGCCTCGGCGTTCTCGAACGGCAGTTCCGCCAGCGAGCCGTGCCGCACCGGCGGCGCGAACGGCGGGACGTAGGCCTCCCGTACGGCACCGCCCATCCGCCGGGTCTCGGGTTCCACCAGGACCGGCAGGCCGTCGTAGTCGGTGGCCTGGACGGGGGCGCCGGAGGAGACCGGGGCGCTCGGGTACGGGGTGGACACGGGGCGGCTCCTCGGGCGTGCAGCGGAGAACTGCTTGCTGCCAGACGTACGTGCCTCGGGCGGCGAGGCGTTCACCGGTGGCGGTCCCGCAGTAAGGAGTTACCGGCGGTTAGGCAGGTGATCGTACGGGTCGGCTGTGGGGAGATTGTGCGAGTTCGGGGATGGTCCGGGAACGGGGGTGTGCAGCCTCGCGGATCATGTGAGAGACGTTCATGTTCCCTGGCTCACACCCGCCGCCCCGGGCCTCCCCGGGCCCATCGGCCCCTGCCTCCACGGGCGTTCCGGGATCGCGGTCACGCCCCGGGCGCCGACCTCGGAGGCGGTGGCGTGCGGGCCGTCGGAGCGGGCGGGCGCGAGGCGGGAGGCGCCGGTCACCGCGCCGCGCCCGGGGGCGCACGCCCCGGGTCGCGAAGGGACTCATCTCGATCCGCTCCTCAGCCGTGCCATGGGCTTACCTACGGTAACATTACTCCAGAGTAAGCATTTCTGACCTAGTCCCACGGGAGTTGGACATGGCCGACCGCTACCTGTGCTTCACCGGCACGGCACCGGGCCGCTTCCCCACCCGGCGCCTGGGCCTGCCCCAGCCGGCCGAGCTGCGCCGCCGGTCGGCCGAACAGCTGCCGGCGGACGTCGCGGAGACCACCGCCCGGCTCGCCCATCCGCCCTCCGGTGCGGTCGACGGCCAGATCGTCCGCCTGTGCGGCCAGAGCCTGCTGGGAGCGTGAGATGACCGCGGTCACCCTGTCCTCCGCCCCCGCGCTGGCCCCGCTGCTGGCCCGCGGCGCGCTGCGCTCGCCCTTCAAGCGCCCGTCACCGGGGGCGGAGTTCCCGCGCGACCGGCTGGTTCTGCCCGGCCTGCGCGTGGACCTGGCCCGGCTGGCCGCCTACGAGCGCGTCTGCGGCTTCGCCCCCGGCGCCGACGACGCGGACGCGCTGCCCGTCACCTATCCGCACGTCCTCGGCTTCCCACTGGCCATGCGCCTGATGAGCGGACGGGACTTCCCGCTGCCGCTGCTCGGCCTGGTGCACACCTCGATCGGGATCGTCCGCCGCACCGGCCTGCCGGCCACCGGGGAGTACGAACTCGCCGTGCACGTCGCCGGTCTCGCCCCGCACCGGCGCGGCACCGAGGCCACGGTGGTCACCGAGCTGCGGGCCGGCGGGGACGCCGTGTGGGAGTCGCGGAGCACCTATCTGGCCCGGCACCGGACCGGTGCCGGGTCAGGCGCGGACCCGGGGCCCGACGAGGAACGGCGGCCACCGCTGCCGGTGGTGGCCGAGTGGCGGCTCTCCGACGACCTCGGCCGCCGGTACGGCGCCGCCTCCGGGGACCGCAACCCCATCCATCTGCACCCGCTGACGGCACGCCTCTTCGGCTTCCCGCGCGCCATCGCGCACGGCATGTGGACGGTGGCCCGCTGCCTGGCCGCCCACGGCACGCCCGAGGCGGCCCGGGTCGAGGCCCGCTTCCGGGCACCGGTGCCGCTGCCGGGGCCGGTGGTCTACGGCGCGGACGGCGGCGGCCGTTTCGAGCTGCGCGGGACCGGGGACCGGCCGCACCTGACCGGCGAGGTACGGGCACTGACGGCGTAGGGCCCGCCGTCCGGACCCCGGGACCTCAGTCCTCGAAGCGCGGCGGGCTCCAGGGCCGGCCCTGCATCAGGTTGCCCAGGCCCGCCCAGGCGAAGTTCATCAGGGTGGCCGCCGCCTGCCGGGCCGTGGTGCCCGGGGTGGCGTTCGCCCAGGCGGCGAGGGCCTCGGCGGCGCCGACCAGGGCCTCGGCGAGCCCGGCGACCTCGCGCTCGGCGAGGTCGGGATCACGGTGGGCCTCACGCGCCGCGACGGCGATCAGCCGGGTCACGAACGCGACGATCTCCTCCCGCATCGCGGTGACCTCGGCGGCGAACAGCTCGCCGTGGGTACGGGCCTGGAGGTGCAGCACGGCCCAGCCGTCGGGGTGCTCGGCGGTGTGCGCGAAGAACGCCCGGAGCCCGTCCCAGAGCCGGCGGTCCGCGGGCAGGTCACCGCGCACGCCGGTGCGGACCGCGTCCGACAGGGCCCGGGCCTCCCGGCGGATGCACGCCGTGAAGAGGTCTTCCTTGGAGTTCAGGTAGAGGTACACCAACGGCTTGGACACGCCCGCCAGTTCGGCGATCTCGTCCATCGACGCGGCCATGTACCCGCGCCGGCCGAAGATCCGTACGGCGGCGTCGAGCATCTGCTGCTCCCGCACCGCACGCGGCATCCGCTTGGTCTTCACGGCACCCATGGGGAGAAGCGTAGTTGTACCGCCGGGCGGCCGGTCCCGGACCGACGGCCGGACGTCAGGAGGCCTGGCTCCGCGCGCGGGCGGTGTCGTCCGACACGTCCTCCTGGCTGCGGCTGGAGTCCAGGTTGGCCTTCATCCGGTCCACCCGGTCCACGATCCGCACCGAGGCCCGCTCCCGCTCCCGGCGCAGCACCACCCAGCTGATCGGGGCCGACAGCACCAGCGCGAGCAGCAGCACCCACAGGAAGTTCGAGTCGCCGAAGCCACGCGGGAAGATGCCGGAGTAGACGGCTCCCCAGACGACCACGAGGCAGCCGGCGAAGATGCCGAGGCGCATCAGCGTGTAGCGGAGCATCTCAATCCACTCTTCCGTGTCGTACGGTCCGAAATCCCACGGGGGCATCGTCCAGTGAAGCACGCCCGGCAGCCGATCTTCGCGGGGGGTCCGGGGCCTCAGGCCAGGGGAGCAGCATGGTGATGTCGTCGCGGTGGTCGCCGGGGGCGACCCGGATGGCGCCGGGCACCCGGCCGACCTCCTTGTAGCCGCAGGAGGCGTAGAAGTGCTCCAGGCCGTGGCCGCCCCGGCAGCCGAGCCGGATCGCGTCGATGCCGTCGAAGCCGCGGACCGCGTCCTCGGCGGCCGCCATCAGCTCGCGGCCGTACCCCTTGCCCTGGTGTCCGGGGTGGACCATCACGGTGTAGAGCCAGACCCAGTGCGTCTGCAGCCGGTGCGTGTTGAAGGAGACGAAGGCGGTGGCGGCCACCTCGCCCGCCTCGTCGTGCCCCACGAGCAGCCGCATGCCGCCGCCGGCCAGCGCCGCGAGCTGCTTCACCAGCGCCGGGCGTATGTCCTCCCGCGTCACCGGGGGCACGAACCCGACGGCCCCGCCCGCGTTGGTGACGTCCGTCCACAGCGCCAGGACACCCTCGTGGAGGGCGGGGGTGATCGCCGGGTCGAGGGTGAAGGTAAGGGGCATGGGGCGAGTGTAGCCATTACGAGATACTCGCCCCCGCCTGGGGCCTCAGACCCGCATCGGCTGCGGGGACTCCCGGCGCAGCGGGTCGGGGCCGTCGTACTCGCGGATGATCTCGTAGCGGGTGTTGCGCTCCACCGGACGGAAGCCGGCGTCCCGGATGAGGTCCAGCAGGTCCTCGCGGGTCAGCTTGTTCGGGGTGCCGTAGTTGTCGGCGTCGTGCGTGATCTTGTACTCGACCACCGAGCCGTCCATGTCGTCGGCACCGTGCTGGAGGGCGAGCTGGGCGGTCTGCACGCCGTGCATCACCCAGAAGACCTTCACGTGCGGGACGTTGTCGAACAGCAGCCGGGAGACGGCGAACGTCTTCAGCGCCTCGGCGCCGGTCGCCATCTGCGTGCGCGCCTGGAGCCGGTTGCGGACCTTGCCGTCCTTCATGTCCACGAAGTCGTGCTGGTACCGCAGCGGGATGAAGACCTGGAACCCGCCCGTCTCGTCCTGCAGTTCACGCAGCCGCAGCACGTGGTCGACCCGGTGCCGGGGCTCCTCGATGTGCCCGTAGAGCATGGTGCTCGGGGTCTTCAGCCCCTTCTCGTGCGCCAGCCGGTGGATGCGGGACCAGTCCTCCCAGTGGGTGCGGTGGTCCACGATGTGCTGCCGGACCTCCCAGTCGAAGATCTCGGCGCCGCCGCCGGTGAGGGACTCCAGGCCGGCGTCGATCAGCTCGTCGAGGATCTCGGAGGCGCTCAGCCCGGAGATGGTCTCGAAGTGGTGGATCTCCGTCGCCGTGAAGGCCTTCAGCGACACGTCCGGCAGCGCGGCCTTCAGCTCGCGCAGCGAACGCGGGTAGTACCGCCACGGCAGGTTCGGGTGCAGGCCGTTGACGATGTGCAGTTCGGTGAGGTTCTCCGACTCCATCGCCTTGGCGAGCTTGACGGCCTCCTCGATGCGCATCGTGTACGCGTCCTTCTCCCCCGGCTTGCGCTGGAAGGAGCAGTAGGCGCAGGAGGCCGTGCACACGTTGGTCATGTTGAGGTGCCGGTTGACGTTGAAGTGCACCACGTCACCGTTCTTGCGGGTGCGTACCTCGTGCGCGAGTCCGCCCAGCCAGGCCAGGTCGTCCGACTCGTACAGCGCGATGCCGTCCTCGCGGGACAGCCGCTCACCGGAGCGGACCTTCTCCTCCAGCTCGCGCTTGAGCCCGACGTCCATGCCAACACCTTTCTCCGACAGCCCGACCAACGGTATCCCCAGTGCCCCGACAGGCAACGTTCGCCCCGTCGGAACGTCCGGCACGCACTCTCGCCGCACCGGCCGAAAGCCCAAGTACATCCAGTACGAGGACTTCCGGCCGGCACGCCGAGAGCACGCACCGCACGCCCCTCCTTGACGGGCGAACGCTGCCTGCCGCGGCACTAGACCTCTTCGGGCAGCTCCCCGACCCGGTTCTCCCACTTCGTGGACAGCACGACGGTGGTACGGGTCCGGGACACGCCCTTGGTGCCGCTCAGCCGCCGGATCGTCTTCTCCAGGCCGTCCACGTCCGTGGAGCGCACCTTGAGCATGAACGAGTCGTCGCCGGCGATGAACCAGCAGTCCTCGATCTCCGGCAGGTCTCGCAGCCGCTGCGCCACGTCCTCGTGGTCGGCGGCGTCGGACAGTGAGATGCCGATCAGAGCGATCACGCCGAGGCCGAGGGAGGCCGAGTCCACGGTGGCGCGGTACCCGGTGATGACACCGGCCGCCTCCAGCCGGTTGATGCGGTCGGTGACGCTGGGTCCCGACAGGCCGACGAGGCGCCCCAGCTCCGCGTAGGAAGCCCGGCCGTTCTCCCTCAGGGCCTGGATGAGCTGCCTGTCCACCGCGTCCATGCGATCGAAGCCTTCCGCTGAAGAGTTCCCGAAGTGATGAGAGGTACTGCGACTTGCCCCGCTAGCGGCCCGCTGCGCCGCCGCCCAGTTCGCCCTTCCAGCGCCGGTAGAGGCCGTGCCCGACGCCCGCCGCGTCCAGCACCCGCCCGGCGACGAAGTCCACCAGGTCCTGGATGTGGGTGGCGCCCGCGTAGAAGGCGGGCGAGGCCGGCACCACGCTCGCGCCGGCGTCGTCCAGCGCGACCAGGTGCCGCAGGGTCTGGCCGTTCAGGGGGGTCTCCCGTACGGCCACGACGAGCGGCCGGCGCTCCTTCAGTGTGACGCTCGCGACGCGCTGCAGCAGGTCCTTGGAGAGCCCGAGGGAGACGCCGGCGACGCAGGCCGTGGACGCCGGGACGATGAGCATCCCGCGCGCCGGGTACGACCCGGAGGACGGTCCCGCCGCGAGGTCCCCCGCGCCCCAGTACCGCACCCCGCTGATGTCCACCTGGAACGTCCCCGGCTTGCCGTCGGCCCCCTGGCCAGCCATTCCCGCAGGTCCTCCTGCCAGTGCGCGTCCCGGAACGAGATCCCCGTCTCGTCCAGCAGCGTCAGCCGCGAGGCCCGGCTGACCACCAGGTCGACCGCCTCGCCGGCGTCCAGCAGTGCCCGCAGCACGGCTGCCGCATACGGCGTACCGGAGGCTCCGGACACCCCCACGATCCAAGGCGCGCGCTGCGTTTCTCCTGCGTTCACACCTTGAGCGTACCGGCGGACCGAACCGTGTTCAGGACGGGTCGGCCCGACCGCGGCACCGTCCCCCGCTCAGACCGTCAGACCCCGCACCAACAGGTCCAGCAGCGCGCACACGAACAGGGCGATACCGATGAATCCGTTGACGCTGAAGAACGCCCTGTTCACGCGGGACAGGTCGTGCGGGCGGACGATGGTGTGCTCGTAGCCGAAGGCACCCACGACCACGACCAGGCCCAGCCAGAAGAACGCGCCGGCATGGGTGGCGAGGCCGTACCAGACGAACAGCGCCGTGGTGAGGGTGTGGCAGACCCGGGCGCCCCAGACGGCCGCCGGGACACCGAAGCGGGCCGGGACCGACCTGACGCCGATCGCGCGGTCGGTCTCGACGTCCTGGCAGGCGTAGATCAGGTCGAAGCCGCCGATCCAGATGCCGACGGCGAGACCGAGGATCACCGCGTTCCAGGACCACTCCCCGGTGATCGCCAGCCAGCCGCCGACCGGGCCCATCGCCTGGGCCAGACCCAGGATGGCCTGCGGGAAGTCGGTGAACCGCTTGCCGTACGGATAGACCACCATCGGGATCACCGCGATGGGCGCCAGGGCCAGGCACAGCGGGTTCAGCAGGGCCGCGGCGCCCAGGAAGACCACGAGCGCGACCAGGGCGCCCGTCCAGGCGTGCCGCACCGACATCGCGCCGGTGACCAGCTCGCGCTGGGCCGTGCGCGGATTGCGGGCGTCGATCTCGCGGTCGATGATCCGGTTGACCGCCATCGCGAACGTGCGCAGGCCCACCATGCAGACCGTGACGAGCAGGAGCCGGACCCAGTGGACGTTCCGGTCGAGCTGGAACATCGCGGTGAGGGCGGCGATGTAGGCGAAGGGGAGCGCGAAGACCGAGTGCTCGATCATCACCAGGCGCAGGAACGCCTTGGTTCGTCCCGGCCGCGGTAGTGCCGCGGAGGCGCTGCTCACAGGCCGTACTCCTTCCAGCGACGGTCCACCAGGGCCGCCGTATCCGGGTCCGACAGGACCATCTCCGGCCATCCGCCGTCCCTCGTGTAGCCCTCCTCGGGCCACTTCCTCGTCGCGTCGATGCCCGCCTTGCCGCCCCAGAACTGCTGGTAGGAGGCATGGTCCAGGTGGTCGACGGGGCCTTCCACGACCGTGAGGTCGCGGGCGTAGTCCGTGTTGCCGAGGGCACGCCAGGCGACCTCGTGCAGATCGTGCACGTCGCAGTCGGAGTCCACGACCACGATCAGTTTGGTCAGGGACATCATGTGCGCCCCCAGACCGCGTGCATCACCTTCTGCGCGTGCTTGGGGTACTTCTTGTCGATCGAGACGATCGCGCAGTTGTGGAAGCCGCCGGCCTCGGGCAGGTGGTAGTCCACGATGTCCGGGACGATGATCTTCAGCAGCGGCAGGAAGAAGCGCTCCGTGGCGCGGCCGAGGGGGCCGTCCTCGGTGGGCGGCCTGCCCACCACGATCGACTGCAGCAGCGGCCGCTTGCGCATCGTCACGCAGTCGATGGTCAGCGCCGGGAACGGCTCCTGCGGGGTGTAGAACCCGGTGTGGTCGCCGAAGGGGCCCTCCGGGAGCATCTCGCCGGGCTCCAGCCAGCCCTCCAGCACGACCTCGGCGTTGGCGGGCACCTGGAGCGGGACCGTCTTGCAGTCGACCATCTCGATCCGCTTGCCCGCGACGAACCCGGCGAACATGTACTCGTCGATGTCGCCGGGCAGCGGCGCCGTCGAGGCGTAGGTCACGGCGGGCGGGCAGCCGAAGGCGATGGCGACGGGCAGCCGTTCGCCGCGCCGGGCCGCCACCTGGTAGTGGTTGCGGCTGTCCTTGTGGATCTGCCAGTGCATCCCGATGGTGCGCTTGTCGTGCCGCTGCAGGCGGTACAGGCCGAGGTTGCGGATGCCGCTCTCGGGGTCCTTGGTGTGGGTCAGGCCCAGGTTGAAGAAGGATCCGCCGTCCTGCGGCCAGGTGAACAGCGCCGGGAGCCGGTCGAGGTCCACCTCGTCACCGTGCAGCACGACCTCCTGCACCGGCGCGTGGTCCGGCTTCACCTTCTTCGGCGGCACGTGCGCCATCGCGCCGAGCTTCCCGAACGCCTCGCGCACGCCCACGAACCCGTGCGGCAGCTCGGGCCGCAGCAGCCCGCCGATCTTCTCGGAGATCTCGCCGTACGACTTCAGGCCCAGCGACTTCAGCAGCCGCCGGTCGGTGCCGAAGACGTTCATCGCGAGGGGCATCGCCGAGCCCTTCACGTTCTCGAACAGCAGCGCGGGGCCGCCCGACTTCTGGACCCGGTCGACGATCTCCCCGACCTCCAGGTACGGGTCGACCTCGGCCTTGATGCGCTTGAGGTCTCCCTCGCGCTCCAGCGCCCTGAGCAGGGAGCGAAGATCGTCGTAAGCCATGCGCCCAAGTATCGCCGACGTACCCCTTTGTCCTGCGCGCGCCCCTGCCTGTGCCGGTCCGCGAGGCCGGTCCCCGTACCGGCACGGCCGTCACCCGATAGCCTGGCCCTGTCACCGGGGCCGTCCCACACCTTCGGGAGATCGCACGTCATGCTCAGGTATCTGCCCGTCCTGCTGGTGCTGGCGCTGTGGATCTACGCCTTCGTCGACTGCCTGAACACCCCGAGGACGAGGTGCGCCACCTGCCGAAGGGCGTGTGGCTGCTCGTCGTCCTGCTCTTCGGCTGGGTGCTGGTGGGCCCGGTGGCCTGGCTGATCACCGGCAGGGTCCGGCAGCCGGCCGCCGCGAACAGCGGCACGCCCGCCGAGCGGCGGCCGGGCTCGGGCTGGGTCGCCCCCGACGACAACCCCGAGTTCCTGAAGTCCCTCGAACGGGACGAACCCGGGAACGACTGATCCCGTGGAACTGAGGCTGCTCGTCACCTTCGAGAAGGTCGCCACCGTCCTGAGCTTCACCCGGGCCGCGGCCGAGCTGTCGTACGCGCAGTCCAGTGTGACCAGCCAGATCCGGGCCCTGGAGTCCTCGCTGGGTGCCGAGCTGTTCGACCGGCTCGGCGGCCGGATCCGGCTCACCGAGGCGGGTGAGCGGCTGCTGCCCTACGCCCGGCGGATGATCGAGCTGGCCGAGGAGGCGCGGGCCGCGGTCACCGGCGCCGAGGAGCCGGCCGGCACCCTCACCGTCGGCACCATGGAGTCCCTGACCTCCTACCGGCTGCCCCGCTGCTGGAGTTCTTCCACCACCGCCACCCCGCGGTGCGGCTCGCGCTGCGCACCACCATCGGCGACGAGACCCGGCAGGCGCTGCGTCAGGGCACGTACGACGTCGGGTTCCTGATGGAGGCGGAGACCGAGCACCCGGGTCTGGACAGCACGGTGCTGGCGGTGGAGCCGCTGGCACTGGTGGCGGCACCGGGGCACGAACTCGCCGGGAAACCCGTGGCGACCGCCGACCTCACCGGCCGGCCCCTGCTGGCCACCGAGCCGGGCTGCGCCTACCGGGACCTGTTCGAGCGGGAGTTGACGGCGCTGGGGCCGGCGGAGTTCATGGAGTTCGGCACGATCGAGGCCACCAAGCGCGCGGCGGCGGCCGGCCTCGGGACGGCACTGCTGCCCGAGGTGACGGTCGCCGCCGAACTCGCGGCGGGCACGCTCGTACGGCTGGCCTGGGAGCCGCCGTTCACGCTTCGCACGCAGCTGGCGTGGCGGTCCGGGAAGCGGCTTCCGGCGCACGCCCGGCTGTTCGTGGAGCAGGCGCGGAGGCTGGTTTCCGAGCAAGGGTGACCTTGAGACTCGCGGTGACGATGAGCGGGACGCCGAGGGCCTGCACCGGCCCGATGTGGTGGCCGTACACCGCCCAGTCCATGACCATGGCGACGGCCGGGTAGACGAAGGCGAGCACGGCGATCTTGGCGGTGGGCAGCTTCGCGTAGGCGGCGTACATGAGGACGTACATCACGCCGGTGTGCAGCAGCCCGAGGCCGGCCAGCCAGCCCCAGTCCCAGCCGGTGCCCCGCATGGCGCCGAAGTCGGCGAAGGGCAGCAGCAGGGGGATGCCGACCAGGACCTGGACCAGGGCGATCAGGTGCGGGCGCACACCGGTGATCCGCTTGGTGACCAGGGTGGACAGCCCGTACAGCAGGGCGGCGAGCAGAGCCTGGCCGATGCCGGTGAGATACGCGCCGCCGCCGGTGAAGTCCGCGGGGGTCACCCCGGAGACGAGGATCAGGCCGGCGAAGGCGACGCCGATCCAGCCGACCCGGGCGGCGGTGAGCCGCTCGCGGAACAACAGGGCGCCGAGCAGCACCACGTAGAACGGCTGTGTGTGGTAGACCACGGTGGCCACCGAGATGGACGTGTTCTCGTACGACTGGAACAGCAGCACCCAGTTGAAGACGATGAACACCCCGCCGAGGACCGCGAGGCCGAGGGTGCGCGGGGTGAAGCCGTGGTCGCGCAGCCAGCCGCGGGCCAGCACGTAGCCGCCGAGGGCCAGGGCCCCGAACAGGACGCGGAAGAAGACGACGTCGAAGGGCGGGGCACCGGACTCGACGACGAAGACGCCGAGGGTGCCGGACAGCATCATCGCTGTGGTCAGCTGGGCCGTGCCCGTGTGCTCTGAGGTCATGGCGCCGACGCTACGGACCACCGCCCGGGCCGGTCCACGAGCCGCTGGGGCGTCCTGCCGATGGGGCCATCGGCCCCGCCGATGCCCGCAGGCCGCCGGGGTGCGGGGGTCAGTCGCCCCGGAGGACGAGGCCGAGCAGTCCGGGGAAGCGGGCGTCGAACTCCGTCCGCCGCAGCCGGTTCACCCGCTTCGGCCCCTCGTCGCGCTGCTCCACGAGACCGGCGCCGCGCAGCACCGCGAAGTGGTGGCTGAGGGCCGCCTTGCCGACCGGCACGTCGAAGCTGCCGCAGCTCCGGGACCAGTCGGCAGACCCGGCCAGTTCCCGGACGAGGGTGAGGCGCACCGGGTCGGCCAGGGCGGCGAGCGCGCTGAGCACGGGCACCTCGTCGGGGTGGGTGTGCTCCGGGGCGGCCCGGTGACTGCTCGTGGCCATGCCGTCCTCCTCGGCGCGGCGCCGGCCGGCCCGCGCTCTCCCCTTGCCGAGTGTTCGATGAAAACCATACACTCACGAGTGTTCGCTTTTCATTGAACACTGAGTCGAACGGGGAGTCCCGCATGCGTGCGATCGAGTTCCAGCGGTACGGCGGTCCCGAGGTGCTGACGGCGGTGACGGCCGAGGCGCCGGAGCCGGGGCCCGGCCAGGTGAGCGTCGACGCGGCCTGGACGGGCGTCAACTTCGCCGATCTGAAGGCGCGTTCGGAGGGCTACCGGGTGCCGCGGCTGCCGTTCGTCCCCGGCCTCGAGGTGTCGGGCCGGATCCGGGCGCTCGGCGCGGGTGTCACGGGTCTGGCCGTCGGCCAGGAGGTGGCGGCGCTGACCGGGAGCGGGGCGTACGCGGAGGTGGTGGTGGCCGAGGCGGCGACCGTCTTCCCGCTCCCGGCCGGGGTGGACCTGCGCACGGCGGCGACCCTGCCGACCGTCCTGCCGACGGCCTACGCCCTGGTGCACTCCGTGGGCCGGCTCCAGCCCGGCGAGACGGTGCTCGTCCAGGGCGCGGCCGGCGGGGTGGGCACGGCGGTGGGCCGGTTGGCGCGGGCGGCGGGCGCCGGCGCGGTGTACGGGGTGGTGTCCTCGGCGGCGAAGGCGGCCCACGCCCGGAAGTACGGCTACGACGAGGTGTTCACCGGCGACTTCCGGCAGCGGGTGCGGGAGGCCACCGGGGCCGGGGCGCCGACCTGGTGCTGGATCCGGTCGGCGGTGACACCCTGCGCGAGGGCCTGGCCTCCCTGGCGCCCTTCGGCCGCCTGGTCTCCTTCGGGAACGCGAGCTCGGCCGAGCCGTGGAGCGTGGGCCAGCCCGAGCTGTACCCGCTCGGCGTCTCCGTCGCCGGGTTCTCGATCCTGACCCTGGCGGGCACGGCCCCGGCCGAACTGCGCCGCCTGACCGAGCGGGCCCTCGCGAAGGTGGCCGACGGCACGGTGTCCCTCCCGGTGACGGCCGAGTTCGCGCTGGAGGAGGCGGCGGACGCGCACCGCCTGATGGGCACGCGCACGAGCACGGGCAAGCTGCTGCTGCGCGTGGGGGCGTAGCCGGCGGGGGCGCGGCCGGGCGCCGGACCGGGCGCCCGGCGACGTCAGGTGTACTGCCCGGGAAGCGGCTCCGACGCCTCCTGGCCGGGCGTCGGGGCCGGGGAACCCAGATTCTCGATCAGCCGTTCGAACCTGGTGCGCCAGGCCGTCTCCGACTCGCCCTCGCCCTGGTACTCGTGGGTGAAGCGCAGCACGCACCCGCCCTGCCGCTCACGCTCCAGGTGGAACCTCAGCCGGCCGCCCGCCACCGCGTACTCGGCGACCCGGTCCACGTCCCACGCGGTGACCCGGCCGGCGCCCAGGTCCCGCAGGGCGACCTCGCCGTCCAGTCTGGGCTCGAGAACGTCGACGGCGGTGAACCAGCCCGCGAGTCCCGCGGGCGTGGCCACCGCCGTCCAGACCTCTTCCATGGTCCTCGGGAGCCGCACCAGGAAGTGGAGTATGTGCGTGTTCCCGTGCGTCTGGCTGATGCCCTGTTCGATGGAACCGCTCATGGCACCAGTGTCACCGACCGGGCGGTCACACGCCCGCGTACGAGTGCTTGCCGGTGACGAAGATGTTGACGCCGTAATAGTTGAACAGCCAGCAGCCGAACGCGATCAGCGCCAGGTAGGCGGCCTTGCGGCCCTTCCAGCCGGCCGTGGCCCGGGCGTGCAGGTAGCAGGCGTAGGCGATCCAGGTGATGAAGGACCAGGTCTCCTTGGGGTCCCAGTTCCAGTAGCGGCCCCAGGCGTCGCCCGCCCAGATCGCGCCCGCGATGATCGTGAACGTCCACAGCGGGAAGACGGCCGCGTTGACGCGGTAGGCGAACTTGTCCAGCGAGGCCGAGGCGGGCAGCCGCTCCAGCACCGAGCGCGCGAAGCCGCCGGGCTTGCCGCCGGACTCCAGCTTGTTCTCGTAGGAGTCCTTGAACAGGTACAGGATGGTGGCGACCGCGCCGACGTAGAACACCGCACCGCAGAAGATCGCGGTGGAGACGTGGATGTACAGCCAGTACGAGTGCAGCGCCGGGACGAGCTGGTCGCTGGCGGTGTACAGCACGGTCACGGCCAGACCGAGGTCGAGCAGGACCGTGGTGACCAGGAACAGCCCGAGCCAGCGCACGTTCTTCCGCAGCGCCAGCAGCGTGAGGTACACGCCGACGGCGACCGTGGAGAAGGTGATGTTGAACTCGTACATGTTGCCCCACGGCGCCCGCTCCACGGAGGCCGCGCGGGCGACGACGCCGGCGAGCTCCACGAGGAAGGCGAGCACGGTGAGCGAGATGGCGATCCGGCCGTACATGTCGCCCTGCTCGTCACCGCCGTGCGCGCCGGGGCCGTCCGGCACGTCCCGCGCGCCGGACGCCGAGCGCACGACGACCTTCGGCCGCTCCAGCACCGCGGTCCCGCCGGCGCTCTTCACGGTGACGGCGGGCGCGCCCGCCCGCCGCTCGGCGCCGGCGGTCAGCGCGGCGGCCGTACGGCCGACCTTGCTGCGGCTGCCGAACAGCCACTCGGCGATGTGGGCGAAGAAGGCCAGGGTGTAGACGGCCATGGACGAGTAGATCAGCGTGTTGCTGATGCTCGCCAGGTGTTCGTTGGTCGCGGCGGCGAGCTCGGTTGCGGCGGCGAGAGTCACTTCTCGGCCCCTTCGGCAGGTCCAGCGGGGGATGGGGTGGAGTCGTCGGGGCCGGGTGCCCCCGGCGCCTGGTCGTAGAGGGTCGCGGCGAGGTCACCCAGCTCCTCGGGCACCTTGGCGGACTCGCTGCGGCCGAGCCCGGCCATCTCGACCACGGTGACACCGTCGGCGCCGCGCACCGCACGCACCCACACGCGGCGGCGCTGGATGAACAGGGAGGCGGCCAGGCCGAAGATCGCGCCGAGCGCGCCGGCGAGCGCCCAGCCGCCGCCCGGCTCCTGGACGATCTCGAAGCCGGCCCACTCCTTGATGTCCTTCTCGAGCGTGATCGAGCCGGCGCCGTCCGGGAGCTTCAGGGTCTGACCCGGCTTGAGGTTCCCCCTGAGCTGCTGCCCTTGGTGTCCTTGAAGCCCTTCATGTGGGTCTTGTCGAGCTGGTACACGCTCTGCGGGATGCCCGAGTTGACGCCGAGGTCGCCGTGGTACGGCTCCAGGTTCAGCACGGGGTTCAGCAGCGCGGGGAACTGCGAGAGCACCGAGGCGCCACCGCCGTAGGTCGGCAGGAAGAAGGCCCGGACGCCGAGCTGGTCCTTCCCGCCCCGGGCGTCGCGGTAGCCGTCCATCACCTTGATCACGCCCTGTGAGGTGACGTTGCCGTCGAGCGGCAGCAGCGGCACGGCGTCCTGGTAGACGACCTTGCCCTTGCCGTCGCGGACGGTGATGACGGGCGCGTAGCCGTGGCTGACGAGGTAGACCTTGGCGTCGCCGATCTTCAGCGGCTCGTTGACCTTGATCTCGGTCGTCCGGTCCTTGCCGTCCGCGCCCTCGCTGTAGGTGACCTTCGCCTGGTACGTGCGCGGGGTGCCGCGGTTGGGGCCGGTCAGCTCGTAGGTGCCCGTGAAGTCCTTCAGGCCGAAGCTGAACGGCGACAGGTCGTCGGTGGTGAACATGCTGCCGGACTTGAAGTCGTCGTACATCGGCAGGGCGTTGGAGAAGCCGTCGCCCTCGACCATCAGCTTGGTGCCGTCCGACTTGTACATCTGGCCGGAGGCGAAGGCGACCAGCAGCACGATCAGCGCGATGTGGAAGATCAGGTTGCCCAGCTCGCGCACGTAGCCCTTCTCGGCGGCGACGGCGTCACCGGCGACATGGGCCCGGAAGCGGCGCCCGCGCATGAGCGCGAGGGCGGCCTCGCGGACCTGCTCGGGCTCGGCCTCGGTGCGCCAGGTGGTGTAGGCGGGCAGCCGGTCCAGACGCCTGGGCGCGCCCGGCGGACGGCCCCGGAGCTGGCCGACGAACTGCCAGGTGCGCGGGACGATGCAGCCGATGAGGGAGACGAACAGCAGGATGTAGATCGCGGAGAACCACACCGAGCTGTAGACGTGGAAGAGGCCGAGCCGGTCGTAGACCGGCGCGAGCGTGGTGTGGGCCGCGCGGAAGTCCTCGACCTTGGTGGCGTCGGCGCCGGTCTGCGGGATCAGCGAGCCGGGGATCGCGCCGAGCGAGAGCAGCAGGAGCAGCAGCAGCGCCACCCGCATGGAGGTGAGCTGCCGCCAGAACCAGCGGAGCCAGCCGATCACGCCGAGGCCCGGCAGGCTGACGGTCTCCTCCTGCGGGGCGGTGGAGAGCTGGGAGCCGGCCGCTCCCAGCTCCTCCTGCTCGCGGCCCTTGTCGGTTTCGGTTGCGCTCATCGATCAGATCCCCACAGTGAAGCCGTCGGACCAGCTCTGCATCTCGTTCACCAGGTGGTCCCAGGCCCCGGTCAGCAGCAGCACACCGGTCACGATCATCATCGTGCCGCCGGCGCGCATCACCCAGACATAGTGGCGCTTGACCCAGCCGAAGGCGCCGAGCGCCTTGCGGAAGGCGACCGCGGTGAGCACGAAGGGCACCCCGAGGCCCAGGCAGTAGGCGACGGTCAGCACCGCACCGCGGCCGGCGCTCGCCTGCTGGGACGACAGGGCGACGACGGAGGCGAGGGTGGGGCCGATGCAGGGCGTCCAGCCGATGCCGAACAGGGCGCCGAGCACGGGCGCGCCTACCAGGCCCGTGGCGGGCCGCCGGTGGAAGCGGAACTCGCGCTGGGTCAGCCAGGGCATCAGCCCCATGAAGAACACGCCCAGCAGGATCATGAGCACGCCGAGCACCTTGGACAGGGTGTCCTTGTACTCCTGGAGCGTGGCGCCGAAGAAGCCGAACAGCGCCCCGCCGGAGACGAACACGGCCGTGAAGCCGAGCACGAACAACGCGGCGCCCGCCGCCATCCGGCCCCGCCGGGCCTCCTGCAGGTCGGCGCCGGTGACACCGGTCACGTAGGACAGGTAGCCGGGGACGAGCGGCAGCACGCACGGGGAGAAGAACGAGACGAGGCCGCCGAGCACCGCGACGGGCAGGGCCACCAGCAGGGCGCCGTTGAGGACGGTCCCGTTCCGGCTCGTCACCGCGGCGAGGGTCAGAAGGTCGCTCACGTCACTTCTCCGCCAGGACCGGCTTGACCATCTTCAGCAGCGCGGTGTCGTCGAGCGCCTCCAGCGCCCGCGCGGCGACCTTCCCGTCCTTGTCGATGACGAGCGTGGACGGGATGAGCTGCGGGTTGAGCGTGCCCTTCTCGAAGCGGAGCATCAGCTTGCCCGTCGGGTCGTACAGGCTCGGGTAGCCGATGCCGTGCTCCTGCTCGAAGGCGATCGCGGGGGT
Source organism: Streptomyces sp. DHE7-1 (assembly GCA_016432725.1). Lineage (GTDB taxonomy): Bacteria > Actinomycetota > Actinomycetes > Streptomycetales > Streptomycetaceae > Streptomyces. Next base: position 4,404,048 of record JACJDG010000003.1, on the reverse strand, counting down.
GGTGCTGGTGTCGCGGGTGTTGATGCCGACGAACTGCACGCCCTTGCCCTCGTACGCCTTGGAGACCTTGGCGAAGTACTGGGCCTCCTCCCGGCACGGCCCGCACCAGGAACCCCAGACGTTGACGACCACGACCTTGCCCCGGTAGTCGGCGATGTCGAGGTTCTTGCCGTCGATGGTCCTGCCGGACAGGTCGGGCGCGGCGGCCCGCTTGCCCCGGGAGGCGGTGTCGATGCCGTTGTTGCCGGTGACGAAGTTGGTGTTGCCACCTCCGCCGGAGGTGCCGCCGTTGCCGCACGCGGACAGGGTCAGGGCCGACACGGCGGCCATGGCGCTGAGCAGGACGGCGCGGCTACGGGTACTCATGTGAAAAGTTTCGCATGCCTGTTCCGGGGATCTCGCGCACCCCCTGGCAGGCGGAAAACCACATTTCAGGGACTATTTACACAGGACATTCAGGGCAATTCATCACGCCGTGTCGCCGGCGGCGGACTTGGCCTCCCGCAGGAACTCCTTCCAGCCCCCGGTGGGCCGCTGCCCCACCTCCAGGGTGCGCAGCCGGGCGAGCACCTCGGGCTTCTGCGCGTCCATCCAGTCCACGAACTGCCGGAACGAAACCAGCCGCACGTCCCCGCCTTTCTCCTTCTCGCGCGCGATGTGCGTGAAGGCCTGCTCGACGGCGTCCATGTAGATGCCGCCGTTCCACTGCTCGAAGTGGTTGCCGATGAAGAAGGGCGCCCGGTTCGTCTCGTACGCCCGCCGGAACCCCTGGATGTAGGCCTGGGCGGACTGGGTCCGCCAGGCCGGATGGCGGTAGGCGGGCGCGTTGGTCGAGTTGACGGACTGGTTGGCCAGCATGTTGTAGTCCATGGACAGGACCTCGAAGGAACGTCCGGGGAAAGGTATCTGCTGGAGCGGCAGGTCCCAGATCCCCATCCGCTTCAGCGGCCACACCTGGCGGCCGCCCGGCGAGGAGGCGTCGTAGCGCCAGCCCAGCTCGCGGGCGGTGGGCAGCAGGTTGTTCTGGCCGAGCAGACAGGGGGTGCGGCCGCCGACCAGTTCCTTGTCGTAGTCGAACGGCAGCGACGGCAGGTCGGTCCAGCCGGTGTTGGTCCGCCACTCCTTCACGAAGGCCTTGGCCTGCCGTATCTCGCTGCGCCACTGCTGCGGGGTCCAGTTGCCGACCGAGCCGGAGCCGGCGCAGAAGTGCCCGTTGAAGTGGGTGCCGATCTCGTGCCCCTCGAGCCAGGCCCGGCGCACGTTGGCGAGGGTCGACCTGACGTGGGGGTCGCTGAGGTAGCCGATGTCCGAGGCCCCGCGCGGGTTGTTGGGGGGCTCGTACAGCCGCTTCTTCGACTCGGGCAGCAGGTACAGCCCCGAGAGGAAGAAGGTCATGCTCGCGCCGTGCTCCTTCGCCAGGTCGAGGAAGCGCGGGAAGAGGCCGTTGCCGACCTCGCCGGCGCCGTCCCAGGAGAAGATCACGAACTGCGGAGGGGTCTGGCCGGGCTCCAGCGGCTCGGGCTTCGCGGGCTGGTGCGGCTGCCGGCCGGTGAACGAGGTGGAACCGTCGCCGATGGGCCGGGCCGGATGCGCCCCGCCCTTGCCCGCCCCGCCCTTCCCGCCGTCCGCGTGACCGGAACCGGGCGGGCGCCCGCTCTCGTCCGAGGACTTGAGGGTCCCGCAGCCGGCGAGCGAGGCGGCGGCCGCCGCGCCCGCGCCGAGGCCCAGCGCTCCCCTGCGGGAGAGCATCCGGTCGGTCCGGGAGAAGGTGCGCATGGATATCCCCGATTCGTCGCGCCTGCTGGTGGTCACCCAGTCAGAGGGCGCGACGATCGGGGAGGTTCCGATACTTCTTTATGCTTTTCGTAACAGGCCAGGCAAAAGGGTGGATCAGGCTCCGAAGGCCTTGCCCTGAGCGGTCCCCTTGCCCTTCTGCGGCTTGGCACCGGCCCGGAGGTGGACCGGGACCAGGTCGATGGCGGGCTCGGAGTAGCCGACGGAGACGATCCGGTCGCCCTGGAAGGTGAAGGTCGTCAGCGACGCCAGCGTGCACTGCCGCTTGCGCGGGTCGTGCCACAGCCGCCGCTTCTCCACGTACGACCGCAGCGTCCAGATCGGGAGCTGGTGGCTGACCAGCACCGCCTCGTGCCCGCGAGCCCGGTCCTTGGCGCTGTTCAGCGCGCCCATCATGCGCACGACCTGGTCGACGTACGGCTCGCCCCAGGACGGCCGGAACGGGTTGACCAGGTGCTTCCAGTTGTCGGGCTTGCGCAGCGCGCCGTCCCCGACCCCGAAGGTCTTGCCCTGGAAGACGTTGTCGGCCTCGATGAGCCGCGCGTCGGAGGCCAGGTCGAGCCCGTGCGCCTTGGCGATCGGGGTGGCGGTCTCCTGCGCGCGCTCCAGCGGGGAGGCGCAGACGTGGGTGACGTCCCGGGTCGAGAGGTGCTCGGCGACCCGGTCGGCCATCTTCCGGCCCAGCTCCGACAGGTGGTAGCCGGGGAGCCGCCCGTAGAGGATGCCGTCCGGGTTCTCGACCTCGCCGTGCCGCATGACGTGGACGACGGTGATGTCCTTCTCGCTGTCGTTGCTGCTCATGCTGCCGTGGCCTCCGCGGCCGCTCGGGCCGCCGCCGGGAGGGCGTCGGCGATCTGCTGGATGGCCCGCTCGTCGTGAGCCGTGGACACGAACCAGGACTCGAAGGACGACGGCGGCAGGTAGACGCCGTTCGACAGCAGCGAGTGGAAGAAGGCGGTGAAGCGGAACGACTCCTGCCGCTTGGCGTCCTCGTAGTCCCGCACCTGACGGTCGGTGAAGAACACGGAGAACATGTTGGAGGCGGTCTGCAGCCGGTGCGCGACGCCCTCCTTGCTCAGCGCCTCCGTGACCAGCTTCTGGATCTGCGCGGAGACCGCGTCGACCGTCGCGTACGCCGCGTCGTCGAGCAGCCGGAGCTGGGCGAGCCCGGCGGCGGTGGCGACCGGGTTACCGGAGAGGGTGCCGGCCTGGTAGACGGGCCCGGCGGGCGCGAGGTGGGCCATGACGTCGGCCCGGCCGCCGAACGCGGCGGCGGGGAAGCCGCCGCCCATGACCTTCCCGAAGGTCATCAGGTCGGGCTTGACCCCGTCGACGCCGTACCACCCGGCGCGGCTGGTCCGGAACCCCGTCATCACCTCGTCGGAGATGTAGAGGGCGCCGTTCTTCCGGCACGCGTCCTTGAGCCCCTGGTTGAAGCCGGGGGCCGGCGGCACGACGCCCATGTTGCCCGGCGAGGCCTCGGTGATGACGCAGGCGATCTCGCCCGGGTGCCGGTGGAAGGCCTCCTGCACGGCCTCCAGGTCGTTGTACGGCAGCACGATCGTGTCGCCGGCCTGGGCGCCCGTGACGCCGGGCGTGTCGGGCAGCGCGAAGGTGGCGACGCCGGACCCGGCGGCGGCCAGCAGGGAGTCGACGTGGCCGTGGTAGCAGCCGGCGAACTTGATGACCTTGGACCGCCGGGTGAAGCCCCGGGCGAGCCGGATCGCCGACATGGTCGCCTCGGTACCGCTGCTGACCAGCCGCACCTCCTCCACGGGCTCCACCCGCGCGACGATCTCCTCGGCGAGGGCGACCTCGCCCTCGCCCGGGGTGCCGAAGGACGTGCCGCGCGCGACGGCCTCCTGCACGGCGGCGATCACCTCGGGGTGCGAGTGGCCGAGGATCATCGGCCCCCAGGAGCACACCAGGTCGACGTACTCCCGGCCGTCGGCGTCGGTCAGGTACGGCCCCTTGCCGGAGACCATGAACCGGGGCGTGCCGCCCACGGCGCGGAAGGCGCGCACCGGGGAGTTCACGCCGCCCGGCGTGACGGCCGACGCACGGTCGAAGAGCGCCTGCGACGCGGGCGCTTCGTAGGGATAGGGCAGTTCGCTCATGGCGCTCATGACGTGCGGCTTCTCCGGCCTCTCGGACTCCGGTTCGGGTGGTGACCACCTCAGGGTAGGCCGCGGCCCGGGCATCGGGCCGCCGGCCTCGGGGTCACGGCCGCGCCATCTGCGAGACTGAGAGCTGATACACACAGCTCATACGGCACGTAGTGATCAGTGACCGGGTTGATCCCGCGGACTGGTGTTTCACCGCACGTTTCGGCGGGCGGCCGTGGGGGAGGTCACTGACACGATGATCGGGTTGCGCGGCGGGGGCCACGCGTCCTAGAAAAGCAGTCGGGTGGAGATATGCATCGCGGTGGCGGACTGGGCGAGGGGACTGACGACCTGGGTCCTCGGCGCGCCCGGCGGGGAAGGCACCGGCGCGAGGTGGAGGAAACGACCGAGGCACGTCAGGCCGACGCACGTCAGACACAGGATGTTCCGGGTGAGCCCGAGCGGAACGACCGGCGGATCGACCGGTCGCGGGCGGGAAGCAGAAATGGTGGTCGGGTGGGGTGACGTACAAATACTTCGGCGCGCCGGACGGCGCGACGGCGGCCCGCGTCCCCATCTCGATGCGTCCCGAGGAACTCGGCGGCGACGAGCTGGGCATGAACGGCATGTTCACCAAGATCAAGCCGGAGACGATGGCCGCCATGGTGCTGACCGGCATCGAGGGCGTCCCCCTGCACAAGGTGCCGCCGCTGGAGCTGGTCGTCCTGCACCCCGACTACGCCGTCGTCAAGCTGCCCATGACGGTCGTCGACCCGCTCCGCGGCATCGGCGAGGAGGCGGTGGGCGCGGCGGCGTTCATCTGGTCGACGGTCCCGGACCGCGGCGGCCCTCGGGACGCGTTCAACGTGTACCAGCTGCTGCACGAGTGGCAGGACTTCTCGCACCGGCTGCATGAGGCGGGGCACCAGCCCTACTGCCTGGTCTGGCCCTGAGTCGGCACCGCACTGCTTCTGAGTCTCTCCAAGGCGGGGTCTTCGGACCCCGCCTTCGTCGTGTCCGGGCGGGGGAGAGCGACCCGCGCGCCGCTCTCGTCTACAGTACCGTAGACAGTCTACGGATTTGTAGACGGCTGGGGTGCCCCGCGCCCGGAGAGGACTCGTCCCGATGACCACTGCCGTGGTTCTGTCGTCGCAGCTCGCGGTGAACCCGCTGGACGCGCAGTCGCTGCTGGCCGCCTTCGGCGTGGTCGGCGTCGGCGTGGTGATGTTCGCCGAGACGGGTCTGCTGATCGGCTTCTTCCTGCCCGGCGACTCGCTGCTGTTCACGGCCGGCCTGCTGTGCACCGGCAGCGGGCGGCACGGCGTGCACCTCTCGCTGGGGCCGCTGCTGGCCGCCGCGGCGTTCGGCGCGCTGGCCGGCGCCCAGTGCGGTTACCTGATCGGGCGCCGGGCGGGCGGTGCCCTGCTGGCGCGCAGCCGCTCGGCCCGGCTGCGGGAGGGCGCGGAGCGGGCGGAGGAACTGCTCGGGCGCTACGGGCACGCCAAGGCGATCTTCATGGCGAGGTTCGTGCCGGTGGTGCGGACCGTGCTCAACCCGCTGGCCGGAGCGCTGGAGGTGCCCCTGGGGGCGTTCACCGTGTGGCAGGTGATCGGCGGTCTGGTGTGGAGCCTCGGCCTGACCCTGGCGGGCTACGCGCTGGGCTCCTCCATCCCGGACGTGGACCGCTACCTGCTCCCGCTGGTCGCGCTGATCGTCGTGGTGTCGCTGGTTCCCCTCGCCGCCGAGCTGTACCGCGGCCGCGGCCGCGGCAGGGAGAAGGAGGCCCGCGGATGATCCTGGCGTTCGACGGGTCGCCGGTCGACGGCTCGGCCTACCGGGCCGTGACGGATCTCGCGCAGCGCTCGCCGGGCTGGCTGGACTCCGCGGTGACGGTGTGGTCGGACTACGGAGCGGCGGTGTTCGCCCTGCTCATGGTCATCGGCTGGTGGCGGGCCCGGCGGTCCGGGGCGGCAGCGGCGGTGACGGCGCTGGCCGTGCCGGTGGTCGTGGTCCTGGCGTACGGCGTCGACGCCGTCCTGAAACTGGCGGTGCGCGAGGACCGGCCGTGCCGGAGCCTTCCGGTGCGGACCCTGGAGGCGTGTCCGGCGCCCGGCGACTGGTCGTTCCCCAGCAACCACGCGGCGATCGCCGCGGCCGCCGCCGTGGCGCTGCTGTTCGTCTCGCGTCGGCTGGGCGCGGCCGCCTGCGGGGCGGCGGTCGCCATGGCGGCCTCCCGGGTCTGGGTCGGCGTGCACTATCCGCACGACGTCGTGATCGGGCTGGTGGTGGGCGGGCTCGTCGCGCTCGCCTCGGTGCCCGTGGTCCGGCGCGCGTCTCCGGCGCTGGCCCGCCGGATGACCGCGATGGCTCCGCTCCGTCCCCTGCTGTCGGCCCCGTGAACCGCGAGGACACCGCCGAACTGGCCGGCAGCGCGGGCCTCGGCGCGTGTGCCGCGTTCACCGTGCTGACCCTGGTCGTCATCGGCCGGGGCGGTACACCGCTGTGGCTGGACGACGGCTTCCTCACCTGGGCGGTCGGCCACCGCCCCGCCGTGGCCGTGGCCGTCGCGCGGGGCGTGACGTACACCGGTACCGGTGCCGTTCCCTACGCCCTCGCGGCCGTGGCCGGCGCCGTGGCGGGACGCACCGCGCGGCAGCGGCTGCTCGCGACTGCCCTCTGCCTCGCCTGCCTCGTGCTGGGACAGGCCCTGCGGTACGGCGTGATGGAACTGGTCCACCGGCCCCGGCCGCCGCGGGGGGTCTGGGCGACCCACGCGAGCGGCTGGGCGTTCCCGTCCGGCCACACCACCACGGCCGCCCTCACCGCCGGGATCCTGATCGTCGCGCTGACCCTGCGCGCCCCGCGCGGGGGCACGGCGCTGCGGATCGCCGCCGGCTGCTGGGGTCTGGCGGTGGGACTGAGCCGCTGCTTCCTCGGCGTGCACTGGCTCACGGACGTCATGGGCGGCTGGCTGTTCGCCGCCGGCTGGCTGGGCGCCTGCCTGTGCGCGGCCGCCCGCCTGCTGCCCGCCTCCTTCCCCACCCGCCCGCCCGACCCGGCCGCGAGGCCGACGGAGGACCATGCGCCCCAGGATCCTGGTGGTCGAGGACGATCACGCCCTGCGTGACGTCCTGCGCCGCGGCCTGTCCGAGGAGGACTTCGACCCGGTCGCGGCCGCCGACGGCGCGACCGCCCTGCGGCTGGCCACCACCGGCATCGCGGCGGCCGTCCTGGACATCGGCCTGCCCGACGCGGACGGACGGGACGTCTGCCAGGCGATGCGGGCCAACGGCTGCCTCGCGCCCGTGATCTTCCTGACCGCCCGTCACCGGCTCACCGATCGCCTGGCGGGTTTCTCCGCCGGGGGCGACGACTACCTGCCCAAGCCCTTCCACCTCGCCGAACTCGCCGCCCGGCTGAGAGCCGTGCTCAAACGGGTCCCCGCGTGGGAGGCGGTCGCGGCCGGTGACCTGGTCCTCGACGCGGTGGATCACCGGATGACCGTACGCGGTACCCGCACCGCCCTGTCCCCCACCGAGTTCCGGCTGCTGGCCACGCTCGTCGCCGCGGACGGCGCCCTCGTGCGCCGCCGTGACCTGGTGCGGGCCGGCTGGCCCGAGGGCGCGCAGGTCAGCGACAACACCCTGGACCAGTACCTGAGCCGGCTGCGCCGCAAGCTACGGGAGGCCGGCAGCGGTCTGACGATCGGCACGGCACGCGGAATCGGGCACCGCCTGTCATGAACCCCGCCTCGCGTGTCCTGCGGCGCCTCGCCCGCGCACCCTGCGCGGCCGCCTCTCCCTGGTGGCGCTGACCACCGCCGCCCTGCTGATGACGGTGCTGACCGTGCTGTTCAACGCCGTGATGGACCGGCACCTGCGGCACCAGGCGGACGACGAACTGCGCAACCGGGCGGCGGCCGTCGCCACCACCGTCGACACCAGCGGACGCCGGGTGCGCGTCCTGGAGACGGTCAACGACCGCCTGCTCGACACGAACGTGTGGATCTACGCGGGCACCCGGCTGCTGGAGAGACCGCCGTCCGCCCCGGCCGGCAGCCCGGCGGCCCGGGCCGCCGGCCGGCTGGCCGCCCGCGGCGGGACTCCTGTGCGACCGTCCGGGACCGCGGCCGCAGGGCCGTCCGGCTGTGCTCCCGGCCCGTCCCCGGCCGCCGCGCGGCCGCCACCGTCGTGACCGCCCTGGACCTGGCCCCGTACCGCGGTTCGGCCGAGACCCTGCTGGTGGGATCGCTCCTGCTGGACGTCGTGATGCTGGGCTGCACGTACGTGCTCACCCGCCGGTCGGTCGGCCGGGCCCTGCGCCCGGTGCGGACGATGACCGACCAGGCCGCGCAGTGGAGCGCGGTGGGCTCGGACGAACGCTTCGGCACGGCGGACCACCCGGCCGAACTCGCCCGCCTCGGCGCCTCCCTGGACGCGCTCCTGGACCGCATACGCACCGTGCTGCGCCACGAACGGCAGCTCACCGGAGAGCTCTCCCACGAACTGCGCACCCCGCTCACCCGGATCGTGATGGAACTCGACTGGTGGCGGGCGCGCCCCCGCACGGACGCCGAGACCAGCGCCGCCCAGGAGACGATCGCCGAGGCCGCACGGACCATGCGCACGATCTGCGACACGCTCCTGGACGACGCCCGCGAGAACGCGCTGAATCCCGCGACCGCCCCCGGGACGACCGACGTCGTGCCCGTACTGGACGGCCTGCTCCGGCGCATCGGCACACCGGAGCGGGTGCGTACGGCGCTGGAGACGCCGACGCCGGTGCTGGAGGCGGGGGTCGCCCCCGCCCTCCTCGAACGCATCCTCGACCCGCTGCTCGCCAACGCCGTCCGCTACGCCCGCTCCCGGGTGACCGTGTCCGCGTGGCGCGTCCCCGGCGCCGTGCGGATCGACGTCGTCGACGACGGCCCCGGTGTGCCGGAGACGTTCGGGGACGAGCTGTTCCAGCCCGGCCGGCGCGCCGATCCCGGCGACGGGCACGACGGCGCGGGCCTGGGGCTGCCGCTCGCGCGGCGCCTGGCCCGCGCCGTCGGCGGTGAGGTGTCCCACGACCCCGGGCACCGGACCGGGGCCAGGTTCACCGTCAGCCTGCCTTCCGGCTGACCGGGGTCCGCTCCTCCGTCACCGGCCGGGCGACGGACCGGCGTTCACGCACCTGGGTGTACGCCATCAGCGCGAACAGCACGGCGAGGAGGACGGCGGAGGAGCCCGCCGTACCCAGGTCCAGGCCGCCCTTGGCGACCGGCTTGGTGAGGAAGTCGCCCGCGGTGGCGCCCAGCGGGCGGGTGAGGACGAAGGCGATCCAGAAGAGCAGGACGTTCGGCACCGCGGGCACCTTCGTCAGCGCCAGGAGCACGCCGAGCACCCCGGTCACGAGCAGTGCGCCACCGGCGTAGCCGAGGCCGGAGCTGTCGGAGAGGAAGTCGCCCATCGAGGTCCCGAGGGTGTTCGACACGAGGATCGCCGACCAGAACAGCGCCTCGCCCCGGAAGGTGACGATGTCGCGGATCCGGAACGTCATCCCGCTCAGCTTCCAGACGGCGAAGATCGCCAGCAGGACCGAGACGAGGATGGCCGCCCCGGCGGGGTAGCCGAGACCGAGACCCTGGGGGCCCCAGCCCAGCCTGGTCGCGCCGGCCGGGAGGTACCTGGCGCCGGCGTCGCGGTTCATGAAGTCGGACATCGTGGTGCCGGCCATGCTGGTCGACAGGATCACGGTCCAGTAGAAGAACGGGTTGTAGCGGCTGGACCGGAGCTGGACCACCAGCGTCACCACGAAGACCCCGAACAGCGCGATCGTCGTGAGGAAGTAGCCCAGCTTCAGGGTCTGCGCGAAGAGGTCGCCCGCCGTCTCGCCCAGGGTCGTCGCGGCGATCTTCATGATCCAGAACGCCAGTGTGACCTCGGGCAGCTTCTTCATCACCGACTTGGTCGTGTTCGACGCGCTCGCCACGTCGAGGTCGGTGAGGACCTCAGGTTGCTCCAATTCGACTCTCCTGTCCGGTCGAAGCGACAGGGCGCTCGCCCCCGGGAAGCGGGACGAGCGCCCTGTGAGATCGAGCCGGCCGCCGGCGGCGGCCGGTGCCCCCGACCGTGGCACGGAATACCTGAACGGATCCTGAACGCCTGCCGCGCGGCGGCTCAGGCCGCCCGTCCGGCGGCAGCACCCCGCTCGGTGACGTCCTTGCGCGTCACGGCCAGATACCCGACGAGGCCGCAGATGACCGCCAGGAACAGCGCGCTGGTGATCACGGTGCCCAGACCGACGCCGCCGTCTCCGGTGGGCTGGGAGAGGTAGTCGCCGACCGAGGCGCCGAGGGGGCGGGTGAGGACGTAGGCGATCCAGAAGCTCCACACCGCGTCGAGACCGAAGGCGAAGTGGGCGACGGCCACGGCGGCGATCGCCGCGGCGAACAGGACGGCCGACAACCAGTAGCCGAGATCCATGCGCTCGGAGACCAGGTCTCCGGCCGCGGTGCCCAGAGCGAACGTGAACAGCACCGCGAGCCAGTAGAAGGACTCGCGGCCGGTGGTGTCGACGCTGTGGATGGACAGGGTCCGCTCACGCCGGTACCAGACGGTGAACACCACGGCGAGGACGACGGCGAACACGGCCGTGCTCACCTCCAGCGGCACACCCATGTTGTCGGTGAGGTTGTCGCTGATCAGGGTGCCGACGACGCTGATCAGGGCCACGGCGGGCCAGTACACGCCGGCCCGGTACCGCGCCGTGCGGAACTGCGCCACCAGGACCACGGCGAGCAGCGCGCTCATCAGCAGCGACACACCGGTCAGGCCCAGGCCGGCCTTCTCGCTCAGCAGGTCGGCCGCGGTCTCCCCGACCGTCGTGCACAGCACCTTGATGATCCAGAAGTAGGCGGTGACCTCGGGCACCTTGTTCCAGCGCGGCCGGTGCCGCTCGGGAGTGGCGGGACCGCCGGCCCCGGAGAGCGCGGACGTCCCGGACGTTTCGTAGGTCATGGGCACCGACCGTGCCAGCGAACACCTGAACGCATCCTGACCGCTCGCCCGCCCACCGCACGCGACCCGCCCCGCCACGACTCGCGCCACGCGCACCGCCCGGTCGTAGTACCGCGGTACCACCCGCCGTGCGGGCTTCGGCCCCCGGTACCACCGAATTCGGGCATATCGGTCCTAGCGTTGCGGAGGAGGCGTCGGGCGGGCCCGGCGCCGCGGCCCCCGAGCGAGGGAGAACGCGAGTGATCGACGCACAGCAGCTCACCAAGAGGTACGGGGAGAAGACGGCCGTCGACGGTCTGGGATTCACCGTGAGACCGGGGACGGTGACCGGCTTCCTCGGGCCCAACGGCGCGGGCAAGTCCACGACGATGCGCATGATCGTCGGGCTGGACGCGCCGACGAGCGGCTCCGTCACGGTGAACGGGCGGCGCTACGCCCGCCACCGGGCACCGCTGCAGGAGGTGGGGGTGCTGCTGGAGGCGAAGTCGGTCCACCCGGGGCGCACCGCCCGCGGCCACCTCAGGGCGCTCGCGCTCACCCACGGCATTCCGCGCCGCCGGGTCGACGAGGTGATCGGACTGGCCGGTCTCGGCGGCGTCGCGGACCAGCGGGCCGGCTCCTTCTCCCTCGGCATGGGGCAGCGCCTGGGCATCGCCGCCGCACTGCTCGGCGACCCGCGGACGGTGATGCTGGACGAGCCCGTCAACGGCCTGGACCCCGAGGGCGTGCGCTGGATCCGTAACCTGCTCACCTCCCTCGCGGCCGAGGGGCGCACGGTCTTCGTCTCCTCGCACCTGATGAGCGAGGTGTCGCTGGTGGCCGACCACCTGATCGTCGTCGGACGCGGCCGGCTGCTGGCCGACACCACCGTGCGGGACCTGGTCCGCGAGGCGGGCGGCGACAGCGTCAAGGTCGCGACGGCCGACCCGGCGCGGCTGCGGGACGTGCTGGCCGGTCCCGGCGTGGAGATCACCGGCCGTATCGGCTCCGAGGAGCTGCAGGTGACGGGGGTGTCCGCGCGCGAGATCGGGCTGAAGGCCGCCGAGCACGGGATTCCCCTGTTCGAGCTGACCTCGAAGGCGGTGTCGCTGGAGGAGGCGTTCATGGAACTGACCCGGGACGCCGTGGAGTACCACGGCGCCACGACCGGCACCGAGACCTCCGGGAGCGCGGCATGAGCACCCTCACGGCGACGTCCGAGACCCCCGAGACCCCCGGGACCGCTCCGGCCGCCGAGGAACGCCCCGTCTACCGGGTGACCGGCCGGCGGGTGCTGTCCTCCGAGTGGGCCAAGCTCTGGTCCCTGCGCTCCACCTGGATCACCCTCGGCCTGGGCCTGGTGTTCCTCGTCGCCTTCGGCGTCATCGCCGCGAGCCACTACAAGTCGGGACTCGGCTCGGGCCGGCCCCCGGAGCGCGACTTCGCCGACGCGACGGGCGTCAGCCTGTCGCTGTTCGGCACGAACTTCGCCCAGTTGGCCCTCGGGGTGCTCGGCGTGCTGGTCACGGCGGGTGAGTACTCCACCGGGATGATCCGCTCGACCATGGCGGCGGTGCCGCGCCGGCTGCCGGTGCTGTGGTCCAAGGCGGCGGTGTACGGACTGGTCGCCCTGGTGGTCGCGACCGTCGGCGCGTTCGCCGCCTTCCTGGTCGGCAGCCGGATCCTGTCCGGCACGCCCGCCGCCATGGGCTTCGGCCACTCCGGCGTCGTACGCGCTCTGCTGGGTGCCGGGCTCTACCTCGGCCTGGTCGGCGTGATCGGCACCGCCCTGGGCGCGCTGCTGCGGTCGGTGGCGGGCGGCATCTCGGTGCTCGTGGCCGCCTTCATGCTCGTCCCCGGACTTGTCACCCTGCTGCCCAGCTCGTGGCAGGGCGACATCAACCCCTATCTGCCGAGCCACGCGGGCCAGTCGCTCTTCGCCCTGACCCACGACTCGACCACCCTGTCCCCGGGCGCCGGACTCCTGGTCCTCCTCGGCTGGACGGTCCTGGCCCTCGGCGGAGCGGCGTACCGGCTGTTGCGCGGCGACGTGTGAGCGGTGTCCGGCCGCATTATGGGCCCATGACCTCCGTGGCCGCCGGGGACCTCGGCGGAATGGGGCCGCTGGTCGCCCGGCTCGGCCGGGCCGGCCGGCGGTTCCGGCACGCCGACCGGGCCCACCCGTGGGTGCTGGACGCCGCGGTGGTGGTCCTGGTGCTGTCGCTGTTCTGCCTGCCGGACCTGCTGCACGCGGTCGGCGGCGACGGACCGCGCCGCTTCGGCACGGCGTTCACCCGGCTGCCCGTGGCGGGCATGACGGCGCTGCAGGCCGGTCTGGTGCTGCCGTTGCTGTGGCGGCGCCGGGCGCCCGCCGTCGCCTTCGGCGCCGTCACGGCCGTGTTCGTCCTCCAGTGGTCGCTCGGCGCCGCGCTCCGTGCGGACGTCGCGCTCCTCGTCGCCCTGTACAGCCTGGCCCTGCACGGCCCGCTGCGGCAACTGCCCGGCGCCTGCGCTGTCCTGGCGGGTGCGCTGGGTCTGGTCGCGGCGCGGGTCCCGGTCGCGGTGCCGGTGTCGGACGCGCTCTTCTTCCTGCTCAGCACGGCCACCGCGGCCCTCGCGCTCGGCCTGATGATCCGCATCCGGCGGGCCCAGCTGGCCGGGCTGCGGGACCGCGCGGCCCGGCTGGAGACCGAACGCGACCAGCGCGGCAGGCTGGCCGTCGCGGCCGAACGGGCGCGGGTGGCCCGCGAGATGCACGACATCGTCGGCCACAACCTCTCGGTCATCATCACCCTCGCCGACGCGGGCGCCTACGCCACCGCCGCCTCACCGGAGCGGGGGAGGAGGCCCTGCGCCTCATCGGTGACACCGGCCGTCAGGCCCTGGGCGAACTGCGCCGGGTGCTCGGCGTGCTGCGCGACGGGGACGGGCCGCGGACCGGGCCGGAGCTGAGCCCGCAGCCGGGCCTCGCGGACGTCGACGCGCTGTGCGAGGGGGTGCGCGCCGCGGGCCTGGAGGTCGTCTACCGTACGGCCGGTGACGTCGACGCCCTGGACGGCGGGGTGCAGCTCACGGTCTACCGGATCGTGCAGGAGGCCCTGACGAACACGCTGAAGCACGCCGGGGCCGGGGCCCGTGCGCACCTGGCGATCGCCGTGGAGGACGCGCGGCTGACGATCGCCGTCCAGGACTCCGGCCCGCTCGCTCCGGCCGCTCGTCCCGGCGCGGCGAACGAGGAGGGGCACGGGCTGGTGGGCATGCGGGAACGAGCGGCTCTCTACGGCGGTCACGTCAGCGCGGGTCCGCTGGGCCCGGGCTGGACGGTGCGCGCCGCCCTCGACCTCGCTCCCCGGGGCGGTGCCGCCGGGTGACCACCGTGCTCGTCGTGGACGACCAGCCCCTGCAGCGGTACGGCTTCCGGATGCTGCTGGACTCCGTGCCCGGGACCGACGTGGTCGGCGAGGCGGCGCACGGGACCGAGGCCGTGCGCAAGACCGCCGAACTGCGCCCCGACGTCGTCCTGATGGACGTACGCATGCCCGGCATGGACGGCATCGAGGCCACCCGCCGTATCGTCGCCACGGGCGGCCGGTCCCGGGTCCTCGTCCTGACCACCTTCGATCTCGACGAGTACGTCCACGCGGCCCTGCGCGCGGGCGCCAGCGGCTTCCTGCTCAAGGACGCCCGTCCCGAGGAACTCCTCGCGGGCATCCGCGCCGTGGCCGTCGGCGACGCGGTGATCGCGCCCGCGCTCACCCGCCGGCTGCTGCACGAGTTCGCCCGGCTCGTGCCGCCCGGCGGCGACGGATCCGACGGGGATCCGCGCCTGGGCGCCCTCACCGACCGCGAGCGCGAGATCCTCGTGGCCATCGGCAGGGGCTGGACCAACAGCGAGATCGCCGCACGCTTCGTGCTGTCGGAGTCCACGGTGAAGACGCATGTCGGCCGCGTCCTGTCCAAGATCGGCGCCCGGGACCGCGTCCAGGCGGTGATCTTCGCCTACGACCACGGCCTGGCCCGGCCCCACGCCCCCTAGGGGGCGTCCGGCGGGACGCCCGGCGCGCTCGCCCGTCCGGGGTACCCGCCGCCGCGCCCGCGTGTGTCCGCGGCCGGCGGCGGGTGAGTGTGCGCACCGTGGGACTCACGGAACTGGGATCACGGTGAGGGCAGATGATCGTATCGGTGGTGTCGATGCCCGGAGCGGCCACCACGCGTACGGGCCTGGCGGAGGCACGGGAGCTGCTGGCCGCCTCCCCCTTCCTGCTGGTCGACGTCCAGCTCGCGGACGGGCCGGAGGCCGACGACGGCGACATCGTGGCCGGGCTCGGTCTGCGGTCCGAGTGCCCGTCCTGGTTCGGCAGGGCGCACGAGCCGGTGCGGGCCCAGTTCATCGGCGACCGGGCCGGCTTCGTCGTTCCCGTCGTCCAGGGCGGCCGGGTCGTCCACGTCCACGTCCTGGCCACGGAGCGGCACCTGGTCACCCTGCACCGGGGACCGGCCCGGACGGTGCGGAGCCTGTTCGCCCGGCTCGGCGAGGAGAACCCGCCCGACACCGTCGCCGTGCTGTTCCTGCTGCTCCAGGAGGCCCTGGACACCTTCCGCCGGGCCGCGGTGGCGGACCTGCTGGTGGTGGAGGACCTCGAGGACGAGATGTTCGACCGGCGGCGCCCCGACCAGGTCTACCGCCTGGCACGGCTGCGGCGGCGCGCCGCGCTCCTGCACCACTTCCTGCTGCCCTACCTCCAGGCGACGGACGAGGTGATCATGCGCAGGATGCTCAGCCGTGACTTCCCCGAGGAACGCCAGCACCTCGCCCGGGAGTTCCAGCACACCGGCCGGCTGGTGCTGACCGACATCCAGTCCCTGCAGGAGGCCACCCGGCGCGCCTTCGGCAGCTACTCCTCGCTGGTGTCGGGCGAGCAGAACGGGGTCATCAACCGGCTCGCCATCGTGTCCACGATCTTCCTGCCGCTGACGTTCCTGACCGGCTACTTCGGGATGAACTTCAGCTACCTCACGGACGAGATGGAGAGCCGGGCCGTGTTCTGGCTGCTCGCCGTGGCACTGCAGGTCGTGGTCCTGGGCGGCGCCCTGTACGTGCTGCACCGCACCCACATCTGGCGCAGGCTGCGGGACGACGAGGGGCTGCAGGACCTGTGAGCCCGGTGCGCCGGTGCCCCGGGTACGCCCGGGATCACTCAGGGGCGAAGGAGAAGCTGCGCCACGGCCCGGTGGACCTGACCACCTCGTCCGAGCCCTGCATGTTCAGGTAGACGCTCTCCTTGCCCTTCGGCGCGGTGCAGTCGGGCGTCTTGAACAGCAGGATGCTGTTCTGCGTGTAGTTGTCGACGCGGGTGACGTCCGCCCGGAAGCGGTGGCACCCCCGATCGACGGGTTGGTGAAGGACTGCACCGTTCTGACGCCGTCGTGCGCCGTGATCGTGCCGGCCGCCTGGTCCTGGCAGGCGGCCAGTCCCACTCCGGCCGACACGGCGCAGGCGAGCGCGGCCAGCGGACGTGAAACACGCATCGGTCCTCCTGTGGGTACGGAGAGCGTGTACGGAGAGCCGGCTGGAAGGTGGTCCCGCCCCACCACCACTATCCGCCAGAGCGGACCGACCCGCCTGGCGAGTGCGGTGGTCACGGGCGCGGGAGCCCGTCCAGGGGCGCGCACACGGCACTCCGCGCGGTGCCGGGCGATAGTGGTGAGGTACGGGCAGTTCCGCAGCGCGCCCCCGAGGAGGCCCCGTTGGCCGGACCGGACCGGGGTTCGCGGGTGGTGGTCGTGATGGGCGTGTCCGCGTCCGGCAAGTCCACCGTCGGAGCGCGGCTCGCGCAGCGGCTCGGCGTGCCGTTCCTGGAGGGCGACGACCTCCACCCCGCCGCGAACCGCGCCAAGATGGCGTCGGGGCACCCGCTCGACGACGCCGACCGGCGGCCCTGGCTAGCGGCGCTCACGGAGTGGATCCGCACCACCGCGGCGAGCGGGCACGGGGGTGTCGCCTCCTGCTCCGCGCTCAAGCGCGCGTACCGCGACCAGTTCCGGCGCACCGGGGCGGACGTGTGGTTCGTGTACCTGGCGCTCGACCGCGAGGTGGCCGCGGAGCGCATCGCGCGCCGCAAGGGGCACTTCATGCCGCCGGCCCTGCTCGACAGCCAGTACGCCGCCCTCGATCCCCTGCACGCCGACGAGCCGGGCGTCACCATCGACGCGTCCGGCGGCTCGGCCCAGGTCGTGCGGGCCGCGCTGCGTTCCGTGTGCGGGCCGGACCGCTAGCGGGCGCCTCCCAGGAGGGTTCGGATGGACCTGATCCACTTCCGCATGGTGATGCCCCCGTCGCTCACCCCGCCCGTCGTCGGTCTGCTCGCCGCGCACGACCGCGTCCTCAACCTCGTGGTGGTACGGGCGGCGCGCGTCCCGGACGGTGACGCGGTCGAGTGCGACGTGGTGAAGGGCGCGGCCAACGGGGTGCTGGAAGCCCTGCGCGGGCTCGGCGTCGACCGCGCCGGGTCGATCGCCGTCGACGACGTCGACATGATGTTCTCCCACCACGCCGACCGCCTGGAGGCGGAGCAGCCGGGCGCGCTCGTCCAGGCGCCCCTGTGGGCGTCGGTCGAGGCGCACATCAGGGCGGGCGGGACCTACCCCCCGTCCTTCTACCTGTTCCTGGTCATCGCCGGGGTCATCGGCTCGGTCGGCATCATGACGAACTCGCAGATCCTGATCGTGGCGGCCATGGTGGTCGGCCCCGAGTACAACGCGATCACCAGCATCGCCCTCGGCCTCGACCGCCGTAACCGCCGCCGGGTCCGGGACGGCACGCGGGCCCTGACGGCGGGGTTCCTGCTGGCCGTCGCCGTCACGCTGGCGTTCGCCTCGGTGGCGCGGGCCTTCGGCCTGCAGTCCGCCGCCTTCGGGCTCGGGCTGCGGCCCGTCTCCCACCTCATCGACACCCCGGACTTCTTCTCCGTCGCCGTGGCCGTGCTCGCGGGCGTCGTCGGCATCGTGTCGCTCACGGAGGCTCGCGGCAGCGCCCTGCTCGGTGTGTTCATCTCCGTGACCACGATCCCCGCGGCCTCGGACATCGCCGTCTCGCTGGCCTTCGCCGACTGGGGCCAGGCCCGGGGCTCGCTGCTGCAGCTGCTGGTCAACGTGATCGTCCTGGTGATCGTCGGCGTCCTCACCCTGCGCCTGCAGCGCCGTCTGTGGCGCCGGGCGGCCCGCCGGGCGGCCGCCGACCGGAGCGCGGGCGCGGGTGGTCCGTCCTAGGCTGATCGAAGGGGGCCGTCCGGGTGAATCGCTTACCGGAAGGGGCACACCGATGGACGACTATCCCCTGATCGAGAACCACGGCCTGCTCGGCGACCTGCAGACCGCGGCCCTGGTGACCACGGACGGCACGGTCGACTGGCTCTGCCTCCCCCGGTTCGACTCGCCCAGCGTCTTCGGCGCCCTGCTCGACAAGGGCAAGGGCGGCCACTGCACGGTGCGGCCCACGCACGCGATGTACGCAACCAAGCAGCTCTACCTCCCCGACACGGCGGTCCTGGTGACCCGGTTCATGACCGAGGCGGGCGCCGGCGAGGTCCTGGACTTCATGCCGGTCACCGGGACGACGGCCACGGACTGCCACCGGCTGGTCCGCCTGGTGCGCTGTGTGCGCGGCGCCATGACGTTCGACGTCGAGATCGCGCCGCGGTTCGACTACGGCCGGACGGCCCACCGACTGCACCTCACCGAGCACGGCGCCCTGTTCGCGGCGGAGGACGGCACGGTGCTCACCGTGCACCCCATCCGGGAGCCGGAGGACGAGCGACTGGTGGACGTCCTCACGGACCGGGGGAACGACCTGCACTTCACGCTGACCCTGGAGGCGGGCCAGCAGCGCGGTCTGATGCTGGAGTCGGCCGCCGAGGGGCCGCCGCGGCAGATCAGGCTCGCCCAGTACCAGGAGCTGTTCGACGAGACCATCAGGTACTGGCGCACCTGGCTGGCCCAGTCGCAGTACTCGGGGCGCTGGCGGGAGACGGTGGAGCGCTCGGCGATCACGCTGAAGCTGATGACGTACGCCCCGAGCGGTGCCCTGGTGGCCGCCCCGACGGCGGCGCTCCCCGAGCAGCTGGGCGGCGAACGCAACTGGGACTACCGGTTCACCTGGATCCGTGACGCCTCCTTCTCCGTGTACGCCCTGCTGGGGCTGGGGTTCACCGAGGAGGCGAAGGCGTTCATCAACTGGCTGGGCGACCGGGTCCGCGAACGGGCCGGCAGCGACGGGGACTCGGGCCCGCTGAACATCATGTACCGGGTCGACGGGTCCTCCGACCTGAAGGAGGAGCTGCTGGAGCATTGGGAAGGCTACGCCCGTTCCGCCCCGGTGCGGATCGGCAACGGCGCCGCGACCCAGCTCCAGCTGGACATCTACGGCGAGGCGCTGGACAGCATCTACTTCGCGCACCGGCACGGGATCAGGCTTGGGCACCAGGGCTGGCTCTCGCTGCTGACCAACCTCGAGTGGCTGGTCGACCACTGGGACCAGCCCGGAGAGGGTCTGTGGGAGAGCCGCGGCGGCCGTCAGAACTTCACCTACGGCCGTGTCATGTCGTGGGTGGCGTTCGACCGCGCGCTGCGGCTCGCCGAGTCGCACGGCCGGCCGGGTCCGACCGGACGCTGGAGCCACGAGCGCGACGCGATCTACGAGCAGGTCATGAACAGGGGATGGAGCGGGGAACGCGGGGCCTTCGTGCAGCACTACGGCAGCGACGTGCTCGACTCCTCGCTGCTGCGCATGTCGACGGTCGGGTTCATCACCCCCGAGGACCCGCTGTGGACGTCGGCGCTCGACGCGATGGAGCGGGAACTGGTCAGTGACAGCCTGGTCTACCGCTACAACCCCGAGGCCTCGCCGGACGGCCTGCGCGGTTCGGAGGGCACCTTCTCGCTGTGCACCTTCATGTACGTCGACGCGCTGGCGCGGGCCGGACGCACCACCCGGGCCCGGCTGGTGTTCGAGAAGATGCTGGGGTACGCCAACCACCTGGGCCTGTTCTCGGAGGAGATCGACCCGACGGGACGTCAACTGGGCAACTTCCCGCAGGCGTTCACCCATCTCGCGCTCATCGACGCGGCGCTCACCCTGAACGACTCACTGGCACCCAGGTAGCCGGCCGGGTTCAACCGGGCGGCGGCGCGGGGCCGAGGAGCACGACGGTGTCCTCCGGTGCCGCGCCGGCGAGCGGAGCGGCCTCGGTCACGGGCTCCAGTGCGCCGCCCCGCCGTACCACGAACAGGGCGTCGTACCCGGGCGGACGGGGCGCGGACACCGGCTGGACGTGGAAGCGGGCGCCGCGTTCGTGGCGGTCGGCGACGGCGTGCCGGACCAGCCGCCCGCCGAAGAGGGTGCGGCCGGCCGTGTAGGGAGCGACCACGCCCTCGCTGTCGGGCGGCGGTCCGACCCGGAAGACGGGGCCCTCGACGCTGTCCTCCATGACGATCGAGGCGAGCGCGTTGAAGTCGTCGTCGGCCGTGAGCAGGAAGACCGAGGTGACGCCCTCCAGCCGGGCCCGCGGGTCGGTGGCCGTGGCCATCAGCTCCCCGGCGACCAGTTCGATCCCCGCGGCCTCGATCCGCTCGCGCTCGTGCGCGCCGCCCGCCCACATCAGCACGTCGGCACCGGCGTCGCGCAGTGCCCGGGCCAGATCGACCACCCACGGATCGCCGCCCACCAGCAGTGGTCGCGCCCGCGCCGGCCGGCTGACGCCGAGCCGGCGGGCGAAGGGCCCGGCGGTGAGCGCGTAGACCAGGACCGTCCCCACGATCACCAGGAAGGTGACGGGGAGGATCTTCCCGGCGCCGCGCAGTCCCGCGGTGGTGAGCGAGGCGGAGAAGGTGGTGGCGGTGGACGCGGCCACGATGCCGCGCGGTGCCATCCAGCCGACGAAGGCGCGCTCCCCCGCGAGGAGTTCCGTCCGGACGGTGGACAGCAGGGCCACCAGTGGCCTGACCACGAGGACGAGCAGGGCGACGAGCGCGAGCGCGGGCAGCAGCACCGGGACGACGGACTTCGGCGTCACGGTCGCCGAGATGGAGATGAACAGCAGGCCGATGATGAGCTGGACGAGCGTCTCGAAGAACGGCCGGCGGGCGGGCATGTCGAGGCCGGGCAGGTTCGCGACGGTCAGCCCGGTGACGATCGCGGCGATGAGCCCGGTGTCGTCGTAGGCCATGTCGCAGCCCGCGGCCACGGCGACGACGGTGGCGAGCTGGGCCAGCGTGCCCAGTGTCTCGCCCAGCCGGAGCCGCCGCAGGGCGAACCAGAGCAGTGCGGCGCCGACCGCCCCGCCCACGAGGCCGAGGGTGACGCCGGCGAAGAACTCGCCGAGACGGAAGTGCCCGCTCCGCAGTCCGCCGGAGACGATGGAGTGGAAGACGACCGCGCCGAGGATGCCGCCGACGGGGTCGATCAGCGAGCCCTCCCACATCAGGACGCGGCGCACCCCGCCGGACGGCCGGACGTGTTCCAGCAGGGGCCCGACGACGGTCGGCCCGGACACCACGAGGATGACCCCGATCATGCTGGCCACGGCCACCGGCACCCCGAACAGGGCCGGCCCCGCGCCGACGACGGTCCCCCAGGTGAGCACCACGCCGAGCACCATCAGCCGGACGACGACGGAGCGGGTGGCGCCCTTGAGGTGGCGCAGGTCGAGGCCCAGCCCGGCGTCGTACAGGATGATCGCCACGGACAGGGACACGAGCGGGGAGAACGCCGGGCCCAGGAGCAGGTCGGGGTGGATGTCGTCGGTCAGGGCCCCGGCGGTGAACCCGGCGGGCAGCAGCAGGATCAGGGCCGGGACGCGCAGCCGGCTCGCGAGGACCTGGCATCCGACGGCCAGGGCCACGGTCAGCCCGAGGCCCAGCAGGATGGCTTCCTCGCTCACTCGGCTCGCGCTCCCGGCCGCGGCCCGGCCACCGGATCAGCCCTCGTCGCCGGTGCCGGTGCCGCGCAGGTCCGCGTCGGTGAGGCTCTCCAGCTCGCCGTGGGTGTCCAGCCAGTACAGCAGGGCGACCGCGGGGACGACGATCACGACGGCCACGAGCGTGACGAGCCCCAGCCAGCGCAGTGTGGTGTGCGCGCCCGCGCCCTCGGCCACGGTCAGCGAGGTCGGTACGAGGTAGGGGCGCTGCGCCATGCCCCAGGCGAGGATGGCCGAGGCGACCGTGCCGACCGCCGTCACCCGCGACCAGGCCCCGGACGGACGCGTCAGCAGCAGGCCGGTGGCCGCGGTCCCCACCGCCGCGACGACGACGAAGAACAGGCCGACGCCGTGCGTGAGCCCGTGCCACACGTGCGGGGCGTCGCCGTGCGTGACGATCAGGGTGATCACGGCGAGCACGGCGAGGGCGGCCAGGGCGCCCAGGGCCCGCCGCCGGAAGTAGCCGTCCAGGTCCGGCACGGCGAAGCGGCGGGCGTCCGCGGCGAGGAAGACGCCGCCGAGCGACGCCGTGGCCGCGATGGCGAGCAGCCCGAACAGCAGCGAGGTGGGGTTGGCCCAGGCGTCCGTCGACGCGGTCGTCGTCGAGGTCACCCGGCCCGAGGCGACTCCCCCGGCGGCGGCGCCCAGGAAGAACGGCGTCAGCAGCGAGGCGACGGCGAACACCGCCCCGTACAGGCGCCGTCCGGCCAGCCTGCGGACCGGCTTGCGCAGGGCGAAGCCCGCACCGCGCAGCACGGTCCCCACGGCGGCCAGCGCCAGCGGCAGCCACATCGTGACGAACACCTGCTGGAAGAAGACGGGGAACCCGGTCCACATGATGACCAGCACGAAGATCAGCCAGACGTTGTTGACCTCCCAGACGGGCGCCATCGCGTGGTCGATCAGCCAGCGCGGTCGCCTGCCGCGCTCGGCTCCGCCCGCCGTCAGGTCCCAGAAGCCGGCGCCGTAGTCGGTGCCGCCGCCGCAGGCGTAGGCCGCCACGGCGAGCAGCAGGACGACGGCCATGACCCCGGCGATCACAGGAACCTCCCGGCGGAGCGCGGCCCGTACGGTGTGCCGGTCTCCGGTGTCTCCGGCGGCGGGCCGCCGGTGGCGTCCGTCTTCCGCCAGCGCGAGCGCATCTTCAGCAGGACCACCAGGAACGATCCGAAGACGAACACGTACACGACGATCACCAGGCCGAACATGAGCCACAGGCTGCCGGCGCGGGTCGACGTCACCGCCTCGGCGACGCGCATGTTCTGGTACACGATCCACGGCTGCCGGCCCACCTCGGTGGTGATCCAGCCGCATTCGACCGCGGCCACGGAGGCCACGCCCGCGCACGCGGCGACCCGGTAGAACCACGGGGAGGCCGGCAGCCGTCGGCGGCGCAGCCACACGAGGGCGTACCAGAGGGCGAGCAGGATCAGCAGCGAGCCGATGAAGACCATGGTGTCGAAGGCGAAGTGGGCGATGGTCGCCTCGGCGGCCGTCGGCCGGTCGTCGGCCGGCACCGACGTGAGACCGGTGACCTTCGTGTCCGGCCGGAAGCCGGCGAGGATCGAGTCGAGCTGGGGGATCCTGATGCCGCCGGAGATGTTCCCGTCGGGGCGCAGCCGGCCATAGAGGTACTCCGGCTGGTGGGTGTCGGTGTTCCAGACGATCTCCATGGCGGCGAACTTCACCGGCTGCTTGTGGAAGACCTGCCGGGCGATGGAGTCGCCGAGCACGAACTGCACGGGGGTGAAGACGGCGGCGAGCGTGAAGGGGACGGTGAAGCCGAGGCGGTGGTAGCGGTCCCGGCGGCCGCGGAGCCATCCGGTCGCGTAGACACCGGCCACCACGTAGCCGGCCGTCACGAACATCGCGACGACGAAGTGCCAGTACTGCGGGCCGAACATGGGCGTGAAGATCGCCTTCCAGACGCTCACGTCCACGGGGTTGCCCGCGGCGTCCAGGGTGAAGCCGCGCGGGGTGTTCATCCAGGAGTTCGCGGCCAGGATGCCGAACGCGCCGAGCAGGGCGGCGAAGGGCAGCGGCAGTGCGAGCAGGAAGTGGGTGCGGGTGGGCAGCCGGCGCCAGCCGTACAGGTAGATGGCGATGAGCACGGCCTCCAGGAAGAAGGCCCAGGCCTCCACGCCGAACCCGATGCCGAAGACGTCACCCCACCGGCCGAGCATGCCCGGCCAGAGCAGCCCGAACTCGAAGGACAGCACGGTGCCGGTGACGACGCCGATGGCGAACTGGACCGCCATGACGGCCGACCAGCGCCGGGCCAGGAGCAGCGCGGTCTCGTCGTTCCTGCGCAGTCCGTAGCCGTGCATGATGAGCGTGATCAGCGGGAGTGCGACGCCCAGCGGCACCAGGATGATGTGGGAGGCCAGGGTGAAGGCCATCATCGAACGGGCGGGAAGGGTCTGCGGGGGCACGTCCGCCAGGGACAGGACCGTGTGCATGTGCGCCTTTCCGGGGGCCGACGCGAGGGGGACGGGTCAGCCGCCGGTGGCGAAGCCGGGGAAGAGGGTCATGCCGCCGTCGACGTACAGCGTGGTCCCGACGACGTAGTCCATGAGGTCGGAGGCGAGGCCCACCACGGCGTTGGCGATGTCCTCGGGGTCGCCGACCCGGTCGTAGGGGATCAGCCGCAGGAGGTCCCGCTCCGCCTCGGGGGTCTCCCAGGCGGCGCGGTTGATGGGCGTCCTGATGGCTCCGGGGGCGACCGCGTTCACCCGGATCTTCTTCGGCGCGAGTTCCTGCGCGAGGGTCGCCATCATCATCTGCACGCCGCCCTTGGAGGAGGCGTAGTTCACGTGCCCCGACCACGGGATGAGCTGGTGCACCGAGCTCATGCAGATGATCTTCCCGGCCGCCCGGGAGACCTCCGGGACCACTCCGCGGCGCAGGAACTCCCTGGTCGCCTCACGGGCGCAGAGGAACTGCCCGGTGAGGTTGACGTCGAGGACCTTCTGCCACTGGGCGAGGGTCATGTCGGTGAGGGCGGCGTCGCGTTGCAGCCCGGCGTTGGCGACCAGGATGTCGACCGTGCCGAACTCCTGGACCATCCGGTCCATCATGGCGACGACCTGGTCCTCCTTGGAGACGTCCGCCTCGTACGCGGCGGCCCTGACCCCGAAGGCGGTGATCTCCTCGACCACCTGCTCGGCCTCGTCGCGGCCGGCCACGTAGTTCACCACGACGTCGGCCCCGGCCCGGCCCATGGCGACGGCCGTCGCCCTGCCGATCCCGGAGTTCGCGCCGGTGACCAGCGCCTTCTGGCCCTTCAGCAGATGTGCGGGGATCACGCCCCGCGGTGCGCCCTCGGTGGAACTCACGATGCCCTGCTCCTTGCCTGCGTGCCCGGACCGGCCGGGCCGGGGGCCCGGAGCTTCCCCGTCAGCCAAGCACCGGCACCCGTGACCGGCATGCCGGGGCGGACCGCGTTGCGCTGCGCGGCTGAGGATCTTCGCCCGGTCGGACGCCCGCCGCGGCGGCGGGGTCAGCCCAGCCGCTCCAGCAGGTGGTCGCCCACCCGGAGGGCGTTGGCCATGGCCGTCAGGGACGGGTTGACCGCGCCGATGCTCGGGAAGAAGCTCGTGTCGACCACGTACAGGTTGTCCAGGTCGTGGGCCTTGCACTGGAGGTCCAGGGCCGAGGACGCCGGGTCGGTGCCGAAGCGCACCGTGCCGGCCTGGTGCGCGGTGGCCCCGATCGGCATGCCCTTGTGCAGGTAGATGCTGCGGGACAGCAGCTTGTGCTCGTGCATGCCGAGCCGGCCCAGCATGTGCTGGAGCTTGTGCCGCAGATGCCTCAGACCGGCGATGTTGTTGGACTCGTCGAGCGTGAGCCGGATCCGGCCGTCGTCCTCCAGGGTGACCCGGTTGTCCGGCAGCGGCAGGTCCTCCCCGCACAGCCAGAAGTCGACGGCGTGGTGGGCCAGCACCTCGAAGGGCATGTCCGGCGAGACCGCCCCGGCCCAGCGCGGGGCCTGGCCGTGGATCTGCTCGGCGTCGGACTTGCCGAGCATCTGGATCCCGCCCATCGGGAACTCGAAGTCGTCCGCGCCCAGGTACCAGTCGTGCAGGGCGAGGGTCTTCTGGAACCGGGTGTCGTTGGGCTCCTTGGAGACGGCCATCAGTGCCAGGTTGTTGTGGCGCATATAGTACCGGCCGACCACGTCCGAGCTGTTGGCCAGCCCGCGCGGGTGCCGGTCGTTCGCCGAGGCGAGCAGCAGGGCCGCGGAGTTGACGGCCCCGCAGGCCACGACCACGATGTCGGCCGAGAACCGGGCCTCCTCGTCGCCGGGCAGCCGGGCGACGACGGTGGTGACGCTGCGTCCGGCGGGGTCCGTCTCCAGCCTGGTCACCCGGGCGTTGGTCACCATCTCCACGTTGGGGTGGGCGAGCGCCGGCTCCACGCAGATCACCTGGGCGTCGGACTTGCCGCGCACCAGGCAGGGGAAGCCGTCCACGCGGTCGCAGCGGATGCAGGCGCTGGCGTGCGTGGCGCGGCCGTACTCGTCCTGGGTGAGGTTGACCCCGATCGGCAGGTGGAAGGGGTGCAGCCCCTGCTTCTCCAGGTCCTGGCTCAACTGCTCGATGCGCGGCTCGTGTTCGACCGGGGGGTAGGCGTACTGGGCGCTGCTCGGCCCCTCGAAGGGGTCCTCGCCGTGCCGGCCGTGCACCAGGTAGAGGTGCTCGGCCTGGGTGTAGTACGGCTCCAGGTCGTCGTAACCGATGGGCCAGGCGGGCGAGACGCCGTCGTGGTGGCGCAGTTCGCCGAAGTCCTCGGTGCGCAGCCGGAACAGGGCGGCGCCGTAGAACTTGGTGTTGCCGCCGACGTAGTAGTTGACCTCGGGCGGGAACTCGTCGCCGTGCCGGTCGAGCCAGAACTCCGGGGCCCGGTACTTGGCCTTGACGAACACGGCCGTGGAGTCCCAGTTGTCACGCTCGCGCCGCAGGTAGTCGCCGCGTTCGAGGATGAGCACGCGTTTGCCGGAGGGGGCGAGACGGTGGGCGAGCGTGCCGCCGCCCGCACCCGTGCCGATGACGATGACGTCGTAGGAGTTCCGGGCGTCCACGGCAACCACCGTCCTCGCTCTTCGGTCCGCGGCCTCGCCGGCCTTCCCCCTTCGAACGTACGCGCCACGCGGTGCCGCGGCACCCGGAGCGGACCCGCGCCGGGCGGCCGGTCACAGCACGGCGACCGGGTTCACCGGTGAGCCGGTCGCCGCGGGGAGCCGGAGCGGGGCGACCACGCACAGGAAGTCGCTGCGGCCGGTCTCCTCGCACGCCGTCGCCAGTTCCTCCAGGTCGAGATAGTCGAGCAGATGCAGCCCCATGGCGTTGACGGCGAGGACGTGCACGGGGAACGGGACTGCGGTCACCGCGCTGGGCGCCGCGTCGTTGTTGCCGTCCGAACCGAGGACGGACACCTGCCGCTCGGCCGCGAACTCCATGGCCCGCGGGTGCAGGCCCGCCCTGGCCCGGGTCACGTCCCAGGCGCCGAGCGTGCGCCGGCGCCGCCGGTGGCCCACCCGGACCAGCAGCAGGTCGCCCGGCCCGGCCCGCACCTCCTGGGCGGTCTCGGCCGCCGCGAGGTCCTCGGCGGTCACCTGCTCGCCCGGTTCGAGCCACGGCACGCCGCGCAGGCGCGGGACGTCCAGCAGGACACCGCGGCCGACCAGGCCGTCGCGGACCAGGTCGAGGGTGAGCGCTCCGGCGCCGTCCGGGGTCACGGTGCTCGCCGGCACACCGCCGTACAGCTCGCCGTCGAAGATCACGTGGCACAGCGCGTCGAGGTGGCTGTCGACGTCTCCGTGCACGTTCATGGCGATCCGGTCGCGGGCGAAGTGCAGCCCGGGTGCGTCGCGTTCCCGCCGGTCCGGCGCGGTCATCCGGTGGGTCGCGGGCTCCGGGCTGTCCTCGGCGGTCCCGGTCTCGACGGGCGCGGCCAGCGACACGGTGCGCCCGGACCGCACTCCGGCGGCGGCCGCCACGACCCGCTCGGGGGTGAGCCGGTCCAGCGCGCCCCGCCCCAGCGCCGCCTCCTCCGCGGTCCGGTCCCTCAGCCGCCGGTACAGCTCCCGGAAGGCCTCCTCGGTCAGGGTGCCCGGTGCCGCGCGGCCGGCGGGGGCGGGCCGCTCGTGCGCCGTCACCGCGGACTCCTCCGCCGCGGCCCGGCGGTGTGCTCGGCGTGCTCGTCCCAGGTGGCCGCGGGCCGGGCGTCCGGTGGTCCGGCCGGCCTGCCCACCGGCGGCACGGGGCGGCCCGGCGGCAGCAGCTCGACCGTCACGAAGGCGACCACGGCGGCGAGCATCACCACGGGGATCATCGCGGCGCTGCCGAGTACCAGGACGACGAGGACCACGCTGCTGACCGGCAGCCGCAGCGCGGCCGCCGACGCGGCCGCCATGCCCGCCGCCATCCCGGGTACGACGCCGAAGCCGGGCAGCGGGGCGAGCAGCACGCCCAGGGCGGCGCCGAGGAACAGCGAGGGGAAGATGGGTCCGCCGCGCAGGCTGCCCAGGCACAGCGCGTAGGCCAGGCCCTTGCACAGCAGCACGGCGATCAGGGCGCCGACGCCCCAGGCCCGCGGGTCGGCGGCCAGGTCGGCCAGGACGGCCTGGCCGGAGGAGGCCACGTCGGCCGGGGACCGGCCCACGGCCAGCGTGTACACCGCGGCACACACTCCGGCGCCGAGGGCGCACAGGGCCGTGTGGAGGACCGGCCGGCCCGCGGCGACGAAGACCGCGGCCCGCCGGCCGGTGGACAGCGTCAGGTGGACGGCGACGGCCACGGCGACGGCCATCACCACCGACCAGAGCACGTCCCCGGCGTCGAGCCGGGGGAAGGGGACGCCCACCTTCACCGAGAGGCTGCCGGTGGCGAGGCCGGTCCAGCGGCCGAAACCGGTGAACACCAGCGCCCCGATGCCGCTGGACAGCAGCGCCGGCAGCATGACCGCGAAGAGCTGCGGGCCGCCCACCCCGGCCACCTCGATCAGGATGACGGCGGCGACCAGCGGGTTGCCGAAGATCGCGGCCAGGGCGGCGGCGGCGCCGGCCGCGCCGAGGAGCGCCGTGCTCTGCGGTGTGTCCGCGGCCCGGACGAGGTTCCTGAACCACAGCGCCAGACAGCCGCCGAGGGCGATCAGCGGGGCCTCGGGGCCGAGCGTGGCGCCGAGCGGCAGGCTTGCCGCGGCGGCGAGGATCACTCCGGGCAGGGCGGCCGGGGCCATCCCCGCGGTGTGCAGGCCGCCGGCGGGGATGTGCCCGCCGGCGCCCGGCAGGCGCGTGACGACCAGGCCCACGGCGAGACCGGCGATCGCCAGCAGCGGCAGGGGCCACCACCACGGCGGGACGTCCCACCCCAGCACGGCGGGGAGTTCGGCCCACAGCAGGTGTTCGAGTTCGTGGATCCCGACCAGGAAGAAGAAGGCGGCCAGCGAGACCGGGACGCCGATGACCGCCGACAGCAGCAGCGCCTTCTGGTAGGCCCGGGAGCGCAGCAACTCACGCAGCCGGTCGGCCTCTTCGGGCTGGCTGCGGGGGGCGGGGGCGGTGGACGGATCCGGCGGCGTCACGACACCGTGCCTCCCGTGTCGGCAGGGGACGTCGCGCTCACGGGCCCGTGCCCGGCAGCGCCCCCTCCCTCCAGCCATTGCAGCATCCGCCCGCGGGCCCCGCACTCCCGGAGACGCCGGGACGGCGGGACCTCGCGCCGCGTTCGGGATGCAGTTCGCGGTGACGGCCTCTTCACTGGGAGGAAAACCCGTTTCGGGGATCTCTGGAGGCGGACGATGACTGGCAGATGGACACGGGGAGCGGCGGGCGTGGTCCTCGCCGGGGTCGTGGCGGTCACGGCCGCCGGCTGCTCCGACAGCGGTTCGGGGAGCACGTCGGGCGCCGCCAGCAAGGCGGCCTCCGCGGCCTCCTCCGCAGCCTCCTCGCTCGCCTCGAAGGGGGCCGACGCGCTGGCCTCGGCCTCGGCGGAGGCCCGGCAGAAGCTCGACGGCGTCAAGAACGGGGTGAAGGCCAAGGACGACGTCAGGCTCGGCACCCCGGCCGCCGCGGGCGACGGCAAGGTCACCGTCAAGGTGAGCGCCAGGAACACGGCGTCCTCGGCGAAGTCCTTCGCCGTCCAGGTCAACTTCACCGACCAGAGCGGCAATCTGCGTGACGTGACCGTCGTGACGCTCAAGGACGTCGCGGCCGGCTCCACCGGTGAGGCCACCGCCCAGAGCAACCGCAAGCTGACCGGCGACGTACGCGCCGTGGTCAACGCGGCGCTGCGGTACTGACATCGGGCCCGGGCGGCCGGGCCGCCCGTTCGAACGCGGGGACGACCTCCTCCCGGCCCTGGTGGGCCCGGCCGTCGCTGGGGACCGGATCACCCGGCGGGCGCCGAGGGTCGGGCCGCGGTCACGGTTCCGGCGCCATCGAGGACGAGGAGGGCGTCGTCGAGGACGGGCGCCGGGGAGCGCCCGGCGAGCGCACCGCGATGCGCTCGGGGCCGTACCGGCCGGTGATCCCGGACCGCCCCCGACGCCGACCGGCTCACCGCCCGCGGCTACGGCCCCCGCGACGGCCCCCGCGACCGCCGCCCGCTCCGGCACGGCCGCCGCCGGTGCTCCACCCGCTACGGCGGCCGCACCCGCGCGGCCCGCGCCCGGGACCGCCCACCCGGGCCGACGGGACATGGCCGACATGCCTCGTGCGACGCCGGCCCCCGTCCCGGCCATATCGTGGATGCCCGAGCGTCTGCGGTCACACGTCTGTTCATCGGGGGACACCATGCGGGACACACACACGGAGCCGGCCCCGGCCGCGCGGCTCGCCGTACGCGGACTCGCCCCGACGCTGACCGTGCTGGTCGTCAGCCTCGTCGTCGCCGCCGTCGGCGTCTACGAGCTGTGCGGTTTCGGTCTGCACAGCCTCGACCGGCGTCCGCACCTGTTCAGCGACGGCCTCGCCACCGGCGGGGTGATCGTCGCCGCGGTGGCGGCCGGGGCCGCGGTGGGCAACCTCGCCTGGACGCTTGCGGCCGCCCGGCGCGGCGCGGACAACTCCGGATGAGAACCTGTGCACCGCATGTGCGCACCTTTGCACGCGCGTTACCCTACGAGCTGTAGGGTCGGCGTCGCCCCGTCCCCTCCCCCAAGGTGCCCGTCACCATGCCCGCACGACAGCCGAGCCCGGTCTCCCCGCCGGCTCCCGCCCCGCACGCACCCCGCCCCGGTTCCCCCGCTCCGCCGGCCGGTGACGGCCGGCTGAGGAAGCGGGCGGCGGCGTCCACCGTCTGGTACCTGCGGCTGCAGGCCGCGCTCAACATCCTCGCGGTGCTCTCCCTGCCCTTCCGCGAGGAGGTGCACGAGCACAACGTCGGCTCGTTCTTCACGCCGTACCTGGCCACCGCCGGCCTGGTCTCGGCGTTCCTCGCGCTCTTCCTCGCCGTGGTGATGCGCCGGCGCAAACGAGCCGCCTGGGTCTTCAACCTCCTCCTCGCCGGCCCGCTCTTCGCCCTCTACGTCCTCGCCCTCACCCGCGCCCCCTACCGCGAGCACGTCTTCAACTGGCTCTCCGCCGCGCTCACCGGCCTGTTCGTCGCCGCCCTGCTGCTCGGCCGGCGCGAGTTCGACGCCATCGGCGACCGCTCCAACCCGCGCCTCGCCCTGGCAGTGGGCACCGGCGGCGTCCTGGTCGGCGCCACCCTGGGCACGCTGCTGGTGCGCGAGACGAACCGGCTCCCCGGCGCCACCCTCAGGGACGAGGTCTCCTACACCCTGCTGCGCGGCATCAGCGTCGGCCCGCTCGCCGACCGCGTGGACACCGTGGACGCCCCCCGCTGGGCGGACATGACCGTGAACGTCCTGATGGCCGTGACCTTCCTCCTCGTCCTCTACGCCTGCTTCCGCGCCCCGCGCGGCGCGTGCCTGCTCGGCACGGAGGACGAGCGGCGGCTGCGCGCGCTGCTCGACAGGCACGGCGAACGCGACTCCCTCGGCTACTTCGCGCTGCGCCGGGACAAGGCCGCCATCTTCTCGCCGAGCGGCAAGGCGGCCGTCACCTACCGCGTCGTCGGCGGGGTCAGCCTGGCCTCGGGCGACCCCATCGGCGATCCCGAGGCCTGGCCCGGCGCCATCGACGCCTGGCTCGCCGAGGCCCGCCGGCACGCCTGGACCCCGGCCGTCATGGGCGCGAGCGAGGACGCGGGCACCGTCTACTCCAGGCACGGCATGGACGCCCTCGAACTGGGTGACGAGGCGATCGTCGAGCTGGCCGACTTCAGCCTGGAGGGCCGCGCCATGCGGGCGGTCCGCCAGGCCCACAAGCGGGTCCGCCGGGCCGGTTACACCGTCCGCGTCCGCCGCCACGCGGACATCCCCGACGACGAGATGGCCCTCCTCGTGGACCGCGCCGACCACTGGCGCGACGGTGCCACCGAGCGCGGCTTCTCGATGGCCCTGGGCCGCCTCGGCGACCCCGCCGACGGCCGCTGCGTGATGCTGGAGTGCCGGGACGCGGACGGCGTCCCCCGGGCCCTGCTCAGCTTCGTCCCCTGGGGCGAGCACGGCCTGTCGCTGGACCTGATGCGCCGGGACCGCGCCTGCGAAAACGGCCTGATGGAGTTCATGGTGGTGGAACTCCTGCTGCGCGCCGAGGAGTCGGGCGTCAAGCGGGTGTCCCTGAACTTCGCGATGTTCCGCTCGGTCTTCGAACGCGGCTCCCGCCTCGGCGCCGGCCCGGTGCTGCGCCTGTGGCGCTCGGTCCTCACCTTCTTCTCCCGCTGGTGGCAGATCGAGTCCCTCTACCGCGCCAACGCCAAGTACCGCCCGCTGTGGGAGCCCCGCTTCCTGCTGTTCGCCAAGAGCAGCGACATCCCCCGCATCGGCCTGGCCAGCGCCCGCGCGGAGGGCTTCCTCACGCTGCCGGTGCTGAGGGGCCGGTCGTAGCGCCGCCGGGCCCGCCGCCCGGGGACCACACGCCCATCCACTGCTCGGCGTCCCACGCCTCGAACCGCTTCACCTCGGTGAAGCCCAGCTTCGCCGCGAGGCGCATCGAGCGGTCGTTGGCGGTCTGGGTGCACAGCACCACCGGCTCGCCGGGCAGCGCGGCGGCGAACCAGCCGAGCGCCGCCGCGCACGCCTCGGCGGCGTAGCCGCGCCCCCACGCCCGCGGCAGGAACAGGTAGCCGATCTCGGTCTCCCCGACATCCCTGCGGGCGTGCCCCGAACCACTCGTGCCGTGCGGCTTGAGCTCGATCATGCCGATCATCGCTCCGCCGAGCTCGATCACGAAGAGGCCGGTGCGCCTCTCGGGCAGCGCGCGCTCGCACTCGTCCCGGGACCGGGGGCCGCCGAGGTAGGTGTGCACCTCCGGCGAGGTGAGCAGTTCGACGAACGCCGCACGGTCCCGGGCCTCGGGCTCGCGGAGCACGAGGCGCTCGGTGCTGATCGGGGCGGGTGGCCAGGCGACGGATCCGAGTTCAGGCATGACGGGCAACGTATCGCACGCCCGGCGGCGGCGATCCGGACGGCCGCCGGGCCCACCACGCCTCCGTCGCCCGCCGCACGGTGAGCACCAACGCCCGCGCCACCTCGGCCAGTTCCCGCAGCGGCACGCACTCGCGGGCGCTGTGCGCGACCAGGACGTCGCCGGGATCGTACCCGGGGGCCGGTGTCGCCGCCCCGGCGTGCAGCCGAAGGCCGCTGCCGTACGGCGCGCCACGCTCGCGCGGCCGGGGAGCCGCCCGACGTACCCGACCGCGTACCGGGCGGCCTCCCGCGGCGGAGGGGCGTCCGCGCGGTGCCCGCCTGCGAACCGGCCGCCCGGCCAGGTCACTTGCGCCGGACGCTCCCGCAGCCGGGGACCGGCGGCGCAGGCGTCGGCCGCGCGCCGCTCCAGCGCGGCGCGGGCGTCTGCGGTGTCCTCGCCGAGCCGCACGCCGGGGCCTGCCTCGGCGACCGGCGGGTCGGGCCCGCCGCCGGCCCGGCCCCGGCGTGCCCGGAGCCGACGGAAGGGCGTACGGGACCGGGTACTCCGCCGTCGGCAGGCGGCCCGTGACGACCGGAGGCACCGCGCCGGGCAGCCGCTACGCGCCGCCGCCCCCGACGATCCCACCCCCGACGGTGAACCCGATGACCGCTCCGCCGCCCTCCCGCCGGTAGGCGAACGGCGCCCCGCCGTGGGCCATGGCGACCTCGCGGACGATGGACAGTCCCAGGCCCGAGCCCGGCAGGGACCGCGCGTCGGCGGCCCGGTAGAAGCGGTCGAAGATGCGGATGAGGTCGCCCTCGGCGATTCCGGGCCCCCGGTCGAGCACCTCGACCCGGACCGTCCCCGGACGCGCCGGACCGGTGACGGCGATCTCGATCGGCCCCTGGCCGCCCCGGTCGAACTTGGCCGCGTTCTCGACCAGGTTGGACAGCGCCCGCTGGAGCATCCCGGGCCGCCCGTCGGTCCGCGTGTCACCGCTAGCGCGCAGCACGATCTCCCGGCCGGTGCGGCGCTTGGCCAGGCCCAGCACGTCCTCGGCGATGTCGGCCAGGTCCACCTGCTGCGGCGGCTCGCTGTCGGACTGCCCGGCCGCGAGGTCGACCAGCTCGTTGACCAGGTCGGTCAGTTCCCGGGCCTCCTGGGTGAGGTCGGCGACGAGTTCCTCCCGGGTGTCGGGCGGCAGCTCGTCGATCCTGCGCAGCAGCGAGATGTTCGTACGCAGCGAGGTCAGCGGCGTCCGCAGCTCGTGCCCCGCGTCCTGGACCAGCCGCCGCTGGTCCTCCTCGGACTGGGCGAGGCGGCCCAGCATGCGGTCGAAGGCGCGGCCGAGCCGGCCCACCTCGTCCAGCCCGGCGACGGGCACCTCGATGCCCAGCCGGCGGGTGCGGGCCACGTCCTCGGCGGCGGAGGTGAGGACGATCAGGCGCCGGGTGATCCGGCGGGCCAGCCACCAGCCGAACAGGCCGGCGGCGACCACGACCGCCGACATCAGGATCAGCGTGCGCTGCTGCAGCGCCCGCAGCAGGTCCTCGGTGTCGCTGAACTCCTGGGCGACCTGCACCGCGCCGTTGCCGTCGCCGAGGGAGACGGTGGCGATGCGGAACAGGTCCTCGCCGACCCGGACGTCCTTGTGCTCGACCACCCGGCCGGCCGTCCGCGCCCCGGAGACGGTCCGGTCCCGGGCGGTGACCGGCAGCACCGGGCTGCCGTGGTCGACGATCTCCCCCCGCGCGCCCAGCACCTGCACGTCGGTGCGGGCCGGCCGGACCAGGTCGTGGCCGGGCCGGGAGGAGGAGAAGTCCTCCGGGACCATCTCGTGCTGCCGCACCTCGTCCCGTACGTCGGACACGACCTGCGTGAACACGGACTGCTGGTCGACCCGGACCAGACGGGCGGCGGAGCTGTAGGACAGGATGCCGACGAGGATGGTCACGGCTGCGGTGACGGCCGCGAAGGACACCGCGAAGGTGGTCCGCAGGGAGACCAGCCTGGGCCGGGGCCCGGCCCCGGGCCGTCGGCCGCGGCCCACTAGTCCTCCCGCAGCACGTAACCCACGCCCCGCACGGTGTGGATCAGCTGCGGGGCACCGGGCTCGTCCAGCTTGCGGCGCAGGTAGCCGACGTAGACGGCCAGGTTCTTGGAGCCGGGGCCGAAGTCGTAGCCCCAGATCCGGTCGTAGATGGTGGAGTGGTCGAGCACGATCCCGGCGTTGCGGACCAGCAGTTCCAGCAGCTCGAACTCGGTGCGGGTCAGCTCCAGCTCGCGGCCGCCCCGCCAGGCGCGGCGGGCCTGCAGGTCCATCCGGATGTTCGCGGCGCCCACCTGCCGGTCGGGGGCCTGCGCCTCGCGGCCGCCGCCGTCGGCGGGGGCCGTACCGGCGGCGCCCGCCGGCACCGGGCTGGTCCGGCGCAGCAGCGCCCGCAGCCGGGCGAAGACCTCCTCCACGTCGAACGGCTTGACCACGTAGTCGTCGGCGCCGGCGTCCAGGCCGGCGATCCGGTCGGCGGTCTCCACCAGGGCGGTGAGCATGAGGATCGGGGTGCTGTCGCCCTCGGCCCGCAGCACCCGGCAGACCTGGAGTCCGTCGATGCCCGGCATCATCACGTCCAGCACCAGGACGTCCGGCGGGGTGCGGTGCGCCTGGGCCAGCGCCTCGACCCCGTCGGCGACGGCCGTCACCTCGTAGCCCTCGAGCGTCAGGGCACGCTCGAGGGCATGACGGATGGCACGGTCGTCTTCGGCGAGCAGCACAGTCTGGGGCACGCTCCCAGTCTGCCAAGGCCCCGGGCGGTTCCGCCGGGCCCGCAGGCCGACGATCACCCTTTTTACCGCGCTCTCACCGTCACAGCGGCGGCCGCGTCAGGCGCCGGCGGCGCCGATCCGCGCGAGCTGCTCCTCGAACGGCACGACCCGCGGCCCGGCCAGGGGGGCCGTCCCGGCGGCGGACATGCCCGCCATCAGCGCGGCCAGCTCCCCCGCCGCCCGCTCGATCCGCTCGGCGAGTCCCTCGGCCCCCCAGTCCTCCGAGGCGGCGTAGACGCCGGTGGGCACCACCACGGCGCGCAGGTACGCGAACAGCGGCCGCAGCGCGTGCTCCAGCACCAGGGAGTGCCGGCCGGTACCCCCGGTGGCGGCGATCAGCACCGGTTTGCCGGTGAGCGCGTCCTTGTCCAGCACGTCGAAGAAGGACTTGAACAGTCCGCTGTACGAGGCGCTGAACACGGGCGTGACGACGATCAGCCCGTCGGCCCCCGCCACCGCGTCCTGCGCGGCGGCCAGGGCCTTCCCGGCGAATCCGTTGGTGAAGTTGTGCGCGATCTCGACCGCGAGGTCCCGCACCTCGACGACCTGGACGTCCACCGGCCGGCGCCGGTCCACCGCCGCGGCCAGCCGGTCGGCCAGCAGCCGGGTGGAGGAGGGGACGCCCAGTCCCGCCGACACGACGACGAGCTTCAGGGAGTCACCCGGCTTCGGGAAGTCGTTCATACGGCGGCCGCCTCCTTCGCGGTGAGCAGGCTCTGGTGGGTCGGCGCCTCCGGCACGTCCGCCGGGCGCCCCTTGGCGAACTCCTCGCGCAGCACGGGCACGACCTCCTCGCCCAGCAGGTCGAGCTGCTCCAGGACCGTCTTCAGCGGCAGTCCCGCGTGGTCCATCAGGAAGAGCTGGCGCTGGTAGTCCCCGGCGTACTCGCGGAAGGACAGCGTCTTCTCGATCACCTGCTGCGGCGAGCCCACCGTCAGCGGGGTCTGCTCGGTGAAGTCCTCCAGCGACGGGCCGTGCCCGTACACCGGCGCGTTGTCGAAGTACGGCCGGAACTCCCGTACCGCGTCCTGCGAGTTGCGGCGCATGAACACCTGGCCGCCGAGCCCGACGATCGCCTGCTCGGGGGTGCCGTGCCCGTAGTGGGCGTAGCGCTTCCGGTACAGCTCGACCATCCGCCTGGTGTGGTCCGCGGGCCAGAAGATGTTGTTGTGGAAGAAGCCGTCACCGTAGTACGCGGCCTGCTCGGCGATCTCCGGCGAGCGGATCGAGCCGTGCCAGACGAACGGCGGCACGCCGTCCATGGGCCGCGGCGTGGAGGTGAAGCCCTGCAGCGGGGTGCGGAACTTCCCCTCCCAGTCGACGACGTCCTCGCGCCACAGCCGGTGCAGCAGGGCGTAGTTCTCGATGGCGAGGTCGATGCCCTGGCGGATGTCCTTGCCGAACCACGGGTACACCGGTCCGGTGTTGCCGCGCCCCGTCATCAGGTCCACGCGCCCGTCGGACAGGTGCTGGAGCATCGCGAAGTCCTCCGCGATCTTCACCGGGTCGTTGGTCGTGATCAGGGTGGTGGACGTGGACAGCACGAGCCGCTCGGTCCGCGCGGCTATGTGGCCGAGCATCGTCGTCGGGGACGAGGGCACGAACGGCGGGTTGTGGTGCTCGCCGGTGGCGAAGACGTCGAGCCCGACCTCCTCGGCCTTGAGCGCGATGGCGACCATGGCCTTGATCCGCTCGCGCTCGGTCGGCGTCCGCCCCGTGGTGGGGTCCGGCGTGACGTCGCCGACGGTGAAGATCCCGAACTGCATGGCCACCCTCCAGGTTGTTGACTGTTCAACTATATCCCTGGAACGGTCCCCGGCCCGTCGCTATTCCCCCTGCCCGCGGCCACCCGGAC
Organism: Streptomyces sp. DHE7-1; assembly: GCA_016432725.1. Taxonomy (GTDB): domain Bacteria; phylum Actinomycetota; class Actinomycetes; order Streptomycetales; family Streptomycetaceae; genus Streptomyces. The sequence goes on along the minus strand of JACJDG010000003.1, from coordinate 4,366,042 downwards.
GGCTCAGCCGCGCCGCTCGCGCAGCCGGGCGACCTGCTCCCGGCCGAAGTCCACCGTGCGCTCCATGTGCCGCACGATCACCGCCAGCTCGGTGTCGTCCAGCTCGTCGAAGAGCGAGAACCAGTCACCGGCCAGCGAGTCCCACAGCCGGCCGAACTCGGCGATCCGCTCCGGCACGGTCACCACCAGCACCCGTCGCCGGTCCACCTCGTCGCGCCGCCGCACCACGTAGCCCGTCCGCTCCAGGCGGTCCACCAGCCGGGTCGCCGACCCGGTGGTCAGCCCGGTCAGCTCCGCGACCCGGCCCGTGGTGACCGGCGCCTCCTCCAGCGTGAGCAGGTTCAGGCACTGCAGATCGGTGGGGTGCAACCCGATCCGGTCGGCCACGGCCTGGTTGAACAGCGCGTAGGAGGCCATGTACCGCCGGGACACCACGGACAGCTCCGCCAGCAGCCCGGACCGCCCGGTCCCCTTCCCGGCCATGCCGCACTCCCCTTCGTCCGCGTGGTGCAGTGATCGTACGACCACGGCCCCGGACACGCGCAGAGCGAACGCACCCCGGCACCGCAAGCCGCACACGTCCCCGACGCCGCAGGCCGCCCGCCTCCCCGGTGCCGTGGGCCGCACGCGTTTCCCGGTGCCGGAGGCCGCCCGCGTTTCCCGGTGCCGGAGGCCGCCCGCGCTCCCCGGTGCCGTGAGCCGCACGCGTTCCCCGGTGCCGGAGGCCGCGCGCTTCCCCGAAGCCGTAGGCCGCCCCCCACCCCAGTACCGGAAGCCACCCACGACCCTGGTGCCGGAAGCCACCCACCTCCGCGAAGCCCGATGCCGCACACGTCCCCGGCACCGCAAGCCACACACGTCTTCAGTACCGGAAGCCGCCCGCATCCCCGGCACCGCAAGCCACACACGACCGCGGTACCGGAAGCCGCCCCCATCCCCGGCACCGCAAGCCACACACGACCGCGCTACCGGAAGCCGCCCGCATCCCCGAAGCCGGAAGCCACGCACACCCCCGGCACCGGAAAGCGCACACACCCCCCGGCACCAGAAAGCGCACGCGTCCCCCTGCGTCAGAAGGCGTACGGGTCCCCGGTGTCGAGGACCAGCACCTTCAGCCGGTCGTTCGTCCGGTCCCGGTCGACGGCGCCGCCCAGCCAGGCGGTGTCCACCTCCAGCGTCACCTCGGCCGGCCGCTCCTTCAGCCGCACCGCCACCGTGAGCCGCTCCCCCGGCGCGTCCACCGCCAGCGCGCCGATCCCGCACACCACCGTCCGTTCGTCCGTGCGCGCGCACCCCCGGGGCAGCTGCTGGGTCTCGGCCAGCGGCACCGACCAGCGCAGCAGCACGCTCGCGTCCGGCGTCGCGGCGGGCCCGCCGTTGCGCGGGGTCAGGGAGACCTCCACCCGGTCCCCGGTCATCACCGCGCTCCCGTGCAGCGCCAGATCGGCCTCGGGCTCCGGAACCGCCCCGGCCGGCCCGGCCCCGCCGGCGGCCACCACCAGGGCACCGCACGCACCCAGCACCCACGACCTCGTCCGCATGCCGTCCCACCTCGCGCTCGCCGTCCGTGTCCGCCGTACGGATGTATGCCACGGAAACGGCCCGGCAGGCGCCCTCCAACAGGTGACACCACACCCCCGTGCGAAGCTGCCGTCATGCCGGTCCTCCGCTCCGCCGCCCTCTTCGTCGTCGCCGCCCTGTTCGAGATCGGCGGCGCCTGGCTGGTCTGGCAGGGGGTGCGCGAGCACCGCGGCTGGCTCTGGATCACCGGCGGCGTCCTCGCCCTCGGCGCCTACGGCTTCGTCGCCACCTTCCAGCCCGACGCCCACTTCGGCCGCATCCTCGCCGCCTACGGCGGGATCTTCGTGGCCGGCTCGATCCTGTGGGGCGTGGTCGCCGACGGCTACCGACCCGACCGCTGGGACATCGCCGGCGCGCTGATCTGCCTGGCCGGGATGGCGGTCATCATGTGGGCGCCCCGGAACGGCGTCTGAGGGCTCACATACGCTGGACGAAACCGACCCGACGCAGTCCCAGGAGCAGCCCATGGCCACCGCAGCCCCGCCCGCCGCCTCCCGCATCGCCGTCGTCACCGGTGCGAGCAGCGGTATCGGCGCCGCCACGGCCCGGCAGCTCGCCCGGGCCGGCTACCGCGTCGTCCTCACGGCCCGCCGCAAGGACCGCATCGAGGCGCTGGCCGAGGAGCTGAACACGGCCGGCCACTCGGCCGCCGCCTACCAGCTCGACGTCACCGACCGCGCGGCCGTCGACGAGTTCGCGTCGGCCTTCCGCACGATCGGCGTCCTGGTCAACAACGCCGGCGGTGCCCTCGGCGCCGACCCGGTGGCCAGCGGCGACCCGGCCGACTGGCGCACGATGTACGAGACGAACGTCCTCGGCACCCTCAACGTCACCCAGGCGCTGCTGCCCAAGCTGGAGGCGAGCGGCGACGGAGTGGTGGTCGTGGTGTCCTCGACCGCCGGCCACGGCACCTACGAGGGCGGTGCCGGCTACGTCGCCGCCAAGCACGGCGCCCACGTCCTCGCCGAGACCCTCCGCCTGGAGATCGTCGGCAAGCCGGTCCGCGTCGTGGAGATCGCGCCCGGCATGGTGAAGACCGAGGAGTTCGCCCTGACCCGCTTCGGCGGCGACACCGACCGGGCGGCGAAGGTCTACGAGGGCGTGGCCGAACCCCTCACCGCCGACGACGTCGCGGAGACCATCGCCTGGGCGGTCACCCGCCCCAGCCACGTCAACGTCGACCTCCTCGTGCTGCGCCCGCGCGCCCAGGCGTCGAACACCAAGGTGCACAGGGAGTCGTGATGCCCGACGCCGACTCGCTGGAGAGACGCCGCCTGGCCGAGGAGACGAGGAACGAACGCCAGGTCTGGTACTTCCTCGCCTACTTCCTCTTCGGCATCCACTTGGTGGCGTTCGTCATGATCTACGCCGTGCGCCACGCGAAGTAGCCCCTCCCCGCGCCCTCCTCCCACCGCGGTTCCGCCATTCGGACGCGGCCGGCTGGCCCACACCCGTGCCCCGCGATGTCGTGGTCCGGACGGCCGGCGGCGTCCGGAGTCCGTCGCGCGAGCGCCACCGGACGCCAGGCCGTGAAGGGAGACGGCATGGAAACGGCCGGGGTCATACCGGGGCGCAGATGCTGGACCGCGGTCGTCGCGGTGATGGTGGCCTGTTCGACGGCCCTGACCGGAACGGACCACGCGGCGGCCGGCGGACCGCCGGCCCCCGTGGCGCCCGTCCCCCGCCTGGACTGGCAACCCTGCGTCCCCGGCGGCCCGTTCGACTGCGCGACCGCGACGGTGCCGCTGGACCACGCCGACCCCGGCGGCCGCACCGTCGAACTCGCCGTCGTCCGGCACCGGGCCACCGACCCCGGACGGCGCGTCGGCACCCTGTTCTTCAACCCCGGCGGACCGGGCGGCCCCGGCACCGTCCAGATGCCGCAGACCTACGGGTTCCTCCCGCGCGAGGTGCGGGAGCGGTTCGACATCGTGAGCTGGGACCCGCGCGGCATCGGCAACAGCACCGCCGTCGACTGCTTCGCCACCCGGCAGGAGGCCACCGCGTGGACGGCGGCCAAACCGGCCGGCATCCCGGTGGGCGCGCGGGAACGGGCGGACACCTTCGCCGCCTACCGCGACCTGGCCCGGCGCTGCGCCCAGCGCGATCCCGCACTGCTGCGCCACGTGTCCACCGCGGACTCCGCCCGCGACCTCGACCTGCTCCGGCAGGCGGTGGGCGATCCGCGGCTGACCTACTTCGGCATCTCCTACGGCACGTTCCTGGGCGCCACCTACGCCAACCTGTTCCCCGGCAAGGTCCGCGCCATGACCCTCGACAGCAACGTGGACGCGCGGGCGTACGCGGACGGCGCCCTGGGCGACGCCCCGCTCACGACGTTCCTGCGGCTGGGTTCGGACCGCAGCGCGGCGGAGGTGCTGGAGCGGTTCCTCACCCTCTGCGGAAGCACCACCACCGCCCGCTGCGCCTTCTCGGCGGGCGGCGCGCGGGCCACCCGGGCGAAGTTCGACGAGCTGATGCGGCGGCTGCGCACGCACCCCGTGGGCGACTGGACGTACGGCCGCACCGCCGCGGAGGTGGTGACCGGCCTCTACGTCGTCGACCCCGGCTGGACCGACGTCGCCCGCGCCCTGCAGCGCCTGTGGCAGGGCCGCGCCCCTGAGCAGGCACAGCGCCCGGCCCCGCCGCCGGTCCCGCACCCGGACCCGTACCTCGGCGACGAACAGGCCGCCGCGGTGCTCTGCGGCGAGAGCCCCAACCCCCGCGACCCCGCCGCCTATCCCGCACTGGAGGAGCGGGCCGCAGCCCGGGCGGGCGACGCCGGACGCGTCTGGACCTGGGCCGCCGTGGCCTGCTTCTCCTGGCCCGCCGTCGCCGCCGACCGCTACAGCGGCCCCTGGAACCGCCCGACGGCCCCGCTGCTGCTGGTCGGCACCCGCTACGACCCCGCCACCCCCTACGCGGACGCGCGCGCCCTGGCCGGGGAACTGGCCGACGCACGGCTGCTCACCCTCGACGGCTACGGCCACACCGCGCTGATCAACCCCAGCGCCTGTGTCGCCGGGTACGAGAGCCGCTACCTGGTCGACGGCACGCTCCCCCGCCCGGCACGACCTGCCACCAGGACACGGCACCGTTCCCCGCCCCCACCCCGACCGGCTCCGTCGCCACCGGCGGCGGAGCACTGGCCCGCGCGCGTTCCTGAGAAGGCGTCAGCCCTTCACGCAGACGACCTGCTTCAGCTTGGCCACGACCTCGACGAGGTCCCGCTGCTGGTCGATGACCTGGTCGATCGACTTGTAGGCCCCCGGGATCTCGTCCACCACGCCGGAGTCCTTGCGGCACTCCACACCCCGGGTCTGGTCCTCCAGGTCCTTGGTGGAGAACCGGCGCTTGGCCGCGTTGCGGCTCATCCGCCGGCCCGCCCCGTGCGAGGCGGAGTTGAAGGACCGGTCGTTGCCGAGGCCCTTCACGATGTAGGAACCGGTGCCCATCGAGCCCGGGATGATCCCGTACTCGCCGGAGCCGGCCCGGATCGCTCCCTTGCGGGTGACCAGCAGGTCCATGCCCTCGTACCGCTCCTCCGCCACGTAGTTGTGGTGGCAGGAGATCTCCGGCTCGAAGACCGGCTTCGCCTTCTTGAACTCCTTGCGGACCACGTCCTTCAGGAGCGCCATCATCAGCGTGCGGTTGTACTTCGCGTACTCCTGCGCCCAGAACAGGTCGTTGCGGTACGCCGCCATCTGCGGGGTGTCCGAGACGAAGACGGCGAGGTCGCGGTCGACCAGGCCCTGGTTGTGCGACAGCCGCTGGGCCACGCCGATGTGGTGCTCGGCGAGCTCCTTGCCGATGTTGCGGGAGCCGGAGTGCAGCATCAGCCAGACGGCGCCGGTGGTGTCGGTGCACACTTCGACGAAGTGATTGCCCGAGCCCAGGGTGCCCATCTGTTTCGTGGCCCGCTCCTCGCGGAAGTGCACCGCCTGGGCGACCGTACCGAACCGCCCCCAGAACTCGCCCCAGCCCGACGTGGCCAGCCCGTGGAACCGCCCCGGGTCCACGGGGTCGTCGTGCATCCCCCGTCCGACCGGAATGGCCTGCTCGATCTTCGACCGCAGCCGGGACAGGTCGCCCGGCAGGTCGTTCGCGGTCAGGGAGGTCCGTACCGCCGACATGCCGCAGCCGATGTCCACGCCCACCGCGGCCGGGCACACCGCGCCCCGCATCGCGATGACCGAGCCGACGGTCGCGCCCTTGCCGTAGTGGACGTCCGGCATCACTGCCAGGCCCTTGATCCACGGCAGGGTGGCGACGTTCTGGAGCTGACGCAGGGCCACGTCCTCGACCGTCGCCGGGTCGGTCCACATCCGGATCGGCACCTTCGCGCCCGGCATCTCCACGTACGACATGGGTTCCTCATTCCCCTGGAAACGACAACGAAAGTCTCATGAACAGCAAAACGCAAAAGCGGCGACAAGGTCTACGAAAAGGGACAGGGGACCGTCGTTCACGGCAGTGCGTGCGGTACACATTGTCTCCAGGGAGCGCCCCGCGGCGGCAAGCGAATAACCAGCGGGGACACTGGACCACCCAGCGAGCAGAGACCGTCGAGAGGAGCCCGACCGTGCAGCGGAAGGCGTATGTGACCGGCACCGCCGCCCTCCTCGTGGCGCTGCTGGCCGGCTGCACGAGCGGCTCGGGGGACAGCGGTCCCACCGACAACGCCAACCCGGGCAACGCCGGTACGGCCACGCCCGCCGCCCAGCCCGGCAAGTACCGCAGCCTCCCGGAGCCCTGCGGGGCGGTGGACCACGACACCCTCGACTCCCTGCTGCCGGGCATCGGGCAGATCACCGACCAGGACCAGCGGGAGAAGGCCTACCAGGGCGAGGCGACGCTCACCTACAACACCGACCGCAAGGTGGGCTGCCGTTGGAAGGCGTCGTCCGGTGCCGCCACCGACCGGCTCGCGGTCGACTTCGAGCGCGTGGTGTCGTACGACAACGCGGTCAGCGACGACGACCAGGCGCAGAAGCTGTTCCTGGAGCAGCAGACGGCCGCCGACCTGCCCGAGCCGAGCGCTCCCGCCTCCGCCACCCCCACGACGCCCACCCCGACGGCGAGCACGGGCGACGACGCCTCCCCGTCGGCCTCGGAGTCCCCCTCGGAGTCCGCGTCGGAGTCCTCCTCGGGCGCCGCCGGCGCTCCGCCGGCCGAGCTGCAGCCCCGGGTGCTGCCCGATCTCGGTGACGAGGCGTATCTGGACGACCAGCTCAACACCTCCGGTTCGACGGCCGAACAGCGGACGGTGACTGTGGTGTTCCGCACGTCCAACGTCGTCGTCACCATCGGGTACGAGGAGCAGCCGATGGCGACGGGGGCGGTCCCGGACAGCAAGGAACTGCAGGACAGGGCCCGGAATCTGGCCTCCCAACTGGCTGACGCCCTGGGCGGATGACGGCCCCCGCGGGCTCCGGCGGCCCTGTTCGCGGAGCGCGTGAAGGCGAACCGCACCACTCCTTCACCGCGTACCGTGGGGCCCCGCAGGAACCCGCACGCACACCGAGTGTCACGAGTGAAGGAACCATGCAGCGAGCAGCTCAGCGAAACGACCGTGCCCATGACCAGCGAGCCAAGCGTCTGCGCCGCGCCCTTGTCTGCGCGGCGGCCGTTCCCGCGGTGCTGATCACCGCCGCCTGCTCCTCGGACTCCGGCGACTCCGCGGACAAGGGCGGCGACAGCGCGCGGCCGACCGCCGGCAGCGGTTCGTCGAAGCCGTCGGCGAGCGCGTCCCCGACGGTGCAGCCCGCCGCGTACCACAAGCTCCCCGAGGCGTGCGCGGTGCTGTCGAAGAAGACCCTGACCGACCTGGTGCCCAAGGGCGCCAAGGCCGGCAAGGAGGGCAGCAGCGACGACACGGCGACCCGCTCCTCCTGCTCCTGGAACAGCCTGGACAACAACGGGGTCAAGGGTTCGCAGTTCCGCTGGCTGAACGTCTCCATGCTGCGCTTCGACTCGGACGCCGGCCGCGGCTCGGGCGACAAGCAGGCGCACGCCTACCTCACCCAGCAGGTCGAGGACGCCAAGACCGTCTCCGGGGCGAAGAACACCCGGACGGAGCCGGTCGCCGGGACGGGCACCGAGGCGACGCTGGTGCGCTACGACCTGAAGAAGAAGGAGGGCACCTTCAAGCAGCAGACGGTGGTCGCCCGGGTCGAGAACGTCGTCGTCACGCTCGACTACAACGGCGCCGGCCTCGCGGGCGAGAAGACCCCCGGCGCGGACGACCTGGCGAAGGACGCGCAGAAGGCCGTCAAGGAGGCCGTCGCGTCCGTCTCGGCGGCCAATGACGGAGGCTCCGGTTCCGGCGCGTCCGCGGGCGGGACCGCCTCCCCGTCCAAGTCCGCGTCGAAGTCGCCCTCGAAGCAGCCGTCCAAGTCGCCCTCATCCAGCGCTTCTCCGTCCAAGTCGGCCGCGAAGAAGGACTGACCCGGGTCACGTGCGCCGCACACGTGTGCCACTCTGTTGCGCGCAACAACACGCAATGGGAGGGGATGACGAGTGGCCGCGCCAATGCAGCTGACTCGGATGCACCGCATACTCGTCGGCGTGGTCGTGTCCGGCGCGTTGATCATCGCCGGCATCGGCTTCGCCGGTTCCTACGCGGCAGTCCGTGAACTGGCTCTCAAGAAGGGCTTCGGGAACTTCTCCTACGTGTTCCCGATCGGCATCGACGCGGGCATCTGCGTCCTGCTCGCCCTGGACCTGCTGCTGACCTGGATCCGCATCCCCTTCCCGCTGCTGCGGCAGACGGCGTGGCTGCTGACGGCGGCGACGATCGCCTTCAACGGCGCCGCCGCCTGGCCGGATCCGCTGGGCACGGGCATGCACGCGGTGATCCCGATCCTGTTCGTCGTCGCCGTCGAGGCGGCCCGGCACGCCATCGGCCGGATCGCGGACATCACGGCGGACAAGCACATGGAGGGCGTCCGCATCACCCGCTGGCTGCTCTCCCCGCTGCCCACGTTCCTGCTGTGGCGCCGCATGAAGCTGTGGGAGCTGCGCTCCTACGACCAGGTGATCAAGCTGGAGCAGGAGCGCCTGGTGTACCAGGCCCGGCTGCGCTCCCGTTTCGGCCGCGCCTGGCGCCGCAAGGCCCCGGTGGAGTCGCTGATGCCGCTGCGCCTGGCCCGCTACGGAGTCCCCCTCGCGGAGACGGCCCCGGCGGGCCTCGCGGCGGCGGGCATCGAACCGCTGCTCCTGCCGGCGGCTCCGCAGCCCCAGCCGCAGTCCCAGCCGCAGCTGACCGCTCCCGCCGCCACCGCGGCCGGCCCTGCCGCCGTCGCGGCGTCCGTCCCGCGGCAGGCGGCGCCTCCCGGGCAGCAGCGCCCCGAGCCTCCCGTCGACGAGGAGAGCCCCTGGTTCCAGACTCCGCGCGAGGTGGACTACCACGGCGGCTACGACCCGGCCTACAACCCCGTCCCGGACCCCCAGTACGTCCCCGAGGAGGAGTACGAGGGCTGGTACGACGAGCAGCCGGTGGAGCAGTTCCAGCAGCCCTCCCCCGAGGAGACCGGCAGCTTCCCGATCCCGGTGGGCCCCAACCGCACCCGTGAGCTCGGCGAGGGCGGCGGCCCCCGGAGCCGGACGAGGACGCGTACTACCAGGTCTTCCGCCAGTCGATCGACGGCAGCTACCCCACGCCCCGCGTGCTCGGTGACAACATCGAGGCGACGTACGGCAACACGCTGAGCCCCAGCGCCCTGAAGGATCTCGCGGAACGCTTCCAGCAGCGCCACACGGCGGAGATGGAAGAGGACCACATCGCCTGACGGCGGCGCACGTGGAAACGGAGGAGGGGCCCTCGTGACGAGGGCCCTCCTTCGTGTCCGCCTCCCCTACTCGCCGAGCAGGGCCCGCACCCGCTCCTGTCCCACGGCGAGCAGCAGCGTGGGCAGTCGCGGCCCGGTGTCCCGGCCGACCAGCAGGTGGTAGAGCAGGGCGAAGAACGACCGCTGGGCCGTCTTGATCTCCGGCGGCAGCTCCTTGGGCGTCGCGTCGGCCGCGAACCCGGCCTGCACCTTGGGCACGCCGTAGACGAGGTGGGTCAGCCCGTCCAGCGACCAGTGCTCGGCGAGCCCGTCGAGCAGCAGCCGCACCGACTGCTGGGAGGCCTCGTCGAGGGACTTCAGCAGCTCGGCGTCGGGCTCGTCGCGGACGATGGTGCGCTGGTCGGCGGGGACGTGGGTGTTGATCCACGCCTCCGCCTTGTCGTACCGGGGCCGCGCCTCGTCCAGCGAGCCCAGGGGCTGCTCGGGGTCCAGCTCGCTCAGGATGCGCAGCGCCTGGTCCTCGTGCCCGGCGGTGATGTCGGCCACCGACGCGAGCGTGCGGTACGGCAGCGGACGCGCGGTCCGCGGCAGCTCGGCCGCGGCCGTGCCCACGGCCCGCGTGTACGCGGCGACGTCACCGGGGAGCGCCGAACGGTCGGCGACCTTCGCCGCCAGCTTGTCCCACTCGTCGTAGAGCCGCTGGATCTCCTGGTCGAAGGCGATCTTGAAGGACTGGTTCGGCCGGCGCCGGGCGTACAGCCAGCGCAGGATCTGCGGCTCCATGATCTGCAGCGCGTCGGCCGGGGTGGGCACGCCACCGCGCGAGGACGACATCTTCGCCATGCCGGAGATGCCGACGAAGGCGTACATCGGGCCGATGGGCTGCTTGCCGCCGAAGATCCCGACGATCTGCCCGCCCACCTGGAAGCTGGACCCCGGGGACGAGTGGTCGACGCCGCTCGGCTCGAAGACCACGCCCTCGTAGGCCCAGCGCATCGGCCAGTCGACCTTCCAGACCAGCTTGCCGCGGTTGAACTCGCTCAGCCGGACCGTCTCGGTGAAGCCGCAGGCGGTGCAGGTGTACGCCAGCTCGGTGCTGTCGTCGTCGTAGGAGGTGACGGTCGTCAGGTCCTTCTCGCAGTTGCCGCAGTACGGCTTGTACGGGAAGTAGCCGGCGGCGCCGGAGCTGCCGTCGTCCTCGGCGGCGGCGCCCGAGCCCTCCTCGGCCTCCAGCTCCGCCTCGTCCACCTGCTTCTGCTGCTTCTTGGCCGGGGCCTTCTTGGTGCGGTACTGGGCGAGGATCGCGTCGATGTCGCCGCGGTGCTTCATGGCGTGCAGGATCTGCTCGCGGTAGACACCGGAGGTGTACTGCTCCGTCTGGCTGATCCCGTCGAACTCCACGCCCAGCTCGGCCAGCGAGGCGATCATCGCGGCCTTGAAGTGCTCCGCCCAGTTCGGGTACGCGGACCCCTTCGGCGCCGGCACCGAGGTCAGCGGCTTGCCGATGTGCTCGGCCCAGGACTTGTCGACGCCCGCGATGCCCTCCGGCACCTTGCGGTACCGGTCGTAGTCGTCCCAGGAGATCAGGTGCCGGACCTGGTGGCCGCGGCGGCGGATCTCGTCGGCGACCAGGTGCGGGGTCATGACCTCGCGCAGGTTGCCGAGGTGGATCGGGCCGGAGGGGGAAAGACCGGACGCGACGACCACCGGTTTGCCGGGGGCCCGTCGCTCCGACTCCTCGATGACGTCATCGGCGAAACGGGAGACCCAGTCGGCGGTCTCGGTGCTCTGAGCCACGATCGGCACGTCCTTCTTTCTGAACGCTTCTTGAACGGGGTGACCGTCTCATTCTCCCAGACCGCCTCGCGACCGGGAAAACCCCTTTGCCCCCCATGGGATACTGGCCGGGTCTATCCATCCCCACGAGGAGAACGGCACCCATTCCTATGGCCTCGGTCACGTCCCTCAGCGATTCCGTCCAGCAGCGCCTCGCGTCCGCCCTCTCGGCCACCCTGCCGGAGGCCGCCGGCGCGGACCCGCTGCTGCGACGAAGCGACCGGGCGGACTTCCAGGCCAACGGCATCCTGGCGCTCGCCAAGAAGGCCAAGGCCAACCCGCGGGAGCTGGCGGCCCAGGTCGTCGCCGGGGTCGAGTCGGGTGACGTGATCAAGGACATCGAGGTCTCCGGACCCGGCTTCCTGAACATCACGGTCTCCGACCGGGCGATCACCGCGAACCTGGCCGCGCGGTACGCGGACGACGCCGGCCGCCTCGGCGTGCCGCACGCCGCGGACCCCGGCACGACGGTGATCGACTACGCCCAGCCGAACGTGGCGAAGGAGATGCACGTCGGCCACCTGCGTTCCGCGGTGATCGGCGACGCGGTCGTCCAGCTCCTGGAGTTCACCGGCGAGAACGTGGTCCGGCGCCACCACATCGGCGACTGGGGCACCCAGTTCGGCATGCTCATCCAGTACCTGGACGAGCACCCGCACGAGCTGGACCACAAGGACTCCCAGGTGACCGGCGAGGAGGCGATGTCGAACCTCGACCGCCTCTACAAGGCCGCGCGCAGGCTGTTCGACGCCGACGAGGAGTTCAAGACGCGGGCCCGGCGCCGGGTGGTCGACCTCCAGGCGGGCGACCCGAAGACCCTCGCCATGTGGCAGAAGTTCGTGGACGAGTCGAAGATCTACTTCTTCTCCGTCTTCGAGAAGCTGGACATGGAGATCCGCGACGCCGACATCGTCGGCGAGTCCGGTTACAACGACATGCTCGCCGAGACCTGCCGGCTCCTGGAGGAGTCGGGCGTCGCGGTCCGCTCCGAGGGCGCGCTGTGCGTCTTCTTCGACGACATCAAGGGCCCGGACGGCAACCCGGTCCCGCTGATCGTGCAGAAGTCGGACGGCGGCTACGGCTACGCGGCGACCGACCTCTCCGCGATCCGCGACCGTGTGTTCAACCTCAAGGCGAACACGCTGCTGTACGTCGTCGACGCCCGCCAGGCCCTGCACTTCCGGATGGTCTTCGAGACCGCCCGCCGGGCCGGCTGGCTGAACGAGGACGTCAGCGCGCAGCAGCTCGCGTTCGGCACGGTCCTCGGCAAGGACGGCAAGCCGTTCAAGACGCGTGAGGGCGAGACGGTCCGCCTGGTCGACCTGCTGGACGAGGCGATCGAGCGCGCGTCGGCCGTGGTCCGCGAGAAGGCCCAGGACCTCTCCGAGCGGGAGATCGCCGAGCGCGGCACCCAGGTGGGCATCGGCGCGGTGAAGTACGCGGACCTGTCCACGTCGGCGATCCGGGACTACAAGTTCGACCTGGACCAGATGGTCTCGCTCAACGGCGACACCAGTGTGTACCTGCAGTACGCGTACGCCCGTATCCAGTCCATCCTGCGCAAGGCCGGCGAGGTCCGCCCGGCCGCGCACCCCGAGCTGGAACTGGCGGAGGCCGAGCGCGCGCTGGGCCTGCACGTGGACGCGTTCGCGGAGACGGTGCGCGAGGCGGCCACGGAGTACGCCCCGCACAAGCTGGCCGCGTACCTGTACCAGCTCGCGTCGCACTACACGTCGTTCTACGACAAGTGCCCGGTGCTGAAGGCCGAGACGCCGCAACTGGTGGAGAACCGCCTGTTCCTGTGCGACGTCACGGCCCGCACCCTGCACCAGGGCATGGCCCTGCTGGGCATCAGGACGCCCGAGAAGCTCTGACTGCGGTTGCCCGCATCGCGGCGGCCCGTCCTCGGCTACGAGGGCGGGCCGTCGGTCGTTCCGGCCGCCCTGACGAACTCGCACCACACCAGCTTGCCCCGGGCCCGCGGTCCGGCGCCCCACTTGTCGGCGAGGGCGGAGACCAGCAGCAGCCCTCGCCCGCCCTCCGCGTCGTCTCCTCCGGCCTCCGCCACGACGCGCGGCGCACCGGCCCCGCTGTCGTGCACCTCGGCCCGGACGACCGCCCCGTCGTACCTCAGCCGCAGCAGGAAGCCCCGCCCCGGCGGCACCCCGTGCACCAGCGCGTTCGTGGCCAGCTCGCTGACGCAGAGCGTGACGTCCTCCGCCCGCCGCCATTCGGCGAGCCCCCAGTAGGCCAGCGACCACTCGGTGAACCGTCTGGCCGCGGGCACCGAGCGGCGGCTCCGGCCGTAGAACTGGTCACGCTGGTAGGCAAGTTCGGTCTGTGCGTTCACGGGACGAAGATCGCGCAGAGTGACTAGGCTCGTTCAGTGGGTCATCCCGTACAACGCGTTTGTACGGGTTCGTACGGGGTCGTGTACGGCCGGGGCTGGGGAGTTCAGCGGTATGACGCCTACACGGAGGAACCACTCGGCCATGCGGATGCTGGGCCGTCAGCTCGCCACCGCACGCCGGGCGGCCGGCCTGAGCCAGTCGGGCCTGAGTACCGCGCTGAACATCAACGAGGAGACGATCGCGTCGATCGAACAGGGCCGGCGCACCCTGAAGCCCGACATCGCCGAGATCCTCGACGACTTCCTCGGCACAAAGGGGACGCTGGCCGCGGGCGTGGCCAACCTGCCCGAGGTCAACCAGTTCCCGCTGTGGGCCGAGGAGTACATGGACCAGGAGCGGGTGGCCATCGCGTTGTCCTGGTACGACAACGCGGTCATCCCTGGCCTGCTCCAGAGCGAGTCGTATGCACGAGCGGTCCTGCAGAACCGCGTTCCCGCATACGACGAGGAGCAGTTGGAGACAACCCTCAGGCTGCGCATCAACCGGCAGGAGATCCTGCGCCGCAAGTGTCCGCCGACGCTGAGCTTCGTGGTCTGGGAGCCCGCGCTGCGCCTGCGGATCGGCTCGGAGGAGGTACGCGGCGAGCAGGTCAGGTTCCTGCGCGAGATGGCTGAACTGCCTTGCCTCTCGCTCCAGATCCTGCCGCTGGAGAGCCCCTTCCACGCGGGGCTCAACGGGCCTTTCACGCTTCTCGAAACACCTGATCACCAGCACGTCGCATACACCGAGTCGCAACGCGGCAGCCAGTGGGTTTCCGACCCGGAAGAGGTGTCCATCCTCGCGCGCAAGTATGCGATGCTGCGGACACAGGCCCTGACCACCCAGGATTCGGTGGGTCTGCTCGACCACATGCTAGGAGAGCAATGAGCGCCGAAGCACTTCAGTGGTTCAAGTCGACGTACAGCGGTGACGAAGGCGGCCAGTGCCTCGAAGTGGCCGCCTCCTCTCAGGCGATCCACATCCGCGACTCCAAGCAACTGCCCCTCGCCGACGGACACACGCTGCGCGTCTCCCCCGCGACATGGGCCGCCTTCACCTCGTCGCTCAAGTGACGTAGCTGGTCAACGGCGTTGTCAGTGGCCGCCCTTAGAGTCACCGGCATGGCGACTCTTCCCAACCCGCTGCCCTCCCTGGCGACCGACCCCAGCGGGCGTTCCCTCGGTCTTCGGCTCCCGCCGGGCAGGCTGGTCGACACGACGGACGACGGTCCCTGGCACGAACCCCTGCTGTGGCACGCGGAGAAGCAGGCCGCGCCCGGCACCTGGGCCGCGCTGGGGGCGCCCGCCTCGCGGGCGGGTCTGCTGCCGGTCCTCGTGGAGCTGGGCGGCACCCAGGGCGGACCGGACGACTGGGAGCTGATGCCCGGTGACATGTCCTATCCCGGGGATCACGACCCGGAGGAGGTCCTCGCGGAGTTCTGGGGCGGCGAAGGGGCGGAGGACGACCCGGAGGCCGGGTTCGACGAGGAACTGGGCGAGCTGCTGGAGCCGTTCGGGGCCGCGTGGCCGGGCCTCGCCCCGGCCGGCGTGCTGACCGCGGATCCGGGCACGAGGGCCGCGCAGGTGGCCGATTCCCTGGCCGAGGGGACCTGGCTCAAGGACGCGCGCCTGGCCCTCGTACCGTCCCGGCGGTCCGCCGACATCCCGGCCGCCATCGGCTGGGCGGGCCCCCTCAACCACGAGAACGACGTGGCGCGCCTGTGCGCGGTCCTGCGCTCCTGGGAGGACCGCTTCGGCATACGGGTCGTGGCCCTCGGCTTCGACGTCCTGGTGGTGTCGGTGGCCGCCCCGCCGAGCACCCTGGCGGACGCGGAGGCCCTGGCGGCGGAGCACTTCGCCTTCTGCCCGGACAACGTCACCCAGGGCGGTCCGGACGGCCTGCGCGGCTACGCCGAGAGCCTCGTCGACGAGCCGAGCTGGACCTTCTGGTGGGACTGACCCCCGGCGCCGCTCCCCGCTGACCACGGACCCCGCACAGGCCCGAGGCCGCCCGGACAACGCTGGCCGGGCGGCCTCAGGACGGCGTGTGCCGAAGGCGCGGCGCCGAGGCCACGGGCGGGGCGTCAGACGAGCGCCGGGGCTTCCTTCGGGTTCGGGCCGTACTTGTTGGCGCCGGCCTCGCCGTCCAGGCAGTAGAAGACCAGCAGGGTGATGGGGCCGGCGACCGGGATGGCGCCGAAGAGGATCCACCAGCCGGAGCGGCCCGTGTCGTGCAGGCGGCGCACCGTGACACCCCAGGCCGGCAGCAGGAGCGCGAGGACGACGATGCCGGCGACGGCGAGCAGGGCCGGCGTCTTCGTCGCGGCGCCGATGCCGCCCAGCACGATGTAGATCAGGTACGCGAACAGCGAGAACAGCCAGAACTCCTTGCGGCGCGCGCGCCCGCTGAAGACGGCGTACTTCTTGAGTGCGGCGATGAACCAGCTCATGACATCCCCCAGGGATCGACGTTCAGCCCATCCCGGAAATGGGTCAGGCCAGGCGCAGACATTAAGGGGTTGGCAGGAGCGCGTCATACGCGGCGGAGATGCGGGACCGGAGGGGCTTCAAACATCGTTTTCAGGACAGAAACACCCATGATCACGGAAGGTCCGCGGGACCGTCACCGGACATTCGCGCAACCGAGCCCGTTCCGTTGCCGAAACGACAGCACACCGCTGCCGGGCCGCCGCCGTTTCGGTACCGGAACGATCTCCAACCGTGTCCGTCAGCGCAGCATGCGCGCCGCTTCGGTCGCCCAGTAGGTGAGGATGGTCCGCGCCCCGGCGCGCTTGATGCCGGTCAGCGTCTCCAGGATGGCGCGGTCCCGGTCGATCCAGCCCTTCTCCGCGGCGGCCTCGATCATCGAGTACTCGCCGGAGATCTGGTAGGCGGCGACGGGTACGTCCACGGCGTCGGCGACCCGGGCGACGACGTCCAGGTACGGACCGGCCGGCTTGACCATCACCATGTCGGCGCCCTCGACGAGGTCCAGCTCGAGCTCCCGCAGGGACTCGCGCCAGTTGGCGGGGTCCTGCTGGTAGGTCTTGCGGTCGCCCTGGAGCGAGGAGGCGACGGCCTCGCGGAAGGGGCCGTAGAACGCGGAGGAGTACTTGGCGGTGTAGGCGAGGACGGCGACGTCCTCGCGGCCGATCTGGTCGAGCGCGTCCCGGACGACGCCGATCTGGCCGTCCATCATCCCGCTGGGCCCGACGACGTGGGCGCCCGCGTCGGCCTGCACCTGGGCCATCTCGGCGTACCGCTCGAGCGTGGCGTCGTTGTCGACCCGCCCCTCGGCGTCGAGCACCCCGCAGTGGCCGTGATCGGTGAACTCGTCCAGGCACAGGTCGGACATGACGAGCAGGTCGTCGCCCACCTCGGACCGCACGTCGCGCAGCGCGACCTGGAGGATGCCGTCCGGGTCGGTGCCGACCGTGCCCTGGGCGTCCTTCTTGTCGTCCTCCGGCACGCCGAACAGCATGATCCCGGAGATCCCGGCCTCCACCGCCTCCGCCGCGGCCTTCCGCAGACTGTCGCGGGTGTGCTGGACGACCCCGGGCATGGCCGAGACCGGCACCGGCTCGTCGACGCCCTCACGGATGAAGGCCGGCAGGATGAAGTCGGCGGGGTGCAGTCGCGTCTCGGCGACCATGCGTCGCATGACGGGCGAGGTCCGCAGCCGCCGGGGACGCGTACCGGGGAAAGATCCGTACTTCGTCATGCCTTCTACGCTACGCCCGCCCCGGAGGCGCCTTTGCCGACGGCCCGTCGGCGCCGGGCCCGGTGCCGGGCCCGGCGGACACGCTCAGTCGAGACAGAACTCGTTGCCCTCGACGTCCTGCATCACGATGCAGGACTCGTTGTCCTCGTCGGCTTCCAGCACCCGCACGCAGACCGCGCCGAGCGCGACCAGTCGCGCGCACTCGGCCTTGAGCGTGGCGAGGCGCTCCTCACCGACGAGCCCGGTGCCGGCCCGCACGTCGAGATGCACCCGGTTCTTGACGACCTTGCCCTCGGGGACGCGCTGGAAGTAAAGCCGCGGGCCCGCACCCGAGGGGTCGGCGCACGCGAACCAGGAGCCCCGCTCCTCGGGCGGCAGCGAACGGCCGTAGTCGTCCCAGGTGGCGAACCCCTCCGGCGGCGGCGGTACGACGTACCCCAGCACTTCGCACCAGAAGCGGGCGACGCGCTCGGGTTCCGCGCAGTCGAAGGTGACCTGGATCTGCCTGATCGATGACATCGGCGCACCCTAACAGCCGATCACCGGTCAACTCACCAGGATTCCCGTCCCGTTGGCGGGGAGGGGGCTCGTGGCCGACGGCGTCGGGTGGGTTCCCCGTCCCGCCTCGGGGAAGGTCACAGAACGGGGAACCCAACCAGTGATTCCCCCGTTCGGCCGCTGCCGGATGCGGCGGGCGCCGAAGGGAGCGGATTCTCCCGCCGCCGGTCAGCGCAGGCGGGCGCCGGCTCCGCCGAGCCAGGTGTGCCAGGCGCGCATCCGGGCCGCGGCGCCGCCGTTCAGGATCTCGTCGAACGCGCCGCCGGAAACCGCCGACGGCGGCTGGAAGCCGCTCACCGCGGCGTGCTGCCCGGCGGTCGGCGCGGGCGACAGGTCACTGCCCCGTCCGACCAGGGCGTAGCGCTTCCCGCCGACGTCGACCACCAGGGTGCCGAGCCGGGTCAGCCGGCCCTCGACCTTCCGGGGGTCGCCCTGGAAGACGACCCGGCCGTCCCGGTCCTGGGCACGCAGCTCGCCCGGCAGCAGACTCAGGACCACGGGGACGCAGCGCGCCCCGTTCCACAGACTCCGGCGCCAGTAGACGATCCCCGCGTGTCCAGCGTGCTCACTCATGCGCCCGATCATGGCATGCCCACAACGCGCCGGGCAGGGTGCCGGAAGACGGCGGCGGGACGTGCCCGTCCGGCACGTCCCGCCACCTCACCGCTGCACCGCGCTCACGTCGTCGAGCGACGCCTCCGCGCGCCCGGACGGCGCTCGCTCGGCCGGGTCACCGGGTCCCCGGCCTCCAGGGCGGCCGCCCGGCGCTTCATGCCGAAGTCGGCCAGGGCCTCGGCCAGCTTGTGGACCGACGGCTCGGGGCCATCACGTCGACGCGCAGACCGTGCTCCTCGGCCGTCTTGGCCGTCGCCGGACCGATGCAGGCGATCACCGTGACGTTGTGCGGCTTGCCGGCGATGCCCACCAGGTTCCGGACGGTCGAGGACGACGTGAACAGCACCGCGTCGAAGCCACCGCCCTTGATGGCCTCGCGGGTCTCCGCCGGGGGCGGCGAGGCCCGCACGGTCCGGTAGGCCGTGACGTCGTCGACCTCCCAGCCCAGCTCGATCAGACCGGCCACCAGGGTCTCGGTGGCGATGTCGGCCCGGGGCAGGAAGACGCGGTCGATCGGGTCGAAGACCGGGTCGTACGGGGGCCAGTCCTCCAGGAGGCCGGCCGCCGACTGCTCACCGCTCGGCACCAGGTCGGGCTTCACACCGAAGGCGATCAGCGCCTTCGCCGTCTGCTCGCCCACCGCGGCGACCTTGATGCCCGCGAAGGCACGGGCGTCGAGACCGTACTCCTCGAACTTCTCGCGTACCGCCTTGACCGCGTTGACGGACGTGAAGGCGATCCACTCGTAGCGGCCGGTGACCAGGCCCTTGACCGCGCGTTCCATCTGCTGCGGGGTCCGCGGGGGCTCGACGGCGATCGTCGGCACCTCGTGCGGCACCGCGCCGTAGGACCGCAACTGGTCGGAGAGCGACGCCGCCTGCTCCTTCGTACGCGGCACGAGCACCTTCCAGCCGAACAGCGGCTTGGACTCGAACCACGACAACTGGTCGCGCTGGGCGGCTGCGCTTCGCTCGCCGACCACGGCTATCACGGACCGGCCGCCGTCCGGGGACGGCAGGACCTTCGCCTGCTTCAGCGTCTGCGCGATGGTGCCGAGCGTCGCCGTCCAGGTGCGCTGCCGGGTCGTCGTACCGGCGACGGTGACGGTCAGCGGCGTGTCCGGCTTGCGGCCCGCGGACACCAGTTCGCCGGCCGCGGCGGCCACCGAGTCCAGCGTCGTGGAGACCACCACCGTGCCGTCGGAGGCCCCCACCTCCGTCCAGCAGCGGTCGGAGGCGGTACGGGCGTCCACGAACCGGACGTCCGCGCCGTGCGGGTCGCGCAGCGGCACACCGGCGTACGCGGGCACGCCGACGGCGGCCGCCACACCCGGTACGACCTCGAAGGGCACGCCGGCGGCGGCGCAGGCGAGCATTTCCTCGGCCGCGTACGTATCAAGTCCCGGGTCCCCGGACACCGCACGGACGACCCGCCTGCCGCCCCGCGTGGCCTCCATGACAAGATGAGCGGCATCCCGGGCAGGAGTCGGGACCGCAGCGGTTGTTGACGCACCGTCAACGACCGTGAGCTGCGGTGCGCCCGTGCCCGGCGGTGACACCGAGGAGTCCGCGTCCATCGGCACGACGGACACGCCCTGCCGGGCGTGCGTCCGGATCACGTCGAGCACCTCGTGCTCGGCGATCAGGACATCCGCGTTCGACAGCGCCTCCACGGCGCGCAGAGTCAGCAGCCCCGGATCCCCGGGTCCGGCACCCAGGAAGGTGACGTGCCCGTGTTCGAGGCCGGTGGGAAGGGTGGTGGGGCTCACTGTGCTCGCTCCCCCATCAGACCGGCCGCGCCCTGGTTCAGCATCTCGGTGGCGAGTTCGCGCCCGAGTGCCATCGCCTGGTCGTGCGTTCGGGGCACGGGACCGGTGGTGGACAGCTGCACCGTGCGGGTGCCGTCGGTCGTGCCGACGACGCCGCGCAGGCGCATTTCCTTGACAATCTGCCCGTCGGCCAGGAGGTCGGCCAACGCACCCACAGGTGCGCTGCAACCGGCCTCCAGGGCGGCGAGCAGTGACCGTTCGGCGGTCACGGCGGCCCGGGTGAGCGGGTCGTCGAGCTCGCCGAGCGCGGCGACGAGGTCCGCGGAGTCCGCGGTGCACTCGATCGCCAGGGCCCCCTGGCCGGGGGCCGGCAGAACCGTGTCGACCGACAGGAAGTCGGTCACCTCGTCGATCCGGCCGATGCGGTTCAGTCCGGCGGCGGCGAGGACGACCGCGTCCAGCTCACCGCTGCGCACGAAACCGATGCGGGTGTCGACGTTGCCGCGTATCGGGACCGTCTCTATGTCCAGTCCGTGGGCGCGGGCGTACGCGTTGAGCTGCGCCATGCGGCGCGGCGCCCCGGTGCCGATGCGGGCACCGCGCGGCAGGTCCGTGAACTTCAGCGCGTCCCGGGCGACGATCACGTCGCGGGGGTCCTCGCGCACCGGTACGGCGGCCAGGACCAGTTCCTCGGGCTGCGTGGTCGGCAGGTCCTTGAGCGAATGAACCGCGAAGTCCACCTCGCCGCCCACCAGCGCGTCACGCAGCGCCGTGACGAACACGCCGGTGCCGCCGATCTGCGTGAGGTGCTCGCGGGAGACGTCGCCATGCGTGGTGATCTCGACCAGCTCGACGGGGCGCCCGGTCACCCGGCGGACGGCGTCCGCCACCTGCCCGGACTGGGCCATGGCGAGCTTGCTCCGCCTCGTCCCCAGTCTCAAAGACTTCTGTGTCATGCCGGTCGGTCCTTCTTGTCTGTGCTGTCCCCGGCCCGGGAGACGGCGGCCACCGTCTCGGGGTCGAGGTCGAACAGGGTGCGCAGCGCGTCCGCGTACCCGGCGCCGCCGGGCTCGGCGGCGAGCTGCTTGACCCGTACGGTCGGCGCGTGCAGCAGCTTGTCGACAACCCGGTGCACGGCCTGCCGGATCTCGCCGCGCTGGCGTTCGTCCAGGTCGGGCAGGCGGCCGTCGAGCCGCGCGATCTCACCGGCGACGACGTCGGCGGCCATGGTGCGCAGCGCGACCACGGTCGGCGTGATGTGCGCCGCCCGCTGTGCCGCGCCGAAGGCCGCGACCTCGTCGGAGACGATACGCCGGACCTGGTCCACGTCGGCAGCCATCGGCGCGTCCGCGGAGGCCTCGGCGAGGGACTCGATGTCCACCAGGCGCACCCCGGCCAGCCGGTGCACGGCCGCGTCGATGTCGCGGGGCATGGCGAGGTCGAGGAGGAACAGGGCGGGGGCCGGGCGCGGGATCACGGCGACCGGTTCGGGCCTGCGCAGCTCGGGGATGCGGCCGACGGTGGCGGCGGTCGCGGCGAGCGCGGTGATCAGCTCGGCGTCGGCCTCCGGGCTGCGCCGGGCGGTGTCCCGGCGGTCCACGGTGCCGCCCGCGACCCAGGCCCCGTGCTGTTCGAGGGTCGCCGCGTCCAGGCCGGCCACGGCGGCCTCGCCGTGCACGGAGAAGCCGGTCGAGCCCTGCACGGCGGCCAGGTCCAGCGGGCAGTTCTCCTCGGCCGCGGCCGTACCGGTGGCGGCGGCCGCCGGGGTGGCCCGCACGGTCGTGGCGGCGGCCGCGGGACCGACGGCGTCGCCGTCGATCCGGCCCTCGACCGCCTGCGCGACCGAGTCCGCCGTCAGCACCAGGCCCGTCGCCCCGGTGCAGGAGACGACGACGTCGGCACGTGTCAGCTCGCCCGGCACGGAGTCCATCCGGACCGCGCGGGCGGACACCGCGGTGTCGTCGCCCTCGGTGAGTATGTGGGCGAGGCGCTCGGCCCGCTCGAAGGTGCGGTTGGCGACGACGATCTCGCCGACCCCGGCGCGCGCCAGCGTCGCGGCGGCCAGCGAGGACATCGACCCTGCGCCGATGACCAGCGCCCTGCGGCCCGCGGCCCATTCCTCGACGGCGCCGCCGGCGGCGAGCTGCTCCAGGCCGAAGGTGACCAGCGACTGGCCGGCCCGGTCGATGCCGGTCTCGGAGTGGGCGCGCTTGCCGACCCGCAGGGCCTGCTGGAACAGGTCGTTCAGCAGCTTGCCCGCGGTGTGCAGCTCCTGGGCGCGGGCCAGGGAGTCCTTGATCTGGCCGAGGATCTGCCCCTCGCCGACGACCATCGAGTCGAGGCCGCAGGCCACCGAGAACAGGTGGTGGACGGCCCGGTCCTCGTAGTGCACGTAGAGGTAGGGGGTCAGTTCCTCGAGGCCGACACCACTGTGCTGGGCGAGCAGCGTGGACAGCTCGGCCACACCGGCGTGGAACTTGTCCACGTCGGCGTACAGCTCGATGCGGTTGCAGGTGGCGAGCACCGCGGCCTCGGTGGCCGGCTCGGCGGCGACCGTGTCCTGGACCAGCTTGGCCTGGGCGTCCGCGCTCAGCGCGGCCCGCTCCAGCACGCTGACCGGGGCGCTGCGGTGGCTCAGCCCCACGACGAGGAGACTCATGCCGGCATCACGGCGGGCACGTCCCCGTCGGGTCCCTGGTCGCCGGAGGTGTCGCGGGCGGTGGCCGCGGGCATCGCGCCGTCCCCGGCGGCGGTCTCCTCGCCGGCCTTGCGCTGCTCGTGGAAGGCGAGGATCTGCAGTTCGATGGAGAGGTCGACCTTGCGCACGTCGACCCCGTCGGGGACGGTCAGCACGGTCGGCGCGAAGTTCAGGATCGAGGTGACACCGGCGGCCACGAGCCGGTCGCAGACCGGCTGGGCGGCACCGGCGGGAGTCGCGATGACGCCGATCGAGACGCCGTTGTCCTTGATGATCTTCTCGAGCTCGTCGCTGTGCTGCACCGGGATGCCGGCGACCGGCTTTCCGGCCATCGCCGGATCGGCGTCGATCAGCGCGGCCACCCGGAAACCACGGGAGGCGAACCCGCCGTAGTTGGCGAGTGCGGCGCCGAGGTTGCCGATACCGACGATCACAACCGGCCAGTCCTGGGTCAGGCCCAGTTCACGGGAGATCTGGTAGACGAGATACTCCACGTCGTAGCCGACACCGCGCGTTCCGTAGGAGCCCAGGTACGAGAAGTCCTTGCGCAGCTTCGCGGAGTTGACCCCCGCCGCCGCGGCCAGCTCCTCGGAGGAGACCGTGGGGACCGAGCGCTCCGACAGTGCGGTCAGCGCGCGGAGGTACAGCGGAAGCCGGGCGACGGTGGCCTCGGGAATCCCTCGGCTGCGGGTCGCCGGTCGGTGAGTTCGGCCAGTTGCCACGGTGCTCCTGCGGGTAGAGCGGGGCTGCAGGCGGTCATACGTCCCCGGACCGCCCCGTCCACAGCAGGCTATGCCTTTGTGAACGCGTGCACAAAGATTGTGTCCGATTTGCCCGGCCAACGTGACCGGGGTCACGCATGTCATTCGTGGGGGCAAAACGTCGACACTCCTCGTGAATCCCGCCCCCGAGACAGAAACTCCAACGATCCTAAGCGACCTCCGCCAGTTCGTTGTACTGGTCGGTCAGTTTCCCGTTCGGCCGCCGGTCAGCTCCTTGCGCAGCCGGGCCTCGTCCACCCGCCAGAAGGTGTGCTGGCTGCCGTCGACGAGGACCACCGGGATCTGCTCCCAGTACTGGTCGTGCAGCTGCCGGTCCTGCGTGATGTCCTTCTGCTCCCAGGGGACACCGAGTTCCCCGCAGACCTTCTCGATCACGGCCTGCGCGTCGTCGCAGAGATGGCAGCCGGGCTTGCGGATGAGCGTGACCGACCGTTCCCGGGGATCGGCCTTACGCCGGAAGAGGGGGCTCATGCCGGCCATTCTCCCGCCTCCGCAACGGCGGCGTCGTGGAGAGTTCACACCCTTCGAACCTCGCGGCTCCGGAACCACCCGACGGACTGGCTATGCTCACGCCATGGCCGCTCTAGGATGGCTCACCCCCCGTAGGCGCTCCGCCACGGCGCGGAGCGTGTTGGCAGGCGAGGCCTCGGCGGAGGCCGCCCGCAAGTCCTCGCGGGACGTCCCGCAGGCCGCCGAGCGGGAACCGGAGTTCCCGGTCCTCGGCGACGACAAGGCTGCCGCCTTCTTCGACCTCGACAACACCGTGATGCAGGGCGCCGCGCTGTTCCACTTCGGGCGCGGCCTGTACAAGCGGAAGTTCTTCGAGACGCGCGACCTGGCCAGGTTCGCCTGGCAGCAGGCGTGGTTCCGGCTGGCCGGCGTCGAGGACCCCGAGCACATGCAGGAGGCGCGGGACTCCGCGCTCTCCATCGTCAAGGGCCACCGGGTCGCCGAGCTGGAGACCATCGGCGAGGAGATCTACGACGAGTACATGGCCGACCGCATCTGGCCGGGCACCCGGGCCCTGGCCCAGGCGCACCTGGACGCGGGCCAGAAGGTCTGGCTGGTCACCGCGGCCCCCGTGGAGATCGCCCAGGTCATCGCCCGCCGCCTCGGCCTGACCGGCGCGCTGGGCACCGTCGCGGAGTCGGTCGCCGGCGTCTACACCGGCGCCCTGGTCGGCGAACCCCTGCACGGGCCGGCCAAGGCGGAGGCGGTACGGGCCCTGGCGGCGGCCGAGGGCCTGGACCTGAACCGCTGCGCGGCCTACAGCGACAGCCACAACGACATCCCGATGCTGTCGCTCGTGGGGCACCCGTACGCCATCAACCCGGACGCCAAGCTGCGCAGGCACGCGCGCGAGCAGGACTGGCGGCTGCGGGACTACCGCACCGGCCGCAAGGCCGCGAAGGTCGGCATCCCGGCGGCGGCGGGCGTCGGCGCGGTCGCCGGCGGCACCGCGGCGGCCATCGCCCTGAGCCGGCGCCGGCGCTAGCGCCGCTCGCCGGCGGCGACACGCCTGGACGGCGGGGAGAACCCCGGATTATGCCGTCCCACCCCCAACACGCCTCGCACTTCGCCGAAACACACCCTTTTCCGATCAATAACCGATCACGTTGCGACACTTGATAGACCGTCAATCGGTAACAGAAGCGACGCAATCGATGATTTGAGCAACTCGGTGTAGCAGGCCCTGTACGAAGCGTTATTCTCCTCAGACGCAATCCGGTACCCCTCCGTCGCTACGACGGGTGAACGGTTCCGCACTGCACGTGATGCAAGCTCTGCCTCTGGGAGTCCCGTGTACCCACACGTCGGGGTTGACGCCTCGGGCCTGGCTACGCTGCGCGCGACGGTCGCGGCGGTCAAAGAGACGCTGCGCGGCGTCGTCCCCACCGCGTACGCCGTCCCCGCCTTCGCCACCGCCGCACCCCTGGGCCCGTGCTACGCACTGGCCGAGGGCAGCGCCGCCGTCGGCAGACGCGGCCGCGCCACCGGCGCGGCCCCCGCCCGCCGTCCGGCCGCGGACAGCGACAGCGCCCGGATGATGGATCTCGTGGAGCGCGCCCAGGCCGGCGAGGCCGAGGCCTTCGGCCGCCTCTACGACCAGTACAGCGACACCGTCTACCGGTACATCTACTACCGGGTGGGCGGCAAGGCGACCGCCGAGGACCTGACGAGCGAGACCTTTCTGCGGGCGCTCCGCAGGATCGGCACCTTCACCTGGCAGGGCCGCGACTTCGGCGCCTGGCTGGTGACGATCGCCCGGAACCTGGTGGCGGACCACTTCAAGTCCAGTCGGTTCCGGCTCGAGGTCACCACCGGCGAGATGCTCGACGCCAACGAGGTCGAGCGCTCCCCGGAGGACTCCGTCCTGGAGTCCCTCTCCAACGCCGCGCTGCTGGACGCCGTGCGCCGCCTGAACCCCCAGCAGCAGGAGTGCGTGACCCTGCGCTTCCTGCAGGGCCTCTCGGTCGCCGAGACCGCCCGGGTGATGGGCAAGAACGAAGGCGCCATCAAGACCCTCCAGTACCGCGCGGTGCGGACGCTCGCCCGGCTCCTGCCGGACGACGCACGCTGATCACCGGCCACGCTCAGCGACCGACAACTCACTCCTTGTTGCGGCCCGTTGACTTTCCGACCCGATCATCCGCCGTCCGTAACCCAAGTGCCGGACCGCTCGTTGTGCGGGATACAGGCTCCCTGTGGTCACGTCCTGGCCGACCCATCGCTCGATCGGGTGGAAGAGGTCGTGGGCGTGCAACCCTCAGGACCCCCTGGGGAGTCGACCGTGATGACGAGAGGAGGTGCCGCCAGTGATCGCGAACGTATCGGCGCACCGGCGGGCGAACGCCTTCGCCCAGGCCCTGGAGGAGCAGTCCGACCGGGACACGGCGGCCGAGCAGTCCGCGGCGGCGGGATCACCGCAGACCACCGAGGAACTGTCCGAGCGGGGCGAGCTTCTGGCCCTGACGGCGGACCTCGGCGCACTGCCCAGGCCGCAGCTCGACCCGAGGTCAAGGTCGTCCAGCGCGCCCAGCTGGTGGCCGCGATGGAGGCCATGCTCCAGGAGGGCGGGGCGGCGGACACAGCCGTACCCGAGCAGCGCTCCCGCGGGCGCGGTGCGCACCGGGCGAGCCCGCTGGGCAAGCTCCGGCCGCGTTCCAAACTGACCAAGGGGCTCGCGGCCGGCGGGCTGAGTGTCGGCGTGGCCGCCGGGGCCTTCGGCGGAGTCGCCGCCGCGAGTTCCGACGCGCTGCCCGGTGACTCGCTGTACGGCCTCAAGCGCGGCATCGAGGACTTCAGGCTCAACTACCTGAGCGACGGCGAGGACCAGCGCGGCCAGACGTACCTCGACCAGGCCTCCACCCGGCTGAGCGAGGCCCGCCGGCTGATGGAGCGCACCCGCGGCGGCAGGCAGCTCGACCACGAGTCCATCGGCGAGATCCGCCGCACCCTGTCCGGGATGCGGCACGACGTCACCGAGGGCCACCGCCTGCTGCACGAGGCCTACGAGCGGGACCCGGACTCCCTCGGGCCGATCCAGGCGCTCTCCAGCTTCTCCCAGTCCCACCGGGACGCCTGGAGCGCGCTGAGCGACAAGCTGCCCGTCCAGCTCGGGGACGTCAAACAGCAGGTGTCGTCGGTCTTCGACGCCATAGACGAAGAGGTCGCCCCGCTGCAGTCCCTGCTGCCGCAGCCGCCCGCGTCCACGAGCGACGGCAAGCGGCAGGGCTCCGGCGAGACGTCCACCGGCTCCTCCGGCAGCCACCGCCCGACGGCGCCCAGCACCGGCGGAACGCCCTCCGCGGGGCGGCACACCGGCTCCGGCAGCCCCAGCGGCTCGGCCACCCGCGACAGCGACGACAGCCTGATCGGAGGCAACACGGGCGGTCTGCTCGACCCGCCGAAGATCGGTGGCGACGGTGGTTCCCCGACCACCGGCAAGTCCCCGACGAGCGCGCCGGACGTCACCCTGCCGCCGCTCCTCCCGGGTCTGCTGCCCGGCCTGGGCATCGACAGCCAGGACGCGAACTAGCGCGGTACGACAACGACGGGGCGCCCCTTTCCGAGCAGGGGCGCCCCGTCGCCGTATCACCGCACGGTCAGAGGCCAGCCGTCAGAAGAACACCGACCGCCGCTGCACCAGGAGCTTGTAGAGCGTGTGCTGGATCTGTTCGCGGACCTGGTCGGTCAGGTTGAACATCAGCATCGGGTCGTCGGCCGCCTCCGGCGGATAGCCGTCCGTGGGGATCGGCTCGCCGAACTGGATGGTCCACTTGGTGGGCAGCGGGATCGCCCCGAGCGGCCCGAGCCACGGGAAGGTCGGCGTCAGCGGGAAGTACGGGAAGCCCAGCAGCCGCGCCAGCGTCTTGGCGTTGCCGAGCATCGGGTAGATCTCCTCGGCCCCGACGACCGAGCACGGGATGATCGGCACCCCCTGCCGCAGGGCCGTGGAGACGAAACCGCCGCGGCCGAACCGCTGGAGCTTGTAGCGCTCGCTGAACGGCTTGCCGATGCCCTTGAAGCCCTCCGGCATGACACCGACCAGTTCACCCTGCGCGAGGAGCCGTTGGGCGTCCTCCGCGCACGCGAGGGTGTGCCCCAGCTTGCGGGCGAGTTCGTTGACCACCGGCAGCACGAACACCAGGTCGGCCGCGAGGAGCCGCAGATGCCGGTCGGCCGGGTGGTGGTCGTGCACGGCGACCTGCATCATCAGGCCGTCCAGCGGCACCGTCCCGGAGTGGTTGGCGACGATCAGCGCCCCGCCCTCGGCCGGGATGTTCTCGACGCCCTTCACCTCGACCCGGAAGTACTTCTCGTACACCGGCCGCAGCAGCGACATCAGGACCTGGTCGGTGAGTTCCTCGTCGTAGCCGAAGTCGTCGACCTCGTAGTCGCCGGTGAGCCGGCGGCGCAGGAACGACAGGCCGCTCGCGATGCGCCGCTCGAGACCGCCGGCGTCGTGCGGCTCGGCCGACGGCCTCTCCTCCCCGGTCACCGGAACATCATCCTGCACGGATGCCCTGGTGGGCAGAGGCTGGACCTCACGAACCGGCCCGGCCTCCCCGGCCGCCCCGCGCCGGCTCCCCGCGGCACGGCGCCGCGACGGCCGCTGGGCGGCGCTCCCGCGGGACCGGTCGTCGTCGAACGGAATGACCTTGGCGTCCGCCATCGTTGCTGCGCTCCTCAGTTGGCGCTCTGCGTCGGGAGGTGGCCGCCGCTCTTCGCGGCGAGCGCGGCGACCCGGTCCACGGCCCCCGCGAGGGCCTCCGGCGGCAGCAGGCCGGGGCCCTGGCCGCTCGCGAAGTCCGCGAAGGTCTCCGCCGTCGTGTACTTGGGCTGGAAGCCCAGCGTCTCGCGCATCTGGTTCGTGGCGACCACCCGGCCGTGGGTGAGCAGCCGGATCTGTTCCGGCGAGAAGTCCGTCATCCCCAGCGTACGCACCAGCGAACCGGCCCAGGTGACGGCGGGCAGCAGCAGCGGGACGGTGGGCCGCCCGAGCCGCCGCGAGCACTGCGAGAGCAGCAGCACGCCGTCCCCGGCGATGTTGAAGGTGCCGCTGTTCAGCGTGCCCCGGCGCGGCTCGTGGGAGGCCAGCCGCAGCACCTCCACGACGTCGTCCTCGTGGACGAACTGCAACCGCGGGTCGTAGCCGAACACGGTCGGCAGCACCGGCAGCGCGAAGTACTCGGCGAGCGGGGTGTCGGCGGCCGGCCCGAGGATGTTGGCGAACCGCAGCACGCACACGGCGACGTCGGGCCGCCGCCGCGCGAACCCGCGGACGTACCCCTCGACCTCCACCGTATCCTTCGCGAACCCGCCGCTGGGCAGCGACTTGGCCGGGGTGGTCTCGGTGAACACGGCGGGATCGCGCGGCGCGGACCCGTAGACGTTGGTGCTGGACTTCACCACCAGCCGCCGCACGGTCGGCGACTTCTGGCAGGCGCCGAGCAGCTGCATGGTGCCGATGACGTTGGTCTCCTTGACCGTGGCCCGGCTGCCGCCGCCCAGTGCGGTGCCGGTCACGTCCAGGTGGACGACCGTGTCGGCGCCCGTCTCGGCGAGCACCCGGGCGATGCCGGGCTGCCGGATGTCGGCCTGGATGAAGTCGGCCCCGCCCAGATGGTGCGCCGGCGGCACCGCGTCCACGGCGATCACCCGGTCCACGTCCGGGTCCCGCTGGATCCGCCGTACGAAGCGGCCGCCCAGCTGCCGGGCCACTCCGGTGACGAGCACGACCTTCCCCAAGATCAGCGCCTTCCTTCCCGACCTCGTACGGGACCTGGTCCCTGCCGCGTTCCCCGTGTCGGCAAACTTAGCGGGTCGATGTTGCGCTGTGATGACCACCCGATGCGTGAAGTGACGGAATTTCCCCAGTCGGAATATGCCGACGCCGCCGAAGCGCCGTCCCCGCCCGGGTCCGGGTACGACTGTGGCCCCCCGCCTTGTACAGGTGGGGGGCCACAGAACACGCTCTCGCGGCGCCGCTTACTTCTTGTTGCGGCGCTGAACGCGCGTGCGCTTAAGCAGCTTGCGGTGCTTCTTCTTGGCCATCCGCTTGCGCCGCTTCTTGATAACAGAGCCCACGACTACCCTCGCTCACTTCTCATCACTCGGTTGTTTGGGCGCCATGGGCCCACACGACCTACGAGGGGTCAGCCTACCCGGTCGAGCGCCGAGCTTGTAATCGAGGGGTTGCCCGGGGTCTCCCCGAGCGCCGTCAGGCCGTCTCCACCCCCACATAACTCTCGCGGAGGTACTCGTGTACCGCTTGCTCCGGGACGCGGAAGGACCGCCCCACCCGGATCGCGGGCAGATGACCGCTGTGCACCAACCGGTACACGGTCATCTTCGACACTCGCATCACCGAGGCGACCTCCGCCACGGTAAGGAACTGAACCTCGTTCAGAGGCCTCTCGCCAGCTGCAGCCATGACACACCTGAACCTTCCGCACTCGACGGCCACCGGCTTCCCCTTCCGGTGACTCTTCGTCGTTGCGTGCTCACTCCCCAATGTAGGGGCGGGTGATGCGAGTGGGGAAGAGGTGCACCCATCAACGGCCTACTGTGACAGACGGGCTCGATTGAGCACGTAGCGGGCCAGCGGCAGATAGTGACCATACGGCACACCGTCGTCAACCGGAACGACGACGGACACCACCCCCTCCGCCTCCCCCACGAACAGCGCCGGGTCGTCGGTGTCGGCCAGGCCGATCGCCTCGAACCCCAGCTGACCTGCGCCGCAGACCCAGCCGTGATCACCGATCACCAGCTCCGGCAGCGGTCCGCCGGCCTCGGCCGCGGCGGCCAGGACGACCCGAACCGGCAGTGGCGAGTGGCAGTGCGCACCCGGCTCACAACCGGGGCGCCCGCTGCCCGGTTCCCGCACCAGGGCAACCCCGCGGACGTAGTCGACGCGGTGCGTGCGTAGACCGAACCGGGTCAATATGTCGACACAGTGACCCTGCGCCGGGGTGAGCACCTCACATCCCGCCGCCGACAGCGCGTCCGCCAAGCCGCCGTAGAAGCCGAGCAGCCGATGCGGATGCCCGGTGCCGAAGAGCACGGGCGCGCCCCGCCGGGCCACGTTCCGGATCCGCTCCGCGAACGCGTCCAGCGCCGCCAGCGTCCGTTCCGGATCGATCGCGTCCGGGCCGGAGGTGTACCCGGGATCGGCCGAAACCCCGCACCTCTGCGCCATCAGGGCGAGCAACTCCCGCTGCCCCCAGGGCGACTCGGGGTCGATTCCGATCAGCACCCGCGGGTCCCGGGCCGCGAACAGCCGGTACCGGCGGAGACTGGCCTCACGGGAGGTCCCGATCTCACCGGCCAGCCGGGCGGCCAGCAGATGCGCACGGAGGCCATCGGCGGTCAACACGCTGCGATGGTGACGCACCGGGGGGTGGCGCGGTGGCGGAACGGGAGAACACCGCACGGTTGGCCCAGTGGGTGTTCCCGGTGCTCAGGGCAGCAGCCCGCGCAGCGGGAACGCCGAGCGGCGGGTGGCGAGGACGGCCTGGTCCAGGCGGTCGGCGGGGTCGTACCCCGCGTCCCACGGGGCGAACGACACCGGCCACCGCCCGTCGGTCATCCGCTGCGGGGCGAGCTGCCGGGTCCGCGCGAACACCTCCTGCCGCCACCCCTCGGGGATCCCCGCCGCCGGATCGATCTCCCGCCCGGCCGCGATCCCCACCAGATGCGTCCACGACCGCGGCACCACCTCGACCACCGCGTAGCCGCCGCCTCCCAGCGCGACCCACTTCCCGTCCGCGTACTCGTGCGCCAGCTCATGACACGCCACCTGCACCGCCCGCTGGGCGTCCAGCGACACCGCGAGATGCGCCAGCGGATCCTCGAAGTGCGTGTCGGCGCCGTGCTGCGACACCAGCACCTGGGGCCGGAACCCGGCGAGCAGCTCGGGCACCACCGCGTGGAACGCCCGCACCCACCCCCCGTCCCCGGTACCGGCCGGCAGGGCCACGTTCACGGCGGTCCCCTCGCCCGCGCCCGCGCCGGTCTCCTCCGGCCACCCGGTCTGCGGGAACAACGTACGGGGATGCTCGTGCAGCGAGATGGTCAGCACGCGCGGGTCCTCCCAGAACGCCGCCTGCACCCCGTCGCCGTGGTGCACGTCGACGTCCACGTAGGCGACCCGCTCGACACCCAGCTCCAGCAGCCGCGCGATGGCCAGCGCCGCGTCGTTGTAGATGCAGAACCCCGAGGCGCCGCCCGGCATCGCGTGGTGCAGCCCGCCGGCGAAGTTCACCGCGTGCAGCGCGTCCCCGCGCCACACCGCCTCCGCCGCACCCACCGACTGCCCCGCGATCAGCGCCGACACCTCGTGCATCCCGGCGAACGCGGGATCGTCCTCGGTGCCGAGCCCGTACCCCCGCGGGCCGAGCGCGGATCGGCGGACGCGGCCTTCACGGCGTCGATGTAGTCCGGGCGGTGGACCAGCCGCAGCGTCGACTCCCCGGCCGGTTTCGCCGCGACGACCCCCAGTTCCCGGTCGAGCCCGAAGGCGCCCACCAGCTTCCGGGTCAGCTCCAGCCGGACCGGATCCATCGGATGGTCCGGGCCGAAGTCATAGCCCGTTACTGCCTCGTCCCACATCAGCTGTGCGCGGCCGCTCATGCCCGCCACCGTATCGGTCCGGTTGAGGCGCGAACGACCTGGCGTACACGAGCGTCACCAGCACCAACACCATCGGCACGAGCATGGCCCCGCGATAGCTCCAGGCGTCCCCGAGCGCAC
This sequence comes from Streptomyces sp. DHE7-1, assembly GCA_016432725.1. Lineage (GTDB taxonomy): Bacteria > Actinomycetota > Actinomycetes > Streptomycetales > Streptomycetaceae > Streptomyces. The sequence continues at coordinate 4,333,046 of JACJDG010000003.1, read as the reverse complement.
CCACCAGCGGCGAACCGACCAGGAAGCCGACGTAGTTGAAGATGTTGAGCCGCGCGATCGCCGCGTCCGACGCCCCGGGGAACAGCCGGCCCGCCGCCGCGAACGTCTGCGGCACCAGGACGCACAGCCCCAGTCCCAGCAGGGTGAACCCGAGCATGCCCAGCCACGCGTCCGGCGCCACGGACACCACCGCGAATCCGGCGGCCGCCACCAGCGCCCCGAGCCGCACCACCGCCGCCGCACCGAACCGCCGAACCCCGAAGTCCCCGAGGGACCGGCCGAGCAGCGTGGTCACCATGTACACGTTGTAGGGCACGGTCGCCAGCTGCTCGGAGCTGCCCAGCACGTCCTTCAGGTACTTCGCGCTCCAGTTGGAGACGGTCGAGTCCCCGATGTACGCGAACGTCATCACCAGGCACAGCGGCAGCAGCAGCTTGAAGACGAGGCCCCCGCCCTGCCCGGCCGCCCGGTCCGCCGCGGGCTCCGCGACCCCGTCGACGTACCACCGGCTGCCCACCAGCGCCGCCGGCAGCAGCACGGCGACCACCGGCAGGTACGACACCCACAGCGCGAGATGCCAGTGCGCACCGGCCCAGGCCAGCGAGGCGCCGACGATCCCGCCCAGGCTGTAGACCGCGTGGAAGCTCAGCATGATGCTGCGCCCGTACGTCCGCTGCAGACTCACCCCGAGCATGTTCATGGAGGCGTCCAGCACGCCCACGGAAAGCCCGAACACCGCCAGGGCCACGCCGAGTCCGGCCAGCCGGTCCCCGGCCCCGACACCCACCAGGGCCAGCAGCACCACCGGCTGCGACCAGCGCAGCAGCCGGCTGGGCCGGACCCGCTTCACCAGGTGCTCGGTCGTCACACTGCCGGCTCCGGCGAGGACCGGCACGGCGGCCAGGAAGACCGGCAGCAGCGCGTCGGAGATTCCGTAGCGGTCCTGGATGGCCGGGATGCGCGTCACCAGCAGGGCGAACGCGACGCCCTGCGCGAAGAAGCTGAACGCCAGCGAGGCCCTGCCGCGCCGCAGCACATCAGTCATGGCGGCGAGCGTAGGGCCCCTGACTACCTGTGGGTAGATCAAGCCAAAGGTGAATTTCCTTCAGCTTCGCTGTGCGGCGGATCAGGCGGCGACGGCCACCTCGGGCCGCCGGCCCGCCTTGTCGGCCTCCACCTCTGCGGTGAGCAGCCGCGCCATCGGCTCGGCCGCGAGGCCGCCGCCGACCACGAACGCCGCCGTCAGCACCACCGCGATGAGGACCGTGCCGAGCCACACCATGGTGTCGACCGGGACGGTATAGGCGCCGACGACCCGGGCGACGCACTCGAGGAGCAGGGCCGTCCCCCACACCAGCGAGAAGGTCCGCTCCTTGCGCCGGAAGGCGTCGGAGCCGGCCGCCGTGCCCGACGCGAGCCGCTCCCAGGCGGCCTCACGGCGGGCGTCGCCCTTGACGAGGAAGGGCTTCATCCCGGCGGTCATGGCCGGCTTGCCGAGGGCCACCGAGACGAGGATGCCGATCGCCAGGGTGCTGCTGACCGCACCGTCCTTGGCGAGCATCAGCCGCGGGTCGCCGGACACGAACCCGGCCACCAGGCTCACGACGTTCACCACCAGGGTGAGGAGGGCGAGGGCGTTGGCCGTGCGCTCCCTGACCACTCCCCACACCGTCCGCACCGCCGGCACCACACTGCTCCAGGCGAGCGCCCCGAAGGTGCTCATCCCGAACGCCCCTTGAGGAGGTAGTACGCGCCGATCGGCAGCGCGACGTCCACCAGCAGCGGCTTGAAGGTCCGCAGCAGGCCGGGGCGCTGCTCGCGGCTCGGGTTCTCGGTCCGGTCCTGGTTCCCCGTGGTCTTCGTCATGCCCCCAGCTTCGCCGCCGGGCCCGGTCCGGCGGTAGAAACGATCATCCGGAGGTCCGCATGACAAATGTCAGTCACCGGCGGGTGCCGTCGGTCATATCAGCAGGTCGGCCAACTCGCCCATGCTGGAGAAGAGTTGGCCGGCACCGGTGAGCCGCGCCGCGGGGGTCATGGCGGTGAACCCGTACACGTCCATACCGGCCGCCACGGCCGCCTGCACGCCGAGCGGGGAGTCCTCGATGACCAGGCAGCGCTCGGGTGTGACGCCCATCCGTTCGGCCGCGTACAGGAAGAGGTCGGGCGCCGGCTTGCCCCGTCCGACGTCCTGGGAGCTGAAGATCCTGTCCTCGGTGAACCAGCGGTCGAGCCCGGTGGTCCGGTGCCCCACCCTGATCCGCTCGTGGCTCCCGGACGACGCCACGCAGTACGGCACCCCGTCCGCGGCCAGTTTCTCCAGCACTCCGCCGACGCCGGCGACGGGCCGCAACTCCCGCTCGAACGCGGCGAACACACGGGCGTGGAAGACGTCGTCGAAGTCGTCCGGGAGCCGACGCCCCGTCCGTTCCAGGACCAGGTCGTGGATCCGGTGCATCGCGGACCCCATGTAGTCCCGGATGGAGTCCTCGTACGTCGTCGGGTGCCCCAGTTCCGTCAGATGGGCGGCCAGGATCCGGTTGGAGATCGGTTCACTGTCGACGAGAACGCCGTCGTTGTCGAAGATGACGAGGTCGTAGCGCATACCCAGACCCTAAAGGACCCGGAACGCAGAAAACCCCCGCATCTTTCGATGCGGGGGTTTTCCCAATGATAGTTCGGCGGCGTCCTACTCTCCCACAGGGTCCCCCTGCAGTACCATCGGCGCTGTGAGGCTTAGCTTCCGGGTTCGGAATGTAACCGGGCGTTTCCCTCACGCTATGACCACCGAAACACTATGAAACTGACAACCGTCCACGCTGTGGCAACGTGGGGCTGTTCGTGGTTTCAGAACCAACACAGTGGACGCGAGCAACTGAGGACAAGCCCTCGGCCTATTAGTACCGGTCACCTTCACACGTTACCGTGCTTCCAGATCCGGCCTATCAACCCAGTCGTCTACTGGGAGCCTTACCCTCTCAAGGAGGTGGGAATACTCATCTCGAAGCAGGCTTCCCGCTTAGATGCTTTCAGCGGTTATCCCTCCCGAACGTAGCCAACCAGCCATGCCCTTGGCAGAACAACTGGCACACCAGAGGTTCGTCCGTCCCGGTCCTCTCGTACTAGGGACAGCCCTTCTCAATATTCCTACGCGCACAGCGGATAGGGACCGAACTGTCTCACGACGTTCTAAACCCAGCTCGCGTACCGCTTTAATGGGCGAACAGCCCAACCCTTGGGACCGACTCCAGCCCCAGGATGCGACGAGCCGACATCGAGGTGCCAAACCATCCCGTCGATATGGACTCTTGGGGAAGATCAGCCTGTTATCCCCGGGGTACCTTTTATCCGTTGAGCGACGGCGCTTCCACAAGCCACCGCCGGATCACTAGTCCCGACTTTCGTCCCTGCTCGACCCGTCGGTCTCACAGTCAAGCTCCCTTGTGCACTTACACTCAACACCTGATTGCCAACCAGGCTGAGGGAACCTTTGGGCGCCTCCGTTACTCTTTAGGAGGCAACCGCCCCAGTTAAACTACCCATCAGACACTGTCCCTGATCCGGATCACGGACCCAGGTTAGACATCCAGCACGACCAGACTGGTATTTCAACGACGACTCCACCCACACTGGCGTGTGAATTTCAAAGTCTCCCAGCTATCCTACACAAGCCGAACCGAACACCAATATCAAACTGTAGTAAAGGTCCCGGGGTCTTTCCGTCCTGCTGCGCGAAACGAGCATCTTTACTCGTAGTGCAATTTCACCGGGCCTATGGTTGAGACAGTCGAGAAGTCGTTACGCCATTCGTGCAGGTCGGAACTTACCCGACAAGGAATTTCGCTACCTTAGGATGGTTATAGTTACCACCGCCGTTTACTGGCGCTTAAGTTCTCAGCTTCGCCCTGACGAATCAGAGCTAACCGGTCCCCTTAACGTTCCAGCACCGGGCAGGCGTCAGTCCGTATACATCGCCTTACGGCTTCGCACGGACCTGTGTTTTTAGTAAACAGTCGCTTCTCGCTGGTCTCTGCGGCCACCCCCAGCTCACCGAGTAAATCGGATCACCGAGTGTGGCCCCCTTCTCCCGAAGTTACGGGGCATTTTGCCGAGTTCCTTAACCATAGTTCACCCGAACGCCTCGGTATTCTCTACCTGACCACCTGAGTCGGTTTAGGGTACGGGCCGCCATGAAACTCGCTAGAGGCTTTTCTCGACAGCATAGGATCATCCACTTCACCACAATCGGCTCGGCATCAGGTCTCAGACACATGAGCGGCGGATTTGCCTACCACTCGTCCTACACCCTTACCCCGGGACAACCACCGCCCGGGATGGACTACCTTCCTGCGTCACCCCATCACTCACCTACTAACCGCTTGGTTCGGCGGCTCCACCACTCCCCTCAACTCCGAAGAGATCAGGGCGGCTTCACGGCCTTAGCATCACGATGCTCGATGTTTGACGCTTCACAGCGGGTACCGGAATATCAACCGGTTATCCATCGACTACGCCTGTCGGCCTCGCCTTAGGTCCCGACTTACCCTGGGCAGATCAGCTTGACCCAGGAACCCTTAGTCAATCGGCGCAAACGTTTCTCACGTTTGTATCGCTACTCATGCCTGCATTCTCACTCGTCAACCGTCCACGACTACCTTCCAGTGCCGCTTCACCCGGCAGACGACGCTCCCCTACCCATCACAGCCGGCGTTGGCCGTATATGCTGCAATGACACGACTTCGGCGGTACGCTTGAGCCCCGCTACATTGTCGGCGCGGAATCACTAGACCAGTGAGCTATTACGCACTCTTTCAAGGGTGGCTGCTTCTAAGCCAACCTCCTGGTTGTCTGTGCGACTCCACATCCTTTCCCACTTAGCGTACGCTTAGGGGCCTTAGTCGATGCTCTGGGCTGTTTCCCTCTCGACCATGGAGCTTATCCCCCACAGTCTCACTGCCGTGCTCTCACTTACCGGCATTCGGAGTTTGGCTAAGGTCAGTAACCCGGTAGGGCCCATCGCCTATCCAGTGCTCTACCTCCGGCAAGAAACACACGACGCTGCACCTAAATGCATTTCGGGGAGAACCAGCTATCACGGAGTTTGATTGGCCTTTCACCCCTAACCACAGGTCATCCCCAGGTTTTCAACCCTGGTGGGTTCGGTCCTCCACGAAGTCTTACCTCCGCTTCAACCTGCCCATGGCTAGATCACTCCGCTTCGGGTCTTGAGCGTGCTACTGAATCGCCCTGTTCGGACTCGCTTTCGCTACGGCTTCCCCACTCGGGTTAACCTCGCAACACACCGCAAACTCGCAGGCTCATTCTTCAAAAGGCACGCAGTCACGAGAACAAGGCAAGCCTTGTTCCGACGCTCCCACGGCTTGTAGGCACACGGTTTCAGGTACTATTTCACTCCGCTCCCGCGGTACTTTTCACCATTCCCTCACGGTACTATCCGCTATCGGTCACCAGGGAATATTTAGGCTTAGCGGGTGGTCCCGCCAGATTCACACGGGATTTCTCGGGCCCCGTGCTACTTGGGTGTCTCTCAAACGAGCCGCTGACGTTTCGACTACGGGGGTCTTACCCTCTACGCCGGACCTTTCGCATGTCCTTCGCCTACATCAACGGTTTCTGACTCGTCCTGTCGCCGGCAGACGACAGAAGAGAGATCCCACAACCCCGCATGCGCAACCCCTGCCGGGTCTCACACGCATACGGTTTGGCCTCATCCGGTTTCGCTCGCCACTACTCCCGGAATCACGGTTGTTTTCTCTTCCTGAGGGTACTGAGATGTTTCACTTCCCCTCGTTCCCTCCACACTGCCTATGTGTTCAGCAGCGGGTGACAGCCCATGACGACTGCCGGGTTTCCCCATTCGGAAACCCCCGGATCAAAGCCTGGTTGACGACTCCCCGGGGACTATCGTGGCCTCCCACGTCCTTCATCGGTTCCTGGTGCCAAGGCATCCACCGTGCGCCCTTAAAAACTTGGCCACAGATGCTCGCGTCCACTGTGCAGTTCTCAAACAACGACCAGCCACCCATCACCCCGAACCAGAAGATTCGAGTGCACTGGGGCCGGCGACTGAGGAGAAGTTCATTCCCTCAGACACCCAACAGCGTGCCCGACACCCTCGCCTCCCCATCTCGCGTTCCACGCCGAAGCAGTACTAGCGACCAGAGAAGGTCAAGTGTGCCGAATAATCAACGTTCCACCCATGAGCAACCAGCATCAGACATTCGCTGATGTACTGGCCTCTGACCGGGCAAGCCCGGTAAGAAGTGCTCCTTAGAAAGGAGGTGATCCAGCCGCACCTTCCGGTACGGCTACCTTGTTACGACTTCGTCCCAATCGCTAGTCCCACCTTCGACAGCTCCCTCCCACAAGGGGTTGGGCCACCGGCTTCGGGTGTTACCAACTTTCGTGACGTGACGGGCGGTGTGTACAAGGCCCGGGAACGTATTCACCGCAGCAATGCTGATCTGCGATTACTAGCAACTCCGACTTCATGGGGTCGAGTTGCAGACCCCAATCCGAACTGAGACCGGCTTTTTGAGATTCGCTCCACCTCACGGTTTCGCAGCTCATTGTACCGGCCATTGTAGCACGTGTGCAGCCCAAGACATAAGGGGCATGATGACTTGACGTCGTCCCCACCTTCCTCCGAGTTGACCCCGGCGGTCTCCTGTGAGTCCCCATCACCCCGAAGGGCATGCTGGCAACACAGGACAAGGGTTGCGCTCGTTGCGGGACTTAACCCAACATCTCACGACACGAGCTGACGACAGCCATGCACCACCTGTACACCGACCACAAGGGGGCGCCTGTCTCCAGACGTTTCCGGTGTATGTCAAGCCTTGGTAAGGTTCTTCGCGTTGCGTCGAATTAAGCCACATGCTCCGCTGCTTGTGCGGGCCCCCGTCAATTCCTTTGAGTTTTAGCCTTGCGGCCGTACTCCCCAGGCGGGGAACTTAATGCGTTAGCTGCGGCACCGACGACGTGGAATGTCGCCAACACCTAGTTCCCACCGTTTACGGCGTGGACTACCAGGGTATCTAATCCTGTTCGCTCCCCACGCTTTCGCTCCTCAGCGTCAGTAATGGCCCAGAGATCCGCCTTCGCCACCGGTGTTCCTCCTGATATCTGCGCATTTCACCGCTACACCAGGAATTCCGATCTCCCCTACCACACTCTAGCTAGCCCGTATCGAATGCAGACCCGGGGTTAAGCCCCGGGCTTTCACACCCGACGTGACAAGCCGCCTACGAGCTCTTTACGCCCAATAATTCCGGACAACGCTTGCGCCCTACGTATTACCGCGGCTGCTGGCACGTAGTTAGCCGGCGCTTCTTCTGCAGGTACCGTCACTTTCGCTTCTTCCCTGCTGAAAGAGGTTTACAACCCGAAGGCCGTCATCCCTCACGCGGCGTCGCTGCATCAGGCTTTCGCCCATTGTGCAATATTCCCCACTGCTGCCTCCCGTAGGAGTCTGGGCCGTGTCTCAGTCCCAGTGTGGCCGGTCGCCCTCTCAGGCCGGCTACCCGTCGTCGCCTTGGTGAGCCATTACCTCACCAACAAGCTGATAGGCCGCGGGCTCATCCTTCACCGCCGGAGCTTTTAACCCCCACCCATGAGAGAGGGAGTGTTATCCGGTATTAGACCCCGTTTCCAGGGCTTGTCCCAGAGTGAAGGGCAGATTGCCCACGTGTTACTCACCCGTTCGCCACTAATCCACCCCGAAGGGCTTCATCGTTCGACTTGCATGTGTTAAGCACGCCGCCAGCGTTCGTCCTGAGCCAGGATCAAACTCTCCGTGAATGTTTTCCCGTAATCGGGATGAACACCACGAGAGCGGTGCGAAGGGAGGAATGATCCCCTCGCACACAGCGTCCTCGCTGTGTTATTTCAAAGGAACCTCGTCCCAGCAGATGCTGGAGACGGGGTATCAACATATCTGGCGTTGATTTTTGGCACGCTGTTGAGTTCTCAAGGAACGGTCGCTTCCTTTGTACTCACCCTCTCGGGCTTTCCTCCGGGCGCTTCCCTTCGTTCTTGCGTTTCCGACTCTATCAGATCTTTTCTCGACCCGATTTCCTCGGTGCTTTCCAGGTTCCCGCTTCCGCGTTTCCCTTTCCGGCGGTTCCGACTCTATCAGATCCTTTCGGCGTCCGATTCCCGGTCGGCGGGTTTGTCTTCGCGGCTGTTGGGCCGTTCCGACGAGTGAGACTTTAGCGGATTCCCGGCTCCCGAGCTAATCGGGTGCTGCGCTCTTTCGAACGCGGATTCCTCATTTCGCGAATACGCGCGCCAAAGCATCCGACGCGGAACGTCGATGAAGTGGCTGGTACCTGCGGAATGGCTGTCCGGGGACCGACCGAGGTCGGCGCTCACGTCGGACAACTCGGAGAACACTACGCACGGGTCCAGGGTGTGTCAACTCGCCCCCGCGGACCCCACTGCGGGCGTACTCTGACGACATGACCACGCGTACGTGTAGCCAGCTCTGGTGGGCCGCCTGACGGCGGCCGACTCACGTATGCACTCAACGGCCGCCGCTTCGGCGGCCGTTCTCGTTTCTCCTCCAGGACTCCGGGGGTCGGCCGGCCGGAACGGCGGTCTCGATCAGGAGATGGAGCCGAGATGACACGGGTCTTCAGTGGGGTCAAGCCGACCGGACATCTGACCCTGGGGAACTACCTGGGAGCCCTGCGGCGCTGGGCCGAGGTGGACCAGCACCGGTCCGACGCCCTGTTCTGCGTCGTCGACCTGCACGCGCTGACGGTGGACCACGATCCGGCACGGGTGCGCAGACTGAGCCGGCAGGCGGCGACGCTGCTGCTCGCGTCGGGGCTCGACCCGGAGCTGTGCACCGTGTTCCTGCAGAGCCACGTCGACGAGCACACGCGCCTGTCGTACCTGCTGGAGTGCGTGGCGACGGACGGCGAGATGCGCCGCATGATCCAGTACAAGGAGAAGGCGCCGCGCGAACGCGAGCGGGGCGGGAGCGTGCGGCTGTCCCTGCTGACGTATCCGGTGCTGATGGCGGCGGACATCCTGGCCTACGGGGCCGACGAGGTGCCGGTCGGAGAGGACCAGACGCAGCACGTCGAGCTGACGCGGGACCTGGCGGTGCGGTTCAACCAGCGGTACGGGCACACCTTCGTGGTGCCCAGGGCCACTCCTCCGGAGGTCGCCGCCCGGGTGATGAACCTCCAGGACCCGACGTCGAAGATGGGGAAGTCCGACGACTCGGGGCCGGGGATCGTCTACCTGCTCGACGAGCCGGACGTGGTGCGCAAGAAGGTCATGCGGGCCGTGACCGACAGCGGCAGCGACGTGGAGTACGACCGGGAGGCGCGGCCGGGGGTGGCGAACCTGCTGGAGATCCTCGGCGCGTGCACGGGCGGGGACCCGGAGGCGCTGGCCGGTGACTACGACTCCTACGGCGCCCTGAAGAAGGACACCGCGGACGCCGTGGTGGAGGTGCTCAGGCCGGTGCAGGAGAGGCACCGTGAGCTGTGCGCGGATCCCTCCTATGTGGAGGGGGTGCTGCGCCGGGGCGCCGAGAAGGCCCGGGCGATGGCGCGGCCGACCGTGGACGCCGCCCATCGGGCGATCGGACTGATGCCGGCCGGGTCCGAGCCCGCGCCGGCCCGCTAGTGACCTGAGTCGGAGGACGGACGGCTCCGGGGGCGGTGGGTGATCCGGTGACCCGCCGCCCCGGGCCGGTCGTTCCTCGTCAGTCCTTCTTGCCGGAGGCCAGTTCCCGGCTTCGGTCCCGGGCCGCCTCCAGGGCGGCGATCAGGGCGGCGCGTACGCCGTGGTTCTCCAGCTCGCGGATGGCGTTGATCGTCGTACCGGCCGGGGAGGTCACGTTCTCGCGCAGCTTGACCGGGTGTTCGCCGCTGTCGCGGAGCATCACCGCGGCGCCGATGGCGGACTGGACGATCAGGTCGTGGGCCTTGTCGCGGGGCAGACCGAGCAGGATGCCGGCGTCGGTCATGGCCTCGACCAGGTAGAAGAAGTACGCCGGGCCGGAGCCGGACAGCGCGGTGCAGGCGTCCTGCTGGGTCTCGGGGACGCGCAGGGTCTTGCCGACACCGCCGAAGATCTCCTCGGCGTGGGCCAGGTGCGCCTCCCCGGCGTGGCTGCCGGCGGAGATGACGGACATGGCCTCGTCGACGAGGGCGGGGGTGTTCGTCATGACGCGGACGACCGGGGTGCCGGCAGCCAGGCGCTCCTCGAAGAAGGAGGTGGGGATGCCGGCGGCGCCGCTGATGACCAGGCGGTCGGCGGGGAGGTGCGGGGCGAGTTCGTCCAGGAGGGCGCCCATGTCCTGCGGCTTGACCGTGAGGATCAGGGTGTCGGCGGTCTTGGCGGCCTCGGTGTTGGTGACCGGGGTGACTCCGTGACGGGCGCGGAGTTCCTCGGCGCGTTCGGGGCGGCGGGCGGTGACCAGGAGGTCGGCGGGGGCCCAGCCGGCCCGGATCATTCCGCTGAGCAGGGCTTCGCCGATCTTGCCGGTGCCGAGGACTGCGACTTTCTGGCTCATGCGGTTCAGTCTCGCACCGGGGCGGCGGGGCGCGGGGCGTTGTCCGGCTGACGGAACGCCGCCGCCCCCGGCGGGTCCTGGGCGACCGTGGAGACGCCCCCTAGGCGGTCCGCCGGCGCAGGGTCGCCGCGCCGAGGGTCAGGACCAGGACCGCGCAGCCGGCCACGATCAGTACGTCGCGTACGAAGGTCGCGGTCATGTCGGTGTGGTGGAGGACCTCGTTCATGCCGTCGACGGCGTACGACATGGGCAGGACGTCGGAGACGGCCTCGAGGGCGGGGTGCATGTCGGAGCGGGGTGTGAAGAGTCCGCAGAGCAGGAGCTGGGGGAAGATCACCGCGGGCATGAACTGGACCGCCTGGAACTCGGAGGCCGCGAAGGCCGAGACGAAGAGACCGAGGGCCGTGCCGAGCAGGGCGTCGAGGAGCGCGACCAGCAGGAGCAGCCAGGCCGAGCCGGTGACGTCCAGGCCGAGGAGCCAGACCGCGAGTCCGGTGGCGAGCGCGGACTGGACGACGGCGAGGGCGCCGAAGGCGAGCGCGTAGCCGGCGATCAGGTCGGCCTTGCCCAGGGGCATGGCGAGGAGACGTTCGAGGGTGCCCGAGGTGCGTTCGCGCAGGGTGGCGATCGAGGTCACCAGGAACATCGTGATCAGCGGGAAGATGCCGAGCAGCGAGGCGCCGATGTTGTCGAAGGTGCGGGGACTGGCGTCGAAGACGTAGCGCAGCAGCACCAGCATCAGGCAGGGGACGAGGACCATCAGCGCGATGGTCCGCGGGTCGTGCCGGAGCTGGCGCAGGACGCGGGCCGCGGTCGCGGTGGTGCGGGCGGCGCTGAACGCGCCGGTCGGGGCGGTGGCCGCGGGGGCGTCGGGGTCATCGGGTCGTCTCCTCGGTGCGGTCCGCGGCGGCGTCCTGGTCCACCAGGCGGAGGAAGGCGGCCTCGACGGTGTCGGTGCCGGTGCGGGTGCGCAGGGCTTCCGGTGTGTCTCCCCGGCCTCCTGCCGGGAGGAGCCCCCGGCCAGGATCCGGCCGTCGCGCATCAGCAGCAGCCGGTGGCAGCGTTCGGCCTCGTCCATGACGTGGGAGGAGACGAGGAGGGTGACGCCCCGGTCGGCGACGAGGTCGTGGAATAGCTTCCACAGGTCGCGGCGCAGGACGGGGTCGAGGCCGACCGTCGGTTCGTCCAGGACGAGGAGTTCGGGGGCGCCGAGGAGGGCGACGGCGAGGGAGACGCGGCTGCGCTGGCCGCCGGAGAGGTTGCCGGCGAGGGCGTCGGCGTGTCCGGTGAGGTCGACGTCGGCGAGGACGCGGGCGATGTCGTCGTGGCGGTCGGGCCTGGCGCGGCGGGGGTCGAGGACCGCGGCGAAGTAGTCGAGGTTCTGGCGGACGGTCAGGTCGTCGTAGACGGAGGGGGCTTGGGTGACGTAGCCGATGCGGCTGCGCAGGGTGGGGTGTCCGGCGGGGCGGCCGAGGACGTCGAGGGTGCCGGAGACGTTGGCCTGGGTGCCGACGACGGCGCGCATGAGGGTGGACTTGCCGCATCCGGACGGTCCGAGCAGGCCGGTGATCCGGCCGCGCGCGACGGTGAAGGCGAGGCCGCGCAGGACGGTGCGGGAGCCGCGGACGACGGTGAGTCCGTCGGCGCGTACGGCGTCCGGCTCCGTGGGGCGCGGTTGATCGGGAACGTAATTCATCACGTGATGAATAATTGTCCCGGCGGACCGGTGCCGTCAAGGGGCGCGTACGCGTGTGCCCGGACACGGAAGCGGCGGCCGGTCGACCCGGCCGCCGCTCCGCTCTTGTCGGTGACGTGGTGTCAGGGGGTGGTGGCGACGAGCAGCAGCACGTCGTAGGTCTCCTCGACGACGCCGTCCGGGAAGACCTTCAGCAGATGGCCGCGCTCTTCCGCGAAGAAGGCGTCCCTGCGCTCCGCCGGGGCGACCAGGAACGCCGAGTGGCTGCCGATGTTGGCGAGGTGGGTGTCCAGTGGGACGCGGCGGCTCCACCGGATGTCCCGGCGGGTGAAGCGCAGCCGCCCGGTGGGATCGGCCTGCGCGCGGTCGCCGGCGCCGCGCTTCTCGGCGGGGATGTCGACGCCGAAGAAGCGGGCGGTCCGCTCGGCCGACTCGGCGATCCACTCGACGTCGACGGCGTCGGTGTTCCACCACAGCGCCAGCGCCCCGCCCGGACGCAGCACGCGCAGCGCCTCCGGGACCGCCCGGGCGGGGTCGGTCCAGTGCCAGGCCTGGGCGTAGGTGAGGAGATCGGCGTGGGCGTCGGCGACCGGCAGGGCGTTGCCGTCGCCCCGCACGACCGGGACGTCCGGCAGGGCGCGGCGGAACTCGGCGGCCATGCCCTCCCCCGGTTCGACCGCGAGGACGTCGGCCCCCCGGGCCCGCAGCAGGTTGGTGGCGATACCGGTGCCCGCGCCGACGTCCACGACCCGGGCGCCGGACAGGGGGCGGCGGGCCAGTTCCTCGACGGCGTCCAGGAGGGCGGGCGGGTAGGAGGGGCGGTTCGCGGCGTACTGGGCGGCCGCGGCGTTGAAGGAGTGGGCGCGCAGACCGCGCGCCGGCTCGGCGGTGTGGGACGTGGTCATACCGCCATGCTGTCCGCACCGGCGGGCGGGGACACAAGGGGTTTCACGGGCGCGGCCGCGGCGAGCCGTACCGCCGGCCCCGTGTCAGCGGCGGCGCCTGCGCCGCGACGGGTCGCCCGTGCGCCGGGTGGAGCGGCGCTCGTACTCCTCGCGGGCCTTGTCGTACTCCTCGCGGTGCAGCTTCTCGCCCGGGGCCTCGGTGAGGGCGCGGAAGAAGTAGGCCAGCAGGGAGCCGACGAAGCCGATGGCGAGCAGGCCGCGCAGCGAGGCCTGCCGCTGGGGGTCGTGGCGCCTGCCGAAGCCCTCCCAGGTGTTGCGGAAGGCCAGCGCGCTGCAGATCGCGAACATGGCGATGATCAGCACGGTGACGAAGGCGCCGGTGCCGGCGATCTGGAGGCCGTCGTAGGCGAAGCGCAGCACCAGGCAGGAGGCGGTGGCCGCGGCCAGGGAGCCGGCCGCGACGCCGGCCCTGCGGGCCGCGTACCCGTGGTCGTGGTCCACCCAGGACGTGCCGAAGAAACGGAGGGGTTCGGGGCGGGGTCCGCCGCCCGCGGTCCCGCCGCGTGCGGAGCCCGCCTGGTCCTCCGGGGTGCCGGTTTCGTCGCTCACGGGACGATTATGGCTCCGCGCGCGGGCGGGCTCCCGGCGGGGTCAGGAGCAGCGGGAGGCGACGTAGCCGTCGCTGCCGGTGTGCACGTAGGCGTCGGCGACGAACTCGCCGTTGTTGATGTTGTCCCAGATCTTCGAGGTGCCGTACGGGCCCGTCACGGTGGTGCCGGGCGTCTGGCAGAAGATCGGCACGCTGGCCCCCTCGGACAGGACCCGGACGATGCCGTAGCCGGTGCCGGGACCGCTGCGGACGTTCAGCCGGACGCCCGGGGCGACCGGGTACGTGCGTACGGCGGCCGCCGTCGGCGACTCGCTCCCGGCGTCGTTCGTGGCCGCGCCGGTGTGATCGACGGACATGACAGTCCTCCCCGTTGAGCCCCATGACCGCGATGGGGTCCGTTCCAGTACCGCGCGCGCCGCCGCCCGGGACCCGGGTGCGCGACTCGCACGCGGAGGCTAGCAAGCCGCCTCGGTCTCGTACGAGTCATCGACTAGGCTCCGTGCGTCGCGCGCACGGACGAAAAGCACGGGGGTGGTCCATGGCGCCGCAGCGCAGCACCGGAGCCGGCGCGGAAGCGGAACTTCCGGAGTACGCCGGTCAGTACCGCCTGGAGTCGTGTCTCGGCTCCGGGGGCATGGGCGTGGTCCATCTGGCCCGCAGTGACTCCGGGCTGAAGCTCGCGGTGAAGGTGGTGCACGCGGAGTTCGCCAGGGACCGCGAGTTCCGGGGTCGTTTCCGGCAGGAGGTGGCCGCGGCCCGCAGGGTGAGCGGAGCCTTCACCGCGCCGGTCGTGGACGCCGACCCGAACGCCGAACGGCCCTGGATGGCAACGCTGTTCATCCCGGGGCCGACCCTCTCGGACCACGTCAAGCGGAGCGGGCCCATGCCGCCGGCGCAGCTGCGGCGTCTGATGGCCGGGCTCGCGGAGGCGCTGCGGGACATCCACCGGGTGGGCGTCGTGCACCGCGACCTCAAGCCGAGCAACGTCCTGCTCGCCGAGGACGGGCCGAAGGTCATCGACTTCGGCATCTCCCGGCCGAAGGACAGTGAACTGCGGACCGAGACGGGCAAGTTGATCGGTACGCCGCCGTTCATGGCGCCCGAGCAGTTCCGGCGTCCCCGGGAGGTCGGCCCGGCGGCGGACATCTTCGCCCTCGGGTCGGTGCTGGTGCACGCGGCCACCGGGCGGGGGCCGTTCGACTCGGACAGTCCCTACGTCGTCGCGTACCAGGTGGTGCACGACGAGCCGGATCTGACCGGGGTGCCGGAGAGCCTGGCGCCGCTGCTGCTGCGCTGTCTGGCCAAGGAGCCGGAGGACCGGCCGACGCCGGACGAGCTGATGCGGGAACTGCGCTCGGTGGCGGCCTCGTACGACACGCAGGCGTTCATACCCGCGCAGCGGACCGGCGACGACACCGCGCCGCCCGGGTCCGCCGCCGCGGCACCGGTGCCCGCACCCGGCGCCGGGCCGGAGCGCGAGCCGCGGTCCACGTCGGGAACGTCGGGTCCGGAGTCCGGGCCCCGGTCCCGGATCCGGTCCGGCAGGCGGGTGGCCCTGGCCGCCGGGGTGCTCGCCGTCGTGCTGGGCGGCGTGCTCGGCGGACTGCTGTGGCCGGGTGGCACCACTGCTCCGGCCGCCCGGTCGACGGGGGTGCCGGCCGGTGCCGCCGCCGTCGCCTCGTGGCAGGCGAGGCCGGCGCCCGAGGGCTCCGGGATGCCGCAGTGCGTGTACGGAGAGGGGAAGTTGCTGTGCGTCCGGGCCGGGGTGGCGTTCGCGCTAGACCCGGTGAACGGCGCACTGCTGTGGCGGCGCCCGGTCACCGGGGAACGCGCGGCCGGGGCACCGGCACTCGTGGACGGCCTGCTCCTGGTGCCGGCCGACGGTGGCCGCCGGGTGGCGGCGCTGGACCCCGCCTCGGGTGAGCAGCGGTGGCGGCGGGACCTGCCCGCGCACGGAGCGGCGCGCTTCAGCGGCGGCACGCTGCTGGTCGCCGGCACCGACGGGACGGTCACGGGGTCGTCCGCGTCGTCGGGAGCCCGGAAGTGGCACCGCCGGGTCTCCGAACGGGACACCCCCGCGCTGACCCTCCCCGACGGCGACCCCCTGGCCTACGCGGCCGGTACCTCGGCGGACGGCGCGGACACACTGCTCACCGCGCTCGACCCGGGCTCCGGTGACGTCCGGTGGAACGCACGGCTGAAGGGCTCGCTGCAGGTCGTCGGCAGTGCGGGCGGTGCGCTGTTCCTGCTGGCCGTCGATCCGGCCACGGGGGACGCGACCGGTGTCGTGCGCTACGCGCCCGCGACGCGTTCGGTGCGCCGGGTCGCGCTCCCGGTCCGGCGGGTGGCGCCGCAGGCGGACGTGCGCGGCGGTGTGGTGCACGTACTGGCGGCCGGCGGCTCGCTGGACGCCGTCGACCTGGGTACGGGCCGCCGGCTCTGGCACCTGGAGACGTCGGTGAGCCGTGGTTCGGCACCGGTGTCCTCCGCCGGCCACGTCTACTTCAGCGCGCCCGACGGACGGCTGATCGCCGTCGACGCGCGCGACGGGAGCCTGGTGGGGCAGACGCCGCCCCGGCTCGGCCGGAACTCGGGCACGGTCACCGCCGTGCTGCCGGCGCCGCTCCTCGTCGGCCCGCGCGTCCACGCCACCGCCCCCGACGGCACCGTGTTCACCGTGCCCGCTAAGGATCCCTCGGCCTGGTGAGACGGCGCCGGGGCCGCCCCCGGACGGAGGCGGCCCCGCGTGAAACGACTCAGGTCAGCCCAGCTTGCTCACGTCGCGCACCGCGCCCTTGTCGGCGCTGGTCGCCATCGCCGCGTAGGCGCGCAGCGCGGCCGAGACCTTGCGGTCGCGGCTCTTCGGGGCGTACACGCCGGCCAGCGCCTGCTCGCGCCGGGCCAGCTCCGCGTCGTCGACCAGCAGCTCGATCGTGCGGTTCGGGATGTCGATGCGGACGCGGTCGCCGTCCTGGACCAGGGCGATGGTGCCGCCGGACGCGGCCTCCGGGGAGGCGTGGCCGATGGAGAGGCCGGAGGTGCCGCCGGAGAAGCGGCCGTCGGTGATCAGGGCGCAGGTCTTGCCCAGGCCGCGGCCCTTCAGGTACGAGGTCGGGTAGAGCATCTCCTGCATGCCGGGGCCGCCCTTGGGGCCCTCGTAGCGGATGACGACGACGTCGCCGTCCTTGACCTCCTGGGTGAGGATGCGCTGGACGGCCTCCTCCTGGGACTCGCAGACCACCGCCGGGCCCTCGAAGGTCCAGATCGACTCGTCGACGCCGGCGGTCTTCACCACGCAGCCGTCGACGGCCAGATTGCCCCTGAGCACCGCCAGGCCGCCGTCCTTGGAGTACGCGTGCTCGACGGAGCGGATGCAGCCGCCCTCGGCGTCGTCGTCCAGGGCCTCCCAGCGCTCGGACTGGGAGAAGGCCTCGGCGGAGCGGACGCAGCCGGGGGCCGCGTGCCACAGCTCGACGGCCTCGGGCGACGGGGAGCCGCCGCGGACGTCCCAGGTCTTCAGCCAGTCGGACAGGGACGGGCTGTGGACGGCGTGGACGTCCTCGTTGAGCAGGCCCCCGCGGTGCAGTTCGCCGAGGAGGGCGGGGATGCCGCCGGCGCGGTGCACGTCCTCCATGTAGTACGTGCGGTTCTTCGCGACGTTGGGCGCGACCTTGGCGAGGCAGGGGACGCGGCGGGAGACGGCGTCGATCTGCTCCAGGCCGAATTCGACGCCCGCCTCCTGGGCGGCGGCCAGCAGGTGCAGGATCGTGTTGGTGGAGCCGCCCATCGCGATGTCCAGGGCCATGGCGTTCTCGAAGGCCTGGAAGGTGGCGATGTTGAGCGGCAGGACGGTGTCGTCGTCCTGCTCGTAGTAGCGGCGGGTGAGGTCCATGACCGTGCGGGCCGCGTTCTCGTACAGGGCGCGGCGGGCGGTGTGGGTGGCGAGGACCGAGCCGTTGCCGGGCAGGGAGAGGCCGATGGCCTCGGTCAGGCAGTTCATCGAGTTGGCGGTGAACATGCCGGAACAGCTGCCGCAGGTCGGGCAGGCGTTCTCCTCGATGCGGAGGATGTCCTCGTCGGAGATCTTGTCGTTGACGGCGTCGGAGATCGCGTCGACCAGGTCCAGGGTGCGGACCGTGCCGTCGACCAGCGTGGCGCGGCCGGACTCCATCGGGCCGCCGGAGACGAAGACCGTCGGGATGTTCAGGCGCAGGGCCGCCATCAGCATGCCCGGGGTGATCTTGTCGCAGTTGGAGATGCAGACCAGGGCGTCGGCGCAGTGGGCCTCGACCATGTACTCCACCGAGTCCGCGATCAGGTCGCGGGAGGGCAGCGAGTAGAGCATGCCGCCGTGGCCCATGGCGATGCCGTCGTCCACGGCGATCGTGTTGAACTCGCGCGGGATGCCGCCCGCCTCCTTGATCGCCTCGCTGACGATCCGGCCGACGGGCTGCAGGTGGGTGTGGCCCGGCACGAACTCGGTGAAGGAGTTGGCGACGGCGATGACCGGCTTCCGGCCGATGTCCGCACCGGGTACACCGGAGGCGCGCATAAGGGCGCGGGCGCCCGCCATGTTGCGGCCGTGGGTGACTGTGCGGGACCTCAGCTCGGGCATCGTCGCTCGCTCCTTCGAAGACCTTCTGCCAGAGAGTTCTGACTCCTCCGAGCGTACGCCGCCCCTCCAAGGGATGGACAAGCATGTCCGGAATGCGGGACGCGTGTTTCACGGCCGCGGCTGCCGGGGCCACCGGGTCACGGCTGCCAGGCCGGGCGGGGGTGTCAGGGCTGCGTCAGATGGCCCTGCACCACGGGCGCGACCCGCGCGATGATCTGCTCCAGGTCCGCCGACGCCAGCGGCTCCAGCTTGATCACGTAGCGCATCATCGCCGCGCCGACCAGCTGCGCGGCGGCCAGCTCGGCGCGCAGCTCCGGGTCGGGCAGGTCGACCTGGGCGGCCACGCGGCGCAGGAGCTGGGTCGCGACCAGGCGGCGGAAGACGGCCGCCGCGGTCTCGTTGTTCACCGCCGAGCGGAGGATCGCGAGCAGGGGCGTACGGGTCGTGGGGTTCTCCCAGACGCCGAGGAGGAAGCGGGTCAGCCGCTCGCCGACCTCGGCCAGCGGGACCTCGGCGATCGCGTCGGGAGCTTCGAGGGCGGGCGCGAAGGCGACCGCCACGGACGCCTCGAAGATCTGCTCCTTGGTGCCGAAGTAGTGGTGGACCAGGGCCGAGTCGACCCCGGCGGCCTTGGCGATGCCGCGCACGGAGGTCTTCTCGTAGCCGCGCTCGGAGAACTCCTCGCGGGCGGCGGAGAGGATGCGGTCGCGGGTGCCGGCGGACTCGGTGCGCGGGGGCCGGCCCCTCCGGCGCGAGGTGGTGCCGGTCATGGCCGGGGCACCCGCACGGTGGAGGCGAGGTGCTGCCGGGTGAAGGCGAGGGCCTCGGCGAGGTCGGCCTCGCGCTCGGCGCCGGACATCGCCCGCCGGGTGTTGACCTCGATCACGACGTGGCCGTCGAAGCCGCTGTGCGTGAGCCGCTCCAGCAGTTCGGCGCAGGGCTGGTCGCCGCGTCCGGGCACCAGGTGCTCGTCCTTGGCGGAGCCGCGGCCGTCGGCGAGGTGGACGTGGCCGAGCCGGTCTCCCATGCGGTCGACCATGGCGAGCGCGTCGGTGCGGGCCGTCGAGGTGTGGCTGAGGTCGACCGTGAAGTGCCGGTAGTCGTCCTTGGTGACGTCCCAGTCGGGGGCGTAGGCCAGCATCTCGCGGTCGCGGTAGCGCCACGGGTACATGTTCTCGACGGCGAACCGCACGTCCGTCTCGTTCGCCATCCGCCACACCCCGGTGACGAAGTCGCGGGCGTACTGCCGCTGCCAGCGGAAGGGCGGGTGGACGACGACGGTGTCGGCGCCCAGCTTCTCGGCGGCCGCGCGGGCCCGCTGGAGCTTGACCCAGGGGTCGGTGGACCAGACGCGCTGGGTGATCAGCAGGCAGGGGGCGTGCACGGCGAGGATCGGGACGCCGTGGTGGTCGGACAGCCGGCGCAGCGCCTCGATGTCCTGGCTCACGGGGTCGGTCCACACCATGACCTCGACGCCGTCGTAGCCGACGCGCGCGGCGATCTCGAAGGCCGTCGCCGTCGACTCCGGGTAGACCGAGGCCGTCGACAGGGCGACCTTTACGTCCCTTGGTTCAGCCACGTCCGTCACCTTACGGGGTCAGGCGGCCCGGACGCGGGGTGCCGGTTCGCCATTGTGAGCTTTGCCATCCGCGTAGTTGCACGGCATACGGCCGCCGCTCGCACGCGGCGGCGACGGCATGTGCGGATACGGTTCCGCGCCCCGGGGGCACTCAGTCCGAGCCCATGTGGTCGAGACGGCGGAGGATGACGCCCTCACGCAGCGCCCACGGGCATATCTCCAGGCTCTCCACGCCGAACAGGTCCATCGCGCCCTCGGCCACCAGGGCGCCGGCGAGGAGCTGGCCGGCCCTGCCCTCCGAGACGCCGGGGAGTTCCCCGCGCTGGTCGGCGGTCATCCCGGACAGCCGGGGCACCCAGGCCTCCAGGGACTCCCGCTTGAGTTCGCGCTGGACGTAGAGGCCCTCCGCGCTGCGGGCGGCACCGGCGATCCGGGCGAGCTGCTTGAAGGTCTTGGAGGTGGCGACGACGTGGTCGGGGGCGCCGAGGCGGCTGAACTCGCCGACGGTACGGGCGATCTCCGTGCGCACGTGCCGGCGCAGGGCGCGTACGTCGTCGGGTGCGGGCGGATCGCCGGGCAGCCAGCCGGCGGTGAGGCGGCCGGCGCCGAGCGGCAGGGAGACGGCGGCGTCCGGCTCCTCGTCCATGCCGTAGGCGATCTCCAGGGAGCCGCCGCCGATGTCCAGGACCAGCAGCCTGCCGGCGGACCAGCCGAACCAGCGGCGCACGGCGAGGAAGGTGAGCCGGGCCTCCTCCGCGCCGCTGAGCACCTGGAGCCGTACGCCGGTCTCGTCCGCCACGCGCGCGAGGACGTCGTCGGCGTTGGTGGCCTCCCGGACGGCGGAGGTCGCGAACGGCAGCAGGTCCTCGACGCCCTTGTCCTCGGCGGCCTGGAGCGCGTCCCGGACCACGTCGACCAGTCGGTGGATGCCGTCGTCGCCGATGGCACCGCTGTCGTCGAGCAGTTGGGCGAGCCGAAGGTCGGCCTTGTGCGAGTGCGCGGGCAGCGGCCGTGCGCCGGGGTGGGCGTCCACCACCAGCAGATGCACCGTGTTCGAACCCACGTCCAGGACACCGAGTCTCATGTACGGAACGCTACTGCCAGATCCGCCGTCCCCGGTCCCCGTAGCGGCCCTGGCCACTTACCCTGGACGCGTGCCAAAGACGAAAAAGGCGAAGGACGACAAGCCGTCCAAGTCCGGCAAGACGCCCAGAAAGGCCCCGAAGGTGAGTGACGAGAAGGGGCTCGACTTCGCGCGCGCGTGGGTGGAGTTTCCTGATCCGGCGGACGAGGAGCAGATCTTCCGCTGCGATCTGACATGGCTGACCTCTCGCTGGAACTGCATCTTCGGCAGCGGCTGCCAGGGCATCCAGGCGGGCCGCGCGGACGACGGGTGCTGCTCGCTGGGCGCGCACTTCTCCGACGAGGACGACGAGAAGCGGGTCGCCGGGCACGTGGCGCGGCTCACGCCGGAGATCTGGCAGCACCACGACGAGGGCACCCGCAACGGCTGGACCTCCGAGGACGACGAGGGGTCCCGGCAGACCCGGCCCTTCCAGGGTCCTGCATCTTCCAGAACCGTCCGGGCTTCGCGGGCGGCGCGGGCTGCTCGCTGCACATCCTCGCCCTGAAGGAGGGGCGGGAGCCGCTGGAGACCAAGCCGGACGTCTGCTGGCAACTGCCGATCCGGCGGACGTACGACTGGATCGAGCGGCCGGACGACACGCGCGTGCTGCAGGTGTCGATCGGCGAGTACGACCGCCGGGGCTGGGGCCCGGGCGGCCACGACCTGCACTGGTGGTGCACCTCGGCGACGTCGGCGCACGGCGCGGGCGAGCCGGTGTACGTCTCCTACCGGGCGGAGCTGACCGAGCTGATGGGCAAGGCCGGCTACGACCGCCTGGCCGAGCTGTGCGAGCGGCGGCTGGCCTCGCAGCTGCCCCTGGTGGCACCGCATCCGGCTGATCCGGCGGGTTCCTAGGTCGGGTCCGCGAAGTCGCGTCGTTCGCCCGGAGGGCGGGCGTCGCGGCGTCCGGTGCGTGCTCTCGGCGTGCCGGCCGGACGCCCTCGTACCGGGTGTACTCGGGCTTCCGGCCGGTGCGGCGAGAGTGCGTGCCGGGCGCCGCGACGCAGGCATGACTTCGCGGACACGACCTAGCCGTCCGACGGGCTCGGGCCGTCGTCGTCGGTGGGCGGCGGGGACGAGTTCGGCGGGTCGGACGGCGTCGGGTCGGACGGGCCGGACGACGGCGGGTCCGAGGGCGACGGCGGCGGACTGGACGGCGGGTCGGTGTGGGCCGGGGCCGACGGGCTCGGGTCGGGGGCGGGCTTCGACGGCGGGGCCGAGGGGCCGCTGGGCGCGGTGCCGTAGCCGTCGATCGTGACCACGGCGCCGGCCGGTGCGACCGCCACCTGGGCGTGCCAGCGGCCGGACGGCTCGCGCAGCCGGTCGACGTACACCTTGATCGTGAAGGTCTCGCCGGGCCGGAGCGTTCCCGCGGACCGGCTGAAGTAGAGCCAGGACGCCGAGGTGGCCGCGGACCAGCGGACCGGTCCCGAGCCGGACGCGGTGAGCGTGATCAGCGTGACGTCGCCGTGGGTGCGCGCGCCGACCGCGAGCTCGCCCGCGCCCTTCCCGACGCCCCCGCCGACGCTGACGACCTTCACGGAGACGTCCGCCGTGCCCTTCTCGGCCGGGGCGCCGGACGGCTTCACCCGGGCGTTCCCCGCGTTCTCGTAGCCGCCGCCGGTGTCGCCGCCGAACGCGTCGGGCCCCTGCGCCTCGCGCGCGGGACCCCCGGGCGGCCGTCCTCGCCGCCCACCGGACCGCCCCGGTAGGCGGCCCACAGGGCGAGCACGGGGGCGGCGACCACGGTGGCGACGACGGTCGTGGTGACGGCACGCGACCGGAGGCGGTCGCGGCGGGCCGCGCGGTCCTTGGGGTCCATCGGGAATCCGCGCCGGTCGAAGCGCGGCACGGCCGCGCCACGCGCGCGCGGGTGGTGTGCCAGGGCGACGTGCAGGGCCGCGCGGGGCGCCTGCAGAACCGGCAGTTCGGCCGGGGTGACCGCGGCACCGGGCCAGCGGCCGGGGACGGCGCGCTCGGCGGTGCGGCGGCAGCGGGGCAGTCGTCGACGTGCCGGACCAGCTCGCGGCGCAGGGTCGTGCTGAGGACCAGCCGGCTGTCCCCGGTGAGATGGGCCACGCTCGGGCAGCCGCCGGTCTCGACCACGGCGAGCGCGGCGCGGGTGCGCTCGACCTCGCAGGCCGCGGAGGCCAGCAGCTCGCGCGCGGCGGCGGGCGCCATGCCGAGGACGGCGGCGACCTCGGGCGCCGCGAGGTGGTGGCGGACGGCGAGCTCCAGGGCCTCGCGCTGCTCGGGGAGGTGCCGGCCGCCTCCGGCCAGGCGAGCAGGGCGAGTTCACCGCGCCGCTGCTCCAAGACCTCCGGGGCCAGGGGCGGACCGGCCTGTCGCTTCGCGGCGGCCGGGCGGCCCGACGCGTGGGTGGCCTGACGTTTCTGCCGGGCCTCGGCGAGCCCGCGCAGGCATGCCCAGCGGGCCAGCGCGTACAGCCAGGCCCGCTGGTCGACGGCCTCCGGGACGCGCTGTCCGCGCCGCTCGGCCAGCGCCAGGACGTCCCCGAGGGCGGCGGTGGCCGCGTCGTGGTCGCACAGCACCGACAGGCAGTAGGTGAACAGACCGTCCAGGTACGGCTCGTAGCGCGCCGGCGGCCGCTGCGCGAGGGTGCGCGCGGCGGCTCGGTCGCGCGCCTCCCGGTGCGTCCGATGTGCGCCGGTGGTGCGGGTCGTCGTCTCCGGACTGCTGCTCGTCACCCGTGCGACCGTAGGCGGCGGCGCAGTGCTCCTTCCGGCACCTTGAGCTCTTTTAATTCGTACGGGTGAAACGATCCCTCATAAGGGGACAGGAACCTTTCGTTCCACGGCCCGGACCCGACGGGCCGTGACCGGGTGACGGCCGCTCCCGGACGGCCCGCGCAGGCGCTGTCAGTGACGCGGGCTACGGTTTCCGCATGGCTGCCCGTACCAAGACCACCAAGGACCGACCGTCCTACCGCTGCACCGAGTGCGGCTGGCAGACCGCCAAATGGCTCGGCCGCTGCCCGGAGTGCCAGGCCTGGGGCACGGTCGAGGAGTACGGCGCGCCCGCGGTCCGTACGACGGCTCCGGGCCGGGTCACCAGCTCCGCGCTGCCCATCGGCCAGGTCGACGGCCGGCAGGCCACCGCCCGCACGACCGGCGTGCCGGAGCTGGACCGGGTGCTCGGCGGCGGTCTGGTGCCCGGCGCGGTGGTCCTGCTCGCGGGCGAGCCCGGCGTCGGCAAGTCCACCCTGCTGCTGGACGTGGCCGCCAAGTCGGCCAGTGACGAGCACCGCACCCTCTACGTGACGGGTGAGGAGTCGGCGAGCCAGGTGCGGCTGCGCGCCGACCGCATCGGCGCCCTGGACGACCACCTGTACCTGGCCGCCGAGACCGATCTCTCGGCCGTGCTCGGCCACTTGGACGCGGTGAAGCCGTCGCTGCTGATCCTGGACTCGGTGCAGACGGTCGCCTCGCCCGAGATCGACGGCGCGCCCGGCGGCATGGCCCAGGTGCGGGAGGTGGCAGGCGCCCTGATCCGCGCCTCCAAGGAGCGTGGCATGTCCACCCTGCTGGTGGGCCACGTCACCAAGGACGGCGCGATCGCGGGTCCCCGGCTGCTGGAGCACCTGGTGGACGTCGTGCTGCACTTCGAGGGCGACCGGCACGCCCGCCTGCGCCTGGTGCGTGGGGTGAAGAACCGCTACGGCGCCACGGACGAGGTCGGCTGCTTCGAACTGCACGACGAGGGCATCACCGGACTCGCCGACCCGAGCGGACTGTTCCTTACCCGCCGTGCCGAGCCGGTCCCCGGCACCTGCCTGACGGTCACCCTGGAGGGCCGCCGCCCGCTGGTGGCGGAGGTGCAGGCGCTGACCGTGGACTCCCAGATCCCCTCTCCGCGCCGGACCACCTCGGGCCTGGAGACCTCCCGGGTGTCGATGATGCTCGCGGTGCTGGAGCAGCGCGGGCGGATCAGCGCGCTCGGCAAGCGGGACATCTACTCCGCGACGGTGGGCGGAGTGAAGCTCTCGGAGCCCGCCGCCGACCTGGCGATCGCCCTCGCGCTCGCCTCGGCCGCCAGCGACACCCCCTGCCCAAGAACCTCGTCGCCATCGGCGAGGTGGGCCTCGCGGGCGAGGTCAGACGGGTCACGGGCGTGCAGCGCAGGCTGGCCGAGGCGCACCGGCTGGGCTTCACGCACGCGCTCGTACCGGGTGATCCGGGCAAGGTCCCGGCCGGGATGAAGGTCCTGGAAGTCGCCGACATGGGGGACGCGCTCCGGGTGCTGCCGCGCTCCCGTCGCCGAGAGGCCCCACAGGAGGCGGAGGACCGCCGGTAGACTTTGCCCAGGTCTCGCCCGTCCGTACGAACCGAGTGCGCACGACGGCGGCGCCCCAGAACCTGCGACCGGAGGAGTGCAGTGGCAGCCAACGACCGGGCAGCAGCTCCCGGAAAGTCCGGTGGGAGCGCCGGCTCCGATCGCCTGATGCGCGCCTCGCTGAGCGCCGTGGCTCCCGGCACGCCCCTGCGTGACGGCCTGGAGCGGGTCCTGCGCGGCAACACCGGCGGACTCATCGTCCTGGGCTCCGACAAGACCGTCGAGGCGATGTGCACCGGCGGCTTCGTCCTGGACGTGGAGTTCGCCGCGACGCGGCTGCGGGAGCTGTGCAAGCTGGACGGCGGCATCGTGCTCTCCTCCGACCTGTCGAAGATCCTGCGGGCCGGCGTGCAGCTCGTCCCGGACCCGACGATCCCGACGGAGGAGACCGGCACCCGGCACCGCACGGCGGACCGGGTCTCGAAGCAGGTCGGCTTCCCGGTGGTTTCCGTCTCCCAGTCCATGCGGCTGATCGCCCTCTACGTCGACGGCCAGCGCCGTGTCCTGGAGGACTCCGCCGCGATCCTCTCCCGCGCCAACCAGGCCCTGGCCACCCTGGAGCGGTACAAGCTCCGCCTGGACGAGGTCGCGGGCACGCTGTCGGCGCTGGAGATCGAGGACCTGGTGACGGTCCGGGACGTGTCGGCGGTCGCCCAGCGTCTGGAGATGGTCCGGCGCATCGCCACCGAGATCGCCGAGTACGTGGTGGAACTCGGCACCGACGGCCGTCTTCTCGCGCTCCAGCTGGAGGAGCTGATCGCCGGTGTGGAGCCCGACCGCGAACTGGTCGTCCGGGACTACGTCCCCGAGCCCACGGCGAAGCGGTCCCGCACGGTGGACGAGGCGCTCGCGGAGCTGAACGCCCTGACCCACGCGGAACTCCTCGAAATGGGCACGGTGGCGAGGGCGCTGGGTTACACGGGCTCCCCCGAGACCCTCGACTCCGCGGTGTCTCCGCGCGGTTTCCGGCTGCTGGCGAAGGTGCCGAGGCTGCCGGGGGCGATCATCGACCGCCTGGTGGAGCACTTCGGCGGGCTACAGAAGCTGCTCGCCGCGAGCGTGGACGACCTCCAGACGGTGGACGGCGTCGGCGAGGCCCGGGCGCGAAGCGTCCGCGAGGGCCTGTCCCGGCTGGCCGAGTCGTCGATCCTCGAGCGCTACGTCTGAGCCGGTTCGTCTGAGCCGGTTCGTCCGAGCCGGTACGCCCGAGCGGCGCGCGGCGCCGCCGTCGTGCGCCCCGTACCGGGCCGGCCCGGGCGCGTCCCGCCTGCCCGCGCCGGCGGGCGCCGGGCACCGGGCGTCAGTCGGCCGACAGCACGAACGAGGCCCGCGCCTTGGCGAACCCCGGCGCCTTGGCCTCCAGCAGATAGGTTCCCGCCTTCGCCGCCCCCGCCGGAGGCGTGGCGCACTCCGGCGCACTGGGCTTGCGGTCCCACTTCACGGTGTACGTGATGCTCTGGCCAGCGCCTACCCGGAACAGCAGGCTCGCCGCGCCCTTCGGGCAGTCGGCCGACGACCAGTACGCGTCGTCGCCCTCCGCGGGCGTGACGGTCAGCACCGCCTTCTTCGGCCCGAGATCGACCTTGCAGTCGCCGGACGAGGTGTTCTTCGCGACGAGTTCGAACTCCGGTGTCTGGTCCGGCGAGTAGGAGTTGTGCACGCTGCGCAGGGTCAGCGTGACCGCGCCGGGTGCGCACTCGGGCAGTGAGGAGGACGCGGGCAGCGCGTCGCCGGTCCCGACCCCGCCGCCGCCCGCGGCGGAGCCACCGCCCGAACCGCCGTCCGCGCCGGAGCCGCCGTCGGACCCCGCGGAACCGGAGCCGCCCTTGTCGTCCGAGCCGGAGCCGCCGGAGCCGGAACCGCTCCCGCCGGCGCCCCGCCGCCCGACTCGTCACGTCCGCCCGGGTGTTGGCTGTAGGCCGGCCCGGACGAGGAGGGACCCGGCGTGATGGTGGACGCGGGATTCTTGCCGTTCGGCCCGTCGGCGCCGTTCCTGCCGCCCCCGCCGCCCGACGTCACGATCCAGGTGATCAGCAGCGCCAACAGGGCGAGCACGGACAGCATTAGCACCCTCCGTCGCCAGTAGATGGAGGAGGGAAGCGGCCCGACCGGATTGCGCAGAGATCCCACGGCGCAAACTGTACGAGAGATCACCGCTCCCGCTCGCGCCACCCGCCGCCCGGACGACAACTTTTCCGGATCATCATCCCGGCAACTGCCGCGGATGAAAGGCTTCTTCACTCACCGCTACGCGACGCGACGCTCCGCGACCGCGCCGTCATGGGCCACAGCACGCCGCGGCGTGGCAGGATCGGAAGGCCATGACTGAGAAGCTTCACGCCCCGTGATCGCCTGGTTCGACTCCCACGCCCGCGACCTCCCTGGCGCCGCCCGGATGCGGGCCCCTGGGGCGTGATGGTCAGCGAGTTCATGCTGCAGCAGACCCCGGTGAGCCGGGTGCTCCCCGTGTACGAGCAGTGGATCGAACGCTGGCCCCGCCCCGCCGATCTCGCCAAGGAGGCTCCCGGAGAGGCGGTGCGCGCCTGGGGCCGGCTCGGCTACCCGCGCCGCGCCCTGCGCCTGCACGGCGCGGCCGCGGCCATAACGGAACGGCACGGGGGTGACGTGCCGACGGATCACGCGCAACTGCTGGCGCTCCCCGGGATCGGCGAGTACACGGCGGCCGCGGTGGCCTCCTTCGCGTACGGGCAGCGCCACGCGGTGCTGGACACGAACGTGCGCCGGGTCTTCGCGCGCGCGGTGACGGGTGTGCAGTACCCGCCGAACGCCACCACGGCCGCGGAGCGGCGGCTGGCCCGGGAGCTGCTGCCGGAGGAGGAGGGGACGGCCGCGCGCTGGGCCGCCGCCTCCATGGAGCTGGGCGCGCTGGTGTGCACCGCGAAGAACGAGGGCTGCCCGCGCTGTCCGATCGCCGCGCAGTGCGCGTGGCGGCTCGCGGGCAAGCCGGAGCACGAGGGCCCGCCGCGCCGCGGCCAGACGTACGCGGGTACGGACCGTCAGGTGCGCGGCAAGCTCCTCGCCGTACTGCGGGAGGCGCACGTGCCGGTGCCGCAGGCGGCGCTGGACCGGGTCTGGCACGAGCCGGTGCAGCGCGCCCGCGCGCTCGACGGGCTCGTCACGGACGGTCTGGTGGAGCCGCTGCCGGGCGGCCTGTACCGGCTGCCGCTGACCTGACGCACGGCCAAGTCACAGCCGACCGGGGCTCGTTACGACGCGATCCGGTGGACGAACCGTTAAATAGCCGGACATAAGCATCACGCTCCTTACCCCGGACCTACTTCCGTTACACAACCGACGGACAGCCGATTGCCGGCCGCAGGCTGCTCCGCACAGCCCCGTGACAACCGCTCCGTAGCTTTCTTCCCGTGCCCGACGGACCAACGGGCAGGCAGCACGGCGGGACTTCGGGCACGGGGCCGGAAGTACACGGGGAACGGAGGCGGTCGATCATGGCGCAGGGTGAGGTGCTCGAGTTCGAGGAGTACGTCCGCACCCGGCAGGAAGCGCTGCTGCGCAGCGCCCGCCGGCTGGTCCCGGACCCGGTCGACGCCCAGGACCTGCTGCAGACCGCCCTGGTACGGACGTACGGGCGCTGGGACGGCATCGCCGACAAGCGGCTCGCGGACGCCTATCTGCGCCGGGTGATGATCAACACCCGGACCGAGTGGTGGCGGGCCCGCAAGCTGGAGGAGGTCCCCACCGAGCAGCTCCCGGAGTCCTCCGTGGAGGACGCCACCGAGCAGCACGCGGACCGGGCCCTGCTGATGGACATCATGAAGGTGCTCGCACCGAAGCAGCGCAGTGTCGTGGTGCTGCGACACTGGGAGCAGATGTCCACGGAGGAGACGGCCGCCGCCCTCGGCATGTCCGCGGGTACGGTCAAGAGCACGCTGCACCGGGCGCTCGCCCGGCTCCGCGAGGAGCTGGAGGCCCGCGATCTGGACGCACGCGCGCTGGAGCGTGAGGAGCGGGAGCGTTGCGCGGCCTGACCGAGGCCGGGCCCGAACGGGCCCCAGGCAGTTCAATGGCGGTGATCGCGGCGGCGGCCTCGGTCACCGCCCTCGGCCTTTTCGCCGCCGCCTGCGGCACCGGGGGACCGGCGCGCGGGACGAGGGACCGGCGCACGCCTCTGCGGTGGCGGGCGCCGTCGCCTCCCCGCCGCCCAGCCCGTCCGACTCCTACCGGCGGGTGGACGCGGTGGCGCTGCTGCGGCACGACCCCGCGGTCTCGGCCTCGGTCAAGCGGGACCTCAAGCCGTGCAACGGCGACGACTACCCGGTGGACGTCTCCTACGGGGACCTGACCGGCGGCGCCGTGAGCGACGTCGTCGTCAACGTGCTGACCTGCGCGGACGCGGTGGGTGTCGGGTCGTATGTGTACCGGGACGACAACGGCGCGTACAAGAACGTCTTCCGCTCCGAGGAGTCCCCGGTCTACGCGGAGATCGTCGAGGGCGTCCTGACCGTGACCAAGCAGGTGTACCGCAGGGGCGACCCGATCTCGCGCCCGTCCGGTGAGGACGTCATCCCCTACCGGTGGCGGGCGGGGCGCTTCGCCCAGGGGAAGCCCGTCCACAACGACTACAGCAAGTCCGTCGGCGGGGGCGCGACGCCCCGCCGGACAACTGACCGACCACAAGCGCACGAGGACTGAGAGCACCGGGATGGCAGACCAGACCCACGTCCTGTTCGTCGAGGACGACGACGTCATCCGCGAGGCCACCCAGCTCGCCCTGGAGCGGGACGGCTTCGCGGTGACCGCCATGCCCGACGGACTCTCCGGGCTGGAGTCGTTCCGGGCGAACCGTCCCGACATCGCGCTGCTCGACGTCATGGTCCCGGGCCTGGACGGAGTCAGCCTGTGCCGCCGCATCCGGGACGAGTCGACGGTTCCGGTGATCATGCTCTCCGCGCGCGCCGACTCCATCGACGTCGTCCTCGGCCTGGAGGCGGGCGCCGACGACTACGTGACCAAGCCGTTCGACGGTGCCGTACTGGTCGCCCGGATCCGCGCGGTGCTGCGCCGCTTCGGGCACGCCGGCGGGGCCGCGCCCGGCTCCGGGGCCGCGGCGGACCTGAACGGCGGCCCGCTGGTCTTCGGCGAGCTGGAGATCGACACCGAGGGCATGGAGGTGCGCCGGGCCGGGAGCCCGGTGGCGCTCACCCCGACCGAGATGCGGCTGCTGCTGGAGTTCTCCGGCGCGCCCGGCACCGTGCTCTCCCGCGACAAGCTGCTGGAGCGGGTCTGGGACTACGGCTGGGGCGGGGACACCCGGGTCGTCGACGTCCATGTGCAGCGGCTGCGCCAGAAGATCGGCCAGGACCGGATCGAGACGGTCCGCGGGTTCGGCTACAAGTTGAGGGCCTGAGCGGAGCGGGACATGCGGGGGATCATTCGGCGCCCGATGCGGCGCGTGGAGCGGGCGGGGCTGCGGACCGGGCTGAGATGGAAGCTCAGCGCGGCGATCGCGCTGGTCGCCGGTCTGGTGGCGATCGCGCTCAGCCTCGTCGTGCACAACGCGGCCCGGGTCTCCATGCTGGACAACGCCCGTGACCTGGCCAACGCCCGGGTCCAGATCGCGCAGCGCAACTACGAGCTGGGCGGACGGCCGAACTTCCCGAGCATCAAGATCGACGACCCGGAACTGCCGCCCCCGCTGCGCGACAAGGTGAGCGAGGGCCGCCGCGCCAGCTACGTCAGCGACCGCGGCACCGGCCCGGACATCTGGGCGGCCGTGCCGGTCAAGGACGGGCACGTGCTGTCCCTGCACAGCAACTTCCCGGACCGCTCCACGGACGTGATGAAGGACCTCGACCAGGCGCTGGTCATCGGCTCCATCGCGGTCGTGCTCGGCGGCAGCGCGCTCGGCGTGCTGATCGGCGGGCAGCTCTCACGGCGGCTGCGCAAGGCGGCGGCCGCGGCGGGGCAGGTCGCCAAGGGGGAGACGGACGTACGGGTACGGGAGGCCATCGGCGGGGTCGTACGGGACGAGACCGACGACCTCGCGCGCGCGGTGGACGCCATGGCGGACGCGCTGCGGCAGCGCCTGGAGGCCGAGCGGCGGGTGACCGCCGACATCGCGCACGAGCTGCGCACCCCGGTGACGGGTCTGCTGACGGCCGCCGAACTGCTGCCGCCGGGGCGCCCCACGGAGCTGGTCCTGGACCGGGCGAAGGCGATGCGCACCCTGGTCGAGGACGTGCTGGAGGTGGCCCGGCTGGACGGGGCCTCGGAGCGGGCCGAGCTGCAGGACATCATGCTGGGCGAGTTCGTCGCCCGGCGGGTCGCGGCCAAGGACCCGGACATCACCGTACGGGTGGTGCACGAGTCGGAGGTCACGACCGACCCGCGCCGTCTGGAGCGGGTGCTGTTCAACCTGCTGGCCAACGCCGCCCGGCACGGCAGGCCGCCGGTGGAGGTGACCGTCGAGGGCCGGGTCATCCGGGTCCGCGACCACGGTCCCGGCTTCCCCGAGGGCCTGCTCGCCGAGGGGCCGAGCCGCTTCCGCACCGGCAGCAGGGACCGCGCGGGCCAGGGCCACGGCCTGGGCCTGACCATCGCCGCCGGCCAGGCCCGGGTGCTGGGCGCGCGGCTGACCTTCCGCAACATCCGCCGGCCGGGGCCCCCGGACACATCCCCGCGGAGGGCGCGGTGGCCGTCCTGTGGCTCCCGGAGCACGCCCCCACCAACACCGGCAGCCATCCCATGCTGCCGCTGTCCGGCGGGCGTTAGGGCGCTCTCCGTACCGGGGCGGCGGCCCCGGCCGGCCGGCGCCCGTCGGCCCGGCACGGCGAAGGCCCCGGGGCGGACACCGCCGGGGGCCTTCGGACCGGGAGGGGCTCAGACGGCCTCGGTCACCTCGGGCTTCTGGGGACCGCCCTTGAGCGGCACCTCCTTTACGAACAGCGCCGCGATCAGCACGACCACCGCGATCACCGAGCCCAGCAGGAACGCCGAGTGCGTGCCGGCGGACACCGCGTGCTGGTAGGCCTCCCGCGCCTGCGCCGGGAGCTTCGCCAGGCTCGCCGCGTCGAGCTGAGCCGACTTCTGGGTGACCTGGGAGCCGAGGGCGCCGGCCTTCTCCGACATGACGTCCTGCACCCGGTGGTTGAACAGCGCGCCCATGACGGCCACTCCGAAGGAGGAGCCGAGGGTGCGGAACAGGGTGGTGGACGAGGACGCCACACCCATGTCCTTCATCTCCACGCTGTTCTGCGCCACCAGCATGGTGATCTGCATCAGGCAGCCCATGCCCGCGCCGAGCACGGCCATGTAGACACCGGAGGTCAGCCGCGTGGTGTCGGTGTCCATCAGCGAGAGCAGGTACAGCCCGACGATCATCAGCACGCCGCCGGCGATCGGGAACACCTTGTAGCGGCCGCTGTTGGTGGTGACCCGGCCGGCCACCATCGAGGTCACGAGCATCGAGCCGAGCATCGGCAGGAGCAGCAGACCGGAGTTGGTCGCGGAGGCGCCCTGGACCGCCTGCTGGTACAGCGGCAGGAAGAGGGTGGCGCCGAACATCACGAAGCCGGTGATGAAGCCGATGACCGACATCAGGGTGAAGTTGCCGCTACGGAAGATGTGCAGCGGCAGCACCGGCTCGGCGGCCCTGGTCTGCCAGAACACGAACCCGACCAGCGCGGCCACGCCGATGCCGATCAGCTCCATGATCCGCGCGGAGGTCCAGGCGTACTCGGTGCCGCCCCAGGTGGTGACGAGCACGACGGAGGTGATGCCGACGGTCAGCAGGACGACGCCGAGGTAGTCGATGCCCGCCTTGGAGCGCTTCCTGGGCAGGTGGAGCACGGCGCTGACCAGCGCGAGCGCGACGGCGCCCAGCGGCAGGTTGATGTAGAAGGACCAGCGCCAGCCCCAGTTGTCGGTGATGGTGCCGCCGACCAGCGGGCCGCCGATCATCGCCAGCGCCATGACGCCGGCCATCATGCCCTGGTACTTGCCGCGCTCCCGCGGCGGAATCAGGTCACCGATGATCGCCATGACGCCGACCATCAGACCGCCGGCGCCGAGGCCCTGCACGGCGCGGAAGCCGATCAGCTGGCCCATGTCCTGGGCCATGCCGCTGAGCGCGGAGCCGATCAGGAAGATCACGATCGAGCTGAGGAAGGTGGCCTTGCGGCCGAACATGTCACCGAGCTTGCCCCAGATCGGGGTCGCCGCCGCGGTCGCCAGGGTGTAGCCGGTCACCACCCAGGACAGGTGCTCCAGGCCGCCGAGCTCACCGACGATCGTCGGCATCGCGGTGCCCACGATCATGTTGTCGAGCATCGCGAGCATCATCGCGATCATGAGCGCGAGCAGCACCACGCGCACGCTCTTGGGCTGCTTCTCCTGCGATTTCTCCGGTTGCCCGGGCTGCTTCCGGTCCGTCGCGACCGCTTGTGTGTCCGCCATCTCTCCCACTCCCCCGACGGCCACTTACTTGCCGCCCGGCTAGTTCACTACACTGGGGAAGGTAGACCCGTCACTAGCCGGGCGTCAAGTAAGTTTTGCGGGAGCGCGAGGAGTACGAGGATGGGCGGCACCATGGACGGCAGCAGGCAACAGCGCCGCGGCAACACCCGCCAGCGCATCCAGGACGTGGCACTCGAACTCTTCGCCGAGCAGGGCTACGAGAAGACCTCCCTGCGGGAGATCGCCGAGCGTCTCGACGTCACGAAGGCGGCCCTGTACTACCACTTCAAGACGAAGGAAGAGATCATCGTCAGCCTCTTCGAGGATCTGACGCAGCCGATCGAGGACCTGATCGAGTGGGGCCGCAGCCAGCCGCACACGCTGGAGACCAAGCAGGAGATCGTGCGGCGCTACAGCCAGGCGCTGGCCGGCGCGGAACCGCTCTTCCGATTCATGCAGGAGAACCAGGCGACGGTGCGGGAACTGCGCATCGGCGAGTCCTTCAAGGACCGGATGCGCGGCCTCAGGGACATCGTCATCGACCCCGAGGCCCGACTCGTCGACCAGGTCCGCTGCGTGAGCGCGCTGTTCACGCTGCACGCGGGGATGTTCGTGATGCAGGACCTGGAAGGCGACTTCGAGAAGAAGCGCGCGGCCGTCCTCGAAGTCGCCGTGGGTCTCGTCACGCAGGCGCATCAAGGCGCCCACGGGGAACGGTAGATCAGACCTTCAGGCCGTGGGCCTTCAGGAAGTCCACCGGGTTGACCGCGGAACCGTAGTTCGGGGTGGTCCGGATCTCGAAGTGCAGGTGCGGGCCGGTGGAGTTGCCGGTGCTGCCCGAGAGGGCTATGTGCTGACCGGTCTTCACGACCTGGCCGACCTTGACGTCGATGCGGGACAGGTGCGCGTACTGCGAGTACGTGCCGTTGCCGTGCTTGATGACGACGGCGTTGCCGTAGGCGGGGCCGTCACCGGCGCCGTTGGGGCCGGCCTTGACGACGGTGCCGCCGTGCGCGGCGAGAACCTCGGTGCCGGTCGGGACGGCGAAGTCCTGACCGCTGTGCTTGTGCGCCCAGTGGCTGCCGTCCTGCATGAAGCTGGCGGACAGCGTGTACTTCTTCACCGGGTCGACCCAGGAGGCGGCCGACGGGGTGGCCGCGCTCGCGACCCCGGTCCCCACCACGGCCGTGGCGCCGATGCCGGCAGCCAGGACGGCCACGCGGGTGCGGAGCGAGGACGTACGCGAAGAACGGGACGTGAAGCGCTGGAACATCGAAACCTCGTGGACTAGGGAACGTGGGGGCCGTGCGACGTACAGGCGTTCGCCGCTTCGGCCATTCATTGGTAACCCACCACCTCAGTCCGCCACAAAGCCCTGCTTCTACGCCGGTACGTAGTAGAAGGCGTCAAAAACACCTACTTCTTGACAGAATCAGACTCTTCGGACATCAGCCCACCTGACCTGCGATTTCCCTCCCGTGACGGTGCTGAAATGCCCTAGTTTGTCTCGGTAGAGAATGACACTAACCCGCGTAGTACCGGGCATATCCCTGTGCGGCTTGTCACCGCCCAGAGG
Source organism: Streptomyces sp. DHE7-1 (assembly GCA_016432725.1). Classification (GTDB taxonomy): domain Bacteria; phylum Actinomycetota; class Actinomycetes; order Streptomycetales; family Streptomycetaceae; genus Streptomyces. The sequence goes on along the minus strand of JACJDG010000003.1, from coordinate 4,297,596 downwards.
GCTTCTGGGGCTCCTGAATGTGACGCGCGCTACTCGCCCACCCGGTACGGAAGTTGGCGGTTCGCGGCGGATCCGGGACCTGGCACTCCGTCAGCCGGCCCCGGCCGGACCGCGAAATGTGACGCAGACCCCTGTACGACTACCGTTCAGTAACCCTACGGTTCCTCTCGCGCCACCCTCAGCACTGATCATGCCCCTGACAGTCAACCGTTCTGACCGTTCAGTACGGACGTGAGAGGACCCCACCGATGACCAGACGCCCCTGGGCGCGCCGTATGTCCGTCACCGCCGTCTCCGTGGCCGCGCTCGCCGCGCTGGCCTCGCCCGCCGAGGCGGCGACCGCGAGCGGCTCCTCCGCGAAGGTCGACTACGCCACCTGGCAGAAGGACTGTCAGACCGTGATGGACCAGGCCCTTCCCTACCTGAAGGACCGCATCGCCGCCGCCAGGCCCGGTGAGAAGCAGGCGATCGTCTTCGACATCGACAACACCACCCTGGAGACCGACTTCGGCTTCAGCTACCCGCAGCCGGCCAACAAGCCCGTCCTGGACGTCGCCCGGTACGCCCAGGAGCACGGCGTCAGGCTCTTCTTCGTGACCGCCCGCCCGGGCATCATCTACTGGCCGACCGAGTACAACCTCGAACACGACGGCTACGACGTCTCCGGCCTGTACGTGCGCGGGCTGGTCGACCTCTTCAAGGACGTCGCCGCCTACAAGACCGCCCAGCGCGTGGACATCGAGAAGCAGGGCTACACGATCGTCGCGAACATCGGCAACAGCGCCACGGACCTCTCGGGCGGCCACGCCGAGAGGACGTACAAGCTGCCGGACTACGACGGCCAGCTGTCCTGACGACGGAGAAAAGGGGCTGCCCCGGGACCGTGGTCCCGGGGCAGCCCCTTTTCCCGTCCGTCGTACCCGGAGGGTTACGCGTCCTTGCTCAGGTTCGGCCCGGCGCCGCCGGCCGCCTGCTCGATCGGCGGGACGTCGGGCAGCGCCGACTTCTCCTCGCCGCGGAAGGTGAAGGTCTGGGACTCGCCCTCGCCCTCGGTGTCCACGACCACGATGTGACCGGGACGCAGCTCGCCGAAGAGGATCTTCTCCGAGAGCGTGTCCTCGATCTCGCGCTGGATCGTGCGGCGCAGCGGCCGGGCGCCCAGCACCGGGTCGTAACCCTTCTTGGACAGCAGCTCCTTGGCGGTCTGGGAGAGCTCGATGCCCATGTCCCGGTCCTTCAGGCGCTCGTCCACCTTGCTGATCATCAGGTCGACGATCCGCAGGATGTCCTCCTGCGTCAGCTGCGGGAAGACGACCACGTCGTCGACGCGGTTGAGGAACTCGGGGCGGAAGTGCTGCTTGAGCTCGTCCGACACCTTGTTCTTCATGCGCTCGTAGTTGGACTTCGTGTCGCCCTGGGCCGCGAAGCCCAGGTTGAAGCCCTTGGAGATGTCCCGGGTGCCGAGGTTGGTCGTCATGATGATGACCGTGTTCTTGAAGTCCACGACCCGGCCCTGGGAGTCGGTCAGACGACCGTCCTCCAGGATCTGCAGCAGCGAGTTGAAGATGTCCGGGTGGGCCTTCTCGACCTCGTCGAACAGCACGACGGAGAACGGCTTGCGGCGCACCTTCTCGGTGAGCTGGCCGCCCTCTTCGTAGCCCACGTAGCCGGGGGCGAACCGAAGAGACGCGAGACCGTGTGCTTCTCGCTGAACTCCGACATGTCGAGGGAGATCAGCGCGTCCTCGTCACCGAAGAGGAACTCGGCGAGGGCCTTGGACAGTTCGGTCTTACCCACACCGGACGGACCGGCGAAGATGAACGAACCACCGGGGCGCTTCGGGTCCTTCAGACCGGCGCGCGTACGGCGGATCGCCTTCGACAGCGCCTTGACGGCGTCGACCTGGCCGATGACCCGCTTGTGGAGCTCGTCCTCCATGCGGAGCAGACGCGAGGACTCCTCCTCGGTCAGCTTGAAGACCGGGATGCCGGTGGCGGTCGCGAGGACCTCGGCGATCAGCTCGCCGTCGACCTCGGCGACGACGTCCATGTCGCCGGCCTTCCACTCCTTCTCCCGCTTGGCCTTGGCGGCCAGGAGCTGCTTCTCCTTGTCGCGCAGGGAGGCGGCCTTCTCGAAGTCCTGCGAGTCGATCGCGGACTCCTTGTCCCGGCGGACGCCGGCGATCTTCTCGTCGAACTCGCGCAGGTCCGGCGGCGCAGTCATCCGGCGGATGCGCATCCGGGAACCGGCCTCGTCGATCAGGTCGATCGCCTTGTCCGGCAGGAAGCGGTCCGAGATGTAGCGGTCGGCCAGGGTGGCCGCCTGCACCAGCGCCTCGTCCGTGATGGACACACGGTGGTGGGCCTCGTACCGGTCGCGCAGACCCTTGAGGATCTCGATCGTGTGCGGCAGGGACGGCTCGGCGACCTGGATGGGCTGGAAGCGGCGCTCGAGGGCCGCGTCCTTCTCCAGGTGCTTGCGGTACTCGTCCAGGGTGGTGGCACCGATGGTCTGCAGCTCACCGCGGGCCAGCATCGGCTTCAGGATGGAGGCCGCGTCGATGGCGCCCTCGGCGGCACCCGCACCGACCAGCGTGTGCAGCTCGTCGATGAACAGGATGATGTCGCCGCGGGTGCGGATCTCCTTGAGGACCTTCTTCAGGCGCTCCTCGAAGTCACCGCGGTAGCGGGAGCCGGCGACCAGCGCGCCGAGGTCCAGGGTGTAGAGGTGCTTGTCCTTGAGGGTCTCGGGCACCTCGCCCTTGACGATGGCCTGGGCGAGGCCCTCGACGACGGCGGTCTTGCCGACGCCGGGCTCACCGATCAGCACCGGGTTGTTCTTGGTACGGCGGGACAGCACCTGCATGACCCGCTCGATCTCCTTCTCGCGCCCGATGACCGGGTCGAGCTTGGACTCACGAGCGGCCTGGGTGAGGTTCCGGCCGAACTGGTCGAGGACCAGGGACGTCGAGGGGGTGCCCTCGGCAGGGCCGCCGGCGGTGGCGGTCTCCTTGCCCTGGTAACCGGAGAGCAGCTGGATCACCTGCTGCCGCACCCGGTTGAGGTCTGCGCCCAGCTTGACCAGGACCTGGGCGGCGACGCCCTCGCCCTCACGGATCAGGCCGAGCAGGATGTGCTCCGTGCCGATGTAGTTGTGGCCCAGCTGAAGGGCCTCGCGGAGCGAGAGCTCCAGGACCTTCTTGGCACGGGAGTGAAGGGGATGTGGCCGGACGGGGCCTGCTGGCCCTGGCCGATGATCTCCTCCACCTGCTGGCGGACCGCCTCAAGCGAAATGCCGAGGCTCTCCAGGGCCTTAGCGGCGACACCTTCGCCCTCGTGGATGAGACCCAGGAGGATGTGCTCGGTGCCGATGTAGTTGTGGTTGAGCATCCGGGCTTCTTCCTGAGCCAGGACGACAACCCGCCGCGCGCGGTCGGTGAACCTCTCGAACATCGTTAATCGCTCCTCAGAGCGGTCAGGCAGTGGGGGAACTTCCCCTCCCTGTCCTTCCGCAGCTTAGTCCCGCAAGCGGGGACCGCTCATTCCAACTGCCGACACCGTCGATGGCCTCCTGACCCCGAACGCCGACATCTGTCCCAACCCGATGGTGCGAGACGATGTTCCCGCAGGCCAGGCAGTTACCCCAGTCGCCAGTACGCCGATGGCGAACGTGAGACCGCCCGTCCTGCGTGTCGCCCCCTCCCACTAGGCATGTCTTACCCGCTGGGACGGACACTCCATGCCGGGCCCACCGGTTCCCTCCGCTATGGGCGAACAACCTTGCGGCTGCCCGTGGGCTTGCGCGCCCCCTTTTCCCGCACCGTGCGCGACGGGCGGAGCGCCCAGCGTAACCAGGGGCCCGGTCCTGCGGTTGCACCCGGCATGGCTGGCTCGGTCCCCGTGACCTCATCGGTCCCCCTTCCCCGTCGTCCGCTCGATCCGGTGCCGCCCGGTCCGCGGGCGGGCGGGGTGCCGGACGGCCCGAGAGCGGGGCCCGGCACTGGTACGAGAACGAACTGGGGTGGCCGACCGTGCCCGGACGGCCGCCGATGCTGGTCACCGGGGTGCGCTTCGACGTCCTGGACGTGCCGGCCGAGGCGGGCACCCGTGCGCTGCGCCACCTGGGGCCGGGTTCCCCGGTCGCCCTGTGGGGCGGGCGGATGCGGCTGCTGGTGGCCGCGGGCAGCGCGGAGGAGCTGCCGGGGCTGCTGGAGTGGCTGGAGTGGCGCGGGATCGCGCTCGATCTGCGGGCGCTGGGCGCGGGCGGCCTCATGGAGGCGCCTGCGCGGCCCGGAGCGGCCCGCTCAGGGACGCTGCCGCCGGAGCGGGAGCCCGCCGCCGGGCACGGCTCCGGTCCGGTACAGGGGCCGCCGTATGGCTGCGGCCCCTGGGCCGGGGGTGAGGCCGAGGCCTCGCTGCCGGCGCTGCCGGCCGTGGGGGCCCGACAGGCGCCCCCGATCTCGTACGAGTGGTGGACACGCTGGCCACGCACTGCCACCGCGTCCGGCTGCGGCGCGCGGACACGCGGCCGCCCGCCCGCTTCGGAAATCAGCCGTTGGCCTTCTCGTAGGCCTCGCGAATGGACGCGGGAACACGGCCGCGGTCGTTGACCTCGTAACCGTTCTCCTTCGCCCAGGCGCGGATCGCCGCCGTGTCCTGGTTGCCACCGGAAGCGGCACGCGCCTTTCCGCGTCCGCCCGCGGCACGGCCTCCGGTACGACGACCGCCCTTCACATAGGGGTCGAGAAGGCCACGCAGCTTGTCCGCATTGGTGGTCGTGAGATCGATCTCGTAGGTCTTGCCGTCCAGTGCGAACGTAACCGTCTCGTCCGCCTCGCCGCCGTCGAGGTCGTCGACAAGAAGGACCTGAACCTTCTGTGCCACCGGATTTCCTTTCATCGATAACGTTGAGGGCCAGGGTCTCTGCGGCGCCCGCCGTTTCGCCGCCCCTGTTATATGCAGTACTGCAGTACGTCGGAAAGCAAACCGCTTTTGCCGTAAAAACACAAACCCCGGGAGAGACCCGAGGCCCCGCCGCGGCCCGGAAACATGCGCGTTTCGGACATAGGGCACCGCGGCAATGCCGATCACAGATGCAGAAGCATCCGGCTGTTGCCCAAGGTGTTCGGTTTCACTCGTTCGAGACCCAGGAACTCCGCGACGCCCTCGTCATAGGAACGCAACAGCTCCGCGTAGACATCGGTGTCCACCGGCGTCTCACCGATCTCCACGAAGCCGTGCTTCTGGAAGAAGTCGACTTCGAAGGTCAGACAGAAAACGCGGCGAACGCCGAGCCAGCGCGCGGTCTGCAGCAACTTCTCCAGCAACTGGTGCCCCACACCGGCGCCCTTGAGGCCCGGCTTCACCGCGAGAGTGCGGACTTCGGCCAGGTCTTCCCACATGACGTGCAGCGCGCCGCAGCCGACCACCTCGGCGTTGTCGTCGCGTTCCGCGACCCAGAACTCCTGGATGTCCTCGTAAAGGGTGACCATGGCTTTGTCGAGCAGGATGCGGTCACGGACGTAGGCGTCGAGGAGGTGACGCACGACCGGGACGTCGCTGGTCCGGGCCCGCCGGACGGTGATGGCTTTCGCGGGGACTTCGGGACGTTCTGCGGACATGAGCGGACGCTATCGCCCGGAGCTGTCCCCGCCGAGCCGGGGTTGTGCTCTTCCGGAGCTTCGCGGGGTTCCGCCGCTTCCCGCGCTTGTGCGGCTTCCGGCGCTTGTGCGGTTTCCGGTCGCTGGACGATGCGTACGGCGTCGCTGAGGGCCTGGCGCTGTTCCTCGCTCATCATCCCGAAGAAGGCGACGAGAGCGGCGGCCGGGTTGTCGCTCTGCGACCAGGCGTCGTTCATCAGCGCGGCGGCGTAGGCGGCGCGGGTGGAGACGGCCTCATATCGATAGGCCCGCCCTTCCGCCTCGCGGCGCACCCAGCCCTTCTGATGGAGATTGTCCAAAACGGTCATCACGGTGGTGTACGCGATGGACCGTTCCTGCTGGAGGTCTTCCAGGACTTCTCGTACGGTCACCGGGCGGTTCCACTTCCACACCCGCGTCATGACCGCGTCTTCGAGTTCTCCCAATGGGCGAGGCACAGCTCAGAACAATAGTGGGAGATTCCGCCGAAGGCCCGCCGGACGTGCGCTTAGGTCGCCAAAGCGAACAAAAAGGGCGCACGACTCGGAAAGCACCGGGGTGCGGGGAGTCGTGCGCCCTGACGGGATCGGGCCGGCGGGGCGGCTCAGGCTTCGCCGGCGGGGGTCCGGCGGGCGCCGTCCGCGCCGGAGAGGGCGGCGTCGACGGCCGCGTCCTCCTTGGCCTTGGCGGCCCCGCCCTGGGTCTTCACGATCACCCTGACCACACCGATGAAGAACACGGCCATGACGACCGGGGGAACGAGCGCGGCGACGTAGTCCATGACACCAGGGTAGCCACGCGGGCCGGGACGAAAGGGGCGGGGTGGGCGGCCGGGGGGTTCAGCCGGCGGCGAGCTGCCGCGACTGCGCCGGGCCGGCGGGCGACGCGGGCGGCGCGGGCGGCTTGCGGCGCGGGAAGACCTCGCCCGGTGTCGGGACGGGGCGTTTCGGGGCGGGCTCCCCGACGGGCGTTCGGCGGGCCGCCCGGGAGGAGTCTGGCCGGGCTTCTGAGCGGGTTTCTCCTGCCCCTCGGCCGCCCGGACCGCCTCCTCCCGCGCGCCGCCCGTGAGGGCCGTCAGGCGCGTCCTGGAGGGCGGCACGGCGGGCGCCGGGACCTTGCGGGCGCCCTGCGCGAAGCGGGCCCGCACATCCTGTTCGGCCAGCGACCGGCAGCGCTCCAGCAGGGCCGCGCCCCGCGGGTTCCCGCGCAGCGCCCGCAGGGCCGCCAGATCGTCCGGCACCGGCCGGTACCCGGAGCCCAGCACCTCCTCCAGCAGGGCGAGGTAGCCGGCCGCCGTGCCCGGCAGGGCGGCGCGGTACCGGTCGAGGTCGGCCACCAGGAAGGCGCGCAGCCGGGCCGCCTCGCGCATCGCCTCGTCCAGGGAAGCGGCGAGCCGGAAGCAGTCCTTGACGTCCTCGGCGGACGCTCGGCCGGGGTGAAGGGCGAGGGCGAGGGCGCGCCGGAGCACACGCAGCTCCTGCGCGCCGAACGCCATGCCGCCGCGGGATCCGTATGGCGTGGGCATGCGGCGACGCTACCGCTAATCGGACAAAAGTGACGGATCGGGGCGTTGTGTCGCCGCGTGTCGTCGTCCGGTTTCCCCCGACCGGTGTCACCCGAGCGTGTGAACGGCGAGAACCGGCGCCCCACCGGGCGCCGGCCGCCTCACAGCCGTGACACGTTCCGTTCGTAGACCAGGCGCAGGCCGATCAGGGTCAGCCAGGGCTGGTGCTCGTCGATCACCGAGGACTCGCCCAGCACCACCGGCGCGAGGCCGCCGGTGGCGATCACCGTGACCTGGTCCGGGTCGTCGGCCAGCTCCCGGGCCATCCGGCTCACCACGCCGTCGACCTGGCCGGCGAAGCCGTACACGACGCCCGACTGCATGGCCTCGACGGTGTTCTTGCCGATCACGTTCCGCGGCCGGGCCACCTCGATCTTCCTGAGCTGCGCCGCCCTGATCCCGAGGGCCTCCACCGAGATCTCGATGCCGGGCGCGATGACCCCGCCGACGTACTCCCCGCGCGCGGAGACCGCGTCGAAGGTGGTCGCCGTGCCGAAGTCGACGACGATCGCCGGGCCGCCGTACAGCTCGTTCGCCGCGACCGCGTTGATGATCCGGTCGGCGCCGACCTCCTTGGGGTTGTCGAACTGGATCGGCACCCCGGTCTTCACGCCCGGCTCGACCAGCACCGCCGGCACGTCGCCGTAGTAGCGGCGGGTGACCTCGCGCAGCTCGTGCAGCACGGACGGGACGGTCGCGCAGATGGCGATGCCGTCGATGCCGTCGCCCAGGCCGTCGCCGAGCAGCGGGTGCATGCCCATCAGACCCTGCAGCAGGACCGCCAGTTCGTCCGCGGTGCGGCGCGCGTCGGTGGAGATGCGCCAGTGCTCGACGATGTCCTCGCCGTCGAACAGGCCGAGCACGGTGTGCGTGTTTCCGACATCGATCGTGAGCAGCATGGGCGTTACTCCGCCTCGCGCAGGTCCAGGCCGATGTCCAGGATCGGCGAGGAGTGGGTGAGGGCGCCGACGGCCAGGAAGTCCACCCCGGTCTCGGCGTACGCGCGCGCGGTGTCGAGGGTGAGCCGGCCCGAGGCCTCCAGCAGCGCCCGCCCGCCCGCGATCCCGACGGCCTCCGCGCACTCGCCCGGCGTGAAGTTGTCCAGCAGGACCAGGTCGGCGCCCGCCTCGACGACCTCGCGGAGCTGGTGCAGGGTGTCGACCTCGACCTCGATCGGCACCTCCGGGAAGGCCTCCCGCACGGCCTTGAAGGCCGGCGCGACGCCTCCGGCGGCGACCACGTGGTTGTCCTTCACCAGGGCCGCGTCCGAGAGGGACATGCGGTGGTTGACCCCGCCGCCGCAGCGCACGGCGAACTTCTCCAGGGAGCGCAGCCCCGGAGTGGTCTTGCGGGTGTCGCGCACGCGGGCCTTGGTGCCCTCCAGGACGTCCGCCCACGCGCGCGTGGCGGTCGCGATGCCGGACAGCCGGCACAGCAGGTTCAGGGCGCTGCGCTCGGCGGTGAGCAGGTCGCGCGTGCGCGTGGTGACCGACAGCAGCCGCTGCCCGGCCTCGACGCGGTCGCCGTCCTCGACGTGCCGCTCGACCTCGAACTCGTCGGTGCAGACCACCGAGAGCACGGCCTCGGCGACCCGCAGGCCCGCCACCACTCCGGCCTCGCGCGCGGCGAAGTCGCCGGTGGCGACGGCGTCCTCGGGGATGGTCGAGTCGGTCGTCACGTCCACCCCGCCGTCCAGGTCCTCCTGGATGGCGACGTTGGCGATGTCCTCGACCTCGACGGGGTCGAGTCCGGCGGCGGCCAGCAGTTCGGCGAGCGCGGGGTCGAGCCCGCACTCCAGGTACTCCTCGTCGCCCTCGGCGCCGCAGGCGCAGCCGTCGCCGCAGCCGCCGGTCGGGGCGAGGGGAAGGTCGTCGGTGCTCACGTGTGTCACTGCTCCTGGGAACGCTGGTCGGGCCGGGTAGGGGGAAGTCTGCGGTGTCCGTGGTGTGTACCGCCAGCGACCGGTCCGGGCCGAGCCGGACGACGATGTGGCGCCGCCAGTGGGCGTCGTCGCGCTCGGCGCGGTCCTCGCGCCAGTGGCAGCCGCGGGTCTCCTCGCGCCGCAGGGCGGCGGCGACCAGCACCCGGGCCACGCACAGGAGGTTGGTGGCCTCCCAGGTGTCGACACCGGGCTCGGCGGTCTTGCCGTTCTCCCGCAGGGCGTCGCGGGCCTCGCCGTGCAGCCGCTGGAGCTGGTCCGCGGCCCACTGGAGCGACCGCTCCGAGCGGAGCACGCCCGCGCCCCCGGTCATGATCCGCTGGATGGCGAACCGGGACTCCGGGGCCAGCAGCGGGTGGCTGGGCGTCTCGGGGTGCGCGAGCCGTGCGGGCTCGCGCGCGGGGAGGCCGCCTCCGGCCCGCTCCGCCGCGATGTCGGCGGCGATGCGCTCGGCGTAGACGAGGCCTTCGAGCAGGGAGTTGGAGGCGAGGCGGTTGGCGCCGTGCACGCCGGTGCAGGCGACCTCGCCGCACGCGTACAGGCCGGGCACGGTCGTACGGCCCGGGCGTCGGTGCGGACGCCGCCGGAGGCGTAGTGGGCGGCCGGGGCGACCGGGACGGGCTCCGTCACCGGGTCGATGCCGTTGGCGCGGCAGGCGGCCAGGATGGTCGGGAAGCGGTGCTCCCACATCTCGGCCCCGAAGTGCCGGGCGTCGAGGAACATGTGCTCGGCGTCCTGCTCCTGCATGCGGCGCGTGATGCCCTTGGCGACGATGTCCCGGGGCGCCAGCTCGGCCAGCTCGTGCTGCCCCACCATGAAGCGCACGCCGTCCCCGTCGACCAGGTGGGCGCCCTCGCCACGCACCGCCTCGGAGACCAGCGGCTGCTGGCCCTCGGCGTCCGCGCCGAGGAACAGCACGGTCGGGTGGAACTGCACGAACTCCAGGTCGCTGACCTCCGCGCCCGCGCGCAGCGCCAGGGCCACGCCGTCGCCGGTCGACACCGAGGGGTTCGTGGTCGCGGAGAACACCTGGCCCATGCCGCCGGTCGCCAGGACCACCGCGGGGGCGTGCACCGCGCCCACGCCGTCGTGCTGGCCCTCGCCCATCACGTGCAGGGTGACGCCCGCCGTACGGCCCTCGGCGTCGGTCAGCAGGTCGAGTACGAGCGCGTTCTCCACGGTGCGCAGTCCGCGCGCGCGTACCGCCTCCACCAGGGCACGGGAGATCTCCGCGCCGGTGGCGTCGCCGCCCGCGTGCGCGATCCGGCGCCGGTGGTGGCCGCCCTCGCGGGTGAGCTCGATGCCGCCCTCGTCGTCGGTGTCGAAGTGGGCGCCGGTGGAGATCAGCCGCCGTACGGCGTCGGGGCCCTCGGTGACGAGGATGCGCACGGCCTCCTCGTCGCACAGGCCCGCGCCCGCCACCAGGGTGTCCTCGAGGTGTTGCTCGGGGGTGTCGCCCTCGCCGAGGGCGGCGGCGATGCCGCCCTGCGCCCAGCGCGTGGAGCCGTCGTCGAGGCGGGCCTTGGTGACGACGACGGTCGTCAGGCCCGCGGCCTCGCAGCGCAGCGCCGCGGTCAGCCCGGCCACCCCGGAGCCGACGACGACCACGTCCGCGGAGATGCTCCACCCGGGTGCGGGCGCGTGCAGGCGGGGGCGAGCGCGAAGCTCTCCCGCCTGCGGGTGGTGGCGGTCGACGGGCGGGCGTATGCCTGTGCTGGTCACGAGGCGGCTCCGAGGGATCCGAAGGTGAGGGGCAGGTTGTCGATCAGCCGGGTGGTGCCCACGCGGGCGGCCACGGCCAGGACGGCCTCGCCGGTGAAGCCGGCGCCGATCTCGGTGAAGTCGGACGGGTCGACCAGGGCGAGGTAGTCCAGCCTCAGCGGCGGGTCGAGACGGGCCGCCTCGTCCAGGACCTGGTGCACGGCGGCGCGGACGGCCGCCGGACCGCCGGGCGCGACGGTGGCGACCGCGTGCGCGTCGGCCGCCGCGCGGGACTCGCCTATGGCGCTCAGCGCCTCAGCGCGCGCGTGCGTGGAGGGCACCTCACGGGCCCGCGCGCGCAGCGCCTCCTGTGCGGCGTGCCGGTCCCGGCCGGCGAACAGCGCGCGGGACAGCGCGAGGGCGGTGCGGCGCTCGCCGGGCGACAGGTAGCGGTTGCGGCTGGACAGGGCGAGCCCGTCCTCCTCGCGCACGGTCGGCACGCCGACGATCTCCACGCCGAAGTTCAGGTCGCGCACCATGCGCCGGATCAGGGCCAGTTGCTGGGCGTCCTTCTGGCCGTACAGGGCGACGTCGGGGCGGGTGAGGTGCAGCAGCTTGGCGACGACGGTGAGCATCCCGTCGAAGTGGCCGGGCCGCGAGGCACCCTCCAGGCGCTCGCCCATGGGGCCCGCGGCGACGCGCACCTGGGGTTCGCCGCCCGGGTAGACCTCGTCCACGGCGGGCGCGAAGACGGCGTCGGCGCCCGCCTGTTCGGCGAGCTTCAGGTCGGCGTCCAGGGTGCGCGGGTAGCGGTCGAGGTCCTCGCCGGCGCCGAACTGGAGCGGATTGACGAAGACCGTGACGACGACCTCGCCCTCCGGCCCGGCGATCTCGCGCGCGGCGCGGATCAGCGTGGCGTGGCCCTCGTGCAGCGCTCCCATGGTCATCACGACGGCACGGCGGCCGCGGCGCACGCGCGCGTGCAGCTCTTCGGCGGTGCTCAGCAGGGCGGTGGTCATCAGGCGTTCCCCTCGGTGCCGTTGGTCCCGTTCGTGCCGTCGGTGCCACCGGATCCGTCGGCCAGCACGCCGAGCAGGTCCTCGGCGAGCTCCGGCTTCAGCAGGCCGTGGGCGAGGGCCCGGTCGGCGGTCGCGCGGGCCATCGCCAGATAGCCGGCGACGGCCTGCGGGGAGTGCTTGCGCAGTTCGCCGACGTGCGCCGCGACCGTGCCCGCGTCGCCGCGCGCGACGGGGCCGGTGAGCGCGGCGTCACCGGAGCGCAGCGCGTTGTCCAGGGCGGCGCCGAGCAGCGGGCCGAGCATCCGGTCGGGGGCGGAGACACCGGCGGTGCGCAGCAGTTCCATGGACTGGGCGACCAGGGTCACCAGGTGGTTGGCGCCGAGGGCGAGGGCCGCGTGGTACAGCGGGCGGCTCTCCTCGCTGATCCACTCGGGCTCGCCGCCCATCTCGATGACCAGCGCCTCCGCGGCCAGCCGCAGCTGCTCGGGCGCGGTGACCCCGAAGGAGCAGCCCGCCAGGCGCTGGACGTCGACGGCGGTCCCGGTGAAGGTCATCGCCGGGTGCAGCGCCAGCGGCAGCGCGCCGGCGCGCAGGGCGGGGTCGAGGACCTGCGCGCCGTACCGGCCGGAGGTGTGCACGAGCAGCTGCCCCGGGCGTACGGCGCCGGTCTCGGCGAGGCCGGTGACCAGGCCGGGCAGGGCGTCGTCGGGGACGGTGAGCAGCACCAGGTCGGCGCGCTGGAGCACCTCGGCGGGCGGCACCAGGGGCACGTCCGGGAGCATCGCCTCGGCGCGTCTGCGGGAGGCGTCGGAGACTCCGGACACGGCCACCGGGCGGTGCCCGGCGAGCTGGAGGGACGCGGCCAGGGCGGGGCCCACGCGTCCGGCGCCCACGACGCCTACGGTGAGCCGCGCGGGGCGGTCCTTGAGGTCTGGCTGGTGGACTGTACTCACGCGACGGTGACCTTCCCGTTCCAGTCCGCTCTGGGTACCGGACGATTTCTCGTCATGTTAACGCTATCCGGTGGGAGGCGGCCGGTCGTCCACAGGCTGTGGGTTTCGCCACGGCCCGGGCGGCGGGAAATCCGGCTGCCGCGCCGGGGCGCGCAGGGCATGATCCCCCGCATGAGCGATACGGCTGAGCAGGACGGGGAGCGGTCGGCGGCCCAGCGGCTGCGCGAGCGGCGCGGGGCGGCCCAGCGGCAGGCGCGGCTGGTGCTGTCGCGCGCGGGCTGGCGGGGCACGATCCGCGAGCGGCTGGCGCTGCTGCAGGAGGCCGCCCGGCGGTGTACGACCTGGACGAACAGGCGGACATCTACGGCGACGGGGTCGTGGCCGCCCTGGAGCGGCGCGTCGCCGCGCTGCTCGGCACGGAGGCCGCCGCGTTCTTCCCGACCGGCACGATGGCCCAGCAGGTCGCCCTGCGCTGCTGGGCGGCCCGCACCGGCGACACCACCGTCGCCCTGCACGGCATGGCCCATCCCGAGGTGCACGAACGGCACGCGCTCAGCCAGGTCGCCGGCCTGCGTCCGGTCCGGGTGACCAGCGAGCCCCGGCTGCCCACCGCCGCGGAGATACGCGACTTCCCCGAGCCCTTCGGGGCGCTGATGCTGGAACTGCCCCTCCGGGACGCCGGTTTCCTGCTGCCCTCCTGGGAGGAGCTGAACGACGTCGTGGCGGCGGCCCGGGAACGTGACGCGGTGGTGCACTTCGACGGCGCGCGGCTGTGGGAGTCGACCGTCCACTTCGGCCGTCCCCTGGACGAGATAGCCGGCCTGGCGGACAGCGTGTACGTGTCGTTCTACAAGTCCCTGGACGGCTTCGGCGGCGCCGCCCTGGCCGGTCCCGGGTCCCTGGTCGAACAGGCGAGGACCTGGCGGCACCGGTACGGCGGGACGGTGTTCCAGCAGTTCCCGACCGCGCTGTCGGCGCTGATCGGGCTGGACCGGGAACTGCCCCGGCTGCCGGAGTACGTGCGCCACGCGCGCGTGGTCGCGGCCGCGCTGCGCGAGGGGTTCGCCGCTGCCGGGGTGCCGGGGGCGCGCGTGCACCCCGGGGTGCCGCACACCCACGAGTTCCAGGTCTGGCTGCCGTACCCGCCCGAGGTGGTGGCGGAGGCGGCGGTGCGGCAGGGCGAGGAGACCTCGGTGCTGCTCTTCGCGAACGGCTGGGAGGAGGCCGGGCCGGGCCTCGCCTGCACCGAGGTCACCCTTCGCTCGGCCGGCCTGGAGTGGACCGCGGACGACGTGCGGGCGGCCGTCGCGGACTTCGCGGCGAGGCTGCCGGCGACGGCGTAGGCGACGGGTCGCGGGCGGTCGGCGCCCGGGAGGTCTCGGCGGACCGGACGGGCGCCGGTCAGCCGTGGCCGCCGGCCCGCACCAGGCCCGTCTCGTACGCCAGCACCACCACCTGCACCCGGTCGCGCAGGCCGAGCTTGGTCAGGATGCGGCCCACATGGGTCTTCACGGTCGCCTCGGACAGCACCAGCCGGGCCGCGATCTCCCCGTTGGACAGGCCCTGCGCGACCAGCACCATGACCTCGCGCTCGCGGTCCGTGAGCCGCTCCAGCTCCTTGTGCCGGGGCTCCTTGACGCCGGACGGCAGCATCGGCGCGAACCGGTCCAGCAGACGCCGGGTGGTGGAGGGCGCCACCACCGCGTCCCCGCTGTGCACGGCGCGGATGGCCGTCAGCAGCTCGCCGGGCGGCACGTCCTTGAGCATGAAGCCGGAGGCTCCGGCCTTCAGCCCGGAGAAGGCGTACTCGTCCAGGTCGAACGTGGTCAGGATCAGCACCTTCGGCGGGTTGGGCTCGGCGCAGATCCGCCGGGTGGCCTCCACGCCGTCCAGCTTCGGCATGCGGACGTCCATCAGGACCACGTCGACGGCGGTGGAGCGGACCGCCTGGAGGGCCTCGACGCCGTCGCCCGCCTCCGCGACGACCTCCATGTCCGGCTGGGCGGCGAGCACCATCCGGAACCCGGTGCGCAGCAGCACCTGGTCGTCCACGAGCATCACGCGGATCGTCATCGGGGTCCTCTTCCATTCGTCGTCGGGGGGTCGTGCGGTCGGTGCGGGGGTGGTGCGGGGCCGTCAGGGTGTCGCGCCGGGGCGTGACAGGTGTCAACAGGGGGCGTGCGGCAGCGTCAGGGCGCCGGTTTGAGCGGCAGCAGCACGCTGATGCGGAAGCCTCCACCAGGGCGCGGGCCGGCGTCCAGGGTGCCGCCGACCATCCCGACCCGCTCCCGCATGCCGATCAGGCCGTGCCCCTGCCCGTCGGCGCCGCCCTCCTCGTACAGCTCGTGCGGGGCGCCCTTGCCGTCGTCCTCGACCAGCAGGCCGAGCCCGTCGTCGAAGTAGACGAGGCGCACGCTCGCGCCCGCGTTGGGCCCGCCGTGCTTGCGGGTGTTGGTGAGCGCCTCCTGCACGATGCGGTACGCGGTCAGCTCCACACCGCTCGGCAGCGGACGCGGCGTGCCCTCGACCTTGAAGTCGACGGGCAGGCCCGAGGTGCGGCACTGCTCGACGAGGTCGTCGATCTGGTCGACGTCCGGCTGCGGGACGTACTCCCCCGTCTCCTGGTGCTCGCCGGTGCGCAGCACGCCCAGCAGGCGGCGCATCTCGGCGAGGGCCTGCCGGCCGGTGGAGGAGATGGTCTCCAGGGCCTTCTTGGCCTGGTCGGGAGCGGCGTCGAGGACGTACGCGGCACCGTCCGCCTGCACCACCATCACCGACACGTTGTGCGCGACGACGTCGTGGAGCTCGCGCGCGATCCGGGCGCGCTCGGCGGCGACCGCGACCTTGGACTGCGCCTCGCGCTCCCGCTCCAGCCGGGCGGCGCGCTCCTCGAGCTGGGCGAAGTAGGCGCGGCGGGTGCGCATGGAGTCACCGAGCACCCAGGCCAGGGCGAACGGCACCGTCTGGAACACGGCTATCGCGAGCTGGCCCAGCACGCCGGAGTGCTCGGCGGGCCAGCGGATCTGGGCCAGGGCGGCCGCGAACAGGCTGACGGCGAGCGCGAGCCGGGAGGCCCAGCGCGCGCCCATCGTCGCGACCGTGTAGGTGATCACCAGCATGGCGAAGTCGGCGGCGGCCGTCTCGATGTCCAGGACCAGCTGGGCCAGCCCGGTCGCGAGGGCCAGCAGCAGCATCGGCTCGGGGAAGCGGCGGCGCAGCGCCACGACGACGCAGAGCACCGCGGAGACCACCAGCCCCCGACGACCGGCATGTGGTGTCCGGGCGCCCTGCTGAGACTCACCACGCTCACACCGGAGAGCCCGAACAGGACGACGGCCCAGAAGGTGTCGACCCACGTCGGGTGCCTGCGGAGAAAGTCGTAAAGGCGCTGCACGTAACCCAGAGTAGGGAAGCGAAATGAGTGCAGGGGTCAACCGGAGGGCCGATCCCCACGGGGCACGCGTACTCCGCAAGGTGGAGGAAGTGATCACCTGTACGCCTAGTCTGTTGCGGTGACGGACGAGGCGGCGGCGCGAAGCGGACGCGGGCAACGCGGGTGGCGGCGGGCGGCCCAGGAGGCGCTGTACGGGCCGGGCGGCTTCTACCGGCGGCCCGAGGGCCCGGCCGGGCACTTCCGTACGTCGGTGCACGCCTCCCCGCTGTTCGCGCACGCCGTGGCCCGCCTGCTCCGCCGGGTCGACGAGGCCCTCGGCCGGCCGGACACCCTGGACTTCGTCGACATGGGCGCCGGGCGGGGCGAGCTGGTCACCGCCGTGCTCGCGGCGCTGCCGGCGGGCGTGGCCGCCCGCGCGCGCGGGTACGCCGTCGAGCTCGCCGCGCGTCCGGCGGGGCTGGACGAGCGGATCACCTGGCTGAGCGCGCCCCCGAAAGCGGTCACCGGGCTGCTGTTCGCCAACGAGTGGCTGGACAACGTACCGGTGGACGTCGCCGAGGTGGACCCGGCGGGAGTGCCCCGGCTGGTGCTCGTCGCGGCGGACGGCACGGAACGGCTCGGGGAGCCGGTGTCGGGGGCGGACGCGGACTGGCTGGCCCGGTGGTGGCCGCTGCCCGCCGAGCAGGGGCTGCGCGCGGAGATCGGCCGCCCCCGGGACCTGGCCTGGGCCGCCGCGGTCGAGCGGGTGGAGCGGGGGCTCGCGGTGGCCGTGGACTACGCGCACACCGCCGGCGCACGCCCGCCGTTCGGGACCCTCACCGGCTTCCGGGAGGGGCACGGCACGGCGCCCGTACCGGACGGCTCCTGCGACATCACGGCGCACGTCGCGCTGGACGCGTGCGCGGCGGCACCCGCCGAGGCGTCCCCGCCCGCCCGGCTGCTCACGCAGCGCGACGCGCTGCACGCCCTGGACATCACCGGCGCACGCCCTCCGCTCACGCTGGCCTCCACCGACCCGGCGGCCTACATGCGCGCCCTCGCGAGCGCCGGGGAGGCCGCCGAGCTCACCGCCCCGGACGGGCTCGGCGGCTTCGGCTGGCTGCTCCAGCCGGTCGGCGTCCCGGACCCGCTCGCCTGAGCCCCGCGGGGCTGTCCGGCCGCTACTTGTCGATGTCCCCCACCACGAAGAACATCGACCCCAGGATCGCCACCATGTCCGCCACCAGCGTCCCCGGCAGCAACTCGGTCAGCGCCTGGATGTTGTTGTACGACGCCGAGCGCAGCTTCAGCCGGTACGGGGTCTTCTCCCCCTTGCTGACCAGGTAGTAGCCGTTGATGCCGAGCGGGTTCTCGGTCCACGCGTACGTGTGCCCCTCGGGCGCCTTCAGCACCTTGGGCAGCCGCTGGTTGACCGGCCCCGGCGGCAGCTCGGCCAGCCGGTCCAGGCAGGCGTCGGCGAGGTCCAGCGCGTTGTGGGTCTGCTCCAGCAGGCACTCGAAGCGGGCCAGGCAGTCGCCCTCGCCGCGGGTGACGACCTTCAGGGTGTCCTGGAGCTCGCCGTACGCCAGATACGGCTCGTCGCGGCGCAGGTCGAAGTCGACGCCGGAGCCGCGCGCGATGGGCCCGCTGACGCCGTAGGCGTGCACGGCCTCCGGCGAGAGTCCGCCCACGCCCCTCGTGCGCCCCCGGAAGATCTCGTTGCCGAGCACCAGGTCGTCGAAGACGTCCATGCGGGAGCGCACGGCGGCGACGGCGGCACGCGCGCGTGCCGTCCACCCGGCCGGCAGGTCCTCCTTGAGGCCGCCGACGCGGTTGAACATGTAGTGCATGCGGCCGCCGGAGACCTCCTCCATGACGTTCTGGAGCACCTCGCGCTCCCGGAACGCGTAGAACACCGGCGTGATCCCGCCCAGCTCCAGCGGGTAAGACCCGAGGAACATCAGGTGGTTCAGCACCCGGTTCAGCTCGGCGAGCAGCGTGCGGGTCCACACCGCGCGCTCGGGGACCTCCATGCCGAGCATCCGCTCCACGGCGAGGACCACGCCCAGCTCGTTGGAGAACGCCGACAGCCAGTCGTGGCGGTTGGCGAGCATGATGATCTGCCGGTAGTCGCGCGCCTCGAAGAGCTTCTCCGCGCCCCGGTGCATGTAGCCGATCACCGGCTCCGCGTGCCGGATGCGTTCGCCGTCCAGCACCAGCTTGAGCCGCAGCACGCCGTGCGTGGACGGATGCTGGGGGCCGATGTTGAGCACCATGTCGGTGCTCTCGGCGGCGCCGCCGACACCGACCGTGGTCTCCGTCGCAGTCATGGACCCAGTCTCCCCTACGTACGCTGGCCCCATGGAGACGGGGAGCCCGGCGGAGACCGGGGTGGCGGGGGACGAGCCGGTGTGGCGGGCGCTGCCCCCGGGCTGCTGCGCATGCGCCGGCTGCTGCTGGTGGTGTGGACGGGCGTGCTCGTCCTGGCGGCGGGGCTGCTGCCCGGCCTGCTCGCGGGACCGGCCTGGGGCGCCTTCGCGCTCCTCCCGCTCGCCCCGGCCGCGTGGTGCTGGCGGCTGCTGGGCCGCAACTGGCGCTCCTGGCGGTACGCCGAGCGCGCCGACGACCTGCTGATCCGCCGCGGTGTGCTGTGGCGCGAGGAGACGGTGGTGCCGTACGGGCGGATGCAGCTCGTGGAGGTCACCTCCGGGCCCCTGGAGCGGTACTTCGGGCTGGCCAGCGTCCAGCTGCACACCGCGGCCGCGGCGACCGACGCGGTCGTCCCGGGCCTGGACCCGGCCGAGGCGGAACGGCTGCGCGACCGGCTCACCGAGCTGGGCGAGGCCCGGTCGGCGGGGCTGTGACGGCCCCGGACCCCGGCGGTGTGCCGGACCGCCCGCCGGTCACCGAGCGGCGGCTGCACCCCGTCACACCGTTCCGGCGGGCCTGGGCGCCGGTCGCCGTGCTCGCCGGCTGGGCCGTGCACGACCCGAACGCGGCGCAGGAGCAGCTGGCGAGGCTGACCGGCACCATGCTGCTCGTCGGGCTCAGCGTGCTGGTCCCGGCGGCCGGCCTGTACGGCTTCCTGTCCTGGTGGTTCACGCACTTCGCGGTCACCGGCGGCGAACTGCGCATCCGCACCGGCCTGCTGTTCCGGCGCACCGCGCACATCCGGCTGGAGCGCATCCAGGCGGTCGACGTCACACGGCCGCTCCTCGCGCGCGTGGCGGGGGTGGCCAAGCTCCGCATCGACGTGGTCGGCGCCGCGAAGAAGGACGAACTCGCCTTCCTCGGCGAGCGGGAGGCGCGTGCCCTGCGCGCGGAACTGCTCGCGCGCGCGGCGGGCTTCGCCCCCGAGACGGCGCGCGAGGTCGGCGAGGCACCGGCGCGGGAACTGCTGCGTGTGCCGCCGCGCGCGCTGGCGCTCTCCCTGCTGCTGACGGGCGCCACCTGGGGGTCGCTGGCCGCCGCCCTCGTCGTACCGCCCCTGCTGTGGTTCGCCACGCACAGCGTGTGGACGGTCCTCGTCACCGCGCTGCCGCTGCTGGGCGCCGCCGGCGCGAGCAGCGCGGGCCGGTTCGTCGGCGAGTACGACTGGTCCGTGGGCGAGTCCCCCGACGGTCTGCGCATCGACCGCGGGCTGCTCGACCGCGCGCACGAGACGGTCCCGCCGGGCCGGGTCCAGACGGTGCGGATCGTGGAGCCGCTGCTGTGGCGGCGGCTGGGCTGGGTGCGGGTGGAGCTGGACGTGGCCGGGTCCGCCAACTCGGTGCTGGTGCCGGTCGCCCCGCGCGCGGTCGCCGAGTCGGTCATAGCGCGCGTGCTGCCCGGTGTGACCGTACCGGCGTCGTCGGCCCGGCCGCCGCGACGGGCCCGCTGGTGCCTGCCGGTGTGGTGGCGCGGGCACGGCCTCGCGGTCACGGACGCGGTGTTCGCCGCCCGGCACGGCCTGCTGCGCCGCCGGCTGTCCCTGGTCCCGCACGCCAAGGCGCAGAGCGTACGGCTCACCCAGGGGCCCTGGGGGCGGCTGTGGCGGCTGGCCGACGTGCACGTGGACACCGGGGCCGGCCGGACCGTCACGGCCCGGCTGCGCGACGCGGACGAGGCCGCGCGGCTGCTGCGCGCCCAGGCGGAGCGCTCCCGGACCGGCCGCCGGGACGCCCGCCCGGACCGCTGGATGGCCTGAGCGGGGCGGCCGCCGGGTACGGCGGAAGCCCGGCCCCTGGTGGGGCGCCGGGCTTCCGTTCCAGCGGGTTCGCCGTGACGCGGGTTCGCCGTGACGGCTCAGGAGGCCGCGCTGCGCAGGCCCTGGACGTCGATCTGCTCCGTCTCGTCGTGCGCGGTCAGGTCGATGACCTGACTGACGCCGCGCGCCCGGTCGTCGGCGGTCCTGAACCCGGCCTCGGCCTCGGCCTTGTGCAGCGCCAGGGCCTCCTGGCCGACGACGTCCGCCAGGTCCTCGTTCTGCACGGACTCCAGCGCCTCGGACGAGTCGTGCTTGTGCGTGCCGAAGAAGTCGAACCCGCCCTCGACCACGGGGCGGCGGGCGGGCGCGGCCGGTACGACGGCCACCGCGGTCGGCACCGTGAAGTGCCCGGCGGGCTGCTGCCCGGCGGACTTGGCGGGCTCGGCCGGTGCCGTCGTGGTGGCGGCCGGGCGCGCGTGCTCCCCGGCCGCCGCGGGCTTCCCCTGCGCCTCGTCCTCCTGGACGGCGCCCTCGCCGCGGGGAGCGCCGGCCGCCTCGGTCACGCCGTCCGCGGCGCCCTCTCCTTTGGCGGCCGCCCCGGACGGCACGGAGGCGGCGGACCGGGCATCGGCCGACGGTGCGGCGGACGGCCCGGCGGCGGGCTTCACGGCCCCGGCGTCTGCGGCGGGACCGCCTGGACCGCCGGCGCCGGGCCTCGCGAGGGCGTCCTCGTCGGACCCGGCGGCGTCGGCGTCGTTGTCGGAGGCGGCGTCGGTGCCGGGCTTCGCGGAAGCCTCGGCGGCGGACTCGGCGGGGGCCTCGGCGTCGAACCGGGCGAGTGCGGTCGCGGCCCGCAGGTAGAGCCGCGAGCCCTCGGGCGAGAAGACGGCGCCGGGCTCCGGCGTCCGCTCGTCCGCCGTCTCCGCCGTGTCGACGGCCTCGGGGGCCGCCGGGCCGGCGGGTTCCTCCGCCGGTTCGGCGCTGCGCGCGGGCGGCAGCGCGAGCGCGCCGGACGGCTCGCCCGCCTCGATCTCCAGCAGCCGGCGCCCTCCAGGGCGCTCGCCCGCTCGGTCTCGGCGGTCGCGTAGCGGCGCAGCAGGGCCGCGTGCTCGTTGCGCAGCCCGGCCAGTTCGGCGCGCTTGGCGCGCAGCCGCCGCTCGAGCTTGGTGCGCAGCTCCCGCGACTCCTCCAGGTCGGTCTCCAGTTCGGCGACCCGCTCCTCGAAGCGCCACTCGTCGCTGGCACGCGCGCGTGTGAGGTCGGCGACCTGCTTGCCCGCATGGGTGTCCCAGCGACGCATCACGACGGCGCCCGCGACGGCGGTCGCCGCGGCGGCCGCGGCCAGCACGCGCAGCACGGTGGCCTCGGAGAACACCCAGGGACCCAGCGCGCAGACGACGGAGACTCCGGCGATCGCCGACGGTGGCAACAGCCGGTGCAGAGGCGGGGAATGGCGGTGGCGTCCTCGTGGCATGGCCAGAAACTTACCGCGCGTAGGCGAATCATGGGTCCCCGCCCCGTAAAAACCCGGCCACACCGGCGGCTTCGCCGGCCCCGGCGGCACCAGGATTCAGCGGTCGCTGAGCCTTCCGCTGATCCACTGCAGCGTCGGCGGGATCTCCCGTCGCCAGGTGTTGAAGTTGTGCCCGCCGCTGTCCAGGATGATCGACGAGATCCGCGTCCGCTTCGTGGCCTTCACCCGCTCTATGAACCTGAGCGTGTCCCGGTAGTTGTGCTCGCCGACGCGGCTGCTCGTGACGAGCAGTGAGGTGTCCGGCGCGGGGGTGTGTTTGAGGAGCCACCAGAGGTCGGCGCGGTCGCGCAGGTTCCGGTCGCCGTGGAAGAGGTTGCCGGTCGTGGGGTCGATCGGCGCCTTGTAGTACGGCGACAGCCCCGCTCCGGCCGCGTACACGTCCGGGTGGTGCATGGCCAGCTTCAGCGCGCAGTAGCCACCGGTCGAGTCACCGATGACGCCCCAGCTCCCGGGCCGTCTGCCCACGCGGTAGTGGGCCAGCACGGCCTCGGGGAGGTCTTTGGCGAAGAACGTCTCCGTCCGCGGCCCGCCCGGCACGTCCACGCACTCGGTGTCCCGCGGCGGCGCCACGGTCGGCCGCAGCATCACCAGGATCATCGGCTGCATCCGCCCGTCCTTGGCCAGCTCCTGCGCCGTACGCGGATAGTTCAGCTTGTTCACCAGCGCCTGCGCCGTGCCGGGGTAACCGGTCAGCACGACCGCGGCCGGGAACGTGCGCGTGCGGTACCGCGGCTGGAAGTACTCGGGGGCAGGTAGACGTACGCCGGTGAGGCGATGCGGGACCCGCGGCCCACGATGTCGACCTGCTGGATCTGCCCGGCCGTCCGCGGCCCGGAACCCGTCACGCCCGGCACCGGGGAGGTGGAGAGCACCTGCAGCGGGCCGCCCGAGCCGCCGCCCGAGGAGTGGTCGACGACGATCCCCTGCTCGGTCTCCCGGCCGAACAGGTCCGCCCAGCCCGCGTAGAAGCCGAAGGCCTGGTTGGCGCCGATCCCCAGGGAGGCGAAGAGGGCGAGCTGGGTGGCGAGGAGCAGTCCGACGCGCCCGCTGACGGACCGCCAGCTCTGCCGGGCCAGCCGCGGCCACAGCCACACCGTGGCGACGAACAGAGCCACGGCGAGCACGATCGCCAGCGCCAGCACCTTGTTGCTCGTGAGACCCATGGGCTGTTACCGCCTGCGCTTTCCGCCCGTGCGCCGCCCACACGTCGTCGCGAGGGCTTGCCCGGGGCTTTCCTTGGCCTTTGACCCGGCTTTCCGGAGGGGAGTGAACCTGTCTCCCCGAGACACCGTCCTAGAGGGCGCAATGTCGCCGGATGCCCGATCGGCACCGGATTCAAGGTCTCTCGCAGAACTACGGGATGCGATGTCTGTCAGGATAGATGGGGAAATGTCGGGCGGGGTTCCGAGCCGATCAAGCCGGGCGCGGCGCATCCTGCGCGGCCCGCGCCCCGAGGCCGTTCCCGCCCTGGTCGCCAGGGCGTGCGCCGTCGTCGGCGTTCTGGACATCGCCGCGGGCGTCTTCCCGCGCTTCCGCCACAGCCGCATGCACGCCATCGCCGAGGTGCTGCCCGGCTCCTTCGGCCCCTTCGCCGCGGCCCTCTCGCTGAGCGCCGGCGTGCTGTTGCTGCTGCTCGCGCACGGGCTGCGGAGGCGCAAGCGCCGGGCGTGGCGCGCCGCGGTCGCGCTCCTCCCGGCAGGCGCGGTGGCCCAGTTCGTCTACCGGCACTCCCTCATCGGCATGCTCATATCGGTGGCGCTGCTGGTGCCGCTGCTGCGCCACCGCGACGAGTTCGCCGCCCTGCCCGACCCCCGCAGCCGCTGGCGCGCGCTCGCCAACTTCGTCCTGATGAGCGCCGGTTCGCTCGCCCTCGGCCTGGTCATCGTCAGCGTCCACCCGGGCCGCACCATCGGCGACCCGAGCCTCGCCGACCGCCTGACCCACGTCCTGTACGGCCTGTTCGGCTTCGAGGGCCCGGTGGACTACGCCGGCAACACCTCGTGGACCGTGGCCTTCTCGCTCGGCGCGCTCGGCTGGCTCACCACGGCCACCACCGTCTACCTCGCCTTCCGCCCCGAGCACCCGGCCGCCCGCCTCACCGAGGAGGACGAGGCCAGGCTCCGCGAGCTGCTGCGCCGGCACGGCCGGCGCGACTCCCTCGGCCACTTCGCGCTGCGCCGCGACAAGGCCGTCGTCTTCTCCCCCAGCGGCAAGGCGGCCGTCACCTACCGCGTCGTCTCCGGCGTGATGCTCGCCAGCGGTGACCCGATCGGCGACGTCGAGGCCTGGCCCGGCGCGATCGAGCGCTTCATGGACGAGGCCCGGGCGCACTCCTGGACGCCCGCCGTCATGGGCTGCTCCGAGACCGGCGGCGAGGTGTGGACGCGCGAGACCGGCCTCGACGCCCTGGAGCTGGGCGACGAGGCGGTGGTCGACGTGGCGGATTTCTCGCTGGCCGGACGCGCGATGCGCAACGTGCGCCAGATGGTCAAGCGCATCGAGCGGGCCGGCTACGAGACCCGGGTACGGCGCATCCGTGACCTCGGCGACACCGAACTGGAGCGGATCCGCCGGGCGGCGGAGGACTGGCGCGGCACCGACACCGAACGCGGCTTCTCCATGGCGCTCGGCCGCATCGGGGACGCCGCCGACGGCGACTGCCTGATCGCCACCGCGCACCGAGTCGACGGGGCGGCGGGAGACGGGCGGCCGGACGGGGAGCCCGGCGCGTACGGGGACCTGAAGGCGATCCTGCACTTCGTGCCCTGGGGCGAGGACGGTGTCTCGCTGGACCTCATGCGCCGCGACCGGAGCGCCGACCCCGGCATGAACGAACTGCTGATCGTCGCCGCCCTGCAGGCCGCCCCGAAGTTCGGCATCACGCGGGTCTCCCTGAACTTCGCGATGTTCCGCTCCGCCCTCGCGCGCGGGGAGAAGATCGGCGCGGGCCCGGTGCTGCGCGCCTGGCGCGGGCTGCTGGTCTTCCTCTCCCGCTGGTTCCAGATCGAGTCCCTGTACAAGTTCAACGCCAAGTTCCAGCCCCGCTGGGAGCCCCGCTTCGTCGTCTACCGCGCCTCGGCCGACCTGCCCCGCATCGGCTTCGCCGCCATGCAGGCCGAGGGCTTCGTCGACCTCGCCCTGGCACTGCCGCGGTTCCTGCGCCGGCGCGGCGCGGCCGTCGAGCGCCCCTGCCCGCACGCGGTCGCCGAACGCGACGTCCGGGCGGCCTGAGCGGCCCGGCGGGCGCTCCGGCCGTCCGCGGCGCCCCCGCCCGGCACGGACGCCACCGCGCGTTCACGGCACCGCCCTGGGCCTACGCTGAAGGTATGAACAACCTCAGCGGGCGCGGCCGAGTGGCAGGCCTTCCGGCATGGGACCGGTGCGCGGTCATGGGAGTCGTGAACGTGACCCCCGATTCCTTCTCCGACGGCGGCCGCTGGTTCGACACGAGCGCCGCCGTGAAGCACGGCCTGGAACTGGTCGCCCAGGGCGCGGACCTGGTCGACGTAGGCGGCGAGTCCACCCGCCCGGGCGCCACCCGCGTCGACGAGGCCGAGGAACTCAGGCGCGTCATCCCCGTCGTCCGCGGCCTCGCCTCCGAGGGGGTCGTCGTCTCCGTCGACACCATGCGCGCGCGTGTCGCCGAACAGTCCCTCGCCGCCGGCGCCGCGCTCGTCAACGACGTCAGCGGCGGTCTGGCCGACCCCGCGATGATCCCCGTGGTCGCCGCCACCGGCGCGCCCTTCGTCGTCATGCACTGGCGCGGCTTCCTCCAGGGCGGCAACGTCCAGGGCGCCTACGAGGACGTCGTCGCCGAGGTCGTGGACGAACTCCGCGCGCGCGTGGAGGCCGTACTGGCGGGCGGCATCGCCCCCGACCGCGTCGTCGTCGACCCCGGACTCGGCTTCTCCAAGGAGGCCGAGCACGACCTCGCCCTCCTCGCCCACCTCGACCGCCTGCGCGCGCTCGGCCACCCGCTGCTCGTCGCCGCCTCCCGCAAGCGGTTCCTCGGCCGCGTCCTCGCCGGCCCGCAGGGCGCTCCACCGCCGGCCCGGGAACGCGACGCCGCCACGGCCGCCGTCTCCGCGCTCGCCGCGCAGGCCGGCGCCTGGGCGGTACGCGTGCACGAGGTGCACGCCAGCGCGGACGCCGTACGGGTCGCGCGCGCCGTGGAGGGAGCGCGCGCGGAACGGTCCGCGCGAGGCGCCCGCGGCGAGCACGGGGCGGAAGGAACCCGGTGAGCGCCCCCCACACCGACGTCGAACAGGTGGAGGCCGCCAACACCGCCTTCTACGAGGCGATGGAGCGCGGGGACTTCGAGGAGCTGTCCTCCCTCTGGCTCGTGCCCACCGACCTGGGCGTCGACGAGGAGTACCACGACCCGGCCGACACCGGTGTGGTCTCCTGCGTCCACCCCGGCTGGCCCGTGCTCACCGGCCGCGCCGAGGTCCTCCGGTCGTACGCGCTGATCATGGCGAACACCGACTACATCCAGTTCTTCCTGACCGACGTGCATGTCTCGGTCACCGGGGACACCGCCCTGGTGACCTGCACCGAGAACATCCTCAGCGGCGGTCCGGCCCCGAGGACGGCGCCGAGCTCGGCCCCCTGCTCGGTCAGCTCGTCGTCGCCACGAACGTCTTCCGCCGCACGCCCACCGGCTGGAAACTCTGGTCCCACCACGCCTCACCCGTACTGACCGAATCCGACGAAGAGGACGAGAGCGGACAGGACGGAGTGAACGGCGTGAATCCGGACGACGATCCCCTGCTCTGAACGGCGACGCGCCCCGCGGAAGCCGAGAAGTGGTTGGAATCACGAACCCTGGGTAGGTGCGGCTACCAGCCCATGACGCGGCCGGGCTCCCCTGGGGGAACACGCGGTGAAAGCTCCGGGTCCCGGCCCAACCCGCGCCCCGGTACCCCGGTCCTGTCGGCGCCCGCAGGTAGATTCGTCCAAGGCCGGTGTGCCGTCCGCACGCGGCACCGCCCGGCCCTTCCCGACGATTGCAGGAGTGATTCGCGTGGATCGTGTCGCGCTGCGCGGCCTGAAGGCCCGCGGGCACCACGGCGTGTTCCCCAAGGAACGCGAGGAGGGCCAGACCTTCCTCGTCGACCTCGTCCTCGGCCTGGACACCCGGCCCGCCGCCGCCGACGACGACCTGACGAAGACCGTGCACTACGGCATCGTCGCCGAGGAGGTCGTGGCCGTGGTCGAGGGTGAGCCGGTGAACCTCATCGAGACCCTCGCCGAGCGGATCGCCCAGACCTGCCTGAAGCACGAGGGGGTCCAGGAGGTCGAGGTCTGCGTCCACAAGCCGGACGCCCCGATCACCGTGCCCTTCGACGACGTGACCGTCACCATCACCCGGAGCCGAGTATGACCCGACCTTTCACCCAGGGTCACAGCGACCCGACCGTCCAGCCGGTGCCCGCCGCGGTCGTCGAGCAGGTCGACGCCGCCGACACCACGCTGAGCAACCCCAAACGGGCCGTGATCTCCATCGGCTCCAACCTCGGCAACCGCCTGGAGACCCTCCAGGGGGCCGTCGACGCCCTGGAGGACACCCCCGGCGTCCGCGTGAAGGCCGTCTCCCCGGTCTACGAGACCGAGCCGTGGGGCGTCGAGCCGGGCTCGCAGCCCTCCTACTTCAACGCCGTCGTGGTCCTCAAGACCACGCTGCCCCCGTCCTCCCTGCTGGAGCGGGCCCACGCCGTCGAGGAGGCCTTCCACCGGGTCCGCGACGAACACTGGGGGCCGCGCACCCTGGACGTCGACATCGTCGCCTACGCCGACGTCACCTCCGACGACCCGCGGCTGACCCTCCCCCACCCGCGCGCCCACGAACGCGCCTTCGTGCTCGCGCCCTGGCACGACGTCGACCCGCAGGCCCAGCTTCCCGGCCGGGGCCCGGTGGCCGACCTGCTGTCGGGCGTCACCCGCCACGGCGTCGAAGCTCGCGGCGACCTGGAACTCCGACTGCCCGAGTAGTCGTTAAGGTCTAGACGACCACAGTCCGGGACGGTCCGGGGGAGCTGAAGGGACACCGTGAAACAGCTGCGCATCAGGGTGCTGGCCGGCGTGTTCGTCGTGGCCGGCGTCCTGTCCTGGGCGGGCGCCCGCCTCTGGAACTCGGTCGGGACCCTGCCCAGCGTCCCCCTGGCCGCCCCCGTGGTCCTCGCGCTGATCGCGGTGGTCCTGCTCGCCACGGCGCTCTCGCTGCGCGCCCGCTTCAAGGCCCAGCGCGAGCGCCGTCCCGGAGCCAAGGGCGTCGACCCCCTGATGGCCGCCCGGGCGGTCGTCTTCGGCCAGGCCAGCGCCCTGGTGGCCGCCCTCGTCGCCGGCATGTACGGCGGCACGGGAGTCTTCCTCCTGGAACTCCTCGACATCCCCGCACGCCGCGACCAGGCCGTCTACGCCGGCTTCTCGGTGCTGGCCGGCATCGCGGTCATAGCGTCGGCCCTGTTCCTCGAACGGGTCTGCAAACTCCCCGAGGACGACGACCAGAACCACACGGGCGCGGAGCCGGTGGCCTGAGGGCTCACCAGGGCTGACGGGCCAGGTGGCCGTTGACCAGAAAGCCGGGGAGCGGATCAAGACGGTAGCTGTACAGCGTGAACGGCTTGGTACCGCCCGCAGGGCGGCACCTCACCTCCGCCACGGACACCCAGGCCGATTCCTCTGGCTCAAGGGGTGGCTCTCGGGCTGGAAAGTTCCTCGCTTCTGCCATCGATCGCTGATGACCAGCGCGGAAGCCACGCCCTTGGCGCGTGGCGTAAACCTCGCGCCGATGAGCCGGGCAAGCTCGGCAAGAAACGGTACGTTGCTGCTCACCACCGTGCGCCCCTCCCACTTCTTGTGGCGGAAGCCGTCCCCTTCGACATATCCGTCCAGGAAGCCCTGGAAGGTGTGGATGTCACGCAGAACCACACGCGGGAACTGCTGGCGCAGGTGATGGGCGTCGCCCCCCACGTACCGCCGCATCGCGTCCGACAGGTACGACGAGACCACACGCACCCGGAAGCCCGGCAGGTTCCGCTTGAGGTATCCGGAAGGTCGGGTCACCTGTTCCAGCCGCGCGGACAGCCCGGTGGCCCCGGTCAGACACACGGCATAGCGAGCGGCGAAGGTCTCTTCGTTGACAACGAGCGACACATAGTTCTTGCCGACCGTCCCGTCGGCGCACGTGGCTCCGACGAAGTACCCGAACTCGTAGCCGGGCCTGATCGTCAGCCGCTCCCGACACAGCTTGCGCGGGTGGGTCCAGGCAAGCACGCTCCCCATCGCTTCGCGCGCAGACACCCAACCGTCGGGGGTACACAGTTCCTGCTCCGCCGCGACCGTGAACGACGCCCGATCGGTGACAACATCGACGACTTCGCGCGCCTTGACCGCCGCTACCTCGGTGACGGTCGTCTTGACCGTCCGAGTACCGTCCAGGCTCCAGAGCTTGCAGCCGACCTCGACGTGCCTCGCCTGTCGGCAGCCGCCCACCACGTTGACCAATTGCTTGCTGGGCAGTCCCTGGTTCATACCGATCCCCCTGATCAGTGACCAATCAGCTAATCAAGGGACGGTATCGGGCACCACTGACAATCGGGTCAGCGCGCCAGTATCAAACTCATGGCCTCGGCACGCGTCGTAGCGTCCCGGAGCTGGCCTCGCACCGCCGAGGTAGTGGTCTTGGCGCCAGGCTTGCGAATGCCACGCACCGACATGCACATGTGCTCGGCCTCGACGACCACGATCGCACCGCGCGCCTCGAGAATGCGTACGAGGGAGTCCGCGATTTGGGTAGTGAGTCGTTCCTGCACCTGCGGCCGGCGAGCGAAGACCTCGACCAAGCGGGCCAACTTCGACAGACCGGTGATCTTCCCCGTTTCGGCCGGGATGTAGCCGACGTGCGCCACACCATGAAATGGCAGAAGATGATGCTCGCACAAACTTACGATCTCGATGTCCTTCACCAGGACCATCTCGTCGTGCCCCAGATCGAACGTGGTCGTCAGGACGTCCTCGGGCTCCTGCCACAGACCGGCCAGGAGTTCCCGGTATGCCCGCGCGACCCGAGCCGGGGTGTCCTTCAGTCCCTCGCGGTCCGGGTCCTCGCCGACCGCGATCAGGAGTTCCCGAACGGCGTTCTCGGCGCGCTTCTCGTCGAACTCGCCGATGAAGCCTTCGCCGGCCAGCGTCACGGGGTCGGTCATCTGATGCCTCGTTCCTGTACGTCTTGCCTGCGGGCATACGAAAATGCCGCACCCCCAGGCTAGAACCTGGGGGGTGCGGCGTTCATTCCGGGCCCGTGGGGCGCAGCGGTCAGCTCTCGGGGCGGTCCTCCGGGGTCTGCTCGGTCACCGGGGCGGTGTCCGAGGCCGTGGACTTGGCCGTGCTGATGGCCGCCGTCGCGCCGTTCGCACCGTTGGTCAGTGCCAGCTCCTTGGGGGAAAGCACCGGCGGTCGGGTGGAGGGGTGCGGCGGGAGGAGCCGGTCCAGGCGGGCCGCGGCGGGCGCTTGTGGATCGTCGCGAAGACCTCGGCGATCTCCTCCTTGCCCAGGGTCTCCTTCTCGAGGAGCGCCAGGACGAGGTTGTCGAGCACGTCGCGGTTCTCGACCAGGATCTCCCAGGCCTCGTTGTGAGCGGTCTCGATGAGCTTCTTGACCTCTTCGTCCACCAGCGCGGCGACCTCTTCGGAGTAGTCGCGCTGGTGAGCCATCTCACGTCCGAGGAAGGGCTCGCTGTTGTCCCCGCCGAACTTGATCGCGCCAAGCCGCTCGGTCATGCCGTACTGCGTGACCATCGCGCGGGCCAGGTTGGTGGCCTTCTCGATGTCGTTGGCGGCACCGGTGGTCGGGTCGTGGAAGACCAGTTCCTCGGCCGCCCGGCCGCCCAGCATGTAGGCGAGCTGGTCGAGCATCTCGTTGCGGGTGGTGGAGTACTTGTCCTCGTCCGGGAGCACCATCGTGTAGCCGAGGGCGCGGCCCCGGGACAGGATCGTGATCTTGTGGACCGGGTCGGAGTTCGGTGAGGCCGCCGCGACCAGGGCGTGACCGCCCTCGTGGTACGCGGTGATCTTCTTCTCCTTGTCCGACATGATCCGGGTCCGCTTCTGCGGGCCCGCGACCACACGGTCGATCGCCTCGTCCAGCGCCTTGTTGTCGATCAGCTTCTGGTCACCGCGGGCGGTGAGCAGGGCCGCCTCGTTCAGCACGTTGGCGAGGTCGGCGCCGGTCATGCCGGGGGTGCGGCGGGCGACGGCGGCCAGGTCGACGTCGGGCGCGACCGGCTTGCCCTTCTGGTGGACCTTGAGGATCTCCATGCGGCCCTGCAGGTCCGGCGGGTCGACGGCGATCTGCCGGTCGAACCGGCCGGGGCGCAGGAGCGCCGGGTCGAGGATGTCGGGCCGGTTGGTGGCGGCGATGAGGATGACGCCGCCCTTGACGTCGAAGCCGTCCATCTCGACCAGCAGCTGGTTCAGCGTCTGCTCGCGCTCGTCGTGTCCACCGCCGAGGCCGGCGCCGCGGTGGCGGCCGACCGCGTCGATCTCGTCGACGAAGACGATCGCCGGGGCGTTGGCCTTGGCCTGCTCGAACAGGTCGCGGACCCGGGAGGCACCGACACCGACGAACATCTCGACGAAGTCGGAACCGGAGATCGAGTAGAAGGGGACGCCCGCCTCGCCGGCCACGGCGCGCGCGAGCAGGGTCTTGCCCGTACCGGGACGGCCGTAGAGCAGCACGCCCTTGGGGATCTTGGCACCGACGGCCTGGAACTTGGCCGGCTCCTGCAGGAACTCCTTGATCTCGTGGAGTTCCTCGACGGCCTCGTCACAGCCGGCGACGTCGGTGAACGTCGTCTTCGGGGTGTCCTTGGTGATGAGCTTCGCCTTGGACTTGCCGAAGTTCATGACCCGGGAGCCGCCGCCCTGCATCTGATTCATCAGGAACAGGAAGACGACCACGATGAGGACGAAGGGCAGCAGGGAGAGCAGGACGCCGAGGAACGGGTTCTGCTTGGACGGCGACACCGTGTAGCCGTCCGGGATCTGCTTTTCCTGGTACTTGCTCTGCAGCGTGCTGGCGATGGTCACGCCTTGGTCGCCGATGTAGCTCGCCTGGATCTTGGAGCTGCCGTCGACCTTCTGACCGTCCTTGAGCTCGACCTTGACGGTCTGCTCGTCACCGGTGGTGAGCTTGGCCGACTGAACCCTGTTGTCGTTGATCGCCGCCACGACCTGGCCGGTGTCAACCGTCTTGTAGCCGCCGGACGAGCCGACGACCTGCATCAACACGACCACGGCAAGGACGGCCAGCACGATCCACATGACCGGCCCACGGAAGTATCGCTTCACGTCCATCCATACGGAGCGGTGTCGCCCCGTCCCTCCTGCCATAGTGAGTTTGATAAGACAGTTCTTCTGACGGTACCCCAGCATTGTTGTCCGAAGCCGCACGGAGCGGCATCGACGGCCGGCAATCCCGTCTCTGCATGCTCCAACGCGGGGAAACCCGCTGGGGTTCCCGGTCGTCCTACAGGGAATGGCCCGGTTGGCTCAGCCGCCGTAGACGTGGGGCGCGAGCGTACCGACGAACGGCAGGTTGCGGTACTTCTCGGCGTAGTCGAGGCCGTAGCCGACGACGAACTCGTTCGGGATGTCGAAGCCGACCCACTCGACGTCGATGGCGACCTTGGCGGCGTCCGGCTTGCGCAGCAGCGTGCACACCTTGAGGGTGGCGGGCTCGCGCGAGCCGAGGTTGTTGATCAGCCAGGACAGGGTCAGGCCGGAGTCGATGATGTCCTCGACGATCAGGACGTGCTTGCCCTTGATGTCGGTGTCGAGGTCCTTGAGGATGCGGACGACACCGGAGGACTGGGTGCCCGCGCCGTAGGAGGACACGGCCATCCAGTCCATGGTGACGGGGGTGGACAGCGCCCGGGCGAGGTCCGCCATGACCATCACCGCGCCCTTGAGGACGCCGACGATGAGCAGGTCCTTGCCCGCGTACTCCGCGTCGATCTTCGCGGCCAGCTCGGCCAGCTTCGCGTCGATCTCTTCTTTGGTGATGAGTACCCGCTGGAGGTCGGCACCCATGTCGTTCGCGTCCACCCGCATCACTTTCGGTCGTCCCGCACTTACGGCAGCACTCGCGTGCCTCGGGCTGTCCCGCCCTGCCGGAGGGGGTCCTCCGGAGCCGCGATGTCAGCCCTGCCGAATCACCAGTCTGCCACCCTGGCGCCGGGCGACGACTTTGCCCGGGAGATTGATGGCTCCCTGGCCGCGCCATCCGGTGATGAGCCGGTCGACTTCCTCGATGTGGCGGGCGAAGAGGGAGCCGGCCGGGGCACCGGCGTCGATGGCGGCGCGGCGCAGGATGCGGCGGCGCACGGCCGGCGGGAGGGCGTAGAGCTTGGCGCACTCCAGGAAGCCGGTGGCGTCGCGCACGGAGGCCTCGGCCTGGCTGGCCCAGGTGTCGAGGGCGTCGGCGTCGTCGCGGGAGAGCTGGGCGGTGCGGGCGAGCGCTTCCACGACACCCTTGCCGAGGGCCTTCTCCAGGGCGGGCAGGCCTTCGTGCCGGAGCCGGGAGCGGGTGTAGGCGGGGTCGGCGTTGTGCGGGTCGTCCCAGACCGACAGGGACTGGGCCATGCAGGCCTTGCGGGCGGTCTGCCGGTCCAGGGTCAGGAAGGGGCGCCGGTAACGGCCGCCGGCCCCGAGACCGCGGCCATTCCGGACAGGGAGCGGATGCCGGAGCCGCGGGCGAGGCCGAGCAGGACGGTCTCGGCCTGGTCGTCGCGGGTGTGGCCGAGCAGGACGGCGGTGGCGCCGTGGCGTTCGGCCGCCGCGTCCAGGGCGGCGTAGCGGGCGTCGCGGGCGGCGGCCTCGGGTCCGCCCTCGCGGCCGACGGTCACGGCGATGGACTCGACGGGGTCGAGGCCGAGTCCGCGCAGCTTGAGCACGACCTCGTCGGCGCGCAGCCCGGAGCCGGGCTGGAGGCCGTGGTCGACGGTGACGCCGCCGGCGCGGATGCCGAGCTTGGGGGCTTCGAAGGCGAGGGCGGAGGCGAGCGCCATGGAGTCGGCGCCGCCGGAGCACGCGACGAGCACGAGCGGGGAGGGGGCCGCTCGGCCGGGCCGCGCACGGCGGCGGTCCGGAGGTGCCCGGTGCTTCGTCCGATGGTGCTGGTGTGGTCGGTCAGGATGTCGTGGAGGACGCGGCGGACCGCCAGGCGTATCGCCGCGACCGATGGATGGGGACCCATGTCCGGTTCCCTTCATGAAGTTTTCGGGGGGTGAGCCCGAGGTTCGGTCACTCAGAGTGTGTCGATGGTGACAGAACCGGGCCGTTCCCCGAGCATTGCACGCCTACCCATGGCTCACGGTCCCTCGGACGGGTGATTGGAGGGGCGTTCGCCTGCCGTCGGCCGGATTCGTCTCACGGCCTCGCGGCGTGGTTCACGAGTCGGCCTTGCGGTGCACCCGTGCGACCCAGTCCGCCGGTTTGGCGATCTCCGCCTTGGTGGGCAGGGTGTTGGGCGACGTCCAGACGCGGTTGAAGCCGTCCATGCCGACCTGGTCGACGACGGCGCGCACGAAGCGTTCGCCGTCGCGGTACTGCCTGAGCTTGGCGTCCAGGCCGAGCAGTTTGCGCAGGGCGAGGTCGAGCCGGGAGGCGCCCTTGGCGCGGCGCTGCTGGAACTTCTCGCGGATCTCGGCGACGCTCGGCACGACCTGGGGGCCGACTCCGTCCATGACGAAGTCGGCGTGGCCCTCGAGCAGGGACATGACGGCGGTGAGGCGGCCGAGGATCTCGCGCTGGGACGGGGTCTGCACCAGTTCCACGAAGGAGCGTCCGCCGTCTTCCTCCTCGCCCTCGGGACGGCCTCCGGCCAGGGACTGGGCGGCTTCCCGGACGCGTTCCAGGACGGTCATCGGGTCGACGTCGGTCTCCGCCAAGAACGACTGGATCTCGCCCTCGAGGTGGTCGCGGAGCCAGGGCACGGCGGTGAACTGGGTGCGGTGCGTCTCCTCGTGCAGGCACACCCAGAGGCGGAAGTCGTGGGGCTGGACGTCGAGTTCGCGTTCCACGTGGACGATGTTGGGCGCGACCAGGAGCAGCCGGCCGCCGCCGTTCTCCCCGGCGGGCAGGTCGCGGGAGGCGGGGCGAAGGTCTCGTACTGGCCGAGGACACGGGAGGCGAGGAAGGACAGCAGCATGCCGAGTTCGACGCCGGTGACCTTGCCGCCGACGGCGCCGAGGACGGCGCTGCCCGGGTTGCCGCCGCGCCGTTCCTGCATCTTGTCCAGCAGGGGCTTGAGGAGTTCGCGGAACCCGGCGACGTTGGCCCGGACCCAGCCGGGGCGGTCGACGACCAGGACCGGGGTGTCGTGGGTCTCGTCGGTGCCCAACCGGGTGAAGCCCCGGACGTGTTCCTCCGAGGCCTTGGCGTGCCGGCGCAGTTCCGCGACGACTTCCCTGGCCTCGTCGCGGCTGACTTCGGGGCCCGGTCGCACGAGCCGTGTCGCGGTCGCCACCGCGAGGTTCCAGTCGACCATCCCGGGAGATGCGGTGCCACCGAAGCTCGTCATGCGTCAACGGTACGTGAGCGGTCCCATTTCGGGCAGGCCGTGCGGGGGCGTTACGGGCCGCCCCGCGCGCGGGCGGCCCGCTCCGGTGGCGACTAACCGCAGCCGCAGCCGGCGAGGGCCGTGGCCGTCCCGTCCAGGGCCGACTGGGCCTCCTGGGCGTCGGTGGTGCCGGAGGCCATGAAGGCGAAGGCGAGCAGGTGGCCGTCGCGGTCGACGGCCGTGCCGGCCAGGGTGTTGACGCCGGTGAGCGTGCCGGTCTTGGCCCGTACGACGCCGGCCGCGCCGTCTGCGTAGCGGTCGGTCAGGGTGCCGGTGAAGCCGGCCACGGGGAGGCCGGTCAGGACGGGCCGCAGGCCGGGGCGGGCGGGGTCGCCGGCCTTGACCAGGAGGGCGGTGAGGAGGTTCGCCGTCAGCCGGTCGTCGCGGTCGAGGCCGCTGCCGTCGTGGAAGGAGGCGCCGGACAGCGGCAGGCCCAGCTTGCGCAGCTGGGTGGCGATGGCCTTGGCGCCGCCGCCGAAGCTGCCCGCCTCGCCGCTCGCGAGGGCGGTCTGGCGGGCCAGGGTCTCGGCGATGTCGTTGTCGCTGTTGGTCAGCATGCGCTCGACGAGGGTGGCCAGCGTGGGCGAGGAGACGGTGGCGAGGGTCTCGGCGCGGCCGGTGGCCTTGGAGGGCCCGGGGGCGTGGTCTCGACGCCGGCGTCGCGCAGGAAGCCGGCGAACTTGCGGGCGGCGTCCGCGGCCGGGTCGGTGACGCGGGCCGCGGGGCCGCTGGTGGAGTCGTCGGTGCGGCCCTCGTCGGCGGTCAGGGCGCTCACCGGGGCGAGGTTCTCGTTGACGCCGATGGGGTGAAGGGCCGGGCCGGAGAAGAGCGTGGTGTCGTAGGACAGCGTGATCTTGTGGATGCCGCGCTTCGCGAGGGTGGCGGCGGTGTCGGCGGCGAGGGTGCGCAGGCTCGCCAGGCCCCGGCGTCGCGGCGCGCGGTGAGGGTGGGATCGCCGCCGCCCACCAGGACCAGTTCCCCGGTGTCGGGTTCGAGCGCGGCCCGGGTGGTGAAGCGGTGGTCGGAGCCGAGGGCGGACAGCGCGGCGACCGCGGTGGCGATCTTGGTGGTGGAGGCGGGGGTGAGGGCCTGGTCGGCGCCGGCGGCGTAGAGGCGGGTGCCGCTGGTGACGTCGACGACGGCCGCGCCGCGGCCGGAGCCGAGTGCCGGGGCGTCCAGGAGGGGCCCGAGGACGTCCGTGAGGGCCTGCCGGCCGGGCGGGGTCTTCTTGGTGCTGACGGTGCCGGTGGTGCCGCCCAGGCCGGCGAGGACGGCCGCGGCGCTGGGCGCGGCCTGCGGGGTCTGGGCGCCGGTGCCGGATCCGCCGTGATCTGCGCCACCTGATCGCTCCAGGGCGGTCGCCCGGTCCCGCTCGGCCGTACGCTGACCGTTGGCGTTCCAGGGACCGGCGGCGGTCACCACCGCGGCGGCCAGTGCCAGTCCGGCCGTGGCGGCGCCCGCGGTGTACTGCCAGGTCCTGTCGGTCCGCCGGCGGGGGAGGTGCGCGAGTTCGGGGCGCACGGCCTTCGTCAGCCGCGCGATCCGGGGTTTCGCGACCGTCGCGGCCCGCGCCAGGCGCGGTCGTACGGCGTTCGCGATCCGCCGCACCTGCGGTACCGCGGCTCGCCAAGGCCTCTGCTCTGGCACGACCACCAGCCCTTTCGCGATCACACACCTGCGTGAGGGACACTTAATCACCAGAACTATGTGTTGATCATGGAGGAGCCACCGGTGGAGTTCGACGTCACGATCGAGATCCCGAAGGGTTCGCGCAACAAGTACGAGGTGGACCACGAGACCGGTCGGATCCGCCTGGACCGTCGCCTCTTCACCTCGACCGCCTACCCGACCGACTACGGCTTCGTCGAGAACACCCTCGGCGAGGACGGCGACCCGCTGGACGCGCTGGTCATTCTTGACGAGCCGACCTTCCCGGGCTGCCTGATCAAGTGCCGCGCGATCGGCATGTTCCGGATGACGGACGAGGCGGGCGGCGACGACAAGCTGCTGTGCGTGCCGGCCACCGACCCGCGTGTGGAGCACCTGCGCGACATCCACCACGTGTCGGAGTTCGACCGCCTGGAGATCCAGCACTTCTTCGAGGTGTACAAGGACCTGGAGCCCGGCAAGTCGGTCGAGGGGGCCAACTGGGTGGGCCGCACGGACGCCGAGATCGAGATCGAGCGGTCGTACAAGCGCTTCAAGGAGCAGGGCGGCCACTGACCGGCCGGTTTGCCCGACGCGGGCCGCGGCACCCTGGACGGGGTGGCGCGGCCCGTTTGCGTACGCGTGCGCATACTGAGGAATACGGAAGGTGTCGTTCAGGAAGCGGTGCGAGGTGACGGAGGCGGAGGACCGCAAGCCCCGGTCGGACGAGGCGCGGACCACGTACGACCCGGAGATCACGTCCGAGTTCGCCCTTCCCCAGGGACTGGCGGTCCCCAGGGCGGGGGCGAGGCGGAGACCACGTCCGAGTTCTCGGTACCCGAGGGGCTGCAGGCGCCGCAGCCGGCGAGCGCGGAGCCCGAGGGGTCGGCGTTCAGTCTGCCGCGCACCTACAGCGCCAAGGACGCGCTGGTGGCGTTCACCCCGGCGACGGGCGTGCCCACGGTCAGCCTGATCAAGGACGCGCCGTGGCAGGACCGGATGCGCACGATGCTGCGCATGCCGGTGACCGAGCGGCCGGCGCCCGAGCCCGTGCAGCGGTCCGAGGACGAGGGCCCGGCGGTTCCGCGGGTGCTCGACCTGACCCTGCGTATCGGCGAACTGCTGCTGGCCGGCGGCGAGGGCGCGGAGGACGTGGAGGCCGCGATGTTCGCGGTGTGCCGGTCCTACGGCCTGGACCGCTGCGAACCGAACGTCACCTTCACCCTGCTGTCGATCTCCCACCAGCCCTCGCTGGTGGAAGACCCGGTGACGGCCTCGCGCACGGTGCGGCGGCGGGGCACCGACTACACCCGGCTCGCGGCCGTGTTCCACCTGGTGGACGACCTGACCGACCCGGAGACCCATGTCTCCCTGGAGGAGGCCTACCGGCGGTTGGCCGAGATCCGGCGCAACAGGCACCCGTACCCGGGTGGGCGCTGACCCTGGCCAGCGGGCTGCTGGCCGGTGCGGCCTCGGTGCTGGTGGGCGGTGGTCTGCTCGTGTTCGTCGCCGCCGCGCTGGGCGCGATGCTCGGTGACCGGCTGGCCTGGGCGTGCGCGGGGCGCGGACTGCCGGAGTTCTACCAGTTCACGGTGGCCGCGATGCCGCCGGCGGCGATCGGGGTGGCGTTCTCGCTGACGCACGTCGGCGTGAACGCGTCCGCCGTGGTCACCGGTGGCCTGTTCGCGCTGCTGCCCGGGCGGGCGCTGGTGGCGGGGGTGCAGGACGGTCTGACGGGCTTCTACATCACCGCGTCGGCGCGGCTGCTGGAGGTCATGTACTTCTTCGTCGGCATCGTCGCCGGCGTGCTGGTCGTCCTGTACTTCGGGGTGAAGGTGGGCGGCAAGCTGGATCCCGACGCGGCGCTGGGCGGCCTCTCCGGGCGGCCGCTGGTGCAGATCGCCGCGTCCATGGTGCTGTCGCTGACGTTCGCCGTGCTGCTGCAGCAGGAGCGGTCCACCGTGCTGGCGGTCACGCTCAACGGGGCGTGGCGTGGTCGGTGTACGGCGCGATGAACCACGCGGGCGGGATCTCGCCGGTGGCCTCCACCGCGGTGGCGGCGGGTCTGGTGGGGCTGTTCGGGCAGTTGCTGTCCCGGTTCCGGTTCGCGTCGGCGCTGCCGTACACGACCGCGGCCATCGGGCCCCTGCTGCCGGGTTCGGCCACCTACTTCGGGCTGCTCAACATGGCGCAGAACGAGGTCGACAAGGGGCTGGTGTCGCTGGCCAAGGCGGCGTCCCTGGCCATGGCGATCGCGATCGGGGTCAACCTCGGGTCGGAGATCTCCCGGCTCACCCTTCGGGTCGGCTCCGCCGGCAAGCGGCGCGCGGCGAAGCGGACCCGCGGTTTCTGACCGTCTCAGCGGGTGCGGTGGTCACCCCGGTTGTCGTACGGGTACTGGTCCGGGGCGTACTGATCGCCGTCGTACCGGTTCGGGTCGTACCGGTTCGGGTCGTACCCGTTCTGGTCGTACCCGTTCTGGTCGTACCCGTTCTGGTCGTACCGGGGCTCGTTCCGGCCGTACCCC
This sequence comes from Streptomyces sp. DHE7-1, assembly GCA_016432725.1. Classification (GTDB taxonomy): domain Bacteria; phylum Actinomycetota; class Actinomycetes; order Streptomycetales; family Streptomycetaceae; genus Streptomyces. The sequence goes on along the minus strand of JACJDG010000003.1, from coordinate 4,257,895 downwards.
TGCGGGTCCTGGTGGTACCGCGGCTGCTGGTGCTGCTCCTGGCCGTGGTACGGGCCGCCGTCGTAGCCGCCCTGGTCCCACTGCTGCCGCTCCTGCCGGGGCTGCTGCCGGTAGGGCTGCTCGTAGGGGCCTCCGGCTCGATGCGGCGCAGGCGGGTCGTCGCGTCGTCCATGGCCGGCTGCTGCTGGAACCCGGGAGCCGCGTGCCGCCGGGCGGGCCCGTCCTCGGCCGCCTCCTGCCGCGCGGCCTTCTTGTTCTTGCTCCGCGCGCGCAGGTACTCGATCGCGATCGGGATCACCGACACGAGGACGATCAGGATGAGGATGGCCTCGATGTTGTCCCTGACGAGCGCGTGCCGACCGAGCCAGGAGCCCAGCAGGGTGACGCCGGCGCCCCACAGGACGCCGCCGATGACGTTGAAGGTCAGGAACGAGCGGTACCGCATGCCGCTGACGCCGGCGACGATCGGCGTGAAGGTGCGCACGATGGGCACGAAGCGGGCCAGGACCAGGGACTTCGGGCCGTACTTCTCGAAGAACTCGTGCGCCTTGGCGACGTTCTCCTGCTTGAACAGCCGTGAGTCCGGACGGCTGAACAGGGAGGGCCCGACCTTCTTGCCGAACATGTAGCCCGCCTGGTCGCCGAGGATCGCGGCGAGGCAGATCAGGGCGATCGCGGCCCACAGCGGGAAGTCCAGCTTGTCCGTGGTGATCAGCAGACCGCAGGTGAACAGCAGCGAGTCACCCGGCAGGAAGAAGCCGATGAGCAGGCCGGACTCGGCGAAGACGATGAGCAACAGACCCCAGATGCTGTAGGTGTCCAGCAGGTACTGGGGGTCCAGCCAGCTCGGGCCGAGGGCGAGTGTCGTCACGGGTCCGGGCTCCTGAGGGGGTGAGGCGGCTACGGCGTCCATGGGGGGCCGCACAAAGCTACCAACGTGAGGTGACCGCCCCAGGTTCCACGGGTGCCTCCAGGATGCACTGTGGTGCGACCGGGAGAAAGCTGTGACGCATGGGACTCGATGACTACGGCGGCGGCCAGGGCCCTCAGCCGGAGGTGCTGGTCGTGACCACGAACGACGTGCCCGGGTACCGGGTGCAGCAGGTGCTCGGCGAGGTCTTCGGACTGACCGTGCGCTCGCGGCACATCGGCAGCCAGATCGGCGCCGGGCTGAAGTCGATGATCGGCGGCGAGCTGCGGGGGCTCACGAAGACCCTCGTGCAGACCCGCAACCAGGCCATGGAGCGGCTGGTGGAGCAGGCACGCGCGCGCGGCGCCAACGCGGTGCTGATGTTCCGCTTCGACGTCACCGAGGCGGCGGACGTGGGCACCGAGGTCTGTGCCTACGGCACGGCCGTCGTGCTGGCCCGGGAGTAGGACCCCCGGGCCGGCGGATCACGTCGTGTGGCGGTCTGCGTTGGCGGCGATCGCCTCGCTGAGGTGCTCGGCGAGGCCGGGCCGGGTGGAGTCGTAGAACGCCTTGAACCGCTCGTCGGCGACGTACATCGAGCCCAGGCAGCGGTGCATGGCGTGCGGGCACTCGTAGAACCACTTGCCGATGTGGCGGCGGTGCTCCTCGGCGAGGTCCATGGCCGCCTCGTCGGCCGGATGCCCGCCGGCGGCCATCAGGGCGACGTAGCGCCCGGTCCAGTCGTCGGACTCGGCCTGCATGCGCCGCCAGTCGTCCTTGGTGTAGCGGGCGGCCCGGCGCTGCGACTCGGCGTAGGCGGCGGTGCCGCCCCAGCGCGCCTCGGTCTCCTCGGCGAACTGCTCGGGGTCGTTGTCCCCGAAGACCTCGAACCGCTCCTCGGGGGTGAGGTCGATGCCCATCGTGCGTGCCTCCATGGCGTGCTCCACGGCCGCGGCCATCTTCTGCAGCTTCTCGATCCGGGCGGTCAGCAGCTCGTGCTGGCGGCGCAGGTGCGCGCGCGGGTCCGCGTCCGGGTCGTCGAGCAGGGCCGCGACCTCGTCGAGCGGGAAGCCGAGTTCGCGGTGGAACAGGATCTGCTGGAGCCGGTCGAGGTCGGCGTCGTTGTAGCGCCGGTGGCCGGCGTGGGTGCGCTCGCTGGGCACGAGCAGGCCGATCTCGTCGTAGTGGTGCAGGGTGCGCACCGTGATTCCGGCGAACCCCGCGACCTGTCCCACGGAGTAGCTCACTTTCCGCTCCTTCGTCGTCGGTACGGCCACCACGCTGAGGCCTCACGCCACGTGAGGTGCAAGCCGGGTGCGCTCCGGATGTTGACGGCGTTGCGTCCGCTTATCGTGACGACGTGACCCAGGACACCGGGCAGCAGGCCCGCTCGACCCGGCCGGCGAGCCCGGCCCGGGCCCTGCTGCCGTTGATCCTGCCCGCCGTCGCCGTCGGCGTGGCCGCGAGCCTCGTCTACGTCGGCCTGAGCCTGGGGCGGAGCAACTGCAGCGCGTGCTGTGGGGGCCGCTGCCGGACGCGCTCGGCGTGGGCCCCTACTCGGTGCTCTGGATGTTCGTCATGCTGGTGGCCACCGGACTGGCCGTCGGACTGGTGGTCTGGAAGGTACCGGGCCACGCCGGACCGGATCCGGCGACCACCGGTCTGGACGCACCGGTGCTGCCGCCCCTGGTGCTGCCGGGGCTGGTGCTGGCGACCGGGCTGATGCTGGCGGGCGGCCCCAGCCTGGGCCCGGAGAACCCGATCATCGCGGTGAACGTCGGCCTGGCGGCCTGGCTCGGCGGGCGGCTGCTGTCCCGGCTGCCGGGCGCCCTGTGGCCGATGCTGGCCGAGGCGGCGACGATCGGCGCGCTGTTCGGCACCCCGGTCGCGGCGGCCCTGGTCATCTCCGAGGCGCTGGCCGGGCGGCCGGTCAGAGGGCTGCTGTGGGACAACCTGTTCGCGCCGCTGATCGCGGCGGCGGTCGGGGCGCTGACCACCTCGCTGCTGTACCGGCCGGCCTTCGACCTGGGCCTGCCGCCGCTGGGCCCTCCGCGCTGGGCCGACCTGCTGGCGGCCCTGGTGCTCGCCACGGTGGCCGCCCTGCTCGGCATGTGCGCCGTACGCGCCTTTCCCCACGTCCACGCGGCCTTCCAGCGGTTGCGGCACCCGATGCTGATGCTTCCGGCGGGCGGTGCGGTGCTCGGCGTCCTGGCCGCCGTCGGCGGTCATCTGACCCTCTTCAAGGGGCTGTCGGAGGTGGGCGAGCTGGCGCACGACCCCACGGGCTGGACGGCCGGGCAGTTCGCCACCATGGCCGTCGTGAAGCTGGCGGCGCTGCTGGTCGCGGCCACCTGCGGCTTCCGGGGCGGCCGGATCTTCCCCGCCGTCTTCGTCGGCTCCGCGCTCGGCCTGTGCGCCCACGCGCTCGTCCCGGCCGTGCCCGCCGCGGTGGGCGTGTCCGCGTGCGTGCTGGGCATGCTGCTGGCGATCACCCGGCAGGGCTGGGTGAGCCTGTTCACGGCCGCCGTCCTGGTGGCCTCCCCCGCCATCATCGCCCTGCTCTGCATCGCCTCGCTGCCGGCCTGGCTGCTGGTGACCGGGCGGCCGCAGATGCAGCTGCGCGGTGACGGCACCTCCGTCCGCTGATCCCATCCCCCGTCTGGAGGCACGACATGGCCCTGCACAAAGGCCCGGAGAAGCACGAAGAGCGCCTGATGTCGGTCAACCCGTTCTTCGGAGAGGCCAATCCGGTCGGCGGGATGACCGAGGCCCCGCCCACGCACCGGCTCCCCGACACCCCGCTGCCACCGTCCACGGCGTACCAGCTGGTGCACGACGAGCTGATGCTGGACGGCAACTCGCGGCTGAACCTGGCCACCTTCGTCACCACCTGGATGGAGCCGCAGGCCGGGGTGCTGATGGGTGAGTGCCGGGACAAGAACATGATCGACAAGGACGAGTACCCGCGTACGGCCGAGCTGGAGCGGCGGTGTGTGGCGATGCTCGCCGACCTGTGGAACGCCCCGGACCCGTCGGCCGCCGTGGGCTGTTCGACCACGGGCTCCAGCGAGGCCTGCATGCTGGCCGGGATGGCGCTCAAGCGCCGCTGGGCGCAGCGCAACGCCGACCGCTACCCGGGAGCCCGCCCGAACCTGGTCATGGGCGTCAACGTGCAGGTCTGCTGGGAGAAGTTCTGCAACTTCTGGGAGGTGGAGGCGCGGCTGGTGCCGATGGAGGGCGACCGGTACCACCTGGACCCGGAGGCGGCGGCCGGGCTGTGCGACGAGAACACCATCGGTGTCGTCGGCATCCTCGGCTCCACCTTCGACGGGTCGTACGAGCCGGTCGCGGAGCTGTGCGCCGCCCTGGACGCCCTCCAGGAGCGGACCGGGCTGGACATCCCGGTGCACGTCGACGGCGCCTCCGGGGCGATGATCGCGCCGTTCCTCGACGAGGACCTGGTGTGGGACTTCCGGCTGCCGCGGGTGGCGTCGATCAACACCTCCGGGCACAAGTACGGCCTGGTCTACCCGGGCGTCGGCTGGGCGCTGTGGCGGGACAAGGAGGCGCTGCCCGAGGAGCTGGTCTTCCGGGTCAACTACCTGGGCGGCGACATGCCGACGTTCGCCCTGAACTTCTCCCGCCCCGGAGCCCAGGTCGTCGCGCAGTACTACTCGTTCCTGCGGCTGGGCCGCGAGGGCTACCGGGCGGTGCAGCAGACCACGCGGGACGTGGCGCGGGCACTGGCCGGCAAGATCGAGGCGCTCGGCGACTTCCGGATGCTGACGCGCGGCGACGAGCTGCCGGTGTTCGCCTTCACCACCAACGAGGGCCTGTCCTACGACGTCTTCGACGTCTCCCGGCGGATGCGCGAGCACGGCTGGCTGCTGCCCGCCTACACCTTCCCGCCGAACCGCGAGGACCTGGCGGTGCTGCGGGTCGTGTGCCGCAACGGCTTCTCCCACGACCTGGCCGACCTCTTCGTGGACGACCTGGCCCGCCTGCTGCCGGAACTGCGCCGGCAGCCGCATCCCCTCACCAAGGACCGGGACGCGGCCACCAGCTTCCACCACTAGGGGGCGTACCCGGCCGTGCCGGGTCAGCGGTCGTCCCCCGGGTGCCGCTCCCCCGTCGCGTACGGGTTGTCCTGGCCCTCGGCGAGGATGCCCACGAACGGCTCGCCCTCGCCCGCGAAGGTGTACGCGCCCGCCTCCAGGCGGTCGATGAGCCCCTGGGTCCAGGCGGCGTCGGAGTCGGCCGTGTGCAGCCAGTGGTTCATGATCTCGCCGATGTGGCCGAGCTGTTCCGGGCCGTCCTCGGGGAGGTAGTGCCCGGTGACGGCCGACCGCCACTGTCCGATGCGCCGGATCCGCTCCCGCAGCAGGTCCAGCGCCTCGGCCCGGTCCAGTTCGACCAGGAAGCCGAGGGCGGCGGACTGGATGTCCATCTTCTGGTCGTAGGAGACCAGGGACTCGCGCAGCAGCCGGAAGAACTCCCTCCGGCCCGGGTCCGTGATCTCGTACTCGGTGCGCGGCGGACCGCCCGCGGTGGACGGCGCGATCTCGTGCGCGCGCAGCAGCCCCTGCTTCGCCATCTGCTTCAGGGCGTGGTAGATCGAGCCCGGCTTGGCGTTGGACCACTCGTGCGCGCCCCAGTACTCCAGGTCGCCGCGGACCTGGTAGCCGTGGGCCCGCCCGTGCTGGCGGACCGCGCCCAGCACGAGAAGACGGATCGCTGACATGCCGTCCAGGTTATGGCCGCGGCTCAGCCCCGCTGCTCCAGGGCCACCAGCTCGAAGGCGGTCTTCCCGTCCAGGGACTCCCGGATGATGTCGGCGTGGCCGGCGTGCCGGGCGGTCTCGCGGATCAGGTGCAGGCACAGCCAGCGCAGGGAGACCCGGCCCTCCGGCGGGAACCAGGGGTCGGGCGGCAGCGGGAAGGTGTCGTCCAAGCTGGGCGCGGAACGGATGTACTCCTCCGTCTCGGCGGCGACCTTCTCCCAGTAGGCGAGCTGCCCGGCCACCGTCTCGTCGTCAGTGAGCCGGAAGCACTCGTTCCAGTTCGACTCGTCGCGATGGACCGCCGGCGGCTCCTGCCGGGCCCGGGCCAGCCAGCTCTGCTCGACCTCGGCGACGTGCTTGAGCAGACCGCCGAGGGTCAGTTCGCTGGCGCTCGGACGGGAGCGGGCCTGCTCCTCCGTCAGCCCCAGCAGGGCCCGGCGGATGCCGCCTCGCTGTTCCTCCAGGAACGCGAGCAGCGCCCCGCGCTCGTCGCCCTGCGTCTCCGCCGCCACGTGTGTGACCATGACCGGCCGCCTCTCCTCGAGTCCTCTTGCCTGACAAGGAAGAAGCTACGGGCCCTTGCGGTCAGCTTCTGTCCGCAAGGGCCCGGCGCGCGCGGGGGACGTCCCGGGTGCCTCTGGAACTTCCGGAAGGCGCCTTTCGGAACCTTCAGAAGGGGAAGCCGCTGCGGCCGTGCTGCACCGAGATCCACTTGACCGTGGTGAACGCCTCGACGGTCGTCTCGCCGTTCAGCCGGCCGAGGCCGGAGTGCTTCTCACCGCCGAACGGCACCAGCGGCTCGTCGTGCACGGTGCCGTCGTTCACGTGGAACATGCCGGTGTCGATTCGCTTGGCGAACGCGACACCGCGCTCGATGTCGCCCGTGTGGACGGCGCCGCTGAGGCCGTAGGGGGTGTCGTTGACGATCCGGACCGCCTCCTCCTCGCCGTCGAAGGGGACGAGGAAGACGACCGGGCCGAAGACCTCCTGCTGGAGCAGGGCGGAGCCCGCGGGGACGTCGGTGAGCACGCTGGGCTCGACCAGGTTGCCGGTGGTGGTGCCGTGCACGAGGGCGGTGGCGCCCTCGGCGAGCGCCTGGTCCACGACGCCCGAGACGGCGCTCGCCTGCTGGGAGTTGATCACCGGCCCGATGACGGTCCGCGGGTCACGCGGGTCGCCGACCTTGAGGGTCCGGACCTTGGCGACGAACTTCTCGGTGAACTCCTCGGCCACCGAGCGGTCCACCAGGACCCGGTTCGCCGCCATGCAGACCTGGCCCTGGTGCACGTAGCGGCTGAAGACGGCCGCGTCGACCGCGTAGTCGATGTCGGCGTCGTCCAGGACCACCAGCGCGCTGTTGCCGCCCAGTTCGAGCACCGCGCGCTTGAAGTGGGAGGCGCAGACGGTGGCCACGTGCCGGCCGACCTTGTCGGAGCCGGTGAAGGAGATGACCTTGGGCACCGGGTGCTCGATGAAGGCGTCGCCGATCTCCGCTATGTCGGTGACGACGACATTGAGCAGACCGCCCGGCAGCCCCGCGTCCTCGAAGATCTTCGCGACCAGGGTGCCGCCCGCGATCGGGGTGTTCTGGTGCGGCTTGAGCACCACGCCGTTGCCGAGCGCGAGGGCCGGCGCGACGGACTTGATCGACAGCAGGAACGGGAAGTTGAACGGGCTGATCACACCCACCACGCCCACCGGTACCCGGTAGACGCGGTTCTCCTTGCCGTCGGCCGGGGAGGGCAGGATCCTGCCCTCCGGGCGCAGCGCCAGGTTGACCGCCTCGCGCAGGAACTCCTTGGCGAGGTGCAGCTCGAAGCCGGCCTTGACGCGCGTGCCGCCCAGCTCCGCGACGATCAGGTCGGCTATCTCCTGTTCGCGGTCCTCGATCAGCCGCAGCGCCCGCTCGAACACCGTACGGCGGGCGTACGGGTTGGTCGCCGCCCACTGCTTCTGGGCACGGGCGGCGCTGCGGTAGGCCTGGTCGACCTCGTCGACCGTCGCCACGGTGATCGAGGCCAGCTTCTCGTCGTCGTACGGGTTGAAGTCGATGACGTCCCAGGAACCTGTGCCCGGGCGCCACTCACCGTCGATGTACTGCTGGGCCAGGTCGCTGAAGTAGGACGGCATGTGATCCCTCAATCGGTAGCAGACACAGGAGCCACGTCACGGTCTGATCACACGTCATCGTACTTGTGTTTCAAGAGAGTTGAAGGAGACCGCGGAGAAGATCCCGGCTCTCGTCAGGGCCCGGACTGTCCTGCTGGAGCTCCTTGAGCGCCTGCTCGTACTGGGCGACGTCCTCGCGCTTGTCCAGGTACAGGGCGCTGGTCAGCTGCTCCAGGTAGACCACGTCGGAGAGGTCCGTGTCGGGGAAGCTGAGGATGGTGAAGGCGCCGCTCTCGCCGGAGTGCCCGCCGAAGCCGAACGGCATCACCTGGAGCCTGACGTTGGGGCGACCGGAGATGTCGATCAGGTGCTGGAGCTGGCCGCGCATCACGGCACGGTCGCCGTACGGGCGGCGCAGGGCGGCCTCGTCCAGGACGATGTGGAACTCGGGGGCGTTGTCCGCGAGCAGGTGCTTCTGCCGTTCCAGGCGCAGCGCGACCCGCCGCTCCACGTCGGCCGGGCTCGCGCCCTTCATGCCGCGCCGGACCACCGCGCGGGCGTACTCCTCGGTCTGCAGCAGGCCGTGCACGAACTGGACCTCGTACACCCGGATCAGCGAGGCGGCGCCCTCCAGGCCCACATAGGTGGGGAACCAGCTCGGCAGTACGTCGGTGTAACTGTGCCACCAGCCCGCCACGTTGGCCTCCCGGGCGAGGGAGAGCAGCGACTCGCGCTCCGCCTCGTCACTGATGCCGTACAGCGTCAGCAGATCCTCGACGTCCCTGGTCTTGAAGCTCACCCGGCCCAACTCCATCCGGCTGATCTTCGACTCGGACGCGCGGATCGAGTAACCCGCCGCCTCACGCGTGATCCCCCGTGCTTCACGCAGCCGCCTGAGTTGCGAGCCGAGCAGCATGCGCCGCACCACCGATCCGGGCTCTCCCGCGCTCACGTTCGCCAGCCTCCCCAACCATCTTCAGGGGCCGCAGTCTGCCACTAAAACACTTCGAGCAGTACTCGCCCGGTTACGGAAACGGAAAGAGGTCAGCCGTTTTCCGCAGGCAGAGGTACGGACCTCTGGCAGTCGCATGGTCCAATGTGGCAGAAAAAATGGCCAAGAAGCGGTACGGGCAGGATCATTTCGGTCACGTGCACGTGCATCTGCCCTTGCATCTGCCTGTCCCATCCGAAACCATGGTGCCGCGCCACCGCTGCATCGCTACGACCGCGAATTCCCGGGAGTGCCTCGCATGGGGACGAATGGATCGACCATGCTCAAGCCATTACGGCAGGGCCTTCCGCCGTTGGACCCCGCAGCCGTCTCCGATGCCGCCTCCTGCGCCCTGCCGGCCCGTTACGAGGCGGTGGGCGAGGCCCGGCGCTTCACCCGCCGCACGCTGGACCAGTGGGACGTGGGCGACCGCTTCGACGACATATGCCTCGTCGTCTCCGAACTCGTCACCAACGCCCTGCGGCACGGCCTGCCCATCCCTCACCAGCGCCCCTCCGGCGAGGCCGACGCGGGCCGCTGCGCGCAGCCGCCCGCCGTGCGCCTGCACCTGCTGCGCTGGACCGAGCGGCTGGTGTGCGCGGTGCGCGACCCCAGCGACGAGACGCCGGCGCCGCGCGATTCGGACGACTTCTCGGCCGAGTCCGGCCGGGGACTGTTCCTGGTCGACTCGTTCGCCGACGGCTGGGGCTGGCATCCGCTCGCGGGCGCGCTCGGCGGCAAGGTCGTCTGGGCGCTGTTCCGGCTCCGGCCGGCGGACTGAAATGATGCCAGGCCGAGTCACGCGCGGTGTCTACGCGCGTACACCGGGTCGTCGCCGCCCCGTGGGGCGCTGAGTCGTTTCAGCCGGCTATCAGGTGATCGAACTCGCCGTCCTTGATGCCGAGGAGCATCGCCTCGATCTCCGCGCGCGTGTAGACGAGCGCGGGCCCGTCCGGGAAGCGCGAGTTGCGCACCGCCACGTCACCACCGGGCAGGCGCGCGAACTCCACGCAGGAACCCTGCGAGTTGCTGTGCCTGCTCTTCTGCCAGGCCACTCCGTCCAGCTGCGTTGCAGCCATGCCGTTGTACACGTCGTACCCCCCGTACACGCCGTCAACGTCGCGGTCCACAGGTCGCTCCCCGGTGGTGCACTTGGCTGATGTGGCCATGGATGTCTTGGTCAACTGATCCGGATCATAGCTGCGTTCATATGCAGATGCGCGAGCAGATGCACGTGCACGGGCTGTGGTGCCCCGATTACAGCTTTGACGCCCGCTTTACCGAAACCGTTCCAGCATCTGTCCGAGGGACGGCAGCACATGTCCCTTCCAGCCCCCGTCCATGATCTTCCGCGCCATCATCTGCGCCGGGTCGTCCGGATCGAATCCCTCGTGCACCAGGAAAAGACGCGTGCCGCGCCCTTCCTGTTCCAGGGTCCATGTGACGGTCCAGTCCGTGGGACCGGCGGGATCGGCGTCGGCCCAGCGCAGGGACAGCATCCGCTCGGGGACGTAGGCGAGGACCCGCACGTCGACGACGCCGGAGAAGCGGGCGTTGGGCCGCGGGACCGAGGTCATCCGGTACCGGTGGCCGACCTCGAGCCGGAAGTCCTCGGCGCCGGGCATCTGCCAGCGGGCCAGCAGGGCCGGTTCGGTCAGGGCGCGCCAGACCTTGGCGGGCGGATGCGGGAAGAACTGGTCGACGCGGACGGTGGTGAGGTCGTCGGCGTCACCAGGCGGCGCGGTGCTCATGGGCGTTCATCGTCGGGCATGCGGTCGAGCAGGTCGCCGAGGCCCTTCAGGCGGTCGCGCCAGAACCGCTCGTACGGATGGAGCCAGTCCTGCACCTCGGCGAGCGGGGCCGCTTCCAGGCGGTAGATGCGCTGCCGTCCGGAGCGCTGCTCCGAGACGAGGCCGGCGTCCCGGAGCACCTTGAGGTGCTCGGACAGGCTCGGGCGGCGCATGTCGAAGTGCCCGGCCAGGGCCTGCACGGCCTGCGGACCGCGTTCGCGCAACAGCCGCAGCACCTCTCGGCGGGTGGCGTTGGCGAGCGCGGCGAAGACGAGGTCCTCGGCGGCGGTTCCGGTCCCGGTCATGGCGCGGCCGGGTTCATGGGGCGGTCCGGTTCATGGGGCGTCAGAAGCCTTCCTTCTCCGTCAGCAGCATCAGTCCGTTGCCGTCGGGGTCCGCGAAGGAGGCCATGCGCCCCCAGGGGAGTTCGTCCGGCCCCCGCACCTCGGTCCCGGCGGCGGCGAGCCTGGCGCAGTCCGCGTCGACGTCGGTCGTGACCAACATGATCCCGCGTGCGGAGCCGGGCGTGAAACCGCCCGCCCCCGGCCCGGAGAGCGTGAAGGCGGTCTGCGCGCCCGCGGGGGCCACCTGGAGCCAGCGGCCCTGGGGAAGCTGCCGGTCGGCGGTGACCTCCAGGCCGAGGACGTCGCGGTAGAAGCGCAGGGCGCGGTCCTGGTCGGAGACGGGGAGGGTGACGAAGGAGGCGTGGGTGACGGTCATGCGACGAGAATAGGTAGGTTATTTCCTACACGTCAACCGTAGGAGATTTCCTACCCGTGCTGAGCGAGCAGGCAGGCCGGGATTTCCGCACGGCGTCCGGAAGTGTTCGGGGTAACGGCTGGTAACTTGCTGCGGTCCCTCCGGTTCGGGGACGCCGTCCCGAGCGGGACGACGGCTCCGGGGCGGCCGGTTCGCTACAGCTTGGGAGTTTGACGTGACTACGGCGACTGCAAGGGTGCGGACGGCGGCCGCGGCGGCCGGCCTGGTGGGTGCGCTCGCGCTGACCGCGTGCGGCGGGGGCGGCACCGAGGACGGCTCCTCACCGGCCCCGGCGCCGACGGCCGGCTCGGAGTCCGGCGGCGGCTCCCCGGGTACGGTCACCGGCGCCGCCGGCGAGCTGCAGGGCAGTTGGGTCAGCACCACCAAGGGGTCGATCGTGGCCCTGGTGATCACCGGCAGGAAGGCCGGGCTCTTCGCGACGGGCGGAGCCACGTGCGCCGGCACCGCCGGCACCCAGTCGGGCATGCGGATGATCCATCTGGACTGCACCAACGGCAGCAAGGACCGGGTCAGCGGCATGGTCGACTCGGCGAGCAAGGACGCCCTGAAGGTGACCTGGTCCGGCAGGCTCGGCGAGGAGACGTACACCAAGGCCGAGGGCGGCAAGCTGCCCTCGGGGATGCCGACGAACCTGAAGCGGTGAATTCGGTGGGGTGCGTGAGCGGGGCCCCGGCGCAGGCGCCATGATGCGAGGAGACCGTCACGACCTCGATGGGACCTGCTCATGCGCGCCATTCCGCTCACCGTCACCGCCCTCGCCGCCGCCCTCCTGCTGACCGCCTGTGACGACGGCGGTGGCGGCAAGGACGGCAAGCGCGGCTCCGCCTGCGAGATCGGCGGTGTCTCGGTGCAGATCGGCTCGGCGAGCGTGGCCCCCTCCGCCGGGGACACCGGCGAGGTTCCCGTCAGCATCACCAACCAGAGCACGCCCTGCACCCTCGACCACTTCCCCGGCGCCACGCTGAGCACCGGCGGCGGCGAGGTGAAACTGCCCGCGCAGGAGGGGGCCAGGGCGCAGAAGCTGAAGCTCGCCAAGGGCGACTCGGCCACCTTCACCATCACCTACGTGCGCGGCGGGGCGGGCGGCAAGGCGGGCCTGGCGGCGAAGTCGGTGAGGATCGGCCTGCCCGGCACGGACACCACCCGCAGCTTCCCGTGGTCCTACGGACCCGTCGCGACCAAGGGCTCCGGCGACACCCCGGACGCCTCCGTCAGCGCCTTCCAGCAGGTCGGGGACTGACGTCCGCGCGCCCCGGCGGGCCGGGGCCGGGGGTCAGCCGAGCCGGGGGCGGGCCCTGACCTGGGCCTGGTCCGCCGCTCGCGCGCCCTCCGTCCAGCCCGCCGCGTCGCTCACCCCGCGCAGCCGGGTCGTCGTGGTCTCGGGGAACATGTGCTCGAGCCGGTCGGTGACGGCCGTCTCCCGGGTGGCGAGGACCGGCAGCAGGTCCTGGGTCACCTGGGTCACGGCCACGGCCGCGAGGCGGTCGCCGACACGGTGCGCGTAGGCCGCGAGGAACGACTGCCGGAACGTCTTGGTGCGCTTGCGGCCGCCCGCGCGCTGCGCGGCCTCGGCCTTGGTCATCGCGTGGGTGGCCTGCACCAGCAGCGAGGTGTGGAGCAGTTCGACCGCCTCCAGGTCCGCCTCGAAGCCGACGACCGTGGAGAAGCCGAGCGCCTCGTTCCACACGGCGCGGCAGTGGTTGGCCGTGGCCACCGCGTTCAACAGCACCGCCTTGGCCTGCTCGTACGGCGGCTCCACGCCGATGCGGCAGGCGCCGGGCGCGTCCGGCGCGGGAGCCCCGGCGGCCAGCAGCGCCTCGTCGACGCTGTGCCGGGCCATCAGCTCCTGCGCCTTCGCCGAGAGCGCTTCGGCCTCCTCGGGGTAGCCGGTGGCCTCGGCCTTGGCGAGCAGCGCGCGGATGCGGGTCAGCATGCGGGAGGCGCCGGGCCCGGGATCGCGCCGGGGCTCCTCCAGGACCTCCAGGGCGGGCAGGCGCAGCAGGAGCCGGTACAGCTCCAGCACCGCGGTGGCGTGCGAGAAGCGGTCGCCCGCTCGCGCGGTGGGCTCCGGGAGGGCCTCCAGCTGGGCGGCCCAGCGGCGCCCGCGGGGGCGGTCCTGCCCGGACTGCGCCCGTATCAGCCCGGACACGAGCGCCAGGTGGGGCTCGTCCAGCTCGCGCCGCACGAGCCGTACGACGTCGGCGGGCTGCCAGCCGCGCCGCCAGGCGGCCGCCACGAACTCCTCGCCCCGGCGTTCCAGCTCGGTGTCCGCCGCGGGGTCGGCGGCGAGCAGGGAGGCACCCGTGTCGAGCCCGGCGTCGTCGTCTTCGTAGAGGGCGGCGCGGAAGGCGCGCTCGACAGTGCTGGCAGTGCTGGTCACCCGTCGATCGTGCCACGCGTCGCCGACAGCGGGCGGAAGTCGTCCACACCCTGTGGACAACGTGTGGAGCCCGACGGCGAAGCACTGTCAACTGAAGGTTGACAGTGCGGGGGGCGCAACCTACGGTTGACACATGGCGACCAATCCGAACATCACGGCATCCGTACGCCTCGACGACCTCATCGCGGCGATCAAGAAGGTTCACCCCGAACCCCTCGACCAGCTCCAGGACGCGGTGATCGCCGCGGACCACCTCGGTGACGTGGCCGACCACCTGATCGGCCACTTCGTCGACCAGGCCCGCCGGTCGGGCGCCTCCTGGACCGACATCGGCAGGAGCATGGGCGTGACCCGGCAGGCGGCGCAGAAGCGCTTCGTGCCCAAGGAGTCGGCCGACCTCGACCTCAGCCAGGGCTTCAGCCGCTACACCCCGCGCGCGCGGAACGTGGTCATGTCCGCGCACAACGAGGCGGTGGCCGCCCACCACTCCGAGGGCCGCCCCGAGCACCTGGTCCTCGGCCTGCTGGCCGAACCGGACGGCCTGGCCGCGAAGGCGATCACCACTCAGGGCGTCCCGCTCGACACGGTGCGCCAGGCCGCGGCCGCGGCGCTCCCGCCGGCCGCCGAGGACGCGCCCGACCTCGTCCCCTACGGCCCCGAGGCCAAGAAGGTCCTGGAACTCACCTTCCGCGAGGCCCTCCGGCTCGGCCACAACTACATCGGCACCGAGCACCTCCTGCTGGCCCTGCTGGAGCACGAGAACGGCACGGGCGTCCTCAGCGGCCTCGGCGTCACCAAGGCGGCGACCGAGGAGTTCGTCGGCAGGGTGCTGGCGACGCTGCTGGAGCACAAGAAGGCGGCGGCCGACGCCGAGGAGGCGGCGGCGGGCTGAGGCCCGGGAAAGCACACGGCACCGCCGTACGCCCCCGCCGGCCGCGGCCGACGCCGAATGAACCAGCAGGTCAGGGCCATTGTCAGTGCCGCCTGCCAGACTCCTGTCCATGTCCGGCCGGTGGGCTCTCGCGGCGGCCGAGGACGGTGGCGTGGACGTCGCCCCCTCGGCCCCGACGGGCTGCCCGCCGGGCCGGTGCGGCGGGAGAGCGATCTCGCCGGGGCGGTGCGGAGCCGTCCGGAGGTGACGCGCTGGGTGTGGCGGTCGACCGCCGACGTCTACCCGCGTCTGCTCGCCACGGGGGTGCGAGTGGAGCGGTGCTACGACGTAGAGGACGCCGAGACACTCCTGCTGGGCCACGAGGGCCGGTACGGCGAGCCACGCTCGGCCGCCGCCGCCCTGGCCCGCCTCCGCGGCGGCCCCGTACCGCCCGACCCGCCGCAGCGGCAGGCCGAACCGGGCGCCCAGTCCCCGCTGTTCGAGCCGGCCGGCGGCCGCCTGCCCCTCGCCGACCTGCTCGCCGTCTACGCCGAGCAGCAGCGGCGGCACGAGCGGACCGCCCACCCCGACCGCATGCGGCTGCTGACCGCCGCCGAGTCGGCGGGGATGCTGGTGGCCGCCGAGATGAACCGCTCCGGCCTGCCCTGGAGCGCCGAGGTCCACCGCGAGCTGCTGCGCGGCCTGCTGGGCGAGCGGTACGCGGGCGGCGGCGAGCCGAGGCGCCTGGCCGAGCTGGCCGACGAGGTGTCGGCCGCCTTCGGCCGCCGGGTGCGGCCCGACCTGCCCGCCGACGTGGTCAAGGCCTTCGCCGGGGCCGGGATCAAGGTGCGGTCCACCCGCCGCCGGGAGATCGCCTCCGTCGACCACCCGGCGGTGGAACCGCTGCTGGAGTACAAGAAGCTGTACCGCATCTGGGTGGCGCACGGCTGGTCCTGGCTGCAGGACTGGGTGCGCGACGGGCGCTTCCGGCCCGAGTTCCTGGCCGGCGGCACGGTCACCGGTCGCTGGGTGACCAACGGCGGGGGCGCGCTGCAGATCCCGAAGGTGATCCGGCGGGCCGTGGTCGCCGACCCCGGCTGGCGGCTGGTCGTGGCCGACGCCGACCAGATGGAGCCGCGCGTCCTGGCGGCCATCTCCCGCGACCCCGGCCTGATGGAGGTGGCCGCGAGGGAGAGCGACCTGTACCAGTCCGTCTCGGACCGCGCCTTCTCCGGAGACCGGAACCAGGCCAAGCTCGCCGTGCTCGGCGCGGTCTACGGCCAGACCTCCGGTGACGGCCTGAAGAACCTCGCCGCCCTCAGACGCCGCTTTCCCAGGGCCGTGGCCTACGTCGACGAGGCCGCCCGGGCCGGCGAGGAGGGCCGGCTCGTCCGCACCTGGCTGGGCCGGACCTGCCCGCCCGTCACCGGCCCGGGCGAGGACGCGGCCGAGGAGGCGGGCATCCCGCTCGGCGACGGCGACACCGACGGACCGGGCGACGGGCCCGGCTGGGGCGCGGGCCACACCTCGGGCGACTCCCGCGCGCGCGGCCGCTTCGCCCGGAACTTCGTGGTGCAGGGCAGCGCCGCCGACTGGGCGCTGCTGCTGCTCGCCGGGCTGCGCCGGGCCTGCGCGGACCTGGAGGCCGAGCTGGTCTTCTTCCAGCACGACGAGGTGATCGTGCACTGCCCCGCCGACGAGGCCGGCACGGTCGTCGAGGCGATCCAGGAGGCCTCGCGCCTCGCCGGGCGGCTCACCTTCGGCGAGACACCGGTGCGCTTCCCGTTCACGACCGCCGTGGTGGAGTGCTACGCCGACGCCAAGTGAGGGCCGGTCAGCACACCGGGGTGCCGGCCACCAGCTCCCGCAGTTCCTCCAGCACCGCCTGCTCGTCGGTGCCGTCCAGCGCCGCGAGGGCCGCGTGCCAGACGTCGCGCGCCTCCGTCCGCCGTCCCTGCTCGCGCAGCAGCAGCCCGTGCTGGTGGCGGGCCAGGCCGCCCATGTAGCGGTCGGCGCGGGCGTCGGCCCGGCGCAGCAGCTCCGCGCACTCCAGGGCGGCCCGCCCGGTCTCGCCGAGCCGCCGCAGGGCGCGGACCAGCCCGAGCCGGGTCTGCGACTCGCCGTGCCAGTCGCCGTGATCGCCGAGGATGCGCAGGCTCTCCTCGAAGTGCCGTGCGGCCGCCGCGGGTTCCCCCAGGGTGAGGTGGGCGTACCCGATGTTGCAGTGCGCCGAGTGCCGCACGATGACCGCGCCGATCGCGTCCCCGATCGCCAGCGAGCGCCGGTGCCGCTCGATCGCCGCGCGCGGGTCGGTGTGCTCGTAGAGGTTGCCGAGATGGCTGTGGGTGACGGCCTCCCCGTAGGGGTCGTTGAGCTGCCGGGAGTACGCGAGGCTCTGCCGCAGCGCGTCCCCCGACTCCGCGAACCGGCCGAGTCCCTCCAGCAGCAGCCCGCGGTTGTTCAGGCTGCGCCGGATCCAGGAGATCCGGCCGAGCCGCCGCCAGATCGCGAGCGCCTCGTCGGTGAGGACCAGGGCGTCGTTCTGCCGGCCGGCCAGGAAGTGCAGCCCGGCCAGGTCGCCCAGCGCGTACGCCTCCGCCGCCGCGTCCCCGAGCCCGCGTGCCGCGTCGAGCGCGGCCCGCCCCAGCACCTCCATCTCGGCCACCCGGCCGCACCGCCGCACGTACGGGAAGAACAGCCGGGCCAGCACGGAGAGAGCGGCGGCCCGGTGCTCGTCGGCCGTGCCCGCGTTGCGCCCCACCAGCGCGACGACGTTCTCCAGTTCCATGTCGCCCCAGGCGATGGCCTGGTCGGTGGACTCGAAGACCGGCAGGGCCGCCACGTCCGCGGCATGGCCCGGCGGCTGCGCCGAGGTGGGCCGTCGGCGGTCGTCCTGGTCCAGGCCGGGCTCCACGACGGCGGTCAGCACACGTTCGGCGGCCGCCGCGTACCAGCGCAGGGCGGTGAGGTCGGGATCGGTGCCGGCGGCCGGCCCGGTGCCCGCACCGGCCAGTTCACGGGCGAAGTCGCGGACCAGGTCGTGCGGGGCGTAGCGGCCGTACTCCGTCTCCTCCAGCAGGGCCACGTCGACCAGCCGGTCCAGGGCGGCCTCGGCGCGGCGCTCGTCGGTGCCGGTGAGACGGGCGACGAGCAGGGCGCCGTAGGTCGGCAGGTCGAGGTCCCCGATGCGGCGCAGCGCGAGGGCCGCGTCCCGGTCGGCCTCGCGTTCGGCGGCGGCGAGCGCGTCGTGGGCGACGGCGAGGGACCGGCGGACGCTCAGGTCGTCGTACTCGAGGTGGGGCAGCCTGCTGCCGGAGGCCGCCAGTTGACCGGCCAGCACGTCGGGGATGAGGGCGCGGCGGGCGGCCAGCCGGGCGGCGACCACGCGCAGCGCGAGCGGGAGCCGCCCGGTCAGCTCGATCAGGGCGTGTCCGGCGTCCAGTCCCTCGCGTCCGCTCACGGCCCGCAACAGCGCGGCGCTGTCCTCCCCGGTCAGCGGGCCGAGCGGGAAGCGCCGGGCGCCGTCGAGGACGGTCAGCGGCGACCGGCTGGTGACGATCACCGCGCAGCCCGGCCCGGCCGGCAGCAGGGGCCGCACTTGGGCCGCGCTCGCCGCGTCGTCCAGCATCAGCAGGACGCGGGACGGGGCGAGCAGGGACCGGAGCAACGCGGCCGCGGCGTCAGGGTGTTCGGGGATGCTCCGGGGCTCGGCACCGAGGTCGCGCAGCAGGGCGGTGAGCGCCTGGGCCGGGGTGAGCGGGGTCATGCCGGGTGTGGCGCCGTGCAGGTTGACGTAGAGCTGGCCGTCGGGGAAGCGGTCCCGCAGCGTGTGGGCCACGTGCAGGGCGAGCGCGCTCTTGCCGACGCCTGCCATGCCGCTGATCACGGCCAGTCGGCCGCCCGGGCGGTGAGGGCCTGCCGCAGGTCGTGCCGCTCGGCGGCCCGGCCGGTGAAGTGCGGCGGCGAGGGCGGGAGCTGGGCGGGGACGGGGGTCTGGGGCGAGGAGGGCGCCGGCTCCCCGGACGGCCGCGGGTTCGCCCCGCCGCCGCCCGCCTCCCGCCCGTGGGCGGCGGTGCCGCCGCCGTCAGGCGTCTGCGCTCTCTGCGGCCCGCGCCCGCCGCGGATGGGTTCCGGAGTGCCGGGGAGGGTGCGGGCGGCCGACCCGCCTTCGACCGGTACGCGAGCGCCACGAGAGGCCGGCCCGCTGTCGGCCGGGGCGTAGGCGTGCCCGTGCGAGGGGGCGCCTGCCGGTTCGCCCGTCTCGCCCCGCTCCGGTGCCGGGAGGTCCCGCAGGACCTCCAAATGGGCCTCGCGGACGGCCGGTCCGGGCTCGACGCCGAGTTCCTCGACCAGGCGGGCGCGCAGGTCGCGGTGGACGGCGAGGGCCTCGGCCTGCCGGCCGGTGCGGTGCAGGGCGAGCATGAGCCTGCGGTGGTAGGCCTCGCGCAGCGGATGCTCGGCGACGAGCGCGGCCAGCTCCGGCACGATGTCGGCCAGCCGTGTTCCGCCGAGCGCGAGTTCGGCGTCGTAGCGCCACTCCAGCAGGAGCAGCCGGGCCTCCTCCAGGCGCTGTGCGAGGGCGTACCCGCCGAGGTCGGCGGCGAGTCCCCGAGCGGGACGCCGCGCCAGAGCGCGAGTGCGGAGGTGGCGGCGCACACGACGGTCCGCCAGTCCTCCCGGGCGTGGGCGGCACGCGCCGCGACCACCCTGGCGTCGAACACGTGCACGTCCAGCTCGCCCTGGTCGACCCGCAGCAGATAGCCGGGCGCCACGGTTCTGAGCCGCTCGGGATCGTCCAGGAGCCGGCGCAGCCGGGTGACGTGGTTGTGCAGCGAGGCCCGCGCGGAGACGGGGGCGCCCCGCCCCACAGGGCGTCCTTCAGCGACTCGGTCGAGACGACCCGGCCGGCCTCCAGCAGCAGCGCGGCGAGCAGCGCGCGCATCTTGGGGCTGCCGATGACGCTCGGCTGAGTGTCGGCGGCGCCATCGGGGGCAGTGTCGTAGGTGCCGGGACCACCGTCCGGGCCGACCCGCGGATCGGCGGAGGGCTCGTACGAAATCCCGGACAGCTGTCGGTCGTACAGGGCGGGCGGCCCCAGCAGTCCGAACCGCAGCTCGTACCGCCGCTTCACGCTGCCCTCTGCCTTCCCCCGGTCCTGCTTCCGGCCGGCCGATCGGCGGCTGCGGACGAACCGTTGGCCCACATGTTAGCGATCTGTTGGCGCGTCCTGATCTGATCATTTCATCGGATCCGGCCCGACGGCGCGCGCGTCGCACGCGTAACTCGGGGGAGTGTCGCCGCAGGCCTGGTCCGGGGACGCAGAAGGACCCCGGTCGGCGGAGGTGAACGGCCGGGGTCCTGTCCCGCCCTCTTCGCGGCGGGGTCCGCTCAGCCGCAGTGCACGTTGTTGACGTCCCGGCCGACCCAGAGACCGCCGTTGTCCTCGGCGAACTTGAGGTTGATGCAGTGCCCGTCGGTGCCCGTGACGGTGACCGGCCCCGCGTAGGAGCTGAACGCTCCGTCGTTGCCCTTCCAGGTGCTGCTGCCGGACTTGTTGATCGCCACCGTCATGTAGTGGGACACGCCGGCGTACTTCCTGGCGACCAGGACGGCACAGTTGGTGCCGCCGTTCGCCGACGAGTAGTAGAGGTAGGCCGTGGCCCACACGTCGCCGTTCGCGGTCGTGTTGTACGAGTCGATCTGCGATCCCGAGCAGCCGTAGCCGGCCGCGGAGGCGTTGGTGGCCGTGGCCAGACTCAGGCCGGCGACGGTGAGTCCGAGTGTGGCCAGGGTCGCGATGGTCCTGCGCATGTGTGTGGTTCCCCTCGATACAGCCTGTGTCGAACGGCCGGGACCTCGGGTCACGTTCCCTCCACCGCGGACCGCTCTGCGCGCCCGCCTCCCCCGCTCCCCAAGTCGCGACCGCTCGCGGTCACTTGGTGGAGACCCTAGAGAAGATCGACTCGCGCCGACAGTCGCGCAATACCGGCCATTCGGCATGCATACGGGCAATTAGGTCGAACATTTTTGCGACACCCGGCGGTCCGCGGCGGCAGGTCGATGACCGCGAGACGGAGGTGGGCAATCGCCTCGCCCTCGTCACGCCGGGCCCGGCCCCCGCCGAGGAGGCCGCTCCCGCCGCCCCCGCCCCAAGGGCGCCTTCGGGCACGCCATCGCCGAAGCTGCCGTAGCGCCCCGTACCTGTGCACGCATCCCCGCCCGCGCACGCGATATCCTCGTCCGCCGCGGCGGACGCCCCTCCTCTCTCCGCCTACGCCGATCCCGAATCCGGGCCCCACTGAGACCAGAACTGAGACCGCCGACACCCGCGCAGCCCGCGCGCAACGTCGTCGCCGCCTCCGCTGAACGAGAAAGCCCAGCTCAGACACTGTCTGGGCTGGGCTTCGGATGGAGCCGCTTTCGGGATTCGAACCCGAGACCTACGCATTACGAGTGCGTTGCTCTGGCCATCTGAGCTAAAGCGGCGCGCTGTCCGCACTATGGTGCGATCAGCAACGTCGGTAAGTCTACACAGTTTCGCGGGGTGCTTCGTACCCGCCCCGGAGCGGTGGGCTCCGGGGCTGGCACAGGGGCTATGAGCAGCGTTTTCCGGGGGCGGCGGGGTTCCGTTGATCAGGTACGCGTTGATCGCCGAGTCGATGCAGGCGCTGCCGCGGCCGTAGGCGGTGTGGCCGTCGCCGACGTAGGTGAGCAGGCGGCCCGAGGAGAGCTGGGCGGCCAGGCCCTGGGCCCAGCGGTACGGCGTCGCCGGGTCACGGGTGGTGCCGACGACCACGATGGGGGCGGCGCCCCTGGCCTCGATCCGGTGCGGCTCGCCGGTGGCCCTGACCGGCCAGTACGCGCAGTTCAGCGAGGCCCAGGCCAGGCCCTCGCCGAAGACCGGGGACGCCTTCTCGAACGTGGGCAGTGCCTGCTCCACCTGCGCCGGGCCGGTGAAGGCGGGCGGCAGGTCGAGGCAGTTCACGGCGGCGTTGGCCATCATCAGGTTGCTGTACTGGCCCTTCGCGTCGCGTTCGTAGTAGCTGTCCGAGAGGGCGAGCAGGTCCGCGCCGTCGTTCTTCCGCATCGCCGAGCTCAGCGCCTCGCGGAGCCGCTCCCAGGCCGCCTGGTCGTACATAGCGGCGATCACCCCGGTGGTGGCCAGCGACTCGCCGAGCTTGCGGCCGCTCGCGTCGCCCGCCGGGATGGGATGGGCGTCCAGCTTGCGGAAGAAGGCCTTGAGATGGTCGCCGACCTGCGCGGGAGTCGTGCCCTTGCCACCGAGCGGGCAGTCGGACCGGTGCACGCAGTCCTCCGCGAACGCCTTGAACGCCGTCTCGAAGCCGGCCGTCTGTTCCAGGTTGACCCTGCGGGAGTCGAGGGAGGGGTCGATCGCGCCGTCCAGGACCAGCCGGCCCACCCGGTCCGGGAACAGGCCGGCGTACGTCGCGCCGAGGAAGGTGCCGTACGACGCCCCCACGTAGTTCAGCTTCGGATCACCGAGGACCGCCCGCAGGATGTCCATGTCCCGTGCGGCCTCGACGGTGGACACGTGCCGCAGCAGCCGCGCCGAGCGCGCGCCGCAGCTCTCCGCGAACTTGCGGAACTGCCCGACCAGCGCGTTCGTCTCCTGCCGGTCGTCGGGGGTCGTGTCGGTCTGGGTGAAGGTGTCCATCTGGCGCCCGTCGAGGCACTCGACCGGCTCGCTGCGCGCCACGCCCCGCGGGTCCATCGCGACCATGTCGTAGAGCGAGCGGACCTCGGCGGGGAAGCCGATCCCCGCGTACTGCTCCAGGTAGCCGATGGCCGAGCCGCCCGGGCCGCCCGGGTTGACCAGCAGTGAGCCGAGCCTGTCCTTGCCGGTGGCGCGCTTGCGCGCGACGGCCAGCTTGATGTCGCCCGCGCCGGGGTCGGAGTAGTCCAGCGGCGCCTTCATCGTGGCGCACTGGAAGCCGGGGACACCGCAGTCCCGCCAGCGCAGGTGCTGGTTGTAGTAGGGGGCCAGCGGGGCGGGCGTGGCCCGCGGCAGCGCGGCCAGCGCCGCCTCCGCCGCACCGGTGGACGTCGTGGTCGAGCCCCCGGCGGAGCAGGCGGACACGAGCAGCGCGGCGGCCGCGATCAGGGCGCCCGTGACACGGGCCGTCGCCCGAGATCGGGTTCCGGCACGCGGGCCGGTGCGGGTCCGGCCGGTCCGTTGGGGACGGCGGAGGGAGGGCCAGGTGTGCATCAGGCGATCGTAACGCTGAGCGACGCTTTGAGTACGCGGCATACGGAGGGTGGCCTCGTACGGAGGACGGAGTCCGTCAACCGACGTACGCCCGGCTCACCCGGCCCGCAGTGCCATCGTCATCGCCTCCACCGCGAGCAGCGGGGCGACGTTGCGGTCCAGGGCGTCCCGGCAGGCGGCGATCGCCTCGATGCGGCGCAGCGTGGCCTCCGGGCTGCTGCCGCGGGCCAGCCGGTCCAGGGCGTCCTCGGTGTCGCCGTTGGCGATCGCGACCCGGGAGCCGAGCTGGAGGGCGAGGACGTCGCGGTAGAAGCCGGTGAGGTCGCCGAGGGCGACGTCGAGACTGTCGCGCTGGGTGCGGGTCCGGCGGCGCTTCTGCATCTCCTCGAGGTCCTTCACCGCCCCCGCCGTGCCGCGCGGCAGCCGACCGCCCTGGGCCGCGCCCAGCGCCGCCTTCAGCTCCTCGGTCTCCTTGCCGTCCATCTCCTCGGCGAGCTGCTTGGCGTCCTCGGCGGCCGCGTCGACCAGTTCCTGGGCCGCCCTGAGGCAGGCACCGATCTCGTCCAGCCGCAGCGGGAGCCTGAGCACGGCGGCCCGGCGCTCGCGGGCGGCCGGGTCGGTGGCCAGGCGGCGGGCCCGGTCGACGTGGCCCTGGGTGGCCCGCGCGGCGGCCATGGCGGCCCCGGGTTCGATGCCGTCACGGCGTACGAGCATGTCGGCGACGGCTTCCACCGAGGGCGTGCGCAGGTTCAGGTGGCGGCAGCGGGAGCGGATCGTGGGCAGGACGTCCTCGACCGAGGGGGCGCACAGCAGCCACACCGTGCGGGGCGCGGGCTCCTCCACGGCCTTGAGGACGGCGTTCGCCGACTTCTCGTTGAGCCGCTCGGCGTCCTCGACCAGGATGATCTGCCAGCGGCCGTTGGCCGGGGCGGTGTACGACTTGCGGACCGTGTCCCGCATGTCCCGCACGAGGATCTCGGCGCCCACGGCGGCCACCGCGCTGACATCAGCGTGGGTGCCGAGCAGCGCGGTGTGGCAGCCGTCGCAGAAGCCGCAGCCGGGGGCGCCGCCGAGGGCCCGGTCGGGGCTCACGCACTGCAGGGCCGCGGCGAAGGCACGTGCCGCCTGGTTCCGGCCGGCTCCGGGCGGGCCGGTGAACAGCCACGCGTGCGTCATCCTCGACGCCTCCGGCGGCGTCCGGTTTGTGGCGGCGGCCGTGACGAGGGCGTCGGCGTCCCGCGCGGCGCCGTCGAGCACCGCGCTCACCTTGTCCTGTCCGACGAGGTCGTCCCACACGGTCATGGGTCACGCCGTCCTTCCGTCACACTCCGCGTTACGCCCTCCATTGTGCGGGCGACCGCTGACAACGACGGCGGCGCCCGCCGGCACCCCGTGGGGTCCGGCGGGCGCCGCCCGGTGTTCCTCGCCCGGCGGGCCCGTTTCGGCGGGCCCGGCCGGTGTGCTTCCGGCGTCCGCGCTCAGCCGCGCCGGCCGCGGCCGCGCCGCCTGGGGGCTCTTCGTCGCCGGACTCGTCCCGCTCCGGCTCCCGGTCGCCGTAGGACCCGAGCAGTTCGTCCGCCAGGGACGGCAGGTCGTCCAGCGGGGTCTCCTCGGCCCAGTCGGGCCGGGGGCGGCTCCGGGGTGTGCCGTCGGCGCCGATCTGGGGCATCTCCCGCGTGCGGTCCTCGCCGCCGTCGGGACGGGCGGCGCTGCGCCCGTCGCGGGAGTCGTCCCGGAAGTAGCCGGGCGGCACGCGGTGCGCGGGGTCTTCGTCCCGGACCGGCGGGAGCACGGCGGTCTCGTCGGCGGTACCGGACGGCACGGGCGGCAGCACGGCCGTCTCGTCGCCGGACACCGGCGGCAGTACGGCCGTCTCGTCCGCGGCGCCGGAGGGGGCCGGCGGCTGCGGCAGCTGGGCCGTCACCTCGGAGTCGGTGGCGCGGCCCGCCGTCCGGGCGTCCTCGGCGCGCTCCTCGCGCACCGGCCGCAGCACCGCAGTCTCGTCGGCGCCCGGCGAGACCACGGGCGTGGGCACCGTCTCCGCCGCTCCCGGCGAAACCACCGGCGTGGCCACGGTCGCCGCGTCGGGCGTCATGCCGGGAACCTTCGGCTGCGGCGTGCCGGGCCTGCGGGCGGCGGTGTCGGCGGCCGCGGCCGCCTCGGCCGCCTGCCGGCGGGCCTCCTCGGCACGCAGCAGCGCCTCCTCGGCCTTCCGCTGCTTGTCCAGGCGCCGTGCCTCCTCCTCGGCACGCAGGCGGGCCTGCCGCGCCTCCTCGTCGGCGCGCTGCCGGGCCTCCTCCTCGGCCTGCCGGCGCCGGCGTTCCTCCTCGGCCCGGCGGCGGGCCTCCTCCTCGGCGCGGGCCTTCTCCTCGGCGAGCAGCCGCTGCCGCTCCTCCTCGGCGCGGCGGGCGGCCTCCTCGGCCCGCCGCCGGGCCTCCTCCGCCTGCCGTTCGGCCTCGCGGCGCTGCGCCTCCTCCAGCTCGCGGCGCTTGCGCTCCTCCTCCTCGGCGCGCAGCTTGGCGAGCTGCTCCTGGCGCTCACGCTCCAGGCGCTCCTCCTCGGCCTTGCGCGCCGCCTCCTCCTCGGCCTTGCGGCGCGCCTCCTCCTCGGCCTTCTTCCGCGCCTCCTCCTGGGCCTTGATCTCGGCCTCGGACAGCGGCAGCACGGTGTCGAGCCGGTGCCGGATCACGGTGGTGACGGCCTCGGGCTCCTGCCCGGCGTCCACGACCAGGTAGCGGCCGGGGTCGGAGGCGGCGAGGGTGAGGAAACCGGCCCGCACGCGCGCGTGGAACTCGGCCGGCTCCGACTCGAGCCGGTCCGGGGCCTCGGTGAACCGCTCGCGGGCGGCCTCGGGCGAGACGTCCAGCAGGACCGTGAGGTGCGGGACGAGTCCGTTGGTGGCCCACCGGTTGATACGGGCGACCTCGGTCGGCGACAGGTCGCGGCCCGCGCCCTGGTAGGCGACGGACGAGTCGATGTACCGGTCGGAGATGACGACGGCGCCGCGCTCCAGGGCGGGGCGGACGACGGTGTCGACGTGCTCGGCGCGGTCGGCCGCGTACAGCAGCGCCTCCGCGCGGTGCGACAGGCCGGCCGAGGACACGTCCAGCAGGATCGACCGCAGCCGCTTGCCGACGGGGGTGGCGCCCGGTTCGCGGGTGAGTACGACCTCGTGGCCCTTGGCCCGGATCCACTCGGCGAGGGCCTCGGCCTGGGTGGACTTGCCGGCGCCGTCGCCGCCTTCCAGGGCGATGAAGAAACCGCCCGCCGCCTGGGCGGTGACCGGGTCGTCGCCGCCGAGCAGCGCGTCCTTGAGGTCGTGCCGCAGCGGGACGCCGGAGCGGTCGTCGGCCTTGGCCAAGACGATCACGGCCACCGGCAGCAGCAGCGCGCCGACCAGCATCAGCGTGAACGAGGCCCCGCCGTGCGCGAAGACGAACTTGCCGTTCTCCAGCCGGTGCGGGCCGATGAGCCCCGCGACGACGGGGGCGATCAGGGCGCCGAGCGCTATGAAGACGCGTACGACCGCGTGCAGGTGCTCGGTGGTGCGCGCCCTGCGGTACTCCTCCGTCTCCTGGTCCAGCAGCGCGTGCCCGGTGTTGGCGGCGATGCCGGCGCCGACGCCGGCCAGTGTGACGATCAGCAGCACGGTGGTGACGTCCGGGACCAGCCCGGCGGCCAGCAGGGCGATGCCGGTGAAGGCGATGGCCAGCGCGAGGAGCCGGCGCCGCGAGAGCGAGGGCAGCACCGAGGGCGCGGTGCGGATGCCGACGGCGACGCCGCCGGTCAGGCCGAGGACCAGCAGGCCGTAGAGGACCGGGCCGCCGCCCAGGTCCTTGGCGTGCAGCACGCACACCGCGACGGCGGCGGCGATGGCTCCGGCGACGGCGGCGCAGGCCGGGACGAGCAGCGGGATGGCGCCGGTGCGGCCCTTGTCGACACCGGTGCCGGTGCGCGGGCGGCGCAGCCCTCCAGCGGGGACCGCGCGCGCGGGGTGCGCGTGCCGGGCATCTCCAGAGAGGTCAGCACGGACAGGGACGCGGCGAACAGGCCCGCCGCGACATAGGAGCCGAGGGCCGCCTGGTGCTGGTCGAACCAGGCCACGCCGGTGCCGAGCAGGTTGTTCAGCAGGGCGGCCACGACCAGGACGGCGGCGGCCAGCGGGACGGCCAGGAAGGCGGTGCGCAGCGCGAGCCGGCGCAGGGCGTCCAGGTGGTCCGGCAGCGGCCGTACCGTCGCACCCTCCGGGGCGGGGCCGGCAGCAGGGCGGGGGCCGCGCTCTCCCGGCACACCGTCCACAGCCGCTCGGCGACACCGGTGACGAAGACGGTGACCAGCAGCACGGCGAGCGCGTTGTCCGGGATCCAGTCGATCCACAGGGGCGCGACGATCAGCAGGACGACCCGCAGGCCGTCGGCGCCGACCATGGTCCAGCGGCGGTCGAGCGGGCCCTCCTGGGCGGTGAGCGCGGTCAGCGGGCCGAGGAGGACGGCGCCGAAGAGCAGGGTGGCGAGGATGCGCGCCGCGAAGACGGTCGCCACCGCGAACGCCGCGCCGCGGTACCCCCGCCGAAGGAGCCCTCTGCGATGGCCGTCTGGAGGACCAGGACGATCAGCACGAGAAGGGCGAGACAGTCACCGACCCCGCTCACCAGCTGCGCGCTCCACAGGCGCTTCACCTGAGGTCGGCGCAGCAGTGAGCGAACGGCGCGCTCGCGGGAGTCCGCGACCAGGGCGTCGTCCGGTGCTGGCGTGGGGGCCGTTGGCTGCTCGGCTCGCGTCATGCGTTCAGCCTATCCGCAGGCGCCGACACCACACCCACCACTCCTGACGTGTGCACGCCCCGACATCGAAGTGATGCCGGGGCGTTCTTTTCGCGAAGCCGAAGCCCGAGCCGATGCCCAGGTCAGAGCCGGTGCCGGCCGGAGTGACGGTCCGGCCGGCGGTCCGGCGGGGTGTCAGTCCTCCGTGCCCGAGGCCGTCGCCTTGGAGGCCGTCGCCTTCTTCGCGGTCGTCTTCTTGGCCGTGGTCTTCTTCGCGGTGGTCTTCGCGGCCGCCGCCGTCTTCTTCGCCGCCGTCTTCTTGGCGGCGGTCTTCTTCGCGGGAGCGGCCTTCTTGGCGGTGGCCTTCTTCGCCGTCTTCTTCGCGGGGCCCTTCGCCCGCTTCTCGGCGAGCAGCTCGAAGCCGCGCTCCGGGGTGATCGTCTCGACGCTGTCGCCGGAGCGCAGGGTCGCGTTGGTCTCCCCGTCGGTGACGTACGGCCCGAAGCGGCCGTCCTTCACCACGACCGGCTTGGCGGAGACCGGGTCCTCGCCCAGTTCCTTCAGCGGGGGCTTGGCGGCGGCCCGGCCACGCTGCTTGGGCTGGGCGTAGATCGCCAGCGCCTCTTCCAGCGTGATCGTGAAGAGCTGCTCCTCGGCCTGCAGCGAGCGCGAGTCCGTGCCCTTCTTCAGGTACGGGCCGTAGCGGCCGTTCTGCGCGGTGATCTCGACGCCTTCCGCGTCGGCGCCGACGACACGCGGCAGCGACATCAGCCGCAGCGCGTCGTCGAGGGTCACCGTGTCCAGCGACATCGACTTGAAGAGGGAGGCCGTCCGCGGCTTCACCGCGTTCTTGCCGGTCTTCGGGGTGCCCTCGGGGAGCACCTCGGTGACGTAAGGACCGTAGCGGCCGTCCTTGGCGACGATCTGGTGGCCGCTCGCCGGGTCGGTGCCCAGCTCGAAGTCGCCGCTCGGCTTGGCCAGCAGTTCCTCGGCCAGGTCGACGGTCAGCTCGTCGGGTGCCAGGTCGGCCGGGATGTCGGCGCGCTGGTGCTGCTCGGTGTCCTTCTCGCCGCGCTCGATGTAGGGGCCGTAGCGGCCCACCCGCAGCACGATGTCGTTGCCCACCGGGAAGGAGGACACCTCGCGCGCGTCGATCGCGCCCAGGTCGGTCACCAGCTCCTTGAGGCCGCCGAGGTGGTCCCCGTCGCCGTTGCCGGCGTCCGCCGCGCCCGCGGCGAAGCCGCTGTCCGGCACCGTCTCGCCGAAGTAGAACCGCTTCAGCCACGGCACGGCACGCGCCTCGCCGCGGGCGATGCGGTCGAGGTCGTCCTCCATGCGGGCGGTGAAGTCGTAGTCGACGAGCCGGCCGAAGTGCTTCTCCAGCAGGTTGACCACGGCGAAGGACAGGAAGGACGGCACCAGGGCCGTGCCCTTCTTGAACACGTAGCCGCGGTCGAGGATCGTGCCGATGATCGACGCGTACGTCGACGGGCGGCCGATCTCCCGCTCCTCGAGCTCCTTGACCAGGCTGGCCTCGGTGTAGCGCGCCGGGGGCTTGGTGGCGTGGCCGTCGACCGTGATCTCCTCGGCGGACAGCGCGTCGCCCTCGGCGACCTGCGGCAGCCGGCGCTCGCGGTCGTCCAGCTCGGCGTTCGGGTCGTCGGCGCCCTCGACGTAGGCCTTGAGGAAGCCGTGGAAGGTGATCGTCTTGCCGGACGCGCTGAACTCGACGTCCCGGCCGTCGGCGGCGGTGCCGCCGATCTTCACGGTCACGCTGTTCCCGGTCGCGTCCTTCATCTGGGAGGCGACGGTCCGCTTCCAGATCAGCTCGTAGAGCTTGAACTGGTCGCCGGTCAGGCCGGTCTCGGCCGGGGTGCGGAAACGATCACCCGAGGGGCGGATCGCCTCGTGCGCCTCCTGCGCGTTCTTGACCTTCCCGGCGTAGGTACGCGGCCGGTCCGGCAGGTAGTCGGCGCCGTAGAGCTGCGTGACCTGGGCGCGGGCGGCCGCCACGGCGGTGTCGCTCAGCGTCGTGGAGTCCGTACGCATGTACGTGATGTAGCCGTTCTCGTACAGCTTCTGGGCGACCTGCATGGTCGCCTTCGCGCCGAAACCGAGCTTGCGGCTGGCCTCCTGCTGCAGCGTCGTCGTACGGAACGGGGCGTACGGCGAGCGGCGGTAGGGCTTGGACTCGACGGAGCGCACGGAGAAGCGGGTGTTCTCCAGCGCGGCGGCGAGGGCGCGGGCGTTGGCCTCGTCGAGGTGCAGGGTGTTCGCGCTCTTGAGCTGCCCCAGGGAGTCGAAGTCGCGGCCCTGCGCGACCCGCCTGCCGTCGACGGTCTGCAGACGCGCGACCAGCGACGACGGGTCCGACGGGTCTCCGGCGCGGCCGGTCGCGAAGGTGCCCGTCAGGTCCCAGTACTCGGCGGAGCGGAAGGCGATGCGCTCGCGTTCACGCTCGACGACGAGCCGGGTCGCGACGGACTGGACACGGCCGGCCGACAGGCGCGGCATGACCTTCTTCCACAGGACCGGCGAGACCTCGTAGCCGTAGAGGCGGTCGAGGATGCGGCGGGTCTCCTGGGCGTCGACCATGCGCTGGTTGAGGTCGCGCGGGTTGGCGACGGCCTCGCGGATCGCGTCCTTGGTGATCTCGTGGAAGACCATCCGCTTGACCGGGACCTTGGGCTTCAGGACCTCCAGGAGGTGCCACGCGATGGCCTCGCCCTCGCGGTCCTCATCGGTGGCGAGGAAGAGCTCGTCGGAGTCCTTCAGCAGGTCCTTGAGCTTCCTGACCTGTGCCTTCTTGTCGGCGTTGACGACATAGATCGGCTCGAAGTCGTGCTCGACGTCCACGCCGAGCCGGCGCACCTCGCCGGTGTACTTCTCGGGCACCTCCGCGGCACCGTTCGGAAGGTCGCGGATGTGCCCGACGCTCGCTTCGACTACGTAGCCGGGGCCCAGGTAGCCCTTGATCGTCTTCGCCTTGGCAGGCGACTCGACGATGACGAGTCGGCGGCCGCCCTGTGCGGTCTCGCTGGTCGGGGACAACTTCGCTCTTCTCTCCGGTCGACGCCGACCGCTCCCCCCGGGCCTTCGTCCCGGGGTCACGGCGTGCTTCTGGCTCGTGTGACGCTGCGGAGTGTGACGGTACATCCCGCCCCCGTGTCAAACGGGAAAAGCCCACAACGGCCACTCGAACGGTAACCCGACTACCGGCATTCCTGCCGCCCGGACTCCGCGGCGGCCCCCGCCACCCTGTCCGGAGCGTGACGCTCCTATTACCCGGGCGGCACCACGGCCGCCGACGTCAGAGGCGGGTCAGGCAGTACGCGGCGAGGCCCAGCGCGACGACCGCGGCGGCGCCGGCGAGGGCGGCCGATGCGACCGGGCTCACACCCTGGGAGACCGGTTCACGGTGCCGTACCCGGATGCCGGTCCACACCAGCAGGGCGCCCCCGAACAGGGCGAACACCAATCCCGCGAAGATCGCCGGTCCGCTCTCCATGACCCCGTCCGCCCCCAGCCCGCCGCCCGCCGTACCCAGCGCGGGGAGAGTGGCACGCGCGGGGAACGGACCGGCGACATCGGGGTGAACACAAGCCCCCTGGGTCACCGAACAGGCGCGCGAATCCGCCCCGGCCGGGACCGCCCCCGTATTTTTCCGGCCGTTTTACCGGCACCGGCGCGTTCCGGCCCGTGCCACCGGCATACGACACCGGTCCGGACGCGGCTACGACGGCTCGGGGACCTGGTCTACGGCGGCGGGGCGGGATCCACGGCAGTGGGGCGCGGGCCCTCGGCAGGGAGGCACGGGCCCACACCGGCGGGATGCGGGTCGTCGGCAGCGGGGCGCGGACTCCCAGCGACGGCACGCAGGCCACGGCAGCGGGGCGCGGACCTACGGCGGCGGCGTCCAGGGCAGTCGGACGCGGGCCCGGCGACGGGACGCAGGCCCACGGCAGCGGGACGCAGGCCCCCGGCGCCGGGGTCCACGGCAGTCGGGCGCGGACCCGTCGGCGAGACGCAGGCCCACGGCGGCGAACCATGTGGAGGCGGCCGCGCCCCTCCGCGCCGACCGGGCCGCGCCCGTGTCCGGCTAGTGCTCCGGTTCCAGGAAGCCCTGCTCGACCAGCAGCCGGATCTGCGCGGGGGTGCGGTCGCGCAGCAGGACCGGGTCCTCTCCGACGAGCTGGGCGATCGCGTCGAGGATGCGGCCGGCGCTCAGCGAGCCGTCGCACACGCCCGCGAAGCCCGCACCGATCGTGTCCACCTTCGTGGCGCGGCGCATACCGCGGTGCTGGCGCAGCACCACGTGCTCGGGGTCCTCGGCGCCGGGCAGCCCGACCTGCTCCTGGACCACCTCGGTGGTCAGCCTGAACCGGCCTTCGAGCAGGGCGGCGTCGTCGTGGTCCCGGAGGTATGCGAGGCGGTCGAAGTGGGCCCGGATCGCCTCCCCGAGCGGCTGTTCGATCGAGTGCGGCCACTCCTCCACGGTGACCGAGGGCTCCGCCGCCCCGGTCCTGCGCAGGGTGATCCAGCCGAAGCCGATCGCCTTGACCTTGCGCGCCTCGAACTCGTCGAGCCAGGCGTCGTAGCGTGCCTGGTACTCCGCCGGGTCACCGCGGTGGTCGCCGGCGTCCCTGAGCCACAGCTCCGCGTACTGCGTGACGTCCTGCACCTCGCGCTGCACGATCCAGGCGTCGCACCCGCGCGGCACCCACGACCTGAGCCTGTCCTGCCACTCCTCCCCCGCGACGTGCTGCCAGTTGGCGAGGAACTGCGCGAACCCGCCCTCGTTGAGCCGTTCCCCCGCCTGCTGAACGAGCGAGCGGCACAGATCGTCCCCGCCCATGCCACCGTCGCGGTACGTGAGCCGCGCGCCGGGAGAGATCACGAAGGGCGGGTTCGACACGATCAGGTCGAACGTCTCGTCGTCCCGGACCGGCTCGAACAGTGAGCCCTCGCGCAGGTCCGCGGCGGCCGCGCCGGAGAGCGCCAGGGTGAGCGCGGTGATGTGCAGCGCGCGCGGGTTGACGTCGGTCGCCGTCACGCGCGTGGCGTGCGAGGAGGCGTGCAGTGCCTGGATGCCGGAACCCGTGCCGAGGTCGAGCGCCGAGGCGACGGGTGTGCGCACGGTGATGCCGGCCAGGGTCATGGAGGCACCGCCGACGCCCAGGACCACGCCCTCGTCCCGCCGGCCGATGCCGCCCGCGCCGCCGACCGCGCAGCCCAGGTCGGACACGATGAACCAGTCCTCGCCGTCGGGGCCGCCGTAGGGACGCACGTCCACGGTCGCGGCGACCTCGTCACCGGCCACCGGGCGGAGCCAGCCGCCCTCCAGCGCCTCCTCGACCGGCAGAACGGCCGCCACGCGCGCGCGGGGCACCGGTTGCTGGAGCAGGAAGAGGCGTACGAGCGTCTCCAGCGGCGTGTCGCCGCGGGTGGCCCGGAGCGCGGGCACGGTCTCGCTGCGGGCCAGCGCCGCGTAGGCGGGGGCGCCGAGCAGATCGAGCAGCCCGTCGGCGGTGAAGGAGGAGGCGAGCAGGGCGTCGCGCAGGAGTGCGGCGACGTCGGGCCGGTCGGTGGCGGGCAGAGGGGCGAGGCCGGAGTCAGTCACGCCCCCATTGTGGCCCGGCGCGGCCGGCCGGGGCCGCCTCGGCGCGGGCCGGCCGCCCGTGTCCGGCGGCCGCCCGCCCGCGTCCCGCGGTGTCCGTACGCCGGGTCAGCCGGTCGTGGCCGACGCGGGGGCGGAGCCCGATGCGGCGACCTTGCAGCTCGGCTGCTTGGCGATCGCCTCCTTCACATCGCCCTGCTCCAGCCGCTTCAGCGCCTCAGTGCCGCTGTTGCTCTGCTCGCCGATCTGCTTCGTCTGGTCGGCGACCTCGTGCAGGCCCTTGGCGAACTTGCCCTGGTCCTTGGTGTCGAGGCCGTCGACCTTCTTCTTCAGGTCGCCGTACGCCGTGGCGAGGCTGGTGAGGTTCTTGGCGGCGTCCTTCTGCCGCTTGGCACCGCCGTCGACCCCGGGAGGCGCTCCGGCGCTGTTGATGGCGGCGGCCAGCCCCTTGTAGCCGTCGGCCATGTCCTGGAACGCCGACGCGTACGTGCTCTTGGCGGTCTTGGGCGGCAGGTTGCTGTCCGTGGCTATCTTGGCGATCGAGGCGTTCGCCTCCCTGATCTTGGCGTCCTGCCCCGGTACCGCGTCGCACACCGTCTTGGCCCAGGCGACCAGCTTGGGGTCGGGGCCGCTGTCCTCGCTGCCGCTGCAGCCCGACAACGCCACTACCAGTACCGCACCGCCGGACAGTGCGGCCGTGAGCTTCTTGTTCACCGGATAGGTCCCTTCCATGGCTCTCGGCCCCCGGAATCTACACGGCATGACGACGACCCCCACATGCCGAAGGTCCCGTAAGTCTGCTTTTGTGATTCTTCGCACCATGGGAGAGAAGGCTCACGGCCGGGCCGGCCCCGCGCACGCGGCGGGCGGGCGGCACGTCAACACGTGCCGCCCGCCCGCCCGTTGCGCAGGACCGGTGGAAGCGGACTACGAAACCACCGCCGCGTCCGCCGAGTTGGAGACCCGCTCGGCGCTCTCGTCGTCGCCGACGGCGATGCCGCGACGCTTGGAGACGTACACCGAGACGATGATCACCAGCAGCGCGAGGATCGCGATGCCGATCCGCACACCGAGGTTCCTGTCGTCGCCGTAGGAGAACTTGATCACCGCGGGCGCGATGAGCAGCGAGACCAGGTTCATGACCTTCAGCAACGGGTTGATCGCCGGCCCCGCGGTGTCCTTGAAGGGGTCGCCGACCGTGTCGCCGATCACCGTGGCGGCGTGGGCCTCGCTGCCCTTGCCGCCGTGGTGGCCGTCCTCCACCAGTTTCTTGGCGTTGTCCCAGGCTCCGCCGGAGTTGGCGAGGAACACCGCCATCAGCGTGCCCGCACCGATCGCGCCCGCGAGGTAGGAGCCGAGCGCGCCGACCCCGAGGGTGAAACCGATGAAGATCGGCGCCATGACGGCGAGCAGACCGGGTGTGGCCAGCTCGCGCAGGGCGTCCTTGGTGCAGATGTCGACGACCTTGCCGTACTCGGGCTTCTCGGTGAAGTCCATGATCCCGGGCTTCTCACGGAACTGCCGCCGCACCTCGAACACCACCGAACCGGCCGAACGCGACACGGCGTTGATGGCGAGTCCGGAGAAGAGGAAGACGACCGCGGCGCCCGCGATGAGGCCGACGAGGTTGTTGGGCTGCGAGATGTCCATCGACAGGCTCATCGGTGAGCCGGGGCCGGTGAGTTTCGCGCCGACGTCTTGCACGTTGGTGGTGATGGCGTCCCGGTACGAGCCGAAGAGCGCCGATGCCGCGAGGACGGCGGTGGCGATGGCGATGCCCTTGGTGATGGCCTTGGTGGTGTTGCCCACCGCGTCCAGGTTGGTGAGCACCTGGGCGCCCGCGCCCTCGACGTCACCGGACATCTCGGCGATGCCCTGCGCGTTGTCCGAGACCGGCCCGAAGGTGTCCATGGCGACGATCACGCCGACCGTGGTGAGCAGGCCGGTGCCGGCGAGGGCCACCGCGAACAGCGCGAGCATGATCGAGGTGCCGCCGAGCAGGAACGCGCCGTACACGCCGAGCCCGATGAGCAGGGCGGTGTAGACGGCCGATTCCAGACCCAACGAGATGCCGGAGAGGACGACGGTGGCCGGGCCCGTGAGGGAGGTCTTGCCGATGTCCCTGACCGGACGGCGGTTGGTCTCGGTGAAGTAGCCCGTGAGCTGCTGGATCACGGCGGCCAGCAGGATGCCGATCGCCACCGCCACCAGGGCGAGGATCCGCGGGTCGCCGTCCTTGGCGCGGATCGCCACGTCGGTGACACCGCTCAGGTCGGAGTACTTCGCGGGCAGGTAGAGGAAGACCGCGACCGCGACCAGTACGAGTGAGATCACCGCCGAGATGAAGAAGCCGCGGTTGATCGCGGTCATGCCGCTGCGGTCGGACCGGCGCGGCGCGACCGCGAAGATGCCGATCATGGCGGTGAGCACACCGATCGCGGGCACCAGCAGCGGGAAGGCGAGCCCGGAGTCGCCGAAGGCGGCCTTGCCGAGGATCAGTGCGGCCACCAGGGTGACGGCGTACGACTCGAACAGGTCGGCCGCCATGCCCGCGCAGTCGCCGACGTTGTCGCCCACGTTGTCGGCGATGGTCGCGGCGTTGCGCGGGTCGTCCTCCGGAATGCCCTGCTCGACCTTGCCGACCAGGTCGGCGCCTACGTCGGCGGCCTTGGTGAAGATGCCGCCGCCCACACGCATGAACATGGCGATCAGGGCGGCGCCGAGGCCGAAGCCCTCCAGCACCTTCGGCGCGTCGGCCGCGTACACCAGCACCACGCAGGAGGCGCCCAGCAGGCCGAGCCCCACCGTGAACATGCCGACGACGCCGCCCGTGCGAAATGCGATCTT
The DNA here is from genome assembly GCA_016432725.1 of Streptomyces sp. DHE7-1. Classification (GTDB taxonomy): domain Bacteria; phylum Actinomycetota; class Actinomycetes; order Streptomycetales; family Streptomycetaceae; genus Streptomyces. Next base: position 4,221,831 of record JACJDG010000003.1, on the reverse strand, counting down.
CATCGCGGTGTGCGAGACGGTGGTGAGATCCTTTTCGGGTTCTCCTTCGCCCGGGGTCGCTTCCCGGGCCGCGGCGGCGACGCGCACATTGCTGCGCACCGCGAGCCACATGCCGATATAGCCGGTGGTTGCCGAGAACACCGCGCCGATCAGGAAGAACACCGATCGTCCGGCACGCTGATTCCAGTCGTCCGCGGGCAGCAGCAGGAGCAGGAAGAACACGACGACGGCGAATACGCCGAGCGTGCGCAACTGCCGGGCGAGATACGCCTTGGCACCTTCCTGGACCGCTCCGGCGATCTCCTTCATGCTGTCGGTGCCCTCGCCCGCCGCCAGCACCTGGCGCACCAGGACGCCTGCGACGGCGAGCGCGGCCAGGGCGACGGCCGCGATCACCGCCACGATGATCCGGTTGTCGTCCGTGAGTACCGCGGCCGCGAAGGTTGTGGGGTGGCCAAACTGATGAGGGGTAGAAAGCCCCGCCATTCGTCCTCCTTGACGCTTGGGCTGAGCTCAAGATGTGGACGGATTGTAGGTACCCCGGAGTGATCTAAACAGGGGACGGTAAACGGAATTCGCCTCCTGGTGCTCTTCAGCAAATGATCGAGTTCCCGCCATCGAACCCGAAAGAGGTAATGCCTCAAAGGCATTGACGGCCACATTGATGCTTGATCAAATTATCAGGGTATTGATCGTGAATTCCTTCACGAATTCCGGGGCGTGCCGGAGACAGTGAGAAGGGCCCTGCTCAGCAGGGCCCTTCGTCGCGGTGTACGCGGTGTACGCGGTGTTCGAACGCGCTGCGCGCGGCTTCAGACGAGCGTGACGGCCGGCGGGGCGGTGGGCCAGCTCATCCGGATCAGTCCGCCGTCCCGGCCCGTGGTGACCTCCACGTCGTCAACGAGACCGCTGATGACCGCGAGGCCCATCTCGTCCTCCTCGGCCTCCACGTCCGCGTCCGCGGCGGCTCCGCCGGCCACTCGCTCGGCGGGAACGGCGTGCGGGGCCTCGTCGCCGACCTCGATGGAGAACTGCTTCTCGTCCTCGATCAGCGCCACCTTCACGGGTGCCGTGATGGCGTTGCTCTGATGGAGTCCGACGGCACGGGAGCAGGCCTCACCGACGGCGAGGCGCACCTCGTCGAGAACGGCCTCGTCCACTCCGGCCCTGCGCGCCACCGCTGCCGCCACCAGACGGGCGGTCCTGACGTGCTCGGGCAGCGCGCTGAAGCGGAGTTCGACGGTGGCCATGCATCCCCCTCGCGACTACGGGCGTGCGGTACGGGGGCGGGGCCGCCGAGCCCGCACCCCCTGCTGTACTTACTGGGCCCCGGACCCACCGGCCCGGGGCGGGGCCGGCCGGTGTCCGGACCGGCGAGCGGTCCGGACCGAGTGGCCGGCCGGGTCAGTCGGTGGCCGCCACCGCTTCCTCGACCGAGGTGTGGATCGGGAACACCTTGGTGAGGCCGGTGATGCGGAAGATCTTCAGAATGCGCTCCTGGTTGCAGACCAGGCGCAGAGAGCCCTCATGGGCACGCACCCGCTTCAGGCCGCCGACCAGTACGCCGAGCCCGGTGGAGTCGAGGAAGTCCACGCCCTCCATGTCGACGACGAGGTGGAAATTCCCGTCGTTCACCAGCTCGACCAACTGCTCGCGCAGCTTGGGCGCGGTGTATACATCGATTTCGCCACCGACCTCGACGACCGTACGATCGCCGACGGTACGGGTCGACAGGGACAGGTCCACGGATCCTCCAGCACCTTGCTATCGAGCGGTCGCCCCTCGGGACATCGGCTTGCGGCCCCCGGGGCGAACCGCCAGCCGCGATGGCATTCAATCACTTACCGGCATGCGTGCACGACGCCTTGGCTCCATTGTCCGTCACGCCGGTGACACACTCGGTGCCGATGGCCAAGAATCACCGATCCGATCGACCCGTGGCAGACCCGGCGTCCCGCCCGTCTCCGGGCACCGTTCTGGACCGGCTCGCCTCCGGGCCGAGCCGCTCCGCGCGCATCACTCATACGGAGCACTTGCCCCCGCGTGCGGGTCGGCATGCCGTCTGGCCTGACCGGATTCGCTCCGAGGTGATCGCCGCGGTGCAGGCGTGCGGCATCGAGCACCCGTGGGCCCACCAGGCCCTGGCCGCCGAGCACGCCCTGGACGGCGACTCGGTGGTGGTCGCCACCGGCACCGCCTCCGGCAAGTCCCTCGCCTACCTCGTGCCGGTCATGTCGACCCTGCTGGACGGCTCCGAGGCCCCGAACGGCCGCGGGGCCACCGCCCTGTACCTGGCGCCCACCAAGGCGCTCGCGGCGGACCAGTGCCGCTCGGTGAAGGAACTTTCACAACCTTTGGCCGGGGCCGTTCGCCCGGCCGTGTACGACGGCGACACCCCGTACGAGGAACGGGAGTGGATCCGCCAGTACGCGAACTACGTCCTCACCAACCCCGACATGCTGCACCGCGGGATATTGCCCTCCCACCCCCGCTGGTCCTCCTTCCTGAAGGCGCTCAAGTACGTCGTCATCGACGAGTGCCACACCTACCGGGGCGTGTTCGGCTCGCACGTCGCCCAGGTGCTGCGCCGGCTGCGCCGCCTGTGCGCGCGCTACGGCTCCTCGCCCGTGTTCCTGCTGGCCTCCGCGACCGCCGCCGAGCCCGCCGTGGCCGCCGGCCGGCTCACCGGACTGCCGGTGGTCGAGGTCGCCGACGACGCCTCCCCGCGCGGCGAGCTGGTCTTCGCCCTGTGGGAGCCCCCGCTCACCGATCTGCACGGCGAGAAGGGCGCACCCGTCCGGCGTACCGCCACCGCCGAGACGGCCGACCTGCTGACCGATCTCACCGTGCAGGGCGTGCGTTCGGTCGCCTTCGTGCGCTCCCGGCGCGGCGCCGAGCTGATCTCGGTGATCACCCAGGAGCGCCTGGCCGAAATCGACCGGTCCCTCGTCCGGCGTGTCGCGGCCTACCGGGGCGGCTACCTCCCCGAGGAACGCCGAGCCCTGGAACGCGCCCTGCACTCCGGCGAACTCCTCGGACTCGCCGCCACGACGGCCCTGGAGCTGGGCGTGGACGTCTCCGGCCTGGACGCGGTACTCATCGCGGGATACCCCGGGACACGCGCCTCCCTGTGGCAGCAGGCGGGCCGCGCGGGCCGATCCGGACAGGGCGCCCTGGCGGTGCTGGTGGCCCGCGACGACCCACTGGACACCTTCCTCGTCCATCATCCCGAGGCCCTGTTCGACCAACCGGTGGAATCCACCGTCCTCGACCCCGACAACCCGTACGTCCTCGCCCCGCATCTGTGCGCCGCGGCGGCGGAGATCCCGCTGACCGGCGAGGACCTCGACCTCTTCGGTCCCGCCTGCGCGGAGCTGCTGCCCCAGCTGGAGGCCGCGAAGCTGCTGCGCCGCCGTACCCGGGCCTGGCACTGGACACGCCGGGAGCGGGCCGCCGACCTGACCGACATCCGCGGCGCGAGCGGGCGGCCGGTGCAGGTCGTGGAGGCGGGCACGGGCCGTCTGCTCGGCACGGTCGACGCGGGCGCCGCGCACTCCGCGGTGCACGAGGGCGCGGTGCACCTGCACCAGGGCCGCACCTACCTGGTGCGCTCGCTGGACCTGGAGGACTCCGTCGCGCTGGTCGAGCAGGCCGACCCGCCGTACTCGACGGTCGCCCGGGACACCACGTCGATCTCCGTCCTGGAGACGGACGTCGAGATCCCCTGGGGCTCCGGCCGGCTCTGCTACGGCTCGGTCGAGGTCACCAACCAGGTGGTCTCCTTCCTGCGGCGACGGCTCATCACGGGTGAAGTGCTCGGTGAGACGAAGCTCGACCTCCCTCCTCGTACGCTGCGCACGCGCGCGGTGTGGTGGACGGTCACCGAGGACCAGCTCGACGAGGCGCGGATCACCCCGGAGATCCTCGGCGGCTCCCTGCACGCCGCCGAGCACGCCTCGATCGGCATGCTCCCCCTGTTCGCCACCTGCGACCGCTGGGACATCGGCGGGGTCTCGGTCCCGCTGCACCCGGACACCCTCCTGCCGACGGTGTTCGTCTACGACGGCCATCCGGGTGGCGCGGGCTTCGCGGAGCGCGCCTTCCACACCGCCCGCGCCTGGCTCGCCGCGACCCGGGAGGCCATCGCCTCCTGCGAGTGCGAGGCGGGCTGCCCCTCCTGCATCCAGTCCCCCAAGTGCGGCAACGGCAACGACCCGCTGCACAAGAGGGGGCGGTACGGCTCCTCACGGTGCTGCTCCGGGAGGCTCCCGAGGAGAAGCCGCGGGAGGACTCGGCGGACAGAGCCGAGGGCTGAGGGGCTGGAGGGCGGGCGGCCTGGCGGCCTGAGGGGCTGGGCGGCCTGAAGGACTGAGGGGCCGGTGCCTGAGAGGCCGGGGCGGGCCTTCCGGATCAAGGGGACGGTCTCGGCATCAAGGGGACGGTCTCGGCGCGGCTGTCCCCGCCGTCGGGGGCAGGGGCCCGGGCGGCCCGGCTCTGGCTCTGACCTCCGCGGCGAACGGCCCACGTCCCGAGGCCGCGGTGACGTCCGAGGTCTCACCCGCGATCACACACCGCACCAGCCGGACCCCCTGGGCCGCCGCCACTCGTTCCGCCCGGGCACAGGCGCCGGCGGTTCCCTCGGCCCAGTGGTCCGCGGCGGCGAGCGCCGCCAGATCCGCGCCGCCGGCCGCCCGGTGTCTGACCACGACCGCCTGCCCCAGGGCGAGCACGGCGCCGAACACCACGCACAGCACGCTGATCACCCCGACGCTCCAGACGGTGGCGGAGCCCCGATCCGAACTCCGTTCTCCGCAGCGGACTTTCCGCCATCGGCACCTCATGACGCCGGCTCCCTCGCGGGCCCGTCCACGGCACCTGCGCCGAGGCCCGCTCCAGCAGCGGCACCTGTGTCCGTGCCTACGCCTGCGCCTGTGCCCGTGCCTGCGCCTCCACCGGTTCGGGTACCGGTCCCCGTATCGCCGGTGCCATTGCCGCTGCCCGCGTCCGTGCCGGTTGCGGTCCCCGCATCAGCGCCACTGCCATTGCCTGTGCCTGCGCCGGTTCCGGCTGCAGTCCCCGTATCGACGCCGGTGCCCGCGCCGACGGTCTCCTCGGCCACCGCCACCGCCTCCTCCCGTACCTCGAACGGCAGTCCGGACAGCACGGGCGGTCTGGCCACCACCGCCACCCGGACCTGGTCACCCGCCCGGCCGACCGTCACCCGCGCCCCGCGCGGTGCCGCCTGCCGGGTCACCTTCACCACCGCGTCGGACGAGTCCTGCCGGGCGGCGGCCCGGGCGCCGGTGCGGGCGGCGTCCACGCACTGGATCTGGGCCGCCACCACGAGCAGCCCCAGACCAGCGCCATGCTGAACGCCACCAGCACCGACAGCACCACGGCCGACTCCGCGGTCACGAACCCGCGGTCCGACCCCCGCTCACATCCGCGCACTGAGGGCCCGTTTCACGATGGCCTGCAGTTCCGCCTTGACCTGGCCGCTGGTGACGACCTCGTAGAGCAGCAACGCGAATCCGACCGCGGCCACGATCCCCATCGCGTACTCGGAGGTCACCATCCCGCCGTCCGCGCGCCATCGCTCCCGCACCGACACCCACAGCTTTCCGGCCTTCTTCCGCACCTCGAACTCCCTTCGTTCCAGCTTTCTCGTCCGTTTTCCGAGACCACGCCGTCCGCGTCCCGCGCCGTCACCGGCACCGCGTCGCCCGCGGCCGCGTCCTCCGCCGTCGCCGTCACCGTCGCCGTCAGCCGCCACCTCCTCCCATCACTCCGCCCGCCAGCCCGATCACCACGGGCAGCACACCGATCGCGATAAAGGCGGGCAGGAAGCACAGCCCGACCGGCGCGGAGACCAGCACGCCCGCACGGCGCGCCCGCGCCGTGGCCGCCCTGGCCCACTCCGCGCGGGCGTCGGCGGCGAGGCGGGCGACGGGACCGGCGGCGGGCAGCCCCGTCTCGTCGGCCCGTTCCAGCAGCCGGGCCAGCGCCCCCGCACCGGGCAGCACGGCCAACCGGCGCCAGGCGCCGCTCGCTTCACCACCGAGCCGCACCTCGGCCGCGCCACGGTCCAGCGCGTCTCCGACGGGCCCGCCGAGGGCCTCTCCCACCGCCTGGGCGGCGATCACCGGACCGGCCCCGGCCGCGATGCAGGCGGCCAGCAGATCCGCCGCAAGCGGGAGTTGGCGGGCCGCGAGCGCTCTGTCGGCCTCCTCCGCCGGGCCCTGCGCCGCCCGCCGGAGCCGCCACCGCCACAGCCCCGCGCCGACGGCGAGCGCCACGACCGCGCCGGCCGCGCCGCCGGCCAGCACCCACGCCCCGCACATCGCTCCCGCGACCGGCAACCACCGGCGCGCCGTGTCCATGACCGCGACGGGCGGGCGTGACCCGACCTCCACGCGGGCCCGCAGTTCGGCCAGTCTGCGCCGCGCCCGGCGCCGCCGCCGGGCCATGACCAGCCACCGGGCCGCCCAGCCCAGACTCAGCAGGAAGACCACGAATGTCCCCAGCCTGTGGACGACTTCACCGCTCATACCGCCTCAGCTCCCCGTACGATCCGTCCCGCCCACCACACCCCCGCGCCTTCGAACACCGCTCCCGCCACCAGGCAGCCGAGTCCGGCCCCGCTGTGCAGCAGCACCCGCAGCGGATCGGCGCCCATGGCCGAGCCGAGCAGCAGCCCGAGGGCGGGCAGCGCGGCGAGCAGCAGCGCCGTAGCCCGGGCCCCGGACAGCTGGGCCCGCAGGTCCGCCCGTTGGTCCCGTTCGGCGCGCAGGGCTCCGTCCAGCCGGTCGAGGCCGTCCGCCAGCCCCGCGCCCCGGTCCACGGCCACCCGCCAGCAGGCGGCCAGACCCAGCAGCCCCTCGGCGCCCGGCTGGCGGGCCGCGACGGCCAGCGCGCCCGCCACATCGCCGCCGAACCGGGCGGCCGCGACTACGCCGTCCTGCGCCTCTCCCAGCCCGCCGGAGTCTCGGGCGGCCCGCAGCAGTGCCTCACCGGGCTGCCGTCCCGCGCGCACCTCCCCGGCCAGCGCCCCGCACAGGCCGATCACCGCGTTCACGCGCCGCTCCCTGGCCCGCCCGGCCATCCGGGCCAGCCGCATCCTGCGCAGCACCGGGACCCCGGCCGCCCCCGCGACGAACGGAATTACCGATGAACCCAGCAGCGCGAGCAGCAGCCCGGCCGCGAGTGACCACCATTCGGGTCGCGACCTGTGCTGCAGCCGCCGCAGTTCAGCGACCACCCGATTCCACGAGGGCGGGCCGGCCGCCACTCCCGCACCCCCGGCCAGCAGCAGCCTCGCGCGCCGCGTCCCGTGCTGCCGCTCGGCCAGCAGCCAGGCCGCCACCCCGGCGCAGACCACCGCCGCCCCCACCGACGCCTCAGTGCTCACTTCCCTCGCTCCTCTCGTCCCGCTCGTCCCGCTCGCTCCAGGTCCCTCCGCTCAGCAGCTCCCGCAGCCGCTCCCAGCCCCGCTCCCGGGTGAAGGCCCGCACGCCCCAGCGCAGCGCCGGTACGGTCCGCACCAGCCCCGAGTCGTCCCGCTCCAGCACGTGCACCTCGGCGATCCGGCGCCGCCCGGACCGGTCCCGTACGAGGTGGAGCACCACCGACAGCGCGGCCGCCAACTGGCTGTGCAGGGCCGCCCGGTCGAGCCCCGCCGCCGTGCCGAGCGCCTCCAGGCGGGCGGGCACGTCGGCCGCGGCGTTGGCGTGCACGGTCCCGCAGCCTTCGTGGCCGGTGTTGAGCGCGGCCAGCAGGTGCACCACCTCGGGGCCCCGCACCTCGCCGATGACCAGCCGGTCGGGCCGCATCCGCAGCGCCTGACGGACGAGGTCCTCCAGGGTCACGAGGCCGGCACCCTCCTGGTTGGCCGGCCGGGTCTCCAGCCGGACCACGTGCGGGTGGTCCGGTCCCAGCTCCGCCGAGTCCTCGGCGAGCACGATCCGTTCACCGGGTTCGACCAGGCCGAGCAGCGCGCTCAGCAGGGTCGTCTTGCCGCTGCCGGTACCACCGCTGACGAGGAAGGACAGCCGGGCGGCGAGCAGCGCCCGCAGGATCCGGTCGCCGCCGGGCGGCACGGTGCCCGCCTCGACGAGTTCTCCCAGCGTGAACGCCCGGCGCCGCACGACACGCAGGGACAGGCAGGTGCAGCCGACGGCCACCGGGGGCAGCACCGCGTGCAGCCGGGTCCCGTCGGGCAGCCGGGCGTCGGCCCAGGGCCGGGCGTCGTCCAGCCGGCGTCCGGCGACGGCCGCCAGCCGCTGCGCGAGACGCCGTACGGCCGCCGCGTCCGGGAAGGCCACCGGGGTCAGTTCCAGGCCGCCGCCGCGGTCCACCCACACCCGGTCGGGGGCGGACACCAGGACGTCGGTGACGCTCGGATCGGCGAGCAGCGGCTCCAGCGGGCCGGAGCCGACGAGTTCCGACCGGAGGTGCTCGGCCGCACCGAGCACCTCGGCGTCACCGAGGACCCGGCCCTGGTCGCGCAGCGCCTGGGCGACGCGCGCCGGAGTCGGTTCGGCACCGCTCTCGGCCAGCCGGCGGCGGACCCCGTCCAGCAGTGCCGTGGCGTCGGCGCGGTCGAGTCCGGGCAGTGTCATCGGGGGCCTCCCGTCTCGGCCAGCGCCTGCGCCCAGAAGGTGGTGCAGAAGCGGGCCAGCGGGCCGCGGCCGGACGCGCCGGGCGGCTTGGTGGTGCCGTGCGCGCGCTGCAGGGCCGGTTCGACGGGCACCTCGCCGGCCAGGGGCAGGCCGAGCAGCCGGGCGACCTCACGGTCGTCGAGGCCGGGCGCGTACGGCCCGCGCACCGCCACGCGCAGGTCGCGTACGACCATGCCGAGCGCCGAGGCGACCCGGCCGGCGGCCGCGACCGCCCGCAGTTCGGCCGGGACGACGAGCAGCGCCAGGTCGAGCTGGGCGAGGGCTTCGGCGACCCCGTCGTCGAGGCGGCGTGGAAGGTCGACGACGACCGTGCCGCCGCGCCGCCGGCCTGCGGCGAGCACCGCGCGGACGGCCTGGGCCGGGACGGCCACGCAGTCGCCGCGGTCCCAGCTCAGCACGCGCAGCGAGTGCAACCGGGGCAGCGACTCCTCCAGCGCGCCGCCGCCGACCCGGCCCCGGGAGGCGGCGAAGGCGGGCCAGCGCAGCCCCTCGGCGCTCTCCCCGCCGAGGAGCACGTCGAGTCCGCCGCCCAGTGGATCGGCGTCGACGAGGAGGGTGCGCAGCCCCTCGCGGGCGGAGGTGACTGCGAGGGCGCAGGCCAGGGTGGACGCTCCGGCCCCGCCTCGGCCCCCGACGACCCCGACGGTCAGGGCCGGGCGGCCGACTCCCTCGGCGACGTCGGCGATACGGTCGACCAGCCACTGCTCCCCGTCGGGCAGCATCAGGACGTGGTCGGCGCCGATCTGCACGGCCCTTCTCCACACCCCGGAGTCGTCCTGGTCGCGGCCGACCAGCACCACTCCGCGCCGGCGCGCCGCTCCGCGCAGACGGCGGGCCGCGTCGTCGCCGACCAGGACGAGGGGGGCCGCTTCCCAGCCCCCGCCGTGATCCGGCACCCCGTGATGGACCTCGGGCGTGGCGCCCGCGGCCGCGCACAGGCGCAGCAGATCGTCCAGGAGATCGGCGTCCTCGGTGACGATGAGCGGCCGTCCCGGCAGATCTCCGGTGGCCGGTGACGGGTCGTGGGCGACGGTTCCGGTCACGTGTGCTTCCCCTTCCCATGTCTTCCGCGCGGCCTCCGCGGCCCCGCGATTCCCAAAGATGTGAAGAACCGGCGAGCGGCGCTCTTTGCGGGGCGCCAGAAACCGGCCATAGGCACTCCGGCAATCGGAACCGGCCATGAACTCGCCGTCGTCGGAGCGCGTGGGAATCACGATGCGGCGATCCGGAAAATCGTGTGGATCTTGGTCGAAAACCGTGGACAACTCAGGCCCTGTGAATATCGCCGTCACCCATACCGGTGACCTCTGCGGCGACCTCTCCATGGCCTCCACAGAGCAGCGCGACGATTACTTTCCGTGACGAGTTACGGGCGCGCCGAAGTCCGGTCGGCGCTGCGCGCGACCGGTCGCGAGACATGTTGAAAGAGGGAGAAAACCCATCCGGACATGCGACGACCCCCGCCGGGGGGAGAGCGGGGGTCGTCCCCACGGCCGACTCGGGGGGGAGGAGTCGGGCCGGGTTAGCACGGTCGCGAACGATCCGTGACTTCCATGGTGTACCCGAGAGCCTTCTCAGGCAAACCCACGCGCCACACCTTACGCCGAATGGTGGGCGCCTATGCTCAGGGGCGTGGAAAACCACTCCTTGCCCCGCGCAGCAGCCTTCTTTGACCTGGACAAGACGGTCATTGCGAAGTCGAGCACGCTCACCTTCAGCAAGTCCTTCTACCAGGGTGGACTGATCAACCGCAGGGCCGCGCTGCGAACCGCCTATGCCCAGTTCGTCTTCCTGGCCGGCGGTCTCGACCACGACCAGATGGAACGGATGCGCCAGTACCTGTCGGCGATGTGCCGGGGCTGGAACGTCCAGCAGGTGAAGGAGATCGTCGCCGAGACCCTGCACGACCTGATCGACCCGATCATCTACGACGAGGCCGCCTCCCTCATCGAGAAGCACCACACGGCCGGACGCGACGTGGTGATCGTGTCCACCTCGGGCGCCGAGGTGGTCGAGCCGATCGGCGAGCTGCTGGGCGCCGACCGCGTGGTGGCCACGCGCATGGTGGTCGGCGACGACGGCTGCTTCACCGGGGAGGTGGAGTACTACGCCTACGGGCCGACCAAGGCCGAGGCCGTCCGGGAGCTGGCCGTGTCCGAGGGGTACGACCTGGACCGCTGCTACGCCTACAGCGACTCGGCGACCGACCTGCCGATGCTGCAGGCGGTCGGACACCCGCACGCCGTGAACCCGGACCGCGCACTGCGCCGCGAGGCGGTCGCCCGCGGGTGGCCGGTCATGGAGTTCGCCCGGCCGGTCCGGCTCAAGCAGCGGCTGCCCGGATTCTCCGTTCCGCCGCGTCCGGCCCTCGTGGCGGCGGCGGCCGTAGGAGCGGCGGCGGCCACCGCGGGCCTCGTCTGGTACGCGAGCCGGCGCCGGGGCATCACCGCCTCCTGACCCGTTCGGGCCTGACCGATTCACACCGTTTGAACCTGAAAGTAAAGATGTGCGGACAGGGGTTCCGCTTGCTCCGGGGGTGCAGTACAAAGGTGTCAGGCCCGCGAGACCACAGGACATCCGTGAGGATCATCTACTACTACGCACATGGCCCCACGGACCCCGCATGAACACCAGGCACCCACGCGACGTCGACCCGTCGATTACGGGCCAGCCGCACCAGGTGACGGGCAAAGTCCCCGACCTGATGGGCACATATCGAGGACGCTTGGTAACCCGGTGAGCATGCCAGCGGCGGTACGAGAAATCGTGCCGCCGCAACCCTGTCCAGGCCCCTTCCAGGGGGCCTTTCGCATGCGCCCCCGTACGTGGGCTCAGGCGGCCCCGCGCTGCAGCGCCTCGCAGACCGCGGTGGACTCGCGCACCCCGAGCTCGACCGCACGGCCGCAGTGGGCAATCCATGCCGCCATGCCCTCGGGAGTGCCGGAGACGTACCCGTCGAGCGCGGCCAGGTAGGCGGCACGGCCCAGCTCGGCGTGACCCACCTCGGCCGGGCAGACCGCCTTGGGGTCGAGTCCGCTGCCGATCAGGACGATCCGCTCGGCCGTGCGCGCGACCAGGCCGTTGTGCGAGGCGAAGGGGCGCAGCGCGAGCAGTTCGCCGTGCACCACCGCGGCGGTGACCAGCGCCGGCGCGGAGGAGCCGGCGATGATCAGATCCGCCAGGCCCTCCAGCCGGCCCGACACCTCCCGGGCGTCCGGCAGCGGCAGCTCGAGCAGCGGCTCGTCGACCGGCTCGCCCGCCCGGCGCGGACGTCCGACCTCGTCGCCCTGGGTCGCGGCGGCCACCAGATGCAGCCGGGCCAGCACCCGCAGGGGCGACTGCCGCCAGATGGACAGCAGCTGACCCGCCTCGGCCGTCAGCCTGAGCGCGGCGCCCATGACCATGGACTCGGCGTCGGCGCTGAAGTCGCTTCGCCGCCGCACCTCCTCCAGGGCCCAGTCGGCGCCGGACAACGCGGCCGAGCCGCGCGCCCCGCGCAGGGCGGCCTCGGAGGTGATCTCGTTGCTGCGGCGACGCATGACCCGGTGCCCGTAGACCCGGTCCACCGCCTTGCGCACGGACTCCACGGATTCGGCCACTCCGGGCAGGGAGCCCAGGGTCGCGAGCGGATCGGCGGTCGCGCCTGTCGTACTCATGAGTACGACATTACGCACCCCGCCGCCCCGCCCCACGAAGGAGTGGTCTTCTTCACTCCGCCAGACACTTAAAGCTACCGGTTCACTACTGTTGGTGAACATGAAAATTGCTTTCGTCGGGAAGGGCGGCAGCGGCAAGACCACGCTCTCCTCCCTCTTCATCCGTCACCTCGTGGCCGCCGGCGCCCCGGTGCTGGCCATCGACGCCGACATCAACCAGCACCTCGGCCCGGCTCTCGGCCTCGACGAGGCCCAGGCCGCCGCGCTGCCCGCCATGGGCGAGCGGCTGTCGCTGATCAAGGACCATCTGCGCGGCCGCAACCCGCGCATCGCCTCCGCCGCGACGATGATCAAGACGACCCCGCCGGGTGAGGGCTCGCGGCTGGTGCGGGTGCGGGAGCCGAACGCGGTGTACGACGCCTGTGCGCGCCCGGTGGAACTCGACGGCGGCGCCGTTCGTCTGATGGTCACCGGCCCCTTCACGGACGCCGACCTGGGGGTCGCCTGCTACCACTCCAAGACGGGAGCGGTGGAGCTGTTCCTGAACCACCTCGTCGACGGCCCCGACGAGTACGTCGTGGTCGACATGACGGCGGGTTCGGACTCCTTCGCCTCCGGCCTGTTCACCCGGTTCGACATGACGTTCCTCGTCGCCGAGCCGACCCGGAAGGGGGTCTCCGTCTACCGCCAGTACAAGGAGTACGCCCGCGACTTCGGCGTGGCCCTCAAGGTCGTCGGCAACAAGGTCCAGGGGCAGGACGACATCGACTTCCTCCGCGCGGAGGCCGGTGAGGACCTGCTGGTGACGGTCGGGCACTCGGACTGGGTGCGCGCCATGGAGAAGGGCCGCCCGCCGAGGTTCGGCCTCCTGGAGGAGGCCAACGTCCGCTCCCTGCAGGCCCTCCGGGCCGCCGCCGACGCCACGTACGAACTGCGCGACTGGGAGCGGTACACGCGCCAGATGGTCCACTTCCACCTGCGGAACGCGGAGGCCTGGGGCAACGAGCGCACCGGGGCCGACCTGGCGGCGCAGGTCGACCCCGGGTTCGTGCTCGGTGAGGGCCTCGCGGCTCCGGTATGACGCCTACTGCCTGACCGCCGGCGCCCCGGGGACACCCTTGGGCGCCGGGGCCGGGCGCCCGGACATCAGGGAGGCCCAGCCCTGCCGCGGCGCCTCGCCCACCTTCAGGGTGCGCAGCTTGGCCAGCGTCTGCGGGTCCTGCGCGTCCAGCCAGTCGGCGAGCTGGTGGAAGGAGACACAGCGCACCTCGGGCTTGTTGCAGACCTCCTTCACCACCTCGTCGATGGCACGCATGTAGGTGCCGCCGTTCCACGACTCGAAGTGGTTGCCGATGATCATCGGCGCGCGGTTGCCGTCGTAGGCCCGGTAGAAGCCCTTGAGCAGGCCGTCACGCATCTGGTCGCCCCAGTGGTCGTACATGTCGGGGTCGCCCTGGGTCTGCGTGCCGGACTGGTTGACCATGAAGTTGTAGTCCATGGTCAACTGCTCGTAGGTGTGGCCGGGGAAGGGGACCAGCTGCATCGACAGGTCCCACAGGCCGTCCTTCTTCTCGGGCCACACCTGGTCGTCGACTCCGCTGGAGTCGTAGCGGAAGCCCAGTTGGTGGGCCGCCTTCCGGAAGGTCTTCTGCCCCTCCAGGCAAGGGGTCCGGGCGCCGATCAGCTCCTTGTCGTAGTCGAAGGGCAGGGGGGCGGCCTTCGTCATGCCGGTGTTGGTCCGCCAGTTCTTCACGAACTGCTTGGCCTGGGCGATCTCGCTCTTCCACTCGTTCACCGACCACTCGCCGACGCCGCCGTCGGGACCGCAGAAGTGGCCGTTGAAGTGGGTGCCGATCTCGTTGCCCTCGAGCCAGGCCAGCCGCACCTGCTTGAGGGTGTCGGAGATGCCCTGCGCGTCGTTGAAGCCGATCTCCGAGCTGCCCGGGGCGTGTTGCGGCGGTCGGTAGAGGTCGCGCTTCTCCTCCGGCAGCAGGTACACACCGCTGAGGAAGTACGTCATCGTCGCGTTGTTCTCCTTGGAGACCTTGCGGAAGTGGGAGAACAGCTTCTGGCTGTCCTCCCCCGCGCCGTCCCAGGAGAACACCACGAACTGAGGAGGTTTCTGACCGGGCTTGAGCCGCTCGGGGACGGGCAGGTGCGGCTGCCCGCCGGTGTACGCGGTGGATCCGTCGCCGATCAGACGGAGCACGCTGTTGGGCGCCGGCGCCCCCTGTCGCGGGCCGGACGCTCCTTCCTTCGGGCCGTCGCCGCCGGACGAGCAACCGGCCAGCGACGCGGTACAGGCCGCGGCGACCATGGCGCCCACGGCGATCCTCTGGGTGGCGGCCATCTTCCGCCCCACCTTCTTCCTTCTCTCAGGCAAACGCTGATGAGGGCGTTTTCAGGTGATGTGCCGGGTTGTACCGACAGCGCCGCCAAGGTCGCACGGGCCCGGGAAGGAATTAGTACGACAAGCCGATGAAATGATCGCTTCGCCCGTAGAGGTGCCGCTTTACCCCATTTGCGACTAAAAGCTATGCATGACCTTTACTCTGCATTACGGTTCGTTTACGAAGAGTTGTTCTCATCTCGCCGCCGCACGCCGTGACCCCACGGCCGCGACCGAGCCCCCGCACCGACGGGGAACCACCCCGAACGCGACCGCGCCACCCCGGAGGAGACGAGACCATGACAGCCTGCGCACCCACCCGGACCCAGCACGCCCACCCGCCCCACAGCCCGCCCCGGACCCCGCGTCACCGCCTCGTCCAGGGCGCCGACCTGTCCGCGTCGATCGCGGTCTTCCTGATCGCCCTGCCCCTGTCCCTCGGCATCGCCCTCGCGACCGGCGCCCCGCTCCAGGCCGGCCTGGTCGCCGCCGCCGTCGGCGGACTCGTCGCCGGCCGGCTCGGCGGCTGCCCGCTGCAGGTCAGCGGTCCCGCCGCCGGACTCACCGTGGTCACCGCCGATCTCATCCACCGCTACGGCTGGCGGACCACCTGCGGTATCACCGTCCTCGCCGGACTCGCCCAGCTGGGCCTGGGCTGCCTGCGCGTGGCCCGCGGCGCGCTCGCCGTCAGCCCCGCCGTGGTGCACGGCATGCTCGCCGGCATCGGCGTCACCATCGCCGTCGCGCAGCTGCACATCGTGCTCGGCGGCAGACCCGACAGCTCCGTCCTCGCCAACCTGCGCGCCCTGCCCGCCCAACTGGCGGACCTGGACCCGGCCGCCCTGTCGATGAGCGCGCTCACCCTGACCCTGCTGCTCGCCTGGCCGCGTGTCCCCGGCCGCGCCGGCCGGCTGCTGCGCAAGGTGCCGGCCGCCCTGGTCGCCGTCACCGGAGCCACCGTCACCGCCGCGCTGACCGGCCTCGTGCTGCCCCGGGTCGACCTGCCGTCCTGGAGCAGTCACGCGCTGGCCGGCCTGCCCGAGGGCCGGGGCTCGGCATCGCCGCCGCCGTGCTCACCACCACGCTGGTGTGCAGTGTGCAGTCACTGCTCGGAGCGGTCGCCGTGGACAAGCTGGTCGCCGCCCGGCCCGGGCCCCACGCCCACGTCGGGCGCTCGGACCTCGACCGCGAACTGCTCGGCCAGGGCGCCGCGAACATCGTCTCCGGGGCGCTCGGCGGACTGCCCGTGGCGGGGGTGGCCGTACGCAGCACCGCGAATGTGAACTCGGGTGCGGTGAGCCGGAACTCCACGATGCTGCACGGCGTTTTCGTAGTAGCCGCCGCGCTGCTGATGGTCCCGCTCCTGGAATGGATCCCGCTGGCCTCGCTCGCCGCCCTGGTGATGGCCGTCGGCATCCAGATGGTGTCCCTGAACCACATCCGCACGGTGACCCGCCACCGTGAAGTACTGGTGTACGCCGCCACCACACTCGGCGTGGTGGTCTTCGGCGTCCTGGAGGGCGTGGCCCTCGGGGTCGCCGTGGCCGTCGCCCTCGCCCTGCACCGCCTCGCCCACACCCGCGTCACGCACACGGAGAAGGAAGGAGTCCATCACGTCCACGTACGAGGCCAGCTGACCTTCCTCGCCGTGCCCCGGCTCAGCAGAGCCCTGCATCTCGTGCCCCAAGGCGTGCATGCCGTGGTGGAGTTGGACGGCTCTTTCATGGACCACGCGGCGTACGAGTCGCTGCAGGACTGGCAGAAGGCGCACACCGCGCGGGGCGGCACCGCCGAGCTCACCGGCCGGCGCGGCGGAGTCCGCACGTCGGATCCCGGTCCTTCCGCGGTGTGCCGGTGCCGGCCATGGACACCCTGGCGCAACCACCAGGCCTGCTTCGCGCAGGCTCCCACCACGACCGACACCCATGAACTCGCCCGTGGGATCAGCTCGTTCCAGCGGAACACCGCCCCGCTGGTGCGCGAGGAGCTGGCGCGGCTCGCGCGGGAGGGGCAGCGGCCCTCGCAGCTCTTCCTCACCTGCGCCGACTCCCGGCTGGTCACGTCGATGATCACCTCCAGCGGTCCCGGCGACCTGTTCGTCGTCCGCAACATCGGCAACCTGGTGCCGCCGCCGGGCGAGGACCACGGCGACCACTCGGTGGCGGCCGCCGTCGAGTACGCCGTGGACGTGCTCGGGGTGCGGTCGATCACGGTGTGCGGGCACTCCGGATGCGGGGCCATGCAGGCGCTGATCGCCGCCGGGCCCGAGGGCGCGGTGACCCCGCTGAAGCGGTGGCTGGGCCACGGGCGGCCGAGCCTCGCCCGGATGGCCGGCGACCGCCGCGACCGGCCCCGGCTGGCCGGGCGAGCACCCGCCGACGCGGTGGAGCAGCTGTGCCTGACCAACGTGGTCCAGCAGCTGGAGCACCTGCGGGCACACGACACGGTCCGGCGCGCTCTGGCGGCCGGCGCGCTGGAGCTGCACGGAATGTACTTCCACGTGGGCGAGGCCCAGGCCTATCTGCTCGACGGGAGCTCGGACGGCAGCGCGGTGTTCGAGCATGTGGAGGGAGCCGTGGGAAAGGAGGCAGCAGGGGAGGCCGAACAGGAGACCGGCATGGCCCCGGAGCTGCGAAGTCCGGTTTGACCACTGCGGCGGTCGACAGGTCTAAACCAATTTGGCCGTCGACCCTTGTCATCGGACCCCCGCGTCTGATGAGCTGTGGCCTGGGACACAACGGACACCCTGGGAAAGGGAGATGTCGTGAGCAACGAAAGCCTGGCCAACCTCTTGAAGGAGGAGCGACGCTTCGCGCCGCCCGCCGACCTGGCCGCGAACGCCAACGTCGGGGCAGAGGCGTACGAACAGGCCAAGGCTGACAGGCTCGGCTTCTGGGCCGAGCAGGCCCGCCGGCTGACCTGGGCCAAGGAACCGTCGGAGACGCTGGACTGGTCGAACCCGCCGTTCGCGAAGTGGTTCAAGGACGGCGAGCTGAACGTCGCGTACAACTGCGTGGACCGGCATGTCGAGGCCGGGCACGGGGACCGGGTCGCCATCCACTTCGAGGGCGAGCCCGGCGACAGCCGCTCGATCACCTACGCGGAGCTGAAGGACGAGGTCTCCAAGGCGGCCAACGCCCTGCTGGAACTCGGCGTCCGCAAGGGCGACCGGGTCGCGATCTACATGCCGATGATCCCTGAGACCGCGATCGCGATGCTGGCCTCGGCCCGGATCGGCGCGGCGCACTCGGTCGTGTTCGGCGGCTTCTCGGCCGACGCGCTCGCCACCCGGATCCGGGACGCCGACGCCAAGGTCGTCATCACCTCCGACGGCGGCTACCGGCGCGGCAAGCCGTCCGCGCTCAAGCCGGCCGTGGACGAGGCGATCACCAAGGTCGACAACGTCGAGCACGTGCTCGTGGTGCGCCGCACCGGGCAGGACGTCGCCTGGGACGGCGAGCGGGACGTGTGGTGGCACGAGCTGGTGGACCGGCAGTCCGCCGAGCACACCCCGGAGGCGTTCGACGCGGAGCACCCGCTGTTCATCCTCTACACCTCGGGCACCACGGGGAAGCCGAAGGGCATCCTGCACACCTCCGGCGGCTACCTGACCCAGACGGCGTACACGCACTGGGCGGTGTTCGACCTCAAGCCGGAGACCGACGTGTACTGGTGCACGGCCGACGTCGGCTGGGTCACCGGCCACTCGTACATCGTGTACGGGCCGCTGGCCAACGGCGCGACCCAGGTCATGTACGAGGGCACCCCGGACACCCCGCACCAGGGCCGCTTCTGGGAGATCGTGGAGAAGTACCGGGTCACGATCCTCTACACCGCGCCGACGGCGATCCGCACGTTCATGAAGTGGGGCGACGACATCCCCGCGCAGTTCGACCTGTCGTCCCTGCGGGTCCTCGGGTCCGTCGGTGAGCCGATCAACCCCGAGGCGTGGATCTGGTACCGCAAGCACATCGGCGCCGAAGCGACCCCGGTCGTGGACACCTGGTGGCAGACGGAGACCGGCGCGATGATGATCTCGCCGCTGCCCGGCGTCACCGAGGCCAAGCCCGGTTCGGCGCAGCGCCCGCTGCCCGGCATCAGCGCGACCGTGGTGGACGACGAGGCGAACGAGGTGCCCGACGGAGGCGGCGGCTACCTCGTGCTCACCGAGCCGTGGCCGTCGATGCTGCGCACCATCTGGGGCGACGACCAGCGGTTCATCGACACCTACTGGTCGCGCTTCGAGGGCAAGTACTTCGCCGGTGACGGCGCGAAGAAGGACGACGACGGGGACATCTGGCTGCTGGGCCGGGTGGACGACGTGATGCTGGTGTCCGGCCACAACATCTCCACCACCGAGGTGGAGTCGGCACTGGTCTCGCACCCGTCGGTCGCCGAGGCGGCGGTCGTCGGTGCCGCCGACGAGACCACCGGCCAGGCCATCGTCGCCTTCGTCATCCTGCGCGGTTCGGCCTCCGAGGACGACAAGCTGATCGCCGCGCTGCGCGACCACGTCGGGGCCACGCTCGGCCCGATCGCCAAGCCGAAGCGGATCCTGCCGGTGGCGGAGCTGCCGAAGACCCGCTCCGGCAAGATCATGCGCCGGCTCCTGCGGGACGTCGCCGAGAACCGTCAGCTCGGTGACGTCACCACGCTGACCGACTCCACGGTCATGGACTTCATCCAGGCGAAGCTCCCGGCGGCTTCGAGCGAGGACTAGGCGGGCGGCGGGCGGGCGGCGCGGCCGTCCGCCCGGCCGCGGGGAACCGGCGCGAAGCGAGGGGCGCCCGGCGCGAACACGCCGGGCGCCCCTTTTGCGCCTAATGTTCAGATCACCGGATGCATCCCGCGGCAACCTTAGGTAATCTAAACAAAGCTCGATGTGAAAGAGCCTCAAGGTGCGCCGGGAAGTCTGGTCGGCATGTGCTCAGCCCTGCCCACCACACCCGGAGGTCTCCACCGTGGCCGCCCCTCGTGACACGTCGTCCCCCACCTCGCGCACCGGCCGCAAGGTCCTCGGACGCCTGTCCCTGCCCGAGCGGACCGTCGTCACGGACGCGCTGCGCACCGAGACCGTGGGCGGCGTCCTGCTGCTCATCGCCGCCGTCACCGCGCTGATCTGGGCGAACATCCCGGCTCTGCACCACGCCTACGAGGCCGTCAGCGACTTCCACTTCGGCCCCGCCGCCCTCGGCCTGAACCTGTCCGTGGAGCACTGGGCCGCCGACGGCCTGCTCGCCGTCTTCTTCTTCGTCGCCGGGATCGAGCTCAAGCGCGAACTGGTCGCCGGTGACCTGCGCGACCCCAGGGCGGCGGTGCTGCCCGTGGTGGCGGCGCTGTGCGGGATGGCCGTACCGGCGCTCGTCTACACCCTGACCAACCTCGCCGGGCACGGTTCCACCGACGGCTGGGCGGTGCCCACCGCCACCGACATCGCCTTCGCGCTGGCCGTCCTCGCGGTCATCGGCACCGCGCTGCCCGGCGCCCTGCGCGCCTTCCTGCTGACCCTGGCGGTCGTCGACGACCTCTTCGCGATCCTGATCATCGCCGTCTTCTTCACCGACCGGATCGACCTGGCG
This sequence comes from Streptomyces sp. DHE7-1, assembly GCA_016432725.1. Lineage (GTDB taxonomy): Bacteria > Actinomycetota > Actinomycetes > Streptomycetales > Streptomycetaceae > Streptomyces. The sequence continues at coordinate 4,201,529 of JACJDG010000003.1, read as the reverse complement.
GCCCTCGGCGGGGCCGTCGCCGGGCTGGTCGTCTTCTGGCTGCTGCTGCGCGCGGGGGTGCGCGGCTGGTACGTGTACGTGCCGCTGGCCGTCGTGAACTGGGCGCTGATGTACAACAGCGGCGTGCACGCCACCATCGCCGGCGTGGCCATGGGGCTGATGCTGCGCTGCACGACCCGCGAGGGCGAGGAGCGGTCGCCGGGCGAGCGCATCGAGCATCTGGTGCGGCCGCTGTCGGCCGGGCTCGCCGTACCGCTGTTCGCGCTGTTCAGCGCCGGCGTGTCGGTGTCCGGCGGGGCGCTCGGGGACGTGTTCACCCGGCCCGAGACGCTCGGCGTGGTGCTCGGACTGGTCGTGGGCAAGGCGCTTGGCATCTTCGGCGGCACCTGGCTGACCGTCCGCTTCACCCGGGCCTCGCTCAGCCAGGACCTCGCCTGGGCCGACGTGTTCGCGGTGTCGTCACTAGCGGGGATCGGCTTCACCGTCTCGCTCCTCATCGGCGAGCTGGCCTTCGAGGGCGACGCGGCGCTCACCGACGAGGTGAAGGCGGCCGTCCTCGCCGGATCGCTGATCGCGGCCGTGTGCGCCACGGTGCTGCTGAAGATACGCAATGCCAGGTACCGCAGGCTCTGGGAGGACGAGGAGCGCGACGACGACCAGGACGGCATCCCGGACGTGTACGAGCAGGACGACCCGGCGTACCACCTGCGGATGGCGGCGATCCTCGAGCGCAAGGCCGCCGACCACCGGCGCATCGCCGCCGAGAAGGCCGCCGCGGCGCGCCACGGGCTTCAGGAAGTAGCGGGCGGGGCAGGCGATGAGGACGACCGTCCGGCATGATCTGACGAGACGGTACAAAACAAGACGCCACCCAAGACTTCACACGGCACGCGAGACTTCAAAGGGAGAACGCGATGAGCGCACCCGACGGCAGCCCGGTCGGCGCCGAACGCAGCATCGGCCAGCTGTTCGCCTCGGCGACGACCGAAATGTCGGCGCTGGTGCACGACGAGATCGCGCTGGCGAAGGCCCAGCTCAAGCAGGACGTCAAGCGGGGGGCGACCAGCGGCGGCGCGTTCAGCGCGGCCGGCATGCTGCTCCTGTTCTCCCTGCCGATGCTCAACTTCGCGCTGGCGTACGGCATTCGGACCTGGAGCGGCTGGAACCTCGCGGTCTGCTTCCTGCTGTCCTTCGCGGCCAACGTGCTCGTCGCCGGCCTGCTCGCGCTCATCGGTGTGATGTTCGCCAAGAAGGCGAAGAAGAGCCAGGGCCCGCAGAAGGTGGCCGCCTCCGTGAAGGAGTCGGCGAGCGTCCTGCAGAACGCCAAGCCGCACCCGCGCCCCGAGCTGCCGCAGGACCGTGCGCCCCAGGCCATCGAAGCTGTGGCACGCTCGTCCTCATGACGGAACCCGCCGCGGCAGCGGCCGTACGGATCGACCTTCCCTCCGGGGAGAAGGTGACACACCGGGACGTCGCCGCCAACGGCGCCCGGTTCCACATCGCCGAGCTCGGCGACGGCCCCTTGGTGCTGCTGCTGCACGGTTTCCCCCAGTTCTGGTGGACATGGCGCCACCAGCTCGTCGCGCTCGCCGAGGCGGGCTACCGGGCCGTGGCCATGGACCTGCGCGGGGTCGGCGGCAGCGACCGCACCCCGCGCGGGTACGACCCCGCCAACCTCGCCCTGGACGTCACCGGGGTGATCCGCTCCCTCGGCGAGCCGGACGCCGCGCTGGTCGGCCACGACCTGGGCGGCTACCTGGCGTGGACGGCGGCGGCGATGCGGCCCAAGCTCGTGCGCCGGCTCGCGGTCGTCTCGATGCCGCACCCCCGGCGCTGGCGTGCCGCGATGCTCCGGGACGCCCGGCAGACTGCGGCCGGCTCCTACATCTGGGGGTTCCAGCGCCCCTGGATCCCGGAGCGTCAACTGACCGCCGACGACGGTGCGCTGGTGGGCCGGCTGATCCGGGAGTGGTCCGGGCCGCGGCTGCCGGAGGACGAGGCCGTGGAGGCGTACCAGCGGGCCATGTGCATCCCGTCGACCGCGCACTGCTCGATCGAGCCGTACCGCTGGCTGGTGCGCTCCCTGGTCCGCCCGGACGGCATCCAGTTCAACCGCCGGATGAAGCGGCCGGTGCGTGTGCCGACGCTGCATCTGCACGGCTCGCTGGACCCCGTGGCCCGGACGCGCAGCGCGGCCGGCTCCGGCGAGTACGTCGAAGCCCCTTACCGCTGGCGCCTGTTCGACGGTCTCGGGCACTTCCCGCACGAGGAGGACCCGGCGGCCTTCTCCGCAGAACTGGTCAACTGGCTGCGGGATCCCGAGCCGGACAGGTGAGGGAACGGCTCCGCCGGGTACCCGCCACTGAACACCTGTCCCTCGAACGGCCACATGCCTGACGCATAGGCCAATTGGGGGGCGCGGAAGCGGTTATCGACCTTCGGGCGGGGGCAGACGTCGGGGTATGGGCTGGACGCACGACTACAGTGACGCACCCCGCAACCGCCGCTCGGTCTCCGGGCCGAGCTCCCCGCAGCGAGGCGCTCCGCAGCTCGCGGAGGCGGACCTCAGGGTGGGAATTCCGCGTATCCTGCGCCGCCGTGCCCGCTGGGTCTCGGTACGCCTGCGTCACCCGCGCGGCTGATCGGCCGCCCGGGAAATACCGCGGCCGGTCCCCGCTTCTTCGGGCTCACAGGGCGCAGCTGTCGGTTCCCACCTGCTGGTTCGCCGTGCGGCCCCGGCTGATGTCCTGCTGGATCTCGTCCGCCGTGAGGGCGTAGCCGGTGTCGGCGTCGTCGAGGGACTTGGCGAACACCACGCCGTAGACCTTGCCGTCGGGCGTGAGCAGCGGGCCGCCGGAGTTGCCCTGGCGGACGGTCGCGTACAGGGAGTAGACGTCCCGGCCGACCGTGCCGCGGTGGTAGATGTCCGGGCCGTTGGCGGTGATGCGTCCGCGGACCCGCGCGGCCCGCACGTCGTAGGAGCCGTTCTCCGGGAAGCCCGCGACGATCGCGCCGTCACCGCCGGACGCGTCCTGGGTGCTGAACTTCAGGGCGTTCGCGTCGAGGTCTGGTACGTCGAGGACGGCGATGTCGCGCTTCCAGTCGTACAGGACGACCTTCGCGTCGTACTTGCGGCCCACTCCGCCTATCTGGACGGTGGGCTCGTCGACGCCACCGACGACGTGCGCGTTGGTCATGACGCGCCGGTCGGCGAAGACGAAGCCGCTGCCCTCGAGGACCTTGCCGCAGCTCTGCGCGGTGCCGGTGACCTTGACGATGGACCGCTGGGCGCGGGCGGCGACCGCGCTGTTCGCCAGGGCCGGGTCGGGCGGCTCCACGTCCTTGATCGGCTCGTTGGAGAAGGGGCTGAAGACCTGCGGGAAGCCGTTCTGGGCGAGGACCGAGGTGAAGTCCTGGAACCAGGTGTCGGCCTGTGCGGGCAGCGCCTCGGAGACGCCGAGCAGCACCTTGGAGCTGCGGACCTCCTTGCCCAGTGTCGGCAGGGTGGTCTGGGCGAGGGCGGAGCCGATCAGCCAGGCGACGAGCAGCATCGCGACGACGTTGACGAGGGCGCCGCCGGTGGCGTCCAGGGCGCGGGCCGGGGACCAGGTGATGTAGCGGCGCAGCTTGTTGCCGAGGTGGGTGGTCAGCGCCTGGCCGACGGAGGCGCAGACGATGACGACGACCACGGCGACGACGGCGGCGGTGGTGCTCACCTGGGCCTTGTCGGAGACCGCGTCCCAGATGACGGGCAGCGTGTACACGGCGACGAGTCCGCCGCCGAGGAACCCGATCACCGACAGGATGCCGACGACGAAGCCCTGGCGGTAGCCCACGACCGCGAACCACACGGCCGCGGCCAGCAACAGGATGTCCAGCACGTTCACTGCTTCAGGCCTCGCCTACTCCACTCCGGTCCCAGCAGCCTCGGCCGGGGTCCCGAGGGCCCGCGGCGCGGCCGCCGGCGTCACTGCCCTCGGGCGAACACAGCTCGGGGATCACCCTGTCATGACCGCCAGTCGAGCGGGACCTGCTTGTCCCGGTCCCAGGGGCGCTCCCAGCCCGCGTAGTGCAGCAGACGGTCGATCACTCCGGCGGTGAAACCCCAGACCAGGGCCGATTCGACCAGGAATGCCGGGCCCCGGTGGCCGCTGGGGTGGACGGCGGTGGCCCGGTGGGCGGGGTCCGTGAGATCCGCCACGGGGACGGTGAAGACGCGGGCCGTCTCGTTGGGATCGACGACGCCGACCGGGCTGGGCTCGCGCCACCAGCCGAGCACGGGGGTGACGACGAAGCCGCTGACCGGGATGTAGAGCGCGGGCAGCACGCCGAAGAGCTGCACACCGGACGGGTCCAGGCCGGTCTCCTCCTCGGCCTCGCGCAGCGCGGCCCTGAGCGGCCCGTCGCCCTCCGGATCGCCGTCCTCAGGGTCGAGGGCGCCGCCCGGGAAGGACGGCTGGCCGGCGTGGGAGCGCAGGGAACCGGCCCGCTCCATGAGCAGCAGTTCGGGGCCGCGTTCGCCCTCACCGAAGAGGATCAGCACGGCGGACTGCCGTCCCGAGCCGTTCTCCGGCGGCAGGAAGCGGCTGAGCTGGAGCGGCTGGACCGTCCGCGCCGCCCGCACCACGGGGTCCAGCCACTCGGGCAGACCCTCCTCGCTCAGGGTCACCGGCCCCTTGTGCGTGTCGTGCGTGTATGTCATCGCCACCCCCCGTCCTGCCGTGTCCAACGCCCGAGGGCACCGAGATCGTTCCGTCATCCGGCCCCCAGCGGCGGCGCGGGCCTGCCGCCGGCGTCGAGGTAGGCCTGCGGCGGCTTCAGGCGCTGGCCCGGGAGGCCGCCCTTCTCGTACTTCAGGAGCTTCTTCGCCTTGTCCGGGTCGGTCTCGCCCTCGCCGTAGGCGGGGCAGAGCGGGGCGATGGGGCAGGCGCCGCAGGCCGGTTTGCGGGCGTGGCAGATGCGGCGGCCGTGCCAGATCACGTGGTGGGAGAGGTCGGTCCAGTCGCTCTTGGGGAACAGCGCGCCCACGGCCGCCTCGATCTTGTCGGGGTCGGTCTCCTCGGTCCACCGCCAGCGTCGCACCAGCCGCTGGAAGTGGGTGTCCACGGTGATCCCGGGCCGCCCGAAGGCGTTGCCCAGGACGACGAAGGCGGTCTTGCGGCCGACGCCGGGCAGCTTGACCAGGTCCTCCAGTCTGCCGGGCACCTCGCCGCCGAAGTCCTCGGCGAGGGCCTTCGAGAGCCCTATGACCGACCTGGTCTTGGCCCGGAAGAAGCCGCAGGGGCGGAGGATCTCCTCCACCTCCTCCGGGTTGGCCGCCGCGAGGTCCTCGGGCGCCGGGTACCTGGCGAAGAGGGCCGGGGTGGTCTGGTTGACCCGCAGGTCGGTGGTCTGTGCCGACAGGACCGTGGCGACCAGGAGCTGGAAGGGGTTCTCGAAGTCCAGCTCCGGGTGGGCGTAGGGGTAGACCTCGGCGAGTTCGCGGTTGATGCGGCGGGCTCGGCGGACGAGCGCGGTGCGGGACTCACCGGCCGGGGGCTTCACGGCGACCTTCCTGACGGGTGCGGCCTTCTTCACCGGCACGGCCTTCCTGGCCGCCACCGCCTTCTTGGCCGGTGTGACCTTTTCAGCCGATTTGTCGCTTTTACTACTACCGCCGGAACTCTGTTCGCCCACAGCGGAATCACGACGTGCAACCACCCGTGCAGCCCCCTTGCCCTGTGCTCTCACCGGCGTTTTGGACACCCGGCCAGCCTAAAGCCCGGCACCGACATCCGCCCCGGACCCGGAGGATCGGCCCCCGATTGGACCCCTGCCGCGTACCCCGGGACATCTGTGCGGCATCCTTGTGACAGATCACACTGTTTGGACCGCCCGGCAAAACGGGGAACACGGTCCCCTGGTACACGGGGGATCATGGTCCCCTGAGCAGGTCGACAAGGGAGAGAACTCGTGGACGACGTTCTGCGGCGCAATCCGCTTTTCGCGGCGCTCGACGACGAGCAGGCCGCGGAGCTCCGCGCCTCCATGAGTGAGGTGACCCTCGCACGCGGTGACTCACTGTTCCACGAGGGCGACCCCGGTGACCGGCTGTACGTCGTCACCGAGGGCAAGGTGAAGCTGCACCGCACGTCTCCCGACGGCCGCGAGAACATGCTCGCCGTCGTCGGCCCGAGTGAGCTGATCGGCGAGCTCTCGCTGTTCGACCCGGGCCCGCGCACCGCGACCGCGACCGCGCTCACCGAGGTCAAGCTGCTGGCCCTCGGCCACGGCGACCTCCAGCCCTGGCTGAACGTGCGTCCCGAGGTGGCCGGCGCCCTGCTGCGCGCCGTCGCCCGGCGACTGCGCAAGACCAACGACGCCATGTCCGACCTCGTCTTCTCCGACGTCCCCGGCCGTGTCGCGCGCGCCCTGCTGGACCTCTCGCGCCGCTTCGGCGTGCAGTCCGAGGAGGGCATCCACGTCGTCCACGACCTCACGCAGGAGGAGCTGGCCCAGCTCGTCGGCGCCTCGCGCGAGACCGTGAACAAGGCGCTGGCGGACTTCGCCGGGCGCGGGTGGCTCCGCCTGGAGGCGCGGGCCGTGATCCTGCTGGACGTGGAGCGCCTGGCCAAGCGGTCCCGCTGACCGCCCGTACCCGCGCGTGAGGCCCTGTCCGGCGACAGGGCCTTTCGCATGCCCGCGGGGGCCGGCCGCCGGCGCGGCCCGGCCCCACCGGCCCCGGCCGTGATTCCTCCGCGCCGTAAATCACCTGCCCCGGCGGCCCGCTCCGGGCACAGTGAACGCATGCCCGACACCGTGCACCGTCCCGGACTCGACGCCCAGGGGTACCTCGTCCGTGAGGGCTCCCTCGCGCGCGTGCCGGACGCGTTCCGCCCCGTCGTGGACGCCGTGCGCGACCGGCTGCCGGGCCTCCTCGGGACGCGGCTGCACAGCGCGTACCTCTACGGGTCGGTCCCGCGCGGCACCGCGCGCGTGGGACGCAGCGACCTCGATCTGCTGCTGGCGCTGCGCGAGGAGCCGGCGGACGCCGACCGGGAGGCCGTCCGGGCCTTCGGCGAGGCGCTCGACGACGAGTTCCGGCAGATCGACGGGGTCGGCACGCTGCTGTACGGGCGGGCGCGGCTGCTGAGCGACCTGGAGCGGCACGACCTGGGCTGGTTCGTCGCCTGTCTGTGCACCCCGCTGCTCGGGGACGATCTCGCCGCGCACCTGCCCCGGTACCGTCCGGACTCCCTGCTGGCCCGGGAGACCAACGGCGACCTCGCCCTGCTGCTGCCGCGCTGGCGCGAGCGGATCGAGCGGGCGGCGGACACCGAGGAGGCGCGGCGGCCGCTCGTCCGCTTCATGTCCCGGCACCTCGTGCGCACCGGCTTCACCCTCGTCATGCCCTGCTGGCGGGGCTGGACCAGCGACCTTCGCGAGATGGCCGCGGCGTTCGGCGCCCACCGTCCCGAGCGGGCCGCGCAGATGCTTCGGGCGGCGGAGTACGGCTACGAGCCCGTGGGCGACCCGGGCGTGCTGCGGTCGTACGTGGACGACCTCGGGCCCTGGCTCGCCGCGGAGTACGCGCGCGTGCACGGCGTGAAGGCTCCCCGCCCCGGCGACCGGCCCTGAGCGCGGCGACGAGAGGCCGCCCGCGGGCCCGCTAGTGCTGTGGCCGGAAAGGTTTGCCGGGAAGCTCGCGGCGTCCGGTGCGGTGCATCGCAAGGCGGAGCATGGCCCGCGTACTGGATGTACTCGGGTGATGCGACAACGCGGCGAGGTGCCGTGCCGGGCGTCGCGAGCCGGTGAACCTTTCCGGTCGCAGCACTAGATGAGCCCGTGCTCGCTGAGGTAGTCCATCTGGGCCCGCACCGAAAGCTCCGCCGCCGGCCACAGGGAGCGGTCCACGTCGGCGTACACATGGGCGACGACCTGGCCGGGGTGCGGTAGCCGTCCTCCACGGCCGTCTCGACCTGGGCGAGGCGGTGGGCGCGGTGGGCGAGGTAGAACTCGACGGCCCCCTGGGCGTCCTCCAGCACCGGACCGTGGCCCGGCAGGACCGTGTGGACGCCGTCGTCCACGGTGAGGGAGCGCAGGCGGCGCAGGGAGTCCAGGTAGTCGCCGAGGCGGCCGTCGGGATGGGCCACGACGGTCGTGCCCCGCCCGAGGATGGTGTCCCCGGTCAGGACCGCCCGGTCGGCCGGGAGGTGGAAGCTCAGCGAGTCCGCGGTGTGCCCGGGGGTCGGCACGACCCTCAGCTCCAGTCCGCCGACCGTGATCACGTCACCGGCGGCGAGCCCCTCGTCGCCGAGCCGCAGCGCCGGATCGAGGGCACGCACGCGCGTACGGGTCAGTTCGGCGAACCGGGCGGCGCCCTCGGCGTGGTCGGGATGGCCGTGGGTGAGCAGTGTCAGGGCTATTCGCCTGCCGGCCTTCTCGGCCGCGTCGACGACGGCGCTCAGGTGGCCGTCGTCCAGCGGCCCCGGGTCGATCACCACGGCCAGGTCGGAGTCGGGCTCGGCGACGATCCAGGTGTTGGTGCCGTCCAGGGTCATCGCGGAGGCGTTGGGCGCGAGCACGTTGACGGCGCGTTCGGTCGCCGGCCCCGTGAGGACACCGCCCCGGGGCTGACCGGGCAGGGCTGCTGCGTCCGTCATGCGGGGCCTCCTCCGGTGCTCGGAGCCGTCGTCTCGCGTTCCGTCCCAGGTGCCCCTGCGGCGGCCGTCCCACTCGTCGGGACGTGCTTGGTGAACTCGTCGTGCCCGGGCCAGGACAGGACGATCTCGCCGTCCACCAGGCGGGCCCTGGCCAGCACCGGCGTCATGTCCCGCGCCGGCGCCGCCGCGAGCGCCCCGGCCGCCGTGTCGTACGGCAGGAGCTGACGCAGGGTGGCGATGGTGGGCGGCATCATCAGCAGCTCGCCCTTGTCGTACCCGGCGGCGGCCTCCTCGGGGCGGATCCACACCGTGCGGTCGGCCTCCGTGGAGGCGTTGCGGGTGCGCTGGCCCTCGGGCAGGACGGCCACGAAGAACCAGGTGTCGTAGCGGCGGGACTCGAACTCCGGGGTGATCCAGCGGGTCCAGGCGCCCAGCAGGTCGGAGCGGAGCACCAGGCCGCGGCGGTCCAGGAACTCGGCGAAGGACAGCTCGCGCGCGACCAGCGCGGCGCGGTCCGCCTCCCAGTCGTCCCCGGTGGTGTCCCCGACGACCGAGCCGGCGTCGGGGCCGGCGAGCAGGACGCCCGCCTCCTCGTACGTCTCCCGCACGGCGGCGCAGACGACGGCCTGGGCGCCGCTCTCGTCGACGCCCAGCCGCTCGGCCCACCACGCGCGCGTGGGACCGGCCCAGCGGACCAGGCGGTCGTCGTCACGCGGGTCGACACCGCCGCCGGGATACGCGTACGCGCCTCCGGCGAAGGCCATGGAGGCGCGTCTGCGCAGCATGTGGACGGCCGGACCGGCCGGAGTGTCCTTCAGGAGCAGCACGGTGGCCGCGCGCTTCGGGGACACCGGTGCGAGGGTGCCGTCCGCGAGCGCGCGGATGCGGTCGGGCCACTCCGGGGGGTACCACTGACCGTTCGCCATGGCCGGAGGCTATCCCGTGTAGGGCGAATGTTCGAGAGGCGCCCGAGGTCAGAGCGGCTACTGAGCGAGCTCGACCTGGATCTCGACCTCCACCGGGGCGTCCAGCGGCAGCACCGCGACGCCCACCGCGCTGCGGGCGTGCACGCCCTTGTCGCCGAGCACCTCGCCGAGCAGCTCGCTGGCGCCGTTGACGACACCGGGCTGCCCGGTGAAGTCCGCGGCCGAGGCGACGAAGCCGACGACCTTCACCACGCGCGCGATGCGGTCCAGGTCGCCGGTGACGGACTTCACGGCGGCCAGCGCGTTCAGCGCGCAGGTGCGGGCCAGTTCCTTGGCCTCCTCGGCCGTGACCTCGGCGCCCACCTTGCCGGTGACCGGCAGCTTCCCCTCCACCATCGGGAGCTGGCCGGCGGTGTAGACGTACACGCCGGACTGCACGGCCGGCTGGTACGAGGCCAGCGGCGGCACGACCTCCGGCAGGGTCAGGCCCAGTTCGGCCAGCTTCTCCTCGACCGCGCTCACGCCTGCTTCTCCCGCTTCAGGTAGGCCACGAGCTGCTCGGGGTTGTTGGGCCCGGGCACGACCTGGACGAGCTCCCAGCCGTCCTCGCCCCAGGTGTCCAGGATCTGCTTCGTGGCATGGACGAGCAGCGGCACGGTCGCGTATTCCCACTTCTTGGTCATGGGCCGACTGTAGCCGCTGTGGTCACCCGGGCAGGCGGCCGACCACGGGCTTCGCCGCCCGCGGCGGGGACCGGGCGGGGTGGCGGCGGACGCGGGGCGCGAGAACGGCGGGCAGGGGTCGTGGAGGCCTGCCGGGAGCACGGTTGTCCACAGCCTGCCGCGTGGCCGTCGGCCGGACTGGTTAGGCTCGAATACGTGAGCAGGCTCCAGGTCGTCAGCGGCAAGGGCGGGACCGGCAAGACGACGGTCGCCGCCGCACTCGCGCTGGCCCTCGCGACCGAGGGGAAGCGGACGCTTCTCGTGGAGGTCGAGGGTCGGCAAGGCATCGCACAGCTCTTCGAGACTGATGCGTTGCCCTACGAGGAACGGAAGATCGCGGTCGCACCAGGTGGCGGGGAGGTGTACGCCCTCGCCATCGACCCCGAACTCGCCCTTCTGGACTATCTCCAGATGTTCTACAAACTCGGCGGCGCGGGCCGGGCGCTGAAGAAGCTCGGCGCGATCGACTTCGCCACCACGGTCGCGCCGGGTCTCAGGGACGTCCTGCTGACCGGCAAGGCGTGCGAGGCGGTCCGCCGCAAGGACAAGGCGGGACGGTTCCTGTACGACTACGTCGTGATGGACGCGCCGCCCACCGGTCGCATCACCCGGTTCCTCAACGTCAACGACGAGGTCGCCGGGCTCGCGAAGATCGGCCCGATACACAATCAGGCGCAGGCGGTGATGCGGGTGCTGAAGTCGCCGGAGACGGCGGTGCACCTGGTGACGCTGCTGGAGGAGATGCCGGTTCAGGAGACCGCCGACGGCATCGCCGAACTCCGCGCGGCGCGGCTGCCGGTGGGCCGGGTCATCGTGAACATGGTCCGGCCGCGGGTGTTGGACGCGGCGGACCTGGAACTCGTGCGGACCGTGCCGCGCGCCTCCGTCGCGCGGGCCCTGTCGGCCGCCGGGCTCGGCGGGGCGCGGCGCGGCGGGCACGCCGAGCGGCTGGTGGACCCGCTGCTGGACCAGGCCGCGGAGTACGCCGAGCGGCACGCGCTGGAGGAGGAGCAGCGCGCGGTCCTCGGCGAACTGGAGCTGCCGCTGCACGAACTGCCGCTGCTCGCGGAGGGCATGGACCTCGCGGGCCTGTACGAACTCGCCACCGAGCTGCGGAAGCAGGGGTTGTCATGAGTCCGGACCCGGCCGAGGCGCAGGACGCCGCCCGACCTCACCTCTCCCCCGCGCGCGTGCTGGACGTCGATCCGCTGCTGGACGACCGGGACACCCGGATCGTGGTGTGCTGCGGCTCGGGCGGCGTCGGCAAGACGACGACCGCCGCGGCGCTGGGCCTGCGGGCGGCGGAGCGGGGCCGCAAGGTGGTCGTCCTCACCATCGACCCGGCCCGCCGGCTCGCCCAGTCGATGGGCATCGACTCCCTCGACAACGTGCCCCGGCGGGTCAAGGGCACCGAGGGCGACGGCGAGCTGCACGCGATGATGCTCGACATGAAGCGCACCTTCGACGAGGTCGTGGAGGCGCACGCGGACCGGGAGCGGGCGGCCGCGATCCTGGCGAACCCCTTCTACCAGTCGCTCTCGGCGGGCTTCGCGGGCACGCAGGAGTACATGGCGATGGAGAAGCTGGGGCAGCTCCGGGCGAGGGACGAGTGGGACCTGATCGTGGTCGACACCCCGCCGTCCCGCTCGGCGCTGGACTTCCTGGACGCGCCCAAGCGGCTCGGCTCCTTCCTGGACGGCCGGCTGATCCGGCTGCTGACCGCTCCGGCCAAGCTGGGCGGCCGCGCGGGGATGGCCTTCCTCAACGTCGGCATGTCGATGATGACCGGCACCCTGGGCAAGCTGCTCGGCGGTCAGCTGCTGAAGGACGTGCAGACGTTCGTGGCCGCGATGGACACCACCTTCGGCGGCTTCCGCACGCGCGCGGACGCCACGTACAAGCTGCTCCAGGCGCCCGGCACGGCGTTCCTGGTGGTGGCGGCGCCCGAGCGGGACGCGCTGCGCGAGGCGGCGTACTTCGTGGAGCGGCTGGACGCGGAGGACATGCCGCTGGTGGGGCTGGTGCTCAACCGGGTCCACGGCAGCGGCGCCGGCCGGCTGTCGGCGGAGCGGGCACTCGACGCCGCGGAAAATCTTGAGGACCCCCGCATTGTGGATCAGGGGGACGGGAAAGCTGGACTTCGTAACTCTCCCGACACACAAGGCAGTTCAGAATCTCCCGCTGCCACACCATCGGCTCCGGACAACGGCTCCCCCGCCGGCACCGACGACGGCTCCCCCGCCTCGGACCCGGAGCGGACTGTGGACCAGCTCACCGCAGGCCTGCTGAGACTGCACGCCGAGCGCATGCAACTGCTCTCGCGCGAGCAACGCACGCGTGACCGCTTCCTCGCCCGTCATCCCGAGGTGGCGGTCGTCGAGGTGCCCGCGCTCCCCGGTGACGTGCACGACCTCACCGGTCTGCGCGACATCGGCGACCGGCTGGCGGCGGGGCGTACGGAACTGTCGTAGCGCGGCCGCGGGGACGTGCACGCGGCCGCGGCGGCCGTGCGCGTGAACTCCGCGGCGGGCGCGCACGGAGCTGTCGCGTGCGCGTGGCGCCCACGGCAGGCAGGGATGGGCGACGCGCGTGCCGCGCGGATATGTCGCGCGCCCGGGCGCTCACGACGGGCGTGCGCGTCGCACACCCGGATGACGGGCGCACGTGGCGCTTGCCACCCACGACCCGTCGGGCTGCCACCGCCGGAGCGGCACCCTGTTCACCGCCGCGCCAGGCCGTTGCCACTCCGACGGGCCAATGCCGTTCATCGGCCCGACGGCTGTCTGACCAGCGGACATCACCACCCCGGCACGCACCTGTCGGGCGGCACGGGGCCGAGGCCGCTCCTCGAGCGGCCGTCGCCTCGACCACGCTCGCCTCGACCGTGCTCGCCCTGAGTGGCACCAGGGCGACACCGGGGGCGTTGCCGTCAGCTGACCGCCGCGTAGTTCTCGTACACCTCGTCGCTGTCGAGGGACACGATGCCCGCGCCGCGCTCGTACTCCGAGCGCGCGGTCTCCAGCAGCCTGCGCCAGGACGTCACGGTGGGCCGCCGGCGCAGCAGTGCGCGGCGCTCCCGCTCCGTCATGCCTCCCCACACGCCGAACTCGACGCGGTTGTCCAGCGCATCCGCCAGGCATTCCGTGCGTACCGGACATCCGGTGCACACCGCCTTGGCCCTGTTCTGCGCTGCTCCCTGCACGAACAGTTCATCCGGATCGGTAGTGCGGCAGGCGGCCTGCGCACTCCAGTCGGTTACCCAGCCCATACCGGCGCCGTCCTCTCCCGAATCGAGGCTCCCCCACGGCGGCAGCGGCATATTCACCGCCGCCAGTTGAGGACGTTACGGAAGGCGGGGACAGCGCAACACCCCCTTCGGGCCCAATCTTGAATGGTCCGAACGGACTATGGGTAAGCGGCAGATCACCCGGGGGAGTGAGCTGACGACATGCGCGACCATCCCGGCATACCGGGACGGCTGTGGTGCGCCACAGCGGGCGCCAGGTGACACACGAGGCGGAATCGGACACGCCCCGCGGGAAATTCGGGGGTACTTCCGGAACGATTCGGGTTCGCCGGACGTATTGATGTGTGGCCGCGCCGCTGTGACAGTTACGAGCAGCTTAGGCCAAGGCCTGTGCGCCTGTCCGGCGAATGAGAACGTAGGCCCCTGCTTTGCCATGCCGTGACAGGAGCCGCGACCCGCCGGACCAGGGGCGCGCACGTCACGATCCGGCACCCGAACATCCCGACGGAGGGCCGCTCCCTCGGAACGCTCATAAGTACGGATTAGGCTGCCCCCATGGCAAAGAAGCGCTCGAGCGGTGGCCTGTCGGCAACGCAGCAGGCCGCCAAGTTCCTCGGTGTCAGTGTGCTCGCGGGAGCCGTGATGGCGGGCATCGCGCTGCCCGCGGCCGGCGCGCTGGGCCTAGCGGCCAAGGGCTCGGTCAAGGGCTTCGACGAGATCCCGGCCAACCTCAAGAGCCCCAGCTCAGCCAGCGCACGACCATACTGGACAGCCGGGGGGACCAGATCGCGACCGTCTACTCCCGTGACCGCACGGTGGTGGACCTCAAGAGCATCTCGCCGTACATGCAGAAGGCGATCGTCGCGATCGAGGACTCGCGCTTCTACAAGCACGGCGCGATCGACCTCAAGGGCGTGCTGCGCGCCGTGAACAAGAACGCGCAGAGCGGCGGCGTCTCCCAGGGCGCCTCCACGCTCACCCAGCAGCTCGTGAAGAACTACTTCATCGAGGAGGCCGGTGACGACCCGACGAAGGTCGCCGAGGCCACCCAGCAGACCCTCGGCCGCAAGGTCCGGGAGCTGAAGTACGCGATCCAGATCGAGGAGAAGCTCGGCAAGAAGAAGATCCTCGAGAACTACCTGAACATCACCTTCTTCGGCGAGCAGGCCTACGGCGTGGAGGCCGCCGCCCAGCGCTACTTCTCCAAGCACGCCAAGGACCTGAACCTCCAGGAGTCGGCGCTGCTGGCCGGCATCGTGCAGTCCCCGAGCCGCTACGACCCGGTGAACGACGAGGCCGAGGCCACCAAACGGCGCAACACCGTGCTGCAGCGCATGGCGGAGGTCGGCAACGTCTCCCAGGCGGAGGCCGACCGGGCCAAGGAGCAGCCGCTCGGACTGCACGTCAGCCAGCCGAAGAACGGCTGCATCACCGCCACCAAGGGCTCCGCGTTCTTCTGCAAGTACGTGGAGCACCTCTTCCTGACCGACGAGACCTTCGGCAAGACCCGCGAGGAGCGCGCCAAGCTCTGGAACCGCGGCGGTCTGACCATCCGTACGACGCTCGACCCGCAGGCCCAGGACTCCGTCCAGGCCTCGCTCAAGGAGCACGTCTACAAGTCCGACAAGGTCGCCGCGGCCGCCACGCTGGTCGAGCCCGGCACGGGCAAGGTCCTGGCCATGGGTCAGTCGAAGCCGTTCGGCTACGGCAACAACGAGACGGAGTACAACTTCTCGGTCAACCGGGACCTGGGCGGCTCGAACTACGGCTTCCCGACCGGTTCGACGTTCAAGCCGTTCGTGGCCGCGGCCGCGATCGAGGGCGGCAAACCGGCGACGCAGGAGTACTCGGCGCCGTACAAGATGAACTATCCGAGCCCCGTCCAGCGGTGCAGCAGCAACCCGTACGTCAACACCAAGAACGAGACGGTCGAGAACGAGAACGAGTCCGAGAAGGGCCCGTACCGCATGAAGGAGGCGATGGCCAAGTCCATCAACACCTACTTCGTGCAGCTCATCTCCGACATCGGCCTGTGCCCGGTGGTGAAGATGACCGACGCGCTGCACGTGGTGCAGGGTGACGGCTCGAAGCTCCCGGAGACCCCGTCGATCGCCCTCGGCTCGATCGGCCTCTCCCCGCTGACCATGGCCGGCGCCTACGCCACCTTCGCCTCCCGCGGGATGTACTGCACGCCGGTCGCCATCGAGTCGATCGTGCAGAAGGTCGGCAACGAGCAGAAGTCGCTCGAGGTGCCCAAGTCCACCTGCTCGCGTGCGATGAGCGAGAAGACCGCCGACACGGTCAACACCCTGCTGCGCGGCGTGGTCGACTCCGGTACCGGTCAGGAGGCGGGCCTGAACGACCGTGAGAGCGCGGGCAAGACGGGTACGACCGACGAGCGGAAGAACGCCTGGTTCGTCGGCTACACCCCCAACATGTCCGGCGCCGTCTGGGTGGGCAGCGCCAAGCAGAACGTGAAGATGACCGGGATCAGGATCGGCGGCGTCTACCGCGATCTCGTCTTCGGTGGTCAGGTCCCCGGTCCGATCTGGCGGGACGCCATGGCCGGCGCCCTCGTCGGCAAGGACGCCCCGGACTTCCAGCTGGTCGACATTCCCGACGACCAGGGGGACGGTGGTGACCAGGGAAAAGGCGATCAGGGGGACGCGACAAAAACCGGGACAACACGGGGGGAGCACTCGGGGGCCTGATCGGCGGACTGACGGCCGGGGGAACAAGCCAGGGCGGTGACACCGGCGGCACCGCCCCGACCCCGACCTTCTCCCTCCCCGGCAACTTCATCGAGGGCCAGACGAGCGGTGGCACGCACGGGAACGGCAACGGGGGGCACCGGGGCTAGGCCCCTTCCGTAACGCGCCCGGCTGTGAAACGGCGGGGCCGCACCCTCGGTGAGAGGGTGCGGCCCCGCCGTCGTGCGTGCCGTGCCGGACACGGGTCCGCGCCGTCGGGTGCCGGTCCGCGCTGCCGGGGCCCGGCCCGCGTCGCAGCCCCGGATCAGCTCCGGATCGGCTTCGGATCGGCTCCGGATCAGCCCTGGATCAGCCCTGGAGCAGCTTCTTCACCGCGGCGGCGACGCGGCCGCCCTCGGCCAGCCCGGCCACCTTCGGGTTCACGATCTTCATCACGGCGCCCATGGCCCGCGGGCCCTCGGCGCCGCCCGCCTTCGCCTCCTCGACGGCCTGGGCGACGATCGCGTTCAGCTCGTCGTCGCCGAGCTGCTTCGGCAGGTACGCGGCGAGGACCTCGCCCTCCGCCTTCTCCCGCTCGGCCTGCTCGGCGCGGCCGCCCTGCGCGAAGGCCTCGGCCGCCTCACGGCGCTTCTTGGCCTCGCGGGTGATCACCTTCTGCACCTCGTCGTCGGAGAGCTCGCGCTTCTCCGTGCCCGAGACCTCTTCCTTGGTGATCGCGGTGAGCGTCAGCCGGAGCGTCGAGGAGCGGAGCTCGTCGCGCCCCTTGATCGCGGCGTTGAGGTCGTCCTGCAGCTTCGACTTGAGCGTGGTGGTCATGGGGCCGATTCTCTCAGGTCCCGGGGCGCGGTCGCCCACCGATTTTGCGGGCGGCCGGTCCTGGGCCCCCCGCGGTGTCTGACACGATGGTCGTATGCGCGCGCGATACGGAGTACCCCTGGGAATCATGGCGGCAGGGGCCGCCGGTGTGGCCTACGCGGCGGGCTTCGAGGTCCGCTCGTTCCGGCTCCGACGAGTGACGGTCCCGGTCCTCCCGCCGGGCATGGGCCCGCTGCGCGTGCTCCAGGTGTCCGACATCCACATGGTGCGCGGCCAGCGCAAGAAGCAGCGCTGGCTGCAGTCGCTGGCCGGGCTGCGCCCGGACTTCGTGATCAACACGGGCGACAACCTCTCCGACCCCGAGGGCGTCCCCGAGGTGCTCGACGCGCTCGGGCCGCTGATGGAGTTCCCGGGCGCGTACGTCTTCGGCTCCAACGACTACTACGGCCCGAGGCTCCGCAACCCCGCCCGCTACCTGCTGGAGAAGGCGAGCGGCCGGCACGGCCTCAACGGCAACCCGCCGGCCGTCGGCGTGATCCACAATCCCTGGGAGGACATCAGGGACGGCTTCGACGCGGCGGGCTGGCTGAACCTGACCAACACCCGGGGCGTCCTGAAGGTCGAGGGCGTGTCGATCGAGCTGACCGGCCTGGACGACCCGCACATCAAGCGCGACCGCTACGCACAGGTGGCGGGCGGCCCCTCCAGCTCGTACGACTTCTCGATGGGCGTCGTCCACGCCCCCTACCTGCGGGTCCTCGACTCCTTCACGGCGGACGACTATCCCCTGGTCCTGGCCGGCCACACCCACGGCGGCCAGCTCTGCATCCCCTTCTACGGCGCCCTGGTCACCAACTGCGACCTGGACACGGACCGCGTGAAGGGCCTGTCCCGGCACACGGCGGAGGGCCGCACGTCCTTCCTGCACGTCTCGGCGGGCTGCGGCACCAACCGCTACACCCCCATCCGTTTCGCCTGCCCCCGGAGGCGACGCTGCTGACGCTGGTGGGGCGGGAGTAATACGTGGAACGGGGGCGCCCCACAAAGGCGCCCCTGGCCGGCAACCGCGGAACGGCGGACCACAGCGGGCGCGAACCCATTCGGACTGCCCCATATGGCCCCATTCGCACCCCTTGCCTAACGTGAGGGCATGACCGCCCCGATACCCAGGGACATCCCGGACCTGCCCGCGGTGCCCGGCCCGCCCCTCCTGCTGCCCGCCCCGGTCCCGGCCACAGCGGTGGTGGGCCCGACGCACCGCCCCTGGCAGCGGTGTTCCGGCTCCTGGTCGCCCTCGCGGCGGCCGCCGGCGTAGCCCTGGAACTGCTCCTCGGCACCCCGGCCCGGACCCTGAGCTACTTCAGCGTCCAGGCCAACATCCTGCTGGCCGTCGTCATGCTCTCGTCGGCCTCCCGGGCCTGGCGCACCCGCCGCCCCCTGCCCGCGTCCGTGACCGGCGCCGTCCTCCTCTACGCCGTGATCACCGCGCTGACCTACCAGATGCTGCTGGCCCACGCCACGCCCGCGTTCACCATGACGGACGCGGCCCCGCCCCCGCCCGCTGGCACGCCCAGTGGGCAGCGCTCCAGCTCCTCCACACGGTGGCCCCGCTGGCGGCTCTGCTGGACTGGCTGCTGCTCACCCCCGCGGCCCGCCTGCGCCTGCGCCACACCGCGACCTGGCTCCTCTACCCCTGGCCTACCTGGCCTTCTACCTCACCCAGGGCGCCCTCCGGTCCCCCTCCGCCCCGGCCCGCTACCTCTATCCCTTCCTGGACGCGCAGACCCACGGCTACCGCGACACCCTGGCGAACGCCCTCCTCATCGGCCTCGCCATGTACGCCCTGGCAGTCCTCCTGGTAGCCCTGGACCACGCCCGCCCGACCCCGGTCCGCCACCGCGGCTAAACCGGATTTCGTCTCCAGCCACCAGTGGGCTAAAGTAAACGACGTCGCCGCGAGAAGCAGCGACATCGGGGTGTAGCGCAGCTTGGCAGCGCGCTTCGTTCGGGACGAAGAGGTCGTGGGTTCAAATCCCGCCACCCCGACACATGTCAGAGGCCCATTCGCGTGATCGCGGATGGGCCTCTGAGTGTTTGTACAGCGGCGGAGTACAGCAACCGCTATGGCTCTTGACGACCGTCCCCGTCCGGCCACTCCTCCTGCTTGCGTTTGCCCTTCCTCTCGCCGTCCTTCTGCTTGCTGCCGCCCAGAGCCTTGCCGCGCTCCCGGAGGGCACGCCTGATGTTCGCCGTCGTGTAACACTTCCGTTGGACCGCCACCGACACCACAGTCCGCGTGCGCGGCGTGCTGACGAGCCCGCCCGGAGGCACCACCACAATGACGGTCGTCGACTTCGGTCCTGATCCGTCTCTCGGTCAGTGAGCACTCAATGCGACGCTCGACTCAGGACAGGCCGGCAACTCCATCAGCCCCGGAGCGGTTCACTGCCACGTGCCGGATGTGCCCTGCACACCCCGCCTGAACGCGGGCTTGCCAGACTGTCCTCAAGAGAGCATAGATCGGCTCCAGTTGATCGACAGGGGGAGCGGTGGCAGGGCGGGACCTTCGAACGCTGTTCAGCTCGAACGACCGGAGCATCGCCGCCAGTGAGGCGTTCACGAACCGGCAGGCACAGTGGCAAGCGGTGACCGTCGGCCTCGCTGAGCACGTACGGCACATGACCCGTGCGGACTTCGACGTGGAGGATCTGGAGGCTCCCCGCCGCAACATCCTGGTGTTCCACGGTGTGGGCGGGATCGGCAAGTCCACGCTCTCCCGCAAGATCGAGGCGTCGCTCGCCAGCAGCGAGCACCGTCCCGTGCAATGGGAATCGCCGTCCCACCCCGAGGAGCGGACGCTGCCGGTCCGTATGGACCTCGCGCGCGCCGCCGGCATGGACTTCGAGCGCGTCATCCTCACCATCCGTCTTGCCGTCGCGGCGCTCGGCCGGCCGATGCCCGCCTTCGACCTTGCCTTGCGCCGCTACTGGGAGCACAACCACCCGGGCGAACCGATCGAGGACTACCTGCGCCGGGGCGGGCTGCTGAGCCGCTTCAGTGCCGCTGCCGCCCTGCCGCAGCAGATGCAGTCGGCCCTCAGCGACGTGGCCCAGGCGCTGCTCCTGCCCGGCACCGTCGGGGGTGCGCTCGGACACGGGACCGGTCTGCTCATCAAGGCGTTACGTGAGCGGCGCCAGTCCGTACGCGCCCTCGCCGGCTGCTCCCGTCTGGCCGACCTCCTGGAAGCCGAGCCCGACCTGGACGCCCTCAGCTTCTACCCGCACCTGCTCGCGTGGGACCTGGCCCAGCTCCCGGCCGACAAGGGCGCGCTACCCGTGATCCTTCTGGACACCTTCGAGGACACCGGCGACCGCACCCACCGTGACTTCGAGCGCCTGCTCCAGCGAATCGTGTGGCTGATGCCCAACGTGTTCTTCGTCGTCACCGGACGCAACCGCCTTCAGTGGGCGGAGACGAGCCTGGAAGGGCAACTCGACTGGACCGGGCCGAACGCTTGGCCCGGCCTGGTCTGCGACACGGCACAAACCGGGGCGGGTGTATCGGGCCGCCAGATCCTGATCGGCGACTTCTCCTCCGAAGACTGCGAGGATTATCTGGCCCGCAGGCTCAGCCGCAACGGGCAGCCACTGATCGACGAACCGGTCCGCCGGATCATCGCCGAGCGTTCCCACGGGCTGCCTCTGTACCTGGACCTGTCGGTCATGCGCTACCTGGAACTGCGGCGCAGTGGCAGGCAGCCACAGGTCACCGACTTCGACCACGACTTCCCCGCCCTGATCGCCCGCACCCTCAGCGACCTGACCGCCGAAGAACGCCACGTCCTCCGCTCGGTCAGCCTGCTCAACGCGTTCTCCGTGCCCCTGGCCACCCAGGTCGCCGGCATGGACCACGACGCGCCCGCCCTACGACTGAGCGAGCGCCCCTTCATCCGGGAGTCCATTTCCGGTGTGTGGCCCTTCCATGTCCACGACGTGATCCGCGCCGCCATTCGCAACGCGGACGACGGCAGTGACGACCGCTGGTCGGAGCAGGACTGGCAGCGCGCGGCTCAGCGAGCCTTCCGCGCCCTGGAATCACAGTGGCGCCAGGACCAACGACGCGACCGCGCCGTCCTGGTCGGCTGCCTCCAACAAGGGCTGCTCCTCGCGCGGGCCTTCCGCCTCGACCTCGGCTGGCTCGCTGACGCCGCCTTCCAGTACGTAGGGGACTCCGTCTGGGAACCGCTGGCACTCCCGGCCGCCGATGACAGGTCGCCGGGCGGCGTGCAGAGTGCGGCGGATGCCCTGGTGGAGACGCTCAGCGCCATCGCCCGCCGCCAGCACGAGCACCGTGAGCGTACGGTCAGCCGACTCTCGGCTGTCCTGGCATCTGGGCTGCTCCCCGATGATCTGGTCGAACTGGCCACGTATTACTTGGCGAAAGCCCAGCGGGACATCGGACTGACCGACGATTCGCGTCGCGGAATGCAGCGCGTCGCCTCCGCCGACGGCCGGCTCGCCTCCGCCGCTCGACGTGGCCTGGCACACCTGAGCCGACTGTCCGGAGATTTCCCGACGGCGGTGGAGGCCGCGGGGAGGCTGGGCTTGGAGGGGCGGCATCATCGGGTGCTGGGAGACGTGTGGTGGGTGCAGGGAGACATGGAGCGGGCGGAAGCCGCCTACCTGGCGGCCCGGAGCGAAGCCGAGGAACACGGTGTGGTCGGCGAGACCGCCATGGTCCAAGCGCATCTCGTGTTCGCTGTCTCCTTCGCCGACCCGCTTCGGGCGGATGACGAACTCGACCTCGCGGACCGTCTGCTGTCGCGCCTCAGCCTGCGCTCCAGCGAGATGACCGCTCGCATCGCCGCACTCGTACGCGATGCCGGGTTCACCGCGGACGTGCCCGACCGGGCGGCCGTCCTGCTCGCCGAAATCGGTGTCTCCGGCATTTCCTACGCAGCGGCGAAACTGCAGCTGACCCTGTGCTTCCACCACGCCGTTCTCGAGGCCCAGAACGACCTCGTCGAGGCGATCACCCGCCTGCGCGAACTCACGCAGAGCGGCGACTACGCCTACTACGTCGAGATCGCGCACTTCATGGCCGGTCTTCCGCTTCCCGAGCACATCGCGCGAGCGCGGTGGATCGACGGAGAACGACAGACGCGCGAACGATGGCGGCACCTGGTCGACACCCGTCGCAGTCGCCTCGGCACGGCTCGTTAGGCCGCAACGGGCAACGTCGGCACGAAGCCAGTGACCCCACGGTGTCCGGGCGCCATCTGGGAGTCGACCCGATCCCCGAGCCCCTTCGAACCCACCGCACCCCAGCACCACTACGATCGCCGGTCATGGACTGGCTGGAGCGCACCGCGAAGCTGAGGCAGTGGAGCAGAAGCGGGACCCGCGCTCCGCACAAGCCGCTGCTGTTCCTTTACGCGCTCGGGCGTTTCCAGCAGGACTCCGACGGTGATCTGCGGTACAGCGCGGTGGAGGACGACCTCAGACGGCTGCTGGCCGAGTACGGCCCGCCCAACAGAACGACACCCGCCTACCCGTTCCACCATCTGGTGAGCGACGGCGTGTGGGAGGTAAGCACCGATCGCGGACCGGGCAGCCCCGGCAGTGGCGTGCGGGAGCTGCGGGGGCCGGAGCCGCAGGGCGGCTGACGCCGGAACTACGAGCGGCGCTGCGGCGCGAGCCGTCGTTGCTCGGCCGGATGGCACGGGTCCTGCTCGACCTGAACTTCCCGCCCTCGTTCCACTGCGACCTGTGCGAAGCCGTCGGCCTGGAGCTGGAGCCGACGGAGGGCGAACAGTTCCCGGCCGTGCGCAGGCGGCGGGATCCCCGGATGCGGGAGCAGGTCCTGACGGCATACGAGTACCGGTGCGCATTCTGCGGCTACGACGGCAGGATCGGCATAGTGCCGGTCGGGCTGGAGGCCGCGCATGTGCGCTGGTGGGCGTTCGACGGCCCGGACGACGTGGACAACGGTTTGTGCCTGTGCTCGCTGCACCACAAGCTCTTCGACAAGGGCGTCCTCGGCATCGGTGACAGTCACCGCATCCTGGTCTCGCAGCGCTTCGTCGGCCACAGCCCCGCCGCCCGCGAGCACGTCATAGCGCTCGCCGGCCGCCCGCTCATCGGACCTCAACCGGGTGCTCGTTCCGTCGCGGCGGTCCACCGCTCCTGGCACACCAGCCAGGTCTTCCACGGCAGCCCGCGCCCCGCCCCGGTTGCCTGATCGCCGAGCGTCGATCACGTGACCCACTGGTAAGGAGTGCGATACCAGGAGTATGGTCACTTGTATGGCGACGAAGAAGGTAACCGTGACGATTCCCGAGGATCTCCTGGACGAGATCCGCGCGGACGCGGCAGAGCGGGGCCTGTCGGCGTATGTCGCCGAGGCGCTGCGCTTCAAGCGTGACCGGGACCGGCTCCGGGAACTGGTCGACTGGCTGCAGGAAGAACACGGCCCCGTCACCGAGGACGAGCATGCGGCAGCGCTCGACGAGTTGGAGGAACTCGACGCCGAACACGAGCGGCGTCGAACCGCCGGAAAGCACGATGCCGGAGAGGCTGCGTGAAGAAGCGAGCCGATGAGCGCGGGCAGCGGCCCCTTCGTGTCTTCGTCCTGGACTGTGAAGCCCTGTCCCTGGCAGTACGCGGCGACCGGAAGATGATCGCCTGGCTCGACCTCGCGGCACGCGGGGAAGCCGAGGTGGTGACATCCCCGATGACACTGGTCGAGGCGTACGACGGCCGAACGACCGAGCAACGCTGGGACTGGGTCCTCTCCCGGCTCCAGGTCGTCGACATCGGGAAGGACGAGGCCCGCCAGGCACGCCGACTCCTGGCCGACGCCAAGTTGCACGGCCACAAATACGCGATCGACGCTGTGCTCGCCGTCATCGCGCGACAACAGAAGGGACAGGTCACCGTCTTCACGTCGGACGTCGACGACCTGGAGAAGCTGGTTTCGGACACGATCGTGGTCAAGAAGGTGTGACTCGGCCCCTCCCTCCGGCACCATCCAGGCAGCAGCGCCCTCGGGAGCCATCCGGGAGCCGCCCTGGTGCCTGCGGCCGCCGTTCCCGCGTGCCGAAAGGCGCCGTCCATGACCACGGCGCCGGTCCGGTTCACGAGCCGGATCCGCTTCCGGTGGACCTCCTCGGTCACAGCCGTACCCGAGTGTCCGACGAGCGGGCAGATCCCCTCCAGTGGGACCCGCGGTCGGACAGCCGGGACCCGAAGCTGTGCCGCGACTCAGGGATTTGAACCCACGGTGACATCCCTGCCACGACGGTTTTCACGGCCGTGTACGGATCGGCTCTTCCAAGGCATCGAGTGCGCCCACGGCCGCCTGGATATGAGCCGGGCCGCGACGCAACCGTTCTCCCGCGCACCACCAGAACAGTCGCTCCTCCGCATCCTCCCTCGGATGCATGCCCAGGCCATGCTCAGGACACAGGGGCCACGCCTGCCACAGAAGCTCCGTCACGGTCTCCTGTGCGGCATCGGCGACGCTCGCCAGCGCAGAGGCAAGGCTGTCCTGCGAGTCCGGGTCCAGGTGATTGCCGTGCCACTCGCCGTTGGCCATGGCGACGTGGACGTGCTCCGGCTCGTCCGCATCGCAGGACGCAAGGGCCAGCAGTCGCAGGGGTTCCAGCCGGGGAAGCGTCGCCGCCAGGTCCCGGTTCAGAAGGGCGAGAGCCTGGTCCCACACGGGGTACTCGCCCGGCGATACGCGGCGAGGCTCGGGAGGGTCGAAAAGAGCGCACATGACCACCATCCTCCGCCACACCGGGACGTCCCAGCGCGGCCTGCCGGGCCACCGGGGCAGGCCACGGCCCGGTGCTACTCGCGGATCTGACTGAGTGCCACCGCATTTCGCGTGCCCGCGGCACCGTTCACGAGCCGCAGCAGCCGCCCGTCGCCGCTTCATCGGCAGGGGTGCTTGCGCCGAGCTGGATCAGCTGGGGTGCCGGGGCGCAGCATCCTCCGTCGGCCTGGTCCGCTTCGGGGGCGTCGAACAGGCCCGCTCCCCCGCACACCCCGGTTTCCGGGAGGGTGAGTTCGACGCGGTCGGCGGACTCGATGTCGCCGGCGATCGCGGCCACGACGGAGCGGACCTGCTCGTAGCCGGTCATCGCGAGGAACGTCGGGGCGCGGCCGTAGGACTTCATGCCGACCAGGTAGACCCCCTGTTCCGGGTGGGCCAGTTCCCGGTGGCCGTGCGGGTAGACGGTGCCGCAGGAGTGCTGGTTGGGGTCGATCAGCGGAGCGAGGGCGGTCGGAGCCTGGAGGCGTTCGTCCAGGCCGAGGCGGATCTCCGACAGGAACGACAGGTCGGGACGGAAGCCGGTCAGCACGATCACCTCGTCCACCGGCTCCAGCCGGCGGCCGTCCTCGGCGACCAGGACCAGGCCGCCGTCGCCGTCGCGCTCGATCACCTCGGTGCGGAAGCCCGTGACCGCGTCCGCGTGCCCGTCGTCCACTGCCGCCTTGGCCGCCAGGCCGAGCGCGCCGCGGGCCGGAAGCTGGTCGGCGGTGCCGCCGCCGAAGGTCGATCCGGAGATGCCACGGCGCAGGATCCACACGGCCTTCGTACCCGAACCGTCCTCGGCCTCGGCCAGGTCGGCGAGGTAGGCCAGCGCCGTGAACGCCGAGGCCCCGGAGCCGATGACGGCAGTGCGCCTGCCCGCGTACCGGGCCCGCACAGCCGGGTCCTTCAGGTCGGGAACGCGGTAGGTGATCCGCTCGGCCGCCGCCCGCTCGCCGAGGGCGGGCAGGCCGCTGCCGCCGGCGGGGCCGGGGAGGGCCCAGGTGCCGGAGGCGTCGATGACCGCCCGGGCGAACAGTCGCTCTTCCCGGCCGTCGGCGTGCTCGACGTGCACGACGAAGGGCTGCGTCTCGCGGTCGGCGTCGACGATCCGGTCCCGGCCGGTACGGGAGACGCCGGTCACCCGGGCGCCGGTGCGGACCTTGTCGCCGAGTGCGTCGGCGAGGGGCTTCAGGTAGCGGTCGGCCCAGTCCCCGCCGGACGGGTAGGTCCCCGCGTCCGGCTTGCTCCAGCCGGTGGGAGCGAGGAGCTTTTCGGCAGCGGGGTCGACCAGTTCACCCCAGGTGGAGAACAGCCGCACGTGTGCCCACTCGCGCACCCCGGCGCCGGCGGTCCGTCCGGCTTCCAGGACCACGGAGTCGAGGCCGCGCTCGGTCAGGTGGGCAGCGGCGGCCAAGCCGATCGGTCCGGCCCCGATCACGACGACGGGCAGTTCGGCGGTGGGCGCGTTCACGGCGACTCCTTGCGTGTTTCGACGTTTGTCGATGGCTTGCGCCGTCAGGATGGCACCTGCATCGACAGGCGTCAACATAGACATTCATCGAATCCAAGGTTTTCGAGAGGCGTAGGGATCCCGGGGGTGGGGACTGTGAGGATCGGCGGCGAGCGGTCCGGCTGTGCGACAACCGCCGGGGGCTGCCGGCTGTGCGGCGAGACCCGGGGGCCCCAGCGGGAGGTGGCCGCCGACCCCGACCACGGCCCGCTTGGTTCGACATGTGTCAACATAGACGCATGTCGAATGCGAAGCCGCTGCCGCTGCTCGGAGCCGAGGGCCAGGGTGTGGCGCCGTGCTGCCCGCCACTCGCCGAACGGCCCATGACCGCCGAGGAGGCCGAGACGGCTGCCCGCATGTTCAAGGCGCTCGGGGACCCGGTCCGCCTGCGGCTGTTCTCCGCGGTCGCCTCGCACGAGGGCGGCGAGGCGTGCGTGTGCGACATCTCTGATGTCGGAGTCTCCCAGCCGACCGTCTCGCACCACCTGAAGAAGCTGAAGGAGGCGGGTCTGCTGACCTCCGAACGGCGCGGCACCTGGGTGTACTACCGGGTCGAGCCGTCCGTCCTGGCCGCGATGGGCCGGCTCCTGGTCATTCCCGCGGCCGCCTGATCCCGGAGTTCCACGGGGAGAGGCGAACCCCGCCCCGAAACGGGGGCGGGGTTCGCGGCGCTTCCGGGTCACGGAAGGCTCAGCGGAGGGCGGTGAACTTCCTTCGCCAGGCGAGGGAGACGTGGACCAGGGCGACCAGGACCGGAACCTCGATCAGCGGGCCGACGACGCCCGACAGGGCCTGACCGGAAGCGACGCCGAAGGTGGCGACGGCCACCGCGATGGCCAGCTCGAAGTTGTTGCCGGCGGCGGTGAAGGCGAGGGTCGCGGTGCGGTCGTAGGCGAGGCCGATGGCCTTGCCCAGGGCGAACACGCCGAACCACATGATGGCGAAGTAGACCAGCAGCGGCAGCGCGATCCGGGCCACGTCAAGCGGCTGGGAGGTGATCGTTCTTCCCTGCAGGGCGAAGAGGACGACGATCGTGAACAGCAGGCCGTAGAGCGCCCATGGGCCGATCTTCGGCACGAAGCGGGTCTCGTACTTCTCGCGGCCGAGCCTCCTCTCACCGATGCGGCGGGTGAGGAACCCGGCGAGCAGCGGGACACCGAGGAAGACGACGACGTTCAGCGCGATCCTCCACATGGAGACGCTCAGATGCCGGCCGTCGCCCAGGCCGAGCAGACTGGGCAGCAGATCGAGGTAGAACCAGCCGAGCAGGCCGAACGCCAGGACCTGGAAGACCGAGTTGAGGGCCACGAGGACGGCGGCGGCCTCACGGTCCCCGCAGGCGAGGTCGTTCCAGATGACGACCATGGCGATGCACCGGGCGAGACCGACGATGATCAGGCCGGTGCGGTACTCGGGCAGATCCGGCAGGAAGATCCAGGCGAGGGCGAACATCACCGCGGGTCCGACGAGCCAGTTGACGACCAGCGAGGACACCATCAGCCTCTTGTCGCCGGTGACCGCGTCGAGTCTGTCGTAGCGGACCTTGGCCAGCACCGGGTACATCATGATCAGCAGGCCGATGGCGATCGGCAGGGAAATGCCCCCGATCTCCACCTCGGCCAGCGCGTCGTTCAGTCCGGGGACGGCCCGGCCGAGCCCGAGGCCGACGGCCATGGCGAGCAGGATCCAGACGGCGAGGAAGCGGTCGAGCGTCGACAGCTTCGCGACGACCGAGGTCTCCTCGGCGGCCGCGGGTGCTTCGGTGCGGGTCACGGGCACGCCCTCTTGTTGTCGGCGGCGTTCCGGGCGGACTCGGCCAGCTCCGCGAACCGGCCGGCCAGGTGGGCGATGACGTCCGGGCGCAGCTTGTAGTACGTGTACCGGCCGCAGGGCTCCGTGTCGACGACCCCGGCCTCACGCAGCACCTTCATGTGGTTGGAGAGGTTGGTCTGCTTCGCGCCGGTCTCCTCGACCAGGTGCGTGGTGCAGAGCGTCTCCTCGGCGAGCAGGGTGACGATCCGGAGCCTGAGGGGGTCGGCCAGCACCCGGATCAGATCAGTATCGACTGACGTCAGCATGGGCTGATACTGTCACATCAGTCTGAGCTGATACCAGTCAAGGCTGATCTCAGGGAGACGCATCCCGACGTCCCGTTGGCGCACCGCCTGAAGGGGCCCCGTTCGGTCCGCTCGTGAAGGAAGAACCGATGTCCTCCAGCCCGCTCGCCTCCGTGCTGTTCGTCTGCGTCCACAACGCGGGGCGC
Source organism: Streptomyces sp. DHE7-1 (assembly GCA_016432725.1). Lineage (GTDB taxonomy): Bacteria > Actinomycetota > Actinomycetes > Streptomycetales > Streptomycetaceae > Streptomyces. The sequence goes on along the minus strand of JACJDG010000003.1, from coordinate 4,172,871 downwards.
TCCCAGATGGCCGCCGGCTTCCTCTCCCACCTCGCGGGCGACCGGGTCGAGGTCCGCTCCGCAGGCTCCGTGCCCGGCGACCGGGTCAACCCCGCCGCGGTCGAAGCCATGAAGGAGATCGGCGTCGACATCTCCGCGGCCCGGCCGAAGGTCCTCACCACCGAGGCCGTCCAGGCGTCCGACTACGTCATCACCATGGGCTGCGGCGACGCCTGCCCGGTCTTCCCCGGCAAGAAGTACCTCGACTGGGCCCTGGAGGACCCGGCCGGCAAGGGCGTCGAGGCCGTGCGCCCGATCCGCGACCTGATCAGGACCCACGTCGAGGCCCTGATCGGCGAGATCGACGCCGCCGCGAAGCACGGGGACCGGTGCTGACCGCCACCGGTACGCCGCCACTCTGCGCGTCCGCGCGGGCGGTCGTAGCCTGATCGCATGCCGGTCCCGCGGACCGTTCCTCCGCGGCCCGGTGGCCTCGTCCCGCCGGAGGGAGAAGGACCATGCGCGAGTTCCTGGTGGAGATCACCACCGACATCCCCGAGGGCACCGATCCGGCCGAGGTCGACCGGCGCCGTGCCGCCGAGGCGGCCCGGGCGAAGGAGCTGGCGGCGAGTGGCAACCTGATCCGGCTCTGGCGCCCGGTCGGTGAGCTGCGGAGCATCGGCGTGTGGCGGGCCGCCGACGAGGCGGAGTTGCACGAGAAGGTGCTCGGCACGCTGCCGCTCAGGCCCTGGATGACGCTGGCCGTCACCGCGGTCGAGTCCCACCCCAACGACCCGGGCGGGCCCGACGGCACAGCGTGATCACGCGGGCTCCCCAGGGTCCGGTCGGGTACACCAGAACACCGGTGCCAGGCCGGTGCCAGGAAAACGGCACCGGGCCCGACACCGGTGTCGGCGGCTCCGGTTCACGGACTACGAGGGTTCGCCCCGGCGTTCGGAACGCGCGGCGCTGCCGAGCACGCGCCAGGCCGTGGGAAGCACGCCCATCGCCAGGGCCGCCTTCAGCGTGTCGCCCGCCAGGTAGGGCCAGGCGCCCAGGGCCGCGGCCCGGGCCAGGGAGATGTGCAGGGCGACGGCGAGGTACGGCACGCCGACGGCGTACACGCAGGCGCTGCCCGCGGCCATGACACAGGCCGTGCGCAGCGCACTCCGGTCGCCGCCGCGGCGGGCCAGGCCGCCGACCACGGCGGCGGCGAGGACCAGGCCCAGGAGGTAGCCGAACGTGGGCATGCCCGTTCCGGACGCGCCCTGGGCGAACCAGGGCATGCCGCAGACGCCCGCACCGGTGTAGACGGCGAGCGCCAGCGCTCCGCGCCGCGCCCCGAGGGCGGCGGCGACCAGCAGAGCGGCGAACGTCTGCCCCGTCACCGGGACCGGCGATCCGGGCACCGGCACCGCGAACTGCGCGGCGGCCCCGGTCAGGGCCGCGCCGCCGAGGACCAGCACGGCGTCGCGCGCCCGGGTCCGGGCGGCGCCCTCGGCGGGCAGGAGGTCAGCGAGGACCAGTCCCGTGGGCTTGGCCGTCGTCGGCGTGATCCTGAAGGCGGTACTCACGTCTGGTGTTTCCGTTTCTGCGTGTCTCGGTGGGATGGTCGCGGCGGCCGGTCCGGGGGCGCTACTGGTACGAGTAGAAGCCGCGGCCCGTCTTGCGGCCGAGCAGCCCGCCCTCGACCATGCGGGAGAGCAGCGGCGGGGCCGCGTAGAGCGGCTCCTTGAACTCCGCGTACAGCGCGTCGGCCACGGCCGCCACCACGTCGAGGCCCACCATGTCGGTCAGCCGCAGCGGACCCATCGGATGGGAGCAGCCGAGCACCATGCCCTGGTCGACGTCCTCCACGGTGGCGAAGCCCGTCTCCACCATGCGCACGGCGGACAGCAGGTACGGCACCAGCAGCGCGTTGACCACGAAGCCCGCCCGGTCCTTGGAGCGGATGGGCCGCTTGCCCAGCGTCCCGGCCACCCACTCCTCGGCCCGGTGCATGGTCTCGTCGGACGTGTGCAGCGAGCCGACGAGTTCCACCAGGGACATCGCCGGTACGGGGTTGAAGAAGTGGGTGCCGATGACGTGCGCCGGGCGGTTGGTGACGCCGGCCAGCTTCATGATGGGGATGGAGGAGGTGTTGGAGGCCAGGATCGCGTCCGGGTCCTCGATCACCTTGTCGAGGGTGGTGAAGAGGTCGAGCTTGAGCATCTCGTCCTCACGGACCGCCTCGACGACCAGCTGCCGGTCGGCCAGTTCGCCGAGGTCCGTGGTGAACTCGACGCGCCCCAGGGCCGCGTCCCGCTCGGCCTGGGTGAGCCGGCCCTTCGCGACGGCGCGGTCGAGGGAGGCACCGATGCGGCGCCGGCCCGTGGTCAGCGACGCCTCGCGGGACACCGCGACCAGGACGTCCATGCCTGCCAGGGCGCTCACTTCGGCTATTCCCGCGCCCATGGCACCCGAGCCGACCACGCCGATACGGCGGATGGGGTTCATCTGGTTCTTCACTTCCGTCATGGTCCTGCCTTGCTTGACCCGGGTCCGGGCCCGGTACGGATTCGTCCGGACCCGGTCCGGGTCCGGGTACGCGACTCAGGCGGCTTCCTCACACCGCTCCGCCCCGATGACGACGAGGACCTGGTCCGCCGAGACGATGTCGGCGACTTCGCAGCGGATCTCCTCGACCACACCGGAGGAGGGCGCGAGCACCCGGTTCTCCATTTTCATCGCCTCGACGATCGCGACCGTGTCGCCCTGCCGCACGGCCTCGCCCACCGCTACGGACAGCTGGATCACCGTGCCGGGCATCGGTGAGGTGACCGCGTCGCCGGCGGCCGAACTGTCGTCCTCACCGCTGACGCCGAGCGTCAGGGTCAGCCGGCGTCCGTCGACGACGAGTTCGCAGTCGTCGGCCCGGCGCAGACCCGTCCAGAGCGCCTCGCCGACCCTGCCGCGCAGCAGTGCCCCGTCCTGCTCGTACGTGACCCGGAAGCGCTCGCCGGCCACGGCCACGGTGAGGTCGCCCGTTCGCAGGGAGAGCAGCGCCGCTTCGAGCGGACGGCCGCCGACCCGGCAGGGGACGCGGCCCAGCGGGGCGTGCGGGTCCAGCAGGTGCCGGTCGAGTGCGCCGAGGGTGCCGCTCCACGGGGAGCCGTTCGTGCCCGCGGGGTTCCGGGCGGGCAGGCTCATCGCGGCCGCGCAGGCCGACGCCGCCGGCTCGAGGTCCCGGCCGTGCTCGGCCGCGCGGGCGGTGAAGTCGTCCACGAGGTGCGTGTCGATCAGGCCGGCGCTCACCCGGGGGTCGCGCAGCAGGTCCGCGAGGAACCCGAGGTTGGTGGTGAGACCGAGGACGGCGGTGGAGCGCACGGAGTGCAGCAGCCGGGCGAGAGCCGCGGGCCGGGCGGGCCCGTGCGCGATGATCTTGGCGATCATCGGGTCGTAGAAGGCCGGCACCTCGCCCGCGTCGTCGAAGGCCGCGTCGACCCGCACATCGGCGGGCCACCTGGCCACCAGCGCCCGGCCGGGGCGGGGCGGAAACCCGCGTCCGGGTCCTCGGCGTACACCCGGACCTCGACGGCGTGACCGGACGCGGTGATCTCGTCCTGGGCCAGGGGGAGTCGTTCGCCCGCGGCGACCAGCAGTTGCCACTCGACCAGGTCGAGGCCGGTGATCGCCTCGGTGACCGGGTGTTCGACCTGGAGGCGCGTGTTGACCTCCAGGAAGTAGAACCCGCTCCCGTCACCGGCGCTGTCGAGAATGAACTCGAAGGTCCCCGCGTTGACGTAGCCGATGGCCTGCGCGCCGCGTACGGCGGCGGACCGCAGCGCCTCCTGGACGTCCACCGGAAGACCGACGGCAGGCGCCTCCTCGACGATCTTCTGGTGCCGGCGCTGCAGCGAGCACTCCCGCTCGAAGAGGTGCACCACGTTTCCGTGGGTGTCGCCGAAGACCTGCACCTCGATGTGCCGGGGGCGGCGCAGGTACCGCTCGACCAGCAGGCGTCCGTCGCCGAAGTTGGCGCGGGCCAGCCGGATCGCGGCTTCCACGGCGGGGGCGAGGTCGCCCTCCCGCTCGATCACCTGCATGCCCTTGCCGCCGCCGCCGGCGACGGGCTTGAGGATCACCGGGTAGCCGATGCGGGCCGCGTTCGCCCGGATCTCGTCCACCGACTCGGTGGCGTCCGACGAGCCCGGCAGCACCGGCACACCCGCCTCCGCCATCAGTCGCTTCGCGATGGCCTTGTCCCCCATGGCCGCGATGGTGCTCGCGCCGGGTCCGACGAAGACCAGGCCGGCCTCGGCGGCGGCCGCGGCGAACTCCGCGTTCTCCGAGAGGAATCCGTATCCCGGGTGGACGGCGTCGCAGCCGGTGCGCAGGGCCGCGTCGATCAGGGCGTCGGCGCGCAGATAGCTGTCGGCCGCCGGGGACGGGCCGATCAGGACCTGTTCGAAGGCGCCGTCCAGGTGGGCCGCGGCGGCGTCCGCCTCGGAGTGGACGGCGACGTACTCGATGCCGAGACGCCGGCAGGTACGGGCGATACGGCGGGCTATCTCACCCCGGTTGGCGATGAGGAGTCGTTTCACCATGTCGGACCATCACATCCTGAACACGCCGAAGCGCGTCTCTCGTTGCGGTGCTGCCGCGGCCAGGGCGAGGCTCAGCGTCAGCCATTCACGGGTGTCGGCGGGGTCGACCACGGCGTCGACCCAGAGCCGGGCGGCGACGTAGAGGGGCTGGCCCTCGCGGTCGTAGTTGTCCCGGATCGGCTTCTTGAACGCCTCTTCCTCCTCGGGCGTCAACGAGGCGCCCCGCTTGGCGAGCTGCTCGTTCCTGATCAGCGCCAGCACGGTGGCGGCCTGCTCCCCGCCGACCACGGACGTCTTGGCGTTGGGCCACATGGCCATCAGCTGGGGGCCGATCGAGCGGCCGCACATGGCGAGGTTGCCCGCGCCGTAGCTGCCGCCGATCAGCACGCTGAACTTCGGGACGGCGGCGCAGGAGGCGGCGTTCACCATCTTGGCGCCGTGCTTGGCGATGCCGCCCGCCTCGTACTCGGCACCGACCATGAACCCGTTGATGTTGTGCAGGAAGAGCAGCGGGATGCCGCGCTGCGAGCACAGCTCGATGAAGTTGGCGGCCTTCTGGGCGCTCTCGGAGAAGAGCACGCCGTCGTTGATGAGGACGCCCACCGGGTATCCGCCGATGCGGCCGGTGCCGCACACGATCGTCGGCCCGAACCGGGCCCGGTACTCGGTGAACTCGCTGCCGTCCAGCAGCCGGGCGAGGATCTCCCTGGCCGGGATCGGCTCACGCGGGTTGGCGCTGACGATCCCCGGCAGTTCGGCCGGGTCGTACAGCGGCGGCACCGGTGGTTCCGGCGGCGCGGCCGGGGTCTGCCTGCCGTGCCGGGCGGCGATCTCCCGGACCAGGGTGAGCGCGTGCTCGTCGTCGAGGGCGAGGTGGTCGGCGACACCGCTGGTCGTGGTGTGCAGGTCGGCTCCGCCGAGGGTCTCGGCGTCGACGATCACGCCGGTCGCGGCCCGTACCAGCTGCGGACCGCCCAGGAAGATCGACCCGTTGCCCCGCACGATCACGGTCTCGTCGCACATCGCGGGGATGTACGCGCCACCGGCGGTGCACGAGCCCATCACGGCGGCGATCTGCGGCAGGCCCATCGCGGACATCTCCGCGATGTTCCGGAAGATCCGGCCGAAGTGGTTCTCGTCGGGGAAGATGTCCTCCTGCATCGGCAGGAAGACGCCCCCGGAGTCGACCAGGTAGACGCAGGGCAGCCCGTTCTCCCGGGCGACCTGCTGGGCCCGCAGGTGCTTGCGGACCGTCAGCGGGTAGTACGTGCCGCCCTTCACGGTCGCGTCGTTGGCGAACACGACCGTGGGCCGGCCCTCCACCATGCCGACGCCGGTGATGATGGCCGCCGACGGGACGGCCTGCTCGTACACCTCGTGTGCGGCGAGCTGACCGATCTCCAGGAACGGGGTCCCCGGGTCGAGCAGGCGGGTCACCCGCTCCCGGGCGGTGAGCTTGCCGCGTGCGGCGTGGCGGGCCCGGGCCTCGGCGCCGCCACCGGCCGTCGCGGCGGCACGGGCCGCGGCGATCTGCGTCCTCAGTGCTCCGTACGCCTCGGTGTTGCGGCGGAACGACTCGCTGGATGGGCTGACGTGGGAACGCAGCACCGCCATGTCAATTCCCTTCCTCGGTGAGCGCCGACGACGCGGCGATCCGGGTCATGAGCCAGGCGGCGGCCCCCAGCGCGGCGGCGACCGTCGCCCAGGCGAGGTCGGCGTGCAGCAGCGCGGCACTGGCCGCGGCGATGCCCGCCATCGACTGCTGGAGGAAGCCGCACAGGGAGACGGCGTAGGCACCGTGGCCCGGCCGGCTGCTGACGGCGGCGGCCATGCTGTTGGGGAACAGCACGGACTGCCCGAACGTGGTCACGCAGTACAGCGCGACGAAGGCCACCAGGGCGCCGCTGTGCGGCAGGCCAGGCACCGACCACAGCACGATCATCAGGACGCCGGCCGCGGTCATCACGAGCGACCCCGCGGTCATCAGGCGGGCCGATCCCGCTCGGGCCACGAAGCGGTTGACGGTCATCGCTCCGGCGAAGTAGGCCGCGCCGAGGAGCAGTCCGAGGCTTCCGTACTCGTCGGTGGCGAGCCCGAAGTGCTGCTGGAACACGAACGGGCTGACCTCCTGCAGCATCACGATCGTGGCGAACCCCGCGCCGCCGGCCAGCGCCGGCAGCAGGAACGCGGGCTGCCGGGCGACGGCGAGACAGATCCGCAGCACCTCGGACGGCGGCTGCACGGCCCGGCTCGGCTCGAACGGCACGGTGAAGGTCAGCGCCGCCGCGATCGCGCCGACCGCGCCGAGGACGACGAAGCCGGTCTCCCAGTGGGAGTACCTGCCGATCAGGCCGCCGAGGAACTGGCCACCGCCCATCGCCGTGATGAACGCGATCGACAGCACGGACAGGCGCCGGGCCAGTTCGTCGCCGCTCCAGCGGTCCCGCACCAGGATGCGGGCGATGATCGCGCTGCCTCCGGCGCCGATGCCCTGGAGCGCACGCAGTACCAGCAGCCCCTCGGGGGACCGGATCAGCGCGATCAGGGCGCTGGTGAGCACGAACAGCGCCAGCGAGGTCAGCAGCGGGCCCCGGCGGCCGTAGCGGTCGGCCGCCACGCCCCACAGGACGACCGGGGCCGCGGCGCCGATCACGAACGCCGAAATGGACAGTGCCGCGTAACTGCGGGACATTCCGAAGTCGTGCGCCACGATGGGCAGGGACGGCAGGTAGATGGTGGTCGCCATCTGGGCCATGAAGACCAGGAGGCACGAGAGTGCCATGATGCGCCGGTTCACCTGGGGAAGCGATTCCTGGGCCTCGCCGGCCGTTCGCTTTCCGTCGGGCGTCTGGATTTCTCCGCGTTCCCGCTTTCCGCCGGGTTCCCTGTTTTCGCCGGGCGTTTTCCCCGCACCGGGCGAAGAGAGGCTCTGGTCAGTCATTCCGGCTCCGCAGCTCGTTGACCAGGCGGCCGAATCGCTCGATGTCCGTCCTCGTCATGTCGGCACGGAGCATGATGCGCAGCCCCGCTTTCCCGCGGGCGATGACGGGGAAGAAGAGGGCGGAGGTGTAGTAGCCCTCGGAAAGGAGGGTCCGGCCGATGTGAACGGTCTTCTCCTCCGAGCCGATGTCGATGAACCGGATCGGCAGCCCGTCACCGCTGTTGGCCGTCGGCACCAGCGCGTCGAAGCGGTCGATGTTCTCCCGCAGCCGGTGCTGGAGTTCCTTGAGTTCGGCCGAGCGGTGCAGGTCGGCGGAGGCGGTGATCGCCCCGAGGCCGGCGGTGTTGATCCGCTGCGACCAGGTCAGCGGGCCGCCGTAGCGCAGGGCCAGGTCACGGCGGTGCCGGGAGCCCCGCGGCCCGAGGAAGATCGCGCCGCCGGACGCCCCGAAGCCCTTGTTGAGAGAGGTGATGATCAAGGTGCGGTCGTTGATCTCGCCCATGGTGTCCAGGACGAGTCCGCGCCCCTGGTCGCCGCAGGTGGACACGCCGTGCGCCTCGTCGAAGAACAGGAACAGCCCGTACTTCTCCTGCAGGCGCAGGAGTTCACGCACCGGCGCCTGTCCGCCCGTGCTGTAGACGCCGTCGGCCACGTAGGCGACGTTCGGATGGGTGCGGCAGAGCCCTTCCAGGGCGTCGAGGTCGTTGTGCGCGATGGTCCTGACCTCGGCCTCGTCGGCGACGCTCGGCTTCATCGCGTTCAGGCAGAAGTGCGCGTGCTTGTCGAACACCATGAGCGGCGGCCTGCCGTCGGTGAAGGCGCCGGACGCCACCAGGGGCAACGCGGACCAGGCGGCCGCGGCACAGGAGGCGAGGGTGACCGCCTCCACCCGGAACAGGTCCGAGAGCGCGTCCTCGGCGTCCTCGAGGATCCCGAAGTGCACACGCATCCGGGACACCGACGTGTTCAGGGAGGCGTTCTCGGTGACGGCGTCGGCCGCCGCGCGGATCAGCGCCGGGTGGGAGTCCAGACCGAGGTACGAGTACGACGACATGTTCAGGAACTCGTGGCCGTCGGCTCGGGTGACGTAGCGCCCCGCGCCGAGATTCCCGGCGACGATCCCGGCCATTCCGGAGTCGGCGGTGACGTTCCAGAAGTCGTTGCTTATCCCTATCGTTTTCTTGATGTTCATGAAGGCATGCAAGGTCGCTCCCGAAATGATTCTTCAGTCGAGTTCCGGACATGGAATCGAACCGGATCGGGGCAGACGCGTGTCCCATGACCCATCTCCGCGCACTCCGTGAGCGGACGACTTCCCTGAAAGCCCGGTGGACTCAGAGATTCGCAACTCGCCGTAGCGAATGTCAACGGATTCGACCGGCAATGATCTGCCGGTCAACGGCGGGCGGCAGAACGCAGACCGGCAAATATTTTCCGGTTCCGCGACCGGAAAATGTTTGCCGGTCGGCGGCTGTTGAACATGCCGCCGTCATCGGCGAGAGTGAGGGCTCAGCCGTCCTCGCGGCCGGCGCCGGCGTCGGCCTGCGTGCACAGGCTGACGAAGGTGAGCCGGAGCCCGGGATAGCCGACGGGGTTCAGCACCTGGGTGACGACGTCGACGGTGCGGGGAGCGAAGCGGGGGATGTTCAGGCGGAACGTGTGCCCGTCCCGGTGGGCGATGATGACCGGGCCGTCGTCCCAGATGCGCCTGCACTCGGGATCGGCGAGTGCCGTCCGCAGGATCCCGGCGAGTTCGGGGTTCCCCGGGTACTGCGCCATGGCGTAGCGCAGCATCGCGAGGTACGCGCGTGCGTGCCGGGGCCAGTCGGTCAGTTGCTCCCGGGCCTCGGGGTCGGTCAGCCCCCAGCGGATCAGGTTCGCGCCGGGCTGCCGCACCCACGGGAACCACTCGGCCATGGCCGCGTTGTGGGCGAGTATGTTCCACGCGTTGTCGGTGAGGTAGGCGGGCTGCGTGGGCTGCAGGTCGAGCAGGCGCCGCAGCGGCGTCAGGTCGACGGCGTCGACGGGCGACACGGCGGGGAAGGGGTCGCCGCTCGCGGCGTAGAGGAAGAGGGTCGCGCGTTCGTCCGGGCACAGCCGCAGGGCGTCGGCCAGCGCCGTCAGGGTCCGGGCGTCCAGCCGGGGCGTGGCCCCGCGTTCGAGGTCCCGGTACCAGCGCTCACTCATGCCGACCTCGGTGGCGACCTCCACCTGCGAAAGCGGTTTGCCGAGGCCCAGGTTCCGTCCCGCTCGCGCCCGCCAGGCCCGCAGCAGCACCGCGAGCCCCACCTCGTCGTCCGGCAGCGGTTCGCTCCCGGTACGGCCTGTGGAGTTGCCATGCTGCATGAATGGGGCCCTACTCTGGCTGGTTCCTTCTGCCGCGGCCCGGGTGGGGCGGCCGGCATGGGGATGCGCGACGGCGGCGTTCACCGCGTCGCGATCGCGACGCGTTCACCGCAGGCCAGGCCCCCGCGCAAGGGTACCCAAGATCCCCGCGGCCGTTCCGCACCGCGTGCGGAGCGCGCCCGGAGGCTCGGGCCGTGTGGCACGATCGGTGATGTGGAGTGGGGGAGCCTGGTGGGGACCGGGATCGGGGCCGTGCTCGGTGTGGGCGCCACCCTGGCCGGTGACCACGTGCGCTGGAGGCGCACCAGCAGGGAGAACAGCCTGCGGGACCGGCGGACCGCGTACGTGGACTGCCTCGTCGCCTTCCGTCGTGCGCACGAGGCCATGCGGCTGGCCGCCGACGAGGACCACGCGGACGCCCAGGTGAGGGCCTCCCGGATCAGACAGGCGTTCCAGGCGTCCGGCTGCGACGAGGCCCGGGAGCGGCTGATCCTCACGGCGACCGAGGAAGTGGCCACGGGGATAGACGCGTCCTACCACTCGCTGCGCGACGTCCGCGAGGTACTCGCCTCGGGCAGCAGCCTCACATCGGCGGACTATCACGCCGCCAGGCAGGCGCACGGGGACGCCACACGCGCGGTCCGTGTCGTGCTCCGGCGGGATCTGACCGGCCTGGAAGCCTGACCTGCCACTCCCCGGGAACCCCGCCCCGTTGGTCTCCACGTCGCCGCGGAAAGCACGGCCACACCTTCCGGCGGCCGCAACGCCGTCCACCGCATGTGGAGTTGGCCGGCACCGCCCTGTGGGACCGGCCCCGTCCCCTCCCGCCGCCCCGTGTTCATGGGCGGCGCATCGCGGGGACACGGGCCCCACCGGCGGTTCGTACGAGGGAGCCGGGACGCCGGGGCCCGGCCCGCCAGGGTCCGGCGGGCCGCGGACCGGGTGCGCGCGTGGGTGCCGTCAGCGTCTCGGCGTCGCGCTCAGCCGAACATGCCCGGCTCGTAGTCGCCGGCCGGCTGCTGGACGATGACGTTCATGCGGTTGTAGGCGTTGATCAGGGCGATCAGGCAGACCAGGGCGCCGAGCTGTTCCTCGTCGTAGTGCTTGGCGGCGTCGGCCCAGGCCTCGTCGCTGACGCCGCCGGCCGCGTCGGCGATGCGGGTGCCCTGCTCGACCAGTTCCAGGGCGGCGCGCTCGGCATCGGTGAAGACCTTCGCCTCCCTCCAGGCGGCGACCAGGTTGAGGCGGATCGCGGTCTCCCCGGCGTGCGCGGCGTCCTTGCTGTGCATGTCGGTGCAGAAGCCGCAGCCGTTGATCTGGCTGGCGCGCAGCTTCACCAGTTCCTGCGTCGCGAGCGGCAGCGTCGAGTCCGACAGGACCTTCCCGGCCGAGTTGATGTAACGGAAGAACTTGCCGGCGACCGGGTTGGCGAAGAGGTTCAAGCGAGCGTCCATGACGTCCTCCAGTGCGGTTGCTGTTGGCTACACCTCATTGACGGAGTGGGCCGGAGAGATGTGACAGCACCAGTTGTGACCTGGGTCACTTTAGGCGGGAGGGGTGCGGAAACGGGTGATCCCGGGTCGGTCACGGCCGGTCATGGATCCGCAGGAAATGTGTGCAGGAGCGCCACACAGACCGCACACAGTCTGCGGAACGCCTCGTTACCGTTGCCGCTCGATCTCCCGTACGTACGTGAACTGGCCCCGGCCGTGGCCGCAGGCGCCGCCGACTCAGGAAGACCGTAAATGGACTACTGCTCCTCGTGCCGTCGGCATCTCAACGGCGCCCTGGTGTGCCCCGGGTGCGGCGCCTACGCCCCCGACATCGCGCCGCCGGTGGCGGTGAGCACGCCCGGCGCCGCGTCCGGCATACCGACGGCACGGACGGAGACGCGTCCGTTCGACGCGTTCGGCACCGGTGACTGGTACGACGACTGCGCCGAGGCCGCCGAAGAGCCCGTGCCGGCCGGTACGGCCGGGGCGCCCCGGTTCCAGCCGTCCGGCGAGGTGGCGGTGCGTCCCGCCGCGTCGCAGGGTCGGGCGGCCCGGCGTCGGCAGCTCGTGCGCTGGAAGAAGAACAAGCGCCGGGCGGCGGTCGCGACCGCGTTCGCGATCGTCGGCGGCGGGCTCACGCTGGCCACCATGGACCGGCAGTCCGGCGACCGGGCCCAGGCGGCCTCGGCAGCCGACAACCACAGCATGGGCGTCGCCGAGCGGCAGACCTCCGCCGAGGCCCGGCCCGACGTGGCCCCGCCCACCGGCCGTCACCGGGCCACGCACCCCGCGCACACCGCGGCGGCCCCGGCCCACGCCGACACCCGTCGCTCCGCGTCGGCCGGGCAGGACCGGCACACCATGGCCGCCTCGACGTCGGCCACCGCGCCGAGCGGTCCGGACGCCGCCGCCTCGCCGCTTCCGGCGGTGACCCGTGCCGTGCGGCAGACGGTCGGCTCGGTGTCCGGCTCCGGCTCCGGCTCCGGGTCCGGGTCCGGTTCTGGTTCCGCTTCGGGTTCCGGGGTCGAGTCCGGGTCCGGGAGCGGCTCCGGGTCCGCTTCCGGCGGCACCGGATCCACGGCGCAGACGCCGTCCACCTCGACGCCCACGAACGGCGGGAGCACCGGCTCCGGGACGTCGCCGACGAGCCCCTCCCCGGCGGCCACCTCGCCCTCCCAGCTCTGCCTGCTCGTGGTGTGCCTCGGCTGAGCCGAGTTCATCCGGTTGCTGGAACCACCCATCGGTGTGCGGCAGTCTTCTCCCTCGTGGCGAGCGTTCCGAATCAAGGTGGGCCCGGCGCCGGGACGGCGACGATGGTGGTGTGCGGTGACGACGCTCTCGCACACCGGCTGACCGCCGAGTTGCGCACCTTCCACGGCGAGCAGGTCACCCTCGTCGTGCCGCCGAACGAGCGCCTGGCCCGGCCCCCGGTGGTCGGGCGGGCGCGTGCCGCCTCGGCCGCGCTGCTCGACCGGATGGTCAGCGCCGCTGTCGGACGGGCCGGCAGCGGCGGATCCGTCGCGGCCGGCGGAATTGCGCAGGGCGCCGACGGCGTACGGGTGCTGGAAGCCGTGGACGTCACCGAGGCCGTGCTCGCCGAGGCCGGGGTGGAGCGGGCCGCCGCGCTGGCGCTCGTGTACGACGACGACGAGACCAACATCCGGGCCGCGCTGACCGCCCGCCGGCTCAACCCCGCCTCCGGCTCGTCCTGCGCCTGTACAACCGGAGGCTGGGCCAGCACATCGAGGAACTCCTCGACCAGGCCGCGACCCTGGCCTCCGGCGAGGGGGCCGACGGCGGGCCGGACGCCTCCACGACCGTGCTGTCCGACGCCGACACCGCCGCGCCCGCGCTGGCCGCGGCCGCCGTCGCCGGCACCACCAAGGTCGTACAGGCGGGCGGGCTGCTGCTGCGGTCCGTCGAACTGCCGCCGGCCCGGGACGGGCAGCTCCCGGACCGGGGGCTGTGCACGCTGGCGCTGCTCTCCGCGAACGGCGGCGGGCCCGTGGGAACGGGCCGGGCCGACGGGAACGGCCACGGTGGGGAGCAGGAGCCCCGGTTGCTGCCCGACGACGACGAGGTGCGGCTCGCCCGTGGGCGGTCCGCCCTGGTGCTGGAGCAGGTGTCGGCGGTCGGCGGGGCCGTGCCGGACGCGGCGGGACGCGGTGGCGGGGTGGGGGCCGGGGTCGTGCCGCCGCTCGCCTCCCTCTTCTCGCGGCGGCTGCGGTGGTCGCTGGCCGGACTGGTGGCGTGCGTGGTCGCGCTCGCCGTCGCGCTGTGGGTGGTCACCGACATCGGTGCCCTGCCGGCCTTCTACCTGACGCTGCTGGACCTGTTCGCCATCGACGATCCCGCGATCGGGGAGTCGCTCGGGCGGCAGGTGCTGCAACTCCTCTCGGGGCTCGTCGGGTTGCTGCTGCTGCCGGTGCTGCTGGCGGCCGTGCTCGAAGCGCTGGGCACCTTCCGGAGCGCCTCGGCGCTGCGGAAGCCGCCGCGCGGGCTGGGCGGGCATGTGGTGCTGCTGGGACTGGGGAAGATCGGTACGCGGGTGCTGACCCGGCTGCGGGAACTGAACGTCCCGGTGGTGTGCGTCGAGGCCGATCCGGAGGCGCGGGGGCTGGCGACGGCCCGGCGGCTGCGGGTGCCGGTGGTGCTGGGGGACGTGACGCAGGAAGGGGTGCTGGAGTCCGCCAAGATCCACCGCGCCTACGCGCTGCTCGCGGTGACCAGCGCGGACACGACCAACCTGGAGGCCGCGCTGTACGCCCGGTCGGTGCGGCCCGATCTGCGGGTGGTGCTGCGGCTGTACGACGACGACTTCGCCACGGCGGTGTACCGGACACTGCGGGCCGCGCATCCCGGGGCGCCGACGCGGAGCCGGAGCGTGTCGCACCTGTCGGCGCCCGCGTTCGCGGGGGCGATGCTGGGGCGGCAGGTGCTGGGGGCGCTGCCGGTGGAGCGCAGGGTGCTGCTGTTCGCGTCGGTGTCGGTGGGCGGGCACGCGGAGTTGGAGGGGCGGGCTGTGGGGGCGGCGTTCCGGGGCGGGGCGTGGCGGGTGCTGGCGGTGGAGGGGCGGGGGGACGTGGGCGGCGAGTACGTGTTGCGGGCGGATGACCGGGTTGTCGTTGCCGCTACTCGCCGGGGCTGGCGGAGTTGGGGTGAGCGCCCAGGGGGCTCCGCCCCCTGGGTCCCCGTTCCTCGCCGACCGCACCCACCCGCCTCGGCCGGTTGAGCAGAGCCTGGGCCTGGCCCCGGCGGGGAAGGCCCCTCGCTTCGACTGGAGCGGGTGGGTGGGCGGGTTGTCGGCCCGTCGGCCCGGGCCCGGGCCCGGCCCCGGTGGAGGCGGACCCCTCGGTTCAGCTGAAGCCGGTGGGTGGGCCGTCGGCCGGTTGAGCAGGGCCCGGGGGTGCGCCGCTAGGCGTTGTTCAGGTGGGCGTTGGCGTAGGACATTTCCAGGGTCACCTGCTTGATGCGCTCGTCGACCACCAGGGAGCCGTGGCCCGCGTCGTAGCGGTAGACCTCGTGCACGGCGTCGCGGGCCTGGAGGCGCTGGACGTAGTTGTCGATCTGGCGAATGGGGCAGCGGGGGTCGTTGACGCCCGCCGAGATGTACACCGGGGCCTTCACCTGGTCGACGTAGGTCAGCGGGGAGGACGCCTCGAAGCGGTCCGGGACCTCCTCCGGGGTGCCGCCCAGCAGGGTGCGGTCCATGGCCTTCAGGGCTTCCATCTCGTCGTGGTACGCCGTGACGTAGTCCGCGACCGGAACCACGGCGATGCCAACCGCCCACGCCTCCGGCTGGGTGCCGAGGCCCAGGAGGGTGAGGTAGCCGCCCCAGGAGCCGCCGGTGAGGACCAGGCGGTCGGGGTCGGCGAGGCCGGAGGAGACCGCCCAGTTGCGCACGGCGGCCACGTCCTCCAGCTCGATCAGGCCGACCCGGTGCTTCAGGGCGTCCGTCCAGGCGCGGCCGTAGCCGGTGGAGCCCCGGTAGTTGACGCGGATCACCGCGTACCCCTGGTCCACCCAGGCGGCCGGGCCCGCGGCGAAGGCGTCGCTGTCGTGCCAGGTCGGGCCGCCGTGCAGGTCGAAGACGGTGGGGAGCGGGCCGGTCGCGCCGGCGGGCTTCTGGATCAGGGCGTGGATGCGGCCGCCGGGGCCCTCCACCCACGCGTCCTCCACCGGCACCGACGGCGGGCACTTCATGCCGGGCGGGTCCAGGACGACGCCGCCGGAGGTGGAGCGCACCGCGGGCGGCTCGGCGGCCGACGACCACAGGAACTCCACGCTGCCGTCGGGCCGGGCCGTGGCCGCGGAGACCGTGCCGGGCGGGGTGGGGATGCGGGTCAGATCGCCGGCGGCCAGGTCGTAGCGGAACAGCTCGCTGCGGGCCTCGTAGCTGTGGACGACGAGCAGGGCGGTGCCGTCCGGGTACCACTCGGCGCTCACGTCGCCGGGCAGGTCGAGGGCGAGGTCCGTCTCCGTCCCCGCCGCCACGTCCCACACCAGGGGCTCCCAGCGGCCCCGGCGCTGGTGGCCGATGAGCAGCCGGGTGTCGCCGTCCACGGGGGCGAAGCCCAGCACCTCGAGGCCCAGCTCCTCGGTGCCGCCCTTGGTGTCGTCCAGCTCGGCGACCGTCGTGCCGTCCGGGCGCAGCACGCGCAGGGCCGCGTGCATCGCGTCGCCGTGCTCGGTGTGCTCGATGACGATCAGGGTGCCGTCGTGGGAGAGGTCGCCGACGCCGGCGGACTCGCGGTGGCGGTAGATCTCCACGGTGGCCTCGCCCTCGCGGGCGAGGTGGACGGTCGTGCCCTCGTCGTCCGTGGAGCGGCCGACCACCGCCGTGCGGCCGTCGCGGGCCAGGGCCAGACCGGCCGGGTAGGAGGGTTCGAGGCCGGGGACGGCCGTCTCGTCCGCGCCACCCACGAACGGCTGGCGGCGCCAGACGCCGAACTCGTCGCCGTCCTTGTCGTCGAACCACCAGATCCACGCGCCGTCCGGGGTGAGCACGCCGTCCGTCGTGCCGTTCGGCCGGTTCGTGGCCTGCCGCTGCCCGCCCGTCGCCCGGTCCCAGGCGTACAGCTCGTACGTGCCCGTCGCGTTCGACACGAACAGGGAGCGGTCCGGCGCGTCCTCGGCCCAGTCGGGCAGCGAGACCCGCGGCGCACGGAAGCGCTTCTCCCAGTCCGGCATGTCCGGTGTGTCCGGCGTCCTGCTCTCACTCATCGCCCCAGTCATGCGCCCATAGTGCCTGGTCCGACCGACAATCCGCCGACGATGCCCCCAGCCTGTGGACAACTTCCCGATCCTGCCCACGCGGCCCGCACACACATACGTGCACAAGTGCGTACACGGCTCCGGGCGCACGGGTGGCCGACCCCGGCACGGGCCGGTAGCACCGGCGCCGTACCGTTGGGGGCGTGTACCGGTTTCTGCTGACTCCCCGCTGGTGGGGCATCAACGTCTTCGTGCTGCTCGCCATCCCGTTCTGCGTCTTCATGGGGTCCTGGCAGCTGAGCCGGTTCGAGGGGCGGGTGCAGGACCATCGCGCCGCGGCCGGGCAGGCCGCGTCGGACCGGCAGGAGACGGCCAGGCCCCTGGACTCGATGCTGCCCGTCGACAAGCGCACCTCCGGACGGCGGGTCACCGCGAGCGGCCGGTACGGCAAGCAGCTCCTGGTGCCCGGCCGGGAGCTGGACGGCCGGAGCGGCTTCTACGTGCTGACGCTGCTGCGCACCGAGTCCGGCCGGTCCCTGCCCGTGGTGCGCGGCTGGCTGCCGGGTGCGGCGGACGCGGCGAAGGCGCCCGCCGCGCCGGGCGGCGAGGTCACCGTGACCGGTGCGCTGCAGGCCTCCGAGACGCCGGGGAACAACGGCGCCGGCGCCCAGGGCGGGCTGCCCGCCGGGCAGACGGCGGCGATCAGCTCGGCCACGCTGGTCAACCTGGTGCCGGACCGCCTGTACGACGCCTGGGTCACCCTCGACCGGGCCGACGCGGGGATGAGGGCCGTGCCCGCGACCGCGCCCGACGGCACCGGTCTCGACCTGAAGGCCTTCCAGAACCTCGGCTACACCGGGGAGTGGTTCGTCTTCGCGGGCTTCGTGGTCTTCATGTGGTTCCGGCTGCTGCGCCGCGAGGTGGAGTTCCAGCGGGACGCGGCGCTCGGTCTGGTGCCGGAACAGGAGCAGGAACGCGAGGGCGAGGAGCAGGGGAAGTCCTCCGCTCCCACCGCCGTCTGAGGGCGCCGCGGGCGGCCCGCCTCCCGGCCGCCGCCCGCCGACGTGAGCCCGCCCGGCGCCCGGGGGCTACGACGCCGCCAGCACCCCGGTGTAGTACACGGTGCCCGCGCACGCGTTGGCCACCGTCGCGGACGCCGACGGGGAGCCCGTCTCACCGGTGTAGCCGACGAGGACGCTGCCGTCGGCCGTGCCCTCCTCGGTGACGAGCTGGGTGGTGGTGCCCGAGGTGCCGCCGGTGTCCGTGCCGCCGCCGGCGCTCGCGTCCTGCGAGGGCGACGGGTCGGGCGAGGGTTCTCCCCCGCCGGTGGAGCCGCCGGTGGTGGGCGAGCCGCCGCTCGTGGGGCAGGTCTCGGAGGGAACGAAGGCGAACCGTTCCTCGTAGGCCCCGCCCGGCTGAAGGACCAGCTTGGCGACTTCGAGCGAGGGGTCGGGCAGCGCCGCCGCCGCGTCCCCCGCCACGTGCCGGACGACACCGATCTTGGCCTGGTCCGCCGCGCCCTGCGCCGTCGCGCTGACCACGACGCCGCCGGTCACGGTGCAGGCGGTGCCCGAGGTGTTGGTGACGCGGAAGGTGCCGTAGACGACGCCCGTCGAGTCCGGGGCGTCGGCACCTGCGGTGACGGAGCTCAGCTGGGCCGCCGTGCACAGTCCGCTGTCCGAGGCCGTCGGGGCGGACGGGTCGGCGACGCCGCCGGAGCCGTTGCCGCCGCCGGTCGTCCCCGCTCACCGGGCCTGCCGTCGCCCTTGTCCTGCCCGGGGGTGCGGTCGCGGGAGCCGCCGGTGCCGCCGGTGCCGGGCTGCGGGTCCTTTCCCTGGGTGGAGCCGCCCTGCGCCTCGGAGGACTGGCCCGCCATGGCGGTGTTGGGGTCGGTGCCGCCGGCGTTCGAGACGTGGACGAGGGCGGGGATGGCGGTGCCGATGAACAGGGCCGCGGCGGCCATGCCCACGGCGGCCTGGCGCTTGCGGGCCCGGCGCGCCGGTACCGCCCGGCGCAGGTGGTCGAGGGTGCCGGTGCGGGGTTCGATGTCGTCGACCGCGGAGTGCAGCAGACCGCGCAGCACCTCTTCGTCCGGGCCTGGCCCGTCGAGCGCGTCGAGGCCCTTGGCGGGCTTCTGGGAGCCCTTTTCTTCGGGGCCGTGGTTCACAGTTCCGTTCCCAGCGTGCGATTGCGATTGCTCTTGCCCGTCGCCCTCCGTCGGCTCGTGCCAGGCGTAGGGTTCGTGGCGCTCGTGCGAGAGGTTCTGGGGCGAGAGGTCCTCGGGCGGGACGCCCTCGTCGCCGTGCTCCGTGTGCTCGCTCATGCCGACGCCGCCTCCATGGACACCCGCAGCGCGGCGATGCCCCGGGAGCCGTACGCCTTCACCGAGCCCAGCGATATCCCGAGCGTCTCGGCGACCTGGGCCTCGGTCATGTCCGCGAAGTAGCGCAGCACCAGGACCTCGCGCTGGCGGCGCTGCAGGCCCTTCATCGCCTTGATGAGGTCGCGGCGCTCGAGCTGGTCGTAGGCGCCCTCCTCCGCGCTCGCCATGTCCGGCATCGGCTTGGAGAGCAGCTTCAGGCCGAGGATGCGGCGGCGCAGGGCGGAGCGGGACAGGTTGACGACCGTCTGCCTCAGGTAGGCGAGGGTCTTCTCGGGGTCGCGGACGCGTTTGCGGGCCGAGTGGACGCGAATGAAGGCCTCCTGGACGACGTCCTCGCAGGAGGCGGTGTCGTCGAGGAGCAGCGCGGCGAGACCGAGCAGCGAGCGGTAGTGCGCCCGGTAGGTCTCGGTGAGGTGGTCGACGGTGGTGCCGGCCGCCACGGTGTCCGCGGCCGGGGCGGCGGCCGCGTTCTCGTCGGAGCCGTCACGCTGACTGGGGATGCGGGTGGGCCGCGCTGCGGGCATGGGCGCAATCACCGGCATGCCGCCGGGCATGCGCGGCCGGAGCGCCGCACGGGGCGGTCGGAGCGCCGCGGCGCCGCGGGCCGCACTGAGTTCGAGTACCTCTGCCACGCCAGTTGGACACGCTTCCCCCGGAAGGGTTGTACGTGCCGGACGTCACATGTGCGACAACCGACGGTTCCTCAACAGCCGTCATGCGCCCCGCTCTTCCTTTATGTCCCATTCGAACGGGCGCTCCCCACCAGGACCCGACGTCCCCACGCCGGAATCCCCACGCCCACGCCTCGCAAGGGTCACTGCAAAGACGCTCCCCGCCCTCCGCACGGTTGCGGGGGACGGGGAGGAAAATCCTCTGTCGCCGGGGAGCGCTGAGCAAGTGGTTTGGACCATGCTCCCGGCCACATTCCTTATATGGATACTACAAACGTTCTAGCCGCGGGCGACAGACCCCGCGGCGATCTCCGCCGCCAGCAACTCGGCGATCTGCGCGGTGTTCAGCGCGGCGCCCTTGCGCAGGTTGTCCCCGCACACGAAGAGCTCCAGCGCGGTCGGATCGTCCAGCGCGCGCCGGACCCGCCCCACCCAGGTGGGATCGGTGCCCACCACGTCGGCGGGCGTGGGGAACTCGCCTGCGGCCGGGTCGTCGTACAGCACGACACCGGGCGCGGTGGCGAGGATCTCGCGGGCGCCGTCGACGGTCACCTCGCCCTGGAACCGGGCGTGGACCGTGAGGGAGTGCGTGGTGATCACCGGCACCCGGACGCAGGTGACGGCGACCGGCAGTGCGGGCAGCCCGAGGATCTTGCGGGACTCGTCCCGCACCTTCATCTCCTCCGACGACCAGCCGTCCTCCCGCAGCGACCCCGCCCAGGGGACCACGTTGAGCGCGACCGGCTCCGGGAAGGGACCGGTGTCGTCCCCGACGGCCCGCCGTACGTCGCCGGGCTTGGTGCCCAGCTCGGTCCCGGCGACCAGCGACAGCTGGGCCCGCAGGGCGTCCACCCCGGCCCGTCCGGCGCCGCTCACCGCCTGGTACGACGACACCACCAGCTCGCGCAGCCCGAACTCGGCGTTCAGCGCGCCCAGGGCGACGATCATCGACAGCGTGGTGCAGTTGGGGTTGGCGACGATGCCGCGCGGCCGGTTGCGCACCGCGTGCGCGTTGACCTCGGGCACGACGAGCGGGACGTCGGGGTCCATCCGGAAGGCGCCCGAGTTGTCGACGACGACCGCACCGCGCGCGGCGGCGATCGGCGCCCACTCGGCGGCGACCTCGTCGGGCACGTCGAACATCGCCACGTCGACCCCGTCGAAGGCGTCCTCCGTCAGGGCCGTCACCTCGACCTCCGCCCCGCGCACGGCCAGCTTGCGGCCGGCCGAACGCGGGGAGGCGATCAGACGGATCTCGCCCCAGACGTCCGCGCGCTGGGACAGGATCTGGAGCATGACCGCGCCGACGGCTCCGGTCGCTCCCACGACCGCGAGCGTCGGCTTGCCGGTCATCGGCCGGTGCCCCCGTAGACGACGGCCTCGTCGGTGTCGGAGTCGAGCCCGAAGGCGGTGTGGACGGCGCGGACGGCCTCCGGCACGTCGTCCTTGCGGGTGACGACCGAGATCCGGATCTCGGAGGTCGAGATCAGCTCGATGTTCACGCCCGCGTCGCTCAGCGCCTCGAAGAACGAGGCGGTGACGCCCGGGTTGGTCTTCATGCCCGCGCCGACCAGGGAGATCTTGCCGATCTGGTCGTCGTAGCGCAGGGAGTCGAACCCGATGCCGCCCTTGTTGCGCTCCAGGGCGTCGATGGCCTTGCGGCCTTCGGTCTTCGGCAGGGTGAAGGAGATGTCCGTCAGCCCGGTGGAGGCCGCGGACACGTTCTGCACGACCATGTCGATGTTGATCTGGGCGTCCGCGATGGTCCGGAAGATCGCTGCGGCCTCGCCCGGCTTGTCCGGGACGCCGACGACCGTGATCTTGGCCTCGGAGGTGTCGTGCGCGACGCCCGAGATGATGGCCTGCTCCACCTTCTTTTCCCCTTGCTGCTGTGTCTTCTGCGCGACTGGCTCGCTGCTGACCCACGTGCCCGGCAGCCCGCTGAACGAGGAGCGGACGTGGATCGGGATGTTGTAGCGGCGGGCGTACTCCACGCAGCGGTGGAGCAGCACCTTGGAACCTGAGGCCGCGAGCTCCAGCATGTCCTCGAAGGAGATCCAGTCGATCTTCTTCGCCTTCTTCACCACGCGCGGGTCGGCGGTGAACACGCCGTCGACGTCGGTGTAGATCTCGCACACCTCGGCGTCGAGGGCGGCCGCCAGGGCCACCGCCGTGGTGTCGGACCCGCCGCGGCCGAGCGTGGTGATGTCTTTCTTGTCCTGGCTGACGCCCTGGAACCCGGCGACGATGGCGATGTTGCCCTCGTCCAGCGCGGTGCGGATACGCCCCGGCGTGACGTCGATGATCCGGGCTTTGTTGTGGACCGAGTCGGTGATGACGCCTGCCTGGCTTCCGGTGAACGACTGGGCCTCGTGTCCCAGGTTCTTGATCGCCATGGCCAGCAGCGCCATGGAGATGCGCTCACCGGCGGTCAGCAGCATGTCGAACTCCCGGCCGGCAGGCATGGGTGAAACCTGCTCGGCGAGATCGATCAGCTCGTCCGTCGTGTCGCCCATCGCGGAAACGACGACAACCACCTGGTTGCCGTTCTTCTTCGCTTCCACGATCCGCTTGGCGACGCGCTTGATGCCCTCGGCATCGGCTACGGAGGAGCCTCCGTACTTCTGCACGACAAGGCCCACGTGCGCTCCTCGCTCGGTTCGTTTGTGTCGGCTCAGTTTACCGAGCGTCCGTTTTCCGCCCCCTGCTCCCGCATGGTGAGACACCGGACGCCCGCAACCGGCACCTGCCCAGCCGGGAGCGGAGCACGCGCAACGTGCCCCGCGTCACAGTGACGCGGCCCCCTGGCCGGGGATGCGGCTACGGGGCCGGACGGCTCATGCCGAGGGGGCCGCCGATCTCCTCGGCCATGACCCGGCCCGCCTCGAACTCGAGGGTCTCGTCACCCATGCCCTGGTCGGTGTCGAGACCGTCCAGCTCCTCCAGGGGCTGGTTGAGGCGGACGTGGATGAGGACGGACTGGAGGGCGCGCAGCACGGCGGAGGCGGTGGGGCCCCAGTTGGAGAAGTAGGAGAACTGCCACCACCACAGGGCCTCCGTGGTGCGGCCCGAGCGGTAGTGGGCCATGCCGTGGCGGAGGTCGGTGATGATGTCGGCGATGTCGTCGGAGATCCGGGCCGGCACCGAGGCCTTGCGCGGCTCGTAGGGGTCGAAGACCTCGGAGTAGACGTCGACGGGGTCCAGCAGCCGGGCCAGGTTCTCGCGGAGCTCGTCCACGTCCCCCTCGGGGCCGAGGTCGGGCTCGTAGCGCTCGTCGGGGACGATGTCCTCGTGGGCGCCGAGACGGCCGCCGGCCAGCAGGAGCTGGGAGATCTCCAGGAGGAGGAAGGGAACGGTCGAGCCGGGCTCGTCCCCCCTCGCCACCTCCGTGACGGCGACCAGGAAGCTCTCGACCTGGTCCGCGATCTGGACCGAGAAGTCGTCCGGGTTCCGCGTCGAGTCGTGCAGCGTGGCGTCAGACATCTAGGAGTCGTCTCCCCTCGAAGGCGCGGCCGAGAGTGACCTCGTCCGCGTATTCCAGGTCGCCGCCCACCGGGAGGCCGCTGGCCAGGCGGGTGACCTTCAGGCCCATGGGTTTGATCATGCGGGCGAGGTACGTGGCCGTCGCCTCGCCTTCGAGATTCGGGTCGGTGGCGAGGATCAGCTCGGTGACCGTGCCGTCCGCCAGCCGGGCCAGGAGTTCCCTGATGCGCAGGTCGTCGGGGCCCACACCCTCGATCGGGCTGATCGCGCCGCCCAGGACGTGGTAGCGGCCGCGGAACTCACGGGTGCGCTCGATCGCGACGACGTCCTTCGGCTCCTCCACCACACAGATGACGGACGGGTCGCGGCGCGGGTCGCGGCAGATGTTGCACAGCTCCTCCTGCGCCACGTTGCCGCAGGTCGCGCAGAAGCGGACCTTCGCCTTGACCTCCAGGAGCGCCTGCGCGAGCCGCTTCACGTCGGCCGGCTCCGCCTGCAGGATGTGGAAGGCGATCCGCTGCGCGCTCTTGGGACCGACGCCGGGCAGCCGCCCCAGCTCGTCGATGAGGTCCTGGACCACGCCTTCGTACAACGGACTGCCTTTCCTGGAGACCTTTCGGTACGTACGGTAGTCGGCTGCCGCCTGTCCTTGGAAGGCGGAGGGGGTTTCTCTCAGGTGGCGGGCACCGGAACGGCGGACGGATCAGAAGGGCAGACCCGGGATCCCGCTGCCGCCGCCGAGGCCCTGCGCCAGCGGGCCCAGCTTCTGCTGCTGCAGCGCCTGCGCGTTCTCGTTGGCCGCCTGCACGGCCGCCACGACCAGGTCCGCGAGGGTCTCGGTGTCCTCGGGGTCCACCGCCTTCGGGTCGATCTTCAGCGCCCGCAGCTCGCCGGAACCCGTGACGGTGGCCCGCACCAGACCGCCGCCGGCCTGACCGTCGACCTCCGTGTTCGCCAGTTCCTCCTGCGCCTGCTGGAGGTCCTGCTGCATCTTCTGGGCCTGCTGGAGCAACTGCTGCATGTTGGGCTGGCCACCACCGGGAATCACGATCAGCTCCTGGTTCCTCGTCCACTGCGTCGTCGTTCGCTGTGCACGAGCCTACGTGGTCCGCCCGGCCATCGCCGCGCCACTCTTTCGAGTGATTACCGCGGTGGCCCTATACCTGATCAAGGCCCTCTTCCGGGCGGAAAAGCCGGCAAAGCTCCGTCCGTGCCACCCATTGGGCGGTAGGAAGGGGGCCGCGCGTCGCCATCCGATGTCACACGGTGTGACGGGGGTGCGCAGTGCCGTGTTCGGTGTCGTGTTCATTAGGGAGTGCCGGGTGGGTCAGCCAGGGATGCAGCCCGAGGGTCCGCCCCAGGACGGCCGGGGCGAAGGTCCGGCCGGACCGCGGCCGGGCGATCTGACCGGGCGGACCTTCCCGCTCGGGGACTGGGGCGAACCCGCCGAACGCCTCGACGAGCTGTACCGGTGGGTGGAGCGGGGGGCACTGCACACGGCCGCCTGGTACCTCGAGGACCGGGTGTGGAAGCGGCGGGGAGCGCGGGCCCTGCGGGCCGGCGCGGCGGCCGGGACGGTGTTCGGGGCGGCGCTTCCCCTGCTGGACATGACCGGGGTGGTCGGCGGGGTCGCGCCCTGGGGTATCTGGCGCTGCTGCTCGCGGTGGCCTGTGTGGGCGCCGACCGGTTCTTCGGGGTCACCTCGGGGTGGATAAGGGACGTGGCCACCGCGCAGGCCGTGCAGCGGAGGCTGCAGGTGCTCCAGTTCGACTGGGCCTCGGAGAGCGTCCGGGAGGTGCTGGGCCCCGCCGAGGGCACGGCGAGCGAGGCCGCCGAGCGGTGCCTGGGGGTGCTGCGGCGCTTCTCGGAGGACGTGCAGGACCTGGTGCGCACGGAGACCGCCGACTGGATGGTGGCGTTCCGCACGGGGTCCGCGCCGCTCGGCATCCAGACGGCGCTGACGTCCGGGATGCGCGCCGAGTCGGTGGCGCCGGCGGGCCGGCACCCGCTGCCGCCCGCGAACGGCGCCCGCCCGAACATGCCCCGTCAGCGGCCACCGGAGCCCCGGTAGCCGCACGTCACCGGCACGGCCACGGGCCCTCCGGCGTCCGGCGTCCGGCGTCCGGCGTCCGGCGTCCGGCGTCCGGCGTCCGGCACGGAACACGGCCGCGGGTACGGAGCACGGCCGTTGTGCCGTGAGCGGGTTTCAGCTCACTGCTTGGTGTACGTCAGGCTCTCCCCGCCACCCGCCTTCGCGCGCTTCAGCCGTCCGTCCGGGAGCAGGGTGACCTCGGTGGCCTCGCCCGGGGAGCAGGACGACATCGGTTCGCCGCTGGTGACCGTGGACGGCCCGATCTCCAACGGGCCGCCGTCACCCGGCTGTTCGGCGAGGGTCGCCTCGAAGACACAGTGGTACGTGCCGCCGCCCTCGCCGGGGCCGTCCGCGACCAGGGTGAGGATCTTGTCGCCGACCTCGCCCTGTCCGATGGTCAGCCTGCGGGTGTTGGTGCCGCCCGTGTTGTCGATCGTGGTCTCCCAGGTGCCGAGGTACGCGGCGGGGACGGCGCCGTCCGCCGCCGCGGAGGAGGCCGGGGCGGAGGGCGACGGTGTGGGAGCAGAGGAGGTCACCGGCGGGGCGCTCCTGGTGCCGGTCGGCGCGGGTCCGACCGTGCCGCCGGCCGTGTCGCCGCCGCCGTGCTTCATCAGCGCGTACACCGAGCCGCCCGCGCCCAGCGCCACCACCAGCGCGATCACGACGAGCAGCGCGGTGGAGCGGCCGCCCGGGCGCTCCGGCTCCGGCTGCCCGGTGAACGGCGGCGGACCGTAGGGCGGGGTGGAACCGGGCCCGCCGTACGGGGTGTACGGCTGCTGCGGGTATCCGTAGCCGGCGGACGGGGGCTGGGGATGCTGCTGGGCCTGCTGCGGATAGCCGTAGCCGTACGGCGCAGGCGTGCCGTAGGCGGGGGGCGCCCCGGGCGGCGGGGTCTGCCCGGCCACCAGGGTCGGCAGATGACCGACCGCCGCGCCTCCGCCGCCGGGCCCGCCCGGGGGCGGAGGCGTCGGGGCGTCATCGGCCACGGGCGAGTGCTCGACCGGCCCCCCGGCCCCCGCCGCCCGCGCGCCGGGGGAAGCCCCGGGGGCCGCCTGGTCGCCGGGGCTCCGCTGGGCGCCAGGGCCCGCGGGGGCACTTGGAACCGTGGGAGCGGCCGGGCCGGGCCAGGCGCCCGCGCCCGCCGCGGGGCCCTGAGCCCCACCGGGACCGCCCGCGCCCGGACCCGCCTGGGCACCCTCGCCCGCCGGGACGCCCGAACCGGCCTGGGCACCGCGGTCCGCCGGGGCGGCCGGCCCCGCCGACCCGTCCGCGCCCGCCGCGGAGCCCAGGGCCCCGTCGACGCCGCCCACGGCCGGGGCACCCGGACCCGCTGGCCCGTCCGCGCCTGCCGACGCGCCCGGCCCCACCGAGCCACCCGCGCCAGGGAACGCCCCCACGCCCGCTGCCGCGCCCTGCGCGCCGCCCGGAGCGGCCGCGCCCGCTTGTCCACCGGTACCGGCCGACGCGGCCGGACCCGCCGGCCCACCCGGCCACGCCGAAGCCCCCGCGCCCGCCACCGGACCCGGCGCCCCACCGGCACCTCCCGCACCCGCACCCACCGGCGCACCGCCGAACCCGGGCGCACCCGGACCCGCAGGCGCACCGCCGCCCGCCGCGGCACCCGGACCCGCAGGCCCACCCGGCCACGCCGAAGCCCCCGCGCCCGCCGGGCCCGCCGGGCCCGCCACCGGACCCGGCGCCCCACCGGCACCTCCCGCACCCGCACCCACCGGCGCACCGCCGAACCCGGGCGCACCCGGACCCGCAGGCGCACCGCCGCCCGCCGCGGCACCCGGACCCGCAGGCCCACCCGGCCACGCCGAAGCCCCCGCGCCCGCCGGGCCCGCCGGGCCCGCCACCGGACCCGGCGCCCCACCGGCACCTCCCGCACCCGCACCCACCGGCGCACCGCCGAACCCGGGCGCACCCGGACCCGCAGGCGCACCGCCGCCCGCCGCGGCACCCGGACCCGCAGGCCCACCCGGCCACGCCGAAGCCCCCGCGCCCGCCACCGGCCCCGGCGCCCCGCCTTCGCCGCCCGCGTCCCGGGTGTCCGTGTCGGGTCCCGACTGGGGGTCCTCCACCTCCAGGAGGCGTACCGCGTGGCGGCCGAGCTGGGCGACCAGGGCGCCGGGGAGCCAGGGGTCGCGGGAGCGGCCGCCGGAGACCGTGTCCTCCGCGCCCGTCCGCTCCAGGATGCGGTCGAGCGAGGGGCGGGCGGCGGGGTCCTTGCGCAGGCAGTCGCGGACCAGGTCGGCGATGCCCTCGGGCATGCCCTCCAGGTCGGGCTCCTCCTGGGCGATGCGGAACATCAGGGCGTGCACCCCGCTGTTCGCGCCGCCGAAGGGCAGCACACCGGTCGCCGCGTAGGCCAGCACGGAGCCCAGGCAGAAGACGTCGCAGGCGGGCGTGACCCGGTCCCCGCGCACCTGTTCCGGAGCCATGAACCCGGGCGACCCCACCAGTGAACCGGTCCGGGTCAGGCCGTCCCCGGCCAGCGTCTCGAGCGCCCGCGCGATGCCGAAGTCGATCACGCGCGGCCCGTCGATCGTCACCAGCACGTTCGAGGGCTTGAGGTCGCGGTGGACGATCCCGGCGGCGTGGATGTCCTTCAGCGCGTGCGCGAGCCCGGCCGCGAGGATGCGCACCGACCGCTCGGGCAGCGCCCCGTGATCGTGCCCGACGACCTGCTGAAGGCTCGGCCCGGCGACGTACCCGGTGGCCACCCAGGGCACCGGCGCCTCGGTGTCCGCGTCCAGCACGGGCGCGGTCCAGTACCCGCCGACCCGCCGCGCGGACCCCACCTCCTGCCGGAACCGGGCCCGGAACTCCTCCTGGGCGGCCAGTTCGCGGCGGATCAGTTTCACGGCGACCGTGCGGCCCCGGTCCGACCGCGCCAGGAACACCTGCCCCATGCCGCCCGCGCCCAGCCGCGCCAGCAGCCGGTACGCCCCGATCTGCCGCGGGTCCCCCGGTCCCAGCTTGTCCATCCCCGCGCCGCCTTCCCCCCATAGGTCTGCAACGGACCGAGAATAATGCGGGCGTGCCGGGAGCCGCGCGGGCGTGCGTCCACGGTTCGGTAACAGCCCGCCCGGGCGCCCCCTGCCGCGCGGGGCGCCCGCCCGGCGCACGTCGACAACATGTCGTGAAAAGCACCCGGCCAGGGAACAGGACGCCGATGTCGCGACCGCGGCGGGGCCCTCTACCCTCGGCCGCATGACCCCTCAGCCCAATCCCGAAGCCGGTGCCGCAGTGAAGGCCGCGGACCGCGCGCACGTCTTCCACTCCTGGTCCGCGCAGGACCTCATCGACCCGCTCGCCGTGGCCGGCGCCGAGGGTCGTACTTCTGGGACTACGACGGCAAGCGGTACCTGGACTTCACCAGCGGGCTCGTCTACACCAACATCGGCTACCAGCACCCCAAGGTCGTCGCCGCGATACAGGAGCAGGCGGCGAGGATGACGACCTTCGCGCCCGCCTTCGCGATCGAGGCCCGCTCGGAGGCGGCCCGGCTGATCGCCGAACGGACCCCCGGCGACCTGGACAAGATCTTCTTCACCAACGGCGGCGCGGACGCCGTCGAGCACGCGGTGCGCATGGCCCGGCTGCACACGGGCCGCCCGAAGGTGCTCTCGGCGTACCGCTCGTACCACGGCGGCACCCAGCAGGCGGTGAACCTCACCGGTGACCCGCGCCGCTGGCCGTCCGACAGCGGCAGCGCCGGTGTCGTCCACTTCTGGGCGCCGTTCCTGTACCGCTCCCGCTTCTACGCGGAGACCGAGGAGCAGGAGACCGCGCGGGCCCTGGAGCACCTGGAGACGACGATCGCCTTCGAGGGGCCGGGCACGATCGCCGCGATCGTCCTGGAGACGGTCCCCGGCACCGCCGGGATCATGCTGCCGCCGCCCGGTTACCTGGCCGGCGTCCGCGAGCTGTGCGACAGGTACGGGATCGTCTTCGTGCTGGACGAGGTCATGGCCGGTTTCGGGCGGACCGGCGAGTGGTTCGCGGCCGACCTGTTCGGGGTGGTGCCGGACCTGATGACCTTCGCCAAGGGCGTGAACTCCGGTTACGTGCCGCTCGGCGGCGTCGCCATCTCCGCGGAGATCGCCGAGACCTTCGGCAAGCGGCCCTACCCGGGTGGCCTCA
The DNA here is from genome assembly GCA_016432725.1 of Streptomyces sp. DHE7-1. Classification (GTDB taxonomy): domain Bacteria; phylum Actinomycetota; class Actinomycetes; order Streptomycetales; family Streptomycetaceae; genus Streptomyces. The sequence goes on along the minus strand of JACJDG010000003.1, from coordinate 4,143,534 downwards.
CCTACTCCGGGCATCCGCTGGCCTGCGCCGCCGCCGTCGCCACGCTCGGCGTGATGGCGGAGGAGGGCGTGGTCGAGAACGCGAAGCGGCTCGGCGAGAGCGTGGTCGGACCGGCCCTGGCCGAGCTGGCCGCGCGGCACCCGAGCGTGGGCGAGGTCCGCGGCACCGGCATGTTCTGGGCGCTGGACCTGGTGAAGAACCGGGAGACCCGCGAGCCGCTGGTGCCGTACAACGCGGCCGGCGAGGCGAACGCCCCCATGGCCGCCTTCGCGGCCGCCGCCAAGCGGAACGGCCTGTGGCCCTTCGTGAACATGAACCGCACCCACGTGGTGCCGCCGTGCAACGTGACGGAGGCCGAGCTGAAGGAGGGCCTGGCGGCCCTGGACACGGCGCTGAGCACGGCCGACGAGTACACCGAGTAGGCACTTGACGGCTGCCGCCGGGGCGATTCGAACGCGTAAGGTGACGTGCTCGTAAAGAATGACGAGTGCGTGCGAGTACCTCACCCGTACGCGTGAAGAGAGGCCCCGACGATGCCCGGCAACGGCTCCGTGACGCGCAGCACCCTGCGCCAGCAGATCGCGGACGCGCTGCGCGACGAGGTGCTGGCGGGCCGTCTCACTCCGGGCCGGGCGTTCACCGTCAAGGAGATCGCCGAGCAGTACGGCGTCTCGGCGACACCGGTCCGCGAGGCACTGGTCGACCTGTCCGCGCAGGGCATCCTGGAGGCCGACCAGCACCGGGGCTTCCGGGTCCCCGACTACTCCCTCACCGACTACCGCAGCATGCTCGAGGCCCGCGGCCTGGTCACCGACGGGATGTTCCGGGCGCTGACCGTCGACCACCCGGCCTTCGCCGACATGGACAGCCCGCGGACGGTGGCGGCCCTCGCCGCCGTGCGCCGGCGCGGCGAGGAGGCGCAGCGGGCCGCCGCGGCCGGCGACCTCAGCGTGCTGATCGGCTACGACCTGCGCTTCTGGCGCGAGCTGAGCGGACTGTTCGGCAACCCCTACCTCGCCGACTTCCTGCACCGGCTGCGCGTGCAGTCCTGGGTGTGCGCGGTGCAGCACCTGCGCCGGCTGCCGGACGTCCGCGGCCGGCTGTGGGCCGGGCACACCGAACTCGTCGACGCGCTGGCCCGCCGGGAGGCCGGGGCCGCCCAGGAGATCGTCGCCGCCGCCAACGCCCACTCGCTGGCCCTGCTGGAACGGCTGCCGCCGGAATGAGGCGGACGCGGAGGCTCCACGGTGAGCTCTGGGTATGGGACCCGCACGACAGGGGCTGTGCCGGCCCCGTACCGACTACCCTTCCCTGACCACTTGCTGCCGTGCGCGAGACGCGCGCCCGCCGATGCGAGGAGCTCTCTTTGGCCTGTGACCTGTGGCTGGTACCGCTCGTGGACGTGTTGTGCCACACCCCGGACAACCCGTTCGCCGAGGAACTCGCGCACTACAACGACGCGCTGGCCGCGGCCGGGCTCCCGCCGGTGCCGGTGTACCAGTACATGCCGGGCCTGTCCGGTGAGGTCGCCCCGGTGGCCGGCTTCGACTACGACGCGCTGCACTTCCTGCGCCGGGCATACCTGCTCCAGGTCTGCGGGCTGCCGGTGACGCCGGTGGACGAACTCGGCGGCGACTACGAGCAGTTGCTGGAGATGTTCGAGTCGACGGCCCAGCAGTCCCATCTGGTCTGGCACTACGACCACGCGGGCGCGTACGTCCCCGTCGACTTCCCGCACCCGCTGTCCAACGACGAACTCCTCGCCGGCGGCGGCCCCTTGGGTTCCTCGCAGAGCCTGCTGCGCGAACTGGAGCACGTGGCGCCGTCGATCGGCATCGACCCGGCCAACCCCCGGCGGCGCCGGATCCCCCGCCGCCCCCACGGAGCTGGAGGAGCGGGCCGTCCCCGCGCCGTTCGACCCCAGCCCGTTCGCCCGGGAGCGGCATGTGTGGCTCGGCCTGCACGCGGCGGCGACCCGGTCCCTGGCCCAGGGCTCGATGATCGTGTTCAGCTGAGCCGGGACGCCCGGAGGCCGGGCCCCGGCACACGGAGAGGGAGGGAGCCCGGGGCTCCCTCCCTCTCACGCGGATCTGCGCGTACCCCGGGTCAGAAGGTGCCGGCGTTCAGCGCCTGCTGGAGGTGCCGGGTGGTGTCCGGACCCCAGTCGCCGTCGACACCGGAGCCGACCTTCTTCTGCAGGGCCTTGACGGTGTTCGGGCCGACCGCTCCGTCCGCGGTCACCCCCAGGTAGCTCTGCAGCGCCTTCTTGGTCTGCGGCCCGAAGGCGCCGTCCACGGACAGCTTCGCCCCGTGCTGGTTGAGCGCGCGCTGCATCGCGGCGCACGTCGCCGGCCCGAACTGCCCGTCGACCGAGAGCTTCCCGGAGGACGGCGGCCGCGGGGCGGGCGGCTGGGGCCTGGTGCCGCCCTTCAGGGCGGAGGCCATCATCGCCGCCGAGGCCGGGCCGTACTCGCCGTCGGACTCCAGGCCGTACTTCGTCTGGAAGGCGCGTACCGCCTTGTCGGTGGCCGGCCCGAAGTCGCCGTCGACGTCCAGCCCCGCGCCCATGACGGTGTTGAGGTTCTGCTGGAGCGTCTTCACCGCGGGCCCCGTGGAGCCCTTGCGCAGGATGCCGTCCGAGGCCGGCAGCGGGTCGGCGTCGCCGTAGCCGGGGCGGCCGTAGCCGACGATGGTGGCGGCGTTGCGCAGCCGCCGCATGCACTGGTCGCTGGTGTTGCCCTCGATGGTGGTGATGGTGCCGTTGGAGTGCACCGCCTCGACGACACCCACGTGGTCGATCGCGCCGATCGACCGGGCGCCGCTCCAGTCGAAGAAGACGATGTCACCGGCGGTGATGCCGCCGATGCCGTAGTGCCAGCGGCCGACCGACTGGAACCAGCTCGCGTGGGCGACCGTGTACGCGAACTTCTTGCCGCCGCCGACCGCGCCCAGGTTGTCCGAGTGGGCGGCGGCGTAGCTGACGGTCATGTCGCACCAGGCGTCGTTGAAGCCGTACCACTCGGTGACCTTGTTGTGGTTCGAGCCGGGCGGGTACTCCGCCGTGCCCAGCAGTGCGCGCATCTGCGCGAGCATCCCCGCTACGGACCCCATGTCACACCGCCCCGTTCTCGGGCAGGGCGTCGATGTCGCCCGTGACGACGACGTTCGGGTCCTGGCTCACGCCGGACTGGTCCGGGTCGACGTCGAACAGCCCCGCGCCCCCGCGCGGTTCGACGGGCGGGTGGTCCACGTTCTCAGGCATACAGCTCCCCCATGTGTACGGGGACGGGCACGATCCTCCGTGCCTCGTCCTGTCCACGAGTCTGCTGTGCCGGTACGCGCACGTCGTTGGCGCTGCGCGCACAGTCCCTTGGCACGCAACGCCCACGGGCCCCGTGCACACCCGCGCGGAAGCACGTCGGCGTGGTCCCGTACGCGGCCCGGAACGCCCGGCTGAAGTCGGCCGCCTGGGCGAAACCCCAGCGCGCGCCGATGACATGGACGGGCAGACGGCTCAGTCCGGGGTCGTGCAGGTCGCGCCGGCACCGCTCCAGGCGCTGCGTCTTGATCCAGGACGCGACGGTGAGGCCCTGCCGCTGGAAGAGCCGGTGCAGGTAGCGGGTGGAGATGTGGTGCGCGGCGGCGACCCGGTCCGGGGTGAGCCCGCCGTCCGGGAGGTGCCGCACGATGTAGGCCTGGATGCGCGGCAGCAGCGCCGAGTCCCCGGGGTCCTCCTCGTCGAGCAGCAGCGCGACCAGGTCGGACACCACGGCGCCGAGCCGCTGCTCGTCGCCGGGGCGGTGCGGCGCCCGCTCGCCCGCCAGCCCGGCGAGCAGACCTGCCACCAGCACGGCCAGGTCGGGCCGCGCGCCCAGTTGCCTGGTCCGCAGCCGGCCGTGGGCCCTCGGCCGCCCTCCCAGGTGGGCGCTGACCACGCCGGCGGAGTCGCCGGCCAGCCGCAGCCGGTAGGGCAGCGCCGAGTCGAGCAGCACGCTCCCGCCCGGTCCGGCCCGCAGCGTCCGCCCCTCCTGCTCCAGCACCAGGTCCCCGTGCCGCACCAGCAGGAGATGCCAGCCGGGCTCGCGCCCGTCCCCCGCACCGCCACGGCGCCCCCACCCACGGATGCCACCCGGACGTCGCCCAGATCCCGTACGACGCCCCGGGGCGGCCGCCCCGGGCCTTCGCACAGCCCGCCCAGGGCCCGAGCCCATGCCTCCATGTTCCTGTCCCCCTTGGTCAGTTGAATACGCAAGGAGCAGCAGTACCAGCGGGGTCCGCCGGGCCGTCGGCGGCGTACCGGCGGACCCCGGGAATGGGCTCTGGATCACTGAAAGCGGACCGCCCGCCGGCCGCACCCCGAAGGGTGCCGCCGGCGGGCGGTCGCGACGGTTCCACGGGCGGTGCAGCCCGCGGCCGCTACAGGAACGAGTTGATCTCGATCGTCTCGGTCCGGCCCGGGCCCACGCCGATCGCGGAGATCGGGGCGCCGGACATCTCCTCCAGCGCCTTGACGTAGTTCTGGGCGTTCTTCGGCAGGTCGGAGAAGGACTTCGCCTTGGTGATGTCCTCGGACCAGCCCGGCAGGGTCTCGTAGACCGGCTTCGCGTGGTGGAAGTCGGTCTGCGAGTAGGGCAGCTCCTCGACCCGCTTGCCGTCGATCTCGTAGGCCACGCAGACCGGGATCTCCTCCCAGCCGGTGAGCACGTCCAGCTTGGTGAGGAAGAAGTCGGTCAGGCCGTTGACCCGGGTCGCGTAGCGGGCGATGACCGCGTCGAACCAGCCGCAGCGGCGGTCGCGGCCGGTGGTCACGCCCCGCTCGCCGCCGATGCGGCGCAGCGCCTCGCCGTCCTCGTCGAAGAGCTCCGTCGGGAACGGGCCGGCGCCGACACGGGTCGTGTAGGCCTTGAGGATGCCGATCACGCGGCTGATCTTCGTCGGGCCGACGCCGGCACCCGTGCAGGCACCGCCCGCGGTCGGGTTCGACGAGGTGACGAACGGGTACGTGCCGTGGTCGATGTCCAGCAGCGTGCCCTGGCCGCCCTCGAAGAGGACCACCTTGTCGTCCTCCAGCGCCTGGTTGAGGACCAGGACGGTGTCGGCGACGTACGGCTCGATCTGCTCGGCGTAGCCCAGCAGCTCCTCGACCACCTGGCCCGCGGCGATCGCGCGGCGGTTGTAGAGCTTGGTGAGGATCTGGTTCTTGGCGTCGAGCGCCGCCTCGACCTTCTGGGTCAGGATCGACTCGTCGTACAGGTCCTGGACCCGGATGCCGACGCGGTTGATCTTGTCGGAGTAGGTCGGACCGATGCCGCGGCCGGTGGTGCCGATCTTGCGCTTGCCGAGGAAGCGTTCCGTCACCTTGTCGACGGTCACGTTGTACGGCGTGATGATGTGCGCGTTACCGCTGATCAGGAGCTTGGACGTGTCGACGCCACGCTCGTTCAGACCGCTCAGCTCGGAGAGCAGGACCGACGGGTCGACGACGACACCGTTACCGATGACCGGCGTACAGCCGGGCGAGAGGATTCCGGAAGGGAGGAGGTGGAGTGCATACTTCTGGTCGCCCACGACGACCGTGTGGCCGGCGTTGTTGCCGCCCTGGTATCGCACTACATAGTCCACCGAGCCACCGAGCAGGTCGGTCGCCTTCCCCTTGCCTTCGTCACCCCACTGAGCACCGAGCAGCACAAGTGCGGGCACGCGCGTACACCCCTTCCGGGCGGGGCATGTCCATGGTCGGGGGCGTGGGCGTAATGTGCACCGCCGCATACCACCGCGACCGCCTTTGGTCGCACGACCGTCGGACCGGATGCCCCGGAATAGACGAAGCCCCTGGCGCAATAGCGCAAGGGGCTCTTGCACCAAGATGCTACCCGAGGAAGCGAGGCAGGACCGAGGTGGCGACCTTCGCGACGTCCGATCAGCTGCTGGTGATCATCGATCCGGCGGCCCGGCAGGGGACGGGGAGTCCGTACGGATCGCGAAAGACGTGCTCAGCGCGGGTGCGACCACCAAGGTGTGTCTGCCGGAGGGCCCGGAGGAATTCGCCCGGGCACTCGGCCGACGGGGTTCCCGGCGGCCCGTCGTCATCGGTGACGACCGGGCGCTGGTGCGCGCGGTGACCCTGCTGCACCGGCACCGGGAGCTGACCGGCTGCGCGCTGGCCGTGGTGCCGGTCGGGGAGGCGGCGCTGGCGGAGTCCCTGGGCGTGCCGGCCGGTCCGGTGGCGGCGGCGCGGGCCGTGCTGGAGGGCGTCGAGCGGCGGCTGGACCTGCTGGTCGACGACAGCGACGGGGTGGTGCTCGGCACGCTGGGCATCCCGCCGGTGCGGGCGGCGGCCGCCGCGAGGCCGGCGGCCGTCCCCGAGGGGCACCCCTGGCTGCGTACGCGGTACCGCTCGCTGGTCCGCACGCTGGCCCCGCGTCCCACCCGGCTCGACGCGGTGCCGGCGCCGGGTCCGGCCCGGCTGCGGGTGGAGGTCGACGGGGAGACGGTCGTGGACCTGGACCAGCCCGTGGAGGCGGTGTCGGTGACCGCGGGCGACGGCGGGACCGCCGCTGTCGAGGTGCGGCCGCTGCCGGGTCCGGGCGCGGAGCCGTCGCCGCTGCTGGCCGCGGGGCGCACGGTGACGGTCGTCGGGGCGGACTTCCGCTACCGGGCGGACGCGGTGGTGTCGGGTCCGGTGCGCAGGCGGACCTGGACGGTGCGGGAGGGGGCCTGGGGGCTGACCCTGCCGGTGCCGGGCTAGGGCGGGCCCGCGAGCCCGGCCTGATCCAAACGAGAGGCCCTGGTCCGGGACTCCGGGTCTCACGGGAGCCGAAGAGCTCCTCGCGCCGCGCCCGCCAGCGGACCATCATCGCGGCGATCTCGGTGTCGACGAACTCGAAGAAGGCCAGCGTCTCGGCGAGCCGGCGCCCGGCCGGGGTGGTGGCGCCGAGGCTCTCCACGCCCTCCCGCAGGGCGTGCTCCCAGCGCTTGATGACGGCCTCCCGGCTGGTCAGGGCCTCGTACCACTGGTCTCCGTGCACCCGGTACCGCTCCCGGCGTGAGCCGGGTTCGCGCTCCCGCGAGACCATGTGCACCTGCGCCAGGTAGCGCACCGCGCCGGAGACGGCCGCGGGGCTGATGCGCAACCGCTCGCCCAGTTCGGCCGAGGTCAGGGTGCCCGCGTCGGAGGCGAGCAGCGCGGCGAAGACCCGGGCCGGCATCCGGGGCACGCCCGCCTCGACGAGCTGGGCCGCGAAGTGCTCCACGAACCGGGAGACCGTCTCCGGGTCGCGTTCCGGGGAGGTCCGCCGGTCCGCCGCCCCGGGCCGTTCGGCCCTGTCCGCCCGCTCCGTCATCCCCGGATCATCTCCCTGGTCGGCACCACCGTCGCGCACGATCACGACACCCGTCCGCAAGTTTATACGGTTTCTTAACTTCACAAATTTGTGAAAGAAGCGTACGTTGCGAAACATGACGAAGGCAATCACGGTCTCCGGACTCCACAAGTCCTTCGGCCGTACGCACGCGCTGGACGGCCTCGACCTGGACGTCGAGACCGGCGAGGTCCACGGCTTCCTCGGTCCGAACGGCTCGGGGAAGTCCACCACCGTCCGCGTCCTGCTCGGCATGCTGCGCGCCGACGCGGGCTCGGCGCGGGTGCTGGGCCGCGACCCCTGGGCGGACGCGGTGGAGCTGCACCGCCGGATCGCCTACGTCCCCGGTGACGTGACCCTGTGGCGCAACCTGTCCGGCGGCGAGGTCATCGACCTCTACGGCCGGCTGCGCGGGGGCCTGGACGCCCGGCGGCGCGCGGAGCTGACCGGGCGGTTCGAGCTGGACCCGACGAAGAAGGGCCGCACGTACTCCAAGGGCAACCGGCAGAAGGTCGCCCTGGTGGCGGCGTTCGCCTCGGACGTGGACCTGCTGATCCTGGACGAGCCGACCTCCGGCCTCGACCCGCTGATGGAGGAGGTCTTCCAGCGGTGCGTGCGCGAGGAGCGGGACCGGGGCCGGACCGTCCTGCTCTCCTCGCACATCCTCAGCGAGGTGGAGGAGCTGTGCGACCGGGTGAGCATCATCCGGGGCGGCCGCACCGTGGAGAGCGGCTCGCTGGCCGACCTGCGCCACCTCACCCGCACCAGCGTCAGCGCCGAACTCGCCGGCCCGCCGAACGGGCTGGCGGACCTCCCCGGCGTCCACGACCTCGACGTCCAGGGCCGGCGGGTGCGGCTCCAGGTCGACACCGACCGGCTGGACGGGGTGCTGCGGCAGCTCGGCGAGTCGGGCGTACGGTCGCTGACCTCGACACCGCCCACGCTGGAGGAGCTCTTCCTGCGGCACTACCAGGCCGAGCCGGCCGGGCCCGAGGACTCCGCCGTGCGGAACGGGGTGGCGCGATGACCGCCCTCGCGGTGCGGGCCTCCGGCCGCTCCCGCCGGCTGGCCGGCACGGGCACTCTGCTGCGCTTCGCGCTGCGCCGGGACCGGGTGACGACCCCGGTCTGGGTCGCGGTGAACGCCCTCATGGTCCTCTCCATGCCGGGCACCCTGCGGAACCTGTACGGCACCACCGCCGAACGCACCCGCCTGGTGGACCAGGTGGCGGGCAACGCCTCCTTCCGGGCGCTGATCGGCCCGGTCCTCGACACCTCGGTCGGCGCGCTGACCGCCTGGCGGGTGGGCGTGTACGCCGCCGCGCTCGGAGCCGCGATGAGCCTGCTGATCGTCGTACGGCACACCCGGGACGAGGAGGAGAGCGGCCGGCAGGAGCTGGTGGCGTCCGGGGCGGTGGGCCGCCGGGCCCCGCTGACGGCGGCGCTGCTGGCGGCGGCCGTCGCCGACGCGGCCCTGGCCCTGCTGGTCACGGTGGGCCTGGCCGGGCAGGGCGCCGGTGGCGCCCTGGCCTTCGGGCTCGGTCTCGCGGGCGTCGGCATGGTGTTCGCCACGGCGGCGGCGGTCGTCGCCCAGCTCACCGAGAGCGCCCGCCTCGCCCGGGGCCTGACGGCGGCCCTGCTCGGGGCCGCGTTCGTGCTGCGCGCGGCCGGCGACTCGGCGACGGACGACGGTTCCTCGCCGCTGACCTGGCTGTCGCCGCTGGGCTGGCTGGAGAACCTGCGGTCCTTCGCGGACGAACGCTGGTGGGTGCTCGCGCTGTTCGCGGCGGCGGCCGCCGCGCAGGCGGGAGTGGCGTACGCGCTCGCCGGGCGCCGGGACGTCGGCATGAGCTTCCTGCCCACCCGGCCGGGCCCGGCCACCGGCCGCCTCGGCACGGCGGGCGCGCTGGCGTGGCGGCTGCAGCGGGGCGCCGTGCTCGGCTGGTCGGCCGGCTTCTTCCTCGCCGGGGTCGTCTACGGCGGTCTCACCGACGGCGCGGCCGACCTGGTCCGCGACAACGAGAGCGCCCGGCGGATCTTCGAGCGGATGGGCGGCCGGAGCGGTCTCACCGACGCGTTCCTGGCGTCGATGACCGGCATGCTCGGCCTGGTCGCGGCCCTGTACGTGGTGGCCTCGGTGCTGCGCCTGCACGGCGAGGAGACCTCGGGCCGGGTGGAACCGGTCCTGGCGTGCGCGGTGGGACGGCTGCGCTGGGCGGCGGGCCATCTGGCGATTGCCTTCGGCGGTTCGGCCCTGATCATGACCCTGGCGGGCCTGGGCTTCGCCGTCGGCTACGGCAAGGAGGCCGGACCGGTCCTGGGCGCCTGCCTGGTGCAGCTCCCGGCGGTGTGGGTGATCGGCGCGGTGGCGGTGCTGCTGCACGGCGCGGCACCCCGGCTCGCGCCGGCCGCCTGGGGGGTCGCGGTGGCGGTCCTGCTGATCGGCTGGGTCGGCCCCGCCCTGGACGCGCCGCGGATCGTCCTGGACCTCTCCCCCTTCGGCCACCTGCCGAAGCTGCCGGGCGAGGCGATGCGGTGGCCCCCGGTCCTCGGTCTCACCGGCCTGGCGGCGGCCCTGGTCGCGACCGGCCTTGTGGCCCTGCGGCGGCGGGACCTGGCGGGCTGAGCGCGGTGCCCGTCCGGCCGGGTGATCACCCCGCCTCCACGATCAGCCCCTCCAGCCCCCGGATCACGAAGTTCGGCTTGCGTCGCGGCTCCTGCGCCAGGGTGAGGGCGGGTGCCCGTTCCAGCAGCGCCGTCATCGAGGCGGCCAGCTCGATGCGGGCCAGCGGGGCGCCGATGCAGTAGTGGATGCCGGCGCTGAAGGAGATGTGCGGGTTGTCCCGGCGGGTGAGGTCGAGGCGGGCGGGGTCGGCGAAGACGGCCGGGTCGTGGTTGGCGGAGCCGAAGAGCATGGCGATCTCCGAGCCCCTGGGGATCGTCGTCCCGGCGATCTCGACGTCGTCCAGCACCCAGCGCTCGAAGAGCTGGAGCGGGGTGTCGTAGCGCATCAGCTCCTCGATCGCGGACGGGATCAGGGAGTGGTCGGCGCGCAGGGCCGCCAGCTGGCCGGGGTTGCGGAACAGGGCCCACCAGCCGTTCACCGTGGCGTTGACCGTGGCCTCGTGACCGGCGTTGAGCAGCAGGACGGCCGTGGAGATCATCTCCTGCTCGGTCAGCCGGTCGCCCTCGTCGTGCGCCGCGATCAGGCCCGAGATCAGGTCGTCGCCGGGCCGCTCGCGGCGGACCGCGATCAGCTCCGAGAGATACGCGGAGAACTCCCGCGAGGCCCGGACCGCGCTCGCCGCCGTCTCCTCGGACGGGTTCAGCTCGTACATCCCGCAGATCGCCGCCGACCAGGGACGCAAGTACGCGCGGTCGGCCTCCGGGACACCCAGCATCTCGGCGATCACCGCCACCGGCAGCGGTTCCGCCACGTCCGCCAGCAGGTCGCCGCCGCCCGCCTCGACCAGCCCCGCCACCAGGTCGTCCGCCAGTCGGTGCACATACGGCCGCAGCCGCTCCACCGTGCGCGGGGTGAACGCCTTCGACACCAGGCGCCGGATCCGGGTGTGGTCCGGCGGCTCCAGGTCGAGCATGCCGTGGTCGTTGAGGACGTGGAACGGCTCGTGCTCCGCCGGGGCGCGGTCCGGCCGAACTCCTCGTGGGTGAAGCGGTGCCGGTAGGTGCGGCCCAGGCGGCGGTCGCGCAGCAGCGCCGAGACGTCCGCGTGGTGCGGGACGAGCCACTGGTCGGTCGGCTCGTACCGGATCACCCGGCCGCGTTCCCGCAGCTCGGCGTAGGCCGGGTACGGGTCGGCGACGAAGGCGGGGTCCCAGGGGTCGAAGGCGAGGTCCGCGGCGGTGGCCATGGAGGGACGCTAGCCCGGCTCAGCCCGGTGTGACCAGCCTCGCCTCGTACGCGAACACCGCCGCCTGGGTGCGGTCCCGCAGGCCCAGCTTCACCAGGATCCGGCTCACGTGGGTCTTGATCGTCGACTCGGCCACCACCAGCCGCCCGGCGATCTCCGCGTTCGACAGGCCCTGCGCGATCAGGACCAGCACCTCCGTCTCCCGCTCCGTCAGCTCCCCGTACGCGGCCTGCGCCGACGGCATCAGGCGCGGGGAGTCCGCGAGCCGGGAGAACTCGGTGATCAGCCGCCTGGTCACCGAGGGGGCGAGCAGGGCCTCGCCGGAGGCCACCACCCGCACGCCGTCCGCCAGTTGGCGGGCCGAGGCGTCCTTCAGCAGGAAGCCGGAGGCCCCCGCGCGGAGCGCCTGGTACACGTACTCGTCCAGGTCGAAGGTGGTGAGCACCAGCACCTTCGCCGCCTCGTCGGCGGCGACGATCTCCCGGGTGGCCTCGATGCCGTTCAGCTCGGGCATGCGGATGTCCATCAGCACCACGTCCGGGGCGAGTTCACGCACCCGCTCGACCGCCTCCCGGCCGTTGACGGCCTCGCCGACGACCTCGATGTCCGGCATCGCGTTGAGCAGAACCGAGAAGCCCTCGCGCACCATCATCTGGTCGTCCGCGATCAGTACGCGGATCGTCATGCCTCACCCTCGCTCGCGATGTCCGCCGGCACCGGCAGGAACACCGTCACCTCGTACCCCCGCCGGCCGCCGGGCCCGCCGTCATCTCGCCGCCCAGCATGGTGACACGCTCCCGCATACCGGTGACGCCGTGGCCGGCCCCATCGAGGGGTGCGGGCGGGCGGACTTCACCAGGCCGGGACCGGGCGGCGGGCCGTTGACCACGCGCAGTCCCAGGCCGCCGAGCACGTACCCGATCTCCACCCGGGCGCTCGCGCCGGGCGCGTGCCGCAGGGTGTTGCTCAGCGCCTCCTGCACGATCCGGTACGCCGACAGCTCGACGCCCTGGGGCAGTTCGCGCACCGCACCGGTCACCGCCTTCTCCACGTCGAGACCGGTCTCCCGGACATTGGCCAGCAGCCGGTCCAGGTCCGCGAGGGTGGGCTGCGGGGCGTCCGGCGCCTCGTAGTCCTCCGCCCGGACCACCCCGAGGACCCGGCGCAGCTCGGTGAGCGCCGCCACCGCGTTCTCCCGGATGGTGGCGAACGCCTTCTCCAGCTCCTCCGGCGGGTTCTCCACCCGGTACGGCGCGGCCTCGGCCTGGATGGCGACCACCGACATGTGGTGCGCGACCACGTCGTGCAGTTCGCGGGCGATGGTCGTGCGCTCCTCCAGCAGGGTGCGCCGGGAGCGCTCCGCCGCGGTCACCGTCTGCTGCGCGGTCACCTCCCGCTGGGCCTGCCGGCGGATGTGCCGGACGGTGACGGCCAGCAGGGCCGGCGCCGACAGCAGCAGCATCGGGGCCACGTCCGTGTCGTAGCGGTCCCAGCCGAGGAGGGTGTCGGTCACGAAGCCGTAGACCGCGGTGAGCACCCACATCCAGGCGGCCGTGCGCGGTCGGGTGCGTATCGCCACCACCGTGAGCACCACCAGGTGCGCGACGAAGCCGCCCGGCCCCCACGGCCAGTCCATGCCGGTGGCCCCGCCGACGACGGAGGCGACCGTGGTCGCGGCGAGCGAGAACCAGAACGCGCCCACCGGACGCGCCAGGGTCAGCAGCACCGGTCCGAGCGCCAGCAGCGCGCACAGCAGCGACGGCAGGCCGGAGCCGCTCGTGCTCGCCAGCGCGACCAGCGCCGCCAGCGCGCCGAGCCCGACGACGACGGCGTGCGGTGTCCAGCCCGTGTACCTGGTCGTGCGGCCGGAGCGGCCGACGGCCCGGGTGCGGGGCAGCGGGCGGTAGGCGAAGGCGTCGTCGAACAGGTCCTCCCGCAGGCCCCGCAGGGCGTCCGCGGCGAGCCGCCACTCGGGGCTGCGCGGCCGCCCGGCTCCGCCCGCCGGGGTCGTCTGCGTGTGCGTCGTCTCGGTCACGTGGGCAACGGTAGGCCGACCCGGGGCCGCGGTCGTCCCCTCGGAGACGGGTCCTCGGCCCTCCCCCTGAAGTACTACGGCCCCGCCGGTCGTCAGTATCCGGACGGCCGTACCAGGCCCGACTCGTAGGCGAAGACGGCCGCCTGGGTGCGGTCGCGCAGCCCCAGCTTCACCAGGATCCGGCCCACGTGCGTCTTCACCGTCTGCTCGGCCACCACCAGCCGCCCGGCGATCTCCGCGTTGGACAGGCCCTGCGCGATCAGCGTCAGCACCTCCGTCTCCCGTTCGGTGAGGTCGCCGACGCGTCGCATGAGCGGGGGCCGGGGCGTGCCGTCCAGCCGGGAGAACTCGGCGATCAGCCGCCGGGTGATGCCCGGGGCGAGCAGCGCGTCCCCGGCGGCCACCACCCGGACCGCCTCGGCGAGCTGTTCGGCCGAGGCGTCCTTGAGCAGGAACCCGGAGGCCCCCGCGCGCAGCGCCTGGTACACGTACTCGTCCAGGTCGAAGGTGGTCAGCACCAGGACCCTGATGTCCGGGTGGTCGGTGGTGATGCGGCGGGTCGCCTCGATGCCGCCCAGCTCGGGCATCCGGATGTCCATCAGCACCACGTCGGGGGCGAGTTCGCGGACCTTGGCGATCGCGTCCAGGCCGTGCACCGCCTGGCCGACCACCTGGATGCCGGGCTTGGTGTCGAGCAGCACGGTGAAGCCCTGCCGGACCATCTGCTGGTCGTCGGCTATGAGTACGCGGATGGCGTCGGCGCCGCTCGTCATGGCGTCTGGTCTCCTGTCGTGGACGGGTGGGGCGGATCGGGCGGGGACAGGGGCGGGTCGCCGCCGTCCCGGGGGAGGAAGGCCGCGACCGCGAAGCCACCGTCCGGGGTTCCGGCGGCGGTGACGTGGCCGCCGAGCATCGCCGCGCGCTCCCGCATGCCGAGCAGCCCGTGCCCGGCGCCCGGGGAGGGCGGTACGGGGCGCCGCGGGCGGGAGTTGGTCACCGCCAGCCGCAGCCCCTCCCGGCCGTGCGCGACCTCGACCCGCACCGTCGAACCCGGCGCGTGCCGCAGGGCGTTGCTCAGCGCCTCCTGCACGATCCGGTACGCCGACAGCTCCACCCCCGGGGCGCAGGGCCGCACCGCACCACCGACCTCGGCGGTCACGTCCAGTCCGGCCGCCCGGGTGTTCTCGATCAGCGCGCCGAGCCGGTCCAGCGTGGGCTGGGGGCGTCCGGTGCCGTTCCGGTGCCGGGAGCGCCCAGGCCGTAGGGGTCCTCGGGGTTCTCCGAACGCAGCACCCCGAGCACCCGGCGCAGTTCGTTGAGCGCCTCCAGCGCGTTCTGCCGGATGCCCGCCAGGTTCTCGACCAGCTCCGGCGACGGCCGCTCGACGAGATGCGGGGCCACCTGTGCCTGGATGGAGATGACCGACATGTGGTGCGCGACCACGTCGTGCAGCTCCCGCGCGATGCGGCTGCGCTCCTCCAGCAGGGTGCGGCGGGCCCGCTCCTCGGCGGTGAGGGTGGTCTGCTCGACGAGTTCGGCGCGGGCCACCCGGCGGCCGCGCAGGGCGGCGCCGAGCACCACGACGACCGTGGACAGGACGACGGCGAGGACCCCGGTGGGCTGGTAGTGCGAGCCGCCCCACACGCCCTGCAGGAGCCAGGTGACCAGCGCGGTCAGGGCCAGGGCCTCGGCCGAGACCCGGGTGCGCACGCGCAGCGCGAGCAGCAGCAGGACGAGCAGGTGCGCGATGATCCCGGCCGCGGTCCAGGGCCAGGTGAACGACGTGTCGGCGACCATCGCCAGCCTGCCGTGCACCGCGGCGGCGCCCACCACGGTCCCGGCCGTCGACAGCCACCAGCCCGCGACGGGCCGCCACAGCGCGAGCACGATCGCACCGCCCTGCGCGAGGGCGACCACGAAGGCGGCTCCGGGCTGCAGGTGCCCGTTGTCACCGAGCTGCGCGGTACCGCCGAGGGTGACCCCGAACGCGGCCAGGCACAGCAGGCCGTGCGGCAGCCAGCGCAGCCACACGGAGGCGGGCAGCGGATCCGGCCGGAAGTTCCACAGGTCGTCGTGCAGCACCCGCGTCATCCGCCGCCACCGGCCCGCGAGCGGCGCCGGTGCCCGGCGACCCCCCGTCTCCGTCACGCGGTCCACCTTAGGGCCTGTCCGACGACAGGCCTTCGGGCCTGTCCGGGGAGCGCCGGACAGGGTGGTCCGCGGTCGTCGTGCCGCGGTCCGCGGCCCGGTGCACGTGGACCACCCGGGACCGGCCGGAGGTGCCCGCGCCGGCGGGACGGCGCTGGCGGGTGCCCTGCTCGCAGGAGCGGAACACCGCCCAGTACAGGGCGAGTACGGCGGTGAGCACCGGCAGCCAGAGGAGCCGGGCCGCCACCCAGCCGAGGCCGTCCGGACGGGTGTGGAGGCCGGGGAGGGGGCCGGCCGGGAGGGTGGCGGCCGTGATGGTCATCAGGGCCGTCTGGTGCCACAGGAAGACGGTCATCGCGGACAGGTTGACCAGGGCCACGGCCGCCCAGGCGAGCGGGCGGCTCATCGCCCGGCGCAGCAGGTCGCGCAGCAGGAGGGCGAGTCCGCACTGGGCCAGGCCGAAGGTCACGGCCGCCAGCGTCGGCGGGTTCAGGTTGGAGATGGGGGCGCCCGGCACCCCGACCATGGACGCGGGGTAGCCCGCGCAGGTCACCAGCAGGACCGTGGCCGCCGCACCGCCGAGGAGCAGCACCCGGGCCGCCCGGCGCGTCTCCAGTTCACCACGGGTCCAGGCGGCGCCCAGGGTGTACGGGACCAGCCAGCCGGCCGCCACGTTCACCCAGCCCAGCCAGGACGGCCCGGTGTGCAGGCCGAAGCGGAGGACGTCCACGTGCAGGACGACGGCCAGCGGCCAGAGCGGGCTGAGCCGCGTGAGCAGCGGGGTGGCCGCCGTGAGGGCGGCGAAGACCAGCAGGAACCACAGCGGGGACAGGGCCAGTTTCAGGAGCGTGTGCAGGGTTCCGAAGGGGGTGCCGGACAGCAGCAGGGCGGCGGCCGCCACCGTCCACAGGGTGAGGAGCGCGAGCACCGGCCGGAGCAGGCGGGTCAGCCGCGAGCGCAGCCACGCCGGGTAGGACAGTCCCCGGCCCCGCGCCGAGGCGAGTGAGCGCGTCGCCACATGGCCGCCGACCAGGAAGAACACCGCGAGGGTCTGGAAGACCCAGGAGACCGGGGCCAGCCACGGCAGCTGCCGCAACGGGCTCGCGGTGCGCAGCGCGCCGTCCTGCGGGACCAGGGCGGTGACCAGCCAGTGGCCGAGGACGACACCGAGGATCGCGAGGGCGCGCAGCGCGTCCACCGCGCGGTCCTTGGAGGCGGGGGTGGCGGCGTCCACGCGACGGGCGCCCCGGCGTATCGCGTGCGGCAGGCGCGGCGCGCGGCGGGGCCGCGTCGCCGCGGGGCGGCCGGGAGGCCGGCGGGAGGGGCCGGGAGCGGGCTCAGACACGGGTCACCTCCGAGGCCTCGCCGAGGGTGATCCGGGCCAGGTTGGCGAGGGCGGCCGAGCCCGGGGTGAAGTAGCCGCTGTGGCCGGCGCCGGCGGCGTCGAAGACCCGGGCGCCGAAGGCCGGGGAGACCGGGTCGGTGCCGAAGCCGACGGTGGCGAGAAGCAGGCCGGCCCGTACGTGCGGCACGTGGGCCACCCAGTCGCCGCCGCCGCGCGCCGCCCACACCCGCGCGTGGGTGCGCAGGCCGGCGACGGTGCGGGCGCCCGTGCCGGGGCTGCCGACGAGGACGATGTCGCCGGCGTCCAGACCGTGCGCGGCCCGGCCGCAGACGACGGAGCCGTAGGAGTGGCAGAGCAGCGAGACCCGGGCGCGGGCGGGGGCGAGGGCGCGCAGCCGGCCCGTGAGGGCCCGGAGCCGGGGCGCCGCCTCGTCCGCCCTGGCCGTGGTGGTGACCGTGGTGCTGACCGTGGCGGGGGTCCGGTAGCCGAGCCAGGCGACCACGGCGACGCGGGTTCCGGCGGGGGCTCGGCGCGTGAGGTCGTCGTACAGGGCGGCCGCCGCCCGGTGGAAGCGGGCGTAGGTGTCGATCGAGGTGTCGGAGCCGGGCACCAGGACGGCGATGCGGTCGGCCCGGCGCAGCTCGCCGAGGACCTCGGTGGCCCGGCCGGGGCCCCGGCCGTCGAAGGCGAGGAGGTCGCGGCCGGCGAGGGCCCGGTCCGCGGCGGCCCGGCGCACGTCGCCGTGGGCCGCGGCCATGGCGGCGGCCTCGGCGGCGTTGGCGCGGTTCGCCGCGTAGACCGACCGCAGGGTGGCGGCGGTGGGCGGGGCGTGGCCGGCCGGGGCGGGGCGGGGACCGTGGAGCGCGCGGCGGCGGTCAGGGCGACGACCGTGGCGGCGGTGAGCAGCGCCTGGCGGAACCGGGTCCGTCCCGGCCGCCGCCGGCCCCGGCGGGGCGGCGGCTGCGGACCGGTGGCGGGTGGCGACGCTTGCCCCATGGTGGCTTCCCTTCGCAGAGCCCGGCCATCGGGCTTGTCGAGAAGGGAAGTTATGAGCCGGGAGGCGTCGCCGGCGTCCCGCCAGGGAGCTGTCCCGCGGGGTAGCTCTCAGGTACTACGGGTATGACCGGGGCGGCTCACCAGGCGAGTTGGGCGATCTCCTCGGCCACCACCGCGCAGGCGTCCGTCGCCGGGTCGATGAGCGGGAAGTGCCCGACGTCCGCCAGCAGGGTCAGCCCCACCGTCTCCCCCGCCTTCTCGGCCGCGTCCGCGTACGACTCGGCCACCTGCTGCGGCACCACCAGGTCGGCCCGGCCCTGGACCAGCGTCGTGGCGATGCCGTTCGGAAGCAGCAGCACCGGGTCGGCGTACGGCCGGCGTTCGGCGAAGTGGTCGTGTCCGCCCAGGAGTTGCAGGGAGGCGTTGCCGCAGACGTCCAGCTTCTCCGCCACGTCGAAGTCGGCGATCGGGGCGAGGGCCACCACGCCGCGCAGCGCGGCGGGCCCGTCGGTGCGCCAGGGGGCGTCGGCGGGCAGGACGTGCCGGGCCGCCGCCCACAGGGCGAGGTGGCCGCCCGCCGAGTGCCCGGTGAGGACGATTCGGCGCGGGTCGGCCTGCGGGAGCGCCTCGCGGACCAGCCCGGGCAGGGCGTCCAGGGCGGCGGCCACGTCGTCGAAGGTGTCGGGCCAGCGGCCGGCCGGCGGGGTCGCGGCCTCGGGGCCGGGCCCGGCGCCCTGGTTCTGCGCCGGGATCAGGGGCTCGCCGCCGCGCCGGTACTCGACGTTGGCCACGGCGAAGCCGGCGCGGGCCAGGTGGTCCGCGAACGGGGTGACGTGGCGGCGGTCGTAGCGGGCGCGCCAGGCTCCGCCGTGCAGGACGACGACCAGGGGGGCGCCGGGGGCGCCGGTCCGCGGGCGTAGAAGTCGATCACCTGGTCGGGGTGGTCGCCGTAGGCGGCGGTCACGTCGGGGTCGACCTCGGGGTGCGAGAAGGCCGACTCCTCCTCGGCGGCGGCGCGGGCTGCTGCGGCGTCGTCCGGCATGCTCCAACCTCTCAGCGGCGGGATGGGATCGGCGGACTGCGCGGGTACCTGGGGGTACGGGCGGGTACTCCTCGTCGGCCGTTGGCCGGGACGGTACCAGGCGGGTGACGTGGGCGGACACGGGGTCGCCGGGCGGTGGCGGGGGGCGCTCGGCACCCCCCGCCACCGCTCACGTCACCGGGCCAGCAGCTCCCCCAGCACCCGGGCCGCGCGTTCCGTGTCCGCGAAGCCCACGTACAGCGGGGTGAAGCCGAAGCGGAGGACGTCCGGGTGCCGGAAGTCGCCCACCACGCCCCGGTCGATCAGCCGCTTCATGACCTCTCCCGCGTCGGGGCAGCGCAGGGCGATCTGGCTGCCCCGCTCCGCGTGCGGCCCGGGGGTCACGCACTCGACCCGGCCGGGCTCGGTGTACGCGTCGACGCACTCCAGGAAGAAGTCCGTCAGCGCCAGGGACTTGGCGCGGACCGCGTCGACGCGAACCCCGTCCCACACCTCCAGGGCGGCCTCCAGGGCCAGCATGGAGAGGATGTCCGGGGTGCCGACCCGGCCGCGCACCGCGCCCGGCGCCGGGGCGAAGGACGCGCTCATCGCGAAGGGCTCGGCATGGGAGGTCCAGCCGGGCAGGGGCGAGTCGAAGCGGTCCTGCAGCTCCCGGCGCACGTACAGGAACGCGGGCGAACCGGGGCCGCCGTTCAGGTACTTGTAGGTGCAGCCGACCGCCAGGTCGACCCCGTGCTCGTCCAGGCCCACCGGCAGCGCGCCCGCGCTGTGGCACAGGTCCCAGACCGCGAGGGCGCCCGCGGCGTGGACCGCGGCGGTGAGGCCCGGCAGGTCGTGCAGCCGGCCGGAGCGGTAGTCGACGTGGTTGAGCAGGACCGCGGCCGTGCGGTCGCTCAGCGCCGCGGGCAGCTCGGCCGGGGTCACCGGGCGCAGGGTGCGGCCGGTCATCCGGGCCGCCGACTCGGCGATGTAGCCGTCCGTGGGGAACGTCGTCGCGTCGACGAGGATCTCGTCGCGGCCGGCGTCCGCCATCCGGACCGCCGCCACGACCGCCTTGAAGACGTTGACGCTCGTGGAGTCGCCCACCACGATCTGGCCCGGTGCCGCGCCGACGAGCGGGGCGATCCGGTCGCCGATCCGCTCCGGCGCCGTCCACCAGCCGCCGTCCTCCCAGGAGCGGATGCGCCGTTCGCCCCACTGCCTGCGGACCACGTCGGCCACCCGGTCCGGGACGTTCACCGGCAGCGCGCCGAGGGAGTTGCCGTCCAGGTAGACCACGTCGTCGAGGACGAAGCGCTCGCGCAGCGGAGCCAGTTCGTCCGCGGCGTCCAGTTCCTTGGCGCGCAGCGCGAGTTCGGGACGCTCAGACATGGGACCTCGCCGTCCACAGCTCGGGGAAGACGTTCTTGCGGGCGCGCTTCTCCAGCCAGGCCACGCCCGCGGAGCCGCCCGTGCCGGCCTTCGAGCCCATCGCGCGGCGGGTGGCGACCAGGTGGTCGTTGCGCCAGCGCCAGACCAGCTCGGCCACGTCGGACAGGGCCTCGCCGAGACGCACCAGCTCGCCGTCCTGGTCGCCGGAGTAGACCGCGGCCCAGGCGGACTCGACGGCGTCCGAGTGCTCGTAGCGACGGGTCACGTCCCGGTTAAGGACCGAGGCGGGGATCGCGTGGCCGCGGCGGGCGAGGAACCGCAGCACCTCGTCGTACAGGCTCGGCTCGTGCAGGGCCTTCTCCAGCTCGGCGTGCGCGCGGGGGCGCCGCGGTGCGGGACCAGCATCGACGCGGACTTCTCACCGAGCAGGAACTCCAGCCGGCGGTACATCGCCGACTGGAACCCGGAGCCCTCGCCGAGGGCACCGCGGTACGAGTTGAACTGCGCCGGGGTGAGCTGGCCGAGCGGCTTCCAGGAGGCGTTCAGCGCCTCCAGCTCGCGTACGGAACGCTTCAGCGCGGCGATCGCGGTCGGCACGTCGTCCTGGCGGAGGGCCTTCGCGGCGGTCTCCCACTCGTGCACGACGACGGTGAACCACAGTTCCATGACCTGGGTCGTCACCAGGAAGACCATCTCTCCGGGGTCGTCGGAGAGGGTGTGCTGGAGGTGGGTGAGCACGTCCGCCCGGACGTAGTCCTCGTAGGGCGTCGTACCCGCGAAGTCGAGATGCGGGGTCTCGGGCTCAGCGGCCTCGTGAGGGGGGCGAGCCTGTTGCGACATCGCTGTCTCCTGTTGTTGCTCCGGGTGGCGGTCCGCCCCTGCCGATGCCGGCACGGGGGCCCCGGTCCCCACCCCGCATCCTCCGCAATCACTCCGGTCACGGCAAGGCCCGCCTGCTGCCAGACGGGCCACACAGGTGACGCCGCGGGACCGGTGGGCCGGTCAGCCGAGGGTCTGGGCCGCCGCGGGCGAGGAGTCCTTCAGGAACTGGGAGCAGCGCTCGTACTCCTCCTGCTCGCCGATCGCCTGGGCGGCGCGGGCGAGGCCGTGCAGGGCGCGCAGGAAGCCGCGGTTGGGCTCGTGCTCCCAGGGCACCGGGCCGTGGCCCTTCCAGCCGTTGCGGCGCAGGGCGTCCAGGCCGCGGTGGTAGCCCGTGCGGGCATAGGCGTACGACTCGACGACCGAGCCCCGCTCGAACGCCTCGTCGGCGAGCTGGGCCCAGGCGAGGGAGGAGGTGGGGTACTTGGCGGCGACGTCCGCGGGGGCGGTGCCGGTCGCGAGCAGTTCGCGGGGCTCCGGGTCGTCGGGCAGGTGGGTGGGGGGCGGGCCGCCGAGGAGGTTTTCGTGAATCGTCATGGCTCCAGTCTGTCGCACGCACGCTCCCCCGGCGGATCGGCACCGGTGCTCGGCGCTCGCCGAACGCCCGGTGCCGCCCGGAGGGCGTTTCCCGTGCCCGCGGCCGGAAGGCAACACCGGCTACCCACCCAGGGGCGCGAGGAACCGCGCGACCAGCCACAACAAACCCGCAGCCATACGACACCGGCGCCACCCACCCAGGGGCGCGAGGAACCGCGCGACCAGCCACAACAAACCCGCAGCCATACGACACCGGCGCCACCCACCCAGGGGCGCGAGGAACCGCGCGACCAGCCACAACAAACCCGCAGCCATACGACACCGGCGCCACCCACCCAGGGGCGCGGGAACTGCGCGACCAGCCCCCACGCACCCGCAGACCAGACGACACCGAACACCACCCAGGGGCGCGGGGAACCGCGCGACCGGCCACAGCGGACCCGCGGCCGAAGCACGACCGGAGGTCACCTCCCGCACGACCGGAGGTCACCTCCCGCACGACCGGAGGTCACCTCCCGCACGACCGGAGGTCACCTCCCGCACGACCGGAGGTCACCTCCAGCCCGACCGGAGGTCACCTCCCGCGCTCGGCCTCCAGCGGAGGAGCCGCGACGCCGCAGAAGGTTCTGCACTCCGGGTGGCGGCAGCCGGCCGGCGGGCGGCGGATCAGGGTGAAGGCCAGCACCGCGCCCAGCACCAGCACCCCGCGCAGATCGGCATCGCCCGGGAGAACGCCGCGTCGAAGGCCACCGCGGACCGGTACGCCTCCGGCCCCATCCCCGTCAGCAGCGGCAGCGCGGCCACGGCGACCAGCCCCGCCGCCCGGGCCGCCGCGTTGTTGATGCCGCTGGCCAGCCCCGCCCGGGCGGTGTCGACGGAGCCGAGCACCGTGGCGGTCAGCGGGGCGACCAGGGTGACCATGCCGGCGCCCATGACGAGGAGCGCGGGCAGGACGTCGGTGAGGTAGTCCGCGTCCACGCCCACCCGCAGCATCAGCAGCATCGCCGCCGCGCACAGCAGGGGCCCCACGGTGAGCGGCAGCCGTGGACCGGTGCGGTCGGCCAGAGCGCCCGAGCGGGCCGAGAACAGCAGCATCAGGACCGTCGTCGGCAGCAGGGCCGTGCCCGCCTGGAGGGGCGAGTAGCCGGACACCACCTGGAGCTGGAGCGCGGTCAGGAAGAAGAAGCCGCCGAAGGCCGCGTACACGCACAGCGTGACCAGGTTGACCGCGGTGAACCGGCGCGAGGCGAAGATGCCGGGCGGGAGCATCGGGTCCGCGCGGTGCCTCTCGACGTACACGAAGGCCACCGCCGCCGCCAGGCCGAGGACCGCGCTCACCACCACCCCCGCCCGTCGCCGCCCGCCTCGATCAGGGCGTACGTCAGCAGGGCCAGGGCGAGCGCCCCGAGGCCCGCGCCGAGGACGTCGAACCGGCCCTTGCCGGGGCCGGCGGCGGACTCCGGCACGTGCCGCACGGCGATCGGCGCGCACAGCAGGGCGAGCGGCACGTTGAGCAGGAACACCCAGCGCCAGCCGGGGCCGTCCACCAGCCAGCCGCCGAGGAACGGGCCGACGGCCGCGCCGACGCCGCCGAAGCCGGACCACAGACCGACCGCCCGGCTGCGGTCGTCCGGGTGGAAGGAGGCCTGGATGAGGGCGAGGGAGCCGGGGTGAGCAGGGCGCCGCCGACGCCCTGCAGGGCACGGGCGGCGATCAGCACCGCGGGATGCGGGGCGAGCCCGCAGAGCAGGGAGGCGGCCGCGAACCAGACGACACCCAGCACGAAGATCCGCCGGCGGCCGTAGCGGTCCCCCAGGGAGCCGCCCAGCAGGATCAGGCCGGCCAGCGTGACCATGTACGCGTTGACCGTCCACTGCAAGGCGGCGAGGCTGGCGTCGAGGTCGCGGCCGATGGTCGGCAGCGCCACGTTGACCACGGTGGAGTCCAGCATGGCCATGCTGGAACCGAGCACCGTGGTGAGCAGGATCCACTTGCCCTGGGACGAGCCCAGCCGGACATCGGGCATGTACCAGATATACAGCGGGCCCGGTGCCGAAGCACCGGGCCCGCCGCAGGCAGCCGTACGCGACCTACTTGATCTTGTTGCCCGCCGAACGCAGGTTCCGCGTGGCCTCGACGACGCGCGCGGCCATGCTGGCCTCGGCCAGCTTGCCCCAGGTGCGCGGGTCGTAGGTCTTCTTGTCGCCGACCTCGCCGTCGACCTTCAGGACGCCGTCGTAGTTCTTGAACATGTGGTCGGCGACCGGCCTGGTGAAGGCGTACTGGGTGTCCGTGTCGATGTTCATCTTCACGACGCCGTTCTCCAGCGCGGTGAGGATCTCCTGCTCGGTGGAGCCGGAGCCGCCGTGGAAGACGAAGTCGAACGGGGCGGCCTTGCCGAACTTGGCGGACACGCCGTCGGCCAGTTCCTTCAGCAGCTCGGGGCGGAGCACGACGTTGCCCGGCTTGTAGACGCCGTGCACGTTGCCGAAGGAGGCGGCCAGCAGGTAGCGGCCCTTCTCGCCCAGGCCCAGGGCCTCGGCGGTGCGGATCGCGTCCTCGACGGTGGTGTAGAGGGAGTCGTTGATCTCGTGGGAGACGCCGTCCTCCTCGCCACCGGTCGGGGTGATCTCGACCTCGAGGATGATCTTCGCGGCGCGGGCCTGCTCCAGCAGTTCCTGCGCGATCTCCAGGTTGTCGGAGAGGGTCTCGGCGGAGCCGTCCCACATGTGCGACTGGAACAGCGGGCTGAGGCCGGCCTCGACACGCTTGCGGGAGAGCGCCAGCAGCGGACGCACGTACCCGTCGAGCTTGTCCTTCGGGCAGTGGTCGGTGTGCAGCGCGATGTTGACCGGGTACTTCTCGGCGAGGATGTGCGCGTACTCGGCGAGCGCGACGGCGCCGGTCACCATGTCCTTGCTGTACTGGCCGCCCAGGAACTCGGCGCCACCCGTGGAGATCTGGACGATGCCGTCGCTCTCCGCCTCCGCGAAGCCGCGCAGCGCGGCGTTCAGGGTCTGGCTCGAGGTGACGTTGATGGCCGGGTAGGCGAACTTGCCTGCCTTCGCCCGGTCGAGCATCTCGTTGTAGACCTCGGGGTTGCGATGGGCATGGTCCGCTCCTTGGAGTGTGCGGGTTGGGTTCTGCGTACTACGGCCCTGACCTAGACCTGGGGTGTGACGTCATCGTCGTCCCCATCTTTCCAGACATGACCCGGTGCCAGGCGCTCCGGTCAAGCCACGGGCAAGTCCAGGTCAATTCCGGGCGTCAGTCCAGACCCAGTTCATCCTTCGAGAAGGCGAAACGGTACGGAACGCCCGCACCGGCCTCGATCTTCTCGGCGGCCCCGGTGGCCCGGTCGACGATGGTCGCGACGCCGACGACCTCGGCACCCGCCTCGCGCACCGCCTCCACCGCGGTGAGCGGCGAACCGCCGGTGGTGGAGGTGTCCTCCACCACGAGCACCCGCCGGCCCGCGATCTCCGGCCCCTCCACCCGCCGCTGCAGACCGTGCGCCTTGGCGGCCTTGCGGACGACGAACGCGTCGACCCGCCTGCCGCGCGCGGCGGCCGCGTGCAGCATGGCGGCCGCGACGGGGTCCGCGCCCATGGTGAGACCGCCCACCGCGTCGAACTCGAGGTCGGCGGTCAGGTCCAGGAGCACCTGGCCGACCAGCGGGGCGGCCTCGCCGTCGAGGGTGATGCGGCGCAGGTCGACGTAGTAGTCGGCCTCGAGACCCGAGGAGAGGGTCACTTTGCCGTGCACCACGGCCTTGTCCTTGATCTGCTGCAGCAGCGCGCCGCGTACGTCGTCCGTCATGCCGCCCAGCTTAGAGGCGCCGCCAGCTCCAGGTGGTCGTCGCCTCCAGCGGCTCCAGCGGGGTGACCAGGCGCGGGAGGGTGTTGAGGCCGTTGGGCGGGCCGGTCTGCGGCTCGACGCACACGGCCTCGGCCTGCTCGTCGTAGACGACCACCCACTCCTCCCGGCTGGCCACCTTCAGCTCGAGCTGCCCGGGCCAGGTGAGGGTGACGTCGACGCCGCCGGGCATGCCGAAGCAGTCGTCCCAGGGACCGGGCCCGGGGTCGACGCGGTTGCCGGTGGGCAGGTGGTCGGCGCCGCGCTCCTCCTGCCAGGCGGGCTTGAAGTCGAGCAGCACGTCCGGTCCGCCGAGGCTGCGGTGGAACCAGGGGTGCCAGCCGATCTGCGCCGGGAAGGAGTCGTCGTACGCCTCCACGGACATGGTCAGGGTCAGGCTGTCCCCGGTCAGCCTGACCACCTGGGTGACCCGGCCGCGGTGCGGCCACGGGTCGGTCAGGTCGTGGGTGATGACGGCCTCGTCCGCGGACACCCGGGCGGTGCGCCAGTCGCCGTCGCGCGCGGTGCCGTGGATGGCGTGCGGCGGGGAGTTGAGGGGCATCCGGCGGACGGTGGCGCCGTCCAGGAAGCGGCCCTCACGGATCCGCCCGCACCAGGGCACCATCGGGAAGCAGCCGTAGCGCTCGCCCTGGCGCAGCAGCTCCACGCCGCCGATCCGGAGCCCACCGATACGGCCACCGTTGCCGGGCCGCACGCTCACTTCCGCGTCGCCCGCGGTCAGCGTGATGTCTTCGTTACTCACGTGACGACCCTACTCGGACGATCAAGAGGGCCTCCGCCGCGACCGGATGCGGGGGCGGCGGCGCTGGCGGCCGGCCCGGGCCCGGCCGCCCCCCTAGCGCCGGCGGCGCAGGGCGCGGCCCACCACGATCGCGGAGGCCACGGCCAGGGCCGCCGCGGGGCCGCCCAGCGCAGGATCTGGTTGCCGGCGCCGTTCTGGGGGGCCGGCACGGGGGCGTAACGGCCGCGCGGGGGCGCGTGGTCGACCTCCTCCGCGCTGCGGCCGATCATCGTCCGGCGCGCGTGCGCGGCCTCGGCGGGCGGCGCGCCCGTCTCGGCGAAGTCCTCCGACAGGCCGGCGGGGGTGCCGTCGTCCGCGGCGGGGCCGAGGGAGGGCGGCGGGACCTCGGTGTCGAAGACCGAGGCGGACTCGGGGTCGGGCGCCCGGTCCGAGCTGTCGGGGCCGGCCGCCAGGCTCTCCACGAAGCGGGTCAGCAGCCGGGTCACCGCCGAGTTCACCGCGTCCGCCGGCAGTTCGGCGATGCGTCCGTCGGCCTCCGCGGTGCCCTCGACCGTGACGGTGGTGCCGTCGGCGGTGCCGTCGAGGCGCAGGGTGAGCGCGACCTTGGCCGTGCCGCTGCCGCGGGCCTCACCGGCCTCGCCGTCGACGGCGAAGCCGCCGTCCTCCCGCGGTGTGACGCGCAGCGCCCCGCGGTAGGTGACGGAGTGTCCGCCTACGCGCAGCTTCAGCCGCCCCGAGACGGGTTCGGCACCGGCGTCCTGCTGGAGCCCGGGGACCGCCCGGGCGACCCGGGCGGGCTCGGCGAGCGCCTCCCTGAGCCGGTCGACCGGAACCGGAACGAAGACCTGGTGCTCCATGTCGGCTGAGCCTACCCAGTCCCGGCCGGAACGCACCCTCCCGCGCGCTGACCCCGTGACACCCGCCGCCGCGGCCGCCCGCGCCCCCGGGAATGCCCCGAACGGCGGCAGCTTGCCGGGATCGGGTCGGGCCGGTGGGCGGCGTGGGCATGGATGGGGGCGGAGGTGTTGCCGCGATGCCCAGCGATGACCGGCTCATGCGTCTTGACCAGGCCGGACGGGTGCTCGAATGGCACCGTGCGGCCCAGGAGACGTTCGGCTGGTCCGCCGAGGAGGCCGTCGGGCGGACCGTGACATCGCTGCTGCGCGGCGGCGCGGAGGGCGGCCCGGCCGGCGTCGCCCGCCCGGACGTGATGCGGCCCGTGCTGGTCCGACCCGTGCTGGCGGACGGCACGCTGGTGTGGGAGGTGTGCGCGGCGGTGGAGGCCGCCTCCGGCGAGGACCTGGCCATCCTGCGGGCGATGTTCACCCAGTCACCGGTGGGCCTGCACGTACTGGACGACCAGTTGCGGATCGTCCGCGTCAACACCGCGACCCGCGCGCTGCGCGGCGTGGCGGAGGACCGGCTGCTGGGCCGGGTCTTCTCCCGGGCGTACGGCCTGGCCGACCCCGGACAGGAGGAGGCGGCGGCGCGCCGGGTGCTGGAGACCGGCCGGGCGGAGCTGAACCGGATCGTGCGGGTGGTGCCGGGCACGCCCGGCCAGGAGCACAGCGTCTATTCCGTCTCCTACGTACGCCTGGAGAACGTGCGCGGCGACATCCTCGGCCTGGTCGCCTCGGCGATCGACGTGACCGAACGCGAACACGCCCTGTGGCGGCTGTCCGTGGTGGACGAGGTGCGCCGCCGGGTGGGTGAGCGGCTGGACGTGATCTCCGCCTGCCAGGAGTTCGTGGACGCGGTCGTGCCGCGGTTCTCGGGCATCGCCGTGGTCGAGGTGGTCGAGGAGGTGGTGCGGGGCGAGGCGCCGCCGCTGGTCCCGGTCGGCCGCGAGGTGCCGCTGCGCCGGGCCGCGTTCCGGGGCGTGGTGTCGGCGTATCCGGTGGGCGAGGTGCGCCGGCTGCCCTACGGCACGCCGTTCTCCCGGGTGCTCACCGATCTGCGGCCGCGGCTCGTCGCGGTCGAGGAGGACAGCCTGTGGCTGGGGGCCGATCCGCCGCGGGCGGACGCCATCAGGGCCTCCGGCGCCCACTCCCTGATCGTCGCCCCGCTGGCGCTGCGCGGCGAGGCGCTCGGCGTGGTCAGTTTCTACCGGCACCGGGAGGAGGACCCCTTCGAGGAGGCGGACGTCGCCCTCGCCGCCGACGTGTGCGCGCACGCCGCGCTCTGCATCGACAACGCCCGCCGCTACGCCCGGGAGCGGACCATCGCCGCGACCGTGCAGCGCAGGCTGCTCCCCCAGCGGCCGACCGTGCCGGACACGGTGGACCTGTCCCATCTGCATCTGTCCGCCCCGAGGGAGGCGGCGCCTGGTTCGACGTGATCGGCATGGCCGGCTCGCGGACCGCGCTGATCGTCGGCGAGGTGGCCGGCCACGGCATGGCCGCCGCGACCACGATGGGGCAGCTCCGCACGGTCATCCACTCGCTGGCCTCCCTGGACCTGGCCCCGGACGAGCTGATGGCCCGGCTGAGCGACACGGCGGCCCGCCTCGCCACGGAACGCGCCGCGCTGCCGGCGGGGGATCCGCTGCACCGCGAGCCGCTGACCGCAAGCTGTCTGATCGCCGTCTACGACCCGATCGACCTCACCTGCACCTTCGTGCGGGCGGGCCTCTCGGAACCCGTCGTGGTCCCGCCCGACGGCGTTCCGGCCGTCGTCCCGGTGCCCGCGGGACCGCTCCTCGCCGGCCCCGGCAACGCCCCGTTCCCGGCCGTCACCGTCGACCTGCCGGCCGGGAGCACGCTCGCGATCGGCACCCGCACCCTGGCGCGGGACGTCCTCGCCCCGTCCGGGACGCTGCGCGCCCTGTTCGACGAGCACGCCCACGGACCGCTGCCCGAGCTGTGCGACACCATCGCCTACGCCGTCAGGGACGGCCGGCTGTCGGAGGACGCGCTGCTGCTGTTCGCGCGCACCGCGGCGCTGCCCGCCGAGCGGGTCTTCGGCTGTGACCTGCCGCCGGGGCCCGAGGCCGCGCCGTTCGCGCGTGCGGAGGCCCGGCGCCGGCTGCGGGCCTGGGGCGTCGACCGGGAGGCCGCGTTCACCACCGAGCTGGTCGTCAGCGAACTCGTGGGCAACGCGGTCCGCTACGGCTCCCCGCCGATGCGGCTGCGCCTGATCTGCAACGGCACGCTGACGTGCGAGGTCAGCGACAGCGCGATGTCCGCTCCGCACCTCAAGCACGCCCGCACCAGTGACGAGACCGGACGCGGGCTGTTCATCGTCGCCACCCTGGCCGACAACTGGGGCACCCGGTACCAGGCGGAGGGCAAGACCGTGTGGGCCCAGCAGACCCTCGACGGCTGCCCGTGAGACGGGGCCGCACCAGTCAGTACCTCGGGTGCGCCAGCGTGGACGCCGGCAGCCGCCCCATCCGGGTGGCGGCCGCCGCGCGCGCGTCGGCCGCCAGGTCGTCCCCGGTCAGGGTGCGGGGCGCGGGCGCCTCGCGGTCCAGGCGCAGCCGCGGTGCCGTACGGCCCGGGGCCGCCAGCAGGAACCCCCAGTCCTGCGGGGCCCGGGAGGCGTCGGCCGAGCGGTCGGGGCCGGCCGGGAAGCCGGCGTCCTGACCGGGGACCCGGTAGGCGGCGGTGGCGAAGCCGGCCGCCCGGAGGGTCGACGCCACCGTCCAGAAGGCCCGGGGTCGGGCGGTGACCGGGCCGGCGTGCACCACGAGCCGCCCGTCGGCGGCGAGGGCGCGGCGGGCCAGGCCGTAGAACTCCTGGGAGTACAGCTTGGTGCTGGCGGTGATGCCGGGGTCGGGGAGGTCCGCGATGACGACGTCGTACGTCCCGGCCGGCGCGCCGCGCAGCCAGGTGAGCGCGTCCGCCGTCGTCACGCGCAGGCGGGGGTCGTCGTAGGCGTGGCCGTTGAGGGCGGACAGGCCTGGGTCGCGGCGGGCCAGACGGATGAGGCCGGCGTCGAGTTCGACCAGGTCGACGCGGCGCACGTCGCGGTGGCGCAGGACCTCCCGGGCGGCCAGGCCGTCGCCGCCGCCGAGGATGAGCACGCGCGTGTGCGGGCCGCTCAGCGCGGGCTGGACGAGGGCCTCGTGGTAGCGGCGCTGGTCGCGGCCGCCGACCCTGAGCCGGCCGTCCAGGAAGAGGTCGAGGGGGCGGCCCCCGGTGCCGCCGGCGAGGACGACCTCCTGCACGCCGGTCCGCACGGCGACCCGTACGTCGTCGCCGTACACCGCGTGCCGGGCGGCGCGTTCGAAGTCGCCGGCCAGGGCGGCCGCGGCGGCGAGGACGCCGAGCACGGTGAGGCCGGTCAGCAGCAGGGTCCAGCGGGCCCGGCGGCTCAGGTCGCGGCGGAACAGGCCGAGCACCAGGGCGACCCCGGCGATCACGTTGACCGCGCCGGTGAGCAGCGCTCCCGTCAACTGGCCGAGGAACGGCAGCAGCAGGAACGGGAAGGCGAGGCCGCCGACCAGCGCGCCCACGTAGTCGGCGGCGAACAGGTCGGCGACCGCGCCCCCCGCGTCCTGGCGGCGGATGCGCTGGATCAGCTCCATCAGCAGCGGCACCTCGGCGCCCACGAGCAGCCCGATGGCGAGCGAGAAGGCGACCAGCAGACAGCGCGGGCCGTCGGCCCAGATCCCGCCCCAGCCGCCGGTCCAGGCGAAGACCGCGTACAGCGCCATCGCGCTGCAGCCGCCGACGAGGGCGAGTGCGATCTCGATCGCGCCGAACCCGGCGGCCGCGTGCCAGCGCAGCCGCTTGGCCGCGAGGGAGCCGATGCCCATCGCGAACACCATCACGGACAGCACGACGGAGGCCTGGGTGACCGAGTCGCCGATCAGGTACGAGGCGAAGGCGACGAGTTCGAGCTCGTACACGAGCCCGCAGGCCGCGCAGACGAAGACGCACACGAGGACCAGGAACCGCCCGGTGCCGGGCCGGACGGGCAGCCGTGCGGGAGCCGTCCAGGGCGGGGCACTCGGCGGAGCGGGCGCGTGCGGATCGATCACGCTGCGACGTTACGTCACGTACTGGGTACGCTTCGTCACCCACACGTGTGGAACTCCGGGCAGTTGACGCATTACTGGTTTATGCCGCGCGGAACGCGTGCGGCCCCGTCCGGCCGGCCGGGACGCGCCGCGCCCCGACCCGGGTCCGGGTCGCCACCAGCTGCCCGTCCTGCGGATAGGCGTGCCAGGTGCGCCAGTGGACCTGGCCCTCGTGCCACCGGGCCAGCAGCGCGGTGAAGGCGTGCGGACTGCCGGGGAAGACACCGGCGAGGCCGTGCGGATGGTCGGAGACGAGGGCCAGCAGCTCCTGGGCGCGGCCCTCGAACGAGCCCGGCGTGAGCATCTCGACGCGCGCCGCGAACTCGTACTCCCAGTCGTCGACCCGCTTGGCCACGCCCAGCGGGAGCGGGGTGCTGGAACCGGGGATGCACGCCACCGTCTCCGAACAGCGCCCCCGCTCCTCCTCGAGCAGCACCTGGTGGGACGCGCCGAGGAGCCGCAACTGCAGCCTCGCCCCACCCAGTTCGAGATCGAGCGTGGCCAGGGCGGGCAGCGGTTCACGGCCGAGGGCCCAGGCGAGGTCGGCGGCACGGGTATCGGTGTAGGAGGTGTTCAGGGTCGTGAGCATGGGTCGGCTCCGCTAACGAACAAGGAGGGGGAGTTCGGCCTTGTCAGCCCAGTCAGCCCGGCCGGTGGGGGCGACTGCGGGAGTCCGAGGGCTGTGTGGGTGAGCAGGACGGCCGCGTTGGTGAATTAGAGGGAATCATGAACAGTGGCGCCACCACAGCGTTTTTACCCAAGTTCGTGGGGTTTCCATCCCTCAGAGGGCTCCACAGCTCAACTGTTCAACTACGGCGTGCGCCGGGGGCGCGGCCCGGAAACACCCGGGCGCCCGCCGGATCCGTTCCTCCGGCGGGCGCCCGGGCCCCGGGAAGCCGGCTGCCCCGTGTCAGCCGCCTCCCCCGCTCGCGTTCCGTCAGCTGCCGCCCCCGCAGCCGCCGCCACCACCGCACGAGGAGCCCCCGCCGCAGGACGAGCCTCCGCCGCACGAGGAGGAGGAGCCTCCGCACGACGAGTGCCCGCCGCCGCAGGAGTGGTGGCCGCCCGAGTGGTGGCCGCCGTGGTGGCCGCCGGAGGACGATCCGGTGTCCGCCGCGCCCGCGGCCCACCAACTGGCGCCGCTGTCGTACGACGACGAGGACGACGAGGACCTCGTGCGGAACGAGCCGGTCCGGCCGGCCGGCCGGGTCCTGCGCCCGTTCGGGTTCAGGCCCCTGTTCCTGGCCCGCCTCCTGCGCGCCCGTCCCGACGCCCCCGCGATGATCAGCAGCGCGAGCAGAGCCAGAGCGAATCCGATCTCCATGGCGCCGCCCCCCTTCCTTTCCCCCGAAGCGGCCCCGTGGGCGCCTCGCCGTCACCGCATCTCGTGCGGTGACCGGGGGATGCCCGGCCGCCGGGCGCGCGAAAGCAGAGTTGAGGAAGTCCAGAGCTTGGGCGCAGGATGACCGGCATGACCTCCAGCGCGCGCCCGCACCTCAACCGCCGCCTGGCGGAGTTCGGTACGACGATCTTCGCCGAGATGTCCGCCCTCGCCGTGTCGACCGGGGCGATCAACCTGGGACAGGGCTTCCCCGACACCGACGGCCCCGAGGAGATCCGGGAGGCCGCCGTACGCGCGCTGCGCGACGGGCGCGGCAACCAGTACCCGCCGGGCCCGGGCGTCCCCGAACTGCGCACCGCGATCGCCGCGCACCAGCTCCGGCACTACGGGCTGTCGTACGACCCCGACACCGAGGTGCTGGTGACGGCCGGCGCCACGGAGGCCATCGCGGCGTCCCTGCTGGCGCTGCTGGAGCCCGGGACGAGGTGGTGGCCCTGGAGCCGTACTACGACTCCTACGCGGCGAGCATCGCCATGGCGGGCGGCCGCCGGGTGCCGGTGACGCTCCGGCCGCACGACGGCGCCTTCCGCCTGGACCTGGACGAGCTGCGCGCGGCCGTCACGGACCGCACCCGCCTGCTGCTGATCAACACCCCGCACAACCCGACCGGCACGGTCCTCACCCGCGCGGAACTGGCGGCGGTCGCCGAACTGGCGGTGGAACGGGACCTGCTGGTGGTGACCGACGAGGTCTACGAGCACCTGGTCTTCGACGGCGCCGAGCACACGCCACTGGCCTCGTTCCCCGGAATGCGCGAGCGCACGGTGACGATCGGCTCGGCCGGCAAGACCTACTCGTTCACCGGCTGGAAGGTCGGCTGGGTGACCGGTGCCGCGGAACTCGTGACCGCCGTCCGTTCCGCCAAGCAGTTCCTGACGTACGTGTCATCGGGGCCGTTCCAGTACGCCGTCGCCGAGGCGCTCGCGCTGCCGGACCCGTACTTCGAGGAGTTCCGCGCGGGTATGCAGGCGAAACGGGATCTGCTCGCCGCCGGGCTCACGGAGGCGGGCTTCGAGGTGTTCCGGTCGGCGGGCACGTACTTCATCACCACCGATATCCGCCCCCTCGGAGAGAGCGACGGCTTCACCTTCTGCCGTTCGCTGCCGGAGCGCGCGGGCGTCGTCGCCATCCCGAACGCGGTCTTCTACGACCACCGCGAGGCCGGCGCCCCGTTCGTGCGGTTCGCGTTCTGCAAGCGCACCGAGGTGCTGACAGACGCGGCGGAACGGCTCCGCAAGGCATTCGCGGGCTGACCGCCCCCGCCGCGGGACTTGTCGACGCGACTGTCGCGCCTCGCCCACCCGGCACCTTCGCGCCGCAGGCCGTCATTTCGGCGCTTGCCGCACCGACAGGAACGGACGTACAATTTTCTGTACGTGAAAGGAGGGTCGATTGTGAAGACCATGACGTATTCGGAGTCGCGTGCGCGGTACGCCGAGGTGCTCAACTCCGTCACCGACGACCGCGAAGAGGTCGTCATCACCCGGGCCGGACATGAGCCGGTCGTCATCGTCTCCCTTGAGGACTACGAGTCCCTGAAGGAGACGGCGTATCTGCTGCGCAGCCCGGCCAACGCCCGGCGCCTGCTCGCGTCCATCGACGAGCTGGAAAGCGGCGGCGGCACCGCGCGTGAGCTGGCGACCGGAGAGTAGGGGCAGCGAGCTGAAGATCACCTTCTCTTCCCGCGCCTGGGAGGACTACCTGTGGTGGCAGCTTCAGGATCGGAAGATCCTTAAGCGCATCAACACCCTCATCGCGGACATCACACGGAACGGCAACGAGGGCATCGGCAAACCGGAACCGCTCAAGCACGGCTTCCAGGGCTACTGGTCGCGCCGCATCAACGACGAGCACCGGCTGATCTACAAGGCCACCGAGGACGGCGTCCTGATCGCACAGTGCCGCTACCACTACGAAAGCTGACGGGCCTCGGGGTTCGGGCACAGCACCCTTCTCGCAACCTGACCCGCGCAGCACACGAACAGGTGCGTGAACACGGAGTCGCCTGGGTGACGGCCGCGCCCGAGCCGGTGACGGCGGTGCGCTCGGCGAAGCAGTACCTTACGTATGTCGCGTCGGGGCCGTTCCAGTACGCCGTCGCCGAGGCCCTCGCGCTGCCGGACACGTACTTCGAGGCCTTCCGTGCGGACATGCGGGCCAAGCGGGACGTGCTGGCGGCGGGGCTGGCCGACGCGGGTTCCGGGGTGTTCCGGACGGCGGGGACGTACTTCATCACCACCGACATCCGGCCTCTCGGCGAGAAGGACGGCTTCGCCTTCTGCCGTGCGCTGCCGGAGCGGGCGGGGTGGTGGCCACTCCCAACGCGGTGTTCCACGACGACCGCGAGGCGGGGGCGCCGTTCGTGCGGTTCGCCTTCTGCAAGCGCGCGGAGGTGCTGCGGGAGGCGGCGGAGCGGTTGCGGCGCATGTGAGGGCGGGGTCCGGGGGCCGGGGCCCCGGACCGGCCGGGGCGGGGTTACTCCCCGTCTTCCTCGGGCTTCTCCGCTTCGTTCACTTCCTCTTCCAGGCCCAGCTGCTCCACCAGCCACTTGTCGAACTCGATCGCGGCCCGCACCCAGCTGACCGTGGAGGAGACGAAGTGGTTGAGGTCCACGCCGGTGCCGACCAGCATCTGCGCCTCGCCGATGAGGCGGACGGAGCCGTCGTCGTGGGTGTGGGTGTACACCTTGGGCCACAGCGTGCGGCGGTTCCAGTCGTCGACGGACTCCAGCAGCTGGGGCTTCTCGTCGATCTGGTGGGGGCGGTCGTAGAAGGTCCGCACCGAGAAGACCGCCTGCTCATCCTCCCCGCGGAACATGAAGTACGTGCGGAACTGCTCCCACGGCGCCGCGAGGTCTCCCTCCTCGTCGACGACGTACTTCAGCTCCATCTGGTCCAGGAGCTGCTTCACGAGATCCTGATCCGGGACGACGGGGCCCACCGGTCCCTGGGGCTGCGGTTCGGGCTGGCCCCCGAAGTTCGGAATCGAGGACGGGTCGATGCTCACCGTGAATTTCCCTTCATTGGATCCCGCCATCCTCCCCCATGCGGGGAGGGGGTGGCAAGCCCCGACGCGGCCTGTCAGCCCAGGGCTGACATGATCCGCCGAACCGGGCGGGCCGGCCCGGCGGGGTGGTGCGACCTGGGCGGCGGGGCCGCCGCCGCCCAGGTCGCACCGCCGCTCGCGTCAGAGCGTCTTGCCCGTCACCGGACCCACGATCAGGCCCCCTCGAAGCGGTCCACGCGGACCGTGTCGCCGTCCTTGACCTCGCCGGAGAGGATCTCCCTGGCGAGGCGGTCGCCGATCGTGGTCTGCACGAGCCGGCGCAGCGGACGGGCGCCGTAGGCCGGGTCCAGGCCCTCCTCGGCGAGCCAGGCCAGCGCCCCGGGCGTGACGTCCAGCGTGAGCCGGCGCTCGGCCAGCCGCCTGGCCAGCCGGTCGATCTGGAGCCCCGCGATCAGCTCCAGCTCGGACTTGGTCAGCGCGGTGAAGACCACCAGGTCGTCGAGCCGGTTGAGGAACTCGGGCTTGAAGGAGGCACGTACGACCTCCAGCACCTGCTCCCGCTTCTCCGCCTCGCTGCTCACCGGGTCGACCAGGAACTGACTGCCCAGGTTGGAGGTGAGCACCAGGATGGTGTTGCGGAAGTCGACGGTCCGGCCCTGACCGTCCGTCAGGCGGCCGTCGTCCAGCACCTGCAGCAGGATGTCGAAGACCTCGGGGTGGGCCTTCTCCACCTCGTCCAGCAGCACCACGCTGTACGGGCGCCGCCGCACCGCCTCGGTGAGCTGGCCGCCCTCCTCGTAGCCGATGTAGCCGGGAGGCGCGCCGACCAGCCGGGCCACGCTGTGCTTCTCGCCGTACTCCGACATGTCGATGCGGACCATGGCCCGCTCGTCGTCGAAGAGGAAGTCGGCGAGCGCCTTCGCCAGTTCGGTCTTGCCGACGCCGGTCGGGCCCAGGAAGAGGAAGGAGCCGGTGGGGCGGTCGGGGTCGGCGATCCCGGCCCGGGAGCGCCGTACGGCGTCGCTCACCGCGCGCACGGCCTCGGCCTGGCCGATGAGGCGCCGGCCCAGCTCGTCCTCCATGCGCAGCAGCTTCTGCGTCTCGCCCTCCAGGAGGCGTCCGGCGGGGATACCGGTCCAGGCGGCGACGACGTCGGCGATGTCGTCGGAGCCGACCTCCTCCTTGACCATGGTGTCCCTGGCGACCTCCTCCTCGGCCTCGGAGGCGGCCTCCAGCTCCTTCTCCAGCTCCGGGATCCGGCCGTAGAGCAGCTTGGCCGCGGTGTCGAAGTCGCCGTCCCGCTGGGCACGTTCGGCCTGGCCGCGCAGGTCGTCCAGGCCCTCCTTCAGCTCACCGACCCGGTTGAGGGACTGCTTCTCCTTCTCCCAGCGGGCGGTGAGGCCGCGCAGCTCCTCCTCCTTGTCGGCGAGGTCGCGGCGGAGCTTCTCCAGGCGCTCCCGGGAGGCCGGGTCGGTCTCCTTGGCGATCGCCAGCTCCTCCATCTTCAGCCGGTCCACGGAGCGCTGGAGTTCGTCGATCTCCACCGGGGAGGAGTCGATCTCCATGCGCAGCCGGGAGGCCGCCTCGTCGACCAGGTCGATGGCCTTGTCGGGCAGGAAGCGGGAGGTGATGTACCGGTCGGACAGGGTGGCGGCGGCCACCAGCGCGCTGTCCGCGATCTGCACCTTGTGGTGGGCCTCGTAGCGGCCCTTGAGCCCGCGCAGGATGGCGATGGTGTCCTCGACGGTCGGCTCGGCGACCAGCACCTGCTGGAAGCGGCGCTCCAGGGCGGGGTCCTTCTCGATCCGCTCCCGGTACTCGTCCAGGGTCGTGGCGCCGACCATGCGCAGCTCGCCGCGGGCCAGCATCGGCTTGAGCATGTTGCCCGCGTCCATGGCGGAGTCGCCGCCGGCACCGGCGCCGACGACGGTGTGCAGCTCGTCGATGAAGGTGATGATCTGCCCGTCGGAGTCCCTGATCTCCGCGAGCACGGACTTCAGCCGCTCCTCGAACTCGCCGCGGTACTTGGCGCCGGCCACCATCGCGCCCAGGTCGAGCGCCACCAGCCGCTTGTCCTTCAGCGACTCGGGCACGTCGCCCTTCACGATCCGCTGGGCGAGCCCCTCCACGACGGCGGTCTTGCCGACGCCGGGCTCACCGATGAGGACGGGGTTGTTCTTGGTACGGCGGCTCAGCACCTGCACGACCCGCCGGATCTCCTGGTCCCGCCCGATGACCGGGTCGAGCCGGCCCTCGCGGGCGGCGGCGGTGAAGTCGGTGCCGAACTTCTCCAGGGCCTTGTACTGACCCTCGGGATCGGCGGTGGTCACGCGGCGTCCTCCCCTGGCCTTGGTGAAGGCCTCTTCGAGCTTCCTGGCGTCGGCACCCTGCTTCCGGAGCACCTCGCCGGCCGCGCCGCCCTTCGCGGCGATGCCGAGGAGCAGGTGCTCGGTGGACAGGTACTCGTCGCCGAGCGACTTCGCCCGCTCGGTGGCGTCGGCGATGACCGCGAGCAGCTCGCGGTTGGGCTGCGGCGGCGCGACGGTGGAGCCGGTCACGCTGGGCAGCCCGGCCAGCACGCGTTCGGCGCCCGAGCGTACGGCGGCCTGGTCGGCCTCGACGGCGGCGAGCAGGTCGGTGATGTTCTCGTTGTCCTGGCCCTCGAGCAGAGCCAGCAGCAGGTGAGCGGGGGTGAGGTCCGGGTGCCCCCCGGTGACTGCGCGGTTGCCGGCCGCGTTGATCGCGTCCCGGCTCCTGTTGGTCAGCTCGGCGTCCACGTGTCCGTTCTCCTCCTCGGCGTCGGCTCGGCGGCCAGGTCCTTCCCAGTGCTGACTTGACCAGCGTACACAAAGTTGAGTCTATTCCACTCAAGGCACGGCATGCGGGGGGGCGGGGGAAATTTGCGGCTAGGTTTCGGCCATGGCCAAGCACTTCGTGGACCCTGCTGCCCCGGACGAGCCCTATCTCGCCTTCTGGCGGGAACGGCATCTGTGCACCCTGACGACGCTGCGCCCGGACGGCAGCCCGCACGTGGTCCCGGTCGGGGTGACGTACGACCCGAGGCGCGGCTGGCCCGGGTGATCACGAACGGGGGCAGCGCGAAGGCGGCCCACGTCCGCGCGGCCGGCGCCGACGGCGCACGGGTCGCGGTGTGCCAGGTCGACGGCCGGCGCTGGGCGACGCTGGAGGGCCGGGCGCGGGTGCGCGAGGACCGGGAGCGGGTCGCGGAGGCGGAGCGGCGGTACGCCGAGCGCTACCACCGGGTGCCGGCGGAGAACCCCGGCGGGTCGTGATCGAGATCGAGATCGAGCGGGCGCTCGGACACGGCTGACGCCGGCCGCCCCACCCGCGTCCGCCATCGGGTTTCAGCCAGTGTGAGAACGCGTCCATACCCGGAGATATCCCCGGAAACTGCAGCGGCGTCACCGTGTTCAGGTCACGGTGACGCCGCTGCGGGGGGAAGCACCTGAGCGATCTGTTACGACGGGGGAATCGCGTCAGGCACTGCGGGGGGTGGCTGAGATGGTCGTGAGTTCCGGGTCCTCCGGCTCCGCGAGGCGGTGGTCCCTCTGGTCCAGGTTCACAAAGATCATTCCGTAGCGGACGGCGCACCGCACCGGCTGCGGCGCCCCGCGCGGCTTGCGCAGGCACCGGTAGGCCCGTACGTCCTCGTCCTCGTCCCGGGTGACGACGACCGGCTCTCCGAACACGGTCACCATCAGCGAGTCACCACTGTGGGGGATGGCGGTGACCAGGTCGATGAAGTGCCAGCCGGAGCGGTAGGCGGTGGCCATCTCTCGCCGGAAGGACCGGTCGTCGGGCGGGGTGGTCATGCCCTCGCACCCGCCCTCACCACGTCCCAGCCGAGGTCCTGCCCGGACGCGGTCTGGCTCGTGCGGGGCGTGATGTCCCAGCCGAGATCCAGCGCGGAGTCCGCGTGACCGGCCGGCCGTACGATGTCCCAGCCGAGGTCCAGCGTGCTCACCGTGCCGAAGACCAGTCCTGTGGAGAAGGCCACGGCAAGTACTGAGCGAAGCATTCTCTTGCACATGATGGGCTTCGTCCTCACTTCCCCTGTGTCTCTCCCCCGCCATCAAGACGATGGCTCATCAAGCCACGTCAAAGCCACAGAAGCGGTGCATCATGTTCCTGCATGTACAGGACCCTGGGGGTGGAGATTTGCCTAATACTCACACAAACGAGACACATCATCCTCATGGGATGACGGATCTCTGTGAAGACGGCAAGCGCCTGTACGCCGACGCGCTGCGGCTGGGACGCGTCGCCCGCCCGGAGGTGGAAGTCGCCCCCTGCCTGCTGGAACTCGCGCTGCTGCATCCCGATCCGGACGATCCCAAATGGCTGCGTCCGGTACCGCCCGCCGCCGCGCTCGCCCAGCGTCTGCATCCGATCGAACGAGAGATCCAGGAGCGCAGGCACGTCGCGATCGAACTCACCGATTCCTTCGAGCCATTCATGGCCATCAGTGCCCAGAGTACGGGGACACCAACGCGGTCACCGTGCACGAGGGCATCGAGCGGATCAACACGGCCATCGAACGGGCCACGGCGGACTGCCGGCACGAGGTGCTCACCGTGCAGCCCGGCGGCGGACGCAGCGAGAACGTCCTCGGCATCGCCCTGAAACGGGGTCAGGCCGTCATCGACCGCGGGATCTCGATGCGCACCCTGTACCAGCACACCGTGCGGCACAGTCAGGGCACGCTGGCGTACGCGGAGATCATGGCCAAGGGCAAGGTGGAGATCCGCACGCTCGAGGAGCTGATCGAGCGTCTGATGATCTTCGACCGCGAGGTGGCCTTCATCCCCGCCCGCGACGACCGCCAGGTGGCCCTCGAACTGCGCCACCCGGCGCTGGTCGACTACCTGGTCAAGGTCTTCGAGCAGCTCTGGCGGCGCGCGGTGCCCTCCTGGAGGAGCCGGCCTACGCGCCCCCGGTCGACGGCGTCACGGGGGTGCAGCGCTCCATCGCCAAGCTTCTGGTCGAGGGCCACGTGGACGAGGCGATCGCCCGCAGGCTCGGCATGAACGTACGGACCTGCCGGGCCCACATCGCCAAACTGGCCGCCGCCCTCGGCAGCGGCAGCCGCGCGCAGCTCGGGTATCTCATCGCCCGCTCCGGGCTGCTGGACCACGAACCGGACCAGGGGCCCGGGATGCCGGCGCCGGGGCAGCACGACTGACGAGCGGGCGCGGGGGCGCCTCAGCGCACGCTCGGGGAGCCCTGGCCGGGCATCCCCAGCGCGGCGGGCGTCACCGGCGGTCCGCTGTGCGGGGGCGGTCCAGGCCCACCTGCGCGATGCGCACGCCCAGTTGGGTACGGCTCGCCGCGCCGAGCGTGTCCGAGAGCCGGGCGATGTGCGCCCGGCAGGTCCGGACGCTGATGCCGAGCCGTTCGGCGATCACCGCGTCCTGGTGCCCCTCGGCGAGCAGCGTGGCGATGGACCGCTCGCGGTGCGAGATGCCCTCGATGCCGGTGTCGGGCAGCGGGGCCGTCAGCGGCAGCGCCAGGCGCCAGAGCCGCTCGAAGACGGTCACCAGGTACTCGACCAGGGCCGGGTGCCGCAGTTCGAGGGCCATCGTGCGCTCGGAGTTGGCGGGGATGAACGCGACCGTGCGGTCGAAGAGGATCAGCCGGTCGATGACCTCGTCCAGGGTGCGGGCCTCGACCGCGCCGCCCATCAGTTCCAGGTAGTTGAGCAGCCCCTGCCCGTGCCGGGCCACGTGCGTGTACAGGTCGCGCATGCGCACGCCCCGGCCGCGCAGCGCCAGCGCCCGGTGCAGTCCCTCGCTCAGCTCGCCCTCGCGCCGGATGCCGCCGGGCTGCACGGTGAGCACCTCCGCGGTGCACGCCGCGGTCGCCTCGTCCATCGCGGCCTGGATGCGGGAGAGCCCGTCCAGCACCCGGATGGCCGTGCCCTCACCGGCCGCCGAGAGCGCCTGGAGCTGCCGTCCCAGGCCCGCGTACCACTCGAAGGCGGCGACCGCCGAGCCCACCCGCCGCTGGCTCTCCCTGACCTCGTCGTGGACCCCGCGCAGCAGCCGGGTCATGACCTCCTGCGGCGAGGTCGGCACCAGCCAGTCCATGTCGTCCGGATCGGGGTGCAGCAGGGCCAGTTCGAGCAGGCAGGGCACCGGACCGGCGTCCGTGCGCGGCACCCGCCCCGGCGCACGGCCCGGGAGTACACCCGATCCCCGGCCTCGCACAGGCGGTCGGCACCGTGAGGATGCTCCTCCGTCCCGTGCCCGGCCATCGCGCATTCCACCCCCGGTTGCTGCCACTTCCGCAGCGCAACTATGCGCGGCCGGGACCGGGTCCGCAACACGGCTCCGGCCGCCCCGGCCGGGGAAAACGGCCGGTATGCGCCGTTGCGTACGGGCTTTCGCCCGCCGCGACCGCAACAAGCTGGGGGGGGTGGGACGCGGGCTACTTCAGGCCGATCGACGCGCAGGCCGCCTTGTACTTGGCCGTGCAGATGTCGCCCGTCGTGTAGATCCCGTCGGCGATGACGGTGTCCTTGATCTTGGCGCGGGTCAGGGCGCTCACCTGGACGAGACGGGACGGGATGTCCTTGTCGGTGGGGCTGTCGGCCCGGTCCTGGGTCAGGGCGTCGAACTGGATGTCCTTGCCCTGCACCTTGGTGACGGCCATCTGGGCGGCGGCCTCGGCCTCGTCCGGGTAGGACTTGTAGACGCTCATGTACTGCTCACCGGCGACGATCCGCTGCACCGCGTCCAGTTCCGCGTCCTGGCCGGTGATCGGGGGCAGGGTGGTGACACCGGCCGCCTTCAGGGCCTTGATGACACCGCCCGCCATGCCGTCGTTGGCGGCGTAGACGCCCGCGATGTTGCCCTTGCCGATCTCGGCGATCGCCTTGGCCATGCTGGCCTCGGCGTTCTCCGGCTTCCAGTCGATGGTGTCGTAGGACTTCGCGATGTCGACCTTGCCGTTCAGCTCGGACATCGCGCCCTGCTTGAACTGCTTGGC
This sequence comes from Streptomyces sp. DHE7-1, assembly GCA_016432725.1. Lineage (GTDB taxonomy): Bacteria > Actinomycetota > Actinomycetes > Streptomycetales > Streptomycetaceae > Streptomyces. Next base: position 4,100,893 of record JACJDG010000003.1, on the reverse strand, counting down.
GTTGGGGTCGGTGGGCGAGCCGTTCATCATGACGACCTTGTCGGAGGTGTCCACCCCGAGCCCAGGGCCTCGAGCAGCGAGCGGCCCTGCACCTCGCCGACCAGCTCGTTGTCGAAGGAGATGTAGGCGTCGATCGGGCCCTCGGCGAGACGGTCGTAGGCGATGACGGGGATGCCCGCCTCCTTGGCCTTCTTCACCTCGCCGGCGATGCCGTGCGAGTCGACCGCGTCGAGCAGGATGACGTCGACCTTCTCGTCGATCATCGTCTGCATCTGGCCCGCCTGCCGGGCGGCGTCCGCGTCCGCATTGGCGTACCGGACGGTGCCCTTCTTGTGGGTCAGTTCGGTGACCTTGCTCTTGATGATCGGGTAGTCGAACTTGTCGTAGCGGGTGTTCGCCTTCTCCGGCAGCAGCAGCCCGATGGTGACGTCGTCACCCTTCGTCGGGCTCGCGCTCGCACCGTCCCCGTCGCGTCCAGCACGCCGCACCCGGCGAGCGAAAGGATCATCGTGGACGCTGCCACGGATATGGCGATACGACGCATTCGAGGGCTCACTTCAGGTGCGATCCGGACGTGGGTGCTGCTTTACGACCCAGGTGTCTGAAAAGACAACGCGGAGCGGCCACCCGGCGTCAAGCGGAACTACTTAACGAGTGCGCAACAGCACGCTCCGCTGCACCTGTGAAGGCGGAGCGGAATCACCTCCAAACGCTCTTTACGGACCCTCCACGTAAAGGAAGTTCACGACAGGGCAAAGATCCGGGCAACCGGAGCCGTCCGCCGCGCACGCGAAAGGGGCCGGGAACGGTCACCCGTTCCCGGCCCCTCCGGTGCCGTCGGCCGCCGGCGGTCAGTCCGCCTGCTGCTGCCGCTTGGGCCGCCAGACCACCAGCGCGCTGGTCTGCTGCACCTCCTGATACGGCACCAGGTCGCGCCGGTAGGAGGCGTGCACGGCGGCCTCGCGCTGCTGCATCGCGGCCGCCGCGCCGTCCAGGGCCGACTGCAGCTCCACGACGCGGGACTGGAGCGCGGCGACCTGGTTCTCCAGTTCGATGATGCGCTTGATACCGGCCAGGTTGATGCCCTCGTCCTGGGACAGCGCCTGCACCTGGCGGAGCAGTTCGATGTCACGGGCCGAGTAGCGGCGGCCCCGCCCGGCCGTGCGGTCCGGGGAGACCAGACCGAGACGGTCGTACTGACGCAGCGTCTGCGGATGGAGTCCGGAGAGCTGGGCCGCCACCGAGATGACGTAGACCGGGGTCTCCTCGGTCAGTTCATACGGGTTGCGCCGACGGCCGGGTGTGTCCATGGGGCCCTCAATCTCCCTTCGCGGCCTCGAACAGCTCCGCCCGCGGGTCCTCGCCCGCGGTCGCCTCGCGATACGCCTCGAGCGCGTCACGAGCCTTCCCCGACAGGTCCTTCGGGACACTCACCTCGACGGTGACCAGAAGGTCGCCGCGGGTGCCGTCCTTGCGGACCGCGCCCTTGCCCCGGGCGCGCATGGTGCGGCCGTTCGGGGTGCCGGGCGGCAGTTTCAGGGTGACCGGCGGGCCGCCGAGGGTCGGGACCCGCACCTCGCCGCCCAGGGCCGCCTCGGGGTACGTCACCGGCACGGTGACGGTGAGGTTGTCGTCCTTGCGCCCGAACACCGGGTGCGCGCCGACGTGCACGACCACGTAGAGGTCGCCCGCCGGTCCGCCCCGTTCACCGGGCGCCCCCTTGCCGCGCAGCCGGATCCGCTGCCCGTCCGTCACTCCGGCCGGGATGCGGACCTGCATGGTGCGCGAGGACTTGGCGCGGCCGCTGCCCTTGCACTCCAGGCAGGGGTGCTCGGCGATCAGGCCGCGGCCCTTGCAGTCGGGGCACGGGTCGGTGAGCGAGAACCCGCCGCCCGAGCCCCGGGCGACCTGCCCGGTGCCGACGCAGGTCGGGCACACGCGCGGTGTGCCGTTCTTGTCGCCGGTGCCCGAACAGGCCTTGCAGGGCGCCTGGGAGGACATCCGCAGCGGCACCGTGGCGCCCTCGATGGCCTCCGTGAAGCTCAGCGTGACCTCGGTGTCGATGTCCTGGCCGCGCCGCGGCTGGGTACGGGTGGTGCCCGTACCGCCGCGGTTGAACAGGCCGCCGAAGACGTCGCCGAGCCCGCCGCCGAAGCCGCCCGAGCTCTGCGGGTTGCCCCCGAAGAGGTCACCGAGGTCGAAGTTGAAGTTGCCGCCGCCGGCGCCCGGGCCGGGGCGGAAGCCCCCGTTGCCGAACAGGGCGCGCGCCTCGTCGTACTCCTTGCGCTTCTTCGGGTCGCCGAGGACGTCGTTCGCCTCGGAGATCTCCTTGAAGCGCTCCTCGGCCCTGGCGTTGCCCTTGTTGGCGTCCGGGTGGAACTCGCGGGCGAGCTTCCGGTACGCCTTCTTGATCTCGGCCTCGGTGGCGTCCTTGGGGACGCCGAGGACCTTGTAGTAGTCCTTCTCGATGAAGTCCTTGGTACTCATCCCCGACGTCCCTCCTTCCTGTCCCCGGTGATTACGTCAGCCCTCCTCCGGGCCACCGTTCTCCTTGTCGTCGGCCGCGTCCGCCTCGGTGTTCTCCTCGGCGCCCTCGCCCTTGACGGTCTGCGCGCCGGGCTGCGGTTCGGCGACGGCCACCCGCGCGGGGCGGATGGTGCGCTCGCCGATGCGGTACCCGGGCTGCAGGATGGCCACGCAGGTCGTCTCGGTGACGTCCGGCGCGTAGCTGTGCATCAGCGCCTCGTGGATCGTCGGGTCGAAGGGCTCGCCCTCCTTGCCGAACTGCTGCAGACCCATCTTGGCCGCGACGGTCTCCAGCGACTCGGCCACCGACTTGAAGCCGCCGACCAGTTCGCCGTGTTCCCGTGCCCGGCCGATGTCGTCGAGCACGGGCAGGAGCTCGGTCAGGAGGTTCGCCACGGCGATCTCCCGGACCGCGACCCGGTCGCGCTCGACGCGGCGGCGGTAGTTCTGGTACTCGGCCTGCAGGCGCTGGAGGTCCAGCGTGCGCTCGTTCAGTGCCGTGCGCACCTGGTCCAGCTGTGCCACCAGGCCGGCGTCTGCGGTTGCGTCCCCGGCCGGGGCCGCCCCCTCCTCGGGGCGGCCTTCGGCTCGGCGTCGTCAGGGGTGGCGCCGGAGGGGACGTCGGGCTTCTCCTCGAAGCCCGGGGTCTCCTCCGTCACGCGGCACCGTCCTTGCGCTCGTCGTCGACGATCTCGGCGTCCACGACGTCGTCGTCCGCCTTGGCCTCACCCTCGGGCGCGCCACCGGCGGCCTGGCCGGCCTGGGCGTCGGCGTACATGGCCTGACCGAGCTTCTGCGAGACGGCCGCGACCTTCTCGGTGGCCGTGCGGATCTCGGTGGTGTCCTCGCCCTTGAGCTTCTCCTTCAGCTCGGCGACGGCCTCCTCGACCTCGGTCTTGACCTCGCCCGGGACCTTGTCCTCGTTGTCCTTGAGGAACTTCTCGGTCTGGTAGACGAGCTGCTCGCCCTGGTTGCGGGTCTCGGCGGCCTCGCGGCGGGCGTGGTCCTCCTCCGCGTACTTCTCGGCCTCCTGGCGCATGCGGTCGACCTCGTCCTTCGGCAGCGAGGAGCCGCCGGTGACGGTCATCTTCTGCTCCTTGCCCGTGCCGAGGTCCTTCGCGGTCACGTGCATGATGCCGTTGGCGTCGATGTCGAAGGCGACCTCGATCTGCGGGACACCGCGCGGGGCCGGCGGCAGACCGGTCAGCTCGAACATCCCGAGCTTCTTGTTGTACGCCGCGATCTCGCGCTCGCCCTGGTAGACCTGGATCTGCACGGAGGGCTGGTTGTCCTCGGCGGTGGTGAAGATCTCGGACCGCTTGGTCGGGATCGTCGTGTTCCGCTCGATGAGCTTCGTCATGATGCCGCCCTTGGTCTCGATGCCGAGGGACAGCGGGGTCACGTCGAGGAGCAGGACGTCCTTGACCTCACCCTTGAGGACACCGGCCTGGAGGGCGGCGCCGATGGCGACGACCTCGTCCGGGTTCACGCCCTTGTTGGCCTCGTTGCCGCCGGTCAGCTCCTTGACGAGCTCGGCGACGGCGGGCATGCGGGTGGAGCCGCCGACGAGGACGACGTGGTCGATCTCGCCGAGCTGGATGCCCGCGTCCTTGATGACGTTGTGGAACGGCGTCTTGCAGCGCTCCAGCAGGTCCGCGGTGAGCTGCTGGAACTGGGCGCGCGTGAGCTTCTCGTCCAGGTGCAGCGGGCCCTCGGCGGACGCCGTGATGTAGGGCAGGTTGATCGAGGTCTCGGTGGACGAGGACAGCTCGATCTTCGCCTTCTCGGCGGCCTCGCGCAGACGCTGCAGCGCCATCTTGTCCTTGGCGAGGTCCACGCCGTGGCCGGCCTTGAACTGCTGCACCAGGTAGTCGACGACGCGCTGGTCCCAGTCGTCACCACCGAGGTGGTTGTCACCGTTGGTGGCCTTCACCTCGACGACGCCGTCGCCGATCTCCAGGAGGGACACGTCGAAGGTGCCGCCACCGAGGTCGAAGACGAGGATCGTCTGGTCGTCCTTGTCGAGGCCGTAGGCGAGCGCCGCCGCGGTGGGCTCGTTGACGATGCGCAGGACGTTCAGACCCGCGATCTCGCCGGCCTCCTTCGTCGCCTGGCGCTCGGAGTCGTTGAAGTAGGCCGGGACGGTGATGACCGCGTCCGTGACCTTCTCGCCCAGGTAGGACTCGGCGTCCCGCTTCAGCTTCTGCAGGATGAAGGCGGAGATCTGCTGCGGGTTGAAGTCCTTCCCGTCGAGCTGGATCTTCCAGTCGGTGCCCATGTGGCGCTTGACGGAGCGGATGGTCCGGTCCACGTTCGTGACCGCCTGGCGCTTGGCCACCTCGCCGACGAGCACTTCACCGTTCTTCGCGAAGGCGACGACGGACGGCGTGGTCCTGGCACCCTCGGCGTTGGTGATGACGGTGGGCTCGCCGCCCTCCAGAACGCTGACGACGGAGTTAGTCGTGCCCAGGTCGATGCCGACCGCACGTGCCATGGTTGATTCCTCCAGCTGACTTGAGTGGAACAGGCTCAAGTGTGCATGAGAGGGCCCGTGCGGTCAACAGACCTGAGTCAACGGGACTCAACTCTTATCCGTTCCTTACACGCAAGTGCCCGCTGACCTGCGTCGATACCGTGCGCCGGGGCCGCTGGACAGGGATGCGAAGGAGTACGAGAACGGCGAAGACCACCCCGCCGACCACCCACAGCACCGCCTTGTCCCCGGTCCACCCCGAGTGCACGAGCACCCCCACGAGCACGGAGGAGAAGGACCCGGCGCCCAGCAGCACGACCGCCCCCGGCGGGGTCGGCCCGAGCCGCCGCAGCCGGTGCGCCAGATGGTCCGGGCCCCGCCTGAGCAGCGGGCGGCGGGAGGTGAGGCGCGCGAGGACGACCAGCAGGAAGTCGGCCGCGGCCACGGCGCTCAGGCTGAACACCACACCCGCGCTCTGCTCGAGCCCGTACCCCGCGCGCGTGAAGACAACGGCCGCGGACAGCAGGAATCCGGTGAAGAGCGATCCGCAGGCCCCGAGCCCCACGCGCGCGGGATGCCAGTTGTGCATCAGGAAGCCGGTCAGCGCGGCGGCGAACACGCTGAGCAGCACGGCGAGGCCGTCCATCAGCTCCGCGGCCGCGCAGACCCCCGCCCCGAAGGCGGTGACCACCCCGACGGTACCGGCCAGCCCGTCGGCGTGGTCGAGCCCCTTGAAGGCGAGCGTGGCGAACACGATCCAGGCCACGGCCAGGAGGCCGCCCCAGGCGCCCGTCTCGTCGTACGGCACCACGCACGCCGCCGCCACGGCGGTGCCGGTGACCAGGACCCGCGCCCGCAGCCGCCACACGTCGGCGACCAGCCCCAGTAAGGCGATACCGGCGGCGACGGCGAGCAGCCGGCCGACGCCGTCCCCGAAGGGCGCGACCCCGATCCACTCCCCCGCCCAGGCGACCAGGCAGGTGACGGCCACGACGGCCACTCCGCCGAGCACCGGGAGGGGCCGCTGCCGCCGCCGGTCCACGATTCCCGCGCGCAGCGCGGGCAGCCGGAGCAGCGCCGCGAGCACGGCGGTAAGGAGTAGGGCGGCACAGGCCGCGGCGATCCCGTAGAGCACGGCTCTAAGTTAGGCGCGAAAGTAGCAATTCGGTACGAATAACACGATCGGATTGCCATTCGGCTCAGGCACACCTCAGCGATCCAGATCACCTCGCGCCTGGCTACAGTGCGAGTAAAGATGCGGGTAGTCTCGAACGGACTGCATAAGTTACCGCTTAGTAATTTCCCTCGCAGGCCCGAGGAGCCCCGAAATGCAACTCGCCGCGATCATCGTGTCGCTGGTTCTGATCGTGGTCGGCGTGGCCCTGTTCGCCCGCGCCCTCCTGCAGATCTACAACTTCATGCGGCTCGGCCAGAACGTGCCCGCGGGCACCCGAACCGACGAGCCCGGCCGGCGCACCGTCACCGTGGTCAGGGAGTTCCTCGGCCACACCCGGATGAACCGCTGGGGCATCGTCGGTGTCGCGCACTGGTTCGTGGCGGTCGGCTTCTTCTCGCTGCTGCTGACCATCGTCAACGCCATCGGCCAGCTGTTCCAGGCCGACTGGCTCCTGCCGGTCATCGGCGACTGGGCGCCCTACAACGTCTTCGTCGAGTTCATCGGCACGATGACAGTGCTCGGCATCCTCGCCCTGATCGTCATCCGGCAGCTCAGCCACCCGCGCAAGCCGGGCCGCAAGTCCCGCTTCGCCGGCTCGAACTTCGGCCAGGCGTACTTCGTCGAGGCCGTCATCCTCATCGTCGGCGTCTGCATCTTCATGCTGCACGCGCTGGAGGGCGCCCAGCACCACGTGGACGGCTACGAGGCCTCGTTCTTCATCTCGTACCCGGTCGTCCACTGGCTCGAGGGCATGGACGTCTCCACGCTCCAGAACCTCACCTACTTCTTCGCGGGCCTGAAGATCGCGACGTCCTTCATCTGGATGATCACGGTCGCCCTGAAGACCGACATGGGCGTGGCCTGGCACCGCTTCCTCGCCTTCCCGAACATCTGGTTCAAGCGCAACGCCGACGGCGGGACCTCCCTCGGCGCCCTGCTCCCGATGACCTCCGGCGGCGAGCCGATCGACTTCGAGGACCCGGGCGACGACGACGTATTCGGCGTCTCCCAGGTCGAGCAGTTCTCCTGGAAGGGCCTGCTGGACTTCTCCACCTGCACCGAGTGCGGCCGCTGCCAGTCGCAGTGCCCCGCCTGGAACACCGGCAAGCCGCTCTCCCCGAAGCTGCTGATCATGTCGCTGCGGGACCACGCGCACGCCAAGGCGCCGTACCTGCTGGCCGGCGGCGGCAAGACCATGGAGGGCGAGGAGAAGGCCTCCGAGGAGCAGCTCAAGGACGTGCCCGCAGCCGCCCTCGCGGAGGCCGAGCGCCCGCTCGTCGGCACCGCCGAGGAGAACGGCGTCATCGACCCGGACGTCCTGTGGTCCTGCACCACCTGCGGCGCCTGCGTCGAGCAGTGCCCCGTCGACATCGAGCACGTCGACCACATCGTCGACATGCGTCGCTACCAGGTCATGATCGAGTCCGCGTTCCCGTCCGAGGCGGGCACGATGCTCAAGAACCTGGAGAAGAAGGGCAACCCCTGGGGCCTGGCCAAGAAGCAGCGGCTGGAGTGGCTCAAGGAGGTCGAATTCGAGGTCCCGGTCGTCGGCAGGGACATCGAGGACCTCACCGAGGTCGAGTACCTGTACTGGGTCGGCTGCGCCGGCGCCCTGGAGGACCGCGCCAAGAAGACCACCAAGGCCTTCGCCGAGCTGCTGCACATCGCGGGCGTGAAGTTCGCGATCATGGGCGGCGACGAGAAGTGCACCGGTGACTCCGCCCGCCGCCTCGGCAACGAGCCCCTGTTCCAGGAGCTCGGCATGGAGAACGTCATGGCCCTGAACACGGCGTTCGGCGAGGAGCTGGACGACGACGGCAAGGTCACGGCGGAGTCCAGGAAGCCGAAGTCGGCCAAGAAGATCGTCGCCACCTGCCCGCACTGCCTCAACACGCTCGGCAACGAGTACCCGCAGCTCGGCGGCGACTACGAGGTCATCCACCACACCCAGCTGCTCCAGCACCTGGTGGACGAGGGCAAGCTGGTCCCCGTCACCCCGGTCGAGGGCATCATCACCTACCACGACCCGTGCTACCTGGGCCGCCACAACAAGATCTACACGCCTCCGCGCGAGATCATCGGCAAGGTCCCGGGCCTGCGCAACGAGGAGATGCACCGCCACAAGGAGCGCGGCTTCTGCTGCGGCGCCGGCGGCGCCCGGATGTGGATGGAGGAGCGGATCGGCAAGCGCATCAACAACGAGCGCGTCGACGAGGCCCTCTCCCTCAACCCGGACATCGTCTCGACCGCCTGCCCGTTCTGCCTGGTCATGCTGACCGACTCGGTCAACGGCAAGAAGAACGACGGCAAGGCCAAGGAGTCCATCCAGGTCGTGGACGTCGCCCAGTTGCTGCTCGACTCCGTCAGGACGCCGGTCGACCCGGCGGGCGAGGCGGAGGCGGAGAGCGAGCCGGAGCCCGAGCCGGTGAAGTGACCACCCGCTGAACAGCACACGGCGCCCCCCGGACCGCACCGCGGACCGGGGGGCGCCGTGGTGTCCGCGGACCGGCCGTGACCGATCCGCCACCCCCGCCCCTTACCCCGTCTCTCGAACGCGTGCATGATTGCGAGGTTGTCGTCCGAGAGCCGGGAGAGGTGCGCGGTGCCGTTGCGCAGACGTGGGATCAGTACCGCGGCCACCGCCGTCCTCTGCGGCACCCTGCTCCTCACCGCCTGCGGCCCGGACGGCGCGGACGGCGGGGCCGGGCCCACGCCCGCCCGCATCGCCGACGCCCCCGCGGAGATCCCCGTGCCGCGCGGCGGGGGGAGCGACGTCCCCGACGACTTCAACGGCGACGGCCACCGCGACCTCGTCCTCGACGACCTCGTCAAGGAGGACAGCCACGCCGACGACGCGGGCATCGGGATCGTCTACGGCGGACCGCGCGGCCTGACGCCCGGCGCGCGGCAACTGCTCACCCCGGGGAAGCGGGCCGCCCCCACCAAGGGCCGGCTCCCCGCCGTCTTCGACGCGGAAGCCGGCTGCGACCTCGACGGCGACGGCTTCACCGACCTGATCGTCTCCACCGACCCGCCCTACGACGGCCAGGGGCGGCCCCGGTGCCGCTGCAGGTGCTGTTCGGCTCACCCGCCGGGCTGGCCGGCCGCGCGGTCAAGCTCTCCGTCCCGGACCGCGCCCGCTTCGGCAACGACTGGCCGGACCAGCCGGTCTGCGGCGACTTCGACGGGGACGGCGAGGAGGACCTGGTGCTGCACGCCTCCGGCGGCAGGCTGTCGTACCTGCGCGGGCCGTTCAGCCGGACCGGCGCCCCGCGCGCGGCGGGCGCGCCGCTGACCTCCCCGGGCGAGGTTCCCGCCGGGCCCGCGGCCGACGTCGACGGCGACGGGGCCGACGACCTCGTGGTCCGCGCCACGGAGGGCACCGGAAGGGCCGCGCTCGTCCTCGGCGGCCCGGCCGGCCCCACCCGCACCGGCACCCGCCTGCCCGCCGGCGTCGACGTGGCCCTCGGCCGCTTCGGCCGCGGCAAGGCGCTGGACGCGGCGGTCGGCGGCACGGCGGAAACGTCCCTGCGCTACGACCTGCCGGCCCCCGCGGCGCCGGCGACGCTCGCCGTGCCGGGCTCGACGCTGGACGCCGCCGACTTCGACGGCGACGGCCGCGACGAACTCGTCTCCAGCGGCTCCCGGCTGCGCGTCCTGCGGGCGGGGCCGGCCGGGCTCACGGGAGGGACGCGGTCACCCTCGCGCCGCCGGGGCCCGGCACCACGCGGGTCCTCACGGCCGGCGACTTCGACGGGGACGGGCGGGCCGACCTGGTCGTGCGGACGCACCGGGGCGACACGAAGGACACCGTCGCCGTGTACCGGGGATCGGCGAAGGACCTGCTCGACGACAGGCCGGCGGTGACGTTCTCCAGCTCGGAGTTCCTGGCGATGTGATCCGGGCCGGCCCGGTTCCCGGCGGCCCGGAAAGTGACCGGCGTCACGTACAACCCTTGCGTCCCCGCGCGGGTCTTCTCTGCGCCGAACGCTCCGTGAACCGCGGGACAACCCGCGGCGAACCCGGACGGTCCGCACCCCATCGACTGCGGATGCCCGCCAGGCATCCCCGCATGCAGCAGGAGAACCCGCATGCACAAGCCTCTGCGACTCGCCCTCGCGACGGCCACGGCCGCCGCTCTGACGGGCGGGCTGCTCACGTTCTCGGCCGTCACCGCCACGGCCGCGGACTCCACCGTCGTCCCGCAGGCCGACTTCAACAACGACGGGATCGGCGACACGGCCTTCTCCGCCGACGGCGCCTACGTCGGCGGCAGCAAGGCCGCCGGCCAGCTGGTCGTCCTCTACGGCGGCCAGAGCGGCATCTCGTCCGCCAAGCGCTCCACGATCAGCCAGAACACCGCAGGCAACCCCGGCTCCGCCGAGAGCGGCGACCACTTCGGCGCCGAGACCGCGTACGCCGACTTCAACAACGACGGGTACGACGACCTCGCCGTCGGCACCCCCGGCGAGGACGTCGGCGGTGACACCGACGGAGGCGGCGTCGTCATCCTGTGGGGCTCCGCCTCCGGCATCACCGGCAAGGGGTCCGCGGTCGCCGACCCGGCCCCCTCCGCGCACGACTACTGGGGCAAGAACCTCGCCGCCGGCGACTTCGACGGCGACGGCCGGGCCGACCTGGCCGTGGGCAGCTCGACCGCCACCATCTACGTCCTCAAGGGCGGCTTCAGCTCCGCCGGCACCCCGGGCGGCAAGTACACGGTCAAGCCCCCGATCATGGGCACCGACGCGGGCGGCCCGCTCAACCTGACCGCCGGCGACATCAACAACAGCGGGCAGACCGACCTGGTCGTCGACGGCTTCGAGACCGACACCGCCGAAGGCTGGAACCGCAACTACTACATCCCGGGCGGGGCGAGCGGCCTCCACATGTCCGAGGCCGTGCCGCTGAAGCCCGGCGTGATCACCGCGATCGGCGACATCAACGGCGACCACTACGGGGACATCGTCAGCGGCGCCTACTGGAACACCACCACCGACGACGGCACGGCCATCCCGGACTCCGGCAAGGGCGGCAAGGTCTGGGTGACCTACGGCTCCGACGGCGGCCCCTCCAACGCCACCGGCATCACCCAGGACACGGGCAACGTCCCCGGCACCGCCGAGGGCAACGACTTCTTCGGCTACGAGCTCGACCTCGGCGACGTCAACGGCGACGGCTTCCTCGACCTCGCGATCGGCGTGGCCGGCGAGAACATCGGCAGCGCCGCCAACACGGGTACGGTCACCGTCCTCTACGGCACCCCGGCAGGCCTGGACACCGCCTCCGGCGCCCAGTCCTTCGCCCAGTCGACGGCGGGCGTGCCCGGCAGCGACGAGGACGACGACTACTTCGGGCAGGACGTCAAGCTCGACGACGTCACCGGCGACGGCAGGGCCGACCTGATCGTGGGCTCCCGGGAGAACGCCGACAACGGCGCGGTGACCTACCTGCCCTCCAACGGCACGAGGATCACCACGACCGGCTCCCGCGCCATGTCCCCGAGCACCTCGGGCGTCTCGACGACGGGCACGCCGTTCTTCGGTGCCAACTTCGCCGACTGACCGACCCTGACGGTCCCTTAGGGGATGTCACAGGTCGGCCGCAAAGCCGGGCCCGGACGCCCGGGTCCGGCACGTCGGCCGCCGGGACCAGGTACGTTCGATGACGTGGCTGGATTCAGGATCGGACGCGGGGGCCGGGACAACCGCACCCCCAAGGACAGCAGGCGCCGCAGGGACCGTCGTACGGACAGGGGCGGCCCGGCGGGCCCTCGCAGGGACGGCAGGGACAGCCGTACGGACGGCCCGCGGGCCCCTCGTACGGCTACCCGTCGGCGCCGCAGCCGCCGTACCCGCAGCAGGGGCAGCCGTACGGGTACCCGGGGCGGGCCGACGACGGCCCGGAGTACTTCGACGGCGGCCACCAGGGCGCCGGACCCGGCGGGTACGACCCGTACGCGGCGAACAACCCGGGCCACACCCAGGCGTTCTCGGTCGACGAGGCCGCCGGCTACACCCAGGGCTCGACCTACCACGCCGGCGCGGCCGCGCCGTCCGGCCCGATCGGTCCGCCCCTGCACTGGAAGGAACTGCTGAAGGGCGTCGTCCTCGCCCCGAACCAGACGTTCCTGCGGATGCGGGACTACACGATGTGGGCCCCGGCCCTGATCGTCACCTTCCTCTACGGCCTGCTCGCCGTCTTCGGCTTCGACGGGGCCCGCGCGGACGCGATCAACGCGACGCTGTCCAACGCGGTGCCGATCGTCCTGGTCACCGCCGTGGCGATGGTGCTGAGCGCCTTCGTCCTGGGCGTGGTGACCCACACCCTGGCCCGTCAGCTCGGCGGCAACGGCGCCTGGCAGCCCACGGTCGGCCTGTCCATGCTGATCACGTCCCTCACGGACGCCCCTCGCCTGGTCTTCGCCATGTTCTTCGGCGGCGACGCGGGATTCGTCCAGCTGCTCGGCTGGGCCACCTGGATCGGCGCGGGCGTCCTGCTCACCCTGATGGTGTCCCGTTCGCACGACCTGCCCTGGCCGAAGGCGCTGGGCGCGTCGGCCATCCAGCTCATCGCGCTGCTGTCGATCGTGAAGCTGGGCACGTTCTAGCCCGGTCCTTCACCATCACGGAAAAGACCCCCGCGCGATCACCCGCCGGGGGTCTTTGGCATCCGCTCGGCGTATTTCCCCGGGTGAGGCTGTACGGGGGAAAAGGAAGGCACCGCAGCGTGCCCAGTGATCCTTCGCCGCTCGTCGTGACCATTCTGTCCCCGAAGCAAGGCATTCGGCATCAGGGACGACGAAAGGTTGGTCGAGTGAAGTTCGCCAAGCGATGTGCCGCGGTCAGCGCCGCTGTGACGGCCGCGGTTCTCCTCAGCGCCGGCGGTGCCCAGGCACAAGGTGTCGGGGACTCCCTTCCGCTGCTGGGCAACATGACGCTCCTGCAGATCTCCTACCCCTCGATGGACCAGGTCCGCACGGGCGACACCGCCACCAGGGCCCTGAAGGCCGCCAAGGACGACGAGGGCACCATCACGGTCAACTGCAACCAGCAGCAGCAACAGCAGCAGCAGGCCGCTTCGGACCCCGTCGCCGAGGCCCTGAAGACGGCCAAGGCGCTGAAGACCGCCAAGGCCGCCAAGGCCGCCAAGTCTCTGAAGGCGGTCACGAGGGACGGGGACAAGGTCACCATCAACTGCACCCAGCAGCAGCAACAGCAGCAGGCCGCGCAGTGACGACGCTCTGACGGCACGGTCCGGCGCACCGGCGGCACGAGCCCCGGCCGCCGGACCCCGCCGGTCCTAGAGGGCGTCCTTGGACGGCGTGACCGGCGTACCGGCCTTGCGGACCGGAGGGAGCACGGACCACGGGAAGTTGATCCAGTCCTCGGTCCGCTTCCAGACGTACTCGCACTTCACCAGGGAGTGGGACTTCTCATAGATCACCGCGGAGCGCACCTCGGCGACGGTGTCGAGGCAGAAGTCGCGCACCAGCTTGAGCGTCTTTCCGGTGTCCGCGACGTCGTCGGTGATCAGCACCTTCTTGTCGGAGAAGTCGATCACGTTCGGCACCGGTGCGAGCATGACGGGCATCTCGAGGGTGGTGCCGACACCGGTGTAGAACTCGACGTTGACCAGGTGGATGTTCTTGCAGTCGAGGGCGTAGGCCAGCCCGCCCGCCACGAACACGCCGCCCCGCGCGATGCTCAGCACGACGTCGGGCTGGTACCCGTCGTCCGCGATGGTCTGGGCCAGCTCGCGGACCGCGGTGCCGAACCGCTCGTAGGTCAGGTTCTCGCGTGCCACGCTCATGCCGCCGCCCTCACACCTGGGTCCGGTGGAAGTTCAGGAACGACCGCGAGGCGGTCGGCCCGCGCTGGCCCTGGTACCGGGAGCCGTAGCGCTCGCTGCCGTACGGGTGCTCCGCCGGCGAGGTCAGCCGGAACATGCAGAGCTGGCCGATCTTCATACCGGGCCAGAGCTTGATCGGCAGGGTGGCGAGGTTGGACAGCTCCAGCGTCACGTGCCCGCTGAACCCGGGGTCGATGAACCCGGCGGTGGAGTGCGTGACGAGACCGAGCCGGCCGAGGGAGCTCTTGCCCTCCAGACGCGAGGCGAGGTCGTCGGGAAGCGTGATCACCTCGTACGTCGAGGCGAGCACGAACTCCCCGGGGTGCAGGATGAACGGCTCGTCGCCCTCGGGCTCGACCAGCCGGGTCAGATCGGCCTGCTCGACCGAGGGGTCGATGTGCGGGTACCGGTGGTTCTCGAACACCCGGAAGTAGCGGTCCAGCCGGACGTCGATGCTCGACGGCTGAACCATGGTTTCGTCATAGGGATCGATCCGTACCCGCCCGGCATCGATCTCGGCCCGGATGTCCTTGTCTGAGAGAAGCACGCCCCGAGGATACGCAAGGCGCGCGGAGCCCCGGCAATCGTGACGGCTCCGCGCGCCTGTGTCCGTGTGCGGTCGGTCCGGTTACCGCTTCTCCAGGGCCACCTGCACCACACTGCGGAGCCGGGCACACCGCGGACACCTCACGAGCCGGCCGGGGCCCAGCCGCTCGGCCTTCTGCATCGGGAACGAAGTGGCGCTGAAGACGTGTCCGTCCGCGCAACGAACGACGGTGCGATCCATCAAATCCCTCAAGTCCCTTCCCCAAGAGCCTCGTCGCCCTGCTGCCCTGGCGACGAAAGCCACATTACGGGATCAAAGAGACGACTCTCCAGGCGGCACTCCGGCCTCGCCCGGCCCCTCTCCCACCCCGCCACGGTACGCCCCAACTCCGTTCCCCCGCAGCGGTATCCCATGCCCCGGACGCACGAGGACCCCGGGTCCGGGCACCGGGGGTCCTCGATGGGGTACAGTGAGCGAGCGTTCGGGCCTCGACTCCGCGGAGGCGGGCAGCCCGTTAATCACGCGGGTGTAGTTTAATGGTAGAACATCAGCTTCCCAAGCTGAGAGCGCGAGTTCGATTCTCGTCACCCGCTCTTCCTCAAGCCCCAGGTCAGCGACCTGGGGCTTGTTCGTCGTGGCGTCGCCGCGCACCCACGGCCGCCAGGAGGCCGGACGTGTCGCGCTGCCCGTGTTCCGTGGACGAGGCTCAGCCGCGCATGAATATCTGTATCCGCGAAGTGAGAAACAAGTGCGGCCCTCGTCGAGTATTTCTCGACCATCAACCCGAACGGAATTACGCAACAGGCAGGGGCGGTCGCGCCGTGCTACTGTCGATACCAGTTGCAGGTGTGGTTGCCAGAAGGTTCATTTCCCGACGGGCTAATCAGCACGGCGACGCGGAATCCGTACAGAGCGAATTCCGAACATCGTCTCCGAAGGAGAAATGACATGGCTACCGGTACCGTGAAGTGGTTCAACGCGGAAAAGGGCTTCGGCTTCATCGAGCAGGACGGCGGCGGCCCCGACGTCTTCGCCCACTACTCGAACATCGCCGCCCAGGGCTTCCGCGAGCTGCTGGAAGGCCAGAAGGTGTCGTTCGACATCGCGCAGGGCCAGAAGGGCCCGACGGCCGAGAACATCGTCCCCGCCTGACCGGACGGCGACGCGTACTTCGCAGCTGGGGCCCGCACCTTGGGGTGCGGGCCCCAGCTCGTCGCATTTCAGGGCGCGCGACACGAAGGGCCCACCACCTCTCCGAGCGGTGACGAATTCCCCCGCCGATCCGACTCGGCGCTCATCATCTCAGGCTCGTTCTCGCGATTCTCTGTGCCATTCATCCGGCTGCGGAAATTCCTTGCCACGTGCCTACGCACCCATATCGAGGAAGGTTCCACTTTGAATCGCGCACGCACTGCCCGCACGCCCCGCTCCGATGACCGCTCCCGGGGTCATTCCGCCAGAAGAGCTCCCGGGTCCAAGGGCTACGCACGTCGACAGGCCGCTTCCCGTGGCGAGTTCGCCCTGCCGGTGACGATCACGCCGGCGCTGCCCGCCGTCGAGTCGTTCGCCGACCTCGCCCTGCCGGCGCCGTTGCTGGCCGCGCTCGGCCGCGAGGGCGTGACCGTACCGTTCCCCATCCAGGGAGCGACCCTGCCGAACTCCCTCGCTGGGCGTGACGTGCTCGGGCGCGGCCGCACCGGTTCGGGCAAGACCCTCGCCTTCGGCCTGGCGGTGCTGGCCCGTACGGCGGGCCGGCGCGCGGAGCCGCGGCAGCCGCTCGCCCTGGTCCTCGTCCCCACCCGCGAGCTGGCCCAGCAGGTGACCGACGCGCTCACCCCGTACGCCCGCTCCGTGAGGCTGCGGCTGGCCACCGTGGTCGGCGGAATGCCGATCGGCAGGCAGGCCGGTGCGCTGCGGGCCGGCGCGGAGGTCGTCGTCGCGACGCCCGGGCGGCTGAAGGACCTCATCGACCGGGGCGACTGCCGACTGCACGACGTCGCCGTGACCGTCCTCGACGAGGCCGACCAGATGGCCGACATGGGCTTCATGCCCCAGGTCACCGCCCTGCTCGACCAAGTGCGCCCCGCAGGGCAGCGGATGCTCTTCTCCGCCACCCTGGACCGCAACGTCGACCTGCTCGTCCGCCGCTACCTGACCGACCCGGTGGTCCACTCCGTCGACCCCTCCGCGGGAGCGGTCACCACGATGGAACACCACGTGCTCCACGTGCACGAAGCGGACAAGCACCGGACGACCACCGAGATCGCGGCACGAGACGGCCGGGTGATCATGTTCCTGGACACCAAGCACGCCGTGGACCGGCTGACCGAGCATCTGCTGAGCAGCGGCGTACGCGCCGCGGCCCTGCACGGCGGCAAGTCCCAGCCCCAGCGCACCCGGACCCTCGCCCGGTTCAAGACCGGACACGTGACGGTCCTGGTGGCGACGAACGTCGCGGCCCGCGGCATCCACGTCGACAACCTCGACCTGGTCGTCAACGTGGATCCTCCCGGCGACCACAAGGACTACCTGCACCGCGGCGGCCGCACCGCCCGCGCCGGAGAGTCCGGCAGCGTCGTCACCCTCGTGACACCGGCTCAACGCCGCGGCATGGAACGGCTGATGTCCTCGGCCGGCATCACCCCCGGATCACCCCGGTACGTTCGGGTGGAACGGAACTGAGCCGCATCACCGGCGCCCAGGCGCCTTCCGGTGTCCCTGTCGTCGTCACCGGGCCGGCCGTGGCACGTCCCCGCCGTGCCGAGTCCGCCGCGGCTCCCTCGCCCCGAGGCGAGCGCGGCCGCCCCGCCCAGGGGCGCGCCGCCGGACGAGCGGGA
The DNA here is from genome assembly GCA_016432725.1 of Streptomyces sp. DHE7-1. Taxonomy (GTDB): domain Bacteria; phylum Actinomycetota; class Actinomycetes; order Streptomycetales; family Streptomycetaceae; genus Streptomyces. Next base: position 4,083,482 of record JACJDG010000003.1, on the reverse strand, counting down.
CGGCGCAGGGCGCGGCGGAACGCCTTCGACCCGGCGGCCTGACCGCTTCGACCAGCAGCTCACCCATCTTCGAGGAGACAGCCTTGACTCCGGTTCAGACACAGCGACAACAGGCCGCCCCCTCCCCCGTGACCGTGGTCGGCGACGGGGACGCGTCCGGCCCTCGGGTCCGGGACGACATGACGGTCGAGGTCGCGCTGTCCGTCATGACCGGTGCCCGTGTGGAGTACCTCCTGCTGTGCGACGGGGACGACCAGTGCACGGGCTCGATCACCCGGGCCGAACTCGAGGTCCACCGCGCCAATTCCACGTACACGGACCGGATCCGCCTGCGGGACGTCCTCGGCGGACCGTTCACCTCGCCCGGCACTCGCATCGACGCCGTCGGGGCGCCCGGCCGGGGCCAGGGCGTCCTCGCCCGCTCCGGCTGATCCACCTCGCCCCGGCAAGACGGTTTCCCCCTCTCTCTGTGCGGCGTCATGCGCCGTGTCATCGCCCGACACCCGTTCTGCCTGACCGAGAGCGGGGTGCCGGCCTCGGTGAAGGGCATCACGCCCGAACTCGTCACCGCCGGATCCGTGGCGACCGGCCGCCGCCGCTGCCCCGTCAAGCAGGTGAAGCCGAGGCGACTCCGGCGCGCGTCCCCACTCCGCTCCGGACCGCGTCGGCACTGCTCGGCGGCGCCTGCCCGGAGGCATGAGGACGGGCGGAGGACCGCCCACAGGAGCCCGGTGAGGGCCCTGCCGACCCGTGTCGGCAGGGCCCTCACCGCCGTCTCGCCACCGGTTCTCCACCCGGCGCGGGCGCCCGAGGGCGTCCTGCTTCACGGATTGCCGCAGGTAGCAGGCTATCTGTTCCCCCACAGGGCTGAAATCTACTGTCGTCGCAGTAGACATTGGACTCTTCCATGGGTAGCATTTTTCTCATAGACACCGGTCGAGCAGAGCCCGGCAGACACGAACTGGCGGGCGCCGACAGCAGTACCGCAGTACCAGTTCAGTGAGTGGATGTTCAGAGGAAGGACGGAGGAGCAGACGCCATCAGGATCGCCCGGCCCGAGGAGCACTCGGCCCGGGTACCGCAAGACCCCGGATTGGAAGGTGGTCCCCGGTCAGGCAACCGCGATCCCCGCACCGCCCCCTGTGAGGGCCGGCAGCGGAAACGGAAGGTCGGCACAGCAGTAGAGCCGACAGATGGTGTTGAATTTCCTTCGGGGCCCTGGTGCCGTACGGCGCCAGGGCCCCTCGACGCGTTGCACAACGAGGTGACATGACAGCAGACAACCCGCTCAGTGATCGTCTGGACGACGACGACTACCCCGCGTACACGATGGGGCGGGCAGCCGAGATGCTCGGCACCACCCCGGCCTTCCTGCGAGCCATCGGTGAGGCTCGCCTGATCACTCCGCTGCGCTCGGAGGGCGGACACCGGCGGTACTCCCGCTACCAGCTGCGCATCGCGGCGCGCGCCCGCGAGCTCGTCGACAGGGGCACCCCGATCGAGGCCGCCTGCCGCATCGTCATCCTCGAGGACCAGCTCGAGGAGGCGCAGCGCATCAACGCCGAGTACCGCCGTCGTGCCGGGCACGAGGCGCCCGGCGGTTCCCTCCCCGGTGCCGGCTGATCATGCGGGCGCGCGCCGGTCGGACACTCCCGTGACTGCCGCCGCACGACACATCTGCCCGGGTCGGCAGCCGTAAGGCGCCTCAAGTGCCGTCGTCCGGCCCGCCCGGAGCCGGCGTACGGGGCCACGGAAGGGTCTCGGCGCTTCCTTCTCGGCGCACCGCATCAGGACCCGGCACGGGTCCATGGTGCAGGTCAGGTCGACCTCGACCGTGCCGCGGCGGCGACGCGGAAGTAGCGTGGGAGCGAGGATCGCGAGGAGGCCGTGATTCCGCTGCGGCAGCCGCTCCGTCACCGCCATCACGCCATCTCCACTCCTACCCCGACATCCCGTTCGGGTGCATCCGTTTCCGCACCCGGGCGATCTCGTCGGCCAGGCCGCGGCGCCTCGGCTCCGGCGGCCCACACCGCCTGGTCATGGACATGCTGTTAGGCTCCCACGCGCGTGGGGGAAGCGGCCGGGGGGCCGGGGAAATGCCAGTGCATTGCCGTACGTCTCGCCATGCCTTCTTCTTGCCTCCAGGAGGAGCAGTGGCCCGATCCGGCCGGCGCAGTCGCAACCCCGCTCCCGCATCCCGCCCGGTTCGTCCCGGCCGGCCGGCGGCACGAACCGCGGCCGCCCTGGCGACGGCACTGACCCTGAGCCTCCCGCTCGCCGCCGTGCCGTACCCGGCGGCGGCCGCGCCGCAGCCGGCCGCCGACCTCGTGCTGCCCGCCGCCGCACGTGCCGTCCCAGGACCACGCAGATCCTCAACGCGGGGACCAGCGGATTCCTCTGGGCCCAAGAGGGCGACGACCGGCTCCTGTGGACGGAGTACGCCACCGGCGCCACGACCGCGCTGGAGCAGGGGCTGGACGTCCCGGTGCAGTACGACATCGACGACGGATCCTTCCGTGCGGCCGCGTCCTTCCAGCCGGGCTACTACGGGGACGGCTCCGACACGGTCGCCCTCTACTCGGAGGTCGACGACCAGGTCACCCTGCTCCAGGGGCGGGCACCTCGGGCGGCGCCGCCCGAGGTGCCCGTGCCCGAGGGCCACACCTACCGGGGCACGTTCGGCGACACCGTCCTCACCAGCACCGGCGTTGTCAACGGGAACCCGAGCGCCTACCAGATGTGGCGCGTGCGGGACGGGGCGAGGTCGTGCAGACCCCCGTGACCGGGCTCCCGGACGGTGCGTTCGACGTGGTGGTCGAGGACGGCGACGCCCGGTCCGTCATCCTGCGCTACGAAACCGACGCCGGCGAGCAGACCCAGACCCACTGGGGCATCGTCGACCTCTCCCTCGGCGTGTTCGGCGTCCTGCCCGACCGGGTCGGTCCGGACGACACCTGGGAGGTGACCGGGTTCCGGCTGGGCGCCGACTCGGTGCTGCGGCTGCGCGGCGGACGCGGCAAGGCGGACCTGTACGACCGCGACGACCTGTCCGCCGAGCCACGTACCTTCGACACGGGCTCCCTGACCCACGGGGCCGCGTACGGGATCCTCGGCGACAAGCTGCTCGGCGTCGAGCCGATGTCGCCCGGCGACGGCAAGTACCGGGGCCAGCCGCTGTGGGCGCTCACGACCGACGGCACGGACACCGACCTGACCCAGGTCATGGACCCGGCCGCCCACGGACTCGTCCAGGCGCCGGACGGCTCGGTCCTCGTGGCGGGCGCCGCGCGGCCCGTCGAGCGCGGCGACCTCGACTGGGGCGTGTACCGCGTGTTCCAAGGGCCCGAGGGCTCCGTCGTCCGTGACCGTGTGACCGCCGTACAGCCGATGCCCGCGCAGGTCCTCGGGCTGTCCCTCGGCAGCGGCATCCTCACCACGGCCGACAACAGCACACGCTACGAGCCGGAGACCATCCGCGGCGCCTACCGCAGCACCTGGTTCACCACGGGCGGCACTCCGGCCGTGGCCGGGACCACGGTGGACGGGCTGGTCAGCGGGCAGGACGGCGACTGCACCGGGGCACCGGCCCCTGCATCCGGATGTTCGCCGACGGCGCCGGCCGCCACGGCCGCCTCGAGCCCACCGAGTCGGGTCTGACCATGCTGCGCGCCAACGGCGCCACGGACTGGGGTCCGACCCTCGACACAGGCGACTCCAGCCCGCGGCTCGAGGACCTCTCCGGACGGTACGCGGTCGTCGACGGCGCCTCCTCCGGCCGTCAGTACGTCGGCGAGTTCTCCGACGGCGCGGCGGGCAAGGTGCTGCAGGGACGCGACCGGGTCGCCGCGGCCGTCTGGGGCGACACACTGTGGAGCGGCGCGGCGACCGGAGGGAAGGTCACGGCCACCCGACTCCCGTCCGGCGCCGCCGTGGAATCCTTCACCACCCGCAACGGCTGCACCCCGTCCGACCTCCAGGCCGTGGGCCGCTGGGTGTACTGGACCTGCGAGGACTCCTGGGGCGACGTGCACGGCTCGGGTGTCTACGACCGTGCGTCCAAGCGCACCGCCACCGCCCCGGCGAGTCGGGTCCTCCTCGGTGACGGGTACCTCGTCGAGCGCATCGGCGGCACCGAGTCGAGGAGCGGTCTCATGCTCGTCGACCTGCACAACGGGCTGCCGTCCAGCGGCGATCACACGGAACTGCCGAGCCGCAAGCTGGCCGACTGGACCGACATCGGCCGGGACAATCTCAGGGTCGGTCTGAACTGGACGGTGGACCGCTTCGGCGGCGGCGTCGCCTACGCCGACCGCGAGCAGCACGTCCACCTGGTGCCGACCGGCGTGCCCGCGTCCGCGCTGTCGGCCATCGACTCCACCGTCACGGCCGGGGCCGCGAGCTGGTCCGGCACCTGGTGGCTCTCCAAGCCCGCGGCCTCCTGGAAGGTGACCGTCCGCGCCAAGGCGTCCGGCGCCACCGTGCGCACGATGTCCGGCTCCGAGGCCCGCGGCCTGCTGAAGGCCGCATGGGACGGCAAGGACTCCGCGGGCCGCCTGGTCACCAACGGCACCTACACCTGGACGCTCACCGCCCGGCCCGCCGACGGCCAGGGCGCCGACCTCAGCCTCTCGGGCAGCGTGGCGGTGACGGCCGGGGCGGCGGCGCCGCGCGACTACGCCGGCAAGGACGGCGTCGGCGACCTGCTCACGCTCAGCTCCTCGGGCACCCTCACCATCCGGCGCGGCACCGCCACGGGCACGCTGGGCGGCAAGGTCTCCGGCACCGGCTGGCCCACCAGCGCCAGGTTCGTGCCGTTCGGCGACCTCAGCGGCGACCGCTGCAACGACGTGCTGGTCCGGCCGAGCAGCGGCGCACTGCGCGCCTACCGTCCGGCGTGCGGTGCGGCGGTGCGGCCCTCCACGCCGTACACCACGCTCGCCTCCTCCGGCTGGACCCAGTACGACGTGCTGACCGCGCCCGGCGACGTGAGCGGTGACGGGCGCCCGGACCTGGTCACCCGCAACGCCTCCACCGGCGCCGTCTACCTCCACAAGGGCACCGGCACCGGCAAGCTGTCGTCCCGCGTGAAGCTGTACGACGACTGGAAGGCGTACAAGAGGATCGTCGGGGCCGGTGACCTCAACGGCGACGGCGTCGGCGACCTGCTCGTCCAGGACAGGTCGGACAATCTGTACCGGTACGACGGCACCGGCAGGGGCACGTTCAGGTCCCGCGTGAAGGTGTTCTCGAACTGGGGCGCCTCCTACGACGCGGTGGTCGCGGCCGGCGACCTCACCGGCGACGGCAGGACGGACCTCGTCTCGCGTGACAGCAGCGGCAACCTCTGGCGCAACAGCGGTGACGGCAGGGGATCCTTCGGCGGCCGCGCGAAGATCGCGACGGGCTGGCAGACGTACCGGGCGGTCGTGTAGGACCGTTCCAGCATCGGAAAACTGCCACGGCGGGGCCAGATGTCCCTGTATCGCGGCACTAGGGTTGCCCTACGAGGCGGCGGACGCCGAATCCGCGCGGCGCGGGGTGCCGCGCGGACCGGTGCACCACCGCGCCCCCGAGACGAAGGTGCCATGCCCGCCGATATCGCCCCCGTCGCAGGCAACCTCGACGACGACGACTATCCCGCCTTCACCATGGGGCGGGCCGCGGACATCCTAGGGACCACGCCCGCCTTCCTCCGGGCCGTCGGCGAGACCGGGCTCATCACCCCCCTGCGTTCGGTGGGCGGTCACCGCCGCTACTCCCGCCGCCAGTTGCGCGTCGCCGCCCGGGCCCGTGAGCTGGTCGGCCAGGGCACCCCCGTCGAGGCCGCCTGCCGCATCGTCTCCCTGGAGGACCAGCTCGACGACGCCCTCCGACTGAACCGGGAGATGCGCCGGAAGCTGGACGGGCGCGCCAAGAATAGCTAGTCCCGCCGGTACAGACTTGCCGACGACGGCCGGGCAAGAACTGTCCGACGCTCCGGAAAATGCTCAGTTGCCGTGACCGCGACCTGTGTTAGCTTGCTACTGGTTGCAGTTCTGATTGCCAGAGATTTTTTCTTTGCACGGCTTTCCGGATCTTTCCGGAGGGGTGATCATCGCGGCCACTCGGTTCCGTAAAGTGCGGATCCGGCACTGCCCCTCAAGGGAGATTCAATATGGCATCTGGCACCGTGAAGTGGTTCAACGCGGAAAAGGGCTTCGGCTTCATCGAGCAGGACGGTGGCGGCGCCGACGTGTTCGCCCACTACTCGAACATCGCCACCACCGGCTTCCGCGAGCTTCAGGAAGGCCAGAAGGTGACCTTCGACGTCACGCAGGGCCAGAAGGGCCCGCAGGCGGAGAACATCGTTCCCGCCTGACGCTGACGCGAGATCGTCGCGAGCCGGTGGTTCGCGCACCCTGTGGCCGGGGCCCGCACCCTTGTGGTGCGGGCCCCGGCTCGTTCTCGTGTCACCAGTTCAGGGCGTCGTCCATGGTCGACTGCCAGTACGAGACCCGGATCGAGTCGTCGACGTACACACCCTTAGCGGGCAGTGACGGCCGGGCGGCGGTGTTCGCGCCCGTGTCGAAGTAGACCTCCAGGGACTTGGCCGTGTAGCCGTCCGAGCCGCCGCCGTCGCCGGCCGAGAGGCGGACACTCGCGTAGCCCGACTCGCCGGGCGCCAGCGTGACCACCGCCTGCGGCTTGGAGTCCTCGTAGGCCGCCGGGACGGACTGGGCCTCGCCGAAGCGGACCGCCGGGTAGTAGAGAAGGTCGCAGTTCTTCGAGCCGGTGTTGGTGACGGTGAGGAGCATGTGGTTCAGGGGGCGGGAGACCACCGTGGCGGTCGTCCGGGTGGCGGAGACGGAGCAGCGGGCGGAGGTGGCCCCCGAACCCTTCGAGCCCGAGGAACCCTTCGAGCCGGCGGACCCGTCGGAGCCCTTCGAGCCCGTGGTCCCGGACGAGCCCTTGGAGCCGGACGCGCCCTGGGCACCCGTGGTACCGCTCGAAGCGGCCGCACCGCCGGCCGAGCCGTCCGCCCGGCCGCCGGACTTCCCCCGCTCGCCTCGGACGAGGACGACGAGGACGTGCCGGAGGCCGTGGGCGCCGACACGGACGCGGATCCAGCCGACGCCCCCTCGTCGCGTACGTCCTGCCCGTCGTCGCACGCCGTCAGCGTCAGCGCGGCGGCGGCGAGCGCGGAAGCGAACAGCAGACGGCTGCGGCGGGTGCGTGTGGACATGGGATCCCCCTTGTGCGGTACGGGTGTTGGCCTGGACCGCTCCTCCGTCGTCGGGGAGCGGCGTGCTTGGATGGCCCAAGCCTGTGCGGTGATCCGTCCCGGCTGCCAGGACTGTCGGCACTTCCGGGACGCTGGAATGCCTGCAATAGCTCTGACCTGCTGAAATGACCTTCCCCTGGAACGGGGCACGGGACGTCTGGAGGGGACGGAACGGTGACGGGGGACGATTTCCCGGAGCTGCTGGGCCGGTTGAAGGAACGGTCCGGGCTCAGTTACGGGGTGCTCGGCAAGCGGCTGCACACGAGTGCGTCCACGCTCCACCGGTACGTCAACGGGGACGCCGTGCCGACGGACTACGCGCCCGTGGAACGGTTCGCTCGGCTGTGCCGGGCGACGCCGGAGGAGCTGGTGGAACTGCACCGGCGGTGGGTTCTCGCGGACGCCCGGCGCCGGCAGAGGGCGAGCGGGGCGGCGGGGGCCGGGGCCGGGGCGGTGACGGCCGAAGCGCCGTCGGCGTCCGGGGCCGGGGCCGGGGAGACGGAAGCGCCGTCCGCTCCCGGGACGCAGGGGCCGGGGGCACGGGCGGAGGCGCCGTCCCGGTCCGCGCCCGCGGAGTCCGCGGCGCCGGACGCGGCCGGGACGGTCGGGTCCGGGGAGCCGGTGGAGGCCGGGGCCGGTGCCGCGGCTGAACCGGGGCGTTCGGCCGGGGGCCCCCGGGCGCGGCGGCGTACCGTCGTCCTCGCCGGGGCCGGCGTGGCCGCCGCCCTGGTGTCGGCCGTGCTCGTGGCGAACCTTCTGTCCGGCGGCGGCGAAGAGCGCCGGGCCGGGGACCCGGGTACGGGTACGGCGGTCTCTCAGCCCGCCCCGGAGAGCACGGGCGGCTCGGAGCTGGCCGGTGCGAGCAGCGGTTCGCCCGCGCCGTCCGCCTCGCGCGGCGCGAGTCCCCCGGCGTCCGCCTCCGCGTCCCCCTCCCGTGGCGGTGGCGGCGGGTCGGCGCAGGGCGGCGGTGCCCGGGACGGGGCCACCGCGCCCGCGGTCGCCGTCAACCCGTACAAGTGGGACGACCCCTGCAGCCAGCACTATCTGATCGACCGGCAGCCCGAGCAGGTGCCTCCGCCGCCGGGTGAGCCGGACGCGCGCGGGTGGGTCACCGCGCTGGGCGGGGTTCCCGGCGGACAGCAGATGCTCGCGCTGACCGTGCAGGGGACCGGCAGGGCCACCGTCGTCCTGGAGGACCTGCACGTGCGGGTGGTGGAGAAGAGCGCGCCGCTCGCCTGGAACGACTTCGAGATGGGCGTCGGGTGCGGTGGCGGCGTGGGGACGGCGGCGTTCGGGACGGACCTCGACGCCGGGCGGCCCGCACTCAGCCCGAAGGCCGGCCAGCGCGACTTCCCGTACAAGGTGAGCGAGTCCGACCCCGAGGTCTTCTACGTCTTCGCGGACGCCCGGGCGCACAACGTGAGCTGGTACCTGGAACTGGACTGGTCCAGCGGTGACCGGCACGGCACCGTGCGCGTCGACGACAACGGCAGGCCCTTCCGGACCAGCGGGAACGTGGGCCGCCCCGCGTACAGCCACCCGCTCGGCTCCTCCGAGTGGGGGCCCGCCCAGCCGGGGTGACGCCAGGCCTGCGATCAGGCGTCGAGACGCCCGTTCGGGGTATCCGTTCCCTTTTCCTGTCGGGACCAATCCGCCGCCTCTCCGGGACCGGATTACGTCCGGAGATGTCGCAACCGCGGAGGCCCCTTGTGAGAGAAGCCGTGTACATCGGCGCCCATCCCTCGTCGGAACCCGATCTGGAGGAACTGATGGGCCGCGTCGCCCTGGGCGACGAGGACGCGTTCGCCTCCGTCTACGACGCCGTGGCCGGTCCCGTCCTCGGGGTCGTACAGGCCGTGCTGCGGGATCCGGCCCAGTCGGAGGAGGTGGCGCAGGAGGTGCTGGTGGAGGTGTGGCGCACCGCGCCCCGCTACCGGCCCGAGATCGGGACCGCCCGCAACTGGGTCCTCACGCTCGCGCACCGCCGCGCGGTGGACCGGGTGCGCTCGGTGGAGGCCGCCGCGGTCAGGGACCACAAGGCGGCCCTGCTGGCGCGGACGCCCGAGTTCGACCACGTGATCGAACAGGTCGAGGCCAGACTGGAGCGCGAGCAGGTGCGACGGTGCCTGCGCACGCTGACCGAGATCCAGCGGCAGGCCGTCACGCTCGCCTACTACCGCGGGCTGACCTACCGCCAGGTCGCGGAGGCGCTCACCCTTCCCCTCGGCACCGCCAAGACCCGGCTGCGGGACGGTCTCATCCGGCTGCGCGACTGCCTGGGGGTGACCGCGTGACCACGACCGCCGACCTGCACCGGATGACCGGCGCCTACGCGCTGCACGCCCTGCTCGACGAGGAACGCGCCGCGTTCGAGCGCCATCTGGCGGACTGCGAGCCGTGCGCGCAGGAGACCGCCGAGCTGTCCGCCACCGCGGCCCGGCTGGGGCTCGCCGCCACCATGACGCCCTCGCCGGCCCTGCGCGGGAAGGTCCTGCGGCAGATCTCCTCCGTCCGGCAGGTGTCGCCCGGCACGACCGGGATCCGTGCGGGCCGGGCCGGTAATCGGACGCGGCTGCTGTCCCGGTGGGCGCTGGCCGCCTGTCTCGCGGCGGCCGCCACCCTCGGCGGTACGACGGTGTGGCAGCACCAGCGGGCCGAGGACGCCCTGCGCCAGGCGCGCGGCGCCCGGCAGGGCACCGCCGAGATCGCCGCCGTGCTCGCGGCGCCGGACGCGCGGACCCGGACCGCCGCCCTGGGCCACGGAGCCACCGGCAGCGTCGTCGTCTCCCGGGAACGGGACAAGGCCGTCTTCGTCGCCTCCGGCATGGCCCGGCCTGCGGGAGGCAAGGTGTACCAGCTCTGGTTCGACGACGACGGCACGATGCGGTCGGCCGGCCTCATGGATCCCGGCCGCACCGACCAGGCCGTGCTGCTGCGCGGAGGGGTGGACGGCGCCTCGGGCATGGGGGTCACCGTGGAGCCGGCGGGCGGCTCCGCGAAGCCGACGTCCGCGCCGGTCGCCCTGCTGGGCCTGCCCGCCTGAGGGCCGCTCCCGGACGGAGCGAGGGGCGGGCACCCGGGCGGCGGGGCGCCGGGTGCCGCTCCGGATCAGACCAGGCCGGTCACGGTCACGGTCACCTGTGCCGCCGGGCGGTCCGGGGACAGCGTGGCCAGGTGTGCCTGGACGGCGGTGCGGACGGCGCGGGCCACGTCCAAGGACCGGTCCCGGCGCGACGTCACCACCTGGACGTCGGCCCGCCAGCCGTCGGGCCCGGGCGTCAGACGGACCCCGGCGGCCTGCGGACGTCCGGCGCCGGGCCCGGATCCCGGGCCGCCCCACGCCGAGCGGAGCCGGGCGGCCAGGCCCGGCTTGAGGAAGGCCACGCCGGGCACGCCCTCCACGACCCTGGCGACGTCCTCGACGAGCGTGTCGTGCGTGATGTGCGCGGTCATGCGGTTCGCCCTTCCTGATCGCCGACGGGGGCGTCGACGAGGTCGGTGACACGGATGTCCACGGCCGCTATGTCCATGCCCAGGTGCCGGTCCGCGGTGTCCCGCACCCGTTGCCGTACCCGCTCCGCCAGCTCCGGCAGGTCGGCGCCGGCCGGGGCGTGGATGTCGAGGCGGAGCGCGACGGCGCCGGTGTCCGGGCCGTCGGCGGGCGCGAGACGGCAGGAGCCCGCGCGTACGCCGTCGACCGTCTCGGCGGCCTCGCGCAGCGTGCGGGCCGCGACCGTCTCCATGATCCACAGGTCCTCGGCGGGTCCGCCCAGGGGCAGCGGGCGGCCGGGCCGCAGCTCCAGCCGGACGAGGTCCATGACCCGCCGGGTCAGTGGCCCGGCGTCGTACGCGGACGTGTCCGGGCTCTCCTCGCGCAGGCCGCGTACGGCCGTCTCCAGCGCGTCGAGCTCCCGGACGGCGCGCCGGCAGTGCGGGCAGGCGGCCCGGTGGGGGTCGTCCGTCTGCCGTTCCCAGTCGTCCCAGACCTGGGACAACGGCCGTCCGCACGGCAGGAGTTCGTTGTCGCCGAGGGCGCGGGCGTCGTCGGGCGGGTCGGTGTGGGTGGTCATCGCCAGGCCCCCAGTGCTCGTGTCAGGCAGCGGCGTGCGCGGAAGACGCGGGCCCGGACGGCCTCCTGGCTGAGGCCGACCGCGTCCGCGATGAACTCGTAGGACCGGCCGTCCAGTTCTCTCAGTACCCAGCAGGTGCGCTGTTCCGCCGAGAGCAGGTCCAGGGCCTCGCGCAGCTCGCGGACGGCGTCGCGGGACTCGGCGAGGCGCTCGGGGACGTGGTGTGCTCGGCCGCCGCCACCTCCCCGGCCGCCTCCAGGGGCGCCACCGGTCTGCGGGACCGCAGCAGGTTCAGGCAGCGGTTGGTGACGATGCGGTACATCCACGTCCCGAAGGACGAACGGCCCTGGAACTCCGGCAGCCGGCGCCAGGCGCTCAGGAAGGCGTCCTGCACCGCGTCCTCCGCCTCCGCCGGGGTGCCCAGCAGGCGCGTGGCCAGCCGGATCAGCGCCGGCGCGTGGCGCTGCACGAGCACCGCGAAGGCGTCCTCGTCGCCCTCCGCGGCCCGGACCGTCAGCAGGGCGTCGTCGGTGACGCCCCCGACGTCCGGTGATGCGGTCGGTGTGCGGGCCCCCGCCACTGGGCGGCTCCTCTCGTCCGGTCTCTCCCACTTGGACACCGTCGAGCCGTGCCCGTTACGCACGACTTCTTCGGCGGCGGGACACCGGCGGATGCACGACCGGCGGGGCGGGCGGGGTTCGCGGAGTGCCGGCCTTCGATTTCGTCTTTTCTTCCGTAGCGGAACGGCCCGTGGATTGGTGCGGAAAAAAGATTCACTCGATCGAGGCAACGGCCAATCCGGAACCCCCGTGGAACCGGATTCCCCACGTGACTGACGACGAGAAGGAACCGCGCAGGCCCTCGGGGCCGCTCCGGGTGACGGCGGGCGCGCTCGCCGGCGCCGTCGCGGGCTTCGCCTCGCTCGCCCTGGCCGAGCTGGTGTCGGTGGCGGTCCGTCCGCAGGCGGGGCCCGTCGTCGCGGTGGGCGGGGCGGCGATCGACCGCACGCCCGCCGCCGTGAAGGACTGGGCCGTCCGGAATTTCGGGACCGACGACAAACTGGTTCTGGAACTCGGAATTCTGGCGGTGCTGACGCTTTTCGCCTGCGCCCTCGGAATCGCCGCGCTGCGCCACCGGCGGGCCGCCGCGGCGGGGGTCGTGCTGTTCGGCGTGGCCGGCGCGCTCGCGGCCGTCGGCCGGCCCGACTCGCGCGGACTGTCCGACACCCTGCCCTCGCTCCTGGGCGCGGGCGCCGGAGCGGCCGTTCTCTTCTTCCTCGCGGGCCGGCTCGCGTGGCGGGAGCAGGCCCGTGAGGACGAGGCTCCCGGTGCGGAAGCCGGGGCGGGTTCCGGCGACGGATGGGACCGGCGCGGGTTCGTGATCGCCGCCTCGGCCGCCGCCGTCGCCTCCGCCGGGGCCGGGGCGCTGGGCCGGTCGCTGAACGGCGCGAGCGGCCGGGACGCGGTCGCCGCCCGCGACGCACTGGTGCTGCCGGCGCCCGGCTCGCCGGCGCAGGCGGTCCCGCGGGGAGCCGGTCTGCGGATCCCCGGCGTGAGCCCGTTCGTCACCCCCAGCGGTTCCTTCTACCGGGTCGACACCGCGCTGGTGGTCCCGAAGGTGGACGCCACGACCTGGCGGCTGCGCGTCCACGGCAAGGGCGTGTCCCGGCCGGTCGTGCTCTCCTTCGACGACCTCCTCCGCCGCGAGCTGGTCGAACGCGACATCACCCTCACCTGTGTGTCCAACGAGGTCGGCGGCCCCTACGTGGGCACCGCGCGCTGGACCGGCGCCCGGCTGGCCGACCTGCTGGCCGAGTGCGGGGTGCGGCCGCCGTCGCGCGGCGGCCCGGCCGACCAGCTGGTGGCCCGCTCGGTGGACGGCATGACCATCGGCAGCCCGGTCGAGGACGTCATGGACGGCCGGGACGCGCTGCTCGCGGTCGGCATGAACGGGGAGCCGCTGCCGTTCGACCACGGTTTCCCCGTACGGATGGTGGTGCCGGGGCTCTACGGGTACGTCTCCGCCTGCAAGTGGATCACGGACCTGGAGCTGACCACCTTCGACGCCTACGACCCCTACTGGGTGAAGCGCGGCTGGGCCCGCAGGGCACCGGTGAAGACGCAGTCCCGGATCGACACCCCGAAGCCCTTCGCCCGGCCCGCGGCAGGCCCGGTCATGGTCGCCGGGGTCGCCTGGGCCCAGCACCGCGGCATCGACAAGGTCGAGGTGCGCGTCGACGACGGCCCCTGGCAGGAGGCCCGGCTGGCCGCCGAGGACAGCCGCGACACCTGGCGCCAGTGGTCCTTCCCCTGGCGGGCCACCAAGGGCGGACACACGCTCACCGTGCGCGCCACCGACCGCTCCGGCCGGGTGCAGACAGAGAGACGCACCCGGACCGTTCCCGACGGTGCCAGTGGATGGCACTCCGTCGTGGTCACCGTCGAGTGACCTCCCGAACCATCTCTTCCCCCGATGAAGGCAGCTCGGGCTGCCGCTACCAACAGGAGATCCGCATGAACACCCGTTTCCGCCGTACCGCCCTGACCGTGGCCGCCGCGGCCGTCCTGCCGCTCGCCCTCAGCGCCTGTTCCGACGGCGGCAGCGACTCCGACAAGTCCGACTCCGCCTCGAAGGCGTCGGCGACGGCGACGGCCGGCACCTCGGACGACGGCATGGGCAGCTCCGCGTCGGCCATGGACGAGCCGTTCGGGCCCGCCTGCTCCTCGGTTCCCAAGGACGGCGCCGGTTCCTTCGACGGCATGGCCAAGGACCCGGTGGCCACCGCCGCCTCCAACAACCCGGCCCTGTCCACCCTGGTCTCCGCCGTGAAGAAGGCCGGTCTGGTCGACACGCTCAACAACGCGAAGGACATCACCGTGTTCGCGCCGACCAACGACGCCTTCAAGAAGATCCCCAAGGCCACCCTGGACAAGGTCCTCGCCGACAAGGCCCAGCTGACGAAGATCCTGACCTACCACGTCGTCGGCCAGAAGCTCGCGCCCAAGGACCTGGAGAACGGCTCCTTCCCCACCCTGGAGAAGTCGAAGCTCGCCACGTCCGGCTCCGGTGAGTCCTACACCGTCAACGACTCCTCGAAGGTCGTCTGCGGCAACGTCAAGACGGCCAACGCCAACGTGTACATCGTCGACACGGTGCTGATGCCTTCCTGACGCCGTGCCTGACGGGGGCCCGGACCACGTGGTCCGGGCCCCCGTCCGCGTTTCCGCCGGAAGCCTCTGGAAAACGTGCGTCACAGAGGCGGCCCGGACGGGTCCGAATACATACAAGGCGCAACAGGAACGAGCCGAAGCGGGAAGGACACCACCATGACCACGCAGAGCACGGTCACCGTCAAGGACACCCACACCGCCGGGACCGGCGGCAGGACCGAGGGCACCACGGCCCTCGCCGGCGGCAGGGCCGGCGTGGACCAGCCGGCCGCTGACCGGGGCCGGACGTCGATCGCCGACCTGGTCGTCGTGAAGGTGGCGGGCATCGCGGCCCGGGAGATCCCGGGCGTCCACGACATGGGCGGCGGGCTGTCGCGCACCATCGGCGCCGTCCGCGACCGGGTACCGGGCGGCCGGCCCAACGTGGGGCGCGGCGTCAAGGTCGAGGTCGGCGAGCGGCAGACGGCGGTGGACCTCGACCTGGTCGTCGAGTACGGCGTCCCCATCACCGACGTGGCCCGGGACGTGCGCGAGAACGTCATCTCGGCGGTGGAGCGCATCACCGGGCTGGAGGTCGTCGAAGTGAACATCACCGTCAACGACGTCCGGCTGCCGGACGAGGAGGAGCCCTCCTCCGGTGCCGAGGCACGCGTGGAGTAGCGGACCGGGGGCATGAGCGGTCGGCAGCGGATCCAGTCGGGAGGTGGACGGGCGTGAACGCACCGTTCGTAGGGATGATCGCGGGGATGGCTCTGGCGTTCGCCGGGTACTTCGGCGGCTTCGGCGCGTTCCTGCTGGTGGCCGCGCTCGGCGGGGCCGGCTGGGCGGCGGGCCGCTGGGTCACGGGCGGCGGCGGTGCCCGGGAACTGCGGGACATGTTCGAGCGGAGCCGCCGATGAGCGCCCCCGCCCAGCGGGGCACCACGACGGTCGGCGACCGGGCCGTGCGCAGGATCGCCGAACGGGCCGCCGGCGAGGCGCTGCGGGGCCGGGCGGGCGCGCGGACCACGAGGAGCGCGGCGTCCGTGCGCGGGCGCCGGGCGAGGATCGCCCTCGGCGTGACGCTCCCCTACCCCGCGCCGCTGACCGAGACGGTCCGGAGCGTGCAGGAGCATGTGGCGTCCCGTACCCGGGAGTTGAGCGGGCTCGACGTGCCCGCGGCCCGGATCGAGGTCACCGCGCTCAGCCCCGCGACGGACGGCGGGCCGGCGGCGGCCCCGGGCGGCGGGGACGCGGCGGACACCTCTCCCCCGGCCCGCACGCCCCGGCGGCTGTGGTCCGGGCGCAGGCTGCCGGCCGCCGGGACGGCCGCGGTGGCGGCCCTGGTCTGCGGCGCCCTGGCCGCCGACCTGGTCCGGGTGCGCGGCACGCACCGGCCGGCCGCCGCGTGGCGGGTCTCGGCCGTGCACTGGCTGTCGGGGCACGGGCCGGGCGACGCGCCCGTGGTGGCCGCGGGCGCGCTGACCGCCCTGCTCGGGCTGTGGATGGCCGTGCTCGCCGTCACGCCGGGGCTGCGCCGCCGGGCGACGGTGCGCGCCCGGGCGCCGCGGTTCGTGGCGGTGGTGGACCGCTCGGCCGTCGAGTCCCTGGTCCGTGACGCGGTGACCGAGGTGGCCGGCGTCGGGCCGGTACGGGTCCGGGTCCGGCGCCGCCGGGTGACGGTCCGGGCCGGGCTGCTGTTCGGGGAGCACGCCGGTGCGCGGGCCGCCGTCACGGCCGCGGCCGGCGGGGCGCTGGCGTCCTGCGGGCTGCGCCGGTCGCCGCGGCTGCGGGTGAGGGTCGCTCGGGAGGCCGTGTGGCAGCCGCCGGCACCGGACCTGGAGAAGGCCTCCGCCGGTGCTCCCGTCCTCGGCGGCGCCGTGGAAGGGGGAGTGTGATGCGCCGGACCCGTACCGTCGTCAACCGGTCGGCCCTCGGCGTCGCCGGTCTCGTCCTCCTGCCGGTGGGCGCGTGGCTCTCGGTCACCGGCACCTCCCTCGCTCGGCGGCTGCCGTCGTGGTGGCCCGGGCCGTCCGGCGGCGTCCTGGCGGCCCCGGACCGGCTGGACCGGCTGGACCGGCTGCGCGGCGAGGGCTGGTGGCCGCCCTCCGTCCTCGGTGCCGCGCTGCTCCTGACCGCGGTCCTCGCCTGGTGGTTCGTCGCCCAGTTCCGCTCGGGCCCGGCCCGGTCGCTGCCGCTGGCCGCCCCGGGCGGCACGATGCGTGCCGGGGCCCTGGCGGAGGCGCTGGCGCGGCGCGCGGCGGCGGTACCCGGAGTCGCCCGCGGCCGCGCCCGTGTCGTGTCCCGGTCCCGGCGCCGCCTCGACGTGCGGCTGCGTGTCTGGCTGGGCCCGGGCACCGCCCCGGCCGACGTGCTCGATGCCCTCGCGGCCGTGACGGCAGAGGCGGAACGGTCGGCCGCGCCGTACACCACGCACACCCGCCTGCGCATCAGCGCCGTCCCGCACCGGATGCCACGTGTCCGCTGACCTGTACCCCGACGACGCGGACCGCCGTACCGTGCGCGCCCGGCCGGCCGCCGCGTGGTGGCCGGCGCTGCGGCGCACGCCCGTGTCCCTGTGGAACGACGACATCTCGGACTACGCGGCGGCGCTGACGTACTACTCGATCCTGGCCCTGCTGCCCGCCATGCTCGTCACCGTGGCGGCGTTCGGCCTGATCAGCCCGGACACCGCGAAGGACTTCGTCAGCCACGTCACCGCGTACGCGCCCGCCGAGTCCGCGGCGGAGCTGCACCGCGCGCTCTCCCGCATGCTGGGCACGGACAGCAGCGCGTGGCCGCTGCTGGTGGCCGGCACCGCGAGCGCGCTGTGGTCCGCCTCCAGCTACCTGGCCGTCTTCCGCCGCGCCCTGCACCTCATGCACCGGGTGGAAGACGGGCGTTCCCCCTGGCGCAGGGCGCACCGCATCGTGCTCACCGCCCTCGGGCTGCTCGCCCTGCTGCTGACCGGCTCCCTGGCGCTGCTGCTCACCGGCCCGCTGGCCGAGGCGGCGGGCCGGGTGCTGGGTCTGGGCTCCACCGCGGCCTGGGCGTGGAGCGTGCTGCGCTGGCCGCTGCTGCTGTGCCTGGTGGTGCTGCTCGTCGTGCTCGTCTTCCACACCGGCCCCGCGACCGCTCGCCGGCGCGGACACACACTGCCCGGGGGTGCCCTGGCGGCCGTGCTGTGGCTCATCGTCTCGGCGGGGTTCGCCCTCTACGCCTCCACCCTGGGCACGTACAGCAGGCTCTACGGCTCCCTCGCCGGCATCGTGGTCTTCCTCGTCTGGCTGTGGCTGTCCAACCTGGCCCTGCTCACCGGCGCGCAGTTCACCGCGGAACTCGGCAGGGACACCGCCGCCCGTCACAGCACCGGGGGGCTCCCGGAGGCGTAGCAGCGCGCCGGGAGCGGGTCCGGACGGCCGGCCGGGTCGAGCAGGTGGGCGACGACGGCGGCGACCGTGTCGTGCCAGAGGCGGTGGCGGCGCAGCATCGCGTGGTCGCCGTCCCGCACGAGCGCCATGGCCGCCCGGGCCGCAGTGCCGCGCGCCCGGTCCACGCAGGCCGCGGAGTCGGCGGGTGAGGTGACCCGGTCCAGCTCCCCGTGCAGGACGACGAGATGACGGCCCGTCACCTGCCGCACCGGCTCGCCCGGTGGCCACCAGGGTGCCAGGGCCACCACGGCGCGCACGTGCGGGTGCCCCGCCGCGTGCAGCACGGCCCGGCCGCCCATCGAATGACCGACCAGCACCGTGGGCACCGGTCCGGCCAGTCCGGCGAGGCCGTCCAGCGCTTCGAGGGTGTCCGGTACGGGGTCGGCGTGCGCGCCGTTCCAGCCGCGCAGGCGGTAGCGCACCCGGGCGAGCAGGACGTCCTCGTGCGGCAGTCCGGCCCTGATCGCCCGGTGGAAGGGGCGCATCCGCAGGGCCGCCGGGTGCCAGGGACGGGCCGGGCCGGTGTCGTCCGCCCGGCCGCCGTGCAGCACCAGCACGGCGGCACGGGGGCGCTCCGGGAGCAGCAGCGGTACCAGGGCGCCGCCCGGAGCCGGGCGGCTGCCGGGGGCGGTCACGGGCGCCTCGGCGGGCGCGGGAAGAAGCCGCTGGTGCGGGCCTGGTAGCCGGCCCAGCCGGGCCGTCCGGCCATATGGCGTTCCAGCAGCCGCTTGCCGCTGCCGCGCACCAGCAGCACGCTCATCACCACCGGGGACACCAGGGACACGGCCGCCGCCGGCAACGAGTCGCAGGCCAGGAGGTACAGGCCCCACCAGACGCAGAAGTCGCCGAAATAGTTCGGGTGCCGGGTCCAGGCCCAGAGTCCCCGGTCCATGATCCTTCCCTGGTTGGCCGGATCCGCCTTGAACCGCGCGAGCTGGGCGTCCCCGACCGCCTCGAAGCCGAGGCCGGCCGCCCACAGCGCGGTGCCCGCCCAGGCGAGGGAGGAGAGCGGTCCGGGCACGTACTGCGCCGCCTGGACGGGCAGGGACACCAGCCAGACCAGGGCGCCCTGGAGCAGGTAGACCATGCGCAGCGCGTAGGCGTTCCGGCTGCCGGGCGCCCTGGCCAGCATCGCCTCGTAGCGGGGGTCCTCGCCGTGCCCCGCCCCCGGCGGGCGATGTGGACGGCCAGCCGCAGCCCCCACAGCGCGGTCAGCGCCGTGACCAGGACCCTCCGCACCGGGTCGCCGTGTCCGGCGGAGCACGCGAGGGTCACGGCGGCCACGGCGGTGAAGCCGAGTCCCCACGCCACGTCCACGATCCGGTGCACGCCCGCGCGCACGGCGACCGCGAAGGTCACCAGCATGACCGCGAGGGCCGTGGCGGCGGCCCAGGCCAGGTTGAGGGCGAACGGCCCCCACGGGAAACCGCTCACGCCTTCCCCAGCCCCTCGTACCAGTCGAGCGTGGTCGCCGGCATCCCGGCGGCGCCGTCCCGGCCGGGCCGTACGCTCAGGATCTGGTCGACCCCCATGCGCCCCTCCTCGAAGGCCAGTGCACCGCCGGCCAGGTAGAGCCGCCACACCCGCGCGGTCTCCTCCCCGGCCAGGGCGGTGAAGTCCGCCCAGCGGTGTTCCAGGGTGCGGTGCCAGGCGGCGATGGTGCGGACGTAGTGCTCGCGCAGCGACTCGGTGTGCCGGACCTCGAGACCGGCCTCCTCCAGCAGCCCGGTGGTCTCGCCCAGCGGCCGCATGTGCATGTCGGGGCGATGTACGCCTCGATGAAGGGCCCGCCTCCGGGAGTGCCGCGGCCGCGCGACATCTGCTGGACCAGCACCCGCCCGCAGGGCCGGACGAGCCGGTGCAGGGCGGCGGCGAACGCCGGGTACTCGGCCTCGCCGACGTGTTCGCCCATCTCGATCGTGGAGACGGCGTCGAAGCCGCCGCCCGCGATGTCCCGGTAGTCCTGGCACACCACCTCCACCCGGTCGGTCAGGCCGCGCTCGCGGACCCGCTCGCGCACGTACGCCGCCTGCTCGCGCGAAAGGGTGACGGCGGTGACCAGGGCACCGTGCCGCTCGGCCGCGTGGAGGGTCAGCGCCCCCCAGCCGCAGCCGATGTCCAGCAGCCTGGCGCCGGCCTTCAGGCCGAGCTTGCGGCAGATCAGCTCCAGCTTGGCCCGCTGGGCGTCGGCGGCTGTGAACCCGGGGTCCTCGCTCGCCCAGTAGCCGCACGAGTAGGCCATGGTCTCGTCGAGGAGGAGGCCGTAGAACTCGTTGGACAGGTCGTAGTGGTGACTGATGGCGGCCCGGTCCCGGAGCCGGGAGTGCAGGCCGCCGCGCAGCCGGGCCTGGGAGGCGGGAGTGGGCGGCGGCGGGCCCACGACACCGAGGCGCACGGCGGTGGCGAGTGCCCTGGCCCGGTCGGCGGGGGTGAGCCCGGGCGGGCGCAGGCCGCGTTCCCGCGCTGCCGCCCACATCGTCCGCAGGCCGTCGGCGAGATCGCCCTCGACGTCGAGTTCGCCGGTGACGTAGGCCTGGGCGAGGCCGAGTTCACCGGGCTGCCACAGCAGGCGGCGCAGCGCGCGCCGGGACCGCAGCACGACCAGCGGAGCGTCCGCCGGGCCCGTCTGGCTGCCGTCCCAGGCACGCAGCCGTACGGGCAGGGGGCCGCCGAGCGCGTCCGCGGCGAGAGCGGCGAGCCGGTGGGCGGCACCGGGCGGGGAGGCGGGCTGGAGACCGGTCATCGAACGGGGTCCTCCTTGGTGAAGAGATACTGCTGGACGTCGAGGTAGCCGGCCCTGAAACCGGCTTCCGAGTAGGCGAGGTAGAAGGTCCACAGGCGGCGGAAGGTCTCGTCGAAGCCGAGCGCCCCGGCCTCCTCGGCGCGTTCGGTGAAACGCTCCCGCCACAGGCGCAGGGTCTCCGCGTAGTGGGCGCCGAAGGCGTCGCGGCGCACGGGGCGCAGCGAGGTGTGGTCGCGGACGGTCTCCTCGATGGCCCGGACGGAGGGGATGATGCCGCCCGGGAAGACGTACTTGTGGATCCAGGTGAAGGTGTCCCGGGAGGCGAGCATCCGCTCGTGCGGCATGGTGATGGCCTGGAGCGCGACCCGGCCGCCGGCTTCCAGCCGGTCGTCCAGCGCGCGGAAGTACACCGGCCAGAACTCCGCGCCGACCGCCTCGATCATCTCCACGCTGACCACGGCGTCGTACGTGCCGCGCGCCTCGCGGTAGTCGCACAGTTCGATCGAGACCCGGTCGTCGAGCCGGGCCGCGCGCACCCGTTCCAGGGCCAGCTCGCGCTGCTCCCGGGAGAGCGTGAGCGAGGTGACCCGGGCGCCCCGGGCGGCGGCCCGCAGGGCCAGTTCGCCCCAGCCGGTGCCGATCTCGAGCAGCCGGGTGCCCTCACCGACGCCGGCCAGGTCGAGCAGCCGGTCGATCTTGCGCCGCTGGGCGGCGACGAGCAGGTCCTGGCTCGCGGGGATGCCCCGGAACACCGCGGACGAGTAGGTGAGCGTGTCGTCCAGGAAGAGGGCGAACAGGTCGTTCGACAGGTCGTAGTGACGGCTGATGTTCGAGCGGGAGCCGTCGGGTGTGTTGCGCTCCTCCTGCGGGTGGCACGGCGCCCACAGACCGCGCAGCCTCTGCAGCGGCGCCGGGACCAGATCGGCGGCGTGCGCGGCGAGCACCGCGAGGGCGGCCACCAGGTCGGGGGCGTCCCACTCGCCGGCCATGTACGACTCGCCGAAGCCGACCAGGCCGCCCGTGCCGAGCCGGGCGTGGAAGGCGGCCGGGTCGCGCACGTCCAGCAGCGGCCCGCCGCGCCCCACGGGGTCCGCGCCGGCGAACCGGACCCGCAGTGGCAGCCCGCTCAGGGCCCGGCGGACCAGGGCCCCGGTCACGGCGGTGCGCGCCCGTGAGGCGGGCGGCACGGCGGCTACGTCGGGCCAGCGCGCGGGATCGACGTGCGGGGTGCTTACGGGGCGGGCCTCGTGTCCGTCCGTGGGGGCCGGTGCCTCGGGCACGGCCCCGGTACCGCTCGCCGCCGGCCGTGCGGCGGGTACGGCGGGTACGGCGGCGGGGTCCGCCGGTGCGCTCGGTCCGTCCGGGGTGGTGCCGGGTTCTGCTGTCCTCATGTCGCGTTCTCCGGGGTGCGGTCGTCGTGGGGCCGGGGCTGGACGGGCAGCCCCCGCAGGAAGAGGCGTATGCCGTGGACCCTGATGGCGGCCGAGACGGCGAGGGTGGACCAGGGCCGCCGCAGGGCCAGCCGCAGCAGGGCGGCCGGGGAAGCGGCCCGCCGGGTGCCGCGTACCGTCGCGGTGAAGGCCCGGCCGCCGGCACGGTCCAGGTGCACGGTCAGGTCCAGCCGTTGCGCCGGCGGTGGCAGCCGCATGCGGTAGCCGCCGTCGACCGGGAAGAACGGCGAGACGTAGAACTCCTTGCCGGTGCGAGCCGTGCCGGTCTCGTCCGGACGCAGGAGGTAGCAGTGCCGGCCGCCGTAGGTGTTGTGCACCTCGGCGACGACACAGCGCAGTTCGCCGCCGGGCCCGTGGCACCAGTACAGGGAGAGCGGGTTGAAGACGTGCCCGAAGACACGGGCATGGGTGAGCATCGTGACGCGTCCGCCGTCCAGCGACACCCCGTGCCCGGCGAGGAAGGCGTCCAGGCCGGCCCGGATCGAGGCCCGGTCGCCGGCGAAGTGGTCACGGGGTCGAACCGGGCGAGCGGCCGCAGCAGGCGCGGCAGCCTGGGCGGGCGATCGGGGTCGACGAGCCACAGATAGGTGCGGTGCCGCAACGCGTAGCGCGTGGGGCCGGTACGCACATGGGTGATCGTGCACGGGTACAGGGCGGGCACGGCGGTCACCAGCGCGTGCCCAGCGCGGCGGCGGCCGCCACGCCGGAGCGGCAGCCGTCCTCGTGGAACCCCCAGCCGTGGTAGGCGCCCGCGAACGCGCAGACGGGCCCGTTCAGTTCGGGCAGAAGCCGCTGCGCGGCCACCGACTCCGGGGTGTAGACGGGGTGTTCGTACACCATGCGGGCCAGCACCCGGTCGGGTGCGACGCGGTCCTCACCACCCAGCGTGACCACGAACGTCTCGGCGGCGTCGAGGCCCTGCAGCCGGTTCATGTCGTAGCTGACCCGCACCCGGTCGGCGCCGGCCGCGCACGCCGGCATCAGGTGGTTCCAGGAGGCGCGGGCGCCCCGGGACCGGGGCAGCAGCGCGGTGTCGGTGTGCAGGAGCGTGGTGTTGCGGGAGTAGCGGAACGCGCCCAGCACCTCGCGCTCCCGCCCGCTCGCGTCGGCCAGCAGCCGCAGGGCCTGGTCCGGGTGGACCGCGATCACCAGGGCGTCGTACGACTCGGTCGCGCCGTCCCCGGTCGTGACGTCGGCTCCGTCGGCGTGCCGCCGAACGGCTCGCACGGGCGTGCCGGTACGCACGTCGGGGAGCTGCTTGACGATCCGGTCGACGTACTCGCGCGAACCGCCGCTCACCGTGCGCCACACCGGCGATCCGGTCACCGACAGCATCCCGTGGTGCTCCAGGAACCGGAACAGGTAGGCGGCCGGGTAGCGCTGGGCGGTGACGGCGTCGCAGGACCACACGGCCGACACCACCGGAGTCATGAAGTGGGAGCGGAAGTAGGCGGAGAAGCCCTCCCGGTCCAGGAACTCACCCAGGGTGAGGGTGTCGTCGGTGTCGTCGGTGTCGTCGGCACCGGCGGCGCGGTCGGCCAGCAGGCGCCTCGCCGCCCGGTGGAAGCGGGGCACCTCGGCGAGCAGCCGCAGGTAGGGGCCGCGCAGCAGGTTGCCGGGCCGGGCGAAGAGCCCGGCCGGGCCGCGGGCGCCCGCGTACTCGAGACCGCACCCCTCGCACCGTACCGACATGCTCATCTCCGACTCCCGCGTCTCGACGCCGAGTTCGTCGAAGAGCCGCAGCAGGTTCGGGTAGGTACGCCGGTTGTGCACGATGAACCCGGAGTCGACGCGGTGCACCCGGCCGTCCGACGATGAGGCCAGCTCGTGGGTGTGCGCGTGTCCGCCGAGCCGGTCGTCGGCCTCGTACAGGGTGACGTGACCGGCCCGGGCGAGGAGGTGGGCGGCGGTCAGTCCCGCCACTCCGGACCCCACCACCGCCGTCCGCCGCCCGGGGCGCGTCGTGTGCGCCGGCCCGTGGGTGACGTGCGACGTCCGCTCCATCGTCTCTCCTCCGCGCTGCGTGATCAGGCTTGCGCGGGTAATCCGGAGCAGGCCGGAGGACGGATTGGCCGCGGTGCGATCCGGTTCACCGCCCCGCCCGGGAGGGGCCGCCTATGCCCGGGCGGTGAACCGCCGGCGCACCAGGGCGACGGCGATCCAGCCGGTCAGCATCACGGCGCCGCCCAGCGGGGGCCACGGGCCGCCCGCCAGGACGCCGAAGGCCGCCAGGGAGGCGCCGGACAGGACGACGGCGGCCGCCGCCGACTCGGCGCGGAGCCGGCGAGCCGGGCGCGTGCTCGCCGAGGGCCTGACGAGGCGGCGGCCGAGGAGGGCCTGCGCGACGTTGATCACGGCCAGCAGGGCCGCCAGGACGCCGAGGGAACCGAAGGCTGGGGACACGGCGTGAAGCTACACCGGCCGGGTGGCACGCCCAGCCACGAGGGTGCCCGCGGTGCCGTGCGCCGGGAGCGGGGCGCCGTCGCGGCGATCCGGGGACTGCGGGCGCCGCTGCTGCTCGATCGGGCGGCGGCCCCGGCGGACCGGCACGGCCGTGCCGAGCGCTGTGAGCGGCGCGGCGGCGGCCGGCGGGACCAGGACTACGTCGTCATCGGGCCTGGCGGTTGGGGACGTTCGCGGTCCGCCGCACCGAGCGGCGGGTCGGGCGGCACGGTCGGCGGTGCCCGTTTCCGGCCCGGTGCCGGGCACCTGTCGGTGTCCGGCACCGGAGGCGCCCGCGGCGCTCCCCGCACGCCATGCTGCCCGACCGCACCGGTCGGCGCCCGCCTGCCGGGCCTCCACCGCCACGGAGCCGTGACGGACGGCCCTGCACAGCGGAACGGGCGCCCGCACCGTGCGGGCGCCCGTCCCGCGCCCCGGTCAGGCGACCGCCTCGGCCGCCTGGTCCGCCGGGTCCGGCCGCCGCACGACGGGGCGGCGCCGGCTCGGGACGCCGAGCGTCGGGTTGGCGACGCCCCAGGCCGCGCCCTTGCAGACCAGTTCCTTGTAGAAGGCCGCGAGCCGGCCGGTCAGGGCGCCCCGGACGGCCCGGTCGTCGCCGGTGACGTACTGGATCAGCCCCTCCCGGCGGCCGAGCGAGACGCACTGGTTGAAGTAGCGCAGCGGAACGGCCGGCGGTGTGCCGCCGGTCAGGCGGGCCGCGATGGCGTCGGCGGCCTGCCAGGCCATGGGCACCCCCGAGGCGCAGGACATCCGCAGCGGCTTGTCGGCGACGCCCGTCGCCATGGCCGCGTCGCCGACGGCGTACACGTCCGGGTGGGACACCGAGCGCATGGTGCCGTCGACCACGATCCGGCCGGTGTCGGTGACCTCCAGGGTGGTGGCCCGCGCGATCGGGTGGACGGCGAAGCCGGTGGTCCACACGGTGACCGCGGCCGGGACGGACCCGCCCTCGGCGGTCACGACCCGGTCGGCCTCGACGGCGGTGACGGAGGTGTGCTCGTGCGCGGTGATGCCGAGCCGGCCGAAGACCTTCCGCAGGTGCCGACGGCCCTTGGGCGAGAGCCAGTCGCCGAGACCGCCGTGGGCGGCGAGGGCGACGTCGAGGTCCGGGCGGGCCTCCGCGATCTCGGTCGCGGCCTCCACGCCGGTGAGGCCGCCGCCGACCACGACCACGGCCCGGCCCGCCTCCAGGCCGGCCAGCCGCTCGCGCAGCCGGAGCGCGCCGGCCCGGCCGGCGATCTCGTGGGCGTGCTCGGCGGTGCCGGGGACGCCCTGGTCGTTCCAGCCGCTGCCGAGGGCGTACACGAGGGTGTCGTACGCCAGTTCCTCGGAACCGGCCGCGGTCTCGACGGCCACCGTCCGGCGGTCCGCGTCGACACCGGTGACCTTCGCGAGGCGCAATTCCACGCCGGTGCCCGCGAACATCTCGGCGAGGGGCCGGGGCCGCAGGTCCTGACCGGCGGCGAGCTGGTGCATCCGGACGCGCTCGACGAAGTCGGGCTCGGCGTTGACGAGGGTGATGGCGACGTCTTCGGGGCGCAGCCGCCTGGCGAGGCGTCCGGCGGCGATGGCCCCGGCGTATCCGGCTCCGAGGACGACGATGCGGTGCTGCATGTCCCTGCTCCTGTCTTCAGCGGATTCGCCCCTTGAACCGGGCGGCCCGCCGTTTCCTGACAGGTTCGGGATGTGAAGCGGGTCACATCCGACTCAGAAGATGGTGAGCAGGGGTTCCCCGTGGTCGGTGGCCGCCCAGTGCTCGGTCGCGCGTTCGAGCTTGTCGGGGTTGGCCTGACTGCGGAACGCGGCGATGCCGTCGGCGGTGACCTCCAGGCACAGCACGCCGATGACCCGGCCGTCGAGGACCACCACGACGGCGGGGCCGCCGTTGGCCGTCGCCACGTGGATCTCGGGCGAGCCGCCGACCAGGTCCCGCTTGGCCTTGCCGGGCTTGAACAGACCGCGCATGAACTTCGCGACCGCGAGGGCGCCCTCGAACGCCTTGGTGCGGGCCGGGACCTTGCCGCCGCCGTCGCCGATCGCGACGGCGTCCTGGGTGAGCAGCCGCACCAGGGGCTCGGTACGGCCGCTGGTGGCCGCCGCGAGGAACTCCTCCACGATCCGCCGGGCGGCGGACTCGTCGATCTCGGTGCGGGCCCTGCCCTCCGCGACGTGCTTCTTGGCGCGGTGGAAGATCTGCTGGCTGGCCGCCTCGGTCAGGTCGAGGATCTCGGCGATCTCCCGGTGCGGGTAGTCGAACGCCTCCCGCAGCACGTACACCGCGCGCTCGTTGGGGGACAGCCGCTCCAGCAGGGTGAGGACCGCGTACGACACCGACTCGCGCTGCTCGGCGGTGTCGGCCGGGCCGAGCATCGGGTCCCCGGCGAGCAGCGGCTCGGGCAGCCACTGGCCCACGTACGTCTCGCGCCGCGCGCGGGCCGAGGTGAGCTGGTTGAGGCACAGGTTGGTGAGCACCTTCGTCAGCCAGGCCTCGGGCACCTCGACACGGCCGGTGTCGGCGGCCTGCCAGCGCAGGAACGTCTCCTGCACGGCGTCCTCCGCCTCGGCCGCCGAGCCGAGCAGGCGGTAGGCGATGGCCTCGAGGCGCGGCCTGGACGCCTCGAACCGGTCCACGTCGTGCACGGTCAGCGCCATGGTCCCGGATCCTAGCCCGCGCGGGGCGGGCGCGGGAGCGCCGGCGGTGCTACGGCTCCGGTACGCCCCGCGCGGGGCCCGCGGGTGCCGGCGGGGAGTGCCGGCGGCGGTGTGCCGCCGGCGCTCCTCAGCCCGCGTCCCGCAGCCCGCCGGTCCGGTGCTGGAGTTCGACGGCCACGGGCGCGGCGACGAAGACCGAGGACCAGGTGCCGACCGCGAGCCCGATGAGCAGGGCGAGGGCGAAGTCGGTGAGGGAGTCTCCGCCGAGGACGGCCAGTGCGGTGAGGATGAGCGCGGCTCCCATGCCGGTGTTCACGGTGCGGGGCAGCGTCTGCAGGATCGCCTGGTTCGTGACCCGGTGCGGCGGTGAGCCGCGGTGGCGCCGGCGCAGCTCGCGGATGCGGTCGAAGACCACGACGGAGTCGTTCACCGAGTAGCCGACGACGGTGAGCAGGGCGGCGAGGAACACGCCGTCCACAGGCTTGCCGAGCCAGGCGAAGACGCCCAGCAGGACGAGTACGTCGTGGGCCAGCGCGGTGACCGCGGCGGTGCCGAGCACCCAGCGGAAGCGGGCCGCCAGGTAGAGGAGTTGGGCGCCGAGGGCCAGGCCGAGCGCGATCAGGGCGTTGCGGCGCAGTTCCTCGCCGAGGCTCGGGCCGATGAGTTCGTCGCGGATCCGGTCCGCCCCGCCCCCGAGGGCGCCGATCGTCCGGGTCACCTCGGCCGCTCGGGCGTCGGTCAGCGCTTCGGTGCGGACCGTCAGCCGGCCGTCGCCGGAGGACTGGACGACTGCCCGGGGGAGTCCGGCGTCGGCGAGCGCGGCACGGGCCCGGTCCGGGTCGACCGGGGCGGCGGTGCTGTACTCGGCGAGCCGTCCGCCGGTGAACTCGACGCCGAGGTCCAGGCCGCGGACCGCGATACCGGTCCCGGCGAGCGCGAGGAGCACGGCGGACGCGGCCAGCCAGCGGCGCGGCCGGCGCATGAGCTGCGGGTCGCGGCGCAGCAGGCGGTCACGGACCGGGCCGGTGGTGGCGATGCCGCTGAGGTGCGGACGCGCGCGCAGCCACGGGCGGGAGGCGGAGTGGTCGGCGAGCACCCGGGTGACCAGCAGGGCGCTGACCATGGAGGCGAGCACACCGATGCCGAGGGTGACCCCGAAGCCGCGTACCGGTCCCGAGGCGAGGAGGAACAGCAGGGCCGCCGCGATCAGGGTGGTGATGTTGGAGTCGGCGATCGCGCTGAAGGCGTTGCGGAAACCGGCGGTCAGCGCCGAGCGCGGGGTCGGCCGTTCCCGGGCGGCGTGCTCCTCGCGGGCGCGTTCGAACACGAGCACGTTGGCGTCCACGGCCATGCCGATCGCCAGGACGAACCCGGCCAGGCCCGGCAGGGTCAGGGTGGCGCCGAGGGCGGCCAGGGCGGCGTAGGAGATCAGGCCGTGGCAGAGCAGGGCGAGGGCCGCGAGCAGGCCCATCAGCCGGTAGACGGCGATGACGAACAGCGAGGTCAGGCCGGTGCCGAGGAGTGCCGCCCAGGTGCTGGCCGCGATCGCCTCGGCGCCCAGGGTGGGACCGACCGTGCGCTGCTCCACCGTCTCCACGGCCACCGGCAGGGCACCGCCCTTGATGAGCAGGGCCAGTTCGCGGGCCTCGGCGTCACCGAAGGAGCCGGTGATCCGCGTGGAGCCGGCGGTGATGCCGGTGCCGCACGCCACCGAGGGGTCGACCTCCGGCGACGAGATGATCCTTTCGTCGAGGACGATGGCGACACGGCGACCGGGGTCGCCCGGCGGCCGGCAGGCGGCCTCCCCGGTCAGCCGGGCCCACTCGGCGCGGCCGGTGCCGCCGAAGTCGACGGCGATGTGCCATCCGGCACCGGACTCCTGGTCGAAGCGGGCGGCGGCGTCCTCGACCTGCTGTCCGGTCAGGGCGGCCGCTCTGAGGCGCAGTTGCCGGCCCGAGTCGTCGGGCAGGACCCGCTCCCCGGCCCGTCCCCCGCTCTCGGCGGCGGTGCCGGCCACGGGGTGGATGGTGAGCTGCGCGGTGCGGCCCAGTACCTCGGCCGCCTGCTTCGGGTCCCGTACCCCGGGGAGTTCGACGATGATCCGGTCGTCACCGGAGCGGACGAGGCCGGGTTCGGCGACGCCGAGCGCGTCGATACGCCCGCGCAGCACCTCCAGGGTGCGGTCGGTGGCCTCGCGGCCCGCGGTGGCGGTCGGGGTGGAACGCGTCTGCAGCACGATCTGGGTGCCGCCGCGCAGATCGAGTCCGAGACGGATCGGCACGGTGAGGGCGATGTACAGCGAAACGGCGATCACGGTGAGGGCGAGCAGCGCCCTCACCCGGGCGGAGCGGATCAACACGGGCCTCCGGCGGGCGTGGGGGCCCGGGCCCGGCCGGGGAGTTGGCGGCCGGGACACCGGGCGGTCGGGGTCCGGGGTCAGGGTTCGACCAGGCCGGCGCGGATGGCGTACCGGGTGAGTTCCAGGCGGTCGTGCAGACCGAGCTTCTGCAGCAGGTTGGCGCGGTGGCGCTGCACGGTCTTGACGCTGATGAAGAGGATCCCGGCGATCTCCTTGGAGGAGTGCCCCTCCGCGACCAGCTTGAGGACCTCCTCCTCGCGCGGGGTGAGGATCTGGTCCGGCGTCTCCTCGCCGTGCCGCACCCGGTCCAGGTAGTTGCGGATGAGGGCGGTGACCGCCCCCGGGTAGAGGAAGGGCTCGTCCCGCATGGCGGCCCGGCAGGCGGCGACCAGGTCCCGGTCGGCGACGGACTTCAGCACGTAGCCGGAGGCACCGGCCTTCAGGGCCTGGAAGAAGTACTGCTCGTTGTCGTGCATCGTGAGCATCAGGACGCGCAGCCCCGGCTTCAGCGCGATCAGCTCCCGGGTGGCCTGCAGTCCGGTCAGCCGGGGCATGGCGATGTCCAGCACGGCGAGGTCGACGTCGTGCGTACGCGCCATCGCGATGGCCTCCGCGCCGTCGCCCGCCTCGGCGACCACCTCCAGGTCCGGCTCCTGGTCGAGGATGAGCCGCACTCCGCGCCGGACCAGCGCGTGGTCGTCGGCGAGGAGGATGCGGATCGGGGTGGCTGCGGGCATGGTCACGGCTGCTTCCTGGGAACGGGTGCGGTGAGCCGCACCTGGGTGCCCGCACCGGGCGCGGGGGTGATGTCGATGCGGGCCCCGATGAGCAGGGCCCGCTCGCGCATGCCGCGGATGCCGGCGCCCTCGCGGGCGGCCCCGATGCCGCAGCCGTCGTCGGTGACGGCCAGTTCCACCGTGTCCCCGGCGTGGCGCAGGGCCACGACGACGCGTTCGGCCTCCGCGTGCCGGGCGGCGTTGGTCAGGCTCTCCTGGGCCACCCGGTAGAAGACCAGTTCGGTCTCCGGCTCCAGGGCGGGCAGGTCGGCGTCGAAACGGCGCTGCACCTGCAGCCCGGTGTGCGCGGCGAAGTCCTCGGTGAGCGAGGTCAGCGCGCTGACCAGCCCCAGGTCGTCCAGCACGCCCGGCCGCAGCCGGCGCACCAGGCGGCGCACCTCGTCCAGGCTCTCCCGGGTGATCTCCTGCATCTGGTGCAGTTCGCCGCGCAGCGGCTCACCGGCCTGGTCGGCGGCGCGTTTCAGGGCGAGCAGGATCGCGGTCATGCTCTGCCCCACCTCGTCGTGCAGTTCCTGCGCGATCCGGCGGCGTTCGGCCTCCTGCGCGAACAGGGCGCGGGCGCTGCTGGTGGCGCGTTCCTGCTCCAGCCGCTCCAGCATCGCGTTGAAGGCGCTGATCAGCTCGGCGACCTCGGCGCCGCCCTGCGCGGGCAGCCGCTGGCCGGGCCGGAGCAGGTCCACGGTGGTCATCAGCTTCGTCAGCCGGTCGAGCGGGGCCAGACCCCAGCGCAGCAGGCCGGCGTTGGCGACCAGCATCACCGCCAGACCGCCGAGCAGGATCACGGCCTCGGTCAGCACGACCGGAACGGAGACGGTCACCGGAGCCCACAGCAGCAGTGCCGTGGCCGTACCGAGCACCACGGCGTTGAGTCCGAAGATCCGCCAGAACAGGGACACCGGGACGTACTCCTCCTTCTCGCACCGCGGCCTGCCTCCACTGTCGGGCATCGGTCGCCCCGGACGGGCCGCCGCCCTGGCCTCCCCCCAGCCTGCCCGCCGCCGGCACGCCGGAGCGATGGGGCGCGCGGCCCATTTTCCCGGGCGGCCGCCACCCATGTCCGGATCGGACCGGGCCGGTGACGCTCGGTAAATGGGGTCCGCGCCCGATGGGCAGGGGCGGCGGGAACGGCGAGGGTCGAGGCAGTGCCCGAGGACCGACCGCCCGGGCACCCGAACCGTCCGGGACCGAGAGAGGGAAGCACCATGTCGACCGAGACTCCCGCCGCCGACGGCCACCTGCGCAGCCTCACCGACCACGAGGCCCGCCGGCGCCTGGAACACGCGCGCGGCGCCCGGCTGGTCCAGCTGGAGGCGGTGAACGAGAGCGGGCACCCGGCGGACGACCAGCTGATGTCCGCACAGCGGACCGCCATCGAACGGGTGCTGAAGGAGATCGACGACGCCTTCGACCGCGTCGCGGCGGGGACCTACGGAACCTGCGAGAACTGCGCCAAGCCCGTGCCGGTGGAGCGGCTGGAGATCCTGCCCTACACCCGGCACTGCGTCGGCTGCCGGCGCGTCGCTCCCTGACCCCGGCGCCCTCCCCCGTCCCCCGTCCCCCCGACCCGCCTCCCGTTCCGCTCTGCCCAAGGGGTGAAGTGGTGACCCACCAGATCATCGGCGACCCGGAAACGCACGACACCGAGCCGCGTGTCCGCGCGGGGCACGCGCCGCGCCCGCACCCGCACCTGTCGGCCGAGGACGTCGCCGCGCTGCGCGAGAACCTGCACGAGCAGCGCCTGTTCCGCCAGGAGCAGCTGACGCAGATCGCGTCCGCCGTCCCGTCCCGCACCGACGACCTGCTGCGGCAGGGCGGTGCCGGGCAGGTCGAGGTGCACGTCAAGCTCGCCGCCTCCGCCCGCATGGTCCTCACCGACGTCGTCGCGGCGCTCGAGCGCATGGACCAGGGCCGCTACGGCGCCTGCCACCTGTGCCGGCGGCCCATCGACCGCGAGCGGCTGCTGATAGTGCCGCAGGCCCGCTACTGCGCGCGCTGCCAGCAGGACCGGGAAACCGGCCGATGACCGCCGTCCCGCGCCCCGGCGGCACCGGGCACCGGCCCTGGCCCCGGTGCCGCCGGTGCTGCGGGGTCGCCCTCGACCTGGGCAGCGCCCGCACCCGCGCCTGGATCGCCGGCCGTGGACTGGTCCTCGACGTGCCCACGGTCACCTTCCCCGGCACCGGCGCGGTCCACCCCGTCCAGCGGGGCACCATCGTCGACACCCCGGGCTGCGCGAGGATGCTGGAGCGGCTGCTCACGGACCGGCTGCCGCGCCTGGCCCGGCCGCTGGTCGTCGTCACCGCCCCGGTCCTGGACGGCGTGGCCTACCGGGAGGCGGCCCGCACCGCCGTGAGCGTGCTGCGTCCGCGCGCCGTGCTGACCGTGCCCGGCGCCCGGGCCGTCGCGCTGGCGGCCGGCGCGGACCAGACCCGTCCGGTGCTCGTGGTGGACATCGGCGCCCACCTCACCGAGGTGGTGCTGCTGTCCGACGGCGCCGTCGTCGACGCCCGCCGCACCGCGCTGGGCACCGGCGACCTCGACACCGTGCCGCCCTCGGACCTCTGCGACGCGGTCGTCGTCATGGTGACCGCGATGCTGCGGCAGGACCGCACCTCCGCCACCCTCGACGCGCTGCGCCGCGGCCCCCTGCTGGCGGGCGGCGGTGCCCTGCGGCCCGAGATCACCCACCGGCTCACCGGCCGGCGGGACGTGCCGCTCCGCGTCGTCCCGGCACCGCACACCGCCGCGGTGCGCGGTGCCGCGAGACTCCTCGAAGCGGCCCACCGCCACCCCGCCACGACCGGTGCCGGCGCGCTGCTGCCACCCGGTCCGCACCCCGGTTAGCCCGCCCTGGCGTGCGCCGTCCCGCCACCGGAAGGAGGTCGCCTTGGCCGGCCGCGTCCCCCCGTCCGCACAGCGGCCTCCCGAGGACCTTCCCCGGGTCGCGCTGTGGCGGCTGCGGGCGAACCCCCTGCGCCGCCGCTCCGACCTGCTCCAGGGGTGGCTCGGCATCGGCCTGCTGGCGGCCGTGCTCGTGGCCGCCCCCGTCGTCGCCCTGCTGACCGGCGACGCCGCCCGGCGGCACTACGCCCGCACCGCACAGCACCAGGCCGAGACCCGGCGGCCGGCCACCGCGGTCCTGCTCCGGGACGTGCCGCGCCACCCCGAGCCGGGCTCGGCGGAGGCCCGGCGGACGCGGTACCCGGCACGGGTCCTCGTCGACGGTCCCGACGGCCGCACCCGGACGGTGCGCACCGAGGTCGAGCCCGGGCTGCGCGCGGGCAGCACCGTGCGCGTCTGGGCCGACCGGAACGGGGAGATCACCGGGGCGCCGCCGACCGCGGCGGAGATCCGCTCCCGCGGCATGGGCTGGGCGGTCTGCGCGGTCCTGGCCACCGCCGGCGCCGGCGCGGCCGCCTACGGCACCGCGGCCCTCGCCGTGCGGCGGCACAACCTCGCCGCGTGGGACGCGGCCTGGGCCAGGACGGCACCCCGCTGGACGCCGTCCCCGTGACCCGGGCGCCGGGTGACGCGCGGTCATGGTGGCCGGTGGCCGGCCGCGGGCACCGGGAGACCGCCCAACGGGTGATTCCGGGGGCGCGGCGGAAGGCGGCCCGGGCCGCGACGGGAAGCCCCTTGTGCGTAACCGGTTCACCGACGCGCAGGGAGCGCCATGCCGAAGTTCCTGATCCAGGCCACCTACACCGCCGAGGGCACGAAGGGACTGCTCGACGAGGGCGGGAGCGGCCGCCGCGCCGCCGTCGAGCAGGTCGTCACCGGCCTCGGCGGAGGCGTGGAGGCCATGTACTTCGCCTTCGGGGCGGACGACGTCGTGATCGTCGTCGACTTCCCCGACGCGGTGTCCATGGCCGCCGTCAGCCTCGCCGTCAAGGCCAGCGGCGCCCTGCTCACCCGGGCCACCCCGCTGCTCACCGTCGAGGAGATCGACGAGGCGGCCCGCCGGCAGGTGGCCTTCCGCGCTCCCGGCGGATGAGCCCGGACCCGCCGCCGGGACCTACGCCGCCGGCGTGATCTCCTTCAGCTTCTGACCGGTGATCAGCTCCGGGACGGTCTTGCCCGTCACGTACTGCCGCCCGAGTCCCGGCTGGCCGAACCAGGGCCTGATGGGACCGGCCTGGACCGTGAAGTCCTCAAGGACGCGGTAGAGGTGGTAGTTGAACGGCGGGGCGGCCGGGTCGTACTCGTCCAGGTTGGTCGGCGGGATGGCCCGTTTGGCGTACGGCGTGCCGGCCGGTGCCAGGAAGTTGCCGCGGCCGCTGCCGAAGAGGTCGACGAGCTGCCCCTTGCGGAGCGTCTCCGTCTGCTGCACCGGGCGGCCGTCGCGCAGCACGAACCCGTTGTTGTCCGGGTACCACCAGCCGGACGCGTTCTGCTGGTCGGTCTGCCAGTAGCAGCCCAGGAACCAGTAGGCGGACGTGCTGTCCTGCGGTTTCCAGCCCTTGAGCATCCTCGCGACCGGACCGGTGGCCGGGAGGTGGCTGGGGCCCAGCCGCCAGTCGTCGCGGTAGTAGTTCTCCAGCCCCGCGGGCGGCGCCTTGGTCAGGCCCGCCGTGCGGTGGGTGACCGGGCAGGCGCGGCTGTCGTGGCGGAGGTGGGCTCCGGCGGCCTGGGCGGGGGCCGGCGTGACCCCGAACAGCAGGAGCGTCGAGGCGAGCGCGCTCCACAGGTAACGGCGCAGTACGCGCATCCGAGTCCCTTCTCCTCCGGTGCCCGCGGGGCACCGGGTACGCGGGCATGTCCGTGGACGCGCGAAGGGACGGCACGGAGCGGATGCCCCTCACGCGGCACGGTGCATTCAATGCGCGGCGCGGGGACGGAGCGGCGAACTGCGGCCGGAGGGGCACCGGAACGGCGTAACAGAACACCCCGGGCAGCCGAGGGCCGGTGCGCCCGGCGGTGGACGCCTCAGCCCTGGCGCGGGTTCGGCCGCAGGACGGCGAACACCGACTGGTCGGGGGCGCTCAGCCAGGCGATGGTGCCGACGTCGGGGACGTCCACCGCGGGCATGAGCACGGTCGCGCCGTTGTCCCGGCCGGCGGCGACGACGGCCTCCGGGTCGGACACGGCGAAGTACGGAACCCAGCGCGGGTCCCCCTGGCCGCCCTGCAGCGGGGCCACACCGCCGAAGGCGCCCTCCTGCTGGTCGCCGTCGGCGATGCTGAGCACCTGGTACGCCATGCCGGGTGCCGTCATCCGCGCCGAGCGCCAGCCGAACACCCCGGCGTAGAACCGGATCGCCGACTCCGGTTCGGTGGTGTGCAGTTCGACCCACACCAGCGCGTCGTCCTCGGAGGTCCGCTGCAGCCCCATCGGGGCCCGCAGCACCGCGAAGCGGGCGCCCTGGGGATCGGTGAACTGGGCCATCGATCCCTCGCCCACGCTCATCGGCTCGACACGCACCGTTCCGCCGCCCGCGACCACGTCACGGGCCGTCGCCTGGATGTCGTCGCTGTGGAAGTACGTCGTCCAGGCCGGGGCGGCGCCCGGTTCGGTGAGCCGGCCGAGGGCGGCGACGGTCCTGCCGTCCTTCAGGAAGAACCCGTAACCGCCCGCCTCAGGACCGGCGGAGGCGAACTGCCAGCCGAAGACGGCACCGTAGAAGGCGGCGCTCGCGTCGGTGTCCGGGCTTCCGAGATCGAGCCAGACGGGCGATCCGGTGCGGAAGTCGGTGCCGAGCATGCGTTTCCTCCTGGGGCCGGTGCCGGGACGCCCGCCACTATGCCGTAAACCGGGTGAAGAAGTGACACACGGAAATGAAAGTGTTGATAGGAAAATAAGCGGCGATTCATCGCTTTACTGACATAGTGCGGCCATGAAAATCACGAGGGCCTCCAGCCGTGCCCGCCCCGCACGTCCGCGCGGCCGCCGGACGGCCCTCGCCCTCGCCGGCACCGCCCTCCTGGCCGGCGCGCTCTCCTGCCAGGGCGGTCGCACCGCGCCCCACCCGGCCGGCCACGCCCCGGCGCGGGCGCCTCCGGTGCGGCCCCCTCCCCCGGCGCCCCCGGCATCGGCGACCCGCTGCTGCCGCTCGACGGCAACGGCGGCTACACGGTGCGCCGTTACGCCCTCGACTTCGACTGGCGGGCGCCGGGCACGCCGTTCGAGGCCGGCGCCACCATCACGGCCACCGCCACCCAGGCCCTGTCCCGCTTCGACCTCGACTTCGCGGGCAACACGCTGCACCGGGTCACCGTCGACGGCCGGACCGCGCGGGCGAAGCGCGACGGGGACGAGCTCGTCGTCACCCCGGCGCGGCCGGTCCCGGACGGCGCCGCCTTCACCGTGCGGGTCACCTACACCGCCGACCCCGCCCAGCGCCGCCACCGCCGCGACGCGATCGGCGAGTACGGCTGGGTGCCGACCCCCGACGGCACCGTGCTGTACCCGCAGCCCGACGGCGCAAAGATGATCTTCCCGGCCGACGACCACCCCAGCCTGCGGGCGCCGTTCACCTTCCGTATCACCACCCCGGCGGACCGCCGGGCGGTGGCCAACGGCCGGCTCGTCGAGCGGGCGCCGCGGCCCGGCGGACGCGTCCGGTGGACGTACGACTCCGAGGAGCCGATCGCGGCCCAGCTGGTCCAGGTGGCGATCGGCGGCTTCGAGTTCGCCGACGGCACCGGACCCCGCGGACTGCCGGTGCGGGACGTGGTGCCGGAGGACCTCGTCGCGGACACCGAGGAGTACCGGTCCCTGACCCCGGAACACCTGGCCTGGCTGGAACAACGCCTGGGCCCCTACCCGTTCCGCCGCTACGGCGTGCTGGTCGCCGACACCGACCTGCCGGTCGCGCTGGAGACCCAGTCGCTGTCCGTCGTGCCGAGGGACAGCCTGCTGGGCGACCGGGTGCACGCCGAGCGCGACCTGGTGCACGAGCTGACGCACCAGTGGACGGGCGACAGTGTCGCCCTGCGGCGGTGGTCGGACCTGTGGCTGAGCGAGGGTCACGCCCGCTTCTACGAACGCCTCTACTCCGACTCGCACGGCGGGGTGTCCCTGGAGGACGCGATGCGGGACGCCTACGAACAGCACGACCGGTGGCGGCACGACGACGGGGCCCCCGCCGAACCCACCGAACCGTCCCTCTTCCGGAACATCCGCTACGACGGCTCCGCGCTGGTGCTCTACGCGCTGCGGGAGGAGGTCGGCGAGGAGACCTTCGAGCGGATCGAACGCACCTGGGTGACCCGGTACCGGGGCCGCGCCGCCGGCACCGCGGACTTCGTCGCGCTCGCCTCCGGGGTCGCCGGCCGGGATCTGAAGCCGTTTCTGACGCCCTGGCTGTACGGGCCGCACACCCCGCCGATGCCCGGGCACCCCGACTGGCGGGTGGACCCGGTCGAGGACTGAGCGGTGACGCCGCCGACCGGGTGGCCTGGGCGGGGTCACTGGTCCACGCCGGTGACCCTTGGCGCGACGTGGCGCGGTGGGCACGGCAGCGTACAAGGGGTGGCGGTGGAGCACCCGCTCCCCCTGGGCAGTACGAGCGCGGTCGGAGGCCCTTGCGTATGTGGAGTCGTGTGATGTCCCGTGTCCCCGGCGCCGTACGCGGACGCAACGGGCTGATCTGCGCCACCGCCTCGGCGGCGCTCCTGCTGCCGCTGCTCGCCTGGCCGCCGTCCGACGACGGCGAGACGGAGGACCGCCGGCTCCAGGACGACTTCGCGACCGCCGCGCAGGACTACCACGTGCCGGTGAGCGTCCTCATGGGTGTGTCCTACCTGCAGTCGCGCTGGGACTCCCACCCGGGCGTCCCGAGCACCGGCGGCGGCTACGGGCCGATGCACCTGGTGGACACCGGCGTCACGGGGCGGCGGGCCCGTCGCCCCGGCCCGCGGCCCGGCCCGCGCGCGGCCGCCCCGAACAGCAGGCGGCGGACCTGCGCCGGGCCGCCCGCCTGACCGGAGAGGCGACGGACCGGCTGCGGCTGGACGCCGCCGCCAACGTGCGCGGCGGCGCCGCCCTGCTGGCGGCGACCCAGAAGGCGCTCGGCAAGCCGCTGAGCAGGAACCCGGCGGACTGGTGGGACGCGGTGACGCGCTTCTCCGGCTCCAGCGACAAGGCGGAGGCGGCGACGTACGCGCACGACGTCTTCGAGGTGATCCGGCAGGGCGCGCACCGCACCACCGACGTGGGCCAGCAGGTCAGCCTGGCCGCCCGCCCCGAGGTGCGCTGGAACCCCGCCGGCCACTCGGGCCCGCAGCGGGCGCAGGACCCCGAGTGCCCGCCGGAGCTGTCCTGTTCCTGGCTGAGCGCGTCCTACGACACCACCGACGACGACGGCGGCTACGGCAACCACGACCTGGCCGACCGGCCCCGGGACCAGAAGATCGACTACATCGTCATCCACGACACCGAGGCGATCCTGCCGAACATGTTCAAGACCGTGCAGGACCCGACGGAGGCCTCCTGGCACTACTCCATCAGCTCCCGCGACGGGCACGTCACCCAGCACATCAAGACCAAGGACGAGGCCTGGCACTCGGGCAGCCAGTTCGTCAACGCCCGCTCGATCGGCATCGAGCACGAGGGCTTCCTCACCCAGCCGGACGCCTGGTTCTCCGAGACGATGTACCGGACGTCGGCCCGCCTGGTGCGCTACCTGGCGAGGAAGTACGGCGTCCCGCTGGACCGGCAGCACATCTTCGGCCACGACAACGTGCCCGCCCCGACCGCCGACTCCATCCCCGACATGCACGACGACCCCGGCCCGTTCTGGGACTGGCGGCACTACTTCGACCTGCTCGGCGCCCCGCTGAAGGCGACGGCCGGACCGGACAGCCCGATGGTGACCGTGCTGCCCGACTACGCCACCCACAAGCCCCGGTTCACCGGGTGCACGGGCAAGGGCGACCCGTGCGCGCCGCACGGCTCCAGCGCGGTCCGCCTGCACACCGAGCCGTCCGACGGCGCGCCGCTGATCCAGGACATGGGCCGGCACCCGGACGGCGACGACTCCACGGAGGACGTCAACGACCTCGGCTCGCGGGTCTCGGCCGGCCAGACCTTCGCGGTCGCCGGGCGCAGCGGCGACTGGACGGCCATCTGGTTCCAGGGCAACAGGGCCTGGTTCAAGAACCCGAAGGACCACCCGACGGCGGTCGGCGCGGCCGGCCGGATGGTGACGCCGAAGGCGGGCCTGAGCGAGATCCCGGTGTACGGGCGCGCGCTGCCGGACGAGGACGCCTACCCGGACGGCGTGGACGAACAGCCGGAGTCGCCGCTGCCGTACGACCTCCGCGCGGGCCAGCGGTACGTGACCCGGTCCAGCGTCCTCGGCACCTGGGCCGGCAAGTCCTACGGCAGCGCGCCCAGCCCGGTGGTGAAGGGCCGCGAGCGCTACTACGAGATCCAGTTCGGGCACCGGCTCGCCTACGTCCGGGAGCAGGACGTGGACCTGGTGCGGGCGCCGTCCGCGAAGGCCCCGAAGTCCGGTGCGGCGGCCGGACCTTCGCACTGACGCGGCCCCTCTCCCCGGCGGGTCACCGGGGCCGGCGAACACGCGGTGCGCGAGCCCGGTGCAGGCGTGCGGACGGAGACCGTCCGCACGGTGGGCGCGTCCCGCCCCGTCCGCCGGTGACGGGGTCCTTACGGACCCGTGACGCGCCGTCCGGCGCACGGGGCCGACACCGGGACCGGGCCTAGCGTGGGCGTATGCGCGTACTGGTCACCGGCGGTGCCGGGTTCATCGGGTCCCATGTCGTCGACGCCCTGCGGGCGCGCGGGCACGAGCCGGTCGTGTACGACGTCCGGGCCGATCCCGGAGCCGACGTGCGCGACCCGGCGGCGGTCGCCCGGGCGCTCGCCGGGGTGGACGCGGTCTGCCACCAGGCGGCCATGGTGGGCCTCGGCGACGGCGTCGCGGACGCGGCCGAGTACGTCTCCAGGAACGACCTGGGCACCGCCGTCCTGCTCGCCGCGATGGCCGGGGCCGGCGTGGGGCGGCTGGTGCTGGCGGGCTCGATGGTGGTCTACGGGGAGGGCCGCTACGAGTGCCCCGAGCACGGCGTCGTACGTCCCGGCCCGCGCGCCGAGGCCGGACTGGCGGCGGGCCGCTTCGAACCGGACTGCCCGCTCTGCGGCGCCGAGCTGGCCCCGGGACTGGTCGCCGAGGACGCCCCGGCCGACCCCCGCAACGTGTACGCCACCACCAAGCTCGCCCAGGAGCACCTGTCCGCGGCCTGGGCGCGCTGCACCGGCGGTACGGCCGTCTCGCTGCGCTACCACAACGTGTACGGCCCCCGGATGCCCCGCGACACGCCCTACGCCGGGGTCGCCTCCTTCTTCCGCTCGGCCCTCGAACGCGGCGAGCCGCCGCGGGTGTTCGAGGACGGGCGGCAGCGCCGGGACTTCGTCCACGTGCGCGACGTGGCCGCCGCCAACGTGACCGCGCTGGAGGCCGGGGCCGCCCCGGGACGCTCACCGCCTACAACACCGGCAGCGGTGAGCCGCACACGGTCGGCGACCTGGCCCGCGCCCTGGCCGCCGCCCACGGCGGCCCCGAGCCGGTGGTCACCGGCGAGTACCGGCTGGGCGACGTCCGCCACATCACCGCGGACTCCGCCCGCCTGCGCGCGGAACTCGGCTGGCGGCCGGAGATCGGCTTCGCCGAGGGGATGCGGGAGTTCGCGCGGGTGCGGTGAGCACGGCGCCCGGCCGGGGCGCCCGCCGCGTGCCCGCCTACGCCTCGGCGGCCGGGAGGGTCACCTCGAAGCGGCAGCCGCCCGGGATGTTGCGCACCGAGGCGTGGCCCCGGTGCGCCTCCACGATCCCCCGCACGATCGCGAGGCCGAGGCCCGCGCCCGCCGGGGCGTCCGGGCGTCCGTGCCGCGCCAGCCGGTGTCGAAGACGCGGGGCAGGTCCTCCTCGGGGATGCCGCCGCAGCCGTCGGTCACCGACAGCACCACGCCGCCGGGCGCGCGCTCGGCGGCGACGGCGACCGTGCCGTCGGCGGGGGTGCGGCGGATGGCGTTCACCAGGAGGTTGGCCAGCACCCGGCTCATCTCCTTGCCGTCGACCTCCACCGGCACCGGCTCCACCCCGTCCCCGACCAGCCGTACGCCGTGCTCGCGGGCGAGCGCGCCGACGCCCGCGAGGGCGTCGCCGACCAGGTCGTACAGGGAGACGCGGACCGGGCTGAGGGGAGTGTGCCGGCGTGGATGCGGGAGAGCTCGAAGAGGTCGCCGACCATGTCGTTGAGGCGTTCCACCTCGGTGCGGATCTGCTTGAGGTAGCGGTCCGGATCGGTGGCCACCCCGTCCTCCAGCGCCTCCGACATCGCGCGCAGCCCGGCGAGCGGGGTGCGCAGGTCGTGCGAGATCCAGGCGACCAGCTCGCGCCGGGAGGTCTCCAGCGCCCGTTCGCGGTCCCGGGAGGCGGCCAGCCGGGCGCTCGTCGCGGCCAGCTCCCGGCTCAGCGCGTCCAGTTCGGCGGTGGCCGGGGCGGCGGGCGCCGCGAAGGCGCCGCCGTCCCCGAAGTTCCGTGCGGCGTCGGTGAGTTCCCGGCTGCGGGCGACGACCCAGCGGCCCAGCAGCAGCGCGGTGGCCAGCGAGACGACCGCCGCCATGGCCACGACGGCGGTGACGACCCGCAGGTCGTGGGCGGACAGGAACATCGCCTGGGCCACGGCCATGGTCCCGGCGAGCATGGCCACCACACCGACGGCCGCCACCACGGCGAGCGAGACGGTGAGGGAGCGCCGGCGGATCAGACGCAGCAGGGCCGCGCCGGCGAGGCCGGTGGCGGCGGCGCCGAGGAAGGCGTAGAGGGCGATGAGGAGGTTGTCGCGCACGTCAGACCGTCTCCTTCCCCGTGGCGTCGAAGCGGTAGCCGACACCCCACACGGTCTGGATGAGGCGGGGCCGGGCCGGATCGTCCTCGACCTTCCCGCGCAGCCGGCGGACGTGGACGGTGACGGTCGACAGGTCGCCGAAGTCCCAGCCCCACACCTCCCGCATCAGCTCCTCCCGGCCGAAGGCCCGGCCCGGGTGCCGCAGGAAGAAGACGAGCAGGTCGAACTCCCGCAGGGTGAGCAGCAGCTCGCCGCCGTCCTTGGTGGCGCGGCGGGCCCGCGGGTCCACGGTCAGACCCGCCGCGGCGAGCCGGCCGCCCGGTGCGGCGGGCCGGGCGCGGCGCAGCACCGACTCCACCCGCAGCACCAGTTCGCGCGGGCTGAACGGCTTGGTGACGTAGTCGTCGGCGCCGACCTCCAGGCCGAGGATGCGGTCGTCCTCGTCGCCGCGCGCGGTGAGCATGACGACCGGCACCGAGCCCCGCTCGCGCAGCCGGCGGCACACCTCCAGGCCGTCCATGCCGGGCAGCATCAGATCGAGCACCACCAGGTCCGGCCGGTGCTCGGCGGCCCGTTCGAGGGCGGCCGGCCCGTCACCGGCCCGGTCCACGGCGAACCCGGCGCGGTCCAGGTAACCCGCGACGACCTCGGCGACGGTCGGGTCGTCGTCCACGACGAGAATCCGGCCCCGGGCGTCCGGCCGCCCTCCGGTGTCCGGTGACGCGTATGGCTGCTGCATGTCTCCACCCTGGCACCGCGCCACCGCCCCGACCCGGTCCCGGCGCCGACGTCCGGGTTTCGTAAGGAGCGGATGTCCGGTTCGTCACGGTTCGGCTTCGTAGGGTGAACGCCGTGACCACCTCACCGTGCCCCACCGGCGTGGACGTCGTCCTGCCCTGTCTGAACGAGGCCGGGGCCCTGCCCTGGGTGCTGGAGCGCGTTCCGCCCGGCTGGCGCGCCCTCGTCGTCGACAACGGCTCCACCGACGGCTCCGCCGGTCTCGCCCGCGCCCTCGGCGCCACCGTCGTCACCGAGGAACGGCGGGGCTTCGGCGCCGCCTGCCACGCGGGGCTGCTGGCCGCCACCGCCGACGTGGTGTGCTTCTGCGACTGCGACGCCTCCCTCGACCCCGCGCACCTGATCCCGTTCGTCCGCGAGGTCCAGGACGGCCACGCCGATCTGGTGCTCGGCCGGCGCCGGCCGCGCACCCGGGGCGCCTGGCCGGTCCACGCCCGGGCCGGCAACCTGGCGCTGGCCCGGCTGCTGCGCCGCCGCACGGGGCTGCGCCTGCACGACCTCGGCCCCCTGCGCGCCGCCCGCCGGGAGGCCCTGCTCGGCCTCGGCCTCACCGACCGGCGCAGCGGGTACCCGCTGGAGATGGTGGTCCGCGCCGCCGACGCCGGCTGGCGGGTCACCGAGCACGACGTCCCCTACCTTCCCCGCACCGGCACCTCCAAGGTCACCGGAACCTGGCGCGGCACCTGGCACGCCGTGCGGGACATGAGCGCGGTCCTGAAGGAGCCGCCCCGTTAGCCGCCGGCGCCGCGTGGCCGCGGGCGACACGTCCCGGCCCGGCCCCGACTCCG
Source organism: Streptomyces sp. DHE7-1 (assembly GCA_016432725.1). Classification (GTDB taxonomy): domain Bacteria; phylum Actinomycetota; class Actinomycetes; order Streptomycetales; family Streptomycetaceae; genus Streptomyces. Next base: position 4,039,709 of record JACJDG010000003.1, on the reverse strand, counting down.
GTCACCAGCCAAGGAAGCCGAGCATGACCACCCTCCTCGTCATCGCCAAGGAACCCCGCCCCGGCAGGGTCAAGACCCGCCTCACCCCGCCCTTCACCCCCGCCCAGGCCGCCGGCCTCGCCGAGGCCTCCCTGACCGACACCCTGCGCGCCGTGGCCGGGGCGCCCGCCACCCGCAGGATCCTCGTCCTGGACGGCCGGCCCGGCCCCTGGCTCCCGCCCGGCTTCGACGTCGTCCCCAGTGCGCGGGCGGCCTCGACGACCGTCTCGCCGACGCCTTCGCCCGCTGCGCCGGACCGGCCCTGCTGATCGGCATGGACACCCCCCAGGTCACCCCCGCGCTGCTCACCGTGGACTTCGCGGACTGCGACGCCTGGTTCGGCCCGGCCGAGGACGGCGGCTTCTGGGCGCTGGGCCTGGCCCGCCCCGAGCCCGCGCTGCTGCGCGGAGTGCCCATGTCGACGCCCGGGACCGGGGCCGTCCAGCGGGAGCGGCTGGTGGCCGCCGGGCTGCGGGTGCGGGACCTGCCCAGGCTGCGGGACGTCGACACCGCGGCCGACGCCCGCGCCGTCGCCGCCCTCGCCCCGCACGGCGCCTTCGCCGCGCGGCTCGCCGACTGCGCGGCCGGCCGGTGAGCACCGCCGGCGCCCCGCCCGCCTGGGCGGCCTGCGACCCGTACGCCGCCGCGCTGCGCAGCGGCCGGGGCCCGCTGTTCCTGCGCCGCGCCGACGGCCGGCTGCTCCCCTGGAGGTGGAGCGCTGGTGCGCCGACGCGGACGCCGTGGACCGGGCGGTGCTGGCCCGCTGCGAGGGCGTCGTCCTCGACGTCGGCTGCGGTCCGGGCCGGCTGGTCGCGGAACTCGCCGCGCAGGGCCGCACCGTGCTCGGTGTCGACGTCTCCGGGCCGCCGTCGCCCGCACCATCACCGTGGGCGGCCAGGCGCTGCGCCGCTCCGTCTTCGGCCCGCTGCCCGGCGAGGGGCGCTGGGGGACCGTGCTGCTCATGGACGGCAACATCGGCATCGGCGGCGACCCGGGCGCCCTGCTGCACCGGACGGCACAACTGCTGCGCCCCGGTGGACTGCTGATGACCGAGACGGATCCGGCGGACATCGACGAGCGCGCCGAGGTGCGGGTCGTCCGGCACGGCCGGGACACCGTGGGCGAGCCGTTCCCGTGGGCCCGGATCGGCACCCCGGCCCTGCTCCGGATCGCGGACCGGGCCGGGTGGCGGACGGCCGCTCAGTGGGCGGCCGGTGGGCGCCGCTTCGTCGCCCTGCGCACGCCCGGCAACCGCAGCACCAGCAGCAGCGCCGAGCCGCCGAAGAGCACGGCCGTGATCAGCAGCCAGCGGCCGAGGTAGACGTCGGCGGACATGCCGGTGGCGAGCCGGTAGCGCCGGTCCACCAGGTTGAGGATCAGCGGGAACCAGACCAGCAGCAGCAGCCCGGAGAGCACGGTGGGCACCCGCACGTACGACGTCCACGCACGGTGCCCGGCCGCGCCGAGCCCGCGCACCAGCGCCCGGTCGGCCGCCGAGTACAACGGCAGCAGCACCAGGTCGTGCAGCAGCGCGGCGCCCACGATCCACAGCGCGATGCCGCGCCAGTCACCGGCGAGCAGCCGTACCCCCGCGTACCCGGCGAGCGCGAACGAGCAGGCGAGCAGCAGCAGCTGGAACGGGCTTCCGACCACGGGACGGCGCCGCATCACAGGTCTCCGAACGTCAGCCGGGCCACCCATTTGGTGTTGAGCACACCGGGCGCCGCGGGCACGATGACCCGCGCCGGGTGGCCGTGGTCCATGGACAGGTCCTCGCCGTTGACGGACAGGGCGAGCAGGGAGCGGCCGTCGGCCACCTGGTTGGCGCGCAGGGCCGCACGGCGGAAGGCGCCGTGCCGCTGCAGGGACTCCACGAACACGTCCGGCACCTCGCCGTCGTACCCGACGAGCGCCGCGAGGTCGCGCAGCCGCACCCCGCGCCACCACTGGTCGGCGGTCGACCAGCCCTCCACGCAGGCGATGGGCAGCGACGAGCTGTGCTGGGGCAGGCGCAGCAGCTCGGCACGGCTGAGGCGGACCGTGCCGGTCCGCCCGGTGACGACGAGCCGCCACGCCTCCTCGCCGGTCTCCGCCGCGTCGATCCCGGCGTACGCGGCCGTCTTGTTGATCTGGAAGCCGTTCGGGCCGCCGCCCGGGTCGGGCCCGCCGTGCGGCGCGAGCAGCGCGGTGCGCCGGAACGGGCCGCCCAGGCTCTGCCCCACCGTGGTCAGGAACAGCAGCAGCGAGCCGCCGCCGACCAGCCACAGCGCCCCGCGCCGGGAGACGGTGGGCGGGTCGGGGTGCGGAGCGACGAGGTCGCTCTCCGGCTCTGTTCGCAGGCGCCGCCGTACGGTGCGCACCGCGGCCGGCGCCTTCAGCACGGCGTGCGCCACGAACGCGGCGAAGAACACCCAGGCGCCGTAGAAGTGCAGCGGGTAGAAGGAGCCCGGGAAGACGTAGGCGAGCTGGATGTTGAGCACCCCGGTGGTGAACTCGAACAGGCCGCCGCCGACGAGCAGCAGCAGGGAGACCCGCTCCAGCGCGTGCGCGAGGGAACGGGCCGGCGGCAGGGTGAACAGCCGCGGCACCACCGACCACAGCTTGGCCAGCAGGACCGGGACGAGGGTGACGCCGAGGGTGACGTGGACGCCCTGGGTGAACCGGTACAGCCACACCGGCCCGGCCGGCCAGGCGAAGAGGTAGAAACCGAGGACGCCCTTGTCCGGCGTGGTGTCGTTCACCGGGGACAGGTCCGGGTTGTAGGCGGCGTAGGACACCAGGCCGGTCACGAACAGCACCGTGATGCCGGCGAGCAGCACGAGGCCGAGCACCGAGGTGAACCAGGGCCCGCGCAGGGGGCTGCGCCAGAAACCGGGGGCGGTGGGAAGCCGGGGATGGTCGCGCATGTGCCGACGGTAGGCCGGGAGGGGACCGGAGAAGGGCCCGCGACCGGTGACGAAACGCTGACGTCCGCCCGGTACGACGGCCCCGGCGCGGCCGTGCGGCCTAACGTGCCGACGTGACCCGCTCCCTCCGCCGCGACGCCGGCCGCGATCCCGGCCCGGCCGGCCATGACGCCCGGCGCGGCCTCCGCCGTGACCTGTACGCCGCCGGGGCCGCCGTCCTGCTGGTGACGGCCGCCGTGCTGACCGGCCGCCACATCCAGTCCACCCGCCACACCCTGTTCGTGCACTGGCCGCCGCTGCTGGCCGAGTGGGACCCGCACCTGGGCCCGGGTACCCCGGCCGCCGTGCTGCTCGCCGCGGCCGGGGTGGCGTACGGGCCGTCGCTCGCCGGCCGCCTGCCCTGGCGGGCCCTGCTCGCCTCGGCCTGGGCGGCGGCGACGGCCTGGATCCTCTCCCTCGCCCTCGTCGACGGCTGGCACCGGGGCGTCGCGGGCCGCCTGACCACCCGCGAGGAGTACCTGCGGGTCATCGGCCGCTTCCACGACGTCCCGGCCGCCCTGCGCGACTTCACCCACCACATCGTGGCCGGGACCCCCGCCCCCTGGCCGGCCCATGTCGCCGGCCACCCGCCCGGCGCCACGCTCACCTTCGTGCTCCTCGACCGGGCCGGGCTGCGCGGGGCGGCTGGGCCGGGCTGTGGTGCGTGCTCACCGGCGCCACGGCCTGTGTGGCCGTCCTGGTCGCCGTACGGGCGCTGGCCGGGGAGACGTTCGCCCGGCGCGCGGCGCCCTTCCTGGTGCTGGCCCCGGCCGCGGTCTGGACCGGGACGTCGGCGGACGGCTGGTTCGCGGCGGTCGCGGCCTGGGCGGCGGCCCTGCTGGCCCTGGCCGTCACCCGGCGCTCCCTGCCCTGGGCCGTCGCCTCCGGCCTGCTGTTCGGCCTGACCTGCTACCTGTCGTACGGGCTCACGCTCATCGCCCTGCCCGGCGCGGCGGTGCTGTGGACGGCCCGCGACGGGGTCCGCCGGCGTCCCGCCCTGCTCGCGGCCCTGCTCGCCGGACTGGCCGTCGTACCGCTGGTGTTCACGCTCGCCGGGTTCGACTGGTGGACGGCGTACCGGCTGCTGGTGACCCGTTACCACCAGGGCGTCGGCGGCACCCGGCCCTACGGCTACTGGGTGTGGGCCAACCTGGCCTGCACCGTGCTGATCACGGGCCTCGCGACGGCGGCGGGCCTGCGCCGGACCGCCGCCGCCCTCACCCGCCGCGCGTCCCCCGCCGCCGTCCGCCCGGCGGTCCTCGTCGGCGCCGCCCTCCTCGCCCTGCTGGCCGCCGACCTGTCGGGGATGAGCAAGGCCGAGACCGAGCGGATCTGGCTGCCGTTCGCGGTGTGGCTGCTCCCGGCGTGCGCGTACCTCCCGCGTCCCCGGGCCTGGCTCGCCGCGCAGACGGCGCTCGCCCTGCTCCTGAACCACCTGCTGCTGACCGGGTGGTGAGGGGCGGGGGCGGGCGCCGGTCCACAGCCTGTGGACGGGGCTGCGCCTAGAAGTCCTCCTCGCGCACGGGCCGGCCGCGGCCCGGCTCGGGCAGCTCGCCCAACTCGCCGCGCACCACCAGCACGTCGCCGATGAACAGGTCGTAGACCAGGATGCCGATCACGGCGCCGACCAGCGGCCCGACGATCGGGATCCACCAGTACGCACTGAACGAGCCGGCCACACTGCCGGGGAAGGCCAGACTGTCCCAGCCCGCCGCCCAGGTGAACAGCCGTGGCCCGAAGTCGCGGGCCGGGTTGATGGCGTAGCCCGCGTTCGCGCCGTAGGACATGCCGATCGCGGCGACGACGAAACCCACGACCAGCGGTGCGAGGTTGGCCTTCACCGCCTGGTTGCGGACGTCCAGGACGGCGGCGATCAGCATCAGCAGGAAGGCCGTGCCCACGATCTGGTCGATCAGCGGCCCCCAGACGCCGCCGTGGAAGTACGGGCCGGGAAGGTCGCGAAGATCGAGAACGTGGCGTTGGTGTGCCCGTTCACCTTCGGTCCCGGCACCGCCGCGTCGAAGGCGTTGATCGCCTGGTGGTAGACGAGGTAGACCAGGGCCGCTCCCGCGAACGCGCCCACGATCTGCGAGAACCAGTACGGCAGCACCTTGACCCAGGGGAACCCGCGCCGCACGGCCATGGCCAGCGTCACCGCCGGGTTGATGTGGGCGCCGCTGACGCCGCCGGCGACGTAGACGCCGAAGACGACGGCCATCGCCCAGCCCCAGGTGATCAGCAGCCAGTCACCGGCCGCCAGGAAGATCGTCGTCGGGGTGGCGGCACGGCCCGATCCGGGCAGTGCGGCGACCGCCATCGCGACCACACCGCAGCCGAAGGAGATGAGGACGAAGGTCCCCAGGAACTCCGCCAGACACTCGCCCAGCAGCCCTCCCCGGCTTCGGAGCCGGGACGGCTTGATGAGCGAAGGGATTTCCACAGCCATTGAGGCCCCTCGAAGAGAGCAATGCGGCCAACATCACCATATTGGCCCACAAATGCTCTTCACGCAGGGCAGTGCCCGGGACCCCCGCCCGCCTGCGGTTTCAGGCGTCGAGGTCGTCGGCGTAGTGCCGGAATCCGCGCCGGTCGCGGTGCATGGCCCACAGGGTGTCCGCCAGCACGGCCGGGTCCTTGCGCACGTGGCCGGGGGTGATGGACCCCGGGATGACGAGCTGGGCCACGTGGATGCCCTCACCGGCCAGCCGGTCGTGCAGCAGATGCCCGTACGCGCTCTCCGCGGCGAACGCGATGGAGGTGCCGGCCCGCTCGGGATGGGGCACGGCGGCCGTACCGCCGTTGACGAAGAGGATGGTCCCGCGGCCCAGCTCCCGCATGCCCGGCAGCACCTGCTGCACCGCGGCGACCGGCCCGTACACCGAGAACTCGATCGGCCCGAGCAGGTCCCGGTGCCGGGTCTCCAGCACCGGCCGCATGAAGTCCCGGTGCGGCACCGGGCTGTACTGGAGCACCTCCACGGTGCCGAGGGCGCCGCCCGCGTCCCTCAGCGCCGCCGCCAGCTCCTCCGGCCGGCGCACGTCGGCGGCGAAGCCGCGGGCGGTGACCGCGTCGGCGGCCAGCTCGCGGACCAGGTCGTCCAGCCGCCCCGGATCCCGCGCGACGAGCGCGACGGCGTAGCCCTCCCGCCCGAACCGGCGAGCGACGGCGGCCCGAGCCCGGGGCCGGCCCCGACGATGGCGATGACACTCACACGGAAAATCCTCCCCGCCCCACGGCCACCTCACCACCCGCACGGCGGCACGGGGTCCGGGGCCCGCGGAGCGGGTGCCCCGTCATCCGCCGGTGACGCCCACGGATTCCGCCGCCGCGCCCGGGCCCCGGACCCCGCGGATCCGCTCCACCTGGGCGGCGGTGACGGCGCGTACGGCGAACGTCCCGGCCACGGCGGCCCCCACCACGGCGGCGTCGGCGCCGAGCAGCGGCCACACCTCCTCGTAGGCCCGCGCGATGATCTCGTCCGTGGAGTCGCGCGACACCAGCCCGACCCCGCCGAACATGCCGATCAGCCAGAGCGCCCACCACACGTTCACCGAGACGGGCAGCTTCCGCTCCGGGGCGGTGGCCCGGAAGGCGTCCGCGACGATCCCGCGCGGGAACCAGAGGTTCACGACGGGCACGATCCACCCGAGGTACACCCAGATCCCGAGGTACTTCGGCGCCCGTCCCGACAGCACTCGCGCGTTGTCCCGCACCCGCCACAGCCAGGCCAGGAACAGCAGCGCGCACACGAAGGCGACGCCACCGCCCAGCGAGGTCACGAGGTGGTACGAGTCCTCGAGGCCGTTGAGCGGCCGGTGCACCCCTCCCCCTGGTCCGGCGGCCCCGAAGCCGGCTCCCCCGCCACGGCCAGCCTGATCTCCCAGGCCCCCGCACCGTCCAGGCGGCCCCGGCCGCCAGCAACGCCCCGCCGGCCAGCCACCCGGCCGTCCGGACGGACCGGTCCCCGAGCCGCTCGCGGACGGCTCCCTCCCCCATGAGTTCTTCCACGGGCCCATCCTCGCGCATCGGCCCGGTCAGTCCGCGAAGAAGCCCTCGTCGAGCGCGATCTCCTGCAGCCGGTCCAGGCTCAGTTCCGGCCGGGGGCGGGTCACCGGGGTGCTCTCGGCGTAGGAGTTGACCTCGCGCACCGCCACCCGGCGGCCGTCCGGGCGCAGGGTGTCGACCAGCCAGACCTGAGCGGGACCGCCCTTCTCCGAACGGGTCCTGACCCGCTTGATCCGGGTGCCGTCGGACAGGGTCCTGGCCTCGCAGTCGCCGGAGTCGCCGGAGTCGCCGGCACAGCCCATGTGGCCGGAGAGCAGGGCGGTCGCGTCGTACTGGACGTCGACCTCCACCATGTTCCGCCCGTGACCGTCGTCGTGGACCAACTGGACCAGGCCGGCGCCGCTGTTCACGTGGGAGACGGTGCCGTGGGGCAGGTGCGACTCGAGAACCCTGGTCAGGCGGGCTCCGGAGGCACGGCCGGTGCGGGTCGGCCCGCCCGCAGCGGTGCCCGGGACCGGCAGGGCGTCGATCGCCTCCTTCCAGGCCGGGCTGCGCACGATCGCCGTGAGCTGCGCGGTGGAGAGCAGGGGGTCGGCTCCGCCGCCGGCGCCCTTCTCGCCGCCGCCGCCGAACTCCTGGACCGTGAGCTGCGCCCCGTCGGCGGTCGTCAGGACCACGTACCAGCGCTTCTGGCCGGTGTCGCTGCTCGGATAGGTGAAGGACTTCGTGGTGTCGAGCACGGCACCGCCGGGGAGCCTGCGGGTGGTGCACTCGTCGTACGGGCGCGCCTCCACCGGCAGGCACCCGCCCGAGCCCCGGTCGTCGGCGGGAAGACCGGACGCGAGCCGCGCGACGGTGAGGTCGATGCCGGAGGATCCGGCGTCGGTGGAGTAGGTGAGCCGGGCGCTCGGCCAGACGGAGCCGTCCGACCGGGAACCCCGGCCGGAGGCCTCGGAGACCGTACCGCCGGGCGGCAGCAGGCTCTTCAGCGTGCCGAGCATGTCGTCGCCGCTGACCGGCGGGTGGCCGCCGGAGGGGGACCGGCCGGAGGACGCGGGGCCGCTCGCCGGGACACCGCCGAGCCGGCCGTCCGTGGCGCTCCTGGTGCCGAAGGCGTCCGTGGCCATCAGGGTGCCGCCCACGGCGGCCACCGCGACGGCCGCGGCGGCGACGCGGGCGACGCCGAACAGGCGCATCCTGCGGCCCCGGGTGATGGAGCGGGTCACCAGGTCGGCCGAGTGCGGCGGGAACCCGTCGGTCGCGCCGCTCATGGCGCGGGCCACCCGTTCCTCGAACTCGTCGGTGCGGTGCTCGTCGCGTGGCATGGGAAGAGGCTCTCCGTTCGTCGGGGAGGGTGGTCGGGGGCGGCGCCCGGCCCGTCAGGCGGTCAGGTCGGCCAACTGGTCGCCGAGGAGGGTGCGCAGCCGTTGCAGGGCGCGCCTGCTGTGCGCCCGGACGGCTCCGGGGGTCGTCCGCAGGACCTGCGCGGTGTCGTCCACCGAGCGGTCCTCCCAGTAGCGCAGCACCAGCACGGCCCGGTCCCTGGCCGTCATCCGGGCCAGGCCGTCCAGCAGGGCCATCCGCAGCTCGTCGTCCCGCGCCGGACCGGCGGCGTCCGGCAGCCGGTCGCTGGGACGCTCGGTGGAGCTGCGACGCCGGCGCTGGGAGAGGAAGGTCCGCACCAGCACGGTGTCGGCATAGGCGACCGGCGAGCCCGCGCGGCTGACCCGCCGCCAGGAACGGAACATCTTGGCGAGGGTCTCCTGCACCAGGTCCTCGGCGAGGTGCCAGTCGCCCGTGAGCAGGCACGCGGTCCGGAACAGCGGACCGCTGCGGGCGATTGCGAACTCCAGGTAGTCCGCGGGTGCTTCCCTCACCGAGTGTCCCTTCGTGGTCGGACGTCACCCTTTACACGCGATGGGGGTACGACCGCGTTACGCACGCGTGCCGGCCGTCGGAAACCGGCGGGCGGGCGGCACCCGCACCGGCCGCCCGGCGGCACCGCCCGGCGCCGGGCGGCTCAGCTCCGCAGCCCGCGCAGTTTGTCCGGGTTCACCTGCACACGGAGGGTCTCGATGCGGTCGTCGACCAGGTCGTAGGTCACGGCGCCCACCGGCTCCTCGCCGTGGGTGAGCAGGATGCCGAGTTCGCCGTTGACCGGCACGAGGCGTACGGCCACGCCCTCCATCCGGGGCTTGCGCAGCACGCCCAGGACGAACCGGCCCACGTGGTCCGCCCCGTGCAGCGGCCGCCGGGCCGCCGAGACCTTGCCGCCGCCGTCGGACCAGCAGGTGACGTCCGGGGCGAGGAGCTCCAGCACCGCGTTCAGGTCGCCGCCCGCGCACGCCTCGATGAACCGGGCGGTGACCTTGGCCCGCCGCTCGGGGTCGGTGTCGTACCGGGCGCGGCGGGAGCGGACGTGCTCGCGGGCCCGGCGGGCGATCTGGCGGACCGTGGGTTCGGGGCGGTCCAGGAACCCCGCGATCTCCGCGTGCGCGTAGCCGAAGACCTCGCGCAGGACGAACACCGCGCGCTCCACCGGGGTCAGCGTCTCCAGGACCACCAGCACGGCCGTCGAGACGCTGTCCGCGAGTTCCGCCTCCTCCTGGACGTCGGGGGAGGTCAGCAGGGGCTCGGGCAGCCAGGGGCCGACGTACCGCTCGCGGCGCGCCCGGGCCGAGGTGAGCCGGTTCAGGCAGTGGTTGGTGACGGTGCGGACCAGGTAGGCGCGGGGGTCCCGGACCTCCGAGCGGTCCGCGCGATGCCAGCTCAGCCAGGTGTCCTGCAGGACGTCCTCCGCGTCCGCCACACTGCCCAGCATCCGGTACGCCGTCGCGAACAGCGTCCGCCGGTGCTCGAGGTAGGGGTCGGGGCCGTGGCCGGTGTCCGTCTCCGAGTGCGCCATGGGACCAACGCTGCCAGAGCGCGCCGGCCCCGCCCCCGCCGGGTGGCCGGGGCGTCACCCGGCGGGCGACCGGCTCAGGCCATCCAGAAGAAGACCGCCGTCATCCGCTTCTCCGCCTGCTCCCGGCCGGTGTAACCCGTCGCGCTGTGCACTAGGTTGGCGTTGTAGAGGAGGAGCCGGTTGTACCGGTGCGGGACGCGGACGTCCTCCGCGAAGGCGTCGGCGGCGACGAAGCGGGTGCCGAGCGCCTCCACGAGGTTGTCGTGCGGAGCCTGGACCACGTTGCCGCCGAGCCGGCCGCCGGGCAGGGACTGGCGGTAGAAGCTGGTGCCGCAGTCCGCGGGCACACCCGGGTTGAGGTACAGCACGGCCGCGTACCGGCACAGCGCGCGCGAGTCGGTGTGCGGGCGGGGCTCGCTCTCGCCCTCGCCGACCACCTGTACGCAGTTGTGGTTCAGGGTGCCGCCGCCGGGCGCCCGCTGGACCCACAGCTTCCCGGCCCCGGTCGCCTTCCTCACCACCCGCTCGACACAGGCCAGTTCCCCGGGTTCGAGGCCGGGCATGGCGCGCAGCCCGGGCCAGGTCTCCGCGGTGTACGGGTGGCCCCGGGTCCAGTCGTCCTTCGCCAGGCACCGCTGCCGTACGGCGCCGGGGTCCGGGAGGACGTCGTCCAGCACCCAGTAGTCACGGCCCTGGTGGGCTTGCGGTAGGGCAGGACGGGCAGCGCGGCGGGCGTCCTCGGGGACGACGGTGGGGGCATGCGGCGAATCTAGGACCGCCTGCGGTCTGCCTTCTCCCGGCGAAGGGTCAACCTTCGCCCAACCGTCTGTCACGTACATCCATCGATCGCCAACGGATGGCAATCACCGGGGCCGGGGCACCCGTCCGCGGTCCGGTGACAGTTTTTACCCGCGCCACAGAGACGATCGGCGCTTCCGTCCGTACTGCTGTGCGTACGAACTGCCCGCGTGTCGTCGGGGGCGGGATCCACGACCGGGCAGGAGGCACGGTGCGCTTTTCGCGGAACGCGACGGGAACTCTCTTCGTGGGCGGTGCGATGGCCCTGACACTCGGCGCGCTCGCCTACCCGAGCATGCTCGGGCTGAACACCGTCTCGACCTCGCAGACGAGGATCATCGCCCAGACGCAGTGGGGGCCGCTCACCGAGGGCGACCGGGACTTCGTGGTCAGGGTGCGGGCCGCCGGTCTCTGGGAGTACCCGCTCGGTCAGATCGGGTTGCAGAAGGGCGCCTCGAAGGGCGTCCTGGAGGCCAGCAAGCACCTGGTCGACGGGCACGCCGCGCTGGACGCGAGCTGCCGCAAGATCGCGCCGATGCTGAACATCACGCTGCCCAACGTGGCGAGCCCTCAGCAGGAGGGCTTCGTCACCCAGCTCAAGGCGGAGAGCGGCAAGTCGTTCGACACCGACTTCGCCAACATCCTGCGGATGACGCACGGCTCGATCTTCAACTCGATCGCGAAGATCCGGTCCACCACGAAGAACTCGCTGATCCGCGCGCTCGCCGACCAGGCCAACGACACCGTGCTGGACCACATGACGGTGATGGAGAAGACCGGTCTGGTCGACTTCGAGCAGACCATCTTCCAGCAGACCACCCCGCCGAAGCTGCCCTCCGACAACCTCACCCCGCCCCGCCGCCGGTGGGCCAGCCGGAGGTGGTGCTCACCCCGCCGCCGAACGCCACGTCCACCCCGCTGAACCTCGGCGGCCTCACCGGCGACGGCGGCGGTGCCGGCGGCAACGCCCCGGCCCCCACCCCCACGCCGACCGTGGGCTAGCCGAGCCACACCGTGGTGTCGGGCGGGAGCGATCCGGCCTCCGCGAGCGGGGTGCTGGCGAGCAGCACCTCGCCCGGCGGCAGTGCCACGGGCCGCTCGGTGAGGTTGGTGACACAGCGCCAGGTCCCGGTGCGGGCGAAGTCGAGGACGCCGGCCGGGGCGCCGGGCGTCCAGGTCAGCGTCTCGCCCTCCAGCAGCTTCCGGCGCAGCCGCAGGGCGGTGCGGTAGAACTCCAGGGTGGAGCCCTCGGCACCGGCCTGCGCCGCGACGGCGCGGGAGGCGAAGGACTCCGGCTGCGGCAGCCAGGCGGCCCCCGGCCCGAAGCCGTACGACGGCCCGTCCGGCGTCCACGGCAGCGGCACCCGGCAGCCGTCCCGGCCCTTGCGGACGTGGCCGGTCTGCTCCCAGATCGGGTCCTGCAGCACCTGGGTGGGCAGGTCGGCGACCTCGGGCAGGCCGAGCTCCTCGCCCTGGTAGACGTAGGCGGAGCCGGGCAGCGCCAGCATCAGCAGGGTCGCGGCGCGGGCCCGGCGCAGACCCGCCTCCGGGTCGACGGCGGGGGCCCTGCCGCCGGCGAGCAGCCAGGCGTTCTCGTCGGTGCCGGGCGGCAGCAGCAGCCGGGAGGCGTGCCGTACGACGTCGTGGTTGGAGAGCACCCAGGTGGCCGAGGCGCCGACGGTGCGGGCGGTGGCCAGTGAGCCGGTGATGACCTGCCGCAGCTCGTCCGCGTCCCAGGGAGCCTGCAGATACTCGAAGTTGAAGGCCTGCCCCAGTTCGTCCGGGCGGGCGTACAGGGCGCGGCGGCCGTCCGGGACCCAGGCCTCGGCGACCGCGGTGCGGGGCGGGGTGTAGGCGTCGAAGATCTTGCGCCAGTCGCGGTAGATCTCGTGCACCTCGTCGCGGTCCCAGTACGGGTGGCTGCCGGGCGCGACGCGCAGCAGGGCCTCCTCTCCGGTGGCGCCGATGCCGCCGATGTCCCGCAGCGGTTCGGCGAGGTCCTTGGCGAGGCCGTGCGCGACGTCGACGCGGAAGCCGTCGACGCCCCGGTCGGACCAGAAGCGCAGGGTGGTGCGGAAGTCGGCGCGGACCTCCTCGTTCTCCCAGTTCAGGTCGGGCTGTTCGGGCGCGAAGAGGTGCAGGTACCACTCGCCGTCCGGGGCCCGCCGCCAGGCGCTGCCGCCGAACACCGACTGCCAGTCGGTGGGCGGGAGTTCACCGTGCGAGCCGCGGCCGGGGCGGAAGACGTAGCGGTCGCGCGCGGCGGAGCCGGGGCCGGCCCGCAGCGCCTCCTGGAACCAGGGGTGCTGGTGCGAGGTGTGGTTGGGGACGATGTCGACGACGACCTTCAGACCGAGCCGGTGGGCCTCGGCCGCCATGGCGTCGAAGTCGTCCAGGGTGCCGAGGCGGGGGTCGACGTCCCGGGGGTCGGCGACGTCGTAGCCGCCGTCGGCCAGTTCCGACGGGTAGAAGGGGCTCAGCCACAGGGCGTCGACGCCGAGCGTGGCGAGGTGGTTCAGGCGCTGGGTGACTCCCCTGAGGTCGCCGAGCCCGTCGCCGTCGGCGTCGGCGAAGCTGCGCGGATACACCTGGTAGACGACGGCCTGGCGCCACCAGTCGGGGTTCCGGGACGAGAGGTCTGCCATGCGGGCTCCCTTCGGGAAGGACGACAGTACAGAGACTGTCCACATTGCCCGGAAAGGGAACCTTCGGACGATGGGGAGCGGATCATTCCTCGTGTGATGAAGTTGTGACGACACCATGAACGACCGCTGTATTCGCGCAGGTTGACAGGTTTCAACAGGGCCGCTCACCATGGCCTCACACTGTGGCGCATGTGACCAATGGGCCGCGTGTCTCTTCTGACTTCTTCGCTCACTCGAGCTTCTGCGATGGGATACCCATGTCCATAGCCAGACGTGTCACCGCGCGCCGCCTGCTGGGGACGGGCGCCGCGTCACTCGCCCTCTTCGCCGCCTCGGTCGCCGCCGCCTCCGGCGCCTGGGCCCATGGCGCGCACGGCGGTGACGGCTGGAGGACCGGCGGCCACTACGCGCCCGGCACCGGCGCGGGCACCGAGACCGGCACCGACCGCTGCCAGTTCTCGCTGGACGGCGTGAACTTCTTCGACTCGGTCAAGGTGGACGACCAGAATCTCCGGCCGACCGAGGACGGCAAGGTCCACGTGCGGGTCCGGGCCGCGGGGGACGCCGCCGGCTGCACGGCCTCGCTCGCCTCCTACCTCGCCCACGGTGCCAGTTTCGCCACCTCCGGCGAGCAGGTCTTCGTCGACTTCGACACGGTGGCCGTCAAGCCGGGCGAGACCGACTCCCTCGACATCGCGGTGCCGGACGCGGGCTGCTTCGCGCAGATCGACCTCTACCGGGGCGCCGTCAGGTTCGACGGCAGGACCGACGCGAACGACGGCTTCGAGCACGGCGACCTGCCCAAGGGCCCGGACCACCCGGTCATCAAGGACAAGCTGATCGCCGCCTGGAACGGCGGCACGAAGGACTGCTCCAGCACCCCGGAGGAGCCGCGGTCCCCGTCGCCGAGCGCCCCCGCCGAGGAGTCGGCGCCGCCCGCGCCGAGCGCCTCGGAGTCGTCCGCCGCGCCCTCCCCGGCCTCCTCGCAGTCCGCGCCGGCCCCGTCCGCCTCCGAGTCCCGGGCCGGTTCGGCCCCACGCCGGACGGTGGCGGTGACGACGGCGGCGACCTCGCGGAAACCGGTGGCGGCGGCAATTCCGGGCTGATCGCGGGCGGGGCCGCCGTGCTGGTCGCCGGCGGCGCCGCGTTCGTGCTCCTCGCGCGCCGCAGGCGGGGCGCGAGGAGCTGACCGGCCGCCCCGCACGCACCCCGCGGCCCCGCCGCTCGCGCCGGCCGCAAGGCCCGCGAGCGGCGGGGGCCGCGCCATGTGTGATCTTGAGTACGCGCACCGGTGCCGGCTATGCGGACGGACGTTCACCTGCCTACGGTGGGCGGGCCGTGGTGCTCGGGAAGTCGGTGACGGCCCCTCAGGGGTCCATGCCGACGCGGCCCTCGCCACTGTGATCGGGGAGTTCCCGTGCCGTCCGGCGTCCGCCGGGCCACTGGCCGTGTTGACGGCTGGGAAGGCAGGGACGGCGAACGCACCACCCCGTAAGCCAGGAGACCGGCCACGGCAGCTCACGAGATGATCCACGAGGTGCTGGAGCGTGAATCCGATGGCCGATGCCGCTGCCTTCCGATGGCGACGCGAGGACACGATCAGGACGGCGGGGCTGCTGGCGGTGATCGCCGCCCTGCACGTCGTCGCCTTCCGGGTGCTGTTCCTGCTCGTCGCCCCCGGGCACTACAGGGTCGGGCAGGACGTCTTCGGCGTCGGGCTCGGCGTCACCGCCTACACCCTCGGCATGCGGCACGCCTTCGACGCCGACCACATCGCGGCGATCGACAACACCACCCGCAAGCTGATGGCCGACGGCAGGCGGCCGGTGTCGGTGGGCTTCTGGTTCGCGCTCGGCCACTCCAGCGTGGTGGTGCTGCTGGCTCTGCTGATCGCGGGCGGCACCCGGCTGGCCGGCCGGGTCATGGACGAGCACTCGCGCACCCACCAGGTGCTCGGCTTCATGGGCACGACGATCTCCGGCACCTTCCTCTACCTGATCGCCGCGCTCAACCTGGTCGCGCTGGCGGGCATCCTGCGGGTGTTCCGGGCGATGCGCTCCGGCACGTACGACGAGCGGGAGCTGGAACAGCACCTGGACTCACGGGGGTTCATGAACCGGGTGCTGGGGCGGCTGACCCGGTCGGTCTCCCGGCCGGGCCAGATGTTCCCGCTGGGCTTCCTGTTCGGGCTCGGCTTCGACACGGCCACCGAGGTCACGCTGATGGTGATGGCCGGTTCGGGCGCGGCGGCCGGGCTGCCCTGGTACGCGGTGCTGTGCCTGCCGCTGCTCTTCGCCGCCGGGATGAGCCTGTTCGACACCCTCGACGGCACGTTCATGAACTTCGCCTACCAGTGGGCGTTCTCCAACCCGGTGCGCAAGGTGTTCTACAACCTCACGATCACCGGGCTGTCCATCGCCGTCGCCTTCTTCATCGGCACCATCGAGCTGGTCGGCGTCCTGCACGAGAAGTTCGGTCTGGGCGACGCCGTGACCGGCTGGATCGCCGGGCTGGACCTGGACAGCGTCGGCTACGTCATCGTCGGGCTGTTCGTGGCCGTGTGGGCGGCGGCGCTGGCGTACTGGCGGCTGGCGCGGGTGGAGGAGCGCTGGGCCGCGAGGATCCCGGCGACGTCCGACTGACCCCGGGTCCGTGCCCTGCCCCGCGGCTCATCCCGCCGGGTCCCGGGGCCCCTCGACGGTCTCCAGGTAGAGCTTCACGAACCGGTCCACGTCCACCTCCAACGCCACGTCCACCAGAGCCTGTTCGCGGGCGCCCTCGTGGATCTCGGACTCGCCGGGGCGGGGACGGCGGTCGACGAGCGTCTGGCCGCGGGCCGGCCCGGGAGCGAGGCAGACCTCGACCGGCAGGCGCCGGGTGGTGATGCCCGCCGGATCGGCGACCGCGCACACCGCGCCCGCGTCACCGAGTCCGCCCGCCTCCTCGGCCTCCGGCGCCCCGCCCTGCGCGGTGGGCCGGTGGGCGAGGAGCTCCCCGGCCAGCCGGGTGCCCGGATCGGCGCTGCCGCGCAGCCGGTGCACATCGGTGCCCGGCACGACGACCCGCATGAAGACGTCCAGTCCGTACATCGTGATCGGCACCCCGGCGGTGAGCAGCACGGCCGCCGCCTCGGGGTCGTGCCAGACGTTGAACTCCGCCACCGGCGTGGCGTTCCCGGTGGCGACCGCGCCGCCCATGAACACGATCCGCTCGATGTTGCGGGTCACCTCGGGGTGGGTGCGCAGCAGCAGGGCGATGTTGGTGAGCGGGGCCGTGGGCACGAGGGTGACCGGGCGGGGGGAGGCCAGGATCTCCCGGCGCAGCAGGGTCACGGCGTCCACGTCGGCCGGGGCGCGGGTGGGCGCGGGCAGACCCAGGTCGCCCATGCCGTCCGAGCCGTGCACGTGCCGGGCGGAGCGGGCCGGCTCGATCAGCGGACGCTCGGCGCCCCGCGCCACCGGGATGTCGGGGGCACCGGCCCGCTCCAGCACGGTCAGGGTGTTGCGGACCACCCCGTCCACGTCCGTGTTCCCGGCCACGCAGGTGACGGCCCGCAGATCGAGCCCGGGGTGCCGCACGGCGAACAGCAGGGCCAGGGCGTCGTCGACGCCGGTGTCACAGTCGATGATCACAGGAATACCGGACTGCCCGGCCACGACGGACTCCTTCCACCACCCGACCCGGGGACTCCCCACGAAGGCCCCTCAGCCTACGACCGCCCCTCTCCCCGGCCCCGCGGTGACCGCCCCGGAAACGGCACGCCCCCGGAGCGACCGGCTGCCCGACCGGCAGGGACCGTCCTGAGAGCCGCGGGACGCCCGCCCAGCGCTCGGACCAGGCCCGTGGGCCGGCGGACGTCCCCGGGCAAAAGTGCCGCGAAGCCGACTGCCCGCCCGAGCGGCCCGGGACCGACCCCGCCCCGACTCGATGGACGACTGGTGACCCCGGAATCGAACGCCCCCGGAGCGACCGGCTGCCGAACGGCCGGGAACGTAAGGCGGGCGTCCACAGGGCTGCCCAGGCATCCGCCCAGCGCTCGGACCCTCCCGGTGACGCCAGGAGGGCCGAGGAGCCGGGCCCGCGCCCGAGAAGCACGAGCCCGGCCCCCACCCCGGAGGGCCGGCAGCGGCCCCGGAATCGAACGCCCCCGGAGCGACCGGCTGCCGAACGGCCGGGAACGTAAGGCGGGCGTACACAGGGCTGCCAGGCATCCGCCCAGCGCTCGGACCCTCCCGGTGACGCCAGGAGGGTTGAGGAACCGGGCCCGCGCCCGAGAAGCACGAGCCCGGCCCCCGCCCCGGAGGGCCGGCAGCGGCCCCGGAGCCGAACGCCACCCGGGGAGCACGGCGCCCCCGTTCCGCTGGTCCGGTGCCTCACCCGGACGGCCCGGAGCGCTGGTGGGCTGGTGCGGGCGGTGGTGGCGTGAGAGGTGGCACCACCACCGGCCCGCACAGGAGGCCCCCGATGACCGCCGCGATACGCCCCCGTGCCCTCCCGCTCGCCGCTCTCGCGGCCGGCCTCCTCACCCTCACCGGCTGCGCCGCCCTCGGCCTGGAGCACCCGCCCACCGCCGAGCAGCCGCTGCCCACCATCGACGCGGCCTCGCCCACGCCGAAGGCGTCCGGCGGCGACGGCGGCCTGCTCACCGACGACCAGGCCCGGGCCGCGCTACTCACCCAGAACGACCTCGGCGCCCCCTGGGCGGCGACGCGCGGGGCGGCCACCTGGCGCGACGGCCTGCTGAAGGCGAGCTCCCGGACCGCGGAGTGCCAGCGCCTGCTCGACGCCCTCTACGCCGACGAACTCCTCGGCGCCCCGGCCGGGTCGCCGTCGGTCTGGACGACGCCGACACCGACGCCCAGCTCCGCTACCAGATCGGCGCGCGCCGCCCGGCCGACGTCGACGCCGCCCTGGCCTGGCTGCGCACCATGCCGGCCCGGTGCGCCCGCTTCACCGCCACCACGGAGAACGGTCTGGTGGAGGACGTCCAGGTGCAGGAGGCACCGCTGCCGGAGGTCGGCGACGCGCGCCAGGGCCTGCGGCTCACCCTGTACACCACGACGTCCGAGGGCCAGGACGTCGTCCTCACGATGGACGTGGCCGCCGTCCGCGTCGGGGAGGACTCCTTCGCGCTCACCAACGGCGGCCTGGGCGACGTACCGAACGAGGCGACCCAGGCGGCCGTCCAGATCGGCGCACTGCGCCTCGCGGACATCCGCAAGCAGGGCCGCGCCGAGGTCTGAGCGGCCGGGACGGCCACGACGAGGACGGCGACCGCCCCTCCCGGAAGCCGGAAGCCGGAAGCTGTCCGGAACCGGCACCGGACCAGGCCGGTGCCCAAGCACGGGAGGACGTTCACCGGCTCAGCCGGACGGCTGTCGGAACCGGACCGTTCCGACTCCCCACAGGTGGGCGCCATATGAACCGATCCGAAACGGGCCGGAGGCGCGACCGCACCGGGACCGCGTCGAGCCCGGCCCGGAGACGGCCGCGACGAGGGCGACGGCGTCGAGCCCGGCACGAAGACGGACGCGACCGGGACCGCGCCACCCGGTCGGCCCCCGTCACAGCGGAGGCTGGGCCGGGGCCGGGCCGAGGGTGGTGGTGCCGGGGGCGGTGCGGTGGCCCAGGCCGGTGCGGTAGGCGTCGAGGGCCGCTTCCACCCGGCCGGTGCGGCGCAGCAGGTCGCCCAGCAGGCGGCACAGGTCCGCGAGGTCGCCGGCCGCACCGGCCCGTTCCAGCAGGCTGAGCGCGCGGACGTAGTGCTCCTCGGCCGCCTCGGTGTCGCGGGCGTCCTCGGCGATGATGCCGAGGAGGCGGTGCGCGGCGGCCGCGTGGACGGCGCCGCGCTCGGAGGAGAAGTCCCCGAGGACCCCGTTCAGCAGCTCGGCCGCCTCCGCCGACCTGCCCCGCCGGTGCAGGACGTCGGCCAGCTCGACCGCGGCCTGGCTGTGGTAGAGGGCCGCCCGGGTCTGGGAGAGCATGGCGAGTGCCTGCCGCAACTCGGCCTCCGCGCGGTCCAGTTCGCCGTTCTGGGCGCAGACGTAGCCACGCATCCAGTGGCAGTTGGCGAGTTCGGTGCGGAGCTGGAGCTGCCGGTTCAGTTCGGCGGCCTTGGCCAGGGAGGCGTCGGCCTCGGCGAGACGGCCCTCGGCGAGCAGCGTGCGGGCCACCGTGCGGTGCATCCGGGCGATCAACGCCGGGTCGGCGACCTGCGGGGCGAGCGCGAGGGCGAACTCGGCCGCCTGGGCGGCGCGGGCGTGGGCGCCCATGTCCATGTACGGGCCGATGACGCCGGCGTAGAGGAGCAGCAGGGCGTCCGGGTCGTGCAGGCCGCCCCGGTTCAGCTCGTCGAGGGCGGACTCCAGGAGGTAGACGGCGTAGCGGAGTTCGCCGGCGAGATAGTGGGAGACGGCCCGGCCGCGGACGGCCGGCACCCGGGCGGGCAGCGACTCCCCGGCCAGGCGCTCCTCGGCCCGCTCGAAGTGCTCGCGGGCCCGGCCCAGCTCGCCCGACTGCAGCGCGGTCTCACCGAGCCCGAGCAGCGCGGTGGCCTGCTCGGCGAGCAGCCCGTGGGCCTCCGCCTCGGCGAGCAGCCCGGTGTACTGGGCGGCCGCCTCCTCGCAGTCGCCGTCGGCCAGGGCGCGCTGGGCCTCGGCGAGCCGCAGCCGGAGGGCGGTGGCCAGATGGGCGGGGCGGCCGACGGCCAACTCCTCGAAGGCGACCCCGAGCCGGCCGGCGATGTGCCGCAGCGCGTCGTCGGAGGCGCGGACCCGGCCTGCCTCCAGGGTGGAGATGTAGGCGGGTGTGTAGGCCGGCTCGGCCAACTGCCGCTGCGTCAGGCCCCGTTCGGTGCGCAGTTGCTGTACGCGCCGCCCCACGACCTGCGGATCGTCCCGTTCCGGCATCTCCCCGTCACCCCAACTCGCTTGGCAGGCCTTGCCGTTCGCGTCCGACAGCCTCTAGATTAAACGGCGGATTAAGCATGCTTAACAGTCCGCTGTCGTTGCGAGGTCGCCGTGCCCGGAAGCACATCCGAACCCTACGGACATCCCGGCGCACCGACCCCGCCAGACTGCGTACGGGCGGCCGGACGTCCACCGCCAGGGGCGTGGCCGCGGCCGTGCTCGCCGTGGCGGCGCTGGTCACGGTGGCCAACGCCGGACCGGCCCGAGCCGCCGACGCCGTACCGGCCCCGCCGGCCGTGGGCCCGGCCCATCCCTGACGGACCCTCACCTTCCGAACTACTGGTGAGTCCGACCGAGTTCGTCAACCCTTTCGAAGGTTGTACGGGAGTGGCATATCTCACCACTCACCCCATCTGATCGCGTCACGCCGATAATGTGTGCGATCCGGTGCAGCCGGAGACGCGGCAGGCGCCGTCGTCGGGGTGGGAAGGCAGAGAATGACGCTGGACGCACAGCCGCGGCCGGCCGGCCGCGGCCGGCACGACGACGGCCACGGGGACGACGACACATCCGGCAGACCCCGTCGCGGGCGCCGGATACTGCGCTGGTCGGCCTTCACCCTGGCGGCCCTCATGTTCGGCGGCGCGGGCGCCGGATACCTCTACTACGAGCACCTCAACGCCAACATCACCAAGGCCAGGCTGAACCTCGGCGACTCCACGCCGCCCAAGGCGGCCCCGAACGCCGCGGGCCAGACCCCGCTGAACATCCTGCTGCTCGGCTCGGACAGCCGGAACACGGCGGCGGACCTGAAGCTCGGCGGCTCCAGGGCCGACGTGGGCCGCCCGCCGCTCGCGGACGTGCAGATGCTGCTGCACGTCTCGGCCGACCGCGGCAACATGTCCGTCGTCAGCCTGCCGCGCGACACGATGATCCCGATCCCTCGGTGCACCGACCCCGACGGCGGCAAGGTGTACGGCGCGCTCGACCTGGCCATGGCCAACGAGTCGCTGGGCCGCGGCGGCCCGGGCTGCACCGTCGCCACCTGGGAGAAGCTCACCGGCATCCACATCGACCACTTCATGATGGTCGACTTCTCCGGTGTGGTCTCGATGGCGGACGCCATCGGCGGCGTACCGGTCTGCGTCAAGCAGAACGTCTGGTCGCACACCTCCGAGGGTCACGGCTCGGGCCTCAAGCTGAAGGCGGGCACCACGTACGTCAAGGGCAAGCAGGCCCTGCAGTGGCTGCGCACCCGCTACGGCTTCGAGGACGGCACCGACATCGGCCGCACCCACGCCCAGCACATGTACATGAACGCGATGGTCCGCCAGCTCCGCGAGAACGCGACCCTGGACAACCCCACCGAGATGCGCCGGCTCGCGGAGACCGCGACGAAGGCGCTCACCGTCGACGAGGGCCTCGGCACGGTCAGGAAGCTGTACGACCTGTCCACCGAGTTGCAGAAGGTCCCCACCGAGCGGATCACGATGACGACGCTGCCCACGGTGCAGTGGTCCCAGGACCGCAACCGGCTGGTGCCCGCCACCGAGGACGCCGGCCAGCTCATCGCCATGGTCCGCACCGACACCCCGCTCGACGGCAAGGCCGGGCGACAGCTCACCGAGCAGGTGTCGGACGACCCCGCCGCCCCGGCCGGCGCCCTCGCCGTGCGGGTCCGCAACGGCACCGGCACCGGCACGAAGGCCCCCGTGCTCCGGCGGGGCGACGCCGTCGTCCGGGCCCTGCGGGACAAGGGGTTCACCAAGGCCGCCGCGGACGCCACCCCCGCGACGGGGACCACCACCACCGTCCTGTACCCGAGCCACCGTCTTGAGGGTGACGCCCAGGCCGTGGCCAAGGCCCTCGGCATCCCGCTGACCCAGGTGCGCACGTCCCCCGACGTCACGGGCGTCACACTGACCGTGGGCGCCGACTGGCGCAGGGGCGGCACCTACCCGAAGTCCGCGGCCCCGGCCAAGGCACCCGAGTCCGCCGCGGTGCTGAACGGCGGCAAGACCGACGCTTGCATGCCGGTTCAGCCGGGTTTCACCTGGTAGAGCTGGTGTCCCCGAGGCAAAGAAGCCGGGGCCACCAGCGCTTTCACCGCCGGCGTGACCTACTCTTCGCTCACTCGCCACGCCCGGCACCCAGGGCCCCCCACACCAGCCGTGCCACGTGGCCTCCCATCTCCTCATTCGTTCCGGGGGTTCGAATCACCGGTGGCAGCGCGTCGGCGCCCAGTACTTCGCGCTGGACACCGACGGGGTCTCCCGGGTCCACCTGACCGGTACGCACAGCACCGGCTGGCGGACACGTGTCCGCTCCTCGTACTACAATTTCTCGTCGGGTGACAACGTCAACTCCACGACGCACGGCGCCTGGAAGTACTACATCTTCACCAGCTGAGCGGCGTCATCCCGCCTGGAGCTGCCGCAGGTGCCGCTGGACGTTCTCCAGCGCGCCCCGGCGGCGGCCCGGCACCCGCAGCCTCAGCTCCGCGAGCGCGGGCCCGAGTTCACGGGCCCGCGCCGTGTCCTTGATGCTCCCCCACTGGTGGTGGGCCCGGTCCACGGCCGCCTCCACGGCGGGCGTGTCCGGTGCCTGACCGGCCGCCAGCCGCACCCCGGCCACCGCCAGCCAGGCCCGGCAGCTCCGCGCCGGGTCCCCCGCGAACATGGCGAGGTCCGCGCGGACCTCGGCCCAGTGCAGGGCCTCCCCCGAGGCGGGACCGAAGGCGCGCACGGCGGCCTCCTCCTGCCGCGCCGCGAGCGCGTCGGCCTCGGCGTGCCGGCCCGCCCGGACGGCTTCGCTGAGGGCCACGTGCGGATCGCCCGGCGCGGCCGGCGCGGTCACCACGGCGTCCGGCGTGTACGGGCGGGGCACCATGGGCTGGGGTGCGGGCCGGGGCACCACGGGCTGGGGGCGGGCCGTTGCGCGAAGCCCCCGGGACCGGAGAACACCAGGTCCCCTCCCGCGCCCTGCTCGGCGGCCCGGGCCAGGGCGTGCTGGTGCAGCTCGCCCAGCGGCGGCCGGTGCCCGCTGCGCAGCAGGGTCGCCACCGCCTTCATGTACACCGGCTCGGCCGGGCCGCGTCCCCGGGCCGGGGGCGCGACGCGGCCGTAGACCGCCGTCGTGCGCCCGGAGTCCAGCGGCTGCCCGGCCAGGTACCGCCAGGTCTCCGCGTCCGCGTGCAGATCGACCACGAGCGCGGTGTCGGCCGCGGAACGCAGCCTCAGCTCCTCCCGGATCCACGCCCAGGGCAGGGCCGTGTAGCGGACGGTCGCCGGGGTGGTGCGGGCCAGCGCGAGATGCGGCCGGCGCTGGCGCCGGTCCAGATGGAGCTGGCCGGTGAGGTACACGGTGAGCGGTCCGGGCGCGGCCGCGGCGGCGCGCAGCCGGGTGAGGACGGCCTGCGGCTCGAGCGGGTCGGCGAGTTCGACCACGTTCGCGGTGTCGGTGCCGGACAGCACCGCGGGGGCGACCGCGGCGAGGACGGGCAGCACACCGGCCGCGTCCACCAGACGCCCCCGGCCCAGCGGCGAGGCCGCGAGCAGCAGCACGGTTCCGGGCATCGTCCCTCCCCTGTGGATCGCCCTACAGCCAGCACCGTATCCGCTGCTGCTGCAAAGGGTCGGCTCAGGACCGCAAACGTCCCTGTACGGGGTCTTCGCGCATCCGCCGAACGGCGAACACCGTGGTGTCGTCGGCCAGGTGACCGCCGGTGTGCCGGAGCACACCGTCGCGGACCCGGCGCACCAGCCGGTGCGGCTGCGCGCGGCCCGGGTCGGCCGTGACGGCGCGGATCACCTCCGGCACGAGCGGGTAGAACACGCCGTCCTTGTCCCGGGCCTCGGTCACCCCGTCGGTCACCAGCAGCAGGGTCTCCTCGCATCCCAGCGGCACCCGGTGCAGCGGCGGGCGGCCGGCCACCAGGTCGCCGAGCCCGAGCGGGAGGCCGTCGCCGGCCGGCAGGGCGCGCACGCCCTTCGGGCCGACCGCGAGCGGCGGCTCGTGGCCGAAGTTGATCAGCTCGACCGAGTCCGGGTCCGCCTCGGGGAAGCCGAGCAGCACGGCGGTGGAGAAGCGGTCGGCGTCGTCCCGGCCGAGCGCGGCACGGTGGACGCGGTGCCGGGTCATCCGGGTCTCCAGCCGGTCGGCGACGACCGTCAGATCCGCCTCGTGGTAGGCGGCCTCCCGGAAGGTGCCGAGCAGCGCGGCCGCCGTCTCCACGGCGCCGAGGCCCTTGCCCTGGACGTCCCCGACCAGGACCCGGGTGCCGTGCGGGCCGGGCTGGATGTCGTAGTAGTCGCCGCCGACCCGGGCGTCCACGTCGGCGGCTATGTACACGCCCGCGTGCTCCAGCCCGCCCCAGTCGGGCGGCAGCTTGCGCAGCACGGTGCGGCGGGTGGTGTCGGCGATGTCCCGCATGTGCAGCATCTGCCGCTCCCTGCGCACCCGCGCGGCGGAGGCCAGGGTGGCGAGGGCGCCGCCGAGGGCGACCAGCAGGAAGTCGGCGAGGCCGGCCCGGTGCTCGCTGGGCCAGACCCGGTCCACGGCGACGTACGTGCACAGGGAGAGCACCGCGTACCCGGCGGTCGTCCAGACCCCGCAGACCGCGGCGGCGGTGCCGGGGACCAGCACGATCCAGGAGACGATCCGGAACCACTCGCCGGTCCTGAGGTCCAGGAGCGTGATGCCGGCGAGCAGCAGCAGGGGCAGCGCCTGCACCGCGATCCGCCCGTGAGTCCGCAGCGGCTGCCGCCGGCGCCGGGACTCCACCTGCGTCACGGCGGGCAGCGCTCCATGCCCCACAGCGAAACACGGGATCAGAACCGCCGCATCCGGGCACCCGGCCCGTCCGACCGACTTGCCAGGCCGTCCCCCCAGGTGTGCCCTGGAGACCGGGGGCGAGGAGCGAGAGGAGTGCTCTCATGGCTCAAGCGGCACCCGCGCCCGGTGGTATACCCGGGCGCACCACAGCGCCCGCACTCGGCGGCCCGGACGCCGCCGCCCGCCACCGGCCGCCCGATGTCTTCGACGAGCGGACCCACGCGATCGCGCGGTGGGTGCTGCCCATCGTGCTCGGCCTGGTCTACGGCTACTGGGCCGCCGCCAACACCCGCTACGGCGGTCCCATCACCGGCTGGAACGTGCTGTTCGGCGTGGTGACGGGCATCGTGTTCTTCGCCGTCTTCCGGGCCCTGGAGTTCTTCGCCGCGCGCTGCCGGCGCGAGGTGCACGCCGTGCTCTGGGCGGCCTTCACGGGCATCGCGGTCGGCTTCCTGTACAGCCTGAGCGGCCGCGGCCACGGGGTGTGGGAGTCCGCGGTCCTGGCCCTGGCGGTCGCCGTGCCCACGTTCGGCGTGCTGTTCTACCGCTACTACACGCACGAGGACGCGGACGGCCACCGCATCCGCTGAGCGGGCGGCCCCGCCCGCTCGGAGCAGGCGGTACGCGCGTGGGCCCCGGCCGGACGACCCGGCCGGGGCCCACGCACTCCCCTGTGCTTTCCCTTCCTCACCGGTCGCCGGGCCCGCTTCCCGCGGCCCGGCGGCGTCCGGGACACCGTCCCGGCGTCTCCCCAGCACCAGGAAACACCCGTTCGGGTGAACCCTCCACCTGAGGGCGGACCGCCCCGGTCCCGGCGGCGGAGAGCGCGGGAGCCGGCACGGGTGGGCCGTTCGGCCGCGCCCGTCCCCCGAATGCGGGCGCCCCGCTCGCGCACCCGGGCGCGCGGCCCTTGCCTTGAAGAGTGCCCCCACGCCTCAGGAGCGCCCTGTCGGCCGCCCTGATCGCCGTGTCCTGCCTCCTCGTGCCGTTCGGCGCGCTGGCGGCCTGGGCGGCGTACGGACTCGCCGACACGGGCCGGTACGTCACCGCGATGGCCCCGCTCGCCGCCGACCCCGACGTGCGGGAAGCCGTCGCGGAGACGGTCGGGGACGGCATCCTGCGCGAGGTGGACCAGCGGATGCACGTCCGCCCGCTGGAGGGCTCGGTCGCGCCGTTCGTGCACGAGGCGGTGCGCTCCTTCACCCAGACCCGGGCCTTCCGGATCGCCTGGGACACCGGCAACCGGGTCACCCACGACGCCGTCCTGCGCGCCCTCCGCGAGGACGCCGCCACGGGCGGCACGGGCGACGGTCCGGTCACCGTCGACCTCGCCCCCGTCACCGCCCAGGTCAAGCAGCAGCTCACCGACGACCACATCGCGCTGGCCGCGCGCATCCCGGTGGAGCACACCGCCGTTCCGGTGCTCGGGGCGCACGAGGTGGCACCGCTGCGGAAGGGATTCCACGTGCTTCAAGTCGCCGGTTTCTGGTGCCCGGTCGCGGCCCTCGTCTTCGCGGTCGCCGGCATCGCCCTGGCCGTCCACCGCCGGCGCGCCGTCGTGGCGACCGCGCTCGGCACGGCCCTGGGCGGCGGCCTGCTCAACCTCGCCCTCGTCATCGGCCGCGGCCTCACCCTCGACGGCCTGGCCGAGGGGGTCTCCCACCCGGCCGCGGGAGCGGTCTACGACGCCCTGACCGGCACCCTGCGCACGGCGTCCTGGCTGCTGATCGGCCTCGGCCTCGCGGTGGCCCTCACCGCCCTGCTCACCCGCCGGCTGCGGCCGCCCCGCCCCGTGCGCCGCCGCCGAGGCTCCGCGGAACCCGCCCGGACCCCGGCTCCGGAGCCGACCCGCCCGGACCCGACCCGGGTCTGACCGCACCCGGCTCGCACCCGCCCACAAGCCCACCCCCGACTCCCGGCACCCTGCGCCGCCCGGCCCACCAGCACGACGCCGCTCAGCGACCGCGCCACCTGCGCGACATCGGCGACGACCCGCAGAGCCCGCGCGAACTCAGCCCCGGAGCCGACCCGAGCCCGAGGCCGCCCCATCCGGCCCCGTCCGGCGTACGACCCGCACTCACCGGCAAGCCCACACCCGACTTCCGGCGCCCCACAGCACCCGGCCCCGCACCAGCCCCGCCGGCCCACCGGCACCACCCCGCTCAACCACCGCCCGCGCCCACCTCACCCCGCGCCATACCGGCGAGAACCCGCAGCGCCCGCGCGAGTTCCGGCTCGGGAGCCGACCCGAGACCGAGTCTGACCGCGTCCGGCGTGGTGTTCGGATCCACCCGGAAGGCCGTGCCCGGGGTCACCGCGATCCCGTGCGCCCGCGCCGCCGCGGTGAAGGTGTCCGCACGCCAGGGTGCGGGCAGCCGCCACCAGGCGAAGTAGGCGGCCGGGTCGGACCGTACGTCGAACCCCGCCAGTTCGTCGGCGACCAGCCGCTGCCGGCGCGCGGCGTCCCGGCGCTTGGCGGCGACCAGCCGCGCCACGGTCCCGTCACCGGTCCACCGCACGGCCGCCTCCAGCGCGAACGAGCTCGCGCTCCAGCCGCCGGACCTGATGGCGCGCGCCACCGCCTCCGCCCGCTCGGCCGGTACGGAGACGAACCCCACGGTGAGCCCCGGCGCGACCCGCTTCGACAGCCCGTCGACCAGGTGCACGAGACCCGGGGCGAACGCGGCCAGCGGCGGCGGCCCGGCCGGCTGGAGGAAGGACCAGACGCGGTCCTCCACGACCGGTATCCCCAGGCTGTGGACGACGTCGGCCACCCGCGCCCGCCGCTCGGCGTCCATGGTCAGCGAGGTCGGGTTGTGCAGGGTCGGCTGGAGGTAGAGGGCCGACAGCGGTGCGGCGCGGTGGAGCGCGGCGACCGACTCCGCGAGCGGCCCCCGGTCGTCGGCGGCGAGCGGGACGAGCACGCAGCCGAGCCGGCCCGCGATCTCCTTGACCAGCGGATACGTCAGCGGCTCCACACCGACCCGGCCGCCCGGCCGGACCAGGGAAGCGAGGGTGGCGGCGACGGCCTGGCGGGCGTTGCCGGTGAAGAGCAGCCCCGCCGGGTCGGGCCGCCAGCCGTCCGTGGCCAGCAGTGCGCCGACCGCCTCCCGCGCCGCGTCCGTACCGGCGGCCGCGGCGGGCCGCAGCGCCCCGGTCAGCGCGTCCGGCCGCAGCAGTGAGGCGAGCGCCGGGGCGAGCAGCTCCGACTGGCCGGGCGCGGACGGGTAGTTCAGCTCCAGGTTCACGGGCGTGGCGGCGGCCGCCTCGGTCAGCGCCCGCCCCGGCTGCCCGTCCGGCTCGGTGGCCCGCACGAACGTGCCGCGCCCGACCTCACCCACCACCAGTCCCCGGCGAACGAGTTCGGCGTACACCCGGCCCGCCGTGGAGGCCGCGATCCCGTGCCGCCGGGCGAACGCCCGCTGCGGCGGCAGCCGTTGCCCCGGCCGGAGCCGCCCGGAACCGATGTCACCGGCGATCCGGTCGGCGATACGCCGGTAGTCGTCCACAAGTCCCCCTGTCACCGCGCGCGGTGGATTGCACCGAGGGCAAAGATTTTATTGCACCGAGAAGATACGGAACCCTAAGGTCGATCACATGCCCCCCTTCCTCGCATACGACGACAAAAGCCCCGGAACCTCCACCCGCACCCCACTCGTCCTCGTCCACGGCCACCCCTTCGACCGCACGATGTGGGTTCCGCAGCTCGCCGCCTTCTCCGCCGGACGCCGGGTGATCGCCCCCGACCTGCGCGGCTACGGCGCCTCCCCGGTGACCCCCGGCACCGTCCCGCTCTCCCGCCACGCCCGGGACCTGGAGGAACTTCTGGACTTCCTGGAGGTGGACACCTTCGTCCTGGCCGGGCTGTCGATGGGCGGCCAGATCGCCATGGAGTGCTACGACCGCCTCGGCGACCGCGTGCGCGGCCTGGTCCTCGCGGACACCTTCCCCGACCCCGAGACCCCGGAGGGCCGACGGGCCCGGACCGCCCTCGCCGCCCGGCTGCTCGCCGAGGGCATGCGCGGCTACGCCGACGAGGTCCTGGAGCGCATGGTCGCCCCCTACGCCGATCCCGAGGTCAAAGCCCATGTGCACCGCCTGATGACGGCCACCTCGCCCGAGGGCGCCGCGGCCGCCCTGCGCGGCCGCGCCGAACGCCCCGACTACCGCCCGCTGCTGACCAGGGTCACGGCGCCGGCGCTGGTCGTGGTGGGCGCCGACGACACCTTCACACCGGTCGCCGACGCGGAGGCCATGCACGCGCTGCTGCCCGACTCCGTCCTGCACGTCGCCGAGGGCACGGCCCACATGCCGAACCTGGAGCGGCCGGAGGAGTTCAACGAGGTGCTGGGGAGGTTCCTGGCCCGGGTGGACGCCCGTGCGTAGGCTCGGCCGGGTGACCGAACGCCCCGGACGCGGACCGGGCATCTGGTGCGCGGTACCGCTCCTCACCGGGGTCGGCGTGATCCTCGGCTGCCGGCGCCCGTAGCCGACGTCACGCTCCACGGCTCCGCCGGAGACCGAAACGCAACCCAGGGCCGCTAACCTTACGTGTCCGTCCTGGCCAGGGATTAACGGGTACCAACTCACGCAAAGGGTTGCGCACATGGGCATTCTCACTCTCCTGCGGAACGCATTCGGCCGGGGCGCAAGGCACGCACCGCCGAAGCAGAGGGTGCGGACCGACGTCCGTCGCCGGAAGCGGAGCCGACCACCACCGACCCGGCCCCGGCCCCGACCGCCCAGGTCCCCGAGCCCCGCTCGTCGTCCCCCGACGAGCACGACCTGGTCTCCGCGGCCTTCGACAACATCGCGGTCCCCAGGCAGTCCGACCGCTCCCCGGAGCCCGAACTCGTCCTCGACCTGACCCCGGAACCAGAGCCGGAGGCCACGGCGACGACGGCCCCCGAGCCGACCGAGGCCAGCACCGAGACGGACCCCGAGCCCAAGCCGAAGCCGAAGACCAAGCCCAAGGTTGAGCCGAAGGCCGCTGCAGAGGCCGACGTGAAGACGGAGCCCGTGGCTGAGGCGCAGACGGAGCCCGTGGCTGAGGCGAAGGCCGCCGCTGAGGCTGAGGAGGCTGAGCCCAAGGCCGACGCGAAGGCGAAGGCTGAGCCCGAGCCTGACGCGAAGGCAGAGCCGAAGGCGAAGCCCGAAGCCGCCCCGAAGACGGAGCCCAAGGCTGAGCCGAAGGCCGCCGCAGAGGCTGACGCGAAGGCAGAGCCGAAGGCGAAGCCCGAAGCCGCCCCGAAGACGGAGCCCGAGGCTGAGCGCCAGGCTGACGTGAAGGCAGAGCCGAAGGCGAAGCCCGAAGCCGCCCCGAAGACGGAGCCCGAGGCTGAGCCCCAGGCTGACGTGAAGGCAGAGCCGAAGGCGAAGCCCGAAGCTGCTCCGAAGACGGAGGCCAAGGCGGAGGCTGAGCCCCAGGCGAAGCAGGCCGAGCCCGACGCGAAGCCCGAGGCGAAGCAGGCCAAGGCTGACGCGAAGCCCGAGGCGAAGCAGGCCAAGGCCGACGCGAAGCCCGAGGCGAGCGAAGCCAAGCCGGACCCGAGCGCCGAGCCCGCGCCGAAGGCCGAGGCCGAGACGACGACCGCGGCGCCGCCGCAGCCCGCATCGACGCCGGAGCCGGCCGAGGCAGAGGCCGAGGCGAAGCCGCAGGCCACCACCCCCGAGCCGCAGGCCGCCGACGGCGAGGACGCCCCGCAGGGCCACCCGCACCCGACGCCGAAAGCCGCACGGGTGGTGCGGGTGGGAACAACCCCGCCGAAGGCGAAGCCGAGGCGTCCCCCGAGCCGCAGGCCCCCTCCACCGAGGACGCCCCCGAGCCCGAGGCCCCTCCGCCGAACCCGCAACCCCCTCACCAAGATCAAGTCCCGCACCCCAGCCTCACCACCGCCTACAAGGCGGCCACCACCACCCTCAAGAAGACCGACCTCACCGGCACCCGAGCGAAGCTCTACCTCGTCCTCGACCGCTCCGCGAGCATGCGCCCGTACTACAAGGACGGCTCCGCCCAGGCCCTCGCCGACCAGACCCTCGCCCTCGCCGCCCACCTCGACCCCGAGGCCACGGTCCACGTCGTCCTCTTCTCCACGGAGATCGACGGCACCACCGACCTGACCCTCTCCGAGGACCACGAGACGAAGATCGACGACGTCCACGCGGGCCTCGGCCGCATGGGCCGCACCAGCTACCACGCCGCCGTGGAAGCCGTACTCGCCCACCACGAGAAGAACAACGCGCCCGGCACCCCCGTCCTGGTGGTCTTCCAGACGGACGGCGCCCCCGACGCCAAGACCCCGGCGACCCAGGCCCTCACCGAGGCCGCGAAGAACCACCCCGGCGTCTTCTTCTCCTTCGTCGCGTTCGGCGAGCACGACAACAAGGCCTTCGACTACCTGCGCAAACTGAAGACCGACAACACGTCGTTCTTCCACGCCGGCCCCACCCCCGGGAGCTCACCGACACCGAGCTCTACGAGGGCGTCCTCGCGACCTGGCGCCCGTAACACCTCGTAACGGCACATAACGCACCGGCACAACCCATGCCGCCCGCTTCTCACCCCGTAAAACGGGAAGCGGGCGGCATACACATGTCGGCTACGATTTCAAGGTTCGCAAAACAACCCGACCTGGGAGCAGCCCCGATGGCTCGACACCTCATCACCAGCGCCCTTCCGTACATCAACGGGATCAAGCACCTGGGCAACATGGTGGGGTCCATGCTCCCGGCGGACGTGTACTCCCGGTACCTCCGCCAGCGCGGCCACGACGTCCTGTACATCTGCGCCACCGACGAGCACGGCACCCCCGCCGAGCTGGCCGCGAAGGAGCAGGGCCTCGCGGTGGCCGAGTTCTGCGCCCAGGCGCACGACGCGCAGAAGGCGGTCTACGACGGCTTCGCGCTGGCCTTCGACTACTTCGGCCGCAGCTCCTCGGCGGAGAACCGGGACATCACCCAGCACTTCGCCCGCAAGCTCAACGAGAACGGCTTCATCGAAGAGCGCGCCATCCGCCAGGTCTACAGCCCTGCCGACGGCCGCTTCCTCCCGGACCGCTACGTCGAGGGCACCTGCCCCCACTGCGGCTACGACAAGGCCCGCGGCGACCAGTGCGAGAACTGCACCCGCGTGCTGGACCCGACCGACCTGATCAACCCGCGCTCGGCGATCTCCGGCTCCACGGACCTGGAGGTCCGCGAGACCAAGCACCTCTTCCTGCTGCAGTCGAAGCTGCAGCACGAGGTGGAGCAGTGGGTGGCCCGGCACGAGGACGACTGGCCGCAGCTCGCCTCCTCGATCGCCCGCAAGTGGCTGAACGAGGGCCTGCACGACCGCGCGATCACCCGCGACCTGGACTGGGGCGTTCCCGTCCCCGCGGACACGTGGCCGGAGCTGGCGGCCGAGGGCAAGGTCTTCTACGTCTGGTTCGACGCCCCGATCGAGTACATCGGTGCGACGAAGGAGTGGGCGGACCAGGACCCGGAGAACCGCGACTGGAAGTCGTGGTGGTACGACGTGGACACCGAGGTCCGCTACACGGAGTTCATGGCCAAGGACAACGTCCCCTTCCACACCGTGATGTTCCCGGCCACCGAGCTGGGCGTGCGCGAGCCGTGGAAGAAGGTCGACTTCGTCAAGGCCTTCAACTGGCTGACGTACTACGGCGGCAAGTTCTCCACCTCGCAGAAGCGAGGCGTCTTCACCGACCAGGCACTGGACATCCTGCCCGCCGACTACTGGCGCTACTTCCTGATCGCCAACGCCCCCGAGTCGGACGACTCGTCGTTCACCTGGGAGCACTTCACCGCCACGGTCAACAAGGACCTCGCCGACACCCTCGGCAACTTCGTCAACCGGGTGCTGTCCTTCTCCCGCAAGCGCTTCGGCGACGACGTGCCCGCCGGCGGCGAGCCTGGCGAGGCCGAGGCGAAGCTCGGTGAGGAGATCGCGCGCCTGCTGGCCGAGTACGAGGAGCAGATGGAGGCACTCCAGTTCCGCAAGGCGGCCGCCGCCCTGCGCGCCCTGTGGTCGGCGGGCAACTCCTACCTGGAGGAGAAGGCCCCCTGGCTGGAGATCAAGACGAACAAGGACGGCGCCGCGCTCACCCTGCGCACGGCGATGAACCTGATCCACCTGTACGCGGTGGTCTCCGAGCCCTTCATCCCTGCGACGGCGAAGACGATGCGCGAGGCGTTCTCCCTCGAGAACGACACGGCGACGTGGGCCACGGAGGCCGAGGCGAAGTCCCTCTCCGCCGTCCCGGCCGGAACCCCCTTCACCGTCCCGCCGGTCCTCTTCGCCAAGCTCACGGACGAGGACCTGGAGAACTACAAGGAGCGCTTCGGCGGCGAGGAGGGCTGACGGTGACGGTCGCCAAGGGAAGCGACTCTCGTTGAGCGCCTGGCTGCGAAGTTGACCGCGTAAGCCACTTCCACATCGCCGCAGGCCCGGGGACACCTCGTTCCCGGGCCTCCGAGTTTCCCGGACGCTGAACAAGGAGGCGTGAACGTTTCCTCCCTGCCCGAACGGGTGAACCATTCTCATCGCACAGCATCCGGGCCCCTTGATCCACCTACGTTGACCGCATGGTCACATCCACCCACGAGGCGTCTCACCGGATCTTCCAGGACCGGCCGGAACTCCTCACCCCCGTCTTCGACCTCCTCGGAGTCCCGATGTCCGCCAAGGCGTCGGTGTCGGTGCTCAGCGCCGACGTGACGGAGATCCAGCCTCTGGAGAGACGCGTGGACACCGTCCTACGCGTCGAACCATCCGACGGGGATGCCTTCCTGCTCGCCATCGAGACGCAGGGCCGGCGCGACAACCGCAAGGCGACAAACTGGTCGTACTACGTGGCATACCTCCACGAGAAGTTCCGCCTTCCGGTACTGCTCCTTGTTACCTGCACCGACCGGAGCACGGCACGGTGGGCGAGCGGCCCGTTCACCTGCGAGGTGCGGGGCTGGGCCACTCAAAGCACCCATCCCCTGGTCCTGAGCCCGGACAACGTACCGATGATCACCGACCGGCGTACGGCCGCACGGAACCTGGCGATGGCGGCCTTCTCCGCCATCACGCATAGCAAGAACCCGAAGGCCGCAGCCATACTGGAGGCCCTGTTCGGCGTCCTACGGGAGACAGACCCGCTTACGGCCGTGTACTTCAGCGGCCTACTGGAGATCGGCCTTGGAGACACTCCGGCCCGACAGACATGGAGAAAGCTGATGGGTTTCACCAACTTCTTCCCCGGCCGGGGCACCCTGCTGGAGAAGACCTTCCTCGAAGGCGAGGCCAGGGGCGAAGCCAAAGGCGAGGCCAAGGGCGAGGCCAAGGCCATTCTTCGCTTCCTCGAAGCACGGGGCGTCTCCGTACCCGAGGATGCCCGGGACCGCATCGCCAACTGCACCGACCTCGGTCTCCTGAACCGCTGGCTGGACCGGACGCCCCACGTGAAGAGCGTCGACGACCTCTTCGCCGAGGACCCTGGAGCCACCACGCCCCAGGCTGAAGCCTGACCCAGGCCGCCATCGTGAACGACGATCTCGACGCATCACCGGAGCTACTCGACCTGCTCCGGTTCAACTTGCTGTCCGTGGGCTTGGGCGTACCACCGGAGCGCGTACTGGGCGACTTCCGTGCCGGACTGGAGGAGCTGAGACAACAAGGGTCCCTCTCTCTCCGGGACATGGCCCGCATCCGCGCCGGGCTGGACAAGCAGTCTGCGGAGGACCACGAAGACGAGGACTGGGTCAGGGGATACACCGCCGGATACACCGCGGCGTGGTCCGGAGCGGTCCTGCGGGTCCTGGAGGTACGTGACGTCGACGTACCCAAGGAGATCTACCGCCCCCTCTCGCTGTGTCCGGACCCGGACGCCCTCACTCGCTATCTGGACCGCGCCATCACGGCGGACACGCCGGAGGAACTGTTCACCCCCGACCTCACGAGCGATGCGTAGGGCTGCTTCGTGTGTGTCTGACGGCCCGGGAGCGAGCCGGCCCGGGTCGTTCGGCTTCCCGAGGCGTGCCACGAAGTCGGCCCATGCCTCCAGGGCCGACGCAAACTGGGGGCCTCCTATGTTCTTGGAGTCGCGGACGTGCACGGTGTCGCCAGCTCGACGCAGGAGTTGCCGTCGTTGCCGCTGCTGTAG
Organism: Streptomyces sp. DHE7-1; assembly: GCA_016432725.1. Lineage (GTDB taxonomy): Bacteria > Actinomycetota > Actinomycetes > Streptomycetales > Streptomycetaceae > Streptomyces. Next base: position 4,004,480 of record JACJDG010000003.1, on the reverse strand, counting down.
CTGCTCTTGAAGCACGCCAGCTCGGAGGTGTCCCGAGCGGTGGACTTGCGGATCAGCCCCGGACAGTGACCATGCGTACGGATGCGGCACTGAAACCGTACGGGCGGGACTCGACCCACCGCGACCCTGACCTGCGGAAACGGCACCCGCACCGGAGCACGAGCGCCTGGGTTCCGGTGCCGTCGGCGGCCTTCCCCAAGGAACTCCATGGGGAAAGAAACCGCACCAAGCCCCACCCCCTCCCGCCCACGGCGCACGATCACTCCCGCGAGTGAACATCACCAACTGAGCTGGATTCGGCACCGGTTGTCTGCCCTACGCTCAGCGCTACACCACGCAGCAGGCGCGACCCCGAACATGCAACGGCCCCCGCAGGGACGGCAATCCCAGTGCGAGGGCCTGACCACCAAGGAAGAAAGCACCTTCCCGATGGATACCCAAAACACTAGCGCGCCCCCGCGCGCCCAGTCCCGTAACGGCGGCAAAAACCACCCGCGTCGGGGCACGTACCGCCCGCACGCGAACTCGCGTCCCGGCGGCGTCATCCACGACAACACCCGCCACACCACCCGCTTCACGGTGATCGGCAACCACCTGGCCCAGCACCCCGAGTTGTCGGGGCTGGCCATCGGGCTGGCGGTGCACATCCAGTCGCTGCCCACCGGCGCCCCGGTCGACATCAAGACCCTCGCCGCCCGCTTCCCCGAGGGCACGACCCGGATCGCCGCCGCCCTGCGCGAACTGGAGACCCACGGCTACCTGCGCCGCACCCGCGAACGCACCCCCACCGGCCGCATCGTCACCCGCACCGTCTCCTGCAACCAGCCGGGCCGACAGCGCGACCGCGACGCGTCCGAAGCGACCACGCCCAAGCCTTCGGCCCGCCGCGCCGCCACCACCCCGCAACAGGAACCCGCACGCCGCCGCGCCCTCCCCGCCGTACCGAGGCCCGCGTACGCCTCGCCCGCCCTCTTCCAGTCGGCCACCGAGATCCTCGCCGGCCTGCGCCGCACGGACCCCCGCCTGCTCCTCTCCGCCACCGACGCGGAACACCTCGCCCCGGGTGTCGCCGCATGGCTGGAGCGGGACCTCGCTCCGACCGCCGTACGCCACGCCCTGACCAGCGACCTGCCACCGGAGCCGCTGCGCCGCCCGGCCGCCCTCCTGGCCCACCGCCTCACCGCCCAGCTCCCACCCCCGCCACCGTTCCGCACCCCCGAACCGCCCGCGCCCGTCCGACACCCTCTCCGCAACTGCGACACCTGCGACCGCGGCTACCGAGGCCCCGACCCGCGCAACTGCCGGCAATGCGCGTCATGGAAGCAGCTACCCGAAACCGCTGAAGCCCTTGAAGCCACTCCGACAGGATGACCCGTACCCCGCCCCGGGCCCGGCCCCGACCGATGTGACGACGCTCCGACACCTGGCACCCGACAGGAACTCACATGCCGCCCACCTTCGCCGCCAACGGATTCCTCCCCCTGGGCCGGTACTCGGTCTCCTTCGACGACGCAGAGTCCATGCTGGTGAGCGCGCCGGAGTTTCAGGACTCCGCGACCCGCACGGCGCTGTGGGACGGATTACTCAGCTACGTCGATCTTTTCCTCGCGCTGGAGGACAGGTACGCAAGCGTCCTCGCCGGCCTTCCGCTGATCCACCGGATATGGCTCGGTGGCAGCTTCGTCAGCACGAAGACCGACCCTGCGAACATCGACGCGACGCTTCTGATCGACACCCGGGCCGAGCGTGCGGTACGTGGCAGACCCGGCTCCAAATGGCTGACCACCGCCTTCCAGAGTCGGGAACGAATGAGGGAGAAGTTCGGCGTCTCCCCGCTCCGCATCGGGTACCAGCCGGTGGCTCACATCTTCGAGCCGGAGCGCTTCACGCCCGAAGAGCGGACATACTTCACGCAGCGGGGTGTGTGGGACGACTGGTGGCAGCGCTGCAGGCTGCCCGGCCAGGCCGACCGCTCACCATCGGAGCAGAGTGCCGCCCCGGCGCGCGGATACCTGGAGGTGCGACTGTGAACGGCGACAGCTGGCGCGAACGCAGGCGCGCGCTCCTGGGTGACGATCCGGGCGCGGCGGACCACGCAGCCCGGCTCCTGGACGAGCTGGGCACCGAGGACAGGGACGACGAGGAGATCGAGGCCGAGCACCGGTCCAGTCGTCTCGCCGCTGCACGCGAGTACGCACCCGGGGCCCGACTCGATGAGGAACTCCTACTGCGCCTGACCGGTCCCGACACCGAGGCGGGAGCTCTGCGCTTTCAATGGGGAGACGCCCTCCTGCACCCGGTGGAGGCAGCGATCTCCGCTGCCGCGGGCACGCCGGTCCTTCTGGAACTCACCGGCGTCTCGGCGGGCAGCACTGTGGTGCACGCCCGGCCTGTCACCACCGGTGGCTCCGCGGAGCCGGACGCTATTGAGGCCCCCACCACCTCTGCGGCCGGCACGGGCATGCGCACACTCACCGAGTTGCTGACCGCGCTGGAGGCGGAGGGTGATGTCCGCGAGTGGGCCCGGCTCTTCGACGCCGTGGAGTCGCTGTCCCGGGCCCTGGGCAGGTACAGCCTCGACCTGGGGATGACCTGGTACGCCGCCGACGGAGGCATGCGCCGCGCGCAGCTGACCGAACGAGGCAGGCACTACGTGGAACGGTTGCGGGAGACCCGGAACCGCGACCAGGAGATCACGATCTCCGGTCGCATCACAGAACTCCGCGAAAGCGGCTGGGTGAAGGTCAAGACGGGGACCGCCAAGAACGCGTACGCCTACGACGTCCGGTTCGAAGAGCCGGAAGAGTTGCTGCGCATGCGCCCGGGTCTCGGCGACAACGTCCATTTCCGCGTGCGCTTCCGCCAGCGGCTGGACTCCGTGGGTATCGCACGGTCGACCGAGTACACCTATCTCGGCCCGGCGGCAGAACAGACATCCCTTCCGCTCGAACCGTAGACGCGTCCCGCCCGCTTACGGCGTGTGTACGAGCGCCTCATGGATCTAGATCCGAAGTCGCGCGCGAGGGACTGCGCCAACAGGGCCTCTTGGCGATCGGATTGGTTTGCGCCCCGAACTACCAGGAGGCCCTCCTCTCAGGTGCCGACACTGACGGGATCAGAGGCTCAGGAACCTTGTTCGACCAGACCGGTCCCGTAGTCCACGAGCGAATGCCGTCTCAGAGCTCGGCCCTGGTAACGGGTCGCCAGCCCCCTCACTCCTGAAACACCACGAACGCGTCCACTCGCCGCATCCGCACGCCCGTGCCACGCGGCTCCAGATCTCCCGTCACTCTCGACCGAGGGGTTCACGTCGATCTCCTGCTCGAAGAGTCCACACAGGCGTCGGCGGCATTCGCCGCGCTTCCCGGCCGTGTGCGCGTCTGGCATCGGGTCGGGTCGTCGGGCGTCCTGCACGCCGAGCTGATCGCCGCCGATCGACATACCGCGCTGCTGGGCAGCGCCAACCTGACTGATCGTGCCTTGTCCGACAACATCGAATTCGGTGTGGTGCTGCGTGATCCGCACCTGGTGGAGCCGCTCGTCGACCATTTCCGCTGACTGCTGGCGCCTGAGAACAAGGTCATGCGGCCGGCGTGAATACAGCCACGACTTCCTTGGCGGGGCACCCCACCACCCCGCCCCCGTCTGGCAGAGTACGGATGCCGTGACCCCCTCAGACCCCCAGCGGCGACTTCTCGCGGACGTTCCGGCCGCGGGCAGCCCCTACGCGCTCGTGCTCGCCGGCGGCTACGCCCTGCAGGCGCACGGCCTGGTGTCCCGTCCGCACGCCAACGTCGACTTCGCCACCGAGAGCCCCGAGGTCATGGAGCGGATCGTGGCCGCCGTCGATTCGGCCCTGGAGGCGCGCGGGCGCCGGGTCCGGGTCGGGGCAGTCACCGCGCTGACCGCGCAGCTCACCGTCACCGATCCGCCGAGCGGGGAGCCCATCGCGCTCGCGCTGCACAAGGAAGCCTTCTGGCAGCCGCCCGAGCTGACGGAGTACGGGCCCGCCCTGTCGCCGGAGGACGCGGTCGGCACGAAGATCCGCGCGCTGTACGACCGGGGAGCGGCCGTCGACCTCGTCGACGCGCGGGGCGCCGCCGCCCGGTTCTCCCTGCCCCGTCTGGAGGAGCTGGGCCGTCGTCACGCCCACGACCCCTTCGACCTGCCCACCCTCCAGTCCCGGCTCACCGGCACGGACTTCTACGCCGACGCCGACTTCCGCCGGTACGGCCTGGACGAACCCCAGGTCCTCGCCCTGCGCGCCTGGGCACAGCACTGGTCCGACGACATCGCCGAACGGCTGATGGAGGACGGCGCGTACCCGGACGTTGAGGAGGAGGCCGATCCGGACACGGACACCGACACCGACACCGACACGGACACGGACGCCGACGCCGGCACGTGATCCGGGCCGCGTGCCGCCGATCGACCGGGCCCCTCCCTCTCCACGATCAACAACGGTAAAAGTGCTGGTAAAGTCCGCTCACTTGGCGAGGGCGGGGGCCCTCGCGGGGAGGGAACCTCACGTGGGCAGACACGCCCCGAGACGGCGCGGCGTGACCGCGGCCGTCTCCTCGTTCGCGGTCGCCGTGGCGGCCGTGTCCGCGGCCGTACTGCCGGAGAACGGCGCTTCCGCCGACCCGGCCGACACGGCGCCGGGCACCACCGAGATCACACTGAGCCACCCCGGCTCCTCCGCCTACCCGCGCACCGACCGGCCGCTCGTCGCCGGGCAGAGCGGGTTCCTGCACCGGGCGAGCGGGGTCCCCGGGCTGCTGTGGACGGACTACGCCGACGGCACGACCACGGTCGTGAGCACGAAGGACGGCGCCTACACACCGGTCGGCTCCTGCGCGAACCTGGGCTCGATGACCTGCTCGACGGGCCTGTACGGCTCGGACGCCGACCTGGTCGCGCTGCCGTCGAGCGTGTCGGACAAGATCGTGACCCTGTGGGACCCGAAGACGCGGACCACTTCGTCGTTCACGGCCGCCACCGCGTACCGGGGACTGGCCGGGAAGACCGTCGTCACCGAGCGCGACCTGATCGACCGCGTGGACGGCCAGTGGCGCGCCCGCGCCATCCAGCCTTCCTGGCTGCGCGTCAACTCCGGCGCGATCACCGTCGTGGACGAACACGGCGCCCTGGTCAGGGTGGACTCGAACCTGTACTACCTCGACCTCGACACGGCCGTGGCCACCCAGGCCTTCACCGGTACGGGTGCCCGCCCGGTCACCGTCCAGAGCGAGGACCACACCGGCTGGTACGACGCCGCCTCCGGCGATCTGCACCTGAAGCAGCGCACCGACCCGGGCGGCGCCGAGCAGGTGCTCGACCTGCCGGCCCCCGGCGCCACCCTGGACGGTGCTCCGGTGCTCAGCGGCGACTGGCTGCTGCTGCCCCTGCACACCGGCACCGGGACCAGCGAACTGACCGCCGTGTCCCTCGCGGACGGCTCGTCGCGGACCCTGCTGGACAAGGCCGGCGAGTACGCGGTCCACGCCTCCGGCGGCGGCGCCGTCGTCACCGGCGGCACCGGCCCGGCCGACTGGTGGGTGCGGCGCGTCGGACCGGGAGAAGACGGCTCGCCGCAGTTGGAGAAGGTGTCCCAGGTCCCGGCCGTCGAGAACGCCAAGACGGGCCTCGCGCTCAGCCGCGGCAGCCTGCGCGTCGCCGAGGACAAGCCGGGCAGCACCTCGGACACCACCACGGTGCGCACCCTGACGACCGACGGCGGCACCGGACTGACCGCGTCCGAGCCGACGGCCGGCGACTCGGTCACCTCCGCGTGCCCGTACCAGGGCGCCGGCTGCTCGATGCTGTGGGGCAACAGCGGCACCGACCCCGAGGACGTCTTCCTCGGCACCTACTACGACGGCGACGAGGGCGGCAGCGGTCTGGAGAACGCGGACCGGCTGGTCGCCATCGGCGACGAATGGTCCAGCGACTACCTGGAGTTCCACACCGCGGGCGGTTCGATCGTCGACGTCTCCGACGGCTACGCGGTGTACAACTCCGGCGGCGCCTCCCCGGCGCAGTACGTCGGTGAGTTCGGGCAGGGCCAGAAGCTGAAGCGCTCGGTGCGCGCCGCCGCGCTGAACGGCTCCACGCTGTGGAGCGCCACCACCACCGCGGGCAGGCTCACCTCGTACAGCCTCACCGCGGACCGCACCCTCGCCACGGTCACCGTGCCGGGCCTCGGCTGTGTACCGGAGGAACTGCAGGCGGCGGGCCGCTGGGTGTACTGGGCCTGCGGCGACGGTTCCGCCGGCGTCTACGACACCAAGGCGGCCGCCTCCCGCGTGGTGACCGGCGGCGACGTGCTGCTCGGCGACGGCTTCACGGTCCGTCACGACCACTCCGCCGGCACCCTGCTGCTGACCGCGGCGGACACCGGCGCCACCCGGGTCGTCGCCAACGGTGTGCCGGAGTCGGGCCTCGCCGTGGACCGCCGCTTCCGGTGGACCGTGGACGAGTACACGGGCCTGGTCGCCTGGACCGACCTCTACCAGCGCACGCGCGTCGCCACCACCGGTGTCACCCCGTCGGCCGTGACGTCCATCGGCACGGAGACCGAGAGCTACGTGGAGCCCGGCTCGACGCCCCACTGGACCCAGGTGAGGCTGTCCCGCCCGGTCACCTCCTGGTCCCTGACCTTCACCTCGGTGCAGAGCGGCGCGACCGCCCGGGGCACTCGTACCTTCACCGGCGGCGCGACCACGTCCCAGGTTTCGGTGAGCTGGGACGGCAAGACGTCGGGCGGCACCCCGTTCCCCAACGGTGGGTTCCGCTGGGCCCTGAAGGCGACCGGCGTCGGCGCCGCCACCGCGGACACCGTGGCCTCCGGCGAGGGCTTCCTGACCCGCGGATCGGCCGTGCGGCACGACTTCGGCAGCCTGGACGGCCCGGACGGCCGGGGGGATCTGCTCACGCTGAACTCCTCCGGCGGCCTGACCTTCCAGTACGGCACCGGGACCGGCAAGTTCGGCTCCAAGACCACCGGTACGGGCTGGGCCACCACCATCAAGGCCGTCCCCTTCGGCGACCTGAGCGGCGACCGCTGCAACGACGTCCTCGTGCGCCACAGCAGCGGGGCCCTGCGGCTGTACAAGCCGGGCTGCAACGCGGCCGTCAAGCCGTCGACGTCGTACACCACCCTCGCGAGCAGCGGCTGGACCCAGTACGACGTCCTGACCTCGCCCGGTGACGTCAGCGGCGACGGGCGCCCGGACCTGATCACCCGCAACGCCTCCACCGGCGCCGTCTACCTCTACAAGGGCACCAGCGCCGGCAAGCTGTCGTCCCGCGTGAAGCTGTACGACGGCTGGAGGGGCTACAAGAAGATCATCGGCGCGGGCGACCTCGACGGCGACGGTGTCGGCGACCTGCTCGCGCAGGACAAGGCCAACACCCTCTACCGCTACCACGGCAAGGGCGACGGCACCTTCGCGGCCCGCGCCAAGGTGTTCGGCGACTGGGGCGCCTCCTACAACGCCGTGGTGGGCGTCGGTGACATCACCGACGACGGCAAGGTGGACCTCGTCTCCCGGGACACCAGCGGCAACGCCTGGCGCAACAGCGGCGACGGCAAGGGGTCCTTCGGGTCCCGCGTGAGGATCGCCACCGGATGGAGCGGCTACAGGTCCCTTTCCTGACGGAACAGTTCTTGACGGCTTCTTCATAGGTCCTTCATCACCCAGGATCTACATTCGTCGCCGCCCCGCCCGAACAGGCGGGGCGGCGACGGCGTGAAGGGGACACGGTGATGAGTGCGCGGGGGCGGTTCGGGACGCGGACCTGGCTGGTCGGGGTGGCGGTGGCGGCCGTGGTGGGCGTCGCCGGCTGCGGCGGTGACGGCGACGACGGCGGCGAGGTCGCCTCGGCCGGCGGCGGCAAGGCGGGCGCGGGCGCCTCCAAGGACGCGTCGAGCGAGCTGACCGAGTACGTCGACGCCCAGCGCAAGTGGGTCGAGTGCCTGCGCGGCGCCGGGCTCGACGCGCCCGACCCCGACGGCCAGGGCAAGGTGGACCTCGGCGACCAGTCCAAGTGGAAGCGCGATCCGAAGGCCCTCAAGGCGCAGGAGAAGTGCGCGGACCTCAGCGTGCCCGTCCCGGAGAGCGTCGAGAAGGCCCAGCAGCCCGAGCTGTCCAAGGCGGAGATCCGGAAGAACCAGAAGTACGCCAAGTGCATGCAGGAGCACGGCGCCGCCGACTTCCCGGACACCGACTCCGGTGGCCACTTCCGCGACGTGACCTGGGACTCCACGTCCGCGGGCGCCAAGCGGGCCACGCGCGAGTGCGGCTCCATCATCGGTGTGCCCACAGACGCGCCCTCGGCCCAGGGCTGACGGGCCGGTGCCGTGGACGTCATGAAGGACGGACACCACGAGCCGGCGGCGGGAGCGGCCGGCTCCGAGGAGCCGGGGGACGCGGGCCCGGGCACCGGCCCGGACCGGGCCGCCGCCCGCCGGCGTAACAGGCTCGCCCTCGTCGTGGCCGGCTTCCTCGTCGTGACCGGCGTCAGCGTGGCCGGTGCCCTCGGTCTCGGCGGGGGCGGCGGCCCGGACGACGACGGCCGGGCGCCGGGCCGCAGCAGCCAGGTCGTGCACGTCACCCGGGCGACCCTCACCGACCAGACCGAGGTCGACGGACAGCTCGGCCACGGCCCCCAGGTCCCCTTCCCGGTCAAGGCGAAGGGCACGGTGACCTGGCTGCCCGCCGCCGGCACCACCCTGCGGCGCGGTCAGGCGGTGATGCGGGCCGACGACCGTCCCGTGGTCCTGCTGTACGGCAGCCTGCCGATGTACCGCGACCTGGGCGTCGTCGAGCCGGAGCACTCGGACACCGCGGGAGCGGGCGAGGGCGCGGACGCGGGCGACGGCCGCCCGGCGGGCGGCAAGTCCCCGGCCGGGGCCACCCCGTCCGCCTCGGTCACCCGCCCGGGTGCCGCCGCGGCGGCGCCCCTGAACGGCATGGACGTCAAGCAGTTCGAGAGCAACCTCAGCGCCCTCGGCTACTCGGGGTTCACCGTCGACGAGTCGTACACCGAGCTGACCGCGAACGCCGTCCGGCGCTGGCAAAAGGACCTGGGGCTGCCGCAGACCGGCAGGGTCGGCACCGGCGACGTCGTGTACGCGCCCGGGCCGGTCCGGGTCGCGGGCACCAGCGCCCGCGTCGGCGACGAGGCGGCCGGCGGTCAGGTCAGTTACACCAGCACCTCCCGCATGGTGACGGTCGGCGCTCCCGCCGCCGACACGGACTGGGCGCGGCGCGGCAGCCAGGTCACCGTGGACCTGCCCGACGGCCGCTCGGTCAAGGGCACCGTCGCCAGCCTGGGCTCGGACGCCTCCTCGGCGTCCGGCGGGGGCGGTGACGGCGCGGGGGACGGCGGAGGCGACGGCGGAGGCACGGACGGGGGTTCCGGCGGCGGTGCGGACGGCAAGTCCGCGACGGTCTCCGTCGTGATCACCTTCGACGACCAGGGCTCCCTGGGCCGGATGCAGAGCGGACCGGTCACCGTCCGCTACACGCAGAAGCAGCGCAGGGACGTCCTCACGGTGCCGGTCGCCGCGCTGGCCGCGCTCGCCGAGGGCGGATACGGCCTGGAGCTCGCCGACGACGGCACCCGGGACGGCGCGGGCGGGGACGCCGGTGGTCCGGGGCGCTTCGTCCCCGTGCGGACGGGGCTGTTCGCCGGCGGCAAGGTCGAGGTCAGCGGTCCCGGCGTGCATGAGGGCATGAAGGTGAGGATCCCCAAGTGACCCCGGAGGAAGCCGAGTACGCCGTTGCCGCCGGTCCCGTGGTCGAGTTCGCGGGCGTCTCCAAGACGTACGCCGGGGGCGTCAGGGCCGTGGCGGACGTCGACCTGACCATCCGGCCCGGTGAACTCGCCTGCGTCGTCGGCCCGTCCGGCTCCGGCAAGTCGACCATGCTGCATCTGATGGGCACCCTCGACAGGCCGTCCGCCGGGCGCATCGTCATCGACGGGTACGAGGTCGCCGGCCTCTCCGACCGGGAGCTGTCCGCGCTGCGCGCGCAGCGCGTCGGGTTCGTGTTCCAGCAGTTCCACCTCGCGGTCGGGGTGCCCGTGCTCGACACGGTCGCCGACGGCCTGCTGTACACCGGGGTGCCGCTGCGGGAGCGCCGGCGCCGGGCCGCGCGGGCGCTGGCCCGCGTCGGGCTCGACCACCGGCTCGGCCACCTCCCGCACCAGCTCTCCGGCGGCGAGCGGCAGCGGGCCGCGGTGGCCCGCGCGGTGATCGGGGAACCGGCGCTGCTGCTCGCCGACGAGCCCACCGGCAACCTGGACTCGGCCTCCGGGGCCGCGGTGCTGGCCCTGCTGCGGGAGCTGCACACGGCCGGCACCACGGTCGTCGTCATCACGCACGACCGGGAGATGGCGGAGGTGTTCGACCGCAGGGTGGAGATGAGGGACGGACGCGTCGTGGCCGACAGCGGCAGCGGCCCGCGCCCGGCCACGGCCGACCTGGGAGACCGGCGGTGAGGCCGGGCAGCACCGGCGGCGGGGCGCTCCGGCCGGCCCGGCTGCGGCCCGCCGACTTCCTGCGGCTCGGCGGCACCGGACTGCGCACCCGGCCGCTGCGCGTCTTCCTGTCCGCGCTGGGGATCGCGATCGGGGTGGCCGCGATGGTCGCCGTGGTCGGCATCTCGTCCTCCAGCCGGGCGGAGGTGGACCGCCGGCTGGACGCGCTGGGCACCAACATGCTGCGGGTCGCCCCCGGGCGGACACCGGACGGCACGGCGACCCGGCTGCCCCAGGAGGCGGTGCCGATGATCCGGCGGATCGGGCCGGTGGACCAGGTCGCGGCGACCGGTGAGGTCGAGGACGCGGCGGTCTACCGCAACGAGCACATCCCGGTGGGGCGCACCGGCAGTGTGGAGGTGGCCGCGGCCGGGGCGCGGCTGCTGCCCGCGGTCGGCGGTGAGGTGCGGGTCGGGCGGTGGCTGACGGAGGCGACCGAGGAGTACCCCGCGGTGGTGCTCGGCGCGCAGGCCGCCCGCCGGCTCGACGTCTACACGCCCGGCACCCGGCTCTGGCTCGGCGGCACCTGGTTCTCCCTGGTCGGTGTCCTGGAACCGGTGCCGCTCGCCCCGGAGATCGACGGCTCGGCGCTGGTCGGCTGGCAGGCGGCCCGGACGTACCTGGGCTTCGACGGCCATCCGTCGACGGTGTACGTACGGGCCCGTGACGACCGGGTGTCCCAGGTACGGGCGGTGCTCGCGGCGACGGCCAACCCGGAGAAGCCGAACGCCGTGCTGGTCTCCCGGCCGTCCGACGCGCTGGCCGCCCGGGAGGCCACCGAGTCGACGCTGACCGGGCTGCTGCTCGGCCTCGGTTCGGTGGCCCTGCTGGTGGGCGGGGTCGGGGTGGGCAACACCATGGTGATCTCGGTGCTGGAGCGCCGCCCGGAGATCGGCCTGCGCCGCGCGCTGGGCGCCACGAGCGGGCAGATCCGGGGCCAGTTCGTCTCGGAGTCGCTGCTGCTGTCGGCGCTGGGCGGCCTCGGCGGCACGGTGCTGGGTACGGCGATCACGGCGGTCTTCGCGTCGGTGCGGGGCTGGCCGACCCAGGTCCCGGTCTGGGCGACGGCCGCGGGCGTCGCCGTCACCCTGCTCATCGGAGCTCTGGCAGGCCTCTATCCGGCGGTCCGGGCGGGCCGCCTGACCCCCACGGAGGCGTTGGCGGGGCCGTGAGCGCGAGGGACCGGCGTCCGCCTGCCGGGGACCGGCCGCCGGTGCCTCGCCGCCTCGCTCAGCCCACCGCCCCCAGGGTCACCGTGAACGTGGTGCCGGTGCCCGGGCGGCTCGTGACCTCGATCGTGCCCTCGTGGTCGGTGACGATCTGGCGGGCGATGGCGAGGCCGAGGCCGCTGCCTCCCGTGGTGCGGCCGCGTGCGGGGTCCGCGCGCCAGAAGCGGTCGAAGAGGTGGGGCAGTTGCTCGGCGGGGATGCCCTTGCCCGTGTCCCGCACCAGAAGCACCGCCGTGTCGCCCCGCTGCTCGGCGCCGAGGGTCACCGTCCCGCCGGGCGCGGTGGCCCGCAGCGCGTTGCCGACCAGGTTGCCGACCACCTGCCGCAGCCTGTCGGCGTCGGCGTGGACCCGCACCGGCCGGGGCGCCTCGGTCCGCAGCGTCACGCCGGCCGCCTCCGCCTGGGCCAGATGGGCGGTGCGGCTGGTCTCCAGCAGGTCACCGAGGTCCACGACGGCCCGGTGGTAGGTGAGCGCCCCCGCCTCGGCCAGCGCCAGGTCCTGGAGGTCGTCGACGATCCGCTGCTGCAGCAGCGCCTCCTCGTGCAGGGAGTCCAGCAGTTCGGGCGTCGGCTCGACCACCCCGTCCCGCAGCGCCTCCAGGTAGCCGCGCACGTTGGCGAGCGGGGTGCGCAGTTCGTGCGCGATGTCGGCGGTGAGCCGGCGCTGGCGTTCCTCCGCGGTCTGCAGCGAGTGGGCCATGCGGTTGAACGCCCGGCCCAGCTCGGCCATCTCGTCGCGTCCGGAGACCGGCACCCTCCGTTCCAGTTCGCCCTCGCCGAGGTCCCGGGCGGCCGAGGTCAGCGCCCGTACGGGCCGCAGCACCGCCCGGCTGAGCAGCAGCGCGCCGAGCACCGCGACCAGGGCGACACCGGAGGCGACCGCCACGGTGGGCGCGGCGGCCAGACCGGCCGGTGCCTCGCCCCGGAAGCCGAGCCCCACCTGGAGGCGCGGTGGGGCGAGGGCGGCGGTCCGTTCGTTGAAGACGCGTTGCAGACAGGCGGTGAAGCGCTGTTCGCCGGAGCAGCGGGATACGGCCGCGTGGTCCTCCCCGGCCCGGGGTCGGCGCCGGGGTCGGGCTGGACGCACTGGGCCTGGTCCTCGTCGGCGCTGATCCGGGGGATGCCGGTCCGGCCGGTCCGGGCGGTGACCTGCGCGCCGGCCCTGGTCAGGCAGGTGGCGTAGGTGACGGCGGACCGGTAGTCGGCGATCGCGGCCACCGTCCGTTTCACCGAGGCGAGCGGTACCGAGGTCTCCGGCAGCCGCAGCCGGGGCCTGGGGTCGACGAGGACGGGCGGCTGTCCACCGGGCGGGCGCGGGGTGCGGCCGGCCAGGGTGTCGGAGTCGGCGAGCAGGACGTCCGTCTCGGTGCCGACCCGGATCCGCTGACCGGTGTCGGCCGCCAGTCTCCGCACGGTCGGGGCCACGCCGTCCCAGGTGCCGTGCCGGTAGCCGTACGCCTGGAGGGCGTCGGTGATCCGGGCCACGTCCTGGCGTCCGGCGGTCACCGAGTCCCGGGCCTGACTGGCCGCCTGACGTAACGTCAGCCAGGCGGTGGCACCGGTGGCGGTCAGCGCGATGAGGGCCAGCAGGGCCAGCACTCGCAGCCGGAAGCTCATCGCGTCCCGCCGTCCGGCCCGGGCGTCGCCAGGCGGTAGCCGCGTCCGTACACCGTCTCCACGTACCGGGCCCCGTCACGGCCCCGCTCCAGCTTCCGCCGCAGGTTCATCACGTGCGCGTCCACGGTGCGCTCCAGCACGTTCTGGTCGAACCCGAAGACCCGGTCGATGATCTGGGCCCGGGTGAAGGCCCGCCCCGGCTCCCCCGCGAGCACGGCCAGGATCGCGAACTCCTTGCCCGTGAGCGGCACCGGTCCGCCGGACACCCGGACCTCGAAGCGGGCCGTGTCGATCTCCAGGTCGCCGACCGTGAGCAGGGCCGGCCGTTCGCCCTCGGCGCCCCGGGCCCGGCGCAGCAGCGCCCTCACCCGGGCGGTCAGTTCACGCGGGCTGTACGGCTTGGTCATGTAGTCGTCGGCCCCGAGGTCCAGGCCGAGCAGCAGGTCCTCCTCGGTGCTGCGGGCGGTCAGCAGCAGGATGGGCACCCGGGACTCCATGCGCAGGATGCGGCAGACGTCGAGTCCGTCGACGTTCGGCATCATCACGTCGAGGACGATCAGGTCCGGCCGGGAGGCGCGGGCGCGGTCGATCGCGGAGCGCCCGTCGGCCACGAGCTGGACGTCGTGCCCCTCCCGTTCCAGGTAGATACGGATGAGTTGCGCCTGTTTCACGTCGTCCTCGGCCACCAGTATGCGAGCGGGCAACGCGACTCCTTCGCCTGGGATTTCACACCGTACCGGATTGCACCCGCGCTGCTCAGGGGCGGATACGGAGCATTCTCATCCGCCGCCGGCCGGAAATGGGAATTCCGGAATCCGCGGATCCATGGACAGGCGGGCGAATATTTCGAGCCGAACGGCCACCCCGCCCAGGGTTGTACGCATGTCACACAACGGCACAGGAATGGCCTATTCCCCCAACATTCCTTTTCGGTCGCACATCGAACAGAAACGGACATCCCTTATCGGAAGCATTTCTTCAGTCCGTCCGGCATCGAATCGTACTAGTGCCACTCGGGACCCGGACGATCCCGGGTGACGCGAAAGGAAAAGCGACAACGACAAGCACAACGACGATGGGGGTTCAATGAAGCGTCGATTCGCAGTCGTTCTGCCCACGCTCGTGGCGGTGGCCGCGAGCCTGCCGATCGCCCTGGCGACCACGCCGGCCTCGGCGGCCGCGTCCTGCGGCAAGACCGTGACGGACAAGGACTCGAGCGCCTGGAACAAGACGGCGAACGGGGCCAACGAGCGCAGCGGCTCCAGCACCAGCTGTGCGATCAACGGGATCGCGTACAACACCCAGCGGCTGGACTACCACTGCTACACCGTCGCGGGCGACTACACCTGGACGTACGCCCGCAACGACAGCACGGGGGTGTACGGCTGGATCCGCGACGATCTGCTGAGCGACTACGGCAGCTCGGTGTACTGCGGATTCTGATACCGCCGAACTCGGTCCGCGGGGTAATCCCGGCACCGCAGAAAAAAGGGCGGCCCCCCTGTGGGGCCGCCCTCCTGGCCGTTGCGGAAACGGCGTGACGATTTACTTCGGCTGCGGCTTCCGGACGGAAAGGTGCAGCTCGCGCAGACGCGACTCGTCCAGCTCGGTCGGCGCGCCCATCATCAGGTCCTGGGCGTTTCCGTTGAGCGGGAAGGAGATCGTCTCGCGAATGTTGGGCTCGTCCGCGAGGAGCATGACGATCCGGTCCACGCCGGGCGCGATTCCGCCGTGCGGCGGGGCGCCGAAGCGGAAGGCGCGGAGCATGCCCGCGAACTTCTCCTCCACCGTCTCGCGGTCGTAACCCGCGATCTCGAAGGCCTTGAGCATGATCTCCGGCTCGTGGTTCCGGATGGCGCCGGAGGACAGCTCGACACCGTTGCAGACGATGTCGTACTGCCAGCCGAGGATGTCCAGCGGGTCCTGGGTCTGCAGGGCCTCGAGACCGCCCTGCGGCATCGAGAACGGGTTGTGCGAGAAGTCGATCGCGCCGGTGTCCTCGTCCTTCTCGTACATCGGGAAGTCGACGATCCAGCAGAAGCGGAAGACGTTCTCCTCGAAGTGCCCGGCGCGCCTGGCGGCCTCGACCCGCACCGCGCCCATGATCTTCGAGACCTCGTCGAACTCACCGGCGCCGAAGAAGACGGCGTGGCCGGGCGCCAGCGACAGGCGCTTGGTCAGCTCGGCGACGTTCTCCTCGGTCAGGAACTTGGCGATCGGGCCGGACAGCGTCCCGTCCTCGCCGACGCGCACCCACGCCAGGCCCTTCGCGCCCAGCGAGACGGCGAAGTCGCCGAGCTGGTCGAAGAACTTGCGCGGCTGGTCCTGGACCGCCGGCACCGGCAGCGCGCGCACGTGCTTGCCGGCGAACGCCTTGAACTCCGAGCCGTCGAACACGTCGGTGATGTCGACGAGCTCCAGCTTGGCGCGCAGGTCCGGCTTGTCCGAGCCGTACTTGAGCATCGCCTCGCGGAACGGGATGCGCGGGAAGGGGGAGGTGACGTGGCGGCCGCCGCCGAACTCCTCGAACAGCTCCGTCATGAGCTTCTCGATCGGCTGGAAGACGTCCTCCTGCTCGACGAAGCTCATCTCGACGTCGAGCTGGTAGAACTCGCCCGGCGAGCGGTCGGCGCGGGCGTCCTCGTCACGGAAGCAGGGCGCGATCTGGAAGTACCGGTCGAAGCCGGAGATCATCAGCAGCTGCTTGAACTGCTGCGGGGCCTGCGGCAGCGCGTAGAACTTGCCGGGGTGGACCCGGGACGGCACGACGTAGTCGCGGGCGCCCTCGGGGGAGGTGGCGGACAGGATCGGCGTCGCCATCTCGTTGAAGTTCATCGCCGCCATCTTGTGCCGGATCGCGGAGATCACGGCCGTGCGCAGCATGATGTTGCGGTGCATCCGCTCGCGGCGCAGGTCCAGGAAGCGGTACTCCAGGCGCCGCTCCTCGTTGACCCCGTCCTCGGCGTTGATGGTGAAGGGCAGCGGGGCGGCCGCGCCGAGCAGCTCGACCTCGGAGACCTCGACCTCGATCTCGCCGGTGGGCAGGTCGGCGTTCACGTTCTCGGTTCCACGTGAAACAACGCGGCCGTCGACGCGGACCGTGGACTCCTTGGAGAGCTTGTCCAGGGCCTCGTACGAGGGCGTGCCGGGACGGGCCACGAGCTGCGTGATGCCGTAGTGGTCGCGCAGATCGATGAAGAGGATGCCGCCCAGGTCGCGCCGATTGTGCAGCCAGCCACTCAGCCGGACGTCGGTGCCGACGTCAGAGGCGCGGAGCTGGCCGCAGGTGTGGGACCTGTACCGATGCATCGTCGTTCATCGTCCTTCGTGGTGGGGTGATGAGTGCCGGGGCTGCCGCCCCGACGGGACCGGGCACGGGGCCCGGACCCATCAAGGGTACCGGGCACGCCAAGATCGGCTCCCCACCATTTACGGCGTCCGGCAAGGGTGGCAGTTATCGATCGCATCTCCTTAAATAGGGGCAATGCGTACAGGCGAGCCTCTGCCGTCCGTCGGTGACGTCCTCGCCGCCCTCGCGACCGGGCTGTGGCACTGGGACACCGCCGCCGGACTGGTCACCGTGGACGGGGAGGCGGCGCGGCTGCTCGGGCTGCCCCCGGAACCCGTCACCCTCACCGAGAGCCAGACCCGGGCGCGGTTGCACCCGGAGGACTGGAACGAGATCACCGGAGTGGTGCCGCTGGCGGTCGACGAGGGCACGCTCGCCGAGGTGCGGATCCGGATCATGGACGAGGAGGGCCGGGTCGTACGGGTCGTCCGCAGCCGTTCGAAGCCGTCCTTCGACCCGGACCGGCGGGCGTACGAGCTGATCGGCACGCTCCAGGAGGTCACCGAGCCCACTCCGGGCACCGCGGCGGCCCGCAACGCGGTCACCGGCGACTGGCGCCGCTCGCGGGAGGCGTTCCTGCTGGACGCCGGCCGGGCGCTGGCGGAGGCGCGTTCCACGACGGAGGTGCTGAGGGTCGCGGCGGGACTGTCCATGCCGGGGTTCTCCCCGGACGGGCTCGCGGTGTTCGGCGTGGAGGGCGACCGGCTGACGGTGATCGGCCACCACGGGCAGCGGCCCGGTGAGGACGGCCCCTTCCTGGGCATGCCGCTCAGCACGGACTACCCGGCCGCCGAGGTGGTCCGCACCGGCCGGGCCGTCTACATCTCATCCCCCGAGCAGTACCGGTCGCGCTACCCCGTCACCTGGCCGCTCGCCCGGCACTTCGAGCGCCGCTCCTGGGCGTTCCTGCCGCTGACGGCGGCCGGCCGCACCATGGGCGCCTGGATGGCGGCCTTCACCTATCCGGTGGCCTTCACCCCGGACGAGCGCGCGGTCCTGACGACGGTCGCCCGGATGCTCGCCCAGGCCCTGAACCGGGCCGGCGCCGCCGACACCCAGCGGGAGCTGACCGAGGGCCTGCAGCGCTCCATGCTGCCGTCGCTGGGCCCGGAGATCCCCGGGATGACGGTGGCCGCCCGCTACATCCCGACCGGCGGCGGGCTGCAGGTCGGCGGCGACTGGTACGACATGATCCCGCTGCCCGGCGGCAGGTTCGCGCTGGCCATCGGCGACGTCCAGGGCCACGACGTCCGCGCGGCGGGCCTGATGGGCCAGCTCCGGATCGCGCTGCGCGCGTACGCCTCGGAGGGTCACCGCCCGGACGCCGTGCTCTCCCGAGCCGCCCGCTTCCTGCACGGCATCACGCACGACGAGCACATGACCGACGTGCGCTTCGCGACCTGCCTGTACGTCGAGGCCGATCCCGCGACCGGCATGCTGGAGATCGCCCGCGCCGGCCATCCGGACCCGGCGATCCGGATGGCCGACGGCACGGTGATGATGCGGCCGACGGCGGGCGGGGTGCCGCTCGGTGTCGACCCGGACGCCGACTACCCGACGACCCGGTTCACGCTGGAGCCCGGCGAGACCCTGATGCTGTGCACCGACGGCCTGATCGAGACCGGCGGCCACGACATGGAGAGCGGCTGGCGGCGCATACGCGCGATCCTCGAGGACCACACGGGCGATCTGGAGTCGATGGCGGACGCGCTGGTGCAGGGCGTGCACGGACCGTCCTCGCACCACACGACCGGCCCGCTCGCCGACCGCCGCGAGGACGACATCGCGCTGCTGCTGCTGTGCCGGCAGGGCGGGGGCTGCGGCCGCGACGACACCCTCACCCTGCGGCCCCGGCTGCGGCGCACCCTGCTGCCCGTGGCCCAGGACGAGCCCGAGCGGATCGCCGAGGCCCGCCGGCACCTGCGCGAGCTGCTGCACGACTGGGGGTCGGCGGAGCAGGTGGACTCCGCGGTGCTGCTGGTCTCCGAGATGGTCACCAACGTCCTCGTGCACACCGACGCGGACGCGCTGCTGCTCGCCGAGGTCGCCGGGGAGCCGGGCGGGCGCCGGCTGCGGGTGGAGGTCACGGACTCCGGCGACGACCTCCCGCACCGGCGCAGGCCCGGCGAGCTGGCCTCCTCCGGCCGCGGACTGATGCTGATCGAGCTGCTCGCGGACCTGTGGGGGGTGGACCCCCGCGGCAAGGGCAAGAGCATCTGGTTCGAGCTCTACGAGTCCGACGGCCCGGCCGCCGTGTGACGATCGCGGACCTCGTGCAGGACCCCGAAGACGGCCGCGGTCAGCGGCACCGAGAACAGCATGCCGAGGATGCCCGCCACGGACGCCCCGGCGGTGATCGCCAGCAGCACCACCGCGGGATGCATCTGCACGGTCCGGCTCTGGATGGCCGGCTGGAGCACGTGCCCCTCCAGCACCTGCACCGCGAGCACCACGCCCAGCGCCCACAGCGCGATGACGAAACCGCGGTCGGCGAGGGCGACCAGCACGGCCACCGCGCCCGAGATGAAGGCGCCCAGGTAGGGGATGTAGGCGCCGACGAACACGAGCGCGCCGAGCCCGATCGCGCCGGGCACCCGCAGGATCAGCAGGCCGGCGGTGATGCAGACGGCGTCGATGAGCGCGATGAGCGTGGTGCCGCGCATGAACCCCTGCACCGCCCCGAAGGCGCGCCGCGCCATCGCCTCCAGGGCCTCGCCCCGGGCGCCCGGGGCGACGGACCTGAGAGCCCCGGCCACCCGGTGGGAGTCACGCAGGAAGAAGAAGACGAGCAGCAGCGCGAGCAGGATCATGGCCAGGTACTCGCCCACCACGCCGACCCCGCTGATGACGTTGGAGGCGGCGGTCCCGCCGAACTTGCCCAGCAGTTCCTTGGCGTTGGCGGCCAGGTCGTCGAGCCCGGTGCCGGCGGCTCCGAAATGCCTCGTCAGGGCGCGGACGGCCTGCCGTACCGACGCGATGATCTGGTCACCGGTGTCGACCAGCGCGGCGACCACGATGTACACGGCACCGCCGACGACAGCCACCACGGCGACGCAGGTCAGCCCGGCGGCCAGCGACCGCTGCACCTTGGCCTTCACCAGCCGCCGGTGCAGCGGCCCGAGCAGCGCCGTGCCGAGCAGCGCGAGCAGCACCGGCACGACGGCGGTACGCAGCGCCTCGCACAGCCGGATCAGGATCCAGCCGACCCCGGCGACCAGCAGCACCACGGCACACCAGGCGGCGAGACGGCGCACGGACTCGGGCAGCAGCGACACATCCCCAGCGGATCACGCCCCCGGGCCGTCTGTCCTGCCGCACGGGCCCGGCCGGGTGAGCGTCCCGGCCCCGTGCACGCCCGTCGCCCGCACCGCTGGACGGGCGGGCCGGGCGACGGGGACGGGGCGGGTCAGGCCTGGGGGCCGCTCGGGGTCATTCCGTGGACGGCCGGGACCGTGCCGAGGCGGCCCTTCTGGAAGTCCTCGAAGGCCTGCATCAGCTCTTCCTTGGTGTTCATGACGAACGGGCCGTAGTGCGCCATGGGCTCGCGGATGGGCTGCCCGCCGAGGAGGACGACCTCCAGGTCGGGGGTGTGCGAGTCCTGCCGCTCGTCCGCGCGGACCGTCAGCGAGCCGCCCGCGCCGAAGACGGCGGTCTGGCCCAGGTGGACCGGCCGGCGCTCGGTACCGACGCTGCCGCGGCCGGCCATGACGTAGGCGAGGCCGTTGAAGTCCTCGCGCCAGGGCAGGGTGATCTCGGCGCCCGGGGCGAGGGTCGCGTGGATCATCGTGATCGGCGTGTGCGTGATGCCGGGGCCCGCGTGACCGTCCAGCTCGCCCGCGATGACGCGCAGCAGCGCGCCGCCGTCCGGGCTGGTCAGGAGCTGGACGCTGCCGCCGCGGATGTCCTGGTAGCGCGGGGCCATCATCTTGTCCTTGGCCGGGAGGTTCACCCAGAGCTGCAGGCCGTGGAAGAGACCGCCGGACATGACCAGCTGCTCCGGCGGGGCCTCGATGTGCAGCAGGCCCGAGCCCGCGGTCATCCACTGGGTGTCGCCGTTGGTGATGGTGCCGCCACCGCCGTTGGAGTCCTGGTGGTCGAAGATCCCGTCGATGATGTAGGTGACGGTCTCGAAGCCGCGGTGCGGGTGCCAGGGGGTGCCCTTGGGCTCGCCCGGCGCGTACTCCACCTCACCCATCTGGTCCATCATGATGAACGGGTCGAGGTGCCGGTAGTTGATCCCGGCGAACGCCCGGCGCACCGGGAAGCCCTCACCCTCGAAACCGCCCGGGGCGGTCGTGACGGCGAGCACGGGCCGTGCCACCGCGTCGGCGAGAGCGGTCACGCGGGGCAGGGTCAACGGGTTCTCGACGGTCACTGCAGGCATGGTCGGTACCTCCTTGTGGGCCCAGTTTAGTTGAGCGTTGAACTTTCTGCCACCCCACAACAGAACGAGCCCGGAGGGCATTCCCTCCGGGCTCGCAGCGGGGTGCGGGCCGGCCGCCGTTCCGCACGGCGACGCTGTCTAGCCGTACATGCGGCGCATGGCGAAGTCGACCATCTGCTCGACCGCCTTGGCGTCGAACACCATGCGGTGCTCCCCTCCATGTCCAGGACGAAGCCGTAGCCGCTCGGCAGCAGGTCGATCACCTCGGAGCCGGTGATCACGAAGTACTTCGACTCCTTGCCCGCGTACCGGCGCAGCTCCTTGAGCGAGGTGAACATCGGGATCACCGGCTGCTGGGTGTTGTGCAGGGCGAGGAAGCCGGGGGTGTCGCCGCGCGGGCAGTACACCTTCGACGTGGCGAAGATCTGCTGGAAGTCCTCGGCGGGCATCTGTCCGGTGGTGAAGGCGCGCACCGCGTCCGCGAGCGACGGCGGGGACGGCTCCGGATAGAGCGGCGGCTGCTGGCCGTACCCGCCGACACCGCCCTGCTGCGGAGGGACGTAACTCTGCTGAGCGGCGCCACCGTCCATGGGCTGGCCGTATCCGTACATGGGCAGAAGAGTACTCAGTCACAGATGACGGAATCGGGCTTGCGTCTTATTACCGACGGGTAGCATCATCGTAGCTACTTGTTGGTACGTGAACCAGATGCGAGGAGTCAGTGCCTCGCCGAGTCCGATACGGAGCCGTCACCATGGGGCACTACAAGCCGAACCTCCGCGACATCGAGTTCAACCTGTTCGAGGTGCTCGGGCGCGACAAGCTGTACGGCACCGGCCCGTTCGGCGAGATGGACACGGACACCGCCAAGAGCGTCCTCGAGGAGCTGACGCGTCTCGCGGAGAACGAGCTGGCCGAGTCCTTCGCCGACGCGGACCGCAACCCGCCGGTCTTCGACCCCGAGACGAACACCGCGCCGGTCCCGGCGTCCTTCAAGAAGAGCTACAAGGCCTTCATGGAGTCCGAGTACTGGCGTCTGGGCCTGCCCGAGGAGATCGGCGGCACCACCGCTCCGCCGTCCCTGATCTGGGCCTACGCCGAGCTCGTCCTCGGCGCGAACCCGGCCGTGTGGATGTACTCCTCCGGCCCGGCGTTCGCCGGCATCCTCTTCGACGAGGGCAACGACGTCCAGAAGAAGATCGCGCAGATCGCCGTGGAGCGCACCTGGGGCTCCACCATGGTCCTCACCGAGCCCGACGCGGGCTCCGACGTCGGCGCCGGCCGCACCAAGGCGGTCCAGCAGGAGGACGGCTCCTGGCACATCGAGGGCGTGAAGCGCTTCATCACCTCCGGTGAGCACGACATGGAGGAGAACATCCTCCACTACGTGCTCGCGCGTCCCGAGGGCGCCGGCCCCGGCACCAAGGGCCTGTCCCTCTTCCTCGTCCCGAAGTACCTCTTCGACTTCGAGACCGGCGAGCTGGGCGAGCGCAACGGCGTCTACGCCACCAACGTCGAGCACAAGATGGGCCTGAAGGCCTCCAACACCTGCGAGATGACCTTCGGCGACCGGCACCCCGCCAAGGGCTGGCTGATCGGTGACAAGCACGAGGGCATCCGCCAGATGTTCCGCATCATCGAGTTCGCCCGCATGATGGTCGGCACGAAGGCGATCTCCACCCTCTCCACGGGCTACCTCAACGCCCTGGAGTACGCCAAGGAGCGCGTCCAGGGCCCGGACCTGGCGAACTTCATGGACAAGACCGCGCCCAAGGTCACCATCACCCACCACCCCGACGTCCGCCGCTCGCTGATGACGCAGAAGGCGTACGCCGAGGGCATGCGCGCCCTCGTCCTCTACACGGCCTCGGTCCAGGACGCCATCGCGGTCAAGGAGGCGAACGGCGAGGACACCAAGGCCGAGCACGCGCTCAACGACCTGCTCCTGCCCATCGTCAAGGGCTACGGCTCGGAGAAGGGCTACGAGCAGCTCGCCCAGTCGCTGCAGACCTTCGGCGGCTCCGGCTTCCTGCAGGAGTACCCGATCGAGCAGTACATCCGCGACGCCAAGATCGACACCCTGTACGAGGGCACGACCGCGATCCAGGGCCAGGACTTCTTCTTCCGGAAGATCGTCCGCAACCAGGGCGCCGCGCTGAACTCGCTCGCCGAGGACATCAAGAAGTTCCTGGCGCTCGGCACCGGCGGCGAGGAGCTGGCGGGCGCCCGCGAGCACCTCGCGAAGGCGGCCGTCGAGCTGGAGGCCATCGTCGGCCTGATGCTGACCGACCTCGCGGCCACCGAGCAGGACGTCAAGAACATCTACAAGGTGGGCCTGAACACCAGCCGCCTGCTGCTCGCCTCCGGTGACGTCGTGGTCGGCTACCTGCTGCTGAAGGGCGCCGCCGTCGCGGCCGAGAAGCTGCAGACCGCCTCCGCCAAGGACAAGGCGTTCTACACCGGCAAGATCGCGGCGGCGAAGTTCTTCGCGGCCAACGTCCTGCCGGGCGTCACCCTGTCCCGCAAGATCTCGGAGAACGTCGAGCTCGACCTGATGGAGCTGGACGAGTCCGCCTTCTAGGACGCCCCCGGGCCACGGGCCGGCCGCCTGGCGGTAGGCCCGTCCCTCATCCACCGATCACCCACTGATCGCAGCCGTGGGCCCGCTCCCGTACCGGGGCGGGCCCACGCACGTCGTTAAGGTAAGCCCATGAGCGCACCAGCCCGCTTCGATCGCGGCCACACCGACGACCTGATGTCCTTCCTGGCGGCGAGTCCGTCGCCGTACCACGCCGTGGCGAACACCGCCGAGCGGCTGGAGAAGGCGGGCTTCCGGCAGGTCGCCGAGACGGACGCCTGGGACGGGACGAGCGGCGGCAAGTACGTGCTGCGCGGCGGGGCGATCGTCGCCTGGTACGTCCCCGAGGGTGCCGCGCCGCACACCCCCTTCCGCATCATCGGCGCGCACACCGACTCGCCGAACCTGCGGGTCAAGCCGCTGCCCGACACCGGCGCCCACGGCTGGCGGCAGGTCGCGGTGGAGATCTACGGCGGCCCGCTGCTGAACTCCTGGCTCGACCGCGACCTGGGCCTGGCGGGCCGGCTGACCCTGCGCGACGGCAGCACGGTCCTCGTCGACGTGAACCGCCCGCTGCTGCGCGTGCCGCAGCTCGCCATCCACCTGGACCGCGCGGTCAACAGCGAGGGCCTCAAGCTCGACAAGCAGCGTCATCTGCAGCCCGTGTGGGGGCTCGGCGACGACCTGCGCGACGGCGACCTGATCGCCTTCCTCGAGGAGGAGGCCGACCTGGCGGTGGGCTCGGTGGCCGGCTGGGACCTCATGGTGCACCCGGTGGAGGCGCCGGCCTACCTCGGCCGGGACCGTGAACTGGTCGCCGGTCCCCGGATGGACAACCTGCTGTCCGTGCACGCCGGCACGGCCGCCCTGGCCGCCGCCGCGTCCTCCGGCGCCGCCCTCGGCCACATCCCCGTCCTGGCCGCCTTCGACCACGAGGAGAACGGCTCCCAGTCGGACACCGGCGCGGACGGCCCGCTGCTCGGCTCGGTCCTGGAGCGCTCGGTGTTCGCCCGCGGCGGCTCCTACGAGGACCGGGCCCGCGCCTTCGCCGGCACCGTCTGCCTGTCCTCCGACACCGGCCACGCCGTCCACCCCAACTACGCCGAGCGGCACGACCCGACGCACCACCCCCGGGTCAACGGCGGGCCGATCCTGAAGGTCAACGTCAACAACCGCTACGCCACGGACGGTTCGGGCCGCGCGGTGTTCACCGCCGCCTGCGAGCGGGCGGGCGTCCCGTTCCAGAGCTTCGTCTCCAACAACTCCATGCCGTGCGGCACCACCATCGGCCCGATCACCGCGGCCCGGCACGGCATCCGGACCGTCGACATCGGCGTGGCGATCCTGTCCATGCACAGCGCGCGTGAACTGTGCGGCGCCGACGACCCGTTCCTTCTGGCGAACGCGCTGGTGGCGTTCCTGGAGGACTGAGCCCGGCCCGCCCCCGCGGCCCGGCACCACCGCTGAACACCCGTCACGGGCCGTCCCACACATGTTCGGGACGGCCCCGGGTACCCGGACGGCACCGGAGATTCCGGAACCGGAAGGGGAGGCGACGACAATGGGCCTCGGCGGTTGCATCATCCTCATCGCCCTGGGTGCCATCCTGACGTTCGCGACGGACTGGCACATGCAGGGAGTCAACCTCGACCTCGTCGGGATCATCCTCATGGCCGTCGGGCTCATCGGCGTCGCCACGTTCAGCGGCATCGCACGGCGCCGTCGGGTCGTGGTGCCGCCGACGCCGGTCGTTGAGGAGGAACACCACCACCACCATCACGTCCGCGACGGCTACTCCGACGGCTACGGCGTGTGACGCTCCCCCTGCCCGGGGACGGCTTTGTGACGACCGCCCGGTGCCGGGGAACGGTCAGTGCATGAGATTCCTCGTACGCGACCGGATCCTCGGCATCGGTGACGACTACTGGATCGAGGACGAGCACGGCCAGAAGGTGTTCCTCGTCGACGGCAAGGCCATGCGGCTGCGGGACACCTTCGAGCTGAAGGACGCCCAGGGGCGCGTCCTCATCGACATCCACCAGAAGATGTTCGCCCTGCGCGACACCATGGTGATCGAGCGGGACGGCGAAGGCCTGGCCACGATCCGCCGCAAACGGCTGTCGCTGCTGCGCAACCACTACCGGGTGTCCCTGGCCGACGGCACCGACCTGGACGTCAGCGGCAAGCTCCTCGACCGGGAGTTCGCGGTCGAGTACGACGGCGAACTCCTCGCCGTGATCTCCCGGCGCTGGCTGCACGTCCGTGAGACGTACGGCGTCGACGTCGTACGGGAGGACGCGGACCCGGCGCTGCTGATCGCGGTGGCGGTGTGCGTGATCCACCTGGCGGAGAAGGAGCGCGAGGACTGAGCCGGGGCCACGGCCGGGTGGGGACCCCGGCCGTGGCCCCCACCTCGTCTCAGCGGCGCGGCGGTTCGAGACCCATCACCCGGTCCTTCAGCGCCGGGAACTGCTCACGGGTCGCCGCCACCTTCGCGGGGTCGAACTCCACCGTGAGGACCTCCTCGCCGGCGCCCGCCTCGGCGAGCACCTCGCCCCACGGATCGACCACGATCGAGTGGCCCGCCTGCGGAACCCCGGCGTGCGTCCCGGCCGTTCCGCAGGCGAGCACGAACGCCTGGTTCTCCACCGCCCGCGCCCGCGCCAGCAGCGTCCAGTGCGCACGCCGTCGCTCGGGCCAGCCGGCCGGGATCACCAGCGTCTCGGCGCCCGCGCCGACCAGCGCGCGGAACAGTTCGGGGAAACGCAGGTCGTAGCAGGTGGCGACGCCGAGGGTGGTATCGGGCAGACGGACCGTCACCACGTCCCGTCCCGCGCTCATCAGCACGGCCTCGCCCTTGTCGAAGCCGAAGCGGTGGATCTTGCGGTAGGCCGCGGCCAGCTCGCCGGAGGGCGAGAGGACGAGCGAGGTGTTGTAGAGGGGACCGTCGCCCGCGGCGGGCCGCCGTCGGACGCGGCGCGTTCCGGGATCGAGCCAGCGTGCAGCCACACACCCGCGTCGCCGGCGGCCTCGGCCATCACCTCGTACGTCGGTCCCCGGAGCGGTTCGGCCTCCGCGCCGAACTCCTCGTAGGCGAAGGCGCCGGTGGTCCACAGCTCGGGCAGGACCACGAGGTCGGACCCGGCCTGCTCCCGGACCAGGGCGGCCGCCCGCCGCCGTCGGGAGGCCACCGATTCGCCCTCGTCCACGGCGATCTGGATCAGCGAGGCGCGCACACTACCACCGTCCTGGCATTCGAGTCGTCCATACAGGCCTACGATCGTCACACGAAAGCACTGCCGGGGTGCCTCGGAGCAGCGTAACTTGGGGGTCCCCCGCTCGAGCGAAGTCGAGAGCCGGGGGAGTGCCACGACACCCGCCGAGTGCAGCCACCGTCCGCCGGCAACGCCGCCACAACCTGCCCGTGTACCGACCGCCGAGGGGTCCCGTTCCGTGAGTCTGCATCCCACCCTCCAGCCCTACGCCGACGCCTGGACCCACTCCATCGAAGCGATATCCGAGCTGGTGCAGCCGCTCCCGGAGGCCGAGTGGAACCGGCGGACCCCCTGCCCCGGCTGGTCCGTCCGCGACGTGGTCTCGCACGTCATCGGCCTGGACTGCGAGATGCTCGGCGACCCCAGGCCCATCCACACGCTGCCCCGTGACCTCTTCCACGTCACCAACGGCCACCAGCGCTACATGGAGATGCAGGTCGACGTCCGCCGGCACCACACGGCACCGGAGATGACGGCGGAGCTGGAGTACACCGTCATCCGCAGGAACCGCCAGCTGCGCAACGAGTCCCGCGACCCCGGCACCAAGGTGCGCGGCCCGATGGGCAGCGAGGTCACCCTCGAACAGGCGATGCGCACGAGGGCCTTCGACGTGTGGGTGCACGAGCAGGACCTGCGCGCGGCCCTCGCCCGCCCCGGCAACCTCGACTCCCCCGGCGCCCACGTCACCCGCGACATGCTGCTGGAGGCGCTGCCCAAGGTCGTGGCGAAGGACGCCGACGCGCCGCGCAGTTCCGCGATCGTCTTCGACGTGCACGGACCCGTCGAGTTCCTGCGCACGATCCGGGTCGACATCCAGGGCCGCGGCACGCTGGAGACCGCGCCCGCCCTCGGCCCGGCGGCCACCATCACCCTCGACTGGGAGACCTACGTCCGCCTGTCCTGCGGCCGGGTGACCCCGGAGGCGGTGGCGGACCGGGTGAAGACGGAGGGCGACCCCGAGCTGACGGCGGCCATCCTGCGCAACCTCAAGGTGACTCCGTAGCGGAGCCGGAGCCGGGCGTGCGGGTCCGCCGACGCGGAGGGGGCGGCTCGCGGGACCGCCGACACGGAGGCGGGCGGCTCGCGGAGCCGGGGCGGGCCGCTCGCGGGACCGGGGCGCGGGGCTCGCGGCTCGCGGGACCGTAGAGCGCGGCTCGCGGGACCGTAGCGCGCGGCTCACGGGACCGGGGGCGTGCGGCGGCACCGGGGGCCGCGATATTCCGGTGACCGGAGCCACCCGGCTCGCTAACGTGCCCCGCATGACCGACGACGACGGCCCGCCCCGGCTCACCCGCCTCACCTTCCACGGCCCCCTCTCCGACGCCCGGGCGACCGCCCTGGTCCGCAGGCTTGCCGCCACGCGGCCCCGGACCGTGCTGGACATCGGCTGCGGCTGGGGCGAACTGCTGCTCCGCCTGCTGGAGGCCGTACCCGGCGCCCGGGGGGTCGGCGTCGACGTCAACGGCGAGGACCTGGCCCGCGGACGGCGGAACGCCGGGGCGCGCGGGCTCGCGGACCGTGTGGTGTTCGCCGAGGAGTCCGCGCTGGGCACCGGCCGCGGTCCCGCCGACCTGGTGCTGTGCCTCGGTGCCGGCCAGGCGCTGAGCACCGCCGCCTCCCCGGTCGCCGAGGCGCTGCGCGAGCTGCGGCGGCTGGTGGCCGAGGACGGGCGGGTGGTGCTTAGCGAGGGCTTCTGGGAGCGGCCTCCGGCCCCGGACGAGCTGGCCCGGATGTGGCCGGAGGCGTCCGCGGACGACCACTGCGACCTGGGCACCCTGCTCGACCTCGCCGTCGGGGCCGGCTTCCGGCCCGAGTGGACGGAGACCGCGAGCCGGGAGGAGTGGGAGGAGTTCGAGTCCGCCTACCAGGCGGACTCCGAGGTGTGGCTCGCCCGGCATCCGGAGCACCCCTCGGCCGCCGCGCTCCGCGACCGCCTCGACCGGCACCGGGCCCAGTGGATGGCCTACCGGGGCGTCCTCGGCCTGGCCTACCTCACGCTGGTCCCGGTGGCCCGCTGACCGGCTCCCAGGAGACGTCCGCGGGGACGCGGACACCCCCGGGGGACGTCCGCGGGCCCGTGCCGGACCCGCCCACCGGCCCGCGGCGGGTGCCCGCCGGGAACCGGCCGGTGCCCTGCGGGCGCACGCCTCACGCGGGCACGTGGACCGTCTCCACCCGGCTCGCCACCAGGCGCTCGCGCTCGCGCCGGGCGGCCCGGCCGCGCAGGCGGAGGATCTGGCTGACGCCGAGGGCCTGCAGGACGAACACTGCGGAGAAGGCCACCGTGTAGTCGTCGCCGGTCGCGTCCAGCAGCACCCCGACCGCGAACAGCGTCGTCATCGAGGCGACGAAACCACCCATGTTGGTGATGCCGGAGGCGGTGCCCTGTCGCTCGGGCGGGTTGGCCGGACGGGCGAAGTCGAAGCCGAGCATCGAGGCGGGACCACAGGCGCCGAGCACCACGCACAGCGCCGCCAGCAGCCACATCGGCGCGTGCTCGGCCGGGTAGGCGAGCGTCACCGCCCACATCAGCGCCGTCGCGGCCACCGTGCCCAGCGCCAGCGGCAGCCGGGCCGCGTGGTGCCGGGCCACGACCTGGCCGTAGACCAGGCCGATCACCATGTTGGACAGCACGACCAGGGTGAGCAGTTCACCGGCCGTGGCCCGGCTGAGGCCCTGCGCCTGGACCAGGAACGGCAGGCCCCACAGCAGCAGGAAGACCATCGCCGGGAACTGGGTGGTGAAGTGCACCCACATGCCCAGCCGGGTGCCGGGCTCCCGCCAGGCCGCCGCGATCTGCCGGCGGACGTAGACCGCGCCCTGATGCGCGGACGGCGCCGACTCGTGCCCCTCGGGGTGGTCCTTCAGGAAGAGCAGCGTCAGGACGAGTACGACCGCGCCGGCCAGCGCGCTGCCGGCGAACGCGGCGGTCCAGCCGATGCCGTGCAGCAGCCGGGCGATGACCAGGGTGGAGACCAGGTTGCCCGCCATGCCCACCAGGCCCGCGAGCTGCGCGACCAGGGGTCCGCGCCGGACGGGGAACCAGCGGGTGCCCAGGCGCAGCACGCTGATGAAGGTCAGCGCGTCACCGCACCCGAGCAGCGCGCGCGAGGCCAGCGCCATGCCGTAGGAGGGCGAGAAGGCGAAGCCGAGCTGGCCCAGCGTGAACAGCACCGCGCCGAGGCTCAGCACCTTCTTGGTGCCGAGCCGGTCGACCAGCAGGCCGACGGGTATCTGCATACCGGCGTAGACCAGGAGCTGGAGGATCGAGAAGGTCGAGAGCGCCGAGGCGCCCACGTGGAAGCGTTCGACCGCGTCCAGGCCGGCCACGCCCAGGGAGGTGCGGAAGATGACGGCGACGAAGTAGACCGAGACGCCGATCGACCACATCGCGACGGCGCGACGGCCGCCCGGGGGGTCACCCGGCAGGGTGGTGCCGCTCATCGCACCTCACCCCGCGCGAGGTGCGAGAACCAGCTCACGTGCCGGTGCACGACCTCCACGGCCGCATCCGCGTCGCCGGCGCCCAGCGCCCGGAGGATCTCCTCGTGCTCGGCGAGCGTCTTGGCGATCCGGTCCGGGTGCGAGTGCATGACGGCGACCCCCATCCGCAACTGGCGGTCGCGGAGCTGGTCGTACAGCCGCGAGAGGATCTCGTTGCCGCCGCTGCGCACGATCTCGGCGTGGAAGCAGCGGTCGGTCGTCGCGGCGGCGGCGAAGTCGCCCGCGGCGGCCTGCGCCTGCTGCTTCTCCAGCAGCTCGGCGAGCCGTTCCAGCAGTCGCGGCGGAGCGGGTACGGCCTTGCGCGCCGCGTGTTCCTCCACCAGCAGCCGGGTCTCGACGACGTCGGCGATCTCCTGTGCCGACACCGGCAGGACCAGCGCGCCCTTCTTCGGGTAGAGCCTGATCAGGCCCTCCATCTCCAGCCTCAGCAGCGCCTCCCGGACGGGTGTCCGCGAGACGCCCACGGCATCGGCCAGCTCGCCCTCGGTGAGCAGCGTCCCGCCCTCGTAACGGCGGTCGAGTACGCCCTGTTTGACGTGGGTGTAGACGCGGTCGGCGGCGGGTGGTTGCTTCACGGGCGTTGCCATGCCCACAGGATAGATACAACACGTACGCAAGAGGGTTCGCGTCCATCATGCGGACCTGAAGGGAAATCGCCTCCAGCGGCCGCACAACCTTCTGTGCTATTTACGTGTCACACTCGTGCGGCCCCACTTGGCTCGCCATCTCAACTAGGCCGCATACCAGGGGCATTCCAGACAATCGGGGTATATCGCTTTGATTACCGGCATTAAGGGCACCCGCGTCCGCAGAGCCGCCGCCGTCGCCGTCACGGCTGGTGCGGTGCTCGCCACCGGCGCCCTCACCGCTGCGCCCGCGCAGGCCCTCACGGCGCCCACGATCACCGCCAAGAGCGGGTACGTGATGAACAGCGCGACCGGCACGGCCCTTTTCAAGAAGTCCGAGAACACCCACCGGCTCACCGCCTCCACCACGAAGATCATGACCGCGAAGGTCGTGCTCTCGCAGTCGAACCTGAACCTGGACACCAAGGTCACGATCAAGAAGGCGATCAGTGACTACATGGTCCGCAAGGGCTACCCCTCGTCGGCCCACCTGATCGTCGGTGACAAGGTCACCGTCCGTCAGCTGCTGTACGGGATGATGCTTCCGTCCGGCTGCGACGCCGCGATGGCCCTCGCCGACAAGTTCGGCTCCGGTACGACGGTCAGCGCGCGTGTGAAGTCGTTCATCTCGAAGATGAACACGACGGCCAAGAACCTCGGCATGACGAACACGCACTTCGACTCGTTCGACGGCATCAGCAACGGGTCCAACTACTCGTCGGTGAAGGACCTGACGGTCCTCGCCCGCAGTGCGATGAAGAGCTCCACGTTCAAGTCCGTCGTGAAGACCAAGTCGTACACGGCGAAGACGATCGCCAGCTCCGGCGCCACGCGCACGATGGGGACCTGGACCAACACCAACACCCTGCTCGGCTGGAACGGTGTGCTCGGCGTCAAGACCGGCTCCGGCACGGAGGCCAAGTACTGCCTCGTCTTCGCGGCCACGCTGAACGGCAAGTCGATCACGGGCGCCGTGATGACCGCGCCCTCGGCGACCGACCGCACGTCGGACGTCAAGAAGCTCGTCAACTACGCCTACGCCAGGATCAGCTGACCCTCGCGGAGCGGGAAGGGGCTCGTCGCGCACAGCCGCGGCGGGCCCCTTTCGCATGCAGGCCGGCTCCGGGGAGGGCGTCCCTACGTGAGCTGGTCGTAGGTCCGGAAGGTGTACGAGGCGTCGTAGGACAACAGGTTGCCGGTGGCCGCCGGCAGGCCGAGGCGTCTGCCGAGGAGCCCGGTCAGCGGTCCGCAGTGTTCGGGCGCGGGGGCCGTGAAGGTGTCGTCGTAGGCCGAGAACTCGATCACCGGCGGATCCTGGGAGACCCACTTCGAGGGCCCCGAGCGCTTCGCCCGGAAGTCGACCGGCTCGCTCGCGCCGATGACGCAACCGCGCGGCAGCGCGGGGCTCAGCAGCCGGAAGCGCAGGCTGAGGGCTCCGGTGTAGAAGTCCGACCGCCCGCCGTACTCCGGCCGTATCGCCAGGCCCCGACCGGGGGCGTGCTCGCCCGCCGGAGTGCCCGTGAGGCCGCCCGGCACGGCGGTCGGCGCGCTGTGCATCGCCCCCACACCTGCCCGTTGGTGCCGTCCGGCATGGGCCCCTCGGCGTGCGTCATGGTCATCGGGGCGAGCGTCAGCGTGACCTCGCCCATGGTCAGCTTCGGTGCGGCCGTGTGCACCTCGCATCTCCAGCGTGCCGGGTCCACGCCCTCGGGAAGCGCAGGACAGTCGCCGAACCCGGCGACGGACCGGGTGCCGGCGGCGGGCGCGGCGTGGGCGGCACCGGATGCCCATACACCCGCCGCACCCGCCAGGAGAGCGGCGGCGGCGACCGGGGCGGCGAGGCGGCGGAGGAGAGAGGGACCGCGGCGAGCGGCGGTGGTTTCCGACATGTCATCAGCGTGCCGTCCGCGCCCCACCGGCCACATCGGTGACCTCCCCGCCTCGACCCCGAGGTGTCCCTGACGCACCATCAGGGTTGTCGCCAGGGCTCGGGATGGCGCGGCCCGGCACCGAAAACCCTTTGTGGGGGCGCGGCGGGGCCTCCTACTGTCGGCCCATCGACGTGTAGCTCAGCAGCAGAGCACCGGGCTCGGGACCCGGAGGGCGCGGGGGCGGGACCCGCCACGTCGGCTATGAACGACGACGCTGAGCAGCAGCATCTTGCCCAGGCGAACCCCGGATACGCGGCCGGTCAGCTGGCCGCCGCCTTCCGCACGGCCGCCGGCCACCCGGACCCGGAGACCCGTCGACGCGGCGCGGAACGCGGCCGCAGGTGGCGCGCCGTGCTGGACGGCATGGCGAACGGCCTGCTGACGATCGGTTCCCGCACGCCCGTCGCCGGCCTGCCCGCCTGGGTCACGCCCGAGGTGGTCCGGGGCGGCTTCGCCACCGGCGAACCGAGCGCGGGCGGCCCGCTGCTCGACCACGAGATCGCCACCGCGCGTCGCGCCGGTGTGCCCGCGACCCGGCGGGCGCTGTTCGCGCACTTCCTGTCCGAGGAGGGGCTCGCGCATCTCCACGGCCTTCTCGACAGCGGCCGTTACGAGGTGACCGTTCCCGAGGAGGCCGCGCTGCTCACCGTCGCCTGGCTGGTCCGGGCCGGGGAGCCGGCGGCCGCGCTCGACCTGGTGGAGGAGCTCGCGCCGTTCGCGGACCGGCTCCGTTTCGGTCCCCGGCCGTCCGGCCGGCCCGTGGCCCGGGCCGACTTCGTGCACCGGTCGACCGTCGCCGACGCCCGCGCGGCACTCGCCGCCCGCCGTCCCAGCACGGCCGTCGAGACGCAGCGAGAGGCCCTGGCCGTCTGGCATCCCTTCGGCGACGAGCTGCTGCTGCACTGGCTGGAGGTGACCGACGAGCGGGGACACATACACCTCCCCGGCCCCGCCGACCCGTGGCACGCCCGCTCCACCGCGCTGCTGAGCCGCTACCGCGACCTCGCCCGGCGCCACACGTACTGCACCAGGCATCTGAGGCCCAAGGAGAACCTGGGCATCCTGCGCGGCGCGCTGGAGGAGGCCGTCACCGCACGGGAGCTCACACCGCGGCGGCTCGGACTGCTGCGGCACGCCGTCG
The DNA here is from genome assembly GCA_016432725.1 of Streptomyces sp. DHE7-1. Classification (GTDB taxonomy): domain Bacteria; phylum Actinomycetota; class Actinomycetes; order Streptomycetales; family Streptomycetaceae; genus Streptomyces. The sequence goes on along the minus strand of JACJDG010000003.1, from coordinate 3,970,301 downwards.
CCTCCATGGTCCGGCGGCGCGGGCGTCCCGGCAGCGCCGCCCACACCGCCCTGCGCCTGCGGCAGGCCGCCCACGCCGCGCTGCCCTCCCACCACGCGCTGGCAGGCGTCGTACTGGGCCGCCTGTCGGGCCTGCCGCAGGACGGCGGGGTCGAGGAGGTGGAGGCCGTCGTCGCCCCGGTGAGCGAGCGGGAGGCGGGCGAGACGGGTGTGCCCGCGGGCGCGGCCGTCCCGGCCGCCGTGCGCCGGCCCGTGATGGCCGCGCTCAGCGCGCCCGTCGCCACGCTCGTGGAGCGCGGCGTCGTTCCGTCGGCTGAGGTCCTGGCCGAGCTGGTCCCCCAGCTCGTCGCCGCCACCACCGCCGAGGCCCACCCCGATCCGGCCCTGCGGTCGCTCGCCGCGGCCCACTACCGCGCGTTCCGCAACCGCCGCTCCCTGCTGCTGTTCGACCTTCAGCGGCAGGTGCGGGTGGAGGAACTGCCGTGGGTGCGGGCCGTCGACGCCCAGCGGGCCGGCTCCGGGGCCGACGAGGCCGCGGCCGGGGCGCTGCGGCAGCTCGGCGGCCTCGCGGTGCGCGCCTTCCCGGGCACGATCCTGCCCAACCCGCTGGTCCGCGAGCTGTCCGTGCTGGCCCGCCAGGCCGAACTGGGCGCGCCCTTCGTGGAGGAACTCGCGGCCGACATCTTCATGGGCACGTTCACCCCGAAGTTCCTCACCGCCGCGCGCGTCGCGGCCGAACTCCTCGGCGACTCGCTGTACGAGCGGTACTACGCCATCGACTACGCGGCGGTGCGCAACCTCGCCGTCATCGAGGCGGCCGAGTCCGTCCTCCGGTCCGGGGGTGCCCGTACGTCTCCCGGGTTCGCGGCCCTCTGCCGGCAGCGTGCGGCGGAGTTCGCACCGGGCTCGGGGCGGTCCGGCTCCTGGGTCGCGGGGAACGGCACGGTGATCGAGCAGGCGCAGATCCTCACCACACACAACCTGGCGACCCTGGTCCACCGGGTCGGCATCGACCCGGGCGCCGGCTGGGACGACGTGGCCCTGCGCTGCTTCGACACGGTGTGCCGGCTGACCGGGCGCGTCCACCACAACCCGCGGCCGCTCGGCACCATCAAGGACATCGCCTACGCCTGGCGGCAGATGGTGTTCCACCTGTCCCTGTGCCCGCCGGACCGGCAGGGGGACACCCTGGACCGCGTCGGCGAGGTCTGCGCGCGGCAGCCCTGGCACATCGCGGGCCGGCTCGCCCCCGCCCTCACCGGACTGCGCCAGGTCATGTCCGGCGAGCGGGTGGACCGTGGCACAGGGCGCCGGCTGCTGGGCTGGAGCACGGGACGCCACTGGTTGCGTGAGGACCCGGCACCCGGACCGCGCCCGCGCTAGGGGGCGTCGACGGCACCGGCTCCGTACCCGGTGCGGCCGGAGCGGGGCCGAACGGGAGAGGGGGCGGTCGCGAGACGAAGTCGCGACCACCCCCCTCGGCGCCCGGGAGCCACCCGGGCGACGGGCGTCAGGCCCAGGTCATCAGCCGCTTCGGCTGCTCCAGGACCGCCGCCACGTCGGCCAGCACCTTGGAACCCAGCTCGCCGTCGACCAGGCGGTGGTCGAAGCTCAGCGCGAGCGTCGTCACCTGGCGGGGCTTCACCTTGCCCTTGTGGACCCACGGCTGGAGCTTGATCGCACCGACCGCGAGGATCGCGGACTCGCCGGGGTTGAGGATCGGCGTGCCGGTGTCGACGCCGAAGACTCCGACGTTGGTGATGGTGACCGTGCCGCCCTGCATCGCGGCCGGCGAGGTCTTGCCCTCGCGCGCCGTGGACACCAGCTCGCCCAGCGACTCCGCGAGCTGCGGCAGCGTCTTGGCGTCGGCGTCCTTGATGTTCGGCACGATCAGACCGCGCGGGGTGGCGGCCGCGATGCCCAGGTTGACGTAGTGCTTGAGCACGATCTCCTGGTTCGCCTCGTCCCAGGACGCGTTGACGTCCGGGTTGCGACGGATGGCGACCAGCAGCGCCTTGGCGATCAGCAGCAGCGGGTTGACCCGCAGCCCCTGGAACTCCTTGTCCTGCTTGAGTTCCTCGACCAGCTTCATCGTGCGCGTCACGTCCACGGTCACGAACTCCGTGACGTGGGGTGCGGTGAAGGCGGAGCCGACCATCGCCGTCGCCGTCGCCTTGCGGACGCCCTTGACCGGGATCCGGGTCTCGCGTGCGCCGTCGTGGGTCACGGCGGCGGGCGCGGCGGCCGGAGCCGCGGCGACGGGCGCCGGGGCGACCGGCGCGGCGGTCTCGGCGGCCCGCGGCGCGGCGGCCGCGTGCACGTCCTCACGGGTGATCACGCCGTCCGGGCCGGACGGGGTGACCGTGGCGAGGTCGACACCGAGGTCCTTCGCCAGCTTGCGCACCGGCGGCTTGGCCAGCGGGCGGTTCCGGTCGGGGGCCGCCGGGGCGCTGTGGCCGTTCAGCTCGGCCTGGACCGCCTGGGCGGCGGCCGGGACGGTGACCTCCGGGCCCTTGCGCGGACGGCGCTTGGTGGAGGTGGTGGCCACGCCGTAACCGACCAGGACCGGCTGGCGGCCCGTCGGCTCGGGCTCCGGCGCCTCGGGGGCCTCCGGAGCGGCGGCGGCCGTCTCGGGCTGCCCGGCGGGGCCTCCGGAGCCGCGCCGCCCGACACGTCCACCGCGATGATGGCCGTGCCCACGTCGACCGTGGTGCCCTCGGGGAAGCGCAGCTCACGGACCACGCCGTCGTAGGGGATGGGGAGTTCGACGGCCGCCTTGGCGGTCTCGACCTCGCACACCACCTGGCCGTCGGTGACCGTGTCACCCGGCTGGACGTACCACTTGAGGATCTCGGCCTCGGTGAGTCCCTCGCCCACGTCGGGCATCTTGAACTCGCGTACGGATGCTTCCGTCATCGTCGTCACGAACCCTCTCCTCAGTACGCCAGGGCACGGTCGACGGCGTCGAGCACCCGGTCCAGACCCGGCAGGTACTCCTCCTCCAGGCGGGCCGGCGGGTACGGGGCGTGGTAGCCGCCGACCCGGAGCACCGGGGCCTCCAGGTGGTAGAAGCACCGCTCGGTGATCCGGGCGGCGATCTCCGCGCCGGAGCCGAAGAACACCGGCGCCTCGTGGACCACGACCAGGCGGCGGGTCTTCTCCACCGAGGCCTGGACGGAGTCGAAGTCCAGGGGCTGACCGAGCGCAGGTCCAGCACCTCCAGGGACTTGCCCTCCTCGGCGGCCGCGGCCGCGACCTCCTGGCACAACTTCACCATCGGGCCGTAGGCGGCCAGGGTCAGGTCCGTGCCCTCCCGCACCACCTGCGCCTTGTGCAGCGGACCGGGGATGGCCTCCGGGTCCACCTCGCCCTTGTCCCAGTAGCGGCGCTTGGGCTCGAAGTAGATGACCGGGTCGTCGCTCTGGATGGCCTGCTGCATCATCCAGTAGGCGTCCGACGGGTTCGACGGGGAGACGACCTTCAGGCCGGCCACGTGCGCGAACAGGGTCTCGGGGACTCCGAGTGGTGCTCGACCGCGCCGATGCCACCGCCGTAGGGGATGCGGATGACGACGGGCATCTTGACCTTGCCCAGCGACCGGGCGTGCATCTTCGCGAGCTGGGTGACGATCTGGTCGTAGGCCGGGAAGACGAAGCCGTCGAACTGGATCTCCACCACCGGGCGGTAGCCGCGCAGGGCGAGACCGATCGCGGTGCCGACGATGCCCGACTCGGCGAGCGGGGTGTCGATGACCCGGCTCTCGCCGAAGTCCTTCTGCAGCCCGTCCGTCACCCGGAAGACGCCGCCGAGCTTGCCGACGTCCTCACCCATGACGACGACCTTGGGGTCCGTCTCCAGCGCGCGCCGCAGCGACTCGTTGATCGCCTTGGCAAGAGCCATCTTCTCGGCCATCTCAGTGACCCCCCTCTGCGTCCGCGAACGACGCCTGGTAGGCGGCGAACTGGGCTCGCTCCTCGTCGACGAGCGCGTGCCCGTCCGCGTACACGTTCTCGAAGATGGCGAAGTGGTCCGGGTCCGGCATGGCACGGACCGCTTCGCGCACTCGCCTGCCCAACGCCTCGGACTCGGCCTCGAGTTCCGCGAAGAATCCCTCGTCCGCGTGGTTTGACTCCTCCAGGAACCGGCGCAGGCGCAGGATCGGGTCCTTGGCCTCCCAGGCCAGCCGCTCCTCGTCGCCCCGGTACCGGCTGGGGTCGTCAGAGGTGGTGTGGGCGCCCATGCGGTACGTGTACGCCTCGACCAGGGTGGGGCCCTCGCCGTCACGGGCACGCTCCAGCGCCCACTTGGTGACCGCGAGGCAGGCCAGCACGTCGTTGCCGTCCACGCGCACACCCGGGAAGCCGAAGCCCTGGGCGCGCTGGTAGAGCGGGACGCGGCTCTGCTTCTCGGTGGGCTCGGAGATCGCCCACTGGTTGTTCTGGCAGAAGAACACCACCGGCGCGTTGTAGACCGCGGAGAAGGTGAACGATTCGGCCACGTCGCCCTGGCTGGAGGCGCCGTCGCCGAAGTAGGCGATGACGGCCGAGTCGGCGCCGTCCTTGGCCACGCCCATCGCGTATCCCGTGGCGTGCAGCGTCTGGGAGCCGATGACGATCGTGTACAGGTGGAAGTTGTTGCCGTTCGGGTCCCAGCCGCCGTTGTTCACGCCGCGGAACATCCCGAGCAGGTTGGTGGGGTCGACCCCGCGGCACCAGGCCACGCCGTGCTCGCGGTAGGTCGGGAACACGTAGTCGTCGTCGCGCAGGGCGCGGCCGGAGCCGATCTGCGCGGCCTCCTGGCCGAGCAGCGAGGCCCACAGGCCCAGCTCGCCCTGGCGCTGCAGCGCAGTGGCCTCGGCGTCGAAGCGTCGGGTGAGCACCATGTCGCGGTACAGGCCACGCAGCTCGTCGGGGGTGATCCCGTCGACGTAGCGGTCGTACTCGGCGTTCTTGACCCGCTTGCCCTCGGGCGTCAGGAGCTGCACCAGCTCCGGGTCGGTGCTCTTCTGGGTAGTGCGGGTGGTGCGCTTGGTGCCGGTGGTGCCGGCCTTGCCTGCGGCGCTGCGTCGCGGCTTGCGCGCGGCACTGCTGTCCACGGTCACGTGTGCTCCTCCGTCGTTCCGGCCCCCGGGGTTGCCGGTAGGCCAGTGCGGCTCACCTGTTCTCGACCACCGGGCACGGGGTGGGTACCACTCGGCCGGGAACAGGCGTGACAGGTGCCCCGGCGAGCGCCCTGCGACTTTTACGTTACCCAGTGCTCCACATATCTGTGAAACCCCTCCTGACCTGCGTTTTTGCTTGGATTTCCAAGTAAATCCGCAGGAGGCGGAAGGTCGCTGGTCACAGCCTTGCAGGAGGCCGGAGCAACGGCACGTTATCCCGGCGACCCCGGACACGGGAAGAGTCGACTTGTGACTCGCACCTCGCGGGCGAAGCATGACAATTCCGGATATGACCGATGAGCGGTCTCACCATTCGAGACGTGGAACTGGACATCCCGCGACGCGGTTCACCCGTGTGCACCCTGTGACCAAATGCGACCGCCGATGACTGGCTGTGACAAGCCGCAGCTCACAGGGTCTTTCCGTGCCCTAACATCTGGCGCGTGCCGCGCTCATGTGTACCACCCCCAGTACCGCACGCGCCCCCTCTGGGCGCCCTGCTGCGCCTGTACGCCGCCGGTACCGCACTTGCCTGCGAACCCGTCGACCAGGGTCTGCTGAATCGCGGCTACCGGGTGCGTACCACCCGCGGCCGCTACTTCCTCAAGCACCATTTCGATCCGGACACGGCCGACCCGGCCGCCATCGAACGCCGCCACCGCGCCACCCAGCGCCTGGCCGACCTCGGCGTCCCCGTGGCCCAGCCGCTCGCGCACCGCGAGGGCCGCACGGTCGCCGTCGTGGGCGGCCACGCCTACGCCCTGCACCCCTGGATCGACGGGCGGCACCGCCACGGCGGCCAGCTCACCCGCTCCGAGAGCGCGCGCCTGGGGGCGCTCCTGGGCGCCGTGCACGCCTGCCTGGAGCGGGTGATGCCGCCCAAGGCCCGCACCCGCCCGGCGACGGGCCCGCATCCGGTCGAGAGCGCCGACCCGGCCGACACCTTCGCCCTGATCGACGAGCTGCTCGGCCACGTACGCCGCCACCGCCCCGCCGACGCGTTCGACGAGCTCGCCCGCCACCGGCTCCTGGAACGCCGCGCCCTGCTCGAGCAGCACGCCGGCCGGCGGCCGCCGCGCGGCGGCCCGGTCGGCTGGGTGCACGGCGACTTCCACCCCTTCAACCTGCTCTACAAGGACGACGGCCCGGCCGCCATCGTCGACTGGGACCGGCTGGGCGTGCAGCCCCGTGCGGAGGAGGCCGTACGCGCCGCGGCGATCTTCTTCGTACGGCCCGCGGGCGCGCTCGACCTGCCCAAGGTGCGGGCGTACGCGCGCGCGTACCGGCGCGCTGCCCGCGCCACGCCGTCCGAGCTGGCGGCGGCCGTGCACCGGGTGTGGTGGGAGCGGCTGAACGACTTCTGGATGCTGCGCTGGCACTACGAGCGGGGTGACACCCGCGCGGACTGCCAGTTCCCGGCCGCCTCGGCGCTCGCGGTGTGGTGGACGCGCGAGTACGAGGCGGTGTGCGACGCGTTCGCGGGGTGAGGGCGCCGGGGCGTCCGGAGAGGCGCGCGGAACGCCACGCGCGCGGGCGAGCCGTGGCCCGCCCGCGCGCGTGGGAGTGGTTCAGCCGGGGTGTCTCAGGGGGACACCGGGGCGGACGGGGTGACGCCCCCGTCCGAGCCCTCCGTGGCACCGCCGTCGGTGCCGTCCGTGGTCCCCGCGTCGGTGCCGCCGTCCGTCGGGTCCGACGGCAGCGTGTCCGAGGGCTCCGGGTCCGACGGCTCGTCGCTCGGGTCGTCGGTGACCGACTGGGACGGCGTGTACGAGGGGGTGTACGACGGAGTCCCCCAGTTCGAGCCGCTGCCGTTGTCCGTCCCGTTGTCGGTGGACGGGTCCGAGGGCTGGTCGGTGTTGTCGTCGGAGGGCGACTCGGAGGCCGTCTCGTCCTTCGTGGCCTTGGAGTGGGTCGGCGTCGGCTTGGTCCCGCCGCCGCCACCGTCGTTGTTGTGGTTGAGCGCCAGCGCGACACCGGCCGCGATCGCGATCACGGCGAGCACGGCGAGGATCCACAGCTTGCCGCGGCCGCTGCCCCGGTTGCCGTGCCCTCGAAGCCGCCTTCGTCGCCGCCCCCGTACCCGCCGGGCAGGATCGGCTGCGGGATCTGCGTGGTGCCGGCGCCGAAGTCGCCGGGGTGCTGCATCACGGCCGTCCCGCGAAGCCGGCCGCGGCGGCGTGCCGGCCGTCGTGCGCGGCCACCGGACCGGTGTTCCAGGTGCCGGTGTGGCCGCCCTGCTCGTACAGCATCTGCAGGCCGTACTGGATCAGGCCGCGCATCTCCTCGGCGGTCTGGAACCGGTCGTCGGGCTCCTTGGCGAGCGAGCGCATGACCAGGCCGTCCAGCTCCGGCGGGCAGGCGTCGGAGGCCTCCGAGGGCGGGGTGGGGATGTCCTGGACGTGCTGGTAGACCACCGACAGCGGGGTCTCGCCGGTGAACGGGGGCCGCAGGGAGAGGAGTTCGTACAGCAGGCAGCCGGTCGCGTACAGGTCGGAGCGGTGGTCGACGGCCTTGCCGAGCGCCTGCTCGGGGAGAGGTACTGCGGGGTGCCCATCACCATGCCGGTCTGCGTCATCGTCGTCGACGCCCCGTGCAGCGCGCGGGCGATGCCGAAGTCCATCACCTTCACGGCGCCGTTGTTGGTGATGATGACGTTGGCCGGCTTGATGTCGCGGTGCACGATGCCGTGCTGGTGCGAGTAGGCGAGCGCCTCCAGCACCCCGGACACGATGATCAGCGCCTGCTCCGGGCCCGGCGCCTCGGCGTTGAGCAGCAGGTCGCGGATGGTGCGGCCCTCGACCAGCTCCATCACGATGTACGGCACGGACTGGCCGCCCACGAAGTCCTCGCCGGAGTCGTACACGGCGACGATCGCGTGGTGGTTGAGACCGGCGACGGACTGGGCCTCGCGCGTGAAGCGGGCCTTGGAGACCGGGTCCTCGGCCAGATCGGCACGCAGCAGCTTGACCGCGACCGTGCGGCCCAGACGGACGTCCTCGGCCGCGAACACCTCGGCCATCCCGCCCCGGCCCAGCCGATGGGTCAGCCGGTACCGGCCGTCGCCGACGAGCCCGCCGTTGCCCCACATCTCGGGCGTCTCTGACATGCCGCCGCCAGTCGCCTCGGGGTCGGACGGGCCCTGGGCGCTGTGCGTCTGTGCCATCGGTCCTCGCCGTCGTTTCTGCCCGCGGTGCGCGCGGTGTTGTTACGGTCTCCGTCGGCCACGCTACAGCCTCCGCGTCCGCCTCCGGTCCGGAACCGGAACCGGAACCGGCCCGAGACGGACCGGTCATGAAACCCCTAGCACGCGCTCTCGTGCAAATTCTGTGCACCGCTCGTACGTCCGCTGTAACGCTTACGCGACTCTTCTTTCGCGTACGGTCACGGAACGGGCACCGAGCTTGACGTGTCAGTGCCCTCGGGCAGACTTGGCCGGGAATGACACATTCGATCAAGGCATGTTCGCCCAGCGACGGCGCCGGACGGCCAGTGGGGGACGCGGAGAGATGAGCCAGGACGGCGCACAGGAGCGGTACGCGGGGCGGACGCTGGCCGGCGGCCGGTACCAGCTGCGCGACCTGCTCGGTCAGGGCGGCATGGCCTCGGTCCACCTGGCCTACGACACCGTGCTCGACCGCCAGGTGGCGATCAAGACCCTCCACTCCGAGCTGGGCCGGGAGCAGGCCTTCCGCGAGCGGTTCCGGCGCGAGGCCCAGTCCGTGGCCAAGCTCACGCACACCAACATCGTCTCCGTCTTCGACACCGGCGAGGACGCGCTGGACGGCGCGACCATGCCGTACATCGTCATGGAGTACGTGGAGGGGCGCCCGCTGGGCTCGGTCCTCGACGAGGACGTCCGGCAGTCCGGCGCGATGCCCGCCGACAAGGCGCTGAAGATCACCGCGGACGTGCTGGCGGCGCTGGAGATCAGCCACGAGATGGGCCTGGTCCACCGCGACATCAAGCCGGGCAACGTGATGATGACCAAGCGCGGCGTGGTCAAGGTCATGGACTTCGGCATCGCGCGCGCCATGCAGTCCGGCGTCACCTCGATGACCCAGACCGGCATGGTCGTCGGCACCCCGCAGTACCTCTCGCCCGAGCAGGCCCTCGGCCGGGGCGTGGACGCCCGCTCCGACCTGTACTCGGTCGGCATCATGCTGTTCCAGCTCGTGACCGGGCGGCTGCCGTTCGACGCGGACTCCCCGCTGGCGATCGCCTACGCGCACGTGCAGGAGGTGCCGGTCGCGGCCTCCTCGATCAACCGTGCGCTGCCGCCGGCGGTGGACGCGCTGATCGCCCGGGCGCTGAAGAAGAACCCGAACGAGCGCTTCCCGACCGCCGAGTCCATGCGCGACGAGTGCCTCCGTGTCGCCTCCTCCCTGCAGGCGGCCCCGCCCAGCATCGTGCCGGGCGCCGGGCCGACGCAGAGCGGCGCGGGCGTGGGCGCCACGGTGTTCCCGCCCATCGACCAGGCGGCCCCCGCGCCGACCGGCCCGGTGCAGACGCCGTACCAGCCGAACCCTTACGGCACCCCGGCGCCCACCCCGGCGTACGGCTATCCCCAGCAGGGCGGCTACCAGGCGCCCGCGGCCTACGGGCAGCAGTCCCCCTCGACCCCGCCGCCGTACAACATCACGCCCCAGACGGCCGTGCAGTCCTCGGGCGGGGGCGGCGGCAAGAGCAACAAGCCGGTGATCATCGGCTCGATCGTGGTGTCCCTCGTCGCGGTCGTCGGCCTGATCGTCGCGCTGACCCTGAACAGCGGCGGCACGGACGACAAGGGCGGCAACGACCCCAGCCCCTCGGCGTCGACCCACGCGGCGGGCTATCGGGGACCGGACACGTCGAAGACGGTCAAGGAGACCGACTGCACGGAGCCGGAGGAGTCGTACAACGACCCGAAGAAGATCGAGCTCCCGGACTTCCGGTTCAAGTACATCAAGTCCGTCAAGGAGTGCGCGGCGGCCGCGGGCTGGCGCGTCAAGACCAAGGACGTCGACGAGAACACCTTCGGCCAGGGCGCGATCATCGACCAGTTCCCGCAGGCCGGCACGGACGTCGATCCGAAGAACGTCGAGATCCAGCTCAACGTCTCGACGGGCAACCCCTGACAGCACCCGGCCGCGCCCGCGCGGCCGTGAACGAGGGGCCCGGCGGATCACCGCCGGGCCCTTTGTCTTCCCGGGCGGCCAGGACCGCCCGGCCGGGACTACAGGTACGGGCCGCCCGAACGGCCGCCCGCGCGCGGGTCGTCACCGCCCTCGTGGCCGCCCACGCCCGGCGGCAGCGCCCGGCGCATCTGCTCCAGCTGGGCGCGCGCGGCCATCTGCTGGGCGAACAGCGTCGTCTGGATGCCGTGGAACAGGCCCTCCAGCCAGCCCACCAACTGGGCCTGCGCGATCCGCAGTTCCGCGTCGCTCGGGGTGGTGTCGTCGGTGAACGGCAGCGACAGCCGTTCCAGCTCCTCGACCAGCTCCGGCGCCAGACCGTCCTCCAGCTCCTTCACCGAGCTGCGGTGGATGTCCTTGAGCCGGGCCCGGCTGGCCTCGTCGAGGGGAGCGACCCGGACCTCTTCGAGCAGCTGCTTGATCATGCTGCCGATCCGCATCACCTTGGCCGGCTGTTCGACCTGGTCCGTCACCGGCGTCTCACGGGAGTCCTCGTCCCCGCCGCCGATCGCCATGCCGTCCTGGCCCACGACCAGGATCTGGGGATTCTCCGGCGACCGTTCGTTCCTCGGCATCTCCATGCCGCCATTGTCTCGCACGCCCCACCTCATCACCGTGCCGCCCCCTCATGGGGCGGATCCGGCCTTTAGCTCCGACGGCGCAATCCGGAATGCCCGGTGTGTCCCTTGATGTGAGGCTGGCTTGCGTCGATGTTCGACGACTGGGCTCCGGGAGGTCACCGACGTGACTCCATGGCTGCGACTCACGGTCCGCCTCGTACCACTGCTGCTCGCCCTCGTGGCGGCGGTGCCGGTGTACGGCACCGCCCCCGCGTACGGCGCGCAGGCCGCGCCACCGGATCCGTCCGCGCCCGCGGCCCGGCCCACCGCGCCGGTCACCCCGGCCGCTCTGGTCTCGGCCTCCCCGGCCGCTTCGCGCTCCGCGGCCCGCCCCCACGCCCACTCCGATCCGGCCGCCGAGCCGTCCCGGGCCGGGAGCAGGGCGGGTGAGGGCCGGATGCGCCCCGGCCGTCCGGACGGGCCGGCCGCCGAGGAGGAGGGCGACGACGGATCCGGCACGGTGACCATGGCTCCCGACCCCTTCGATCCGCAGGAGCCGGAGACAACCGACATCCCCGCCGGGAACCAGACGGCGTCCGTGCCGCCCGAGGAGGCCGGACTCGATCCGGCCCGGCCGCCGCGGCAGACCGCGGCGCGGAACGAAGTCCGGCGGGACGCCGCCCCGCCGGGCCGACGCTGGAGATCCTGCCGCTGGGGACCGGGCTGGTCCTCGTCGGCCTCGGGCTGGGCCTCGCGTTCCTGGGCCTGCGGGTCCGCCGCACCTGACCGGCTCGGCCGGTTCGGGCACCGCGGGCCGGCGGCGGGGGCGGCCGTGCCCGTACGGGCTACGGCGCGACCAGCAGCACCTTGCCGATGTGGCCGCTCTCCTCCACCACCCGGTGCGCCTCAGCCGCCTCCGGCATCGGCAGCTCACGGTCGACGACCGGCCGGACATGCCCTCCGGCCAGCAGCGGCCACACGTGCTCACGCACGGCGGCCACGATCGCGGTCTTCTCGCTCAGCGGACGGGCCCGCAGCGAGGTCGCGCTGATCGCGGCCCGCTTGCTCAGCAGCGTGCCGATGTTCAGCTCGCCCTTGACACCGCCCTGCATGCCGATGATCGCGAGCCGGCCGTTGACGGCGAGCGCCTGGACATTGCGGTTCAGGTACTTGGCGCCCATGTTGTCGAGGATGACGTCGGCACCGGCACCGTCCGTGGCCTGCTTGATCTCGGCGACGAAGTCCTGCTCGCGGTAGTTGATCAGGATGTCCGCGCCCAGCCGGGCGCAGTAGTCCAGCTTCTCCTTCGTGCCCGCGGTCACCGCGACCCGGGCTCCGAGGGCCTTGGCCAGCTGGACGGCCATGGTGCCGATACCGCTGGAACCGCCGTGCACCAGCAGGGTCTCGGCCGGACGCAGATGGGCGACCATGAAGACGTTGGACCAGACGGTGCAGACCACCTCGGGCAGCGCGGCCGCCTGCCTCAGTTCGACGCCCTCGGGCACGGGCAGCAACTGCCCGGCCGGCACGGCGACCTTCTGGGCGTAGCCGCCGCCCGCGAGCAGCGCGCAGACCTCGTCGCCCACGGCCCAGCCGGAGACGCCGGGGCCGAGCGCGGCGATCCGCCCGGAGCACTCCAGGCCGGGGTACGGGGACGCGCCCGGCGGCGGGTCGTAGAAGCCCTGCCGCTGCATGATGTCGGCACGGTTGACGGCGCTGGCCACCACCTCGACCAGAACTTCGCCCTCGCCGGGCAACGGATCGGGGACCTCGTCCCACACCAGCGCCTCGGGCCCACCAGGTTCGGGAATCGTGATCGCATGCATGCCCGTGACGCTACTCCTCACCGGCGCCGTCCCCGGGGCAGGCCCGCTCAGTCGCTCGGCAGCGGACGGTTGTGGGGAGTGACCCGGGCACCCGGGCTCGCGCGGACGATGGTGATCAGACGGTCCGTGAGCTGCAGGGAGCCGATGGACGGATCGTCGTAGCCGAGCACCCGGTGCCCGCGCACCACACTGACCACGAGGTCGTCCGTCTCGCGCGGGCCCTTGCCCACCTCGGCCCGCACCACGGGCCGTTCCATGATGTCGAGACCGCTGCCCTGCTGGATCAGGTCCTCCATCACCATGCCCGCCGCCGGGCTGAGCACGGACAGGCCGAGCAGCCGGCCGGCCGCGCCGGAACTGGTGATGACGGCGTCGGCACCCGACTGCTTGAGCAGCGGGGCGTTCTCCTCCTCCCGGACCGCGGCCACGATCTTCGCGCTCCGGTTGAGCTGCCGGGCGGTCAGGGTGACCAGCACGGCGGTGTCGTCGCGCTGCGGGGCGACGATGATCTGCCGTGCCTTGTGCACCTCGGCCCGCCGGAGCACATCACTGCGGGTGGCGTCACCTATGACGCCCGCGAACCCCTCGGCCGTCGCGGCGTCGACCGCCTTGGAGCTGGGGTCGACCACGACCACCTGCTCCGCCTTCAGACCCGTGACACAGACGGTCTGGATGGCCGACCGTCCCTTGGTGCCGTAGCCGATGACGACGGTGTGGTCGCGCAAGGTGGTCCTCCAGCGGTTGAGGCGCCATTCCTCCCGGGTGCGTTCGGTGAGGACCTCCAGCGTGGTGCCGACCAGGATGATCAGGAACAGCACCCGCAGGGGCGTGATGACGAAGATGTTGGTGAGCCGGGCGCCGTCGCTGACCGGGGTGATGTCGCCGTACCCGGTGGTCGAGAGGGTGACGGTCGCGTAGTAGAACGCGTCCAGCAGGTCCACGGAGCTGTCGGAGTTGTCGTGGTAGCCACCGCGATCGGCGTAGACGACGAAGGCGGTGGCCACCAGCACCAGCAGGGCCATGAGCAGCCGTTTGACCACCTGCCGGATCGGGCGCTCCACCACCCTCCTCGGGAGCTGCACCCGCTGGGCCACCAGATGCTCGTCCGCATGGCGGGCTATGGCGTCGTGACCCGGAAGTTTCACGTGAAACACACCCCGATTCCGGCTGCCGCCCAGGGCAGGTCCAGCAGCTCCGTCTCCTCTCCCTGCTGTGCCCCGCCCGGAGGCACGACCGCCATCGCGTCGGCGGCGGCGACCCCGCGCAGCATGGCCGGGCCGTTGTAGTGCAGCGGCATGGCGCGGTCGCCGCGCAGCACCACGGGGACGAGCCGGGTGTCGTACGGATGCCCGTGCACCGCCTCGCCGAGTGCCAGCGTGTACGGCTCCGGGGCCGGACGGGCGGCAAGGGTGCGCAGCAGCGGCTCGGCGAGGGTGAGCAGGCCGGAGACGGCCGCGAGGGGGTTGCCGGGCAGGCCGACGAGGTGCTGGTTCTCCTTGGTGCGGGCCAGCAGCATGGGGTGGCCGGGGCGCACCTTGACCCCGTCGACCAGGAGTTCGGCGCCCATGCGCTCCAGGGTGGGGTGGACGTGGTCGACAGGGCCCCCGGCGGTGCCGCCGGTGGTGACGACCAGGTCGGCCCGGGACCCGGTGAGCGCCTTGTGCAGGGCCTTGGCGTCGTCTCCCAGCCGGCGTACGCCGATGACATCGGCCCCCATCGCGCGCAGCCAGGGCGGCAGCATGGGGCCGAGCGCGTCCCGGATCAGCCCGTCGTGCGGACGCCCCTCGGTGAGCAGCTCGTCACCGAGCACCAGGACCTCAACGCGGGGCCGGGCGACGGCCGTGACGGTGTCGTATCCGGCGGCCGCCGCCAGGCCCAGCACGGCGGGGGTGACGAGGGTGCCGACCGGGAGCAGCTGGTCACCACTGCGGCACTCCTGGCCGCGGGGGCGGATGTCCTGGCCGTGGTTCATCTCGCGGGTGGCGTGCAGCCGGCCTTGGGCGTCGGTGCGGCCGTGTTCGGTGCGCAGCACGGCGGTGGTGTCGGCCGGGATGCGGGCGCCGGTGGCGATGCCGACCGCCTCGCCGTCGGTGAGGGGGCGGGCAGCGCGTGGCCGGCGAGCGCGTCCTGTTCCCGTACCGCCCAGGGGCCGGGTCCGGCGACCGCCCACCCGTCCATCGCGGAGGTGTCGAACGAGGGCAGGTCGGTGAGCGCGTCCAGGGGAGTGGCGAGGACCAGCCCGAGGGACTCGGTGAGGGGGACGGAGACGGGGGTGCGGCGGCTGCCCGAACGGGCGGCGCGGGCGGCGACCTCCCGGGCCCGGGGCCAGGCGGTGGCCCGGTGCCGCTCATGCCGCCCCTCGTCGGGGGCGGCGGCCGGCGCGGCGGGGGCGGCGGCGTTCTTGGGCTCCCTCACGAGGGCCAGGGCCTCCTCGACGTCGAGGTCGTCGCTGTCCTCGGCGGGCGCTCCGGCCCGGGTGCCGGGAGTCATCGCGGGTCCGGGGCGGGTGCGCCGCCGGCGCCGTCCCGACCGCCCTCGCCGTTCTCTTCCTCCCAGCGCAGCGCCAGCGCCACGGCCTTGCGGGTGGCCTCGGCGACGGCTTCGGGCCGCCCCCGGCCCGGGCGGCGGCGTAGCCGACGAGGAAGGTGGTCAGCGGCGCGGCCGGCCGGGCCACGCCGTGTGCGGCGTCGCGGGCCAGGTCGAGCAGGAGACCGGTGTCGACGTCCAGGTCGATGCCCAGCTCGTCCTTGACTGCGGAGATCCATTCATCCAACACGTGCCCATGCTCCCTGATGCGTGCCCTGGCGTCGGCGATGTCGTCCCAGGTGTCGCAGTCGAAGGACGCGAGCGGGTCCGGGACGCGGGTGAGCTCGAGGGCGCCGGTCAGCCGGCGCAGGGGCAGCCCGGTGAGGCCGCCGTGCCCGGCGGCGAGGGCGGCCAGTTCACGGCGCAGCACGGCGGTGCGGTAGGCGGCCACGAGCGGCTGGTCGCGGCCCTCGGCGTCGGTGAGCAGCGCTCCGTCGGCGCCGGTGTCCCGCAGGGCGGCCAAGAGCCGCTCCAGCGTGGTCGCTTCGAGGAACGGCAGGTCGGCGGAGAGGACCACGGTGTACGCGGCGGTGGTCAGCCGCAGCCCGGCGGCCAGCGCGGCGACGGGGCCGCCACCGGACGGTTCCTCGCGCGCCCAGCGCACCGGGCGGGCGGTGGGGCGGGCACCGGCGACGACGACGGTCGTGGCCGCGCCGGCGCAGGCCGTGAGCACCCGGTCGAGCAGCGCCCGGCCGCCGACCCTTACCGCGGGTTTGTCGGCGCCGCCCAGCCGCCGGGCGGCACCGCCGGCCAGTACGACGGCGTCGTACGGCGCGGCGGTCCCGGTTGCGGCGGGGGCGTTCTCGGTCACCCCCCGAGTATGTCCTCCCGGGTCCTCCTCATGGACCCGGCGTAGGTCACAGGGTGCGCAGCAGCACCGCCGGCTGTTCCACGCAGTCCGCGACGTAGCGGAGGAAGCCGCCCGCCGTGCCGCCGTCGCACACCCGGTGGTCGAAGGTGAGGGAGAGCTGAACGACCTGGCGCACGGCCAGTTCGCCCTCGTGCACCCACGGCTTGGGGACGATCCGCCCCACGCCGAGCATGGCCGCCTCGGGGTGGTTGATGATCGGGGTGGAGCCGTCGACGCCGAAGACGCCGTAGTTGTTCAACGTGAAGGTGCCGCCCGTGAGGTCCCCGGGGGTGAGCGTGCCGGTCCGCGCGGCCTCGGTGAGCCGGGCGAACTCCGCGGTCAGCGACTGGGCGTCACGGGTGTGGGCGTCCCGCACGACCGGGACGACCAGTCCGCGTTCGGTCTGCGCGGCGAACCCGAGGTGCACCCCCGCGAGTTGGACGACCTCGCGGGCCTCGGTGTCGACGTAGGAGTTCAGCTCGGGGTGACGGGTGAGGGCGGCGGTGCAGATGCGGGCGAGGAGCGCCAGGAGGGAGATCTTCGGACCTCCGGCGGCGTTCATCGCGGCCCGCGCGCGCATCAGTTCCGTCGCGTCGGCGTCGACCCAGCAGGTGGCGTCCGGGATCTCCCGGCGGCTGCGGGAGAGCTTGTCGGCGACGGCACCGCGGACACCCTTGAGGGGGACGCGGAGTCCGTCGCGGGCCGGCGCGGCCGGGGAGACCCGGGTGGCCGGCTCCGCCGCCACGGGGGCGGGAGCGTCCTTGGCGCGCAGTGCGTTCTCCACGTCGGCGCGCAGGATCAGGCCCTCGGGCCCCGAGCCGGACAGCTCGCGCAGATCGAGACCGCCGTCACGGGCGAGCCGGCGCACCAGCGGGGAGATCACGGGGACCGGGCCCTCGACGGGCACGGGGGCGGGCGAGGGCGCGGGCGTCGACGCGGGCGGTGCCTGGGCGGCCTGCTTCACATGACCGTTCGCGCCGGTCGCGCGCACCCGGCGCCGCCGGGCCGGGGCCTCGGACGTGCCGTAGCCGACCAGGACGTTGCCCGAGCCGGCGTCCTCGCCGGCGCTCGCGGGCCCCACCGCGACCGTCAGCAGGGGTGCGCCGACGGGCAGCTCGGTCCCCTCCTCGCCGAAGCGGGCGGTGACCACGCCGCCGTAGGGGCAGGGGACCTCGACCATCGCCTTGGCCGTCTCGACCTCCACGACCGGCTGGTCGATGGCGACGACGTCGCCGACCCGGACCAGCCAGCGGACGATCTCCGCCTCGGTGAGTCCCTCACCGAGGTCGGGCAGCTTGAACTCCAGCACCTGTGCCATCAGCCCTCGGCCTCCCACTGCAGGCGGGACACGGCGTCCAGGATGCGGTCGACGCCGGGCAGGTGGTGCCGCTCCAGCATGGGCGGCGGGTAGGGGAGGTCGAAGCCGGCCACCCGCAGCACCGGGGCCTCCAGGTGGTGGAAGCAGCGCTCGGTGACACGGGCGGCGATCTCGCCGCCCGGACCGCCGAACCCGGTCGACTCGTGCACGACGACGGCGCGTCCGGTGCGCCGCACGGCCGCGCAGACCGTCTCGTCGTCGAACGGCACCAGGGAGCGCAGGTCGAGGACCTCCAGGTCCCAGCCCTCCGCCCGGGCCGCCTCGGCGGCCTCCATGCAGACCGGCACGGAGGGGCCGTAGGTGATGAGCGTCGCGCTGGTACCGGGCCGCCGGACCACCGCGCGGCCGATCGGCTCCACGTCCGTGGGCTGCTCGGGGTTCCAGGAGTCCTTCGACCAGTACAGCCGCTTGGGCTCGAGGAACACGACCGGGTCGTCGGACGCGATGGCCTGGCGCAGCAGCCCGTAGGCGTCGGCGACCGTCGCCGGGGTGACGACATGGAGACCCGGGGTGGCCATGTAGTAGGCCTCGGAGGAGTCGCTGTGGTGCTCGACGCCGCCGATGCCGCCGCCGTAGGGCACGCGCACGGTGATCGGCAGGGGCATCCTGCCGCGCGTGCGGTTGCGCATCCGGGAGACATGGCTGATCAGCTGCTCGAACGCCGGGTAGGCGAAGGCGTCGAACTGCATCTCCACCACCGGGCGCAGGCCGTACATGGCCATGCCGACGGCGGTGCCGAGGATGCCGGCCTCGGCCAGCGGGGTGTCGGTGCAGCGGTCCTCGCCGAACTCCTTGGCGAGCCCGTCGGTGACCCGGAAGACCCCGCCGAGGGTGCCGACGTCCTCGCCGAGGACGTGCACGGTGGGGTCGGCGGCCATCGCGTCGCGCATCGCGCGCGTGAGGGCCTGCGCCATGGTGGCGGGCTTGACGGCGACGGTGGTCATCGAAGGTCGCCTTCCTGGCCGTCCTGCTCGGCGTCGAGCTCGGCGCGCAGCTGGGCGCGCTGCTCGCGCAGTTGCGCGGTGGTCTCGGCGTAGACGTGGTCGAAGAGGTCCATGGGGTTGAGCTCGGGGTCCTGGTTCATGCGTTCCCGCAGGTCGGCAGCCATCTCCTCGGCGTCCTGCCGGGCCGCCTCGCGGCCGGCGTCGTCGAGCAGGCCGCGCGCGGTGAGTTCCCGCTCCAGGAGCTGGACCGGGTCGTGCGCCCGCCAGGCCTCGACCTCGGCGTCGCCGCGGTAACGGGAGGCGTCGTCGGCGTTGGTGTGCGCGTCGATGCGGTACGTCACCGCCTCCACCAGGGTCGGCCCGCCGCCCGCCCGCGCCCGCCGCACGGCGTCGCCGAGGACCTCGTGCACGGCTGCCGCGTCGTTGCCGTCGACCAGTCTGCCCGGCATGCCATAGCCGACGGCCTTGTGGGCCAGCGACGGCGCCGCGGTCTGCTTGGCCAGCGGGACGGAGATGGCGAAGCCGTTGTTCTGCACCAGGAAGACCACCGGCGCCTGCCAGACGGCGGCGAAGTTCAGGGCCTCGTGGAAGTCGCCCTCGCTGGTGCCGCCGTCGCCGACCATGGCCAGCGCGACCACGTCGTCGCCCTTGAGGCGGGCGGCGTGGGCGAGACCGACGGCGTGCGGGAGCTGGGTGGCCAGCGGGGTGCTGAGCGGGGCCACCCGGTGGGCCTGGGGGTCGTAGCCGTTGTGCCAGTCGCCACGCAGCAGCGTGAGCACCTCGACCGGGTCCACGCCCCGGGCGACGACGGCGAGGGTGTCGCGGTAACTGGGGAACAGCCAGTCGCGCTCCTCCAGGGCCAGGGCGGCGGCGACCTCGCACGCCTCCTGACCGGTGGTGGAGGGGTAGACGGCCAGGCGTCCCTGCTTGGTCAGCGCCGTGGCCTGGGTGTTGTAGCGGCGGCCGCGCACCAGCTGTGCGTACAGCCGGCGCAGCAGGTCCGGGTCGGCCTTCGCGGCCGCCTCGGTGCCGAGGACGCGATACGGCTCGGCGTCGGGCAGCAGCGGCGCGGGGTCCATACGGGGCTGCCAGGCGGGCGGCGGCGATGGCCGGTACGCGCCCCGCTGCTCCATGACCGTCATGACGGCACCTCCTCGTGGGAGCGGCTACGGGAGGCGCGTCGGCTGTGACCCGCCTCACCTACCGATTGTTCGGTCGACGGCACATTTTGGCTACAGGCCCGGGCAGGCTGTGGACAAACGGTTCTCCACAACCTGCAATGAATGCAGGACGTCCACGACGGTGAAGCGGGGGACATGGCAGCTGAACAAATGGCCGAAGGGCCGCAGGACGGCGCCGCCCCGCCGGCCCGTCCGCTGGACGCGATCGACCAGGACATCCTGAAAATCCTGCAGGCGGACGGCCGCGCCTCCATACGGTCCGTCGCCGAACGCGTCCACGTCTCGCGCGCCAACGCGTACGCCCGCATCAACCGGCTGATCGACGACGGGGTGATCAGGGGATTCAGCGCCCGTGTGGACCACGAGCGGGCGGGGCACGGCACCTCGGCGTACATCACCCTGAAGATCGTCCAGAACACCTGGCGCACGGTCCGCGAGCAGCTCAGGCAGCTCCCCGGCGCGTCGCACATCGCCCTGGTGGGCGGCGACTTCGACGTCCTGCTCCTGGTGCACACACCCGACAACAGGACGCTGCGCGAACTCGTCCTCACCCGGCTCCAGGCGATTCCCGAGGTCCTCAGCACCCGCACACTGCTGGTGTTCGAGGAGGAGGACACCGAGCCGGAGACCTGATCGCCGAAGACGCCGGGACCCGGCCCTCGGCCGGCTCGGAGGGCTCAGGCCTGGCGCAGTCCCGAGAAGGCGAGCCGGACCACCGCGTCGGCCACCTCACGGCCGCTGACGCCCGGGTGTCGGGCCGGTACCACTCCACGATGGAGTTGATCATCCCGAAGACCAGCCGGGTGGCCAGGCGCACCTCGACGTCGGGGCGCACGTCCCCGTCGGCGGCCGCGGCCTTCAGCAGGGCGGCGACCCGGTGGTCGAAGTCGCGGCGCCGCTCCAGCGCCCACCGCTCGGTCTCGGTGTTGCCGCGCACCCGCAGCAGCAGCGTCACGTACGGCAGCTCGGATATGAGCACCTCGACCATGCGCCGGACGACGTGCTCCAGCCGGTCGGCGGACCGCCCCGCGCGCGCGGGCTCCTCCTCGAGGATCCCGAACAGCCCGTCCAGCGCGCGGCTGACGGCCCGCCGCAGCAGCTCCTCCTTGCCGCTGACGTGGTGGTAGATCGAGGACTTGGAGATCCCGGCGGCCCTGGACAGGTGCTCCATGGAGGTGCCGTCGTAGCCGCGCTCGTTGAAGACCCGCACGGCGACCGAGAGCAGTGTCTCGGGGGTGTACGTGTCGCGCTTGGCGGTGGTCATGGGGTGCCCTCCCGCTTGTCGGTGGCGTACGCGTGACGGTAGAGCGCGAGTGACGGCGCGTACCGGCCGGAGGGGTCGCGCAGGTGCAGGTCGTCCAGGAGGTCGTAGGCCCAGCCGTGGCCGAGCCTGCGGCTCCACTCGAAGGGGCCCAGCGGGTAGTTGACGCCCAGGCGCATCGCGGTGTCGACGTCCTCCTCGGTGGCCACGCCCTTGGCGACGGCGTCGTGGGCGAGGTCCACGATCCGGGCGACCGTGCGGGCGACGATCATGCCGGGGACGTCGCCGATGACGCTGACGTCCTTGCCGAGCGCCTGGAAGAGACCGATGGCCTCGGCGAGGGTCGCCTGCGAGGTGTCCTGGGAGGCGGACAGGGCGATGCGGGTGGCCCGGCGGTAGTCGAGGGCGAGGTCGAAGTAGACGACGTCGCGGAACTCCACGGACGTCTGGCCGTCGGCGAGCACCAGCTGGCCGCCGCTCGGCAGTACCAGGCGGGTGCCGTGGTCCTCGTCCTCCTCGCGGACCGGGATGCCCGCCTCACGGATCAGGGTGAGCAGTTCCGCGGCCGGACCGAGTCCGCCCTCGGCGGTGACGTGGGCGGGCGGCTGCCGCTTCTCGGCGGTGTGCGGCTCGGGACGCTCGGCGCCCTCGGCGTGGTCGTACCAGCCGTGCCCCGCCTTCCGGCCGAGGCGGCCGGACTCCACGAGGCGGCGCTGGGCGAGGGAGGGCGTGAAGCGGACGTCCTGGAAGAAGGACTGCCACACCGAGTGGGTGACGGACTCGTTGACGTCCTGCCCGATCAGGTCGGTCAGCTCGAACGCGCCCATCCGGAAACCGCCGCTCTCGCGCAGGACGGCGTCGATGGTGGCGGGGTCGGCGGCCTGGGCCTCGTACACCGCGAACGCCTCGGCGTAGAACGGCCGGGCGATGCGGTTGACGATGAACCCGGGGGTGTCGGCGCAGGCCACCGGGGTCTTCCCCCAGGCCCGCGCGGTCTCGTACGCGCGCGTGGCCGACGTGACGTCGGTGGCGAACCCGGAGACGACCTCGACCAGCGGAAGCAGCGGGGCCGGGTTGAAGAAGTGCAGGCCCACGAAGCGGCCGGGGCTGCGCAGCGCACCGCCGATGGCCGTCACCGACAGGGAGGAGGTGTTGGTGGCGAGCAGGCAGTCCTCGGAGACCACGTCCTCCAGCTCGCCGAAGAGCCGCTGTTTGACCTCCAGCCGCTCCAGGACGGCCTCCACGACCAGGGAGCAGTCGGCCAGCTCGGCCAGGCTCTCCGCGGGGCTGAGCCGGGCACGGGCCGCGTCCCGCTCGGCGGCGGTGAGCCGGTCCTTCGCCACGAGGCGGTCGAGGCGCGCGCCGATCGCGTCGGCCGCCTCCCGGGCCCGCCCCGGCAGGGTGTCGTAGAGCCGCACGGGGTGGCCGGCCACCAGCGCGACCTGGGCGATGCCCTGGCCCATGGTGCCGGTGCCGACGACGGCCACGGGGCTGCTGAGGTCGAGTGCTGTCATGTGCGCGATCCTCCCGCACGGGGTTGTCCACAGATGCGGCAGGCCCCCTTGTCCCGACCGATCGTTCGGTTACTCTAGCCCTGTCCGCTCGTTCCTGCCTCTGTTTCCGCCCAGGTCATGAACTCGAGGAAGAGTTCCTGAGACGAGGAGTTGGTCCCGCATGGCCGCCGAACTGACCGCGCACGACCTGATCGCCAGGCACCGGCCCACACTCGACCAGGCCCTGGAAGCGATCCGCACGCGCGCGTACTGGTCCCCGCATCCCGAGCACCCCAAGGCCTACGGGGAGCAGGGCAGCCTGGACGCGGCGGCCGGCAAGGCCGCCTTCGACGCCGTCCTCGGCACCCGCCTCGACCTCGGCCAGCCCGGCACGGACGACTGGGTCGGCGGCGAGGTCTCCCCCTACGGCATCGAGCTCGGCGTGACCTACCCGCACCCGGACCTCGACGTGCTGCTGCCCGCGATGAAGGCCGGACAGCGCGCCTGGCGGGACGCGGGCGCGGAGACCCGCGCCGTGGTCTGCCTGGAGATCCTCAAGCGGATCAGCGACCGGACGCACGAGTTCGCGCACGCGGTCATGCACACCAGCGGACAGGCCTTCATGATGGCGCTCCAGGCGGGCGGCCCGCACGCCCAGGACCGCGGCCTGGAAGCGGTGGCGTACGCGTACGTGGAGCAGGTACGCACGCCCGACGCGGCCGAGTGGACCAAGCCGCAGGGCAAGCGCGACCCGCTCGCACTCACCAAGCGGTTCACGCCGGTCCCGCGCGGCATCGGCCTGGTCATCGGCTGCAACACCTTCCCTACCTGGAACGGCTACCCGGGTCTGTTCGCCTCGCTGGCGACCGGCAACGCGGTCCTGGTCAAGCCCCACCCGCACGCGGTACTGCCGCTCGCGCTGACCGTGCGCATCGCGCGGGAGGTGCTCACCGAGGCCGGTTTCGACCCGAACCTAGTGGCACTGGCCGCCGAGCGCCCCGGCGAGGGCATCGCCAAGACCCTCGCCACCCGCCCCGAGATCCGCATCATCGACTACACCGGGTCGACGTCCTTCGGCGACTGGCTGGAGGCCAACGCCCGCCAGGCGCAGGTCTACACGGAGAAGGCCGGCGTCAACACGGTCGTCGTGGAGTCGACCGACGACTACAAGGGGATGCTGTCCAACCTGGCCTTCTCGCTGTCCCTGTACAGCGGCCAGATGTGCACGACCCCGCAGAACCTGCTCATCCCGCGCGACGGCATCCGCACCGACGAGGGCCACAAGACCTTCGACGAGGTGACCGCCGACCTCGCCCGCGCCGTCGACGGACTGCTCGGCGACGACGCGCGCGCCAACGCCCTGCTGGGCGCGATCGTCAACCCGGACGTGAAGGCCCGCCTGGAGGCGGCCGCGGGTCTCGGCGAGGTCGCCCTGGCCTCCCGGGAGATCACCAACCCGGACTTCCCGGGCGCCGTGGTCCGCACGCCGGTGATCGTCAAGCTGGACGGCGCCAAGCCGGACGCCGAGGCCGCCTACATGAGCGAGTGCTTCGGCCCCGTCTCCTTCGCCGTCGCGGTCGACTCGGTGGCGGACGCGGTGGAGCTGCTGCGCCGCACGGTCCGCGAGAAGGGCGCGATGACGGTCGGCGCGTACACCACCGACCCGGAGGCCGAGCGGGCCGTCGAGGAGGTCTGCCTGGAGGAGGCCGCCCAGTTGTCGCTCAACCTGACCGGCGGGGTGTACGTGAACCAGACCGCCGCCTTCTCCGACTTCCACGGCTCGGGCGGCAACCCGGCGGCGAACGCGGCCCTCACCGACGGCGCGTTCGTGGCCAACCGCTTCCGGGTGGTGGAGGTCCGCCGCCAGGCCTAGGAGTCCGGGACCTCCGGGGGCGCCGTCGCCGCGCCCCCGGTGGCACTCCAGTGGTACAGCGTCATGGCCACACTGGTGGCCAGGTTGTAGCTGGAGACCTGTGGGCGCATCGGCAGCGCCAGCAGACGATCGGCCCGCCCGCGTACCTCGGGCGACAGGCCGCTGCGCTCCGAACCGAAGGCCAGCACGGCGTCGTCCGGCAGCGTGACACCCCGGATGTCCTCGCCCTCCGGGTCGAGGGCGAACAGCGGTCCGGCCGGCAGCTCGTCGGCGCCGAGCCGCTCCACGGCCGTCGCGAAGTGCAGCCCCGCACCGCCGCGCACCACCGTGGGGTGCCAGGGGTCGAGCGTCCCCGTGGTGACCACCCCGGTCGCCCCGAAACCGGCGGCCAGCCTGATCACGGCGCCCGCGTTGCCCAGGTTGCGCGGGTTGTCGAGGACCACGACGGGCGCCGGGCGGGGCGTGCGGGCGAGCGCGCGCAGATGGGCCTCGCGGGACGGCCGCACGGCCAGCGCCGCCACCCCGGTGGGATGAGGCCGCGGCACGAGCGAGGCGTACGCCGACGCGGGCACCTCGGTCAGCAGCTCGTCCAGGGCGTCCCTGACGTCCCCGGCCAGCTCCTCGGCGAGGGCGAGCGCCGCCCCGCGGTCGGTGGTGACCGCCACCGGCACCTGCGCGCCGAAGCGCAGCGCGTGCTTGAGGGCGTGGAAGCCGTCCAGCAGCACGGCGCTACCGGCGCTCGCACGCCAGCGGGCCAGGGCATCGGTCATGTGCCGAACCCTACGTGGCCCGGCGTGGTCTCCTCGGCCGAGCCCGGGGCGCTCTCCTCGGAGGCGCGCGGCCCGGGCAGCACGGGGTCGTCGTCCCGGCCGCGCCGTACCAGCCGCCCCCGCGCGCGTGCCGCCCAGCCGCCGAGCAGCAGCAGCACGGACGTCGGCAGGAAGACGGCGTCCGCGGTGATCATCGCCAGCGAGAAGAACGGCAGCCCGAGGACGACCGCGATCACCGCGTGCTCCAGCATCATCAGCACCAGCAGGACGTTCTTCACCCGCCGGTTGAACAGCGTGAACGGGAAGGCGACCTGCACCATGACCGTGCCGTAGGTGATGACCATCATGATGGTGCCGCTGGAGGACATCAGGTCGGCGAGACCCGGCCAGGGCGAGAAGTAGTCCAGGTGGAGCGGGTAGTAGACGGCGGTGCCGTCCTGCCAGCGCGAGCCCTGGATCTTGTACCAGCCGGCGGTGGCGTAGATCAGGCAGGCCTCCGCCATGATCACGAACAGGGCGCCGTTGTGCAGGACGTTCGCGATCACGTCCAGCAGGATCCGCGGCTCCTCGGACCGCGCCAGGCGCCGTACCGCCGCCCACAGGCCGAGGACGGCCCAGACCGTCCACAGCAGCGACGGCACCAGCCAGCCGTTGTCGAACAGCCGGCCCGTCAGCGTCACCCCGGCGAGCACCAGGCCCAGCACCGCCCACAGCACCGGCCCCAGCCGGTCGGGGCGGACCCGCTCCCCACGCGCGCGTGCCGCCGCCTCGCGGTCCGCCCGCCGGGCGTCGAGCGACCACACCTGACCGCAGCGGGTGAACACCAGGTAGAAGGACATCAGGTGCAGGACGTTGTCGCCGCCGTCGCCCATGAAGACGCTGCGGTTCTGCAGCGACAGCACACCCACCATGAACAGCACGGAGGCCGTCCGGGTGCGCCAGCCGAGCAGCAGCGCGGCCGTGGCGAGGATCGCCAGCACGTAGAAGATCTCGAACCAGGCGCCCCCGCCGGACCACATCAGGGCCGTGAAGGCGTGGTTCTCGTCGGTCAGCTGGCGGCCGAGGTCCCAGCTCCAGGGGCCGTCGGGGCCGTACATCTCCCGGCGGTGGGGGAACTCTCGCAGCAGGAACAGCAGCCAGGTGCCGGAGAAGCCGATCCGGATGACGGCGCTCTGGTACCGGCCGAGCGCCGACTCGGTGACGCGGGCGATGCCCCGCGAGAGCGTCAGGGACAGACCGTTCACGCCACACCTCCCGCGGCCTCGTCGGCGGTCACCGTCCACCAGGGCAGTACGCGGTAGACAGGCTTGCCCGAGAACCGTTCACGGCTCCACACGGGCGGCTGCACGTTGGTGGTCCGGGAGCGGACCTGCACGCGCTGGACGACTCCCTGCCGGCCGATCTCGTCCTCCCGGTACAGGCGCATCGTCACGATCCGGCGCATGTAGGTCTCGGAGAGCGCGCCGCGCAGGCCCACCGGCCGGTTGTCGGTGCCGTGCGTGGCGGAGAGGAAGTCCCAGGCGCGGCGCAGCTCGTTCTGCTGGGTGTGGCTCGGCAGCGGGTTGCCGTCGATCGCGGCACCGTCACGGGCGGAGAGGTCGGTCCATCCGGTGGTGCGCAGTTCGCCGTCCTTCGTCCGCACCTCGGCGCGGACCTGCACGGCTATGTTCTGCTGCAACGGGTTGGGGGCGAACAGCTTCCAGTTCTGCTCGAACTCCGGGTACACCCACTCCTCGATCGCCTTGCCGTGCTGCTTGGTCATCGTGTTCGCGGGCGCGAGGCTCAGGAACACCATCCCCAGGTGCACACAGGCGGCGACGGCGACGGCCGCGAGGGCCACCGCCGCTCCGACCTGGTAGCGGGGGACAGGGCGGCGACACCGGTGCGGGGCGGGGCGGAAGGGGCCGCGGCGGACTCGGCGGACTCGGTTCCGCCGCCCGCGAGGTCCGGGTCCACGGGCGGTTGCCCGCTCGCGCCCGGGCCCACGGCCGACGGCTCGACGCCCCCGGTGTCGTGGGCCGGCTTCCGCTCCGTGCCGTCGCCCGCCGGCCCGCCCGCCGGCCCGTCCGCAGCCGCGTCCGTGGCCGCCCGGCCGCCGGTACCCGGCGGCTCGTGCCCGTCCGCGCCGTTCTCCGGCTCCGGGAGACGCGCCCCCTTCGACCCGTCCGGCCCCCGCCGGTCGTGCGAGTCCTCGTCGTACGCGTCCATTCCGCCCCGATCCCCGATTTCCGCCGAAGTCGTGCGGCCGCCCGCCACAGGCGCCGCATGGTTCACGGGCGCCACGGCTCGGCGCCCGCACGGAACGGTACTCAGCCGCGCCCGTCGGGCGCAGCCCCGGGGAACCACCGGAGACCGTGGCCGTCACCACGTCGTCCGCCCGGACGGACATCCGTCCGGGCGGTACGACCAGTCGCTCGCCACCGCAAAGGCGGCGTGGAGACGCCCCCGGGTCCTCGGCGGGAACCCCGCCCGGAAGGGCCACCGGGCGCGGTCCGGCACGCCGTCCACAGGACGCTCGCGGGGTTTTCCACAGCGGTTGACAGCGGCACCGGCCCGGCACACCATTGATGCGCACGGACCGAACGATCGGTCGGGACACTGTTCGCAGCAGAGCCCTAGGTCAGGGGGACCGCATGGCCACAGCAGCCGCGCACCGCACGGCAGGCGCAGACGCCGCCGGCGCGCCGGACACCGCCGGAGCACCGGCGGAGTACCAGCACGCCTTCGACGCGGCCGTGGCCGCCGACGAACGCATCGAGCCCCGCGACTGGATGCCCGACGCCTACCGCGCGACGCTCGTCCGGCAGATCGCCCAGCACGCGCATTCCGAGATCATCGGCATGCAGCCGGAGGCCAACTGGATCACCCGCGCGCCCTCACTGCGCCGCAAGGCGATCCTGATGGCCAAGGTCCAGGACGAGGCCGGCCACGGCCTGTACCTCTACAGCGCGGCCGAGACCCTCGGCACCAGCCGCGACGAACTGCTCGACAAGCTGCACAGCGGCCGCCAGAAGTACTCCTCGATCTTCAACTACCCCACCCTGACCTGGGCCGACGTCGGCGCCATCGGCTGGCTGGTGGACGGCGCCGCCATCACCAACCAGGTCCCCCTGTGCCGCTGCTCCTACGGGCCCTACGCCCGCGCGATGGTGCGCGTGTGCAAGGAGGAGTCCTTCCACCAGCGGCAGGGCTACGAACTGCTGCTGGCCCTCAGCAACGGCACCCCGAGCAGCACGCCATGGCACAGGACGCGGTGGACCGCTGGTGGTGGCCCTCCCTGATGATGTTCGGCCCGCCCGACGACGCCTCGCAGCACTCGGCCCAGTCCATGGAGTGGAAGATCAAGCGCCACTCCAACGACGAGCTGCGCCAGCGCTTCGTCGACATCTGCGTACCCCAGGCCGAATCCCTCGGCCTCACCCTCCCCGACCCGGACCTGCGCTGGAACGAGGAGCGGGGACACCACGACTTCGGCGCCATCGACTGGACCGAGTTCTGGGACGTCCTCAAGGGCAACGGCCCCTGCAACGAACAGCGCATCACCCAGCGCAGGCGCGCACACGAAGAGGGCGCATGGGTGCGCGAGGCGGCCGCGGCGTACGCGGCCAAGCACACCGGCAGCACCGGCGGAACGGGAGAGACACGAGGATGACCGACACCGACTGGCCCTTGTGGGAGGTCTTCGTACGCTCCCGCCGCGGCCTCTCCCACACCCACGCCGGCAGCCTGCACGCGCCCGACGCCGAGCTGGCCCTGCGCAACGCCCGCGACCTCTACACCCGGCGTGGCGAGGGCGTCTCGATCTGGGTCGTGCCCGCCACCGCGATCACCGCGTCCTCACCCGACGAGAAGGACCCGTTCTTCGAGCCGGCCGCCGACAAGCCCTACCGGCACCCGACCTTCTACGAGATCCCGGAAGGCGTGAAGCACCTGTGACCGCCACCGTCCCCGCGACCGCCGCGCTCGCCCTCGGCGACGACGCCCTGGTGCTCTCCCACCGCCTGGGGAGTGGGCCGGGCACGCCCCCGTCCTGGAGGAGGAGGTCGCCCTCGCCAACATCGCCCTCGACCTGCTCGGCCAGGCCCGCGTGCTGCTGTCGATGGCCGGCGACGAGGACGAACTCGCCTATCTGCGCGAGGAACGGGCCTTCAGCAACCTCCAGCTCGTCGAGCAGCCGAACGGCGACTTCGCCCACACCATCGCCCGCCAGCTGTACTTCTCCACCTACCAGCAGCTTCTCTACAGCGAACTGGCCTCATCCGACGGCCCGTTCGCGCCGCTGGCCGCGAAGGCCGTCAAGGAGGTCGCCTACCACCGCGACCACGCCGAGCAGTGGACCCTGCGGCTCGGCGACGGCACCGACGACAGCCACGAACGGATGCGGCGCGCGTGCGACGCCCTGTGGCGGTTCACCGGCGAGATGTTCCAGCCGGTCGAGGGCCTGGACGCCGACTGGGCGGCCCTGGAGGAGAACTGGCTCCGCTGCGTCACGGACGTCCTGAACCGGGCCACCCTGACCGTGCCCGAGGGCCCCCGCACCGGCGCCTGGTCGGCGGGAGCGGGCCGGCAGGGCCTGCACACCGAGCAGTTCGGACGGATGCTCGCCGAGATGCAGCACCTGCACCGCAGCCATCCGGGGCGTCATGGTGACCGCCACGGCGCTGGAGTCGGAACTGCTGGCACTGGCCGGTTCGGTGCCCGACCCCGAGCTGCCCGTGCTCACCCTCCAGGACCTGGGCGTCGTGCGCGCGGTGCACCTCCGCGGCACCGACACGGTCGAGGTCGACCTCACCCCGACCTACACCGGCTGCCCCGCCATCGAGGCGATGAGCACGGACATCGAGCGGGTCCTGCGCGCCCACGGCATGCGCGACGTCTCCGTCCGCACCGTGCTCAGCCCCGCCTGGACGACCGACGACATCACCGCCGAAGGCCGCCGCAAGCTCCAGGAGTTCGGCATCGCTCCCCCGCGTTCGCGCCGCGACCACGGTCCGGTGACGCTGACCCTCGGCCCGACGAGGACCGAGGAGGACGGCGAACCGGTGCGCTGCCCGCACTGCGGAGCGGCCGGCACCGAACTGCTGAGCCGGTTCTCCTCCACCGCGTGCAAGGCGCTGCGCCGCTGCCTGTCCTGCCGCGAACCGTTCGACCACTTCAAGGAGTTGTGATGGCGCGCTTCCACCCGCTCCCGGTGGCCGCGGTCGACCGGCTCACCGACGACTCCGTCGCGCTCACCCTCACCGTCCCGCCGGAGCTGCGCGAGGAGTACCGGCACGCGCCCGGGCAGCACCTCGCCCTGCGGCGGCGCACGGACGGCACCGAGATCCGGCGGACGTACTCGATCTGCTCCGCGGCCCCCGACCCGGCCGGTGAGGGCCCGAGCACACTGCGGGTGGGGGTGCGTCTCGTCGAGGGCGGCGCCTTCTCCACATACGCGCTGAAGGAGATCAACGTCGGCGACGAGCTGGAGGTGATGACCCCCGCCGGCCGCTTCACGCTGGAACCGGCGCCGGGCCTGTACGCCGCGGTCGTCGGCGGCAGCGGCATCACCCCCGTGCTGTCGATCGTCTCCACGCTGCTCGCGCGTGAACCGCGGGCCCGGTTCTGCCTGATACGCGGGGACCGCACGGCCGCCTCGACGATGTTCCTCGAAGAGGTCGCCGACCTGAAGGACCGCTATCCGGAGCGGCTGCAGCTGGTCACCGCGCTCTCCCGGGAGGAGCAGCAGGCGGGTCTGCCGTCCGGACGGCTCGACCGCGAGCGGCTGGCGGGACTGCTGCCCGCGCTGCTTCCGGTGGAGCGGGTGGCGGGCTGGTTCCTGTGCGGGCCCTACGGCCTCGTCGACGGCGCCGAGCGGGCGCTGCGCGAGCTGGGTGTGGACCGGGCTCGGATCCACCAGGAGATCTTCCACGTGGACGGGGGGACGGCCCCGGCGGCCGGCGCCCCGGTGCCCGCGCACAGCACCGTCACCGCCCGGCTCGACGGGCGCGGCGGCACCTGGCCGGTGCAGGACGGTGAGTCGCTGCTGGAAACGGTGCTGCGCAACCGGCCCGACGCGCCCTACGCCTGCAAGGGCGGAGTGTGCGGAACCTGCCGGGCCTTCCTGGTCGCGGGAGAGGTCCGCATGGACCGCAACTTCGCCCTGGAGGCGGAGGAGACCGAAGCCGGCTATGTGCTGGCCTGCCAGTCGCACCCGGTCACGGAGCAGGTGGAGCTGGACTTCGACCGCTGAGTCCCGCCCCGCGCACGGGGAGGGGCCCGGTCACCCGCCGACGGCCCGCCCGCTCGGCCGTCGGTGCACCGGGCCACCGGGATCCGTCCGATCCGCGGCAGCCGCGCCTGCCGGCCGCCGCGGATCAGCGGTCGCGGATCAGTGGCCGCGGGTCAGACGACCGCGCCCGGCGCCCCGGCGTCGGTGACCACGGGACGGCCCGCGGCCTGCCAGACCTGCATGCCGCCGTCGACGTTCACCGCGTCGAGACCCTGCTGGATCAGGTACATCGTGACCTGCGCCGAACGCCCTCCGGACCGGCAGATCACATGGACCCGGCCGTCCTGCGGGGCGGCCTCGGTCAGCTCGCCGTAGCGGGCCACGAACTCGCTCATGGGGATGTGCAGCGCGCCATCGGCGTGACCGGCCTGCCACTCCTCGTCCTCACGGACGTCCAGCAGGAAGTCGTCGTCCTTGAGGTCGGTGACCCCGACGGTGGGCACCCCAGCTCCAAAACTCATGCCCCGACGCTACCGGAAGGACGGCCCGGTCAGCCCTCGGCCAGCAGGGCCGCCAGCTCCGTCTCCCGCTGCGCGATGTCGGCACGCAGCCGGCCGGCGATCTCGTCGAGCAGGCCGTCGGGGTCGTCCGGGGCCAGCCGCAGCATGCCGGCGATGGCACCGTCCTCGAGCTCGCGGGCGACCAGCGTCAGCAGCTCCTTGCGCTGGGAGAGCCACTCCAGGCGGGCGTACAGCTCGTCGGCGGGGCTCGGCCGGCGCTCGGGCGGCACCGGGCCCGCCGCCCACTCCTCGGCCAGCTTCCTGAGCAGCGCCTCGTCGCCGCGGGCGTAGGCGGCGTTGACGCGGCTGATGAACTCCTCGCGCCGCTGCTGCTCCTCTTCCTCCTGGGCGAGGTCGGGGTGGGCCTTGCGGGCCAGCTCGCGGTAGAGCTTGCGAGCCTCCTCGCTGGGCCGCACCCGCTCCGGAGGGCGTACCGCCTGGTCGGTGAGCATGGCGGTGGCCTCAGGGAACAGGCCGTCGCCGTCCATCCAGCCGTGCAGCAGCTCCTCGACACCGGGGATCGGCAGCACATGCGCCCGGGCCTCCTCGGCCCGGCGGATGTCCTCCGGGTCGCCGGTGCGGGCGGCCTTCGCCTCGGCGATCTCCGCGTCCAGGTGCTCGATGCGCATGTAGAGCGGGCCGAGCTTCTGCTCGTGCAGCCGGGAGAAGTTCTCGACCTCGACGCGGAACGTCTCCACGGCGATCTCGTACTCGATCAACGCCTGCTCGGCTGCCCGTACGGCCTGTTCCAGCCGTTCCTCGGGCCGCGGTGCCTGGGACTGCTCAGCTTCCGGGGTCGTCACCCGACCAGCGTAGGCCACGGCCGGAACCCGGCGCCGCGGATGGCCGGGTTCACGCGCGGGGCACCGCGTCCGGGCAGTCGGCCGGTATCCATTCGGCCACCAGGTCGCGGCAGGCGACCACCAGCGTGCCCGGCCGGCAGGCCAGCTCGTGGGTGCAGCCCGCCGGACCCGGGAGGATCTCGTCGAGGATCACATCGCCGAGGGAGGCGGGGTCGCAGCTGCCCAGGACGCCGGACTGGAAGCGGGAGACCCCGGTGTAGCGGACGAGGAGGTCCTCGTCGTGCTTGAAGCAGTTGTGCCGGAAGCGGATCTCCAGGTCCCCGCCCCGGCCGAGGCGCACCCGTGACGGCCGCAGGTCCTTCACACAGCGCCTGCCACCGAAGTCGTAGTGCGCGGGATCGGTGGCGAACGCACGGGCGCCAGGCGGCAGTTCGGCCGCGAGCCCGGGCAGCCGCGCCAGGTAGGGCCGGGGTCGATGAGACCCGCATCCTCGCCCTGGCCGCCGTTCAGTTCGACGTACTTCATCGCGTCACCCCCGTCACACGCCCGTCTCGGCGGCTATCCGGCCCGCACGCACCCCCGCCACCAGTTCCGCGTGGTCCGCCTCCGTGCGGTCGGCGTAGGCGACCGCGAAGGCGGCGACCGCCTCGTCCAGCTCCTCGTTCTTGCCGCAGTAGCCGGCGATCAGCCGCGGGTCCGCGCTGTGGGCGTGGGCGCGGGCCAGCAGGGCACCGGTCATGCGGCCGTAGTCGTCGATCTGGTCGGCGGCGAGCGCGGCCGGGTCGACGCTGCCCTTGCGGTTGCGGAACTGGCGCACCTGGAAGGGCCGCCCGCCGACCGTCGTCCAGCCGAGCAGGATGTCGCTGACCACCTGCATCGACTTCTGGCCGAGGACCACCCGGCGCCCCTCGTGCTCCACCGCGGGTGCCTGGAAACCGGCCGCCGCCAGATGCGGGACGAGCGCCGACGGACGCGCCTCCTTCACCTGGAGCACCAGCGGCTCCCCGCGGTGGTCCAGCAGCAGGACCACGTACGAGCGCGTGCCCACGCTGCCCGTGCCGACCACGCGGAAGGCCACGTCGTGCACCGCGTGCCGGGCCAGCAGCGGCAGCCGGTCCTCGGAGAGCGTCGCCGCGTACGGCTCCAGGGCGGCGGCCACCGCGGCCGCCTCGGCGTCCGGGACCCGGCGCAGCACCGGCGGCGCGTCGACGAAGCGCCGGCCGCCGGCCTCCGTCTCCTCCGTCGACCTGGCGGCGAAGCGGCCGCTGGTGTTGGCCCGCGCCTTCTCCGAGACCCGCTCCAGGGTGCCGAGCAGGTCGTGGGCGTCGGTGTGGGAGACCAGTTCCTCGTCTGCGATGGCGTTCCAGGCGTCCAGGACGGACAGCCCGGCCAGCAGCCGCATGGTCCGCCGGTAGGCGCCCACCGCGTCCCGGGCGGCCTCCCGGCAGGTGTCCTCGTCGGCACCCGCCTCGCGTCCGGCCAGCACCAGGGAGGCGGCGAGCCGCTTCAGGTCCCACTCCCAGGGACCGTGCACCGTCTCGTCGAAGTCGTTGAGGTCGATGACCAGGCTGCCCCGGGCGTCCCCGTACAGACCGAAGTTGGCCGCGTGCGCGTCTCCGCATATCTGGGCGCCGATGCGGGTCATCGGTGTGCGGGCCAGGTCGTACGCCATGAGCCCGGCGGAGCCGCGCAGGAAGGCGAACGGGGTGGCCGCCATCCTGCCCACCCGTATCGGCGTCAGTTCGGGGATGCGGCCGGCGTTGGAGTCCACCACCGCCGTGACCGCGTCCGGGCGGCCGGCGTCCAGGTCTAGGACGCGGTGTGCGGCACGCGGGACGGCGGACCGCAGCGCCTTGCCCTGCTTCTTCGGCGAACCCTGCGGCGGCCACTGGGCGAAGCCGCGCACCCGCGGCAACCGGGGCGCCGTCACCGCCCGCTCAGCCGCCTCGACACCGGATCCCGTCACCAGGACCGCCTCCCCCGCGCGCACGATCGAACATCAACTCGTGCAGACCGTACCGCCGTCGACCGGAACGCGTCAGACCCTGTGGACAAGCGAAGACCTGTGGAAAACGCCGTCCCCCGGAGCCGCCGGCACCCCTGAGAGCTTCCTCACAGGGCGGGGACACCAAAACGACTACGGGCCCACCGTTTTCACGATGGGCCCGTAGCCACTGTGTGCGCGAGGGGGAGTTGAACCCCCACGCCCTTGCGGGCACTGGAACCTGAATCCAGCGCGTCTGCCTATTCCGCCACCCGCGCATTGGGTGTGTCTTCCGTCTCCGTCCCTTGCGGGGCGGCCCCTTCCGACATCCAGAACATTAGCACGTCGCACGGGGTGGATTCACATCCCTTACCTGCCGCCCGGCCGGGTAGGGAGAGCGCAGGCGGCGGTCACGTATCAAGGAGAGCCTGTTCACGTATCAACCTCGTACCGGTCCCCGTCATCTGTCCAGGAGGCGGGCCGGGTCCACAGCCGGGTGCGGGACACTGGTCCTTGCCCCCTCTACGATCCTTGTCTGCAGGAGTTCGAAGGGCAGCCGCTGGGGGAACCGGCTGATTGCCGGACGCGTAGATACGATCGGTGAGCAGTACGGGCGGCACAGCGGCCCGCAGCAGGCACAGAGCAGGGCAAGGCATAACGGCAGCGACGGAGGAGGTGCCTCATGGGAGTCCTGAAGAAGTTCGAGCAGCGTCTCGAAGGTCTGGTCAACGGCACCTTCGCCAAGGTCTTCAAGTCCGAGGTCCAGCCCGTGGAGATCGCCGGCGCGCTCCAGCGGGAGTGCGACAACAACGCCACCATCTGGAACCGCGACCGCACGGTCGTCCCCAACGACTTCATCGTGGAGCTGAGCGCGCCCGACCACGAGCGCCTCAGCCCCTACTCCGGGCAGCTCGGCGACGAGCTGGCCGGCATGGTGCGCGACTACGCCAAGCAGCAGCGCTACACCTTCATGGGCCCGATCAAGGTCAACCTGGAGAAGGCCGACGACCTGGACACCGGCCTGTACCGGGTGCGCAGCCGCACCCTGGCCTCCTCCAGCAGCCAGCAGGCGCCCCCCGGCCCGCCCGCGGGCCGTCCCGGCCCCGCCCAGGGCGGCGGCTACGGCTACCCGCCCGCCGCGCCCGCCGGAGCGCCCCCCATGCCGTCCGCC
This sequence comes from Streptomyces sp. DHE7-1, assembly GCA_016432725.1. Taxonomy (GTDB): domain Bacteria; phylum Actinomycetota; class Actinomycetes; order Streptomycetales; family Streptomycetaceae; genus Streptomyces. Next base: position 3,934,519 of record JACJDG010000003.1, on the reverse strand, counting down.
CGCCGCCCGGCACCCGCCCCGGCGGCTACGGTTACCCGCAGCCCGCCACCCAGCGGCCCGCGGCCGCGCCCATGAGCGGCGGACGCACCCGCTACTGGATCGAGATCAACGGCACCCGCCACCAGATCTCCCGCCCGACCCTGGTGCTGGGCCGCAGCACCGAGGCCGACGTGCGGATCGACGACCCCGGCGTCTCCCGCCGGCACTGTGAGATCCGGACCGGAACGCCCTCCACGATCCAGGATCTCGGCTCCACCAACGGCATCGTGGTGGACGGGCAGCACACCACCCGCGCTACGCTCCGCGACGGCTCGCGGATCGTCGTGGGCAGCACCACCATCATTTACCGGCAAGCCGAAGGGTGAAGCGGGGGCAATGTCAGAGCTGACCCTCACGGTCATGCGGCTGGGTTTCCTGGCCGTACTGTGGCTGTTCGTGATCGTGGCCGTGCAGGTCATCAGAAGTGACCTGTTCGGGACACGCGTCACCCAGCGCGGAGCGCGCAGGGAGGCGGCGCGGCCGCAGCAGGCCGCCCGGCAGCAGTCCGCGCCCCCTCAGCAGCGCGGCCAGCAGGCCGGCGGCCGGCGCGGCCGTAACGCCCCCACCAAGCTGGTCGTGTCCGAAGGCACCCTCACCGGCACCACCGTCGCGCTGCAGGGCCAGACCATCACCCTGGGCCGGGCGCACGACTCCACGATCGTGCTGGACGACGACTACGCCTCCAGCCGCCATGCCAGGATCTACCCGGACCGCGACGGCCAGTGGATCGTCGAGGATCTCGGCTCCACCAACGGCACCTACCTGGACCGGTCCCGGCTGACGACCCCACGCCGATCCCGCTGGGCGCGCCGATCCGCATCGGCAAAACCGTCATCGAGCTGCGGAAGTAGTGCTACGTCATGAGTGAGCGCGAGCGGAGCGAGCACGCAGCGGCAGGCCGCACCCCGGTCTCCGGCGCGCTCCCGACCGGAGGGTGGGCAGTGTGGCTCGACACGACCGGCTGTACCCGGAGCCGACGGGCGAGGTGCGCATGAGTCTGTCACTGCGCTTCGCCGCCGGATCGCACAAGGGCATGATCCGGGAGGGCAACGAGGACTCCGGTTACGCCGGTCCCCGCCTGCTCGCGATCGCCGACGGCATGGGCGGCCAGGCGGCCGGCGAGGTCGCCTCCTCCGAGGTCATCTCCACCCTGGTCACGCTCGACGACGACGTCCCCGGCTCCGACATCCTCACCTCCCTCGGCCACGCCGTGCAGCGCGCCAACGACCAGCTGCGCGGCATGGTCGAGGAGGACCCGCAGCTCGAGGGCATGGGCACCACGCTCACCGCCCTGCTGTGGACCGGGCAGCGGCTCGGCCTGGTGCACGTCGGCGACTCGCGCGCGTACCTGCTGCGCGACGGGGTGCTGACCCAGATCACCCAGGACCACACCTGGGTGCAGCGGCTCGTCGACGAGGGCCGCATCACCGAGGAAGAGGCCACCACCCACCCGCAGCGCTCCCTGCTGATGCGCGCCCTCGGCAGCGGCGACCACGTCGAACCCGACCTGTCCATCCGCGAGGTCCGGGCCGGCGACCGCTACCTGATCTGCTCCGACGGGCTGTCCGGCGTCGTCTCCCACCAGACTATGGAGGAGACCCTCGCCAGCTACCAGGGCCCGCAGGAGACCGTGCAGGAGCTGATCCAGCTCGCGCTGCGCGGCGGCGGCCCGGACAACATCACCGTCATCATCGCCGACGTGCTCGACCTGGACACCGGCGACACCCTCGCCGGTCAGCTGTCCGACACCCCGTCGTGGTCGGCGCCGTCGCCGAGAACCAGCACCACCTGCACGACAACGGCATCATGCAGACCCCGGCCGGCCGCGCCTCCCACCTGGGACGCCAGGGCCACCCGGGGGCGGCGGCGAGTTCGGCCCGCCCGGCTCCGGCGACACCACCGGCTACGTCCCCACCGGCGGTTACGGTGACTACTCCGACGAGGACTTCACCAAGCCGCGCAAGAACCGCAGGTGGCTGAAGCGGTCGTTCTACAGCGTCCTCGCCCTCGCCGTCATCGGCGGCGGCCTGTACGGCGGCTACCGCTGGACGCAGACCCAGTTCTACGTCGGGACCAACGGCGAGCACGTCGCCCTGTACCGCGGCATCAGCCAGGACCTGGCCTGGGTGTCGCTGTCCAAGGTGGAGAAGGACCACCCCGAGATCGAACTCAAGTACCTGCCGCCCTACCAGCAGAAGCAGGTCAAGAACACGATCACGGCGGGCGGCCTGGACCAGGCCCGGGCGAAGATCGACGCCCTGTCCCTGCAGGCCTCCGCATGCCGAAAGCAGGCGGAGCGCGCGGCCGCCGAGACCGAGAAGAACGCCAAGACCGGCGAGGGCGAGGCCGGAGGCACCACGGGAACCACCCCGGCCTCCTTCACGTCCAAGGCATCACCCACGCCGAACCCGTCGGCGTCGTCGAAGTCCCCGTCGTCCCCCTCGAAGTCCCCGACCGCCAAGCCCAGCCCCGGCCCGAGCCTCTCCGAGAATGAGCAGAAGGTCGTCGATCAGTGCGGCAAGCAGTAAGCACGCCGTGAGAGGCCCTGTCACACGATGAGCAGTACTTCGAACACACCGACGCACCACACGTCCACCATCGGCGCCATCGGCGCACCGAGCCGCCGCAACACCGAACTGGCCCTGCTGGTCTTCGCGGTGGTCATCCCGGTGTTCGCCTACGCCAACGTGGGCCTGGCCATCGACGGGTCGGTCCCGGCCGGCCTGCTCGGCTACGGCCTCGGCCTCGGCCTGATGGCCGGCATCGCCCATGTCGTGGTGCGCAAGTTCGCCGCCTACGCCGACCCGCTGCTGCTGCCGCTGGCGACCCTGCTGAACGGGCTCGGACTCGTCGTCATCTGGCGGCTGGACCAGTCCAAGCTGCTGCAGAGCATCGGCGTCGCCGGCGGCAAGGCGACCAACCAGCTCATCTACACCGCGCTGGGCATCGGCCTGTTCGTCGCAGTGCTGATCTTCCTCAAGGACCACCGCACGCTCCAGCGCTACACGTACATCTCCATGGCGGCCGCGCTGGTGCTGCTGCTGCTCCCGCTGGTGCCGGGCCTGGGCGCGGACCTCACCTACGGCGCCAAGATCTGGATCAAGGTCGGCAGCTTCACCATCCAGCCCGGTGAGTTCGCCAAGATCGTGCTGGCGGTGTTCTTCGCCGGCTACCTGATGGTCAAGCGCGACGCACTGGCCCTGGCCAGCCGTCGCGTCATGGGCCTGTACCTGCCTCGCGGCCGCGACCTCGGCCCGATCCTCGTCGTCTGGGCGATCTCGATCCTCATCCTCGTCTTCGAGACCGACCTCGGTACCTCGCTGCTGTTCTTCGGCATGTTCGTGATCATGCTGTACGTGGCCACCGAACGGACCAGCTGGATCGTCTTCGGTCTGCTGATGTCCGCCCTCGGCGCCGTCGGCGTGGCCAGCTTCGAACCGCACATCCAGACCCGTGTGCAGGCATGGCTCAACCCCATGCACGAGTACCTCGCCAGCCGCTCGGGCGTGCACGACGGCAAGGTCCACTCCGAGCAGCTCCAGCAGGCCCTGTGGGCCTTCGGCTCCGGCGGCACCCTCGGCACCGGATGGGGCCAGGGCCACTCCGAGCTGATCCGGTTCGCCGCCAACTCCGACTTCGTCCTCGCCACCTTCGGCGAGGAGCTGGGCCTGGCCGGCGTCATGGCCATCCTCCTGGTCTACGGCCTGATCGTGGAACGCGGCGTGCGCACCGCCCTCGCCGCCCGCGACCCGTTCGGCAAGCTGCTCGCCGTCGGCCTGTCCGGCGCCTTCGCGCTCCAGGTGTTCGTCGTGGCCGGCGGTGTGATGGGCCTCATCCCGCTCACCGGTATGACGATGCCGTTCCTCGCCTACGGCGGTTCCTCCGTGATCGCCAACTGGGCCCTGATCGGCATCCTCATCCGGATCAGCGACACCGCGCGGAGACCGGCACCCGCCCCCGCCGCCAACCCCGACGCCGAGATGACCCAGGTGGTCCGCCCGTCATGAACAAGCCCCTGCGCCGGATCGCGATCTTCTGCGGCCTGCTCGTCCTGGCCCTGCTGATCCGCGACAACTGGCTCCAGTACGTCAAGGCCGACCAGCTGCGCACCGACACGGCCAACCGCCGGGTCGCCATCGAGCGGTACGCCAACCCGCGGGGCGACATCATCGTCGACGGCGACCCCATAACCGGGTCGGTCGAGGCCAAGAGCGGCGACTTCAAGTTCAAGCGCACCTACAAGGACGGGGCCATGTGGGCCCCGGTCACCGGCTACTCCTCGCAGGCCTTCGGCGCCAACCAGCTGGAGAGCATCGAGGACGGCATCCTCACCGGCAACGACGACCGGCTGTTCTTCCGCAAGACGCTCGACATGATCACCGGCAAGGGCCAGCAGGGCGGCAACGTCGTCACCACGCTCAACGCCGCGGCGCAGAAGGCCGCCTACAGCGGCCTGAAGGCCCAGGGCGCCAAGGGCGCCGTGGTGGCCCTCGAACCCTCAACCGGCAAGATCCTCGCCCTGGCCTCCTACCCGTCGTACGACCCGTCGAGCTTCGCGGGCAACACGGACAAGGACTCCAAGGCCTGGAACAAGATCCTCAAGAAGAACGACCCGTCCGACCCGGCGCTCAACCGGGCGCTGCGCGAGACCTACCCGCCGGGCTCCACCTTCAAGGTGGTCACCGCGGCGGCCGCGCTGGAGAACGGGCTGTACAAGTCGGCCGACGAGAAGACCGACTCGCCGCTGCCCTACATCATGAAGGGCACGACCACCGAGCTGAAGAACGAGGGCAACATCCCCTGCAAGGACGCCAACATGCGCGAGGCGCTGCGGGTGTCCTGCAACACCGTCTTCGGCAAGATCGGCGCCGACCTCGGCAACGACAAGATGCTGGACGAGGCGAAGAAGTTCGGCTTCGACGCCGAGCAGTTCACCCCCGTCCGCTCCAGCGCCTCGGTGTTCTCCGACGACATGAACCCGTCGCAGACCGCGCTGTCCTCCATCGGCCAGTACAACACCGCCGCCACCCCGCTGCAGATGGCCATGGTCGCCTCGGCCGTCGCCAACGACGGCAAGCTGATGAAGCCGTACATGGTCGACCAGCTGCAGTCCTCCAACCTCGACCCGGTCGCCAAGACCGACCCCGAGGAGCTGAGCCGGCCGCTGTCCCCGCAGAACGCGCAGATCCTGCAGTCGATGATGGAGACGGTCGTCAAGAGCGGTACGGGCCAGCGGGCGCAGATCGGCGGCGGAGTGACCGTCGGCGGCAAGACCGGTACCGCCCAGCACGGCGTGGCGAACAGCGCGAACCCCTACGCGTGGTTCATCTCGTACGCCAAGCTCAGCGACAACAGCTCGCCGGTCGCCGTGGCCGTGGTGGTCGAGGACGAGAACGCCAACCGTGACGACATCTCCGGCGGCGGCCTGGCCGCGCCGATCGCGAAGAACGTCATGGAGGCGGTCATCAACTCCAAGAAGTGAACCCGCTCACGTCCCCTTCACATCGTTGCACGTTGCGATACCGGTCCTGTATCGGGTTCCGGGCTTGGCCAGGGCACACGGAGCGAGCCGGGTACGGTAGGCCCGGACGGCAGCCTCCGGCCGCACACGACATGTGCGCGGCCGGGACCGACGGAGAGGGCTGGTAGGTAGCTATGGAAGAGCCGCGTCGCCTCGGCGGCCGGTACGAGCTGGGCCAGGTGCTCGGTCGTGGTGGCATGGCGGAGGTCTACCTCGCGCATGACACCCGCCTCGGCCGCACCGTTGCGGTGAAGACGCTGCGCGCGGACCTCGCGCGCGATCCGTCCTTCCAGGCCCGGTTCCGCCGGGAGGCCCAGTCGGCCGCCTCGCTCAACCATCCCGCGATCGTCGCGGTCTACGACACGGGCGAGGACTACATCGACGGGGTCTCGATCCCGTACATCGTCATGGAGTACGTCGACGGCTCCACGCTCCGTGAGCTCCTCCACTCCGGCCGCAAGCTCCTGCCGGAGCGGACGCTGGAGATGACCATCGGCATCCTCCAGGCCCTGGAGTACTCGCACCGGGCCGGCATCGTCCACCGCGACATCAAGCCGGCCAACGTCATGCTGACCCGCAACGGCCAGGTCAAGGTGATGGACTTCGGCATCGCCCGCGCCATGGGCGACTCCGGGATGACCATGACCCAGACCGCGGCCGTCATCGGCACCGCCCAGTACCTCTCCCCGGAGCAGGCCAAGGGCGAGCAGGTCGACGCCCGCTCGGACCTCTATTCGACCGGCTGCCTCCTCTACGAGCTGCTGACGGTCCGCCCGCCCTTCGTCGGCGACTCCCCGTGGCCGTGGCCTACCAGCACGTCCGCGAGGAGCCTCAGGCACCCTCGGTCTTCGACCCCGAGATCACGCCCGAGATGGACGCCATCGTCCTCAAGGCACTGGTCAAGGACCCGAACTACCGCTACCAGTCGGCCGACGAGATGCGCGCCGACATCGAGGCCTGCCTCGACGGCCAGCCGGTCGCCGCCACGGCCGCGATGGGAGCCGTGGGCGCGGCGGGCTACGGCGGCTACCCCGACGACCAGCAGACGACGGCACTGCGCTCGGACGCGGGAGCGACCTCCATGCTCCCGCCGATGAACCCGGACGACGGCGGGTACGGCTACGACGAACGCCCCGACCGCCGCCGCCAGCAGAAGAAGAACAACTCCTCGACGATCCTCCTCGTGGTCGCGGGCATCCTGGTGCTCGTGGGCGCGATCCTGATCGGCCAGTGGATCTTCAGCGGACACGGCAGCGAGAACGACTCGTTCGCCGCCCCGAACTTCGTCGGCAACAGCTACGGCACGGCCCAGAAGATGGCCGAGAACCGGAGCCTGAAGCTGGCGCCGCCCACGCGCAAGCCCTGCGAGGCGCAGCCGAAGGGCAACGTCTGCGACCAGGACCCCAAGCCGGGCTCGGACGTCAGCAAGGGCGACACCATCACGCTGGTGGTGTCCACCGGCGCACCGAAGGTCACCGTCCCGGACGTGCTCGGCATCCAGTACGACCAGGCCGAGGCCCAGCTGCGCAAGAAGGGCTTCGAGGTCGAGAAGAAGACCGAGGTGTCCGGCCAGACGCCCGGCGTGGTCACCAAGCAGGACCCGGACGGCGGCACCAGCCGGCAGAAGGGCTCGACCATCGTCCTCACGGTCGCCAAGGCCGAGGAGAAGGTCGCGGTCCCCGACGTCACCGGCAAGACCTGTGACGAGGCCAGGGCCGAACTGCAGTCGAAGGGCCTGGCCCCGAACGCGACCTGCAACGACACCCCCACCGACAACCCCGACGACGACGGCAAGGTCCTCTCGACCACCCCGACGGCGGGCAGCGAGGTCGCCAAGAACACCCCGGTGACGATCAACGTCGGCAAGGTGCAGAACCAGCAGGTGCAGGTCCCGAACGTGCAGGGCCAGAAGCTCAAGGACGCCAGGAAGCTGCTGGAGCAGGCCGGTCTGAAGGTCGGCAACGTCACCCCGACCCAGGACGACAACGCGATCGTCTTCACGGCGAACCCGGGCCAGGGCAGCACGGTCCAGCGCGGCTCGACCGTCGACCTGGTCACCATCGGCGGCCAGAACGGCAACAACGGCGGAAACGACGGCGGCACCAACTTCTTCGGCGGCGCCGGAGGCTGACACCCGCCGCACACGAGTGGGCCCCTGCCGGACGGATCCGGCAGGGGCCCACTCGTTTTCAGCGATCACCTGCCGACCCGTCACGCTCGCACTGCAGTGCCCCTTCCGATCGTGCCTTCATATGACACGGCTCGTTGATCCAGCGGGTGGAGAGTCACGTCCTCAACCCGGCCCGAGGAGGCCGTCCGAGCACTCGTACATGACCACCGGACCGAACTGAAGACGAGCGGCTACCAGGTTCTGACAGGCACAGCACTGAGTGACTTCAAGCAACTCAGTGGGATCCAGTCCCGAACCCGCTCCCTCGCTCTCTTCCCCCGTCGCGCCGTCCTCAACATCGCCATGCTGCTCCGCGACAGCGAAGTCGCACGTCAGGTGCGTGTGTACCTCCTCGACACGGAGTACCTGGCACGCACACGGCCTGTGGAAACCCCCACCCGACAGACCCCGCGTCCCTCGACGACCGCATCGACCGGCGCATCACCCACGTCCTCGGCAAGACAGTCGTACCGATGTTCAACGCACTGATCGAAACCTCGGGCGAGCACCGCCGCGAGCTGATCGCGCTGCGGGCGGGAGTCCAGCGCATCGAGCGACGGCTCCACCAGCACCACGCCCGGCTGAAGCGGCTGGAAGGGGTACGTGACGATCGGCCCGCCGTCGGAGTCATGGCCGCCATGGACGGCATGAACGGCAGGACGTTCGAGCAGCACGTCGCCAAACTGCTGCGCCGCGACGGCTGCACCAACGTCGTCGTTCAGGGCGGTCACGGCGACCGGGGCGTCGACGTCTTCGGCCTCATGCCCGACGGGCGGCGACTCGTCGTCCAGTGCAAGAGGTTCGCGCCCTACCTCTCCATCAACAGCGCTGCGATGCAGAAGTTCATCGGCGCGGCCAAGGTTCTGTACAGCGCCGAGGTGGCGCTCTTCGTGGCGACATGCCCCTTCACACCGGAGGCCCTGAACATCGCCGCCGAGGCGGGGATCACCGCTGTGCACCGCGGCCTGCTGGAGGAGTGGAGCACCGGAGAACCGCTGAAGATCCTGGAGTAGGCACAGCGGACACGCACAAAGGCCCGAAGCCGCGAGGAGGAGGTGCGGCTTCGGGCCGAGGGGATCGTCAGCGCAGCTCCGCCGGCGGCGTCCGCTTGCTGTTCACCTTGTCCACGCGGACCAGTTCGCCCCACACCACGTACCGGTAGCGGGACGTGTAGACCGGGGTGCAGGTCGTCAGGGTGATGTAGTGGCCCGGCTTCTTCCTGCCGGACTGGTCGGGGATCTGGGAGAGGACCTTGACGTTGTACTTCGAGGTCTCCGGGAGGATCGAGTAGACCTTGTAGACGTACCAGTCGTCCTTCGTCTCGAAGACGATCGGGTCGCCGTCCTTCAGCTTGTCGATGTTGTGGAACTTCGCGCCGTGGCCGTCCCGGTGGGCGGCGAGGGTGAAGTTGCCCTTCTTCCCGGTGGTGGGCAGCGCGGCCTTGACGGGCTCCGTGTAGTAGCCGGCCACCCCGTCGTTGAGGATGTCCTCCTCGGTGCCCTTCTCCACCAGCACCGCGCCGTTGCGCATCGCCGGGACGTGCAGGAAGCCGATGCCGTCCTTGGTGTCCAGCGCCCCGGGGCCCGTGTCGGTGGACTGGGCCCAGTGGTCGCGGACCCGGTCGGCCTGCCGGTCCGCCTTGCGGTCCGCTATGACGTTCGTCCACCACAGGGAGTAGACGACGAACAGTCCCATCACCACGCCGGCGGTGATGAGCAGTTCACCGAAGAAGCTGACCGCCAGCGCGACCCGGCCGGGGCCTCGGCGGCCCGGGACGGGCGTCGCGCCGGACGTCTCCGTGTGGTCTTCGGTCTCGTCGGCGGTCGCTGCCACAGTCTTGTTGCCCCTACTCGATGAGCGCGTCCGGCTTGCCCTTGCTGCGCGGGCGTTCCTCGACCATCTTGCCCCAGACGATCAGCCGGTACTTGCTGGTGAACTCCGGCGTACAGGTGGTGAGAGTGATGTAGCGGCCCGGCCCGGTGAACCCCGAGCCCTTGGGCACCGGGTTCAGGACGCTGGTGTTGGACGGCGGGGTCACCGGCAGCGTCGAGGTCACCTTGTACACGAAGTACTCGTCCTGCGTCTCGACCACGACCGGGTCACCGGGCGTCAGCCTGTTGATGTACCGGAACGGCTCGCCGTGCGTGTTGCGGTGCGCCGCCAGGCCGAAGTTGCCCGCCTTCGCGTCCGGCATCGCCGTCTTCAGCGGCGCCTCGCCGTAGTGCCCGACCATCCCCTTGTCGAGCACCTTCTTGTTGCTGACGCCCTCGGCGATCGGCGCCACCACGTCCAGCTTGGGGATGTGGAGTATCGCGAAGCCCTGCCCCGGTTCGAACACCCCCGGGGCCCGCCTGCCGTTCGCCCAGTCGTCCTGCAGCTGGTGCGTCTCGCTGCCCGCCTGCGCGTGCGCGCGGACGTTCGTCCACCACAGCTGGTAGGTGACGAACAGCAGCATCAGCACACCGGTGGTGATGAACACCTCGCCGATCGCCCGGCTCGCGATGACACCCGGACCCGGCTTGCGCAGCCGCGCCTGCCGCCGGGCCTCGACCCGGGACAGCGGCCGGCCGCCCTCCGGTTCCGCCGCGGCCGCGGCCTCCCGGTGCACCCCGCCGTGACGCCCACCGCGCCGCTTGGCGGCCTTCCTGCGGGCCGCACGGCCACCCGCCGGGGGTCCGGGGGCGGACGAGGCGGAAGAGGCCTCTGAGGCGCGTGGAGCGCCGTTCTCGGGGCCCTGCGGCCGATCGGGCAGCCGCAGCGCCATCGTCTCGTCGTCCAGAGCGGCCCGGTACGGCTGCCCCGGCGCCGCCCCCGCGACGTGCCAGTCCCCCTGCGCACCGGAAGCCCCGTACGACTGATCCCCGTACGAGGCATCGGTCTCGCGCTCCGGGCGCAGCGCGGTCACGCCGTGGCCCTGCCCACCACCGGGGCGAGCCCCGCCGACCTCGCCACCGCGCCCTCGTCGCCGCACTCGACCAGCCAGTTGGCCAGCATCCGGTGCCCGTGCTCGGTCAGCACCGACTCGGGATGGAACTGCACGCCCTCCACCGGGAGTTCACGGTGGCGCAGGCCCATGATGATGCCGTCGTGGGTCCGGGCCGTGACCTCCAGCTCGGCCGGGACGGTCGCGGGCTCCGCCGCCAGCGAGTGGTAGCGGGTCGCCGTGAACGGCGAGGGCAGTCCGGCGAAGACACCCCGGCCGCCGTGCTCCACCAGCGAGGTCTTGCCGTGCAGCAGCTCCGGCGCCCGGTCCACCACACCGCCGTACGCCACCTGCATCGACTGCATGCCCAGGCACACCCCGAAGACGGGGACACCGGTCGCCGCGCAGTGCCGGACCATGTCCACGCACACGCCCGCCTGCTCCGGCGTGCCCGGTCCCGGTGAGAGCAGCACGCCGTCGAACCCGTCCTGCGCATGCGCGGTCGACACCTCGTCGTTGCGCAGCACCTCGCACTCGGCGCCGAGCTGGTACAGGTACTGGACCAGGTTGAAGACGAAGCTGTCGTAGTTGTCGACGACGAGAATCCGCGCGCTCACTGGTTGTCCACCGTCACATCGTTGAAGGGCAGCAGCGGTTCGGCCCAGGGAAAGACGTACTGGAAGAGGACGTAGACCACGGCCAGGACCAGGAGGAGCGAGACCAGCGCCTTCGCCCACACGTTCCCCGGCAGATGCCGCCAGATCCAGCCGTACATGCCGTCCCTTCCCGTCTCACCACGGCACCGGTAACCCACGCCGTACGGCACCAGACTAACGGCGTGGAGCCCTTGGTTGGCCTGACTCGGCGGGCTGCTTGGTCAGCGCGGGGGACCCGCCGGACGCGTGTACCCGGACGTACGTGGCGGGGGGCCGATCACCTCAACGCCCGCCGTGACGGTTTCGCGGGAGCCGCGCACCGCCCGCGCCCGGACGGATGGCTACTGCACCGGCTTCGCGTAGTGCAGATCCACGGTGCCCGAGTAGCCCGGCAGCGTCACCGCCCCGTCCTCGGTGACCTTCCAGCCGAGACCGTAGACGTTGACGTACACCATGTACGTCTGGATCGCCTTGCTCGCGGCGAGCGACTGCTGCAGCCGCTCCGGGTCACCCACCGCGGTGATCTTGTACGGCGGCGAGTAGACCCGGCCCTGGAGGATCAGGGTGTTGCCGACGCAGCGCACCGCGCTGGTGGAGATCAGCCGCTGGTCCATGACCTTGATGCCCTTGGCGCCGCCCTGCCACAGCGCGTTCACCACGGCCTGCAGGTCCTGCTGGTGGATGACCAGGTAGTCGGGCTGCGGCTCGGGATAGCCGGGCAGCTTCGCCGTGGCGTTCGGCGGGGCGTCGTTCAGGGTGACGGTGATCGCGCTGCCCTTGACCTGCTGGGTGCCCGCGCCCCGCTCCAGGCCGCTCAGCTTCTCGTCCTGCGCCCTGGTGCTGCCGTCGTCCCCTCGGCCAGCGACTCCACGTTGTCCCGCAGGGCCGCGTTGGACTCGTCGAGCTGCTTGTTCTTGTGGCTGCGCTCCTGGATCAGGTCGGACAGCTTGAGCAGGGAGGCGTCCTGCCGGATGTCGGTGCCCTTGGCCGTGTTGAAGCTGGTGAAGAAGATCAGGCCGGCGAGCGCGAACACGGCCACCGTGAGAATCCGCGCCGGACGCAGGCGCGACGAACGAACCGGGCCGGAACCCGTTGATCCCGTCCCGGGGGAGTCGGCAGAATTGCTCAACGTACCCTTATCTCCTTCGGCGCCGCGGAAGCACTACGCTAACGGACGCCCGGGGAGCGCTAAGTGTCCCCTTGTACGCTGCCCCGGACCGACCCAGTTACCTGCGCGGCCACGCAGCGCATCGACAGGAGAGACCCTCGTGCCGAAGTCACGTATCCGCAAGAAGGCCGACTACACGCCCCGCCCGCGAAGCAGGGGCAGGCCATCAAGCTCACCAACCGCGCCTGGGTCGCGCCGGTCATGCTGGCCATGTTCCTCATCGGCCTGGCCTGGATCGTCGTCTTCTACGTCACGGACGGCTCGTTGCCGATCGACAGTCTGGACAACTGGAACATCGTGGTCGGTTTCGGCTTCATCGCCGCCGGCTTCGGCGTCTCCACCCAGTGGAAGTAGCCTGCTCCAGGCCGGCTCTGCCCAGGGCTGTTCGCTGAGTTATCCACAGGATTGAGCGTCGTCCACACCCTCCTGGGGAAAAGACTACGATCTGTGGATAACCTCTCAGCCGTTGACGCCGGTGTGACTGCCCTACCGGTCCCCGGACGAGCGTTCGCCCCCTGCCCCACCTGCGGAAACACATCCGAGCGGCAGGGGGCACAGCTGTGTCCGCACAGTATGCACAAGATTCACCACACACTGTGGACAACGGTTCGACGTCAGGTGAGCTGAGCGGTTCTGACCAGCACCAGAACCAGCACCACGGCCAGTACCAGCGCACACGTGCCGTACTGGATCAGTGACCGCCGTTCCCGAGGGGCGTGCACCATGGCGTACCCGGTGACGACGCCGGCGACCAGGCCGCCGATGTGAGCCTGCCAGGCGATACCGCCCCAGCCGAAGGTGATGATCAGGTTGATCACCAGCAGGGCGATGACCGGGCGCATGTCGTAGTTGAGCCGGCGCATCAGCACCGCCGTGGCCCCGAACAGCCCGAAGATCGCGCCCGAGGCGCCGAGCGAGGGCTGGTTGGGAGCGGCGATGAGATAGCTGAGCGCGCTGCCGGCGAGGCCCGAGACGAAGTACAGGGCCAGGTACCGGGCGCGGCCGAGGGCGGCCTCCAGGGGCCGCCGATCCACCACAGGCTGAGCATGTTGAACAGGATGTGCACATAGCCGCCGTGCAGGAACATCGAGGTCAGCAGGCGGTAGTACTGGCCTTCGGCCACCCCTTCGAGGGCGCCGAAGGGGGTCATCTGGGCACGGGCGACGAGGTCGAACCGGTCGGTGAAGCTGTCGCCGACGGCCATCTGGACCAGGTAGAGCGCCAGGTTGATCCCGATGAGGATCTTGGTGACCAGCCGGGGGTCCGCCGCCACCGTGCCCCCGCGACCGTGCGCGGGCGGGAGGCTGCGGGAGAGTGGCCGGTGCCCGAGCCGGCGCGGACGCATTCGGGGCACTGGAAGCCGACCGAGGCGCTGACCATGCACTCGGGGCAGATGGGGCGCTCGCAGCGGGTGCAGTGCACGCCGGTCTCGCGGTCCGGGTGCCGGTAGCACACGGGCACGCTCCGGGCGTCGTGCGTGCGGTCTGCGGCGTGTTCCATGAGCACCCCTTGCTGGTCGTGGGCCTTCCCTCCGGCACTACCCCGCCCGCTCTTCCATACGGACGAGCGGGGCGTTTGGTTCCCTGTGAGGGCCGGGGGCGCGAGCGCGCCCGCGCTCAGCTGGCGCGCTTCTCGATGACGACCGACTCGATGACGACGTCGTTGACCGGCCGGTCGTTCGGCTTGGTGGTGGGGACGGCGGCGATGGCGTCCACCACCTTCTGACCGGCCGGGTCGGTGACCTCGCCGAAGATGGTGTGCTTGCGGTTCAGCCAGGTCGTCGGGGAGACGGTGATGAAGAACTGCGAGCCGTTGGTGCCCGGGCCGGCGTTGGCCATGGCGAGCAGGTAGGGCTTGTTGAAGGACAGGTCCGGGTGGAACTCGTCCTCGAACTCGTAGCCGGGGCCGCCGATGCCGCTGCCCAGCGGGTCGCCGCCCTGGATCATGAAGCCGCTGATCACCCGGTGGAAGACCGTGCCGTCGTAGAGCCGGTCCGTGCTCACGGTGCCGGTGCCCGGGTGGGTCCACTCACGCTCGCCCTGTGCGAGTTCGACGAAGTTCCTGACGGTCTTCGGCGCGTGGTTCGGGAAAAGCCGTACCTCGATGTCGCCGTGGTTGGTCTTCAGGGTGGCGTAGAGCTGCTCGGCCACGGTGTGCCTTCCGTTGTCCTCGTGTAACCCTCCGATCCTCGCACGGCGGGGTCGGGGGCGCCCGGCCCGTGGCGAGTTCCGCGGAGAGGGAGCGCACGGCGGCGATTCGTGGCAGTGTCGTCGACAGGCCCCTGTTGCACCCATATGCCCGCCCTCGCATGCCGCACCGGCCCCCGGGAGGCATGATCCGTAAAAGGGTGGAAAGTCGAATTACCGTACGCCACCGAGGAGGAGGAACCCGTGACCCGCATTGAAAGCGTGCGCGCCGCGACCGGCTCGGCGAAGGACAGCGTGCTGCACGCCGCGGAAGTGGTGGCGCCCTACGCCGACACGGCCAAGGAGCGTGCCGCGTATTACGCGCAAGAGGCACGCGTACGGCTGGCGCCCGTGGTGTCGCAGGCCGCCGAACAGGCCCGCGAACAGTACGACGCCCGGCTCGCCCCGCGTCTGGAGCAGGCTCGCGCGCATGTACCGCCGAAGGTGGACATGGCCGCACACGAGGCCGCCGTCCGCACCCGCAAGGCTGCCCGGCAGGCGGCCGACTACTCACGTCCGAGGATCGAGCAGGCGGTGGCCGCGGCCGCGCCGGTGGCCGACGAGGCCGCGACGCGGGGTGCCGCCGCTCTGGCCGCGCTGCGCGGCCAGGTCACGGCCGAGGAGATCCGGAAGCTGGCCCGCAGGAACGAGCGGCGCTGCCGGGCCGGCCGTGCCGTGAAGGCGCTGGCGCTGCTGGGCCTGGTCGCGGGAGGTGCGTTCGCGGCCTGGAAGTGGTGGGACAAGCAGGCCAACCCCGACTGGCTGGTCGAGCCGCCTGCCGCGACCGAGGTGCCGGAGTCGGGCCTGAGCGCGGTGGACGGCAGTGGCTCCGCGGTCCTGGACCCCGAGGTCCAGGCGAAGCAGGCCGAGGACGAGGCCGCCGACCGGGACGACAAGGACTGAGCCGGCGGTATCCCACCCTCCCCGAAACAGCGGCGGGGCGGACGACCCGAGGGTCGTCCGCCCCATATCCGTTTCACGTGAAACAGGCCCGAAGAAGGCCACGAAGAAGCCCTCCGTAGCTGCGTCGTCGCAGCTCGGAGGGCTTTTCCAGGTGGAGCCTAGGGGAGTCGAACCCCTGACATCCGCCATGCAAAGACGGCGCTCTACCAACTGAGCTAAGGCCCCGGAAAGGAAGCGTCCGGCCGTAGGAACCACGTCCCGGGCGGGCGCCGGGCACCAGAGTACCGGGTCACCCCCGTATCCCGCAAAAAGATTGGGGGTCCCGGCGAATGACCACTCTCCGTAAGATGCTCGGCGTGGTTCGCTACAGCGAACCGCGGTTTCAGGGGTAGCGATGGGGAGACGCAATGGACGCCGCACAGCAGGAAGCCACCGCGAGAGCGCGGGAGCTGCAGCGGAACTGGTACGGAGAGCCGCTGGGGGCGCTCTTCCGTAAGCTCATCGACGATCTCGGGCTCAACCAGGCCCGGCTCGCGGCGGTGCTCGGGCTGTCGGCCCCGATGCTGTCGCAGCTGATGAGCGGCCAGCGCGCCAAGATCGGCAATCCCGCCGTGGTCCAGCGGGTTCAGCTGCTGCAGGAGCTGGCGGCCCTGGTCGCGGACGGCAGCGTCAGCGCGGCCGAGGCGACCGAGCGGATGGACGAGATCAAGAAGTCCCAGGGGGCTCGGTGCTGAGCAACACCACGCATACGACGAACAGTTCCGGTGCGCCGACGGTCAAGCGCGTGGTGCGTGAGATCCAGTCGCTGCTGCGCTCGGTGGCCGCCGCCGGGGACATAATCGAGGCCGCCGACAGTCTCGCCCGGTCCCACCCCGAGCTGGCAGAGTTCCTCCGGGTCTACGGGGCCGGCCGTACCTCCGACGCGGTCGCCCACTACCAGTCCCACCAGAACTGATCCCACCGCCCGGTCCTCGGAGGGGTCCTGGACCGGGCCCGGGGTGTGTTCCAGGGGACCGCGGGAATGACCGTCTCCCGGTGGGCCGGGGGTGTGTCACTCGTCGAGGGGGCTGGGGAGGAGCGGCGGACTGTCATGGGTGAGGTCTTCGCCGGCCGGTACGAACTGGCCGATCCGATCGGGCGTGGCGGGGTGGGTGCCGTCTGGCGTGCCTGGGACCACCGGCGCCGGCGCTATGTGGCCGCCAAGGTGCTCCAGCAGAGCGACGCCCACTCGCTGCTGCGTTTCGTACGCGAGCAGGCCCTGCGCATCGACCATCCGCATGTCCTCGCTCCGGCCAGTTGGGCGGCCGACGACGACAAGGTCCTGTTCACCATGGATCTGGTGGGGGGCGGCTCGCTGGTCCATCTCGTCGGTGACTACGGCCCGCTCCCGCCGGGCTTCGTGTGCACCCTGCTGGACCAGCTTCTGTCGGGGCTCGCCGCGGTGCACGCGGAGGGCGTCGTGCACCGCGACATCAAGCCCGCCAACGTGCTGCTCGAGGCCACCGGAACCGGCCGCCCTCGCCTGCGGCTGTCCGACTTCGGCATCGCCATGCGGTTCGGTGAGCCCCGCCTGACGGAGACCAATCTCGTGGTGGGTACGCCGGGTTATCTGGCGCCCGAGCAACTGCTGGGTTCCGAACCGGACTTCCCGGCCGATCTGTTCGCGGTGGGTCTGGTCGCCCTGTATCTGCTCGAGGGTGCCAAGCCGGACGCCAAGGCGCTGGTGCAGTACTTCGAGGAGCACGGAACGCCCGGCCCGCCCAGGGGAGTTCCGGAACCGCTGTGGCAGGTCGTCGCCAGCCTGCTCCAGCCCGATCCGGCGGCCCGGTTCCGCACCGCCACAGGGGCGCGCAAGGCGCTCGCCTCGGCCGTCGAACTGCTGCCGGAGCCGGGCCCGGACGACGAGTTGATCGAGATATTCGACCAACTCGGTCCGCTTCCGCCCGGGTTCGGACCCGGAGGACCGCTGGAAGCCGCTTCCGGGGTGCGGGTACGGGAGGCACCCCCGGCCGCGGGCGTCCACGGCGGTGACGGCGCGGGGAGTGCCGGGCGGAGCGCTCCGGCACCGGATCGATGTCGGACACCGGGAGCTTTCATCTTCCGCCGCCGCAGCCGACGCCGAGCCCTCAGCCGTACGTCCGGCGTGCGGAGCAGGCGGCGCCCCAGGTGCCGCGGAACGACGGGTACCCGGCCGATCGTGCGCCGGCTCCCTTCGCGGAGCCGGGCGCGGGCGTCCCGCACACCCCGGCGCACCGTCCGGAGCCCTCCCCCGGGTTCCATTCCGGCCGGCATGCCGCCGCGGACTTCCCTGCGTTCCCGGTCGCCCCGGAGGCTCCGACGGACCCGGCGGTCTCCGCGCCCCGGTCCCCTGGGCGCCGCCGCGCACCGATTCCTCCACCGCCTCGTACACCGCCCAGGACCCGCGCGTCCCTCCGCCCGCCCGGCCGGCCGGTCCCGCGGCCGTTCCCCACGCCGGGTCGACGGCCGGGCGCGCGTCCGGGCGGGGGCGCCGGGCCCGTCGGGCGGTCCGGCGGCCCGGGCCCCCGGCGAAGGCGGCCATACCGATCCTGCTGCTGGCGCTGGCCTGTTACGCCGTGGGTTTCTGGGCGCTGGCCCGCGTCTGAGCCCGCCGGGCCGCGACGGTCCAGCCGCCCAGCACCAGCAGCAGTGCGGTCCCGGTGCCGATGCCGCCGGCCGCGACCGCCTTCATCGCGATGCCGCCGCCCCGGTGTCGCCGGTGGCCGCGGCCCGCCGGTCCTGCTCCGTGACCGTGAAGACGTCTCCCGGCTCCGGCCGCCCGGCGTATCGCGGTCCGTCGTGCGCCTGCCCGTCGACGCGTACCCGCAGCGTCACGTGGAACGGGCCCGTGCCGAAGGTGCCGGCCATCTTCTCGCTGAGGTGCAGCACGAGGTAGTAGTCGCCGGCGAAGCGCACCGTGTTCTCGCCGGTGAGGACGGCGTACCGGTTGGCGTACTCCACGGGCGGCGGCGGATCGAGGGCCGCGGACCTGCGGGTGCCGGTGTAGCCGAGGGAGGCGCCGTCGACGTATCCGCGCACGGGGCTGTACAGCGAGAGGTTCAGGGCGCCGCCGACATAGCCGTGGCCGCTCGGGGAGGCGTCCAGTTCGGCGACGGCGTGCACCCGGCGGCCCCAGTCGACCGGGACCTTGTAGAAGAGGGTGCTCCCGGGTGTGACGCCGGTCCGCCAGACCCCTGGCCGAGCGGGCGGGCGGAGGTGAACCCGGTGCCGCCGGCGCGGTCACGGGGGTCTCCGGTGAGCGGCTCGGGGCTGGCGTCGTTCTGGTCCGGGGGCGCGGTGGTGGGCCCGGCGGCGGCCAGGCCGGGCTCGGTGACGGGTGCGATCTCCAGGTCCCAGCGCGGCGCGGGGAGGCCGTGTCCCTCGCGGTGCCGCCGGCGCTCAGGCGCTCGACGCGCAGGTAGTAGGTTCCGGCTCCCTGACACAGTGAGCGGCCGGTCTGCCGTTGTCCCAGGGCGGTCACCGGGCGGGCGCTGAGGCCCGCGCCGAAGAGCGCGGAGGCGGCGGAGCAGCGGGTGCCGCGCGCGTCCTCCAGGGACACCCGGATGCCGTCGGTGGCGTTGCCGGTGGTGCCGGCCGGGGGGACGGCGGTGACCGGGGCGTACGCGGACTCGGCGGCGGTGAGGTCGAGCCGGTAGGTGAGCGGGCCGCTGCCCGGAAGGGAGTCGCGGTAGGTACGGCCCGGTTCCAGGCGCGGTGCGCCGGCGGTGCCGGTGGCGCCCGTCACGAACCGGCCGGCGGGTCGAAGGCGTAGGCGTCCCGGGCTCCGGCCGCCGCCGCGATCCCGGCCGGCAGCGCGGCCACGGTGCACAGCGCGGCCGTCACGACGCCCGCCCTGGCCGCCGCGCTCCTCGGCCGGTCATCGCTGCGCGGCCACCATGTCCTGCACCTTCGCCCCCGCACGTGCCGCTCCCCTCACGTTCCGCGCCGCGCACCCGGCCGTAGCCCATCCTGCCCGGGCAGCCCTGCGCCATCCGGGGAATCCGTACGGCCGTACGAAGCACCGGTAGCGGCGAAGCGCATGCCCGCGGCCCGCCCGGTGACGGCTACACCACCTCCGGCGATCCGGCAACACGAGCCATAGGACCACCGGACAATCGGACAAGAGGACCGGATGGTGGAGAAAGGCGGGCTCCAGGGCCGCGGAGGCGCGTGTCCGCCCGGACAACACAAAACCCCGACCGCAAGGGCGGCCGGGGTCTGATCAGTCCGAATCGGTACTCACGAACCCGTGGGCACGGAGTCAGTCGCCTCCGTCCACAGGTCCTGCTCGGCGCGATCCGCCTGGATCTGGCGGTACACGAGGAGCCCGCCGATGGCGGCCAGTGCGACCAGGAGCAGCTTCTTCACCGCGCGACCTCGTCTTTCCTTGACGTAGGGGACCTCTGGCGCCCGACTATACACACCGGCCGATATCGATCGGTGACCTGCGTCGGGCCCCAACTCCCGCCTCCGGGCGCGCGATAGGCCCGGTCGGCACCGCCGTGGCCGGAGGGTGATCACACCCCACGGGCCGTCACTTTGCTCGCGTTTCGCTCCGCCTCGCCCGGTTTCGGGAGATTTCCGGGTCTCTTACGTCCATCCGAGTGGTGTTGATCAGAACATCGACGCGCCACGGTCGCAGGTCCACCACTTCGCGACGCCGATACACATCATGAGGAAAGTACGCAAATCGCCCAACCTGAAAGTGAGGGGCCATGACCAGGAACAACAAGGTCGTGCAGCTGTGGACCGCCATCGTCACCGCCTTCCTCGCGCTGTGCACGGCGCTCGGACTCGTCACCGCGACCACCGCCACCGCCGCGGCGGCCACACCCCGGACCGAGGCCCCGCAGGACAGCGTCGCGCAACGGATCGTCCCGGCCGGCCCCTCGCGAATCCCTGGACCCGCTCACACGCCAGGGCCCTGCCCCCACGATGAAGCAGCGCATCCGGGCCGAGGCCCACGGAAAGTCACCGAGCTGCCGGCACAGCCCCCTCACCGACACCGAAGCCGAGACGGACCCGGACCTTCAGTCCACGGACCCGCTCAACTGCTGAAGTCCCCGCGGTACTGAGAACGCAGACGTTTCGACACAAGGGCGACTTGCGTACGCATCAGTCGACACGGACAGACCCCGGCCGGGATCGGCCGGGGGTCTCGCGCTGTCCGGAGAACGCCGGTACCGGCTCGTCAGGGCCGCCTCGACGCCCTAGCCTGGGCGGATGCCCAGGGTCTCGGACCTCGTCCTGCCCGGCGACCGCACGGCCCCGCTCCTCACCACGTGCCCGGAAAGGTGGTGGATGCCGCCGTGCCCCGGCGCGTCACCGTTGTCACCGCTGTCCATGCCCCGTCCGCCCGCTTCCTGCCGGACGCCCACGAGTCCCTGCGCGAGCAGCGGCTCCCGGACGGCTGGGAGTGGCAGTGGCTGATCCAGGAGGACGGCCTGACCGACGCGGTGCGCCCGTACGTGCCGGACGACGAGCGGGTGAGTTTCCGGCAGGGGCGGACCGGCGGGCCGGGCGTCGCCCGCACCATCGCGCTGGCGCGCGCGGACGGCGCGTACGTGAAGGTCCTGGACGCCGACGACCTGCTCACTCCCGGCGCCCTCGCCCGCGACCTGGCCGTCCTGGAGGCCGACCGCACCCTCGGCTGGACCACCGCGCGGACGCTGGACCTGCTCCCCGACGGCTCCACGGCCGGCTTCCCCGGCGATCCGGACGACGGCCCCGTCGAGCGCGGTGCCGTACTGCGCCACTGGAAGGAGCACGGGTTCCGGGCCCAGGTCCATCCGGCGTCGCTCTGCGTCCGCCGGGACCTGCTGACGGCGCTCGGCGGCTGGATGGCCCTGCCCGCCTCCGAGGACACCGGCCTGCTGCTGGCGCTGAACGCGGTCAGCCGCGGCTGGTTCACCGGGGAGCCCGGGCTGCTGTACCGGAAGTGGGAAGGGCAGGTGACCGGTCAGGCGGCCCACACCGACCCGGCCGAGCGGGACGCCCGCATGGCGGTGGTGGAGGCCAGGGCGCGTGCCCTGGCGGACCTCGGCTGGGCCTTTCCGCCCGGCCGGTGATCCGCGCTCACCGCGTCATTCGCTGAGCACGACGGCCTGGGAGGGACACCTCTCGGCCGCCTCGCGCACCCCCGGGTCCTCCCCCGCATCCTCCTGGCCGGGCCGGACCACGCCGTACCCGTCCTCGAACGCGAACACCGACGGGGCACGGTGCGCGCACTCGGCCGAGCCGTAACACACGGCGCGGTCCACCGAGACCTTCATACGTCCTCCAGCCCTGCGGGACGCCGGCGCCCTCGCGGGACGGCCGGCGGTCGGTGACTGACCACCAGGACGTGACTGCCCGGTTCGGCCGCCCGGTGAACCGCCGCCCGGTACCCGGCCCGTCCGGCACCGGTCCCTCCCCTCGTGGGGACCGGTACCGGACGGATCGGGTGGCGTCGCCCGCACCGTGTCGGCGGATCGGTGCGGGGGTTCGGGTGTCCTGGACGGTCATGCACCTCGTGCCGTCGATCTCCGCCGCGCCCGCGGGCACATTGGCCGAGAACGTTCGGCACATCGGGCCGTCCGCCCGGGTACCGGCCCGGTGGCCTGTCCGGACCGAGTGTGACGATTCCGCTACCGCGTCGTGATCCTGCCATTTACGGCCCCCACGAGGAGGTCCCGGTCTCCGGTCCAGGGCGTAGCCGCAGGTCAGCCGTATAGGGTGAGTTTTCCGGTCCGGACGTCCTGATGCGGGGGAGTAAGGGGTGGGACCTTGAGTTCCGACTCAGGGACACGCACGGCCTTCGCCGAGCGCCTCGCACTGCTGTACAAGGAGGCCGGCAATCCACCCCTGAAGAGCGTGTCCGAGGCGGTCGTACGACTGCAACGGGTGGACGAGCGCGGACGGCCGGTACGGGTGTCCGCCCAGCGGATCAGTGACTGGCGACGGGCCAAGAACGTACCGGCCCAGTTCGCCGCCCTCGCGGCCGTCCTGCAGATCCTGATCCCGGAGGCGCGCCGCGCGCGGCCGGTCCCGGTCTCCGGCGGCCTGTACGACCTGCCCCAGTGGCAGCGCCTGTGGGAACGCGCGCTGGCCGACCCGGCAGGCGACCGCCCCGTGGTGCCCGCCCAGGAGAACCGGCGGCCGCCGGCCCAGGCACCGCCCGTCGCCGGCGGTGTGTGCCCGTACCGGGGTCTGGCCCCCTACCGCCAGGAGGACGCCCGCTGGTTCTTCGGCCGGGAGCGGAGCACCGAGTCCCTCGTGGCCCAGCTCCGCGCCGCGGAGCGAACCGGCGGACTGATCATGGTCGTCGGCGCCTCGGGCGCCGGTAAGTCCTCCCTGCTGAACGCCGGCCTGGTGCCCGCGGTACGGGACGGCGCGCTCGGGGACGGCGGCGGCGGTCCGCCGACGGCCGTGCTCCAGCTGGTGCCGGGCGCCGATCCGCTGGGCGAGCTGACCCGCCGGGTCCCGGAACTGGCCGCCCTCGCCGCCGACGCGCGCGTGGCCGGGACGGGGTCGGCCCACCGGCCGGACACGCCGGGCTCCGACACCCCGCGCCTCGTCCCCGCGGTGCGCGAGGCGGTCACGGCGTGGGCGCTCCGGGAGACGTCCGCCCCGCAGCACCAGGAGCCGCCCGGCGACACGTCCCCGGGACCGCGCCCGGCCGGCACCGGCCCGGCGGACACACGGACGCCCGCGGCCGAAGCGGCCGGCACGCGGGCGGACGGCGGCGGCCCCCGGGTCACCCTCCTCGACGAGACGGGCGCCCACCGGGAGCCGGCCGGGTCCGGCGACGGCACCCTTCCGCTTCCGCACCGGTCCGGCGCGCCACGCCGCACCCCGGACGACACCCCCGGCCCACCCTCCGCGCACCCGGCCGGGCCCCCGCGCGGCCGCGAGCGGTGATCATCGTCGACCAGTTCGAGGAGACCTTCACCCTCTGCCCCGACGAGGCCGCCCGCCGCGCCTTCGTCCGGCTGCTGCACGCGGCCTGCACCCCGCCCCCGGACTCGCCCGGGCCCGCACCCGTCCTGGTCGTCCTCGGCATCCGCGCCGACTTCTACGAGCAGTGCCTCGCCCACCCGGAGCTGGCCGACGCGCTCCAGCACCGGCACATGGTGCTCGGGCCGCTCACCACGGCCGAACTGCGCGAGGCGGTCACCGGCCCCGCCAAGGCCGTGGGCCTGGAGCTGGAGCCGGGCCTCGCGGAGCTGATCGTGCGGGAGGTGAGCGCGGACGGCCCGCGCGGGGCGCACGACGCCGGAGTGCTCCCGCTCCTCTCGCACGCCCTGCTCGCCACCTGGCAGCGCCGCAAGGCGGGCCGGCTGACGCTGGCCGGCTACCGCGCGGCGGGCGGCATCCAGGGCGCGGTGGCGGCCACCGCCGAGCGCGCCTGGACCAGCCTCGACCCGGCCGCCCGCAGCGCGGCCCGGCTGCTGCTGCTGCGCCTGGTCCGGCTGGGCGAGGACACGCAGGCCACCCGCAGGCGCGGCACCCGGCGCCAGCTGGCGCAGGAGTCGGCCGACCCCGGGAAGACGGAGGAGTCCCTCGAGGCGCTGGTGCGCGCCCGGCTGGTGACGCTCGACGCGGAGACCGTGGAGATCACCCACGAGGCGCTGCTGCACGCCTGGCCACGGCTGCGGCACTGGATCGACGCGGACCGGGGCGACCACCTGCTGCGCCAGCGGCTGGAGGAGGACGGCCGCGCCTGGGAGGAATCCGACCGGGACAGCGCGCTGCTCTACCGGGGATCCCGCCTGGAGCAGGCCCGGGGCTGGGCGAAGTCGGCCGGGGACACCTATCTGACCCGCGGCGCGGTGGAGTTCCTGGCCGCCTCGGTCCGGCTGCGCAGGCGCACCGTCCTGATCAGCCGCGCCGCGGTGGCGGCGCTGGTCGTGCTCGCCGTGCTGGCGGCGGGTTCGGCGGTGGTCGCCTGGCAGCAACGGGACGACGCCGTGTTCGAGCAGGTGATCGCGGAGGCGGACCGGGTCCAGCACACCGACCCGTCGCTGGCCGCCCAGCTCGACCTGGTGGCCCACGACCTGCGCCCCGACGACGAGGGGACGTACAGCAGGCTGATCTCGGTCGTCAACGCTCCCCTGGCCACCCCCATGATCGGCCATCACGGGGCCGTCTACCTCACGTCGTTCAGCCCCGACGGCAAGCTCCTCGCCACGGCCGGCTACGACCGGACGGTCCGCCTGTGGAACGTGGCCGACCGGGGCCGGCCCGTGCCGCTCGGCAAGCCCCTCACCGGTCACACCAGCTGGGTCAGCAGCGCGGTCTTCAGCCCCGACGGCCACACCCTCGCCAGCGCCGGGGACGACGGCACGATCCGGCTCTGGGACGTCACCGACCCCGCCCACCCGGTCCCGCTCGGCAAGCCGCTCGCCGGCCACGAGGGCACGATCTACCTGGTCGCCTTCAGCCCGGACGGGCGCACCCTGGCCTCCGCCGGCGAGGACCGCACGGTACGCCTGTGGAACGTCTCCGAGCCGCGCCGGCCCGAACCGCTCGGCGCGCTGGGCGGCCACACGGCCGCGGTGCGCTGCGTGACGTTCAGCCCCGACGGACGCACCCTCGCGGCCGGCGGCGACGACGGCACGATCCGGCTGTGGAACACGGCCGACCCGCGTCACCCGCGACCGCTGCCCAAGGTGCTCACCGGCCACACGGACCTGGTGCACTCGGTCGCGTTCAGCCCCGACGGACGCACCCTGGCCAGCGGCAGCGCGGACGACACCATCCGGCTGTGGAACGTCGCCGACCCGGCGCGCGCGGCACCGGTCGGCTCACCGCTCACCGGTCACACGGGCCCCATCTGGTCCGTGGCCTTCAGCCCCGACGGCGACCGGCTCGCCGCGGCCAGCGCGGACAGCACCGCGAGCCTGTGGAACGTCGGCGATCCGGAATCCGCGTCACAGGTCGGCGAGCCGCTGGCGGGCGGCAGCGGCGAGATGTACGCCCTGGGATTCAGCCCGGACGGCCGCACCCTCGCCACCGGCAACGGTGACGGCAAGGTCCGCCTGTGGTCGGTGCCGACGTCGGACATGACCGGCCGCGGCGGCGCGTTCCGGCCGGACGGCAAGGTGCTCGCCACGGCCGCGCGCGACGGCGCGATCCGGCTGTGGAACGTGACCGCGCCCGGCCGGCCCGTGGCCCTGGGCAAGCCCTTCATGCGCACCAACGGCGACCAGCGGTCCCTGGTGTTCTCGCCCGACGGCCGCACCCTCGCGGTGCTCACCGGGAACCGGACGGTACGCCTGTGGAACGTCACCGACCCGGCCCACCCGCTCTCCGCCGGGCCGCCGCTGGCCCTGCGGACCCGGTTCATGGGCCCGGACGCGCTGGCGTACAGCCCGGACGGGCACACCCTGGCCACCGCCTACGACGACCGCACCATCCGGCTGTGGAACGTCACCGATCCCGCCCGCGCCGTACCGCTCGGCGAGCCGCTCACCGGGCACCGGGGCTTCGTCAACTCGCTCGCCTTCAGCCCCGACGGGCGGACCCTGGCGAGCGGCAGCGCGGACAGCACCGTCCGGTTGTGGGACGTGACCGACCCGGCCCGTACCGCGCCGCTCGGCAAGCCCCTCACCAGGCACTCGGGCCCCGTCAACACGCTCGCCTTCAGCCCGGACGGCCATACGCTGGCCAGCGGCGGCGACGACGACACCGTGCGGCTCTGGGACGTCACCGACCCCCGTGCGGCGACCGAGCCGGGCCGGCCGCTCACCGGACACACCGAGGCGGTCACGTCGCTGACGTTCGGCGGATCCGGCCACATCCTGGCGAGCGGCGGCAACGACAACACCGTACGGCTCTGGAACGTCGCCCGGCCCTCGTCGGCGAGCCCCATCGGCCAGTCGATGAGCCCCTACGCCAAGACCGGCAACTTCCTGGCGTTCAGCCCCAACAGCCATGTCCTCGGCGTGTCCAGCGGCGCGGACACGGTCCGGCTGTGGCGGCTGGACGCCGACGCGGCCATCCGGCACATCTGCGCCGTCACCCGGGGCGTGCTGACCCCGCAGAAGTGGCACGAGTACCTGCCCCGTCTGTCCTACGACCCTCCGTGCCACTGACCGATCAAGATCGGCCAACTCCCCTTCGCAACAAGCCGGTTGCCTCCCACAACCACTCCAACCTTGTTACCCTTGGCCATGGCCCGATCGCTGGTGCATCCCCCGTCGCCAGCGGTCGGGCCTTCCGCGTGCCCGGAGCCGGCGGACAGGGCTCCCAGGGGCTCTCGCTGAGGCCGGCGGGCCTGCGGACAGAGCCCTGGAGCTGGTGCCGGGCGACGGCGCCACAGGTCTGCGGCGACCGGGACGCACCCCACCACGTCCAGCAACCGCGATCCGGGCCGGCCGCCCGCGGCGCGGAAGGCGATCGACCGTTCGTCGAGCAATTTTCACAGCCGAGGCAGGAGCGGGTGTCAAAAGACCCCGGTCCTGGTGGACCGGAGGTCTTCTCGTATGTGGGGCTAACAGGATTTGAACCTGTGGCCTCATCCTTATCAGGGATGCGCTCTAACCAACTGAGCTATAGCCCCGCCGCGCTCTGCGGTGTGTCCCGCGCGCTGACTCCTGAAGATTAGCGCACGAGGGCGGCAGTCCCAAAATCGGTTGTCGGAGGGCTGTCGGGCAGGTCCGGGAGGTGGGTCACTCGTCCTCGGCCAGCGTCAGTTCGACGCCGCCCACGAAGCCCGCGGACAGGTTGTAGATGAAGGCGCCCAGCGTGGCGAGGGCCGTGGCGAGGACGACGTCGATGACCGCGATGATCGACGCGAACGTCAGCACGTGCGGCAGGGAGAGGAAGGACTGCAGGTCGAAGCCGTTGGCCTCGTTGGAGCCGGTCGCCTCCGAGATCGTGCCGCCGACGGTCGAGAACACGCCCATCGCGTCCATGACCATCCACAGCACCGCCGAGGCGACGACCGTGCAGATGCCCAGCGCGATGGAGAGCAGGAAGCTGACCTTCATCACCGACCACGGGTCGGCCTTGGCCACGCGCAGCCGTGCCTTGCGGGTGCGCGGCGCGGTCCGCGCGCCGGTGCGCGGCCGGCGTACGGCACCGGTGGACGCCTGCGCCGGGTACGCCTGCGGCGGGTGGTACGGCCCGGAGTGCTGCTCTGAGCGCCGCTCACCGGGGAGCGGGGAGGACGCGTGCCCCTCGGCCGGGCCCGCGCCGGGCTGGGTCTGCGGGCCTCGGGTGTCCGTCACTGTTCCCCCTGGGGTGCCGGCGTGTCGGTGGAGGGCGAGTCCTTCGCCGAGGACTTGACCGCCCTCAGCTGGGTCGTGTGCGGGTCCGCCGCACCCGTCCCCTGCGCGGCGGAGCCACGGCCGCCGCCCGTTTCCGTACCCGTGGGGGTACCGGCCGATCCGGCGCCCGTGGCTCCGCTCACGATGACTCACTCCTCGTGCTACTCGGCCGAGGGCGCCTCACCCTCGTCCGTGCCGGTGGGCGCGGCGGCCTCGGCGGTCTCGTCGACGACGTCCCCGCCGTCGACCTCCTCCGCCTCGCGCCCCGCCTCGGCGTTACGTGCGATACCGACCACGGCATCGCGCTTGCCCAGGTTGATCAGTTGGACGCCCATGGTGTCACGGCCCGTCTCCCTGACCTCGCTGACTCGCGTACGAATCACACCGCCGGACAGGGTGATGGCGAGGATCTCGTCGCTCTCCTCGACAATCAGCGCGCCGACGAGCGAACCGCGGTCCTCCACGATCTTGGCGGCCTTGATACCGAGGCCGCCGCGACCCTGGACGCGGTACTCGTCGACGGCGGTCCGCTTCGCGTACCCGCCGTCCGTAGCGGTGAACACGAACGTACCGGGTCGAACGACATTCATCGAGAGAAGCTCGTCCGTCTCACGGAAACTCATGCCCTTGACGCCCGAGGTCGCACGGCCCATCGGTCGCAACGTGTCGTCCGAGGCGGTGAACCTGATCGACTGCGCCTTCCTGCTGACCAGAAGGAGATCGTCGTCGGCCGAGACGAGTTCGGCACCGATCAGTTCGTCGTCGGTTCCGTCCTCCCGCTCACGCAGATTGATCGCGATCACACCGCCGGCGCGGGGCGAATCGTAATCCTTCAGAGGCGTCTTCTTGACCAGACCGGACTTCGTGGCGAGGACCAGGTACGGCGCCGCCTCGTAGTCCCGGATCGCGAGGATCTCGGCGATCGCCTCGTCCGGCTGGAAGGCGAGCAGGTTCGCCACGTGCTGACCGCGCGCGTCGCGGCCGGCCTCCGGCAGCTCGTACGCCTTCGCCCGGTACACGCGGCCCTTGTTCGTGAAGAACAGCAGCCAGTGGTGCGTGGTGGAGACGAAGAAGTGGTCGACGATGTCGTCTTCCTTCAGCTTCGTGCCGCGCACGCCCTTGCCGCCGCGCTTCTGCGCCCGGTAGTCGTCCGTCTTGGTCCGCTTGACGTAGCCACCGCGCGTGACGGTGACGACGATGTCCTCCTCGGCGATCAGGTCCTCGATGGACATGTCGCCCTCGTACGGGATCAGCTTGGTCTTCCGGTCGTCGCCGTACTTCTCGACGATCGCCGCCAGCTCCTCGCTGACGATCCCGCGCTGGCGGACCGGCGAAGCGAGGATCTCGTTGTACTGGTTGATCTTCGCCTGGAGCTCGTCGTGCTCCTGGACGATCTTCTGGCGCTCCAGGGCGGCCAGCCGGCGCAGCTGCATCTCGAGGATCGCGTTGGCCTGGATCTCGTCGATCTCCAGGAGGCCCATCAGGCCGCCGCGCGCGATCTCGACGGTGTCACTGCGCCGGATCAGCGCGATGACCTCGTCGATGGCGTCCAGGGCCTTCAGCAGACCGCGCAGGATGTGCGCCCGCTCCTCGGCCTTGCGCAGCCGGAACCGGGTCCGGCGGACGATGACCTCGATCTGGTGCGTCACCCAGTGACGGATGAACGCGTCCAGGGACAGCGTGCGCGGCACGCCGTCGACCAGCGCCAGCATGTTGGCGCCGAAGTTCGTCTGCAGGTCGGTGTGCTTGTACAGGTTGTTCAGCACGACCTTGGCGACCGCGTCCCGCTTCAGCACGATGACCAGCCGCTGACCCGTACGGGACGAGGTCTCGTCACGGACGTCGGCGATGCCGCCGATCTTCCCGTCCTTCACCAGGTCGGCGATCTTCTGCGCCAGGTTGTCGGGGTTCACCTGGTACGGCAGCTCGGTCACCACCAGGCACTGGCGGTTCTGGATCTCCTCGACCTCGACCACCGCGCGCATCGTGATGGAGCCGCGACCGGTGCGGTACGCCTCCTCGATGCCCTTGCGGCCCACGACGAGCGCCCCGGTCGGGAAGTCCGGGCCCTTGATGCGCTCCATGAGCGCGTCCAGCAGCTCCTCGTGCGAGGCCTCGGGGTTCTCCAGGTACCACTGGGCGCCGGCCGCGACCTCGCGCAGATTGTGCGGCGGGATGTTGGTCGCCATACCGACCGCGATACCGGCCGAGCCGTTGATCAGCAGGTTCGGGAAGCGGGCCGGCAGGACGGTCGGCTCCTGGGAGCGGCCGTCGTAGTTGTCCGTGAAGTCGACGGTCTCCTCGTCGATGTCACGGACCATCTCCATCGACAGCGGCGCCATCTTGCACTCGGTGTAGCGCATCGCCGCCGCCGGGTCGTTGCCCGGGGAGCCGAAGTTGCCGTTGGAGTCCACCAGCGGCATCCGCATCGACCACGGCTGGGCGAGCCGCACCAGGGCGTCGTAGATCGAGGAGTCGCCGTGCGGGTGGTAGTTGCCCATGACGTCGCCGACGACACGGGCGCACTTGTAGAAGCCGCGTTCGGGGCGGTAGCCGCCGTCGTACATCGCGTACAGCACACGGCGGTGGACGGGCTTGAGACCGTCACGGACGTCGGGCAGCGCGCGGGACACGATGACGGACATCGCGTAGTCCAGGTACGAGCGCTGCATCTCCGTCTCGAGCCCGACGGGCTCGACACGCATCACGAGTTCGCCGCCCTCTTGAGGGGTGACAGGAGTGTTCTCGTCGGCCATTGCTGGTGAAGATCCTTCCTGGTGCGGTCAGCTGAGACCGACTCAGATGTCGAGGAAGCGGACGTCCTTGGCGTTGCGCTGGATGAACGCGCGTCGGGCCTCGACGTCCTCGCCCATCAGGACCGAGAACAGGTCGTCGGCCTGGGCGGCGTCGTCGAGCGTGACCTGGCCGAGGACCCGGTGCTCCTGGTCCATGGTGGTCACCCGCAGCTCCTCGGCGTTCATCTCGCCGAGACCCTTGAAGCGCTGGATCGAGTCCTCGCGGACACGCTTGCCGCGCTGCCGCCCCAGCTCGATCAGCGCGTCGCGCTCGCGGTCCGAGTAGGCGTACTCCGTGTCGTCCCGGCCCCACTTGATCTTGTACAGCGGCGGGCGGGAGAGGTACACGTGCCCGGCCTCGACCAGCGGCCGCATGAAGCGGAACAGGAAGGTCAGCAGCAGGGTGCTGATGTGCTGGCCGTCGACGTCGGCGTCCGCCATCAAGATGATCTTGTGATAGCGGAGCTTCTCGATGTCGAAGTCCTCGTGCACGCCCGTGCCGAACGCGGAGATCAGCGCCTGGATCTCCTGGTTCTGCAGGATCTTGTCGATCCTGGCCTTCTCGACGTTGAGGATCTTGCCGCGGATCGGGAGGATCGCCTGGTACTGCGGGTTGCGGCCGGACTTGGCCGAACCGCCGGCGGAGTCACCCTCGACGATGAAGATCTCGCACTTGGTGGGGTCGTTCGACTGGCAGTCGGAGAGCTTGCCCGGCAGGGACGCCGACTCCAGCAGACCCTTGCGCCGGGTGAGGTCACGTGCCTTGCGGGCCGCCACGCGCGCGGTGGCCGCCTGGATGCCCTTGCGGATGATGTCCGCGGCCTCGACCGGGTTGCGGTCCAGCCAGTCGTTGAGGTGCTCGTAGACCGCCCGCTGCACGAAGGTCTTCGCCTCCGTGTTGCCCAGCTTGGTCTTCGTCTGGCCCTCGAACTGCGGCTCGCTCAGCTTCACCGAGATGATCGCGGTCAGACCCTCGCGGATGTCGTCACCCGTGAGGTTGTCGTCCTTCTCCCGCAGCAGCTTCTTGTCGCGCGCGTACTTGTTGATCAGGCTCGTGAGGGCCGCCCGGAAGCCCTCCTCGTGCGTACCGCCCTCATGCGTGTGGATGATGTTCGCGAAGGAGTACACGCCCTCGCTGTAGCCGCTGTTCCACTGCATCGCGACCTCGAGGGACAGGCTCTTGTCCTTGTCCTCCGCCTCCAGGTCGATGACGGTGGGGTGCACCGCGTCGCCCTTGCGGGAGTTGAGGTACTTCACGAAGTCGACGATGCCGCCCTCGTAGTGGTACGTGACCGACTTGACCTCGGCCTTCTCGTCCGCGCCCGCCTCGTCCGCACCGCTGGTGGCCTTCGCCGACTCACGCTCGTCGGTGAGCTTGAGCGTCAGCCCCTTGTTGAGGAACGCCATCTCCTGGAAACGCCGCGACAGCGTCTCGAAGGAGTACTCGGTGGTCTCGAAGATCTCCGGGTCGGCCCAGAACGTGACCGACGTACCGGTCCGCTCGATGGCCTCGTGCTTGGCCAGCGGGGCGGTCGGCACGCCCATCTTGTAGTCCTGCGTCCAGCGGTGGCCGTCGGTCCTGACCTCGACGGAGACCTTGGACGACAGCGCGTTCACCACGGAGACGCCGACACCGTGCAGACCGCCGGAGACCGCGTAGCCGCCGCCGCCGAACTTGCCGCCCGCGTGCAGCACGGTCAGCACGACCTCGAGAGCCGGCTTGCCCTCGGAGGGCACGATGCCCACCGGAATGCCACGCCCGTTGTCGACGACGCGCACGCCGCCGTCGGCGAGGATCGTCACGTCGATGGTGTCCGCGTAACCGGCCAGCGCCTCGTCGACCGAGTTGTCGACGACCTCGTACACCAGGTGGTGCAGGCCCCGCTCACCGGTCGAGCCGATGTACATGCCGGGTCGCTTGCGGACCGCGTCCAGCCCTTCGAGCACGGTGATGGCGCTGGCGTCGTAGGAGGCGGAGGCCGTGCCGGGTGCCGCGGCCTCGCCGGTGACGCCGGCGTCGGTGGACGGGATGTTCTCGTTGGGGTTGCCGGAATCGGCCACGAAGCGCCCTTTCTGGCACAGCACGAGCCGGGCTCCTGGGCGGGCCCCCTCCTGGGAAGGGTCGACCGGAGCGGCTGCGGCATGTTGCGTCGGTAAGCCTTGATCAGCGTTGCTCAGCTTTTCCCGGACGTCCCCACGACTGGGGCGGGATTGTCTCCCAGTCTACCGGTAGCGCCGACAGTGATGGGGGTTTGCCGGTACCTGAGTCCCCATGTGCCGCCCTGAACCGGTCTCGGCCGGGTACCGATATACGGAAGGGGGCTCCAAGGGGCTCACAGCGGCACTCAGCGCTTCGAGCCGTCAACCCTTGGCTACTGGCGGGTCAGCACGTGATCCACACCTGTGCACGGCACCGGGGCACGGGCCGCAATGGCACCGCGCGGGAACCGTCCGACGTGAGGTACGTCACCCGTAGGTGTCGCCGGGACCGGTGCTCCCCGGAGCCCTCAGCGGGCCGTAACGCCGGGCCGGACCGCCCGGACCGTTCACCTTGATCAGCCGGACCGTGCCGTGGCCGAGGTCCTCGTTGAGCCGGGCCACCAGCGTCGGGGCGAGCAGCCGCAACTGGGTCGCCCAGGCCGTCGAGTCGCAGCCGACCGACAGCACCCGCTCGTCCTCGTCGTACCGCTGCGGCACACAGTGCTTCGCCAGGTCCTCGCCCACGATCTGCGGCCAGCGGCCCATGACCCCGCCCACCGCGGCCGGCGTCTCCCAGCCCCGCTCGGTGAGCAGCCGGTTGATCGCCGCCCCGAGCGCCATCGGGTCACGGCCGTCGGCCCGCGCGCCCGAGCGCAGCCCACCGCCGCGCCGCGCCTGCTTCTTCTGCCGCGCCGCGTCACCGCGCGCGCGTGCCTGCTCCTTCGCCGCGCGCAACGCCACGCGCGCGAGGTCGACGCCCGACGGCTCGTCCTTCTTCGGCGCGGGTTCCCCGGTGCTCATACGCGCTCCACCGTCCCGTCGGCCACCGCGTACCGCGCACCGGCCAGCACATGGGGTACGTCGTCGTCCACGGCGGCGGTGACCAGCACCTGCTCACCGGGCGCGACCAGCTCCGCCAGCCGCTCCCGGCGGCGCGCGTCCAGCTCGGCGAAGACGTCGTCCAGGACCAGCACCGGCTCGTTGCCCTCCGCGCGCAGCAGGTCGTACGAGGCCAGCCGCAGCGCGAGCGCGTACGACCACGACTCGCCGTGCGACGCGTACCCCTTGGCGGGCAGCTGACCGAGTCGGAGAACGAGATCGTCCCGGTGGGGGCCCACGAGGGTCACACCCCGCTCGATCTCCTGCTTGCGCGCCTCTGCCAGGGCCGCCATCAGCTGACCGTGGAGATCCTCGCGCGTGTGGGCCTCACCGGGCGCCGACGGCTTGTACTCCAGCGCCACCGGACCACCGCCGGGGGCCAGCTGCTCGTACGCCTTGTCCGCCAGCGGCTGCAGCGCGGCGATCAGGTCCAGGCGCCGGGCGAGCAACTCGGCGCCCGCACGGGCCAGATGCTGGTCCCACACGTCCAGGGTGGACAGGTCCATGGAACGCCCGCCGTGCCGGCGCGCGAGAGCGGCGGACTTCAGCAGTGTGTTGCGCTGCTTGAGCACCCGCTCGTAGTCGGAGCGCACCCCCGCCATACGCGGGGAGCGCGCGGTGATCAGCTCGTCCAGGAACCGGCGCCGCTCACCGGGGTCGCCCTTGATCAGCGCGAGGTCCTCGGGCGCGAACAGCACCGTCCGCACGATCCCCAGCACGTCCCGCGGCCTGACCTGCGAGGAACGGTTGATGCGGGCCCGGTTGGCCTTGCCCGGGTTCAGCTCCAGCTCGATCAGCTGCTGCCGCTCGCCCTGGCGGACCTGCGCCCGGACGACCGCGCGCTCGGCGCCCATGCGGACCAGCGGGGCGTCCGAGGCGACCCGGTGGCTGCCGAGGGTGGCGAGGTAGCCGACGGCCTCGACGAGATTCGTCTTGCCCTGCCCGTTGGGGCCGACGAAGGCGGTGACGCCCGGGTCGAGAGGGACCTCGGCCCGGGCGTACGAGCGGAAGTCGGCCAGCGAAAGATGCGTGACGTGCATGGTCGTCCGCCGACCTCCCCCAGGGTTGTGGATCCCGGAGGGATCCTGTGGATTACTTCTTCTCTACGGCGTGGCCGCCGAACTGGTTGCGCAGCGCGGCGATCATCTTCATCTGCGGCGAGTCCTCCTGCCGGGAGGCGAACCGCGCGAACAGCGAGGCGGTGATCGCGGGCAGCGGCACCGCGTTGTCGATGGCGGCCTCCACGGTCCAGCGTCCCTCACCGGAGTCCTGGGCGAAACCGCGCAGGCCGTCGAGGTGCTCGTCCTCGTCCAGCGCGTTCACCGCGAGGTCGAGCAGCCAGGAGCGGATGACCGTGCCCTCCTGCCAGGAGCGGAAGACCTCGCGCACGTCCGTGACGGAGTCGACCTTCTCCAGCAGCTCCCAGCCCTCGGCGTAGGCCTGCATCATGGCGTACTCGATGCCGTTGTGGACCATCTTCGCGAAGTGCCCCGCGCCGACCTTGCCGGCGTGCACCGAGCCGAAGTCGCCCTCCGGCTTGAGCGCGTCGAAGACCGGCTGCACCTTGGCGACGTTCTCGGCGTCGCCGCCGTACATCAGCGCGTACCCGTTCTCCAGGCCCCAGACGCCGCCGGAGACGCCGCAGTCCACGAAACCTATGCCCTTGGCGGCCAGTTCCCCGGCGTGCCTCTCGTCGTCCGTCCAGCGGGAGTTGCCGCCGTCCACGACCACGTCACCGGGCTCCAGCAGCTCGGCCAGCTGGTCGACCGTGGTCTGGGTGGCCTCGCCGGCCGGGACCATCACCCAGACCACGCGGGGAGCGGAGAGCTTGCCCACAAGCTCCTCGAGGCTGTGGACGTCCGCGAGGTCCGCGTTGCGGTCGTACCCGATGACGGTGTGGCCCGCGCGGCGGATCCGCTCGCGCATGTTGCCGCCCATCTTGCCGAGGCCGACGAGACCGAGCTCCATCAGTTGTGTTCCTTAGGTCGGTGTGTGCCGTGACAGGCACCGGAGTGCCGAGCCGAGCCTAAACCCGGACGCGCGTGCACAGTTGTGGGCATACGCGCTCACACGCACGGCCTGACCTGCGGAATCCCATCCGGCTGCGGGGCTCGTCGCCCGGCCACGGTGCCGGGCACCGCAACGGTGCCCGGCGACTGTGCACAGCTGTGGACGGCCTCAGCCGCTGAGCCGCACCGGCATGATCAGGTACTTGTAGGCCTCGTCCGCCTCGACGTCCATCGCGGGCTTGCCGCTGAGGAGCGCCGGCTTGGTGGACGTCGTGAACGACAGCTGCGCCACCGGGGAGTCGATCGCGCTCAGGCCGTCCAGCAGGAACGTGGGGTTGAAGGCGATCGAGATGTCGTCGCCGTCCAGCTGGGCGTCCACCCTTTCCACAGCCTGTGCGTCGTCGCTGGAGCCGGCCTCCAGGATCAGCACACCCTGCTCGAAGCTCAGCCGCACCGGGGTGTTCCGCTCGGCGACCAGGGCCACACGCTTGACGGCCTCCACGAAGGGGGCGGTCTCGATCACCGCGACGGAGTTGAACTCGGTCGGGAACAGCGTGCGGTACTTCGGCAGGTCGCCTTCGAGGAGACGGGTCGTCGTACGCCGCCCGGCGCCCTCGAAACCGATCAGGCCCTCGCCGGCGCCCGAGCCGGACAGCGCGAGGATGACGCTGTCGCCGCTGGTCAGGGCCTTGGCGGTGTCCTGGAGCGTCTTGGCGGGCACCAGGGCGACCGCGGAGACGTCCGGGTTCTCCGGCTTCCACAGGAACTCGCGGACCGCGAAGCGGTAGCGGTCGGTGGAGGCCAGGGTGACGGTGTCGCCCTCGATCTCGATGCGCACACCGGTGAGGACGGGCAGGGTGTCGTCCCGGCCGGCGGCGATGGCCACCTGGGACACGGCGGCCGCGAAGACCTCGCCGGGCACGGTGCCCGTCGCGTTCGGCATCTGCGGCAGCGCCGGGTACTCCTCCACAGGCAGGGTGTGGAGTGTGAACCGCGAGGAACCGCAGACCACGGTCGCCCGTACACCGTCTGTGGAGATCTCCACCGGCCGGTTGGGGAGGGCGCGGGAGATGTCGGCGAGCAGGCGGCCGGAGACGAGGACGGTGCCGTCCTCGTCGACCTCGGCCTCGACGCTGACCTTCGCGGAGACCTCGTAGTCGAAGCTCGACAGGCTCAGCTGGCCGTCCTCGGCCTTCAGCAGCAGGCCGGCGAGGACAGGCGCCGGCGGACGGGCCGGGAGGCTGCGTGCCGCCCAGGCCACTGCCTCCGCGAGTACGTCGCGTTCCACCCGGATCTTCACCGTAAGCCGCCTCCTGCTGTTGCTACTGAGTCCTCCGACTCGGTGTCACCGCCCACTGCGACGGGAAGGACACCGGGGACCAGTCTGACGCACCGCACTGACAGTAGGTGCCTGTCGGGGTCAAGTCGCTCCGGGGGGCAGCCGGGCTCGAGACGGCGAGTTGTGCACAGGCCCCGCTTCGAAACGGATTCCCAGCTCTCTCTAGTTGGGAGTAGTAGTAGGGGCTGTGGATACCGTGGATAACCACGTTTTCCCAGCTCAGAGCAGGAATTTTGTCCACTGACCCTGTGGGCGGAGACGGTGGACAACTCAGGGTCTCTGTGGAGAACGGAAAGTTCTGCACACACCGCCCACAGCCCGAGCGCAGTTCTCCCCAGCTGCGTCCCCAGCTTTACCCACGTTTCCCACACCCCAATCCGGCAGCCTCGTGTGACGGCTTTCACTCGACGCGGTGATCTGGTGCGTCGCGTTGCCGAACAGTGGACAGCCATGTGGAGAAGCCGGGGATCGCTGGGGACAACCCGCTCCAGCCTGTGGGCTGCCCGTGGACAACTCCGTGCACAGCCTGTGGATCTCCGTCTCGTCCACAGTCTGTGGAGATCCGTCGTCCACGATTCCACAGGCCACTGAGCTGCGCGAACGTCACTTCCTCAGGGCGCCTGTGGACGCGGTTCGGGACAACTCCACAGTCCCCAGGATGTGGAGGGAAGAAAGTCGGCGAATCTGTGGAGGGGGGCCGTAACCAGGCAGGTATTCGAACACCCGGTGGCCCTGGAGGAACGAACGACGGACGGTGACGCCCTGCCGGCAGCGCCTCCGGAGCGCCTCCGAAGGCGCTCCGGAACCGGCCCGGTGCCCGTCTGAGGCCCGTCTGGGTCGGTCCGGTGCCCGCCTGCGGCCGGTCCGCCGCCCGTCCGCCGCCGTCGTGGCAGCGCGCGGCCGGGTGCCGGTGAGCGCGCGGGAGGCTTTCCGCCCACACGGCAGGGCGCCCCCGGGATCTCCTCCTGGGGGCGCCCTGCCGTGTGGTCCTGCGGCCGGATCAGCCGTTCTTGATGCGGTTCGTCAGCTCGGTCACCTGGTTGTAGATCGAGCGCCGCTCGGCCATCAGCGCGCGGATCTTGCGGTCGGCGTGCATGACCGTCGTGTGGTCGCGGCCGCCGAACTGCGCGCCGATCTTCGGCAGCGACAGGTCGGTCAGCTCACGGCACAGGTACATGGCGATCTGCCGGGCGGTGACCAGCGCGCGGCCGCGCGAGGTGCCGCACAGGTCCTCCACCGTCAGACCGAAGTAGTCGGCGGTGGCCGCCATGATGGCCGGCGCCGTGATCTCCGGGGCGGAGTCCTCGCCGCCGGGGATCAGGTCCTTCAGCACGATCTCGGTCAGACCCAGGTCCACCGGCTGCCGGTTGAGCGACGCGAACGCCGTCACCCGGATCAGCGCGCCCTCCAGCTCGCGGATGTTGCGCGAGATCCGGGAGGCGATGAACTCCAGTACCTCCGGCGGGGCGTTGAGCTGCTCCTGGACCGCCTTCTTGCGCAGGATCGCGATGCGCGTCTCCAGTTCGGGCGGCTGGACGTCGGTGATCAGACCCCACTCGAAACGGTTCCGCAGCCGGTCCTCCAGCGTGACGAGCTGCTTGGGCGGCCGGTCGGAGGACAGCACGATCTGCTTGTTGGCGTTGTGGAGCGTGTTGAAGGTGTGGAAGAACTCCTCCTGCGTCGACTCCTTGTCCGCGAGGAACTGGATGTCGTCGACGAGCAGGATGTCCATCTCGCGGTAGCGCTTGCGGAAGCTGTCGCCCTTGCCGTCGCGGATGGAGTTGATGAACTCGTTGGTGAACTCCTCGGAGCTGACGTACCGCACCCGCGTGCCCGGGTAGAGGCTGCGCGCGTAGTGCCCGATGGCGTGCAGCAGGTGCGTCTTGCCGAGCCCCGACTCCCCGTAGATGAACAGGGGGTTGTACGCCTTCGCCGGTGCTTCGGCGACGGCCACGGCGGCCGCGTGCGCGAACCGGTTGGAGGCGCCGATGACGAAGGTGTCGAAGAGGTACTTGGGGTTCAGCCGCGCGGTGGGCTCACCGGGACCGCTCGCCGGGGCGGGCTGCGCTGCCAGCGGTCCGGGGGCGCCGCCCGCACCGGCCGACGGCAGATGCGGACGGACCGGGCCGCCGCGGTGCGCGGGGCCGGCGCCCGACGGCTGGTCGGGCAGCTCCCGGCGGACCGGGTCGCGCTGGTCGTAGTCGGCGCGCGGGGTGTCGTAGTCCGGGCGGTCGTAGTCCTGCCGGTCCCGGCGGTCGTCCGGAAGTTCGTAGTCCTGGCGGTCCTTGCGCTCGTAGTCCTGCCGGTCCCGGCGGTCGTCCGGGCGGTCGTACTCGGAGCGGTGGCCGTCGTACTCGCCGCGCTGCTGCTCGTACGCCTGGCGCTCCCGGCCCGGCGAACGGTAGTCCTGCGACGGCGGGCCGTAGCCGTCCTGGGAGGAACCGCCGTAGGGGTCCTGCGATGAGGAGGCATAGGGGTCGCGGTCGGGGAAACCGAGCCGCGGCTGCTGCCAGCCGCCGTACTCGTCCCGTGCGGGGCGCGGCCAGGCGCCGGGCTCGGGCCGCTGGTACTCGGAGGGGTACGCGGGCCGCGCGGTGGGGAGCTGGTCCCCGCGCGACGGCGGTTCGCCACCCTGCTGCGGATCGGCCGCGCGGTGGCGGCCGTAGCCCTCGTACGGTCCGGACTGCTGCTCGGGCTCGTCGTAGCGCGGCTGCGACTGCGGCGTGGACGACGCGGGGGCCGGCGGCTCGCCCGCGGAGTCGTCGACGGTGATCGCGATGCGGATGGGACGTCCGCACTCGCGGCTGAGGGTCTCGCTCACGATCGGCGCGAGACGGCCTTCCAGTACGCCCTTCGCGAATTCGTTCGGCACGGCGAGCAGGGCGGTGTCCGCCACCAGCGCGAGCGGCTGGCAGCGCCGGATCCAGTGCTCGTCCTTCGTCTCGACACCCTGGCCGCGGCCCTCACCGAGGAGCTGCTCCAGTACTCGTGGCCACACTGCGGCAAGATCGGCAGGTACGTCAGCCACAGGGCACGCTCTCTCGCAGGTCCCACGAACGTGTGGTTCGGGGACGGGGTTCGGGATGAAGATCGGGTGGAAGGTGGGGCGATCCCGCTCGGGCGGGGACAAGGGAACGAATCGGAGTTCAGCCACGGTAGTCAGCGCGGCGGGTAGGGTTCAAGTTGTTGTCCCCAGCCTGTGGACAGTGTCCCTCCTGACTGCTGGTTTGACCGAATGGCGCAGCCCCGCGTACCGTAACCAGGTCGAGTTGTCGATGGCTGCTGCCGCCTGCCTCCGATGGGCACAGATCACTAGCAGGTGATCGGGAAGCGGTGCACTCGGGCGTGACGCGAGCTACTCGTGGGCGCACGGTGACAGCCAGGACGGCACCCCGCCACTACCGATTTTCTCTGGAGCCCCCGAGTGAGCAAGCGCACCTTCCAGCCGAACAACCGTCGTCGCGCGAAGACCCACGGCTTCCGCCTGCGGATGCGCACCCGTGCCGGCCGCGCGATTCTCGCGAACCGCCGCAGCAAGGGTCGCGCCAGCCTGTCCGCCTGATTCGATCAGGTCATGACGTCGTGCTGCCCACCGAGAACCGGCTGAGGCGGCGCGAGGATTTCGCGACCGCGGTACGACGAGGTCGCCGGGCCGGTCGCCCGACCCTCGTCGTCCACTTTCGTAGCGGTGCCACGGACCCGCACGCGCCTGGGGAGAGCGCTCCCCCGACGCGTGCGGGTTTCGTCGTGAGCAAGGCAGTGGGTGGAGCGGTCGTGCGCAACCAAGTCAAGCGCAGACTGCGCCACCTGATGCGTGACCGAGTCGCTGTTTTTCCCCCCGGTAGCCTGGTAGTCGTACGAGCGCTGCCCGGAGCGGGCGACGCAGACCACGCACAGCTGGCCCGAGACCTGGATGCCGCCGTGGAGCGGCTGCTGGGAGGGGGCGCGCGATGAAGTACCCACTGCTGGCCCTGATCAAGCTGTACCAGTGGACGATCAGTCCACTCCTTGGGCCGGTGTGCAAGTACTACCCGTCGTGCTCCCACTATGGCTACACGGCCATCGACCGGCACGGTGCGATCAAGGGAACGGCACTCACCGCCTGGCGCATCCTCCGGTGCAATCCGTGGTCGCTCGGCGGTGTGGACCATGTCCCGCCGCGCAAGCGCCCGCGGTGGCACGAAATGCTGCGCAACGCTTGGCGCGCACGCAAGGGCGGAACCTCCGCCGCCGAACCGGCCACCGAGGAGAGGACTCGATCCGAGCTCTCCTCGAGCCCGGCCGCAGAGACTTCGTCCCATGCCCAAGGAGCATGATTAGTGGACACGATTGCCAGTCTTTTCAGCTTCATCACGACACCCGTCTCGTGGGTCATCGTCCAGTTCCACACGGTGTACGGCGCCATCTTCGGCCCTGACACCGGATGGGCCTGGGGCCTGTCCATCGTGTCCCTGGTGATCCTGATCCGCATCTGCCTGATCCCGCTCTTCGTGAAGCAGATCAAGGCGACCCGGGCCATGCAGACGCTCCAGCCCGAGATGAAGAAGATCCAGGAGCGCTACAAGAACGACAAGCAGCGCCAGTCCGAAGAGATGATGAAGCTGTACAAGGAGTCGGGTACCAACCCGCTCTCCTCGTGCCTTCCCATCCTGGCGCAGTCGCCGTTCTTCTTCGCCCTGTATCACGTGCTCAACGGCATCGCCTCGGGCCAGACCATCGGCGTCATCAACGCGTCGCTGCTGGAGAGCGCCCGTAAGGCGCACATCTTCGGTGCCCCGCTGGCCGCGAAGTTCAAGGACAGCGCCAGCACGATCGAGGCCCTGGGCGCCTCGGTCACCGACGTCCGCGTCGTGACCGTGGTCATGATCGTCATGATGTCGGCGTCGCAGTTCTACACGCAGCGCCAGCTGATGACGAAGAACGTCGACACCACGGTGAAGACGCCGTTCATGCAGCAGCAGAAGATGCTGATGTACGTCTTCCCCATCATGTTCGCCGTCTTCGGTATCAACTTCCCGGTCGGTGTCCTCATCTACTGGCTGACCACCAACGTGTGGACCATGGGCCAGCAGATGTACGTCATCCACAACAACCCGACCCCGGGTTCCAAGGCGCAGGCCGCCTACCTCGAGCGGCTGACCAAGCAC
Organism: Streptomyces sp. DHE7-1; assembly: GCA_016432725.1. Taxonomy (GTDB): domain Bacteria; phylum Actinomycetota; class Actinomycetes; order Streptomycetales; family Streptomycetaceae; genus Streptomyces. Next base: position 3,892,316 of record JACJDG010000003.1, on the reverse strand, counting down.
GTCACCCAGCACGGCAAGATCCGCCGCCGCAGCGAGAAGACGATCGTCAAGGCGATCGTCGCCAAGGGCCGCGACCGCAACGAGTCCGAGCGCAAGTTCATCAACGGCCTGACCAAGGCGGGCCTCGCGGCCCAGGCCGACGGCACCGTGGTGAAGAGCGAGAGCCAGGCCCTGGCACAGGCCGAGGACGGTACGACGACCGCCACCGCCACCGCCGTGCGGCGTCAGCAGCCCAAGCGCCAGAGCAAGGCTCAGCGTCAGTCCGGCCCGACCAAGCAGACGGACGAGGGGCCCTCGCTGGAGAAGTCCACCGACGAGCCGCAGGACGACGTCAAGCCCACTGCTGCCAAGCAGCCCCAGAAGCCCGGCTCCGGCACCCGCAGCAAGGCCCAGTCCGGGCAGCGCAAGGGTGGCCCGCAGCGGCCCAAGTCCCCGTCCAAGAAGTAAGAAGGAGCCCATCCCGTGACGGAAGGCACCACCTCCGCCGCTGCCGAGGGTGCAGACACCCTGACCCGCCTGGAGCAGGAGGGCGAGATCGCGGCGGACTACCTGGAGGGCCTGCTCGACATCGCCGACCTCGACGGCGACATCGACATGGACGTCGAGGCCGACCGCGCCTCTGTGTCGATCATCAGCGACGCCGGCACCCGTGACCTGCAGAAGCTGGTCGGCCGGGACGGCGAGGTGCTCGAGGCTCTTCAGGAGCTCACGCGCCTGGCCGTGCACCGGGAGACCGGTGACCGCAGTCGGCTGATGCTGGACATCGCGGGCTACCGGGCCAATAAGCGCGCCGAGCTGTCGGAGCTGGGCGCCAAGGCCGCCGCCGAGGTCAAGAGCACGGGCGAGCCGGTGAAGCTCAAGCCGATGACGCCGTTCGAGCGCAAGGTCGTGCACGACGCGGTCAAGACCGCAGGGCTGCGCAGTGAGTCCGAGGGCGAGGAGCCGCAGCGCTTCGTCGTCGTACTGCCCGCCTGATCGGCCCCTCTCGTTTTACGGCCCCGTCTGCCTGCAGACGGGGCCGAACTTTGTCAGCCTGGTAGTTCTGGTGGCCGGTGCACGAAGCCCGGCGCTGTACGGAAGGACGGTCCCCGTGACGGAGGCAGCGGAGCTTCCCCCCGCGCCCGAACAGGCGCGGGAAGTGTTCGGTGAGCGCTTCGCCGATGCGGTTCGCTATGCGGAGCTGCTCGCCGAGGCGGGGGTGCAGCGTGGCCTGATCGGCCCGCGCGAAGTGCCCCGCCTGTGGGAACGGCATCTGCTGAACTGCGCGGTCCTCTCGGAGGCGGTTCCTGAGGGGGTGACGGTGTGCGACGTCGGCTCCGGAGCCGGCCTGCCGGGTATCCCGCTGGCCCTGGTGCGGAACGACCTGAACATCACCCTGCTGGAGCCCCTGCTGCGGCGGACCAACTTCCTGACCGAGGTGGTCGAGCTGCTGGGCCTGGACCACGTCACGGTGGTGCGCGGCCGGGCCGAGGAGGTCATGGGCAAGCTGCCACCGGTCCATGTGGTGACCGCCCGTGCCGTGGCTCCGCTGGACCGGCTGGCCACCTGGGGTATCCCCCTGCTGCGTCCCTACGGCGAGATGCTCGCCCTCAAGGGGGACACCGCCGAGGAGGAGCTGAAGTCGGCCGCGACGGCCCTCAGTAAGCTCGGTGCGGTGTCGACGTCAATCCTTCATGTCGGTGACGGCGTGGTGGATCCGCCATCCACTGTGGTCCGGGTGGAGGTCGGTGAGAGCCCCGGCGGTGTGCGGTTCGCCGCCAAGCGAGCCAAGGCCGCTCGAACGGGACGGGCACGGCGACGTCGCTGACTCTTGGGGGTGACGTCTCGGGGTCGTACTGAGAACGAGACGTACTCCACCCAAGCTGCCAAACCCGTGCAAGCCGGAGTGTCGCGAAGATCCGGTCGCTGTAGCTGTGCATCGTGTTTCACGTGAAACGTCGCTCACTGCTGCACGGCATCATCAGTAGGGGCCGCGCTGCGGCCGAACCTCGTGATCGCAAGCCTCTCGGTTCACTCGGAAAGGCAGCGGAGTTGTCCACAGAGGTGGATTTCTCCACAGAACAACAGGCCTCACTGGTTCACGACCCCGAAGGCATGGGAGGCTCTGTTCATTGCGAGCCTGAAGTCGAGGAGAGTGAATCCTTGCGGTCCGACGCCAACATCGCGGGACCGATGACCGATCCGGTCCCCGGTCCCCGTACCGAGTCGATGGGGGCGGATGTTTCACGTGAAACACCGCCCCCGATGGACGACACTCCCATCGGTCGTGCTGCCCAGCTGGCGGTGGAAGCTCTGGGGCGAGCCGGTGAAGGCCTGCCGCGACCCGAGCAGACCCGAGTCATCGTGGTCGCCAACCAGAAGGGCGGCGTCGGCAAGACGACGACGACCGTCAACCTCGCCGCTTCGCTGGCTCTGCACGGCGGCCGCGTCCTGGTGATCGACCTCGACCCGCAGGGCAACGCTTCCACCGCGCTGGGGATCGACCACCACGCCGAGGTTCCCTCGATCTACGACGTCCTGGTCGAGAGCAAGCCTCTCGCCGATGTCGTCCAGCCCGTGCCGGACGTCGAAGGCCTCTTCTGTGCTCCCGCCACCATCGATCTCGCCGGTGCGGAGATCGAACTGGTCTCCCTGGTGGCCCGGGAGAGCCGGCTGCAGCGGGCGATCCAGGCTTATGAGCAGCCGCTGGACTACGTCCTCATCGACTGCCCGCCGTCGCTGGGTCTGCTGACCGTCAACGCGCTCGTCGCCGGCCAGGAGGTCCTCATCCCCATCCAGTGCGAGTACTACGCGCTGGAGGGACTGGGACAGCTGCTGCGCAATGTCGACCTGGTACGAGGCCACCTCAACCCGACCCTGCATGTGTCGACCATCCTGCTCACCATGTACGACGGTCGGACGCGTCTCGCCTCGCAGGTCGCGGAAGAGGTGCGCACCCACTTCGGTGACGAGGTACTGCGGACGAGCATTCCCCGCTCGGTCCGAATCTCCGAGGCGCCGAGCTACGGGCAGACGGTGCTGACCTACGATCCTGGATCGAGCGGCGCCCTGTCCTACCTTGAGGCCGCCCGAGAAATCGCGCTGAGGGGCATTGGCGTCAGCTACGACGCCAGCCAGGCCCACATCGGCGCCCAGAACGATCCGAACATGGTGGAGGGCATCCAGTGAGCGAGCGACGGAGGGGGCTGGGCCGTGGGCTCGGCGCACTGATCCCTGCTGCCCCGACCGAGAAGGAGCCGGCTCCGGCCGCGAGGGGGAGCCAGGCTTCCACTTCTCCGGCCGCGGTACCGCTGCTGTCGGACCGAGGGGTCGCCGCGGCGAAGGTGGCCACGCTGCCGTCTGTTTCACATGAAACAGAGGAGCCCACGGCGATCCCAGCCGCGGAAACGCCCGCGCCCCCGGTGGGGGCTCACTTCGCTGAGCTTCCCCTGGACTCCATCACGCCGAACCCGCGCCAGCCGCGTGAGGTCTTCGACGAGGACGCGCTCCACGAGCTGATCACCTCCATCAGGGAGGTCGGTCTCCTCCAGCCCGTCGTCGTTCGGCAGCTCGGGCCCGCCCGCTACGAGCTGATCATGGGTGAGCGGCGCTGGCGTGCCTGCCGTGAGGCCGGCCTCGAGGCCATCCCGGCGATTGTCCGGGCCACCGACGACGAGAAGCTGCTTCTCGACGCGCTGCTGGAGAACCTGCACCGCGCGCAGCTGAACCCGCTGGAAGAGGCGGCCGCCTACGACCAGCTCCTGAAGGACTTCAACTGCACCCATGACCAGCTGGCCGACCGCATCGGGCGTTCGCGTCCGCAGGTCTCCAACACGCTGCGTCTGCTGAGGCTCTCGCCCGCCGTGCAGAAGCGGGTGGCCGCCGGTGTTCTCTCGGCCGGCCACGCCCGAGCCCTGCTGTCCGTCGAGGACTCGGAGGAGCAGGACCGGCTCGCTCACCGCATCGTGGCGGAGGGGCTGTCCGTTCGGGCCGTTGAGGAGATCGTGACGCTGATGGGGTCCCGGCCCCAGAAGGCTTCGCGGTCCAAGGGCCCTCGGGCTGGGGGCGCGTCTCCCCGGCGTTCAACGAGCTGGCGACGCGGCTGTCGGACCGCTTCGAGACGCGGGTGAAGGTCGAGCTGGGCCAGAAGAAGGGCAAGATCACCGTGGAGTTCGCCTCCCCGGAGGACCTCGAACGGATTCTGAACACGCTCGCTCCCGGAGAGCGCCTGGCCCTCCAGCAGAGCCTGCAGGAGAGCGCGGCCGACGGAGCCGACGACTGATCGTCACTCCTGCCCAGTGAGCTGAAGAGCGGACGGCGTCCGGTGGTACCGGAAGGCGGTCCGCTCTTTGCTTTGAGGCGGTATCGAGGCAATCGCATCGTGGATACGATGCGTGTGGGTATGGCGCATCCACCTGGCGGATCTCTGAGTGGGGAGACAGGGGCCATGCGATCGATGAGCCGCACCGGATGGGTGAGCGCGGGCCTGGGCATCGGGGTGGTCGGCGGATTCGTCGGCAGCCTGCTCAGGAGACGGAGCGTCCTGACGACAGCTCGCGATGCGGCGGGCGAAGGAAGCGAGGAACAGCTTTCATGGGGCGTCGGCTCGTACCGCTCACGCTGGACAACCTTGAGGACCTTCCCCGGCGCTGCCGCTCGTGTGTCTTCTGGGAGCTGGATCCCGTCAGCGGCGAGGCCGCGGTAAAGGCCGGCACCTCCGGACTGGAGAAGGAATCCTGGATCTCCGCCGTGCTGCTGGACTGGGGATCGTGCGGCCGGGTGGTCTACGTCGACGACATCCCCGTCGGCTTCGTGCTCTACGCGCCCCGGCCTACGTGCCGCGCTCCACGGCCTTTCCCACGAGTCCGCTCTCCCCTGACGCCGTTCAGCTCATGACGGCGTTCATCCTGCCCGCTATCAGGGGCAGGGGCTGGGCCGGGTGATGGTCCAGACGGTCGCCAAGGATCTGCTGCGCCGCGGCTTCAAGGCGATCGAGGCGTTCGGCGACGCCCGCTGGAAGGAGCCGGCCTGTCTGCTGCCCGCAGACCACCTCCTGGCCGTGGGGTTCAAGACGGTCCGGCAGCACCCCACGCACCCCCGGATGCGGTTGGACCTTCGCTCGACCCTCTCCTGGAAAGAAGACGTGGAGATGGCACTGGACCGCCTTCTGGGTGCGGTCCAGAAGGAGCCGGCACTGCGACCGTTGTAGCGGGCGCGCGGTCAGCGAAGCTCACCTCATGCGAATGGGCCAACCCGTTGGGGTTGGCCCATTCGTGTTTCACGTGAAACATGCGCCGCCGGTACGACGGCTCCTACCGACTACTCGGCGATGAACTCCTCGAGGTCCCGCACGATGGCGGCCTTCGGCTTGGCGCCCACGATCGTCTTGGCGACTTCGCCGCTCTGGTAGACGTTCAGCGTCGGGATGGACATGACGCCGTACTTGGCGGCCGTACCCGGGTTCTCGTCGATGTTGAGCTTGACGATCTCGATCTTGTCGCCGTACTCGGCGGCGATCGCCTCCAGCGACGGGGCGATCTGGCGGCAGGGACCGCACCAGGCGGCCCAGAAGTCCACCAGGACGGGCTTGTCGTTCTTGAGGACGTCCTGCTCGAAGGAGTCGTCGGTCACGTTCTTCAGAGTGCCGGCCACGGCGGGCTCCTTAACTTGGTCGTGCGGTGAGGCGGGAGTGGGCGAGGGTCGGACGGCGGCGATTCAGACGGCGGCGGTCTTCTCGGGCTCGGCCTTGTCCTCGTCCGCGAGGGCGGCGAGGAAGCGCTCAGCGTCGAGAGCGGCGGAGCAGCCGGTGCCGGCCGCGGTGATCGCCTGCCGGTAGGTGTGGTCGACCACGTCACCGGCGCCGAAGACCCCGGTCACGTTGGTGCGGGTGGACGGGGAGGCGACCTTCAGGTACCCCTCCTCGTCGAGGTCCAGCTGACCCTTGAAGAGCTCGGTGCGCGGGTCGTGGCCGATCGCGATGAACAGACCGGTCACCGGCAGCTCCGACAGCTCGCCGGTCTTGATGTTGCGCAGCTTGAGTCCGGAGAGCTTCTGGTCGCCCTGGACCTCGGCAACCTCGCTGTCCCAGACGAACTTGATCTTCGGGTCGCCGAAGGCACGCTCCTGCATCGCCTTCGAGGCGCGCAGCGTGTCCCGGCGGTGGACGATCGTGACCGACTTGGCGAACCGGGAGAGGAAGGTGGCCTCCTCCATCGCGGTGTCGCCACCGCCGATCACGGCGATGTCCTGGTCCTTGAAGAAGAACCCGTCACAGGTGGCGCACCACGAGACACCACGGCCGGAGAGGGCGTCCTCGTTCGGCAGTCCGAGCTTGCGGTGCTGGGAGCCGGTCGTGACGATCACGGCCTTGGCGCGGTGGACCGTTCCGGCGGTGTCCGTGACGGTCTTGATCTCACCGGTCAGATCGACGGAGACGATGTCGTCCGGGATCAGCTCGGCGCCGAAGCGCTCCGCCTGGGCCCGCATGTTGTCCATCAGGTCCGGGCCCATGATGCCGTCGCGGAAGCCCGGGAAGTTCTCCACCTCGGTGGTGTTCATCAGGGCGCCGCCGGCGGTGACGGCACCTTCGAACACCAGAGGCTTCAGCGACGCGCGCGCGGTGTAGAGCGCCGCCGTGTAGCCTGCGGGCCCGGAGCCGATGATGATCACGTTACGGACGTCGCTCACGGCTTGATTCCTCGTCTCTGGTCTGTGTCAGTCGACCGGTGGAGTCCCTTTCGGAGCTCTCACCCACCCAACGGATCCTAGGGGGTCCGCATTCCCGGTGTGTCCGGGCACACGGGGATGGCACAGGGTACGGATGACCGCACGGGCGCCGAGGAATCCTCCGACGAACTCAGGACCGAGGGAACGACCGTTTCATCAGTACCTTGCCGGCGGAGTCGGGATGCTGATGGGCGCATTGCGCCTCGACCACATAGGCGGTGACCCGGGTGCTGTCGTCGGCGTCGGGCACCACGACCAGATAGGCGCTCTTACCGGCGTAGATGCCGGTCTTGGAGCCCAGGACGTCGTCGTGGCCGTTGATCGCCTGGCGGACACAGTCCGGGACGGGGGGCTGGGCCTGGAGCAAGGTGTTGGCGCTCTGGGTGGACCCTGGGCGGGTCTGCTCGGTCTCGACCCCCGAGCGCGGCTCCTTGGAGTGATGCTGCCTGGTCGTGCCGGCGGCCAGCAGACTCTTGACCTGGCTCTGGACGCTGTCTCCGGAGAAGCTCCCAGCGGATGGCGTCACCGTGCCATGAGCCGTCGTACCGGAGTCCCCACCGCTCAGGGACTGCAGCACGAGGGATCCGGCGCCCAGGACCGCGGCGGTGAGAAGGGAGCCCAGGACTACGGTCCTTCGGCGACGGCCACGCCGGGCCTCCTTGCGTCCTGGACCTGTCGCCGCGGGGGACCGTCCAGCAGGGCGGTCCGACGGGATCGATGTTTCACGTGAAACACGACCACCGCTCTCCGTGGAGACGGTCGGGGTCGGCACCGCCTCGGCGGCGAGAGCGGCGTCGAGACGGCCGACGATGTCCGCAGGCATACGAGGGGCGTCCTCGAACGTGCCCAGCAGCCCTCGGATCTCCTCCAGTGAGGCGAGGACGTCAGCGCACAGCTCGCACGCCTCCAGGTGCCGCCGTACGTCGGTGGCCCGGCCGGGTGGGAGCAGATCCTCGGTGAGGTCGGAGATCTCCGCGACGTCCGGGTGCCCGGCCGTGTCTGTCGTGGAAGTCACGCTCGCCCACCTCCGCCCTTCGCTACGGCTGAATCGGTCGGACCCGTGCCTCCGGCATCTCTGCCGTGCAGGCCCGTTGCAGGTGGGACGGATGTCCCCTGCACCCGGTTCCGTCCCGGAGCGGGTTCTTTTTCGTCTCCGGTGCTTCCGGGCCGCAGATGGCCGAGCAAGGGGAGGAGGCGGGCTCTGCCCCGGGCGCACCGGCTCTTCACCGTGCCGGTGGGCACATCGAGGATCCGGGCGGCCTCGGCGACGGGATAGCCCTGCATGTCCACAAGGACCAGCGCGGCGCGCTGGTCGTAGGGAAGCGTGCCGAGCGCCTCGAGGAGCTGCCGGTGCAGGTCGTTCCGCTCGGCGGGGGCCGCGGCGGACTCATGCGGCTCCAGCAACTGCTCGAGCCGCTCGGTGTCGTCGACCGGGGCGGTCTTCCGGGTGGCGGCCTTCCGTGCGCGGTCGAGACAGGCGTTCACGGTGATCCGGTGCAGCCAGGTCGTGACGGCCGATTGACCCCGGAAGGTGTGCGCGGCCCGATAGGCGGACACCAGGGCGTCCTGGACGGCGTCAGCGGCCTCCTCCCGGTCGCCCAGCGTCCGCAGCGCCACGGCCCAGAGCCGGTCCCGATGCCGTCGGACGATCTCAGCGAAGGCATCGGGGTCGCCTTCCACGTGTCGGGCGAGCAGATCCTCGTCCCGTGCGTCGCCGTATCCGGCGCCATCTCCCATCGGCCCCTCCCGAGTGGAGACCTACCTCAGCTGGTCACCTTGATGTCTGCCACTCGGCCCCGCCAGTGGCCCTCGTTGTCCGCGGGCAGCTTGGTCAACCACACGAGGAGGTACTGCGTCTTGAGGGTCTTGCCGGGCTTGAGCGTCACCGTGGTGCCCGAGCCACTGGCGACCTTGGTGTAGGCGTTGAAAGTCGTCGGCTCGGATCCCGCGCCCGCGTCGGCTGCGCGGAGTTCGACCGAGGTCTCGCCGACGAACGTGATGCTCACCTTCCCGACCTGCTGGACCTTGCCGAGGTCGAGTTTGACACCGACGCCCGACTTCAGATTGCCGAACTCCGGACTCAGGTAGAAGTCCGTCTGCCAGTAGGAGGCGGTGCTGTTGTCGTAGGCCTTGCTTATGTCGGCCGGCTTCTCGGACTGGTCACTTCCGAACGGGTCGAAGTCCCGGGCGCCCTTGATGGCGATGGGCCTGCCGTCCGTGGGCTTCTTGGGGCTCTTGTCGCCGCCGTCCTGCGTCTGGGTGTTGTCGGTGTCGTTCGACTTGTCGCCGTCCATCAGGGCGTCCGCGAGCTGCCAGCTGCCCAGGCCCAGCGCGGCGATGAGCAGGGCGGAGACCGCCCACTTCAGGACCTTGCCGGTACGGCTCTCCAGCGGGGCCGGCGGAGACGTGAGCTGCTGGGTGGCGCCGGGGTGCGGTCCGGGCCGCCCGTAGGTGCCCTGCTGGTACGTGGTGCGCTGGTACTCCGGCGGCGCGGTGAAGGCGGGCTCCGGCGGGCGGATGCGGGGCATCTCGCCGATCGCCTTGACCAGTTCCTCCGGTGTGGTGCAGGCGGCCTCGTGACGCGAGGCGGTGGCGCCGTCGTTGACCAGGGCCCGCATGGCGAGCTCGGACAGACCACGGTGCACACCGGCCCGTACCTGGTCCGGGGCGATCAGGCCGATGTCCTTGGGAAGTCCCGCCAGGCCGTAGGCGTCGTTCTCGTACGGCCAGCGCTGGGTGAGCGCCGCGTACAGCAGTGCGCCGATGGATTCGGTGTCCGTGCGCTGCGGCGTGTCCGAGCTGATGCCGCGCAGCGCCGCGTTCACGGCGAGACCGCGGATGCGCCACTGGCCGGTGGAGGCGCGCAGTACGGCGTTCGGGTTCAGCCGGAGGTGGGCGAGGCCCTCGCGGTGGGCGGCGGCCATGGCGGAGGCCACCTGACTCACCATCTGGTACGCGTCGTGCGGCTCCAGCGGGCCGGCCGCGAGCAGCGCGGTCAGTTCGACGGCGTCGGGCAGCCATTCGTGCACGACGTAGACGAGGTCGTTCTCCTCGACGGCGTCGAGGACCTGGACGAACCGCGGATCACCGAGCAGTGCCGATGACCGGGCGGCGGCCAGCACCGACCGTGCCCGCACATGATCCGCGGGGAGGATGTGGACACCTACGGCGCGACGGAGTTTCTCGTCGACCGCACGCCAACTGCTGAATCCGTCCAGACGGGTGACGCACTCCTCGAGACGGTAGCGTCTGGCGAGCTTGTGACCGCTGTGCAGTTCGGGCGGCGAAGCCTTCTTGCCGGGGCCCTCCGTCCCGCCGCTCCCCTGCGCCTCGTCGCTGTCCGTGTCCCGCTCCGGGTTATGGGCCACCCCGTCGGCCGTGGACTGGTCCGCCTTCGCGGTCAGCGGCTCGTCGCCGCTGTTGTCTGCCACGTCGACGGCAGCCGTGCTCCGTTCCGCCACCGTCGTCCCTGCCTCCCCATCCGTTGCACGCTGTCCGACGCCGAATCCAATTGTGCCCACAGTCCGCCGCTATGCACGACACACGGCCGCGGACGATGGTTGTGCGCCTACCCCCGCCTCAGCGCCCCAGACGCCCGCGGACCATACCCACGAGCGAGTTGAGTTCCTCGATCCGCATCTTGCGGGCGGCGACGAAGAAGACGCCGAGCAGGACCGCGCCACCGGCGATCAGCGCGGCGAACGAACCGACGACGCCCTGGCCGAGAGTGTGCCCGATTCCGTAGCAGGCCGCACCGCTGAGCAGGGCCGCCGGCACGGAGGCGATGCCGAGCCGGGCGTAGGTCCGCAGCACCCGGGCACCGTCCAGGTCACCACCGAGCCGCTTGCGCAGCCGCCGCCAGGCGACACCCACTCCGATCGCGTAGGCGAGGCCGTACGCGGCGGCCATGCCCGCGACCGCCCAGCGGGCCGGCAGCAGGAAGTAGCAGAGCCCGGAGACGGCCGCGTTGACCGCCGCCACGATGACGGTGTTGTAGAAGGGGGTGCGGGTGTCCTCGTACGCGTAGAAGGCGCGCAGGACGACGTACTGCACCGAGTACGGGATCAGGCCGAGGCCGAAGGCCATCAGCATGTAGCCCATGTTGGTGGCCGAGCCGATGCCCGCCGAGCCGAAGATCAGCGTGCACATCGGGATGCCGAGCGCGAGGAAGCCGAAGGCGATGGGCACGATGGCGACCGCGGTCGTGCGCAGACCCTGGGAGATGTCGTCGCGGACGGCTCCGCCGTCGCCCTCGGCGGCCGAGCGCGAGATGCGCGGCAGCAGCGCCGCCATCAGGGACACCGTGATGATGGCCTGCGGCAGACCCCAGATCAGCTGGGCGTTGGCGTACGCGGCGAAGCCGGTTCCCTTGATACCGGAGTCGTCACCCGCGGCCGTGGACAGCTGGGTCACGACCATGGCGCCCAACTGATTGGCCAGCACGAACAGGACCGTCCACTTGGCGAGCATCGCGGCCTTGCCGAGGCCGTGGCCCCGCCAGTCGAAGCGCAGGCGGATCCGGAACCCGGTCTCCCGCAGGTACGGGATCATCGCCAGCGACTGAACCACCAGACCGAGCAGCACACCGGCGCCGAGCAGCCGCTGGCCCTGGGGCGGGATGCTCTCGACGGCCAGGTGGGAGTTGGCCGCGGTGCCGTAGACCCAGATGAACATGCCGAGCGAGATGATGATGACGATGTTGTTCAGGACCGGGGTCCACATCATCGCGCCGAACTTGCCCCGCGCGTTCAGGATCTGACCCATCACCACGTGGATGCCCATGAAGAAGATCGAGGGCAGGAAGTACCGGGTGAAGGTGACCGCGACCTCATTGGCCGCCGGGTCGTCCGCGATGGTGGGGGACAGCAGCCGCACCAGCAGCGGCGCCGCGAACATCGCGAGGCCGGTCAGCGCGGCCAGGGCCACCATCACGAGGGTCAGCAGGCGGTTGGCGAAGGCCTCGCCGCCGTCCTCGTCCTCCTTCATGGAACGCACCAGCTGCGGCACGAAGACGGAGTTGAGGCCGCCGCCCACGGTGAGGATGTAGATCATCGTGGGCAGCTGGTAGGCCACCTGGAACGAGTCGGCGAGCAGGCCGAGACCCAGTGCGGCGGCGATCAGCGCCGAGCGCACGAACCCGGTGAGCCGGGAGACCATCGTGCCCGCCGCCATGACCGCGCTGGACTTCAGCAGTCCCGCGGCCTTCCCGCCCTTCTTCGGGGCGGGCGGGGCAGCGGTCGCGGTGGCGGCCGTACCGGAGTGCTCGGGGCTGTGGCCGGGGCCGGCACCGAGGACGGCGTGGGGCCGCCCGGAACGGTGGGCCCGGCTTGGTACGAGGCGTCCGCGTACCGGTTCGGGTGCTGAGGGCCCTGGGCGTGCGGCGGAGCCGGGTGGGGTCCGGCGGTGCCCTGCCCGGTGCCCGGGCCCGCAGCCGGGCCGGGGACGGCAGAGGGATCGACCGGGGCGGACCCCCCGCCCTGCTGCTGGTCCCGGAAGAGGTGCGCGAAGGCGTCCGGCTCGTGGTACTCCTCGCCGGAGTGCGTGACCAGGTCGTCCACGCCCACGAACTGGGTCGTGCGGGGATCGTCGCCGTAGGGCAGGTAGGGGGCCGCGCCGTCGGGCTCCGGCGCCGGGGTCTGCGCCCAGACCCGCGGGTCCGGGGCGTGCGGCGACTGGGCCGGCGGTGCGTACAGCGGCTGCTGCTGCTCGTACGTGCCCGGGGGCGGCGGCGGGTGCGCGGCGCGGTCGTACAGCGCCTCGGCGACCGGGTCCTGGGCGGCGAGGTCCTGCGCCCGGTAGGGGTCCTGGTCGTAGGCGTCCTGGAGGTACATGTCCGCCGCGTGCTGCGGCGGCACCTGGCCGGGCTCGGGCGACGGCTCGGGGTAGCCCGAGCCGGCCGCGCCCTGGCCGCGATCACCGTCGTACGGCGCGTTCATGGTTACCCCACCTCATCGTCCCGGGCCACACCGGCCACGACATCGCTCAACGGTCCACTCTCTCACCCGTCCCGGACGGGTCGGTGTTTTCCGATGCGGTGTCCGGCGCAGGGTCACTCGGCTGCACCGGGTCCTCTGTCCCGGACGGGGCGCCGGACTCGTCGGGGAGACGGTCTCCGGGGCGTCGGGGTTCCCGGGATCGTCGTCGGTTTCCCCACCCTCCGCGCCGGGTCCCTCGTCGTCCGCCTGGCGGGCCGCCGCGCGCTTGCGCTGGGTGTACATCCGGAAGCCGGCCAGGACGAGCAGGAGCACACCGCCGCCGATGACCAGCATGACGGTGGGGGTGACCTCGGTGACCTTCACGTCGAAGCTGACCGGGTCGCCGTACTCCTGGCCGTCCTGGGTGTAGAGCTGGGCGTCGACCGTGACCCGGCCGTTGGCGTTGGCAGCGGTGGTGAACTTCACGGTCTGGCTGTGGCCGCCGGAGACCTCGACGAGCTGCTCGTCGTAGGCCTTGCCGTTGATCTTCAGGCGGGTCGGCATCCTCGAGGTGAGCCGCAGGACCAGATGGCTCACGGGCTGCACGAGGTTGTTCTGGACGGTCACCGGGATGGTGGCGCTGCGCCCGGAGAGCTTCGTCTCGGACTTGTCGATCAGCTTGACCTGGTCGGTCAGCTCGTCGAGCCAGGCCTCGGCGTCGCCCCGGAAGCTGTCCGCCTCGGAACCACGCCCGCGCCAGGACGCCGACATCTCGCGGTTTATGGCCCGGCCGAACGGGGTGATCACCCGGGACTGGTCGCTGAGGACGACCTTGAAGTTGTCGAGCTTGTCCTGGGTGCGCGCGATCTGCTCGAAGGCCGTCCTCGGGAGTTCCTGCCTGCGCAGCGAGGAGGGGTAGTCGGACGTCGACGGGATGCGGGTGGTGGCGTCCGGGTCCGGCTTGGCCTTGGCGGCCGCGGTGAGGGTCTGCGCCTGGGACCACGTGCCGTCCTGGAGCTCCTGCACCGCCTTCGCCATCGCCTGTGCCTGACTCGCCGACGGCATGCGCTGCGGTGCGACCACGACGCTGCGCTGCGCGTCCGTCTGCGCGTTCACCTCCAGGCTCTGCGCCAGGAACTGCTGGACGGCGAGCGTCGCCGAGCCCGCCTTGGTCAGGTCGTCCTCGAAGGCCGTGGACAGCCGTGCGTCGGAGACCACCGCCGTCGTACCGCCGCCGACCGGGCGAGCCGCGGACGGGGTGTACGGCAGCCCGGCCGTCTCCTGGAGGCTGTCGCTGCGGGCGATCACGCGGTCGGCTCCGGCGGAGGTGGCGACCTTCATGATCGACGGGTCGACGGCGCCTTCCACGGGCCAGGCGAAGTCGGTCGTCGGTGTGACGTGAAGCACGGTCTTCACGGTGGTGGCGGCGACGTCGGTGGCGTCCTTCAGGTGACTGAGTGATCCGGTGACGCTGGTACCGCCGTGTGCCAGGGAGGCCAGGTCCGGGTCGGCGAAGGGCAGGGCGATGACCTCCTTGCCCACGACGGCCTTCTGCAGCTTGGCCAGCCACTGCTTGGCGACCGCCTGGTCCGAGCCGGCCTTGGTGGTGCCGTCTTCGTCCTGGAGCCGGTAGCTGCCCGCCATGGCGTCCACCGAGGCCAGCAGGTCCGGGTCGATCACCCAGGTGACGTCGAGGTCCTTGCCCAGGTCCAGCATCTGCGCCAGCCGGCCGCCCGGTGAGATCTCCTTGGCCAGGTCGTCGTTGCGGAAGACCGGCGTCTGCAGCTCACCCGCGCCCGTCCGGGCCGTCATGTGGGACGTGGAGATCAGTGGCCACAGGAAGGTGGTCCTGGTCTTGGTGTCCGCGTCGGACGGCTGCCACGGCAGGAAGGTCCGCTGGATGCCGAGCACCTGGTCCCAGGGCCGGGCGGAGGTCTGGCCGGACAGGGCCACGCCGAACTCGTAGACACCGTCCTGGCCGAGGTCGAGCTGGTCCACCGGGACGGAGATGCTGAAGTGCTGTGCGACGCCGGGCGCGAGCTTGGCGAACTTCTGCACGTACTTCCCACCGACCTCGGGGCCGGTGCGGGTACGGAGGTCGTCGGGGTGCCGGGAGACGGCGTCGATCGCCGAGCGGGTGTTCAGCAGGGGGCCGACCCGGAGGCCCACGTGGGCGCCGGTGACGTTCTGCTTGCCGCTGTTCGTCACGGTGCCGGATACGGTCACCGTGTCCCCGTCCGTGGGGGCGCCGGGGCTGAGCGAGTCCAGGGAGACGGACACCGGGTTGGCGGAGGCGGCCTGTGCGGGCACCGCCGTGGGCAGCTGCAGGAGTCCCGCCAGCAGCGGCACACCGGCGAGCAGTGCTCCGGTGCGCCGCAGCCACCGGCGGGCAGGTGAGGCACTGGTCCCCTGGAAGTCAGCCGCCTCGGCCACGCGCTCGCCCGTCCCTCGTCGTCGTCAGTGGTCGTCGGAATGTGCGTCCACGCATGGTAACGAGGCTCGCCGAGTGGAAGTGCCGCGGTCTGCTCCGCAAGACCAGGGAGCGGTTGCGCCACGTCCTCTATATCCAGTATCGAGGGGAGAGCGCTTGTACGCCGTAAGCACAGCGCTTGTGCGGGTATGCCGTGAGGTGTCCGCGCCGCTCAATGGAGGAGACCCGGGCCGCCGTGGACACGTACCCTCTTCTGTTGTGCCGAACGCCAACGAAGACACTCCCTCTGCCCTGAGCCAGGCGCAGCACCGCGCGGTCAGCGAGCTGCTGCGGGTGGCCCCCGTCGCCGACGACCTCGCCCGCCGCTTCCAGGCGGCCGGGTTCTCGCTCGCCCTGGTGGGCGGCTCGGTCCGGGACGCGCTGCTCGGCCGGCTCGGCAACGACCTGGACTTCACCACCGACGCGCGCCCCGAGGACGTACTGAAGATCGTGCGGCCGTGGGCGGACGCCGTCTGGGAGGTCGGAATCGCCTTCGGGACGGTCGGCGCGCAGAAGAGCGCCCGCGTCGCGGGCACCGACTGGCAGTTCCAGATCGAGATCACGACCTACCGGTCGGAGGCGTACGACCGCACCTCCCGCAAGCCCGAGGTGTCCTACGGCGACTCGATCGAGGAGGATCTCGTCCGTCGCGACTTCACGGTCAACGCGATGGCCGTGGCGCTGCCGGAGAAGGAGTTCATCGACCCGCACGGGGGCCTTCAGGACCTCGCGACCAAGGTGCTGCGTACCCCCGGTACCCCCGAGGAGTCGTTCTCGGACGATCCGCTGCGCATGATGCGGGCCGCCCGGTTCGCCGCCCAGCTGGACTTCGAGGTCGCCCCCGAGGTCGTCACCGCGATGACGGAGATGTCCGGACGGATCGAGATCGTCTCCGCCGAGCGGGTCCGGGACGAGCTGAACAAGTTGCTCCTCTCCGAGCAGCCGCGCAAGGGCCTGACGCTGCTGGTCGACAGCGGGCTGGCCGACCATGTCCTGCCCGAGCTGCCGGCTCTGCGGCTGGAGAGTGACGAGCACCACCGCCACAAGGATGTCTACGAGCACACGCTGATCGTGCTGGAGCAGGCCATCGCGCTGGAGCAGGAGGGGCCCGACCTCGCGCTCCGCCTGGCCGCGCTGCTCCATGACATCGGCAAGCCGCGTACCCGGCGTTTCGAGAAGGACGGCCGCGTCTCGTTCCACCACCACGAGGTGGTCGGCGCGAAGATGACCAAGAAGCGCATGACGGCCCTGAAGTACTCGAACGAGCTGGTGAAGGATGTCTCACGGCTCGTCGAGCTCCACCTGCGCTTCCACGGCTACGGCACGGGAGAGTGGACGGACTCGGCGGTGCGGCGCTACGTCCGTGACGCGGGTCCGCTGCTGGACCGTCTGCACAAGCTGACCCGGTCCGACTGCACGACCCGGAACAAGCGGAAGGCGGTCGCGCTCTCGCGGGCCTACGACGGCCTGGAGGAGCGCATCGGTCAGCTTCAGGAGCAGGAGGAGCTGGACGCGATCCGGCCGGACCTCGACGGCAACCAGATCATGGAGATTCTGGGAGTGGGCCCCGGCCCCGTCATCGGCAAGGCGTACAAGCACATGCTGGAGTTGCGCCTGGAGAATGGGCCGATGACCCACGACGAGGCGATGACGGCCCTCAAGGAATGGTGGGCCGGGCAAGGCTGACATGTGGCGGGGTCCATGTTTCACGTGAAACACGGACCCGCTGCCTCACCGAGGGGGCGATGTTTCACGTGAAACATCGCCCCCTCGGCTGTCCCGGCCGTGGTGGCGCTCGAAGCGGCCCATGCCCACGGCCACCCCGCCGTAGACCAGCGCGACGAGAACCACCAGCAGGGCCGAACGCCCATCGGGTGGGAGCATCAGCGATGCGACTCCGGCGGCGCCGACGAAGGCGATGTTGAAGAGGACGTCGTACAGCGCGAAGATCCGGCCTCTGAAGGCGTCCTCCACCGACGACTGGACCACCGTGTCCGTCGCGATCTTGGCTCCCTGAGTGATCAGGCCCAGAACGAAGGCGGCCACCAGAAGCGGGCCGGCGGCGAACGGGAGGCCGAGCGCGGGCTCCAGCACGGCGGCCGTACCGGCGCACACCGCGATCCAGCGGCCCGGTCCGAGTCGTCCCACTGCCCACGGTGTCACCACCGCGGCCGCGAAGAAGCCCGCACCGGACACGGCCAGGCCGAGTCCGAGCAGCCGCAGTCCTTCCTCGGGGTTGTGGAGAGGGCGTAGCGGCAGAGCATGAGCAACAGCACGAGGAGCGCTCCGTAGCAGAAGCGCATCAGTGTCATGGAGGCCAGTGCCCAGGTCGCCTCCCGGCGGTGGGGGGCTGCCAGGTGCCGCACGGCCGAGAGCAGGTCGCGGGCGGTGTCGAGGAGCGCGGTCCGCAGGTGGGGCTGCGCGGGCTCCCTGTCGGGACCGAGCAGAGCGGGAGCCATGCGCAGGGCGGTCAGCGCCGCACACAGATAGAGGAAGGCGCCCAGCAGGACCACTGAGGCATCCGAGTCCGACGCCGCCAACCGGACAGCGAAGGCGAGGCCGCCCCCGGCCGTCGCGGCGAGCGTCCCCGCCGTGGGTGACAAGGAATTGGCGATCACCAGGCGCTCGGTGTCGACCACGTGCGGCAGCGCGGCCGACAGTCCGGCGAGGACGAAGCGGTTGACGGCCGTGACACAGAGCGCGGAGGCGTAGAAGAGCCAGTTCGGCACATGGCTGACCATCAGCACGGCGGTGGCTCCCGCCAGCAGGGCGCGCAGCAGGTTGCCGTACACGAAGACCTGGCGACGCCGCCAGCGGTCCAGCAGGACCCCGGCGAAGGGGCCGATCAGCGAGTAGGGCAGCAGCAGGACCGCCATCGCCGAGGCGATCGCCGCAGCCGAGGTCTGTTTCTCCGGGGAGAAGACGACGTACGCGGCCAGTGCGATCTGGTAGACGCCGTCGGCTCCCTGGGACAGCAGGCGCACGGTCAGCAGGCGGCGGAAGTCCCGCAGACGCAGCAGGACGCGCAGGTCACGCACGACGGGCATGGACCCCACCCTCACATATGCGAAGGGTCCCCGGATCGGGAGACCCGGGGACCCTTCGCAGCCCTGGCAGGAGCGTTCTCTTCGGCGCGCCGGGCGGCCGAATCGGCGTGGTTAGCGCTCGACCTCGCCGCGGATGAACTTCTCGACGTTCTCGTAGGCCTCGTCGTCGAAGTACTGGACCGGCGGGGACTTCATGAAGTACGAGGACGCGGACAGGATCGGGCCACCGATGCCACGGTCCTTGGCGATCTTCGCGGCACGCAGGGCGTCGATGATGACACCCGCGGAGTTCGGGGAGTCCCAGACCTCGAGCTTGTACTCCAGGTTCAGCGGAACGTCACCGAAGGCGCGGCCCTCAAGACGGACGTAGGCCCACTTGCGGTCGTCCAGCCAGGCCACGTAGTCGGACGGACCGATGTGGACGTTCTTCTCACCGAGGTCCCGGTCGGGGATCTGGGAGGTGACGGCCTGCGTCTTGGAGATCTTCTTCGACTCGAGGCGGTCGCGCTCGAGCATGTTCTTGAAGTCCATGTTGCCGCCGACGTTGAGCTGCATCGTGCGCTCGAGGCGGACACCGCGGTCCTCGAACAGCTTCGCCATCACGCGGTGCGTGATGGTGGCGCCGACCTGGGACTTGATGTCGTCACCGACGATCGGCACACCGGCCTCGGTGAACTTGTCCGCCCACTCCTTGGTGCCGGCGATGAAGACCGGGAGGGCGTTGACGAAGGCGACCTTGGCGTCGATGGCGCACTGGGCGTAGAACTTCGCCGCGTCCTCGGAGCCCACGGGCAGGTAGCAGACGAGAACGTCGACCTGCTTGTCCTTGAGGATCTGGACGACGTCCACGGGCTCCTCGGCGGACTCCTCGATGGTCATGCGGTAGTACTTACCGAGACCGTCCAGGGTGTGGCCGCGCTGGACCGTGACGCCCGTGTTCGGGACGTCGCAGATCTTGATGGTGTTGTTCTCGCTGGCACCGATGGCGTCCGAGAGGTCGAGGCCGACCTTCTTCGCGTCGACGTCGAACGCGGCGACGAACTCGACGTCACCGACGTGGTAGTCGCCGAACTGCACGTGCATCAGGCCGGGGACCTTGGACGCCGGGTCGGCGTCCTTGTAGTACTCGACTCCCTGCACCAGCGACGCGGCGCAGTTGCCCACGCCGACGATGGCTACGCGAACCGAACCCATTCCGGTTGCTCCCTGTGTGTACGAGTGAGGCCCTGAGTGGGACTCACGTGGCGGTGTCGCCGGGCGTATCCGTAGCGGAGTGCTCTCCGTTACGGGGCAGGCCGCCCGTCGATCCAGTGGTGGTGTCCTGCTGAGCGGCTCCCCCGGACGCGGAACCCTTGAGGTCCCGCCCGGCCCGCTCGCTCTCGATGAGCTCGTTCAGCCAGCGCACTTCGCGCTCCACGGACTCCATTCCGTGGCGCTGCAGCTCAAGCGTGTAGTCGTCGAGGCGCTCCCTGGTGCGCGCCAGGGAGGCGCGCATCTTCTCCAGACGCTCCTCCAGGCGGCTGCGCCGGCCCTCCAGTACGCGCATGCGCACATCCCGTGAGGTCTGCCCGAAGAAGGCGAACCGTGCGGCGAAGTGCTCGTCCTCGTACGCGTCGGGACCGGTCTGCGAGAGCAGCTCCTCGAAGTGCTCCTTACCTTCTGCCGTCAACCGGTAGACGATCTTGGCACGCCGCCCGGTGAGGGGAGCGCCCAGGGCGTCCTCGTGGGTGCTGCCCGGTTCCTCGATCAACCAGCCGTTGGTGACCAGCGTCTTGAGGCAGGGGTACAGGGTTCCGTAGCTGAAGGCCCGGAACACACCCAGTGACGTGTTGAGTCGTTTGCGCAGCTCATAGCCGTGCATCGGGGACTCGCGCAGCAGGCCCAGGACGGCGAACTCAAGGATGCCGGAGCGCCGGCTCATGATCGCCTCCTCTTGGTCCGCCGCGTCTTTATCTCACACTGATGTATCGACTCGATACATCATGACGATAGAACGGCCTTACGCGCGCGACAAGAGGGTTGATGGTGAACGGGATCACATCACCGATTCGTAGGAGGCAAGTTGCCTGATTTGGGGTGAACTTCGGGACTCGGCGGGTTTTGGTGGTGCGTAGTCTGTGCGGCATGCACATCACCGGGAACCGAGTGACGCCTGGGGGCGTCCTCGTCCCTGGAGCAGTACGGGTGAATGCGGAAGCGACCACATCCGTACTTCGGGGGACCGGAAACCAGCCGCCGTTTCCAGGCGCGCAAGGGTGCGCCTGCCCGAGGAGTAGTCGTTCGATGAGCGAGCACCGTCGCAAACCGCCGCAGCCGCAGGGAGGCGGACGTGCCGCGGCCCGACGCGGTCAGTCCGGCCCCGCCTCCGGCCACCGCGCGGCACCGCGAGGCGCCACCGGGTCCTCTGCCGACTCCTATGGGTCCAGTTCTCATGGGTCGGGGTCCTATGGTTCCGGGGGTGAGGAGCGCCCCTACAGCGGCCGTGCCGAGGCACGCCGGGCGGCGCAGAGAGGCGGCGGCCGGCGCAGGGCCGCCGAACCGGCCGGGCCTGGACGCGGCCGAGGCCGTGCGGCCGATCCCGGCAGGAAGCGCTTCATCGACTACCCGCGCTACGACAGGGACGGGTGGCACCGCTGGGTGCCCTCCTGGAAGCTCGTCACCGGGCTGTTCATCGGCCTGATCGGCAGCCTCGTGGCGATGGTCGGCGTGGGCTACGCGATGGTCTCCATCCCCAACGAGAACGATGCGGCCAAGTCCCAGAACAACGTCTACTACTGGGCCGACGGATCACAGATGGTCGCGACGGGCACGGGTGTGAACCGTCAGAACGTCACCATCGACAAGATCCCCGAGGCCATGCAGTACGCGGTGATCTCGGCCGAGAACAAGAGCTTCTACCAGGACTCCGGCGTCGACCCCATGGGTATCGCCCGTGCCCTGGCCAACATGGCCCGAGGCGGTCAGACGCAGGGCGGATCGACGATCACCCAGCAGTACGTCAAGAACACGTACCTCAGCCAGGACCAGACCGTCACCCGCAAGTTCAAGGAGATGTTCATCTCCATCAAGGTGGGGACGAAGCTCAAGAAGCCGCAGATCCTGCAGGGCTACCTCAACACCTCGTACTACGGCCGTGGCGCCTACGGCATCCAGGCCGCCGCGCGGACGTACTACAACAAGGACGCCGTCGACCTGAAGCCCAGCGAGTGCGCCGTCCTCGCCGCGCTGCTCAAGGGGGCGACGTACTACGACCCGGCGGGCAACGAGAACCTCGACAAGTCGGCGACGGCCAGCGCCAACCTCCAGCGATCAAAGGAGCGCTGGTCCTGGATCCTCGGTGAGATGCACAAGGACAAGCGCCTCACCGACGCCCAGTACCAGGAGGCCATCAAGACCTACCCCATGCCCAAGGACCGCAAGGCGACCAAGGGCATGACCGGCCAGATCAGCTACCTGGCCGACACGGCGAAGAAGTACGTCCTGAACCACTCGAAGATCTCCGAGCAGGAGTTCGACCGGGGCGGATACCAGATCTACACGACCTTCAAGAAGGACAAGGTCAACGCTCTGAGTGCCGCCGTGAAGAAGATCCAGAAGGAACGGCTCAACCCGAAGCGCGAACTCGACAAGTACGTCCAGTTCGGTGCGGCGTCGGTGGTTCCCGACAGTGGTGCGATCGTCGCCCTCTACGGCGGTGACGGCTACGAGAACGGTCACTTCACGAACAACGCCGACACCCAGGGTGTCCCGGTCGGTTCGACGTGGAAGCCGTTCGTGCTGGCGGCGGCCATGCAGTACGGCACGTACGACTCCGATGGCGTGGGGATCTCCCCGCTGAGCAAGTACAACGGCAACGACCACCTCAAGGTGAAGAAGCCGGACGGGTCGTACTACCTCAACAAGGACAACTCGTTCTTCTTCCAGAAGAACGAGAGCCCGCACCCGTGGGGTTACATCACCCTGCGCAAGGCGATGGAGCAGTCCATCAACACGCCGTTCGTGCAGCTCGGCGTCGATGTAGGCATGTCGCACGTCCGCGACGTCGCCCGCTCGGCCGGCATCCTCGACCAGAGCATGTCGGTGGACCTCAACCCGTCGTTCGCCATCGGTACCTCCACCCCCAGCGCGATCCGCATGGCCGACGCCTACGCGACCTTCGCCGCGTCCGGCAAGCAGGCGGATCCGTACTCGGTGACCGCCGTCAAGAAGGACGGCGTGGACCAGCCCGGCTTCGAGCGGCCCAAGGTCAAGCAGGCGATGGAGTCGAACATCGCCAACAACGTCACGGACGTCCTGCAGAACGTCATCCAGAACGGTACGGCTCAGAACGCCAAGGCTCTGGGCCGTACGGCGGCCGGCAAGACCGGTACCACCGACAAGAACAAGTCCGCCTGGTTCGTCGGCTACACCCAGCAGCTGTCGACCTCGGTGGCGATGTTCCGGGAGAACCCCAAGAACCACAAGCTGCTCTCCATGAACGGCACCGCGGGCAAGGACTCCATCCACGGTGGTGACATCCCGACGCAGGTGTGGACCGAGTACATGAGGGCCGCGCTGAAGAACGCGAACGACCCGGGCTTCCCGGACGCCATCAGGATCGGCAAGGTGCACGACGAAGCCGGTGCGCCCTCCCCGACGCCGTCGGTCACCATCACGCCGAGCCAGAGGCCCAGTGAGTCGCCGAGCCCGTCGCCGAGCCTGACGTCGCCGTCTCCCTCCCCTCGGCCAGCGAGACCTGCCAGTGGGGTGGCTGGGGCAACAACTGCAACGGCAGTAACGGGGGCACCGATACAGGTGGCACGGACGGAGGAACGACACCCACGCCCACGGTCACGGACACGAGCGGGACCGGCAGCACCAGAGGCAATGGCAACGGAGGCCTCTTCTCGGGCCAGAACGGTTAGCGTGCCGCTCTCACCGATTGGTGACCATTTGGGCCGCCAAGCGCGTTTCACGTGAAACATGGGCCGTCGCACCCACCAGGTGCGGCGGCCCTCGGTGTATTCCCAGACTGGTACGGCAGGATGTGCCCCATGCCCAGTGCAGAGACGACGCCCGCAGGCGTGCACGAGCCCGAGCCCGTACGGCCCGCCGGCGCTGAGCCGGTGCGGCCGACCCGTGAGGACGAGGTCGCCGCGGCCGGGAGCGAGCTGATCGGCGGACCGATCGGCCGGCGCGCCCTGCTCGGGACGACCTGGTGGACCCCGCTGCGCGTCATCGTGCTCGTGGCGATCGGCATGTTCGCCCTCGGACTGGTGCAGAAGGCGCCCTGCTACCAGAGCGCCTGGTTCTTCGGCGCTAGTTCGCAGTACACCCATGCCTGCTACTCGGACATCCCCCACCTGTATCAGGGACGGGGATTCGCCGACGGGCTGGTGCCGTACTTCGACCGGCTCCCGGGCGACATGGACTACCTCGAGTACCCGGTCCTGACCGGCGTGTTCATGGAGGTGGCCGCCTGGCTCACACCGGGAAGCGGCGGCATCCAGCACCAGGAGCAGTGGTACTGGTTCGTCAACGCCGGAATGCTGATGGCGTGCGCGGCCGTCGTCGCCGTCTGCGTGACCCGCACCCATGCCCGGCGCCCCTGGGACGGTCTGCTGGTCGCTCTGGCGCCCGCGGCCGCCCTGACGGCCACGATCAACTGGGACCTGCTCGCGGTGGCCCTCACGGCCGCCGCGATGCTGATGTGGTCGCGGGGCCGATCACTGGCCTTCGGTGTCCTGCTGGGGCTCGCCACCGCCGCCAAGCTCTACCCGGTCCTGTTGCTCGGCCCCCTGCTGGTGCTGTGCTGGCGGGCCGGCAAGTGGCGGGAGTTCTTCCGGGCCGTGGGCGGCGCGGCCGTCGCCTGGCTGGTGGTGAACCTGCCGGTGATGCTCTTCGCCTACGAGGGGTGGTCGAAGTTCTACACGTTCAGCCACGACCGGGGCGTCGACTTCGGATCGCTCTGGCTGATCTGGGCCCAGAACTCGAGCAACCCGCCCTCCACCGACTTCGTGAACAACGCCGCCGTCGTGCTGGTGGCGCTGTGCTCCCTGGGTATCGCGGCGCTGACGCTCACCGCCCCGCGGAGGCCGCGCTTCGCCCAGCTGGCCTTCCTGATCGTCGCGGTCTTCATCCTGACCAACAAGGTCTACTCCCCGCAGTACGTCCTGTGGCTGGTGCCGCTGGCCGTCCTCGCCCGGCCCAAGTGGCGGGACTTCCTGATCTGGCAGGCCTGCGAGGTGGCGTACTTCCTGGGCATCTGGTTCTACCTCGCCTACACGACCAGTGGCGACGCCCACAAGGGACTGCCCACGCTGGGGTACGACTGGGTGATCGCGGTGCATCTGCTCGGCACGCTCTACCTGTGTGCCGTCGTCGTGCGGGACATCCTGATGCCCGAGCGGGACGTGGTGCGCCGGTCCGGGGACGACGATCCCTCGGGCGGAGTGCTCGACGGAGCCGAGGACGTCTTCGTCCTGGGAGCCGCGGCCCATCCGCCGCGCCACGCCGCCCACTTCGACGCGCCTCAGGTGGACTGGGGACGGCACGGCCTGCCACCGAACGGGGAGGGTTCGCTCTGAGCGAACGGGTGTCCCGGGCGCACATGAGGAAGGCCGTACACGCGCGATGCGTGTACGGCCTTTCCGGTTCGGGGCCCGTTCCGTCCGGCGGTCCGGGCTAGCGGTCCACGATCCGGTCGAACTGGGTGGTGGTGTGCCGCAGGTGGGCCACCAGTTCGTCGCCCACCTTCGGCTCGGGAGCGTCCGAGGGGACGAAGAGGATCGACACCTGCATGTGCGGCGGCTCGGCGAACCAGCGCTGCTTGCCGCCCCAGACGAACGGGGACAGGTTCCGGTTGACCGTGGCCAGGCCGGCCCGTGCGACGCCCTTGGCGCGCGGCATGACGCCGTGCAGCGCCTTGGGGGCCTCCAGGCCCACCCCGTGCGACGTACCGCCCGCCACGACCACCAGGAAGCCGTCCGAGGCCGCCTTCTGCTGCCGGTAGCCGAAGCGGTCGCCCTTGGTCACCCGGGTGACGTCCAGGACGGCGCCGTGGTACTCGGTGGCGTCGTGGTCCCCGAGCCAGAGCCGCGTGCCGATGCGGGCGCGGAACCGGGTCTGCGGGAACTGCTGCTGCAGCCGGGCGAGTTCATCGGCCTTGAGATGGCTGACGAACATCGTGTGCAGCGGCAGCCGTGCCGCGCGGAGCCGGTCCATCCAGCCGATGACCTCCTCGACGGCGTCCGAGCCGTCGGTGCGGTCCAGCGGCAGGTGGATGGCGAAGCCCTCCAGCCGGACGTTCTCTATGGCGGCGTGCAACTGCGGCAGGTCCTGCTCGCTGATGCCGTGCCGCTTCATCGAGGACATCACCTCGATGACGACGCGCGCGCCCACGAGGCCGTACACGCCGTCGACCGACGACACCGAACGGATCACCCGGTCCGGCAGCGGAACGGGCTCCTCGCCCCGCCGGTAGGGCGTCAGCACCAGCAGGTCGCCGCCGAAGAAGTCCTTGATGCGCGCGGCTTCGTACGTGGTGCCGACGGCGAGGATGTCCGAGCCGAGCCGGGTCGCCTCCTCCGCCAGCCGTTCGTGTCCGAAGCCGTAGCCGTTGCCCTTGCAGACCGGGACGAGCCCTGGGAACTGCTCCTGCACGTGCTTGTGGTGCGCCCGCCAGCGCGCGGTGTCGACGTAGAGCGTGAGCGCCATGGCCGGACCCGGACCCTTTCTCGTGGCTGCCGTGTGTCAGTGGGGTGGTGAGCTGTGAAGGCTATGGAATCAAATGTCCCGCGCTCAGCGGCGCGACATGTAGATGTCGAGCGCCTTGTGGAGCAGCTTGTTCAGCGGGAAGTCCCACTCGCCGAGGTACTCGGCGGCCTGGCCGCCGGTGCCGACCTTGAACTGGATCAGGCCGAACAGGTGGTCCGTCTCGTCCAGCGAGTCCGAGATGCCGCGCAGGTCGTAGACGGTGGCGCCGAGGGCGTAGGCGTCGCGCAGCATCCGCCACTGCATCGCGTTCGAGGGCCGGACCTCACGGCCGATGTTGTCGGAGGCGCCGTAGGAGTACCAGACGTGGCCGCCGACGATCAGCATGGTCGCGGCCGACAGGTTCACACCGTTGTGGCGGGCGAAGTACAGCCGCATGCGGTTGGGGTCCTCGGTGTTGAGGGCCGTCCACATGCGCTGGAAGTACGAGAGCGGGCGGGCCGGAAGTGGTCGCGCACCGCCGTGATCTCGTACAGCCGCTGCCACTCGGCGAGGTCCTGGTAGCCGCCCTGGACGACCTCGACGCCGGCCTTCTCGGCCTTCTTGATGTTGCGGCGCCACAGCTGGTTGAAGTTCTTGTGCACCTCTTCCAGGGAGCGGTTCGCCAGCGGCACCTGGAAGACGTAGCGGGGCTGGACGTCGCCGAAGCCGGCGCCGCCGTCCTCGCCCTGCTGCCAGCCCATGCGGCGCAGCTTGTCGGCCACCTCGAAGGCGCGCGGCTCGATGAAGTCGGCCTCCATGTCGCGCAGGCGCTTCACGTCCGGGCTCTGGATGCCCTTCTTGATCGTCTCCGCGTTCCAGCGGCGGATGATCACGGGCGGGCCCATCTTCACGGAGAAGGCGCCCTGCTGCTTGAGGTGGGCCAGCATCGGCTGGATCCAGTCGTCCAGATTCGGCGCGAACCAGTTGATGACCGGGCCCTCGGGGAGGTAGGCGAGGTAGCGCTTGATCTTGGGCAGCTGGCGGTACAGGACCAGACCCGCGCCGACCATGTCGCCGGTGCGCTCGTCGAACCAGCCGAGGTGCTCCGAGCGCCACTCCGCCTTCACGTCGGCCCAGGCCGGGACCTGCATGTGGCTCGCCGACGGCAGGCTCTGGATGTAGGCCAGATGTTGCTCGCGGCTGATGGTCCTCAGGGTCAGGCTCATGTCGGGGCGCTCCTCGGGCTGGTGTGTCCCCATGGGTTCAGGGGCTCCGGCTCACGCGCCGAAGCCTACTGCGCCGTGCGACCACCCCGACTGGGCGCACGGCACCTTCGCCCCGGCCTGTCGGCTGCCGGGGCGCCCGCGCGGTGCTCAGTGGGGGTGGTCGGAGGTCGGCGGACTCAGCCGACGAGTCCGCCGAACAGCCCGCCGTTGGCCATGCCGAGCATGAAGCCGACGCCGGAGGCACCCAGACCCAGGATCAGGCCGAACCGTTCACGCGTCGTCACCGAGATCCACTGGCCGTAAGCCCCGATCACGATGCCCACGAGGCCGGCCCAGGAAGCGATCAGGTGCAGACCGGAGAAGAAGGACGTGATGAAGGCCAGCACACCCAGGACCAGCGTCACCGCCATGAGGGCGTCCTGGAGCGGATGGGGCTTGCCGTCCGTGGCGAGAAGGGATCCGGCGGTGTTGGGTTGCAATGCCTGCTGTGCCATGGGGCACCTCCTGCGGATCGCGGCGCACCGTAGCGCCATACACACCCGATGTGTACAGACTGACGGTGCCCACCGCCGGATTTCAACCGGAAGCAGGTGTGCAGGTAGTCTGTACCGTCTGCACCGGTGTCTGCCCAGGCCTGTCGGAAATATCTGCGGTCGCACTGCGGGATCCCCAGCGGAACCCCTTCGATTGTCAGTGGTGGCCGATACCGTTGCGTACGCATCACGACCCTCCTGCCACGGAACGACCGTGGCCGCTGAGTCCAAAGGAGGTGGGTTCCACATGCGTCACTACGAGGTGATGGTCATCCTCGACCCCGATCTCGAGGAGCGCGCTGTCTCCCCGCTGATCGAGAACTTCCTGTCCGTCGTCCGCGATGGCGGCGGCAAGGTTGAGAAGGTCGACACCTGGGGCCGTCGTCGTCTCTCGTACGAGATCAAGAAGAAGCCCGAGGGCATCTACTCGGTCATCGACCTGCAGGCCGAGCCTGCGGTCGTCAAGGAGCTCGACCGCCAGATGAACCTGAACGAGTCGGTCCTCCGGACCAAGGTCCTCCGTCCCGAGACCCACTGAGCCTCCCGCTCAGCTGATCTCGGGATTCGAGTAGCAGCAAGCAGCCAGCAGCAAACCCGCCGAGAGGTTCCCCATGGCAGGCGAGACCGTCATCACGGTCGTCGGCAATCTTGTCGACGACCCCGAGCTGCGCTTCACCCCGTCCGGTGCGGCGGTCGCGAAGTTCCGCGTCGCGTCCACTCCCCGCACCTTCGACCGCCAGACGAACGAGTGGAAGGACGGCGAGAGCCTGTTCCTCACCTGCTCGGTCTGGCGTCAGGCGGCGGAGAACGTCGCCGAGTCGCTCCAGCGAGGCATGCGCGTCATCGTGCAGGGCCGGCTGAAGCAGCGGTCCTATGAGGACCGTGAGGGCGTCAAGCGCACGGTCTACGAACTGGACGTCGAGGAAGTCGGCGCCAGCCTGCGCAACGCCACGGCGAAGGTCACCAAGACCTCCGGTGGCGCTCGCGGTGGCCAGGGCGGTTACGGCGGCGGTGGCGGCCAGGGTGGCGGCGGCTGGGGCGGCGGCTCCGGCGGCGGCCAGCAGGGCGGCCAGCAGGGCGGCGCTCCTGCCGACGACCCGTGGGCGACCGGCGCTCCCGCCGGTGGCAACCAGGGTGGCGGCGGTTGGGGCGGCGGCTCCGGCGGCTCCGGCGGCGGTGGCGGCTACTCGGACGAGCCCCCCTTCTAGGGCTCGAATCCCAACTTCTTGATCACACAGGAGAAACACCATGGCGAAGCCGCCTGTGCGCAAGCCTAAGAAGAAGGTCTGCGCTTTCTGCAAGGACAAGGTCACGTACGTGGACTACAAGGACACGAACATGCTGCGGAAGTTCATTTCCGACCGCGGCAAGATCCGTGCCCGCCGCGTGACCGGCAACTGCACGCAGCACCAGCGTGACGTCGCCACGGCCGTCAAGAACAGCCGTGAGATGGCGCTGCTGCCCTACACGTCCACCGCGCGCTAAGGGAGGGGTGACCGACTCATGAAGATCATCCTCACCCACGAGGTTTCCGGCCTCGGTGCCGCTGGCGACGTCGTCGACGTCAAGGACGGTTACGCTCGCAACTACCTGATCCCGCGGAAGTTCGCTATCCGCTGGACCAAGGGTGGCGAGAAGGACGTCGAGCAGATCCGTCGCGCTCGCAAGATCCACGAGATCCAGACCATCGAGCAGGCCAACGCTGTGAAGGCCCAGCTCGAGGGCGTCAAGGTCCGTCTGGCCGTCCGTTCGGGCGACGCCGGTCGTCTCTTCGGTTCCGTCACCCCGGCCGACGTCGCTTCCGCGATCAAGGCTTCCGGTGGCCCCGAGGTCGACAAGCGCCGTATCGAGCTTGGTACGCCGATCAAGACGCTGGGCGCCCACGAGACGTCCGTGCGTCTGCACCCCGAGGTTGCCGCCAAGGTCAACATCGAGGTCGTCGCGGCGTAACGTCGCGCTCGGCTTGAACAGCTGAGAGAGGGGCCACCCCACTGGGGTGGCCCCTCTTCGTGTAGGGCCTGGCTCGCCATACGGCCTGTTTCACGTGAAACCGGGCCAGGCGAGCCCGCTGATTCACTCAGCGGATCGCGCCCGTCACGACCCACCGGCCGGAGCGTGTCCGCAGCCAGAGGGTGACCATCCGGACCGTCATCATCAGTGTCATGGCCGCCCAGAGAGCTGTGAGGCCACCGCCGAGCGCGGGAACGAGCAGCGCCACCGGCGCGAAGACCGCCAGGGTCACGACCATGGCCCCGGCCAGATACGGGCTGTCGCCGGCGCCCATCAGGACACCGTCCAGGACGAACACGATCCCGCAGACGGGCTGCGAGAGAGCCACCATCAGCAGTGCGGGCAGTGCCGTGTCCTTGACCAGGGAGTCACTGGTGAACAGCGGCAGGAACAGGGGGCGGGCGGCCACCACGACCAGCCCCAGCCCGGTGCCCGTGGCGATGCCCCACTGGACCATGCGACGGCAGGCCAACCGGGCACCTTCGGAGTCGTTGGCTCCGAGATAGCGGCCGATGATGGCCTGCCCGGCGATGGCGATCGCGTCGAGGGCGAACGCCAGCAGACTCCACAGGGACAGGATGATCTGATGGGCGGCGATGTCGGCGTCGCCGAGACGCGCGGCGACCGCTGTGGCGATCATGAGAATGGCCCGCAGCGACAGGGTGCGGACAAGCAGAGGTGCTCCGGCCTGTGCCGAGGCCCTGATGCCGGCCGCGTCCGGTCGCAGCGAGGCCCCGTGCCGCCGGGCTCCCCGAACGACCACGACGAGGTAGGCCGCCGCCATGCCGCACTGGGCGATCACCGTGCCCCAGGCGGATCCCGCGATGCCGAGCCCGGCGCCGTAGACAAGGCCCGCGTTGAGCGCGGCGTTGGCCACGAAACCCGCGATGGCGACGTAGAGGGGTGTCCTGGTGTCCTGCAGGCCGCGCAGTACGCCGGTCGCAGCCAGGACGATCAGCATGGCCGGGATGCCGAGCGCGGAGATGCGCAGATAGGTCGTGGCGAACGGTGCCGCCGTGTCGGAGGCGCCGAACAGGTCCACAATGCCCGGGGCCAGGGGGAGGACGGCGGCGATGACCGCCGCACCGAGGAGCAGAGCGAGCCAGATGCCGTCCATGCCCTGGCGGATGGCGGCCTGGAGATCGCCGGCGCCGACCCGCCGGGCCACGGCGGCCGTGGTGGCGTAGGCGAGGAAGACGAAGACACTCACGGCGGTGGTGAGGAGGGCCGACGCCACCCCAGGCCGGCGAGCTGGGCGGTCCCCAAGTGGCCGACGATGGCGCTGTCGGCCATCACGAACAGGGGCTCGGCGACCAGCGCACCGAAGGCCGGAACGGCCAGCGCGATGATCTCCTGGTCGTGCCGACGGCGGGTGGCCTTGGGGATCGCGGGAGCCTGTGTCATGAGCACCAATCTAATCGTCCACAGGTAAGAGATGCAATTGCCTATAGACCCTTACTTCGTGTCATCGGTCGCGCGGCCGTGCGGACCGTCCGCGGCGATCTTGATCCGACTGGGGAAGTTTTTCTTCTGCACAGCCGGTGGACGGTAAACCCGCAGTTCAGGAGGGTGGCGTGAACCACAGGGAGGGCTTGTTCACAGGGCTGTCCACCGGGTCGTGCACAGGTTTGGGGAAGTTCTCCACAGCATCTGGGCCGTCGTCCACATGGCCTGTGGATAACCAGATTGGCTGACGCTCCCGACAGGCCTAACGTTGTCCGGCGCCCGCTCCTTCCTCCGACCCGGCAAGCGTCACAAAACAGACCCGTGAGAACCGGAGTTGGGCCCCCTTATTTGTCAGTGTCGTGCCGTACAACAGAGGGCACGGCTAGGTCCGCCGTGCGGACGGGAGGAGGTGGCTCGGTGAGCATTTCCGAGCCCTTGGACGATCCGTGGGCCGAGGCCGGGCCCAGTGATCGTCTGCCGGCCTCCCGTCGACGGAGCGACGGTGGCCGGGGTCGTGACGAGCAGCACGACCGGGGGCGGGAGAGCGGCGGCTGGGACGGCGGCGGCTCCTCCTTCGAACGGCTGCCTCCGCAGGACCTGGACGCCGAGCAGTCCGTCCTCGGTGGCATGCTCCTGTCCAAGGACGCCATCGCCGACGTCGTGGAGATCCTCAAGGGCCACGACTTCTACAAGCCCGCGCACGAGACGATCTACCAGGCGATCCTCGACATCTATGCCAAGGGCGAGCCTGCCGACCCGATCACCATCGCCGCCGAACTCACCAAGCGTGGCGAGATCAACAAGGTGGGTGGGGCCTCCTATCTGCACACCCTCGTGCAGACCGTGCCGACCGCGGCGAACGCCGAGTACTACGCGGAGATCGTGCACGAGCGCGCGGTGCTGCGGCGTCTGGTCGAGGCCGGCACCCGCATCACCCAGATGGGATACGCGGCCGACGACGACGTGGACGAGATCGTCAACCGCGCCCAGGCCGAGATCTACGCCGTCACCGAGCAGCGCACCAGCGAGGACTACCTCCCGCTGGGGGACATCATGGAGGGCGCCCTCGACGAGATCGAGGCGATCGGCTCGCGCAGCGGCGAGATGACGGGTGTGCCGACCGGGTTCACGGACTTCGACTCGCTGACCAACGGCCTGCACCCGGGCCAGATGATCGTCATCGCGGCTCGTCCCGCCATGGGTAAGTCCACCCTCGCGCTGGACTTCGCCCGGGCCGCCTCGATCAAGAACAACCTCCCCAGTGTCATCTTCTCCCTCGAGATGGGGCGCAACGAGATCGCGATGCGTCTGCTCTCGGCGGAGGCCCGCGTGGCCCTGCACCACATGCGGTCCGGCACGATGACGGACGAGGACTGGACCCGGCTCGCCCGGCGCATGCCGGACGTGTCCGCCGCCCCGCTCTACATCGACGACTCACCGAACCTGTCGATGATGGAGATCCGCGCGAAGTGCCGGCGGCTGAAGCAGCGCAACGACCTGAAGCTGGTGGTCATCGACTATCTCCAGCTGATGCAGTCCGGCGGCTCCAAGCGCGCCGAGAGCCGTCAGCAGGAGGTCTCGGACATGTCCCGTAACCTCAAGCTCCTCGCCAAGGAGCTGGAGGTCCCGGTCATCGCGCTCTCCCAGCTCAACCGTGGCCCCGAGCAGCGCACCGACAAGAAGCCGATGGTCTCCGACCTGCGTGAGTCCGGCTCCATCGAGCAGGACGCCGACATGGTCATCCTGCTGCACCGTGAGGACGCGTACGAGAAGGAGTCCCCGCGCGCGGGCGAGGCCGACCTGATCGTGGCCAAGCACCGAAACGGTCCCACGGCGACGATCACGGTCGCCTTCCAGGGCCACTACTCACGCTTCGTGGACATGGCCCAGACCTGACCATCGCACCGATGGTTGTCGCCGTCACGCGGGGGGCCGCCGAAATGGACTCGACGTGCGTCGGCACAGCCGCTGAACTGGGGGCATGACGACATCCCAGGAAGAGCTGCTCCCCGGTACGCGACGGGCGTTGCTGCACCGCATCGCCGTGGCGCAGACCGAAGGGCGGACACCCTCGCTGGTCGCCGCGGTGGTCCGGGACGGGCGGACCGTGTGGCACGGTGCGCGGTCCTCGGTCGACGGGCACGCACCGGACGAGAACGTGCAGTACAGGATCGGTTCGATCACCAAGACGTTCACCGCGGTCCTGGTGCTGCGACTGCGTGACGAGGGACTGCTCGACCTCAACGACCCGCTGGAGAAGCATCTGCCGGGCACCGGCGCGGGGGAGGCGACCATCGCCCAACTGCTCGCGCACACCAGCGGTCTGGCGGCGGAGTCACCCGCACCCTGGTGGGAGCGGACGCCTGGTTCGCTGCGTCCGGAGTTGAGCGACGTCCTGGGAGAGCGGCCGGTACTGCATCCCGTCGGCCGACGGCACCACTACTCCAACCCCGGCTACACCCTGCTCGGGGCGCTGGTGGAACGGCTGCGCGGCGCCGCCTGGACGGATGTGCTCGACAGGGAGGTGCTGGAGCCGCTGGGACTGACCCGTACCAGTGCTCAGCCGCAGGCGCCGCACGCGGGCGGCTGGGCCGTTCACCCATGGGCCGACGCGCTGCTGTCCGAGCCCCTGGAGGATCTGGGCCGGATGGCGCCGGCCGGGCAGCTCTGGTCCACCACCGCCGATCTGGCGCGCTTCGCCGCCTTTCTGGCCGAGGGAGACGACCGGGTGCTGAGTGCGGAATCGGTCCGGGAGATGCGCACCCCGTCGGCACCGGCGGAGACCTCGGACGTCGTCGACGGCGCCGCCTACGGTCTCGGCATGCAGATCCAGCAGCGTGACGGCCGGCTGATCGTGGGGCACTCCGGCTCGCTGCCGGGGTTCCTCGCGAACCTCAGCATCAGCGTGGAGGACGGCGTGGCGGCGGTGGTGCTGACCAACTGCACGTCCGGCCCGGTGGTGTCGGCAGTCGGCGCCGATCTCGTCCGCATCGTGGCGGAGGCCGAACCCCGGATTCCCGCCCCCTGGCGTCCCCTGAGTGAAGTCGACCCGGCCGTACTGGAACTGGCCGGACCGTGGTACTGGGGAACGCACGCCTTCGCCCTGCGCGTGACGGCGGACGGCTGTGTCTCCCTGGGGCCGATGTCCGGTGCGGGGCGTCGGGCGCGCTTCCAGCTCAACGCCGATGGCACCTGGACCGGACTGGAGGGCTACTACGCGGGAGAGATCCTGCGGCCCGTGCGGCGCCCGGACGGGTCCGTGAGCCATCTGGACCTCGGGTCCTTCGTGTTCACACGGCTGCCCTACGAGGACGGAGCCGGGGTGCCCGGCGGAGTGGATCCGGCGGGCTGGCGAGGGATCGCGGACTGACCGAACCACGCGGCTGTTGGTGGGTGTTTCACGTGAAACACCCACCAACAGCCCTTTCACAACGGCAGCTTGAAGCCGACGTGGGAAGCGGTGAAACCGAGCCGCTCGTAGAAGCGGTGGGCGTCGGCGCGGCTGCTGTCGGAGGTCAGCTGTACCAAGTGGCAGCCCTGGCGCCGGGATTCCTCGATCGCCCACTGGATGAGCTGCGTGCCCAGGCCGCTGCCGCGCTCGTCGGCGTGGACGCGGACGCCCTCGATGATCGAGCGGGTGGCTCCCTTGCGCGAGAGGCCGGGAATGATCGTGAGCTGAAGCGTGCCGACGACCCGGGTCTCGCGCACCGCGACGACGAGCCGCTGATTCGGGTCCGCGCTCAGCCGCTCCAGGGCGGTCAGGTACGGCGACAGGTCGTCGGGCGACTCGCGCTGTGCTCCGAGCGGATCGTCGGCGAGCATGGCCACGATCGCCGGCAGGTCGGGCGCGGTCGCCCCGCGTATCTCAAGATCTCCCATGCCCGAACCCTATGCGGGCACGTTCAAGGACTCCACGACCTTCACCAGCGGGGCCAGCTCGGGACTCCTGGCCGCCTCGTCCAGGGCTTCGCGGAGGGCCGCGTCATTGGTGGGCCGTGCCTCGTCCAGCAGCCGCAGACCCGTCTCCGTGACATTGGTGTAGATGCCGCGACGGTCGGTGGGGCAGAGGTAGCGCTCCAGCAGACCGCGGTCCTCCAGGCGGGTCACCAGCCGAGTGGTCGCGCTCTGGCTGAGGACGACCGCGTCGGCGACCTGCTTCATCTGCAGATGGCCGCCCTCGCCCTCGTGCTGGCGGCTGAGGACGTCGAGCAGGGAGTACTCGCGCACGCTCAGGTCGTGCTTCGCCTGCAGGGCGCGCTCGATGTGCGCCTCGATCCTCCCGTGCAGCAGGGAGAGGGCGCACCAGCCCTGGGCAAGGGCGGTGAGTGCAGGGTCCGTCGCTGTCATTGGCGTCTTCCTCCGTCCCGGAGCGGCTGCATTCAGGGTAGAGCATTTCCGCGATAGTCGG
Organism: Streptomyces sp. DHE7-1; assembly: GCA_016432725.1. GTDB lineage: Bacteria > Actinomycetota > Actinomycetes > Streptomycetales > Streptomycetaceae > Streptomyces. The sequence continues at coordinate 3,856,882 of JACJDG010000003.1, read as the reverse complement.
CGCTTGCATTTAGCCCGCGTCTGCAACTATTGTGAACGCACGCAAAGCGCTCCTGCAATCGTTTGGAAGGTGTTACCCCCACATGCCTCTCGCGCTTCTGGCCCTCGCGATCGGGGCCTTCGGAATCGGCACGACCGAATTCGTGATCATGGGCTTGCTGCCCGAGGTCGCGGGTGACTTCGGGGTCTCCATCCCCACGGCCGGCATGCTCGTGACCGGATACGCCCTCGGGGTGGTGATCGGCGCCCCGCTGATGACGGTGCTCGGGACCAAGGTCCCGCGCAAGCGGATGCTGATGCTCCTCATGGGGCTCTTCATCATCGGCAACCTGCTCTCCGCGGTGGCCCCGGCCTTCGCGGTCATGCTGATCGGAAGGGTGATCGCGTCCCTCGCCCATGGCGCCTTCTTCGGCATCGGTTCGGTCGTCGCAGCCGACCTGGTGGCTCCCGACAAGAAGGCCGGAGCCATCGCCATGATGTTCACCGGTCTGACCGTCGCCAATGTGGTCGGCGTTCCGCTGGGCACGCTGATCGGCCAGAACGTCGGCTGGCGCGTCACCTTCGGCATCGTCGCCGCCCTGGGTGCCGTCGGTCTGGCGGGCATCGCCCGGCTGGTGCCGGACCTGCCGCGGCCGGAGGGCGTACACCTGCGTCACGAGCTGGCCGCCTTCAAGAACGCCCAGGTGCTGCTCGCCATGGCGATGACCGTCCTCGGCTTCGGCGGGGTCTTCGCGGCCATCACCTACATCGCGCCGATGATGACGCACATCGCGGGCTTCGCCGACGGTTCGGTCACCTGGCTGCTGGTCCTGTTCGGCCTCGGCATGGTCGGCGGCAACCTCATCGGCGGCAGGTTCGCCGACCGCGCGCTGATGCCGATGCTGTACGTCTCCCTGGGTGCGCTGGCCGTGGTCCTGGCACTCTTCACGCTCACCGCGCACAACAAGACCGCCGCAGCCGTGACCATCGCCCTCATCGGCGCCCTCGGCTTCGCGACCGTCCCGCCGCTGCAGAAGCGCGTCCTCGACCAGGCCCACGGTGCCCCGACGCTCGCGTCGGCCGTCAACATCGGCGCCTTCAATCTGGGCAACGCCCTCTCCGCCTGGCTCGGCGGCATGGTCATCGCGGCCGGCCTCGGCTACACCGCGCCCAACTGGGTCGGTGCCGCCCTCGCCGCGAGCGCCCTGGTCCTGGCCGTGCTCTCGGCCACCCTCGAGCGCCGTCAGAGCACACGCCACACGGTGGTCGCCCCGGGGGTGCCCACCGAGCAGCGGACCCCGGTCCACCACTGAGCCCCGGCCACCGGACAGCACGTCCGTACCCGGCCGCCATCGCCCGGAACACCGGGGCGTGAGCGCCCCGCCCCGTGCGGCATCACCTCACCCCACGCACCACCGCACAAGGAGAACGCTCCCCATGAGCACCACCACCGTCGCCCCGCTCACCATCGAGGACGCCGAACTGCTCGTCGCCACGGCTCGCCGCGCGGCCGAAGAGGCGGAAGTCACCGTCAGCGTCACCATCCTGGACGCCGGCGGGCACCTGCTCGCCTTCCGGCGGGACGACCGGGCCGTCCTGATCTCCGGTGAGACCAGCACCCGCAAGGCCTACACGGCACTCCAGCTCAACGCGGCCACCGCCGACCTCGTGGACGCCGTGCAGCCCGGTGGCCCCTTCCACACGCTGCCCACCGCCCTCGACCGTCCCCTGCTCTTCATCGCGGGCGGTCTCCCCGTCCACCGGGACGGCCGTCTGATCGGCGCGATCGGTGTCGGCGGCGGTGCGCCCGAGCAGGACCACGGATTCGCCGCCGCGGCCGTTGCGGCACTCGTCTGACCGGACCCCTCCGTCCGAAACCGTCGGCCCCCGCTCTTCAGCGGGGCCGACGTTCACCCCGCGGCCACTGTCAGCGGCGCGAACCGGCGCCGCCAGTCCCCCGGCAGTTCCGTGATGCCGTAGGTCATGACGGCGTTGACGGCTACGGAGGCCAGTCCCCGCGCCCTGGCCCAGGCCAGCAGCTCCTCGTGCCGTACGTCGATGTCGGTGCGCAGGGGGCGGTTCGTACGGGCCGCGAGTGAGGTGATGAGGGCCTTGGCAGTTTCCGTGTCCCTGGCGATCAGCGGGCCGACGACATGGGTGTCCATGTTGGGCCACGCGGCCGTGTAGCCGATGATCCGGCCGTTCTCCTCGGCCACGCGCAGTTGGTCGGCGAAGGAGGGGAGACGGGTGAGGAGGGGAGTGCGGTCGGTGCCGAACGCCTCCTCGTCGAGCCGGAGGATCGAGGGCAGGTCCGCGGCGACGGCCGGTCGTGTCGCGACCCCGGACTCAAGCCCGCCGGGGGTGAAGTACCCCCGCAGCATCTCCGAGCGGCCCGTGACCTTGAAGCCCAGCTCCTCGTAGAGCGGACGCCCGAAGGGGGTGGCGTACAGAGTCAGCGGGGTGGTGTCCATGAGCGACATGACATGCCGCATCAAGCGGCGGCCGACCCCCTGACGGGCATGGCGTGCGGCCACGAGGACCATGCCGATGGCGCCGAGGGCCGAGCGCTCCCAGGAACCGTACTCAGTGACGACGCACGCGGTGACGAGGCCGCCGTCGGGGTCGTCGATGCCGTAGCCCTGGCCCGCGGTGAGGAGGAGGCCCCACTTGTGTTCCTCGCGTGGCCACCCCCGGTCCTCGGACAGGTCGGCGCAAGCGGCGAGATCGTGGAGCGTCAGACGCCGGATGGGCAGGGCGGCGAGCGAAGGAGTCGGCACGCAGGTCAGGCTGTCCGACCAGCCCCCGCACGTCCACCTGTTTCGATGTCGACGCGGACGCTTTCGGCCACGTCGTGGCCCGATTCGCGTGGGCCCGGGTGGGCGTGCGCGTTTCACGTGAAACACCGGCAGGCCACGGGGCGCAGCCCGAGATGGCACCTCCGGACGTGCTGTGCGGCCTACCCGAGGTCAGGGGCGTGCATGGCGCGTACGCCCTCGATATTGCCGTCCAGGTAGTGCCGCAGGGACAGCGGCACAAGATGGACGGAGGCGATGCCGACGCGGGTGAAGGGAACACGGACGATCTCGTACTCGCCCAGCGGCTCATCCACCTCGGGGCCGTGGCGCAGCGACGGGTCCATGGACTCCAGCCGGCAGACGAAGAAGTGCTGCACCTTCACGCCGGTCGCGCCGCCGTCCTCGCCGATGTGCTCCACGGTGTCGACGAAGCAGGGCACGACGTCGGTGATCTTGGCGCCGAGTTCCTCGTACACCTCTCGGTGCAGGGCGTGGACGACGGTCGGATCCGCGGCTTCCACTCCACCACCGGGGGTCACCCAGTAGGGATCGATGCCGGGCTTGGTGCGCTTGATCAGGATCAGGTCGTCACCGTCGAGCAGAACGGCGCGGGCGGTGCGCTTGACCACGGGTCGGACGGTCATGGAGGAAATGTGGCCCGGCTCGTTCCACGTGAAACATCACGCTCGCGACACCGCTCGGGTGCGGGCCGTCCGGACAGGCCGGCTGCCTCAGCTCCAGCCGGCCGCGACCCGTTGAAGCCACTCGTGCGCCCGGGCGATGTGCGGCATTGCGAGGGAGCCGGTGCGGGCGGTCAGGAAGTAGGTGCGCAGTGGGGGCACCGCCGGGTCGTACAGCGTCGTGATCTCGCCGCGGTCGAGGGCGGAGGCACTCAGATAGCGGGGCAGCACCGCGAGTCCGGCGCCCGAGACCGCACAGGCGAGCACGGCGCGCAGATCGGGAACGATGACCGCGCCCGAAGCGGCCGGACGGGAGTCGAAGACGGAGGCCCAGTAGCGCGATACGAACGGCAGGGACTCGTGGACCTCCACGACGGGCAGGTTCTCCAGGATCGCCGCCCCCTTGAGGCGCAGGTCTCCAGGGTCGATCCGCTCGGCCCAGCGGGGGGCGGCGACCAGCACATGCTCCTCGTCGCAGAGCGGGGTCGCGGTCAGCAGGGCGCCGCGCGGTCGGGCGGTGCTGATGGCCAGGTCGTGGTGTCCGGCGGCCAGCCCTTCCAGGGCCTCTTCCGCGGTGCCGAAGGAAGCGCGCAACGCGAAGGCCTGGCCGTCCTCACCGGTCAGTCGGGTCAGGGCGGGAAGGGCGCGCTCGGCGGTGAACTCCGGCGGACCGACGAGGTGCAGCGTCCGTAACGGGGATCCCTCGTCCGGGGCGCTCTCGGCTATCTCGACCAGGGCGTCGAGGTGGGGCGCGGCCTTGTGGGCGAGTTCGTCGCCGATGGTCGTCGGCGTCACTCCGCGGGCCTGCCTCAGGAACAGCGGACGGCCGAGCTGCCGCTCCAGGGTGCGGATCTGCGAGGTGACGGCCGGCTGGGAGAGACCCAGCAGGGCCGCGGCGCGAGTGAAGGAACCGGCCCGGTGCACGGTGACGAAAGTGCGCAGCAAGGCCAGGTCCATTGCGTGCCCTCCCCCTTTCCCCGCCCTCTTCCGGCCCCCGGGCAGGCACCAACTATAAATAAGTCGATAGGTCTCTGTCGCTACCGTGATTGGACACTGACAGAGAGTCAACTAGCCTTGTTCGCGCGGTTCTTCGCGCGCAGAACCGAGGACGGTCCGAGCCACGAGGGGGGAGGTTCGGACCGTCCGTCGACTGGGATCGCCGCTGCTGACCGGCTCAGTCGGCCGATTCGTCGAGCGCGCGCAGGACGTCCGCCACCAGGTCCTCGGGGTCCTCCGCGCCGACGGACATGCGGATGAAGCCCTCGGAGACCGCGTCCCCGCCCCAGCGCCGGCGGCGCTCGGCCGTGGACCGCACTCCACCGAAGCTCGTCGCGTCCTCGACCAGGTGCAGCGCCTCCAGGAACCGCTCGGCACGCGCGCGCGTGGGCAGCGTGAAGGAGACCACGCATCCGTAGCGGCGCATCTGCTGCGAGGCGACCTTGTGCGAAGGGTCGTCGGGCAGCCCCGGATAGCGCAGCCCGGAGACCTCGGGCCGCTGCCGCAGGGCTTCGGCGACCGCGAGCGCCGTGGCGTTCTGCCGGTCGACACGCAGCTGGAGCGTGGCGATGGAGCGGTGGGCGAGCCAGGCCTCCATCGGCCCGGAGATCGCTCCCACGATCTTGCGCCACCGGCGCACGGCGGCCATCGCCTCACCGTCGCGACCCGCCACGTAGCCCAGCAGGACGTCGCCGTGGCCGGTCAGCTGCTTGGTACCGCTGGCCACGGAGAAGTCGGCGCCCAGCTCCAGCGGGCGCTGGCCGAGCGGGGTGGCGAGCGTGTTGTCGACGGCGACGAGAGCGCCCCGCGCGTGCGCGGCCTCCACCAGCCGCCGGATGTCGCACACATCGAGCCCCGGGTTCGACGGCGACTCGATCCACAGCAGCCGCGCCCCGTCGAGAACCTCCAGCTGGGCGTCTCCACCGGTGGGCGCGCTGCGCACCTCGACGCCGTAGGCCTCCAGCTGGGCGCGGACCAGGGGCAGCACCTGATAGCCGTCGGAGGGCAGGACGACCGCGTCGCCCGCGCGCAGCTGGGAGAACAGCACCGCCGAGATCGCGGCCATGCCCGACGCGAACACCAGTGTCTCGGTGTCCTCCTGCCCCGGCGCCTCCAGCTCGCCGATGGCGCGCTCGAGGTTGGTCCAGGTGGGGTTGTCGTCCCGGCCGTAGGAGTAGGGTCCCGTCACCTCGCCCGGCAGGTGGAAGTGCGCGGCGAACACGGGCCCGGGCAGGGTGGGCTCGTGCTTGACCGGCTCGGGCAGCCCGGCCCGCACCGCGCGCGTGCCGTCGCCGGTGTGGTCCGCGCCCATGGTGGATCCGCTCATGCGATCCGTCCCTCCAGTTGTTCCCGTACGGCGGCGAGCAGACCGGTGCTCGCCTTCTCCACCATCTCAAGGCATTCCTGGAAGCCGTCGGCGCCCCCGTAGTACGGGTCCGGCACGTCGAGGTCGGCGCAGGCGTCCCCGGGAGCGTCGGCCGCGGTGCGTCCGTCGGGCGAGGGGTGCGTGTAGGACCGCAGCAGGCGGACCTTGCGGGCGTCCTCCTCGGTGGGCGCCAGCCGGCGCAGGGCCTTGAGGTGCCCGGTGTCCAGGGCGATCACCAGGTCGAGGCGAGCGAACCAGGAGGGCTGGAACTGCCGTGCGACGTGCTCGCTGCGGTAGCCGTGCTCGTCGAGGACCGTGACGGTGCGCGGGTCGGCGGCCTCCCCCTCGTGCCAGTCGCCGGTGCCGGCGCTGTCGATCTCCACCAGGTCCTCCAGGCCCGCCTCCTCCACGCGCGCGCGGAACACGGACTCGGCCATCGGGGAGCGGCAGATGTTGCCGGTGCACACGAAACAGACGCGATAGGTCATGGCGAGCTCAGTCCTCGTCGGGCAGGACGAGGTTCAGCGCCCAGGAGACGACGGAGATGATCAGACCGCCGAGCACGGCCGTCCAGAAGCCCTCCACGTGGAAGCTCAGGTCGAGCTTGCCGCACACCCAGGAGGTCAGCAGCAGCATCAGCGCGTTGACGACCAGGGTGATCAGCCCCAGCGTCAGCAGGAACAGCGGGAAGGTGAGCACCTTCACGATCGGCTTGACCAGGAAGTTGACCAGGCCGAAGATCAGCGCGACGACGATCAGCGTGCCGGCCTCCTTGGCCGTGCTGTCGCCCGTGAGGGTGATCTTGTCGAGCAGCCACACCGCGATCGCGAGAGCGCCCGCGTTGGCGATCGTCTTGACTACGAAATTCTTCATGTGTCTGATCGTGGCAGACCGGATCCAGGGCGAGCAGGGGCGAGGGCGGGCAACGGCGATGAAGGCATTCCGGCTGGACGAACTGGAGGCGGAGCGCGCCGCCAACGAAGGGGCCTACCTTCAGTTCCTGCGGGAGCGGAACATGTCGGTGGGCCTGTACGCCCTCGACGCGGGCGAGCACGACCCGCAGAAGCCGCACGACCAGGACGAGGTGTACTTCGTCGTCAGCGGCCGCGCGTCGATCACGGTCGGCCTGGAGACCACCCAGGTCTCACGGGGCAGCGTGGTGTACGTCCCGGCCGGTGTCGCCCACAAGTTCCACCACATCAGCGAGGACCTGAGGGTACTGGTCGTCTTCTCTCCACCCGAGGCCTGAGTCCGGGCTCGGGGTTCCCTAGGGTCGGGTCAGGGGAGGACAAGGGGTGCGAGGCGCCCGCAGGCCCCCTCGGCGGCCCTAGCATCGATGGCAGACATCGGGACTGTGTCCAGGACAGAACGCAGGACGTCGTGGACGCAACGGAACGCAAAGGACGAGGGCAATGCGAGAGATCTTCGCGGGGCTGCCGTGGTGGGTGAAGTGGGTCGCGGTGCCGGTCATCGCCCTGGTCGTGTTCGGCAGCCTGATAGCGACCGTGATCGGCTTCGTGATCGGCCTTCTCTTCAAGGCGCTGGTCTTCGTCGCGCTGGTCGGCGGGCTGATCTACATCGTGCGCAAGTTCATGTCGAACTCCTCGTCCCGCAGCGACTGGTGAGGAACAGGGGAGCCGGTGACCGGTAACGGAAGCCACCGGTTCCCTCGGGGGAGGGAAGTTTCCCCGGCAGGCCGTCCGCACGCGGTGGCGGACGGTTAGGTTCGGAACCCACGCGGGGCCGGGCCCCGCGGGCGGCACACCCCACCCGTGCTCCATCGCACGGGCCGCCCCACCCTCGCGCTCCCGGAGTGACCCTTGGCCACGGTTGACACCGCACCGGCAGAACCCCACGCACCTCCCGCTCCACCGCGGCCCTGCGTGCCCCATGTGCAGCGGCCCCGTGCGGCGGCCGTCCCGGGTCAACCGCGTTCCGCGAGCGGCCCCGGATGCGCGCTGTCCCCGGACGTTCCGGAGCAACCGCAGGCGGCGACCCTCATCGGCTCCGTGCAGCGGGCGATGCGTCTGCTGGAGACCGTCGCGGTCCACGAGTACGGCGCGCCCGCCAAGCAGCTCGCCCGTGAGACCGGACTCGCCCTGCCCACGGCCTACCACCTTCTGCGCACCCTGGTGCACGAGGGCTATCTGCGCCGCGACAAGGGACTGTTCTTCCTCGGCGACGCGGCCGAGCGGCTGAGCAGCAGCGGAGCGCAGCAGAAACGTCGCAGCACGCTGGCCGACACCCTCGGGTACTGGCGCGATTCCATCGGGGCCCCGGTGTACTACGCGATGTACCAGGCCGGTGAGATCGAGGTCATGTGCGTCTCCGACTCGCGGGAGACACCCGCGGTCGAGGAGTGGGCAGACTTCCGCGAGACCGGGCACGCGCACGCGATCGGACAGTGCCTCCTCTCCCAGCTCGACGAGGAGGCCCGCCGGGACCACCTGAGCCGCTATCCGGTGCGGTCCCTCACGCCGTACTCGGTGCGGGACAACCACGCCCTCCTGCGCCGGCTGGCCAGGACACCGCGCATGGAACCGGTGGTCGAGCGGCAGGAGTACGCGCTCGGGACGGTGTGCGCGGCGATCCCCATCACGGTGGGCACGACAGCGGCGACGATGGCCATCTCACTCCCCGTACATCAGAGCGAACAGCTGCTGCCCGCCGCCCTGTGCCTGCAGGCCGGGGTCGGGCGTCATCTGGGCGCGCTGACGCTCTCTATCAGTATCTGAAAACTCACTCCTTGTGATCTGTCGTGCACGTTGAGCAAGATTTGATGCACAGTCGAGGGGGATCATTCCCGGCCAGATCGACGTCATATGACGGGGTAGGCGATGCGCGAATCCGTACAGGCAGAAGTCATGATGAGTTTTCTCGTGTCCGAGGAGCTCTCCTTCCGCATCCCGGTGGAGTTGCGCTACGAGACCTGTGATCCCTACGCCGTGCGGCTCACCTTCCATCTGCCCGGTGACGCCCCGGTGACCTGGGCCTTCGGACGGGAACTGCTGATCGACGGGGTCGGGCGGCCGTGCGGGGAGGGTGATGTGCACATCGCCCCCGCCGACACCGAGGTGCTGGGCGAGGTGCTGATCCGGCTTCAGGTGGGCAGCGACCAGGCCCTGTTCCGGTCTTCGACGCCCCCGCTCGTGGCTTTCCTCGACCGCACGGACAAGCTGGTGCCGCTCGGCCAGGAGGGTGCGTTGGCCGACTTCGACGCCCACCTCGACGAGGCTCTGGACCGCATCCTGGCCGAGGAGCAGAGCGCCGGCTGAGGGTCTCGTCCGGAAGCGGGCGCGGGCCCTCAGGTACTGCCGTCCGGGACACCGCAGGAACGCTTCTTCGGTGGTGTTCCGGTCCGATGCCTCTCTCTCAGCGCTTCCGCCGCCGCCCCCTGCCACCGCGCGCCGCGGCGGGCTGCGCCCCGGCGTTCACGGCGCCGGCCGACCCGGGCCGGTCGGCCGACACCACGAGCGCGGCGAGCGCCGTGGTGACCGGGACCGAGGCCACCAGGCCGATCGAGCCCACCAGCGTGCGCACGATCTCCTCGGCCACCAGCTCGCTGTTGGCCACCGTGCCCACGCTGCTCTGCGCGATCGAGAACAGCAGGAGCAGGGGCAGGGCGGCACCGGCGTAGGCGAGGACCAGGGTGTTGACGACCGAGGCGATGTGGTCGCGGCCGATCCGGATGCCCGCCCGGTACAGGTCGCGCCAGCCCATCGCCGGATTCGCCTCGTGCAGTTCCCAGACCGCCGACGTCTGGGTCACCGTCACATCGTCCAGGACTCCCAGCGAACCGATGATGACGCCGGCCAGCAGCAGACCGCTCATGTCTATCGACGGGAACAGGCCGTGGATCAGACCGGTGCTGTCGTCCGTGTTGCCGGTCAGCGCGGCCCAGTCGATGAACCCGGAGCCGAGAACACCGATCAGCAGCAGGGAGGCCAGGGTGCCGAGCACCGCGACCGAGGTACGCGCCGACAGGCCATGGCACATGTAGAGCGCGATGAGCATGATGGCGCTCGACCCGACGACGGCCACCAGCAGCGGGTTCGAGCCCTGCAGGATCGCGGGCAGGATGAAGAACGTCAGCACCATGAAGCTCACGGCCAGCGCGACCAGGGCCATGACCCCGCGCAGCCGGCCCACCACCACGACGGCGAGCGCGAAGATGCCCGCGAGCAGCGCCATGGGGAACTTCCGGTTCACATCGGTCACCGAGTACTGCAGATCCTTCGGCGCCGAGGGCTCGTAGGCGACCACGACCTTCTCGCCCTGGTGCAACTGCCGTGACTGGTCCGGCTGCACGATCTCGGTGAAGGTCCGGCCCTCGTCCTTGCCGGTGTCGACCCGGATCGTCGCCTTCTTGCAGGTGCCCTTCGCCTCGTGCTGCGCCGAGCCGTCTCCCGGGGCGGAGGTGCCGCCCGCCGCCGTACCGCCCGACGCGTTCACCGACTTGCAGCTCAGCTCGGTCACCTGGGTGACCGTGGCCTGCTGCGTCTGCCGGTCGAAGCCGACGCCGGTGCGCTCGTGCGGCGGCGCGCCTCCGGGCCACAGAATGACCAGGCCGACCACGACGGCCGCGGTGAACGGGACGAGGATCGCCGCGATGACCTTGCGCAGATGCTTCGAGACGGGTGCGGCCGGCCCATGGTTGTGACTGTGCGAATGGCCATGGCCATGGCCCGGTTCGGAGCCGCCTTGACGCGGCGGCTCGGAGGGCGGGTAGGGGTGCTGTTCCGTCGTGGTCACCGCCCGATCATCGCAAGAACGAAGGGGGCCCTCTGTTCACCGCGCCCGAACTGACGCTAGCGTGGAGGCACCTTTGCACACGCGGGAGCTCGGAGCACCGGGCTGAGAGGACGCTGACCTCCGCATACGCGATGTTTCACGTGGAACGTGGTTCCCCGCGAGACGTCCGAAGTCGGAAACCGCTGCGTCGACCGCCGAACCTGTTACCGGGTAATGCCGGCGTAGGGAGTAGGTCTCATGACCAACAAGGACGCACGCACGCCTGCCTCCGTTCAGGACGAGAAGTCCCAGGAGGCCGGAAAGTCCATCGGCTGGCACAAGGCGTACGTCGAGGGCTCACGCCCCGACCTGAGTGTGCCGGTCCGTCAGGTGCACCTCACCAACGGGCAGTCGGTCACGCTGTACGACACATCGGGCCCGTACACCGATCCGCTCGTCGAGACCGATGTCCGCAGGGGGCTGTCGCCGCTGCGGGAGAACTGGATCATCGCCCGCGGCGACACCGAGGAGTACGCGGGCCGCCCCGTCCGTCCCGAGGACGACGGGATCAAGCACACCTCGCCCCGTGGCGGGCTGCGCAACCTCGACGCGGTGTTCCCCGGGCGCCCGCGTCAGCCGCGCCGCGGCCGTGAGGGCCAGGCGGTCACCCAGCTCGCCTATGCCCGCAGGGGCGAGATCACACCGGAGATGGAGTACGTGGCCATCCGGGAGAACGTCTCTCCCGAGGTGGTCCGTGAGGAGATCGCGGCGGGCCGCGCGGTGTTGCCGGCCAACGTCAACCACCCGGAGATCGAGCCGATGATCATCGGTAAGCGCTTCCTGGTGAAGGTCAACGCCAACATCGGCAACTCCGCGGTCACCTCCTCCATCGAGGAGGAGGTCGAGAAGATGACCTGGGCGACCCGCTGGGGCGCCGACACGGTCATGGACCTCTCCACCGGCCGCAACATCCACACCACCCGCGAGTGGGTGCTGCGCAACTCCCCCGTGCCCATCGGCACCGTTCCGCTCTACCAGGCGCTGGAGAAGGTCGACGGCAGGGCCGAGGAACTGACCTGGGAGATCTACAAGGACACCGTCATCGAGCAGGCCGAGCAGGGCGTGGACTACATGACCGTCCACGCCGGTGTGCGCCTGCCGTACGTGCCGCTCACCGCGAACCGCAAGACGGGCATCGTCTCGCGGGGCGGCTCGATCATGGCCGCGTGGTGCCTGGCGCACCACAGGGAGTCGTTCCTGTACGAGAACTTCGAGGAGCTCTGCGAGATCCTCGCCGCCTACGACGTCACGTACTCGCTGGGCGACGGTCTGCGGCCCGGCTCGATCGCGGACGCCAACGACGAGGCGCAGTTCGCGGAGTTGCGCACGCTCGGGGAACTCAACCGGATCGCCAGGCGTTTCAACGTACAGACCATGATCGAGGGCCCGGGCCACGTCCCGATGCACAAGATCAAGGAGAACATCGACCTTCAGCAGGAGATCTGCGATGAAGCTCCGTTCTATACGCTCGGCCCGCTGACGACCGACATCGCGCCGGCTTACGACCACATCACCTCCGGCATCGGTGCCGCGATGATCGCCTGGTGGGGCACGGCGATGCTCTGCTACGTCACGCCCAAGGAGCACCTGGGCCTGCCCAACCGCGACGACGTCAAGACCGGGGTCATCACCTACAAGATCGCCGCCCACGCGGCGGACCTCGCCAAGGGCCACCCGGGCGCGCAGGAGTGGGACGACGCGCTGTCCGACGCCCGCTTCGAGTTCCGGTGGGAGGACCAGTTCAACCTCGCCCTGGACCCGGACACGGCGAGGGAGTTCCACGACGAGACGCTGCCGGCCGAACCCGCCAAGACGGCCCACTTCTGCTCCATGTGCGGGCCGAAGTTCTGCAGCATGAAGATCTCCCAGGACATCCGCCGCGAACACGGCGGCACCAGGGCCGAGGTCGAGGAGGGCATGGCTCAGAAGTCGAAGGAGTTCGCGGCGTCGGGCAACCGGGTGTACCTGCCGATCGCCGACTGATCGGGCCGCGGCGGCCGCCGGCCCGGGGTCGTACCGGCCGCCGGCCGGAGTCCGGCGGGCGCCCCCGTGAGGGGGCGCGGGCCGGCTACTCCGGCTGGTGGTCCGGGCCGCCGAAGTCGGGGCTGGTGTAGTCGGGACTGCTGAACCTCGGACGGTCGGTGACGGAGCCGTCGTCCGGGCTGCTGAAGCCGGGCCGGCCGTAGCCGAGGCGCGGCATGCGGCTCGTCGGGGCCGAGGGCGCCGTGCGGTGGGCCGGGGCCGCACCGGGGTGGGCGAGCGCGTCCTGGAGGAACGGCAGGACACCGCGTTCCAGCAGGGCCTCCCGCCAGGCCTCTCTGGCCCTGGCCACCTCCGCGTCGGCGGCGTCATGCGCTCCGGCTTCCGCCGCGGCGCTGTTGCGCAGGGCGGTGAGCAGCAGCCCGGCGCCGGCGACGAGGATCGCGGCGGCGGTGACGGCGCCGAACACCCAGCCCGCGGTGAGCATGGTCTGGGCGAAGGCCTGGCCGGGGGCCAGCATCTTCAGGATGTAGCCGACGAGCAGGAAGATCGCCGCGGCCGTCCCGGCGAGGAGCGGTGCCAGCACCGCGATCACGGCGACGGCGCCCGCTCCGGTGGTCTCGGCGGCCTCGCCGAGGGCGGCGGCGAGGCCCACCGGGTCCGCGCCCGGCTCCGTGGAGCCGGTGTCGTCGGCGGCCGACGGGACGGACGGCGCCGGGCGGCGCAGTTCCTCTCGGGCCTTCACGTAGTGCTGGTACTCGGTCGCCGCGGCCGCCGTGATGAGCGCGGTGGCGTTGAGTGCCATGGTGCGCAGTTGTTCCGGGTTGAGCCGCTGTCCGACAGCGGCGAGTTCGGGTCGCTGGGGTGCGGAGCGCAGCGCCTCATCGAGGATCCGCTCGAATTCCTGGCGGTCCTCGCTCAGCAGGTGCTGCGGAACGCTGTTCATGTGCATCCCCCGATGCTCCGTAGGGCTTGGGGCTCGCACGCCGGCGAGCCGTCGGGCAGAAACGGAGGGGAGCCTGCTACGGATAAGCCGATGGTAGAGCCGTGACGCCACGCGGTGACAGGGGGTTGCCGGAAATTGCGTGCCGCACCGGGCGCATCCGGTCGGACCCGATCAGCCCGGTGAACGCTCAGGCGTTGAGCGGCAGTTGCTGGACCAGCAGCTTCCCGGCCATGGTCACGCCGCCGTCCATGGCGATGGCGAGACCGTCGGCGTAGATGTGCGGTCCCTCCACCGAGGGGCCGTCGTCCTCCTCGGTGTCTTCGGAGCCGACCTCGCCGAGCAGGTAGGGAATGGGGCTGTGACCGTGCACGACGCGGCTGCCGCCGTACATGTCGAGGAGGGAGCGCACGGCTTCCGCGCCGCCCTCGTCGCGGAAGGAGAAGCGCTTGGTGAACTTGCGGAACAGGTCCCAGACTTCGTCGGCGTCGTTGCGGGTGATGGTCTCGCGGACGGTGTCGTTGACCGCCTCGATCGAGTCGCCGTAGTCGAGGTAGGCGGTGGTGTCGGAGTGGATGAGCAGATGCCCGTCGACCTCCTCCACGGCGTCGAGGCGGGACATCCACTGCAGGTGGTGGTCCTGGAGGCGGTCCATGTCGGTCTTCTGGCCGCCGTTGAGCAGCCAGGCCGCCTGGAAGGTGGCGGTGCCCGCGCCGGAGTGGACCGGGGTGTCGCCGAACCGCTTCGCGCCGAGCAGCAGCAGCTCGTGGTTGCCCATGAGGGCCTTGCAGTAGCCGCCGGCCGCGGCCGCCTCGGCCGACAGCCGCATGACCAGGTCGATGACGCCGATGCCGTCGGGGCCGCGGTCGGTGAAGTCGCCGAGGAACCACAGCCGGGCGGTGCCCGCGCTCCACCGGCCCTCGGCGTCGACCAGCCCCTTCTCCCTGAGGGCGGCCAGCAGTTCGTCGAGGTAGCCGTGGACGTCACCGACGACGTACAGCGGGCCCGGACCGGTCGACGGCTGCGGGTCCGGCGCCGCGGGACCCGGCTCGACGGACACCTGCAGCGTGTCGCCGCGGTTGATGACAGGCAGGTCGCGCTGGGTGGGCGTGTAGCCCTCGGGGTAGGCCTCGTCCAGGGGCGGCACGGTGTCACCGGGGTGGGTGTGGGCGTACGGACCGGTCTCGTTGACGTACGCGGGCACCCGGAAGTCGCGCAACGTCGCCGTCCGCTCCACCTCGGGTCCCTGACCGGCCCCCTGAGTCATCAGACCCCTCCACCATCGCGCCGCAACTGCACCGCTTCGGACTGCCTGGTCGCAGCGGCCCGCGGTGTCGTGGGCCCATCATAGGAATGCGCGTCGTTCCGTGTGATGACCCAGGGGTGGTGAATCGGAGCGAGACTCCAGTTCGCCGCGGCTTTAGGTCCGTTTAGGCGGGGTTTCGACCGGTTGCCCAATGCCGGTGTGCAGTGTCACGCACCGGCCGGGCGACCCGTCCCGGGAGGTGCGCGGAGCCGCGGGCCCGGCGGGTCGCGCACGGGCCGGCCCCGCCGCTTCGCTTCCCTCGGGCCCTTCGCCCCGGGGCGGCCACCGTGCGTCCCGCGGTCACCGTCCGGGCCGAGCCCCCTCCGCTACCCCTTCTCCGGGGCCCGCGGCGGGCTGATGGTCGTGCGCGGGGGACGTCGCTGGGACGAGGTACGCACGATCAGTTCGGTCGGTATCACCTGTTCGACGGGCTGGTCCGACTCGACACCCTCGATGGCGTCGATGAGCAGCTGCACCACGGCCGTACCGATCCGGCGCGGCTTCAGGGAGAGCGTGGTGATGGGCGGCTCGGTGTTGGCGTAGACCGTGGACTCGCTGCAGCACACCAGTAGCAGGT
Source organism: Streptomyces sp. DHE7-1 (assembly GCA_016432725.1). Taxonomy (GTDB): domain Bacteria; phylum Actinomycetota; class Actinomycetes; order Streptomycetales; family Streptomycetaceae; genus Streptomyces. The sequence continues at coordinate 3,841,470 of JACJDG010000003.1, read as the reverse complement.
CGTCCGGGACGCGCAGGCCGTAGCGGCGGGCGGCGGCGAGGAGATCGGTGCCGTTGGGGTCGAAGAGCCCGTACACGGCGTCGGGCCGGTCGGGCCGGGCGAGCAGCCGGTCGGCGGCGACGGCGCCCGCGCAGGGGTCGTGCGCGGGGTAGGCCTCGTAGACCGGGTCCTGGCCGACCCGCTCGCACCAGCGCAGGTAGGCGGTGGTGGACAGATGGGTGTACGTGTCGGTCGTGGTGCCGGTGAGCAGGCCGATGCGGCGGGCGCCGGCGTCGGCGAGGTGGTCGAGGAGGTCGAGGACGGCCGCCTCGTGGTCGTTGTCGACCCAGGCGGTGACCGGCAGGGAGCCGGCCGGGCGGCCGTCGGACACGACCGGCAGGCCCTGCCGGACGAGCTCGCTGACCACCGGGTCATGGTCGGAGGGGTCGATGACCACCGTGCCGTCCAGGGCGACGTTGGACCACACGTCGTGGCGGGAGGTCGCGGGCAGGATCACCAGGGCGTAGCCGCGGGCGAGCGCGGCGGAGGTGGCGGCCCGGGCCATCTCGGCGAAGTAGGCGAACTCCGTGAAGGTGAAAGGTTCATCCCCGTACGTCGTCACGGTCAGGCCGATGAGTCCCGACTTGCCGGTACGGAGGGTGCGGGCGGCGGCCGATGGGCGGTACCCGAGGCGGTCGGCGACCTCGCGGACGTGGCGCCGGGTGGCGTCCGGGAGCCGGCCCTTTCCGTTGAGGGCGTCGGACACGGTCGTGATGGAGACCCCGGCGGCGGCGGCCACGTCTCTGATGCCCGCCCGGCCCGGCCGGCTGCCTCGACGTGAGGTTTCCGCGCGGCTCACCTGGTGCTTCCCTGCTGCTGTCATGGCGAGCCGATAGTAGGGCTCATGCGGTGGGGTAGTGCGGACGCATATGCACGCGTTGACAGGCACGTTTCTGCATGGCTGAAGGCGGCTAACTACCTTTGAAAGCAAGGCACTTGAACGTTTCGATCACAGGACGTGACGTGCCGACGGGCGTGGGCCTGCCAAGGGGCCGATGTCTCGAAGAGGTCTCAACTCACCTTCACGAGCGATGCGCGCCAGGGCGCGAGCCACCGGCGCGTAGATATATGTGTGGCGCGCCCCCTGGTACGTACGCCTTCGTACAGTGATGCCCCTGATGCCGGTGTGACGGAAGAGGCTGGACTCCCGTCGTCCCGCACCTGTACGCAGCGGGGCCGAATCCTCATAAGGTGTGGAGTATTGGAAGCCGGCGGCGTCGACGGGCCGCCGGTGGTCGCGAGGAGGACTGCGGTGAGCGAGACGAGCCCCAAGCTGCGCGCCGAGCTGGAGGGTATCCCCACCTACAAGCCGGGCAAGCCGGCCGCGGCCGGCGGGCCGGTCGCCTACAAGCTGTCCTCCAACGAGAACCCGTATCCCCCGCTGCCCGGCGTGATGGAGAGCGTGACCGCGGCCGCCTCCAACTTCAACCGCTACCCGGACATGGCCTGCAGCGGGCTGATGGAGGAGCTCTCGGAGCGGTTCGCCGTCCCGCTCGCCCACCTCGCCACCGGCACGGGTTCGGTGGGCGTCGCCCAGCAGCTGATCCAGGCGACCAGCGGGCCCGGTGACGAGGTGATGTACGCCTGGCGCTCCTTCGAGGCGTACCCGATCATCACGCAGATCAACGGGGCGCGCTCGGTCCAGGTGCCGCTCACCCCCGGCGACGTCCACGACCTGGACGCCATGGCGGACGCGATCACCGAGCGGACGCGTCTGATCTTCGTCTGCAACCCCAACAACCCGACCGGCACGGTGGTGCGACGGGCCGAGCTGGAACGGTTCCTCGACCGGGTGCCCAAGGACGTGCTGGTGGTCCTGGACGAGGCCTACCGCGAGTTCATCCGCGATCCCGAGGTGCCCGACGGCGTCGAGCTGTACCGGGAGCGGCCCAACGTCTGCGTCCTGCGCACGTTCTCCAAGGCCTACGGCCTCGCCGGGCTGCGCGTCGGTTTCGCGATCGCCCACGAGCCGGTGGCGGCGGCGCTGCGCAAGACGGCGGTGCCGTTCGGTGTCAGCCAGCTCGCACAGGAGGCGGCGGTCGCCTCCCTGCGGGCCGAGGACGAGCTGCTGGGCCGGGTCGGCTCGCTGGTGTGCGAGCGCACGCGCGTGGTCGACGCGCTGCGCACCCAGGGGTGGACGGTGCCGGAGACCCAGGCCAACTTCGTGTGGCTTCGGCTGGGGGAGCGCACGCTCGACTTCGCCGCGGCCTGCGAGGAGCACGGTGTGGTGGTCCGGCCGTTCCCGGGTGAGGGTGTGCGGGTGACGGTCGGCGAGACCGAGGCCAACGACATCTTCCTGAAGGTCGCGGAGGCGTTCCACCGGGAGATCTGAGAACGGGTGGCCGCGGCCGGAGTGCCGGCGGCCTCGTCAAGGGCCCCGCCATGTGCGGGCCCTTCTCGTTGATCCGTTCTGCCGGGAAACCCCGTGGGGGTACCCCCTTGCGGTTACCGAATATCAGTGCGTCATAATGGCTTGTGAATGTGAACGCGTTCACAAGCGCGTCCCGATTGCTCTGTTTATGCGTGATAAAAGGAGCAAACCGCCGCTGTACCCGGCGTAGTAAGGAGAGTGACGACGTGGACCTGGCTCTGGCGCCGGAGACACTGGCGCGCTGGCAGTTCGGCATCACCACCGTCTACCACTTCCTGTTCGTCCCCCTGACGATCTCCCTGGCCGCTCTCACGGCCGGGCTGCAGACGGCGTGGGTGCGCACGGAGAAGGAGAAGTACCTTCGGGCGACGAAGTTCTGGGGCAAGCTCTTCCTGATCAACATCGCGATGGGTGTGGTCACCGGCATCGTGCAGGAGTTCCAGTTCGGCATGAACTGGTCGGACTACTCGCGCTTCGTCGGGGACATCTTCGGTGCCCCGCTCGCCTTCGAGGCCCTGATCGCCTTCTTCTTCGAGTCCACGTTCATCGGCCTGTGGATCTTCGGCTGGGACAAGCTGCCCAAGAGGATCCACCTGGCCTGCATCTGGATGGTGTCGATCGGCACGATCCTGTCGGCGTACTTCATCCTCGCCGCCAACTCCTGGATGCAGCACCCGGTCGGCTACAAGATCGACAAGGTGCGGGGACGGGCCGAGCTGACCGACTTCTGGGCCGTACTGACCCAGAACACCGCGCTGAGCCAGGCTTTCCACACCCTGTCCGCGGCCTTCCTGACCGGTGGCGCCTTCATGGTGGGCATCGCCGCCTACCACCTGGCCCGCAAGAAGCACGTCCGCGAGATGAAGACCTCACTGCGGCTCGGCCTGATCACCGTGGTCATCGCCGGTCTGCTCACCGCGGTCAGCGGTGACGTGCTGGGCAAGGTCATGTTCAAGCAGCAGCCGATGAAGATGGCGGCCGCCGAGGCGCTGTGGGACGGCCAGGCACCCGCGCCGTTCTCCGTCTTCGCCTACGGCGACGTGGACAAGGGCCACAACAGCGTGGCCGTCGAGATCCCGGGCCTGCTGTCATTCCTCGCCAACGACGACTTCAGCTCGTACGTGCCCGGTATCAAAGACGTCAACAAGGCGGAGCAGCAGAAGTTCGGGCCCGGCGACTACCGGCCCAACATCCCGGTCGCCTTCTGGGGCTTCCGCTGGATGATCGGCTTCGGCATGGCCTCCTTCACCATCGGCCTCGCCGGTCTCTGGCTGACCCGCAAGAGGTTCATGCTGCCGCAGCATCTACGGGTGGGCGACGACGAGGTGCCGCACCTGGTCCTGTTCCGGAACAAGGCGCTCGGTCCGAAGCTGACCCCCTGGTACTGGCGGATCGCGATCTGGACCCTGGCGTTCCCGCTGATCGCCAACTCCTGGGGATGGATCTTCACGGAGATGGGCCGGCAGCCGTGGGTGGTCTACGGCGTCCTGCAGACCCGTGACGCGGTCTCCCCGGTGTCTCCCAGGGCGAGGTCCTCACCTCGATGCTCGTCTTCACCGCGCTGTACGCGGTCCTCGCCGTCGTCGAGGTCAAGCTGCTCGCGAAGTACGTCAAGGCCGGCCCGCCCGAGCTGACCGAGGCCGACCTCAACCCGCCCACGAAGATCGGCGGCGACACCCGTGACGCCGACAAGCCGATGGCCTTCTCGTACTAGGCCGAGGGGACAGTCATGGAACTTCACGACGTCTGGTTCGTCCTGATCGCCGTCCTGTGGACCGGCTACTTCTTCCTGGAGGGCTTCGACTTCGGGGTCGGCATCCTCACCAAGCTCCTGGCCCGGGACCGGCCGGAACGGCGGGTGCTCATCAACACCATCGGGCCCGTCTGGGACGGCAACGAGGTGTGGCTGCTCACGGCGGGTGGCGCGACCTTCGCCGCCTTCCCGGAGTGGTACGCCACCCTCTTCTCCGGTTTCTACCTGCCGCTGCTCGCCATCCTGGTCTGCCTGATCGTGCGGGGCGTCGCCTTCGAGTACCGGGCCAAGCGGCCCGAGGAGAACTGGCAGCGCAACTGGGAGACGGCCATCTTCTGGACCTCGCTCGTCCCGGCGTTCCTGTGGGGCGTGGCCTTCGGGAACATCGTGCGGGGCGTGAAGATCGACCGGCACTTCGAGTACGTCGGCAGCCTCCTGGATCTGCTCAACCCGTACGCCCTGCTCGGTGGTCTGGTGACGCTGACGCTGTTCACCTTCCACGGGGCGGTGTTCACCGCACTGAAGACCGTGGGCGACATCCGGGTGCGGGCGCGGAAGCTGGCGCTGAAGGTCGGGCTCGTCACCGCCGTGGTGGCGCTCGCCTTCCTGCTGTGGACGCAGGCCGACAGTGGTGACGGCAAGAGTCTGGTGGCGCTGATCGTGGCGGTCGCCGCACTGGTGGCCGCGCTGGCGGCCAACCAGGCGGGGCGTGAGGGCTGGTCGTTCGCCCTGTCCGGCGTGACGATCGTGGCCGCTGTGGCGATGCTCTTCCTGTCGCTCTTCCCGAACGTCATGCCGTCCACGCTCGACGGCGACTGGAGCCTCACGGTCACCAATGCCTCGTCGAGCCCGTACACCCTGAAGATCATGACGTGGTGCGCGGCCGTCGCCACGCCGCTCGTGCTGCTCTACCAGGGTTGGACCTACTGGGTGTTCCGCAAGCGGATCGGCACGCAGCACATAGCCGACGCCGCGCACTGAGACCCGCCGAGGGTGTGTTTCACGTGAAACACACCCTCCGGACGGAAGGGCATGTTTCACGTGAAACCGATCGATCCGCGCCTGCTGCGACACGCCCGCGCCACCCGCCTCTTCCTGGTGGCCGTCGTTGCTCTGGGAACCGTCGGCGCCGTACTGCTCATCGCCCAGGCGATGCTCATCGCCGAGGTGGTCACCGGGGCGTTCCAGCACGGTCAGGCGGTCGCCGAACTCCGCACTCCCCTGCTGTCGCTGGCCGCCGTGGCCGTGGGCCGGTCGATCATCGCGTGGCTCACCGAACTCGCCGCGCACCGCGCCAGCGCGGCCGTGAAGTCGGAGCTGCGTGGACGCGTTCTGGACCGCGCGGTTCAGCTCGGTCCCGGCTGGCTCGGCGGGCAGCGGACCGGTTCCTTGGTCACCCTGGCCACGCGCGGAGTCGACGCCCTCGACGACTACTTCTCCCGCTACCTTCCGCAGCTGGGGCTCGCGGTGGTCGTCCCGGTGGCCGTGCTGGCTCGCATCGTCACCGAGGACTGGGTGTCCGCGGCGATCATCGTCGGCACCCTGCCGCTCATCCCTCTCTTCATGATGCTGATCGGCTGGGCCACCCAGTCCCGGATGGACCGTCAGTGGCGGCTGCTGTCCAGGCTGTCCGGTCACTTCCTGGACGTGGTCGCCGGGCTGCCCACGCTGAAGGTGTTCGGCCGGGCCAAGGCGCAGGCCGAGTCCATCCGGCGGATCACCGGTGAGTACCGCCAGGCCACCATGCGTACGCTGCGCATCGCCTTCCTCTCCTCGTTCGCCCTGGAGCTGCTGGCCACGCTCTCGGTCGCGCTGGTCGCCGTGACGATCGGCATGCGTCTCGTCCACGGCGACATGGACCTGTACACCGGGCTGGTCATCCTGGTGCTGGCCCCGAGGCCTATCTGCCGCTGCGCCAGGTGGGGGCGCAGTACCACGCGGCGGCGGAGGGGCTCGCCGCGGCGGATGAGATCTTCGCCGTGCTGGAGACACCGGTTCCGGTGTCGGGCACCGCAGCGGTACCTCCGGGCGCCATCACCTTCGACGCGGTGACGCTCCGCTACCCGCAGCGCTCGGCCGATGCCCTCACGGACGTGTCCTTCACCGTCGAGCCCGGTGAGACCGTGGCCCTGGTCGGGCCGAGCGGCGCGGGCAAGACAAGCCTGCTGAACATGCTGCTGGGCTTCGTCCGTCCCACCGAGGGCCGGGTGCGCGTCGGCGGGACCGACCTCGCCGGCATCGACCTCGAGGAGTGGCGCTCGCGGATCGCGTGGGTGCCGCAGCGGCCGCACCTGTACGCAGGGACCATCGCGGAGAACGTACGGCTGGCCCGGCCGGACGCGGACGACACCGCTGTGCGCCGGGCACTGCGGGACGCTGGCGCGCTGGAATTCGTGGACGCGCTGCCCGAGGCTGCCGGAACGGTGCTCGGGGAGGACGGGGCGGGACTGTCCGCCGGTCAGCGCCAGAGGCTCGCGCTGGCCCGTGCCTTCCTCGCCGACCGGCCCGTACTGCTGCTGGACGAGCCGACGGCCGCGCTGGACGGGGCGACGGAGGCCGATGTCGTGGCGGCGGTGCGCCGGCTGGCGGCCGGCCGTACGGTGCTGCTGGTGGTGCACCGGCCGGCGCTGCTGGAGGTGGCGGACCGGGTGGTCCGGCTGGACCTTCCCGCGCCGCCCGTCGTCGGGACGGCCGATGCCTCGACGCCCGTGGCGGCCAGGGCGGCCGGCACGTCCGGCCCCGTACGTTCGGTCGAGGCGAGCGGCCCTGCCGGGGCCGGGCCGGAGCCGGAGACCGGGGTCCCGGCACCGCGTGGCCGGACACTGGCCCGGGTACGAGCCCTCGCGGGCCCCCGGCGGGGCCGGCTGCTGCTCGCGCTGCTGCTCGGCGGCCTGGCACTAGGCAGCGCCGTCGGGCTGATGGCCACCTCGGGCTGGCTCATCTCCCGTGCTTCGCAGCATCCGCCGGTGCTCTATCTGATGGTGGCCGTGACGGCGACGCGGGCATTCGGGATCGGCCGTGCCGTCTTCCGGTACGCCGAACGGCTCGTCTCGCACGACGCCGTGCTGCGGATGCTGGCAGACACCCGGGTCGCGGTGTGGCGGCGGCTGGAGCGGCTGGCGCCCGCCGGGCTGCGGACGGCCCGCCGTGGCGATCTGCTCACCCGGCTGGTCGCCGACGTCGACGCGTTCCAGGACTACTGGCTGCGCTGGCTGCTGCCCGCCGGGGTCGCGGCCGCCGTCTCCACCGTCTCCGTCGCCTTCACGGCCTGGCTGCTGCCCGAGGCCGGGGCCGCCCTCGCCGCCGGCCTCCTCACGGCCGGCGCCGGTGTCCCCATGGTCACCGCGGCCACGGCCCGGCGCGCCGAGCGCCGACTGGCGCCGGCCCGCGGTGCGCTCGCCACCCGGGTCACCGACCTGCTCACCGGCACCGCCGAGCTGACCGTCGCCGGCGCCCTGCCGGCCCGTTCCGCGGCGGCCCGGCGGGCCGACGGCACCCTCACCCGGATCGCCGCGCGCGGCGCGGCCGCCACCGCCCTCGGCGACGGGCTCACCGCGCTGGTCTGCGGGCTGACCGTCGCCGCGACCGCGCTGCTCGGTGCCCAGGCGGTGGCCGCGGGCCGGCTCGACGGAGTGGCGATGGCCGTGGTGGTGCTCACCCCGCTGGCCGCCTTCGAGGCCGTCCTGGGGCTCCCGCTCGCGGTGCGCCACCGCCAGCGGGTGCGCCGGAGCGCGGAGCGGGTGTTCGAGGTGCTCGACGCCCCGGAGCCGGTCACCGAGCCGGACCGGCCGCGGCAGGCGCCCCTCTCGCCGTTCCCCCTCGTGGTCCGGGACCTCACCGCCCGCCACCCGGGTCAGCGGCGCGACGCCCTCACCGGGCTGGACCTCACCCTGGAGCGCGGACGGCGGATCGCCGTGGTCGGTGCGTCCGGCTGTGGCAAGACGACCCTCGCCCAGGTGCTGCTGCGGTTCCTCGACGCCGGGGCGGGCTCGTACATGCTCGCCGGTGTGGACGCCTACGCCCTGGGCGGCGACGACGTGCGGCGGCTCGTCGGACTGTGCGCCCAGGACGCCCATCTCTTCGACAGCACGGTGCGCGAGAACCTGCTGCTCGCCCGGAAGGACGCCGGCGAGGCCGACCTGCGGGACGCGCTGTCCCGGGCCCGGCTGCTGGACTGGGTGGACGGGCTGCCGGACGGCCTGGACACGCTCGTCGGCGAGCACGGGGCGAGGCTGTCCGGCGGGCAGCGTCAGCGTCTCGCCCTGGCCCGGGCGCTGCTGGCCGACTTCCCGGTGCTCGTTCTGGACGAGCCCGCCGAGCATCTGGACCTGCCGACGGCCGACGCGCTCACCGCGGACCTGCTCTCCGCCACCGAGGGCCGTACGACCTTGCTGATCACCCACCGGCTGGCCGGGCTCGACGCGGTGGACGAGGTGGTCGTGCTCGACGAGGGCAGGGTGGTGCAGCGGGGACCGTACGCGGAGCTGGCCGCCGTGGACGGGCCGCTGCGGGCGATGGCACGGCGGGAGGCGGCCGCGGAGTCGCTGGTGGCGGCGCGCTGAGGGGCGCGCCGGAACCGGTACGGCCGGACCGGACGGAGGTCAGTCCCGTCCGGCGAGCATCCGCTCGATGACGATCGCCACGCCGTCCTCGTTGTTGGCGACCGTACGGCCCGAGGCGGCCGCGATGACGTCCGGGTGGGCGTTGCCCATCGCGTACGACCGGCCGGCCCAGGTCAGCATCTCGACGTCGTTGGGCATGTCGCCGAAGGCGACGACCTCCTCGTGCGAGATACCGCGCTCGGCGCAGCACAGGGCGAGGGTGCTGGCCTTGGACACGCCCGGGCCGCTGAGTTCCAGCAGGGCGCTGGGGCTGGAGCGGGTGACGTTGGCGCGCTCGCCGACCGCCAGCCGGGCCAGGGTGAGGAAGGCGTCCGGGTCGAGCTCGGGGTGGTAGGCGAGGATCTTGAGCACCGGCTGGTCGGAGTCCGGGCCGTCGGCCGCGAGGAGCTCCTCCGCGGGCAGCAGGTTGTCCGGCGTCTCCATGTGCAGCTTGGGATAGGCGGGCTCCTGGTGGAAGCCGTACGTCTGCTCGACCGCGAAGACCGTGCCGGGTGCCGCGTCGCGCAGCAGCCGCACGGCGTCCAGCGCGTTGCGCCGGGCCAGTTCGCGCACCTTCACGAACCGGTGGGTGCCCGGTCCGCCGTGCAGGTCGACCACGGCGGCGCCGTTGCCGCATATCGCCAGGCCGTGGCCGTGCACGTGCTCGCTGACGACGTCCATCCAGCGGGCCGGCCGGCCGGTGACGAAGAAGACCTCGATGCCCGCCTCCTCCGCGGCCGCCAGCGCGGCGACCGTCCTCGGGGAGACCGACTTGTCGTCGCGCAGGAGAGTGCCGTCGAGGTCGGTGGCGATCAGCCGCGGCCGAAAGGCGGCGGCCGGGGTCCCGGGCTGTCTGGTCGCTGAGGTCACCGGGCCATTCTGGCGCATATGCCCGCACGCCCGTGCGGGAGTCCGCACAGATGAGTCCACCGACACACCACAGTTGGCCGACGGACGTCTCCGTCACCGATCAGGACAGCTGGGCGAGCCCTTCCATCGCGATCCGCTCGAAGACCTTCTCGTCGGCGGCGAAGTCGGAGTCCGGGATCGGCCAGTGGAGCACGATCTCGGTGAAGCCCAGCTCCCGGTGACGGCCCGCGAAGTCCACGAAGGCGTCCAGCGACTCCAGCGGCCTGCCGCGGTCCGGGGTGAAGCCGGTGAGCAGCACCTTGTCCAGCTCGGCCACGTCCCGGCCGGCCTCCGCGCAGGCCTCGGCCAGCTTCGCCGCCTGCCCGCGCAGTGCGGCGACGGACTCCTCCGGGGTGCCGTTCTCGTACAGCTTCGGGTCGCCGGTGGTCACCCACGCCTGTCCGTGCCGTGCGGCGAGCCGCAGTCCGCGCGGGCCGGTGGCCGCCACGGCGAAGGGCAGCCGGGGCCGCTGCACGCAGCCGGGGATGTTGCGCGCCTCGACCGCCGAGTAGAACCGGCCCTCATAGGTCACGGAGTCCTCGGTGAGCAGCCGGTCGAGCAGTGGCACGAACTCGGCGAACCGGTCGGCACGCTCGCGCGGTGTCCACGGCTCCTGGCCGAGGGCGGTGGCGTCGAAGCCGGTGCCGCCCGCGCCGATGCCCAGGGTCAGGCGCCCGCCGGAGACGTCGTCGAGGGAGATCAGTTCCTTGGCGAGGGTCACCGGGTGCCGGAAGTTCGGGGAGGTGACCAGCGTGCCGAGACGCAGCCGGTCGGTGACGCCCGCCGCGGCGGTCAGGGTCGGCACGGCACCGAACCAGGGGCCGTCGCGGAAGCTGCGCCAGGACAGGTGGTCGTAGGTGTACGCGGTGTGGAAACCGAGCTCCTCGGCCCGTACCCAGGCCGCACGGCCGCCCTCGCTCCAGCGGCGGTACGGCAGGATCACGGTGCTCAGACGCAGACTCATGGGTCCGAGCGTACGGGGACGGCTCGGCAAGGGCCGAAATCGGTCACCGTGTGTGGCCGTCGGGCGACGGGGTGAGCGGGCCGGTGCGGGGGTGCGGGCCGGGGGTCAGCGCGCGGCGGGAAAGCGCAGGTAGCGGGGTGGTACCGCGTGGGTGAGCCACACCCCGTTCGCGCTGAGGTGGAAGACGTGGCCGTCGCGGTGCATGGCGCCCGCGTCCACGGTGAGGACGACGGGCCGGCCACGGCGGGCGCCGACCCGGGTCGCGGTCTCGCGGTCGGCGGACAGGTGGACGTCGTGCCGGTTCATGGGCCGCAGGCCCTCGGCGCGGATCCCGTCCAGGCTGCGGGCGACGGTGCCGTGGTAGAGGTACGGCGGCGGGGGCACGGAGGGCAGGCCGAGGTCGACCTCGACGCTGTGTCCCTGGCTGGCGCGGATCCGGGTGCCCTCGACGGCGAACCGCCGCTTGTCGTTGACGGCCACCACGTGGTCGAGTTCCTCGCGGGTGAAGCGGAATCCGTGCGCGGAGGCCGCGGCGATCAGTGTGTCGATCTCCACCCAGCCGGCCGGGTCCAGCGTGAGGCCGATGCGCTCGGGCTGGTGGCGGAGGTGTTTCGAGAGGTACTTCGACACCTTCACCGTGCGTCTGTCGTCCATCTCTCCAGGGTGCGGGAGAGACGCGGATCACGCAGGTTGTTTTTCGTCTTGAGGTTTGGTCCACAGGCAACTCACGTTATCCACAGGCTATTTGGATAAGTTGTGGACAACGGACGTGTGATTCATGGGGTTTGATCAACTACTGTTCCGACGTGTCGCTTTGTGATCAGGTTGTCCAAGGCCCTTGCTCTGAGCTCCCGTTCGGCGGACAGAGCTATGAAGGCGGATGCGTGCTCCCGGCCAACCAGGGCCTCGACAGCGCTGATCACATCCTCGGGCAGCTCGACGCAGCGCCTGTTCTCCGTCTGCGACGGAGGGTCGGGGGCGAGGCCCTCCCGGAGGTGCCGCACCGCGAACATCCGCATCGCGCGCGCCAGTTCGGCGTCCACCGTCTGCCTGGCCAACGGACGCAGCCGGCGCACCAGCGAGGCCGCTTCGGCCGCGTGCGCGTCCGTGCGATGCGCGGGGTCGTCCAGGTAGCGGGCGAAGACGTGCTCGGCGGTGAACTCCAGGAAACGGGACGCGATGTGCTCGATGTCGCCACGCAACTCCCGCAGATGGCCCGCGATCGCTGACAGCGGTACGCCTGCGGCGTGCAACTCGGCCGCCACACAGAGCTCTTGGGGGCTGGGAACGAGGAACGTGTCAGGGTCGTCCAACACCGGTTCGAGCACGCCCAGTTCGAGGGCCTCGCTCACGGCGTCGTCGTCGGGGGCGCCGCTGAAGCGGCTGTTGAGCTCCGCGCGGGTGATGCGGGCCGGCTGCTCCTCGGTCCACGGGCCCTCCACCTCCGTGGCCAGCCCCAGGACCCCGCCCAGGCCGCGTCCGGTGTCCCAGGCGTCCAGGAGTTCCCCTATCGACGCGAGGGTGTAGCCGCGGTCCAGGAGATGGGTGATCTGGCGGAGGCGGGTGAGGTGGAGGTCGGAGTAGAGGTTGGCCCGGCCCTGGCGCTGCGGACGGGGGAGGAGGTTCTTGTCCTGGTAGGCGCGGATGGTCCGCACGCTGGTGCCGGAACGGTGGGCCAAGTCCTCGATGCGGTAGGTCTTCCGGGGCGGCAGGTCGGTCATGTGGACGTCCTTGGCTGGTTGCCGGAGCCGGCCGGGCGGCTGAGCGGTGCCCGTGCCGGCTCCGGCGGTCGGGCCTCACAGTTTCGGGTTCACGCGGGCCAGCCTTCGCAGTGCTCCCGGCATGAAGCGGGACAGGAGGTGGGCGCCTCGGGCCTCCGGGGTCACCGGGACCACCGCCCGGTTGCGGGTCACCGCGTCCAGGACGGCGTCCGCGACCTTCTCCGGCGGGTAGTTGCGCAGCCCGTACAGGCGGGCCGAGCGCTGCTGACGGCGGCGTTCCTCCGCCTCGTCGACGCCGGTGAAGCGGGCCGTGGCGGTGATGTTGGTGTTGACCAGTCCCGGGCAGACGGCCGTGACCCCGATCTCCTTTTCGGCGAGTTCGGCCCGCAGGCACTCGGAGAGCATGAGCACCGCCGCCTTGGAGGTGCTGTAGGCGGGCAGCGCGCGGGACGGCTGATAGGCGGCCGCCGAGGCGATGTTGACGATGTGGCCGCCCTGTCCGCGCTCGGCCATGCGCGCGCCGAAGAGCCGGCAACCGTGGATGACGCCCCACAGGTTGACGTCCAGGACCTTGCGCCAGTCGTCGGTGGTCGTGGTGAGGAAGGAGCCCGAGAGGCCGATGCCCGCGTTGTTGACCAGCACGTCCAGCACGCCGTAGGTGCTGTGCACCCGCTCGGCCAGCTTCTCCATGGCCTGCTCGTCCGAGACGTCCGCCGTCTCCGCCCAGGCCTCGGGGGCCCCGATCAGCCGGGACAGTTCGGCGGTGCGGGCGGCCGCCTCGGCATCGCGGTCGACGGCCACCACGCGCGCCCCGGCCTCCGCGAAGGCGAACGCCGTGGCCCGGCCGATGCCGCTGCCCGCGCCGGTGACGAGCACCAGCCGGCCGCCGAATCGGTCCGCGTGGCGGCCGGTGGCCTTCGTCTCCGGCCGGCCGCCCTCGACGCTCGTGACGAACTCCTCGATCCATGACGCCACCTGGTCGGGCCGGGTGCGCGGGATCCAGTGCCTGGCGGGCAGTGTGCGGCGGGTCAGCCGCGGAACCCACGCGTCCAGGTCGTCGTAGAGCCGCTCCGACAGGAACGCGTCGCCCAGGGGCGTGATGAGCTGCACGGGTGCGTGCGCGAACGCGTCCGGGCGGGGCCTGCGCAGGCGGGCGCGGACGTTGTCCCGGTACAGCCAGGCGCCGTGCGCGGCGTCGGAGGGCAGGGACGCGGTCGGGTAGTCACCGGTGGGGACCTTCTCGGCCCGCTCCAGGATCCGGGGCCAGCGCTTGCCGAGCGGGCCCCGCCAGGCCAGTTCCGGCAGGGCGGGGGTGTGCAGCAGGTAGACGTACCAGGACTTGGCGCCCTGGCCGAGGAGCTGGCCCACCCGGCGGGGCGTCGGACGCCTCACGCGCGCGTTGATCCAGTGCCCGAAGTGGTCGAGGGACGGTCCGGACATGGAGGTGAAGGAGGCGATGCGGCCTTCCGTGCGGCCCACCGTGACGAACTCCCAGGACTGCACCGAGCCCCAGTCGTGGCCCACCAGGTGCACCGGCCGGTCCGGGCTCACCGCGTCCACCACGGCCAGGAAGTCGTCGGTGAGCTTGGGCAGGGTGAAACCACCGCGCAGTGGCCGGGGTGCCGTGGAGCGGCCGTGGCCCCGGACGTCGTACAGCACCACGTGGAAGCGGTCGGCCAGGCGTGCGGCCACCTCCGACCAGACCTCCTTGCTGTCCGGATAGCCGTGCACCAGCACCACCGTGGGCGCCCGCGGATCGCCCAGCTCGGCCACGCACAGCTCGACCCCGCCGGTCCGCACCCGGCGCTCACGCGCCCCCTTCAGTGTCATTTCGCCTCCGCCCAGCGCCGCACGTGCGGCAGATCGTCGTCCAGCCAGAAGGCGCTCTCCTCGGGGTCCCGGGAGTCGGTGACCACCAGGATCTCCTCGAACTTCGCGCCCGTGCCCCGGAATCCGAGGTGAGGTTCGACCGCCCACAGGCCCGGCTGCGGCGGGTGGTCGGAGAAGCGGTACGGCGACCACAGGGGCGACCAGCCCTCGCGGTGGCCGTGCAGGGCGTCGGCGGCGAGCCCCTTGAGGGACTGCGTGCCGAACCCGAACAGGTACGGGGAGAAGCGGCGGGCCTTCACCCGGTCCACCTTGTGGGCGATCACCCCGAAGGGATACGCGCGGTGCCGGTTGGCGTAGCCCTGCCGGACCATGAGCCGGTCCACGTCCTGGTAGATCTCGCGCAGCGGTCGCCGCTCGCGCACCTCCCGCAGGATCAGCTCGCGGTGCGCCTCCAGATCCGCCATCAGCCGGTCCTGCACCGGATTGACGCCGAGCGAGCCCGAGTATCCGATGTCGGCGGTGCATCCCTCGAAGACCGGGGCCATGTCCAGGATGAACGGCATCCCGGGTTCCAGCCGGCGGCCGGTCGGGAAGAACTGCAGCGGCACGCGGAAGTCCACGAACGCGGTGCGGTCGCCGAACCAGGCGAAGGGCAGGTGGAACCAGTCCCGCACCCCGCGCTCACGCAGCCATTCGCGCTGCATCCGGGCCGCCTCGCGCTCGGTGACGCCCGGCTCCAGACGCGCCGCGACCGCCTCCGCGCACTCGTAGGCGAGGCGCTGCACCCGCCTGAACCCCCGCAGCTCCGCGAAGAGTTCGCTGCTCACCACCGTTGCCATGCCGCCCCGTCCGTCGACTGCGGTACGCGTCCGTAACTTGACACTGGTGAATGTGACAGTTGTTAGAGGCGGCGTCAATAGCGTGGATCAGGAGCTGTGGACGACGGCGGGCGAGCCGCCGCCGGGTAGGTCCGGAGCAGGGGATCGCTCAGGGTCCCGTCCTACTCGAGTCTGACGTGAAGACGGCTCTGAGGTCTGACGACCGGGGTGTCCGGCGTCACTACCTTCGAAGCGTGACTGTGATCGCGACCGAAAGCCTGAGCAAGCGGTTCCCCCGGGTGACCGCGCTCGACCGGCTGTCCATGGACATCGGACCCGGTGTGACCGGACTCGTCGGAGCCAACGGCGCCGGCAAGTCCACCCTGATCAAGATCCTCCTGGGTCTGTCCCCCGCCACGGAGGGCCGCGCCGCCGTGCTCGGCCTGGACGTGGCGACCGAGGGCGCCGCCATCCGCGAGCGGGTGGGCTACATGCCGGAGCACGACTGCCTGCCGCCCGACGTCTCGGCCACCGAGTTCGTCGTGCACATGGCGCGCATGTCCGGGCTGCCGCCCACCGCCGCGCGCGAGCGCACCGCGGACACGCTGCGCCACGTCGGCCTGTACGAGGAGCGCTACCGCCCCATCGGCGGCTACTCCACCGGCATGAAGCAGCGGGTGAAGCTGGCCCAGGCCCTGGTGCACGACCCCCGGCTGGTGTTCCTGGACGAGCCGACCAACGGCCTCGACCCGGTCGGCCGGGACGAGATGCTCGGCCTGATCCGCCGCATCCACACCGACTTCGGCATCTCGGTCCTGGTCACCTCGCACCTGCTGGGCGAGCTGGAACGCACCTGCGACCACGTCGTCGTCATCGACGGCGGCAAGCTGCTGCGCGCCAGCTCCACCACCGACTTCACCCAGACCACGACCACCCTCGCGATCGAGGTCACCGACAGCGACAGCCATCCGGACGGCACCCGCGCGGTCCGCGAGGCGCTCCGCGCGCGCGGAGTGGACACCCACGACGACGGCGGCGGCCTGCCGGGCGCCGGACACATCCTGCTGCTGACCGCCCCGGGCGAGGAGACGTACGACCTGGTCCGCGACGTCGTCGCCGACCTCGGTCTGGGGCTGGTGCGCATGGAGCAGCGCCGGCACCACATCTCCGAGGTGTTCACCAGCAGCGACGAGCAGCGGAAGGAGGCCGTCGGCCATGGCGGTTGAGCAGCCCCCGCCGGTGACCGCCGGCGGCGACCAGTCCCGTATCCACGACATCGGCTACCGCGGCTACGACGGCCCCCGCCTGGGCCGCGGCTACGCCCGCCGTTCGCTGTACTCGCAGTCCCTGCGCGGCGCCTACGGCCTCGGCCGCTCGGTGAAGTCCAAGGTGCTGCCGATGCTGCTGTTCGTGGTGATGTGCGTGCCCGCGGCCATCATGGTGGCCGTCGCGGTGGCCACCAAGGCGCACGAACTGCCGCTCGCCCACGCCTACACCCGCTGGGCGATCGTCATGCAGGCGGTGATCAGCCTGTACGTCGCCTCGCAGGCGCCGCAGTCCGTCTCCCGCGACCTGCGCTTCAAGACCGTGCCGCTGTACTTCTCACGGCCCATCGAGACCGCCGACTACGTGCGGGCGAAGTTCGCCGCGCTCGCCTCGGCCCTGTTCGTCCTCACCGGCGCTCCCCTGCTGGTGATGTACGCGGGCGCGCTGCTGGCCAAGATGGGCTTCGCGCACCAGACCGAGGAGTTCGCCCAGGGGCTGGTCTCCGTGGCCCTGCTCTCGCTGCTGTTCGCCGGGATCGGCCTGGTCATCGCCGCCGTCACCCCGCGCCGCGGCTTCGGCATCGCCGCCGTGATCGCCGTGCTGACCATCTCCTACGGAGCCGTCTCCACGCTCCAGGCCATCGCCGACGTGCAGGGCAGCACCGGTGCCGTGCCGTGGATCGGCCTGTTCTCGCCGGTCACCCTGGTCGACGGCGTCCAGTCCGCGTTCCTCGGCGGCAGCTCCGGCTTCCCCGGCGGCACCGGCCCGTCCAGCGGCGAGGGCGTGGTGTACGTCCTGGTCGTGCTCGGGCTGATCGCCGCGTGCTACGCCCTCCTGATCCGCCGCTACAAGAAGGTGGGGCTGTGACGACCCTCAGCATCGACCACGTCTCCCGCTGGTTCGGCAACGTGGTCGCCGTCAACGACATCACCATGACCATCGGCCCCGGCGTCACCGGCCTGCTCGGCCCGAACGGCGCCGGGAAGTCCACCCTCATCAACATGATGGGCGGCTTCCTCGCCCCCTCCACCGGCTCGGTCACCCTCGACGGGCAGCCGGTGTGGCGCAACGAGGCCATCTACAAGCACATCGGCATCGTCCCCGAGCGGGAGGCGATGTACGACTTCCTCACCGGCCGCGAGTTCGTCGTCGCCAACGCCGAGCTGCACGGACTCGGCGCGAAGGCCGCCCAGCGGGCGCTCGCCACGGTCGAGATGGAGTACGCGCAGGACCGGAAGATCTCCACGTACTCCAAGGGCATGCGCCAGCGGGTGAAGATGGCCTCCGCGCTGGTCCACGACCCCTCCCTGCTGCTGCTCGACGAGCCGTTCAACGGCATGGACCCGCGCCAGCGCATGCAGCTCATGGACCTGCTGCGGCGGATGGGCGACGAGGGCCGCACGGTGCTGTTCTCCTCGCACATCCTCGAGGAGGTCGAGCAGCTCGCCCGGCACATCGAGGTCGTCGTCGCCGGGCGGCACGCCGCCAGCGGCGACTTCCGCAGGATCCGCCGCCTGATGACCGACCGGCCGCACCGCTACCTGGTCCGCTCCAGTGACGACCGCGCCCTCGCGGCCGCGCTGATCGCCGACCCGTCGACGTCCGGCATCGAGGTCGACGTCGCCGAGGGCGCGCTGCGCATCCAGACCGTCGACTTCGGCCGCTTCACCGCACTGCTGCCGAAGGTCGCCCGGGACCACGGCATCCGGCTGCTCACGGTCTCGCCGTCCGACGAGTCCCTCGAGTCCGTCTTCTCGTACCTGGTCGCGGCGTAGGAGGCCCTGATGTACGACCCCACCGTCGCCCGGCTCACCTACCGGGCCCTGCTCGGCCGCCGCCGGGCCCTCATCCTCGGCGCGCTGCCGCTGCTGCTGCTCGTGATCTCCGTGGCGGTCCGTGCCCTGACCGGCGCCGACGACCAGACGGCCGCCGACGTCCTCGGCGGCTTCGCGCTCGCCACCATGGTGCCGATCATCGGAGTCATCGCCGGCACGGGCGCGATCGGCCCGGAGATCGACGACGGCTCCGTGGTGTACCTGCTGTCCAAGCCGCTGAAGCGGCCGACGATCATCATGACCAAGCTGATCGTCGCCATCGCGGTGACCATGGTGTTCTCCGCCGTGCCCACGATGCTCGCGGGCCTGATCCTGAACGGCAACGGACAGCAGATCGCCGTCGCCTACACGGTGGCCGCGCTGGTCTCCTCCATCGCCTACTCGGCGCTGTTCCTGCTGCTGGGCACGGTGTCCCGGCACGCCGTGGTCCTCGGGCTCGTCTACGCGCTCGTCTGGGAGGCCCTGTTCGGCTCCCTGGTGCCGGGCGCGCGCACGTTGAGCGTCCAGCAGTGGTCGCTCGCCGTCGCCCAGAAGCTCGCCGGCGGCGACCTGGTCACCTCCGACGTCGGCCTGACGACGGCCACGGTGCTGCTCGTCGTGGTCACCGTCCTGGCCACCTGGTACGCCGGCCAGAAGCTGCGGGCACTGAAGCTGGCGGGCGAGGAGTAGGTCCCTGGGGGCCCCGGTCGTCCTTGACGGGGCCTTCACCTGCGCGCGGGCACACTGGACGGAGCGGATGTACGGCTGGGAGGCCGCGGATGGCTGAGCGGACACCGGAGCACGGCGGAGCCGGGCGGGCCGGGGGCGACGACTGGGACGAGACCGTCCTGGACGAGGCGTTCGTACGGGCCGCGGAGACCTCCGAGCCGTCCGCGCGGGCCCGGATGCTCGCCGCCCGCTGGCGCGCCGAGTCGCCCGAGCCGCAGCCCTGGCGGTCGGACGAGCCGCCCGCGGGGTGGTTCTTCGGCAAGGCGCGCAGACGCAGGTGGCGGCGCCGTTAGGACGGACGCGGCCCCGGTTATTCGGTGGCGCCCAAGTCCCGTGCGGGGCAGAGTGGTTGTGCCCCACCCGCCGGGACGGTCCCGGCGTCACGGACCGGGAGAGGAGCCGGGCGATGTCCATGCACGACAGTACGCCCAGCTCCCGTCAGGGCAGCCCGAGGCGGGCTCCGGAGTGATCGTCACAGCTCCGTAGAGCTCATGGGGGCTGCCCGGGGCGGCCGCTTCGAGCACGCGATGTCGCTCTCGCGTGGGCCGCCCACCCGGAGGATTGGCCGAGTGGCAAGGCACCGGCTTGCTAAGCCGTGGTCGGGTGTGAAAGCCCGCGCACGTTCGATTCGTGCATCCTCCGCGAGACGTTGTCACTGGGACTTGGGTGGGTTCTCGGTCTGCGGTGACTGGATTGAGTGGGCGCGGGTCTGCTGAGGGGTGCGGTGTGGAGTCTGGGGGCCGTGGTTGGGTGCGGCGGTGTGGTGGCTGGTCGCGCAGTTCCCCGCGCCCCTGGGGTGGTTGGCCGGGGTTTGTGGGGTGGCCGGGGGATTTGTTGAGGGGTGCGTCGTGGGGTCTGAGCGGCGTGGTTGGGTGCGGCGGTGTGGTGGCTGGTCGCGCAGTTCCCCGCGCCCCTGGGGTGGTTGGCCGGGGATTGTTGGGCGGCCGGGGGTTTTGTGGTGTTGTGGCTGGGCGCGCGGACCCCGCGCCCCTGGGCGGGGCGCGGGGAGCGGTGGGCTATGGGAGCAGGCGCTCCAGGACCGCTGCGATGCCGTCCTCCTCGTTGGAGGTGGTGACCTCGTCGGCCACTGCCCTGAGCTCCTCGTGGGCGTTGGCCATGGCCACGGAGTGGGCGGCCCAGGCGAACATCGGGATGTCGTTGGGCATGTCGCCGAAGGCGATCGTGTCGGCGGCCTTCAGGCCCAGCCGGCGGGCGGCCAGGGAGAGGCCGGTGGCCTTGGACAGGCCGAGCGGCAGCAGCTCCACGATGCCCGCGCCCGCCATGGCCACCGTGACGAAACCGCCGGCCACGCGCCGGGCGACGTCCGCCAGCTCGTCGTCGCCGAGCGTCGGATGCTGTATGTAGACCTTGTTCAGCGGGGCGGACCACAGGTCGGCCGCGTCCGTGAACGGGGTGGCGGGGAGGTTGCCCGTGACCGCGTAACCCGGGCCCACCAGCACCTCGCCCTCCAGGCCGTCCCGGCTCGCCGCCAGGTACAGCGGGCCCACCTCCGCCTCGAGCTTCGCCAGCGCCACGCCCGCGAGCTGCCGGTCCAGGGTGACCGAGGTCAGCAGGCGGTGCGCGCCGGCGTCGTACACCTGGGCGCCCTGGCCGCAGACGGCGAGGCCGTCGTAGCCGAGGTCGTCCAGGATGTGGCGGGTCCAGGGGACCGCGCGGCCGGTGACGACGATGTGGGCCGCGCCCGCCGCGGTGGCCGCGGCGAGCGCGTCACGGGTGCGCCGCGAGATCGACTCGTCGGAGCGCAGGAGCGTTCCGTCGAGGTCGGTCGCGATCAGTCGGAACGGGAATCCGGCGCTCACTTGGCGACCGGCTCCAGGACCTCCCGGCCGCCCAGGTACGGGCGCAGCACCTCGGGGACCCGGACGGAACCGTCGGCCTGCTGGTGGTTCTCGAGGATCGCCACGATCGTGCGCGGTACGGCGCACAGGGTGCCGTTGAGCGTGGCCAGCGGGCGGACCTGCTTGCCGTCGCGCATGCGGATCGACAGGCGGCGGGACTGGAACTCGGTGCAGTCAGAGGTCGAGGTCAGCTCGCGGTACTTGCCCTGGGTCGGGATCCACGCCTCGCAGTCGTACTTACGGGAGGCCGAGGAGCCGAGGTCGGCGGAGGCGACGTCGATGACGCGGAAGGGCAGCTCCAGCGAGGTCAGCCACTGCTTCTCCCACTCCAGCAGGCGCTTGTGCTCCTGCTGGGAGTCCTCGGGAGTCACGTAGGAGAACATCTCGACCTTGTCGAACTGGTGCACGCGGAAGATGCCCGCGTGTCCTTGCCGTGCGAGCCGGCCTCGCGGCGGAAGCAGGGCGAGAAGCCCGCGTACCGCAGCGGCAGCCGGTCGGCGTCGATGATCTCGTCCATGTGGTAGGCCGCCAGCGGAACCTCGGAGGTGCCGACCAGGTACAGGTCGTCCTTGTCGAGGTGGTAGACGTCCTGCGCCGCCTGGCCGAGGAAGCCGGTGCCCGCCATGGACTGCGGGCGCACCAGCGCCGGGGTCAGCATCGGGGTGAAGCCGGCCGCGGTGGCCTGCGCGATCGCCGCGTTCACCAGGGCCAGCTCCAGCAGGGCGCCGACACCGGTGAGGAAGTAGAAGCGGGAGCCGGAGACCTTGGCGCCGCGCTCGACGTCGATCGCGCCGAGCACCTGGCCGAGCTCCAGGTGGTCCTTGGGCTCGAAGCCCTCGGCACCGAAGTCGCGGATGGTGCCGTGCGTCTCCAGCGTGACGAAGTCCTCCTCGCCGCCGACGGGCACGTCGGGATGGACGAGGTTGCCGAGCCGCTGCAGCAGCTGCTGGGTCTCGGTGTCGGCCGCGTCGCGCTCGGCGTCGGCGGCCTTGACATCGGCCTTGAGCTGCTCGGCGCGCGCCAGCAGCTCGGCCTTCTCCTCCGGAGTGGCCTTGGGGATCAGCTTGCCGAGCGACTTCTGCTCGGCGCGCAGCTCGTCGAAGCGGACGCCGGAGGACCTGCGCCGTTCGTCGGCAGACAGGAGGGAGTCGACGAGCGCGACGTCCTCTCCACGGGCGCGCTGGGACGCGCGCACACGG
This sequence comes from Streptomyces sp. DHE7-1, assembly GCA_016432725.1. Lineage (GTDB taxonomy): Bacteria > Actinomycetota > Actinomycetes > Streptomycetales > Streptomycetaceae > Streptomyces. The sequence goes on along the minus strand of JACJDG010000003.1, from coordinate 3,819,597 downwards.
TCGGGGTCCTCACGGAGCAGGCGAAGGTCAATCACGCGGGCAAGGCTACCGGTGCGAGCTCGCAGGTCACGACTCACTATTGCGACTCGCGCCTTACGTGCCGTTTCAGGGCAATTGCGCAGAGTGGTGGAGGCTGTCAAGAAAAGGTGTCTCAATCCCTGGAACGTGGCAGTCGGCGGATTCCCGGTTGACCGGATTTCCTTGTGGAGGGCGGCACTTGGAGGGGTCGTTGTCCACAGCGATCCACGCCCTCGGGATAGTTATCCACAGGCTGTGCGGAAAGTCTGTGGATTCCGGAATTGATCACTCCGGAAGTTTCGGCCGGACGAAGGAATTCTCGCCTCAAGCAGGGGTGACACCTACTTTCGAGTGGAAAGGGGTCGCCCCAAAAGATGAACCAAAGGAAACGGGTGGACGAAGGGTGACGTGCGGGACGGTGGCCGCAAGGGGGACTTCCAGGGCGATTTGTCGACGGGATCGCTCACCCTTGTCGACTTGTCCCCAGGTCGAGAAGCGAACCTGTGGATAACTTCTGTGGATAACGAAGATATGCAGGTAGGACTGACCGGTGGCAGTCTACGGCCGCCTCAGAACCGGCCGTCCTGGCAGCGCGCCACCCAGTCGGCGGCCGCCACGAACTCCTTGTCCGAAGTGCCCGGCGGGGTGTCCCGGGCCTCGCCGGGAAGGATGTCGGCGCGCGGATAGGAGCCGAGGAACCGCACCTGGAGGCAGATCCGCTTCAGCCCCATCAGCGTCTCGGCCATCCGCCGGTCGGAGATGTGCCCCTCCGCGTCGATGCAGAAGCAGTAGTTGCCGATGCCGGCGCCGGTCGGCCGGGACTGCAGCAGCATGAGGTTGATGCCCCGGCTGGCGAACTCCCCAGCAGGTCGCGCAGGGCGCCGGGGTGGTCGTCCCGCTGCCACAGCACCACAGAGGTCTTGTCGGCGCCGGTCGGTGCCGCGGGCCGGGCCGGGCGGCCGACGAGCACGAAGCGGGTCTGCGCGTTCTCCGCGTCGTGGATGCCGGTCTCCAGGGCCTCCAGGCCGTAGCGGGCGGCGGCGAACTCGCCAGCGAACGCGGCGTCGTACTGGCCCTCCTGGACCAGCCGCGCGGCGTCCGCGTTGGAGGCGGCCGACTCCCAGTGGACGTCCGGCAGGTTCGCCTTGAGCCAGTTGCGGACCTGCGGCTGGGCCGCCGGGTGCGCGGAGACCGTCTTGATGTCCGCCAGCCGGGTGCCGGGCCGGACCAGCAGCGCGAAGGTGATCGAGAGCAGCACCTCGCGGTAGATCGTCAGCGGTTCGCCCGCGACCAGCTCGTCCAGGGTGGTGGTGATGCCGCCCTCGACGGAGTTCTCGATCGGCACGAACGCGGCCTCGGCCTCGCCGGCCCGCACCGCGTCCAGTGCGGACTGCACGGACACGTAGGGCATCAGCTCCCGCGTCGCCGCCTCCGGAAGCGTGCGCAGGGCGACTTCGGTGAAGGTGCCCTCGGGACCGAGATACGCATAGCTCGCTGGCATGTCCTCACCCTAATGGGCGCCGGGGCGCACGGCTTCCGTGTCTCATCGACGCCACTCGACCGGGTGGTTTGAAACCCCCAAGGGGTGGTTCTCCGGCCGGAATCACCCCTCCAGGAGCCGCTGTCCCACGTACTCTCCCTCGGCCGCGCCGCCGGGCACCGCGAACAGGCCGCTCGCCTCGTGCCGGATGAACCTCGACAGGGCGTCACCGCGGTCGAGCTTGCGCTGCACCGGTACGAAGCCCCGCAGCGGGTCCGCCTGCCAGCAGACGAAGAGCAGCCCGGCGTCCGGCGTGCCGTCCTGGTCGATGCCGTCGTGGTACGAGAACGGGCGCCGCAGCATGGCCGCGCCGCCGTTGCGGTCGGGCCGGGTGATCCGGGCGTGGGCGTTGACGGGCACGGCCGGCTCGCCCTTGGCGTCGGTCTTGTCCAGGTCCATCGGCGTCGTCTCGTCGCCCCCGACAGCGGCGCCCCGGTGTCCTTGCGGCGCCCGATGACCGCTTCCTGGGCCGCGAGCGACAGCGTCTCCCAGTCGTCGAGGAGCATGCGGATCCGGCGGACGACGGCGTAGGAGCCGTTCGCCATCCAGGCGGGCTCCGCCGAGGCGGGCACGAAGATCCGCCGGTCGAAGTCGGCGTCGGCGGGTTTGGGATTCCGGGTGCCGTCGATCTGGCCCATGAGGTTGCGGGCCGTCATGGGGTGGGCCGTGGCACCGGGGCTGCGGTTGAAGCCGTTCATCTGCCAGCGGACGCGGGCCGCGTGACCGGCGTCCTTCTGGACGGCGCGCAGGGCGTGGAAGGCGACTAGGGCGTCGTCCGCGCCGATCTGCACCCACAGGTCGCCGTCGCTGCGCGCCTTGTCGAGCCGGTCGGAGGAGAAGTCGGGCAGCGGGTCCAGGGCCGCCGGCCGCTGCTTCTCCAGGCCGGTCCGCCCGAAGAAGCCGTGGCCGAAGCCGAAGGTGATCGTCAGCGAGGACGGCCCCGCGTCCCGGGCCACGCCGGTGTCGCCGTGGGGGGCCGTCTCACCCGCCATCAGCCGTGCGGCCGTCGCCGACCAGCGGCGCAGCAGGGCCGCCGCCTCCTTGCGGCCGGCCCCCGCCGCGAGGTCGAAGGCGACGAGGTGGCCGCGGGCCTGGAGTCCCTCGGTGATGCCGGGCTGATGTTTCCCGTGAAACATCGCCCGGCCGGCGCCCACCGAGGTCAGCGGCGTGGCCTGGGCGGGGGCGGAGGCGTGTCCCACGGCCGCGCCGGCCGCGCCGAGCGCCAGTCCGGTGGCGCCGGCGGTGCCGAGCAGGGCGCGCCGGGAGACGCCACCGCGGTTCTCGGCGGTGCCGCCGTGGCCGCTCGGCTCGGGGGCCGGGGAGCCGGGTGTGCGGGTCTCGGTGGGGGACTGGTCGGGCATGGTGGGGTTCAGCCGATCTGCGCGTTCTTGGAGACGGTCACCTGGTCGATGTCGGAGGTCCGCACGGTCACGGCGACCTTCCAGTCGCCCGCCATGGGGATCTGCACTCCGCTCGCCGCCCAGTGGCCGGTGGTGATGTGGTCCGGGGTGACGGGGAGCGGCCCGATCTTCCTGGCCGCGAGGGTGAGGGCGACCTTCACCTCGGGGACGTCGAAGGCGCGTCCGTTGGGCCGCTGGACGTAGACGTGCATCTCGTTGCCGCCCACGCGCGCGGGGTCGAAGTCGATCCGGACCAGGCCCTTGCCGTCGGTGCCGCCGGTGTCGAAGGGCATGTCCAGGGTGAGGGCGCCGGACGAGGACGACGAGGAGCTGGAGGAGGACGAGGAGGCCGCCCTGGCGTCCAGTTCGGTGCGGCCCGGCTCGGTCTGGGTGAGCCAGGTGGTGACGGCGAGCAGCACGACCGCGACACCGGCCTCGGTGAGCACCGAGCGGCGCAGTCCGAGGCGGTTCGGGTCGGCGTCCCGCTGCCGCTTCTGCCGGGCGGCGTCCACCGCGGCCCGCTGTCGGGCGAGCTGGGCGGCGCGCTCGCCGTCACCGGCGGCGGCCTCCTGGCCGGCGGAGGCCGGAGCGGAGACGGCTTCCTTCTCGGGCCGCTCGGTCCGTACGGCTCCGGTGGCCGGGTCCGCGAGCCGGCCCGTCCACCGCCGGGAGATCCAGGCGACGCCGACCAGCAGGGCCACCAGCGCGATCTTGACCAGCAGCAGCTGCCCGTACCGGGTCTCGGTGAACGCCGACCAGGAGCCGAGCTGCCGCCAGGACTGGTAGGTGCCGGTGGCGACCAGGGTGAGGACGGAGGCGAAGGCGAGGCGGGAGAAGCGGTGGACGGCGGCGGCCTCGACCGGGGTGTCGGCGGGCGCCCGGTACAGGGCGACGAGCAGGGCGGTGAGGCCGCCCAGCCAGGCGGCGACGGCCAGCAGGTGCAGCACGTCGACGGGCATGGCGACACCCGGCTGGAGTCCGGTGGAGGCGTGCTCGGCCATGGCCCAGCTCGCCGCGAGCCCGGCGGCCACGACCACTCCGCCGATGGTCAGCCCGAAGGTCAGGTCACGCTTCTCCTCGGCCTCCTCGCGCCGGTTGTAGGCGCCGAAGAGAACGGCGATGAACAGCGCGGCGGCGGCGAGCAGCAGCAGCCGCGAGACCAGTGCCGCGCCGGTCTTGGTCTGCAGCACCTGGCCGAGCAGGTCCAGGTCGAACACGTCGCCGAACCTGCCCGAGGACGTGTAGGAGCCGCGCAGGAGCAGCAGCCAGAGCGTGGCCGCGGTGAGCGTGAGCCAGCCGCCGACCACCAGCCGCTGCAGGGCCCGTACGCCCGAGCCGCGCTGCCAGCAGGCCAGCACGAAGGCGGCGCCGCCCGCCAGCACGATGAAGCCGGCGTAGGAGACGTACCGTCCGACGGAGTAGAGCCGGCCGACGGCGGTGTCGCCCGCCGTGGTGCCGACGCCGGAGACGACGGTCTGCGAGGGCGCTCCGATGGAGAAGGTGTAGGCACCGGCGACCGGGTGGCTGTCCGCCGAGACGACCTGGTAGCCGACCGTGTACGTGCCCTTGGCCAGGCCGCCCTTGAGCTTCACGGCGTAGGTGGTCCCGCTCACGTTGACCGGCGAGCCGACCTGGACCTTCGCGCCCTTGGGGTCGAGGACCTGCAGCGAGTCGTCGTTCATGGCCACCTTCTCGGAGAAGGTGAGCGACACCTGGGTGGGCGCCTTGTCGACCACCACCCCTGCGCGGGGTCGCTGCCGGTCAGCGCGGCGTGCGCGGCGGCCGGACCGGCGCCCGCGAGCAGCGCGCCGGTGACGGCGATGAGCAGCAGCACCAGGGTGCGCAGGCGGGGGGTGATGGTCCGCGTCAAGGTGGTCCCTCCCTCAGTGTCCGGTCGACGGGTTGTACGTGGCGGACTTCACCGGCATCTCGACGGTGAGGGGCCCGGACTCGGCGAACGTGAGCTTCAGGGTCACGTGCTGGCCCTGCTTCGGCGCGCGCTTCAGCTCCTCGAACATCAGATGGTTGCCGCCGCTTCTGAAGACCAGCCGGCCGTGGGCGGGTATCGCGAAGGAGGTCTTCTCCCGCATGGCTCCGCCGACGGTGCTGTGCATGGTGACCCGGCCGGCGACCTCGCTGCTGACCGAGGTCAGCGCGTCCTTCGCGCCGCCCTGGTTGGTGATCGTCAGGAACCCGGCGGCCATGTCGGGGGAGACCGGCTGGGGCATGTACGGCGAACTCACGGACAGCTCGGCCTTCGAGGCGCCCGGGCCGTCGTCCGGTCCGGATCCGGAGCCGCAGCCCGTGAGGGCCAGGGCGCCGGCGAGGGCGGTCGCGGGCAGGACGGCACGCCTCACGGCTTGGCTCCCTCGACGAGCCTGGGCAGGTCCTTGGTGTAGTCGTCGACGGTGGTGTCCTCGCCGTAGAGGACGTAGCCGCCGTCGGTCTTCGGGGAGAAGGCGATGACCTGGGTGCCGTGCACCGAGACGGCCTTGCCGTTCTTGTCCTTCGTCGTCGGCTCGATGGAGATGCCCAGCGAGCGGGCGCCGGCCTGGATGGTGGCGAAGTCGCCGGTCAGGCCGGTGAACTGCGGGTCGATGCCCTTGAGCCACTTGCCCAGCTCGGCGGGGGTGTCGCGGTCGGGGTCGGTGGTGACGAAGACGACCCTGAGGTCGTTCTGCTCGGCCTTGGGCAGTGCCTTCTTGGCGACGGCGATGTTGCTCATCGTCGTGGGGCAGATGTCGGGGCAGTGCGTGTAGCCGAAGTAGACCAGGGTCGGGTGGCCCTTGGTCTCTGCGCGCAGGTCGTACTTCTTGCCGTGCGTGTCGGTCAGGACCAGGTCCGGCTTCTCGAAGGGCCGGTCGAGGATGGTCGCGGCCTTGCCCGAGCCGGACTCCTCGGAGACCACGGAGACCGGTGACGCGTTGTCGTCACCGCTGCCGCAGGCGGAGAGGGTCAGGGAGGCGGCGGCGAGCAGCGCGGCCGCGGCGAACGTCTTCTTGCGCATAGAGAAATGTCCCAGATGTGAGAACTCCGGCGCGCACCGGGGGTCGTACGAAAGGGTCGCACGACCCCCGGTGCGCGTGCGGAAAGGTGATCAGGCGGTCCGGCGGCGGCCCGCGAGGACGCCGTAGGCCACACCCGCGGCACCGACGACGATGCCGACCACGCCGAGCACGCGCGCGGTGGTGTCGCTGCCGCCCTTCGAGTCCTCGTCGGCGGCGGCGGTCTGCCCGGTCTTGCCGTCGGTCTTGTCGTCGGTCTCGTCGGCGGCGGCCGAGGTGCCGTGGTGGTCGTCGGTGGCGGCGGACAGCTCCAGCACCGGGGCCGGGTTCTCGGGCTCGGCCTGGCCCTCCTGCGGCACCTCGATCCAGCGCACGACCTCCTTGTCGGAGTACGTCTGGACCGCCTTGAACACCAGCTGGTCGGTGTCCTCGGGCAGGGCGCCGACGGAGAGCGGGAACTTCTGGAAGTAGCCGGGCTCGACGCCCTTGCCGTCGGCGGTCCAGGTGACCTTGGTGACGGCCTCGTCGATCTTCTCCCCGTGCATGGTCAGCGGCTTGTCCAGCTTGGACTTGGTGACCTTCACGCTCCAGCCGGGCAGGGGCTGGGGCATGACCGAGGCCAGCGGGTGGTCGGCGGGGAAGTTCACCTCGAGCTTGGTCGTCGAGGCGTCGTCGCGCTCGTTGGGGACCTTGAAGTCGACGACCGCGTAGCCGCCCTTGGCCGCGGTTCCTTCGGGCTGCACGCTGACGTGCGCGAAGGCGGGGCCGGACAGGGCGAGGACGGCCGAGCCCGCGACGGCGGTGGCGGCGGCGATTCGAGAAGCCTTCATGGCAGGGAGCACTCCACTTCGGGTGGGTTCCGGTGGTGATCGGGAGTACGCGTGCGCGTGGCGGTGCCGTTCGCTGTGCCACTGGATGAGGTGCGCACGCGCGCGTGCCGCACGACGGCGGCCCTCCCGTCCGGATCGTCCGTTTCCGGCTCCGGTGCGGTGGTGCTCGCGTCGTGTCAGGCGGCGAGGAGGAACGCGGCGGCGGGCGGGCCGCGCCGGATCACCGTGTGCTGGAGTGCGGTGGCGCGCGGGGCGGGCGGTTCGTCGCGGGAGGCCCGGCGGGCGCCCGGGCGCGGTTCGGCCGCGGGCAGCAGCCCGGCGCACAGGACGCGGGTCAGCGCCAGCGCGGCGCGCAGGGAACGCACGAGCGCCCCCTCCGTGACTCCGTGCGCCGACAGCTCGATCAGCCGCAGCACGGCCAGGTCGCCCCGGCGCAGCAGCCAGCCGGTCACGACGGCCGCGAGGACGTGACCGAGGACCATCGGCACGGAGGGCAGCAGCGACGCCGGCGAGCCGCCGGAGCCGGCGGCCATGTGGTGCATGGCCGGCATGGCGCCCGCGGGCTCGCCCGAGGAGTCGATGAGGTGCGCGTCGAGCAGGAGCCGGTAGGCGTGCCCGGGGGTGAGCGCCGACGCGCTGGACCCGCACAGCAGCCGGGCGGCCCGCTCGACGAGCACGCTGTCGTGGGACGGCGTGCTCATCGGGCCCATGGACATCGCGGCCGGTGTCCCGTGCTGGCCCAGGCCGAACAGCGTGTGCAGCACGGTCTGGCCGAGCGCGAGGAGTGCGGCGATGCCCGGCAGGGAGCGCGCCCGCCCGGCGAGCGGTGCCACGAGCAGCAGGGAGCCCAGGAACCCGGCGCCGAGCGTCCACAAGGGCACGCTCGCGCAGGAGGCCAGTGTGTGCCCGGCCGCGGCCAGCACGACGCAGACCGCGGCGAACACCGCGGCCCGTGGCATCCGGAGCCCGGCTCCGGGGTGTGCCGTGCGGGGGTGGGGGGCAGTCATGGCGGGGTCATCATCGCACTGGACCCGCCCGTGCCCCACGGCAGGTCGCCGGATTCGGTCACCGCGCGACGCCGCCGACATGACCGGAAGATCCTCTTCCGCCGGAATCGGATCTTCCACGCACCGTTCCCGTCCGGGACGCGGCGTCCTTATGGGCGGCGTCACGCGAACCGTGTGCTTACGGCCGGGCACGCGCGGCAATAGGTAACGGTATGTCGAGCCGCGGCCAGGAGGCTGGAGCATGAGCATCTGGTGGTCACTCCAACTGCGTCGCGACGCCGCCAGCGTCCCGCTCGCCCGCCGGCTGCTCGTCGGCACGATGGAGACCGCGGGCGTCGACCCGGACGTCTCCTACGACCTGTCCGTCGCCCTCAGCGAGGCCTGCGCGAACGCCGTCGAGCACGGCGGGTACGGCGCGTCCGCGGGCTGCTCCGAGGCGTACCGGGTGACCGCCTACCTCGACGGCGAGAAGTGCCGTATCGAGGTGGCCGATTCGGGGCCGGGCTTCGCCTTGGCCCAGGACCCGCGGCCCGCGCGTCCGGACGCGGAGCACGGCCGCGGGCTGTGCCTGATCAGTGAACTCGCCGACCACGTGCACATCGGCGGCAAGCCGGGACGGGGCGGCACCGTGGTCAGCTTCGACAAGATCCTCAAGTGGAAGAAGGATCCGTCCCTGCTCACGGCGTGATCCTCACGGCGTGACCGGAGCCGGACCGGGCCCGCGCGGCTAGGGTGCGCGCATGCATGCCGATGACATGGGCACCGCGAAGATAGCCGGCGGAACGCTCCTGCGCCCGCTGGCCTCGGACGACGCTCCCGCGCTCGCCGCCGCGTACACGCGAAACCGTGCGCACCTGGAGCCCTGGGAGCCGGTCAGGCCGGAGTCCTTCTTCACCTCCGAGGGCCAGGCGGAGCGCATCGACGGGCTGCTGCGGCAGTTCGCCGCCGGTGCGGTGGTGCCGTGGGTGTTCGAGGCCCCGGACGGCCGGATCGTCGGGGCGATCACCCTGACGGGCATCTCCCGCGGCCCCTTCTGCAGTTCCCACCTCGGGTACTGGGTCGCCGCCGACCAGCAGAACAAGGGGCTGGCCAGCGCCGCGGTGGAACAGGTCTGCCGGATCGCCCGGGACACGGTCGGGCTGCACCGGATCGAGGCGTCGACGCTGACCGGCAACACCGGCTCGCAGCGGGTGCTGGCGAAGTGCGGCTTCACACCGATCGGGCTCGCTCCCCGCTATCTGCACATCAACGGCGCATGGCGGGACTGCCGGCTCTTCCAGCGCGTGCTCCACGACCACGCTCCCCCGCGTGAGGGATTCCCCGGACCCGCCGCGACCGACGACGGCCGGACACCCCCGCGGGTGCCCGGCCGTCGTCGGTTCCGTGGGTGCGGTCAGCCCTTGAGGGACGCCATCCACGCCTCGACCTCGTCGGAGCGGCGCGGCAGGCCCGCCGAGAGGTTCCGGTTGCCGTCCTCGGTGACGAGGATGTCGTCCTCGATGCGGACGCCGATGCCCCGGTACTCCTCCGGGACGGTCAGGTCGTCGGCCTGGAAGTACAGGCCCGGCTCGACGGTGAGGACCATGCCCGGCTCCAGCGTGCCGTCCACGTAGGTCTCGGTGCGCGCGGCCGCGCAGTCGTGGACGTCCATGCCGAGCATGTGACCCGTGCCGTGCAGCGTCCAGCGGCGCTGCAGGCCCAGCTCCAGGACACGCTCGACCGGGCCCTCGACCAGGCCCCACTCGACGAGCCGCTCGGTGAGCACGCGCTGGGCGGCATCGTGGAAGTCGCGGAACTTGGCGCCCGGCTTCACCGCCGCGATGCCGGCCTCCTGGGCCTCGTACACGGCGTCGTAGATCTTCTTCTGGATCTCGCTGTAGGTGCCGTTGACGGGCAGCGTGCGCGTGACGTCGGCGGTGTACAGCGTGTGCGTCTCCACACCGGCGTCCAGCAGGAGCAGGTCGCCGGAGCGCACCGGGCCGTCGTTGCGCACCCAGTGCAGCGTGCAGGCGTGCGGGCCGGACGCGCAGATGGAGCCGTAGCCGATGTCGTTGCCCTCCACGCGCGCGCGGAGGAAGAAGGTGCCCTCGATGTAGCGCTCGCTCGTCGCCTCGGCCTTGTCGAGGACCTTCACCACGTCCTCGAAGCCGCGGACCGTGGAGTCGACGGCCTTCTGCAGCTCGCCGACCTCGAAGTCGTCCTTGACCAGCCGGGCCTCGGAGAGGAAGACGCGCAGCTCCTCGTCGCGCTCGGCGGTGACCTTGTCGGTCAGGGCGGCCTCGATGCCGGCGTCGTGGCCGCGCACGACGCGCACCGGGCCGGTGGCCTCGCGCAGCCGGTCGGCCAGCTCGCGCACGTCGGCGGCCGGGATGCCGTAGAGCGCCTCGGACTCGGTGAGCGAGTGGCGGCGGCCCACCCACAGCTCGCCCTGGCCGGACAGCCAGAACTCGCCGTTCTCGCGGTCGGAGCGGGGCAGGAGGTAGATCGTCTCCTTGTGCCCGCCGGCGGTGGGCTCCAGGACGAGGACGCCGTCCTCGGTCTGGTTGCCGGTGAGGTAGGCGTACTCGACGGAGGCGCGGAAGGCGTACTCCGTGTCGTTCGAGCGGGTCTTCAGATTGCCCGCGGGGACGACCAGGCGCTCCCCGGGGAAGCGCGCGGAGAGCGCGGCGCGGCGGCGCGCGGTCTCGGCGGCCTGCGGAACGGGCCGCAGGTCACGCATCTCCGTGTCGGCCCACCCGGACTGCATGTTCTCGGCCAGCTCGTCGGAGACGCCCGGGTACAGGCCGTTCTTCCGCTGCTTGATGGGCTCCTCGGCCTCGGCTTCCGGACCCGCTGCGGTAGCAGCCTCGTCGGTGACAGCCGGGTTGAGCTCGTCGGCCACGTGATCCTCCTCGATACGCCATGTGATCTCCCCGGGGCCCGCGACGCTCCTGCTTGTGGCCGAGCGGGGACCTCCATCATCGTACGGTCGCACCGGAGGCGGACCGTGGCCGGAACGGCTGTTATGGCCGGTCATGCCAGACGGTCCGGGGCCGGTCACGCCGGGTGGCGGGCGGTGCCCGGGTGGCGGTGCTCAGTCGAAGCGGGCGGCGAGCAGGACCACGTCCTCCGGACTGTCCGCCGTGTCCCGGCCGTCCGGCAGCACGGTGCGCAGCACGTGGTCGGTGACGGCCTCGGGGTCGTGGCGCAGCCCGCGCGGGATGCTCGCGGCCGCCGCGTGCAGCCGGGCGAAGGCGCGGTCCATCGGGTCTCCGGTCCGGTGCAGCAGCCCGTCCGTGTAGAGCAGGACGGTGTCCCCCGCCTCGGCCTGGACCTCCACGCTGGGCGCCTCCCAGCAGGCGAGCATGCCGAGCGGCGCGGAGACGGAGGTCTCGGCGAACTCGGTGCGCCGTTCACCGATCAGCAGCGGCGGGCTGTGGCCTGCACCGGCCAGGGTGACCCGGCGCAGCGCCGGTTCACAGTAGGCGAACAGCGCGGTCGCCGAACGCGCCGGCTCGGTCAGCCGCAGCAGCAGCTCCAGGTCGGACAGCACGGCGACCGGGTCCTCGCCCTCCATCACGGCGTAGGCCCGCAGGGAGGCGCGCAGCCGGCCCATGGCGGCCACTGCGCTGGTCCCGGAGCCGGTGACCGAGCCGACGGAGAGGCCGAGGGCGGCGTCGGGCAGCGGCAGCGCGTCGTACCAGTCGCCGCCGCCGCGCGGGGAGGTGCGGTGCCGGGCGGCGAGCTGGACGCCGGCGACCCGGGGCAGCCGGGACGGGAGCAGCTCCTCGGTGATGGTGGCCATACGCGCGCGCGTGCGCTCCACTTCCAGCAGCCGGGCCAGGTGCTCCGAGGCGTGCCGGACGTAGAGGCCGGCCAGGTGACGGCGGCGCTCGTCCGGCTCGGCGGGCTCGTCGTAGAGCCACACGGCGGCACCGAGGTGCCCGGCGGACCCGGTGGACAGCGGCAGGGCGTAGCTGGCGGCGTAGCCGAGGCGGGCGGCGACCTCCCGGTGGCGGGGGTCCAGACCGTCCTCGGCGAAGAGGTCGGGGTGGGCGACTCCGTCGCGCGCGCCCGTGCCGCCGGCGTCGAGGAGGGTGCCGTGCGGCAGGGCGTCGCGCGGCACGGTCTCCAGATGGCCGAGATCGGCGCGGCCGAGACCGAGCCCGGCGGTGGTGCGGGGGCCGAGTCCGTCGGCGGGTTCCAGGGCGACCAGGCCGCGGCGGGCGCCGACCAGGGCCGAGCCGGCGCTCAGCAGCTCCTGGAGGGCGGGTTCGAGCGCGTTCGTCGCGGACAGGCGCTCGGTCAGCTCGTGGAGGGTCGTGAGGTCGGAGACCCAGCCGGCCAGCCGGTCCTGCAGCAGCGTCCCGGGGGCGGGGCCGGCGGGGGCGGGGGTGCTTCTGGGCGGAAGCGCGGCGTCCGGGGCATGGGCGGCGTCCGGGGCGGGGGGTGCGGGCGCGACAGTGTGTGCGGGAGTGGGAACCGTTGGATCGATTCCAGCCACTTTCGGAGGGTGGGGGCGTTCATGGCGTCCGGCCTTCAGACCGGTGCGTAGTGCTCAGAAGCATCGCAAACCCCCATGTCATTCTGCGCCGCTAGCAGTGTCTCCACATGTACACGCACTCGTGAGGGGATGTCCAGCATTGTCCTGCGGGGATTCCTGGTGTCCATGGGTTTGAAGTGGCTTTCTCTCGAAACCCTTGCCTTACTGCCAAGTTGGCCTAAAACTGCCTCGGGTAACGGCTCTTTGCGGTCGACTGGCGTCGTTCCACGGAGCGTCACAACGGTCGTGATGGGTACGTACTCGATGAAGGCCAGGGGTGGTTGGGTGCCACCCGGAACCTGGCGCCGGACCCGGACGTCATAACCATCGACGGCCGAGCCCCATCCTCCCGTGGCGGAGGCGGAGAGAAACACGCGCGACGGCAAAACGCCATACTTCGCCACCCCCGCGCCGCGCCCGTGCTTCCGATGGACGCACTGAGGACGCGGCCGCCGACCGACCCCAGGGGTCCCCCTGCCGTGCGCAGGGGTGTGATGCGCCAACAGGTACGCACAGTGCAGAGATCGACACATGGTGTGATGTGGTCCACGGTGTTGCCAGCGGTGCAACGGAAAGGAACGAGCGCTCATGCGCGAGATCCTCGGAAGGCGACGCAGGCTCCTGTCCAGGCGCGACGACGGGAGGCCTGAGCCGATCAGCGCGGCCCTGACCTTCGCGACGGAATGGCAGTGGCCGGTACTCCCGGGTGTGGCTCCGGACCCGCAGGGCCGGGCCCGCTGCGCCTGCCCGGACCCGGAGTGCACGGTGCCCGGCGCCCACCCCTTCGACCCCGGTCTGCTCGCGGCCACCACCGACGGGCGCATGGTGCGCTGGTGGTGGACCAACCGGCCGGGCGCGCCCATCGTCCTCGCCACCGGCGGTACGGCGCCCTGCGCGGTCAGCCTGCCGGCGGCCGCGGCGGCCCGCGCCCTCGACCTGCTCGACCGGCGGGGCATGCGTCTCGGTCCGGTGGTCGCCTCGCCCACCCGCTGGGCCGTGCTCGTCAAGCCGTACTCCATGGAGCAGCTCGGCGAACTGCTCTACGCCAAGGACTTCGTGCCCGGATCCCTGCGTTTCCACGGGGAGGGCGGCTACATCGCCCTGCCGCCGTCCGAGACCGGTCAGGGCGCCGTCCGCTGGGAGCGTGCCCCGCTGCCCGGCTCGGCCTCGCCCTGGGTGCCCGACGTGGAGGCGGTGGTGGACGCCGTGGTCGACGCCCTCACTCGTACGGGTGTGAGCGCGCCCGAGTTGTAGGAGTGTCCGGCGCGGACACGGCTTCCGCCCGTCCGCGGTCGTTATCTTCCGCTACATGCTGCGCATTTCTGGGGGTGACCGCACACGGTCGCCGCACCGCGGCGGGCCGGACTCCCGAAGGCTCCGTCTGCTCGCCCTGGCGGGCATCGTGGTGGCCGTGGTCGCCCTGCCGCTGGCGGTGGCGTCCACGGGACAGGTGGGCGACGCCGCGGCGCCCCGGCGGGCGGGCGGCCGGGAAGCCGCGGGCGGTGACGCGAAGATGCCCTCCGCGGCCCCCTCTCGCTCGCCCCGGCGGCTCGGCCTGGGGCTGGCCACCGCGGCCCGCTGCGGACCGGAGCTCTCCTCCTCGGACGGCGTCGAGGCGCAGACCTGTGTGCTGACCCAGGGCGAGGACACCTGGGCGCGCACCTACTACCGCAACGCCACCGGCGAGGCCATGGACCCCGTGCTGAGCATGATGGGACCGGGCGGCCGGACCGTGCAGATCCACTGCGCCGCCGGTTCCGACGACGAGCCCGCCACCTGTGAGACGCCCCGCGAGCACACCCGGGGCGCGCCGGACGCCTACACGGCCGTCACCGAGTTCGCCGTGCGCGGCTCCGACGAGCCGCTGCTGCTGCGCTCGGGAGCAACTCCGAACTGACAGACGCCAGTTGACGCATCCCCGCGGTCTGTCCACCGGACGCGGACATGGAAAGGCCCGGTTGCTGGCGACGGGGATGCACCAGCAACCGGGCTACTGGAACGGTAACAAGAGATCGGCGGTTCGCAAATTCGATCTCGGCTATTCGGACACCGATTCCACTGTCGTGCCGGGCAGTTGTGACAGGAGTCACCCGATGCCCGTTCGGCCGTCACGGCTGACCGGTCGGTCAGCCGTGGGGCGGGCGTCGCGGCACGTCAGCTGAGCGTGACCTGCCGGTTGGTGAGTCCACCGCGGGCCCGGCGCTCCTCGGGGGCGAGCGGCTCCGCGGACGCGAGGGCGGCGGCGAGCCGTTCGGCGAACTCGGCGGCCGGCTTCTCCACGTCCTCGGCCGTGACCCCGCTCGGCAGGTCCCACACCGGCACCGTGAGCCCGTGAGCACGGAAGGAGCCCACCAGCCGGGTGCCCTCGCCGAGGCTGGAGCGGCCCGCCGCGTGCAGCCGGGCGAGAGCGTCCAGAAGCTGCTCCTCCGGGTGCGGCATGACCCAGCGCAGGTGGTTCTTCTCCGGGGTCTCGCACCAGTACGCGGCGTCCACGCCGGACAGCTTCACGGTCGGGATGGCGGCGGCGTTGGCCCGCTCGAGGGAGGCGGTCACCTCCGGCGTGGCGTTCTCCGCGTCCGGCACCCAGAACTCGAAGCCGCTGTGCACGACCGGCTCGAACGGGCCCTCGGGGTCGAGCAGCTCCTGCAGCCTCGGGCCCTCGGCGGGCGCGCGGCGGCCCTCCACCGGGGAGCCCGGCGTCGCCTCGAGCGCGCGCCGGAGGGTGTCGGCGAGGTCGCGGCTGATGTCACCGGAGGGCGTGTCGTTCTGGAGGCCGATCAGGACCGAGCCGTCGTCGCGGCGCAGCGCGGGCCAGGCCATCGGCAGCACCGTGGCCAGCGTGACCGAGGGGACGCCCTCCGGCAGGCCGCCGGCGAGGGTCAGTTCGACGGTGGCGGCCGGCACCAGCTCGCGCAGCGCCACCCAGTCGCACTCGCCCGGCAGCCCCTCGAACGGGCGGCGCACCAGCTCGGTCACGGCGTGCGCGGCGGCCCGGCCGTGACACGCCTTGTAGCGCCGGCCGCTGCCGCAGGGGCAGGGCTCGCGGGCGCCGACCACCGGGATGTCCGCGTCTGCCTGCTGGGGGCGCTTGGCCTTCGTCTGGGGTCGCTTCTTGGCCATCGTGGGGTCTCCCGGTTACGGCTCGTCTGGTACGGGCGGGAGCCTAGCCGTTCGCGCCCTGACCCACGGGAACCTGTGGACAACGGACACGCGGGCGACGCCGCCGGCGTACGGCCGCAGCCCGCCCGACGGGCCCCGCGCTCAGCCCAGTTCGTCGAACGCGTCGGCGAAGTCCAGTTCGGCCATGGCCGGGACCGGGGACGCGGTGACGCGCGTAGCGAAACCCCCGCGCCGGCACCCGGCGTCCGGATCATGAACGTCCTCGTGGACCACGACCCAGACCGTCACCTCGCCCTGGATGTCGTCCCGGACGCCCCAGTCGTCGGCGAGTGCCGTGATGATGTTCAGCCCGCGGCCGCCGTGCGCGGTGACCGACGGAGTCGCCGGGGCGGGGCGGGTCGGACCGCCGCCGTCCGTCACCTCGACGATGAGCCGTCCGCGCGCGTCCACCTTCCACGCGGCGCGCACCGCGCCGTCGCCGGCCTGGGCGTCCCCGAGCGGCCGCCCGTGTTTGCAGGCGTTGCTCAAGAGTTCGGAAAGGATCAGTACGGCGTCGTCGACCACCGACTCCGACACCCCGCCGCCGCGCAGTTGCGCCCGCATCCGGTGTCTCGCCTTCCCCACGCCCGCAGGGCCATGGGGAACGGCCATGCTCGACGACGTGGGCACCTCCTGTGCCACCACCAACGCCACCCCGAGACCTCCTTCGCCCCACGCCACGGTGTGGATGCCCCAACGGCCTGTACCGGAAACCGGCCAGTCCTCTTCCGCTGACGCATTCGCAACGTCTGCACACATGACGAATACGCCGGAGCACTCCCCGTGACGGGCCGGTCACTCTGTGGCTGGATTTCGTGGGTGTGGCCGAGAACGGAGGATGCTGCAGCCGTGCGGCCGGGGTCAAGAGCCGCGCACCGGTCCTTACCCGCCTTTCGTGTCCGGCGACGCGGCCGTGCCCGGGGCCCGGGGTTCCTTCCGCTCAGCGGCCCAGCCGGGACAGCACCGCGCGCGGGCGGTTGGTGATGATGGCGTCGACGCCCAGTTCCACGCACAGATCGACGTCCGCCTGCTCGTTCACGGTCCAGACGTGGACCTGGTGGCCGGCTCGTTTCAGCCGTTCCACATACGCCGGGTGGCTGCGCAGGATGCGGATCGAGGGGCCCGCGATGCGCACGCCCGCCGGGAGCCGCCCGTCCCGCAGCCGGGGCGAGACGAACTGCATCAGGTAGACCGCCGGCAGCGTCGGCGCGACCGCGTGCACCCGGTGCAGCGAGCGCGCCGAGAAGCTCATGACGCGGACCGGCGACTCGGCGGCCGAGGCCGGCGCGTCGAGCCCGAACCGTTTCAGCAGATGCAGCAGCCGCTCCTCCACCTGTCCCGCCCAGCGCGTGGGGTGCTTGGTCTCGATGGCCAGCTCTACCCGCCGCCCGGAGTCCGCGACCAGCTCGAGCAGCCGCTCCAGGGTGAGCACGGACGTGTCCGCCGGGTCCTCCGGCCGGTGCTCCCAGTCCGGCTCCTCGTCCCGCCCGCGCCAGTCCTCGCGGGTCTTCCAGGAGCCGAAGTCCAGGGCGGCGAGATCGGCCAGCTCCAGCGCGGACACGGCCCCGCGGCCGTTGGAGGTCCGGTTCACCCGGCGGTCGTGGACGCAGACGAGATGACCGTCGGCGGTGAGCCGTACGTCGCACTCGAGGGCGTCCGCTCCGTCCTCGATCGCCTTCTTGTACGCGGCCAGGGTGTGCTCGGGCGCGTCCTCGGAGGCCCCCCGGTGGGCGACGACCTGGACGGTGTGGTGTGGTGCGTGGGTCACCGCGTCATGGTGCCACCGACGCGGGGTACCCGGGGGCGGCACCGGCCGGTCCGGGCGGTGAACGGTGGCGTCCGTTCTGGACCTCGGTCAAACTTTTGCGAGAAATATCCTATGTAAAGAGTGGCCCTGGACCCACAGCCACCGCTTATGGTGCTCTGACGGCCCATGGGAAAAGCTGACTGCATACAAGAGGACCACCGAAACATGCACAGCTGTCGCACCGGGCCCCTGCCGCACGGGCGACCGGCGTGCACGCCGCGACGAGCGTGCCTGAGCGTATGTGTCCGAGTGCGACCTGGAACAACAGCCGTGGATCGAGGAGAAGAGCTGTGAGCACCGAGAACGAGGGCAACGCGGTACCCCCGGCCCCGTCCGCACCTCCCGTGCCGGTGGCATCTCCCGCTGCTTCCCCGCAGGGCTCCGCGCCCGACGGGGGCGCGCCGACGACTCCGCTGCCGCCGGTGCCCCAGGGCACCCCGGGCGCCCCGGAGCAGTACCCGGCACCCGCGGCGCAGACCCCCGCGGGCCCGCCGCACGGGGCCCCCGGACCCGCCCCTGACGCCCACCAGCCGTACGGCGCCCCCGGCGCCCCCGCGGCCGACGGCTCCTGGCCGCCGCCCGCCACCGCGTCCGCCTACGGCGACGGCGGCTCCGGCGGCGCGGCCGCGGGCTGGGGCTCGTCGTACCAGCAGCCCGCCCCAAGCCCCGCAACGGGCGCGGCGGGCTGGTCGCCGCGGTCCTGGTGGCCGCGCTGGTCGCGGGCGGCCTGGGCGGCGGGATCGGCTACACCCTGGCCAAGGACAGCGACGGTTCCGGCTCCACCACCGTCTCCGCCTCCGACGGCGCCTCCCAGATCAAGCGGGCCCCCGGCACCATCGCCAACGTGGCCTCCAAGGCGCTGCCCAGCACGGTCACCATCGAGGCGGAGAGCACCAGCGGCGAGGGCGGCACGGGCACCGGGTTCGTCTTCGACACCCAGGGCCACATCGTCACCAACAACCACGTGGTGGCCGACGCGGTGAACGGCGGCAAGCTCTCCGCCACCTTCCCGGACGGCAGGAAGTACGACGCCGAGGTCGTCGGGCACGCCCAGGGGTACGACGTCGCCGTCATCAAGCTGAAGAACGCCCCCTCCGACCTCAAGCCGCTCGCCCTCGGCAACTCCGACCGGGTGGCCGTCGGCGACGAGACGATCGCCATCGGCGCCCCCTTCGGGCTGTCCAACACCGTCACCACGGGCATCATCAGCGCCAAGAACCGCCCGGTGGCCTCCAGCGACGGCAGCTCCTCCAGCAAGGCGTCGTACATGAGCGCCCTGCAGACCGACGCGTCGATCAACCCCGGCAACTCGGGCGGCCCGCTGCTGAACGCCTCCGGCGCGGTGATCGGCATCAACTCGGCGATCCAGTCCAGCAGCAGCGGCGGTTTCGGCTCCGGCCAGTCCGGTTCGATCGGCCTCGGCTTCGCGATCCCGATCAACCAGGCCAAGTACGTCGCCCAGCAGCTGATCAAGTCCGGCAAGCCGGTCTACGCGAAGATCGGCGCGTCCGTGTCCCTGGAGGACTCCACGGCCGGCGCGAAGATCACCGACCAGGGAGCGTCCGGCTCCGCCGCGGTCGAGACCGGCGGTCCGGCCGACAAGGCCGGTCTGAAGCCCGGCGACGTCATCACCAAGCTCGACGACCACGTGATCGACAGCGGGCCCACCCTGATCGGCGAGATCTGGACCCACAAGCCCGGCGACAAGGTCACGATCACCTACAAGCGCGGTGGCCAGGAGCGCACGGTGGACCTCACCCTGGGCTCCCGGGCGGGCGACAGCTGACGCCTCCGCGGGGGGTGCCGCGCGGGAACCGGCGGCACCCCGGTGTGCCCCCGCCCCGCGGCGGCCCGGTACTGTGTACGCGCGCCGCCGATCACGGGCGGGCGCGGGGAGGTGTGCCCGAGCGGCCTAAGGGAACGGTCTTGAAAACCGTCGTGGCAGCGATGTCACCGTGGGTTCAAATCCCACCGCCTCCGCTTGCTGAGCAGTGAGAACGGCCCCTGACCTGGGTTTCTGGTCAGGGGCCGTTCCGTTATGCGGTGCCCACTCTGCTCCGTGTTGCCCCGTGGTTTCCCGCTCGACCGGGCACGGATGGGGCACGGGCAGTAATCGTGATGTGCGAAGACGTACACACGAGGCTCGGGCTAGCGGTCGGGTAGCGGGCTGTTCCAGCTGCTGCTTACCCGACCGCCGCTCAGGCCTCGTCCTCCTCGTCGACCGGGTGGGCAGAAACTGATCGGATGGCGAGGCGGCGGCCCCCTCGCATGGGAAACCGCCGCCGTCCCTCAGTCGTTGTCGCCCTTAACGAGGAACAGCATGATCGGGAAAGCGATCCCGAGTGTCAGCAGGAATGCCCCGGCGCCGGTTGCCGTCGCCGCGTACAGGGGGAGCTTGCCGACGACACCTGCGAAGACGCCCGAGAGGAACCCGAGATCACCGCAGCCGAAGATAAGCAACGTGACGAGGATCGCCCTGGAAGCGGTCTTCCTGGTGACCGTGTTCTGTGTAGTGTCCAAAACGAGGTCCGTTTCCTATGCCTGGATTCGAGACCCGAGAGGGGCCCGTCGGAGCGCTGTGAGAGGTGACGCCGACGGGCCCTCGCGGTTGGATGAATCTTCGGGCAGGGGCCATTTCAAAAGCCAACGCGATCAGGGCTTCTGAGACTCATCCCACACTTTCACCGAACCGGACAAAGGTGCCAAGTAGGGCGTCAACTTCCCCTAGTCGTCGCACTCTTCGGCCGCTACTTCCAGGGCCTGACCGGCGACGATGCGGTTCGGGTCGGCTTCCGATCGCCTTCGTGCTCGGCGTACTACGTGTGCCACCCACCGTCGCCCTCAAGGGAGTCGGTGAGGGACTCGCCCGCGTGGACATCGACCGGCCGGCGTGCACCCTCAGGCGACCCATACCCAGGCTGGTCTAGTCGGTGCACCGTCGTGCAGCCCGCTGTCGGCGACCAGCTTCGGCTCGTGTGAAGGCGCCGACAAGTTTGAAGCGTGAGTTCCGCTGTGAGGCGTCATCTCTCCTCAACCCACCAACCTCCCCAGCTTCCATCCCGTCTGCCGTCGGCCCACACACCGTGGAGCGGGCGTGGTTCATGGCGTCCAGGTGGAGCGCGCCACTGTACGAACGACCTGGACGCCATGGGCCGCGTCTGCTCGGCTCTGCCTGGGTCGATGGCAGACGGGATGGGAGCACCCCGCGCACGCCACCGACTCGCCGGCACTCGCGAACGGCGCCCCCGCCATCTCGGAGCCTGAGCGCCCCCGCCGGAGGCTGTTCTGACCGTGGCCGCTTCTCTACGGTGATCGACTCATGTCCCGGCGCTATCACGTGGGCGCGCGTCGGCGCAGCGCGGGCGGAGCGGGCCGAAGGCAGGAGCGTCGCCCGCAGCGGAGCCGGGAGCGCGCCCGGCGGAGCGGAGCGCAGCCGGCTTGATGAGGTAGAGAAACCTGTAACAGCTCAGGTCACGCGTCGAAGTCGTACTCCAGGACGTAGGAGGCGGCGTCGAGCGTCATTTCGTTGATCTCGACGGGGCGACCCTCGTCCGCGAACGCGGTGCGGCAAATGAGGATGACGGGTGTGCCCGCGGACACGCTCAGCTGAGACGCCTCGTCCTTGGCGGGCATGCGTGAGCGGATCTCCTCGCGGAAGTGCACTGGCTTGTAGCCCAGTTCGGCAAGCCTGGCGTACGTTCCGCCCGGCCCGGTGTCCTCCTGCGTGATCGCTGAGCCTGCGACCAGTGACGTGGGCAAGTAGCTCGTCGCGAACATGACGGGCTTCCCGTCCAGAACGAAGCGCCGACGCCTCACGCACACCGTGTCTTCGTCGCTCAGCTCCAGGACCGCGCTTACGTGATCGGGCGCGGCCTCCTCGGACACGCTGACTTGGTCCACCTCGAGCGCACGGTTCTCGATGTCCGCGGACCAGATGGAACGGCCGCTGCCCCACTGCTGTTGGGAAAGGCGCTGGATGCCTCGGCGGCGAAGGGGTCGGAACGCGCGGACGAATACGCCGGCGCCCTTGCGGGCCTCGGCGACACCTTCGTCTCGAAGCACGCTCAACGCCTGGCGTGCCGTCATGCGGGCTACGCCGTGGGTAGCCATCAGTTCGTTCTCTCCGGGGAGGCGGTCACCGGGGCCGTACTCGCCCGACTGGATCGCCTCGCGCAGGGAGTCCGCGATCCGCTGGTACTTGGGCCGACGGTCGTCGTCGGTTTTGGCCATTCCGGAGTCCTCCTCTCTTCTCTAGACAGCCTAGGCCATGGGTATGGCCGCCGCTCTCTGCGTGTAGCCGCGATCTAGCGCTTACAACCTCTCTAGACATCCTGCTTGACATCTCTAGAGACGTTAGCCAGGCTGGAGATGTCTAGAGAGGTCGTATCGGGCGGCCTCCTGTACGAGGGATGTGCTCATGCCGTCTTTCAAGATCGATCTGTCGACCGCTGTGGTGTTCGTGGCGACTGCGCCCGCGCCGAAGCTGGCCAACGCCAAGACCGGTGAGCGCGCGATGGACCGGGAGACCGGGGCGCCGCTGTCGACGGTGGGCCTGCTCGTCTCGGACGAGGGGAGGGCAACCTCTACCAGGTCACCATCCCGGAGACCGGCTACCCGGAAGGCCTGGCCCCGGGCATGCCCGTTCGGGTCGTCGGGCTGAAGGCGCGGGACTGGGAGAACGAGTTCAACGGCCAGAAGCGGCACGGCATCTCGTTCCGAGCGGTCGCGATCACCTCGGCGGCCTGACCATGACGGACCTGTCCATGATGCTGGAGGCCACGGGCGCCCTCGCGGGCGTCGGCGGTCTCGGTTACGCGAAGGTCCGCGCGCCGCGCGTGTACTGGTCGCTGGTTGGACTGCCCGTCACCTGGGGCCGGTTCACCCTCTCCTACCGCTCGACGATGGACGTGTGCGGGCTGACGGTGCAGCCGTCGCGGATGCGGGCCTTCATCGCCCGGAACGTGGCCCGGCGTGAGGTGCTGCCGGTCCCGCCGAAGGTGCGCCGCGTCCGGGGAACGTCGACCGGGCTGCGGGTGACACTGCGGCTCCCCGCCGGCCTCGAACCGGCGGACCTGATGGCCGCCTCGGAACGGCTGCGGCATGCCTGGGGCGTGCACTCGGTGACCGTCGCCGAGACCAAGCCGGGGTATGTCGAGTTGCGCATGACGGGCTATGACGTGCTGCGTCAGGTCCGGATGCCGCGCGGTGCTCGCCCTGACGGGCTGTCGGTGCCGGTGGCGCTGCGCGAGGACGGAACGGCCTTCGTCCGGGACTACCGCTCGATGCCGATGGCGCTGACGCTGGGCGCCAACAACTCCGGCAAGTCCGTCTATCAACGGAACCTGATCAAAGGGCTGGCGCGAATGCCAGTGGCCCTGGTCGGCATCGACTGCAAGCGCGGGGTAGAACAGTCCGCCTACGCGCCCCGACTGTCGGCCCTGGCCACCACCCCGGACGACTCCGCCGCCCTGCTGGATGTCCTGGTCGCGGAGATGGAATCCCGCTTCGACGTGCTGAGCCTGCACGGTGTCTCGGACATGTGGGAGCTGCCCGAGCGGTTACGGCCCGTGCCCGTCGTTGTCCTGGTGGACGAGGTGGCCGAGCTGTTTCTGATCTCCTCGAAGAAGGATGAGGAGCGGCGGGAGCGGATCGTGACCGCGTTGATCCGGCTGGCGCAGATGGCCCGCGCGGTCGGCATCTATCTGGAGGTGTGCGGGCAGCGTTTCGGCTCCGAGCTGGGCAAAGGGCGCCACCATGCTCCGCGCCCAGCTCACCGGCCGAGTGGTCCACCGGGTCAATGACAAGCAGACCGCCGAGATGGGCCTGGCGGACGTCGCCCCGGATGCCGTGATGGCCGCCAGCCTCATCCCCGCAGAACGCCCCGGCACCGCCGTGGCGGCGGATTCCTCGGGTGGCTGGGCGAAGATCCGCACCCCGCACACCTCCCGTGATGAGGCGAAGGCGGTGTGCCGGGAGTTCGCGCACCTCGTCCCGGACCTTCCCGTCCTCGATCCGTACCGCCCGCACGTGCCCGCCGAGGTGCCGGCGTCCGGCCCCTCGCTGGTCAAGCCACGGCCCGTCACGGACTAGGGAGGCTGCGCCGTGAACCGATCGATCCGCCCCGATGCCGTCCTGATCCAGGCCGTGATCGCCGGTGCCCTGTCCTTCGCGCACCTGCACGACCTGGCGGCTGCGGCCGGACAGTCCGGATGGAAGGCGTGGGCCTACCCGGTCTCGGTCGACCTGCTGCTGGTCGCCGCCTGGCGTCGGCTGCGCGCCGGCCGGGACCGCTCGTCCTGGACCTGGTTCGCCATCGCCCTGGCGGCCTCGCTCGGTGCCAACGTCGCCACGGCCGGACTGCTCGACCTGCACCAGGTGCCCGCCTGGCTGCGCATCCTCGTCGCCGGATGGCCCGCGCTTGCCTTCCTCGGCGGAACCCTCCTCGTTCACGCCCCCACACCGGACACCCCGGCCCCGGTGGTGGATGAGGAACCGGCGGCCGAAGTCGAACTGCACCGCACCGACACACCCGACGAGTCGACCCCGGCCCCGGTCCAGGCACCGGAGCTCGCCCCGGCACCGCCCAAGCCACCCGCCCCTGGTCCGGCCGTTCCGCCGGCACTCCTCGACCACGCCCGCTCGATCGCAGACGCCCACCGGTCCAGCACGGGTGAGCCGATCACCGCCGACGCGCTCACTGCTCGGCTCGGCCTGCCCGCCCCGACCTGCCAAGCAATCGCCGCGCAACTCCAGCTCACCTGACACCGACAGGAGGCCAGCTCGTGCGCCCGAACCGCTTCTACAACGTGATCCGCGTCGGCCCGGTCAAGGTCGGCACCTACAACAACGACCGTGGCCAGACCCGCCACGCAGCCTCGTGCACGGCCCCTGGCTGCGGCTTCTCCACCGACCACCGCGACCGCTGCGCCGCCGAACTCGCCGCCCGCACCCACCGCTGCAACGCCTGACAGGAGGAAAAGCCCGTGTTCACACCGAAGTACCCGCCCCAGGACACCGCCCCCACGCCGACCGTCACCCCGACGCAGACGACCGCCCCGGTCCCCGCGGCTCAGGCCCCGGCCCCGACTCAGGTCCTCCCGGTGGCCCCGGTCTCGAACCGACCGACCGTCCAGCTCACCCCTGGCAGCGCGCTTGCCCTGGCGGCCGGTGGTGGGGCTGTGATCTTGGTCGTCGGCGCGGTCCTGGTCTCGATGCTCCTCGCGGTCGCGATCACCGCCGTCTCGGTCGCCGTGACCGCCGTCGTGCTCCGCTTCCTCCTCACCGACCTGCGCAAGGGGCACTGAACGATGGACACCCACGTGATCGCCGCCGCGTTACCGACGCTGGGCTGGGCTCTCCACGGCGGTCTCCTCGTGCGCCGCCTGGCCACCGCCCGCCGTGATCCGCTGACCGGCCTGCACACCCGCGCCGGATGGACCACCCGCGCCGAACACCTGCTCGCCAAGCACCCCGCAGCCCTGGTGCTCCTGGTCGACCTGGACGACTTCAAGGCCACCAACGACACCCACGGCCACGCCGCCGGAGACGCCGTGCTCACCGCCACCGCCCGCCGACTGAACACCTGGGTCGGCCGCTACGGCATCGCCGCCCGCCTCGGCGGAGACGAGTTCGCCGCGATCATCACCGACCCCGGCCGCACCCCCGGCTTCGACGCCCTGCGACTCGCCCTGAACCGGCCCCTCGAACACGACGGCCGCACGCTGCCGGTCTCGGCCTCGGTTGGCCGCTGCCACTGCTCACACCTGCCGGTGCGCACCCTCACCGACGCCCTGGCTGCCGCCGACGCGGCGATGTACGCGGTCAAGGGGCACGGCAGGCGCAACACCCGCCCATGACGGCCCCCGGAGCGGCCTCTCTCGCCAAAGATCCGCCGCTCCGGGTGCCTGCACCACTTTCAGATCCAACGGACCCGAAAGGGAAACCTCATGATGCCCCAGCACGCCCGCGGTACGCGTGTCTGCCACGACTGCGACGGCTACGCCACCGCCCACATCACCACCGGTGCCCGTCACCGCGACGGCACCCGCGTCACCCTCCGCGTGACCTGCCCGGCCTGCAAGGGCAGCGGCCACACCGCCCCCGCCGGCGCCCTCGCCCGCGCTCGGGGGTGACCGAGTGACCGACACCGCCACGATGGCGGGCCTGGACCCGGCCACCCTCACCGACGTGCTGAGGCTGGCCGGGTCCACCGGCTTCGACCGCATCCAAGACCAGATCCGCCGTACTGGCGGCTGCACCGACCCCATCCGTCTGATGGGCTCGACCGTCACCCGCGACGCGGCCACCGGTCACGTCCTGCACTCCTACTCGACCGACACCGAACCCGGCGGCGTCCTCCGCCTTGCCTGCGGCAACCGGCGGGCCTCCCGCTGCCCGGCCTGCGCCTGGACTTACGCCGGGGACACCTACCACCTCATCCGCGCCGGACTCGTCGGCGACCCCGCCAAGGGCACCCCCGACACGA
The DNA here is from genome assembly GCA_016432725.1 of Streptomyces sp. DHE7-1. Classification (GTDB taxonomy): domain Bacteria; phylum Actinomycetota; class Actinomycetes; order Streptomycetales; family Streptomycetaceae; genus Streptomyces. The sequence goes on along the minus strand of JACJDG010000003.1, from coordinate 3,793,824 downwards.
TCCGCGACCACCCGCGCGTCTTCGCCACACTCACCGCGCCGTCCTTCGGCCCGGTGCACAACCGGCCCGGCATCCGGCCATGCCGCTGCGGCATCCACCACCAGGAGGACGCTCCCGAGCTGGGCACCCCGCTCGATCCGGAAACGTACGACTACGCGGGCGCCGTGCTCTGGAACAACCACGCCTCCGACCTGTGGCGCTACTTCACGATCTACCTCCGCCGCGAAATCGCCAGTCGCGCCGGCCTCACCCAGAAAGCCGCCCGCGAGCAATCCCGGATCTCCTTTGGCAAGGTTGCCGAGTACCAGAAGCGCGGCGCTGTCCACTTCCACGCCGTGATCCGCTTCGACGGCCCGGACGGCCCCGATGATCCTCCGCCGGTCTGGGCGACGGGCGACCTTCTCGACGGGGCGATCCGGGCCGCTGCCGCACGCGTCGCGGTCGACGTTCCCCCGGCCGGGGACCAGCCCGCTCGCACCCTCCAGTGGGGCGAGCAGATCGACGTACGCCCGATCCGGGCCTTCGGGGACGGTGCCGAGATCACCGAGCAGGCCGTCGCCTCGTACGTCGCGAAGTACGCCACCAAGGCCGCCGAGACCACCGGCACCGTGGACCGCCGCATCGGCAACAAAGAGGCCCTGGCGCTGCTCGAGGTGCCCGACCACCCGGCCCGGCTCATCGCGGCCTGCCTCGACCTCCACCCGTTCTACCCCGACCGGAAGTTACGGGACTGGGCTCACATGCTCGGCTTCCGCGGCCACTTCTCCACGAAGTCCCGCCGTTACTCCACCACCCTCGGCGCACTCCGCCAGGTCCGCGCCGACTACCGCGCCGCCCAGCAACGCGCCGCCCTCGGCCTGCCCGATCCCGACGACGAAGAGGCGACCACCCTCACCCTCGCGCACTGGGTCTATGCCGGCCACGGCCACACACCCGGCGAATCCTGGCTCGCCGCCAACATCCGTCGCGACATCCAGCACAACCGCGAGATCGCACGTGAAGAACTCACCGACATGAGGTTGGAAGGGGAGGACCAGTGACCATGGATCGCTTGCTCACTGTGCAGGAAGTCGCCGAACGCCTGGGCACGGGTGTGCGGTTCGCCCGGCGGCTTGTCGAAGAACGCCGGATCGTCTTCGTGAAGGTCGGTCGGCACGTCCGGATCCCCGAGGGCGCCGTGAACGCGTTCGTGGCCACCCACACCGTGGAACCGGTCGCTCTTCGCCCGGTGGCTCTGAGGAGTGCTGCCTGATGGCCCCGAAGCGTAGGTATCGCCGGACGTTCGGTCGTGTCCGCAAGCTCCCGTCCGGTCGCTTCCAGGCTCGCTACCCGGGCCCGGACGGTGTCCTGCGGCCTGCCGATCGGACGTTCGCCACGGCCACGGACGCCGACCGGTGGCTGATGCGGAAGCGCATCGAGATCGAAGAGGGCCGCTGGCTCGACCCTGCCGAGGGGCAGACGACCGTCCGGGATTGGGCGGCTCGCTGGCTCGCTGCGGTCTCTCCGCAGCTCAAGCACAAGACACAGGCGTCGTACCGGTCCCTGATCAACTCGTTGATCAATCCGGCGCTCGGTGATCGTGAGCTGTTGAGCCTGCGACCGATCACGATCACCGAGTGGGTCGGCGGGATGAAGACCCAGGGGCTCAGTGCTTCGAGGATCAGGCAGGCGTACCGAGTCCTGTCGCAGATCATGAGGTCGGCCGTCGAGAACGACATGATCCCGCAGACACCCTGCCGGGGTGTGAGGCTGCCTCGGATGCCCCAGACGGAGCCGCACATCCTCACGCCGCTCGAAGCGTCCCGGATCGTGCGGAGTGCGGCCAAGCCGCATGACCTGCTGATCGCGCTGCTTGCGTACGCGGGACTGCGAGTTGGCGAGGCTTTCGCCCTGCGGCGTGTGGACATCAATGTGTCCGGCGGCCTGGTCCTGGTCGACGAGAACCTTGCGGAAGCCAACGGCGCTCTGGTCTTCGACACGCCGAAGTCGCATCAGAAGCGGCTTCTTCGGGTTGGCCCGACGTTGGCTGCGCGCCTCGGCCGGCACCTGGAGCAGCTGCCCGGTGGGGATGATGCGCTCCTCTTCACGACGCCCGACGGCAAGCCTCTGCGCTACAACCAGTGGCGTAAGGCGTACTTCGATCCCGCCGTCTCGGCGGCCGGGCTGACCGACGTGACTCCGCACGATCTCCGTGCCTCTCACGGGACGTGGGTCGCCGACCGGTACGGCGTCATGACCGCCGCTCATCGGCTCGGCCACTCGAATGCGAGCGTCACCACCCGGCATTACGCTCGGCCTGTTGCCGGTCGGGATGACCAGGTGGCCGAAGCCTCCGACGCCTGGTTCAGCGGGCATGACGAGGCCCAAGGGGCACGCAGGGGCACGACGACGACGATGACGGCTCCGCTGGAGTGCCCGCACGCGTCTGACCTGCGGCGCAGCGGTCAGCAGCCGTGATCGCCAAAAGGTCTTGAAAACCGTCGTGGCAGCGATGTCACCGTGGGTTCAAATCCCACCGCCTCCGCACGAGGAGCAGTGCGAACGGCCCCTGACCGGAGTCAACGGTCAGGGGCCGTCGTGCTGGGCGGGGCGGGCGGGCTCAGGGCAGGTTCAGCTGCCAGGAGACGCCGAAGCGGTCGTTGACCCAGCCGAACCTGCTGCTGAAGCCGTGGTCGCCCAGGGGCATGAGCGCGGTGCCCCGCTCGACGAGGGCCGCGTAGAGACGGTCGATCTCGGCCTCGTCCTCGCACTGCACGAAGAGGGAGACCGCGGGGGTGAAGGTGAAGCCGTGCGCCACGGGACTGTCGATGCACATGAACTGCCCGCCGGCCAGCGAGAACGTCGCGTGCCGCACCGTTCCCTCCTTGCCGGGGCCGTCGGCGCCGTAGCGGGTGACGGCGACGATCCCGGCGTCGTCGAAGAGCGAGGTGTAGAAGGTCATCGCCTCCTCCGCGTTCCCCTCGAACATCAGGAACGTGGTGATCTTCTGGGACGTCACGATCTCCATGGCGCGTGCTCCTTCGGCGCTGTCGGGCGGTCGACGCGTGGGCCATGCTAGGGGCGTCCCCCGATCTTCGCGGGTCCGCGACGCCCGGCACGGCACCTCGCCGCACGTTCGAATCGCCCACGTGCGCCCGGTACGAGGGCGACTCGACCGCACGCCGAGGCGCCGCACCGGACGCCGCGGCCTGATCCACGAAGACCGGGGAGACGCCCCCAGCGCCGGGACCGGTGCGGGGCGGCGGTCCGCCACGGGTCATCCGCGGGCCGGTGCCAGGTCGTGGTACATGACGTGCAGGCCGACCGGGCCCAGCACCGGATGCCGGAACGCGCCGGGAACGGTGCCGATGACGGCGAACCCGAGATGTCCGTACAGCTTGAGCGCCGGTGCGTTGGAGGCCGCCACGGCGTTGAACTGCACGCCGGCGAATCCGTGGCCGCGGGCCCAGTCCAGCAGGTATCCGCCCAGCGCCCGGCCCACGCCCCGGCCGCGTGCCTCCGGCGCGACCATGAAGTTCCCGCTGGCGATGTGCGAACCGGGGCCCGGCCGGTTGGGGTACATGTTGGAGGTGCCGATCACGCGCCGGTCCTCCACCGCCACCACGGTGTGCCCCGGCGGCGGTACCACCCACATCTCGCGCGCCTCGGCCTCGGTCTGGAGCGGGTCGTAGCAGAAGGTGTCCCCTTCGCGGATGATCTGTTCCATGAACGGCCAGGCCGACGGCCAGTCGCTCTCCTCGAACGTCCGGATCTCCATCCGCGCGAGGCTAGCCGCCGGCGGGTGCCCGTTCCATCGGATATCTCCGGGGCCGGTCACCGCCGGACCGGGTCCGCTCCGACGCGTGTCACGCGGGGCCCGGCCGCTTCGGTGCCGGTGCCCGAGGCCTCCAGGAGCACCTCGCCGGCCGCCGTGCGCACGTACAGAACCGAGCGCCCGGCCCGGCGCCGTTCCACCAGGCCCGCGTCCCGCAGCACCCGCAGGTGCCGGCCGACCGAACCCAGGCCCTGGCCGGTCACGGCGACCAGCTGGGTCGTGCTCATGGGGGTGCCGAGCAGGGCCAGGAGCCCGGCGCGCGCGGTGCCGACGAGCGCGACCAGACCGGCCGGGACGGGCCGGTGGGCGTGGTCCTCGGCGAGCACCCCGAGACACGGGTAGACGACGGCGTACCGCTCCCGCCCCTCCCACGACACCCAGCCGGTCCGCGGCGTCACCGGCATGAACAGCAGCTCGGCGCCGGCCGCGATCTCCCGCGGCGGATACGCGTTCAGGTTGACCTGGAAGCGGCTCTCCCCGAGCCACCGCGTCCCCGGGCGGAGCGAGTCCAGCACCGCCGCCCAGCCGCCCTGGCCGACCCGCGCCGTCCGCGCGGCCACGTCGGCCTCCAGCACCCGCCGCCTGCGCTGCCAGTGCGGTCGTACGGTCTCCTCCCACACGTACGTCAGCAGCGAAGCCGCCCGCTCGGGCAGGTCGTCGCGTTCCAGGGCGGCGGGCAGCGGGCCCCGCAGGGACACGCGGAGGTCGGCGCGCGCGTCCCCGGCCCGGGCCGACCGCACCCGGGACACGGTCCGCTCGAAGCTCTCGCCCACGCACGAGGTGGGGCAGAGGAAGTCGGCGATCCAGGACGTGCCGAGGGCGGCCCGCACGAGCGGCCCGGCCACCGGGTCGGCCGCCAGGCGTGCGCGGTAGCCGGGCAGGTGCGCGCGCAGCCAGGCCTCCTCGCCCGGATGGGCGCCGGTCCCCGCGTGCAGCAGTCTCAGGCTCGCGAAGGTCTCGGCGAACGGCGAGAGCACGAACCGGCTGCGGGCGAGGGTGTCGGTGCCGATCTGCCACAAGCCCATGCGTACGACCTTTCGCGTGTCGGCGAAACAGTGAACACGGCCGCCCGGCCGCCCCGAGACTCTGCCGCATGCGCAGCTACCGGACCCTGTTCCGCACCCCGGAGTTCACCCCCTTCCTGCTCTCCTTCGCCGGCTCCGCCGCGGCCCAGACGATCGGTGCGCTGGCCCTCGGCACGCTGGTCTTCCGGGCCACGGGCTCCCCGCTGCTGTCGGCGCTGAGCATGTTCGGTCCACAGCTCGCGCAGCTGGCGGGGGCCACGTTCCTGCTCTCCGGCGCCGACCGGCTGCCCCCGCGCGCGATCCTGACCGGCCTCTCCCTGGCGTTCGCGGCCGGCACGGCGGTGCTGGCGCTGCCCGGTCTGCCGGTCCGGGCGGTCCTCGCGGTCGTCCTGCTGCAGGGCCTGGTCGCGTCGCTCGGCGGAGGGGTGCGCGGGGGACTGCTGAACGACATCCTGTCCAAGGACGGCTACGTCCTGGGGCGTTCGGTCTACAACATGCTCTGGGGCCTGACCCAGGTCGCCGGTTTCGCGACGGGCGGCGCGCTGCTGGCGCTCCTGTCCCCGCGGGCCTGCCTGCTCCTCGCGGCCGCGCTGTACCTGGTGTCGGCCCTCGTCAGCCGGCTGGGCCTCACCGCCCGTCCGCCGCGGTCCGCCGGCCGCCCGTCCTTCTCGGCGACCTGGCGCACCAACGCCCTGCTGTGGTCCTCCCGTTCCCGCCGCCTCACCTACCTGGGCCTGTGGGTCCCCAACGGCCTGGTGGTCGGCGGCGATTCGCTCTACGTCTCCTACGCCCCGGCGCCGCCGGCACGCTGTACGCGTGCGGGGCGCTGGGCATGTTCCTGGGCGACATGGCGGTGGGCCGCCTGGTGCCGCCCGCGGCGCGGACCCGGCTCGCTACCCCCTGCGGCTGCTGCTCGCGGTGCCCTACCTGTTCTTCGTGCTGCGGCCCGGGGTGGTGCTGTCGGCGGTGGCCGCCGCCGTCGCCTCCGTCGGCTTCGCCGCGAGCCTGGTCCTGCAGGAACGCCTGATGTCGCTCACCCCCGACGACCAGACCGGCCAGGCCCTCGGCCTGCACGCCACCGGCATGGCCGCCCTGCAGGGCGTCGGCGCCGCCCTCGCGGGCACGCTGGCCCAGCTGGCCTCCCCGGCTACGGCGATGACGCTGATGGCGGCCGGATCGGTCACCGTGACCGTGGTCCTCGCGGTGCTGGGCGGGCGGGAGGAACGGCGGCCGGCCGTCTCCGCCGCGCGTCCCGAGGTCGGGCCGGAACCGGCCGCCACGGACTAAGGGGCGTCTCCCCGGTCTTCGTGGGTCCGCGACGCCCGGCACGGCACCTCGCCGCACGGTCGAACCGTCCACGTGCGCCCGGTACGAGGGCGACTCGACCACACGCCGAGGGGCGCCGCACCGGACGCCGCGGCCTGATCCACGAAGACCGGGGAGACGCCCCCTGGGGGACGGACCCGCGCGCGGTGTCCGGCGGACCGGGCGGCCGTCAGGGCCGGTGGCCGGTCATGCGGGCCGCGGAGGCGATCGTCGCGCGGGCCTCGCGTTCGGTCAGGCCGGTGTCGACGGCCGCTTCGACCAGGAGGGCCAGCAGGGCGGGGCCGACGCCGTTCTCGTAGGCGCGGCAGGCCGCCCAGAACAGGCGGGTGTTGCGCTGGCCCTCGTGTGCGGTCAGCACGAAGTGGATCAGGCCCCGCCCGTGGTCGCCCGCCGGCTGCGGTACCGGGTGCGCGGCGCGCGGCGGGGGCAGCAGCAGGCGCAGCAGGGCCGGCGGGCAGGCGGCCGGGCCCAGGTGGGCGGTGCCCGGTGCGGTCGCGTACACGCCGTGGTCGGTGCGGGAACCCGGTCCGACGAGGTAGCCGCCGGCGCCGCGGATGTCGATGCCGGGGGCGAGCCGGCCGGCGGAGTTGGGGACGACCACGTCCGGCGGGCCGGTCAGCCACAGGTGGCGGCCGCCGCTCGGGGTGATCACCACGACCGTCGGGGGAATCGTGAACAGGTGCCGCAGGGCCAGTTCGCGCAGCGCGGCCGAGGCGTCGGTGCCCGTCTTGGTGTCGAGGTCGACGCCGATGAGGTGGTGCGGGGGCAGCCCGCAGGCGATGCCGTAGCCGCCGGCCCGGGGCGCGGCGGCGAACAGCTCACGGATGCGGGCGGGGTCGGAGGAGGCGTCGTACACGCCGTGCCCGAAACGGCCGCACTCGCCGTGGCAGGAGGTGGGGCCGGGGTCGTCGTGGTGGGGGGAGCGCAGGGCCGGGAGCTTGTTCCGGGACAGGGGGATGACGGCCAGTCCGCGTTCGGCGGCTGACAGGGCGTGTGCGAGGGCCAGCGTCGTGGCCTGCCGGTCGGTGGTGGCCATGGCTCCATGTTCGTACGTACGTTCGAAAAAGGAAAGAGGCGCCCCGGTGACGCGCCGGGGGCGGGGCTTCGTCCGGAAATGCGGCGGAACGATTCATCCCTTGCGTGGCCGTAGGGGCGGAAGGTCCGTGCCGCGGGCACGTGCGACGCCGGCCGGAGAAAGGTGGCGAAAGGGGTTTATCGACATGTCATCACGCTTGCGTGCGAATGATGCCGTTAAGGGTGGTTGGCCGGGATTCGGTGGGCAAGTCTGGACGTGCGACGTCGTTCATGACAGCCGGGGTGGTCGGCCAACCGCCTTGACGCAAGCCGTACTTCACGGACCTTTCGGCCCTCCCGCCGGAAGGTGCCCGGTTCTGGAGGGACAACATGGCAAGTATCCGTACCGCCCGCGTTCTCGCCGCCGTCTCCGCACTACCGCTCGCAGCCGCGCTCTTCACGGGCGTCGCGGGTGCGGACAACGGCGCCCTCGCGGGCGACGGATCGACCGCCGGTGTGGCGAGCCTCGCCGGCAGCGGCGTCGGCCGTGACAACGGCGGGAACGTCGCGCAGATCAACGGCTCCGAACTCGCGGCCCTCCAGCAGGGCACCGAGAACGTGGCCTTCCACTTCAGCCCGCTGTGGTGAGCCGGGGCGGGGACCCTTGGGGTGAGGGTCCCCGCGCGGTGTGCTTCAGGGTCGCAAGACGGCTGCGCGGCGGTGCTTCGGTACCGCCGCGCAGCCGTTTCCCGTGGCCCGGCGGGTCGGCCCGCAGGGGAGAACCCGCAGAGGACGTCATCGCGCGGTCCACCTTCAGGAGGTGTGGCGGGCCCCACCCCTACAACCTGAGGGGGACACGGCATCGGGACCTGGGGCCGATCCGGGGAGGGCCGGTCCGCTCCTAGCGTGGAGCCATGACCACACCCGTCTGCACCAGCGCCTCGGCCGCCGCCGCACCGGCGCGGCAGACCCACTCGTTCCCGTCGTTCGCGTCGTACGTGCGGGCCCGCCAGCCGGTGCTGCTGCGCACCGCGCGGTCGCTGACCGCCAACCCGAGCGACGCCGAGGACCTGCTGCAGACCGCGCTGACCAAGACCTACGTGGCCTGGGAGCGGATCGAGGACCACCGGGCACTGGACGGCTATGTGCGCCGGGCGCTGCTGAACACCCGTACCTCGCAGTGGCGCAAGCGCCGGGTCGACGAGTTCGTCTGCGACGAACTGCCCGAACCCGAGCCCGCGCCCGGCGCGGCGGACCCGGCCGAACGGCAGGCGCTGCGCGACGCCATGTGGCGGGCGATCACCAGGCTGCCCGCACGGCAGCGGGCGATGGTCGTCCTCAGGTACTACGAGGACCTGAGCGAGGCCCAGACGGCCGAGGTGCTCGGCGTCTCGGTGGGCACGGTGAAGTCGGCGGTCTCCCGGGCCCTGGGCAAACTGCGCGAGGATCCCGAGCTGGGTCCGGTCCGCTAGGGGGCGCGGGCGTCCCGGGACCCGTCGTCAAACTGTTTCTCTTCTCCTAGTGACATACCGCGCGGTATGTGAGCAGAATCAGCGCAACCCCGACCACCGCGCAGGCAAAGTCGCCCCGGGAGGACCACCGTGCTGAGCACCATGCAGGACGTACCGCTGCTGATCTCGAGGATCCTGACCCACGGGTCGACGGTCCACGGGTCGTCGCGGGTGATCACCTGGACCGGCGAGGCCGAGCCGCACCGCCGTACCTTCGCCGAGATCGGGGCCCGCTCGGCACAGCTCGCCCACGCGCTGCGGGACGGACTCGGGGTGCGCGACGACGACCGTGTCGCGACGCTGATGTGGAACAACGCCGAGCACGTCGAGGCGTACTACGCCATCCCCTCCATGGGCGCGGTGCTGCACACGCTGAACCTCCGGCTGCCCGCCGAGCAGTTGGTGTGGATCGTCAACCACGCCGCGGACCGGGTGATCGTCGTCAACGGCTCGCTGATCCCGCTGCTCGCGCCGCTGCTACCCAAGCTTCCGACGGTGGAGCACATCGTCGTCTCCGGCCCCGGCGACCGCGCCCCGCTCCAGGGCGCCACCGCGCGCGTGCACGAGTACGAGGAGCTGATCGCCGGCCGGCTAACCGCCTACGACTGGCCGGAGCTGGACGAGCGTCAGGCCGCCGCCATGTGCTACACCTCCGGCACCACCGGCGACCCCAAGGGCGTGGTGTACAGCCACCGTTCGATCTACCTGCACTCCATGCAGGTCAACATGACCGAGTCGATGGGCCTGACCGACCAGGACACCTCGCTGGTCGTGGTCCCCCAGTTCCACGTCAACGCCTGGGGTCTGCCGCACGCAACGTTCATGACCGGCGTCAACATGCTGATGCCGGACCGCTTCCTGCAGCCCGCCCCGCTCGCCGAGATGATCGAGCGGGAGCGGCCGACGCACGCGGCGGCCGTCCCCACCATCTGGCAGGGGCTGCTCGCCGAGCTGACCGCCCGCCCCCGGGACGTCTCCGCCCTCACCCAGGTCACCATCGGCGGTTCGGCCTGTCCGCCCTCCCTCATGGAGGCCTTCGACGGACTCGGCATGCGGGTCTGTCACGCGTGGGGCATGACGGAGACCTCCCCGCTGGGCACGGTGGCCCGCCCGCCGGCGCACTCGGTCGGCACCGACGAGGAGTTCGGATACCGCCTGACCCAGGGCCGCTTCGCGGCCGGAGTGGAGGCCCGGCTCACCGGCCCCGGCGGCGAGCGCATCGCGTGGGACGGCGAGTCGGCGGGTGAGCTGGAGGTGCGCGGCCCCTGGATCGCGGGCGCCTACTACAACGGCCCCGAGGCCGAACCGCTGCGTCCCGCCGACAAGTTCAGCGAGGACGGCTGGCTGAAGACCGGTGACGTCGGCACCATCTCCCCCGACGGCTTCCTCACCCTCACCGACCGCGCCAAGGACGTCATCAAGTCCGGCGGCGAGTGGATCTCCTCGGTCGAGCTGGAGAACGCGCTGATGTCCCACCCGGACGTCGCGGAGGCCGCCGTGGTCGCCGTACCGGACGCCAAGTGGGGCGAGCGCCCGCTGGCCACGGTGGTCCTCCGGGAGGGCGCGAGCGCCGACTTCGAGACGCTGCGCGCGTTCCTCGCCGAGGAGGGCAAGATCGCCAGGTGGCAGCTCCCCGAGCGCTGGACGGTCATCGCGACGGTCCCGAAGACCAGCGTCGGGAAGTTCGACAAGAAGGTGCTCCGCAGGCAGTACGCGGAGGGCGGCCTGGACGTGACCAGGCTCGGCTGACGCCCGGCGCGTGAACCGACAGCCCCCGGCAGGCGCCGGGGGCTGTTCGCCGTTCGGGGCGGGGGCGGCGCCGGGCCGTCCCCGCTAGTTGGTGCCGATGCCGGCCAGCAGGTCGACGATCCGGCTCTGCACCTCGGGGCTGGTGGACCGCTCGGCGAGGAACAGCACGGTCTCGCCGGAGGCCAGCCGGGGCAGGTCGGCCGGATCGACGGCCGCGGTGTAGACGACGAGCGGGGTGCGGTTGAGCTGTCCGTTCGCCCGCAGCCAGTCGATGATGCCGCTGAACCCGGCCTGCCGGCGGTGCACCTGCATCAGGTCCATCACCACGAGGTTCGGCCGGAACTGCCCCGCCAGCGTCACCGCGTCCGCGTCGCTCGCGGCCCGCGCCACCTGCATCCCGCGCCGCTCCAGCGTCGAGGTCAGCGCCAGCGCGATCTCCGCGTGCTCCTCGATCAGCAGCACCCGCGGCGGATGCTGTTCGCTGTCCCGCGGCGCCAGCGCCTTCAGCAGGACGGCGGGGTCGGCGCCGTACGCGGCCTCGCGCGTCGCCTGCCCGAGCCCGGCCGTTACCAGCACCGGCACCTCGGCGGCGACCGCCGCCTGGCGCAGCGACTGCAGCGCGGTACGGGTGATCGGCCCGGTGAGCGGGTCCACGAACAGCGCGGCGGGGAAGGCCGCGATCTGCGCGTCCACCTCCTCACGGGAGTGCACGACGACCGGACGGTAGCCGCGGTCGCTCAGCGCCTGCTGGGTCGTCACGTCCGGCGCGGGCCACACCAGCAGCCGGCGCGGGTTGTCCAGCGGCTCCGGCGGCAGCTCGTCGTCCAGCGGCTGCGGGCGCGGGGTGTCGGCGACCTCCACCGCCCCACCGGGACCGTCCAGCGGCTCCGGCCCCTCGGCCGCGTTCGCGTCCGGGGCGCCTATGGCGTACGACCGTCCGCCGCCCTCGGCGGTGGGGCGAGCCGGGACTGCCCCGCGAGCGAGGGCTGCGCGGGCGGCTGTTCGGCCGGCGGATGCGGCCGGGCACCCTGCTCCGGCTGCGCATCCTGGCGTGCGGAGGGGTCGGGCGGCGTGCCCAGCTTCCGCCGGCGGCCGGAACCGCCGGGCGCGTGCGGGGGCGGGGTGGGCGTCGTCTGCTGCACCTGAAGGGCCTGCCGCGCGAACGGCACGCCCTGCCCGAGCGTACGGACACTGATCGCCCGGCCCTGGGTGGAGTCGGGGTCACCGGCGGCGTTCCCCGGTGCCTCGGCGGGCAGGGGCTGCGCGGGGGGCAGCGGCTGCGCGGCGGCGTGCTCCGGGGGCAGCGGCGTTCCGGACGCGGGGGTGGTGGCCGGGCCCGGCTGCCGCGCCGGCGGCACGGTCACGCCCGCGCCGGAGGTGGCGTCGGCACCGGGCCACTGCTGCGGTACGGCGGCCGCGGGGGTGCCGGCGGCCGGGGTGACCGGGCCGCTCTGGGGCGCCGGTGCCTGGCCGGCGGCCGCCTCGGCGGGCAGTGGCTGGGCGGCCGGGGAGCGGCCTGCGCGGTGGCGGGCCGCTGTCCCTGGACGGGCTGGCGCGCCGCGGCGTCGGCCTGCGCGGGCACGGGCACTCCGTGAGCCGGGGTGCCCTGGGCGGGCACGCCCTGGCCGTGGGTGCCCTGTGCGGGCACGGGCCGACCCGGGGCCGCCTGCGCGGGAACCGGCCGGGCGGGGGGTACGGGCGCGGCCTGGCCGGCGGCGCCCTGCGCGGGCACCGCGGCGTGCGGCACCGCCACCGGCTGACCGGGGGCGGCCTGAGCCGGCACACCGGCGTGGACCGCGCCGCCCGGCTGCCCCGCGGGGGCCGCCGGTGCGGCCGCACCCTGCGCCGGAACACCGGGCCCCGGAGCCGGCTGTCCGGCCGGTCCGGTGACGGCCTGCCCGGGAGCGGGCTGCGCGTGAGCCGCCTGAGCGGGAACGGTTCCGGCTGGGGCCTGGGCCGGGGCGTGGGCGGCCGGGGCGAGGCCCTGAACCGGCTCCGCCGCCCGCGCCGCCTCGCCCGGCTGGGCCACGGCCCGCCGCCGGCGGCCGGTCGGTGCGCTGGTGGGGTGTGGCTGCGGCGGGGTGTGGTCCTCGGCCTGGCCGGGCGTCACGGCGTCGTGCCGGCCGTCGTCGTCCGTGCCGCCCGCGACGGCCACGGGGGTCTGACCGGCACCCGGCGCCTGGCCGGTCACCGGTGCCTGAGCGGCCACCGGTGCCTGAGAGGTCACCGGTGCCTGGCCGGGTGCCTGAGCGGTCACCGGTGCCTGGCCGGCCACCGTCATCCGACCGGTGCCCGTCGCCGTCGCGGCGGACTCGGGCGAACGGTCGGCCTCGGCGGGCGGCAGGGCGAAGACGGTGCGGGCGCCTGACTCCTGCGCCGCCGCCCGCTCCTGCGCCGCGGCCAGCGCCCGCCGGCGCCGGCCGGTCGGCTGCGCGTCGTCGGCCGCACCGGCCCGGGCCTGCTCCGCACCGGCCGCGGGCAGCGCGGGCGGCAGGGCGGCCTGCGGCGCGTCCGGGTCCCGCCGGGCACGGCGGCCCGTGGGCACGGGCACGCCCTGCGGCGGCACGGCGGCCCCGAGTCCGTTGCCCGCGGCGGCGGTACCCGCGGCATGCTCGGCCGCCGTCATCACGGCACCCTCGCTCACGCCCTCGCCACCGGTGCCGGGCTCGGCGGCCCGGCCGCGTCGCCGTCCGGTCGCGCCCTCCTGGGCCTCGGCCACCACCGGCGCCGCCGCCTCGACGGCCGCCGCCGCACGCCGGCGCCGCCGCCCGGTCGGCGAGGGCGCCTCCGCCCGTCGGCGGGCTCCTCGGACTCACCGGGGAGGTCGCTCTCCAGGAAGGCGTCGGTGGAGGCCCGGCGGGCCCGGCGCCGTCCGCCGGCCGGCCCGGCACCCTCCGCCGGGGCCTCCAGGGCGTTCGGGACCTGGGCGGCGACCGCTCCGGCCCCGCCGCCGAGCGGCACTTCGAGCACGTACGCGCTGCCGCTCATGCCCGGCACCTCGTGCGTCTGCAGCACTCCGCCGTGCGCCCGGACGATCCCGCGCACGATCGGCTCGTGCACCGGGTCTCCCCCGCCGTACGGCCCGCGCACCTCGATCCGCGCGACCTCGCCGCGCTGGGCGGCCGCGACCACGACCGTGTTGTCCATGTATCCGCCCGCCGAGACGGGCGCGTTGCCGGTGGCGTCGACACCGGCCACGTCGGCGACGAGATGCGCGAGCGCGGTGGCGAGCCGCTGCGCGTCGACCTCGGCCTCGATGGGCGGCGCGTGCACGGCGAACTGCACCCGGCCGGGCCCGATCAGCTCGACGGCCCCCTCCACACCGGCCGCGACGACGGCGTCGAGCATCACCTTCGTACGGGCGATGTCCTCGCTGCCCGCGTCGAGGTGCTGGTAGCCGAGCACGTTGTCGATCAGCGTGGTGATGCGCGAGTACCCGGCGGACAGGTGGTGCAGCACCTGGTTGGCCTCGGGCCACAGCTGCCCGGCGTCGTCGGCGGCCAGGGCGGACAGTTCGCGGCGCAGTTCGTCCAGCGGTCCGCGCAGCGACCGGCCCAGCAGCGTGAGCAGTTGCTCGTGCCGCCCGGCGAGCGCCTCGAAGCGGTCCTTCTCCCGCTCGCCGAGGGCGGCGTACCGCTCCTCGCCGGCCGCCAGCTCCTCCTGGTGCTGCTCGCGCAGTTCCTCGAGCTCGGTGACGTGTGCCTGGCGCAGCGCGGTCAGATCGGAGGCGTGCTCCTCGGAGAGCCGCTCCAACTCGTCGGCGTGCGCCTTCTCCAGGGCGGACTTCTCGTCGGCGAGGTCGTCGTACGGCCGGCGGTCGGTGAAGGTCATCACGGCGCCGACGAGCTGGTCGCCGTCGCGCACCGGCGCGGTGGTCAGGTCGACCGAGACCTGGTCCCCGCCCTTGGACCACAGCACCTGCCCGCGCACCCGGTGCTTGCGCCCGGAGCGCAGGGTGTCGGCGAGCGGGGACTCCTCGTACGGGAAGGGCGAGCCGTCGGCGCGCGAGTGCAGCACGAGGGTGTGCAGCTCCTTGCCGCCCAGCTCGCCGGCCCGGTACCCCAGTATCTGGGCGGCGGCCGGGTTGACCAGCACGATCCGCCCGTCGGTGTCGGTGCCGACGACACCCTCCGACGCCGCCCGCAGAATCATCTCGGTCTGCCGCTGCGAACGGGCCAGCTCGGCCTCGGTGTCCACGGTCCCCGACAGGTCGCGCACCACGAGCATCAGCAGCTCGTCACCGGTGTAGCCGTAACCGTCGTACGCCTGCTGCCCGTTCTCCAGATTCGCGCTCGTGACCTCGACCGGGAACTCGGTCCCGTCGGTCCGCCGCGCGATCATGCGGGTCGGCTTGGTCCGCCCGCGCGGGTCCATGTGATCGGGCCGCCGCATGGAGCCGGGGATGAGACGGGAGTCGAACTGCGGCAGCAGATCGAGCAGCCCGCGCCCGACGAGCGCGGTCCCCGGCGCCTCGAAGGCCTCCAGGGCGATGGTGTTGGCGTTGACGACGGTTCCGTTGGCGTTGACCAGGACCAACGCGTCGGGCAGCGCGTCGAGTATGGCTGCGAGGCGAGCAGCGCCTCGGGATGGCCTGCTGCTCACGAGACGCTTCCTCCTTGTCACCGCACCTTGCCTGCCGCTCGGGCCATCTTGCCAACGGGCCCGCGGGGTGTCACGCGAGGGAGTCTAAGGGCACGGGTTGCGCCCGCGACGCCGGATGAGAGGGAGGTCGCACGACGAAGTGACGGCGAACATGTGACCGTACGCGTCCGTCGTGCGGCGGGCCGCCTCCCGGTCCCGTTCCGCGCCCCTCCCGGCTCCGCGAGACCTTCGCGGGACCTTTACGTGAGCGACGGCCGCGCCGGGGACCGCCTACGCGGGTGGGGCGAGGTCCGGCAGCAGCGGCACCATCCGGTCCCAGCGCCCGATCTCGCATCCGTTGGCCCGGTCGTACGCGGCGTCGACCGGGCGCCCGGCCCAGGTGCCGGTGACCCGGGCGGTGGCCGGCCCGCCGTAGACCAGGGTGCAGACGCTGTCGGGGGCGACCGGGGCGAAGGTGTCCCGGCCCCACTGCGTGTTCGCGTCGAGCGTCCGGCAGGCGCCCGCCGCGTCCGGGTGGTTTCCGGCCGTGGGGTGGCAGGACACCTCGTACGTTCCGTCCAGCCCGCGGCCCGCGTGCCGGACGACGACGGTGAGGTGGTCACCGGTCTCGTCCTCGGGCGCGCCGGCGGGGCATGAGACCCGCGCCGGGCGGGTTGGGCGCGAGGTGCGCGAGGTGCGCGAGGTGTGCGAGGTGTGCGGCTGTGGTCACCGGTGCCACCGGTGCCACCGGGGCGGCCGTGGCCGGTGGGGCGGCGAGGGCGGACAGGGACGGGACCGAGAGGGCGGCGAGGGCCGACACCAGGACGCCCCGCGGGACGAACGACATGACAGAGACCATGCCCTGATCAACGCCCGCGGCCCCGGACGTTGCGGCGCCGCACCGCCGGGCGAAGCCCTTTGCCCTGTGACCCCGGTGCCTAGTACCGTGGGGGTCGATTGGTGACAGCACGCTCGACTGTGTCATCATCTGCACGCACCAGTCGCGCGCTCGCGTGAGTGGTTGTGCTGGAGGCGTCGCCTAGTCCGGTCTATGGCGCCGCACTGCTAATGCGGTTTGGGCCTTAAAGCCCATCGAGGGTTCAAATCCCTCCGCCTCCGCGCCCATCCCGAAGCCCCGGTCCCAGGACCGGGGCTTCGGCGTTGTCGGCTCCACCCGCTCTGATCGGCGTTTTCGCAGGTCACAAGGGGTGTGCGAATCGGATTTCACATGACGGCGGCAGTCATGTAATGTTCTTCCTGTCGCCGCGAGCGGGCCGGAAGGGCCGGGAGCGGAAGACAAAAACAAAAGAACAAGCACTCGTAGCTTAACGGATAGAGCATCTGACTACGGATCAGAAGGTTGCAGGTTCGAATCCTGCCGAGTGCACACAGGTTGAAGGCCCCGGAGAGATCCGGGGCCTTCTGCGTTTCCGGAAAAGCGCCGCACCCGCCGCGGCCTCCGGCGCCGGAACGGGCTCGCGGTGGGGGCGGTTGCTCAGCACTCCTCCCGCGGGTCGTCGTGGTTCAGCTTCTCCAGGTACTCGTGGGCCAGGGCCGTCGCGCGGGTGAACCAGTCGGTGATGACCGACAGCTCCTCGGGGGAGTAGTCGGCGAACAGGGCCGTGACGCGCTGGTAGTGGCCGGCGTACACCGCCTCGACGCGGGCCACCGCCGCCGGGACGGGCGCCACCCGGACGCGGCGGCGGTCGGCCGGGTCGGGGCGGCGGGTGACGTAGCCCGCGCGTTCGAGGCGGTTGAGGATTCCGGTGACCGCGCCGGTGGTCACATGGGCCCGGGCCGCGAGGTCGCCGGCCGTGAGCAGTTCCTCGCCCGCTTCCAGGACGAAGCCGAAGCAGGTGAGGTCGGTGACGTTCAGGCCCAGTCGCCGGGCCAGTTCCTGCTGGCCGATCAGGTGGGCGGCGATGAGGTGGTCCATCGCCGACAGCGCCCGCGCCGGATCGGCGGGCGGTCGGTTCGTGCCGTCCATCTTCCTTAATCCCTTAGCTCGTGAGATATTCGTCAGGTAAATGTCTTAGCCCGTGAGGGAACTTCTGTCGCTGTCCCTGGAGGCGGCCTTATGAGTCTGTACGACGAGGGTCACACGATCGCCGGCTGGACCGGCGCCGGCGTCGCGACCGTCGGAAGCGGCGTGCTGGGGTGGGGCGTGTGCGCGGCCTCGGCGGCATGGGTGGCCGGCGGCCTGGCCGTCGTCGCCGCGAGCGTCCTGGTGACCTGGGCACTGCACCTGTCCGGCTGGGGCAAGCCCCGGGCGTGCGGCCGCGGGCGCAGTGGGGCATGCGGCTCCGGGACACCCAGGCCCGTGAGGGCCACCCGGGCTGCGTCGGCTGCCGTCTGGCGGGCCGTGGGCGGCGGCGCTCGAACGCCGCGGCGGTGCCCGGCGGGGCGGGCGCCGGACCGGTACCTCTGTCCTCCGTCGACTGAACGCCCCTGCGGCGGGGGAGCCGTTGGCGCCCGGCGTGCGGCTCCCGGGGCACTGTCGGTGGCCTCCCTTACCCTCACGGGTGATGGGACGCGTGTGGAGGTGTTCGGGGCTGCGGTGGGCGGCGGACGGTCCCGTGCTGGTCTGGGACGGGGGGCGGCGCAGCGGGCTGTCCTGGGGGAAGAGGGTCGCCTTCGCCGTGCCGGAGGGGCCGTGCGGCGGTGCGTCGGCGCCCGGGGAACCCGTGTCCGGTGACGGCCGCGGTGCCGGGGCGCGGCAGGGGGCCCGGTGCGAGGAGTGCGCGCGGCTGGACCGGGCGCACTCGGTGGCCGCCGACACGCTCGCCGACGATCCGCGGCCGTACCGGGTGTACCTGGCCTGGTTCGGGCCCGGCATGGTCAAGGTCGGGATCACGGCCGTCGAGCGCGGTCCGGCGCGGCTGCTCGAGCAGGGGGCCGTCTGTTTCACCTGGCTGGGTGCCGGTCCGCTGATGGCCGCCCGGCGGACCGAGGAACTGCTGCGGGCCGCGCTCCGGGTGCCGGACCGGATCCCGTACGCCGACAAGCGGGCCGTGCGCGCGGCGTTGCCCGGCACGGCGGCCGAACGAGCGGCCGAGGTGGAGGAGTTGCACGCGCGGGCCGTCGCGCTCGGCGGGTGGCCGGAGTCGCTCGGCCGGGAGCGGTGCCGGGTGGTGGACCACATGGAGCGGTTCGGGCTCCTCGACCCGGCGGCGGCCGCTGCCGCCGCGGATGTCGTGGAGCTGGTGCCGGGCGGGGCCGTGGGCGGGGAGCTGGTCGCGGCCGCCGGGCCCGATCTGCATCTGGCGGTCGGCGGGCGGCGCGGGGTCGTCGTCCTCGACACGCGGCTGATGAGCGGGTGGGAGGTGGTTCCCCGGTCGTCGGAGTCCGGTGAACTCAGCCTGCCAGTGCGCGAGTTCGCCAGGGAGCCGGACGGCTTGTTCTGACGGCGCGGGCGGCGGCGGGCGGTTCCCAGGTGTCTCCTGAGAACCGCCTGTGTGTTTCTCAGGAAAATCACAGACTGGGGAAAGTGTCTTCTCAGAGGGCCCCGACAGGGTGTCCACCATGACCATGACCTCGCCCCGGGGGCGCACCGAACTGCTGAGGCCGGACGGGAGCCCCGTCCGCGTGCTTGTGGTGGACGACGAACTGTCGATCACCGAACTGCTGAGCATGGCTCTTCGCTACGAGGGCTGGCAGATCAGGAGCGCGGGCGACGGGCAGGGTGCCGTCCAGACGGCCCGCGAGTTCCGGCCCGACGCCGTCGTCCTGGACATGATGCTGCCCGACATGGACGGGCTGGCCGTCCTGCAGCGGCTGCGCCGCGAGCACCCCGACGTGCCCGTGCTCTTCCTGACCGCCAAGGACGCGGTGGAGGACCGGATCGCCGGGCTCACCGCGGGCGGCGACGACTACGTCACCAAGCCGTTCAGCCTGGAGGAGGTCGTGGCCCGGCTGCGCGGACTGATCCGGCGCTCCGGCGCGACCGACCGGAGGTCCGACTCCGTGCTCGTCGTCGGTGACCTGACCCTGGACGAGGACAGCCACGAGGTGTCGCGGGGCGGGGACGACATCCACCTGACCGCCACCGAGTTCGAGCTGCTGCGCTTCCTGATGCGCAACCCGCGGCGCGTGCTCAGCAAGGCGCAGATCCTGGACCGCGTGTGGTCGTACGACTTCGGCGGGCAGGCCAACGTCGTCGAGCTGTACATCTCCTACCTGCGCCGGAAGATCGACGCCGGCCGGGAACCGATGATCCACACCCGCCGCGGAGCCGGTTACCTGATCAAACCCGCCGTGTCATGAGCGGACGACGACGGCCGCGTCCGCGGAGACGGGCGGGACAGCCGCGCACCCTGCGGACCCGGCTCGTCGTCGCGTCGGTGGTGCTGATCGCCGTGGTCTGCTCGGTGATCGGCACCGTCACCACGCTGGCGCTGCGCTCGCATCTGTACGACCAGCTCAACGGCCAGCTCGACGAGGTCGCCGCACGCGCGTCCGGCTCCTTCGGCCCGCCGGGCGAGGCACCCGGGGCGGCATGCCGGGCGGGCAGAAGCCCAGGACGCATCCCCCGGTCCTCACCGACTTCGTCACCCGGGGCCCGCAGCCGCAGGGCACCGTCGCGGCCGCGGTCGAGAACGGTGTGATCACCGACGCCAGGCGCGGCGAGCAGTCCGCCGGCGACTACGAGATGAAGGCGAAGCCGCTGACCGCGGCGCAGACCGCCGCCCTTCGGGCCGTTCCGCGGGAGGACGGGGGACAGCACACCGTCCACCTGCCCGGCCTCGGCGAGTACCGGGTCGAGTACCGGACCGGTGACAACGGCGCCTACTACGTCGCCGTGCCGACGGCCACGGTCGACAACACGATCGACACCCTGGTCCTCGTCGAGATCAGTGTCACCGCGGCCGGCCTCGTCGCGGCCGTCATCGCCGGCTACGCGCTCGTCGGCGTCGCCACCCGGCCGCTGCGCAAGGTCGCCGCCACCGCCACCCGGGTGTCCGAACTGCGCCTGCACACGGGCGAGGTGAACCTGAGCGAGCGGGTGCCCGACTCGGAGTGCGACCCGCACAGCGAGGTCGGCCAGGTGGGCGCCGCGCTCAACCGCCTGCTCGACCATGTGCACGGCGCGCTGCACGCCCGACAGCAGAGCGAGACCCGGGTACGGCAGTTCGTCGCCGACGCCAGCCACGAACTGCGCACCCCGCTCGCCTCCATCCGCGGCTACGCCGAGCTCACACGGCGCGGCCGCGAGGAGGTCGGCCCCGACACCCGGCACGCCCTCGGCCGTATCGAGTCCGAGGCCGGGCGGATGACCTTCCTCGTCGAGGACCTCCTCCTGCTCGCCCGGCTCGACGCGGGACGTCCGCTGCGGTTCGGTCGGACCGATCTCGTGCCGCTCGTCGTCGACACCGTCAGCGACGCCCGCGCGGCCGGCCTGGACCACGACTGGCGGCTCGACCTGCCCGACGCGCCGGCCCCGGTGTCCGCGGACGCGGCCCGCCTGCAGCAGGTGCTGGTCAACCTGCTGGGCAACGCCCGCGACCACACCCCGCCGGGACGACCGTCACCGCGCGCGTGCAGCGGCGCGGGGCGTGGACGTGCGTCGACGTCGAGGACGACGGGCCGGGCATCCCGCCCCAGCTGCTGCCGCACGTCTTCGAGCGGTTCGCCCGCGGGGACTCCGCCCGCTCACGGGCCACCGGGTCCACCGGTCTGGGGCTCGCCATCGTGCGGGCCGTCGCGGCCGCGCACGGCGGCGCCGTGACCGTGGACAGCGTGCCGGGGCGGACCGTCTTCACCGTGCACCTGCCCGCGCTCGGCCCCACCGACGTGTGCCCGGACCCGGGACGGACCGGGAATCGCACTCACAGGCACAGCACAGTGCCACCACATGGGTGGAACAGGGCGCCTGAGCAGAGTCGGTGCCATGCGAACCGACCCTTCTCCCGGCACCCTGCCGGCGCGGGAGCACCTCCCGGCCGGAAACGCCGGTACGCCTGTCCTGGACGTAGTGATTCCCGTCTACAACGAGGAGAAGGACCTCGAGCCGTGCGTGCGCAGACTGCACGAGCACCTCGCGCGCACCTTCCCCTACGCCTTCCGCATCACCGTCGCCGACAACGCCTCCACGGACGGCACCCCGCGGGTGGCCGCGCGGCTGGCGGCGCGGCTTCCCGGGGTCACCGCGTTCCGGCTGGAGCAGAAGGGCCGCGGCCGCGCCCTGCGGACGGTGTGGTCCGCGTCCGAGGCACCGGTCCTCGCGTACATGGACGTCGATCTGTCCACGGACCTCAACGCCCTGCTGCCGCTGGTGGCACCGCTGATCTCGGGCCACTCCGACCTCGCGATCGGCTCCCGGCTCGCCCCTGCCTCACGGGTCGTGCGGGGCCCCAAGCGGGAGTTCGTCAGCAGGGCCTACAACCTGATCCTGCGCGGCTCGCTGCAGGCCCGGTTCTCGGACGCGCAGTGCGGGTTCAAGGCCATCCGGCGAGACGTGGCACAGGTGCTGCTGCCGCTGGTGGAGGACACCGGCTGGTTCTTCGACACCGAGATGCTGGTGCTCGCCGAGCGGGCCGGGCTGCGGATCCACGAGGTGCCGGTCGACTGGGTCGACGACCCCGACTCGACCGTGCACATCGTGCGCACCGCCACCGACGACCTCAAGGGCGTGTGGCGCATCGGGCGGGCGCTGGCCACCGGTTCGCTGCCGCTGGACCGGCTCACCCGGCCTTTCGGGGACGACCCGCGCGACCGTGAGATCCAGGACGTGCCCCGCGGTCTCGCCCGCCAGCTCGTCGGGTTCTGCGTGGTCGGCGGCCTGTCCACGCTGTTCTACCTGCTGCTGTACAGCGTCTTCCGGCAGTTCTCCGGCTCGCAGGTCGCCAACGCGCTCGCGCTGCTGGTCTCGGCGGTCGCCAACACGGCCGCCAACCGCCGGCTGACGTTCGGGGTGCGCGGCCGGGGCGGTGCGGTCCGGCACCAGGCGCAGGGGCTGGTCGTCTTCGGCATCGGACTCGCCCTGACCAGCGGCTCCCTGGCCGCCCTGGACGCGGCCGGCGGCAGCCCCGCGCACTCCACCGAGCTGGCGGTGCTCATCGCCGCCAACCTCGCGGCGACCGTGCTGCGCTTCCTGCTCTTCCGGGCCTGGGTCTTCCCGGACCGCCCCGGAGAGGAGCCGGTCTCCACCGTGGCCGCCTCGCACACCCCGCCCGCGTACACCCCGTCCGCGCCGGCCCACGCCACGGCGTCCTCGCCGACGTACGCCACCCCGTCCGCGCCGGCCCGCACCACGCCCGCGCCGTACCGGGCGGAGGGGCCGCTCCCGCGCCGCCCGCTGCCGTACGGCCCGTACCAGACCACCGCCCAGGTCCGCGCCGGTGAAGCCGCGGACGGCTCCTGGAGGGACGGCACCCTGCCGCTGCAGCCGGTGCGCCCTCACGACACCGACCCGGGGACCCCCGATGACCACGCACTTCGAACAGCCCGCCGAGCAGGGCGCCCCCGCCGCCTGGGGTCCGCCTACTGCGGCTCCCCCGCCGGCCCCGGAGGCGGCCGAGCCCCGCCGGCCCTTCGGGTCCGGGGTGTGGCGCGGCCGCCCCGAGGACCCGCGCTGGGCGCGGCCGGCCCTCCTCGGCCTGCTGGCCCTCACCCTCGTCACCTACCTGTGGGCCTGAGCGCCTCCGGCTACGCCAACTCCTTCTACTCGGCGGCCGTGCAGGCGGGCAGCAGGTCCTGGAAGGCGTTCTTCTTCGGCTCGCTGGACGCGGGCAACGCCATCACCGTGGACAAGCCCTCGGCCTTCATGTGGCCGATGGAGCTGTCGGTGCGGATCTTCGGCCTGAACTCGTGGGCGATCCTCACCCCCCAGGTGCTCATGGGCGTCGGCACGGTGGCGGTCGTGCACGCCGCGGTACGGCGCCGGTTCGGCCCCGCCGCCGGTCTGGTCGCGGGCGCGGTGCTCGCGCTCACCCCGGTCGCCGCGCTGATGTTCCGGTTCAACAACCCGGACGCGATGCTGGCCCTGCTGATGTCGCTGGCCTGCTGGTTCGTCGTCCGCGCGGTGGAGGACGGGCGGACCCGGTGGCTGGTGTGGGCGGGCGTAGCGATCGGCTTCGCCTTCCTCGCCAAGACCCTGCAGGCGTTCCTGGTCCTGCCGCCCCTGGCGGTCGTCTACGCCGTCTGCGGCCCGGTCCGGCTGCGCAGGCGGCTGGGGCAACTGGCCCTGGCGACCCTCGCACTCGTGGTGGCGGGCGGCTGGTGGGTCGCGATCGTCGAGCTGTGGCCGGCCTCCTCCCGCCCCTACATCGGCGGTTCGCAGAACAACAGCTTCCTCGAGCTGACCTTCGGCTACAACGGCCTCGGCCGGATCAGCGGCGACGAGACCGGCAGCGTCGGCGGCGGTCGCGGCGCGGGCGGCTCCGGCCAGTGGGGGGAGACCGGCTGGAACCGGATGTTCGACTCCGAGATCGGCGGCCAGATCTCCTGGCTGATCCCGGCCGCCCTGATCCTGCTCGTCGCCGGCCTGTGGGCCACCCGCGGCGCCCGCCGGACGTCGCTCACGCGCGCCTCGTTCCTGGTGTGGGGCGGCTCGCTGCTCATGACCATGGCGGTCTTCAGCTTCATGGCGGGCATCTTCCACCAGTACTACACGGTGGCCCTCGCCCCCTACGTCGCCGCCGTCACCGGCATGGGCGCCGGGCTGCTGTGGGAGCGGCGCCGGGAGACCTGGGCGTCGATCACGCTGGCAGCCGCCGTGGTGGCCGCGGCCGCGTGGGGCTACGTCCTGCTCGACCGCACCTCCGACTACCTGCCGTGGCTGCGGTGGCTGGTGCTGGTCGGTGGCCCCACGGCCGCGTTCGGACTCGTCTTCGCCGGGCGGATCCCCCGGCGACTGGCGCTCGCCTCGGCGGCGCTGGGCCTGGTGGCCGCGCTGGCCGGCCCGGCCGCGTACACCCTCAGCACGGTGGACTCGGCGCACACCGGCTCCATCCCGACGGCCGGCCCGGCGGGCGCGAGCATGATGGGCTTCGGCGGCGGCCGCCCGGGCGGCGGCGACGGCGGCGGCATGCCGGGCGGCTTCGGCGGCGGGATGCCGGGCCAGAACCAGCAGAACCCGCGGAACCAGCAGGGCGGCCCGAACGGGAACGGGAACCAGCCGGGCCAGGGCCAGGGCTTCCCCGGCGGGGCATGCCGGGCCGGAACGGCGGCACCCAGGGCCAGGGCCAGGGCCGGCCGAACGGGAACGGCTTCCCGGGCGGTGGCGCCACGGGCGAGGGCGGCCGCGCGGGCGGCGGTGGCGCCGGCGGTCTGCTGGACGGGGCGCAGGTCGGCTCGGCGGCCAGGAAGCTGCTGGAGACGGACGCGGGCCGCTACACCTGGGTCGCCGCCTCCATCGGCTCCCAGAACGCCGCGAGCTACCAGCTCGCCACCGGCGAGCCGGTGATGGCGATCGGCGGCTTCAACGGCACCGACCCGTCCCCGTCCCTGGCCCGGTTCAAGAAGTACGTGGCCGAAGGGAAGATCCACTACTTCATCGCCGGCGGCGGCATGGGCGGCGGCATGGGCGGCGACGGCAGCGGTTCGGCGTCCGGGATCAGCTCGTGGGTGCAGAGCAACTTCAAGAAGGTGACGGTCGGTTCGGCCACCTTCTACGACCTGACGAAGAGCGCCTGACGAAGAACGGCCGGCGACGTCGTGCACCGCGGGGCCCCGGCCGCGCGGTGCACGGCACGTCCTTCTCCCCCGGTCGGGTCGGCTCCCGCACGGACCGCCTAAGAGCCGTCGGCCCTGGGTATGCGTGCCGCTGCGGGCGGTGTGCGGTCGGCCGCGCCCAGGCGGCGGAGCCCCGTACCGACACGGCCGCGCGCCCCGTGTCCGGGCGGTGACCGGAGTTCGAGAGAGG
Source organism: Streptomyces sp. DHE7-1 (assembly GCA_016432725.1). Taxonomy (GTDB): domain Bacteria; phylum Actinomycetota; class Actinomycetes; order Streptomycetales; family Streptomycetaceae; genus Streptomyces. The sequence continues at coordinate 3,768,942 of JACJDG010000003.1, read as the reverse complement.
TGCGTCGGTGGCCAGGACCGGTGACGGGTCGGCGCGGGGCAGTGTCTGGCTGGCGGCGGGGGATCGGCGCGGTGGACGCGGCGGCCAGCCTTCGGGCCTGGACCGGGAGCGGATCACCGCGGTCAGCGTGCGGCTGCTGGACGCCGAGGGCCTGGCGAAGTTCTCCATGCGGCGGCTGGCCGCCGAGCTGAACGTCACCGCTATGTCCCTGTACTGGTACGTGGACACCAAGGACGATCTCCTCGAACTCGCCCTCGACGCCGCCTACGGCGAACTCGGACTGCCGGACCCCGAGGACGGCGGCGCCGACTGGCGGGAGCAACTGCGGGCGCTGGCCGGCGAGTACCGGGCTCTGCTGGTGCGCCACGCCTGGCTTTCGCCCCTGGCCGGGCGCTACCTCAACATCGGCCCCAACGCGCTGGCGTTCTCCCGCGTCGTCCAGCGTGTCGTCCGCCGCGCCGGACTGCCCGCGCACGGCGTCACCGGCGCCATCTCGGCCGTCTTCCAGTTCGTCTACGGCTACGGCACGGTCGAGGCCCACTTCCTCGCCCGGACGGCGGACACCGGGCTGACCGCGGACGAGTACTACCGCCAGGCCCTGAGTCTGGTCGCCGAGGACCCCGGGACCGCCGAGATGTTCCGGGAGTCCCGGGAACTGATGGCGGCCCGGGGCGGCGACACGGTCGGCGAGATGATGGACCGGGACTTCCGGTTCGCGCTGGACCTGCTGATCGCCGGCATCGAGGCGATGGTCGCCAGGGGCTGACCGCGACCGGCCGGCCGCCGTCCCGGAGCCGTGCCGGGAGACCGGGCCGGCCCGCCGCCGACGGGCCGGAGACGCCCCCTAGTCGTCCTCCGCCAGCCGCGCCGGGAATCCGCCGGTCGCCACCGGGCCCCAGCGCTCCGGCGTCACCCGGATGATCGACTTGCCCTGCTTGCGCATCGCCTCGCGGTACTCGTCCCAGTCCGGGTGCTCACCGGCGATGTTGCGGTAGTACTCGACCAGGGGCTCCACCGAGTCGGGAGCGTCGATGACCTCGGCCGTGCCGTCGATCTGGACCCAGGGCCCGTTCCAGTCGTCGCTGAGGACGATCAGGCTGACCCGGGCGTCCCGCCTGGCGTTGCGGGTCTTGGCGCGCTCCGGATAGGTGGAGGCCACGATCCGGCCCGAGTCGTCCACCCCGCAGGTGAGCGGGGAACCCTGGGGGCTGCCGTCGGTCCGGCGGGTGAGCAGGACGGCGCGGTGCCTGGGGCGTACGAAGTCCAGCAGTTCGGCCTGCGATACATGGGTGTTCGTCGCGATGTTCGGTGCCATGGACGCAGCCTAGGGCGAGCGGGGCCCGGTCAGCCTGACCCTGTCGGGCACAGGATCATCCAGGCGTCACTTCACCGCAACGGAGCAGCTAAAGTGCAGATGTCGTGTGCTCGCAGTCAGGAATGTGCTGCGGAGCTCTCCTGAGCATGGCCGTAAGGCCGTGACACCCGAGAGGTTCGTGGTGGCTTCCCCTGACTTTTTCGACGTGACCCGTTCTCCGGCCGGCCTGGAGCTGGCGGAGGCGCTCACGCTGGCGGCTCGTCAGCTGCACGAGACCACCACTCCGCAGGCCACGCTGCACGCCGCCGTCCGGCTGGCCGTGGAGCTGCTGCCCGGCGCCGAGCACGCCGGCGTCCTGGAGATCGACCGGGGCGAGGGCCGCCGTACGGTCGCCTGGACCGACGACATCGTGCGGGACGCCGAGGTCCCGGAGCTGCCGCACTGGGAAGAGCTGTGGACCTCGCCGGTGGTCCGGCTGCCCGACGACGCCGGGACCGAGGCGGGACCGCTGCCCGACCTCGGGCTGCGCTCGGTGCTGTCGCTGCGGCTGCGCGCCGACCGGCGCCGGCTCACCGTGCTCACCGCCTACTCGGGCAAGCCGCGCGCCTTCGACGACACCACCGCCCGCCTCGGCCGTCTGTTCACCGCGCACGTCAGCCTCGCCCTGAACTCGGTGACCGTCCAGGAGCAGCTCACCGAGGCCATGCACACCAGGGACCTGATCGGCCAGGCCACCGGGGTCCTGATGGAGCGCCTCGACATCGACGCCACGGCGGCCTTCGAGAGCCTGGTCCGCGCCTCCCAGCGGGAGAACGTCAAACTGCGGGACCTGGCCCGGCGCATCGTCGGCGCCACCGACAACTGAGCCCGCCGGCCGCCGAGCCCGGCGACGACGACGGCCCGCCACCACTCGCGAAGTGGCGGCGGGCCGTCGGCCGTCGCGGTCAGGCGGCGGGCAGTGCCCCGCCCTGGACCGCCTGGATGTCCAGCTCGACCTTGAGGGTCGTGCCGATGGCGGCGATGCCCGCCTGGAGGACCTGGTTGTAGTTCATCGCGAAGTCCTCACGGTGCAGTTCGGCGGTCGCCCGGAAGGCCGCCCTGGTGCCGCCCCACGGGTCGGCGCCGGTGCCGAGGTAGGCCAGGTCCAGGTCGACCGGCCGCACCACGCCGTGCATCGACAGCTCGCCGTGCACGGTCCAGCGGTCCGGACCGGCCACCGTCACGCCCGTGGAGCGGTAGGTGATCTCCGGGTGCCGCTCGACGTCGAGGAAGTCCGCGGACCGCAGGTGCGTGTCCCGCATGCCGTTGCCCGTGTCGACGGACGCGGCCCGGATCACCGCCTCGACGCGGGACTTGGTGACGTCGTCCGGGGCGATCTCGATGGTCCCGCCGAACTCGGTGAACCTGCCGTGCACACTGGAGATCCCCAGGTGCTGGGCGACGGCGGCGACGGAGGAGTGCGCCGGGTCGATGGTCCACGGTCCGGGCGGCGGCAGCTCGGTGCCGCCCTGCCGGGCCAGCGTGACGGTGCCGACCTCGGCCCGTCCGCTCGCGGTGACGATGGCGCTGGCGGCGGCGGGCGCGTAGCCGACGGCGGTCACGATCACCGTGTACGCCCCCGGCGCCAGCTCGGTGACGTCCCGTACGGCACCCTCGGTGTCCGCCTCGGCCCGCAGCACCTGCGTCCCGGTCGTGTCGGTCATCGTGACGACCGCGTGCGACACGGCCCATCCGTCCCGGGTACGGATCCTCGCGGTCAGTCCCATCCCGTCTTCTCCCTGAAAAGCCAGATAAATCGGTCGTATGAAACCGGCCCGTGACGGGCGCGTCTCCGCTCAAGTCGCGCGCCGTCACGGGCCGGGGATCGAACTACTCGCCGGGGTGGGCGAGTTCGATGTCGTGGCCGTCGACTCCGGTGCCGTGCACCGGCAGGGCCGTCGCCACCGGCGGGTAGCCCGTCGCGATGACGGTGTAGTCGCCGCCGTCCAGGTCGGTGAAGGCGTACGCCCCGTCCGTCCCGGTGGTGGCCGTGCCGACCACGTTGCCCGCCTGGTCGACCAGGGTCACGCGGGCGTCGGCCAGCGGACCGTGCGGAGCCCGCACGACACCCTGCAGCCGGGCGCCGGCGTCCAGGTCGACCTCGATCCGGGTGACCCCGGCCGTGGCGACCTCGACCGGCAGCGCGCGCGGCCGGAAACCGCTCGCGTTGACCGCGACGGTCACCGCGCCCGGCACCAGGTCGGTGAAGGCGAAGTCGCCCTGCTCACCGGTGGCGGCGGTGGCCAGCAGGTCCCCGCGCACATCGGTGACGATCACCATCGCGTCCTTGACCGGCAGCGCGCTCCCGGCCGAGCGGACCACACCGGTCAGCCCGCTGGTGCCGCTGAGCAGGATGTCGTAGGACAGCGGCTCCTCGCCCACCACGATCGTGGAGGCCTGCGGCTGGAAGCCGTCGGCGGAGGCGATCAGGACGTACGAGCCGGTGCCCGGCGCGTCCACCGTGTAGGAACCGTCGGCCTGGGCGACCGAGCGGCCGAGCTGGCGGCCGGACAGCGAGATCAGCGTGACCGCCGCCTGCGGGACCGGGGCGCTCTCGGCGCCGCGGACGAATCCGTGCACCGGGGTGCCGCCGCCGGTGGCCGGCTCCGCGACCGTGGCGACCGCGGTCACCTGCTGCGCGGCGGCCGCCGGGGCGGTGCCCTCGGCCGCGCTCCCGGTGGTCGCGGCGACCGCGGCCGGGACGGCCTGCGCCTCGGCGACGACCGGGGCGGCGGCCGGGTCCACGGCCGGAACCTCGGCGTCCGCGGCCTGCGCCAGCGCACCCTTGGTCTTCAGCGGGACCTCCTTGATGAACAGCGTGATCAGGAAGGCGACGGCGGCGAGGGCGGCCGCGATGTAGAAGACGTCGGCGATGCCGTGGCCGTAGGCGCTCTCCAGCAGCGTCCGGATGGGCAGCGGCAGCTTGTCCATGTCCGGGATGGTGTCGGTGGAACCCGAGCCGGCCATGGCGGCCTGGTACTTGGGGCTCAGGGACCCGATGCCGTCCATGACGTAGTGGGTGATCCGGTGGGCCATCACCGCGCCGAGGGCGGAGACGCCGACCGCACCGCCGAGGGAGCGGAAGAAGGTGACCGTGGAGCTGGCCGAACCGAGGTCCGAGGGCGCCACCTGGTTCTGCGTGGCGAGGACCAGGTTCTGCATCATCATGCCGATGCCGAGACCCAGCAGGGCCATGAAGATGGCCATCTTCCAGTAGTCGGTGTCGTACCGGATGCCGCCCAGCAGGGCCAGGCCGGCCGTCACCAGGAGGCCACCGCTGACCAGCCAGCCCTTCCAGCGGCCGGTGCGGGTGATGAACTGACCCGACACGGTCGAGGAGACGAACAGGCCGCCGATCATCGGGATGGTCAGCACGCCCGACATCGTCGGGGACTTGTCGCGGGCCAGCTGGAAGTACTGGCTGAAGAACACGGTGCCGGTGAACATCGCGACACCGACGAACAGCGAGGCGAGCGACGCCAGCGTGATGGTGCGGTTGCGGAACAGGCGCAGCGGGATGATCGGCTCGCTCGCCTTCGCCTCGACGAGGACGAAGAGCGCGCCGAGCACGACCGAACCGCCGACCATGGCGTAGGTCTGCCAGGACACCCAGTCGTACTTGTCACCGCCGAAGGTGACCCAGATCAGCAGCAGGGAGACGGCCGCGGAGATGAAGAACGCGCCGCCCCAGTCGACCTTGACCTCGCGCTTGACCACGGGGAGGTGCAGGGTCTTCTGCAGCACGATCAGCGCGATGACGGCGAACGGGACACCGACGTAGAAGCACCAGCGCCAGCCCAGCCAGGAGGTGTCGGTGATGACACCGCCGAGCAGCGGGCCGCCGACGGTGGCGACGGCGAAGGTGGCGCCGAGGTAACCGGAGTAGCGGCCCCGCTCACGCGGGGAGATCATCGCCGCCATGACGATCTGGGCCAGGGCCGACAGACCGCCGACGCCGATGCCCTGCACCACGCGGCAGACGATCAGCATGCCGGGGTTCTGCGACAGGCCGGCCGCCATCGACGCGACGACGTAGATGACCAGGGCTATCTGGACGAGCGCCTTCTTGCTGTACAGGTCGGCGAGCTTGCCCCACAGGGGAGTGGCCGCGGTCATCGACAGCAGGGCGGCCGTGACCACCCAGGTGTAGGCGGACTGACCGCCGCCGAGGTCGCCGATGATCTCCGGCAGGGCGTTGGAGACGATCGTGGACGACAGGATCGCCACGAACATGCCGAGCATGAGCCCGGACAGGGCCTCCATGATCTGCCGGTGGGTCATCGGGGCGTGACCTGTGCCTCCCCGTGCTTGGCGTGAGCCCGCACACCGGCTGGTGTGGTCGTTGCCATGGGCTTCCTTTACTTCGTGTTCGCGGGTGTACGGGTGGTCTCTTCGACTACGGGCGCGGGGATCCGGACCGGGGTCGAGCGACAGTCGCCGAAGGACGCGCGCAGGCGTGCCATCAGCTTGATGAGCTGGCCGACCTCTTCGTCGGTCCAGTCGGCGAGCCGCTCCTCCAGCAGACGCGTGGTCCGCCGGGACAGCTCGTCCAGCTGCTCCAGGCCGTCGGGCGTCAGGCGCAGGATGCGCGAGCGCTTGTCCGCGGGGTCCGGGTGCCGTTCGATCCAGCCGCGCGCGGCGACGTGCGCGACATGCCGGCTGGTGACCGACATGTCCACGGAGAGCAGCTCCGCGAGCTTGCTCATGCGCATGTCGCCGTGACGGCCGAGCAGGGTCAGCACGGCGGCCGAGCCGGCCGGGCACTCGGACGGCAGGATCCGTCCCAGGTCCCGTTTCACGGCTCCGAAGGCGCTGAACTGACGCACCAGCTCCTCGTACTGCGTCTGCTCGGCCATCACACCTCCCGTATTCGTTGCTTAGGGCAACCATAGAGGAGGTTGGTTGCTGCAGGCAAACAACCAGGGGTCCGGCGGCGCAAAAACTTGGCAAAGACAAGTATTGCGATCGTAAATATGCTGGTCGGAGTGGCCGCCCGCACCCCGTCTGTCCCGGTGGCCCCCCACTTGGGTCGCACCACCGGATTCGCTAGTGTCTCGGGCCATGGCTAACACCCAGGGCCCCCAGGGCAATTACGACCCCGCAGGCAGCACCCAGATGTTCCGCGCGTTCGTCGACGAGGGCCCCCAGGGCCGGCAGCAGCAGCAGCCGGCCTCCTCCGGGCCCCGGGTCGGTCTGATCATCGGCGTCGTGGCGGCCGTGATCGTCGTCGCCGCCGTCGCCTGGCTCGCGCTCAAGTAGGACACCCGGCCGCCCGGGCACGGGAAGGCCGCCGACGCTGCCGTAACGGCGCCTCGGCGGCCCTGTCCGCGTGCCCGTCAGTCCGAGATGAGGCCCTCCCGCAGCTGGGCCAGGGTCCGGGTGAGCAGCCGGGAGACGTGCATCTGGGAGATGCCGACCTCCTCGCCGATCTGCGACTGGGTCATGTTGGCGAAGAAGCGCAGCATGATGATCCGGCGCTCCCGGGGCGGGAGCTTGGCCAGCAGCGGCTTCAGGGACTCCCGGTACTCCACGCCCTCCAGCGCGCTGTCCTCGTAGCCGAGGCGGTCGGCGAGGGAGCCCTCGCCGCCGTCGTCCTCGGGGGCCGGGGAGTCGAGCGAGGAGGCGGTGTAGGCGTTGCCGACCGCGAGGCCGTCGACCACGTCCTCCTCGGAGACGCCGAGCGCGGCGGCCAGCTCCGTGACCGTCGGGGAGCGGTCCAGCTTCTGGGACAGCTCGTCGCTGGTCTTGGTGAGGGCCAGGCGCAGTTCCTGGAGCCGGCGCGGGACGCGCACCGACCACGAGGTGTCGCGGAAGAAGCGCTTGATCTCACCCACGACCGTCGGCATCGCGAACGTCGGGAACTCCACGCCCCGTTCGCAGTCGAAGCGGTCGATCGCCTTGATCAGGCCGATGGTGCCGACCTGGACGATGTCCTCCATCGGCTCGTTGCGGGAGCGGAAGCGGGCCGCCGCGTAGCGCACGAGGGGGAGGTTGAGCTCGATCAGGGTGTCCCGGACGTACGCCCGCTCGGGGCTGCTCTCGTCGAGTGCGGCGAGCCGCAGGAACAGGGACCGGGACAGGGTCCGGGTGTCGATGTCCGCCGTGACCGGCGGGGCCGGGACAGGGGCGGCGGCCGGGTCGGCCTGGGCCGGCACGGCATCGAGGGCCGTGACGCCCTCGATGCCGTCGAGGACGTCGAGAGCGTGGAGCTCCTTGGGCGCTGCCTCGCTCGTGGGCGTGAGGACCTTCGAGCTGCCCTGGTCTGCGGACATGCCACCCCCTTTGGGTCGCGGGACGGTCGCGGCGGCGGTGCCTTTCGAGCAACGCAGCCTTCACCTGAATACCGGCGCCGGAGCCCCGGCAAACGCGCTTCCCGCAGAATGTCACATGTCGGCAACACGCTGTAGTGACATGTCGACATGCCAGCTGTGAATCGGCCCTGGAAAGAAGGGGTCTGACGGTCTTTCGGCGCACAACTGTCGGGAACCGCCCTGACGGGCGATTCGCTCTCAGCGGTGAGTGATCGATCCCGCTTTCGATCCGCCGTGGGCTGGCGTTTTCCGGAGTGTGCTCCTGTGCGCCGGTTATGCCTCGATGCGATTCGCGGATCGCAGCCGCTGGAAGCTACGCGCGAGTAGCCGGGACACGTGCATCTGGGACACACCGAGTTCCGCGCTGATCTGTGACTGGGTCAGATTGCTGTAGTAGCGCAGCAGCAGGATTCTCTGTTCGCGTTCGGGGAGCTGGACCAGGAGATGGCGGACCAGGTCGCGGTGCTCCACGCCGTCCAGGGCCGGGTCCTCGTAGCCGATGCGGTCCAGCAGGCCGGGCATTCCGTCGCCCTCCTGCGCGGCCTCGAGCGAGGTGGCGTGGTACGAGCGTCCCGCCTCGATGCAGGAGAGCACCTCCTCCTCGCTGATCCTGAGCCGCTCGGCGATCTCGGCGGTCGTCGGGGAGCGTCCGAAGGCCGTGGTGAGGTCCTCGGTCGCGCTGTTGACCTGCACCCACAGCTCGTGCAGCCGGCGCGGTACGTGGACGGTGCGGACGTTGTCCCGGAAGTACCGCTTGATCTCGCCGACCACGGTCGGCATCGCGAAGGTCGGGAACTGCACCCCCCGCTCGGGGTCGAAGCGGTCGATGGCGTTGATCAGACCGATGGTGCCGACCTGGACCACGTCCTCCATCGGCTCGTTGCGGGAGCGGAAGCGGGCGGCCGCGTAGCGCACGAGCGGGAGATTCGCCTCGATCAGCGCCCCGCGCACCCGGTCGTGCTCGGGCGTGCCCGGGGTCAGGTCCTTCAGTTCGGCGAAGAGCACCTGGGTCAGGGCGCGGGTGTCGGCGCCGCGGCGCTTCTCGGGGGCCGGAGGGGAGGGACTGGGCACCTCGTCCTGGGCGGCGCAGTACTGGCCGACACGGTCAACGCCACCTCTTCATCGGTCAGTCATCCGTCAAAAGCGGTCATAGCATCACAAGACATGTGCACTGTGTGCAAGCACCGTATAACGCCGTGTTGTGGCCGGATGGCGCGCAGTTCGGGGTCCAGGACGCGAAGAAGCCCCCATGCTTCCCATGGGGGGCTTCGGGCGCGCGCGGATCAGAACTCGTAGTCGGCGATCACCCACGTGGAGAACTCCCGCCACAGCGCCACGCCGGCCTGATGGGCCGGGTGCTCGAGGTAGCGCCGCAGCGCGTCCCGGTCCTCGACCGCCGAGTTGATCGCGAAGTCGTACGCGATCGGCCGGTCGCTGATGTTCCAGGCGCACTCCCAGAACCGCAGCTCCTCGATCCGGCCGCCGAGGGCCCTGAAGGCCTCCACGCCCGCCACGACCCGCGGATCGTCGCGCTCGACGCCCTCGTTGAGCCTGAAGAGGACCAGGTGACGGATCATGGGGTGTACCTCAGCTCTGCGCTCCGTTGGCGACCCAGGTCATGAAGTCGCCGATGGCCTTGGCCGCGTCCGATATGCCCTCGAAGCCTATCTGGACGTAGTCGGCCGCCTTGGCCGGGTCGGTGATGATCACGTACAGCGCGAAGACCGCGAGCACGTAGACGGCGATCTTCTTGGCGTTCACCGCCACCGCGGCCTCCCCTGTACCTGCTGCGACTCTTGGTGCCCTGTTGTCGGCGGTGAGTTTATCCGTCCGCTCGTGTGTTCCGGCCGGGGAATTGTGTGCGAGTCGTGGCGGACCGGAACGCGGGCCGGGGCGAGGGGAGTTGGAAAAACCGCGAGAGGCCCGGTCCATGGGACCGGGCCTCTCGTTCGGAGCGGTAGCGGAGGGATTTGAACCCTCGGTGACTTGCGCCACACTCGCTTTCGAGGCGAGCTCCTTCGGCCGCTCGGACACGCTACCGAGGGAGACCTTACAGCAAGGTGGGGCGTGGTTTGAAATCGGAATTCAGCGGTCCCGGAAGAACTCCGTGAGGAGCCGGGCACAGTCCTCGGCGAGGACGCCCTCGACGACCTCGGGGCGGTGGTTGAGCCGCCGGTCGCGCACGACGTCCCACAGCGAGCCGGCCGCTCCCGCCTTCTCGTCCCGGGCGCCGTAGACCACCCGGTCCACCCGGGACTGGACCAGCGCGCCCGCGCACATCGTGCAGGGCTCCAGCGTGACGACCAGCGTGCAGCCGGCCAGCCGCCACTGGCCGAGCTTCGCGGCGGCCCGCCGGAGCGCGAGGACCTCCGCGTGCGCCGTCGGGTCTCCGGTGGCCTCGCGCTCGTTGTGCCCGGCGGCCAGCACCGTCGTGCCGTCCGGGGACAGCAGAACGGCGCCGACGGGGACGTCGCCGCCCTCCACCGCCAGCCGGGCCTCGTCCAGGGCGAGCCGCATCGCGGACCCCCAGGGACCGCGCACCGGGTCGGGTGCGCCGTCGGTGTGCTCGGTGCTCAGCGGACGGTCTCCAGCACCTCCGAGGCGCCCAGGGCCTCGGCGATCGTGCCCAGCGCGTCGTCGGCCTCCAGGGTGCGCAGCTCCTTCTCGCCGATACCCAGGTCGTCGAGGATCTCGCTGTCGCCCACCGGGCTGTGCGGCACCGCGTCCGCGGCGGCGCCGTCCGTGTCGTCCTCGTCGTCGTCGGACTCGCCGTCCTCCGTGCCGTCGAGGTCCAGGGCATCGAGGTCGGGGCCGTCGTCCGCACCCGGCTCCCGGCCCAGCAGCTCATCGGTGAGCAGCAGCTCGCCGTAGGCGCTGCGGGCGGCGGCGGCCGCGTCCGAGACGTAGATGCGAGGGTCGTCCTCGCCGTCCACGCGGACGACACCGAACCAGGAGTCCTCCTGCTCGATCAGGACGAGCACGGTGTCCTCCTCCGGGGAGGCTTCCCGGGCCAGGTCGGCGAGATCCGACAGGCTCTCCACATCGTCGAGCTCCGTGTCGCTCGCTTCCCACCCGTCTTCGGTGCGCGCGAGCAGTGCGGCGAAGTACACCGTGACTCTCCCACTGGTCATAGGCGTGCCGGTTGGGGGTCCCCCGGCGGAGGTCTCTGGGCGGGGTGGAGACGGGCTCCGGGCCCCGCCCATTCGGAATCGTGGCAGAAACAAGACGCCCAGGGGACGTCTTCGGCTCCCTGTGTCCGTCAGTTTCGATCGTGGATCCGTCACCGGCCCACGTGTGCGTCCGTTGCCGCCACCTGCGGATCGTACGCGGCCCACCGGCGCCGCCGCACGTCCACCCGGGCAACACCGGTGCGTTCACCGGTCTTTCCCACCGGCTGTCTTTCCACGGGTCTCTTCCCACCCGACCGTACGCCGGAATCCCCCTACCAGCGGAAGGTTCGCATCCGCATGGCGTGGCGCAGCCGCGCCGCCTTCGCCCGCCGGGGCTGGACGCGGTCGCGCAGCGCCCGGGCCTCGGCGAGGTCGCGCAGGAACTGAGCGCGCCGGCGCCGGCGCTCGGCGTCCGACTCGGGCCGCCGGGGGCCTGTCGCGCTCCAGGCGTCCACGGCGGCGTCGGTCTCATGATCAGGCAGGTCAGGCATAGTCACACCACCCCGGGTCCGTCCCTCCCACGTTCCCTCGGACGGGCGGTTTGATGCCAGCGCGGAGTGCGGCCGAGCGCGGTTACTGTTAGGGACATGCGTCTCCACGTCGTCGACCACCCCCTGGTCGCTCACAAGCTCACCACGTTGCGCGACCAGCGCACCGACTCCGCGACCTTCCGCCGGCTCGCCGACGAACTGGTCACCCTGCTCGCCTACGAGGCCACGCGGGACGTGCGCACCGAGGCCGTCGACGTCCAGACGCCGGTCGCCCGGACCACCGGCGTCAAGCTCGCCCGGCCGCGTCCGCTGGTGGTGCCGATCCTGCGGGCCGGTCTCGGCATGCTGGACGGCATGGTCCGGCTGCTGCCGACCGCCGAGGTGGGCTTCCTGGGCATGATCCGCAACGAGGAGACGCTGCAGGCCTCCACGTACGCCTCGCGCATGCCCGAGGACCTCTCGGGCCGCCAGGTGTACGTCCTCGACCCGATGCTGGCGACCGGCGGCACGCTGGTCGCGGCGATCCAGGAGCTGATCAAGCGCGGCGCCGACGACGTCACCGCCGTGGTGCTGCTCGCCGCGCCCGAGGGCGTGGAGGTCATGGAGCGGGAGCTCGCGGGCACCCCGGTCACGGTCGTCACGGCGGCCGTCGACGACCACCTCAACGAGCACGGCTACATCATCCCCGGCCTCGGGGACGCGGGCGACCGGCTGTACGGCGCGGCCGAGTAGGGCCGGCCCCGCTCAGCAGCCGTTCTTCGCCGCGGCGGTCGTCCGCTTCGGTTCGCTCAGCCGGGCCAGGGCCTGGTCGGCGGCCGCCCGCTGCGTCAGGCCGCCGAACTTGTCACCGATGACCAGATCGAGGCCGGCCCCTTGCGGCCGGCCTCGGTCCGCCGCTCGGCGCCGGCCAGCTGGGTGGCGAGCACCGGCAGCGAGGTGTCCAGCGCGGAGGCGGGACCGAGGAGCACTCCGGCGCCCTTGACCTTCTTGTCCAGCTCCTTGGGCGCGTTGCCCACGTCGCCGATCTTGAAGCCGCGCTTCTTCAGCTCGTCCGCGGTGGCCTTGGCGAGGCCGCTGCGGGTCGTGGCGTTGTAGACGTTCACGGTGATCGCGCGGGGCTCGGGCAGGGCCCTGGCGGGCGCGGCGGAGGCCTTCGCGACGGGGCACTCGGCCTTGGTGCCGCCCGCGGTCGACTTCTCGCCGCCCCGGTGAAGACGTCGATGAGCTGCAGGGTGCCCCAGCCGATCAGGCCGAGCGCGGCGACGGAGGCCACGGCGGCGGCCGCCAGCCTGCCGCGCCGCCGGGGAGGGCGCATCCGAGGGTATTTGTCCCCCGTGATCCGGTACTGGCCGCCCATGCCGGGAGGAGTCAGCATGCTCATGAGCGCAGCGTAGTGTGCCTGAGCGGCGATGCCTATTAGATGATCACCAGATGCAGCACAGCGGAACCCGAAAGGGCAACCGGCGTGTCGTGCGGGTCAGTCGAGTTCGAGCACGCGCGCGTGCAGCACCTGGCGCTGCTGGAGCGCGGCGCGCACCGCCCGGTGGAGGCCGTCCTCGAGGTACAGGTCGCCCTGCCACTTCACGACGTGGGCGAAGAGGTCGCCGTAGAAGGTCGAGTCCTCGGCCAGCAGGGTCTCCAGATCGAGCTGCTGCTTGGTGGTCACGAGCTGATCGAGGCGGACCGGGCGCGGCGCGACGTCCGCCCACTGCCGGGTGCTTTCCCGGCCGTGGTCGGGGTACGGCCGGCCGTTTCCGATGCGCTTGAAGATCACACGGAAAGCCTACCGGTCCAGACGTTCCGGGCGCAGCCATGGCGCCGCAGTGCGACGCTGGAATTGCCGGAGCGAAGACGCTCATAACGGGTGCTATCGGAGACAGGGGCCGTGCATGGGTGACAGCGAGACGCTCCCTGCCGACGCCGAGCGCGTCCGCGCCGGATACGCCTTCACCGGCCCCGCCCTCGATCTGGGCGCCCTGCTCTGGGACGGACGGTGCCTGCCGCGCGCGCCGGTGCGCATCCCGCTGCCCATGCTCAACCGGCACGGGCTGGTCGCGGGCGCCACGGGCACCGGCAAGACCAAGACGCTCCAGCTGATCGCCGAGCAACTCTCCGCGCAGGGCGTGCCGGTGTTCCTCGCGGACATCAAGGGCGACCTCTCCGGCATCTCCCGGCCGGGCGTGTCGAACGACCGGGTCCAGGGGCGCGCGGCCGAGGTGGGCCAGAGCTGGACGCCGGCCGGTTTCCCCGCGGAGTTCCTCGCGCTCGGCGGGCTCGGCCACGGCATCCCGGTGCGGGCCACCGTCACGAGCTTCGGGCCGGTGCTGCTGTCCAAGGTGCTCCGGCTCAACCAGACCCAGGAGCAGTCCCTCGGCCTGATCTTCCACTACGCCGACACCAAGGGCCTCGAACTCGTCGACCTCAAGGACCTCAGGGCCGTGGTCGCCTTCCTGACCTCGGACGAGGGCAAGGCCGAGCTGAGGAACATCGGCGGGCTGTCCACCGCCACGGCCGGGTGATCCTGCGCTCGCTGACCGCCTTCGAGGCGCAGGGCATGGCGGACTTCTTCGGCGAGCCGGAGTTCGACACGGCCGAGCTGCTGCGGACGGCGCCGGACGGGCGGGGCGTCGTCTCCGTCCTCGAACTCCCCGCGGTCCAGGACCGGCCGCAGCTCTTCTCCACCTTCCTGATGTGGCTGCTGGCCGACCTCTTCCACGACCTGCCCGAGGTGGGCGACGCCGACCGTCCCAAGCTGGTCTTCTTCTTCGACGAGGCGCACCTGCTGTTCAGCGACGCCTCCCGGGCGTTCCTGGAGTCGATCACGCGCACCGTGCGCCTGATTCGCTCGAAAGGGGTCGGCGTCTTCTTCGTCACCCAGACCCCGAAGGACGTGCCGTCCGACGTCCTCGGCCAGCTCGGCAACCGCGTCCAGCACGCGCTGCGGGCCTTCACGCCGGACGACCGGAAGGCGCTGAAGGCGACCGTGAAGACCTTCCCCGACTCCGCCTACGACCTCGAGGAACTCCTCACCGGCCTCGGCACCGGCGAGGCGGTGGTGACCGTGCTCAGCGAGACCGGTGCCCCCACCCCCGTCGCCGCGACCCGGCTGCGCGCCCCGGAGTCCCTGATGGGCCCGGTGGACGGGCCGGAGCTGGACCGGGCGGTGCGGGAGTCCGCGCTGCACGGGCGTTATGCACAGGCTGTGGACCGCGAGTCGGCGTACGAGCGGCTGAGCGGGCGGCCGGCGGCCGGGGCGCCGGAGCCGGGCCGGGCCGATGAGACCGCGCGGGCCCCGGAGACGACGGCGCCGAAGGACGAGCAGTCGCTGGTCGAACAGGTGGTGGGCAGCGGCATGTTCAAGTCACTGGCCCGCTCGGTCGGCACCCAGATCGGCCGCGAGATCACCCGCTCCCTGTTCGGTACCGCACGGCGGAGGCGCTGACCGCCTCCGCCGGCCGATCAGCGTCCTTCCTCCTTCGCCGGCCCCGGTGGCCGCTGGTTGGTGTCCTCGGGCCGGGGCGGCGCGCTGCGTCTGGCCTCCGCGCGCAGCAGGGCGCGCAGGACCGCGTACGGGTCTGTGGGCATGGTCGTTCCTCACCTGGAGCTGACTGGACCGGGGGGCGGGACCGGTCAGCAGCGCAGGACCACCGTGCGCAGCAGGCAGACGGCGGCGCCCGGCGCCCGGGGCGCGGCCGGGCACGGGGGCGCCGCCGCGCCGGCGGGCGCCGGGCCGGGCAGGGACGAGGGGCGTTCGGGGCCCCGGCCGGGTGGGAGACGCGGGCGGGCGGCCGCGGCAGGGTGTCCAGGTGGTCGTGCTCGGAGGCGGCGGCCGACGCGGCCGGGGCGGGTGCCGGCTGGGCCTGCACATGGGCGCCCGGCACCCACACCGCCAGGAGCAGCACGAGCACCCGCAGCCAGGTTCGGCTGCGCGGGAGGCGCGCGGTCCTGCTCACACCGGGTCTGTGCCCGCCCGGCCGCCCCGGCGCATCGCGTGCCGCCCGGGATACGCCCGTTCGGCGTACCGACGGCCTCACACCGTGCGCGGGACCTGGCGGGCCATGCCCCGGACGCGGATCGCGGTGACGATCTCCACGATGCCGACGATCACCAGCCACCAGCCGGCGACCAGGGTCAGCACGGCGACCGAGGTGAAGGGCGAGTCGATCAGCACGATGCCGGCGACGAAGGTGACGATCCCCAGGAAGATCTGCCATCCCCGGGCGGGCATACGGGAGTCGGAGGCGGCGGCCAGGGTCTGGGTGATGCCCCGGATCAGCCAGGCGATGCCGATCCACAGGGCGAGCAGCAGGGACGACTGCATCGGGCCGCGGAAGCAGAACAGGCCCAGCAGGATCGACAGCGCGCCGCTGATGAAGGCGAGCACGCGCAGCGAGGTCCGCTGGTGGGTGCCGAAGGCGGCGGCGAGCTGGAAGACGCCGCTGATGACGAGGTAGATCCCGAACAGCACCCCGGCGACCAGCAGGGAGGGGCCCGGCCAGATCAGCACCACGACGCCGAGGATCAGCGAGGCGATCCCGGTGCCGAGGACGACCTGCCAGGCGGCCCGGGAGAGGGCGTGCAGGGGTCCTTCGAGGGGAGGTTCGGGCTCGTGGTGTCCCTGCGGGGCGTGGCCCCCGTGGACGCTCCGGTCGTCGTACTCACGGTCCCAGGAGGGACCACCGCTGGGTGCCTCGGTCATGGTCCATGCTCGGATCGTCCCGGGCGGCGCCGCCACCCGGGCGGGACCATCCGGCTGAGGGCTACTCGCCGGCGCTCTTCGCCGCCTTGGCGGCCTTGGCCGCCGCCTTCGCCTCCTGCTTGTGCGCCCGCACCCTGGCCAGCGACTCGGGGCCGGTGATGTCGGCGACGGACCGGAAGGAGTCCGCCTCCCCGTACGCCCCCGCGGCCTCCCGCCAGCCGGTGGGCCGCACGCCCAGCTGCTTGCCGAGCAGCGCCAGGAAGATCTGCGCCTTCTGCCGGCCGAACCCGGGCAGGTCCTCCAGCCGCTTCAGCAGCGCGGCCCCGTCGCCGGCGTCCCGCCAGACGGCCTCGGCGTCGCCGTCGTAGTGCTCGACCAGGTACTGGCACAGCTGCTGGATCCGCTTGGCCATCGAGCCGGGGTACCGGTGCACGGCGGGCTTCTCGGAGAGGAGCGCGGCGAACGCCTCCGGGTCCCTGGCCGCGATGTCGTGGGCGTCCAGGTCCCGGGCGCCCATCCGGCCCGCGATGGTCGCCGGGCCCTTGAACGCCCACTCCATCGGGACCTGCTGGTCCAGCAGCATCCCGGTCAGCGCGGCGAGCGGGCTGCGCCCGAGCAGCGCGTCGGCCTCGGGGTCCTGGGCGAGGTGCACTGTCGCGTCCATGGGTCGATGGTGCCCCGGCGGCGACCGCTTCGCGCGACGGGGCTCCCCGAACCCCGAGAACGCCGCCGCACGGCGCCCGTGGCACGCGTACGGGGCGGCTCTGTCCGGGCGGCCGGGCGTCGCGTACGATTCCCGCATCAACTTAGGCAAGGCTTACCTAAAGCGAAGCGAAGGGGTGCTCCGAGGTGACCAGCGAGATCCACCGCGACGCCTGGGGCGTCCCCATCTGCGGGCCGCCGACGCCCGCGCCCTGGCCCGCGTCCAGGGCCGGGTGACCGCTCTGGACCGCGCCTGGCAACTCGAGGTGGAGCGGCACCGGGCCCGGGGCACCTCGGCCTCCTTCCTCGGCGCGGCCGCCCTGCCGTGGGACGTGTTCGCCCGCCGGGCCCGTCTCGACGACACCGCCCGGCGCTGCTTCGGCGCGCTGGAGAGCCGGGACCCGGAGACGGCGGAATGGGTCCGGGCGTACGCCGACGGCGTCAACCAAAGCCTGGTGGACGGCGCCCGCCGGGCGCCCGAGTTCGCGCGGTCCGGCCTCGCCCCGGGCCGCTGGGAGCCCTGGACCCCGCTCGGGGTCTGGCTCGCCACGCACATCCTGTTCGCCGGTTTCCCGGCCAAGCTGTGGCGCGAGGAGGCGATACGGCACCTCGGTCCCGGGTCGGTCGGCCTGTTCGCCACCGACGGCCCCGGCACCGCCGGCAGCAACGGCTGGCTCCTGTCCGGCGACCGCACCGTCACCGGGCGGCCCGTCATCGCCGGCGACCCGCACCGCTTCATCGAGGATCCGGGCGTCTACCAGCAGATCCGCCTGTGCTGCCCGGAGTTCGACGTCGTCGGCCTCGCCGTGCCCGGCGTTCCCGGCATCGCCCACTTCGGCCACACCGGCACCGTTGCCTGGGCCGTCACCAACGCCATGGCCGACTACCAGGACGTCTACCGGGAGCGGCTGCGGCGCACCGGCGCGGGCGTGGAGGCCCTCGGCCCCGACGGCGTCTGGCGCCGGGCACCGCGGCACACGGAGACGGTGGAGGTGGCCGGGGAGGCCCCGGTCGCGATCGAGGTGATCGAGACCGAGCGGGGGCCGGTGATCGCCGGCGGCCCGGAGGGCCTGGAGGCGGGCGTCACGGCGGCCCCGCCGGACGGCCGGAACGCCGCCGACGACGAGACCGGCGACGCGGCCGGACCGCCCACCGCCCTCGCCCTGCGCTACCCGCCCCGCGTCACGGAGGACCTCGGCTTCGGCTGCCTGCTCCCCCTCCTGCGCGCCCGCCGGGTCGGCGACGTCGACCGGGCGCTGGACGGCTGGGCCGAGCCGGTCAACGTCGTGCAGGCCGCCGACACCGAGGGCGGTCTGCTGCACCGGGTCGCCGGCCGCGTCCCGGTGCGCGCGGCGGACAACCGGGTCCGGGTGGTGCCCGCCTGGCTCCCGGGCCACGAGTGGCGCGGCTGGCACGAGACGCCGTACGCCCCGCTGACCGACGGCGTCGCCGTGATGGCCAACCAGCGCGGCCCGGCCGCGCCCCTCGGCGTGGAGTTCGCGCCGCCGCACCGCGCCGACCGCATCCGCGCCCTGCTCCGGGAGCGCCCCGCCTGGTCGGCCGCCGACCTGCACACCGTCCACACCGACACCCACCTCGCCTCGGCCGGTCCGCTCCTCGACCGCCTCGCCGCCCTCGACGGCCTCACCCCGGCGCGGCCCGCCTCCGCGACCGACTGCTGGCCTGGGACCGCCGCATGGACGCCGACAGCACCGGCGCCGCCGCCTACGCCGCGGTGCGCACCGCGGTCGTCCGCGGGCTCGCCGCCCACCCGGCGTTCGCCGCCCTCACGGAACCGCCCGCCTACCCCGAGGTCCTGCTCCCCTGGCTGGCCCTCGTCCCGCGCATCGGCCACGCCCTCGAACACCTGCTGACGGCGGAGGAGCTGTACGGCGTCGACCGGGACGCCGTCGTGCGGGACGCCCTGACGGAGACGGCCGCGGCGGAACCGGCAGGCACCTGGTCGGACACCCACCGGCTCGCTCCCTGGAAGGCGCTGCCGGGGGAGGAGCCGTACGCGGAACCGGGCCTGGCCGGCGACCACGACTGCGTGCTGTGCACCTCGGCCGTCCCCGGCCTCACCGACCTCGCCGCCCGCGGCCCGGCCGCCCGCTACGTCTGGGACCTCGCGTGCCGCGAGGACAGCCGCTGGGTGGTCCCGTTCGGCGCCGACGGCGTCCCCGGCGCACCGCACCACCGCGACCAGCTCCCCCTGTGGCTCCGGGGGAACTCGCCCCGGTCGTCACCGACTGGGCCCGGCTCACCCTCGAAGACACCCAGGAGAACGATGTCTGACCTGTTCGAACGGCACGTCGACGGCTACGGCACCGTCCGCGTCCGGCCCCTCGACCCGGCCGGCGACGCGCGGCTGGTGCACGCCTGGGTGAGCGAGGAACGCGCCGTGTTCTGGGGCATGACCGGCCTGACCCGCGCCCAGGTGGCAGAGATCTACGCGCACATGGCGACCCTCGACACCCACCACGCCCACCTCGTCACCAAGGACGGTGAACCGGCCGCCCTGCTGCAGACCTACGAACCCGGGGCCGACCGGGTCGGCGAGACCTACGACGTCCGCCCCGGCGACATCGGCGTCCACGTCCTCCTCGCCCCCGCCGGACCCGCCGGCCGGCGCCCCGGCTGGACCTCGGCCCTGCTGACCGGGGTCACGGCGTACGCCCTGCTCGGGCTCGGCCGCCGCCGGATCGTGGTCGACCCGGACGTGCGCAACACCAGGGCCGTCGAGCGCTTCCGGCGCCAGGGCTTCGAGCAGGGCCCGGCCGTCGTGCTGCCCGAGGTCGACGTCCCGGATGTGCACCTGCCCGAGAAGCGGGCCCGACTGGCCTTCCTGGAACGGGCGGCGGCCTTCCCGGACGATCCGGCCTGACGCGCCGTCCGGGCGAGAACCCGCCGCCCCGGCGGACCGGGTGGCGGGTGCGGTGAGCACGACGGCCGATCTCCGCGTACGTATGTGGAGGGCTGACGTGCCCGGAGCGCGTGCGGCCGCCCGGGGCCGCTGGACGGAGGGGTGAGGTGCGCGACGCACACCGGTGGCTGCGGCGGCTGACCGTGCTCGGCACGGGCCTGCTGCTGCTCCTGCTCGGCACCGCGGTCCCCGCCTCGGCCCACGCGGCCCTGCGCGGGTCCGACCCCGCCGACGGCGGTGTCCTGAAGTCCGCCCCGCGCCGGGTGACCCTGACGTTCACGGAGTCCGTGGGCCTGCTCACCGACTCGTTCCGCGTCTACGACCCGGAGAACCACCGCCTCCGCACCGGCGAGGCGGACCACGCCCCCGGCCGCTCCGACACGGCCCGCGTCCCGCTGCCCGCCAGGCTCGCCACCGGCACCTACACGGTGACCTGGCGGGTGGTGTCGGCGGACAGCCACCCGGTATCCGGGGCGCTCACCTTCTCGGTGGGCAAGCGCACGGCGGCGCCGGCGGTCCCGCTCCCGGACCGCGCGGAGAACCGGGCGACGACCGGCCTCTACGACATCGCGCGCTACCTCGCCTACCTGTCCGTGGCGCTCCTGCTCGGCACGGTGGCGTTCGTGGCGTACTGCCGCCCGCCCGGCCGGGCCCGGCTGCGCCGCCCGGCCCTGGCCGCCTGGGGGGTCCTGCTCGCCTCGACCGCCGCCCTCTTCCTGCTGAGGGCGCCCTACGAGGAGGGCACCTCCCCGACGGGGGCCTTCGCGCTGTCCGCGCTCACCCGCACCGCCACGACCCGGCCCGGTGAGCTCCTGCTCGCCCGGCTGGCCCTGCTGCTCCTGGCGGCCGCCTGCGTCCCGGTGCTGCGCCGGGGCGCGTGGCGGCGCGTCCCCCGCCGGGCCCTGCTGACCGCGGCCGCCGTCTTCTCCGTGGCCCTCTCCCTGACCTGGGCGGCGGCCGAACACGCCTCGGCTGGACCGCAGGTACCCGTCGCCGTCGCGTCCGCCGCGCTGCACCTGCTGGCCATGGCCGCCTGGATGGGAGGGCTCGCCGCCCTGCTGCTGACGCTGCGCCGGGACCCGGCGGCCGAGCCGGCCCCCGCGGGGACGCCGGAGCCGCTGGTGCGGACCGTCGCCCGCTTCTCCCGCCTGGCCTTCGCCTCGGTGACCGTCCTCGCGGTGACCGGCGTCTACCAGTCCTGGCGGGGCCTGGGCTCCCTGGACGCGCTGACCGGCACCACGTACGGCCACGTCCTGCTGGCCAAGCTGGCGGTGGTGGCCCTGCTCCTCGCGGCCGCCTCGCGCTCCCGGCGCTGGACGGCCCGCCTGGTGAGCCCGTCCCCGCGGCCCGTCCGGCGCGCGTCCCCGAGCCGGCCACCGGCCCGCCGCTGCCGCCCGAGCCCCGGCCGGAACCCGCACCGGCCGCCCCGGACCCGCACCACCTGCGCCGTCCGGTGCTGGCCGAGCTGGCCACGGGCGTCCTCGTCCTCGTCCTGACCACCCTTCTGACCAGCACCCTGCCCGGCCGGGCGGCGGCCGAGGCGGCGCGGTCCGAGGCCGCACCGGCCGGCATCCCGGCCGCATCGGTCACCACGATCCCGTTCGACGTCGGCACCCCCGGCGGCCACGGCAAGGTGCAGATCACCCTCGACCCCGGCCGGGCCGGCACCAACTCCGTCCAGGCGGTGGTCTACGGCCCCGACGGCGGCCTGGCCTCCGTCCCCGAACTCCGCCTCTCGATGACCCTCGCCGCCCAGCGGGTCGGCCCCCTGGACGCCAAGGTCACCGACCGCGGCGGCTACTGGGCGGCCGACTCCTTCGCCCTGCCGATCCCCGGGACGTGGACCATGAGGGTGACGGTGCGGGTGTCGGACGTGGACCAGGTGACCGTCTCGAAGACCGTACGGGTGGTGCGGTGACGGTCCCGGGGAGAGGGCGAGATGGAGCACGGCGAGCGAGTGGTCATCGAGGGCGTGGAGTTCGAAGCCGCGCTCACCGTCCGGTCGGACATCGGCCTGCTGGCCCTGCACGGCTCCAAGGAGGGCGGTACGGCGGAACTGGCCCGTGAGGTGGCGGCCCGCACGGGGGCGACCGCCCTGGTCTTCACCCAGCCCGCCGGCACCCCGGTCCACATCCCCTCGCACCGGATGTCCGAGGCCCCCTGCGAGGCTCTGCGGGAGTTCCTCGCCCACGTGTCGCTGACCGTCTCGCTGCACGGTCACCTGCGGCCCGACGCCACCCGCTCGATCTTCCTGGGCGGCGCCAACCGCGCGGCGGCGCTGGCCCTAGGGCGCCCGCTCGCCCTGCTCGCCCCCGCCTTCGCCACGGTGACGGACCTGGAGCTGATCCCGGCCGGGCTGCGGGGCCTGAATCCCCGCAACCCCGTGAACCTGACCCGCGCGGGAGGCGTACAGGTGGAACTGCCGCTGGCCGCGCGGACCGCGCGCCCGGAGAAGGTCCAGGGAGCGCCCGAGACGCCCCCGCGCGCGGTGGCGGACGCACTGGCCGCCGGGATCGGCGAGCTGGCGGCGGAGCGTCCCGGCTGACCGGCCGCGCGCACCGGGGCCGGGCTCACGGCTCCAGGTCGTCGAACTGCTCGAGGAGGAAGTCGACCGGGGTGTGCCCGGCGGCGGAGACCGCGCCGTCGTGCAACTGCTGCTCCGTCCAGATGACCTTGCCGCGACTGGTGTAGCGGGTGCCCCAGCGCTGGGCGAACTGCGCGACCAGGAACAGGCCCCGGCCGCCCTCGTCCGTCGTCGCCGCCCGCCGCAGCCGCGGCGAGGTGCTGCTGCCGTCCGACACCTCGCAGGTCAGACAGCGTCCGCGCAGCAGCCGTACGGTGACCGGCGGGGAGCCGTACCGGATCGCGTTCGTGACCAGCTCGCTGAGGATCAGCTCCGTGGTGAACCCGGTCTCCTCCAGCCCCCACTCCAGCAGCGTCTCCCGGCAGCGGGCCCGCGCCGCGGGCACCAGTGCCGGGTCCGCGGGCACGTCCCACTCGGCCACCCGCGAGGGCGGGAACCGCCGGGTGCGGGCCGCGAGCAGCGCGATGTCGTCGGCGGAGTGGACCGGCCTCAGGGCGTCGATCACCGTCCGGCAGGTCTCCTCCGGAGTGCGGTCCCCGGACCCGTCCAGCGCCCGGCGCAGCCGCTCCATGCCGACGTCGATGTCCTGGACGCGGTCCTCCACCAGGCCGTCCGTGTACAGCAGGAGCTGCGAACCCTCCGGCAGGGACAGCTCGGCGGTCTCGAACGGGTAGCCGCCCAGGCCGAGCGGCGCCGACGCCGGCACGCCCGGACAGGCGACCGTGCCGTCGGGGCGCACGAGCACCGGTTCCGGGTGCCCCGCGCGGGCCATCGTGCAGGCCCCGGTCACGGAGTCGTAGACCGCGTACAGGCAGGTCGCCCCGGTCACCCCCTCGCCTTCGAGGCCTTCCGCGGCATCGGCCGCGCCCTCCTCGTTGTCCATGCGGACGACCAGGTCGTCCAGGTTCCCGAGCACCTCGTCCACGGGCAGGTCCAGGGTGGCGAAGTTGTGCACCGCGGTGCGCAGCCGGCCCATCGTCGCCGCCGCGTGCAGTCCGCGTCCGACGACGTCGCCCATCACCAGGGCCACCCGGGCGCCGGGCAGCGGGATGACGTCGAACCAGTCGCCGCCCACCCCGCCCTCCGCGGGCAGGTACCGCCAGGCGACCTCCAGCGCGTCCTGCTCCGGCTGCCCGCGCGGCAGCAGACTGCGCTGCAGCGTCACCGCCATGGCGTGCTCCCGGGTGAACCGGCGGGCGTTGTCGATGGCGACCGCCGCCCGCGCGGCCAGTTCCTCGGCGAAGGACAGGTCGTCCGCCTCGAACGGCTTCGCCTCGCGCCGCCGGTAGAAGCTCGCCACGCCCAGCGGCACGCCCCGGGCCCGCAGCGGCACCGCCACCAGCGAACGCAGCCCGCACTCCAGGGCCTGCCGGGCCCGCTCCGGGTCCTGGTCCCGCCAGCCGGGTGCCTTGCGCAGGTCCGCCTCCAGCAGGCCGTGCCCCTCCTGCAGCGTCCGCGTCTGCGGGGCCAGCGGAGAGAGGTCGATGACCTCGCCGAGCGGGTACGCCGGCACCTTCCGCCGCTCGCCGGCGATCGCCGTGCGACGCAGATGCCGCCAGCCCTCCGCTGTCGGCTCCCAGCCGCGCAGCACCGCGTCCAGCAGGTCCACCGTCACCAGGTCGGCGAACCGCGGCACCGCCACATCGGCCAGTTCCTGGGCCGTACGCTCCACGTCCAGCGTCGTGCCGACGCCCACCCCGGCGTCGTACAGCAGGTTCAGCCGCTGCCGCGCGACCTCGGCACGTCCGGTGAGCGCCGCCAGCTCCGTGGTGTCCCGCAGCGTCACCACGCTGCCCCTGCGCCCGGTCCCCGGGTACGTGGGCCGCTTGTTCACCGCCAGCAGCCGGTCCCCGGCGAGATGCACCGCGTCGTCGACCGGCTCCGGTGAGGCC
Source organism: Streptomyces sp. DHE7-1 (assembly GCA_016432725.1). Lineage (GTDB taxonomy): Bacteria > Actinomycetota > Actinomycetes > Streptomycetales > Streptomycetaceae > Streptomyces. The sequence goes on along the minus strand of JACJDG010000003.1, from coordinate 3,744,816 downwards.
AGCAGCCGCTGGACCGGCTCCGGCAGGTCCAGCTCCCGCACCGGGCGCCCGCGCACGCCGTCCGGCAGCCCGAGCAGCCGCGTCGCCTCCTCGTTGGCCAGCAGCAGGCGGTCCTCGGCGTCGGTGATCAGCACACCCTCCCGCACCGCGTGCAGCACCGCCTCGTGGTGCTCGTACAGCTCCGCCAGCTCCCCGGGGGCGAGGCCGCGGGTCTGCCGCAGCAGCCGCCGGGACACCAGGCCCGTCCCGGTCACGGCCAGCGCCAGCGCGGCGGCGCCCGCGCCCAGGGCGATCGGCAGCTCCGGCATCCACAGCGCCGCCACGTTGCGGACCGTGATCCCGGCGGAGACCAGGCCGACGACCTTGCCCCGCGCGTCGGTCACCGGGACCACCGCCTGCACGGCCGTCCCCCTGCCCGTCGGCAGCGGCGGCCCGCCGGCCTGCTCGACGACCGTCTCCCCCCGCAGCGCCGGGCCGATGGTGCCGACGAACTTCTTCCCGATCTCGCTCGGGTACGGATACGTGTAGCGGATGCCCTGCGTGTTCATGGCGACGACGAAGTCGAGGCCCGAGCGCTTGCGGGCCGCCTCGGTCCTCGGCTGGAGCACCGCCGTCGGGTCCGGGCCGCGCATCGCCCCGGCCACGCCGGGAGCGCTCGCGAACGACTGGGCCGCGACGACCGATGCCCGCCGTCCCTCCCGCAGCGCGTCCCGCGCCGCCTGGAGCACGATGGCCGCCACCGCGGTCACCACCAGCAGCACCACGACCGCGATCTGGAGCAGGAGCACCTGACCGGCCACGCTGCGCGGGTCCAGCAGGGAGGTACGCCGCCGCCGCGGACTGCCGGCGGACCAGTGCTCCGCCGAGCCCGGGGACCGCCCGGCAAATACCTCCATATCCCCTTGATAGCACCACTGCCCGGCCCGGGAGCGGGCCGGTGAGGCGTGTCCGTCGCGGTGGCGCCAGAAATCGAACACGTGATTGAATTCGGCCATGCGAACGTTTCCCGACGACCTCGCGCAGGCTCAAAGGGAGTGGAGTGCCACGTACCGGCAGCTCGCCGAGCATCCTGGCCGCACCGAACTGCGCCGGCGTCTTTACCGGCTGTCGACTTGGACGTTCTTCCATCCGTACTGGCGGCGCCGGCGGCCCGACCCCGCGGCATGGTGGGAGCTTCGTGAGCTGGGGCGGGCGGACGGGCCCGTGAACGAGCGGCTTCACCGATGACGCGCTGGGACGCGGGCCCGCACGACCCGGACGGGCCCGAGGGCACGCCGTCCGGACCGATCCGCGTGACCGTGCACCAGCCCTCGCCCTCCGGCGGCCGACGCGTGCGCGTGGACGGCGAATTCCTCGGTCTGGCCCACAACGCCGCCGATGTCGCGGAGTTCCTCCGCCGGGCCGGGCTGGAGATCGACCCGGCCGACGTGGCCGGGGCCCCGTGGATCGACTGGCGCGGAGTGGGGCCGCACCGATGGGGCCCGGAGACGGCCGGCTGACGGCCGCCGGTCCGGGGGTGCGCTCAGGGGCCGGGCCGGGAGGCCGCCGGACGCTCAGCCCGGCAGCTCGGCCTCCAGTTCCGCCAGCTCCGCAGCGTCGAGCTCGACCGCCGTGGCCCCGGCCGAGTCCCGGATCGAGGACGGGCGGCTCGCGCCCGGCACCGGGATGACCGCCGGGGAGCGCGCCAGCAGCCAGGCCAGGGCGATCCGCTGCGCGCTGACACCGCGTCCGGCCGCGACGCGGTGGAAGGCGGTGCCGGCGGAGGCCGGGCCGGACGGGCCGTCCAGGGAACTGCGGGAGATGCCGCCCAGCGGGCTCCACGGCAGGAAGGCCAGGCCGAGCCGGGTGCTGAGCCGAAGCTCGGGCTCGGCGTCGCGCACGGCGGGCGAGTACCGGTTCTGCACCGAGACCAGGGCGTCGCCGAGGATGGCGTGGGCCTCCCGGATCTGGCCGGTGGTCACGTTGGAGATGCCGGCCGTGCGGATGGTGCCGGCGTCGAGCAGTTCGCGCAGCGCGCCGACGGATTCCGCCCAGGGCACGCCGGGATCGGGCTTGTGCAGCTGGTACAGGCCGATGGCCTCCACCCCCAGCCGCCCGAGGGAGGCCTCGGCGGCCCGCTTGAGATGGCCGGGGGTGCCGGTGACGGTCCAGCCGCCGTCGCCGGAGCGGCCCCGGCCCCCTTGGTCGCGATCAGGACGCCGGAGGTGTCGCCGCCGTAGCGGGCCAGGGCACGCGCGACGAGGAGTTCGTTGTGGCCCTGCTCGCCGGCGTGCCAGTGGTAGCTGTCGGCGGTGTCGATGAGCGTGACACCGGCGTCGAGGGCGGCGTGGACCGTCGCGACGGCCTGTTCCTCGTCCGGGCGATGCTCGATGGACAGGGGCATGGCGCCCAGGCCGATCGCGCTTACCGTGGTCGTCCCCAGGGTGCGGTACTTCATCTGCGTCCGTTCTCCGACAGGGGTCGCTCAGCTTGCCGGGGCGACCGGGGCGGCGAGGGCTTCGGCCACGGCGCCGGGCAGCCAGTCGGCCGTACGGGAGAAGACGTAGCCCAGCCGTCCGGCGCGGGTGTTGCTCATGGCGTAGTGGCGGTCGAAGGAGAACGGCGAAGCCGCCTCGCCCGGCGCGACGGCCCGGTACACCGGATCCCGGCCGGTCATGGCCGCGATCACGGCTCCCAGATCGCGTACGTCGAGGAGGCCGTCCGAGCAGGCGTTCACCGGACCCGTGAAGTCGGTGGCCGTGGCCGCCCACAGCAGCACGTCGGCCAGTTCCTCGTAGTGGATGAAGACGGTGGGCAGCGCCACCGGGTGCACGGTGAGGGGGCGTCCCCCGGCGATCCGCTCGACGTAGTGCATCAGCCGGCCGGTGAACTCCTGCGCGCCGCCGCCGAGCACGTGGGCGCTGCGGACGGCGGCGAACGCGAATCCGCCGTCCTGGGTGAACACGGCCTCCGCCTGACGCTTGCCCTCGGCGTAGTGCGTCTCCAGGTAGGCGGCGTCCCGCCAGGGCAGGTCCGGGTCCACCCGCCAGTCGGCGGGGTCCACGGTGTCCTCCGCCACCGGGGTGCCCGGCGGCACGGCACGCAGCGCGGCGGTCGACGGGTCGTAGACCTCGATGGTGGACGTCATGACGTACCTGCGGGCGCGGCCCCGGAAGGCGCGGACGGCGATGGCGGCCTGCACCGGTGTGTAGCAGACCTGGTCGACGACTGTGTCGAAGGTGCGCGAGGCGACGGCGGCGGTCAGGGCGGCTTCGTCGTCCCGGTCGACGACGAGGTGCTCGACGCCGTCGGGAGGCGGGGCCGAGCCGCGGTTGACCACGGTGACGCGGTGCCCGGCCTCCCGCAGGCGCCGCACCAGCAGCGCGCCGAAGTAACGGTTCCCGCCGATGACGCAGATGCTTTGCATGGCCTCATCCTGGACACCTGTCGTCCACAGCAGAAGTGACCACTTGCTTCCGGCGTATTAAGGAAAACTGTTGATCGATGTGCAGCGGCTCCGCGTCCTGCGGGCGGTGGCGGAGCACGGCAGCTTCAACCGGGCGGCCACCGCCCTGCGGCTCACCCCTCGGCCGTCTCGCAGCACGTCGCGGCCCTGGAACGCAGCCTCGGCGCGCGGGTCGTGGAACGCAGCACCCGAGGGGTGCGGCTCACCCGGGCCGGCCGGATCATGGTGGGGGCCGCGGAGTCGGTCGCCGCGGAGCTCGCGCACGCCAAGCGGCAGGTCGACCGGCTGGGCGCCGGCCGTCCGCAGTTCACCCTCGCCACGTTCACCAGCGGTGGCCGGCTGCTGCTGCCCGACGCCCTGGCCCGCGTGACGGCCGCCCACCCCGGCACCGTGATCCACGTCAGGGAGGCCGAGCCCGAGGACAGCCTGCCCCTGGTCCGCGAGGGCGCCGTGGACGCCGCGCTCGCCTACCACTTCGACGGCCCGCTGCCCGGCCGCCCGGGCCGGAGCCCCGACGTCGAGTGGACCGCGCTGATGGAGGACCCCTGCACGTCGTCCTCCCCGAGGCGCACCCGCTGGCCGGCCGCCGGGCGCTCGGCATCGCCGAACTGGCAGACGAGCCCTGGGTGCTCGGCTGCCTCAAGACCGAGGCCTACCTGCGCCGCCACGCCGAGCGCGCCGGCTTCGTCCCGGACGTGCGCGGCACGACGACCGACTACTCCTTCGCGCGCTCCCTCGTCGCGGCGGGCGTGGGCGTCTCCCTGATCCCGTCCATCGCGCTGACGCCGGAGGTTGCGGGTCTTCGGGCCGTTCCGATCGATCCGCCGACCCCGACCCGGTACATCGGCGTAGCCGTGCCGCGCCACCACGACCACCTCCCGGTGGCGACGCTGGTCCAGGCCCTTCGGGAGCGGGTGGCGACCGGCGGCACGTGACCGCCGGGTGCCGAACGGCTCCGGGAAAAAAGTCCGGGGCGGACAACGACGAAGGGCCCACCGCAAGCGGTGGGGCCCTTCGACATCGTGCCCGGTGAGGCACTGGCGGAGGATACGAGATTCGAACTCGTGAGGGGTTGCCCCCAACACGCCTTCCAAATGTTCGTCCGGGGTTCGGGAAGGGACGGGGACGTTCTGACCTGCGGCGGAGCGGGGCTGAGGGCAGGTGGTGGACGGTGCTGAACAGCGAATGCAACCAGAACTGCAACCACCGGGGTTCAGTTCCCGCTCACGTCCTGAGCCAGGCACCGAGCAGTTCTTCGGGGCCGTACACGGCCTGGAGGCCGGAACAGCCGACCCCGCTGCGGGAGACCGCGACGAGCGGTACCGGCTCGTTGGTGATCGCTGCCCGGTGCTTGTGCAGTGCGGCCAGGTCGTGGCTGTCGAACGCGGAGTTCTCCAGCCACTTGACCGAGCCAAGGAAGAGCAGCTGCTTGGCCACCGGTTGCCGGTCGGCGCCCACGAGGTCGATTTCGATGTCGTTGCTGCGGGTCCAGTACCCCCGATCGCCGGGGCGGCGGGCAGGAGCCCGTCCGGCAGGAGACGGGCGAGGGATTCCCGGACCAGGGGTTCGATCGCGCGGCCGCGCCAGCTCGTCCACTGCTCCCCGATGCGGCTCAGCGTGAGGTCTCCCCGCATCCGCTCGATCTCCGCCATGTGCGGATCCAGAAACGCGAGCCAGAACCGCAGGTAGGGGTCCGCCACCCGGTAGCGGCGTTCCTTCGACGGCCTCAGCGAGAGGGGCAGCTCGGCGGCCACGACCCGTTTCTCGGTCAGGACGTCCATGGCTCGGGTGAGCGTGGTGTGGGCGATGCCGCCGGCCGCGCGCGCGATGTTGGTGAAGGTCCGCTCCCCGGAACCGATGGCCCGCAGGACCTCCCTGCTCATCGCCTGCGGTGGGAACTCCGCGGCCAGCGAGCGCTCGGCGGATACCAGCAGCGCCGAGATCGGGTTGTCCAGCGAGTCGCGGAGGAACTCCCGGACATCCGCTCCGGCCCGCCACTCGGCGCAGATCAGGGGAGCCCCCCTGTGATCAGCGCGGCGTCGAACGCGGCCGCCGGTGACAGACCGAGCATCTCGCCGATGTCGGCCGGGTTCAGGGGCCCCACGACCATTTCCCGGCCCCGCTGGTGAAAGGGACGGTCGTAGCTGTTCAGCGCCTCCATCATCGACAGATCGGACCCGACCAGGAGGAGAAGCACCGGTTTGCGGCTGAGCAGCCGGTCCCATGCCCGCTGGAGCATGCCCTCGAAGGCGTCGATGCGGTCCATGAGATACGGAACCTCGTCGATGACCACCACGCTCGGGCCGTCGTCGGGAAGGATCTCCGCGAGCAGCCTCAAGGCCGCGTTCCACTGCGTCGGGGTCTCCTCGGAGAACAGTTCCCGCTCCGGCAGGGTGGATCTGGCGACGGCGTCGAGCAGTTCCGTCAGTTCGTCCTCCGCGGTGCCGCCCGCGGCGGTGAAGAAGAGGTACGGCGTCTCGGTACGCCGGAGGAACTCCTCGACGAGGCTGGACTTGCCGACCCGCCGCCTTCCCCGCATGAGGACGCACTGCCCCGGCTTCGCCGACCCGACGGCATCATGGACCGCACGCAAGGCGTTGCCGAGCACGCTCAGCTCGCGATCCCGCCCGATGAAACGACGCACAGCAAGCCTCCCGATAGGGATAGTATCGGCAGAGATACTATCCCTATCGATACCATCTTGCCTTCATTCGGGCACGGGGCTCATGACGCCGTGGATGCGGGAGAGGGTGAAAACGCGATCGTCCTCTCGCAGGTGGCACCAGGCTTCGAGGTAGGGCGGGTCGAGTTCGAGGCGACTGAGGGTGCGTACCGTCCGGATCCCCGAGGTGGCGACGTAGTCGACGGTGATGGGTGCGCCGGCATCGATGGCGTGGGCGAGCTGGCGGACATCGCTGTACGGCAGGTGCTTCGCCCACCCCGCGACGATCTCCTCGGTGTCCGTGGCGAAGGGCGGTCCTCCGTCGAACGGCGCGGGTTCCGGAGCCGTCGGTGGGGCCGTCAGCAACTGGGCCGCCAAGGTGTTCGGGTCGACTGGGGCGGGATTCTTCGCCGTGCCTGTGGCAGCGATCCGGCCACTGTCCCTCGCGCCGGTGCCGCGCGGAGCAGGCACCGGCGCGGCGGCCCGCTGAGGCCGGGTTTCCTCTACCCGTACCGTGCCCTCGGCAGTCTCGGTGACGGGGGCGTATCCCTCGGCCCGGAGCGTGGCGAGGGTCGTGTCGAGCGGGCTGAGGCTGATCAGCACCGTAGGCGCCAACTGCCGGAGCCCAAGCTTGGCGAGCCTGCGGTGGGCGGCGAGTTCGGCCAGGAGAGCGGGTTCGTCGCCGTGGATGACGCAGGCGGCGGGGGTGACGCGCACGCGGCCGTGGCCGCGTGCGGTGTCGGCGATCAGGTAGGACAGCGGCTGCGGCAGGGGCCCGGCGGCGACAGCGGCCAGGTCGGCCGTGATGTCGTCGCAGAGACGGCCGGCGTCCAGTGCCCGGCGGATGCTGCCGGCGCTGAACCGCCACACCGAAGCCGTGCCGCTGGTCTCCCGGTCGGCGACGGCGTTCAGGAGCGAGGCCAGTCGCGCGGACGGTGTGCCGGTGACGACGGCGGTGAGATCGGCGCCGATCCGTGCCGTCGCGGTGGCCGAGGGCAGCAGTCGTCGGCACTCCATGCCCAGCGCCTCCGTGTCGCCGGTCTGCAGATGGATACCGAAGGCGGACAGGGCGCCGCGAGCAAGTACGCCGAGGATTTCGGCCTCACGGATCACGGTGGCGAACGGTGTTCCGTCCGGGGGCGATGAGTGGGTGAGCGGGCGGTGCCAGGTGACCAGGGGCCCCAGATCCGAGGTGACCGTTGTGCCCTGCCCTGCCGGAAGCTGTCCGGCTGCGGCCAAAAGCCCGTGGCGAGCCTGCACGCAGCCATTGCAGGGCGGTGCTCCCGCGAGAGCGGGAAGCGCCTTGTTGTCCTCATCGCGCGACTCGGTCGGGGTGAGCGGCAGGTTCCGCCATGCCTGAAGCAGTACCGCGAACTGCTCCGGGGGTTCCTGCTCCGCCCAGGCGTCGTACGCCTCGGTGGGCGCCACGCGGTCGCCGTCCCGGCCCAGGAGCCCGGCGGCGTACGCCGTCTCAAGAGCAAGGCGTACGACGGCGTCGTCGGCCTGCGCGGCCTTGCCGATGCGGGCCAGTTCACGCGCCCCGATCCCGCCGGACTTCAGTCGGGCCGGCGCGGTGCCCGAGCAGGCCGACAGGACCGAGGCGGCACGGGACGCGAACGACGTGGCCGCGGCCGACGCCTCGTGGTCCATCTCGGCCGGGGTGACGGACGTCGATCGAACGGAAGGCGGGACTGGTGCGAACGGGGCGTGCCAGCCGGGTCCGCGCAGCGAGAGCGTCACCTCGGCAGGCATACGGGCCGGACCGTAGGCGTGACGATCCTGGATCAGGAGTCCCCGCTCCAGTGCCCACTGGGCGCCCGGTTCGAGGCCGGGGCCGGGAGCGCCGAACACGATGAACTGCGGCTGCCCTGGCACGCCCTCCGCGCGGCGTTCGAGCAGCTTCCGGGCCGCCGCAGGGGCATTCGCGACCAGTGGGACGACCTGTTCCGGGTCGCTGTGATGTGCCACCAGTGCGGCCAGACGCTGCGGCTTGGTGCCCGGCGGCTTGATGCCCAGGGCCGCCAGCATGCCGCGCAAGTCCTCGGAGGTCGCGCCCGCGAGCAGCTGCTCCAGCGGCGCATCCAGTCCCAGGGGCGCGTCCCATGCCTGGCGCAGTGGTCCGGCCATGCGGAGTTTCCCCGCGCCGTCCGGCCAGACCAGAGCCTGATCGGCCAGCGCTTCCAGCACGACGTCCAGTTCGCGGGTGGTTTCGTCGTCCGTCGCCCCCAGCAGCTCCGCCAGGGCATCGCGCGACGCGGGCGCACCCAGCGCCGCCAGCGCCTCGGCCACCTGGAGGTGTGGCAGCGCGAGCCGTGGCAGGGCCAGTGCCACCGATCCGGGGCGCTGAAGACGGTCCGCCAGTTCCCCCACCGAGCGCGGTTCCGGAGGGGACATGGCATCTTTTCGTGCTTCGAGCACGTGTGCCAGACGAGAGCCGTCGAGGCTGCTCAGCCATGTCGCCAGCGTTGATCGGAACTTCATGGGGGTGCACCTCGTCAGACCAGGGAGTCGCAGCTGGGGCGGGAGGCTCGGCGCCGGGTTTCAAGAATGGCGTACCTCCTCGTGTTTGAACGGCTCGCTCGGCCACCCGACAGCCGAGGGGTTGTGAATCCGGCTCTCAGGTTCCGCAGGGCAATAAGGCATGCGTCTGGCACGACCTCTTCGTCCCGAGCTCACGAAAGCAGGCAGATGGAAACGGCGCCCCTGGTTGGGGCACTGCCACCTTCTGATCCGTAGCTCTGCAAAGACCGGTCATTGAGGTCATACAGGCTGCAGGGGAGGGCTCTGAGCGCCGGTGGCGGACGCTGCTGGTTGTTGGGGTTGCTGCACTTCGTTGCGCTACATCAACGGCTACCTGTCCCGGCCACTCGTCCGTTTCTGTCCAAGGGGGTTGGGTGCGGAACAGCGGTCACCCCGTGAAGAGCTGTGCCTCTACATAGATCAGACCTTGCCGGAGCACAGCCTTGACGTCCTCGCTCTGGCAGCAAGGAAGGCACCGGGTTCCGCGGGATTCGAGCGTCGGAACCGAGTGGTGATTCAGGGTTGGGGCGTGACCGTCAGCACTCACTCAAGTCACCGAGGGCGGTTCTATAGACGATTTCAAGTCAACGTGGCGTGAAACTGTCCTATCGTCGTGGCCTGGCGGATCTTTGCATGCTCGTTCGGTGGTTTAAGGACGGAACCCTCTGAGATTGCTCAAATATGTTGATCATTCCGTCAAGATCGATATTGTTCATTTCGCTCCACCGAACATGACGCTACGCACATGGGGGAACGTCACGTGAAGCTCAAGAATTCGGCTCATACAGCGCTGCTGACCACAGCGCTGATAGCCGGAACTGCGGCACCGGCCTTCGCCGCCAATGGCGGTCCCGCCGCCGATACTGTGGCCCAGGCCGTGGCCACAGTGCAGAACGCCACCGGCACCGCGGACCTTGCATCCGGCAGCACCACGGGCACGGTCATGTCAACAGATCGCGGGCTCGTCACCGTGACCACCCCGGCCAGCGCCGAGGGGCGGGTGACCGTGGCGGCTTCTGACGGCTCCATGGTGACGATGTCTCTGCCCGCAGCGGTCGACGCCGCAGGTACTACCTCAGCGGCTGGCACGACCGTCTATCCCAACGCGGCCGCGCACACCGATCTCGCCACACAGGCGACAGCCGACGGCGGCGCCCGCGCTCTGGTCACCCTAAAGAACGCCGCTGCTCCTACCACTCAGCGCTTCGATCTCGGCCTGCCCGACGGCGCCACCTTGGTCGCCGATGGAGCCGGCGGCTACGATATCGCCGCTTCGGCGAACGGCGCAGGCGTTGCTATTCGTGGTCACGTAGACGCCCCCTGGGCAAAGGACGCCAACGGCAACTCCGTCCCCACGAGCTACAGCCTTGACGGCAACACCCTCGTCCAGACCATCGAGACCGGCCCCGACACCGCCTACCCTGTGGTCGCCGACCCCCACTACACCTGGGGCATCATCACCGGCACCGTGTACTTCAACAAGAAGGAAACCAAGCTACTCGCCCTCGGCGGAACTGTCGTGTCCTGGATACCGAACCCGGCCGCAGTCGTCGGGGGTCGAAGCCTCGCGGCAATCGCAGGAGTCGCGGTTGCGACCGACAAGTGCATCAAGATCAAGGTCAACCCCGGGCTGGCAGTCCTTTCACCGTCGGCAGCCGTGGCCGGAAGCGGCTACTACAGTGGCAAGAGCGGCGACGGATACTGCAAGTAAACAGGCCGCCAGCCGATTGACCCCGAAAAGGGAGCACGGCTGACCGTGATGGCCGGATAGGCGCATCTCGGCTTCGATTTTGAAAGGTTTCGGAATGGATGCTCTAACCGTTCTGGCGTCGGCCGCTTTCGGCTCCACCGTGTATCTCACGACTTTCTCGGCTGTGAGCTGGCTGAACCAGCTGGCGTCGCGCACTAAGGTCGTGGGCCTTGTGGTGATCGGAATGGTTCTGTGCGCAGTTATCGGAGTAGTCGCGTACGCGAGCCAGAGCGTCACGGTCGGATTCATCGTTGGTGCCGGCATTACGCCGCCCGTACACCGGTGGATCCTGCAACGACGCAGGCACGTCGCTAGTTCCTGACCTTTCGGCGAACCGAAGTCCGACGCCTTCCGCTCCCCGAGTTCTGCCTCCGGGCGCTCCAGATGCGGCGGGCCCAGCAGGCCGGGGACCGGAACGCGGCCGGGGACTGTGGCAGGACACTCGCGGGCCGATCAGGACGAAGTACAGGACGCCAATCGAGTTGGGGAACCTGACCCGGATGTTCGCCCTGCGGGCTCGGCACGCCGGGCTCCGGGTGATCCCGCTCCGGAACACCTACAGCTCGCTCAGCCGCGCTCGGCAAGCTCTCCGATGCCATGGGCGGCGCCGGCCGATGCCGTTGCCGTACTCAGCTGCTGTACGCCCCTAAAACGCCAGAGGTCCCGGATCCCTCCGGGCCTCTGGTCTGTGTGCACTCGGCAGGATTCGAACCTGCAGTCTTCTGATCCGTAGCTCTACAGAGATCGACCAACGAAGGTCATGGGGGCCACCGTTCGGCCCTTGGGAGGCGTCATTGGCCATGGTCGGTTGTTGCGGTTGCTGTACTTCGCTGCTGTACAGCTTGGGCGGCTTGGCGGGCACGAGCGAGGTTGTTGCGGCTGGTCAGCGTATCGGGGTGGGCGTCGCCCAGGACCTGCTCACGCTGGGCGAGGGTGGTCTCGTAGAGGGGGATGGCCCGTTCCAGGTCCCCCGCCGCCTGGTAGGCGTAGGCGAGGTTGCTGCGACTGGTCAGGGTCTGGGGGTGGGAGCTGCCCAGGACCTGCTCGGATTGGGCGAGGGTGGCCTCCATCAGGGGGACGGCCCGTTCCAGGTCCCCCGCCGCCTGGTAGGCGAGCGCGAGGTTGTTGCGGCTGCCCAGGGTGTACGGGTGGGTGTCGCCCAGGACCTGCTCGGATTGGGCGAGGGTGGCCTCCATCAGGGGGACGGCCCGGCCCAGGTCACCCGCCGCCTGGCAGGCGGAGGCGAGGTTGTTCGCCACCTTCACCGCCCCCTCCTTCGGCCCCGTCCACAACCGTCCCGGCGGCGGCCAGTGCCGCTGTGGACGTCTCCACCAGGACGACGACCCCGCCCTGGGCACGCCCCTGGACCCGGACCGCTACGACTACCGCGCGGCTGTCCTGTGGAACGCCCATGCCGGGGCGCTCTGGGGCCGGTTCACCACCTACCTGCGCCAGCAGCTCGCCTCTCGTGCGGGCGTCGGTCGCTCCGCGCTGCGCCACTGCCTCAAGGTCTCCTACGCCAAGGTCGCCGAGTACCAGCGGCGCGGTGCCGTCCACTTCCACGCCGTCATCCGTCTCGACGGCCCAGACGGTGCCGAGGACACACCGCCGGCCTGGGCGACAACAGAACTCCTTACCGATGCGATCCGCTCCGCCGCCCGCCTCGCCGAGGCACCCGGCCCCGTCCTCGACGGCCAGGCCTACGCCTTCCGCTTCGGCAAGCAGCTCGACATCCGCCCCATCCGCTCGGCTGACTTCGCGGGCTCCTCGGAGCTGTCCAGCCGGGCTGTGGCTGCCTACATCGCCAAGTACGCCACCAAGGGCGCCGAGACCGCGGGCACTCTGGACCGCCCTATCCGCAACCCGATCACCGACCTGATCGGCTCAGGCGTCACCGACCACGCCCGGCGCATGATCCTCACCTGCTGGCACCTGGGCGCCCTGCCCGAACTCGAGCCCCTGCGCCTGCGCAAGTGGGCCCACATGCTCGGCTTCCGTGGCCACTTCTCCACCAAGTCCCGCGCCTACTCCGTCACCCTCGGCGCCCTCCGCCAGGAACGCGCCGACCACAACGAGGCCCTGACCCGTGAACGCGCGGCCGAAGCGGGCCACCCGCTGCCCGACCCGGACACCGTCCTCGTCCTCTCGCACTGGCGCTTCGCCGGAACCGGCTGGACGGACGCGGAACGCTTCGTCGCCCACGGTGCCCCGACACCCGACGCCGTCCGGCCGTCCACCACTTCCGCCGTTCCTGTCCTCGATCCGATGGGAGACCTCACCTGATGACCACGCTGACAGCGGTTCGCCCGGCGGTCCTCGACGAGACCGCCACCGACCCCGCCTTGGTGTTGCTGACAGTCGAAGAGGCCGCGCGACGGCTCCGGATCGGTCGTACGACGTGCTTCCGGCTCGTCATGTCCGGCGAGATCGAGTCCGTGACCGTGGGACGGCTGCGGCGGGTTCCGGTCGACGCCCTCTCTGCGTACGTGGCGAAGCTGCGGCGCCCGGCCGCCGTCGCGTAAGGGGGAGACGACGTGGCAGAACAGAAGCGCACTCGCCAGCCCAACGGGGCTTCCTCGATCTACCTCGGCAAGGACGGCAAGTGGCACGGCCGGGTGACGGTCGGCGTTCGCGACGACGGCAAGCCCGACCGCCGTCACATCGAGCGGAAGACCAAGGCCGAGGTGACAAGGGCCGTCCGCGAGATGGAGCGGGCCCGCGACGAGAAGAAGCTCAGGAAGCCGGGGCAGAGCTGGACGCTCCGAGCCTGGCTGGAGCACTGGGTCGAGAACATCGCCAAGCCGTACGTCTCCGAGAACACGTACGACGGGTACGAGGTCGACGTGCGCGTGCACCTGGTGCCTGGCCTCGGCGCCCACAAGCTCGACCGCCTGGAGCCCGAGCACCTGGAGCGCTTCTACCGGAAAATGCAGGAGTCCGGGAGCTCCGCCGGCACCGCTCACCACGTCCACCGGACGATCCGGGTCGCCCTCGGTGAGGCAGTGCGGCGCGGGCATGTGGCGACCAACGCGGCGGAGATCGCCAAGGCCCCGCGGCTCGAAGAGGCGGACATCGAGCCGTTCACGATCGAAGAGGTTCAGAGCCTTCTTGTCGAAGCGGCCAAGCTCCGGAACAGCGCCCGTTGGGTCGTCGCCCTGGCGCTCGGCCTGCGGCAGGGGGAAGCGCTCGGGCTGCACTGGGAGGACGTCGACCTCGACGCGGGATACGTCCGCATCCGCAAGAACCGGCTGCGCCCCAAATACGCGCACGGCTGCGGTGCCGACCCGTGCGGCCGGAAGGCGGGTTACTGCCCCAAGCGGCAGCAGACCCGGCGCGAGCACAAGTCCACCAAGTCCCGCGCCGGACGGCGCACCATCGGCCTGCCCGACCCGTTGATCAAGATCCTGCGCCAGCACCGGGAAGCCCAGGAGCGGGAGCGGACTGCGGCCGGCGCCGACTGGGAGGGCAAGGGTTACGTCTTCGCTTCACCGATGGGCGGGCCGCTGAGCCCGAACACCGACTTCCACGTCTGGAAGCGCCTGCTTCGGGATGCGGGTGTCCGTGACGGCCGTCCGCACGATGCTCGCCACACCGCCGCGACCGTCCTTCTGATCCTCGGTGTGCCGGACGTCGTGATCGACTCGATCATGGGCTGGGAGCCCGGGGGAGCGGCCCGGATGCGCGCGCGGTACATGCATGTGACGGGAGTCATGCTCCGCAAGGTCGCCCAGCAGGTGGGTGACGCGCTCTGGACGCCTCCCGGCTCTGAGGAAAAAGCCAACTGAGACGGAAACTGAGACGGACAACGACGAAGGGCCCCACCGCAAGCGGTGGGGCCCTTCGACATCGTGCCCGGTGAGGCACTGGCGGAGGATACGAGATTCGAACTCGTGAGGGGTTGCCCCCAACACGCTTTCCAAGCGTGCGCCCTAGGCCTCTAGGCGAATCCTCCGCCGGAAACATTACATGACCGAGGGGAGTGCTCGCGAACCCGTTCTCGCGGGCCGTCGCCTGGTACTTCTCGCGGGCCGTCATCGGGTACTGTGGGCGCAGCCCCTCACGCGGCGCTATCTGACTGAACTCCCCCAGGGCCGGAAGGCAGCAAGGGTAGGTCGGCTCTGGCGGGTGCGTGGGGGGCGCTTGCGTTCACGGGGCGGGACCGGGCGGGGAACCTCGGGCGGGGTGGGTTGTCGGTGGCCGCCTATAACCTCGTATGCGTGTCGTCTCTCGCGCTGTACCGCCGCTATCGCCCGGAGACCTTTGCCGAGGTCATCGGGCAGGAGCATGTCACCGACCCGCTGCAGCAGGCGCTGCGGAACAACCGGGTCAATCACGCGTACCTGTTCAGCGGGCCGCGTGGCTGCGGGAAGACGACCAGCGCGCGCATCCTGGCCCGCTGCCTGAACTGTGAGCAGGGCCCCACCCCGACGCCGTGCGGCGAGTGCCAGTCGTGCCAGGACCTCGCCAGGAACGGTCCGGGGTCGATCGACGTCATCGAGATCGACGCGGCCTCGCACGGTGGTGTGGACGACGCCCGTGAGCTGCGGGAGAAGGCCTTCTTCGGGCCCGCGAGCAGCCGGTACAAGATCTACATCATCGACGAGGCCCACATGGTCACGTCGGCGGGCTTCAACGCGCTGCTGAAGGTCGTGGAGGAGCCCCCGGAGCACCTCAAGTTCATCTTCGCCACGACCGAGCCCGAGAAGGTCATCGGGACCATCCGGTCGCGGACCCACCACTACCCCTTCCGGCTCGTCCCGCCGGGCACCCTGCGGGACTACCTGGGCGAGGTGTGCGGCCGGGAGGACATCCCGGTCGCGGAGGGCGTGCTGCCGCTCGTCGTCCGGGCCGGCGCCGGTTCCGTGCGTGACTCGATGTCCGTCATGGACCAGCTCCTCGCCGGCGCCACGGCGGAGGGTGTGACATACGCCATGGCGACGTCCCTGCTCGGGTACACCGACGGGTCGCTGCTCGACTCCGTCGTCGAGGCGTTCGCCACCGGTGACGGGGCCGCCGCCTTCGAGGTCGTCGACCGGATCATCGAGGGCGGCAACGACCCGCGCCGGTTCGTCGCCGACCTGCTGGAGCGGCTGCGGGACCTGGTGATCCTGGCCGCGGTCCCGGACGCCGTCGAGAAGGGGCTCATCGACGCCCCGGCCGACGTGCTGGAGCGCATGCAGGCGCAGGCATCCACCTTCGGCGCCGCCGAGCTGAGCCGCGCCGCCGACCTGGTCAACGACGGCCTCACCGAGATGCGCGGCGCCAACTCCCCGCGCCTCCAGCTCGAACTGATCTGTGCCCGGGTGCTGCTCCCCGCCGCCTACGGCGACGAGCGGTCCCTGCTGGCCCGCCTCGACCGGCTGGAGCGCGGGGTCGCCTTCTCGGGCGGCGGCGGTGCGCCCGCCATGGGGTACGTCCCCGGCCCCGAGGTCCACGCGGGGCCGGCCGGGGCAGGCGCGCCGGTGCAGCCCGGCGGCGGTCCCGCCGCGGCCCGCGCGGCCGTACGGGGACCGGGCGGACAGCCCGCCGGACCCGGCGGCCCGGGCGGCGCCGGAGAGCCGCAGGCACCCGCGCCGGCCCAGGTGCCGCCCCCGCTCCGGCGGCTCCCGCACCCGTGGCGCAGGCCCCCGCGGCCGCCGCGCCCGCCCCCGCCGCTCCCGAACCCTCGGCCCCTGCGGCCGGCCCGGCCCCCGGCGCCTGGCCGACCGCCGCCGCGGCCGGTGGCGGGCGGCGGCCCGGCGGGTGGCCCACCGCTGCCGCCGCGGGCCCGCAGCAGGGCGCCGCCGCCCCGGCCCCCTCCCAGCCGCAGCGCCCGGAGCCGCCCGCTCCGGCGGCTTCCCCGATGAGCGCCCCGGCCCCGGCGGCTCCCCAGGCCGGCGGGCTCGACCCCCGCGTGCTCTGGCCCAACATCCTGGAGGCCGTCAAGAACCGCCGGCGCTTCACCTGGATCCTGCTCAGCCAGAACGCCCAGGTGACCGGCTTCGACGGCACCACCCTCCAGATCGGCTTCGTCAACGCCGGCGCCCGGGACAACTTCGCGAGCAGCGGCAGCGAGGACGTGCTGCGGCAGGCGCTGACCGAGCAGTTCGGCGTGCAGTGGAAGATCGAGCCGGTCGTCGACCCCTCGGGCGGCTCCGCGTCCCCGCCGCCCGGCGGCTCACCGGGCTTCGGCGGAGGCGGTGCCGGTGCCGCGGGCCACGGCGGCCCGTCCGCCGGCGGCTACGGCGCGCCTGCCGCCCCCGTCCGGCGGCGCCCCAGCCGGCCCCGCCCGCACCCGGCGCCTCCCGGGCGGTGGCCCCGCCGCCTCGGCGCAGTCCCCCGCTCCCCAGCCGGCCCGGGCCCCGAGCCGGCCCCCGTCGCGCCCGAGGACGACATCCCGGAGGACGACGACCCCGACCTCGACGAGTCCGCCCTGTCCGGCCAGGGCCTGATCGTGCGGGAGCTGGGGGCGACGGTGGTGGAGGAGTTCACCCACGAGTAGCGGGACCCGCCCGGCTGCGGGTCCGGCCCGGCGTTCGTAGGAACCCACAGGAAACCCGCCCGGCGGACTTCGGCGACCTTGCCATTAGGCTGAGCCCCGTGAAGGTCCTCGTCATCGGCAGCGGTGCCCGCGAACACGCCCTGTGCCGCTCCCTGTCCCTCGACCCCGACATCACCGCCCTGCACTGCGCCCCCGGCAACGCCGGCATCGCCGAGGTGGCCGAGCTGCACCAGGTCAACGCGCTCGACGGCAAGGCCGTGGCAGCGCTCGCCGGTGACCTCGAAGCCGACCTCGTCGTCGTCGGCCCGGAGGCCCCGCTGGTCGCCGGTGTGGCCGACGCGGTGCGCGAGGCGGGCATCCCGGTGTTCGGCCCCTCCGGCGAGGCCGCCCGGCTCGAGGGGTCGAAGGCCTTCGCCAAGGAGGTGATGGCGGCGGCCGGCGTGCCGACCGCGCGGTCGTACGTCTGCACCACGGAGGCCGAGGTGGCCGAGGCGCTGGACGCCTTCGGGGCGCCCTACGTCGTCAAGGACGACGGCCTCGCCGCGGGCAAGGGCGTCGTGGTCACCTCCGACCTCGACGCCGCCAAGGCGCACGCGGCGGCCTGCATGGGGACACCTCCCGCGCCCTCCGGGCAGCGGGGAGCGTGGTCATCGAGGAGTTCCTCGACGGCCCCGAGGTGTCGCTGTTCGCCGTCACCGACGGCCGGACCGTCGTGCCGCTCCAGCCCGCCCAGGACTTCAAGCGCGCCCTGGACGGCGACGAGGGCCCCAACACCGGTGGCATGGGCGCCTACTCGCCGCTGCCCTGGGCGGACCCGCAGCTGGTCGACGAGGTGCTGCGGACCGTGCTGCGGCCGACCGTGGACGAGATGCGGCGCCGGGGCACCCCTTCTCCGGACTGCTGTACGCCGGTCTCGCGATCACCTCGCGCGGTGTGCGGGTCATCGAGTTCAACGCCCGCTTCGGCGACCCCGAGACCCAGGTCGTGCTGGCCCGTCTGCGGACCCCGCTGGGCGGCGTGCTGCTCGCCGCCGCCAACGGCACCCTGGCCGACCTCGAGCCGCTGCGCTGGAGCGAGGACGCGGCCGTCACCGTCGTCGTCGCCTCGCACAACTACCCCGGCACCCCGCGCACCGGCGACCCCATCACCGGTCTGGACGAGGTGGCCGCCGAGGACGCCCCGCACGCCTACGTCCTGCACGCCGGGACGAAGCGGGACGGCGACGCCGTCGTCAGCGCGGGCGGACGCGTCCTCTCGGTCACGGCGACCGGCGAGGACCTGACCGCGGCCCGCGAGCGGGCCTACCGGGCGGTGGACCGCATCCGCCTCGACGGCTCCCAGCACCGCACGGACATCGCGGCACGGGCGGCGGGCGCCTGACCGGCCCCATCCACCCCTCCCGCACACCCCAGGCCCCGGACCCCGAATCCGGGGCCTGATCCTTGCTGTCTGTCGCCCACCTCTGACCAAAGCCATTCCATCGAGTGACCGATCCCCATACGGCTGACGGGGCCCGGGGCCCCAACTATGGTGCGGCGCAGGCGTTCCGGCACTTGGCCCACCGGCATTGCGATGTCAGTGACGGGTGCCACAGTGGGGGAGTGAGCAACGCCAGGACAGCGCGGGATCGGCAGGGAGGGGGTGAGGTCCGATCATGACCGGAACCGGAGGCGAGGCGGGTGCGCAGGCCGCGCGCTCGTGGGCCCTGGCCGTGCTGCGCGTCCGCGGCCGGGCACTGGGCGTGGCCCTGCTGCCCGCGGCCGTCGAGGTGGTCCTGCTGGCGGGCGGTGCCACCGGCCGGATGACCGGTCCGGGCTGGGACACCGCCCGCTGGGCCGTGGGCGTGCCGGCCGCGCTCGTCCTGCTGGCCGCGGCCGGCGTCGCGCTGGTGGTGGCCCGGGCCCGCCCGGCCGTGAGCCCCACGGTCCCGGTCGCCGAGGAATCGGCCCCGGACCTGTACCGGCTGGTGCGCGACCTCGCCGACCGGCTGGACGTCCCGGCGCCGTCGGCCATAGCGCTCACCCCGGACTGCGACAGCTGGCTGGAGGACCGGGCCCACCCGGCCCACGGCCCGCCCCGCGCCCTGCGCACGGCGAAGCGGCGGGACCCGGTCCCGGGCCGGGCCTCGACGGCCGCAGGCGGCCCGTCACCGCCCCCGTCCTCGTCATCGGCTCCCCGTTCCTGTGGTGGATGCGCGTCGGTGAGCTGCGCGCGGTCCTCGCCCCGGTCGTCGCCGGGACGGGCCCCTCCGCGCACCCGGACATAGCCGCCGCCCGCCGCTTCGTTCGCGGTCTCGACGCGGCGGTGGCGGTCGCCTCGACACCCGGCCGCTGTGCGCTGACCCGGGTCGTGTGCGCGGCCCTCGGCTGGGTCGCCCGGCTGATGCTGCGCGGGTGCCGTGAGCACGCGGCCCTGATGGAGCGCGGGGTCGCCGCGGCCGCCGCGGAGCGCGCGCAGAGTGTGGACTACGGACTGCGGATCGTCGCCCAGGAGCAGGTCGGCCTCGCCTACGCGGGCTGGGACCGGCTGCTGACCAAGGTGGCGCTGCCCGCCTGGCGCATGGGCCGCTGGCCGTCGCGGCTGGACGCGGGTGTCGTGTCCGCCCTGACCGAGCTGTCCCGGCGCGACCGGCTGGCCGAGGGCTTCACCTCCCGCCTCGGTGAACGTCCCGCCTGCGACCTCCTGGAGGAGCCGGGCGCGGTGGACGAGGCCGCCTCCCTGCTCGCCGCCCGCCTGTTCCACGGCGGCCCGGCCGAGACCGGCCCGGACTGGGCGCCGGTGGACTGGCAGGCCTACCCGGAGGAGGTCGTCGACCGCACCTGGCGCGCCCACGCGGCACGGCTGCACCGGGTCCTGGACTCGCTCGGCGTCCGCCCCGCCCCCACCGCTCCCGGCCAGGGCGGCCCCACGCTGGCCCGGGTCCTGGACCACCTCACCGAGCACGGCCAACCGTCCGCCCGCTCCGCGCCCGGCCCGGCCGTCGAGCGGGCCGCCGCCGTGGACCCCGTCGGCGCGGCGGCGGACGTCCCCACCGCACCCGCGGGCGCCCCCACCGCCGCCGTGGACGCCACCCCGGCCGACCGCCGCCCGGAACCGCACGCCGAGCCGACCGCCCTCGCCCCCGAGGTCGACGACGCCGCCGCCGAGGCCCTCGTCCCGGCCGCTGAGGACGACGATGCCGACCGAGGCACCGAGCGCAGCGCGCTCCTCGCCGCCGGGCTGACGGCGGAGCTGGCCCGGGAGGAGGCCTCGGCGCCGAAGGGCGCGACCGCCGCCGGGCTGTTTCCGGACAGCTCGCTCTGGGACGACGGCGCCCTGCCGCTGTTCCCGCTCCAGCCCCCGCGCACCGGCCGCGACCTGCTCGCCGATCACGTCACGGCGATGGTCTGCTGCGCCGCCGTGGACACGGCCGGCGCGGCCCCCGCCCTCGACTGGCTGGACGGCCCCTCCCTGCTGCTGGACGGCGAGCGGGCCGCCGACCTCGGACCCAAGGTGCTGCACCTGATCGAGGAGGGCGACCCGGGCCCGCTGCGCGACTGGCTGAGCGCGTCCGGGATACGTCCGGAGAAGCCGGTACGGCTCGTCTGACCCGTCGGCCGGCGCCCCGCGGGGACGTCGGCGGATTCGGCACCTTAACGGAGGGCGGACTTCCAGTTCAGGTCAATTCGCAACGAACAGTGACCAGGTCCGTGCGTTATGTGATGTGCTGGGACCGACCGCGCACATGGCAAAGGCATGCGACATACGACAGCACGACCGAGCAGCACGCACCACGCTGGCAACGGGGGCATGAGGGAGGGGAGCGTCCATGGCCTCGGACCACATCCGCCGCTGGGAGTCCGGAGCGCTCGCGCACGCCGTCACGGACCCCTTCGGCCAGGGCCCGGTTCCCTGGCTGCGCGGCAGTGAGACCTACTTCGACGACACCGGGCACGTCGTGCCCTGGTACGTGGACCCGAGCCCGCAGCAGCCCGCCGGCGAGCGGCCGCGCGTCCCCGCGCCGCGGACGTCCGGTCCCGGGCCCCGCTCGGCGGACGACGTGTTCCGCCAGATCAAGGGCTTCACCTCCACCGGCGCGGTCGCGCCCGGCGAGGCGATCGACTTCCACATCACGGTCGACCCGCCGCAGCAGTTCGGCGTCGACATCTACCGGATCGGCCACTACGGCGGCGACGGCGCCTCGAAGATCACCACCAGCCCCCGCCTCTCCGGCATCGTCCAGCTCCCGCCGCTGGCCGCCGACCGCACGGTGTCCTGCCACCACTGGTGGCTCTCCTGGCGTCTCCAGGTGCCCTCGAACTGGGCCGTCGGTGCCTACGTGGCCGTCCTCACCACCGCCGACGGCTACCGCTCCCACGTGCCCTTCACGGTCCGCGACGACCACCCGGCCGACCTGCTCCTGCTGCTGCCCGACATCACCTGGCAGGCGTACAACCTGTACCCGGAGGACGGCCGTACCGGCGCCAGCCTCTACCACGCCTGGGACGAGAAGGGCTGTCTGCTCGGGGAGGCGGACGCGGCCACCACGGTCTCCTTCGACCGCCCCTACGCGGGTGCAGGGCTGCCCCTGCACGTCGGCCACGCCTACGACTTCATCCGCTGGGCCGAGCGCTACGGCTACGACATCGCCTACGCCGACGCCCGCGACCTGCACGCCGGCCGCGTCGACCCCACCCGGTACCGGGGGCTGGTCTTCCCCGGCCACGACGAGTACTGGTCGGTGCCGATGCGCCGGGCCGTGGAGAACGCCCGGGACCACGGCACCTCCCTGGTCTTCCTCTCCGCGAACAGCATGTACTGGCAGGTGGAGCTGGGCCCGTCGGCGTCCGGTGTGCCCGACCGGCTGCTGACCTGCCGCAAGCGCAGGGGTCCGGGAAAGCCGGTGCTGTGGCGCGAGATCGACCGGCCCGAGCAGCAGGTCGTCGGCATCCAGTACGCGGGCCGCGTGCCCGAGCCGCATCCGCTGATCGTCCGCAACGCGGACCACTGGCTGTGGGACGCGACCGGGGCGCACGAGGGCGACGAGATCGACGGCCTGGTGGCGGGCGAGGCGGACCGTTACTTCCCGCGCACCCCGCTGCCCGAGCACGACGAGCGCGTCCTGCTCGCCCACTCCCCTACACCGACAACGACGGCGTCCGGCGGCACCAGGAGACCTCCCTCTACCGGGCCCCCTCCGGCGCCTGGGTGTTCGCCTCCGGCACCTTCGCCTGGTCGCCGGCCCTGGACCGCCCCGGCCATGTGGACGCGCGCATCCAGCGGGCCACGGCGAACCTGCTGGACCGCATCTGCAAACGGGACTGACCCGCTGTCGTCGGCGCGTGTCCGATCCGGGACAATCGAGCCATTGGCCCGCCCGTCTCCCGCCGCCACCCTGGGGGAGCCCTGCGGGCGCCCCTCTTGTTCAACCACGGGGAGGAACCGTGTCCGGATTCGTAGAAAAGCCCGAGCCGATCCAGGTTCCGGGCCTGGTGCACCTCCACACCGGCAAGGTGCGCGAGCTGTACCAGAACGAGGCGGGCGACCTCGTGATGGTCGCCAGCGACCGTATGTCCGCCTACGACTGGGTGCTGCCCACGGAGATCCCCGACAAGGGCCGCGTCCTCACCCGGCTGTCCCTGTGGTGGTTCGAGCAGCTGCGCGACCTGGCCCCGAACCACGTGATCAGCACCGAGCTCCCCGAGCAGGCCCCGGCCGACTGGGCGGGCCGCACGCTGGTCTGCAAGTCCCTGCGGATGGTCCCGGTCGAGTGCGTGGCCCGCGGCTACCTCACCGGCTCCGGCCTCGCCGAGTACGACGAGTCCCGCACCGTGTGCGGACTGGCCCTGCCCGAGGGCCTGGTGGACGGTTCGGAGCTGCCCGCCCCGATCTTCACCCCGGCCACCAAGGCCGAGGTCGGCGAGCACGACGAGAACGTCTCCTACGAGGAGGTCGCCCGCCAGGTCGGCGCGGAGACCGCCGCCCAGCTCCGGCAGGCCACGCTCGCCGTGTACTCCCGCGCCCGGGACATCGCCCGCGACCGCGGAATCATCCTGGCGGACACCAAGTTCGAGTTCGGCTTCGACGGCGACACCCTGGTCCTCGCCGACGAGGTGCTCACCCCGGACTCCTCCCGCTTCTGGCCGGCCGACCAGTGGCAGCCCGGCCGCGCGCAGCCGTCGTACGACAAGCAGTACGTCCGGGACTGGCTGACCTCCGCC
Organism: Streptomyces sp. DHE7-1; assembly: GCA_016432725.1. Taxonomy (GTDB): domain Bacteria; phylum Actinomycetota; class Actinomycetes; order Streptomycetales; family Streptomycetaceae; genus Streptomyces. The sequence continues at coordinate 3,721,758 of JACJDG010000003.1, read as the reverse complement.
GAGTCCGGCTGGGACCGCAGGAGCGAGCAGCCCCCGCCGGCGTTGCCCCAGCGGGTGGTCGAGGCGACCCGGCAGAAGTACGTGGACGCGTTCGAGCGGCTGACCGGCACCGCCTGGTCCTGACGCCTCGGCCCCCGGGAGAAATCCCGGGGGCATGCGAAAAGCCCCCGGCCGGAACCGGGGGCTTCTCCATGGAGCGGACGACGAGGCTCGAACTCGCGACCTCAACCTTGGCAAGGTTGCGCTCTACCAACTGAGCTACGTCCGCACTGCGCCGTGGCGCGAGAGCAACTATACCCAACCCGGCGGGTGCGCGGGACGCACCGACGCACGACGGTCCGGGCGCCGGACCCCGTGGGAGCCGGGACGGGCCGGACCCGTACGCCCGGTGCGTCTGAGGCGGGGGTCAACTCCACGCCGGCGCAGCGGTTTCCGGGGTGCGTGGTGCGGATGGTGCGCGTGAGCAGTCCCGCACCCGGCTTCCCGGCGCGAGTCCGGAGGATGTGGCGACCTTCACATGCGCGGTCACATGTCCGGTTGCCGTGAAGAGCGTCGGGAGAGCAGGCACACGAAAAAGCCCCGGTCCGGAAGACCGGGGCTTTTCAACCGGAGCGGACGACGAGGCTCGAACTCGCGACCTCAACCTTGGCAAGGTTGCGCTCTACCAACTGAGCTACGTCCGCACTGCCCCCGACCGGCTCCCACCGATCGGTGCGAGCACCAGCCTACCTGATCCACAAGAGTGGTCGGGACGACCGGTGCCAGAGCGGGTGACAGGAATTGCACACTGCGCCTTCCCCCTGGAAGGGGGATGTTCTACTACTGAACTACACCCGCACGCTCCGCGGGATCCGGCCTTTCGGCCTCGCCCTCGGCGTGTCCCAGACATTAGCTGATCAGCAGGGGGTAGCGCAAGTCGGCTTCTCGGGCGGCCAAGTGCACGGCCCTCAGGGCCCGCTGACGGACCCTGAGGGCTCGCCCCTTCGCGGGTCCTCACTGCGCGGCGCTGAACGCCTCGTAGACCTTCTTCGGGATGCGTCCGCGGGCCGGCACGTCCATCTTGTTCGCCTGGGCCCAGGCGCGGACGGCCGCGGGGTCCGGGGCGACCTCCGTCTGCTTGTACGCCTTCCCGGACCGCGAGCGCTTGCGGCCCGCCTCCACGTAGGGCGCGAGCGCCTTGCGCAGTTTTCCGGCGTTGGTTTCGTTCAGGTCGATCTCGTACGACTTGCCGTCGAGTCCGAAGGCGATCGTCTCCGCCGCTTCCGAGCCGTCGATGTCGTCAAAGAGAGTGACCACGACCTTTTGCGCCACGAATATCGGTCCCTTCGTACGGCACGTCGATACAGCTCATCCGGCGATGACGTGCCGAGTATCGGCTATTGCCAATTCATTTGTACAGTGCCCGGCAATGCAAAGTGAAGCCCGACTAAATCCGCCCGCGTGTCCCCGTGCAATAGATGTCGTGGGTGGGTCCGTGGAACTTTCCCAGAACTTTTCGCGAGGGGGCGCGCCTGTCACCCGATCGTGATGCGGCTCACGTAGTTTCCTACAACTCTACCCGCGTAGAAATTTTGTGCGGGTAGTCTGAAGGAACCTGCTCAGCACCACACACCGGGAGTGCCAGTGGCACGCGTCGTAGTCGACGTCATGCTCAAGCCGGAGATCCTCGACCCCCAGGGCCAGGCGGTCCAGCGTGCGCTGCCGCGCCTGGGTTTCGAAGGGATCTCGGACGTCCGTCAGGGAAAGCGTTTCGAACTGGAAGTTGACGGGCCGGTCGACGAGGCCGCGCTCGCCCGCATCCACGATCTTGCGGAATCCTTCCTCGCCAACACGGTGATCGAGGACTTCATCGTCAAGGTGGAAGAGGGTGCGGAAGTCGCGGAGGCGGCCAAGTGACCGCTCGTATTGGCGTCGTCACTTTCCCCGGAAGTCTTGATGACCGGGACACCCAGCGCGCGATCCGCCTTGCGGGTGCCGAACCGGTGGCCCTGTGGCACAAGGACAAGGACCTCAAGCAGGTCGACGCCGTTGTGCTGCCCGGCGGTTTCTCCTACGGCGACTATCTGCGGGCCGGCGCCATCTCCCGCTTCTCGCCGGTGATGGAGACGCTCATCGAGCAGGCGAAGGCCGGGCTTCCGGTCCTCGGCATCTGCAACGGCTTCCAGGTCCTCACCGAGGCCCACCTCCTGCCGGGCGGCATGCTGGGCAACGACCACCTCCACTTCATCTGCCGCGACCAGAAGCTGCGGGTGGAGAACGCGGAGACGGCGTGGACCGGCGACTACCGCCAGGGCCAGGAGATCCACATCCCGCTGAAGAACATGGACGGCCGGTACGTCGCCGACCGGTACACGCTCGACAAGCTGGAGGCGGAGGGCCGGGTCGCGTTCCGCTACCTGGACTTCAACCCCAACGGCTCGCTCAACGACATCGCCGGCATCACCAACGAGGCCGGGAACGTCGTCGGTCTCATGCCGCACCCCGAGCACGCCGTCGAGCCGCTGATCGGCACGGGCCGCACCGACGGCCTCCCCTTCTTCACCTCGATCCTCAAGAAGCTGGTCAACGCATGAGCCGGACGCCTCTGGACACGGTCGAGCACGCGGCCGCGACCCCCGACGTCGAGCTGCCCTGGGCCGAACTCGGCCTGAAGAAGGACGAGTACGAGCGGGTGGTGGAGATCCTCGGCCGCCGCCCGACCGGCGCCGAACTCGCCATGTACTCGGTCATGTGGTCCGAGCACTGCTCGTACAAGTCCTCCAAGGTCCACCTGCGCCAGTTCGGCGAGAAGGCGCCCCGGTCGGACGCGCTGCTCGTCGGCATCGGCGAGAACGCCGGCGTGGTGGACGTCGGCCAGGGCTACGCGGTCACCTTCAAGGTCGAGTCGCACAACCACCCGTCGTACGTCGAGCCCTACCAGGGCGCGGCCACGGGTGTCGGCGGCATCGTGCGCGACATCATCGCGATGGGCGCGCGTCCGGTCGCCGTGGTCGACCCGCTGCGCTTCGGCGCGGCCGACCACCCCGACACCAAGCGTGTGCTGCCCGGCGTCGTCGCCGGCATCGGCGGCTACGGCAACTGCCTGGGTCTGCCCAACATCGGCGGCGAGGTCGTCTTCGACGCCTGCTACCAGGGCAACCCGCTGGTCAACGCCGGTGCCATCGGCGTGATGCGGCACGAGGACATCCACCTCGCCAAGGCCTCCGGCGCGGGCAACAAGGTCATCCTGTACGGCGCCCGGACCGGCGGCGACGGCATCGGCGGCGCGTCCATCCTGGCCTCCGAGACCTTCGACGACGCCAAGCCGTCGAAGCGTCCCGCCGTCCAGGTCGGCGACCCCTTCCAGGAGAAGCTCCTCATCGAGTGCACCCTGGAGGCGTTCCGGGAGAAGCTGGTCGTCGGCATCCAGGACCTCGGCGCGGCCGGTCTGTCCTGTGCCACGTCCGAGCTGGCCTCCAACGGCTCCGGCGGCATGCGCGTCACCCTGGACGACGTGCCGCTGCGCGACTCCACGCTCTCGCCCGAGGAGATCCTCATGAGCGAGTCGCAGGAGCGCATGTGCGCGGTGGTCGAGCCGGAGAAGGTCGACCGGTTCCTCGAGATCTGCGACAAGTGGGACGTCATCGCCACCGTCATCGGTGAGGTCACCGACGGCGACCGGCTGGAGATCTTCTGGCACGGCGGCAAGATCGTCGACGTCGACCCGCGCACGGTCGCCCACGAGGGCCCGACCTACGAGCGCCCGTACGCCCGCCCGTCCTGGCAGGACGAGCTCCAGGCGGACGACGCCGGCAAGCTGCCGCGGCCGGCGACGGGCGAGGAGCTGAAGGACCAGGTCCTGAAGCTGGTGTCCTCCCCCAACCAGGCCTCCAAGAAGTGGATCACCTCGCAGTACGACCACTTCGTGCAGGGCAACACCGTCCTCGCCCAGCCCGAGGACTCCGGCATGATCCGCATCGACGAGGAGACCGGTCTCGGCGTCGCCATCGCGACGGACGGCAACGGCCGGTACGCCAAGCTGGACCCGTACGCGGGCGCCCAGCTCGCGCTCGCCGAGGCCTACCGGAACGTGGCGACGACCGGCGCCAGGCCGCTCGCCGTCTCCGACTGCCTGAACTTCGGCTCGCCCGAGGACCCGGCGGTGATGTGGCAGTTCGCGGAGGCCGTCCGCGGACTCGCCGACGGCTGCCAGCAGCTCGGCACGCCGGTCACCGGCGGCAACGTCTCGCTCTACAACCAGACCGGTGAGGCGGCCATCCACCCGACGCCGGTGGTCGCCGTGCTCGGCGTCATCGACGACGTGGCCCGCCGCACCCCGGTCGCCTTCCAGGAGGACGGCCAGCTGCTGTACCTCCTCGGCGACACGCGTGCGGAGTTCGGCGGCTCGGCCTGGTCCCAGGTGGTCCACGACCACCTCGGCGGTCTGCCCCGAAGGTCGACCTGGAGCGTGAGCGGCTGCTGGCCGAGATCCTGATCTCCGCCTCCCGCGACGGCATGATCGACTCCGCGCACGACCTGTCCGACGGCGGTCTGGTCCAGGCGGTCGTGGAGTCGGCGCTGCTCGGTGGGAAGGGCGCGCGACTGGTCGTCCCGGACGGCCTGGACGCCTTCACCTTCCTGTTCTCCGAGTCGGCCGGCCGCGCCGTCGTCGCCGTACCGCGCTCGGAGGAGCTCCGCTTCAACGACATGTGCGGCGCCCGCGGCCTCCCGGTCACCCGCATCGGTGTCGTGGACGGTGACGCCGTCGAGGTCCAGGGCGAGTTCGCGCTCTCCCTCACCGACCTGCGCGAGGCCCACGAGGCGACGATCCCGGCCCTGCTGGCGTAACCCTCGCTCGCGCGACCGCGCACCCAGGCCCCGTCCGGCGCACCGGACGGGGCCACGTGCGTCCGCCGGGGCCCGGCCCGCGAGGCCGCTCCCGCGCCCTGCCGTCCGTGGCGGCGGCCCCACGCGGGGCCGGACTCGGGCAGCGGGAGGGCGCGGGAGCGGCCGGAGCGGCACCACCGCGGCCGCGCGAGCCCCGGCCGGGTCGTCGGCCGCCCCGACCACGCCGGGCCCCTCGGAAACCGGCTGAACCCGCATCGCCGCGCGGCATAGGGTCACTGCCATGTCCCCGGCCAAGAGGCGCGCCCGCGCATACGATCCCGCCAGGACCCGTGCCGCGGTCCTCGCCCAGCTCGGCAACGTACGTCAGGCCGTCCGGGGCCTGAGCCCCGAGCAGCTCGGCCTGCCCACCCGGCTCGGCTCGTGGACCGTGCGGGAGCTGGTCGCGCACATCGCCATGGCCGTCACCGCCGTCCAGCGGTCCCTGGAGCTGCCGGCCCCGCCGAAGCAGGACGTCCCGGTGGCCGAGTGGCCCTTCGCGACGGCCGCCGCCTCCACCGCGATCGACGAGTTCACCCGCGGCCTGGCCGCCGAGCGGCCCGACCTCGACGCCTATCTCAGCGAGGTCGACGCCGGCCTGCGCGCCCTGCTCGACGCCCACCCCGGCGGCCGGCTGATGCGCACCAACGCGGGCGCCCTCCCGCTGGACGACTACCTCGTCACCCGCGCCGTGGAACTCGTCGTGCACACCGACGACCTCAACGCCGCCGTGCCCGGCATCGAGGTGCCCTACGACCGCCAGGCGCTGGCCGCGGCCACCCGGCTCCTCGCGGACGCCCTCGCCGTGAAGGCGCCCGGCGCCGCCACCGAGGTGCGGGTGCCGCCGTACGCCGTGGTGCAGTGCGTGGCGGGGCCCCGGCACACCCGGGGCACCCCGCCCAACGTCGTGGAGACCGATCCGCTGACCTGGATCCGGCTGGCCACCGGCCGGCTGGACTTCGGCGCCGCCGTCGCCGGTGCGCTGGTCAGCGCCAGCGGGGAGCGGGCCGACCTGGGGGAACTGCTGCCTCTGATGGCGTGACGGAACCGGCGGCCGGGCGGACACGTCGAATCCATATGAACCGGTACAAGCAGCGCATGTCCCTGACGGCGGCCGCCGTGCTCGTCCCGCTCACGGTGGCCTGCGGCAGCACCCCCACCGGGCAGGCGAACAGCGGCTCGGCGGGCGCGCGGCAGCCCGTGACCGGCGTCGACTGGCGGGTCGACGGCCTCACCGCCGGCGGCACCACCCTGCGGGCGCCCGCCTCCGCGCGCCTGCGGATCGGGACCGACGGGCGGGCGGGCGGCAACCTCGGCTGCAACGGCTTCGGCGCCCGGGCCACCGTGCACGGCGACCGGATCACGTTCGGCGGCATCCGGTCCACCAGGATGGCCTGCGACGAGGACCGCATGACCTTCGAGCGCGCCTTCGCCCGGTTCCTGACCACCGGCACGATCACCGCCAGGACCGCCGACGGCAGGCTGACGCTCACCGACGGCGACGGCGACCGGCTGCACCTCAGCCGCGGGGCGCCCGATTGATGTGCGACACCTCACTCACGCGTCCCCGCCCACGGTCCCGAACCACGGCCCGCGACGCGCTCCCACACCCGGTCCGGGCCCCGTATCACCCCGCTGACCTGCGAAAGCCAGGAATCCGACAAGGTGATCGGCGAACAGCGCTCCGCGGCGGCCGCGTATCCCCAATTCGGACCAGTGGTCGACCTCGCCTACACTCGGAGCCGTGCCACGTGGTGACGGTCGACTCAATCACGATCTGCTTCCCGGCGAGAAGGGCCCCAGGACGCTTGCGGCGTCTTCGGTGTCTGGGCTCCGGGTGAAGAGGTCGCAAAGCTCACGTACTTCGGGCTCTACGCCCTCCAGCACCGGGGTCAGGAATCCGCGGGAATCGCGGTCAGCAACGGCTCCCAGATCCTCGTCTTCAAGGACATGGGCCTGGTCTCCCAGGTCTTCGACGAGACCTCGCTCGGTTCGCTCCAGGGTCACATCGCGGTCGGACACGCCCGCTACTCGACCACCGGCGCCTCCGTGTGGGAGAACGCCCAGCCGACGTTCCGTGCCACCGCGCACGGCTCGATCGCGCTCGGCCACAACGGCAACCTGGTCAACACGGCGCAGCTCGCCGAGATGGTCGCCGAACTGCCCAAGGACAACAACGGCCGCTCCACCCGGGTCGCGGCCACCAACGACACCGACCTGCTGACGGCCCTGCTGGCCGCCCAGGTCGACGAGGACGGCAAGCCGCTGACCATCGAGGAGGCCGCCCACGCGGTCCTCCCGCGGGTCAAGGGCGCCTTCAGCCTCGTCTTCATGGACGAGCACACCCTCTACGCCGCCCGGGACCCGCAGGGCATCCGCCCGCTGGTCCTCGGCCGGCTGGAGCGCGGCTGGGTGGTCGCCTCGGAGTCCGCCGCCCTCGACATCTGCGGCGCCAGCTTCGTGCGGGAGATCGAGCCGGGCGAGTTCGTCGCCATCGACGAGAACGGCCTGCGCACCTCCCGATTCGCGGAAGCGAAGCCCAAGGGCTGCGTCTTCGAGTACGTGTACCTGGCCCGCCCGGACACCGACATCGCGGGCCGGAACGTGTACCTCTCCCGTGTGGAGATGGGCCGCCGCCTCGCCAAGGAGGCTCCGGTCGAGGCCGACCTGGTCATAGCGACCCCGGAGTCGGGCACCCCGGCCGCCATCGGCTACGCGGAGGCCTCCGGCATCCCGTTCGGCGCCGGCCTGGTGAAGAACGCCTACGTCGGCCGGACCTTCATCCAGCCCTCGCAGACCATCCGCCAGCTCGGCATCCGCCTGAAGCTGAACCCCCTGAAGGAAGTCATCAAGGGCAAGCGGCTGGTCGTCGTCGACGACTCGATCGTGCGCGGCAACACCCAGCGGGCCCTGGTCCGCATGCTGCGCGAGGCTGGCGCGGCCGAGGTCCACATCCGGATCTCCTCCCCGCCCGTGAAGTGGCCCTGCTTCTTCGGCATCGACTTCGCCACGCGCGCGGAGCTCATCGCCAACGGGATGACCATCGACGAGATCGGCACCTCGCTCGGCGCCGACTCGCTGGCGTACATCTCCATCGACGCCATGATCGAGGCCACCACCATCGCCAAGCCGGACCTGTGCCGCGCCTGCTTCGACGGCGAGTACCCGATGGAGCTGCCGGACCCCGAGCTGCTCGGCAAGCAGCTGCTGGAGACCGAGCTCGCGGCCGGCCCGGCCGCCACGGCCGCCTCCGACGCGATCCGGCGCCCGTAACACCCCTGCAGTACGACACGAAAGCTCTCACAGTCATGTCTGAGACAACTGGTGCCAGCTACGCAGCGGCGGGCGTCGACATCGAGGCGGGCGACCGCGCCGTGGAACTCATGAAGGAGTGGGTGAAGAAGACCCGGCGCCCCGAGGTGCTGGGCGGCATCGGCGGCTTCGCCGGACTCTTCGACGCCTCCGCCCTCAAGCGCTACGAGCGCCCGCTGCTCGCCTCCGCCACCGACGGCGTCGGCACGAAGGTCGACATCGCGCGCCGGCTGGGCGTCTACGACACCATCGGCCACGACCTGGTCGCGATGGTCATGGACGACATCGTGGTGTGCGGCGCCGAGCCGCTGTTCATGACGGACTACATCTGCGTGGGCAAGGTTCACCCCGAGCGCGTCGCGGCCATCGTCAAGGGCATCGCGGAGGGCTGCGTCCTGGCAGGCTGCGCCCTGGTGGGCGGCGAGACGGCGGAGCACCCGGGCCTGCTCGGCGAGGACGACTTCGACGTCGCCGGCGCCGGAACCGGCGTCGTGGAAGCCGACCGCCTGCTGGGCCCGGATCGTATCCGCAAGGGTGACACCGTGATCGCCATGGCGTCCTCCGGGCTTCACTCCAACGGGTACTCCCTGGTCCGCCATGTGCTGCTGGACCGCGCGGGCCTGACCCTCGAGACGGAGGTGGCCGAGCTGGGCCGCACCCTCGGCGAGGAGCTGCTGGAGCCCACCAAGATCTACTCGCTGGACTGCCTCGCGCTGACCCGCACCACCGACGTGCACGCGTACAGCCACGTCACCGGCGGCGGACTCGCGGCCAACCTGGCACGGGTCGTCCCGGACGCACTGCACGCGGTGGTCGACCGCTCCACCTGGACCCCGGGCGCGGTGTTCGACCTCGTCGGCAGGACCGGCGACGTCGAGCGCCTGGAGCTGGAGAAGACGCTCAACATGGGCGTCGGCATGATCGCGATCGTTCCCGAGGAGTCCACGGACGTGGCCCTCACGACCCTGGCCGACCGCGGGGTCGACGCGTGGGTCGCGGGTGAGATCACCGACCGCGGCGCCAAGGAGACCGGCGCCGAGCTGGTCGGGGACTACGCGGTCTGAACCTGCGGACAGCACAGAAGCCGGTCGGTGGCAGTGCCACCGACCGGATACGTGCTCAGTGCAAGGTCAAGCGCCGCGACGATGTTGTGAGGGACCCTCGTCCTCGTCCTCGTCGTCCTCATAGAGGTCGGCGTAGCGCGAGTACAGGTCGTCGTCTTCGTCCTCATCGTCCTCGAACGGCTCGCCGTTCGGCGGCTGGCTCGAAGTCGATGCGCCCAGTTCATTGGCCAGACGTGACAGGTCAGTCCCACCGCTGTTGTACTTCAGCTGGCGGGCGACCTTCGTCTGCTTGGCCTTGGCCCGGCCGCGCCCCATGGCTCGACCCCCTCGGTGACGGGGCTCGACGGCCCCAGAGTCTGACACGCGTTCATGATCGGAACGGGCCCTCCGTGGAGAGGCCGGTCCGTAGGGCTTCCACGGTACCTGAGCCCGCGCCCATACGGTACGTCGCCCGCAGCACGCGCGTGTGCACAGGACCCTCGAGGTGCCCCGTCCTCGCTGGTCAATGGCGATTTTAACCACTTATCGGGGTACGACCCGCCGACGGAAGTGAGAGTTCTCTCCAAGTTCCTGTCGGCGGGTACCGCGCACCCGTGCGATCGGACGTCCGATCGCACAGGTCGGGGGCCGGTCGCGGCGGGGCTCAGCGGGCCGCGCGGGCCTCGGCGATCCGCTGCTCGGCGATCCGGTCGGCCGCCGCGGCCGGCGGGATCCCGTCGCCCTTCGCACGTGCGAAGATCGCCAGGGTGGTGTCGAAGATCTTCGCCGCCTTGGCCTTGCACCGGTCGAAGTCGAACCCGTGCAGCTCGTCCGCCACCTGGATGACCCCGCCGGCGTTCACCACGTAGTCCGGCGCGTAGAGGATCCCGCGGTCGGCGAGGTCCTTCTCCACGCCCGGGTGGGCGAGCTGGTTGTTGGCCGCGCCGCAGACCACCTTGGCGGTGATCACCGGCACGGAAAGGTCGTTCAGGGCGCCACCGAGCGCGCAGGGCGCGTAGATGTCGAGCCCCTCCAGACGGATCAGCGCCTCGGTGTCGGCGACCGCCGTCACCTCGGGGTGCTGGTCGAGGACGCGCTGGACGGCCTCCGCGCGCACGTCCGTGACGACGACCTCGGCGCCCTCGTCCAGCAGGTGCCGGACCAGGTGGTGGCCGACCTTGCCGACGCCGGCGATGCCGACCTTGCGGCCGCGCAGGACGGGGTCGCCCCACAGGTGCTGGGCGGAGGCGCGCATGCCCTGGTAGACACCGAAGGCGGTGAGCACGGAGGAGTCGCCGGCGCCGCCGTTCTCCGGGGAGCGGCCGGTGGTCCAGCGGCATTCGCGGGCCACGACGTCCATGTCGGCGACGTAGGTGCCGACGTCGCACGCGGTGACGTAGCGGCCGCCGAGCGAGGCGACCATGCGACCGTAGGCGAGCAGCAGCTCGTCGGTCTTGTCGCGCTCCGGGTCACCGATGATCACGGCCTTGCCGCCGCCGTGGTCCAGACCGGCCATGGCGTTCTTGTACGACATCCCGCGCGCGAGGTTGAGGGCGTCGGCGACGGCCTCGGCCTCGGTGGCGTAGGGGTAGAAGCGCGTACCGCCGAGGGCCGGGCCCAGGGCGGTGGAGTGGAGGGCGATCACGGCCTTGAGGCCGCTGGCGCGGTCCTGGCAGAGCACGACCTGTTCATGGCCGCCCTGGTCCGACTGGAACAGGGTGTGCAGGACATCAGCAGGCGCGCCGGTTACGTCGGTCACTGTGGTGACTCCTGTGTAAGTAGCGGCGAGTGGGGTGCGACCCCGTACGGGTGGCGGGGTCGTGGCATGAGCGTAGAGCCTCGGGTCCCTCACCATCCGCGCAGTGTTCAGGATCACTCGCCCGGGCCGTGTACGCACGTATCACCGTGAAACGATTTGGTGTGGTTTCGAGCCGGGCCCGATGGGGAGGGAGCAGGCGTGCCCAAGGTGTCCTCCGTGGTCGTCCCGTATGCCGCGTACCTGCGTGTGTACGAGCCGCTGACCGCCTTCCCGGAGCCGGAACGCACCCACTGGGCCCGCTACGCCCGGCGCCCGGACCGTCCCTCCTACCAGGACGAACTGCGCCGGTCGCTCGCCGACTTGCTGCCCACACCGCCGGTCGCGGTGCCGGTGCACGAGAGCGGTGACGCCTTCGTGCTGGAGGCCGACGGGGTGCTCTGCGTCTGCCCCTGGCGGACCCGGCTGCGCGGCTGGCTGGCGCTGGCGGGCCTCGGCGAGGAGCTGCCCCCGCCGGTGCTGGACGCGGTGCTGCCGCCGGTGGTGCGTCACCAGGCCGCCCAGGACTACGAGCGCTGGCTGGCCCGCAACCCCGACGCCCGTCCCTGGATCCGCACCGCGACCTGGCAGATCCCGCTGAACTGGTTCGTGCTGGTCGCCGACGAGGAGCGGCGGTACGACAAGCCGTCCGGCGACGTGCCGCCGATGCTGCGCTACCGCACCCCGATGGTGCAGGCGCGGCGGCGGGTGGCCCGGGCGCTGCGCACGCTGAAGGACACCATCGAGGAAGGGCCGCTGATCGACGGCCTGGTGGACGTCGGCCGCTGGCTGGAGGAGTTCCACCCGCGCTCGGTGGTCGAGCTGGACTACGGCGGGCTGGTGCACGCGGTGCCGGCGGTGGACCTGGCCGACGACCACTCGGCGGCGGACGTCGCCGAGGGCATCGAGGCGCTGCGCCGGGGCGACGGCACGGCCGCCGGTGAGGCGTACGGACGGCTGGTGGAGCGGTGGCGGACGGTACGGGACCGGCGCTCCGCCAACTGAGTGACGTAGGTCACGGTCCGAATCGCCCCGAACAGCGTACGGTCTAGGGCACTTGAGGCACCTGACGGGATGTTGTCCTGATCCGGGCTTATGTACCAAGGGTGATGGACAGCACTTACAAGTGCCTTGCCCTGGTTGCCACCCCTCGTGCCAAAATAGGACAAGGAGTCCGGGGAGGGCTCCTCCGCTCAACTATGCTCCAACATGGGCGGATTCTCCGCATTGCACGCTATAGGGGGTCTGGTGACTCCTGATCGCCCCTGTGACTGATCGTCACAGTGGCGTGACTGTCCGCTATGGCATGGTCCATCGGCTTCCGTCGCTGATGAACACCTGGGAGGGCAATTCCATCGGTTTGGCCGACGCGGCTGGACAGATGGTGTAGTTGTAGTGCCGAGGACAAGCCGTTCGTCCTATAACCGACTCGACCCGCGTCCACCATTTCGGGCAACGCGGGTCAAGGTGCAGAATTTAGAGGAAAGAACCGAGAAGGTTCGGTTCTCCCGAGGAGGCCGCTCATGACCGCTCGCACCCCTGATGCCGAGCCGCTGCTGACCCCGGCTGAGGTCGCCACCATGTTCCGTGTCGACCCCAAGACGGTCACGCGGTGGGCGAAGGCCGGCAAGCTCACGTCGATCCGTACGCTCGGCGGGCACCGCCGCTACCGCGAAGCCGAGGTCCGCGCACTGCTCGCGGGCATCCCGCAGCAGCGCAGCGAGGCCTGAACAACTGAAAACCGGGCCAAACGGTCGGTCCCCCACCGGCCGCGGCGCCCGAAACCCTAGCTCCAAGCGACGCGGGACCTGCCCCAACAGGGCCCACGCCCAAGCCGAAGAGAACGTTGTCGGCAGCGACACAGGGTGCGTCGTAGATCGCGCTGGACTCCGCCGGGTCCAGCGCGATCTTTTTTGTGCGCTGGTCCGGGGGCCGGTGCGGCGGTTGTGAGCGTCCTTGTCGGACTCTGGGGAGGGCTGTCGGATCGACTGTGCATGGCCTCTGGGGGTGGTGCAATTGCACATATTAAATTGACCAGTTGTATGAGGGGGTTAAGTTCCGCGGTTTTGAAAACTCATGCGGTGACTCCCGTCACATGCCGGGGTGCTTGTTGCCCGCGGCACCGGTGCGCTAATGGGGCATCGCGTGCTCCAGCGTCCCCCGCACGCAAGGGTGTTGGGCCGGCGGGCGACGGTCAGGCGCTGCGCGGCCGCTCGTCCTCGGCGGGCTCCTCGTCCGGGTCCGGGGAATAAGGGCCGGCGTCCAGCACCAGCCGCAGCAGGCGGTGGCAGATGGGGCAGTGGCGGGTGAGGTGCCCGTAGGACGAGGCGGCCGACAGGTGGGCCCTCAGCAGCGCCCGCGTCTCGTGCCTGGCCGATGCCGCCATACGCCACCTCCAGAGGCCGCCCGAGGGGCGAACACGCCCTGCCTTCTGGGTACCGAGCGAAGATGACGCCGTCAAGGGCGCGGGCAGCCCCTGTGAGCCTCGTGGTGGGCGGATCGGAGGCGCGGAGACCCGCGGCGCGAACGAGAAGGGCCCTGTGCGGGGCCCTTCCTCATGCGTGAGGCCCGCATCCGAACTCGGATGCGGGCCTCTTGTTGCGGTCCTGACGGGATTTGAACCCGCGGCCTCCACCTTGACAGGGTGGCGAGCACTCCAAACTGCTCCACAGGACCAGGTTTCGCGGCACTTGTTGTTGCGCTGTGCTGCGAGAAGGACTGTACAGGAGGGTGAGCCCCCTGGTCGAACTCACCCACCGTGTCCGTACGGTCACGGAGCAGCGGCGTCGATGGCCTTCACGATCCGCTTGTCCGAGACCGGGTACGCCGTGCCCAGCGCGTGCGCGAAGTAGCTGACCCGCAGCTCCTCGATCATCCAGCGGATGTCCAGCACCTCACGCGGCACCGGCCGTCCCTGGGGAAGCTGCTCCAGCAGCCAGGCGTACTCGTCCTGCATCTCGTGGACCTTCTCCATGCGGGTGGTGTCCCGCTGGACGCCCGTCGGCATCTGCTGCAGGCGCCGGTCCGCGGCCACCAGATAGCGCATCAGGTCGGACAGCCGCCGTATCCCCGCCCAGGTCACGAAGCCGGGCTTCACCAGCGCGTCGAGCTGCTTGCGGACGTCCGTCAGGTTCGCCAGCAGCGCGGGGCTGCGCACGGCCTTCAGACGGCGCTCACAGGCCTGCCAGGCCGCCAGCACCTGCTGCACCTGCCCGACCGTACGGACCGTCGTGTCGACGATCTCCGCGCGCACCTTGTCGTACAGCTTCCGGTACGACTCCTCGTCCCACACCGGCCCGCCGAAGTCCGTGATCAGCTTGTCCGCCGCCGCCATCGCGCAGTCGTCGAAGAGCGCCTGAACCGACCCGTGCGGGTTGGCGGACAGGGCGAGCTTCTGGGCGTTGCCGAGGCGGTCGCTCGCGAACTTCGCCGGATTGACCGGGATGTTGCGCAGGATCAGCCGGCGGGTGCCCTTCCACATCGCCTCGGCCTGCTCGGCCTCGGTGTCGAACAGCCGCACCGAGACCGTGTCGCCGTCGTCCACCAGCGCCGGGTACGCCTTCACCGGCTGACCCGCACGGCGCGTCTCGAAGACCCGGGTGAGCGTGCCGATCGACCAGTCGGTGAGACCCGCCCGCTCCAGGGACTCCCCGCCCTGCCGGGAGGCGGTGGCCGCCGCGGCCTGCGAGAGCGCCTCACGCGCCTTCGGCTTCAGCCGCAGCCGCAGCGCCTCCAGGTCCTTGTCCTCGGCGACCTTGCGGCGCCGCTCGTCGACGATGCGGAAGGTGACCCGCAGATGGTCCGGGACCTTCGTCCAGTCGAAGTCCTCCGCGTCGAAGGGCACACCGACCATGCGCCTCAGCTCGCGCGCCATCGTCACCGTCAGCGGCTCCTGCAGCGGCACCGCCCGCTCCAGGAACGCCCTGGCGTAGTTCGGCGCGGGCACGTAGTGGCGGCGCACCGGCTTCGGGAGGGAACGGATCAGCTCCGTCACCACCTCCTCCCGCAGACCCGGGATCTGCCAGTCGAAGCCCTCGTCGCCGACCTGGTTGAGCACCTGCAGCGGGATGTGCACGGTGACGCCGTCCGCGTCCGCGCCGGGCTCGAACTGGTACGTCACCCGGAACTTCAGCGGCCCCTGGCGCCAGGTGTCCGGATAGTCGGCCTTCGTGACCGCCTCCGCCGACTCCCGGATGAGCATCGCCCGCTCGAAGTCCAGGAACTCCGGCTGCTCGTGCCGCTTCCGCTTCCACCAGGAGTCGAAGTGGGCACCGGACACCACGTGTTCGGGCACCCGCTGGTCGTAGAAGTCGAACAGCGTCTCGTCGTCCACGACGATGTCCCGGCGCCGCGCCCGGTGTTCCAGCTCCTCGACCTCGCTGAGCAGCCTGCGGTTGTCCGCGAAGAACTTGTGGTGCGTACGCCAGTCGCCCTCCACCAGGGCGTTGCGGATGAACAGCTCGCGCGAGACCTCCGGGTCGATCCGGCCGTAGTTCACCTTCCGCTGGGCGACGATCGGGACGCCGTACAGCGTCACCTTCTCGTACGCCATCACCGCCGCCTGGTCCTTCTCCCAGTGCGGCTCGCTGTACGTCCGCTTCAGCAGATGGCCGGCGAGCGGCTCCACCCACTCCGGCTCGATCCTCGCGTTGACCCGGGCCCACAGCCGGCTGGTCTCCACCAGCTCGGCCGACATCACGAACCGCGGCTGCTTGCGGAACAGCGCCGAGCCGGGGAAGACCGCGAACTTGGCGTTGCGGGCGCCCAGGTACTCGTTCTTGTTGCCGTCCTTCACGTCCTTCATCCCGATGTGGGACAGCAGACCGGCGAGCAGGGAGACGTGGACGCGGTCGGCCGGGGCCTCCTCCTCGGCGAGGTGGATGCCCATCTGCTTGGCGACCGTGCGGAGCTGGGTGTAGATGTCCTGCCACTCGCGGATCCGCAGGAAGTTCAGGTACTCCTGCTTGCACATCCGCCTGAACGAGCTGGAGCCCCGCTCCTTCTGCTGCTCACGGACGTACCGCCACAGGTTCAGGTACGCGAGGAAGTCGCTGGTCTCGTCCTTGAACCGGGCGTGCTGCTGGTCCGCCTGGGCCTGCTTCTCCGCCGGCCGCTCCCGCGGGTCCTGGATGGACAGCGCGGCCGCGATGACCATCACCTCGCGGACACAGCCGTTCTTGTCGGCCTCCAGCACCATCCGGGCCAGCCGCGGGTCGACGGGGAGCTGGGCGAGCTTGCGGCCGGTGTCCGTGAGCCGCTTGCGCGGGTCCTTCTGGGCCGGGTCCAGCGCGCCCAGCTCCTGCAGCAGCTGCACGCCGTCGCGGATGTTGCGGTGGTCCGGCGGATCGATGAAGGGGAACTTCTCGATGTCGCCGAGGCCGGCCGCGGTCATCTGCAGGATGACGCTCGCCAGGTTCGTCCGCAGGATCTCCGCGTCCGTGAACTCCGGCCGCGCGAGGAAGTCGTCCTCGCCGTACAGCCGGATGCAGATGCCGTCCGAGGTGCGGCCGCAGCGGCCCTTGCGCTGGTTGGCGCTCGCCTGCGACACCGGCTCGATGGGCAGCCGCTGCACCTTCGTGCGGTGGCTGTACCGGGAGATCCGGGCGAAACCGGGGTCGATGACGTACTTGATCCCCGGCACCGTCAGGGACGTCTCCGCCACGTTCGTCGCCAGCACGATCCGCCGGCCGGTGTGCGGCTGGAAGACCCGGTGCTGCTCGGCGTGCGAGAGCCGCGCGTAGAGCGGCAGGATCTCCGTGAACCGGTAGTTCTTCCTGGTGAGGGCGTCGGCGGTGTCCCGGATCTCCCGCTCTCCGGACAGGAAGACGAGGATGTCCCCTTCCCCTCCGCCATCAGCTCCTCGACGGCGTCGGTGATCGCGGTGATCTGGTCCCGGTCGGCGTCGTCGGAGTCCTCCTCCAGCAGCGGCCGGTAGCGCACCTCCACCGGATACGTCCGCCCGCTGACCTCGACGATCGGCGCGTCGCCGAAGTGCCGGGAGAAGCGCTCGGGGTCGATGGTGGCGGAGGTGATGACGACCTTCAGGTCCGGCCTGCGCGGCAGCAGTTGCGCGAGGTAGCCCAGCAGGAAGTCGATGTTCAGGGACCGCTCGTGGGCCTCGTCGATGATGATCGTGTCGTAGGCGCGCAGCTCGCGGTCCGTCTGGATCTCCGCGAGCAGGATGCCGTCCGTCATCAGCTTGACGAACGTGGCGTCCGGGTTGACCTGGTCGGTGAAGCGGACCTTCCAGCCGACGGCCTCCCCGAGCGGTGTCCGCAGCTCCTCCGCGACCCGCTCGGCGACCGTGCGCGCGGCGATCCGGCGCGGCTGGGTGTGCCCGATCATGCCGCGCACGCCGCGGCCCAGCTCCATGCAGATCTTCGGGATCTGCGTGGTCTTGCCCGAGCCGGTCTCGCCGGCCACGATCACGACCTGGTGGTCGCGGATGGCGGCCGCGATCTCGTCCTTCTTCTGGCTGACCGGCAGTTGTTCCGGATAGTCGACGGCGGGCACGCGGGCGCGCCGCTCGTCCATCCGGGCCTCGGCCCTGCCGACCTCGTCCTCGATCTCGGCGAGGACGGCGGCGCGGGCCTCCGGCTTACGGATCTTGCGCGCGCCCTCGAGCCGCCGGCCGAGCCGGTGCGCGTCGCGCAGCGTGAGCTCGGTCAGGCGGGGGGCGAGGGTGCCGAGGGCGGGGGCGGGATGCGTAGACATACGCCGTCCAGGATCTCACCTCACGGAAATCCCTGGCGAACGATTTGCCCGCGGGCCGCGCCACGACCCCCTGAGCACCCGCCGGGCGGTGCGCGGCTAGGCGGCGGGCGGATCCGCGGGCGGCGCCGCCCTGTCCCTCCGGGCCGCGCCGTCCCCGAGCGCGATCGACCGCGCGGTGTTGGACACGGCCTTGATCCCCAGATAGGCGGTCGTCATGCTGCTCACCGCGGTGAACGCGGCGGTCAGCACCCCGACGATCACGGCCTTGTCCCCGTCCAGCCGCCACACCCCGAAGGCGGCGACCCCGGCGATGGCGATGTTGCTTACCACGACGGCCAGCAGTCCGTACCGGGCCCGGTACTTCTCCACCTCGACGTCCCGAACCACACGTGCCGTGTCCCGGCCCATCATTCCCCCGTCCCCCGGTGAACCGTCTCCAGCAGCGAGAACGTAGCGCCCCCGCCCCACGGGCCGCCACCGGCTCGAGAGGAACCGGCCAGCCGGACACACCACGCCGTCGACGATCGGACGTTCGAACGATCACCCGCTCAGGTGACCGGTGCACGGTTCGCCGGACCGAACCACTGACCGGACCTAGAGTTCCTGTTCGTGAAGCTGACCGTGCGAGTGAAGCTCCTGCCCACGCCCCGCCAGGCGCGGGCCTTGGAAGCCACCCTGCACGCCTGCAACGACGCCGCCAACCACGTCTCCGCGACGGCGTTCGCCACGGGCACCCCACGCAACCGCGAGCTGCGAGCCCTCACCTACACCCACGTCAAGCACACCTGGGGACTCGGAGCCCAGGCCGCCCAGCACGTGATCAAGAAGACCAGCGACGCATACGCGGCACTCAGAGGCAATGTGAGGGCCGGAAACCTGGGCCGGCCCGGATCCAAGCGGCACTCGGCGGCCACCGGCAAGCCGATCGCCTTCCGTCCCGGCTCCGCTCAGCCCTACGACGACCGCATGCTGTCCTGGCAGCCCGACCGACGGACCGTCTCCATCTGGACCACCGAGGGCCGCCTGAAACACCTCGCGTACACAGGCCACGAAGGGCAGCTCGAATCGCTCGCCCGGTACCGCCGGGGCGAATCCGATCTCCAGTACCGAGACGGCCAGTGGTACCTCCTGGCCACGCTCGAGCTGCCCGAAGCCGCCCGGAATCCCGACCCGCACGCGTTCATCGGCGTCGACCTCGGCATCGCCAACATCGCGACCACCTCCACAGGCCGCCGGCACAGCGGCAGACGCCTCAACCGCACCCGCGAGAACGACACCGCCCTGCGCGCCCGCCTCCAGAAGCGGGGCACGCGGTCCGCGAAGCGGCGAGCCAAGCGTCACGCGGGCAAGGAGGCCCGACGCACCCGCGACATCAACCACAAGATCAGCAAGCACATCGTGGCGGAGGCGCAACGCACCGGCCGCGGCATCGCTCTGGAAGACCTGAGCGGCATCCGCGAACGGGTACGGCTGAGGAAGCCCCAACGCGTCACGATCAACTCCTGGGCGTTCGGTCAGCTCGGCGACTTCATCGCGTACAAGGCCCGCCGCGCCGGCGTGCCCGTGGTCCACGTGGATCCCGCGTACACCAGCCAGGAGTGCTCCCGCTGCCACCACATCGACAAGCGGAACCGACCTCACCAGGCCGTGTTCACCTGCACGTCCTGCGGCTTCGTTGAGCACGCGGACGTCAACGCGTCCCACGTCATCGGCCTGCGCGGCTGGCTGCTGTGGGTCCGCGGGGCCGAGTCACAGGCCCCTGCCCTGACGCTGACCGCGTAGGGCTGGATGCGCCGCCCCTCCGAAGCCATCGACGGGAGCGAGCTGCAAGCCAGGAAGCGGCGCTTCCGGGCAGCGGACGCGATCGCTCGTACGAGCACGATGCACGGGCCTGCAAAAGGAAAGCACCGAACGGGCGTCCGTGACTCATGTGGTTGAGGTGTGGGCCGGACGGGACTTCACGTCGCGGTGCGCGGACACGCAAACGGATGCGGCCCCACCGAAGTTCATCGATGGGGCCGCATGCCCTGGTGAGGGCGGTTGTGGCTGGGGCCGGGGTCGAACCGGCGACCTTCCGCTTTTCAGGCGGACGCTCGTACCAACTGAGCTACCCAGCCACGAGGCTTCCGGGGAAGCCTCAGCGGTCCTGACGGGATTTGAACCCGCGGCCTCCACCTTGACAGGGTGGCGAGCACTCCAAACTGCTCCACAGGACCAAGCTTGCGTGCAACAGTGTCGCACACGGTATTGCGTGCCCCCAACGGGATTCGAACCCGTGCTACCGCCTTGAAAGGGCGGCGTCCTAGGCCGCTAGACGATGAGGGCTATCGGCCCGCCTGGGCGCTTCTCAGCGCGTCGGGGACGTGAGAAGCATATGGGATGGCGGCGGGGTTCGCCAAAACGGTTTACGGGGAGGCCGGGGAGGCGGTGTCCGGGCCGGGTGTGGTGCCGGACCGGCGGTGGTCGAGGACGTCCTCCGGGAGGTGGCGGCTCACCTCCGCCGTGGTCAGGCCGAGGCCGCCGAGCCTGATCTCGTCCCAGGCCTGCAGGCGGTGGCTGTCGCGGTCGACGTAGAGGATCGAGGCCTCGATGGGGTCGGGGTACCTGCCCTCCACGGCGCGCAGGCCGCTGCCTCCGGTCGAGCCCTCCATGCGCAGCCGGGTGCCGTACTTCAGCAGCTCGGTGCCCTCGTGGTGCAGGTGGCCGCAGAGCACGAGGGGCACCTGGCCGTCCGTCTCCCGGGCCGCCACGGGCTCGTGGGCGACGGCCACGTCCACCGGGGTGCCGGCCGCCCGCTGGTCGCGCAGGGCCGAGGCCAGGCGGTCGCCGGCGAGCCGTTCGGCCGCGTCGCCGCCGGGCGCCACGGACCGGTCGGGGGTGTACTGGGGGTCGCCGACGCCGGCGAAGCGCAGGCCGGCGACGGTCCGCGCGCGGCCGTCGTCCAGGACGTGGACGTTCCTCATGCGCTCCAGATAGCGCTGGGTGACGCGCGAGTCGTGGTTCCCGCGGACCCAGACGTAGGGGACGCCCAGGTCGGCGATCGGGTCGAGGAAACCGTTCTCCGCCGCCGTGCCGTGGTCCATGGTGTCGCCGGAGTCGACGATCACGTCGACCCTGTACTGCTTCACCAGGGATCCGATGATCTTCCAGCTCGCCGGGTTGAGGTGGATGTCGGAGACGTGCAGGACGCGGAGGGTGGCCGGGTCCGGCTGGTAGGCGGGGAGGGTGGACGTGACGTCGTAGAGCTTGGTCACGTTGGTGACCAGGCGGGCCAGCTCCTGCTGGTAGACGTCGAACTCGGTGACGATGCTGCGCGCGTTGCCGACCACGGACGGCGCCGAGGACAGCAGGCCGGAGAACCGGGGTTCGAGGACGGACTTGGGGTTCCAGGTGGCGTAGGCGCAGGCCCCGGAGGCCGCCAGCAGGGTGAGGGCGAGTCCGCCGGCGGTGACGGCGGTCCGGGGCGGCGGTAGACGGCGAGGCCGAGAGCGGTGGCGCCGGTGACCACAGCGACCCCGGAACGCAGGGCCAGGTCGAGGGTGCCGTGCTCGACGTCCCGGGCGACCTCGTCCTGGAGGCCGGAGATGCGTTCGGGGTGGTCGACGAGGGCCTGGGCGCGGGGCGGGTCGAGCTGGTCGACGTTGACGTCCAGGCGGACGGGGGCGACGTGGCTGTCCAGGGTCAGCGCGCCGAGCGGGGAGACGTTGATCTTCGTGCCACCGGTGAGCGAGGGTCGCAGCGCCATGGTGGTGTCCATCGGGCCGACCGGGGCCCGTACGTTGCCGACGACGAGCAGGCCGAGCCAGGCGCCGGCGAGGACCACGGCGCAGAGGCCGAGGGCGTTCAGCCAGGGGCGGGGCCGGGCGGCCGGTTCGAGGGCGGGCAGGGCGCGGGCGGTGCGGTGGCGGTCGGGTGTGCGATGGAGCCTGCGGTTCAGGGCTGCGACGGGGACGCGGACCATTGGGCCCGTATGCCCACGCTCCGGCGCGGATATGCGACGCTCCGGCCCTCTCGTGCGGCCGCCGCGTGCCGGACAATGACCGTGTGCTGGAGATGACGCGCGAGGAGTTCGAGGAACTGGTCGCCGAGGCGCTCGACCGGATCCCCCGGAGCTGACGCGGCTGATGGACAACGTCGCGGTGTTCGTCGAGGACGAACCGCCGGCCGACGATCCCGAGCTGCTCGGGCTCTACGAGGGGACGCCGCTGACGGAGCGGGGCGAGTGGTACGCGGGGGTGCTGCCGGACCGGATCACGGTGTACCGGGGGCCGACGCTGCGCATGTGCGCGTCCCGGGAGGACGTGGTCGCCGAGACGGAGGTCACGGTGGTGCACGAGATCGCGCACCACTTCGGCATCGACGACGCCCGGCTGCACGCGCTCGGGTACGGGTGAGCGGACGGGTTCGGACCCGGTGCGTGTCCTCTTGCGGGCGGCGGGAGTTGGGGAGGTTGACTCCTTTCCCGCCTCCGGAGGTGGCCGCCGTGCGCCGCTTGTACGTACCCGTCCGTCTGGCCGTCACGGCGCTGGCGGTGTCCGTGGTCGCGGGGTGTGTGAGCGTCGGTGACGACGACGGCCGGGCCAGGCCCGCGCACTCGGCGGGGCAGCGTGGCGGCGAGGCGCCGGACGGCGCTCCGGGGGCGGTGGGGGCGACTACGGGTACAGCGGTCCGGGGAGTGACGGAAAACACGAGCGCGGGCGAAAGGCGAAGCCCGGCAAGTCGGCCTCGGCCTCGGCGTCGCCGTCCGGGAAGGACGCCGAGCCGTCGGCGTCCGCGCGGCCGGGGAAGAGCACGCAGCCGGGGGATCCGGAGCCGACCAAGGCCCAGCCGTCGCCTCCGGTGACCTCCGCCCCGCCCGAGCCGCCGGTGTCGACGCCGCCCGGGCCGACCTCGGAGCCGCCGTCGGCGGAGCCGTCCTCGTCGGCCCACGAGGAGGCGAGGGCGCAGCTGTCGCTGCGCGAACCGGCTCCCGCGGCGGGCGCACCCGCGTGAGGCGAGCCGCCTGGAGCGCCGCTGACCTGTGACGACAGGGTCCGGTTTGCCTTCGGGGTGGGGAGTGCGTATGGTGGTAGATCGTTTGATCCCATTTGCCCGGCGCCACCACAGAGCGCGCCGTGTGGCGCGTACTCTCCCTTGCCGTGGCGGACCGCATTGAGGCGGTCGTATGCGAATCACGGAGTTGACGGGCGCGTGCCGAAGAGACTCCGGAAGGTTTCGCATTCGCATGTCCGTGTCCAGTACTGATCAGATCGTCATGCCCGAGAACGAGAACGTCAAGGACGAACTCGTGGACGGGACGACCGAGATCACCGAGGTCCCCGAGACCACTGACACCCCTCAGTCCCCCAGATCACCTTCGCCGACCTCGGTCTCCCCGAGGGCGTCGTGCGCAAGCTCGCGCAGAACGGCGTGACCACCCCCTTCCCGATCCAGGCCGCGACCATCCCGGACGCCCTGGCCGGCAAGGACATCCTCGGCCGCGGCCGCACCGGCTCCGGCAAGACCCTCTCCTTCGGTCTGCCGACGCTGGCCACGCTGGCCGGCGGCCGCACCCAGAAGCACAAGCCCCGCGCCGTCATCCTGACCCCGACGCGCGAGCTGGCCATGCAGGTGGCCGACGCCCTCCAGCCGTACGGCGACGTCCTCGGCCTGAAGATGAAGGTCGTCTGCGGCGGTACGTCGATGGGCAACCAGATCTACGCCCTGGAGCGCGGCGTCGACATCCTCGTCGCCACCCCGGGCCGGCTGCGCGACATCATCAACCGCGGCGCCTGCTCGCTCGAGGACACCCAGATCGCCGTCCTCGACGAGGCCGACCAGATGTCCGACCTGGGCTTCCTGCCCGAGGTCACCGAGCTGCTCGACCAGGTTCCGGCGGGCGGCCAGCGGATGCTGTTCTCCGCGACCATGGAGAACGAGATCTCCACGCTGGTCAAGCGCTACCTGACCGACCCGGTCACGCACGAGGTCGACAGCGCCCAGGGCAACGTCACGACCATGTCGCACCACATCCTCATCGTGAAGCCCAAGGACAAGGCGCCGGTCACCGCCGCGATCGCCTCCCGCAAGGGCCGCACGATCATCTTCGTCCGCACCCAGCTGGGCGCCGACCGCATCGCCGAGCAGCTGCGTGACGCCGGTGTGAAGGCCGACGCGCTGCACGGCGGCATGACCCAGGGCGCCCGCACCCGGACGCTGGCCGACTTCAAGGACGGCTACGTCAACGCGCTCGTCGCGACCGACGTCGCCGCCCGCGGCATCCACGTGGACGGCATCGACCTGGTGCTGAACGTCGACCCGGCCGGCGACCACAAGGACTACCTGCACCGCGCCGGCCGTACGGCGCGTGCGGGCCGTACCGGCACGGTCGTCTCCCTGTCGCTGCCGCACCAGCGGCGCCAGATCTTCCGGCTGATGGAGGACGCGGGCGTCGACGCCGCGCGCCACATCATCCAGGGCGCCGGCGCCTTCGACCCGGAGGTCGCCGAGATCACCGGTGCCCGGTCGATGACCGAGGTCCAGGCCGAGTCCGCGAACAACGCGGCCCAGCAGGCCGAGCGCGACCTGGCCCAGCTCACCAAGGAGCTCGAGCGCGCCCAGCGCCGGGCCACCGAGCTGCGCGAGGAGGCCGACCGCCTTGTCGCCCGGGTCGCCCGCGAGCGGGGCGAGGACCCGGAGACCGCGGTGGCCGAGGCCCAGGCGGCCGCGGCGGAGGCCGTGGTCGAGGCCGCGGCGCAGCAGCCGGCGGAGCGCGAGACCGAGCGTGAGGACCGTCCGGCGGCTTCGGCGCCGTACGAGCGCGGCGACCGCGGTGGCCGTGGTTTCGAGCGTCGTGACGACCGTGGTGACCGCGGTGGCCGTAATTTCGAGCGCCGTGACGACCGTGGCGGTCGTGGTTTCGAGCGTCGTGACGACCGCGGTGACCGCGGTGGCCGTGGCTTCGAGCGCCGTGACGACCGCGGTGGCCGTGGCTTCGAGCGCCGTGACGACCGCCGTCCGTTCGACCGGGACCGCGACCGTGGTTTCGAGCGTCGTGACGACCGCGGTGACCGCGGTGGCCGTTCCTTCGAGCGCCGTGACGACCGCGGGGACCGCGGCGACCGTGGTGGCCGTTCCTTCGAGCGCCGTGACGACCGCCGTCCCGCCGACCGTGACCGTGGTGGCCGTTCCTTCGAGCGCCGTGACGAGCGGGGCGGCTTCCGCCGCGACGACCGCGGTGGTCACCGTGGCAGCGACCGTCCGTTCAACCGCGAGCGCCGTGACGACCGTCCGGGCTTCCGTTCGGCCGGTCACGACCGCCCCTACGGCCGTCGTGACGACCACCGTGGCACCGGCTCCGGCTCCGGCTCCTTCGGCCGCCGTGACGACAAGCCGCGCTGGAAGCGCAACGGCTGACATCGGATGACCGGCCCGGCGCCGGTCCCCACCGCACACGGCCGCGGGCCCCGGAGATTCTCCGGGGCCCGCGGCCGTTGCGGCTTCAGCAGGTGGACAGCGGGGAGCGGATCGCGTGCCGGGTGCGCTGCCCTCTTCGGCCCGGCCGGCGGCGGCCTGCCGGCCCTGCTGCTGGAGGGACTCCTGGTCTGCGGCCTGTCCTGCCAGATCCTCGTGGAGACCAAGGCCCCCGCCGTGCCGCACACCCTGCACACCCCCTGACGGCGCACCAGGGCGACACTCGTGTGACGCATGTCACGACGTGCGGAAGGGAATCGCTGGGGGCATGACAGAAGACGCGATAGCGAAGAGCGGCCCGGACGGACCGTCGGACGAGGAACGGCTCGCCCAGCTCGGCTACACCCAGGTCCTCGCCCGCCGGATGTCGGCGTTCTCGAACTACGCCGTGTCCTTCACGATCATCTCGGTCCTGTCCGGCTGCCTGACCCTGTACCTCTTCGGCATGGTCACCGGCGGACCCGCGGTGATCACCTGGGGCTGGGTGGCGGTCGGTCTGATGACCCTGTTCGTGGGGCTGTCGATGGCCGAGATCTGTTCGGCGTACCCGACGTCGGCGGGCCTGTACTTCTGGGCCCACCGGCTGGCGCCGCCCCGCTCGGCGGCGGCCTGGGCGTGGTTCACCGGCTGGTTCAACGTGCTGGGCCAGGTGGCGGTGACGGCCGGCATCGACTTCGGCGCGGCGTCGTTCCTCGGCGCCTGGCTGAACCTCCAGTTCGGCTTCGAGGTGACCCCGGGCCGTACCGTCCTGCTCTTCGCGGCGATCCTGCTCCTGCACGGCCTGCTGAACACCTTCGGCGTCCGGATCGTCGCCTTCCTGAACAGCGTCAGCGTGTGGTGGCACGTCCTGGGCGTGGCGGTGATCGTCGGCGCGCTGGCCCTCGTCCCGGACCACCACCAGCCGGCGTCCTTCGTGTTCACGAAGTTCGTCAACGGGACGGGCTGGGGCAGCGGCCTCTACGTCGTCCTGCTCGGTCTGCTCATGGCCCAGTACACCTTCACGGGCTACGACGCCTCCGCCCACATGACGGAGGAGACCCACGACGCCTCGACGGCCGGCCCGAAGGGCATCGTCCGCTCCATCTGGACCTCCTGGATCGCCGGCTTCGTCCTGCTCCTCGGCTTCACCTTCGCCATCCAGTCGTACGACGGGGAGCTGGCGTCCCCGACCGGCGCGCCCCCCGCCCAGATCCTCCTGGACGCCCTGGGCGCCACGGCCGGCAAGCTGCTGCTCCTGGTGGTGATCGGCGCCCAGCTCTTCTGCGGCATGGCCTCGGTGACCGCCAACAGCCGCATGATCTACGCCTTCTCCCGCGACGGCGCGCTGCCCTTCTCCCGGGTCTGGCACACGGTCAGCCCCCGCACCCGCACCCCCGTGGCGGCGGTCTGGCTGGCCGCGCTCGGCGCTCTGGTGCTCGGCCTGCCCTACCTCATCAACACCACGGCCTACGCGGCGGTCACCTCGATCGCGGTGATCGGCCTCTACATCGCCTACGTCGTGCCGACCCTCCTCCGGGTCCGCAAGGGCGACGACTTCGAGCGGGGGCCGTGGCACCTGGGCCGCTGGTCGGTCCCGATCGGTCTGGTCTCCGTCACCTGGGTGGGCGTCATCACCGTGCTGTTCATGCTCCCCCAGGTCTCCCCGGTCACCTGGAAGACCTTCAACTACGCCCCGGTCGCCGTCCTCGTCGTCCTGGGCTTCGCCGCGACCTGGTGGCTGGCCTCCGCCCGCCACTGGTTCCTGCGCCCGGCCCGCGTCCACGCGCCCGAGCCGGCCGAACCGGCCGAGAAGTAGTCACGTCCCCCGCCCGACGCGGCCGGGTCGGCGATACCCGATCGGAACCCCGGCCGCGTCCGGCTATGCTCGGACAGGCAACATCGCCAGGGCCCTTAGCTCAATTGGCAGAGCAGTGGACTTTTAATCCATTGGTTGTGGGTTCGAGTCCCACAGGGCCTACGCAGTGCCGCCCCCGGTTCAACGACACACCGAGCCGGGGGCGAGCCGTTTCCCGGGGTTCTCCGCGACCGCGGGCCGGTGCCCGGCGGCCCGCCGAAGGGACATGCCGTGACCCAGCCGCAGACCGGCGGCCGGCCCGGGGCCCTGCCCCCCGCTCTCGCGTCCATGACGCTGCTGGCCGCCGCCGTCATCGTCCACGACCGGGCCGCCGGCCGGATCGTCCTCCTCCGGCGCGGCGAGCGGGCCAAGTTCGGCCGGGGCCTGTGGGACCTCCCGGTGGGCAAGAGCGAACCGGGCGAGCCGGTCACCACCACCGCCGTGCGCGAGCTGTACGAGGAGACCGGTCTGACCGTGCGGCCCGAGGCGCTGGAGGTCGCGCACCTCATCCACGGCGCCCGGGGCGTCGAGGCGCCGGGCGGCTACCTCACCGTCGTCTTCGCGACCCACGAGTGGAGCGGAGAGCCCGAGAACCGGGAACCCGCCAAGCACGCCGAGGTCCGCTGGACCGGCATCGACGAGCTGCCCGTGAACTGCGTGCCCGGCACCCGCCACGCCCTGTCCGGCTACCTCGGCGGCGGCCCCCGGGTGTCCCTCGACGGGTGGGGCCGGCCGGGGGACCGTGCGGGCACGGCCTAGGGGGCGTCTCCCCGGTCTTCGCGGGTCCGCGACGCCCGGCACGGCACCTCGCCGCACGGTCGAATCGCCCACGTACACCCGGTACGAGGGCGACTCGACCGCACGCCGAGGCGCCGCACCGGACGCCGCGGCCTGATCCACGAAGATCGGGGAGACGCCCCCTAGGCTGCGGGGATGGGTTCGCGGGCTTATCTCTCTGAGCTGTTCTCGCTGGACGGCCTGGTCGCCCTGGTGACCGGGGGCAGTTCCGGCATCGGGCGGGCCGTCGCCGGTGCCCTGGCGCGGGCCGGGGCGAGCGTGGTGGTCGTGGCGCGCGGCGAGGCGGAACTCGCCGCCACGGTCGAGGAGCTGGCCCGTGACGGCTGCCGGGCGGCCTCGGTGCGCGCCGACCTCGGCACCCGCGCGGGGGTGCGCGCGGCGGCCGAGGAGGTGGCCGGGGTGTTCGGGGAACCCGACATCCTCGTCAACTCCGCCGGGATCAATCTGCGGCCCCCGATGGGCGAGCTGGGCGAGGACGTCTGGGACGCCACCATGGCGGTGAACCTGGAGGCGCCCTATCTGCTGGGGCAGCGGTTCGGACCCGGCATGGCCGAACGCGGCTTCGGGCGGATCATCCACGTCACCTCCCAGCAGGCGCACCGGGCGTTCGTGCAGAGCGGTGCCTACGGCGTCTCCAAGGGCGCGCTGGAGTCGCTGGCCCGGTCGCAGGCCGAGGCCTGGTCGCCGTACGGGGTCACCTGCAACACGCTGGTGCCGGGGTTCGTCATGACGCCGCTCAACGCGCGTCTGTCGTCCGACCCGGAGCGGGTGGCGGCGCTCGCCGCCCGCACGATGGTGGGGCGCAACGGCCTGGCCGAGGACTTCGCGGGCGCCGCGGTGTTCCTGGCGAGCCGCGCCTCCGGCTACGTCACCGGCCAGTCGGTCTTCGTCGACGGCGGCCTCTCCGTGCACTAGTTCCGGGACCGGCCGGCAGCGTCGGGCGCCGTGCGGGCCCCGCTCAGCCCGCGCTCGGTTCCGGCAGGGCCTCCAACTCGCCGAGCGGCAGCGTGTGCTGGGTCTGCAGGACCTTCGCGCGCAGGTAACGGACGTTGTGGGCCGTGGTGAAGACCCCGGTCGGCACCCGGTCCCGGACGACGACGCCGTGCGAGCGCAACTGCTCGGCCTTGTCCGGGTTGTTGGAGAGCAGGTCCAGCTCCCCGACGCCGAGCGCGCGCAGCATCCGGGCGGCGGCGGTGTAGTCGCGGGCGTCTTCCGGGAGCCCGAGCGCGGCGTTGGCCTCGTAGGTGTCGAGCCCCTGGTCCTGGAGGGCGTAGGCGTCGAGCTTGTTGTACAGGCCGATGCCGCGCCCCTCCTGGCGGAGGTAGAGCAGCACGCCCCCGCGCTCCGCGATGCGTTCGACCGCCTCACGGAGCTGCGGCCCGCAGTCGCAGCGGGCCGAGCCGAAGACGTCCCCGGTCAGGCACTCGGAGTGCAGCCGCACCAGCGGAACCGCGCCGGGCTCGCCGAGGACGGCGGCGACGTGCTCCTGGCCGTCCTCCAGACCGTGGAAGGTGACGAGTTCGGCGTCGACGCGGTAGCCGTCGTGGAACCGCAGCGGTACCCGGACGCGGGCGCGCGGGGTGGCGGCGGGGGTGTCGGACATGCGGGCCTCCGGGTTCCGTCCCTGGGCTGCTGCTTCAGATTTGAAGCAGTAGCTCCGTCCGGAACCCTATCTCATGCTTAAAAGTTCAAGCAACGGATTTCGCGCGGCGCTACGCCGCGCCATGTGGGGCCGCGCGGCGCCACGCGGCGCCACGTGGGGCCGCGCGGCGCCACGAGGGGCCACGCGGAGTCGCGCGGGGCCGCGCTCAGGAACCGGGCGGCCCGGCCGGCTGTCCCGGACAGGGCGACGCCCGCCGCCGCCAGGGCACGTCCTCCGCGGCGGTCCCGGTCTCCTCGCCCTCCAGCACCCGGGCCACCCCGGCGCAGATCTCCTCCAGCTGTCCCACCTGCTCGGGCGTGAGCCGGTCGAACAGGGTCGTGCGGACCGTCTCGACATGTCCGGGTGCCGTACGCTCCAGCACGGCCATCCCCTCCTGCGTCAGCACCGCGAGACTGCTGCGCCGGTCCTGGCGGCAGTCCTCGCGGCGCACCAGCCCGTCCCGCTCCAGCCTGGTCACCGCGTAGGTCAGCCTGCTGCGAGTGATCTTCAGGGTCTCGGCCAGGTCGGTCATGCGCAGTCGCCGGTCGGGGGTCTCGGAGAGGTTGGCCAGCACGGAGTAGAACAGGTGGGGCATGCCGGCCTCCTGCTGGAGCTGCCGGTCGACGGCGTCCTCCAGCAGCCGGGAGGCGGCGATGTAGGCGCGCCAGGCGCGCTGCTCCTCGGGGGTGAGCCAGCGGGTCGTCATGCCGCCAGTGTAGGTTTGTTTCAAACTTGAACCAAGACTCCGCCGGGGTCTTCGCGAGGGAGCGCGCCGATGCCGTACCCGTACGTCCTGCTGTCCGCCGCCGTCTCCCTCGACGGCTACCTCGACGACACCGGCCCCGAGCGGCTGCTGCTCTCCGGCCCGGCCGACTTCGACCGCGTCGACGAGGTGCGGGCCTCGGTGGACGCCATCCTGATCGGCGCCGGCACCATCCGCGCCGACAACCCCCGGCTCCTCGTCAACTCGCCCGCGCGCCGCGCCGCCCGGGTGGCCGAGGGCCGGCCCGCGTACCCGCTGAAGATCGCCGTCACCGCCTCCGGCGACCTGGACCCGGCCGCGAACTTCTGGCACACCGGCGGCGAGAAGCTCGTCTGCACCACGGACCGGGGCGCCGAACGCGCCTCCCGTGTCCTCGCCGGGACCGCCGACGTGGTCCCGCTCGGCCCCGAGCTCGACTGGCGCGCCCTGCTGGAGCACCTGCACGACGTGCGCGGAGTGCGGCGCCTGATGGTCGAGGGCGGCGGAACCGTCCACACCCAGCTCCTCCAGCAAGGACTCGCCGACGAACTCCAGCTCGTCCTCGCCCCGCTGTTCGTCGGCGACCCGGCCGCCCCGCGCCTGTTCGGCCCCGGCGCCTACCAGGGCGGCCGGCTCCGGCTCACCGAGTCCCGCCGGATCGAGGACGTCGTCCTCATGCGCTACGAGCCCACCGCCCCGGGCACCGGCCCCGCGCCGGCCGCCGCCGACCGGCGCTGGCTGGCCACCGCCTGCGAGCTGGCCGCCCTGTGCCCGCCCTCCCGCACGGCGTTCAGCGTCGGCGCGGTGGTGGTGGCCGCCGACGGCGCCGAGCTGGCCCGCGGCCACTCGCGCGAGGGCGGCGACCCCGTGGTGCACGCCGAGGAGGCGGCCCTGGCGAAGCTCGACCCGGCCGACCCCCGGCTGCCCGGCGCCACCGTCTACAGCAGCCTGGAGCCCTGCTCCCGCCGCGCCTCCCGCCCCGCACCCTGTGCCGAGCTGATCCTGCGCGCGGGCGTTCGCCGGGTGGTCACGGCCTGGCGGGAGCCGGACACCTTCGTCTCCGGCGCCGACGGCACCGGTGTGCTGGCGGCCGCCGGTGTGGACGTCGTCCTGCTCCCCGAGTACGAGGGCCCGGCCAAGGCGCCGAACGCGCATCTGCTGCCGTGAGCGGCGCCGCGCGAAAACGTGTGTGCGGAGCACCCCCGTGGATGGCGTATGCTTGAGACACAACGACGCGGGGTGGAGCAGCTCGGTAGCTCGCTGGGCTCATAACCCAGAGGTCGCAGGTTCAAATCCTGTCCCCGCTACTGAAGACTCAGGGCCGGAATCCAGTTCATGGATTCCGGCCCTGAGTGTTTTCCAGGTTCCGCCGGGCGCCCGGGACGCCGTGGCGCCCGGCGAGTGGCGTACGTCACAGCAGGTCATCCGCTCGGGCCACAGCAGTCGCCCGCCTCCCGCGCCCCCGCCACGCTGTTCGTACGTCGAGGACACGGGAGACCAGCAGTGCGCCCTGGTGAGGTGGAGGAGAGCCCGTACGCCAGGGCGGGCGGCCGGCTCTCCGGTGAGCCCGACCCGGACCAGGGCCTCGGCGCCGGCCCCGCGCCGACGCCGCCGGAGCGGTGCCCCCGCCCCGTGACGCGCACCCTGCCCCGCGCCCTGGCCCTTCTGCTCGTCGTCGGCGGGCTGCTGTACGACCTGCTCACCCCGCGCGACTTCACCGCCGTGCCGTTCTTCACCGCGGCCCCGCTGGTCGCCGCGCCCCTGACGTCCCTGCGCACCACGCTCCTCACCGGCCTGGCCGCCCTGGCCGCCACCTATGTGGTGCACGCCCACTTCGGCCCCGGTCTGGACGTCAACACCGTCACCCAGGTCGTCACCGTGGCCACGGTCGCCCTGCTGGCCGTCGCCATCAACCGGGTCGTACGCCTCGGCGACCGCCGGCTCGCCTCCGTCCGGGAGATCGCCGAGGCCGCCCAGCGGGCCGTGCTGCCCGAGCCCGCCCCCCGCATCGCCGGTCTCGACATCGCGGCCCGGTACGAGGCGGCGCAGGAGGGCGCGTTCATCGGCGGCGACCTGTACGCGGTGCAGGACGGCCCGCACGGCGTGCGGCTGGTCGTCGGGGACGTGCGCGGCAAGGGCATGGGGGCGGTCGCCGCCGTCGCCGTGCTGATCGGGGCGTTCCGGGAGGCCGCCGAGCAGGAGGCCACGCTGGAGGCGGTGGCCGGGCGGCTGGAGCGGGCGCTGGCCCGCGAGGGCACCCGGCGCGACGGGATCGACGCGCTGGAGGGCTTCGCCACCGTCGTCCTCGCCGAACTGCCCCACGGGGAGGGGGTGGTGCGGATCGTCAACCGCGGCCATCCGTCGCCCCTGCTGCTCCATGCCGACGGCACCCTGCGGGCGCTGACCGCGGACGAGCCCGCGCTGCCGCTCGGCATGGGCGAACTGGGCCGCCGGCCCGACCGCGCGGCCGAGTCCCGCTTCCCCGACGGCGCCACCCTGCTGCTCTACACCGACGGACTCACCGAGGCCCGCGACGCCCACGGCCGGTTCTACGACCCGGTGCGCCGGCTCGCCGGGCGCCGTTCCCCCGACCCGCGCACCCTGCTCACCCGGCTCGCCGCGGAGGTCAGGCGGCACTCCGGGGGCGGCATGGCGGACGACATGGCGCTGCTGGCCGTACGCCGCCCCGGGCCGATGTGACCAGGAGTGATCGGACGGGCGCCCTCCGCTTGCCCGCTGAGTCACCATCAAAAACCCGGTGACTCCTGAAAGCCGGTCAACTCACCCGTTTTCCGCGGTCATGCGGTGTACGTCCACCGCGAAGAACGTCAATGATCAAGCCGAACGGCTTGGAATCTCACAGGTGGGTCTATTAACGTTCGATAACGCAGCGCGGTCGTCCCAGCCGTCACAAGAGACGGCTCCGTGCGCACGCGCCGAATCCCGCGAGGGAACCGGGGAACCACCACCTTGGGGTGAATCACGCGGATGCCACCGTGAACCGATCCGGTTCCCGGTACGTATACGCGCGTAGGAGACCTTCCTGCTCCGAACCCGTCAGCTAACCCGGTAGGCGGAGGAAGGAAAGGAGTACGCCCGCGTGGCGTCCAACCGGCCTGCCCCGAAGCCCCATACGTGCCCAGCCAGCCTGACACCGAAACATTCGTCTACGGCGGCTACCGCGCCGAAGAGGGCCCCTGGGAGGAGTGGAACCCCACCGAGGAGTCCATCCGCCCCGTACGCGGCCGGCACCGCGTCGCCAAGCAGCGCGGCGGCGGACTCGCCCGCAGCTCCACCGTCCTCGGCGTCGGCGTCATAGCGGCCGTCGGAGCGGGCGGCATGGCCAGCGCCCACACCGGCAAGCCCCCGGTGTCCATCTCCATGCCCGATCTGCCGTCCGTCGGCTCCCTGTTCGACGACGGCCCCTCCGGGGCGTCCGAGGCCACCACCGCCTCGCTCAGCACGGTCGGCACCACCACCACCGCCGCCGCCGACACCGGCCAGGACGGCTCCGACGCGGGCGAGACCCTGCGCAGCCGGATCATGGCCCAGGCCGAGCAGCAGCAGAGCAAGGCCGACTCCAAGGCGGCCGCGGCAGCGGCGGCCGCCGCCGAGCAGCAGGCCGCCGACGCGGCCGCCAAGGCGAAGAAGGAAGCCGCCGCCAAGGCCGCCGAGGCCAAGAAGGAGGCGGAGGCCGCCGCCGAGAAGAAGGCCGAGGCGGAGCGGCTGGCCGAGCTGGCCAAGCAGTACACGCTGCCGACGTCCTCGTACACGATCACCTCGACCTTCGGCCAGGCCGGCTCGATGTGGTCCTCCGGCTACCACACCGGCCTCGACTTCGCCGCGCCCACCGGCACGCTGATCAAGGCCATCCACAGCGGCACCATCACCGAGGCGGGCTGGGCCGGCTCCTACGGCTACCGCACCATCCTCACCCTCGACGACGGCACCGAGCTCTGGTTCTGCCACCAGTCCTCGATCAGCGTCTCCGTCGGCCAGAAGGTCAGCACCGGCGACGTCATCGGCCGTGTCGGCGCCACCGGCAACGTCACCGGCCCGCACCTGCACCTGGAGGTCCACCCCGGCGGCGCGGCCACCGGCATCGACCCGATGGCGTGGCTGCACGGCAAGGGCCTCAACCCCTGAGCCCCGCCCGGGCCTCCTGAACCCGCCCGGCACCCCGGACCGCTCTCCCGGCGGCCCCGGCACCACCCCTGGTGCCGGGGCCGCCGGCCGCGTTCACACACCGTTCGCGCGATCGCGGAATGGGCGGTACCGGAATGATCGTTGTAACAGGGCATGACTGCTTCCCTGCGCAAACTCGGCTCCTCCGGCCTCGAGGTCTTCCCGCTCGCCCTCGGCGGCAACGTCTTCGGCTGGACCGCCGACGAGAAGGCCTCCTTCGCCGTCCTCGACGCCTACACGGCCGCCGGCGGCAACTTCGTCGACACCGCCGACTCCTACTCGGCCTGGATCGAGGGCAACGAGGGCGGTGAGTCGGAGACCCTCATCGGCAAGTGGCTCGCGGCCCGGGGCAACCGCTCCGACGTCGTCGTCGCGACCAAGGTGAGCCAGCACCCGGAGTACCAGGGGCTCACCGCGGCCAACATCAAGGCCGCCGCCGACGCGTCCCTGCGCCGTCTGGGCACCGACTACATCGACCTGTACTACACGCACTTCGACAAGCCCGAGGTGCCGGTGGAGGAGATCATCGGCGCGCTGGACGAGCTGGTGAAGGCGGGCAAGGTCCGGCAGATCGCCGCCTCCAACATCAGCCCCGAGCGGCTGCGGGCCTCCCTCGACTTCTCCGACCGCGAGGGCCTGGCCCGGTACGTGGCCCTCCAGCCCCACTACAACCTTGTCTCCCGCGACACCTACGAGGGTCCGCTGCAGGACCTCGCCGCCCGTGAGGGCCTCGCGGCGGTTCCGTACTTCGCGCTCGCCTCCGGCTTCCTCACCGGCAAGTACCGCCCCGGCACGAAGGTCGACAGCGCCCGCGCCGGCTCGGCCGCCAAGCACCTGGACTCCCAGCGCGGTCAGCGGGTGCTCACGGCCCTGGACGAGATCGCCGGCGCCCACGACGCGCCCGTCGCCACGGTCGCCCTCGCCTGGCTGGCCGCCCAGCCGACGGTCACGGCTCCCATCGCCTCGGCCCGCACGGTGGAACAGCTCCCGGCGCTGCTGGGCGTGGCGGAGCTGCGGCTCACCCAGGAGGAAGTGGACCGCCTGAACCAGGCCTCCGCCTGATTCCCGGCTAGGGCCTGTCTGACAATTCGCGCCTGCCGCGCGACGCCATGCACGCACTCTCGCCGCACCGGCCCAGACCCGAGTACGTCCAGTACGCGGCCCTGGAGCCGGCCCGCCGAGAGCACGCACCTGACGCCGCGCGGCCGCCCTTCGGGCGACGACGCGAATTGTCAGACCGGCCCTAGGGCCGGTACGGGTTGTACCCGGGGTACCCGGCCGGCGGCACGGGCGGGTTCCCGTACGGCACCGTCGGGTTCGCGTACGGGGACCCCTGGCCGCCGTACGGCGCCGCCGGATGTCCGTACGGCACCGCCGGGTGCCCGTACGCCGTCGGGTGACCCTGCCCGTACGCCCCCGGGTGCCCGGCTGCGGGTGTCGCCGGATACCCGTACCGCGCCCAGTACGCCGAGGGCGCCGGCACCGGGGCCACCGTCCTGGCAGCCTGCTCCAGCGCCGGCCGGGCCACCTCCCGGCGCCGCCACAGTTCGGCGAGCAGCTCCTGCTCCCGCGCGGCGCAGTCGGCGCCGGCCCGTCCCCGCCGCCCCCGGTGCCGCAGGAAGGCCAGCGAGGTGGCGTACGCCTCGTACTGCGCGACCGCCCGCGCCGCGGGCCGCCCGCCGAAGTGGCGGCGGGCGTGGTCCCGGGCGGCGCGGCGCGCCCGCATCGACCCGAGGACGAACGGTTCGGCCGGCCCGAGCCACCCGGCGTGCACATACGCCGGCAGCTCCTCCCGCACGGTCCGCAGCTCCCGCTGCCGGGTCCAGACCGCCAGCCAGGTCAGCAGCCCGAACGCGGGCACCATGAAGGCGGCGTAGACGGCGAGGAAACCGAACTGGCCGAAGGTCGCGGAGCCGTTCCACAGGGCGTGCGTGCTCATCGCCAGCAGCAGTCCGCCGAGCGGGACCAGCACGCGCCGGGCGGGCTGCCGTTCGGTGGAGAGCGCGGCGACGCCGAATCCGATGCCGGTGAGCACGGTGAACAGGGGGTGCGCGAAGGGGGACATCACCACGCGCACGAAGAAGGTGGCGGCGGTGACGGAGGCGATGCCGTGGCCGCCGCTGAGCTGGTCGGTCCCGAAGGCCGTACCCAGGTAGAGGATGTTCTCGGTGAACGCGAAGCCGGTGGCGGTGACCCCGGCTATCACCACGCCGTCGACGATCCCGGTGAAGTCCCGTCTGCGGAACAGGAAGACCAGCAGCACGGCCGCGGCCTTCGCGGACTCCTCCACCACGGGCGCTATCACGGTGGCGCCCAGGGTGTCGGCGCCCGCGGGATCGGCGGTCGAGGTGGCTATCCACTTCGTCGCGAAACTGTTGGCGACGATGGCGATCAGCGCCGCCGCGCAGGCGCCCCAGGCGAACGCGAAGACCAGGTTCCGCCAGGGGCCGGGCTCGACCCGGTCCAGCCAGCGGAAGGCGGCGAGGAGCCAGGGCACGGGAAGCACGGCGAGCCCGAGACCGACCAGGAAGCCCGTGGTGCCGGTCTGCCGGCGCACCAGCGCCAGGATGACCAGGCCGGACAGCGCCAGCAGCGTGATCAGCGCCCCGTAGCGCACCCACCGGCGCTGCCACCAGTGCGGGTGCGTTCCGCTTCCGGGGCCGGGGGAGTAGCTCGGGTACGGAGGACTGATGGCCACGGCATCGACCCTAACGGTGACCGGGGAACGGGCTGGTGCTGGACGGCGGGGCAGGGCCTAGCGGTCCCGGTGCGGTACGCGGCGGAAGAGCAGATCGTTCACCACGTGTCCCTTTTCCAGCCCCTGCCCCTCGAAACGGGTCAGCGGCCGGAACGGCGGACGCGGCGCGAAACCGCCGTCGGCCCGGGTGTTCTCGAAGTCCGGGTGCGCGGTGAGCACCTCGAGCATCTGCTCGGCGTACGGCTCCCAGTCGGTCGCGCAGTGCACGACCGCCCCGGGCCGCAGCCGGCTCGCGGCCAGCGTCAGGAACTCGGGCTGGATCAGCCGCCGCTTGTGGTGCCGCTTCTTGGGCCAGGGATCGGGGAAGTACACGCGCAGCCCGTCGAGCGAGTCGGGCGTTAGCATCTCCCGGAGCAGGATGATGGCGTCGCCGTTGGCCACCCGGACGTTGGACAGCCCGGCCTGGTCGGCGAGGTTGAGCAGGTTGCCCTGGCCCGGGGTGTGCACGTCGACCGCGAGGATGTTGGTGCCGGTGTCCCCGGCCGCCATCCGCGCGGTGGCCTCGCCCATCCCGAACCCGATCTCCAGCACCACGGGACGGTCGTCGCCGAACAGCTCGCCGAGGTCGATGACCCGCTGTCCGTCGATGTCCAGACCCCACTTGGGCCACAGCCGCTGCAGCGCGTCGGCCTGTCCCGCCGTGACCCGGCTCCGCCGGGGCTGGAAACTCCGGATCCGCCGCTCGAAGTGCGATCCGGCCGGGTCGGCCTTGGGTCCGTCGGGGAACCGCGGCTCCCCCTTGGCCCGGCTGTGCCGCACGGACACACCGGGGACGTGCGAGGACCGCGGCGCGGCGGCGGTCGCGGGCCGGGGAGCTTCGGGGAGGTTCAGCGAGTCAGACACAGTGACACCGATTTTACGGCGACGGCGCGATTTCCCGGGCCGCCGCCCGCAGCGGAGGCCGACGTCACAGCGGGCGGGCGTCACAGCGCACCGAGCATGTCCAGCACCCGGCGCCCGATCTCCCGGCCGATCGGCAGCGAGGCGGTCGCCGCGGGCGACGGGGCGTTGAGCACGTGTACCGCCCGGCTCCCCTCCCGGATCAGGAAGTCGTCCACCAGCGTCCCGTCCCGCAGGACCGCCTGCGCCCGCACCCCGGCCGGGGCGCGCACCAGGTCCGCCTCCTCGACGGCCGGCAGCAGCCTGCGCACCGCCGTCAGGAACGCCCCCTTGGACACCGACCGCCGCAGCTCCCCGGCCCCGTAGCGCCAGTGCCGCCGGGCCAGCACCCACGAGCCGGGCCACGCGACCGTCCCGGCCAGCTCCCCGGGCCGTACGACGCCCCACCCGTACCCCTCCCGGGCCAGGGCCGGGACCGCGTTCGGCCCGATGTGCACGCCGCCGTCGATCCCCGGGTCAGATGCACCCCGAGGAACGGGAACGCCGGATCCGGCACCGGATACACCAGCCCGCGCACCAGCTCGGGCCGCGCCAGCTCGTAGTACTCGCCCCGGAACGGCACGATCCGCACCCCTGGCTCGTCCCCGGTCAGCCGCGCCACCTCGTCGCAGTGCAGCCCGGCGCAGTTCACCAGCACCCGGCCCCGTACGACGTCGCCGGCCGCGGTCAGCACGGCCACGCCCCGCTCCGGGCGCCGGTCCACGCGGACCACCCGCGCGCCGTACCGGATCTCCGCCCCCGAGGCCCGGGCGAGCTGCCGGGCCACGGCCACGAAGTCGCAGACCCCCGTCGTGCCGACGTGGATCGCGGCGAGGCCGCGCACCTCCGGCTCGTACTCGCCGATCTGGGCGGCGCCCAGCTCGCGCACCTGTATCCCGTTCTCCCGGCCGCGCTGCACGAGCGCGTGCAGCCGGGGAGCTCGTCCCGCTCGGTGGCGACGATCAGCTTCCCGGTGACGGCGTGCGCGATGCCGTACTCGGCGCAGAACTTCACCATCTCGGCCGCGCCGCGCACGGCGTACCGCGCCTTGAGCGAGCCCGG
Source organism: Streptomyces sp. DHE7-1 (assembly GCA_016432725.1). GTDB lineage: Bacteria > Actinomycetota > Actinomycetes > Streptomycetales > Streptomycetaceae > Streptomyces. The sequence continues at coordinate 3,682,679 of JACJDG010000003.1, read as the reverse complement.
CCGGTAGTAGACACCGCTGTGGATGACCCCGCTGTTGCGCCCCGTCTGGTGCCGGGCGGGCCCCGGCTCCTTCTCCAGCACGGTCACCCGCGTACCCGGCGCCGCACGCGTGATCGCGTAGGCCGTCGACAGGCCGACGATCCCCCTCCGATCACCAGTACGTCGCAGTCGTACGCACCCTCACGCACCCGCACCACCTCCCGGCTCCGATAGTGCACTGCGCCACTGACAATGCCTTCAAACCCGGATCGGGGACCTATGCGGGAGCCACCAGCAGCGGCCGGGCCCGCTCGCGCAGCTCCACCACCCGCGGCTCGTCCCCGTACGGCTCCAGCCGGTGCAGCAGGTCCTTCACGTACTCGGTGGTACGCGCGGAGGAGATCCGCCCGGCCACCTCCACGGCCCGCACCCCCTGCTCGCAGGCGGCGTCCAGATTGCCCGACTCCAGCTCGGCGACGGCGGACACCACGAGGCGCAGCCCGTGCGACCGCACGAACTCCTCCGTGGGCTTCGACAGCGCCTGCTCGGTGAACCGGCGCACCTGGCGCGGCGCCTTCAGATCGCGGTAGCACTCCGCCGCGTCGGCGGCGAACCGGTCATAGCCATAAAAGCCAAGCCAAGAAGGATCGTTGTCACCGTCCCTGGACCGCTCGAGCCAGCTCTCCGCCGCCTTCAGCGCCGCGCCGGCGGCCGGCGCGTCCCCCGCACGCGCGTGCGCCCGCGCCTCCACCAGCCGGAAGAAGCTCATGGTGCGGGCGGTCGCCAGTCCCCGGTTGCGCTCCAGGGCCGCCTGCGCGAGGTCGACGCCCTCGTCGCCGAAGCCCCGGTACGTCGCCTGCAGCGACATGGAGGCCAGCACGTAGCCTCCGAGCGGGACGTCCGCCGCCGCGCGGGCGAGTCGCAGCGCCTGGATGTAGTACCGCTGCGCCGCCTCCTGCTGTCCGGTGTCGAAGGCCATCCAGCCCGCCAGCCGGGTCAGTTCGGCGGAGGCCCCGAAGAGGGCGCGGCCCACTTCGTCCGAGTAGGAGCCGAGCAGCAGCGGCGCCGCCTCCACCCGCAGGCACTCCGGCACCATGGACGAACGCCAGTCGCCGCCTCCGTACTTGGAGTCCCAGCGTCTGGCGTCCTCGGCGGCCTCCCGCAGCTTCTGCACATCGCTGTGGCCGACTTTGATCGGCGCGCCGGAGCCCTCGGCGGCGTTCGCCTCCCGCGCGACGGAGCTGTCGGCGGGGGTTATCAGCCACCGAGACGCGGGCGTCGCGTAGGCCGTCACGGCGAACGACCCGGCGAGGGACTGCCAGATGCCGCCGGAGCCGGCCCGGCGCCCGGCCAGGTCGAGCCGGTACAGCTCGGTGGCCGACCTCACCGCCTGCCCCACGTCCCGGGGAAGGCCAGGCCCACCTCGGGTGCCGGATCCGCGTCCGCCAGCCCTATCTCGTGGAGCGGCACCGGGCGGCCGAGCTTCTGGCCGATGGCGGCCGCGATGAGGTGCGGCGCCGCGCCCTGCGGCACCATCCCCTTCGAGACCCAGCGCGCCACCGAGGTCTTGTCGTAGCGAAGCGTCAACCCGCGTTGGGCGCCAAGGTCGTTGACGCGTCGCGCGAGTCCCGCGTTGCTGATTCCCGCGAGGGCGAGAACGGTGCCGAGTTTGTCGTTCGGCCCGCGTTGCTCCCTGGACATGCGTCACCCCTCGACACAGACGGCTGCCGCGCTGGCATAACCGTGCGGCATTCGTAAACCCAGCGTAGTTCGCCGCATCCCAAGCGTTAAGGGGCATTGTTCCGGATGGCGGGATTGTGGTCCGTACGGGAGTGCGGCCCTGTACGCACCGTGCACGGGACGTCGCGGCGTGCCCCCGCACGTGTGGCCGTGCGCCCGTCCGTGCGCTCTTCTCCGGCCACCCGGGGAGCGGTTCCATGGCTGTCGCGTGGGTCGGCCCGCTGTACTGGATCCAGTGGGCTGGGGGACACCGCCGCCTTCATCCCCGCGGGTGGCGGACCGGTCCGGGAGGCGAAGACCGCCTCCCGGACTGTGCGCGTTTCCGTGCCGGAGGGCCTTGCGCGAGCCTGTACGGAGCGTGCTCAAACCCCTGCGGCTGTCCCCGATTTGGCTGAAAATAGTTCTCGCTCTCCAAGAGCGATTACCGCTCCCACCACGGGACTTGAGGGCGTGAAGGGCGTTTTCGGGGCGCATACAGGGGGCGCATTCGCGTCGCACCCCTCGCGCGCACTTCCGGCATCCTCCCCGGCCGCCCAGGTGTTCACCCACCGGCCCGCAACCGATACTCTGCCGCCCCTGCGGCTTCCGGCACCGGTTTCCCTCGATCGAAGGCGGCGTCGCCGCGCCTCCGTGGCGCGTTCTTCATGGCAGCATGGGTCCCGGTTCGTACGGTGCACTGGTTGTCCACGCTGTGTGGAGGCGTCGATGCGGTGGTTGGTGGGTTGGAGCAGCACCGCCGCTGGCGTCGCCGAAATCGGCTCCGCGGGTGCCACCGGATACGACGGCGAGACGCTGCGCCCCGTCGGCTCCCACCTCCTGTGGGGCGACCCCGACCCGCTGTGGGCCGTCGGCGACTGGCGGCCCGACGAGGTGCGCGTGGTGCACGCCGACGCGCAGAACCGCATCGCCGTCCTCGGCACCTGCGGCGCCACCGACGAGGAGCTGCGGCGCGGTCTGTTCACCGCCCGCGGGGGCGCGCTGCGCCATCTGACCACCTGGCCGGGCAGCTACACGGCCGTCGTCCAGGTGGGCCGCCGCATCACCGTCTGCGGGGACCTCGCGGGCGCCCGCCCGGTCTTCCACACCCCCTGGGACGGCGGCACGGCCTACGCCACCGCCGCGCTGCCGCTCGCCGACCTCATCGAGGCCAACCTCGACTTCGGTCACCTGGCCGCCCTGCTCGCCGCCCCGGACGTACCGGCCGCGCTCCGCGACACCACCCCGTACGAGGGAGTGCGGCGCGTCCCGCCGGGGCACGCGCTCGTCCTGCGCGCCGGAGCACGCGAGATCACCGGATACGAGCCGGTCGCCTCCCTCGCGGTCGCCGCGCCCCCCGCCGACCCGGACGTCGCCGTGGACGCCGTACGGGACGCCCTCGTCGAGGCGGTGCGCGCGCGGCTCTCGGCACCCCGGCACGTGCCCGACCTCGACCCCGGGCCGGTGCCCGGGATGGGTCCGGCCGAGCGGCGGGCCGCGCGCGGGATGCCCGTGCCCGGCATCGGCGCCGACCTGTCCGGCGGACCGGCCTCCGGCACCCTCGCCCTGCTCGCCGCCGGGCTGCCCGGCCGACCCGGCACCCTGCTGGGGCACGGCACGGGCGCCGGGGAGCGGCTGCTCGCGGTCACCTTCAACGACCTGGCCGTACGCGGCCGCGAGTCCGAGGTCGAGCGCGCCGGCACCCTCGCGGCCAACCCGCGCCTGCACCACGTGGTGGTCACCGGCGGCGAGGAGAGCCTGCCGTACGCCGATCTCGACGGCCCCCTCACCGACGAGCCGGGTCCCTCCCTGGTGACCGCCGCCCGCCATCGCGCCCGCCTCGCCGCCGGCAGCGCAGACCACTTCACGGGACACGGCGCCCGCGAGGTCCTGGACGCCCACCCCGCCCGCCTCGCGGACCTCCTGCTGGACCGCAGACGACGCCATCTGGTCCGGCCGGTCGCCGCGCTCGCCCGGGCCGACGGCTCGGTGATGGTGCCCGCGCGCGTGTACAGCGCCGCCCGGCGGCTGGCCCGCACCCCGTACCGGACGGGCCTGGAGCTGCTCGCCGAGCGGCTGATGCGCCACCGCTTCGACGACCCCAAGGGCGCGGTCGGCGCCTCCCTGGCCGGGCTCACCTGGGCGAGACCCGGGCCGGCGGCCCGCTGGCTGACCGGGGAGGCACTGGCTGAAGTATCGGTTCTGCTGCAGGGGGAGGCGGACCGGTCCGCCCTCGGCTCGGGCCAGCGCCCCGGCGACTACCGGGCGCGTGCCGCCCTCGCCCGGCACGCCGCCGACCTGCGTGTCCTGGAACAGGCCGCCGAGGTCCGCTCCCAGCGGCTGCACGCGCCCTTCCTCGACAACCAGGTCGTCCGCGCCTGCCGCGCCCTCCCCGAGGCCCTGCGCGTCCAGCCCGGCGCCCGCGCCTCCGTCCTGCGCAGGGTCCTGGAGGGCGCCGGCGTCACCGACCTCCCGCCCGGCTGGGGCGCCCCGTCCCAGGCCTCCTCGGCGGCGGCCACCCGCGCGGGCCTGCGCCTCGCCGCCGACGACCTGATGGACCTCTTCGCCACGCCCCTGCTGGCCGACGCCGGCCTGGTGGAGGCCCGGGTGATCCGCAAGGCCGTCCGCGCCGCCGCGACAGGCGAACCCCTCCCCCTGGACGGCCTGGCCGACCTGACCGCGCTCGAACTCTGGCTCCGGCGCCTGCTGTCCCGCCGCGGCACCTGCTGGACCGGCACCCCGGCCCGGGCCCGAGCGGTCCCCGCAGGCATCCAGCCCCGCAAGAACGCCCTCGCCTCCGGCGCCTGAACAGGTGCCGCCGTAGCCGCGGGCCGGCGTGTCGCCAGGGCCGGCGCCCACCCGGCAGCGGCTGATGTGACCCCGTGGCTGCGGGCATGCGTGCCGTCACGGGCGGAACGGGTGGGCGCGGCTGCACCCCTTCGGCGCGGGTGCGCGTCCCGGCCCTCGGCCCACCGTGGCCGATGGCGCCGAGTACCGCTGGTTCGGTAGTTCCCGTGGGCCCGGGTCCGTCGTGGCTGAGGGGGGCGAGCCGCCGTCGGTTCGGTAGTTCCCGTGGCACCGTCCCACCGTGGCTGATGGCGCCGACAGCCGCCGGTTCGGTAGTTCCCGTGGTCCCGGGTCCGTCCTGGCTGAGGGGGCCGAGCAGGTTCGGTAGTTCCCGTGGCACCGGCCCACCGTGGCTGATGGCGCCGACAGCCGCCGGTTCGGCAGGCCCCGTGGCCCCGGTCCGCCGTGGCTGAGGGGGCCGAGCAGGTTCGGCAGGCTCCGCGGCACCGGCCCATCGTGGCTGAGGGCGCCGAGCAGCCGCCGGCTCAGCACGCCCCTGGCACCGGCCCACCGTGGCTCAAGGCGCCGACGAGCGACGGCTCAGCAAGCCTGCGCGCACCGGCCCGGCGAACCCCCGCCGACGACGGTCAGCAGCTGAACCGCGCCTCCGCCCAGTCCGCGAGCGCCACCCGGCCGAGCCCCAGGCCCCCCGGCGACACCACCAGCCGCACGCTCTCCCGCCCGGTGAGATCGACGTGCACCGGCACCGCCGCGTCCCGCCCCGGACCACCCCGGACCGCCACACCGGAACCCCGTCGGCGTACACGGAGAACACGGCCTTGCCGAGCCCGAGAGTCATGTCGTCGACGCCGACCAGCGCGTCGTACGCGGTGCACCGGCGATTGAGGTCGACGACCACGGACGACCCCCCGTGCACGCTGACCCCGCGCCCGTACCGCTTCCCGCCCACGGACATCCCGTACCGCTGCCACACCCACGTGCTCCCCAGGAGCCGCATCTCCGGCCCGCTGCCGTCCCCGTTGACGTCGTAACGCAGGCGGCCCCACTCGTAGACGACGGGAGCCGGCGGGGGAGTCGGAGACGGACTGGGAGTGGCCGTCGGACTCGGAGCGGGACTCGGCTCCGAAGTGGGCCGGGGAGCATCCGGCGGCTCCGGCGCGGGAGCGGGAGCCGACGAGGCCGGTGCCGGGCTCGTCCCGGTGGCCGGCGCGAGCGGCGCCGCGACCGGCGGCTTCCTCGTGGCGGCCGGTGAAGCGGGCGGGGCCGGCCTCGTCGGCGGTGAGACCGACGGCCGCGGGGTCCGCACGACGGGAGCGGAGGGCGCCGGCCCGGCCACCTCCCTCGCCGGATGCCCGTCGTTCACCAGGGCCAGCGCCACCGCGGCCGCCGCCACCGCGACCACCCCGGCCGCGATCCCGGCCTTCACCGGCGCGCCGAGCCCCTCGGCGGCGGCCGCGCCGCCCGCACCCGCGCCCGACCCCGCGGAGGACCCGCCCGCCGCGGCGGCCCCGGCGGCGCCCGCTCCGGCGCCACCGGCGATGATCCCGAGGACCTTCCCGTACCCGGCGGTCCCCAGCCAGCCGATGACCGCGACCGGCACCACCGCCGGGATTCCGCCCGCGACCTCCTCGATCTGCGCGGCCGCCAGCCGGCACCTGGCGCACTCCTCCAGGTGCTTGCGCAGTCCCCGTTCGGCGCGCAGCCGCAGCTTGCGCCGGGCGTAGGTGCCGAGCTGGTCGGCGTAGCGGGCGCACTCCTCGTCAGCGGTCAGCGCCGAGCTGACATGGGCCTGCAGATAGGCCTGCTTCAGCCCCTCCCGGGCCCGGCTCGCCAGCACCCGGGTGCCGTTGGCGTCCAGCCCGAACAGAACGGCCACCTCACTGGGCGACTCGTCCTCCACCTCGGTGTGCCACAGCACCGCCTGCCAGCGCTCGGGCAGCGAACGGAAGGCCCGCAGCGCCATGGACTGCTCGGCCTCGTGCAGCGCGCGCACGTCGGCGCCCACGTCCACCGCCTCGTCACCGGCACCCTCGACGGGCCGCGCCGCCTGCTGGGCGAACACGGCGAAGTCGTCGACGAGTTGCTCGCGCCGGGCGGTCCTGGCCCAGTGCGCGGCCACGCGCCGCACCGAGGTCAGCAGATAGGCGCGCACGGCGTACTCGGGCCCCGCGCCGCCCCGTACCGCCTGGAGCATGCCGGCGAAGACCTCGGCGGTCAGGTCGTCGGCGGTGTGCGCGTCACGGCAGCAGGTCCGGGCGTAGCGCCGCACGGCGTCCGCGTGCCGCCGGTACAGCTCCTCGTAGGCGGAGTCGTCGCCCGTACGCATCCGGTGGATCAACTCGCCGTCCGCGGGCGGTGTCCGGTGCGGTGCGGGCACCCTGCCGTCCCGCTGCGCGGGCACGCCCGTCTCGGCGGGCACCCCGGGCGGACCGCCCTGCTTCGGCACCTGCGGCGAGGTCAGCCCACCGGCCTCGGAGTCCCCGTCCCCACGAGACTCGTCCCACCCGTCAACGCCCATCGCGCAAAGCCCCCGAAACCGGCAAAGCCCAACCCATCACCGGCTCAGGGTGCCACAGCGGCCATCCGCGCAGTACCAGGCGTCACCCGAACGAGAAATTCGGCCGCACCAGGACCAGTTGGGGCCGAACCGGCCGTGACCGTGACCACGCGCACCACACGCACGACACCCGCGCCTCCGGCCGCGACGGCGCACCAGGGGCGCGGGTGTGGAGGACCCGCCGGAACGGAGCCGGGGCCGTGGACGGCCGCCGCTACGCCGGCCGGGACCGGAGCCCCTCCAGCAGGATGTCCAGCAGCCGTGCCGAAGCCGCGGCCTGCTGCGCCGCGTCCGGCAGCGAGGGCGCCGCCGTGGCGATCACGAGCAGCACGTCCGCCACGGACACGTCCGTCCGCAGTTCCCCGGCCTCCCGGGCCCGGTCGACCAGCTGCCCGACGACCTCGAGCAGCGCGCCGACCCCGGCGTCGTCGGGCACGGCCGAGGAGGCGTCCTCCGGCACCAGCCGCAGCTCACCGGCGCCCGGCTGGGTCCGCTGCTGCGGCACCCGGGGCTCGTCGCCCGAGCCCACCGGACCGCCCGCACCGACCGCGCCCACCAGTCCGACGGGGCCGCCCGGCTCGCCCGGACCGGTCGAGCCGACCCGCAGCACCTGCGGCGGCAGCAACCGGCCGGCGCCCGACGCGACGGACGTCCGCAGGAAGCGGGACAGCGCCGACCACGGCTCGTCCTCCTGGCCGAGCGCGGTCCGCGCCTGCTCGGTCAGCCGCGCGGTCTCCTCCTCGGCTATCCGCCGGACCAGCACGTCCTTGCTCGGGAAGCGCCGGTACACCGTGCCGACCCCGACCCGCGCCCGCCGTGCCACGTCCTCCATCGGCGCGCCGTACCCCAGCTCGCCGAACACCTCACGTGCCGCTCGCAGCACGTGCTCCAGATTGCGCTGTGCGTCCACCCGCAGCGGCGTCGTACGCGATGAGTCCGCGCGTCCGTTGCCCGCCGTCGCGGTCACCGCCGTGCCGCCCGAGGCGAGGGCGGCTGCCGACGACCAATGAGTGTCCTGAGCATGCATGTGTTTCCCCCGGTAAATGACGTCTCCCCCCGGAGACTCTCCCCGCCACTGATTCCGGAGTGCGCGGACCTGGCATCGGTCCCGAGCGGGACCGTCCTTCGCGGACCCGTTCGACCACATCCCCTACACCCCGTCGACACACGAACATAGTTGAGAGACAGTCAATTCAGAAGGGGCAGGTTCCGCACAGTGCGCCCCTCGATCGGAGTACGGGTCAGTTACGCCCCGATAACGCACCTTCGCCCGCTCTCGCCCGCCCCTGCTGACCTGCCCGCTTTCTCCCGGCTCCGGCAGCGCGCACCGACGCGCGCGCACCCGCCCGCGGTCACACAAATTGCCGGGGCTGTGGACAAACAAGAGCGTCGGGTGCGTCATGGGATGGTGAAGGAACGTGCGCGCATTCTGGTTGTCGGCGGCGGCTACGTCGGGATGTACACGGCCCTGCGTCTGCAGCGGAGGCTGAAGCAGGAGATCAGGCGGGGGGAGGTCGACGTCACCGTCGTCACTCCCGACCCCTACATGACGTATCAGCCGTTCCTCCCGGAGGCGGCCGCGGGCTCCATCTCCCCGCGCCATGTCGTCGTACCGCTGCGCCGCGTCCTGGACCAGTGCCACATCGTCGTCGGTGAGGTCACCTCCATCGACCACGCGGTGCGCACCGCCGCCGTCGCCACCCTCGCCACCGCCGAGGAGGGCAGGACCGCCGAACTCATCGGCTACGACGAACTCGTCCTCGCCCCCGGTTCGGTCGCCCGGACGCTGCCCGTCCCGGGCCTCGCCGAGTACGGCATCGGTTTCCGGACCGTCGAGGAGGCCATCGGGCTGCGCAACCACGTCATCGAGCAGATGGACATCGCCTCCTCCACCCGTGACCCCGCGGTCCGCGACGCCGCCCTCACCTTCGTCGTCGTCGGCGGCGGCTACGCCGGGGTCGAGGCGCTCGGCGAACTGCAGGACATGGCCCGCTACACCGCGCGCTACTACCACAACGTCCGCCCCGAGGACATGAAGTGGATCCTCGTCGAGGCCTCCGGCCGCATCCTGCCCGAGGTCGGCGAGGAGATGGGCCGCTACACCGTCACCCAGCTCCGCCGCCGCAACATCCAGGTCCTGCTCGACACCCGCCTGGAGTCCTGCGCCGACCGCGTCGCCGTCCTCAGCGACGGCCAGCGCTTCCCGACCCGCACGCTCGTGTGGACGGCCGGGGTCAAACCGCACCCGCTGCTCGCCGCCACCGACCTGCCCCTCGACGCGCGCGGCCGCCTGAGGTGCACCGCCGAACTGACCGTCGACGGCGCCCCGCACGCCTGGGCCGCGGGCGACGCCGCGGCCGTCCCCGACGTCACCGCCGCCGAACCCGGCACCCTCACGGCGCCCAACGCCCAGCACGCCGTCCGCCAGGCCAGGGTCCTCGGCGACAACATCGCCCACGCACTGCGCGGCGAGCCCCTGGAGACGTACGCGCACAAGTACGTCGGCTCGGTGGCGTCGCTCGGCCTGCACAAGGGCGTCGCCCAGATCTACGGGCGCAAGCTGAAGGGCTACCCTGCCTGGTTCATGCACCGCCTCTACCACCTCAGCAGGGTGCCCACCTTCAACCGCAAGGCCCGGGTCCTGGCGGAGTGGACCCTCGCCGGGCTCTTCAAACGGGAGATCGTCTCGCTGGGTTCACTCGAACATCCCCGGGCGGAGTTCGAACTCGCGGCCGGTGGAAAGCCTCCCCACAGCCCCTCCGACGACCCGAAGGGGTCGTCCTGACCGGACCCGGGAACTCCACGGGCCGCCCCGGCGTCTGACGAATATCGCCGCGGACGGCCACCTGCCAGACTGCCCCACGTCCTCGGACGGGCACCCGCCCGCCCTCAGCACTCACGAGGCTTTCCTCACTGTGAACTTCACGCGTTGGAGCGCCCGGCTCCCCGGAACGCAGCGCCGCGCCGCCGCGCGCACCGACACCGCGGTCTCCCCGGACCGCCGGGGGAAGGCTCCGTGCCCATGGCCCGCGCCGGACAGCCGGCCGACGCAAGCGCGCCGGCGTCCGCCGTGGACGAACTGCCCGCGCGCGACGTCCTCGACCGCGTCCCGGCCCTCGTCGCCCTCGTCCACGGCCCCGACCACCGCATCGCCTACGTCAACGACGCCTACGCCTCGGCCTTCGGCCTGCGGCCACCGGGCGCCCCGCCCGCGAGGCCCTCCCGGAACTCGCCGAACTCGGCCTGCTGCCGCTCCTCGACCAGGTACTGCGCAGCGGCAGATCCCGCACGCTGAAGTCCCGCAAGGCCGTCGACGGCCGCTCGTACACGTTCACCTGCACGCCGGTCGCCGAGGACGGGGAGCGCGACGCCGGGGTGCTCGTCTTCGCCACCGACGTCACCGACCACGCCGAGGCCGCCGAACGCCTGCGCGCCAGCGAGCGCCGCCAGCGCGAGACCGCCGTCACCCTGCAGCGCTCCCTGCTCCCGCAGGAACTCGAACAGCCCGACGACCTGAGGATCGCCGCCACCTACCAGCCGGGCGGCACCGAGGCCGCCGTGGGCGGCGACTGGTACGACGTGATCACCCTCGGCGGCGGCCGCACGGCCCTGGTGATCGGCGACGTGATGGGCAGGGGCGTGCGGGCGGCCGCGGTCATGGGCCAGCTCCGCACGGCCGTCCGGGCCTACGCCCGCCTCGACCTCCCGCCGCACGAGGTACTGCAGCTCCTCGACGGCCTGGCCACCGAGATCGACGCCAACCAGATCGCCACCTGCGTCTACGCCGTCCACGACCCCAACGAGGGCCGCCTGGTGTACGCCTCCGCCGGCCATCTGCCGATCCTGGTCCGCGACGAGAGCGGCACGGTGCTGCGGGCCGACGAACCGACCGGCCCGCCGCTCGGCACCGGCGGCTGGATGCACGCCTCCGGCTCGATCCCGCTGGGCCCCGGCTCCACGGCGGTCCTCTACACCGACGGCCTGGTCGAGCGCCGGGACGAGGACCTGGACGAGGGCATCGCGTCCCTGGAACGCGCCCTGTCCGGCGCCACCGGCACCCCGCAGGTCGTCTGCGACCGCCTGGTCCGCTCGGCGGGCGTCACCGCCGACCACGACGACGACGTGGCCGTCCTCGTCCTCCAGCACCCCGCCCACAAGGGCGCCGAGGGCGACCTCTTCCGCAACGCGGCCCTGGAGCTGCTGGGCGGTGTGGAAGCGGCGCCCCGGGCCAGAGCGTTCGCCTCGGGTGTCCTGACCAGCTGGCGGTTCCCCGCCGAGCTGCACGACCTGGGCGTCCTCGCCACCAGTGAGCTGGTCGCCAACAGCCTCCAGCACGGCACGCCCCCGATGCGGCTGCGGCTGCGCCGCACCGACCGCCGCCTGATCATCGAGGTCACCGACGGCGACGACCACCTCCCCGCCGCCGTCAGGCGGAACCGGCCGACGAATCGGGCCGGGGCATCGCCATCGTGGCCACCATCGCCTCCACCTGGGGCTCACGAAGAACCCCGGGCGGAGGCAAGGCGGTCTGGTGCGAGTTCCTGCTGTCGAAAAGCTAGGTCGCGTCCGCGAAGTCGCGCCTGCGTCGCGGCGTCCGGCACGCACTCTCGCCGCACCGGCCGGAAGCCCGAGTACACCCGGTACGAGGGCGTCCGGCCGGCACGCCGAGAGCACGCACCGGACGCCGCGACGCCCGCCCTGCGGGCGAACGACGCGACTTCGCGGACACGACCTAGGAGCCCTCCACAGCCACCGGCACGGAGGGCCGACGGTCGAGGCACCCCGCGAGTGCGACACCGTCCGGCCCGCGCCACCCCCGGGTGCCTACGCCTCCGCGGCGACCGGCTCCGCGGCCGCGCCCCGGGCCACCACTCGACTCCTCGCGGCGGCCCACGGCTGATCCTGCGCGATGGTCAGCCCCCGTCCCAGCCGCAACGCCAGCACGGTGATCCCCAGCGAGAACAGCAGGAAGGTCACGACGTACGGCGCGTGCAGCGAGGCACCGAGAGGCCCGCCCACCGCGGGTCCGACAGCCAGCGCCAACTGCTTGACCAGCGCGAACGCCGAGTTGTACTGACCAGCCATACCCTCCGGCGCCAGATCCGCGACCAGCGGGGCGACCGTCGGCGACAGCATCGCCTCGCCCAGACCGAACAGCGCGTACGTCGAGACGAACGCGGCCGTGGCCATCTCCTGGCTGCCGTGCCCGAGCCCGGCGTACCCCGCCGCGAGCCAGGCCACCGCCCAGACCAGCCCCACGGCGGCGATCACCCGCGACCGCCGGCGGCGCTCGACGAACTTCAGCACGGCGAACTGCGCGACGACGATCATCAGGGTGTTCGCGGCCAGCGCCGTACCGAGCGCCGAGGTCGATATCCCCGCGGCCTCCACGCCGTACGCGCTCAGACCCGACTCGAACTGTCCGTAGCAGGCGAAGAACAGCACGAAGCCCAGCACGCAGAGCTGCACCATCGCCCGGTTCCCGAGCAGCCGCTTCCAGCTTCCCCGCGCCCCACCGGACGGAGCGTCGGCGATACGCGGCGAGTGCGGCATGCGCACGGTCGCCATCACCGCGACCAGCAGCAGGAACATCCCCGCCTCGATCGCGAACAGCAGAGTGAAGGAGGAGACCCGGGTGGCGTCGACGAGGTGGCCGCCGATCAGGCCGCCGACACCCAGCCCCAGGTTCTGCAGGAAGAACTGCGTCGCGAACGCCCGCGACCGGGTCTCCGCCGTGGAGCAGTCCACGATCATCGTCGCCAGGGCCGGCTGCATCACAGCCTGTCCGGCGCCGAGCGCCGCGGCCGACAGCAGTACGGCGCCGGCGGTGCCCGCGAGCCCCAGGCTCAGCGCGCCGAGCGCGGCGGTGACCAGGGCGGCGAGCAGGACCGGCAGCGGGCCGCGGCGCACGATCGCCCGGCCGGCGAACGGCAGCACGATCAGCGCGGCCACGGCGAAGACGGCGAGCACGAGACCCGCCGTCATGGCCCCCAGGCCCCGCACCTGCGCCACGTAGACGTACAGGTAGGGGACTGTGAAGCCGAGCCCGAATGCGCTGAGTGCGTTGCCCACGTGGATCCGGCGCATCGCTGCGCCCATCGCCCTGGTCACGTTCACCTCTCTCACTAGTTAGGAGTGAAGACTTCGAAGCTAAAGTTCGAAGCTAAAGAGTACACAGTCAAGGACTTCAAAGCAAAGGGACGTCGTGCCATACTGCGGCCATGGCCGACACGCCCGGCGTCACGGAGCCGACCCTCGAAGAACAGATCGCCGCCTACCAGCGCGAGTTCCAGGACCTCGACCCCCAGGTCGAGAAGATCGTGTCGGCGCTGTCCAGGCTGAACCGCCGCATGAACGTGGCCTACGGCCGCCAGACCGCCGACCTCGGCATCAGCAACGCCGAGTGGGAGGTCCTCAAGGCCCTGGTCCTCTCCGGCGCTCCGTACCGCCTGGGACCCAGCGAGCTGGCCAAGCGGCTCGGCCTCACACCGGCCGCGATGACCCACCGGATCGACCGCATGGTCACGGAGGGTCTGGTCACCCGTGAGCGTGACGAGACCAATCGCGTCCGGGTGATCGTCGAGCTGACCCCCGAGGGCCGGGAGAAGTGGCTGGAGGCGATGCGCCTCGCCACCGTCTTCGAGGAAGAGCTGCTCCAGGACCTCAGCCCCGCGGAGCGCACGGTGCTCGGCGAGGTGCTGACCAGGCTCCTGCGCCGAGTGGAGCACGCCCAGCCGGATGCCGGCGGCCGGCTCACCGACCTGGACTGAGCCCCGCAAAAGATCTTGACAGAGGCGCTTGACACCCCCCTGCTCGATCCGTACAGTTCTTCGGGTTGCCACGGAGCCGTATCGGTACCTCGGCAGCACTCCCGCCGCGTCGAGCGGCACCTCACACCACCAGCACGATCTCCCTACGGGATTGTTTTCGGCATGCCGGAATTCAATTCGAATAGGGACTCGGCGGCCCGATTGGGAATCGCCGAGCGGATCCGCTAAGGTTTGAGACGTCGGAACGGCCCAACAGCCGCGAAGACAAGCCCCGCTGACTGGGGGTCAGACGCCGAAAGGATCTGATAGAGTCGGAATCGCCGGAAAGGGAAACGCGAAAGCGGGAACCTGGAAAGCACCGAGGAAATCGGGTCGAGAAAAGATCTGATAGAGTCGGAAACGCAAGAACGAAGGGAAGCGCCCGGAGGAAAGCCCGCGAGGGTGAGTACAAAGGAAGCGACCGTTCCTTGAGAACTCAACAGCGTGCCAAAAATCAACGCCAGATATGTTGATACCCCGTCTCCAGCATCTGCTGGGGCGAGGTTCCTTTGAAATAACACAGCGAGGACGCTGTGTGCGAGGGGATCATTCCTCCTCTCGCACCGCTCTCGTGGTGTTCATCCCGATTACGGGAAAACATTCACGGAGAGTTTGATCCTGGCTCAGGACGAACGCTGGCGGCGTGCTTAACACATGCAAGTCGAACGATGAAGCCCTTCGGGGTGGATTAGTGGCGAACGGGTGAGTAACACGTGGGCAATCTGCCCTTCACTCTGGGACAAGCCCTGGAAACGGGGTCTAATACCGGATAACACTCCCTCTCTCATGGGTGGGGGTTAAAAGCTCCGGCGGTGAAGGATGAGCCCGCGGCCTATCAGCTTGTTGGTGAGGTAATGGCTCACCAAGGCGACGACGGGTAGCCGGCCTGAGAGGGCGACCGGCCACACTGGGACTGAGACACGGCCCAGACTCCTACGGGAGGCAGCAGTGGGGAATATTGCACAATGGGCGAAAGCCTGATGCAGCGACGCCGCGTGAGGGATGACGGCCTTCGGGTTGTAAACCTCTTTCAGCAGGGAAGAAGCGAAAGTGACGGTACCTGCAGAAGAAGCGCCGGCTAACTACGTGCCAGCAGCCGCGGTAATACGTAGGGCGCAAGCGTTGTCCGGAATTATTGGGCGTAAAGAGCTCGTAGGCGGCTTGTCACGTCGGGTGTGAAAGCCCGGGGCTTAACCCCGGGTCTGCATTCGATACGGGCTAGCTAGAGTGTGGTAGGGGAGATCGGAATTCCTGGTGTAGCGGTGAAATGCGCAGATATCAGGAGGAACACCGGTGGCGAAGGCGGATCTCTGGGCCATTACTGACGCTGAGGAGCGAAAGCGTGGGGAGCGAACAGGATTAGATACCCTGGTAGTCCACGCCGTAAACGGTGGGAACTAGGTGTTGGCGACATTCCACGTCGTCGGTGCCGCAGCTAACGCATTAAGTTCCCCGCCTGGGGAGTACGGCCGCAAGGCTAAAACTCAAAGGAATTGACGGGGGCCCGCACAAGCAGCGGAGCATGTGGCTTAATTCGACGCAACGCGAAGAACCTTACCAAGGCTTGACATACACCGGAAACGTCTGGAGACAGGCGCCCCCTTGTGGTCGGTGTACAGGTGGTGCATGGCTGTCGTCAGCTCGTGTCGTGAGATGTTGGGTTAAGTCCCGCAACGAGCGCAACCCTTGTCCTGTGTTGCCAGCATGCCCTTCGGGGTGATGGGGACTCACAGGAGACCGCCGGGGTCAACTCGGAGGAAGGTGGGGACGACGTCAAGTCATCATGCCCCTTATGTCTTGGGCTGCACACGTGCTACAATGGCCGGTACAATGAGCTGCGAAACCGTGAGGTGGAGCGAATCTCAAAAAGCCGGTCTCAGTTCGGATTGGGGTCTGCAACTCGACCCCATGAAGTCGGAGTTGCTAGTAATCGCAGATCAGCATTGCTGCGGTGAATACGTTCCCGGGCCTTGTACACACCGCCCGTCACGTCACGAAAGTTGGTAACACCCGAAGCCGGTGGCCCAACCCCTTGTGGGAGGGAGCTGTCGAAGGTGGGACTAGCGATTGGGACGAAGTCGTAACAAGGTAGCCGTACCGGAAGGTGCGGCTGGATCACCTCCTTTCTAAGGAGCACTTCTTACCGGGCTTGCCTGGTCAGAGGCCAGTACATCAGCGAATGTCTGATGCTGGTTGCTCATGGGTGGAACGTTGATTATTCGGCCGGATTCACGGGTCGGAGGCTGCCAGTACTGCTCGCAAGAGCGTGGAACGCATGATCTTCGGACGGGATACGGTCGGGCACGCTGTTGGGTGTCTGAGGGAATGAACTTCTCCTCAGTCGCCGGCCCCAGTGCACTCGAATCTTCTGGTTCGGGGTGATGGGTGGCTGGTCGTTGTTTGAGAACTGCACAGTGGACGCGAGCATCTGTGGCCAAGTTTTTAAGGGCGCACGGTGGATGCCTTGGCACCAGGAACCGATGAAGGACGTGGGAGGCCACGATAGTCCCCGGGGAGTCGTCAACCAGGCTTTGATCCGGGGGTTTCCGAATGGGGAAACCCGGCAGTCGTCATGGGCTGTCACCCGCTGCTGAACACATAGGCAGTGTGGAGGGAACGAGGGGAAGTGAAACATCTCAGTACCCTCAGGAAGAGAAAACAACCGTGATTCCGGGAGTAGTGGCGAGCGAAACCGGATGAGGCCAAACCGTATGCGTGTGAGACCCGGCAGGGGTTGCGCATGCGGGGTTGTGGGATCTCTCTTCTGTCGTCTGCCGGCGACAGGACGAGTCAGAAACCGTTGATGTAGGCGAAGGACATGCGAAAGGTCCGGCGTAGAGGGTAAGACCCCCGTAGTCGAAACGTCAGCGGCTCGTTTGAGAGACACCCAAGTAGCACGGGGCCCGAGAAATCCCGTGTGAATCTGGCGGGACCACCCGCTAAGCCTAAATATTCCCTGGTGACCGATAGCGGATAGTACCGTGAGGGAATGGTGAAAAGTACCGCGGGAGCGGAGTGAAATAGTACCTGAAACCGTGTGCCTACAAGCCGTGGGAGCGTCGGAACAAGGCTTGCCTTGTTCTCGTGACTGCGTGCCTTTTGAAGAATGAGCCTGCGAGTTTGCGGTGTGTTGCGAGGTTAACCCGAGTGGGGAAGCCGTAGCGAAAGCGAGTCCGAACAGGGCGATTCAGTAGCACGCTCAAGACCCGAAGCGGAGTGATCTAGCCATGGGCAGGTTGAAGCGGAGGTAAGACTTCGTGGAGGACCGAACCCACCAGGGTTGAAAACCTGGGGGATGACCTGTGGTTAGGGGTGAAAGGCCAATCAAACTCCGTGATAGCTGGTTCTCCCCGAAATGCATTTAGGTGCAGCGTCGTGTGTTTCTTGCCGGAGGTAGAGCACTGGATAGGCGATGGGCCCTACCGGGTTACTGACCTTAGCCAAACTCCGAATGCCGGTAAGTGAGAGCACGGCAGTGAGACTGTGGGGGATAAGCTCCATGGTCGAGAGGGAAACAGCCCAGAGCATCGACTAAGGCCCCTAAGCGTACGCTAAGTGGGAAAGGATGTGGAGTCGCACAGACAACCAGGAGGTTGGCTTAGAAGCAGCCACCCTTGAAAGAGTGCGTAATAGCTCACTGGTCTAGTGATTCCGCGCCGACAATGTAGCGGGGCTCAAGCGTACCGCCGAAGTCGTGTCATTGCAGCATATACGGCCAACGCCGGCTGTGATGGGTAGGGGAGCGTCGTCTGCCGGGTGAAGCGGCACTGGAAGGTAGTCGTGGACGGTTGACGAGTGAGAATGCAGGCATGAGTAGCGATACAAACGTGAGAAACGTTTGCGCCGATTGACTAAGGGTTCCTGGGTCAAGCTGATCTGCCCAGGGTAAGTCGGGACCTAAGGCGAGGCCGACAGGCGTAGTCGATGGATAACCGGTTGATATTCCGGTACCCGCTGTGAAGCGTCAAACATCGAGCATCGTGATGCTAAGGCCGTGAAGCCGCCCTGATCTCTTCGGAGTTGAGGGGAGTGGTGGAGCCGCCGAACCAAGCGGTTAGTAGGTGAGTGATGGGGTGACGCAGGAAGGTAGTCCATCCCGGGCGGTGGTTGTCCCGGGGTAAGGGTGTAGGACGAGTGGTAGGCAAATCCGCCGCTCATGTGTCTGAGACCTGATGCCGAGCCGATTGTGGTGAAGTGGATGATCCTATGCTGTCGAGAAAAGCCTCTAGCGAGTTTCATGGCGGCCCGTACCCTAAACCGACTCAGGTGGTCAGGTAGAGAATACCGAGGCGTTCGGGTGAACTATGGTTAAGGAACTCGGCAAAATGCCCCCGTAACTTCGGGAGAAGGGGGCCACACTCGGTGATCCGATTTACTCGGTGAGCTGGGGTGGCCGCAGAGACCAGCGAGAAGCGACTGTTTACTAAAAACACAGGTCCGTGCGAAGCCGTAAGGCGATGTATACGGACTGACGCCTGCCCGGTGCTGGAACGTTAAGGGGACCGGTTAGCTCTGATTCGTCAGGGCGAAGCTGAGAACTTAAGCGCCAGTAAACGGCGGTGGTAACTATAACCATCCTAAGGTAGCGAAATTCCTTGTCGGGTAAGTTCCGACCTGCACGAATGGCGTAACGACTTCTCGACTGTCTCAACCATAGGCCCGGTGAAATTGCACTACGAGTAAAGATGCTCGTTTCGCGCAGCAGGACGGAAAGACCCCGGGACCTTTACTACAGTTTGATATTGGTGTTCGGTTCGGCTTGTGTAGGATAGCTGGGAGACTTTGAAATTCACACGCCAGTGTGGGTGGAGTCGTCGTTGAAATACCAGTCTGGTCGTGCTGGATGTCTAACCTGGGTCCGTGATCCGGATCAGGGACAGTGTCTGATGGGTAGTTTAACTGGGGCGGTTGCCTCCTAAAGAGTAACGGAGGCGCCCAAAGGTTCCCTCAGCCTGGTTGGCAATCAGGTGTTGAGTGTAAGTGCACAAGGGAGCTTGACTGTGAGACCGACGGGTCGAGCAGGGACGAAAGTCGGGACTAGTGATCCGGCGGTGGCTTGTGGAAGCGCCGTCGCTCAACGGATAAAAGGTACCCGGGGATAACAGGCTGATCTTCCCCAAGAGTCCATATCGACGGGATGGTTTGGCACCTCGATGTCGGCTCGTCGCATCCTGGGGCTGGAGTCGGTCCCAAGGGTTGGGCTGTTCGCCCATTAAAGCGGTACGCGAGCTGGGTTTAGAACGTCGTGAGACAGTTCGGTCCCTATCCGCTGTGCGCGTAGGAATATTGAGAAGGGCTGTCCCTAGTACGAGAGGACCGGGACGGACGAACCTCTGGTGTGCCAGTTGTTCTGCCAAGGGCATGGCTGGTTGGCTACGTTCGGGAGGGATAACCGCTGAAAGCATCTAAGCGGGAAGCCTGCTTCGAGATGAGTATTCCCACCTCCTTGAGAGGGTAAGGCTCCCAGTAGACGACTGGGTTGATAGGCCGGATCTGGAAGCACGGTAACGTGTGAAGGTGACCGGTACTAATAGGCCGAGGGCTTGTCCTCAGTTGCTCGCGTCCACTGTGTTGGTTCTGAAACCACGAACAGCCCCACGTTGCCACAGCGTGGACGGTTGTCAGTTTCATAGTGTTTCGGTGGTCATAGCGTGAGGGAAACGCCCGGTTACATTCCGAACCCGGAAGCTAAGCCTCACAGCGCCGATGGTACTGCAGGGGGACCCTGTGGGAGAGTAGGACGCCGCCGAACTATCATTGGGAAAACCCCCGCATCGAAAGATGCGGGGGTTTTCTGCGTTCCGGGTCCTTCAGAAGGTGACTTCCGCCGTCTTCACGGTGCCGCCCTGTCGGCCGGGGCCTTGTGGGATTCCCAGTAGAGGTTGGTGTGGGCGATCACCTGCGCCGGGGCGGGAGCGCCGTACTCGCTCAGATCCTCGGTGGTGTGGGCGTCGGCGACCAGGGTCGCGTCGTAGCCGCGGACGATCGCGCCGTGCAGGGTGGAGCGGATGCAGACGTCCGTCTGGGCGCCTGTGACCAGCAGCCGGCCCACTTTCCGCTCCGCCAGCACGTCCTCCAGGCGGGTCTCCTCGAAGGAGTCCGCGTAGCTCTTGGGAACCAGCGGCTCGGTGTCCAGGCGGGCCAGTTCGGGGACGTAGGCCCAGCTCTCGCTGTCCTCCTTCAGATACTCGTCGGAGTGCTGCACCCAGATGACCGGCACGTCCGCCGCGCGGGCCTTGCCGATCAGGGTGTCGATGTTGGCGATGACGCCGTCGCGGTCGTGGGCATCCGCCACCACGCCGTTCTGGACGTCGATGACGAGCAGTGCGGTGTTGGGTCGTTCGGGAAGCGTGGTCATGGGGCCACCGTAGAGCCAGGCACCGACAGTGCCCGCCCGTATTTCGGGTGAGGGCGGTGACGGGCGAGGCTACCGTGGCCACATGAGTACCCCCACCAGCGATGACTACGTCGTCCGTGCCATACGCCCCGAGGAGTGGGCGGCCGTGAAGCAGTTGCGTCTGGACGCGCTGCGGGACCCGGTCGCGCACATCGCCTTCCTCGAGACCTACGAGGACGCCCTGGCCCGGCCGGACTCCTTCTACCAGGAACGGGCGATCGGGTCCGGCGAAGGGTCCGGCACCGCGCAGCAGTTCATCGCCGAGGCGCCCGACGGGACATGGGCCGGCACGGTCACCGTGCTGCTGGAGCAGGCCGGGACGACGGACTGGGCCGGGTATCCGGTCGAGCGGCGGCAGGGCCATGTGGTCGGGGTGTTCGTCCGGCCGGAGCACCGGGGCAACGGGCTGATCAAGACGCTGTTCGACGCCGGTGTCTCCTGGGCCTGGCAGCAGCGTGCCGACCGGGTGCGGCTGTTCGTGCACGCGGACAACGCCCGGGCCCAGGGCGCCTACCGCAAGGCGGGGTTCGGGCCGAGCGGGCTGGTCGTGTCGTTCTCGAAGGACGAGGCCGAGAACGAGCTGGAGTTCGTGCTGGAGCGGTGACCAGCCCGCCGCGGCCTACGTGGGATCCGGTCCGGTGACCAAGCGGTCGCCGCGCAGCTCGGCGAAGAGCCGGCGCGACTTCTTCCTGTCCCAGGTCACCACGTTCCCCTTGGAGGTGGGGACGCCGATGCCGGCGACCGGTACGTTCATGTGCCTGACCCGGCCGCCGGCCACGGTTCGCATCGCCCGGAACAGCCGTGCCAGTTCGGGCAGGTGCATGCCGTCGTCGACGACCAGGCTGTCCAGTCCCGCCCGGGCCGCCGGGTACATGGCGGAGGGGTCCAGCAGGGTGTCCCGCCGTGCCGCCCGGTGGGCGAGCGCCGAGAGGAACCTCTGCTGGTTCTGCGTGCGGTCCAGATCGCCCCTGGCCTCCTGGTGCCGCTCGCGCACGAAGGCCAGGGACTGGCTGCCGGAGAGCGTCTGGCAGCCCTTGTGGAGGTCGGCACCCGACTTCTCGTCCCTGACGTCATGGGACAGGCACATCGGGACGCCTCCGACGGCGTCGACGATGTGCACGAAGCCGCCGAAGCCGATCTCCGCGTAGTGGTCGATGCGCAGGCCCGTGTTGCGTTCGACGGTGTTCACGAGCAGCTCGGGGCCGCCGTAGGAGAAGGCGGCGTTCAGCTTGTCGCGGGCCGTGCGCAGGGTCTTGCCGGTCGAGGGGTCCAGCCGGCCGGGCAGCGCGACCCAGGAGTCGCGGGGGAGGCTCACCATGGTCGCGCCGTGCGCGCCGGTGTGCAGGATCATCATCGAGTCCGTGCGGCGGCCGCCGCCACCGCCGGCGTGCAGGTTCTCCACCTCCTCGGACGACAGCCCGTCGCGGTTGTCGGAGCCCACGACGAGGTAGTTGGTGCCCTCGCCCGGGGGCGGGCGGTGTCCGTAGGCGTTCAGGTCCACGTCCCGGTTGAGCTCGGCCTCGGCCCATCCGTAGGTGCCGCCGACCGCGGTGACGAGCAGGGCCAGCAGACAGCGCCGCGCTTTGCGCCGTTTCCGCTTCGCCTGGCGGGCGTGGGCGCGCCGCGGGGTGTAGCGGGAGCTGGGCCGCCCGGAGAACCGGGCGATCGTGTCGGTGCCGGGTCCGGCCCGCCCGGCCGGTGGGGCGGTCGTGGCCGGGCCCTCCTGTTCGGGTCCGGTGGGCTGTGCCGTGCTCACCGTCATGCGGAGGCCACCCCCTGCCGTCGGGGCCGTTCCACGGCCGGTTCCTGGAGGAGCGGGTCGGCGGTGCCGGAGCGGTGCATGCTGTGCCACTTCAGGCGGGTGCCGAGGAGCGCCGTGATCACGGACTGGACGACGACCAGGTACATGAGCTGCCGGTAGACGAAGAGCTGGAGCGGCAGCACCCACAGGGTGCGCAGCCGTTCCCGGTCCAGCCGCAGCGCGTACGCGGCGGTGGCCGTCTGGACGGCGAGGAAGCCGAGCCAGATCGCCAGGGACGGCAGGAGCCCGCGGAAGAGGACGCCGTACAGCGCGTAGAGGTCCATCACCGGTGCGCACAGCGGCGCGAGGATCTGGAACACCATGAGGTACGACAGCGCGCGGCGGCTGAAGCGGCCGGCGGGGCCGATCTCCGTGAGCGAGCGGCGGTGCTTCCACATCGACTGCAGGGTGCCGTAGCACCAGCGGTAGCGCTGCCGCCACAACTGGGGCACGGTGCTGGGCACTTCGGTCCAGGCGACCGCCGACTCCTCGTAGACGACGCGCCAGCCGGCCCGCCAGAGCGCCATCGTGAGGTCGGTGTCCTCGGCGAGGGTCTCGTCGCTGACGCCGCCGATGCCCATCAGCGCGTCCTTGCGGAAGGCGCCGATCGCGCCGGGGACGGTGGCCATGCATTCGAGGACGTCGAAGGTGCGCCGGTCGAGGTTGAAGCCGTTGACGTACTCCAGGTGCTGGAACTTGCCCAGCAGGTGGCGCCGGTTGCCGACCTTGGTGTTGCCGCTGACCGCTCCGACGGACGGGTGGGCGAGCGGCTGGACCAGCCGGGACAGCGACTCGGGTTCGAAGACGGTGTCGGCGTCCACCATCACGACGATGTCGTGACGGGCGTGCGCCAGGCCGGTGTTGAGGGCCCGCGGCTTGCCGCTGTTCGGCTGGCGGATCACCCGTACCCGGGGGTCGTCGACGGCTTCGACGATAGGGGCGGTGGAGTCCGTCGAGCCGTCGTCGACGACGATGATCTCCAGCCGGGGATGGGTGGAGGCGAGCAGGGAGTACACGGTGGAGGCGATGCCGGCCTCCTCGTTGTACGCGGGCACCAGGACCGTGACCGGGGCGGTGACCGGGCGCAGGCGTGGGGTGCCGGAGCGGAAGGTGTGCACCCGGCGCTTGTGGACGCGGGCGAACACGCTGAGCAGCAGCAGCCTCAGGACGCCGAGCGAGCCGGCGACGGCGAGGGTCCACGCCATCACGGTGGTGAAGACGTGGCCGATGCGCACCGACCAGATCAGCCCCTGGCCCCTGACGCGCTGGGCCGCGGGGACGCGGGACACGAAGGAGGGGCGCCCGAGTCCACCGCTGACGGTGGTGAACCTCGAGACCCGGTGGTCCCGCAGCAGCGCCCGCGCCTCGTGGTAGCCGAGGTCGGTGTGGCTGTACCGGGTGATCACCCCTCGCCACGGCTTGCGGGTGGGGTGGTCCGAGGCGACCACGAGGTAGCCCTGGTCCTCCGCGCGCCGCGCCGCCTGCCACTCGGGCCGCAGAGCGTGTCCGCGGCCGTGGTGTGCGGCAGCCGCAGCAGGGTGGTGCGGATGCCGGCCGCGCCGGCGAGCGCGGTCTGGGTGAGGGCCAGTTCGGCGCGGGCCCGGAACGGCGAGGCGGTGCCGAGGTCACCGCCGGTGTACGTGTACGAGCCGACCTCGTGGCCCTCGCGGACGATCCGGCGCAGGAGGGCGGGGTGGCGGACGGCGTCGTCGCCGTGGACGAAGAACGTCGCCCGCGCGTGGTGGCGGCGCAGCAGGTCGAGCAGTCGTGGCGTCCACACCGGGTCGGGGCCGCCTTCGAAGGTGAGGGCGGCGGTGCCCGGGGCATGCCGGAGGTCTCGACGCCGGACGGGCCGAAGCGGAGCACCGGTTTCCCGTCGTCGGCCGTGCGCGGTATGGGCCGCGTGCAGGGTTGTTTGGCTCGTGCGGAGTCGACCTGGTGGGTGGTCCAGCCCTCGCAGACCAGGGTGACGGCCACGACCGTCAGGGAGAGCAGGAGCAGCAGCCAGTGTCCGCGGGGTGGACGTCGTACGTCGGCGTGCGGGCTCACCGGGGGTGCCTCCGCCCTCCGCCCGGAGCCGGGGCGCACGTCTCTGTGCGACGTCGTGGTGGCGGGGGTCGGGGGCGTGGGAGGGGTGGTGGGCGTGGGCGGGGCTGCCGGCGGGTCCGGGGGTGTCGTGGCCGGTGGGGCCGGTCCGTGGGTACGGGGTGGGGCCGAGCCCATCGGTTCCATGAGTCCGCCGACCAGTGCGCCGACGAACAGCAGGTAGCCGGAGCAGGCCAGTCCCACGCCGAGGGAGACGAGTTGCAGCGCCCTGCGGCGCCGTCCGGTGTGGTCGATGAAGACGGGGCGCCGGTGGACTTCGGGCGCAGGTGTCCCGGGCCGGTGTGCGGGGTGGGTGCCGGGTCCGTGGTGGTACTGCCAGCCGGGAGTGGTCCGGACCTTGACCGTCGGCGCCGTGGAGTACGTCGGCCGCCTCATGAGAGCGCCCTGCCGCCGCGGACGCCGGGGCGTCCGTCGTCGGCGGGCGCCGGGGGCGCGGAGCGCCCTTCGCTCGGTGTGCTGGCTATGTGGGGGTGCCGTGCACGGGTTGCTCCTGATCTGTGGCCGCGCGGACGCGGCTGTTGTGGTGGGGGGACGGACCCGGGGGTCCGCCGTACTGCGCCGTGTGAGGCGCCGGTACGCGTACCCGCACCCAACTCGTGGGGGAGCCGGGAGACTTCAGGGCGGAGCGACCGGCAAATCACACGGCCTACGACCCTACTCGGCAGAAACTTTCCGGGCACCCCCCTGATCGGGAGGCGTATTCCACAGCGGTCGCCACCGGTGTCCTGGAACGCGTCCCGGGACCGCCCGTCAGGCGGGCAGTTCCCGGTGCGGCCAGCGGGCTCTGGCCTGTTCGCGGGAGCGGAGCAGGGCGAGGGCGGGCATGCCCTGGCCGGCTCCGGCGGTGAGCAGATCGGGGAGCTGGGGGAGGGGGGCCACGGCCGCGATGTCGTCCAGGACCAGGGTCAGTGGTGGGTCGAGCCGACCGGAGGATGACCGTTCGGCCATGCGCCGGCCGTGCTCGACCACGCTGGAGACGAGGGCCGTCAGGAGGGGCATCGCGCCCGGCTGGGTCCTGGGGTCCTCGATGGATTCACCGACCACATAGAGCGTGCCCCCTTCGTGGACGAAGGAATCCAGGGCGAGGGCATCAGTTCGGTTCGGGGTGCAGGCTTCGCGGATGTTGACGGTGGAGAGGGCGGACAGCGCCCTGCTGATCAACTCCTGTGCCATGTCCCGACGTTCGGGATGCGCGGTGAGGGCGGCCTCGAGCTCGCCGGCGGCGCCGGGGGCGGCCTTGGTGTGGGTGCGGAGGGTGCGTACGGCGTCCTGGACCTGGATGCCCTGGGCCCAGCGGTGGACGTGGCGGACGGTGCGGGAGTCCAGGGCGGCGGCGTGCAGGTAGCTGCGCAGCAGTGTGGTGGCGGTGTCGGCGACGGCCTGGTCGAGCTTGGCGGTGGGCCGGACGGGGCCGAGGAGGCCCTTGGCCCTGTTCAGCGCCGTCTCCTTGTCCTCGCAGCCGCTGGTGGGGGACCAGTGGAGGCGGCCCGGGGTGTCGCAGAGGTGGGTGGGGTCGTAGAGGTGGACGGGGCCCAGTTTGGACCTGGCGTCCTTGGTGTCCGCCCAGAGGGCGGGGTTCGAGGTGACCACCAGGGCCGGGCCCGTGGCGTCCTGGACGGCCTGGACCGCGGCGGTGTGCCGGGTCGCGGGAGCGCCGTAGCGCACCGCGCCCTCGCCGTCCGGCGCCTCCCGGCCGGCCGTCGGGGCGCCGGCGCCGACGAGTTGTTCCACAGGCTGTGGAGCGGGCCCGGTGCGCGGCACCGGGGCCTCGTGCCGTTGCTCCGGCACCGCCTCGGGCACGGGAACGACCACGGGAGCGGCGGGAACGGCGGCCGGGGCGGGAGCGGCGGGAACGAGGGGAACGGCGGCCGGGGCGGGAGCGGCGGCGGGCGCCGTTGCCCGCTCGGCGGCGCGCCGTGTCCTTTCCGCCCGCCATCTCGCCACCGCGCCCATCACGAACAGGGTGAGGACGAGCAGGATCATCAGCTGGCCGATGAACAGGCCCCAGAACAGGCCCCAGCCGGAGAGCTGGGCGGCGGGGTGTCCGGCCAGGCGCCGGGCAGGTCGTGCGGCTTGCCGATGAGGTGGCGCATGGCCAGGGCCGTGCGGGTGAACGTCACGCCGTCCGGCCAGGCGCCGTGGGCGAACAGGGCCGCCAGACCGGTGGCCGTCCACACCAGCACGGTGATGCCGAGGAGGAAGGCGAGTATGCCGATCAGCAGCCCGTCGGGGATTCCGCCCTGGCCCTCGCGGCGGGTGTCACGGCGATCGTCCGGTCTCACTCCAGCCTCCCCCTACGCCACCGTCGATTCCGAGTCGCCCAGGTGCTGTTCCACGAAGGCCGCCGCCCGCTGCTCGGCCTCCAGTTCGGCGGCGCGCAGGGCGTCGTCGGCCGCCCGGTCGCTGGAGGACTCGGTCATCGCGCGGTCGGTGAAGACCAGCGGGCGCTCGGTCTCCGTGACGAGGTGTTTGACCACCTGGACGTTGCCGTTGACGTCCCAGACGGCGATGCCGGGGGTGAGGGAGGGGATGATCTCGACCGCCCAGCGCGGCAGGCCGAGGACCCGGCCCGTCGCTCTGGCCTCGTCCGCCTTCTGGGCGTAGATCGTCCTGGTCGACGCCATCTTCAGGATCGCCGCCGCCTCCTTCGCCGCCGCGCCGTCCACCACGTCGGAGAGGTGGTGGACGACCGCCACGAAGGAAAGGCCGAGCCGGCGCCCGAACTTCAGCAGCCGCTGGAAGAGCTGTGCCACGAACGGGCTGTTGATGATGTGCCAGGCCTCTTCGACGAGGAAGATGCGCTTCTTGCGGTCGGGGCGGATCCAGGTGTGCTCCAGCCACACGCCGACGATCGCCATGAGGATCGGCATGGCGATGGAGTTGCGGTCGATGTGGGACAGGTCGAAGACGATCAGCGGGGCGTCCAGGTCGATGCCGACCGTGGTCGGGCCGTCGAACATGCCCCGCAGGTCACCGTCGACCAGCCGGTCCAGGACCAGGGCGACGTCCAGGCCCCACGCCCGTACGTCGTCTATGGCGACGTTCATCGCCTCCGCGGACTCCGGCTCGGGGTGCCGCAGCTGCTCCACGATGTCGGTGAGGACCGGCTGACGGTCGACGATGGACTCGTTGACGTAGGAGTGGGCGACCTTGAGGGCGAAGCCGGAGCGTTCGTCCAGGCCGTGGCCCATCGCGACCTCGATGATGGTCCGCAGCAGCGCGAGCTGGCCCGTGGTGGTGATCGAGGGGTCCAGGGGGTTCAGCCGGATGCCGTGGTTCAGGGCCGCGGTCGGGTCCAGACGGATGGGGGTTATCCCCAGCTCCTCCGCGATCAGGTTCCATTCGCCGACGCCGTCCTCGCCCTGGGCGTCCAGGACGACGACCTGGCGGTCCTTGAAGCGCAGCTGCCGGAGGACGTACGTCTTCTCCAGGGCCGACTTGCCGTTGCCGGACTCGCCGAGCACCAGCCAGTGGGGGCCGGCAACTGCTGACCGTAGAGCTGGAAGGGGTCGTAGATGTAGCCCTTTCCGGAGTACACCTCGCGGCCGATGATGACGCCCGAGTCGCCGAGGCCGGGCGCGGCGGTGGGCAGATAGACCGCCTGGGCCTGGCCCGTGGAGGTGCGCACCGGCAGCCGGGTCGTCTCCACCTTCCCGAACAGGAAGGACGTGAAGGCTTCCGTGAGGACGGACAGCGGGTCCCGCATCAGCGCATCAGCCCCTACCTTCGAATGCCGGTGGCGAAGGGAAGTGTGTTCACGAAGGCCCGGTGGTGCTCGCGGTCGCACCACTCCAGCTTCAGGTACGACTTTCCCGCGGAGGCCCTTATCGTCCGCTTGTCGCGGTTGAGGGCTTCCGGGGACCGGGCGGAGACGGTGATGTAGCCGACCAGGTTGACGCCGGCCGCGCCGCTGGCGAGGTCTTCTCCCCGCTGGTCCAGGCGGTTGTGGGCGGCGATGTCGCGCGGGTCGACGGTGCGGTTCATCTTGGCGGCACGGGAGGCCTCGGCCTCGTCGTTCGTCTTCTCGGTCAGCATGCGTTCGATGGCTACCTCGGTGGGCTCGAGATCCATCGTCACCGCGACCGTTCGGATGACGTCCGGGGTGTGGACGAGCAGGGGCGCGAGGAAGTTGACGCCGACGGGGGTCATCGGCCACTCCTTCACCCAGGCGGTGGCGTGGCACCAGGGGGCGCGGGTGGCGGACTCGCGGGTCTTGGCCTGGAGGTAGGTGGGTTCCATGGCGTCGAGTTCGGCCGGCCAGGCGTTGCGCTGGGTCATCGCCTGGATGTGGTCGATGGGGTGGTCCGGGTCGTACATCGAGTGGATGAGGGAGGCGAGTCTGCCCTGCCCGAGGGGCTGGCGGACACGGATGTCGGCCTCCTGCAGCCGGGAGCAGATGTCGGTCAGCTCACGGGCCATGACGACGGCGAGTCCGGCGTCCCGGTCGACCTTGCCGCCGTGCGCGCGCACGGCCCGGGCCATGGCGTGCGCCTCGGCGGCCAGTTCGCGGCCGTAGTGCATGCAGGCGACGAGGTAGGCGCGGTGCTGCTCGCTGCTGGTGGACACCATGGACTGGAGCTGGTCGTAGGACCGGGACAGCCAGTCGGGTGCCTTGTCGTCGCCGCGCAGTGTGACGTCCTTGGCGTGGGCGTCGGGGTCGGCGGGCAGGGTGCGGGCGAGCATCTGCAGCCGGGTGACGAAGCCGTCGCCGTTGGCCACGTGCTTGAGCAGCGTGCCGAAGCGGTCGACGAGGGCCTCCTGGTCCTCGGAGTCGCGCAGGCCGACACCGGGGCCCTCGATCTCGATGGCGGCGGTGACGGTCTTGCGGTCGGCGTGCAGGAGCACGGCGATCTCGTCGGGTCCGAACGGCGCGGCGAGCCAGGTGATCCGTCCGATGCCGGGCGGCGGCCCGACCTCGACCTCCCGGCCGTCCAGCCGGGTGCCGGCCTCGACCACTCCGGAGCGGTAGGTGGTGCCGCGCTTGACGGTGCGCTTGTACGAGCGGTTGATCTCGAACCACTTGTAGAACGTGCGGCGCTTGTACGGCACGTAGACCGCGGCGAGCGCGAGCAGCGGGAAGCCCGTCAGCAGCACGATCCGCAGGGACAGGACGGGGACGAGGAGGCCGCACATCATGCCGAGGAACGCGCCGGCGACGATCAGCGCGATCTCGCCGGACTCGCGGTTCCGGCCGATGATCGCGTTCGGCCGGGCGCGGCCGATCAGATACGTACGGCGGGGCGTGACCGGATGGGACATGTGGGACTCGGTCGTCAACGCCCGTCACCTCCTGAGCGATTGCTGCTGCTGTTGCGTGTGTTACCGGCGTGCGGGGTGTTGACCGGGCTGGGCGCGCGCGGCGCGGGCGCGGCGGAGGGGACTGCTCCGCCGCCGCCCTGCGCGGTACGGGTGCTGTGGGCGGCGACGCCGCCGGAGGCGGGGTTGGCGGGGCGGGCGCTGCTGGAGCCGCCGCCCGAGCCGTTGTTGTCGGCGCGGGCGCTGTGTGTCTTGATGCCCTGGGCGACCATGGTGGCAGGGGAGCTGATCACCGCGGCGGCCTTGCCCTCGGCGCCCTGCATGATGCGGTTGCTGCGGGAGCCGGCGATCTCGTCGCCGAAGCCGGGGACGAAGCGGTAGATCATCGCGCTGGCGAAGATGGCGAGCAGGATGATGGCGAGGCCGGAGACGACGGCGGAGAAGGCGTCGGGGCCGTTGTCGCCGGCCAGTGCGCCGGCGAGGCCGAGCACGATGACGATGACGGGCTTGACCAGGATGACGGCGATCATGATGCCGGCCCAGCGCCGTACGTGGCCCCAGAGGTTCTTGTCGACCAGGCCGGCGTAGACGACGGTGCCGAGCAGGGCGCCGACGTAGAGCAGGGCGGCGCGGATGACCAGCTCGAGCCAGAGGATGCCGGCGGCGAGGATGCTGACCAGGGAGACGACGATCAGCATGATCGGTCCGCCGCCGATGTCGTCGCCCTTGTCGAGGGCTCCGGAGAAGGTGCCGAAGAACGTGTCGGTCTGGTCGCCGGTCGCCTTGGCGAGGACGTCCGTGACGCCGTCGGCGGCGGAGACGACGGTATAGAGGATCAGCGGGGTGAAGGCGGAGGCGAGCACCGTCAGCCACAGGAAGCCCACGGCCTCCGAGATGGCGGTGGTCAGCGGTACGCCGCGGACCGCCCGCTTGGCGACGGCCAGCAGCCACAGCAGCAGCGTGAGGATCGTGGAGGCGGCGAAGACCACGGCGTACTGCTGGAGGAACTTGGTGTTCGTGAAGTCGACGTTCGCGGTCTCCTTCACGGCGTCACTGAGCTTGCCGATGGTCCACGACGCGGCGTCGGCGCAGCCCTTTCCGAGGGAGGAGAGGGGGTCGAGGGTGGAGGTGAGGGGGTTGTCGGGGGTGGTGAGGCCCTTTTTGGAGCCGCCGCCGTCCTTTTCGCAGAACTGTTTGGCGGCGCCGTGAATCAGGTCGCAGGCGTCGTCGCTCTTCGCCGGCGAGGGCGACGGTGAGGGCGCGGCGAAGGCATGCGTCGCCGTGAGGACCGCTGCCGTCTGCACGGCCGTGACGGCGGCAGCCAGGGTGAGTACGCGGCGGTTAGCGGGCATAGGTGAACCCTCCGTACTCGTCGACGGCCTTCGAGATGTCTTCCGAGCTGGAGGCCTTGTCGTCGCCGGGGACGGGCGCCGGGCCCTCCTGCTGGGAGTGCGTGATGATCTTCCAGTCGCCGGCGGCCCACTCGAGTTTCATCGAGATGGTGAACCAGCTGTTGGTGACCGGG
The DNA here is from genome assembly GCA_016432725.1 of Streptomyces sp. DHE7-1. Lineage (GTDB taxonomy): Bacteria > Actinomycetota > Actinomycetes > Streptomycetales > Streptomycetaceae > Streptomyces. The sequence goes on along the minus strand of JACJDG010000003.1, from coordinate 3,651,725 downwards.
TTGGTGGACTTGTCGCCCGCGAGGCCGAGGAGCCCGCTGCACCAGACCTCGACGGTGGCGGCGTCACCGCTCGCCTCGGTGACCTTCGTACCGATCGGGCTCGTGCGCGAGACGAACGTGTAGCCCTTCGGTGCCGTGCCGTCCGCGTACAGGCCGAGACTCTGACTGAAGTCGGGGGTGTACGCCTTGTCCATCGCGGCCTTCGAACTCGTGACCGCTGACGGGGTCATGATGGCCTGGAGGACGGAGTCACGCTTGTTCTTGTTGAACATCTCGGCCGACCCCAGCGCCACCGCGTAGTTGGCGGCAGCGCTCTGCGCCCCCTGCTCCGTGTGGGCGAAGCCCGAGGGGATGCCGGCGGAGTCGGTGTCGACCGGCTTCGTGCCGCTCGCCGCCGTGGCCGCGGCCTTCGGGCGGTCGCCCTTGTCGGCGGAGCCGTCCGTGGAGGAGCCGTCCCCCCGGTTCGCGAAGGCGATCGCCGCGATGAGGAGGACCACCACGCCGACGACCGTGATCAGGCCCCGGGAGGAGGAGCGGCCCGTTCTGCGGGGCGCGCCGCCGTAGGGGTCGCCGCCGGGCAGGCGGGTACGGGTCTGGCCCGTCTCGGTGTAACCCTGCTCGTCTCCGGGACTCATGCCGGGTAGGCCCCCTCCACGTCGTGGACATACGACGGTAGCCGTGCTGGTTCCCGCGCGGGCGCGGTGTGGTGACTCGACATCAGGGAAACGCAACCTCAGCCGGTGGGCACGACGGGTGGGTGGGGTGGAGGGGACGGCCGGGCCGGCCCGGCGGTGGAGGGGGGTGTCAGACCGCCATGCCGTAGACGATCGTGAACAGTGTGCCGAGCGAGCCGATGATGAACACCCCGGTGAGGCCCGCGATGATGAGGCCCTTGCCCTGTTCCGCGCTGAAGGTGTCCCGCAGGGCCGTCGCGCCGATCCGCTGTTTGGCCGCTCCCCAGACCGCGATGCCGAGGCAGAGCAGGATGGCCACGGCCATGACCACCTCGATCATCACCTTGGCCTCGTTGCCCAGGCTGCCGAACGGGCCCCAGTCCGGAGCGATCCCGCCGATGATGGTGTTGATGTCTCCTTTGTCGGCCGCAAAGAGCATGTAAGTCACCGCCCCTGGTGGGTAGTTCCGCAAGCCCCCTGCGGTGTGCAGAGGTCAGGTCCATTCTCGCTGACAACGCCGCGGTCGTATGTCGACTTGACGTCATTGGCCGGCGGGTTTCGTACGAATGACCCGTACGGTCACTCTGTGTATCACGGCAGGTCACGCCGGGCAACGACGCCGGAGCGGAACCTGTCGTGTGGTTCCGTCGTTGACCCCTTCTACGACTCCGCAAGGTTTCTGACGGCTGGTCGGGTGAGGCGTCGACACGATGTTCTCACGCCGGCTCAGCCGACCTCGATGTGCTGGTCCATCCCGAGCTGCTTGTGGCCGTCGACCGGGCAGTACAGGTCGTACGTGCCCTTCCTGAGGTGCACCGTCAGCGTCCCCTCCTGGCCGCTTTGCAGGTTCTTGGTCCTGGCGTCCTCCACGCCGGGGCCGTCGATCGACAGGGCGTGCGTGATCCTGCCGTGGTTGCCGGAGACGAAGGTGTAGGTGCCCGGTGCGAAGGACGACCGGGACAGTTTCAGGGCGTACTCGGTCTCGGTGACCGCCACCCGGGTCCCCGGGTTCGCGGAGTGGCTCGGCGTCGTGCCGCCCGTCCGGCCGCCGCCCCCGCCGGAACAGCCGGCCAGCACGAGAGCGGCCGCGCCCGCCGCCGCGGCGGCACCGAGTGGCGTGAGGGTCCTGTGTGCCGAGAGTGTCATGCGGCTCATCCCCTTCCGGGTGAAAGGCCGTCCATCGCTGTATACGGGCGAGTGCGCGCCAGGGTTTGCCCGGGCCGACCACCCCCCCCGGCCACGGCGGTCGGTGACCCGATGTGACGACTCGGGAGGCGGGAGTGGCGGCGGGACAGTACGGTGGACGCGATCGCGCGACCCCCGCCGGGAGGTCTCGCGGGCACGGCGGTGTGGCCGGGACGGCTTTCTCAGCTCGTGGCGCAGAGTGGGGGCCCGATGAAGCGCATCTCTCGCACCGCCCGGCCCTGGTTCACCTCGCGGCCCGCTCTCCTCGGTGCCGTGGTGCTGCTCGCGCTGACCTCCGCCTCCGCCGCGGCCGCCGACGACGGGCCCGAGCCGCTCGGGGTCACGGCCGAGGCCGCCGAGACGGCGCGGACCGTGCGGGTGGGCGCGCTGTTCGGCGCCGACCGGATCGGCGGCCTGGCCGGCGGGCACTTCTGCACCGCCTCGGTCGTGCACAGCCCGCAGCGCGACCTGATCGTCACCGCGGCCCACTGCGTGGACGGCGCCGGCGGCCTGGTGTTCGTGCCGGGGTACCGGGACGGGAAGGCGCCGTACGGGGTGTGGCGGGTGGGGAGGCGGTTCGTGCCCGACGGCTGGGCCGAGGGGCAGGACGAGGACAGCGACGTCGCCCTGGCCCGCCTGGACCCGCTGGACGGCAGGGAGATCGAGGACGTGGTCGGGGCCAACCGGCTCCGGGCCGACGCGGCCACCGGCGCCGCCGCCGTGACGCTGACCGGCTACCCCGACTCCCGCGAGACGCCCGTCAGCTGCACCAACAGGCCCGACCTGCGCGGCCGTACCCAGCAGCGCATCGACTGCCCCGACTTCCCCGGCGGCACCAGCGGCAGTCCGTGGGCCGACGGCGGCGGCCGGGTCGTCGGGGTGCTCGGCGGGTACGAGAAGGGCGGGAGCACGGCCGACGTCTCGTACAGCGTGGTGCTGCGCGGGCAGGCGGCGGAGCTGTACCGGCGGGCCGCGGGCGCGTCCTGAGTTCGCGTCAGCCGCTGCGGGCCGGGGCCGTTCTCGCCGTTCCCCTGTGAAATGGCGCCACTTCGCGCCGATGATGACTGGAACCGGTCCGACATGGGGGAGAGTTGGACCGTGCGGAAGGTATGGGTGCTCGGGGGCGCGGCGGTCGGGCTCGGCATGGGCTTCGTCATGCTGCTCGTGGTCGGGGTGTACGTGGTCGCCGGAAGCCTCGCCAACGACGTCGTCACGGGCAGCCGCGGACTGGCCAAGGGCGCCGTACCCGCCGCCTACAAGCAACTCGTGCAGCAGTGGGGCAACCTGTGCCCCGCGTTGAGCCCGGCGCTGCTCGCCGCCCAGCTCTACCAGGAGAGCGGCTGGAACCCGACCGTCGTCAGCCCCGCGGACGCGCGCGGCATCGCCCAGTTCATCCCGAGCACCTGGGCGACGCACGGCATCGACGGCAACGGCGACGGCAGGCGTGACATCTGGGACCCGAATGACGCGATTCCGTCGGCCGCGTCGTACGACTGCGAACTCGCCAAGTACGTCAAGGACGTTCCCGGGAACGTCTCCGACAACATGCTCGCCGCCTATAACGCGGGCGCCTACCGCGTCATAAGGTCGGGCGGGGTGCCGGCCATCAGCGAGACGCAGAACTACGTCAAGCGGATCCGCAGCCTGGAGGAGAGCTTCGCCGCGCCGGTCACCCGGCTCGACCCGAGCCGGCAGGCCGCGGGTGCCATCGCGTTCGCGCAGAGCAAGCTCGGAACGCCCTATCTCTGGGGCGGTACCGGCACCGCCGACCAGGGAGGACGCTTCGACTGCTCGGGTCTGACCAAGGCCGCGTACGAGAAGGTCGGCATCACCCTGCCCCGGGTCGCCAACGACCAGTACAACGCCGGTCCGCACCCCTCGCGGGACGAGCTGATGCCGGGTGATCTGGTCTTCTTCTCCGACGACCTCACGGACTCGCGGGCCATCCGGCACGTGGGCATCTACGTCGGCGGCGGGTACATGATCGACGCGCCGAGGACGGGGGCCGTCATCCGGTTCGACCCCGTCGACACCCCGACTACTTCGGTGCGACGCGCGTGACCGAAGATGGCGCAAAAGCACTCCCCACCAACGTGTGAACCGAGCGTGAACCTGCCCCCTGAGCTGCGGAGATGAGTCTCTCTTCGATAACGTCTGCGTGATCATTCGGTGGAGAGTGGAACGTATTGATGGGGGCCGTGCGTTCCTGTTGACGTAGCCGAGCGGACGTCAGTACGGCAGTGCAGCGGATGCGGATCTACGAACCACGGGGAGCCGGAGCGACGCACACGAGGTGCGTCCGGGACTACGACGAAGGGGCCACAGCACCATGGCTGTACTCGCCGAATCCGGATCGAACCCCGACGTCGACCTGCTGTACGACATCAATGGCCTGGCCAAGGAAGCGCCGCACTGGTTCGACCGGGTCATGGAGTTCGTGGGTGAGTACGGGCTGCTGGTGGCCATGGTGCTGCTCGTGCTGTGGTGCTGGTGGTCCGTGCGGCGGCGGGGCGGTGAGGAGGCCGCCCCCTCGGTCGCCGCGCTCGTGTGGGCCCCGCTGGCGGCCGGCATCGCGGTCCTGGTGAACGTGCCGATACGGGGGTTCGTCGAGCGGCCGCGGCCCTTCGTGGACCATCGGGGGCTGGACGTCCTCGTCTCCGGGAAGACCGACTTCTCCTTCGTCAGCGACCACGCGACGATCACGATGGCGCTGGGGGTCGGGCTGTTCGTGGCCAACCGCCGCTTCGGCCTGGCCGGCATCGGGCTGGCGCTGCTGGAGGGGTTCTGCCGGGTCTACATGGGCGTGCACTACCCGACGGACGTCGTCGGCGGATTCGCGCTGGGCACGGCGGTCGCGCTGCTGCTGTCGCCGCCGGCCATGGCGCTGCTGACGCCGCTCCTGAAGGCGGTCGAGCGGTCGCCGCGGGCGGGACGGCTCGTGCGGAGCCGCTCCGCGGGGAGCCGGGGCGGTGCCCTGTTCTCCGGTGCCCGGAAGCCCGTCGCGTCCGAGGAACGGGATCTCGCGGCGTGAGCGATGCCGTGCGCCGCCGGTCGCCCGTCGGCGCTCCGTGCATAGTCCCTGGCACTCCCTGCTAAGGCGCTCCGGGGTGCGCCCGGCGACGATGGGTTGCCGGAACAGCACCATCGGACGAACCTGGGGGAACCAGATGAGCAAACGGCACGCTCTGCCCGTGGCGGCCGCCCTCGCGGCGGCGGTCCTGACGCTGACGTCGACCAGTCAGGCCGAGGCCGCTTCCGCGTTTCGGCACAAGAACTACCGCTCCGGCTACTGCCTGGGCATGCACTCCAGCCGGAGCACCGTCAACCTGATGGACTGCGGCGCGCGCACCTACTGGAAGTCGTACGCGGCGACCAACGTCGGCGGCGTGAAGTACGTGAAGTTGAGGAGCCCCCTCAACAGCAAGTGCCTGGGTGTAGCGGGTTCGTCCACCGCCGGCGGTGCGGCGCTGGCCTGGGGCAGGTGCACGAGCACGCGGGACCACTCGCAGCTGTGGCGGGTGCATTACATTCGCGGCAGCCTCTATCTGATCATCAACGCCAAGTCGCGGAAGTGCGTCGGGACACGCGGCAGCTCCACAGCGAAGGGGACCCCGGTCGTCCAGGGCACCTGCAATTCGACGACGGGAAGCACCCAGCTCTGGAAGCGGTCCTGAGCGGCGGAGCAGGCATCCTCAACCGTGGTGGTCCGGGGGCTGGGGCGCCGTCGTCCCGACCCCCGGCCGCCCGGGCGAGCCGCTGTCCGTCCAGCGGGAGTGCGCCCGGTCGCGGTAGTCGCTGGGCGTGATGCCGTGCAGGGCGCGGAAGGCGCGGGTGAAGTCGGCGGGGCGGGGGAATCCCCACCGGTTCGCGACGGCGGCGATGGACAGGTGACGCTTCATCGGTTCGGCCAGGTCCCGGCGGCAGCGCTCCATCCGCTGGGCGCGGATCCAGGACCGGACGCTCACGCCGTGCTGCTGGAACAGCCGGTGCAGCGAGCGGACCGACATGTGGTGGGCTGCGGCGATGCCCTCCGTGCTGAGCGCGGGATCGCCCAGGTGAAGCTGGACGAACGAGGTGACGCGCAGGAACAGGGCGCGCTGCCGGGTGTCGGCCGGGACATCGCTCTCACGGTCCAGGTGATGGGCGAGGACGACGGTGACCAGGTCGAGGCCGACGCTCCCGAGCCGCGTGGCGTCCTGGGCAGTGCAGCCGGTGTCGCCCTCCGCCAGGTGGGTCAGGAACGTCCCCAGCAGCCGTCCGATCCCCTCGTCGGCGGGGAGGGCCCGGGTCATGAGCCGCTCGACGCGGTGGGCAGGCAGGGGAAGCAGCGCGCGGGGGAGCTGGATGAGCAGGGCCTCGCCGTCGGCGTAGCCCTCGAAGGGGCGCGAGCTGTCGAAGACCAGTAACTGTCCCGGTCCGGCCCGGACCTGGAACCGGTTCTGTTCGAGCACGTGGGAGCCGGAGCGGGGAAGGGCGATCTGCAGGCACTCCGGATCGGACGCGCGGATCAGGTCCGGTGTCCGCAGGGTGCAGAACGACGAGTACGACATGGCCGAGACCTGCGCCGAACCCAGCGGCATCGTCTTGAACCAGCCGTCGAAGGTGTCGATGTCCACCAGCCGGAAGGCCGTGGGCATCACCGCGCGACGAGTGACCTCGGCCCACGCGGCAAGAGCATCCCGCGCGGGAAAGTCCTCGCTGTCGAAGACCTTCTCCACGATCCCCTCCCAGGCCGCCGGTCCCGAGCCGGCCGTCCCGCACAGTCTTACCGTCTCCGGATACTCCCACGCGGCCGGCGAACGGTACGAGGTCCCCTAGAGCCCCTGCGCGTAGGAGAAGAAGCGGTCCGGGTCGTACTGCTTCTTCACCGTGCTCAGCCGCGACGCCGCGTCCCCGTAGTAGGCCTTGCGCCAGTTCCTGAGGGTGGGGTCCGTGTAGTTCTGGTAGGCCGCGCCCGAGGCGTAGGGGGCCATGGCCTGGTGAGCCGACGTCAGCCATGACTGCGCCGAACCGCCGGAGGCACCCGCGCCCCAGGACGCGATGTACTGCGCCAGCATCCGGGAGCGGCGGTGGACGAAGGCCGTCGCCGTGGGCGAGACCCGGTTGACCGCGCCGCCGAGCGCGGTGAACGCGATGCTGCCCGCGCCGCCGCGGACGGAGCCGATCTGCCTGAGCAGGGTCTGGATGCCCGCGGCGGACAGCGAGCGGTCGAAGAAGTCGGAGCGCGCCGCGTAGGTCTCCCGGCCCAGCCTGCCCTGGGAGGAGCGGCCCGGGGTGGAGCCGGGCAGGTGGCACTGGGCGTCGGAGGAGAAGGAGGAGCAGCCGGCGTAGATCTCCATGGCCTCCTCGTAGCCCCGGCGGCGCAGCGAGACGGAGGAGGCGTTCGCGCCGGCCTTGTGGGCCAGGCGGTCCACGGCGTTCTGCAGCTCGCCGTAGGTGCCCAGGGAGAAGCAGGCCACCGACACGGTGGGGGTCCGGCCCGGTGAGCAGGCCAGGTGCAGGGAGGACCAGATCTCGTCCGGCTGGGAGGGGCCCCACTCCTGCCAGGCCTTGACGACCGCGGCCGCTTTCGACCAGGGCCACGTCATGTACGCCGTCACCGCCTGCGGCGCCGGGTGGGTCTTGAAGTGCAGTTCGGTGACGACGCCGAAGTTGCCGTTGCCCGCGCCACGCAGCGCCCAGAACAGGTCGGAGTGCTGCTGCGCGTCGGCCGTCACCTGGGTCCCGTCGGCGGTGACGAGCGTGGCCCGGGTGAGGCTGTCGCAGGTCAGGCCGTAGGCGCGGGAGGCGACTCCGTGGCCGCCGCCGAGAACCAGTCCGGAGACGCCGACGGTGGGGCAGGAGCCGGCGGGTATGGTCACGCCCTTCGCGGCCAGGGCGCGGTAGACGTCGATCAGTTTGGAGCCGGCGCCGACCACCGCCTGCCCGCCGCTCACCCGGATCCGGTTGAGCCGGGAGACGTCGAGGACGAGCCGGTTGTCGCCGGAGGAGTAGCCCGCGTAGGAGTGGCCGCCGTTGCGTATGGACACGCGTATGCCGTGCGCCCTGGCGTACGCCAGCGTCGTGCGGATGTCGGCGGTGTGGGCGACGTAGGCCACCGCCGCCGGTTTCAGGCCGTCGAAGCGGGTGTTGTAGAGCTGGTGGGCCGTCGTCCAGCTCGCGTCCCCGGGGCGCACCAGGCTGCCGTCCAGGTCGCGGGCGAGGGCCGCCCAGTTGGCGGCGGCGGCCTGGCTGGTGGTCTTCAGGGCCGTGCCGGACGATGAGAAGGACCGCGCCGAGGAGCGCGCGGAGGTGTCCGTGCCGGAACTGCAGCCCGCCAGCGCGGTGGTGGCCAGCGCGGCCGTGCCGCCCGTGATGAACGTACGCCGTTCCATGTCCGTCGCCTTTCCTCGGCTCTCCTGGAACGAGACGACGCCATGCGCACACGGGTTCCCGTCGCACGAGGAAGAACATCGAGGGCGTGTCCGCGCGAGAGGGATGCCGGAACCTCCACGTGCTCTCCCCGTGAGCATTCCGTGACCTCACCGGGCCGACGGCAGGGGTTCACTCCTCGTTCACTTCCGGCCATCGGCGGCTTCACCTGTTCTGCCTAATTTCGGCCTTACGCGGTGCTCCGGGCGGCCTTGAAGGCGCCCACGCACCTTCGATGTCTTCGCACGCCGCCGACTGCGGCGGCTCCTGGAAGGAACTCCCGAAAGTGAAGCTTCAGCGCAAGAACCGGCTGCGCGCCCTCTCGCTCGGTGCGGTCGCCGTCTCCGGCGCCCTGGCCCTGACGGCGTGCGGCTCCGACGACACGGGCAAGAAGACGACGGACGGTTCTTCGTCCTCGGCCAGCGCCGGCTCCATCAAGTGCGACGATGCCAAGGGACAGCTCCTGGCCGACGGCTCCTCCGCGCAGAAGAACGCGATCGACGCCTGGGTGAAGAACTTCTCGCAGGCCTGCGGCGTGCAGATCAACTACAAGGGCGGCGGCTCGGGCGCCGGTGTCACCGCGTTCACGCAGGGCCAGGTCGCCTTCGCCGGTTCCGACTCCGCGCTGAAGCCGGAAGAGGTCACCGCCTCCAAGAAGGTCTGCTCCGGCGGCCAGGGCATCGACCTCCCGATGGTCGGCGGCCCGATCGCGGTCGGCTTCAACGTCCCGGGTGTGGACAACCTGGTCCTGGACGCGCCGACCCTCGCCAAGATCTTCGACAGCAAGATCACCAACTGGAACGACCCGGCGATCAAGAAGCTGAACCCGTCGGCGAAGCTTCCCGACCTCAAGATCCAGCCGTTCCACCGCTCGGACGAGTCCGGCACCACGGACAACTTCACCAAGTATCTGATCGCCACCACCCCGGACAACTGGAAGTACTCCGGCGGCAAGGCCTGGCAGGCCAAGGGCGGCCAGTCCGCTCCGCAGTCCGCGGGCGTGGCCCAGCAGGTGAAGCAGACCGCCGGCGCCATCGGCTACTTCGAGCTGTCCTACGTCTCGGACGGCATCAAGCCGGTCTCCATCGACACGGGCGCCAGCAAGCCGGTCGCCCCCAGCACCGAGAGCGCCACCGCCGACATCGCGGCCGCCAAGGTCGTCGGCACCGGCAAGGACCTGTCGCTGCAGCTCGACTACAAGACCAAGGCCGAGGGCGCGTACCCGATCACCCTGGTCACGTACGAGATCGTCTGCGACAAGGGCAACAAGGCGGACAGCCTGCCCGCCACCAAGGCCTTCCTGCGCTACATCGCCAGCGAGGACGGCCAGAAGATCCTCTCGGGCATCGACTACGCGCCCGTCCCCGACGAGATCATCGCCAAGGTCCGCACCACCATCGAGGGCCTGAACTGACCTGAGTGCGGTCCGGCCCCCCGCGGGCCGGGCCGCACCGTCCGGTGCACCGCCGCCCGGAGCCGCACCGCCCCTCCGAGGGGCGTACGGCTCCACCGAGCCGCCCGTCGAGGCGGCTCCGCAGACCGGAGAACCCGATGGACATATCGACGCAGACAACCGACGCACTTCCCCCCAGTCCAGAGCCGACCCTGACCGAGCAGGCGCGCAACGCCCGTGGCGCGACCCGCCCCGGTGACCGCATCTTCCTCGGACTGTCCCGTGGCTCGGGCATCCTGCTGCTGGTGATCATGGCCGCGATCGCGGTCTTCCTCACCTACCGCGCCTCGCTCGCGATCAGCCAGGACCACGGCAACTTCCTGACCACCTTCGAGTGGAACACCAACCTCACCCCGCCGGTCTTCGGCATCGCGGTGCTGGCCTTCGGCACGGTCGTCTCCTCGGTCGTCGCCATGGTCATCGCGGTCCCGATCTCGGTCGCCATCGCGCTGTTCATCACGCACTACGCGCCGCGCCGACTGGCCGGCCCGGTCGCGTACGTGATCGACCTGCTCGCCGCCGTGCCGTCCATCGTGTACGGCCTGTGGGGCGCGCTCGTCCTCGTACCGCACATGACCGGTCTCTACGGCTGGCTGGACAGGTACCTGGGCTGGACCGGCGTCTTCGACTGGCAGGGCGGCGCACCGCGCTCGATGCTCACCGTCGGCCTGCTGCTCGCGATCATGATCCTGCCGATCATCACCAACGTGAGCCGTGAGGTCTTCCGGCAGGTCCCGCAGATGCACGAGGAGGCCGCGCTGGCCCTCGGCGCCACGCGCTGGGAGGTCATCCGCATGGCGGTGCTGCCCTTCGGCCGCTCCGGCGTGATCTCCGCGTCGATGCTCGGCCTCGGCCGCGCGCTCGGCGAGACGATGGCCGTCGCCACCGTGCTCTCCCCGACCTTCGACATCCAGGCCAGCCTGCTCGACCCGGGCGGCGGCACCTTCGCCCAGAACATCGCCAGCAAGTTCAGCGAGGCGACGCAGGACGGCCGTGACGCGCTGATCGCCTCCGGTCTGGTCCTGTTCGTCATCACCCTGCTGGTCAACGGTGCGGCCCGCGCGATCATCGCCCGCCGCAAGGAGTACTCGGGGCCAACGCATGAGCACCGCCAGCCTCGCCGACAAGCGCGCCGGCTCGCTGCGCGGCGCGAGCCTGCCGAAGTGGTCCCCCTGGGCCATCGCCGCCGGGTCCCTCGTGGTCGCGGTGGGCATCGGCCTCGCCGCCGGCCTGGACAGCAAGGCCCAGTGGGGCCTGATCGCCGCGATCCTGTTCATCCTCGGCACGTTCGGCATCGCCGCCCGCGTCGAGGGCCGCCGCCAGGCCAAGGACCGCGTCGCGACCTCGCTCGTCTGGGTCGCCTTCCTGCTCGCCGTCGTCCCGCTGGTCTCCCTGATCTGGGTGACCGTGGCGCGCGGTGTGAAGGTCCTCGACGTCTACTTCCTGACCCACTCCATGGGGGTCGTCGCCGACTCCGAGCCGGGCGGCGGTATCTACGCCGCGATCATCGGCAGCCTGGAGCAGGTCGGCCTCGCCACCCTGATCGGCGCGCCGATCGGCATCCTCACCGCGATCTACCTGGTGGAGTACGGGCGCGGCAGGCTCGCCAAGGCCGTCACGTTCTTCGTGGACGTGATGACCGGCATCCCGTCGATCGTCGCGGGCCTGTTCATCCTCAGCCTGATGCTGATCTTCGAGATGCAGCCCTTCGGCTTCGCCGGCTCGCTCGCGCTGGCCATCCTGATGATGCCCGTCGTGGTCCGCTCCACCGAGGAGATGCTGAAGCTCGTGCCGAACGAGCTGCGCGAGGCGTCGCTGGCGCTCGGCGTGCCGAAGTGGCGCACCATCCTCAAGGTGGTCCTGCCGACCTCGATCGGCGGCATCACCACCGGCGTCATGCTCGCCGTCGCCCGTATCGCGGGCGAGACCGCGCCGGTGCTGCTGCTGGTGTTCGGCAACCCGTTCATCAACAACAACCCCTTCGAGGGCGCGCAGGCGTCGCTGCCGCTGTACATCTACCAGCAGTACTCGCAGAGCGCCGGCGCCAACGCGGCGTACGACCGCGCGTGGGCGGCCTCGCTCACGCTGATCGCCTTCGTGATGATCCTCAACATGGTGGCCCGGGGAATCGCCCGCTGGAAGGCCCCGAAGACCGGTCGCTAAGGCATCGAATGGCGGCTGCGGCCGCGTGGCGACCCCCTCAGCGACTGACTGGAAGTGAAGTAGTTATGGCCAAGCGAATCGACGTGAGCGGACTCACCGCTTACTACGGCTCCCACAAGGCGATCGAGGACATCTCGATGACGGTCGAGCCGCGCTCGGTGACCGCGTTCATCGGGCCGTCCGGATGCGGCAAGTCGACGTTCCTGCGCACGCTGAACCGGATGCACGAGGTGACCTCCGGCGGCCGTGTCGAGGGCAAGGTGCTGCTGGACGACGAGGACCTGTACGGCGCCGGCATCGACCCGGTGTCGGTACGGCGTGAGGTCGGCATGGTGTTCCAGCGGCCGAACCCCTTCCCGACGATGTCGATCTTCGACAACGTGGCGGCGGGCCTGCGGCTGAACGGCAGCTACCGGAAGTCCGAGCTCAGCGACATCGTCGAGAAGTCGCTGAAGGGCGCGAACCTCTGGAACGAGGTCAAGGACCGGCTGAACAAGCCCGGCTCCGGCCTGTCCGGCGGCCAGCAGCAGCGGCTCTGCATCGCCCGGGCGATCGCCGTGGAGCCGAAGGTGCTGCTGATGGACGAGCCCTGCTCGGCCCTGGACCCGATCTCCACGCTCGCCATCGAGGACCTGATCGGTGAGCTGAAGGAGCGCTTCACGATCGTCATCGTGACGCACAACATGCAGCAGGCGGCCCGGGTGTCGGACCGTACCGCCTTCTTCAACCTGGCGGCGGTCGGCCAGCCCGGCCGGCTGATCGAGATCGACGACACCGAGCGGATCTTCTCCAACCCGTCCGTGCAGGCCACGGAGGACTACATCTCCGGCCGCTTCGGGTAACCCAGATCCCCTCGCGGTGCTGCATGGCGGTGCCACCGCGAGGACGCAAAAGGGCCCGCCCCCGGATCTCCGGGGCGGGCCCAGTCGTTTCCGTGCCGCCGGCCCGCTACAGGACGGTCAGGTTGACGAGCCCGAAGGCCGCCGCGGCGACCAGGGCCGCCGCCGGCATCGTGATGAACCAGCCCATGACGATGTTCTTGGCCACGCCCCAGCGCACCGCGTTCACCCGCTTCGTCGCGCCCACGCCCATGATCGCCGAGGTGATGACGTGCGTGGTGGAGATCGGCGCCTTGAAGATGAACGCCGTGGTGAACATGATCGACGCGCCCGTCGCCTCGGCCGCGAACCCCTGCGGCGGGTCGAGCTCGATGATCTTGCGGCCCAGCGTGCGCATGATCCGCCAGCCGCCGGCGTACGTGCCCAGGGACAGCATGACGGCACAGACGATCTTGACCCAGACCGGGATCGGGTCGCCGAAGGTCTCGTGGCCGGAGATGACCAGGGCCAGCACCACGACACCCATGGTCTTCTGGGCGTCCTGCAGGCCGTGCCCGAGCGCCATCGCGGCCGCCGACACCGTCTGCGCTATCCGGAAGCCCCGCTTGGCCTTGTGCGGGTTGGAGCGGCGGAACAGCCACAGGATGGCCGTCATCACCAGGTAGCCGACGATCAGGCCGACCACCGGCGACAGGAACATCGGGATGACGACCTTGTCGAGGACGCCGTTCCAGAGCACCTCGGTGCCGCCCGCGAGCGCCGCGCCCACCATGCCGCCGAAGAGGGCGTGGGAGGACGACGAGGGCAGGCCGAAGTACCAGGTCAGCAGGTTCCAGACGATGGCACCGATCAGGGCGGCGAAGAGGATGGCCATCCCCTTGGAGCCCTGCGGTGTCTCGATCAGGCCCTCGCTGACGGTCTTGGCGACCCCGGAGCCCAGGAAGGCGCCGGCGAGGTTCATCACCGCGGCCATGGCGAGCGCCGCGCGCGGGGTCAGTGCCCGCGTCGACACCGAGGTCGCGATCGCGTTCGCGGAGTCGTGGAAGCCGTTCGTGTACGTGAAGAAGAGCGCGACCGCGACGGTCACGATCAGGGCGAAGGTGTCCATCGACGCCTCAGGACTCCTTGACGGCGATGGTCTCCACCGTGTTCGCCACGTGCTCGAACGCGTCCGCCGCCTCCTCGAGCACGTCCACGATCTGCTTCAGCTTGAGGACCTCGATGGCGTCGTACTTGCCGTTGAAGAGGTGGGCGAGCAGCTTGCGGTGGATCTGGTCGGCCTGGTTCTCGAGCCGGTTGACCTCGATCCAGTACTCGGTGAGGTTGTCCATCGTGCGGAGGTTCGGCATCGCCTCCGCGGTCAGCTCGGCCGCCCTGGCCAGCACCTCGATCTGCTGCTCGACGCCCTTCGGCAGCTCCTCGACGTTGTAGAGGACGACCAGGTCGACGGCCTCCTCCATGAAGTCCATGATGTCGTCCAGGGACCCGGCGAGGGTGTAGATGTCCTCACGGTCGAAGGGCGTGATGAAGGAGGAGTTCAGCTGGTGGAAGATCGCGTGCGTGGCGTCGTCACCTGCGTGTTCCGCGGCCCGCATACGCTCTGCGATCTCGGCCCGGGCGGAAGAGTCCGCCCCGAGCAGTTCCATCAGGAGCTTCGAGCCGGTGACGATGTTGTCCGCGGACGCGGCGAACATGTCGTAGAAGCTCGTCTCCCTGGGGGTCAGACGAAAGCGCACTTGGGGTCCTCTAGGTGCTTCGGTTTCGGTCAGGCTGATGCTAGGCGCAACATCCGGCCACGGCTATCGGGCCGTCTCCCAGTGTCGCCCATCGTTCGGACCGATCAGCACGGGGGCGTACCCAGGGGCCCTCTACCCCGCGAAATTCGTTACCATATACCCAGTAGGGGTATGTATCCGCAGCTCGTCCCGACATGGAGGCCCGTGATGACGACGACCGAGGCCGGCGCCACGCACGGTTACCACAAGCAGAAGGACGAGCACCTCAAGCGGCTGCGCCGCATCGAGGGCCAGATCCGCGGCCTGCAGCGCATGGTCGACGAGGACACGTACTGCATCGACATACTCACCCAGGTCTCCGCCTCCACCAAGGCCCTGCAGTCCTTCGCGCTGCAACTGCTGGAGGAGCACCTGCGGCACTGCGTGGCGGACGCGGCCCTCAAGGGCGGCGAAGAGATCGAGGCCAAGGTGGACGAGGCGACGAAGGCGATCGGCCGGCTGCTGCGCACCTGAGCCGGGCCCGCCGCCGGGCCGCGACCGGTCTCAGAGCCGGTCCCGGCCCCGGGGGCGATCGGCGGGTTTCCGCTCCTCGGCCACCCGCAGCACCTCGTCGATGCTCTCCAGGCTCAGCCGGTCCTCGGCTGCCGAGGCGGCGATGATCAGCTCTCCGCACAGTTCGATCTCGGCGAGGGCCACATGGTCCTGAACTGCCGTACCGCCGAGCGGAGCCACGTGCGTCACCTCGTCTCTGCCGACACCGACTTCCTAGAGTAGGCAGCGCCCCACACACCGCGCATGGCACGGACGGGCTAGTTCGACAGGCGCGTCACGGACTAGTGCCCTGACTGGATCTCGCCCCCGGCGCCCGCGCTCCCGCCGGTGCCGCTCTCGGCGATGCGGCCCGCGTAGATGTCCCCCGGGCTCGGCAGCCGCACGTCGACGGGGGTGCCGAACCCGAACAGCAGCGTCGTCGAGGCGACCGCGACCGGCGTCTTCTCGCGGCCGTTGACGAAGCTGAAGCGCTGGCGCAGCTTGCGGATGCGGCCCTGGTCGTCCAGGTAGGCGTCGAACGGCACCTCCGCCGTGGCGAACCCCTTGGCGGCCGCGGCGAGGGACGCCCGGTTGTCCGCCGAGGCGTTCGCCGAAGCGCGGGACAGGTCCGCCGTGCCCCGGTAGTGCCGCACCGACGTCCCGCCCACCTCGGTCCGCCCCACGTACGTCGCCGTGCGCGTCCCGCGCAGCACCTCCGCCGCCGCGTAGGGGTCGGTGGCGCCGCCGGTGACGAGGTTGCCGTCGGACAGGCCCGCGGTCTCCACCCGTACCCACTTGTCGGCGGGCACGCCCGCGCCCCGGTTCTTCATGAACAGGGCCCCGGGCGCGAGGAGCTCGGTGATGGGCCGGTGCTCGGGGGGCCGGCCGGGTCGTCCGGGAGCACCACGGTCAGCTCGCCGAGCCGGCGCCGGAAGTCGTAGCCGCCCCGGCCGCGGATGGTGACCCGGGTGCCGCCGGTCGCCATCTCCATGGAGGTGGAGGCCTTGGAGCTGCCCGCCCCGCGCAGGGTGTCGGCGGCCCGCCGCAGCACGGCCACCGGGTCGCCGCCCGCGCCGTGCGCGCCCTCGGCGGCGGCCCGGTCACCGGTGCACCCGGTGGCGGCCGCCCCCAGACCGAGCATGACTCCCACCGCGAGGGCGGTCCTTCCCGCGCGCTTGTACTGCCGACGATCCATCGCGTGAAACCCCCAGCCGGTAGGTCCGTCACGGGCCCGCTGTCTGCCCGGGTTAACGACCGGTAGGGAGCACCGTCACGCGCTGCCGTACCGTTGTCACCGTGGTGCAGCAGGACGGGCCGGGACGAGCCCGGCAGGGGCAGGAACACCTCACTACGACGACCGAGCAGGGCCGCTTCTGCGTGGCCCGCTGCAGCTGCGGCTGGCGCGGCCCGGCCCGGCGGGCCCGCAGCCTCGCCAGAGCGGACGCGCAGGCGCACGCGGACGTGGAGTGAGGCGGCCCCTCCGGCCTTCCCGGGCGGCCGGTCAGCGGTGCTCGAAGCGCCGGGTGAGGGCGTCGACGAGGTCGCGGTCGCGCGGCTGGGTCAGCCGGAGGCGGGCCTCGGCGGGGGAGAGCCACAAGATCCGGTCCACCTCGTCGTTCGGGGCGAAGTCTCCCGCGGTGGCCTCGGCGGCCCAGTAACGCACCCGCTTGGGACGCCCGTTGGCCAGGTAGCTCAGGGTCGGCAGCTCGGATCCGGGTTCGGCCGCGTACCCGGTCTCCTCCGCGACCTCGCGTAGGGCGCCCGCGAGCGCCTCCTCGCCCCGCTTCAGCTTGCCCTTCGGGTGGGACCAGTCGTCGTACTTGGGCCGGTGGACCAGGCAGAGCTCCAGACCGCCGGCGGCCGGCGAGCGGCGCCACAGGACGCAGCCCGCCGCCTCGACCGTGGTGTCGTTCACACCGCCTCCTCGCGGGGGTTCAGGACGCGCCGACCGTCTGCTTCCGCCAGGCCTGCTGGAAGGCGAACCGGGCCGCCTCCACCTCGTGCCGCTGGTCGGCGTGGAGCACGCCCAGCGCGTACGCCGTCGCCGGGGCGATCCGGGGGTACGGGCCGCCTGGGCCGCCGCTGCCGCCGCCTCCGACGCGTCCCGGTGGCGGTTCAGGGACTGGCCGGCCGTCAGCAGCCCCACGTCGACGGGGGAGTTGCCGCCGTGCAGCACCTCGCCGGCGTAGCGGTGCAGGCGCAGCAGCAGGCGGACCTGGTGCCAGGGGCCGTCCTGGGGGTGCGGGGACGGGTCCGGGGACAGGCCGTGGACCAGGGCCTCCGCGTTGTAGGGGTGGCCCGCGGTGAGCAGCGGGAGGGCGGCGACGGCCTGGGTGAGGCGTTCCTCGGCCGCGGCGGCGAGGGGGTGCAGCGCGGTGCCGGGCGCGTGCGGGGTGAGCGGGACCTCGCTCGCCAGTAAGGCCACTTTGTCGGCCACCGCGTGGAAGCGGGAGGAGCCGAGGGCCTGCAGGGCCGTGGAGTGGGCCCGGGTCCGGGCGAGGGTGAGCTGGCGTTCCAGCAGGGCCCCCGCCTTGGCCGCGCCGACCGTCAGGTTGCCGCGTTCCGGGGCGGGCGCCGGCCGGGCGGGGCCGCCGGTGCCGGGCGGGGCCGCGTTGAGCGGGACGGGTGCCGTCCCGGTGCCGCGGCCGCCCCCGGCCGCCCGGGCCCCGTCGGGCAGGGTGCCGACGGCCACCGCGGCCACCGGCTGGGCCGGCAGCGCCGTGGTGCCCGAGAGCCGGTTCAGGGCCTGCAGCAGCCGCTCCAGGCGCGCCTCGTAGGCGTGCTCCAGTTTCAGGGTGCCCGACAGCCAGGCCAGTTCCGGGCGCAGCTCCTCCGACCACTCCGGGTCGAGCAGCGGGCGGAAGGTGTGCAGGCTGGCGCTGATGCGGCGGGCCGAGCGGCGCAGCAGCAGCGCCGCGTCGACGGACTCCTCCGCGCCGCCCGCGGGACGCCGCCGGTCTCCCGGTGCGTGCGCAGCGCGCGGAGGAACTCCGTGGCCCGGGCGCGGAGGTAGCCCGCGAGGGCGTCCCCGGTCACCGCCTGGGCCGTGGGGTCCGTCGGGTCAAGGTGTCGCTGTGCCACGCCGGCGCCTCCGGGCGTCTATGAGCATCTCCTGGATGTTGCGCAGCGGCTGTCCGTCGGCGTCGGTCGCGTGCCGGGTCCACTCGCCGTCGGGGCCGAGGTGCCAGGAGGCGGTGGTGTCGGACATGCCGGTGTCGAGCAGCCGGTTCAGGGCCGCCCGGTGGCCGGGGTCGGTGACCCGGACCAGGGCCTCGATCCGGCGGTCGAGGTTGCGGTGCATCATGTCGGCGCTGCCGATCCATACCTCGGGTTCGCCGCCGTTGCCGAAGGCGAACACCCGGGAGTGCTCCAGGAAGCGGCCGAGGATGGAGCGGACCCGGATGTTCTCCGACAGGCCCGCGACGCCGGGGCGGACGGCGCAGATGCCGCGCACCCACACGTCCACCGGCACGCCGGCCTGGGAGGCGCGGTACAGCGCGTCGATGACCGCCTCGTCGACCATCGAGTTGACCTTGATCCGCACGAAGGCGGGGCGGCCGGCCCGGTGGTGCTGGACCTCCTTGTCGATGCGCGCTATCAGGCCGTCGCGCAGCGACTTGGGGGCGACGAGGAGGCGGCGGTAGGTCTCCCGGCGGGAGTAGCCGGACAGCCGGTTGAACAGGTCGGAGAGGTCGGCGCCGACCTGCGGGTCGGCGGTGAGCAGGCCGAGGTCCTCGTACAGCCGGGCCGTCTTCGGGTGGTAGTTGCCGGTGCCGACGTGGCTGTAGCGGCGGAGGGTCTCGCCCTCCTGACGGACCACCAGGGACAGCTTGCAGTGCGTCTTCAGGCCGACCAGGCCGTAGACCACGTGGCAGCCGGCCTCCTCCAGCTTGCGCGCCCACTTGATGTTGGCGTGCTCGTCGAAGCGGGCCTTGATCTCGACCAGGACGAGGACCTGCTTGCCGGACTCGGCGGCGTCGATGAGCGCGTCGACTATCGGGGAGTCGCCGGAGGTGCGGTACAGGGTCTGCTTGATCGCCAGCACGTCCGGGTCGCCGGCGGCCTGTTCCAGGAAGGCCTGCACGGAGGTGGAGAAGGAGTCGTACGGGTGGTGCAGCAGCACGTCGCGGGTGCGCAGCGCGGCGAAGATGTCCGGCGCGGACGCCGACTCCACCTCGGCCAGGTCGCGGTTGGTGCCCGCGACGAACTTCGGGTACTTCAGCTCCGGCCGGTCGAGGCTGTGGATGCGGAAGAGTCCGGTGAGGTCCAGGGGGCCGGGCAGCGGGTAGACCTCGGCCTCGGAGATCTTCAGCTCGCGGACCAGCAGGTCCAGCACCTCGCGGTCGATGGACTCCTCGACCTCGAGCCGCACCGGCGGCCCGAAGCGGCGCCGCATGAGCTCCTTCTCCAGGGCCTGGAGCAGGTTCTCGGCGTCGTCCTCCTCGACCTCGAGGTCCTCGTTGCGGGTGAGCCGGAAGGCGTGGTGCTCCAGCACCTCCATGCCCGGGAACAGCTCCTCCAGGTGCGCGGCGATGACGTCCTCGAGCGGGACGTAGCGGCCCGGCGCGGCCTCCAGGAAGCGGGACAGCAGCGGGGGCACCTTCACGCGCGCGAAGTGCTTGTTGCCGCTGACCGGGTTGCGCACGATGACGGCCAGGTTCAGCGACAGGCCGGAGATGTACGGGAACGGGTGCGCGGGATCGACGGCCAGCGGGGTCAGCACGGGGAAGATCTGGTGCCGGAAGAGCGTGAAGAGGCGGGCCTGCTCCTTCTCGGTCAGCTCGTTCCAGCGGACCAGGTGGATGCCCTCGTCGGCGAGCGCGGGGGCCACGTCCTCGTGGTAGCAGGCGGCGTGCCGGGCCATCAGCTCGCGCGATCGGGCCCAGATCATCTCCAGCACCTCGCGCGGCTGGAGGCCGGACGCGGAGCGGGTGGCGACACCGGTGGCGATGCGGCGCTTCAGGCCGGCCACCCGGACCATGAAGAACTCGTCCAGGTTGCTGGCGAAGATCGCCAGGAAGTTGGCGCGCTCCAGCAGCGGCGTGTTCGGGTCCTCGGCCAGTTCCAGGACGCGCTCGTTGAAGGCGAGCCAGCTTCGCTCCCGGTCGAGGAAACGACCCTGGGGCAGCGGGGCCCCGTCGCTCTGCGCCTCTTCGTAGGCGTCGAGGTCGGCGTCGAGATCGGGTTCCAGGTCGGAAACGGTCGCGGCGACCGTATGGGACCGGTGCGCGGCGATGGAGCCCACGGAGGGCTGCGTGTGCTGGGCCTCTGCCTGGGTGTCTTGCTGACTCATGACACCATTCTTCCGCGCCACGCGCGAGACAGGCGCGTCGGAACGTGCGGGCGGGAGCGTCACGGCCCCGTTCCCCGCGGTCCGCTCGGGGGCGGCGAAGGCTCTGGCACGGCGGGCTTCATTGGCCGAGCGTCGCAAGCCCGTCTGAATCGATGGTTACGGAGACATGACGTCCCGGATATCGGGGGCGGCTCCGGAGTGCGTCCCTCCCCCCGTGGAAGGGACGCACACCCTCAGGCGGCCCGGCGGCGCAGCACCAGGAAGGCGGCCGTCGTCACCAGCGTGGTCAGGGCCAGCACGACGCCCGTCTCCACCAGGTGCAGGGGCCAGAAGTGGGACGCGGGGTGGTAGACGGCGAAATAGCCGTCGGCGTTCCGTCCGGTCCTGCCCTGCCACGCGCTCTCGGGCAGCACGAACGGCTTCGGCGAGGTACGGGTCACCACCGGCCACAGATGGGGACGGCAGCCGTCCACCACGAAGTGGACCAGCCACATCACGGCGCACGCGGTGCCGAGCGCGGCCAGGGTGCGCCGCAGCAGCAGCGCGGTGAGGGTGCCGACGGCCAGCGCGCACAGACCGTACGCCACGGTGAGCGGGCCCAGGGCCGCGAAGACGTCGGTGGCGGTCCAGTCGTCGGCGGGCAGCAGGTCCGCGTTGGCCGCCCGGCCCCAGCGGTACACCCCCACCAGGACCAGGCCGCCGGCCGTGACGGCCAGGGCCGGGAGGGCCAGCTTCGCGGTCAGCCAGCGGACCGGGGTGACGCCCTGGATCCAGGCCAGGTTCGCGGTGCCGGTCTCCAGTTCGCGGCCGATCAGGGCACCGCCCGCGAACGCGGCGACGGCGAGGAAGCTGTAGCAGATGAGGGTGGAGATCCAGCCGGACGGCTCCCCGTAGTCGAGGCGGCTGAAGAGGTCCGCGCAGAGGTGGGTGCGCCGGCAGACGGTCTCGCCCTGCCGCGCGCGGCCGGCGGTGACCTCGTTCAGCCACACCAGCCAGCCGGTCAGCGCGGCGACGGCGGCGGCCCAGACGAGCAGGGCGTGGCGGTGCAGCCGCAGCACGGTGCGGGGCAGGCCCTGGAGAGCGGTGCTCACGCGGCGGCCCCCTTCCCGGCCCGCGGCGCCCCGGACAGTCGCCTGAGCAGGCCGAACGCGGCCAGGGCGGACAGGGCGGCCACGGCCAGCACGAAGGCGCCGGTGGTGAGCTGGAGCGGCCAGTAGTGGGAGGCGGGGTGGTAGGTGTGGAACCACCCGACGGCGCCCTGCTCACGGAACGCCCGCGCGCACCCTTCCGTGGTGGCCGCGTAGCACTCGGGCTCGGGGATGTGCGCGCCGTCGCGGGTGACCAGGCCCTTGGCGACCTCCACGCCGGAGTAGGGGTCGGCGTAGCCCTGTGCCAGGCCGCTCACCCGGGTGACGGCCGGCCACAGGTGCGGCATGAGCCACTGCGCCAGGCCCCACACCCCGGCGGTGAGGACGACGGAGACGGCGAGCGCGGGCAGGGCGCGGCCCAGGGCGAGGCCGGTGAGGGCACCGACGGCGAGGGCGGCCAGGGCGAGGGCGACGATGGTGGGGCCGTTGGTGTGGAAGGTCCAGAAGTCGGACCAGTTCTTGACCGTGTCGACGCGGCCGTCGGCCGCCGACCAGGCCCGGTGGTGCAGGAACGCCAGCAGGCTCGTGCCCGCGGCGACCGCGGCGGCGGGCAGGGCCAGCCGGGTCGCCAGCCAGCGGACCGGCGTGATGCCCTGGGTCCAGGCCAGGCGCGTGGTGCCGGTCTCCAGTTCGCGGCCGGTGAGGGCGGCGCCGGCCCAGGCGGCCACGAGGAACGGCAGCGCGGCGAGGGACAGCGTGAGGTAGTTGTACACGTCCTTGTAGCGCAGGATCGCGTCCTGGTCGTAGGGGCACTTCTCGGACCACTTGCAGGCGTCGTACTGCCGCCAGCCCTCCGCGGCGGCGTCGGTGAGCGGTCCGGCGAGCCACAGCAGCAGGGCGGCGCCGAGGACCACCGCGGCGGTCCAGGCGACGAGCGCGGGGCGGTGCAGGCGCAGCAGCCAACGGGCCGTCCGGGGCCGCGCGGCGGGGGCCCGGACGGCGGCCGGGGCGGTCGTGGCGGTCACGCGGCACTCTCCTCGGTCGCGGCCGGTGCGGTGCCGAGGGCGGGGGCCTGCGGGTTGCGCAGGTGGGCGAGGACCAGTTCCTCCAGGGTGGGCGCCGACGCCTGCCAGTCGCCGTCGAGCGGGCCGGCGGGACGGATCAGGGCGGTCCGCTGACGGCCGGTGACCCGGTCCTCGACCAGGGTGTGCGCGTCCAGGCCCGCCTTCTCGGCGGGGCCGCTGACCCGGAGGTGGGCGGCGAGCAGGTCGTCGATCTCACCGGCCAGCCGGACCCGGCCGTCGCCGACCAGCAGCAGGTGGTCGCAGGAGTCCTCCAGCTCGGCGACGACGTGCGAGGACATCACGATGGTGGTGCCGTACTGGGCGGCCTCGGCCATGAGGGTGCCCATCAGTTCGTGCCGGGCGAGCGGGTCCAGGTCGGCCATCGGCTCGTCGAGGAGCAGCAGTTCGGGGCGCTTGCCGAGGGCGAGGGCGAGGGCGACCCGGGTGCGCTGGCCGCCGGACAGCGACCGTATGCGGGCCCCGGGGTCGAGCGGGCCGGCGGCCACGATCCGGCCGGCGGTGTCCGCGTCCCAGCGCTCGGGGTTGAGGTCGGCGCCCATGCGCAGCGTCTCGGCGACCGTGAGCTGCGGGTACAGCGGCTTGTCCTGGGCGACGTAGCCCACCCGGGCGCGGGCCGCGGCGGGCGTGGTGCCGAGCACCGTCAGCCGGCCCTCGGTGGCCGGGAGCAGTCCCGCGGCCAGGGCGAGCAGCGTCGACTTGCCGGCGCCGTTGGGCCCGACGACGGCGCACACCCGTCCGGCGGGCAGCCGGAAGCCGCAGTCGCGCAGCGCCCGGCCTCCCCTGCGCCCGAAGCGCTTGCCGAGGCCGGTGGCCTCCAGAGCCGTGTCGCTCATGAACGTTCTCCCTGGAAGTGCTTGTCGAGTACGGCGGTGAAGAGGGCCGCCACGTCGTCCCGGTCCAGGCCCGCCTCGGCGGCCCGTGCCGTCCACCGCTCCAGCTCCGCCCGCAGGGGGAATCGGCGGGGCGGCGCCCAGTGAGCGCCGGACGAAGGTGCCCAGTCCGCGCCGCGCCTCGACCAGGCCCTCCCGCTCCAGCTCGCGGTAGGCCTTGAGGACGGTGTTGGGGTTGATGGCGGTGGCCTCGACGACCTCGCGAGCCGTCGGCAGCCGGTCGCCCGGGCGCAGCAGGCCCAGCCGGAGGGCCTGTTTGGTCTGCTGGACGATCTGGACGTAGGTGGCGACCCCGCTGTGCCGGTCGATGCGGTATTCGACCACGCGTTGAACCACCCTTTCACTAATTGAGTAGTGAAAGGGTGGTGCAAGAGAGGGGTGGCCGTCAAGCCGGCCACCCCCGGGGTCCGCGCCGGGCGCCTGCTCGCGCCCGCGTGCGTCAGGTCTCGGTGCGGTACATCAGATCGGTCTCGTACGTCGTGAAGCCCAGCCGCTCGTACACCGCGACCGCCGCCTTGTTGTCGGCGTCGACGTAGAGCATGGCCGTCGGCAGCCCCTGCGCCGCCAGGTGCCGCAGGCCGACCAGGGTCAGG
Organism: Streptomyces sp. DHE7-1; assembly: GCA_016432725.1. GTDB lineage: Bacteria > Actinomycetota > Actinomycetes > Streptomycetales > Streptomycetaceae > Streptomyces. The sequence continues at coordinate 3,627,784 of JACJDG010000003.1, read as the reverse complement.
GCCTTGCCGAGCCCGCCGCCCTGCTCGCCCGGCCTGACCCCGAGCACGTACACCTCACCGAGCCCCTCCTCGGCGTGCACCTTGGTCCAGTGGAAGCCCACCAGCTCCCCGCGCCGCTCCGCCAGGAAGAACCCGGCCGGGTCGAACCACGGCAGGGCCTTGCGGTCGTCCAGGTCGCGCTGGGTCAGCGAGCCCTGCTCGGGGTGGTGCGCGAACGCGGCCGCGTTGACCGCGAGCCAGGCCGCGTCGTCCTTGCCGGGTACGAAGGGCCGCACGCTCACGCCCTCCGGCAGCACCGGCTCGGACAGCTCCGGGTCGGTCAACGGCCGCCGCATCTGGCGCAGTTCACGGAACAGCGTGAGGCCGAGCACCTGGGCGAGATGACGGGCGGCGGAGTGGCCGCCGTGCGCCCACACGCGCAGCCGCTTGCCCGAGGCGGCGAGCATCGCCGCGCCCAGCGCCCGGCCGTGCCCGTGCCCGCGGTGCGCCGGGTGGACGACCAGCTCGGCGGCCGGCGCCTCCACCGGGTCGGTGTCCTCCAGCTGGCCGTAGCCGACCAGTTCACCCCCGGCGGTCAGCAGCAGGTGCGAGACACCCTCGCGCGGACCCCCGTGGAGCTGCAGCCGGCCCTGCTCGGACACCGGCTGCTGCCCGTCGACGCGGGCGGCCTCCGCGAGCAGTCCGAGCACGGCCCCGGCCTGGTCCGGGTCGAGCGCGGAGCGGGTCTCGAGGGAACGGGAGGGGACCGGCCGTACGGTGTCGTCGCTGCTCATGCGTACGAGGGTACGGGGCCGCCGGAGCGAAGTCCCGGTACCGCGGAGGGGAGAAGTCCCGCCGCCGCGCGGAAGGGAGGCCGCGGTGGAGCGAGGGGAAAAGGACGGCAAAGGGAAACCATGACGTAACCACGAACCCCCTGTCGCGCTACGCGCGTTGACCTTAGGCTGCGCGGCGAACGGGGCCACGCGCCCCAGCCGACCCACAGGGGGTTTCATGTCAGCCGCACCCCGGCGCACCAGACGCAGGACCTACGGCCTCCTCGCCACCACCGCCGCTCTCGCCACGGCCGCCGGCCTGGCGGCCGCCCTGCCCGCGCAGGCGCACTCCGGCAAGGACGGCCACGGGCACCACCCTTCCAGCCGCTACCAGGACGTCCAGCTCCTGTCCTTCAACGACCTGCACGGCAACCTGGAGCCCCCGTCCGGCTCCTCCGGCCGGGTCACCGAACTCCAGGCGGACGGCACGACGAAGACGATCGACGCGGGCGGCGCCGAGTACCTCGCCACCCATCTGCGCCAGGCCCGCCAGGGCCACCCGTACTCCGTCACCGCGGCCGCCGGTGACATGGTCGGCGCCTCCCCGCTGCTGTCCGGGCTCTTCCACGACCAGCCGACGATCGAGGCGCTCAACAAGTTGAAGCTGGACGTCACCTCCGTCGGCAACCACGAGTTCGACGAGGGCGCGAAGGAGCTGGCCCGTCTGCAGAACGGCGGCTGCCACCCCACGGACGGCTGTTACGGCGACGAGAAGTTCCAGGGCGCCGACTTCCCGTACCTCACCGCCAACGTCCTGGACGACCGGACGGACCGGCCGCTGCTGAAGCCCTACTGGGTGTGGAAGAAGAAGGACGTCAAGATCGGCTTCATCGGCGTCACGCTGGAGGGGACCCCCGACATCGTCTCCGCCGACGGCGTCAAGGGCCTGAAGTTCAAGGACGAGACCGAGACGATCAACAAGTACGCCAAGGTGCTCCAGCGCCAGGGCGTCCAGTCGATCGTGGCCCTGATCCACGAGGGCGGCTTCCCGGCCTCCGGCGCCTACAACTACGACTGCGACTCCGCGGGCGCGGGCTCCGGCATCTCCGGCCCGATCGTGGACATCGCCAAGAACGTCACGCCGGCCGTCGACGCGCTCGTCACCGGCCACACCCACAACGCCTACGTCTGCACGATCCCCGACCCGTCGGGCCGGCCCCGCATGGTCACCTCCGCGTCCTCCTTCGGCCGCCTGTACACGGACACCACGCTCACCTACGACCACCGCACCGGCGACATCGTGCGCACGGCCGTGAAGTCCGCGAACCGCGTGGTCTCCCGGGACGTCCCCAAGGCGGCGGACATGACCGGGCTGATCGCGAAGTGGAACACCCTGGCCGCCCCGATCGGCAACCGGCCCATCGGCTGGATCGCCGGGGACATCAACAACACCGGCACCGAGTCCCCCATGGGTGACCTCATCGCCGACGCGCAGCTCGCCCACGGCAAGGAGCTGGACCCGAAGACCAGCCTCGCCCTGATGAACCCCGGCGGTGTGCGCGCGGGCCTGACCTACGCGGCCAAGGGCGCCGAGGGCGACGGAGTCGTCACCTACGCCGAGGGCTTCACGGTCCAGCCGTTCGCCAACACCGTGAACCTCCAGGACTTCACCGGTGCCCAGCTCGTCCAGGTGCTCAAGGAGCAGGTGAGCGGGCCCAACGCGGCGGCTCCGAAGATCCTCCAGCCGTCGGCCGGACTCACCTACACACTGGACATGACCAAGTCCGGGGCGGACCGCGTGGTCATCGACTCCATCCGGCTGAACGGCGCCGCCATCGACCCGGCGGCCACCTACCGCGTCGCCACCAACAGCTTCCTGGCGGGCGGCGGCGACGGCTTCCCGACCCTGGGGCAGGGCACGAACGACCTGGTCGGCAGCGACGACCTGGCCGCGCTGGCGAAGTACCTGACGGCCAACTCCTCGGCCACGAACCCGATCGCGCCGCCGAAGGCGGACCGCGTCACGATCACGCAGTAGCCGCCGTGAGGTGGATCGCACACCTCGGGCAGAGGGTGCGGGTGGGGGGATACGCATGATCGGTCGAGCCGATGCGTACCCCCCACCACATAGCCGCGCAAGTACGTCCCAGCGCCCCTACGAGGCGCCCGGGCGTCGGCCGGCCGGGAGCGGCCCGTGCCGGCCGCGCCAGCGCCCGGCCCGCCGTCGCGGTGCCCGGCGAACCGGTCGTCCTGTCACGAGGGGCCGGCTCACGCCCGTGACTACACGGCCTCCGGCGGAGCCGTGGCCGCGCCCGGGAGGCGGACCGTGGCGGTCGTGCCGCCGCCCTCCGCCCGGGCCAGGGAGACCTCGCCGCCCGCCTGCTGCACGGTGCGGGCCACGATGGACAGCCCGAGACCGGAGCCCGGCAGGGCACGGGCGCTCGGGGAGCGCCAGAAGCGGTCGAAGACGTGCGGGAGTTCGTAGGCGGGAATGCCGGGGCCGTGGTCACGGACCGTCAGGACGCCCTCGGCCAGCCGCACCTCGACGGTGCCGCCCTCCGGGCTGAACTTCACCGCGTTGTCGAGGACGTTGACCACCGCCCGCTCCAGCGCGGAGGGCTCGGCGCGGACGTACCAGGGCTCCAGGTCCGCCGTGATGGTCAGTTCGGGACCGCGCAGACGGGCCCGGCGCAGCGCGGCCTCGACGGTGTCCTGGAAGGACACCACCTGGACGCGCTCGCCCCGCTGCCCCTCGGAGCGGGACAGCTCCTGCAGATCGCCGATCAGCGCGGCCAGTTCCGTCATCTGCGCCTTCACCGAGGCGAGCAGTGCCTTGCGGTCCTCCGGGGGCAGCGGGCGGCCCGTCTCCTCGCTGCGGGTGAGCAGTTCGATGTTCGTGCGCAGCGAGGTGAGCGGGGTGCGCAGCTCGTGGCCGGCGTCCGCGATGAGCTGCTGCTGGAGGTCGCGGGAGCCGGCCAGCGCGGTGGTCATCGAGTTGAAGGAGCGCGAGAGCCGCGCCACCTCGTCCTCGCTGTCGTCGTCCACGGGGATGCGGATGCCCAGGTCCTCGGTCCGGGCCACGTGCTCGACGGCCTCCGTGAGCTTGTCGACCGGGCGCAGCCCCGTCCGGGCCACCGCGAGTCCCGCCGCGCCGGCCCCGACCACCCCGATACCGGAGACGAGGAGCAGGATCAGGGCGAGGTCCTTCAGTGTGTCCTGGGTGTTCTTCAGCGGTATGGCGACCATCAGGGCCGTGTTGGGGTACATCTGGGGCTGGGTCCCGGGCCCCGGGCTGAACGTCAGGGGCTGGGTCAGCACCCGCACCGCGTTGCCCTCGGAGTCGGTGCCGTCGCGCAGGATGCCGTCGTGCAGCAGCCCGTCGTGGTCGTCCGCCTTGGCGATGACGTCGGTGTCGGCGGAGGTGGTCTTCACCCGGCCCGCGGAGTTGGAGGACACACAGGCGGCGCCGTTCTGCTTCACGAGCTGGATGTAGTAGTAGTTGCCGTGGGCGTGGAAGTCGCCGAGTCCGGCGTCGCCGGGCGTCTGCGGGCACGACTCCAGCGTGGAGACGATGTTCACCAGCCGCTGCGGCTCCGAGACCTTCTGCAGATCGGCGTCGACCTGGTCGTACAGCTTGCGCTCCACGATGAACCAGCACGTCACCGAGACCGCCGCCACCGCGAACGCCACCGCCGCCGCGACCAGCATCGCCAGCCGGGCCCTGATCGGCAGCGTCCGGTAGCGGCGGGCCAGCCGCCTCACTCCGCGCCGCCCTGCCGCAGTACGTACCCCACGCCCCGGACGGTGTGCACCAGCCGCGGCTCGCCGCCCGCCTCGGTCTTGCGGCGCAGGTACATCACGTAGACGTCCAGCGAGTTGGAGGAGGGCTCGAAGTCGAAGCCCCAGACGGCCTTGAGGATCTGCTCGCGGGTGAGGACCTGGCGCGGGTGGGCCATGAACATCTCCAGGAGCGTGAACTCCGTGCGGGTCAGTTCCACCTGCCGGCCGCCCCGGGTGACCTCCCGGGTGGCGAGGTCCATGCGCAGGTCGCCGAAGGTCAGCGCCTCGTCCGCCTGGGCCTCGGCCGACACGTCGGCCGCGTACGAGCTGCGCCGCAGCAGCGCGCGGATACGGGCGAACAGCTCGTCCAGCTCGAACGGCTTGACCAGGTAGTCGTCGGCCCCGGCGTCCAGTCCCGTCACCCGGTCGCCCACGGTGTCGCGGGCCGTGAGCATGAGGATCGGGGTGGTGTCCCCGGTGCTCCGGATCCGGCGGGCCGCGGTCAGGCCGTCCATGCGGGGCATCTGGATGTCCAGCACCACCAGGTCCGGCCGGTACGCGGCCGCCTTCTCCAGGGCGTCCGCGCCGTCGACCGCGACCTCGGTGCCGTATCCCTCGAAGGCGAGGCTGCGCTGCAGTGCCTCGCGCACGGCGGGCTCGTCGTCGACGATCAGGATGCGCTGGGGGTCACGGTCGCCTTCGGCGGGGCTCATGGCTCGCGGTTCCTCGGGGTGCGGTGGGTCGGGTGGGCGGGGCGGTTCTCAGCCTCGCACGCCCGGGGGCCGTGGGGCACGCACGCCGGGCTCAGGAACCCAGCATGCTCAGGCCGCGCGCCGCGCCGAGCTGGTGCACCGCGCTCAGCCGGCGCAGCGGCACCTTGCGGCGGTGCGGACGGTCGGCGGAGGTACGCAGGCCCATCAGCTCCGGGGCCGGCACGGCGACCTCCGGGACGCGGGGCGCGGAGGCGGGGCGGCGGGGGCGTGCAGCTCGTACGCCACCGCCAGGGGGAGGGTGAGGGCGGCCGGGCCGGTGCCCGTGACGTCACTGTGCGAGACCTGAGTGATCATGACGTGCTCCCTACTGTGCCTGGTGGGTCGTTCAGCTGGTCGAGCCGGCCCGCAGCTTGGCGAGGTCGGACTTGACCGTGTCGACGGGGATCGCGAAGCCGAGCCCGACGCTGCCCGCGTCCGAGGACGAGGAGGCCTGCGAACTCGACGAGTACATCGCGGAGTTGATGCCAATGACATGGCCGCTCGCGTCGATCAGCGCACCGCCGGAGTTGCCGGGGTTCAGCGAGGCGTCGGTCTGGAGCGCCTTGTAGGTCGTCGTGGACGAGCCGGTGTCGCCGTTGAACTGGCGGCCGCCGAACTGGAACGGCCACTGGCCGTCGTCGCCCTGGCCCTGGCCCTGGCCCTGGCTCTCGTCGGTGGAGACGGTCACGTCCCGGTCGAGCGCGGAGACGATGCCGCTGGTGACGGTGCCGGTCAGGCCCTCGGGGGAGCCGATCGCGATGACCGAGTCGCCGACCTGGACGTCGGAGGAGTCGCCCAGCGCGGCGGGCGTCAGCCCGGAGGCCCCCGCAGCTTGATCAGTGCGAGGTCCTTGGAGCTGTCGGTGCCGACGACGTCGGCGGTGTAGCTCTTGTCGTTGCTGGTGCGCACCTTGATCGAGGAGGCGCCGGCGACGACGTGGTTGTTGGTGACGATCTCGCCACCGGACGTGATGATCACACCCGAGCCGGTGGACGAGCCGTTGCCGAGGGTCGCCTGGATCTCGACGACGCTCGGGCTCACGGCCGAGGCGATCGCGGCGACGTCGCCCCTCTTGCTCGACGGGACCACGGTGGTCGTGGTGCCGGCCGAGGCGACCGTGTCCTTGCCGGTCAGTTCCTGGAAGGCGTAGGCGGTGCCGCCGCCGACCGCGGCCGCGACGATCGCCACGGCGGTGAGCAGCGCCATCGGTCCCCGGGGGCGCCGCTCGGCGGTCCCCGTGGCCGGTCCGGCGGCCGGCTCGGTGCCCGGCGCCGTGACCGTGGCCGTCGCGGGCTCGTACGGCGGCGGGGGCGGCCACTCGGGGTTCACGGGAGTGGAGTGGACGTGCTGCCGGGCGTACGCGCCCTGGGGGCCCTCGTGCTCGAACTCGCCGCTGCGGCGGATGCTCTCGGTCATGACAAAGAGCATGTCCCGCGACCATGAGAGCCGCCTGAGTGCTCCCTGAGAAGCCCGGCAGAACCTCGTTCGCCCGATATAAAGGCGCTTCCCGCCGCTCGGGGCGGGCTCTCCCCGGGTTCCCGGACCGGCGCCGGAACCGTCAGTTCGAGCAGCCGCAGGACGTGCGCACCACCAGGCGCGACGGGAACGTCTTCAGCCGCTCGCGCCGGGAGCCGGCCACCCGCAGTCCGTCGTCCAGGACCAGGTCCACGGCCGCCCGGGCCATCGCCGAGCGGTCCGAGGCGACCGTGGTCAGCGGCGGGTCGGCGAGCGCCGCCTCCTTGATGTCGTCGAACCCGGCCACCGCCAGCTCGCCGGGCACGTCGATGCGCAGTTCGCGCGCGGCCCGCAGCAGGCCGATCGCCTGGTCGTCGGTGGAGCAGAAGAAGGCGGGCGGACGGTCCGGGCCGGAGAGCACGTCGAGCGCCACCCGGTAGGCGTCGTAGCGGTTGTAGGGGGCCTCGTAGAGGCGGCCCTCGGTGGGGATGCCCGCCTCGTCCATCGCCCGCTTCCAGCCCTCGACGTGGTCGGAGACCGGGTCGCCGACGGCCGGCGTCTGCGCCGTGCCGCCCATGCAGGCCACGTACTCGTAGCCGTGCTCCAGCAGGTGGCGCACGGCGAGCTGGGCGCCGCCCAGGTCGTCGGTGACGACGGCGACGTCGTCGATCGCCTCCGGGCGCTCGTGCAGCAGCACCACCCGGGCGTCCCAGGCGTCGATCTCGGCGGCGGCCAGGTCGTTCAGGGCGTGCGAGACCAGGATGAGGCCGGAGACCCGCATGCCGAGGAACGCCCGCAGATAGTGGACCTCACGCTCGGCGATGTAGTCGGTGTTGCCGACCAGGACCATCTTCCCGCGCTCGGAGGCGGCCTGTTCGACCGCGTGCGCCATCTCCCCGAAGAAGGGCTGGCGGGCGTCCGGGATGATCAGCCCTATCAGGTCCGTCCGGCGCGAGGCCATGGCCTGGGCGACCCGGTCGGGCCGGTACCCCAGCTCCTTGATCGCCGCGAGGACACGCTCGCGCGTGGCCGGGGCGACCGGCCGGGGTCCGTTGTTGATGACATAACTGACGACGGCGGTGGAGGTCCCAGCCAGCCGTGCCACGTCATCACGAGTCACCTTCGCCACGCGCGGAGTCTACGCGGATTGACCCGCTCTGGGCAGGGCGTATCACATCGCGGCCATGCGCCGGTGCCGACCGCCCGGACCCCCGCCGTGCCCGCGCTACGCGTCCGCGTGGATCTCGGTGGCGTCGAGCGCCGCCGAGGTGTCCGCATCGTCCGTCTTCGCCCGGCCGGCCTTGGCCTTGTTCTCGTCGGCGGAGCGGTCGCCCTTCTCGGGGGTGACGAAGCGGTAGCCGACGTTGCGGACGGTGCCGATCAGCGACTCGTGCTCCGGCCCGAGCTTGGCGCGCAGCCGCCGTACGTGCACGTCGACCGTGCGGGTGCCGCCGAAGTAGTCGTAGCCCCACACCTCCTGCAGCAGCTGGGCGCGGGTGAAGACCCGGCCGGGGTGCTGCGCGAGGTACTTGAGCAGCTCGAACTCCTTGAAGGTCAGGTCCAGGACCCGGCCCTTGAGCTTGGCGGAGTAGGTCGCCTCGTCCACGGAGAGGTCGCCGTTGCGGATCTCCATGGGGGAGTCGTCGTTGACGATCTGCTGCCGGCCCATGGCGAGCCGGAGACGGGCCTCGACCTCGGCCGGGCCGGCGGTGTCGAGCAGCACGTCGTCGATGCCCCAGTCGGCGGTGACGGCCGCGAGGCCGCCCTCCGTGACGACGAGGAGCAGGGGACAGCCGGGACCGGTGGAGCGCAGCAGCTGGCACAGGCTGCGCACCTGCGGCAGGTCGCGGCGCCCGTCGATGAGGATGACGTCGGCACCCGGGGTGTCGACGAGGGCGGGGCCCTCGGCCGGGGCCACCCGCACGTTGTGCAGCAGCAGGCCCAGCGCGGGGAGCACCTCCGTCGACGGCTGGAGGGCGTTGGTCAGGAGCAGCAGAGAACTCATACGTCTGGTTCCTCCTCGGTCCCTGCGAGGACATGTGCGGTACGGAACTGCTCTGCGATCCCGAAGGCCCCGTACGTCCGCGGTCTCCCGCTTCGTATACAACGCTTCCGAAAGCACAAAAGGACCCGGGGGCTGCGCTGCCCGAGTCCTCTGCCAAGCAGAATAGCCCACATGAGCAACCGTCCGTCAGGTCATGTGGCGCGTTCCACCGTTCGTCCGAATCACGAGACGGCCGGACCGGCCCCTATCCGGACGTTCCTGCGCACATCCGACGGAATCGCGGTCGATTCCGTATACGATCCGGGCCCGGTCGTATACGAAGCGTCTCCGTGCGCCGCCACACCACCCTCCGCGGCCCCGGTCTTCGTGGTCGCCCACGGCTTCACCGGGGACGTGGACCGCCCGCACGTGCGCAGGGCGGCGGGCGTGCTCGCGCGGTACGGCGCCGTCGTCACCTTCTCCTTCCGCGGCCACGGCGCCTCGGGCGGCCGGTCCACGGTCGGCGACAAGGAGGTGCTGGACCTGGACGCGGCGGTGGAGTGGGCACGCGGACTCGGGCACACGCGCGTGGTGACCGTCGGCTTCTCCATGGGCGGCTCGGTGGTCCTGCGGCACGCCGCCCTGCGGCCCGGCACGGTCGACGCGGTGGTCGCGGTGAGCGCGCCCGCCCGCTGGTACTACCGGGGCACGGCCCCCATGCGCCGTCTGCACTGGCTGGTCACCCGGCCCGCGGGCCGGCTGGTCGGCCGCTACGGCCTGCGCACCCGTATCCACCACCGGCAGTGGGACCCGGTGCCGCTGTCCCCGGTGCAGGCGGTGCCCCGGATCGCGCCGGTCCCGCTGCTGATCGTGCACGGCGACCGCGACGGCTACTTCCCCCTCGACCATCCCCGGATGCTCGCCGAGGCGGCCGGTGAGCACGGCGAGCTCTGGGTGGAGCCGGGCATGGGCCACGCGGAGAACGCGGCCGACGACGCCCTGCTGGGCCGCATCGGCGACTGGGCGGCCCGCCGGGCGGGCTAGCCTGGCACCGCACTTCCCTGTTTTCCGCCGTCGATAGAGGAACCAGATGCCCAAGGTCACGGTCCGCTACTGGGCCGCCGCCAAGGCCGCGGCCGGGGTCGGCGAGGAGCCGTACGACGCGGCCACCCTCGCCGAGGCGCTCGCCACCGTGCGTGAGCGACACCCCGGTGAACTCACGCGCGTCCTGCGGCGTTGCTCCTTCATCGTCGACGGTCACCCCGTCGGGACCCGCGCGCATGAGACGGTACGGCTGGCCGAGGGCGGCACGGTCGAGGTGCTCCCGCCGTTCGCAGGAGGATGAGGCGATGAGCGACCAGCCGTACCAGGGCGGGCCGTACGAGGGGTACGACCCGTATCAGCAGCAGCAGCCGTACCAGCAGCAGCCGCATCAGCAGGCCCAGCAGTACCAGCAGCCTCACCCGCAGCCGCACGAGCACCAGCAGGCGCACCAGGGACAGCAGGGATGGGCCGGCCACGACGAGTACGCGCAGCCCGGCTACGACCCCAGCTCACCCAGCAGTGGCAGGGGCAGACGTGGGAGACGCAGACCCACGCGCCGGTCCAGCCGGCCGCCGGGGCGGCGTACCCGCTGCCGCCCGAGCAGCAGGGGTACCAGCAGGGGTACCCGCAGCCGCCGCACGCGGCCCAGCCCCATCCGCAGGTCGCCGAGCCGTACGCGCAGCCGCAGCCGCAGCCGCAGCAGCCGCAGCACCAGGCGCCGCAGCCCCAGCCGGAGACGCACACCCGGACGCAGGCGGCGGCACCGCAGGCGGCGGACGCCACCGGGGCCGGTACGGACCCCGGCTACGGGCCCGCCACCCTCGCCGGCAACAGCCGCGTCACCGACGCCCAGCGGGCCCGCATCGAGGGCCGCTCCCCGATCATCGAGCCCGGCATGCAGCCGGCGCTGCTCACCGCCCTGCTGGGTCTGCTGCTCGCCGTGGCGGCGCCCGTCGGCTCGTACGCCCTCGTCGTACCGCTGGTGCTGCTCCAGGCCGTGACGGCCGCGGGCTGGTTCCGGCTGAACGGCATGTGGCCCGCCCGGCAGGGCATCGCGCTGGCCTTCGCGGGCGCGCTCACCGCGGACGTCGCGGTGCTGGCCGCGGGCCGCGACCACGCGCCCGCCGCGATCCTCGGCCCGCTCGGCGCCTGGGTCCTGCTGTCCCTCGTCCTCCAGCTCCGCTCGCACGCCTCGCCCGACGAGCGCATGTACGGCCTGATGGCGACGGTCGCCTCGACGGCCCTGTCGGTACTGGCCACCGGCTATCTGGGTGCCGCCCCGCACGCTGTGTCGGTGGGCGCCGCGGCGGTCGCGGTGGCCGTCGTGGCCCGTGCCCTGCCGCTGCCGACCCCGGCCTCCGTCGCGGTCGCCGTGCTGGCGGCGGCCGGCGCGGGCATCGCGGTGGGCGGGATGACCGGCTTCGGCACGAAGGGCGCCGCCCTGGGCGCGGCGGCCGGTGTCTGCGCGCTGATCGGCCACCGTGTCGCCGCCTACGACTACCCGTCCCGCTTCGTGCACTTCACCGCGGGCGTGGCGCTGCCCCTGTCGGCGGCGGCCCCGGTGGTGTGGGTGCTGGGGCGGGCGCTCGGCTAGGGCCTGTCCCCTCCCGCGTCGCCCCCGGCGCGCGGACATGCCGAAGGGCCGCATCCCCCTGGCGTCCAACCCAGGGATGCGGCCCTTCGCCGTCACCGAGCCCGTTCGGCCCGCTCCGCCCGCTCAGACCGCGATGGCGACCTCGGCCAGCCCGCCCTGCTGGGCGACGACCGTGCGGTCCGCCGTGCCACCGGGCACCAGCGCGCGCAGGGTCCAGGTGCCCTCCGCCGCGTAGAAGCGGAACTGGCCCGTGGCGGAGGTGGGCACCTCCGCGGTGAACTCGCCGGTCGAGTCCAGCAGCCGGACGTAGCCCGTCACCGGCTCGCCGTCCCGGGTCACCTGACCCTGGATCGTGGTCTCACCGGGCTTGATCGTCGAGGCGTCCGGGCCGCCGGCCTTCGCTCCACACATGTGTCTCTCCAGAGGGGTCTGACCAGAAGGTCGGTCGGGAAGGGTTGGTCGCGGTCACTTGCCGGAGCCGAGCTCGATCGGCACGCCGACCAGGGAGCCGTACTCGGTCCAGGAGCCGTCGTAGTTCTTGACGTTCTGCACACCGAGCAGCTCGTGCAGCACGAACCAGGTCAGGGCCGAGCGCTCACCGATGCGGCAGTAGGCGATGGTGTCCTTGGCGAGGTCCACGTCCTCCTGGGCGTAGAGCTCGCGCAGCTCGTCGTCCGACTTGAAGGTGCCGTCGTCGTTGGCGTTCTTCGACCACGGGATGTTCGCGGCGGTCGGGACGTGGCCCGGGCGCTGCGACTGCTCCTGCGGCAGGTGGGCCGGGGCGAGCAGCTTGCCGGAGAACTCGTCGGGGGAGCGGACGTCGACCAGGTTCTGCGTGCCGATCGCGGCCACGACGTCGTCGCGGAAGGCGCGGATCGAGGCGTCCTGCGGCTTGGCCCTGTACTCGGTGGCGGCGCGCTCGGGCACGTCGTCGCCGGCCACCAGCTCGCGGGCGTCCAGCTCCCACTTCTTGCGGCCGCCGTCGAGGAGCTTGACGTTCTCGTGGCCGTACAGCTTGAAGTACCAGTAGGCGTAGGACGCGAACCAGTTGTTGTTGCCGCCGTAGAGGATCACCAGCGTGTCGTTGGCGATGCCCTTCTTCGACAGGAGCTTCTCGAAGCCCTCCTGGTCGACGAAGTCACGACGGACCGGGTCCTGCAGGTCCTTGGTCCAGTCGATGCGGATCGCGTTCTTGATGTGGTTCTTCTCGTAGGCGGACGTGTCCTCGTCCACCTCCACGACGGCGACGTTCGGGTCGTCCAGGTGCTCCTGGACCCAGTCCGCGTCTACGAGGACGTCGCTGCGGCTCATGCTCTTTCTCCTCCGGGGCAGTTACGGCGGGGCGTGCGAGTGCGTGGGTACGGGCGCTCGGCTGCGAGCGGCGCACGGGTGCCCTTCGACACAGGGCGGTGGGGAACGCGGAGGGCCGGGGGCGGCCGCTACCGCTTCAGAAAGGGCGACAGAGCATGGCGGCAACGCGGCACAGGTCCACTGCCCGCCGCTTCGTGAGATCCGCCTGTCGCCTCATGGGTTCGATCGTAGGGATGTCTGGGCGGACGTGTCACCGGCGTGTCGCATTATGAGACGCGATCGTCCGCATGGTGGGAACGAGAGAGCGCCCGGGCCGTCGCCGCACGGTCCCCGGGCGCTCGTCGACGCTCTGGCATCTGCGGTACGGACATGGGTGTCTCGACTGTCGGACACCCGCCGTCTCCGCAGGCTGTCCGACTACCCCGCCAGCTTGACGTCCGAACCCTTCACGGTGATCTCCACGCCGTTCTGCGCCGCCCGCACCTCGGCCAGCTCGATACCGCCGGGCAGCCGGTCGACGGCCTGCTGGAAGTCGGTGACCGAGCGGATCAGGCCCTCCGCGAGGTCGAGGCCGCCGAACCTGGGCACGCCGTCGGCCTTGACCTGCAGCTTGTTGTCCCGGACGGTGACCGAGCCGAGCAGGTGGATCGTGCCCAGTCCGGAGACCTTCAGGGCCATCTTGATCTTGCCGTTCCCGCCGTCCGACAGGCCGACCACCTGGGCCGTGAGCCCCAGGCCGAGCGGCGTGGGCTCCGACTTCGCGGCCTTCAGCAGCTCGTCGTAGGCGATGGTCGCGGTGCCCGTGGCATCGGCGGCGGTGGCCGAGCTGTAGTCGCCGGAGAAGGACACGTCCCGCATGTCGGCCCTGAGGTCGTCGATGCGGATCGTCTGCGAGCCCTTGCCGGTGGCCGCCTCGTAGTCCTTGACGCCGACCTCGACGTCGTCCAGCTCGCCGCTCGCCACCTGCGTGAGGAACGGGAAGCCCTTGATGGACACGTCGGGGGTGCTCGCCAGGTTCTCGGTGGTCTTCAGCCGGTCGGCCACCTCGCCCTCCGCGAAGTGCACCGCGACCCGGTCCACGACCACGAACAGCAGACCGAGGACCACGAGGAGGATCAGCAGTATTCGCAAGGCGCGCATGTGGTGTTCCCCGGGTCGGCGGTGGTCTGGATACGCCACGGTAACCGTGCGGGGCGGGGTGTGCGGAGGTTTGTCGATCAGTTGTGACAGCGGCGGGACCGGGCGCCGCGGCCTACGCTGGAACCATGCTCGCCCGGCGACGGCACGTCTATTTCGCCATGATGGGGACCTGCATAGGTCTCTTCGTCCTGGCGTGGGCGGTGGTGCGCCTGTGGTCGGTCCCGGCGGCCGTGGGCATGTGCGTGGTGGCCATGGTCATTCCGCCGGTCGCCGCGATGATCGCGAACCGGCGGGGCCGGACGACCGCTGGTGGGACGACCCGTCCGGCGACCCGAAGTCCGACGAGTGGTGGGACGAGCTGGACGGCAGGAGACGCCGTCGTTAGGAGGGGGCCCGCATGCCGTCCGCACGGCTGTCCACGGTGGTGCTCGACGCGCGGGACGCGCACGCGCTGGCCGGCTTCTACCTGCGCCTGCTCGGCTACGTCACCCGCGCCGAGGAACCCGGCTGGGTCCTCATCGGGCCGCCGGGCGGCGGCACCGCGCTCTCGTTCCAGTCGGAGCCCGGCTACGTCCCGCCCGTCTGGCCCGGCCGCGGCCCCGGGGAGCAGCAGATGATGCTGCACCTCGACATCGAGGTCGACGACCTGGAGAGCGAGACCGCACGCGCGCTCGCCGAGGGCGCGACGCTCGCCGCGCACCAGCCGCAGGCCGACGTCCGGGTCCTGCTGGATCCCGCGGGGCACCCCTTCTGCCTGTGGACCCAGCAGGAGGTGTGAACCGCGCGGAACGGCCGTCTCAGTAGACGAGCGCCTGGGCCCCGTCGGCCATCGCCTCCTGCACGAAGACCTGCGCGCCCGCGATCCGCACGCCCTCGAGGACGTCCTTCTCGGTGATCTCGCGCCGGGCCGCGCACTGGGTGCACAGGGTGACGCTGCCGGCGGCGAGGACCGAGTCGATCAGGTCGGGCAGCGGCGCGGCGTGCGGCAGTTCGAACTCCGCGGCGCGCCCCGGCAGCGCGAACCAGGACGACTCCCCGGTCAGCCACAGCGAGACCTCGACCCCGCTGGCGACGGCGACCGCCGCCACCGTGAAGGCCTGCGAGCAGCGCTCGGGGGCGTCGGCACCGGCAGTCACCTTGATCACGAGCTTCTTCGCCATGGCCGAATCGTAATCAACGTCCCCGCAACTCCCGGACCTGACCATGAGTCTGCTGTGGGGCGTGGATTCGGAATTCACGCTTCCCGTTCTGTGGGGGGACGTCTTGGAAGAACCAGAAGAGTCAGAAGAGCCGGAAGAGAGACCCGACGCGCCGGATGTTCCGGCTGTGGCGAATGATCCCGTCGCGCGGGACGACAGCGGGGCGGCGGACACCTCCGGTGCTGCCGCACCCGCCGCACCCGCCGCACCCGCCGCACCCGCCGCACCCGTCGCACCCGCCGCACCCGCCGCACCCGCCGCACCCGCCGCACCCGCACCCCGGCCCCGCCGGCGCGGCCGCGCGGCCCGGCTGGCCGGCGCCGGCGCCCTCCTGGGCCTGGTGGCCGGCGTCTGCGCCGGCTACCACGTCCAGGCCGGCCGCGAGCCCACGAAACCGCCCCCGCTCTCCCAGCCGGTGATCGGGCAGGCGGGGGCGAGGCCGAGCCGCTCTCCGCCGCCCAGGACCGCGAGGTCAGGACGGACGGCGACCTGCGCAAGCTGCTCCTGGACAAGCCGCGCGGCGCGCGCACGGCGGCCTGGGTGCCGCAGGACGGCTGGATGGACCTGGCGGACTACGCCGACCACTTCGGGAACCCCAGTGCGAAGTTCAGTTCGCTCGCGACGGACCAGTTCCGGCGGGCGGCCGTCACCGGCTGGAAGGACGGCACCTCCTCCATCGTCGACATCCGGCTGGTCCAGTACCGGCAGGAGGACTCCATGGCGGCGGCCGACGCCACCCACAACATGGAGGACGACGTGGAGTCCGCCCGGGGGACCGAGAGCTCGAGCATCCCGGGGACCGGGGACGGCATGGCGTACGTCCACCCGCGGCCGGTCGTCGACTACGGGGCGGGCCGGACGCTGTACTCGGCCGAGGCGTACGCGTGGCGCGGTGACGTGGCGATGGAGATCCGGGTCTTCAGCAACGGGCCGATCGCCGAGAAGGAGATCAGGGACCTGGCCCGACGGCAGATGGAGCGGCTGTGACCGAGAACCAGAACGAGCCGGCCGAGCCGGCCACGTCGGCTGCGCCCGCCGAGCTCGCGGCACAGGCCGAGCACCCCCTCCCCGAGCCCGCCCGGGGCGGTGGCGGCCGCACGGACCGGCGCCGGTTCCGCGTCCCCGTCGTCGCCGGGTGCCTGCTGCTGGCCGGAGCCCTGGTCGCCGGGGTGGGTCACACCGTCGTCACCGTGCGGGCGGCCGATCGGGACGCGGGCTCGCCGATCTGGCGGTTTCCCGGCGCCGCGGCCGACGGGCGCAAGGCGGAGCCGCGGCACGGGCTCGCGGGGATGCTCGTGCCGTACGGGACCGGCACCTGGGTCCCCGGGCCCGACATCGGGGAGTTCGGCTCCGACGCCGAGCTGACCGGCGCCCAGGCCACGGCCCTGCGCAAGCGGTCGGTGAGCGGCCTGCCCCGGACCACCCGCAAGGAGATGGAGCGGCAGATCGACCGGCAGCACATCACCGGCATGGCCATGCGCAGCTACTTCAGCGCACAGTCCCAGCCCTACCTGTGGAACGAGGAGGTCTACGCGGTGAGCATCACGCTGTCCCGGATGGGGGACGAGTCCGCGGCCCGCCGCGTCTCCACGTCCACCGGCCAACTCGTCCAGGGGCTGGGCGCCCTGCGTGCGGGCCCGGCGGTCAAGGGCCACAAGGACGCCAAGTGCTTCCGCACGCCGAAGGGTTCGGGCGAGGGCGTGAACGAGATCTTCTGCTCCGCCCACGTCGGCGACGTCCTGGTCACCACCACCGCGTCCGGTGCGAAGACCCTCGACGGTGCCGGCGTCGCGGAGCTGCTGAGCACTCAGCTCGACCGTATCGCCGAGCCGGGAGCGGCCGTATGAGCGAGGACCCGATGACGCAGCCGGCCGCCGCGCGGCCCGCCCCCCAGTCCCCACCCGCCCCCGCCGGGGACCACCGCGTCCTGCGGGCCGCGCTGCGCTGGACCGCGGCCGTCGTGGCGTTCGCGGTGGCCGGGGCGGGCACGGCGTACGGGATCACCCGGATGGAGCGGACGGACGTACCCGGACTCGCCACCGAGTCGGACGGCCGCTGGGACTACCCGGAGCTGGCCCGGCCCCCGCTGCCGTCCGGCAGCCCCGCGCCCTTCGCCGAGTCGAACCGGTCCGGCTCGCACTACGCCGACCTGCGTGCCCTGCTGCTCCCAGCGCCGAAGGGCGCCACCCAGGACAAGGCGCTGCGCGGCCGGGACGGCTGGCTGGCCACCGGCACCTTCCTCGCGGAGTACGCGCTGAAGGAGGAACGGGACGACCTGCGGCAGAAGCTCGTCGACACCGGCCTGCGGCACATCGCGGCCCGCGGCTGGACCATGCCCGACGGCACCCGGACCCGGGTCTACCTGCTGCAGTTCGGCACGGCGAACGTCGTGGAGAACGAGTTCGCCAGCGACAACGTCTCCTACAGCGTCCCCGGCCGCCAGGTGCGCGGCGTCGGCGAGGCCGTCTACGACGAGCGCTTCCCCGACGCGGCCGCGGTGTCCGGGACCGAGCGCACCGCGTACGTCGAGACCCGGCCCTACGGCGCCGAACAGGTCCGTCAGGCCTACGTCGCCGCGGGAGACGTCTACGCCGTGATCCTCCAGTCCAGGAAGGGCTCCGCCCCCGCGATCCCCTTCCAGCAGACGGTGGTGCTGCAGAGCCAGCTCCTCGGCTGAGCCCCCGAGGGACTCCGGGGAACCACCTCGGAAGGAGAGCCGGGTCCCGGCCGCGTAAGCTGGGCCCCGGCTCTGTCGTACGCCCACCCTCGCTCAAGGAGCACCCGTGGAGATCTTCTTCGAAACCCTGCTGGTCCTGGTCTGCGTCGGCGTTCTCGCCTTCGCCGGTCTGACCGTGAAGAAGCTGTACCAGGGCCAGCGCTGACCACTCCCACCCAGGAACACTGCCGATCATGATCGAGATCCCGTCCGACCTGCACAAGGACCTCGTCCCGCTCGCCTTCCTGCTCGGCAACTGGGCCGGCGCGGGCGTGCACGACTTCCCCGGCTCGGAGAAGTGCAACTTCGGTCAGGAGGTCACGTTCGGCCACGACGGCCGGGACTTCCTGGAGTACCACTCCCGTACCTGGGTGCTGGACAACGACGGCAACAAGGTCCGCCCGCTGGAGTCGGAGTCCGGCTTCTGGCGGATCGACGCCGAGCGCCGGGTCGAGGTGACGATGACCCGCGACGACGGCGTCATCGAGATCTGGTACGGCGAGATGGCCGACAAGAAGCCGCAGATCGACCTCGTCTCCGACACCGTGGCCCGCACCCCCGACGCCCCGCCCTACAGCGGCGGCAAGCGGCTGTACGGCTACGTCAAGAGCGACCTGATGTGGGTCGGCGAGAAGCAGACCCCCGAGGTCGAGCTGCGCCCCTACATGTCGGCCCACCTGAAGAAGGTCGTCACCCCGGAGGACGTCGAGCGCTGGGCCAAGGCCCTGCCCGACGACATGCCGGACGACGGCATCGCGTTCTTCAAGTAGACCCCGCCCGACGGCCGTCCCCGCTGCGGCCGGCTCGTCCTGCCGCAGGCCCGTCCACCGGGAGGTCCGCCGAACGGCGGGCCCGTCCGGCGGGCGGGCCTTTCGGCGCGTGTGCCCTGCGGGCCGGTGGCCCTAGACTTTCCGGTGTGGTGAGCACCGACTGGAAGAGCGACCTCAGGCAGCGCGGCTACCGGCTCACGCCGCAGCGGCAACTCGTGCTCGAAGCCGTGGACGCCCTGGAGCACGCGACCCCCGACGCCATCCTCGGCGAGGTGCGCAGGACCGCCTCCGGGGTCAACATCTCCACCGTCTACCGCACGCTGGAGCTGCTGGAGGAACTCGGCCTGGTCAGCCACGCCCACCTCGGCCACGGCGCGCCCACCTACCACCTCGCCGACCGCCACCACCATCTGCACCTGGTGTGCCGGGACTGCGAGAACGTCATCGAGGCGGACGTGGACGTCGCCGCGGACTTCACGGCCAAGCTCCGCGAGCAGTTCGGCTTCGACACCGACATGAAGCACTTCGCGATCTTCGGCCGCTGCGAGGACTGTGCCCTGAAGGGTTCAAGTACCACGACGTAGGCTTGCCCCATGAAGAGCCCTCTGCTGTCCCTGCCCGGCGCCGTCCCCGGCGAGGGCCCGGACGAAGGCGTCGCCGCCCACTACGGCGAGCTGTTCCGCGAGCAGCGCGCCCTCGCCGACGGCACCGGATTCGTCGACCTGTCGCACCGCGGGGTGATCACCGTCACCGGTGAGGACCGGTTGACCTGGCTGCACCTGCTGCTCACCCAGCACGTCAGCGACCTGCCGGCGGGCGAGGCCACCGAGGCCCTGATCCTCTCCGCGAACGGTCACATCGAGCACGCGCTCTACCTGGTGGACGACGGCACCACGGTCTGGGCCCACGTGGAGCCCGGCACCGAGAAGGCGCTGATCGCCTACCTGGAGTCGATGAAGTTCTTCTACCGGGTCGAGGTCGCCGACCGCACCGCCGACGTGGCGGTGGTCCACCTGCCCGCCGGCTCCATCGCCGAGGTGCCCGAGGGCGTCGCCGTGCGCGAGACGGCGCACGGCCGTGATCTCTTCCTGCCACGCGCCGAGCTGGAGCCGTTCGCCGCGAAGTCCGGCCCCGCCGCCGGGCTGCTCGCCTACGAGGCGCTGCGCGTGGAGCACCACCGCCCCGCCTCGGCTTCGAGACCGACCACCGCACCATCCCGCACGAGCTGGGCTGGATCGGCACCGCCGTCCACCTCCAGAAGGGCTGCTACCGCGGCCAGGAGACGGTGGCCCGGGTGCAGAACCTGGGCAAGCCGCCCCGGCGGCTGGTCTTCCTGCACCTCGACGGCAGCGAGGTGCACCTGCCCGCCCACGGCACCGAGATCCGTCTCGCGGACGAGGGCCCGACGGACGCAGAATCGGCTTCGTGACCACGTCCGTGCGCCACCACGAACTGGGCCCGGTGGCCCTCGCCCTGGTCAAGCGCAACGTACCGCTCGACGCCCGGCTGGTGGCCGGGGAGACGGCGGCCGCCCAGGAAGTGATCGTCGAGCCGTAGGGCCCTCCCACACCGAAGGCGATGCGGCGCCGGGATCCGGCGAAGAGCCCTACATCTCGAGCAGCACCGTGAAGGGGCCGTCGTTCGTCAGGGAGACCCGCATCCGGGCCCCGAACCGTCCCGTCGCCACCGTCGCGCCCAGTGCCCGCAACTGGGCGACGACCTCCTCCACCAGCGGCTCCGCGACCTCGCCGGGCGCGGCCGCGTTCCAGGTGGGGCGGCGCCCCTTGCGGGCGTCGCCGTACAGGGTGAACTGGCTGACGACGAGCAGCGGGGCGTCGATGTCGCTGCACGACCGCTCGTCCTGCAGCATCCGGATCGACCACAGCTTCCGGGCGAGCTGGGCCGCCTTCTCCTTGGTGTCCTCGTGGGTGACGCCGACCAGGACGCATAGGCCCTCGCCCTCGATCGCGCCGACCGTCTCGCCGTCCACGACGACGCTCGCGCCGTCCACCCTCTGCACCACCGCACGCATGCCGACCATCATGCCGGGTGGCCGGTCCCCGGACACGGTCGGCCCATTATTGATCCTTACGCCCCCATGTGGGGCCGTTCGGGGGCACTCGGTCACATAGCGGCGACTTGGGGTGGCACGATGCTTGCACACGCCGGTCGAGGGGACGGTCACACCACATGAGCACACCGAGTACCGGGTGGCTGGAGACGCACCGGCCGCCCGCGCAGCGCGGCGAGGAGCCGCCCGGCCCGTCGCTGCCCGCGGAACCGGCCGAGTACGACCTGACCCGGCCGAGCCTGCCCGAGCTGCGCACCCTGCGCCGCGACGCCCAGCGCGACGAGGCGGACCTCAGCTATGTGCGGCGGCTGCTGCAGGGCCGGATCGACATCCTGCGGGCCGAACTCGCCCGCCGCGGCCGGGCGTCCGTACCGGCGCCCGCGGACGCCTCCGTGGTGGAGCGGCTGCCGGAGATCCTCACTGACGCCCCGGCCCGCCAGCGCTCCTCGGCCCGCCACGTCACGCTCGGCACCCCGCTCAACGAGGAGTACCGGCTGCTGGCCGCCGAGATGCTCGGCGAGGTCGAGCTGTCGGACCTCGGGGCCCGCACCGACCGGGAGCTGACCTGTGCCATGGGCCGGCTGGTCGGCTACGAGCAGGAGGTCTCCCGGCGCCGCCAGCGACTGCAGCGCATCGCCGACGACTGCAGCGGGGAGATCGCCCGCCGCTACCGGGTGGGCGAGGCGCAGGTCGACGACCTGCTGACCTGACCGGAGGACGGCCGGGCGGGGTGAAAACCGGGCGACAGGGTTCGGGGCGCCCGCCTAGCGTGTCCGTATGACGATCGACATCCGCCCGGTGACCGAGGCCGACTTCGAGGGCTGGCAGCGCGCGCGGAACACCGGCTTCCTCCAGGAGCCGGTCATCAGCCCCGAGCAGCTCGAGGGGCGCCGCAAGCACTTCGTCGGCAGCCGGCCGCTCGGCGCCTTCGACGACGGCCGCTGCGTGGCGACCTTCCGCTCCTTCGACCAGGAGATCACCGCGGTGGGCGGCACCGCCGTGCCCGCGGACGCCATCACCAATGTCACCGTCACCGCCACCCACCGCCGGCGCGGCCTGCTGAGCCGCATGATGGAGCGGGACCTGGCGGCGGCGAAGGAGCGCGGTGACGTCGTCGCCACGCTGATCGCCGCCGAGTACCCCATCTACGGCCGCTACGGCTTCGGCCCGGGCACCTGGACGACCGAGTGGACCGTCGAGGTGCCCCGCAGCGGCCTCGACCCGCGCTGGTCGGGCCCGGAGGACGGCGGCCGGATCGACCTCGTGGACGGCGAGGACGTCCGCGCGCTCGGTCCCGGCCTGCACGAACGGGTCCGCCGCGCCCAGCCCGGGGCGGTCAGCAGGAACGAGCTGTGGTGGCAGGTGAACACCGGTGTCCTCGGCCGGGGCAGCGGCTGGACCGAGCCGTTCTACGCCGTCTACCGGGCGGCCTCGGGTGAGGTCGAGGGCCTGGTCTCGTACGAGTGCGACGACCGCTGGCACGACAAGCAGCCGCACAACACCGCCGACGTCAACTGGCTGCTCGCCGCCACCCCGGCGGCCGAGCGGGCGCTGTGGCGGTTCCTGTGCTCGATCGACTGGATCACGAAGGTCAAGAGCGGCTGGCGCGGTCCGGACGACCTGCTGCCGTTCTTCCTGCCCGACCCCCGTGCGGCCCGGGTGACGGCGCACGCGGACTGGCTGTGGGTGCGGATCCTGGACGTCGTACGGGCGCTGGAGGCGCGTACGTACGACGGGTCGGGCTCACTGGTGCTGGAGGTCGTGGACGCGGACGGCCTGGCCGGCGGGCGGTTCCGGCTGGAGGCCTCGCCGCAGGGTGCCTCCTGCGTCCCGGCCGGCGGGGCGAACGCCGATCTCACGCTGCCGGTCGCGGAGTTGGGCACGGTCTGGCTGGGGGACGAGTCCCTGGTGCGGCTCGCTGCCCTCGGGCGGGTCCAGGAAGAGCGAGAGGGCGCCGCCCGTGAGGCCGACGCCCTGCTGCGCACGTCCGGGCGACCGTGGTGCCCGGACATCTTCTGACGGTCCCTTCCTCCGGTGACGCGTGCCGTTCATCCGTAGCGAGCTGTTCAGTTGTCACGGTGTTCGGTTGTGGCTGTGCGCTGCCGTGTTCAGTTGTGACTGTGCGGGCCGTACCGGCCGTTCAGTTGTGACTGTGCGCTCCGGTGGCCGCCCCCTGCCCGGGCTCCCGGCTCCCCTCCGGAAGGGGCCCGGTCGGCCAACCACTGAGAAGCTTGACCATGTCGCCCAAGTTGGCGACCAACTTCACTGTACTTATCTCCGTTTGGAAGCGTCTCATAACCACCTTTCCCTGAACTGCCGCAACTTGGCGCGAAGTTGTAGTGTTCGTTCGTGGACCCGGAACACGCCTCCGCCAATGGGCGGAAGAGGCCACAGCGGTCACGCACGTCACACCGCGAGGTGGCCGACGAACTGCGCGCCCGGATCAGGTCCGGGGAACTGCGGGCGGGCCAGCGCATGCCCACCCAGGCCAAGCTCGCCGACGAGTTCGGTGTGGAGCGCGGTGCCGTGCGCCAGGCCCTGCGCATCCTGCAGTCGGAGCACCTGCTCACCGGCGTCTCCAAGGGCGCCCCCGCCATCGTGGCCGCCCTCGCCCAGCGGGCCGGTTCCGCCGCGGGCCCCGCGGCCGGGCCCCAGCCCACCATGGTGGGCCTCGCCCCGCGGATCGCGGCCGCCTTCGCCGCTTCGCACGTCGAGGTCGACGCCCTGTGCCTGACGTCCGTCTCGCTCACGCTGGCGGTCGGGGAGCCGCTCCGGCAGATCCACGCCGGCAAGCTGAAACCGGCCAAGATCGATGTGCGGGTCCTGCTGCCGTCCCGGGACATCGACCTCGCCTTCCCGGTCTCGGTCGAAGCGCGCGGGGGCGACGACCCCGTGCACCGGCGCTGGCTGGAGATGCGCAACGCCCAGGGCCAGGTCCTGCGCGACAACCTGCTCGCGCTGCGCACCACGCACGGCATCGACGTGAGCGTGTCCTTCCGGGCGCTGCCCTTCACCCCGCCGGTCAAGCTGTACCTGCTCAACGGGAGCGAGGCGCTGTTCGCCTACTACACGCTCGTCCGCCGGGAGCGGGAGATCGACCACGAGCACCTGCAGCTCTACGACGCCGAGGGCACGCGGTCGATGCTGTTCCCCTTCGCGCGGAGTGCGGACCCGCGCGACACCACGTTCGTGGAGCAGTCCCACCTCTGGTTCAACGCACTGTGGGAGACCATCAGTTCGGATCTGCTGCTCAGACCCTAGGGTGCGCCGCGCCGGTCACAGGGCCGGGCCGGCGAGGAGCAGGGCGAGCAGCAGGGCCCCGGCGGAGCTGACCGCCGGGCTCTTGGCCTTGATGCCCACGGAGAGCAGCAGCAGGCCGACCAGTCCGACGGCGCCGTACTTCCATTCGACGAGCTGTTCGAAGCCGACGACGAGGACGGCGCAGAGGAGCGCGAGGACAGGCATGGACGTTCCCCCTTCGGTATGCCAACTCAACCAAGTTGGCAGCCAACTCTGTTTAAGTTGTCCCCACTTGGCTCATACTCATAAACAACTTGGCGACAACTCCCTTCAGATGGAGCAGGGTTGTAGCGTTTGGTCGTGGCTCAGGAGAACGTGGCAGTGAACGGAAGCAGAAGGCTCACGTCCCGGCAGATCGCCGACATCCTGCGGGAACGCATCCGCACCGGCGAGCTGAAGGCGGGAGCGCGCCTGCCCACCCAGGCCGAACTGGCCGAGGAGTTCGGCGTGGAGCGCGGCGCCGTGCGGCAGGCCCTGCGGGCGCTGGCGGACGACGGCCTGCTGAGCGGCGTCAGCAAGGGCAGCCCCCCGCGCGTCGCCGAGCCCGCTCCCGCCCACGGCGGGCCCCAGCCGACGATGGTGGGCCTCGCTCCCCGGCTGACCGAGGCGTTCGCGGCGCCGCACGTCCGCATCGACGCCGTGTGCCTGACGGCGCAGAGCCTGATCCCGGCGCTCGGTGAGCCGCTGCGGCTGATCCACGAGGGCCGCATCCGCCCCGGCCGGGTCGACGTGCGGATCCTGCTGCCGTCCCGGGACATCAACCTCGCCTTCCCGGTCTCGGTCGAGGCGCACGGCGACGACGACCCCGTGCACCGGCGCTGGCTGGAGATGCGCAACGCCCAGGGCCAGGTCCTGCAGTACAACCTGCGGGCCCTGCGCACCACGCACGACATCGACGTCCAGGTCACCTTCCGGGCCCTGCCGTTCACCCCGCCGGTCAAGCTGTACCTGCTCAACGGCGTGGAGGCGCTCTTCGCGCACTACATGGTCACCCGGCGCGAGGAGCCCACCGACTCCGGCACGCTGCAGATGTACGACACGCTCGGCTCCGAGTCCCTGCTCTTCTCCTTCGAGAAGCGGTCGGGTCAGCGGGACGCGGCATTCGTGGAGCAATCGCAGAAGTGGTTCGACGCCCTCTGGGAAACCATCACGACGGACCTGACACTCTCCTAGTGACTTCTGACGCGACGCGGACCGAACCGGTGACGGAAGAGACCGAGGGCGAGACCGAGGCACTGCGGAATCTGATCAGACGCGCACGAGTCGTGCTGTGGGACTTCGACGGGCCGATCTGCCGGCTCTTCGCTGGGCACTCGGCGGAACGCGTGGCGGCCGACCTGGCCCGGTGGCTGGAGAGCCGGGGCCTGCACGGCCTGCTCTCGCAGCAGGAGCGGGAGTCCCTGGACCCGCACGTCGTCCTGCGCGCCGTGGACCGCAGGCACCCCGGCAGCGACCTGGTCGCTGAGCTGGAGGAACGTCTCACCCAGGAGGAACTGCGGGCCACCGGGTCGGCCATGCCCACCGCGTACGCCGATCCGCTGATCCGCACCTGGGCGGCGGTCGGATCGCGGCTCGCCATCACCACCAACAACTCACCGCGCGTGGTGCGCGAGTACCTGGCGGGCCGTGGCCTGGTGGACTGCTTCACCCCGCACGTCTACGGTCGCAGCGAGGAACTCCGTCACCTCAAACCGGACCCGCACTGCCTGAACCGCGCCCTGAACGCGATGGGCGCCGCCCCCGAGGCCGCCCTGATGATCGGCGACACCCCCTCGGACCTGCTCGCCGCGAACAGCGCGGGGGTTCCCTTCCTCGGCTACGCGCGCAACGAGCGCAAGGAGAAGCTGCTGCGGGAGGCCGGTGCCACGCACACCGTGCGTTCGCTGCGGTCGGTGCTGCTGCAGGTGCGGGCTAGGCCTGAGCCATCAGCAGAGTGAAGACCACCGCGGCCCCGACGGCGAGGCCGGCCCGGCGCGCCCGTACGCCCACCGCCACGGCGGTCGGCAGCATGCGGGCGTGGTTCGACTCGGTCTGGGACCGCCTCGCCGAATAGCGCGCGGCGCCCCGGAGCGCGGCCCGGGTGCGCTAGCATTCCCGCACCGCTGAACCGGTCGGTCTGTTCCCCGCGCATGGAGACGGCGAACCAGCACGCGCCCGGCGCCCGGCCTCGAAGCCCGGCAGACCACCCGTTGTGATTATTCGAGGCCGACTCTGGTCGTGCCTGGAATCAGCTGCACCTAATGTTTGGCTTACCTTTCTTCTCCCTCGCGCGAATCACCCGGAGCGGCCAGTGGGCGCACCCTCTCTTCCCCGTCGGCACCCCGGGGAAGGCGCCCGGCCCGGCGCCGTCGGCGCATTCGTACGCAGAGCCGCCGAACGCGGTGTGGCGAGCAGCGGGCACCACAACCGGAACTATGTACTGCCGGTCACCGAGGACGTGCGGCACCTGCTGGGGCGTGACACCGGAACCTCCGTCACGGTGCGGGTCCGCCGGGGCGACGTGCTGCCGGTGGTGATCAGGACGTGGCAGGACGAGTCGGCGATCCTGGACGCCATCAAGGGCATCCTGCCGCACGTGCCGCAGTGCCTGGCCAAGGGCGACGGCTACACGATCCACAGCTATGTCGAGGGTGTCCCGCTGTCCAGCGTGTGCGAGAACGGCAAGCCGGTCGACGCCCTGCTCGTCAAGGCCCTGGCCGGTCTGCTCGGTCAGATGGCGCAGGTGCGCAGGGAGGCGCTGCCGCCCCTGCCGGCCGCCTGGCCGCGCAACGACAAGGACAGCCAGGGCTTCCTGCAGACGCTCGCGCATCTCGCGGACCGTCAGATCCGGCGGGCGAACTGGCCGGGCTTCGGCGGGCTGTTCGCCGCGCTCGGCATCCCCGAGGACGCCCTGACGCGGTTCGCCGAGCGGGTCCCGGCGATGGCCCGGCGGCCCTACAGCCTGCTCCACGCCGATCTGCACCGCGACAACCTGATCATGTCCTACGGCGGTGACCCGCCCCTGATCTGCGTCGACTTCGAGCTGGCGACCTACGGCGACCCCCTGCACGACCTGGCGACGCACCTGGTCCGCATGCGCTACCCCGCGCACCAGTGGAACGAGGTGATCGACGCCTGGGCGGACACCATGCGGCTGATCCGGCCCGCGGCCGTCAACGGGCTCGCCAAGGACCTGCGGCACTACATCGCCTTCGAGCGTGCGCAGTCGGTCTACCCGGACGTGATGCGCGCGGCCGACTCCCTGCACGCGTCGCCCGACCAGAAGAGCCTGGACGAGGCGACCGCGGAGGTGCGGCGCGCCCTGGAGGCCGGGGCGGCGCCGCTCGGACTGGGCAACCTGCCGGACCCGCGGGAGATCGAGCGGATCCTCTTCCGCTGGCGCGCCGCGAGGAACGGCGGCCTCGGCCTGTCCGCCAAGTCCATGGACTGGCACCAGGACCAACGCGTCCCCGAGCACCCCGACTTCCCGCACTCCGCGGTGCGCCAGGCCCTGTCCGCGGAGGGCGCCACGCCCGCCAGCCGCGTCTTCAAGGGCACCGGTCACCTCAACTCGGTGGTGCGGGTCCCCGATGTCGGTTTCCCCGTCGTGGTCCGGCGCAAGGTGGCCAACGTCTGCCGCAGGGAGCGCGGCTTCCTCAGCGAGCACGCCGTGCTCCGGGCCATCGAACTCGCCGGCGTGGGCGTGGCGGCCCCCAAACTTCTGGCCCTGGGGCCGGCTACCAGGGTGAGCAGTTCTCCATCCACACCTACGAGGGGCCGCGGGACGGTGAGCGTCCCCCAAGCCACCCGGTGCACGGCCTGCTGCCGCACGAGGCGGACCGGCTGGTGGACCAGCTCCACGCCCTGACGCGGGTGAGCTACAAGGAACTCGACCCGGCGGCCGGCGAGGGGGACTTCTACGGCTGGCTGAGCGACCAGCTCGTCCTGCTGGTGGAGGAGCTGCCGAAGGAGTCCCAGCAACTGGCGCGGCTGTTCGGGCTGCCCGACGGCACCCGGCTCCGGCAGATCCTGGCCCGGCACACGGTGAGCCGCCGGGAGCCCGCCCTGCTGCACGGCGACCTGAACCCCTGGAACCTCGTGCGCCGGGCGGACGAGGTGGCGCTGACGATCATCGACTGGGAGATGGCGGTGGTCGGCGACCCGCTCTACGACCTGGTCAGACACATGCACCTCACCCCGACCCGCCCGGAGATCCGGGACCGCATGTTCCAGCGCTGGCAGAAGCTGCTGGCCCCCGGTCACACCGTCGACTGGTCGCAGGACTGGCGGATCTACCGCTGGATCGAGATCGTGCGCTCGGCCTACGTGGACCTCGACCGCCTGGTGACCGGCGCGAGCCTGGACGCCCCGAACGTCCGCCGGGCCGTGGACTCGTACCCCATGACCCTGGCCGCGGCCACCGCCTCCCTCGGCCTGCCCGCCCGCCGCCCGACCGCGAACCCGTACCTGGCCCGCGCTCTGGCGTGAGACCGGACGCCCCCTGGCTAGTGCTGCGACCGGAAAGGTTCACCGGCTCGCGACGCCCGGCACGGCACCTCGCCGCGTTGTCGCATCACCCGAGTACATCCAGTACGCGGGCCATGCTCCGCCTTGCGATGCACCGCACCGGACGCCGCGAGCTTCCCGGCAAACCTTTCCGGCCACAGCACTAGGCTCCCCCATGGAAGAGATGGGCCTGCGCGAGCGCAAGAAGCGGCGGATGTACCAGGACGTGTCGGACACCGCCGTGCGGCTGTTCCTGGAGCGGGGGTTCGACGCCGTGTCCGTCGCGGAGGTGGCCGCCGCGGCCGGGATCTCCAAGCCGACGCTCTTCCGGTACTTCCCGGCCAAGGAGGACCTGGTCCTGCACCGGATCGCGGACCACGAGACGGAGGCCGCGCGGATCGTGGCGGGAGCGGCGGAACCGCTGGAGGCGCTGCGCCGCAACTTCCTCGACGGGCTCGAACGGTGCGATCCGGTCACCGGTCTGAACGACCACCCGGCGGTGCTCGCCTTCCACCGGCTCCTGTACGGGACCCCGCCCTGGCGGCGCGGGTGTACGGCTATCTGGAGCGGTCGGAGGCCGCGCTCGCCGAGGCGCTCGGCGGCGGACTGGACGCGCGGCTCGCCGCGGGCCAGATCGTCGCCGTGCAGCGGATCCTGGCGCTGGAGAACTGGGGGCGGATCGCGGCGGGGGAGGGCGTGGAGGAGGTCCGGCCGGACGCCGTGCGGGCCGCCGAGCGGGCCTTCGGCCGGCTGGCCGCCGGGCTGCCCGGGCTCCACGCTACTGAGACTCGGTAATAAATGTAACTCGGTAACGCATTTTCGCTACGCTGGGGCATGACGTCATCCCAGCGCGCCCTCGACGGCACCCTCCGCACCGAGCGCGCCTACCACGACACCTGCCGCGCCGCCCTCGCCGCCATGGTCGACGGCGCCGCGGCGCAGGTCGTCACCGGCGAGGACGTCTCCGCCTCCGGTGCCGACGCCGAGGTGCTCGGGTACCGGCTGCGCAGCCGGGCCAAGGCACTGCGCGAACTGCCCGAGGGCCCGCTGTTCTTCGGCAGGCTGGATTTCGCCGCGGACGATCCGGGACACGGCGGACAGAGTTACCACGTCGGCCGCCTGCGGGTCACCGAGGACCCGGCCGCCCCGCCGCTCGTCGTCGACTGGCGGGCCCCCGTCTCCCGCGCCTTCTACCAGGCGAGCGCGGGCGAGCCGCAGGGCGTCGAGATCCGCCGCAGGTTCGGCTGGGCGGCGGGCGGCCGCGGCGACTCCGCGGACCTCACCGGCTTCGAGGACGAGCGCCTCGGCCAGGGCGAGTCCCGGGTCAGCGACATCGTCGCCCGGGAGATCGAGCGGCCCCGGGTGGGCCCCATGCGGGACATCGCCGCCACCATCCAGCCCGAGCAGGACGACCTCGTCCGCGGCGACCTCACCGCCTCCGTCTGCGTCCAGGGCGCCCCCGGCACCGGCAAGACGGCCGTCGGCCTGCACCGCGCCGCCTATCTCCTCTACACCCATCCCCAGCGCGTCCAGCGCGCCGGAATGCTGATCCTCGGCCCCAACCGCACCTTCCTCTCCTACATCGCCGAGGTGCTGCCCTCGCTCGGGGAGAGCGGCGTGCGTCAGGCCACGCTGCTCGACGAGATCGCCCGCCACCCGGTGACCGGCGACGACCCCGCCCGCACGGCCGCCGTCAAGCACGACGCCCGGATGGCCGAGGTGCTGCGCCGTGCCCTGTACGCGCGCGTGTCCACCGACGGCGTCACCGACCTCGCCGTACCGGACGGCTCCTGCCGGTGGCGGGTGTCCGCCGCGCGTCTGGCCGGCATCGTCGAGGAGGTGCGCGCCGAACGGCAGCCCTACGCGGTCGGCCGCGAGCGGGTAAGGGCCCGGGTGGTGCGCCGGTTGCTGGAGCAGGCCGAACGGCGCTCCGGGCCGCCTCCGAACGCGTGGGTGCGCCGGATCGAGCGGGCGCGGGCGATCACCGCCCATCTGGACGCCGTATGGCCGAAGGCGCGGCCCGAGGAGGTCCTCGCCGCACTGTTCACCGACCGCGCGGCGCTGGCCCGGGCCGCCGAGGGGCTGCTGGACGCCGGGGAGCAGGAGGCCCTGCTGTGGGCCCGCCCGCCGCGCTCGTACCGGTCCGCCCGCTGGTCGGCCGCCGACCTCGTGCTGCTCGACGAGGTCGCCGGGCTGGTCGAGCACCCCGAGGGGTACGGGCACATCGTCGTGGACGAGGCGCAGGACCTCTCGCCGATGGAGTGCCGGGCGGTCGCCCGGCGCGCCGAGTTCGGCTCGCTGACCGTGCTCGGCGACCTCGCCCAGGGCACCACCCCGTGGGCGGCCCGCGACTGGGCCGTGCAACTGCGCCACCTCGGCAAGCCGGACGCCGCCGTGGTGCCGCTGACCACCGGTTTCCGGGTGCCCGGCGCGGTGATCGAGCTGGCCAACCGGCTGCTGGACCGGCTGGACGTGGCGGTACCCGCGGCCAGGTCCCTGCGGACGGACGGAGAGCTGACCCTCCGGCCCACCGACGACGTACCCGGCACCACCGTGACCGCCGTACGCGCGGCGCTCGCCCGCGAGGGCTCGGTCGGGGTGGTCACGGCGGACGCCGACCTGGCCCGCGTCCGCGACGCGCTCACCGCCGCCGGCATCGGGACGGCCGGCCCGGAGGAACCAGGCGCCCGGGTGGCCGTGGTGCCCGCCCGCCTGGTCAAGGGGCTGGAGT
The DNA here is from genome assembly GCA_016432725.1 of Streptomyces sp. DHE7-1. Classification (GTDB taxonomy): domain Bacteria; phylum Actinomycetota; class Actinomycetes; order Streptomycetales; family Streptomycetaceae; genus Streptomyces. The sequence goes on along the minus strand of JACJDG010000003.1, from coordinate 3,596,700 downwards.
ACGACCACGTCGTCGCCGTGGAGCCGGCCGCCGTCGCGGAGGCGGAGGAGCGGGGCGTGAACCGGCTGTACGTGGTGCTGACCCGGGCGGTCTCCCGCCTGGACGTCGTCCACGCCCGGCCGCTGCCGTTCCGGCCGCGGGCTTCAGCCGGCGCCCGGCGAGGGGCATCCTGAACGGTGATGCTTCTCTTCCTCGACGTGGACGGGCCGCTGATCCCGTTCGGCGCGGCGGACCTGTCCTACCCGGTGTACGACCGCGGCCTCGCCGGTCCGCCGGACGCGGGCGGCCATCCGCTGCTGAACCGCGTCGACCCCGCGCTCGGCGCGCGGCTCGGCGGGCTCGGCTGCGAACTGGTGTGGGCGACGACCTGGATGGACGACGCCAACACGTGCCTGGCGCCCTGGCTCGGGCTGCCCGCGCTGCCGGTCGTGCGGTGGCCGGACGAGGACGAGCCGCCCGGCCTGCTGCACTGGAAGACCCGCCCGCTGGTCGCCTGGGCGGCGGGCCGCCCCTTCGTCTGGATCGACGACGAGGTGACCGAGGCCGACCGTTCCTGGGTCGCCGTCCACCATCCCGCGCCCGCCCTGCTGCACCGCGTCGACCACCGGTACGGCCTGACCGGGGCCGACTTCAGCGCCGTGGCGGACTGGCTGCGGCGGCCGGCCCGGACGCTCAGCCGGCCGCCGTGTCGGTGAGGACCGCCTGGAGCCGGGCCCGGCACTCGGCGACGAAGGCGGGCCAGGTGTGCCAGTAGTAGGAGATCCCGCTGACCCCGACCGCGATCGCCCAGGCGCGGGCGCGCGCCCAGGTCGCGTCGTCGAGGTCCAGGGCGTCCCGGTAGGCCTGCCGCGCCAGCGGCGGCAGGTCCCACACGGGAGCGTGCTCGGCGTCGGGGAAGCCGACCGAGAGCGCTCCGAAGTCGATGACCGCGTGCAGTCGGCCGTCCCGGACCAGCAGGTTGGTCGGCTTCAGGTCGCCGTGGAGCCAGACATGGGGGCCGGCGGGGTCGGGCAGGGCGAGCGCCGCGTGCCACAGCCGTTCCAGGGTGTCGATGTCGAGCCCGGAGCCCACGGTGGCCCGGCAGTCCTCGAAGGCCGTACCGACCCAGTCGTCGCAGGGCCGGAGAAGGCCGCCGCGGTACCAGCTCAGGTCACCGGCGCGCGTCGCCCCCATGAGATCGATGCCGTGCAGCTCACGCACCACCGCGGCCAGGTCCGCGCCGAAGGCCGCCCAGTCCCGGACGGTGTCCGGGCCGGCCTCGTCGCCGTCGATCCAGCGGTGCACCGACCAGGCGACGGGGAAGGCCTCGGTGGGCGTCCCGGCGTGCACGGGCTCGGGCACGCGGCAGGGCAGGAGCGGCGCCAGACGGGGAGCCACTCCTGCTCCTTGCGCACGGACCGCCCGTCGGCGATCCGCGGCAGCCGTACGAGCAGGTCGTCGCCCAGCCGGTGCATGGTGTTGTCCGAACCGGCGCCCGCGGGCGACAACGGCAGACCGGCCCACTCCGGGCGCTGGGCCCGCAGCAGCGACCGGATGAGCGTCTCGTCGACCGGGATCTCGTCCTCGTGAAGCGTCACCGCGGCAGTCTCACGGCCCGGGAGCGGGACGCCAGCGAGTTTCCGCGGCGGTCGTGGTCCCGAGCCGGGCGCACTGCGGCGGCCGGGTGAAGTCCACGAGTGGCATGGCGCACTCTTGCAAGCAGATGCTTGCAATTGTTAGCGGAAGTGCGGCATGGTGGAGCCATGGCATCGCTCAACGTCGGCAATCTCGGTGAGTACCTGCGCGAGCAGCGGCGAAACGCCCAGCTCTCGCTGCGGCAGCTCGCCGACGCCGCCGGAGTGTCCAATCCGTACCTGAGCCAGATCGAGCGCGGGCTGCGCAAGCCCAGCGCGGAGGTGCTGCAGCAGGTCGCCAAGGCGCTGCGCATCTCCGCCGAGACGCTGTACGTCCGCGCCGGCATCCTCGACGCCGAACGGGACCGGGACGAGGTGGAGACGCGCGCCGTCATCCTCGCCGATCCCTCGCTCAACGAGCGGCAGAAGCAGGTGCTGCTCCAGATCTACGAGTCCTTCCGCAAGGAGAACGGATTCGGGGTCGGCGAACCGGCGGCGGAGGACGGGGAGGCGGCGGAGCGGACCCACGGCACCGATGTCCCGGGCGACACCGCCGAACGCGGCACCCGCACGGCCGGCGGCAGTGATGCCGGTCCGCGGCGGACGGCCGGATAGCCGGACCAGGGCCCGGCCGCCCAGACCGCGGACACACCAACCTCAGCCGAACGCGAATCCGGGAGGACCCTCACCATGGCCATCACCGACGACCTGCGCAAGACCCTCAGCGACCCGAAGCCGCTCTACTTCGCCGCCGGGACCGCCGACCTCGCGATCCAGCAGGCCAAGAAGGTGCCCGCCCTGGTCGAGCAGCTGCGCGCCGAGGCGCCGGCCCGCATCGACGCGGTGCGCAACACCGACCCGAAGGCCGTGCAGGAGAGGGCCGCCAGCCGGGCCAAGGAGGCCCAGACCACCCTGCAGAGCAAGGTCAACGAGTTCATCGGCACCCTCGACGTCGACCTGAAGAAGCTCGGCGAGAACGCCCAGGACCTCGCCCTGCGCGGTGTCGGCGTCGCCGCGGAGTACGCCGTCAAGGCGCGCGAGGCCTACGAGAAGGTCGCCGAGCACGGTGAGCAGACCGTGCGGACCTGGCGCGGCGAGGCCGCCGAGGAGATCGAGGACCTGGCCATCGCCGTCGAGGGCAAGCCCGAGCCGGGCGAGGTCCGGACGGCGCCGAAGCCGGCCGCGGTCCGGACCGAGCCCGCCACGGTGAAGAAGCCGGCGGTGAAGGAGTCCGTCGTCAAGGAGCCCGCGGCCAAGGACTCCGCCGCGAAGAAGGCCCCGGCGCCGCGCAAGGTCACCCCGACCGCCAAGAAGACGACCCCGCCGGCCAAGTGAGCACGTCCGGCAGGATCTGAACGGGCCGGGCACCCCTGGGGTGCCCGGCCCGTTCTACGGGTACGGTGACCGCGTACGGATCGGGAGACAACAGGCGGTGGACGGCATGCTGATGTTGGGCTTCGCGGGGTTCATGGGGATCTTGAAGATCGTCATGATGGCCCTCGCCGCGTTCGGGCTGTTCGACGCCGCCTTCCGGCGCGAGGACGCCTTCCGCGCGGCCGACAAGCAGAACAAGGTCTTCTGGCTGATCATCCTCGGCATCGCGCTCGTGGTCAGCTACCTGTTCTCGCTGCTGTCCATCCTGCCGATCGCCGGTGTGATCGCGAGCATCGTCTACATCGTCGACGTGCGTCCCGCGCTCAGGCAGGTCTCCGGCGGCAGCGGCTGGGGCCGCCGCCGCGGCGGAAGCAGCAGCGACGGCCCCTACGGTCCGTACAACGGCGGCCGCTGACGGCCGGCCGCCGGCCGGTCAGGACGTGCGGTCCAGCAGGACCACCGCGACGTCGTCCGTCAGCTCGCCGCCGTTGAGGTCGCGGACCTCGCTCACGGCGGCCCGCAGCAGATTCTCGCCGCGCAGCCCCTCGGCCAGCTGGCGGCGGATCATGTCCACCATGCCGTCCTGGCCGAGCCGCTCCCCGTCCGTGCCGACGCGGCCCTCGATCAGACCGTCGGTGTAGAGCATCAGGCTCCACTCGGCGCCCAGCTCCACCTGCATCCGGGCCAGCGGGCACCGGGCAGCAGACCCAGGGCGGGACCGTTGTTCTCGTACGGCAGCAGCTTCGGCGCCCGGCCGGGGCGGGCGATCAGCGGCGACGGGTGGCCGGCCAGGCACAGGCCCGCCCGGCGGCCGTCGGGGGCGATGTCCACCGTGCACAGCGTCGCGAAGATCTCCTCGTCCGCGCGCTCGTGCTCCAGCACCTCCTGGAGGGTGCCCAGCAGCTCGTCCCCGCACAGCCCGGCCAGCGTCAGCGCGCGCCAGGCGATGCGCAGCTCCACGCCGAGCGCGGCCTCGTCCGGGCCGTGGCCGCAGACGTCGCCGATCATGGCGTGCACGGTGCCGTCGGGGGTGCGTACGGCGTCGTAGAAGTCACCGCCGAGCAGGGCGCGGGAGCGCCCCGGCCGGTAGCGGGCGGCGAAGCGCAGCGAGGAGCCCTCCAGCAGGGGCGTGGGCAGCAGGCCCCGCTCCAGCCGGCGGTTCTCCTGGGCGCGCAGCCTGCCCTCGGCGAGCCGCCGCTCGGCGGTGTCGGAGCGCTTGCGCTCCACCGCGTAGCGGATGGCACGGCTGAGCAGCCGGCCGTCCAGCTCGTCGCGGAACAGGTAGTCCTGGGCGCCCACGCGCACGGCCTCGGCGCCGCGCTCGGCGTCGCCGGAGGCGGTCAGCGCGAGCACGGCGTGCCGCGGCGCTATCTGGAGCACGTGCCGGAGCACGGCCAGCTCGTCGGCGTCCTCGCCGTGCGGCCGGCCGGGCGCCGGGAGCGCCAGGTCCAGCAGGATGCAGTGGACGTCGTCGGTGAGCAGCCGCTCGGCCTCGGTGAGGTTGCGGGCGGTGCGGACGCGGACCGGCTTGCCGGAGGAGTCCAGCATGTCGGGCACGATCGGCAGACCTGCCGGATCGTCCTCGATCAGCAGCAGGGTGAGAGTGGCGCTGTTGGCGCCGGCCGTGGCGTTGCGGTGAGCCTCTTCCTTGAGGGGGCCGCCTTGGGCGACGGCCTGCGCCTGACCACTCTCCACGGCCGGGATCGCTCTCTGCCGCGGTACGGGTACGGGCATCGTCCTGTTTTCCTTCCCTCCCCCGAGGGCAGGCGGGGCGAGGGACCTCGACCCACCGTCGGGTGACCATAGCGGTACTGCCCACCCCGATGGAATGGTGTGAGCCGCGTCGCTCGCGCTCAGGCCGCTGTCATATGCCGCGATTCGTAACGCAGTTGGACAGCCCGCCCGCGGGGCGGGGATGACGAAGCTCACGTATCGCCCGGTTTGCGCGGGGTTGGCCGTGCGGTGGGTCACACGACCGGGGCGCGGCGAGGGGCGCGAGGGCCCGCGGGGCGCCCGGCGTGCGGGCCGTCACATGAGCTGGGTCACGCGTCCGGCCGTACGACGCCCAGGATCGGCATCGTGCCGGCGCCCGCGACGGTCACCGTCCGCCCCGGACGGGGCGCGTGGACGATCCGTCCGTCACCGGCGTACATCGCGACGTGGCTGGCGTCGTCGAAGTAGATGATGAGGTCGCCGGGGCGCATGTCCTTGATGTCGACGTGCTCGAGCTGCTTCCACTGCTCCTGCGAGGTGCGCGGGATGGGCCGGCCGGCGTCGGCCCAGGCCTGGGAGGTCAGCCCCGAGCAGTCGAAGGAGTCGGGGCCCTCGGCGCCCCACACGTACGGCTTGCCGAGCTGGGCGGTGGCGAACTCCACCGCTTCGCGGCCCTGCTTGGACGCCTTCGTCCTGATGTCGTCGAGAACGCCGGTGTCCAGCCACCTGGTCTGCGCCTTGTCGGCGGCGTCCGCCTCCAGTTGGGCGAGCCGCTCCTTCTCCTTCTCCTCGAGCCGGTCCTCGAGGAGTTCGGCCTCCGAGATCTGCCGCTTGATCCGCTTCTTGGCGGCGGCCTTGGCCTTGCGGTGGACCTCGAGCTTCCTCCACTGCGCGGAGGCGTCGTCGGCGTAGTCCCGCAAGTCCTGCTGGGTGCGGGTCATTTCGCCGAGCAGCTTGTTCGTGGCCCGCTGGCCGTTCAGCACGGTCCCGGCGCCGTCGACGAACCGCTGCGGGTCGTCGCTGAGCAGGAACTGGGCCGTGGGCGGCAGCCCGCCGTTGCGGTACTGGGCGCGGGCCGACGCGCCGGCCTGGTTCCTGAGCCGCTCCAGCTTCTCCTGACCCTCGGTGATCTTCTTGGTCAGCGCGGCGATCCGGGCGGACTGCTTCTTCGTCTTCTCCTCGGCCGCGTTGTAGGCGTCCGTCGCCACGGCCGCGTCGTGGTAGAGGCGGTCGAGTCTCGCGCGGACCTTCTCCAGGTCCTTGTTCGGCGGGGGAGTGGGGCTCGGGGACGCGTCCGGTGTCGCGCTCCCGCTCGGTGTGGGTGTCGGAGCGGCGAACGCCGTGCCGGGCGCCGCCAGCACGGTCATCGCGCAGACCACGGTCACGGCGGCCATGAGCAGGCCGCGCTTGCCCGTCCCCATACAGTCCCCAAGCTGGTTAACCGTCAGTAACTTGCGGTCGTCCGATGGATCGTGCCACGGCGGCGCGCAAAACGACAGAGGTCATGGGAAGTCGGGTTTCCGCCCGCCCTCCGCACCCTCGCGCGCACCCCGGTCATCCGTCGCCCCTCCGACCGCCTCCCCCGGGCGGCGCCGGTCACGACGATCTTCTCGCCGATGTGACGAACGACGCACCGAGATCGTTCCCGCCGGCCGGCCCTCGCCGGCCCTCGTCGGTCCTCGCCGGTCTCCACCGGTCGGCCCGGGACCGCGCGTTCAGTGGCCGCGTGGCGCCAACGCGCTCCAGGCGACGGTCACTTCCCCCTGCCGCCAGCGGGCGGCCGAGTCCGTGACGGGCCAGTCGGCGGTCAGGTCCCGCACCGCGCGGATCCAGCGCTGGCGGGCACCGTACGAGGCGTAGGGCGCGGCGGCGGCCCAGGCGCGGTCGAAGTCGCGCAGGAAGGCGTGCACCGGCTCGCCGGGGACGTTCCGGTGGATCAGCGCCTTCGGCAGCCGCTCCGCGAGGTCGGAGGGCCGCTGGAGCGAACCGAGCCGGGTCGCGAAGGTCACCGTCCGCGGACCCTGCGGACCCAGTGCCACCCAGACGTGCCGTCGGCCGATCTCGTCGCAGGTCCCCTCCACCAGCAGCCCCCGGGCGAGCCGCCCTCCGCCGGCGCGAGCCGTGCGCACAGCCGCTGCCACACGGCGGCGACCTGGTCCTCGTCGTACTGCCGCAGCACGTTGGCGGCCCGCACCAACACCGGGCGCCCGGGCACGGGGATCTCGAAGCCGCCGTGCCGGAAGTCCAGCCCGTCCCGCTCGTACGGCCGGGCGGCCGCCACCCGCGCCGGTTCGATCTCGACACCGACCACGCGCGCGCGGGGTGCCACGGTGCGCAGCCGCCCGAGCAGTTCCACGGCGGTCCAGGGCGCGGCCCCGTACCCGAGGTCGATCGCCACCGGGTCCGCCGCGCGGCGCAGCGCGGCGCCGTGCGTGGCGGCGATCCAGCGGTCCATGCGGCGCAGCCGGTTGGGGTTGGTGGTCCCGCGCGTCACGTTCCCCACGACGGGGGCCGCCCCGCCCGGACGGAGCCGGGCGGGGGCAGGGGCGTGGTGCGGGCGGTCATGCCTACGAGAGTAAGCGGGCCCGGCGGCGACCGGCTCGCGCTCGGTCCCGCCACCGGCCGCCGCGTACGCCTCCACAGTTCTCACGCGCGCGCGTGTCGAACGGTTGAGCGAGATTGGGTCATGATTCGGTAAAGCCGCGTGATCGGGAAATGGCGGGGCACCCGTCGGCTGTTGCACTCCCCGGAGGGCGCGGTCTGTCCTCCGGCAGGCATGCCCGCACCGAGGAGGAACGCCACGTGAGCCAGTACGCCGGCAGGCTCGGGCGTCGCTCCCCGGCGGCGCCTTCGCGGCTCAGGCTGCACCGCAGGCCCCGCCGCGTCGCCATGCTCTCCGTGCACACCTCGCCGCTGCACCAGCCCGGAACCGGTGACGCCGGCGGCATGAACGTCTACATCGTGGAGCTGGCCCAGCGGCTGGCCGCGATCAACATCGAGGTCGAGATCTTCACCCGGGCCACCGAGGGCGGCCTCCCGCCCCGCGTCGACCTCGCCCCGGGCGTCCTCGTCCGGCACGTCGACGCCGGTCCCTACGAGGGCCTGGCCAAGGAGGACCTGCCCGCCCAGCTCTGCGCCTTCACGCACGGCGTGATGCAGGCGTGGGCCGGCCACCGCCCGGGCCACTACGACCTCGTCCACTCCCACTACTGGCTCTCCGGCCACGTCGGCTGGCTCGCCGCCCAGCGCTGGGGTGTGCCGCTGGTGCACGCCATGCACACCATGGCCAAGGTCAAGAACGCCAATCTGGCCGACGGCGACACCCCGAGCCCGCCGCCCGCGTCATCGGCGAGACCCAGATCGTCGCCGCCGCCGACCGCCTCATCGCCAACACCGAGGAGGAGGCCGGCGAACTCGTCCGGCACTACACGGCGGACCCCGCCAAGGTCGCCGTCGTCCACCCCGGCGTGAACCTCGACCGGTTCCGTCCCGGCGACGGCCGTGCCGCAGCCCGTGCCCGCCTCGGTCTTCCGCAGGACGCCCTGATCCCCCTCTTCGCGGGCCGCATACAGCCCCTGAAGGCGCCCGACGTGCTGCTCCGGGCGGTCGCCGCCCTGCTGGACGAGCGCCCCGAGCTGCGCTCCCGGATCGTCGTACCCGTCGTCGGCGGGCCCTCCGGCAGCGGGCTCGCCAGGCCCGAGGGCCTGCAGAAGCTGGCCGCCCGCCTGGGCATCGCCGACGTCGTGCAGTTCCGCCCGCCGGTCGGCCAGGAGCAGCTCGCGGACTGGTTCCGGGCGGCCTCCGTGCTGGTCATGCCCTCCTACAGCGAGTCCTTCGGGCTGGTCGCCATAGAGGCACAGGCGGCCGGGACCCCGGTGCTGGCCGCCTCGGTCGGCGGTCTGCCGGTGGCCGTGCGCGACGGCGCCACCGGCTTCCTCGTACAGGGCCACCGACCGGCCGAGTACGCGCGCGTGCTGGCCCGTTTCGCCGACCACCCTCGCTGACGGACAGCATGGGCGCGGCCGCCGCCCGGCACGCGCTGGGCTTCGGCTGGGACACCGCGGCGGCGGCCACCGCCGACGTGTACACGGCCGCGACCCAGTCCCACCGCCGTCGCGTACGCTCCCAGCATGGGTGACACCGAGCAGGCCACGAGGGTCGTCGAGGACGTCCTGAAGGACGCGGAGCTGGAATGGGAGAGCCCCGACTCCGGGACGTACGTCGTCAAGCTCCCCGGCACCCGCAAGCTCTCCACCACGGTCAGCCTCATCGTCGGCCGCCACACCCTCTCCCTCAACGCCTTCGTCATCCGGCGGCCCGACGAGAACGAGGCGGGCGTCCACCGCTGGTTGCTGGAGCGCAACCTCAAGCTGTTCGGCGTGAGTTACGCCGTGGACCGGCTCGGAGACATCTACGTCACCGCCCGTCTGCCGCTGGCCGCCGTCACGCCCGAGGAGACCGACCGCCTCCTCGGACAGGTCCTGGAGGCCGCCGACGGCGCCTTCAACACCCTCCTTGAGCTGGGCTTCGCCTCGGCGATCCGCAAGGAGTACGCCTGGCGGGTGTCACGCGGCGAGTCGACCCGGAACCTGGACGCGTTCAGCCACCTCATCGAGCGCCCGGCCGACTGAGCCCGGGGGCTCCAACCTGGCTCCGCGCGCCTGCTGTTAGCCTGCGGCGACCCGGTTCCTTACCGGGTCCTTACCTGTCTCTCACCGTAAGAGGTTGTGCATGCGCGCAGGCAGATCCGGCTTCGCGGTCGCGCTCGCGGGAGCGCTCGCCCTGGGGGCGTACGCCGCACCGTCCGCGGCGGCGGCGGACACCGGCGTCTCGGTGTCGAACCTGGTCATCAACCAGGGCAAGCCCGTCATCGTGGGCACCACGGCGGAGGTGAGGCCCGGCTTCACCTTCCACATGTCCCTGCCGTCCGGTGTCGGTGCCGACGACGTGACCCCGTTCCCGTACCTGTACCACGACACGACGGCCGCCAAGGGAGCCGACTCCGGCGGCATCTACACGGGCTTCACCAGCTGCAACGACTCCGGTCCACGTGCCGCCGACTGCGAGGGCGAGCTGTACATCGACCCGCGCTGGCGGCTCGACTCCAACAACGACGCGACGACCTGGAAGACGGCCGTCTGGGTGCGCCTGTGGGACTCGAACGAGAACTTCAAGGGCGAGGAGTACCTGACCGGCTTCAGCTCCGTGCAGGTCAAGCGCGCCGGGAAGGCCACCGTCAACGCCTCGCCCGAACCCGTCGCCAAGGGCGGCAAGCTCACCGTGACCGGGTGGCTCACCCGCGCGGACTGGGTGAAGCACAGCTACACCGGCTTCGGCGGCAAGTCGGCCAAGCTGCAGTTCCGCAAGGCGGGCACCAGTACCTACTCCACCGTCAAGATCGTGCAGGCCGACTCCGCGGGCTACCTGAGGACCACGGTCACCGCGGCCGCGGACGGCTACTGGCGCTGGACCTACAGCGAGACGGCCACGACCGGCGGCGCCACGGCCGCCGGCGACTACGTCGACGTCAGGTGACCCGGCGCGCCCTCACCGCGCACTGAGCCGGTAACGCCCCGGTGGCACGCCCACCAGCTTCTTGAAGTGCCGGGTGAGGTGGGCCTGGTCGCAGAACCCGGTCGCCACCGCCACCTCGCCCGGCGGCAGCCCGTCCAGCAGCAGCCGCCGGGCCCGGCCGACCCGGCGGGAGGTCAGGTACTGGTGCGGCGGGATGCCGTACGCACCGCTGAACGCCCGCACCAGGTGCGCCGGGTGGGCGTGCAGCAGCCGCGCCGCGTCGGCGAGCGCCAGCCCCTCGGTGACGTGCTCGTCGAGCAGCTCGCGCAGCGACCGGGCGAGACCGGGACCGCGGCCGGGGCGGCGGGCCCCGGCGTCCCGGTGCCGCAGATGCTCCCGCAGCCGCTCGCCGACCAGCGCCAGCCGGCTCTCCGCCTCCAGCTCGTCACCCGGCCGGGCCAGGGCGGAGTGCAACTGCCCGACCCGCAGCCGCAGCACCGGGTCCCGCAGATCGGGGCCGTCCACGGCCGGGCCGATCAGATCGTCGCCCAGGTGGCTGCCGTCCAGGTACAGCACCCGCTTGCGGAATCCGTGCGGGGTGGCGGGGGAGCCGTTGTGCGGCACGTGCGGCGGCAGCAGCGAGACGGTGTCGTGCGGGGTGCCGTGCTCGTGCCGGTCGAGGTCGTACCGTACGGCGCCGTCGTCGACGATCAGCAGCGTCCAGGCGTCGTGGACGTGCATCGGGTACGCGTACTCCGTGAAGTGGGCGTGGAAGACCTCCACCACACCCGGGACGCGCGGGCGCCAGGCGGAGACGTCGGACTGGTCGGCGGCCACGCAAAAAACGTACAAGACCGCGGCGCGCGTCGGTCGGCAGTCTCACTCCATGAACACCGAACCGCACGCCGAGCCGGCCGCCGCCCCCGTCCGCTTCGACACCAAGATCGCCGTACTGCTGCGCGAGGACCTGGCGACCTGGCAACGCCTGAACGTGACGGCGTTCCTGGTCAGCGGCCTGGGCAGCCAGGTCCCCGAGGTGATCGGCGAGCCGTACGAGGACGCGGACGCCGTGTCCTACCTGCCGATGTTCCGCCAGCCGGTGCTGGTCTTCGAGGGCACCAAGGAGACGCTCACGGCGGCCCACGCCCGGGCCCTGTCCCGCGCCCTGCCCCGGTCGGTGTTCACCTCCGACCTGTTCGCCACCGGCAACGACCGCGACAACCGCGCGGCGGTGCGGGCCGTGGGCACCGCCGGCCTGGACCTCGTCGGACTCGCCGTGTACGGCCCGCGCAACGGGGTCGACAAGGTGCTGAAGGGTGCCCGGATGCATCGGTGACCGAATCTGCACAGCGCATGCGCAAGCCCGCGCACGTGAACGCGGTTGGTGCGGAGTTGTCCGGTTCGGGTCCGCCCTGGCAAGGGCCGCGACCCCCTCCGTGCCGGACCGCTTGTGGAGAAGCTGCCCGCAACCGATGGGCAGGTGGGCACGGATGAGGAGCCGGTGGCCCCAACTGCCCCGTGGCGCAAGCCGGTCGACTGGATGCCGGACACGCTCCGTGATTTGATCCTTCGCGCCGCCGGGTTCAAGCCAGGTCGTCCGGAAACGGATGCCCTACGCCCGCGGTCGCGGCCGGCCGTCTGTCCCCAGCGGTGCCGCTCCCCCTTGTGGAACCTCCAACGAAGGGCAGTTTCGACATGACCTCCGCTCCCCAGGTCCAGACCGCCGAGATCTCCGACGCCGAGCTGGACGGCGTCTCCGGCGGCCTGAGCCCGCAGGCCGGCATCGTCGCCGGTCCCGCCGCCCTCGACAGCACGGACCTGCTGGCCCAGCTCGGCACCGTCACGGACACGGTCCAGGGCGCCGTCGGCCAGCTCCAGGGTGCCGCCGCCCAGTTCAACCGGGTCGGCGTCTACGCCTCCCTCTGATCGCCCCCGCGCCGCCCCCCGGCGCGCAAGGCGACGAGCCCCCTGCCCGCGGAGCACCGCGCGCAGGGGGCTCACCCCTTTGTCCCGGCCGCTGTCGCGCCGGTGCTCAGGCCGCGCTCAGCTCGCTCTCCGTGTCCGCGTCCGCCGGGGCGGACTCCGGCGCCCGGCGCTCGGCGGCCGGCCGCCGCATGAGCACCCCGTACCCGATCCCGGCCACGGTCCCCACGCCGGCGCACATGGCCCACAGCCACGCGGCGCCGAACCGGTCGATGACCGCGCCGGACATGAGCGGCGCCACCAGCGCGGCCACGGACCAGGACAGCGTGTACATCCCCTGGTAGCGCCCGCGCCCGTGCGCCGGGGACAGCCGTACCACCAGACCGGTCTGGGTCGGGGCGTTGACGATCTCGGCGAGCGTCCACACGCACACGGTGAGCGCGAAGACGCCGACCGAGCCGGCGAAGGCGGTGAGCCCGAAGCCGTACCCGGCGAGCAGGGAGGAGGCCACGAGCAGTGTGCGCGGGTCGCGGTGCTCGATGAAGCGGGTGACGGGGATCTGCAGCGCGACGATGAGGACGCCGTTGACGGCGACGGCGAAACCGTAGTCCGCGGCCGTGAACCCGGCCCGGCCCATGGCCACCGGCAGTCCGACGGACCCCTGCTGGAAGACGAGGGCGACGAGGAAGGACAGCCCGACGACGGCCATGTACCGCCCGTCGCGCAGCACCGTGCCCAGGCCGACGTCACCCTCCGCCCGCTTGGCCGTGGCCACGGGCCGCGACTCCGGCAGCTTGAGGAAGACGACCACCGCGCACGCCAGGGTCATCCCGGCCTCGATCAGGAACCCGGCGAGATAGCTGAACTCGGCGATGAACCCGGCCGCCATGGAGGAGACGGCGAAGCCGAGGTTGATCGCCCAGTAGTTGAGCGAGAACGCCCGCACCCGGTCCTCCGGCCGGACGATGTCCGCCATCATCGCCTGCACGGCCGGCCGGGAGGCGTTGGAGGCCATGCCGACGAGGAAGGCGACGCCGGCGATGGTGACCGGGTCCTGCATGAACCCGAGCACCGCGACGGACACGGCGGTGGCGGTCTGGGCGATCAGCAGGGTGGGCCGCCTGCCGAGCCGGTCGGCCATCACCCCGCCCCGAGCGAGGAGACGACCCCGCCGAGCCCGTGCAGCGAGGCGACGAGCCCGGCGTACGAGGCGGAGTAGCCCCGGTCGATCGTGAGGTACAGCGCCATGAACGTGGCGACGAACGCCCCGAGCCGGTTGACCAGGGTGCTCGTCCACAGCCACCAGAACTCGCGGGGCAGTCCGGAGACGGTCTCCCGGGCGGCACGTCTGAGACGGGCGACGGACGCGACGGACGCGGCAGACATGGACGGGACCCCCCACGGGTACGGATATGTAAGCGGCTCAAGCGGTAAGCGCAAGTTACATGTACGGGGCGGCCGAGGGCCACTCGATTAACGAGAGCCGCGCCGGGGCCGCACGGAGGGCCGCACGCCGTCCGCACCCGGCGCCCGACCGGTCGCCCGCCCTGCTCGGTGGGCGGACGGGGCGCCCGTCCGCCCACCGAGCAGGGCGGGCGACGGCCCGAACACGTGGATTACGCTCTGAGGCATGGCCGACGCACCGTACAAGCTGATCCTCCTCCGCCACGGCGAGAGCGAGTGGAACGCGAAGAACCTGTTCACCGGCTGGGTGGACGTCAACCTGAACGAGAAGGGCGAGAAGGAGGCAGTCCGCGGTGGCGAGCTCCTGAAGGACGCCGACCTCCTCCCCGACGTGGTCCACACGTCGCTCCAGAAGCGCGCGATCCGCACGGCCCAGCTGGCCCTCGAGGCCGCGGACCGCCACTGGATCCCGGTCCACCGCAGCTGGCGCCTGAACGAGCGCCACTACGGCGCCCTGCAGGGCAAGGACAAGGCGGCCACGCTGGCCGAGTTCGGCGAGGAGCAGTTCATGCTCTGGCGCCGCTCCTACGACACCCCGCCGCCCCCGCTCCCGGACGACTCCGAGTTCTCCCAGGCGCACGACGCCCGCTACGCCACCATCCCGCCGGAGCTGCGCCCGCGCACGGAGTGCCTGAAGGACGTCGTGTCCCGGATGCTCCCGTACTGGTACGACGACATCGTCCCCGACCTCCTGACCGGCCGCACGGTCCTCGTCGCCGCCCACGGCAACTCCCTGCGCGCCCTGGTCAAGCACCTGGACGGCATCTCCGACGCCGACATCGCGGGCCTCAACATCCCGACGGGCATCCCCCTGTACTACGAACTCGACGCCGACTTCCGCCCGGTCACCCCGGGCGGCAAGTACCTCGACCCGGAGGCCGCGGCAGCGGCCATCGAGGCGGTCAAGAACCAGGGCAAGAAGAAGTAGCCTTCGCGATCATGCCCCTGAGCTGCGCGGACGGCGCGGCTCGGGGGCAATTTTCACGGCCTCGGCCCTCTCCGGGCCCTCAGGCCCCCGTGCCCTGAGGCCGGAGCGCTCGCCCGAGAGCCTTCCGGCCCGGTCCCTGGCTGCTCGGATGAGGTCACAGGTTCAGGTCTGTGCCGCCCGGAGGGTGCGGATCACTCGCCGACTACGCGGGAGGGGCGTAAGGGTTCCCGTTGGACGCCGGTGGGCCACCCCACCATGCGCCCGCTGGCGGGACAGGGACCCAGTCCGGGCCCCGGTGATCCAGCCACCACCTGCCGATGGTGTGGAACTTCTCCTCGAAGCAGCGATCCCGGTTGAGGGACGCGGTGATCGGTGCCCGCAGGCGAGTACGGCGGCCGCCCGCTTCGTAGATCACGACGGTCCGGCTCCCGAGGAGAGACTCGATCTGGATGGCTTGGACGCTCGACCACGGGATGGTCCGGCGACGGAGGTTGTGCACGATGGCCGCGGATGGCGTGAGAGTGACCCCGAAGAGCCGGGAGGCGATCGGCACGACACACCACACGAGCAGTTCCGAGACCAGATAGAGGCCAGACGGTCCCCCGTCCAACCAGAACAGGATTTGGGAGGCCACGATGATGATGCCGGGCAGCATGGACAGCAGGCATTGGAGGGCGTCAACCGGTACCGGATGTGCGCCGGCGGCACAGCTGCGACCTGCGATTGCTCCATCGATCCCCCCTCACTCGATGCAGCCCGTGGTGGCCCGTCATCGCGACGGCAGCATGGCGGACCAGGGGCGCCCTGTCCATCTGCCGGTCGGGCAAGCGCTCCGGAGAACCGGTGCCGTCATTTGCTGCGGCCGTGGATCTCGTGTGTCAACCATCGGCATCTCGCCGTACAGCAGCCCGATACGGCAACCACAGCAACCGGCTCCACCCCATATACGGATCAGGTGTTGCCCCCGGCCCGTAGCTCCTGCTTCCGCCGGCGGGCGTAGCCCTCCAAGTCCTGCTTGATGGCCATGACGTCCTCCACGCGGATCCGGACAGGCCCACAATGCAGAGCATCGCAGGAGCGGGGGAAGCTGCCGTCGATGAGGGAGACGCCGCTGAGCACGATGCCTGCCACCTCATCAACCGCGGTGCACAGCACCGGGTGGAACGAGCAGTCTTCGTAGATGTCGCCCACCTGGATGCCGTTCGGGTTGCCGGGGTCAGGTGTCTCGCTCATGGGAAGCAGCGTCTCAGTTTCCGTCTCATGCAGCGACGGTCAGGCCCGTTCGGGAGGGGCAGAAGCAATGAGCCGAATCGACCGCACGCGAACTCAGGTGAACGAGCCCGGACAGGGCTCCGGGGAAGCAGCCTTCGCGATCACGCCCCTGAGCCGCGCGGTCCGCGCGGCTCAGGGGCGTCGCCGTACGCCCGCTCCGCGGCGTCAGGGAGCGGAGGACATCGACCGGTACTGCCTGATCTCCAGTGTCGAATCGTCGAGCGGGTCGTAGAGCTTCTGGACTGCCGGCGTCGAGGTGTCGCTTGTCTCCAGGGAGACCCCTGTTTCCAGGGAGACCTCGGCTCCGTTCTGGCGGGTGCCCCAGCCGGTCTTCAGGCAGGTCAGCGCCCCGTACCAGCGGTGCCAACGCAGTACCGTCCACGCGATGGCGATGGCGACTGGCATGGCCAGCCAGGTGAGGATGCGCGAGCAGATCCGTTCGTCGGAGCGGATGATGCTCAGGTACCTCAGTCCCTGTGCCCAGCCGATGAGGACGGGGATGACGAGCATCGTGACGGGCGGCGGCTCGCGGGTGACGACCGGCTCCGCGAGCAGCAGCCACGCCGTGATGGTCTGGGTGAGGATCATCTGCACCCAGCGCACGATGTGCAGCCAGAACGCGGGGCGCCGGGCCGACAGGTAGCGCATGCGCCAGACGGAGCGGATGGTCGAGCCCCGCATCCACCGCAGGTACATGCGGTTGAAGTGCGACCACTTCTCCGGCATGGCCGTGAAGCAGATCGCGCGAGGCTGCTGCACCGTCAGGCCGCGTTCCTGCGCGAAGAGGGTGAGCATGGAGTCGTCCGAGAAACCGACGCCGCGCCCCATGAACGTCTCGTTCAGATAGCCGTCGAGGTTGTCCCGGATGACGCCCGCCCGGTACGCCGCGATGGCTCCCGAGTTGACCATGACGGCGCCGACGGCCGACTGCCCCGAGCGGTCGACGAGCTGGCAGACGGTGAACCACAGGTCCATGATCCGTACGAACCAGTTCACCCGGTTGTTCGTGGCGACCACGATGCCGGCGACGGACTGCACCCGGGCCCGCGAGAACGGGGTGAGGAGGTTCTCGAGGGCGGTGGGGGCGAAGCAGCTGTCGGAGTCGCACGTGACGTAGATGTCCGCGTCGGGACTGACGCGCACCCCGTGGGCCTGGGCGCTGCGCTTGCCCCCGTTGGGGACGCGCTGCCACGTGGTTGCCACGCCCTTCTCCGTGGCGGCACGTTCCCACCAGGTCCGCACCGCGGCGTAGTCGGTGCTTGTGGAGCCGTCGTCGACGATGTGGACGGAGTCCGGAAGACGGGTCTGGGCGAGGAACGCCTGGAGTCCGAGTTTGAGATATCCGGGGTCCTCGTTGTACGCGGGCACGAGCACCGCCGCGTGCAGTCCGTCGAGGCGCCGAGCGATGCGCGGCGTCATTCTCGGGGCCCGTTCCAGGTGGTAGAGCAGCGTCTGGATGACGAAGACCAGGAACAGCCCGGAGAACAGGAAGGTGGCGCGACTGCGCGTCGCCGGGTCGGTGGCGAGGACCACCAGGGTGTGGTGCGTGGCCCAGCCGGCCAGCAGAAGAAGAACGATCATGCCCATCAGGACGGTTGCCGACCGGTGCTGATGGGCGCTCAGCACCGGCGGACGACGTGTTCTGCTCACTTACCGTGCCGACGGCGCTCGGCGCCGGTGCCCTTGGCGGGTGCCAGCTGGCCGGCCGTGAGGTGGCGGCGCCAGCCGAACTTCAGGAAGAGCAGGACGCCGAGAGCGGCGGTGGTGAGCGCGAGCGCCAGATACAGGCCGAACGGAATGGTGACGCCGCCCAGGACGACTACGGGAAGACCGGTTTGCGCAAGCTGCGCGCGTCCAGACATACGAAAGCCCCGAAAAGGTGATGGTGAGATGGTTTGCGTGCGCTGGTACGAGACGGGTCCGGCCCCGGGAGGCGGCCCCGCCCCGTACTTCTGGCTGGTCCGCTCAGAGCAGCTCTACGTGGTCGGCCGCGCAACCGACGTTCCGCGTGTCCAGGACCAGCTTCGAGTCCCGGACGACCTTCTCGTAGTCGATGTCGCTGTGATCGGTGACGATCAGGGCGACGTCGTACTGCGAGATCCGATCGGGCCCGATGGCGCCCTGGACGTCCTCGATCCCCTGGCCCGCCACGAAGGAGTCGACCACGTCGACCGTGGCCCCGAGCCCCTTGAGCAGCGCGTGGATCTCGATCGCCGGAGACTCGCGGTGGTCCGAGCTGTCCTTCTTGTAGGCGTAGCCGTACATCAGGACCTTCGCGCCGTTCACCGGCATCCGCCGGCTGTTCAGCAGCCGGGTGAGTCGCTCCACCACGTACCGGGGCTGGGCCCGGTTGATCTCGTTCGCGGTCTCCACGAACCGGAACGGCCGGCCGACCTGCTTCTTGACGTGCCACGCGAGATAGGCGGGATCGATCGGCAGGCAGTGGCCGCCGACGCCGGGTCCCGGCGTGAACTTCATGTAGCCGAACGGCTTGGTGGCGGCGAGGTCCAGCGTGTGCCACACGTCGATGCCGAGTTCGTCGGCGAAGGCCGCGAGTTCATTGACAAGTGCGATGTTGACATGGCGGAAGGTGTTCTCCATGACCTTCGCCAACTCCGCTTCCTCCAGCCCCGGGCGGCTACGACGTCGTCGCACACCGAGCCGTAGAACTCGGCGACCCTGCGCAGGCATTCGTCCCGTAGTCCCGAGACGATCTTCGGAGTGTTCCGGAAGGACCAGGTCCCGTTGCCCGGGTCGATCCGCTCGGGGCTGAAGCCGACGTGGAAGTCGACGCCCGCGGTGAGCTTCGAGGCGCGCTCCAGGATGGGGACGAGTACGTCCCTGGTGGTCCCGGGGTATGTGGTCGACTCCAGGACCACTGTCTGGCGGCGCCCCCTCTCGAGGAAGCGGCCGACCGTCTCGGCGACGCTCTCGATGTGGGACAGGTCCGGGTCGCCGTCCCGGAGCGGAGTCGGAACCGTGATGATCGCGACGTCGAACCCCTTCATCTCCCGGCAGTGGGAGGAAGGGGTGTAGCGACCCGTTCGGACGATCTCCGAGAGCGTCTCGGAATCGATGTCCGCTATGTACGAGGTTCCGCGTTCGAGGCTGGCGATCTTCCGCTCGTCGACGTCGTATCCCACGACGACGTGTCCCGCCCTCACGGCCTCCACGGCAAGTGGAAGCCCGACGTAGCCCTGTCCGGCCACGACTAAGTGTTGCACCGTTCCTACCCCCTGAGCTTCCGGCCGGCTCCCCACCGGCCGCCGAGGCTGCCGGGCCCCCTGCCCGGTACCGGCGATACGAGGCCCCCCTCAGTCCGCCGGCAGCTCATGCCTCGTTTGTAGACATCTGTGCGATTAGTCCGCTGATGTCTCGATAGAACAATAACCACACGATGGTTTCATCTGACACAACTTCCCCACATGCGTGGCTCTTTCGTTACCGAAGGCATCCGCGCGCTTCCGGAGGGTGTTCGGCGGAGCCGGGGCGGCACACCGATGGCGGCCGGGACGGCACACCAGTGGAGGCCGCGATGGAACACCGGCGGAGCCGGGACGGCACACCGGCGGAGACCGGGACGGCGCACCAGGCGTCCGCCGGGTGCGTCAGCCCTGCTCGGAGAAGCGGAGCCGTGGTCCGGTTTTTACTTCGCCGGCCTCGAAAGCGCAGGTCAGCGCCGTGGAGTGGGCGTGGCTGTGTTGATCTGTGCCGACGGCCACAGTAAACGGGTCCGAATAAGGCGCATACTGAGCCATGACAAAGCCCGCTGCGCCGAAGCGCCATCTGCCCACGAGCCCCTTCAAGGCGCCGGTCGCACCGGCCCCCAAGTACTTCGCCGTGGGCGACCAGGTCACGCACGACATGTACGGCCTCGGCCGCGTGGTCGGCATCGAGGACGGAGTCGCGGTACTCGTCGACTTCGGCTCGGCGCAGAGGCGGATCCTGAGCCCGTACGCCAAGATGACCAAGCTGTAGGACCGCTGTGCCCGGTCACGGCACAATCAGGTCCCGCTCAGGGACCTGCACCTAGAGAAAGTCCTCTGATCGACATGACGTCGCTGTTCTCCGCCCTGGAAGGCCAACCCAGCCGCTCCACGGTGGCATCGCCGCCTCCGGCGACCAACCCTTTCCAGGCCCCCGACTTCGGGGACGAGGAATTCCTTCCGTTCGACGACGCGGAGGAGCCGGCCCCGGCCGCCCGCGCGGGTCGGCGCAAGGCGGCCTAGCTCGACGGACACCGGCCGGTGGACACGCCGGCCGGCCGCGAGCCGGCCCACTGACGGCTGACGTTTCTGGTCACGCCGGTGATGACGGTCGTGGCCAGGATCCAGCCGGTGACGACGAGCGCGTAGGACAGCGCCTGGTACCAGCCGTCCGGTGCGAAGGCCTCCTCCTGCCCGAAGGAGATCACGGGCAGCAGCAGGTCGAGGGTGTAGAAGACCGGGTCGAAGTGCGGGGCCTCGGACGCCTTGAGGGCGCCGGGGTGCTGCAGGGCGTACGCGATCGAGCCGACGGCCGGCGGCGACAGCAGCCAGGCGCAGGCGCGCAGGGGGCGGAACCCGTAGCCGACCGTCGCGTCCTGGGCGTAGCCCCACAGGCGTCCGTACCAGGCCCGGGTGCCGCGCAGGCGGCGCTGCTTGGCGAGTTGGACGAGCCGGGCGGCGTGGTCGTCGCCGACCCGCCGGTAGGCGGCGGTCAACTGCTCGTAGGCGTGGGGGACGTAGCCGTCCTCGTCGCGTTCCAGCATGGGCAGGCGGCGTTCGGCGGGCTCGTGCGGGGTGAGGTCGGTGCAGACGAGGCCGCCAGGAGCACCCGCTCCGGGGCCGCCTCCGGTTCCAGGAACAGGACCTCGATCCGGGCCTCGGCTCGACCGGTGAGAGATCGTTCGTCTCCATCAGCCGGGACTCTGTCGGTACGCCCGGCACTGTCGACCCGTGACGGCTGCCGCGGCAACTCGGCGCCGTCCAGGCCGTCTTGGCTCCGTGCTCCCGGCGCAGGCCGCCTAAGGCCCTGTCGGTGCCGGGGGCGAGGTGCGGGTGGCATCCCGGGCGGGCACGCCGCCTCGGGCGCCCCGCGAGTGGGTGCGCCCTTGCGCCGTGCGGCCGCCTGACGCTTGACCCGCTCCGGTGACCCTGGGGCCGGCGGCGATTGGGCCGAGCTGGTTCCGGAAACCAGTAGCGGCATGTTCCGAAGCATCGTGTGGGGGTGTGTCGCGGGGGCTGCCGGTACCACCGCGCTGAACGCCGTGACGTACGCGGACATGGCGCTGCGCGGGCGGCCCTCCAGCGGGACCCCGGAGACCGTCGTGGACAGGGTCAGCTCGGGCCTGGGGCATCCGCTTCCGGAGTCGGAGGGGCGGGAGAACCGGCTGACCGGGCTGGGGGCCCTGTCGGGCATCGCCGTGGGTGTCGCGGCCGGTGCGGCCGTGGCGCTCGCTCACCGATCGGGCCTGCGCGTACCGGTGTGGCTGGGCGCGCCGCTCACCGGGGCCCTCGCGATGGCGGCGGCCGACGCGCCGATCGCCGGCCTCGGGTGAGCGATCCCCGGACGTGGTCCGCGACGGACTGGGCCTCGGACGTGATCCCGCACCTCGTCTACGGCCTGGTCACCTACGGGGTCGTGGCGGCGTCCGCGGACCGCTGATCCCCGGTGACCCGCCGTCCCGCGGTCGGTCCCGGTTTCCCGTGCTACTTCCGCCAGGCGGGGAACTCGGCCCCCGTAGCACCCCGGGCAGCGACCCGGGGACGCGACACCGAGGGATCATGTCCGCTGACCGCCTGGCCCGACGGGGGTGACGACCATGCCGCCCGAGCAGCCCGAGCAGCCGAACGGTGGAGGGACGCCGCCCGAGGCGCGAGGACGGCCGCATGTCGACGAAGCGCCGGCAGCCGCCGCCCGCGAGGTGCGGAACGACCCGCAGCGGACGCCGGAGGCGCTGTGCGCGGCGTGCGTACGCCTGCTGCCGGTGACTGGCGCCTCCGTGTCGATATCCGGCGGACGCGGCGTCCAGGTGACCTGGTGCGCCAGCGACCGCGTCTCGGCGCGGCTCGCCGAACTGCAGTACACCCTGGGCGACGGGCCCTGCCACACCGCCCTGGAGCAGGGCGCGCCGGTGATCGCCGCCGACCTGACCGGCGGCAGGGACGCCCGGCGCTGGCCGGTCTTCGCGCACGAGGCGGCCGGGCTGGGTGTGCTCGCGGTGTTCTCGCTGCCCCTGGGGGTGAGCGGCGCGGCCGTCGGCACCCTCGATCTGTACCGCGACCAGGCGGGCGGGCTGTCCGAACCCGACCTGCGGACCGCGCTGTGGGTGCGCGACGCGGTCACGTACGCCCTGATGAGCGTGCAGCCCGCCTACGACGACCCCGACGACGAGGCGGAGGACGGGCTGGCGTCGTGGGTGGAGGCCTCGGAAGCCGACCACACCGAGGTCTACCAGGCGGTCGGCATGGTGATGGTGCAGTCCGACGTGGACCCCGAGCAGGCCCTGGACCGGATGCGCGCCCGCGCCTTCGCCGAAGGCCTCACGGTCAGCCAGGTGGCCCGGAACGTCGTGGCCCGCAGGCTCCGCTTCGATCCGGACCCGGACGGCCGCGACGACGAGCAGGGAAGGCGCGGTGACCGGTCATGAGCCGGGAACGCGGCTCGCCCGGGCGCTCGTCGGGCCGGCCGACTCCTTCGCCGACGACATCGGCCCCGTCGTGCTGATCTGCCGTCCCATCCGCGCGCGACTACGCTGAGAGAGCCGGGAAGCGCCCGGCAGCGAGGCCCGCAGGTCCCGTGCCCCCAGCACAGGGAGCGGCCGTGCAGCACTTCTCCTGCGAGACCGTGGCCGACGTGGCGGTCCCCGGACTGGCCACCGGCAGGCTGACGGTACTCGCCGTGCACGGCGTCGCCGACGCCACCACCGGTGCCGCTCTCGCCGCCGCCCTCGCCGCGCCGGGACCCGCCCAGCTCGTCGTCGACCTGACCGGCCTGTACCGGCTGGAGCCGGCGGGCGCCGAGGCCCTGCACCGGTTCGCCGAGGAGTCGGCCGCCGAAGGCCGCCCGCTGCGCGTGACCGGCTGCACCGCCCAGGCCGCCGCCGTGCTCGCCCGGACCGGGGCGGCCCGGGAACGGGACGGCCGTACCGGGCCCGAGCTGTACCCGACGGTGGCCGAAGCGCTCGCCGCGGTGATGTCGGCGGCCGCGGCGGCACCGGAGCCGCCGTCCGGGCCGTCGTTCGTGCGCACCGACGCGGTGGGTATGCGGCACCGCCTGCTCGCGCAGACCCTGGTCGCCCGCGCGCAGGGCCTGCTCATGGAGCGCTACGGCCTTCCCGGCCCCGACGCGGCGGGCGCACTGCTGCGCACGGTGGCCCGGCGGCACGGGATGCCGGCGGTCCGGCTCGCCGGCGCCCTGGCGCGGACCGAGGCGCCGCGGCCCGGCGAGCCCTGGTTCCCCGGCCGCGGGCACCCCGCCGAGCCCGCCGTCGGCTTCCTGCCCCCGCCCGACGGCCGGACGCTGCCGCTGTCGGTGTTCCTGGACGCGTTGCGCGACACCGGCTGCGCCATCGCCCGCACCCACATGGGCGACGTGCAGCTCCTGGACCCCAATGACAACACGCTGTGGCTGGAGTCCCACCGCGGCTTCCCCGCCGAGTTCGCGCACTTCTTCGCGGTGGTCGACGGCACCGGCACCCCGTGCGGTCACGCGGTCCGCAAGAGTGAACGGGTCGTGGTGGACGACGTGGCCCGCGCCCCGGACTTCGACGAGCCCTCACGCGCCGTGGCGCTCGCCGCGCACAGCCGCTCGGTGCAGTGCACGCCCATCCCCGGCCCCGCCGGACGCGCGCTGGGCGTGTTCTCCACCCACCACGCCCGGCCGGGCCACGACTTCACCGGCGCTCAGTTCGCCGCCCTGGACAGGGTCGCCCGGGAGGCGGGGGCGGGGCTGGACTGGCACCGGACGACCACGGTGCTGGACGCGCTGGAGGACCTGCACGCCAGCGCACAGGAGTCCTGAACGCCGACGCGCGGGGACCGGGAAAGCCGGAGGGCCGGTGCGAAACGGGTTCGCACCGGCCCTCGGGGTTCGTTCTCCGGGTCAGCCGCACTGGCAGGGAGCGCCCGACTGGCACCCGCAGCCGCAGCCCGACCCGCAGCCGCACGCGGCGACGAGCGGGAGGTGCCTGCTCTCGGTGGGCTGGTCCGACTCGCGCGCTTGCGTGGGGTCGGGCGTGGTGCCGGGGGATTCGGCCATGGGTCCCCTCCTCAGAGGCTCGGCAAAGTGCCTTCGCCCATTCCATGCCCGTTCCGCCGGGCGCATCAACGGCGCATCGAGGCGTCCGGCGGCCCCGCCCGGCCTCCCCGCGAGCCGGGCACGAGCCGGCCCGGAGGGAACCGTCCGCTCCCGTCGGGAGGCCTACGCCCCTTCGACCTTGGTCACCGGCTGGATGTCCTGCTGCAGATCGTCCGCGTGCTCGCCGGTCACCAGGTAGACGACGCGCTTGGCGACGGCCACCGCGTGGTCGGCGTACCGCTCGTAGTAGCGGCCCAGCAGGGTGACGTCGACGGCGGTCTCGATGCCGTGCTGCCAGCGGTCGTCGATCAGGTGCTGGAAGAGGGTGCGGTGCAGCAGGTCCATCTCGTCGTCGTCCTGCTCGAGCTGCATCGCGAGGTCGACGTCCTTGGTGACGAGCACCTCGGCCGCCTTCGCCATCAGGCGCTGGGCGAGCTGGCCCATCTCCAGGATCGTGGCGTGCAGGTCGTGCGGGACCGCGCGCTCGGGGAAGCGCAGCCGGGCCAGCTTCGCCACGTGCTGGGCGAGGTCGCCGGAGCGCTCCAGGTCGGCCGACATGCGCAGCGAGGTGACGACGATCCGCAGGTCGGTCGCCACCGGCTGCTGACGGGCGAGCAGGGCTATCGCCCGAGCCTCCAGGTCGTGCTGGAGCTCGTCGACCTTCTTGTCGGCCTCGATCACGTTCTCGGCCAGCTTCAGATCGGTGTCGAGGATGGCGGTCGTGGCGCGCCCGATCGCCGACCCGACCAGCCGGGCCATCTCCACCAGGCTGTCGCCGATCGAGTCAAGTTCCTCGTGGTACGCGTCCCGCATCAGAGATTCCCTCTCGTACGTTCTTCCTTCGGGGTTCCGGGGCCGTGACACCAGGCGCCCCGTGGCGTGACCGGCGGTATGAACCCCACGCTCCCACGTTCTGCCCGTACGCGTCCGTTTCCGCCACCCCAAATGAATCAGTCCTGGCTCCAAGGTGAACTCTGGGCGACGAGTGTTCGAGGTCGCACCTCGACGGCTGTGGTCAGGTGGCACGCCATGCCTAACCTGGTGGCATGGACGTGAACGCGGCGGTCGCCGCAGCGGCAGCGATCGCCGGGGTGCTCACCGGCGTCATCGCCATGCTGGCGTTCCGCTGGAGCGAACGCGACCAGAAGCGACCCACCAGGACTTCCTTGCACACCGATGCCGTACTCCCGCCTGGCGTGGACACCGTGCTGTCCGTGCTCCGCTCCTCGGCCGTCGTCCTCGACGAGGCCGACGCCGTCGTCAAGGCCAGCTCCGCCGCCTACGCCCTCGGGCTGGTCCGCGGCGGCAAGCTCTCGGTCGAGCCGATGCTGCAGATGGCGCGGGACACCAGACGCGACGGCGAGATACGCCAGGTCGAGCTGGACCTGCCGCGGCGCGGCACCGGACGCGGCGAGGCGCTCGCCGTCTCCGCGCGTGTGGCCCCGCTCGGCTCCCGGCTGGTCCTGCTGCTGGTCGAGGACCTGACCGAGGCCCGCAGGATCGAGGCCGTGCGGCGCGACTTCGTGGCCAACGTGAGCCATGAGCTGAAGACGCCCGTCGGCGCGCTCTCCCTGCTCTCCGAGGCCGTCATGGACGCCTCCGACGACCCCGAGGCCGTCCAGCGCTTCGCCGGCCGCATGCAGATCGAGGCGACCCGGCTGACCAACCTGGTCCAGGAGCTCATCGACCTGTCGCGGGTCCAGAACGACGACCCCCTGGAGGACGCCGAGCCGGTCCGGGTGGACGAGCTGGTCGCCGAGGCCGTCGACCGCTGCCGCCACCAGGCGGGCGCCAAGCAGATCACCATGGCCGCCGGGGCACCGCGGACCTGCACGTCTGGGGCAACCGCGGCCAGCTCGCCGCCGCCCTCGGCAACCTGGTCGAGAACGCCGTGAACTACTCCCCGGCCCGCACCCGCGTCGGCATCGCCGCCCGCAGGATCAACGCCCCGGGCGGCGATCTGATCGAGCTGGCCGTCACCGACCAGGGCATCGGCATCTCCGACCGGGACAAGGAGCGCATCTTCGAGCGCTTCTACCGCGTCGACCCGGCCCGCTCCCGGGCCACCGGCGGCACCGGCCTGGGTCTCGCGATCGTCAAGCACGTGGTCGCCTCGCACGGCGGGGAGGTCACGGTGTGGAGCGCCGAGAACCAGGGCTCCACGTTCACCCTCAGGCTGCCGGAGGCGGGCGCGGCCCGCGACCGCGCACAGCAGCACCCCGACCTCGATGACGAGACCGGCGGTGCCCCCGACTCATCTCCTTACGAACCGCTTCCCGCCCCGGAGGTCCTTCCGTGACCCGAGTGCTCGTCGTCGAGGACGAGGAGTCCTTCTCCGACGCCCTGTCGTACATGCTCCGCAAGGAGGGCTTCGAGGTCGCCGTGGCGGCGACCGGCCCCGACGGACTCGACGAGTTCGAGCGCAACGGCGCCGACCTCGTTCTCCTCGACCTGATGCTGCCGGGTCTGCCCGGTACGGAGGTGTGCCGTCAGCTGCGCGGCCGCTCCAACGTCCCCGTGATCATGGTGACCGCGAAGGACAGCGAGATCGACAAGGTCGTGGGCCTCGAGATAGGAGCCGACGACTACGTCACCAAGCCCTTCTCCTCCCGTGAGCTGGTCGCCCGCATCCGCGCGGTGCTGCGCCGCCGCGGCGAGCCGGAGGAGGTCACCCCGGCCGCCCTGGAGGCGGGCCCGGTCCGCATGGACGTCGACCGGCACGTGGTGACGGTCTCCGGCTCCAAGGTCGACCTCCCGCTGAAGGAGTTCGACCTGCTGGAGATGCTGCTGCGCAACGCGGGCCGCGTGCTGACCCGCATGCAGCTCATCGACCGGGTCTGGGGCGCCGACTACGTGGGGGACACCAAGACCCTGGACGTCCACGTCAAGCGCCTGCGCGCGAAGATCGAGCCCGACCCGGGCGCGCCGCGCTATCTGGTGACGGTGCGGGGCCTGGGCTACAAGTTCGAGCCGTGATCGGCCCGGCCCGGGCGCGCCGCGCTGTCTGGTGACGGTGCGGGGCTGGGCCACGAGTTCGGGCCGTAGGCCCGCGGCGAGCGTGTACGACGAAGGGCGGCACCCCGTGCGGGGTGCCGCCCTTCGCGTGTCCGGGCGCGGCTCAGTTGCCGGCGGCCGACTGCGACGCGGAGTCGCTCGGGGTGGCGCCGGTGGCGTCGCCGCCGGAGGCGTCACCGCCCGAGACGGTCGTGCCCTCCGAGGCGCTCGCCGAAGCGCTCGCCTTGTCGTTCTTGCCCTTGCCCTTGTCGGAGGCGTTCGCGCCCGGGGCCGCGGAGGCCGAGGCGGACGGGACCGTGCTCGGACCCCAGCCGCTGAAGAAGCTGGTGGCCGGCACCACGAAGGCGCGCAGGCTCACGTCACCGGTCTTGTCGAAGGTGAACGTGACCTTCTGGGCGTTGCCGTCGCGGACCGCCTCGCGGCTGCTCTCCAGCACCGCGGAGGCGTTGTCCTTGCCGCCGAGGATCAGCGAGCCCTGCGGCGGGATGGTGAGGCTCTGGCCCTTGGCGGGGTGCAGCGTGGCGGTCTTGCCGGTGCCCGGAACGGCGATCGACTGCAGCGTCTGCGCGGTCTTGCCGGTGTTGAAGATGGTGGCGGACACGACGGCCGGCCCGGTCGACGTCAGGTCGGGCTGCGTGATGACCGTGGCGTTCTGGACCTTGATGCTTCCGACGCTGGTCGCCGCGTTGTCCGGCTTGATCTGCAGGGTCTGGGCGTCGTTGCCGGAGCCGCACGCGGCGAGCGAGGCGACCGAGAAGGCGATGGCGGCGGCACCGAGGGCGCCGCGTCGAAGGCTGCTGCTCACGGCGGCGGCATCTCCTTGAACGCAGGGGCGGCTCCCGTATAAAGCCGCCCTAAGTGGCTGTCAGCGGCCTCAGGTTACCGAGCCGTTCCCGCGTGATCGCACCCGACCCTCCCCCAAGCGCCCCGCTTCCCTCCGGCTGGGGGTACCTCGGGGCCTCGGCTGACTCACCGGTCACATTGCCGGAGCGGCCGGCCGCATTCGTATAACGCGCCCGCGACAGCGCGGTCCGCATCCGGGCAACACGCTGCGCGAAATTTCCGTGAAGGAATGCGCGGCCACCCCGGATATTGATCACCCGGCGCCCTTCCGGGGCCTTGTGATCAATTCCGGATTCGTCTCGGACCCGACCTCCGCCGCCGAACGGAGTAGCGGAAGTCGTACGCTTGGGAGCGGACATATCGGGACGTTCAACCTTTCGGAGGCGGCTCGGAGCGTGTGTGGCGTACGTGTTTCGCCTTGCCCGAAGAGCCCCTCCGACCTGCGAATTCCCGCCGCCCTCCGGCTCGGCCGGCCCCCTCGCAGCACGTTCGTGTTGCTGTTGTCAAGCCCCGAGATATGCCCTGACCTGCGAAAACGCCATTCAGAACACGCCGTATCCGTGTTACCCTGGATAGCCACGGAAGGGGTACCTGTCACATGACGTTCAAGGTTGGCGACACCGTGGTCTATCCCCATCACGGGGCCGCGCTGATCGAGGCCATCGAAACTCGTCAGATCAAAGGCGTGGACAAGACCTACTTGGTGCTGAAGGTCGCCCAGGGTGACCTCACGGTACGTGTGCCAGCGGACAATGCGGAGTTCGTCGGCGTGCGTGATGTGGTCGGTCAGGACGGGCTGGACCGGGTCTTCGAGGTACTGCGCGCGCCGTACGCCGAGGAGCCCACGAACTGGTCCCGTCGCTACAAGGCAAACCTGGAGAAGCTCGCCTCCGGCGATGTCATCAAGGTCGCGGAGGTCGTGCGTGACCTGTGGCGTCGCGAGCGCGAGCGCGGACTCTCCGCCGGCGAGAAGCGCATGCTCGCCAAGGCCCGCCAGATCCTGGTGAGCGAGCTCGCCCTCGCGGAGAACACCAACGAGGACAAGGCCGAGGCCCTGCTCGACGAGGTGCTCGCCTCCTGACGCACGACAGGCGGCTCCCGCCGCCGTCGGCACGCTCAGCACAGTGAAAATGCCGCGGTGCCCGATGACACTTGAACCTGTCGCCGGGCGCTGCGGCATGTTCGTCCCCGGACGTACCGGCCGTCGAGCCGGGCCGCCGCGGGCGTCTGCCGTTCATCTCGGGGGAGAGCCCCCGATACTTGGTGTGCCGGGCCCGGGCAGATGGCTCGACCAGGGTCACGGAAGGGTCCGGTCGAGCGGTCGTGCCCGGCACTCTCCAGGCCATACCCACCTAGGTCGAGCACACAAACCTGACAGGAACCGATGTCTGACGATTCGCGCCCCTCACCCGCGCAGATCCCCGTCGCCGCCGTGATTCCCGCCGCCGGCCGCGGCGTACGCCTCGGCCCGGGCGCCCCCAAGGCGCTCCGCACGCTGAACGGCACGCCCATGCTGATCCACGCGGTGCGCGCCCTCGCCGCGTCCCGCCACGTCTCCCTGGTGATCGTCGTCGCGCCGCCCGACGGCGCCGCCGAGGTCAAGTCGCTGCTCGACGCGCACGCCCTGCCCGACCGCACCGACTTCCTCGTGGTGCCCGGCGGGGACAGCCGCCAGGAGTCGGTCCGGCTCGGCCTCGACGCCCTGCCGCCCGAGTACGGCGTCGTCCTCGTCCATGACGCGGCCCGCCCGCTGGTGCCGGTCGACACCGTGGACGCGGTCATCGAGGCCGTGCGCGACGGAGCGCCCGCCGTCGTTCCCGCGCTGCCGCTGGCCGACACCGTCAAGGAGGTCGAGCCCGCCGCCGTTCCCGGCGACCCCGAGCCGGTCGTGGCCACACCCGACCGGTCCCGGCTGCGCGCCGTGCAGACGCCGCAGGGCTTCGACCGGGAGACCTTGGTCCGCGCCCACGCGACGGTGACCGAGGACGTCACGGACGACGCGGGCATGGTCGAGCGGCTCGGCCCGCGGGTCGTCACCGTCCCCGGCCACGAGGAGGCCTTCAAGGTCACCCGCCCGCTCGACCTCGTCCTCGCCGAGGCGGTCCTGGCCCGCAGGAGGCTCAACGATGGCTTCTGACGTCCCCGTGCTGCCCCAGGTCGGCATCGGCACCGACATCCACGCCTTCGAGGACGGCCGCGAGCTGTGGTGCGCCGGACTGAAGTGGGAGGGCGAGGGGCCGGGCCTGGCCGGGCACTCCGACGCCGACGTCGTCGCCCACGCCGCCTGCAACGCGCTCTTCTCCGCGGCCGGTCTCGGCGACCTCGGTCAGCACTTCGGCACCGGCCGTCCCGAGTGGTCCGGCGCCTCCGGGGTCACCCTGCTCGCCGAGGCCGCCCGGATCGTCCGCGAGGCCGGGTTCACCGTCGGCAACGTCGCCGTCCAGGTCGTCGGGCCCCGTCCGAAGATCGGCAAGCGGCGGGACGAGGCGCAGAAGATCCTCTCCGAGGCGGCCGGGGCGCCGGTGTCGGTGTCGGGCGCGACGACGGACGGCCTCGGCTTCCCCGGACGCGGCGAGGGCCTGATGGCGGTCGCCACCGCACTCGTGGTGCGGGTGCGCTGAGGGCGTGCGAGGGTACCTGCAGAGTCACCGCAGACTCGAGGTTGTGGAGGTACCCATGCCCGCCGCCCTGTCCGACCGGCTCAAGTCCCTGCTCGACGGACCCGTCTTCATCGTGGTCGGCACGATCCAGCCCGACGGCAGCCCGCAACTGTCCCCGGTGTGGGTGAAGCGGGACGGCGACCAGATCCTGTTCTCCACCACCGTCGACCGCCGCAAGAAGAAGAACATGGACCGCGACGCCCGGGTGAGCGTGGTCGTCCAGGACCCCGAGATGCCGTACGTCTACGGGGAGATCCGGGGCACCGCGGAGTTCACCACCGACGGCGCCGACGACCTCATCGACGAGCTGTCGGTGAAATACACCGGCAAGAGGTACGCCGAGTTCAACCCGGCGTCCGTCGACGACGCCGATCGGGTGGTCGTCCGGATCACCCCCGAGAAGGTCGTGGGCATGTTCTAGCCAACCGGCGCGAGGCACCTCTCCGGGCCCACTACCCTGGAGAGGTGACTATTCGCCTGTACGACACCAGCGCCCGGCAGATCCGTGACTTCACCCCGCTCGTGCCGGGTTGTGTCTCGATCTACCTCTGTGGCGCCACCGTGCAGGCGGCCCCGCACATCGGGCACATCCGCTCGGGCCTGAACTTCGACATCATGCGCCGCTGGTTCGAGTACCGCGGCTACGAGGTGACGTTCGTCCGCAACGTCACCGACATCGACGACAAGATCATCGCCAAGGCCAGGGAGCAGAAGCGGCCCTGGTGGTCGATCGGCTACGAGAACGAGCGCGCCTTCAACGACGGCTACACCGCCCTCGGCTGCCTGCCGCCCACCTACGAGCCCCGCGCCACCGGCCACGTCACCGAGATGGTCGAGATGATGCAGGGCCTCATCGAGCGCGGGCACGCCTACGCCGCCGACGGCAACGTCTACTTCGACGTGCGGTCCTTCCCGGGCTACCTGGAGCTGTCCCGGCAGGAGCTGGACAACCTGCTCCAGCCGGCCGGCGAGGGCGAGACCGGCAAGCGGGACCCGCGCGACTTCGCCATGTGGAAGGCGGCCAAGCCGGGCGAGCCCACCTGGCCCACCCCGTGGGGCATCGGCCGGCCCGGCTGGCACCTGGAGTGCTCCGCCATGGCGCACAAGTACCTGGGCAGCGCCTTCGACATCCACGGCGGCGGCCTCGACCTGATCTTCCCGCACCACGAGAACGAGATCGCCCAGGCCAAGGCCTACGGCGACGAGTTCGCCCGGTACTGGGTGCACAACGCCTGGGTCACCATGGCCGGCGACAAGATGTCCAAGTCCCTCGGCAACAGCGTCCTGGTCTCCGAGATGGTCAGGCAGTGGCGCCCCGTCGTCCTGCGCTACTACCTCGGCACCCCGCACTACCGGTCGATGATCGAGTACAGCGAGGAGGCGCTGCGCGAGGCCGAGTCGGCGTTCGCGCGCATCGAGGGCTTCGTGCAGCGCGTGGTGGAACTGGCCGGGGGAGTGGTCGAGCCCGCTACCGAGGTCCCGCCCGCGTTCGCCGACGCCATGGACGACGACCTGGGCGTCCCGCAGGCCCTCGCCGTGGTGCACACCACCGTCCGGCAGGGCAACAGCGCGCTGGCCGCCGACGACAAGGAGGCCGCCGTCGCCCGGCTCGCCGAGGTGCGGGCCATGCTCGGCGTCCTCGGTCTCGACCCGCTCGACCCGCAGTGGGCCGGCGAGGGAGACCGGGACGAGGACCTCCACGGTGTCGTCGACAGCCTGGTGCGCCTCGTCCTCGAACAGCGCGAGTCCGCCCGCGCCCGCAAGGACTGGGCCACCGCCGACGCCATCCGCGACCAGCTGGGCCAGGCCGGACTGGCCATCGAGGACGGCCCGCAGGGCCCGCGCTGGAGCCTCGGCCCGCGCTGAACCCGCGGGCGATCCGGTGATCGATTGTGCCGTCCGGCCCTCCGGGCGGCACACTGCATAGACGTACGAACACTTCCGTCAGAGAACAGGTAGGTCATGGCCGCGAACAACCGCCGCATGTCCGGCAAGAAGGGCGCGCAGGTCGGCAGTGGCGGCCAGCGGCGCAAGGGTCTGGAAGGCAAGGGCCCCACGCCGCCCGCCGAGATGCGCAAGGGCCACAAGAAGAACCGCGTCGCCAACGCGAAGGCGAAGCAGGCCGTGCGCCGCCCCGTGGCCCGGGGCCGCGGCGGCAAGTCCGCCTCCGAGCTGGTCGTCGGCCGCAACCCGGTCGTCGAGGCGCTGCGCGAGGGCGTACCCGCCTCCACGCTGTACGTGCAGCAGTTCATCGACAACGACGAGCGCGTCCGCGAGGCCCTCCAGCTCGCCGCCGAGCGCGGCGGGATCAACCTCATGGAGGCCCCGCGCCCGGAGCTGGACCGGATGACCAACGGCCTGAACCACCAGGGTCTGGTCCTTCAGGTCCCGCCGTACGAGTACGCGCACCCCGAGGACCTCGTCGCGGCCGCCCACGACGAGGGCGCGGACCCGTTGATCGTCGCCCTCGACGGCGTCACCGACCCGCGCAACCTCGGCGCCGTCGTCCGTTCCGTCTCCGCCTTCGGCGGGCACGGCGTGGTCGTCCCCGAGCGCCGCTCGGCCGGTATGACCGCCGGTGCCTGGAAGACCTCCGCCGGTACGGCCGCCCGTACCCCGGTCGCCCGCGCCACCAACCTCACCCGCACCCTGGAGGCCTGCAAGAAGGCCGGGATCACGGTCGTCGGCCTCGCCGCCGACGGCGAGGTGGAGCTCGGTGACCTGGAGGCGCTCGGCGGTCCGGTGGTCATCGTGGTCGGCTCCGAGGGCAAGGGCCTGTCCCGCCTGGTCGGCGAGACCTGCGACCACCGGGTCCGCATCCCGATGCCGGGTGGCGCGGAGTCGCTGAACGCCGGTGTGGCGGCGGGCATCGTGCTGTACGAGGCGGCGCGCCGCCGGCGCTGACGTGACGTCACGCGGACGGGACTGAACACCCGTCCGCGACTTCACTCGCACGAGGGAATTCCGGTGTCCACGGGGTGTTCGGGACACCTTTGACGGGGTCCGGACACATCCGCCCGATCACGGCAGTGTCCTAACTCCACGTCACTCGGTTAGATGAGTGTGGACACCAGAACACCCCGCACACCCACGGGGGACCGCTCGTCGGGGTACGACGACGCTCCCGCGCTGAGCATGGTGAAGGTGCCGAGCGATCCGGCGCAGGTCATCGTCACCCACGCCAGTTTCCGCGTGCAGCTGGGCGCGTCGTCGCGGCGCAGCCAGTCCCCGCGGATCGCCCGTCACCTGAGTGCCGCCCAGGACACCGCCCACATGCCGTCCATGGGCGCGGCGGGCCGGGCCGGGGCGGCCGGACGCCGCCGGCCCGTCGTGTGGAGCGGCAGGTCCGCCCCCGACGACACCGGCGCCCACCGGCTGCTCCAGGCCGTGCGGGGCAGCAGCGTCCGCCACACCGAGGAGCCCGGACTCGAGCCCGGCGCCACCCAGGTCATCCCGCGCGTCGGCGGCGGCTACCCGGACGCCTACGGCGGCCTCGACGGAACCGTGGAGACCCCCGTCGTCGGCCACCAGCGCACCTCCTCCGACGACGGCACCCGGCTGCTGCCGCCCCTGCGCGGCGGCGGCAGCGTCTACGACGAACCGGGCTACGCCGAGTCGGCGTACGGCGACGCCGGCTACGGTGAACCGGCCTACGGCGACGACGGGTTCGACGACTACGAGGACTCCGCCGAGGCGGCCGCCGACCGCCCCCGCCGCGGCGGGCGGCACGGCGACGACCCGGCCCGGCACGCCTACTTCCCGGGCCGCCGGATGAACCTCGGCGTCGTCCTGCTCCCGCTGCGCGTCTTCCTCGGCTTCATCTCCATCTACGCCGGCATGGGCAAGCTGTGCGACCCCGTCTACTTCGACGGCGGCAAGCGCGGCTCCATGGTCACCTGGCTCAACACCCTGCACCCGTGGGAAGTGGCCGAGCCGCTGCGCCAGTTCGCCCTGCACCACCCCATCGGCTCCGGGCTGGTCATCGCCTTCCTCCAGGTGGTCGTCGGCGTGCTGACGATCGCCGGCTGCTGGCAGCGGGTCGCGGCCGTCGTGGGTGCCCTGCTCTCCGCCGCGCTGATCGTCACCGTGAGCTGGAAGACGGTCCCGGCCTACGACGCGCCCGACATCATCTACCTGGCCGCCTGGTCCCCGCTGGTCATCGCGGGCGCGCCGGTCTACTCGGTCGACGGCCGCCTCGCCGGCAGCGCCTGGCGCAGGCTCGGACCCCGCTCCGACATCTGGGAGCTGCGCCGCTACGTCCTGCGCCGCGGCGCCCTCGTCACCGCCGTCACGGTCGGTCTCACCCTGCTGGTCGGCTCCCTGCTGGGCGGCGCGGTGCGCGACTCCAGCCGGGTGGTCGTGCCCGGTCCCGGCGAGGCCCCCCGCAACAACGCGCCCGGCTCCCCGCTCCCGGCGAAGCCCGGTCAGGGGCGGCGGTCCGCTCCGCCGGCCTCCAGGGCGCCCAGCGGCAGCGCCACCACCGGCCCGTCCGGTGCGGCGACCACGCCCGGCGCGAGCCGCAGCAGCGCCGGCACGACCACGACGACGCCGAGCCAGACCCAGGGCACCACGGGCCGGGTCCCGCCCCGTCCGACCTCCCCGACCGGTGGCGCCCCGAGCACCTCGGCGGGTCCGAGCAGCACCGGCGGCGGCTCGACGGGCGGCGGCGGGTCGACGGGCGGCACCGGTTCGGGCGGCAGCACCTCCTCCGGTCAGCCGGGCCTGGTGGGCGGCCTGCTCGGCTAGCCCGCCGTACCCCCGCCGTAGGAACGGCGAAGGGCCCGTACCAGCGCGGTACGGGCCCTTCGGCGTGTTCGGGGTGTGCGGCCGGGCTACCGGCCCAGAGCCGCCAGTTCCTTGGCGGCCTCGGCGAGGTCCTTCGCGGTGTCGATGGCCCGCCAGTAGGCGCCCTGCGGGATCGGGAAGCCCGCCAGCTGCCGCTCCCGGGCCAGCCGGGGAACGTCGTCCGCTCGTGGTCGCCGCGCTCGGGCAGCAGGCCGGCGAACCCGGGCGAGAACACGTAGACACCCGCGTTGATCTCGAACGTCGACGGCGGGGACTCGATGAAGTCGGTGATGTGCCCGAAGCCGTCGGTCCGCACCGCGCCCCAGGGGATCCGCGGCCGGGCCAGCGCCAGGGTGGCGACGGCGTCCCGCTCGGTGTGGAAGTCGGCCATGTCCCGCAGGGAGAAGCGGGTCCAGATGTCGCCGTTGGTGGCGTACCAGGGCCGGTCGGGGTGGGGCAGACGCGCGGCGGCGTACTTCAGGCCGCCGCCGCGGCCGAGGGGCTCCGTCTCGACGACGGTGGTGACGGACACCGGGAGATCGGCCGAGTCCAGCCACTTCTCCAGGACCTCGGCGAGGTGGCCGCAGGAGACCACCACGTCCGTCACGCCCTCCTCGGCGAGCCAGGCCAGCTGATGGCCGATGATCGGAGTGCCCGTGCCGGGGATCTCGACCATCGGCTTGGGCCGGTCGTCGGTGTAGGGGCGCAGCCGTGAGCCCTGGCCACCGGCCAGGACGACGGCTTGGGTGGGGCGCGACGCCGCGTTCGGATGGGTCATGTCCCGAACTGTACGTGGCGCCCCGGCCGCTCAGCTGTGTGCCGTCAGCACCCCGGAGGCGAAGGACGTGTCGCAGACCGGGCGGGCGTACGACTGCGCGCGCGTGGGGCCGTAGATGCGCACGGCGGCCTTGCCCAGGGCGCGGGCGATGGAGCCGCAGTGCCGGGCCAGTGACGGGTGCCCGTTCACCGCCTGCTGGAGGTGGGTCAGGACCACGCCCGGGTTCTTGTCCTGCAGCTCGGTCATGAGCTGGTCGCGGAGCACGTCCTGCGGGGCGCGGGAAGCGGCCTTGGAGGAGACGGACGCCGAGGAGACGTCCGAGGCCATGAGCACCGAGCTGGATGAGCTCCCCGTCCAGTTGACCCGGGTGACCGCGAGGGTTCCGGAGAGCACCAGGACGACGGGCAGGACGAGGGCGAGAGTTCGGCCGATACGGCGGGCAGGGCCGCCCCGGTGGCCGCGTCGTGTCTGAGGGATGGTGGAGTGCTTCACGCGTGTGAGGGTAGCGCCCGGTAATGATTTGGCGACATTTAGTCACCCCTATGGGGGATGAAGTGCCCTCACTTTCTGGGTAAGGGGTTGACGCCGACCGCCCGAAATGATCGCTCTGCCGGGGTATATCTCCGTAACGGAAGAGGCCCCGCGGCAGTTCGCGGGGCCTCTGGCGTCAACCTGACCGGTTCGTCCCGGATTCACCCGGGGTTTCGCGGCCGGGGCGCGGCTCAGTCGGAGAGACGCTCGCCCGTGGAGGTGGAGAAGACGTGGGTCTCGCCCGGACGCGGCACGACGTGCAGCGTGGCGCCCTTCTCCGGCACCTGGCGGCCGTTGACCCGGACCACCAGGTCCTTGACCTCGCCGCTGACCTCGGCGGTGCCGTAGACGTAGCCGTCGGCGCCCAGCTCCTCGACGACGTTCACCGAGACGGCGAGGCCGGCCGGGGCGTCCTCGGAGTCCTTGGACAGCGTGGTGGCGGCCGCGCCGCCGCCCAGCTCGACCACGTCGAAGTGCTCGGGCGGACACCGACGGTGACCGTGCGGTCGCCCTTGTCGGCGGCGGCCTTCAGCGCGTCCCGGTTCACCGGCACCACGCTGTTGCCGAACTTCACACCGCCGTCGGTGATCGGCACCTCGACCAGGTTCATGGCCGGGGAACCGATGAAGCCGGCGACGAACAGGTTCGCGGGCTTGTCGTACATGTTGCGCGGCGAGTCGACCTGCTGGAGCAGACCGTCCTTGAGCACGGCCACCCGGTCGCCCATCGTCATGGCCTCGACCTGGTCGTGGGTGACGTAGACGGTGGTGATGCCGAGGCGGCGCTGCAGCGAGGCGATCTGCGTACGGGTGGACACACGGAGCTTGGCGTCCAGGTTGGACAGCGGCTCGTCCATGAGGAAGACCTGCGGCTCGCGCACGATGGCGCGGCCCATGGCGACACGCTGGCGCTGACCGCCGGAGAGGGCCTTCGGCTTGCGGTCCAGGTACTCCGTGAGGTCGAGGATCTTCGCGGCCTCCTCGACCTTCTGCCGGATCTCCGCCTTGTTGACGCCGGCGATCTTGAGCGCGAAGCCCATGTTGTCGGCGACCGTCATGTGCGGGTAGAGGGCGTAGTTCTGGAACACCATGGCGATGTCCCGGTCCTTGGGCGGCAGGTGCGTGACGTCGCGGTCACCGATGCGGATCGCGCCGCCGTTGACGTCCTCCAGGCCCGCGAGCATGCGCAGGGAGGTGGACTTGCCGCAGCCCGACGGGCCGACCAGGACGAGGAACTCGCCGTCCTCGATCGCGATGTCGAGACCGTCGACGGCGGGCTTGGTGGAACCCGGGTAGATCCGGGTCGCCTTGTCGAACGTGACAGTGGCCATGGTGAATGGGCCCCTTCTACCGGCAGGAACGTGCCGGACGATCCGTTGTAGGAAGGTGGTTGGTGTAGTCCACCGAAGTGAACCGGCTCTGGACGGTACCTGGCGGCACGCGGTCTGTCAGTACCCGGACCCCTGTGAACTTCGCGGAATTTCTCTCCGGGGCCCGGCCAGGACGTGGGTACACTGCACAGGCACGCGGCGCCACGCGCGCGTGCAGGCCTCCTTAGCTCAGCTGGTCAGAGCGCCGCTCTTGTAAAGCGAAGGTCGTCGGTTCGAATCCGACAGGGGGCTCCGCACGACAGGGCCACCCGCACGCACCGGTGCGGGTGGCCCTGTCGGTCGTCCGGGGTCAGCCGGTTCGCAGCAGGGTTCCGAGCACCTCGCGCAGCACGCCCTCCGGGTCGGCCGCGGCGCCCGTCGCGCGCCAGGCCACGAAGCCGTCCGGGCGGACCAGGACCGCGCCGTCGGCGGTGACGCCGTGCAGCTCGGCCCAGTCGGCGGCGTCGTCCTCGTAGGTCAGGTCGGCGTCCGCGCCCGGGCCGATGCGGTAGGCGTCCAGGCGTACGCCGTCCGCCTCGGCGATCTTCCGGGCCGCCGTGTACCAGCCCGCGTCGTCCGGGGCGTCGCTGAGCAGGACGAGGGAGCGCTCGTAGAGGTCCAGGGTGGACAGCCGGCGGTTGGCGCGGCGCAGCCAGAGGTGCGGGGCGCGGGTGCCGGGCCGGCCGGTGAGGTCGAGGGAGTCGGGCACGATCGGCCGGTCGGTGTCGGCGCCGAGGACGGCGCCGTCGGGGTAGTGGTAGCCGAGGACCACGTTGAGGATGCCGCCACGCCTGCCGCTGCCGACGCCGGGGGCGGGGGCGAAGCCGGGGTGGCTGTGCTCGACGGAGCGGGCGGAGGCGCGGGCGCTGGTGGCGATCGCGACCGGGCGGCGCTCGGTGTCGTAGGTGGCGAGGAGGGCGGGGTCCGCCCAGCCGTCCAGGACGGCGGCGAGTTTCCAGGCGAGGTTGTGGGCGTCCTGGATGCCGGTGTTGGAGCCGAAGGCGCCGGTGGGTGACATCTCGTGGGCGGAGTCGCCGGCGAGGAAGACGCGGCCGTGGGAGTAGCGGTCGGCCACTCGTTCGGCGGCGCGCCAGGACGCCTTTCCGGTGATTTCGACGTCGAGGCCGGGGACGCCGACGGCCCGGCGGATGTGGCGCTGGAGGCGTTCCTCGGTGAACTCCTCCAGGGTCTCGCCGTGCTCGGGGTGCCAGGGGGCGTGGAAGACCCAGTGCTCCTTGTTGTCGACGGGGAGCAGGGCGCCGTCGGCCTCGGGGTCGGTGAGGTAGCAGCAGATGAAGCGGCGGTCGCCGACGGTGTCGGCCAGCCGGGTGGAGCGGAAGGTGACGCTGACGTTGGCGAAGAGGTCGCCGGGGCCGCTCTGGCCGATGCCGAGGGCGTTCCGGACGGGGCTGCGGGGGCCGTCGGCGGCGACGAGGTAGTCCGCCCGGACGGTGTAGCGCTCCTCGGTGCCGCGGTCGAGGATCACGGCCGTCACTCCGTCGGCGTCCTGTTCGAAGGACTCCATCCGGTGGAAGTAGCGCAGATCGCCGCCGAGTTCGCGGGCGCTGTCGACGAGGACGGGTTCGAGGTCGTTCTGGCTGCACAGGCACCAGCCGGTGGGGCTGAACCGGGCGAGCCCGCCGCCGGGGTCGATGTGCTTGAAGAGCCATTCGCCCGCGTCACCCACAAGGGTGGGCGTCTGCAGGATGCCGTGGTTGTCGGCGAGGAGTGAGGCAGCCGCCTTGATGTCCGGTTCGATGCCGGCCACCCGGAGGAGCTCCATCGTGCGGACGTTGTTGCCGCGTCCGCGTGGGTGGATGGAGGTGCCGGAGTGCCGCTCCACGAGCATGTGCCGGACACCGAGACGGCCCAGGAAGACGGACGTGGACAGGCCCACCAGGGAGCCGCCCACGATGAGGACGGGGACCCGGTGGTCGGCTTTCTGATGCATCGAAGCCTCCAGAGGCAGGGGGTGCGCGAGCGGGTGGCCTGTGTGTGTTCTTGCCCGGTGGCGGTGGCTCCGCGTGCCCAATCACCCACGTGGTTCATACGAGTCGCGGGCGTGAGGGGTCCGGCACAGGATCAAGGAACGCTGCCGTCGCGTCAGTCGCGCGGCGTCGACTCTGCCCCGCGAAGGAGATGTGTACAGGATGACCACGACGTCTGAACGTCCTTCAGCAACGCCGGCCCGTGAGGTGTCGAAGCGTGTCTCGCAGTCCGTCTTCGACGGCTCGCGGCTCCGGGTGGTGCTGCTGGTCGATGTGAACGACGGAGCGCAGCATCAGTTCCTGGAGGCCTACGAGCAGCTGTGCAACCAGGTCGCGTCGGTGCCGGGACACGTGAGCGACCAGCTCTGCCAGTCGATCGAGAACCCGTCCCAGTGGCTCATCACGAGCGAGTGGGAGAGTGCGCCGCCGTTCCTCACCTGGGTGAACAGCGAGGAGCACGTGCGGATGGTGGAGCCGCTGCACAGCTGCGTCCGTGACACCCGGTCGCTGCGCTTCCACGTGGTCCGCGAGACCGGCGGCGCCGCGCCGCAGGCCGAGCCGGGTCAGCGCCGGCTGCAGGCCCACCCGCGCATCGGCGACGGTGTGATCCGGCACGCGCTGACCTTCACCGTGAAGCCCGGCAGCGAGAAGAAGGTCGCGGAGATCCTCTCGGACTACGCCTCGCCCGAGGCCCGGGTGGACGAGACCACGCGGCTGTGCCGGACCTCGCTGTTCATGCACGGCAACCGCGTGGTGCGGGCCATCGAGGTGCGCGGCGACCTGCTCGCGGCGCTGCGGCACGTGGCCCGGCAGCCCGAGGTGCGGGCCGTGGAGGAGGCGATCAACCCGTATCTGGAGCAGGACCGGGACCTCGACGACCAGGAGTCGGCCCGGATGTTCTTCACCCGTGCGGCGCTGCCGGCCGTGCACCACGTGAGCGCGGGCGACCACCAGGAGGGGCTGCGCCAGGCCCTGTACTACGCGGCCCGGCCGGGCCGGGGGATGCGGCTGGCGGAGCTGCTGTCGCAGGCCGACTCGGAGTACGCGGACGACCCGGCGAGCCCGGTGCTGCGCAGCACGGTGTTCCAGCGTGACGACGTGGTGGTGCGCCTGGTCGATGTCCGGCCCGAGCACGGTGCCGACGCGGTGCCGCTGCCGGCGCGGGCGGCCGCCGAGGTGCGCGAGCTGCTGGACGCCGAGGCCGCGCGCATGGACCTGATCACCGACCGCCGTTCGCCCGACGCCTGATCCGGCTCGGCGGCTCCTACCAGCACCCAGCGCCGTACGCGGCACAGACACCGGAG
Organism: Streptomyces sp. DHE7-1; assembly: GCA_016432725.1. Lineage (GTDB taxonomy): Bacteria > Actinomycetota > Actinomycetes > Streptomycetales > Streptomycetaceae > Streptomyces. The sequence goes on along the minus strand of JACJDG010000003.1, from coordinate 3,555,346 downwards.
GAAACGTTGTCCATCAAACCCCGTCCCAAAATCGTGGACCTCAGTGAGGTCGAGCCCAACGTCCGGCGAGGCGGCGACCTGCGCGCCATGCTCACCCCTGCCACGGTCGGCTCCACCAGCGGCTTCATGGGCGTGGCCATCGTGCAGCCCGGTGACCGCATCGGTGAGCACTACCACCCGTACTCCGAGGAGTTCGTCTACGTCGTCTGCGGTCAGCTCGAGGTGGACCTGGACGACGAGCCGCACACGCTGCGGCCCGAGCAGGGCCTGATGATCCCGGCACACATGCGGCACCGCTTCCGCAACGTGGGGAACGTCGAGGCGCGGATCGTCTTCCACCTGGGTCCGCTGGCGCCGCGTCCGCAGCTCGGGCACGTCGACACCGAGGAGACGGAGATCATCGGGGCCGCCGCGGTGGTCACGGAGCCGGCCGCGGCGGGTGCCGCCCACGACCGAGGTCAGGTCCGGTCATGACCCGGCGCGTGGCGGTCACTGGCATAGGCATCGTGGCTCCGGGTGGTATCGGCGTACCGGCTTTCTGGGATCTGCTTGCCAACGGCCGGACCGCGACGCGGGGCATCACCTTCTTCGATCCCTCGGGCTGCGGTCGCGGATAGCCGCCGAGTGCGACTTCGACCCGGCGGCGCACGGCCTGGACGACGAGCAGGCCGCGCGGGCGGACCGGTACATCCAGTTCGCCCTGGTCGCCGGGCAGGAGGCGGTCCGGGACTCAGGGATCGACCTGTCGGCCGAGGACCCGTGGCGGGTGGGTGTCTCGCTGGGCACGGCGGTCGGCGGCACGACCCGGCTGGAGCACGACTACGTCCTGGTCAGCCACCGCGGTGAGCGCTGGGACGTCGACCACCGGGAGGCGGAGCCGCATCTGCACCGGGCGTTCTCGCCGAGCACGGTCGCCTCCGCGGTGGCGGAACGATTCGGCGCCCAGGGGCCGGTGCAGACCGTCTCCACCGGCTGCACCTCGGGCCTGGACGCCGTCGGATACGCCTTCCACACCGTCGAGGAGGGCCGGGCCGACATCTGCATAGCCGGTGCGTCGGACTCGCCGATCTCTCCGATCACCATGGCCTGCTTCGACGCGATCAAGGCCACCTCCCCGAACAACGACGACCCCGCGCACGCCTCCCGGCCCTTCGACAACAACCGTGACGGGTTCGTCATGGGCGAGGGCGGCGCGGTGCTCGTCCTGGAGGAGCTGGAGCACGCCCGGGCCCGCGGCGCCCACGTCTACTGCGAACTGGGCGGCTACGCCACCTTCGGCAACGCCTACCACATGACCGGCCTGACCAGCGAGGGCCTGGAGATGGCCCGGGCGATCGACATGGCCCTCGGCCACGCCCGGCTGGACCCCACGGCGATCGACTACGTCAACGCCCACGGCTCCGGCACCCGGCAGAACGACCGCCACGAGACGGCGGCCGTGAAGCGGGCGCTCGGCCACCACGCCTACGACACCCCCATGAGCTCCATCAAGTCGATGGTGGGGCACTCCCTCGGGGCGATCGGGGCGATCGAGGTGGTCGCGTGTGTGCTGGCCCTCGCCAAGCAGGTCGTACCCCCGACCGCGAACTACGAGATCCCCGACCCCGAGTGCGACCTGGACTACGTCCCGCGCGTCGCCCGCGACCGGAAGCTGAACAGCGTCCTGTCCGTGGGCAGCGGGTTCGGCGGCTTCCAGTCCGCGGTGGTCCTGACCCGTTCCAGGGAGTGAGGACACGATGAGTGCTCCGCATGAACGGCGCGCGGCCGTCACCGGCATCGGGGTGGTCGCGCCCAACGGAACCAGCACCGACACGTTCTGGAAGGCCACCCAGGAAGGCCTCAGCGTCCTCGACCGGGTCACCCGCGAGGGCTGTGAGCACCTTCCGCTGAAGGTGGCCGGCGAGGTACGCGGCTTCGAACCGGCGGCGACCATCGACGAGCGGTTCCTCGTCCAGACCGACCGGTTCACCCACTTCGCCCTGGCCGCCGCCGACTTCGCGCTGGAGGACGCCCGGCTGGGGCAGGCCGACACCTCCGGGGAGCCGTACTCCATCGGGGTGGTCACCGCGGCCGGTTCCGGCGGCGGTGAGTTCGGCCAGCGCGAGCTCCAGCAGCTCTGGGGCAAGGGCAGCCGGTTCGTCGGCCCGTACCAGTCCATCGCCTGGTTCTACGCCGCGAGCACCGGCCAGATCTCCATCCGCCGGAAGTTCAAGGGCCCCTGCTCGGTCGTCGCCTCCGACGAGGCGGGCGGTCTGGACGCCCTCGCGCACGCCGCCCGGGCGGTGCGGCGCGGCACCGACGTGATGGTGGCCGGTTCCACCGAGGCGCCGCTGGCGCCGTACTCGATGGTCTGCCAGCTCGGTTACGAGGAGCTGAGCACCGAGACCGACCCGTCCCGCGCCTACCGCCCGTTCACGGAGGCCGCCCGCGGCTTCGTGCCGGCCGAGGGCGGCGCCATGCTCGTGGTGGAGGCGGAGACGTCGGCCCGCGAGCGCGGCGCGGACGTGCGGGCCTACGTCGCGGGCCACGCGGCGACCTTCACCGGTGCCTCCCGCTGGGACCGGTCCCGGGACGGTCTGGCACAGGCCGTCCGGCTGGCGCTGGACGAGGCCGGCTGTGCTCCCGAGGAGGTCGACGTCGTCTTCGCCGACGCCCTCGGGGTGCCGGAGGCGGACCGGGCCGAGGCCCTCGCGCTCGCCGACGCCCTCGGCGCGCACGGCACCAGGGTCCCGGTCACCGCGCCGAAGACCGGCATCGGCCGGGGCTACTGCGCGGCCCCGGTGCTGGACACCGCCGCGGCGGTGCTCGCGATGGAGCACGGCCTGATCCCACCCACCCCCAACGTCGCCGACGTCTGCCACGACCTCGACCTCGTGACCGGCCGCGCCCGCGTCGCCGAGCTGCGTACGGCGCTGGTGCTCAGCCGCGGACTCATGGGGTCGAACTCGGCGCTCGTGCTCCGGCACGGCGCCGGACAGTGAGGACAGCAAAGGAGGAGAGCAATGCCTCAGATCACCGTGGAAGAACTCGCCGCGCTGATGAAGAAGGCTGCCGGGGTCACCGTCAGCCCGCAGCAGCTCCAGGACATGCCGGACACCGGCTTCGACGTCCTCGGCGTCGACTCGCTCGGCCTGCTCGGCATCGTCGGCGAGCTGGAGAACACGCACGGCACCCCGATGCCGGTCGACGCGGAGCGCTGCAAGACACCCCAGCAGTTCCTCAACCTCGTCAACAGCACCTTGATGGCAGGAGCCTGAGATGGCAGGACACACCCAGAACGAGATCACCATCGCCGCGCCGCTCGACCTGGTCTGGGACATGACCAACGACCTGGAGAAGTGGCCGCAGCTCTTCAGTGAGTACGCGTCCGTCGAGATCCTCTCCCAGGAGGGGCGCAAGACGACGTTCCGGCTGACCATGCACCCGGACGAGAACGGCACCGTCTGGAGCTGGGTCTCCGAGCGCGAGCCCGACCGCAAGACCCGCACGGTGAAGGCCCGCCGGGTCGAGACCGGCCCGTTCGCCCACATGGACATCCTCTGGGAGTACGAGGAGGTGCCGGCCGGCACCCGGATGGTCTGGACGCAGGACTTCGCGATGAAGCCGGACGCCCCGGTCGACGACGACTGGATGACCGACAACATCAACCGGAACTCCAAGGTCCAGATGGCCCTCATCCGGGAGAAGATCGAGAAGGCGGCCGCCGGACGGCGCCCCGCGCCCGCCCTGGCCGACTAGCCGGAGGAAGGACCGAGACCATGCACCAGGCACTGATCGTCGCGCGCATGGCCCCGGGCTCCGCCCCGGACATCGCCAAGGTGTTCGAGGAGTCCGACCGGGGAGAGCTGCCCCACCTCGTCGGTGTGGTGCGGCGCAGCCTCTTCCAGTTCGGCGACGTGTACATGCACCTCGTCGAGTCCGAGCGCGACCCCGGGCCCGCCATCGCCAAGGTGACCGGCCACCCCGAGTTCCGTGACATCAGCGAGCGCCTGACGGCGTACGTCAGCGCGTACGACCCGGAGACCTGGCGGTCCCCCAAGGACGCGATGGCACAGCGCTTCTACGTCTGGGAGCGCGACTGAGCCGTACGGCATCCCCGGACGGCCACCGGCCGCCGGGCCCGCAGCGTCGCGGGCCCGGCGGCCGGTGGCCTGTGCCGTCGTGTCCGTCAGGCGGGCACGTGGCAGTCGAACGCGTGCAGGTACGGGTTGACCGGGCGGATGTCGCCCACCTTCAGGCCCGCCGAGGTCAGCCGGCCCACCATGGAGTCGGTGGTGTGCTTGGCCCCGCCGACGTTGAGGAGCAGCAGCAGGTCCATCGCGGTGCTGAAGCGCATCGAGGGGGTGTCGTCCACCAGGTTCTCGATGACGACGACCCGGGTGCCCGGGCCGCCCGCCTCGACGACGTTGCGCAGCGTGCGGGACGTGCTCTCGTCGTCCCACTCCAGGATGTTCTTGATGATGTAGACGTCGGCCTGGACCGGGATGGCGTCCCGGACGTCGCCGGGCACGATCCGCGCGCGGTCGGCGAGGTCGCCGCCCTCGCGCAGCCGCGGCAGGGCGTTCTCCACCACCCGGGGCAGGTCGAGCAGGCTGCCGCGCATCGCCGGGTACTTGTCCAGCAGGCAGGCCACGACGTGCCCCTGGCCCCCGCCGACGTCCGCGACCGACTTGGCCCCGGACAGGTCGAGCAGGGCCGCCACCTCGCGCGCGGACTGCTCGCTGGAGCGGGTCATGGCGCGGTTGAAGACGTCCGCGGACTCCGGGGCGTCCTCGTTGAGGTAGGTGAAGAACTCCTTGCCGTACAGGCCCTCCACGACGTTGTCGCCGGTGCGCACGGCCTCGTCCAGCTTGGGCCAGGCGTCCCAGGTCCACGGCTCCGTGCACCACAGGGCGATGGCGCGCAGGCTGTTGGGGTCGTCCTCGCGCAGCAGCCGGGACATCCCGGTGTGCGCGAAGGTGCCGTCCGGCCGCTCGGTGAAGACGTCGTAGCAGGACAGGGCCCGCAGCAGCCGGCGCAGCGGCTTGGGTTCGGTCTTGACCGCCGCGGCGAGGTCCTCGGCGGTCATCGGTGTGTCGTCGAGGGCGTCGGCGACGCCCAGCCGGGCGGCGGCGCGGACGGCGGCGGCACAGGCCGCGCCGAACACGAGTTCGCGCAGCCGCATGGGAGGCGGTGGTGCTGTTTCAGCGGACGTCATCTGCCGCCCTCTCTCTTTCCGTGGCCTTCGTCGGTCCAGCAGTGGCAGCGCCCGTGCGGTCAGCACAGGCCCGCGGGCTTCGAAGCCCGGCAGGAGTTGCGCTCGAAGGAGTTGGTCTTGCCGGTCTCGGTGCTCACCAGGTCGGCGGGGGAGTTCTCCGAGAGGACGTTGCCGTCGACGCGGTTGTTCGTGCCGGCCACGCCCACGAAGCTCTTGAACAGGACGATGCCGCCGGACAGCGGGGACTTGCCGGAGTTGCCGGCGACCCAGTTGCGGGACACCCGGGCCTGCTCGGTGCCGGTCAGGACGATGCCGGAGCCCTTCAGGGCGGGCAGCCGCTCGGTCTTGGCGCAGGACTTGTTGTTCGCGACGACCTGGTTGGCGGTGACGTCCAGGTGACCGGCCTTGGGCTTGTTCTCGTCACCGACCACGAACACCCCGGCGCAGTTGCCGGAGACGTAGTTGCGGGCGACGGTCAGGTTCCGCAGCCGGCGCACGGTGACGCCGATCCGGTTGCCCTCCAGCCGGTTGTGCGACACCAGGGTCTGCTTGGCGTCGTAGGCGCCGGCCTCCTCCTGGATGGTGTTGGCGAGGAACACGCCCGCGTCACCGTTGCCGTGCGCGTAGTTGTCCCGCAGCAGGCTGCGCACCGACCGCTCCTCGGCGATGCCCCAGACGCCGTTGTTCGCGGCGTTCACGCCGCGCACGGTCAGTCCGTCGGTGGCCATGCCGAACACCCCGGTGCGGCTGAACTTGGTCACCTTCAGGTCGGCGACGGTGACGCCCTTGACGTCCTTCGTCTTGGTGCCGAGCACACAGATGCCGTTGCCGCCCTCGGCGCAGCTCTTCGCGACCTTCTTGGCGGGCTTCGGGGACGCCTTCTTCGAAGACTTCTTCGTGGCCTTCTTCGTGGCCTTCCCGGTGCTCGCCCCGGCGGGCTTCTTCTTGGCCTTCTTGGCCTTCTTGGCGGGCTCGATGACCGTCCCGGAACCCACGCCCCGCAGGGTCACGTGGGCGGTGCGGATCGTCACGCTCTCGTGGTACGTGCCGGCCAGCACGAGAACGGTGTCGCCGGCCCTGGCGGCGTCGACCGCCTTCTGGATCGACTCGCCGGGGCGGACCACCAGGGTCGAGTGGGCGGCCACCGCGGGGGCGGCGCCGAGGGCGGTGCCGACGAGGGCGGCGGTGCACGCGAGATATGCGATGTGACATCTCTTCATATCGCTTACGGTATGGCTGTTTTATCCTTATATGGCCGTATAGGCCATCCGGCGGCGTGTCAGGAGCGGTGCGGGCGGCGGACCGGAACCGGGCGTGGCGGCCGCTGGTCCGGGGCCCGCGGTGACCCGTTCGGCCCCGCGGGTCGCCGCCCCCGCGGCGTCACCCGGACGGCCCACTGGGCGAAGCGGCGGGGGCGGTCCACCGCCGGGCCGGACGGGGCCGGTGCCCGGGCTCACCAGGCGCCCCGAACCGGCCGGCGACCATACTGTCGGTTGTGAACCGGGTCATCCGCGCGCGGCGAGGGCTCCGGGCGGCCGCGGCCTATGTGCGCAGCGCCCCGGGCACCTACGTCTGGCTGACGGTCCTGTTCTTCACCACCGTCGCCCTGCACCACATGTCACCGGCGTTCGAGCAGGACTTCCTGCGGCAGCGCTCGACCAACATCCACGAGCTGTCGCAGAACCCCGTGCGGGTGCTGATCACCAGCGCGATGTGGATCGACAGCGGGCACTGGCTGCCGTACGCCGCGCTGTACACCGTCTTCCACGCCCAGGCCGAGCGCTGGCTCGGGACCCTGCGCTGGCTCGCGGTGTGCGTCGCCGCGCACGTGCTCGCCACGCTGATCAGCGAGCTGGCCCTGCTGCAGGCGATCCACGACGGCCACGCCCCGAACTCGGCCGTCAACTCCCTCGACATCGGCGTGAGTTACGCGCTGGCCGGGGTGGTGGCGGTGCTCACCTACCGGATCGCGGCGCCCTGGCGGTACCTGTACCTCTCGGGGCTGCTCGCCTTCTACGCCGTGCCGCTGGTCGCGAGCCGTACCTTCACCGACGTCGGGCACTTCCTGTCCGTCCTGGTCGGTCTCGCGTGCCGTCCGCTGGTCGGGGACCGCGGACGAGCGCCGCGCAGAAGCACGGAATCCGAAGGAGACACCGGCCGCTCCCAGGGGTTAACGTCCCGGCCATGAGCAGCTCGGCAACCAGTGTCGTCAACGGTGGGATCTCCTTCTGGTACGCGGACGACGGCCTCCCCGCGGTACGGGAGCCGCTGTCCGGGGACGCCTCGGCCGACGTCGTCGTCGTCGGCGGCGGCTACACGGGGCTGTGGACCGCGTACTACCTGAAGAAGGCCGCCCCCTTCCTGCGGATCACCGTCCTGGAGCAGAAGTTCTGCGGATACGGCGCCTCCGGCCGCAACGGCGGCTGGCTCTACAACGGGATCGCGGGCCGCGACCGGTACGCGAAGCTGCACGGGCACGAGGCCGCCGTACGCCTGCAGCGGGCGATGAACGACACCGTGGCCGAGGTGGTCGCCGTCACCGAGGCGGAGGGCATCGACGCCGGTGTCCACAAGGGCGGGGTGCTGGAAGTGGCGACCACCCCCGCCCAGCTGGCGCGGCTGCGGGCCTTCCACGAGCACGAGCTGTCGTACGGCGAGAAGGACCGCGAGCTGTACGGGGCCCGGCAGACGGCCGAGCGGATCCGGGTGGCCGGCGCGGTGGGTTCGAGCTGGACCCCGCACGGCGCCCGGCTGCACCCGGTGAAGCTGGTCAAGGGGCTCGCGGCGGCCGCGGAGGCGCTGGGGGTGGTCATCCACGAGTCGACCCCGGTCACCGAGATCCGGCCCAAGCACGCCGTGACCCCGTACGGCACGGTCCGCGCGTCCTACGTGCTGCGCTGCACGGAGGGCTTCACCGCCTCGCTCAGGGGCCAGCGGCGGACGTGGCTGCCGATGAACTCCTCGATGATCGCCACCGAGCCGCTCACCGACGAGCAGTGGGCGGCGATCGGCTGGGACGGCCGCGAGACGCTGGGCGACATGGCGCACGCCTACATGTACGCGCAGCGCACCGCCGACGGCCGGATCGCGCTGGGCGGGCGCGGGGTGCCGTACCGCTTCGGCTCGCGCACCGACAACGACGGCCGCACCCAGGACGCGACGGTCGAGGCCCTGCGGGAGATCCTGACCCGCTTCTTCCCGGCCCTCGCGGGTGTGCGCGTCGAGCACGCCTGGTCCGGTGTGCTCGGCGTCCCGCGCGACTGGTGCGCCACGGTCACCCTGGACCGGGCCACCGGGCTCGGCTGGGCGGGCGGCTACGTCGGCTCGGGCGTCGCCACCGCCAACCTGGCCGCCCGCACCCTGCGCGACCTCGTGCAGCAGGACTCGGGCCAGGCCGGCCGCACCGGGCTGACGGAGCTGCCCTGGGTGAACCACAAGGTCCGCAGGTGGGAGCCGGAACCCTTCCGCTGGCTCGGCGTGCACGGCATGTACGCCACCTACCGCGCCGCCGACCGGCGCGAACTGCTCCGCCCGGGCGCCGGTTCCTCCCGGCTGGCACGGGTGGCCGACCGGGTGGCGGGCCGCAGCTGACCGGCGTGACCGAGCCGGACGCGCCCGGTTAGCCTCACCCTCATGATTCGCTCCGCGACCCCCGCCGACGTCCCCGTCGTCCACGCCCTGATCCGTGAGCTGGCCGAGTACGAGAAGGCCCCGCAGGAGGCGCGGGCGACCGAGGAGCAGTTGCGCGAGGCGCTGTTCGGGGAGCGGCCGGCGGCGTTCGCGCACATGGCCGTGGACGACGGGACCGGGGAGAGCGTCGGCTTCGCCCTGTGGTTCCTGAACTTCTCCACCTGGCGCGGTGTGCACGGCATCCACCTGGAGGACCTCTACGTCCGTCCCTCCGCCCGGGGCGGCGGGCACGGCCGGGCGCTGCTGACCGAGCTGGCGCGCATCTGCGTCGAGCGCGGCTACGAGCGCCTGGAGTGGTCGGTGCTCGACTGGAACCGGCCCGCGATCGGCTTCTACGAGGCCCTCGGCGCGCGCCCACAGGACGAGTGGACGGTGTACCGGCTCACCGACGGGCCGCTGGCGGAACTGGGCCGCTCAGCCCACTGACTCCGGCACCGGTGTCTCGGCCGGTGCCCCGTGGCCCGGGGCCCGGGCGGTCACCATCAGACCCGCCACCAGGCCGGCCAGCAGCATCACGCCCGCCGCCCACCAGATCGCCACCGTGTAGCCGTGCACCACGCCCGCCGGGACGACGGCGGCCTTGGTGGCCGGGCCGCGCAGGTGGGCGGTGATGTAGGCGGCGCTGCTGGTGGTGGCGATCGTGTTGAGCAGGGCCGTGCCGATCGAGCCGCCCACCTGCTGGGAGGTGTTGACGGTCGCGGAGGTGACGCCGGCGTCGCGCGGGGCCACACCGGCGGTGGCGGTGGCGAACACCGGCATGAAGGTCAGGCCCATGCCGAGGCCCATGAGGATCAGCGCGGGCAGGATCTCGCCGGTGTAGGAGGAGCCGACGGTCATCCGGGTCAGGAGCAGCAGCCCGGACGCGGCCAGCAGCATGCCGGGCACCATGAGCATGCGCGGGGCCACCCGCTGCAGCAGCCGGGCCGAGATCTGGGTGGAGCCGATGATGATCGCGGCGGTCAGCGGCAGGAACGCGAGGCCCGCCCGGACCGGCGAGTAGCCGAGGATGACCTGCAGGTAGTAGGTCATGAACAGGAACAGCCCGAACATGCCGATCACCGCGAGCATCATGGTCAGGAAGCAGCCGGCGCGGTTGCGGTCCCGGACGAGGTGCAGCGGGAGCAGCGGGCTCGGTGCCCGGGTCTGCCACCAGACGAACACCGCGAGCAGCACCGCGCCGGACGCGAACAGGGCGATCACCAGCGGGTCGGTCCAGCCGCGCGGCTCGGCCTCGGCGAAGCCGTAGACGATCGCGACGAGCCCGCCGCAGCCGAGCAGTACGCCGGGCACGTCGAGCCGGGCCTCGCGGTGGCCCGGGCGGTCGTGCAGCAGGGCGAAGGCGCCGAGCACCGCGACGACGGCGATGGGTACGTTGACGTACAGGCACCAGCGCCAGTTCAGGTACTCGGTGAGCAGGCCGCCGACGATGAACCCGATGGCCGAGCCGCTGCCGGCCAGGGCGCCGTAGATGCCGAAGGCCCGGCCCCGTTCGCGCGGGTCGGTGAAGGTCGTGGTCAGCAGGCTCAGCGCGGAGGGTGCGAGCAGGGCGGCGAAGACGCCCTGGAGGGCGCGGGCGCCGAAGAGCATGCCGGAGCTGGTGGCCGCGCCGCCGAGCGCGGAGGCGGCCGCGAAGCCGACGAGCCCGACGACGAAGGTGCGTTTTCGGCCCACGAGGTCGGCCACCCGGCCGCCCAGCAGCAGGAGCCCGCCGAAGGCCAGCGTGTAGGCGGTGATCACCCACTGCCGGTCGGCGTCGGACATGTCCAGGTCGTGCTGGGCGGAGGGCAGCGCGATGTTCACGATCGTCGCGTCCAGCACCACCATCAGCTGGGCGAGGGCGATGACGACCAGGCCCCACCAGCGGTGGGGATCGGCCCCGGCGGCGCCCGCGGACGCCGGCGGGGCCTCACCCTTTCGGCCGATATCCATCTGGTCAGAACACCATGAATCGGTGTGCATCGCATCCGCGTGTGCCGCGACCCGCCGCGCGGGACGGGTTCCCGCAGGTCAGCCCGATTGTCAGTGGCGCGGTGCAGCATGGAGGGCATGGCGAGGAGAGCGGCGGGCGCGGACGGCACACGGGTGAAGGGCGCACGGCGGCCGGAGGTGCGGCTGCCGCCTCTGGAGCCCTGGAACGGCGGCGGACTGGAGCCGGACGGGGACTACGACGGTCTCGAGTTCAGGGCGGCGGACCTGGCCGGCCAGGACGGCGCCGGCGCCCGCTTCATGGACTGCGCGCTGACGGACTGCGCGGTGGACGAGGCGGTGCTGCGCCGGGCGCGCGTGCTGGACTCGGTCCTGCGCGGCCTGCGGGGTGTCGGCACGGACCTCGCCGAGGCCTCGTTCCGGGACGTGGAGCTGCTCGACCCCGGCTCGGCGGCACCCAGCTGCACGGTGCCGTGCTGGAGCGGGTCGTGATCCGCGGCGGCAAGATCGACTTCCTGAACCTGCGCGAGGCCCGGCTCAGGGACGTGGTCTTCGACTCCTGCGTCCTGGTCGAGCCGGACTTCGCCGGGGCCCGTCTGGAGCGGGTGGAGTTCACCGGCTGCGCCCTGAAGGAGGCGGACTTCGGCGGCGCGACGCTGAGGGACGTCGACCTGCGCGGGGCCGCCCCGCTGGAGATCGCCCGGGGCCTGGACCGGCTGGCGGGGGCGGTGATCAGCACGGGGCAGCTGCTGGACCTGGCTCCGGTGCTCGCGGGCGAGCTGGGGATCAGGGTGGAGGACTGAGGGCTCAGGACACGCGGGGGAAGCGGGCCTGCAGGGTCCAGATCGCCGGGTTCTCCGCCAGGTCCTCGTGGAGATCGCCGAGGTCGGCGATCAGGTCGTGCAGGAAGTCGCGCGACTCCCGGCGCAGTTCGGCGTGGGAGAAGGTCAGCGGGGCCTCCTCGGTGGGCATCCAGTCGGCCTCGATGTCCACCCAGCCGAAACGGCGCTCGAAGAGCATCCGGTCGGTGGACTCGGTGAAGTCCAGTTCCGCGTGCTGGGGACGGGAGGCACGCGAGCCCATCGGGTCCCGGTCCAGCCGCTCCACGATGTCGCACAGCGCCCACGCGAAGTCCAGCACCGGCACCCATCCCCAGGCTGTGGACAGCTCCCGGTCCGACTTCGTGTCCGCGAGGTAGACGTCCCCGCAGAACAGGTCGTGCCGCAGCGTGTGGACGTCCGCGTGGCGGTAGTCGGTCTGCGGCGGGTCCGGGAAGCGGTTGGAGAGGGCGTAGCCGATGTCGAGCACGCAGGAGATGGTGTCACGCCCCGCCACGGCACCCCCGCTCCGGTCCGCGCCGCCGCCGTAGGATCACTGACATGTCCAGATCCGCACGCCTTGTCCCGGCCGTCGCGGCCCTCCTCGCGCTCGCGCTCACCGGCACCGCGTGCGACGGCGGTGTCCGCGGCACCCCGGGCGGCTCGGGCGTGCACGACCCCTACTTCCCGAAGGCGGGCAACGGCGGCTACGACGTCACCCACTACGCCCTGACCCTCGACTACACCCCGGACACCCGCCGGCTCACCGGCAGGGCCGTGATCACCGCCCGCGCCACCCAGGACCTGACCGCCTTCGACCTCGACCTCGACGGACTGGACGTCGGCTCGGTCACCGTCGAGGGCGAGGAGGCCCGCTGGAACCGCGCCGGCCAGGAACTCACCGTCCGCCCCCACGACGACCTCCGCGACGGCGAGACCTTCACCGCCACCGTCCGCTACTCCGGCACCCCGCGGACCCTCACCGACCCCGACGGGTCCAAGGAGGGCTGGCTGCCCACCGCCGACGGCGCGCTCGGCCTGGGCGAGCCGGTCGGCTCGATGGCGTGGTTCCCCGGCAACCACCACCCCTCGGACAAGGCGGCGTACGACATCACGGTCACCGTGCCCGACGGCCTGCAGGCCGTCTCGAACGGGGAGCTGACCGGCCGGACCAGCAAGGGCGGCCGGACGACGTACTCCTGGCACACCGCCGAGCCGATGGCGAGCTACGTGGCCACCGTCGCCGTCGGCCACTACGACATCGGCCGCACCACCGGGCCGCACGGCCTGCCGGTCCTCACCGCCGTCGACCCCGGGCAGGCGAAGGCGAGCAAGGACGTGCTGGCGAAGATCCCGGAGATCCTCGCGTGGGAGGAGTACAACTTCGGGCCGTACCCCTTCTCCTCCGCCGGAGCGGTCGTCGACCGCCCGGGCGACGCTCAGTACGCCCTGGAGACCCAGACCCGCCCCGTCTTCCCCGGCGCCCCCGACACCGGCACGCTCGTCCACGAACTCGCCCACCAGTGGTACGGCGACTCGGTCACCCCGGGGAGCTGGCGGGACATGTGGCTCAACGAGGGCTTCGCGACGTACGCGGAGTGGCTGTACCAGGAGGACCACGGCGGCAAGAGCGCCCAGCAGACCTTCGACGACCTGTACGACGGCGACGACGACGCGGTCTGGGACTTCCCGCCGGCGAGGCCGGCGGGCGCCGCGCAGGTCTCCGGGACCCCGGTCTACGAGCGCGGCGCGATGGTGCTGCAGAAGATCCGCCAAAAGGTCGGCGACGACACCTTCTACGACATCCTCCAGGGCTGGGCCGCCGCGCACCGCCACGGCACCGCCGACACCGCACGGTTCACCGCGTTCGTGGAGAGGAAGGCCCCGGACAAGGACTTCGGCGAGATCTGGCGGGACTGGCTCTACGGAGACGGCAAACCGGACCGCCCGTGACGGACGGCCCGGCTGCCTGGGACCCGCCGCGCGGGACTAGTTGACGTTGACGGCCTTCCAGGCCGCCGCCACCGCGTTGTACTCCGCGCTGCCCGAGCCGTACAGGGCGGCCGCCGCCTGCAGGGTGCCGGTGCGGGCGCCCGCGTAGTTGGTGGTCGAGGTGAAGTACGTGCTCAGGGCCTTGTACCAGATCTGGATCGCCTTGTCCCGGCCGATCCCGGTGACGGTGGAACCGTCGTACGTCGGGGAGTTGTAGGACACCCCGTTGACCGTCTTCGCGCCGCTGCCCTCGGACAGCAGGTAGAAGAAGTGGTTGGCGACACCGGACGAGTAGTGCACGTCCAGACGGCCGACGGACTTCGACCAGTAGTCGGCGGAGCCGCCGTCCTTGCTGGGCTTGTCCATGTAGCGCAGCGGGGTGCCGTTGCCGTTGATGTCGATCTTCTCGCCGATGAGGTAGTCACCGGGGTCGGAGGAGTTGTTCGCGAAGAACTCCACCGAGGTGCCCATGATGTCGCTGGTGGCCTCGTTCAGACCGCCGGACTCGCCCCGGTAGTTGAGCTTGGCCGTGGCCGCGGTCAGACCGTGGCTCATCTCGTGGCCGGCCACGTCGAGCGAGGTCAGCGGGTCCGCGTTGCCGGAGCCGTCGCCGTAGGTCATGCAGAAGCAGCTGTCGTCCCAGAAGGCGTTGACGTAGGCGTTGCCGTAGTGGACGCGTGAGTAGGCGGCCCTGCCGTCGCCCGCGATGCCGTTGCGGTTGAAGGCGGCCTTGTAGAAGTCCCAGGTGACGGCGGCGCCGTAGGCGGCGTCCACGGCGGCGGTCTGGCGGTTGGAGACGGTGCCGTTGCCCCAGACGTCGTCGGCGTCGTGGAAGAGGGTGCCGGTGCCGCTGGTGCCGCCGTTCAGGTCGTAGGTCTTGTGACCGCCGCGGCCGCCGTCGATCAGGTCGTAGCCGCCGGAGGCGGAGGCGGTGGTGCCGATGGTGACCGTGCCGCTGTACTGGCTGGTGCCCGTGCCGGTGTCGATCGCCTCGTAGGAGTAGACCTTCTTGCCGGTCCGCGCGTCGGTGACGACGTGCAGCTCGCTCGGGGTGCCGTCGTGCTGGACGCCCTTGACGACGGACTCGTAGGCGAGGACCGGCTTGGCGCCGGCCGCCCAGACCACCTTGCGGGAGGACGACGCGGTGGCCTTCGCGGTGTCCGCGGCCTTGAGGGCGGTCTTCTTCGCGCTCGTGGCGGAGACGGCGGCCGTGGTGGTCGGCACGGATATGCGGGCCTTGGCGGCCTTGCTGACGCCCTCGAGCGAGCCGTTCTTCGCCACGTGGGTGACCAGGTCACCGCCGAGCACGGGAAGACCCGCGTACGTCCGCTCGTAACGGGTGTGGACGGTGCCGTTCGCGTCCTTGACCACGTCCCGGACGACCAGCTTCTCCTTCGCGCCGAGCCCGAGCTCGTGGGCCGCGGCACCGGCGTGCCGCTGGGCCGTCTCGATGGCGGCGGCACGGGCCGGGGCGCTGAGCGGGACGGCCGTGGCGCCGGGGGTGTGCGTGGGGGCGGCGGTGGCGGAGCCGTTCTGCAGCGCGAGGACGACCATCGCCGCCGAGCCGGCCAGCGCGGCGGCGCGCACGGCGGTCCTGCGGGAGGCGCTGGGGTGCTGAGTCACTCGATCTCCTTATGGCTGGCCTCCGGTGGGGCCGGAGACACAGTTGGGGCACAGGGGACGTACAACTGCGGCGGGTGCGGAGAGAGTGACACCGGTAGGCCCCAATTTGACAGAGCGCCGACAAGACTTTACGTGTTCGTTTCCAAATAACGTTCCTCCGGAACCGCTATCCGGACGGGTGCCGAGTGCTCAACTCATCAATTCCACAGCGGATTTGAGGCCTCTGGCGTCACACCTCGCGGCCCGGCCGGTCCACCGCGCCCTCAGCCCTCCCACTCGTCCAGCAGCCGGGCGAGGCCGGGCGGCCAGACCGGCTCCGGCTCCCCGGCCAGCTCCGGCCTGCTCCACCAGCGCCAGGTGAGGATGCCGTCGGCGGCGTGCGCGGCGGCCAGACCGGGGCCGCCCGGCTCCCGGCGCGGACCGTGGGTGACGTAGACGTGCTCGTGCTGGTGGACGGGCACGCCCGTGTGCGTGAAGTCGTGCTCCCAGGTGCACAGCAGCGGGCCCGGCAGCAGGTCGGTCCAGCCGGTCTCCTCGGCCAGTTCCCGCAGGGCGCCCTCGCGGGGGTCTCGCCCGGCTCCAGGCCGCCGCCCGGCAGCGCCCAGTGGACGCCGACCTCGACGTTGTCGTACCGGAAGAGCAGCACCGCGCCGTCCGGGTCCACGACGGCGACCCGGGCGGCCTGCCGGGGTGTCCGCAGCACCTTGCGCAGCACGGCGCAGGGGCGGCCGAGGGCGTGGTCGGGGCGGTGGTCGACGACCTCGTAGCCGAGGGCGGTCCAGAAGGCCAGCGCCCCGGGGTTGTCGTCCAGGACGGCCAGGCGCACGGCCCGGCGGCCGGCGGCCCGGAAGCGCTCCTCGACCGCCGTGGCGACCCGGCTGCCGTGGCCCTTGCCCTGTTCGGCCGCGTCCACCATCAGCAGCCCGATCCACGGGTCGGGGTCGGCCGGGTCGGGGTGGTGGGCCAGCGTGATCACGACCGCGACCAGACGTCCCTCGGACCGGGCCAGCAGCACCTCGGCGCCCGGCTGGGCCAGTTCGTCGGCCAGCGCCGCCGCCACCTGCTCGCTCCGGACGTCGTCCGGGTCGGGGAAGTCGCCGCTGAGCGCGTGGAAGGCGCGGTTGGAGGCGTAGAGCGCCGTCAGCTCGGTGAGCAGCGGGGCGGGGAGGTCATGATCGGCGGTGAGGGCGAGGGGTTCGAGGATCACGCGGGCAACGTATCGCGCGGGGTGCCGGCGTCTCCGCCGGATTTCCGGGTGCCCGCGGGCGGGCGCGGGGAAGCCCCCTGCCCGCGGGCCGGGCCGGGCCGGGGCAGGGGGCTTCCGCTCGACGCGCCGTGCGTCAGACGTTCACACCGAAGTCCTGGGCGATGCCCACCAGGCCCGAGGCGTAACCCTGGCCGACCGCGCGGAACTTCCACTCCGCGCCGTTGCGGTACAGCTCGCCGAAGACCATGGCCGTCTCGGTGGCGGCGTCCTCGGAGAGGTCGTAGCGGGCGATCTCGGCGCCGCCGGCCTGGTTGACGATGCGGATGTAGGCGTTGCGGACCTGGCCGAAGTTCTGGCCGCGGTTCTCGGCGTCGTAGATGGAGACCGGGAAGACGATCTTGTCGATGTCGGCCGGGAGCGCGGCCAGGTTGACGTTGATCGCCTCGTCGTCGCCGGCGCCCTCGCCGGTGCGGTTGTCACCGGTGTGGACGATGGAGTTGTCCGGCGTCTGCTTGTTGTTGAAGAAGACGAAGTGGGCGTCCGAGTAGACCTTGCCCTGCGTGTTGACCGCGATGGCGGAGGCGTCCAGGTCGAAGTCCGTGCCGGTGGTGGTGCGGACGTCCCAGCCGAGGCCCACGGTGACGGCGGTCAGGCCCGGAGCCTCCTTGGTGAGCGAGACGTTGCCACCCTTGGACAGGCTTACAGCCATGATTGGGAGTCCCTTCCCTAGTTATTCGTGCGCATCTGTGCCGACGAAGCTACCGTCACCGGGGAGAACGTCGAGGGGGGTACCGGTGGTTCCGGGTCCCTTTACCTTTTTTACCCATGTGGCCGTCACCGGCGAAAACCGGGTGACGTGGGACCGGTCGGGCCGGGAACATGGAAGGCATGTCCGGTCCCCATGTCATCCGCGGTTCGGTCTCGCTGCCCGAGGCCGAGCTGATGTGGCGTTTCTCCAGGTCCTCGGGGCCGGGCGGGCAGCACGTCAACACCAGCGACTCGCAGGTCGAGCTGCGCTTCGACCTGGCGCGCACCGAGGCGCTGCCGCCGGTGTGGAAGGAGCGGGCGCTGCACCGGCTGGCCGGACGGCTGGTGGACGGCGTGGTCGTCGTACGGTCCTCCGAGCACCGCTCCCAGTGGCGCAACCGCGAGGCCGCCGCCGTACGCCTCGCCGCCCTCCTCGCCGAGGCCACCGCGCCCCCGCCCAAGCCCCGCCGCCCCACCCGCATCCCCCGCGGCATCAACGAGCGCCGGCTGCGTGAGAAGAAGCAGCGCTCGGACCGCAAGCGCGGCCGCTCGGGGCGGGACTGGGGCTGACGGAGGAGCTCATCCGGCCAGCGTGCGCCGGGGGGAGCGTGGCGATCCGGACAGGGGACGCTCGGCGCTCCTCCGGGCCTGCTCCACGCGCATCAGGGAGAACAGGCACCACAGGAATGCCGCGCCGGAGGTGACCAGGCTCGCCAGGACCGAGTTGGCGTTGGGGGTCGCCGCCGCCGCGAACGCCACCAGCGTGTTGCTCTGCCGGAGCCGGCGGAGCCGTCTGCCCGCGAACACGTGGAGCGGCTCGTTCCCGTCATGGTGGAAGCCGTCCTTGGGGTGTCCAGGGCGGCCAGGGCGCTGGCGATGAGGGAGCCGTAGATGACCACCAGGGTCGTGCTGGCGAACAGCAGCAGCAGGGCGAGGGCCGACAGGGCCATGCAGAGCAGAGCGGTGCGCGACGCCTCCCGGTACTCACGGTCCGGCAACCGGTATCCGAGATCGACCGTGATCCGAGCCGCGGTCTCTTCCTCGACGCGCTCGGTCTCGACATCGAACTGCTGCAGCGTCGAGCTGGAGCGCCCGGTACGGACGGGGACGAGACTCACTCCTTCCGCCTGGGGGCGAAGGCGGGCACCAGGCCCTCCGGAGTGACGAACTGCAGCTTGTTCTGCACCTGGACGGGAAGTGTGAGGGAGACCGACACGACGACACGGCCCAGGACGTCGTCCCGGCGCGTGGCGCAGTCCTCCTTGTAGTCGTAGGTCACCTCGGAAGGCAGCCCCGGGTAGACGTCCAGCAGGGCCACGACGGGTGTGTAGTGCATGAGGTCGGCCACCCGGTCCCTCAGGAACTGCTCCACGTCGTCCGCCTGCCGGGTGCGTTGCAGCAGGTCGGTCAGCTCGTCGTTCCCGCCGTACCAGCCGAGCGAGTGCAGCCGCCGGGACAGATCGGCACGCCCCGAGGCGCCGGGAGCCCGCTCCCCGGTGTCGAGGAGCCGGCCGAGGCCCTGGGCCAGGGCACGGGCCGCCTCGGGCGCCCGGAGCACGTCGACCTGCCGGACACCGCGTTCGCTGAGGTGGAGACCGTCGAGCTGATCCCATTGGTGGCTCGGCAGGACGTCAGCGAGCACGAGGCTCCGGCCGGGTCGGTCCTCCGTGGCGAGCCTGGTGGTGACCTGGTGGGCGGACACCTTGGTGGAGGTCGGCTCGACGCGCTGGACACGGGTCCGGATGGTTCTCGACGGGTGGGCCAAGTCCTCCAGGAGACGCAGTTCACCGCCCAGGACCGGCACTCCGCGCGGATCGACTGCGGCGGCGGCGTCCGGGGCGACCAGCGCCGTTAGCGGGGTGACCGGGGCCGGTCGTTCCGTGTAGTGGACGACCAGATCGCGGGCGAGTAGCACGAGCCGGGTGGCCGCCGGGTTCGAGGGCGTGCCGTACCGGGTCAGGAGGTCGTTCAGCAGGACCACCGTGCCGTGGTCGACGTGGGCCGGGGCGTTCAGGATCTGTGCGACGGACTTGATGATGCCGGCCAGTTCCTGGTCGCCGGGCGCGTCGGAGGCGGTGGCCACCTCGGCCGCGGCACGGCCGGCGGCCTCGGCGCACCCGGCGACGAGTGCGCCGTGTGAGAACGCCGCGAGCCGCTCGGTCGCCAGAGCCGGGCGGAAGGCCGCCAGGTGCCGGATCTCGTGCACGTACCAGGTGAGCCGGTCGGTGCGCAGCGGCTCCAGCGGCTGGTGGTAGTAGGCGGCCGCGATCCGGTGGGCCTGCCGGTACAGCGCCGGCCGCTCGCTGCGCATGCGGTCGTACAGGGCGGTCCGCAGGACGGAGCGAATGCCGTACTGCTCCCCGCCGGTGGACCCCAGAGGCGGAACCCGGTCCTTCACCACGAAGGGGGACGCGGTCACCCGCTCCGGTGTCACCCCCACGCCGAGGTCGGCGGCCGTGTGGGCGGCGAGACCCGCGGTGAACCACTGGTGCACGGCGAGCGCCTGCAACAGTGTGGCCTGGTCCGAGGGCAGTTCGTCGAAGCGGGCCAGTGCCTGCCGGACGACGGATTCCTGTGTCATGGCCTCAGCCGTCCCTGCCGTCGTGATCGTCGGTGCCGCCGCTGGGCCGATTGCCGTCCGGGTGCGCGGGGACGGCCTCCTCCGGCTCCATGTGGTAGGCGAAGAACTCGGCCAGGAGCCCCGGCACGCCACCGTGCGTCCGCTGGATGGTCACGGCCTTGTCCCGGAGGCTGGCGAACCCGAGCGCCTCGATCCAGTCGTGCACGGCGTCCACGTCGAACGGTGGCAGCACGAGCGTGTGCACGGCTCCGGAGTACGGTCGGGACAGGCGGGGCGTCTCTCGTCCGGCGACGAAGACGCTGACCTCGCGCCGGGTCAGCAGGTTGGGCAGCAGCCTGCGCCCCAGCCAGTCCCGCATCGGCTGGGCGCACGCCTCGAACGCGTCGAGGCAGATCACCGGCCTGCGGGTGCCGCCGACCAGGTTGTCCAGCAGGGCGTCGCTCAGCGCGTCGGTCCGCAGGCTCCGGTCCTCGGCCTGCGCGAGCAGCTGTAACGCCGAGTTCCGGACCCGTACGTTGGTGAAGCTGACCTGTGTGGACGCGGACTGCTCCGCGAACCGGTCACGGGTGGTGCGATAGCTGGGCACGTCGACCCGCTGGCCGCGCGCCTGCATCGCCAGTGTCTCGAGCACCTCGTGCTCCATGGCCATGCGTGACAGATCGACGAAGTAGACGCCGTCCGCCCTGTGCCGCTCGTAGATCTCGAACAGCAGGGACGACTTGCCGATGTCCTCCGGTCCCTCGAAGAACAGCGCCTGGCGTTCCTCGTCCCGCCGTGCGTCCCGGGCCGTGAGGCGCGCCGCCTGTGCCAACTGATCGGCACGATCGATGTGCCGGTGGTCCTCCGCCGGTTCGGGCACCGGTTCTCCCCGCCGCTCTGTCCGATTCGTTCCGCCGAGCCCTCGCGTCCCCAGGGGCACGCCGCCGTCACGGCGTGTTCTGGCCGGGGGAGGGGGCTCGGTGCCCGTTCGGCCGGGTGCGGCCGTGCCGTCGTCCGGAAGGATCTCCAGGGTGGTGTCCGTGAACCGGGTCCTCTTGAAGGACGTTCTGGCGCTCTTCACGATCCGCATCACGGATCGCTTGGACTTGAAGTCGTCCGTCTGCACGGTCTGGTCCGTGAGCGGCGCGGTCTCCTCGCCGCCTTCCACGCCGGCGCTCACGCCCAGACCCTGGAAATTGGCGCTTTTCAGCGATCCGCGCCGCAGACCGAGAACGATCAGCGCGAGCACGACGACCACGATGACGCCTATGACGATCAGTTGACTGGTGCTCAGGTCCGCCATCGACAACTGCCTCCCCCGGGGCCGTCGCGTTGCTGACGGCCTGTGAGAACGATCCCACAGATGAGCCGCTTCGTGGAGGAGTCGTGAAGACTCGCCCGCCCTGGGGTCGGCGCTGGGCGGGTGCGGGCCGTACCGGGGCGCGGTGATCCGGGCCGGCGGTCAGCCCAAGTGCCGGTAGCGCCCGCGGAAGTACATCAGCGGGCCGCCCTCGGCGCCCGGGGCCCGGGCGGTCAGCACCCGGCCGATGACGAGGGTGTGGTCGCCCGCCGGCACCCGCTGCTCGGTGCGGCACTCCAGGGTGGCCAGCGCGCCGTCCAACAGTGGGGCGCCGGTGACCTCGCCGCGCACCCGCGGCAGGTCCTGGAAGAGCAGGCGGTCGCTGATCCGGCCCTTCATGGCGAAGCGGCCGGCGATGTGGCGCTGGCTCTCGGCGAGCACCGAGACCGCCCACAGCGGCTGTTCGTCGAGCAGGTCGTCCATGCGTGAGCCCTCGCGCAGGCTGACCATCACCAGCGGCGGGTCCAGTGAGACGGACATGAAGGCGGTGGCGGTCATGCCGACGTCCTCGCCGGCCGGCGCGGCCGGGTCGTCGGGGTCCAGCGGCGGTTCCTGCGCGGTCACCAGGACCACGCCCGCGGCCAGCCGGGACATGGCGGCCCGGAACTCGTCGTTGCTCACCCCCTCAGCATGCCCGGTGACTGCTGCGGCGGTGGGGGAGGAGGTGTTCAGCACGGCATGAACGCTAATCTCCGCCCCGGACGGGCCGCATCGGGCCCCGGTCCCAGCCGGGTCCTAGGACCGGGGACCACGGAGTGACGGTTCGTGCATCATGTGCACACAACGACAAAGCTTGCGTTCAGTAAACGCACAGGGAAAACGCAGAAACTCCACTCAATTGTTCACGTTCCCCTGTGACTTGAGTCACAAGGGACAGATATTGTTGACCCTGTGTACCGAGTGGGGAGCGCGCTGTGATTCAGTGGCTGAAGACCACTGGGAGACGACGGGAAGCACTGTAAGGAAGCGCCGGACACAGCCCTTGATTCGCTGCGAGGTCTCGGGGGAGGGCGAGCATGGAGACCGAGTCGGAACCGTATGTCCGCCTTGCGTCCCTGCGGCAGCTGCACCAGGTCATGGCCGACATGAACACGGCGCGCAGCCTGGCGGACACACTGCAGACGGTCGCCGACGGCGCGGTCAGCGCCCTCGGGTACGAGCTGGCGTGCGTCAACCTCGTCCGCCCCGACGGGGATCTCGTCATCGCCGCCTTCTCCGGCAACTCCGCCGCCGAGGCCCTGATCACCGGCCGGGTCGGCTCCCGCGACTCCTGGGACCGGCGGCTGGGCATGGGCGAGCAGTGGGGCGACCTCGTGTTCATACCCCACACCGAGGGCTGGGTGCTGGACGACGACGACGTCCCGCAGTGGTACACCGACGGTCCCGCCCCGCGCTTCGAGGACGAGTGGCACCCCTCCGACCGCCTCTTCGCCCCGATGTACACGCCCGGCGCACAGGGCGGCGGCTCCTCCGGCGAGCTGCTCGGCGTCATATCCGTCGACCGGCCGCGCAACGGGCGTCACCCGGGCGCCTGGGCCGCGAGGCCCTGCAGATGTACGCCTTCCAGGCCGCCATCGCGATCAGCAACGCGCGTCTGCGTTCCAACATGCAGCGCGCCCTGGTCCGCCTCGAACGCGAGCAGCAGGCGCTCAGGGCCAGCGAGGAGAGCTTCCGGCAGGCCTTCGAGTACGCGCCCTCCGGCATGGCCATCGCCGAGATGGGCGGCGACCAGCACGGCCGCATCCTGCGCACCAACGACGCGCTGTGCCGGCTGCTCGGCCGCCCCGCCTCCGCGATGCGCCGCTACTCCTTCTCCGACCTGGTCCACCCCGAGGACATCGGCACCCTGCTCCGGACGTCCGCCGAGGGCGGCCGGGCCGAGCTCCGGCTGGGCCGCCGCGACGGCAGCTACGTCTGGGTGAGCCTGCGCAACAGCGTGGTCGCCGACGCCGCCGACGGGCCCCGCTTCCTGCTGACCCACGTCGAGGACATCGAGGAGCGCAAGCGCCGCGAGCTCCAGCTCGCCCACCGCGCCTCCCACGACTCCCTCACCGGGCTGCCGAACTCCGCCGAGCTGCGCTCCCGGCTCTCCGCGCGCCTGTGCCACCGCCCGTCCCACGCCGGCGCCATGGAGTCCCTGGACGCGGCCTACGGCCACCCCGCCTTCGACGCCCCGCCCGGGCACGGCTTCGACTTCGCGCAGGGCGCGGAGGCGTTCGACGGCTACGACCACCACGTCCACACCGTCGCCCCCGCGGACGGCCACGACGACGGGACCAAGGGCCTCGCGGTCCTCTTCTGCGACCTGGACGGCTTCAAGTCGATCAACGACAGGTTCGGCCACAACGCGGGTGACGCGGTGCTCATCGAGGTCGCCCGTCGGCTGACCCGCGGGGTGCGCGACGGCGACACGGTCGCCCGGCTCGGCGGCGACGAGTTCGTGATCCTCGCCGACGGCCTCGGCAAGGCCGACGCCCAGGACCTCGCCGTACGGCTGCGCAACGAGATCATCCAGCCCATCCGCGCCGAGGGCCGGGCCGTCCGGGTGGGCGCGAGCTTCGGCATCGGCTGGGCGCACTGCGGCATGACGGCGGACGAAGTGTTGAAGTCCGCCGACGAACGGATGTACGTAGAGAAACGATCTCGTCCCAAACAGCACCGGCGTGCCGGATGAATCGCAGGTCAGTGAAGTGATGCGATACGAGTCACCCGTTTGGCCCAGTGGGAGCGGGTAGGCTCGCCATTCCACACCCGTATCGCATCCACCCGCACCTGTTGAGGAGTACCAAGGGATGACGCCCGGCGACAACGGCGCGAGCACGCCCGAGGACGACGACCCGTTCGGCTACCTGTACGCCGACGGCCAGGCCCGAGGAGCCCAGCCGCCGTCGGGTGGCTACGGCTATCCGAACTCGGTCAGCAGAGTGCGCACGGTCGGTGAGCGCCAGTACGCGCAGCCGCAGGCCCCCTACGGCCAGCAGCAGCCCACGGTCCCGCAGCAGGGTGCCTACGGCCAGTCGAACGCCCACTACCAGGCCCCCGAGACGCTGCCCGGCGGCGCCCAGACCAGCAGGCAGCCCATGCCGCCCGCCGGTGGCGGCGGGCGCCGCGGCCCGAACACCAAGGGCCTGCTGATCGGCGCGATCGCGGTGGTCGCCGCGGTCGTCATCGGCATCGGTGTGGCGATGATCAACGGCAACACGGACGACGACAAGTCGGGCAACCAGGCGGACGCCTCCCCGGCCCAGTCCCAGAGCACCGGGCCCAGCCCGTCGAACAGCGCCTCGGCGCCGGCCGGCGAACTGCCGAAGACGGACGCCGCCGCCCTCCAGCTCACCGGCAACGCGGCCAAGGCCTCGGACGTCAAGGGCGCCCAGGCGGCCGGCGGCACCTACGTGGGCGGCCTGAACAGCGTCGGGTCCTCGGTCACCTGGACGGTGGACAACGTTCCCGAGGGTGGCGCCTACACGCTCTTGGCCCGGTTCAACAATCCTGGCGACGACCAGTCGATGACACTCACCGTCAACGGTCAGAAGTTCGGTAAGGGGTTCAACCTCGGTAACTTCACGCATCAGAGCGATCCGACGCAGGCTTGGACCGAGACGTACGCCTATCCGACCCTGAACAAGGGCTCCAACACCATCTCGCTGTCCTGCCAGCCCGGCGACAAGTGCAACGTGCTGCTGGATCAGCTCTGGTTGAAGAAGGGCAAGGTCGGGCGGAGCTAGCCGGCTCGGCTATGCGGTGACGCACTGGGTCACCGCATAGCCGGTGGCTCGGTGCTCGCTACTCCACGCGGCCGAAGCCCACGCACTTGTCAGCGACCCACACCTTGCGTCCGTGCCAGTCGAGCGGCGTCCAGGTGTTGTGCTTGGCTCCCGAACTGCTGCACCGGTAGTCGCTTCCGGTCTTCTTGCCCGCGCAGTGCTCCTTTTCCCAGCACACGATGTAGTCGGGGTTGCCCGTGCCGTACGCATGGACGCGAACGACGACCGCGGAACTGGCCGAAGCGGACGCGCGTGCGTTCCAGTCGTGAGTGGCGGATGCCCCGGGTACGCCGATCGCCTGCGCAGAGGGTGCGGTTGCGATGAGCAAGCCGGCCGTCAGTGCGCCGGACAGCGACGCAAGACGTGTGACGTGCTTTGCCATAGGGTTCTCCCGTTTTGCGTGTCCCGCCACTGGTCAATGTGGCGTCCGTAATACGGAAAGATCATATGTAGGCAAGGTTGCGTGTGGCGTAGCTGCTTTTGGTCACGCGGCAGCCTGCTCCCGGGTCACCGTCACCTGCTCCCGGAGTTCTTCGTACACCATGGGGTCGAATTCGCCCGCGCCGGGCGCCCGTACCGTCGCCGCCGACAGGGCCGCCGCGCGGGCCAGGCGGTCCGGCCAGGGCAGTCGCTCCACCAGGCCCGACAGCAGCGCCGCCACCACCGAGTCGCCCGCACCGGTCGGGTTGCCGTGGACGCGGGCGGGCGGGGCGGCGCGCCAGCGGCCCTCGGGGGTGGCCGCGAGCAGGCCGTCCGGGCCGAGGGAGGCGACCACCGCGTGGGCGCCGCGCCGGCGGGCGTCCTGGGTGGCGCGCAACGGCTCGTGGGAGCCGGTGAGCTCGGCCAGCTCCTCGGAGTTCGGCTTGATGATGTCGGGGCGGGCCGCCACCCCGCGGCGCAGCGGCTCCCCGCCGGCGTCCAGCAGCACGGGGACGCCGTGGGCGCGAGCCGCGCGTATCAGCCCCGCGTAGGCGCCGACCGGCACGCCCGGCGGCAGACTCCCCGACAGCGCCACCGCCGAGGCACGGCCGAGCAGTTCGGCGTACCGGTCCTGGAAGGCGCCCCACTCGGCCGGGGTGATCTGCGGGCCGGGCTCGTTGAGCTGGGTGGTGTCGCCGGTCCGCTCGTCCACGACGGCGACCGTGCGCCGGGTGGCCCCCGCGACCGGCACCAGCGCGTCCGTGACCCCGGGGGTCTGCGCGAGGCGTTCGCGCAGCACCAGGCCGGTGGCGCCGCCCGCGAAGCCGGTGGCCGTCACCTCGTGGCCGAGGGCGGCCAGGACCCGGGCCACGTTCACGCCCTTGCCGCCCGGCCGTTCGAGGACCTGGGAGACGCGGTGCGAGGTGTGCGGCCGCAGCGACCGTACGCGATAGGTGATGTCGAGAGCGGTGTTCAGCGTGACCGTGAGGATCACCAGGTCCGACCTCCCTCGAAGTCCGTCGCGCCATCGGTTGGCGGGGACCCGATCATGCCAAAGAGACGGCGGCCGGCCCAGTGCGAGGTCGGTCACCGTCTCTCGACGCACGGACGGATCAGGGCAGTTGGGGCGCGACGACCCATTCCCCCTGGCGCAGCACGCCCTTGAGGTCGAAGTCCGCGTCCAGCAGCACCAGGTCGGCGTCCTTGCCGGGCTCCAGGGAGCCGATGCGGTCGGACAGGCCCAGCAGGCGGGCCGGGTTGACGGACAGGGCGGTGACGGCGTCGCGCACCGGCAGCCCGTCGACCGTCACGGCCCGCTTGAACGCGCGGTCCAGGGTCAGCGTGGATCCGGCGATCGAACCGCCGTGCACCAGCCGGGCCACGCCCTCGCTGACCTCGACCTCCAGCGGGCCGAGCATGTAGCGGCCGTCGCCGATGCCGGCCGCGTCCATCGCGTCGGTGATGAACGCGACCCGGTCGGCGCCCGCGTGGTGGAACGCCAGCTCCAGCGCGGCCGGGTGGAGGTGGGTGCCGTCGTTGATCAGCTCGACGGTGACCCGCTCGTCCTCCAGCAGGGCGGCGATCGGGCCGGGGGAGCGGTGGCCCAGGGCGGGCATGGCGTTGAAGAGGTGGGTGGCGACCGTGGCGCCCGCGTCGATGGCCGCGACGGTCTGCTCGTAGGTGGCGTCCGTGTGCCCGATCGCCGCGATCACCCCGTGCTCGGCGAGCAGCCGTACGGAGTCGATGCCGCCCGGCAGTTCCGTCGCGAGCGTGACCATCCTCGCCCGGCCGCGCCCGGCGTCGATCAGCTTGCGCACCTCGGCCGGCTCCGGGTCGCGCAGCAGTTCCTCGGAGTGCGCGCCCTTGCGGCAGGGCGAGATGAAGGGTCCCTCGAAGTGGATGCCCGCGATGTCGCCCTGCTCGGCCAGTTCGCTCAGCAGCCCGGCCTGCCGGACCAGCAGGTCCATCTCGTCGGTGACGGTGGAGGCCACCAGCGTCGTGGTGCCGTGCCGCCGGTGGGTGCGCACGGCGGTGAGGATGTCCTCGGCCGAGCCGGAGAAGGACGCCCCGCCACCGCCGTGGTTGTGGATGTCCACGAAGCCCGGGACCAGCCAGTGACCGCTCACGTCGATCACCTCGGCACCGGCCGGGGCCGTCGCGCCCCCGGGGTCCGGCGCGCCGGCCGCGGTGATCCTCGTGCCCTCCACGGTCACGTGTCCGTCGTCCGCCACCCCGGTGGGCAGCACCACCCGAGCACCTGCGAGAACCAAGCTGGGAGCCATCAGGCGGTTACCTCCGAGGGGTCGGTCGTGGGGCCGGTGGAGTCGAGGAGATCCCGGGCGAGAAGTCCCGCGCCCAGGCAGCCGGCGGTGTCGCCGAGGGCGGCGGGGACGATGGACGGCAGTTTCTGGAAGGTGACCCGGCGCCGGACGGCGTCCCGCAGCGGCTGGAACAACACTTCCCCCGCCTCGGCCAGACCGCCACCGATGATCAGCGTGCGCGGGTCCAGCAGGGTGAGCGCGGTGACCAGCCCGTCGGCGAGCGCGTCCACCGCCTCCTGCCACACCCGGACGGCGTTCGGGTCGCCGGACGCGACGGCCTTGGCGCAGTCGGCCGCGTCCGCCTCCGGGTCCCCGCAGGCCACGGCCCATGCCTCGCTGACCGCGGACGCGGAGGCGTACCGCTCCAGGCAGCCGTGCTGCCCGCAGGGGCACGGGGTGCCGCCGGGCCGTACGACGATGTGCCCGATCTCGCCGGCGAACCCGTGCGCGCCCGCCTCCACCCGGCCGTCCACGCCGATGGCGCCCGCGATCCCGGTGCCCAGCGGCACGAACAGGAACCGGTCGGCGCCCTTGCCCGCTCCGATCCGCCCCTCGGCGAGCCCGCCGGTGCGCACGTCGTGGCCGAGCGCCACGGGGACGCCGAGCCGTTCGGCGAGCAGATCGCGCAGCGGGACGTCGCGCCAGCCGAGGTTGGCGGCGTACACGGCGATCCCGTGCTCGTCGTCGACGATGCCGGGCACCGCGACGCCGGCCGCCGCGGCCGGCTCGCCGAAGGCCTCGACGCCGTACGCGCGCAGTTCGGCGGCGAAACCGAGGATCGCGCCGACCACCGCGTCCGGCCCGCGTTCGCGTCCCGTCGCCCGGCGGGCGCGGTGCAGCAGCTCGCCGTCGTCACCGACGAGGGCGGCCTTCATCCCGGTACCGCCCACGTCCAGGGCGATGACATGTCTCACGGGGGACAGTGTGGCCCCCGGACCCACAAGAGGTCTAGTCCACTCACGTGGTGTAGACCTTATGCGTCCACATATTGAACGGTCAGACAGCAGGGTTGGGGCTTTGAGGGTGCGTCGGCGTACGGCAGGAACGATCGCGGTGGTGTCCGCACTGGGCATGACGGCGGTCCTCGGCGGCTGCGGAAGCACGGACTCCGACGTGACCCTCAGACTCGTCGCGGCCGACTACGGCGACTCGTCGGCGAACGGCTCCAAGAAGTACTGGGACGAGCTGGCCGCGGAGTACGAGGCCAAGCACGGAGTGAAGGTCGAGGTCAGCGTCTACTCCTGGAACGACGTCGACCGCAAGGTCAAGGAGATGGTCGACGCCGGGCACGCCCCCGACCTGGCCCAGATCGGCGCCTACGCCGACTACGCGGCCGCGGGCAAGCTGTACCAGGCCTCCGACCTGCTCTCCATCCGCACCCAGGCCGACTTCCCCTCCGCGCTCTCCGACGCCGGCCAGTGGAAGCACGTGCAGTACGGCATACCCTTCGCGGCCTCCACCCGGGTGCTCTTCTACAACAAGACGCTGTTCAGCCAGGCCGGCATCACCCCGCCCACCACCTGGGACGAACTGGCGGCGGACGCCCGCGCGCTCAAGGACAAGGGGGTGAAGTACCCCTACGCGCTGCCGCTCGGCCCTGAGGAGGCCCAGGCCGAGACCATGCAGTGGCTGCTGGGCGGCGGCGACGGCTACACCGACGACATCGGCGCCTACAGCATCGACTCCGCGAAGAACGTGGAGACCTTCACCTGGCTCAAGGACGACCTGGTCGGCAAGGGCCTGACCGGCCCGGTCGCCCCCGGCAGGCTGAACCGCGCGGACGCCTTCGCCGCCTTCGCCGACGGCCAGGTCGGCATGCTCAACGGCCACCCCACGCTGATCCAGCAGGCCGCCAGGAAGGGCGTGAAGTTCGGCACCGTCCCGATGCCGGGCCGCACCGGCCGGGCCAAGGCCTCCATGGGCGTCGCCGACTGGATGATGGGCTTCAAGCAGAACGGGCACGCCCGCGAGATCGGCGACTTCCTCGACTTCGTCTACGAGAAGAAGAACGTCCTGGCCTTCTCCCGCGAGTACGGGCTGCTGCCGGTCACCGACTCCGCGTCCGGCGTGATGTCCGACTCGGACGCGGCCGGCGACAAGGCCCTGCGCCCCTTCCTCGACGAACTGCCGCTCTCCCAGCTCTACCCGGTCGGCAAGACCTCCTGGGCCTCGGTCAGCGCGGCCGTGAAGAAGAACATCGGCCAGGCGGTCACCCCCGGCGGCAGCCCCGCCGACGTGCTGTCCCGGCTCCAGTCGACGGCGTCCGCCGCGGACAGCGCCGACGTGAACTGAGGCCGGCTGTCGGTGTCCGGCGCTACGGTTGCCCCATGGAGGAACTGGGCAGCCGGGAAAGGGCCGTCCTCGCGCTGGAACGCCGGGGCTTCGCCGGCCCCGGCGCGAAGGAACGGGCCATCCGCGAGGAGCTGGGTCTCACCCCGGTGCGCTACTACCAGCTCCTCAACGCCCTCCTGGACGACGCGCGGGCGCTCGCCGCCGACCCGGTCACGGTGAACCGCCTGCGCCGGGTGCGCGAGGCCCGCCGCGCGGAGCGCTGAACCGCCCGCGCCGACCGGCGGAGACGCTCCAGGAGTGACCCGGGCCCGCGCCGGATACTGTCCCTGTATGGACCTCCTGCCGACCCCGGCGACCCAGGCGGGCCGCGACGGACTGCACACCCTGCTGGCCAAGCCCCGCGCGGCGGTGATCGGACTCGACTTCGACGGCACCCTCGCCCCGATCGTCGCCGACCCCGAGCAGGCCCGCGCCCACCCCGACGCCGTTCCCGCGCTCGCCGGGCTCGCCCCCGAGGTGGCCTCCGTCGCCGTGGTCACCGGCCGGCCCGCCGAGGTCGCGGTGCGGTACGGCGGCTTCGCGAACGTGCCCGGCCTGGAACACCTCACCGTCCTCGGCCACTACGGCGCCGAGCGCTGGGACGCCGCGACCGGCGAGGTCACCGCGCCCCCGCCGCACCCCGGGGTGGCCGCGGTCCGCGCCGAACTGCCCGGCCTGCTGGAGCGCGCCGGCGCCGGCCACGGCACCTGGACCGAGGACAAGGGCCGGGCCGTCGCCGTGCACACCCGCCGCGCCGACGACCCGCAGGCAGCCTTCGAGGCCCTGCGCGGCCCCCTCACCGAACTCGCCGCCCGGCACGGCCTGATCGTCGAACCCGGCCGGCTGGTCCTGGAACTGCGCCCGCCCGGCATGGACAAGGGTGTCGCCCTCCTCGACCACGTGCGCCGCACCGCCGCCGGATCGGTCCTCTACGCGGGCGACGACCTCGGCGACCTGCCCGCCTTCGCGGCCGTCGAGGAGCTCCGCTCCGAGGGCGTCCCCGGCCTGCTGGTCTGCAGCGGCAGCACCGAGGTCACGGAACTGGCCGAACGCGCCGACCTGGTGGTCGACGGCCCGGAGGGCGTCGTCGCGCTGCTGCGCGCGCTGGCCGCGCGGCTCGGCTGACCCGGGCCGCCCGGCCGGCGGCCGTCAGCCGGTCAGCGCGCCGAGCTGGTCCAGGAACCACCGCGCCGGCGGCAGCGCGGTGGCGGCGGCGGCCAGCCGCTTGGACCGCTCCGCCCGCTCGCCCGGCGGCAGGCTCAGCGCGGTGTGCAGCGCGTCCGCCGTGCCCACCACGTCGTACGGGTTGACCACGATCGCGTCCTCGCCCAGCTCCTCGTAGGCCCCGGCCTCCCGCGACAGCACCAGCGCGCACCCCTCGTCGGAGACGACCGGCACCTCCTTGGCGACCAGGTTCATGCCGTCCCGGATCGGGTTGACCAGGGCAACGTCCGCGAGCCGGTAGGCGGCCAGGGAGCGGGCGAAGTCGTCCTTGACGTGCAGCACCACCGGCGTCCAGCCGGGCGTCCCGAAACGGGAGTTGATCTCGTCCGCGACCCTCTGCACCTCGGCCGTGTAGTCGCGGTAGACCGCGAGGTCCTGCCGCGAGGGGTAGGCGAACGCGAGGTGCACCACCCGCTCGCGCCACTCGGGGCGGGCCTCCAGGAGCTGCCGGTACGCGAGCAGTCCGCGCACGATGTTCTTGGACAGCTCGGTGCGGTCCACCCGGACGACGGTCCGGCGCCCCTCGCCGATCTCCGCGCGCAGCGCCGCCATCCGCTCGTCCACGTCCGGCCGGTGCGCCCGCTCGCGCAGGAAGTCCGCGTCCGCGCCGAGCCCGTGCACCCCGATCCGGGTCCCGGACGGGATGCCGGGGCCGAGCACCGCGTGGCAGCAGTCGGTGAACGCGTCCGCCCAGCGCCTGGTCAGGAACGCCGCCCGGTCCGCACCGAGGATGCCGGTCAGCAGCTCGGCGGCGATGTCGTCGGGCAGCAGCCGGAAGTAGTCCGGCGGGGCCCACGGGGTGTGCGAGAAGTGGCCGATGCGCAGGTCGGGGCGGAGCTGGCGGAGCATCCGCGGGGCGAGGGCCAGGTGGTAGTCCTGGATGAGCACCGCGGCCCCCTCGGCCGCCTCCTGGGCCAGCGCCTCGGCGAACGCCCGGTTGTACGCCTGGTACGAGGCCCACTGGCGGCGGAACTCCGCGTCGAAGACCGGCTCCAGCGGGGTCTGGTACAGCATGTGGTGGACGAACCAGAGCGCCGAGTTGGCGATGCCGTTGTAGGCGTCGGCGAACACGGTCGCGTCGATGTCGAGCATCCGCACCCGCTGCTCGCCGGTGTCCTCGGCCGGCAGCGGACCTCCGCCCGCCCGCCGTACCGCTTCCCGGTCGCCGTCTCCGAGCGCGGCGCAGACCCACACCGCGTCGTGGTCCGGCCCGATGGCCGACAGCCCCGAGACCAGCCCGCCCCCGCCCCGTCTGGCGCTCAGCGAACCGTCCTCGAGCACCTCGTACGAAACCGGGCCGCGGTTGGACGCGACCAGCACCTCAGCACCCTGCGTTGAAGCCATAATTCTCAACCTAGCCCGGCCCGGAAACGCTCAAACGTACGCTCCGCCCCGGAAGGGGGCTGTATACAGCCGTTCTTCCGCGTTCACCGCGCCGCACGCCCGCGGCTCAGGCCACCTTGCGGTGCGCGTACTCGGCGATCTCCACCATCGGCGGCCGCTCCTCGGTGTCCACCGGGTAGGTGCGCGGCTCGAACCCGTCCTCGCCCCGTTCGAACTGGGTGAGCGAGGGCCGTACGAGGTGGCCGCGGGCCAGCCGGAGCTGGGCGGTGCGGTAGATGGCCGCGGCCATCCGGCCGAGCGCCTGCCCGTCCTGGTGCCGGTGCCTGCGCACCCCCACGTCCACCTGGGCCAGCGCGTCCAGGCCCACCAGGTGCAGCGCGTCCACCAGCATGCCCAGCTCCACGCCGTAGCCCACCGGGAACGGAAGCTGCTCCAGCAGCGAGCGGCGGGCCGCGTACTCCCCGCCCAGCGGCTGCACGAAGCCGGCGAGCTGCGGCCAGTGCATGTTCAGCAGCGGGCGGGCCATCAGCTCGGTGACCCGGCCGCCCTGCCCGGCGGCGGCCGGGCCGGCGCGCCCGCCGGGCACGGTGAGCGGGCGGTCGTACATCGCCTTGACCAGGTCGACGCCCGGATCGGTGAGCAGCGGGCCGACGATGCCGAGGACGAAGTCGGAGGAGAACTCCCTCAGGTCGGCGTCGACGAAGCAGACGATGTCCCCGCTCGTCGCCAGCAGCGAGCGCCACAGCACCTCGCCCTTGCCGGGGACGGCCGGTATGCGCGGCAGGACGCTGTCGCGGTGCACCACCCGGGCGCCCGCCGCGGCGGCGACCTGGGCGGTGCGGTCGGTGGAGCCGGAGTCGACGACGACGATCTCGTCGACCAGCGGAGCCTGCCGCACGAGGTCGTGACGGATGACGGCGACGATGTCGCCGACCGTCTCCTCCTCGTTGAGCGCGGGCAGGACGACGGAGACGGACTGGCCGGTGCGCTGCTTGGCGGCCAGGACTCCGTGCAGCGGGCGGTCGGCCACGGACCAGGAGCGGGTGGCCAGCCAGCGCTCGACTTCTTCCAGCACGGTCTGCGGCTCCTCACTGTCGTGATCACACCTGTTGAGGGGGGTGATGCATCTCGCGGTTCGGACGACTATCTCAACTGTCCCGGCCGTCGGTTACAGTCTTGAACAACGCCGATGACCATCGCATGTCGGGGGTCTCCCGGCGTTCACAACCGAATACCGCTCATCCAGAGGGGCAGAGGGACACGGCCCGATGAAGCCCCGGCAACCCCCCTGAGCCGCACTCGTTTCGCGCGAGGCTCCCGGCCAGGGAAGGTGCCAAATCCGTCTCACGGCGAGATGCGTCGTGAGGAAGATGAGGAGAAAGGGCCTCGCCTCCATGGCTGTGCAGACAGTTGCAAGCACCAGCAATCCCGCCGTCGATCTC
The DNA here is from genome assembly GCA_016432725.1 of Streptomyces sp. DHE7-1. Lineage (GTDB taxonomy): Bacteria > Actinomycetota > Actinomycetes > Streptomycetales > Streptomycetaceae > Streptomyces. The sequence continues at coordinate 3,521,377 of JACJDG010000003.1, read as the reverse complement.
GGCCCCGCCGCTGCCCTGAGCTGTCGCGAGTGCGGCCACCGGGTACCCCTCGGACCGGTCTTCGCGTGCGAGGAGTGTTTCGGCCCGCTGGAGATCGCCTACGACTTCTCCGCCTACGACGCCGAAGAGCTGCGCCGGCGCATCGAGGCGGGTCCCGCGAACATCTGGCGCTACGCGCCGCTGCTGCCCGTCCCCGCCGACGTGGCCGACAAGCCGAACCTGAACCCGGGCTGGACCAAGCTCGTCAAGGCCGACAACCTGGCCCGCGAGCTGGGCGTCACCGGCGGCCTGTACGTGAAGGACGACTCCGGCAACCCCACGCACTCCTTCAAGGACCGCGTCGTCGCCCAGGCCCTGGAGGCCGCCCGCGCCTTCGGCTTCACCACCCTGTCCTGCTCCTCCACCGGCAACCTCGCCGGTGCGGTCGGCGCCGCCGCCGCCCGGGCCGGCCTCCGCTCCTGCGTGTTCATCCCGCACGACCTGGAGCAGGGCAAGGTCGTCATGGCCGCGATCTACGGCGGCGAGCTCGTCGGCATCGAGGGCAACTACGACGACGTGAACCGGTTCTGCTCCGAGCTGATCGGCGACCCGGCCGGCGAGGGCTGGGGCTTCGTGAACGTCAACCTGCGGCCGTACTACGCCGAGGGCTCCAAGACCCTGGCGTACGAGGTCTGCGAGCAGCTCGGCTGGCGGCTGCCGGACCAGATCGTGGTCCCGATCGCCTCCGGCTCCCAGCTCACGAAGATCGACAAGGGCCTCCAGGAGCTGATCAGGCTCGGCCTGGTCGAGGACCGGCCGTACAAGATCTTCGGTGCCCAGGCCGAGGGCTGCTCGCCGGTGTCGACCGCGTACAAGGCGGGCCACGACGTCGTACGGCCGCAGAAGCCGGACACCATCGCCAAGTCCCTCGCCATCGGCAACCCGGCCGACGGGCCGTACGTCCTGGACATCGCCCGCCGCACCGGCGGAGCGGTGGAGGACGTCACGGACGCGGAGGTCGTGGACGCGATCAAGCTGCTGGCCCGGACCGAGGGCATCTTCGCGGAGACGGCGGGCGGCGTGACCGTCGGCGTCACCCGCAAGCTGCTCAAGGAGGGCGTGCTGGACCCGGCGAAGACCACGGTCGTCCTCAACACCGGCGACGGCCTCAAGACCCTCGACGCGGTGGCCGGCACCGGGCTGACCGCGACCATCCGCCCGAACCTGGACTCCTTCCGAGAGGCTGGCCTCGCATGAGCGTGACCGTTCGCATCCCCACCATCCTGCGCACCTACACCGGCGGGCAGGCCGAGGTCGCCGCCGAGGGCGCGAACCTCGCCGAGGTCATCGAGCACCTGGAGGCGAACCACACCGGGATCGCCGCCCGGGTGCTGGACGACCAGGGCAAGCTGCGGCGTTTCGTCAATGTGTACGTCAACGACGACGATGTCCGTTTCGAGCAGGGGCTGCAGACCGCGACTCCGGACGGCGCCGGTGTCTCCATCATTCCGGCCGTCGCCGGAGGCTGACAGAATGACCGATCATTACCTTCGGTAACTCCGGTTACCGATTGTTCATCGAATGGCCTCCCCGTGAGAGAAACGGAGGGGGCCATTCTGTGTGATTGAGCGCGGTAGAGTTGGGGAACCCGCTCGCGGACCGTGGTTCGGGAGCCTTGGATTCACCGCGGTGCACCCGACAAGAAGTAGCCAAAGTGTGGGTGCTTTCTGCGGCTTTTGCGCATTTTATGGGGCCCGACTTGCCCTGAATTCGGGCGAATTCACGCTACATTCCGGACCGTTCGCGTCCATATTTCTCGTCCGATTGACCTGTTGCAGACGGCAGTTGGGCAGATACATTCAGCGGCGGTCGACGCGTTCCGGCGCACGCCCCCGTCCAATGGGGGTGAGGTCTGACCCGGGTCCGCGAAGTGCGGATCTGTGCAAGGGCCAGTAATAGGGGAGTTAGGCATGGCTCAGGGCACCGTCAAGTGGTTCAACGCGGAGAAGGGGTACGGCTTCATCGCGGTCGACGGTGGTGCGGACGTATTCGTCCACTACAGCGCCATTCAGATGGACGGCTACCGCACCCTGGAAGAGGGCCAGCGGGTGGAGTTCGAGATCTCGCAGGGCCAGAAGGGCCCGCAGGCCGACATGGTTCGCCTCAGCGCCTGAACGTTTTTTGCACGAAGGGCCCGCACCTCGCACAGGGTGCGGGCCCTTCGCCGCGCCCGGGCCCTGTTCGCGGGTGGCTGACGGCGGCGCCCGTACCCCGGGAGGCGCTTGCACTCGACCATGCCGAGTGCTAATCATTGCGTTAGCACTCTGAAGGTGAGAGTGACAGTGAGGACCGGGTCGGTGAGGCCCGCAGGCCAAGTGGGGCAAGGAACCACGCGGCCGGCGAGCCGTCCGTCGCGGGCGCGGGCGCGGTCCGAAGGAATCACCCCCAGTCCTGGAGGGACCACTTCACATGGCCAAGATCATCGCGTTCGACGAGGAGGCGCGGCGCGGCCTCGAGCGCGGCATGAACCAGCTCGCGGACGCCGTCAAGGTGACGCTCGGCCCCAAGGGCCGCAACGTCGTCCTCGAGAAGAAGTGGGGCGCCCCCACGATCACCAACGATGGTGTCTCCATCGCCAAGGAGATCGAGCTCGAGGACCCGTACGAGAAGATCGGCGCCGAGCTGGTCAAGGAAGTCGCCAAGAAGACGGACGACGTCGCCGGTGACGGTACGACCACCGCGACCGTGCTCGCCCAGGCCCTGGTCAAGGAAGGCCTGCGCAACGTCGCCGCCGGCGCCAACCCGATGGCCCTGAAGCGCGGTATCGAGAAGGCCGTCGAGGCCGTCTCCGCCGCCCTGCTGGAGCAGGCGAAGGACGTCGAGACCAAGGAGCAGATCGCCTCCACCGCGTCCATCTCCGCCGCCGACACCCAGATCGGCGAGCTGATCGCCGAGGCCATGGACAAGGTCGGCAAGGAAGGCGTCATCACCGTCGAGGAGAGCAACACCTTCGGTCTCGAGCTCGAGCTCACCGAGGGCATGCGCTTCGACAAGGGCTACATCTCCGCCTACTTCGCGACCGACATGGAGCGCATGGAGGCGTCGCTCGAGGACCCGTACATCCTCATCGCCAACTCCAAGATCGGCTCCGTCAAGGACCTGCTCCCGCTGCTGGAGAAGGTCATGCAGTCGGGCAAGCCGCTGCTGATCATCGCCGAGGACGTCGAGGGCGAGGCCCTGTCGACCCTGGTGGTCAACAAGATCCGCGGCACCTTCAAGTCCGTCGCCGTCAAGGCTCCGGGCTTCGGCGACCGCCGCAAGGCCATGCTCGGCGACATCGCCATCCTCACGGGCGGCGAGGTCATCTCCGAGGAGGTCGGCCTCAAGCTGGAGAACGCGACCCTGGACCTCCTGGGCCGCGCCCGCAAGGTCGTCATCACCAAGGACGAGACCACCATCGTCGACGGTGCCGGCTCCTCGGAGCAGGTCAACGGCCGCGTGAACCAGATCCGCGCCGAGATCGAGAACAGCGACTCGGACTACGACCGCGAGAAGCTGCAGGAGCGCCTGGCGAAGCTCGCCGGCGGTGTCGCGGTCATCAAGGCCGGTGCCGCCACCGAGGTGGAGCTCAAGGAGCGCAAGCACCGCATCGAGGACGCCGTCCGCAACGCGAAGGCCGCCGTCGAGGAGGGCATCGTCGCCGGTGGTGGCGTGGCCCTGCTGCAGGCCTCCCAGGTCTTCGAGAAGCTGGAGCTCGAGGGTGACGAGGCGACCGGCGCCCAGGCCGTGAAGCTCGCGCTCGAGGCCCCGCTGAAGCAGATCGCCGTCAACGCCGGCCTCGAGGGCGGTGTCGTGGTGGAGAAGGTGCGCAACCTGACCCCGGGCCACGGCCTGAACGCCGCGACCGGCGAGTACGTCGACCTGGTCGCCGAGGGCATCATCGACCCGGCGAAGGTGACCCGTTCCGCGCTGCAGAACGCCGCCTCCATCGCCGCGCTGTTCCTCACCACCGAGGCCGTCATCGCCGACAAGCCGGAGAAGGCCGCCGCGGCCGCTCCGGGCGGCATGCCGGGCGGTGACATGGACTTCTGATCCCACGCGGATCGGCCTGTCCTTTCCGAGGGCGGTACCCCCTGTCGCAAGGCAGGGGGTACCGCCCTCGGGCGTGTCAGGGGTCACAGGACTCCCCGGCCGCGAGCGGAATGTGCGACAGTCGCTGGGAGGTTCCTTAAGGAGCTGCAACAATGCGTGCGCACATACCAACCGGTCTACCGAGTCGTTCCCGAGGAGTCCCCACGTGACCGTCACGCCGCCCCCCGCCTCCCGCGCGGCCCAGATCCTCTCCCGCCCGATCACGCTGGGCGGCCTCACCGTGCCGAACCGCATCGTGATGGCGCCGATGACCCGGATGTTCTCCCGGGCGGCGTCCCCGGCGACGACGTGGTGTCGTACTACGCCCGGCGCGCCGCCGCGGGTGTCGGCCTCATCGTCACCGAGGGCACCTACGTCGGCCACGAGTCGGCCGGCGGCAGCAGCCGTGTGCCGCGGTTCCACGGCGAGGAGCAGCTCGCCGGCTGGGCGAAGGTCGTCGAGGCGGTGCACCAGGCGGGCGGCACCATCGTGCCGCAGCTCTGGCACATCGGCACGGTCCGCAAGCAGGGCCAGAACCCGCACCCGGACGCCCCCTCCCACGGCCCCTCCGGCCTGCGCGTGGACGGCACCGACGACGCCACCCCGATGACCCAGGACGACATCGACGCCGTCATCGAGGCGTTCGCCCGGGCCGCGGCCGACGCCGAGCGCATCGGCTTCGACGGCGTGGAGCTGCACGGCGCCCACGGCTACCTGCTCGACCAGTTCCTGTGGGAGGGCACCAACCGCCGCACCGACGCCTACGGTGGCGACCCGGTCGCCCGGACCACCTTCGCCGCGCAGATCGTGGCGGCCGTCCGCGCCGCGGTCTCCCCGGACTTCCCGGTCATCTTCCGCTTCTCGCAGTGGAAGCAGGAGGCCTACGACGCCCGTCTCGCCGAGACCCCGAGGAGCTGGAGGCGATCCTCGCCCCGCTGGTCGCCGCCGGCGTCGACGTCTTCCACGCCTCCACCCGCCGCTACTGGCTCCCCGAGTTCGAGGGCTCCGACCTGAACCTCGCCGGCTGGACGAAGAAGCTCACCGGCAAGCCGGTCATCAGCGTCGGCTCGGTCGGCCTCGACGGCGACTTCATCAGCGCCTTCCAGGGCGAGGGCTCCCCGGTCAAGGGCATCGACAACCTGCTGGACCGCCTGGAGGACGAGGAGTTCGACATGGTCGCCGTCGGCCGCGCCCTGCTCCAGGACCCCGAGTGGGCGGCGAAGGTGCTCGGCGACCGCTTCGACGAGCTGAAGCCGTACGACGCGGCGGCGCTGCAGACCCTCAGCTGAGGTGCGCCCGGGGACGCCTAGAGGTTGCCCATCGGCTCGATGTCGACCTGGACGGGCGTCCCCCACACGCGCAGCACCTCGTAGTCGGTGAACTCGTGCACCAGCCGGTACGCCATCGCCGGCCGGGACCCGCGGCGCTGGGCGGCGAGATACGCCTCGGCCTCCCGCCGGTCCCGCCGGGGCGTGCCGCAGAGCTGCCACTCCCGGCCGTTCCACGCCTCCGGCAGCCACCGCTGCTGCGGCTGGGGGCGGTCGGCGCGGACGCCGTAGCGCGAGGGCGCGCCTCCCGACGCGTCCCCGGCCTGCGCCCGGCCCCCGCCCTGGTACTCCGAGCGCCGTGCGGCCCGTCGGCGGGTCTCGCACAGCAGGCACAGATCGGGCGCGCTCTTGTCGACGGGCCCGTGCGGATGCTCGGGACACCGGGTGCTGGGCGCCCCCGCCCCACGGTCTCGTCGAGCAGGTCCAAGGCGCGCCGCAGATCGGCCTTGACCTCGTGCAGCCGGGCGTCCGGGGTGTCGGCGGACAGGGTGTCCCCGTGCTCCCCGAGCACTCTGAGAGCGCGTCCGAGGGCGGTGAGCTGGGCGTGGTTCATGTCGGTCCGCGCAGTCCTTCGGCTTCTTCCGGTCCAGGGTGGTGCCGGCCGGGGCCGGCAGTTCGACGGTAACGCCCCGGCGGCGGCTCCACGCCCCCTCCGGGGCACCGGTCAGGTCGCCGTCGCCCCCAGCGCCGCGCGCAGATGCCCGGCGGAGTCCGCCAGGCGGCGGGCGGCCGTGGGGCCGTCGACACCGGCGAGGACGATCAGGATCGCGTTCTTCACCTCGCCGCCGGCCTCGGTGAGCGCCCGCTCGATCTCCTCGTCGGGGGCCCCGGTGGCCAGGGACACGATGCGGCGGGAGCGGGCCCGCAGCTTGGCGTTGGAGGCCCGGACGTCGACCATCAGGTTCCCGTACGTCTTCCCCAGCCGGATCATGGTGATCGTCGACAGCATGTTGAGCACCAGCTTCTGGGCCGTGCCGGCCTTCAGCCGGGTGGAGCCGGTGAGCAGTTCGGGCCCGACGACGACCTCGATGCCGTGCTCGGCGGCGGCCGCGAGCGGGCTGTGCTCGTTGCAGGACAGGCCGACGGTCAGGGCGCCGAGCGCGCGGGCGTGCTCGACCGCGCCGACGGCGTACGGGGTGCGGCCGGAGGCGGAGACGCCGACCACGCTGTCCTCGGGGCGGATCTTCAGCGCGTCGAGGTCCTCGCGCGCCAGTCCCGCGGAGTCCTCGGCGCCCTCCACCGAGGTGACCATCGCCTCGGGGCCGCCCGCGATCAGGCCGGCGACCTGACCGGGCTCGGTGTTGAAGGTGGGCGGGCACTCGGAGGCGTCGAGGACGCCGAGCCGCCCGGCGGTGCCCGCACCGGCGTAGACCAGGCGCCCGCCGTGGGCCATGCGCTCGGCCACGGCGTCGATGGCGGCGGCGATCTGCGGCAGCCGCGCGGCGACCGCGGCGGGCACGCCCGCGTCCTCGCCGTTCATGAGGCGTGCGATGTCGAGGGTGGGCAGCCGGTCGATCTCCGCGAGTTCCGGCCGGAAGGCTTCGGTGGTGAGGGACTCCAGCTCGTTGCGCAGGTCATGGGAGGTCATGGGGGGTGGCTCTCTCCGATTCGCGTGCTTGCACTCACCTGGGGTGGAGCGGTGCCGGTGCGCCAGCGCCTCGTAGGACGCGGCCAGCGCGGGCGCCGCACTCTCGTACGTCCGCTGTGCCACCCCGACGAACAGGCAGTCCACCACCAGCAGCTGACTCGTCCGGGAGGACATCGCGGCGGGCCGCAGCTCCGTCTCCCGTGACGTGGACGTCGTCAGCACGTAGTCGGCGTACTGCGTCACCGGCGAGTCGGGCCTGCCGGTGATGGCGACGGTGGTCGCCCCGCGGTCGAACGCGACCCGGAGCGGCTCGATGACGTCGCCGGTGGAACCCGAGTGGGTGATGGCGATCGCCACGTCACCCGAGCGCAGTTGCACCGCGTTGGTCACGGCGAGATGCGGATCGCTGTGCGCGTGGGCTATGAGCCCTATCCGCAGCAGCTTCTGGGTGAGGTCCTGGGCGACGAGACCGGAGGCGCCGATCCCGTACACGTCCGTGCGGCGGGCGCCCGCGAGGGCGGCGACGGCCGCGCCGAGCTGCGCGGTGTCGAGCCCCGCGGCGGTGTCCGCGAGGGTCTGCTGCTCCTCGTAGGCGAGCTTGGCCACGACGTCGGCGATGGGATCGTCCACCGCTATGTCCGTCGTGATCGCGGGCGCGCGGCCCGACTGCTGCTGGGCGGCCAGGCCGGCGAGGGCGAGGCGCAGATCGCGGTAGCCGGGATAGCCGAGCAGGCGGGCGGTGCGGACGACCGTGGCCTCGCTGGTGCCGGTCAGTTCGGCGAGGCCGGTGACCGTGAGGGCGGCGCAGCCGGCCGGATCGCCCGCGACGGCCTCGGCGACGCGCTGCATGGAGCGGGTCATGGAGGGGGCGAGGGTGCGCACCTTCGCGGCGAGGGAGCCGCCCGGACCGCCGAAAATTTCCTTCACGTCCTGGGTCACCTCTGAAAGATATTTTCGTTTCGGTCTCGCGGTCAAGAGTGCGCACAATGGGGACCATGGAGTCGTTCACCCCGCTGGAGCAGGCGCTGCACGCCGCCCGCGCCCTGGTGCTCGCCGACCTGATCGCGGGCCGGGTCGCCGAGGCCGACGTGGTCTCACTGGTGGAGGACTCCGTCGCCGGACGGCGCTGGTGGGTCGAGCAGTGGCCGGAGGGCGCTCCCTTCCTGCCCGGGCTGGTCGCGCAGGACGTGCAGGACGCGCTGCTGGAGCGGTACGGCCGCTGGCCGTTGTGCCCGGTGTGCGGCTCGGGCGACCCGCACGCCCTGGACGTGGAACCGGAACTGGGGCCCGACCCGCACTGGGTGTGCCACAAGGCGGGTGTCCAGGTCGCCTCGGTGGGGTCGCTGGGGCGGGCCATGGGCGGGACGCAGTCCTCGTGAGGCGCCCGTGACCGTCTACATCGACCCGCCTGCCTGGCCGGGTCACGGCCGTATGTGGTCGCACCTGGTCAGCGACACCTCCTACGACGAACTGCACCTGTTCGCCGCGGCGTTGGAGGTGCCCCGGCGGGCCTTCGAGCGCGACCACTACGACCTTCCGTCGCACCGGTACGCGGACGCGGTGGCCGCCGGGGCGGTGCAGGTCAGCAGCCGCGAGGTGGTGCGGCTGCTGCGTGCGTCCGGGCTGCGCCGGCCCAAGGGGCTCGCTCAGCGCCGCAGTTCGTAGGCCAGCTCGGCGCCGCTGCCGTCCTCCTCGCTCACCCGGGTGAAGCCGGCCCTGGCCAGCACGGCCTGGGAGGCGGTGTTCTCCCGCTCCACGGTCGCGAACAGGGCGGCGACGTCGTCCCGGGCCAGCGCCCAGTCCGCCAGCGCGCGCACGGCCTCGGTGGCGTAACCCTGCCCGCGGGCGCCCTCCACCAGGTCGTAGCCGATCTCCACCCGGCCGTCCTCGTCCGGCGCGCTGTGGAAGCCGATGCCGCCGACCGCGCGGCCGTCCTCCTTCCGTACGAGCGCGAAGACCCCGAACTCCGGCCGGTGCACGCCGCCTTCGTACGCCTTCACCAGGAAGCCGGCGGCCTCCCGCGTGCCCTCGAAGGGCCCGCCCTCGATCCAGTCCAGGCCTCCGTCGCCGCCCAGCCGGAGATCGCGCGCGACGGCCGGCCGCAGCCCGACGAGGTCGAGCCGCTCGGCGGGGACGACGAGGTTGTTGCGCCAGCGCCACTCGGTGACCGGCGCCCGCCCCGGCAGCTCACCCCGGCCGGTCGCCCACAGCAGGGTCGGCCAGGCCGCGGGGCCGGGCTGCACATGCGGGAAGAGCCAGTCCAGCACGGCCTCGGCGAGACCCTCCCGCGGCGTGTACTCGACGCCGAGTGCCCGGGCGACGTCATGCGTGTGCAGCACCACCTCGGCGACACCCATCGCGGCGAAGCCCTCGCGGTCGGCGCTGCGGAACGGGTAGGGGTGGAAGGCGCGGACGTTCGGCGGGGTGGTCCGGACGGCGGCGGCGAGCAGCACGCCCGTCGCCCGCACGACGTCCAGCAGACCGGCGTTGTCGGTGCCCTCGTCGAGCGTGATGTCGAACGGGACGTAGGCGTCCCGCGGCCGGCCGGCCAACTGCCCCGCGTAGGCGATCAGATCGCTCGCGACGTGCTCCACGGTCCGCCGGCAGCTCCACTCCAGCCCGGCAGCCCGTACCCCCTCCCAGTCCCGCCCCGCCACAGGCTCCAGCACCGCCAGGCACCCCTCGACGGCCTTCGTCACGTCTTCCCCGTTTATAGGTCGCATGGGGCGAACCCTAGGGGTGCGGTCGTCGGTGGGCGACAGTATTTCCGGTTGTGCCGCGAAGCTCCTCAGCCCGACAGCAGTTCCAGTTCGCCCGTGAGGTTGTAGCGAGCCGTGCGTTCCCAGTGCTCGCGGCCGTACGGGGTGTGGAACAGGCTGGGCAGGTCGAGGAGTTGGCGCAGGACGGCGGCCCGGCCCGCGCGGAAGGCCTCGCCGGGGACGAAGTGGTACTCCTCGCGGACCTCGGCCGTGTAGTGGGCGTACGCCGACGGGGACGAGGCGAGGACCGCCAGGTCCGCGTCGCAGAGGACCTGCCCGTCGGGGTCGTCGGCCGCGGGGTCGTGGGTGACGGTGAGGCGGACCAGGCGGGCGACCTCGGCCGTTCTCGGTGCCGGCACCCCCGCCTCGGGCAGGGCCCGTTCGGCCAGGGACGCGGAGCGCTCCTCGTTCTCGGAGCGGTCGGGCAGGTAGACCGCGTCGTGGAACCAGGCCGCGAGGCGGACCGCGTCCGGGTCGGCCGCGTACTTCTCCAGCGTGTCGACGTGGTCCAGGACCGCGGTGAGGTGGGTCAGCGTGTGGTAGCGGCGCTGCGGCTCCTGCCAGCGGCCCAGGAGGTTGTCGGCGTACGGGGTGGGATCGGGGCCGCCGCCGGGGCCGCGGGCTCCTTCCAGGGCGCGGGCGAATCGGGCACGCAGGGCGTCGAGGTCGGCCATACCCCCATTGTTCCGTGACGTAAGCCGGTCGGCCCCCTAGCGTGACATCCATGACGACTCCCGCGGATGTGCACGACGTACGAGACCCCGAGCTGCCCGGCCGCCTGCTGAACGCCGAGAGGGAGGTGCTGATACCGCTGTTGCGAGCGCGCGCGGACGCGGACTTCGCGTTGCCGGCCGCCGCGTGTCCGGGGTGGACGGTGCGGGACGTGCTGGCGCACTGTTCCGCCGCGTTGACGCGGGTGGTGGAGGGCCGGTTCGAGGAGGGCGTGTTCTCGCCCGCGTCCAACGACCGGGACATCGCCGAACGCGCCGGGTGGACGAACGCCCGGATCGTGGACGAGCTGGAGCGCGCGATGGCCGAGGCGGGACCGGTGATCGCCAAGGCCGGCGGAGTGCTGGACGCGATCGCGCTCGGGGAGTGGGTGCACGCGGGGGACGTGCGGGAGGCCCTGGGCGAGCCCGGGGCGTACGCGGGTGGCGGGCTGCCGGACGCGTTGGCGCTGCTGGCCCACGTCACCCGTGAGAAGGAGCACCTGTGGCTGCACGCCGACCTCGACGACCTGGACGAGCCGCTACGGCTGGGCGCCGCGGCCGGGGACGCCCCGCCCGCCCGGTACATCGGTGACGCGCCCACCCTCGTACGGCTGTACTCCGGGCGGCCGGTCTCCGGCGCGGGGTACGAGCTGGCGGGGGCGCGGGAGGGGGAGCTGAACATCTTCGGCTGAAGGGCGTCCCCGGATCGGCGTAGTCTTGGATTGGACTAGACCTGTTGCCGTCGATGAACCGCCGACGCATACCGCCGATGAATGGGGTGCCATGAGCAAGCGTGCAGTCCTGGAGGTGATCGCCCTCGACGTCGAGGACGCGGTCGCCGCCCAGGCCGGAGGCGCGGACCGCCTGGAGCTGGTCACCGACATGGCGGCCGACGGACTCACCCCGCCGGCCGCCACCGTCGCCGGGATCCGGGCCGCCGTCGACATCGACCTGCGCGTGATGCTGCGGCTGGCGGACGGCTTCGCGGCCGGTGACGTGGACCGGCTGGTCCGCGTCGCGCACGAGATGCGGGACGCGGGCGCCGACCAGTTCGTGCTCGGGTTCCTCGACCGGGCGGGCGGGGTGGACCTGGCCGCCGTGGAGCGGCTGGTGGCCGCGCTGGACGGCTGCCGCTGGACCTTCCACCGGGCGATCGACCGCACCGCCGACCGCGACGCCCTGCGCCGCCGGATCGCCGGCCTGCCCGGCCTGGACACGTACCTCACGGCCGGAGCCGCCACGGGCGTGGACGAGGGTCTGCCCACGCTGGTCGCCGAGGCGGCGCTCGGCGGGGAGCCCGGCTACGAGCAGCAGATCATGGTGGGCGGCGGACTGCGCCTCGACCATGTGCCGCGGCTCCGCGCCGCCGGGATCGAGGCGTTCCACATCGGCGGGGCGGCCCGCCCCGGCGGATGGCTCGGGCCCGTCTCGGCGGGCGCGGTCGAGCAGTGGCGCTCGGTGCTCGACGAGGACGTGGCCCTGGCCCGCTCCTAGCCCTTCAGCGGGCGCAGGCAGAAGGAGGTGCCGTCGTCGCTGTACCGCGTGTAGGCGGCGTAGTCCCCGGACGCGCAGGAGCCGCTCTTCGGGTCGATGACGCGGTACCGGGCGTCCGGTGAGCCGCAGTCCACGGGCTTCAGGTCCTGAGCCGGCCAGGAGGCTTCGTTGCGGGCGCACGAGCCGGCCGTCAGGACCACGCCGGAGCTCCCGGTGCCCGTGCCGTCGTCGCTCCCGCCGTCGCTCGGCCCGGTGACGAGGCCGATGACGGCGAGGGCCGTGACGGCCAGGACCAGCAGGCCCAGGAGGGCGAGCGGGACGAGGGCGAGGATGCCGGCCGGGCGCCGGAACACCGGCTTGCCCGGGTCCAGCGGCGGCCGCGGTCCGGGCGCGACCGGCGCCGGGATCCGCCGGATGCCGGACAGGGCGCCGAGGTTGGCCAGCAGGGTGACGGGCGTGATGAACACCGACAGCGGGCCCCACCAGCCCATGATCAGGGTGTCCGCCTGCATGTCCCGGAAGAAGGCCAGCGCGCAGGGGTGGCAGAACACGCCCTGGCGGCGCAGGAACCGCATGACCACCAGCATGCCCTGGTGACCGCGGACCGTCACCGGCGCCGCGGGAGCCGCCCCGCACACCTGGCACCCCGCCGCCGGCCCTCCGCCCGGGTACGGCGCGGGCGCCTGCGGGTACGGCGCGGGCGCCTGCGGGTACGGCGCCTGCCGGTACGCCCCGGGGCCCGGCTGGTACGCCCCGGGCGCCGGCTGCGGCTGCGCGTAGGGCCCGGCGGGCTGCCCGTACGGCCCGACGGGCTGCCCGTAAGGTCCCGGCCCCTGTGGGTACGGTCCCGGCGCCTGCTGGTGGGCGGGGTGCGGCGGCGGTGGGGTGCTCAACTGGGGGCCTTCCGGGGGACGTGACGGAGCGGGACGTCACGGGAGCCTAGTCGGCGAGCTGCCCCGGCAGCGGGGCGGTGTGCGTCACGGTCAGGCCGGACACCGCACGGGTCAGGGCCACGTACAGGCGGCGCAGGCCGGTGCGCTCGTCCGGTTCGCCGTCCACCACCGCCCGGGGTTCGTCGAGGACGACGTAGTCGTACTCCAGGCCCTTGGCGAGCGAGGCCGGTACCAGCGTGAGCCGGGTCTCGCGGGTGGTCTCCTCGCCCGGGGCGAGATGCGCGATCCCGGCCGCGGCCAGCGCCTCGGCGAGGACCGGGACGCGGGCGTCCGCGGCGATCAGCCCCGTCGAGCCCTCGTACCGCAGCGACTCCTCGCAGGCGGCGACCACCTCGGCGGGTTCGGCGATCGTGCGGACCTCGAAGAAGCCCGGGTTCTCCCGGACCGAGGCGACCGGGGTGAGGCCCGGGGCGATGTGCGGGAGCAGCCGGGAGGCGTACGTGATGACGTCCGTGGGGACGCGGAAACCGGCCGTCAGCTCCTCGATGACCCCCTCCCGCTTGCCGAGATGGGCCAGCGCCTCGTCCCAGCTGCGGGTCGCCCACGGCGTGGTGCCCTGCGCCAGGTCGCCGAGGACGGTCGCGCTGCCGGTGGTGCAGCGGCGCCCGACGGCCCGGTACTGCATGGGGGAGAGGTCCTGCGCCTCGTCCAGCACGACATGGCCCAGCGAGTGCGTGCGCTGGATCAGGTCGGTCGCCTCGTCGATCAGCACCGCGTCCGCCGCCGACCACTTCGCCGACTTCACGCCGCGCACCGGCTTGGCCCACAGGATCGTCTTCTGCTCGTCCTCGTCCAGGACTCCCTCGGCGTGCTCGGCGAGGAAGGCGGCGTCGCTCAGCAGCCGCAGGACGAGCTTCGCCGGTTCCACGGCCGGCCAGACCGCCTTCACGGCGGCCTTGACGGCGCTGTTGCGGGCGACCGCGTCCTGCACCCGGTCGTCCGGCGCCTCTCCGGCCCGCTCCATCTGCACCAGCACCGCGTGCGCGATCCGCTGCGGCAGGGCCTCGCGGGCGGCGCCGTAGCGGATGTCGCGGTCCAGCAACTCGCGGACCAGCTCCTCCAGTTCGTACGCCGGGATCCGCCAGCGACGTGAGCCGCGCACCACCACGATCGGCTCGGTGGGCATGCTCACGTGGGAGTACAGGGCCCGGCGCAGCACCTCGGCCAGCCGGGCGTCGCCCTTGATCACGGCGGCGGCCGCGTCGTCCGTGCCGCGCACCTCCACCTGGGCGACCAGGTCGTCGACGGTCGCCTGCTGCACGCTCAGCTCGCCGAGCGCCGGCAGGACCTGCTCGATGTAGTGCAGGAAGGACCGGTTCGGTCCGATGACCAGCGTGCCGGTGCGCGCGAGCCGTTCCCGGTGGGCGTAGAGGAGGTAGGCGACCCGGTGCAGGCCGACGGCCGTCTTCCCGGTGCCCGGCCCTCCCTGTACGCAGACGGTCCCGCCGAGCCCGCTGCGGACGATCTCGTCCTGCTCGGGCTGGATGGTGGCCACGATGTCGCGCATCGGACCCACACGCGGCCGCTCGATCTCCTGCTGGAGCAGCTTGCTGGTGGTGGCCGCCTCGGCCGGGTCGGACAGGTGCTCGTCCTCGTACGCGGTGAGGTCGCCGCCGGTGTAGCCGAAGCGGCGACGCAGCGCGATGTCCATCGGGTTCTTCTTGGACGCGCGGTAGAACGGCTGTGAGACCGGGGCACGCCAGTCGATGACCATCGGGTCGCCGCCGGCGTCGTGGACATGCCGCCGCCCGATGTAGAACTGCCCGCCCGTCTCCCACCGCCGCCCTTGCGAGGAAGGCGCTTCGCGCCCCTTTGACCCCTCCGCGCCCTCGGCCTGCGAGGCCCCCGGGCGTGCAGGTAGTCGAGCCGGCCGAAGAACAGCGGGGTGTCCTTGAGGTCGGCCAGCGCCTTGATGCGCTCGTCGATCTGGTGCGCGAGCACCGCGGCGTTGACCCAGTTCGCGGTGACGTCGCTGATGTCCAGCGCCTCGACGTCCTCGCGCATGGCGCGCAGGGCGGACCGGGACGAGGCCAGGTGGGAGCGCTCTCGGGCCAGGGGGTCGCCGAGCGGGCCGTCGAGCTGTTCGTGGGCGGGCGTGGACAAGGGAGTGCCTCCGGATGGGCCTGCTGCGTGGCTACGACGAATGCCGTCGGTTTCGGGCCGGCGACGGTGCCGTCCGGTTTCCGGCCGGGCGGCGGCGCTCCGAGAGGGAGGCGGGCAAGAGCGGAGATTTTAAGTGAGGGCGGGGTTCCGGGGCCAATGGATTTCGACCGCCCCGCATTCCTGCCCCCTAGGGGACGGGGCCGCCCGGTGTAGGGGAGCGCTCCACCCGGAGGACTGTGCGCGGTCTCCGGAATTGGACCCGGAGACCGATTCCGGACAGGCGCCGGAAGTTCCACCATGGAGACATGAGCGCAGCGACCATATCTCCAGCCCCTGTCCGTCCCCCGTCCGGCGCCACGGCCATGGACGGCCCTCACCACCACCCCTCGGCAACGCCCTGCGCGCCGTCAAGGTGTTCGCGGAGGCCGCGTTCGGCGTCGTGATCCTCGGCGAGTACGGCGAGGAGGCGGGCGTACGCCGTAAATGACGGCATAGGGTCGTCTCCGTGCGGAAACGGACGGTGAAGCCCCTCCTCCCTGCCCTGCCACCTCGTCTCCCCTCGTTGCTGCCCCCGCTTCTGCTGGCGGTCTCCCTCTGCTCCTTCGCCGCCCTGTGCCTGCTGCAACGCGCCCCGATGGCCGATCTGCTGGTCTACCGGGCCGAGGGTGCCGCCGCCTCCCACGGCGGCGACCTGTACGGCCTCACGGCGACCCCCTGGCGGCTGCCGGCGACCTATCCGCCCTTCGCCGCGGCCCTGTTCGTCCCGACGACCTGGATTCCGGTGGCGGCCCTGAAGGCGGTCTTCCTGGCGGGCAACGCGCTCCTGCTCGCCGGACTCGTCTCCCTCTCCGCCCGGCTCGCCTCCCACCCGCCACCGCTGCCCCCGCACCGGTCCCCGCCACCCCACCTGCCCCTGCCCCCGCCCCTGCTCTGCGCGGCCACCGCCCTGGCCCTCTGGCTCGAACCGGTCTTCCAGACCCTCCTCTTCGGCCAGATCAACCTCGCCGTCACCTGCCTGGTCCTGTGGGACCTGACCCGCCCCCGGGCGCCCGGGGGAAGGGCCTGGCCCTGGGCCTCGCGACCGGCGTCAAACTCACACCGGCGATCTTCATCGCCTACCTGCTGCTGAGGGGCCGCACCCGGGAGGCGGCCACGGCGACGGCGGCCTTCACCGCGACCGTCGTGCTCGGCACCCTGCTGCTCCCCGCCGCGAGCGTCGAGTACTGGACGCGGCGGCTCTACGAGACCGGCCGGGTGGGCAAGGCGTGGATCGTGGACAACCAGTCCCTGCAGGGGCTGATCGCCCGCGCGCTGCACGACCCGGCGCCGGGGGCCTGCTGGATCGTCACGGCGGCGGCCGTGGGCGCGGCGGGCCTGTGTCTGGCGGCCCGCGCCCGGCAGGACCGCCACGGCATCCTCCTGACCGCGCTCACGGCCCTGCTGGTCTCCCCGATCAGCTGGTCCCACCACTGGGTGTGGTGCGTGCCCCTGCTCGCGGTGCTGCTGGCCGACGGACGGCCGCGGCTCGCGGCCGCGACGGCGGCCGTCTTCACCGCCCGCACATTCTGGCTGGTGCCCCACCAGGGCGAGGGCGATCTGCGCCTGCCCTGGTGGCAGCAGCCACTGGCCTCGCCCTACCCGCTGCTGGGGCTCGCGCTACTGGCGGGCGCGGCGCTGACCTCCGCTCAGCCGGTGCCCTCGGCCAGGATCTCGTCGGCGTCGACGATCCGGTAGGAGTAGCCCTGCTCCGCCAGGAACCGCTGGCGGTGGGCGGCGAAGTCCTGGTCGATCGTGTCGCGGGCGACGACCGAGTAGAAGTGGGCCTGGTGGCCGTCGGCCTTGGGACGCAGGACGCGGCCGAGGCGCTGGGCCTCCTCCTGGCGGGAGCCGAAGGTGCCGGAGACCTGGATGGCGACCGTGGCCTCGGGCAGGTCGATGGAGAAGTTGGCGACCTTGGAGACGACCAGCACGCTGATCTCGCCCTCACGGAAGGCGTCGAAGAGCTTCTCGCGCTGCGCGTTGGAGGTCTCGCCCTTGATGACCGGGGCGTCCAGGTGCTCGCCCAGTTCGTCGAGCTGGTCGATGTACTGGCCGATCACGAGGATCTGCTGCCCGGCGAACCGGCGCACGATCGCCTCCGTGACCTTCCGCTTGGTCGCGGTGGTGGCGCAGAAGCGGTACTTCTCCTCCGTCTCGGCGGTCGCGTACGCCAGCCGCTCGGAGTCGGTCAGGTTGACGCGGACCTCGACGCAGTCGGCCGGCGCGATGTAGCCCTGCGCCTCGATCTCCTTCCAGGGCGCGTCGAACCGCTTGGGCCCGATGAGCGAGAACACGTCGGACTCGCGGCCGTCCTCGCGCACCAGGGTCGCGGTGAGTCCCAGCCGCCGGCGTGCCTGGAGGTCGGCGGTGAACTTGAAGACGGGGGCGGGCAGCAGGTGCACCTCGTCGTAGACGATGAGCCCCCAGTCCCGGGAGTCGAAGAGCTCCAGGTGCGGGTAGACGCCCTTCCGCCGGGTCGTCAGCACCTGGTAGGTGGCGATGGTGACCGGGCGGATCTCCTTCCTGGTCCCGCTGTACTCGCCGATCTCGTCCTCGGTCAGCGAGGTCCGCTTCACCAGCTCGTGCTTCCACTGCCGGGCCGAGACGGTGTTGGTGACCAGGATCAGGGTGGTGGACTTGGCCTGGGCCATCGATCCGGCGCCGACCAGCGTCTTCCCGGCACCGCAGGGCAGCACGACCACACCGCTGCCGCCGTGCCAGAAGTTCTCCACGGCCTGCTTCTGGTACGGGCGCAGCGCCCAGGTGTCCTCCAGCAGCTCGATCGGGTGCGCCTCGCCGTCCACGTACCCGGCGAGGTCCTCGGCCGGCCAGCCCAGCTTCAGCAGGGTCTGCTTGATCTGCCCGCGCTCGGAGGGGTGCACGACGACGGTGTCCGGGTCGATGCGGGAGCCGACCAGCGGGGCGACCCGCTTGGACTTCAGCACCTCCTCCAGCACCGGGCGGTCGGTGGTGGTGAGCACGAGCCCGTGGGCGGGGTGCTTGGAAAGGGTGAGGCGGCCGTACCGGTCCATCGTCTCGGCGATGTCCACGAGCAGCGCGTGCGGCACCGGGTAGCGGCTGTACTGCACCAGCGCGTCCACGACCTGCTCGGCGTCGTGCCCCGCGGCCCGCGCGTTCCACAGGCCGAGCGGGGTGACCCGGTAGGTGTGGATGTGCTCCGGGGCCCGCTCCAGCTCGGCGAAGGGCGCGATGGCCCGACGGCACTCGTCGGCCCGCTCGTGGTCGACTTCCAGGAGCAGGGTTTTGTCCGACTGAACGATAAGCGGTCCGTTCACCTACGCACTTCCCTTCCGCACGGCCAAACGTCCAGTGTGCCCTACTGGCGGGTGATCGCGGCGGGGTCGCCCGCAACCCCCGGCGCCCGCCGCGGGTCTTCACGTGCGGGTGCGGCGCGGGGGCGCGGCCCGGTGAGGAGGTCGGGGTGATGACGGTGGGCAGGTGGGGGACCGGTCTGGCGGCCACGGGGGTGCTGGTGGCGACCGGGGTGTGGGCGATGGGGCCGGGCGCCGACGGCGCTCGCGGGCGGGCGGGGGTCGACGAGCGGCTGTGGAGCGCGGTGCGGCCGGTGATCGAGGCCCGGCTGGTGGCCGATTCCCGGGGCGGCGGCTACGGGGAGGCGGTGCCCGGGCTCCGGGCCCGGTGGTTCTGCCGGGCGCAGGCACAGGACCTGGAGGAGCGGGACGGCCTGGTACGGGCGGGAGTGAGCACGCTGTGCCTGGAGTACGGGGTGCGGGCGGGCGCGCTGCTGGAGTGCGGCGGCGCCCAGGGCCCCCAGGTGCTGCGGCTGCGGCGCGACACGGGTGCCGCCGGCGGCTACCGCGTGGTCTCCGCGCAGCGCCCACCGGAGGGCGCGGGCTATGCCCAGTGGGTGGACGCCCACTTCGACCGGGAGACGGCCGCTGACGACTCGCCGGCGACCAGCACCCTGGAGGCCACCGCCCGCACCCACTTCGGCCTGCCCGCGAACGCACCGGTACGGCCCTGCTGACCGGCTGCTTCGCCGGCCGGACGGCCCCGTGGGCGGAGGCCCGCCTCGACCGCCCGGCCGACGCGAGCACCGGTGCCGGTGACCCGGTGCGGCCAGGGTTCCGGCGGTCGCCGCTCGTCCGTGCCTTGCGCCGGTGCGGCCAGGCTCCCGGCGGTCGTCGTTCGTCCGTGCCTTGCGCCGGTGCGGCCTGGTGTCCCGGCGGTCGTCGTTCGTCCGTGCCTTGCGCCGGTGCGGCCAGGGTCCCGGAGGTCGTCGCTCGTCCGTGCCTTGCGCCGGGGTGCCCGTGAGGGCTTCCGCGTTTACTCCTCCAGTTCGGCGACGCCCGTGATGCGGTGCAGAGGGTAGGTGCGTACCTCGTCGGCCGTGTGGTCGTAGGCCGTGACGAAGCCGCCCTCGACCCGGATCGGGGCGATCACCCGCTGGCTGGCGCTGCCCTCGGCGTTGACGTAGCCGATCCACAGGGCCTCGCCGGTCAGCACGGCGGCCTGCACGGTGGCCAGGGTCTCGGCGGAGCCGGTGCGCGGCAGCTCGCCCGGGGCCGGCGTGGCGCCGGTGGTCCTGCGTGGGGCGGTGGCGGCCAGGTCGCCCGCCCGGATCGCCCGGATCGCCGCCGTGAGCAGCGTGGCGTCCGGCGGCGGCGGGCCGTCCGGCACCGGCTCGGGCGCCGTGCGCGGCGGGGTGCGGCGGGCGTGGGCGCGGGCGATGAGCACGTCCCCCTCGGCGGACTCCGCCGCCGGCGCGTACCCCATCGCGCGCAGCCCCTCCAGCAGCGCCGCCGGGTCCGCCTGGGTGGCGAGGACGGTCGGCGCCAGCCGCCGCAGCCGCAGGGCGGCCGACCGCTTGTCGGCCAGGATCTCGTTGAGCACGGCGTCGTCGTCGCAGCGCACGTACGCGGAGGCCGCGCCCACCCGCAGATGGCCGTGCCTGCGGGCCACGTCGTCGACGAGGTAGGCCAGCGGCTGCGGGACCGGTGTACGGGAGTGCGCGGTGAGGAAGGCGTGCAGGTCGGTGGCGGTCCGCCCGGCGTCCAGCGCGCGGCGCACCGAGGCCGGGGTGAAGCGGTAGACGGTCGCCCCGCCCTTGGACTCGACGTCCGCGAGGACCCCGAGCGTCTCGGCGAGCGGCCGCCGCAGCGGACCCGGGGCCACCGCCGTGAGGTCGGCCTGGAGCAGCACGTGGTCCAGGGGCTCGGGCAGCAGCGGTGCGAGGAGCCGGGCGGCGGCGCCGGCGGCGACGGCCTGCTCGGCGGCGGTCAGCGGCTCGGCCGGGGCGGCCGGGCGGTGGTGGACGGGCAGCTTGTCGCCGGGACCGGAGGACTCCGCCCCCGACGCCGCCTGCTCGGCCGCGGCCGAGCCCAGCAGCGCCCGGCCGTGCGCGGACAGCGCACCGCGCCCGGTGATCCCGAGCAGTTCCGCCTCGGCGAGGGTCCAGCGGGCGAGCCGGGAACGCAGATCCTCGTCGTCGCCCGGCCGGGGACCGCGCAGCGGCCGCTCCCAGCGCAGCCGGGCCAGGATCGCCTCGGCCGACGGCGCCGCGCCCGCCGGGAGCCCGGCCAGCAGGGTCAGCACCCGGTGCCGGACCTCGGGCGCGGCGGACCGGTCGAGTCCCGGGCCCAGTGCGGACAACGTACGGTCCTTGGCGTCCCGCCCGCCGATCAGCCCCGGCGTCCGGGTGGCCGTCAGCCAGGCGTGGGCCAGCCGGGCCCAGCGTTCGGCGGGGGGCTGTTCCAGCCATTCGTCGTGGGCGGGCGTGGCCGCGTACCGCTCGTCGGCCTCGCCGTCGGAGGCGAGCAGCCCGGCCGCGTAGGCCAGCTCGATCCAGAACGCGGCGACCGGCTCGGACACGTCGAGGGCGACGGCGGTCCGCTTCAGGTCCCGCACGCTGAGACCGCCGGCCCGCAGCACGGCGGGGCCGCCCTCGTCCCAGTCCTTCAGCAGCTCCTCGACCGTGGCCAGCGCGGTGTACGCCTGCGCGGCCGCGGTGGCGTCCACCACCTGCGCCCCGTGCGTGGCGGCCGGCTCCACGGCGGGCGGCCGCGGCTCGGGCGCGCGGTGGGCGCGGCCCTCGCGCAGGTGCAGCGCCACCTCGCGGGGCAGCACCACGGTCCCGGGCGCGGTCGGCAGCAGCAGGCCGCGGTCCAGCAGCCAGCGCAGATGCGCCGCCGGGTCCGGGGTGACCTGACCGTACGGCGGCCCCCACACTAGCCGGGACAGCACCTCCAGGGAGGCGTCCGGCGCCTGGGCGAGCAGCTTGGCCATCTTCCGGCGGTCGGTGAACAGGGCGGTCAGCGCCGTCACCGCGGAGACCGAGTCGTGCGTGGAGGGTAGCCCGGCACAGGCGACGATCTCCTGGATCCGCCCCGGCGACATGCCCGAGGTGGCCTCCTGCACACTCGGGCCGAGCCCGGTGGGCGAGGGGTGCTGCGCGGAGGGCGCCAGCAGCTCCTGCGCGGTGCGCACCAGCCGCAGCCGGTCGTCGTCGCCCCACACCAGTGCCTGTTCGCGCAGGACGGCGACGGCGCGGGGCAGGGCGGCCGCCACGGCCGCGTCACCCGCGTCCCCCGCCATCAGGCCGAGCAGCGTTCCGTACGACGCCGGATCCGGGGCCACCGCCAGTGCCTCGGCCGTCTGCAGGGCGAACCGGTCCAGCCGTTCCAGCGCCCGCAGCACCGAGGCGCGGGTGCCGGCGCGGGTGGCCAGCTGGGTGAGGTCGGTGGGGACGGGGGTGATGAGATCGGGGCGGCTGCGCAGCAGCGCGGCCAGCGAGGCGTCGTCCCTCATGCGAAGCGATTCGGCGAGGGAACGGGGGGCTGAGTTGGCCTCGGGGCTCATCTGACCCACGTTAGCGGGTGCCGTGCCGAACGCCGGGCGGGCTGTTCGACGCCGGTCTGCGCTACCTTCCTCAACGGGTTTCATCGGCAAGGGGTTTCATCGGCGTCGCCCCGGAGGGGTTCCGTGGGGATCGAGAGCGATCAGGTCGTCTACGAGTATCTGAGCCGCGTCGGGGACGTGGCTCAGCAACGGCAGTTGCCGTCGTCCACCCGGATGCGGCTGGTGTCGCGACTGCGGGACGAGATCGACCGGCACCGCGCCCGGACGCCGGTGGACAGTCCGGCCGCCGTGCGCCGCATCCTGGACCGGCTCGGCACGCCGGACGAGGTGGTCGAGGCCGCGGGCGGCACCGCGGCGGCCCCGCAGCCGCCGGTCACCGCCGTGCCCGTGCAGCGCGAGCCGGAGCCGAAGGAGCGGCCCAAGGGGCTGCGCCGGGTCGTACCGCGGCCGCGCCCCGCCGAACCGGAGCCGCCCGCCCCGCGCCCGGGCGCCTCACCGCCGCACTTGGCCGCCGCGCACGAACTGGGGGACAGCGCGACGCGGCCGGATTGGTGGCGGGTGGACGACAGCCCGTTCGGCACCGCGGCCGGTGACGCCGTCCCGGGCTTCGTCGGCGGTGTGGAAATCCCCGACCTGCTCAAACGCCCGCCGAAGCCCCCGGGGGAGTCGGACCGCCCCGCCTCGCAGGAGGCACAGGAGGCACAGGAGGCCCACGAGGCGAGGGAGACGCGAGAGGCGATCGAGGAGGCCCCGGCCCCCGCGCGCCGCCGTCTGCTCCCGCGTCCCCGCCGGGCAGCCGGCTGGACCAACCCGCTCCTGCTGCTGGCCGCCGCCGCGCTGGTCGCGGGCGCCGTGCTCGGCAACTGGTTCGCGCTGCTCCTCGGCTGGCTGATCGCCTACGGCTCCCGGCGCCTGACCCCGGCCGAGACCAAGTGGGCGGTACTGGTGCTGCCCGGCTCGGCGGCGGTGGCGGGCCTGGTCTGGCTGTGGGGCAGGAACACCGGCCGCTGGGGCGACCCCATCGCCCGGGGCCACATGAACGACGCCCTCACCCAGACCTGGCCCTGGGTGGTCCGGGGCGCGGCAGTGGCCTCGGCCCTGTACCTGGTCTGGCGCTCCCAGCGCTCCCGCTGAGGAACCGCGGCCCGCACCCGCACCCGAACGGCCGGGCCCGCCCGGGCACAATGACGCCCATGACTCTCACCGTCGGCTTCGACCTGGACATGACCCTCATAGACTCCCGCCCCGGCATCCGCGCCTGCTACCTCGCGCTGTCGGAGCGGACGGGCACGTACATCGACGCCGACCTCGCGGTGACCCGGCTGGGCCCGCCGCTCGCGGAGGAGCTGATCAACTGGTTCCCGGCGGAGCACGTCGCCGCGATGGCCGCCCTGTACCGGGAGATGTACCCGACGACCGCGATCACCACGACCCCCGCCATGGCCGGGGCCCGGCAGGCGATGGAGGCGGTGCGGGCGGCCGGCGGGCGGACGATGGTGGTCACGGCGAAGTACGAGCCGAACGCCAAGCTGCACCTCGCCCACCTGGGCCTGGAACCGGACGTGGTGGTCGGGGACCTGTGGGCCGAACAGAAGGCGCGGGCCCTGCGCGAGCACGGCGCGCGGGTGTACGTCGGCGACCACGTGGGTGACGTCCGCGGCGCCCGTACGGCGGGCGCGCTGTCCGTGGCCGTGGCCACCGGCCCCTGCGACGGGGACGAACTGCGCGCCGCCGGGGCGGACGTCGTGCTCGACGACCTCGCCGCGTTCCCCGCCTGGCTGGCCGGCTACCGCGAGGCGCCCGGGGCGGCCTCCCTGGCCTGACGGCGCCCGGCGGCGACGGAGCGCAGTATCCCCGCGCCGGCGATCAGGAAGCCGACGGCCATGAGCATGCTCAAGCCGAACATGAACGTCGGGAAGGGCTTGGTGCCGAGGAGCAGCGGGGCCACGGTGACGAGAGTGGCCAGTGCTCCGACGAAGAACACGATGACACCGGCGCGGATCAGTCGGTCACCGGGTCCGGCGGAATTCGGTTGGGTTTTGTCACGCACCGGACCAGGGTAGTTCCCAGCGCGAGAGAACAACCGGGGGACGTCTTGTCACCCGCCCGAACACCATTAGCCTTGGTTGCGGCGGGTCATGGTCGACCCGCTCTCTGCTGTCAGAAGCCTTTTCCGAGCAGTTTTCCCGACGAGTACGAGGACGAGGACAGACGTGCCCACCGGCAAGGTCAAGTGGTTCAACAGTGAGAAGGGCTTCGGCTTTCTCTCCCGCGACGACGGCGGTGACGTCTTCGTCCATTCCTCGGTTCTTCCCGCCGGAGTGGATGCGCTCAAGCCGGGACAGCGGGTGGAGTTCGGTGTCGTCGCCGGTCAGCGCGGCGACCAGGCGCTCTCGGTGACCGTGCTCGACCCGGCGCCCTCGGTCGCGGCGGCCCAGCGCAGGAAGCCCGACGAGCTGGCCTCGATCGTGCAGGACCTGACGACCCTGCTGGAGAACATCACGCCGGGCCTGGAGCGGGGCCGCTACCCGGAGAAGACCTCCGGCAAGAAGATCGCCGGCCTGCTGCGCGCGGTCGCCGACCAGCTGGACGTCTGAGCCGGACCCGGGGCCTGCCGAGCGGACCCCGGTCCCGCGGCACGGTCCCTGGGGAGCGTCTCCCTAGGGGAACGCGAGCGCGTCCGGACCGAGGGCGGTACGAGCCCCTCGGCCGCCGCGCGGGTGAGCAGCCCGCGGATCGCCGCGTAGCCGTCCTCGCCGAGGGCGGCGGTGAACTCGTTCACGTAGAGCCCGATGTGCTGGTCCGCGACGGCCGGGTCCATCTCCTGGGCGTGCTCCATCACGTACGGCCGGGACGCCTGCGGGTCGTCCCAGGCGGCCCGCACGGAGGCGCGCACGGACTCGGCGAGCCGGCCCAGCGTCTCCGCGCCCAGCGACCGCTTGGCGATGATCGCGCCCAGCGGGATCGGCAGCCCGGTCGTGCGCTCCCAGTGCTCGCCCATGTCGGCGAGCTTGTGCAGCCCGTAGTTCTGGTAGGTGAAGCGCGCCTCGTGGATGACGAGACCCGCGTCGACCTTGCCGTCCCGCACGGCCGGCATGATCTCGTGGAACGGCATGACGACGATCTCGCCGACCCCACCGGACAGGGTGTCCGCGGCCCACAGCCGGAACAGCAGGTAGGCGGTGGACTTCTCGCTCGGCACCGCGACCGTACGGCCCGTCAGTCTCCCACTGCCGAAAGCGTGGGAGGTGCCCCCAGCACCCTCCTCGCGGGTCAGCACCAGCGGACCGCAGCCCCGGCCCAGCGCCCCGCCGCACGGCAGCAGCGCGTACTCCTCCAGGACGTACGGCAGCACCGCGTACGACACCTTCAGCACGTCGAACTCGCCGCGCTCGGCCATGCCGTTGGTGATGTCGATGTCGGCGAAGGTCACGTCCAGCGCGGGTGCGCCGGGGACGCGGCCGTGCGCGAGGGCGTCGAAGACGAAGGTGTCGTTCGGGCAGGGCGAGTACGCGATCTGCAGCTCAGCGGTCATGCGGGTTCCAACTCTCCAGTACGGGCGTGAGCTTCCCGAAGCCCTCGGAGAGGACGGCGAGGGCTTCGCCGATGCGCCAGGCGGCGCGGTCGCGCGGGCCGACCGGGTTGGACACCGCGCGGATCTCCAGCACGGGCACGCCGTGCGCGGCGGCCGCCTCCGCCACGCCGAACCCCTCCATGCCCTCGGCGAGGGCCCGGGGATGACGGGCGCGCAGCTCGGCGGCGCGGGCGGCGGTGCCGGTCACGGTGGAGACGGTGAGGACGGTGCCGGCGCGTGCGCCGGCGGCCTGGGAAATTCCTCGTACGAGTGATTCCGGCGGCCGGTGGGTGACGGTTCCGAAGCCGAGTTCGGTGACCGGGAGGAAGCCGTCGGCGGTCTGGGCGCCCAGATCGGCCACCGTGATCTCGTCGGCGACGACGAGCGAGCCGAGCGGCGCCTCGGGCGGGAAGCCGCCGCCGATCCCGGCGGACACCACGAGGTCGTACGGCGTGCCGGCGAGTGCCGCGGCGGTCAGCGCGGTGGCCGTGGAGGCGGCGGCGAGGGCCGGTCCGACACCCGCGGCCAGCAGGTCGTGGCCGCCCGGGACCCGCACGAGTCCGGCCCCCGGCAACCGCACCGCGACGGTCTCGCCGGGGAACGCGCCCGCCACCGCGTCCCGTTCGGCCGGGACGGCGGTGGCGACGAGGACGCGGGCGGAAGGCGTGGTCAGTCCGCCTTCTTCACCTTGAAGGACCACAGGCCCTTGGGCGGGTTGGCGCCCATCTGGACGGACACGGTGTTGGTGTCGCCCTGGGTGCCGTACTGCTGGTTGAAGAACGCGTTGTACGGGAGGGTGCGGGTGGTCAGGTGGCTGGACTCGGAGAACGGGTTGCCGTTCACCAGGATCGTCCAGCCGGCGTCCGCGATCTTCGGGTCGACGCCGAAGCGGACCTCCTGGTCCTGGCCCACCTCGATGGACTTGACGTCCTTGGCGTTCTTCGCGCACTTCGCCACCGACTTGGCGTCCAGCGCCTTGCCGTCGTTGTAGCAGAGCGCCTCCGAGTTGACCGAGTTCCGGCCGACGGTGACGGTCGCGACGGGCGTCGGCTTGTCGCAGGCCGACAGGACGAGCAGTCCGGCGGTAACGGCGCCGGCGGCGGCGACGGCGCGGCGGCGTCGCACAGCACGTGTTACATCAGCGGCTTCGCCGCGGGGCAGCGTGGTCATGGCCGAAGGCTATCGGGCACCTGTAGCCGTCCGCCCACGTGGGGTACGGCGTGCCCGGTTCGTTACGCCACTCGCGCCCTGGTCCGGCCCCCGTGCCGGGCCGAGGCGAGCAGCCCGCGCAGCGTGCCCAGCCAGCCGACGGCCACGAACGCGGCGGCCACGGCGAGGCCCAGGGTGCCGTTGAGCGGCATCACGATGCCCACCGCGCCGCCGAACACCCACGCCATCTGCAGCAGTGTCTCGGACCGGGCGAACGCCGAGGTGCGCACCTGCTCCGGCACGTCCCGCTGGATCAGCGCGTCCAGCGACAGCTTGGCCAGCGCCTGGGCGAACCCGGCGACGGCGGCCAGGCAGGCCACGAGGAACGCCCCGAAGAACACGGCGGCCACGACGGCCGTGCCGAGCGCCACCGCGACGACCGTCACGATGATGATCTCGGGCGCCTTGGACTTCAGCCAGGCGCCCACCGCCGTGCCGAGCGCGTTGCCCGCCCCGGCCGAGACGCCGACTATGCCCAGGGAGACCGCCGCGCTCTCGCCGGTCAGCGGGTGCTCGCGCAGCAGGAAGGCGAGGAAGAAGATCAGGAAGCCGGACAGGCAGCGCAGCGCGGCGTTGGCGGCCAGGGCGTGCGTGACGGCGGGCCCGACGGTCCGCAGCCCCGGCCGCTTGGTCTGCTGCTTGCGCCGCGGCCCGTGCAGATGCTGTTCGTCGGCCGCGAGCAGTGCCACGTCCTCGCCCTTGGCGGAGTCGACCTTGGGCGGCAGCGAAAAGGACAGAAACGTCCCTGCGACGAAGATCACGAACGCGCCGTACAGCGGCCAGGGATCGCCGAGGGCGTGCAGGCCCGCCCCGATGGGTGCGGCCACGCCGGTGGCCAGCAGACCGGCCAGGGTGACCCGGGAGTTCGCCTTCACCAGGGAGAAGGCGGGTGGCAGCAGCCGGGGCACGACCGCGCTGCGGACCACTCCGTAGGCCTTGGACGCGACGAGCACGCCCAGCGCCGCGGGATACAGCTCCAGGCTTCCGCTCGCCACGGCCCCCGAGATGATCAGCGCCAGCAGCGCCCGGGCGAGCATCGCCCCGGCCATCGCGGCCCGGCGGCCGTGCGGCAGCCGGTCCAGCAGGGGCCCGATGACGGGTGCCAGCACGGTGAACGGGGCCATGGTGATGGCCAGATAGAGCGCGACACGCCCGCGGGCCTCGTCGGTCGGCACCGAGAAGAAGACCGTCGACGCGAGGGCGACCGTGATCATGACGTCCCCGGCGCCGTTCACCGCGTGCAGCTCGATCAGCTTGCCGAGGCCCGACTCGCCCGCGCCGTGCGCGTGCGTGACCTTGCGGATGCCGCGCGCGGTGCCGGTCACGGGAAAGTGCAGGGCACGGCCGACCGCGCGGACGGCACCGCCGACCCGGCCCGAACCGCCACCCCGAACGCTGCCCCTGTCCGTGGCTGCCACGTCGTTCATAGTGCCCCGAGACCCCGCCCGATAGTGCGGTTTGAATTCAAGCGAGTCGGCCGGCCCGTCGGCGGCGGCCGGGCGCCGGGCGGCCCGCCACCCGAACACCCCATGACGGACACCAACTCCCGGACCGGTCGTTTTTCGGCCATCCGGGCCGTTCGCCGGGGCCGGTTCTCGGCCAACCGGCACGCGCGGCCGGTCGGGAAACATCGCCGGGCAGCGGCGGACTGTCCCCGACCACCGACGACCGGGTAGCGTGCGTATCTCAGCCATAACGCAGAATGGATGGCAGAGGTGCGCCCGAGCGCGATCGGATGCGGACGTCGATGCGGCCCCAGGTCCGCTCCGTCCCCCCAACCGCCGGAGGCAGCCGCACTCATTGCAGACGGCGTAGGAGAGAAGCGATACCTGTGAGCGCAGCGACAACGCGAAGCCGCACCCCCGACCGTCTGTGCGCCGAGGCGGTCGACCTCGCCCGCGCCGCCGCCGAGGAGGCCGCCGCACCCGGAGTGGTGGGCGAGCACGTCGGCCTGGTGTCGGAGGGCGACCGTGTTGTCACGCACTTCTTCGAGTGCAAGGAGATGGGCTACCGGGGCTGGCGCTGGGCCGCGACGGTCGCCCGGGCCTCCCGTGCCAAGATCGTGACCTTGGACGAGGTGGTCCTGCTCCCCGGCCCCGACGCCCTCCTGGCCCCGAGTGGGTGCCGTGGAGCGAGCGCCTGCGCCCCGGTGACCTCGGCCCCGGCGACCTGCTCCCCACCGACCAGGAGGACCTGCGCCTGGAGCCCGGCTACACGGGCGAGGAGGAGCCCCCGCCGAACTCGATCGTGTCCGGCGAGATGGCGGAACTGGCGGAGGCCGAGGACGCGGAGGTCTCTCCCGGCGCCCCGGCCGTCCAGCCCACGACGCCCGTCCGCGGCTCGATCGCCTCGGTGGCGGAGGAGCTGGGCATGCGGCGCGCGCGGGTGCTCTCCCGCTACGGCCTGCATGTCGCGGCCGACCGCTGGGAGGAGTCGTTCGGCTCCCAGACCCCGATGGCCCAGGCGGCTCCCGCCACCTGTGTGAGCTGCGGGTTCCTCACCCCGATCGGCGGCTCGCTCGGCCAGGCCTTCGGTGTCTGCGCGAACGAGTTCTCCCCGGCCGACGGCCGGGTGGTCTCCCTGTCCTACGGCTGCGGCGGCCACTCCGAGGCGGCCGTCATGCCGAAGACCCCGCAGCCGCCGCCGCCGGTCGTCGACGAGACCCGGATCGACGTCTTCCCGCTCCGTCCGGCCCGCGACTCGGGCTCGGTCCCGGAGGCGGGTGACGCGGAGACCGCGGACCTCGGCCACTCCTGAGGACGGGGGCGTCGTGCGGGTGGGGGTGCGTGGGCGCGCCGTCCGGTGGATCACGTTCGGGGCGATCGCGTTCGGTTCGCTGTTCCTGATCGTCGGGCTGGTCCTGACGGGCGTGTCGGTCTCGTTCCTGTCCGGGGCGAAGCACGCCCGGGGCACGGTGGTCGCGCTGGAGTGGCGCGAGGACCACAGCGGCTCCCGCAGGAAGCGGGCGCACGACGGTCCCGTGGCGTACCCGGTGGTCGCGTTCACCTCGGCGGACGGCGAGCGGCGGACGTTCCGGAGTTCCTTCGGCTCCAATCCGCCGTCGTACGAGAAGGGCGAGCACGTCGAGGTCCTCTACGACGCCGGCTCGCCGGACGACGCGCGGATCAAGGGCTTCGCCTCGCTGTGGCTGCTGCCGCTGATCTTCGGCGGCATCGGCCTGGTCTTCGCCGGCGTCGGCACGACCGTCGCCCTGGTGACACGGCGCCGCTCCCGCTGAGTTCCGGTCGCGGGCCCGGCGCGGGTCAGTCGCCGTAGAGCGGCAGGTTCTCCGACGAGATGGTCCAGTCGGCGATGGTGACGTCCTCGCCGTAGACGAAGTCCTTGCGGGTCGCGTAGCGCGGCCCGTCGGGGTGGAGTGGATGTCGG
Source organism: Streptomyces sp. DHE7-1 (assembly GCA_016432725.1). Lineage (GTDB taxonomy): Bacteria > Actinomycetota > Actinomycetes > Streptomycetales > Streptomycetaceae > Streptomyces. Next base: position 3,491,283 of record JACJDG010000003.1, on the reverse strand, counting down.
TGAGGACGGTGCCGCTGCCGGTGCGGGGGTCGAAGATCGCGTAGACGGGGATGCCGAGGAGCGGGTAGTCCGCCATCTTCCCGACCCAGTCGTTCTCCGGATTGGAGCGGGAGACGACTTCGATCGCGGCGAACAGGGTGCGCGGGTCGAAGGAACCCGGCACCTCCATGTCCTCCCAGGCGATCACCATCACATCGGGACGTCGCAGGATGCCCTCGGACTCGTCCTCGACGTCGGGCTCCCCGGTGTGGGCGACGATCTCGTCCGGCATGACCTTCTCGAGCCGCTTTCGCAGATGCAGAGTGGTCAGCTCATGCGGACCGACGGGCGCCATCATGTCGTGAACGATCCCCTTCTTGGTGACCTCGAATTTGCCCGGAATGGTGTCGTCCATGGACTCGACGAGCTTCCGCATCGCTCGGTACACGTGAGAGGTGCCCTGCCGCGCGTTGCCCGGTGCGATGGTCATGGCGCTCGCTCCTCGTCGTCTGCCCAGGGGCAAGGATCGTCGCTTTCATGCTAGGCGGCCCCTGGGCGACCGGACCGGCAGGCGCGACACAGCCCCGGGACCGGTGCGCGGAACGCGTGGTCGCAGCCCTCGCAGTTCTGGAGCGGGTGCCGGACCGCCGGTGGGGGCGTCGGGGCGCGGAACGGGGGCGGTGCCGGCAACCCGGCCGTCAGGCGGTGGGCCAGCAGGGCGGCCGGGCGGCACATGGGCTCGTCCGGAAGGCCCGTGGTCAGCGCGTGCCGTACGGCCGAGGGGGTCGCGTCCCGTTCCAGCCAGGCGGCGACTCCCGGCGCCAGGTGGGCGGTGTCCTGGGCCGACAGCAGCAGGCGGGAGTCGTGGCGGCGGAGGTCCGCGAGCAGGTCCGTGGCCTGCCGGACGAGGACGGGGGAGGGCTGGGACGGACGCGGTACCGGCGGCAGCGCCCTCCTCGCGGCCTTCTTCTTCCGGGGCGGCGGCGTCGAGGGGCCGTCCCCGTCGCCTCCCGGCTGGTTGCAGGAGACCGTGCGCGTGACGATACGGCCGTCCGCCCCGCGCCTGCGCTCGCGCCGCAGGTATCCGTGGGCCTCCAACTCCCGCAGCGCGGCGGCGATCCGGACCGCGCCCTCGGGGAAGCGGGCGGTCAGGGTCCTGATGTCGACCCGGGAGCCCGCGGGCAGCGACTGGATGTGCACCCCTAGCCCGATCGCGAGGCCCGAGAGCTCCGGGTGCTGGGCCAGGTGGTTGCCGACCACGGTGAAGCGGGCGGAGTGCCGGGTGTTGTCGTGGATCAGCCCGCCTGCGGCCGACCGCCGGTTCGGGTGGTTCTTGGCGACAACTCGGGACTGGGCGCGCACGGGCGCGCTACGGTTCTGGGTATCCATCGGGAAGGTGCTGTTCCTTGGTGGTCAGGCCCTCGATCGGGATCGCTAGTCCCGGCCGGGGGCCGTTATTTTTTCCGGTTCACCAAATTTGCCGTGCTTGCTGCGCCGAGCGTAGAGCGATCAACCGGCCGCCACGCCAGCCGTGTTGGCGATGTTCACCCTGGCGAGTGAGCGTGCGCGGTGGCGGGCGGGAGGGGTGGGGCTTGGGTGGGTTCTTTCTCCCTCGTGGTCCTTTGGGAAAGGGTGCCCTTCGGACCGGAGCCCGAGTTCCCGGGTCGCGGTGGCAGCACGATCTCCGCCCACACCGTCTTGCGGGGCATCAGGCCCGGCGTCACGCCCCAGCGGTCGGCCAGGGCGTCGACCAGCAGTAACCCGCGCCCCGACTCGCCGTCCGGATCCGCCTTCCCGGCGTGGGGGAGCCGGTCGCCGCGGGTGTCCGTCACCTCGATCCGCAGGACGTCCGCGACGGCGTAGAGCGTCAGCCGGAAGTCCCGGCCCGTCACCCGTCCGTGCGTGGCCGCGTTCGCCGCCAGCTCGGCCACGATCAGCGCCGCGGGATCCAACGGCAGGCCCCAGGAGTTGAGTTGCTCCGTGGCGAGCAGCCGGGCCAGACGGGCGCCGCGCGGCGTGGGGGAGAGCCGCACGCTGAAGTTCGGGACACGGGTGGAGATTTGCTGATTCACGTCACTCAGCGTGGCGGCGTGCGCCTACCGTGAACAGTGATGAAGTCGGTACGTAGAGTCACTGTCCGGGCCTTGTCCGGTGGTGTCCGGTCTGTCGGGACGGCGGGGACGGGAAGGCGGCGCGCCATGGGCGAGGAAGAGGAACCGGGCTGGGAGGTCGACCCGGACGACGACTGGGGGGTCGCCGTCATCACCACCGTGGGCCGCCAGCTCAGGCTGCGTCGCGAGGCGGTGGGCCTGCGCGCCGCCGAGTTCGGCCGGGTCGTGGGCTACGGCGAAGACATGGTCTACAAGGTCGAGAGCGGCAGGCGGATCCCGCGCCCGGAGTTCCTGGACAAGGCGGACGAGGTGCTGAGCGCGGGCGGGCTGCTCGCCGCGATGAAGGAGGACGTGGCCAAGGTCCGGTATCCGAAGCGGGTGCGGGAGCTGGCGCAACTGGAGGCGAAGGCGGTCGAGCTTCAGCTCTACGACCCCTTGAACGTCCACGGGCTGTTGCAGACGCCGGAGTACGCGCGGGCGCTGCTGGAGATGCGGCGGCCGGCGTACAGCGGTGACGAGATCGAGCGGTTCATCGCCGCACGCGTGGCCCGGAAGTCCGTCTTCGAGCGCGAGCCGTCTCCGGAGATCAGCTTCGTGCTGGAGGAGTGGACGCTCCGCCGTCCGCTGGGAGGCCGGGAGGTGCTGCGCCGCCAGCTCGAACAGCTCATGGTCGTTGCCGAGTTGCGCCAGGTCGAACTTCAGGTGATGCCGATGGACCGCGAGGAGCACGCCGGAGTGGACGGGAGCATCGAGGTGCTGAAGTTCGCCGACGGCTCGGCGGTGGGGCGGTCCCCCGTGGTGGCCAACGGCCGACCGGTCGGCGAGCCGAGGCAGCTCCGTATCCTTGAGCTGCGGTACGGCATCATTCGCGCGCAGGCGCTCACACCGCGTGAGTCGACGACCTTCATCGAGAAACTGCTGGGGCAACATGATCCGCACTACCGATCTGGCGTGGTTCAAGAGCAGCTACAGCAGCAGCAGCGAGGCCGACTCCTGCGTCGAAGTTGCCCTGGACTGGTTCAAGAGCAGCTACAGCAGCGGCAGCGAGGGTGACTCCTGCGTCGAAGTGGCTCCCACACCCTCCACCGTCCACATACGCGACTCCAAGCAGGACGACGGCCCCCTGCTGACCGTAACCCCCGCCACCTGGGCGAGTTTCGTCGCGTACGCCTCCCACCGCTGACGCCGGGGCCGGACGGCCACCCGCTCACGGGGCTGTACCTTCGTCCTCACGCAGACGAGGAGAGTGAACGTGAGCAAGTACGTGCGGCCGGCGACCGAGGGCGCCGACCCCTTCGGCACCGCCCGTCTTCGCCGCGGTGTCCTCGACGCCTGGGCCACCAGCCCCGCCCGGTTCCGCGAGGACGCCAACGCCGAGGAGGACCTGGTCCTCGGCGGCTACCGGGACCGGCTCGTCATCGAGCTGGCCCAGAACGCCGCCGACGCCGCCGCCCGGGCGAAGGTGCCGGGGCGGCTGCGTCTCACTCTCCGCGACGGTGTCCTGGTCGCCGCCAACACCGGCGCCGGGCTGGACGCCACCGGCGTCGAGTCGCTCTCCACCCTGCGCGCGTCCGCCAAGCGGGACACCGGTGACACCCACGGTGCCGTCGGCCGGTTCGGCGTGGGCTTCGCCGCCGTACTGTCCGTCACCGACGAGCCGGCGATCGTCGGCCGGCACGGCGGGGTCCGCTGGTCGCTGGCAGAGGCCCGGGAACTGGCCGCCGACACCGCCCGGCACAGCCCCGGACTCGGGGACGAGGTCCGGCGCCGGGACGGGCACGTGCCGCTGCTGCGGCTCCCGTTCGCCGCCGAGGGCTCCGCCCCGGACCCGTACGACACCGCGGTCATCCTGCCGCTGCGCGACGCGGCCGCCGCCGGACTCGCCGAACGCCTCCTCGACGCCGTGGACGACGCCCTGCTCCTCGCCCTGCCCGGGCTGGAGGAGGTGGTGGTCGAGATCGACGGCGGTGCCCCGCGCACCCTGCGCCGCCGTTCCGAGGACGCCGTCACCGTCGTGGAGGACTCGCGGGACGGCGTCACCCGCTGGCGCACCGTCGCCGCGCACGGGCCGCTCGCCGCCGAACTGCTCGCCGACCGGCCGGTGGAGGAGCGCCTGCGCCCGCACTGGTCGGTGACCTGGGCCGTGCCGGAGGACCACCAGGGGCGCCCGGTCCGGCCGCGCACCGCGGGCGTGGTGCACGCCCCCACCCCCAGCGACGAACCCCTCGGCGTCCCCGCACTGCTCATCGCGTCCTTCCCGCTGGACACCACCCGCCGGCACGCCGCGCCCGGCCCGCTGACCGACTTCCTGGTGCAGCGGGCGGCGGACGCGTACACCGAACTGCTCGCCGAGTGGCGCCCGGTGACCGACGGCGTCATCGACCTGGTGCCGGGACCGCTGGGCAAGGGCGAGCTGGACGGCGCGCTGCGCCAGGCGATCCTGGAGCGGCTGCCGCGTACCGCCTTCCTGCCCCCGGCCGCCGACCGCGCGGAGGACGACGACCTGCCCGAGGCGCTGCGGCCGAGGGACGCCGAGATCGTGGAGGGCGCCGGGGCGGACACCGTGCGGGTCCTCGCCGAGGTGCTGCCCACCCTGCTGCCCGCCGGGCTGGAGCGCCGGGTGGAACTGCGCACGCTCGGGATCGCCCGGCTGCCCCTCGCCGACGCCGTCGACCGGCTCGCCGGTCTGGAGAAGGAGCCCGGCTGGTGGTGGCGGCTCTACGACAGCCTCGCCGGGGTCGACCCCGACCGGCTCTCCGGACTGCCGGTGCCGCTGGCCGGGGGCACCTCCCAGGCTTTCGGTTCCGGGGGAGGGCGCACCACCATCGGGCCCCGGCAGGTGCTGCTGCCCAGCCCCGACACCGCCGGCCTGGACCCGGACGTGCTCGGCCGGCTCGGGCTGAAGGTCGCCCACGAGGACGCCGTCCACCCGCTGCTGGAGAAGCTGGGCGCGCTGCCCGCGACCCCGCGCGCGGTGCTGACCACCCCGCAGGTGCGGGCCGCGGTGGCGGCCTCGCTGGACGACGAGGGCGGGGCGCTGTGGGAGGAGGACGCGCCGGACGCGGAGGAACTGGCCGACACCGTCCTCGCGCTCGTCCGCGACGCCGCCCTCGAACCCGGTGACGAGCCCTGGCTGGGCGCGCTCGCGCTGCCCGACGAGGACGGCGAACTCGCCCCGGCCGGCGAACTGGTCCTGCCCGGCAGCCCGTTCGCCCGCGTGATCCGCGAGGACGAACTGGCGGCCGTCGACCGGGACCTGGCCGACAAGTGGGGCGCGCAGCCGCTCACCGCCTGCGGTGTGCTCGCGAACTTCGCGCTCGTCCGCGCCACGGACGTCGTCCTCGACCCCGACGAACTGGAGCCCCGCGAGGGCGACTTCGCCGAGCCCGACGACGCGGGCCTGCTGGACGCCGTGGACGTGTGGAGCGAGGACATCCTCGACCGCTTCCCGGACACGCCCGTGCCGCCGGTCGCCACCGAGCTGGTCGCCGTCCGCGACCTCGACCTGGTGGACGACGACAAGTGGCCGCAGGCGCTCGCGCTGCTCGCGCAGCCCCCGCTGCGCGACGCCCTCACCCAGCAGGTGCGCGTCCTGCTGCCCGACGGCACCCACGAGGTCGTACGCCCCTACACCGCGTGGTGGCTGCGCGGGCACCCGGTGCTCGACGGGCGCCGCCCGGCGGGCCTGCTCGCGGTCGGCGGCGACCCGCTGCTGCGCGGCCTGTACGACGAGGCCGACGCGACCGGCTTCGAGGACGAGCAGGTGCTGCGCGCGCTGGGCGTACGGACCTCCGTCGCCGCCCTGCTGGACGAGCCCGGCGGCGCCGCCGAACTGCTGGACCGCCTGTCCGACCCAGAGCGGTCCGTCAGCCCGGCCCAACTGCACGGCCTCTACGGCGCGCTGGCCGAACTGGACCCGGACCAGGTGACCCTGCCGGACGAGCTGCGGGCCGTCGTGGACGGCCGGGTCGAGGTGGTGGACGCGGCCGACGCGGTGGTCGTGGACTCCCCGGACCTGCTCCCCTTCACCTCCGGCGTGCCGCTGCTGCCGGTCCGCCCGGCCCGGGCGGCCGAGCTGGCCGAGTTGTTCCAGGTGCGGCGGCTGAGCGAGTCCGTCACGGGGTCGGTCGACTCAGAGGGCTCCGAGCACGACGTACCGGACGCGGTGCGGGTGCTGCTCGGTCCGCGCACGCCCGGCACCTATGTGGAGCACGAGGAGCTGGTCGTGGACGGCGTCGAGATCGACTGGCGCCTCACCGACGACGGCACGCCGCACGCGGCCACCCTGGAGGGTGTCGCGGCGGGCCTCGCCTGGGCGGCCGGCCAGTGGCCCCGTCGCTTCGAGGTCGCGGCCCTGCTGGAGGACCCGTCCAGGACGGAGGAGCTGGCGCGGGACCGCTGGTTCGACTGAGGTCCGGCGCCGACTTCGTAACTCACTCGCAAAACCTTCAACTTTCCTACAACCGTTCGCCTGGGTGGCGGGTCTGATCAGCGAGTCGACTGACTCCACGATCATTTTGGGCACTTCGGTGCCCACCCTCTCCACACAGGGGAACGCATGCGCATACGTGCCACCGTGGCCGCCGTCACCGGCGCCCTGGCCCTCTCCGCCTTCGTCGTGCCGGCCGCGCAGGCCGCCGACGCCGCCCCGTCCTACAAGGCCGCGGTCGCGAAGGTCCACTCGCACGCCAAGTCCGGCAACAGCGCTTTCAGCTCCGCCGCCGAGCCCGCGGACCTGGGCGTCACCTTCTCGAACGTCAAGATCGCCTCCGCGATCAAGGTCGGCACCACCAACCACGTCGCCGCCACGGTCACCTACACGCTGACGCACGGCGACAGCTACGTCGTCGGCTCCACCGACTTCGACAACGGCCCGTTCCTCTACAAGCCGTCCACGGGCGGCTTCCTGATGGGCGAGGCGCCGGCGACCTGCACCGCCACCTCGGCGACGACCGCCAACTGCACGGGCCTCGTCGACATCCACCCGGCCGACGGCGAGCTGCTCAACATCGACGCCGGCACCTGGAAGGTCGGTGCGATCGCCGTCCAGTACAGCAGCGACGCCGGTTCCGAGGGCGACGACCTGGCCACCACCAAGGTCCAGCGCTACTCCAAGCTCACCGTCAACGCCTCCCCGGAGCCGGTCACCAAGGGCAAGACCATCACGGTCACCGGCAAGCTCTCCCGCGCCAACTGGGAGGACAACGAGTACCACGGCTACACCAAGCAGTCGGTGAAGCTGCAGTACCGCAAGAAGAGCTCCAGCACCTACACCACGCTGAAGACCATCACGTCCGACTCCACGGGCAGCCTGAAGACCACCACCACGGCCACGGCCGACGGCTACTACCGCTTCTCCTACGCGGGCGGCACCACCACCCCGGCCGTCAACGCCGCGGGTGACTACGTCGACGTCCGGTAAGCGACACCGCACCACCCCGGCCCCGGAAACCCGCCGTTTCCGGGGCCGGAACGTTTCCTCCCACTTGTGCCAAGAGGGCGTCCCACCTGGGTAACGGGCGGGCAATCGGGTTCCAAAATCTGGCCGGAAGGCACCCCCGCCGTACAACCAGCGCCCCGGGTCGCGGATCTGATCGCGTGAGTCAGCCGACTTCACGATCACTTCTCCCTCCAAGGGAACCGCACATGCGCATACGTGCCACCGTGGCCGCCGTCTCCGGCGCCCTGGCCCTCTCCGCTCTCGTCGTCCCGGCCGCGCACGCGGCCACGTCGAGCGGCACGCCGTACACCCTCGACGCGAGCTTCTCCAGCGTCACGATCGCCAAGGCGATCAAGGTCGGCACCACCAACGAGGTCAGCACCAGGTACAGCTACACGCTGACCCACGGCGCCGACGTCGACATCACCGCGCAGGACTTCTACACCGACGCGTTCCTCTACCGCGGCGCCTTCGCCGACCCGGACACCGAGCTGTACGGCGACAACCCGGCGACCTGCACCGCCACCTCGGCGACCACCGCCACCTGCACCGGCACGATCGACATCCACCCGGCCGACGGCGATCTGACGAACGCGGGCGCCGGCAGCTGGAACGTGGCCGCCGAGGCCATCGCCTTCAACGGGCAGAACCCGGACAGCCCGGACATGAGCAAGGTCGGCTACAAGGACCAGGACGGCCTCGGCACCACCCTGGTCCAGCGCTACTCCAAGCTCACCGTGAACGCCTCCCCGGAGCCGGTCTACAAGGGCAAGACCCTCACGGTCACGGGCAAGCTCTCCCGGGCCAACTGGGAGGACCACCTGTACCACGGCTACACCGGCCAGCCGGTCAAGCTGCAGTTCCGCAAGGCGGGCACCAGCACGTACACCACCGTCAAGACGGTCTACACCGACTCGACGGGCAACCTGAAGACCACCACCACGGCCTCCTACGACGGCTACTGGCGCTTCAGCTTCGCGGGCACCTCGACCACCCCGGCGGTCAGCGCCACGGGTGACTACGTCGACGCGAAGTAGGCCTCAGGCCGGGAAGCGGCGGCCGACCCATTTCCACAGGAACTCCAGGGCGGCCGCCGCCACCGCCGCGACGGCCACCGCCGTCCACGGCATGGTGACGCCCACCAGCTTGAGGGCGAAGAACTCCTGCAGGGCCGGTACGACGAGGACCAGCAGGAAGGCCGCGCCCATCGCGGCCACCAGGGCGATCCGCCACCAGGTGTACGGGCGGGCGATGATCGCCAGGACCCACATCGAGACCAGGAACAGCGTCAGGGTGGCCGCGCTGGTCTCCGCCTCCAGGGAGCCCGCGCCGGTGTAGTAGTGCCGGGCCAGCAGATACGTCGCGAAGGTCGCCGCTCCCGCCACCACCCCGCCGGGCACCGCGTACCGCATGACCCTGCGGACGAAATGGGGACGGGCCCGCTCCTTGTTCGGGGCCAGGGCCAGGAAGAAGGCCGGGACGCCGATGGTGAGGGTGGACAGCAGGGTCAGGTGACGCGGCAGGAACGGGTACTCCACCTGCCAGCACACCACCAGCAGCGCCAGCAGCACCGAGTACACCGTCTTGACCAGGAACAGCGTCGCCACGCGCGTGATGTTGCCGATCACCCGGCGGCCCTCGGCGACCACCGAGGGCAGCGTGGCGAAGCTGTTGTTCAGCAGCACGATCTGCGCCACCGCCCGGGTCGCCTCCGAGCCCGAACCCATGGAGACGCCGATGTCGGCGTCCTTCAGGGCCAGCACGTCGTTCACGCCGTCCCCGGTCATCGCGACCGTGTGCCCGCCCGACTGGAGCGCGCCGACCATGTCCCGCTTCTGCTGCGGGGTGACCCGGCCGAAGACGGTCCCCTCGTCCAGTGCCTCCGCCATGCCCTGCCGGTCGGCGGGCATCCGGCGCGCGTCCACCGCCGTGCCGGACAGCCCCAGCTTGGCCGCGACCGCGCCGACGGACACCGCGTTGTCACCCGAGATGACCTTCGCGTGGACCCGCTGGTCGGCGAAGTAGCGCAGGGTGTCGCCGGCGTCGGGACGCAGCCGCTGCTCCAGCACGACCAGCGCCGTCGGGCGGGCGCCGCGGGCCGGCTCGGGGTCGTCCAGGTCGCGGGTGGCCCGGGCCAGCAGCAGGACCCGCAGCCCCTGCTCGTTCAGGCGCTCGGTCTCGGACAGGGCGGGGTCGTCCTGGGGGAGCAGCACGTCGGGGGCGCCCAGCAGCCAGGTGCTGGCCTCACCGTCGCCCTCGCTGAAGGCGGCGCCGCTGTACTTGCGGGCGGAGGAGAAGGGCAGCGACTCGACGCAGCGCCACTCCTCGCTGTCCGGGTAGGCGTCGATGATCGCCTGGAGGGAGGCGTTGGGGCGCGGGTCGGACTCGCCGAGGGCCCCGAGCACCTTGCGCACATACGGCTCGTCGGCCCCGTTCAGCGCCCGCAGCTCGGTGACGTCCATCCCGCCCTCGGTCAGCGTGCCGGTCTTGTCCAGGCAGACCGTGTCCACGCGGGCCAGACCCTCGATGGCGGGCAGCTCCTGCACCAGGCACTGCTTGCGCCCGAGCCGGATGACCCCGATGGCGAAGGCCACGGAGGTGAGCAGCACCAGCCCCTCCGGAACCATCGGGACGATGCCGCCGACCGTACGGGCGACCGCGGCCTTGAGGTTGTCGTTCTTCACCACCAACTGGGTGATGACCAGACCGGTCGCGGCCGGGACCATCATCCAGGTCACGTACTTCAGGATCGTGGAGATGCCGGAGCGCAGCTCGGAGTGGACGAGCGTGAACCGGGACGCCTCCTCGGCGAGCTGGGCGGCGTACGCCTCCCGGCCCACCTTCGTCGCCCGGAACGCGCCGCCGCCGGCCACGACGAAGCTGCCGGACATGACCTGGTCGCCGGGCCGTTTGAGCACCGGGTCGGCCTCACCGGTGAGCAGCGACTCGTCGATCTCCAGGCCGTCGGCCTCCGCGCACACCCCGTCCACGACGATCTTGTCGCCGGGGCCCGTCTCCACGAGGTCGTCGAGGACGATCTCGCTCGTGGCCACTTCGACGGCGGTCCCGTCGCGCCGGACGGTGGGCCGGGCCTCACCGATCACGGCGAGCGAGTCGAGGGTCTGCTTGGCCCGCCACTCCTGCACGATCCCGATACCGGTGTTGGCGAGGATCACGAAGCCGAAGAGGCTGTCCTGGATCGGAGCGACGAACAGCATGACCAGCCACAGCACACCGATGATCGCGTTGAACCGGGTGAAGACGTTCGCGCGGACGATCTCGCCCATCGAGCGGCTGCTGCGCACCGGGACGTCGTTGACCTCGCCCCGCGCGACGCGTTCGGCGACCTCGGCCCGGGTCAGACCCGCCGACCGGGCCCCGGCAGAGCCACCGGGTGCACCGGGTCGAGTTCGGCCCCCGCGTCGATGTGCGTCATGCATTCGACGGTACGTGCGGATCTGCGGCTTCACCTGCCGAGTGGGGGAAGATCCGACCTGGGGAGGAGGGGCGTCCCGCGCCGGCTGGAGGGCGGCCGCTACCTGCCCGCGGTGGCCGCCTTCAGCGCCGCGTCCCGCTTGATCGCCGCGTCGCGCCGGCGCACGTACCAGACGCCGATCAGGCCGAGACCGCCGCCGGCCAGGCAGGTCCACAGCCACCACAGGTGCCCGTGGTCGTCGAACCAGCCGTAGAAGGGGAGCTGGACCAGGAAGAGGACGAACCACACGATCGTGCCGCCGGTGATGGTGGCGACCACGGGCCCCTCCAGGGGCTCCGGTGCCTCGTGCTTCGGGGTCCACTTCGTCATGGGGACAGCTTACGAGGCGATCAGGTCTACGCGCGGAGATGGCGCTTTATCTCTCATACGTTCATACTGAAACCGTTTGTCTTTGGCCGCTTCTGTTCGTATGAAACTCCAACGGGGCTCGGGGGAACCCCGCTGGTGATGAGGTCCTCATGTCCACCTCGGCTCCTGCCAAGGTCCCAGCCCCGAGCAGCCGGGCGGCACTCCCGCCTACGGCGCTCTCGACCGCTACTTCCGGATCTCCGAGCGCGGCAGCACGCTCGGCCGCGAGATCCGGGGCGGTCTCGCCACCTTCTTCGCGATGGCGTACATCATCGTGCTGAACCCGATCATCCTCGGCAGCGCGAAGGACATGTACGGGAACCACCTGGACAACGGCCAGCTGGTGACCGCGACGGCGCTGACGGCCGCGTTCACCACGCTGCTGATGGGCGTCATCGGCAACGTGCCGATCGCGCTCGCCGCCGGTCTCGGTGTGAACTCCGTCGTCGCGCTCCAGCTCGCCCCCGGATGACCTGGCCGGACGCCATGGGCATGGTTGTGCTGGCCGGCTTCGTGGTCATGCTGCTGGTCGCCACCGGACTGCGTGAGCGCGTGATGAACGCCGTTCCGTTCGGTCTGCGCAAGGCGATCTCGATCGGTATCGGCCTGTTCATCATGCTGATCGGCCTGGTCGACTCCGGCTTCGTCACCCGTATGCCGGACGCCGCGCAGACCACCGTCCCGCTCCAGCTCGGCGTCGGCGGTCACCTCAACGGCTGGCCCGTGCTGATCTTCGTCCTGGGCGCGCTGCTCACCTTCGCGCTGATCGTCCGCAAGGTGCCGGGCGCGATCCTGATCTCCATCGTCGGGATGACCGTCCTCGCGCTGATCGTCAACTCGGTCGCCCACGTCTCCGCCTGGGGCCTGACGGTCCCGAAGTGGCCCGGCAACCCGGTGGCCACCCCCGACTTCGGCCTGGTCGGCCAGTTCAGCCTCTTCGGCGGCTTCGCCAAGGTCGGCGTGCTGACCGGCATCCTCTTCGTCTTCACGGTCCTGCTGTCGTGCTTCTTCGACGCGATGGGCACGATCATGGGCATCGGCGACGAGGCCAAGCTGACCGACGCCCAGGGCTACATGCCCGGCATCAACAAGGTCCTCTTCGTCGACGGCATCGCGGTCGCGGCGGGCGGCGCCAGCTCCTCCTCGGCCACCACCGCGTTCGTGGAGTCCACGGCCGGTGTCGGCGAGGGCGCGCGCACGGGATTCGCGAACGTCGTCACGGGCGCCCTCTTCGCGGTGGCCCTCTTCCTCACCCCGGTCGCCACCATGGTCCCGTCCCAGGCGGCCACGCCCGCCCTGGTCGCGGTGGGCTTCCTGATCCTCTCGAACTCCGTCAAGGAGATCGACTGGGCGGACTACACCATCGCCATCCCGGCCTTCGTGACCATGATGATGATGCCGTTCACCTACTCGATCACCAACGGCATCGGCATGGGCTTCATCACCTTCGTGGTGCTGCGCCTGGCCGCCGGGCGGTTCCGCGAGGTGCCGGTCGCGATGTACGTCGTCGCCGCGGTGTTCGCCTTCTACTACCTGATGCCGGCCCTGGGCCTCACCTGAGGCGCGGGCGTCAGGTGACGCCGTAGAACTTCTCCGTCTCCTCGACGGCGGTCTGGAACCGCTCGTCGAAGTCGTCCCGAATGAGCGTGCGGACCACATAGTCCTGCACGCTCATTCCTCTTCTCGCCGCGTGGTGCCGGAGCCGTTCGAGCAGCTCCCCGTCTATCCGCAGGCTCAGCACAGTGGTCCCCATAAGTACGAGGGTCGCCACATCAGGCCGTCCCATGCGTCACTTTTCGGAAACGACTCACTCTTATGGGTGATCAATGGGGCAAGTGGCGGGCATCACGGGCCCACACCCCCTCTCCGGTGGTCCTTAGCGAGAGTAATGAGTTAAGCTAATGACCATGCCGGACCTCAACCATGGCGACGACGCCGCCGCCGTGAACTCCCTGCGCTCCGCCGTGATGCGGCTGTCCCGTCGGCTCAAGCACCAGCGGGTCGACGAGTCGCTGAGCCCCACCGAGATGTCGGTGCTGGGCACCCTTTCCCGTTGTGGCACCGCCACGCCGGGCGAACTCGCCCGCAAGGAGCACGTGCAGCCGCCGTCGATGACCCGCATCGTCGCGCTGCTGGAGGGCAAGGGGCTCGTCCGGCTCGAACCGCACCCCGAGGACCGTCGCCAGAAGGTCGTCACCAGGACCGAGCAGGCCGAGGCGATGCTCGAGGAGAGCCGCCGCAAGCGCAACGCGTTCCTGGCCGGCCTGGTCGACGCCCTCGACGAGGACGAGTGGGCCAAACTCCGCGCCGCCGCGCCGGTGCTGGAGAAGCTCGCGCACCTGTAAGCCGTCACCAGCCCAGGAGGAGGCGAACCCTTTTGAGTACGGGATCCGGAGCAGCTTCCGCCCCCGCACCGATCACTACTACCCCCACCGCCCGCAAGTCCTCGATGTTCAGCTCGCTGAAGGTCCGGAACTACCGGCTGTTCTTCGCCGGCCAGGTCGTCTCCAACACCGGCACCTGGATGCAGCGCATCGCCCAGGACTGGCTGGTGCTCAGTCTCACCGGTTCCTCCGCGGCCGTCGGCATCACCACGGCCCTGCAGTTCCTGCCGATGCTGCTGTTCGGCCTGTACGGCGGCGTCCTGGTCGACCGGCTGCCCAAGCGGCCCACCCTCCTGGTCACCCAGGCGGCGATGGCCATGACCGGCCTCGCGCTCGCCTTCCTGACCCTCTCCGGTCACGTCCAGGTCTGGCACGTCTACGTCGCCGCGTTCGCCGTCGGACTCGCCACCGTGGTCGACAACCCGGCCCGGCAGTCCTTCGTCTCCGAGATGGTCGGCCCCGGCCAGCTCCAGAACGCGGTCAGCCTGAACTCCGCGAACTTCCAGTCCGCCCGGCTGGTCGGCCCCGCCGTCGCCGGCCTCATGATCACCGGCGTGGGCACCGGCTGGGCGTTCCTCGCCAACGGCCTGTCCTTCGCCGCGCCCATCGCCGGTCTGCTGCTGATGCGCTCGCGCGAGCTGCACGTCGTCGAGCGCGCGCCGCGCGGCAAGGGCCAGCTCCGGGAGGGCCTGCGGTACGTCGCCGGGCGTCCCGAGCTCATCTGGCCGATCGTCCTCGTCGGATTCATCGGCACCTTCGGCTTCAACTTCCCGGTGTGGCTGTCGGCCTACGCGGACGACGTCTTCCACGCCGGTGCCGGCGCCTACAGCCTCTTCAACACCCTGATGGCGGTCGGCTCCCTCGGCGGCGCCCTGCTGGCGGCCCGCCGCGGCACGGCCCGGCTGCGGCTGCTGATCGCCGCCGCGCTGGCCTTCGGCACGCTGGAGACGGTGGCCGCGCTGGCCCCGTCCTACTGGCTGTTCGCGCTGCTCATGGTCCCGATCGGGGTCTTCGGCCTGACGGTCAACGTCACGGCGAACACGGCGGTCCAGATGGCCACCGACCCGGCCATGCGCGGGCGGGTGATGGCCCTGTTCATGATGGTCTTCATGGGCGGTACACCGCTGGGCGCACCGGTCGTCGGCTGGATCACGGACACCTACGGCGCCCGGGTCGGCTTCGCCCTCGGCGGTGTGATCTCGGCCGTGGCCGCCGCCACGATCGGCCTGGTCCTGGCCCGCATCGGCGGCCTGCGCCTCTCGGTCGGCTGGCACCGCGGCCACCCCCAGGTCCGCTTCGTCCCCAGGGAGCAACTGGCCCCGGCGGCCTGACGGGCGGGAGGAGCGGGACTCAGTCGCGGGGGAACTCGTCGGTCTTGAGGACGAGACCGAGAAGGGTGCCCGTGAGGTCCAGCTCCTCCCCGAAGTCGGCCTTCACCTCGAGGGCGTACCTGCCGTCCCTGGGGTGGGTGAAGACATGGCACTCACCCCGGTAGGGGTCGGCGATGACGTAGACGGGAACCCCGGCCTCGGCATAGGCGGCCTTCTTGGGCCCGTAGTCGTTGGCGGCGGTGCCCCGGGAGATGACCTCGGCGACGAACTCGACGTCCCCGCAGTCCCAGCGGCCGTCCTCGGTCCTCGCGGCGCCCTCCGCCATCACCGTCACGTCGGTCGCGAACCCGTTCAGATGCCCCGGGTAGTCGATGCGCACATCGGACTTCACGCGCTTGCGCGGGTACTTGGCGCGCAACTGCTCGTAGATGTCCGCGATGATCTCCCAGTGAGTGTCCCGCTGCGGCGACATGAAGACGGTCCCCTCGACGATCTCGACCTTGTATCCCTCGGGGACGGGCATCTTCTCGAGCCGCTCGAACATCTCGTCGAGCGTGGTCGTGTTGTCGCTCTCGGCCATCGCGATCCTGTCTTCGAGGACGGTCATCGTGGCGCTCCTCCCCGGCTGCCCCACGAGCGAGCGCAGCCGCGCGGTACAACGATACGCACGGTCATCCGGACACGCCGGGGCGTGCGCGGCAGACTTGCGGCATGAGACTCTTCGCCGCCCTGCTGCCCCCGGACGACGTCGCCGACGCGCTCGCCCGGGAGGTGGCGGCGCTGCGGGAGCTGCCCGGCGCGGACGGGCTGCGCTGGACCGGCCGTCCCGGTTGGCACTTCACGCTCGCCTTCTACGGCGAGGTCGACGAGGCGCTGGTGCCGGAGCTGCGTACGCGTCTTGAGCGCGCTGCGGGCCGTACGCCGGCCTTTCGGCTGGCGCTGCGCGGCGGCGGCCAGTTCGGGCGCGGGAAGGCGCTGTGGGCGGGCGCCGACGGCGATCTGCGCGCTCTGGGGCTGCTGGCCGGGCGCGCGGAGGCGGCGGCGCGCAGGAGCGGCATCGAAATGGGGGAGCACCGCCGCTACCAGGCGCACCTGACGGTGGCCCGCAGCCGGTCCACGGTGGACGTACGGCCCTACGTGGCGGCGCTGCACGACCTCGCGAGCCGCACCTGGACGGTGGACGAGCTGGTCCTCGTCCGCAGCGACCTGCCGAAGTCCGGCGTGCCCGGCGAGCAGCCCCGCTACGAGGCGGTCGCCCGCTGGGCACTGGGCGCGGCCGGTTAACCTCGATACGTGGACCCGAAGACCCGTAACCGGATCATGGCCTTTGTGCTCGTGCTGATGTTCGCCGTCGTCGCCCTGGCGGCCGCGCTCGGCAGGTGAGGCCTGGGCGCGGCCGCGGAGGCGATCAGCGGCCGGCGTCGCTCACCAGGCGAAGGCCTCCGGGGAGGGGCCCGGGCCCGGGAAGACCTCGTCCAGGCCGGTCAGCAGCTCCTCGCTCAGCTCCAGCTCCACGGCCCTGAGCGCCGACTCGAGCTGCTCGGCGGTGCGCGGTCCGACGATCGGGCCGGTGACGCCGGGCCGGGTCAGCAGCCAGGCCAGGGCGGTCTCGCCGGGCTCCAGGCCGTGCTTGTCGAGCAGGTCCTCGTAGGACTGGATCCGCGCGCGGGCGGTGGGGTCGGCGAGGGTGTCGGCGGCCCGCCCGGAGGCACGGCGTCCGCCCTGCGCCTCCTTCTTGATGACTCCGCCCAGCAGACCGCCGTGCAGCGGCGACCAGGGGATGACGCCGAGGCCGTACTCCTGCGCGGCCGGGATGACCTCCATCTCGGCGCGGCGCTCGGCGAGGTTGTACAGGCACTGCTCGCTGACCAGGCCGATGGTGCCGCCGCGCCGGGCGGCGATCTCGTTGGCCTGGGCGATCTTGTAGCCGGGGAAGTTGGAGGAGCCGGCGTAGAGGATCTTGCCCTGCTGGACCAGCACGTCGATCGCCTGCCAGATCTCCTCGAAGGGAGTGTTCCGGTCGACGTGGTGGAACTGGTACAGGTCGATGTGGTCGGTCCGCAGCCGCTTCAGGCTGGCGTCCACCGCGCGCCGGATGTTGACCGCGGAGAGCTTGTCGTGGTTGGGCCAGGCCGCGCCGTCGGCGCCCATGTTGCCGTACACCTTGGTGGCCAGCACGACCTTGTCCCGGCGCTCGCCGCCCTTGGCGAACCAGTTGCCGATGATCGATTCGGTACGGCCCTTGTTCTCGCCCCAGCCGTAGACGTTGGCCGTGTCGAAGAAGTTGATGCCCGCGTCCAGCGCCGCGTCCATGATGGCGTGGCTGTCCGCCTCGTCGGTCTGCGGGCCGAAGTTCATGGTGCCGAGGACGAGTCGGCTGACCTTGAGTCCCGTGCGTCCTAGCTGCGTGTACTTCATGGTGTCCTAGCCAACGGCCTGGAGTGCGCTCGAAGCAAGGGCGGCCGGCCGGCTAGTCGCGGGGGAAGGCGTCCGTCTTCACGACGAGGTCGACCACCGTGCCGGTCAGGTCGAAGTCGGTGCCGAAGTCCACTCTCACCGGCTCGGCGTAGTCGCCGTCCTTGGGGTCGGTGTGGATGAGACAGCGCCCCTGGTAGGGGTCGGCGATGACGTAGACCGGGACTTCGGCGGTCGCGTAGGCGGTCCTCTTGGGGCCGTAGTCGTTGGCGGCGGTGCCCTGCGAGACGACCTCCGCGACGAACTCGACGTCCTGATGACGCCAGTGGCCCGTGTCGTCAGGCTTCGCCGAGTCCTTGAGCAGGGCGACGTCGGGGCAGAAGCCGTTCTCGTGCCCCGGGAAGTCGATCCGGACGTCCGAGAACACCTTGACGTCCCTCCCGAACCTGTCATCGAGAGCCCAGAGGAACGCGCGAATGATCTGCCAGTGTGCGTTTCGCTGCGGCGTCATGAAGACGTTGCCGCCGACGACCTCGACCCGGAATCCTTCGGGGACGGGCATCCGCTCCAGGCGCTCGAACCAGTCGTCCAGACGCTGGGTGTTGGCGTCGGCGTCGGCCATCGCGATCCTGTCTTCGAGGACGGTCATCGTGGCGCTCCTCCCCGGCTGCCCCACGGACAGAAGCGGCCGCGCGGTTCAACGATACGCACGGTGACGGGGAAGCGGCGGAATCAGGTCAACCCGTTCCGGCCGCGTACGCCCGTCCGATCCCCCAGGCCTCCCACATCGCCGCGGCGAACGCCTGCGCGATCCGGTGCTCGCCGCTCGCGTTGGGGTGCGTTCCGTCGTAGGTGTCCGCGTCGATGTCGTACGCCTCGGGCGGCGAGGCCAGCAGCAGCGGGGAGCGGGGCTCGGCCAGGTCGGCCACCGTCTTGGCGAGCAGTTCGTTGAACCGGTCGACCTGGGCCGCGAAGTCCTCGTCCGCCTGGGCGCGGACGTTCGGGATCACCGGCAGCAGCACCATGCGGACGCCGGGCCTGGCCTCGCGTGCGCCGGTGACGAACGCCCGGACGTTCTCCGTCGTCTGCTCGGCGTTGGTGTAGAAGCCGAGGTCGATCAGGCCCAGGGAGACCAGCAGCACGTCGGCCCGGTGCCGGCGCACCGCCTCGCCTATCAGCGGCGCCATGTGCAGCCAGCCCTCGCCCCAGCCGGCCAGATGGGCCCGGGGAAGTCCGGTTCCGCGTACGCGTACGACACCGGCGCCTCGGCCACCTTGTCGTACAGCTCCTCGCGCGGGCCGACGAAGGTGAACGGGCCGCCGTGCGCGTCGCAGAGGTGCCGCCACAGACGGTAACGCCAGGTGTGTTCGCCCGCGCTCCCGATCGTCATCGAGTCCCCCACGGGCATGAACCTGAGCACCCGCTCATGATGGACGATCACCGCGGGCGGTGGGATGTGAGGCCCGACACGTCCACCGGACCCACGGGCCGAATGGCAGGCTTGGGGCATGCGTCGACCGTTCGCCCTGCTTGCCGGGGCCCTGCTCGCGGGTGCCTGCGCGCTGCCCGCCCACGCCGCCGACGGTGACCGGGGGTTCACCATCAAGGACCCGAGGATCACCGAGTCCAGCGGCCTGGCCGCCTCCCGGCTGCACCCCGGCATCTACTGGACGCACAACGACAGCGACGACGGGCCGTACATCTACGCCGTGGACAGCGCGACCGGCAACACCGTCGCGACCGTGACCCTGCGCGGCATCGGCTCCCCGCGCGACGTGGAGTCCATCTCCATCGGCCCGCACAACGAGATCTACGTCGGCGACATCGGGGACAACTTCGGCGGCAGATGGCCGTACGTGTGGATCTACCGGCTGCCCGAGCCGAAGGTGCTCAAGGACCAGACGGTCACGGCGAAGCAGTACGTGGTGAAGTACTCCGACGGGCCGCGCGACGCCGAGTCGCTGCTGGTCCACCCGAAGACCGGGCGGGTGTACATCATCGACAAGAAGGAGGACGGCGGGCACCTGTTCGAGGGGCCCGCGACGCTCTCCACCTCCGGGGCGAACATCTTCCGGCCCGTCGCCCCGGTCGACCTGTGGGCCACCGACGCCGCCCTCTCCCCGGACGGCCGGCAGCTCGCGGTGCGCGGGTACTTCGGCGGGATCTACTACGACTGGAACGGCGGGCGGATCAAGCGGGAGGGCCGGCTCGACGTACCCCTCCAGGGGCAGGGCGAGTCGCTGACGTACTCCACCGACGGGACCAGGCTGATGTACGGCAGCGAGGGCGCCGGCAGCTCGGTCCAGGCGCAGGACGCGCCGGGCGACCACTCCGGCGACTCCCCTTCCGGCAACGGCGGTTCGGCGTCCGACGGGACCGGCGGCAGCGGCGGCCGCCTCAAGGTCGGGGCCGCCGTCGTCGGCGTGGGGGCGGTCGTCCTGCTCGGGCTGCGGCTGCTGCGCCGGCGCGGCTGAGCGCCGCCCTCGCCGCCCCCGCGCGGCGGAGTCGGGTCGCCGAACATCTTGACGTGGCCATGGCGGCCCAGTTTCCTTGAGGTGCGCGGTGCATGGGAGCGCTCCCATCCTGTTCCGGGGCCGTGCCTCCCGAGAGGAACCAAGGCACATGTTCCGCAGCTTGCGAAGAGCACTGTGTGCGGCCGCCGCGGCGCTCCTGCTGCCCCTGGCGGGCGCGCACTCGGCGCACGCGGCCGCCGCCCCCGGAGCCGGCTACTGGCACACCAGCGGCCGGCAGATCCTGGACGCGGCCGGGCAGCCGGTGCGCGTCGCGGGGATCAACTGGTTCGGCTTCGAGACCGGCAACCACGTGGTGCACGGGCTCTGGTCGCGCGACTACAAGAGCATGATCGACCAGATGAGGTCGCTGGGCTACAACACCATCCGGCTGCCCTACAGCGACGACGTCCTCAAGTCCGGCACGATGCCCGAGAGCATCGACTTCTCCGGCGGCAAGAACGCGGATCTGCAGGGCCTGACCTCGCTCCAGGTCATGGACCGGATCGTGGCGTACGCCGGCCAGGACGGTCTGAAGGTCATCCTCGACCGCCACCGGCCCGACTCCGGCGGTCAGTCGGCCCTCTGGTACACCGCCTCCGTGCCCGAGTCGACCTGGATCGCCGACCTGAAGGCGCTGGCGGCCCGTTACCAGGGCCAGGACACGGTCGTCGGCATCGACCTGCACAACGAGCCGCACGACCCCGCCTGCTGGGGCTGCGGCGACCAGGCCACCGACTGGCGGCTCGCGGCCGAGCGGGGCGGCAACGCCGTGCTCTCCGTCAACCCCGCCCTGCTGGTCTTCGTCGAGGGCGTGCAGACGTACAACGGCGTGTCCGGCTGGTGGGGCGGCAACCTGATGGGCGTCGGACAGTACCCGGTCCGCCTCGACGTGGCCGGCCGCGTCGTGTACTCGGCCCACGACTACGCCACCAGCGTGGCCCAGCAGAGCTGGTTCAGCGATCCGTCGTTCCCCGCCAACATGCCCGGGATCTGGGACAGGTACTGGGGCTACATCTTCAAGCAGAACATCGCGCCGGTGTGGGTGGGCGAGTTCGGCACCACCCTGCAGTCGGCCGTGGACCAGAAGTGGCTCGCGGCGCTGGTGAGTTACCTCCGGCCGACATCGACGTACGGCGCGGACGCCTTCCAGTGGACCTTCTGGTCGTGGAACCCCAACTCCGGTGACACGGGCGGCATCCTGAAGGACGACTGGTCGACCGTGGACACGGTGAAGGACGGGTACCTGGCGAGCGTGAAGGCGCCGCTGTTCCCGGGCACCGGGGGCGGGAGCGGTGGCGACGGCGGGGGTGGCGGAGGCGGCACGTCCGCGGCCTGCGGCGCCTCCTACGCCGTCAGCAGCGACTGGGGAGCGGCTTCAACGCCCAGGTGACGGTGACGAACACCGGCACCGCCGCCCTCAAGTCCTGGAAGGTGACGTGGACGTGGAGCGGCTCACAGCAGATCACGTCCATGTGGAACGCCGGCTACACGCAGAGCGGCTCCGGTGTCACGGCGGTGAACGCCGCTCACAACGGCGGTGTGCCGGTGGCCGGTTCCACGAGCTTCGGCTTCGGCGGCGCGCCCGGCGGCGGGTCGGTGCCGTCGCTGACCTGTACGGCGACGTGAACGGCCCGGCGCGCCCGGCGGTGCGTTGGCGGCCGCCCGGACGGCGGCGTGAAGCGGCCGCCCGGACGGCGGCATGAGAAGAGGGCGCCCGGTGCGACCAGCGCCGGACGCCCTCCCGCTCGTACCCGGAGGGTCAGAGCTTCTCGATCACGTAGTCCACGCACTTCGTCAGCGCCTCGACGTCCGCCGGGTCGATCGCCGGGAACATCGCGATACGGAGCTGGTTGCGGCCGAGCTTGCGGTACGGCTCGGTGTCCACCACGCCGTTGGCGCGCAGCACCTTGGCGACGGCGGCCGCGTCGATCTCGTCGGAGAAGTCGACGGTGCCGATGACCTGCGAGCGCTTGGCCGGGTCGGTGACGAACGGGGTGGCGTACTTGGACTCCTCCGCCCAGCCGTACAGGCGGGTCGAGGAGTCCTTGGTGCGGGCCGTCGACCAGTCCAGGCCGCCCTGGCCGTTGATCCACTCGAGCTGCTCGTTCAGCAGGAAGAGGGTGGCGAGGGCCGGGGTGTTGTACGTCTGGTTCTTGCGGGAGTTGTCGATGGCCGTCGGCAGGCTGAAGAACTCCGGGACGTGCCGGCCGGAGGCGTGGACGCGCTCGGCGCGCTCGATCGCGGCCGGGGAGAAGACGCCGATCCACAGGCCGCCGTCGGAGGCGAAGGACTTCTGCGGGGCGAAGTAGTAGACGTCCGTCTCGGCGATGTCGACCGGGAGGCCGCCCGCGCCGGAGGTGGCGTCCACCAGGACGAGCGCGCCGTCGTCGGCGCCGGCCACGCGCCTGATCGGCATGGCGACACCGGTGGAGGTCTCGTTGTGGGTGAACGCGTAGACGTCGGCGCCCGCCTCGGCGTGCGCCTCGGGGTGGGTGCCCGGGTCGGCGGCGACGACGGTGGGGTCGGCCAGCCAGGGGCGAGCTTGGCGGCCTTGGCGAACTTCGAGGAGAACTCGCCGAAGGTGAGGTGCTGGGACTTGTTCTCGATCAGTCCGTGGGTGGCGATGTCCCAGAAGGCGGTCGAGCCGCCGTTGCCGAGGACGACCTCGTAGCCCTCGGGGAGGGAGAACAGCTCGGAGATGCCCTCGCGTACCTTGCCGACCAGGTTCTTCACGGGCGCCTGGCGGTGGGAGGTACCCAGGAGGGACGTGCCAGTGGCGGCGAGGGCGTCCAGCGCCTCGGTCCGCACCTTGGAGGGGCCAGCGCCGAAGCGTCCGTCGGCGGGCTTGATGTCAGCGGGGATCTGGATGTCGGCCACGCTTCGGAGGGTATCCGCTACGCGAAACGGTACGGAACCGTGTCCGTCCGATGAGACGAGTCCGCCGGGTCATGGACTTGTGCGGTTGTACGACGCATCGGGTGCGGCTGTGGAGAACTTTCGGTGACTGAGCGTGAGCGGATGCATCCTGGACGCATGACGGATCTCTCGGGTCTTGCGGCGGAACTGCGCGGTGCCGTCCGGGGCGAGGTCGGCTTCGACACCACCTCCCGGGCGCTGGTGACGATGGACGCGTCCAACTACCGGCGCGTGCCGGCGGGGGTGGTGGCCCCGCGGGACGCGGCGGACGTCGCGGCCGCGCTGGAGGTGTGCCGGGCGCGCGGGGTGCCGGTGGTGGCGCGCGGCGGGGCACCTCGATCGCGGGACAGGCGACGGGCACGGGCGTGGTGCTGGACTTCACCCGGCACATGAACGGACTCCTGGAGCTGGACCCCGGCACGCGCACGGCCGTGGTCCAGCCCGGGCTCGTCCTCGACCGCCTCCAGGAGGCCGCCGCCCCGCACGGTCTGCGGTTCGGCCCCGATCCCGCCACGCACAGCCGGTGCACGCTCGGCGGGATGATCGGCAACAACTCGTGCGGCTCCCACTCGGTCGCCTGGGGCACCACGGCGGACAGTGTGCGCGAGCTGTCCGTCGTCACCGCGCGCGGGCGGCGGCTGCGGCTCGGGCGGGACTGGGCCGGGGCGCCGGACGGGCTGCGCGAGCTGGTGGCGGGCGACCTGGCCCGGCTGCGCACCGGCTTTTCCGAACTGCCCCGCCGTATCTCCGGATACGCGCTGGACGCCCTGCTGCCCGAGAACGGCGCCGACGTCGCCCGCTCCTTCTGCGGCTCCGAGGGCACCCTCGGCATCCTGACGGAGGCGGTCGTGCGGCTGGTGGAGGCTCCGCGCGCCCGTGCCCTGGCGGTGCTCGGGTACGGCGACGAGAGCGCGGCCGCCGAGGCCGCGCCGGGCCTGCTCCCGTTCGGGCCGCTGACGGTGGAGGGCATGGCCGCCGATCTGGTGCCCGGCCCGGCCGCGCTGCCCAGGGGGACGCCTGGCTGTTCGTGGAGACCGGCGGCGGCACGGCGGCCGAGGCACGCGCGCGTGCGGAGGCGATCGCCCGCGCGGCCGACGTCCTCGACTCGCTCGTGGTCACCGACCCGGCGGCGCAGCGGGCGCTGTGGCGCGTCCGTGAGGACGCGAGCGGTACCGCCACCCGGATGCCGGACGGCAGGGAGGCCTGGCCCGGCTGGGAGGACTGCGCGGTGCCGCCGGACCGCCTCGGCGCCTATCTGCGGGACTTCCGCGCCCTGCTGTCCTCCCACGGTCTGCGCGGCACTCCGTACGGCCACTTCGGCGACGGCTGCATCCACGTCCGCATCGACTTCGACCTGCTCACCGAGGCGGGCGTGGGCCGCTTCCGGCGCTTCTCCGTCGATCTCGCCGACCTGGTGGTGGCCCACGGCGGCTCCCTGTCCGGGGAGCACGGCGACGGCCAGGCCCGCGCGGAGCTGCTGCCGCGGATGTACGGCGAGGAGACGGTGCGGCTCTTCGAACGGGCCAAGGGGTCTGGGACCCCGACGACCTGCTCAACCCCGGGATGCTGGTCCGCCCGGACCCGCTGGACGCGAACCTCCGCTTCTCCGTGCTGCCCCGCCGCCCGGTGGACGTGGCCTTCGGCTACCCGGCGGACGGCGGCGACTTCCGGGCCGCCGTCCGCCGCTGCGTCGGCGTCGCCAAGTGCCGTACGACCACGGCGTCGGGGCCCGCCGTGATGTGTCCCTCGTTCCGGGCGACCGGCGAGGAGGAGCACTCCACCCGGGGCCGGGCCCGGCTGCTGCACGAGATGCTCGCGGGCGAACTGGTCACCGACGGCTGGCGCTCCACCGAGGTCCGGGACGCGCTGGACCTGTGCCTGTCCTGCAAGGGCTGCCGCTCGGACTGCCCGGTCGGTGTCGACATGGCCACCTACAAGGCGGAGTTCCTGCACCACCACTACCGGGGCCGGCGCCGGCCGGCCGCCCACTACAGCATGGGCCGGCTGCCGGTGTGGCTGCGCTGGGCGGCCAGGACCGGCACGGCGCGGCTGCTCAACCGGCTCGCCTCGCTGCGGCTGCCGGCCCGGATCGGCAAGCGGCTGGCCGGGATCGCCCCGGAGCGGGGCATCCCCCGGCTGGCGCCGCTGACGTTCAGCCGCTGGTGGCGGCGGCGCGAGCGGCGGAGCACGGGGGACCCGGTCGTGCTGTGGCCCGACACCTTCACCGAGCATCTCTCGCCCTCGGTCGGACAGGCGGCCGTGCGGGTGCTGGAGGCCGCCGGGCTCCGGGCGGTGCCGCCGCCGTCCCGGCCGGGCGGCGGGGTCTGCTGCGGCCTGACCTACGTCTCCACCGGCCAGCTCGACCGGGCCCGCGCGGTGCTGCGACGCACCCTGGACCTGATGGAACCGGTGCTGCGCCGGGGCACCCCGTCGTCGTCCTGGAACCGAGCTGCGCCGCGGCCCTCCGCGCCGACCTCCCCGGACTCCTGCCGGACGACCCGCGTGCGGCCCGGCTGTCGGCGGCGGTCCTCACCTTCGCCGAGACGCTGCTGCGGCACGCTCCCGAGTGGACCCCGCCCGCGGTCGGCCGTCCCGTCGCCGGGCAGACCCACTGCCACCAGCACGCGGTCCTCGGTGACGGCGCCGACCGGGCGCTGCGCGAGTCCGCGGGCCTCACCGGCGAGCTGAGCGGCGGCTGCTGCGGCCTCGCGGGCGACTTCGGCTTCGAGAAGGGCCACTTCGAGGTCTCCCGGGCCTGTGCGGAGGAACAGCTCCTGCCGGCGGTGCGGGCGGCGGCCGAGGGGACGGTGATCCTGGCGGACGGCTTCTCGTGCCGTACCCAGCTGGAGCAGCTGGCCGGGGTGCGGGGGCGGCACCTGGCGGAGGTGCTGGCGGACGCGCTGGACGCACAGGACGAGCAGGATGCGCGGGACGGGCTGCACGCGGGGCCGGAGGCCGCGAAGTGACGGCGGGGGGTCAGTATCCGAACGGTCGGCGTCCCAGTATGCGGAACAGTTGCGTACCGAGTTCACACTCCTGACGGAGTCCATTACCCTGGACTTGAAAGTACATCCAGATGAACATGATCTGATTCCCGACTCCCCTCCCTGATCCCAGCCAGCCCCAGGACCGCCCGTGAGCACCTCCAGCCACACCGCCCCCGCGACCCAGCAGGTACCGGCATCCCCGGAAGGCGCACCGCGTCGGTCCGGTCCGTTCGGCTCGCTCGGGCCGGTCGGTCTGGTGCTGGCCGGCGGGATCTCGGTGCAGTTCGGCGCGGCGGTCGCGGTGACCCTGATTCCGAGGGCCGGCGCGCTCGGCGTCGTCACCCTGCGGCTCCTCGCCGCGGCCGTGGTGCTGCTGGTGGTCTGCCGGCCTCGGCTGCGCGGTCACTCGCGCACCGACTGGGGCACCGTGATCGCCTTCGGTGTCGCCATGGGCGGGATGAACGGCCTCTTCTACGAGGCGGTCGCCCGCATTCCGCTGGGCCCCGCGGTCACCCTGGAGGTCCTCGGCCCGCTGGCGCTGTCCGTGCTGGCGTCCCGCCGGGCGATCAACGCGTTGTGGGCGGCGCTCGCCCTGGCGGGGGTCTTCCTCCTCGGCGGCGGGGGCTTCAGCGATCTGGACCCCGTGGGTGTCGCTTTCGCCCTGGGTGCCGGCGCCATGTGGGCGACCTACATAGTCTTCAGCGCCCGCACCGGCCGCCGCTTCCCGCAGGCGGACGGCCTGGCGCTGGCGATGGCGGTCGCCGCCCTGCTCTTCCTCCCCGTCGGCATCGCCGAGGCGGGCAGCCGACTGCTGAACCCCACCACGGTCGCCCTCGGCTCGGCGGTCGCGCTGCTCTCCTCGGTGCTGCCCTACACCCTCGAACTCCTGGCGCTGCGCCGCCTGCCCGCCCACACCTTCGCCATCCTCATGAGCCTGGAGCCGGCCATCGCGGCCACGGCGGGCTTCCTGGTGCTCGGCCAGGCGCTCTCCGCCACGGAGGCCGCCGCCATCGCCCTGGTGATCGCGGCGACCATCGGCGCGGTGCGGTCCCAGGTCGGGCGGGGCAAGGTCCCGGCGCCGGCCCCCGAGGCCTGACCGTCGCGCGACGGGCGCGACCCGCGCTCCCGGAGTCCGGCCGGGCGGTTTCGGGCGGCCCTTTCGGCGGGCGGGCGTCCCGCGGAAATTAATGCAAGCATGCTTGATTGTTTCTGGGCCCGCTGCCATGCTCCCCCTCATGGCCGACCCGACGCCCGTCATCGACGACCTGCGTGCCGAAAGCGACGAACTCGACCTGCTGGTCACGCACTTGAGACCGGAGCAGTGGGCGCGGCCCACTCCCGCGCCCGGCTGGACCGTCGCCCACCAGATCGCGCACCTCGCCTGGACCGACCGCTCGGCCCTGCTGGCCGTCACCGACGCCGGGGCCTTCCAGGCTCTGGTCGACAAGGCGCTGACCGCCCCCGGCTCGTTCGTGGACGAGGGCGCGGAGGAAGGCGCCCGGCTGCCGTGCGCCGAGCTGCTGGCGGGATGGCGTGCCGGGCGGGACGAGCTCCAACAGGCCCTGCGCGCCGCGCCGGCGGGGAGCCGGTTCCCCTGGTACGGGCCGCCCATGTCGGCCGCCTCCATGGCCACCGCCCGCCTCATGGAGACCTGGGCCCATGGGCTGGACATCGCCGACGCCCTCGGCGTGGACCGCCCGCCCACCGACCGGCTCCGGCACGTGGCACGGCTCGGGGTGCGGACCCGCGACTTCGCCCATCTGGTCCACGGACTCACCCCGCCCGCCGACGAGTTCCGCGTCGAACTCCGGGCGCTCTCCGGCGACCTGTGGGTGTACGGGCCGGAGGACGCCGCCCAGCGCGTCACCGGGTCCGCGCTGGACTTCTGCCTGCTGGTCACCCAGCGGGCCCACCGCTCCGACCTCGACCTGCGCGCCGACGGGCCGGACGCCGACCGCTGGCTCGGCATCGCCCAGGCCTTCGCGGGCCCGCCCGGCACCGGCCGCCCGCCTCAGGAGGGCAGCCGGTGAACCCGCTGCGCATCGGCAACTTCTCCGGCTTCTACGGCGACCGCCTCGACGCGCTGCGCGAGATGCTCACCGGCGGCGAGGTCGACGTCCTCACCGGTGACTACCTCGCCGAACTCACCATGCTCATCCTCGGCCGCGACCGCCTGAAGGACCCTTCCGCCGGGTACGCCCGCACCTTCCTGCGCCAGCTGGAGGACTGCCTCGGCCTCGCCCAGGAGCGCGGGGTGCGGATCGTCACCAACGCCGGCGGCCTGAACCCGGCCGGGCTCGCGGAACGGATCCGCGAATTGAGCGAGCGGCTCGGCATACCGGTGCGGGTCGCCCATGTCGAGGGCGACGACCTCGCCGCCGCCCACCCCGGCACCCTCGCCGCCCACGCCTACCTCGGCGGCTTCGGGATCGCCGAGTGCCTGCGGGCGGGCGCGGACGTCGTCGTCACCGGCCGGGTGACGGACGCGGCGCTGGTCACCGGGCCCGCCGCCGCCCACTTCGGCTGGCGGCCGGGGGAGTACGACCGGCTCGCCGGTGCCGTCGTCGCCGGGCATGTGCTGGAGTGCGGGACGCAGGCCACCGGCGGCAACTACGCCTTCTTCGGGAGGGCGACGTACGCCGCCCCGGCTTCCCGCTCGCCGAGATCCACGCCGACGGCAGCAGCGTCGTCACCAAGCACCCCGGCACCGGCGGCCTCGTCGACGTCGGCACGGTCACCGCCCAGCTGCTGTACGAGACGGCCGGCGGCCGGTACGCCGGGCCGGACGTCACCGCCCGGCTGGACACCGTGCGGCTGAGCCAGGACGGGCCGGACCGGGTGCGGATCGAGGGGGTGCGGGGGGAGGCGCCGCCGCCGACGCTCAAGGTCGGGCTCAACCGGCTCGGCGGCTTCCGCAACGAGGTCGTCTTCGTCCTCACCGGACTCGACATCGAGGCCAAGGCCGCCCTCGTGCGCGGACAGCTCACCGACGCCCTCGCCAAGGCACCGCCCCAGGAGGTCCGCTGGGACCTCGTGCGCACCGACCGCGCCGACGCGGACACCGAGGAGACGGCGAGCGCCCTGCTGCGCCTGGTCGTCCGCGACCCGGACCAGCGGCTCGTGGGACGCGCCCTGAGCGGGGCCGCCGTGGAGCTGGCACTGGCCAGCTACCCCGGCTTCCATGTGCTCGCCCCACCGGGGAAGGGCGCACCCTATGGAGTCTTCGAGGACGTGTACGTGCCCCATGGTGCCGTCGACCATGTGGCCGTCCTCCACGACGGCAGCCGTGTCCCCGTGGCACCCGCCGGGGAGACGGCCGCACTGGAGGCCGTACCGGAACCCGCCCTGCCCGAGCCGCCGCCGCCCGGGCCGGTCCGCCGGGCGCCCCTCGGCCTGGTCGCCGGAGCCCGCAGCGGCGACAAGGGCGGGAACGCGAACGTCGGCGTGTGGGCGCGCTCGGACGAGGCCTTCCGCTGGCTCGTCCACGAGCTGACCGCCGACCGGTTCCGGGAGCTGATCCCCGAGAGCCGGGACCTGCCCGTCACCCGGCACGTGCTGCCCAACCTGCGCGCCCTCAACTTCGTCGTGACCGGCATCCTCGGCGCCGGAGTCGCCGCGCAGGCCCGCTTCGACCCGCAGGCCAAGGCCCTCGGCGAATGGCTGCGCTCCCGCCACCTGGACATCCCGGAGGCCCTGCTGTGACCGTCCTGCCCTCCGCCCTCGACACCGGCGGCCCCGACTACCTGGCCAACCGCGAGGCCATGCTCGCCAAGCTCGCCGACCTGGAGGCGGAGCACGCCAAGGCGCTCGCGGGCGGCGGCGAGAAGTACGTCCAGCGGCACCGCGAGCGCGGCAAGCTGCTCGCCCGCGAGCGCATCGAACTCCTCCTCGACCCGGACACCCCGTTCCTCGAACTGTCCCCGCTCGCCGGCTGGGGCAGCGACTACACGGTGGGCGCCTCGCTGGTCACCGGCATCGGCGTGGTCGAGGGCGTGGAGTGCCTGATCACCGCCAACGACCCGACCGTGCGCGGCGGCGCCAGCAATCCCTGGAGCCTGAGGAAGGCGCTGCGCGCCAACGACATCGCCCTCGCCAACCGGCTGCCCTGCATCAGCCTGGTGGAGTCCGGCGGTGCGGACCTGCCGTCCCAGAAGGAGATCTTCATCCCCGGCGGCGCCATCTTCCGGGACCTCACCAGGCTCTCCGCGGCCGGTATCCCGACCGTCGCCGTCGTCTTCGGCAACTCCACCGCCGGCGGCGCCTACGTACCCGGCATGTCCGACCACGTGATCATGGTCAAGGAACGTGCCAAGGTGTTCCTCGGCGGTCCGCCGCTGGTGAAGATGGCGACCGGTGAGGAGAGCGACGACGAGTCCCTCGGCGGCGCCGAGATGCACGCGCGCGTATCGGGCCTCGCCGACCACTTCGCCGTCGACGAGCGGGACGCGCTCCGGCAGGCCCGCCGGGTCGTCGCCCGCCTCAACCACCGCAAGGCCCACCCCGATCCCCCTTCGCGCCACCACCCGAGTACGACGACGAGGAGCTGCTGGGCATCGTGCCCGGCGACCTGAAGACCCCCTTCGACCCCCGCGAGGTCATCGCCCGGCTCGTCGACGGCTCCGACTTCGACGAGTTCAAGCCGCTGTACGGGACGAGCCTGACGACCGGCTGGGCCACGCTGCACGGCTACCCGGTCGGCATCCTGGCCAACGCCCAGGGCGTGCTGTTCAGCGCCGAGTCGCAGAAGGCCGCCCAGTTCATCCAGCTCGCCAACCAGCGCGACATCCCGCTGCTCTTCCTGCACAACACCACGGGCTACATGGTCGGCAGGGAGTACGAGCAGGGCGGCATCATCAAGCACGGCGCCATGATGATCAACGCGGTCAGCAACAGCCGCGTGCCCCACCTGTCCGTCCTCATGGGCGCGTCGTACGGCGCCGGACACTACGGCATGTGCGGCCGCGCCTACGACCCGCGCTTCCTGTTCGCCTGGCCCAGCGCCAAGTCGGCCGTCATGGGCCCCAGCAGCTCGCGGGCGTCCTCTCCATCGTCGCCCGGCAGTCGGCGGCGGCGAAGGGCCGGCCGTACGACGACGACGCGGACGCCGCCCTGCGCGCCATGGTGGAGCAGCAGATCGAGTCCGAGTCGCTGCCGATGTTCCTGTCCGGGCGGCTGTACGACGACGGCGTCATCGACCCGCGCGACACCCGCACCGTTCTCGGCCTGTGCCTGTCCGCCATCCACACCGCCCCCTACGAGGGCGCGCGCGGCGGCTTCGGCGTCTTCCGGATGTGAGGCTCATGATTTCGACTCTGCTGGTCGCCAACCGCGGCGAGATCGCCTGCCGGATCTTCCGCACCTGCGGCGAACTCGGCATCCGCACGGTCGCGGTGCACTCGGACGCGGACGACACCGCGCTCCACGCGCGCGTGGCCGACACCGCCGTACGGCTGCCGGGCGCGACGCCCGCCGAGACCTATCTGCGCGGCGACCTGATCGTGAAGGCCGCCCTGGCCGCCGGTGCCGACGCCGTCCACCCCGGCTACGGCTTCCTCTCCGAGAACCCCGCGTTCGCCCGGGCCGTGATCGACGCCGGACTCGTCTGGATCGGGCCGCCCCGGAGGCGATCGAGGCGATGGCGTCCAAGACGCGCGCCAAGGAGCTGATGGGCATCGCGCCCCTCGGCGAGGTCACCGAGGCCGACCTGCCGGTCCTGGTGAAGGCGGCCGCGGGCGGCGGCGGCCGCGGAATGCGGATCGTGCGCCGGCTGGCGGACCTGCCGGACGCGCTGGAGGGAGCGCGCGCCGAGGCCGCGAGCGCCTTCGGCGACGGAGAGGTCTTCACCGAGCCCTACCTCGAACGCGGCCGCCACGTCGAGGTGCAGATCCTCGCCGACACCCACGGCACGGTGTGGACGCTCGGCACCCGCGACTGCTCCCTCCAGCGCCGCCACCAGAAGGTGATCGAGGAGGCCCCGGCGCCCGGACTGAGCGCGGGACTCCAGGAGGAACTGCGCACGCTCGCCGTGCGCGCCGCGCGCGCGGTGTCCTACGTCGGCGCCGGCACCGTGGAGTTCCTGGTCGCCGACGGCCGCGCGCACTTCCTGGAGATGAACACCCGCCTCCAGGTGGAACACCCGGTCACCGAGGCGGTGTTCGGCGTCGACCTGGTGGCCGAGCAGATCCGCGTCGCCGAGGGCCACCCGCTGGCGAGCGAGCCGCCACGCGCGCGCGGGCACGCCGTCGAGGTCCGTCTCTACGCCGAGGACCCCGCCCGCGACTGGGCCCCCCAGACCGGCACCCTGCACCGCCTGGCCGTACCCGCCGGGGTCCGCCTCGACACCGGTTACACCGACGGCGACACCATCGGCGTCCACTACGACCCGATGCTCGCCAAGATCGTCGCCCACGCCCCCACGCGCGCGGAGGCGGTCCGCAGGCTCGCCGGCGCCCTGGAACGCGCCGCGCTGCACGGCCCGGTCACCAACCGCGACCTGCTGCTGAACTCCCTGCGCCACCCCGAGTTCACCGCCGCCCGCATGGACACCGGCTTCTACGACCGCCACCTCGCCGCCCTCACCGCCCCAGCCCCCGACCCGCTCGCCCCGCTGGCCGCGGCCCTCGCCGACGCCCACGGCCGCTCCCGCTTCGGCGGCTGGCGCAACGTGCCCTCGCAGCCGCAGACCAAGCGGTACGAGATGGCCGGCGAGGAGCACGAGGTCCACTACCGGCACACCCGGCAGGGCCCCACCACCGACGGGGTCCGGGTGGTGCACGCCGACGCGGGCCTGGTCGTACTCGAAGCGGACGGCGTCCAGCGCCGGTTCGAGGTGGCGCGGTACGGCCCGGACCGGGTGTACGTGAACTCCACCGCGCTCACCGTCCTGCCCCGCTTCCCGGACCCGGCGGCCCAGCTCGCCCCCGGCTCCCTGCTCGCGCCGATGCCGGGCACGGTCGTCCGGGTCGCCGACGGGCTGACCGAGGGCGCGACGGTACGGGCCGGCCAGCCACTGATCTGGCTGGAGGCGATGAAGATGCAGCACCAGATCTCGGCGCCCGTCACGGGCACGCTCACCGCCCTGCACGCCACGACGGGCCGGCAGGTGGAGCCAGGAACGCTGCTGGCGGTCGTACACGAACTCCAGGAGACACCATGAGCACTCTCATCGAGTCCGAAGAGCACAAGGCCCTGCGCGCCGCGGTGGCCGCCCTCGGCAAGCGGTACGGCCGCGACTACATCGCCCGGACCCTGGCCGCGGGCCGTCACCCCACCGAACTGTGGGCGGAGGCCGGCAAACTCGGCTACCTCGGCGTCAACCTCCCCGAGGAGTACGGGGGCGGAGGCGGCGGCATCACCGAACTCTCCATCGTCCTGGAGGAACTGGGCGCGGCCGGCTCCCCGCTCCTCATGCTCGTCGTCTCCCCGGCCATCTGCGGAACGGTGATCTCCCGCTTCGGCACGGAGGAGCAGAAGCGGGCCTGGCTCCCCGGACTCGCCGACGGCACCCGCCTCATGGCCTTCGGCATCACCGAGCCCGACGCCGGCTCCAACTCCCACCGCATCACCACCACGGCCCGCAAGGACGGCGCCGACTGGCTCCTCACCGGCCGCAAGGTCTTCATCTCCGGCGTCGACATGGCCGACGCCGTGCTGATCGTCGGCCGCACCGAGGACGCCCGCACCGGACGCCTCAAGCCCTGCCTGTTCATCGTCCCCCGGACGCCGAGGGCTTCCAGCGGCACCCCATCGACATGGAACTCAACGCCGCCGAGAAGCAGTGGGAACTCGTCCTGGACGACGTACGGCTGCCCGCGGAAGCACTGGTCGGTGGGGGCCCCTCCCACGCCTTCGGCAGTGGGGGAGAGGACGCCGGTCTGCTCCAGCTCTTCGCCGGGCTCAACCCCGAGCGGATCATGACGGCCGCGTTCGCGATCGGCATGGGCCGGTACGCGCTCGCCAGGGCCGTCGAGTACGCCCGCGAACGCACCGTCTGGAAGGCCCCATCGGCGCCCACCAGGCCATCGCGCACCCCCTCGCCCAGGCGCACATCGAACTGGAACTGGCCCGGCTCATGATGCAGAAGGCGGCCCACCTCTACGACGCCGGCGACGACATCGGCGCGGGCGAGGCCGCCAACATGGCCAAGTACGCGGCCGCCGAGGCCTGCGTGAAGGCCGTCGACCAGTCCGTGCACACCCTCGGCGGCAACGGCCTCACGCGCGAGTTCGGCCTCGCCTCACTGATAACGGCCTCGCGCGTGTCTCGTATCGCACCGGTGAGCCGGGAGATGATTCTCAACTACGTCTCCCACCAGACCCTGGGCCTGCCCAAGTCGTACTAGGCCGCAGCGGCGGCCGCTTGGAGGAACCGTGTTCCGCAGCGAGTACGCAGACGTCCCGCCCGTAGAACTCCCCATCCACGACGTCGTTCTGGGCCCCGCCGCCGGCTACGGCGACCACCCCGCCCTCATCGACGGCGCGGACGGCACCACCCTCACGTACGAGCAGGTGGACCGGTTCCACCGGCGGATCGCCGCCGCCCTCGCCGACGCCGGTGTCCGCAAGGGCGACGTCCTCGCCCTGCACAGCCCCAACACGATCGCCTTCCCCACCGCCTTCTACGCGGCCACGCGCGCGGGCGCCTCCGTCACCACGGTGCACCCGCTCGCCACCCCGAGGAGTTCGCCAAGCAGCTCGCCGACTGCGCCGCCCGCTGGATCGTCACCATCTCACCGCTGCTCGGGACCGCCCGCCGCGCCGCCGAACTCGCGGGCGGCGTACGGGAGATATTTGTCTGCGACAGCGCGCCCGGGCACCGCTCGCTGATCGACATGCTCGCCACCACGGCCCCCGAGCCGGAGATCGGCTTCGACCCGGCCGAGGACATCGCCGCCCTGCCGTACTCCTCCGGCACCACCGGCGTCCCCAAGGGCGTGATGCTCACCCACCGGCAGATCGCCACCAACCTCGCCCAGCTCGAAGCCCCCGTCCCGGCCGGTCCCGGCGACCGCATCCTCGCCGTGCTGCCGTTCTTCCACATCTACGGCCTCACCGCCCTCATGAACGCCCCCTGCGCAAGGGCGCCACCGTCGTCGTCCTGCCCCGCTTCGACCTCGAGACCTTCCTCGCCGCCATCGAGACCCACCGCATCACCGGGCTGTACGTCGCCCCGCCGATCGTCCTCGCCCTCGCCAAGCACCCGGCGGTCGCCCGCTACGACCTCTCCTCCCTCAAGCACGTCATCAGCGCCGCAGCCCCCTCGACGCGCGACTCGCCGCCGCCTGCTCCGAACGCCTCGGCCTGCCCCCGATCGGCCAGGCCTACGGCATGACCGAACTGTCGCCCGGCACCCACGTCGTCCCGCTCGACGCCCTGCACCACGCGCCCGCCGGCACCGTGGGCCGCCTCATCGCCGGCACCGAGATGCGTATCGTCTCCCTCGACGACCCCGCCAAGGACCTCGGCACCGGCGAACCCGGCGAGATCCTGATCCGCGGCCCGCAGGTCATGAAGGGCTACCTCGGCCGCCCCGACGCCACCGCCGCCATGATCGACCCCGACGGCTGGCTGCACACCGGGGACGTCGGGCACGTCGACGACGACGGCTGGCTCTTCGTCGTCGACCGGGTGAAGGAACTCATCAAGTACAAGGGCTTCCAGGTGGCTCCGGCCGAACTGGAGGCACTGCTGCTCACCCACCCCGGCATCGCCGACGCCGCCGTCATCGGCGCCCACAACGACGACGGCAACGAGATCCCGCACGCCTTCGTCGTCCGCCAGCCCACCGCCGCGGACCTCGGCGAGAACGAGGTCATGCTGCACGTCGCCGAACGCGTCGCCCCCTACAAACGCGTCCGCCGCGTCACCTTCATCGACACCGTGCCCCGCGCCGCCTCCGGGAAGATCCTCCGCCGACAGCTCCGGGAGCTGCCTTGAGCACCCTCGTCTCACGCACGCACGCGCGTGGCGTCGAAACCCTCAGCCTCGACGCCACCGACACCCGCAACGCACTCTCCGCCGCTCTCGTCGACGCGCTCTCCGGCGCACTCGCCGACTGCGCCGAGGACCCCGGCGTACGCGCCGTCGTCCTCACCCACACAGGCACCACCTTCTGCGCCGGGGCCGACCTGCGCGACCCTCCGCACCCGGACGCCCTGGTGAACCTGCTGCGGCAGATCGTCGAGCTGCCCAGGCCCGTCGTCGCCCGGGTCACCGGACACGTCCGGGCCGGCGGCCTCGGCCTCCTCGCCGCCTGCGACATCACCGCCGCCGCCACCACCGCCACCTTCGCCTTCACCGAGGTCCGCATCGGCGTCGCCCCGGCGGTGATCTCCCTGCCCGTGATGCCCCGCGCCGACCCGCGCGCACTGGCCCGCTACTACCTCACCGGCGAACGCTTCGACCCGGCCGAAGCCGTACGGCTCGGCCTGCTCACCGCGGCCGCCGACGACGTCGACGAGGCCCTCGCCCCCGTCCTGGACGGCCTGCGCCGCTCCTCGCCCCAGGCCCTGGCCGAGACGAAACGGCTGCTCACGGCTAGGGTGCTGGAGACCTTCGACCGGGACGCGGCCGACCTGACCGCGCTCTCGGCCCGGCTGTTCTCCTCGCCCGAGGCCCGGGAGGGGATGACGGCCTTCCTGGAAAGACGGGATGCGGCATGGGTGGTGTGAGTACGGCGGAACGCGACCGCGTACCCAAACAGGACCGCAGCCGGGCCACCCGGCAGCGGCTCCTGGAGGCCGCCGTGGCCTGCCTCGCCGAACACGGCTGGGCGGGCTCCACGGTCGCCGTCGTGGCCGAACGCGCCGGCGTCTCCCGGGGCGCCGCCCAGCACCACTTCCCCACCCGCGAGGACCTGTTCACGGCCGCCGTCGAGTACGTCGCCGAGCAACGCTCCACCGCCCTGCGCGAACTCTTCCCCGACGGCCCCGCCGACCGGCGCGCCGTCGTCTCCGCGGTCGTCGGCCTCTACACAGGCCCCCTCTTCCGCGCCGCCCTGCACCTGTGGGTCGCCGCCAGCGACGAGGACCAGCTCCGCGCGCGCGTCACCGAACTGGAGGCCCGCGTCGGCCGCGAGTCCCACCGCATCGCCGTCGAACTCCTCGGCGCCGACGAGTCCCGCCCCGGGGTCCGCGAAACCGTCCAGGGCCTGCTCGACATGGCCCGCGGCCTCGGCCTCGCCAACCTCCTCACCGACGACACCGCCCGCCGCGAACGCGTCGTCGCCCAGTGGGCGGCACTCGTGGACACGGCCCTGGACTGAGCCGCTGGCGGAGGCCGAAGCGGCGGCCGGGGCGACGCCGCCCGGGTCCGCCGCCCCCGCTGGGCCGGCACCGTCCGCCTCCGTACCCGCGAGGGGGACCGGATCGACGAGGCGGGGGAGCCCGTCGGCCGGACCATCGACCTCCGGGCCACGACGGGCACCACCGGCGTCCGCCGCCCCGCCCGCGCCGCCGCCGTGCCGAACGCCGACCGGACCCGGGGCGACGACCACTACGCCCTCGGCCACCTCGGCCTCGTATTCCGGAACCGGCCCGAGTCCACCGCGGACTTCCGCGCCCGGCTCGCCGGGATGCCGGACGTCGCCCTGCTCGCCGGGAGACCGGACGGGCACCGGCCGGTCCACCTCCGGGGCAAGCTCCGACCCCGCCCGCCGCGCACCGGGCGCAGTGATCCGGGCCACAGGCACATCCCGCCGGCCGCAGTACCCTTGCGCCATGCTTCCGATGCTCGTCCGACGCCGCCACGTGGACTACGTGCGCGTCACGAGCATGGGCTGTCGGCGCTTCTCCGCCTGATCCAGCCCCTTCGAGCCTTCTCACTCTTTCCGGCACCCGGGGCCGCCACACCCCCGGCGGCCGCCCGTGCCCGTACACCCCGCGGACGCACCCCATGACGACGCACACCTCGACGACCCCGTCGTACGCCCAGCTCCCCATCATCGACCTCTCCGCCGCCGACCGCGGCCCCAGGCCCGGGCCCTGCTCCACGCCCAGCTGCACAGCGCCGCCCACGACGTCGGCTTCTTCCAGCTCGTCGGACACGGCGTGACCCCGGCGGAGACCGACGCGCTGCTGAGAGCCATGCGCGCCTTCTTCGACCTCCCCGAGGCCGACCGCCTCGCCCTCGACAACGTGGGCTCCCCGCACTTCCGCGGCTACACCCGCACCGGCGACGAACGCACCGCCGGCGCCCGCGACTGGCGCGACCAGCTCGACATAGGCGCCGAACGCCCCGCCCACGTCCCCGGCCCCGGCGAACCGCGGTACTGGTGGCTGCAGGGCCCCAACCAGTGGCCCGCCGCCCTGCCCGAACTGCGCACCGCCGCCCTCGCCTGGATCGACCGGCTGAGCACCGTCGCCCAGCGCCTGCTGCGCGAACTGCTGACCGCCATCGGAGCCCCCGCCGGCTTCTACGACCCCGTCTTCGGCGAGCACGCCCACCCGCACCTCAAGCTCGTCCGCTACCCCGGCAGCGCCGGCGACGGCACCGACCAGGGCGTCGGCGCCCACAAGGACTACGGCTTCCTCACCCTGCTCCTGCAGGACAGCGTCGGCGGCCTCCAGGTGCAGCGCGCGGACGGCCGCTTCCACGACGTCCCACCGATCGAGGGCGCCTTCGTCGTCAACCTGGGCGAACTCCTCGAGGTGGCCACCAACGGCTACCTGCTCGCCACCAACCACCGCGTGGTCAGCCCGCCCGGAGCGACCGAGCGCTTCTCCGTCCCGTTCTTCTACAACCCCCGCCTGGACGCCAGGATCGAGCCGCTGCCCTTCCCGCACGCCCCCGCGGCCCCCGGCGTCACCACCGACCCGGCCAACCCGCTCTACGCCGAGTACGGCTACAACGAACTCAAGGGCAAGCTCCGGGCCCACCCGCTGGCGGCCGAGCGGCACCACGGTGACCTGCTGACCCCGGCGTGACCCGCGCCGCGGGCGCGCGGGCGGCCGCACACGTGCCGCCGCCCGCGCCCCTCGACGGCTCCCTCAGTGGGCGATGTCCGCGTACCCCTCGATGTCCCGCGGACTGCGCGACCCCGGCCCCACGTACGTCGCCGACGGCCGCACCAGCCGCCCGGTCCGCTTCTGCTCCAGGATGTGCGCCGACCACCCGGCCGTCCGCGCGCACGTGAACATCGACGTGAACATGTGCGCCGGGACCTCCGCGAAGTCCAGCATGATCGCCGCCCAGAACTCCACGTTCGTCGCCAGCACCCGGTCCGGCCGCCGGTTGTGCAGCTCCTCCAGCGCGGCCTTCTCCAGCGCCTCCGCGATCTCGAACCTCGGCGCCCCCAGCTCCCGCGCGGTACGCCGCAGCACCCGCGCGCGCGGGTCCTCCGCCCGGTACACCCGGTGCCCGAAGCCCATCAGCCGCTCACCGCGGTCCAGGGCCGCCTTGACGTACGCCTCCGCGTCCCCGGTGCGCTCGATCTCCTCGATCATCCCGAGCACCCGCGAGGGCGCGCCGCCGTGCAGCGGCCCGGACATCGCACCGACGGCACCCGACAGCGCCGCCGCGACGTCCGCGCCCGTGGAGGCGATGACCCGGGCGGTGAAGGTGGACGCGTTCATGCCGTGCTCGGCGGCCGAGGTCCAGTAGGCGTCCACGGCGGCCACGTGCTTCGGGTCGGGCTCGCCCCGCCAGCGGATCATGAACCGCTCGACCACCGAATTCGCCTTGTCGATCTCCCGCTGCGGCACCATCGGCAGCCCCTGCCCGCGCGCCGACTGCGCGACGTACGACAGCGCCATCACCGCGGCCCGCGCCAGGTCCGCGCGGGCCTGCGCCACGTCGATGTCCAGCAGCGGTTTCAGACCCCAGACGGGGGCCAGCATGGCCAGCGCCGACTGCACGTCCACCCGGATGTCACCGGAGTGCACCGGGATCGGGAACGGCTCGGCCGGCGGCAGACCGGGATTGAAGGCACCGTCGACCAGCAGACCCCACACGTTCCCGAAGGAGACGTGCCCGACCAGGTCCTCGATGTCGACGCCCCGGTACCGCAGGGCACCGCCTTCCTTGTCGGGTTCGGCGATCTCCGTCTCGAACGCGACGACCCCTTCGAGTCCGGGTACGAAATCGGACATCAGGCGGCTCCCTCGTGAATGTCGGCGGCGGTCACCCCGGTGATGCCCCGTTCGGCCGGTGGTCACCCAAACCGCGGCGGAACCTGCACCATAACCCCGAGTGCCACAGTTGGGGAGCCCACGCGACACTGAGTGCCACGCGCGTTCGATACGGCAGGATGACCGCGTGACCGACCGCGACCCCAGCCCCGACCCGCTGCTGGACCCCGCCGCCATGCGCAAGCAGTACCGCGCCGCGGGTCTCGACGAGAAGGACCTCCCGGCGCACCCGATGGACCAGTTCACCGGCTGGTTCGAGGACGCCGCGCGGGCGGCCCTGCACGGCACGCTCTACGAACCCAACGCGATGGTCGTCTCCACCGCGGACGCGGCGGGCCGCCCCAGCTCCCGCACGGTCCTGATGAAGCAGTTCGACACCGACGGCTTCGTCTTCTACACCAACTACGACTCCCGCAAGGGCCGCGAACTCGCCGCCAGCCCCTATGTGTCGCTGCTCTTTCCCTGGCACCCGATCGCCCGCCAGGTCATCGTCACCGGCATCGCCCGCCGCACCGGCCGGGAGGAGACCGCCGCCTACTTCCGCACCCGCCCGCGCGGCTCCCGGCTGGGCGCCTGGGCCAGCGCCCAGTCCTCCGTGATCGCGTCCCGCGCCGAACTGGAGACGGCCTACGCCGAGCTGGACGCACGCCACCCGGAGGACGAGGACATCCCGGTCCCGCCGCACTGGGGCGGCTTCCGCGTCGCCCCGGAGACGGTCGAGTTCTGGCAGGGCCGCGAGAACCGCCTCCACGACCGCCTGCGCTACACCTGCCGCCCCGACGGCTCCTGGACCCTGGAGCGCCTGAGCCCCTGACCCTGCGAGGGGCGGGAACGCAGACGACCCGCGAGCTCGGTTCCACCGCCTGACGGCGGCGAAGCCGGCCGGACGTACCGGCGAGCTCGCGGGTCGGGTGACTGCGTTGGATTCGGCCGGCTGCGTGCGTCTCGCACACGCTGGTCCGGCACCGCACATGATGTGGTGGCAGGCCGCTAGCCCGCAGCCACCTCGCGCGTCCGGGTTTCAATCATTTACCCGATCACCTCCCTTCTCACGTATGAGTCAGCCTAAGAAGCGATCCGAGGATGCTCAAGGGATTTTCCGCGTACTTCGGCCGGCGGGCCGATTGCGGTGGACGGGCCCGTGGGATGCCCCTAGCTTGCCGGACATGGGTGATCTTCAAATTCGGGCCGTGAACGGCGACGGCATGCTCGAACAATGGCGGTACGTGCACAACGTGGTGGTGCCGCCCGCCGCCATGTCGCTCGCGGGGGCGCGGACGCGGGTCGGGCGGTACCGGCTGGTGAACGCCTACCTCGGTGAGGAACTGGTCGGGTGTTCCACCGTTCGGCCGCCGGCCGGGGACGAGGCGGTGTCGACCGTGATCGCGCGGGTGCTGCCCGCGTTCCGGTGCCGCGGCTTCGGGGCGGCGATCTACGAGGACGGGCTGGCGTACGCGCGCGGGCTGGGCGCGCGGGCCGTCGAGACGTGTGTGCTGGCGGTGAACGAGGACGGGCTGCGGTTCGCCGGGCGGCGCGGGTTCGTGGAGGTCGACCGGTACGTGCTCGACGGTGAGACGGACGAGTGGGTGGACCTGCGGCTCACGGGGTCGGACGGGCAATGATTGCGGCAATCTTGCGGGAACAGGATGTGGGCTGTGTCACGTTCGAGTTGAATGAAGGCCAATGAGCGAACCGAGCGCCGT
This sequence comes from Streptomyces sp. DHE7-1, assembly GCA_016432725.1. Taxonomy (GTDB): domain Bacteria; phylum Actinomycetota; class Actinomycetes; order Streptomycetales; family Streptomycetaceae; genus Streptomyces. Next base: position 3,449,535 of record JACJDG010000003.1, on the reverse strand, counting down.
GCGTGTGCGGACGCAGCGTCCAGGGGGTCCAGGTGAGTGCTTCCCGGCGGAGTGGGACCACCGACGAGCTGGGGCCCGACGAGCCCGAGCGGGGTGGCGGCCCGCACGGGCCGGACGGTGCCGACTGTCCCGACGGTGCCGACTGTCCTGACGAGTCCGGCGGGTCCGATCTGCTCGCCGCGCTGCTGGACGGCATGGACGCGGCCCTGTGCGCCTTCGACGCCGACGGTGTGGTGACGCACTGGAACCGGGAGGCGGAGCGCATCCTGGGCTGGACGGTGGCCGAGGCCGTCGGGCGGCACGGGTTCGCCGGCTGGGCGGTGCGCAGCGCGGACGCCGAGGAGGTCCAGGAGCGCCTGATGTCGGCCATGCACGCGCCCGGCCGGCAGGTGCACGAGTTCGCGCTGGTGACCAAGGACGGCGGACGGGTGCTGGTGCGGACCCAGTCGGCCGCCGTGCGCGGGCCGGACGGGAAGCCGGCGGGGGTGTACTGCGCCTTCAGCGAGGTGCACGCGCAGATCGACCTGGAGCGGTCGATCGCGCTGAGCGAGGCGTTGTTCGAGGACGCGTCCTGGGGTGTGGTCCTCGTGGACGCCGATCTGCGGCCGGCCGTCGTCAACGGGCACGCGGCGCGGGCGCTGGGCATCGGGCGGACGTCGGCGCTGGGTCGGCCGCTGGGCGAGCTGCTCGCGCAGGGGGTGGAGGAGCTGGAGAGCGCCCTCACCCATGTGCTGGCCGAGGGCGCGCCGCCCGCGCCCGCCGAGATGTGGGTGACGGTGCGCGGGCCCGAGGGCGAGCGGCGGCGCTGCTGGCGCAGCGGGTTCGTGCGGCTGGCCTCGCCGCTCGCGGAGGAGCCGGTGCCGCTGGGCGTGGGCTGGCTCTTCCTGGACGTCACCGAGGCCAAGCAGGGCGAGCAGGAGGCGTCCCTGCTGCGCTTCCGCTCCAACCAGCTCCACCGGGCCGCCCGGGCCGCCGCGGAGTGCGAGGACCCGGCGGAGGCGGCCACCGTCCATCTGGACTTCGCGCTGGCCGGGTTCGCCGACCACGCGCTGCTCGACCGCCTGGCCGGCCCCCCGCGCGCGGAGGGCGACGAATCGGCTCCGGTGCGGCTGGTGCGGCTCGCCGCGTCGCCCGCCGGGGCGCCCGGACCGAGTCTGCTCACGGGTGCGGCCGGTCTGCCGCTGCGCTACGAGGAGGGGCATCCGGCGCTGCAGTGCGTCGAGCGGGCCGGCACCGTGCGCGCGGACGCGGGGTCGGTGCCGGCCGAGCGGGCGCGGGACTGGGCGCTGGCCCGGCAGTGGCCCGAGGACGCGGTGCACGGACTGTGCGCGGTGCTGCGCAGCCGGGGCCGGACGCTGGGCGTGGTGACCTTCCTGCGCGGGGGCGCCCGGAGCCGCTTCGAGCGGTCGGACGCGGCCTACGCGGAGGACGTGGCGGCGCGGATGGGGGCGGCGCTCGACCTCGCGGAGGCGGTGCGGGCGCCGCGGGCGGGGGAGTAGACCGGTTCCCCGGTGTCAGTGCCGGTAGAAGATGCGGTCGCCGTACTCGGTCATGACGCGGGCGTTCCAGTCGTGGCCGCCGTCGACGTTGCCGGAGCGCAGCAGCGGGGGTTCGATGCCGCGGTCGGCGAGGGTGGCCGCGGCGGTGGCGACGACGGCCTGCATCAGGGCGGTGGTGACCACGGTCGAGGCCGGGGCGAAGGGCGCCGGGATGGTGTCGAGGGTGAGTTCCGCGTCACCGACGGTGATCTTCGAGTCCACGACGATGTCGCAGTGGTCCTTCAGGAAGGTGCCGGAGGAGTGCCGGGAGGTGGTCTCGGCGGCGTACGCGACCGAGGTGACGCCGATGACCTTCACACCGCGGGCGCGGGCGCCGGTGGCCATCTCCACGGGCAGGGCGTTGCGGCCGGAGAGGGAGATGATCACGAGGGCGTCGCCGGCGCGGAGGGGGACGTGTCCAGGACGGCGCTCGCGAGCCCGTCGACGCGTTCCAGGGCGGAGCCGAGGGTGGCCGGGGTGACGTCGACGCCGACGACCCCGGGGACGGAGAGCAGGTTCATGAGCGCGAGTCCGCCGGCCCGGTAGACGACGTCCTGGGCGGCCAGCGAGGAGTGGCCGGCGCCGAACGCGAACAGGCGGCCGCCGGACGCCACGGTGTCGGCGAGCAGGGTGGCCGCGGCGGTGATCGCCCCGGACTCCTCCTCGCGGACTCGTTGCAGCAGGCCGATGGCGGCGTCGAAGAACAGGTCGGCGGGTGTGCCGTCGCTCATGCGGTGCCCCTTCGCAGCGTCTGTGTCGCGGATCACGGTGCGGTCTGGACCAGTGCGGTGTCAATACGGCGGGGGGTCGTGGGGGCACTGGTGTCCGACGGGTGCCGGCGCGGGTCCCGGGCGGGGGCTGTTCGTTTGGTCGGTGCGGCACGGTTGTCAGTGGTATCCGGCAGAATTGAAGCCAGGGCCAGCGCACGCGCCGGGCAGGTTCCGGCAGAGGTAATCGAGGGGCACGTATGTCCGGACTGATCGACACCACGGAGATGTATCTCCGCACCATCCTCGAGCTCGAAGAGGAAGGCGTCGTCCCCATGCGCGCCCGCATCGCGGAGCGGCTGGACCAGAGCGGGCCGACGGTGAGCCAGACCGTGGCCCGTATGGAGCGCGACGGTCTGGTGTCCGTGGCCAGCGACCGGCATCTGGAGCTCACGGACGAGGGGCGCCGGCTGGCCACGCGCGTGATGCGCAAGCACCGGCTCGCGGAGTGTCTCCTGGTCGACGTGATCGGCCTGGAATGGGAGCAGGTGCACGCGGAGGCGTGCCGCTGGGAGCACGTGATGAGCGAGGCCGTGGAGCGCCGGGTGCTCGAGCTGCTGCGGCATCCCACCGAGTCGCCTTACGGCAATCCGATCCCGGGCCTGGAGGAGCTGGGCGAGAAGGACGGGGCGGACCCGTTCCTGGACGAGGGCATGGTGTCGCTGGCCGACCTGGACGCGGGGACGGACGGCAAGACGGTGGTGGTCCGGCGCATCGGTGAGCCGATCCAGACGGACGCGCAGCTCATGTACACGTTGCGCCGTGCGGGTGTGCAGCCCGGTTCGGTGGTGAGCGTGACGGAGTCGGCGGGCGGTGTGCTCGTCGGCAGCGGCGGTGAGGCGGCCGAGCTGGAGGCGGACGTCGCCTCGCACGTGTTCGTCGCCAAGCGCTGACACGGGAGGGCCCCGGCGCCTTGCGGCGCCGGGGCCTGTCCTCCCCTGTTGCTGACCCGGAGCCCCGAGCTCCCAGGGTCATTCCCCTCGGACCGCTTTTCCCCGAGTGGTCCGCCTCCCGCCAGAAAGATCCCTCGGCGGCGGCGATCATTCCTCGGGAGGCGTCACTCGAATGAGGGGTGTTGTCAGCAGAGGACGTATTTTCGAAAAGGCATTCGATAGTCTGCGACGGCAGGGACGACGGACGACGAGAACGGCAGTACACCGGTACGAGGCAGGCGGAGCTGGGGGGTACCAGGCCGATGGCACGACGTATCGACGTGACGGGGACGGGCGGGGTGCGCCTGGCCGCCTGGGAGTACGCGGACCCTCCGAAACCGGAGGCGGAGCCCGGTGCCCCGGGCGTGCTGTTACTGCACGGCCTGATGGGCCGCGCCTCACACTGGGCGTCCACCGCCCGCTGGCTCGCCGAGCGCCACCGCGCGGTCGCCCTCGACCAGCGCGGCCACGGCCGCAGCGACAAGCCCCCACAGGCCGCGTACGGCCGGGAGGCCTACGTCGACGACGCCGAGGCGGCCCTGGAGCAGCTCGGTCTCGGCCCCGCCGTCCTCGTCGGCCACGCCATGGGCGCCCTGACCGCCTGGCAGCTCGCCGCCCGCCGTCCGGACCTGGTGCGTGGCCTGGTCGTCTGCGACATGCGGGCCTCCGCGCTCGGCGCCGCCTCGCAGCGGGAATGGGCCGAGTGGTTCCGCTCCTGGCCCGTCCCCTTCGCCACCCTCGCCGACGTCCGCAAGTGGTTCGGCGAGGACGATCCCTGGGTGGAGCGGCCCAACCCCTCGCGCGGCGAGTTCTACGCCGAGGTGATGCACGAGTCCGCCGACGGCTGGCGCCCCGTCTTCGAACCCGACCAGATGCTCCGCACCCGGGAGAGCTGGGTGTACGACGCCCACTGGGAGGAGCTGGCCCAGGTGCGCTGCCCCACGCTCGTGGTGCGCGGTCTCGACGGGGAGCTGGGGCGGGCCGAGGCGCAGGAGATGGTGCGGGTGCTGCCGCTCGGCGAGTACGCGGAGGTCGCCGACGCCGGACACCTCGTCCACTACGACCAGCCGGTGGCCTGGCGAGCGGCGGTCGAACCCTTCCTCAAGCGCCTCGCGGCGGGCTGACCCTCCTCACCGTCACCCCTTGCTCACCGCCGTCAGGATCTCCGGCAGGCGGGCCGCCGTGCGCGGTGCGGCCAGCCTCAGGCCCCCGAGGGCGATCCCCGCCCCGTAGGCCGCTCCCAGCGGCAGCAGCACCCAGCTCCACGCGTCCCCGCCCGCGCTGACGTTCAGCCAGATCGTCACCGCGATGACGGGGAGCAGAGCAGGGCTGAGGCGACCATGCCGCCGAAGACCGAGATCCAGGCGAGTCCCGCCTGCCCGGGCGCCACGTTCTTGTGGCCCTCCTGCGGGATGGAGTACGGGAACCCGGCCGAGGTCCAGGCGCCGGTCGCCAGCATGGCGCCCAGCAGGGCCAGGGACAGCCCCAGCACCTCGGGCAGCCGGTCCCAGGCGCCCAGCAGCGCGGTGGTCAGCACGGTGACGAGCGCCGCGTACGGCAGGGTGATCACCAGCAGGGCCAGTGCCCGTCCGCGCAGTTCGGCGTAGGCGTCGCGCGGCGAGGAGATCGTCATGGCCACCATCCAGAACGCGGAGGTGTCCTGACCGAACTGGTTGTACATCTGGATGCCGAGCATCCCGGCGGCGAAGCACGCGAAGTAGACCGAACCGGTGCCCTGGACGGCGTTGAAGACCGGCACGATCAGCCCGATGGCCAGTGAGGTCACCCAGGCCGACTTGGTCTTCGGGTCGCGCCAGACGTAGCGCAGGGCGCGCTCCATGACCGGGCCCGTGCGCCCGCCGGGCAGCAGCCGGCCGAGCCCGCCCGAGGAGGGGCGGTCCGCGGCGCCGGCGTCCGGGTCCTGCAGGGTGGATCCGTCCGGCGCGGTCATCAGCCGGTTCAGGCTCCGCGCCCACACGGCGACCAGCAGCGCCAACGCGAGGAGAGTGAGCAGCAGTTGGCCGCCCGCGACGCCGTACGACCCCTCGCTCGCCGAGCGCACCGCGCCCACCGCGGAGGCCGGCGGCACCCAGGACAGCACGTCCGCGACCGGCCGCAGCGGCCCGAGTCCGGCCGAACCCAGGCGCTGCGCGCCGAAGTTGACGAGCTGGGCCCCGACGGCGATCACCAGGCCGCTGAGCACGGCGAGATCGCGCCCCTTCCGGCTGGTCAGCAGCCGCACGTTGGCGGCGGCGACGGCCCGGGCGAGCGCCACGCAGACCAGCAGCGCGAGGACGACGGCGATCACCGCGACGAGGTACCCGGCGCTCCCGTGCGCCACCGACAGCGCGCATCCGGCCAGGACCAGCAGCGTGAACAGGGGCCCGACGCCGACCAGGGAGGCCGCCAGCAGGGCCCGTACCAGCGGACCCGGCCGCAGCGGCAGCATCACCAGCCGGGTGGGGTCCAGGGTCTCGTCACCGCCGGGGAAGAACAGCGGCATCACGGCCCAGCCCAGAGCCAGCACGGCGGTGCCGGGCACGGCGACGGCCTCGGCGTGCGCGTGCCCGCGCAGCGCGAGCAGGCCCAGCAGTTGCAGCAGGGCGAACAGCAGCGCGACGACGGCCGAGGCGACGAACGCGGCCCGCCGCCCCGCCGACTGCCGCAGCCCGTTGCGCAGCAGCGACAGCTTCAGCCGTACGACGACGGAGGTGGTGCTCGTCATCGGGTCGCCCCACCGCCCAGCCAGTCCAGCCGGGACGCGGAGTCCCGGCCGCGCGCTCCCACCAGCTCCAGGAAGGCCGCCTGCAGCGTGGGGTGTTCCCCGCGCACCTCGGCCAGCGTTCCGGTCGCGCGGATGCGGCCCGCCGCCATGACGGCCACCCAGTCGCACAGCGACTCGACCAGCTCCATGACATGGGAGGAGAACACCACGGTGGCGCCGGAGGCCGTGTACCGCTCGAGCACGCCCCGGATCGTCTGCGCGGACACCGGGTCGACGCCCTCGAACGGTTCGTCGAGGAAGACGACCTCGGGATTGTGGAGGAGAGCGGCCGCGAGACCGATCTTCTTGCGCATGCCGGTCGAGTAGTCGACGACGAGCTTGTGCTGCGCCCCGGCGAGGTCGAGCACGTCCAGCAGTTGCGCCGCCCGTTCGTCGGCCTCGGCGCCGGAGAGCCCCCGCAGCCGCCCCGAGTACCCGAGCAGCTCGCGCCCCGACAGCCGCTCGAACAGCCGCAGCCCCTCGGGCAGTACGCCGATCCGCGCCTTGACGGCCACCGGGTCGCGCCACACGTCGTGCCCGACGACCTCGACGGAGCCCTGATCGGGCGCAGCAGCCCGGTCACCATGGACAGGGTGGTGGTCTTCCCGGCGCCGTTCGGCCCGACCAGCCCGACGAACTTCCCCGCGGGCAGGTCGAGATCGATGCCCCCGACGGCAACCTGCTGCCCGAATCGCTTCCAGAGCCCCCGTACACACACCGCAGCTTCGGTCATGCAGGAAGGCTACGGCGCTCCCGGCCTCCCCAGGTGTGCGAGTGTCCGCCGCGCGGGGCGTCAGCGGTCCCGGCGGTCCCGGCCGCACGCGTAGGCCAGCGGCGGGATCAGCTCCTCGGCGTCCGGCAGCCACCGGTTCGCGGGGGTCGGACGGCAGGCCCACTGCACGGCGCCCCGGGAACCGAACCGGGTGGGAGGAGCGGCGACGTAGTTCCCCTCGCCCAGCACCGCCAGATCCAGCGAGGCCGGCGACCAGCCCAGCTTCCGCACCAGCTCGGGGACCTTGGCGGTCGCGCCGGGCAGCACGAGGAACTGCATCCGCCGGTCCGGGGTCAGCGTCACCGGCCCGAGGGTCAGCTCCATCCGCTCCATCCGGGCCAGCGCCAGGAACCCGGCGCTCTCCGGGACGGACACCGCGTCGAAGGTGAGGCCCGTGGGCAGCAGGATCGACGCCGCCGGCTGCTGCTGCCACATCCGCCGGGCCACGGTCGCGCTGCCGGTCGCCTGGGCCGCCCAGTCGGGGCGCGCGGGGTGCGCACCCGGCGCGGGGCAGGAGGCGTCGCCGCACGAGCAGTGCTGCACTCCGCCGACGGATTCCAGCCAGGTGCCCGGGAACACGTCCCAGTGCCGCTCCTCGGCGTAGCGTACGGCGGTCTCCAGCAGCGACTGCCCGCGCTGCTGCGGAATCTGGGCGGCTTGGGTGCCCGCGATCGTCTCTTCCACGCCCCACTCAACTCCCGCGCTCACCTCGGGTTACGGCCGGGACGCGCGCGGGGGAGGAGCATCCTTTTCGCATTTGGGGCGCATGGGTGCACGGGTGGGGGCGCGCGGGAGGAACCGGGTCGGGAGCTGGGTAGCCAGGGAGGGGGGTGGCATCCGCCGTTACCCCGGCAAACCGCACATGTCACGCATTGACGGTATGTCAGCTGGGCAGTGATCCTCTCGGCCGGAACCCTCCGGCCGGATCTTCACGCTCCAGGGGTTCGCAGGGGTAGCGCATGGCCGCAAGGCCTCTCGTGGCGAGGCAGCCGAACGAACGGCTGCAGGCACTCATCCAGGAAGCGGGGTGTTCCAACGCCGGACTGGCCCGGCGGGTCAACATGTGCGGCGCCGAGCACGGTCTCGACCTGCGCTACGACAAGACGTCCGTGGCCCGCTGGCTGCGCGGCCAGCAGCCGCGGGGCCGGGCCCCGGCGATCATCGCGGAGGCGCTCGGGCGCAAGCTCGGCCGTACGGTCACGATCGACGAGATCGGCATGGCCAACGGCAAGAACCTCGCCTCGGGGGTCGGTCTCCAGTTCTCGCCGACGGTACTGGGGGCCATCGAGCAGGTCTGCGAGCTGTGGCGCAGCGACGTGGGCCGGCGGGACTTCCTGTCCGGCTCCTCAGTCGCCGCCTCCGCGCTGGTCGAGCCCAGCCGCGACTGGCTGATCTCCGCGCCGGACCCCCAGGTGTCCCGGCAGGCGGGCCCGCGCGTGGGCCTGTCCGACGTGGCGGCGGTACGGTCCATGACCCAGGCGCTGACGGACCTCGACCACCAGTACGGCAGCGGGCACGTGCGCCCGGTGGTCGTGCACTACCTCAACAGCGTCGTCTCCGGACTGCTCGCCGGGTCGTACCGGGAGGCGGTCGGGCGGGAGCTCTTCGCGACCGTGGCCCGGCTCACCGAGCTGGCCGGCTACATGGCGGTCGACACCGGGCAGCCCGGCCTGGCCCAGCGCTACTACATCCAGTCCCTGCGGCTGGCCCAGGCGGCCGGCGACCGCGGCTACGGCGGCTACGTCCTCGCCGCGTCCATGAGCCACCTGGCCGCGGAGCTCGGCAACCCGCGTGAGATCTCCCAGCTCGCGCGCGCCGCGCAGGAGGGGGCGCGCGGCCGGGTGACCCCGCGCGCGGAGGCGATGTTCCACGCCGCCGAGGCGCGCGGACACGCCCTGCTCGGCGACCTCCGCGCGGCACAGGCGGCGGAGGACCGGGCGATCGGCTCGATGGAGCGCGCGGACGCGGCCTCCGGGGACGACCCGCCGTGGATCGCGCACTTCGACGAGGCCTATCTGGCCGACGAGCTGGCGCACTGCCACCGCGACCTCGGCCAGGCCCGTACGGCGGCCCGGTACGCCGAGCAGTCGCTGGCCGGCCACCCCGAGACCCGGGCCAGGCGCCGCGCCATCGGCTACGTCCTGCTCGCCACGGCCCAGGTGCAGCAGCGCGAGATCGAGCAGGCCTGCGGCACCGGTCTGAAGGCGGTGGAACTGCTGGAGACGCTCCGCTCCAACCGGGGCGCCGAATACCTGGAGGACCTGCAGCAGCGACTGGAACCCTTCCGGGACGAAGCGGTGGTCAGGGAGTTCGGAGCCCGCCTCGACCTCCAGCCCGCCGCCTGAACGGCAGCCCCGCGGGCACGTGAACGCACGGCGAACGGCACCGGGACGCACGATGGTTGCCATATACAGCGTGCCGCGGGTGGTTTTGTTACCGCTGTCACAGGGAAGGAGGTCGCGTCCTGAGCTGCGTGGCACCCGGCTCCAGGGACCCGGTAGCGTGAGCCGACGATTCCGAAGGTCCCCCATTCGTAGGAGTCCCGGTGACGCAGAGTGGACAGGGCGAGGAGCCCTCGGCGCAGCCCGCGCACGAAGGCATCGTGCTGCCCTCCGACGGAGGCGAGCCCCTGCTGCCGGGCATGACGGGCGCGCCCGCCCCGGTGGCGCCCGCGGGCGGCCAGGCCTGGGGCGGCGCCTGGGGCCCCGACCGGCAGCAGCATCAGCACCAGCAGGACCAGGGCTGGCCGCCCGCGGCCGCCCAGCAGTGGGGCACCCCGGAACAGCAACAGCAACAGCAGCAGCAGCCCGCCGGCGGCCCCGGCCCGCTGCCTCCCGAGGGCGCGCCCGCCCCGTCGTACGACCAGGGGTACGGCCAGGCCCAGGGCTACGGCCCGGACGGCGCGCAGCCCTCGTACGACGGCGGCCGGTCCGCGTACGGCCAGAGCCCGCAGTCCTCGTACGGCGCGGCCCCGCAGCCCGGCTACGGCACGCCCGACGCCTACCAGCAGTACCCGGCGCAGCCCGCCCCCTCGGCGCCGCTGCCGCCCGCCGCGCCGGACGCGTACCCGGGGCAGGGCGCCCCGCTGCCCCCGGCCGCCGACGGCGCGACCCAGTACATACCGCCGGTCCCCGCGGCGCACGCGGACGAGGGTGCCACCCAGTACATACCGCACATACCGCCCGCCCAGGGTTCTCCCGCCGACGAGGGCGCGACCCAGTACATCCCGCCGGTGACGCCGGGCGCGCTGCCGCCCGAGTCGGCCGGCGAGGAGACCCGGTACCTCGGCCGGGCCCAGCAGCCCCCCGCGCCGGCCGCCAACTCCGACGCGGACGCCACGCAGTACATCCCGCCCTACGCCGCCCAGGCGCACGGCGGTGAGCGGCAGCCGCCCGCCGAGTTCGACAACCTCTTCCGCAGCGGCCCGGGCGGTTCCGGTCCGGCCGGGTCCACGCAGCAGATGCCGCGCGTCCAGCAGCCGAACGCCTACCCCGGCCCGGCGCAGCCCGCGTACGAGCCGCCCCTGGACGACGACCGCCACGGGGGCGGGGGCCGCTCGCGGGTGGCCCTGATCGCCGCCGTCGGCGTCGGCATCGTGGTGCTCGGCGTGGGCGCCGGCGCGCTGCTCAGCAGCGGGGACGGGACAAGGGCACCGACAACAAGACGGTCGCCGCCTCCGCCCCGGCCACCCAGGCCTCGCCCTCGGCGGCCGAGTCCGCCGACCCGGCCGAGCAGCAGGCGATCGCCCTGGACAAGCTGCTCGCCGACAGCGGCAGCAGCCGGGCCTCGGTGATCCAGGCGGTGGCGAACGTCAAGCAGTGCAACAACCTCGGCCAGGCCGCCACCGACCTGCGCAACGCCGCCAAGCAGCGCAACGGCCTGGTGACCAGGCTGGGCAAGCTCTCGGTCGACAAGCTGCCGGCCAACGCCGAGCTGACCGCCGCCCTCACCAAGGCCTGGCAGGCCTCGGCCGCCGCCGACAACAACTACGCGGCCTGGGCGGACCAGGTCGGCGGCAGGAAGGGCTGCCAAAAGGGCCACGCCCGGATCACCGGCCAGACGCAGGCAGGCAACCGGGAGAGCGGCACCGCGAGCGCCCAGAAGGTCAGGGCGGCGGCGCTGTGGAACACCATCGCGCAGAAGTACGGCCTGACCCAGCGCCAGCCCACCCAGCTCTGAGGCGGCCGGGGCGGCGCGCCGCGGGCCGGGTCAGACGAGGTCCGCTTCCTGGAGCGTGCTCGTCATGTCGGTGATTCCGTCGAATCCCGAGCCCGCGGTTCTCTTCGCCTCGACCAGCTTGCCGTCCTGGACCACCTGGAGGGTCACGTCCGCGTTGACCAGCCGGGCAGGCCGAGACCGGCGAGCTTGCCCTCGTAGGGCCAGTGCAGGGTCGGGGTGAGGCCGCCGGTGTACACCTTCAGGCCCTTGTTGAGGGTGTGCCGCACGCTGTCGGAGCTCACCTCGCCGCCGCCGATCCGCTCCAGCACGGCCTTCAGCACGGTGTAGGCGATCCAGGTGGTCTGCACCCCGGCGTCCGCGGGGTCGATGCGGTTGTCGCCGAAGGCCTCCTCGTTGATGACCTTCTTCATCGGGTCCCACCGCGGGTCGGACGTCACCGGGTACCAGCCGGTGATGTACGCCCCCTCGTAGGGGCTCGACGCACCGCCCGTCGCGTTGATCACGCTCTGGTCGACGCTGCCCATCACGGTCGCCGTGCGCACCGCCGGGAACGCGTCGCGGGCCCGCCGGAAGGAGTCCATGAACGTGCCGGTGCGGTCCCCGAGCGCGGGCACCACACAGCCCTTCCTCGTCACGTCCTGGGTCGCGGACCGCAGGGCCTGCTCCGCCTGGGAGTCGTACTCGGTGGCGTTCTCGGCGGCGAGCTGGTCGCCGGTCGCCGCGTGCCCGCCCTCCTTCAGACCCGAGTCCAGCAGGGTGGGGAGCTGGTCGCCGGCGATGCTGTCCGGACGCACCAGCGCGACCCGGCCGCAGGCGGCGGCCAGCGCCCGGCCGAGGCCGGCCAGCAGGGCGGGCTGCCCCCGTTGACCGGGTACGACATCTGGCCGGTGAACTCGTCGTTGCTGATGCCGTAGCCGCCGATGTAGGGGATGCCCGCGCTCTCCAGCGGGGCGAGGTAGGAGTCGACGTACTGGCTGTAGGAGCCGACGACGGCGACCACGTCCTCGGCGGCCGCGCGCCGGGCGCACTTCGCCGCGCCCACGCTGTCGTTGTGGTCGTTGCAGGTCAGGACCTCGAGCCTGCGGCCGTTGATGCCGCCGTGGCTGTTGATCCACTTGCCGTAGGCGCGGGCCATCGCGGGCATGCCCGGCTTGTTGGTGGCGTCCGTGTTCTGCGGCGCCCACGTCATCACCTTGATCGGGTCGTCCCCGGAGCCCCCCGTGGCACCGGGGACGACCCCGCATCCGGTGGTGAGCGACGCGACCGCGGCCAGGGCGCCCGCGGAGAGCAAGGTCGCTCTGACGGGCCGGGAGAAGGAGAGGGGAAGGTGCTGCGGAAGCGTCGCCTGCCGGTCATGGACACGCACGATTCCCTCACACCACTAACCCGAGAGTGACCCTCGGTCAATGAAAGGTGACACCGAGGTGAATTCGGGGGGCCGGTGTGACGGGTGTGGTGGGGAACGTACGATCGATGACCGTGCAAGGTTCGGAGAACTCTTCCCGTCGCGGCCGTCGCTCCTCCACCATGGGCGGCATGCCACTGAACGACATGCCGTGGTGGCGCTGGCGCAGCAATGTGCGCTCCGCGCTGCACATGCTCTCCGACCCGGTGTTCCAGCAGGACGTCTGGCTGGCCGGCGTGGACGGATACGGCGACGTCACCGACGCCGTGTACCGGCTGGTGGAGGACACCTGGCTGGACAACTGGTCGGCGGAGAAGTACGTCGGCACGATATTCCGCGACTCCCAGGAGGCGGCACTGGTCGACACGGCCGTGCTGCGGGTGCTGCGGATCATGCACCAGGTCGGCCCGGACGCGCCGGTCTCCGCCTACCTCGACCACCACGCGTGGCCGGAGGCGGTGCGGGCGGCACGGGACGCCCACCTGCGTCTCGCGGCCAGTGACGGCGACGACCCGGACACGACTCCGCGCAGCCTGGAGGTCCTGCGGATCATGACGAGGACCGCGTAGGCGGCAGCGGGCCGTCGCGGGCCGCCTCCGGTACCGGGGACCGCCCCCGCCCCGTCCCGCCCTGCGGGACGACCGCCCGCCGCGGACGGGCGGTGTGGGAACCTGTGGTGCATGAACGAGCAGCCCGCCCGCGCCGCCGACCCGGCCGACCAGTACGTCCTCACCCTCTCCTGCCCGGACAAGCAGGGCATCGTGCACGCCGTGTCGAGCTACCTGTTCATGACCGGCTGCAACATCGAGGACAGCCAGCAGTTCGGCGACCACGACACGGGCCTGTTCTTCATGCGCGTCCACTTCTCGGCCGAGGCGCCTGTGACCGTGGACAAGCTGCGGGCGAGCTTCACGGCGATCGGTGACTCCTTCCACATGGACTGGCAGATCAACCGGGCCGACGAGAAGATGCGCATCGTGCTGATGGTCAGCAGGTTCGGGCACTGCCTGAACGACCTGCTGTTCCGGGCGCGCATCGGGGCGCTGCCGGTGGAGATCGCGGCCGTGGTCTCCAACCACACCGACTTCGAGGAGCTGGTGGGCTCCTACAACATCCCCTTCCATCACATCCCGGTGACGAAGGAGACCAAGGCCGAGGGCGAGGCGCGGCTGCTGGAGATCGTTCGCGAGGAGCACGTCGAACTCGTCGTCCTCGCCCGCTACATGCAGGTCCTCTCCGACGACCTGTGCAAGCAGCTCAGCGGCCGGATCATCAACATCCACCACTCGTTCCTGCCGAGCTTCAAGGGCGCGAAGCCGTACCACCAGGCGCACGCGCGGGGCGTGAAGGTGATCGGGGCCACCGCCCACTACGTCACCGCCGACCTCGACGAGGGCCCGATCATCGAGCAGGAGGTCGAGCGGGTGGGCCACGACGTCACCCCGGAGGGCCTGGTCGCCGTGGGCCGCGACGTCGAGTGCCAGGCGCTGGCGCGCGCGGTGAAGTGGCACGCGGAGCGCAGGATCCTGCTCAACGGCCGCCGGACGGTGGTGTTCGCCTAGGGGGCGTCTCCCCGGTCTTCGCGGGTCCGCGACGCGGAGACGGCCCTAGGGTCCGCCCGGGGCCCGCCGTCCGGAAGGCCGGGCGGCAGGCTCACATCCGGCTCAGCCCCGCCGCGGCGAACAGGACGTCCCGGATCGCCTCGCGGTCGCCCACCTGCCCCGCCGCGGCCTCCTCCGGGGGTACGTGGCCCGCGGCCAGGCGGCAGAACTCCACGCCGTCCAGGGCGACATGGGCCACCTCGAACTCGGCGGAGCCCACCGCGCCCGGCGAGTCCAGCGGGATCAGCCACTCCCCGCCGGCCGCGCCCTCGATCTCCAGCCGCAGGCTGCGCCCCGGCTCCCCGGCCGGCACCAGTCGGGGCGGCCGGCCCGTCGCGGACAGCCCCGCCCGGCGCCGCTCGGCCAGCGCCACCGGCAGCATCCGGGCCGCCAGGTCGATCATCCGGTGCAGATGCCGCGGCGCGGGCGGCTCGTAGGGGTAGTCCACCGCCTCCGCGATGTCCTCCGCGTGCACCCAGCACTCGAAGGCCCGGTCCAGCATCGCGTCGTGCAGCGGCAGCTCGAAGTCGCCGTACGGCACGGTCAGTCCGCCGGTGCTGCCGCCGGTGAAGGACACCGTCCGCACCAGCCGGTGGCTCTGGTCCCGCCAGGGCGCCCGCACGGACCGGGTCGGCGGGAAGTGCGAGGTGCTCCAGAACGCGTCGGTGCGCGCCGCCGGTCCCGCCGCGGCCTGTTCGCCGCCGACGGCCTCCGCGAGCGGGTCGTCCAGCCCGAGCGCCACCGCGACCAGCCCGTCCACCGACAGCAGATGGGCGATCACCCCGGCGACGGTGGTGCGGCGGCTCGTCGCCTCGTCGGCCTCGAACCACCGCAGCCGCACCGGCGCGTGCCACTCGGCGTCCCCGAAGTCCTGCAGCAGCGCGTCCAGCCGGGCGGTCTCGGCGTCGTAGGGGGCCGCCCACCCGGGCACCGGGATGCGTGGCGGACGGCGGTTCAGGCAGTTGTCCAGCACGCGGGTGCGCAGGGCCGGGTCCAGGTCGAGGCTCTCCGGCTGGTGCAGCAGTTCGACCGCCTCGCGCAGCCGGCGCGCCTCGTCCGCGCAGGCCCCGCAGTCGCCGAGGTGCTCCTCCACGGCCGCGGTCTCCGCCGCCGAGCAGGCCGCCAGGGCCCAGGCGCCCAGGAGCGACTTCAGGACGTCGTGCGACAGGTCGAGCGGCACGGCAGCGGTTTCCCCGGGGTCGGCGAGGTCGGGCAGGGGCAGCCCGCTGTCCTCGACGGAGGCGCGGGGCGGCGGGATACGGGGCCGGCGGTCGCCGTCGGGCCCGTCGTGCGCCGCGGAGCCCTCGGGCCGTTCACACCGCACCTCCGTATCCCCGCGGGGTGCCGGCGTCGTGCGCGGTGGACAGCAGTTGGAGGCCGAGGCGGAGCCGCCGGCGGGCCTCGTCCTCGGTGACGCCGAGGTCGGCGGCGGCCTGCCGGTAGTCGCGCCGCTGGAAGTAGGCCAGTTCGAGGGCGGCGCGCAGCGGAGCGGGCATCGAGTGGACGATGTAGTCGGCGCGGGCCGCGACCGAGGCGCGGCGCACCTTGCTCTCCAGGCTCTCCAGCTCCTCCGCGGAGCCGCTCTCGCCCGGCGTCAGCGCGGCGGACTCGGTGGCGCGCAGCCGCTGCACGGCGAGCCGTTGGGTCACCTGGGCCACCCAGGAGCGCAGCGGGCCCTGTTTGGGGTCGTAGGAGTCGGGGTGTTCCCAGACGTGGGCGAAGACCTCGCGGGTGACCCGGTCCGCGGCCCGTTCGTCGCCGAGGACCCGGTGGGCGAGGCTGTGCACGAGGGAGGCGAAGCGGTCGTACAGCTCGCCGAGGGCCGCGGCCTCACCGCGGGCGAGCCGCTGCTGCATCTTGCGGTCCCAGCGGGGCGGTACGTCCTTCTGCGCCATGTCGCCCCTCCCCTCGCCCTCGTCCGACAGGTCCAGCGTGTCTGCACCTTCGTCTCGAATGTAGTCGGCACCTCCGACAACGCACGCCCCTTTGTGTCAATGCGCGCCCCCCGAGGTGTCGCAGGTGATAGTGCCCTCTTCACACATCCTTCACTCAACTGGCGTCCTAGTACGATCGAACAGGATCGATAGTGACTGAAACAAGACCCTTGTCGATCGTGTGCCGTTTGCGACTCCAAGTTTCAGGGAACGGCCGCTGGGCAGCCGCCCGGAGAGAAACGTAGGAACTGCTTCCGTTTCCGGGCGGTTCCGCGAACCGGCGAGCGGAGGGGCGTGGCCGTGACATTCAGGGTGACCGGCGTCGAACGGGACGGATGGACCGTGCTCCGGGTCGGCGGCGAGCTCGACCTCATGACCTCGCCGGTGCTGCGCCAGCGGGTGCACGACGTGGTGGCCGAGGGCCACCACGGTCTGGTCCTGGACCTCTCGGAGGTCTTCTTCTGCGACTCCAGCGGCGTCGGTGTGCTCATCGCCGCCCGCCGGCTGATCCGCTCCTGCCAGGGCCGGCTGCGGCTGATCCTGCCGGACCGGGGCGCGGAGGACGGCTCGCACGTCAACCGGGTCCTCGGCGCGCTCGGCGTCCGCCGCCTCTTCGACGTCCGTCCCGACGTCGAGTCCGCCGTCAGCGACGAGGCCGACCCGCTGTCCGCCTGAGCCCGCCATGGGACCGGCGCTCCCGGCCCGAGCACATCACGCGGCCGCCGCCACAGGGTTGTCGCGAAATTCCCCCGGTCTTGGCACAACCGCCGCCTTTCCGTCACCCGTCCACCGCCCGCGACGTACGCTCCCAGCCGGATCACCCTCCACGTCGACACGAAGGCGGCCCGAACAGACATGGTCAGCACCGAGTACGAGCGCAGGATCGCCGCCCGGTTCGCCGGCTTCGACCAGGACGGCAACGGCTACATCGACCGCGAGGACTTCAGCGCGGCGGCCAAGGCCCTGCTCGCCGAGTTCGCCGTACCCGCCCGCTCCGACCGCGGACAGGCCCTCTACGCCGGAGCGGAGGCGTTCTGGCAGGGCATGGCGGGCATCGCCGACCGGGACGGCGACCAGCGCATCACCCGCGAGGAGTTCGTCACCGGCGCGGTCAAGCGCCTGCGCGACAACCCCGACCGCTTCGCCGAGATCGCCCGGCCCTTCCTGCACGCGGCCCTGGCCGTCGCTGACCCGGACGCCGACGGGCGCGCCACCGTCCCCGACACCATCCGCGTGCTGCGCGTGCTGCGCGTCCCGGAGGACGTCGCCCGGGCGGCCGCCACCGCCCTCGACGCGGACGGCGACGGCAGGGTCGGTGAGTCGGAGATCGTCCCGGCCTTCGCGCGGTACTTCACCGTTCCCGAGTGACGCCGGGCGTCGGTCGCCGTGCAACCCGCCCGGGCGCGCATCCAGTTCGGGCGATCCTTGGCCCATGATGTCGCGGATCGTGGCGAATCGACGTCACAGAGCGTTGATATCGGCTTGTGTCCTTGACGTGACTCGTCACGTCCCGGAGTCACGCGTCCCCTCGGGTACCTTGTGTGGGATGCGAGTGGCAGCGAGTACGTGCCGAGCCGTCTGTGCGCCCGGGTCGCCCCCGGACCGCGCGGTGCGCGTCGCTGCTCGCGGGGCGGTACGGGCCCGATTCCCCGCCCGTTCACCTGCCTGTTCGACTCCCCGGCGAGCGCGTCGCACAGTATGCCGCACGCGTACTCCTTCGCGCTGGAATATGCCCGAAGCGCTTGTTGGGGTGACTGTACGTCAACCATGCTGTCTCGTAAGGGAATCACGTTCCGTGACCCTTGCTCTGGCCGTTGTCCTGGCCATGCAGAAAATGGCTACGATCGTGGCCCTCGTCGTGGTGCGCGTCGCGGATTGTGTCGCGACGTACGTGTGGCGCGGGGCCATGTGTCCGCCGGTTCGGATGGTGTGAGCGGTGCAGGTGCTTCAAGTGCAGCTGGAGATCCGGCCCGACCCCGCGGAGGTGGGGCGGGCCAGGAGATGGGCCCGGTCGCGGCTCTCCGGGCTCGGGATAGGGGCCGACGAGCCGTTGGCCGAGACGCTGGTCCTGCTGGTCTCCGAGTTGGTGACCAACGCCGTGGTGCACACCGGCCGTCCGGCCGTGCTGCGGCTCTCCCTGCCGGGGAGGCCGCCGGGCACGAGGGCCGGCGCGGCGGCGAGCACGGCGGGTCAGACGGCTGCCGGTGCGACGGAGGCCGCCGGCCCGGCGGGCGCCGCGGATCCGGACGCCTCGGCCACCGTACGGCTCGAGGTGGCCGACACCAGCTCCCGCGCACCCGTCCCGCGCTGCGCCGGCGGTGACGCCACCGGCGGCCGCGGTCTGGCGCTCGTCGACTGCCTGGCCGACCGCTGGGGCTGGCACCCCGAGGGCTCCGGCAAGAGCATCTGGTGCGAACTGGACCGCTGCTCGCAGTCCCGGCAGGGCGCGGGATCGGCGTACGGGGGCGGTCTGTCCGCGTACGAGGACTTCGCCTTCGAGGCGGTGTAGCGTCCGGCGTCCTGGTGCGCCCCGGACGCATCCGTGCGCGGTCACCGCGAACCAGGCGTGAACCGCCTTTGTCCCTTGCCGTGTTGACGGCGCATCACCGGGTGATCAGGCTGGTGGACGACGATTCGCCGTGAGGGGACGGCGAGGGCCCGGGGCACCGGGTCCCCGCCGAGCGCGGGTCGCACCGGACGGCGGCGCGAGGCCGTGGGCGGGGGCGTGCCGCCGTCCGGCGTCCGGGCCACCGGTCCCCGTGCGCGGCGCGGAGCGGGAAGCGCCCGCACCGCTCACCTTTGTCCACAGGCTGTGGACGGCTCAGCGCGGCGAGCCGGTGCGGAACGTCCGCCGGTACGCCGTCGGCGTCACCCCGAGCGCCTGCTGCAGGTGCTGGCGCATCGACTGGGCCGTGCCGAAACCGGCGTCCCGGGCCACCTGGTCGACCGACAGCTCGCTGGACTCCAGCAGATGCCGGGCGCGTTCCACGCGCTGCTGCGTGAGCCACTGGCCGGGGCTGACGCCGACCTCCTCCCGGAACCGGCGGGTGAAGGTGCGCACCGACATGGACTCCTGCGCGGCCATGTCGCGGAGCTGGATCGGCTCGTGCAGCCGGCCGAGGGCCCAGGCGCGGGCCGCGGTGGTCGTGGCGAGCAGCAGATCGGGCACGGGGCGTTCGATGTACTGGGCCTGGCCGCCGTCGCGGTGCGGCGGTACGACCGTGCGGCGGGCCACCTCGTTGGCGACGGCCGTGCCGTGGTCGCGGCGCACCATGTGCAGGCACAGGTCGATCCCGGCGGCCACCCCGGCCGAGGTCAGCACGTCGCCGTCGTCGATGAACAGCACGTCGGCGTCGACGTCGATCTTCGGGAACAGCCGCTGGAACCGCTCGGCGTCGGCCCAGTGCGTGGTCGCCGGCCGGCCGTCGAGGAGGCCCGCGGCGGCGAGGACGTACACCCCGGTGCAGATGGAGGCGAGGCGGGTGCCGGGGCGGATGCGGGCGAGCGCGGCGGCCAGCTCGTCGGTCAGCCTGCCCTCGTCGTAGAGCGGACCGAGCTCGTAGGACGCCGGGACGATCACCGTGTCGGCCGTCTCCAGCGCCTCGGGGCCGTGCGGGACGTGCACCGAGAAGTCGGCGTCCGTGTCGACCGGGCCCGGCGGCCGGACCGAGCAGGTCACCACCTCGTACAGCGGCCGGCCCGCGGCGTCCTTGGGGCGGCCGAAGATCCGGTGCGGGATGCCGAGCTCGAAGGGGAGCAGGCCGTCCAGGGCCAGGACGACGATGCGGTGCGGGCGGAACTCCTCGCCAACGGTCATGGCCCGATCCTAGCGAATGCTGTCCTTCGGGCCACTCGTTGTGCGCGACCGGGTCCAGGACGCTCTATGACGTGACTCAGACAACCGAAGCCGCCGCTCCCCTCCAGGCCCCGCCCGCCCGGCGCCGCCGGGTGCACCGCGCCTGGTACGTCGCCGCCGTCACGTTCGTCACGATCATCGGCGCGGCGGCCTTCCGTTCCCTGCCCGGTCTCCTCATCGACCCGCTGCACCAGGAGTTCGGCTGGTCGCGCGGCACCATCGGCGCGGCCGTCTCCGTGAACCTGGCGCTCTACGGGCTCACCGCGCCCTTCGCCGCCGCGCTGATGGACCGCTTCGGCATCCGCCGGGTGGTGGCCGTCGCGCTCACCGTGATCGCGATCGGGTCGGGCCTGACCGTCTGGATGACGGCGCCCTGGCAGCTCATGCTGTGCTGGGGCCTGCTGGTCGGCCTCGGCAGCGGATCGATGGCGCTGGCGTTCGCCGCCACCGTCACCAACCGCTGGTTCACCGAGCGGCGCGGCCTGGTCAGCGGCATCCTCACCGCGGCCTCCGCCTCCGGCCAGCTCATCTTCCTGCCGGTGCTGTCCTGGACGGTGGAGGAGCACGGCTGGCACCCGGCGGCCGTCACGGTGGCCCTGGCCGCCCTCGCCGTGGTCCCGTTCGTGTGGATCCTGCTGCGCGACCATCCGGCCGACGTGGGCCTGAAGCCCTATGGCGCCGAGGCGTTCGTGCCGAAGCCGCCCCGGTCACCGGTGCCGCCCGGCGCACGCTCGGCGTCCTCGCCTCCGCCGCCCGCACGGGCCCGTTCTGGCTGCTGGCCGGCACCTTCGCGATCTGCGGCGCCTCCACCAACGGCCTGATCCAGACGCACTTCGTGCCCGCGGCGCACGACCACGGCATGCCGGTCACGGCGGCGGCCTCGCTGCTGGCGGTCGTCGGGGTGTTCGACGTCGTCGGCACGATCGCCTCCGGCTGGTTCACCGACCGCTTCGAACCGCGCCGGCTGCTCGCCGTCTACTACGCCCTGCGCGGTGTCTCGCTGCTGTTCCTGCCGATGCTGCTCGGCCCGTCCGTGCACCCCCGATGGTCTTCTTCATCGTCTTCTACGGCCTCGACTGGGTGGCCACCGTCCCGCCCACCCTCGCCCTGTGCCGGGAGCAGTACGGCGAGGACAGCGCCATCGTCTTCGGCTGGGTGCTCGCCTCCCACCAGGTCGGCGCGGCCCTGGTCGCCTATCTCGGCGGCGTCGCACGTGACGTCTTCGGCTCCTACAACATGGTCTGGTACGCCTCCGGCACCCTGTGTGCGGTGGCGGCCCTGATGGCCCTGGTCATCCGCCGCCGCCCGGCGGTCCCGGCACCGGTACCGGCGCCGGCGGTCTGAGGAGACACCCGAGGGCGAGGGCGCCGGTGAGGGCCGGCCGGGGACTCCGTAGGCTCCCGCCCATGGGGCGGGACGAGACACCGGGAAGACCCGGCGGGAACGGGTACTGGACGGCTGCCGACCTGGGCGCGGCGGCCGCGATGGGCGGGGCGCAGCTCCCGGCGGCGGGGCTGCTGTGGTGGATCGTCGCCAGCACGGTGCAGGACGACTACGGAGCGGGCTCCGTCGGGGCTCTCGGCGTGGTCTGCGTCCTCATCTTCGCGCCGGTGCTGCTGCCGCTGCTCGGCATGGCGCTGACCTTCGTCCTCACCCTGCCCGCGGTGGTCCTCGCCCGGCTGGCCGGCCGCCACCTGGGCGGCCCCGCCTGGCTCCGGCACCTCTTGACGCCGCTCGCCCCGGCCGTCCTCTGGGGCGGTGTGACGGTACCGCTGTGGTCCCTCACCACGTCCGTCCCGGTCCTGACGGCCCTGGGCGTCCTGCCCACCCTCTGGGTCGGGTGCGCCCGCAGGCGCGCCTGGCGGCAGTGGGGCGTGTGGTGGCGCGCGGCGGCCGCCTCGGCGGTCCTCTTCCTCGCCGCTCTGGGCGGCGGGTTCGTCGCCACCGAGACGGGTGTCGTCAAGCCGTACGAGCCCCCGGAGCTCACCACCGCCCGGCTCGCCGGGGTCTGGCACGGCGACGGCGGGGCGGAACTGCGGCTGAGCCCCGACGGGCGGGCGACGGCGGTACGGCTGCCGGCCGAGCCCCGGACTACGACTGGATCGACCACGAGTACGTCAAGTGCGCGGGCGCCGGCACCTGGAAGCCGCACCACCGGGACGACCTGGGCCGCGACGGCATCCTGCTGCGGCTCGACGGTGACTGCGGCGAGGACACCGACTGGTCCTTCGGCGGCACCGGGAAGGACCCCGAGCTGTACGTCCTGTTCGGCGACCCGGACGCGGGGCGGCTGTGCATCCTGAAGCGGACGGGGTGACCCCGGGCCGGTGCCAGGGCTTGTCTGACAATTCCCGCCTGCCGCGCGACGCCATGCACGCACTCTCGCCGCACCGGCCCCAGACCCGAGTACGTCCAGTACGCGGCCCTGGAGCCGGCCCGCCGAGAGCACGCACCGGACGCCGCGACGCCCGCCCTGCGGGCGAACGACGCGACTTCGCGGACACGACCCAGGGGCGCCCGAGCGCGGAGGTCACCGCCGGGCGCCCGCAGCGAGCGCCCTGGCCACCGCCCTGGCGATCCGCTCCGCGTCGATCGCCAGCTCCCGGAACATGCCGCTGATCGGATTGGTGAACCCGGTGAAGTACAGGCCGGGAGCCCCGTCCGGCGTGCGGGCACCGTGCACCACGGGCCTGCCGCGGCCGTCCAGCACGCCCAGGTGCCCGACCAGCCCGTCCAGCGCCCGCTCGTACCCGGTGGCCGCGATCACGGCGTCCGGCGTGAGGCGGCCGCCGTCCGCGAGGACCACCTTCCCGTCCTCGAACCCCTCGACGCCCGCGACGATCTCCACCTTTCCGCCGCGCACCGCCTCGACGATCCCGACGTCCTGCACGGGGATCGCGCCCTCGCGCACCCTGCTGTACAGCCCGCTCGCGGGACGCGGCAGCCCGTGGGCGGCGAGATCAGGCGTGATGAACCTGCCCAGGGCCCGCGCGAGCCGGTCCACGAGCGGCACCGGCAGCCGCCGGACCAGCACGCCCGTGTACTGGGCGGCCCATCCGGCGGTCGAGCGGCGCACGATGTGCGGGGCCGTGCGCACGGCCAGGCGCACCCGCGCGGCGCCGCCCTCCACCAGGTCGACGGCTATCTCGGCACCGGTGTTGCCGATGCCCACGACCAGCACGTCCCGGCCCGCGTACGGCCGCGCGTCGCGGTAGCGCCCGGCGTGCAGGAACTCCCCGCCGTAGCCGTCCAGGCCCGGCCAGTCGGGCACCCGCGGGGTGTGGTTGTGGCCGGTGGCGACGACCACCGCGCTGCCGGCCAGCTCCCGCCCGCCGGAGGCGTGCAGTACCCAGCCGCCGCCGTCCCCGGCGCGCTCGACGCGGAACACCTCCACGCCGGTGACGATCTCCAGCTCGTGGTGCTCGGCGTACTTCTCCAGGTACCGGACCACGTTGTCCCGGACACCCAGCGCCCGAACCTGCGGGGGATCGCGAGGCCCGGCAGGGCCGACAGGCGCCGGGTGGTGTGCAGGTGCAGGCGGTCGTAGTGCTGCCGCCAGGAGGCGCCCACCCGCTCCGACTTCTCCAGCACCACGGCCCGCACCCCGCGCGCCCGCAGCGCGTACGCGGCGGCCAGTCCACCGGGACCGGCGCCTATGACGTAGACGGGACGGTCGGCGGGGGTCGCGGAGAGGCGCGCGGAAGAGGGACGGGAGTCGGCCATGAGCGCGAGCGTAATCACACACCAGGTTGATGGGTCTCGGTCAAGACCGGAATTGGTTGCGGATTGATCACGCCTGCGGGGAAAGTGAGCGGGGCCGGTGGCCGGGTGCGCTCCGTCCGGCCCGGCCGGACGGCCGGGCCGGATCATGGGCGCATGCGCCCTGACGACTGGCAACTGACCCACGACCCGGACGAGTTCACGGCCCGCGCGGCAGCCTTCCTGCGCTCCCGCCCGGCCCTGCACACGGTCCCGCTGACGGTGCTGGACGCGCTGCGCGGCCGGGGCCTGCACCTGTACGGCGAGGAGGCCCCGCTGTTCGGCGTGCTGCGGGACACGGAGCACGGCGTCCGCGCCGCGTTCCTCCACACGCCCCCGTTCCCGCTCCACCTCACGCCGATCGGCCCGGACGGCGCCGAGGCGCTGGCGGCCCGCCTGGCCGACGCGGGCCACCCGCTCGCCGGCGTCTCCGGCGAACGCGGCGCGGCGGCGGCCTTCTCCGCGGCCTGGCGGCGGCGAACCGGCACGCCGGCCCGGATCGAGCGGCGTCAGCGGCTCTACGAGCTGGCCGAACCGAGTGCCCCGCAGCCGCCCCCGCGGGCCGGGCCCGGGTGGCCGGTCCGGCGGACCGGGACCTGCTGATGCGCTGGTACGACGAGTTCAAGGACGCGGTCGGGCAGAGCGCCGGCCAGGGCGCGGGTCCCTGGGCCGACGCCCGCGTCGCCCGCGGCGGCCTCACCCTCTGGGAGACCCCGGACGGCACGCCCGTCTCCATGGCGGGCGCGACCCCGGAGACGGCGGGCCAGGTCCGGGTTGCCCCGGTGTACACACCGGCGCACCTGCGCGGCCACGGCTACGCGGGCGCGGTGACGGCGGAGGTGGGCCGCGCCGCCGTGGCGGCCGGGGTGGCCCACGTACTGCTCTTCACCGACCTCGCCAACCCCACCAGCAACGGTCTCTACCAGAGGATCGGATACCGGGGCGTGGCGGACTTCGCGGTGTGGGCGTTCGGGGACTGAACGCGTCCCGGAACGAGGAGGGTCACGGCCACAGGAGGTTCTTGCTCCAGCCGAACTCCGTACGCCGGTACTCGAGGCGTACGTGGCGGCGGTCGGGGTCGCCCTGGAAGAACTCCACCGCCTCCGGCCGCAGCCGGTACAGGGTCCAGGTGGGGGAGGGCTCGGACGGGTTCTCGCGGGCCCTCGCCCAGGCCGCCTCCGACACCTGCCGCAGCTCCTCCAGCGAGGACAGGTCCTCGCTCTGCCGGCCGGTCAGGGCCGCCGCCAGCGCGCCCGTCGAGCGCGCGTGCAGGTCAGCCAGGCTCTCGTGCGACGGGGCCGACGCCACCGTGCCGCGCACCCGCACCTGGCGGCCCAGCGCCGGCCAGTAGAAGGCCAGGGCCGCGTAGGGGTGGGCGTCCAGGGCGCGGCCCTTGCGGCTCGTCGAGTGGCTCCCGAAGGACCAGCCGTCCGCGTCGGCGCCGTGCATCATGACGATCCGCACGTCGGGCCGGCCCTCCGCGTCCGTCGTGGCCAGCGACATCGTGTGCGGCTCCGGCTGCCCGGCCTCCACCGCCTCCGCGAACCAGCTCGTGAACAGGGGCAGCGGCGTCGGGGAGCCGTGTCCGGGTCGAAGGGGCGCAACTCGGTGGCCCCGGGGGCCCAGACCCGCAGGGACCGCAGCATGTCGTGGAGATCCTTCTGTGCCATGGGGCGAGTATGGCCGCCGACGGCGGCCGTATTCGCCCCGGACGCACCCCTTCCGGCCCGGCGCCGCCGCCACCGGTGGGCCGCCGGCCCTCAGAGCGTCGCCAGCCGCTCCACCAGCAGCAGCGCGCCGATGCCGAGCATCGCCGCACCCGAGGTACGGGTGACCGCGCGGGCCGCGGCCGGGCGGGCGGCCAGCAGGACGCGGGCGAGCGCGCCGACGGTGAGGTAGACGGCCGCGCAGCACGCCATGTGGAGCAGGCCCAGCGCCGCCGTCTGCGCGGGCACGGGCAGCCGGTCGCCGGTGAGGGTGAGGAACTGGGGAGTACGGACAGGTAGAGCAGCAGGCCCTTGGGGTTGAGGCCGCTGATCGTCGCACCCCGCAGGAAGAGCCTCCCCTCGGCCGGCGGGCCGGCGTCCGCGTCCGGCACGGCCGGACGGCGCAGCACCCCCCAGCCCAGCCACAGCAGATAGCCCGCGCCCACCACCGTCAGGGCCGTCAGCAACCGGGGCGAGCCCGCCACCAGGACCGCGAGGCCCGCCGTCGCCAGGACGGTGTGCAGGGCGTACCCGCAGACCAGACCCGCCACCGCGCGCGGTACCCGGCCGCCGCGCAGGGCGGTCGCGATCACGTACGCCCAGTCGGCGCCCGGCACGCACACCAGCAGCAGGTCGACGGCGAGGAAGGAGAAGAGCAGGCCCGGTTCCATACCGGCGACATTAGGCGTGAATGGACCGAAAGTGTTCCTGATGTTTGCCCGGCATTGCCTTCCCTGAGGGAGAATATTGCTCATGGACGACGTTGACCGGAAAATCCTTGCCGAGCTCCAGCAGGACGGGCGGCTGACCGTGACCGAGCTGGCCGCCCGGGTGCGCCTGAGCGTCTCGCCCTGCCACCGGCGACTGCGCGAGCTGGAGCGCTCCGGCGCCATCCAGGGCTACCGGGCGGTGGTGGACGCGGGCGCGCTCGGGCTGAACTTCGAGGCGCTGGTCTTCGTCTCGATGCGGCAGGAGGACCGCGACACCGTCGTCGAGTTCGAGCGGGCGGTCGGCGAGCTGGACCATGTCCTGGACGCCCAGCGGCTGTTCGGCGAGCCCGACTACCTGCTCCGGGTGGCCACCGCCGACCTCGCCGCCTTCCAGCGGCTGTACGACGAGTGCCTGGCGACCCTGCCCGGGGTGCAGCGGCTCACCTCGACACTCGTGATGAAGCACGTGGTCCGGGACCGGCCGCTGCCGGCGGGGCGGGGCTAGGGGGCGTCTCCCCCTAGCGCGCGAGAGCCCAACAAGCGTACGAACAGCGGCTGTTCGTGCTGTTGGGTGACGATGTTCCTGTGGTACACCGGAAAAGCGATCGACGGAGCTGGTGAACGGGGGCGGAGATGAGCGGGGTCCACATCCCAGTGGTGGTGGGTGACGTCGAGTTCCTGGTGGAGGCCACCCCGGTGCGGCTGCCCGGGGACGAGCCGACGGCCGGGAGCCTGGGCAACCTGTCGGAGCGCGTCCGGGAGGCCTTCGGGCAGGCGCAGTCGGCCATCGTGGAGATCGCGGCGACCACGGCGACCGCCCTGGGGCGGGCCGGCGAATCGGTCCGGCCGGACGCCATGGAGGTGGAGTTCGGGATCAAGTTCTCGGCCAAGGGCGACATCATCGTGGCCGGGGCGAGCGGGGAGACCACGCTCACGGTGAAGCTCACGTACGACAGGAGGGGAGCACAGCCGGACGACGACGAGGCCGGCGACGAGGCGCCGTGATGTCGGCTCCGGCAGGTGTCCCCGGTTACCTGGCGAGCGTCCTCCACCGCTCCGGCGACACCCCGGTCGGCACCTGCTTCCAGCTCAGCCCCGGTGTCCTCGCCACCGCCTGGCACGTCCTCGGCGACCAGGACCTCGGCAACCCGGGAGACGAGGTGCGCTTCACCCCGCTGACGGGCGGTCCGGCCGCCGTGGCCGTGGTCGAGCGGGTGGACCCGCCCAACGACCTGGCCGTCCTGCGCACCTCCAGCCCGCTGCCCGCCTCGGTGACCGCGGTGGCGTCCACCGGTCAAGTGGCCTCCGGCACGGACGTGGTCGTCGCCGGCTACGCCGCTGGAGCCGGGCACGAGGGCGCGCGGGCGTACCGGTATCTGACGGTGGGCGGACAGTGGGGCGGGCCGGCCGAGCGGTGGGACGACGGCGCCAAGGTGGGCCGGCTCAGCACCAAGGACCTGCTGCTCGGCATGAGCGGTGCCCCGGTGCGGCGCCGCTCGGACGACGCGGTCGTGGGCGTGGTCACGGCCCGCTACAACAGCCCCGACGGCTGGCTGCGCGACTCCGTGTGGACGGGCCGGACGGAAGACCTCGCGGCACTCGCCCCCGGGCGCTGTCCTGGTTCGCGCCGTACCTGCGCACCCACGGGCAGCTCCGCCACGCCCTGGCCGAGCAGGGGCGGTCGCTGACGGAGGTGGACTTCGTCAACCCCGGCGGCGACGCCGCGCCGTCCAGCGTGTTCGACGTGCTCGAGGCGCGGTACGAACGCGGAGGCTACGCGGAGCCTCGACGCGGGGTGCTGCTGGAGGGCGTGGCCGGGGCCGGCAAGACCCGCACCTGTTTCGAGGTGGCGGAGCGGGCCGAACAGGACGAGCACTGGCTGGTCCTGCACGCGGTGCCCGGCGCCCCGGTGACCGCCGACGGTCTGGTGCAGGCGGTGCTTGAGCACGCCCGGCTGGCGGACGCGGACCGCGTACTGCTCGTCATGGACTATCTGGACGGCTACTCCCGGCTCCGGCTGTCTGACCTGGCCCAGGACCTGCAGGACGGTGATCCGGAGGGACGGGTGGTCTGCCTGGCCTCGTCCCGGCCCGGTGCGCTCGAGGGCCGTGAGGCGCAGGCGGTCTTCACCCGGGTGCCTCTGGAGGACGGTGAGAAGTACCGCAGGGAGGTGGCCGCCGCGATCTTCCAGAAGGTCGCCCCCACGGCGTGGAAACGGTGGGACGAGGACCGCTTGGTGGCCGTCTGCAGTGACCGGCCGGTCCTCGCTCTGCTGATCGCGCGGGCGTTGGAGGAGCAGTTACGGGCCGGGAAGGAGGCGCCCGACCTGTCCGGTCTGCGGCGCGGTGAGCTGTTCGACTGGCTCCGGCGGCGGCTCGAGAGGGACTTCGTCGACGTTCCGGCCGGCGGGGACCGGGGAACGGCTCTGTCCCGGCCGCACACCTGGCTGCTGGCGTCCACCGTGTCCCTGCTGGCCTGCCCGCAGAACCGCCCGGCGGTGGAGTCGGCCGTGGACGCGGCGGTGGACCGCCGGGCCGACGACTTCGCCCACCGCGGCGCGGACGTGGTCGCCAGGCTGCGCCGTCAGGGCTGGCTGGTCGGCAACGGGGACAGGCTCGACCTCGTCCACGACATCGTCGCGGACGGGCTCCTCGACGCCACGCTGGTCGTCGAGGACACCGTCCGGAGCCGCACCGCCGAAGAACTCCTCGACGCGCTCCTGGACGACGGCCCGGTCTTCAGCCGGGCCGTAGGGCATCTCACCCGCTGGACCACCGACCAGGAGCCGAGCCGGCGGACCGGCATCGAGGCCGCGTGCACCGGCTGGCTGATCCGGCGGGAGAGCGACATCGGCGACCTGCTGGACAGCGGCGCCCTCGGCGAGAAGGCGTTCGAGCTGATGGCCCGCGCACCGTGGCAGGCGGGAATGCTGCGGCGCTGGAACCAGCTCGTCGCCCCGTGGCTGGACCGGATCGAGGAGGAGCGCCCCGAGGCTCTGCCCGGCGTACTCGCCCAGGCGGCGCACGGGATGCCCGGCCGGCTGCCGGAGCAACTGCTCCGCAGCGTGCTGGCCTGTCTGGAGTCCCATCCGCTCGCGCCGGGCACGGGCACCTTGCTGCAGGCCCTGCTGCAGGGTGAGCGCTTGCCACCCGAGCGGCTGGAACCGGTCGTCGACCGCGCACTGGCCTGGGCACGGCGGCACGAGGGCGAGCGGCGCGCGATCCAGTTGCTGGGTGCCTGCCTGGGCCGCCCGGAACTGAGCCCCGGGGCCGCCCGGACCGTCGTGGCCGAGGGATGGAAATGGGTCCGCCGCAATCCCGTGCACCGGGCCGGCTCCGTGGTGCTCGGCCCGCTGCTCGAGCGCGACGACCTCGGTCCGCTCGGCAACAAGATCCTCGACACCGCGATGACCTGGGTCGTCCGGCTCAGCGGCAACCCGGGCGTCTCCTTCGTCCTGCCGCCCCTGCTGAAGCGCCCGGACCTCGGGGCGCACCGGGACCGCGTGGTGGGCCTCGCACTGGCCTGGCTGCTCGGACATCACTCCCGTGGCGAGGCCTCCTTCGTGCTGCGCCCGCTGCTGCGCCTGGACCTCACCGAGAGCGAGGCCCACCAGGCCGTCAGATACGCCCGCAAGTGGCTTTCCCGCGCCCGCGACCGCAAACGCGACCGGGAGGAACCGCCCGACTTCGTCGTCGTCGCTCTGCTGCGCTGGGACGGGACCGCCGCGGGGCGGATCCGGAAGCTGCTCCAGGAGCAGCCGGTGACCGAACGCCGGCGGCGCCTGCTGCTCGACCTCCTGCGCGAAAATCTGCCCCAGCCGCTCTTCCGGGACGTGGTCGACGCGTGCCTCGGCTGGCTGCGGACGTACGGAACGGGCGCGGACTGCGAGTTGCTGCACCTGCTGCTGGGCAAGCTCTCCCCACGGGACGAGGCATGGGAAGAGGCGTCAGACCGAGCCGTGCGCTGGCTGAAGCTGCACAGCGGTTCCCCCGACGCCAGCTACCTGCTCGACGATCTCCTCACCGCCGGGCCCGCGGACGCCGACCTCACCCGGCGCGCTCTCGACTGGCTGGCCCTGCCCGACTCCGCGCCCCGCGCCAGCTACGTCCTCAGACCCCTTCTGTGGCACCTCGGCGAGCTCACCGGGGACCAGGCCGAGGGGGTGGTGGACCGCGCGCTGAGCTGGCTGGAGGACCACGCCGAGTACGACGAGGCGGGCTTTGTCGTGGAGCCGCTGCTCCACCTGCGGTCCCTCGGTCAGGGCCGGGCCGACGCCACGGTGCGGGCGGCCACGAGATGGCTGCGGGCCCATGTGGCGAGCGCCAACACGGACCGGGTGCTGCAGCCCCTGCTGGCCCGCGGGGACATGCCGCCCGCACTGCGCACCGAGGCCGAGCTCCTCGCCGTGGTCCGGCTCGAGCGGCATCCGAACACCAGCGGCGGCAAGGCCCTGCTCACGACGCTGATCGCCAAACCCGGCCCCGGCCCGGAGTGCGCCACCGCGCTGCTGCCCGAGCTGATGAGGCGGACGGCCGAGGGCGGCGCCGCGACGGCCCTCTTCATCAGCCTGCTGCACGCCGTACCGGCCGGCACCGAGCAGCGGGCGGCACTGGTCGAGCACACACTGGGCTGGCTCGCGGGGCGCACCCCGTTCAACGACGACGCCACCAAGGTGCTCGCGCATCTGCTGGCCGGGGCGGATCTCACCGACGAGCAACTGGCCCGCGCCGCCGGGTCGTACCTGGCCGGCCCGGACCGGCCGCTCGGCCTGGCCGGACTGCTGCGCCACCCCGGGCCGGCCCCCTGGCGGGCCGCGGTCGTCAGCCGCGCGTACGACTGGCTGCCCGGCAACGTCACCCGGGCCGTCGCGAGCGAGGTGCTCCTGGGGCTGCTGCGCGATCCCGACCCCGCCGTGCGGCACGCGGTGGAGGTGCGCGGATGGGCGGAGGAGTGGCTGGTGGTCAACGGACCCGTGGACCACAGGTGGGCGGCCGTCACCGAGGCCCTGGAACAGATCCGGGCCTGGCCGGGCGAAAAAGCAGGCGGTGGCCCACTCGGGTGAGCCACCGCCTGCCAGACAGGACCTGGAATCCGGACGAAGGTGCGTCCGCTATCGGCTCGGCTTCTTGCCGGTCACGCCCAGGTGGACCAACAGCGCCAGATTGGGCTTGAGTTCGGCCTGCTTGACGCCCCAGGAGGAGAAGCCCTTCTGGTGTGCGGCCACCGAGGCGAGCATCGTGACCAGCGAGCCCGCGATCGCCGCCGGGTTCACGTCCTTGTCCACCCGGCCCTTGGCCTGCAGTTCGCCGATCGACTCCGCGAGGGAGCCGTTCACCGAGTTGAGGATCTTCATGCGGATCTTGTAGAACCGTTTGTCCCCCTCGGCCGCGCCGAGGTCGATCACGCGCAGGATGGCGTCGTTGCGCCGCCAGAAGTCCAGGAAGCCGTCGACGAGTTCCTGCGCGGTCTGCCAGCCGGACTTGCCGGCCCAGGAGCGTCCCTCGAGCAGTTCCGTCAGCCCGGCGCCCTCGGCCGCCATGTGCTCGGCGATCTCCAGGACGGCCCCTTCGACGTCCGGGAAGTACTGGTAGAAGGTCGCGGGCGAGGTGCCTGCCTTCCGGGCGACATCGATGACCTTGACGTCCCGGTAGGGGAGGAGCTGAGCATCTCGCTGAGGCAGTCGAGCAGCTTCTGCCGGGTCGCCTGCCCACGTCTGCCGGCCACGCGGCCGTCGACGGTACGCACTTGTCCTGTCATGTCGTCAGCTTACCGACGGGTGATCTGAGCGCGATTCGGCCGACTGCAAATGGGGTGCACGGGGGAAACGGGCATGGTGTGGCTGGTCTGCGGGCTGCGCGCGACCCCGCTACTTTGACGGCATGGCCGAAAACAGGGCATCCGCGAACGAAGAGGCGTACCCCGAGGGCGTCCCCTGCTGGGTGGACGCCGAGCTGCCCGACGTCGAGGCGGGCAAGCGGTTCTACGGCGAGCTCTTCGGGTGGGACTTCGAGGAGTCCTACGGCTCCTCGGTGTGGGCGCTGCTGAACGGCGACCGCGTCGCCTCGCTGGCCCCCAAGACCGACGGCCGCATGCCCACGGTGTGGACCGTCTCCTTCGCCACCTCGGACGCCCGGGCCCTCGGCCGGCGGATCGTCGAGGCCGGCGGGCAGGTGGTGATGGCCCCGTTCCCGGTGGGCGACCTCGGCACCGCCGCCCTCGTGACCGACCCCGAGGGCGCGGTGTTCGCCCTGTGGCAGCCCGGCGCCCACTCCGGCTTCGGCCGGCGCCGCGAGCCGAACACGTTCGTCTGGGCCGAGCTGTACGCCCGGGACACGGCCGCCGCCAACACCTTCTACGGCGACCTCTTCCACGACGCCCTGTTCGGCACCGGGACCGAACCCGACTTCGGCCGCGCGGACGTCACCGAGGTGTTCCCGGCCGAGATGCCCCCGCACTTCCTGGTCCACTTCCGCGTCACCGGCCTCGACGACGCCCTCGGCGCCGTGCGACGGCTCGGCGGCCGGGTGCAGAAACCGCCCTTCGAGACGTCGTACGGACGAGTGGCCGTCGTCACCGACAATCAGGGGGCGTCGTTCGCCCTGCTGGAGCGGTGAGGCAGAGCGCCGCGACGATGAAATGACCTTATTCGGCATGAGACACCCCGATTCGTCGCCGGGTTCGCAACCGGCCGCCCGGCCAGGAAGAATCAGGGTGCGTGCCGCCATGGCGGTGCGGTGGTGAGACGCTGCACTTCGGTCGCGTACATATGTGGGTGGCGCGGCTCGTACGGGGAGGTGGCAGGCAAGTGGTGGATCAGCTGACACAGCACGATCCGCGGCGGATCGGGCCGTTCGAGGTGCTGGGCCGGCTGGGCGCCGGCGGCATGGGGCTGGTCTATCTGGCACGCTCGGCGTCCGGCCGGCGCGTGGCGATCAAGACGGTCCGCACCGAGCTGGCCGAGGACCAGCTCTTCCGGGTCCGCTTCACCCGCGAGGTGGAGGCGGCCCGCGCGGTCTCCGGCTTCTACACGGCCGCCGTGGTGGACGCCGACCCCCGCGCCGCCGTGCCCTGGCTCGCGACCGCCTACGTCCCCGCGCCCTCCCTCGAGGAGATAGTGAACGAGTGCGGCCCGCTCCCGGCGCAGGCGGTGCGCTGGCTGGCGGCGGGCGTGGCCGAGGCCCTGCAGTCCATCCACGGCGCGGGCCTGGTCCACCGCGACCTGAAGCCGTCCAACGTCCTCGTCGTCGAGGACGGCCCCCGGGTGATCGACTTCGGCATCGCCTCCGGTGTCTCCAACACCCGCCTGACGATGACCAACGTCGCCGTCGGCACCCCCGCCTACATGTCCCCCGAGCAGGCCAAGGACTCCCGCAGCGTCACCGGCGCCAGCGACGTCTTCTCGCTCGGTTCGATGCTGGTCTTCGCCGCCACCGGCCACCCGCCCTTCCACGGCGCCAACCCGGTCGAGACGGTGTTCATGCTGCTCCGGGAGGGCCCGGACCTCACCGGCCTGCCGGACGAGCTGCGTCCGCTGATCGAGTCCTGCATGCAGATGGAGGCCACCGGCCGGCCCAACCCCGCGGACCTCCAGGCGCAGCTCGCCCCGCACCTGTTCGGCTCCGGCTCCGACGACAGCGGTACCGCCTCCGCCTGGCTGCCCGAGAAGGCGGTCGGCCTCATCGAGACCCGCCGCGGCGGCCGCCCCACCGCCAAGCCGGCCCCCACCGCCCCCGGCCCGCGCAGCGGCGGCCGGGCGACCGTGCCCCCGCCGCCGTCCTACGACCCCGCCGTCCCGGCCTCCGTGGCGGCCGGCGCCCCCGACACCGGACCGGTCCGGCTGGCGGGCGCGGCCGTGCCCATCGGCCCCGGCCCGCGCGTCGCCGACGCCCGCGCCGCCGCCGTCAAGGCGCCCCCGCCGGAGGCCGGCCTCGTCGCCGGCTGGTCCCGGCCCCGCCAGGGCGTCGCCGGCGCCGACCCCGCCGTGCCGCCCGTCCCGGCCGTGCCCCCGGAGACGGCGAACGGCTGGCGCCCCTGGCGCTTCCGCATGTCCAACGACGTCTGGGGCACCCCGTCGGTCGACGGCGAGCTGGTCTACGTCACGTCCTTCGAGGTGCACGCGCTGGACGTGGCCACCGGCCGCCGCCGCTTCAAGACGCGGGACGTGGCCTGGTCCATGGCGGTCGCGGACGGCCGGATCCACGCCTCCGACGGACCCACCCTGTTCGCGCTGGACGCCCGTGAGGGCGGCGACCTGTGGCGGGTGAACACGGACGCGTGGGTGTACTCCCTGCACGCCGACCACGGAACGGTCGTCACCGGCACCCGGGGCGGCGGCGCCCAGGGCTGGGAGGCGGCGAACGGCCGGAAGCTGTGGGAGATCGGCGGCTGCCAGACCGACTTCGAGTCCCCGGAGGCCGGCCCCGCCGTCCACGACGGCACCGTCTACGTCTGGCAGGACGCCCGGCTGCGCGCCCTGGAGGCCCGCACCGGCGAGGAGCGCTGGTCGTACCCGATCGGCGACGCGGCCTCCTGCGGCGGTGTACCGGTCCGCATCACCCCGGCACCCGACGGCTACGTGTACGTCTCCGCCGGCACCCGGGTCCTCGCGATCGAGGTGGCGAGCGGTCTGGTGCGCTGGCACTTCGAGGCCCCCGCGGTCTTCCTCTGCCCGCCCGCCTTCGCGCCCGGCCCCGCCGTCACCGGCGGCGGCGTCTACCTCGCCGACTACCTCGGCACGGTCTACGCCCTGGACGCCACCGACGGCCGCGACCGCTGGCGCATCGCCACCGAGTCCCGCTCCTCCGTCGAGCCGGTCCTGGTGGCGGCCGGACATGTGCACGTGGGCAGCGGCAAGGGGCTGTACACCCTGGACGCCGTCACCGGCACCCCCAAGTGGCGCTTCCAGTCCGGCGGGGACGTCGTGGGCACCCCCGTGGTCGCCGAGGGCCGCATCCACTTCGGCTCCACCGACCACCTCCTGTACACCCTCAAGTCCGACGACGGCCGTCTGCGCTGGAAGCTCGCCACCGGCGGTGAGATCACCGGGTCCCCGGTCGTCCGGGACGGAGTGGTGTACGCGTGCAGCAAGGACCGGTGCGTGTACGCGCTGGACGCGGAGAAGGGGACCGGCACGGCGCGGACCACGTGACGCGCGGGACGGCCGCCGCCCGGGGACGGGACGGCGGCCGCGCGGTGACATGGCCGTGACAGTCGGCCGATAGGGTGACGGTATGCAACGACGCGGTCGCACACTCAGGCTCACGGCGGTGTCGGCGCTGGTGGTGCTCGCCCTGACCGGCTTCACGGGCCGGCACGGGCACGGGCGCAGTCACTCCGGTGGAGGCGGCTGCAGCAGCTCCAGCCAGGACCACGACTCCTCGTCGGGCGTCGGGAAGACCGGCTCCGGCCGCTACCACGACCACGACCACGACTACTACGGCAGCACCACCGGGGGAAGCACGTCGGGCAGCCGCGGCGGAACCTACGGCACGCCCAGTCCGACGCCGTCCCTGAAGGCCGCGAGGGCGAGGCTCGTGAGCTGCGCGACGCGGAAGGCCCCGTACGCGACCGTCGAGGTCACCAACCCCAACGCCGTCCAGGGCTACTTCACCGTACGGGTCGAGTTCGACGACGAGCGGGGCTCGGCCGTCGCCGACAACACCACGACGGTCACCGTCCCGGCCAGGGGCACGGCCCGCGCCGAGGTGGAACTCGTCAACAGCCTCGGGGACCGGGACGACGGACTCGTCCTCGAGGTCCGTCACTGCAAGGCGAACCCGGTGGCGCGGCCGGTGGGCTGACGCCCCCCGGACACACCTCGGCCGCGACGGCTCCCCCTCCGCGCCGCCGCGGCCGTTCCCCCGCTGGGAGTCAGGTCTACTTGCCGTTCAGGTCCAGCGCCGGCGGGGCCGGCATGTGGCTGTCCAGCGTGGTGATCTCGCCGTCCTTCGGCGGGGCCGGCATGTGGCTGTCCAGCGTGGTGATCTCGCCATCCTTCGGCGGCGCCGGCATGTGGCTGTCGAGGGTCGTGATCTCGTCCGTGTTCTTGGGCTCTTCGACCTTGCTCATGAAAACTCCCCTGTGGCAGTGCTGATGGGAACGCCCGCTCGGCAACTCCCCGCGGGTCGTCGAACGGGCGTTCCGGGGCGCTCACCTTAACCGTGGGCCCCACCTGATCCGCCCGCTTCCCCCCGCCGTGACGGATCGATGACTTGAGAATGACAGCCCCTCATAAACGTTCGATGAACGTGCCAGTGGGCCCGGTCACAGCACGGCGACCGGGGGCAGCAGTCCGCGCAGTCGGTCGGCTTCGGGTGAGCCCGCGCATTCGTAGATGGCGAGCGCGTCGCGCCAGCAGGCTCTCGCCCGGTCCGTCTGGCCCAGGCTCTCCAGTGAGTGGCCCAGGAGGGTGAGGATGTTGGCCCGCATCCACTCGCCACCGATGCAGCCGGTCGTCAGCGCCTGCTCGGCGTGCTGTGCGGCCCGGGCCGGCAGGCCGGTGGACAGATGGACCTGGGCGATGCGGAAGTGGGTGGTGCCCTCCCAGAGCCGCTGCCTGTTCACCGTGAACGTGTACAGCGCCGCGCTGAGTTCCTCCAGGGCCTCGTCGTGGCGTCCGTCGTGCCCGAGCGCGATTCCCAGCGCGTATTGCGCGTTGGCGAGGCGGAAGGTGAGTCCGAGTTCGTCGTAGATGGCGATGCCCTCCCGGACCAGGTCGATCGCGCTCGACACGCGTTCCAGGGAGACCAGGACACGGGACAGGTTGCACAGGGCGCTCGCCTCGCCCGGGCGGTTGCCGTCGGCCCGGAACGCCTTGATCGCCTCCAGCAGGTGACTCTCGCTGACGGAAGGCCGGTTCAGGCAGTTCGTGATGATGCCCTGCTCGTTGTGGGCGTTGCCGCGGGTCCAGGGATCACCCGTGATGCGGCCGAGCTCGATGGCGCGCTCCGTTTCGACACCGGCCTCCTCGAAGCGGCCGGCGTGGCTGAGTACTTGGGCGAGCGTGGTCCGGGCACGGCCTTCCGCATGTGCGTCGCCCAGTGCGGCCGCGGCGTCGCGGGCGGCCTGCGTCACCGCTTCGTAGCGCAGTGCGCTCGCTCCGGACTCGGCCAGGTCCTTGGAAGCGAGGAGGAGATCGACTGCCTTGCGCAGGGTGGGAGCGGCGCACGACTGCTGTACGCAGGCGAGGATGCAGGCCGCTTCGGCGTGCAGCCAGTCGAGGGCCCGCGCGTCGTCCACGAACTCCTGCCCAGGGCGGTCCGTCGCCTCGAGATGATCGACCGTCCGGTCCCCAGGCCGCTCTATGGCGTAGACCCGCGCCGCCGTGGCCAGATAGAAGTCCAGCAACCGCGACATCGCCGCCTCCCGCTCGCTCGGCGGCTGCTCGTCCCGTTCCGCGCAGGAGCGGGCGTAGAGGCGGACCAGGTCGTGGAAGCGGTAGCGGCCGGGGCCGCGGATTCCAGGAGCGAGGTGTCGACCAGGGACTCCAGCAGGTCCTCCGTGTCCTCCGGGGGAAGGTCGAGGACCGCTGCCGCCGCCGCCAGGGACATGTCGGGACCGTCGGCGAGGCCCAGCAGGCGGAACGCCCGGGCCTGGGCCGGCTCCAGCTGGCCGTAGCCCAGCTCGAACGTGGCCTTGACCGCCAGGTCACCCGCCTGCAGCTCGTCGAGCCGGCGCCGCTCGTCCGCCAGCTTGGCGGCGAGGACCGAGACCGTCCAGGTGCGGCGCGCCGCCAGGCGGGACGCGGCGATACGGATCGCCAGGGGCAGGAAGCCGCACGCCGCGACCACGTCCAGCGCGGCCTCCCGCTCCGCCGTCACCCGCTCGTCGCCGACGATCTTCGTGAAGAGGGCCAGGGCCTCGTCGGGGGACATGACGTCCAGGTCCACCAGATGGGCGCCGGCCAGGTCCACCATCCGCACCCGGGAGGTGACGAGCGCCGCGCAGCCCTCCGTACCCGGCAGCAGGGGCCGCACCTGGGCCGCGTCCTTCGCGTTGTCCAGCAGCAGCAGGACCCGGCGCCCGTCGAGCACCGAGCGGTACAGGGCCGCCCGCTCCTCCAGGCTGTCCGGGATCGCGGAGTCCGCCGTGCCCAGCGCCCGGAGGAACGAGCCCAGCACCGTCTCCGGCTCGGCGGAGCGCGGGCCGGCGCCCTGCAGGTCCACGTACAACTGGCCGTCGGGGAAGGCGGAACGCGCCCGGTGCGCGACGTGCACCGCCAGTGTCGTCTTGCCCACGCCGCCGATCCCGGCCAGCGCGGAGACGGCCATCACCCGGCCCTCCGCCTCGGACGCCGACGCCAGCACCTCGCTCAGCTCGTCCACGAAGGCCGCGCGGCCGGTGAAGTCGGGCACCGAGGCCGGGAGCTGTGCCGGGCGGACCGCCACCACGGCGGGCTCCGCGGCCGGGGCGGACGGCTCGGCCAGGGCCGGGTCCGCCTGGAGGATGCGCTGCTGGAGTTCCCGCAGGCCGGGGCGCGGTTCGACGCCCAGTTCCTCGTCGAGCAGCCGGCGGGTGTCCGCGTAGACCGCGAGGGCCTCCGCCTGGCGCCCGCTGCGGTACAGCGCCAGCATCAGCAGCTCGCGCAGGCGTTCACGCAGCGGATGCGCGGCCGTCAGGGCGGTCAGTTCCGAGACCGCCTCGGCGTGGCAGCCCTGCTCCAGGTCCATGTCCAGCCGGGACTCCAGGAGTTGCAGCCGCCACTCCTCCAGACGCACCCGCTGTGCCTCCGCGTACGGCCCGGGGACGCCCGCCAGCGGCTCGCCGTCCCACAGGGCCAGGGCGCGGCCCAGCGCCTCCCGGGCACTCCTCAGGTCCCCGGTACCGCGCGCCTTGTCCGCCTCCGCCGCCAGTTCCTGCGCCGTCGCCAGATCCAGCGCGCCCTCGCCGAGGCCCCGTACCGCGTATCCGCCCGACTCGCTCACCAGGACGCCGGGGCCGAGGACCTTGCGGAGCCGGGAGGCGTACGTGCGCACCGCCGCCAGCGCCTGGGACGGTGGCTCGGTGCTCCAGAGCGCGTCGATGAGTTCCGCGGCCGTCGCCGTGCGGCCCTCGCGCAGCAGCAGGGCGGCCAGCAGGGCGCGCTGCTGAGGTGAGCCGGTGTTCAGCGTCTGCGCGCCGCGCCAGGCCCGCACCGGACCGAGCACCCCGAATCGCGTCGCCTCCGGTTCCGCGACGGCCGCGGAGCCGGGACGCCGCTGCTCAGGCACTCGCGGCGCACCGTCCATGCGTTCGACCCCTAGGACCTGTCATCCCGAACAACCCCGTCAGTTTGCCTTGTTCGGGGCGGTTGCGTCAGCAGCGGGAGACGCCGATCACAGACCGGTACACCTGGGTCCACATGGTCTGCACACGGTCTCCTCAGATGGAGGGCCGGTCCTTCGGTTGACCGCGGGGCCGGGGCGGTCGCGCTCAGTCCGCGAGGTCCACCCGCACCGTCAGCAGATGCGTGCCGAGCGCCCGTACCGCCGCGCTGTTGAAGCGGGGCAGGGAGCGCAGGCGGGCCACGGCGTCGTCGTCGGGCAGCAGATGGGCGGTGCCGTGGTGCCAGCGGCCGGCGACACGGACCCGGACGTGCGGGTCGGCCTGGATGTTGCGCACGTACTGCGACCTGTAGCCGAACTCCGAGACGAGCCAGAAGGATTCACCGGTCCGGCGCCCGCCCACCGGCGTCCGCCGCGGCTCACCGCTCACGCGGCCGGTGGTCTCCAGCAGGGTCTGGAAGGGCAGGCGCCGGTTGAGCGGGTTGGCGAGATACCGCTGGAACCGGGTGACGACGCGCTGCTTGAGGTCCGCACGCTCTGGCATGTCCCTGGATCTCCTGCTCTCCGACGGCCCCGAGGGACCCCGCACGGACGGTGTGCCGACCGCGTGCGGGCCCCGTGGCACCTGGACTTTCCCGTGACTGACGCGTGTTAGCCTCCCCCGCGGTCATGAACCATCGCAACGGGGGAGCTCGATGGGCGCGTCTGCGGACGGCTACACGGTCAGGTCCGGTGTGTCCGGACAGGCGAAGGAACTGGACGGGGCGGGCGACGACACCGGGAAGATCCGCGAGGTGATCGCCCCCGGCCTCTGCTACACGGACGACGCCCTCGGCGGCCCCGACGCGGCCACGGCCTTCAACGCGTACGCCGCCGCCTAGGAGGCGGAGGCCCGCACCCTGGAGTCGGCGCTGCACGAACTGGCGGACAAGGTCCGGCTCGCCAAGGGCGCCTACGACGGAAGCGACGCACTGGTGGACACCGGCGTCCGCAGCGTGCCCGTGGCCGACGGCCGCGTCACCGCCGTGCCCGCACACGCCGCCCGCCCGTCGGCGCTGTCGGGTTACTGAGGGGGCGTGCGATGACGACGGAGGACACCACCGACCGCCGCAAGAGGCTCGCGGGCCTGGCCAGGAGCATCTCCTCGGCCGGCAGCAAGAACGACCTGATCGACGCGATCGACGACGCCCTCGCGGTGTCGCCCCCGATGGGCGACCACGCGACGCTGGAGTCGCTGGCCAGGACGTACCGCGGTCAGGTCGAGAAGGCCAACGACGTGCGGGACCGTGTCGACAAGGTGGCCCGCAAGGGCCTGCCGGAGGTGTGGGTCGGCCGGACGAGCGTCCTCGCCTCCGACGTGGTGTCCGCCGCCTCGCGGGACGCCCGGCAGATGGCCGAGGCGTTCGAGGGAGGCGCCAAGGCGCTGCTGAGCCTCGCCGACGCCGTCAAGGACGCGCGGGTCCAGGACCGTGACGGACGGACCAAGCTGCACTCGGCCCGCACGATGCTCGGCGGCAGGGACGGTTTCTTCGACGACTGGCACGAGGACGACGAGGAGGAGAGCACCCGGCTGAAGGCCCGCTCGGTCGCCTCCGCCGGCGCCGGCCTGCTGCTCAAGGCGGCGGACGCGGCCGACGACGCCGCCCGCGCCGCTGCCCGGGACCTCAACAAGTGGGCGTCGGAGGCACGGGCCGGGAAACTGGACACGAACGGGCTGACGGCGGCGGACCGGCTGGCCCTGGCCGACGTCGGCAACGTGGGCGGCGACCCGGAGCTGAACGAGATCCTCACGGCCAACGACCTCGAACGCTCCGGCCGCGCCATGGACCGGCTCCCGGCCGCCGACCGGGCCCGGATGGACCGGCTGCTGGCCGACGCCTCGACGCCGCAGGAGAAGGCGTACCTCATGAAGGCCCTGGCGGCCGGGTACTCCGTCGACGAGGTCGAGGAGTTCGGCGGCAAGATCCACGGCAGGGACGCGGTGTGGCTGCGGGAGCACCTCGCGCCGGTCTCGACGGGCAACGGCCCGTCGGCCAAGGGCCAGGAGAACCAGGACTTCGACGGCAGGCTGTGGGACCAGGACGGCGAGACCTGCGTGCCCTCCTCCACGGTCACCGCGCGGGCCATCGTCGACCCGGTCTACGCCCTGGAGCTGACCGGCGGCCCCGACGGCACCGACGACGACCCGGACCACTTCCGTGAGCGCCTGACCGACGAGCAGTTGCGGCTGCACGAGGAGGGCGACGGCGACAACTCGGGCTGGCTGTGGGACCGCAAGCCGGCCGGCATGGACTCGGACGGGCAGGTGGAGATCTCCGAGAAGGAGCTCAGTCCGCACACCGGCGACCACTACGAGAGCCAGGACATGGGCGGCGAGGACGACCGGCGGGACGTGCTGCCCGACATCGAGCGGTCCGTCGCCGAGGGCAAGCCCGTGCCCATCAACATCGAGCGGTACGACGACAACGACGACTGGCACGGCCACAGCATGATGATCATCGGCCAGGAGGGGGACAAGCTCCAGATCTACAACCCCTGGGGCACCACCACCTGGGTCAGCGAGGAGGACTTCGTCAAGGGGGACCTCAGCGCCGCGGCGGACGACCGGTACTCGGCCGCGCACAAGGGCAATGTCAACCGCGTCTACATCCAGCAGGACTGAGCAACCGTGAACATGCGCACCGCACTGATCCCCCTGGCCGCGGCCGGGGTCCTCGCCCTGGCCGGCTGCGGCTCCTCGGGCGGGGCCGACGAGTACGGCACCGAGAAGCGCGCCGTCACGGTGGACGCCGGGACGAGTTCACCCTGAAGGTGCCCGCGAACCCCGCACTCGGGCAGAACTGGTACCTGGCCGGGCCCCGGCCGGACGGGCACGTGCTGAAGTACCGCGGCAAGCGCGAGGACGAGGAGGGCGGCGGCGGTCTCATCGGCGGCGGCGACGGCACCCAGTTCTTCGACTTCACGGCGCTCGAGCCCGGCAGGACCACCGTGAAGCTCCTGCACTGCCCGATGGGAAGCTGCCACAGCGGCACCGAGACGGCGTACCCGTACCCGAGCGCCTCCGGCTCCGGTACCGCCTCGTCTAGCCCGTACCCGACGGCGACGGGCACCCCGGACGACAGGCCGGCGTTCTTCGTCTACACGATCACGGTCCGCTGACCCGCCCCAGAACCGGAAAGCGCCGCCCATGCCCTCCGCACCCCGCACCGACGACGAGGTCCTCGCCACCACCGACGTGGCCGTGCTGCTCCGCTACGGCCTCACCCAGGACGCGTTCCGCGCCGCGCTGTCCGGTGACGGCGCCGTCGCGGCCGCCGTCACCCTGGACCGGCTGGGCGTGGTGGCGCGTTCGGTGGCCTACGTCGCCGAGATCGTCCGCGCCGGCGGCCTGCGGTGCGCCGCGGAGCTGACCGAGCCGCTGCCGTCCCGCGAGGCGTCCGTACTGCTGCTCGACTGGCTGGAGACGGCGGCGCGGGTCGCGGACACCCCGGAGGGCGAGGAGCGCACCGCCCGCTGGCTGGACACGGTCGCCGAGATCATCGGCCTGCGCCGGGACGCCCGGGCCCGGAGTGGGAGGCCCTGAGGGGCGTGGGCGTCTCAGCCGGCGAACCCCGCGGTCGCCTTCGCCTGGACGTGGGCGACGTGGCGGACGGTGCAGACCGCCGGAACGGCGAAGCCGGCGATCCGGACGACGGTCGCGGGCGTCGAATGCCCGTCCCCGGCGTGCGCCGGCGCGTGTTCTTCCTCGGCGTGCTGCGGCCCGAACAGGCGCGCGCCCATCTCACCTGGCTGACCGGGATGTCCCGGGAGGACCACGGGCGGCCGCGGAGACCGGCCGACTCCGTCGACCGGGACGACGACAACCTCTCCGTCCACGGCCGCATCGCCCCGGAGCACGGCCCGCGCTTCGGCGGGATGCGGCAGGAGTGGGCCGAGTGGGCGGCGGAGCAGACCAAGTAGCGCCGCGAGGGGTGGTGTTGGCGAGCGGGCCCGGGGCGGCGGCGGCGGGCCCCGTGCGTTGATCACCCCGAACGTATGCTCAAGGGATGACGACTTCCGCGTCCTCCGGAACCGGTCCCACCGAGAACTCCATGCGTCGCGCCCTCAAACGTGCCCGGGACGGCGTCGCCCTCGACGTCGCCGAGGCGGCGGTGCTGCTCCAGGCACGCGGCGAGGCGCTCACCGGTCTCGCCGCGTCCGCCGCCCGGGTGCGTGACGCGGGCCTGGCGGCGGCCGGCCGTCCCGGCGTCATCACCTACTCGAAGAGCGTCTTCGTCCCCCTGACCCGGCTGTGCCGCGACAAGTGCCACTACTGCACCTTCGTCACCGTCCCCGGCAAGCTGCGCCGCGCGGGCCACGGGATGTTCATGTCCCCCGACGAGGTGCTGGACATCGCCCGCAAGGGCGCCGCCCTCGGCTGCAAGGAAGCCCTCATCACCCTCGGCGACAAGCCGGAGGACCGCTGGCCCGAGGCGCGCGAGTGGCTGGACGCGCACGGCTACGACGACACCATCGCCTACGTGCGGGCCGTCTCCATCCGCATCCTGGAGGAGACGGGCCTGCTGCCCCACCTCAACCCGGGCGTCATGACCTGGACGGACTTCCAGCGCCTGAAGCCCGTCGCCCCCTCGATGGGCATGATGCTGGAGACGACGGCCACCCGGCTCTGGTCCGAGCCCGGCGGCCCCCACCACGGCTCCCCGGACAAGGAACCCGCCGTACGGCTCAGGGTGCTGGAGGACGCCGGACGCTCCTCCGTCCCCTTCACCTCGGGCCTGCTGATCGGCATCGGCGAGACCTACGAGGAGCGGGCCGAGTCCCTGTTCGCGCTGCGCAAGGTCTCCCGGGCGTACCACGGCATCCAGGAACTGATCATCCAGAACTTCCGCGCCAAGCCGGACACGGCGATGCGCGGCATGCCGGACGCCGAACTCGACGACCTGGTCGCCACGGTGGCCGTGGCCCGGCACATCATGGGCCCCTCGGCCTGTCTGCAGGCCCCGCCCAACCTCGTCGACAGCGAGTACGGGCGGCTGATCGGCGCCGGCATCGACGACTGGGGCGGGGTGTCG
Organism: Streptomyces sp. DHE7-1; assembly: GCA_016432725.1. Taxonomy (GTDB): domain Bacteria; phylum Actinomycetota; class Actinomycetes; order Streptomycetales; family Streptomycetaceae; genus Streptomyces. Next base: position 3,405,278 of record JACJDG010000003.1, on the reverse strand, counting down.
CCCCTGACCATCGACCACGTCAACCCCGAACGCCCCTGGCCGCGGATCGAGGAACTCGCCGCGAAGTCCCGGGCCGCCGGCTTCGAGATGCGCGAACGCCTCTGCGTCTACCCGGAGTTCGTCCGCCGCGGCGAACCCTGGCTGGACCCGCGGCTGCGCCCGCACGTCGGCGCGCTCGCCGACCCGGAGACCGGACTCGCGCGGCCGGACGCGGTGGTCGAGGGGCGCCCCTGGCAGGAGCCGGAGGAGGCGTTCACCGCCACCGGCCGTACCGACCTGCACACCGCGATCGACACCGAGGGCCGTACCGCCGACCGGCGCGCCGACTTCGACGAGGTGTACGGCGACTGGCAGGCGCTGCGCGAGGCGGCCGCCCCCGGCATGGCGCCGGAGCGCATCGACACCGACGTACGGCAGGCGCTGCGCACGGCGGCCGACGACCCCACCCGCCTGACAGACGCCGAGGCCCTGGCCCTGTTCCACGCGGACGGCCCGGCGCTGGACGCGCTGTGCCGGGTCGCCGACGACGTGCGCAGGTCGGCGGTGGGTGACGACGTCACGTACATCGTCACCCGCAACATCAACTTCACCAACGTCTGTTACACCGGCTGCCGGTTCTGCGCGTTCGCCCAGCGCCGTACCGACGCCGACGCCTACACGCTCTCCCTGGAGCAGGTCGCCGACCGGGCCCAGCAGGCGTGGGAGGTGGGCGCGGTCGAGGTGTGCATGCAGGGCGGCATCCACCCGGACCTGCCGGGCACCGCCTACTTCGACATCGCCAGGGCGGTGAAGGAGCGCGTCCCCGGCATGCACGTCCACGCGTTCTCGCCGATGGAGGTGGTCAACGGCGCGACCCGGACGGGCATGCCGATCCGCGAGTGGCTGGCCGCCGCCAAGGAGGCGGGCCTGGACTCCATCCCCGGCACGGCGGCGGAGATCCTGGACGACGAGGTCCGCTGGGTGCTCACCAAGGGCAAACTGCCCACGGCCACCTGGACCGAGGTGATCACGACCGCCCACGAGCTGGGCATCCGGTCGTCCTCCACGATGATGTACGGCCACGTGGACCAGCCCCGCCACTGGCTCGGCCACCTGCGCACCCTGGCCGGGATCCAGCGGGAGACGGGCGGCTTCACGGAGTTCGTCACCCTGCCCTTCATCCACACCAACGCGCCCGTGTACCTGGCGGGCATCGCCAGGCCGGGCCCCTCCACCCGGGACAACCGGGCGGTGACCGCGATGGCGCGGCTGCTGCTGCACCCCTGGATCCCCAACATCCAGACGAGCTGGGTGAAACTGGGCGCCGAGGGTGCCGCCGAGATGCTCCGCTCCGGCGCGAACGACCTGGGCGGCACGCTCATGGAGGAGACGATCTCCCGTATGGCCGGCTCCTCCTACGGCTCGTACAAGTCGGTCCGCGACCTGATCGCCGTGGCGGAGGCGGCCGGCCGGCCGGCGAAGCCGCGCACGACCCTGTACGGCGAGGTGCCCGAGGAGCGGCGGCGGGCGGCCGAGGCCTCCGACGGCCACCTGCCCGACCTGCTGCCGGTCCTGGACTGAGAGCGGACTGAGTACGATGATCCGACCCCGGTTCCGACAAGGGGATCCATAGCGGAGGAGATGCGTACCCGTGGCTGCCCGACTGCCCTCGTGGGCCTGGGTCTCCGGTCTGACGGTGGCGGCGACCGCGGCCGTCGTCGCCCTTGGCGTGCAGGCCGAGCACGGCCCGCACCCCACGGCCTCGGCGGTCCGGCCCAGCGCGTCGGCGTCGCCGCGCCCGCACGCGTCCGCTGACCCGAAGCCGTCGGGCCCGCCCGCCCTGCCCGACGGGTCCGGGTCGGGCCGCCGGATCGTCTACTCCGTCGGCGCGAAGCGGGTGTGGCTGGTCGACGCGACCGGACACGCGGCCCGCACCTTCACGGTGTGGCCGGGCACGGTGAGCCCGCCGCCCGGCCGCTACTCGGTCACCCTGCGCACCCAGTCCCTCAAGGGCTCGGACGGCGTCGAGATCGAGCACGTGATGTACTTCACCAAGGTGGAGGGCGTGAACATAGCCTTCTCCAACGCCCTCGACGGCTCCTCGCCCCCGCCGGCCGGCGGACAGAAGCTCGGCGGCATACGCATGCACAAGCAGGACGGCGCCGCCCTGTGGTCCTTCGGGGACACGGGCGCCAAGGTGACCGTCGTCAGCTAGCGCCGTCCCGCCGTCCGCCCGGCAGGAGGTTCACGACCAGCGCGACCCCGCTGAGCACGAGCACCCGGGTCGCCGCGTCCAGCCCGTTCCAGGTCTTCGACTGCCACATGGCGAACCACTCGCCGCCGATGGCGATGAACCCGGCGCCGAAGAGCAGCACGAGCATCAGCAGCCCGTAGGCGGAGAACCGCCGGGCCCGGTCGTGGTCCCGCCGCGCCCACAGGAACGTGCCCGCTATCAGCACCAGCGCCGCCACCGTCTCCCAGGCGATGATCGCCACATAGGCGGTGTCCTGGAGTGCCGTGCTGGTGATCGCCCGCCACATCAGGTTGTCGTCCTTGAACGTCGTGTCCATCGCCAGCACATGCCGTACGAACTGCTGGTTGGTCCCGAAGTCGGTGATGTTCCCCAGTGCGACGAGTGCGATGTAGAGGGCGACGACGCCGGTGAGGACACCGGCGGCCAGGTGTGCACCGGAACCGGAGGCGCGCGTGGTGGCGGTGGCTGCTGAGGCGGGGGTGGTGGTCATGGCTGGATTCTCCCCGTCGGCAGACCAGATCTCCCCTGCGCATCGCGCCAGAATCCGGTCTGGTTCAGGCCGACTTCACGCCTCCGGAAGCACCGGCGCGCGCGGGCCCCGCGGGTCCGCCCGCCGACTGCCTCCCCGGACGGCGTGCAAGTGCTCACAGCTGTACGGGAATGACCGGGCGGGACCGATTCGCCCCAGTGAACAGGCCGTCCCCGGTCGATTACAGTGCTGGGCGTCGTACGAACGGACGGTGCCGAGGAGGCCTGCATGGAGGCGACGTCCGGCGCCGTCTGGGGGCGCGCCGAGCAGCAGGACTTCCGCAGCCGGGTACGCGGAGCCCTGCTCGGCGTGGCCGTCGGCGACGCGCTCGGCGGGCCCGCCGACGCGCTCGACCTGGACGAGATCCGCGCCGCGTACGGCGGGGAGGGCCTGCTCGACCTCGCCTTCGGGCACGGCAGACGCGGCTCGGTCACCCACCACACCCAGCTCACCCTCTTCACGGTGGACGGGCTGATACGGGCCCAGGTGCGCCGCGACACCGGCGCCTGGCACCCGCCGACCGATCTGCACCGGGCGTATCTGCGCTGGGCGGCCACCCAGCGGGACTGGGGACCCGACGAGCGCCGCAAGGACGACGGCTGGCTCGCCCGCGAGGAGTGGCTGTACGCCCGCCGGGACCCGACCCGGGCCCTGCTCCTGGGCCTCGGCGACGAGACCATGGGCACCCTGGACACCCCGAAGAACCCGGGCGAACTGGGCCCGGAGGCCGTCGCCCGCTCGGCGCCCTTCGGCCTCCTCGTCGGCTGGGAGCCCCAACTCGTGGCGCAGCTCGCCGTGGAGTGCGCCGCCCAGACCCACGGGCACCCCATCGCCTACCTGTCGGCGGGCGCGTACGCGGTCATCGTGCACGGCCTCGCCCGCGGCGAGAGCCTGGACGCCGCCGTGCAGCGCGCCCTCGCGCTGCTCGCCACGCGCCCCGGCCACCAGCCCGTCGCCGACGCCCTCCAGCACGCCCTCGGCGCGGTACGGCAGGGACTGCCCGGCCCGGGCCGGGTGGAGGAGCTGGCCGGCGACGGCACGGCCGACGGACTGCTCGCCGCCGCCGTCTACTGCGCCCTGGTGGGGGAGGACGTACGCCACGGCCTGTGCCTGGCGGTCAACCAGAGCGGGCCCTCCGCCGCCGCGGGCGCCCTGACCGGCGGCCTGCTCGGCGCCCTCCACGGCGAGACGGCCCTGCCGCCGGCCTGGCTCGCCGAGCTGGAGGGCCGCCCGACCGTGCTGGAGCTGGCCGACGACTTCGCCATGGAGATGACCCAGGGCCCCGCCCTGCACGGCCCCGCCGGGTCCGCGCCGGGCTGGCTGGCCCGCTACCCCCGGGCCTGAGCCGTCCGGCGCCGGCCGCTACGGCGCTCCCACCACGTCGTCCCCGGCGCCCGCGGGCACCGGCACGGCCGCCGCCGCGTCCCCGTCCGTGTTGACCTTCTCGATGACCGCCAGCCGCTCCGGGGTGTCCTCGGGCTTCAGGTATCCGACCAGGACGTACAGCACGAGCGAGACCGCGAGCGGGATGGAGACCTGGTACTGCAGCGGGACCCCGCCGTCGACCGCCCAGTTGATCGGGTAGTTCACCAGCCAGAAGGCCAGCAGGCCCGCCGCCCAGCTGCTGAGGGCCGCCGTCGGGCCGGAGCGGCGGAACGGGCGGAGCAGACCCAGCATCATCGGGATCGCGATCGGTCCCATCAGGCCCGCCACCCACTTAATGACGACCGTGATGATGTCCTTGAAGGCGGGGGAGTCGACCTGGGTCGCCACCGCCATGGACAGGCCGAGGAAGGCGACGGTCGTCATCCGGGCCGCGATCAGCCCCGACCGCTCGCCCCACGCCCGGGCCCGCTTCGACAGCACCGGCGCCACGTCCCGGGTGAACACGGCCGCGATCGCGTTGGCGTCGGAGGAGCACATGGCCATGGTGTGCGAGAAGAAGCCGACGATGACCAGGCCCAGCAGTCCGTGCGGCAGCAACTGCTCGGTCATCAGGGCGTAGGAGTCCGAGCCGTCCGGCTTCTGCGCGTGCACCAGCAGCGGGGACATCCACATGGGGAAGAACAGCACCACCGGCCACACCAGCCAGAGCGCCGCCGACAGCCGCGCCGACCGCGTGGCCTCCCGCGCGCTGCCCGTCGCCATGTAGCGCTGGGCCTGGTTGAGCATGCCGCCGTTGTACTCGAAGAGCTTGATGAACAGGAAGGCGAGCAGGAACACCGTGCCGTACGGGCCGACCAGCGGCTTGCCGTGGCCGTGCAGCGCGGGCTCGTCCCAGGCGCCGAGGAAGCCGATGTCCTTGTCGTGCAGCTTCAGTACGACCGCGACGAACATCGAGACACCGGCCAGCAACTGGATGACGAACTGTCCGAGTTCGGTCAGCGCGTCCGCCCACAGGCCGCCGATCGTGCAGTAGACGGCGGTGATCGCGCCGGTGACGAGGATGCCCTGGTTCAGGGACACACCCGTGAACACGGACAGCAGGGTCGCGATCGCGGCCCACTTGGCGCCCACGTCCACGATCTTCAGCAGCATGCCCGACCAGGCGAGCGCCTGCTGGGTGGAGAGGTTGTAGCGGTTCTTCAGGTACTCCAGCGGCGAGGCCACATGGAGCCGGGACCGGAGCCGGTTGATGCGCGGCGCGAACAGCCTGGCACCGATGGCGATGCCGAGCGCGATCGGGAAGGACCAGGTGATGAACGAGGTGACGCCGTAGGTGTAGGCGATGCCCGCGTACCCCGTGAACATCACCGCGCTGTAGCCCGACATGTGGTGCGAGATGCCGGAGAGCCACCACGGCATCTTGCCGCCGGCGGTGAAGAAGTCGGAGACGTTGTCCACACGCTTGTGCGACCAGACGCCGATCGCGACCATCACCCCGAAGTAGCCGATCAGCACGGCCCAGTCGAGACCGTTCATGTGTCCCCTTCCAGAGTTCCGCGTGCAGGGTCAGGCATGTGAACTCTGGTTTCGGAGGTGTACGCACGGCAAGGAACGGGAACGTCAAGAGAGAGTAAAAAGGTTCGTGCTGATGATCCTTGTTCATGTACTTGAACGAGGAGGGGTGTTTTGAGGGCCCCCGGCCTGGTGCGGCGCGGGGGCCCTGGAACCTACTTCAGCTCGTCGGGGCAGGGAGTGCCGCGCGGCAGCTGGTACGGCGCCGCCAGGTGGTACGTCCCGGCCCTCGGCGCGAGCAGCACCGTCCACCGGTCGCCCTTGGCGTCCTCCGCCGTCTCCGTCAGACACCCGTTGACGTTCTCGTACGTCTTCGGTGTGCCCTCGTCGCGGTGCCGGGAGGCGTCCGTCTCCTGCGGCGGCTTCAGGCTCTTCCCCTCGCCGTCGACGACGCTCAGCCACGGCGAGTACGGGATCCGTATGAGGATCCGCCCGGGCTTGCGCACCTGGAGGGTCATCTCGCCCTGCTCGGCCCGGTCCACCACGGCGTCGGGCTCGGCGAGCGGCGCCGGGTCGGTCACCGCGAACAGCTGCCAGTTGGCGTCGCCCCAGATCTGCCGCAGATACGGCATCCCCCGCCGCAGCAGGGTCCGCTCGCGCTCGCCGCCGCCGTTGCCGTCCGGGTTGTCCTTCGGCAGCACCACGAAGTGCACGGCCCACCGCTGGAGCCACTCGTGGTAGTTCGCCGAGTTGAGCGTGTCGTCGTAGAAGAGCGGGTTGCGCTCCATGTCGGCCTGCCGGTTCCAGCCGCGCGCCAGGTTCACGTACGGCGCGAGCGCGGAGGCCTCCCGGTGCGAGCGCGCCGGGACCACCTCGACGCGGCCCTTCTCGGCACCGACGTTCTGCAACTGGTTGACCAGCGGGGCCAGCTCACGGGCCCAGGAAGCGGCCGGGGTCGTGTGCACGATGTCGTCGACCGACTTGAAGCCGATCCAGCCGGCGAAGCCGAGGAACGCCAGCACGGTCACGTACCACTTGCGTGAGCGCGGCACCGTGTAGGGCAGCGCGGCGACCAGCGTCACACCGGCGAACAGCATCGGCAGCCGGGAGATGTTCGAGCCGATCTGCGAGCTGATCAGCCACACCAGCACCACGGCCAGGCTGTAGACGCCCGCCGTCAGCCGGACGGTGATCCACTCCTTGGGCACCAGGAACAGGCACAGCAGCCCGTACAGCAGCGGCATCACCACCGAGCCGAACGTCATCGGCTGCGTGCCGGAGAACGGGAACAGCCACGCCGAGACGGCGACCACCGCCGACGGCGCGAGCCCCAGCGCCCAGGCGCCGGGCCGCCGCTTCTGGAGGAACAGCGCGACCGCGACCAGGCCCACGAACAGCCCCGCGACGGGCGAGGACATCGTGGCGAGCGCGGCCAGCGGGGCGGCCACCAGGGCCTTCGCCCAGCGTTTGAAGCGCCAGCGGTGGGGCCAGCAGAACACGGCGGCGACCGAGCCCAGCGCGAACATGGTGCCGAGTCCGAAGGTCACCCGTCCGGACACGGCGTTGCAGACGAACGCGAGGACCCCGGCGAGCGAGGCCCACAGCGGGTTCCGCACCACCCGGCTGCGCAGCAGGACCAGCGTCAGCAGGCCCGCCGAGACCGTTCCGGCGAGCATCATCGTGGTCCGGACGCCCAGCACCGACATCAGATACGGCGACACGACGCTGTACGACACCGGGTGCATGCCGCCGTACCAGGCCAGGTTGTACGCCGAGTCCGGGTGCCGGCCGACGAACTCCGCCCAGGCGTCCTGGGCCGCGAGGTCGCCGCCGCTGTTCGCGAACGTGAAGAACCAGATGACGTGCAGGGCGGCCGAGAGGGCGGTGACGGACAGCACCGGGTGGCTCAGGAACCGCTGCCTGAGGGGCTCGGCGGCGAGGCGCAGGCGGATGAGCAGCAGGCTCTGCCGCGCCGGGGCGGGGCCACCCGCGTGGTCGCCGTGATGACGGGCCACGCCGTCGTCGCGAAGACCGTCGGCGCGGTCCGCGGGACGACTGTCCGCGCGGCCGGCGTGACGACCGTCCGTGTCAGTCGCGGACGGACGTATTCGCTGGCCGGATCCCGGGTCCGGATCGGCGTCGTCGGAGCGTGTCCGCTCGGTTGTGGCCACCTGAAGGCACTCCCCGTGTCCCGTCTTCTGTTCTCGGCCGTGTCCCTCGTGTTCCCGGCCGTTTCCCGTTCAGTTCGCGGTCTCGTTCCCCGACCGTCGACCTGCCCCGTTTCGTGACGCTAGCACGCACCCCGCCGCGGGGCTCCGTCGACGGGGTGCGTGCCAGGTCAGGCCAGGGTCCGGCTCAGCCGAGGCGGGTCAGCTTGTCCGTGAGGCCGGGCTCGGCCAGGTCCTTCCGCAGGGCGACCGGCACCTTCACCGCGCCGGCCCCGCCGTCTCCCACGGTCAGCGTGCCGACCTTGGTACCGGCCTTCGCGGTGTGCGGTACGACGTCGGACGCGAAGGAGAGCTTCACCTTCAGGCCCGACCAGCCGGCCGCGGCGACGTCCTTCGTGGCCACCACCGGCGTACGGCCGCCGAGCCCGTCGTCCACGTAACCGACGACGTCGCCCTTCTTCAGCACCGTCGCCGACTTCAGCGCGCCCTGCGCGGAGCGGATCAGCTTGTCGGCCGCGTCCAGCGCCCCGCTGAGGATGGTGTTGTCCGAACCGCCCGCGGGCTGGCGGACCACCGCGCCGACGATGGTCCGCGTCTCACCGCCGACCTCCTGCTTGGCCGCGAAGACCAGGTTGCCGAGGGCGGAGGTGGTGGTACCGGTCTTGATGCCGACGACGTTGTTGTGGCCGACCAGGTGGTTCCAGTTGGAGTGGTTGACACCCTTGTAGTCGTCGTACGACATCATCGCCGCGACCTCGCGGAACGCCGGCTCCTCCATCGCGGCCTTGGCCAGCTTCACCTGGTCCACGGCCGTGCTCACCGTCGAGTTGGTCAGACCGGAGGGGTCGGTGTACGTGGTGTCGGCCATGCCGAGGCCCTTGGCGGTGGAGTTCATCTTGGCGACGAACTCCTTCTCCGAACCGACGTCCCAGCGCGCGAGCAGCCGGGCCACGTTGTTCGCGGAGGCGATGAGGATGCTCTCCAGGGCCTCGCGCTGGGAGATGCTGTCGCCGGCCGTGACGTCGACCGTGGACTCCTGGCCCGCCTTCGACTGGTCCTGGGCCGCCTGGTCGATCTTGATCTTCGGGCCGTCGGCGCCGCTCTTCAGCGGGTGGTCGCGCAGGATGATGTACGCCGTCATCACCTTGGCGACGCTCGCGATCGGCACGGGCTTCTGGGTGCCCGAGGAGCCGAACGTGCCGATGCCCTGGACGTCCAGCGCGGCCTGGCCCTGGGCCGGCCACGGGATGTCCGTCCTGGCTCCGTCGAAGGTGTAGGAGTCCTTCGCGGTGAGGTCCAGGGTGGGCTGGGGGAGCGGGCGCATCGCCTGTACGACCGCGAAGACGATCGCCAGCAGGATGACCAGCGGCGTCCAGATCTTGACCCGGCGGACCAGCGTGCGGACCGGGGTCTCCGGCGGCGGGGGCGTGTTCGTCAGCTCCGCCAGCAGGTCCAGCGGGGGCTTGGGCGGGAGCGGCTGCTGGGTGGTGCGCTCGGGACCGACCTGCGGGAGGGCGCTGGTGGGCGCGGCGGCCTCGGAGTCGCGCAGCGGCACGAACTTGCTGGTGCGCTCCGCTTCGGGGGCGGGGGCTTGGTCCCGCCCTCGGGCTTCGGCTTGGCCGTGCCGAGCTTGAGCATGGTGGTGGGCTGGTCGACCTGGGGCTTCTTCGGGCGTACGGCCTTGAAGGCGGTGGTGGGCTGGTCGACGCCCTTCGCCTCGGCTGCGCCCTCGGCGGCCGAGGTCTTCCCACCCGCACCACCCGTGCGGCCCTCGTCGTCGGCCGCGGGCGGCCCCTGCGGGGCGCCCTCACCGTCGGCGTCCTTCGGCCCGCCGGCCTCCGCGGCGTCCTTCGGCCCGCCGGCCTCCGCGGCGTCCTTCGGCCCGCCGGCCTCCGCGGCGTTCTTCGGGCCGCTGGTCTCCGTGGCGTTCTTCGGGCCGCTGGTCTCCGCGGCGTCCTTAGTCCCACTGGCCTCTGCGGCAGCCTTCGCCGCCCGGGCGGCGGCAGCCGCGGCCTTCGCGCCGGCGACCTTGGCCGCCTTCGCATCCGGTGCCTTCGCTCCGGAACCGCCGTCCGCGCCCTTGGGAGCCGTCTCCGGGCCCTTCGCGCCGCCGTCGGCCCCCGCCTTCGCGGAAGACGCGTCCGAGGCCTTGGCGGCGCCTTTACCGCCGTCGGCCTCCGCCTCGACACCCGAGCCCGCGTCGGCGCTCGCGGAAGTGCCGCCCGTGCGGGAGCCGCCGGCGGCCTTCGGGCCGGTGTCGGCGTCCGTCTTCGCGTCCGAGGCCGTGTCGGCCTTCCGGTCGGCGCCGCGGCCCGTGTCGAGGTTCGCGGAGGTGCTGCCGGTGCGGGAGTCGCCCGCGGCCTTCGGGCCGGTGTCGGCGTCCGTCTTCGCGTCCGAGGCCGTGTCGGCCTTCCGGTCGGCCTCGCGGCCCGTGCCGGTGCCGGGCTCGGGGTCCGAGTCGGCGTCCTCCACGGCCGCGTCCGGGCCGGCCTTCGGGCCGTCGTCGCCCTTGGCCGCCCTTGCGTCGGTGGCCGGCTTCCGGTCCGAGCCCGCGTCCGCCTTCGAGCCGGCGTCCTCGCCCTTGGCGGTCTTCCCGCCGGCTTCGGTGCCGGTCCCGCCGGACTTCGCGCCCGAACCCGCGGTGGCCTCGGCCTCGCTGCCGGTCTCGGACTCCGACTCCGCGCCCGACTTCGTCTCCGAGCGCGCGCCGGACTTCACGCCCGCGCCGGGCTTCGCGTCCGTACCGGGCTTCGCCTCGGCGCTCGTCGTGGCCGACGCCCCGTCCTCTCCGGTGTCCTCGTCCGCGTCAGAGCCGGCCCCGGACTCCGTCTCCGGGTTCTTGGCCGAGCGGATCCAGGCCGAGACCGCCTCGCGGAGGTCGGAGTCCTGGTCCCCCTCGGGGGTCCGGGGCTCGGACGGCTCCGAGTCGTCGGCGGCCTTCACGTCCCGCATCGAAAGGATCTTCGTCGCCGTGTCCACGGCGCCCGAGGAATCCTTTTCTCGGGACACCGCGAGACGCGGATCGCGTGCCTCGGGAACCGAACCCTCGCTCCCCGACGTCGGTTCCGCCGACGACTCGCGCTGCTTCGACCTGTCGGGGGACTCGCCCGCCACCGATGCCTCCTCCATGCGCCGCACGCACACTCGCGCGCCCTGTCCGAACCATGTACCAGTGTCCTGTGTGAGGACTTGGCCCCTGCGGTAGACGAGAACGACATACCTACCGGTTCCCTTACGAACCGGTCACGCGCCCTCGACAGACCAATGTGAGAGGGGTCACCCTGTCATTCATCCACGCGGGGAGGCATGGATGGGCAGGAGCCGCAGAACAATTCCGGAGGAGCTTCTGCTGCTCGCACTGGACCCGGCCACGGGTACCACTGCGCAGCCGCAGTCGCTCGACCTCGGTCTGGCCGGAGCACAGCTAGTGGAGCTGGCGCTGGCCGGACGGATAGCCCCAGACGGGGATCGTATCGCCGTGGTGGTGCCACGGCCGACTGGAGATCCGACTTTGGACTGCGCGTTGGAGTTGCTGCGAAGGCGTGGCGCTCCCGTGCGGGCCGTCCACTGGATCGGCGGGCCGCGTTTGGGGCTCCGCCAGGTCTATCTCTCGCACCTGGAGCGGTGCGGCATGGTCGCCGCCGTACCGGGCCAGATGTGCGGGGTGTTGCCGACGACGCGCTACCAGGCGACGGACACCGCCATCAGCCGGGAGATCCGAGCCCGGCTGGACAACGCGATCCGCACCGGCGTACCGCCGGACCCGCGGACCGCGGCGCTCGCCGCGCTGGCGCACGCGGTCGGGCTCGGCAAGCACCTGTATCCGGGGAACGAGGGACGATCCTCCCGCTCCCGGCTGCGGGACCTGATCCGGCACGACCCCATGGGCGGGCTGGTGGCGCATGCCGTGATGGACGTGCAGAACGGCGCGGTGGCCCAGCCACGGCGCGGTCCGGCCGCGGCCGGACGCCCGGCGGGGCCCGGAGTCAGGGGCGCGGCGGAACCCGCGCGCGGGGTTCCGATGCAGCCGCACCGCGGGTCCATGGCACGCGCCGTGACCCACTGAACCGCACCGCCGGTCCCCACGACACCGGTACGCAGTCCCCGAAACCCGTTACGGGAGCCGCTGGTTCGAGCGGGGTGGTGAGATCCGTGTGGTCTCCCCGCCCCGCTCGGCCGTGTCCGGCGGGCCGCTCCGTGCCCGAATCGGTGCGTACGCGCTGCATATCCACCGTTTCCCAGCGGTGGTAAGCACCTTGGTGGCAGTCTGCTCAACAGCAGATACACAAAGTGGTCAGTACAGGCAGGCAGCCGGAGGTGCACGTCCCGTGGCGTCCAGTGTCAATCCCACCGTCAGACGGCGCCGGCTGGGCCAGGAGCTGCGCAGGCTCCGCGAGCTCAAGGGCATGACGGCAGAAGAGGTGGCGGAGCGGCTGCTCGTGTCGCAGTCGAAGATCAGCCGGCTGGAGAACGGCCGCAGAAGCATCAGTCAGCGCGACGTCCGCGACCTGTGCGGGGTGTACGAGGTCGAGGACCAGCGGATCGTCGACTCGCTGATGGAGATGGCCCGTGACTCCCGCCAGCAGGGCTGGTGGCACACGTTCGGGGACATCCCGTACAGCGTCTACATCGGCCTGGAGACCGACGCCGAGTCGCTGCGGGTGTACGAACCCCAGCTCGTGACCGGCCTGTTGCAGACCCGCGCCTACGCGGAGGCCCTGGTTCAGGGCGCGTTGCCGGAGACGTCGACGGCCGAGATCGAGAAGCGCGTGCAGGTCCGCATGCGGCGACAGGAACGTATCACCGCCGAGGGCAACGCCCTGCGGCTGTGGGTGGTGCTGGACGAGGCGGCGCTGCGCCGGGTCGTCGGCAGCCGGCTGGTGATGCGCGAACAGCTCGAGCACCTCATCGAGATGTCCCAGCTCCCGCACGTCACCGTGCAGGTGCTGCCGTTCGAGGTGGGCGCCCATCCCGGGCTCAACGGCCAGTACGCGATCCTGGAGTTCACCGACGCCGCCGACTCGAGCGTGGTCTACCTGGAGGGCGTCACCAGCGACCTGTACCTGGAGAAGGCGCAGGACGTGCAGAAGTACGCCGTGATGTACGAACATCTGCGGGCGCAGTCCCTCAATGTGGAACAGTCCCGGCAACTCATCGCGAAAGTGGCGAAGGAGTACGCCGACTGAGCCGTGCTCCACAAAAGCGCGGGATCTTACACCATTGGTTCACTCCAGCGGAAGGCTCACCTGGAATATGCCATCCGCTTGAGTGAACGACTACTCCGCGGGCGGCAGTTGCCCGGTAGCGTCGATCACGCCAATCAGACGACCAGGTTGGCGCGAACCGCACTACAGCAACTGGCAACAGGAGTGGACATGGCACTGATTCAGGGCGCTTCGGAGACGTGGATGAAGTCTTCCTATTCCGCGGGCAACGGCGCCTGCGTCGAGGTCAAGTCGCCCACCACCGCGGAACTCGCCGTACGCGACTCCAAGGTCACCGACGGCCCGATCCTGGCCTTCCCCACCGAGGCGTGGAACGTCTTCGTCGCCTCGGTCAAGGCCTAGGGGGCTCTCGCTGCCCCTCGCGCATAGCCGTCGCCCGACGACGGCTGCACAAGCGTCGCTCACAGAGCCCTCTCGACCAGTCGCCGTCCTTGCCGAGAGGGCTCTACGCACCTGAGCGGCGCGCCCATCGACTCCTTCTGCCGTTACTACCGGCCGAGCTGGCCCTCGATCGCCGCGACGACCTCGGCCGCCTCCGGCTCGGTCTGCGGCGAGAACCGGGCGACGACCTGTCCGTCCCGGCCGATCAGGAACTTCTCGAAGTTCCAGCGGATGTCCCCGCTGTGCCCCTCGCCGTCCTCGAAACCGACGAGGCGCTCGTACAGCGCGTGCCGCCCCTCCCCGTTCACCTCGACCTTCTCGGTCAGCGGGAAGGTCACCCCGTACGTGGCCGAGCAGAACTCGGCGATCTCCTCGGCGGAGCCGGGCTCCTGCCCGAGGAACTGGTTGCAGGGCACGCCGAGCACGGTGAAGCCCTGCTCGGCGTAGCGCTCCTGCAACCGCTCCAGACCCGTGTACTGCGGGGTCAGCCCGCACTTGGAGGCCACGTTCACGATGAGCACGGCCTGGCCGGCGTAGCCCGGCAGATTGGCGGAGCCGCCCTGGAGCGCTCCGATCTCGATGTCCAGCACGGAACCGTTGTGGTCAGTAGCAGTCATGCCCGGATGCTAGCCCGCGCCGCCGGACCACCCGCCCGCCTGGGCGGCTCAGGCCTGCTCCACACCCTCCGGCGCCGGCTCCTCCCCTTCCGGGGACCGCTGCTCGGGAACATCCGGGGCGTCCGGCACGGCAACGTCCGGGGCGTCCGGCACGGCGCGCCGCCCCTGATCCTTCTCCCCGATCTCGGCGTCGATCTTCTGCACGGTCCGGTCGAAGTACCGCAGCAGCTCCACCGGGAACGGCATGACCAGCGTGGAGTTCTTCTCGGCGGCCACCTCCACGACCGTCTGCAGCAGCCTGAGCTGCATGGCCTCCGGGGTGTCGGACATGATCCGCGAGGCGTTGGCGAGCTGCTGCGCCGCCTGGAACTCGCCGTCGGCCGTGATGACCCGGGCCCGGCGCTCCCGCTCGGCCTCGGCCTGCCGCGACATGGACCGCTTCAGCGACTCGGGAAGCTGCACGTCCTTGATCTCGACCCGGTCGATGTGGATGCCCCACCCGGCGGCCGGACTGTCGATCATCAGCGCCAGCCCCTCGTGCAGCCGCTCCCGGTCACTGAGCAGATCGTCCAGGTCGCTCTTGCCGATGATGGACCGCAGGGAGGACTGGGCGACCTGCCCGACGGCGAAGACGTAGTCCTGCACCTCGATGGCGGCACGCACCGGATCCGTCACCCGGAAGTACACGACGGCGTCGACCTTCACCGACACGTTGTCCCGCGTGATGCCCTCCTGGGTGGGCACCGGCATGGTCGCGACCTGCACGTTCACCTTGCGCATCCGGTCGGCGAACGGAATGAGGAAGGTGATGCCCGGCTGCCGGTGCGCCGGCAGGGCCTTGCCCCAGCGGAACACCACGCCACGCTCCACCTGGTTGACGACGCGCATCCCGCTCTTCAGCACGATCAGCAGCAGAGCGGCCACCACGACCACTGCGACGGCGGTGCCTTCCATGGCACTCCAATCCTCACTTCAGGCAGAGACACCGGATAGGACACCGGCCCGGCGGCGAAGGGTGCGGCGCCCCGCGTCATGAATCCGTCAAGAATGCGGGCCAACGCGACGCCGGTGGCGGCGGGCCATCCCGTCACCACCGGCGCGTGGTGCGTCAGCTGTAGGGCAGCCGCAGTACCGACCGCTCCCGGTGCCGAGGACGGTGGACGCGTTGCCGATGGCGTTCCAGACCTTCACCTGCACGGTCCCCTTCCGCAGGTCGCACGCCGTGCCGGTGGTCGAGCTGGTTCCGGCGCCGTCGGTGTAGTGCTCCCAGCCGTTGACCGGGTCGGTGGCGAAGTACCGGTAGGTCTCCACACGGTCCCAGGTGCCGTCGCCGGTGCAGTCGTAGGACACCTGTGCCTGGGGTCCGTTGCCGACGGCGTTCTGGGCGTCGACGGCGAGGTCGAACCGGGTCTGGCCGTTGCCGTACTCGAGGTCGAGACCGGTGGCGGTGAAGGTGACCGGCTTGTAGGGGGTGCCGTCGTGGTTGACGCCGTCGGCGGAGGCCAGGGTCACGGAGCCCGCCGTGCCCGCGGTACCGGTCAGTGTCCCGTCCGCCCCGGGTAGAGCGTGGGCGACGAACCGCTCCCGCCGGTGGGCGAAGGCGTCGGGCTCGGCGAGGTCGTCGCGGTGTCCGTGGGAGTGGGGGTCGGCGTGGGACTGGCGGTCGGTGTGGGCGTGGGACCCGTGCCGCCCGGCGCGCTGCCGCCGCTCCACGTGTACGCGCCGGTCGTGACCGTCTTCCCGGCGGGCACCCGCACGGTCGTGCCGTCGGAGAAGTGCACGGTGCTGTCCGTGGCCGTGGTGTTGGCGGCGACGTAGGTGCGGTCGCCGCCCTTGACGAAGACGGCGCTCAGCGGGGAGTCGGCCGTGACCCCGGTGTCCACGGTGCCGAGGGCGGCGAGGTTGCGGATCCAGTGGAAGGTGTGGGCCTTGCTCTCGCCCTCCTCGGAGGTGAGGGAGCTGTGGGCGCGGAAGTCGGCCAGGGCCGCGTCACCGTCGCCCAGGGCCCGGTACTCGTACCAGATGTCGGGCCAGATCCCCGGCTGGGTCCGGCCGGCCTGGTCGAGCATCTCCTGGTAGTTGGCCCTGACGTAGGCGGGGTTGTCGCCCAGGTAGAGGTGTCCGCCGGTCACCGGGAGCAGGTTGATGCCCTGGATCTGCTCGGGGGCGCTGGAGAACCAGGTCGAGTAGGCGCCGCCGTTGCTCCACACCATGCCGACCTCCTTGTGCTGGAAGCCCTCCGGGTAGACCTGGTCGTGGACGTCGAACCAGTAGTCCTCGATGGCGGCGGCCTGGGTGGTGTACATGTAGATGCCGGCGTCGCGGACGGCCTTGTTCCCGGTGGCGACGCCCCACTGGATGAGGGCGTTGTCGAAGTTCATCCCTTCCGAAGAGGACTCCTGGTTGTTGCCCGCGGCGAACGAGCCGTGGCCGGAGGCCCAGTCGTGGCCCGCGTAGATGTCGAAGTCCCGCAGGAACGGGAAGCGCCCGTCGGACCGGTCGTAGTTGTCGGCGTCCCGGATGAGCAGGTCGACCATCCCGCCGTAGTGGTCGGCGTCGGCCCAGGTGGGGTCGAACTTGGCGAGGGTCGCGGCGGCCGCGATGTAGTAGCCGTAGTGGAAGTGGTGGTCGTTCAGCTCCTGGTCGGACCCGTAGGAGGCCGGATAGCCGATCAGCGTGCCCCACTTGCGGTCGTAGTAGAACTGGTGGCCCGTCTTGCCCGGTGAGGCGGTGAACCAGTCCGTGAGCTTCGACCTGATGGCGGACAGCGCGGCGTCGCGCACCTCGGTGTCGCCGGTCTGGTCGGCGATCTCCGCCAGACGCGCGGCACGTCCGAGCCCCTTGCCGGTCCAGTAGGTGTCGTCGCTCACCTGCCGGGTCGGGTCGGCCTTCTCGGCGTTCAGGTAGTCCCGCAGGGTCGCGGCGTCGGCGCCGGAACTGTCGGCGACCGCCGGTATCTCGGGCAGCACCCCGTGGAAGTCCATCGTCGTGCTGAAGGACGTGACACCGGTGAGCACCTTGAGCGGGCCGCGGGAGGAGACGTAGGTCCGGGGCAGCGGGCTGCCGCCGCCGGACAGATGGCGCCACTGGTGCGGCAGCAGGGCCGCCACCGTCCCGGTCGCCGATCCCTCCAGGGCGTCGGTGGTGAAGCGGTACGTGGTGGTGACGGTGCTCTTCGCCTCGTCGTACCGGTAGGACACGGCCGTGCCGGTGACCGGGTCGTGGGCGTACTCGGCGTACGCCTCCGCGAGCGCGGTGCGGTCGGCGGCCGAGGTGGACGGCGTCGTCGGCAGCACGGCGACCGAGAAGTAGTCCTTGCCCGCGAGCGAGGAGGTGAAGGTGGACCCGTTGACCGACCAGGTCGCGCCGGCCGGGGCGAAGGCGACGTAGTCGTGGCCGTCGACCGAGTAGCCCAGCGTCGGGCCGGAGTGGGACCACACGTCCACCGTCGCGCCGGAGGCGGCCTTGATCCGCGCGTCACCGCCCGGGCGCGGAAGTACGCGAACGGCAGGCCGGAGCCGATCGTCGCCCGCAGGGAGTGCGCGCCGTCGCTGAGGTACGGGCTGACGGTCCAGTCGCTCCAGTCGTCGACCTTCACCTCGGAGGCGGCCAGACCGGAGACTCCGGCGGTGAAGTCCTCCTTGTACTCGAAGTGGTACTCGCCCACGCCCTTGCCGCTGCCGGAGATCGTCGGCTTCGTGCTGTACGAGACGCCGAGACCCTCCGAACCGGCCCGGAAGCCGAGCGGCTGGGCGAACAGGGGCTCCCCGTAGGCGCAGTTGGTGCGCTTCCACAGGATCGACGACCACCAGTCGTTGGTGGGGACGGCGCCGGCTGGGGCGTTGGAGGTCACCCAGTGGCGGGGGTTGGTGGACAGGTCCGCGCAGCCGGACGGCAGCGGTCCGGGTGCCGTGGTGGTGTAACTGCCCGCACCCACGGTGTCGGCGCCGGCCTTGGCGGAGTCGAGCACGGTGAGGACCGCCCCAGGAGGGCGGCGAGGGCCACGAACACCGCGGCCCGCCGCCAGGGGGACGACCACGGCACCGCTCTCGGCGGCTGAGCACTGTCTCTTGACATGGGGCACCCTTCAGCACGGGGGTGAGGCGAACGGACGGCCCGGACCGGCAGGTGCGGCGAGCCGTTGAGCGAGTGGCGCGAGCGGCCTTTCATATCGCAGGCCGTTGTGGGGGAGAGCCCGGAACCCAGTGGTTTGAGAGCGCTCTCAAGCACGGAAGGCTAGGGTCGGCCTGAGGCACCGTCAATACAAAGTGCAATGATCGTTCGACCGGCCGTCACCGCGCGACCCTCCCGCACCGGTCGGAATCCGGCCGGGCCGCCACCGGTCACGGTGCCAGGGAGAAGTAGTTCTCCTCCTCCTGGGTGAAGTGCAGGCGCAGCACGGTGTTGAGACCGTAGAGGCAGGACCGCAGGTCGTCGAGCTGCCCGGGGGCCAGGCCGCCGTCGGCGCGGGCGAGTTGCAGATGGGTGGCGACGCGGCGGGACAGGCGCTCGATCTCGGTGTGGGCGCGGCTCATGGTGGCGGTCGCCTCGGGCCCGCCGAGGGTGGGGGCGAGGGCGGGGTAGAGCTCGTGCTCCTCGGCGTACTCGTGCGGGAGCAGCCGCTCGGTGAGCAGCCGGTGGGTCTCCTCGACGGCCGCCAGGGCCTCGGGGCCGGGATCGCCGGAGAGGCGGTCGGCGGCGTCGCGCACGGATTCCAGGACGTCCTGGAGGTCGTCGTGCTCGGCGGCGAAACGGTGGATGAGGGTCTCGGCGGCGGGCGTCAGGGGCGGCCGCACGGCCTGGTCGACGCGCAGGGCGCGCAGGGCGTTGAGGATGACCGCGACGTCGATGAGCTCCTGGAGCAGGGCGCCGGGGCGGGCGGGAGCAGGCCGGCGGCGGCCGCGGCCATGGCGGCCAGGGACATCAGCATGCCGCCGAGGGCGCTCTGCACCGCGATGCGCCGGGCGCGCTGGGCGATGCCGACGGCGTCGGCGAGGCGGTCGACGCGGTCGGTGGTCAGCACGATGTCGGCGGCCTCGGAGGACGCCGTGGAGCCACGGGCGCCCATGGCGACGCCGATGTCGGCGGCGGCGAGCGCCGGGGCGTCGTTGACGCCGTCGCCGACCATCACGGTGACGGCGCGCTCGCGTTCGGCGCGCACGACGGCGACCTTGTCGGCCGGGCCCAGTTCGGCGCGCACGCCGTCCAGGCCGAGGACGGCGGCCGCCTCGTGGGCGGGCGCGGCGCGGTCGCCGGTGAGCATCAGCAGCCGGTCGATGCCCGCCGCCCGCAGATGGCGCAGGGTCCGGGGCGCGTCGGGGCGCAGCGGGTCGCGCAGGAGCAGCGCACCGGCCAGGTGCCCGTCGACGGTGAGCCAGGCGACGGCGGCCCCGTCGAGGAGGGCGCGGTTCTCGACCGCCTTCGCCCAGGGCGGCCGCGCCCGCTCCGGGCCGACACGGCCGACGCGGACCCGGTGCCCCTCCACGGTGCCGGTCGCCCCCGGCCGGGCTCCTCGGTGACGCCGGCGGGAACCGACAGCCCCAGCCTGCGCTCCCGGGCCGTGTCGACGATGGCCCGGGCGAGGACGTGGGGCGAGTACTGGTCGACGGAGGCCGCCAGCCGGAGGACCTCGGCGGGCCTGGAGCCGGGGGCGGCGGTGACGTCGAGGACGCGGGGGCGGCCGCGGGTGAGGGTGCCGGTCTTGTCGAGCAGCAGGGTGCGGGCACGGCCCAGGTTCTCCAGCGCGCCGCCGTCGCGTATGACGACGCCGAGGCGGGAGGCGCGGGACAGCCCGGAGACCACGGCGACCGGGGCGGCCAGCAGCAGCGGGCAGGGGGTGGCGACCACGAGGACGGCGACGGCCCGCACGGCGGAGCCGCTGACCAGCCAGGCCAGCCCCGCCACCAGCAGGGAGAGGGGCAGGAACCAGGCCGCGTAGCGGTCGGCCAGCCGGACCACCGGCGCGGACTCGGCCCCGGCCTGCCGGGCCAGGCGCACGATCCCGGCGTAGGTGCTGTCCTGCTCGGTGGCGGTGGCGCGCAGCTCGAAGGCGCCGCCCGCGTTGACCACGCCGCTGCGCACCGGCTCGCCCCGCGCGCGTTCGACCTGCGCCGACTCACCGGTGAGGACGGACTCGTCGAGTACGGCGGCGACGTCCTCCAGGCGCCCGTCGACCGGGACCACCTCGCCCGGCCCGACGACGAGGAGGTCCCCGGCGGCGATCTCGTCCGTCGGCACCGCGACCACCTCGGCCCCGGTGCGCCGGCGGGCGGATCGCGGCGCGTGCTCCAGCAGGGCACGCAGGTCGTGGGAGGCGCGCCGCTGTGCCGCGGCCTCCAGGGTGCGGCCGGTGGCGAGCATCAGCGCGATCAGGGCGCCGGCCAGGTACTCGTGGACGGCCAGGGTGCCGCCGAGCGCGAGCACGGCGATGAGGTCCACACCCGTACGCCCGTGCCGCAGGGCGGCCACCACCCATGCCGCCGCGGGCACGACGGCCGCCAGGGTCCCGAGCGCCCAGAGGAGGTCGGCGAGCCCGGCCGCACCGGCCAGCCAGGCGATGCCGCCGGCGGTCAGGGCCGCCGCGGTGACGGCCAGGAGGACGGGTTCGACCCGTGCCGGGGCGGCCACCGCGGCCAGGCGGTGCGGCCGTCCGGTGCGGGCGGGGTGGTGGTCCATGGCGTACCTCGGTGCGTCCGGCGCGGCGGCCGTCGGGTCGGTCCCCGGTCCATCACACCGCGCCACCGGCCGCCCCGACAGGGGCTGTCCGGCCCTGACCCAGGGCCGGACAGCAGGCGCCCGCGTGCGCGCGGGCCCTCCCGTCGGCCGGACGGAAGGGCCCGCGCGCACGCGGAGGGGTCAGGACGGGGGCTGGAGGACCTGGTCGATGACGTAGATGGTGGCGTTCGCGGCCTTGATGTTGCCGCAGACGATGTTCGCCTTGCCGTTGACCTTGAAGTCGCTGCCCGAGCCGGACGTGGTCAGCTTGCCGCCCTCCACCGTGGTGAAGGAGCCGTCGGAGAGCTCGCTCGGCGTGATCTGCTTGTCCACGACGTGGTAGGTCAGCACCTTCTTGAGCTGCCCCTCGTTGCTGAGGAGCGAGGCGAGCTGCGACGCGGTGACGTTCTTGAAAGCGTCGTCGTTTGGGGCGAAGACGGTGATCTGGGGCTTGCCGTTCAGGGTGTCGGTCAGCTTCGCCCTGACCGCGGCCGAGACCAGCTGGCTGAGCTGCGGGTACGCGGACGCGGCGTCGACGACCTTGTCCTTGGCGGTGTCGGCCTTCTGCGCGAGCGCCGAACAGCCGGAACCGAACGTCCCCGACGGGCTGGGGGACGCGTCCTGCGCGTGACTCTGGGACGCCATCCCGCCGAGGGTGAGCGGGACGGCGAGCACGGCTGCCGCGGCGGCCTTTGCTGTACGCGTGCGGGTGAACATCATCGCGACCTTCCTCCCGTGGAGGCGTGAGCACTGCGGAGGCTGGGACTGCGGACGTCCTCGTTTCCGCGGGCGGGGTGGGGCGACTGCCGCGCCACGGCCCTGCCTGGGGGCCATCGTCACCCGGCCACTCAGCGAGCATCCCAGCAGACACGGATGCCCGCATCTTGAGCGCGGGCGACCGGACTTGGGCGGCGGGGAGCGCGGTCGCGCCACTCCGGTGCCGTACGGCGGGTGCACGGCGGGTTCACGGCGGGTGCACGGCGGGGCGGCCCGGAACGGTGCCTTTCGCCGTGGCCGCCCCCGCCCCCGCGGACGAACCCGGCGACCGACGCCGCCGCGGGTGTGCCGCGCCCGGGCCGGTGACGCCGTGGCCCTACCGGTACAGCCGCACGCCGCCGTTCGACCCGAGGGCGTTGAGCTCCAGCACGCCGCCGTCCGGGGTGACGTACACCGTGCCGGAGGTGAAGCTCCACTTGCCGGTCCCCGCCGGCAGCCCCGCGACCGGGGTGGCGCGACCGGTGACCGGATCGATGGCGATGAGCTGCGGGGCGCCGGACGTGGTGACGGCGTACACCTTGCCGTCCGTGCCGGACGCGGGCACGGCGAGCGCGGCGGAGCGGTGGGTCCAGAGCTTGGCGCCGGTGGTGGTGTCGAAGCCGTCGAGCACCGTGCTGCCGGCGGCCGAGGCCGGGGTGACCAGGACGCGGCCGTAGAGCCGGGCGGAGTGGTCGGCGCCGCTGGCGTTGCCGGCCGTGAGTTCGTCGTCGCCCACGGCCAGTCTGCGGCCGGTCCCGGTGGTGCCGAGCACCCGCACGGCGTCCTGGCGGGCCGTGTGGACGGCGGCGACCAGCGGTGAGCCGGACAGGATGTGCGGCACGTCTGAGTGGGCCTTCTCGGGCTTGCGCCAGATCACCTTCCCGGTCCTGCCGTCGTACGCGCTGAGCGTGAACCTGGACTTCCGGTCGAGGCAGAAGTCGTCGACCAGCACCACGCCGTCGGCGCCCCAGTTGTAGGCGTTGCAGTAGTGGCCGCGGGCCTTGTAGCCCCACACGCGGCTGCCGGTGCGGACGTCCACACCGCCGAGGAAGTTCGCGCTGACGACGGTGGCGACACGGCCCTGCAGATAGGTCGTGGCGGCCACCGCCGTGGGGTGCTCGGTGCTGGTCAGCGGCATGGACCAGAGGATCCTGCCGGTGGCCGCGTCGACACCGGCCAGCCGGGTGCACGTGCTCGCGTCCGTACCGAAGGCGACCGTGCCGATGCCCTGGGCGCTGACCGTCGGGGACATCGCGCAGGGGACGGTGCCGCGCTTGGCGGCGGCGGACGCGGCGCGCCACACCTCCTTGCCGTCGCTGAGGTCGTAGGCGCGCAGGCCGCCCCGGCTGCTGCCTCGGACGACCAGTTCGCCGGTGAGCCAGCTGCCGATCAGCGCGTCGTCGGCGGCGGGTGCCGGTACCTGCCACGCCTGGGTCAGGTTCTTCGAGGCGACAGCGGCGGCGTCCTCCTGCTTGAGCATGACGGAGGCGGCCCCGGCGGCGGCGACGAGGACGGTGAGGACGAGCGCGATCCTCCCCACCCCCCTGCTCCTGCGGGGCCGGTCGCCGCCCGCGTCCGCAGGGGGCCGCGGCTGCGCGGCGTCCGGCTCGGGCCGGTGGAGGGCGGCCGCGCCGGGAACGGCGTTCGCCGCCGACGGGTGGCCGGGCATCCGGTCCGCCGAACCGCCGCGCGGGGTGTGCGGGGGTGTCCGGCGGCCCGGCTCGGGCACGGCCTCGTGGGCACCGTCGCGGGGCTCGGGGAACCGCAGCGGCATGGTGCTGTCCCACCGCGTGCCGGAGGACCCGCCGTACGGCTCGGCCGGCGGCCGGCCGTCCCGCGAGGCGGCCGGACCGGTCCGCTGTTCCCGGTACGGCCGCGGGCCGGGAGCGGACCCGCGGGGCCGGAAGGCCCACCCGTGGTCCTCCTGCGGAGCCCCCTGCCCCGGCGACGGTTCCGTCGTCATCTCCGTGCTCTCCCCTGTTCGGGCATCCGCTTGCGCCAGCCGCGGTGATGCGCCGTGATCAATGTCGTTCCTGGCCGGCTCGCGGCTGGATTCCCCTGCTCGCCCCGGATCAGCCGCTCTTGAACGAATGGCCGAAGCCGCTGCGGGCCGACTCCACCTGGAACGCGGCCAGCGCACCCCGCGAGGTGCTGATCCGCCAGTCCATCAACTGATGGCCGCCCGGCCAGTCCTTGCGCTGGTCGTACCAGACGAGCCCGATCACGCCGGCCTTCGCGGCGCCCCGGAACAGGTCACGGATGTGCGCTTCCTTGCCCTCGCTCTGCGCCACCCCGGTCTCCGCGATCAGCACCGGCTTGCCGGAGAAGTCCTCGATTCGGCGCAGGGTGGGGGTGAAGAGGCTGGAGAAGGCGACGCCGTCGATCGGCCCGTAGTAGCCGATGAGGCCGACCCAGTCGACGTAGGCGTCGCCCGGGTAGTAGGGGCGCAGCTCGGCGGTGGTGCCGGAGTCGACCACGTGCGGGGTCCACACCCAGATCACGTTGGTGACGCCCTGCGCGGCGAAGATGCCGTGCACACGCTTCCACGCCGCGACGAAGTCGGCGGGCTTGGCGTGCTCGGGACCCCAGGAGTTCCACGGACCGTTCATCTCGCCGGCGAAGGAGAGGGCCAACGGGCCGTCGTACGCGGCGATCTGACCGGCCAGCCGGCGGACGTAGGCGTCGTCCCGGCCCTTGGCGATGCCGGCGAGCGAGGCGTCGGTGGGCACCAGTTCCATCATGGGCAGTTGGCCCTGCTTCCACAGGAAGGTGTTGCCCTCCGTGTCGAAGTCGTCGCCCCACGAGCTGTAGTACTCGCGGATGTCGGGGGCCCGCCCGGCCTCCTCGGTGAAGGTCTTGACGATGCCGTACTGCCAGGGCGTCTTGTCGTCGACGACGCCCAGCGCGCGGCCGGACGGCTCGAGCATGGACGAGACCTCGAAACGCGCCGCCGCCCCTTCGGACTTGGCCGCCCCGGCGTCGTCCCCGCCTCCCGCGCCGCCGCAGCCGTTCGCCAGGAACGAGACGGCGGCCACGAGGAGCACGGCGGCCGTCAGGCGGCCGCGGCAGCGGGATATGGCCATGCGTGAACGTCCGATCGGGCAAGGGGCGAGCTGAGGCAAGCTACGTCACCGGCACTCTACGAGACCCTCGTGACATTCACTGAACCTCCATATTAATCTAGTTGAATGATCGGGAGCGGGTCGGTCGATGTCCCTTTCCTCCCCGAGTTCATTACTTTCTCCCACTCTTCACTGCTTTCGGCGTCGCCGAACTCGCAGACGTAACACGATGAAGGAAGGCCACGGGTGTCGATGACCAGTGCCTCCACAGAGGTCGAGCCGGCTCCCGTCTTCGTCGACCAGACCGGCCAGCGCGGCCGCCGTCTGCGCGGTCTCGGCTGGCTGGTGGGCATCCTCTGCACCGGATGCGTGGTGGCGATGATCTCCGGACTGGTCGGAACCCAGTCCCAGGCGCCCGCCCTCACCGTCCCCGGCACCGCGGACACCACGCCGCCCAGCCAGTACCTGAACGCGCCGCTGCCCGCGGCCCCGGCGTCACCGAGCCCGCGGCGAGCACCACCGCCGCCCCGGCGACCACACCCGACGCCACCGCGCCGGTCACCGCGACGACGACCGCCGGTACGGCGGCGTCGGACTCCGTGACCGTCACCGCGCAGTAGCCAGACGCGACCGACCAGGAAGTCCATGTCCCGCCACCAACGCCCCCGGCAGTCCATCGCGCGGCCGCGCCGGCTCGCCGCACCTCCGCTGCGCTTCTTCCTGCCGGTGACCGTACTGGCGACCCTGCTGGCGCTGATGGTGCTCCGGGGCATGGAGAACAACGAGGTCTTCCACGACGAGCGCATCGCCGTCTCGGTGGACAAGGCCACCGTCCCGACCAGCGTGCTGGAGGGCGGCCCCGTCGTCGACGCGCGCGGCGGCGGGAACGGCAAGCCGGTCAGCTACACGATCCCGGACAGGACCGTCGTCCTCAGCTTCGACGACGGGCCGTCCGCCCAGTGGACGCCGAAGATCCTCAAGGTGCTGAAGGACGAGAACGTCCGCGCCGACTTCTTCGTCACCGGCTCGATGGTCACCCGCAACCCGTCGCTGATCCGGCAGATCGTGGCCGGCGGCCACGAGATCGGCCTGCACACCTTCACCCACCCCGACCTCGCGCTGCACTCCGGCACCCGGCTCACCTGGGAGCTGGGCGAGACCCAGCTCGCGCTGGCCGGTGTCGCCGGCATCCACTCCAGCCTGTTCCGCCCGCCCTACTCCTCCACCGTGGACGCGCTGGACGACTGGTCGTGGCCGGTGACGAAGCAGGCCGGGTCCGAGGGGTACCTGACCGCCTTCATCAACAAGGACACCGACGACTGGAAGCGCCCCGGCGTCGACGCCATCGTCAAGTCCGCCATGCCCGACCTCCCCGGCCAGGGCGAGATGATCCTGCTGCACGACGCGGGCGGCGACCGGGCGCAGACGCTGGCCGCGCTGCCGATCATCATCGAGAAGTTCAAGGCCCAGGGCTACACCTTCAAGACCACCGGCGAGGCGCTCGGCACCGGCTCCGCCAACACCAAGGTCACCAGCTACAACCTCTGGGTCGGCAAGGCGTTCCTGTGGTGCACCACCTTCTCGGTGGAGCTGATGCCGTGGCTGGTCGCCCTGCTCGCGGTCGTCGGCGTGCTGGTCATGGCACGGTTCGCGCTGATGCTGGTGCTCTCCGCCGTCCACGTGCGGCGCACCCGCAAGCCGGGCTTCTCCTGGGGCGATCCGGTCACCGAACCGGTCACCGTGGTGGTGCCCGCCTACAACGAGCAGGAGTGCATCACCAACACCCTGCTCTCCCTGGCCGCGAGCGACCACCCCATCGAGGTGATCGTGGTCGACGACGGGTCGAGCGACGACACGGCCGCCATCGTGCGGGAACTCGACCTGCCGATGGTCCGGCTGATCCAGCAGCCGAACAGCGGCAAGCCGACCGCCCTCAACACCGGTGTGGCCGCCGCCTCGTACGACCTGATCGTCATGATGGACGGCGACACGGTCTTCGAACCGTCCACCGTGCGCGAGCTGGTGCAGCCCTTCGGTGACCCGCGCGTCGGCGCGGTGGCCGGCAACGCCAAGGTCGGCAACCGCGACACCCTGATCGGCGCCTGGCAGCACATCGAGTACGTGATGGGCTTCAACCTCGACCGCCGCATGTACGACGTGCTCAACTGCATGCCGACCATCCCCGGCGCCGTGGGCGGCTTCCGCCGTTCGGCGCTGGAGCAGGCGGGCGGCATGAGCGACGACACCCTCGCCGAGGACACCGACGTGACCATGGCCCTGCACCGGGCCGGCTGGAAGGTCGTCTACTCCGAGAACGCCCGCGCCTGGACCGAGGCGCCCGTCAGCATGAAGCAGCTGTGGTCGCAGCGCTACCGCTGGAGCTACGGCACCATGCAGGCGATGTGGAAGCACCGGCACTCGCTGCTGGAGCGCGGCCCGGCCGGCCACTTCGGCCGGGTCGGCCTGCCGTTCGTCGCCCTGTTCATGGTGGTCACCCCGCTGCTCGCGCCCGCCATCGACATCGGCATGGTCTACGGCGTGGTCTTCGTCGACGCCTACAAGACCCTTGCCGCCTGGTTCGCGGTGATGGCCCTGCAGGCCGTGTGCGCCTGGTGGTCCTTCCACCTGGACCGGGAGAAGGCCTGGCACCTGATCACGCTGCCCGCCCAGCAGGTGGTCTACCGGGTGCTCATGTACATGGTGCTGCTGCAGTCCGCCATCACCGCTCTGACCGGGGGCCGGTTGCGCTGGCAGAAGCTGAAGCGCACCGGTGAGGTCGGGCTCGACGTCACGACGGGGGCGATGTCCTCATGAGCACCGCTGAACCAGGCGCCTTCGGCATCCGGGACTCCTCCGACACCGTCGCCCTGCGGGTGATGGTCCCCGGCATGATCCCCACGCAGCGCGGCCCGGAGACCGAGGCCGCCCCGGCGCCCGCGCCCAAGCCCGGCCGCGACCGCTACCTCGACCTGCTGCGCGCGCTCGCCCTGGTCCGCGTCGTGGTCTACCACAACTTCGGCTGGACCTGGCTGCCGATCGTCTTCCCCTCCATGGGCGTCATGTTCGCGCTGGCCGGGTCGCTGATGGCGCGGTCCCTCAAGCGGCCCGCGCTCAGCGTCATCCGGGGCCGGCTGCGCCGTCTGCTGCCGCCGATGTGGCTGTTCGGCGCGGTCGTGGTGCCGCTGATGCTGCTGGCGGGCTGGGGCCCCCGTTACGACGGCCACCCCGGCTGGTGGTGGGGCGAACTGGCCTACTGGGTCCTGCCGCTCAGCGAGCCGCCGTTCGGGGCCTCGCTGCACACCTTCGGCGGGCACCTGCCGAGTTCCTGGGCCGAACAGATCTGTGTGCCGCTGTGGTACCTGCGCGCCTACCTCTGGTACGTGCTGCTGTCGCCGCTCATGCTCAAGGCGATACGCAGGCAGCCCTGGGTCACCCTGCTCGTGCCGCTGGCGCTGGCGTTCGTCATCAACTCCGGCCTGGTCGACCAGTCCGGCCGGCTGATGCAGGCCGCCACCGACTTCACCACCTTCGGCGCCTGCTGGCTGCTCGGCATGGCCCACCAGGAGGGACTGCTCCGCAGGATCCCGCAGTACGTCGTGCCGTCCGTCGCACCGCTGGTGCTCATGTTCGGCTGCTGGTGGCTGCTGCGGTCGCCGGTGGACAACCCCCGGCTCGGGCACGACCTGGAAGCGGTACCGGTCGCCCAGGCGATCTGGTCGTTCGGCGCGGTGCTGCTGCTGCTCCACCTGAGCCCCTCCTGGGAACAGTGGCCCAAGCCGCTCGAGCGGTTCAACGGCGTGATCAGCCTGCTCAACTCCCGCGCGGTCACCGTCTACCTGTGGCACGCCTTCGCCCTGGTGCTGACCGAGCCGCTCATCGACCCGCTGTGGAGCAACGCCTTCTTCTACGACCACGCGCAGTGGCTGCTGTCCAGCCACTGGACCCCGCTGGTGATCGCCGTCCCGCTGATCTGCCTGGCGATCCTGCTCTTCGGCTGGATAGAGGACGTGGCCGCCAAACGCCGCCCCCGCCTCTTCCCCTACCCCCGCCGCGCCAAGGGCCGCCGCCGCGGACGCTAGCTGCTGCCGTGGGGGCGGTTGCTGTACTCCGCCGCTGTACGGCGGGAAGGGCTTTGCTTGGATCAATCCATGATTCCTGTCGGTACACCGGACGAGACGCGAGAGAAGGCAGGACTCGCGGTCTGGTTCGGCGGGGCATCCTTGGCCTGCTGGTTCTGCTGCCCGTTCTGGATACTGGTCAGCTTCGTCACGCTGCCTCTGGCACTCGTCGGCCTCGTGCGGGCATTTGTCGAATGCCACGCGTCGAAGTCGGGTCGAGCAAGCAGGGCGAGAGCCATAGTGGGTGCCGTGTTGTCTCTCCTGGGGGCAGCGGCGGCGATCACCTACATGATCTTTCTGGCCACTCATCCTGATCTTCCCGTCCAGGAGTAGCGGCCGAGATGCTGCCTCGTCAGTGGCCTGATCTGGTGTGGCGAGGAGGGCGGACAGCCACTGATCCAGGAGGGCGGTTGGGCCATCTGCGGCCCACGGCGGCCTGATCACATGTCACCTCACCCGATGCTTGGCTGTGGGAAGCGCCGAAAGTCCGGGACCGCCGTGTACAGCGCCAGCATGACTGCCACCACCAGCAGGCCCCCGCCCGTGACCGCCCACATGGGGCCAACCACGGAGGCCGCTGCGCCGTGTGCCAGGCCCGCAAGGCGGGGGCCGCCAGCGGCTATCACCGTGTCGGCGCCTTGCAGACGACCTCGCAGCTCGTCGGTGACGACGGTTTGAAGTGCGGACTTGCGGTACGCGCTCAGCACAGTGAGCGCGGCGCCTGCCAGGACGAGCAGGCCCGAAGCCGCTGCCAGGGACCGGGCCAGGCCGAACCCGGCGATGGCCCCGCCCCAGCAGCAGACCGCGCCGCAGATCGGGGCGCCATAGCGACGGTCCCGGGTGAAGGTCCCGGACAGCAGTCCGGCCAGCACGCTGCCGACCGGGATCGCCGCATACAGCACGCCCACGACGTCAGCGCCGCGCAGTCCTGCGGCGAGCTGCGGATACACCGCGTAGGGCAGACCGAGGAAGAGCGCCGAGAAGTCGGCGGCGTAGGTGACGACCAGGACCTTGTTGGTGGTGAGCAGTCGGAGCCCGGCCAACACGCCGTTCCTGCCAAGGCCGCGTCCGCCGGAACCTACAGGCGGTAGTGGCGGGAGTCGCCACACGGCCAGGAGTGTCGCTGTGAGCGCCACGGCATCGATCAAGTAGAGCGTGGGGCTCCCAACAACGGGCAGCAGCGCCCCAGCCAGCAGCGGGCCCGCGATTCCCGCTGACCAGGAAGCCGTCGACTGCAGCGTGTTCGCCGCCGGCAGGACCGCGGCGGGTACCAGGCGTGGGACGACTGCGCCGCCTGCGGCTGCGTTCGCGCCGAAGCAGGCCTGTTGCAGCCCCACGAGGACGAGCAGTAGCACCACCGAACGCAGGTGGGCCGCGGCTTGGAACCACAGCAGCAGCGAGGCCACCCCGATCCCGGAATTGGTGCACAGCAGCACCAGACGTCGGTCGGCGGTGTCCGCCACGGCTCCTCCCCACAGCGATCCGAGGACCATCGGAACGAAGCCGATGAGGCCTGCGAGTCCGACGTCCGCCGATGAACCGGTCAGGCCGTAGATCTGCATCGGCACGGCCACCGCCGTGAACTGAGCACCCGACGTCGTGATCGCACCCGCGAGCCACAGTCTGCGGAAGTCCTTGTGCCGCAGCGGCTCGATATCCATGAAGATCCGCATGGCCAAACGCTGGGGCCTGCCCTTGGGGCAAGGTCAAGGTCAGCTCACAGGATCCCGCCCACGTCGCCTGCGGGGCCCGGGCACGCGTCAGCGACCGCGCGGAGCATGGCCCGTTGCCTCGCACCTAAGTGGGCCGGCAGGCATCCCAGCTTGCCGCACGGCGAACTATGGGGCGGGGCAGTCGCTGGGGTCTGCTCGGCTCGTCCGATGGTCATGCGGGGCTGCTCGCGGTTGCCTCCGGTCGCGACGGTTTGCTGCACCTGGCTGCGGTACGGCAGGAAGATGTGAGGTACAACTACGCCGTGACGACTCGACCGACGCAGGCGATGTGGTGGGCTGAACTGGCGATCTGCCTTGCCGTGGCGGCTCTGACGTTCGCTGGGATCAGCGCTCTTCTGGCGTCATCAGCGACCCCGGGCCGCCACGTCACTGTGGAGGGCGGGGCCTCCGTCGCGCTGATTGCGCTGTCCGCCGGCGTCGGCATCTTTGTGAGCGGCCGGTTCAGGGCGTGGGGGCTGCGTCGGCAAGCGGTGTCCTGCACGCGGTCTTGAGAACCGTCGGGGCGCGAGTCACCGCAGGTTTCAATCCCACCCCCCACCGGCAGGTACATGGCCTCTGACCAGGTGACACGGTCGGGGGCCGTACTCATGTCCGTTCCCCGAGGCTGACCGGCGTTCCCCGTGAGTACCCGCTCGTCAGGGCACGCGGGTGCACCAAAGCCCCCGCACCATGATCGGTCCGGGGCCTTTGTGCTGGTGCACCCGGCAGGATTCGAACCTGCGACACCCGCCGCGCGGATCGACTCCTCCGTGACTGCCGACCGGCTCGGTCCGCCGACGCCTGACGCCCGCGAGGTCGCCCGCACGCGCACACGCCGCGGGGGACGGCGGACATGGACGAGCGGCCGCCCCGGGTGCCACCGCCGCGTACGAGTCAGCGGTTCCCCGGCGAGTGGGCCCGCGGAACTCACGGGGCGAAGGACGTTGTCTGCCTCGGCGTCCGTGAGTCGCCGTCCGTCGGCGCCGGGGGTGAGAAGGCGAACAGGGCCACCAATGCGGCGACCACCGTCCCCCAGACGCAGATCGCGCCCACGAGATCGCGTGCATGCGGGCCGCCGCCCGTCGCGGCCTGGTCCCTGAGGCGGTATACGGCCGCTGCCGCCGCCGTCGCGACCAGCAGAATCAGGACTGCTGTGCCGTCCATGTGCAGTGTCATTGCCGGGCCTTCCGAGGATCGGGGCCTACCCGCCGGCGTCCGGTGAGGATTCCGGGCGGCCAGGCGCGACCGATGTGCTGCGTCGTGGCGTCGGATCGTGGGACGTAAGGGGCCGAACAGCCCCCGTGCAAGCATCCTGGCATTCCGTTTTCACGGTCCCGGGGGCTTCCCAACTGCTTTAATTTGCCCGTGAGTTCAGGAGTGCCTGACGTGTGAGGCCAGAGTAGGGGATTCTCCCGGAGCCTCGTCATGAGCCGTATATGTACAAACCCGCGGGTCGCACTTTGACGTTCTGCACAAGCCTGTCGGCGCGGGTGACCAGTGCGTCAGGGTTCCGGTTCGGCGCGGTGCGGCGTGTCCCTGCCCGATGTCCGCCCCGCCCCCGGTCACCGCGCCACGCCGTGCTGGGGCTCGGCCCCGCCCAGGTGCCTCACGCCCCGTTCAGCGGCTACTGTCCGCCGCCATTCCTCCTGGCGCATCTTGTGTAGAAGAGTGGATGGGAACGTACCTGTGAGCACCATCCGTGTTGAGACCTCCGCCGCGACCTTCCCGCGGGTGGCGGCTGACGCAGGGTTGCGGGTGGTCCGGCTGCACGACGCGCGGCACGGCTGTGCCACGCTGCTGGCGGCGGCCGGCGTCGCGCCACGGGTCATCATGGAAATCCTGGGGCACAGCCAGATCAGCATCACGATGGACGTGTATACGCACGTCCTGCACGACACCCAGCAGGAGGCGATCAGCCACCTGAACCGGCTGCTCAAGCGCCGTCTGCCCGCCGCCTGAGACACGACTGCCGTCAACCACTACCGTCAAAAACCCGCAAAAAGGTCCTCTAAGGGAAGGCCCTCCGCGCCGCTCCGGCAGGACCCGAACCTGCGGCCAAGCGCTTGGGGCCGTGGAGGAGGCCGCTCCGGTCCAGGTGCACCCTCTGTTGGTCGCCGTGCACCGCCCCTGGTGGCCCTCGCGGTTGCCTGCACAAGACCCCTCGGTTACAGTTATTTCAGATGGGGTTTTGTCCGGGTCGGCGACTGGAGGCGACTATGGCTCGTACGAGCGTTCTTGCCCACGCTGAGAAAGTCGAACCGAATCCCTTGCATCAGTGCGCGCTCGCCGCGACTGCCCGAATGGCGCCGGAGCAGGTTCAGGTTCTCGTGCGCACGTCGGATGGCGGCGAGCTGGCGCTGCCACGGGAACTGGTCCGCATTCTCCTTGCCTCCGCCGGTGAGTTGGCCCGCGGGCACGCGGTTACGGTCCTGGCTTCCGAGGTCCAGCTGTCGCCTGCTGAGACTGCTGAGCTTCTGGGTCTGTCCCGACCGTTCGTCACCCGCCTGCTTGATGCCGGAGACATCCCCTCGATGAACCTGCCCGGAAGTAGCCACCGTGTGGTGCGCCTTGCCGATGTGCTGGCGTTCCAGCAGCGGCGTGAGCGCCGCAGGGAGGGGCGGCGGCAGATCGCCGACGTGTTGGACGACGCCGAACCGGCTAGTTGATTCGGGTCTCACCGTCAGCGGCGAGGCAGAGGGGGAAGTGTGGCACCGCGGGTCTTCGTGGACACCAACGTCTTGTTTCCGTTCTCGGTGATGGACGTGATGTTGGCCCTCACAGAGGACTCTGTCCACGAGATCGTGTGGTCCGAGCGACTCCTCGCGGAGTGGGAGCGGGTCATCGTCCGGGAGGGCAGGCGTTCAGCGGAGTCGGCCGCCGCGGTCGGCCGCGCCGTTCGACGCTTCTTCGCTGACTGTGAGATCACGGCGGCGTCATATGGGCATCTTGTGGATGAGATGCCGGGCGATGACCCCGACGACCGGCACCATGCGGCGGCAGCGGTGGTTGCTGGTGCCGCCGCGCTGGTCACCTGGAACCTTGCCGACTTTCCTGCGGGTGACTTGGCTGAGCGCGGAGTGCGGGTGATCGACCCGGATTCGTACTTGTGCGGGCTGTATGGCGATCTGCCGGATGAGACGGCGAACACGGTGGTCAGGCTTGCCGGAGAGAAGCGCAAACCACCCGTCACGATCACTGATGCCATCGCCCGACTCGCGAAGGCCGGTCTACCAGGCTTTGCCGACCTCCTGACGCAGCATCTCGTGCGCTGAACCCAGGAGCCGCGATGGTGGTTCGCGAGCGCATGAAGGCAATCGAGTGCTCACGCAAACGGCCCGGACGTGAAGCCCGAGGCCGTACAGGGTCCCTTCCTGGGGAGAAACCCCAGGTCAAGGCAGAGATGCGTTGTGCCCCGGCAGTATTCGAACCTGCGACGCCCGCTTTAGGAGATCATCCGGGCGATCCACTGGGCAGCAGGGAGGCCTGCCCGACACTGCTTCTGCTAGCCCGCTTGCTGCGACCGCGGCCTACCGACGCCAGCGCTCGCGGTGGTGCCGGACGCACTCCAGGTCGATCGTGTGCCGCGGGTCGGTCCTCAGGGTGCCGGCAGGCTGGCTGCTTGGAGGCCGTCGACAGCGAATAGGCCACGCGGCATCCGCATCAGCATCGGCCACCGGATCCGCAAGCCGTCCAACAACCCGAATGTGATCCGGACTGTCACACCCTGCCCTACCCGTACTGCGCTACAACCGTTTTCGTTGGCCACACGACACTGATCGGACGTGTCTATCGTGGACGCAGTAGTAGAGGCAGCGCAGGGGGAGTCCTATGCAGGTCCAGGTCAAGGTTGCCGCAGATGACGGCGGCACGACGCTCACCGATCTCTACCGCTGGTTTCGGCAGGACGGCGACCTTCGGCGTCATGCCGAAGTGCGGCTACGGCCACCGCGTCAGACGGGTGGCTCCATGGGGGCTCTGGAGGTCATCGACCTGGTCCTCAACCAAGGGTTCGCGGCAGCCAACCTCGCGCTTGCCTACGCTGCTTGGCGCGCCGGACGTCCTGCTGCCCTCCGGTGACGATCACGGTTGGCGGTGTGTCAGTCACCGTGCGGGACGGTTCAGAGGAATCCGTACGCCAGATCGTGGAACTGCTGCAGTCCGGGAACAATTGATGGACCTTGCCAATCCTGCAAAATCCCGTGCGGTCCTGATCGGAGTCGACCGTTACCAGCACTTAGCGAACCTACCTGGGGTGAGCAATAATGTCCGCCGTCTCGCTGGGTTGCTGAGGGACCCCGGGGTGTGGGGTCTGCCCGCGGAGCACTGCGTGGCGTTGACCAACCCGGAGTCCTACGAGGAACTGCTCGATGAAGTGCATACGGCGGCGAACGCGGCGGAGGAGGCCTTCGTCGTGTACTTCTCGGGCCACGGGCTGCTGTCACTGAATGGCGATCTGCATCTGGCGCTACCGAAGTCGGACAACGAGCGACTGTATCGGGCCGTGCCCTATGACTCGCTCCGACACGAAGTGGTCGACACCTGTACCGCCCTCAGCCGGGTGGTCATCCTGGACTGCTGCTACAGCGGTCGCGCGCTGAAGGGATACATGAATCCGGCGGCCAAATTGGCGGATCTGGCCGAGGCCGAAGGTACGTATTTGATGACCGCGTCGTCCGAAACCCAACTCGCCTGGGCCCCGGAGGGCGAGGAGTTCACTGCCTTCTCAGGCGAACTGGTGAAGGCCCTGTCAGAGGGCATTCCTGATGCACCGGACCCTCTGCAGATGGACTCCCTGTTCCGCCATGTGCGCAGGGAATTGAAGGCCAAGGGACGGCCGGTGCCTCAGCAGCGGGCCCGCAACGCTGGCCACACCATTGCCTTCACTCGCAATCGCTGGTCCGCG
Source organism: Streptomyces sp. DHE7-1 (assembly GCA_016432725.1). Taxonomy (GTDB): domain Bacteria; phylum Actinomycetota; class Actinomycetes; order Streptomycetales; family Streptomycetaceae; genus Streptomyces. Next base: position 3,369,962 of record JACJDG010000003.1, on the reverse strand, counting down.
ACCTCGACCGGATCCGCACAAGAGAGAACCGACGAGCCGCCGGGAGACACAGCCGCTCAGCCCACGGCACCACAGCCCACGACGTCCGAACCCACAGTGCCACAACCCGTGAACGAGAGGGCTTTCGTCGAGGACCGCTTGTCGGCGGACGGGACGAGGACCTACCAGGCCATCGACATGGACGACGACGCCCGCCCTGCCGTTGCGGACGGCGACGATCAACACATGGCGCGACAGCGGCGCTGGCGGGAAGTAAGAAACGTGGCCATCGTCGTGGGGGTATACGCAGCCGTCGTCGGCGTTATCGTCATCGTTCTTTTTAACTCCTGATCCGCTACACCACGTGGCGGGACACGACGCGTCCCGACCACAGGAGGCACCTATGGAGATCCTGGGGCACAGCCAGATCGGCGTCACGATGGACGTGTACACGCATGTCGTGCGCAACACCCAGCGTGAGGCGATCAGCCACATGGACCGGCTGCTCAAGCGTCGCCTACCGGCCGCATGAGGGGGACTGCCGTCAACTGGTGCCGTCAAAACGGCCCGGGCCATGATCAGTCCGGGCCGTTTCCCCTGGTGCCCCCGGCAGGATTCGAACCTGCGACACCCGCTTTAGGAGTTCGGTTCGAGCGCGGCTCATCGGCCCTACCACACGGTCCGGACGACCGCACCGTGCTGTGCAGGGGTACCCACCTCCTGCGTCGTTGATGTCAGCTGTGGATGTCAGCCGGAGCTAGCGCTTCTTGCGGAGCCCGCGCTTCTTCTCCTTGGCTTCCTTCTCCTTGCGCTGTGCCACACCGTACGCAGACCACGGTCCCTGATGGACTGGACACCGGGAGGTACCGGTCACCACCTTCCGCTGACATCGTCCGCCTGTCTTGGTTGGCGCACCGCACTTCGCCACGCTGCTTCCCCCTCCAGCTTCGACACACGCCGTACATGAACCTCTAGAAACCGTGACCCGGTCTCTGCCGGCAGGGAAGGCGCGTGTTCGGTCCGCTGGGTGCGCGCGGGCGCACGCCAACGGCATCGACTGGGCCGCTGGGAGTTGGGGCGTTGACCTTGGCGAACCATGAGTTCACCACCTCGTCGAGCTGTACGACTCTCACCGTGCGTACCGGGGTTTGCTCGCTTCGCCCGATGCACCCGCGGTGCGTTGCCGTCGGTGGTGGCCACCCGCACGCCTGTGCCGTGCACGACTCCACACTCCCCTAACTCTCGACGTCCGTCGGAGAAGATGCGAGAGGCTCGGCCAACTCAGCCCCATCTGCACCGTGTTAGGGCTGATCTATCGGGTGTTATGAGCTATCGTGAGGTAACTTTTGATGTGAAATCAGTGCCTCGTAGGAGCGGTGGAATGGCTGCGAATCTTCGCGAAGTGGTCGTCTTCATAGCATCTCCGGGAGACGTATCGGATGAGCGCGAAGCAGTGCGGAAAGCAGCCGAATCACTAAACAACCTGCACTCATCAGTGTCCACAATTCGGATTCGAGTTACTGGATGGGAGCACGTTCAGCCGGAACATGAACGTCCGCAAGAAGTGATTAATGAACTTGTAGACGAATGTGACATCTTTATTGGGGTGCTTCACAGAAAATGGGGAAGCCCGACAGGGCAATATGATTCAGGCTTTGAAGAAGAGTACGAAAGGGCCCTGGAGCGACGAAAAGCAACAGGATCCCCGGACATAGCCATCTACTTCAAGCATGTTGGGCAAGAGTTTCTCGCTGACCCCGGGGAGCAACTGACCAAGGTCTTGAAGTTTCAGCGCAGATTTCAGGAGGAGCACAGCGCACTCTATCGCGACTTCCCCTCGCTTGAAGATTTCAAGCTGAAGATCTACGTCTATCTGAATTCGCTGCTCGTCTCCAAGCGTAGCTCTGTCGACTCGAATGCTGGGACAGAGGGGACCGCAGTGAGGATGCCCCAAATCTCCACCGAGGTTGCACATTTGACGAACCCTGACCCCGCGAGACGAGAAATCGCGAGTGCACTGTCAGCTTTTTCTGAGCTTGCTACTCAAGGAGAAACGTCAGCAGATCTCGATGTTGATCGTCTGTTGATGATTGGGCTGGCGTTTCAGCCGGACATGGTCTCCGTTCCCATGCACACGTTGAATCGGTTGTATGGTCAGCGCGCAGAGCTTCACCTTTCGGCCATGGAGTATAAGACCCTGATTTGGACACTCGCCGAGAGTTACGGGCGGGCGGCTCGCGATGCTCCAAACGTCCCGATGCCGGCATGGTATTTTCTCGATGCCCGCAGCAACAGTGGACTTAATGACCTAGTGGACATGCTCGTTTTTCTTGCCTTCGGCCAGCATGACGATGTCGTTGTCCGCTACGGCGCTTTTCGGCTTCTTTCGTTCATCAAAGCGAAGCCTCTTCAACTGTGGCTGAGCGTGAGCGAGAAAGGCGTTTCAGAGGCTTCACTTGTACCAGCAGACTCCTCGGTAATGGGTATAACGCCTATCGAGCTTTGGGAATCTCATCTCAACAGTGCCGATTCAACTACCCTGGCTCTCGACTATATGGCTGAAGTCGCCAGTACTGAAGACGTCGATTTTATCCGGGAATTGGCCGAACGCGTAGAGTCCCGGGCCATGCGTTTGAGGCTCTTGGCTATCGCCAACTATCTCTCCAATGATTTCGATGGCCTCATGTCACTGTCTTCTAGTTATGTGATCTCCGACTCTTGGGGGGAAAAATTTCTACTAGACGGCATCGAGCACGCCACGGAGGAACAGCTCCTTCCATTGATCGACGCTCGGAATATCCCAATTCGACTCAATCTGGCGGCAGTCGCTAAGATTTCCGGGCGCCGCGCTCTCAGCAGTGAGGAAATTTCGCGCGCGTTGAGACGAAACGACGATCAACTGACAGAGGCAGTATTCGATGCCATTAGTGGGTCGGCATCTACAGAAGCCAGGATAGCTATGTTGGAGGCAATCGCCTCGCTTGAGGATTCTGATGTCATGGTCGGGCATAAGTCTCGTGTGCTGGCTCTTACCTACAAACCCGAGGAGCTTCGTGGGTTGGTCGCTGATTCGCATCGAGTGATTGACGCGTGGCCGGCCCTTGCGCTAGTGGAGAGCGCAGAAGTGCTAGCGGAGGAGGCGCGCAGAATTTTGGACACGGACTGTGCCTCGCACATGGATATCGGAGAGCTCGAAGAATTTGGTTACAAACGGGCTGTTCTAGTCTATGTTCGCGCCAAGGTGCGGTTGGCGGCGCTTAGAGTGCTAGAACAAGTAGGCGGCAGCCATGGAGAGCACGACGCTGACTTGCAGCGGGTTAGAGCGGAACTGCAGAAAAGGCACCTGATCACCCAGGAGCAAGCTGCTCGTATTTTGATCAAGTGGGGTTGTGAGGATGATGCCCCTGCGGTTCTTGAAGTAGCAAAAAAGGTGCGTGATCGCGAACTTATTTATGGAGCCATTGCGCTAGGCGGTATCAGGGCAGCTCGGCAATGCCTGAAGAGTGAGGATGCGCAGGAATCCGCCGTTGGGGCTGCTGCACTTTTTGAGCGTCATGAAATCGGCCAAAGGGAATTGCAAGAGATCCTGTACTCAAGTCACTCCGAGGTTCGTCTTCGGGCCGTGTTCGAAATGCGACGACGGTGCAACGATGAGCAGCTTGCAAAATTCATAGACGTGTACCGTAGTCGCCCAAATGGATATTACTACGATGTCGTTGCAGCGATAGATCGGATGCTTTACGCGCCGCTGCCGCTAGCTGAAAATGACGAAGTGACGGGGATCTAGAGCGTCTTCAAGAAACGACGCATTTCAATCATGTTGACGTGTTCTCGGTCCTTCGGGTGTATGACGATGTTCAATTCTCGGGAGACGATAGCTTCGCGAGAGCTTGAAGCAAAAGATAGTGCTATCATTTTGATGAGCGCCTCTCGACCCAGTGTTCCGACGCGTGCAAGTTCTGATCCGATTACCGGTATAGATACTGGTTCGAGGCTTCCGTGAATGCGGACGCATTCCCAAACCGCCGTAAGGCTCTTCCAGAGGGCGTCAACAGAGCAGCTGACTTTTAGAGTATTCTCCATGCGCCCGTAGGCAGTTGCATAATAAATGGAATGGTGTCGTCTTAGCACCGCAACCGTGCCTATCTCATAGCGAATGAGCTTGCCGCGCGGCTTAGTCGAAGAGTTTTCTCGGCTGGCTGGAGTGACGCCTGAAAGCGCCTGGTCGAGATCATGGTCCAGTTGTGCGTGATTGTTGGCATAGAATCTATTTTGGAATTGCCCCTGAATGCTTTTGGGGTTGATCACCGAACCGTCGGTCATGTTCGTATCGTAGGTGTCCGTGAAGCCAATCACGATGTTTCCGGTTCGCTCAAGGATGTCGTCTTCGAGTATGGAGATAGAAAATACTGGCGGGTTGAAGTGTTGGGTGACGCTAACTCTAGGGAATGAGTGACAAACTCCCCCAAGAGGCTGGCGATGACTAGCGCTATCATGATTATTGTGTTATGGGTTGCTGTGTGCGGCCAAAGGGCAATGACTACTTGCAGGAGGCTACCAAGTACTCCAAAGTAGGTGACTGAAACACTGGCTATGGCGTTAACCCCTTGCCGACTGTAAAACGCGTCGCGGAAACTAGAGTTCAACATGACCCCCTTTATTTAGGTCTTCAAATGTGGATAGACATCTTATTTATCTGAGTGGGGCATCCACAAGAGCGCGCAAGGTCGGTGGAACGGCTTTGGCCGGTGGCCTGCCCGGTCTGGGGTCGAGCATGACCAGGGGGCCGTACGCTAGTTGGCAACTCGGGCAGGCTTTGGACCTGCCCGCAATGTGCACGAGTGGCCCCCTGGTCTTGCTCGACGCGGGACCCGGATCGGGGAGGTGGCTAAAGCCGTGGAGCCGACCGGCCCTGGCCACGACGTACCCCTTCTCTGGCATCAGGTGGCTGACTGCTGTGGGCGCGGCGCGGGCGCTGGCCGGGCTGGAGCGGGGCGGAGACAGGAGCGCAGGCCCGGCCGGGGGCCGGGCCGCGCGCGGTGAGCGGAGCGAGCCGCCTTGAACCTGTAGGGAGAGTTTGAATCACGCTCGCGTTGCGCGTCGTTGATGCCGCTCTCGTGCCTGATGGCTGCTGGCTCGTGGTGTAGAACCCTGGGCATGGGGAGTGAACGGCGAGAGCGGATGAGGGTGCTTGGAACGCGGCTTCGTGCGCTTCGTACAGAGGCCGGCCTGACGGGTGCTGTGCTGGCGCAGCGGGCCCATGTGGGGCAGCCGACGGTGTCCAAGGTCGAAACCGGGCGCATGGTTCCCAGCCTCGACGTGCTGGATCGGCTCTCGCGTGCCCTCGGCCTCGATGAGTCGACCGCCCGTGAGGTGCGTGACCTCCTGGCCGCGGTGGAGGCAGCTGCGGACTCCGATCAGCTGGCCGACAGCGCGATCCCGGCTGGTGCGGCCGTTGATGATGAGATTCGCTCCGCTCGGCTCGTGCGTTCGTTCCAATGCGTCGTTCTGCCGGCCATGCTCCAGAGCGCGGAGTACGCCCGGCACGTCTTCGAGAGTGCGCCGAATGCGACGCCTGAGTCGGTGGGCCGGGCCGTTGCTGCCCGCGTAGAGCGGCAGAGCGTGCTGTACGAACCGGGGCGAGAGTCGGTGTTCGTGCTGACCGAAGCCGTGCTACGGACGTGGCCGGGGACACCGGCGCTGATGCTCGCTCAGCTGGACCGCCTGCTGGCTGTCGAGAGTCTGAGCACCGTGCGGCTCGGGGTCATCCCTTGGCGTCGGGCGGTGCCTGTCCTGCCTCGACATGGGTTCACGTTGTGCGACCGACGAGCGGTTGTGGTCGAGACGCTTGGCGCTGAGCGAGTGTCGGTCGACGCCGCCGAGGTGGCTTCGTATGAAGAGACGTTCGGCCGCTTCGAGGGGGCTGCGGTCTTCGGCGGGGAGGTGCGGGAGCTGCTGTTGCAGGTGATGAAGGAGTTCCGCGACTTGGGAGACACCCTCACTCCTTAGAGGAATAATTCCTCTGAATGCCTGGCCTGTTGGCCGTTCGTGGGAATACTCTGCCGCTGCGCTGTCTAGTCCCCTAGACGAGGGTGAGGAGTCTCCTATGCGGTCTAAGTGGTGCCGTGCCTTTCCTGGTGTGGCCGAAGAGGTGGCACATGCCCGTCACTTCGTCGCTGCCCTGCTCGACGGGCACGGCCCCGTCGAGGATGCCGTCCTGGTCGTGAGCGAGCTGGCGACGAATGCCGTGCGGCACTCGCTGAGTGGTGCGGCCGACGGCTGGTTTCTCGTGGTCGTCTGCTTTGGCGGCGACGATCTCGTGCGCATCGAGGTGGTCGACCAGGGCGGCGAACGCGTGCCGCACTTGTGTGACGTGACCAGTCAAGAAGAGGGCGGCCGCGGGCTGCTGCTGATCGCATCCTGCGCCAAGGACTGGGGCGTGAAGAACTGGCCTGACGGGCGTTCCGTATGGGCCGAGCTGGCGCGGGAGGGTGCGTGATAGAGCTCTATTCGGTGGCGGTCGGCAGTCACCCCCCCGGGCGGTGGTGAGTGAGCCCTCGCGGTGTGCCTCGGCGGCGGTCCCGGTTCTTCGTGATCGGCGTTCGTACAGGACGGCACCTCCCGCCCATTCCGTCTAGGGCCCTAGACTCCTGGTTACTTCTAGGAGGTGCGGTCATGTCGGACGAGCTGCAACGGATCACGGCGATCGATGATCCGTACCTGCTGCTGCGTGAGGTCACGAAAAGGCTGGCCGACGCTCAGCAGGAGGTGACCGAGCTTGCCCGTCTCCGCCGCCGTGTGGTCCAGGATCTCCATGCGCAAGGGCTGTCGTATGCGCAGATCGCCGAGAAGGCCGGTCTGAGTCGTGGGCGAATCCATCAGATCCGGCACACCGGCCCGGCACCGGAGGGGGCCTTCCTAGGGATGGGCGCCGTCACCGTTGTGACTCCGCTCCGGTGGGACGGCGAGAAGAAGCGTCCGGTCGTCGCCATGGCCGATATGAACTCCGGGAAGCGGCTGGAGGAGCTGGCGAAGTCCTACGGCCTTGCCGTCAGCTCCGGTCACGTGCTGGTTAGCGGTGAGATCGACCTGAACCGCGACGGCCTGATCGTCGTCTGCGGGCCGGCCATGTCCCAGGCCATGAGCGACCTGTACGCCCAGGACCCGGTACTCGGCTGGGAACATCCGGAAGGCGAGCCGTGGGCGCTGGTGGACCGGCGCACTGGCACGGCGTACCACGCGGGAGCGGATATCGAGCCGCGCCGTCCGCACGACGTCGGGTACCTGGGCAGGCTTCCCCGACCGGACGGCAACGGCTCGGTGCTCGCCATTGCCGGCATCCATACGGCAGGCTCCCTCGGCGTGGTCCACCTGCTCACCTCGGACCTCAATACGCTCTGGGGGCAGGTGGGCGAGCGTCACTTCTCCACGCTGGTGAGCGTCGAGTACGACCCCGAGACCGACGAGCCGCAATCCGTGGAACTGCTCTGCCCCCTCTACCTGCACGACGAGGAGGCGACGGCGTGAACGTCGTCCTCGGCTCGCAGCCTGCCGACTTGGGACGGGAGAACGAGGACTTCGCCGCCGCCTCTTTCGGCGCGGCCGTTCTCCTCGACGGAGCTGGCGTGGCCGGGGCGGAGACCGGATGCGTGCACGGCGTCGCCTGGTTCTCCTACACGCTGGGCGGGCTGCTGTTGGCTGACATCGCGGCGCACCCCGCCCGGCCGCTCGCCGACTGTCTCGCCGACTCGATCCGAACGGTCCGCTCCCTGCACGAGGACACATGCGACCTGGCTTATCGGGCCAGTCCGACCAGCACGGTCGTCGCTGTCCGGGCCGAGGCGGGAGCTTTGGAGTACCTCGTCCTCGGTGACTCGACCCTCCTCCTCGCCGAGACGGACGGGAGTACGGCCGCCATCACCGACCAGCGCTTGGACCACGTGGGCAAGCGGCTGCGTGGACCGGTCGACACACTGCCCACCGGCTCACCCGAACACTCCGCTGCCCTCGCGCAATACCGGGACGCACTCACCAGCCTGCGTAACCGGCCAGGCGGTTTCTGGATCGTCGGCCCCGACCCGCGAGCGGCCGAGCATGCCCTTACGGGGACGGTGCCGCTCGATTCACTCGCCTCCGTAACGCTGCTGAGCGATGGCGCGACACGACTCGTCGACAGCTTCGAACTCGCCGACTGGAAAGAGGCGTTGGCCATCCTCAACTCCTCAGGGCCGGATGGGTTGATCCGCCGCGTTCGCGCAGCCGAGGCCGACGATCCCAACGGTCGGCGCTGGCCGCGAGGGAAGACCTGCGATGACGCGACCGCGCTGCACTGGGTCATGTCCTAGCGCGCCCGGCAGCTTCGAGACACGCTCGTATACCCCCCTAGACAGTTGACGGCGCGTCGGTTACGGTAGTCGTCAACCCCCCTAGACAGTACGGGCGGGATCGCCCCCTCGCTGTCTAGGGGGTATCCAACCCGGCTCGGCACCCTAAAGGGCGCCCGACCCAAGTGAGGTTCACTCCATGCGCGTCATCCCCGTCGACACTTCGGCCGCCACTCTGCTCGTCACGAAGCTGCCCGAGGTCAAGGTCAAGGACCGGCAGACCGGTGAGGTGGCCGTGGACCCGGTGACCAACGACCGGCTCATGGTCCTGGAGCTGGTGTTCATCGCAGAGGGCGGTTCGGACATGATCAAGGTCACCGTTCCCGAAAAGGGCATCGGTGAGGGCCTGGTCATGGGTTCGCCGGTCTTCCTGTCCGGCCTGGTGGCACGGCCGTGGGAGAGCGAGTTCGGCGGCCGCGCCCGGCACGGCATCGCCTACCGGGCGGACGCCGTCATGGTCGGCACCCCGGCGGCGGCGCGGGGCTGAGTGCCATGGCCGATGCCCTTTGGGTTTTGATCCTGTTACTGCTGGCGGCGGCCGCGCTGGTCGCGGTGCGCCGTCGGCTGCCGGTCCTGTTCTGGTGGCTGGTCGGGTATCCGGTCGTCACGCTGCGGGTGCTCACCTCGTACCGGGCCACCATGGACGCCTGCGGCCTGACGGTGCCGGCCTCAGCAGTTCGCCGGGCCACCGCCCGGATGATGGGGCGGCAGGCGGCCCCTGTACCGCCGCGCCGGTCGTTGCCCCGGCCGACCGGGTCCGGGCTCGTGATGCGGCTGCGCATGGCGCCCGGGCAGGCACCCGAGGACTTCACCGCCTCGGCCGACCGACTGCGGCACGCCTGGGGCGCGCACGCCGTGCACGTCCGCCCCACCAAGCCGGGACGGCTGGAGCTGCGGCTCGTCGGCTGGGACGTCCTCGCCGACGTCCAGCCCGCTCGTCGGTGGCTGCAGACCGGACCGCTGTCCCTACCGCTGGCACTGCGCGAGGACGGACACTGGCACGTCCGTGACTTCCGCACCGTGCCCCACGAACTCATCCTCGGTGCCACGCAGTCGGGCAAGTCCGTGTACCTGCGCAACCTGCTGTGTGGGCTGGCCCGGCAACCCGTCGCGCTCGCCGGCATCGACTGCAAATGGGGCGTCGAACTGGCCCCGTTCGCGCCCCGTCTATCAGCGCTCGCCGATACGCCAGACAGTGCGAACGACCTCCTGGACGTCCTGGTGGAGGAGATGGAAGCGCGGTTCCGCCTGATCGGCATGACGGGCGGGGCCGGTCCGGACGCCGCGCTCACCTCGGACGTGTGGGGCCTACCGGAGAAGGTGCGGCCGGTGCCGGTCGTCGTTGTCGTCGACGAGGTCGCCGAACTCTTCCTCGCCGCGAGCAAGGACGACGAGAAGCGGCGAGACGCCATGGTCACCAAGCTCATCCGCCTCGCCCAGCTCGGCCGGGCAGCCGGCATCTACCTGGAGGTGTGCGGACAGCGCTTCGGCGCCGAACTCGGCAAGGGCGCCACCATGCTCCGCGCCCAGCTCACCGGCCGGGTCTGCCACCGCGTCAACGACGAGACCTCCGCCAACATGGCGCTCGGTGACATTGCATCCGAAGCGGCGCTTGCCGCTACGTCCATCCCGGCCGAACGGCCCGGCGTCGCGGTCGTCGGCGACTCCTCCGGCGGCTGGTCCCGGGTCCGCTCGCCCCACCTGACCCTCAACGACGCGGCGGCCGTCTGCCGCGACACTTCGGGCCTGGTGCCGGAACTGCCCCGGCTCGACTCCTTCCGGCCCGTCGTCGCCAAAGAGCTCGCCAGTCCTTCCCCGGTCGCACCCATCGCGCCCACCGCTCGCCCGGTGACCGAGTAACGCGCTCTCCCTCTCACACGGTCGGCGTGACCGCCTCGCGCCACGTCCCTACCCCTCCCATGCCCGAAACCGGAAGGAAGCCGAGCCGATGCGAGCCCACCTGGCCCGAGTGGACGCTGTGGTCGTCCAGGCCGTCATCGCGGGTGCCCTGTCCTTCTCCCACCTGCACGACCTCGCCGCCGCGGCCGGACAGGGCGGTTGGAAGGCGTGGGCCTACCCGGTGAGCGTCGACCTGCTGCTGGTCGCAGCCTGGCGCCGAATGCGCCAGCAGCAGCAAGCGGGGCAGACGGCAGGGAGCCCGCGGCTGTGGTTCCTGGTGGCCCTGGCCGCATCCCTCGGCGCCAACGTCGCCACCGCCGGGCTCCTCGACCTGGACCACGTACCGGCCTCGCTCCGCGTGGTCGTCGCGGGCTGGCCCGCCGTCGCCTTCTTCGGCGGAACGCTGCTGGCCCACGCTCCGCGCGTGGAAGCGCCAGCGGCCCCGGCCCCCTCCTCGATGACGCACACGGATGCGGAACCGCACCCCGCCCCGGCGACCGTCGACGGGCCCGACCGCGACGCACTTCCGCTGCCTTCCCCCGAGCCCGAACCGGCTGCGGAACCCATCACCACTCCGCCCCTGGCTCCCTCCCTCGCCGTCTCACTGCCGCCCGCCCTCGTCGACCGCGTCCGGGCCTTGGCCGAGGAACACCGCTCGGCCACGGGTCAACCGGCCGACCCCGACGCCGTACGCGCTCGGCTCGGCCTGCCTCCGTCCATGACCCCGTCCGTCGCCGCGCACCTCTGAGAGGAGCACCACCGTGAACCGGCGCTTTCGTAACGTCCGCCGCATAGGCCCCGTCAACGTCGCCTCCTACGTCGACCGCGGGCGCAACCGCCACCTGGCCGCCTGCACCGCTCCCCGCTGCGACTTCTCCGCCGAGTACGACAGCCGCGCCGCCGCCGAACTCGCCGCCCGTACCCACCGCTGCCCGGCCTGACAGGAGACCAGCAATGAACGTTCCGCTCTGGCTCGCCCTGCTCGTCGTCGGGGTCCTCGGCGTCAAGCTCATCCGCCCGCCCTGGTGGCTCATCGCCGTCCTGCTCCTCGGCGGCTACCTCCTCGCCGACAGCCTGCTCGCCCCCGTCATCAACAGCTTCCTCAAGTGACCCGCGAAGGAGATCCGTTCATGTTCCGTCCCAAGGTCCCGACCATGCCCCAGCCCACCGGCCTCGTCGTTCCGTCCGCCGTGGTCGAACCGTCCACCATCGCGCCGGGCGTTCTGGCTCCGCCGCCGGCCACCGCAGCACCGGCCCCGTTCCGCTCGGCCAACCGGCTCACGCCTGGCACCGCGCTCACCCTCGTCGGCGGCGGCACCGCCGTGGTCCTGGTCGTCGGCGCCGTCCTGGTCAGCATGCTCCTCGCCGTCGCCATCACCGCCACGTCCGTGGCCGTCTGCGCCGTCGTTATCCGCTCCATCCTCACCCGCCGCTGACCTCATCGCTCCGCGCGCTCGACCTGCCCTCACTGTCTAGCCCCCTCGACAGGTCGGGCGCCCGTACTGAATGTCCGCCCCTGCAAGGAGGAACCCGCACATGCGCCCTGCGGCTCCGACCGCAGCCATCCGCCAGCTGGCAGCACTCGCCCAGCACGGCGACCTCAGCTCCTACGCACGCCAGATCCAGCGCCTCGGCGGCTGCGAGCAGCCCGTCCGGATGGAGGGCCACCGGCTCGACGTCCACGCCGCCACCGGCGAGATCGTCCGCGAGATCACCGACCGCGACCTCCCCGCCGGACAGCTCCTCATCCGCTGCAACAACCGCCGCGCAACCCGATGCGCCTCCTGCGCCGAGACCTACCGCAAAGACACCTTCCACCTGGTCACCGCCGGACTGAGCGGCGGCAAGGGCATCGGCCCGGCCGTCGCCCAACACCCGCGCGTCTTCGCCACCTTCACCGCCCCGTCCTTCGGCCCCGTCCACAACCGGCCCGGCGGCGGCCGGTGCCGCTGCGGACGCCTCCACCCCGACGACGACCCCACCCTCGGCACCCCCCTGGACCCGAACCGCTACGACTACCGCGCGGCCGTCCTGTGGAACGCGCACGCCGGGGCATTATGGGCCCGCTTCACCACCTACCTGCGCCAGCACCTCGCCTCCCGTGCTGGCATCAAGCGCACGGAGCTGCGCCACTGCCTCAAGGTCTCCTACGCCAAGGTCGCCGAGTACCAGCGGCGCGGCGCAGTCCATTTCCACGCTGTCATCCGCCTCGACGGCCCGGACGGCGCCGACGATGCCCCGCCGGCCTGGGCCACCACCGAACTGCTCACCGACGCGATCCGCTCCGCCGCCCGCCTCGCCGAGGCACCCGGCCCCGTCCTCGACGGCCAGGCCTACGCCTTCCGCTTCGGCGAACAGCTCGACATCCGCCCCATCCGCTCGGCCGACTTCGCGGGCTCCTCGGAGCTGTCCAGCCGCGCCGTGGCTGCCTACATCGCCAAGTACGCCACCAAGGGCGCCGAGACCGCCGGCACCCTGGACCGCCCCATCCGCAACCCGATCACCGACCTGATCGGCTCGGGTGTCACCGACCACGCCCGGCAGATGATCCTCACCTGCTGGCACCTCGGCGCCCTGCCGGAACTCGAGCCTCTGCGCCTGCGCAAGTGGGCCCACATGCTCGGCTTCCGCGGCCACTTCTCCACCAAGTCCCGGGCCTACTCCGTCACCCTCGGCGCCCTACGCCAGGAACGCACCGACCACAACGAAGCCCTGGCCCGCGAACGCGCGGCCGAAGCCGGCCACCCGCTGCCCGACCCGGACACCGTCCTCGTCCTCTCCCACTGGGTGTTCGCCGGCACCGGCCTGACCGCAGCAGAGAGCTGGCTTTCGAGCTCTCGCCAACCCGCCACCGGAACAGAAGGAGATCCGATCGATGAATGACGACGAACTGCTGACGGTGCCGGACGTCATGGCGCGACTCAAGCTCGGCCGATCCACGGTCTATGACCTCATCCGCTCCCGCCGTCTGCCCTCGATCACCATCGGCCGGTGCCGTCGCATCCCGGCGCGGGCGGTCCGCGAGTACATCACCAACGAACTGGAGGCGGCCGCCTGATGGCCCAGCAGCGCAAGCGCAACCCGAACGGCGCGGGCACCATCACCAAGCGCAAGGACGGGCGCTATCAATGCGCGGTCTACGTCCTCCAGCCGGACGGCACCCGCGCTCGCAAGTTCGCCTACGGGAAGACGTGGGCTGAGTGCGACGCCAAGCGTCGTGAACTGCTCGACAAGGTCGACCAAGGAGTGCCTGTGCCCACTCGCTCCGCCAAGCTCTCCGAGTGGCTGCCCTACTGGCTGGACAACGTCATCAAGCCCCGGCGCAAGCTCAGTACCTACGACAAGTACGAGGCACACGTCCGGATCTACCTGGTGCCCCTGCTCGGCGCCAAGCGCCTCGAATCCCTCAGCGTCGCCGACGTCCGCCGGTTCATCGTCCGCCTGGAGCAGGAGGCCACCGCGGCGACCGCCAAGGAGTCACACCGGGTTCTGCGTTCGGCGCTGTCCTCCGCCTGCCGTGAGGAAATGATCACGCGGAACGTCGCCAAGCTCGTTGAGCCGCCTCGCACCGACAACCGGGAACTCAAGCCCTGGACCCTGGACGAAACGCTCGACTTCCTGGCCGCCTCCCGGAAGGACCCGCTCTACGCGGCCTTCGTGCTTGCCATCGCCATGGGCCTGCGACGGGGCGAGATCATCGGGCTCCGCTGGTCGGATCTCGACCTCGACAACCGTGTCCTGTACGTCCGGCAGCAGACGCAGCGGCGTCGGGGCGTGTTGTACGACGACGACCCCAAGAGCCGTCGCCGTCGGGTTGTCCCGCTGCCGGCGCTCTGCATCGCGCCGCTGCGCTGGCACCGGCTGAGGCAGGCGGCGGCTCGGGCGAAAGCGGGGGAGACCTGGCGTGAGTCGGACTACGTCTTCACGACCCGGACCGGCCGCCCGGTCGAGCCGCGCAACGTCTACCGCTCCTTCACCCGCGTCGCCCAGTCCGCCGGCCTCCGCGTGATCCGGCTGCACGACGCTCGCCACGGTACGGCCACGCTCCTCACGGCGGCCGGTGTCGCGCCCCGCGTGGTGATGGAGATCCTGGGCCACTCACAGATCAGCATCACCATGGACGTGTACACGCACGTTGTGCAGGACACCCAGCGCGAGGCCATGAGTCACATGGACCGGCTGCTGCGGAGGCGTCCCGGTCGTGAGTGACCACCGGAGTTGAAGTCACATCCATATCGAGGGCCCCGGACCATGATCGGTCTGGGGCCTTGTGACGTGGCCGGCAGGAGTCCGACGCCGCCGCTTGATCCCGTACCTCGTTGTGGACAGACTGCCCTCCATGAGATCGGAAGGCATGGCCACCGAGGCACAGGTCAAGAAGCGGCGATGAACGACGGCCTGCCCTATTTTCGCTATCACCCAGACCCCCTCGCCAGCGGGGCCATCCGTGCGTCCGCCGAGAGGTGCGCCTGCTGCAGCCGCAGCACGGGGTGGATATACACAGCGACTCTCTACACCGCCCACGAGGTCCGCGGACCTTTCTGCCCGTGGTGTATCGCGGACGGGAGCGCGGCTGAACGCTTCGCGGGTGAATTCACCGACTCCTACGGGCTCGACGGCGTCAGCGAGGACGTCTTGCATGAGGTCACCCGCCGCACACCTGGCTTCCACTCCTGGCAGGATCCGCACTGGCTCGTCCACTGCCACGACGCGGCGGCCTTCGTGGGCGAAGTCGGGTACGCCGGGCTGGCGGCGCATCCGGAAGCCCTCGACCAGTTGCGGGCCGACATGCGCATGGAGGGCTGGCACGACGAAAACCAGCTCGAGCACTTCTTGAACCACCTGGGCGAGGGGGCGACTGCCATGCTCTTCCGTTGCACCGTCTGTGGGGCCCACCTCGCCTACGCGGACGCATCCTGAAGATCGTCTGCCTCGGCGAGTCTGCGGTAGCCGATGAGGCTGCAGGCGACAGTGGCCGCCCCCGTTGATGTCAGAAGTGGATGTCAAAGGCCCCGGACCATGATCGGTCCGGGGCCTTTGCGCTGGTGCCCCCGGCAGGATTCGAACCTGCGACACCCGCTTTAGGAGAGCGGTGCTCTATCCCCTGAGCTACGAAGGCAAGGCGCTGTACTCGGTCCACAGGGTACCGGATCAGGGCGGGGCCGTGGATCAGGACGGGGGACGTGGGTGAAGCGGGAGGCGGTGTGGAGGTCGGTCTGGATGTGGTCGGCGGTGGCGCGGAGGGCGGGGAGCAGGTCCGTCACGCAGTTCTGGAGGGTGCGGCGGGCCGCGTGCGTGGCCACGTTCACCGCGGCGACCGCCCGGCCGGTCCGGTCGCGTACCGGTACGGCGATGGAGCGCAGCCCTGATTCCAGTTCCTCGTCGGCCAGGGCGTAGCCCGGGCGCGGATCTCCGCGAGGTCGGGGGCAGGGGCCCTTCGGCGTCCGCGAGCAGGACGCGGCCCAGGGAGGTGCCGGTGGCCGGGAGGCGGGCGCCGACCGCGATGTCCACCGTCAGTACCCGGCTCGCGCCCGCGCCGGCCGTGTACTGGATCTCCGTTCCGGTGCCGGGTGCCAGGACCGCCAGTGCCGTCGGCTCGTGGAGGCGGTCGGTGAGGGCCCTGAGGTGGGGCGCGGCCAGGCGGGGGAGCGTGGTGCGGGAGAGTGCCGGGAAACCCAGGTCCAGGACGCGCGGGGTGAGGGTGAAGGTGCGGGGGTCGGGTCCGGTGGTCACCAGGCCCAGGTGCTCGTAGGTGATCAGCGCCCGCCGGGCCGTGGCCCTGGCCAGGCCGGTCGCCCGGGCCACCTCGGTCAGCGGCAGTGCCGAGCGGCCCTCGCCGAAGGCGGTCAGCACGGTCAGACCCCGGGCCAGGGACTCGATGAACTCGCGGCCCAGTTCGTGCTTGGACGCCGTGGTCCAGGCCGCCAGGCCCGAGGGTGCCGGGCCGGGTTCCGGCGGGGGCGCCTGGCGCAGGTCGGCCTCCATGGCCGCCACCGCCGCGCGCAGGCGCGGCAGCAGGGTGGTGCGCAGGTCGGCCGCCGTGTGCCGGCTGGTGTGGCTGACCACGCTCGCCACGCACGCCACCCGGCCGGTCGCGGGGTCCCGCACCGGCACGGACACCGCGACGAGGCCGGGCTCGATCAACTGGTCGTCCAGCGCCCAGCCGTCGCGGCGGGCCTGCGCCACCCTCGCCCCGAAGCGCGTCGAGTCCGTCGAGCCCGTCGAGTCCAACGAGGCCGTCAAGTCCAACGAGGCCGTCAAGTCCGTTGACTGAATCGCAGGTTGAGGGGGGACCGCGGGGAAAGCCGCGTTCGTCGGGTCGGCCGACAGCCGATTTCGCCAGCGTGTCCAGTCGACTTGGTCCCACTCGGCCGCGAACAGCGCACCCGGAGCGGTGCGTTCGGCCGGCAGCAGGTCGCCGATGCGGAAGCTCACGGACATCGCGCGGCGGCGGGTCGCCTGGTGGATGAAGCGGACGCCGTCGAGGTCGGCGACCGCGAGGGACACCGACTCGTCCAGTTCGTCGGCGAGGGTGTCCGCGCGGGCGTCGAGCAGGGCGGGCAGGCGCAGCGCGGCCAGGTAGGCGTTGCCCAGCTCCATCACGCGGGGGCGAGGACGACGTCCCGGCCGTCGGGGCGGACGTATCCCATGCGGGCCAGGGTGGCGGTGATCCGGTCGACCGTGGAGCGGGCGAGTCCGGTGGCCCGTTCCAGCGCGCTCGGGCTGAGTGTCCCGCCGGCCTCGGTCAGTTGCCGCAGCACGGCGATCCCGCGCATGAGCGGCGCGACCGCCTCGGCCGGCGGGCCGGGCACGGCATCCTGGTCCAGGGCGGTTCTCGGGGGCATCGGGTCGGTTCTCCGGTCCGGTACGGCGGTGTGCTGCGGGAACGCCTACGGTAGACCGCCCGGTGCGGCGCCCGGCCCGCAACGTGTCGCGGCCGCTCACCGGCCGCTCGCCGACCTCTCACGGGCCGCTCCCGGCTACCTCCGGGTGACCCCCACCTTGAACTCCCCGTCGTGCCCCGTCGCCTTCATCTCGACCGTTATCCCGTGGCCCGGGTCCTTGAAGGACTCGCCGGTGGTGAACGGGGCGTCGGAGAGTTCCGCCTGGACGTTGGGGCTGCGGGTGCAGCCGCCGCTGTGACGGTGGGCGTCGTAGACCGTGATCGGGCCGCGCCCGGTGTCCACGGTGGCGTCGACCTTGTATATGAGGATGCCCGGCTCGCACACCGCCTCGTCGTTGCCCCCGGCGCGCGCAGCTCCAGTGCGTAGGCGCTGCGCCGGTCTATCGGTATGAGGACCAGCTTCCCGCCGCCCGGCCGGTACAGCGGTGTCAGCGTGTATTCGGTGTGGCCGGGGCGGGTCGCGCAGCCGACCTGGGTGCCGTCCAGCCAGCCCAGTTTCCACTTGTGCCAGCCGAGGAGGTCGTTGTTGACGCCCCAGTCCTCGCTCATGATGTCCCAGTGGCCCACCGCCGAGCCGCCCTCCTGGGTGTAGAGGTCGGGCAGCCCGAAGGTGTGGCCGTTCTCGTGGGGGAGCACCCGGTAGCCGGTGCGGCCGTAGGAGCCGGAGCCGTCGTCCTGGCGGGAGTAGACGAAGGACGCGTTGGCGACGACGACGCCGTCGGCGACCGGGGCGTCGGAGTTGCCGGCGAAGGTCACGGACAGCACCGTGTCGAGGGCGGAGGGGCCGGCGTTGGGGGTGACCAGCACGTTCAGCAGGTCGTACGAGCGGAAGTCCACGTCGGGGTCGGCGGCGGCCACCATGTCCTGCACGAGCTGACGGTAGCCGGGGTCGAAGGGGGCGCCGCGCTCTATGCCGTACGCCCTGAACGGTTTCGGCATGCGCAGCCAGCCGGATATCGGGGTCTCGGGGCGGTAGTCGAGCCGGCCGTAGGACGCCGTGCGGAACCATTCCTGGGTCTGCGGGAAGAACTCGTGGAAGCGGTCCTGGGCGCTGCCCTGCCCAGGCGCGTCGGAGAAGTCGATCATCAGGGTCAGGGCGCGGACCGTGCCGGTGGAGCGGGAGTAGCCGACCGGGGTGGGGACGCCTTCCGTCATCTGCACGTCCATGCCGCCGCGGATCATGCAGGGGGACAGGGCGGAGGAGCGGACCAGGCCGGTGGGCCCGGCGGTGGAGGACGCCGTCAGCTGGCCGGTCCCGGCCGAGGTGCTGACCGCGAGGGTCAGAACGGTCACCGAGGCCAGGGCGGCCGCCCGGCGCGGGCGTATGCGGCGGCGTGGCGACGGCGGCTGCATGCATGGACCTCCCGCTCCACGGCAGCCGCGCGAGCGGCGACTGCACCCTTGTGATCACCCTGGGTCGACGGGCCGGAGGGCGCGCGCTGGGGCAGCCGATCGTGGGAATCGCGGGAGCGGAAGGTGTGAGCCAGGTCACGGAGAAGTTTTCGGCGAGCGGGAAATAACCGGGGACGCGTTCCCCGTTTAGACCTGTGTCCGCGCGAAACGGGGAGCGATTCCCCGGATCGCCAGAGCCACTCAGACCAGGAGTACGCCGTGCAGACCGCCCTCTCCGCGCCGCGCAAGGCGCCCCGGCCCCGCGCCGACGCCCTGCGCAACCGGGAGCGGATCGTCACCGCCGCCCGGGAGATGTTCGTCGAGCACGGCCCGGACGTGCCGTTCGACGAGATCGCCCGCCGGGCCGGCGTCGGCAACGCCACGGTGTACCGCAACTTCCCGGACCGCGACGCCCTCGTCCGCGAGGTCGTCTGCTCGGTCCTCGACCGGACCGTACGGGTCGCCGAACAGGCGCTGTCCGAGGGCGGCGACGCGTTCGAGGCGCTGGAGCGCTTCGTGCACGCCGCCGCGGACGAGCGGATCAGCGCCCTGTGCCCGATGGTCACCAGCACGTTCGACCAGCACCACCCCGATCTCGAGGCGGCCCGGGAGCGCGTCGAGCGCATCGTCGAGGACCTCATGGACCGGGCCAAGGCGGCCGGGCTGCTCCGTACCGACGTGGGTGTCGGTGACCTGATGGTCGCCGTCGCCCAGCTCAGCCGGCCGCCGGCCGGCACGGACTGCTGCAGCGTCGACCGCTTCGCACACCGTCATCTTCAGTTGTTCCTGGACGGTCTGCGGTCTCCGGGCCGCTCCGTCCTGCCGGGCACGGCCGTGACCATGGAGGACCTCCGCAGAGTCTGACCGCACCGTCCGGCTGATCACTCGGACCGGGCAGCCGGACCGATCAGCCGGATCCGTCAGCCCGACCGATCAGTCCTGGGCCGCGCGCCGGTCCTGACTCACAACACCCAGAGCACTCACCGCACTCACCGCACTCAGCACTCCCAGCACCCAGAGCGCGTGTGGCGCCGCAGGCACCGCACCGCGCCGGAACCGAGCTTCCGGCCGTCGCCGCAGATGCCGACGCGCCGCCCGATACCTACGTCTTTTTCCGTCACGAAGTCCCGAAGTGGGTACCTCCATGTCCGAAACAGCCCTCAAGGCTCCCGGCGCCACCGCACCGAGCGGTGACGCCAACCGCTGGAAAGCGCTCGTCTTCATCGCGCTCGCCCAGCTGATGGTCGTCCTCGACGCCACCATCGTGAACATCGCGCTGCCCTCCGCCCAGACCGACCTCGGCATATCCGACGGCAACCGGCAGTGGGTCGTCACCGCCTACGCCCTGGCCTTCGGCGGTCTGCTGCTCTTCGGCGGCCGCGTCGCCGACCTGTGGGGCCGCAAGCGCGCCTTCGTGCTGGGCCTGGGCGGCTTCGCCGCCGCCTCCGCGCTCGGCGGTGCCGCCACCACCGGCACGATGATGTTCGGCGCCCGCGCCCTCCAGGGCGTCTTCGGCGCCCTGCTCGCCCCGGCCGCGCTCTCCCTGCTCGCCGTGATGTTCACCGACGCCAAGGAGCGCGCCAAGGCGTTCGGCATCTACGGCGCGATCGCCGGTGGCGGTGGCGCCGTCGGCCTGATCCTCGGCGGCTTCCTCACCGAGTACCTGGACTGGCGCTGGACCTTCTTCGTGAACGTCCCGTTCGCCGTCGTCGCCGCGCTCGGCGCCTGGTTCGTCATCCGTGAGCCGGAGGGCGGCCGCAACCGCTCCCCGCTCGACGTCCCCGGCGTGATCCTCTCCAGCCTGGGCCTGTTCGCGCTCGTCTACGGCTTCACCCGCGCCGAGTCCGACGGCTGGGGCGACACCGTGACCGTCGCGATGTTCGTCGCGTCCGCGCTGCTGCTCCTCGCCTTCGTGCTGGTCGAGTCCCGGGTCAAGGCCCCGCTGCTGCCGCTGCGCGTGGTCACCGACCGCAACCGCGGTGGCATCTACCTCTCCCTCGGTCTCGCGATCATCGGCATGTTCGGCCTGTTCCTCTTCCTGACCTACTACCTGCAGGTCGTGAAGGGCTACTCGCCGGTCAAGACCGGTTTCGCGTTCCTGCCGATGGTGGCGGGCATGATCACCGGCTCCACCCAGATCGGCACCCGGCTGATGACCCGCGTCCCGGCGCGGCTGCTGATGGGCCCCGGCTTCCTGGTCGCCGGGTTCGGCATGCTGCTGCTGACGCAGATGGAGATCGGCTCGTCGTACGCGACGCTGCTGCTGCCCGCGATGGTGCTGCTCGGCCTCGGCATGGGTACGGCGTTCATGCCGGCCATGTCCCTGGCCACCTCGGGCGTCGAGCCCCGGGACGCCGGTGTCGCCTCCGCGATGGTCAACACCTCGCAGCAGGTGGGCGGCGCGATCGGCACCGCCCTGCTGAACACCATCGCGGCGTCCGCGAAGACCTCGTACATCAAGGACCACATCGCCGGTGCGGCCACCAAGCCGCAGCAGCAGCTCGTGGGCCTGCAGGGCATGGTGCACGGCTACAGCACGGCGATCGGCTTCGCCGTCGGCATCCTGGCCCTCGCCGCGCTGATCGCCTTCACCTTCGTGAACGCCGGCCGCCCGGGCTCCACCCCGGTCGCCTCCGGCGAGGGCGTCGAGGACGAGATTCCGGTGCCGGTGGTGGCCCACTGACCGGCCGTACGGTGACCCACCGGGCGCTGCGCACGGGGGGTTAGCGGAGCCAGGGAAGGTCCGCACCCGCTTCGTCGGGCTGAAGGCCCTCGGCGACGATCTCCATGATCTCGCCGAGGGCCTTCTGCTGTTGCGGGCTCAGTCGCTCGAACAGCGCCTGGCGTACGGCGGCGACATGGCCCGGCGCGGTCCGCCTCAGCACCTCGGCGCCCTCGTCGGTGAGCACCGCGAACTGGCCGCGCTTGTCGGAGGGGCAGTCCTCACGGCGGACCCAGCCGTTCTTCTCCAGCCGGGCGATGGCGTGGGAGAGCCGGGAGCGCGTGATCTTGGACTTCATCGCCAGCTCGGTCATCCGCAGCCGGCGGCGCGGGGCCTCGGCCAGGCTGACGAGGAGCCCGTAGTAGATGTGCGGCATGCCCGCGTCGCGCTGGAGCTGCCGGTCCAGGTGGTCCTCCAGCAGGGTGGTGGCGTGCAGGTAGGCGCGCCAGACGCGCTGCTCCTCGTCGGTGAGCCAGCGGTGCCGGCCGGCGGAGTCCGTTGCCGTGTTCATGTGTCCCACTGTACGAGGCATCTCCTTGAAACTTGAACAAGTCGGGCGTAGGGTAAAGCAGAAAGCTTGAGACTTAAAGCACCTTCAGTGCCTGGAAGGGCGTGTCTCACAGGGACCGAGCACCGGGAGCCGCCGTCATGTCCGCCGCACCGCAGGAGACGCCCGCTGCCGGGCGGGAGCGCATGCCCGCCCTCTACCTCAGCCATGGCGCCCCGCCGCTCGCCGACGACCCCGTCTGGCCGGGCCAGCTCGCCGCCTGGTCGGCCGCCCTGCCGCGCCCCAAGGCGATCCTCATGGTCTCCGCCCACTGGGAGGAGGCCCCGCTCGCCCTCGGCGCCGTCGAGACCGTCCCCCTCGTCTACGACTTCTGGGGCTTCCCCGAGCACTACTACCGGGTCCGGTACGCCGCCCCCGGCGCGCCCGAGCTGGCCGCATCCGTTCGCAAGCTGCTGCGCGCCCCCGGCATCCCGGTCCAGGACATCCCCGACCGCGGCCTCGACCACGGCGCCTACGTGCCGCTCGTCGAGATGTTCCCGGACGCCGACATCCCCGTCCTGCAGATATCCATGCCGACCCTCGACCCGGTCCGGCTGATGGACATCGGCCGCAAGCTCGCCCCGCTGCGCGACGAGGGCGTGCTGATCGTCGGCTCCGGTTTCTTCACCCACAACCTCGCCGCCCTGCGGCACACCGGCGGCGGCGTGCCGACCTGGTCCGCCGAGTTCGACGACTGGGGCCGCCGGGCCCTGGAGGCCCGCGACTGGGACACCCTGCTGGACTTCCTCCGCAAGGCCCCGGCCGGCCGCTACGCCCACCCGCGCACCGAGCACTTCGCCCCGCTCTTCGTGACCATGGGCGCGGCCGAGGCGGGCGGTGGACTCGACGCGCAGAAGTCGGTGATCGACGGGTTCTGGATGGGGCTGGCGAAGCGGTCGCTGCAGTTCGGGTGAGCGCGTCCCCGGGTGCCGGCTATCCGAGGGGGACCTGCCCGAGGTCCTTCTCGTACCAGGCCACGTCCCAGTAGCGGCCGAACTTGCGGCCCACCTCCCGGTAGGTGCCGACGTGCCGGAAGCCGAAGCGGGCGTGCAGCCGCCGCGAGGCCTCGTTCGGCTGCGCGATGCCCGCGTAGGCGCGGTGCAGGTCCTCACCGGCCAGCGCCTCGAAGAGGGCGCCGTAGAGCAGACTGCCGATGCCGCCGCGGCCGGCCCCCGGGGCGACGTACACGGTGGTCTCCACGGAGGTGGAGTAGGCGGGCTTCGCGCGGTAGGGGCTGGATGTGGCGTACCCCAGAATCCGCTGTGAGTCCGCCGCCGTGGCAACCATCAGGCGGTACGGGCCGTCTTCCGGGTGGGAGAGCAGCCAAGGGCGGCGCTCTTCCGCGGAGAAGGCGGCCGTGTCGAATGTGATCGCTGTCTCACGCACATAGTGGTTGTAGATCTCCGTGAGGGCATCGAGATCCCCCTCGACCCCGGCCTGACCTGCACCTCTGTGTGTGCCGACGGCATTGCGCCTCCCCGTGTGGCCGACAGGGTACTGCATGATCAGAAAAATTGAGGGTCGGTGTGGGAATTCTGTCCGGATTCCAGTCGTTGTTTCCCTCGGATGCGGGGCACACGAGGAGAGTCCCAAGGAGTCGGATCCGCGGGGCGAAACCGTTCGATGCCGAGCGTCCGAAGGATCACCCGCCAGCCCACCATCGCAAGGGAGCACGCATGGCAACCCGTGCCGTCGCCCGTCGTAAGTCCGCCACCGGCGAGACGGCCGACAGGGCAGGCAGTGTTCGCGCCCACGCCGGCGAGATCGCCGATCGCGACCTGGTCGGCATGTATCTCGACGAGATCGCGCGTACGCCGCTGCTCGACGCCGCCAAGGAGGTCGAGCTGTCCCAGACCATCGAGGCGGGTGTGTTCGCGCGGCAGGTCCTCGACGGCGAGGAGGAGTCGAAGTCGGACGCCACCCGCGAGGAGCTGCAGGCCCTGGTCGACGCCGGTGAGCGCGCCAAGGACGTCTTCATCCGCTCCAACCTCCGCCTGGTCGTGGCGGTGGCCCGGCGCTACCCGCGCAGCGGCCTGCCGCTGCTGGACCTGATCCAGGAGGGCAACGCCGGTCTGGTGCGCGCCGTCGAGAAGTTCGACTACCGCAAGGGCTTCAAGTTCTCGACGTACGCCACCTGGTGGATCCGCCAGGCCATCACCCGCTCGATAGCCGACCAGTCCCGCACGATCCGGCTCCCCGTCCACCTGGTGGAGGAGCTGGGCCGCATCCGCCGTGTCCAGCGCGAGTTCAACCGCGAGCACGGGCGCGAGCCGGAGCCCGCGGAGATCGCCACCGAGCTGGGCTCGACACCGGAGCGCGTGACCGACGTGCTCGACTGGTCCCGTGACCCGGTCTCGCTGAACATGCCGGTGGACGACGAGGGCGAGACCCAGTTCGGCGACCTGCTGGAGGACACCTCGGCGGTCTCCCCGGAGCAGTCGGTCCTCACGCTCCTGCGCAGCGAGGAACTGGACGACCTGATCGGCCGCCTGGACCAGCGCACGGCCTCCATCATCAAGATGCGGTACGGCATCGAGGACGGCCGCGAGCGCACGCTGACCGAGGTCGGCAAGGAGCACGGCCTGACCCGCGAGCGCATCCGGCAGATCGAGAAGCACGCGCTGCTCGAACTGAAGAAGCTCGCCCGTGGCACCGGCTTCGACGCGGCGGCCTGACCGGCCGGCGTACGACCGCGCACACCCGGTGGCGAAAGACGGCGCAAACATGGCGCGGTACCGTCGCTTCAACTCCCGGGCCCGAGGGAAAAACCATTGCGGGCCCAGGAGTTGGACTTGCACCGAGGGGCCGCACTCCCAGCCGTAGTACCCACCCCCACATGACGCACGTCGGGGCATCGACCGGATGCCCGGTGCGTGAGCCACGTTCCGCGCCACCCCCCCGGCGTCGGAACGTTCCAGAGCCGGGCCCCGGCGCCTACCCCCCCCAGGCGCCGGGGCCCGGCCTCATGCCGGAACGGCGGGCCACCCCGTACCTGAACCCCGGGGTGGCCCGCTCGAATGGCAGATTCTGCCATACCGGCATAGCCTGCCGAGGTGAGCACCCCAGCACCACCGGTAACACCGCCCACCAGCCTGTTTCCGCCACGGCCCCGATGTCCCTGACCGAACGCCGCAAGGCCGAGACCCGCATGGAGATCGCCCGCGCGGCGGCCGCGCTCTTCGTGCGCCAGGGCCTGCGCGGCACGCGCGCCGAGGACATCGCCCAGGCCGCGGGCATCGCCCCGCGCACCTTCTACCGCTACTTCGCCTCCAAGGAGGAAGCGGTGGCGCCGCTGTACGCGGCGGGCGCCGAGCTGTGCATCCAGGCGGTCCGCGACGCCCCGCCCGGCCTCTCCGTGCCGGAGGCCCTCCGGCATGCGGTCGAGTACACGCTCAGCCCCGGAGTGGGTGTGTCGGCGGCCTCCTGGGAATGGGTCCGCACGCTGATCCGGCTGGCCGACGCGAGCCCCGCGCTCGGGAAGGTGTGGGCGGAGGTCTGCCGGATGTCGGAGTCCGCGCTCGCGGAGACCCTGGCGGAACGGCTGGCGCCCGCGGACTCAGGGGAGGCCGCGGCCTCCGGGGCTCACCGGGACTCCGCGGAGCGGGCGGAGTCCGCCGAGGACAACGTTGCCCGGCCACCGGCGGTCCCGCCGCACCTGCGTCTCACGGCGGCGGTGGCCGGAGCGGCGATCCGCGTGGCCGTCGAGTCCTGGGCCACCACCACCTACCCGCCCACCGGCCCCAACGGCCCCGCCACCCTGGCCCTCCGGAACCTGACGGCCCTGGAGAACTACGCCTGGCCGGAGACCTCCCCGTCACCCGGTTCCTGACGTCACCCGGTTCCTGACGTCACCCGGTTCCTGACGTCACCCGGTTCCTGACGTCACCCCGAGCCGCGGGCATCGGCCTCCGGCTGCGGGCCTCCGTGCCGCCAGGGGTGGCACGGGTGGGGACGGGGTCGGCGCCCCGCAGGCGCGGGCAAGCGCCCCCGCCCGGCCCGGACGCCGGCCACTCAAGAGCCCCGCCCGCCGGCGCCCTTACGCTCCCCCCGCCCCCGCCCTGCTCAACCGCCCGCCCAACTCCCGCACACAGGAGACGAGTTCCTCCGGCCCCGGACCAGGAACTCACCCCCACCATCGCCAGCCGCACGGCCAGCGACTCCACCGGCTCCCCGCTCGTCCCCCGCAGCACACACCCCCGCCGCCATCCGCCTCCGGCACCCCGACCCATCCGGGCACCCGCGCGGTGACCTCCTCCACCGCCCCGGCGAACCACACCTCGAACGCGTACGTGTCCTGCCCCCGTCGCTGGATCGAGCGCCGCAGGTACTCCGCCGCGTCCCCCTCCGGCAGCTCCCGCGGAGCGAACCGGACACCGGTCGCGAACGGCTCCCGGACCCGGTCCACGCGGAACGTGCGCCAGTCCTCCCGCCCCAGGTCGTACGCGACGAGGTACCACCGGCGTCCCGTCGAGACCAGCCGGTGCGGCTCCGTCAGCCGTCGCGACTCGCCGCCCTCCTTGTCCCGGTAGGCGAACCGCAGCCGCTCCCGTCCGGCCACGGTCGACGCCATCACCGTCAGCGTCTCCGGCGCGATGCTCGCCCCGTCTCCACTGGTGAGCGGCGTCGTCGCGGCCTGCAGCGTGGAGACCCGGTGGCGCAGCCGGGCCGGCAGCACCTGCTCCAGCTTCGCGAGCGCCCGCACCGAGGCCTCGTCCACCCCCTCCACCGCGTGCCCGGCCCCGGCCCGCAGTCCGACCGCGATCGCCACCGCCTCCTCGTCGTCCAGCACCAGCGGCGGCATGGCCTTCCCCGCGACCAGCCGGTACCCGCCGTCGGAGCCCTGGGTCGCCTGCACCGGATAGCCCAGCTCCCGCAGCCGGTCGATGTCGCGCCGCACGGTGCGGCGGGACACACCGAGCCGGTCGGCCAGCTCACCGCCCGGCCACTCGCGCGGTGTCTGCAGGAGGGACAGGAGCTGGAGGAGCCGGGCCGGGGTGTCCGTCGTCATGCCGATGAGCATGCCGCAGAACTAGGACACGATCTGACCTATTGGGGTCCTAGCTTGGGTGCATGACCTCCACGGAACAGACCCTCAGTGCCGGCCGGGCCCCGGCCCGGCCGGCGGCCGACCGCCGCCGCTGGTTCGCGCTGGCGATCGTGATGGCGGCGGCCTTCATGGACCTCGTCGACGTCACGATCGTCAACATCGCGATCCCCTCGATCCAGAAGGACGCGGGCGCCTCGCTCGGCCAGATCCAGTGGATAACGGCCGGCTACGCCCTGGCCTTCGCCGCGGGCCTGATCACCGGCGGCCGGCTCGGCGACATCCACGGGCGCCGGAAGCTGTTCCTCCTCGGCATCGGCGGCTTCACCCTGGCCTCCGCCCTGTGCGGCTTCGCCGCCAACCCGGAGATGCTGGTCGCCTCCCGCATCCTGCAGGGCGGCATGGCGGCCCTGATGGTGCCGCAGGTCCTGTCGATCGTGCACGCCACCTTCCCCGCCATGAGCGTGGCAAGGTCTTTGGCCTGTTCGGCGCGGTCGTCGGCCTCGGCGCGGTCTCCGGCCCGCTGCTCGGCGCCCTGCTGACCGAGTGGAACCTGTTCGGCCTCGAGTGGCGGCCGATCTTCCTGATCAACCTGCCGGTCGGCGTCGTCGCCTTCCTCCTGGGCCGCCGCTTCATCACCGAGTCCAGGGCGCCCAAGGCGCTGAAGCTGGACCTCGTCGGTGTCGCCCTGGTGACGCTCGGCCTGCTGATGCTGCTCTACCCGCTGACCCGCGGCCGTGAGCTGGGCTGGCCGCTGTGGGGCTACGTGTGCATGGCCGGCGCGCTCGGTGTGTTCGCGGCGCTCGTGGCCTACGAGCGGCGCAAGGCGGCCCGCGACGGCTCGCCCCTGATCGAGCTGTCCCTGTTCCGGGTGAAGAGCTTCGCCGCCGGTATCGCCGTGCAGACCGTCTTCGGTGTCACGCTCGGCATCTTCTTCCTGGTCTGGACGCTGTACATGCAGATCGGCCTGGGCTGGAGCCCGCTGCGGGCGGGCCTGACCGGGGTGCCGTTCTCGCTCGCGGTGTCCACGGCGGCGGGGATGTCGGTGCAGAAGCTGGTCCCGCGGTTCGGCCGGAAGGTGCTGCGGTCGGGTGCGCTGTTGATGGCCGCCGGCGTGCTCCTCTACATCTGGGAGTCGCATCGCTACGGCCTCGCCATCGCCTCCTGGCAGATGGCGCTGCCGCTGGTCGTGATGGGCGCCGGCATGGGGCTGATCGTCGCGCCGCTGACGGACGCGGTGCTCTCGGAGGTGCCGCGTGAGCACGCCGGGTCGGCCTCCGGACTGATCAACACCGTGCAGCAGATGGGCAACGCGCTGGGCCTCGGCCTGGTGTCGGTCGTCTTCTTCGGGGTGATCGGCGACCGGCTGACCCCGGCTCAGGTGGGCCCCGCGTTCGTGAACGGCTTCCAGCACGCCCTGTGGTGGGTCGCCGGGATCCTGGGCGCGATCTTCCTGCTGATGTCCGCCCTGCCGAAGCGCCCGGCGCAGCACGTGGAGGGTTCCGCCGACGCCCCGGCGGCGGAGAAGGAGCCCGAGCTGGTGGCCTGAGCGGGTGGCCCCAGCGGGCGGCGAGGAAGGGCCCGGCACCGGGGAGGTGCCGGGCCCTCCGCCGTGTCCGGGCCGCTCCGGGCCGCTCCGGGCCGCTCCGGGCCTCTCCGGTCTGCCTCCGTCTGCCTCCGGTCCGCGGTGGAACGAGGCGGGACGGACGGAGCTCGAAGTCCGTTCATGCCCGAGTCATGCCCGAACCTGTTTACTTTCCGGAATCCCGGGCGTAGCCTCGCAGTGAAACAACACGTTCGGGCATGAGGTGGAGGTAAACGGGCATGTACGCACCGGAGCGACAGCAGGAGATCCTCCGGCTCGCCCGCGATGGCGGCCGGGTGGACGTGCTGTCGCTGGCCGAGGAGTTCCAGGTGACGGCGGAGACGATCCGCCGCGATCTGAAGGCTCTCGACCGGGCCGGTCTCGTCCGCCGGGTGCACGGCGGAGCCATCCCCGTCGGCCGCCTCGACTTCGAGCCGGACCTCACCGAGCGCGAGTCCACCGCGGCCGACGAGAAGGACCGCATCGCCAAGGCGGCCCTCGCCGAACTGCCCGCCGGGGGCACGCTGATCCTCGACGCCGGCACGACGGTGGCCCGGCTGGCCGCGGCGATCCCGCTGGAGACCGCCCTCACCGTCGTCACGCACAGCCTGCCCATCGCCGCCCGCCTGGCCGACCACCCCGGCATCCAGCTCCACCTGATCGGCGGACGGGTGCGGCACCGCACGCGGGCCGCCGTGGACGCCTGGGCGCTGCGCGCGTACGGCGAGATCCGCGCGGACGTCCTGTTCGTCGCCGCCAACGGCTTCTCCGCCGAGCACGGCCTGACCACGCCCGACCTCGCCGAGGCCGCGGTCAAGCGCGCGGCCGTCGCCGCCGCGCGCCGTGTGGTCCTCCTCGCCGACTCCGCCAAGCACGGTCAGGAGCACTTCGCCCGCTTCGGCGGCCTGAGCGACGTGGACCTGTTGATCACCGACAACGGGCTGAGCCAAGAAGACGCCGCCCTCATCGAGCGCGGTGGCACGGAAGTGGTGCGCGCATGATCCTCACCGTCACCCCCAACCCGTCCCTCGACCGCACCTACGAGGTCCCCTCCCTGGAGCGGGGCGAAGTGATCCGGGCCAGCGGCGAGCGCATGGACCCCGGCGGCAAGGGCGTCAACGTCTCACGCGCCGTGGCGGCCGCCGGGCGGCGCACGGTCGCCGTCCTGCCCCTGGGCGGTGCGCCGGGCGCGCTCGTCGCCGAGCTGCTCGCCGGCCAGGGCATCGAGGTCGCGCCGGTCCCGGTCGCCGGGGCCACCCGTTCCAACATCGCGCTGGCGGAGGCCGACGGGGTGCTGACGAAGATCAACGCGCCGGGCCCGGACCTCTCGCCCGCCGAGCAGGAACTGCTCCTGGACACCGTCCGCGAGCAGTCGCGCGACGCCGACTGGATCGCGTGCTGCGGCAGCCTGCCCCGGGGCTCGCGCCCTCCTGGTACGCCGAGGTAGTCACCCGGGCGCACGCCGGGGGCGCGCGCATCGCCCTGGACACCTCGGGGCGTGCGCTGCAGGAGGCGCTGCGCGCCCGCCCCGACGTGGTGAAGCCCAACGCCGAGGAGCTCTCGGAAGCCGTCGCGCGCCCCCTGGCGACCGTGGGTGACGCCCTGAAGGCCGCCGAGGAACTGCGCGGGATGGGCGCGGGCGCAGTGCTCGCGAGCCTGGGCGCCGACGGACAGCTGCTGGTGGACGGCACCGGCGCCTGGTTCGGCAGCGCGCGGGTGCGCACCGTCCGCAGCAACGTGGGCGCCGGTGACTCCTCCCTCGCCGGTTTCCTGATCGCAGGCGGCGGCGGCCCCCGCGCCCTCGCCTCCGCCGTCGCCCACGGTGCCGCCGCCGTACAGCTCCCGGGCAGCGTCATGCCGGCCCCCGCCGACCTGGACCCGGCGGCGGTCACGGTCACGGCCGACATCCCCGTCGACCGCGAACTCACGGAGCCGGTGTCATGACCTCCCTGGCGCTGCGCGGCACCCGCCCCGGCGGCAGGCACCTGGGCGGCAGCCCGCGGCCCGCCCGCCCGGACCTCCCCACTCCGCCCGAGCCCGAACGGCGGGGCGCCCCGGCGCCCTTCGTGAGCGGCCCCCGGCGGCAGGGGCCGCCCGGCCCCGGTTCCACCCGCCCGAAGCCTTCCCCGACCGCATCCCCGTCCCCACCTCCGTCCCCACCCCCGCCCACCCCGTTCCCCGGGCGATACGCGTGCATTGGAGCCCGCGATGAGCGACATGATCACCGCGGACCTGGTCGATCTCGACCTGTCCGCCGACACCAAGGAAGCGGCGGCGCGCGCACTCGCCGAGCGCATGGTGGCCCTGGGCCGGGTGACCGACCTGGACGGCTTCCTCGCCGACGTGGCCGCCCGCGAGGCGCAGATGCCCACCGGCCTCGACGGCGGCATCGGCATCCCGCACTGCCGCAGCACCCATGTCACCGAGCCGACCCTCGCCTTCGGCCGCAGCGCCGACGGCATCGACTTCGGCGCGGCCGACGGCCCCGCCGACCTGATCTTCCTGATCGCCGCCCCGGCCGGCGCCGACGACGCCCATCTGACGATCCTGTCGTCACTGGCCCGGCAGCTGATGAACGCCGAGTTCACCGACGCCCTGCGGTCCGTGGGCGCCGCGGGCACGGCGGCGGCGCTCATCCGCGGGGAGGAGGCGCCGGCCGACGGCGCCCCCGAGAACACCGCCGCGGCGTCGGGGGCGGCCTCCGCCGACGCCGCGGCGGGCAGCACGCCGGAGCCGTCGGACGCCGGCGGACCTGCCCCGGCGGCCACCGCGGAACCCGGCTCCGGCCCGGCCGCGGACGCCGGATCCGCCCGGGCGAGCGGCCCTTCCGCATCGTCGCCGTCACCTCCTGCCCGACCGGCATCGCGCACACCTACATGGCGGCGGAGTCGCTGGAGAACGCCGGCCGCGAGGCCGGCGCCGAGGTGAGCGTCGAGACGCAGGGCTCGGCCGGCTTCACCCGGCTGGACCCGGAGGTGATCGCGGCGGCGGACGGCGTGATCTTCGCGCACGACGTCCCGGTACGCGACAAGGCCCGCTTCGCGGGCAAGCCGACCGTCGACGTCGGTGTGAAGGCGGGCATCAACCGGCCCGGCGAACTCATCACCGAGGTACGGGAGAAGGCCGCGCGCGGCGAGGTCACCGCGGCCGCCGCCGCGGGCACACCGGTCGAGCGCTCCGGTGACTCGCGCGAGGGCTACGGCACCAAGCTCCGCAAGTGGCTGATGAGCGGTGTCAGCTACATGGTCCCGTTCGTCGCCGCGGGCGGTCTGCTGATCGCCCTCGGCTTCGCGATCGGCGGCTACAAGATCAACAAGGCGCCCTCGGTGATGGACCACTTCGTGTGGACCCAGGCCGACAGCTGGGGCGCCCTGCTGTTCCGGATCGGCGGAGTGGCGTTCGCGTTCCTCGTCCCGGTCCTGGCCGGCTACATCGCCTACGGCATGGCGGACCGCCCCGGCCTCGTCCCCGGCTTCGTGGGCGGCTCCATCGCGCTGACGATCAACGCGGGCTTCCTCGGCGGACTCGCGGCCGGTCTGATCGCCGGTGGTGTGGTGATGGCGATCCAGCGGATCGGCATCCCGGCGGCGTTGCGCGGCATCATGCCGGTGGTGGTGATCCCGCTGATCTCCTCGGCGATCGTCGGGTTCCTGATGTTCGTCGTCATCGGCAAACCCATCGCCGCGGCGCAGAAGGGCATGACCGACTGGCTGAACGGCCTCACCGGCACCAACGCCATCCTGCTCGGCGGTCTGCTCGGTCTGATGATGTGCTTCGACCTGGGCGGTCCGGTGAACAAGGTGGCCTACACCTTCGCCACCGCCGGCATCGCGGTCGCCGCCCCGAGCGACTCCGCGATGAAGATCATGGCCGCGGTGATGGCCGCCGGCATGGTCCCGCCGCTGGCGATGGCCCTGGCCACGACCGTGCGCGGCAGGCTCTTCACCCAGACCGAGCGCGAGAACGGCAAGGCCGCCTGGGTGCTGGGCGCCTCCTTCATCTCCGAGGGCGCGATCCCGTTCGCCGCCGCCGACCCGCTGCGGGTCATCCCGTCGGCCATGGTGGGCGGCGCGCTCACCGGCGCCCTGTCGATGACCTTCGGCGCCACCCTGCGCGCCCCGCACGGCGGCATCTTCGTGGTCCCGCTGATCGGCAACCCGTTCCTCTACCTGATCGCCATCGCGGCCGGCGTCCTCGTCACCACGGCCCTGGTCGTCGTCCTCAAGGGCATGCGCCGGCCGGTCCCCGGGACCGCGGCCGACGGCCCCGCCACCGGTGCCGCCGCGGCGGCACCGGGGACGAAGCAGGCGGTCGCCGCCTGACGGGGAGCCGCACCTCTTGTCCCTTTGGTGCGCTGTGAGTTGTTCATGGCACCTGCGAGATACGTCACGGTCCGGGACCAAAGTCCCGGACCGTGGTGTCTACTGGGGGCATGCCTGAGCACGTCTCGACACTCCAGCTGACCGGCGCGGCCGCCCTCACCGCCGCGGGCGTCGTCTGGGCCGTCATCGTGATGCGCCTGCTGCGCCGCTTCCGTGTCGAGGCCGCCGCCGGACGGCGCCGGGCCGCCGCTCTCCCCGTGCTTCCGGTCCTCCCGGTTCTCCCCGCCCTTCCCGATCAGCCGCAGGCCGGGCCGTCGAGGGAGTCCGTCGAGCTGACCCCGGAGGAACAGGACGCCTTCGCCGGCCTGGTACGGCAACTCGGCGGCCGCTGAAAAGCCGCGTGCGCGTCCGGACCGCCGGACGTCGGGCCTTGTCGGACCGCCGGGCCTCAGACCTGCCGTGCCGCCCGCCGCTCCATGGCGTCCCGGGCCGCGTCCTGGGACGTGTAGACCTCGCACATGTGCCGCCCGTCGGGGGTCGCCGTGTGCTCGACCTCCCACAGGGAGACCTCACCGCCGTCCGGCAGCAGGAAAGCGTGCTCGTACAGGGCGAAGCTCAGCCCCGCCCGTCCGGCCCGCCCGGGCCGTCCGAACGCCTGGGTGATCTGGTGCGCGGACGCCGTCGCCAGCAGGGCCGCCACCTCCGCTCCCGGCCGGTCGGGGTTCTCCGCGCGGCGCAGCAGCCGGCGGGCGTGGTCCGCCGTGTCGTCCGGGGCGTACACGTGCCGGGGCTCGGGTATCGCGGAGAGCTGGGTCACCACGGGCAGTTCGAAGTCCGGCGCGTCCGGAGGCAGCGCGAGCCGGCCGGTGGCGGTGTGCAGCTCCTCCTCGTCGACGTACACCTCGTGCTGCGCCTCACCGCCCGGCGCGGTGTTGTGCACCAGCTCCCACAGGGTCACCGCCGAGCCGTCGGCGAGCAGCCAGGTGTGCCGGTAGGTCTCCCGGTGCAGGCCAGCGCTGTGGTGGGCGGAGTGCAGGGAGCTGTCGTGCGCCAGGGCGCACTCGAGCAACCGGAGCGCCTCGTCGGGCAGCTCGAAGGAGTTCAGGGCACGGCCGAGGAGTCGCGCGAGGTGCTCCTCCGGAGACTCGGGCGACTCGGCTGGTTCGTACGCTGCCGTCTCGTACGGAACGCTCAAGGTTTCTCCCGGCGTTGCTGCATGTCACCTGGTGGGTGCATACCGTAGCCCCTCGGTCGGACATCGTGTCCCCCGATCCGAGAAAACGTATGCGGGGAAAACGCGGGGGCCGCGCGAAAAGTTCCCGCGCGGCCCCACATCACGTCAAAAGCCGCCGGTCACGCGGCACTTCCCGCGGTCCAGTCGCTCCACGACAGGTTCCAGCCGTTGAGGCCGTTGTCCGGCGCCACCGTCTTGTCGGGGGAGTTCTTCACGACCACGACGTCCCCGACGAGCGAGTTGTCGTAGAACCACTTGGCCGTGGTGTCGCCCTGCGCGCCCTGCACGTCCGCGAGGCCCACGCAGCCGTGGCTGGTGCCCTCCCGGCCGAACGGCGGGTTGCCCTTGTTGTACCAGTAGTTGCCGTGGATGAACGTGCCCGACGAGGTCAGCCGCATCGCGTGCGGCACGTCCGAGATGTCGTACTCCCCGCCGAAGCCGACCGTCGAGCCGTTCATCCGGGTCTGCACGAACTTCTCGGAGATCACCATCTGCCCGTTGTAGGTGGTGTGCTGCGGGCTGCCCGCGGAGATCGGCAGGGTCTTGACCGTCCGGCCGTCCCGCACCACGGTCATGGTCTGCGTGTTGACGTCCACCGTCGAGACCTGCGAGCGCCCGACGGTGAAGGTCACCGTCTTCTTCTGCACGCCGTAGACGCCGCTGGCGCCCTGCACCCCGTCCAGGTCGATCTTCATCGTGACCCTGGAGCCGGCCTTCCAGTACTCCTGGGGCCGGAAGTCCAGCCGGCGGTCCCCGAACCAGTGCCCGACGACCTGCTGGCCGCTGCTGGAGGAGACCGCGATGTGCGACTGCACGGCCTTCCGGTCGGTGATCGACTTGTCGAAGGTGAAGGACACCGGCATGCCCGCGCCCACCGTGGTCCCGTTGTCCGGCGTGTAGGTGCCGATGAAGCTGTTCGACGAGGAGACGGTGGTGAAGATGGAGTTGGCCGCCGCGGTGCGCCCCTCGCCGTCCTTCGCGGTCGCCGCTATCCGGTACTTCGTGCCGCGCTCGAGCTGCTGCTTCGGCTTCCAGCTGTGGCCGTCCGCCGAGATCGTCCCCGGCACCGCCTGGCCGGACCCCGCCACGGTCATCCTGACGTCGGTCAGCCTGCCGTCGCCGACCTTGACCCCGGTGGCGTTGATGGACGCGCCCGTCGAGCCGTCCTTGGCCGAGATCACGATGTCGGCGCTGGAGTTCCTGGCCGATCCCTTGCCGTTCTTGCCGTCCTCGCCGGTGGCGCTGGCGTCGCCGCCGCAGGCCGTCAGGGTGAGGGCGCCGACCACCAGGGCGGCACAGGCCCCCAGTACGCGCCGCGTTGCGATGTCCGGCGTTCTCACGGGCTGCTCCCAGTTCGTGTGTGCTTGATCCGCTCCAGTGCGTGGGAAAAGAGGCCCCGGGCGCCGGTGAGGTTCCCGCCGGTGCCCGTTGACGTCGTCTGGTGACAGAACCGCGACAATCCGCATCCGGGAGTCACGCTCCCGGCCACGCCGCCGGTACTTCTGGTCGCGCCGCCGGTGCGTCGGGCCGCGCCGCCGGTGCGTCGGGCCGCGCCGCTACGCGTCCGGCGCCGGCCGTCCGCCGTACAACTCCGCGTACGACGGCCACACTCCACCCGGCCCCGAGAACGGCTCGGCGGCGCGCACGGCCCGGACGATCGCGCGCGTCACCAGGTCCGCACCGGCGGCGAGGACGTCGTTCAGCTCCAGCGGATGCCCGCCGCCGAGCGGGCGGGCGCCCGTCGCCAGCGCGAACACCGTGTCGCCGTCGTGCAGCAGGTGCACCGGCCGCACGGCGCGCGCGATGCCGTCGTGCGCCGTGCCCGCCAGCTTCTGCGCCTGCGCCTTGCCCAGGTCGGCGTCGGTCGCCACCACCGCGAGCGTCGTGTTGAGCGGCGGGGGAGCGTTCCGCGCCGCCACCTCGGCGAGGCGCCGGCGGGCGGCCTCGTGCACCCGCGCCTCCGGGTACTCCACCCGCCCCTGGAACAACTCCCCGTAGAGAGCGCCCGTTCCGGGGTCCGCGACGGACCCCGCGGAGTTCACGACCACCAGCGCGGCCACGGTCACCCCGGACTCCAGGACCGTGCTCGCGGTGCCCACCCCGCCCCTCAGCCCGCCCGCCACGGCACCCGTACCGGCCCCGACGGACCCCTCCGGCACCCGCGCGCCCGGGGCGCCCGCCGCCGCGGCCTCCACTGCCGCGCGTCCCGTCGCCGCGTCCGGGCGGGCGCGGAAGTCCCCGCCCCGGCCCAGGTCGAAGACGCACGCGGCGGGCACCACCGGCACCACGTGCGCCGGATCCGTCCCCACCGGGACCCCGCGCCCCCGCTCCTCCAGCCAGGCCATCACCCCGGACGCCGCGTCGAGCCCGTACGCGCTGCCGCCGGTCAGCACGACGGCGTCCACCCGCTGCACCACGTTGCGCGGATCGAGGGCGTCGGTCTCCTTGGTGCCGGGGCCGCCGCCGCGCACGTCCACGGCGGCGACGGCACCCCCCTCGGGCGCGAGCACGACCGTGGTGCCGGTGAGCCAGCCGTCCCCGGTGCGGGTGGCGTGCCCCACCCGCAGCCCGGCGACATCCGTCAGAGCGTCGACTGTCATGCGGGCCAGTGTGGCCCACCCCGGCCCGGCCGGGAGAGCGCCGGCGGAGTCCGGGTGCGGGGAGGTCAGGCGGCCGGTGCGCCGGCACCCGAGCGCCGGGTACGGGAGGCACGGCGCGCGGTCAGGGTCACGCCGGTCGCCACCGAGGCCGCCGACACCAGCCCCGCCGCGAGCACCGCCCACTCGCCCAAAAAGGTGCAGCAGATCACCAGCAGCGCCGTGACCGGAAGCACCAGTTGCTGGCGGATACCGGACTTGAAGTGCCGCGAGTGCAGCGCCCACACGGTCAGCAGGTACAGCGCCGTCGGCAGGGTCACGGCCGCCGACGCGGACAGCGTGGAGATCTGCGTCCTGCCGACCGTCTGCTCCACCGACACCTCCAGCCCGGCGCCGATCGCGGCGGCCGAGGCGAAGATCAGGTAGTGGCCGTACCCCCAGAGGAACGCCTGGGTGTTGGACCGCAGATGGCTGTGGACGGGCACCACGAAGTAGATCCACCAGGCGGAGAAGACGATCAGCAGACCGCCCGCCGCGATGGGCAGCAGCTCACCCAGCGCGTCGTGCTCCTCCACCGCCGACTTCACGGCCACCGTGGCCGCGGCGACCGTCTCGCCGAGCACGATGATGGTGAACAGGCCGTACCGCTCGGCGATGTGGTGCGCGTGCCAGGACGTCTCGTGGTCCTTCTCCGCGTAGACCGGCACGCACAGCTCCGCGACCGCCATCACCAGGAACACCCAGGGCCGGGCCGGTTGGGGCAGCAGCACCAGGCCGAGCCAGCCGACCAGGCACAGGAGCACACCGCCGGCGTATCTGAGCGCGGTGGTCCGCTCCGCTCCCTCGGCCGATCCGGCCGCTCTGAGCCACTGCGTGGCCATCGCCAGCCGCATGATCACGTAGCCGAGCCAGACCACCAAGTAGTCGTGGCGCTCGAACGCCGGGGCCACGCCCGCGGCCAGCACCAGCACACCCGCGATCTGCACCAGGGTGACGACCCGGTAGAGCGCGTCGTCGTTGTCGTACGCCGAGGCGAACCACGAGAAGTTCATCCAGGCCCACCAGATGGCGAAGAAGACCATCGCGTAGTTCAGGATTCCGTCGGCCACGTGCCCGGCGGCCCCCGTGTGCACGAGCTGGGCGCCGGCCTGGGCGATGGCCACGACGAAACACAGATCGAAGAAGAGCTCCAGCGGAGAGGAGACCCGGTGGGCCTCGTCGCGCCCGCGTGCGGTGAGCCGCCGCAGGAGCCCCGGGGACTGCTGTGCGCCCGGCGAGGCGGGCGACGGAGCGGAACTCGACGTCATGTCTTCCAGGACAGCAGAAAACAGGGACGAAATCTTGTGAACGGATTCACGAGCCCGGGAGGCCGGCGGGCCGGGGCCGTACCCTTGAGGCATGAGCACCGCCCCGAGCCCGAGCAGCGTGACCCGAAGGCCGCGCTGGACTTCGACGACCCGCTGAACCGGCAGAGTTCGGACGACACCGACCGCGGGTGGGGTGAGCGCCCGGACGGTGACAGCGCCGGCGACCTGAGGCGCTTCCTCGACGAGAAGCCGCCCCACCACATCTGAACCGCGGGGCGCGGCGACGCCACCGCCCGGGCCTTCGGACGGAGCGCCGCCGGCGCGGGAGCGGCCCCGCGCGGTGCGGTCAGCGCTTGTCGTGGCCGGCCGTGCGCTGCGCGACCAGCGTGTCGCGGATCTCCTTGAGGACCGCCAGCTCGGTCACCTCAATGACCTCGTGCGTACCCTCGCGCGCCTTCTTCCGGGCCTCCTGCCGCGCCAGGTACTTCGCCATCGGCAGGACCATCAGGAAGTAGACCACCCCGGCCGTGATCACGAAGCTGAGCGTGGCCCCGGCGACCGAGCCCCACATGATCGGCACACCGCTCTTCACCGACCCGTCCGCGTTGACCTGGCACGGGTCCTTGAGGCAGTACGTGTAGTGATCCAGGTTCTTCGTGCCGATCGCTCCGACCAGCGGGTTGATGAGCCCCTTCACCACCGAGTTGACGATGTTCGTGAAGGCGGCGCCGATGACCACCGCCACCGCCAGGTCGACGACGTTCCCGCGCATCAGGAAGGCCTTGAAGCCCTGCCAGACGGTGGGTTCCTTCTTCTTGATCACCTCGGGGGCACTCCTCACGTGCACAGGACGCGGAACGAAACGCTCCGCAACCTACGACAGGGTGGGGTCCCCGTGTCCAATTCCGCAGCTTGTCCCGATGTCGGGAGAACCGACTGAAGGCGTAATGGGCCGCCCGGCTCAGCACAGGGTCACCGCCAGCCGCGCGGTGGCGCTCGCGCCCACGAGCCCCGCCGCGGCGGACCGCGGCACCGACAGCACGACCAGGGCCCCGCTCTCGGCCGCCCCCGGCAGGGGCTCGGGGACCCTCGTCACCCGTGCCCCGCGCACCAGCACCCGGGCGGCGCCCCCGGCCGACGCGTCCTCGGCGGCGATCACGTCGACCCGGTCGCCCGGCCGCAGCAGCCGCACGGTGGCGGCGTCGGCGATCCGCACCGGCGCCGTCACCAGGTCCGCCGCCCGAGGGGCCCGCACGGGACGGGACACCGGATGCCCACGGGCCCGGTCGGCCCGGTGCGGCTCGCCCGAGGTCCGGGGGCCCGCCGCCACCAGCGCGGCGGCGGTGACGACGAGTCCGGCCGCCAGGGCCTGCCCGCGTCGGCGTACCAGCCGCTCCAGCCCGTACCGGCCGCCGCGCACCCGCACCGGGGCGAAGGGCGGCACCTCGCAGGTCGCCGGGGCGTCGGTGCCCAGCGGACGGGGCAGCCGGACGGCCGGCGGGGCGGGGAGGGCGGACGCGGGGAAGAGGGCGCGGAAGAAGGGGGGTACGCACAGGACGCGGGGTGCGAGGAGGTCAGGGCCATGGGAATCACCGCCGGCGACGAGGGAGATCGGCTTGCGGTGCCACGATGACGCCTCGGGCCGAACGCCGTCGGCGCCGGTGGACGGCCGGCGGACTGTGGACAACCCGCCCACCCGAAGGGGTGATCGCCGTTGGACGCGGCAGTCCGCCGGCGGCCACCGGCCGGCTCACGGCAGGTCGAACCCCGGATTCATCCCGCCCAGCGCGTTCACGCACAGGCAGTCCCGTGCCCCGGTCTCCGGCAGTGCCGCCACCGCGTCGAACAGCACGTCCCGCAGCCGGTCCACGTTGGCCGCGAACACCTCGAGCACCTCCTCGTGCGAGACGCCCTCGCCGCTCTCGGCGCCCGCGTCCAGATCGGTGACCAGGGTCAGCGACGTGTAGCAGAGCTCCAGTTCACGGGCGAGCGCCGCCTCGGGATGGCCGGTCATGCCCACCACCGACCAGCCCTGCGCCTGGTGCCACAGCGACTCGGCGCGGGTCGAGAAGCGCGGCCCCTCGACCACGACCAGCGTGCCGCCGTCCACCGGCTCCCAGTCCCGGCCGCGTGCCGCCTTGAGCGCGGCGGCCCGCCCGGCGGGGCAGTACGGGTCGGCCATGGACACGTGCACCACGTTGGGCACCGTGCCGTCGGGCAGCGGCAGCCCGTCGAAGAAGGTCTGCGTCCTGGACTTCGTACGGTCGACGAACTGGTCCGGCACGAGCAGGGTGCCCGGTCCGTACTCGGGGCGCAGCCCGCCCACCGCGCAGGGGCCGAGCACCTGGCGGACGCCGACCGAGCGCAGCGCCCAGAGGTTGGCCCGGTAGTTGATGCGGTGCGGCGGCAGATGGTGGCCGCGGCCGTGCCGGGGCAGGAAGGCGACCCGCCGGCCGGCCAGCTCACCGAGGAAGAGGGAGTCGCTGGGCTGCCCGTAGGGGGTGTCGACCTGGACCTCGGTCACGTCCTCGAGGAACGAGTAGAAGCCCGAGCCGCCGATTACGCCGATCTCTGCGTTCGCCATGACGAGCAGATTAGCTGCCCGGGACGGGGCCGTGGGGCCGGTGCCGGGGTACGCCTAGGGCCCCGCCGTCGCGTGACGGCAGGGCCCGGGGAGCGGGTGCTCAGGCCGCGGAGGTGCTGGTGGAGCTGGACGACGAGGTCGTCGAGGACGACGAGGACGCCGTCGAGGACGACTTCGCGTCGGACGAGGAGCCGGCCGAGGACGGCTTCGCCGCCGGGCTGCTGCTCGACGAGGAGCCGCGGGAATCGTTGCGGTAGAAGCCGGAGCCCTTGAAGACGATGCCGACGGCGGAGAACACCTTCTTCAGGCGGCCACCGCAGCCGGGGCACTCGGTCAGGGCGTCGTCGGTGAACTTCTGCACCGCCTCGAGGCCCTCGCCGCACTCGGTGCACTGGTACTGGTAGGTCGGCACTGTCTTCCTCCTGGCACTCTCACTCGATGAGTGCTAACGACGGTCCATAGTGACGTATTCCCGGGGATCAGTCCACCGTCACGGGGACGCGGTGACCGACGCCACGTGCGACCGTGCGGCTCTGCGGGCGGGCGGCCAGCCGTGAACGCAGGGCCACCAGAGTGACCAGAGCGAGCACCGTACCGGCCATCGGCACCAGGAATCCGGCACCGTCCCACAGCCGGTCCTCCAGCTGGCCGGCGACCGTGACCGCCGCCGCCTGGCCGAGCGCGACGGCGCCGGTCAGCCAGGTGAACGCCTCGGTCCGGGCCTCGGCCGGGACCAGCCCCTCGACCAGGGTGTAGCCGGTGATCAGGGACGGCGCGATGCACATGCCGACCAGCAGGCCGAGCCCGGCCAGCAGCGGCACCGAGTGCGCCGTCCACAGCGCCGACGCGGTCAGCGCGAGCCCGGCGTAGCCGAGGACCAGGCGGCGCTGCGGCGCGGCCTTCCAGGCGACGGCGCCGCAGACGATGCCGGAGAGCATGTTGCCCGCGGCGAAGACGCCGTACAGGACGCCGTTCAGGCCGGGCTCGCCGATCGACTCGGTGAACGCGGCCAGCGACACCTGCATGCCGCCGAAGACCGCCCCGATGCCCAGGAACGTCACGACCAGCACGCGCACGCCGGGGACGCGCAGGGCGGAGTCGTGCCGCACGCGCGCGTGCCCGCTCTCGGCGCTCACCGGCGGCTGGGTGCTCCTGCTGGCGGCGAACAGCAGGCCGCCGACGAGGGTCAGCGCGGCCTCGGTCACCAGGCCCGCGGACGGGGTGACGGCCGTGCACAGCGCGGTCGCCAGCAGCGGACCGAAGACGAAGGTCAGCTCGTCGGTGACGGACTCGAAGGCCGCCGCCGTGGTCATCAGGGGCGAGCCCTGGAGCTTCACGCCCCAGCGCGCCCGCACCATCGGGCCGACCTGCGGCACCGAGGCGCCGGTCGGCACGGCCGCCACGAACAGCGCCCACAGCGGGGCGTGTGCCAGCGCGAGCGCCGTCAGGGTCAGCCCCGACAGCGTGTGCACCAGGACACCGGGGACGAGGACGGCACGCTGCCCGTAGCGGTCGGCGAGGCGGCCGCTGTAGGGGGCGAACAGCGCCATGGAGACGCCGGTGGCGGCCGCGGCGGCGCCGGCGGCACCGTACGAGCCGGTGCTGTGCTGCACCAGCAGCACGATGGAGATGGTGAGCATCGCGAACGGCTGGCGCGCCGCGAAGCCGGGGAGCAGGAACGTCCAGGCGCCGCGGGTGCGCAGCAGTTGGCCGTATCCGGGGCGGGGCGGCGCCGGCGAGGTCTTCTCCGGGTCGGAGGTGGTGACCGTGGATCCCACGGCCCGTGCCTTTCTGCCGCCTGGTAGCGCGCGTCCCGTACGGGTCCGGGCGCCGAGAGCTGTCCTCTTGCGCGGAACTGCGGTAGATACCGGTGCCCGATGTGTGGGGGGCGACCCGGCCGCCATACGGTCGCGCCAGCTCTGCGTCAGGCAGAGTTGGTTCGATCAGGGTACGCCTTCATCGTACAGGGATCACCGCACCGCGGACCTGTGAAAACGAGCACCACGGGGGACTGCCACCTGGGATTCCAGGTGGTGTGAAGGGTACGAAACCTCCACTTAACGGGAGCCGCCCGTCCCGGCGCCCCCCGCGCCCAGCCAGTCCGCCAGCTTGCCGCCCTGCGCGACCGCGCGCAGCCGCCGTTCCGCCGCGTCCCGTACCGGGTCGGTGGCGACCACGAGGAGTTCGTCCCCGTGCCGCAGCACCGTCGTGGGCAGCGGGACGAACGACTTCTCCTCGCGGACGACGAGCGTGACGGCGGCGCCCGGCGGCATCCGCAGCTCACTGACCTCGACGCCGTGCATCCGGGAGCCCTCGGTGATCACGAGGGACAGCAGATGGCCGCGCAGCCGCTCCAGGGGCGCCGACTCGATGCCGAGGTCCGAGGCCTCGCCCTGCTCGCCCAGCCGCAGCTTGCGCGCCAGCCAGGGCAGGGTCGGTCCCTGAAGGAGGGTGTAGACGACGACCAGCACGAAGACGATGTTGAAGATGCGGCGGCTGCCGCCGACGCCCGTCACCATCGGAATGGTCGCCAGGATGATGGGCACGGCGCCGCGCAGCCCCGCCCACGACATCAGCGCCTGCTCCGACCACGGCACCCGGAACGGGGCCAGGCTGGCCACCACGCTCAACGGCCGGGCCACCATGGTCAGCACCAGTCCGATGACCAGCGCCGGCCAGACGTCGTCGCCCAGCTCGTGCGGGGTGACGAGCAGACCGAGCAGGACGAACATGCCGATCTGGGCGATCCAGCCGAGCCCCTCGGCGAAGCCGCGGGTGGCGGGCCAGTGCGGGAGCCGCGCGTTGCCCAGCATCATCGAGGCCAGGTAGACGGCGAGGAAGCCGCTGCCGTGGGCCAGCGCCCCGGCCGCGTACGCGGTGACGGCGATCGCCATGACGGCGATCGGGTAGAGGCCGGAGGCGGGCAGTGCGACGTGCCGCAGGCCCCAGGAGCCGAACCAGCCCACCGCGAGGCCCAGGGCGGCGCCGATGGCCAGTTCCAGCGCGATCTCGCCCACCAGGACGTACCAGTGCTCGACCGGGCCGGTCGCGGCGAAGGCGACGACCAGGATGACCACCGGGGCGTCGTTGAAACCGGACTCCGCCTCCAGCGTGCCCGTCACGCGCGCGGGCAGCGGGATGCGCCGCAGCACCGAGAAGACCGCCGCCGCGTCCGTCGACGACACCACCGCGCCGATGATCAGCGCAGTCCGCCAGTCCAGCCCCACCAGGTAGTGCGCGCCCGCCGCCGTGACCCCGACGCTGATCCCGACGCCCACCAGGGCCAGCACGGAGGCCGAGGCCAGAACCGGCCGGATCTCCTTCCACTTCGTGCCCAGACCGCCCTCGGCGAGGATCACGACCAGGGCCGCGTACCCGATGACCTGGGTCAGCGCGGCGCTGTTGAAGCTCACGTGGCCGAGGCCGTCCTGGCCCATGACGACGCCGATGCCGAGGTAGACGAGCAGGCTGGGGAGCCCGCTGCGCGAGGAGATCCGGACGGCCGCGACGGCGACGAGGAGGACGACGGAGCAGACGAGCAGGAGCTGGTTGAGGTGGTGGACGTTCAGCGGCGGTTCCTCCCCTTGCATCTCCGGTTACTTCGTTACCTTACCTAACTCTTGACGCTTTCTTGACGCTTGCCGGGGCAAGATCGAACGCCCGTGCGTGCCGGTTCCCGACTCCGCGTCAAGCGCGACA
This sequence comes from Streptomyces sp. DHE7-1, assembly GCA_016432725.1. Lineage (GTDB taxonomy): Bacteria > Actinomycetota > Actinomycetes > Streptomycetales > Streptomycetaceae > Streptomyces. The sequence continues at coordinate 3,325,763 of JACJDG010000003.1, read as the reverse complement.
GGGCCCTGCGCCTATGGTTGCTCCAGCACTCCAGGACCGCCTGCCGCTCGCGTTAGGACAGCAAGGACAGCGATGCCCCCCAACACCACCGCCACAACGGGTGACACCGCCACGACGGGTGTCGCGCCCAGCCCGACCGGGAGGAAGAAGGGGCGCAAAGCCCGGCTCCTCGTGCTGGTGCTCGTCCTGGCCATCATCGGCGGCATCGCCTACGGGTCGTACTGGTCGATCAGTACGGTCCGGGCCTCCTTCCCGCAGACCAAGGGCTCGATCACGCTCGACGGCCTCTCCGGCCCCGTCGACGTCAAACGCGACGGCAACGGCATCCCGCAGGTCTACGCCTCCTCCGACGAGGACCTGTTCATGGCGCAGGGCTACGTCCAGGCGCAGGACCGGTTCTACGAGATGGACGTGCGCCGCCACCTGACCTCCGGGCGCCTGTCGGAGATGTTCGGCAAGAGCCAGGTGAAGAACGACGAGTTCCTGCGCACGCTCGGCTGGGACCGGGTGGCCCGGCAGGAGTACGACACCAAGCTGTCGGCCTCCACCAAGAAGTACCTCCAGGCCTACGCCAAGGGTGTCAACGCCTACCTCAAGGGCAAGGACGGCGCGGAGATCTCCCTCGAGTACGCCGCCCTGGGCTTCAGCAACGACTACAAGCCCGTCGAGTGGACCCCCGTCGACTCCGTCTCCTGGCTGAAGGCCATGGCCTGGGACCTGCGCGGCAACATGCAGGACGAGATCGACCGCGCGCTGATGACCAGCCGCCTGGACCCGCAGCAGATGGCGGACCTCTACCCGGAGTACCCCTACGGCCGCAACAAGCCGATCGTGCAGGAGGGGCAGTACGGCGAGCTGTCCAGGACCTTCCAGCAGGGCGGCGCCGCGAACGGATCCCAGGGCACGACGGGCACGACCGGTTCGCAGGGCACGACGGGCGGCACGGGCACCGGAACGACGGGCACGCAGAGCACGGCCGGCTCGGCCCTCACCAGTCAGCTCGCGGGCCTCTACAAGGTCCTCGACGACGTCCCCGCCGCCGTCGGCGTGAACGGCCAGGGCATCGGCTCCAACTCCTGGGTGGTCTCCGGCAAGCACACGATCACCAGGAAGCCGCTGCTCGCCAACGACCCGCACCTGTCGGCGTCGCTGCCGTCCGTCTGGTACCAGATGGGTCTGCACTGCCGGAGCGTCTCCGCTCAGTGCCAGTACGACGTCACCGGCTACACGTTCGCCGGCATGCCCGGTGTGATCATCGGCCACAACGCGGACATCGCCTGGGGCATGACCAACTCCGGTGTCGACGTCAGCGACCTGTACCTGGAGAAGGTCTCCGGCGACGGCTACCTGTACGACGGCAAGGTGCGGCCCTTCAAGACCCGCGAGGAGACCATCAAGGTCGCCGGCGGGGAGGCCAAGAAGATCGTCGTGCGCCAGACCGCCGACGGCATGCCCCTGCTGTCCGACCGCGACGACGAACTCGTCCAGGTCGGCCGGCGGGCCGGCGTCAACACCGCGGCCCCCGACCGCGGCGACGGCTACGGCATCGCCCTGCGGTGGACCGCACTGGACCCGGGCACCTCGATGGACGCCGTGTTCGCCCTCGACAAGGCGGCCGGCTGGAGCGACTTCCGCTCGGCGGCCGCCCTGTTCGACGTGCCCTCGCAGAACCTGATCTACGCCGACACCAAGAACCACATCGGCTACACGCTGCCCGGGAAGATCCCCACCCGCACCTCGGCCGCCGACGGCTCCGTCCCGGTGCCCGGCTGGGACGCCAAGTACCGCTGGACCGGCTTCATCAAGGACGACGAGCTGCCCTACGAGTACGACCCCGAGCGCGGCTACATCGTCACCGCCAACCAGGCCGTGGTCGACAAGGACAAGTACCCCTACACGCTGACCACCGACTGGGGCTACGGCACCCGCAGCCAGCGCATCACCGACCTGATCGAGTCCAAGATCAAGGACGGCGGGAAGATCTCCACCGACGACATGCGGCAGATGCAGATGGACAACAGCAGCGAGATCGCCAAGCTGCTGGTGCCCAAGCTGCTGAAGATCAACCTGGACGACAAGTCCGTCCGCGACGCCCAGAAGCTGCTGGAGGGCTGGGACTACACCCAGGACGCCGACTCGGCGGCCGCCGCCTACTTCAACGCCGTCTGGCGCAACGTCCTCAAGCTCGCCTTCGGCAACAAGCTCCCCAAGGAGCTGCGCGTCAAGGGCCAGTGCCTGTGGGTCGACAAGGCGGACAGCACCGGGCCGGTCGACGACGACGGCAAGGTCCGCGAGTGCGGTGAGCGCGACGCCGACCAGGCACAGCCGGACGGCGGCGACCGCTGGTTCGAGGTCGTGCGCACGCTGATGGACAAGCCGGACAGCGACTGGTGGAAGACGCCCGAGCGGGGCACCCGCCCGGCGGCGACCGACCGCGACTCCCTGTTCGCCCGCGCCATGATCGACGCCCGCTGGGAGCTGACCTCCAAGCTCGGCAAGGACATCGACACCTGGAGCTGGGGCCGGCTGCACCGCCTGTTCCTGAAGAACCAGACGCTCGGCACCGGGGGCCCCAGGCCCTGCAGTACATCCTCAACCGCGGCCCCTGGAAGCTCAGCGGCGGCGAGGCCACCGTCAACGCCTCCGGCTGGAACGCCGCCGGCGGCTACAACGTCGTGTGGGTGCCGTCCATGCGGATGGTGGTCAACCTCGCCGACCTGGACAAGTCCAGGTGGATCAACCTGACCGGCGCCTCCGGGCACGCCTTCAGCGCCCACTACACGGACCAGACGGGCAAGTGGGCCAAGGGCGAACTGCTGCCCTGGGCCTACTCGGACGGGGCGGTCGGCAAGAGCACGAGCGACACCCTCGTCCTCAGGCCGTGACCCCCTGACGCACGAACGCCGGACGGCCCTCCACACGCGCGTGGAGGGCCGTCCGGCGTTCGCGCCCCGCTCAGGCCCCGGTGAAGCGGCGCACGCCCGACGGCGTCACCACCGCGTGCACCGGCCGGTCGTGGGCCTGCGCCGGGACCCGCTCGACGACCTCCGTGTCGTACAGCAGCACCACGAGCGCGGGCCCCGCACCCGCCCGTTCCAGGCGCGCGAGCACCCGGTCGTACGACCCTCCGCCGCGGCCCAGGCGCATCCCGCGCGCGTCGACCGCGAGCCCGGGCAGCAGGACGACGTCCGCGCCGGTCACGGCGGCCGGGCCGAGACGCTCGCCGGAGGGCTCGAACAGGGCCATTTTTCCGCCATGTTGGATCCGCGCGAGGCGGTCCGCGCCGGTGTACTCCCCCAGTCCAGATCGTTGTCCGGCAGGAGGACGGGGAGCAGGACGCGTACTCCTCGCGCGCGCAAGGCGTCCAGCAGGGCCGCCGTGCCCGGCTCCGGGCCGACGGAGACGTAGGCCGCCACCGTGCCCGCAGCCGCCAGTTCGGGCAGCTCCAGCGCGCGCCCGGCCAGGGCCTCGCCCGCATCCCGGACGACATCCTCCGGCAACCTGTTCCTCACCGCGAGGAACTCCCGCCGCAACGTTCGCTTGTCAGGCTCGGCCGTGCGTCCGTCGTGTTCCACTGGTCGTCCCGCACCCCTTTCCCAATGTGCTCATATGAGTGCCAAGTGACCGGAGCCTCAGATTCCTTGCAAAGGCACCGGATAAGGTTGCGGACATGACTCAGTCGCACCCCAGGATCAGCAAGGCTGTCATCCCCGCAGCAGGCCTCGGCACCCGGTTCCTGCCGGCCACCAAGGCCACTCCCAAGGAGATGCTGCCGGTAGTGGACAAGCCGGCGATCCAGTACGTGGTCGAGGAGGCCGTGTCGGCGGGGCTCGACGACGTTCTCATGATCACCGGACGCAACAAGCGTCCGCTCGAGGACCACTTCGACCGCAACTACGAGCTCGAATCGGCGCTCGAGAAGAAGGGCGACGCCGAGCGGCTCGCCAAGGTGCAGGAGTCCAGCGACCTGGCCACCATGCACTACGTGCGCCAGGGCGACCCCAGGGGCCTCGGCCACGCCGTGCTGTGCGCGGCCCCGCACGTCGGCCGCGAGCCCTTCGCGGTGCTCCTCGGCGACGACCTGATCGACCCCCGCGACCCGCTGCTCCAGCGCATGATCGAGATCCAGGAGCAGCACGGCGGCAGCGTCATCGCCCTCATGGAGGTCGCGCCCGAGCAGATCCACCTCTACGGCTGCGCGGCCGTGGAGAGCACCCCCGACAGCGACGTGGTCAAGGTGACCGGGCTGGTCGAGAAGCCGGACCCGGCCGACGCCCCTCCCACTACGCGGTCATCGGCCGCTACGTGCTCGACCCGCACGTCTTCGACATACTCCGCAAGACCGAGCCCGGCCGCGGCGGCGAGATCCAGCTCACCGACGCCCTCCAGCAGCTCACCGAGGACGAGAAGGTCGGCGGCCCGGTGCACGGTGTCGTCTTCCAGGGCCGCCGTTACGACACCGGCGACCGTGGCGACTACCTGCGTGCCATTGTCAGACTGGCGTGCGAACGTGAGGATCTGGGCCCGGACTTCCGGACCTGGCTCCGCAGTTACGTAGCCGAGGAGATGCAGCAACGTTGAGCAGCGCCGCGACCCGCCCCGCCGGCCCGGACGACCTGTGGTCGGTGGACGACCACCTGGACGACATCCTCGCCGGCGTCCGCCCCCTCGAACCCATCGAGCTGCAACTGCTCGAAGCCCAGGGCTGCGTCCTGGTGGAGGACGTCACGGTTCCGGTCTCTCTGCCGCCGTTCGACAACAGCTCCATGGACGGGTACGCGGTACGGGTCGCGGACATCGCGGGCGCAAGTGAGGAGTTCCCGGCCGTCCTCGAGGTCGTCGGCGACGTCGCGGCGGGCGCGGGCGAGCCGGTGCGGGTCGGGCCCGGCCAGGCCGCCCGCATCATGACCGGCGCACCGCTGCCGCCCGGCGCCGAGGCCGTCGTACCCGTCGAATGGACCGACGGCGGGCTCGGCGAGGGGCCCGTCACCGGGATGCGGTCGCGCAGCCTGGCACCGGAGGGCGCCGAGGGGCAGGTGCGCGTGCACCGCCCCGCCGAGGCACGCGCGCACGTGCGGGCCAAGGGCAGCGACGTGAAGGCCGGCGACCTGGCCCTGGAGGCCGGGACAATCCTCGGCCCGCCGCAGCTCGCGCTGCTCGCCGCCGTCGGCCGCGGCACGGTTCGGGTGCGCCCGCGCCCGCGCGTGGTCGTGATGTCCACGGGCAGCGAACTCGTCCAGCCCGGCGAGGCACTGGCGAACGGCCAGATCTACGACTCCAACAGCTTCGCCCTCACCGCGGCCGCCCGGGACGCGGGCGCCATCGCCTACCGGGTCGGCGCCGTCGCCGACGACGCCGACATCCTCCGGACCACCATCGAGGACCAGCTCGTCCGCGCCGACCTGATGGTCACCACGGGCGGGGTGAGCGTCGGCGCGTACGACGTCGTCAAGGAGGCGCTGTCGTACGCCGGGGACGAGGACGAGCCGGGCAGCGGGGTGGAGTTCCGCAAGCTCGCCATGCAGCCCGGAAAACCCCAGGGCTTCGGCTCCATCGGCCCCGACCACACCCCCCTGCTGGCCCTGCCCGGCAACCCGGTCTCGTCGTACGTCTCCTTCGAGCTGTTCGTCCGCCCCGCCATCCGCACCCTGATGGGCCTGGAGGACGTCCACCGGCCCCGCGTCAGGGCCACCCTGACCGCGGACGGGCCGCTGCGCTCGCCCAAGGGACGACGGCAGTTCCTGCGCGGCAGCCACGCCGACGGCACGGTGCGCCCGGTGGGCGGCGCCGGATCCCACCTGGTCGCGGCCCTGGCGCACGCCGACGCGCTGATCGTCGTCCCCGAGGACGTGGAGTCCGTCGAGCCGGGCACCGAGGTGGAGGTCGTGCTGCTCGGCTGAGCCGCCCCCGGGGCCTGGCCCGGTGCCCGGCCCGGCTTGGCGGTACCGTGTCGCGCACAGCAGGCCCGCGCACCGCACCGCCACGGGCCCGGACCGGGAGCGCCACACAGCATGACTGAGCCATCCCGGGGGGACACCCCGGAGCCGCCGCACAGGACCGACTGACGCACATCGACGCGGCGGGCGCGGCCCGCATGGTCGACGTGTCCGGCAAGGACGTGACCGCCCGCACCGCTCGCGCGAGCGGCCGGGTCCTGGTGTCACCCCGGGTGGTCGAGCTGCTTCGCGGAGAGGGCGTCCCCAAGGGCGACGCCCTGGCCACCGCGCGCATCGCGGGCATCATGGGCGCCAAGCGCACCCCGGACCTCATCCCGCTGTGCCACCCGTTGTCGGTGTCCGGTGTGAAACTGGACCTGTCGGTCGCGGACGACGCCGTGCGGATCGAGGCCACCGTCAGGACGACGGACCGCACGGGCGTCGAGATGGAGGCCCTCACCGCGGTGACGGTCGCCGCGCTCACCGTGATCGACATGGTCAAGGCGGTCGACAAGGGAGCGGTCATCACGGACGTACGGGTCGAGGAGAAGACGGGCGGCAAGTCGGGCGACTGGAGCCGGGCATGAGCGCCGGGCCGTACCGCGCGCTGGTCGTCACCGCCTCCAACCGGGCCGCCGCCGGGGTCTACGAGGACAAGGGCGGCCCCCTGATCGCCGAGGGCCTCGCGGGCTTCGGGTTCGCCGTCGACGGCCCGCGGGTCGTGCCCGACGGGGATCCGGTGGCGGAGGCGCTGCGGGAGGCCGTGGCGGCCGGTTACGACGTGGTGGTCACCACCGGCGGCACCGGCATCTCGCCCACCGACCGCACGCCCGAGGCGACCCGGCAGGTGATCGACCGGGAGGTGCCGGGCATCGCCGAGGCGATCCGGGCGTTCGGACGGGAGAAGGTGCCCACCGCCGCGCTCTCCCGCGGACTGGCCGGGGTGGCGCGGGGGACGCTGATCGTCAACCTGCCGGGCTCCAGCGGCGGGGTGCGCGACGGCCTCGCCGTCCTGGAACCGCTGCTGGTCCACGCCGTCGACCAGATCCGCGGCGGCGACCACCCCAGACCCGGGGCCGGCCCTGGGGGTGCGAGCTGAACAGCCCGTCCTGGCCCGTCGTGCTGGCGGACGGCGATGTCGTCCTCCGGCCGATAAAGCTGCGCGACCAGCGGGTCTGGCGCGAGGTCAACCGGCGCAACCGCGACTGGCTGCGCCCCTGGGAGGCGACCATCCCGCCGCCCACGCCCAGCGGTCCGATCACCCACCGGCCGACCTACCGGCAGATGGTCAGGCACCTCAGGTCCGAGGCCAACGCGGGCCGGATGCTGCCGTTCGTCATCGAGTACCAGGGGCAGCTCGTCGGGCAGTTGACGGTCGCCGGGATCACCTGGGGGTCGATGTGCTCGGGTCACGTCGGCTACTGGGTGGACGAGGGGGTGGCCGGGCGCGGGGTGATGCCTACGGCGGTGGCGCTCGCGGTCGACCACTGTTTCCGTAGCGTCGGTCTGCACCGCGTCGAGGTCTGCATTCGCCCCGAGAACCGGCCCAGCCGCCGGGTCGTGGAGAAACTCGGATTCCGCGAGGAGGGGCTGCGGCCGCGTTATCTGCACATCGACGGGGCCTGGCGCGACCATCTCGTCTACGCGCTCACGGCGGAGGAGGTGCCCGACGGTCTGCTCGCGCGCTGGCGGCGGGCACGATCCGAGCGGGCGCGGCGGGAGAACACCCCCCGGAATCCCGCCTGACCCTGAAATGGAATATGTGTTCGAAATTGATCGCACGGCGACCGTCTCGGCACATTCAATTCGCGACTTCCTGCGGTCCACTGATCGCATCGGTCGCAAAAAAAGCTCGAAATATCAGCCGGATCGTGCGACACACCGGCCCAATTGGCGGATGGCCTCACGCAAACCCCTCTACCGTGTGAGACGTGAGCAGCAGCGGCCTCATCTACGCAGTCATCGTCGGGGCCTGGGCCGCCTACTTGGTGCCGATGTGGCTCCGTAGGCAGGACGAGCTGAACGAGGCCCGTCCGACGGAACGCTTCAGCACCGCCATCCGGCTGCTGTCCGGACGGGCGGGCATGGAGCGCCGGTACGCCAAGGACCTGCGGGCGCGCTCCGCCGAGGAGGGGGAGCCGGACACCGGTGAACCGGACGCCGTCACCGACTCGGTGGACGTCCGGTCCTTCGCCATGCCTCCGACCCGCCGTCAGGTACGTGCCGACGTCGAACCGGAGCAGGCGGCCCCGGCCGGACCGGCGCCCGAGAAGCCCGGCATCCCGGCGCCCAAGTCGTCCCCCGTCACGTCCAGATCCACACCCGCGCCGAAGTCCGCGTCCACGACCGGGTCCGTGCCCGTGCCCGCGCAGGCCCGGGTGCCCGCCCCGCGGAACAGCGCCTCGGCCCAGGCGGCCGCAGCGCGTGCCCGGCGCTCGAAGGTGCTCGCGCGCCGCCGGCGCACCACCGTGATGCTCTTCATCGCCTTCACCGCGGGCGCCATCGTCGCCGCCGTCGGCGGCCTCGCCTTCCTCTGGGCACCCGGCGTACCCGCGCTCATGCTCAGCGGCTACATCGGGTACCTGCGCACGCAGGAGCGCCGCCGGTTCGCCTACCACATGGACCGCCGCCGCGCCGAGGACGCCGCCCGCAGCCTGCGCGAGCGCCAGCCCCGGCGGCGCGCGTCCGTCGACGCGGAGCCGGCGGCCGGCGAACCCGACGAGGAGCCCGCGACCGGGACCGACACCGGCATGTCCGCCCTCGCCGCCGACCGCCGCGCCCTCGTCGAGCAGACCGACCACGCCGAGTGGGTCGACCAGCAGCGCGAGCGGCAGCGCCGGCCCGGCCACGGGGACAGCTGGGACCCGGTACCCGTGCCGCTGCCCACGTACGTGACCGCACCCGTCGCGCCCCGGGCCACCTCCGACGTCGACCTCGGCGCGCCCGACACCTGGAGCTCGGCGCGCTCGGGCCCCCTCGTCCCGGAGCAGGACGGCCACGCACCCGACGCCGAGGCGGACCGGCAGGCCGCCGAGCGCGAGCCGGCCGACGGCCGCGGTGACTCGGTCCCGCCCGCCCGGTCCCGCTCGCGCGGCACGGCCTCCGCACGCCGGACGCGCGAACGCGGACGCACCCCGCTCTTCGACCAGTACGAGGACGGCGACCGCCCGCGCGCGGCCAACGAGTGACGGTCGGCACGCCCCTGGAAGCCCGCCCCTGACCAGTCAGGGAACGGATTTCCAAGCACCCCGACGGGGATGCTAGAGTTTCACTCGTTGCAAGGGCCTGTGGCGCAGTCCGGTAGCGCACCTCGTTCGCATCGAGGGGGCCAGGGGTTCAAATCCCCTCAGGTCCACGCAGCATGAAGCCCCAGTCGGCGAAAGCCGACTGGGGCTTCATCGTGTTCACAGCCGCTTCGCGTAGCAGAGGCTCTCCTCGTAGTGGCGGTAGTAGCCGAACTTGGTGCAGGGCTCGTAACCGCTCGACGCGTACAGGGCGACAGCCTCCGGCTGCTTGGTGCCCGTCTCCAGGACCATGCGGACGCGGCCGGCCGTGCGGGCGTCCTCCTCCAGGGCCGCGAGGATGCGGCGGGCGAGGCCCAGGCCGCGCATCCCCTCGACGACGAACATGCGCTTGAGCTCGGCGTCGCCGTCCTCGTTGCCCTCGCCGTTGCTGTCCTGGCTGCGCCAGCCGCCCGTGGCGACCGGCCGGTCGTGCTCGTCGTACGCGATCAGGTACGCGCCCCGGGGCGGGTCGAAGTCGGTGGCGTCGAGCACCGTGGCGTCGCCGCCGTCGCCGTAGCGCAGGTGGTACTCCTCCTGGACGACGTCGTTGAGCTTGACGGCGTCGGGGTGGTCGAAACGGACACGACGTATATTCATGCTGGGCATCGTACTTCTATGCATAGGGAAAAACTGACCTCGACCAGTGTGCCGGTATCGTGCCCGGGTGCTGACTGTGACCTCGGTGAATGTGAACGGACTGCGGGCCGCCGCCAAGAAGGGCTTCGTGGAGTGGCTCGCCCGGACCTCCGCGGACGTCGTCTGCCTGCAGGAGGTGCGCGCCGAGCCGCACCAGCTTCCCGAGGAGGTCCGGCAGCCCGACGGCTGGCACGTCGTGCACGCCCCGGCCGCAGCCAAGGGCCGCGCGGGTGTCTCGCTGTACACGCGCCGCGAACCCGACCGTGTCCGTATCGGCTTCGGCTCGGAGGAGTTCGACGGCAGCGGGCGCTACGTGGAGGCCGACCTGCCCGGCGTCACCGTCGCCTCCCTCTACCTCCCCTCCGGCGAGGTCGGCACCGAGCGCCAGGACGAGAAGGTCCGGTTCATGGACGAGTTCCTGGTCCACCTCAAGGGGCTGCGCGAGCGGGCCGCCGCCGACGGGCGGCACGTGGTGGTCTGCGGCGACTGGAACATCGCCCACCAGCGGGCCGACCTGAAGAACTGGCGCGGCAACACCAGGAACTCGGGCTTCCTCCCCGAGGAGCGGGACTGGCTCACCCGGGTCCTCACCGCCGAGGACGGCGGCTACGTGGACGTCGTACGCGCCCTGCACCCGGACGCGGAGGGTCCGTACACCTGGTGGTCGTACCGGGGGCGGGCCTTCGAGAACGACACCGGATGGCGGATCGACTACCACCTGGCCACGCGGGGGCTCGCGGACCGGGCGGTCAAGGGGCTCGTCGAGCGCGCGGCGACCCACGCCGAGCGGTGGAGCGACCACGCGCCCGTGACCGTCGTGTACGACCTCCAGGGCTCCTGACGGGGCTGACGGTCCCTGACGGCCGGCTCAGCCCCGCTTGCTGATCCGCCGGTCGAGGGCCAGTGAGAGTTCCGCCTCCACGACGCTGCGGGCCAGGGGGCGCAGGCGGTGGAGGTCCTCCTCGGGGGCGTGGCGGAGGATCATGTCGGTGAAGAGGGCGGCCAGGGCGTCGGCGTGTTCGCGGACGCGTTCGCCGGCCGCCAGGACCTCCGCCAGGGGTATGCCCTCGCGGACCAGGGCGGAGGAGACGTCCAGCAGGCGGCGGCTGATGTGGACGATCTCGTCGCCGTCGGTGCCCAGGTAGCCCAGGTCCATGGCGGCGGCCAGGTTCTCCGGGGTGACCTCGCCCTCGAAGCGGGCGGCGAGTTCCTCGGGGGTGAGGCGGACCGGCTCCTCCTCGGTGGGGGTGCCGACGCCGAGCAGGTCGGCGACGTCGCGGCCCTGGTCGAGGGCCTCCGCGAGTTCCGCGATGCCGGTGAGGGTGTGGCCGCGTTCCAGGAGCGCCGCGATGGTGCGCAGCCGGGCCAGGTGGTGGTCGTCGTACCAGGCGATGCGGCCCTCCCGGCGGGGTGGCGGGATCAGTTTGCGTTCGCGGTAGAAGCGCAGCGTGCGCACGGTGATGCCGGCCAGGCGGGCCAGTTCCTCCATGCGGTACTCGCGTGCCCCGCCGTCCTGCCCGACCTCGTGTCCGCCGTCGTCCGTCACGGTCGCAGCCTATGTTGTACCGCCGGTAACTTTCCCTTTCTCACCCCCTACCGCTCGGTACGCCGCTGCTCTACAGTCCCATTGCGCCAGTGTTCACTGGCAGAGTCCAAGGCGATGCGTGGAGGCTTCGGGATGGCCGAGCACGAGCATGTACGGGTGGCGGTGATCGGGTCCGGGTTCGGCGGGCTGGGGGCCGCGGTGCGGCTGCGCCGCGAGGGGATCACCGACTTCGTCGTCCTGGAGCGGGCCGACGGCGTCGGCGGCACCTGGCGGGACAACAGCTACCCCGGGTGCGCCTGCGACGTGCCCTCCCATCTGTACTCCTTCTCCTTCGCGCCCAACCCCGACTGGCCGCGCACCTTCTCCGGTCAGGAGCACATCCGCGCCTATCTGGAGCACGTGACCGACGTCTTCGGGCTGCGCCCGCACATCCGCTTCGGCGCCGAGGTGAAGCTGATGCGCTGGGACGGCGAGCGGCTGCGGTGGGAGATCGAGACCGCGGGGGGCACGCTCACCGCCGACGTGGTCGTCTCCGCCACCGGGCCGCTGTCCGACCCGAAGACGCCCGAGATCCCCGGGCTCGAGTCCTTCCCCGGCAAGGTGTTCCACTCGGCCCGCTGGGACCACGACTACGACCTGCGCGGCAAGCGGGTCGCCATGGTCGGGACCGGCGCCTCCGCCATCCAGATCGTGCCCGCCATCCAGCGCCAGGTCGGCCGGCTCACCCTCTTCCAGCGCACCCCGCCGTGGGTGATGCCGCGCATGGACCGCGCCATCAGCGCGGCCGAACGCCGGCTGCACCAAGCGCTGCCCTTCACCACCCGGCTCAGGCGCGGGCTGCTGTGGGGCATCCGGGAGCTCCAGGTGCAGGCGTTCACCAAGCACCCCGACGAACTCGGCCTGGTCGAGCGGCTCGCCAAGCGCAACATGGCCCGGGCGGTGAAGGACCCGGCGCTGCGCGCCAAGCTCACCCCCGACTACCGCATCGGCTGCAAGCGGATCCTGCTGTCCAGCGAGTACTACCCGGCGCTGGCCCGGCCCAACGTGGACGTCGTCGCGAGCGGGCTCAGCGAGATCCGCGGCTCCACCGTCGTCGCGGCCGACGGCAGCGAGGCGGAGGTCGACGCGATCATCTTCGGCACGGGCTTCCACGTCACGGACATGCCCATCGCCGAGCGGGTGGTCGGAGCCGAGGGCGTGACGCTCGCCGAGACCTGGAAGGGCGGCATGCGGGCGCTGCGCGGCGCCTCGGCCGCCGGGTTCCCGAACTGGATGACGATCATTGGGCCCAACACCGGCCTCGGCAACTCCTCGATGATCCTCATGATCGAGTCCCAGCTCAACTACATGGCCGACTACCTGCGCCAGCTCGACGTGCTCGGAGGGCGTACCGCCCTGGACGCGCGGCCCGCGGCCGTCGACGCCTGGAACCACGAGGTCCAGGAGCGGATGAAGCGGACCGTGTGGAACACCGGCGGCTGCACGAGCTGGTACCTCGACCCGAGCGGCCGCAACACCACCATCTGGCCCGGTACGACGGCGGAGTTCCGGCGCGCGACCCGGCGGGTGGACCTGGCCGAGTACGAGGTCGTCCGGCGGCCCGGCGCCCTGGCCGCCGAGTCCGGTCCGGTGGCGGGACGGCAGAGCGGGGCCGCCGTATGAGCCGGATCACCGCGGTGGCCTCCGGCCCGTACGCCCCGCCGGTGCCGGCCCGCACCCTCACCGTGGTCTCCGCCGACGGTGCCCGGCTGCACGCCGAGGTGCACGGTCCCGAGGACGCGCCGCCGGTCGTGCTCGCCCACGGCTGGACCTGCTCCACCGCGTTCTGGGCGGCACAGATCCGGGAACTGGCGGCCGACCACCGGGTCGTCGCCTACGACCAGCGGGGGCACGGGCGCAGTCCGGCGAGCCACGCCTGCACCACCGAGGCGCTCGCGGACGACCTCGAGGCGGTGCTCGCCCAGACCCTCGCGCCGGGGGAGAAGGCACTCGTGGTCGGCCACTCCATGGGCGGGATGACGGTCATGGCCGCCTCCGCGCGTCCCCGGTTCCGTGAGCACGCCGCCGCCGTCCTACTGTGCAGCACCGGCAGCTCCCGGCTGGTCGCCGAGGCGCGCGTGGTGCCCCTGCGGGCCGGCCGGGTCCGCACCTGGCTCACCGGACGCGTGCTCAGCTCGCGCGCCCCGCTCGGGCCGGTCACGCCGCCGGCGATGCGGGTCCTCAAGTACGGCACCATGGGCGCCGGTTCGGCCCCGCACATGGTGGAGGCGTGCGCGCGCATCGTGCACGCCTGTCCGCGGACCGTGCGCCACGCCTGGGCGGGCATGCTCGCGGCGCTCGACCTCGACCACGGGGTGCGGGAGTTGCGTGTGCCCACCGCCGTGCTGCACGGCGCCGCCGACCGGCTCACGCCCGTGGCGCACGCCCACGCGCTGGTCGCCGCGCTGCCCCGGTGCCTGGGTCTCACCGAGCTGCCGGGCGTCGGCCACATGTCTCCCGTCGAGGCTCCGGAGCGGGTGACCGGGAAGATCCGGGAGCTCGTCACCACCCACGTCACGGGGGACGCCGTCTCCCGTGCCACCGTCACGCAGCAGATCAAGGAGGGCGCATGAGCAGGGTCAGCCTCGAAAGACAGGTCGCCGTCGTCACCGGAGCGGCGCGCGGCGTCGGCGAGTTGCTCGCCCGCAAGCTCTCCGCGCGCGGTGCCAGGGTCGCGCTGGTCGGCCTGGAGGAGGACGCGCTCAAGGAGGTCTCCGGGCGGCTGCACAGCGAGAGCGCGCACTGGTACGCCGACGTCACCGACCACGAGGCGATGGCCCGGGTGGCGCGGGAGGTGAAGGCGCGCTTCGGCAAGGTCGACATCGTCGTCGCCAACGCCGGTGTGGCGACCGGGGGCCCTTCATCGACTCCGATCCGGAGGCCTGGCGGCGGGTGATCGAGGTGAACCTGATCGGTTCGGCGGTCACGGCCCGCGCGTTCCTGCCGGTGCTGGTCGAGAGCCGGGGCTATCTGCTGCAGATCGCCTCGCTCGCCGCGATCACCCCGGCGCCGATGATGTCGGCGTACTGCGCCTCCAAGTCGGGTGTGGAGGCGTACGCGCACAGTCTGCGGGCCGAGGTCGGCTACCAGGGTGTCCGGGTGGGCGTCGGCTACCTGTCCTGGACCGACACCGACATGGTGCGCGGCGCCGACCAGGACGACGTGATGCGGGAACTCAGGCAGCGGCTGCCGTGGCCGTCGAACAAGACCTACCCGCTGGGTCCGGCGGTGGACCGGATCGTCGCCGGTATCGAGCGGCGCTCGGCGCACGTGTACGGGCAGTGGTGGCTGCGCGGCATGCAGGGGGTGCGCGGCTATCTGCCGGCGCTCATCGGGACGGTCGGCCAGCGGGAGATGCGGCGGTTCGCGCCCCGGCTCCAGGGGATGCGTTCGGGACTCGTCGGCGCAGGTGGGGAGGCCGATGAGGCGGCTCGGGCTACGCAGCGTAACTGATCGACATGCGCAGCGTGTTGGGCCGTGTGAATCTGGTCGAGGCCCCAGCGGGGGCCAACCCCCACCCACTTCGGGAGTGAACCCACATGGGTATGAAGGACCAGTTCAGCGAGAAGACCAACGACTGGCAGGACCAGGCCCGCGAGAAGGTCGGCCAGGCCCGGGAGAAGGCCGGTCAGGCCACCCGTGAGAAGGCCGGTCAGGCCACCCGTGAGAAGGCCGGCCAGCGTGGCCAGCAGCAGGGTCAGCACGGGCAGCAGCAGGGTCAGCACGGGCAGGGCCAGCGAGGCCACGAGCAGCCCGAGCGGGGCCGCCAGAACATGCGCGGCATCGGGGAGTCGGAGCGGGAGATGGACGACCGCTTCGACGCCGACTACGACGCGTAACGCTGCGCCGGCTTCGGCCTGATCGGCAGCCCGGGGTGCCCTCCGATTCGTTCGGGGGGCACCTCGCTGTGTGTCCGGGGGTGTTGTCGGGTGCGTCGTCGGGTGCGGGTGGGTGGGGGCTTGTCGCGCGGTTGCCCGCGCCCCTGAAGCGCCCCTGGCTGGTCAGCTGGTGGGTCTCGGGGGAGTTGGGGGCGGGGGTCTTGGGGACACCGGTGTAGTCGGGGGCTGGGCTGCCGGGTTGGTCCGGAGGAGTTCCAGAGCCAGTTGGATCGCGTCGTCCATCTGGGCGTGGCGGCCCTCGGCCCAGTCGAGCGGGGTGCGCAGGACCTCCAGGTCTGGGGTGACGCCGTGGTTCTCCACGGACCAGCCGTAGGCGTCGAACCAGGCCGCGTTCATCGGGACCGTGATCACCGTGCCGTCCCCGAGCCGGTGCCTGCCGGTCATGCCGACCACGCCGCCCCAGGTGCGCTGGCCGACGACCGGACCCAGCTTGAGCAGCTTGAAGGCGGCGGTGATCATGTCGCCGTCGGAGGAGGTCGCCTCGTCGGCCAGGGCCACGATCGGGCCGCGGGGCGCGTTCGAGGTGTACGACACCGGCTGCGCGTTGCGGGTCAGGTCCCAGCCGAGGATCGTGCGGCTCAGGGTCTCGATGACGAGTTCACTGATGTGCCCGCCCGCGTTGCCGCGCACGTCCACGATCAGCGCCGGCCGGGACACCTCCATGCGCAGGTCCCGGTTGAACTGGGCCCAGCCGGAGCCGCCCATGTCGGGGATGTGCAGATACCCGCACCGGCCGCCGCTCAACTCCCGGACGACCTCGCGGCGTTTGGCCACCCAGTCCTGGTAGCGCAGCGGCCGCTCGTCGATGAGCGGCGCGATGGCGACCCGCCGGGCCCGCCCCGGCTCGCCCGGCGGCGGGGTGAACGTCAGCTCCGTCGTCGTCCCGCCCGAGCCCGCGAGCAGCGGGTACGGGCCGGTCACCGGATCGACGGGCCGGCCGTCCACGTGGGTCAGCACGGCGCCCTCCCGGATGCCCGTGCCGGCCAGCGGCGAGCGGGCCTTGGAGTCGGAGGAGTCGCCGGGCAGGATGCGTTTGACGGCCCAGCCGCCGTCCCGCTCGACCAGGTTGGCGCCGAGCAGGCCCTGCCAGCGCTGGTAGTGGGGCGGTCCCTCGTTGCGGCGGGCCGCGGTGACGTAGGCGTGCGAGGTGCCGAGTTCGCCGAGGACCTCGCGCAGCAGATCGGCGAAGTCGTCGGGGGACGCGACCTGTTCGACCAGGGGCCGGTACTGGTCGAGCACCCCGTCCCAGTCGATGCCGCACATTCCGGGGTCCCAGAAGTAGGCGCGGATGAGACGGCCGGCCTCGTCGTAGGCCTGGCGCCACTCGGCGGGCGGATCGACGTGGTGCACGATGCGGCGCAGGTCGATCCAGACGGTCGTGTCGCCGTCGCCGGGTTCGGTCGACGGCACCGCCCGCAGGTCGCCCTCGTCGACCACCATCAGCCGGGTCGCGTCCCCGCTCACCGCGAACCAGTCCAGGTGGTCGACCAGTTCGGACTTCTTGGCCTTGGCGATGTTGAAGTACTCGAGCGTCGGGCGGCCGCTGATGTCGGCCGGGTTGGCGAAGGTCTCGCCGAGCGCCCCGGAGATGGGCCAGCGCAGCCAGACCAGGCCCCCGCCGGCCACCGGGTACAGCGCCGAGTACTTGGAGGCGACGACCGGGAACGGGGTCACCCGGTTCTCCAGGCCCTCCACCTCCACGATCACCGCGCCGGTCTCCCCGCCGCCCCCGTTCTCCAGGGGTCGAGCCCTCCGGCGGCCGGGCGGCCCTCGGGGTTCAGGGCGAACGGGGAGGGGGTCGCCGAGGAGAGCGGCACCAGGTACGGGCGGCAGCCCAGCGGGAAGGACAGGTCGCCGGTGTGGACGTCGTACACCGGGTCGAAGCCGCGCCAGGACAGGAAGGCCAGGTAGCGGCCGTCGCGGGTGAAGACGGGGTTCTCGTCCTCGAAGCGGCCGTTGGTGACGTCCACGATGTGCCGGTCCTTGATGCGGGCCAGCTTGATCTGCCGCAGCGAGCGGCCGATTCCCGGATGGGACCAGGTGATCCAGGACCCGTCGGGGGAGAAGGCGAGGTCGCGGACGGGCCCGTTGGCGGACCGGATCAGCTCGGTGACCCGGCCGTCCGGCACCGCCCCGTCCCCGGAGCCCGCCGCGCTACCGGAGTCCGCCGATCCCTCGGGGCCCGCGCTCCCGGGTCCCTCCGCGCCCCTGATGTCCGCCGATCCCTCGCGGTCCGCCGCCTTCCCGGGGTCTGCCGCGCCCCTGGAGCCCGCCGCGCCCCGGTGTCCGCCGAGCTACCGGTGTCCGCCGCGTCCCCGGAGTCTGCCGAGCTACCGGAGTCCGCCGCGTCCCCGGAGTCTGCCGCCTCGCCGGAGCCCGCCGCGTCCCCGGTGTCCGCCGAGCTACCGGAGTCTGCCGAGCTACCGGAGTCCGCCGCGCTGGAGTCCGCCGAGCCCTCGGGATCCGCGCTCCCGGAGCCCGCCGCCTCGCCGGAGGCTGCCGATCCTCCGGAGTCCGCGCTCCCGGAGTCCGCGCTCCCGGAGCCCGCCGCGCCCCCGGAGTCCGTCGACCTGACGGAGTCCCCCGCGTCCCCGGAGCCCGTCGAACCCTCGGAGCCCGTCGAACCCTCGGAGCCCGCGCTCCCGGAGCCCGTCGATCCCTCGGGACCCGCGTTCCCAGAACCCGCCGCGCCCTCGACGGCGCCCCCTTCCGTTTCCTCGTCGCCCTCCTCCGTGACGTCGATCAGCAGCAGCCGTCCGTCGTGGGAGGCGACGGCCAGCCGTTCGCCCAGCGGGTCGGAGACCATCTCCAGGACCCGCCCCAGCTCACCCCGGCCCAGCCGGCGCGTGGCGCGGACGCCGGAGGCGCGGGGGAGGCGGGCGATCTCGACGGCGTCCTCGCCCTCGGCGTCCGTCACGTACGCCACCTGCCCGGTGGAGCCGAGCATCTCCGGCAGCCGGACCCGGACCCCGGGCGTGTCCGTGATCGTGCGGGAGGGGCCGTCCCGGTGGGTGAGCCAGTACAGGCTGCCCCGGACGACGACCGCGCTGGCCCGCCCGGTCTCGTCCACGGAGATGCCGTCCACGTTCTGGGCGGCGGGTACCTGGTGCCGGCGGCGCCCCGCGCGCTGGCCGCCGAGCCGGACGGCGAGCCTGCGCGGTACGGCGTCCGGGGCGAAGTCCTCCACGAGCCACAGCTCGCCCGCGCACTGGTAGACCACCCGGGTGCCGTCGCTGGAGGCGTGCCGGGCGTAGAAGGCGTCGTGGTCGGAGTGGCGGCGCAGGTCGGAGCCGTCGTAGGCGCAGGAGTAGAGGTTGCCGACGCCCTCGTGGTCGGAGAGGAAGGCGATCCGGCCGGCGACGAACATGGGGGAGCCCAGGTGCCCGCCGATGTCCGGCAGCAGCCGCTGCCCGTGCAGCCAGAGCCGGCCCATGGCGCCGCCCCGGTACCGCTTCCAGGAGGCCGGTTCGTGCGGCGGGGTGCCGGTGAGCAGCAGGCTCCTGCGCTCACCGGCGATGTCGGCGGTCTGGATGTCGGAGACCGGGCCCCAGGGGAGCTTGCGTCCGGGCGCGCCGTCCGTGGTCAGCTTGTAGGCCCAGGTGAAGTAGGAGAAGGGCTCACCGTGGGAGGTGACGGCGAGGATCTCGCCGTCCGGGGTCCAGCCGCACACCTGGGTGTCGGCGCTGCCCCAGTACGTGAGCTGCCGCGCCGGTCCGCCGTCCACGCCGACGAGGTGGATCTCGGGTACGAGGCCGCGCCAGGAGGCGTAGGCGATGTGGCGGCCGTCGGGCGAGAAGCGGGGGTGCCCGGCCTTGGCCCGGTCCACGGTCAGCCGCCAGGCCCGGTCCGGGGAGTCCAGGCGGGCCAGCCAGAGATCGTCCTCGGCCACGAAGCACAGCAGGTCGCCGTTGAGGTGGGGCAGGCGCAGATAGCTCACCCTCCCCATGCTTTTCCGGGCGAGGGGGCCCAGCAACCGGAAGCGGCCCGGGGCGGGGTGACAGCCGGGCCGGCCCCGGACCGGAGCCGGCCCGGGGCCGCCTTATGCGAATCCGACAGGCGTGACCCAGCACACGAACGAAACCGTTTCGTTTCGCTTGCGGCCGGGGTACATTCGTCGTGTACGAAACCGTGTCGTTCCAAGCGGGCAGCCGCATCGGGAAGGTGAGAGACATGACCGAGGCCGTCACCGCGCGTCGCAGTCGGATCACGCCCGAACGCGAGGCCGAGTTGTACGAGGCCGTACTCGACCTGCTCCGCGAAGTCGGCTACGACGCCCTCACCATGGACGCCGTCGCCGCCCGCACCCGGTCCAGCAAGGCCACGCTCTACCGCCAGTGGGGCGGCAAGGCCGAACTGGTCGTGAAGGCCATCCGGCACGGCAAGCCCGACCGGATCGGTGAGATCGACACGGGCACGCTCCGGGGCGACCTGCACGCCCTGGTGCTGCTCGAGGACGACTGCACCATCGAGCAGAACTCGGCGCTCATGCGGGGCGTCGCCATGGCGATGCACAACAACCCGGATCTGCGCGAGGCCTTCCGGGCCCAGCTCGTGGAGCCGGAGATGTCCGGCTTCCACCAGGTGATCCGGCGTGCGATCGACCGGGCGAGGTCCGCCCGGACTGTCCCGCGCTCGACTTCCTGCTGCACATGATGGTCGGCGGCTTCGCCACCCGGGCGCTGCTCGACGACCAGCCGCCCACCCGGGCCTTCCTCACCTCGTACATCGACGCCGTGGTCCTCCCCGCCCTCGGCGTCACCACCTCCTGATCACGCTGATCATCCCCTGATCGCGCTCCCCAGCAAGCCCACCATCTGACGTCACCGCTCACGTCGTCGGGCTGATCGCCCCTGCCCAGCTGAACCCACGACCTGACCGGGAGTACGCCCTCGTGGCCACGTTTCTCTACAAACTCGGCCGGCTCGCCTTCAGGCGACGGCACTTCGTCGCCCTCGTGTGGGTCGCGCTGCTCACCCTCGCCGGGGTGGGCGCCGCCTCCGCGCCGCCCGCCGGCAGCACCTCCTTCTCCATCCCCGGTACGGAGGCCCAGAAGGCCTTCGACCTGCTGGAACAGCGCTACCCCGGGATGAGCGCCGACGGCGCCACCGCGCGCGTCGTCTTCAAGGCGCCGGACGGCGAGAAGATGACGGACAAGGCGAACAAGGCCACCGTCCGCGAGACGGTGAAGGAGCTGCAGAGCGGCTCCGAGGTCGCCTCCGTCGCCGATCCGTACGCCGGGCACGCCGTCAGCAAGGACGGCACCATCGCCTACGCGTCGGTGAAGTACAAGGTCTCCGGCATGGAGCTGGAGGACTCCGCCAAGGACGCGCTGAAGGACGCCGGACAGGACGCGCGGGACGCCGGGCTGACGGTCGAGATCGGCGGTGACGCGCTGACCGCGACCCCCGAGACCGGCTCCAGCGAGGTCATCGGCATCGCGATCGCCGCGGTCGTCCTCGTCATCACCTTCGGCTCGCTGCTCGCGGCCGGGTTCCCGCTGCTGACCGCGATCATCGGCGTCGGCATCGGCGTCTCCACGATCACCGCGCTGGCAAGCGCCCTGGACCTGGGCTCGACCACCTCCACCCTGGCCTCGATGATCGGCCTCGCCGTCGGCATCGACTACGCCCTGTTCATCGTCTCCCGCTACCGCGCCGAACTCGCGGAGGGCCGCGAGCGCGAGGAGGCGGCCGGCCGGGCCGTCGGCACCGCGGGCTCGGCGGTGGTCTTCGCCGGACTCACCGTCGTCATCGCCCTCGTCGGCCTCTCCGTGGTCAACATCCCGATGCTGACCAAGATGGGCGTCGCCGCCGCCGGCACGGTCGCCATCGCGGTGCTCATCGCGCTCACCCTGATCCCGGCGCTGCTCGGCTACGCGGGCCGCCGGATCAAGCCGGCCGGCGAGAAGAGCAAGCTCCTCGGCGGGGGCCGGACGCCGAAGAGGCCGGGCCGCCCGAACATGGGCACCCGCTGGGCCAGCTTCGTCGTGCGGCGCCCGGTCGCCGTGCTGCTGCTCGGTGTGATCGGCCTCGGCGCGGCCGCCATCCCGGCCGCCTCCCTGGAACTGGGCCTGCCCGACGACGGCTCCCAGCCGGTCTCCACCACCCAGCGCCGCGCCTACGACCTCCTCTCCGAGGGCTTCGGCCCCGGCTTCAACGGCCCCCTGATGGTCGTGGTCGACGCCAAGGGCAGCGACCACCCCAAGGCGGCCTTCACCAAGGTCGGCGACGAGATCAAGGGCCTGAAGGACGTCGTCACGGTCACCCCGGCCACGCCCAACAAGACGGGCGACACCGCGACGATCACCGTCGTCCCCGACTCCAAGCCGTCGTCGGCCACCACCGAGGACCTGGTGCACGCCATCCGTGACAAGGGCGCGGACATCACCTCCGCGACCGACGCGACGGTCCTGGTCACCGGCTCCACGGCGATGAACATCGACGTCTCGCAGAAGCTGAACGACGCCCTGCTGCCGTACCTCGCCCTCGTGGTCGGTCTCGCGTTCCTGCTGCTGATCGTGGTCTTCCGCTCGATCCTCGTCCCGCTGAAGGCGGCCCTCGGCTTCCTGCTCAGCGTGATGGCCGCCCTGGGCGCCGTGGTCGCGGTCTTCCAGTGGGGCTGGCTGTCGGGCCTGATGAACGTGGAGGAGACCGGCCCGGTCATGTCGATGATGCCGATCTTCATGGTCGGCGTGGTCTTCGGACTCGCCATGGACTACGAGGTGTTCCTCGTGACCCGGATGCGCGAGGCGTACGTCCACGGGGAGAAGCCCCAGCAGGCCGTCGTCACCGGTTTCAAGCACGGGGCGCGTGTGGTCACGGCCGCCGCCGTCATCATGATCGCCGTGTTCTCCGGCTTCATCGGGTCCAGCGAGTCGATGGTGAAGATGATCGGGTTCGGTCTGGCCGTCGCCGTCTTCTTCGACGCGTTCATCGTCCGCATGGCCATCGTCCCGGCGGTGCTCGCGCTGCTCGGCAAGCGGGCCTGGTGGCTGCCGAAGTGGCTGGACCGGGCGCTGCCCAACGTGGACGTCGAGGGCGACGGACTGCGCACCGACGCGGACCGCCGGACCGACCCCGACGCGGAGAAGGAGCTGGTACGCGCCTGACGTACCGCTCGATGAAGACCAGCCGGTGAGGGATCCGTGGGGACGGGGCTGCCCTCACCGGCTTCTCCCTGTCCGCCACCGCGGGCGGGGAGAGCGGCCCCGCGGGAACCCGTTCGCGTGCCCCCTGCAGGCACCGCTAGCGTGCTCCGCATGACGACAGCCGCCACTGACGCCGAAGAATCCGGAGCCCATCCCCGTTTCGTCGAGGCCGTCCGCGCCCTCGGCCTCGACGAGGTGCTCGTCCGGGCCCGCCGCTTCCCCGAGGGCACCCGCACCGCCGCCGAGGCCGCCGCCGCGGTCGGGTGCGAACTGAGCCGGATCTGCAAGTCGCTGGTCTTCGCGGCGGACGGGGTGCCGGTCCTGGTGCTGATGGACGGTGCCTCGCGCGTGGACGTGGAGCGGGTGCGCGAGGAACTGGGGGTCCGCGAGGTCACCCGGGCCGACGCCGGCCTGGTCCGCGAGACCACCGGGTACGCCATCGGCGGCGTGCCGCCCTTCGGGCACCGCACCCGCACCCGGGTCCTCGCCGACCGCTCGCTGCTCGCCCACGAGGTGGTGTGGGCGGCCGCCGGGAACCCGCACACCGTCTTCCCGATCGAGCCGACGGCGCTCGTCTCCCACGCGGGCGCCGACATCGTGGACGTGCGCGAGCACGCCGCGTGACGCCCCTGGTCACCGCGGCGGTGCTGCTCGCCGCGGTCACGCACGCGAGCTGGAACGCCATCGCCCACCGGATCACCGACAAGCTCGTCGGATTCACCCTGATCTCCGGCGGCGGCCTGCTGATCGGGCTCGTCATGGCGTTGGTGGCGCCGTTCCCGGCCGGGCCCGCCTGGCCGTACCTGCTCGTCTCGGCGGCCGTGCACATCGTGTACTACGCCCTGCTGATGACCTCCTTCCGGCTCGGCGACTTCGGCCAGGCCTATCCGATCGCCCGCGGCACCGCGCCGCTCGTGGTGACCGTGCTGGCGGCGGTGTTCGCGAACGAGGTCCCCGGCATGTGGGCGGCCGCCGGGATCGCCGTGTCCTGCGTCGGGCTCACCGGCGTCAGCCTGTGGGGCCTGCGCGGTCACCGGCCCGACTGGGCCGCGATCGGCGCCGCCCTGGCGACCGGCCTGACGATCGCCGCGTACACGGTGATCGACGGCCTGGGCGTACGCGCCGCCGGGACGCCCCTCGGCTACATCGGCTGGCTGATGGCCGTCCAGGGGCTCGCCATCCCGGCGTACATGTACGCGCGCGTGCGGGGCGACATCGTCCGGCAGCTCCGCCCGTACGCGGCCCTCGGCCTGCTCGGCGCCGCGCTGTCCGTGGCCGCGTACGCCCTCGTGCTGTGGGCGCAGACCCGGGCCGAGCTGGCGCCCATCGCGGCCCTGCGCGAGTCCTCGATCATCGTCGGCGCGGCCATCGGGGCGGTGTTCTTCAAGGAACGCTTCGGCGCGCCCCGGATCGCGGCGGCGGGTCTGCTGGTCGTGGGCATCGGGCTGATGCTGCACGCCGGGTAGGTGAAAGGAACGGCCCCGGGTGGACACCCGTGGAAGATGACCTGGGACCACGAGGACAAGAACCCCGGGGACACGAACCGTACGACAGGGAGCCGTCCATGACCGACAAGCCGACCGTCGCCGTTCTGGGCACCGGCATCATGGGTGCCGCGATGGCCCGCAACATCGCCCGCGCCGGACTCGGCGTCCGGGCCTGGAACCGCACCAGGGAGAAGGCGGAACCGCTGGCCGCCGACGGGATCCGGGTCACCGGCACGCCCGCCGAGGCCGTCGAGGGCGCCGACGTCGTCCTGACCATGCTGTACGACGGCAACACCGCCCTGGACGTGATGCGCGAGGCCGCACCGGCGCTCCGCTCCGGCGCCGTCTGGGCGCAGTGCACCACCGCCGGCACCGGACTGGTCGCCGACCTCGCCGGATTCGCCGCCGAGCACGGGCTGGTGTTCTACGACGCCCCCGTCCTCGGTACCCGCCAGCCCGCGGAGGCCGGTCAGCTCACCGTGCTGGCCGCCGGGCCGGAGGAGGGCCGGGAGACGCTCGCGCCCGTCTTCGGCGCGGTCGGCGTCCGGACCGTGTGGACCGGCGACGACGGCGCCACGGGCAGCGCCAGCCGGCTGAAGCTGGTCGCCAACAGCTGGGTCCTCGCGGTCACCGCGGCGGCCGGCGAGGCACTGGCCCTCGCCAAGGCGCTGGACGTGGACCCGCAGGAGTTCTTCGGCCTGATCGAGGGCGGCCCGCTCGACATGGGGTACCTGCGCGCCAAGTCCAACCTGGTGCTGGACGGGAAGCTGACGCCCGCCTCCTTCGCGGTGGGCACCGCGGAGAAGGACGCCCGGCTCATCGTCGAGGCCGGCGAGCGGGGCGGGGTGCGGCTCGACGTCGCCGCCGCGGCCGCGGAGCGGTTCGCGCGCGCGGCCGCCCAGGGCCACGCCGACGAGGACATGGCCGCCGCCTACTTCGCCAGCTTCGAGGAGAAGTCCGCGGGCTGAGCACCGGATTCACGACCGAGACCGAGCGAGACCGAGGAGAGCCCCGTGTCGAAACCCCCGCTGCCTTCCGAGGCCCAGGAACTGCTGCGCCGTCCCAACCCCTGTGTCATGGCCACCGTGCGCGCCGACGGGACGCCCGTCACCACCGCCACCTGGTACCTGTGGCAGGACGACGGCCGGGTCCTGGTCAACCTGGACGCGGGCCGGGTCCGGCTGCGCCACCTGCGCCGCGATCCGCGCGTCAGTCTCACCGTCCTCGCCGACGGCGACTGGTACAGCCACGTCACGCTGATCGGGCGGGTCGCCGAACTGCGGGACGACGAGGGCCTGGCCGACATCGACCGGCTGTCCGAGCACTACACCGGCAAGCCCTACCCGGAGCGGTCCCGGCCGAGGGTCAGCGCCTACGTCGAGGTCGAGCGCTGGCACGGCTGGGGCGAGTTCAAGGACAGCGACCAGGCCTCCACGTGACGTTCCGCCCGTGCGGGAGCACCCTGGAACCAGCGGGAATCACCGGTTCCGGAGGTGGCCGACATGATGAACACCACGGTGGGATGGCACGTCGAGCTGGAGTTCAAGGAAGACGACACGCACACCCGGGCGGCCGCTCTGGTGCGCCTGCCCGACGGCAGCGAGGTGCGGTCGCACGGGCACGCCAGCCGGCACAACGTCGACTCCAACCAGCCCCGCGTGGGCGAGGAGATAGCGGGCGCGCGCGCTTTGAACGACCTGGCGATGCAGTTGCTCAGCAAGGCGCACAACGAGATCGACGCGGAGTCCGGGCGGACCTCGCACCCGATCCACGTGTGACGCGGGCGGACTACCCGAGCGTCGCCAGCCCCGCGCGCACCGCCCGGACCAGGGCCTGCGCCCTCGGATCCGCCGTCACGCTCTTGCGGAAGCCGTTGGTGACGTAGCCGAAGGCGACGCCGCTTGCCGGGTCGGCGAAGGCGAGGGCGCCGCCGCGGCCCGGATGACCGAAGGAGCCGGGCGACAGCAGCGGCGAGGCGCTGCCGTGCAGCATGGGGCCGAGGCCGAACCGGGTGCCCACCACGAGGACCCGGTCCGGCCCGGCCGACTGCTCGGCCCGGGCCAGTTCCACGGTCGCCGGGGTGAACAGCCGGGTGCCGCCGTCCACCTCGCCGATGAGCGAGGCGTAGAAGCGGGCCAGGCCGTCGGCGGTGGCGATGCCGTTGGAGGCGGGCAGGGCCGCGGCGCGGTAGGCGGGCGCGTTCTCGTCCGGCAGCGGGGTGATGGCGGCGAAGGCGCGGCGGGTGAGCGAGCCGGGGTCGGTGTAGGCCTCGGACACGGCCCGCTTGGGGCGGGTCCGCAGCGTGCCGGACGCCTGCGGTGTCTCCACGGGGCCGACCCGGCCGACGCGCGCCTGCTCCGCCTCCGGCAGTCCGAGCCACAGCTCCGCGCCGGTGGGCGCGGCGATCTCCTCGGCGATCCAGGCGCCGACCGGCCGCCCGGTGATCCGACGGATCAGCTCGCCGGTGAGCCAGCTGTAGGTCTGCGCGTGGTAGCCGTGGTCGGTGCCCGGCTCCCACACCGGGGCCTGGGCGGCGACGGCCGCCGCGCCGAGGTCGGGGTCGGCCGCCTCCTCGGGGGTCAGCGGGCGGTCCAGCACCGGGACGCCGGCGCGGTGCGCCAGCAGGTGCCGGACGAGGGTGCGCTCCTTGCCGGCCGCCTTGTACTCCGGCCAGTACGCGCCGACCGGGGCGTCCAGGTCCAGCTCACCGCGCTGGTGCAGCAGCAGGAGCGCGGCGGCGGCGACGCCCTTGGTCGCCGAGCGCACCACCTGGGCGGTGCCGGGCACCCAGGGGGCGGTGCCGTCCACGTCCTTGGTGCCGCCCCAGAGGTCGACGACCTTCCGCCCGTCCCGGTACACGGCGACGGCCGCGCCCCGCTCCCCGAGCGTCTCGAAGTTGGCGGCGAACGCCTGCCTGACCGGCTCGAAGCCCTCGGCCACAGTGCCGTGCACGTCCACCAACGCCGTCCCTTCCGATCGCCTGCGACAGTGCCTGCAACAACGGATCGGGTGGCCGCGATTCCTCGGCGGCGCGGCCGCGGACGTGAGGTGGCTCTCAGCGCGGGGCCGGCGGACGGATCAGTGCCCGGCCGCCGCGTCCACGCGCTCGGTCAGCCTCCACAGCGCCTCACGCAGCAGCGCGGTGTCCTCGGCGCCGAGCCCCGTGGCGGTGAGCAGGGCGCCGGGTACGCGCGCCGCGCGCTCCCTGAGCTGCTCGCCGCGCCCGGTGCACGCCACGAGCACCGAGCGCTCGTCGCCGGCCGCCCGCTCCCGGCGCACCAGACCGGCCGCCGCCAGCCGCTTCAGCAGCGGCGAGATGGTGCCGTAGTCCAGGCGCAGGGCGCCCGCCAGCTCCTTCACGCTGGTCTCGCCGCGTTCCCACAGGACCAGCAGCACCAGGTACTGGGGGTAGGTGAGCCCGAGGTCGTCGAGGAGCGGACGGTACGCGGCGGTCACGGCGCGCTGTGCGGCGTAGAGCGCGAAGCACAGCTGGTCGTCCAGCAGCAGCGACCCGGCGGCCCCGTTGTCGTCTTGGTCGTCTTGACGCGTCACGCGCCCATTGTCACGGACCTCGGGTCGAAGCCGAAGGGCAGCTCCAGACGGTGCGCGCGCATCAGCGCGTCGTCGGAGAGCAGTTCGCCGGTCGGGCCGTCCGCCGCGATCACGCCCTCACTGAGGACCAGCGAGCGCGGGCACAGCTCCAGGGCGTACGGAAGATCGTGCGTGACCATCAGCACCGTGACGTCCAGCGAGCGCAGGATGTCGGCGAGTTCCCGCCGGGAGGCCGGGTCCAGGTTGGACGACGGCTCGTCCAGGACCAGGATCTCCGGCTCCATCGCGAGCACGGTCGCGACCGCCACCCGGCGGCGCTGCCCGAACGACAGATGGTGCGGCGGCCGGTCGGCGAAGTCCCCCATCCCGACCAGTTCCAGGGCGGTGCGCACCCGCTCCTCCAGCGCGGCGCCCCTGATCCCGGCGGCCGCCGGACCGAACGCCACGTCCTCGCGCACCGTGGGCATGAAGAGCTGGTCGTCCGGATCCTGGAAGACGATGCCGACCCTCTGCCGGATCTCGGCCATGTGCCGCTTGCCGACCGGCATCCCGGCCACGGTCACCGTGCCGGTGCCGCCGCCGAGGATGCCGTTCAGATGCAGCACGAGGGTGGTCTTGCCGGCGCCGTTCGGGCCGAGCAGCGCGACGCGTTCACCGCGCGCGACGGAGAAGTCCACGCCGAACAGGGCCTGGTGGCCGTCGGGGTAGGCGAAGGCGAGGCCGGAGACCTCCAGCGAGGCGGAAGCAGTCACAGGACCCATCCCAGCAGACAGACGACGAGGGCGGCGCAGGGGAGGGTGAGGGCGTGACGCCACTCGGCCCGGGACGCGGTCACCTCGTCGATGACCGGCATCGAGCCGGCGTACCCCCGGCTGACCATGGCCAGGTGCACCCGCTCCCCGCGCTCGTAGGAACGGATGAACAACGCGCCCGCCGACTTGGCGAGCACCCCCCAGTGCCGTACGCCCCGCGCCTCGAAGCCGCGCGACTCACGGGCGATCCGCATCCGGCGCATCTCGTCGGTGATGACGTCGCCGTAGCGGATCATGAACGAGGCGATCTGCACGAGCAGCGGCGGCAGCTTCAGCCGCTGCAGCCCGAGCAGCAGTTCGCGCAGCTCGGTGGTGGCGGCGAGCAGCACGGAGGCGGCGACGCCCAGGGTGCCCTTGGCGAGCACGTTCCAGGCGCCCCACAGCCCGTTGACGCTCAGCGACAGGCCGAGCGCCTGCACCCGCTCGCCCTCCGCCACGAAGGGCATGAGCACCGCGAAGGCCACGAACGGCACCTCGATCAGCAGCCGCTTCAGCAGGAATCCGGCGGGCACGCGCGCCAGGCGCGCGACGAGGGCGAGCAGCACGGCGTAGACCGCGAACGCCCACATCGCCTCCCGCGGGGTGGAGACCACGACGACCACGAACGCGAAGGCGGCCGCCAGTTTGGTGTGCGGCGGCAGGGCGTGCACGGGCGAGTGCCCGTGCCGGTAGAGCCGGTGCGCGTGTCCCGCTCCCACGTCAGGCGCCCGTGCTCGCGGTGGACGCCGGGGAGACGTCCGCGTCGCGGCGCCTGCGCACCGCCCAGAACACCGTGCTGCCGGCGACGACGGTGACCCCGACGCCGATCACCCCCGCGAGGCCGCCGGACAGCCGGGCGTCGGCGACGTCCCGGACGCCGTAGTCGGCGAGCGGGGAGTCGGAGGCGGCGTGCTTGCCGGTCTTCTTGTCGATGCCCTGGTCGTGCGCGACCTTCTCCAGGCCGTCGGGGTTCGCGGAGGCGTAGAAGCTCACGAAGCCGGCGAGGACCAGCGAGGTGACCAGACCGGTCAGCCACAGGGTGCGCCGGGAGGTGCGTGCCGCCACGGGGGCGGCCGGCGCGGGAGCGTCCACCAGCTCGCCGTTCACCCGCAGCCGCAGACGCTGCCGCAGCCCGCGCGCGCCGTGCACCAGGTCCGGGCGCACGGCGACCACGGCACCCACGGTCAGGGCGGTGATCACGGCCTCGCCGATGCCGATCAGCACATGGACGCCGATCATCGCGGTCGCCACCTTGCCGATGGAGACGTCGGTGGTGCCGCCCACCGCGTACATGAGCGTGAAGGCGACGGCGGCGGCCGGCACCGACACCAGCGCGGCGACGAAGGAGGCGACGGTGACCGAGCGCCGCTTGCGGGGCAGCACGGCGAGCAGCCCGCGGAAGAGGGCGTAGGACACGACCGTGGTGACGATCGCCATGTCGGTGATGTTCACGCCGAGCGCGGTGAGCCCGCCGTCCGCGAACAGCACACCCTGCATGAGCAGCACCACCGACACGCACAGCACCCCCGTGAAGGGGCCCACGAGTATCGCGGCGAGCGCGCCGCCCAGCAGATGACCGCTTGTTCCGGCCGCCACGGGGAAGTTGAGCATCTGTACGGCGAAGATGAACGCGGCCACCAAGCCGGCCAGCGGAGCGGTGCGCTCGTCGAGTTCACGGCGGGCACCCCGCAGGCTCACCGCGATGGCGCCGGCGGCGACCACCCCGGTGACGGCGGAGACAGGGGCGTTGATGAATCCGTCAGGTACGTGCACCCTACGAGTTTAGGGCCTTGTTGCGAATGGTTTGCAAGAGAGACGCCGTCTCCATCTCGCGGAGGTGCAAATCGGAAAATATGGGACATTAGAGAAGAAGCGGATGTACAGCTTCTGCTTGGGTGACTGAGCGTGAGAGGGCGGTCCGATGTCTGTAGTCGAACAGTACGCGCGCGCCCATATCGTCACGGATGAGGAGGATCCGGGGCCGTACCCGTCGTGCTGCGCTACGACCCCGACAGTGATCCGCGGTCGGTCCACATCGACCTTCCCGGCACGCACGAGTGGACCTTCTCCCGCGACCTGCTCGAACAGGGACTGACCGCGCCGGCCGAGAGCGGCGACGTACGGGTGTGGCCGTGCGGACGCGTCCAGGCCGTGGTCGAGTTCCACACCGACGGCGGTGTCTCGGTGGTGCAGTTCGAGTCGAAGGCGCTGATCAGATTCCTGCGCCGGACCTACCGGGCCGAGCCGGTGGTGAACTGAGCCGGAGCCGGAGCCGGAGCCGGAGCCGGAGCCGGAGCCGGGCCGGCGATGGCCGGGGGCTCAGCTCCCCTGCTTCAGCAGTGCCGCGACGATCGGCCCGGCCGTGTCGCCGCCGTGGCCGCCCGCCTGCACCACACCGGCGGCCGCGAGGTCGCCCCGGTACGCGGTGAACCAGCCGTTGGGCTTCTTCTGCCCGTCGACCTCGGCCGAACCGGTCTTCGCGCCGTAGTCGGGCCGAGACCGGACATGGCCTCGGCGGCGGTGCCGTAGGCCGCCGTGTACCGCATCAGTTCCCGCAGCTGCGACAGCGTCCCGCCCGAGAGGGTGCGGGACGCGGTGGCCAGCTTGCGGTGGTCGACCGACGGGGAGACCAGGTAGGGCTGGTGGAAGCCGCCCGACTGCACCGTCGCGGCCACCGACGCCATGTTCAGCGGGTTCATGCGCACCCCGCCCTGCCCGATCAGCGACGCGGCCATCTGCGCCGCCGACTGCACCGGCACCGAGCCGTCGAAGGTCGGCACACCGATCGCCCAGTTGTTCATGGACAGGCCGAAGACCTGCTGGGCCTGCCTGGTCAGATCGTCGTTCTCCAGCTTCTTCGCCTGGCTGATGAAGGCGGTGTTGCAGGAGCGGGCGAAGCTCGCCTTGAACGTGCCGCCCTTGATCTCGAAGTCGTCGTCGTTGTGGAACTTCCAGCCGCCGTAGGTGAACGTCTTCGGGCACGGGTGCTTCTTGTCCACCGAGGCCAGGCCCTTGTCGATCAGCAGCGACGAGGTGACGACCTTCATCGTGGAGCCGGGCGCCAGGGAGCCCTGGAAGGCGGTGTTGAAGCCGTGCCCGCTGTTGGCGACCGCGAGGATCTCCCCGGTCGAGGGCCGCACGACCACCACCGAGGCCTTGTCCCGCTTGCCGACCTGCTGCTCGGCCGTCGCCTGCAGGGCCGGGTCGAGCGTGGTGCGCACGGTCCCCGGCGTGCCCTTGCTCAGCTCCAGCAGCGTCTTGTCGGACAGCTCGGCCGCCTTGGACGCCTTGCCGCGCACCACGCGCAGCTCCACGCCGGCCCTGCCGCCCGCCGTCTTGCCGTACTTCTCGCGCAGACCGTCCAGCACGGTGCCCAGCGAGGGGAACTTCGCGGCCGTCAGCTCCGCGCCGTCCCGGTCCAGCGCCGTCACCGGCGGGGTGCCGGACGCGCCGGTGACGAGCCGGTCGCCGTCCTTGAGATCCGGGTGAACGACCGAGGAGTGCCAGCCGACCAGTGGTCTGCCGTCGCTCTTGCGCCGTACGACCGTGAGCGAGCTGTCGTAGCCGAGCGGCTTGCCGGTGCTCTTGTACGACACCGTCGCCTTGACGGAGAACGGCACCTTGGCACCGGCGGCCCTGCCGGCGGTGAGCGTGACGTCCTTCAGGTGGGCGTCCTCGGTGGTGCCGGTGAGCAGCTCGGCCGCGGCGGAGGGGTCGTCGGTGGCGGCCGCGGCCTCGGTCACCCTGCCGTGCTGCCAGGCGGTGAGGAAACGGGTGGAGGCCGTGCGTACCTCGGTGGCGCTGAGCGGGCCCGTCTTGACGGTCGGGCCGGACGGCCGGTCGTCGGCCGCCGCCCCGCCGCCGTACAGCGCGTAGACGCCGAGCCCGGCACCGCCGACGACCACGGCGATCATCCCGCCGAGCATCACCGGTCTGTTCTTCCGCCGCTCGGCGACGCGCCTTCTCTTGCCCACAGCCTCAGTTCCTCCACGCCTTCACCGGCGTTCCCACGGCCCGCTCACCCCAACGACGCCGACCAGCCTAAAGTCCCCGGCCGCGCGGGTGACGTCAGCCCGCGCTCCGTAGCACGCTTGCGACAATAGGCCCGGCCGCGTCGACGCCGTGCCCGCCGTCCTGGACCATCGCGGCGGAGGCCATGTCGTTGCGGTACCCGGCGAACCAACTGTCCGACTTCGCCTGCCCGTCGGACTCGGCCGAACCCGTCTTCGCGCCGATGCTCCCGCCGAGCCCGGACATGACGGTGGCCGCCGTGCCGCTGGTCGCGGTGCGGTTCATCATCGCGCGGAGCTGCTGGACGGTGCTCTGCGACAGCCCGCGGGCGCGGGCCGGCTCGCGGTGGTCCAGGGCCAGCGGCACGATCACCGGCTGGCGGAAGGCTCCGGTCATCGCGGTCGCCGTCACGGAGGCCATGTTCAGCGGGCTCATCTGCACCTGGCCCTGGCCGATCAGGTTGGCCGCGGAGTCCGGGCCGCCGGAGGCGGGCACCCGGCCGTCGAACGACGGCACGCCGATCTTCCAGTCGTCGCGCCCGAGCCCGAACCGGTCCTGCGCCTCCTTGGTGAGGGCGTCCACCCCGAGGTCGTCGGCGAACTTCACGAACGCCGTGTTGCAGGAGCGGGCGAAGCTCTCCGAGAGGGTGGCGTTCTCGTTGGGGGCAGGTTCTTGAGGTTGTGGAACGTCTGGCTCTGCCAGACGGCGGTCGGCGGGCAGGGAGCCTTGCCGTTCGCACTGGTCAGACCGGTGTCGATGAGGGCCGCCGCGCTGATGATCTTCATGGTGGAGCCGGGCGGCCGCTCGCCCAGCAGGGCCGCGTCGAAGCCGTCCGTACGGTTGTTGGCGACGGCCAGGATCTCGCCGGTGCTGGGCTTCACGGCCACGACGGACGCGTCCGCGTACTTCCGTACCGCCGTCTCCGCCGCCGCCTGCGCGCTCGCGCTGAGCGTGGTGCGCAGCTTGCCGGGCCTGCCCTTGGCGAGGGTGAGCAGGGTGGTGTCGGCGGGGCTCTCCTCGCCGGCTCCCTGGTGGCGTATCACCAGTTCGACGCCGGGCCGGCCGTCCGTCGTGTCGCCGTAGCGCTTGCGCAGCTCGTCCAGAATCGGGCCGAGCGAGGGGTACTTCTCCTTCGACAGCACCCGCCCGTCGCGGTCCTCGGCCTCGATCTCGGGCGCCGCGGACTCACCGGTCGCTAGGGTGTCGCCCTTGCGCAGCCGCGGGTGCACGACGGAGGGCTGCCAGTCGACCAGGGCGCGGTGCGAGGTCTCGCCGCGCACCACGGTCAACGTGCTCCGATAGCTGAGCGGTTGGGACTTCCCTTGGTATGACACCGTTGTCCGGACCGTGAACGGCACGGTCGCGCCGGTGGGCGCGCCCGGCTGGACGTGCACCTTGGTGAGGTGGGCGTCGCTCCGGTACGCCGTCAGCAACTCCTTGGCCGACTCGGGGAAGTTGGTGTACGAGGCGGCGGTGGCGGCGTCGCCCTTCTCCCAGGCGGCGAAGAACCTCCCCGTGGTGTCCTTCACCTCGTCCCGGCTGGGCGGCCCGGTCCGGACGGCGGCCGCGCCCCCGTCCCGCCGTCGCCGCTCAGCGCGGACAGGATGTTGTAGGCGCCGTAACCGGCGCCGCCCAGCATCACCGCGAACACGCCGCCTATGACCCCGGTCTTCACTCCGCTGCGCATCAGGCGCTCCCTCTCCCCGTTTCCCCGTGGGGACCTGCTGCGCCCGGAGTTTCCTGAACGCGTTCAAAAGCAGGTCGCAGCGGAACTGTAAGCGGTTGCGGGGCTGTTGTGAGCGGCGTTGCCATTTGTTGTCCGAAGAGAGACGTAGCCGTCCGGCCGATCACCCGACATGTGCGGCAATGGTTCGCGCACACTCCAGCGACTCGGCGTGCGTGGTGTCCACCTCCAGGTCGTACGTCACCCCCTGATGCACGAGCTCCGCCTGGGACGCGGCCATCCCCACGACCCGGTCCCCCGCGCGACCTCGCGCCCCGCGGCCACCCCGGCATCGCACCGCACCCCCACCCACAACACCCCGAGCCCGTCCAGCGCCTTCCGCCACCGCGCCTGGGACTCCGCCCCGCCGAGAAACACCTCGTCCACGACGACCCGCGCACCCGCCCGCACCATCGCGGCGACACCCTCGATCCACGCGGCCTCCAGCGTCCGGAACTCCGCCCCTACGACCACCTCGCCGTCCGCCCCGAACTCGATCCCGCCCTCCCCGGCCCGCATCGACCCCGGCAGCGCGTCGACGAACGTGTCCGTCCCGAACGCCAGCCACGCCCCGGGCAGCACCGCCTGAAGACACCGCACGATCCCGGACTTCCCCGAGCTGGACCCACCGTTGAGCACGATCACCTGAGTCGTCACGGGGTCACGGTAGGGGACGGGGGCGGGGCGGGGGCGAAACGGAATATCGGGGGGCGGTGGCGCTCTCAGTCAGTGGTCGGCTCAGGGGTCGCGATGACGTACGTCCCCTTCGCGGGCAGGGTCGCGACCAGGCCGCGCTTGCGCAGCTCGACGACGGCCCGCCGCACGGTGCCGATGCTCACGCCGTACAGCTCGGTCATCGCGCGCTCACCGGGCAGCGCCGCGCCCTGCGGCAGTTTGCCGGAGGCGATCTCGGCGGCGATGGCATCCGCAAGCTTCACGTACTCGTAGCGCGGCAGCTCAGTCATGGTTCAACGGTGGAGCACTGCGACGCGCCGCGCAGTAGTAGGACGCTGCGCACCGCGTCGGAACGCGGTAGGACGTTGTGGGGTGCAGGGGACGCAGTCCCGCTATCGTCAGAAATGACAGAACCCCGGCGAGGTGGCTAGACCTCCCGGGGCGCGGCCAACGCTTCCTAGGAGCGCCGACATGCACGACCTTATCCGCCGCCTCACCCATTGGCTGGCCCTTCTCCTCGGCCCGGGCACCGGAGCCCACCGAGCCGGCGGCCCCCGTCCTCCCCAGCCCCTGCCCAGGCGCCCCAACGACTCCCTCTGCCTCCCCCTCCACCGCTCGCCGTACTGCCTCCACCTTCCCCTGGACGGCTCTGAATCCCGGCTCGTCCGCCCCTACCTCACGGCCCACGAGCAGGAGAGGGCACGTCAACGGCATCGCCGCCGCGTTCTTGTCCTCGCCGCCGACTTCGGCATCGACCTCGACCAAGACGTGATCGGCGCGGAGAGGACGGCGGCCTGATGGACGCCCGCACCACGCTAAGGCTGCTCCCTTGGACGTCGCCGGAGGGCAAACCCTGTTTCCTCGCCAACGCGAGCGAGGGCGGCTACCTCTCACGGCTGGCCGACGAAACGGAGGACCTGCAACTGTCCGAAGGCCTTGAGGTGCTGGTCGCGGCCCGGAAGCTGCTCGGTGACCCCCTGTCCCCCAACGTCGAGGTCCGCTACACCGCGATCCGACTCTCGGAATGCCTGGCCGACGCACTGCGCGTAGCCGAGTCCCGCGGCCGCCGCCTTCCCCTGCCGGGCGACACCAGTGACGGCGACGGCCCATGACGGCCGCGGGTGGCATGGCCTGATGCCGCGCCATCCGCGCCTCACGTCTGCCCGTGGGCCGGAGGTCTAGTAATCGGTCAGGTCGACCAGGAGATCGCAGTGCGGGTCGTCCGGAGCCTGCCGTTGGTACTGCTCCTCCCCGACGAGAGAGGACAGAGAGGCGATGAGCGCGCTCTGGAGGGGGTCGGTCAGGCGGATGTCGACACCGACGACGCCCGGACGGTCGGGCCGTTGCACGTACAGGCGCAGCAGGCTGTCGCCGAGCATCAGGAAGCCGATCAGGAAGGGATTCTCGTCGTCGCCGGGGCCGGACAGGGCCCGCACGACGGTGAGGGCCAGGCCCTGTTCGGGTTCCGGGTCCACGGCGATCTCCCGCGGACGGAGGCGGATGAGGGTCATCCCCATGACCTCGCCGACATCGCTGCTGCTGTAGACCTGCGGTCCGGACAGGACGCTGCGCAGCAGCCCGGGGACGTAATACGGGGCCACCGCGTCGTTGGGGATCTCGTACAGGAAGTCCCGGGCGTGCCCGTCGTCCCCGGCACGGACGGCGACCCGTACGGCGCCGGGGGCGGGAAGGACACCGCGCAGCGTGCAGTACTCGGCGACAGGCGCGTTCAGGTGGTACAGCAGCAGGCGGGTGACGTCCGCCTGCTGCTCTCGGTCCTCGGGGTCCGTCATGGACGCAGCCTCGCAGGGCACCGCCTGCGATCTACACCCACGTATCCAGCCACATCCGCGACCGCCAGTCGTCGATCGGGATCGCCGTCCCGTGTAGAGCGGCCAGAAGTAGACGAAGTTCCAGGCGATCAGCAGCACCAGTACACCCGCCGACGAGGCGCCGATCAGGCGGCGGGTGTCCGTCGAGCCCGGGGGCCGATGACGGCGCCGATGAGCATGGCCAGGGCGAGGCAGAGGAAGGGGAGGAAGACGACCGCGTAGAAGAGGAAGATCGTCCGCTCCTGGTACATGAACCAGGGCAGGTAGCCGGCCGCGATGCCGCAGGCGATCGCGCCCGCCCGCCAGTCGCGGCGGAACGCCCAGCGCCAGAGGACGTACAGGAGGGCGGCGATGCCCGCCCACCACAGGACGGGGGTGCCGATGGCCAGGACCTCGCGGGCGCACTTCCCGCCCGCGCCGGCCGGGCAGCCGTCGGCGCCGGGGGACGGGGACTCGTAGAAGTACGAGACCGGGCGGCCCAGGACCAGCCAGCTCCACGGGTTGGACTGGTAGGTGTGCGGCGTCGACAGGCCCACGTGGAACTTGTAGACCTCGTGCTCGTAGTGCCACAGGCTGCGCAGCCAGTCCGGCAGGAAGGTCCAGTGGCCGCCTCTGCCGTCGGTCGCCGCCCAGTTGCGGAAGTAGCCGCCGGTGCCGTCGGTCGGGGACAGGATCCAGCCGAGCCAGGAGAGCAGGTACACGCCGATCGCCACCGGGACGGTCGCGAGGAACGTGATCCCCGTGTCGTGCTTCAGCGCCGCCAGGTACGGGTGGCGGGCGCCGGCCACCTTGCGCGCGCCGACGTCCCACAGCACCGCCAGCACACAGAACGCGGCCAGGATGTACAGGCCGTTCCACTTGGTGCCGATGGCCAGACCCAGCATCAGTCCCGCGCCCCAGCGCCAGGGCCGCAGGCCGAGGCGGAGCGTGTCGGCCACGTCCGCGTCCGGGCGGGCCCGGCCGTCCGCGTCGACCGGGAGCGCGGCCGCCAGCCTCGCGCGTGACCTGTCCCGGTCGACGACCAGGCAGCCGAACGCGGCCACCACGAAGAACATCAGCACGCCGTCCAGCAGCGACGTGCGGCTCATCACGAAGTGCAGGCCGTCCACCGCCATCAGCGCGCCCGCCAGGCAGCCGAGGAACGTCGAGCGGAACATCCGGCGCCCGATCCGGCACAGCAGCAGCACGGAGAGCGTCCCCAGCAGGGCCGTCATGAACCGCCAGCCGAACGGGTCGAACCCGAACACCAGCTCGCCCAGGCCGATGACGTACTTGCCCACCGGCGGGTGGACGACGTACGCCGCGTCCGTGGGGATCGCGAGATGCCCGTGCGTCTGGAGCACCGCGTCGTTGGCGTTCTTGTCCCAGTTGACCTCGAAACCCCGGTGGACGAGCGCCCAGGCGTCCTTGGCGTAGTACGTCTCGTCGAATATCACCGCACGCGGGCTGCCCAGGTGCCAGAACCGCATCAGGCCCGCCATCAGCGTCACCAGCAGCGGCCCGCCCCAGCCCGACCAGCAGGTGAGCCGCTCGGCCAGGACCGGCGGCACGCCCAGCACCTGCCACAGGCGGGGGCTCGGCTCGTTGTACGGCGGAACCAGCCGGTCACGCACGTCGCCCGCGGGCGCGTCCCCCGCCGGTGCGTACCCGAATCGGCGCAGCCGCTGCTGCCAGGTCGGCCGCTGGTCGTGCGGTGCCTGGCCCGGCCGGAGGTCCATGGAGGACGCGGTACTGGTCACCGCGCCATCGTAGGGAAACGTTCTGTGTGAGTCCCGTGCATGGCGGTACCGGTCGGGACACGGTCGTCCTCCCGACCGCCCCGCGGTCCCTGCGAGGATGGGGGCGTGACTGGAACCCTTGTCCTCGCAGGTACCCCATCGGCGACATCGCGGACGCGCCGCCCCGGCTGGCCGAGGAGCTGGCCGGCGCCGACCTCGTCGCCGCCGAGGACACCCGGCGGCTGCGCCGGCTCACCCAGGCGCTGGGCGTCACGCCCAAGGGCCGCGTCGTGTCGTACTTCGAGGGCAACGAGTCCGCCCGCACGCCCGAGCTGGTCCAGGAGCTGCTCGGCGGCGCGCGCGTGCTGCTGGTGACGGACGCGGGCATGCCGTCGGTCTCGGACCCGGGATACCGGCTGGTCGCCGCGGCGGTGGAGGAGAACATCAAGGTCACCGCGGTACCGGGGCCGTCCGCCGTGCTCACCGCCCTCGCCCTGTCCGGGCTGCCCGTCGACCGGTTCTGCTTCGAAGGCTTCCTGCCGCGCAAGGCGGGCGAGCGGCTCTCCCGGCTGCGCGAGGTGGCCGGTGAGCGGCGCACGCTCGTCTACTTCGAGGCCCCGCACCGGCTCGACGACACGCTCGCCGCGATGGCCGAGGTGTTCGGCGCGGACCGGCGGGCCGCCGTCTGCCGCGAGCTGACCAAGACCTACGAGGAGGTGCGGCGCGGCCCGCTGGCCGAGCTGGCCGAGTGGGCCGCCGAGGGGGTCCGCGGGGAGATCACCGTCGTGGTGGAGGGCGCCGCCGAGACCGGCCCGGAGGAACTCGACGCAGGGGAACTGGTCCGCCGGGTGCGCATCCGTGAGGAGGCCGGGGAGCGGCGCAAGGAGGCGATCGCGGCGGTGGCGGTGGAGGCCGGGCTGCCCAAGAGGGTGGTGTTCGACGCCGTGGTCGCCGCGAAGAAGGACGGGGCCGTCTAGCCGAGGAAGGGCGGGGCCGCCCGGTGGGAGGGGCCCGGGAGCCGTCCGTACAGGGGGCGGTCAGGGGCGCACTCACCCTCTGAGCAGGCCTCTTCTCCGCTGAGCGCGCGCCCCAACGCGCGGCAAAGGGGCGGCACGCAAGGCAAAGGCCGAAGCGCCCGTCCGGGCCCGTTTCGGCAAGGAGAGTCCAAAACGCCTCCAACACTCGACAGGCCTGATGCGTTCGCGCCGGTGAGGGCGTCCACTGGTCGCAGGGACGCACCCGTCCCGCACCCCGGACCCGCGGGGGAACCCGCGCCGGAGTGCCTGTCCAGCGGACAACTGGAGCCGGCATGAGTGAGATCGCAGGACGGACCGGCCTTCGCGGCACCGCCACCGCCGTCGTTCACGAGTCGTACGCCTTCGCCTGTATGAGGTGCGGGTTCGGCTGGGAGCAGTCGTACGAGATAGAGCACCACTTGGACGGCGACGGCCAGGAGTACGTGATGTACGTGGCCGACGGCCGGGTCGTGCCGTCCCCGCTGAGCCGCCCCGCCTGCCACAACTGCGACGGTCACGTCGTGCGGATCATGCGCGCCGGGCAGGTCTCCTCGGTGCGCGGCGCGGCCCAGGCCCGCCGGGTGCCCCGGCGGGCCCCGTCGAGGCGCCCCAGGTGCCGGGGCAGGCCGCCGAGCCGCACCACTGGCACCTGTCCGATCTCCTCCACCCCTTCCAGCGCAGGGCGAGCTGAGCCGACCGCCCCGGCCGCCCCGGCATGCCCTTTCGTAGGATCGGGGCATGCCTTCGAACGCCGACAAGAACGCGGCACCGCCGCTCCCGCCGCCGCTGCGGGTGCCCGTGGCCGACTCCCACACCCACCTCGACATGCAGTCGGGACGGTCGAGGAGGGCCTCGCCAAGGCCGCGTCGGTGGGTGTGACGACGGTCGTCCAGGTCGGCTGCGACATCAAGGGCTCCCAGTGGGCCGCGGAGACCGCCGCGGCCCACGCCGGCGTCCACGCCACGGTCGCCCTGCACCCCAACGAGGCCCCGCGCATCGTCCACGGCGACCCTGGGGCACCTCCCAGCCCCCTGGGGCTGGGGAGGCTGGTCGCGGCAGGGCGCCCGCGAGCCGGGCGGCGACGCGGCGCTGGACGACGCGCTCGCCGAGATCGACCGGCTCGCCGCGCTGCCCCAGGTCAAGGGCGTCGGCGAGACGGGGCTCGACCACTTCCGCACCGGGCCGGAGGGCAAGGAGGCGCAGGAGCGGTCCTTCCGCGCCCACATCGAGATCGCCAAGCGGCACGGCAAGGCCCTCGTCATCCACGACCGGGACGCCCACGCCGACGTCCTGCGCGTGCTGCGGGAGGAGGGCGCCCCGAGCGCACCGTCTTCCACTGCTACTCCGGCGACGCCGAGATGGCGGAGATCTGCGCCCGCGAGGGCTACTACATGTCGTTCGCCGGCAACGTCACCTTCAAGAACGCCCAGAACCTGCGCGACGCCCTCGCCGTCGCCCCGCTGGAACTGGTCCTCGTGGAGACCGATGCCCCCTTCCTGACCCCCGCGCCGTACCGGGGCCGGCCCAACGCGCCGTACCTCGTCCCCGTCACGGTGCGCGCGATGGCCGCCGTGCGCGGCATCGACGAGGACGCGCTGGCCACGGCCCTGGGTGCGAACACCGCTCGCGCGTTCGGTTACTGATCACCCGGACAACCGCGTGTACGTTCGGAACTGCGACAGTACGTAGTCGCGTCGCTTTGGAGAGTGACGAACGCTCCGCTAGGTTCTGTGGGCCCGAACCGGACCCCTCTGGCCTCTGGAGCGTGTCGGCGTGAGCAGATCGCAGCACGAGACGTACGGCCCCTACGGCCATGACGCCTCAGTCCACACGGCGGAGACACTGCCGTCCGGCGTGAACAAGGACACCTACCGGCCCGCCTACGAGGCCGAGGCGTACTTCGTCAGCGAGCCGCCGCCGTCCCGCACGCCCACCCTGTCCATGACGGTGAGTGACGAGGCGGGAGCGGTGCGCCAGGAGCCCGAGGCGCCCGCGCCGGGCGGCCGGCGGGCGGCCCGGCGGCGCCGGCGGCGCTTCGGTGAGCGGCCGGACTCCGCCGTGCGCCGGCTGCTGCCGCAGGCGCTGGTCGTCGCGTTCCTCGCCGGCGGCACCACCGCCTTCGTCGCCGAGGACAAGGCGGTCGAGCTGAGCGTCGACGGCCGCCAGCGCACCCTGCACACCTTCGCCGACGACGTCTCCGGGCTGCTCGCCGAGGAGGGGCTGCGGGTCGGCGGACACGACATGATCGCGCCCGCCCCGGCACGGCCCTCGCCAGCGGCGACGAGGTCGCGGTGCGCTACGGACGCCCGGTACGGCTCAAGCTGGACGGCCAGGAGCGCCGGGTGTGGACGACGTCCCCACCGTGGACGGGGCCCTGCGCGAGCTGGGGGTGCGGGCCG
The DNA here is from genome assembly GCA_016432725.1 of Streptomyces sp. DHE7-1. Lineage (GTDB taxonomy): Bacteria > Actinomycetota > Actinomycetes > Streptomycetales > Streptomycetaceae > Streptomyces. Next base: position 3,284,072 of record JACJDG010000003.1, on the reverse strand, counting down.
AGGGCGCGTACCTGTCGTCCTCGCGCTCCCGGACCATCGGCCGCGCCGGACTGGAGCTGGACGTGCGCACCGAGCGCGCCGTCACGGTCATGGCGGACGGCCGCGCCCGCACCATCCGTACCAACGCGGCCACCGTCCGGGAGGCCGTCGAGGAGGCCGGCATCGCGCTGCGCGGCCAGGACACCACCTCGGTCCCGCCGGAGAGCTTCCCGCGCGACGGGCAGACGGTGACCGTGCTGCGGGTGCACGGCTTCCGCGAGGTGCGCGAGGAGCGGATCCCGTTCCATGTGAAGCGGGTGAAGGACTCCTCCCTGTTCCGGGGCACCGAGGTCGTCCAGCGGCCCGGGCGCCCGGGGCTGCGGCAGGTCACCTACTACCTGCGCACCGTCAACGGCGTCCGCGAGAAGGCGCGCCGGGAGTCCTCGGAGGTGGTGCGCCGGCCCCGCACCCAGGTCGTGAAGATCGGCACCAAAGCCCGTCCGGCCTCCGGCCGGGGGCCGACGGCCTGAACTGGCGCGCCCTCGCCGCCTGCGAGTCCGGCGGCCGGCCCAACGCGGTCGACCCCTCGGGCACGTACGGCGGGCTCTACCAGTTCGACACGAGCACCTGGCGCAGCCTCGGCGGCAGCGGGCGCCCGCAGGACGCGACGGCCGCGGAGCAGACGAACCGCGCGAAGAAGCTGTACGTGCGCCGCGGCGCCAGCCCCTGGCCGCACTGCGGCCCGCGCCTGCACCACCGGTGAGGACGGGGAGCCGGGCGAGGGGGCCCGGCGGCCCCGTACCCTTGTCCCGTGACCAGCCCCACCTCCGACTCCCTCCTCGGCCCCGCCGACATCCGCGAGCTCGCGGCCGCGCTCGGTGTCCGTCCCACCAAGCAGCGCGGCCAGAACTTCGTGATCGACGCCAACACGGTCCGCCGCATCGTCCGCACCGCCGGGGTCCGCCCCGAGGACGTGGTCGTCGAGGTCGGCCCGGGCTCGGCTCCCTCACCCTCGCGCTGCTGGAGGCCGCCGACCGGGTCACCGCCGTCGAGATCGACGACGTGCTCGCCGCCGCCCTCCCCGCGACCATCGCCGCCCGCATGCCGGAGCGCGCCGACCGGTTCGCCCTCGTCCACTCCGACGCCATGCACGTCACCGAGCTGCCCGGCCCCGCCCCGACGGCCCTGGTGGCGAACCTGCCGTACAACGTCGCCGTCCCCGTGCTGCTGCACATGCTCGACACCTTCCCCGGCATCGAGCGGACGCTGGTGATGGTGCAGGCCGAGGTCGCCGACCGGCTGGCCGCCGCGCCCGGCTCCAAGGTGTACGGCGTGCCCTCCGTGAAGGCCAACTGGTACGCCGAGGTCAAGCGGGCCGGTGCCATCGGGCGCAACGTCTTCTGGCCCGCGCCGAACGTCGACAGCGGACTGGTGTCGCTGGTCCGGCGGACCGAGCCGATCAGGACGACGGCCTCCAAGAAGGAGGTCTTCGCGGTCGTCGACGCGGCGTTCGCGCAGCGCCGCAAGACCCTGCGGGCCGCGCTCGCCGGCTGGGCGGGCTCCGCGGCGGCCGCCGAGGCCGCGCTGGTCGCGGCCGGGGTCTCGCCGCAGGCGCGGGGCGAGTCGCTGACGGTGGAGGAGTTCGCGCGGATCGCCGAGGCCGCGCCGGCGAGGGGAACGGCCCCCGCCGCCCCGAACGAGGAGTCCGGCACGTGAGCGTCACCGTCCGCGTCCCCGCCAAGGTCAACGTCCAGCTCGGGGTGGGCGCCGCCCGCCCCGACGGATTCCACGACCTCGCCAACGTCTTCCTCGCGGTCGGCCTGTACGACGAGGTCACCGTCACCCCCGCCGACGAGCTCCGCGTGACCTGCGAGGGGCCGGACGCGGACCAGGTCCCGCTGGACCGCACCAACCTCGCCGCGCGCGCGGCGATCGCGCTCGCCGGGCGCCGGGGCATCGAGCCGGCCGTGCACATCCACATCGCCAAGGACATCCCGGTCGCCGGCGGCATGGCGGGCGGCAGTGCGGACGGCGCGGGCGCGCTGCTCGCCTGCAACACGCTGTGGGGCACCGGCGCCTCGCGCGCCGAGCTGCTCGCCATCTGCGCCGAACTGGGCAGCGACGTGCCGTTCAGCCTGGTCGGAGGCGCCGCCCTCGGTATCGGGCGCGGCGAACGGCTGACGGTCCTGGAGACCGGCGGCACCTTCCACTGGGTGTTCGCGATGGCCGGGCGCGGGCTGTCGACGCCGGCGGTGTTCCGCGAGTTCGACCGGCTCGCGGAAGGACGCGAGATCCCGGAGCCGGTGGCCCGGCCGGAGCTGCTGGAGGCGCTGGCCAAGGGCGACACCGAGGCCCTGGCCGCCTCCCTCACCAACGACCTCCAGCCGGCCGCCCTGTCCCTCTTCCCCGAGCTGGCGGACACCCTGCGGGCAGGGCGCGGCGCCGGCGCACTGGCCACGCTGGTCTCCGGATCGGGCCCGACGACGGCGTTCCTCACCCGCGACGCAGGCTCCGCGGAGAAGGTCGCGGGCGCACTGCGCGCCTCGGGCACGTGCCGCACGGTACGGACGGCGGCCGGACCGGTACCCGGGGCGACGGTGCTCTGAGACCGCCCCGCCACCCTCCCGACAGGCCCCCATGGCCTGTCGGCACCTTCGCCTCCGCCCCGTGACGCCTGGCACGCGCTCTCGCCGCACCGGGCGAAAGCCCGAGTACGTCCAGTACGAGGACCTCCGCCCGGCATGGCGAGATCACGCACCAGAGGCCGCGGGACCGACCTTCGGGCGACGACGGGAAGGTGCCGACAGGCCCTAGGCTAGAAGGCTGACAGGCGGCGCGGCCGCGTGTCGAGACAGTCCGGCGCACAGGAGTGAAATGGCCGTCAACCTGGTCAATGTCGAGAACGTCAGCAAGGTCTACGGCACCCGTGCCCTGCTGGACGGCGTCTCGCTCGGTGTGTCCGAAGGGGACCGGATCGGGGTCGTCGGGCGCAACGGAGACGGCAAGACCACCCTCATCCGGATGCTGGCCAAGGTGGAGGAGGCCGACTCCGGACGCGTGACGCACTCCGGCGGGCTGCGGCTCGGGGTGCTCACCCAGCACGACTCCCTGGACCCGGCCGCCACCGTCCGCCACGAGGTCATCGGCGACATGGCCGACCACGAGTGGGCCGGCAACGCCAAGGTGCGCGACGTGCTGACCGGCCTGTTCGGCGGGCTCGACCTGCCGGGCTTCCCCAAGGGGCTGGACACCGTCATCGGACCGCTCTCCGGTGGCGAGCGGCGCCGTATCGCACTGGCCAAGCTGCTCATCGAGGAACAGGACCTCCTCGTCCTCGACGAGCCCACCAACCACCTCGACGTCGAGGGCATCGCCTGGCTCGCCCAGCACCTGCGCGACCGGCGCTCGGCGCTGGTGTGCGTCACCCACGACCGGTGGTTCCTCGACCAGGTCTGCACCCGCATGTGGGACGTGCAGCGCGGCGACGTGTACGAGTACGAGGGCGGCTACTCCGACTACGTCTTCGCGCGCGCGGAGCGCGAGCGGATCGCCGCCACCGAGGAGGTCAAGCGGCAGAACCTGATCCGCAAGGAGCTGGCCTGGCTGCGGCGCGGAGCGCCCGCCCGCACCTCCAAGCCGCGGTTCCGCGTGGAGGCCGCCAACGAGCTGATCGCGGACGTGCCGCCGCCCCGGGACAGCAGCGAGCTGATGAAGTTCGCCTCCTCACGGCTGGGCAAGACCGTCTTCGACCTCGAGGACGTCACCGTGCAGGCCGGCCCCAAGGTCCTGCTCAAGCACATCACCTGGCAGCTCGGCCCCGGCGACCGCATCGGCCTGGTGGGCGTCAACGGCGCCGGCAAGACCTCGCTGCTGCGGGCCATGGCCGAGGCCGCGCGCTCCGAGGGCGAGACCCAGCCCGCCGGCGGGCGGGTCGCCGTCGGCCGGACCGTCAAGCTCGCCTACCTCTCCCAGGAGGTCGCCGAACTCGACCCCACCTGGCGGGTCCTGGAGGCAGTGCAGCAGGTCCGCGAGCGCGTCGACCTCGGCAAGGGGCGCGAGATGACCGCGGGTCAGCTCTGCGAGACCTTCGGCTTCGGCAAGGAGAAGCAGTGGACGCCGGTCGGGGACCTGTCGGGCGGTGAGCGGCGCCGCCTCCAGATCCTGCGCCTGCTCATGGACGAGCCCAACGTCCTCTTCCTCGACGAGCCCACCAACGACCTCGACATCGAGACCCTCACCCAGCTCGAGGACGTCCTCGACGGCTGGCCGGGATCGATGATCGTCATCTCCCACGACCGGTTCTTCGTCGAGCGCACCACGGACCGGGTGTTCGCGCTCCTCGGCGACGGCGCCCTGCGGATGCTGCCGCGCGGCATCGACGAGTACCTGGAGCGGCGCCTGCGCATGGAGGAGGCGGTCGCCGCCCAGGCCTCCGCCGCGGCGCCCAAGCCGGCCACGCAGGAGAGGAGCGCCGCCGACCAGCGCGCCGCCAAGAAGGAACTCCAGAAGATCGAGCGCCAGTTGGACAAGGTCTCCGAGAAGGAGTCCAAGCTGCACGCGCGGATCGCCGAGCACGCCACCGACTTCGCCAAGGTCGCCGAACTGGACGCCGAGCTGCGCGACCTGGCGGGCGAGCGCGAGGAGCTGGAACTGCGCTGGCTGGAACTGGCCGAGGACGCGTAACCCGCAGGCAGGCGCACTGCATCGGCGCGCGCGGCGTGAAAGCGCCGCGCGCGCCGTTGTTGCGCGCGCCGCGTGAAGAGGGCGTGAAGGCGCGTAACGGCGGCATCACAGCCCGGTTCTCCCTTGGGAACAGGCGTGGATCCAGGCCCCTGGGCTGTCGGTGCCGGGTGATAGAAAGAGCCGTCTGAGAACCGTATGAGTACGACCTGGGTCCGTGAGCGAACCTCGGGGCGTGGCTAAAAATCAGTGAACGAGGGGGAAGAGCGCTGATGACTCAGCCGCCCAACCAGCCGCCGCAGGGCGGCTTCGGAGCACCGCAGGACCAACCGCCGCAGGGCGGTGGATTCGGGGCCCCGCAGCCGCCGCCTCCGCCGGCCCAGCCGCCGCAGGCACCGGCCCAGCCTCCTCAGCCCCAGCCCGGCTACGGCTATCCCCAGCAGCCCGGCCCCTACGCCCAGCCCGGCCCCTACGGCGCGCCCGCGCCCGGCGCCCCGGGCCCCTACGGGCAGCCCCAGCAGGCCGGCCCGTACGCCCCGCAGCCCGGCTACGGCTACCCGCAGCAGCCGCCCCAGTACCCCGGCGCCCCCGGCGGTGCCCCCTACGGCGGGCCGCAGCCGCCCGCCGGCGGCAAGAAGACCGCGCTGATCATCGGTGCCGCGGCGGCCGCGCTGCTGGTGATCGGCGGCACCGTCTACGCCGTCACCAGCGGCGGTGACGACGACGGCAAGAAGCCGGTCGCCCAGCAGAGCGACGACGGCAAGAAGTCCGCCTCCGACGCGCCGGTCAACCCCGGCGACGGCAGCGGTGACGGCGGCTCCGATCCGGAGAACCTCAACGAGGGCCGCAAGCCCGGCGAGGCGAAGGTGCTCTGGTACAAGACGGCACCCGACGCCCCCGGCTCCGGCGCCGACGCACCCGGCATGTGGATCACCGGCAAGACCGCGGTGAAGGCGGCGTACAAGCAGCTCTTCGCCTACAACGTCGGTGACGGCAACCCCACCTGGGCCCCGATCACCTTCCCGCAGAAGATCTGCTCGGTCACCCCGCAGAAGTCGGCCGACGACAAGATCGTCGTGGCCTACATGAGCGGCGTCAGCGACCGCGCCAAGTGCAACCAGCTCCAGCAGGTCGACCTGGCCACCGGCAAGAAGGGCTGGAGCACCGAGGTCGCCGACGGCGCCCTGTTCGACAGCGCGATCAGCGTCGAACTGAGCGTCAGCGACAAGACGCTGATGGTGGGCCGCTCGCAGTCGGGCACGGCGTACGACCTGGACAGCGGCAAGAAGCTGTACGACAAGAAGAAGTACGGCGACGCCTGCTTCCCGACCGCGTTCGCGGGCGGCACGGGGCGGCTGGTCCAGGTGGCCTCCTGCAACGCGGGCGGCAGCAACGCGCACGAGGAGATCCAGGAACTCGACCCGGCCACCGGCAAGGTCAGGTGGACGCAGCCGGTCAAGAAGGGCTGGCGGGTCGCGCGGACCTACTCGCTGGAGCCGCTGGTGGTCTATCTGACCAACGAGAGCAAGAAGGCCTGGAACATCTCCACCTTCACCAAGGACGGCAAGTTCCGCTCCGAGGTCAAGGTGAACGAGAAGTTCGCCCCGCAGTGCGGCTGGGCGATCCTCGAACGCGACCTGCAGGGCTGTCAGGGCGTGGCAGTCGACGCCGACACGCTCTACCTGCCCACGAGCGCCACCAGCGGTGCCAACGAGATCGTCGCCATCGGTCTGGCCGACGGCAAGGAGAAGTGGCGTGTGAAGTCGCCGGCGGACGAGTCGATGTCCCCGCTGACGGCGGAGAACGGCAAGCTCATCGCCTACGTGGACCCGTCCTACGACGCGGGCGGCCAGGTCGTGTCCGTGCCCACCACCGGCGGTTCGCACCCGACGACCAAGCTGCTGCAGAACCCGGCGGGCACGGCCCAGATCGAGAACGGCTTCTACGACGGTGCCGTGAGCTGGACCGACGGGCGCTTCTACATCTCCACCACCCGGCTGTCCGGCAACGACGACTCCAAGGAGAAGCTGATGATGGCCTTCGGCAAGTGAGACCCGGCCCTTCTCCCACCGTCCCCTCGCCGTCAGGCCCCGACCGCTTCACCGAGGTACCCCCGTCATGACCCAGCCGCCCCGCCCCCGCCGAACCAGCCCCCGCAGCAGGGTGGTTTCGGTCCGCCCCAGGACCAGCCGCCCGCCGGCCCGGAGACTCCCGCCAACCCGGGAACCCCGGCCACCCCGGAGACTCCCGACGCCCAGCAGGGCCCCGCCGCCCCGCAGGGCCCCGCCGCCCCGCAGGGCCCCGCCGCCCCGCAGGGCCCCGCCGCCCCGCAGGGCCCCGCCGCCCGCAGGGCCCGCCGCCCCGCAGGGCCCCGCGACTCCGCCGGCGCCCCCGACGCCCCCGGCCTGCAGAAGGGCCCGCAGCCCGGCTACGGCTACCCGCAGCAGCCCCCGGCACCCCAGGCCCCGCAGCCGCCCCAGCCCCAGCCGGGCTACGGCTACCCGCAGGCCCCGCAGCCCGGTTACGGCTTCCCGCAGCAGCCCCCGGCCCAGGCCCCGCAGCCGCCCCAGCCCCAGCCCGGCTACGGCTACCCCGGCGCGCAGCCGAACCCGTACGCGCAGCCGACCCAGCCCATGGGCCCGTACGGGCAGCAGCCGGGTTACGGATACCCGGGCGGACCCACCGTGCCGATGCCGGCGCAGCCCGGACAGCCCGGCGGAGGCGGCCGGAACAACACCGCCATGGTCATCATCGTCGCCGCGGTCGTCGCGATCGCGCTGATCGTCGGCGGCGGCATCTGGTACGCCAAGTCCTCCGGCGGCGACGGCAAGAAGGACGAGACCGCCAGCTCCAGCGGCGGCAAGGGCGGGACGGACGGCAAGGACGACACCTCCGGCGGCACGTCCTCCGGCAGCAAGGAGAAGGTGCCGTCGGACCCCGCGTCCAAGCTGCTCTTCCAGGTCGACATGCCCCAGACGAAGGACACCGTCGTCACCTCGGGCTCCTGGCTGACCAACTCGGTGTACGCCAAGAGCGGTGTCGCCGAGATCGTCGGCTACAACCCCGCCGCGGGCACCAAGATGTGGACCCTCAAGCTGCCCGGCCCGGTGTGCACGGCCAGCAAGCACGTCACCGAGGACAACAAGACCGCGGTCGTCTTCCAGCCGAAGATGCCCAAGAAGGGCTCCAGCGAGGGCTGCAGCCAGGTCGCCGCCATCGACCTCGACAAGGGCACCAGGATCTGGACCAAGACGGTCAAGAACGGCGACTACACGGCCAACCTGCAGAACGTGACGGTCTCTCAGCACACCGTCGCGGTCGGCAGCAGCAACGGCGGCGCCGCGTTCGACATCGGCACCGGCAAGGTGCTCTGGCAGCCCAAGCCGGAGGACACCTGCGAGGACGCCGGCTACGGCGGCGGCCCCAAGCTGGTCGCGGTGCGCAAGTGCGGCAGCTACGGCGAGCGCCAGCTCCACATCCAGACCATCGACCCGACCTCCGGGAAGGTCATCTCCGACTACAAGATGACCGCGGGCATCGAGTACGCCGGCATCGTCTCCACCGATCCGCTGGTGGTGGCCGCCGACGTCGGTGACAGCGCCGACGACGGCAGTGGCATCTCGGACTACTTCTCCATCGACAACAAGACCGGCAAGCTGCTCACCCGGATCTCCGCGCCCTCCGACACCTACTCCGGCCGCTGCGACAGCATCACCCGCGTCGAGGACTGCCGGGAGGTCGTCGCCGGCAACGGCAGGCTGTACGTGCCGACCGAGGAGCACGACGGCGACGGCGACTACAGCAAGACCAACGAGATCGTCGTCTTCGACCTGGCCACCGGCAAGCAGACCGGCCAGCGCGCCGAGGCGGGCGACGGCTACACGCTCTCCCCGCTGCGCATGGACGGCGGCAACCTGATCGCCTACAAGCACCCGCCGTACAACAAGGGCGGCCAGATCGTCACCCTCGGCGGACCGTCCTTCAAGGCGACCACGCTGCTGGAGAACCCGGCCACCGAGGACGTGCGCCGGGCCGAGACGACGATGCTGCCGGAGTACGCGGAGATCCTGTACGGGCAGGGCCGGCTCTACATGTCGGCCGTGTACGCGCACAAGACCACGTACGGCAAGGAGTACCTGCTGCTCGCGTTCGGCGCGGGCGGCTGACCGTCCGCCCCGGCGCGCACGCGGGCGCCGGGGCGAATGCGAGGGATTACCAGGGAGTGCCCCGGATTTCACTATCCGGGCACTTCTCCTTCATAGGGGCAGCGCGACGTCGAACAAGCGTGTAGCTTCCGGGGGCATGAAGGGCGGGGTGCCGGGGGCCCTCTGTCGTGGAGGACCGGTGGGCGTCCATAGTGGGGCATCCATGGGAGGGCTGGGGGTTGCTCAATGGGAGTGCGGCTCATGGTCGTCGACGACCATCGCCTGCTCGCGGAGGCGCTGGCGTCGGCACTGAAGCTGCGCGGGCACCGGGTGCTCGCCTCGGCGGCGCCGGCCGCGGGCGCCGCGGACCTGGTGATCTCACGGGCGCCCGAGGTGTGCCTGCTGGGCACGGCGGCGCCGGCCGAGCCGGGGCCTTCGACCCGGTGGCGAAGATCAAGCGGGAGCGGCCGCAGGTGGCGGTCGTGGTGCTGGGCCCGGTGCCGTCACCGCGGGGCATCGCGGCCGCGTTCGCGGCGGGAGCCTCCGGCTACGTACGGCACGACGAGCGCATCGAGGGCGTCGAGCGGGCGATCATGAAGGCGCGGGCCGGTGAGGCGGCGGTGGCGCCGCAGCTCCTGCAAGGGGCCTTCGCCGAGCTGCTGAACCCGGCGGCCCAGCCGGACGACGAGGGCCAGCGACTGCTGGAGATGCTGACGCCCCGCGAGGTGGAGGTGCTGGTCCGGGTCGCCGACGGGGAGGACACCCGGGTGATCGCGGCCGGCATGGGCATCGCACCGAGCACCGCGCGCACGCATGTGCAGCGCGTACTGATGAAGCTGGGTGTGGGCTCCCGCCTTGAGGCGGCGGCCCTGGCCGCCCGCACCGGCCTGCTGGACCGGGCCGGTCCGTACCTGGACGCCGACCCCGCCTAGGCGCCCGGCGGCCGGGCGGGTGGGCCGACGGGCGGGGGTTGACCGCCCGGTGGCGCGGGGGACTGCGCGACCAGTCCCCACGCGCCCGCGTACGGGTAGGGCGGCTACGCCGATTCCTTCTCCTCCGGCAGCCCCTCCGGGGGAGCGGCGGCGGGGTGGGCCGCAGCTTCAGCCAGGCCAGGAAGAAGACGCCCAGCAGCAGCATGCCGATCCCGGTCCAGAGGTTGATGTTGACGCCCTGGGCCTTGTCGATGGCGGACTGCGAATCGGTGATGCCGACGATCGTGACGATGACGCCGTAGACGACGAACAGGCCGCCGATGATGCGGCGCAGGTCGAAGATGCGGGCGGCGGTCGCCGACTTGCTCTCGAGGTCGGTGACGTCACGCGAGAGGTCGTCCTCGGTGTAGTGGTGGTGCCGGCCGGGGTGGTCGGGGTGTCCAGGCTGTTCGCTCATGATTTCCTCGGTCCTCCCGCGTCAGAACGAGAACGGGATGTAGCAGGCTGCGGCGATCACGACCGCGCCCCAGCCCAGCAGGGCCGGCTTGCGGTACCAGGCGTCGTCACCCGGGGCGGGCGGCTCGGCCATGCCGGGGAGCGGGTGCCGTAGACCAGGCCCTGCAGCTCCTGCGTCGGCTTCGGCTTGGTGAACAGGGACACGGCGAACATGACGATCGCGCCGGCGACGAAGCCGGCGATCGCGGAGACGAAGTTCGCGCCCTGGTCGGTGGGCAGGGAGATGATGCCCTTCTTGTAGAAGACGAAGTAGTTGACCATCGCGGTCACGGTGCCGGCGAGCAGCCCCCAGAAGCCGGACTTGGCGGACGCGCGCTTCCAGAACATGCCGACGATGAAGACGACGAACATCGGCACGTTGAAGAAGGAGAACAGCGTCTGCAGGTAGGACATGATGTTCGAGAACGAGGACGCCAGGAACGCCGTGCCGACGGAGGCGCAGACACCGATGACGGTGATCAGGCGGCCGAAGCGGACGTAGTAGGCGTCGTCGCGGCCCGGCACCACGTACTTCTCCCAGATGTCGGTGGTGAACACCGTGTTGAACGACGACACGTTCGCCGCCATGCCCGCCATGAAGGCGGCCAGCAGACCGGTGACCGCGATGCCGAGCACGCCGTTGGGCAGTAGCTCCTGCATCAGGTAGGGGATCGCGTCGTTGTACTGGTAGCCGGAGCCCGAGGTGCCGAAGTTCGGGACGATCGCGGCGGCGACCAGGCCGGGGATCATCACCAGGAAGACGATGAAGATCTTCGGGTAGGCGGCGATCAGCGGCGTCCGCTGTCCCGCCGAGAGGTTCTTCGCGGACAGGGCGCGCTGGACCTCGGCGAAGTTGGTGGTCCAGTAGCCGAAGGAGAGCACGAAGCCGAGGCCGAGCACGATGGTCAGCCAGTTGGCGCCCAGCGGGTTGGCGCTGCCGATGCCGGTGCCGCCCCAGGCGGTGGTGAAGTTCTGCCCGTGCTCGGCGGTGAGCTTGTCGGTCAGCCCGCCCCAGCCGCCGACCTTCTTCAGGCCGAGGACGGTGATCGGGATGAGGGCGGCCAGGATCACGAAGAACTGGAGCACCTCGTTGTAGATCGCCGAGGACAGACCGCCGAGCGTGATGTACGCGAGCACGAAGGCGCCGGCGACCACGATGGCGACCCACTGCGGCCAGCCGAGCAGCGCCTCCACCACGATCGCGAGGGCGTAGAGGTTGACGCCCGCGATCAGGATGGCGGCGAAGGCGAACAGGATCGAACTGAGCAGGTGGGCGGCCCTGTCGAAGCGCAGCAACAGGAACTCGGGGACCGAGCGGACCTTGCTGCCGTAGTAGAAGGGCATCATCACCAGGCCCAGGAAGACCATGGCGGGGATGGCGCCGATCCAGTACCAGTGCACGGTGTACGCGCCGTACTGGGCGCTGTTGGCGGCCATGCCCAGGATCTCGGTGGCCGCCAGGTTCGCCGAGATGAAGGCGAGGCCGGTGATCCAGGCGGGCAGCGAGCGTCCGGAGAGGAAGAAGTCGAGGCTGGTCTTGACGGACCGGCGGGCCGCGAAGCCGATGCCGAGAACGACGATGAAGTAGATCGCCAGGATCGTGTAGTCCAGCCAGTTGGTGGGGAGCCGTAGCTCCGCCGCCAGATAGGTGGGGGCGTATGTGGGGGTTTGCATGAGAACTCGCTTCGTCGCGCGAACTGATCCAGAGCGGAACCTACGCCTCTGTGTTCAGCAATTGAACACTTCCGATGGTGTTCTTTGTTTGATTGTGATCGTGCGGGCTGTTGTCGGGTTGTGATCTGTTATGTTTGATTGTGTTGAGTGATTGGGTCCGGGACGAGAAGGAGTCCGGCGTGAAGAAGACCTCGACCCGGTTGGCCGACGGTCGTGAGCTGATCTACTACGACCTCCGGGACGACACCGTGCGGGACGCCGCCGACCGCCGCCCGCTGGACGCCACGGTCACCACCTCCGAGATCCGCCGCGACCCGCTGCTCGGCGACTCGGTCGCCGTCGCCTCGCACCGCCAGGGCCGTACCTACCACCCGCCGGCCGACCAGTGCCCCTGTGCCCGACCCGGGGTGAGCGGCTCAGCGAGATCCCCGACTCCTCGTACGACGTGGTCGTCTTCGAGAACCGCTTCCCCTCGCTCGCCGGGGACTCCGGCCGCTGCGAGGTGGTCTGCTTCACCTCCGACCACGACGCCTCCTTCGCCGGCCTCACCGAGGACCAGGCGCGGCTGGTGCTGGACGCCTGGACGGACCGCACCTCCGAGCTGTCGCATCTGCCCTCCGTCGAGCAGGTGTTCTGTTTCGAGAACCGGGGTGCCGAGATCGGCGTGACCCTTCAGCACCCGCACGGACAGATCTACGCCTACCCCTTCACCACGCCGCGCACCGCGCTGATGCTCCGCTCGCTCGCCGCCCACAAGGAGGCCACCGGCGGACAGAACCTGTTCGACGACGTCCTGGCCCGGGAACTCGCCGGCGGTCGGGTCGTCCTTGAGGGTGAACACTGGGCGGCCTTCGTCCCCTACGCGGCGCACTGGCCGTACGAGGTCCACCTGTACCCCAAGCGGCGCGTGCCCGACCTGCTCGCCCTCGACGAGGCGGCCCGCACAGAGTTCCCCCAGGTCTATCTGGAACTCTTGAAGCGCTTCGACCGGATCTTCGGCGAGGGTGAACCTCCGACGCCGTACATCGCGGCCTGGCACCAGGCCCCGTTCGGCGGGCTGGAGGAGTTCGACGGCGTGACGCGGGACGACTTCGCGCTGCACCTCGAGCTTTTCACCATTCGCCGCACTTCCGGCAAGCTGAAGTTCCTCGCGGGTTCCGAGTCCGGCATGAACGTGTTCATCAACGACGTGCCGCCGGAAACCGCGGCCGAGCGACTGCGAGAGGTAGCGAGTTCATGAAGTACCTGGTGACGGGTGGGGCGGGGTACGTCGGCAGTGTCGTGGCCCAGCACCTGCTGGAGGCCGGCCACGAGGTCACCGTCCTCGACAACCTCTCCACCGGCTTCCGCGCGGGCGTGCCCGCCGGCGCCGCGTTCGTCGAGGGCGACATCCGGGACGCCGCGAAGTGGCTCGACCCCTCCTACGACGGCGTGCTGCACTTCGCCGCCTCCTCGCAGGTCGGCGAGTCGGTGGTGAAGCCGGAGAAGTACTGGGAGAACAACGTCGCCGGCAGCCTGGCCCTGCTCGGCGCGATGCGCGACGCGGGCGTGGGCAAGCTGGTCTTCTCCTCCACGGCGGCCACCTACGGCGAGCCGGAGCAGGTCCCGATCGTGGAGACCGCCCCGACCCGGCCGACCAACCCCTACGGCGCCACCAAGCTCGCCGTCGACCACATGATCACCAGCGAGGCGAACGCCCACGGCCTGGCCGCGGTGTCCCTGCGGTACTTCAACGTGGCCGGCGCCTACGGCACCCAGGGCGAACGCCACGACCCCGAGTCGCACCTGATCCCGCTGGTCCTCCAGGTCGCCCAGGGCCGCCGCGAGGCGATCTCCGTCTACGGCGACGACTACCCGACCCCGGACGGCACCTGCGTCCGCGACTACATCCACGTCGCGGACCTCGCCGAGGCCCATCTGCTGGCCCTCGACGCGGCCCGGGCGGGCGAGCACCTGATCTGCAACCTCGGCAACGGCAGCGGATTCTCCGTCCGCGAGGTCGTCGAGACCGTCCGCAAGGTCACCGGACACCCGATCCCCGAGGTCGTCGCGCCGCGCCGCGGCGGCGACCCGGCGGTCCTGGTGGCCTCGGCGGACACGGCCCGCGAGAAGCTGGGCTGGAACCCGTCCCGCGCGGACCTCGCGGGGATCGTCGCGGACGCCTGGGAGTTCGCACAGCACATCTCGAGGGAGCGGTAGTGGGGGCAGAGCAGGTCACCGGGCGTTTCACCGAGCTGTACGGCGCCGCCCCGGAAGGGGTGTGGGCGGCGCCCGGCCGGGTCAACCTCATCGGCGAGCACACCGACTACAACGACGGCTTCGTGATGCCGTTCGCCCTGCCGCACCAGGCCACGGCCGCGGTCTCCCGCCGCACCGACGGCGTGCTGCGCCTGCACTCGGCGGACATCGGGGGCGAGGCCGTCGAGCTGACGCTGGACACCCTCGCGCCGCAGAGCGACCGGAACTGGACGGCGTACCCGGCGGGCGTCGTCTGGGCGCTGCGCGAGGCCGGCCACCCGGTCACCGGCGCCGACGTCCACCTCGCCTCCACGGTCCCCACCGGCGCCGGGCTGTCCTCCTCCGCCGCCCTGGAGGTCGTCGTCGCCCTGGCGCTGAACGACCTGTACGACCTCGGTCTGCAGCGGTGGCAACTGGCCCGGCTGTGCCAGCGCGCCGAGAACGTCTACGTCGGCGCGCCCACCGGGATCATGGACCAGACGGCCTCGGCGTGCTGCGAGCAGGGCCACGCCCTGTTCCTCGACACCCGTGACCTGTCCCAGCGGCAGATCCCCTTCGACCTGGCCGCCGAGGGCCTGCGCCTGCTGGTGGTCGACACCCAGGTCAAGCACGCGCACAGCGGCGGCGAGTACGGCAAGCGCCGGGCCGGCTGCGAGAAGGGCGCCGCCCTGCTCGGCGTGGACGCCCTGCGCGACATCCCCTACGCCGACCTGGACGCCGCCCTCGCCCGCCTCGGTGACGACGAGGAGGTGCTCCGCCTGGTCCGGCACGTGGTGACCGAGGACGAGCGGGTCGAGCGGACCATCGGCCTGCTGCGCTCCGGCGAGACCCGCGCCATCGGCCCGGTCCTCACCGAGGGGCACGCCTCCCTGCGCGACGACTTCCGCATCTCCTGCCCGGAGCTGGACCTGGTCGTCGACACGGCCCTCGCCGCGGGCGCCCTGGGCGCCCGGATGACCGGCGGCGGTTTCGGCGGCTCGGCGATCGTCCTCGCGGAGGCGGCGGACGTGGACACGGTGACGAAGGCGGTCCGCGAGGCCTTCGCCGCGGCCGGCTTCACCGCCCCGCGGGTCTTCGAGGCGGTGCCCTCGCAGGGGGCGCGCAGGCTGGGCTGACGGCCGGACGGGGCGGGGACCGGCCCGGATACGATCGGCCGGTTCTCACCCCAAGGAGCGAAGAACCGGTGACCGCCGTCCTCCCCCTTCCACCACGACCGCCGGACCGCACACCGCGCGGCTGCTGACCCGCTTCGAGGACGGTGAGCGGCTGCACGCCCTGCTCTGGCGGGCGGGCACGGGGTGGCGGATGATCAGCAGCGCCGTGCTCGGCGGCGGTATCGGGGAGCGCGACTGGGTCCTCAACGCCCAGGTGGCGCACGGCTACCGGCGTACCGACCCGGACCGGCACCTGGCCGAACTGGCCGCCGGGGTCGGTGCGGCCGGACCGGGCGTCGGGCTGATGACGGCGGCGGACGTCTCCCGCCCCGGCCGTGCGCAGGACGGCGGGGCGGAGGCGATCGTGACGGCCGGCATCAGCGTGCGCGGCTGGGCCGCCTCCCCCGCCGAGGGCACCGCCCTGCCCGCGCAGCCGGGCACCATCAACATCATCGCCGCCCTCCCCGTGGCGCTGACCGACGCCGCCCTGGTCAACGCGGTCGCGACCGCCACCGAAGCCAAGGCCCAGGCCCTCCTCGACGCCGGCCACGACTGCTCCGGCACCCCCACGGACGCCATCTGCCTGGCCTCCCGCACCCCGGCCCCCGGCGACACCCTCCACCCCTTCGCCGGCCCCCGCTCCCTCTGGGCGCCCGCCTGGCCCGAGCGGTGCACCGGGCGGTGGGCGAGGCCCTGACGAACGGATGACGCCGGCGACTGCCGCCGGATGGGAACCCACCGTTCGTATTCGAGTCGCCAGGAATCCGGCCGCGCCTTCCTACGGCCATCAGGTCACCGTTTCCGCGGACCTGAGCGCCTGGACGATCGACACCACCCGCCTGCTGCGATACAGCGCCGAGGACACGGATCGCCGCAAAGGCCCGTAACGGCTGACTTTCGGCCACTGGAGCTCAGCGCTGAAGTACGCAGCCGCGTGCCGCATTTGGAGCCCGGTAATGTGCATGGCCGACGCGACACCTTGCGGTGCACAGGAAACACGGGGGAGACACATGGCGTGGGAGGAGTGGGAGCAGCTGAAGGCTCAGGCGGCCGACCGGCATTCCACACCGATGCAGCTCAATCAGTATCCGGTTGACCAGGGAGGCGGCGGCAGCACCCGGGGAGACCTGGTGGCGAAGCACCAGGATCTCGAGGCCGTCGGCAAGGCGGCGCATGACCTGTTCGACGACTTCACCACCTGCAGCGGGCATGCCCGTGCCGCCTCCGAGGCGGCATCGGGTGGGCTCAAGGGCGACGGATTCGCCCTGGGTGGCGCGCTGGAGCATGTGACGCAGCGGTGGAGCGAGCAGACCAGAACGCTTCTGGACGCGTGCGCTCACATCTCCAACCACCTGCGTTACACCAGGAACCAGCACGCGGCCGACGAGTCCTACATCGCCGGTGCGGTCAGTGGCATCGCCACGCTGGACGAGGGCTTCGACGACAGGAAGGGGCACTGACGTCGATGGACCTCGACACACTGCGTCACGGCAACTTCGCCAAGCTCGGTGAGGCGGTCACCGACTGGGAGCAGATGACGAGGAAACTCGCCGGCCTGCGGGAGGACGCCCAGAACAACCTCAAGGCCAAGGCCGACAAAGCCAACTGGCAGGGGATGAACGCCACCGTCAGCCGCGAGTTCATCACCAGGACAGCCGCGGAGTTCGCCGACGCGCACACCCAGGCCGATTCCATCACCAGGATCCTCAGCGATACACGCGGTGAACTCATCGGTTACCGCACTCAGCTGAACGACGCCGTCAGGCGAGCCGCTGAGCAGAACCTGACGGTCGTCGATACGGGTGGCGGCACATTCTCCGTAACGGCAAACACCCGGCCCGACTGGGCGTCCGACCCGAGCGGCAAATCCGGCGTGACGGACCAGAAGGTGGTGGACGCCTTCTGCAAGGAGATCGAGGGCATCCTGACCAAGGCGACGCAGAGCGACACCAGTGCCGCGGAGGCGCTGAGGCTTCTGGTCGACCAGGCCAAGTACGGCTTCACCGACGCCTCCTACGCGGACCGTGACCAAGCGGCCAAAGCCGTCGAAGCCGCCAAGCAGCTGGCGAAGATGGCCAGGAAGCCGGCCGACATGTCTCTCGATGACATCGAGTCCTTCAACCGCACGATGGCGAAGTACCACGATGACCCCTTGTTCGCGGAGAAGTTCGCGACAGGCCTGGGCGCCAAGGGAACTCTGCAGTTCTGGACCGAGATGAGCTTCACCCATGCCGGTGCCAGGGGCTCGGAGCTCAACACGATGAAGGAACTGCAGTCCAACCTGGGCCTCACCCTGGCTACCGCGTCGTTCTCGGACTCGGACGCCATGCGGGGCTGGAAGAAGGACCTCATCGACGAGCGCAACACGAACTTCCGTGCCGCGAACTCGTTCAGTCCCATTGGCGGTCTCGGCTCCCAGGTCATCAGCAGTCTCATGCGCAAGGGTCAGTTCGACACCGAGTTCCTCGACGACTACCGCAAGGAGTTGTTCAAGGAGGACAAGGCGGCTGGGGACTCGAACACCGACGATCGGTGGGTCAAGGGCTACGACGCCCTGGACCTGGTCTTCGGCGACGGGAACGGCAGGGACCCGCTGGAGGGGCTCTTCGAAGGCCTCTCCCACAACCCTGAGGCAGCTGAGCATGCCTTCCAGTCCGAATCGGACCTCGATCACATGCTCGGCACCACGAGGTACACGGACCGGGGTGAGTCCTTGGGGCAGGCTCTGCAAAGCGCGGTTACCGGAGTCGCCGTGAATGACTTCACTTCGTCAGCGCCGCCTCACAGCGCCGGGCAAGTGAAGATCATGGCCAACATCATGTCGGCGGTTGCAGACCCCGATGGGGGCGCGGGCCTGGTGAGCAAGGGGCTGGGCGACAGCCTCGGCAATATGGCAGCCTCCTACATGCCGGAGATCAGCAGGTCACTAGGAAGCTCAAACGCCGTCGTATTCCTCACCAACAGTGCTGACCCGGAAGGGCTGGAGACCACTGACGTGGCGCGTTTCCTTTCCGCGGTGTCGGCAGACCCTGCGGGTCGAGCGGGAATCATCGTCGGAGAAGGTGTGTACACCAGCGGTCTCCTTGACGCGCACCTTTCAGATCCGACGCTCTTCGATGGTCCTCGTAAGCAGGTACTCGACGATATCGGCCGGAACGCGGGGATCATCGAGGGGATCGTCGCTCATTCGGTGGCGGACGAGAATGTGCAAGCTGTCGTCGAAGGCGAGAAGGATTACAACGACGCCCTGCAGAAGAAGGGTGATTTCGTCAAGACGTGGCTCGGGACCGGCGTCGGATACGGGTCAGTTTCTCTTTTCCCGGACACCCCTGTGGGTTCGGCGACTGGTGCTGCTGTCGGCGGCTTCGCCGGCGGAGTCATCGGATTGGCTGTGGACCGGTTGATGGAGAGCCAGGAGTCGGAGGGCGTCCGCGACGGAGCCCTCTACGCGAGTGCCAAGGACCTGTACGCAAGCAGGGATTCGGTCAACGAGCAGACGCAGGCCTCGGTCATGGACGCCTTGGAGCGGCATCACGTGGAGCTTCCCAGGGACGGCACGAGTGACACCATCCGTCGGGCCGTCAACGATGGCTGGAACGATGCCAGTGATTTCCTGAGCGACTCGAAGGAGCGTCCGCGTGACTGACCGGTCCGACAGCGGAGCACGGGGGGTGAGGCAGTACAGCGCGAAGAAGTTCGTTGCCTGCGTGGCCGGCCTTCTTCTTGTCGGCACGGGCGTCTGGTTCGCGCTCACGACGGGGCTCCAGCGGCTACCGTCCAAGGTGTGCGACGGGGCTGTCGACCGCGGCCTGGTCATCCGGACGTTGCCGCGTACGCGGACGGCAGATGAGGGGGCCGAGCGTCGGCGCGAGGGGACGGATCTTCGCTTCTCCTGTCACGTATACACGAGCGCCGATTCGATCCTTTCGGGGTGGCGCGTGTGGACGACGCCTCCGCTCAGACCTGGCTTGCTCATTACGGTGGTTCGGGTGCACGACGTACGGTCCGCGTGTCGTCGGACGGGATCGAGGCCCTGGCCGAGATCGACGGCGAGGGCGCAAGCTCCTCCGTCTACGTCGCCTGCACTCCACGCGGTGTCCGGGCGGGCAGTGCCAACCAGTCCTATGCCGTCGTCGCCGAAGCCCATGTGGTCGGGAAGACAAGAGTCTCCGGTGTGGCACTGGGCCAGGCTTTGACCGACTTCGCGTATCAGCTCACCAATCACGCCTACGAGTTGGCCGAGTGCAAGGAACCCCGTCGATTTCCCGATGAGTTGCCCCGGTACAAGGACAGGCGATGAGGGATGACGAGATCCGGTCGCGCTTCGACGGGCGGGGGCACGTCGAGATCAGTGGGCCGGCGGCCGTGAAGGAGCGGGCCGAGCCGATCGCGTACGCGCTGGGCTACGAGCTGATCCGCACCGAGCGGACCCGGGGCCCCGGCCGAGTGTTCGGCCTTCCGGCCCCTGTCACCGTGCATCTGTTCTTCCGTCGCGACGACGACCCCGGGCCCGTCGTCGGGCTGAGCGGACCATCGAGCGGTTGCGGGCGGGCGGGCCGGTCCTGGCGGACGATGAGCCGCCGTCGGCCCCGCCGCCTCCGCCGGGTCCGCCACCGCCCTTCGTCCACCGGACGCCCGCGCCCCGGCCCCGGCGCTCGATGGAGCCGCAACCGCCTCCGCCGGTGGGGCCGCCCCGGCCGCGGATCCCGCCCCGGCCGGCGTATCCGCCTCCTCCGCCTCCACCGCCACCCCCGTCGTGACCCGGCGTCAGCCGAGCCGCTTCGTCAGGGTGTACTCCGTGAGGCCCGGCGGGTAGTCGGGGATCACGCACACCACGTCGTAGCCCTGCTTCCTGTAGAAGTCCGGGGCCTGGAAGTCCCAGGTCTCCAGGCGGGCGGTGGTGCAGGCGCGGTCGGTGCGGGCGAGGTGTTCGGCGTGGGACAGCAGCCGGGAGCCGAGGCCCATGCCGCGGTGGCGGGCGTCGGTCCACAGGTAGGTGACGTGCAGCCAGGTCGCCCAGGTGTGGCCGACCAGGCCGGCGGCCAGTTCCCCGGATTCGTCCAGCGCCCACACGTGCAGCGGGACGTCGCGTTCGCCGGGGTTCCACGCAGGGCCGCGAGGACGGGGGACGCCGCCGTGTTGGTGTCCCGCAGCCGGGAGCGGAGCAGATCACGTCGGGCTCTGTCGACTTCCGCCTCAATACGAAACATGCGGCACACCATAAACGCGCCGGACGGCCAGTTCTGCGAATCGACTTCCGCCGCGTGCCCGCATCCGTACTCTGTGGAGCAACGCCGGTGGGGGCCGGTGCTGATCAGGGGGCGAGACGGACGGGTACGGCGCCCGCGGTGGGGGTAGCAGTGTCCGCAACGGCGACGGCCGTGCGGTCGGCGTTTCTCATCACAGGTGCCGGATCCGCGCGCGTCGTCGTTCTCCGGACCTTGGTCGTCCCCTGCTCCACGCGGAGCCTGGGGAAGGGGGTTTCGTGGTTCGCATCCGAGTGCTGGTCGTCGACGACCACCGTATCTTCGCCGAGTCGCTCGCGGCCGCGCTGGCCGCCGAGCCCGACGTCGACGTCTTCGCCGCGGGCAGCGGCCCGGCGGCGCTGCGCTGCCTGGAGCGCGCGGCCGCCGAGGGCCGCCGTTACGACGTCCTCCTCGTGGACGCCGACCTCGGCGGCAGCCTGCCCGGCGTCCGCCCGGCCGTGCCCGTGCACGACGGCGACGAGGAGGGGCTGGTCGACGGGATCTCGCTGGTCGCGGGCGTCCGCTCGGCGCAGCCGGGGGTGCGGACCGTGGTCCTCGCCGAGAAGGACGATCCCCGCCGGGCCGCCCTCGCCCTGCAGGCCGGCGCCTCCGGTTGGGTCGCCAAGGACGGCTCGCTGTCCCGGCTGCTGACGGTGATCCGGGGCGTGCTGCGCGACGAGACGCATCTGCCGCCCGCCCTGCTCACCGGCGTCCTGAAGGAGCTGACGGCCGCCCGTAAGCACCGCACCGAGAGCGAGCGGCTGGTGGAGTCGCTGACCCCCAGGGAGCGGGAAGTGCTGCGGTGCATGGTCGCGGGGCTGGGCCGCAAGGCCGTGGCCGAGCGGCTGTTCCTCTCCCCGCACACGGTGCGCACCCACATGCAGAACGTCCTCGGCAAGCTGGGCGTCCACTCGACGCTCGCCGCCGTGGCCCTCGCCCGCAGGGCGGGCGTGGGGCCGGCCGACCTAGCCGGGGATGTTGTCGAACGGGGCGGTCAACTGGCGTAGCAGCCCGGCGAGTTCGGCGCGCTGGGCGCGGGAGAGTTCGGCGAGGATCGCCCGCTCCTGCTCCAGCAGGCCCGCCAGTGCCTGGTCCGCGCGGTCCCGGCCGGTGTCGGTCAGCCGGACCAGCACGCCCCGCCGGTCGCTGGGGTCGGGCAGCCGTTCCACCAGGCCCTTCTTGGCGAGCCGGTCGATCCGGTTGGTCATCGTGCCCGACGTGACCAGGGTCTGGGTCAGCAGCTGTCCGGGCGAGAGCTGGTAGGGGTTCCCGCGCGCCGCAGCGCGGTCAGCACGTCGAACTCCCAGGGTTCGAGCTGATGTTCGGCAAAAGCGAGCCGGCGCGCGCGGTCCAGGTGCCGGGCCAGCCGGCTCACCCGGCTGAGTACCTCCAGCGGCTCCACGTCGAGGTCCGGGCGCTCCCGGCGCCACGCTGCGACCAGCCGATCGACCTCGTCCTCCATGGAGATCAGTGTAGTGGTTGTGTCGACATGAAGTCTCTTGATGTCGAGTCTCTTGACATCGAGACAATATTCTCGGGAGAGTGAACGGCATGACGACCCCCGGCTGGGACCCCGCCCAGTACCTCCGCCACGCCGGCCACCGTGCCCGCCCCTTCGTCGACCTCCTCGCCCGCGTCCCGGACCTCCCCTCCTCCCGGCCCCGCGTCGCCGACCTCGGCTGCGGCCCCGGCAACGCCACCACCCTGCTCGCCGAGCGCTGGCCCACCGCGCACATCACCGGCTACGACAACTCGCCCGCGATGCTCGACAAGGCGCACGTCGACCACGAGGGCCCCACGAACGGCGGCGGCCGGCTCGACTTCGCCCACGCCGACGTCCGCACCTGGACACCCGGCGAGCCCCACGACCTGATCGTCTCCAACGCCACCCTGCACTGGGTGCCGGGCCACGCCGACCG
The DNA here is from genome assembly GCA_016432725.1 of Streptomyces sp. DHE7-1. GTDB lineage: Bacteria > Actinomycetota > Actinomycetes > Streptomycetales > Streptomycetaceae > Streptomyces. Next base: position 3,261,610 of record JACJDG010000003.1, on the reverse strand, counting down.
CTTCGCCGACTGGATCGCGGGTCTGAGGCCGGGCGGCACCTTCGCCTTCCAGGTCCCCGACAACATCGACGCCCCGCTGCACGCCCTCATGCGCGAACTCGCCGCCGGCCCCCGCTGGAAGCCCCACCTCGGCGACGTCCTGCGCTCCGAGGACTCCGTGCACACCCCCGGCGCCTACCTGGACCGCCTGGCCCGCCTCGGCTGCGCGACCGACGTGTGGCAGACGACGTACCAGCACGTCCTGACCGGCGAGGACCCCGTCCTCGACTGGGTCAAAGGCACCGGCCTGCGCCCCGCCCTGACCGCGCTCGCCGGCGACCCCGAGGCCCGCGACGCCTTCGTCGCCGAGTACCGCGACCTGCTCCGCGCGGCCTACCCGAGCGCCCCGTACGGCACGGTCCTGCCGTTCCGCCGGCTGTTCGCCGTCGCCGTGAAGGGGGAGTGAGACATGCTCGTCGCGCTCGACCACGTCCAGCTCGCCGTCCCGCCCGGCTCCGAGGACACCATGCGGGCCTTCTACGCCGGTGTCCTCGGCATGACGGAGATCCCCAAGCCGCCGGTGCTCGCCGCGCGCGGCGGCTGCTGGTTCCGGGCGGGACAGGTCCACCTGCACCTGGGTGCCGAGGACGACTTCCGGCCCGCCCAGCAGGCGCACCCGGGGCTGCGGGTCACGGACATCGACGCCTGCGCGGCCCGGCTCACCGCGCACGGAGCGCCGGTCGTCTGGGACGGCGACCTGCCCGGCCACCGGCGCTTCTTCTCCGCGGACCCGGCGGGCAACCGGCTCGAGTTCATGGAGCCGTGCCGGGACCTGGCGCCGGACGCCCCCTAGGGCCTGTATGACAATTCCCGTCTGCCGCGCGACGCCATGCACGCCCTCTCGCCGCGCCGGCCCCGGACCCGAGTACGTCCAGTACGAGGGTCCGAGTCCGACACGGCGAGAGCACGCGCCTGACGCCGCGCGGCCGCCCTGCGGGCGACGACGGGAATTGTCAGACAGGCCCTAGGCCTTCCGGTGCCCTATCAGCCGCGGCTTCTGCTCCAGGCCGTCCAGGCCGTGCCAGGCCAGGTTGACCAGGTGCGCCGCGACCTCCGCCTTCTTCGGCCGGCGCACGTCCAGCCACCACTGGCCGGTCAGCGCGACCATGCCGACCAGCGCCTGGGCGTACAGCGGGGCCAGCTTCGAGTCGAAGCCGCGGGACTTGAACTCGCGGCCCAGGATGTCCTCCACCTGGGTGGCGATGTCCGAGATGAGCGAGGCGAAGGACCCCGTCGACTGGGGAATGGGGGAGTCGCGGACCAGGATGCGGAAACCGTCCGTGTACTCCTCGATGTAGTCCAGGAGCGCGAAGGCCGCCTGCTCGCACAGCTCACGCGGATGCCCCGCGGTCAGCGAGCCCGTCACCATGTCCAGCAGCCGCCGCATCTCACGGTCGACCACCACCGCGTACAGGCCCTCCTTGCCGCCGAAGTGCTCGTACACCACCGGCTTGGACACCCCGGCCTTCGCCGCGATCTCCTCCACCGACGTGCCCTCGAAGCCCTTCGCCGCGAACAGGGTGCGACCGATCTCCAGCAGCTGCTGGCGGCGCTCCGCACCGGTCATCCGGGTCCGGCGGGTCCGCCGCTGCTTGTCGTTGCTCGGAGTGCTGCTGGAGTCGGTCGCCACGGCGTCAATCATGCCGCCTCGGCTGCTTCCTTCCGGAGCCGGGAGTCTCCTTCACCGGTGTCGCGCCGCGAATCGATACGCGAGCGTGACGGCCAGCGCACGTCGTACGCCCAGCCGAGCAGCTCGAACCAGCGGATGAACCGCGCCGAGGAGTCGACCTGGCCGCGCATCACCCCGTGCCGCGCCGAGGTCGGGTCGGCGTGGTGCAGGTTGTGCCAGGACTCCCCGCACGACAGGACCGCCAGCCACCACACGTTGCCCGAGCGGTCCCGCGACTTGAACGGCCGCTTGCCCACCGCGTGACAGATCGAGTTGATCGACCACGTCACGTGATGCAGCAGTGCCACCCGGACGAGTGAACCCCAGAAGAACGCGGTGAACGCGCCCCACCAGGACATGGTCACCAGGCCGCCGATCAGCGGGGGCAGCGCCAGCGACACGACGGTCCACAGCACGAACTGGCGGGAGATCGCCCGCAGCGCCGGGTCCTTGATCAGGTCCGGCGCGTACTTCTCCTGCGGCGTCTGCTCCTCGTCGAACATCCAGGCGATGTGCGCCCACCACAGGCCCTTGATCAACGCCGGGACCGTGTCCCCGAACCGCCACGGCGAGTGCGGGTCACCCTCCGCGTCGGAGAACTTGTGGTGCCTGCGGTGGTCCGCCACCCAGCGCACCAGCGGCCCCTCGACCGCCAGCGACCCCATGATCGCCAGCGCGATCCGCAGGGGCCGCTTCGCCTTGAAGGAACCATGGGTGAAGTACCGGTGGAAACCGATCGTGATGCCGTGGCACCCGAGGAAGTAGAAGAACACCAGCAGGCCCAGATCGAGCCAGCTCACCCCCAGCCCCAGGCCAGCGGCACGGCCGCCACCAGTGCCAGGAACGGCACCGTGATGAACAGGAGCAGCGTGATCTGTTCGATCGAGCGCTTCTGCTCGCCGCCCAGCGTGGCGGAGGAGATGGAGGTGTCGTTGGCCTTACGGGCTTCGTCGATCACATCGGAACTTGAGGTCATGCGCGTCCCCTGTGGGGTCTAGGGTCGAGGCAGATGCCGGGCCGCCGGAACCGGCGGGGGATGGAGCGACCTTCCCTACGGTTCCGTAACCTACGGCATCGTAAGTATGTCAGCGTGCCGTCCGGCGGCAAGAGCCCGAGAGCCTGCGCGTCCGAGTGGACACCTATCCTTGAAGTCGGTCGGACAGCGCGGTCCGCTCTGATTCCTTCCCGGACCCCTCGGCCCGTATGCGGCACCCGCCGCGCGGTGGGCGGACGTCCGGGTTCCCTCCAGACGAGCTTCAACACTGCAAGGAGCCGCACCTGTGAGCAGTGCCGACGACCAGACCACCACGACCAGCAGCGAGCTGCGCGCCGACATCCGCCGGCTGGGTGATCTCCTGGGCGAGACCCTCGTACGTCAGGAAGGCCCCGAACTCCTCGACCTGGTGGAGAAGGTCCGCCGCCTCACCAGGGAGGACGGCGAAGCCGCCGCCGAGCTGCTGCGCGGCACCGAACTGGAGACCGCGGCCAAGCTGGTCCGCGCCTTCTCCACCTACTTCCACCTGGCCAATGTCACCGAGCAGGTCCACCGCGGCCGCGAGCTGCGCGCCCGCCGCGCCGCCGAGGGCGGCCTTCTCGCCCGTACCGCGGACCGCCTCAAGGACGCCGACCCCGAGCACCTGCGGCAGACCGTCGAGCACCTCAACGTCCGCCCCGTGTTCACCGCGCACCCCACCGAGGCCGCGCGCCGGTCCGTGCTCAACAAGCTCCGGCGCGTCGCCGCGCTCCTGGACACCCCCGTCCTCGACTCCGACCGCCGCCGCCACGACATCCGCCTCGCCGAGAACATCGACCTCGTCTGGCAGACCGACGAACTGCGCGTCGTCCGTCCCGAACCCGCCGACGAGGCCCGCAACGCCATCTACTACCTCGACGAACTGCACGCCGACGCCGTCGGCGACGTCCTCGAGGACCTCACCGCCGAACTCGAGCGCGTCGGCGTCAGACTGCCCGACGACACCCGCCCGCTCACCTTCGGCACCTGGATCGGCGGCGACCGCGACGGCAACCCCAACGTCACCCCCCAGGTCACCTGGGACGTCCTCATCCTCCAGCACGAGCACGGCATCAACGACGCCCTGGAGATGATCGACGAACTGCGCGGCCTGCTCTCCAACTCCATCCGCTACGCCGGAGCCACCGAGGAACTGCTGGAGTCGCTGAACGCCGACCTCGAACAGCTTCCCGAGATCAGCCCCCGCTACAAGCGCCTCAACGCCGAGGAGCCCTACCGGCTCAAGGCCACCTGCATCCGGCAGAAGCTGGAGAACACCAAGCAGCGCCTCGCCAAGGGCACCCCCCACCAGGACGGCCGCGACTACCTCGGCACCGGCGAGCTGCTCGCGGACCTCCGCATCATCCAGACCTCGCTGCGCGAGCACCGCGGCGGCCTCTTCGCCGGCGGCCGCCTCGCCCGCACCATCCGCACCCTCGCCGCCTTCGGCCTCCAGCTCGCCACCATGGACGTCCGCGAACACGCCGACGCCCACCACCACGCCCTCGGCCAGCTCTTCGACCGCCTCGGCGAGGAGTCCTGGCGCTACGCCGACATGCCCCGCGACTACCGGGCCCGGCTCCTCGCCAAGGAACTGCGCTCCCGCAGGCCCCTCGCGCCCGTCCCGGCCCCCGTCGACGCCGCCGGCGCCAAGACCCTCGGCGTGTTCCAGACCGTGAAGAAGGCCCTGGAGGTCTTCGGACCCGAGGTCATCGAGTCCTACATCATCTCCATGTGCCAGGGCGCCGACGACGTCTTCGCCGCCGCCGTCCTCGCCCGCGAGGCGGGCCTCGTCGACCTGCACGCCGGCTGGGCGAAGATCGGCATCGTGCCGCTGCTGGAGACCACCGACGAGCTGCGCGCCGCCGACACCATCCTCGAGGACATGCTCTCCGACCCGTCCTACCGGCGCCTGGTCGCGCTGCGCGGCGACGTCCAGGAGGTCATGCTCGGCTACTCCGACTCCTCGAAGTTCGGCGGCATCACCACCAGCCAGTGGGAGATCCACCGAGCCCAGCGCCGGCTGCGTGACGTCGCCCACCGCTACGGCGTGCGGCTGCGCCTCTTCCACGGCCGCGGCGGCACCGTCGGCCGCGGCGGCGGCCCCTCCCACGACGCCATCCTCGCCCAGCCCTGGGGCACCCTCGAGGGCGAGATCAAGGTCACCGAACAGGGCGAGGTCATCTCCGACAAGTACCTCATCCCCTCCCTCGCCCGCGAGAACCTCGAACTGACCGTCGCGGCCACCCTGCAGGCCTCCGCCCTGCACACCGCGCCCCGCCAGTCCGACGAGGCCCTCGCCCGCTGGGACGCCGCCATGGACGTCGTCTCCGACGCCGCCCACGGCGCCTACCGCCGCCTGGTCGAGGACCCCGACCTGCCGACGTACTTCCTCGCGTCCACGCCGGTGGACCAGCTCGCCGACCTGCACCTGGGCTCCCGGCCCTCCCGCCGCCCCGGCTCCGGCGTCTCGCTCGACGGCCTGCGCGCCATCCCGTGGGTGTTCGGCTGGACCCAGTCCCGGCAGATCGTCCCCGGCTGGTTCGGCGTCGGCTCCGGCCTGAAGGCCCTGCGCGAGAGCGGTCTGGACACCGTCCTGGACGAGATGCACGAGCAGTGGCACTTCTTCCGCAACTTCATCTCCAACGTCGAGATGACCCTGGCCAAGACCGACCTGCGGATCGCCCAGCACTACGTCGACACCCTCGTCCCCGACGAGCTCAAGCACGTGTTCGACACCATCAAGGCCGAACACGAACTCACCGTCCGCGAGGTCCTGAAGATCACCGGGGAGGACGAGCTCCTCGACGCCGCCCCCGCCCTCAAGCAGACCTTCTCCATCCGCGACGCCTACCTCGACCCCATCTCCTACCTCCAGGTCACCCTGCTCAAGCGGCAGCGCGACGCGGCCGCCGAGGGCACCGCCGCCGACCCGCTGCTCGCCCGCGCCCTGCTCCTCACCGTCAACGGCGTGGCCGCGGGCCTGCGCAACACCGGCTGACCGCCCCCACCGCACACACGGGTGCCCCCGCGGTCGCGCGACCGCGGGGGCACCCGTCCGTTCACCGTGGTCTCGGCGGTCTCAGCCGCGCCGCACCCGCCGGGCCACCAGATAGCCGCCCGCGCCGACCAGCGCCGCGGCGGCGGCCGACAGCAGGCCCACCGGAGCACCGTTGCCCGTCTCCGCCAGGTCGCCGGCGGCACCCTGGGCGGACGGCGACGAGGACACCGCCGGGGACGGCGAGCCGGACGCCGGCGCACCCGGCACCGAGCCGGACGAGGACGACGGCGAAGCGGCCGACGAGGAGCCCGGCACCGGAGCGGACGCCGACGCGGAACCGGACGGCGCGCCCGCGCCCCCCTCGGAGCCCGCGCAGTCCGTCCAGAACACCTTGTGCTTCGCCGCGCCCTTCTCTCCCTCGAAGTTCCAGAACAGCTTGTAGTGGCCGTCCGGCAACGACAGATCCTCCGTACGGCCATGACCGCCGGCGTCCAGCGTGAGCGCGCCGGACTTCACGGTCGCGCCCTTCACGGACGCCGTCGGCGCCCAGGCCTCGATGTGCCAGTCGACCCGCTGCACGCCGTCGAAGCCGAAGGCGTCCAGGCAGAAGGTGCACACGTGCGGTTCGTTGCGGCGCAGTTCCTCGCCGGTCCGGGCATCGTGGATCTTTACGGTGCCGTTGTCACCGGGAGCGGTGGCGTGAGCGGCGGTGGGGACGGCGAACAGCGCCGCCGAGGCGACGGCGGTCAGAACGCCGACGCGGGTGGGGTGGGCATAGGGCAGTCCATCTACGCGACAGGGACGGGAAGATGTGGAGGGGGCGGTTCAGCTTCCGGCCCGGCCCGACGCCTGGTCAATCACGAACGGACAACACACAGGGCCCCTACATATGTGAAGAGCGGCCCAACCCCGTCACAGTGACACGAACGCCGCGGTCAGCAGCGCCGCACCCGCTCCGGCCAGCGCCCACGCCACCCGGATCCACCGCATGCCGCCCGCCACCACGACCGACGCCAGCAGCAGCGCCCCGCCGAACGGCACCCACGCGTACAGCACACCCGCGGGACCCGACCGCACCACGTCGGCCGACCCCGGCTTCACCACCACGTCGTACGTCCGGCCCTTGCGCACCGCGACCGTCCGCGCGATCTCCACGCGCGCGCGTGCCCCGGCCCCGGCGGAGGCCGGCGCGAACGGGCCGGAGCAGACGTCCTCCGCGCAGCCGGTGACCCGGATCGTGCCCCGCTCGCGCCCCTTGGTCAGCATCACGTGCTGCGCGGTCCCCCAGGACCCCCACACCCCGGCGAACAGGATCAGCACGGCGACGGCGCCCATCGCCGCGACCCGCCCGAACCGCAGCGCGGTCACGGAGGCCTGGCGGGCAGTGGTGGCTGAGGCAGGCATGGCGGGGATCATTGGCCATACCCCTACTGCCGGTCAACTCCGCTGGAAGCCAAGACCGGACAAGTCAGGAGTTGTAGGTGCTCTGCGCCCGCTCGAGCCCCTCCGTCACCAGGCACTCCACCGCGTCGGCCGCCCGGTCCACGAAGTAGTCCAGCTCCTTGCGCTCCGACGACGAGAAGTCCTTCAGCACGAAGTCCGCCACCTGCATCCGCCCCGGCGGCCGGCCGATCCCGAACCGCACCCGGTGGTAGTCCGCGCTCATCGCCTTCGTCATCGACTTCAGACCGTTGTGCCCGTTGTCGCCGCCGCCCAGCTTCAGCCGCAGCACCCCGTAGTCGATGTCGAGTTCGTCGTGCACCGCCACGACGTTCGCCGGCGGCACCTTGTAGAAGTCCCGCAGCGCGTTCACCGGGCCGCCCGACAGATTCATGAACGACATCGGCTTCGCCAGGATCACCCGGCGGTTCGCCGGCCCCATCGGACCGATCCGCCCCTCCAGCACCTGCGCCTGCGCCTTGCCCGCCCGCTTGAACTTCCCCCCGATCCGCTCGGCGAGCAGGTCCACCACCATGAAACCGACGTTGTGCCGGTGCATGGCGTACTCCGGCCCGGGATTGCCGAGCCCCACGATCAGCCAGGGGCCCTCTGCGGGAGTGCTCACGTCCATGTCTCCTTGATACGCGCCAGCCGCCGTCCCCCTCGGGGAACAGCGGCTGACGAAACGACGACTACGAGGATCAGGCCTCGGCGACCTCTTCGGCGCCCTCGGTCTCCTCGCCCTCCGGGGCCTCCTCGGCCTGCGCGGCCAGGACCTGAAGGACGACCGCGTCCTCCTCGACGGCCAGGGTCACGCCGGACGGCAGCGTGATGTCCTTGGCGTGGATGGAGGCACCGGCCTCCAGGCCCTCGACGGAGACGGTGACGGCCTCGGGGATGTGCGTGGCCTCGGCCTCGACCGGGAGCGCGTTCAGCACGTGCTCGAGCAGGTTGCCGCCCGGGGCCAGCTCGCCCTCGGTCTGCACGGGGATCTCGACCGTGACCTTCTCGCCGCGCTTGACCAGCAGCAGGTCGACGTGCTCCAGGAAGCCCTTGATCGGGTCGCGCTGCACGGACTTCGGGATCGCCAGCTCGTTGGTCTTGCCGTCGATGTCCAGCGAGATCAGGACGTTCGGCGTACGCAGCGCCAGCAGCAGCTCGTGGCCCGGCAGGGTCAGGTGCAGCGGCTCGGAACCGTGGCCGTACAGGACACCCGGGACCTTGTTGTCACGACGGATACGACGGGCGGCACCCTTGCCGAACTCGCTGCGCGTGGCGGCGGTGAGCTTCACCTCGGACATGCTGATCACTCCTCGAAAGACAGAGACGGACGTGGTCACCCGGCCACGAACGGCCTGCTACGAAGAGCGCGTCGATAACGGACAGCCGTACCCCGTGGAAACGGGAACGGCCTCCCTCGCCGAGCAACTGCAGCAGTCTACTCGGCAGGGGAGGCCGCCTCCAAAAGGATCTTCGGCTAGCTCACCGCGGTGGGTTGCAGAAACCTCACTGCTCGTCGAAGAGGCTGGTAACCGACCCGTCCTCGAAGACCTCACGCACCGCGCTCGCGATCGTCGGAGCGATCGACAGAACCTTGATCTTGTCCAGGTCCCCGGACAGCTCGCCCGGCGTCGGCAGCGTGTTCGTGAACACGAACTCGCTCACCCGCGAGTTCTTCAGCCGGTCCGCCGCCGGACCCGACAGCACACCGTGCGTCGCCGTCACGATGACGTCCTCCGCACCGTGCGCGAACAGCGCGTCCGCCGCGGCGCAGATCGTGCCACCGGTGTCGATCATGTCGTCCACCAGGACGCAGATGCGGCCCTTCACATCACCGACGACCTCGTGCACCGTGACCTGGTTGGCCACGTCCTTGTCCCGGCGCTTGTGCACGATGGCGAGGGGCGCGCCCAGCCGGTCGCACCAGCGGTCCGCCACCCGCACCCGGCCGGCGTCCGGCGACACGACCGTCAGCTTCTCCCGGTCCACCTTGCCGCCCACGTAGTCCGCCAGCAGCGGCAGCGCGAACAGGTGGTCCACCGGACCGTCGAAGAAGCCCTGGATCTGGTCCGTGTGCAGATCCACGGTCAGGATCCGGTCCGCGCCCGCGGTCTTCATCAGATCCGCGATCAGACGCGCCGAGATCGGTTCACGGCCCCGGTGCTTCTTGTCCTGCCGCGCGTAACCGTAGAAGGGCACGATCACCGTGATGGAACGGGCCGACGCGCGCTTCAACGCGTCGATCATGATGAGCTGCTCCATGATCCACTTGTTGATCGGCGCCGTGTGGCTCTGGATCAGGAAGCAGTCGGCGCCACGCGCCGACTCCTGGTAGCGCACATAGATCTCGCCATTGGCGAAGTCGAAGGCCTTCGTCGGGACAACCCCGACACCCAGCTGCTGGGCGACCTCCTCGGCAAGCTCGGGGTGGGCGCGGCCGGAGAAGAACATCATCTTCTTCTCGCCGGTCGTCTTGATCCCGGTCACAGCACAGTCTCCTCAGAGGTCTCTAAAAGCCAGCCGGCTGCTCAAGCCACCACTCGGCTCGGCGCGAGAGGCCGAATCAGCTGGTAGGGGTGCGGTTGTCCACTTATCACGGTACGCCGTGTTCGACGCGCTCGTTTCCCGTCAGTCCTCGTCAGGGGCCTGCCGGGACGCCGCCTCGGCCGCCTTCGCGGCCGCGCTCCCGGGACGCTTGCGCGCCACCCAACCCTCGATATTCCGCTGCTGACCACGGGCCACGGCCAGCGAACCGGGCGGCACGTCCTTCGTGATCACGGACCCGGCGGCGGTGTAGGCACCGTCCCCGACCGTGACAGGAGCCACAAACATGTTGTCCGAACCGGTCTTGCAGTGCGACCCGACGGTCGTGTGGTGCTTGCTCTCCCCGTCGTAGTTCACGAACACACTCGCCGCACCGATGTTCGAGAAGTCACCGATGGTCGCGTCACCGACGTACGACAGATGCGGAACCTTCGTGCCCTCGCCGATCGACGAGTTCTTCGTCTCCACGTACGTACCGATCTTGGCCTTCGCACCGAGCCGCGTCCCGGGCCGCAGATACGCGTACGGGCCCACGGACGCCCCCGCGCCGATCCGCGCGCCGTCCGACACCGTGTTGTCCACCCGCGCCCCCGCGCCGACCCGGGTGTCGTTCAGCCGGCTGTTCGGACCCACCTCGGCGCCCTCGCCGATCAGCGTCGCACCCGACAGCAGCGTGTTCGGATACACCACCGAGTCCCGCTCGAACGTCACCGTCACGTCCACCCACGTCGACGCCGGGTCCACCACCGTCACACCGTCCAGCATCGCCCGCGTCAGCAGACGGTCGTTCAGGGTGCGGCGCGCCTCCGCGAGCTGCACCCGGTTGTTGATCCCCGCGATCTCCCGGTGGTCGCCCGCCACCGACGCGCCGACCCGGTGCCCCGCCTCGCGCAGGATGCCGAGCACGTCCGTCAGGTACTCCTCGCCCTGGCTGTTGTTCGTCCGCACCTTCTTCAGCGCGTCCGCCAGCAGCCGCCCGTCGAACGCGAAGACCCCGCTGTTGATCTCGCGGATCGACCGCTGGGCCTCCGAGGCGTCCTTGTGCTCCACGATCGCCGTCACGGCACCCGACGCCTCGTCACGCACGATCCGGCCGTAACCGGTGGCGTCCGGGACCTCCGCGGTCAGGACCGTCACGGCGTTGCCGTCGGCGGCGTGGGTCTCCGCGAGCCGCCGCAGCGTGTCCGCGGTCAGCAGCGGGGTGTCCCCGCACACCACGACCACGGTCCCGTCGACCGGACCGCCCAGCTCCTCCAGGCCCATCCGCACCGCGTGCCCGGTGCCGTTCTGCTGCTCCTGCACGGCCGTGCGGACGCCGGGGTCGATCGCGCCCAGGTGCGCGGTGACCTGCTCACGGGCGTGCCCCACGACGACGACCAGGTTCGCCGGATCCAACTCACGGGCGGCGGCCAGCACATGGCCCACGAGGGAACGGCCGCAGATCTGGTGCAGGACCTTCGGTGTGGCCGACTTCATACGGGTGCCCTCACCCGCTGCAAGAACGACGACGGCTGCCGGGCGAATGGCGCTCACGGGGTTGCCCTTCGGCTCTGGATGGGTGGGGGTGACAGCCGCAGGATACCGGGGCGCGTTGGGGCGGATATGAGTGCGGGCCCTGACGGTGCTGTCACCGGTCAGGGCCCGAACCTGGATCGTGTGTGCTGTGGCTCCCCCGCAAGGATTCGAACCTTGTCCTGCTGGTACCAAAAACCAGTGTGCTGCCAGTTACACCACGGGGGACAGCGTCTCAGACCATACCCGAGGAGGGTGGTGGCGTGATCCCGGAGACACCCTTCACGATGCCTCTCCACCAGCCGTCGATGCGACGGTACAGCTCTGCCCCCTGCAGAACACTGATCACAAGGCAGCCCCGGTAGTTCTCGCCCACGTTCTTGCGGACGGTCTTCGGGTTGTGCTTCTTGATGGTCGTCCGCTGGAAGGTGTCGGCTTCCACGCCCACGAGGTCGGCCCAGTACCGGACGGCGCCCTCGACGTCACCTGTCGCGTGGATCAAGAGACGGTGCCGGCGCCGGTCGGGCTCCACGCCGAGCAGATCCAGCCAGGCCAGATAGACCCGGATCACGCCTGGATCGCTGTTGACGAACTGCACGTTCTCGCGCCGGGCATACGGCTTGTCCTTTGCACCCTCGGCCCAGTGGAGAGCAACGCCTGTCAGGAACAGATCCCGTTCGGACAGCTTGCCGACCGAGTCGGCCGCGGCCCGCTTCGTTGCTTCACGCTCGCGGTCCACGGCTGCGTATCTGCGTGCCAGTCCAGTGCGCATCAGTTCCTGTTGCTCCTCCGGTGTGTAGCGCGGAGCCGGCCTCGGCAGGTCCCGCACCCAGAGCGAGATCGAGCTTTTGGAACATCCGAGCGCGACCTGGATCCGGTCGTACGACCATCCCTTGAGGCGCAGTTCCCGCGCCTTCTCCCGGAGGTCGTCCTTGGCGTTCGGGCGTTTCGTCCATTCCGGGGGTGGTTCGCCCTTCACCAGCCGGTTGAGGATGTCGTTGTTGAAGACCTTCAGCTCGTCCCTGATCTGCCGGAGGCTGTACCCCTCCCGTCGTAACGCGACCGCTCGCTTCCGCAACGCCTCGAAGTCGTCGTACCTGCCGCTCTTGCCGGGTGAATGTGTCATTCGCATACCGTCCGGGCGGAATGACAGGCTCCGGGGTCGAACGGGCGGGGTTCAGCTGTTCGAGGGATTCCGGGGGGTTCAGGTGTCATTCGATTACGGGGTGTGGTGTGTGGAGGTAGGTGAAAGTCACCGGAAATGGCACGGCCGCCGCCCGTAGGCTGGAGGCATGACCACGACGGGGGAAGAGCACACCAGGGCCCTGACCGGCCCGTGGTGGTGGGCCAGGTGGCGCAGTGCGGTGCTCGACGGGAGTCTCGCGCTGGTGTCGGCAGTGGAGTGCGGCGCGGAGGGGATTCCGTTCGCCCGGGACGCGGGTGTCCCGGTGTCGGTGGGGATCGTGTTCGGGTTGATCGCCGGCTCCGTGCTGCTGGTGCGCAGGAAGTGGCCGATCGCCGTCGTGCTGGTCGCGATCGCGATCACGCCGGCCCAGATGGGCTTCCTGATGGGCATCGTCGGGCTGTACACGCTGGCGGCGTGCGAGCTGCCGCGGCGGATCATCGTGGCGCTGGCGGGGATGTCGCTGGTGGGCACGATGATCGTGACGTTCGTGCGGGTGCGGCAGGACATGGCGCGGGGTGATCTGACGCTGGGCGACTGGTTCGTGCCGTTCGCCTCGATCACGACGTCGCTGGGGCTGACGGCTCCGCCGCTGCTGCTCGGTCTGTATGTGGGCGCGCGGCGCCGGCTGATGGAGAGCCTGCGGGAGCGGGCGGACTCGCTGGAGCGGGAGCTCCAGTTGCTCGCGGAGCGGGCGGAGGAGCGGGCCCAGTGGGCGCGCAACGAGGAGCGGACGCGGATCGCCCGGGAGATGCACGACGTGGTCGCGCACCGGGTGAGTCTGATGGTGGTGCACGCGGCGGCGTTGCAGGCGGTGGCGCGGAAGGACCCGGAGAAGGCGGTGCGGAACGCCGCGCTCGTGGGGGACATGGGCCGGCAGGCGCTGACCGAGCTGCGCGAGATGCTCGGGGTGCTGCGGGCCGGGGAGGACGCGGGGCGCAGGGCGGCGGCGGTGCCGTTGGCGGCGGTCGGGGCGGCCGCGGCGCGGGCGGCTTCGGGGGTGGCCGAGGAGGAGGGGCCGTGTCTGTCGGAGCTTGAGGAGCTGGTGGGGCAGTCGGCCGCGGCGGGGATGGTGGTCGACCTGTCGGTGGAGGGGGAGGCGCGCTCGTACGCGGCGGAGGTGGAGCAGACGGCGTACCGGGTGGTGCAGGAGGCGCTGACGAACGTGCACAAGCACGCGGGGGCGCGAAGACGTACGTGCGGCTCGCGCACCGGGGCGGGGAGATCGCGATGCAGGTGGAGAACGGACCGCCGCCGGAGCCGGGGTCCGCGTCGGCGGCTGGACTGCCGTCGGGCGGCAACGGCCTGCTGGGGATGCGGGAGCGGGTGCTGGCGCTGGGTGGGGTGTTCGTGTCGGGGCCGACGGACGTGGGGGCTTCCGGGTGTCGGCGGTGATTCCGGCGGTGTGAGGGTGGCGCCGTTGCCGACCGAGGGGCGGTGGGTGCCCGGTGGTGTCGGTGGTGATGCCGCGGCGGGGGGCGGTGCCGGGTGGGGTGGTCTGTCGGGTCGACGGTTGTGGGGGATGCCCGTGGGTGCCGGCGGTGTGAGGGTGGCGCCGTTCTCGGCCGAGGGGCGGCCGGTGTCCGGAGGTGTCGGTCGGTGGTGATGTCGCGGCGGGGGGCGGTGCCGGGTGGGGTGGTCGTGTCGGGCCGGCGGTTGTGGGGGATGCCCGCGGGTGCCGGCGGTGTGGGGGTGTCCCTGTTCCCCGGCTGAGGCGGGTGCCGGGCCGGGTTATGGGGTGGTGAGGCGGGCGGGTTCGGCGCCGGCGACGAGGGTCGACAGGGCCTGGTCGATGTCGGGGCCGAGGTACCAGTCGCCGGTGTGGTCGAGGGCGTAGACGCGGCCCTCGGTGTCGATGGCGAGGAGCGCGGAGGTGTCGGTCTCCTCGCCGAGGGGGCTGACCTCGGTGCCGAGGGCGCGGCCGAGGTCGCCGAGGGTGCGGGCGAGGTGGAGGCCGTGCAGGGGGTCGAGGTGCAGGGTCGCGGGGGCGACCCGGCGGCCGGGGCCGGTGGGGGCGATGCGCAGTCCGCCGAACTCGGCCCAGGCCTCCACGGCCGCCGGGAAGACGGTGTGCCGGTGCCCGGCGGGTGAGGTGTGCTCGCGCAGGGTGTCGGCCCAGAACTCCGCTTGTTTTATGTCCCAGCGCCCGGGCTGCCAGCCGGCGGCGCGCAGGGCGGCGTCGACGGGGACGGGGAAGCGGGATGGGGGTCCCCCGGTCGAGCGAAGCCGGGACTGGGGGAGGAGCTGCGGTCGGGGTGCATCTGCCCTTCGATCGTCGTGCGTGCTGTGCGGGTGGTGCGGGGCGTTCTCGCCGGCCCCGGGGTGTGGGGCCGGCGAGGGTTCAGTCGTCGGCGGGGTCGACGACGCGGACGCCGAAGTGGGCGCTCAGGGCAGTGCAGGCGCGGCAGGGGGTGGCGAAGTTGCCGTGGAGCGGGTCGCCGTCCTCGCGTATGCGGCGGGTGGTGAGTTTGGCCTGCTTGAGGACTTTGCGGGCTTCGCCGTTCGTCATGGGCTTGCGGGCGGCGCGTCTGCTGCGGGCCGCGTCGGCGGCGGTGATGTGCCGGGAGATGAGGATGGTCTCGGCGCAGCGTCCGGTGAAGCGGTCGCGCTGGGCGCTGGTGAGGGTGTCGAGGAAGTCCTGTACGAGGGGGTGCAGGGCCGGTGGCTGGTCGCCGCGGGCGGCAGTGCCCGTGAGGGTGGTGCCGCGGACGGAGAGGGCGGCGGCGATCGTGGGGAGGATGCCGTCGCGGCGGTGGTGGAGGGCGGGGGCGGCGGGCGCGCGGGTGCCGCTCCAGCCGATGCGCGGGTCGCCCGCCCGCACCTCGGCTCCTCCGGTCTGCGTCGCGTTCATGTGCGTTTTCCCTCCCCGGGGAGTGCCCCGAAGGACACAGAGTGCCAAATGCCGTGCCTGGTGCGGAAGCTGGGGCGGCGCGACACGCCCGGGTCGGGTGGTGCCGTCACGCTGGGATGACGGCTGGTCACGGAAGTGGAGGCGGGATGTCGCGGGGTGGGGCGGCGGGCCGGTGACCGGTGTGCCCGTACCGCTTAGGCTGTCGGCATCCGCGATCGACACCGCCGTTCAGGCCAGAGAGAACGCCGCAGGGGGCAACCGCCATGACGACAGGTCGGCTCGGGCTGGGGGCACCGCCCAGCCGCCAGGCTGGGGGACAAGCCGCGCCGCCGAACGCGGCTTATGCCGGGCAGGTCGTGCACTTCCCGGATCCGGTTCGGGCGGCACGTCACCCGAGAGGGGTACGGGTCGATGAGCATGGTTACCCGGATTTCTCGGCGTACGCGCGCGCGGCGGCGGAGATCGCCGATCCGCCGGAGGGTTTCGGGGTCGACGAGCTCCGGCTGACGGACTACGTGTCGGCGAACGCGGCGCTGGCCGCGACGGGGCACGAGTTGTGGGACACGGTGCCGGACGTGGCGACGCCGCACGGCTGGACGTGGCATCACGTCGCGGGTTCGCGGCGGTTGGAGCTGGTTCCGGTCGACGTGAAGGCGCTGCTGCGGCATCACGGCGGGGTGGCGACGGCCCGGGTGGACCACGGCAAGCGCGGTACGCGGCCGTTGCAGGAGACGCGTCCGGCGCACTTCGGGCTGCCGAAGTCGGGTGTGGCGGTGACGGAGTCGCAGGTCCAGGCCGTCGAGGAGGAACTGGGGTACCGCCTTCCGGGCGCGTACCGCTCGTTCCTGAAGGCGGCGGGCGGCTGCGCGCCGGCGGGCGCGGCGCTGGACGCCGAACTGGGGCTATTGCTGGACCAGCCGTTCTTCACGGTGCGGGACGAGGCCGCCGTCAACGACCTGGTGTACGTCAACAAGTGCCTGCGGGACCACCTGACGAAGGACTACCTGGGCGTCGGTTTCGTGCAGGGCGGTCTGCTCGCGGTGAAGGTGCGTGGCGAGCGGGTCGGTTCGGTTTGGTTCTGCGCGTACGACGACGCACGGGACGTGGACGCCTCGTGGCCGCCGGCGGAGCGGGTGGAGCGGTTGCTGCTGTCGTGCGGTGACGACTTCGACGCGTTCCTGTCCCGGCTGGCGGGCAATCCGCCGGAGTTGGAGACGGTGGCGAGCCTGATGGTGGACGGCGGTTTCGCGCGTGCCGTCCCGGTGTCTTCCGTGCCGGTGGGGGAGTGAGCTGCGAGCGATGGTGACCTTTGCGCAGGCGCAGGAGCGCGCCGAGGAATGGATCAACGGTGACGTGCCCGCGTACCAGCATCGGGAGGTGCGGGTGCGGGAGTTCGAGCTGGGCTTCGTGGTGTGGGGCGAGGACCGTGCCGAGGGGCCGCGGTCGGACGCGGGCGGGCAGCGTCTCGTCATCGCCCGGGACAGCGGTGAGGCGACGCTGTGGCCGGCGCTGCCGGTGGGTGAGGTGATCCGCCGGTACGAGGAGGAGTACGGGCGCGTCGACGAGGTGCGGGACGCGGTGCCGGCGCAGGCTCCGGCCCGGGTGGACCTGAATCAGACATCGTTCCTGCTGACGCCGCCGGAGTGGCTGCAGGAGGCGGCGGACAAGATGGGCATTCCGGACCGCCGGTCGGGTGAGCCGTCCGGGACCGCGGCCGGCGCCGCGGATTCCGGTGCTGCCGCCGCCGGTCCGGGTGCTGTCGCCGGTTCGGCTGCCGCCGCCGGTTCGGGTGCGGTCGGTGGGGCGCTCGCCGAGACGCAGGCCGGGGTGCCGGCGGCGGGGCCCTCGGACGCGGTTCCGCCGGCGGCCGGCTCCGGCAGCGGTGCCTCGTGGCCGGCCGCCGGGGCGGGCGCCACGCCGGGCGCGGGCGTGCCCGGTCAGCCGAGCGCGCCCGCCGGTGGGCCCGTGGCGCCGAGCGCGCCCGGCGTGCCGAGCGCGCCGGAGGCACCCGTCGGGGCCACGCCGTGGGCGGGTACCGACACCAACGCGGATTCCGGCGAGGACCGTTCGGTGCCGTTGCCGGCAACGGTGTTCGCGCCGCCGCTGGGCGAGCCGGAGGGCGACGCGCCGCGGCCGCCGGCCGCCGCGCCGGACGCCAAGACGGCGCTGATGTCCGGCGGCAGCGCGCTGCCGCCCACGGCGGTCGCGCCGGCGCTGGGCGCACTGGGCCGGCAGGGAGCCCCTGACGTTCCGCCGGGTGCGCCCGGTACTCCGCCCGCCGCCCCGGCGCGCCGGGAGCCGGACCGGGCGCCACCCCGCCTCCGGGCATGCCGTCGTACGGCCATCCGCAGCCGCCGGCGGCACCGGGTACGCCCCCGCCGCCCGGGCCGGGTGCCACCCCGCCGCCTCCGGGGCCACGCCTCCGCCGCCTCCGGGCGCGCCGGTGTACGGCCATCCGCAGGCGCCGGGTGCGATGCCGGACGCGCCGCAGCCGCCGGCCGGTCCGGAGCGGCCGCTCGCGCCGAACGCCGGGGACATCGCGGACGCGGCGACCAGCAAGGCCGCGCCGCCGCCGCGCAAGCCGCGCGCCGGGCTGGGCGCGCCGCCTCCGCCGCCGGGTGCCCCGGGTGCGCCGGGCGCGCGTCCGGGGAGCACGCCCCCGCCGCCCGCGCCCGCGGGCGGGTACGTGCCGACGCAGCTCGTGTCGGCGCTCGGCCCGAGGGCCCCGGTGCTCCCGGTGCTCCGGGTGCTCCCCAGCCGCCCGGTGCGCCGGGTGTCCCCGGCGGTACGCCGCCGGGCGACGCACCCCACGCGGCCACGATGCTGGCCACCCCGGGCATGCCGATGCCTCCCGCCCCCGGTGCGCCCAGCCGCCGGGCGCCCCGGCGTTCCCGGCGCGCCCGCCGCCCCTGGTGCCCCCGGTGGTGGGCGTGGCGCGGTGCACCACGCGGAGACCGTGCTGGCGGCGCCGCCCGTGGGCGGCCCGGGAGCGCCTCCGCCTCCGCCGCCGCCCGCGGCCGGCCCGCCCGGTATGCCGCCGGGCGCTCCGGGGGTCCCGGGCGTTCCGGGGCCGATGGGTGCCCCGCAGCCGCCGCAGCAGCCGATGCCTCCGCAGCCGATGCACCCGGGTGCGATGCCTCCGGGCGCGATGCCGCCGCCGGGTGGTCCGCTTCCCGGGCAGCCTCCCGCGTACGGCTATCCGCAGCAGGGGCAGCCGACGGTGGGTCCGGGGTACCAGGCGGTGCTGCGCTACCGCGCCCAGGACGGTTCGGAGCAGCAGCTGATCCGGCGTTCGGCGCCGGGCACGCCGCATCCGGAGTGGCAGATCTTCCATGAGCTGCGGGCGATGAACGTGCCGCCGGACCAGGTGCTGGAGCTGCACACGGAGCTGGAGTCGTGCGAGCTGCCGGGGCGTACTGCGCGCGGATGATCCGGGAGCAGTGGCCGCAGGCGCGGATCACGAGCATCGCGCCGTACGGCACGGACCACGCGAGCCGGCAGCAGGGCATGCAGCAGTTGCTGGCGCACCAGGGCGAGCTGCACCAGGTCGCCGACGGCCCGGCCCGGCCGGCTCCGGTGCGGGCCCCGCTGCCACCGGTGCAGCCGGCGCCGCCGGTCCCGCCGGAGGCGATCGGGCAGGAACTGGCGGCGGTGTTCGGGCCGGGCGTCTTCCGGTTCGAGCAGCAGGCGGTGTCGCGGCAGGGTGTGCCGCCGGTCGTGGCGCACACGCTGGTGGTGGCGGGACTCCCGGTGGACCTGGGGCCGTTCTTCTGGGCGCAGGCCCAGCCGGGCCGTCCGGTGCCGACGCTGGCGGAGCTGGCGGCGGAGCGCGGTGTGCAGCCGGCCCGGACGCCGGGTCGTACCTGGTGATGGGTACGGACTTCGGCCGGGCGGTGTGTGTGCAGTACGGGACGGCGAACATCGTGGCCGTTCCGGTGGAGGCCGGGCCGGGCGGCGCTCCGGTGCCGCCGCAGTTCGTGAACACCGGTCTGCCGGAGTTCGCGCGGTGCCTGGCGTTGCTGGGGCGGATGTGGCGGCTGCGGCACGGGCTCAACCAGGAGCAGGCGGGCCGCTGGACGGTCGACTTCCAGGCGCAGCTGGCCGCGCTGGACCCGGCGGCGCTGGGGTCGCCGGAGAGCTGGTGGTCGGTGCTGCTGGAGCAGATGTGGGACGGGCTGCTGTAGCCCGCGCCCGCTGAGGCCCCCTCGACCTCAAGGCCCTCCACGCGTGTGCGTGGAGGGCCTGAGTGCTTTCCGCGCGCCGGCACGTGAGATTTCGACCGTGACATCTCTGCGGAGTGTCGTGTTATGCATACTTACGTCCTGTCTAGCAGGATATGCGCGAAATCATTATGTCGTGTATGTCCGGCGGAGAGGGGCTCCCAGGGTGAGCAGCGCATCGACGACGCCGTACGGCCTCGAGACCGTCCGGGGCGCGGCTACCGCCCCGATCAGGTCGACGCGTATCTGGAGGCGCTGTCGCAGGACCGGGACGCCGCGTGGGAGCGCGCCGCGCGGCTGACCGTGCTCGCCAAGGACATGGAGGCGGAGGCGGCGCGGCTGCGCGAGACCGTCGGGGAACTGGTGCCGCAGACGTACGAGTCGCTGGGGGAGCGGGCCGCGCAGCTGTACCAACTGGTGCTGCGGGAGGCGGCGGAGGTCCGCGAGAGTGCGCGGCAGGCGGCGCAGGACGAGATCATGGAGGCCGAGGCGTACGCCTCGGAGGTGCACCAGGCGGCGCGGGAGGCGGCGGACGCCTTGCGCGAGGAGGCCGTGGAGCATGCCCGCCGGATCGTCCTCGCCGCACGCGCGGAGGCCGACGAAGTGCGGATCGGCGCACGGCGCGGGGTGAAGGAGCGGCGCGCGGAGGCGCTCGCCGCCCTGCGTGAGGTGCGCGAGCGCATCGACGGACTCTCCGCCGAGCAGGCCGGGGAGCAGTCGGAGCGGCTGGCGGCGGTGGAGCGCGAGGAGGCCGAGCGGCTGGTCGCGCTGGAGGCCTGCCAGGCGGAGCGGATCGCCGGCGCGGAGGCCCGGGTCGCCGAGGCGCAGCGGGCGCTCGGCGAGGCCGAGGAGGCCGCGCGCCGCTGCGAGGAGCAGGCGCGGGTGCGCGCCGTCGAGATCGTCGACGAGGCGCACACGGAGGAGAAGCGCATCGCCCAGGAGACCGAGCGGGTACTGCGCGAGCACAGCGAGATGTGGGACGAGGTCCAGACGCACATGGACTCCGTGCGCAACAGCCTCGTCACCCTGACCGGCCGGGTGGAGCAGGAGCAGGGGGTGCCGTCCGGCTCCGGGCTGCGTGAGCCGGAGGACACCCCCTGACGCGGTGGTTCGGCGCCGCGCCGCCGCCGGCTCAGCCGCCCCTGCGGACCGCGCCCGCCAGGATCCAGCCCTCCACCGCCTCGTACTGGCGCCGCTGTTCCTCCGCCTTGCGGCGGCCGGAGACGACCGTGCCCAGCCAGCCGAAGAAGAAGCCGGCCGGGATGGAGACGATGCCGGTCGTGGTGAACGGGAACCAGTTGAAGTCGGCGCCCGGGAAGGCCGAGACGGGCGATCCGGAGACGAGGTTGGTGCCCGGCATGAGCAGCAGCACGGTCAGCGAGCCCCCGAGCAGGGTGCCCATGAGTCCGGCGCGGGTGTAGCGGCGCCAGAAGAGGCTGTAGACGAGGGCGGGCGCGAGCGCGGAGGCGCCGAGACAGAAGGAGAGCGTCACCAGCGGCTGCAGGCTGTGGTGCTGCACCAGGGTGGCCAGCAGGATCGTGGGCACCCCGATGGCGAGCGCGGAGAGGCGGGCCAGGGCCATCTCCCGGCGGGCCGGCATCTCCTGCACCCGGGCGGCGAACACGTCGTGGGCCAGGGAGTTGGCGCAGGCGAGGATCATCCCGGCGACCGAGGCGAGCAGGGTCAGGAAGAGCGCCGTGGTGACCAGGGTGAACAGGAAGCTCTCCGTCGTGGAGACGTCCACGCCGAACACCGCCCGGGAGCCCAGCAGATAGGCGGTGTTGCCCTGCTGGTCGGCCGCCGCGATCGCCGTGCGGCCGACCAGGGCCGTGGCGCCGAATCCGATCACCGTGATGACCAGCACGAACAGTGCCACGAGCGACACCGCCCAGGACAGCGACCGGCGCACCTGGCGGGCGCTGGAGGCGGTGTACATGCGCATGGTGATGTGGGGCAGGCAGGCGCCGCCGAGGACGATGGTCAGCTCGGAGGTGATCATGTCCAGGCGGGCGTTCGAGTGCCCGGCGAACTGCAGCCCGGAGTGCAGGAAGGCCGGACCGGCGCCGCTCTGCCGCGCCGCCGCCTGGAACAGGGCGCCCGGGTCCCAGTCGAAGCGGTGCAGGATCAGTACGGCGACGACGGCGCCGGAGCCGAGCAGCATCACGATCTTCAGGATCTGGATGAGCGCGGTGCCCTTCATGCCGCCGATCGCCGCGTAGGCGATCATCAGCGCGCCGAGTCCCACGACGCATCCGGTCTTGAGGGACTCGTTGGAGAAGCCCAGGATGAACGCGATGAGCTGTCCGGTCCCGGCGAGCTGCACCAGCATCAGCGGCAGCAGCGAGGCGATCGTCACCACGCAGGCCGTGATCCGCACGGCGCGGCCGGGCATCCGGCGGGCCAGCGCGTCGCCCATGGTGAACCGGCCCGCGTTGCGCAGCGGTTCGGCCAGCAGGAACATCAGCAGCAGCAGCGACAGGGCGGTGCTGAGGGCGAGCACGACACCGTCGTAACCGCACAGGGCGATCACTCCGCCGGTGCCGAGGACGGTCGCCGCGGAGATGTAGTCCCCGGCGATGGCCAGGCCGTTGCGCAGCGGGGACAGGGTGCCGTAGCCGGTGTAGAACTCGTCGAGGTCGTCCCGGTCCGGGCCGGTCATCACGCACAGCAGCAGGGTGAGGGTGGCCACGGCGGAGAACGCGACCAGCGCCATGGTCTGGGCGGAGCCGCTGAACCCGGAGAGGTCCGGCGGGAGGGCGCGGGCGGTCACCGCAGCGCTCCCCGCCGCGCGTCCAGCTCGGCCTCCTTGCGGATGCGGTCGGCGAGCGGGTCGACATGGCGGCGCGCGGTGTGCTCGTACAGGGCGATCGCCAGCCAGGTGACCGGGAGTTGGAGCAGGGCGAGCAGCAGGCCGGCCGGGATGCCGTCGGCGATGTCCCGCGTCATGACGTCCGGGGCGTACGCGGACAGCACGAGGAAGAGCGTGAAGTAGCCGAGTGCGGTGAGGGTCGCGGTGCGGCGCTGCCAGCGGTAGGCGCCGCGCAGCAGGCGCAGGTCGCTGTGGTGCCCGAGGGGTTCGCGGGCCGGGGCGCGCTGCGGGCGGGGCGGTTCGGGGGTACCGGCTGCCAGGGGTAGGTCGGGTACGACGGGGAGTGCGGCGGGTCGTAGGACATCCCGGGGCTCCTTGCGTGGCTCGGGTCCGTGGCGGCGGACCGCAGGGAGGTAGGGGTGGAAACGGAGTCACGCACGCTACTCGCGGGGTCACGGCCGCGCGGGCTTTTCACCGAACTGGCCGGTCGGTATGCGCTTCCTCCACCGAACCGTGTCCCGCCCGTGTTGTTACCCGCGTTAACCAGGGCGTTCGCGAGGCCGCGCCCGTACGGCCCGCCGGTGTGCGGCCGTTCCGCGCCCCGGCCACTTGAACCTGACGCGACGGGAGGGTGGAGCCTTTCCGGGCGGAGGGTGGAGCGAACCCCGAGCGGGTCTCCACCCGACGGTGGACGACCCCTAGGGGTATCTCCGTACTTCGGGTCGGGGAGGGTTCGTCCCGGCGGAGGACGAGGAAGGCCCACCGTCGTCCTTAACCTGGCTTTACGCCGCCGGGGGGCGGCTGACCGAACCGGCGGGGGTGGGGTTTTCCCCCGCACAACAGGGGCTTCGCACCAGCGCGCGGCACGTCCGCCGCACGCCAGACTCGGCGTCGTACCCGGAACAGGCGCACCGCGACCGGGGCGCACCACCGACCTGTCGACCGACATAGGAGACGTACCGTGACATCGGCTGTGACCATTCCCAGGCACGGGGCACTGGAGGGCCTACGGCCGTCGCCGCGCGAGCCCGGCAGGTCGTCAAGGCGTACGGGTCCGGCGAGACCCGTGTCGTCGCGCTGGACCACGTCGACGTGGACATCGCCCGCGGCCAGTTCACCGCGATCATGGGCCCCTCGGGGTCCGGCAAGTCCACCCTCATGCACTGCCTCGCCGGCCTGGACACGGTGACGAGCGGTCAGATCTACCTGGACGAGACCGAGATCACCGGCCTGAAGGACAAGAAGCTCACCAAGCTGCGCCGGGACCGCATCGGGTTCATCTTCCAGGCGTTCAACCTGCTGCCCACGCTGAACGCGCTCGAGAACATCACGCTCCCCATGGACATCGCCGGCCGCAAGCCGGACCGGGCGTGGCTGGACCGGGTCGTGGAGACCGTCGGGCTGGCCGACCGGCTCAAGCACCGGCCCACCCAGCTCTCCGGCGGCCAGCAGCAGCGCGTCGCGGTGGCCCGCGCGCTCGCCGCCCGCCCGGAGATCATCTTCGGTGACGAGCCGACCGGAAACCTCGACTCCCGCGCGGGTGCCGAGGTGCTGGGCTTCCTGCGCCGCTCCGTCACCGAACTCGGGCAGACCATCGTGATGGTCACCCACGACCCCGTCGCCGCCTCCTACGCCGACCGCGTCCTCTACCTCGCCGACGGCCGGATCGTCGACGAGATGCACCAGCCGACGGCCGAACAGGTCCTGGACCGGATGAAGGACTTCGACGCCCGGGGGCGCACGTCATGACCGTGCTCAAGACCTCGATGCGCAACTTCTTCGCCCACAAGGGCCGGATGGCGCTGTCGGCGATCGCGGTGCTGCTGTCGGTGGCCTTCGTGTGCGGGACGCTGGTGTTCACGGACACGATGAACACCACCTTCGACAAGCTGTTCCAGACCACCTCCTCGGACGTGCAGGTCAGCGCCAAGGGCTCCTCCGACACCGGTGAGACCACCTCCAACACCGGCAAGCCGCCGGTCATGCCGGCCGCCGTGGTCGACGAGGTGCGCGGGGCCCGGGGCGTCGCGAAGGCCGAGGGGACGGTGTTCTCCACCTCGGTCACCGTCGTCGACCACGACCTGGACAAGCTCTCGCCCACCAGCGGCGCCCCGACCATCGTCGGAAGCTGGAACGGCAACGACGCCCGCACCATGAAGATCACGTCCGGAGCGGCGCCCGAGGGCCCCAGCCAGGTCATGGTCGACGCGGACACCGTCGACAAGCACCACCTGAAGCTCGGCGACGAGATCGGCATCATCACCGCCGTCGGCACCCACCACGCGCGGGTGTCCGGCATCGCCGCCTTCACCGTCACCAACCCCGGCGCGGCCATCTTCTACCTGGACACCAAGACCGCCCAGCAGACCCTGGTCGGCCGGACCGGCGTGTACACCAACGTCAACGTCACCGCCGACAAGGGCGTCAGCGACGCGCGGCTGAAGCGCGACGTCAGCAGCGCGCTCGGCCACGACTACCGGGTGCAGACCGCGAAGGAGGTCGCCGACGCCAACCAGAAGAGCGTCCAGAGCTTCCTGAACGTCATGAAGTACGCGATGCTCGGCTTCGCCGGGATCGCCTTCCTCGTCGGCATCTTCCTCATCATCAACACCTTCTCGATGCTGGTCGCCCAGCGCACCCGCGAGATCGGCCTGATGCGGGCCATCGGCTCCTCGCGCGGCCAGGTCAACCGGTCCGTGCTGATCGAGGCGCTGCTGCTCGGCGTGATCGGGTCGGTGCTCGGTGTCGGCGCGGGCGTCGGCATCGCGGTCGGCCTGATGAAGCTGATGGGCCAGATGGGCATGCACCTGTCCACCGACGACCTGACCGTCGCCTGGACCACCCCCGCCCTCGGCCTGCTGCTCGGTGTGGTCGTCACCGTCCTGTCCGCCTACCTGCCCGCCCGGCGCGCCGGCAAGGTCTCCCCGATGGCCGCGCTGCGCGACGCGAGCGCCCCGGCCGACGCCAAGGCCGGGATCGTGCGGGCCGTCGTCGGCCTGGCCCTGACCGGGGCCGGCGCCGCGAGCCTGTACGCGGCCGCCTCCGCCGACCAGGCCAAGGGCGGCTCCGGCTGGCTGGGCCTCGGCGTGGTGCTCACGCTGATCGGCTTCGTCGTCATCGGCCCGCTGCTGGCCGGCGGTCTGGTCCGGGTCCTCGGCGCGGTCCTGCTGCGGATCTTCGGCCCGGTCGGCCGGATGGCCGAGCGCAACGCGCTGCGCAACCCGCGCCGCACCGGCGCCACCGGCGCCGCCCTGATGATCGGCCTGGCCCTGGTGGCCTGCCTGTCGGTCGTCGGCTCCTCCATGGTGGCCTCCGCCACCGACCAGCTCGACAAGACCGTCGGCACGGACTTCATCATCCAGAACGACAACGGGGCACCGGTCGTCCCACAGGCGGTGCGGGCCATCAAGGCGACGCCGGGCCTGGCGCGGATCACCGAGTACCGGCCGACCAAGGCGGTCTTCACCACCCCCGACGGCGAGACGCTCAAGGACACCGACATCACCGCGGCCGATCCGACGTACGCGACCGACCTGCGCAAGAAGACCGTCGCCGGTGATCTCAAGGACGCCTACCTGCCCGACTCGATGTCGGTCCACGAGAAGTTCGCCAAGGCCCACGGCATCCACATCGGCTCGAAGATCGGCGTCGCCTTCGAGGACGGGTCCGCCGCCCGCCTCACGGTCCGCGCGATCACCAGCAGCGACGAGGTGATCGACCAGGGCGCCAAGTACACGTCCATCGCCACGCTCGCCAAGTACGTGCCGGCCGACCGGATGCCGCTCGACCAGCTCGTCTTCGCCAGCGCCGAGGACGGCCGGCAGGACGCCGCCTACAAGGGACTGCGGTCGGCCCTGCACAAGTACCCGCAGTACACCGTCCGCGACCAGACCGACTACAAGCAGGCGCTGAAGGACCAGATCGGCCAGCTGCTCAACATGATCTACGGCCTGCTGGCGCTCGCGATCATCGTCGCCGTCCTCGGCGTGGTGAACACCCTGGCCCTGTCGGTGGTCGAGCGGACCCGGGAGATCGGCCTGATGCGGGCCATCGGCCTCTCCCGCCGCCAGCTGCGCCGCATGATCCGCCTGGAGTCCGTGGTGATCGCGGTCTTCGGCGCCCTGCTCGGCCTCGGCCTGGGCATGGGCTGGGGCGCGACCGCGCAGAAGCTGCTGGCGCTGGAGGGCCTGAAGGTCCTGGAGATCCCCTGGCCGACGATCATCACGGTCTTCGTCGCCTCGGCCTTCGTGGGCCTGTTCGCCGCCCTGATCCCGGCGTTCCGGGCGGGCCGGATGAACGTGCTGAACGCGATCGCGACCGAGTAGCCACCCCGGACGGGGGACACGGGGGCACGGGGCCCGGCGCCGAGAAGTCACGGGGGACTTCTCGGCGCCGGGCGCCGTCACGCGCGGGCACGCCCACGGACTCGTACCGCCGCGTCCGGCTGCGGGCCTTCCGTGTCTCCACGGTGTCTCCAAGACGGTGTCTCCAAGCCGGCTCCGCGTCCCCTCGGCGGGGCGGCGTGTTCACTCCACCGGGTGACCGGAGCCCGGGCGACGTACCCTGGGAACCCCCGGCCCGCCCCGCGTGTCGGGTGGTTCGCGTTGCCCATACCCGGACGGAAAGCCTCTCCATGAGCCTGCACGGTCTGCTCGACGCCGTAGTCAAGGACCCCGCCCTCGCCGAAGCGATCGAGGCGGCGGCGGACGGCAACCGCATGCACGTAGACCTGGTCGGTCCCCCGCGGCCCGCCCCTTCGCGGTCGCCGCCCTGGCCCGGGAGGCCGGCCGGCCGGTGCTCGCGGTCACCGCCACCGGACGGGAGGCCGAGGACCTGGCCGCCGCCCTGCGCACCCTGCTGCCCCCGCAGACGGTCGCGGAGTACCCCTCCTGGGAGACGCTGCCCCACGAGCGGCTCAGCCCGCGCAGCGACACCGTCGGCCGCCGCCTCGCCGTACTGCGCCGCCTCGCCCACCCCAGCACCGACGACCCCGAGACCGGGCCCGTCTCCGTCGTCGTCGCCCCCGTGCGCTCCGTGCTCCAGCCGCAGGTCAAGGGCCTCGGCGACCTGGAGCCGGTGTCCCTGAGAACGGGCCGGAGCGCCGACCTGAACGAGGTCGTCGAAGCCCTCGCGGCCGCCGCCTACGCACGCGTGGAGCTGGTGGAGAAGCGCGGCGAGTTCGCGGTGCGCGGCGGCATCCTGGACGTGTTCCCGCCCACCGAGGAACACCCCCTGCGCGTCGAGTTCTGGGGCGACGACGTCGAGGAGATCCGCTACTTCAAGGTCGCCGACCAGCGCTCCCTGGAGGTCGCCGAGCACGGTCTGTGGGCCCCGCCCTGCCGCGAGCTGCTGCTCACCGACGACGTGCGCTCGCGCGCGCGTGTCCTCGCCGAGGAGCACCCGGAGCTGGGCGAACTGCTGAACAAGATCGCCGAGGGCATCGCGGTCGAGGGCATGGAGTCCCTCGCCCCCGTCCTGGTCGACGACATGGAGCTGCTGCTCGACGTGCTCCCCGGCGGCGCCATGGCCGTCGTCTGCGACCCCGAGCGGGTCCGCACCCGCGCCGCCGACCTCGTCGCCACCTCCCAGGAGTTCCTGCAGGCCTCCTGGGCCGCCACGGCGGGCGGCGGCGAGGCGCCCATCGACGTCGGCGCGGCCTCCCTGTGGTCCATCGCCGACGTCCGCGACCGCGCGCGCGAGCTGAACATGATGTGGTGGTCGGTGTCGCCGTTCGCGGCCGACGAGCAGCTCGACGCGGACACCCTCAAGCTCGGCATGCACGCCACCGAGACCTACCGCGGCGACACCGCGCGGGCCCTCGCCGACACCAAGGGCTGGCTCGCCGACGGCTGGCGCACCGTGTTCGTCACCGAGGGCCACGGCCCGGCCGCCCGCACCGTCGAGGTGCTCGGCGGCGAGGGCATCGCCGCCCGCCTGGACGCCGACCTCGGTGAGCTGAGCCCCTCCGTGGTGCACGTCTCCTGCGGCTGCATCGACTACGGCTTCGTGGACCCGGCGCTGAAGCTGGCCGTCCTCACCGAGACCGATCTCTCCGGCCAGAAGGCCTCCGGCCGCGACGGCGCCCGGATGCCGGCCCGGCGCCGCAAGACGATCGACCCGCTCACCCTGGAGGCGGGCGACTACATCGTCCACGAGCAGCACGGCGTCGGCCGCTACATCGAGATGGTGCAGCGCACCGTGCAGGGCGCCACCCGCGAGTACCTGGTCGTGGAGTACGCCCCCGCCAAGCGCGGCCAGCCCGGTGACCGCCTCTACATCCCCACCGACCAGCTCGAGCAGATCACCAAGTACGTCGGCGGCGAGGCGCCCACCCTGCACCGCCTGGGCGGCGCCGACTGGACCAAGACCAAGGCGCGCGCGAAGAAGGCCGTCAAGGAGATCGCCGCCGACCTGATCAAGCTCTACAGCGCCCGCATGGCCGCCCCCGGCCACGCCTTCGGCGCCGACTCGCCGTGGCAGCGCGAGCTGGAGGACGCCTTCCCCTACGCGGAGACCCCCGACCAGCTCACCACCATCGCCGAGGTCAAGGAGGACATGGAGAAGACGGTCCCCATGGACCGCCTGATCTGCGGCGACGTCGGCTACGGCAAGACCGAGATCGCCGTGCGGGCCGCCTTCAAGGCCGTACAGGACGGCAAGCAGGTCGCCGTGCTCGTCCCCACCACCCTGCTCGTCCAGCAGCACTTCGGGACGTTCTCCGAGCGGTACGCGCAGTTCCCGGTCAGCGTGAAGGCCCTCTCCCGCTTCCAGACCGACACCGAGGCCAAGGCCGTCCTGGAGGGCCTGAAGGAGGGCTCGGTGGACGTCGTCATCGGCACCCACCGCCTGTTCGCCTCCGAGACCAAGTTCAAGGACCTCGGCCTGGTCATCGTGGACGAGGAGCAGCGCTTCGGCGTCGAGCACAAGGAGCAGCTGAAGAAGCTCCGCGCCAACGTCGACGTCCTGACCATGTCCGCCACCCCGATCCCGCGCACCCTGGAGATGGCGGTCACCGGCATCCGCGAGATGTCCACCATCACCACCCCGCCCGAGGAGCGGCACCCCGTCCTCACCTTCGTCGGGCCGTACGAGGAGAAGCAGATCGGCGCCGCCGTACGCCGTGAACTGCTGCGCGAGGGCCAGGTCTTCTACATCCACAACCGGGTCGAGTCCATCGACCGGGCCGCGGCCCGCCTGCGCGAGATCATCCCCGAGGCGCGGATCGCCACCGCGCACGGCCAGATGTCGGAGACCGCGCTGGAACAGGTGGTCGTCGACTTCTGGGAGAAGAAGTTCGACGTACTGGTGTCGACCACGATCGTCGAGTCCGGCATCGACATCTCCAACGCCAACACCCTCATCGTGGAGCGCGGCGACAACTTCGGCCTGTCCCAGCTCCACCAGCTCCGCGGCCGCGTCGGCCGGGACGGGAGCGCGGATACGCCTACTTCCTGTACCCGCCGGAGAAGCCGCTGACGGAGACCGCGCACGAGCGCCTGGCCACCATCGCCCAGCACACCGAGATGGGCGCGGGCATGTACGTCGCCATGAAGGACCTGGAGATCCGCGGCGCCGGAAACCTCCTCGGCGGCGAGCAGTCCGGGCACATCGCGGGCGTCGGCTTCGACCTGTACGTCCGCATGGTCGGCGAGGCCGTCGCCGACTACCGGCGGCAGCTCGAGACCGGCGAGATCGAGGAGGAGCCGCCGCTCGAGGTCAAGATCGAGCTGCCCGTCGACGCGCACGTCCCGCACGACTACGCCCCGGCGAGCGGCTGCGCCTGCAGGCGTACCGCGCCATCGCCTCCGCCAACTCGGAGGAGGACGTCAAGGCCGTCCGCGAGGAGCTCACCGACCGCTACGGCAAGCTGCCCGAGCCGGTGGAGAACCTGCTGCTGGTGGCCGGGCTGCGGATGCTCGCGCGGGCGTGCGGCGTCGGCGAGATCGTCCTGCAGGGCAACAACATCCGCTTCGCGCCGGTGGAGCTGCGCGAGTCGCAGGAGCTCAGGCTCAAGCGGCTGTACCCGGGCACGGTCATCAAGCCGGCCGCACACCAGGTCCTCGTCCCCGGCCGAAGACCGCGAAGGTCGGCGGCAAGCCGCTCGTCGGCCGCGAACTGCTGGGCTGGGTCGGCGAGTTCCTCGCCTCGGTCCTCGGGTCATAGCAGTCGCGGGTGCGGGGCGGGAGGGCGGAACCTCCCGCCCCGCAGCCGTGCCGCGGCCGCCGACGGCGGAGCACGGAATTTCGCGGTTATCATCCCGATTGCGGACCGATCGCCCCTTTGAGTCCCATCTGCTGTGCGCCGTACGCCCGTTACGGTGGACGCCGACACGAGCCGCCCGCGCACAGGGCGGACAGGGCGAGCGAGGGAACGCACCGTGACGCGTCTGAGGGGCGGGGCGGTCGCCGCGGCGGTCGTCGTGGCGGTCTCCGTGGCCGGCTGCAAGAGCGACCCGATCGGCGGGGCCCCGGGCCCCGTGGAGAAGGCGCACGGGGAGCGGCCCTGTCCGCCGCCGACTCGCTGACCGTCAAGGGCCGGGCCCCAAGACCGGTTACTCGCGCGAGCGCTTCGGCTCCGCCTGGGCCGACACCGACTCCAACTCCTGCGACACGCGCGACGACATCCTCAAGCGCGACCTGGAGCAGGTGAAGTACACCGACGGGGACTGCAAGGTCTCCTACGGCCTGCTGAAGCCCGACCCCTACTCCGGTAAGGTCATCACCTACCGGCGCGGCCGCAGCCAGGTCGACATCGACCACGTCGTCGCCCTCTCGGACGCCTGGCAGAAGGCGCCAAGTACTGGGAGCCCGGCAAGCGCATAGCCCTGGCCAACGACCCGCTCAACCTCCTGGCGGTCGACGCGGGCACCAACCGCGGCAAGGGCGACGGCGACACGGCCACCTGGCTGCCGCCCGACAAGGGCTACCGCTGCGTCTACGTCGCCGCCCAGGTGGCGGTGAAGAAGAAGTACGGCCTGTGGGTCACCGCCGCCGAGAAGACCGCGATGAAGAAGGTGCTCGCCACCTGCCCGGACCAGAAGCTGCCCACGGGCGGCAATCCCACGAACGCCCCGGAGCGCTTCAAGGCCCGGTGAGCGGCAATCCGGTTTCCCGGGGCAGTCCGCACCGCCTACGGTGACCCGCATGGACGTGAGGGTGAGCAGCGTCGCCGAGCGGCCCGACCGGCTCCCGGCGGTGTTCGAGATGGCCGACACCTGGCCGGAGTTCGTGACCAGCGACCCCGTGGGCAACGCCCACTACGGCCGCATCCCCGCCGAACTGCCCGAGTACGCGCTGTTCGCCGAGGACGAGCGCGGCGAGGTCGTCGCACACGCCTTCAGCGTCCCCTTCTCCCTCGCCGCCGAGGGCCGGGGCACCCTGCCCGCCCGCGGCTGGGACCAGGTCCTGCTGTGGGCCTTCGCCGACCTGCGCCGCGGCACCCGCCCCGACACGGTCAGCGCGATCTCCGTGGTCATCGCCCCGCACGCCCAGGGGCACGGCCTGTCGGCCGTCATGCTCTCGGCGATGCGGGACAACGCCCGCGCCCGCGGCTTCCGCGAGGTCGTCGCCCCCGTCCGCCCCAGCGCCAAGCACCGCGAACCGCGCACCCCGATCGCCGAGTACGCCCACCGGGTCCGCCCGGACGGTCTGCCGGAGGACCCGTGGCTGCGGGTGCACGCCCGCGCCGGTGCCACCGTCGACTCCGTCGCCCCGGCGTCCATGACCGTCGGCGCCTCCCTCGAGGAGTGGCGCCGCTGGACCGGGCTGCCCTTCGACACCCGGGGGACGTCGAGGTGCCCGGCGCGCTGGTCCCGGTCCACTGCGAACCGGAGCGCGGGTACGCCGTCTACGTCGAACCCAACGTGTGGATGCGTCACCCGCTCTGACCCGGCGCCGGGCCCGGCCCGCTCTCAGCCGCCCAGGGCGTCCAGGTCGATGACCTTCCCGGCGGGCTTGCGCGCCGGCACCGGCTGGTCGAAGTCGCCGAAGGACAGGTGCACCGGCTCCTTGGCGCCGGACGCGCTGTCGACCTTGAGCAGGTACGGCTTGCCCTCGGTCGCCACGTACAGCGTGTAGCGGTCCTTGCCGTCCTTCTCGTGCAGCACGATCGCCGGGGTGCCGTCGACGGTGGTGGTCTTCCCGCGGGTGGCGTCGGAGCTGACGTCACCCGCGCCGGCCAGCACCGAGTTCAGGTCGCAGAAGCCCGCGATGTCCTTGGCGTCCTGGCCCTTCACCGCCATCTTGGTCCACTTGCCGGCCAGCATGTCCACGGCCGCGTCGGTGTCGGCCTTGGACTCGCCCTTGCTCTGGGCGCGCAGGAACGCCTCGTCGTACTTCATGTAGACGGTGCTGCCGGTCTTGACCAGGTCGGCCTTGCCCTGGCCGCCCATGCTCATCGTGCCGGCGCACTCGCCCTTCTTGTCCAGGGCCATGTCGAGCCCGATGGTGCCCGTGCTCTCGTCGTCGGCGACGTCGCCCTTCATCCGCAGCGACGAGGCCCCGGTGGTGGCCTTCAGCGCGCGGTCGGCGATCTCGCCGCCGCTCAGCCCGGCGAACGGGCCCTTCGGCTTGCTGTCCGCCTTGTCCTGCCCCGGCAGACAGCCGGTGATTCCCGCGGTGGCCGCGGCGATCAGACAGAGGGCGGCAAGTGCGGTTCGGCGCATGACAGTTCCTTGCTGAGAGAAGTGGGGTGGGATGTGGTGAGGAGTGGAGCGGTGCGTGGTGCTGTGTGAGGTGCGGTGCGGTTGCCGCGCGTGGTGCGTGCGGAGCGGTCGCGGTGCGTGGCGCGGCTGGGGGTGCGGTGGTGGTGCGG
Organism: Streptomyces sp. DHE7-1; assembly: GCA_016432725.1. Lineage (GTDB taxonomy): Bacteria > Actinomycetota > Actinomycetes > Streptomycetales > Streptomycetaceae > Streptomyces. Next base: position 3,228,518 of record JACJDG010000003.1, on the reverse strand, counting down.
TGCGGCGGCGGTGAACGGGGCGGTCAGGCCGTCTTCTTCCAGTTCCCGCAGCCGGTCGTCTTGAAGTAGGCGTCGCCGGCGCCGATGGTGACGACGGCCGTGCCCTTCACGTTGTTGTTGGCGATGATCGAGTCGAGCCCGTGCTCGGCGTCCTTGGTGCGCTCCCAGTAGCAGGAGTCGTCGCTGTTGCCGGCCGACTTGTAGGTGCCCGGCGCGATGTCGCTGCCGACCTTGAACATGCCGCCGTCGCCGTCCATGGAGGACGCGGGCGAGCCCTTCGCCTTCGCGGCGACGGCCTCCCAGTCCGCGCAGCCGTTCGACTTGAACAGCTTGTCGCCGGCCTTGACGGTGACGTAGCTCGTGCCCGAGACGTTGTCGTTGGCCAGGATGGAGTCCATCTCGCCCGAGGCGTCCTTGGCCCGCTCCCAGTAGCACATGCCGTCGGTGTTGCCGGTCGTGCGGTAGGTGCCGGGCTTGATGTCGGAGCCGACCTGGAACTCGCCGTCCCCGTCGAAGGCGGCCTTCTTCCTCGCCGCCGCCTTGCCTCCCGAGTCCTTCCCGGCCCCCGTGCCCTGCTTCGAGCCGGGCCGGTGCGCGGCGGACGCCGAGGTGTCCTTGCCGCTGCCGGACCCGCCGTCCTTGCCGTCGTCGGCGTTGGCGGACACGGCGGCGATGACGACGACCCCGACGACGGCGCCCAGCGCGATCTTGCCCTTCATACCCATGACGGAACCCCTCCCCGATGCGGCGACCGCCCCTCCGGCTGGCCGCTCGTTCGCTGGGTCAATAAGACCAGAGCCTGTGAACCGAGTCAACACGGTTCACAGGTATGAGTCGATACACGTCGTGAATGCCTGGATCTTGTGTACGCCGGTATGCTCGCCGCACAACGGGACGAGGGGAGCGTGGCCGGTGCAGGACAACGCGACAGAGGTGACCGCCGCCGGTATCGCGCGGCTCGCCGGAGTGGGCCGAGCCGCCGTCAGCAACTGGCGCCGCCGGCACGCCGACTTCCCGAAGCCGGTCGGCGGCACCGAGACCAGCCCGTCCTTCGCACTCGCCGAGGTGGAGGCATGGCTGCGCGACCAGGGCAAACTCGCCGAGGTCCCGCTGCGCGAACGCGTCTGGCAGCAGCTCGCCGGGCATCCCGAGGGTCCGGTCACCGCGCTGGTGCACGCCGGCTGCGCACTGCTGCTCATCCATGAGCGGCCCACCGTCTGGCTGGACGTGAGCGCCGGCTCCGACGAGCGTCTGGCCGCGATGCTGCCGGGCGCGCTGGAGCAGGTGCTGGGTGTGAACACACCGCCCGCCGTGAACACCGGCACCCACGCTCACACCCCGCCCGCCGCTCACACCCCCGCGCTGCGTACCCCGACCGGCCCCAGCTCCTCCCCTCCGCCCCTCTCCTGCGCGGCGCCGCCGAACTGGCCGCGGAGACGGGGGCGCGGCAGACCTTCGAGTTCCTGCTGGGCCGCCATCTGGACGCCAACCCGCGCCAGTACACGCTCACCCCGGCCGAACTCGCCCGGCTGATGGCCGACCTCGCGGGCCCCGCCCGCACCGTCCTCGACCCGGCCTGCGGCACCGGCGCCCTGCTGCGCGCCGTCGACAGCCGCCCCGACCAGGAGCTGTACGCCCAGGACGGAGCCCCCGACCTCGCGGCCCTCACCGCCCTGCGCCTGCGGCTGCAGTCCCGCGCCACCGTGCACGCCGCCGCCGGTGACACCCTGCGCGCCGACGCCCACCCGGAGCTGCGCGCCGAGGCCGTGCTGTGCCACCCGCCGTTCAACGAGCGCAACTGGGGCCACGACGAACTCGCCTACGACGCCCGCTGGGAGTACGGCTTCCCGGCCCGCACCGAGTCCGAGCTGGCCTGGGTGCAGCACGCGCTGGCCCGGCTCACCGACGGCGGCACCGCCGTACTGCTCATGCCGCCGGCCGCCGCCTCCCGCCGCTCCGGGCGCCGGATCCGCGCCGACCTGCTGCGCCGGGGCGCGCTGCGTGCCGTCGTCGCGCTGCCGGTCGGGGCGGCGCCGCCGTACAACATCCCGCTCCACGTCTGGGTGCTGCGCCGCCCCGACCGGACGCCCGCGGCACCCGAGGTGCTGCTCGCCGACACCGGGCGGTTCGCCGGCGAGGCGCGCGGCGGCCCCGACTGGCAGGCGGTGCGGGAGGCCGTGCTCGACGCCTGGCGCGCCTTCGAACGCGCCGGGCGGCTGACGGAGCGGCCCGGGCTGGCCCGGTCCGTACCGGTCATCGAACTCCTCGACGACGACGTCGACCTGGCCCCCGCCCGCCATCTGCCGCCCGCGGCGGCCGCCGACGGCGCGGAGCAGCTCACGTCGGTACGCGAGCGCCTCGGCGAGACACTGCGGCTGACCGCCGACCTCACCCCGCCCCCGTCGAACCGGCGCCCCCCGCGCGCTGGCCGCTCACCACCGTCGGTGAACTCGCGCGCGGGGGCACGCTGGTGCTGCGTACCGGCGGCACCGGCGGCCGCGCGCGCGTGCCCGTCCTCACCGACCACGACGTGCTCGCCGGAACGGCGCCCTCCGGGTCACTGCCGGAGAGCGACGAGGAGGCCGTGCTGACGGAACCGGGCGACGTGGTCGTGCCGGTGCTCGGCGGCGGCTCGGTGGCCCGGGTGATCGGCGAGGCGACGCGGGGCGCCGCCCTGGGCCGCAACCTGGTGCTGCTGCGACCCGATCCGGCGGCGCTGGACCCGTGGTTCCTCGCCGGTTTCCTGCGCGGTACGGCCAACCACCGCCAGGCCAGCAGCTATGCCTCCACGGCCACCCGCCTGGACGTGCGCCGCCTCCAGCTGCCCCGGCTCCCGTTCGACGAACAGCGGCGCTACGGCGCGCGGTTCCGCGCCCTCGACGAGTTCGAGCGGGCCGTGCGGCACGCGAGCCGGCTCGGGGAGCGGCTGGTGCGCGGGATGTACGACGGGCTCACGGACGGCACCGTCGCGCCGGATTGACGGTGCTCCCGGACAACGGTTCGGTACAACCCGGACCGCTTGTCCGTGCCGGGCCATATGCTCGAAGCGACCATCGCACGAGTGGTGTCAGCCCGGCGGAGCACACCGGGCGGACAGGCACGCCCATTTCAGGTATCAGGAGCAGCCATGCAAGGCCACGGCTACGCACAGCCGGTGAAGCAGCCGCCGCACAACGCGTGGCTGGTCCTCGTGCGGGTGCTGCTGGTGGCGTTCGGTGTCCTCAGCGCCGGTTTCCTGGCCTGGGCGATGCTGCTGCGGCTGGCCGCCGTCACCCGCAGGTCGCTGGACTGGGGCCTGTTCGTGGCGGGACTGGCGGCGGACTTCCTGGCCATCGTCCTGGTGGGCAGCGAGCCCGGTGACGAGGTCCACACCCCGGCGGCTACCTGGGCATGACGCTGCTGCTGGGCGGCCTGGTGGTCATCACCGTGTACTACCTGGTCGCGGAGATCCGCCACTTCCAGCGGCTGCGCCAGACGCACGTGAACGGGACGGTGTCCGGCTACGGGTACCCGGGTCCGGCGACGCCGTTCCACGCGACGGCCATGCAGCAGACCCCGGTGCCCGCGCCGCCCCCGGCGCACCACACACCCGTGCCGCAGCCCCCGCCGGTCGCCCCGCCGCCGCAGCGCCCCGCGCCCGCCCGCATCGACCAGGTGCGCGCCGAACTGGACGAGCTGAGCGACTACCTGCGCAAGTACGACGGCCACCACGACGGCGACGGCGTGCGGGACGCCGGCCACGAGGGCGGACGGTGAGCGTGGCGGCGGGACGCGTCGTCGCCGGCCGCTACGAACTGTCCACGCTCATCGGCCAGGGCGGCATGGGCCAGGTGTGGACGGCATACGACCAGCGGCTGGACCGGCGGGTGGCGGTGAAGCTGCTGCGCCCGGACAAGGTGGCCGGGCAGGAGGCGGACGAGCTGCGCCGCCGCTTCGTGCGCGAGTGCCGGGTGACCGCGCAGGTCGACCACCCGGGCCTGGTCACGGTGCACGACGCGGGCAGCGAGGGCGAGGAGCTGTTCCTCGTCATGCAGTACGTCGACGGCGCCGACCTCTCCGACCACCTCGCCGAGCACGACCCGTACCCCTGGCAGTGGGCGGTGGCGGTGGCCGCGCAGCTCTGCGCCGTGCTGAGCGCGGTGCACGCCGTGCCGATCGTGCACCGCGACCTCAAGCCGCGGAACGTCATGGTGAAGCAGGACGGCACGGTCACCGTCCTCGACCTGGGCGTGGCCTCCGTCATGGACACCGACACCACCCGCCTCACCCACACCGGCTCCCCGATCGGCTCGCCCGCCTACATGGCGCCCGAGCAGGCCATGGGCGGCGCGGTCGGCCCGTACACCGACCTGTACGCGCTCGGGGTGCTGATGCACGAACTGCTCAGCGGCGACGTGCCGTTCGCCGGCTCGACCGCGCTCGGCGTGCTGCACCGGCATCTGTACGAGCCGCCGGTGCCGGTGCGCCGCCTGCGTCCCGAGGTGCCCGAGGCGCTGGAGTCGCTCGTCCTGCGCCTGCTCGCGAAGGACCCGCAGCACCGGCCGGACTCCGCGCAGGAGGTGTACGAGCACCTGGCGCTGCTGCTGCCCGCGCGCGGCATGCCCACCGGGGCTCCGCTGGATCCGACGCGCCCCTTCCTGCGTCCGCACGCTCCCTGGCCGGACCGCGCGCGCACGCCCGCGCCGCAGCCCGCCCCCGTCGCGCCCGCGCCGCCCGTCGCCGAGAAGCCCGATGTCGCCGCCGCCGTCGACGAGGTCAAGCGCCTGCTCGGGGAGGGCCGCATCACCCAGGCCGTGGACATACTCGGCGCGATCCTGCCCGCCGCGGCCGAACAGCACGGCGAGCGCTCCCCGGTGGTGCGCACCCTGCGCAGGCAGTACGCGGCCACCCTGCTGGACGACGGCCAGTACCGGCGGGCGCTGCCCGAACTGCGGCGCCTCGCCGACGAGCGCGCCGCCGAGGCCGGGCAGGCCGACCCGCAGTCCCTGCGCTTCCGTTACGAGGCCGCCCAGTGCCTGGAGCAGCTCGGCGAACCGGCGGCGGCACTCGCCGAGTACCGGGCGCTGCTGCCGTACTACGAGAACCAGTACGTCTCCGGCGATCCGCAGCTCGCCCACGAAGTGCGCCGCCGCATCGGCCACCTGCTGCTCGCCCTCGGCGACCGGCCGGCCGCCCACGACACGCTGGCGCGGCTGCTGGTGGACGTCGAGCGCTTCCGCGGCCCCGGCGACCCGATGGCCGCGGAGATCCGCCGGACCCTGCAATGGCTGGGGCAGGTGCGCGGCTAGTCTTTGCCGTCGCCTGGGGATTCTTGTGCTCTACAAGGGGTTGCGTTTCCCGAACGCATGATCGGCGCGGGATAGGTTGCGGTTCGTTTTCGCCACGCACTTGTGAGCAGGGGTGGGTTTTCCATGGCAGGTCATCGGCAGTCCAAGAGGCGCAGGTACATCACGTGGGCCGTGGCGGGCACGGCCGCCCTCGCGGGCGCGGGGCTCGCCGCGCAGACCTCGATGGCCGCCACGGCCTGGCCCGCGCAGCGGACGTTCACCGGCCGCGCCTTCGACACCTGCACCGCGCCCTCCAAGGCGACGATGAAGGCCTGGCACACCGGCTTCTACGGCGCCGCCGCCGTCTACGTGGGCGGAAAGAACCGCGGCTGCGCCCAGCCCAACCTGACGTCCTCGTGGGTGACGTACGTCAGCGGCCTCGGCTGGAAGCTCGTCCCGATCTACGTCGGCGCCCAGCCGCCCTGCCAGACCGGCTCCAACCCGGAGAAGCTCACCGCGTCCACCGCCGCCACCCTCGGCACCAGCGACGCCAACGACGCCGTGGCCAAGGCCGCCGCGCTCGGCATGAAGGCCGGCAGCGCGATCTACCTGGACATGGAGCCGTACGACGTCACGAACAAGTCGTGCAACGACGCCGTGCTCACCTACGTCCGCGCGTTCGACAAGGAACTGCGCGTCAAGACGTACCGCGCCGGCTACTACGGCTTCACCAGCTCCAGCGCCAAGGCCGTCGCGACCGCGAGCGACAAGACCGACCTGCCGGGCAACCTCTGGTACGCGCTGTGGGACAAGCAGAACACCACGACCGCCGACTGGCCCTGGGGCTCGACCCAGTTCACCGACCACAGCCGCGCCCACCAGTACATGGTCAACAGCAAGGAGTCGCACGGCGGTGTCACGCTCACCGTCGACCGTGACGCCTGGGACGCCCCGGTGGCCATCACCGGCTGACCCGTGCCCCGGCCCGGGGAGGCGCGGCGGTGCCCGAAGCGCGTGCGAATCGTTGGTCGAATGGGTTGGCCACAGGCTGCCCACTGCCTAACATCGATCACCGCAAGACTTTGTGCACCGCCGCACAAGCTCCCCTGGAGGTCTCCTTGCACCGCCGCCGTCGCACCGCGCTCCTCCTCTCCGCCGCGATCGCCGCCGCGGCACCCGCACTCACGGCCTGCGGAAGCCAGTCGCACCCGGGCGCCGCCGCGGTCGTCGGAGGGGAGCGGATCACCGTCGCCCAGCTCGAGGGCCGGGTCAACGAGGTACGCCGGGCGCAGCGGGCGGTGGTGCCGGACGAGGCCCAGTACCAGCAGGTCCTCGCCTCCACCGGCAGCCTGACCCGCGACACCCTGCACAACATGGTCCTGGACCAGGTGCTGCACCGCGCCGCGCAGGACGCGGGGATCTCGGTCACCCGCAAGGAGGTCTCCGGGATGCGGGCCGGCCTGGAGCAGCAGGCCGGCGGCACCAAGGGCCTGGAGACCGCCTGGCTGCAGAAGTACGGCATCGCGCCCGGCCGCCTGGACGACAACCTCCGGCTCCAGCTCGAGGCGCAGAAGCTCGCCGCGAAGCTCGGCACCGACACCACGCAGCCCGCCTTCTGGAAGGCCCTGTCCCGGGCCTCCCAGGAACTCCACGTCGACCTCAACCCGCGCTACGGCGCCTGGGACGTGCAGAAGAGCGGCCGCGTGGACGCCAGGACGCCCTGGGTGCGGGAGGTCACGGCGACGGCGGCGCAGCAGCCGGCGTAGCGGCCGGCTGCCGGTGGCCGGTCGTACGATCACACGTTGTCCCCGCCCTGTGGACAACCGATCCCGTCCTTTCCGGGCGTGGGTTACGTTCGGATCGTGAACGCAACCAGTCCCGAAGCCGGCCCCGGCCGCATCGTCCTGCTCACCACCAGCCACCGTGTCGCGCCCGGCCTGCTGTCCTGGCCCGCCTGGCAGGCGCTGCGCGCCGCCGACGCCGTGCTGTGCGCGGACGGCGCCCACCCGCAGCTCCCCTACCTGCGGGAGGCCGGGATATCCGTGGCGGAGGCGTCGCCCACCGCGCAGGAACTGGTCGACGCCTGCGCGGGCGGGCGGACGGTGGTGGTCGTGGCCACGGGGGAGGGGAGCCCGCCCTCACCGACGGTCTCGCCCGCCTCGCCGGTTCCGGGCGGTTCCGGATGCCGGAGCTGGAGCTGCTGCCCGCCTCCTACGACCTGCCCGGCGCCCGCCTCCTCGACCTCGTCCAGGTCATGGACCGCATCCGCGTCGAATGCCCCTGGTCGTCCCGGCAGACCCACCTGGGACTGGCGAAGTACGGGATCGAGGAGGCGTACGAACTGGTCGAGGCGATCGAGGCCGGCGACCGGGAGGAACTGCGCGAGGAACTGGGCGACGTCCTGCTCCAGGTCGTCTTCCACTCCCGCATCGCCGAGGAGGACCCGGAGGCCCCGTTCTCCGTCGACGACGTGGCCGGCGGCATCGTCGCCAAGCTGATCCACCGCCACCCGCACGTCTTCGGCGACGAGACGGCCGAGACCCCGGAGGACGTCAAGGAGCACTGGCTGCGCACCAAGGCCGAGGAGAAGCGGCGCACCTCCGTCACCGAGGGCGTCCCCCTCGGCCAGCCCGGCCTCGCCCTCGCCGCCAAGCTCGCCTCCCGCACCCGCACGGCGGGCCTTCGGGTGCCGCTGCCCGAGGGCGAGGGCGTCGGCTACGAACTGCTGGCCCTGGCGGTTGGCGCGGAGGCCTGCGGAGTGGACCCGGAGGCGGCGCTGCGGGCGGCGGCCCGGGTGTACCGGGACGCGATACGGGCGGCCGAGAGCTGACACCTCCGCCGAGCCACTCGGTGACGGCGCCTCAGGTCAGTACCGTTGCCCCAGGGCACGCACGGACGGCCAGGGGGCACGAGTGGAACAGCAGTTGGAGGAGATGGCGGCCGAGGGGGCGGATGTCCTCGTCGACTGGCTGTGGAAGCGGCCCGGCGGCGCACGGGCCGTGGAGGTGTTCGCGGCGTGGTTCGAGCGCCACGGGCAGCCCGGGTACGCCCTGCTGGTCCGCGGTTTCCACAGCAACAGGCCGCCGTCCGACACCCGGACGGCGGCGCACGACCGGTGGAGCAGGCGCGTCGGGGCCGTGCTCGCCCAGGACGACGACGGACGGGCGACGGTCGAACTCGTCGAGATGGTGAAGGAGTGCAGGCTCCGCGCACAGCCGCAGCCGCAGCCGCAGCCCCCGGTCACCGCCGTTCCGGCCCCGGCCGTCCCCGCCGGCGATCACGTCGACTTCAGCCGGAGCACGTTCCACGCCCCCGTCATCGGGGTCCAGCACAACACCTACGGAACCCATCCCGGCGGTGCCGCCCTCCCCGACCCCGGGACCTGGCCGCGGACCGGCACGGCCGACTGCATCGCCCTGGGCGTCCACCGGGCCCAGCGTCTCGGCACGGGCGACGAACTGCCCCCGTACGTCGGCCGGGACGCCGACCACCGGCTGGTCCGGCTGCTGCGCCGGGGCGGTCTCGTCGTGGTGACCGGCGAGCCGCGGTCCGGCAAGAGCCGCACCGCGTGGCAGGCGGTCCGTCGCGTCCTGCCGGAGGACACGCGCGTGTACGCGCCCGCACCGGGAACGGACCTGCGCGCGCTGCCCGGGGTGCTGCGCGAGCGCCCGGGCTCGTACGTCCTGTGGCTGGACGACCTGGACGGCCACCTGGGCGAACACGGGCTGGACGCGGGGCTGCCGGCCCAGCTCGCCGCCCTCGGGGTCCCGGTCGTCGCGACGATGGACGACGAGGCGTACGACGCGCACCGGTTCGGCGGCGGACGGGCGGCCCGGGTGCTGGGCCGGGCCGAGACGGTCGAACTCGCCCGGGAGTGGAGCCCGCGCGAGCTGGCGGCGCTGGGGACCGTGGACGATCCCCGGCTGGCCGGCGCCCGGGACAACCGCGGCCGGCTCACGGTGACCGAGTACCTGGCGGTCGGTCCCGAGCTGTGGGACGAGTGGCGGCGGGCGCGCCGAGCCGGCGCGCACCCCGCCGGTCACTTCCTGGTCCGCGCGGCGGCCGACGCCGCGCGGTGCGGTCTCACCGGGCCGCTGCCGGCCGACGTGCTGGGCGAGATGGTGGCCGCGTACTTCGCCGACGTGCCCCCGGAGCAGTGGCAGGAGCACGAGAGGGACTGGGAGACCCGGGAGGAGGGCCTGGCCTGGGCGGTCGCACCCCGGCTGGGGTTGACCGGCCTGCTGGTCCAGGACCCCGAGAACGCCGACGCCTACGAGGTCCACGGATCACTGCGGGCGGACCTCGAGACCGACGAGGCGTACGCGGACATACCGGTGTACGTGTGGCTCGAGGTGATGAGCGTCGCCGGGACGGAGGGGGCCGACGTCGTCGACGCCGTGGCCCGGGCGGCGGACCGGGAGCTGTCCGGCAGGGCGGAGGAGGGCGACGGCGGAGCCATGTTCCTGCTCGGCGTCATGGCGGAGATCGGGGAGGACCGGGACGGCTGCGTCACCTGGCTCGAGAGGGCGGTGGCCGCGGGCCTGCCGAGCGAACAACTGGTGCGGGACGTGAACGCGATGCTGGGCGACATGCTCGTCGAGGCGGGGGAGTACGAGAAGGCCGTGCCCTGTCTGAGGGAGGCCGCCGAGCACGGTGACACCAACGCCGCGTACGCCCTCGCCCGCGCGCTGCGCCAGTGGGCCGACCACTGGATCCGGCGGGCCGCCGCCGACGGGCACGCGATGGCCAGGCACGAGCTGGCTTCCGCGACCGATACCGTCGGGGAGTGACCGACCAGCCCGCCCCGCCCAGCACCGCGCCCGAACTGTTCACCTGGGAGTTCGCCGCCGATCCCTACCCCGCCTACGCCTGGCTGCGCGAGCACGAGCCGGTGCGCCGGACGCGGCTGCCCAGCGGGGTCGAGGCCTGGCTGGTCACCCGGTACGCCGACGCCCGGCAGGCCCTCGCCGACCACCGGCTGAGCAAGAACCCCGCGCACCACGACGAGCCCGCGCACGCCAAGGGCAAGACCGGTATCCCGGGCGAGCGCAAGGCCGAGCTGATGACACACCTGCTGAACATCGACCCGCCGGACCACACCAGGCTGCGCCGGCTGGTCAGCAAGGCGTTCACGCCCCGCCGGGTCGCCGAGTTCGCGCCCGGGTGCAGGAGCTGACCGACGACCTCATCGACCGGTTCGCGCGGACGGGCTCCGCCGACCTCATCCACGAGTTCGCCTTCCCGCTGCCCATCTACGCCATCTGCGACCTGCTCGGCGTCCCGCGCGAGGACCAGGACGACTTCCGCGACTGGGCCGGGATGATGATCAGGCACGGCGGCGGACCGCGGGGCGGGGTCGCCCGCTCGGTGAAGAAGATGCGCGGCTACCTCGCCGAACTGATCCACCGCAAGCGTGCGGCGCTGCCGGCCGAGCCCACCCCGGGCGAGGACCTGATCTCCGGCCTCATCCGCGCCTCCGACCACGGCGAGCACCTCACCGAGAACGAGGCCGCCGCGATGGCCTTCATCCTGCTGTTCGCCGGTTTCGAGACGACCGTCAACCTCATCGGCAACGGCACCTACGCCCTGCTCACCCACCCCGGGCAGCGCCACCGGCTGCAGGACTCCCTGGCCCGCGGCGAACAGGGCCTGCTCGAGACCGGCATCGAGGAACTGCTGCGCTTCGACGGCCCGGTCGAGCTGGCCACCTGGCGGTTCGCCACCGAGCCGCTCACGCTCGGCGGGCAGCACATCGCGGCCGGGGACCCGGTGCTCGTCGTCCTCGCCGCCGCGGACCGGGACCCGGAGCGGTTCGCCGACCCCGACGTCCTCGATCTCGCCCGCGGGGACAACCAGCACCTCGGCTACGGCCACGGCATCCACTACTGCCTCGGCGCCCCGCTGGCCCGCCTGGAGGGCCGCACCGCGCTCGCCACGCTCCTCACCCGCCTCCCCGACCTGCGGCTCGCGGCCGATCCGGCCGATCTGCGCTGGCGCGGCGGCCTCATCATGCGCGGGCTGCGCACCCTGCCCGTGGAGTTCACCCCGGTCGCGGAGCAGGCCGTACAACCTTGAACATGAAGGACGTTCAACTCTGTGATCTTCACGTGATCTGTGCGGCATGAACTTGTGACAAGTGATCGTATGCCTATACGTTCACCCATCAGCGCGGCCCGAGCGTTAAACGCCGCGCCGGTCCCGCTGTCGCACGAAAGGCTTCCGCATGCTCTCCGGGAACGGTCGTCACCGTCGCCCCCGTCAGGCTCCGGCTCTTCTCGTCGCGGCCGGAGTGACCGGCTCCGCCATCGCCATCCCGCTCCTCGGCGCCGCGAGCGCCAACGCGGCCGACGGAACCACCTGGGACAAGGTCGCCGAGTGCGAGAGCGGCGGCTCCTGGAGTGCCGACACGGGCAACGGGTACTACGGCGGGCTGCAGATCCCCCAGGACGACTGGGCCGCCTACGGCGGCACCAAGTACGCCCCCACCGCCGACCAGGCCAGCCGCTCGCAGCAGATCGCCGTCGCCGAGAGGATCCTCGCGGACAAGGGCACCACGCCCTGGACCACGTGCGCCCTGCTCTCCGGCCTGACCGCCGACTCCGGTTCCCTGGACGTCGACACGGGCGTCGGAGGCTCCGGGAAGTCCGACTCGGACCACGGCGCGTCGGGCGACGCCACCGGCTCCACGGACTCCTCGGATTCCGCCGACGACTCCGACTCGTCCGGTCTGCCGGATTCATCCGCCTCGCCCGAGTCCTCCTCGGACTCGGCCGGCAAGCCGTCCTCGGACGCGGGCGAGGACGCCGGCTCCGAGAAGTCGGACAAGGGCCCGGAAACCCCCAAGTCCGACAAATCCGCTTCTCCGCGCACCGAGGAGTCGCAGGGGAGTGGGTCCGCGACCACGGATCCCGCCATGGAGGACTCGGACAATTCATGGCAGACCGGCGGTTCTTGGAGCCTGGTCGACACCGGGGCGCTCGGTAGTGGTGGACGTCATCGCGGCGACATCGCGGACGAAAGCGTGACAAACGGTCAAGAGGTCACGTCGTCGGGCAAGCACGCCTCGCGCGGAGCGGACACCTACACCGTGCGCGAGGGTGACACCCTCGCCTCCATCGCCGACTCCCTTGACGTGGACGGCGGATGGCACGAGCTCTACGCCCTGAACAAGAAGGCCATCGGTGCCGACCCGAACCGCGTCTCCGCCGGTCAGACCCTGGAAGTCGGTAGCTAAACGGGCCAAATGCAGCGGTAGTTGACGCCCGGATTGGTCGTCGATGTCCGTTTAGGTGAAAGTGTGGGATGAGTCTCAGAAGCCCTGATCGTCTTTGAAATTCCCTCGATCGCCTGTCTACGGTCGTGACCGCTCGTCACCACGAGCCCCGGCTGTCGCAACGCCGAATCCTGCCAGCGGCCGTCCGGGAACAGTCGTCGCGTAAAGCGCCGTAGGCAGGAGCGGGGGACCCAAGGTAAGTGCCGGAACCGGCGATTGACGCCGGAACCGGCTAGGGGTGGAGCCGCGGCCCGTGAAAGCGGGCCCGCGGCCGGGCAACTCAACCGGCCCGAACCCGACAGCTCACCTCGCAGGCGTCGGTGAGGGGATCCATTCATGCTGTTCTCCACCAGGGGCAAGCACCGTCGTCCGTCCAAGGCCACCCGTGCCATCGCGCTCGCCGGTGTCACCGGTGCCGCCGTCGCCGCCCCGCTGATGGCGGCCGGCAACGCCTCCGCCGCCACCACCTCCGAGTGGGACGCGGTCGCCCAGTGCGAGTCCGGTGGCAACTGGTCCATCAACACCGGCAACGGCTACTACGGCGGTCTGCAGTTCTCCGCCTCCACCTGGGCCGCCTACGGCGGCACCCAGTACGCCGGGCAGGCCAACCAGGCCTCCAAGGCCCAGCAGATAGCCGTCGCCGAGAAGGTCCTCGCCGCCCAGGGCAAGGGCGCCTGGCCGGTGTGCGGCACGGGCCTGTCGAGCACCCCCAACAACGGCTCCGCCCCGAGCGGCTCCTCGCAGAGCACCCCCTCGGGCAGCACCGCCTCCCGCTCCACCGACCAGCAGGCCGCCTCCCGCTCCAGCGAGCGTCCGGCCGCCGCCGCGAAGAAGACCGTCACCACGCCGACCGGCAAGAAGGTCAAGAAGGGCGACGGCGAGTACAAGGTGGTCAAGGGCGACACGCTCGGCACCATCGCCGCGAAGCACAAGGTCGGCGGCGGCTGGCAGCAGCTGTTCAAGCTGAACAAGGACATCGTCCAGGACGCCGACCTCATCTACCCGGGCCAGCAGCTGCACCTGAAGTGACACCTGGCTCCGACCGGAACCACAGTGCCCTCACAAGGCCGTCCCCCAAGCCGAAGGCCGAGTGAGGGCCGTTCCCCCCGTCCCCCACGGGCTCCCCGCCCCGGTGCGTGTTCCCCCGTACGCACCGGGGCGGGGCTGTGTTTTTCCCGGCCCTTCCCGTTCCGGTTCGCGATACCTGCCCCGAACCCCTTTGTTCCGGGCAGGAACAATGGGTACCGTCTCCCTGTCCACGGGACGGTCGGTCGGTGGCCGACGCCCCTGGGACGGTTAGGCTCTAGTCGCAAGGCAGAGCCGCAAGGCACCCCGCCCCGCACTTCCAGCGTCACATCCAAGAAGGAGATGCTCGTGCCGTCCATCGACGTCGTCGTAGCCCGGGAAATCCTGGACTCCCGAGGCAACCCCACGGTCGAGGTCGAGGTCGGCCTCGACGACGGCAGCACGGGTCGTGCCGCCGTTCCGTCCGGTGCCTCCACCGGTGCCTTCGAGGCCATCGAGCTCCGTGACGGCGACCCCAACCGCTACCAGGGCAAGGGCGTCGAGAAGGCCGTCCTCGCCGTCATCGAGCAGATCGGCCCGGAGCTGGTCGGCTACGACGCCACCGAGCAGCGCCTGATCGACCAGGCCATGTTCGACCTGGACGCCACCGACAACAAGGGCTCGCTCGGCGCCAACGCCATCCTCGGCGTCTCCCTCGCCGTCGCGCACGCCGCGTCCGAGGCCAGCGACCTGCCGCTGTTCCGCTACCTGGGCGGCCCGAACGCGCACCTGCTGCCGGTACCGATGATGAACATCCTGAACGGCGGCTCGCACGCCGACTCCAACGTGGACATCCAGGAGTTCATGATCGCCCCGATCGGCGCGGAGTCCTTCTCCGAGGCGCTGCGCTGGGGCACCGAGGTCTACCACACCCTGAAGAAGGTCCTGAAGAGCAAGGGCCTGTCCACCGGCCTCGGCGACGAGGGCGGCTTCGCCCCGAACCTCGGCTCCAACCGCGAGGCCCTCGACCTCATCCTCGAGGCCGTCAAGGAAGCCGGCTACACGCCCGGCGAGCAGATCGCCCTCGCGCTCGACGTCGCCGCCTCCGAGTTCTACAAGGACGGCAAGTACCTCTTCGAGGGCAAGGAGCGCTCCGCCGCCGAGATGACGGAGTACTACGAGGAGCTCGTCGCGGCCTACCCGCTCGTCTCCATCGAGGACCCGCTGTTCGAGGACGACTGGGCCGGCTGGAAGATCATCACCGACAAGCTCGGTGACAAGGTCCAGCTCGTCGGTGACGACCTGTTCGTCACCAACCCCGAGCGCCTCGCCCGCGGCATCGACGAGGGCGCCGCCAACGCCCTGCTCGTCAAGGTGAACCAGATCGGCTCGCTCACCGAGACCCTGGACGCCGTCGAGCTGGCCCAGCGCAACGGCTTCAAGTGCATGATGTCCCACCGCTCCGGCGAGACCGAGGACGTCACCATCGCCGACCTGGCCGTCGCCACCAACTGCGGCCAGATCAAGACCGGCGCCCCGGCCCGCTCCGAGCGCGTCGCCAAGTACAACCAGCTCCTGCGCATCGAGGAGATCCTCGACGACGCCGCGGTGTACGCCGGCCGCAGCGCCTTCCCGCGCTTCCGCGGTCACACCGAGGTCTCCAAGGGCTGACCCCCACCGGGCCGATCCGGACAGGACGGCCCGGGTATCAGCCAGTCGTACGTACGTCCCCGTACCCGGTCCCGTACCGTGTGCGGGGACGTACGCACGTGGAAGGGGAGGCGGAGAGCCAGATGGCCGTCAAGGACCGGGACCGTTTCTCCACAGCCACCAGACTGCGCGCCCTCGGCGAGCAGACCGCGGCCCGGGTCTACCGCTCCCAGACCAAACGGCAGGCCCGCCGCTCCCGGCTCACCGGCCGCGCGGCCCTGCTGGCACTGGTGCTGTGCTCGCTGATCGTCGCCCTCGCCTACCCGATGCGGCAGTACGTCTCCCAGCGCGCCGAGATCTCCGACCTCCAGCAGGAGCGGGGACAGGCCCGGCAGCGCGTCGAACAGCTGCGCGACCTCAAGGCGCGCTGGCAGGACGACGCCTACGCCGAGCAGCAGATCCGGCGCCGGCTGCACTACGTGATGCCCGGGGAGACCGGCTACGTCGTCGTCGACCCGGGCGGGGCCAAGCAGTCCCGCGCCGACCTCGGGGCCGCCCACCGGCCCTGGTACGCGAACGTCTGGGACGGGGTCGACAAGGCCGACGCCTCCGACCAGTGACCGGACCCCGGCCGGCCACCGGCCGCCACCAGTAACCGGCCCGCGGGCCGGCCACCGACAGAAAGCCACCCTGAAAGCAGTCATGGAAACGCCTCCGCCGCCCACTCCGCGCACCGAGCCCACCGACGCGGACGTCGAGGCCTTCAAGCAGCAGCTGGGCCGCCCGCCGCGCGGCCTGCGGGCCATCGCGCACCGCTGCCCCTGTGGTCAGCCCGACGTCGTGGAGACGGCGCCCCGGCTGCCCGACGGCACCCCCTTCCCGACGACGTACTACCTGACGTGCCCGCGCGCCAACTCGGCGATCGGCACGCTGGAGGCGGACGGCGTCATGAAGGAGATGACCGAGCGGCTCGGGACCGACCCGGAGCTGGCCGCCGCCTACCGGGCCGCCCACGAGGACTACATCCGCCGCCGGGACGAGATCGAGGTGCTGGCGGGCTTCCCGAGCGCCGGCGGCATGCCGGACCGGGTGAAGTGCCTGCACGTGCTGGTGGCCCACTCGCTGGCCGCCGGACCGGGAGTGAACCCGCTCGGCGACGAGGCGATCGCGATGCTCCCCGAGTGGTGGAGCAAGGGACCGTGCGTGACGCCGTGCGAGCCGGCCGGGGAGGGCGAGAAGTGACCCGCGTGGCCGCCGTCGACTGCGGTACGAACTCCATCCGCCTGCTGGTCGCCGACGCCGATCCCGCGACCGGTGAACTCGTCGAGCTGGACCGGCGGATGACGATCGTGCGGCTCGGCCAGGGCGTCGACCGCACCGGCCGGCTCGCCCCCGAGGCGCTGGAGCGAACCTTCGCCGCCTGCCGCGAGTACGCCGAGGTCATCAAGGAGCACGGCGCTGAGCGGATCCGCTTCGTGGCCACCTCCGCCTCCCGGGACGCCGAGAACCGGGACGACTTCGTGCGCGGCGTCGTGGACATCCTCGGCGTCGAGCCCGAGGTCATCACCGGCGACCAGGAGGCCGAGTTCTCCTTCACCGGCGCGACCAACGAGCTCAGGGGCCGCGACGACCTGCCCCGCCCCTACCTCGTCGTGGACATCGGCGGCGGCTCCACCGAGTTCGTCGTCGGCGACGACCACGTACGGGCCGCGCGGTCGGTGGACGTCGGCTGCGTGCGGATGACGGAACGGCACCTGGTGCACGAGGGCAAGGTCGTCGACCCGCCCACCGAGGAGCGGATCGCCGCCATAAGGGCGGACGTCGAGGCCGCCCTCGACCTCGCCGAGCGGACGGTCCCGCTGCGCGAGGCGCGCACCCTGGTCGGCCTCGCCGGCTCGGTCACCACCGTGTCGGCGATCGCCCAGGAGCTGCCCGAGTACGACTCCGCGCGCATCCACCACTCCCGCGTCAGCCGGGAGCGCGTCCGCGAGATCACGGACGAGCTGCTGCGCTCCACGCACGCCGAGCGCGCGGAGATCCCCTCCATGCACCCGGGCCGGGTCGACGTGATCGGCGCGGGCGCCCTCGTGCTGCTCGCGATCATGGAGCGGACCGGGGCCGAGGAGGTCGTCGTCAGCGAGCACGACATCCTCGACGGCATCGCCTATTACGCGGCGGGCGAGGCACGTTGAGGGGAGATGCCCGGCGATACGGGTGTCGGGCGGGGCGTCACAGGTTGCGGTAGACGTCCCGCCGGTCGCCCACCTTGACGACGAGGATGACGAGTTCACCATCGTTGATCTGGTAGGCGACCCGGTAGCTTCCGACCCGGAGCCGGTAGAGCCCCGACGGGCCGGTGAGCTTCTTGACGTCAGCGTCCTCGCGGTACGGGTCGTCGCCGAGCGCAGTCAGTGCGGTCAGGATGCGCATGGCGTCGGGCCGGCTGATGGCCCGAAGCTGCCGCTGCGCTGCCGTGGTGAACCGGAAGGCGTACTTCACGCCGCTTCGCCGTCGTGCTCGGTGAACAGATCCGCCAGCAGTTCCGCCATCGTCACGGTGGGACCGCCCTCGGCCAGGACCGCTTCGGCCTCACGCGCCAGCATCACGTCGGCCGCTTCCTCCAGCGCCTCGAAGTCCGCGATCGGAACCACGGCCGCCACCGGAGCGCCGTTGCGCGTGATGACGGTCGGAACGCCTTCCTCGGCCCGGTTGATGTGGTCGGCGAGGTGCGCGCGGGCTTCCCGTACGGTCACGGTGTTCTCAGTCATGAGATCAGTGTACGCATTCGCGTGTACACGTGGTCGGGTCGGGGACTCGCGTTCGTGAGCGATCCTCGACGGCATCGCCTTCAGAGGCCTCGATGCTACTGATGAGTAGCCTCTGTTGAGCAGCTCGGATAACGTGTGAGCGAGCCGTTCGGCGCCCGAGGCGACACCCCGTCGGGAAAGTTCGTGAACTTCTTCACAAGGAATTCCGTCCCGTTCGGCCGGGAAAGAGGGCCGGTTGGCCCTTCCGGGGGTTCATCTGTCGTTTGAACATGTTCAGATGGTGGGCGCACGGAGGGCTCGGGAGGGATGCTCCGAGGGTGTTTCCGGCTCCTCACGGACGCCCCGAATCGACAGAGAGGCAGCTCACGCGGCCTTGACAACGGGTCAGACCGCCCCACGGTTCCGGATCGGTGACATGACCTGTGTCACGTGGGCCGCGGAGTTTAGCACAGGGCATGCAAGAGCTTGTGAAGGGGCGCACGAGCAGCCCCCCTGAGCCGGGTGGATACTCGATGCCATGAGCACCACGGAGCGTCCCAGGATCCTCGTAGTAGGCGGTGGGTACGTAGGCCTGTACGCAGCTCGGCGCATCCTCAAGAAGATGCGCTACGGCGAGGCGACCGTCACGGTCGTCGACCCCCGGTCGTACATGACCTACCAGCCCTTCCTCCCCGAAGCCGCCGCCGGCAGCATCTCCCCTCGGCACGTCGTCGTCCCGCTGCGACGCGTCCTGCCGAAGGCGGAGGTCCTCACCGGTCGGGTCACCACCATCGACCAGGACCGCAAGGTCGCCACGATCGCCCCCCTCGTGGGCGAGGCGTACGAGCTGCCCTTCGACTACCTGGTCATCGCGATGGGCGCGGTCTCCCGCACCTTCCCGATCCCCGGCCTCGCCGAGCAGGGCATCGGCATGAAGGGCATCGAGGAGTCCATCGGCCTGCGCAACCACGTCCTGGAGCAGCTGGACAAGGCCGACTCCACGACCGACGAGGAGATCCGCCGCAAGGCGCTCACCTTCGTCTTCATCGGCGGTGGCTTCGCGGGCGCGGAGACCATCGGCGAGGTCGAGGACATGGCCCGGGACGCGGCCAAGTACTACAAGAACGTCTCGCGTGAGGACATGCGGTTCGTCCTCGTCGACGCCGCCGACAAGATCCTCCCCGAGGTCGGCCCCAAGCTCGGCCAGTACGGCAAGGAGCACCTGGAGAGCCGCGGTGTGGAGATCTACCTCTCCACCTCCATGGACTCCTGCGTGGACGGCCACGTCGTGCTGAAGAACGGCCTCGAGGTCGACTCCAACACGATCGTCTGGACCGCCGGCGTCAAGCCGAACCCGGCCCTCGCCCGGTTCGGTCTGCCCCTCGGCCCGCGCGGCCACGTCGACTGCGAGCCCACGCTCCAGGTCAAGGGCACCGACTACATCTGGGCCGCCGGCGACAACGCCCAGGTCCCGGACCTCGTCGGCCGCAAGGCGGGCAACGAGAACGCCTGGTGCCCGCCGAACGCCCAGCACGCGCTGCGCCAGGCCCGTGCCCTCGGCGACAACGTGATCTCCGGTATGCGGGGCTTCCCGCAGAAGGAGTACGAGCACGCCAACAAGGGTGCGGTGGCCGGTCTCGGCCTGCACAAGGGCGTGGCGATGATCGTCATGGGCAAGATGAAGATCAAGCTCAAGGGCCGCCTCGCCTGGTACATGCACCGTGGCTACCACGGCATGGCGATGCCGACCTGGAACCGCAAGATCCGCGTCTTCGCCGACTGGACCCTCGGCATGTTCCTCAAGCGCGAGGTCGTCTCCCTGGGCGCCATGGAGAACCCGCGCGAGGAGTTCTACGAGGCCGCCAAGCCGGCCCCGGTCGCCGCCGCCGGCAAGACCGGCGAGAAGGCCAAGGCCTCCTGACCCACGGTCGTGCCGCCGGTCGCCCAACCGGTGTCGTGACCATCCCGAAGACCTCCCGCCATCCGTGGTGCGGGAGGTCTTCCGGCGTTCCGGCGGGTCTCCGGCAGGGCGGGTTCGCCCACCTGTAACTCCTTTGCGGGACTGCGCCGGAGGCCTCGCGGTGTTTACGTGGTATCGGACATCCGGGATCGTCGTCTTGGAGGTGTGCGCCATGGCCGACGCCGCGTCGCGGCTGAGGAATCTCGCCGAGCAGCTGCTGGGAGCACCGCTACCGGTGCGGATCCGCGCCTGGGACGGTTCGCAGGACGGGCCGCCGGACGCCCCGGCCCTCGTCGTACGCAACCGCCGGGCCCTGCGCCGACTGCTCTTCAAGCCCGGCGAGTTGGGTCTGGCCCGGGCCTGGGTCTCCGGAGACCTGGAGGTCGAGGGCGACCTCTACCGGGTCCTCCAGGTGATGGCGGGGCTGGTGTGGGAGCGCGACGAGGACGCCCGCGGCCTGGCCGAGGCGCTGCGCGACCCCGAGGTGCGGGCCGCC
This sequence comes from Streptomyces sp. DHE7-1, assembly GCA_016432725.1. GTDB lineage: Bacteria > Actinomycetota > Actinomycetes > Streptomycetales > Streptomycetaceae > Streptomyces. Next base: position 3,208,120 of record JACJDG010000003.1, on the reverse strand, counting down.
GGGCGCGAGCTGTTGAGGCTCGCCGGGCCGCCGATCCCGCCCGCCCCGCCCCGCGAGGAGGTCCGCAGACGCCGGCACCTGCACACGCGGCACAGCGACCGGCGGGCCATCAGCCACCACTACGACGTCGGCAACGACTTCTACGAGGTCGTCCTCGGCCCGTCGATGGTCTACTCGTGCGCCTACTGGCAGGACGGCGGCACCCTGGAGTCCGCCCAGCGGGACAAGCTCGAACTCGTCTGCGCCAAGCTCGGCCTGACGGAGGGGCAGCGACTGCTGGACGTCGGCTGCGGCTGGGGCTCGATGGCCATCCACGCGGCCCGGGAGCACGGCGTGCGCGTCGTCGGCGTCACCCTCTCCCAGGAGCAGGCGGCGTACGCCCGCAAGCGCGTCGCGGACGAAGGACTGACCGACCGGGTCGAGATCCGCGTCCAGGACTACCGGGACGTCACGGACGGCCCCTACGACGCGATCTCCTCCATCGGCATGGCCGAACACGTCGGCGCCGAGCGCTACCTGGACTACGCGAGCGATCTGTACGCCCTGCTGAAGCCCGGCGGACGGCTGCTCAACCACCAGATCGCCCGCCGCCCGCGGCGCGACGAGTCCTCGTACGAGGTCGACGCGTTCATCGACGCCTACGTCTTCCCCGACGGCGAACTCGCCCCGGTCGGCACCACCGTCACCCAGCTCGAGCGGGCCGGTTTCGAGGTCCGGGACGTGGAGTCGATCCGCGAGCACTACGCCCGCACCCTGCGCGAGTGGGTCACCCGGCTGGAGGCCGACCGGGACCACGCGATGCGCCTCACCAGCCCCGGCCGGACCCGTGTCTGGCTGCTGTACATGGCCGCCAGCGCGCTGGCCTTCGAACGCAACCGCATCGGCGTCAACCAGGTCCTGGCCGTCCGCGCCGCCGACTCGGGCGCCTCCGGGCTCCCCCTGCGCACCCGCACCTGGAACACCTGACACACCGGGACACGACGAGGGGCCCCGCTCCGGCACGCGGAACGGGGCCCCGGTCGTCCGTTCCGGCTACTCGGCCTTGATGGCCGCCAGCATGTTCAGCCGCGCCGCCCGCCGGGCCGGCCACAGGGCGGCCAGCACTCCGACCACCCGGCCAGCAGCAGGAAGAGCGCCATCCGGCCCCAGGGCAGGACCAGTTCGTACGTCGGCATCTTCGTGCCCAGCAGCTCGCCTGCCGCCCAGCCGAAGAACACCCCGAGGCCGATGCCGAGCACTCCGCCGAACAGGGAGATCACCAGCGACTCCAGGCGGACCATCCGCTTGACCGACCTGCGGTCCAGGCCGATCGCGCGCAGCATGCCGATCTCCTGGGAGCGCTCGAAGACCGACATGGCCAGGGTGTTGATGACGCCGAGGACCGCGACGATCACCGCCATGCCGAGCAGGCCGTAGACCATGTTCAGCATCAGCGTGAACATCTTCGCGATGTCGTTGGAGATGTCCTTCTTGTCCTGGACCCGGATCGCCGGGTTGGAGCCGAGGGCCTTCTCCAGTCGGTCCTTCGCGCCGTCGGACGCGCCGCCCTCGGTCCTGACCATCACCTGCATGTCGGCGGGGTCGGTCAGGTGCGGGGTGAGGACCTTGTTGTCGAGCATGATCCCGTTGAGCATGTCGTTGCCCTCGTAGATCCCGGCGACCGTGAGGGCGCGCGCCGCGCCGTCCTCGAAGTGCGCGGTGAACCGGGAGCCGACCCGCCAGCCGTGCTCCTCGGCCCGGTCCTTGTCCACGACGATCCGTGAGCCGCCCACGGTGAAGGACCCGTCGTCCACCTTCAGGTCCGTCAGCCTGCCGATCGCCGAACCGTCGACACCGGTCAGGTACTCCGTCTCGCCGCCGATCCGGGAGGCGCCGTTGCGCAGCGGGCTGCTGGCGGTGACCCCGTCCGCGTCGGCGAGCCTGCGCGCCACGTCCGGGGAGAGCGGGCCGCGGTTGGCCATCGACACGACGTAGTCCGCGCGGATCGCCGAACTGGCCATCCGGTCGATCGACGTCTGCAGGCTGCCCGCCATCACGGTCATGCCGGTGATCAGCGTCAGGCCGATCATCAGCGCGGACGCCGTGGCCGCCGTACGGCGCGGGTTGCGCACCGAGTTCTGGCGGGCCAGCTTGCCGGAGACGCCGAACACGCGCAGCACGGGCGCGGCCGCCGCGATGAGCGGGCGGGACAGCAGCGGGGTCAGGATGAACACGCCGATGATGAGCAGGACCGCGCCGAGCCCCATCGGGCCCTGGGCGGAGTCGGTGTCCATCGTCGTGGCCGCGAGGACCACGGCGACGCCGGCCGCCGAGAACAGCGCGCCGAGCGTGTTGCGCAGTACCAGCGACTTGGTGGTCGCCTTGGCGTGCACGCTGCTCATCGCCGCCACCGGCGGGATCTTCGCCGCGCGGCGGCCCGGCAGCCAGGCGGCGAGCACGGTGATGACGATGCCGACGGCGAGGGCGGTCAGCACGGTGCCCGGTGTGATCACCAGCGGCCCGTCGGGCACGCTCGCGCCGAACGAGCCCAGCAGCGACCGCAGGCCCGCGCCGATGCCGATGCCGGCGGCCAGACCGGTCACGCCGGCGACCGTGCCGACCACCAGCGCCTCGATCAGCACCGAGCGGGTGACCTGCCGGCGGGAGGCGCCGACCGCCCGCAGCAGGGCCAGTTCCCTGGTGCGCTGGGCGACCAGCATGGTGAAGGTGTTGGCGATGATGAACGTGCCGACGAACAGGGCGATGCCGGCGAACACCAGCAGGCTCTGCTTCAGTCCGCTCATCGAGGAGGAGATCATCTCGGCCTGGTCGTCGGCGAGCCGCCGGCCCGTGGTGGTCTCCACCAGGTGGGCCGGCAGCGCCTTGTCCAGGGACGCCTTGAGCGCGCGCTGGCTGGTTCCCGCCGTCGCCTTCACGTCGATCTCGTCGTACGTGCCCTTCTTGCCGAACAGGGCCTGCGCGGTGGGCGTGTCGAAGAGGGCGAGGCTGCCGCCGGCGGCCACGTTGCCGTCGTCGGTGCTGAAGACGCCGCTGACGCGCGGGGTGAGGACGGGGCCGTCCACCGAGAGCCGGACGGTGTCGCCGACCTTGTAGCCGGCCCGCTCGGCGGTCCTGGCGTCGATGAGCACCTCGCCCCTGCCGCGGGGCGCGTGGCCGGCGACCAGGGGGTAGCGGGCGTCCTCGGTGCCGGAGTAGTTGCCGCCCTCGGACTGCCAGCCGTCGCCGAGCAGCTTGCCGTCCTTGCCGGCGATCGCGGTGAACCCGGTCACGACACCGGTCGCGGAGGCGGCGCCGGGCGCCTTCGCGGCCCGGTCGAGCAGGGCCTGGGTCAGCTCGGGGTCTTGCCGACCCGGTCCCCCTTGGAGTCCTGGTACTCGGGGCGTACGGCGACGTCGACCTGGTCGAAGCCCTTGGCGGAGCTCTTCTGGTAGGCGTCGGAGATGGTGTTGGTGAAGACGAGGGTCCCGGACACGAAGGCCACGCCGAGCATGACGGCGAGCACGGTCATCAGGAGCCGGGCCTTGTGCGCGGAGACGTTGCGCAGGGCGGTGCGGAACATCAGCTGGTACGGCCCTTCGCGTCGAACTGCTTCATGAGGTCGAGGACGGAGTCGGCGGTGGGGCCGTGGATCTCGTCGACGATCCGGCCGTCGGCGAGGAAGACCACCCGGTCCGCGTACGCCGCCGCCACCGGGTCGTGGGTCACCATGACCACCGTCTGGCCCAGCTCGCGCACCGAGTTGCGCAGGAAGCCCAGCACCTCGGCGCCGGAGCGCGAGTCGAGGTTTCCGGTCGGCTCGTCACCGAAGATGATCTCGGGCCTGGAGGCGAGGGCGCGCGCCACGGCCACGCGCTGCTGCTGTCCGCCGGAGAGCTGGGCGGGCCGGTGGCTCAGCCGTCCGGAGAGCCCGACCATCTGGATGACCTGGTCCAGCCACGCCTTGTCCGGCTTCCGCCCGGCGATGTCCATCGGCAGGGTGATGTTCTCCAGCGCGGTGAGCGTCGGCAGCAGGTTGAACGCCTGGAAGATGAAGCCGATCTTGTCCCGGCGGAGCTTGGTGAGCTGCTTGTCCTTCAGCGACCCCAGCTCGGTCTCGCCGATCCGCACGGACCCCGAGGAGAAGGTGTCCAGGCCCGCCACGCAGTGCATCAGCGTGGACTTGCCGGAACCCGACGGTCCCATGATCGCGGTGAACTCCGCCTGCCGGAAGTCGACCGAGACCCGGTCCAGGGCGACCACCCGGGTCTCACCCTGCCCGTAGATCTTGGACAGCTCGGTGGCGCGTGCGGCCACGGCCGTGGTCCGGCCGGCGGTGGGTGTGGTGGTCACGGGAGGGTGCTCCTGTCGGGACGGCGTCTGTTTCGGGGACTTGATCCATCGTCCCGGCCGCCGGCGCGCCTGTAGTCAGCCGCTGTTCCCGTTCGAGGGGGCGACTCCGGTCGGACGGAGCGGCCCCGCGTCATACCTGGGGAGGACGGGGGACCCTGACGCGCGCGGTGGCCGGAACAGGACGAGCGCCCTCGTTCGGTAGGTGAAATTCCGTCATTCCGTGTACGTGCGCACCCACGCCCCGTCACGCTGGTGGCAAGTGCGGATGGCGAGTTCCGAGTGCTGATGCACCCTCAGACATCAATAAAATAAGACAACATCGGGTCATCGCATCGTCTGTTCGAGCGATGCTCCCCGATAGGCTCGGAGCCTCGCAGCGGTGCCCATGGCCTGCCCGGATGGTGGAATGCAGACACGGCGAGCTTAAACCTCGCTGCCCCTTCGCGGGCGTGCCGGTTCAAGTCCGGCTCCGGGCACCAATCCTCTTCTTTCCGGCCCGCTCCCTTGTTTCCCACGCGTTCTGCCCCGTGACCGTTGACAGCGGCATGTGTGCGGCCGGAGACTCGCGACGCAAGACAGTGAAAGAAACTTCACTATGCGAACGCGAGCGAGGCAGAGAAGAGGGAGCGACCGATGCGCACCACCGTCGGGATCATCGGAGCCGGTCCGGCCGGGCTGCTTCTGGCACGGCTGCTGCACCGCGCCGGCATCGGCTCGGTCGTCCTGGAGAGCCGCGACCGCGCCTACGTCGAGCAGCGGCAGCGGGCCGGAATCCTGGAGCAGGGCACCGTGGACGTGCTGCGGGAGGCCGGAGCCGGTGACCGGATGGACCGCGAGGGGCTGCGGCACGACGGGATCGAACTGCGCTTCGACCGGCACCGGCACCGCGTCGACTTCCCCGGCCTCACCGGCGGGCGGTCCGTGACGGTCTACGCCCAGACGGAGGTGTGCAAGGACCTCATCGCCCTCCAGCTGGCCGAAGGGGGCCCACTGCTGTTCGAGGCGGAGGCGCTGGCCGTCGAGGGCGCGGACGGCGGCCGGCCGCGGGTGCCGTTCCGGTACCAGGGGCGCGAGGACGTCCTGGAGTGCGACTACGTCGTCGGGTGCGACGGATTCTGGGGCGTGGCCCGCAAGGCCTTCCCGGCCGCGGTCTCGCGGGTGTTCGAGCGGACCTACCCGTACGCCTGGCTCGGCGTCCTCGCCGACGTCGCGCCCTCGCACGACGAGCTCGTCTACGCCCGGCACGACCGCGGCTTCGCCCTGCTGTCCATGCGCTCGCCCTCCGTCTCCCGCCTCTACCTCCAGGTGTCCGCCGGCACCGAGGCCGGGCAGTGGGGCGACGAGGAGATCTGGGCCGAACTGGACCGGCGCCTGGAGACCGGCGACGGCTGGAAGCTGGAGCGCGGTCCGATCGCCCAGAAGTCGGTCACCCCCATGCGGTCCTTCGTGCACGAGCCGATGCGCCACGGCCGGCTCTTCCTGGCCGGTGACGCCGCCCACATCGTGCCGCCGACCGGTGCCAAGGGGCTGAACCTCGCCGTCGGCGACGTCGTGACGTTCGCCCGCGCGCTCGTCCACGAACGGCGGACCGGGTCGCCGGAACTCCTGGACGCCTACTCCGCCACCTGTCTGCGCCGGATCTGGCAGGCCGAGCGGTTCTCGTACGACATGACGACGATGCTGCACAGCGCCCCCGGCGCGGCCCCCTTCGACGCCCGCCTCCAGCGGGCGCGGCTGGAACGCGTCACCTCCTCCCGCGCGGCCGAGACCGATCTGGCCGAGGCCTACACCGGCTTCCCGCTGGAGTGAGCGGTTCCACAGGGGGAATCAGGGGTTCGCGCGGCGTGTTGGGCAACACCGCAGGGGAAAGATCCCTCTCAAGTAGTACGGCCGTTCTTTTGCCAATCCATTACTCTTGAGCCAAGGCCGCGCACGGTGGCCATGGAGGAGTGAAATGAGGAGCAGTAACCCGGTCTTCTCGCGACGGGGGTTCAGCCGCGACAACGGCTACGCCGGCTTCAACACCGCAGCGCAGGCCGGGTACGCACAGGGCAACCCGTACGCGCAGAACCCGTACGCGCAGAACCCCTATGCCCCGCAGGACCTCCAGCAGGGTGCCCCGCCGCAGGCCCCGGCCGCCACCGGCCGGATGACGATGGACGACGTCGTCATGCGTTCGGCCCTCACGCTCGGCACGGTCGCCGTCGGCGCCGCCCTCGCCTGGATCCTGCTGCCGGTCTCCGCGACCAGCTACGGCCTGGCCTTCGGCGCCGCCATCATCGCGATGGTCCTGGCGCTGGTGCAGAGCTTCAAGCGCACTCCGTCGCCCGCGCTGATCCTTGGCTACGCGGCCTTCGAGGGCGTCTTCCTGGGTGTCATCAGCGAGATGTACAACAGCCGCTGGAGCGGCGCGCCCTTCCAGGCGGTGCTCGGCACCATGGCCGTCTCGGCCGCGACCCTGCTCGTCTACAAGGCCGGCTGGGTCCGCGTCACGGCCCGCTACGCCCGCATCGGCATGGCCATCGCCATGGCCTTCATCCTGGTGATGGCGGTCAACCTGCTGCTGGTCGCGTTCGGCGTCGCCGAGGACGGCGGCCTGCGCAGCTTCGGCCCGCTCGGCGCGATCGTCGGCATCATCGCCATCGTGCTCGGCGCCTTCTTCCTCACCCTGGACTTCAAGCAGATCGAGGACGGCATCGCCTACGGCGCCCCGCGCAACGAGTCCTGGCTCGCCGCTTTCGGACTCACCCTCACCCTGGTGTGGATCTACGTCGAGATGCTGCGGCTGGTGGCGATCTTCAGCAGCAACGACTAGCGCGGCGGGCCCCAGCGGGCCGCCGACCGGGTGAAGTCGTGGGAAAGGGCCCCGGATCCGTCGAAGGCGGATCGCAGGGGCCCTTTGCCGTGTCCGGGTCGCCGCGCGCTCAGAGCAGCTTGCGGGCGGCCCTCCTCAGGTCGTACTCATGAACGATCGCCTTGGCGTGGCCGTACGCGAGGTCGTACTCGTGCCGGAGCCAGCTGACCTTCTCCTCGAAGCGGAACAGGGCGGGGCCTTCTTCGACGGTGCGCAGCCAGTCGGAGACTTCACGACCGGTGCAATGGGGGATGCGGGCGAGCAGGTTGCGGTGGGTCTCCTCGGAGAAGAGTTGGGACATCGGCGCCTCCGGATGCAAAGGGGATGTAAGCCGGTCCTTCACGTCACCGTGCCTGAGCGTTCGCGTATTGGCAACAGTGTGGCGCGTTACGCTCAGCCCGTGGTTGATACGACGCCCTTGACCCGAGCAGTGGATCACTTCGCCGACCGGTTGCGGGCGGCTCCGCAGAGTCGGCTCCAGCGCGGAGCCGCGGCGGAGGCGCTGGCGCTGGCCAACGAGTTGGCCCGGTGGGCGCAGCGCGTGGAGGAGCCGGACGCCGAGCCCCGGGACATGCCGGACGCGGGCATGTTCGCCGCCGCCGACCAAATCCTGGTGGCCGCGCACGACTTGTCGCTGGTGCTGCGCACCGACGACGAGGTCGGCGAGGCGGTCGGGCTGGTGGAGGAGGCGCGGAAGCGGGCCGGCGTCTGAGGCACCGCCACGGCTTTCGCCGCCGTCACAGGGACGCGATGACCCGGTCCGCCAGGATGTAGACCATGTCGCCGCCGCACGCGAACGTCAGCGTGTAGGCGCCGGAGATGCCCGAGCCGCCGAGCAGGTACGGCGTCTCGCCTTCCCGGACGGCCTCCGCCAGGCGCTCCGCCGTCTCCCGGTGGCCGGGGGTCATGCACAGGGTGGTGCCGTCGGCGAAGACGTAGACGTCCAGGGTGCCCAGGGGGCCGGGCCGGACGTCGGACAGCTCGACCTGGTCGGCGGCGAGCTGCTCCAGGGCGGTCACCGTGCGCTCGTGGTCGTTCACCACCGGCGACTGCACCGGCACGAAGTCCGGGTGCGAGGGATGGCGGCGGCGGGCCGCGGCCAGTTCGGCGGACTCGCCGCCGGAGAACTCCTCGGTCTCCGTCACCGGCTCGGCGACCGGCTCCAGCGACTCGAGGCCCGCGAAGTCGGTCTGCCGGGGCAGGAACAGATCGTTCTCGGTGAGGTTCAGCAGGGACGGCGCGTCCGAGGCGTCGCGGGCCTCCTGCGCGGCCCAGAAGGCGCGGGCCTCGGCCAGTTCCCGCTCCCGCTCCTCGGCCAGCGCCTCGGCCACGGCCGCGCGTATCTCGTCCGCGTCGGCGGCGCGGGCGGCGGGCAGCAGCGCGCGCGTGGCGGAGGCCTGGTTCTCGGCGAGCTGCGCCTGCAGCAGGGTGAGCTGACGGCGCAGCTTCAGAACGGTCCGCAGAACGGCGACGCCCACGGCGCCCGTGGCGGCCGTGGTGAGCAGCAGGGCGAAAGGCATGGCGCTCACTGACGTACTCCCAGGTTCAAAGTCGACCCCCGACTTCCTACATCAGCTTGAAGGGCGGACTAACCAGCTGTCAGTGCGTAACGTCACGAAACGGACAGGTCTTTGGTGGTGCCGTTTCCCGACTCACGGCGCTGACCTGCAAGGACGCCTCCGCGAGGGATGTAGGTCACATCCTGAGGGAGATTGGATCACAAAACGGCCCAGAACCCGGGGCTTTCCCGGGTTCTGGGCCGCTGCCTGACGTAGGGTGCCGCGCTCGCTACCGAGGGTGCGTCAGCTCAGGCGCTCGATGACCATCGCCATGCCCTGGCCACCGCCGACGCACATCGTCTCCAGGCCGAACTGCTTGTCGTGGAACTGGAGCGAGTTGATCAGCGTGCCGGTGATGCGCGCGCCGGTCATGCCGAAGGGGTGGCCGACGGCGATCGCGCCACCGTTGACGTTCACCTTGTCCAGGTCGATGCCGAGATCGCGGTAGGAGGGGATCACCTGGGCGGCGAAGGCCTCGTTGATCTCGACGAGGTCGATGTCGCCGACGGTCAGGCCCGTCCGGCGCAGTGCCTGCTGGGACGCCTCGACCGGACCGAGGCCCATGATCTCCGGGGAGAGACCGGAGACGCCGGTGGAGACGATGCGGGCGAGCGGGGTGAGGCCGAGCTCGCGGGCCTTGGTGTCGGACATGATGACGACCGCGGCGGCGCCGTCGTTCAGCGGGCAGCAGTTGGCGGCCGTGACGAGTCCGTCCGGGCGGAACACCGGCTTGAGGCCCTGCACGCCCTCCAGGGTGACGCCGGCGCGCGGGCCGTCGTCCTTGGCGACGACCGTGCCGTCCGGCAGGGTCACCGGGGTGATCTCGCGCTCCCAGAAGCCGTTCTTGATGGCCTCTTCGGCCAGGTTCTGCGAGCGGACGCCGAACTCGTCCATGTCCTGGCGGGTCACGCCCTTCCAGCGGGCGAGGTTCTCCGCGGTCTGGCCCATCGCGATGTAGGCGTCCGGGACCAGGCCGTCCTCGCGCGGGTCGTGCCAGGTGGTGCCCTCCTGAGCGGCCACGGCGGCGGTCCGGGCCTCGGCCTCGGCGAAGAGCGGGTTGTGCGTGTCCGGCAGGCTGTCGGAGTTGCCCTTGGTGAAGCGGGACACCATCTCGACGCCGGCCGAGATGAAGACGTCGCCCTCGCCGGCCTTGATGGCGTGCAGGGCCATGCGGCTGGTCTGCAGCGAGGACGAGCAGTAGCGGGTGACCGTGCAGCCGGGCAGGTGGTCCATGCCCATCTGCACGGCCACGATGCGGCCGAGGTTGTTGCCCTGCTCGCCGCCCGGCAGACCACAGCCGAGCATCAGGTCGTCGATGTCCCTGGGGTCCAGCTCGGGAACCTTGGCCAGCGCCGCCTGGATGATCGTGGCGGTCAGGTCGTCCGGGCGCAGGTCCTTGAGGGAGCCCTTGAAGGCGCGGCCGATGGGGGAGCGGGCGGTCGAGACGATGACGGCTTCGGGCATCACGGCTCCAGAGGACGGAGTTGGGCAGGGCCGGTTGGGAAGTTACCCGGCCGTATGGTTCAGGTCACCGGGGTCGCGGTGTGACACTGGCCGCAATTTACTAAGCGCTTGCTTTGGCCTCCGGCGGTTCGGTGGGACGGTATGGGACGGTGCGGACGGTTGGGGTGGCGGTTCCCCGGGCGTCCGGGCCGGCCGGCCCGGACGCCCCGGACCGGGTGCTCACACCGAGGGCCGGGCCGGTTCGGCCTCGCTCACGCGGCGCCGACGGCGGCGTTTGAGCAGGGCCCAGGGGCCGCGGGGGCCCGTGGGCATCGCCGCCGTGACCTCGGTGCCCGCCTCCGAGGCCGCCTCCGCGGCCGCCCGGGCCACCGGCAGGAAGCCCTCGCGCCGGGACGCGTCCGGCCGCTCCTCCTCGGCCGGCCACAGGCCGAGAGCCGCGCACACCGTGGGCAGGACCGCCATCGCAGCGGTCGCGTACCCCTCCGCCGAGGGGTGGTAGTTGTCGGGGCCGAACAGCTCCCGGGGATTCGCCTCGAACTCGGGTCCCAGCAGGTCGCCCAGCGACACCGTCCGCCCGCCCTGCTCCACCGCCCCGATCGTCTGCGCCGCCGCCAGCTGCCGCGAGGTCCGGCGGGCCAGCCAGCGCAACGGCTGCTGCACCGGCTCGATGGTGCCGAGGTCCGGGCACGTGCCGACGACCACCTCCGCGCCGGCCGTGCGCAGCCGGCGAACCGCCGCCGACAGGTGCCGCACCGAACGCGTCGGCGGCATCCGGTGGGTCACGTCGTTGGCGCCGATCATGATCACGCAGACGTCCGGGACGGGATCGGCGGCCGACAGGACCAGCGCCACCTGCCGGTCCAGGTCGTCCGACTGGGCGCCCGGCAACGCCACGTTCCGCAGCTCCACCGGCCGTTCCGCCACCGCGGCCAGCCCCGACGCCAGCAGCGCCCCCGGCGTCTGGCCCGCCCGGTGCACGCCCTGCCCCGCGGCCGTGGAGTCGCCGAGCAGGGCCAGCCGCAGCGGCGGTTCACCGGGGAGGTCGTACGCGTGGCCGTAGACCCCGTCGGCCACCGGCACCCGGCCCGTGCTGCCGTTGCCCACATGGCGCCGGGCCAGTTGCATCTCCGCCAGCAGCAGGCCCACCGCCGCCGCTCCGACGAGCCCCACCCCGCCGCCGCCGTACGCCGCTCCGGCCGCGATCCGCCGGGCCACTCTCGCCCTCGACATGCTCGTCATCCGTCGCCGCCACCTCCTCGTAGCCGTACACCCACTCCTTGCCCCGTACAGCCCGTGTGCCAATCTCGACAGGGAGTGAACGCCCGGCCGAGGCCACCGGCGGGGCCGTAGGCTGGCGGAACCACTAAGACCAATGTTTTTGCAAGCAACCGGAGACAACGGTGCGATTCCACGACTCGATGATCAGCCTCGTCGGCAACACCCCGCTGGTGAGGCTCAACAACGTGACCAAGGGCATCCAGGCGACCGTCCTGGCCAAGGTGGAGTACTTCAACCCGGGCGGTTCCGTGAAGGACCGCATCGCCCTGCGCATGATCGAGGCGGCCGAGCAGAGCGGCGAGCTCAAGCCGGGCGGCACGATCGTCGAGCCGACCAGCGGCAACACGGGCGTGGGCCTGGCCATCGTGGCCCAGCAGAAGGGCTACAAGTGCATCTTCGTCTGCCCTGACAAGGTGTCCACCGACAAGATCAACGTGCTGCGCGCCTACGGTGCCGAGGTCGTGGTCTGCCCGACCGCCGTGGACCCCGAGCACCCGGACTCGTACTACAACGTCTCCGACCGCCTCGTCCGCGAGACCCCGGGCGCCTGGAAGCCGGACCAGTACTCCAACCCCAACAACCCGCTGTCGCACTATCACTCGACCGGCCCCGAGCTGTGGGAGCAGACCGAGGGGAGGATCACCCACTTCGTGGCGGGCGTCGGCACCGGCGGCACCATCTCCGGCACCGGCCGCTACCTGAAGGACGCCTCCGACGGCGCGGTCAAGGTCATCGGCGCCGACCCCGAGGGCTCGGTGTACTCCGGCGGCTCCGGCCGGCCGTACCTGATCGAGGGTGTCGGCGAGGACTTCTGGCCGACCGCGTACGACCGGACCGTGGCCGACGAGATCGTGGCCGTCTCCGACAAGGACGCCTTCCAGATGACCCGCCGCCTGGCCAAGGAGGAGGGCCTGCTGGTCGGCGGCTCCTGCGGCATGGCCGTCGTCGCCGCGCTGCGCGTCGCCGAGCGGCTCGGCCCGGACGACGTCGTGGTCGTCCTCCTCCCGGACAGCGGCCGCGGCTATCTCTCGAAGATCTTCAACGACGAGTGGATGGCCGACTACGGCTTCCTCGAGGACGAGGGCCCCAGCGCCCGCGTCGGCGACGTCCTGCAGGACAAGGTGGCCGGCACCATCCCGTCCCTGGTGCACATGCACCCGGAGGAGACCGTCGGCGAGGCCATCGAGGTGCTGCGCGAGTACGGCGTCTCGCAGATGCCGGTCGTCAAGCCGGGCGCCGGCCACCCGGACGTGATGGCCGCCGAGGTCGTCGGCTCCGTGGTGGAGCGCGAGCTGCTGGACGCCCTGTTCTCCCAGCGGGCCTCGCTGGAGGACCCGCTGGAGAAGCACATGAGCGCCCCGCTGCCCCAGGTCGGCTCCGGCGAGCCGGTCGGCGACCTGATGTCGGTGCTGGGCTCTGCGGACGCCGCGATCGTCCTGGTCGAGGGCAAGCCGACCGGGGTGGTCAGCCGGCAGGACCTGCTGGCCTTCCTGGCCAAGGGCGGCAACAAGTAGCCGAACCCGCGGTGAACCGCCGGCAACGGCGGCGACCCGGGGGTGACTTGGGCCGGATGAGCCGTTCCACAACTGGTACGAGCGCGTCACGTGCGCGCAGCACCCGCTTAACACGGGTCAGGCATATTGGTGGTGTCGGCAGGGCGACGGGGGTACCTCCCAGGCGTTCAGCACTGGGGGAGGCTCCCCGCCCGGGCCGGCGCCATGCGGCGCCAAGGACCTCCGGAGCGGCTCCCGGACCATCCATGGACGCCCAGGACGCGCAAGCCCGGTCCTGACCCGGCCCGCGTCCTTCGCGGGGACCGCCGTCGTCCCGCCCCCCGGAAACGGGGGTGCGGCGGTCCCCGCGCCCAACTCCTCCCCGGGCCCGGCCCGGCCTCTTCCCGGGGCCTCGGCTCCTCGCGGGCCTCACTCCCGCCCGGGTGTCAGTCGTCCCGGGCGGACCGCCCGGAGTCGCGCCGGCCGGTGATCAGCTCCGGGTTGAGGCGCACCGCCTGGGCCGCGTTCACACCCACGATCCCGAGCCAGGTGGCCACGATCCCGGTCATTCCGGCGAGGGCGCCGGAGATCGCGGACAACGGGACGGCCAGCACCAGCGACGCGATCGCGAGGGCGTAGCGCTCCGCCCACGAGCCGGCCGCCCCGGACCGCCGGGTGCCGCGCGCGTCGGCCATCCGCTGCTCGGCCAGGTGCCGCCGTACCCGGCGGTCCACGGTGTCGTCGATCCGCTGCTCGACCTTCTCCAGGAACGAGTCGACGAGCGCGGAGTCGTACTCCTCGCCCAGTTCCCCGCGCGCCCGTACGGTGGCGTCCAGGTCCTTCTTGAGGTCGGTGTCCCGCGAGTCCAGTGCGCTCATGCGCTTCACGGTAGGGAGCGACGGCGCCCCGCGCACTGGGGTAAACCCCCCTCTTCGCCGCCCGGTGGGCCGGGTGGGCCGGATCACGAGACGGACCTTGCCCGGCTGTATAGGGTCATGCAGAGTTCTAGATGTCTGAATAGGCCATGGGTTCACATCCGGAGGGGGAGCACAGCATGAGCGTCGACCGGAGCACGGACGTCACGGACACCCCGGCGACCCGTCTGCAGGCGCTCTTCGAGGGGCACCGGCTCACGCCGACCCAGCGGCGCATCGCGCACAGCATGGTGCGGCGGGCCGCCGACGTCCCCTTCCTGTCCAGCGTGGAGCTGGCCGAACTGGCCGGGGTCAGCCAGCCCTCGGTGACCCGGTTCGCGGTCGCCCTCGGCTTCGACGGCTACCCCGCGCTGCGCAGGCACCTGCGCGAGGTCGTACCCGCCGAGCAGGCCGCCGCCGGATCGGGCTCGTACAACGAGTACCAGCAGGCCGTCGAGGCCGAGATCGAGAACCTGAGGCACCTCGCCGAGCTGCTCGCCGACCCCCGGCCGGTGCAGAAGGCCGGCCGGATCCTGGCGGCCTCGCGCCCGCTGCCGGTGCTCGGGCTGCGCGCCGCCGCCTCCCAGGCGTACGGCTTCGCGTACTTCGCCGCCAAGGTCCATCCGGACGTCCGGCTGCTCAACGAGGGCGGCACGATGATCCAGGACCGGATCGACGCGGCCGTCCGGGCGGGCGCCACGGCCCTGCTGTGCTTCGCGCTGCCCCGGCATCCGCGCGAGGTGGTCGACACCCTCGCCTACGCCCGGGAGGCGGGCCTGACCGTCGTCACGGTCGCCGACTCCGCGTTCGCGCCCGTCGCCCGCCACTCCGACCTGCTGCTGCCCGCCGCCGTCGGCACCGGGCTGGCCTTCGACACCGCGTGCGCGCCGATGCTGCTCGGGCGGGTGCTGCTGGAGGCGCTGTGCGACGATCTGCCGGACGCCCAGGCCCGGTTGGAGCAGTTCGACGCGAACGCCGCCGCCCGGGGGCTGTTCGTGGAGTGACCCGACGCGCTCTCAGACTCGTCTCACGTTGTGCCGTTAGCGTCGTGCCCGGACCCAGGTGCTGGGTGGACACGCATACGTGACACGGGAGGCCGACGTGGCGCGCGGAGGGCAGGGACTGGCCCGGGTGGCCGTCGTCGTACGGGCGGGAGCCGCACCGCTGTGGTGGTTCGGGGTGGTGGCCGCCGGTGTCGGAGTACTGCCGCCCGGGGTGACCGGGCGGCGGATCGGGGTGCTGGCGGGGACCGCGCTGTTCCTGGTCGCCCTGGCCGTCGTGGCACTGGTACGCAGGAAGCGCTACACGGCGCCGGCCCGTGGGGCCGTCCGGGCGGGCAGGTACGACGTGCTGCAGGACCGGGCGGTGACCGTGCGCAACTGGCGCCGGGGACACCGGTGGTGGCTGCTGCCGGCGTTCGCGGTGGCGCTCGGGAGCTCGTTCGCGCTGCCCGCGGCCGGGGCATGCTGCTGGCCGGGGCCGGCGCCGGGCTCAGGCTGAAGGCCGCGTGGCTCGGGCGCCGGGAGCGGGCCGGACAGACGCTGCTGTGGGTGCGGGTCGACTGGCTCGACCGGTGGGGTGGCGGCCCCGCGGCCGCGGCCGTGAAGGGCCTGCGCGCCACGGGGGTCGCGGCCGGCGACGCGACCCCCGGCGGGTCCCGCCGCCGTACCGCGGCACTGGTCTGACCTCGGGCGGCCCGGCGGGCCTAGACCTCCAGCTCCTCCTCGATCCTCTTGAGCTGGTGCCGGGCCATCGCCAGGTTGGCGCGGTTCTGCTCCAGGACGAGGTAGAGGAACAGGCCGTTCCCGCCGCGGCCCTTGAGCAGGCGGATCAGGTGGTACTGGTCCGTCAGAGTGATCAGGATGTCGTCGATCTCGGCCTTGAGGCCCAGCATCTCCATCGTGCGCATCTTGGCGCGGATCACGTCCGTGTTGCCCGCGGCGGCCACGTTGAGGTCGAAGGTCTTGCCGCCGCCCATCGTGCCCAGCGCCATGCCGCTGGTGTAGTCGACGAGTGCGACGCCGGTGGCGCCCTCGATCGAGGTCAGGGCCTCTTTCAGGGCGGTCTCGGTGTTGGCCATGGTGGTCCTCTCAGTTGTCGGTTGCGGTGCGCGCTTCGGTGGCCGTGGTGCGTGGCGCGCGCGTGGTGCGAGTACGTGCGGGTGTCGTTCGGGCGGGCCGTGCGGTGGGTGCCGCGGCCCGGGCGGCGGCCTCGGCGGCGTCGAGCAGTTCCCCGATGCGGGCGCCGGACCGGCGGCCCTCCAGGTGGAGCCGGCCGACGTTCACCCGGTCCTGGGTGAGCAGGGTCAGCACGGCGGTACGGCCGGCCGCGTAGGTGGCGACGTAGCCGTGTTCGCCGCGCACCATCAGCTCCCGGAAGCCTCCGTTGCCGGTGGCGTCGGCGACCCGTACGGCCACGCCGAGGGCGGCCGCGGTCAGCGCCGCCAGACCCTCCGGGTCGACGCCGGGTGTGTCGTGGGCGACGACGAGCCCGTCGACGCCGGCCGTGAGGGCTCCGGTGAGCTGCGGGACGCGGGTGCGCAGCCGGCGCAGCTCGTCCAGCACGGTCTCCAGGTCGTGTTCGGGCACCATCAGCTCTCTCCTCTCGGCGGCGGGGTGGTGCCGTTCAAAGCGCCTCCAGCGCATCCCTGAGCCTCTTCAGCAGCGCGATGTCGGGGTCGGTGACCGTGAGCGGGGGAGCCGGCGGGAGCGGCGGCGGGTCGGGTGCCGTGGGCACCGGCCGGACCAGGCCGGCCGCCGTGAGCCGGCGTACGTCCACCAGCGTGTGGAACGCCTGTCTGCCCAGGTCGCGGGCGATCTCCGGGGCCGTACGGATGCCGTCCACCCGGTCCAGGACGGCCCGCCGGCGCGGGGTGACCTGCGCGCCCGCGGCCGGGGCGGCGCGGATCAGCGGGGAGCTGTCGGCGGCCGGGTCCGGCCACAGCCGGTGCAGCAGCAGCCGGCGGCGCAGCGTCTCGCGTTCCAGCGCGATGACCGGAACCGAGGGCAGCGGGCCGATGCGGGGCGTGCCGTCGTACCGGAACCTGCCGGGGGTGCTGCTCGGCGCCAGGGCGAAGTACCCGGCGTCGTACAGCGCGTCCAGATGGCACAGCTCCAGCGCGCCCGAGGGCAGCAGCCCCGCGTCGAGCAGCAGCCGGGCGGCGCCCGCCGGTCCGCCGGCCCGCTCGGCCGCCCGCTGCCACGCGGCCGCCGCGAGGGTGCCGTGGGCGGTGAGCAGGACGCTCAGGCCGGGTGCGAGGGGGCTCTCGGCGTGCACGACCCGGCCCCGCGCGAGGTACAGGGTGCCGTGCTCCCGGACGAGCACGCCGGTGGCCTGCTCCTCGGCGAGCCGTCTGAGCATCGGCGACAGCGCGCCCGCGGTCCGGTCCGACGCGGCCGATCTGTCCCGCACCGGCAGCGGCGGAGGTGTGCCGACCATGGTCATCCCAGCACCAGCCGGTCCGCCATCTCGCCCAGCCGGATGCGGGCCAGGGCCAGGTTGCCCTCCTCGCGGCCCAGCCACAGGTGGAGGAAGACGCTGCTGTCGAAGGACGTGACCACGAACCGCAGCAGGTGGTAGCTGTCGCGGTTGCTGATGATCACGTCCTCGACGGGCGGGCGTCCGTCCTCGGCGTCCCCGGCCGTGAAGGCGCCGTGCTCGGCGGCCAGCCTGGCCAGTTCGGCGGCCTCGGCCGCCGTCGTCTCGTGGTCACCGCCCGGGGCCTCCCCGACGGATCCGAGGGCCAGTCCGCTCGTCCAGTCCACCAGCGCGGCTCCCCGGGCACCGGGCAGCCGCATCGCATCCAGTAGGCACTCGTCGATTCCGGGCACGCCGGTTCCCCTCCCCGCCTGTACTCCGGTTGAGTGACAGAGACACTACGCAACGTGTACGTGGGGAGTGAGGGCTTTGGCATTTTCCGTTGGAACGTGCGCCCGGCGTACTAGGGTGGGTCAACTGACGGCTGTTTCCCGCCGGTTGGACCATTTGTTCGATGAAGCGCGGGAGTGTGTCAACGGCTCCCGGACGTGCTCAGGGTGGTGAGCGCGGACGCGTGCGCCCCTCCGGACTCGGCCACTACCTCCGCCACCGTCTGCGGCTCCCGCACGGTCGCGAAGGCGACGCCCCCGGAGCCGTCCGGCGCGAAACCGTGGATCCCGGGCCGGGCGAGGGAGTTGTAGGCGTAGTGGTGCGCGAAGTAGTACGCGCCCGTGTCCAGCGCCGCCGCGTAGTCGCCCTGCTCCAGCAGGGGCAGGGCGCGTCCCTCGGCGAGCAGGTCGCCCGAGAAGCAGGCCGGGCCCGCCACGTCCTGCGTCACCTCCGGGCCCGGCTTCGGCCGGCCCTTGGTGTCGTACGCGGCGATCCGCAGCGGCCAGGCCCCGGCGCGTACACCGTGCGCGTGGCCACCTGCACGCCCGCGTGCGTCACCGCGATCCGCCGCCCGCCGGAGCTCTTCGCGTACTCCACCCGGGCCACCACCGTGCCGTGCTTGGCCAGCAGCGAGCGCCCGAACTCGGTGACGATCCCGTACCGCCCGTCGAACAGCCCCGGCACCTCGTCCCGGAGGGTGCGCGCGTACTGGGCGTACGTCGGCGCGGTCGACTCGCCCTCGAAGTTGACCGGCAGCCCGCCGCCGATGTCGAGCGTGTCGATCTGCCGCCGCCCGATCCGCGCGTTGATCTCCTCGGCCAGCGCGTACGTCTCCGCCACGCCCCGCGCCAGCAGGGAGAGCGGGATGCCCTGGGAGCCGGTGTGCGCGTGCAGCCGGGTCAGCCACGGCCGGTCCGCGTACGCCCGGACGACCCACTCGCGGGCTCCCTCGTCGCGCAGTGCCACCCCGAACTTCGAGGTCTCGGTCGCGGTCGAGGTCGCCCCGATGGAGCCGCCGCCGATCTGCGGGTTGACCCGGATGCCGAGCGGTGACCGGGGGGCGGCCGCCGGCCCGACCAGCGCGTCGAGGCGGTCCAGCTCCTGCGGGTTGTCCGCGTTCACGGCGACGCCCAGCTCCAGCGCCTCGCGCAGCTCGGCCGGCGTCTTGGCGGGGGAGTCGAGCACCGTGTTCCGCGGCGGCAGTCCGGCCGCCCGGGCCAGTGCCAGCTCGCCCGGGCTCGCCACCTCGGCGCCGATGCCCGCCTCGTGCAGCAGCCGCAGCACCGGCACCAGCGGGCTCGCCTTCACCGCGAAGGCGTGCAGCACCGGTGTCCCCGGCGCCACGACCGCGTCGAAGGCCGCGCGCAGCGCGGCCGCCGACTCCCGGATGCCGGTGACGTCCAGCAGCCCCACCACGGCCGCGTCCGGCCCCAGCAGTCCCTGCTCCACCGCCGCGCGTACCGCCTCGTCGCGCCGGGCGGCCCGCTCCCGGGCCTCGCCGTCGGTGTCGTGGTCCACGACCTCTCCCCTCCTGTCGGCGTTCGTGTACTTCCAGCCAAACATCCGGGGCGCGCGGGTGTGAGCGCGGGGAGGTGTTGACTAGTTCTATTCAGAACGTCAGTATGTGAATAGACGTAGTAACAGGAGGAGGCAGCGATGTCGGGACCCCGCCCCGTACGAGCACCGCGCGGCACGGAACTGAGCACCCTGGGATGGCAGCAGGAAGCCGCCCTGCGGATGCTCCAGAACAACCTCGACCCCGAGGTCGCCGAGCACCCCGACAAGCTCGTCGTCTACGGCGGCACCGGCAAGGCCGCCCGAGACTGGCGCTCCTTCGACGCCATGGTGCGCACGCTGCGCACGCTCAAGCAGGACGAGACCATGCTGGTCCAGTCCGGCCGCCCGGTCGGCGTCATGCAGACCCACGAGTGGGCCCCGCGCGTCCTCATCGCCAACTCCAACCTCGTCGGCGACTGGGCCAACTGGGAGGAGTTCCGCCGCCTGGAGGCCCTCGGCCTGACCATGTACGGCCAGATGACCGCCGGGTCCTGGATCTACATCGGCACCCAGGGCATCCTCCAGGGCACCTACGAGACCTTCTCCGCCGTCGCCGCGAAGAAGTTCGGCGGCACCCTCGCCGGGACCATCACCCTCACCGCCGGCCTCGGCGGCATGGGCGGTGCCCAGCCCCTCGCCGTGACCATGAACGACGGCGTCGCCATCTGCGTCGACTGCGACCCGCGCGCCATCGAGCGCCGCATCGAGCACCGGTACCTGGACGTCAAGGCCGACTCCCTCGACCACGCGCTCCAGCTCGCCACCGAGGCCCGCGACGCCCGCCGCCCGCTGTCCATCGGCGTCCTCGGCAACGCGGCCGAGCTGGTCCCGCAGCTCCTGGCGATGGGCGCGCCGATCGACATCGTCACCGACCAGACCTCCGCCCACGACCCGCTGGCCTACCTGCCCGTGGGTGTCGCCTTCGAGGACATGGCGGACGCCGCCGCGAAGGACCCGGCCGGCTTCACCACGCGTGCCCGTGAGTCCATGGCGAAGCACGTGGAGGCCATGGTCGGCTTCATGGACGCCGGCGCCGAGGTCTTCGACTACGGCAACTCCATCCGCGGCGAGGCCCAGCTCGCCGGCTACGACCGCGCGTTCGCCTTCCCCGGCTTCGTCCCCGCCTACATCCGGCCGCTGTTCTGCGAGGGCAAGGGCCCGTTCCGCTGGGCCGCCCTGTCCGGCGACCCGGCCGACATCGCCAAGACCGACAAGGCGATCCTCGACCTCTTCCTGGAGAACGAGTCCCTGGCCCGCTGGATCAAGATGGCCGGCGAGCGCGTCCACTTCCAGGGCCTGCCCGCGCGCATCTGCTGGCTCGGCTACGGGGAGCGCGACAAGGCAGGCGAGCGCTTCAACGACATGGTGGCCTCCGGCGAGCTGGCCGCCCCGCTGGCCATCGGCCGCGACCACCTCGACTGCGGCTCCGTCGCCTCGCCGTACCGCGAGACCGAGGCCATGCTCGACGGCTCCGACGCGATCGCCGACTGGCCGCTGCTGAACGCCATGGTCAACGTGGCGTCCGGCGCGTCGTGGGTCTCCCTCCACCACGGTGGCGGCGTGGGCATGGGGCGCTCCATCCACGCCGGCCAGGTGACGGTGGCCGACGGCACGAAGCTCGGCGGGGAGAAGATCCGGCGGGTGCTCACCAACGACCCCGGTATGGGCGTCATCCGGCACGTGGACGCCGGCTACGACATCGCGGAGTCCGTCGCGGACGAGCGGGGGTCCGGGTGCCGATGCGTGAGGGTGACGAGGCGTGAGTTCCGTTCGCGGCGGGGGCGGCGACGCCTCGGCGGGGGCCGGGGTGCCGTCGCCGGGTGCGGGCGCGGCCGTGCCCGCCGCCCGCCGGGCGCCCTCCTTCCAGGAGATGTGGGCGGAGCTGCTGCCCATCGGACGGCACCCCGACTCCGGGGGGTACCGGCGGTACGCCTGGAGCGGGGCCGACGGCGAGTGCCGGGCCTGGTTCGAGGAGCAGGCCCGGGCGCGCGGGCTGGCCCACGAGGTGGACCGGAACGGGAACCAGTGGGCCTGGCTGGGCGACCCGGCCGCCGGGGACGCCGTGGTCACCGGATCGCACCTGGACTCGGTGCCGGACGGGGGCGCCTTCGACGGCCCCCTCGGCGTCGTGTCCTCCTTCGCGGCCCTCGACGAACTGCGCGCCAGGGGAGCGCGGCCCACCAAGCCCCTCGCCATCGTCAACTTCGGCGACGAGGAGGGCGCCCGGTTCGGTCTCGCCTGTGTCGGCTCCCGGCTCACCGCCGGAGAACTGACCGTCGAGCAGGCCCACCGCCTCACCGACGCGGACGGCATCACCCTGCCGCGGGCCATGGAGGCCGCCGGGTACGACCCCGACGCCATCGGGGCCGACCCGGAACGGCTGGCCCGGATCGGCGCCTTCGTGGAACTCCACGTCGAACAGGGCCGCGCGCTGGACCTGTCCGGCGACCGGGTCGGCATCGCCAGCGCCATCTGGCCGCACGGCCGCTGGCGCTTCGACTTCCGCGGCGAGGCCAACCACGCGGGCACCACCCGCCTGGTGGACCGGCGCGACCCGATGCTGTCGTACGCCGAGACGGTGCTCGCCGCCCGCCGCGAGGCCGAACTCGCCGGCGCCGTCGCCACCTTCGGCAAGATCGCCGTCGAGCCCAACGGCGTCAACGCCATCCCCTCCCTGGTGCGCGGCTGGCTCGACTCCCGCGCCGCCGACCAGGCGACGCTGGACACCGTCGTCGGCGGCGTCGAGAAGGCCGCGCGCGAGTACGCCGACGCCCACGGCATCGACCTGGACGTCGTCCGCGAGTCCTTCACCCCGGTGGTCGAGTTCGACCACGCGCTGCGCGACGAACTCGGCCGGCTCCTCGGCAAGGACACCGGCCTCAGGGTGCCCGTCCTGGGGACCGGCGCCGGACACGACGCGGGAATCCTCTCCGGCCGCATCCCGACCGCCATGCTGTTCGTGCGCAACCCCACCGGTGTCTCGCACTCCCCGGCCGAGTCAGCGACCGAGGACGACTGCGTGGCCGGGGTGCGCTCGCTCGCCGACGTACTGGAAGGGCTGGCCTGCTCGTGACCGACACGACCTACTGGCTGGAGCACGCCTGGCTCGGCACCCATGTCGAGCCCGGCGTGGCGGTGTCGGCCGCGGACGGCCGGATCACCACCGTCCGCACCGGCGTCCCCACCCCGCCGCCCGGCGCCGAGGTGCTGCGCGGCCTGACCCTGCCCGGCCTGGCGAACGCCCACTCGCACGCCTTCCACCGGGCGCTGCGCGGCACGGTCCAGGTCGGCAGCGGCACCTTCTGGACCTGGCGCGAGGTGATGTACTCCGTCGCCGACCGGCTGACCCCGGAGACCTACCACGCCCTCGCCCGCGCGGTGTACGCGGAGATGGCCCTGGCCGGCGTCACCTGCGTCGGCGAGTTCCACTACGTCCACCACGCCCCCGGCGGCACCCCCTACGCCGAGCCCAACGCCATGGGCGAGGCGCTGATCGCGGCCGCGGCCGACGCCGGTGTCCGCATCACCCTGCTGGACACCGCCTACCTCTCCTCCGCCATCCGGAACGAGCACGCCGGCGAACCGCCCAACGCCCACCAGCTGCGCTTCTCCGACGGCAGCGCGGAGGCCTGGGCCGAACGAGCCTCGCTTCTCCGGGAACGGGACCACGCGCGGATCGGGGCGGCGATCCACTCCGTACGCGCCGTGCCCGCGGACCAGATGGCGACCGTGGCGCGCTGGGCCGAGGAGCGGCGGGCCCCGCTGCACGTGCACCTGTCCGAGCAGACCGCCGAGAACGAGGCCTGCCGGGCCGCGCACGGCCGCACCCCCACCCAGCTGCTCGCCGACCACGGCGTCCTCGGGCCGCGCACCACCGGTGTGCACAACACCCACCTCACGGACGAGGACATCGCGCTGCTCGGCGGCTCGCGCACCGGCACCTGCATGTGCCCCACCACCGAACGCGACCTCGCCGACGGCATCGGACCGGCCGTCGCCCTGCAGCGGGCGGGCTCCCCGCTCTCCCTGGGCTCCGACAGCCACGCGGTCATCGACCTGTTCGAAGAGGCGCGCGCGATGGAGCTGAACGAGCGGCTGCGCACCCGCACCCGGGGCCACTGGACGGCCGCGGCCCTGCTGCGGGCCGCCACCGCCGACGGCCACGCCGCCCTCGGCTGGCAGGACGCCGGCGCCATCGAGGCGGGCGCGCTCGCCGACCTGACGACGATCGCGCTCGACTCGGTCAGGACGGCCGGGCCGCTGCCCCGGCTGGGCGCCGAGACGGCCGTGTTCGCGGCGACCGCGGCGGACGTGCGGCACACGGTGGTGGGCGGCCGTCATGTCGTACGGGACGGGGTCCACGCCCTCGTCCCGGACGTGCCGAGAGCGCTCGCCGACGCGATCGAAGCCCTGCGCGGCTGACGCCCGCGCCGTCGCATTCCGCCGACCCCCGACCGGCCACCCACGAGGACACCATGAGCAGCAGCACCGTCATCACCAACATCGCCACGCTGGTCACCAACGACCCCTCCCTGGGTGACAGCTCCCCCTCGGTCTGATCCAGGACGCGGCCGTCGTCGTCGACGGCGACCGCATCGCGTGGACCGGTGAATCCAGGAAAGCACCCGCCACCGACAACCGGGTCGACGCGGGCGGCCGGGCGGTGCTGCCGGGCTTCGTGGACTCCCACTCCCACCTGGTCTTCGCCGGAGACCGCACCCAGGAGTTCAACGCCCGGATGTCCGGCCGCTCCTACACCGCGGGCGGCATCCGCACCACGGTCGCGGCCACCCGCGCCGCCACCGACGCGGAACTGGAGGCGAACCTCACCCGCTACCTGACCGAGGCCCTCCGCCAGGGCACCACCACCTTCGAGACGAAGTCGGGCTACGGCCTCACCGTCGAGGACGAGGCCCGCGCCCTGCGCATCGCCGCCCGGCACACCGACGAGGTGACGTTCCTCGGCGCCCACATCGTCGCCCCCGAACACGCCGACGACCCGGCGGCCTACGTCGCCCTGGTCACCGGCGAGATGCTCGACGCCTGCGCGCCGCACGCCCGCTGGATCGACGTCTTCTGCGAGAAGGGCGCCTTCGACGGCGACCAGGCCCGCGCGATCCTCACCGCGGGCCGGGACAAGGGCCTGCACCCCCGGGTCCACGCCAACCAGCTCTCCTACGGCCCCGGTGTCCAGCTCGCCGTCGAGCTGGACGCGGCCAGTGCCGACCACTGCACCCACCTCACCGACGCGGACGTCGACGCCCTCGCCCACAGCGACACGGTCGCCACCCTGCTGCCCGGCGCCGAGTTCTCCACCCGCGCCGAGTGGCCGGACGCCCGGCGGCTGCTGGACGCGGGCGTCACCGTGGCCCTGTCCACGGACTGCAACCCGGGCTCGTCGTTCACCTCCTCGGTCCCCTTCTGCGTCGCGCTCGCGGTGCGGGACATGGGGATGACCCCGGACGAGGCGGTCTGGTCGGCCACGGCCGGCGGCGCGGCGGCCCTGCGCCGCACGGACATCGGCCGCCTCACCCCGGGGGCCCGCGCCGACCTGCTGCTGCTCGACGCCCCCAGCCATGTGCACCTGGCCTACCGGCCGGGCGTGCCGCTGACCGCCGGTGTCTGGCGGCGCGGGGTGCGCGAGGTCTGATCCGGGCGGCCGCGCCGGCCGCTCAGGCGGCCCCGGCCCGCCACCGCTGCGCCCGCTCACCGTCCAGCGGCCGCAGTACGACCCCGTCGCCGCCGTCCGGGGTCACCGCGGTGCCGGTGTCGATCGCCGGCCGGACGGTGCCGTCGGGGTCGACGCGGAAGCGGAGGTTGCGGCCGTTGCCGCCGTAGACCGAGTCGCACTCCCAGATGCCCACGCCCCGGTCGGTCGCGCCGCGGCTGTCCAGGCAGAAGTCGGAGTCGGCGGCCGAGCGCAGGACGCCCGGATCCGCGTCGACCCGCCAGCGCTGGGTGGCGGAGGAGTCGCAGGGCGCCATGACGACGTCGTTGCCCTTCCACAGCTCGCCGTCCCGGATGTCCAGGCAGCGGCCCGTGGCCAGGTTCACCACCTGGGCGAAGGAGCTGCCCGGCGGCGCGGGCGGCGGCGGGGCGCTGCGGGTGGGCGGCGGGGAGGTGGCCGGGCGGTGCGAAGTCCTGCTCGGGGACGGCGACGGCGACTCGGTGGTGCGCGACGGAGTCGGGGCGGCCGGCGGGGACAGCGAGACCGTGGCCGTCACCGTCACCGGCGGGGGAGCGGGCGTCGCCGCCGTCGCGTGCCGGTCCGAGGCCTCGGACGGGGAGAGCAGGAAGACCAGCAGGGGGGCCAGGGCGACACCCAGCGCGGCCGACGCCAGCAGGTAGCGGCGGCCGGGCGGCCGGCTCCGGAGCGCGGCACGCGGGCCGGGCGCGGTAACCGGACCGGCGGGCCGGAGGTAGGCCGTCCCGTGCCAGGGGAGCAGGCCGTCCGCCAGGGTCTGCCGCGGGGCGTCCCGCAGCGCGGTCAGCTCCTCTACGGCGGCCGTGCAGTGCGGGCAGTGGGCGCGGTGGGCGTCCAGGTCGGCGCTGCGCCGGGGGCCGTCGGGCCGTACCGCCTCCTCGATCAGCCGGCGGAAGTCGGCGCAGCGCGGGTCGTCCGAGCCGCCCAGACGGTGCCGCAGGCAGGCCTGGGCCAGCGCCTGCAGCGCCTGCGGGGTGTCATGGGTCACGTCCACGCGGCTCAGGCCCAGACAGGCGGCGGTGCGCTCGGCGGGCTCCGCTTCGAGGACGCCGTACCAGATCAGGCCCTGGGTGCGGGACGGGAGCGTCTGGAACGCCGGGAGGAGTGGCGGTACGGGTCCGTCGGGCAGGCCGCCGGTGTTCAGGACCAACAGCAGACCCGCGTCGACGCCCGCGGAGCGTTCGTCGGCCGCCCAGCCGGCCGCCAGCCGGGCGGTGAGCAGCAGGAGCTGATGGCGCAGGGGCACGTTGGGCTCCCGGCCGCGGGCCGTCTCGCGGGCCGCCTCGGTGAGGGTCTCCGCCGCCAGCCTGCGGGCGGCCGACTCGCTCGCGGTGCACAGCCTGGCGTAGGCGAGGACCGCCGGGTGGTGCCGGCGGCGCAGTTCCTGAAGGGCCGGGAAGGCAGTCGGGGACGGGGTGCGCAGCAGTGCCGTCAGCCGCGCGTCCGGCGCCCCGGCGAGTCCCGTGTCCGCCTCGGCCCCGTCGCCGCCCTGAGCCATCTTGTGCCCTCCGTCCCCCCGAACTCTCCGGCGTACCGGCCGGTTTGGGGGCTCATGGTGGTGGAGCGGCGCTGATCGGGAAAGACGTTTCCCGGGGTAACCCCGGTAACGGTTCGCGCATGACGGGGGCGCGCTGGTCCCGGGGAGCGAGCCATGGGCGACCCGTGAACGGGCCGGGTTGAGGGCTGGGGCCCCGGGTACCCGCCATTCGGGGAGGTCCGTCCCGTGAACAGCGAAGCGGCCCGGCCGTCACGGCCGGGCCGCCTGGCACGCGGCACCAAAGGGATCACTCCTCGGTGGTGGTCACTCCTCGACGGTCAGCCCCTTGCGCAGCCGCACGAGCGTCCGCGACAGCAGCCGGGAGACGTGCATCTGGGAGATGCCCAGTTCCTCGCCGATCTCCGACTGGGTCATACCCGCGACGAAGCGCAGTGACAGGATCTTCCGATCCCTGGAGGGGAGTTCGGCGATCAGCGGCTTCAGCGACTCGACGTACTCGATGCCTTCCAGCCCGTGGTCCTCGTACCCGATGCGGTCCGCGAGGGCGCCCTCGGAGTCGTCCTCCTCGGGCTGGGCGTCCAGGGAGGAGGCGGTGTAGGCGTTGGAGGCGGCCATGCCCTCGACGACCTCGTCCTTGGAGATGCCGAGCCGCTCGGCGAGTTCCGCCACGGTGGGGGCGCGGTCCAGCTTCTGCGCCAGCTCGTCCCCGGCCTTGGCCAGGTCCAGCCGCAGTTCCTGCAGCCGGCGCGGCACCCGCACGGACCAGGAGGTGTCACGGAAGAAGCGCTTGATCTCGCCGATGATGGTCGGCATCGCGAACGTGGGGAACTCCACACCGCGGGAGAGCTCGAAGCGGTCGATCGCCTTGATCAGGCCGATGGTGCCGACCTGGATGATGTCCTCCATCGGCTCGCTGCGGGAGCGGAAGCGGGAGGCGGCGAACTTGACCAGCGCGAGGTTCAGCTCGACGAGCGTGTTGCGCACGTACGAGTAGTCGGGCGTCCCCTCCTCGAGCGACTCCAGGCGCTCGAAGAGCGTCCGGGACAGCGCCCGGGCGTCGACCGGGCCTACCTCGTCGAAGGGCGGGATCTCCGGGAGTCCCTCGATCGCTTCGAGGGGATTGATGGGATGATCCAGTTCCGGTGGGGGTGTCGACGTCGCGATCGGGGTATGCGATTCGTCGAGCCGGGGTGACATGGGTGTCCTCCATCGTTCTCGGCATATGGCTGCCGAAGCCAAAAAACGTGCACGTACGGTGTGCGGCGCCTCCGAAGCCGGCTGTAGGGCTGTGTGTCCTTACTAGCCCTACCTGCTTCACCGAGCACGTCGCAAGTGCGTTCTGTAGTGATATGTCCGATTGTGGGAGGTTGTTCGGGTGTCGGAGTGCGATTGAAAGGCGTAATGTTCGAGGGCATCAGCAGCCACGACCTCGGGAGAGAGACGGCATGGACCACGGGACGGTCGGCAGCGCACAGTCGGGCCGGCTTCTGGTGGAGGTGCGGGAAGAGGGTCCCAGCGCCGTAGTTACACCTGCGGGTGAACTGGACCACCACACCGCCGATCTTCTGCGCGAGCCCCTCGACGATCTTCTTGAGAAGGGGTTCTCACGGCTCGTGGTGGATTGCTCGCGGCTTGAGTTCTGCGACTCCACGGGACTGAACGTTCTGCTCGGGGCGCGGCTCAAGGCGGAGGCCGCCGGCGGCGGCGTCCACCTGGCGGGCATGCTGCCGGTGGTGGCACGCGTATTCGAGATCACCGGGGCCGAGGCGGTCTTCACCGTCCACGACTCCGTAGAGGCCGCACTGGCCGGCGACTCCGACTGAAGCCTTGCTCCCGCCGCTCGCGGACGCCCGTTGTTTGTACGGGGCACCGTTCATGTCCAAACGGGGGTGTTCCGCCGGATCCGTCGGGCAGGAGTCATCCTGAAAGCCGTCGACCGCGGGCACGCCGGGTCGTTCGGGAACCGATGAACGGCCTGGGCGCGACGTACCTGCGAGGGGCGGACGACGGAGGAGTCGTGGGCGGACTGTGTACGGACCGCCCGGCACCGACCGGTGCCGGAATGTTGAACTGTGAACTGGTGGATCGGTGAGGTGAAGCGCTGATGAGCACCACCCGGCCTTACTCGCCGGGCGACCGCGGCCCGGAGCCCAGCGGCGCTTCCGGGGCGTCCGAAGGGGGTGCGCCGGAGCCGGGCGCGCCCGCGGGGGCAGCCGCGCCGTCCGTGCCGTCCGAGGGTGCGCCCCGGGGCGGGGGCGGCAGGTACGCACGCTGCGCCTGGACGGCGAGAGCGGCGTCGTCCCGCTCGCCCGTGACTTCACCCGCCAGGCGCTGTACGCGTGGGGCTGGCTGCCCGCGGACGGCGCCGATCAGCGTGCCGCCGCCGAGGACGTGCTGCTCGTGGTGTCCGAGCTGGTCACCAACGCGTGTCTGCACGCCGAGGGCCCGGACGAGCTGCTCCTCGCCTGCGACAACAAGGTGATCCGGCTGGAGGTCTCCGACCGGGGCGCCGGCCAGCCGGCCCCCCGTACCCCGCACCGCGCCGGCCGCCCCGGTGGCCACGGCATGTTCATCGTGCAGCGGCTCTGCCTGGACTGGGGCGTCCTCCGCGTCCCCGGCCGCGACGGCAAGACCGTGTGGGCGGAACTGGGCGCACCCGCGTAACCCGCCGAAGCGTGTCGGCCGCTCCGGCGGCCGTCCCGGCTCACCCGCCCGCGCGGGCCCGCTCCCGGTGCCGAAGCGTCGGCACCGCCACCGAGCGATCCCCTGCGGGGCACCGGCACACCCACCGATCGCGGCCACGCGCCAAGACGCCGTCACGCCACCGAGCGTTCCGCTCGCGTCATCGGCATCCCCACCGGCCGCCCGCTGGCGTTGCCGCCCCGGCACAGCTGCCCCCTCGCGCCAAGACGCCGTCACGCCACCGAGCGATCCGCCGACGATGCAGGCGCAGCCGCCGCACCTCGCATCGTCGTGCCGGCGCAGCCGCCGCCGCGCCCTCGCGCTGAGAAGCCCTCGCGCCGCCGAGTGATCTGCTGGCGTGATCTGCTCGCGCCACCGGCATCCCCACCGGCCGCCCGTTCGCGTTGCCGCACCACCGCCGCCGCCCCCTCCAGTTGCCGCACCGGCGTCCATCCGCCGCGGCCGCTCGCCGCTCGGGCGCGCCCGCCGGGCCTGCGCACGTCCATCCCGAGGCACCCGCCCCGCTCGGAGCCCGCGGAAGGCCGCGCGGCCCTCCGTGCGCCGGCCGTCCCGCGCCGGTCTTCCCCCTGGTCACGGCCGCGCCCCAGCACCCCGCACCTCAGATCTTGCTCAGAACCCCCCAGGTGATTTGCCTCCAAGATCAAATACGGCATAGCGTCCCCGTCGTTCGTGCAAGCAAAGCGAACAAGCACGCTGCCCGTCGGGTGAATCCGCAGTTGAGCGATTGACCATCGCCTGCGATGTCCGGCGGAGGAAAGAGGAGCAAATGATCTGGGGGAAGAAGGTGGCGGGCGGCGCGCTCGCCGCCGTCCTCATGGCGACGGGGACCGGCCTGGCCACCGCGGGCACCGCGGAGGCGGCCGGCGCCAAGTACAAGTGCACGGCTGTGGTCCACCTCGACCTGGGCCGGCCCAAGGCCACGTCCACGTGCAAGAAGTCCGCGTCGGGCAAGAAGGTGGCCCGGCACCGGGTGAAGCTGGTCTGCGACGTCGTCCGCGGCCGGGGCACCCCGCACGAGATCCCGTGGTACGTCTGGGGCCCTGGGTGAAGCCGGGTCAGAAGTCCACCGTGATGTGCGGCTTCAGCAGCTTCACCCGGTCCTGGTCGGTCGAGACGAAGTCCTGACCACCTGGTCCGGGGACCCGGACAACGACGGAGGGCCGCCGCACACGATGTGCGGCGGCCCTCCGCCCTTGCGTATGGGGGTGCGTCAGCGCACGTCGCCCATCAGCGACTTCACCTTCCGGCGGTACATCCACACCGCGAATCCGGCGAGGGCCGCGAGGGCCGCCTCCCCGAAGACCGCGCCCGTGCCGCCGAGGTCGACCCCGGCTATGGCCGGGTTGGACAGCAGGCTGGTGATGGAGTCGCCCGCGGTGACCGCGAGGAACCACACGCCCATCATCTGGCTGGCGTACTTGGCCGGGGCCATCTTCGTCGTCACCGACAGGCCCACCGGCGACAGGCACAGCTCACCGACGGTCTGGATGAAGTAGATGCCGACCAGCCACATCGGGCTGACCGCGGTGCCGTTGGCGGCCATGCCCAGCGGGATCAGGAAGAAGAAGAACGACACGCCGATCAGGACCAGGCCCATCGAGAACTTCACGATGGTGCTGGGCTCCTTGCCCTGGCGGTTCAGCCACATCCAGACCCAGGCGAAGACCGGGGCCAGCGCCATGATGAACAGCGGGTTCAGCGACTGGTACCAGGAGGACGGGAAGTCGAAGCCCAGCAGCGCGCCGGAGGCCTTGCCCTCGCCGAACGCCTGGACGGTGGACGCGCCCTGGTCGTAGATCATCCAGAACACGGCGGCCGCGACGAAGAACCAGATGTAGCCGGTCATCTTCGACTGCTCGGTGGACGAGAGCTCCTTGTCCCGCTTGATGCGCATCAGCACACCGGCCGGGATGATCAGACCGATGACGGTCAGCGGGATCATCGCCCAGTTCAGGGTGAAGTGGCCGGTGAAGCCCACGACGCCGTAGAACACGGCCGCGATGATGAGCCAGGTCAGGCCCTTGCGCAGCCAGGAGGAGCGCTCCTCGGTGCTCAGCGGCTTCGGGACGACGTTGCTCTGCGGGTTCAGGTGGCGGGTGCCGAGCAGGAACGCGGCCAGGCCGACCGCCATGCCGACCGCGGCCATGCCGAAGCCGAGGTGCCAGTTGACCTCCTGGCCGACGGTGCCGATGGCCAGCGGGGCGAAGAAGGCGCCTGCGTTGATGCCCATGTAGAAGATCGTGAAGCCACCGTCACGGCGCGGGTCGTCCGGGCCGTCGTACAGGTGGCCCACCATCGTGGAGATGTTGGCCTTGAGCAGACCCGAACCGGCCGCGACCAGCGCCAGACCGGCGAAGAACGGTGCCTGACCGCCGGGCAGGGCCAGCACGATGTGGCCGGACATGATCGTCACAGCCGCGATGGCCACCGTCTTGCGCGGACCCCAGACGCGGTCGCCGAGCCAGCCGCCGGGCATGGCGAGCAGGTACACCATCGCCGAGTAGACGGACACGATCACCGTGGTGGTGGCCACGTCCATGGCCAGGCCGCCGCCCATGCTGCCCTTGCCGGCATCGGGGCCGCCGGACAGCAGGTAGACGGTGAGCAGGGCCTTCATGCCGTAGTAGGAGAAACGCTCCCACATCTCGGTCATGAAGAGAGTGGCCAGTCCGCGGGGGTGGCCGAAGAAGGTCTTCTCGGACCCGGGGGTGCCCGGGCGGACCGAGTCCTTCGTCAGGCTGGACGCCATGGTCGTTCCTTGCTGGTCGGGACGCGCGATGGAGCGTTGCGCGCCCGGTGGGGGTGGCCGGCACCGGCAGGGTCGCTCGTCCACCCCCACGCCCAGGGGGAGCCCGCTCCGGATCGCGGAGCGGCGGACGGAGACCACCGGGATCCACGCCCCGTACGCGTCACTGCGTCCGGAGCCCGGCCAGAGGTCATTCCTTTCAGGGCTGATCTTCGTCAGCCCGCACACAAAAGAGACCTTCAGCGACAACTGCCCGCCAAAGGTCCCCGGTGTGCTACAGGCGTTCACGTCACTTTACGTCAGGACAGTGCCGGATATGGAAGGACTTGAGACACGGATCACAGGTGTCGAGGGAACCGTGGGGCCTGATTCGAAGGTCTCCTCTACGATCGCATCCCTCAGGCAATGGTTCGTACCACTGGCCCGGCAAGGTAAGAATCCCGGGAAGCGATCACACCCCGGCACCGAGCGCGGGCGGTCTACCATCACCTCATGACCCGTGTACTGCTCGCCGAGGACGACGCGTCCATCTCGGAGCCGCTGGCCCGCGCACTGCGCCGGGAAGGTTACGAGGTCGAGGTGCGCGAGGACGGACCCACCGCACTCGACGCCGGCATCCAGGGCGGTGTCGACCTGGTCGTGCTCGACCTGGGCCTGCCCGGCATGGACGGCCTGGAGGTCGCCCGCCGGCTGCGTGCCGACGGGCAGTCCGTACCGATCCTCATCCTGACCGCGCGCGCCGACGAGGTGGACACCGTCGTCGGCCTCGACGCGGGCGCCGACGACTACGTCACCAAGCCCTTCCGGCTCGCCGAACTGCTCGCCCGGGTACGGGCCCTGCTGCGGCGCGGCGCCGCCGAGCCCCAGCAGCCCCCGGCCACGCACGGGGTGCGCATCGACGTCGAGTCGCACCGCGCCTGGATGGGCGAGGAGGAACTCCAGCTCACCGCGAAGGAGTTCGACCTGCTGCGGGTGCTGGTGCGGGACGCCGGACGCGTGGTCACCCGGGACCAGCTCATGCGCGAGGTCTGGGACACCACCTGGTGGTCGTCCACCAAGACCCTGGACATGCACATCTCCTGGCTGCGCAAGAAGCTCGGCGACGACGCGGCGAACCCCCGCTACATCGCCACCGTGCGCGGAGTCGGATTCCGCTTCGAGAAGAGCTGAGCCCCCCGCCGGGGCCCGGCACCGCTTCAGGTAACGAGGACATGCGCCGACGTCTCATCCAGTCCACCCTCGCCGTCGTCCTCGTCGTGATCGCCGTCTTCGGGGTCTCCCTGGTGATCGTCGAGACGCGGACCATCACCAGCAGCGCCCAGGAGCGGGTCGAGTCCGAGGCGGTGCGGCTGGCGAGCATCGTGGACAGCCGCATCCTCGCGGAGGAGAACGTCAACTCCGAGGTCCTGCGCAACCCGGTCAGCAAGGACCAGTACGCGGTCATCAGCGTCCCCGGCCGGACCCCGATCGAGATCGGCAGCAAGCCCGAGGGCGACGTCATCCACGCCACGCAGCGGGGCGAGGAGGGCGAGACGGTCACCGTGCAGGAGCCGCGCTCCGCGGTCACCCGGGAGGTCGGCCGCACCCTGCTGATCATCGGGCTGGTCGCGCTGCTCGCGGTGGTCGCCGCCGTACTGCTCGCCGTCCGCCAGGCCAACCGCCTCGCCTCCCCGCTGACCGACCTCGCCGAGACCGCCGAACGCCTCGGCTCCGGAGACCCGCGCCCGCGGCACAAGCGGTACGGCGTCCCCGAGCTGGACCGGGTCGCCGACGTCCTGGACTCCTCCGCCGAGCGGATCGGGCGCATGCTGACCGCCGAGCGGCGCCTCGCCGCCGACGCCTCCCACCAGCTCCGTACGCCGCTGACCGCGCTGTCCATGCGGCTGGAGGAGATCACCCTCACCGACGACCCGGACACGGTGAAGGACGAGGCGACGATCGCGCTGACCCAGGTCGAGCGGCTGACCGACGTGGTGCAGCGGCTGCTGACCAACGCCCGCGACCCCCGCACCGGCTCCGCCGTCACCTTCGACCTCGACGAGGTCATCCAGCAGCAGCTCGCCGAGTGGCGGCCCGCCTACCGCAGCGCCGGCCGGGCCGTGGTCTCCTCCGGCAAGCGGCACCTGAACGCCGTCGGCACCCCCGGCGCGGTCGCGCAGGTGCTGGCCGCGCTGATCGAGAACTCCCTCATGCACGGCGGCGGGACCGTGGCCCTGCGCACCCGGGTCACCGGCAACCAGGCGGTCGTGGAGGTCACCGACGAGGGCCCGGCGTCCCGGCCGACCTCGGCGCGCGGATCTTCGAGCGCACCATCAGCGGCCGCAACTCCACGGGCATCGGACTGGCCGTGGCCCGCGACCTGGCGGAGGCCGACGGGGGCCGTCTGGAGCTGCTCCAGGCCCAGCCGCCGGTGTTCGGCCTCTTCCTGTCCCGTACGCCCCCGGCCCGCGAGCCGGACGAGAGCGGGCCCACCGTCCGCTAGCGGCAGCCACCGCTTGAACCGGGCCACGGGCGGACCGGCCGGTCCGGCGGAACCGGCTACGAGCGACCGGCCGCGGCAGGCGACCCGCCGCGCGACCGGCTACGGAACGCGCTGGCGGGGCTCGGACGCCTGCGCGGGCGCGGGCTTCTTGGACTGCCGCGCCAGGATCGACTCCGCGCCCGCCACCGCCTCCCGGGCGGGCATGGCACGGAACACCCAGCTCCGGTACGACCAGAAGCGGAACAGGGTGGCGACGCCGATGCCCACGAACTTGAAGACGTTGCTCTGCAGCGGGCTGTCCCAGCCGAAGCCGTAGGTCGCGAGGTACAGCACACCGTTCTCGATCACCAGGCCGATCGCGCTGAACAGCAGGAACAGCGTGAGCTCCCGGGTGCGCCCGCTCTTCTCACGGTCCCGGTACGTCCAGTAACGGAACCCCACGTAGTTGAAGGCGATGGCGACGACGGTCGCGATGATGCTGGCGCGCACCACCGGCAGGTCGGAGACGTGCCGGACCAGGTTGAACACGCCCAGGTTGACGAGGACACCGGCACCGCCGACGGCACCGAACTTGGCCACCTCGCGTACGAGCCGTTGCAGCCCCGAGGAACGTAGTTCCATGGCTGTGCAGCTCCCGTCCGTAGGTTTCGTCAGCCAAGCCATGCTATCCAGGCCGCACCCCGGGCGCCTGCGGACGAGGCCACAGCTTGGGAACGGGTCGGAAAGATCCGGGAAAGCCCAGGGTAAGAGCGGGTGCGAGGCCGGTAAGCCGGGCGGGTCGGCGTGGCCGATACGCTAGGGGGTGACGTTCCCGGTAGTCGGCATGGTCGGCGGGGGGCAGCTCGCGCGTATGACGCACGAAGCCGGCATCCCGTTGGGCATCAGGTTCAAGCTCCTCAGTGACACCCCTCAGGATTCCGCGGCACAGGTCGTGAACGATGTCGTCGTCGGCGACTATCGCGACCTGGACACGCTGCGTGAGTTCGCGCGCGGGTGCGATGTGATCACCTTCGATCACGAACATGTACCCACCGAGCACCTCAGAGCCCTGGAGGCGGACGGCATCCCCGTGCGCCCGGGGCCCGACGCGCTCGTGCACGCCCAGGACAAGGGCGTGATGCGGGCGAAGCTCGACGCGATCGGCATCCCGTGCCCGCGGCACCGCATCGTGAGCGACCCGCGGGACGTGGCCGCCTTCGCACGCGAAGGCCTCGCGGACGGCGCCAAGGGCGACGGCTTCCCCGTCGTCCTGAAGACCGTCCGCGGCGGCTACGACGGCAAGGGCGTGTGGGTCGTCGACTCCGTCGAGGAGGCCGCCGACCCGTTCCGCGCGGGCGTGCCCGTCCTCGCCGAGGAGAAGGTCGACTACGTCCGCGAGCTCGCCGCCAACGTCGTACGCTCCCCGCACGGCCAGGCCGTCGCGTACCCGGTGGTCGAGTCGCAGCAGGTGAACGGCGTCTGCGACACCGTCATCGCGCCCGCCCCCGACCTCGGTGAGGACCTCGCGCTGCGGGCCGAGGAGATGGCCCTGACCATCGCCAAGGAACTCGGCGTCGTCGGCCACCTCGCCGTCGAGCTCTTCCAGACCCGCGACGGCCGCATCCTCGTCAACGAACTCGCGATGCGCCCGCACAACTCCGGCCACTGGACCCAGGACGGCGCGGTCACCTCCCAGTTCGCCAACCACGTCCGCGCGGTCCTCGACCTCCCGCTCGGCGACCCGCGCCCGCGCGCCCCGTGGACCGTCATGGTCAACGTCCTGGGCGGCGACTACCCGGACATGTACTCCGCGTACTTGCACTGCATGGCCCGCGACCCCAAGCTCAAGATCCACATGTACGGCAAGGACGTGAAGCCCGGCCGCAAGGTCGGACACGTCAACACCTACGGCGACGACCTGGACGACGTGCTGGAGCGCGCCCGTCACGCTGCCGGCTACCTGAGAGGCACCATCACCGAATGAGCCCCGTTGTTGGCATCGTCATGGGGTCGGACTCCGACTGGCCCGTCATGGAGGCCGCCGCCAAGGCGCTGGACGAGTTCGAGATCGCCTACGAGGTGGACGTCGTCTCCGCCCACCGCATGCCGCGCGAGATGATCACGTACGGCGAGCAGGCGGCCGAGCGCGGCCTGAAGGCGATCATCGCCGGCGCCGGCGGTGCCGCCCACCTGCCCGGCATGCTCGCCTCCGTCACCCCGCTGCCGGTCATCGGCGTCCCGGTCCCGCTGAAGTACCTCGACGGCATGGACTCCCTGCTGTCGATCGTGCAGATGCCGGCCGGCGTCCCGGTCGCCACCGTCTCCGTCGCCGGTGCCCGCAACGCCGGTCTGCTCGCGGCCCGCATGCTCGCCGCGCACGACGAGGAACTGCTGCAGCGGATGCGCGACTTCCAGCAGGACCTCAACGACCAGGCCACCGAGAAGGGCAAGCGCCTGCGGACCAAGGTCGAGGGCGCGGGCAGCGGCTTCGGCTTCGGGAAGTGACGCGCATGCCCTCCCTGGACGAGGCCCGCGAGCTGCTGCGTGAGTTCCCGGTGGTCGACGGCCACAACGACCTGCCGTGGGCCCTGCGTGCCCAGGTCAACTACGACCTGGACGCCCGGGACATCGCCGCGGACCAGAACGCCCACCTGCACACCGACCTCCCCCGGCTGCGCGCCGGCGGCGTCGGCGCACAGTACTGGTCGGTCTTCGTGCCGTCGGACCGGCCCGGCGCGGTGCCGGCCACGCTCGAGCAGATCGACTGCGTACGGCAGCTGATCGAGCGTTACCCCGCCGACCTGGCCCCCGCGCTGACCGCGGCGGACATGGAGGCGGCGCGGCAGGGCGGCCGTATCGCCTCCCTGATGGGGGCCGAGGGCGGTCACTCCATCGCCAACTCGCTCGGCACCCTGCGCGGCCTGTACGCACTCGGCGTGCGCTACATGACGCTCACCCACAACGACAACAACGACTGGGCCGACTCCGCGACCGACGATCCGAACGTCGGCGGCCTGTCGGCGTTCGGCCACGAGGTCGTGCGCGAGATGAACCGGCTCGGCATGCTCGTCGACCTGTCCCACGTGGCGGCGACGACCATGCGCGACGCGCTGGACACCTCCACCGCGCCGGTGATCTTCTCGCACTCCTCCTCCCGGGCCGTCTGCGACCACCCGCGCAACATCCCGGACGACGTCCTGGAGCGGCTGCCCGCCAACGGCGGCATGGCGATGGTGACGTTCGTGCCGAAGTTCGTGCTCCAGGCGGCGGTCGACTGGACCGCGGCGGCGGACGCGAACCTGCGCGCCCACGGCTTCCACCACCTCGACACCACCGCCGAGGCCATGAAGGTGCACCGCGCCTTCGAGGAGAGCAACCCGCGCCCGGTCGCCACGGTGTCCACGGTCGCCGACCACCTCGACCACATGCGCGAGGTCGCGGGCATCGACCACCTCGGCATCGGCGGCGACTACGACGGCACGGCTTTCACCCCGGACGGCCTGGACGACGTCTCCGGCTATCCGAACCTGCTCGCCGAGCTCCTCGACCGCGGCTGGTCCCGCCCCGACCTGGCCAAGCTGACCTGGCAGAACGCGGTGCGCGTACTGGGGCGGCGGAGGACGTCGCCCGCGACCTCCGGGCCACCCGCACCGCGTCCAACGCGACGATCGAGTCCCTGGACGGCACCGGGGCCTGACGGCGGCCGGCCGGACGGCGGGCCCGTCCGGCGGTCCCGCCTGTTCGCCGGGTCGGCCGTCCTGGCCACCCGGCGCATCCGCGAACGGAGGCGACCGACGGCCCCGGCTCTCCCGGTGGTCGGCTGCGGCCGGTCACTCCGCCTGGCCATCGGTAGGGCCCGTCCGGCGACCGGCCCGTCCTGCGGTCCGGCCGGTACGACGGCGCCGCCCGGCCCGCTCGCCGGCTCCGCCCGTCCGCCGCCCTGGGCGGCCGCCGTCCGACGTGTCCGCCGAGCGCGACCGCGTCCGGTCGTGCGGCGGGCCCTTCCGCGGGCCCGTCGGCGCTGTCCGGCGTGGCTCCGCCCGCCTGGTCGTGCGTGGTCGTCCGGCGGTCCGGGAGGGAGCCGCCCGGAGGGGCTCGGGTACCCCCGAACGCCTTACTCACCAGGAAAGATCCTCCAGCTCCGTGGGACGGTGGCCCTACGCCGGTCACCTCACGCGCAGCTCACGGCCGGCGTCGCACACGACGATGTACGGAGCCCGCCATGACCGACCTCCAGGACGACACGCCCACCACGACCGAGGTCGGCGAGAGCGACAGCCTGCCGGACGGCACCTTCCCGGCCGCGCCGTACGAGCCGGACGCCCCGGGTACCGAGCACCTGGAGGACGCCCGCGTCCTGCTCGCCGACCACCCCGTCGCCGACGGGCACAGCGGACTGCCCCGGGCCCTGCGCCGGCTGCCCTGGTACGAACTGGAGCTGGGCGACACCTCCCTGGACACCGATGTCCCCCGAATGCGCGCGGGCGGCGTGGGCGCCCTGTTCTGGTCGCTGCACCTGCCCGAGGGGCCCGGCGGGGACCGCGTGGTGAGCGCCACCCTGGAGCAGTTGGAGTTCGCCCGCTCGGTGATCGACGCCCACCCGGAGAGCCTGCGCCCGGCGCTCACCGCCGGGCAGGTCATCGACGCCCGCAACTGCGGCCGCGTCGCCGTCGTGCTGGGCCCGGCCGGGGCGGCCGCGCTCGGCGACTCCCTGGGCATCCTGCGTCTCCTGCACACCCTCGGCCTGCGCGTCCTCACCCTGACGGGCACCGACTGGGCGGGCGCGGCGGGGCTGACCCGGTTCGGCGAGGAGGTGGTCCGCGAGATGAACCGCCTCGGCGTGCTCGCCGACCTCTCCGGCGCCGCCGACGCCACCGTGCGCCGGACCCTGGCGCTGTCGCGGGCACCGGTGCTGTGCACCCGCTCGGCGGCCCGCGCCCTGCGCCCGCACCCCGCCAACCTGCCCGACGACCTGCTCGCCTGCCTGGGCGCGGCCGGCGGCCTGTGCATGGTGCCGATGACCGCCGAGCAGACCGGCCCGACCGTCCGGGACGTCGCCGACCATCTCGACCACGTGCGCGATGTGGCCGGTCCCGAGTCCGTGGGCCTGTCCGGCACCTATGACACCGGCGCCGCCCACCCCGCGGCCTGGCCGACACCTCCCGCTATCCCCGGCTGATCGCCGAGCTGCTCCGCCGCGGCTGGGCCGAGTCCGAGCTGGCCCTGCTGACCTGGCAGAACGTGCAGCGGGTGCTGCGCAGGGCGGACTTCGCCGCCAGGACCGCGCAGCACCGCAGGGGCCCGTCGACCGCGAGCATCACCGAACTGGACGGCTAGGGGGCGTCTCCCCGGTCTTCGCGGGTCCGCGGCGTGATCCACGAAGATCGGGGAGACGCCCCCCAGACCCGGCCGGCGCCCTTCGGCCCGCCCTTACGGCGCCGTTCGGTCCAGCCCGTCCGGCCGCTCGATCCGGCACAGGCAGAAGGGATGCCCGGCCGGATCGGCGTACACCTGGAAGTCCTTCTTCTCGCGGTCCTCCAGATCCAGCGGCCGGGCTCCCAGCGCGAGGACCTTCTCGTGGGCCGCGTCGATCTCCGCCCAGGTCGGCCCCGCGTCGAAGTCCAGGTGGAACTGCTGCGAGTCCCGGTCGGCGTGCGGCCATCGGGGCGGGGTGAACCCTTCGGCCCGCTGGAAGGAGAGCCGCGGCCCGTCGGGAACCCTCAGGACGACCCATCTGTCGCTCTCGGCCTCCGGGGTGCCGCCCGCCACCGCCGCGTAGAACGCGGCCAGGGCGTGCGGGTCGGGGCAGTCGAGCACGACGGTGCGCAGACGGGCGACGGCCATGGGTTCTCCCTGATGTCGGCGGACGGTGTCAGCAGGCGCAGAGACAGAACGGATGCCCGGCCGGGTCCGAGTAAACCCGGAAGCCCTTCCCGCCCTGCTCGGCCAGCGGCTTCGCGCCCAGCGCCAGCACACCCCGCTCCGCCTCGTCCAGGTCCTCCACCACCAGGTCCAGATGCAGTTGCTGGGAGGCCTCCGGCGACGGCCAGCGCGGCGGGACGTGTCCCGGTGCGCGCTGGAAGGCGAGCGCCTGCCCGCCCGGCACCTTCAGGTCCACCCACTCCGCGTCCCCCTCGGGGGTGCCGCCCAGCACCTCGGCGTAGAAACCGGCGAGCGCGTGCGGGTCCGGGCAGTCCAGGACGACCACACCCAGCTTGGCGAGAGCCATGACTTCCTCCACGACGTCCGAGTTACCGTTGAAGCCGGTCATCCGGTAACGGTTACCGCATGCTCCCGCATGGCGGGTAACGTCGCAACCGGATTGCGGAGGTGGAAGGCGGACATGACCGAGCGATCACCCGCCCCGGAGGGCCTGGCGCTGATCGAGTCCCTGGTGAACACACTCGACGTGGAGAGCGGTCGCGACACGCTCGACACGGCCGACGGCCTGCGGCTCTTCGGGCTCACCGAGGACGAACGGCCCGGCGCCCGAGCCCTGCGCGAATCCCTGCGGGCCACCCTGCTCGCCCACGCCGGCCACCCGCCGCACCGCGCGGTCACCCCGCTCGGCGAACTGCTGGCCCACGCCCCCCTGCGCGTCACCGTCGACCCCGCCGACGGCTCGGCGGGCCTCGCCCCCGCCGACACCGGCCCACTGCTCTCCCGGGTTGCGGCGGCCGTCGCCCAGGCACTCGTGGCGGGCACCTGGACCCGGCTGAAGGCCTGCGCCGCCGAGACCTGCCACTGGGCGTACTACGACCGAAGCCCCGCCGGCCGCGGCCGCTGGTGCTCCATGCAGGTGTGCGGAGCGCGCGCCAAGATGCGCCGCTACCGGGCGAAGGAGCCGTATTCCACAGAGAGTTCGACGGCCACGTAGCCGCCCGGTGGGGCAGAATGCGGGAAGACGCCGGTTCGGCCGACTGAGCCTCGGCCGAACCGGCGTCGCCCGGAGAGCACTCGGGAGCCGGCGCTACGCGGTCGGACGGCCCATCGCCCGGTACGTCCACCCGGCCCGCCGCCACAGCTCCGGGTCCAGCGCGTTGCGCCCGTCCAGGATCAGCCGGGCCGCCGCCACCTCGCCCAGCGCCGCCGGGTCCAGCTCGCGGAACTCCCGCCACTCCGTCAGGTGCAGCACCACGTCGGCGCCCCGGACGGCCTCCAGCGCGGAGTCCGCGTACCCCAGCGTCGGGAAGACCCTGCGGGCGTTCGCCATGCCCTTCGGGTCGTACACGGTCACCTGACCGCCCTGCAGATGGATCTGCCCGGCCACGTTCAGCGCCGGCGAGTCCCGTACGTCGTCCGAGTCGGGCTTGAAGGCGGCGCCCAGCACCGCCACCCGCTTGCCCAGGAACGAGCCGCCGCCGAGCGCCTCCCGCGCCATCTCCACCATCTGGCCGCGCCGGCGCATGTTGATGGAGTCGATCTCCCGCAGGAAGGTCAGCGCCTGGTCCGCGCCCAGCTCACCGGCGCGCGCCATGAACGCCCGGATGTCCTTCGGCAGGCAGCCGCCGCCG
Organism: Streptomyces sp. DHE7-1; assembly: GCA_016432725.1. GTDB lineage: Bacteria > Actinomycetota > Actinomycetes > Streptomycetales > Streptomycetaceae > Streptomyces. The sequence goes on along the minus strand of JACJDG010000003.1, from coordinate 3,166,179 downwards.
AACCCGATCCCGGCGCGCAGGAACTTCCGCCCGATCCGGTCGTCGTACCCGATGGCCTCCGCGAGCTGCGCCACGTCACCGCCGCCCGCCTCGCAGACCTCCGCCATCGCGTTGATGAACGAGATCTTCGTCGCGAGGAACGAGTTCGCCGCGGTCTTCACCAGCTCGGCCGTCGGGAAGTCCGTCACCACGAAGGGGGTGCCCTCGCCGACCGGCGTCGCGTACACCTCGCGCAGCAGCTTCTCCGCCCGCTCGCTGCGCACGCCGACCACGATCCGGTCCGGGTGCAGCGTGTCCTGCACCGCGAAGCCCTCGCGCAGGAACTCGGGGTTCCAGGCCAGCTCCGCGTCCGCGCCGGCGGGCGCGTGCTCCGCGAGATAGGTGGCCAGCCGGTCCGCCGAGCCCACCGGCACGGTCGACTTGCCGACCACCAGCGCCGGGCCGTGCAGATGCGGGGCGAGCGAGGCGACGGCCGCGTCGACGTACGACATGTCGGCCGCGTAGTCGCCGTGCCGCTGCGGGGTGTTCACGCACACGAAGTGCACGTCGCCGAACTCGGCCACCTCGGCCCAGTCCGTGGTGAACCGCAGCCGCCCCGAGGACCCCTCGAAGCCGGTCACGTGCCTGCGCAGCAGGTCCTCGAGTCCCGGCTCGTACATCGGGGTCTCGCCGCGCTCCAGCATGGCGATCTTCTCGGGCACCACGTCGAGCCCGAGTACCTCGAAGCCCAGCTCGGCCATGGCCGCGGCGTGCGTGGCGCCGAGATAGCCGGTGCCGATCACGGTGATCTTCAGGCTCATGGGTGCGCTCCAGCTCGGGGACTCGGTCGTGCGGTGCCTGAGCATAGTCGGGCCGCCCGGCGGGCAATTTTCCCGCTGTCGCCAAGCTCACGTAGGCGGGTTACGGGCGGCACACTAAAATTTGAGTTACTTAACGGTAATTAGCGTCAGTATCACTGCGTCTTTGGAGCGTGAGAGACCGTGGCCGGAACGGCTGACTTCGACCTGTACCGCCCGTCCGAGGAGCACGACATGCTCCGGGACGCCGTCCGTTCGCTGGTCGAGGCGAAGATCGCGCCGTTCGCCGCGGCGGTCGACGAGGAGGCCCGCTTCCCCCAGGAGGCCCACGACGCGCTGGTCGCGAACGACCTGCACGCCGTGCACGTACCCGAGGAGTACGGCGGCGCGGGCGCCGACGCCCTCGCCACGGTCATCGTGATCGAGGAGGTGGCCCGCGCCTGCGTCTCCTCCTCCCTGATCCCCGCGGTGAACAAGCTGGGCTCCCTGCCGGTGATCCTCTCCGGCGGCGAGGAGCTGAAGAAGAAGTACATGACCCCGCTCGCCAAGGGCGACGGCATGTTCTCGTACTGCCTCTCCGAGCCGGAGGCGGGCTCCGACGCGGCCGGCATGAAGACCAGGGCGGTCCGCGACGGCGACCACTGGATCCTCAACGGCGTGAAGCGCTGGATCACCAACGCGGGCGTCTCCGAGTACTACACGGTGATGGCGGTCACGGACCCCGCCAAGCGCTCGAAGGGCATCTCCGCGTTCGTCGTCGAGAAGTCGGACGAGGGCGTCTCCTTCGGCGCCCCGGAGAAGAAGCTCGGCATCAAGGGCTCCCCGACCCGCGAGGTCTACTTCGACAACGTCCGCATCCCCGCCGACCGCATGATCGGCGAGGAGGGCACCGGCTTCGCCACCGCCATGAAGACCCTGGACCACACCCGCATCACCATCGCCGCCCAGGCGCTCGGTGTCGCCCAGGGCGCCCTCGACTACGCCAAGGGCTACGTCCAGGAGCGCAAGCAGTTCGGCAAGCCGATCGCCGACTTCCAGGGCATCCAGTTCATGCTCGCGGACATGTCGATGAAGATCTCCGCGGCCCGCGCCCTCACCTACCAGGCCGCCGCCGCCTCCGAGCGCGGCGACGCGGACCTCACCTACCTGGGTGCCGCGGCCAAGTGCTTCGCCTCGGACACGGCGATGGAGGTCACCACCGACGCCGTCCAGCTCCTCGGCGGCTACGGCTACACCCGCGACTACCCGGTGGAGCGCATGATGCGCGACGCGAAGATTACCCAGATCTACGAAGGCACGAACCAGGTTCAGCGGATCGTGATGGCAAGGAACCTGCCGTAGCCGTTCCCGGTTCCACGGTCTTCGGAAGGCGTCCCCCGGGGCGCCTTCCGTCCGTTGCGGGGCGCCTTACGACCGGTCGGTCACATGCGGGCCGGGACGGGTGGGCGTAGGACGGAAGCACACAGGGCCCGATCCGGGCCCCAGCCTTCCCAGGAGGAGCCATGACCCAGCCCGGAACCATGACCCCGATGAGCAAGGAGATGCAGGACTGCGTCGAGGCCTGCATGACGGCGCACACCATGTGCGAGGAGGCCATGAGCTCCTGCATGCACATGGGCGGCCAGGCCCAGATGCAGATCATGCGCGCGCTCATGGACTGCTCCGAGATGACGCGCATGTGCTCCGACATGATGATGCGCCGCTCGCCCATGGCCCAGGAGATGTGCGCGATGTGCGCCAAGGCCTGTGACATGTGCGCCGAGGCGTGTATGTCCATGCCGGACGACCAGCAGCTCATGCGCTGCGCCGAGGCGTGCCGCCGCTGTGCGGAGATGTGCCGGACGATGGCGGGCGCCCGGATGTGACCTCGCGCGCCCGCGTGTGATCAAGGGCACCTTCCGGGTGCCCTTGATCTTTTGTGCGGCAGGGTGGGCGCATGACCGAGACGGATGCGACGGCGGCCTTCGACGCCGCCGAACGGACCATGTGGGCCGGACGGACCGAGGCGTACGCCAGGAGCTTCGGGCGCCTGTGCGCCCACACCGTGCCCACCCTGCTGGACGCCGCCGGCGTCGGTGCGGGGACCCGGGTGCTCGACGTCGGCACCGGGACCGGCACGGCCGCGCTGGCGGCGGCGGAGCGGGGCGCGCTGGTGCGGGCCGTGGACGCCGATGCCGGGATGGCCGCCGAGGCGCGTCGGCGCGGGGTGGCCGCCGAGGTGGCGGTGCTGCCCGGACTGCCCTTCCCGGACGATGAGTTCGACGCGGTCGTCGGCAACTTCGTGCTCAACCACGTGGGCCGGCCGCGCACCGCCCTCACCGAGCTGCGCCGGGTGCTGCGGCCGGGAGGACGGATCGCGGTGACTCTGTGGGGCGCCCGGCGCGGGGCGGGCAGGAGCTGCTGGGTGCCGCGTGCGCGGCGGGCGGCGCCGTACCGCCGTCGTACCTGCCCCGGCTCGCTCCGGACGAGGACTTCGAGCGGACGCCGCGGGGCCTGGCCGGGCTGCTCACGGAGGCCGGCTTCGGCGGCGCCGGGGCGGAGGAACTGGAGTGGGACCACCGGGCGACCGTCGAGGAGTGGTGGGGCGGCGCGGCCGGCGGTGTCGCCACCGTCGGCCTGGTCGTGACCTCGCAGGACGCGGAGACCACCGGCCGCATCCGGCGTGCGTACGAGCGACTGTGCGCCCCGTACGACGACGGGGAAGGGCTGCTGGCCCTTCCCCATGTCGCGCTGCTGGCCTCCGGGACCGCCTAGTTGCCGGAGACGGTCACCGTCTCGTCGTTCTTCAGCTCGTCCACCAGGGTCTTCACCTTCGCCTTGTCCCAGACGAGGTTGCCGCCCGAGGAGCCGGAGACCGGCATGTTCATGGACTTGCCGTCACCGCCGCTGACGCCCTTCATCGCCCAGAACATCGACGCCAGGTCCCACAGGCTCATGTCCTTGTCGACGGTCAGGGAGTCCAGGCCGGCGCCCATGGTCGGGTAGAACTTGAACGGGTTGAGGACCGTCGACGGGGTGGCCACCTGGTGGGCCAGCGCGGACAGGAACTTCTGCTGGTTCTTGGTGCGCTGCAGGTCGCTCGCCGCGAAGGCGTGCCGGGTGCGGACGAAGGCCAGGGCCTGCTCGCCGTTCAGGGTCTGCTTGCCCGCCTTGAAGTCGGCGCCCGACCACTTGTCCTTGAAGCCCTGGTCGAGGTTCATCTCGACACCGCCCACCGCGTCCACGATCTTCGCGAAGCCGCCGAAGCCGATCTCCACGTAGTGGTCGATGTGCAGGCCGGTGTTGAACTCGATGGTGCGGACCAGCAGCGTCGGGCCGTCCTCGGCGTAGGCCGCGTTCAGCTTCGTGTGGCGGCCCCGGTTCGGGTAGACCTTCCCGGACGTCGACCCCTTGTAGGAGGGGATCGCCACGTCGGAGTCGCGCGGCAGCGAGATCAGGGTGTCGCCGTTGCCGCCGACGTGCAGGATCATCATCGAGTCCGTGCGCTGGCCCTGCGCCGAACCGGTGTGCAGCTTCTTCTTGTCCTCGGCCGTCATGCCCTTGCGGCTGTCGGAGCCGACGATCAGGTAGTTCGTGCCCTCGCCGGTCTCGGGCCGGTCGATGACCTTGGAGAGGTCCACGTCCCGGTTCAGCTTGGAGTCGGCCCAGAAGTAGGTCGCCACGGATGTGACGACGAGCACGGTCACCAGCGTCAGGGCCGTCAGCTTGATCCGCCGCCGCCAGTTCGGGGCGGGGCGGGCGTCTCGGCCGTAGGGGTCGTCGGGGCCGCCCGGGCCGCCACCGCCGTAGACCTGGCCGGTGTTGTAGCCGCTGTCGTAGTCGTCGTATCCCTGGCCGTCGACGTACGACGGCTGCTGCGGGACCCCGGCGCCGTAGCCCGCCGACGGGCCGGGCGTGCCGTACGGGCGCCGGCCGGGCGGTACCGCCGAGCCGCGCTGCACCTGACGCATGACGCGGGCGCCTTCCGGCTGCGCGCCGCCGCTGCCGCGTCCGTAGCGCGGGCCTCGGTTGTCGTCGGACCATCCCTGGGGCCAGTCATTCATGCGCCCCAGTGTGCAGGTCGGGGCCGTGTGCCCCACAAGGGTTGTCGGAAAATAAGGGCGCCGCTGTTGCGAAGCTGACACAAATTCCGCGAATGTCACTTCGTCATAAGGTAGGGGTCATGACAGATCAGGCCCCGGACGCGGATCCGGACATCCCGGGCAAGCCCACATCCGCTTCCCGCACCACGCTCAGCCACATCATGACCCACAACGACACCAACCTGCTGGGGACGGTGCACGGCGGGGTGATCATGAAGCTGGTCGACGACGCCGCGGGCGCCGTGGCCGGCCGGCACTCCGGCGGTCCCGCCGTCACCGCGTCCATGGACGAGATGGTGTTCCTGGAGCCGGTCCGCGTGGGCGATCTGGTGCATGTGAAGTCGCAGGTCAACTGGACCGGCCGGACCTCGATGGAGATCGGCGTGCGAGTGCTCGCCGAACGCTGGAACGAGTCCGCCCCGGCCACCCAGGTCGGCTCGGCCTATCTGGTCTTCGCGGCCGTGGACGCCGACGGCAAGCCGCGCCGGGTGCCCCAGGTGGTCCCGGAGACCGACCGCGACCGCCGCCGCAACCAGGAGGCGCAGATCCGCCGCACCCACCGCCTGGCCCGCCGCCGCGCGATCCGCGAGCTGCGCGAGAAGCGCGCGGCGGAGGGCTTCGAGGACTGACCCGGCGCGGGCCCGGCGCCCGGCCCGGCGACCGGCGGTCCGCCGCCCTCGCGCCGGTGCCGGTCACCGCTCCCGCGCCGCCCGGTGCTCGCGGGTCAGGTGCCCCGCGAGCACACCACCTCGTTGCCGCGCACCACGTTCTGCTCCGGCCTCGGCGAGGTGCCGGTCCGCACCGCCCGCACCTTGCGGGCGTCCAGGAAGTCGGCCCCGGTGGTCACCTTCATCAGCGGCCCCTGCCCGCGCACCGCGCGCAGCTCGCTGCCGGGCAGGGCCGCGGCCAGGGAGCGGGCCGAGCGGTCCCAGCGGGGGTCGTAGGAGATCACCGTGCGCGAGGCGTCGTGGACGGCCGCGGTGACCGGCCGGTGGGTGGCGGCGAAGCCGGCCGCGGCGAGCGCCGCGTCGAGCCGTTTGGCGACCCCCTCGGTGCGGGTGCCGTTCTCCACCTGGACCCGGATCTGCCGCGGGTCGACCTCCACCGGGACCGGCCCGGCGGCGGGCCGCGGCCGTTTCGCGCTGAGCGGCTTGTCCTCGCGCAGCGCCGCGAAGAGTCCGCCGGACGCCGCGTCGTCCCACTTCAGGGTCGAGCCGAGCCCCTTGACCTGGTAGTTCATCTGCCCGATGGGCACGGTGGTGAACTCCGAGGAGGACGGGGAGAAGCTCCGCATCGCCCGGCCGAGGTCGAGCAGCTCGTCGGTGCCGAAGCCCACGTCGGCGCGGACCGAGCCGAGCACCGCCCGGGTCACGTCGCGGAACCGCATGGGGTTCAGCAGCACCCCCGAGGAGGTGGCCCGGTCGATCAGCGAGGCCAGGAATCGCTGCTGCCGCTTCATCCGGCCCAGGTCGCTCGCCCCGTCGACGTGCCGGGCGCGGACGTACTGCAGCGCCTGCCCGCCCATGAGGGTGTGGGTGCCGGGAGCGAGGTCGAGTCCGGTGTACGAGTCCTTCAGCGGGGTCGCGGTGCAGACCCGGACGCCGCCGAGCACGTCCACGGTCCGCATGAAGCTGGTGAAGTCGACCTCCAGATAGTGGTCGATCTTCACGTGGGTCATATTCTCCACGGTGCCGATGGTCAGCTGCGGGCCGCCCTCGGCGTAGGCCGCGTTCAGCCGGGCCGGGTGCGCGGCGCGCTGCCGGCCGGTGGCCGTGTCGGTGTGCGCGGGCACCTCGGCGTAGGAGTCGCGGGGCAGGCTCACCACGCTCGCCCGTTCCCGGTCCTGCGAGATGTGCACGATCATCATCGTGTCGGTGCAGTGGCAGGGCTGGCCGCCGAGGTGGTAGGCGCGCCGCTCCCGGTCGCCGATCTTGTCGCGGCCGTCGGTGCCGACCAGCAGGACGTTCATGCCGTGCCCCGCCCGGGGCCGGTTCTTCATGTCCTTGAAGGCGTCGATCCGGGTGATGCCCGCGTCCAGGCTGGTGACGACCGCGTGGCCGATCCCGGCCGAGGCGAGGACCACCACTGACAGCGTTGTCACCGCGCGCATGGCCCAGCGCGGCCGCCTGGGCCGCATCGCCCGTCCGGTGGGCCGGCCGGGCCTGGGCGGCCCGGGCGGCCTGGGCACGCGAGGGGACGGCTGCGGCCGGCGCTGCGGCCTGGGGGCGTCCCCCACGCCTTTGGCGGCGGGGGAGGGGGACCGAGGCGGGCTGGGCAAAGGGAACCTCCGGACGACGGCCGTACGTGGGATCCGTGAGCACGGTAGGGCGATACGATCCTCAGCCCGGCGATCGGTCCCGGCGGCGCGCACCGGTGTCCCCCGTTCGCGGTAACGTGAGCCCCTATGAACACCAAGCCCGACGTGCGGCACCCCGCCGTGTCTGTGATCATGCCCGTCCTCAACGAGGAGCGGCATCTGCGCGGGGCCGTCCAAGCGATCCTCGCGCAGGAGTACGCCGGCGAGCTGGAGGTCGTGATCGCCCTCGGTCCGTCCACGGACCGTACGGACGAGATCGCCGCCGAGCTGGTCGCGGAACATCCCCGCGTACACACCGTCCCGAACCCGACCGGCCGCACCCCCGCCGCGCTCAACGCGGCGATCAAGGCCTCCCGGCATCCGATCGTGGTCCGCGTCGACGGCCACGGCATGCTCTCGCCGAACTACATCGCCACCGCCGTGCGGCTGCTGGAGGAGACCGGCGCGCAGAACGTCGGCGGTGTCATGCACGCCGAGGGCGAGAACGACTGGGAGCACGCGGTCGCCGCCGCCATGACCTCGAAGATCGGCGTCGGCAACGCGGCCTTCCACACCGGTGGCCAGGCGGGCCCCGCCGAGACGGTCTACCTCGGGGTGTTCCGCCGCGAGGCCCTGGAGCAGCAGGGCGGCTACAACGAGGAGTTCATCCGCGCCCAGGACTGGGAGCTGAACTTCCGCATCCGTGAGGCGGGCGGCCTGATCTGGTTCTCGCCGGAGCTGCGGGTGTCGTACCGGCCGCGGCCGAGCGTGAAGGCCCTGGCCAAGCAGTACAAGGACTACGGCCGCTGGCGCCACGTCGTCGCCCGGTACCACGAGGGCTCGATCAACCTGCGTTACCTCGCCCCGCCGACCGCGGTGTGCGCCATCGCCGCGGGTCTCGTGGTGGGCGCGGCGCTCACCCCGTGGGGTCTGGTGATACCCGGCGGCTACCTGGCGGCGATCCTGGCGGGCTCGGTCCCGGCGGGCAAGGGGCTGCCCCTCAAGGCAAGGCTGCGGATCCCGGTGGCCCTGGCGACCATGCACATGACGTGGGGCTGGGGCTTCCTGACCAGCCCCAGGTCGCTGGCGAAGCGGGTGATCGCCTCGCGTCGCCCGGCGGTGCTCGAACCCCGCTGACGACGGCACGAAGAGGGCCGCACCTGTCCGAGGTGGGGCCCTCTTCTCATCCGCTCACCGCGCTACCACTGGTAGGGCTTGTACACGTCCATGCACTTGGAGGTGTCCGAGCCGTTGATGGCGTCGGCGTTGTCCGGCACGTCACCCGCCTTCGGAGCCGACTTCTTCGGATAGAGCGAGCCGGTGCGCCAGTCCGCGCCCACGACGACCGTGACCCCGGACACGTCGGTCGACCGCTCCACCTGGCTCGCCGGGATGCCCAGCGACTTGGCCACGGCCTGTGCGTCGCCCTGCAGTTCGGCGCTCGGGTAGCGCACGACGGTCTCGTCCGCCGAGCTCGCCGCCGTGGTGTCGGTGTCCGCCCTGCCGTACCCGTGCTGCACGAGGACCTGGCCGATCGCGCGCGCCCGGCCCTGCACCGCGGCCTCGGTCGAGGACCGGGTGGCGTTCTGCACCAGCACCCCGAGCCTGGCCGCGTCCGTCGAAGGGGCCTTGGCCGGTTCGGTCCTGCCCTTCTTCTTCGCCTTCTCGCCGTTCTTGTCGAAGGGCACGTCGTCGCGGAGCATCCGCCACATCTTGTCGGCGCCGGTCTTCTCCGGCACCACGTGCTGGCCGTTCGCCGGGTCCTCGACGTTGGGCATCGTCACCGACGTGATGCGGTTGGCCGGCACCGACTTGAGCTCCATGCCGAGGTCGTAGAGCTTCTTGACGGTGCCGATCTCCTCCGACACCGTCAGCGACTTGGTGGCCGCCTCGGCCAGGTCCGTCAGCCGGCCGGTGTCGGTGAAGACGCTCTGCTGCCGCAGCGTCCGCATCATCGAGTTCATGTACATGTGCTGGGCGCGGGCCCGCATCAGGTCGCTGCCCCAGGCGTGCCGCGTGCGCAGCCACTGCAGGGCCTGTACGCCCTTGATCTTCTTCCGGCCGGCCTTCAGCTTCAGCCCCGAGCCGCCCCGCTGACTGGGCGTCGAGCGGTCCCAGACGTTCTGGTTCACACAGACCTCGACGCCGCCGATGGCGTTCGTCATGCGCACCACGCCCGCGAAGTCGATCGTCATCCAGTGGTCGATGTAGACCCCGGTGAGGTTCTCCCAGGTGGCCAGCGTGCAGCCGGCGCCGCCCCGGGCCAGCGAGGTGTTGATGATGTCGTTGGTCGCCGGGTACGACTTCCCGGTCTTCGGGTCCTCGCACTTGGGGATGTCGACGCGGGTGTCCCGCGGGATGCTCACCATCGCGGCGCTCCTGCGGTCCGCGGAGAGGTGGACGAGCATCTGCACGTCGCCGAGCGGCGGGTTCCCCCGGTTGTCCTTGCTGCCGCCGAGCGCCACGTTCGCGTCGGAGTTACGGCTGTCGGAGCCGATCAGCAGGATGTTCAGCGGTGTCTGGCCGGCCGCGTTCGGGCGGGTCCGCTGCGCCTTGGAGTCGTCGGCGTTGCTGCGTCGGCCCTTCTGAAGATTGCCGTTGAGGTGCTCGTAGTACAGATAGCCGGCCCCCGCGGTGCCGAGTATGACCACGGCCAGCACGATCGCCGACCAGCGCAGCGCGCGCCTGCGCCGCGGCCGCCGGTCCGTCTTCGGGCCGCCGCCACGGCGCCCCCCGCCATGCCGTCCGGACCCCTCCGGCGCGCCCTCCGTCCGCGGCGTGAGCGACATCGTGTCCTCGACCGCGGGAGGCTCCCCCCGCACACTGCTCTGCGACAACTCCCTGCCCCCCACTTGCGCCATGCAACGGGTCCGTCCCGCGTCGGGTTAGACGCACGACGGACCCGTTGGGTTACCTGTCGACCGCGCGGAACACGAACCGCCCGGACTGCCGGCGGTCCCCGCGGACATCTCGGACTACGAAGCGCACTCCACCTTGTCCGCGGTGGACTGGCCGTCCACCTCCGGCGCCTTCGTCGGTGCGGTCAGTGAGACGCCCGCGCCCTTGAAGTCCTTGCCCAGGGTCAGCGTCATCGCCGGCAGCCCCTGGGAGTTGGTCACACTCTTGCCGGGCTTCAGGGCCGAGCCGGACAGGCCCATGACGGCGGCGAGCCGGCGTGCCTGGGCCGCCTGGTCCGGCGCGTACTCGAGCGTGGTCCTGCTCAGCGCGGCGGGGCGTTGCCCCCGTTCTCGGACTTGAGCACGCCCGCGTTGTTCTGCAGCCAGTTGAGCTCGGCCTGGGCGCTGCCCTGCGCGGCGCCGCCGTTGAGGATCCGTACCCGCACCTCGGAGGGGTCGGACTTGGTGCCCTTCAGCCGGGCGGCCGCCTCGTCCTTGGCCCTGGCCTTGGCCGCCTTCTGCTTCTTCTTCACGTCGGTGAAGGAGACGTCGTTCTTGATGGCGTCGAAGACCGCGGGGCCCTTGCTCTGGTTGACGATCACCGTCTTGTGGACGACGCCGTCGGCCGGATTGTCGAGGACGGGCACCGTCACGAACGAGATGTTCTTCGGCGGCACCTTCTTCAGCTCCAGTGCCACGTCCTTGAGCGTGCTCACCGAGTTGATGCCCTGGTCGACGGTCAGCGCCTTGGTGGCGGCCTCCGCCAGCTTCAGCAGCTTCGTCGGGCTGGTGAGGGTGTCGCCGGAGGACATCTTGCGCATCAGCGAACCCATGAACTGCTGCTGCACCTTGATGCGGTCCAGGTCGCCCTGGTTGCCCCAGCTGTGCCGGGTGCGGACGAACGCCAGCGCCTGCTCGCCCGCGACCTTCGAGGGGCCGGCGGGCAGGTCGAGATGCGAATCCGCGTCCTTCACGGCGTGCTTGAGGCACACGTCGACACCGCCGACCGCCGTCGTCAGCGTCTTCACCGCGTTGAAGTCGACCATCATGAAGTGGTCCGGCACGATCCCGGTGACCGCCTTCACGGTGTTCATGGTGCAGCCCGGGTCCCGGCCGTCCTGCCCCAGGCTGGTGTTGAACCGGACGTCGCTGGTGCCGGCGACGACCTTCTTGCTGCCGTCGGACTGGATGGTCTCGCAGTCCGGGACGTCCACGATCAGGTCGCGCGGGATGCTCAGCGCGGTGGCGTTCGTCCGGTCCTTGGCGACGTGCAGCAGGATGTTGGTGTCCGCGTGGCCGACGCTGCCCTTGTCGCCGTAGCCCCCGTTGCCCTTACCGGTCCGCTTGTCGGTGCCGATGATCAGGATGTTGAAGGCGTCGTCCTTGCTGAAGCCGTCCTTGGCCGCGCTCGTCTCCGTCGTGGTGACGTTGCCCTCGAGGTGCTTGAGGTAGAGGTAGCCGGCCGTGCCGACGGCGACGAGGACGAGCGCCGTGCCGCCCGCGGTCCAGGCCAGCGCCTTCTTCGCCGTCGACTTCTTCTTCACCGGCCGCCTGTTGCGCCGCCCCTGCGGCGGTTCGGGCTCGGGCTCGGCGCCACGCCGCCGGCGCGGGGCCGGTACGTCCGCGCCGCGCGCCTGACGCATCTCGCGCGTCCCGCCCGCCGCCGAGTCGCCGCGCCCGCGCGCCGCGCCACCGGAGGCCCGGGAACCCGCTCTGCGCGGGCCGGGCACCGCCGACTGCGGTGCGGAAGGGCTCAGTCGCAGTTCGTATTCACCGGTGTTCGGATTGAGCACCCACTGGTCTGCGGGATCGATGTTGTCCGCCCGCCCACGGCCTTGCGCGTCCACGGTTGTCCGAATCCTCCGTCGGGGCCACGCGGCGCCTTCCCCTCAAAGGCGCTCGGGTCTCGGTAAAACAGTGCACGACCCCAGGACAGACCTCGCGGCCGGGTGCACCGGATCGCTCACACTATCCGCCCAGTTCAGCGTGGAGCCACGGCGGTGACAAATTCCACGTTCCTACAACCGGGCAATCCCCCTCATATTTCTGAAGGAAAGTTTGTAGGCCCGGCCGTGCGCCCTACTCGCAGGAGTGCTCGTCGGCGGTGTTCCCGCGGAAGGTGGGCGTGGGGAGGGGGCGTTCTTACGGTTTTCTTCCCCGCCGCCGCCCGGCACCTGCCGCGAGACGGCCTTCACCGCCACCGGCTGGTCCGCGCGCAGCCGCGCGAACAGCTTCTCGGCCTCCGGCTCCACCAGTTGATCGCGATTCGCGTCGTAGACGTACGACTTCCGCGGCACGGTCAGGAACTGGACATGTTCGGTGGGGATGTCGCGCAGTCCGCGCACCAACTGGTACAAACCGCGCAGACTCGCCAGTTCCGGATCGGTGGTGAGCGAGGAGGTCGCCGCGTCCAGCAGCGGGTAGAGCTTCACCGGGTTCAGCAGTACGCCGTTGCTCTGCACCTTGTTGACGAGCGCGCCGAGGAACTGCTGCTGCCGGTCGATCCGGTCGGTGTCGCTGCCGTTGCCGAGCGACTTGCGCGCCCGTACGTAACCGAGCGCCTGCTCCCCGTCGAGCGTCACCTTCCCGGCCGGCAGCCTGAGTCTGGCGGCCTCGTCGTCGATGGGCTCCCGCAGGCACACCCGCACCCCGTCGACGGCGTCCACCATCTCCTTGAACCCGTTGAAGTCGACCACCATGTGATGGTCGACGCGGATGCCCGTCAGCTTCTCGACGGTGCGGACGCTGCAGGCCGATCCGCCCACCTGGAAGGCCCGGTTGAACATCGCGAACACCGGTTCGCTGCGGCTGCCGTCCGTCCTGCGGCAGCCGGGGATGTCCACCATCAGGTCCCGCGGCAGCGAGACGGCGGTGGCGCTGCGCCGGTCGGCGGCCAGGTGCAGCAGGATCGTGGTGTCCGACCGCTCGCTGCCCACGTCCCGCCCGTACTCCCGGTTGCCACGGCCGGCCCGTGTGTCGGAACCGATCAGCAGGATGTTCTGAGCGCCCCGCACCAGCGAGGTGGGCCGCTCCCGCTCGTACCGGGCGAGTTCGGCGGCGGCCGCCTCGTCGGCGGTGATGTTGCCGTTGAGCTTGGCGTAGACGACCCAGCCGACCCCCGACGAGGCCATCAGGAACGCGGTCACCCCGAGCGCCGTGCCCCACACCCAGCGCCGCCGGTGCCGTCGTGCCAGGCCCTCCCCGTCCGCCGAGGACCCGAGGCCGGGGCCGAGGGCTTGCCTGCGCTGTCGGGCACGTCCGGTCACACCCCTCCATGGCGTACGAGCGTCACGTGCTGCTCCTACGACGATGGCGGGGCGGGACCCGGGGAGCCGCCCTTTACTACTCCGTTCGGGTGATGGCCGCGGTGCCGGGCCGGGCCCGCGCGGGGCCCGGCCCGGCGGGCTCAGTGGCGGGACGCGGTCACCCGTTCGCTCTCGATCCGCTTGGCCAGCCCCTCGCCGTCCAGCCGGTCCAGGTTCCGGCACAGCACCACGGACCCGCCGACGGCCAGCGGCGCGTAGAGCCCCGCGCTGAGCCCGTCCCACGTGTCGTACGGCAGCCCCGACAGCAGTCGGGACCAGGGCCCCGTCAGATCCAGCGACGGCGCCTCGGACAGCGCCCGCTCCACCACCTCGGCCCCGCTGAACTCCGCGCCCGCCACGATCAGCGCGGGTTCCTCGGGGTCCACCGGGGCGAACGGCGCGAACCGGTCGCCCTGGCTCGGCGCCTCCACGGCGTAGTCGACGAATCCGTCCGGCGTCCGCGGGAAGCGCCCGCCGAGCGGACGCAGCGCGAGCGCGACCCGCTCGCCGCGGCAGGCCCGGGCCGCCTCCAGGGTGTCGGGCCCGCTCACCACGACATCGGCGGAGGCCGGGTCGCCGGCCATGTCCGCGACCACTCCCACCGACGAGCAGGCGAGCAGCCACACCGCCGTCTGCCAGTGGGCGGGCAGCAGCAGCGCGACCCGGTCACCGGGGCCGGCGGCCAGGTCGCCCTGCAGCAGGTTCGCGGTCTTGGCCACCCAATTGGCGAAGGTGGCCACGGACAGTTCCACGCGCTCGCCCGTGGCGTCGTCGTAGAAGGTCACCAGGGGGCGTCCGGCGTCCGCGGCGAGCGCGGAACGCAGCAGGTCGGCAGGGGTGCGATCGGTGGCGTTCACCCGCGCAAGAGTACGCCGGGACGGTCGCCCGCACCGAGTGCATGGACCACCGGTTCGGCGCAACGGCCGCCGACGCACCGTCAGTTCCCCGATGGCGGGCCGCGCCGGCCGTGTCCAGGATCAAGGGCATGCGTGGATTCCTCACCCTCTCGGTCGGCGCCACCTCGATCGGCGTCACCTGCGCGGCCGCCCTCGTCCTCCCGGCGGCCCTGCCCGCGGCCGCCGCGCCCCGCGCGCGGGGAGTCCGGCCGGTACCGCCGTCCCGGGCAGCACCCAGTCGCTGCCGCTGGCCCCGCTCGACCAGGAGCGCACCCCCGGGACCGCCCCCGATCAGGGCCTGTACCGCACCGGCGTACGGCACTTCTCGCTCGTCGGCGTCATCTGGGACGACCCGGACGCCGCGCTGCGCGGCTCGGTGCAGGTGCGGACCCGGTCGGCGGCGTCCGGCAAGTGGTCCGGCTGGCAGGACGTCGAGACGCACAACGAGGACCACGGCGCCGACCCGGCCTCCGCCGAGCGCTCGTCGGGGCGGGTGCGCGGGGCCACCGCGCCGCTCTGGGTGGGCGACTCGGACGGTGTGGACGTGCGGGTGCGCGCCGACGCGGTGCCGGGCCGGGCCGCCGCAGACCGGGGCCGGGGCGGCGACCCGAGCCCGCCGCTGCCGTCCGGGCTGCACCTGGAACTCGTCGACCCCGGCGGCCTGACGACGGCCCAGGGACCGCAGGCCGACAGCCCCGCCGCCCTGCCCGCACTGAACCGGCGCGACACCGAGCGGGAACTGGACCGCCTGCGGGCCGAGGGCGACCTGGACGCGGCGGACGACGGAGTGCCCCGGGTCAAGCCCTACATCGGACCCCGCCCCGGGATCGTGACACGCCGGGGCTGGGGCGCGGACGAGTCACTGCGCGAGCGCGGCTTCGTCTACACGAAGAAGATCAAGGCCGCCTTCGTGCACCACACCGCCACGGGCAACAACTACTCCTGCTCCCAGGCCCCGTCCGTCATCCGCGGCATCTACCGCTACCACGTCAAGAGCATGGGCTGGCGGGACATCGGCTACAACTTCCTCGTCGACAAATGCGGAACCATCTACGAGGGCCGCGCCGGGGGAGTGACGAAGGCGGTGCTGGGCGCCCACACCCTCGGGTTCAACAGCAACAGCATGGGCATCGCCGTCATCGGCAGCTACGGCTCGAGCAAGCCGGCCGCCGCAGCGGTGAAGGGCGTCGCCAAGCTCACCGCGTGGAAGCTCGGCCTCTACGGCGCGAACCCGCGCGGAAAGACATATCTGACCTCGGGCGGTGGCAACCTCTACCCGAAGGGGAAGAGCGTACGACTGAACGTGATCTCCGGACACAGGGACGGATTCGCCACCGACTGCCCGGGCAAGCGGCTCTACGCCAAGCTCGGCTCGGTCCGGTCCAGCGCCGCGCGGTACCAGGGCCGCTGAGTCCCGGGACGCGGGCACCGCCGGCGGGAGACACGCGCAGTGGAGGGAATCCTGGCGCCGATCCCGCCCGACACCGCGCGGCCGTCGAGGGCGTCGCCGGCCGGTCTGCATACACTGACCGGCCGAAACGAGAAGTACGGCCGGTCCCGGCCGGAAGCGGAGACGACAGGTGACAGAAGCGATCCTCCTGGTCGGCGGCAAAGGCACCCGGCTGCGTCCGCTCACGGTGCACACGCCCAAGCCCATGGTCCCGGCGGCCGGGGTGCCGTTCCTCACGCACCAGCTCGCGAGAGCGAGAGCGGCGGGCGTGGAGCACATCGTCCTCGCCACGAGCTACCTCGCCGATGTCTTCGAGCCCTACTTCGGCGACGGCGCCGCGCTGGGCCTGCACATCGAGTACGTCACCGAGGAGGAGCCGCTCGGCACCGGCGGCGCCATCCGCAACGTGGCCTCGCGTCTGCGCTCCGGGCCCGACGACCCGGTACTGATCTTCAACGGCGACATCCTGACCGGCCTGGACATCCGGGCCCTGATCGACACCCACGAGTCGGCCGGCGCGGACGTCTCCCTGCACCTGACGAAGGTGACGGACCCGCGCGCCTACGGCCTGGTCCCCACCGACGACACCGGCCGCGTGCTCGCCTTCCTGGAGAAGCCGCAGACGCCGGAGGAGATCGTCACCGACCAGATCAACGCGGGGGCGTACGTCTTCCGCCGCTCGGTGATCGACACCATCCCGGCGGGCCGCCCGGTCTCGGTGGAACGCGAGACCTTCCCGGACCTGCTGTCCGCCGGGGCCCATCTGCAGGGCATGGTGGACTCGACGTACTGGCTCGACCTCGGTACCCCCGCCGCCTTCGTGCGGGGCTCCGCCGACCTGGTCCTCGGCCGGGCTCCCTCACCGGCCGTTCCCGGCCGCTGCGGCGACCGGCTGGTGCTGCCCACGGCCGTCGTCGCCCCGAACGCGAAGCTGACCGGCGGCACGGTGGTCGGCGAGGGCGCGTTCGTCGCCGAGGGCGCCCGGGTCTCCGGCTCGACGATCCTGCCCGGCGCGGTCATCGAGCCCGGCGCCGTCATCACCGACTCCCTCATCGGCAGCCGCGCCCGGGTGGGCGAGCGCTCCGTCCTCACCGGCGCGGTCGTCGGCGACGGCGCCGTGGTCGGCTCCGACAACGAACTCCGCGAGGGGGTCCGCGTCTGGTGCGACGCCCACATCCCCCCGGCCGCCCTCCGCTTCTCCTCGGACCAGTGACGGACCCCGGACCTGCGTCCGGACCGCGGGCACCGGCCCACGCCATGACACCCGGTCCCATGGGGCGCCTCCCCGGTCTTCGCGGGTCCGCGACGCCCGGTGCGGCACCTCGCCGCACGGTCGAATCGCCCACGTACGCCCGGTACGAGGGCGACGCGACCGCACGCCGAGGCGCCGTACCGGACGCCGCGGCCTGATCCACGAAGACCGGGGAGACGCCGCCTAGAGCAACCCGATGTCCACCCGAGGCATCTTCGGTGCCCGCCGCGCCGGTCCCTGCCCACTCAGCAGGATCAGCCGAGCCGCCCGGTGCCGCTGCCCCGCGTACGGCTCCAGCAACCGCAGCATCTCCGCGTCGTCGGCGTCCCGGTTCCGGCCCAGCACCCACCCCACGATGCCCGGCAGATGCAGATCCCCGACGGTCACCGCGTCAGCCGCCCCATGACTGCGCTGCACCACCTCGGCCGACGTCCACGGTCCGATCCCTGGCACGACCTCCAGCCGCGCCCGGGCGTCCACCGCCGGCATCCCCACCGCCTGCTCGAGCCGCGCGGCGACCCGCACGGCCCGCAGGATCGTCGAGGCACGCTTGTCGTCGACCCCGGCCCGGTGCCACTCCCAGGAGGGAATCAGCGCCCACGCCCGCGCCGGGGGCATCACCCACATCGGCCGTTCGAACGCGCCCGCGGGCCGGGCGCCGGCTCCCCGAACCTGCGCACCAGCAGCCGCCACGCCCGGTACGCCTCGTCGGTCGTGACCTTCTGCTCCAGCACCGACGGGATCAGCGACTCCAGCACGAGCCCGGTCCGCGTCAGCCGCAGCCCCGGCCGCCGGTGCCGGGACAGCGCCACCACCCGGTGCCGGGGCACGAAGGCGTCCGGATCGTCGGCGGCACCCAGCAGCAGCGGCAACTGCTCCAGCAGCCACGGCGCGCCCGGTCCCCACGCCTCACCGAGCACCTCACCGCCGTACGCGCGCACCCGCAGGGTTCCCGGGCCGGCCGGTGTCAGGGCGGCCCGCCACACGGAGCCGTCCGGTGTGGTCCGGAACGTCGGATCGCCGGGCCCGCGCCGCAGCGGACCCAGCACCAGCCCGAGATCGAGCGGTCCCTCCGGTACCCAGCGCCGCACCCGCGCCGGCCCGCGGCCTGCCGCGGTATCCCCGCGGCGCCGCCGGGGGTACGCCGACGTGCCCGCCGCGCACGGTCGTACGCGTGGGACGCGGAGTGAATCGTCCTGCCACTGGTGGTTCCTAGGGTGCCGGGGCCGTCCTAAGAGACTAGGCGGTCGCCGGGGGCGCCGGAGGCGACCGCGCACACAGGTCTCACCGGACCTCGATGAAGGACTCCGCGTCCCGCTCCGGCCGCGGCCGCGGTTCCCCGGCCGGATGGCCGACCGCCACCGCCCCCATGGGGTCCCAGTCCGCGGGCAGTCCCAGCACCTCGCGCACCGTGTCCCGGCAGAACATCGTCGACGACACCCAGGCCGAGCCCAGCCGCTCGCCGGCCAGCGCGACCAGGAGGTTCTGCACGCCGGCGCCCGTCGCGACCACGAACATCTCCCGCTCGGCGGCGTCCCGCCGCGCGTCCCCATAGGTGTGCGAGCCGTCCATGACCAGGCACGGCACGACCAGGTAGGGGGCGTTGCGCAGCACGTCCCCGCGCCGGACCCGCTTGGCGATGGACTCCTCGCTCTTGCCGTCCCGGCGCAGGTCGGCGATCCAGGCGTCCCGCATCGCGTCGAGCAGCCGTACCCGCGACTCCGGGGACTCCATCAGCACGAACCGCCAGGGCGTGGTGTGGTGCGGGGCGGGCGCGGTGACCGCGGCGGCCACCGCGCGCCGGACCGCGCCGGGGTCCACGGGTTCGTCGGTGAAGGCCCGTACGGTACGGCGCTGGGTCACGGCCTCCCGCACGGCCTCGGACGTGCCGAGCCGGAACATGTCGTCCCGCGCGGTACGCACCAGTGCCCGCGCACCCTCGCCGTCCTCGCCGTCCACCACGTGGGGTAGCCCGCGCACCACGGCGAGCGGGAGTCCGGCGGCCTTGCCCTTGACCAGGTCGCCCGCGGCGGCCAGTTCGTCGGCGGTGGCGACGACGGTGGCGCTGAGCGGGTTGCCGTGCGCGTCCGTGCCCCCGCGCAGGTCGTCCAGCACACGCACTCCGGCGGCGCCGATCGCGACGTCGGTGAGTCCCGAGCGCCAGGGCCGGCCGAAGGTGTCGGTGACGACGACACCGACCCGGACGCCGAGGATGTCGCGCAGTCCGTCGCGGATCGCGCGCGCCGACGCGTCCGGGTCCTCGGGAGCAGCAGCACGGTGCCGGAGGGGTGTTGGAGGCGTCCACGCCGGCGGCCGCCATCACCAGGCCCTGGCGGTTCTCGACGATGCGCAGGGGGCCGCGCCGGGCCACCACCCGCACGGTCTCCGCGTCGATCGCGGCCTCGCGGTCGTCCGCCCGGACGACGCGGCCCTCCGCCTTCGACACGATCTTGGACGTGACGAGCAGCACGTCCCCGTCGGCCAGCCCGGGTTCGGCGGCGGCGATCAGCTTGGCCAGGTCGTCGCCCGGCTGCACCTCGGCGATCCCGGACGGGGCCCAGACCCGGTACTCCGGGCGCTGACCGCTCACGCTCCCCGCACCTCCTCGGCCAGTGCCAGCGCCTCCCGCGCCATCTGCGCGGCCGCGTCCACGTCGGTCATCATCAGCGGCACGGCCCGGCAGCGGATCCCGTCCGCCTCGACCCGCTCCACCACGCCCGCGTCGACGGTGTCGACCAGCCAGCCGTCCAGCAGTCCCGAGCCGTAGTGCTCGGCGACCGCGGCGGCCGTGGACTCCACACCCACGGCGGCGAGCACCTTGTCGGCCATCCCGCGCACCGGCGCGTCCCCGACGATCGGGGACAGGCCCACCACGGGCACGCCCGCCTCCGCGATCGCCTCGCGGATGCCGGGCACGGCCAGGATGGTGCCGATGGACACGACCGGGTTGGACGGCGGGAAGAGGATGACGTCCGCCTCCGCGATGGCCTCCAGGACGCCCGGCGCCGGCTTGGCCTGCTCGGCGCCGACCGGCACGACCGCCTCGGCCGTGACCGAGGCGCGCAGCCGCACCCAGTACTCCTGGAAGTGGATCGCCTTGCGTTCGCCGTCGATCTCCACGGCCACGTGCGTCTCCACGCGGTCGTCGGTCATCGGGACCAGCCGCACCCCGGCTTCCAGCGGTCGCAGAGCGCCTCGGTGACCGCGCTCAGCGGGAAGCCGGCGCCCAGCATCTGCGTCCGCACGATGTGGGTGGCGAAGTCCCGGTCGCCGAGCCCGAACCACTCCGGGCCGACCCCGTAGGCCGCCAGTTCCTCCTTGAGGTGGAACGTCTCGTCCGTCCGCCCCAGCCCTGCTCCTCGTTGATGCCGCCGCCCAGCGTGTACATCACCGTGTCGAGGTCCGGGCAGACCTTCAGCCCGAAGAGGTGGATGTCGTCGCCGGTGTTGCCGATGACCGTGACGTCCGCGTCCGGCACGGCCCGCTTCAGACCGCGCAGGAACCGGGCACCACCGATGCCGCCTGCCAGAACCACAATGCGCATGGGCCGATTCTCGCAGGCGGGTACGGCATCGTGTCAGGCAGTCACCGGACGCGGTCCGGTCCGTGCCTCGCAGTGCGGGGAGTCGTGCATCGGCATCTCGGTCAGGCCCGGGTGGTAGATGTGCAGGCTCACCGCGGGCTCCAGCGCGTCGTTCACCACGTCGTGCACGTAACCCGGCGCGAACACCCGCTGGGCGCCGGCCGCCAGCGCGCGCGTGCCCTGTCCGGTGCGCTCGGTCAGCGTCCCGTCCAGAACGGTGAGGACACCGGAGGACCGGCCGTGGTCGTGCGGACCGCTGCCCTGTCCGGGCACCCAGGACAGCAGCCAGACCTCGTAGCCGGGGCCGGTGCGCAGCCGGTGGTACCAGCGGGTGGTGGCGTCGTAGCGGACGAGGTGCGCCCACTGGGAGCGGTCGGCGGCGATGGCGCGGGCGAGGCCCACGAACTCGGCGACGGTGGCGGGGTGCTCGCGCGGCGGCTGGAGCAGGTGCGGGACTTCGAGGATGTCGCCGGCGATCTGGAGGTCGTTGTCGCTGTTCATCGGGTGAGGGGTTCCTCGGCGGAGAGTGGGGCTGGGTGTCGCTCTGCGTCCGCCCGGGTCACGGGCGAGGAGAGGTGTCCCGGATGAGGGTCAGGGACAGGGAAACGCGGCCGAGCCGGGATGGACTCGGGAGCAGCCGGAGCGCGATGGGCTCAACAGCTGGGACAGCAACAACAGCTACAGCGCGCGCGTGCGGCACCGAGGGACCCGGCGGTGCGGGTCGAGACGGGTGCCAAGTTCGCGAGCATGCCCACTAGGACAGCGGCTGACACCCGGACTGTCAACTCGACGCCCGGAAAGTGCGACATGGTTCACCTCATCCGGTTCATCTGTCAGGTGAAAGGTTTGTTCACCCGGATCCCGGGACACATGGCGCACAACCGAGCGCTCGAGCCTCGCCGGAACGGGATCGAACGCGGGGGCGTCCTTCTCCGTACAGGGAACCGTGCGGGTCCGCCGCCCCCTCCGGGCCTTTTTCTGTGTGTCAGGGTTTATGGCGATTTGAACACTTTCCGCATGGCCTTGGTTCCGCAGAGTGAATAACGGGCTCAATAGCAGATCTCGGCTTGACTCGCCCGGAGCAGCACACTTGTAATTTCACTCGTGTCGTTCAGCCGAAATCGGTAGCGGCTACGCACGGGGACGTGAAGACAGACGAGGGGCGCACATGACCGAGCTGGTGCAGCAACTGCTGGTCGACGACGCGGACGAGGAACTCGGCTGGCAGGAGCGCGCACTGTGCGCCCAGACCGACCCCGAGTCCTTCTTCCCCGAGAAGGGCGGCTCGACCAGAGAGGCGAAGAAGGTCTGCCTCGCCTGCGAGGTGCGCTCCGAATGCCTCGAGTACGCCCTCGCCAACGACGAGCGCTTCGGCATCTGGGGCGGTCTGTCCGAGCGTGAGCGCCGCCGGCTGAAGAAGGCCGCCGTCTGACCGGCGCCCGGTCACCCTTCGGCCGCCGCACCGGCGAGCGGCCGGACGGCGCCCCCGCATACGTCGCGAACGGCCCGTCGCCCGTGGGTTATCCACAGGCGGCGGGCCGTCGTCATGGTCAGCCGATAGTGTGGTCGCTCGTCCGAGACGCCCCGCTGTCCCCTCGGGGCACAGGCGTCCACCGCAGTCCATCGAACCGGGGCCCGTACCTCGATGTCCGTGCACAGCCATACGGCAGCTCAAGACCCGGCTGCCCACCCTGAGTTCCCGCGTCATGTGGTGACCGCGGTCCTCGTCTCCCACGACGGCGCCCGCTGGCTGCCCGACGCGCTGGCCGGGCTGCTCGGCCAGGAGCGCCCCGTCCAGAACGCGGTGGCGGCCGACACCGGCAGCGCGGACGACTCCGCCCAGCTGGTCACCGAGGCCCTCGGCGACGACCGCGTGCTGCACCTGGCCCGGCGTACCGGCTTCGGCCAGGCGGTGGAGGAGGCGAGCCGCATCGCCCCCCTCCTCACGCCCGAGGAGCTGCCCTACCTCAGGCGCCCCAGCGGCTGGGACCCGGTCACGCGCTCGTGGCGCGACGACGCCTACGACCTGCCGGAACTGCCGCACGGCGAACCCGTCCAGTGGCTCTGGCTGCTGCACGACGACTGCGCCCCCGAACCCGACGCCCTCGCCCAGCTCCTCCGGGTCGTCGACAACGAACTCGAACTCGGCCGTGACGACGTGGCGATCGTCGGCCCCAAGCTGCGCGGCTGGTACGACCGCAGGCAACTGCTGGAGGTCGGCGTCTCCATCGCCAACTCCGGCCGCCGCTGGACCGGCCTGGACCGCCGGGAACAGGACCAGGGCCAGCACGACCACGTCCGCACCGTGCTGTCCGTCTCCACCGCCGGCATGCTCGTCCGCCGCGACGTCTTCGAGCAGCTCGGCGGATTCGACCGCCGGCTGCCCCTGATGCGCGACGACGTCGACCTGTGCTGGCGGGCCCACGCGGCCGGCCACCGGGTCCTCGTCGCACCCGAGGCGGTCGTACGGCACGCCGAGGCGGCCTCCCGCGAGCGCCGCACCGTCGACTGCGTGGGCCGCACCGCCGCCTCCCCGCACAAGGTCGACAAGGCCGGCGCCATCTACACCCTGCTCGTCAACACCCGCACGGCCGCGCTGCCCTGGGTGCTGCTGCGGCTCGTCCTCGGCACCCTGCTGAGGACCGTCGCCTACCTCGTCGGCAAGGTCCCCGGGCAGGCCGTCGACGAGATCCGCGGTCTGCTGGGAACCCTGCTGCGGCCCGAGCGGATCCTCGCCGGACGGCGCCACCGCGGCCCCTCCCGGATCGACAGGACCGAGCTGCGCCGGCTCTTCCCGCCGCCCGGTGCGACCATCCGCGCCACGGTGGAGCAGGTCGCGGGCAACTTCTCCGGCGGCTCCGACAGCGAGACATCCTCCGCCGGCCGGCACGGCGGCGCCGTGGAGTCCGGGCCCGGCGGCGACGACGCCGACTTCCTGGAGATCGAGCAGTTCGCCCGGCTGAAGCGGATCGCCCGCAGGCCCGGCCCGGTGCTCTTCCTGGCCCTGCTCCTGGTCTCCCTCGTCGCCTGCCGCGCCCTGCTCGGCGGCGGCGCCCTCGCGGGCGGCGCCCTGCTGCCCGCCCCGGCGAGCGCCGGCGACCTCTGGTCCCGCTACCTGGACGCCTGGCACCCCGTGGGCGCCGGCGGCACCGCCGCCGCACCGCCCTACCTCGCCGTCGTCGCGACCCTCGCCTCGGTCCTCTTCGGCTCCACCGGACTCGCCGTCACCGTGCTGCTGGTCTGCTCGGTTCCGCTGGCCGGCCTCACCGCCTACTTCGCCTCCAGGCCCCTCGTCACCTCCCGCCTGCTGCGCGCCTGGGCCGCGATCGCCTACGCCTTCCTGCCCGCCGCCACCGGCGCCCTGGCCGGCGGCCGCATCGGCACCGCCGTCCTCGCCGTGCTGCTGCCGCTCATCGCGCGCGCGGGCATCGCCGCGAGCGGCCTGACCCATGCCTCCGGCGCGCGCGGAAGCTGGCGCGCGACCTGGGCGTACGCGCTGCTGCTCACCATCACCACCGCGTTCACCCCGATCGTCTGGCCCATCGCGCTGATCCTCGGCGTCGGTGTGCTGGTCCTGCGCCGCGGCGACCTCGTCGCACACGGCCTGCGCTTCCTCGCCCAGCTCGGCACCCCGCTGCTGATCCTCGCCCCCTGGTCGCTGACCCTGCTCCCGACCGGCTTCTTCACGGAGGCCGGCCTGGAGTACGGCGCCTCCAGCGCCTCCGCGCTCGACCTGCTCGGCGCCGGCCCCGGCGGCCCCGGCACCGTCGACGGCCTGATGCTCATCGGCATCGTCCTCGCCGCCCTGGCCGCACTGCTGCGCTCCGAACGTCGGCTGGGCATCCGGACCGCCTGGGCGGTCGCCCTGGTGGGCCTCGTCTTCGCAGTCCTGTCCAACCACTCCACGTGGGCCGGACCGGCCACCCTCGTCTACGGCATCGCGCTGCTGGCCGCCGCCGCGCTCGGCGCCGACGGGGCACGCGCGCGCGTCGCCGAGCAGAGCTTCGGCTGGCGCCAGCCCGTCGCCGCCCTGATCGCCTTCGCCTCGGCCGCGGGCCCGCTGCTCGTCGCCGCCGGCTGGATGATCGGCGGTGCCGACGGCCCGCTGGAGCGCCGCGACCCGGTGCAGGTCCCCGCGTTCGTCGCCGAGGACGCCGCCACCCGCGACCAGGCCCGCACCCTGGTCCTGGACAGCGACTCCACCGCACACGTGCGCTACAGCCTGGTCCGCGGCTCCGGCGCCCGTATGGGGGACGCCGAACTCGCCGTCACCGACGGGGAGAACGCCAGGCTCGACAAGGTCGTCGCCAACCTCGTCGCCGGCTCCGGCGCCGACCAGGCGGGCCAGCTCGGCGGCTTCGCGGTGCGCTATGTCCTCGTCCACAAGGGCGCGCCCCGCGAGATCACCCGCGTCCTGGACGCCACGCCCGGCCTGAGCCGGCTCAGCCAGCAGGACGGCAGCGCCCTGTGGCGCGTCGGCCAGCAGGTCTCCCGCGCCACCATCGTGCCCGCGGGCGGCACCGGCACCGCCCGGTCCGTCGCCGCCGGGCCCGTGGAGATCCACACCACCGTCCCCTCCGGCTCCGGCGGCCGGGTGCTGCGCCTGGCCGACGCGGTCTCCGACGGCTGGACGGCCACCCTGGACGGCGAGCCGCTCACGCCCACCACGGTCGACGGCTGGGCGCAGGGCTTCCAACTGCCCTCCAGCGGCGGCCGGCTGGACGTCGTGCACGACGACCCGATCACCCACACCGCCTGGCTGTGGGCCCAGGGCGCGCTCGCCGTCGTCCTGATCGTCCTCGCCCTGCCCGGCCGTCGCCGTGACATCGACGACGACCTGCCCGAGGAGCAGCCGCTGCCCGCCCAGGCCACCGCCGGCGAGGGCCGCCGCGCCCGCCGGCTGCGCGCCCAGGCCGAGGAGGCGGCCGTCCCGGAGCAGCCCGCCCCCGACGAGATGCCGCCACCTCCGCAGGAGGCCCCGGCGGCCGTCCCCCAGCAGCCGGCGTACGGCGAGTGGGACTACGCGGGCGGCGACTACGCCCCTTACGGCACGGGCCAGTACCAGGACGCCGGGCAGTACCCGGCCGAGGGCTACGACCAGCAGGCGTACCAGCCCGACCCGTACCAGAACGGCCAGTACGACCCCTACGCCTACGGCGGCACGGCCGAGCAGCAGGGGTACGACCAGCAGGCGTACCAGCAGGGTTACGACCCGGCCCAGCAGCAGTACGGCACCGGCAGCGAGCGCCCCGACGGGAGCCAGCAGTGAACCGCACCACCCTGTCCCTGATCGCCTGCACGACCGCGCTGGCCGCCGTCACCGCCTTCGCCGCGCTCGACACCCCGTCCGCGTCCGGCTCGGCCCCGGCCGGGGCGGCCGCCGAACTGCCCGTGGAGCGCACCAGCCTGCTGTGCCCCGCGCCCAGCTCCTCCGACATCGCCGACACGTCGTACACGTCGTTCACGCCCGTCACGAAGGGCACGGCGAGCGGCGGCAAGGCGCAACTCCAGGCGGCCACCGAGCAGTCGGCGGACGGCGCCAGCGGGTCGAAGAAGGGCGGCGACGCCAAGCGGAAGCCCGCCAGGCCGCTCCTGACGCCGAAGAACCCCGGCACCCCGGTCACCGGCGACACCTCGGGCTCCGACACCCCCGCCCAGGTCGGTACCGCCGACGGCAGGTACGCGCCCGGCTGGACCGTGCAGGAGACCACCGAGGTGGTCGCCGGTACGGGCCGCGGCCTGCAGGGCGTCAACTGCAGCGCCCCGGACACCGAGTTCTGGTTCCCGGGCGCCGGCACGGCCGCCGACCGCACCGACTACGTGCACCTCACCAACCCCGAGGACTCGGCCGCCGTCGTCGACATCGAGCTGTACGGCAAGGACGGCGCGATCAAGTCCTCGGTCACGGACGGCTTCACGATCCCGCCGCACGGGAGCGAGCCGATCCTGCTCTCCACGCTCACCGACGAACGGCAGACCGATCTGACCGTGCACGTCAGCGTGCGCAGCGGCCGGGTCGGCGCGGCGGTCCAGGCCCTGGACGACAAGGCGGGCGGCGACTGGCTGGCCGCGGCGGACGACCCGTCCGGCAGCCTGGTCCTGCCCGGCATCCCCAAGGACGCCACCGATGTCCGCCTGATCGCCTTCACCCCCGGCGACGCCGACGCGGACCTCAAGGTCCGCCTGGCCTCGCCCGACGGCCTGATCACCCCCGCCGGGAACGAGACCCTGCACGTCAAGGCCGGGATGACGACCGCGGCCGACCTCGGCGACGTCACCCGTGGCGAGGCGGGCTCCCTGGTGCTCACGCCCACCGACCAGTCCGTACCCGTGGTGGCGGCCCTCCGGGTGGTCCGGGGCAAGGGGGCCAAGCAGGAGACGGCCTTCATCCCCGCCACGGCCCCCGTCGGCAAGCGGGCCACCTCGGCCGACAACCGCGGCAAGACCTCGACCCTCTCCCTGACCGCGCCCACGGCCACCACCACGGTCAAGGTCACGGCGTCGGCGGGCAGCGAGGGCGGCACCCCGGTCACGAAGACCGTCACGATCAAGTCGGGGACCACGCAGGACATCCCGGCCCTGGTCCCGTCCGGTCTGAAGGGCACCTACGCCCTGACGGTGGAACCGGTCTCCGGAGGTCCGCTGTACGCCTCCCGCACCCTCACGTCCACGGCGGCCGGCGTCCCCGCCTTCACCGTCCAGACCCTGCCCACCGACCGAGGACTGGTCTCGGTCCCCCGGACGGAAGAGGACCTGTCCCTCCTCCAGAAATGACCCGGGACGCGCACGCCCGCGCGGCCACGGCCGTCCGAGCCGCCCGGCCGCGCATGCTCCCGGGCGGGGCGGCGACGCGGGGCCCGACAGGCCCCGGTCCGGCGGGCCCGTCCGGCTCCGGGGCCTTCAGTCCTCCCCGTACCGGGGGTCGACCGTCTCCGGGGTCAGCCCCAGCAGCTCCGCCACCTGCTCCACCACGACCTCGTGCACCAACGCGGCCCGCTCGTCCCGCCCCTTGGTCCGGATCTCCACCGGCCGCCGGTACACCACGACACGGGCCCGCCGCCCGTCCCGCGCGGGGATGATCCCGCCCAGCGGCACGGCCTCGTCGGCCCAGACGTCCGTACCCCGCCCCTCCAGCCGAGGCACCTCGAGCACCAGGAAGTCCATGTCCGCCAGCTGCGGCCACCGCCGCTCCAGCCGCTCCACGGAGTCCTGCACCAGGTCCGCGAACACCTCGGCCCTGCTGGCCGCCAGCGGCACCTGCGGCGGCGCGATCGGCCCACGCATGCCCCGTCCGTGGCGATCACGGCGACGGGGCCCGGGGCCGGTGGCGCGGGGCGGTACACGGTTGTCCATCACCGCAGAAGCCTAGTCCCCGCACGCTCCGCCCGCCCGACCCCACGCGGCAACCGGCCACCGGCACTCCGTGCCCCCCGGCGCGGCACGACGCGTGTCACCGGACCTGTCAGATGTTGAACATTCCAGCCAAGGTCTGGCCAGTTCCCGTAACCCTCCAAGACCGGTTGACTCAAGGCAATTGACGATGTTTGTGCCGACTCGTGACCGAAGGCCTCCTCGCCCATGACCCCGCCCGGTCCCGTCCCCGCAGGTCAGCAAGGCCTGTTGAGAGGCGCCTGTGGGGCGTCTCACAGTTCGACACGGTGGCGTGACCTGGAGGAGAGTCGTCGCGGCCCGCTCAAGAGTGCGGTACCGTCCATCGTCGTGAGCCCTGTACGTCGCTGTTCGCGCACCGCCTGCGGCCGACCCGCCGTCGCGACGCTGACGTACGTCTACGCCGACTCGACCGCGGTCCTCGGCCCGCTCGCCACCTACGCCGAACCCCACTGCTACGACCTGTGCGCCGAGCACTCCGAGCGCCTCACCGCGCCCCGCGGCTGGGAGGTCGTCCGTCTCCTCGACGGCTCCGCCCCGCGCGGCCCAGCGGGGACGACCTCGAAGCCCTCGCCAACGCCGTGCGCGAGGCGGCCCGCCCCCAGCAGCGGGCGGCCGAGGCGGGCGGCGGCGGGCCCGTACCCCGGACCCCATGGAAGTCGCCCGCCGCGGGCATCTGCGCATCCTGCGCTCGCCGGACAACTGAGTCCCCGCTCCGCGGAGAACCGATCCGGCACCCACCGGGGCGGCCCACGCGCCGACTTGTCCGCCCCGTGCCGCCCACTTGCCCGTCCGCCGGGTGTCCGCGCACCTGCCACTCACCCCGACGGGTAGTTTGTGGGCACCCATAGGACTTCAGGAGGGTTGGCCGTGACTGCTGATCTGTCGCAGATCGTGAAGGCGTACGACGTACGCGGAGTGGTCCCGGACCAGTGGGACGAGCCGCTGGCCGCCCTCTTCGGCGCCGCCTTCGCCGAGGTGACGGACGCGACGGCCATCGTCGTCGGCCACGACATGCGTCCCTCGTCCCCCGGCCTGTCCCGCGCCTTCGCGCGCGGCGCCGCCGAACGCGGGGTGGACGTCACCGAGATCGGCCTGTGCTCGACGGACCAGCTGTACTACGCCTCGGGCGCGCTGGACCTCCCGGGCGCGATGTTCACGGCCTCCCACAACCCGGCGCAGTACAACGGCATCAAGATGTGCCGCGCGGGCGCCGCCCCGGTCGGTCAGGACACGGGCCTCGCCCAGATCCGCGAACTCGTCGAGCGCTGGCTGGAGTCGGGCACCCCGGAGCCGGCCGCCGAGCCGGGAACCCTCACCACGCGCGAGACGCTGGAGGACTACGCGGCCTACCTGCGCTCCCTCGTCGACCTCACCGCCGTCCGCCCCTGAAGGTCGTCGTCGACGCCGGCAACGGCATGGGCGGCCACACGGTCCCCACCGTCTTCGCCGGCCTGCCCCTGACCCTCGTGCCGATGTACTTCGAACTGGACGGCACCTTCCCGAACCACGAGGCCAACCCCTCGACCCGGCCAACATCGTGGACCTGCAGAAGCGGGTCCCGGCGGAGGGCGCCGACCTCGGCATCGCCTTCGACGGCGACGCCGACCGCTGCTTCGTCGTGGACGAGAACGGCGACCCCGTCTCCCCGTCCGCGATCACCGCCCTGGTCGCGGCGCGCGAGCTGGCCCGCACCGGCGGCGAGGGCACCGTCATCCACAACCTGATCACCTCCCGCACCGTCCCGGAGGTGGTGAAGGAGAACGGCGGCACCCCGTCCGCACCCGCGTCGGGCACTCCTTCATCAAGGCCGAGATGGCCCGCTCCGGCGCGATCTTCGGCGGCGAGCACTCCGCCCACTACTACTTCAAGGACTTCTGGAACGCCGACACGGGCATGCTGGCCGCCCTCCACGTCCTCGCGGCCCTCGGCGGCCAGGACGGCCCCCTGTCCGCCCTGACCGCCCAGTACGACCGCTACCGGGGCTCCGGCGAGATCAACTCCACCGTCGCCGACCAGGCCGCCCGCCTCGCCGCGATCCGCGCCGCCTACGAGGGCCGGCCCGGCATCACCCTCGACGACCTCGACGGCCTCACGGTCTCCGCCGCCGACTGGTGGTTCAACGTCCGCCCGTCCAACACGGAGCCGCTGCTGCGCCTGAACGCGGAGGCCAAGGACGAGGCGACGATGACCAGGATCCGCGACGAGGCCCTGGCGATCATCAGGGCCTGAGCCACCCGCCCGCCCCGCACCGGGGCGGGCGAACCCGGGTCCAGCGGGCAGCGCGCCCCGGCCGCACCCGCAGGCCCGGCCCGACACCGCCACCAGCGGTACGCTGACCAGCACATCGGCAATTGAACTTCCGCCCCCGAAGGGACACCCTCATGCCGCTCGAAGCCGGCCTCCTGGAGATCCTCGCCTGCCCCGCCTGTCACGCCCCCTCAAGGAGCAGGACACCGAGCTGATCTGCACCGGCCAGGACTGCGGCCTGGCATACCCGGTCCGCGACGGCATCCCGGTCCTGCTCGTCGAC
This sequence comes from Streptomyces sp. DHE7-1, assembly GCA_016432725.1. GTDB lineage: Bacteria > Actinomycetota > Actinomycetes > Streptomycetales > Streptomycetaceae > Streptomyces. Next base: position 3,135,699 of record JACJDG010000003.1, on the reverse strand, counting down.
GAGGCCCGCCGCCCGCGTAACCGAGGCGCTCCCGCCCCGCACGCACCGCGGCGCCGCCGCCGCGCACCGACGAGGCGCCCACCCCGCGTTCGAACCCCCGCACAGGACCCCGGCGATCGGAGGCTGCCGCCCATGCTCGACGAATCGCTGCTCGACAGTCCGGAGGGACTCGCCGACGCCGACCGCCGCGGCCTCCTCCGCGGCGCGGCGGAGGCCGGCGCCCGCGTACGCACCGCCGTCCGGCACGCCGCCGAGGCCGGTGTGGCCGAGCTCAAGCCCGACGGCCGCCCCGCGCCGTGCTGATCGCGGGCCCCGGAGCCGCCGCCACCCAGACCGCCGACCTGCTCGGCACCCTGGCCGGCCCGGCAGCCCCGTCATCCGGCTGGCGCCCACCGGCGTCGCGCCCGCCGCCGGCGCCCTGCGCTGGGAGATCCCGGGCTGGGTCGGCTCCGTCGACCTGCTGCTCATCGCCACCCCGGACGGCACCGAACCCAGCCTCTCCCTGCTCGCCGAGCAGGCCTACCGCCGCGGCTGCTCGGTCGTAGCCGTCGCCCCGGCCGGCACCCCGCTCGCCGAGGCGATCGCCGCGGCGCACGGAATGTTCGTACCGATGGCGACGGCGCCCTACGACCAGGAAGAACCCCTCGCCGCGTCCTCCCCGGGCGTGTTCTGGGCCCTGTTCACCCCGCTGCTCGCGCTGCTGGACCGCATCGGCCTGCTCGGCGCGGCGCCGGAGGCCCTGGAGAAGGTCGCCGACCGTCTGGACCACATCGCCGAGCGCTGCGGCCCCGCCATCGCGGCGTACAGCAACCCGGCCAAGACCCTCGCCGCCGAACTCGCCGATGCGCTCCCCGTCGTGTGGACGGAGGGCCCCGGACCGGTCCGGCCGGCCGCCGTTTCGCCGCCGCGCTCGCCGAACTCGCCGGCCGCCCCGCCCTCGTCGCCGAACTCCCCGAGGCGCTCGCCGCGCACAGCGCCCTGCTGGCCGGCCCGCTCGCGGCCAGCGCCGACCCGGACGACTTCTTCCGTGACCGCGTGGAGGAGGCGCCCGTCATGCACGCGCGCGTGGTGCTGCTCCGTGACCGCCCGATCGGCGGCCTCACCGCCGCCCCCGCCGCCCGCGACCTGGCGCTCAGCCACGACACGCCGATCAGCGAACTCGAACCCGAGGAGGGCGACGAGCTGGAGACCCTCGCGGAACTGATCGCCGTCACGGATTTCGCCGCCGTTTACCTGGCGCTCGCTTCCGGGGCCTGATCTGGCTCAGGGCGTCGCACCCGGGCCCGCCCGGACCGACCCGCCCGCGACCCACCAGCGGAACACCGGCCGGCACCGGCGCACCACCCGGTGCCGGCGCCGGCCGAGCAGCGTACGTACGGAGACAGAGAAACCACATGGACCGCCTCGACAACACCGTCCGCCCCTACGCCTGGGGTTCCACCACCGCCATCCCGCACCTCCTCGGCGTCGAGCCGAGCGGCGAACCGCAGGCGGAGATGTGGATGGGTGCCCACCCGGGAGCCCCCTCGCGCACCGCGCGCGGGACGCTCGTCGAGGTGATCGACGCAGGCCCGGAACGGGAACTGGGCGCCGCGGCGGTCGCGAAGTTCGGCCCGCGACTGCCGTTCCTGCTCAAGATCCTCGCCGCCGGCGCGCCCCTCTCCCTTCAGGTCCACCCCGACCTGCGGCAGGCCGAGGAGGGCTTCGCCGACGAGGAGCGGCGCGGCATCCCCGTCGACGCCCCGCACCGCAACTACAAGGACGCCAACCACAAGCCCGAACTGATCTGCGCGCTCACCGAGTTCGACGGCCTGTGCGGGTTCCGCGCCCCGGCCGAGGCGGCCGGCCTGCTCGACGGGCTCGGCGTCGACTCCCTGAAGCCGTACGTCGACCTGCTGCGCGCGCACCCCGAGGACGCGGCCCTGCGGGAGGTCCTGACCGCCGTCCTTAGCGCCGACCCGCAGGAGATGGCGCATACGGTCGCCGAGGCCACCGCCGCGTGCACCCGCCTCGGCGGGGACTACGCCCCCTACGCCGGCCTCGCTCACCACTACCCGGGCGACCCCGGCGTCATCGCGGCCATGCTCCTCAACCACGTCCGCCTGCAGCCCGGCGAGGCGCTGTTCCTCGGCGCCGGCATCCCGCACGCCTACCTCGACGGCCTCGGCGTCGAGATCATGGCGAACTCCGACAACGTCCTGCGCTGCGGCCTGACCCCCAAGCACGTCGACGTCCCCGAACTGCTGCGCGTCGTCCGCTTCGAGGCGGGCGACGCGGGCGTGCTGCGCCCCGAGGCGTCCCCGGACGGCGAGGAGGTCTACGAGACCCCGATCGACGAGTTCCGGCTCTCCCGGTTCGCCCTGTCCGAGGGCGGCAGCGCCCACGACCTCACCCTCGACACCCCGCAGATCCTGCTCTGCACCGCCGGGTCGGTCCAGGCCGGCGAGCACGGGCTGGCCCCAGGCCAGTCGGTCTTCGTCCCGGCGGGGAGAAGGCCGAGGTGTCGGGTGCGGGCACCCTCTTCCGCGCCACGGTGATCGTATGACCGGGACTGTGGACACCTGAGGCGCCGCCACCCGGACGGGCTGCAACAATGGCCCACCGGCAAAGCACGGGCAAAGTCGGGTACACGCCTGGACGGCGTAGACGGACGAGGGCGAAGGGACAACGCGGACACATGAGCGCGTCAGGCGGTACCAGGGCGATCGTGGCGGCACTCGGCGCCAATCTCGCGATCGCGGCATCGAAGTTCGTGGCGTTCGCGTTCAGCGGCTCGTCGTCGATGCTCGCCGAGGGTGTCCACTCGGTCGCCGACTCCGGCAACCAGTTCCTGCTGCTGGTCGGCGGCAAGAAGGCACAGCGCGAGGCGACCCCCCAGCACCCCTTCGGCTACGGCCGCGAGCGCTACATCTACGCGTTCCTCGTCTCGATCGTCCTGTTCTCCGTCGGCGGCATGTTCGCCATCTACGAGGGCTACGAGAAGATCACCCACCCCCACGAGGTCGAGCACTGGTACTGGCCGGTGGGGTCCTGGTCTTCGCGATCATCGCCGAGGGCTTCTCCTTCCGCACGGCCATAAAGGAGTCCAACGAACTGCGCGGCAAGCTGTCCTGGTCGCAGTTCATCCGCCGCGCCAAGGCCCCGAGCTGCCCGTCGTCCTCCTCGAGGACTTCGGCGCGCTCATCGGTCTGGTGCTCGCCCTCGGCGGCGTCGGCCTGGCCCTGCTCACCGGCAACGGCGTCTGGGACGGCATCGGCACCGTCTGCATCGGTGTCCTGCTGGTCGGCATCGCCCTCGTGCTCGCCGCCGAGACCAAGTCGCTGCTGCTCGGCGAGGCCGCGGGCATCGAGGAGGTCAAGAAGATCGAGGCCGCGATCGTCGACGGCGACTCCGTCACCGGCGTCATCCACATGCGCACGCTCCACCTCGGCCCCGAGGAACTGCTGATCGCCGCCAAGATCGCCGTCCAGCACGACGACACCGCCGGCGAGATCGCCGGCGCCATCAACGCGGCCGAGGCCCGCATCCGGGCCGCCGTCCCCATCGCCCGCGTGATCTACCTGGAGCCGGACATCTACAGCGAGGCCGAGGCCGCCAAGGGCCCGGACCCCGAGGCGACCCCGGGCGGCCCCACCCCGCACCCGGCCGGCCACTGATTGACGGGAACTCTTCGAAGGCGGACTGGGGGCTCCCCCGCCTCCCGGTGTAGCTTGGGACGGAGCCAGACGTCGCTGCTGATGGCGGTCGGGCGGTCCCGGAACGGACCGGCCGAGGGAGAGAGGGCCTCCGACGGACTGCGCTGCGCGTACGCGGGCATGCCTGTGTCCTCTTCTCGGGCACCCCTGTGTCCGTCGCCGCGCAGACCAGCCGTACCCACCTCGCCCCAACCCCGAGGAGCAGCTCGCAATGACGACTGTCGACAACCGACAGGACTTCAAGGTCGCCGACCTCTCCCTGGCCGAGTTCGGCCGCAAGGAGATCACCCTCGCCGAGCACGAGATGCCGGGCCTGATGGCGATCCGCAAGGAATACGCCGAGGCCCAGCCCCTCGCCGGCGCCCGCGTCACCGGCTCCCTGCACATGACCGTGCAGACCGCCGTCCTCATCGAGACCCTGGTCGCCCTCGGCGCCCGCGTCCGCTGGGCCTCCTGCAACATCTTCTCCACCCAGGACCACGCGGCCGCCGCCATCGCCGTCGGCCCGAACGGCACGCCCGACAACCCGCAGGGCGTCCCGGTCTTCGCCTGGAAGGGCGAGACCCTGGAGGAGTACTGGTGGTGCACCGAGCAGGCGCTGACCTGGCCTGACAGCGCCACCGGCGGCCCGAACATGATCCTCGACGACGGCGGCGACGCCACCCTCCTCGTCCACAAGGGCGTCGAGTACGAGAAGGACGGCAAGGTCCCCGGCCTGGAGACCGCCGAGTCCGACGAGCACCGTGTCATCCTCCAGCTGCTGCACCGCACCCTGGGTGAGAACCCCCAGAAGTGGACCCAGCTCGCCTCGGAGATCCGCGGCGTCACCGAGGAGACGACCACCGGCGTCCACCGCCTGTACGAGATGCAGCGCGACGGCGTCCTCCTCTTCCCGGCGATCAACGTCAACGACGCCGTCACCAAGTCGAAGTTCGACAACAAGTACGGCTGCCGCCACTCCCTGGTCGACGGCATCAACCGCGCCACCGACGTCCTCATCGGCGGCAAGACCGCCGTCGTCTGTGGCTACGGCGACGTGGGCAAGGGCTGCGCGGAGTCCCTGCGCGGCCAGGGCGCCCGCGTGATCATCACCGAGATCGACCCGATCTGCGCCCTGCAGGCGGCGATGGACGGCTACCAGGTCACCACCCTGGACGAGGTCGTCGAGACCGCCGACATCTTCGTCACCACCACCGGCAACAAGGACATCATCCTCGCGTCGGACATGGCGAAGATGAAGCACCAGGCGATCGTCGGCAACATCGGTCACTTCGACAACGAGATCGACATGGCCGGCCTCGCCCAGATCCCGGGCATCGTCAAGGACGAGGTCAAGCCCCAGGTCCACACCTGGAAGTTCCCCGACGGCAAGGTCATCATCGTGCTGTCCGAGGGCCGCCTGCTGAACCTGGGCAACGCCACCGGTCACCCGTCGTTCGTGATGTCCAACTCCTTCGCGGACCAGACCCTGGCCCAGATCGAGCTGTACACCAAGCCTGACGAGTACCCGACCGGCGTCTACGTGCTGCCCAAGCACCTCGACGAGAAGGTCGCCCGCCTCCACCTGGACGCGCTCGGCGTGAAGCTCACCAAGCTGCGCCCCGAGCAGGCCTCCTACATCGGCGTGGAGGTCGACGGCCCGTACAAGTCGGACCACTACCGCTACTGATCCGCGGCCCCGCCCGCCGGGAGCGCACCGGCCCACCGCCGCGCTCCCCGCCGGCAGCCCGCAGAACCGCAGAGGCAGGCCCCCGCACCCCCGTGCCGGGGGCCTGCCCCTTTGGCCCCGGACCGGACCAGCAGCCTCAGCCGGACCGCCGGCCCGTCACGACCCAGGACCCCCATGCCACGCGGCCGATATTCGCTTCACGATCCGCACGATCACACCCCCGTCGCGGAAGAGCACTTCCAGTGCGCGCCCGGCCCCTCCGGTTGGCGCTACGTCTCCCAGCTGACCACCCCAGCCGGCGACCACCGCGGCTCGGTCGACCTCACCCTGGACGACCTAGGCCGCCCCATCCGCCTCGAACTGCACGCGGGTGGCTGGCAGGTGCGAGGCGCCGCCCTCGAGGGCGTCACCTGGGTCCGCACCGACGCCACCGGAACCGAGGCCACCGAGGGCAATGTGCGCGCCCACGCCTTCACCGGCACGTCCCCGCGTTCCTGGTCGCCACCGCCCGTCTCCTGCGCCTCACCCCCTCCACGGCGACCCGCGTGCGCCTCGTGTCCTTCACCGGCCCGGTCCTCGCCCCCGCACCCTGGACCAGTCCTGGACCTTGGTGGAAAGCGAAGCACACGCCACTGACAACGGGCCCCTGGCCGTGGACGAATACCAGGTCACCGACCTGGACACGGGCGAGAGGCACACCGTGCACATCGCCGGGGACGTGGTCCTGTCCGCGCCCGGGATCGAGCTGGAGGACCTCCGGTCACCGCCGTCCGTGTTCGACTGAGCGGCCGCGGGCGCCTCAGGCCGGCGGCGCGAATCCGGTGGCGGGGCGGTCGGCCGGCGGCTCGTCCGGGCGCACCGGGGCGGAGGGCGTGACGGGAACCCGTGGCTCGGCGCCGGCCCGTGACTGATCGGCCGGGTACCGGTACGTGTTCGGCGCGGGCGGCTGCGACGACGGCGGCCGGAAGCCGGAGGACGCACCACCACCGCCGACCGCCGAGGACTTCACGGGCTCCGTGGGCGCTCCGGAGGCGGAGGGGAGGACGAGCCCGCCGCCGCGGCGGACCCGGCCGCGCCGAACGCCTGCCGGGCCTCGCGGGACTGCCGTTCCTGGACCACGGCCGCCAGGAACGCCGCCGGGTGCTCGCCGTGCGGCACGGGCGCGCCCGTACGAGCCGCGACGTCCGCCGCGAGCCGCTGCGCCATCTCCCAGGACACCCGCGGATCCAGCTGCCCCATCCGCGTCAGGTACTGCCGGACCGCGAGCCACAGCCCGTCCGGTACGGCCGACAGATCCAGCTCGGCGAACCGCCCCGCGAGCCACGGCGGCGGCGGAGGCACCTGACCCGCCTGCCCGGCGGGAACCCGTTCGCGCACGACCAGGGTGCCCGCGAACACGTCGCCGAGCCGCCGCCCCGCGCCGACACCAGGGAGGCGATGCAGGCCACCACCCCGAAGGTCATCAGGATCTCGACCACGCCGATGGCGCCCCGCACCAGAGCGTGCCGGAACCGGACCGGGCCGCCGTCGTCCCGTACCACCCGCAGTCCGAAGACGACCTTTCCCAGCGAGCGGCCGTGACTGAGTGTCTCCACCGCGATCGGCCCGCCCACCAGCACCAGCAGGAAGGTGGCGATCGACAGAGCCACCTGAGCGGCCTCGTCGAGGGAGGACGTCGCCGCCACCAGCGCCAGAGTAGCCGCGATGTACACGAGCACGGCCACGACCAGGTCGAGCAGCACCGCCAACGCCCTGCTCGGCAACTTCGCGGGTCGCAATTCGAGCGCCACCGCCTCGCCGGTCACCAGCTCACTCACGCCCGTCGTCCTTCCCCTGGCCTGCCCCGTGAACCGCAAGTCTGCCAAGCTGAGGGCGCATCGCGCCGCAGTACGACAAGCTGACGGCACTCAGAGGATCCACGACGAGCTGTGGACGACCAGCCGAGGAGCAGGCGGACCCCATGGACCTGGACGTCTTCGTCTCCGCGCACCGCGCCGAATGGGACCGCCTCGACGCCCTGCTCCGCCGCGGGCGCCGTCTGGACGGAACCGAGGCGGACGAGCTCGTCTCCCTCTACCAGCGCACCGCCACCCACCTCTCCCTCATCCAGTCCAGCGCTCCCGACCCCCAGCTCACGGGCCGGCTGAGCCAACTCGTGGCACGCGCGCGCAGCGCCGTGACCGGCACCCGCCGCGCGTCATGGCGCGACGTCACACGTTTCCTGGGGCAGGGGTTCCCCGCCGCGGTCTACCGCGCGCGTCGCTGGTGGGTGCCCACCGCACTGGTCTCCACCGCCGTCGCGATCCTGCTGGGCTGGTGGATAGGAACGCACCCGGAGGTGCAGTCGACCATCGCCGCCCCCAGCCAGCTGCGGGAGCTGACCCGCCCGGGGGCGAGTACGAGACCTACTACTCGAGCCATCCCGCGGCGTCCTTCGCCGCCCAGGTCTGGACGAACAACGCCCAGGCGGCGGCGATGTGCCTGGTCCTGGGGATCTTCCTGGGCCTGCCAGTGCTCTTCATCCTCTTCGAGAACATGCTCAACCTGGGCGTCGGCTTCGGCCTGATGTCGTCCGCCGGCCGCCTCGACACGTTCCTCGGACTGATCCTTCCGCACGGCCTGCTCGAACTGACCGCGGTCTTCGTCGCCGCCGGCACGGGGCTGCGTCTCGGCTGGACCGTCATCGACCCCGGGCCGCGCAGCCGCCGCGTCGCGCTCGCCGAGGAGGGCCGGGCCGCGGTCGGCATGGCGATCGGCCTCGCTCTCGTGCTTTTCGTCTCCGGCGCGATCGAAGGCTTCGTCACCCCGTCGGGCCTGCCCACCTGGGCGCGCATCGGCATCGGCATCGCGGCCGAGCTGGCATTCCTGGCGTACGTCTTCGTCCTGGGCGGACGCGCGGTGCGGGCCGGCGAGATGGGTGACATCGAGGCGGCCGAGCGCAGCTCCACCGTGCCCACGGCCGCCTGATGTGCGTCCACGGCCTCTGAGCTGCTAGTCTCTCCATCGCCCCGCAAGAGCCGTTGACACGGACGGAGTGGGGAGGTAGATTCAAACAGTTGCCTAGAACTGGACAAGTTCGGGGCCGATCGTTTAGAATCTACTTGCTTCCCAAGAGTCACGGACGTGGCCAAGAGAAGCACCCCTCCGAATTACTCAGAAATGAGCAGCCGGTCAGGCCGGCCGAAAACTTCTGATAAAGTCGGAACCGCCGGAAAGGGAAACGCGAAAGCGAGAACCTGGAAAGCACCGAGGAAATCGGGTCGAGAAAAGATCTGATAGAGTCGGAAACGCAAGAACGAAGGGAAGCGCCCGGAGGAAAGCCCGAGAGGGTGAGTACAAAGGAAGCGACCGTTCCTTGAGAACTCAACAGCGTGCCAAAAATCAACGCCAGATATGTTGATACCCCGTCTCCAGCATCTGCTGGGACGAGGTTCCTTTGAATAACACAGCGAGGACGCTGTGTGCGAGGGGATTATTCCCCCTTCGCACCGCTCTCGTGGTGTTCATCCCGATTACGGGAAAACATTCACGGAGAGTTTGATCCTGGCTCAGGACGAACGCTGGCGGCGTGCTTAACACATGCAAGTCGAACGATGAAGCCCTTCGGGGTGGATTAGTGGCGAACGGGTGAGTAACACGTGGGCAATCTGCCCTTCACTCTGGGACAAGCCCTGGAAACGGGGTCTAATACCGGATAACACTCCCTCTCTCATGGGTGGGGGTTAAAAGCTCCGGCGGTGAAGGATGAGCCCGCGGCCTATCAGCTTGTTGGTGAGGTAATGGCTCACCAAGGCGACGACGGGTAGCCGGCCTGAGAGGGCGACCGGCCACACTGGGACTGAGACACGGCCCAGACTCCTACGGGAGGCAGCAGTGGGGAATATTGCACAATGGGCGAAAGCCTGATGCAGCGACGCCGCGTGAGGGATGACGGCCTTCGGGTTGTAAACCTCTTTCAGCAGGGAAGAAGCGAAAGTGACGGTACCTGCAGAAGAAGCGCCGGCTAACTACGTGCCAGCAGCCGCGGTAATACGTAGGGCGCAAGCGTTGTCCGGAATTATTGGGCGTAAAGAGCTCGTAGGCGGCTTGTCACGTCGGGTGTGAAAGCCCGGGGCTTAACCCCGGGTCTGCATTCGATACGGGCTAGCTAGAGTGTGGTAGGGGAGATCGGAATTCCTGGTGTAGCGGTGAAATGCGCAGATATCAGGAGGAACACCGGTGGCGAAGGCGGATCTCTGGGCCATTACTGACGCTGAGGAGCGAAAGCGTGGGGAGCGAACAGGATTAGATACCCTGGTAGTCCACGCCGTAAACGGTGGGAACTAGGTGTTGGCGACATTCCACGTCGTCGGTGCCGCAGCTAACGCATTAAGTTCCCCGCCTGGGGAGTACGGCCGCAAGGCTAAAACTCAAAGGAATTGACGGGGGCCCGCACAAGCAGCGGAGCATGTGGCTTAATTCGACGCAACGCGAAGAACCTTACCAAGGCTTGACATACACCGGAAACGTCTGGAGACAGGCGCCCCCTTGTGGTCGGTGTACAGGTGGTGCATGGCTGTCGTCAGCTCGTGTCGTGAGATGTTGGGTTAAGTCCCGCAACGAGCGCAACCCTTGTCCTGTGTTGCCAGCATGCCCTTCGGGGTGATGGGGACTCACAGGAGACCGCCGGGGTCAACTCGGAGGAAGGTGGGGACGACGTCAAGTCATCATGCCCCTTATGTCTTGGGCTGCACACGTGCTACAATGGCCGGTACAATGAGCTGCGAAACCGTGAGGTGGAGCGAATCTCAAAAAGCCGGTCTCAGTTCGGATTGGGGTCTGCAACTCGACCCCATGAAGTCGGAGTTGCTAGTAATCGCAGATCAGCATTGCTGCGGTGAATACGTTCCCGGGCCTTGTACACACCGCCCGTCACGTCACGAAAGTTGGTAACACCCGAAGCCGGTGGCCCAACCCTTGTGGGAGGGAGCTGTCGAAGGTGGGACTAGCGATTGGGACGAAGTCGTAACAAGGTAGCCGTACCGGAAGGTGCGGCTGGATCACCTCCTTTCTAAGGAGCACTTCTTACCGGGCTTGCCCGGTCAGAGGCCAGTACATCAGCGAATGTCTGATGCTGGTTGCTCATGGGTGGAACGTTGATTATTCGGCCGGATTCACGGGTCGGAGGCTGCCAGTACTGCTCGCAAGAGCGTGGAACGCATGATCTTCGGACGGGATACGGTCGGGCACGCTGTTGGGTGTCTGAGGGAATGAACTTCTCCTCAGTCGCCGGCCCCAGTGCACTCGAATCTTCTGGTTCGGGGTGATGGGTGGCTGGTCGTTGTTTGAGAACTGCACAGTGGACGCGAGCATCTGTGGCCAAGTTTTTAAGGGCGCACGGTGGATGCCTTGGCACCAGGAACCGATGAAGGACGTGGGAGGCCACGATAGTCCCCGGGGAGTCGTCAACCAGGCTTTGATCCGGGGGTTTCCGAATGGGGAAACCCGGCAGTCGTCATGGGCTGTCACCCGCTGCTGAACACATAGGCAGTGTGGAGGGAACGAGGGGAAGTGAAACATCTCAGTACCCTCAGGAAGAGAAAACAACCGTGATTCCGGGAGTAGTGGCGAGCGAAACCGGATGAGGCCAAACCGTATGCGTGTGAGACCCGGCAGGGGTTGCGCATGCGGGGTTGTGGGATCTCTCTTCTGTCGTCTGCCGGCGACAGGACGAGTCAGAAACCGTTGATGTAGGCGAAGGACATGCGAAAGGTCCGGCGTAGAGGGTAAGACCCCCGTAGTCGAAACGTCAGCGGCTCGTTTGAGAGACACCCAAGTAGCACGGGGCCCGAGAAATCCCGTGTGAATCTGGCGGGACCACCCGCTAAGCCTAAATATTCCCTGGTGACCGATAGCGGATAGTACCGTGAGGGAATGGTGAAAAGTACCGCGGGAGCGGAGTGAAATAGTACCTGAAACCGTGTGCCTACAAGCCGTGGGAGCGTCGGAACAAGGCTTGCCTTGTTCTCGTGACTGCGTGCCTTTTGAAGAATGAGCCTGCGAGTTTGCGGTGTGTTGCGAGGTTAACCCGAGTGGGGAAGCCGTAGCGAAAGCGAGTCCGAACAGGGCGATTCAGTAGCACGCTCAAGACCCGAAGCGGAGTGATCTAGCCATGGGCAGGTTGAAGCGGAGGTAAGACTTCGTGGAGGACCGAACCCACCAGGGTTGAAAACCTGGGGGATGACCTGTGGTTAGGGGTGAAAGGCCAATCAAACTCCGTGATAGCTGGTTCTCCCCGAAATGCATTTAGGTGCAGCGTCGTGTGTTTCTTGCCGGAGGTAGAGCACTGGATAGGCGATGGGCCCTACCGGGTTACTGACCTTAGCCAAACTCCGAATGCCGGTAAGTGAGAGCACGGCAGTGAGACTGTGGGGGATAAGCTCCATGGTCGAGAGGGAAACAGCCCAGAGCATCGACTAAGGCCCTAAGCGTACGCTAAGTGGGAAAGGATGTGGAGTCGCACAGACAACCAGGAGGTTGGCTTAGAAGCAGCCACCCTTGAAAGAGTGCGTAATAGCTCACTGGTCTAGTGATTCCGCGCCGACAATGTAGCGGGGCTCAAGCGTACCGCCGAAGTCGTGTCATTGCAGCATATACGGCCAACGCCGGCTGTGATGGGTAGGGGAGCGTCGTCTGCCGGGTGAAGCGGCACTGGAAGGTAGTCGTGGACGGTTGACGAGTGAGAATGCAGGCATGAGTAGCGATACAAACGTGAGAAACGTTTGCGCCGATTGACTAAGGGTTCCTGGGTCAAGCTGATCTGCCCAGGGTAAGTCGGGACCTAAGGCGAGGCCGACAGGCGTAGTCGATGGATAACCGGTTGATATTCCGGTACCCGCTGTGAAGCGTCAAACATCGAGCATCGTGATGCTAAGGCCGTGAAGCCGCCCTGATCTCTTCGGAGTTGAGGGGAGTGGTGGAGCCGCCGAACCAAGCGGTTAGTAGGTGAGTGATGGGGTGACGCAGGAAGGTAGTCCATCCCGGGCGGTGGTTGTCCCGGGGTAAGGGTGTAGGACGAGTGGTAGGCAAATCCGCCGCTCATGTGTCTGAGACCTGATGCCGAGCCGATTGTGGTGAAGTGGATGATCCTATGCTGTCGAGAAAAGCCTCTAGCGAGTTTCATGGCGGCCCGTACCCTAAACCGACTCAGGTGGTCAGGTAGAGAATACCGAGGCGTTCGGGTGAACTATGGTTAAGGAACTCGGCAAAATGCCCCCGTAACTTCGGGAGAAGGGGGCCACACTCGGTGATCCGATTTACTCGGTGAGCTGGGGGTGGCCGCAGAGACCAGCGAGAAGCGACTGTTTACTAAAAACACAGGTCCGTGCGAAGCCGTAAGGCGATGTATACGGACTGACGCCTGCCCGGTGCTGGAACGTTAAGGGGACCGGTTAGCTCTGATTCGTCAGGGCGAAGCTGAGAACTTAAGCGCCAGTAAACGGCGGTGGTAACTATAACCATCCTAAGGTAGCGAAATTCCTTGTCGGGTAAGTTCCGACCTGCACGAATGGCGTAACGACTTCTCGACTGTCTCAACCATAGGCCCGGTGAAATTGCACTACGAGTAAAGATGCTCGTTTCGCGCAGCAGGACGGAAAGACCCCGGGACCTTTACTACAGTTTGATATTGGTGTTCGGTTCGGCTTGTGTAGGATAGCTGGGAGACTTTGAAATTCACACGCCAGTGTGGGTGGAGTCGTCGTTGAAATACCAGTCTGGTCGTGCTGGATGTCTAACCTGGGTCCGTGATCCGGATCAGGGACAGTGTCTGATGGGTAGTTTAACTGGGGCGGTTGCCTCCTAAAGAGTAACGGAGGCGCCCAAAGGTTCCCTCAGCCTGGTTGGCAATCAGGTGTTGAGTGTAAGTGCACAAGGGAGCTTGACTGTGAGACCGACGGGTCGAGCAGGGACGAAAGTCGGGACTAGTGATCCGGCGGTGGCTTGTGGAAGCGCCGTCGCTCAACGGATAAAAGGTACCCCGGGGATAACAGGCTGATCTTCCCCAAGAGTCCATATCGACGGGATGGTTTGGCACCTCGATGTCGGCTCGTCGCATCCTGGGGCTGGAGTCGGTCCCAAGGGTTGGGCTGTTCGCCCATTAAAGCGGTACGCGAGCTGGGTTTAGAACGTCGTGAGACAGTTCGGTCCCTATCCGCTGTGCGCGTAGGAATATTGAGAAGGGCTGTCCCTAGTACGAGAGGACCGGGACGGACGAACCTCTGGTGTGCCAGTTGTTCTGCCAAGGGCATGGCTGGTTGGCTACGTTCGGGAGGGATAACCGCTGAAAGCATCTAAGCGGGAAGCCTGCTTCGAGATGAGTATTCCCACCTCCTTGAGAGGGTAAGGCTCCCAGTAGACGACTGGGTTGATAGGCCGGATCTGGAAGCACGGTAACGTGTGAAGGTGACCGGTACTAATAGGCCGAGGGCTTGTCCTCAGTTGCTCGCGTCCACTGTGTTGGTTCTGAAACCACGAACAGCCCCACGTTGCCACAGCGTGGACGGTTGTCAGTTTCATAGTGTTTCGGTGGTCATAGCGTGAGGGAAACGCCCGGTTACATTCCGAACCCGGAAGCTAAGCCTCACAGCGCCGATGGTACTGCAGGGGGACCCTGTGGGAGAGTAGGACGCCGCCGAACTATCATTGGGAAAACCCCCGCATCGAAAGATGCGGGGTTTTCTGCGTTCAGGATCTTTTTCGGCCCCCTGAGGGGACCTGGAATTGTCCGTGGCTCAGAGCCGGCCGGCCGCCTTGAGAGCCAGGTAGGCGTCCGCCAGTGCCGGTGCCAGGTCGTCGGGGGTCTCGTCCACGACCGTCACGCCGTGCCGCCGCAACTGCTCGGCCGTGCGCTGCCGTTCGGACTGTGCCTGCGCCCCGGCAGCGGCCTCGTACACCGCCTCCGTGTTCCCCCGTGCCTGCGCCATTGCCGCGACGTGAGGATCGGCGACCGAGGCCACGAGGACCGTGTGGCGCTGGGTGAGCTGGGGCAGCACGGGCAGCAGGCCCTGCTCCACCGGGGCGGCGTCGAGCGTCGTGAGCAGCACGATCAGGGAGCGGCGCGGGGCCGTACGCAAAGCCGTCGCGGTCAGGCCGCGCGCGTCCGTTTCCACGAGTTCCGGTTCCAGCATGGCCAGCGTGTTGACCAGGGACGGCAGGATGTCGCCGGCGGCGCGGCCCTGGACCCGGGCCCGGACCCGGCGGTCGTAGGCCAGCAGCTCGACGCGGTCGCCGGCTCGGGAGGCGAGGGCCGCCAGGAGCAGGGCCGCGTCCATCGAGGCGTCCAGGCGGGGGGCGTCGCCGACGCGGCCCGCCGACGTGCGGCCGGTGTCGAGGACCAGAAGGATGTGACGGTCGCGCTCGGGTCGCCAGGTGCGCACCGCGACCGAGGACTGCCGCGCGGTGGCACGCCAGTCGATGGAGCGGGTGTCGTCACCGGGGACGTACTCCCGCAGACTGTCGAACTCGGTGCCCTCGCCGCGGGTCAGCACGCTCGTACGGCCGTCGAGCTCGCGCAGCCGGGCGAGTTTGGACGGAAGGTGCTTGCGGCTGGTGAACGGAGGCAGGACCCGCACCGTCCAGGGCACCTTGTGCGTGCCCTGGCGGGCGAAGAGACCGAGGGGGCCGTAGGAGCGGATGGTGACGCGGTCGGCCTGGCGGTCGCCGCGCCGGGTGGGGCGCAGCCGGGTCGTCACGCGGCGGCGTTCGCCGGCCGGGACGGTGACCCGGTGCCGTGAGCCCGCGCCCTCGGTGCCGGGCTGCCAGCTGCTGGGCGGCCACGCGTCCCGCAGCTGGGCGCGCAGGGTGCGGCGGCTCGGGTTGGTGACGGTCAGGGTGACGTCGGCGGTCTCGCCCAGCCGTGCGGAGGTGTCGCCGGAGCGGGACAGACCGAGCCGTCGTACGGGAGCCGCGAGGGCGAAGTCGCAGGCGCAGGCCAGGGCGACGGATCCGTTCACGGCGAGGAGGCCCGCCCAGCCCGGCTCCAGGACGCCGACGGGGATGGAGCCGAGGGCCGCCAGGAGAGCGGCGCGTCCGGTCGGTGCCATCAGCGGGGGACCGGGACGTGGGCGAGGATCGCGTTGATGACGGAGTCGGCGGTCACGCCCTCCATCTCCGCCTCGGGCCGGAGCTGGATCCGGTGGCGCAGGGTGGGCAGGGCCAGGGCCTTGACGTCGTCCGGGGTGACGTAGTCGCGGCCGGTCAGCCAGGCCCAGGCGCGCGAGGTGGCCAGCAGGGCGGTCGCGCCGCGCGGGGAGACGCCGAGGGTGAGGGACGGCGACTCGCGGGTGGCGCGGCAGATGTCCACCACGTAGGCGGTGATCTCGGGGGAGATGCTCGTCTTGGCGACCGCCGCGCGCGCGGCTTCCAGATCGGCCGGGCCGGCCACCGGGCGTACGCCGGCGGCGCGCAGGTCACGGGGGTTGAAGCCGGAGGCGTGGCGGGTCAGGACGTCGATCTCGTCCTGGCGGGAGGGCAGCGGGATGGTCAGCTTCAGGAGGAAGCGGTCCAGCTGCGCCTCGGGGAGGGGTAGGTGCCCTCGTACTCCACCGGGTTCTGGGTCGCGGCGACGAGGAACGGGTCGGGGAGCGGGCGCGGTGTGCCGTCTACCGTCACCTGGCGTTCCTCCATGGCTTCCAGCAGGGAGGACTGGGTCTTGGGCGGGGTGCGGTTGATCTCGTCCGCGAGCAGCAGGTTCGTGAAGACCGGGCCGGGCTGGAAGGAGAACTCGGCGGTCCGCGTGTCGTAGACGAGGGAGCCCGTGACGTCGCTCGGCATCAGGTCGGGGGTGAACTGGACGCGCTTCGTGTCGAGTTCGAGCGCGGACGCGAGTGCGCGGACGAGTAGCGTCTTGGCGACCCCGGGGACTCCCTCCAGCAGAACGTGTCCACGGCACAGGAGGGCGACGACGAGGCCGGTGACGGCGGGGTCCTGGCCGACCACGGCTTTGGCGATCTCGGCGCGCAGGGCTTCCAGGGAGGCTCGGGCCGCGTCCGGGTTCCCGGTGGTCCCGGCGTTGTCGGTGGTCGGGTCCATCATGGACGGCGAACCTCTCTTTCGAGGGCGTCGAGTTGGTCGGTGAGTGCGACGAGGGCGGCGTCGTCGCCGGGCGGCGGCCCGAAGAGGAGCGGTTGCAGGTTCTGTCCGTCGCCGTGGAGATGGGCGGACAGGGCCGGGAGCAGGGCCTCGGGGGCGTGCGCCTGGGCGGCGGGGACGCCGACGAGCGGGGCGAGACGCGTGCGGGTGGCGGAGCGGAGAGCGGCGGCCGCGCGGTCGCGGGCGTTGGCCCTGCGGTAGAGGCGGGCGCGGCCCTCGGCGGTCTCGGAGGCGCGGATCGCGACCGGCAGTTTCTCGGGCACGAGCGGGCCGAACCGCCGTGCCCGCCAGAAGGCCGCGATCACCGCGGCGATGAAGAGCTGCAGGGTGCCCCAGAGCCAGCCGGACGGAAGCAGGTCGAGGAAGTTCTTCCGCTCGCCCGAGTCGGCGGTCGAGCCGTCGGCGAGCGAGGGGAGGTACCAGACCAGGTGGGCACGGGAGCCGAGGAGCTGCAGTGCGAGCGAGGCGTTCCCCTGCTCGTCGAGGCGCTTGTTGTAGAGGATGTCGGGCGCGCCGAGCACCACGGTGTCGCCGCCGCCGGAGGCCGGGACGCGGAGCAGGGTGGCGAGGCGTTCGCTGGGGTAGCAGGAGTCGGCGTCGAGGTGGGTGGTGGTGTACCGGATGCCCCCGGTGTCGGCGCTGCCCGCGCGCCGGGCCTCGGGCAGGGCGCAGCGGGGGGCGAGCGTCGATCCCGGGCTGGTGGCGGGGTCCGCGGTGACCCCGGGTACGAGGCGTTCGACGGACCAGCCGCCGGCCGCGACGAGGACGGTGCGTCCGCCGGAGGCCGCGGTGGCGGAGTGCAGCCGGGTCTGCTGGCGGTGGGTCATCAGGTCGGGTACGGCGACCAGGAGCGTGGTGTCCGGTCCGGCCGCGGAGCGTGCGGCGCCGAGCGTGGTGACGACGCGCGTGGAGACGCCCCGGTCGGCGAGGAGTTCCGCGACGGCCCGGCTGCCATGGGGGTCGGCCGAGCGCGGGTCGAGTGCGCCGTGCCGGGCCTGGGAGCGGACGGCGGCGATCGCCACGCCGGCGATCAGGAGCAGCACCACGGCGAGTGCGACGCCCCGTGAGCGGGTCCAGACCTGGCGGGCGGTGGGCGATGCGGAAGTGGTGGCCGGCAGTGTGGCCTCGGTGCTCATCCGGCGGCCCCCCGGCCGGTGCCGTGGGCCGTTGCGGTGGCGCTGTTCGCGAGGTCGGGCCGGCTGCGTTCGAGGTCGCGGTCGAGTTCGGCGATGCGCAGGTACGCCTGCTCGTCGGACCGGCGCCCGCCGTAGGTGACGTCGTCGAACTCCCGGGCGGCGGCGCGCAGCCGGTCCGTGTGCGCGGGGAGGGCGCGGCCGGCCTCGGCGGCGGCTTCGTCGGCGGTGCGGCCGGGGCGCACATCGAGCAGGGCGCGTTCCTCCAGGGAGCGGACGATGGCCCGCATGCGCTCCTGGACGGCGTGGTTCCAGTGGCCCTGGGCCGCGTGGGCCTCGCCGGCCGCCCGGTGTTCGGCGGCGCTGCGGGGGCGGTCGTCGAACAGGGTGGCGGTGGAGACGGGTGTGCGGCGCGGGGTGCCCAGCCGCCACCACAGGGCGGCCAGGACGGCCACGACGACCAGGACGACGACGAGGAGGCCGAGCGCGCCGCCGGGTGTCGCGGACGCCGCGGTGTCCAGCAGACCGCCGACCCAGTCCCAGAAGGCGTTGAGGGCCCGCTGGATCATGCCGGGGTCGTTCTCGTGGTACATCCGCTTCGACAGCTCGCGGCGGGCGGCCTCCCGCGCCGGGTCGCGCGGGATGGTGACCGGTGGCTCGTCGTCCGAGCCGCCGGCCGCCAGGACGCCGACGCGGGCGGAGACGCCCAGCAGACCGCGTACGGCCGATCCGGCGGCGCCCGGCAGGGCCGGGGCCGCCGTGAGGACTCCCCCGTCGGGTTCACCGCATCAGCTCCCCGGTACGGGGCCGGGGCGGGGGCGCCGTTGCCCTGGACACCGGCGGCGCGGGCCAGTTCCAGGTCGAGGGCCTCGCGGCGGATGCGCTGGTCGATGTACAGCAGCACGGTGACGCCCGCGCTGATCGGCAGCGTGATCATGGCGCCGATCACCGAGCCGATGCCGCTGATGATCAGGAAGGTCCAGCCGGCGTTCTGGGCGCCGGCGGTGAAGAAGGTCGCCATGCCGTCGCCGCCGACGGCACCGGCGAGGAGGCTGAAGGGGATCACGACGAGCGACGAGACGATGTTGGCGATGAGCCCGGCGAGGCTCTGGATGCCCACGACGCGCCACCAGGAGCCGCGGACCAGCTTCGCGGAGCGGCTCATGGACTTCACGATGCCCTGCCGCTCCAGCATCAGCGCGGGGAGGCGAGGGAGAAGCGGACCGTCAGCCAGATCGCGACGACGAGGGCGGCCAGCATGCCGAGGACGAGCAGGGCGACACCGGCGCCCTCGTTCCCGCCGAGGGCGAGGACGAGGATGCCGGGCAGCGCGCCGCCGAGCATCAGGCCCACGGAGATGAGGCCGAGCAGCAGGAGGAGGCCGAACAGCCCGGGCACCTGCGGGCGGGCGTCCCGCCAGGCCTCGCCGGCGCTGACCGGTTTGCCGAGGACGGCACGGCTGGTGACGGTCGTCAGCAGGGCGGTCGCGACGATGGAGCCGATGACGGAGATCACGACCACGACGGAGGTGCCTGCCATGACCGTGCCGAGGGCCCGGAGTATCTCGCTCCCGGAGGAGCGCGGGTCGCTGAGGGTGTCGGTGGTCTCGTTGTCGTTCAGCAGGAGGCCCTGCAGCAGAATCAGGCCGAGCTGGGTGACCACCGCGACCGTCAGCGAGATGCCGAGGACGGTGCGCCAGTAGGTGCGCATGGTGGAGACGGCGCCGTCGAGGATCTCGCCGACGCCGAGCGGGCGCAGCGGGATCACGCCGGGCTTGGCGGCGGGCGGAGGGCCGCCCCAGCCGCCGCCCCAGGGCCCGCCGTACCCGCCGGGGGCGCCGTGACCGCCGTATCCGCCGGGGGGCCGCCGGACGGGCCGCCGCCCCAGCCCGTGCCGGGCGGCGGGGGCGGCGGTGCCTGGCCGGGGCTCGGCGCGCCCGTGGGCGCGGACCACTGGCCGGGCGGGGGCTGCTCGTCGGACCACTTTGCGCCGGGCGCCTGCGCGTCCGGGCCCGGCTGCGCGGCGGGCCCGGCGGGGCCAGGGCGGTCGGCGGGTTCGGCGGGCCGGACGCGCCGGGTTCCCGCCCGTCGGACGACGGGGCGGATCCGGGCGAGGCCCAGCCCGGAGTGTCAGTCATCGAAGCTCCTTCACGGTGCCCGTCCGCGGACGCGGCGGCAGGTTGGCAGACATCGTGCCATGGGGTGGTCATCGGATGACCTGCCGCGGTAGGCGCTGGACTCCTTCAATTGTCCGCCGGTTCGGGGGCAGACTGACCGCATGGCTGATCAGTACGCGCAATCCGGCGAGGACAAGCGGCCGGCCGAGATACCTGCGATCCGATGGGAGGAACCGCCTGAAGGCCCCGTGCTGGTCCTCCTCGACCAGACGAGGCTGCCGGCCGAGGAGGTCGAGCTGGTGTGCACGGACGCTCCGGCGCTGGTGGAGGCGATCCGCTCGCTCGCCGTGCGCGGGGCACCACTGCTGGGGATCGCCGGGGCGTACGGTGTCGCGCTCGCCGCCGCGCGGGGGTTCGACGTCGAGGAGGCCGCGGCGGCGCTGGAGAGCGCCCGGCCCACCGCCGTGAACCTCTCCCTCGGGGTGCACAGGGCGGCGGCCGCTCATCGCGAGGCGCTCGCCGGCACCGGTGACCCGACGGCGGCCGCGGTGGCGGCGCTGGCCGCGGCGCGGACCGTGCACCAGGAGGACGCCGAGGCCAGTGGGCGGATGGCGGTGCACGGGCTGGCGCTGCTGGACGAGCTGCTGCCGGGCGGCGGGCACCGCGTTCTGACCCACTGCAACACCGGGTCGCTGGTGTCGGGCGGGGAGGGGACGGCGTTCGCGGTGGCCCTCGCCGCCCACCGGGAGGGCGGCTGCGCCGGCTGTGGGTGGATGAGACGCGTCCGCTGCTGCAGGGCGCCCGCCTGACGGCGTACGAGGCGGCGCGCCGCGGCATGGCGTACACGCTGCTCACCGACAACGCGGCGGGGTCGCTGTTCGCGGCGGGCGAGGTGGACGCGGTGCTGGTCGGCGCGGACCGGATCGCGGCCGACGGCTCGGTGGCCAACAAGGTGGGGAGCTATCCGCTCGCGGTGCTCGCCCGGTACCACCACGTTCCCTTCATCGTGGTGGCGCCGGTGACGACGGTGGACCCCGGCACTCCGGACGGGGCGTCCATCGAGGTCGAGCAGCGCCCCGGGTACGAGGTGACCGACGTCCTGGCCCCGCAGATGCCGGTGGCCGGGGCCGGCGGCGGTGTCGCGGTGGCGCCCCTGGGCACCCAGGCGTACAACCCGGCGTTCGACGTGACGCCGCCCGAGCTGGTGACGGCGATCGTCACCGAGGAGGGCGTGGTCTCCCCCGTGACGGCGGAGGCGCTCGCGGAACTGTGCGCCCGGTCACCCCAGGTGACGTCCGGCTGAGGGGGACGGAGCGACCACGGTGGCGGCCCCTCCGCCCCGCGCCACGCCGCGGGGCTGAGGGCCGCGTTCGCAGGGGCCGCGGGGCGCGGGAGGCCCCGGCGAAGGCGTGATCGGCGGACCCGGCGGCGCCGGGGGCAGACAGTGACGGCTCGGTACGACTATCGTCACAGGCCAGTGAGCTGCCTCACCTGCGCCTCTGTCGTCGTTACGAGAATGGGATGATGTCGTTTATGAAGGGACGAGTCCTTGTCGTCGACGACGACACCGCACTGGCCGAGATGCTCGGCATTGTGCTGCGTGGTGAAGGTTTTGAGCCGTCTTTCGTAGCCGACGGCGACAAGGCACTGGCCGCTTTCCGTGAGTCCAAGCCCGACCTGGTGCTGCTCGACCTGATGCTGCCCGGCCGGGACGGCATCGAGGTGTGCCGCCTGATCCGGGCCGAGTCCGGCGTGCCGATCGTGATGCTCACGGCCAAGAGCGACACCGTGGACGTCGTGGTGGGCCTGGAGTCGGGCGCCGACGACTACATCGTGAAGCCGTTCAAGCCGAAGGAGCTGGTGGCCCGTATCCGGGCGCGCCTGCGGAGGTCGGAGGAGCCGGCGCCGGAGCAGCTCACCATCGGTGACCTGGTGATCGACGTCGCCGGGCACTCGGTGAAGCGCGAGGGGCAGTCGATCGCGCTGACCCCGCTGGAGTTCGATCTGCTGGTCGCGCTCGCCCGCAAGCCGTGGCAGGTGTTCACCCGCGAGGTGCTGCTCGAGCAGGTGTGGGGCTACCGGCACGCCGCGGACACGCGGCTCGTCAACGTGCACGTCCAGCGGCTGCGCTCCAAGGTCGAGAAGGACCCGGAGCGGCCGGAGATCGTGGTGACCGTCCGTGGTGTCGGATACAAGGCCGGACCGAGCTGACATGTCCGAGGACAGTGCCGCTTCGGCCCCCGGCCGCTCCGGGGCCCGTCCGGAGCGGCCTGTCGGCCGTGGGACGGCGGGTTCGCGCTGGGGGCGCCTCTTCGAGGGCGGGCTGCTGCAGGGCGGGGTCCAGGGCAGCCCGGTGCTCCGTCTGTTCATGCGCTGGATACGACGTCCGCTGCTGCCCGTCATGCGGCTGTGGCGGCGCAACATCCAGCTCAGGGTCGTCGCCACGACCCTGCTGATGTCGCTGGGCGTCGTCCTGCTGCTGGGCTTCGTCGTCATCGGGCAGGTGCGCAACGGTCTGCTGGACGCCAAGGTCAAGGCGTCGCAGAGCCAGGCCGGCGGCGGATTCGCCGTGGCCAAGCAGAAGGCGGACGAGGCCGCCGCAGGCACCGGCACGGCCCCGGTGTCCGGTGACGACACCGAGACCACCGACGGACGGCAGTCCCAGAACGTCATCCAGTGGATGAGCGACCTCGTCGAGTCCCTGGCCAGCGGCGGCGCCGGCGCGTTCGACGTCGTGACGCTGCCCGTGGGCGACGACAGCGGAGGCGGGCGCAGCCCGCGCGGCTCCGGGTACGTCAACCCGTCCTCCAGCGTGCCCGCCGAGCTGCGCGACCGCGTCAACAGCAGTACGACGGCCGCCCAGAGCTACACCCGGATCGTCTACTCCAGAGCCAAGGAGTCCCAGCCGGCGCTGGTCATCGGCAAGCAGGTCAACGACCCCAACGGGCGCCCCTACGAGCTGTACTACCTCTTCCCGCTCACGCAGGAGGAGAAGTCCCTGAGCCTGGTCAAGGGCACGCTCGCGACCGCGGGACTCTTCGTCGTCGTACTCCTCGGGGCGATCGCCTGGCTGGTGGTGCGGCAGGTGGTCACGCCGGTGCGGATGGCGGCCGGGATCGCGGAGCGGCTGTCCGCGGGGCGGCTGCAGGAGCGGATGAAGGTCACCGGCGAGGACGACATCGCCCGCCTCGGCGAGGCCTTCAACAAGATGGCGCAGAACCTGCAGGTGAAGATCCAGCAGATGGAGGACCTGTCGCGGATGCAGCGGCGGTTCGTCTCCGACGTCTCGCACGAGCTGCGCACACCGCTGACGACCGTGCGGATGGCGGCCGACGTCATCCACGAGGCGCGGGAGGACTTCGACCCGGTGACCGCCCGGTCGGCCGAGCTGCTCGCCGACCAGCTCGACCGGTTCGAGTCGCTGCTCGCGGACCTGCTGGAGATCAGCCGCTTCGACGCGGGCGCGGCGGCGCTGGAGGCCGAGCCGATAGACCTGCGGGACGTGGTGCGCCGGGTGGTCGGCGGTGCCGAGCCGCTCGCCGAGCGCAAGGGCACCCGCATCCGCGTGAAGGGCGACCAGCAGCCCGTCGTCGCCGAGGCCGACGCCCGGCGGGTGGAGCGCGTCCTGCGCAACCTCGTCGTCAACGCCGTCGAGCACGGCGAGGGCAGGGACGTCGTCGTCCGGCTCGCCGCCGCGGGCGGCGCCGTCGCCGTCGCGGTGCGCGACTACGGCGTGGGCCTCAAGCCCGGTGAGGCGACCCGGGTCTTCAGCCGCTTCTGGCGCGCCGACCCGGCACGCGCGCGTACCACCGGCGGTACCGGCCTCGGCCTGTCGATCGCCCTGGAGGACGCGCGTCTGCACGGCGGCTGGCTGCAGGCCTGGGGCGAGCCGGGCGGCGGCTCCCAGTTCCGGCTGACGCTGCCGCGCACCGCGGACGAACCCCTGCGGGGCTCGCCGATACCGCTGGAGCCGAAGGATTCGCGGCGCAACCGCGGACTCGACGACGCGGGCCTGTCCCGCGGGAGCGAGGAGAAGCGGGCGACCGTTCCGGTGCAGCCGGGCGGCGGCCAGGTGCCGCCGCTGCCCGCGCGTGCCTCGGGCCTCGCCACGGTGACGCCCGCCGTCGACCCGAGCGCGCTGCCGGGCAACGGCAACGGCGCGCGCGTGGTGCCCCGGCCGGCCGGCGGCGCACGGCGTCCCGAGGACAGGCTTGGCCCGCAGCGGGCCGCCGACACAGACGCGGGCCGTCCGGAACCGGCCGGACCCGAGGACGCGACCGAGCCAGGGGAGGCATTTCGTGGGCGATGACCGCGAGGGGGGCGCCCGGCACCGTCCGGGACGCGCGGTGGCCTACGCAGTCTGCGGGGCCGTTCTGCTGTCCGGATGCGCGTCGATGCCCGACAGCGGGGACCTGCGGGACGTCGAGTCCACGCCGCGGCAGGACACCGCCGTCCGCGTGTTCGCCATGCCGCCCGCCGAGGACGCCGAGCCCAGCGAGATCATGCAGGGCTTCCTCGAGGCCCTGACCAGTGACGAGCCGCAGTACGACACCGCGCGCAAGTACCTGACGGCCGACGCCGCGCGCACCTGGCGGCCGGAGCGGTCGGCCACGGTCCTGGCGAACGGGCCGAGCGTCGTGCCCGACCACCAGCCGGCCGGCCGGGAGGCGCCCGACACGCTGACCTACGTCCTCGCGGGCACCCGGGTCGCCACCGTCGACGCACAGCAGGCCTACGCGCCCGCCGACGGGTCCTATCGCAACCGGGTGCACCTCGCGAAGGACGCCAAGAGCGGGCAGTGGCGCATCGACTCGCTGCCCCAGGGCGTCGTCATGGGCAAGACGGACTTCCAGCGCAACTACACGTCGGTCAGTAAGTACTACTTCGCCTCCAGTACGACGGTCAGGACGACCGGGCAGCCGGTCGCGGTCGCCGACCCGGTGTTCGTCCGCAGCAAGGTGGACCCGATGACCCAGGTGGTCCGGTCCCTGCTGGCCGGGCCCACCAGCTGGCTCGGGCCGGTGGTCAGGTCCAGCTTCCCGACCGGTACGGCGCTGCGGAAGGGCGTGTCGGGGCTCGTCCCGGACGACCAGAACAGGCTGACGGTGCCGCTGAACGCCAAGGCCTCCCGGGTCGGGTCCGCCCGGTGCACGGAGATGGCGACCCAGCTCCTCTTCACCCTGCGGAACCTGACGCCGACGCTGGAGTCGGTCGAGCTGGAGGGGCCCGGCGGCCACCGGCTGTGCGAACTGAACGAGGAGGGGGCCGAGGCGGCCGCCTGGCACGCCTCGGCACAGCGCCCCGACAACCTGTACTTCCTCGACGGCAAGCACCGGCTGGTGCGGCTGCCCACCGGCAGCACCGGGACCACCGCCCTGCCGGTGCCCGGCCCGCTGGGCCAGGGCGAGCGGCAGCTGCGGTCGATGGCCGTCTCGCGGGACGAGCGCACCGTCGCCGGGATCGGGGCCGACGGCAGGAACCTGTACGTGTCCTCGCTGGAGCCGGACGGTGCGCTCGGGGGCCCGGTGGTCAGCAGCCAGGGAGCGGGCGTGGACGACCGGCTCACCACGCCGAGCTGGGACGCGGGCGGCAACCTGTGGGTGGCCGACCGGGACCCGCGCGATCCCGAGCTGTACGTCGTGGACCAGGGCGTCGGCAAACCCGTCCGGGTTACCGTCCCCGCGCTGCCCGGGCTCATCAGGGACGTGCGGGTGGCCGCCGACGGGGCGCGGGTCGCGCTGGTCGTGGAGAAGGACGGCAAGCAGTCGCTGCTCATCGGCCGGATCGCGCGCGACGAGGACTCCGGGGAGAACCCCGCGGTCGTCGAACTGCGCCCCGCCGCGCCCGACCTGGAACAGATCACCGCCATGTCCTGGGCGGGGACAGCCGGCTGGTCGCCGTCGGCCTCGAACAGGGCGGGGTGCACCAGATGCGGTACGTGCAGGTCGACGGCTCCACGCTGGACGGGCCCGCGCCGGCCGCGCTGTCCGGTGTGGTGGCGATCGCCGCGTCCGAGGACGAGCGGGTGCCGCTGGTGGCCTACTCGGAGGACGACGGGGTCGTGCGGCTGCCGGCGGGGGCGCAGTGGCAGAAGGTGGACAAGGACGGTACGGCGCCGGTCTACCCGGGCTGACAGGGACGCCGGGCCCGGACCGGTCCTGGCCGGTCCGGGTTGTCCACAGGGCGTCGTCCACAGGGGTGGCGGAGCCTCCGGGACCTCGTCACAGTGGACGCATGCGGGGGTGGTGGCGGGACCTCACCGACCTGGTGCTGCCGACCGAGTGCGCGGGCTGCGGGGCACCTCGTACGCCGCTGTGCGCGCGCTGCCGAGCCGTCCTGGGGGCGGCCTCGCCACGCCGGGTGCGGCCGCTGCCGGAGCCGCCCGGGCTGCCGGTGGTGCACGCGGCCACGCCCTACGGGGGAGCGGTACGGGAGTTGCTCCTCGCCCACAAGGAACGGGGCGCGCTGGCCCTCGCGGGAGTCCTGGGCGCCGCTCTGGCCGACGTCGTGCGCGCGGGTCTCGGACCGGCCGGGCCCCGCGCCGGGCCGACGGCACGGCGCCCGCCGGGGACCGTGCTGCTCGTGCCCGTGCCCTCCGCCCGCTGGGCCGTGCGGGCACGGGGGCACGATCCGGTGCGGCGGATGGCGCTCGCGGCCGCCGGGGAACTGCGACGGACGGGGACACCGGCCCGGGTCGCCGCCGTGCTGCGGCAGCGGCGGGCGGTGGCGGACCAGTCGGGACTCGACGCGCGCGGGCGCCTGGAGAACCTCGCGGGCGCACTGGAGGTCGCGGCGGGCGGGGCGCCGCTGCTGTCCGGAGGCCGGTTGGTGCTCGTCGACGACCTGGTCACGACCGGAGCGAGTCTCGCGGAGGCGGCGCGGGCCCTGCGGGAGGTGGCCGTAATCCACCGCGATGGCGCAACCGCTGTGTACGCGGCCGCAACCCGGGAAGGTAGGGAGGAACGACGGATCGGAGCACGACCGGAGAAGGAGCAGTGGGTGCATGGTGCACCGGAAAATGCGGTGCGGAACGCCGCCGGAGAGACGCTCCGGGCAGCCGTGATCGCCGCTCCTCAGGATTCTTTCGGAATAAGCAGGAACTGACCGCGAAGTTGCATCGTTGCAGGTAGTAACGGGGTTAATTCACCTGAACGGAGGTACGCCGCAGTAGAGGGTGACGACATCCGTCCGGGCGAGATATGTTCGGTTGTGAGGAAAGGCGCAGGCCACACCTCTTCAATCGGAATGCCGTGCAGCGGGTTTTCGCATTGACCCGCGCCGGTTGGGTGGAGATCTTGCCCATGGGGGAGGAGGAGGTGGAAGTCACCGAGTCCGAGGTTCCGGTGCTCACCGGGACCTGGTGCAAAAGGGAGATGCTCCGCCGACGGAGCGGAGCGATCCGGGAACGGAGTTCTGCGTGGACATCGTCGTCAAGGGCCGCAAGACCGAGGTGCCCGAGCGGTTCCGCAAGCACGTGGCCGAGAAGCTGAAGCTGGAGAAGATCCAGAAGCTCGATGGCAAGGTGATCAGCCTCGACGTCGAGGTGTCCAAGGAGCCCAACCCTCGTCAGGCCGACCGCTGCGACCGAGTGGAGATCACGCTCCGCTCCCGTGGTCCGGTGATCCGGGCGGAGGCAGCGGCCAGTGACCCCTATGCGGCACTCGATCTGGCGGCGGAGAAACTGGACGCGAGGCTGCGCAAGCAGCACGACAAGCGGTTCTCGCGCCGTGGCGCGCGCCGCATCCCGGCGGCCGAGGTCGCCGACCACGTCCCGGGCGCGGCGACGCTCAACGGCAACGGCATGCCCGTCCACGAGGAAGACACGGACGGAGTGCCGACGAAGAAGATCGGCTCGCTCGAGGTCAAGGGCGAAGGCCCCCTCGTCGTCCGCGAGAAGACCCACGTCGCCTCCCCGATGAGCCTCGACCAGGCGCTCTACGAGATGGAACTGGTCGGCCACGACTTCTACTTGTTCGTCGACTCCGAGACGAAGGAGCCGAGCGTCGTCTACCGGCGACACGCCTACGACTACGGCGTCATCCACCTCAGCACGGACCCGATGGTGGCTGAGGCCCAACCGCCCGCGGCGGGCGGCACGCTGGGTGGCTGATCCACCCGGCACAAGCTGAGCCGGTGCCCCTGGAAGCGCGCGTGCGCCCCCAGGGGCACCGGTGTGCGCCCACTGGGCGCCCCGGTCGTCCCCTCGGTGACGTCCGGGCATGGAATCATGGCCGCACCGGCCCAACCGGTGGGCCGCTGCCTTGGGTTGGCGATGGCACAGGACCACAGGCCACAGCCTTCAGGGGGAGGAACGATGGCGGACACCTTCGGACCGATGCGAGACGCGGACGCCCGCGACGGTGTCATCGGAACGGACCAGGACACGGACGCTCCACGCAAGGAACCGATCAGAGTCCTGGTGGTGGACGACCACGCCCTCTTCCGCCGTGGCCTGGAGATCGTGCTCGCGGCCGAGGAGGACATCCAGGTCGTCGGTGAGGCGGGCGACGGCGCCGAGGCCGTGGACAAGGCCGCGGATCTGCTCCCAGACATCGTGCTGATGGACGTGCGGATGCCCAAGCGCGGCGGGATCGAGGCCTGCACCTCCATCAAGGAGGTCGCTCCCAGCGCGAAGATCATCATGCTGACGATCAGCGACGAGGAGGCCGACCTCTACGAAGCGATCAAGGCGGGCGCGACCGGATACCTCCTCAAGGAGATCTCGACGGACGAGGTGGCCACCGCCATCCGCGCGGTGGCCGACGGCCAGTCGCAGATCAGCCCGTCCATGGCCTCCAAGCTCCTCACCGAGTTCAAGTCGATGATCCAGCGCACCGACGAACGCCGGCTGGTGCCGGCGCCGCGGCTGACCGACCGTGAGCTGGAGGTCCTCAAGCTCGTCGCCACCGGGATGAACAACCGCGACATCGCCAAGCAGCTGTTCATCTCCGAGAACACCGTGAAGAACCACGTGCGCAACATCCTGGAGAAGCTCCAGCTGCACTCCCGGATGGAAGCCGTGGTCTACGCGATGCGGGAGAAGATCCTCGAGATCCGCTAGACGGCCTCAGCCGAGCAGGACGGCGAGCTCCCGGGAGAGGGGCTCACGCAGCTCGGGTGCGTCCACGCGCTCCACCCGGACGTCCTCGCAGCCCACCCAGCTCGCGGCCTCGACCAGCGCCTGGGCCACCGCCGGGACCGCCCTCACCCCGTCCAGGGTGACCTGCCGCGCCACCAGCGTGCGCCCCTCGCGGGCGGGGTCGACACGGCCGACCAGCCGCCCGCCCGCCAGCACCGGCATCGCGAAGTAGCCGTGGACCCGCTTCTGCTTGGGGACGTAGGCCTCCAGGCGGTGGGTGAAGCCGAAGATCCGCTCCGTGCGCGCACGCTCCCAGATCAGTGAATCGAACGGGGAGAGCAGGGTGGTGCGGTGCCGGCCGCGCGGCGGCGTGGCGAGAGCGGCCGGATCCGCCCAGGCCGGCTTGGACCAGCCCGCCACCTCGACCGGCACCAGACCCGAGTCGGCGATGACCGCGTCGACCTGCTCGCCCTTGAGGCGGTGGTAGTCAGCGATGTCCGCGCGGGTGCCGACGCCCAGCGCCTCACCGGCCAGCCGGACCAGACGGCGCACGCACTCGGTGTCGTCCAGCCCGTCGTGCAACAGCGCGTCCGGGATCGCCCGTTCGGCCAGGTCGTACACCCGCTTCCAGCCGCGGCGCTCGACGCACACCACCTCGCCGTACATCAAGGCGCGTTCCACCGCGACCTTGGTGCCGGACCAGTCCCACCAGTCGCTGGTCTTCTTCGCGCCGCCCAGCTCCGTGGCGGTGAGCGGGCCCTCCGCGCGCAGCTGCTTGACGACCTGGTCGTAGACACCCTCGGGCAACTGGTGGTTCCAGTGCGGGCGGTTGCGGTAGGCGCGCCGGCGGAACGCGAAGTGGGGCCACTCCTCGACCGGGAGGATGCACGCGGCGTGCGACCAGTACTCGAAGGCGTGCGGGGCACCCGCCTCGCCCGTCGCGGGTGCCTTCCAGTAGGCCGTCTCCACGGTCCGGCGGCCGACCGCGCCCAGGCGCGCGTACGGGATCAGTTCGTGCGAGCGGGCGAGCACCGAGATGGTGTCGAGCTGCACCGCGCCGAGGTGGCGGAGCACCCCGCGGACGCCGGCGCGCCGGTCGGGCGCGCCGAGGAAGCCCTGGGCCCGCAGGGCGATGCGGCGGGCGTCGTCCGCGGTGAGGGAGGTGGCGGGGCGCGGCAGGGTCGTCATGGACCGGACGATAGAGGCCGCCACTGACAACAGGTCGTGAGCTGCGGTTTCGCCGGAGCGCGGTCAGCCGCGGGCGGGCAGGTACGGCGCCGTGGACGGCAGGCCCAGGTCCGAGGGGAGCAGGGAGCCGACCCAGCAGTCTCGGCGCACCCCCTTGTTGTTGACGCCCGAGCGCAGGGTGCCCTCGACCGTGAAGCCGGCGCGTTCGGCCACCGCGCGCGAGGCCGCGTTGCCGACCTCCGCGCGCCACTCCAGACGGTCGACGGACAGGGTGGTGAAGGCCCAGCGGGCGGCGGCGAGCGTGGCCTCGGTGACGTATCCGCGGCCGCGGTGCTCCCGTACGGCCCAGAACCCGACCTCGCCGACGCCCAGCGCGCGCATCGTGATGCCGAGCATGCCCGTCAGCTCTTCTCCGGGGAGGAAGAGGCCGAAGGTGTACATCGAGTCGCGGGCCCAGCCGTCGGGCACCATCTGCCCGGTGAAGGCCTCGGCGTGCTCACGCAGGTACGGCGAGGGGAACTGCGAGATCCAGCGCTGCGTGACCGGATCCTGCGCGGCCCGGTACACCGCCTCGGTGTCGTCGGGACCGACAGTGCGCAGCAGAAGACGGCCGGTGGTGAGCATGACGGGTTCCATCGGCCGATTCTCAGCGGGCGGCATGCGCCGCGCCACGTTTTTCGCCGTGCGTGAGCGGGTGATCACATTTCGCGCAAATCCCTGCCGCGGAGCGGCACTATCGGCGGTGGCCGTCCGTTGTCCAGGGTGAAGCAGCCGTCGCGCCGCCAGGCCTCCCGGCGCAGCCGGGTCCTCGCATACGATGGCCGTTGCTCAGTACGTCACAAGGAAACCCGACCGTCCCAGGCCCGACCGGCAAGGAGACCAGCCCCCGTGTCCGTCCTCTCGAAGATCATGCGTGCAGGCGAAGGCAAG
Source organism: Streptomyces sp. DHE7-1 (assembly GCA_016432725.1). Taxonomy (GTDB): domain Bacteria; phylum Actinomycetota; class Actinomycetes; order Streptomycetales; family Streptomycetaceae; genus Streptomyces. The sequence goes on along the minus strand of JACJDG010000003.1, from coordinate 3,104,759 downwards.
ATCCTGCGCAAGCTGCACCGCATCGCGGACCAGGTCAACTCCATCGAAGAGGACTTCGTCGACCTCTCCGACGCCGAGCTGCGTGGCCTCACCGAGGAGTACAAGCAGCGGTACGCCGATGGTGAGAGCCTGGACGACCTCCTCCCGGAGGCGTTCGCCACCGTCCGCGAGGCGGCCAAGCGCGTCCTCGGCCAGCGGCACTACGACGTGCAGCTGATGGGCGGCGCCGCGCTCCACCTCGGCTATGTGGCGGAGATGAAGACCGGTGAGGGCAAGACCCTCGTCGGCACGCTGCCCGCCTACCTGAACGCCCTGTCCGGCGAAGGCGTCCACCTCATCACGGTCAACGACTACCTGGCCGAGCGCGACTCCGAGATGATGGGCCGCGTCCACAAGTTCCTCGGTCTCGAGGTCGGCTGCATCCTCGCCAACATGACGCCGGCCCAGCGCCGCGAGCAGTACGCGTGCGACATCACCTACGGCACGAACAACGAGTTCGGTTTCGACTACCTGCGCGACAACATGGCGTGGTCCCAGGACGAGCTCGTCCAGCGCGGTCACAACTTCGCCATCGTCGACGAGGTCGACTCCATCCTCGTCGACGAGGCCCGTACGCCGCTGATCATCTCCGGCCCGGCCGACCAGGCCACCAAGTGGTACGGCGACTTCGCCAAGCTCGTCATGCGCCTCAAGCGCGGCGAGGCGGGCAACCCGCTCAAGGGCATGGAGGAGACCGGCGACTACGACGTCGACGAGAAGAAGCGCACGGTCGCCATCCACGAGTCCGGTGTCAGCAAGGTCGAGGACTGGCTGGGCATCGACAACCTCTACGAGTCGGTGAACACCCCGCTCGTGGGCTACCTGAACAACGCCATCAAGGCCAAGGAACTCTTCAAGAAGGACAAGGACTACGTCGTCATCGACGGCGAAGTCATGATCGTCGACGAGCACACCGGCCGTATCCTCGCCGGCCGCCGCTACAACGAGGGCATGCACCAGGCGATCGAGGCGAAGGAAGGGGTGGACATCAAGGACGAGAACCAGACGCTCGCCACGATCACCCTGCAGAACTTCTTCCGCCTCTACAACAAGCTCTCCGGCATGACCGGTACGGCGATGACCGAGGCGGCCGAGTTCCACCAGATCTACAAGCTCGGCGTCGTCCCGATCCCGACCAACAAGCCGATGGTCCGCAAGGACCAGTCCGACCTGATCTACCGCACCGAGGTGGCCAAGTTCGAGGCGGTCGTCGACGACATCGCCGAGAAGCACGAGAAGGGCCAGCCGATCCTCGTCGGCACGACGTCCGTCGAGAAGTCGGAGTACCTCTCCCAGCAGCTCAGCAAGCGCGGCATCCAGCACGAGGTGCTGAACGCCAAGCACCACGAGCGTGAGGCGTCGATCGTCGCCCAGGCCGGCCGCCGGGGCGCCGTGACCGTGGCCACCAACATGGCCGGCCGCGGTACGGACATCAAGCTCGGCGGCAACCCCGAGGACCTCGCCGAGGCGGAGCTGCGGCAGCGCGGCCTCGACCCCGAGGAGCACATCGAGGAGTGGGCGCACGCGCTGCCCGCCGCCCTGGAGAAGGCCGAGCAGGCGGTCAGGGCCGAGAAGGAAGAGGTCGAGGACCTCGGCGGCCTGTACGTGCTGGGCACCGAGCGGCACGAGTCGCGCCGTATCGACAACCAGCTGCGCGGCCGTTCCGGCCGTCAGGGCGACCCCGGCGAGTCCCGCTTCTACCTCTCCCTCGGTGACGACCTGATGCGCCTGTTCAAGGCCCAGATGGTCGAGCGCGTGATGTCGATGGCGAACGTGCCGGACGACGTGCCGATCGAGAACAAGATGGTGACGCGCGCGATCGCGTCCGCGCAGTCGCAGGTCGAGCAGCAGAACTTCGAGACCCGTAAGAACGTCCTGAAGTACGACGAGGTGCTCAACCGGCAGCGCGAGGTCATCTACGGCGAGCGCCGCCGCGTCCTGGAGGGCGAGGACCTGCAGGAGCAGATCCAGCACTTCATGGACGACACGATCGACGCGTACGTCGCCGCGGAGACCGCCGAGGGCTTCCCCGAGGACTGGGACCTGGACCGGCTGTGGGGCGCCTTCAAGCAGCTCTACCCGGTGAAGATCACCGTCGAGGAGCTGGAGGACGCGGCGGGTGACCGGGCCGGTCTGACCGCCGAGTTCATCTCCGAGTCCATCAAGGACGACATCCACGATCAGTACGCGTCCCGTGAGACGCAGCTCGGCTCCGAGATCATGCGTGAGCTGGAGCGGCGGGTCGTGCTGTCGGTCCTGGACCGCAAGTGGCGCGAGCACCTCTACGAGATGGACTACCTCCAGGAGGGCATCGGCCTGCGCGCGATGGCGCAGAAGGACCCCCTGGTCGAGTACCAGCGCGAGGGCTTCGACATGTTCACCGCCATGATGGAGGGCATCAAGGAGGAGTCCGTCGGCTACCTGTTCAACCTGGAGGTCCAGGTCGAGCAGCAGGTCGAGGAGGTGCCGGTCGAGGAGGCCGAGCCGGCCGTCGAGGGTGTCCAGGACCATGTCCCGGCCCAGGCGGGCGCGCGTCCGGAGATCCGGGCCAAGGGACTGGACGTTCCGCAGCGGCGGGATCTGCACTTCTCCGCGCCCACCGTGGACGGTGAGGGCGGCATCCTGGAGCGGGACCTCGAGGACGACGAGCCCGTTCGTTCCGAGTCCGACGGGCTGACGCGGGCGGAGCGGCGTCGGCAGGCCAAGGGCGGCGGGCGGCGTCGCAAGAAGTAGTCCTGCCGGAGCTTCAGCCGGTTACTTGGGGCCAGGTTCCTTCGGGAGCCTGGCCCCTTCGGTTTGTGTCCGCGTGTCCGCGTGTTCGCGTGTTCGCGTGCCTGAGGCCGGGCGGTGTCTCCGCGTGCCCGGCGTCGGAGCGGGCGGAGGGCGTTTCGCTCACCCGCGCTCGCAGGGTGCCTCCCCTCTCGGCTTCGCTCGAGCGGGGGACCCCCATCGCCCACCCGTGCCGCCCCCGGCGGCACGCATGCCCGCAGCCGGGCGGGTCGGTGCTCGCGGCTGCGCGGTCCGTGTCCGCGGCTTCGTGGCCCGGTGCTCGCGGCCATGCCGCCCGGTGCTCGCGGCCGCGCGGTCGATGTGGTGCGGGTCAGGCGATCGAGGCTTGTCGGGGCCTGGGGCCGAGTTCCACGGCAGTGCAGCGCCAGCGGTGGTCCGGGCCCTGTTCCAGACGGAAGGCCATGGCGCGCAGGTGGTCGCCGGCGGCGATGCGGGCGAAGACCTCGAGGGCGCCGGCGCGGGGGACGTAGTAGCCGATGTCGCGGACGACGGGGCGGGTGCCGCGGGTGCGCAGCGGTCCCCGTTCGGCCAGCAGGGCGAGCTCGTCGTAGGCGCGTCCCGCGGTGTGCCGGAGCATCCAGTGGACGGGCCGCTGGCCGCTGAGGACGGCCAGCAGACGGTCGGCGAAGAGGTCGGTGGGGCGGGGCCCCGCCCCGGCCGCCACGGACGCTGTGGCGGCTCGGTCGCGGACCGGCGTGCGGGGCGGCGCGCCGCCCGGGCGACGGGAGTCGTGGCGGGTCGGAGGGCGGTGGCGCGGGCGGGGCTGAGCGGTGCCGCGGCTCATGACCTTGTTCATGGGTGTCCCCGTTCTGCGGGCCCGGAACGTACCGGGCGGTAACTCGCTGGTGGGGATCTTGTACGGGGGCGGGGGCCGGCATCGCAAGGAACGGGGAGCGCGTGGCGGGGGCCGCGAAGGTTCACTTATCCGAGTGGCGCGGACCCCCGGAAATCCTGGGAACAGGCGGTGCGGCCGGGTGAGGTGCGAGGCGCCGGGTGGACGCCGCGGGGGTGTGGGCGGGGACTCGAAAGGGGACGGGCGCACGTATCCTGAAGGCCCGTCGACGACCAGGAAAGTGCGGCCAGCCATGCGCGTCTACGTCCCCCTGACCCTCCCCGGTCTCGCCGAGGCGCATAAGACGGGTGAGCTGGGGAGCGGCCCCCTCGTCGCCTACGGCGTCACGCCCGCGCTGCGCGAGTGGTACGTCTCCGACGACGTCGAGGAGCTGGAGTACGCGGCGCTCGGCCGGGCCGCGCTCGCCTCGCTGCGGCTGCTGGCGGGCGACTCCGGTGCCGCGCGGCGCCGGGTCGTGGTCGCCGTCGACGTGGCCGACGGTGTCGTCACGGCGGACGCCGGCCAGGGGCCCGGACCGGCCGCGCTCGGCGAGGTGACGGTGACCGGCGCCGTGCCGCTGGCCAAGGCGGCCGCGGTGCACGTCGACGCCGGTGACGCGGAGGAGGACGTGGCGGCGGCCGCGGCGGCGCTGGAGGCGGCCGACGGCGGGGACGACGACGCGCAGTTCGTCGTCGACGGGGCCGAGGACCACGAGCTGCTCTGGTACGCCACCCAGGAGATTCCCGGCCTGGTGGACCGGGCCTAGGCCCGGTCCACCAGGCCCGGCCCGCCTTGACTGTCAGTGGGTGCGGGTACGGTCTTTCCATGGGGATGCACGCAAGCGCGCACATCGTCTGGGACTGGAACGGAACCCTCTTCCACGACAATGACGCGATCATCGGGGCGACGAACGCGGCCTTCGCCGAGCTGGGGCTGGCGCCGATCACGCTGGAGCAGTACCGGGCGCTGTACTGCGTGCCGGTGCCGAAGTTCTACGAGCGGCTGCTCGGAAGGCTGCCCACGGACGCCGAGTGGGAGCTGATGGACGGCGTCTTCCACCGGTACTACACGGAGCACCGGGTGCGGTGCGGCCTCACCGAGGGCGCGGCCGAGCTGCTCGCCGGCTGGCGGTCCGACGGCAACAGCCAGTCGCTGCTGAGCATGTACGGCCACGAGGAGCTGGTGCCCCTGGTGCGGGGCCTCGGCATCGAGGCGCACTTCGTGCGGGTGGACGGGCGCACCGGGCCGTCCGGCGGCAGCAAGGCCGAGCACATGGTGCGGCACCTGGAGGCGCTGACCGGGGTGCGGGCCGCGCGGACCGTGGTGATCGGCGACGCGGCGGACGACGCGGTGGCCGCGCGGCACGTGGGGGCCCGGGCGGTGCTGTACACCGGCGGGTCGCACAGCAGGGCCAGCCTGGAGGCAGTCGGCGTGCCGGTGGTGGACACGCTGGCCGAGGCGGTCGCGGAGGCGCAGCGAATAGCCGCGTGAGCGCGGCAGGGAGCGCCGGCGCCCCGCGCCCGCGGCCGGGCGGCCCTCACGTCACCGGGGCCTTGGTCCTCAGCACCGTCAGGAACTCCCGCATCCAGGCCGGGTGGTCCGGCCAGGCGCGGGCCGAGACCAGGGTGCCGTCGACCACCGTCTCGGTGTCCTCGAAATGGGCTCCGGCGGCCTGCATGTCGAGTTCCAGGGCGGGATAGGCGGTGACCCTCCGGCCGCTGAGGCTGTCGACGGCGGCGGTGAGCAGAGGTCCGTGGCAGATCTGCGCGACCGGCTTGTCCGCGTCGAAGAACGCCTTGAGGATCTTGCGCAGCTCGGGATCGTTGCGCAGGTACTCGGGGGCGCGGCCGCCGGGGATGACGAGGGCCGCGTACTGGCCGGGGTCGACCTCGGCGAAGGCCAGGTCGGCGGGCCAGGTGTAACCGGGTTTCTCGGTGTAGGTGTCGAAGCCGGGCTCGAAGTCGTGGACCACGAAGCGGAGCGTCTTGCGGGTGGGAGCCGCGATGTGGACGTCGTAGCCTTCCTCGCGCAGGCGCTGGTACGGGTAGAGGACCTCCAGGGACTCCGCGGCGTCGCCGGTGATGATGAGGATCTTCGCGGGCATGTCGGCTCCTCCTGGGCGGGCACGGCCCCCCTGCACGGGGACGGACGCTGTCCTGGGCAAGGTGCCCGTACCCGGCGCGCTTGCCAAGAGGGCCCGTCGCTTTCAGGGTGCGGCCCACCGCACCCCGACGCGACCCGGTACCCCCGCCCGGCGGTCTCCCGGCCCGGTGCCCGCACCGCGCCCGTGGCCGGATACGCCACTCGCCGCCGCCCCACCCCTGTGCAGAACGTCAAACTTCACCCCCCGGTTTTGTACACATACGGCTCATGACGACCCCCGGGTGAGGAGCGATAGCCTTGTGGCGTGATCAGCGCGATAGCTCGCGGGGGCAATGCCGCCCCTGCCCCGCGCCCGGGTTGCACGGAGCACCTCCGTGACCGGGCGGCGGTCGCTGGTCCTCGCGGGCGGGCCGGGGGCGCCGAAGCCCCCGGGATGCCGAGGACGGCCCAGGAGCCGGCGGCGCCGAGACCGGCGTCACATCCGGCGGGCGTGCCGAAAATGGCCGAATACCCCCCGCTCTTCTCACCTCGCGGCATAGCGTCGGATCGGACCGGACACCCCGGGCCGTGGCGTCGAGCCGGAGGGAAAGAGACCGTATTTCCTTCTACGTCACGCAACGGCGCGCGACAGGAGCCAGAGGACAATGCAGACCAAGCTGGACGAAGCCAAGGCCGAGCTGCTCGAACGGGCGGCCCGGGTAGCTGAGAACAGCCCGGTCGGGGGGCACCTACCGACCGGGACGACGGCGACGGGCGAGGGCACGGCCGGCACCCCCGACAGCGAGGCCGGGCACGCGTTCCTCCAGCGCTACTACCTGCACACCGCACCGGAGGACCTCTCCGACCGCGACCCGGTCGACGTCTTCGGCGCAGCGGTCTCGCACTACCGGCTCGCCGAGAACCGGCCGCAGGGCACCGCCAACGTCCGGGTGCACACCCCGACGATGGAAGAGAACAGCTGGACCTGCAGCCACACGGTCGTGGAGGTCGTCACCGACGACATGCCCTTCCTCGTCGACTCGGTCACCAACGAGCTGACCCGGCAGGGCCGCGGCATCCACGTCGTCATCCACCCGCAGTTCGTCGTCCGGCGCGACGTCACCGGCAAGCTGATCGAGGTCCTGCCGACCGCGCCCACCGGCGACCTCCCGCACGACGCGCACATCGAGTCCTGGATCCACGTCGAGATCGACCGGGAGACCGACCGCGCCGACCTGAAGCAGATCACCGCCGACCTGCTGCGCGTCCTGTCCGACGTCCGGGAGGCCGTCGAGGACTGGGAGAAGATGCGCGACGCGGCCGGCCGGATCGCCGACGGCCTGGAGAGCGAGCCGCTGCCGGGCGACCTGCCGCCCGCCGAGGCCGAGGAGGCCCGCGAGCTGCTGCGCTGGCTCTCCGCCGACCACTTCACCTTCCTCGGGTACCGCGAGTACGAGCTGCGCGGCGACGACTGCCTGGCCGCCGTGCCCGGCACCGGTCTCGGCATACTGCGCGCGGACCCGCACCACTCCGAGGACGACCAGCACCCCGTCAGCCCCTCCTTCGAGCGGCTGCCCGCCGACGCCCGCGCCAAGGCCCGCGAGCACAAGCTGCTCGTGCTGACCAAGGCCAACAGCCGCGCCACCGTGCACCGGCCGTCGTACCTGGACTACATCGGCGTCAAGAAGTTCGACGCGGACGGCAACGTCGTCGGCGAGCGCCGCTTCCTCGGCCTGTTCTCCTCCGCCGCCTACACCGAGTCGGTCCGCCGGGTCCCGGTCATCCGGCGCAAGGTCGACGAGGTCCTGCGGCGCGCCGGCTTCTCGCCGGAGAGCCACGACGGCCGTGACCTGCTCCAGATCCTGGAGACCTACCCGCGCGACGAGCTGTTCCAGACCCCGGTCGCCGAGCTGCAGTCCATCGCGACGAGCGTCCTGTACCTGCAGGAGCGCCGCCGGCTGCGGCTGTACCTGCGGCAGGACGAGTACGGCCGCTACTACTCCGCCCTGGTCTACCTCCCGCGCGACCGCTACACCACCGGCGTCCGGCTGCGGATCATCGACATCCTGAAGGAGGAGCTCGGCGGCATCAGCGTCGACTTCACCGCCTGGAACACCGAGTCGATCCTGTCCCGGCTGCACTTCGTCGTCCGGGTCCCGGCCGGCACCGAGCTGCCCCAGCTCTCGGACGCGGACAAGGAGCGCATCGAGGCCCGGCTGGTCGAGGCCGCACGCTCCTGGGCCGACGCGTTCGCCGAGGCGCTCAACGCCGAGCTGGGCGAGGAGCACGCCGCCGAACTGCTGCGCCGCTACAACAACGCCTTCACCGAGGGCTACAAGGCCGACCACAGCCCGCGCGCGGCCGTCGCCGACCTGGTCCACCTGGAGCGGCTCAGCGAGGAGAAGGGCCACAACTTCTCCCTCAGCCTGTACGAGCCGGTCGGCGCCGCCCCCGACGAGCGCCGCTTCAAGATCTACCGCAAGGGTGACTCGGTCTCCCTGTCCGCGGTCCTGCCGGTGCTCCAGCGGCTCGGCGTGGAGGTCGTGGACGAGCGGCCGTACGAGCTGCGCTGCGCGGACCGCACCACCGCCTGGATCTACGACTTCGGCCTGCGCATGCCGAAGTCGCCGACCGGTACCGACCACTTCGGCGACGACGCCCGCGAGCGCGTCCAGGAGGCCTTCGCCGCCACCTGGACCGGCAAGGCGGAGAACGACGGCTTCAACGCCCTCGTGCTGAGCGCCGGGCTGACCTGGCGGCAGGCCATGGTGCTGCGCGCGTACGCGAAGTACCTGCGGCAGGCCGGCTCCACCTTCAGCCAGGACTACATGGAGGACACCCTCCGCGACAACGTCCACACCACCCGGCTGCTCGTCTCCCTCTTCGAGGCGCGGATGTCCCCGGACCGGCAGAAGGCCGGTTCGGAGATCACCGACGCCCTGCTGGAGGAGCTGGACGCGGCCCTGGACCAGGTGGCGAGCCTCGACGAGGACCGCATCCTGCGTTCCTTCCTGACCGTCATCAAGGCCACCCTGCGCACGAACTTCTTCCAGGAGGCGCGGAGCGGGGAGCCGCACGACTACGTGTCCATGAAGTTCGACCCGCAGGCCATCCCGGACCTGCCCGCGCCGCGCCCGGCCTACGAGATCTGGGTGTACTCGCCGCGGGTGGAGGGCGTGCACCTGCGCTTCGGCAAGGTCGCCCGAGGCGGCCTGCGCTGGTCCGACCGCCGTGAGGACTTCCGCACCGAGATCCTCGGCCTGGTCAAGGCGCAGATGGTGAAGAACACCGTCATCGTGCCGGTCGGCGCCAAGGGCGGCTTCGTCGCCAAGCAGCTCCCGGACCCGAGCGTGGACCGGGACGCGTGGCTGGCCGAGGGCATCGCCAGCTACAAGACGTTCATCTCGGCGCTCCTCGACATCACCGACAACATGGTGGCCGGCGAGGTCGTCCCGCCGCAGGACGTCGTGCGGCACGACGGCGACGACACCTACCTGGTGGTCGCGGCCGACAAGGGCACGGCGACCTTCTCGGACATCGCCAACGAGGTCGCCGAGAAGTACCACTTCTGGCTCGGCGACGCCTTCGCCTCCGGCGGCTCGGCCGGTTACGACCACAAGGGCATGGGCATCACCGCGCGCGGTGCCTGGGAGTCCGTGAAGCGGCACTTCCGCGAGCTGGGCGTGGACACGCAGAGCGAGGACTTCACCGTCGTCGGCATCGGCGACATGTCCGGTGACGTGTTCGGCAACGGCATGCTGCTCTCCGAGCACATCCGCCTGATCGCCGCCTTCGACCACCGGCACATCTTCATCGACCCGAACCCGGACACGGCCGCCTCCTACGCCGAGCGCCGCCGCCTGTTCGACCTGCCCCGCTCGAGCTGGGCCGACTACAACACCGAGCTGCTGTCGGCGGGAGGCGGGATCTTCCCGCGCACCGCGAAGGCGATCACGCTCAACGCGCACATCCGGCAGGCCCTGGGCATCGAGGAGAAGATCTCCAAGATGACGCCGGCCGACCTGATGAAGGCGATCCTGCACAGCCCGGTGGACCTGCTGTGGAACGGCGGCATCGGCACGTACGTGAAGTCGTCGGCGGAGTCGAACGCCGACGTCGGCGACAAGGCCAACGACGCCATCCGCGTCGACGGCGGCGACCTGCGGGTCAAGGTCGTCGGCGAGGGCGGCAACCTGGGCCTGACCCAGCTCGGCCGCATCGAGTTCGCGCTGCACGGCGGCCGGATCAACACCGACGCGATCGACAACAGCGCCGGCGTGGACACCTCCGACCACGAGGTGAACATCAAGATCCTGCTCAACGGGCTGGTCACGGACGGCGACATGACCGTCAAGCAGCGCAACAAGCTGCTCGCCGAGATGACCGACGAGGTCGGCAGTCTGGTGCTGCGCAACAACTACGCGCAGAACACGGCGATCGCCAACGCCCTCGCCCAGTCCAAGGACATGCTGCACGCGCAGCAGCGGTTCATCCGCCACATGGTCCGCGAGGGCCACCTCGACCGGGCGCTGGAGTTCCTGCCCACCGACCGCCAGATCCGCGAACGCCTCACCCAGGGTCAGGGCCTCACCGGCCCGGAGACGGCCGTGCTGCTGGCGTACACGAAGATCACGGTCGCCGAGGAGCTGCTGCACACCTCGCTGCCGGACGACCCGTACCTGCGCACCCTGCTGCACGCCTACTTCCCGACGGCGCTGCGCGAGCGGTTCCCGGACGGCATCGACGGCCACCCGCTGCACCGCGAGATCACCACCACCGTGCTGGTCAACGACACGGTCAACACGGGCGGTACGACGTATCTGCACCGGCTGCGCGAGGAGACCGGGGCCTCTCTGGAGGAGATCGTCCGCGCCCAGACCGCGGCCCGCGCGATCTTCTGCTCGGCGCCGGTGTGGGACGCGGTGGAGGAGCTGGACAACAAGGTCGAGGCGGCCGTCCAGACCCGCATCCGGCTGCACTCGCGCCGTCTGGTGGAGCGCGGCACCCGCTGGCTGCTCAACAACCGGCCGCAGCCGCTGCAGCTCGCCGAGACGGTGGACTTCTTCGCCGAGCGGGTCGAGCAGGTCTGGCAGCAGCTCCCGAAGCTGGTGCGGGGCGCGGACCAGGAGTGGTACCAGCACGTGTTCGACGAGCTGTCCGCCGCCGGTGTCCCGGACGAGCTGGCCACCCGCGTGGCCGGGTTCTCCTCCGCCTTCCCGGCGCTCGACATCGTCTCGGTGGCCGACCGCATGGGCAAGGAGCCGCTGGACGTCGCGGAGGTGTACTACGACCTCGGCGACCGGCTCGGCATCACCCAGCTCATGGACCGCATCATCGAGCTGCCCCGCAACGACCGCTGGCAGTCCATGGCCCGCGCGGCGATCCGCGAGGACCTGTACGCGGCACACGCCGCGCTGACCGCCGACGTCCTGGCCGTCGGCGACGGCACCTCCACGCCGGAGCAGCGCTTCGAGCTGTGGGAGCAGAAGAACGCCGCCCTGCTCTCCCGCGCGCGCACCACCCTGGTGGAGATCCGCGGCTCCGACGAGTTCGACCTCGCCAACCTGTCGGTGGCGATGCGGACGATGCGGACGCTGCTGCGCTCGCACTCGTAGTCAGGCGGCGGCCGTACGGCCGCAGCGGGCGCCCCGGGCCGGTACAGGCCCGGGGCGCCCGCTTTCCGCTCCTCAGTCGAATGTGTAGCTTTCGGGCGTTCAGGACATTTCCGATAGGGTCTGGGACTGTGACAGCGACCTCACCGAGAAGCGCCCGGCTGCGGTCGCGCGGGTTGCGGGCCGCGCCGAACGGCGCCGCACGGACCGGGCGGGCGCTGCCCCCGGTCGGCGCGGCGCTCGTGCTGGTCCTGATGCTCCTGGTGATCGTCCGTCTGCCCTGGGCGGGCGATCTCGGCATGCACGCGGCGACCGTGCAGCGGCTGCGGCACAGCCCGCTGCACCCGGGCAACCCGCTGGTCGACGCCGACACGCCCAGTCCGTACTACTCGCCCTGGATGCTGCTGCTGGGCTGTCTCGCCCGGGTGACCGGCCTGTCGGTGTTCAACGTGCTGCGGGTGGGCGCGCTCGTCGGACTGGGGCTGCTGGTCACCGGGGTGTGGCGCTACGTCCGTACCCTCAGCGCGCATCGCGCGGCGCCCGCCCTGGCGTTCCTGTGCCTGGTCCTGCTGTGGGGTCCGCTCCTGTTCAACTGGAGCGGCTTCCTCGGGCTCAACTCCCTCGCGCTGACGGTGGCGTACCCGAGTGTTCTCGCTCTCGGGCTGTCGTTCCACTTCTGGGCGTGGCTCACCCGGGCGCTGCGCGCCGGGGCCGGCTGGGGCGGGTGGCTCGCTCTGGGCGCGCTCTGGGCGCTGATCCTGCTGTGCCACCAGTTCACCGGGGTGGTGGCGTCCCTCGGGGCGCTGGCCACGGTGATCGCCGCACGGCCGGGCCGCGCCGGCCTGCCCCGGCTCGGCGCGGCGGTCGCCCTCGGCCTGGTGCTGCTGTGGGCGTGGCCGTACTACGACTTCTTCGCGCTGTTCTCCGCGGGCACCGGTCTGGAGGCGATCCACCGGTCGCTGTACGGGCACCTGGCCGGGCGGTTCGGGCTGGTCCTGCTCGGGGTGGCGGCCCTCGGGGCGCGGTGGCGCCGGGACCGCCGCGATCCCCTGGTGCTGTTCTTCGCGCTCGGCGCGCTGGTGTTCGCGGCGGGCGGGCTGACCGGGCACTACTCGTGGGGACGGGCGCTGCCCGCCGCGCTGATCCCGGCCCAGCTCGCGGCCGCGCTGGAAACGGTGTCGGCGGGGCGGCGGGCGGTGCGGGCCGGGTGGGCCGCTGCGCTGGGCGCCGCGCTGCTGGTGGGGGCGTGGACGCAGGTGGGAACGCTCGGGTACGTGGCCGGCCGGGACGCGCTGCCGGGCCCGGTCGCGGCGCGGTACCGGACGCCCTGGGCCGGATACCACTGGGTCACGCCCTGGGTGCGGTACGGGGACGTGGTGATGGCGCGCACGATGGCCTCGCGGCAGCTTCCGGCGTACGGCGCGTACACCGTGGCTCCCGGCTATCCGGATGTGTTCCTGCCGTCGGCGGGGGCGCGGGAGGCCGCCGAGCGGCGGTACTTCTCGACGGGGACGGCTGCCTCCGTACAGCGGGGTGTGCTGCGGGAGTACGGCGTGCGGTGGGTGGTCGGAGTCCGGGGGGACGCCGAGCCGTGGCTGCGGAGGGTCGCCGCCGGGCCCGGGGACAGGTGCTGTACGCGGTGCCGCGGTGAGCGGTGTCGTCCAGGTGCGCGGTGCCAGTGGCCCGGCGGGGGGGGGTGCCGCTTGCCCCGCCCGCGGGGCGCGGGCGGGGCATCGCGTCGGCTACCGCATGAGGCTCGCCGCCAAGCGGGCCGCGTTGCGGAGTCTGGGGTGGGAGAGCCTGCGGGTCAGGGGGCGGATCACGTGGGCCGTCAGGGACCGGGGGCGCCAGCGGATCTGCAGGCGGCCGGGGTTGCGGCCCTCGGGTTCGATGGTCAGTTCGTGGGCCGTGAGACCGGCACGGTGATCGACCCGGGCCCGCGCCGAGGGGAATTCCAGGGGGCCAGGAGCAGGCCCGAGTTGGCCAGCCCCTGTTGTGACAGGCGGAGCAGCGGGTGGCGTACGCCGTCGAAGCCCTGTACGGGCAGCGGTGCCGTCGCCAGGTCCAGCCGGGCCCGGCCCTCGAAGACACCCGGTCGCACCGGGTCGAGCCGGAACGGGACCGTCAGACGGCGCCGGCCGGGGCTCAGCACCAGGCTCGCGCGCTGCGGTCCCACCGGGAGCCGCAGGCCGGGGTCGAACGTGCGGATGGTGAGGTCGAGACAGGCGCCGGGGCCCCGGGTCAGCTCGGTGATCTCGTGGCGGAACTGGGCGCTGGTGAACGGCCTGGTGTCCAGCTCCAGATCGGAGACGTCCAGTTCGCGGCGGCCCCGGTCGGTCGCGGGTAGCGTGCCGCCCCAGTAGGTGCCGCCGGAGGCGTCGGCGGTGACCTGCCGCGGGGCCACGTTGTGGCCGAGGCCGCGCGCCGCGAGCCGGACGTCGGACAGCCGGCCGTCGCGCAGCAGCTCGAGCACCACCCGTTCCGGGCGGGGCAGGCGGACGAAGGCGCCGTCCGCGAGCGTGTCCAGATACGGGTTCATGATCTCCGCGAACTCCCCGAGCCACGCGTCGTCCCGGTACGGCAGGTCGCCCGCGTACATCCGGAAGTCGTGCTTGAGGAACTTGTAGTCCTTGTCCTCGCGGAGCACCGCGTGCCCGCTCTCCACGAGGAAGTCGTCGATCAGGCGCTGGACGTGCACCCGGTCGCGGACGTTGGAGATCTTGTGCCGCTGGTTGGAGATGGACGCCGCCGCCTGCGCGGCGAACGGCTCGATGTACCAGACGTACACCGGGTCCGGGATGATCGTGAACGCCTTGGCCAGGCAGTAGGCCTGGGCCGAGAACAGCTGGTCCTCGTAGTGGATGCCCTCGGGGAAGCGGAGCCCGTGGCGGTCCAGGAACGCCCGGGAGTACATCTTGCTCGTCGACAGGTGCTCGAACAGCAGCCGCGGGTCGGCCTCGATGCCGTCCAGCGTGCGGCGTTCGGCGACCAGGTGCGGCATCCAGGTCGAGCGGCGCCCGTTGTCCACCCGTACCCGCCGCACCGCGCCCATGGCGAAGTCCACCTCGCGCTCGCGGTGCGCGGCGAGCAGCGACTCGACGGCGCGGGGCGGGAGTTCGTCGTCGCTGTCCAGGAACATCAGGTACGGCGCCCGGGCGATCTCGATGGCCCGGTTGCGCGGCGCGCTGCAACCGCCGCTGTTCCGCGGCAGGCGGAGGTAGCGGATGCGGTGGTCCCGCGCGGCCAGCTCCCGTGCCACGGCGGGCGTGTCGTCGGTGGAGTGGTCGTCGCTGATGACGATCTCGATGTTGGCGTGGGTCTGGGCGCGCAGGGAGGCGACCGCGCGGGGGAGACGGGCCGCGTCGTTGAAGACGATGACGGTGACCGTGACGTCGGGGAGCGTCATGCGCCGGCCTCCTCGGGGCTGGGGCGGGGGTTCGTCTCTCCAGTGGGATCACCGGGGCAGCGCCTCCTCGGGTTCGCCGAGGAAGACCCGCCGTACGACCCGCTCGGCGGCGTGTCCGTCGTCGTACTCGCAGAACCGGCGGCGGAAGGCGGCCCGCGCCTTCGCCGCGCTCTCGTCGCGCCAGGCGCCCGAGGTGAGGATCTCGGTCAGCTCCTCCTGGGTGCGGGCGACCTGGCCCGGGTGGTCCGCCATCAGGTCGAAGTAGACGCCCCGGGTGGTGCGGTACGTCTCCCAGTCGTCGGCGTGGATCACGATCGGCCGGTCCAGGTTGGCGTAGTCGAACATGATCGACGAGTAGTCCGTGACCAGCGCGTCGGCGGCCAGGCACAGCTCCTCGACCGGGTCGTAGGAGGAGACGTCGATGATCCGGCCGGACCGGCGCAGCCCGGTGAGCGGGGAGGCGGCGCCGCCGTAGAAGTAGTGCGCGCGGACCAGCAGGACCGTGTCGTCGCCGAGCCGGTCGGCCAGGGCGGCGAGGTCGAGCCGGGGGGTGAAGCCGGCCTCGTAGTCGCGGTGGGTGGGGGCGTAGAGGACGGCGGTCGCGCCGGGGGCGATACCGAGCCGCTCGCGGGCGGCGCGGACCTCGGCGGCCCCGCTCGTGTAGAAGACGTCGTTGCGCGGATAGCCGTGGTCCAGCGAGGTGTAGCGGGCCGGGTACGCGCGCTCCCACATTCGGGTGGAGTGGCTGTTGGCGCTGACGCTGTAGTCCCACTTGTCGACGCGGGCCAGCAGTGCGGCGAAGTCCAGGCCCTTGGCCGCGGCCGGGTGGTCGCGCTGGTCCAGGCCCATCCGCTTGAGCGGGGTGCCGTGGTGGGTCTGGAGATGGATCGCCTCGGGACGCTTGACCACCGCGTTGGGGAAGTTGACGTTGTTCGTCAGGTACTTGGCGGTGGCCAGCGTCTCCCAGTAGCGGCGGGTGCCGGGGACCACATGGTCGGTGCCGGGCGGCAGCAGGGCCGCGTTCTCCTTGTTCACCACCCACACCCGGCGGACGTGCGGGGCGAGTTCGGCGAGCCGGGCCGCGATCGCGGCCGGGTTGCAGGCGACCCCGCGCTCCCAGTAGGCGGCGAACACGGCCAGTTCCGGGTCGACCGGGCGGTTCAGTGCTCTGCGGTACTGCTGCTCGCGGAGTCTCGTGCCCAGCTGCCGCTTGCGGTCGCGTACCGTCTTCCGGGCCGCGCGCCGGGTGCGGTTGGCGGCCTGGAAGGCGCGGTACCTGGTGTACGCGCCGTCCTCCAGCAGCGTGTGCCGGACGCCCTCCAGGCCCGCCGGGCGGCGGTGGTTCTCGGGGCGCCAGCGGACCGCGGCCAGCGAGGCCCGGCGGAAGAACTCGCGGGCCACCGGCTCGGGCAGGTCCTCCCGGGCGAAGGTGCGCAGCAGGTCGCGGACCATCAGGTCGTACAGCACCGCGCGGGCCGCGCGGCGGTCCCGGGTGAGCGGGAGCAGGGACTCGTAGCGGTCGATGAGCGCGTACCGGTCCTCGGGGCGAGGGGCGGCAGGCTCTCGGGGCGCAGCCGGCGGTCGTCGTACGCGACCTGGTTCAGGCAGGCGACGCGGCCGGCGCGCAGCAGGGCCGCGAGGGCCGCGTACGGCTCGTCATCGGTGGTGAGCAGGTCCTGGTGCGCCCGCCAGAAGCCGGCGCGCAGGGCGCGGGTGCCGAGCAGCGGGGCGAGGCGCAGCAGGTCGGCCGCGTCGTCCAGGGCCAGATCGGCGCGGCCGGCGGCGGCGAGGTGGCGGCCGCCGGCGGACGGGGCCGCCGCGGTCCGCCAGGTGGTGGTGACGTGGTCGAAGAGGAGTACGTCGACCGTGTCGTCCAGCTCCGCGGCGCGCTCGGCGACCATCCGGGACGCCCCGGCGGGCAGACCGTCCTTGGCGTGCACGAAGTGCAGCCAGCGGCCTGACGCGCGGGCCGCCCCGGCCGCCCGGGCCGCCCGTCACCGGTGCCCTCCGGCAGCGGCACCACGACCGTCTCCGGGGCGTACTCCTCGGCCGTCTCCCGGGCCCAGTCGCCGACCGCCGCGACGATCACCTCGATGTCCGGGAGTGGTCGGGTCTCCAGCGCCGCCAGCAGCTCCGTCAGATGCCCCTGGGTGTTCGGCCCGTGGACGATGACGCTGAGGTGAGGCATCGCGGAGGCTCCTTGGCTCGCCGTCTCTGGTGGGCACCTTTCATAACATACTGTCACTAGCTGTATGAAAAGGATAACCACGCCCGGGGCAAGAGCGGCCGCGGAGCGCGGGCCCACAGGAAGAACGAGCCTCCGGCGGCCGGGTTGCGGCCTTACGGCGTCGCAGCGGGCGCCTTGGGCGCCGCCTTCTTCGCCGGCTTCCGGGCCGGCTTGTCGCTCTTGTCGCCGGTGAAGGCCTCGTACTCCTTGAGGACGTCCTCCGTGGCGCCGTCCATCCGCAGCTCACCGCGCTCCAGCCACAGCACCCGCTCGCAGGTGTCCCGGATCGACTTGTTGTTGTGACTGACCAGGAAGACCGTGCCCGCGTGCTTGCGCAGCTCGCGGATGCGGGCCTCGGAGCGCTTCTGGAAGGAGCGGTCGCCGGTCGCCAGGGCCTCGTCGATCAGCAGGACGTCGTGGTCCTTGGCGGCGGCGATGGAGAAGCGCAGCCGCGCCGCCATGCCGGAGGAGTAGGTCCGCATCGGAAGGGTGATGAAGTCGCCCTTCTCGTTGATCCCGGAGAATTCGACGATCTCCTGGTAGCGCTGCCTGACCTCCTCCCGGGACATGCCCATGGCCAGCCCGCCGAGGTGGACGTTGCGCTCGCCGGTCAGATCGTTCATCAGCGCCGCGTTGACGCCGAGGAGCGAGGGTTGTCCGTCGGTGTAGATGTGCCCGTTCTCCACGGGCAGCAGGCCGGCGACCGCCTTCAGCAGCGTCGACTTGCCGGAGCCGTTGGTGCCGATGAGGCCGATCGCCTCACCCTTGTAGGCGACGAACGACACCTTCTTGACCGCGTGCACCTTGCGCACGCCCGCCGCCTTCTCGGTCTGCCGCCGCCGCATGATGCGGTTGAGGGCGGCGGTCGCCGTGCCGCGCCCCGCGCCCGTGCCGTTGACCCGGTAGACGATGTCGACCCGGTCGGCGACGACGGTGGGGATCTGCTCGCTGGTGGTCCCGGTCTGCTCAGCCACGGCCGTAGGTCTCCTCAGCCTTCCAGAAGTAGATGAAGCCGCCGACCCCGGCGAGCAGGGCCCAGCCCGTCGCGACCGCCCACACGTGCGGCGGCAGGGTGTGGAAGCTGTCGATCAGCGCGAACCGCATCAGGTCGATGTAGACGGCGGCCGGGTTCAGCTCCAGCAGCAGCTTGACGACGTGCGGCAGGTGATCGTTCTTGTCGATCTTGTCGATGCTCCACATCACGCCGGACACGTACATCCAGGTCCGCAGCACGAACGGCATGAGCTGCGCGATGTCGGGGGTCTTCGCGCCCAGGCGGGCCACGGCCATCGACACGCCGGCGTTGAACGTGAACTGGAGCACCAGGGCGGGGAGCGCGAGCACCCAGGAGGCGGCGACCGGGACGCCGAAGCAGAGCAGGATGACGACCAGCGCGGCCATCGAGAACAGCAGCTGCTGGAGTTGCTGGAGCGCGAAGGAGATCGGCAGCGCGGCGCGCGGGAAGTGCAGGGCGCGGACCAGGCCGAGGTTGCCCGCGATGGCCCGGGTGCCCGCCATGATCGAGCTCTGCGTGAACGTCCAGATGAACACGCCCGTGACCAGGAACGGCACGTAGTCGGGCACGTTGTGCTTGGTGCCGAGCAGTACGCCGAAGATGAAGTAGTAGACCGCCGCGTTCAGCAGCGGGGTCATGACCTGCCAGACCTGGCCGAGCTTCGCCTGGCTGTACTGGGCGGTGAGCTTGGCGGTGGCGAAGGCGGTGATGAAGTGGCGGCGCGCCCACAGCTGGCGTACGTACACCTGCAGGGAGGGGCGGGCGCCGCTGACCGACAGGCCGTGCCGGGCGGCGAGCGCCGCGAGATCGTCCTCGGCCGGGACCTGGGTCGGGGGCGGTGTGTGGAGGACCTGACTCACATCCGCTGCTTTCGCTCGGGGAGGGGGGTGCGTCCGGCGGTCGCCGGGCCTGGGTGGTCCCCGTCCGTCGTCCGCCGTTTCCTTACGCTTCTCTTCACGTTCTCTTACGTCGGGACGGGACCGTATCGTCGCAACGTGAGAGTAGAACCATCGAACGTCGGAACGCAACCGTTTCGTCGTAACGCCCTATGCTGGTCCGTATGACGACGAACGCCGACGAGACCCCGAAGCGTCCGCGCCGCCGGGCCCCCGCCGGGGCCGCCGTGCTCCGGGAGGACGTGACCGAGGCCATCCGGGCGGCCGTCTTCGAGGAGCTGGCGGCCGTCGGCTACGCCAGGATGTCCATCGAGGGGATCGCGCGGCGCGCGGGCGTCGGCAAGACGGCGGTGTACCGCAGGTGGCGTTCCAAGCTGCACCTGGTGCTGGACGTGGTCTCGGCGCTGGCCGTGCTGGGACTCCCGGTGCCGGACACCGGCTCGCTGGAGGGCGACCTCCGCCTCCTCTACGGCATCACGTCCCGTGCCCTGCGCCACCCCGTGGCCTCGCAGATCATCCCGGACCTCCAGGCGGAGGCGGCCCGCAGTCCGGAGATCGCCGAGGCGCTGCAGAAGGCGGTGCGGGACGGCCAGGACTCGGTGGCCAGCAAGATCGTGGCCGCGGCGGAGCGGCGCGGGGAGGTCCGGTCCGGAGTGGACACCGACCTCGCCCTGGACCTGATCTCCGGGCCCCTCTACTGGCGCTCGGTGGTCATCCGTTCCCCCAGGCTCCCGAAGAACTACCTGGACACCCTGGCCCGCGCCACCGCGGCGGCCCTCGCCGCACTGTGACGGGGCCGCCGGGCGACGGCCGGACGTACGGGGCCGAGGAGGCCGGCGGGCGCCGGCACCCCGGGCGCCCAGGAGCGTTCTAGGAGCGCGCCGCCTCCGGGTGCAGGTGCGTCCAGCCCTCCCAGGCCGAGGCGATCATGTCCTGGACGTCGCGCTTGGCCCGCCAGCCCAGTTCGGTGCCGATGCGGTCGGCGGAGCCCACCACGCGGGCCGGGTCGCCGGGGCGGCGGACGGTGACGGTCGGGGGGCGGTCGTAGCCGGTGACCGCGTTGACGCGGTCGATCATCTCCCGGACGGACACGCCCTCCCCGCGGCCGATGTTGAGGGTCAGGTCGCGGCCCGGGTCGGAGCGCAGGGCGCGGGCGACCGTCACATGGGCCTCGGCCAGGTCGGACACGTGGATGTAGTCGCGGACGCAGGTGCCGTCGGGGGTCGGGTAGTCGTCGCCGAAGATCCGCGGGGCACGCCCTCGGTGAGCTTCTCGAAGATCATAGGGACGAGGTTGGAGACGCTCGCGTCGGCCAGGGCGGGGGCGGCCGCGCCCGCCACGTTGAAGTAGCGCAGGGAGGCGGTCGCCAGCCCGGTGGCCCGTCCCGTCGCGCGGACCAGCCACTCGCCGGCGAGCTTGGTCTCGCCGTAGGGGGAGAGCGGGAGGCAGGGGGTCTCCTCCGTGACCAGGTCCACGTCCGGCATGCCGTACACCGCGGCGGACGACGAGAACACGAAGGCCGCCACCTCGGCCGCGACCGCCGCCTCCAGCAGGACGCGCAGGCCCTCCACGTTCTCCCGGTAGTACCGCAGCGGGTGCTCCACCGACTCGCCCACCTGCTTCTTCGCCGCCAGGTGGACGACTCCGGTGACCTCGTGATCGGCGAGCGTACGGGCCACGGTCCCGGCGTCCAGGATCGAGCCCCGTACCAGGGGTACGTCGTCCGGCACGCGCTCCGCCACCCCGGTGGACAGGTCGTCGTAGACCACCGTCCGCTCGCCCGCCTCGGCCATCGCGCGGACGACGTGCGCCCCGATGTAACCGGCGCCGCCGGTGATCAGCCAGGTCATTGCGGCCGTCCCCTCGTCAGTGGCCGGCCGGTGGCGGCCGGCGGCTCTTGGTCCCGTGGTGGTCAGTGAAGCAGGCGGCGCAGCCGGTTGCGGGCCACCGCCATGACTCCGTGTGCGCCGGTCGCCACGCGCAGTGCCAGGGCGCCGGAGTGGGTGGCGTACGGCTGGACCAGCAGCACGCCGTGCCGGGCGCTCGGGACGACGCGCCGGCGCAGCCGGTCGGCGCCCGCGAGGGCGTGCGCGGTGACCTCACGGTCCGTGCCATCCGCGAACCGCACGGTCAGGCGCAGGTCCCAGGTGCCGGCCCCGAGCGCGGCCGGGTCGGCGGGCACCTCGGCCGTCCAGCTCGCCGCCCCCGCGGGCGCCAGGGACGTCGTGACGCGCTGGGCCGTGTGCCCGTCCTGCCGGGACCGCCACTCCACGTCCAGCTCCCGCGGTCCGGCCGCGGCCAGCCGTCCGTACAGCTCGTGCAGCCGCAGACGCAGCCGGGTGTCCCGCGCGCGCGGGCGCAGCTCCGCGTCCAGCGCGAGGGGCAGGACGCCGGCGGGCCGGGTGAGGAGAGGCGCGAGGGTGACCTGCGGCAGTTCGGGAGACCAGACGGGTGTGCCGTCGGCCGAGCGGGCGTAGGGCGGGAGCAGCCGGGCCGGGCGGGCGGCGAGTTCCCTCAGACGGGGCAGGTCGCACGGCTCGGGCGACTCCAGGACGACCCGGCCGAGCAGCCGTCCGGGGGCCGCCGGGTTGAGCTCCCAGTCGGCCGCGTCGTAGCGCGCCAGGTACTCGCGGGTGTGCGCCCACCACGCGCGCCGGTAGTGCGCGTCGCGCAAGCCCAGTTCGCGCGCGTACATGCGCAGCTCGTGGTCGAGGAACTTGGCCCGCGCGGCGCGCGCCAGCACCTTCTGCCCGGCGCTCAGCAGGATGTCGTACGCCAGCGCGCACGCCTCCGTACGCGCCCGCCAGTTGCCGATGTCCTCGCGGGCGAGGGAGAGCGAGAGCCGCTCGGCCGACCGGCGCACGTGCCACACGTACACGCGGTCCGGCACGAGCGCGACGCGCGGCGCGGCGGCCAGCACGCGGGCGGTGAAGACGAAGTCCTCGTAGAGGAAGCGGCCTTCGGGGAAGCGGATGCCGTGCTCGCGCAGGAAGCCGGTCCGGTACAGCTTGTTGACGCACAGGGTGTCGTGGACGAGGCGGGGGCGCTGGGAGGGGCGCGCGAGGACGGCGGGCGCCGTGTAGAGCGCCGCCTGCCACGGCTGTTCGCGCCCCGAGGGCAGCTCCCGGCGCACGCAGAGCCCGCCCGCGACCTCGGCGCGCACCTCGGTGGCGGCCGTCAGCAGCGCGTCCACCGCACCGGGCGGCAGCACGTCGTCGCTGTCGAGGAACATCACGTACGGCATCGTCACCGCGTCGATCCCGGCGTTGCGCGGGCTGCCGCAGCCGCCGCTGTTCACGCTCCGGCGCACCACCCGCAGCCGTGGCTCCCCGGCGGCCAGTCTCTCCAGCAGCTCGCCGCTGCCGTCCGTCGAGCAGTCGTCCACGGCGATCACCTCGCCGACGGCCGGCCCCTGGCCGAGCGCCGAGCGCACGGCGTCGCCGACATGGGCGGCGTCGTCGTAGCCGATGACGACGACACCGACCTGGGGTGCCGGGTGCGGTTCTCGCGGTTCAGTACTCATGGGATCCACGGGCCGGAAACGTAGGAAAGTCTGTATTACCCCGTTACAGGCCGCTCAGTGCTCGATCGGGGAGGCGGTCGGAATCCGGGCGGAGCCGTGCCGGGGGAGCGGGCTCTCCGGCCGGCGGCCGGGCCGAGCGCCACAGCCGGACGAAGGACAGCACGGCCGCCGCCGCCAGCAGCGCGTTGCGGGCCAGCATCAGCAGGCAGCCGGTCCAGGTGCCGCCCACCACCTCGCGGTAGAGCATCGGGTAGGCCAGCGAACTGAGCGCGCTCGCCGCGAGCAGCAGCACGGCCACCGGGCGCTGGCTGGTGTGCCGGGAGGCCAGGCACACGGCGGCCAGGCCCAGCAGCCAGATCAGGTACTGCGGGCTGATGACCCGGCTGGTCACGGTGAACAGCAGCACCGCGGCGAGCGCGGCGTCGCACGGGGTGGCCGGGCTCCAGTGCCGTGCCCGCAGCCGCCACAGCACCAGCAGCCCGAACGCGGCCGCCGTGAGCGCGAGGGAGACCGTGGCCACGGCGTGCACATACGGGCCGACCAGCTCGATCGCGCCGTACTGGTAGCGGGTCCGGCCGGGCCAGCCGGCATGGCGCGCCAGGTTGAGCGCGGTGCCGCCGAGCGACTCGATCTGCACGCCCCGCCCGCCCTGCTCCCGCAGGAACGCCAGCGGATCGCTGAACGAGACGGCGAGAAGGGCGAACCCCAGTCCGCCGCCGGCCGCCGCCCACCCCCACGCCCGGCGGGTCGCGTCCCCCCGGGGCATGCCCAGCAGCACCAGCGCCGGCCACACCTTCACCAGCGCGCCCAGCGCCCCGAGGACACCGCCCGCGCGCGGCGAGCGCCCCGACGCCAGCAGGGCGGCCACGGCGAGCGCGGTCACCTGCACGTCGTACCGGGCGAGCGGGATGTGCAGCAGCAGCGGCAGCCCGCAGGTCCACAGGGAGGCTCCGAGCAGGCTCCCGCCGGGCCGGGCCGCCGCCCGGACCAGGGCCGCCGCGATGAGCGCGTCCGCGGCCAGCGCCAGCGCGACGAACGACTGGAAGTACGTGAGCCACGGCAGCGCACCCGGCGCCAGCAGCACCACGCCCGCGCCCGGCGGGTACTGCCAGGTGCTGTCGTGGGCCGGGAAGGCGCCGTGCGACAGCACGCCGTACCAGTGGAAGTACAGACGCCACACCTCGCGCGGCACGGCGCCCCCGCCCAGCAGGGGCGAGCTGTCGTGCGTGAGCAGCCACGACATCAGGGCGCGGGTGACGAGCCAGACGGCGGTGAGAGCGAGGACCGGGCCGGGGGTGACACGGAGACGGTTCATCACGCGGGAGCCTAATCCGGGCGGATGGTGTATTCCTGCCGATACGCCGTCATTCCCCGGCAAATGTTGGCTAATCGCAAAAGATCTAGCCGTGGTGAACCTCGGGTCCCCCCTGAAGCCGAAACCGCAGCCGCACGGGGCGGCGGCGTCCGCCGGGCCGGTCGCCGCCCGGACGGGCCGGCGGGAGCGTTTCCGGCGGGCCGTCGCCGTGTGCGTGCCCGCGCTGGTGATGGCCGCGCTCGGCTGCTGGCGGCTCGACCGGGGCGGGATGTGGCGCGACGAGGCCGTCACCTTCCAGGTGGCCCGCCGCACGGTGCCGCAGATCTGGCGGCTGCTGCACGGCGTGGACGCGGTGCACGGCCTGTACTACCTCCTCATGCACGCCGTCCTGGCCGTCCACCCCGGCGAGGTCGTCCTCAGGCTGCCGTCCGTGTGCGCGGCGGCGCTGACCGCCGGCCTGGTCGCCGCACTCGGCACCCGGCTGGCGCGCCCGCGCGTCGGGCTCTGGGCCGGGCTGCTGTACGCCGTCTCGCCGATGGCCGGTCACTACGCCCAGGAGGGCCGCTCCTACGCGCTGGTCGCGGCCGGCGCCACGGCGGCGACGCTGCTGTTCGTGCGGGCCCTGCGCGGCGGTGGCTGGTGGGCCTACGGCACGGTCGTCGCCCTCACCTGCTGGCTGCACGAGTTCGCGGTGCTGCTGCTCCCCGCCCACGCGCTGTCGCTGGCCCTGACCCGGGTGGGCCCCGGGTGTGGCGGGGCTGGGGGTGCGCGGCCGCCGTGGCGGGCTCGGGCTGCTGCCGCTGGTGCTCGTGTCCAGAGCCCAGTCGGCGCAGGTGGCGTGGCTGCGACCGCCGACGCGCGCGACGGCGCGGGGGCTGCTGCGCACGTTCCTCGGGCCGACGGACGGTGTCTTCTGGGTGTGCCTGGGTCTGGCCCTGCTGGGACTCCTGGCGCCGGCCGGGCGGCGGGGCGAGCCGACGTGCGCGGGCGTCGCCGCGCCGCTGGCCGTGGTGCCGCCGGCCGCGCTGATGCTGGTGTCGCAGATGTCGCCGCTCTACGTCGACCGGTACGTGCTGTACGCCCTGTCGGGCGCGCCGCTGCTGGTGGCCGCGGGGGCCGACCGGCTGCTGTCGTTCCGCGTGCACGCCCCCTTCGCCACCCTGGCCGGTGCCGTGGCGGTCCTGCTGGCACTGACCCACCAGTTCCCCCTGCTCCGCGCCGACCGCGACCCGGCCCGCCGCCCCGACGACCTCGCCGCCGTCGCCCGGGCCGCCGACCGGGAACTGCGGCCGGGGGACTCCGTGCTGTTCCTGCCGGCGCGGACACGGAACGCGGCCCTCACCTACCCGGCGGCCTTCCGCGGCGCCCGGGACCTGGCGCTGGCGGAGCCGGCCGCCGAGTCCGGGACCCTCTATGGACGGGAGACGGGACCGGCGGGCCTGCGGCACCGGCTGGCCCGGCTGGAGCGCGTCTGGGTGGTCGCCGACCGCGATGTGCTGGCCGGACGGTGGACGCCGGGCAGCCCCGTCGAGCGGGCCGAAACGGCCGTACTGGCAAGGGAGTTCGCGCCGGCCGAGGAGTCCGTGCGGGGCGAGGTGGCCGTGCGGCTCTACGTCCGCCGGGCCCTCCCCGTCCTCAGCGGGGCTCCGCTGCCTCCGCGAGTGCCGCCGCGTCCAGCGCGCCGGTGAGCCGGTCCAGGCGCTCGCGCAGCTCGCCGATCTCCGCCAGTTCGAAGCCCGTGGCCGCCGCGATGCGGCGCGGCACCTCCAGGGCCCGCTCGCGCAGGGCCGCGCCCTGCCCGGTCAGCCGCACCTGCACCGAGCGCTCGTCGTGCGCGCTGCGCTCACGCGTGACCAGACCGGCCGTTTCGAGCCGCTTGACCAGCGGCGACAGCGTCCCGGAGTCGAGTCGCAGATGCTCCCCGAGCTTCTTCACCGGCAGATCGCCGTGCTCCCACAGCACGAGCAGCACCAGGTACTGCGGGTAGGTGAGCCCGAGGTCCTTGAGGAGCACGCGGTACACGCCGTTGAAGGCGCGGGACGCCGCGTGCAGCGAGAAGCAGATCTGGCGGTCCAGCCGCAGCCACTCGGAGTCCGGGGCGGCTTCGGCTGCCGGCGGGGCGGCGGGGTCGGCGAGGCGCTCATGGCTCCAGGGTAGCTCTTTCGGGCCATTTAGTTGTGCACAACTTAATTGTGTGCTCTACTTATGGCTGTGAGGCGGCCCGACCGGAGCCGCCGGAACACAACCGACTTCCAGAGGGATGGTCTTCATGGACGCGCTCTACACCGCTGTCGCCACCGCCACCCACGGCCGCGACGGTCGTGCCGTCTCCTCCGACGGCAAGATCGACGTCAAGCTGGCCCCGCCGGTGGAGCTGGGCGGCGACGGCCAGGGCACCAACCCCGAGCAGCTCTTCGCCGCCGGTTACGCCGCGTGCTTCGGCAGCGCCCTCGGCCTCGTCGGCCGGCAGGCGAAGGTCGACGTCACCGACGCCGCGGTGACCGCCGAGGTCGGCATCGGCAAGCAGGGCGAGGGCTTCGGCCTGAAGGTGACGCTGCGCGTGGAGCTGCCCGAGACCGTGGACGAGGCGACCGGCCGCAAGCTGGTCGAGACCGCCCACCAGGTCTGCCCCTACTCCAACGCCACCCGCGGCAACATCGAGGTCGACCTCGTCATCGAGTAGCCGGACCCGTCACCGGCGACCGGCCGGCCTCGCTTCCGGGGCCGCCGGTTCGCCGCCGACCGCCTGGCCGGGGATCCGCACGGACCCCGGCCCGGCCGGCATGGACTCGCCGAGCAGCAGCGTCCGAACGACCCGCTCGGCGGCCCGCCCGTCGTCGAACTCGCAGTACCGGGCCCGGAAGTCCGCCCGCAGCCGCCGCGACTCCTCGTCCCGCCACGCCCCGGACGTGAACTGCCACACCAGCTCGCGGTAGGAGCGGGACACATGGCCCGGCGCCTCCGCGGTGATGTCGAGATAGGCGCCCCGGCTCGCGGAGTACGCGGCCCAGTCGTCGGCGTGCACCACGATCGGCCGGTCCAGGACGGCGTAGTCGAACATCAGCGACGAGTAGTCCGTGACCAGCACGTCCGAGGCCAGCATCACCTCCTCGACGTGCGGCTCGTCCGTCGCGTCGACCACGACCCCGCGCCGGGCCAGTTCGGTCAGGCCCATGCCGCGCGCCGGACCGGCCGCCAGTGTCGGGTGCAGCCGGACCACGAGGGTGCTCCCCTCCCCGAGGTCGGCCGCGAACCCGGCCAGGTCGATCCGGTCCACGTGCCCGCCGCGCCGGTAGTCCCGGCGGGTCGGCGCGTACAGCACCACCGTGTGGTCCGCCGGGATGCCGTGCCGCAGCCGGAACGCGGCGCCCGCGTCGCCGGCCGCGCCGACCAGCACGTCGTTGCGCGGGCTGCCGGTGCGCACCGAGGTGAAGTGGCAGGGATAGGCCCGCTCCCAGACCAGCTCCGAATGGCGGTTGGCGACCAGGCTGTAGTCCCAGCGGTCGGCCCGGCGCAGCATCTGCGGCACGTCGAAGCCCAGTCGGGCGCCGGGCTTGTCCAGCAGGTCGGCGCCCATGTACTTCAGCGGCGTGCCCTGATGGGTGTGGATGTGCACGCTGCCGGGCCGTTTGGCCAGCGCACCGGGCCAGTTGACGTCGTTGACGAAGAACTTGGCGCGCGCGGTGATCTCCAGACAGCGCCGTGAGTCCACGAGCACGTGCTCGACACCGGCCGGCAGCCGCCCGGCGGCCTCCTCGTCGCGCACCACCCACACCCCGCGCAGCCGCGGGGCGATCTCCAGTGCCTTGCGGTAGACGGCGGCCGGATCGCCCAGCACACCCCGGTGCGAGGATGCCGAGTACACCACCAGGCTCTCGTCCAGCGGCCGGTGCGCGTGCAGAGCGGCCCAGCCGCGCCGGGCCCGGGCGCCGACGGCCCGCCGGGCCGGCGCCGCCCGCCGTACGGCCTCCCGGCCGGCCCGCCCCGCCTGCCGTTTCAGCAGGTACCGCGCGTAGCCGCCCTCCAGCACGGCGACCTCACCGTCCACGAGGGCTCCCTCGGGCCGGTACCGGCGGAACATCCGCGCCGTGCGCCGGAAGAACTCGGCCCGGTCCGCCGGCGGCAGCCGGTCCGGCTTGGCGAGGATGTCCAGGCAGTGCTCACCCATCTTCCGGTGCAGGTAGGGCCGCCAGCCGGCCAGCTCCGGGCGCCCGTCCACGAAGGCGAAGACCCGCTCGTACTGGTCGTGGATGTCGAAGTGCTTGCGGCTGGTGGTGGACAGGATGTTGCCCTGCCGGCGCTGCCGGTAGTTCAGGCAGATCCGGTCCAGCGCGGCGATCCGCCGGGCGCTGAGCATGACCGGGAAGGTCCACGGGGTGTCCTCGTAGTACCCGGGCGGGAACTCGAAGCCGTTCTCCTCGACGAAGTCGCGCCGGTAGACCTTGTTCCACACCACCATCAGCAGATCGAGGATCTCCGGCCGGCCGGCGGCCGTGAAGGTCTCGGCGCCGGCCTCGGCGAGCACGTGCGCCAGGGCGTTGCGCCGGGTGCCGCCCCACCAGTAGGTACGCGCGTAGTCGAAGACCAGCACGTCCGGGTCGTCCGCCTCCGCCAGCCGGTCGGCCATGGCGCGCAGCGCGCCCGGGGTGAGCGTGTCGTCGCTGTCCAGGAAGAACAGGTAGTCGCCGGTGGCGAGCGGCAGCCCGGCGTTGCGGGCCCGGCCGAGACCGCCGTTCTCCGGCAGGTGCAGCACCTTCACCCGCGGGTCGCGGGACGCGTACTCGTCGGCGATGGCGCCGCACCCGTCCGGGGAGCAGTCGTCCACCACGATCAGTTCGAGGTCGCCGAAGGACTGCCGCAGCACCGAGTCCAGGCACTCGCGCAGGAAGCCCTGCACCTTGAAGCAGGGGACGATGAGACTGAAGCGGGGCACGGGTCAGCTCCTCACGAGGGTCGCGGCGGCGGGGCGGGGACGCGTTCCGCGAGCGGGATCACCGGCGGGATCGCCTCCGGCGGCTCCCCGAGCAGCACCCGCCGTACGACGCGTTCGGCGGCCAGCCCGTCGTCGAACAGGCAGAACCGCTCCCGGAACGCGGCCCGCAGCGCCGAGGACTCCGGCCCCGCCCAGGAACCGTCGGCGAAGATCCGGGCCAGCTCACCGGCGGTCCGGGCGACCGGCCCCGGCGGCTCCGCCGGCAGGTCGAAGTAGACGCCCCGCGTCTCCCGGTAGACCTCCCAGTCGTCGGCGTACACCACGATCGGCCGGTCCAGGCCGGCGTAGTCGAACATGATCGAGGAGTAGTCCGTGACCAGCGCGTCCGCCGCCAGGCACACGTCCTCCGAGGAGCGGTGCGCGGTGACGTCGATGACCCGGCCGGAACCCGCCGGGCGCCCCTGGTCGTAGAAGTAGTGGGCGCGCAGCAGTACGACGACGTCCTCGCCGGCCGCCTCGCAGAACGCCTCCAGGTCCAGGCCGGGTTCGAACCCGGTGTGGTGGTCGCGGTGGGTCGGCGCGTACAGCACGGCCGTCGCCCCCTCGGGCACGCCCAGTTCCCGGCGGACGCGGGCGACGTCCTCGGCGGTCGCCGTGAAGTAGACGTCGTTGCGCGGATAGCCGTACTCCAGATGCTCGTACGAGCCGGGGAAGGCGCGCTCCCACATCTGTGTGGAGTGGCTGTTGGACGACAGGTTGAAGTCCCAGCGGTCCACCCGGCCCAGCAGCTTCGTGAAGCTGCCGGACCGCGCCGCCACCACCGGGTACGTCGACTGGTCCACCCCCATCGTCTTCAGCGGCGTGCCGTGCTGGGTCTGCAGGTGCACGCTGCCCGGCCGCTTCACCACGCCCTCGGCGAAGTTGGCGTTGTTGACCAGGTACGTGGCGCGGGCCAGCACCTCCCAGTAGCGGCGGGAGCCGATCACGGCGTACTCGACGCCCTCCGGCATCGCATGGGCCTGGTCCGCCTCGACCAGGAACACCGAGCGGATGTGCGGGGCGAGTTCCCGTGCCTTGGCGTGGATCGCGGCCGGGTTGCAGGCGTATCCGCGGCCCCAGTACGCGCAGAACACCGCGAGCCGGGGATCCAGGGGACGGCGCAGCTCACGGGCGTAGCGCAGCCGGGTGCGCAGCATGCGCGGGCGCGGCAGCCGCTCGGCGGTCCGGGACGCCACCCGGTTGGCGCCCCGCAGTGCCCGGAACGCGGTGTACGCGCCCGTCGCCAGCAGCCGGTGCTGCACCCCCAGACTGCCGGCGGGCGCGTGGTACCCGCCCGGCCGGTGCTTGCGGTGGAGCCGCCCGGCCCGGCGGAAGAACGCGCGATGCCCGGAGGGCAGCCGCTCCGGGCGGGACGCCGTCCGCAGCACGTGCGCGAAGAGCTGGTCGAACAGGGCCCGCGCCCGCTCGGCGGACAGCCCTGCCACGGCCGCCCGGGTCAGCACCAGCTCCACCTGGTCCAGCAGCGTGTGCTGGTGCGGCCCGGGCAGGTTGAGCCGGCTGCCCTGGCGGCGCGAGCGGTGCCGCACGACGGCCCGGCGCAGCACCGCGACGCGCTCGGCGGCGACGCCGGCCAGCCCGCTCCAGCCGACGTCGGTGAAGTGGCCGTCGGGGAAGAGGAGTCCGTGCTCGGTGAGGAAGGTCCGGCGGTAGGCGGTGCCCCACACCGGCAGCCGCAGGCCGGTCAGCTCCGGGAACCGGTCCGGGCGAAGGCCCCTTCGGCGCCTTCGCCAGCAGCGGTCCGGCCGGGTTGGCCGGCTCGCCCTCCCACCAGGGGGTCCGCTCGTGCTCGGTGTACAGCACGTCCACGCCCGCGGTCTCGGTCAGCCGCGCGTCCAGGGCCGCCAGCGCACCCGGCAGCAGCAGGTCGTCGCCGTCGAGGAACAGCACGTAGGCGCCGCCCGCCGCCCGCATCCCGGCGTTGCGCGCCCCGCTCAGACCGGCGGACGGCGGCGAGTGGACCGGGGTCACCCGGGAGTCCCGCTCGGCGAGCGCGGCGGCGACGGCGGCGGCCGGGGAGTCCGGTCCGTCGCAGACCGGGATCAGCTCGAGGTCGCCGAGGGACTGGCCCAGGACGGAGTCCAGCGCCTGGGACAGCCGGCCGGCTACCCCGTGGGACGGGACGATGATGCTGAAGCGGGGCATTCTGCTCTTTCCGTTGTCTTACCGGCGCGCGTTGTCCTGCCGGCCCGCGTCGTCCTGCCGACGCGGCCCGGCCGTCCGGCGGGACGCCAGGTGGACGGGCGGACCGGAGTGGGCCGCGTCGTACTGAGGGGCATCGGGACTCCCGGAAGGACCAACGCTGTTCAGCGGCTCTCGGTGACGGGGCGCGGGCCGGAAGGTTGCGGCACGGTGGCGAGCGGGGAACGGGCCAGCGCCGCGGCGGCCGACGGCACCGGCCTGCGCTCGGCGAGCGGGACGAACGCAGGCAGCCGCTCCGTCTCGCCCAGCACGACCCGCCGTACGACCCGCTCGGCGGCGTGCCCGTCGTCGTACGGGCAGAACCGCTCCCGGAAGGCCGCCCGCAGCCGGCCGGAGCCGGAGTCGCGCCACCGGCCGGAGGCGAAGACGTCGATCAGCTCTTCCTCACCGGCGGCGACCGCGCCCGGCGGGAAGGCGCGCAGGTCGAAGTAGACGCCCCTGGTCGCCGCGTAGACGTCCCAGTCCCCGGTGTGCACGACGATCGGCCGGTCCAGGCACGCGTAGTCGAACATCAGGGACGAGCAGTCGGTGAGCAGCGCGTCCGAGGCCAGGCAGAGGGACGCCACGTCCGGGTGTCCGGAGACGTCGACGATGTGGCCGCCCTCCCCCGGGAAGCCGCCCCGCGGGCGGGGGAGCGGTCGAGGACGACGAAGCGCGGGCCGAGCCGGCGCTGGATCCGCTCCAGGTCGAGCAGTGGGAGCTGGGTGCGGCGGTGGTCGCGGTGGGCGGGCGCGTACAGGACGGCGACCGCGCCCTCCGGCACGCCCAGCGACTCGCGCAGCCGGGCCACGTCCGCCGGGGTGGCCCGCTGGAAGACGTCGTTGCGCGGCGAGCCGTACTCCAGAGTGGTGTAGCGGCCCGGGTACACGCGCTCCCAGGTCAGGGTGGTGTGCCGGTTGCCGGACAGCACGTGGTCCCACTGGTCGACGGCCCGCAGCAGTTCCTCGAAGTCGGTGCCCCGGCGGCCGCCGGACGCTCCCGCAGGTCCAGGCCCCGGTGCCCGAGCGGGGTGCCCTGCTCGGTCTGGACGAAGACCTGGCCCGGGCGCTTGCGCAGTCCGGGGCCGAAGTGGCCGTCGTGCACGAGGTACTTGGAGCGGGCCAGCGCCGTCCAGTGACCGGCCGTGCCCGGGAGCAGCCGGCGCGGTCCGGGCGGAACCGCGTGCTGGTGCTCCGGGCGGACGATCCAGGCGGTGCGGATGTGCGGGGCGTGCGTGCGGAACGCCTCTTCCAGCGCGCCCGGCCCCCGCCGGGCCCTTCCTGGGACGCGAACACCGCGCGGTCGGCGCGCAGCGGCAGGCGGAGCTGGATCCGGTAGTGCAGCCGGAGCACGCCGGCCCGCAGTCCGCGGGTGAGCCTCCGCGCGTGCGTCAGCGAGCGGCGCCGGAGGGCCGCGGCCAGTCGCAGGGCGCCGAAGGTGCGGTGCAGGCCGAAGCGGACGAGGGTGTGCCGCAGCCGGGAGCGGGCCGGCACCCCGGCGTCGGGGACGCGGTAACGGCGGTGGTGGGCCCGGGCCCGGCGCATGAACTCGGCGCGGCTGCCGCGCGGCAGCCGGTCCCGGCGGCTGAGGACCGTGACGAAGTGGTCGATCATCCGGCCGAACAGCTCCGGACGCCAGCGATCGAGTTCGGGATGCCGCTCGACGTAGGCGAACACCCGGTCGTACTGCTCGAAGACGTCGAAGTGCCTGCGGCTGGTGGTGCCCAGGATGTTGCCCCGCCGGCGCTGCCGGTAGTGCACGCACACCCGGTCCAGGGTGGCGATCGACTCCGCCGCCATCAGGGCCGGGAAGGTCCAGGGGTGTCCTCGTAGTAGCCGGGAGGGAACGCGAAGCCCCGCTCCGTCACGAACTCCCGCCGGTACGCCTTGTTCCAGGCGACCATCAGCACCCGCAGCAGCCCCGGGCGGTCCTCCAGGCGGAACGGCGCCGGGCCCCGCTCGGTGAGGTGGGCGGCCGCCTGGTTGCGGACCGTCCCGCCGTCCCAGAAGGTGCGCGCGTAGTCGAAGACCAGGACGTCCGGCTCGTCGGTCTCCTTGATCCGGTCGGCGATCGCGCGCAACGCGTCCGGGGTGAGCGTGTCGTCGCTGTCCAGGAAGAGCAGGTAGTCGCCCGTGGCCCGGGCCATGCCCGTGTTGCGGGCGGGGCCGAGGCCCTGGTTCTCCTGGAGGTGCACGACCTGCACCCGGGCGTCGCGGGACGCGTACTCGTCGGCGATGGCGCCGCAGGCGTCCGGGGAGCAGTCGTCCACCACGATCAGTTCGAGGTCGGGGTAGGACTGGGAGAGCACCGAGTCCAGACACTCGGACAGATACGCCTGGACCTGGTACGCGGGGACAATCACAGTGAACCTGGGCACGGGACATCCATGGGTCGGTCGGCACGGGCGTCTGGCCCGGGAACGGCCGATGGAGTGAATTGGTTACGGCGCGTACGGCGTTCGGGGGACAGCACGAACACCTCGGCTACACGCCGAGGGGCGGGCCCCGGCGGGCCCGCCCCTCGAAGTCCGTCCCAAGCGCCGCTACTTGACCGCGCCCGCCATCACCCCGGAGACGAACTGCCGCTGGAACGCGAAGAACACGGCCAGCGGGATCACCATCGAGATGAACGCGCCGGGCGCCAGCACGTCGATGTTGTTGCCGAACTGCCGTACCTGCGTCTGCAGGGCGACAGTGATCGGCTGCGAGCCGGACTTGGTGAACACCAGCGCGACCAGCATGTCGTTCCACACCCACAGGAACTGGAAGATGCCGAGGCTCGCGATCGCGGGCCCGCCGAGCGGCATCACCACCCGTGTGAACACGCGCAGTTCACCCGCGCCGTCCAGACGGGCCGCCTCGAGGAGTTCCCTCGGGATCTCCGCGAAGAAGTTGCGCAGCAGGAACACCGCGAACGGCAGGCCGAAGCCGACGTGGAACAGGATCACCCCGAGAATGGTCCCGAACAGGCCGATCTTGCCGAACAGTTCGGCGATCGGGATCAGTGCCACCTGCACCGGCACCACCAGCAGGCTGACCACACCGAGGAACCACCAGTCCCGGCCCGGGAACTCCATCCAGGCGAACGCGTAGCCGGCGAGCGAGCCGATCACCACGACCAGGACGGTCGCCGGGACCGTGATCAGCACGGTGTTCACCAGGGAGTTGGTGATGTCGCCGTTCTCCAGCAGCTTCTGGTAGCTGTCGAGCGTCAGCTGGGACGGCTTGGCGAACACCTGCCACCAGCCGCTCGCGCTCATGTCCTCCGGCGCGCGCAGCGAGGAGATGAGCAGGCCGACGGTCGGCACCAGCCAGAACAGGCCCACCAGGAGCAGGAAGAAGCGGACCAGCCCGCCGCCGAGCCGCCCGGTGATCCGCGCGGCCCACGACTGCGGGGCCCGCACGGCCGTGTCGGTGGGTGTCGCCTTCCCGATCCTTCCGGCAGTCGCGGTCATCGCCGCACCTCCCGCCTGAGCCGGCGGATGTTGAACAGCATCACCGGGATGACCAGCAGCAGCAGGAACACCGCGATCGCGCTGGCGATGCCCGGCTGGCCCTCCGCGAAGCCCTTGCGATACAGCTCGAGGGCCAGCACGTTGGCGTCGTCCTGGGAGGAGCCGGGGGCGATGATGTAGACGAGGTCGAAGACCTTCAGCACGTTGATCATCAGCGTGACCACGACCACCGCGAGGACCGGCGCGAGCAGCGGCACGGTGACCTTGCGGAACACCTGCCACTCGGTGGCGCCGTCCACGCGCGCCGCCTCCAGCAGTTCCCGGGGACGCCCGCGAGCCCCGCCGCGATCAGCACCATCGCGAAGCCCGCCCACATCCACACGTACGACCCGATCACGGCCGGTGTGACCAGCGCCGGGCCGAGCCAGTCGACGCCGTTGTACGGCTCCTCGAAGTTGCTCGCCGGCAGCCGGAGCAGCGCCCCGTCGGCCGACGCGGGCAGCGTGAAGGTGCCGTCGCCGGCGGCCTCCGCGGAGGCCACCACCTTGCCGTCCTTCACCGCCTCGATCCGCATCCCGGCGTAACCGAGTTCGGAGGGGTCGGGCGAGCCCAGCCGGCCGACGCCCTTGCCGCGCGTGAAGTCCTGCCAGGTGGTGCCGGTGATCCTCCCCGGCTCGGCCCCGGCGGCCACGGCCTTCTTCGCGCCGTCCGGCATCTGGTCCGGGGCCACCCCGACGAGCGGGAGCGCGACCGGCTGCCCGGCGTGCACGGGGGCCGAGGTGACGAACCCGCCCGCGTCCGCCTTCAGCGGCGACTCACGGCCCGGGTGCGCCTTCGGGAAAGCCGACGACTGGGCGAAGGTGTCGTGGACTCCCACCCACACCGCGTTGGCGACGCCCTTGTCCGGGTCCTGGTCGTACACCAGCCGGAAGATGATCCCGGCCGCCAGCATCGAGATCGCCATCGGCATGAAGACGACCAGCTTGAACGCCGTTCCCCAGCGCACCCGTTCGGTCAGCACCGCGAAGATCAGGCCGAGCGCGGTGGAGACCGTGGGCGCGAACACCACCCAGATGATGTTGTTCTTCAGGGCCGTGCGGATGCCGTCGTCCGTGAACAGCGCCTTGTAGTTGTCGAACCCGGCGAAGCCGTCGCCGGAGGCGTTGTAGAAGCTGCGGACGACCGAGTACCCGATCGGGTAGACCACGAGCGCGCCGAGCAGCACCAGGGCGGGCAGCAGGAACAGCGCTGCCACGGTCCGGCGGGTGCCGGTCACGCTCTTGCGGCTCTTGGGCGCGGCCGGGCCCGGTGGGGCCCCGGCCGCCGCTGCCGACGCCATGGCCGGATCAGCTCCCGTTCCCGTACGCGGCCGCCGCGTCCTTCTCGAGCTGTGCCTGGGCGCCCGCCACGTCCTTCGGGTTCTTCAGGAAGTCCTGCAGGTCCTTCCACTCGCCCTTGCCGGGGGTGCCGCCGAACGCCTGCGGGGCCTGGTCGGACATGTCGAAGCGGAAGTCGTCGCCGGAGGCGATCAGCGACTTGGCGATGGTGCGCTGCACCTCGTTCGGGTACGCCGACTCCGGCACGTTCTTGTTCGGCGAGAGGTAGCCGCCGAGCCTGGCCTGGATGGTCGCCGCGTCCGGGGAGGCCAGGAAGGTGGCCAGGGCCTGGGCCGCCTTGGAGTCCTTCAGCACGACGGCCGCGTCACCGCCGGAGACCACCGGCGCGTCGGAACCCACGGCCGGGAACGGGAACACCTTCGCGTCCGTGCCCACCTTCGCCTTGGTGTCGCCGATGTTGACCTGCGCGAAGTCGCCCTCGTAGACCATGGCGGCCTTCGGCTGGTCGCCGCCGGTGAAGGTCTGGGTCACGGAGGCCGGGAACTCGGTCTGCAGCGCGCCGTCCGCGCCGCCCGCCACGTAGTCCTTCTTGCCCCAGATTTGGGCGAGCGTGGTGAGCGCCTGCTTCACCGACGGGTCGGTCCACTTGATCCTGTGCTGGGCGAGCTGGTCGTACTTCTCCGGGCCGGCCTGGGACAGATAGACGTTCTCGAACCAGTCCGTCAGCGTCCAGCCGTCGGCGCCGCCGACCGAGAACGGGGTGACCCCGGAGTCGTACACCGCCTGCGCGGTGGTCAGCAGGTCCTGCCAGTTCTTGGGCTCCTTGGCGCCCGCGTTCTCGAACGCCTTGGCGTTGTACCAGATCAGCGACTTGTTGGCCGCCTTGTAGTAGACGCCGTAACTCTTGCCGTCGACCTTGCCGATGTCCTGCCAGCCCTGCGAGTAGTTCTTCCGCAGCTCCTTGAGCGCGTCCGCGCCGAGCGGCTTCGCCCAGCCCTTCTGCACGGCCTGCTTGATCGCGCCCGGCTGCGGCAGCAGCGCCACGTCCGGCGGCTGACCGCCCGCGATCTTGGAGCCGAGGAAGTTGATGATCGGGTCCTGCGCGGGGACGAACGTCACCTTCGCGCCGGTGCGCTTCTCGAACTCGGCGAGGACCTTCTTGAAGTTCGCCTGTTCGGTGCCGGTCCAGACGGCGGCGACCTCCAGCTTCGCGCCGTTCAGTTTCGGCAGGTCCAGGGTGGAGCCGGTGGCCCCGCCGCCCGTGTCGCCGTCGCCCTTCTTGTCGCTGTCGCCGCCGGAGCAGGCGGTCAGCGCGAGGGCTCCCGCGAGCAGTGCGGCGAGCGTGGTGACGGCCCTGTGTGTCCGGATGGTGCCGCTGTTGCTGCGCATCACTTCCCCGTTCGTCGTTCTCCGTTGAACGTCAGAACTCTGTCCCGTCGGGTCCGGTCTACGCCGGGCCGGACGCAGGCGGCAAGAGCGCCTGCGCCGTCCAGCGGTCCATCGTGACCGGCTCGTGATCGGCGGGGTATGCGTGGCGTTCCGGGACGGTCCGCCGGAGCGGCGAGGGCATCCGTCAGAGCAGCGAGGGCACCTGGGCCGCGGCGACCTCGCGGGCCGCCCGCTGCACCGCGCTGGCCAGCAGGGCCAGGTCGGTCGGGCCGTTGCCCAGCTCCCGCACCGGCCGGCGGGCCGGCGGATCGCCCATGCGCTGCCACTCCAGCGGCACCACCGTGGGCCGCTGGGTCGCGGTGCGCGGGATACGGCCGGTCACCCGGCCGCCCTGGAAGCCGACCGCCCGTCCGTCCGGGTACGTCAGCCGGCCGCGCCCCGGCGCCGGTTCCCCGCCGGGCTCGCCGCCCCGCTCGGCCGCTATCGCGCCGGTGCGCCCGGCTGCGGGCGCGTCCAGCGCGACGCGCAGGGTGGCCCGCCTGGCCGGTTCCGTCTCCGCCGTACGGCCGCCCGCGCCGGCTGTCGCCACCAGGTGCACCCCGAGCCGCTCGCCCTCCCGGGCCACCGCCTCCAGCGCCCGCAGCACCGACCCGGCGGCGGGGCGGCCCGGCGAGCCGAGCGCGGGGGAGACCAGCGCGTCCAGGTCGTCGACGACCACCACGAGCCGGGGCAGCGGCGGCGCGGCCTCGGCGCGCTGCCGTGCGGCGCCACCGGGCCGCAGCCGCAGCGTGGAACTGGGCGGCGCCTCTATGTCCCCGGTCGGATCCGCCGGGCCGGCGGCCGGTCCGGACCCGGCGGGGCGGCCGTTCGCGGTGCGCTGCGCGACGATCCGGCCCGGCGTCTCGTGCCCGCTGTGCCACTGGGCGAAGTCCGTCAGCCCCAGAAGTTCCGCGCGCCGCTTCAGCTCCGCCGTCAGCGACTGCGCGAACTCCCGCATGCGTACGGGGTCGTTGGCCACGAGGTGGGTCGTCACATGGGGTATGTCCGTGCAGACGCGCAGCCCTTCGCCGTGTCCCGCGCCGGTGCCGACGCCGTCCCGGCCGTCGATCAGCACCATGCCCAGCCGGTCGGGCCGCTCGGCCGCGGCGAGCGAGGCGGCCACCGTTCGCAGCAGCTCGGTACGGCCGCTGCCGGCCGGCCCCTCGATCAGCAGATGCGGCCCGTCGGCGACCAGGTCGACGGTGAGCGGTCCGTGCGGTCCGGCTCCCAGCACCGCCCTGGCCCGGCCGGCCGGGGACGCCGTGTCGTCGGCCGCGTCCGCCCAGCGGGCCATCAGCGAGGCGGGGTGGCCCGGGCCAGCCCCAGCTCGTCCAGCAGCCGCGCGGAGGCCGGCAGCGGCACGGCCACGCGCGCGTGCGGCTCGGCGAGCGGGCCGTCCGGCCGCAGCGGCGCCAGGGCCCGCGCGAACCGCTCGGCCCAGGCGGGGGAGACGGCGTCGACGGTGGCGAGGGTGCCCGGGCCGACCGGCCCGGTGGGTGCGACCCGCATCAGATGGAGCGCGCCGGCGACGTCACCGCCGAGCAGGGCGACGGCCCCGCAGTGCCGGAAGGTGGGCGTTGCCTCGCAGGCGGCCTCGTAGGTCCGGGTCACGGGCGAGGCGGGGAGGCGGGCTCGGTCTCGGCGAGGCACACCACGTGGATCCCGGCCCGCGGCCCGGCCACGGCCAGCCGCGCCAGGGACTCCCGCAGGGCCGCGCCCCCGGGGTCCCCGTCCACGACGACGACCGTGTACGGCCCCGGGAAACCGCCGGTCCCGGCCGGTCCGGCGTCCTCCCTGGCCCACGAGGGGCGGCGCGCCGCCGCCTGGGACCGGGCGTCCGCGGGACCGTAAGCGGCCGGCGGGGCCGGGGCGACGTCGCGTGCCCCGCCCGGTCCGGCGGGACCGCCGGCCGGGGAGGTGAGAGGGGCCGCCGTGCCGAACGCCGTGCCGGTGGCGGAGTCCGGTCCGCCGGGGAAGGCCGGGTCCGGGTGGATGTCGTGGGCCGCCGGGTCCGGGTGGGCGCGGTGGCCCGGGTCCCTGTGGGCGTCGTACTGCCTCGGACCCGGTACGGAGGCGGTGGAGGTTGGCGCCGTGCCGCCGGTACCAGGGGCGCCGCGCCCGTCCGGGGCCGTCCGGAGCTGGGCCGCGCCCCGGCCCGTCGCCGCGTACTCCTCGACCCGGCGCAGCAGTTCCTCCGTGCGCGCCGCCGCCTGTTCACGGTCGTGGGCGAGCAGCAGCCGGCAGTCCTGGCCGTGGCCGGGACGGACGTGCGGCAGCCAGCCGAGCCAGGACCACTCGGCCGTGCGCTCCGCCACCGGTCGGGCGCGGTCCGCGCTGATCAGCACGATCTCCAGCAGGTCGGGGAGTGCAGCGCGGCGAGCTGGGCCAGCACCGCGCGGGCCAGCCCGGACAGCCTGGGGCGCGGCCCCGCCAGGCCCAGCGCGCCCGCCTCGCGCAGCGCGGCGGTCACCGGGACGGCGGGCAGCACGCCCGAGCCGTCCGGCGCGCCCCGGTCGGCCGTGCCGAGCCGCACGGTCAGCGCCTCCGGGTGCCCCGGCCCCCGCTCCCACAGCCGGGGGCCCGGGCCCAGCGCGGTCAGCAGCAGCGCGGCCGGGTCCGGCCAGGTCTCGGGCCGCTGCGCGGCGCCGGTGCTCCCGGCGGCGGTCCCGCCCGGCACCGTGCCGTACTCCTCGGGACCGGCGGGCGGCTGCTCCCCGCGTCCGCCCGCCAGCCGGCGCGCCCACGCGCCGAGCCCGCCGCGCCGCCGCACCCCGGCGGGACGTCGGTGCCCCGCGGCGGTGAGCCCTCCAGGGTGCCGCGGCCGGTGTCCTCGGCGAACGCCGTACGGGAGTAGGCGCCGACGCCGTGCGGCCCGGCGTGCGTGTCCCCGCCGCCGGCGCCGTACGGAGCGTCGAGGCTCTCCGCGCCCGGGGCCCCGGCCTGCCCGGGTACCAGGGGCGCCACGCGGTCGTGGCCGGCGCCGTGGTCCGCCGAGCCGTACGTGTGCCGGGTGGGCCCGGCCGGGTCCGTACCGCTGCCGGCGGCCGGCGGCTCCACGCGCGCGTGCCCCGGTTCCCGGGGAGCACCCGCAGGCACCCCTCCCCGTCCGGCACCGTCGCCGTGCGTGCCCCCGGTCCCCCGGACGGCGTAACCCGCAGGGCGGACTCGCCGATCCGCAGCAGCGCGCCCGCGGGGAACCGCACCGCGCGCTCCCCGACGCGCGTGCCGTCCAGGGCGGTGCCGTTCGTGGAGCCGAGGTCGGTGACCGAGACGCTGCCGTCGGCGCCGACCGTGACCGCGCAGTGCAGCCGGGAGACGTCCGGGTCGTCCAGCGGTACGTCGGCGTCGGCGGAACGGCCGACGGTGATCCGGCCGCCGTGCAGCAGATGGACCCCGCCCGCGTCCGGCCCGGCGACCACGTGCAACTGGGTCGGGGCGTCGTCCAGCTCGGGATGCGGCTCGGGGGCCGCGGGAGCGCCCAGGGACAGCACGGCGCCGTCGACCAGCGGGGGCTCGCCCAGGACGCGGCGGCGCGCGTCCAGCCGCTCCGCGCCCGCGTACAGCACCACCGGGGCGCCGCCGGTGTCCCGGCCCGCGCCGCCCTCTCCGGCGACCGCCGCGGCCAGTCCGGACGCCACCGCGGCCAGATCCGTGCCCGCGGGCGCCGTGACCAGCACGTCGCGGCTCACGGCACGGCCCCGCTGCGGGACGGGCCCAGCGGATCTACGACGGTCAGCCGGATCTGCATCGCCGTCAGCGGTCCCTTCTGCCCGGGCGCGGACTACCCCACCCCCCGCACGAGCACGTCGGCCAGTACTGCACGCATCCTCGCACCTGTCGCTGACAACGTGCCCACGACCCGGTGCCAAGTGATCTTGATTGGTCAGCTCTGCCCCCAAAAGTGCCTGACCAGTGGTGCGCCGATGATCAGTTGAGATCGGTCACGTACGGCACCTGGCAACCAGGGGACCGGAGGGAGCGTCTTCCCTTCGAACCGGAACCCCTGGAGCCACGGCCCGACGGGCGGGGTCCGGGCGGACCGGCGAACATCGTCGGGAACGCTTACGTAGTGCCCTGTGGACCGGCACTACAGTGGGTCGGAACACCAGAACACCGGCAAGCAAGCAGCAG
The DNA here is from genome assembly GCA_016432725.1 of Streptomyces sp. DHE7-1. GTDB lineage: Bacteria > Actinomycetota > Actinomycetes > Streptomycetales > Streptomycetaceae > Streptomyces. The sequence goes on along the minus strand of JACJDG010000003.1, from coordinate 3,063,501 downwards.
GGAGCGCGTGACGTGCGGCCAGTCGGCAGCAAGTACCTGCTCGAGGAGCCGCTCGGACGCGGCGCCACGGGCACCGTCTGGCGTGCCCGCCAGCGCGAGACCGCGGGCGCCGAGGCGGCCGTGCCCGGCCAGCCGGGCGAGACGGTCGCGATCAAGGTCCTCAAGGAGGAGCTGGCGAGCGACCCGGACATCGTGATGCGCTTCCTGCGCGAGCGCTCCGTCCTGCTCAGGCTCACCCACCCGAACATCGTGCGGGTCCGCGACCTGGTCGTCGAGGGCGATCTGCTGGCCCTCGTCATGGACCTCGTCGACGGTCCCGACCTGCACCGCTATCTGCGCGAGAACGGCCCGTTCACGCCGGTCGCCGCCGCGCTGATGACCGCGCAGATCGCCGACGCCCTGGCCGCGAGCCACGCCGACGGCGTCGTGCACCGGGACCTGAAGCCCGCCAACGTGCTGCTCCAGCAGTACGAGGGCCGGATGCACCCGATGCTGACCGACTTCGGCATCGCCCGCCTCGCGGACTCCCCGGGCCTGACCCGCACCCACGAGTTCGTCGGCACGCCCGCGTACGTCGCGCCGGAGTCCGCCGAGGGCCGCCCGCAGACCTCCGCGGTCGACGTGTACGGCGCCGGCATCCTGCTGTACGAGCTGGTCACCGGCCGCCCCCCGTTCTCCGGCGGCAGCGCCCTCGAAGTGCTGCACCAGCACCTGAGCGCCGAGCCGCGCCGCCCCTCCACCGTCCCGGACCCGCTGTGGACGGTCATGGAGCGCTGCCTGCGCAAGAACCCCGACGAGCGGCCCAGCGCGGAGAACCTCGCCCGCGGGCTGCGGGTCGTCGCCGAGGGCGTCGGCGTGCACGCGAACTCCGCGCAGATCGCCGCCGCCGAGGGCGTGGGCGCCCTGCTCGCCCCCGACCCGGCCCCGGCCGCCGTCCCGGGGGTGCCCGGCGCCGCCGACCCCACCCAGGTACTGCCGACGAACGCGCCCCAGGGCGGGTACGACCCCAACTCCGCGACCAGCGTCCTGCCGCACACCGGCGGCCCGGCCGGGGCCGCCGACCCCACCGCCGTCCTGCCGAACACCGGCGCGGCGGACCCGACGGCGGTGCTGCCGAACACCGGTCCGCAGGGACAGCAGCCCGACCAGCCGCACCCCTGGCAGAACCAGCTCCGCGCCGCCCGGGACCGCAACGAGCAGACGCAGGTCCAGTACATCGACCCCGACGAGGACCCGCTGCGCCGCCGTCCTCAGCGCCAGGTCGCCCGGCCGCAGCAGCAGCGCCAGGCTCAGCAGGGACGCCCGCAGCAGCCGCAGCCGCGCGGCAGGCAGCAGCCGCACGCCGGATACGGCTACCCGGACCAGCAGCCCCAGCAGTACGCCCCGCAGCGCCAGCCGCAGCGCCAGCCGCAGCGGTACGCGCCCCCGCCCCGGAGCCGCAGCGCCCCGCGCGCGAGCCCCGGGCGCCGCGGCAGCGCAGTGCCAACCCGATGAAGATCCCCGGACTCGGCTGCCTCAAGGGCTGCCTGTTCACGATCGTCATCCTGGTCGTCGCGAGCTGGCTGGTCTGGGAGCTGACCCCGCTGCACACCTGGGTCGGCCAGGGCCGGGCTACTGGTCCCAGCTCAGCGACTGGGCCGGCCAGGTGGGCGACTGGATCAAGCAGCTCGACAGTTCCTCCAACAGCGGCAACTGAACGCCAGTTAGGGAATTTGTCGACTTCCGGCGGGTGATTTCCGCCTCGGCGGTGAAGGTTGGCTCACTCGACGCGTAGTTTTGTCGCCCAGGGGTCCTGGTCCGTCGGCCAGGAGCCCGGGGGTCGCCCTCCGGGATGACGCAGCGGCGACAACACGCGTCGGTAGGAGCAGTCTTGGCACGGAAGATCGGCAGCCGGTACACCGCGAACCAGATCCTGGGGCGGGGCAGTGCCGGCACGGTGTGGCTGGGCGAGGGACCGGAGGGGCCCGTCGCGATCAAGCTGCTGCGTGAGGACCTCGCGTCCGACCAGGAACTCGTCGGGCGCTTCGTGCAGGAGCGCACCGCGCTGCTCGGCCTGGAGCACCCGCACATCGTCTCCGTGCGCGACCTGGTGGTCGACGGCAACGACCTCGCCCTGGTCATGGACCTGGTGCGCGGCACCGACCTGCGCACCCGTCTGGAGCGCGAGCGGAGGCTCTCGCCGGAGTCGGCCGTGGCGATCGTCGCGGACGTCGCCGACGGGCTCGCGGCCGCCCACGCGGCCGGCGTCGTCCACCGGGACGTGAAGCCCGAGAACATCCTGCTCGACATGCAGGGCCCGCTCGGCCCCGGCGGGTCCCACCCGGCGCTGCTCACCGACTTCGGCGTGGCCAAGCTGATCGACTCCCCGAAGCGGACCCGGGCCACGAAGATCATCGGCACCCCGGACTACCTGGCCCCGGAGATCGTCGAGGGCCTGCCGCCGCGCGCCGCCGTGGACATCTACGCGCTGGCCACGGTGCTCTACGAACTCCTCGCGGGCTTCACGCCGTTCGGCGGCGGCCACCCCGGCGCGGTGCTGCGCAGGCACGTCACCGAGACCGTCGTACCGCTGCCCGGCATCCCCGAGGAGCTGTGGGCGCTGCTCGTGCAGTGCCTGGCCAAGGCGCCCGCCTCCCGGCTGCGCGCCTCGGAGCTGGCGGCGCGGCTGCGGGAGCAGCTGCCCCTGCTGGCCGGCATGCCCCCGCTGGACGTGGACGAGCCGGACGCGGAGTCCGCCGACGACGCCGAGGACCAGCCGGCGCGGGACGCGGCCGGGGACGAACCGGTACGACGGCGGGGCGCGGTCTCCCTGGTGCCCGGCGCCAGACCCGACTCCAACCGGGACACCCACACCTCGATGCGGGTCCCGGCCCCGGACGAGCTGGCGGGCGGGGCCCACGGCACGGCCCGGGCGCCGCGCGCGGCGGGAGCGCCCCGGCCGGGCTCGGCCCGGCACCGGGCCGCGGTGCGGCGGCGCCGGATCACGCTGGGCGTGGCGGGGGTGGTGCTGGCCGCCGCCGTTGGGGTGGGGGCCTGGGCGGCGACGTCGGGCGACGACGAACCCCGGCGGACACCCACAGCACGTCGACACCGTGACGTGGCGGACGGGGGCGGCACCGGTCGCCCACAGGTTCGGCCGAGCCACCCTGCCCTGGCCGCTCGGCGGAGCCGTTACGCTGGATGCGTGGCAGTCGTCGATGTATCCGAAGAGCTGAAGTCCCTCTCCTCGACCATGGAGTCGATCGAGGCCGTCCTGGACCTCGACAGGCTGAGGGCAGACATCGCCGTGCTCGAGGAGCAGGCGGCCGCGCCGTCCCTGTGGGACAACCCGGACGAGGCGCAGAAGATCACCAGCAAGCTCTCCCACCTCCAGGCCGAGGTCAGGAAGGCGGAGGGGCTGCGCGGCCGGATCGACGATCTCGCCGTCCTCTTCGAGATGGCCGAGGAGGAGGAGGACCCGGACACCCGCGCCGAGGCCGAGTCCGAGCTGGTCCTCGTCCGCAAGGCGCTGGACGAGATGGAGGTCCGGACGCTGCTCAGCGGTGAGTACGACGCCCGTGAGGCGCTCGTCAACATCCGCGCCGAGGCCGGTGGCGTCGACGCCGCCGACTTCGCCGAGAAGCTTCAGCGCATGTACCTGCGCTGGGCCGAGCAGCGCGGCTACAAGACCGAGGTCTACGAGACGTCGTACGCGGAGGAGGCGGGCATCAAGTCCACCACCTTCGCCGTGCAGGCGCCGTACGCCTACGGCACCCTCTCCGTCGAGCAGGGCACCCACCGCCTGGTGCGCATCTCGCCCTACGACAACCAGGGACGCCGCCAGACCTCCTTCGCGGGCGTGGAGATCCTCCCCGTGGTCGAGCAGACCGACCACGTCGAGATCGACGAGTCGGACCTGCGGGTGGACGTCTACCGGTCCTCCGGGCCCGGCGGCCAGGGCGTGAACACCACCGACTCCGCGGTGCGCCTCACCCACATCCCCACCGGCATCGTCGTCTCCTGCCAGAACGAGCGGTCGCAGATCCAGAACAAGGCCACGGCGATGAACGTCCTCCAGGCCAAGCTGCTCGAGCGGCGCCGCCAGGAGGAGCAGGCCAAGATGGACGCCCTCAAGGGCGACGGCGGCAACTCCTGGGGCAACCAGATGCGTTCCTACGTGCTGCACCCGTACCAGATGGTCAAGGACCTGCGTACCGAGCACGAGGTGGGTAACCCCGAGGCCGTCTTCAACGGCGAGATCGACGGGTTCCTGGAGGCCGGCATTCGCTGGCGCAAGCAGCAGGAGAAGTAACTTTGTCGACATGACAACTGCCGCCCTTGGGGCGGCAGTTGTCTTTTGTCTGGGTTTTACATCACACTCACAGGTTCCAAGTCACGGCAAACGCCGCCCCGTCGGACATTGCGCCCGCAACGGCCTTGACGATGCTCAGAAAAGTCGGAAGGGTGAAGCGTGGCATGCGTATCTCTGGGGCGCATGTGAACCGGGGGAATTGACGCAGATCTCGTCACGGCTGCCCCCGTCGATCACGGCAAGCCCCGCACGCCGCCTCATCGACGACAGCTACTGGGGGTAGCAACCACATGACGAAGAAGACGCGGATCCGGGTCGCGCGGATAGCCGCCGGCGCCGTGATCGCGGCAGGCGCCTCGCTCACCGCCGCGGGTGCCGCCTCGGCCCTGGACCTCGGTGTCCAGGCCGGGCCGATCACCCTGGGTGTGAGCACCGAGGGCGAAGCCGACGGTGGCACCGCGGACGGCGGTACCGCCGACGGCGGGACGGCCTCCGACGGTGGCGCCAGTGTCGGCGTGACCGAGGGTGGCGACGGCGGCACCGTCACCACCGGTGGCACCACGGACGGCGGCACCACCATCGGTGGCACCGTCACCATCGGCGGTACCACGTCGGACGGCGGCACCACGGACGGTGGCACCACGACGGACGGTGGTACGACCACGACCGGTGGCACCACGACCGACGGCGGTACGACCACGACCGGTGGCGACGACAGCACCGGTGGCAACGGCAACTCGGGCGGCAATGGCAACTCGGGTGGCAATGGCAACTCGGGTGGCAATGGCAACTCGGGTGGCAATGGCAACTCGGGTGGCAACGGCAACTCGGGCGGCAACAGCTCGACCGGCGGCACCGGCTCCACCGGCGGCGGCAGCTCCACCACCGGCGGTGACACCCCCAGGGCGGCGGCAACGACAACGCCTCCCAGGAGGAGGGCTCCTCCGCCCTCACCGACACGGGCTCGGACACCACGCCCCAGGGCGGTGACAAGCAGCTCGCCGAGACCGGTGCCGGACAGACCGCGTTCCTGCTGGTCGGCGCCGCGACGATGATCGCCGGCGGTATCGGCTTCCGCTTCCTGCCGCGGCTCGTGAACGGCCGGGGCGGCGCCGCCGCCTGAACGTAGCCCCACGGCGACGTTCCGCACACAAAGCGCGACACGAAGGGCCCGGAGCTTGCCGCTCCGGGCCCTTCGGTCGTCTTGTCCGGTCTTCCTACGCGGTCTGGTGGGCCAGCAGCGCAACCGCGGCGATCAGCACCGCGAGCAGCGCGATCAGCGCCATCGGGTTCAGCCCCGCGAAGAAGCCCTCCTGCTGCAGTCGCTCGCGGTTGGCACGGCACACGGGGCACCGGCCCTCGCTCACGGGCGACGCGCAGTTCGCGCACACCAACCGGTCGTACGTCATGCGCTCGCCCTCCTCGCGCCGGCCATCACACATATAACGCGGACGGGAACCAGAACGTTCCCCCTCCACTGTGCCAGGTTCCCCCGCAAAGAGCGCGGGCTCTCGAAGAAGCCCGAATCCGGCCTGTACAAAAACACACAAGCCGCAACCAACCGCGACCGGGCCCTGCGCTCGCGCTCCCGGTTCGCGTATGGTCACGCTCACCTACCCCCGGCGACCCGTGGTGCATCCGTGATCCGATTCGACAACGTCTCCAAGGTCTACCCCAAGCAGACCCGTCCGGCCCTCAGGGATGTCTCCCTGGAGGTCGAGAAGGGCGAGTTCGTGTTCCTCGTGGGGTCCTCCGGCTCCGGCAAGTCGACCTTCCTGCGGCTGGTGCTGCGCGAGGAGCGGTGCAGCCACGGCCAGGTGCACGTCCTCGGCAAGGACCTCGCGCGCCTCTCCAACTGGAAGGTGCCGCAGATGCGCCGCCAGCTGGGGACGGTGTTCCAGGACTTCCGCCTGCTGCCCAACAAGACCGTCGCCGAGAACGTGGCCTTCGCGCAGGAGGTCATCGGCAAGTCGCGCGGCGAGATCCGCAAGTCCGTGCCGCAGGTGCTCGACCTCGTCGGGCTCGGCGGCAAGGAGGACCGGATGCCGGGTGAGCTGTCCGGTGGTGAGCAGCAGCGCGTGGCCATCGCGCGGGCCTTCGTCAACCGGCCCAAGCTGCTGATCGCGGACGAGCCCACCGGCAACCTCGACCCGCAGACCTCCGTCGGCATCATGAAGCTGCTCGACCGCATCAACCGGACGGGCACCACCGTCATCATGGCGACGCACGACCAGAACATCGTGGACCAGATGCGCAAGCGCGTCATCGAGCTGGAGAAGGGCCGCCTCGTCCGCGACCAGGCCCGCGGCGTCTACGGCTACCAGCACTGACCCGCCGCCCCAGTCACGTCCCCGGAAAGGCTTGATCCGACGCCATGCGCGCCCAGTTCGTCCTGTCGGAGATCGGTGTCGGTCTCCGCCGCAACCTGACGATGACCTTCGCCGTCATCGTCTCCGTCGCCCTGTCCCTGGCCCTGTTCGGCGGCTCCCTGCTGATGAGCGACCAGGTGAGCACCATGAAGGGCTACTGGTACGACAAGGTCAACGTCTCGATCTTCCTGTGCAACAAGAGCGACGCGCAGTCGGACGTCAACTGCGCCAAGGGCGCGGTCACCGAGGACCAGAAGAAGCAGATCCGCACCGACCTCGACAAGATGACCATCGTCGAGAAGGTGACCTACGAGTCGCAGGACGAGGCGTACAAGCACTACAAGGAGCAGTTCGGCAACTCCCCGCTGGCCGGCTCGCTGACGCCGGACCAGATGCAGGAGTCGTACCGCATCAAGCTCAAGGACCCGCAGAAGTACCAGGTCATCGCGACCGCCTTCAACGGGCGTGACGGCGTGCAGTCGGTGCAGGACCAGAAGGGCATCCTGGACAACCTCTTCCAGTTGCTGAACCTGATGAACCGGGCGGCGCTCGGCGTGATGGCGCTGATGCTGCTCGTGGCGCTGCTGCTGATCGTCAACACCGTGCGCGTGTCCGCGTTCAGCCGTCGGCGTGAGACCGGGATCATGCGTCTCGTCGGCGCCTCGGGCTTCTACATCCAGGCACCGTTCATCATGGAGGCCGCGGTCGCCGGACTCATCGGCGGCGGCCTCGCCTGCGTCTTCCTGGTCGTCGGGCGGTACTTCACGATCGACCACGGCATGGCCCTGTCCGACAAGCTCACGCTGATCAACTTCGTCGGCTGGGACGCGGTGTTGACCAAGCTGCCGCTGATCCTCGCCACCAGTGTGCTGATGCCCGCCCTTGCGGCGTTCTTCGCGCTGCGCAAGTACCTGAAGGTGTGACGCATCCCAAGAGGGCCGTACGGGCGTCCGCCCGTACGGCCCTTCGTCGTTGTCCTAGACTCACCGCCATGTCAGGCCGTGACCCGTTCTGTCAGCCCCGCCGCACCGGCCGTGGGGCCGCCCTGACATTGGTCTTCGCCTGCGCGCTGGTCGCCGGGGCCGCGACCGGCTCCTTCCCGGACACCGGCCTGGGCGCCCGCTCCGGCCCCAAGTCCGCCTCGGAGCCGGTGCCTTCGGCCACCCGTCACGAGGCCGTGCGGCGGGCCGCCGCGAAGGCGATGGCCGACGGCAAGTCGCCCATGGAGGCCGCCGAGCGGGCCGTCAGCCGCAGCGGGGACCGCTGGGGAGCCGTCTACTCCGAGGGCGAGTACCAGGAGTTCCAGGAGGCCCTGGACGGCCAGTACACCGGCACCGGGCTGTGGGCGCGGGCCGAGCCGGACGGCCGGATCGAGGTGACCCGGGTGCAGCCCGGCTCGCCCGCGGCCGGCGCCGGGATCCGCAAGGGCGACCGGCTGCGCAGTGTCGACGGCACGGAGGTGGCCGGCCGGCCGGTCACCGACGTGGTCTCGTTACTGCGCGGCGACGCCGAGGACGCGGCCGCCGGCACGACCGTGACGCTCGGCCTCCGGCGCGGCGCGCGCGCGTGGACCGAGACCCTGCGACGGGCCAGGCTGTCCACGGACCCGGTGACCGTCAGCGAGCTGCCCGGCAGGGTCACCGTCATCAAGGTCGCCGCCTTCACCAAGGGCTCCGGGGACTCCGTGCGCGCCGCGGTGCACCGGGCCCCGGCCGGCGCCGGCATCGTCCTCGACCTGCGGGGGAACTCCGGCGGTCTGGTCACCGAGTCCGTGGAGACCGCCTCCGCCTTCCTCGACGGCGGTCTCGTCGCCACCTACGACGTCGACGGCGCCCAGCGCGCGCTGCACGCCGACAGCGGCGGCGACACCGGCCGGCCCCTGGTCACCCTGGTCGACGGCGGCACGATGAGCGCGGCCGAGATGCTCACCGGCGCCCTGCAGGACCGGGGCCGCGCGGTGGTGATCGGCACCCGCACCTTCGGCAAGGGCTCCGTCCAGATGCCCACCGAGCTGCCCGACGGCTCGGTGGCCGAGCTGACCGTGGGCCACTACCGCACCCCGTCCGGCCGCGCGGTCGACGGCCGGGGCATCACCCCCGACCTGGACGCGGGGCCGCAGGCGCTGCGCCGGGCGCAGACGGTCCTGGGCGGTCTGGGCGACCCCTCGTAGCGCCTCTTTAATGCACTTCCCCCGCACCCCTCCATGGTGCGAAAATGGTCGGCACTATGGCTAAGGAAAAAGGGCGCAAGCTGATCGCGCAGAACAAGAAGGCGCGGCACGACTACCTCATCCTCGACACGTACGAGGCCGGTCTCGTGCTCATGGGCACCGAGGTGAAGTCGTTGCGCCAGGGGCGGGCCTCGCTCGTCGACGGCTTCGTGCAACTGGACGGTCACGAAGCGTGGCTGCACAACGTGCACGTGCCCGAGTACAGCCAGGGCACCTGGACCAACCACAGCGCCCGGCGCAAGCGGAAGCTGCTGCTGCACCGCGACGAGATCGCCAAGCTCGAGGCGAAGTCCCAGGAGACGGGTCACACGATCGTGCCCCTCGCCCTGTACTTCAAGGACGGCCGGGCCAAGGTCGAGATCGCGCTGGCGAAGGGCAAGAAGGAGTACGACAAGCGCCAGACCCTGCGTGAGAAGCAGGACCGGCGTGAGGCGGACCGCGCGATGTCGGCCGTGCGGCGCAAGCAGCGGGCCTAGTCGCCGGACCGGCGCGACCGGCGGGAATAGGCTGGCACCGACCCGCGTTGGTCACGTACGATGGCAACGCACCCCGTCGAGGGTGCAAGCCCCTCTCCGGAGGGATTGAAAAATCAACATGGGGATGATCGGTTTCGACAGCGGCTGTCGAAGCAGGGGAAGCGTGTCGAGGAAGCGGCCATGATCTCGTAAACCACAGGCCGAAAACAATAATCGCCAACACCAAGCGCGATTCCTCCCACTTCGCCCTCGCTGCCTAATTAGCAGCTAGCGAAGCTCTTACGGGAGTGTCAGCCCGGGCCTGTTCCCGTCCCGGATCCTGGCATCGACTAGGGGACTAAACCTTGATCCCGGTCACGGGGTGAAGAGGGAAATCAAACAGTGACTGAGCCCGTCGGCGACTTGTTCGCGTGATCGCCGGGGCTGAGAAAAGCGAAGCGAACTGCACACGGAGAAGCCCTGGTTCCGCACCGTTGGACGCGGGTTCGATTCCCGCCATCTCCACGAGACGGTGGTGGACCGTGCTCGCAACGAACGCGAGCCCAGTCCGTCCCGTCGGGATCTCCGGGGCATGACCCCGGGCCCCTCATCCCATGTGGGCAGGGCCCCGTCGCTCCGGAGCGGCGGGGCCTTTGTCATGCGGTCCGCCGGGCGAGGCGCGAGAGCGTGGCCGTGACCAGCGCGCGGACACCCGTGTCCAGGGTCGGCTGGAGGACCGGCGCGAACCGTGAGCTGTGGTTGACCGGGATGTCCTGTGCCACCGTGCCGCGCCGCCGGGCGGCCTCGTAGGTGTCCGGGTCGACGCAGCCGAGGGCCCAGTAGGTGTACGGGACGCCGAACGCGTCCGGGATGCGGCTGAAGTCCTCGCTCGCGCTCTGCAGTTCGACCGTGCCCGCGTCGTCCCCGAAGACCTCGCTGAAGGCGGCGGCCACCTCGCGGGTCACCGCCGCGTCGTTGACGGTCGGCGGGAAACGGGTGCCCTCCTCGATCTCCGGCTCGCGGGTCGCTCCGGAGGCGGCGCACTCGGCGGCCACGATCCGCCGCACCGCGGCCAGGACGGCCTCCCGGGTCCCCTCGTCGTAGGTGCGCGCGTTCAGCAGCAGTTCCGCCGACTCCGGGATCACGTTGCCGCTGGTGCCCGACTGCACCGAGCCCACCGTGAGCACCGCCGGCCAGGTGGCGGCCAGCTCGCGCGAGACGATCGTCTGGAGCCGGACGACGATCATCGACGCCATCACCACCGGGTCGATCGCGGCCTGCGGCGCGGAGCCGTGCGCGCCCCTGCCGTGGACGGTGACACGGATGTTGTCCGCCGCGGACAGGAAGGAACCGGCGCGGGTGCCGACCCGCCCCGCCGGATAGGGCAGCACATGCTGGGCGAACGCCACGTCCGGCCGCGGAACGAGGCCGGTGAGCCCGTCGGCGAGCATCCGGTCGGCGCCGTCGCCCGGCTCCTCGGCCGGCTGGAACAGGGCCACCAGCGTGCCCCGCCACGGTTTCCGGGCGGCCGCCAGCAGCCGGGCCGCGCCCAGCAGGCAGGTGACGTGCATGTCATGACCGCAGGCGTGCGCCACCGGCACCTCCCGGCCGGTCGCGTCCTTGCCGACGGCCCTGCTGGCGTACGGCAGACCGGTCTCCTCGCGCACCGGCAGCGCGTCCATGTCGGCGCGCAGCAGCACCGTCGGCCCGTCCCCGTTGGCCAGTACACCGACCACGCCGGTGCCGCCGATCCCGTCGTGCACCTGGTAGCCCCAGTTCCGCAGACGTTCCGCCACCCGGGTCGCCGTCCGGTGTTCCTGGTGGCCCAGCTCCGGGTGGGTGTGCAGGTCCTCGTAGAAGCCCTCCAGCTCGGGCCGGACGTCACCGAGCCCGGCTACGACCTCGTCCACGTGTTCCTTGAGGCTCATGGCTGTGCGGTGCTCCTGGTTCCTCGTGGGTATCCCCCGGGGTCCCCCGCCTCTCGCCCGTCCGGGTCACGAACCGCGGTCGCGTGACGCCCTGGGCCGCCAGTCACGGCTGCCCGGCAGGTGCCAGCCCCGGAGCAGCGACACGATCCGCAGGGCGACGCCGAGGAAGATCCCGGCCACGATGCCGACGGTGGGCACGCCGAGCCGGCTGCAGAGGACCATCACGCCGCTCACCAGCACGGCGACGGTCGCGTACAGGGGGGTACCGCCGAAGATGGAGGGGTGTGGGCCAGCAGCAGGTCCCGGATGGCGCCGCCGCCGACCGCCGTGATCGTGCCCAGCAGCACGGCGGGCAGCCAGCCGAGGCCGACGGAGAGGGTCTTCTGCGCCCCGGCGATCGCCCAGACGCTGATCGCCAGCGCGTCGAGCAGGTTGAAGGTCCAGCCGGAGGTGTGACGGCTCAGGTCGGCCACGAAGGCCAGCAGGGTCCCGGCGGTGGCGACGGCGAGATAGCTGTAGTCCGTCAGGGCGACGGGCGTCCCGTGCTGCAGCAGGGTGTCGCGGAGGATGCCGCCGCCGAGACCGGAGACGATGCCGATGACCAGGAAGCCGAAGAGGTCCAGCCGGCGGCTCCGCGCCAGCACCCCGCCGAGGGTCCCGTTGGCGAACACTCCCGTCAGGTCCAGCATCCGGGTCACCTCGACGATGTTCTCCGGGGACAGCGAGCCCGTCACGCATCCGCACCTCCCTGCGACCATCGAAACAGCCGGAGCGCTACACCGCCCGACGAGCGCCCGGCCGCCCGGCCGCCCCCGTCCGGAGCCGCGAGGCGCCGATCACCAGGGCCACGGCGGCCGCGGCAGCCGGTGCCGCGAAGCCCGTGGCCGGGGAGGCGTGCTCGGCCGCCCAGCCGCCGGCCGCCGAGCCGCAGGCGATGCCGGTGAGCAGGCCGGTGACGACGAGGCTCATGCCCTCGTTGAGCCGGTCGGCCGGGGTGCGGGCCTGCACCAGGGTCATCGCGGTCACCATCGTCGGCGCCGTCGCCATGCCCGCCACCAGCAGCGCACCCGCCAGGGCGACCAGGGAGCCCGTGGTGGCGGCGGCCAGCCAGGGCAGCGTCATCAGGACGGCCATCGCGAACAGGCAGCGGGGCAGGCCGAGTCCGGCCGGTTTCAGGGCGCCGTACAGCAGACCGGCCGCGCACGAGCCCGCCGCCTGCAACGCGAGCACCAGGCCGGCCGCCGCCCGGTGCCCCTGGGCGTCGGCGTACGCGATCGTGACGACCTCCATCGAGCCGAAGACCATGCCGGTCGCCGCGAAGCAGGCCAGCAGCGCCGGAATCCCCGCGCTGCGCAACGGTGACCGGGCCTTGGAACGGGCCGACGGCGGCGGCTCGGTCGCCCGCTGCGCGGTGAACAGCAGCATGCCGGCCAGCAGCAGTACCGACCCGGCGAGCGTGCCCGCCTCCGGGAAGAACGTGCCGGTCAGGAAGGCGGCCAGCACCGGGCCCAGCATGAAGCACAGCTCGTCGGCGGCCTGCTCGAAGGAGTTGGCGGTGTGCAGGGCGGCGGGATCGTCGCGCAGCAGGTGGGCCCAGCGGGCGCGGGACAGGCCGCCGATGTTCGGGGTGGCGGCGGTGGCGGCGTAGGAGGCGAACAGCGTCCAGTCCGGGGCGCCGAAGCGCACGCACAGCAGCAGGGCGAGGCTGCCCAGCACGGCCGTGAGGGTGGCCGGTACGGCGACCCGGGCCTGCCCGTGCCGGTCCACGAGCCGCGCGATCCACGGCCCGGCCACCCCGGTCGCCGCCAGACCGGCGGCGGTGACGGCGCCGGCGAGCGCGTACGAGCCGCGGGCCCCGGCGATCATCACGACTGCGCTCACACCGAACATGCCCATGGGCAGCCGGGCGACGAGGTTGCCCGCGGTGAAGGCGCGCGTGCCGGGACGGGAGAAGAGCCCCCGGTATCCACGGGGCTGCCCCGTTCCCCCGTCCCCGCACTGCTCGTCCGGTATCCGGCTGTCCTCGGTGGTCTGTAGCGGCATGGCTCCACGGTGGCCCGGAGTGGATCACCCGGTCCAACACCTTCTCGGAGCCGACTCACGCGTCCGCGTTGTGAATCGGGGTTGTAGATTCGCCGCCATGCCCGCTCCCGCCGCCATAGAACCGCGCCTGCTGCGCGCCTTCGTCGCCGTCGCCGAGGAGCTGCACTTCACCCGGGCCGCGGCCCGTCTGTACGTGGCGCAGCAGGCGCTGAGCCGTGATGTGCGGCGGCTGGAACGCGAGCTGGGCGCCGAGCTGTTCGTGCGGACCACCCGGCAGGTGACGCTCACCGCGGACGGCGAACGCCTGCTGCCGCACGCCCGGCGGGTCCTGGCCGCCCAGGACGATCTGCTCGCCGCCTTCGGCCAGGCCCGGCCGCTGCTGGTCGACCTCAACTCCGCCGGCCTGCTCACCGGTCGCCGGGTGCTGCACCGGGCCCGCGAACTCGCCCCGGACTGCGAGCTGATGGCCCGCTACGAGAGCGGTCTGACCGGAGCGGCGGCCGAGGTGCTGGCCGGCCGGCTGGACGTCTCCTTCGGGCGCTTCGCGGGCCTGGACCCGGCGCTGCGGACCGGGCTCGAACAGCAGCCCGTGCGCTACGAGCCGATGGCCGTCGTCCTGCCCGACGACCACCCGCTGGCCGCCCTGCCGGAGGTCCCGCTGGCGGCGCTGGCCGGGGAGACGGTGTACGCCGGCGCGGGGAACCCGCGCACCCGGGAGTGGACCGACCTGGCACTTCACCTCTTCGAGGGACGCGGCATCCGACTCGCCTCACCCCTTCCGCTGCCGGTCGGCGACGAGGAGTTCGAGCGGATCATGGCGAAGACCCGGAACGTGATCCTGGCCGTCGTGGACTTTCCGGCCATGCCCCGTTCGGTGCTGCGGCCGCTCGTCGATCCGGTTCCGCTCTCACCCGTCTCGCTGGTCTGGCGCAAGGGGCTGGTACATCCCGGGCTGACGGCGCTCCGCAGGGCCGCGAGCGACATCGCGCGGGCCGAGGGGTGGCTACGGCGGCCGACCGACCGATGGATTCCAGCCGCTGATGATCATGTGATGAGCGTCCCGGCTCCGGCCGGGTGCGACCTCTCACCCGCCCCCGCCGCGAGGTGAGAGCAAAGTTCCCTACCGGTCACCCACAGCCACAGCCAGGAAACGCGCCCTCCCTACCTTCGGGACTCATCACCGCGAACCACCGAGTCCCGGAGCACCGTGGAGGCGTCATGACAGGTCCGGCCCCAATCCGTCGCAGCGGTCGCTGGATCGAGCGCTGGGATCCCGAGGACGAGGGGTTCTGGAGGGCGACCGGGGAGAAGGTCGCCCGGCGGAACCTGTGGTTCTCCGTGCTCTCCGAGCACATCGGGTTCTCGGTCTGGACCCTGTGGTCCGTGCTCGTGCTCTTCATGGGCCCCGAGTACGGACTCACCCCCGCCGACAAGTTCCTGCTGACCTCCGTCGTCACGCTGGTCGGCGCGGTCGTGCGAGTGCCGTACACGTTCGCCGTCGCCGTCTTCGGCGGGCGGAACTGGACGATCGTCTCGGCGAGCCTCCTGCTCGTGCCGACGGTCGCCGCGTTCGTGGTGATGGAGCCGGGGACCTCCTTCTCCACCTTCCTGCTGGTCGGGCTGCTGGCCGGTATCGGCGGCGGCAACTTCGCCTCCTCCATGACCAACATCAACGCCTTCTTCCCGCTGCGGAAGAAGGGCTGGGCGCTCGGGCTGAACGCCGGGGCGGGAACATCGGTGTGCCGGTCATCCAGCTCATCGCCCTCGCGATCATCGGGGCGAGCGGCGGGCCGCGGGTACTGCTCGGGATCTACATCCCGCTGATCGTGGTCGCCGCCGTCCTCGCCGCGCTGTTCATGGACAACCTCGCCTCGGTGAAGAACGACACCGGCGCCGCCAGGGACGCGGCGAAGGACGGCCACACCTGGATCATGGCCTTCCTCTACATCGGCACCTTCGGCTCGTTCATCGGCTACAGCTTCGCCTTCGGGCAGGTGCTGACCAACCAGTTCGGGCGCACCCCGCTGCAGGCCGCGTACCTCACCTTCATCGGCCCGCTGCTCGGCTCGCTGATCCGGCCCGTCGGGGGCTGGCTCGCCGACAGGTACGGCGGGGCGCGGATCACCCTGTGGAACTACGTCGGCATGGCCGCCGCCACCGCCGTGCTCGTCGTGGCCAGCATGGAGAAGTCGCTGGCGCTGTTCGTGCCGGTCTTCGTGGTGCTGTTCGTGCTCAGCGGGCTCGGCAACGGGTCGACGTACAAGATGATCCCCGGGATCTTCCAGGCCAAGGCCCTCGCCAGCGGACTCACGGGCGAGGCGGCGGCCGCTCACGGACGGCGGCTGTCCGGGGCCGCCATGGGCCTCATCGGGGCGGTCGGCGCGCTCGGCGGTGTCGGCATCAACCTCGCCTTCCGCCAGTCCTTCCTGTCCTACGGCTCCGGCACCGGCGCCTTCGTCGCCTTCCTCGTCTTCTACGGCGCCTGCTTCGCGGTGACCTGGGCCGTATACCTTCGCGGTTCGGCCACCCGGGCCGCATCCGGCACCACCGCTGAGGCGAAGCCGCAGCTCAGCTACGCCGAGGTGTGACGTAACACCGCGGACATCGAGCCGAACCGAGCCTGTCACGCGCCGTTGACAGGCTCGTTCGGCATGCGGGCCAGCTAGGAGAGCCATGGACGACGAACAGCAGCACCCCGAACACGGGCCCCTCGCCGGGTTCACCGTCGGCGTCACCGCCGCGCGCCGCGCCGAGGAACTGGGCGCGCTGCTCCAGCGCCGCGGGGCCGTCGTGCTGCACGCGCCCGCCCTGCGCATCGTGCCGCTGGCCGACGACGGCGAACTGCTCGCCTCCACCAAGGAACTCATCGACCAGGTGCCGGACGTCGTCGTGGCCACCACCGCGATCGGCTTCCGGGGCTGGATCGAGGCGGCCGACGGATGGGGGCTCGGCCGGCCGCTGCTCGAGCGTCTGCGCGGCGTGGAGCTGCTGGCCCGCGGGCCCAAGGTGAAGGGCGCGGTACGGGCCGCGGGGCTGACCGAGTCGTGGTCGCCGGCCAGCGAGTCCATGGCCGAGGTGCTGGACCGGCTGCTGGAGGAGGGCGTCGACGGCCGCAGGATCGCCGTACAGCTGCACGGCGAGCCGCTGCCGGGGTTCGTGGAGGCGCTGCGGGCCGGGGGAGCGGAGGTCGTCCTGGTGCCGGTGTACCGGTGGATGCCGCCGGAGGACATCGGGCCCGTCGACCGGCTGCTGGACGCCGTCGTCGCGCGCGCGGTCGACGCGCTCACCTTCACCAGCGCGCCCGCCGCCGCGTCCCTGCTGTCGCGGGCCGAGGAGCGCGGGCTGCTCGGCGAGGTGCTGGGCGCGCTCGGCCACGACGTGCTGCCCGCCTGCGTGGGCCCGGTGACCGCGCTGCCGCTGCAGGCACGGGGCGTGGACACGGTGCAGCCGGAGCGGTTCCGGCTCGGGCCGCTCGTACAGCTGCTGTGCCAGGAACTGCCCGGGCGGGCCCGGGCGCTGCCCGTCGCCGGGCACCGGATGGAGATCAGGGGGCACGCGGTGCTGGTGGACGGGGAGCTGAAGCCCGTGCCGCCGGCCGGCATGTCGCTGCTGCGGGCGCTGGCGCGGCGGCCGGGCTGGGTGGTGTCCCGGGCCGAACTGCTGCGGGCGCTGCCGGGGGCGGGGCGCGACGAGCACGCGGTGGAGACGGCGATGGCCCGGCTGCGTACGGCCCTCGGCACGCCGAAGCTGATCCAGACGGTGGTCAAGCGGGGCTACCGGCTGGCGCTGGACCCGGCCGCGGACACGAAGTACGCGGGCGACTGAGGCGGGGCCGGACACGGAGGGCCGGGGAAGCCGCCGCGAAGACCGTCAGAAGGGTTCCGCGCGCCGGGCGGCACGGGCACTGTGAAGGGGAGCGACGCAACCGTTCCCCTGTCCTAGGCGGTGGCAGGCACATGACGCTGAGTACGGCCCCGGCCCCGCACGAGCCGCGGTTCGAAGCCGGGCGGATCTGCCTGGACCTCCTCGCGACCACGCATCCGGCCGAACGGCTGGGCGGGGTCGAGTCGTTGCGGTCCTGGATCACCGGTGCCGGACTGGTGCCGCCCGGTACCCCGCTGGAGCACGCCGACGCCTCCTGGCCGGAGCGGTTCCGGGAACTGCGCGCCGACGTCGCGCAGTTGCTGCGCGGCACCGGCGCGGCGGACCCGCGGCCCCACGACGGCGCGCTCGGCCGGCTCAACGAGGCCGCCCGCGCCGCGCTCCCGGCCCCGCGCGCGGTGCGCCGCGCCGACGGCTCCCTGGTGCGCGAGCTTGTCCGGGCGCCCGAGTGCGCCGCGCTGCTGGCGCTCCTCGCGCGGGACGCGGTGGAACTGCTCACCGACCCCGTGGCACGGGCCGCGGTCCGCGAGTGCGAGGGTGACAACTGCCCCCTGGTGTACCTGGACACCTCCCGCGGACGCCGGCGCCGCTGGTGCTCCAGCGAGGTCTGCGGCAACCGGGAGCGGGTGGCCCGGCACCGGCGGCGGGCGGCGCTCGCCCGCACGTGAGGGCCCCGAAGGGCCCCGATCGCAGGTGATCTCGGTTACACCGCGTTTTCGTTGGCGCCTACACGGGTAACTCACGGGCCCTCCGGCGGTGTGTCGGAAATGTAAAGATCACGCGGTGGGAATGTGCACTCATGTCCCCCTCGTCACGTCACCCCGGAGAAATCTGTCGCTCCGGTTTGAACACCGGGCCCCTTCCTTCCGTACGGGTGGGCGAGCGACCGACTGGGGGAACCCCGGACACCGGAGGTGGGCGTGCGCAAGGATGCGGCCGTGGCCAATGAACGTGGATCGAGGGCCCGACATCGCATGTCCTCACAGCCCTCGGAACCTGATGAGGAGCTGATGCGTGCGTTGTACCGCGAGCACGCCGGACCTCTGCTCGCGTACGTCCTCAGGCTGGTCGCCGGAGACCGGCAGCGCGCCGAGGACGTGGTGCAGGAGACGCTCATCCGTGCCTGGAAGAACGCCGGTCAGCTCAATCGGGCGACCGGTTCGGTACGCCCCTGGCTGGTGACGGTCGCGCGCCGCATCGTCATCGACGGCCACCGCAGCCGGCAGGCCCGGCCGCAGGAGGTCGATCCGTCGCCGCTGGAGGTCATCCCCGCGGAGGACGAGATCGACAAGGCGCTGTGGCTGATGACGCTGTCGGACGCGCTCGACGACCTGACCCCGGCGCACCGGGAGGTCCTCGTCGAGACGTACTTCAAGGGACGTACGGTCAATGAGGCGGCCCAGACGCTGGGCATCCCGAGCGGCACGGTGCGCTCCCGGGTGTTCTACGCCCTGCGGTCGATGAAGCTGGCACTGGAGGAGCGGGGGTGACGGCGTGATGAGCGGTGGATACGGAGGAATGCAAGGATTCGGCCCGGGTGGTCCGGGTATTTCTGGACCCATGAGCCCCAGTCAGGGATCTTCGGTGCCGAGCGAGCACGAGACCGTGGGCGCCTACGCCCTCGGGCTGCTCGACGACGCCGAGGCAACCGCTTTCGAGGCGCATCTCGCCACCTGCGAATGGTGCGCCCAGCAACTGGACGAGCTGGCCGGGATGGAGCCGATGCTGGCCGCGCTGGCGGATCTGCCGGGTTCCGGCAGCACCCCGGCGATCGGCGAGTCGCTGTCCGCCAGGCCGAGCCCACGGCTGGTGGAGAAACTGGTCGACGAGGTCTCCGAGCGCCGGGCGCAGAAGCGGCGCAAGGGCTTCTACCTGGTCGCGGCCGCTGCCGCGCTGATCATCGGCGGCCCGGTGGCCGTCACGGCGATGAGCGGCGGCGGCGACTCGGGGCAGACGGCCACGCCGCTCGCGGCCACCGCCCAGACCACGTTCGAGCAGCTCCCGGACAAGGTCAGCGGAAGCGACGGCACGACGGGCGCCACCGCGACCGTCGCCATGGGGGAGAAGGACTGGGGCACCTCGGCCGTCCTCGAACTCAAGGGCGTCAAGGGACCGCTCAAGTGCTCGTTGGTTGCCGTCGGCAACAACGGCGACCGCCAGACCCTGGGCTCCTGGTCCGTCCCCAAGTGGGGCTACGGCATCCCGGACGCCAAGACCCCGGAGTCCCGCAAGCCGCTGTACATCGGCGGCGGCACGGCCCTGAAGCCCAACGAGATCGACCACTTCGAGGTGACCACCTTCGACGGCAAGAAGCTCGTGCAGGTGGATGCGTAGTCACGTAGCTTTGCCGGGTCCCCTTCGCGTACGGTTGACGGCTGCCCAGCACGTCAGAAGGGGCCCGGTGGCCGCTCAGGTTCAGCAGTCCGCGGTCGGCTCGGTACACGGCGCACAGGACTCCGTGCGTGACCGAGAGATCAGCGTCGAACAGGAACATCTGGACCGGGTGTACCGGCGGCTCGAGGAGAAGATCCACGAGGCCGAGTTCCTGATGAACGACGCGGCCAAGCGCGGCCAGGTGGGCACACCGGGCGCGCTGGCCGAGCGGGACGCCCAGGTCTTCCGGGCCGGCATCCATCTGAACCGGCTCAACAACGAGTTCGAGGACTTCCTCTTCGGGCGGATCGACCTGCTGCCCGGCAAGGACGGCAGGAAGGGCCCCGACGGCGCCTACACCGCCGTCGAACCCGCCGAGGGCGCGATCCGGGCCGACAACACCGCCGACATCGCCGAGACCCTGCACATCGGGCGGATCGGCGTGCTCGACGCCGACTACGCCCCGCTGGTCATCGACTGGCGTGCCCCGGCCGCCGCCCCCTTCTACCGGTCCACCCCCAGGGACCCCGGCCGGGTCGTGCGCCGCCGGGTCATCCGCTCCAAGGGCCGCCGGGTCCTCGGGGTCGAGGACGACCTGATGCGCCCCGAACTGCGGGCGTTCCTCGACGGGCAGGCGCTGCCCGTCATCGGCGACGGCGCCCTGATGGCCGCCCTCGGACAGGCCCGCAGCCACACCATGCGGGACATCGTCTCCTCCATCCAGGCCGAGCAGGACCTGGTCATCCGCGCCCCGCCGCCTCCGTCACCTACGTCGAGGGCGGCCCGGGCACCGGCAAGACCGCGGTCGCCCTGCACCGCGCGGCCTACCTGCTCTACCAGGACCGCAGACGCTACGCGGGCGGCATCCTGATCGTCTCGCCGACCCCGCTGCTGGTGGCCTACACCGAGGGCGTGCTGCCCTCGCTCGGCGAGGAGGGCCAGGTCGCGATCCGCGCCATCGGCTCGCTCGTCGACGGCGTCGAGGCCACGCTGTACGACTCCCCGTCGGTGGCCCGCGCCAAGGGCTCGTACCGGATGCTGAAGGTGCTGCGGAAGGCCGCCCGCGGCGCCCTGGAGCTGAACGATTCGCCGGAGCGGCTCCGGGTCGTCGCCTTCGGGCGCCGCCTCGAACTGGAAGCCGGCGAACTGGCGCACATCCGCCGCACCGCCCTCGGCGGCACCGCCCCCGTCAACCTGCTGCGCCCGCGCGCCCGCAAGCTGCTCCTGGACGCCCTGTGGGCCAGGTCCGGTGCGGCCGGCCGGCACACCGACCCGGAGCTGGCCGCCGAACTGCGCTCCTCCTTCGACGAGGACGTGGCGGGCGAGGACCCCTTCATCACCTTCCTCGACGCCTGGTGGCCCGAGCTGACCCCGAAGGGGTCCTCGCCGCCATGGCGGACGAGAAGCGGCTCGGCCGCTGGGCGCGCCGCATCCTCAACCCCGGCGAGGTCCGCAAGGTCGCCCGCTCGCTGCGCCGGGAGGGCTGCTCGGTGCACGACACGGCCATGCTGGACGAGCTCCAGGCGATCCTCGGCGCCCCGGCCCGGCCGCGCAGGAAGCGCGAACTGGACCCGCTGGAGCAGCTCACCGGCCTGGAGGAGCTGATGCCGGTGCGCGAGGAGACCCAGCGGGAGCGCGCCGAGCGCCTCGCCCAGGAGCGCACCGAGTACGCGCACGTCATCGTGGACGAGGCCCAGGACCTCACGCCCATGCAGTGGCGGATGGTGGGCCGCCGCGGCCGGCACGCCACCTGGACGGTCGTCGGCGACCCCGCCCAGTCCTCCTGGTCCGACCCGGACGAGGCCGCCGAGGCCCGCGACGAGGCGCTCGGCACCCGCCCCGGCGCCGCTTCCAGCTCACCGTGAACTACCGCAACCCCGCCGAGATCGCCGAGCTGGCCGCCAAGGTGCTCGCCCTCGCCATGCCGGGCTCCGAGGCGCCCTCCGCCGTACGGTCCACCGGGGTCGAGCCGCGCTTCGTGACGGCGGCCGGCGGATCCGGCACACCCGCCCGGGACTCCCTGGAGAAGACCGTCCGCGCGGAGTCCGAGCGGCTGCTCGGGCTGGTGGACGGCACGGTCGGGGTGGTCGTCGCCATGAACCGGCGCGAGGAGGCCCGCCGCTGGCTGGCCGGGCTCGGCGACCGGGTGGTGGCGCTCGGCAGCCTGGAGGCCAAGGGCCTGGAGTACGACGCCACCGTCGTCGTCTCACCGGCGGAGATCGCCGACGAGTCGCCGGCCGGCCTGCGCGTGCTGTACGTCGCGCTGACCAGGGCGACCCAGCAGCTCACGGTGGTCTCCGGCGAGCGGGACGAGCCGGACCCGGCGGGGGTGCCGGATCTGCTGAGGGACTGATTTCCGAGGAAGTCCCCGCGCCAGGAATGGCCTTCGGCATCCGTTTGTTAGCCTTGACGTGGCACCGGCCCGATCCAAGCCCCGGGCCCAACCTTCGTCCCTCAGAGGGACCACTTGCCGCGAGGCGAGCATGGCGGGTCGGTGTCATGAACGTGAGAGAGGCCCACGTCCGATGTGACGTGGGCCTCTTTCTTTGCCCGATCATCTCTCGTATTGTGGAAGTTGTTTTCCGAAAAGACGTGCCGCCGTGAACACAACGTCCGCAATCCGGGGCGACTACCACGTACTCGGTGGTAGGTGCGACGATCGGACGGCACTACACGCGACACGGTGAAAGCAGAGGAAGTCGGCCATGGCAACGGCGCCCAGCGTCTCCTACTCGATGACCATCCGGCTGGAGGTGCCCGCGAGCGGAACCGCCGTCTCGCAGCTCACCAACGCCGTGGAGTCCTCCGGAGGCTCGGTCACCGGCCTCGACGTCACCGCGTCCGGCCACGAGAAGCTCCGTATCGACGTCACCATCGCGGCCACCTCCACGGCCCACGCCGACGAGATCGTGGGCAAGCTCCGGGGCATCGAGGGCGTCACCCTGGGCAAGGTCTCCGACCGTACGTTCCTGATGCACCTCGGCGGCAAGATCGAGATGGCGTCCAAGCACCCCATCCGCAACCGTGACGACCTGTCGATGGTCTACACGCCCGGCGTGGCCCGCGTCTGCATGGCGATCGCCGAGAACCCCGAGGACGCCCGCCGCCTCACCATCAAGCGCAACTCCGTTGCGGTCGTGACGGACGGTTCCGCCGTGCTGGGCCTCGGCAACATCGGCCCCAAGGCCGCGCTGCCCGTCATGGAGGGCAAGGCGGCCCTCTTCAAGCGTTTCGCCGGCATCGACGCCTGGCCGATCTGCCTGGACACCCAGGACACCGACGCCATCGTCGAGATCGTCAAGGCGATCGCCCCCGGCTTCGCCGGCATCAACCTCGAGGACATCTCCGCCCCCGCTGCTTCGAGATCGAGGCCCGGCTGCGCGAGGCCCTCGACATCCCCGTCTTCCACGACGACCAGCACGGCACCGCGATCGTCGTCCTCGCGGCCCTGACCAACGCGCTGCGCTGCACCGGGAAGGCGATCGAGAACATCCGGGTCGTGATGTCCGGGGCCGGCGCGGCCGGCACGGCCATCCTCAAGCTGCTGATCGCCGCCGGTGTGAAGAACGCCGTGGTGGCCGACATCCGCGGTGTCGTCCACTCGGGCCGCGAGGACCTGGTGGACGCTCAAGCCGACTCGCCGCTGCGCTGGATCGCCGACAACACCAACCCGGAGAACCTCACCGGCACCCTGAAGGAGGCCGTGCGCGGCGCCGACGTCTTCATCGGCGTCTCGGCCCCGAACGTCCTCGACGGCGACGACGTGGCCGCCATGGCCGACGGCGCCATCGTGTTCGCGCTCGCGAACCCCGACCCCGAGGTCGACCCCGCGATCGCCCGGCAGACGGCCGCCGTCGTGGCCACCGGCCGCTCGGACTTCCCGAACCAGATCAACAACGTGCTGGTCTTCCCGGGTGTCTTCCGCGGCCTGCTGGACGCGCAGTCCCGTACCGTCAACACGGAGATGATGCTCGCCGCCGCGAAGGCGCTCGCCGACGTGGTGACCGAGGACGAGCTGAACCCCAACTACATCATTCCGAGCGTATTCAACGACAAGGTCGCGGGCGCCGTGGCAGGCGCGGTGCGCGAGGCCGCGAAGGCGGTGGGCGCGGCGTCGTAGGCGCCGTACCGTATGGTGCAGGGGCTGTGAGGATGGACACGGCAGCCCCCGCACCGGCGCGTCGTGGAACCCCCCACCGGCGGGCGCCCTCTAGGGTGACGGCCGAGCAGGCGCTTTTCGTGTGACTCCCTAGGGTGTTCTCACGACTCCTACGGGTGCCGGATTGGCATTACCGCCGCAGGTAGGGGCAGGATGCGTCTTTGGGCGCGAGCGCATCGGCATCGATCTCACCTCACGCCTCAACGGCAAGAAGAACACGGGAGTAACAACATGAACCGCAGTGAGCTGGTGGCCGCGCTGGCCGACCGCGCCGAGGTGACCCGCAAGGACGCCGACGCCGTTCTGGCCGCGTTCGCCGAGGTTGTCGGCGACATCGTCTCCAAGGGCGACGAGAAGGTCACCATCCCCGGCTTCCTGACCTTCGAGCGCACCCACCGTGCCGCTCGTACCGCGCGCAACCCGCAGACCGGCGAGCCCATCAACATCCCGGCCGGCTACAGCGTCAAGGTCTCCGCGGGCTCCAAGCTCAAGGAAGCGGCCAAGGGCAAGTAAGCGCTCCGCTCAACGGGTGCTTCGGCCGAAGTCGTCGAAAAGGGCGGCCCCCTCGTACCGAGGGGGCCGCCCTTTTGCCTTCGGCCGCCGTCTAGCCGAGTGCCTTGCCCGGCAGCTCGACCTTCGCGCCCAGTTCCACGAGCTTCTCCATGAAGTTCTCGTAGCCGCGGTTGATCAGTTCGATGCCGTGGACGCGGGAGGTGCCCTCGGCGGCCAGGGCCGCGATGAGGTACGAGAAGCCGCCGCGCAGGTCGGGGATGACCAGGTCGGCGCCCTGGAGCCGGGTGGGCCCGGAGACGACCGCGGAGTGCAGGAAGTTGCGCTGGCCGAAGCGGCAGTCGGAGCCACCCAGGCACTCGCGGTAGAGCTGGATGTGGGCGCCCATCTGGTTCAGCGCCGAGGTGAAGCCGAGCCGGGACTCGTACACCGTCTCGTGGATGATGGACAGGCCCGTCGCCTGGGTCAGGGCGACCACCAGCGGCTGCTGCCAGTCGGTCTGGAAGCCCGGGTGCACGTCCGTCTCCAGCGCGATGGACTTGAGCTGCCCGCCCGGGTGCCAGAAGCGGATGCCCTCGTCGTCGATCTCGAAGGCACCGCCCACCTTCCGGTAGGTGTTCAGGAACGTCATCATCGAGCGCTGCTGGGCGCCCCGGACGTAGATGTTGCCGTTGGTCGCCAGCGCCGCCGACGCCCAGGAGGCGGCCTCCAGGCGGTCCGACAGGGCGTGGTGGGTGTAGCCGCCCAGCTTGTCCACACCGGTGATGCGGATCGTGCGGTCGGTGTCCATCGCGATGATCGCGCCCATCTTCTGCAGTACGCAGATGAGGTCCTCGATCTCCGGCTCGACGGCCGCGTTGGACAGCTCCGTGACGCCCTCGGCCAGCACCGCGGTCAGCAGCACCTGCTCGGTCGCGCCGACGGACGGGTAGGGCAGCCGGATCTTCGTGCCGCGCAGCCGCTGCGGCGCCTCCAGGTACTGCCCGTCGGCCCGCTTCTCGATGGTCGCGCCGAACTGCCGCAGCACGTCGAAGTGGAAGTCGATGGGCCGGCCGCCGATGTCGCAGCCGCCGAGGCCCGGGATGAACGCGTGGCCCAGACGGTGCAGCAGCGGGCCGCAGAACAGGATCGGGATACGGCTGGAACCCGCGTGGGCATCGATGTCAGCGACGTTGGCGCTCTCCACGTGCGTCGGGTCGAGCACCAGCTCGCCGGGTTCCTCACCCGGACGGACGGTGACCCCGTGCAGCTGCAGCAGGCCGCGCACGACACGCACGTCACGGATGTCCGGAACGTTGCGCAGTCGGCTCGGCGCACTGCCCAGCAGGGCGGCGACCATGGCCTTCGGTACGAGGTTCTTCGCACCGCGGACACGGATCTCGCCCTCCAGCGGGGTTCCGCCGTGGACAAGCAGGACATCGTCGTTGACGGTCATGAATCTCGCGTTCCGATGAGTCGGGCAGGGGCCGGCCGATCACTTTGCGCAGGGGCCGGAGAGACAGGGTAATCGCCTATTACCCCCGTCCTGTAAGCCCAAGTACCGCCCAGCCGCGTCATGGCTGTGTCACAACACGAACCGTTCACCGCCGGGCACAAGGGGTCACCGGCGCGGGCGCGCCCCCGCACGCCCTGAGCTGCGTTCACTCGCGCACCCCGATTGGCTCCCCACAGTGGGCGAAGATGCGGGATCATGTCTGGCATGACCGAGGTGTCCTCGCTCACAGGGCGGCTGCTCGTGGCAACCCCGCCCTGGCGGACCCGAACTTCGACCGTGCGGTCGTGCTCCTCCTCGACCACGACGAGGAGGGCTCCCTCGGTGTCGTCCTCAACCGCCCCACCCCGGTGGGCGTGGGCGACATCCTGGAGGGCTGGGCCGATCTGGCCGGTGAGCCCGGAGTGGTCTTCCAGGGCGGTCCGGTCTCCCTGGACTCGGCGCTCGGCGTCGCGGTCATCCCGGGCGGCACGAACGGGGACAGCGCCCCGCTCGGCTGGCGGCGGGTGCACGGCGCGATCGGTCTGGTCGACCTGGAGGCCCCGCCGGAACTGCTCGCCTCGGCCGTCGGCTCGCTGCGGATCTTCGCCGGTTACGCGGGCTGGGGCCCCGGCCAGCTCGAGGACGAGCTGGTGGAGGGCGCCTGGTACGTCGTGGAGTCGGAGCCGGGCGACGTGTCCTGTCCGGAGCCGGAGACCCTCTGGCGCGAGGTGCTGCGCCGCCAGCGCAACGAGCTGGCGATGGTCGCCACGTATCCCGACGACCCGTCGCTCAACTGATGCCCCCGCGCTTCAGTACCCTTGGCGACATGAGCACTCTCGAGCCCGAGCGCGGGACTGGTACGGGGACCCTCGTAGAGCCGACGCCACAGGTGTCCCACGGCGACGGCGACCACGAGCGCTTCGCCCACTACGTCCAGAAGGACAAGATCATGGCGAGCGCCCTCGACGGCACCCCCGTCGTGGCGCTGTGCGGCAAGGTGTGGGTGCCCGGCCGCGACCCGAAGAAGTACCCCGTGTGCCCCATGTGCAAGGAGATCTACGAGTCCATGGGCAGCGGTGGCGACGACAAGGGCGGCGACAAGTAGACGGCCGCCCGTCGTCCGCCTGACGAACCTCGGGCCCCCGGGACGCGCCGCAGACGCGGACCCGGGGGCCTTTGTGCTTTTCGGCCGTTAACTGGTCCAGACCTCTTGTCGGCATGCTCATGTCGGCAATAGCCTCCTCGAAGTCGCGCACGGCGAAGAATGCGCCGCGCCACGGCGCGGTTCCCCCGTAGGAACGCTTTCCTTCCTCAAGGACCGATGTGACTGACAAGGCGGATCTGATCCCGGCTCCGGCGCACTGTTCGCGGAACACCGCCGGGCGCACCGGCATCGGTGCCGGCACCGCGCTGGAGGCGCGGCCCGGCACCGAGGGCGTCGCGCGGTGGCTGCGGGCCACCGTCGGCGCGGCGACCGGTCTGCCGCTGCCGGAGGCGGACGGCGGGGACGACCGTGTCGTGCTGAGCATCGAGCCCGGACTGCCCCCGAGGGCTACCGCCTCGTCACCGACGGCTCTCCGGTGCGGATCCAGGGCGGCGGCGCGGCCGGTGTCTTCTGGGGCGCGCAGACCTTCCGTCAGCTGCTCGGACCCGACGCGTTCCGCCGCGCGCCGCTGCGTCCCGGCCGGGACTGGCACCTGCCCCGGCTCACCGTCGAGGACGCCCCCCGGTTCGGCTGGCGCGGGCTCATGCTGGACGTCGCCCGGCATTTCATGCCCAAGGAAGGCGTGCTGCGGTACCTGGACCTGATGGCCGCGCACAAACTCAACGTCTTCCACTTCCATCTGACGGACGACCAGGGCTGGCGGATCGAGATCGCCCGGTATCCCCGGCTGACCGAGATCGCCTCCTGGCGGGCGCGGACCAAATTCGGCCACCGCGCCTCACCGCTCTGGGAGGAGAAGCCGCACGGGGGTCACTACACCCAGGACGACATCCGGGAGATCGTCGCCTACGCCGCCGAGCGGCATATCACCGTCGTCCCGGAAATCGACGTACCCGGCCACTCGCAGGCCGCCATCGCCGCGTATCCGGAACTCGGCAACACCGATGTCGTGGACACCTCCGCCCTCACCGTCTGGGACAACTGGGGGATCTCCGAGAACGTATTGGCGCCCGCCGACACCACCCTCCGTTTCTACGAGGGGGTGTTCGAGGAAGTGCTGGAACTGTTCCCCTCCGAGTTCGTGCACATCGGCGGCGACGAATGCCGCAAGGACCAGTGGCGCCGGTCGCCGGCCGCGAAGAACCGGATCGCGGAGCTCGGACTCGCCGGCGAGGACGAGTTGCAGTCCTGGTTCATCGGCCACTTCGACTCCTGGCTCGCCGCGCGCGGGCGCCGCCTCATCGGCTGGGACGAGATCCTGGAGGGCGGACTCGCGCCGGGCGCGGCGGTGTCCTCCTGGCGCGGTTACGGGGGCGGCGTCGCGGCCGCCCGGGCCGGGCACGACGTCGTCATGTGCCCGGAGCAGTACGTCTACCTGGACCACCGGCAGGCGCCCGGGGACGACGAGCCCGTGCCGATCGGCTTCGTGCGCACCCTGGAGGACGTCTACCGGTTCGAGCCGGTGCCGGCCGAACTCACCGCCGACGAGGCCCGGCACGTGCTGGGCACCCAGGCCAACGTCTGGACCGAGGTGATGGAGGACGCCGCGCGCGTCGACTACCAGGCCTTTCCCCGGCTCGCCGCCCTCGCGGAGGTCGCCTGGAGCCGGCTGCCCGCCCCGGCGGAACGGGACTTCGCGGACTTCGAACACCGGATGGCCGCCCACTACCGGCGACTTGACGCCCTCGGTGTCGGCTACCGGCCGCCCACCGGGCCGCGGCCCTGGCAGCGGCGCCCCGGCGTCCTCGGCCGCCCGGTCGACGGCACGCCCCCGAACCGCTAGGAGCCGCCGGGCACCTGGGCCGCCCCCCCCGGAACAGGTGCCCGTAGAACGAATGACGGAAAACGCCGTGGAGCCACCGAAGAGTGGCAATCGGTGCCCACCGGCGATGCCGTGCCAAAACGGAATATGTCGCCGATGAGGTGGGCGAATGCCTCCTAGCGGACCCACGCGTCCGGCCCTTGCGAAGATGTGCCAGAGTTGCCACGTCCGCCCTGTGAGCACGTACCGTACGGCCACACAGGTGGGACCAGGTGGGGCAGCGGGAAGGGGCAGCCGGTTTGACCACGCACGCACCGCAGGCGGCGCAGGCCGTCACGCTGCCCACGACACTGGACGAGGCCGTGGCGGCCCTCACCGCCATGCCCGCCGCCGTCCCCGTGGCGGGCGGCACCGACCTCATGGCCGCCGTCAACTCCGGTCAGCTCAGGCCCGCCGCCCTGGTGGGCCTCGGACGGATCAGCGAGATCCGCGGCTGGCAGTACCAGGACGGCCACGCGCTGCTCGGCGCCGGCCTCACGCACGCGCGCATGGGCCGCCCCGACTTCGCGGCCCTGATCCCGGCGCTCGCCGCCGCCGCGCGCGCCGCCGGGCCGCCGCACATCCGCAACGCCGGCACCCTGGGCGGCAACATCGCCTCAGCCGCCCCCACCGGCGACGCGCTGCCGGTGCTGGCCGCCCTCGAGGCCACGCTGATCATCGCGGGCCCGAACGCGGCCCGCCGGGAGATCCCGGTCTCGCACCTGCTGGCCGGCGTGGAGATGCTGCGCGGCGGCGAACTCATCGGCTACGTGCGCGTGCCGCTGCTGCACGCCCCGCAGGTCTTCCTGAAGGCGACCGGGCGCACCGGCCCCGGCCGGGCGCTGGCCTCGGTGGCCGTGGTGCTCGACCCGGCCCGGCGCGGGGTGCGCTGCGCCGTGGGCGCCATAGCGCCGATGCCGCTGCGCCCCCTGGACGCCGAGCAGTGGGTCGCCCAGCTCATCGACTGGGACAACGACCGCGCCCTCGTACCCGAGGCCCTGCAGGCCTTCGGGGAGTACGTCGCCGCCGCGTGCATCCCGGACCCGGCCCCCGAGCCGGACGGCTCCGTGGTCCCGCTGCCGCCCGCCGTACTGCACCTGCGGCGCACCGTCGCCGCGCTGGCCCGACGAGCACTGGGGAGGGCGCTGTCGTGACCGACGACCAGCACGGAGAGGGCACCCCGCAGGGCGGCGGCCGCTGGGACCCGCTGCCCCAGGGCGACTACGACGACGGCGCCACCGCCTTCGTCAAGCTCCCCGAGGGCGGCATCGACGCCCTGCTCGCCGGCGACAGCCCGCTGGCCGCCCCCGGACACGGCTACGTCCCGCCGCGGATAACGGCGGCGCCCCCGAGGGCCCCGCGGACGCCTGGCCCGCGCCCGACGTCGGCGGCCGGTGGCCCGAGCCGAACGCCGTGCCCCAGGAGCCGGGCAGCGGCGACCGGTTCACGTACCAGCCCGCGGCCACCCAGCAGTGGACCTTCGAGGAGCCCGCGGCGCCGCCCGCCCCCGGACACGACGTCACCGGACAGTGGTCCATCCCGGTCGCCGGCGGTGATCTCCCCGACGAGTCCGGCGAGTTCACCACGTCCTCGCTGGTCGAGCAGTGGGGCGGCACCCCGCCGGCCACCCTGCCCGGCGGCGCGCCCGCGCCCTGGGCGACGGAGGCCCCCGCGCAGCCGTGGGAGGAGCCGGAGCCGGACGCCGCGCCCCGCACCACCGACGCCTCCCCGGCGGCGGAGTTCGCGCCCCCCACCGCCGAAGCCCCCACCGCCCCCGAGTTCGCGCCCGAGCCGCCCTACGACCCGGCCCCGGCCGCGCAGGCCCCTGAGGGCCCCGCCGACGGCCCGGAACGGCCCGCCGGGCCCGCCGGTCACGAGACGGCCCCCGAGGCCCCGCAGACGCCGGACACGGCCGCGGCGCCGCGCCCCGCGGACCCGGTGGACGGGACCGGCGCGCCCGAGGACACCGCACCGGCCGCGGACGCGCCGCCGGCCGAGGACCCGGCGGACGACGCGGACCCGGCCGCCCGGACCGCGGACCAGGAGGACGCGCCCGGGGACGAGCCCGCCGCCCTCCCGCCCCACGACGACCACCCGCTCGCCTCCTACGTCCTGCGGGTCAACGGCGCCGACCGGCCCGTCACCGACGCCTGGATCGGCGAGTCCCTGCTGTACGTCCTGCGCGAGCGGCTCGGTCTCGCCGGGGCCAAGGACGGCTGCTCGCAGGGCGAGTGCGGTGCCTGCAACGTCCAGGTCGACGGCCGCCTGGTGGCGTCCTGCCTGGTCCCGGCCGTCACCGCGGCCGGCAGCGAGGTGCGCACCGTCGAGGGCCTGGCCGCCGACGGACGGCCCTCCGACGTGCAGCGGGCGCTCGCCCGGTGCGGCGCCGTGCAGTGCGGCTTCTGCGTGCCCGGCATGGCGATGACCCTGCACGACCTCCTCGAGGGCAACCCCGCGCCGACCGAGCTGGAGACCCGCCAGGCCCTGTGCGGCAACCTCTGCCGCTGCTCCGGCTACCGGGGCGTCCTGGACGCAGTCAAGGAGGTCGTCGCCGAGCGCGAGGCGCACTCCGGCGCCGACGAGGGACCGGACACCGACGAGGCGCGCATCCCGCACCAGGCGGGCCCGGGCGCCGGCGGTGTCAACCCGGCGGCCTTCGAGTCACCGGGGCTCTTCGACAGCCCCGGCACCTTCGGCACACCGGGACCGCACGACCAGCAGTACGGCCAGGACGGAGGCCAGGCGTGACCAACGAAGCCGCCACCGCGACCGCCACCGCGGCGGCGCCCGCCGCGCACCCCGAGCCGCTGCCGCACGGCCTCGGCGCCTCGCTGCCGCACGCCGACGCCCGCGCCAAGACCGAGGGCACCTTCCCCTACGCGGCCGACCTGTGGGCCGAGGGGCTGCTCTGGGCCGCCGTGCTGCGCTCCCCGCACGCGCACGCGCGCATCGTCTCCATCGACACCACCCACGCGCGCGAGATGCCCGGCGTACGCGCCGTCGTCACCCACGAGGACGTCCCCGGCACCCCCGCCACGGCCGGGGCACGCCGGACCGCCCGGTGTTCGCCTCCGAGGTCGTACGGCACCACGGCGAGCCCATCGCCGCCGTCGCCGCCGACCACCCCGACACGGCGCGGATGGCCGCCGCGGCCGTCATCGTCGAGTACGAGGTGCTCGACCCGGTCACCGACCCCGAGCACTCCTTCGAGGCCGAACCGCTGCACCCGGACGGCAACCTGATCCGGCACATCCCGCTGCACCACGGCGACCCGGAGGCGGCCGGCGAGATCGTCGTCGAGGGCCAGTACCGCATCGGCCGCGCGGACCCGGCCCCCATCGGCGCCGAGGCCGGCCTCGCCGTGCCCCGCCCCGACGGCGGCGTGGAGCTGTACCTGGCGTCCACCGACCCGCACACCGACCGCAACACGGCCGCGGCCTGCTACGGCCTGTCCCCGGAACGGGTGAAGATCGTCGTCACGGGGGTGCCCGGCGCCACCGCCGACCGCGAGGACCAGGGCTTCCAGCTCCCGCTCGGCCTGCTCGCCCTGAAGACCGGCTGCCCGGTGAAGCTCACGGCCACCCGCGAGGAGTCCTTCCTCGGCCACGCCCACCGCCACCCCACCCTGCTGCGCTACCGCCACCACGCGGACGCCGACGGCAGGCTGGTGAAGGTCGAGGCGCAGATCCTGCTCGACGCGGGCGCCTACGCGGACACCTCCGCCGAGGCCCTCGCCGCCGCCGTCTCCTTCGCGTGCGGCCCGTACGTCGTCCCGAACGCCTTCATCGAGGGCTGGGCCGTACGCACCAACAACCCGCCCTCCGGCCACGTGCGCGGCGAGGGCGCGATGCAGGTGTGCGCCGCCTACGAGGCGCAGATGGACAAGCTGGCCAGGAAACTGGGCCTGGACCCGGCCGAGGTCCGCCTGCGCAACGCGCTCGCGACCGGCGACGTCCTGCCCATCGGCCAGACCGTGACCTGCCCGGCCCCGGTGGCCGAACTCCTGCAGGCGGTCCGTGACTTCCCGCTGCCCGAACTGCCCGTGGACACCCCCGAGGAGGAGTGGCTGCTGCCCGGCGGCCCCGAGGGCGCGGGCGAGCCCGGCGCGGTGCGCCGGGGCGTCGGCTACGGCCTGGGCATGGTGCACATGCTCGGCGCCGAGGGCGCCGACGAGGTCTCGACGGCGACGGTGAAGGTGCACGACGGTGTGGCCACCGTGCTCTGCGGGGCCGTGGAGACGGGTCAGGGCTTCACCACCCTCGCCCGCCAGATCGTCCAGGACACGCTCGGCGTCGACGAGGTGCACGTGGCACCGGTCGACACCGACCAGCCCCCGGCCGGGCCGGGCTGCCGCGGCCGCCACACCTGGGTGTCGGGCGGCGCGGTGGAGCGGGCGGCGAAGATGGTCCGCACCCAGCTCCTGCAGCCCTGGCCCACCAGTTCGGCATGTCCACCGAACTGCTGCAGATCACGGACGGCAAGATCACCTCCTACGACGGCGTGCTGTCGACCACCGTCACCGAGGCGATGGACGGCAAGGAGCTGTGGGCCACGGCCCAGTGCCGTCCGCACCCCACCGAGCCGCTGGACGCCGCCGGCCAGGGCGACGCCTTCGTGGGCCTCGCCTTCTGCGCGATCCGCGCGGTGGTGGACGTCGACATCGAGATCGGCTCGGTCCGGGTGGTGGAGCTGGCGGTCGCCCAGGACGTCGGCCGGATCCTCAACCCCGCCCAGCTCACGGCCCGTATCGAGGCGGGCGTCACGCAGGGCGTGGGCATCGCCCTCACCGAGAACCTGCGCACCCCGCGCGGCCTGATCCGCCACCCGGACCTGACCGGGTACGCCCTGCCGACCGCCCTGGACGCGCCGGACATCCGGATCGTGAAGCTGGTCGAGGAGCGGGACGTGGTCGCGCCCTTCGGCGCCAAGTCGGTCAGCGCGGTCCCGGTGGTCACGTCCCCGGCGGCGATCGCCTCCGCCGTCCGCGCGGCCACCGGCCGCCCCGTCAACCGCCTCCCGATCCGCCCGCAGGCGGCCGTGGTGACCTCGCAGTGACCACGCCCCCGCGCGCGGCGACGGCCGTGCGCGGGAAGAGCGGGCAACGGATCCGGTCCGTCCGGCGTCCTTCCTGGTGAGGGTCGTTGTCAGTGGTGCGGCGTAGTGTGCTGAGCAGTCGGGGGCACCCGCCCGGGCATCGCGCACGACGGCGCATGCGCACAGGCACGCACGGGGACGATCGCGGGGGAGCGATGAGCACGACCGACGCCGGTATCCCGGCGATCACACTGACCGAGGCGGAACTGGGCCGGCACATCACCCACGCGCCCACCCGGGGACTGCTCACGGGCCCCGGACTGCCCGTGGACACCGCCCTGTTGACCTTCTCCCCGCTGCGCGCCCACGGCCTGCGCACCCTCGGCGACGCCACCGACGGCCCCTTCCGCCTGGCGGAGGAGCTGCGCGGGCGCCTGGTGATCGGCGAACTGCTGAACCCGGCCGGCATGGAGCGCGAGTCGATCCTGCTGGACGGCGACACCGGCGAGCTGACCACGGCCTGCCTCGTCGGCCCGTCCGCCCCGCGCCCCTTCGCCCCTCGCTGGCCACCCTGCTGCGCTTCGCCGCGGTCACGGAGGAACTGGCGGGCCTGCGTGGCCGTTTCGAGTCCCTGGCGGGCACGTACGGCCCGAGGACGGCGACCGAGGCGTCGCGCCGCCTGCTCGCCCTGTTCGCGGAGGGCACGGACGGCCGGGTCCCGCCGTACTGGAAGGCCGCGGCCCTGATCCGCCCGCTGGCCCTCGTCGCGGGGCCGGGCACCACGTCCGGCCTGACCCTGGACGTTCCGGCCCGCCTGCTGGAGCAGGAGTTCGGCCACGGCCGGGTGGCCCGGTTCGAGGAGGTCGACTTCCCCGCCACGCTCACGCACGAGCCGACCCGCCGCTTCCTGCGCGAGACGGGCCTGCCGGAGGAGGCGGTCGTCTTCCACGCCGACACCGACGTCCCGCTGCCGACGCTCACCGAGTACTTCACCACCGAGCGCTGCGACGACTACCCCCTGGACGCCCTCCCCGCCCACGCCGGTCACCTGATCCGGCTCGGCCACCTCGTCGAGGACCACAGCCTGGTGGTCGACGGCAGAACGGGCGCGGTGCTCACGTTCAGCGAGCCCGAGGCCACGCTCCACCCCCTGAACACCGACGTGTCCACCCTGGCCTTCACCCTCTGGCTCCTGCACCACGAGCGGACCATCGACGAGCACCTGTCGAACGAGCTGACCACCGAGGCCTACGACCACCTGGCCGCGGCCATGATCCGCACCCTCACCGCGGTCGACCCCGCGGCCACCCTGCCGGACACCGCCTGGCACTACTGGACGCAGCTGTTCCAGGACGAGGCGGGCGGGGTGCTGTAGCTGGAGACCGTGGCGGGAGTCGAACCCGCGTAAGTCCCCGCGAGCGGAGCTCGCCGATGGGCCCGGCGCAGGCGACTCCCTGAACCACTCGGGCACACCGTCGTGTCGTGCTGCGAGAAGAACGTAGGGCGGGCCGGGGCGGCCGCTCAGGCAGAACCGCGGCCCCGCGACGGGACTGCCACACGCCGTTCACGAAGCCCGGGCCCGGGATCTACGACCAAGGTCGCAGCACGGGCGGGACCACCGACAGGGGTCAAACCCGGCCGTGGACCTTACTCTGTCGACCATGAGTGCCCTCGAGTCCCGTGACACCGCCGTGGTGAGTGACGCCGTCGACACGGACGGCGGTGGTGTGCTCAGCCGGGAGCACCGGGCGCTCAGTGTCGGGATCGTGTCCGTCGTGCTGCTCATCGCCTTCGAGGCGACCGCCGTCGGGACCGCGATGCCCGTGGCGGCGCGCGAGCTGGACGGGCTGGCGCTGTACGCGTTCGCGTTCTCCGGGTACTTCACGACCAGCCTGTTCGGGATGGTGTTCGCCGGCCAGTGGTCCGACCGGCGCGGGCCGCTCGGCGCGCTGACCACGGGGATCGCCGCCTTCGCCGCCGGGCTCGTCGTCGCCGGGACCGCCGGGACGATGTGGGTGTTCATCCTGGGCCGGGCCGTGCAGGGTCTCGGCGGCGGACTGGTCATCGTGGCGCTGTACGTCGTCGTCGGGCGCGCCTATCCCGAGCGGCTGCGGCCAGCGATCATGGCGGCCTTCGCCGCCGGGTGGGTCGTACCGTCCATCGTCGGCCCGCTCGCCGCGGGAGCGGTGACCGAGCACCTCGGCTGGCGCTGGGTCTTCCTCGGCATCCCCGCGCTGGTCGTCTTCCCGCTCGCCCTCGCGCTGCCGCAGATACGCCGCCGGGCGGCGGGCCCCGTGGACGGCACCGACGGCGCCGCCTCCTTCGACCGGCGGCGCATCCGGCTCGCCCTCGCCATCTCCCTCGGCGCGGGACTCCTGCAGTACGCCGCCCAGGACCTGCGCTGGCTCTCGCTGGTCCCCGGTCTCGCCGGTGCGGCGCTGCTCGGGCCCGCCGTCCTCGGACTGCTCCCGCGCGGCACCTACCGCGCCGCGCGCGGGCTGCCCTCCGTCGTGCTGCTGCGCGGGGTGTCCGCCGGTTCCTTCATCGCCGCCGAGTCCTTCGTCCCGCTGATGCTGGTCACCCAGCGGGGGGTGTCCCCGACGCTGGCCGGCTTCTCGCTGGCGGCCGGCGGGGTCACCTGGGCGCTGGGCTCGTGGGTGCAGTCGCGGCCGCGCGTGGAGCCGTACCGGGAGCGGCTGATGACGGCGGGCATGGTGCTGGTCGCCGCCGCGATCCTCACCGCGCCGAGCGTGCTGCTGCACTCCGTGCCGGTCTGGATCGTCGCCGTCGCCTGGGGCTTCGGCTGCTTCGGCATGGGGCTGGTGATCTCCTCCACCAGCGTGCTGCTGCTCCAGCTCTCCGCGCCCCGGGAGGCCGGCGCCAACTCCGCCGCGCTTCAGATCTCCGACGCCCTCTCCAACGTCGTCCTCCTCGCGGCGACCGGCGCGGCCTTCGCGGCTCTGGGCGGCGGCGGCGCGGCGGCCGCGTCCGCCTCGGCGGCCGGCGGATCCCACCCCGCCGCCTTCGCCGCCGTCTTCCTGCCGATGACGGCG
The DNA here is from genome assembly GCA_016432725.1 of Streptomyces sp. DHE7-1. GTDB lineage: Bacteria > Actinomycetota > Actinomycetes > Streptomycetales > Streptomycetaceae > Streptomyces. The sequence goes on along the minus strand of JACJDG010000003.1, from coordinate 3,026,734 downwards.
GTGGCGCTGGTGGGGGCGTGGGTGACGCGGCGGCTCCACGAGGTGTGAACCCGGGAGTGCCGCACGCCGGTGTCCGCACGAGTCCTCGCGGGCGCCGGCACGACGAAGGCCGTCCGCGCCGACTGTGACGTGAGTCCCACCCGGGGGCGACCCGGCCCCGTTCGCGCGTCGGGTGTGCCGGGCCGCCGGTAGGGTGGCCCGGTTGTCATACGTAGCCGAGCCGCCCGACCGCCTGATCCACGGAGACCGTGACTACCTCCCGCCCGTCACCCGCCGCCACCCTCAACGGAGGGCCCTCCGGGCCCGCGCCCATGACCGCTTCCGCCGCACACTCACACCACCTCTCGCCGGCCTTCCCCGGCCGGGCTCCCTGGGGCACCGCAAGCAAGCTGCGTGCCTGGCAGCAGGGGGCGATGGAGAGGTACATCCAGGAGCAGCCGCGTGACTTCCTCGCGGTGGCCACGCCGGGCGCCGGCAAGACGACCTTCGCGCTGACCCTCGCCTCCTGGCTGCTGCACCACCACGTCGTGCAGCAGGTGACCGTGGTCGCGCCGACCGAGCACCTGAAGAAGCAGTGGGCGGAGGCCGCGGCCCGGATAGGAATCAAGCTCGACCCCGAGTACAGCGCGGGCCCGCTCGGCAAGGACTACGACGGCGTCGCCGTCACCTACGCGGGCGTCGGCGTCCGCCCGATGCTGCACCGCAACCGCGTCGAGCAGCGCAAGACCCTGGTGATCCTCGACGAGATCCACCACGCCGGTGACTCCAAGTCCTGGGGCGAGGCCTGCCTGGAGGCGTTCGAGCCCGCGACCCGGCGGCTCGCGCTGACCGGTACGCCGTTCCGGTCCGACACCAACCCGATCCCCTTCGTCACGTACGAGGAGGGGCAGGACGGGATCCGCCGGTCCGCCGCCGACTACACCTACGGCTACGGCAACGCCCTCGCCGACCATGTCGTCCGGCCGGTCATCTTCCTCTCGTACAGCGGCAACATGCGCTGGCGCACCAAGGCCGGCGACGAGATCGCCGCCCGGCTCGGCGAGCCGATGACCAAGGACGCGGTCAGCCAGGCCTGGCGCACCGCCCTCGACCCGCGCGGCGAATGGATGCCCAGCGTGCTGCGCGCCGCCGACCAGCGGCTGACCGAGGTGCGCAAGGGCATCCCGGACGCCGGTGCCCTGGTCATCGCCTCCGACCAGGACTCCGCCCGCGCCTACGCCAAGCTCATCCGGGAGATCACCGGCACGAAGGCGACCCTCGTGCTGTCCGACGACGCCGGCGCCTCGAAGCGGATCGACGACTTCAGCGGCGGCGACGACCGCTGGATGGTCGCGGTGCGCATGGTGTCCGAGGGCGTCGACGTGCCCCGGCTCGCGGTCGGGGTGTACGCCACCACCATCTCGACCCCGCTGTTCTTCGCGCAGGCCGTCGGCCGTTTCGTGCGGTCCCGGCGCCGCGGCGAGACCGCGTCCGTGTTCCTGCCGACCGTCCCGGACCTGCTGACCTTCGCCAACGAGATGGAGAAGGAGCGGGACCACGCCCTCGACAAGCCGAAGAAGGAGGGCGAGGAGGACCCGTACGCCGAATCCGAGAAGGAGATGGAGGAGGCGAACAAGGAGCAGGACGAGGACACGGGCGAGCAGGAGCAGTTCTCCTTCGAGGCGCTGGAGTCCGAGGCCGTCTTCGACCGGGTCCTCTACGACGGCGCCGAGTTCGGCATGCAGGCCCACCCGGGCAGCGAGGAGGAGCAGGACTACCTGGGCATCCCGGGCCTTCTCGAGCCCGACCAGGTGCAGATGCTGCTGCAGAAGCGGCAGGCCCGGCAGATCGCGCACAGCCGCAAGAAGCCGGACACCGAGGCCGACCTGCTGGAACTGCCCGCCGAGCGACGGCCGGTGGTCAGCCACAAGGAGATGATGGAGCTGCGCAAGCGGCTCAACACCCTGGTCGGCGCCTACGTCCACCAGAGCGGCAAGCCGCACGGCGTCATCCACACCGAGCTGCGCCGGGTGTGCGGGGGACCGGCCAGCGCGGAGGCGACGGCGGGGCAGCTGCGACAGCGGATCGCCAAGGTGCAGGAGTGGGCCACACGCATGCGGTAAAAGCCTGGGGTACGTGCGTATGCGGACGAATTCAGGCAGTCCGGATCCGGCCGTGACCGGATTCTGGACGGAGGCTTCCGCTCAGCGAACCGGCTTCGCTACTGTCCGGCTACGCACACGCCCCGTGGCAGCGCCGCCGCGGAGCGCAGCCGTGAAGCGACATGGCCCGGAGCCGCCGGGCGTCCTGCCGATCGGCGGCCTCTGAAGCGCGTCGCCGTCGGGACTCGGTGTCGCATCCGTCGCTCCGGTGTCCGCCGACCTCACCGCCGAAGGAGTGGGCGTCGTGACCGCGGAGACCTCCCAGACGCTCGACCGGGGACTGCGTGTCCTCAAACTGCTGGCCGACACCGACCACGGGCTGACCGTGACCGAGCTTTCCAACAAACTGGGCGTCAACCGGACCGTGGTGTACCGCCTGCTGGCCACGCTGGAGCAGCACGCGCTCGTACGGCGTGATCTGGGCGGGCGTGCCAGGGTCGGGCTCGGGGTGCTGCGGCTCGGCCGGCAGGTGCATCCGCTGGTGCGGGAGGCGGCGCTGCCCGCGCTGCGGTCGCTCGCCGAGGACATCGGGGCGACGGCGCATCTGACCCTGGTCGACGGGACCGAGGCGCTGGCCGTCGCGGTGGTCGAGCCGACCTGGACGGACTACCACGTGGCCTACCGGGCCGGTTTCCGGCATCCGCTGGACCGCGGGGCCGCGGGCCGGGCGATTCTCTCCGCCCGGCTGTCGCCGCAGGCCGACCCCGGATACACCCTGACCCACGGGGAGCTGGAGGCCGGTGCCTGCGGGGCCGCGGCGCCCCTCGTCGGGGTGACGGGGGTCGAGGGCAGCGTGGGCGTGGTGATGCTGGCGGACTCCGTGCCGGAGCGGGTGGGGCCGCGGGTGATGGACGCGGCCGGGAGGTCGCGGAGGCGCTGCGCTGAGCTGCGGTGGGCCGCCACCGAGGGGTCACGTAGATTGATTGCGTGCTCTCACGTCTCACGCGTCCCCAGGCCGTCGCCGTCTGCGCCCTGCCCGTCGTGGCCCTGATCGCCACGGCGGTGTTCGCGCCGCTGCCGTTCTCGGTGGCGCAGCCCGGGATGACGGCGGACGTGCTCGGCAAGAACCGGAACGCACAGGTGATCACCGTCTCGGGGGCACCGGCCCGGGACACCGGCGGGCAGTTGCGGATGACGACCATCGAGGCGACCGGCCCGGACACCCGGGTGTCGCTCGCGGACGTGCTCGGCAACTGGTTCCGCACCGACCGGGCCGTGATGCCCCGGGACGCGGTGTACCCGAGCGGGAACAGCGTCAAGGAGATCGAGAAGTACAACGCCAAGCAGATGCGGCAGTCCCAGGACGCGGCGACCCAGGCGGCGCTGAAGTACCTGGACCTGAGCCCCGACAAGGTCAAGGTCCGGCTGAAGCTCGCCGATGTGGGCGGGCCCAGCGCGGGGCTGCTGTTCACCCTGGGGATCATCGACACCCTGGACGGCGACGGCCACGGCGGCGATCTGACGGGCGGGCGCACCATCGCCGGTACCGGCACGATCGACGCGGCCGGCAAGGTCGGTGCGGTGGGCGGGGTGGCCCTGAAGACCCAGGCCGCCCGGCGGGACGGGGCGACCGTCTTCCTGGTGCCGAAGGCGGAGTGCTCCGACGCCAAGTCGGAGCTGCCCGAGGGGCTGCGGCTGGTCCCGGTGACCACGCTCCAGGGCGCGGTGAACTCCCTGGTGGCCCTGGAGAAGGGCAAGGGCGGGGTCCCGAGCTGCTAGCAGGCGGCCGGGACCGGCCTGGGGGCGGCGGCGAGCCGCAGGCCGAGCTCGACCAGCGTCCAGCCGACGCGGGTGCGCAGTTCGACCGGGGGCTTGGCCTCGGCGGTGAGGTGGTGTGCGGCGGCGGCCGCGCGCAGGTCGGTGGCGTGGTGCTGGGCGAGCCGGATGGTGAGCTGCATGGCGGGGCCTCTCGGTTCGTATCGGTTCGTCTCAGTCGGATTCGACGGGGAACAGGTGCGTGTGGATGCGCACCTGCTCGGAGCCGGGCGTGTCCGTGCCGGTCGCCCGGCCGCGGTACTCGTCGATCAGGGCGTGCATCCGCTCGACCAGCTCGGCGGCCAGGCCGGGCGTGAGCCGTAGCGTCGCGTCGCTCATGTCGGAGCCCTGGGACCAGTCCGCCGACCACTGGTCGCGGGTGCTGAGCCAGGTGGACAGCTCACGGGCGTGGGTTCCGGCCATCTCGTGCAGGAACGCCTCGGCCAGCCCGCGTACTTGCGGTCCGGCGCCCTCGAAGTCGGCGCTGTCGAAGACCAGTCCCTGGTCCACCGCCTGCCACCAGCGTTCCCGCCCCTTGCCGTGCCCGGGGGCGTCCTCGACGAAGCCGTGGGCGGCGAGCTGGCGCAGGTGGTAGCTGGTCGCCCCGCTGGACTCGCCGAGTCTCCCGGCCAGTTGGGAAGCGGTGGCGGGGCCGCGTTGGCGCAGGTTGTCCAGCATCTGCATCCGCAGCGGGTGTGCCAGTCCCCGCAGGGAGCGGGCGTCCAGCCGGCGTTGCGCGCGTTCCTCGTGCTCCGTCATGCGTACAAAGGTAGCGATGCAAAGCTATCTTTGCAACACCTCTTTTGCATCGAGTTCTTTGTACGCCGGTCCGGGGTGACCGGGCCGGCGGAACCCCTACTTCACGAACCCCTCCGCCTTCATCCAGTCCAGTGCCACCTGGTGCGGATCCTGACCATCGACGTCGACGCGTGCGTTCAGCGTCTGCGCCACCGAGTTGTCCAGCCTGGCGTTGACCGGTTCGATGACCTTCGCGATGGCCGGCCACTTCTCCAGCACCCGGCTGTTGACCACCGGCGTCGCGTTGTAGTTGGGGAAGAACTTCTTGTCGTCCGCCATGACCGCCAGGTTCATCGACTTGATGCGCCCGTCGGTGGTGAACACCTCCCCGTAGGTGCACGCCCCCTTCGCCACCTGGGTGTAGATGATCCCGGTGTCCATCTGCGTGACGTTCTTCGCCGGCACGCTCATCCCGTACGCCTTCTCCATGCCGGGCAGCCCGTCCGCGCGGTTGGCGAACTCGCTCTCCACGCACAGGGTGACGGCCCCCGGGTCCCGCTTGGACAGCTCGGCCACCTCGGACAGCGTCCGGGTGCCGTACTTCTTGAAGTTGGCCTGGTTCATGGCGAGCGCGTAGGTGTTGTCGAGCCTCGACGGCTCCAGCCACGTCAGCCCGTTCCTCAGGTCCGCCGCCCGCACCGCCTCCCACTGCTTGCGCGGGTCGGGGATGGGCCGGCTGTTGCCCAGGTAGGTGATCCAGCCGGTGCCCGTGTACTCGTACTGCGCGTCCGCGTCCCCGTTCTTGACCGCCTCCCGCGATCCGATGGAGCCCTGGATGCCGGTCCGGTCCAGGACGTCCGCGCCGGCGGCCTGGAAGGCGATCCCCATGATCGCGCCGAGGATGAGCTGCTCGGTGAACTCCTTGGAGGTGACGGTGAGATGGGCGCCCTTCAGCGGCTCGCCCGCCCCGATGGACCCCGGTCGGACGTCGTCGACCATCGGGGACCCGCTGGTCAGACCGCAGCCGGACGGCACGACGAGCAGCGCGGCCAGCAGCAGCGGCACCCGGCGCCTCATGCTCCCGCCTCCAGACCGCGCGGCCGGAGCATGACCTCCGCCAGCAGCGCCAGCCAGTCGACCAGCAGGGCGAGGGCGATGGTGAGGAGGGCGCCGAGCACCAGCACCGGCATGCGCTGGGTGGTGATGCCGGTGGTGATCAGCACACCGAGCCCGCCGCCCCCGCCGAAGGTCGCCAGGGTCGCCGTACCGACGTTGAGGACCAGCGCCGTACGGACGCCCGCGAGGATCAGCGGGACGGCGAGGGGCAGCTCGATCCGGGTGAGGACCCCGAGCGGGGACATGCCGATGCCGCGGGCCGCCTCCAGCAGCGTGGGGTCGTTGGCCTTCAGGCCGGCGATGGTGTTGGCGAGGACCGGCAGCACGGCGTAGACGATGATGCCGATCAGGGCCGCCCTCGTACCCGTCCCCAGCGCGATCACCAGCAGCGCCAGCAGGCCGATCGCCGGGGTCGCCTGGCCCATGTTGGCGATCGTCATCGCGAGCGGGGTCGCCTTCCGCATGGCCCCGCGGGTGAGCAGGATGCCCAGCGGGATCGCGATGATCAGCACGAAGAACGTCGAGATCACCGTCAGCTGCACGTGCTGCCACAGTGCCTTGGAGACCTGGCCGCCCGAGAGCGCGTTCCGCGAGATCGTGTCGAGGTCCGCCTGGCGGAACCACAGCCAGGTCGCCAGCAGCAGCAGGACCAGGAACGTGGGCAGGACGGTCAGCTGCTGCCAGGTCAGCCGGCGCCCGGGCGGGCGCCGCCGGGGCGGCGGGGCCTCCTGCTCCGCCCCGTCCTCGTCGGGGAAGGGCGGGCCGTCGGCCTCCGGCTCGCCCCCGGGCCGCTGCTCGGTGCTCACGCCTTCGTCTCCCCTCCGTGCCCCTCCTGCTCGGAATGGGTCTGCTGGCTGCGGGCCTCCTCCAGCTCGGCCTGCGCCTCCATGGCCTCCAGCCGGTCGGCCTCCAGCAGTTCGTGCACGGAGTTCATCAGCGTCTCCATGTCCACGACGCCGATGTAGGCCCCGCGCCGCCCGGTCACGGCCACCCGGCCGGCGTTGTCCGTGAGCACCGCCTCCAGGGCGTCCCGCAGGGTCGCGTCCCGGGTCACCGTGTCGTGCACCAGCGTGCCCGCGCGGGCCAGCGAACCGCGGGCCCGCATCAGGTCGCCGCGCCGCAGCCACTTGTAGGGGCGGCGCCGCTTGTCGAGCAGCAGGATCTCGTTGGTGCCGCCGCCGCGCAGCAACCCGAAGATCTCCTGCAGCGGGGTGTCCACGGTCACCGTCGGGTACTCCCGCATCTCCACGTCCCGGACCCGGGTCAGGTTGAGCCGCTTCAGGGCCGCGCCCGCGCCTACGAAACCGGAGACGAAGTCGTCGGCCGGGTTGGTCAGGATGGCCTCCGGGGTGTCGAACTGGGCGATGTGCGAGTGCTCGCGCAGCACGGCGATCCGGTCGCCCAGCTTGATCGCCTCGTCGAAGTCGTGGGTGACGAAGACGATCGTCTTGTGCAGCTCGCGCTGGAGCCGGATCAGCTCGTCCTGGAGGTGGTCACGGGTGATCGGGTCGACCGCGCCGAACGGCTCGTCCATCAGCAGCACCGGGGGATCGGCGGCCAGGGCCCGGGCCACGCCGACGCGCTGCTGCTGGCCGCCGGAGAGCTGGCGCGGATAGCGGTCGTGGAACTCGCCCGGGTCCAGTCCGACGAGGTCCAGCATCTCCTCGACCCGGTCGCGCACCCGGCCCTTCGGCCAGCCGACCATCCGCGGCACCAGGGCGATGTTCTGCGCCACCGTCATGTGCGGGAACAGACCCGAGGACTGGATGGCGTAGCCGACCTTGCGGCGCAGCCGCACCGGGTCGATGCGGGTGACGTCCTCGCCGTCGATGCGGATGCGCCCGCCGGTCGGCTCGATCAGCCGGTTGATCATCTTCAGCGTCGTGGACTTGCCGCAGCCCGACGGCCCGACGAAGATCACCGTCTCGCCGGCCCGGATCTCCATCGTGACGTTGTCCACGGCCGGCTGCGGGTTGCCCGGGTAGAGCTTGGTCAGGTTCTCCAGCTCGATCGTGGCGCCGTGGGTGGAGGTCGTCTCAGCCACGGATCCCCCTGGGAATGGTCAGCCGGCCGAGCAGCACGTACGCGGCGTCGAACAGCAGGGCGAGGATGACGATGCCGATCGTGCCGGCGAGCACCTGGTTCAGGGCGTTCTTGCTGCCCAGCGAGGCCAGCCCGCGGAAGATCTCGTTGCCCAGGCCGGGGCCGGAGGCGTAGGCGGCGATGGCCGCGATGCCCATCAGCATCTGCGTGGCCACCCGGATGCCGGTCAGGATGGGCGGCCAGGCCAGCGGCAGCTCGACCCGCAGCAGCCGCGCCGTACGCGACATGCCGATCCCGCGGGCCGCGTCCACCAGCGCCGGATCGACCCCCCGCAGGCCCACGATGGAGTTCCGCACGATCGGCAGCAGCCCGTACAGGGTCAGCGCGATCACCGTGGGTGCCACCCCGAGGCCCACGATCGGGATGAGCAGGCCGATCATCGCGAGCGAGGGGATGGTCAGGAAGGTCGCCGTGGTCGTGGTGGCCAGGTTCCCCGCCCAGTCGGAGTGGTAGGTGGCGACCCCGATCAGCACGCCCAGGACGGTCGCCACGACCATGCACTGGAAGACCGCGCTGGCGTGCTGATAGCCGTCCGCGAGCAGTTGCTGGTGCCGGCTGCCCAGGTACTCCCAGAAGCTCACGCGCGCTCACCCCGGTTCGTCGGACCCTTCCCGGCCGTCCGGACCGCACGCGCTCGCCCCGGCTCACTCGCCGTCGGCGGCCTGCTCCACCAGCGGGATGATCCGCAGCGGAACGGGGTTCTCCATGACGATCGCCGTGGAGGCCCGGACAATGCCATCAAAACCGACGACCCGGTCGATCACCCGCTGGAGATCGGCGTTGGACCGGGCCACGAGCCGGCACAGCATGTCCCCGCTGCCGGTGGTGGTCAGCAGCTCCAGCACCTCCGGCACGGTCGCCAAGTGCGCCCGGACGTCGGCCCCTTGACCCTGCCGGATCTGCAGCGTGGCGAACGCGGTGACGGGGTAGCCGAGGGCCGCCGGGTCCACCTGGGGACCGAAGCCGCGGATGACTCCATTCGACTGAAGCCGGTCCAGACGCGCCTGCACCGTCCCCCGGGCGACCCCGAGCCGCCGGGACATCTCCAGCACGCCGATGCGCGGCTCCCGCGCCAGCAGCACGATGATCCGGCCGTCCAGGCGATCGATCGCCACAGCACCTCCCGGGGATGGTCATCCTGTACAGAAAGCCCGCCAAGGCGGCCATTGAGCTGAACACATTGCCCAGTGATTCCACGAACTATTGCGCACCTTGCGGGTCCGGTCCACCCTTCCGCTATGACGCAGACCACAGACCACACTCCCGACACCGCACGGCAGGCCGACCCCTTCCCGGTCAAGGGAATGGACGCGGTCGTCTTCGCCGTGGGCAACGCCAAGCAGGCCGCGCACTACTACTCCAGCGCCTTCGGCATGAAGCTGGTCGCCTACTCCGGACCGGAGAACGGCAGCCGCGAGACCGCGAGTTACGTGCTGGAGAACGGCTCGGCACGGTTCGTCCTCACCTCGGTCATCAAGCCGAGCACCCCTTGGGGCCACTTCATCGCCCAGCACGTGGCCGAGCACGGCGACGGCGTGGTCGACCTGGCCATCGAGGTCCCGGACGCGCGCGCCGCCCACGCCTACGCCGTCGAGCACGGCGCCCGCTCGGTCACCGAGCCGTACGAGGTGAAGGACGAGCACGGCACCGTCGTCCTCGCCGCCATCGCCACCTACGGCGAGACCCGCCACACCCTGGTCGAGCGCACCGGCTACGACGGCCCGTACCTGCCCGGTTACGTGGCGGCCGAGCCGATGGTCGCGCAGCCCGCCCAGCGCACCTTCCAGGCCGTCGACCACTGCGTCGGCAACGTCGAGCTCGGCCGGATGAACGAGTGGGTCGAGTTCTACAACAAGGTCATGGGCTTCACGAACATGAAGGAGTTCGTGGGCGACGACATCGCCACCGAGTACAGCGCGCTGATGTCGAAGGTCGTCGCGGACGGCACCCTCAAGGTGAAGTTCCCGATCAACGAGCCCGCGATCGCCAAGAAGAAGTCCCAGATCGACGAGTACCTGGAGTTCTACGGCGGCGCCGGCGTCCAGCACATCGCGCTGAACACCAACGACATCGTCCAGACCGTACGGACCATGCGCGCGGCCGGCGTCCAGTTCCTCGACACCCCGGACTCGTACTACGACACCCTCGGCGAGTGGGTCGGCGACACCCGGGTGCCCGTGGACACCCTGCGCGAGCTGAAGATCCTCGCCGACCGCGACGAGGACGGCTACCTGCTGCAGATCTTCACCAAGCCGGTCCAGGACAAGCCGACCGTGTTCTTCGAACTGATCGAGCGGCACGGCTCCATGGGCTTCGGCAAGGGCAACTTCAAGGCCCTGTTCGAGGCGATCGAGCGGGAGCAGGAGAAGCGGGGCAACCTGTAACGGCGTCCCTCAGGACATGTCGTCCGGCGGGGGCTCGTCGGGAACCTCCCCGAGCCCCCGCAGGGCCTCTCCCGCCGCCTCGGCCCGAGCGGCGAGAAGTACGGGTTGATCCGCAGCGCCTCCCCGAGGTGCCGCCGGGCCGGCCCGTCCAGCCCCAGCTCGCGTTCGATCATGCCCCGGTGGTACGCGTAGGGGGCACTGATCACGCCGCCGCCCTTCGCCTTGTCCGTCGCGGCCGAGGCGTACTTCAGCGCCTCCGTGTCCTCGCCGGCCCGGTGCAGCGCCCAGCCGAGCGCGTCGGCCACCTCGATCCCCGGCTGGCGCCGCCACTCCTCCCGCAGCCGCTCCACCGCGTCCCCCGGGTCCGCGTGGTCCGCCTCGAACTGCCCGATCAGCAACTCCTCGTCGACCCCGGCCGCCACCGACCGCCGGACCCGCTCGCGCAGCAGGGCGTAACTCTGCTCGGCGTCCTCGTACCGGCCCAGCGACTCGTACAGCTCGCCCAGTTCCAGCGCGTCCCGCGCGTCCGGCTGCCGGGCCAGGGCCGCCCGGTACGCGGCCACCGCCTCGTCGGTACGGCCCAGCGCGGCCAGTGCCCGGCCCTTGCCGGACAGCGCCGCCCGCCGTCCCGGCTCCAGCCGTACGGCCGCTTCGAAGTGCCGCAGCGCGTCCTCCCGGTCGCCCCGCTCCCAGGCGAGCTGCCCCACCCCGGTCAGGTACGCGGCCTGTTCGGCGGGGGTGCGGGCGGCGGCCGCCGCGTCGGTGAGCTGGGCCACGGAGTCCTCGCGCCAGCCGCGGTCGCGGTAGACGGCCGAGGCCCGCGCCATCACCGCCGGCCGGTCGGCGGCCGCGGTGCGCAGGCCCAGCAGCTTGTCCAGCGCGCCCCGGGCCGCCTTGTAGTCGCCGAGCCCGGTGTAGGCGTCGATCAGCGGCGGATACGCCGACCAGAGCTTCGGGGTCAGCTTCAGGGCCTGCTCGCCGTACCGCTTCCCCGCCGGGAAGTCCCGCCGCGCGTTGGCCAGCGCGGCCAGGCCGCCCAGCGCCGCCGCCCGCTCGGCCGGCCGGGTGCCGGCCACCTCCAGCGAGGTCCGCAGCGCCCGGTCCGCCTTCGGGAAGTCCGCCGCGCCGTCGGCGTTCCGCCCCTGCTGCACGTACGCGGCCCCCAGGACCGCCCACGCCCGCGCGTCCCGGGCCGGGCCCGCACCGCGCCCTCCTGCCGCCCGATGAACGTCGCCAGGTCCGGCAGCGCGGCCGGGACCCCGGAGGTGACTGCGGCGGCCGTCAGCGCCGGCGCCTGCGCCCGCGGGCCCGCGGCGGGCGGTGCCGCCCGGTGGTGCGCGGGCCGCGGCGGCAGCAGCACCAGCGCCCCGCCCGCCGCGGCGGAGCCGGCCAGCACGGTGACCAGCAGGCGGCGCAGCAGACGCCGGGTTCGGCGCGGCGGGGGCGGCTCGGCCACCAGGGACGTACCGGGGGCGGAGCTGCCGTACGGTCGGATCTCCATACCGCTCACTGTGCGGCAGCGCGGCGGGCACATCCGGGTGGCCCAAGGACGGCACGGACGGGGTTCACACCGATGGCCCCGAGTGTCACGCTGTGATCGTGAGCCGTATCGAAGCGCCCCGCGACGAAGTGACGAGCAACCTCACCGACCGGCTCCTGGCCGGCCTGCCGCCCGAGGCGGTCCTGACCGATCCCGACGTCACGGCCTCCTACGCCAACGACATGGCGAGCTTCTGCCCGTCCGGCGCCCCGGCGGTGGTCGTGCTGCCGCGCACCGTCGAGCAGGTGCAGCACGTCATGCGGACCGCGACCGAGCTGCGCGTCCCGGTCGTCCCGCAGGGTGCCCGCACGGGCCTGTCCGGCGGCGCCAACGCCACCGACGGCTCCATCGTGCTGTCCCTGACCCGGATGGACCGCATCCTGGAGGTCAGCCCGGTCGACCGGATCGCCGTCGTCGAACCGGGCGTCGTCAACGCGGCGCTCTCCCGCGAGGTGGACAAGTACGGCCTGTACTACCCGCCGGACCCGTCCAGCTGGGAGACGTGCACCATCGGGGGCAACATCGGCACGGCGTCCGGCGGCCTGTGCTGCGTGAAGTACGGGGTGACGGCCGAGTACGTGCTCGGCCTGGACGTCGTCCTCGCCGACGGCCGCCTGATGTCCACCGGCCGGCGTACCGCCAAGGGCGTGGCGGGCTACGACCTGACCCGCCTCTTCGTGGGCTCGGAGGGCTCCCTCGGCATCGTCGTACGGGCCGTGCTGGCGCTGAAGCCGAAGCCGCCCCAGCAGCTCGTGCTGGCCGCCGAGTTCGCCTCGTCGGCGGCCGCCTGCGACGCCGTCTGCCGGATCATGGAGGGCGGGCACGTGCCGTCCCTCCTCGAACTGATGGACCGTACGACCGTCAAGGCGGTCAACGACCTCGCCCACATGGGTCTGCCGGAGACCACCGAGGCGCTGCTGCTGGCCGCCTTCGACACCCCGGACCCCGCCGCCGATCTCGCCGCCCTCGGCGCGCTGTGCGAGGCGGCCGGCGCCACCCAGGTGGTCCCCGCCGAGGACGCCGCCGAGTCCGAACTCCTGCTGCAGGCCCGGCGGCTCTCGCTGACCGCGCTGGAGGCGGTCAAGGGCACGACGATGATCGACGACGTGTGCGTGCCCCGTTCGAAGCTCGGCGCGATGCTGGAGGGCGTCGAGCGGATCGCCGCGAAGTACGGCCTCACCATCGGCGTCTGCGCGCACGCCGGCGACGGGAACACCCACCCCACCGTCTGCTTCGACGCCCAGGACGTCGACGAGTCCCGGCGGGCCCGGGAGTCCTTCGACGAGATCATGGCGCTCGGCCTGGAACTCGGCGGCACCATCACCGGCGAGCACGGTGTGGGGGTGCTCAAGAAGGAGTGGCTGGCGCGGGAGATCGGGCCGGTCGGCGTGGAGATGCAGCGCGCGGTGAAGGGCGTCTTCGACCCGCTCGGCATCCTCAATCCGGGCAAGCTCTTCTGAACCGCCGGGCGTCACCCGGCGAGCAGCTCGTCGAGCGCCTCGTCGATGCCCAGCCGCTCGTCCTCGGTGCCCGGCGGCACCGCCCGCAGCGTCCGCTCCAGCCAGGCGGACACCGGTGTGGCCGGCAGCTCCAGCAGGGCGTCGCCGTCCGGTGAACTCAGTGCGATCAGGACGACGCCGCGGCCCTCGGCCTTCGTCGGCCACACCCGCACGTCCCCGTGCCCGCACGGCCGGAACACCCCCTCCACCAGGAGCTCCCGGGCGAACGTCCACTCGACGGGGTGCTCGGAGGTGGTGTGGAAGGTGAGGTGCACGGCGTAGGGGTCGTCGGACCGGTAGCCCAGCCGGGCCGGTACCGGGACGCTCCGCTCGGTCGACAGGACGAGCTGGATCTCCAGCTCCCGTTCCACCACGGTCTGCTGCATGACCTGTGTTTCCTCTCTCCTCCGGGGCCGCTTCGAACGGGCCCGTACCGGGGAGAGGGGGCAGGGGCGCGGCCATTACGCGGGTTCGGGGAAGTTTCTCCGGCCGCGTGCGCGATCCGTGGACGGCGTTGCCCGGAAAGGGGTGGGTACGGCGGGACTGGCGGTGCGGCATGCCCCGGTCTGATAGATGTGGAGCCCCTTACCACCCCCGAGCAGATACGGGACGACGGACATGAGCGCCCCAACCCCGGCCCCCGGTGACGACAGGCCCCGCGAGGGCTACTACCCGGACCCGTCCATCCCCGGCTACGTCCGGTACTGGAACGGCGCCTCCTGGGTGCCGGGCACCAGCCGGCCGGCGCCGCGGGACGGCGAACCGCTCAACCCGCCGCCCGGGTTCCAGCAGCCGGTCCCGGCCGTGGAGGAGACGGGCCCGCACTTCTTCGACGAGGACCCGCAGCCGGCGCCGGCCGCCGAGCGGCCCGACCAGCGGCAGGCGTCCGCGTGGGGCGCCGACCCGAGGCTCCCCGCGGACCCCCCGTCCCAGCCGGCCGGGCACGCCGCCCGTACCGACGGCACGGCGTCGATCCCGCCGGCCGAGGACGAGCCGGACCCCGGCGGCACCTTCATCTTCCGCCGTCCGGTGCCGGGCCCCGCGGCCGTGCAGGACTCCGGCACCATGACGTTCCGCCAGGTCCCCGGCCAGGGGCAGAACCCGGCCCAGGGACGGCCGTCGTCCGGCGCGCCCGCGGCCTCCGGCCCGGAGACGGGCGGTGCCCCCGGCACCTCGGGCGCCCCTGGGTTCGGCCCGGCCGCCACGGGTTCCGGCGGTCCGGCCTCCGGGGCTTCGACGGCCAGGGTCCGGCCGGGGCGCCGCAGGCGGGGCCGGGAGTCGCCGCCGGTGCCGCCGGCACGGGTGCGCAGGGCCCGGCCGGGGGCCCGGCTTCGGCGCCGGGAAGGCCGCCGCCGCGCGGGCGGCTTCGGCGCCGGCCCCGCAAGCGCCCCAGGCCCCGGCGGCCGCGGCTCCTGCCGTACCGCAGCAGGCCGCGGCCCAGCCGGCCGCGCCGCAGCAGGCCGTGCCCCAGCAGTCGGCACCCCGCCGGCCCGGCGGCTCCGGCACCCCGCTCACCGCCGGGCCCGGTGGGGGCCAGGCGTCCTGGGCGCAGCAGGTGCACCGGCTGGCCGGGGGAGCGGACGAGCAGCCCGTGGCGCCCTGGAAGCCGCCGGTCGAGGACCTGTTCCAGGCGGCGGCCCGCCGGCAGGCCGCGGCCCGCCCGGCCGGCCTCGGCAAGCGGTTCGCCGCCCGTCTGATCGACAACCTGGTCCTCGGCGCCGTCACCGCGGCCGCCGCCGTGCCGCTCGGCACCCAGGCGGCCGACCACATCCAGGACAAGATCGACGCGGCCAGACTGTCCGGGCGCACCGTCACCGTCTGGCTGATCGACGGCACGACCGGCACCGCGCTCGGCATCGTCCTCGGCGTCCTGCTGGTCTTCGGCGTGCTGTACGAGGCGCTGCCCACCGCCAAGTGGGGCCGTACGCTGGGCAAGAAGCTGTGCGGGATCGAGGTCCGGGACATCGAGGGCCACGAACCGCCGGGGTTCGGCGCGGCCCTGCGCCGCTGGCTGGTCTACAGCGTTCCCGGTCTGCTCGGCATCGGCCTGCTCGGTGTGCTGTGGTGCCTGTTCGACCGGCCCTGGCGCCAGTGCTGGCACGACAAGGCGGCCCACACCTTCGTCGCGGACTGACCGGACCGACGCGGACCCACGCCGACCGACGCGGACCCACGCCGACCGACGCGGACCGAAGCGGACCGGTGAGGCCCGAAGCTGACCGGTGAGGCCTCTGTCACCCGTACGGCCGCCGCCGGATGCGGCGCCGGTCCGTTCGCGGTCCACTCGGGCACATGAGCAGTGAACCGCCCCCCGGCTCCGGAGCGGAGCCCCCTGAGGACGACCCGTTCAGGAAGCGGCCCCCGTCGGACCAGGGGCGGGCTCGCCGTACGACAGCCCGTACGGCGACCGGCAGCCCCCGCCGCCCGGCGGACAGCCGCCCTCCGGCGAGGGCGGACAGCCCCCGCCGCCCGGCGGAGGGCAGCAGCCGCCCCCTACGGCGGTGGCGAACCCCCCGGTGGCGGCGGCCCCTACGGGGGCGGTCCCTACGGCGCGGGCGGCCCCTACGACGCAGGGCCCCACGGCGCCGGCGGCCCCTACGGCGGCGGCCCGTACGGCGGCCCCGCCGACCCCCTCGCCGGCATGCCCCCGCTCGCCGACAGCGGCAGGCGCACCCTCGCCCGCATCATCGACATGATCCTCGTGGGCATCGTCGTCTGGCTGGTCACCTGGCCCCTGGGGGTTCACCAGTACGACGTGAACGGGAACCGGATGGAGGTCGGCCGGTCCCTCTGGCAGTCCTTCGTCGCCGCCGTGCTCTACGTCGCCTACGACACGATCCTGATCGCCAAGTCGGGGCAGACCCTCGGCAAGAGGTGGCTCAAGATGCGGGTGGCCAACCTGAACGACGGCGCCACGCCCTCGACGCAGACCTCGCTGATCCGCGCCCTGGTGCTGTGGCTGCCGTTCGCCTTCTGCTGCGCCTGCGTCTGGACGGTGATCTGCGGCGGCTGGAGCTACTTCGACAAGCCGTACAAACAGGGCCTGCACGACAAGGCCGCCAAGACGGTGGAGGTCGACACCCGCTGAGGCGCGGGGTGCCCGTACGACGGCGGCGGGTCCGTGGCAGGCCACGGACCCGCCGCTCACGTGTGCGCCGTTCAGAGCGTGGTCGGGACCCGCTCGCTCTTCCGCGCCGGCTCGGCGGGCGCCACGTCGCCGCGCGCCCCGGGCAGGGGCACCGTCATCGCGACGAGCAGCCCCAGGGCGAGCGCGGCCAGCGCGATGAAGGCGATCGCGAGGACCGAACCCGCCTGCGACAGCAACAGCATGGCGAGTGTCGACAGGATCACGGTGCACGAACCGTAGGCGAGCTGTGCGGCGGTCGGACGAGGCATGGCAATCGTGTCCTCGGAACATCTCGGGGATTCGGGGTGCCGTTCGACTCTCTTCGCGGTGCATGCCCGAGCAGCGCGCCCGGTAAGCATGACCTAACCCACGGTACCGGTGCACAGGGGGCGCACGGAGTCATGGGGCCCCGGAAGCGGGCGGTCCCGCGCGCCCGTCGAACGACGCCCGCGGACGTTCGTAAAGCGAACCTCGTCTCCGCATAGTGCACTTGTCCTGCTCAAGTCAAGGTCTGTTTTTTCTTCTAAACCTCTAGTCAAATGACGTCACTTGATACACGCGTTGAACGTGCGCGCACGGAACTCTCCATCAAATGGGAACCCCCTGTCCGTGCGCGCGGCGCGGGGGAGGAACTCAAGTGACCAGCAGACCCTGGACGTTCAGAGCCGCCGCCATAGGTGTGGCGCTCGCGACGGCCTCCGCCACCTACGCGACCTTCGCGGTCGCCGAGGCGAGCACCCAGGCCCCGTCGGCAGCCGCGAACCGGCACGACCCGGCCCCGGTGAAGCAGAAGGCCCACGACCTGGACGGCCCGCTGAGCAAGACGCAGCGCGCCCAGCGTCAGGAGGCCCTGAACCAGATCATTGCGGGCAAGGCGAAGGCCAAGGACCGCAACGGCTCGAAGGTCGTCCAGCTCAAGAGCAAGAAGGGCGACAGCAAGTACGTCGAGCTGAGCCGGGAGAAGACCGACAAGATCTTCACCATCCTGGTGGAGTTCGGCGACCAGACGGACCCCAAGTACGGGGGCACCGCCGGGCCGATGCACAACACGATCGCCAAGCCGGACCGCAAGAAGGACAACTCGACGGCCTGGCAGCAGGACTACAACCAGAAGCACTTCCAGAACCTCTACTTCGGCACCGGCTCGAAGACGGAGTCGCTGAAGAAGTACTACGAGAAGCAGTCCTCGGGCCGCTACTCGGTCGACGGCGAGGTCTCGGACTGGGTCAAGGTCCCGTACAACGAGGCCCGTTACGGCAACAACGCCTGCGGCCAGACCAACTGCTCCAGCGTGTGGAACGTCGTCCGCGACGGCCTCAACGCCTGGGTCGCCGACCAGAAGAAGGCCGGCAAGTCCGACGCCGCCATCAAGGCGGACCTGGCCAAGTACGACCAGTGGGACCGCTACGACTTCGACGGCGACGGCAACTTCAACGAGCCCGACGGCTACGTCGACCACTTCCAGCTCGTGCACGCCGGTGAGGACGAGTCCGCGGGCGGCGGCGCCCAGGGCACGGACGCCATCTGGGCGCACCGCTGGTACGCCTTCGGCACCGACGCCGGCGCCACCGGCCCCAGCGACAACAAGCTCGGCGGCACGCAGGTCGGCGACACCGGTGTCTGGGTCGGCGACTACACCATCCAGCCGGAGAACGGCGGCCTCGGTGTCTTCGCCCACGAGTACGGCCACGACCTCGGTCTGCCGGACGAGTACGACACCGCCGGCGGCGACAACTCCACCGGCTTCTGGACGCTGATGTCCTCCGGTTCCTGGCTGGGCACCGGCAAGGAGTCCATCGGCGACATGCCCGGCGACATGAACGCCTGGGACAAGCTGCAGCTGGGCTGGCTGAACTACGACACCGCCAAGGCGGGCGTCAAGTCCTGGCACAAGCTGGGCGTCGCGGAGTACAACACCAAGTACCGCCAGGCGCTGGTCGTCTCGCTGCCGAACAAGGCCGTGAAGACCGAGATCGTCACCCCGGCCGAGGGCGCCACCCAGTGGTGGAGCGGCAGCGGCGACGACCTCAAGAACACGCTGACCCGCTCCGTGGACCTCACGGGCAAGACGTCGGCCACCCTGTCGCTCGACGGCTGGTACGACATCGAGTCCGAGTACGACTACCTCTACACCGAGGTGTCGACCGACGGTGGCGCCAACTGGACCGCCGTCGACGGCACGGTGGACGGTCAGGCCATCCCGCGTGACGCCTCCGGCAAGCCGGCCCTGACCGGCACGGTCGACAGCTACAAGAAGCTGTCGTACTCGCTGGACGCCTACGCCGGCCAGAAGGTGCAGCTGCGCTTCCGCTACCAGACCGACGGCGGTGTGGCCCTGAAGGGCTTCACGGCCGACGAGATCACGGTGACGGCCGACGGCACGCCGGTGTTCTCCGACAACGCCGAGTCCGCGGACGCCGCTTGGACCGCCAACGGCTTCTCCCGCGTCGGCGCGTCCTTCACCAAGGACTACAAGCAGTACTACCTCGCCGAGAACCGCCAGTACGTCTCGTACGACAAGACCCTCAAGGTCGGCCCGTACAACTTCGGCTTCTCGTCGCGCCCGGACTGGGTGGAGCACTACCCGTACCAGAACGGCCTGCTGATCTGGAAGTGGGACACCTCCCAGGCGGACAACAACACGAACAGCACCAACGGCCACCCGGGCACCGGTCTGATCCTGCCCGTGGACGCGCACTACAAGGCGCTCAAGTGGTCCGACGGCACGCTGCTGCGCAACCGGATCCAGGCCTTCGACTCGACGTTCGGCCTGGACGCCACGGACGCGTTCACGCTGCACAAGGCCGACAAGGCGCTCAAGATCAAGTCGCAGAAGGGTGTGCCGGTCTTCAACGACCACACCAGCACCTACTACGACGCGTCGAACCCGACCGGCGGTGTCAAGATCACTGACACCAACACCAAGATCAAGATCGTCAAGCAGAGCCACGGCGGCACGACGTTCGAGCTCGAGGTCGGCCCGGCGGTGAAGTAGCGGATATATCCGCAGGTCAGAAGCGTATCGGCGGTGACCCCCTGGCGGGTCGCCGCCGATCGTGTTTAGGTGCGTCCTGTGGCTCGCTTATTGACACCGACGGAAACGGGGATGTGACCGCATGGCCGCAGGAGGCTTCAGCAAACTGCCGAACGGCACGGTGGTGGTGGCACTCAACCTGCCCAGACCCGACCCGGCCGACGGCTCCGCCGGGGTACGCGTCCTGGTGCACGCCCAGAACCGCGCACGAGCCCTGACCAGGCTCCGCAACCTGGGTCTGCGCGCGATCTACCTGCGGGGCAACACCGCCCCGCCGACCCCTGACGAGATCACGGCGGTGCTGCACCACCCCGACGGCCTGATATGGCGCACGGCACCGGACAACGGTGTCATCGTGACCGAGCTGTGGCACCCGATCCGTGCCCTGCTGCGCGCGCCGGCGGTGGCCCGGCGCGGCTGAGCACCCCGGCCGGGCGGCGGACGGGGGCGGGCTAGCCGCCGACCACCGGCTTGCCGGTCAGCTCCACCCCGGCCTCGCGCAGCTCCTCCAGGGCCCGCTCCGTCGTCTCCGGGGCCACGCCCGCGGTCAGGTCGAGGAGGATCTGCGTGCGGAAACCCTCGCGGAGCGCGTCCAGCGCGGTGGCCCGTACGCAGTGGTCGGTGGCTATGCCGACCACGTCCACCTCGTCGATGTGCCGGGCCCGCAGCCACTCGGCCAGCGGGACGCCGTTCTCGTCGGCCCCCTCGAAGCCGCTGTAGGCCGCCGAGTACGCGCCCTTGTCGAACACGGCGTCCACCGCCCCGGAGGCGACGGCCGGCGCGAAGTTCGGGTGGAAGCCGACCCCCTCGGTGCCCGCGACGCAGTGCGCGGGCCAGGAGTGGACGAAGTCGGGGTCGTCGGCGAAATGGCCGCCCGGGGCGATGTGGTGGTCACGGGTGGCCACCACGTGGCGGTACCCGGTGCCCCCGCCTGCCCGATCAGCTCGGTGACGGCGGCGGCCACGTCGGCGCCGCCGGCCACCGCCAGGCTGCCTCCCTCGCAGAAGTCGTTCTGCACGTCTACGACGATCAAGGCGCGGCGCATGGTGGGTGTCCTTCGACTGTCCGGTTGAGTAACTGAGCCTAGAGACTTCGCGGTCCCCGCGGGAGGGGGCCGACGGACGGGGGAGCGGCGGGCGTCCTGCTTTAGCTACCCGAGAGGCCCTGCGCGTACTCCGTCGGGAGGACGGGCTCGCCCCGGGAGAGCTGCGTCGCGGACAGCGGCAGGGCGGCGCGCGCCGCGATGTGCCGGTCGCGGGTCACGTCCAGCGGCTCGCGGGCGACGACGTCGCCGTCCTCGACCAGCCGCACCAGGAGCTGCTGTCCGGCCAGCTCGCCGGGGACCGGTCCGGTGCCCACGACCTCGGCCTCCGCGACGCCGTCCCGGTCCAGCCTGCGCGCCGCCCACTTGCGGCCGCCCACGGAGACCTTGCCCCCGCTGGACTTCTTCGCCACCGGCACCATCGGCGCCGCCGGGTCGGCGGACTCCGCCCGCGCGACCAGCTTGTAGACCATCGAGCAGGTCGGGTGCCCGGAGCCGGTCACGAGCTGGGTGCCGACGCCGTACGCGTCCACGGGCGCCGCCGCGAGCGAGGCGATCGCGTACTCGTCCAGGTCGGAGGTGACGACGATCTTCGTGCCGGTGGCGCCCAGCTCGTCGAGCTGCTGCCGCACCCGGTGCGCGACCAGCAGCAGGTCCCCGGAGTCGATGCGCACCGCCCCCAGCTCGGGACCCGCCACCTCCACCGCCGTGCGGACGGCCTCGGCGACGTCGTAGGTGTCCACCAGGAGCGTGGTGCCCCGGCCGAGGGACTCCACCTGGGCCTGGAAGGCGTCCCGCTCCCGGTCGTGCAGCAGGGTGAAGGCGTGCGCGGAGGTGCCGACGGTCGGGATGCCGTACCGGAAGCCGGCCGCGAGGTCGGAGGTGGTCGCGAAGCCGCCGACGTACGCGGCCCGGGAGGCGGCCACGGCGGCCAGCTCGTGGGTGCGGCGGGCACCCATCTCGATCAGTGGCCGGTCGCCGGCGGCGGAGGCCATCCGGGACGCGGCGGCCGCGATCGCCGAGTCGTGGTTGAGGATGGACAGGATCACGGTCTCCAGCAGCACGCACTCGGCGAAGGAGCCCTCGACCCGCAGGATCGGCGAGCCCGGGAAGTACACCTCGCCCTCGGGGTAGCCCCACACGTCACCGCTGAAGCGGTAGCCGGCGAGCCACTTCAGGGTCTCCTCGTCGACGATCCCGCGTTCCCGCAGGAAGCCGATGACGCCCTCGTCGAAGCGGAAGTTCTCGATCGCGTCCAGCACCCGCCCGGTGCCCGCCACCACGCCGTAACGGCGCCCGTGGGGCAGCCGCCGGGTGAAGACCTCGAAGACGCTGCGCCGCTCGGCCGTACCGGCCTTCAGGGCGGCCTGCAGCATCGTCAGCTCGTACTGGTCCGTGAAGAGCGCCGTCGAGGGAACGTCCACCGGCAGCCCAAGGTCCGCTGTGTTCATGACTGGGATGCTACCCCATTTCGTCAGTGTGACGAATACTGTCGCCCGTGGCAGCATGGGCGGTGTGACGTCACCCGCGCCCGTAGAGATCGAACGCACCGAGTCGGCGGAGGAGGTCTTCGCCGTACCCGAGCCCGACGTCCCCTGGGTCACGATCGTGCACAACGACCCGGTCAACCTCATGAGCTACGTGACCTACGTCTTCCAGAGCTACTTCGGCTACCCCAAGGACAAGGCCACCAAGCTCATGCTCGACGTCCACCACAAGGGCCGGGCGGTCGTCTCCAGCGGTAGCCGCGAGGAGATGGAGCGCGACGTGCAGGCGATGCACGGCTACGGACTGTGGGCCACCCTCCAGCAGGACCGGAAGTAGCGATCCCCTTCATGCCCGGAACCTTCGAACCGATTCCCGGTGGCGGCGCGGCCGTCGCTCTCGACGACGTCGAGATCTCCATCATCCGGTCGCTGGCCGTGCAGCTCATGGAGCTCATCGGCCCCGGCCCCGCCGAGGACGCCGGCGCCGACCCGCTGGCCGGGCTGTTCGCTGACGGGCCGAGCGAGCCGCCCGCCGACCCGGTCCTCAGAAGGCTCTTCCCCGACGCCTACGGCGACCCCGAGCGGGAGCCCGCGTCGCCGGCCGAGGCGGAGGAGCGGCAGGCGCACTCCGCCGAGTTCCGCCGCTACACCGAGAACGACCTGCGCGCCGGCAAGCGGGAGAACGCGCTCGCGGTGATCCGCACCCTGGACGCGCTGAACGCCTCGGACGAGGGCGGGGCGGTCCTCAAGCTGTCCCCGGAGGAGTCCCGCTGGTGGCTCGGCGCCCTCAACGACCTCCGGCTGGCGATCGGCGCCCGGCTGGAGATCACCGACGAGGACGACACCGAGCTGCTCTACCGGCTGCCGGACGAGGACCCGCGCAAGCCGATGGTGATGGCCTACCTGTGGCTGGGCGGGCTCCAGGAGACGCTCGTGACGACCTTGATGCCCTGATCGTCCCGATTTCGTGTTCGCTCAAAGGACACTCAAATCCGGATAACGATCGCGTCACCAATGTGGCCGGTTTTCACGCATTCGGGCGCTCTTTGTCCGCTTCTCCCTGTGTGGTGCGTCACAACCGCCCCCTGTGCTCGATATTGCGGCCGTGATAAATCTTCACGACCGCCCGGCCGACACCACCCATGTCCGGCCGGGTGCGCCACCGAGCCGGCAACCGCCGGCCAGGCACGGGCGGGCTCGATGAGCCCGGCCCAGCTCCATCAATCCGGGGGATCGAAACCCGATCCGAGGCCGACGAAAGGCCCGGGTCGGCATGGAGAAAGGCGCACCACACATGGCCTCCGAGAGGGTCACCGAAACCCCCGAAGAGGGGTACGAGCGCGGGCTCGGCAGCCGTCAGGTCCAGATGATCGCCATCGGCGGCGCCATCGGCGTCGGCCTGTTCCTGGGCGCCGGGGCGAACATCGCCAAGGCCGGTCCCAGCCTCATCCTCATGTACGCCCTCGCCGGCGTGATCATCTTCTTCATCATGCGGGCCCTGGGCGAGCTGCTGCTCTACCGCCCCGTCTCCGGCTCCTTCGCCGAGTACTCCCGCGAGTTCCTCGGCCCGTTCTTCGGCTACTTCACCGGCTGGACGTACTGGCTGATGTGGGTGGTCACCGGCATGGCCGAGCTGACGGCCGCCGCCATCTACGTCAACTACTGGTTCCCGGCCGTCCCGCAGTGGGTCACGGCGCTGGTCTTCCTCGTGGTCCTGTTCGTGGCCAACCTGATCTCGGTCAAGCTGTTCGGCGAGATCGAGTTCTGGTTCTCCATGGTCAAGGTCACCGCCCTGATCGGCATGATCGTGATCGGCCTCGGCGTGCTCACCTTCGGCTTCAGCGCCGCCGGTGACACCGCGCACGTGGCGAACCTCTGGCAGTTCGACGGCTTCTTCCCCAAGGGTGTCGGCTCGTCGCTGATGACCCTGCAGGGCGTGATGTTCGCCTACCTCGCCGTTGAGCTGGTCGGCGTCACCGCGGGCGAGTCGGAGAACCCGGAGAAGACCCTCCCGAAGGCGATCAACACCCTGCCGTGGCGCATCGCCCTGTTCTACGTGGGTGCCCTCACGGTCATCCTGTGCGTGGTCAAGTGGACCGAGTTCGCCGAGGGCGTCAGCCCGTTCGTGAAGGCGTTCGCCGTCATCGGCATCCCGGCCGGCGCCGGCATCGTCAACTTCGTGGTGCTCACCGCGGCCCTGTCCTCCTGCAACTCGGGCATGTACTCGACCGGCCGCATGCTGCGCACCCTCGCCGACAACGGTGAGGCCCCGCGCGTCTTCGCGAAGCTGTCGGCCACCAAGACCCCCGCGCTCGGCATCACCGTCTCGATGCTGTTCATGGGTATCGGCGTGGTCCTCAACTACGTCGTCCCGGAGAAGGCCTTCGGCTACGTAACCTCCGTCGCCACCGCGGCCGGCATCTGGACCTGGCTGATGATCCTGGTCAGCCACGTCCTCTACCGCCGCGCGGTCGACGCGGGCCGGCTGCCCGCCTCCTCCTTCCCGGCGCCGGGCGGCGCGGTGTGCTCGTACATCGCCATCGCGTTCCTGCTCTTCGTCACCGGTCTGATCGCGTACGACGCCGACTCCCGCGTCTGCCTGTACGTGATGGCGGGCTGGGCGGTCGCGCTCGGCGTGGGCTGGATGGTCCTGAAGACCCGTACCCCTCAGATCGCGGACCGCGACGAGCAGGCGTACGAGAAGGTCGGCTGACCACCGCGGAAACCTTCCCTCAGGACGTCCGGCCGCCGGGGGTACTCGTGGCAGTCCCGGCGGCCACCGCTCAGGGCGTCCAGCATGTGGGCCGCTCCGTACCACACCTCGGTACGGAGCGGCCCCTCTGCTTATCCTGACCCCCATGCTGACCATCACCCAGGCCCTGTACGACCAGATCGTCGCCCACGCGCGCGAGGACCACCCCGACGAGGCGTGCGGCGTCGTCGCGGGGCCGGTGGGCGCCGGCCGCCCCGAGCGCTTCATCCCGATGCTGAACGCGGCCCGCTCGCCCACCTTCTACGAGTTCGACTCGCAGGACCTGCTCAAGCTCTACCGCGAGATGGACGACCGCGACGAGGAGCCGGTGGTCATCTACCACTCCCACACCGCGACCGAGGCCTACCCCTCCCGTACCGACATCGGCTACGCCAACGAGCCCGGCGCCCACTACGTCCTGGTCTCCACCGCCGACACCGACGGCCTCGGCGACTTCCAGTTCCGCTCCTTCCGCATCCTCGACGGCGAGGTCACGGAGGAGGAGGTCAAGGTCGTGCAGGCGTACTGACGGACGTGCCGGCAGGTCCCTCAGGGCGCGCCCGAAGCCACCCCGAACGGCGCGCTGATCTCGGAAGTCTCAGCCAGTGGCCGGCGGCCTTCCGAAGTGTGGGACGACACTCCGAGAGCGGGGCGGGAATCGATACGATGACCTCATGGTTATCCGAGACGTGAGCGACAAGACGCCGGGCATGCTGCTCGTGGCGCGGCTGCACGTCGACCTGTGCAGGCTGGCCAGCGCCATCTGTTGACGCACCACCCCCCTGCCGCCGTACGGCCGTGAGCCGACGGCGTCCCACCCCGCGTTCACGAGACGCCCGCGCTGTCGCGCCCACCGACCTGACTCATTCCGACAGGAGCCCTGACGCCATGGCCATCGAGGTCCGCATCCCGACCATCCTCCGCACGTACACCGACGGCCAGAAGGCCGTGGAGGGCACCGGGGACACCCTCACCGAGCTCTTCGCCGACCTCGAGTCCCGGCACCCGGGCATCCAGGCCCGCATCGTGGACGGCGAGCAGCTCCGCCGGTTCGTGAACGTCTACCTGAACGACGAGGACGTGCGCTTCCTCGACGGCATCTCCACCAAGCTGGCCGACGGCGACAGCGTGACGATTCTGCCGGCGGTCGCCGGAGGTTCCGCCGCGGCGGAGCCGCGTCCGACCGGGGTGGCGGTCGGGCGGCGGGCGGGAATGGTCTGATCCCCCATGCGCTACGACTCCCCGCTGGCCGCGGTGGGCAACACCCCTCTGGTGCGCCTGCCGCGGCTCTCGCCGTCGGACGACGTCCGGATCTGGGCCAAGCTGGAGGACCGCAACCCGACCGGCTCGGTCAAGGACCGTCCCGCCCTGCACATGATCGAGCAGGCGGAGAAGGACGGCAGGCTGACCCCGGGCTGCACCATCCTCGAGCCCACCTCGGGCAACACCGGCATCTCCCTCGCCATGGCCGCCAAGCTCAAGGGCTACCGCATGGTGTGCGTGATGCCGGAGAACACCTCGCAGGAACGCCGTGACCTGCTCGGCATGTGGGGCGCCGAGATCATCCCCTCCCCGGCCGCGGGCGGCTCCAACACCGCCGTGCGCGTCGCCAAGGAACTCTCCGCCGAGCACCCCGACTGGGTGATGCTCTACCAGTACGGCAACCCGGACAACGCGGGCGCCCACTACGCCACGACCGGCCCGGAGATCCTCGCCGACCTGCCCTCCGTCACCCACTTCGTCGCGGGCCTCGGCACCACCGGCACCCTCATGGGCGTCGGCCGCTACCTGCGCGAGCACAAGCCGGACGTGAAGATCGTCGCCGCCGAACCGCGCTACGACGACCTGGTCTACGGCCTGCGCAACCTCGACGAGGGCTTCGTCCCCGAGCTGTACGACGCCTCCGTCCTCACCACCCGCTTCTCGGTCGGCTCCGCCGACGCGGTCACCCGCACCCGTGAACTCCTCCAGCAGGAGGGCATCTTCGCGGGTGTCTCCACCGGCGCCGCCCTGCACGCGGCGATCGGCGTCGGCAGGAAGGCCGTCAAGGCCGACGAGAGCGCCGACATCGTCTTCGTCGTGGCCGACGGCGGCTGGAAGTACCTCTCCACCGGCGTCTACACCGCCGCCACCACCGAAGAGGCCATCGAGACCCTGCACGGCCAGCTCTGGGCCTGAGGGCCCGTCCGGCCATTCGGCCCGCCCTCCGGGCGGACGACGGGAACGGTCGGACAGGCCCCGGGTCTCCCCGCAGTGCGGGGAATTTCGCCCTCCGTATGCGGGATCCGTCCGCGCCGGTGGTACGTCACATCCGTACCAGCGGCCGGACGGCCGGCCACGGACGAAAGGCGGACCCCATGCGTCGAACGACGACCCTCGCCCTCGCGGCAGCCGCGCTGCTCCTCGCGGGCTGCGGCTCACAGAGCGGCGGGGACGGCGGGGACGACACCGGGGGCGGCAGCGGCAAGGTGTCGCCGTCGGCGAGCGGCTCACCGTCCTCCGGTACCTGTGTCTCCCACGCGGAGCTGACCGCCGCCGACAACGGCCACACCGTCTGCCTGACCAAGGGCGGTGAGCTGCGGCTCACCCTCGACGGGACCAAGGACCGCCCCTGGAAGCCGGTCGCGGCGAGCGGCCCCGCCCTGGAGGCGATCAACTCGGGCTTCGTCATCCAGCCCGGCGACGCCACCGCCGCCTACCGGGCGAAGGCTGCCGGCACCACGAAACTGACGTCCTCCCGGCCCATGTGCCCCGAGCCGACGGCCTCCGGCCAGGTCTCCTGCAAGGGCGTCCAGGAGTGGGCGGTCACGGTGACGGTCCGCCAGTAGCCGTACGCCCCCGCTCAGCCCGCGAGGTGCCGGACCTGGTCCCACAGGACCGGGTCGACCACGCCCACCCGGCGCCGGAAGTCGCCCACCGGCACCTCCCGCAGCTCATCCGTCTGCAGGAAGCTGGGCCGCCCGTGCGCGTCGCCGACCGCGCCGGGCGGCAGCGGGATCACCCCGGCCCGCTCGTCGTGGTACTTGCTGGTGATCTTCGCGACCGTGGCCCGGTTGCCGCGCACGGCCAGCACCAGGCAGGGGCGGTCCTTGGACTCCGCCCGGTCCTCGTAGGGCACGTTGGCCCACCAGATGTCCCCGGGGTGCGGGCGCGTCAGGGCCCGGTCCCGGGGACCCGGGCGTCCGGGCGGCCGCAGCCTGCGTCCGCCGGGCCGCCGGCCCCGCCCCCAGCCGTCTACGAGCGTGGCGACCAGTGCGAGCAGTACCACCGCCGCGAGCGCCAGCCACCAGGACGTGTCCATGAGGACGACGT
The DNA here is from genome assembly GCA_016432725.1 of Streptomyces sp. DHE7-1. Lineage (GTDB taxonomy): Bacteria > Actinomycetota > Actinomycetes > Streptomycetales > Streptomycetaceae > Streptomyces. Next base: position 2,998,704 of record JACJDG010000003.1, on the reverse strand, counting down.
TACCGGCGCGCGCCCGGCAACGCGCGCCCTCCTCTGTACTTATGCGCTCCCGGACCAGCCGAACCGGTGACAGCACAGGTGAGTTCGCCCACAACGGCCCCTGGCGGAGGAGCGACCCGCGCTTTTGCGCCTTACGCTCGACGGACCGCACGACCCCCTTCGCCATGCCCCGGCCCGTTGTGCCGGCTCCCCGCCCGCCGCCTTTCGCCAACGGAGGTTTCTGCTTCATGAAGCTCACCGTCGTCGGCTGCTCGGGGTCGTTCCCATCCGCGGAATCGGCCTGCTCGAGCTACCTCGTCGAGGCCGACGGCTTCCGGCTGCTCCTCGACATGGGCAACGGCGCCCTGGGCGAGCTGCAGCGCCACTGCGGTCTCTACGACCTCGACGCGATCTTCCTGAGCCATCTGCACGTCGACCACTGCATCGACATGTGCGCCTACTTCGTCGCGCGCTACTACCGCTTCGACGGCGGCCGCTGCGCCCCGATACCGGTCTACGGCCCCGAGGGCACCGAGCACCGCCTGACCACGGCCTACGCCGACACCCCTTCCGCCTCCTCCATGAGCGAGGTGTTCGACTTCCACACGGTGAAGCCGTCCACGTTCGAGATCGGCCCGTTCACCGTGCACACCGAGCGGGTGCGGCACCCCGTGGAGGCGTACGGCATCCGGATCGAGCACGGCGGCAGGGTGCTGACGTACTCCGGCGACACGGGTGTCACCGGGACGCTGGACGAGCTGGCCCGGGACGCGGACCTGTTCCTGTGCGAGGCCGCGTTCACGTACGGCAAGGAAGACATCCCGGACCTGCACCTCAACGGCCGCGAGGCCGGAGAGACGGCGGCCCGCGCGAACGCCCGCCACCTGGTCCTCACCCACATCCCGCCCTGGACCGACCCCCGGCTCAACGCGGCCCACGCCCGCGAGGTCTTCCCCGGCCGGGTGGACCTGGCGGCACCGGGGACGACGTACGAGATCTGACCCCCGGCGCACACGAAGAGGCCCCCGGAGCCGTGGCTCCGGGGGCCTTCGTCGTGCCGGGGAGGCTACTTGGCCTCCGCCTTCTGCAGCTCCGCCAGCTCCTCGTCGGACTCGCGGCCCGGCGTCGGCAGGTTGAACCTGATGATCGCGAAGCGGAAGATCACGTAGTAGACGACCGCGAAGCACAGGCCGACCAGGACCAGGCCCCAGGGGTTGGTCGCGATGCCCAGGTTCAGGCCGAAGTCGACCACGCCCGCCGAGAACCCGAATCCGTCCTTCATGCCCAGCGCCCAGGTCAGCGCCAGCGAGACGCCGGTGAGAACCGCGTGGATGGCGTACAGGACCGGCGCGATGAACATGAAGGTGAACTCGATCGGCTCGGTCACGCCGGTCACGAACGAGGTCAGCGCGATCGAGAACATCATGCCGCCGACGACCTTGCGGCGCTCCGGACGGGCGCAGTGCACGATGGCCAGGCAGGCCGCCGGGAGGCCGAACATCATGATCGGGAAGAAGCCGGTCATGAACTGTCCGGCGGACGGGTCGCCGGCCAGGAAGCGGGCGATGTCGCCGCTCTTGCCGTGGTAGTCGCCGGCCTGGAACCAGGGGAAGGAGTTGAGCAGGTGGTGCATGCCGATCGGGATCAGCGCGCGGTTGGCCACACCGAAGATGCCGGCGCCGACCGCGCCCGACCCCACCAGCCACTCACCGAAGTTGTGCAGACCCGTGCCGAGGACCGGCCAGATGTAGCCGAACACGATGCCGAGGATCAGACCGGCGAAGGCCGACAGGATCGGGACCAGGCGGCGGCCGCCGAAGAAGCCCGCCCAGTCGGGCAGCTTGGTGCGGTAGAAGCGCTGGTAGATCAGGGCGACCACGATGCCCATCACCACACCGCCGAGGACCTTGGCGTCCACCGGGGCGTCCGTCATGACGACCTTGCCGTCGACGGCGGTCGCCACCTTCGGCAGGTTCTTGTCGGTGAACGTGCCGAGCACGTTCTTGAAGACCAGGTAGCCGACGACCGCCGCGAGCGCCGTCGAGCCGTCGGACTTCTTGGCGAAGCCGATGGCGATGCCCACGGCGAACAGCAGCGCCATGTTGTCGAGGATCGCGTTCCCGCCGGCGGCCATGAACCCGGCTACCTTGGTCAGGAACGTGGGGAACGACGGGCGTCCCAGCATGTCGGTGTTGCCGAGACGCACCAGGAGGGCGGCGGCCGGCAGGACCGCCACCGGCAGCATGAGGCTGCGGCCGATGCGCTGCAGCACAGCCATCGCGCCGGCGCCCTTCTTCTTCTCGGCCGCGGGAGCGGCGCTGGCCGTGGTCACAACTTCCTCCATGTGGGCATGGCGCCGCCCGTGCGTGGGGGAGGGAGGACGGCGGCGTCTCTGGTCTACACCACTCAGTGGTGTAGACCTGTTGTAGCACGATGAAGGCGGTGTAAGGAACCCGCGATTCCCGTTACCGTCGCGCTACTCGCCGTGCCCCTCACGGGCGCCTATGCCTTGGTGACGTCCTCCACCTCCTCCGCCCGCTCCCGCCCCGGTGTCCTCAGGTCGAACCTGGTGATCGCGAAACGGAAGACCGCGTAGTAGACCGCCGCGAAGCACAGGCCGATCGGGATGACGAGCCACGGCTTCGTCGCCAGGTGCCAGTTGATGACGTAGTCGATCAGACCTGCCGAGAAGGCGAAGCCGTCGTGCACGCCCAGCGCCCACGTCACCGCCATCGAGACCCCCGTCAGCACCGCGTGGATCGCGTACAGCGCCGGCGCGATGAAGAGGAAGGAGTACTCGATCGGCTCGGTGATGCCCGTCACGAACGACGTCAGCGCCACCGACAGCATCAGCCCGCCGACCTCCTTGCGCCGCTCCGGCCGCGCGCAGTGCGTGATGGCCAGCGCCGCCGCCGGCAGCGCGAACATCATGATCGGGAAGAAGCCCGAGGTGAACTGCCCCGCGTTCGGGTCGCCCGACAGGAACATGTTGATGTCGCCGTGCACCACCGTGCCGTCCGGCTTGGTGTAGCTGCCGAACTGGAACCACAGGGGCACGTTCAGGAACTGGTGCAGCCCGATCACCAGCAGCGCCCGGTTGGCGACACCGAACAGCCCGGCGCCCCACGGCCCCGCCTCGCGCAGCCAGTGGCTGAAGCTCTCCAGGCCGCTGCCGACCGGCGGCCAGACCCACAGGCACAGGCCCGCGAAGAGGATGGCCACGAACGACATGATGATCGGCACCAGCCGGCGGCCGTTGAAGAAGCCCAGCCAGTCCACCAGCCGGGTGCGGTGGAAGCGGGCCCAGAAGAAGGCGGCCAGCAGGCCCATCACGATGCCGCCGAAGACACCCGGGTTCTGGAAGGTGAAGGCCGTCACCGACCCGTCCGTCACCTGGCAGCCGACGTGCTCGACCGCCTTCGAGCCGGCCGGGCAGTCCTCCGGGAACTCGTGCAGCACGCCGTAGTAGACGAGGAAGCCCGCCACCGCCGCGAGCGCCGTCGAGCCGTCGGCCTTCTTGGCCATGCCGATCGCCACACCCACGCAGAACAGCAGCGGCAGCCCCAGCGAGCCGTCGAGCAGTGCCCCGCCCGCGCCCAGCATCACCTTGGAGACCGCGGTCCAGCCGAGGCCGCCCTCGCCGACCACGCCCGGCTGGGCCAGCCCGATCAGGAGGCCCGCGGCCGGCAGCACCGCGATCGGCAGTTGCAGACTGCGCCCCATCTTCTGCAGGCCCTGGTACAGCCGGTGCAGCCGGACGCGCGCGGGGCCGGCCGTGTTCTCGGCGCTGTCGGCGCTCATCGGCGTCCTCCCTGAACCCCTCGGCCTCGGACACCGGCCCGGCGCCGAACCCCTCGGCGCACAAGCCGGTTTGGCTACCGTCCCCCAGGTGGTGTAGACCAGTCGCGGACGGTTCCGCTGTGGTGATCGCCATCATTGGGCACGTACCACACGGCCGCTCGCGAAGATGGGCCAACTGTGGGTTACTGCGACAAAGCGGTTCGGATCAGGGAGAAGCAACATGGCCAGCAAGGCTGAGAAGATCGTCGCCGGCCTCGGCGGCATCGAGAACATCGAGGAGATCGAGGGCTGCATCACCCGGCTCCGCACCGAGGTCTCCGACCCCTCGCTCGTCGACGACACCGCCCTGAAGGCCGCCGGCGCCCACGGCGTCGTCAAGATGGGCACCGCCATCCAGGTCGTCATCGGCACCGACGCCGACCCGATCGCCGCGGAGATCGAAGACATGATGTGAGCCTCCCGGTTCACCTGGAAGGGGCACTTCCCGAGGCGGGAGGAGCCCCTTCCGCGCGTACGGCTAGGCTCGTCCGCATGTCTCGAATCGACGGCCGCACCCCCGAACAGCTCCGCCCGGTCACCATCGAACGCGGCTGGAGCAAGCACGCCGAGGGCTCCGTCCTCGTCTCCTTCGGCGACACGAAGGTCTTCTGCACCGCCTCGGTCACCGAAGGCGTCCCGCGCTGGCGCAAGGGCAGCGGCGAGGGCTGGGTCACCGCGGAGTACTCCATGCTGCCCCGCGCCACCAACACCCGCGGCGACCGCGAGTCCGTCAAGGGCCGGATCGGCGGCCGCACCCACGAGATCTCCCGGCTCATCGGCCGCTCCCTGCGCGCCGTCATCGACTACAAGGCGCTCGGCGAGAACACCATCGTCCTCGACTGCGACGTCCTCCAGGCCGACGGCGGCACCCGGACCGCCGCCATCACCGGCGCCTACGTCGCCCTGGCCGACGCCGTCGCCTGGGCCCAGGGACGCAAGCTGGTCAAGGCCGGCCGGCAGCCGCTCACCGGAACCGTCAGCGCCGTCTCCGTCGGCATCGTCGGCGGCGTGCCCCTGCTCGACCTCTGCTACGAGGAGGACGTGCGCGCCGAGACCGACATGAACGTCGTCTGCACCGGCGACGGCCGCTTCGTCGAGGTCCAGGGCACCGCCGAGGCCGAGCCCTTCGCCCGCGACGAGCTCAACGCCCTGCTCGACCTCGCCGTTTCCGGCTGCGGCCGGCTCGCGGCGGCCCAGCGGGACGCCCTGGCGGCCACCCTCGCAAAGTAAAGGGACCGCCAAAAAAGCCGGTACCCGGGGGCAACCCCCGCATCCTTCCCGGCGTCCGTATGGGTACGGGCGCGCGGTCCACCACCGTGCGCCCGGCCAGCCGTACCAGGGGAGGGACCCACACCATGGCCGCCAGCCGACGCCGAAGCCGGCTCACCGCCGTCGCCGCCGCACTAGCGACCGCCGCGCTCACCGCCGGCCTCACCACCGGCTGCGACGCCGTGACCAAGGCCCTGGACTGCGTGCAGACCGCCGACTCCATCGCCGACAGCGTCACCGACCTCCAGCAGGCCGTGGAGAACGCCGGCGACGACCCCACCCAGGCCGACGCCTCCCTCGACTCCATCGAGAAGAACCTGGACAAGATCGGCGACAAGACCGACGACGCCGACGTCAACAAGGCGGTCGACGACCTCTCCAAGGCCGTCGACAACGTCCGTACCGCCATCGCGAACGGCGACCACGCCCCCGACGTCAGCCCCGTCACGGACGCCGCGGGCGAACTGACCAAGGTCTGCACCTCGTAACCGCGGGCCGCCGAGGCCGGGGGAGCGCGCTCAGCGCCCCCGCGCCGGGCCCGGTGCCCCGTACCCGCCCGAGCCGTCGGACGCCCCTAGTCCGGCTCCCGGTCCTCGCGGCGTGCCCGGTGCAGTTCGTGCCGGATCCCCTTGCGCTCCAGCCGCTCCTGCCTGCGCTGCTCCTTCAGCCGCCGGCGCTCGGCCCGGGTCACCTTGCGCTCCACGCCCACCCCGCCCCAGAAGGCGAAGCCGCCGATGACGACCCGCGGGGCGCCCGGCTCCGGCGGACCGTCGTCCCTCGGGTGCTCGAAGCCGCCCATCACGCCGATGCCCCGCACCATCACCTCGACGCCCGGCGGCACGATCACCTGCACCCCGCCCATGATCGCCACGCAGTTGATCTCCACCTCACGGTCGGCGAAGTCCGCCTCCCTGAGGTCGATCTCGCCGCCGCCCATGAACGCGAAGCAGTTGAACCGCTTCGGCACCGTCCAGCGGCCCCTGCGCTCGAAGCCCGACAGCACCGCGAAGGCGCCCGTCGAGGAACCCTCGCCCCGACGATCCGGCACGCCCAGCCACCCCGCTCCGCGGGCGCCTTCGAGAAGGAGACGGGAGCGGGCGCCGCCGCGCCGCCGGCCGGCAGATCACGGGTGATCGGCGTCAGCTCACCGTAGGTGCGCGCCTGGTACGTCGCCTCCAGCCGCTCCTCGAACTCCCCCATGTCCAGGCGCCCTTCGGCGAGGGCGTCCCGCAGGACCTCGGCCACCCGTTCACGGTCGGCGTCGGACGCCCGGAGGTCCGGACTTGCGTCGTCGGTCATGGCAGCAGCCTACGAGACCGCCTTCTCGGCGTACATCTTCGCGATGACCGCCTCGATGTCCGGCTCCCGCACGGACAGGTCCACCAGCGGGTACTCGGCCGCGATGTGCGCCACCAGCGGCGCCGCCGACTGCCCGGCCGGGAACGCCAGCCACTGCCGCGGCCCCGCCACCCGCACCACCCGGCACGACGGCGCCTCGATCGGCGGCAACTCCCGTTCCAGGTCCACCACCAGCGTCCGCTCACCCTCGCCGGCCTCGTGCAGCCCGGCCAGGGCGCCGTCGTACATCAGCCGCCCGTGGTCGATCACCATCACCCGCGAGCACAACTGCTCGATGTCCTGCAGGTCGTGCGTCGTCAGCAGCACCGTCGTACCGCCCCCGGCGTTCAGCTCCTTCAGGAAGCCCCGCACCTTGGCCTTGGACACCACGTCCAGACCGATCGTCGGCTCGTCCAGGTACAGCACCTCCGGGTCGTGCAGCAGGGCCGCCGCGATGTCCCCGCGCATCCGCTGCCCCAGCGACAGCTGCCGCACCGGCACGTCCAGCAGGTCGCCCAGCTCCAGCAGTTCGACACAGCGGTCCAGGTTCTCCCGGTAACGGGCGTCCGGGATCCGGTACATGCGGTGCGCCAGCCGGTAGGAGTCGATCAGCGGCAGGTCCCACCACAGCGTCGTGCGCTGCCCGAACACCACACCGATCCGGTGCGCCAGCCGGGTCCGCTCCCGCGACGGGTCGATCCCCGCCACCCGCAGCCGGCCGGCGCTCGGCATGAGGATCCCGGTCAGCATCTTGATCGTCGTCGACTTCCCGGCCCCGTTCGGGCCGATGTATCCGACCATCTCGCCGCGCGCCACGGTGAACGAGAGCGAGTCCACCGCCCGCACCAGGCGCCGCTCCCGCTTCATGAACCCGGTCTTCCGGCGCACCTCGAAGACCTTCTCGACCCTGTCCACCTCGATGAACGCGTCCACCGTCAACTCCCTGTACTCCGATACGACCGAAGGCCCGCCCGCCACGCCAGCCCCGCCGCCGCGCAGCACACCGCCGCCACCAGCGGCGGCGCGAAGGCCGCCCACTGCGGCAGCCCGCCCAGCGGATACGGCCGCCCCAGCACGTAGGCGGCCGGCACCCAGTTGACGAAGGCCAGCGGGAACATGAAGGTCACCCCCCGCACCAGCTCCTTGCCGAACACCGTCGGCGGGTACTGCAGCAGCGTCTGGCCGCCGTAGGTGAACGCGTGCTGCACCTCGGACGCGTCCTGCGCCACGAACTGGAAGGCCGCCCCCGCCACGAACACCGCGGAGAAGATCACCCCGCCGCAGACCAGCATCCCCGGCACCATCAGCGCCTTGACCGGTGTCCAGGCGATGTCCGAGGCGACGAGCGCGTAGCCCAGCACCAGCGCTCCCTGGGCGATCCGGCCGACCCGGCGCAGCGCGAACCGGTCGGCGGCGACCTGCGCCAGCACCGGCGCGGGCCGCACCAGCAGGGTGTCGAGGGTGCCGTCGCGCACCCGGCGGCCCAGCCGGTCCGCGGAACCGATCACCAGGTCCGCGATCCCGAAGGACGTCGCCGACAGCCCGTACAGGAACGCGGTCTCGGGCAGCGAGTAGCCGCCGAGGACGTCGACCCGGGAGAACATCAGCGTGATCGTCACGAAGTCGAGGCCGGTCACGACCAGCCCGCCGAACGCGGTCAGCGCGAACGACGCCCGGTAGGTCAGCGTGGAGCGGATCCACATCCCGGCGATCAGCCGGTAGGCGCGCACCCCCTCGGCCAGCGGCCTGTACTCACCCACCCTGGACCACCACCCGCCGGGCCGCCGCCGTCTGCACCAGCCGTCCCACCGCCAGCAGCACCACCGCCCACGCCGCCTGGAAGAGGAACGACGGCAGCGGGTCGGCCGTCCCCATCAGCACGTCCGCCGGCACCTGGACCTGCGCCGCCCACGGCAGCGCCCGTACGACCTCGCCGAGCGTGCCGGGGAAGGCGTTCAGCGGCAGGGTCATCCCCGAGCAGAAGATGCCGGTCACCATCAGCACCTGCAGGGCACCCGTGCCGTCCATCAGCCAGAACCCGGTCAGCGCCACCAGGTAGCGGATCCCGAAGCTGACGATCATCGCGAGTGCGACCGAGACCAGGAACGCCAGCCACGTCCCCAGATCGCCGGGCAGCGCCGTCGGGAAGACCAGGGCCCCGAAGGTGAACGGGATCACCCCGCGCCCGAGCAGCTGGAACAGCGCCCGCCCCAAATCGTTCGCCAGCCACCACACTTGCAGGTCGACCGGCCGGTACAGGTCGATCGCGACCTCACCCGTACGGATGCGTTCCATGAACTCGGTCTCGAAGCCGCCCCCTGGATCGCGAGCGTCGCGTACAGGGCCTGTCCCAGCCAGACGAACGTGACGGCCTGGGCCTGGTCGTAGCCGCCGAGGTGCGGCTTCTGCTCCCACAGGGCCAGATACGTGTAGACGAGGATCAGCCCGAAGACCGTGTTGGTGAACACCCCTGCCGCAGTGGCCGCCCGATAGGTCGCGTACCGTCTGAATCCCCCCGTCGCGACAGCGGCGTACAACCGTCCCGCGCCCACGTCAGTCAACCTCCCCGGACCGCTCGACACCGAAGCGCAGGAGCCTAGTCCGGCGGTCCGGGGACCGGCGACACATTTTCGTGCCGGAAGCGTGCCGTAATCCGGGAACGGATCGCCAGGTGCGAGAGTCTTCAAACTTGGGGCACAGAAGGCGTACGAGGCGTACGGGAAACGTACGACGCGAAACAGGAGTCCGTGCACGACATGAGCGACGAGCCGCAGCCGCAGCAGCCGACCAAGGGCGGGGCACCGGGACAACCGCTGCCGGCTGCAGGGCCCGCACGATCCGGTGAGCCCGCCGGGGACACCCGGCCCGGAGACGGTGACGACCGGGACCGGGGCAGCAGCGAGGACCGCCCGGGACCGGACCAGGGCCAGGGACGGAACCGGGGCCGGGACGGTTCGGCCGCCGGGCCGGGCCGGACCGGCCGCGAGGAGCGGGCCGCGTCGCCGGCCGACGGCACCTCGGGCGGTGAGCCCTCGCCGGGTGCCGGCGTGGACCAGGCCGCTCGGGCCCGCCGCGCGGCGCTGGCCGCCCAGATGGGCCGGGCCGGCCGCGCGGGCGACGGAGGCACCGGGGCCGGGGCGCCCCGCGAGCCGCAGGGCGGCCTGCCCGCCCAGCAGGCGGGACAGTCGCGTGAGCCCGGAAAGCCGGAGGGTGCGGAGGGCCGCGGCCCCGGGGTGCCTCCGCGGGCACCCGGACAGGGTGAGGATTCCCGCAGGCCGGGCGCCGAGGGTGCTCAGCGCTCCGGTGTTCCGCAGCAGTCGGGCAAGCCGCAGGGCTCCGGCAGGTCCGAGGGCTCCAACGGCTCCGAGGGAGAGGCGACCGGGCGTTCCGCCGGGTCCTCGCGTCCCGGCGTGCCCCAGCAGTCCGGGCAGCCGCGGGTGCCGGGGAAGTCCGGCCCGTCGGGGCGGCCGGCGCCCGCGGGGTCCTCGGGCTCCGAGGCGCCGTCGGCCGAGCGGTCCGCGGGGTCCCGACGTCCCGGAGTGCCTCCGCAGGCGCCCGGTGAGGCCGAGGGCCCCGCGAGCCGGGGCCGGGCGGTCTCCGGGGTCCCGGCGTCCCGCGGTGCCTCATCAGTCGGGGCAGTCGCAGGAGCCGGGGAAGTCCGGGGCTCCGAGCAGCGGGCGGCCGGGCGTTCCGGCGCGCCTCGGCGTCCCGGGGTGCCCGGTCCGGCGGGGGAGCCGCGGGGTTCCGCCGAGTCCGGTGGCAGCGGGGACCCCGCGGCCGGGCGTTCCGGCTCCACTCGGCGTCCCGGGGTGCCCGGTCAGGCGGGGCAGTCGCAGGGGTCCGCCAAGTCGCGGGGCCCGGAGAAGTCCGCGGAGCCCGACGCGGCCGAGAGCACCCAGGTGCTCGGGCGCGTCGACGCGTCCCGTGCCTCCGCCGCCGAAGGAGCCGAAGCGGCTCGCAGGCGCGGCGCCGGGAAGACGTCCGGTGGCCCGCAGGGGTCCGGTGACGCCGCCCAGGTACCCGAGACGACGCAGGTCCTGCGCAAGGTCGAGGCGCCCACCACGGCAGAGCGGAACCGCCCGGGCGACGGCACCACCACGCGCGGCGGCGCCGGGAAGGGCCCCCGGGCGGCCATGGCCGGCGGTGCCGCCGCGGCGGCCCAGGGCGCCCAGGCCGCGATGGCCAGTGGCGGCGCGGCCGAGGCCGGGGCCGGGGCCGCCGGAGCCACCGCCACCAGCGGTAACACCCCCGCCACCGAAGCCCCCGCGCCCGCCACGGCCACCGCCAACGCGGACAGCGGCGGCGGAGCCGGTGGCGGAGGCGGCAAGGGCAAGAAGCCCAAGCGGCCCAAGCGGACCGGCTGGCGTCGCATCGTCCCCACCTGGCGCATGCTGCTGAGCACCTTCGTGATCGGCGTCCTGCTGATCATCGGCCTGTTCTTCCTCGGCTACTCGCTGGTGCAGATCCCGTCCGCCAACGCCCTAGCGACCAAGCAGAGCAACGTCTACCTCTACGCCGACGGCTCCCAGCTCGCCCGCGACACCCGCGACAGCAAGGTCAACCGCGAGAACGTCAGCCTCGCCCAGGTCTCCAAGGCCGCCCAGCACGCCGTACTGGCCGCCGAGGACCGCGACTTCTACACCGAGTCCGCCGTCGACCCCAAGGCCATGCTCCGCGCCGGCTGGAACACGGCCCTGGGCAAGGGCAAGCAGTCCGGCTCCACGATCACCCAGCAGTACGTGAAGAACTACTACCTGGGCCAGGAGCAGACGGTCACCCGCAAGGCCAAGGAGTTCTTCATCTCGATGAAGCTGGACCGCGAGAAGTCCAAGGACGACATCCTCGAGGGCTATCTCAACACCAGCTACTTCGGCCGCAGCGCCTACGGCATCCAGGCCGCCGCACAGGCCTACTACGGCAAGGACGCCGCGGACCTCGACCCGGCCCGCTCCGCCTACCTCGCCGCCCTCGTCAACGCCCCCAGCGAGTACGACGTCGTCGCGCACCCCGAGAACAAGCCCGCCGCCGTCGCCCGCTGGAACTACGTCCTGGACGGCATGGTCAAGGAGGGCTGGCTCGGCAAGGGCGAGCGCACGGGCCTGAAGTTCCCGATGCCCAAGGAGCAGACCCTCCCCAACGGTCTGTCCGGCCAGCGCGGTTACCTCGTCGACGCGGCCAGGCAGTACCTGATCAACAACGACATCGTCACCTCCGACCAGCTGGAGGCCGGCGGCTACCGCATCACCACCACCATCCAGAAGAACCGGCAGAACGCCTTCGTCAAGGCCGTCGACGACCAGCTCATCTCCAAGCTGGACAAGAAGAACCGCAAGGCCGACAACTACGTCCGCGCCGGCGGCGCCTCCGTCGACCCCAGGACCGGCAAGGTCGTCGCCATGTACGGCGGCATCGACTACGTGAAGCAGTACACCAACGGCGCCACCCGGGGTGACTTCCAGGTCGGCTCCACCTTCAAGCCCTTCGTGTTCACCTCGGCCGTGCAGAACAGCTCCACCACCCAGGACAGCCGGCCCATCACCCCGAACACCATCTACGACGGCACCAGCAGGCGCCCCGTGCAGGGCTGGACCGGGGGCGGCTACAACCCCGCCAACGAGGACGAGAAGTCGTACGGCGACATCCCCGTCCGCAAGGCCACCGACCTCTCGGTCAACGCGGTCTACGCCCAGATGGCGGTCGACGTCGGCCCCGCCAGGGTCAAGCAGACCGCGGTCGACCTCGGCATCCCCGAGGGCACCAAGGACCTCCAGCCCTACCCGTCCATCGCCCTCGGCACCGCCACCGCCAGCGTCCTGGACATGGCGGAGGCGTACGCCACGCTCGCCAACCACGGTCAGCGCGCCGCGTACACCATGGTCGAGAAGGTCACCAAGGACGGCACCCAGCAGATCGAGCTGCCCCAGCGGCAGACCAGGCGGGCCGTCACCCGCGAGGCCGCCGACACGACCACGTCGATCCTGCAGAGCGTGGTCGACAACGGCACCGCCGTCGCCGCCCAGGCCGCGGGCCGCCCCGCGGCCGGCAAGACCGGCACCGCCGAGGAGGACACCGCCGCCTGGTTCGCGGGCTACACCCCGGACCTGGCCACCGTGGTGTCCGTCATGGGCCAGGACCCGGTCACGGCGGCCCACAAGTCGCTGTACTACGCCCTGGGCCAGCCCCGTATGAACGGCGGTGGCCCGCCCACCGCCATCTGGGCGCAGTACACCCGCGACGCGCTGAAGGGGAAGCCGGTCAGCGACTTCGACCTCCAGCTCCAGCCGGGCGCCGACCAGACCCAGGCCCCCGTCGACCCCTCCGGCGACCCGGGCACCGGAGGCCAGGACGGCGGCGGCACGACCGGCACGCTCACCGACGGCGGCACCACCGGCGCCACCCCGACGACCGACGGCGGCACCACCGGCGGCACCCCCACCACCGACGGGGGCACCACCGACGGCGGGACGACGACCGACGGGGGAGGCACCACCACGGACGGGGCACCACCGACGGCGGCGGAACCACGACCGGCGGGGCACCGACGGCGGCCCGACGACAGGCGGGGGCACGGACACCGGCGGCGGCACACCCGGCGGCAGTACCGGAGGCCTGGACACGGGCGGTGGCACCGACACCGGGGCCACCGGGGCCAACCGTAGGACCGCCCGTCAGTGACCGCTGGTCGCCTTGAGCCCCACCACGGCGACCAGCAGCAGGCAGACGAAGAAGACACGGGCGGCGGTGACCGGCTCACCCAGCACCACCATGCCGAGCACCGCCGCCCCGGCCGCCCCGATCCCCACCCACACGCCGTAGGCCGTACCGATCGGCAACGACCTCGCCGCGTACGACAGCAGCACCATGCTGGCCACGATCCCGGCACCCGTGAACACACTCGGTACGAGCCGGGTGAACCCGTCGGTGTACTTCATCCCCACCGACCAGGCCACTTCCAGCAGCCCGGCGACGATCAGCAGAACCCACGCCACGACGACACACCTCCGGCGGACGAAACCCATTCCTGGTGCGTCGTCTTTGCCTGCGTCCCGGTACGGCGCGTCTCGTCGGGCTCCTTCGAACATAGCAAAGCGACGGCGGGAGGGCCGGTGACCGTGGTCACCGGCCCTCCCGCCGTCGCCGGATCCGGCGGTCCCCGGACCTCAGAGGTACAGGCCCGTGGAGTCCTCCGTGCCCTCGAAGCGGTCCGCGGCCACCGCGTGCAGGTCCCGCTCCCGCATCAGCACGTACGCGACGCCCCGCACCTCGACCTCGGCCCGGTCCTCCGGGTCGAACAGCACCCGGTCGCCCGGTTCCACGGTCCGCACGTTCTGACCCACCGCGACCACCTCGGCCCAGGCCAGCCGGCGTCCGACCGCCGCCGTGGCGGGAATCAGGATGCCGCCGCCCGACCGCCGCTCGCCCTCACCCGTCTCCTGCTTGACCAGCACCCGGTCATGCAGCATCCGAATGGGCAGCTTGTCGTGGTGGGGGGTGCTCTGCACGTTTCTGTTGGCGCTCACACTTCGAACCTACCTGCCTTCGGCGCGCCCGTACGAGCCCGGGGCGCCGCGCCGCTCAGCGGCCGCGCCGCCGCACGCCCAGCGCCAGCAGCCCCACCAGCCCCACGGCGACGAGCGCCACCGGCACCACCCGCTCGAGGCGCGGCGCGCCCTCCTCGTCCACGAACTGTGCCCTGACGTCACTCACGACCCGGTTGACCTGGACATACGCCCGTCCAACCGTGTGGTCGAGGTTGGCGACGACCTTGGCCTTGGCGTCCCCGACGATCGTCTTCGGGTGCACCCGCACCCCGATCTCGTCGAGCGTCTCGGCCAGTACTTCGCGGCGGCGCCTGATGTCCGCCTCGATCTCTGCCGGGGTTCTGGTGTCCGACGTGTCCGCCACCGTACGGCCTCCGAAGTCTCCTGATGCTGTCCTGGACAGTCTGTCAGTTCCCACCCGGGCCGCACCGCAACGCCCCCCGTTACGCTGGACCGATGAGCGAGCGACTCCAGCCCGGCGACGTGGCCCCCGCCTTCACCCTCCCCGACGCCGACGGCAACCCGGTGTCCCTGTCGGACCGCAAGGGCCGCAAGGTCATCGTCTACTTCTACCCCGCGGCGCTGACCCCAGGCTGCACCAAGCAGGCCTGCGACTTCACGGACAACCTCTCCCTGCTGGCCGACGCCGGCTACGACGTCATCGGCATCTCCCCGGACCAGCCGGAGAAGCTGGCCAGGTTCCGCGAGAAGGAGTCCCTGAAGATCACCCTCCTCGCCGACCCCGAGAAGACGACCACCGAGGCCTACGGCGCCTACGGCGAGAAGAAGAACTACGGCAAGACCTACATGGGCGTCATCCGCTCCACGGTCATCGTCGACGAGGAGGGCAAGGTCGACCGCGCCCTCTACAACGTCCGCGCCACGGGTCATGTGGCCAAGATCATCAAGGACCTGGGGATCTGACCCCCGAGGGGCGTCCCGGGGCGCCCCGGGGGCGCGTTCCCGCCGTCATGACGGCCCGCACCGGAGCCTCCGTTGCGGGCCGTTCGCGTTTCCCGCTCTCAACTCGCGGTGCAAACGCCCCACTTCGCTCGTCGGCCCCGGCAAACTCTTTGACCTCCGGCTGCGTCCGTGCTTAAGGTGCGTACCAAGTTCGGCCCGCCTGACCAGGCATGACCGGGCATCATCGACGACCGGGGGGACACGTCGCCATGGGGGTCCGTATCGCCACGCCTCCCCGTAGGTCGAGTTCACGCACGCCGTTCCGAGCCGAACCGTTCTGCTGACGCTCCACCTGTGCAAAGGGGAAAAAGATGCGCAAGATCATGCGTGCCGTCCTGACCGGCGGCGTGGCCGCCGGCATCGCTCTGACGTCCACCGCCGCCTACGCCGACACCACCTACACCGAGTACGCGGCGCCCGGCTGCGGAGCCAAGTCCGTCTTCAAGACGTACGGCGACCACCTGTACATCACGGACACCGAGGCGGACGGTCACTCCGCCGTGGGTGTCATCGAGAGCGGCACCAAGTACTTCTACTGGAACTCGAACGGCAACGGTACGACCCGTCACGTCGACCTCGACCTGCCCGAGAACATCGCCATCGCCCTCGGTGCGATGACCGGTGACTGGCAGGGCACTCCGACCGGCGGCCTGGACTTCTCCTGCCTCAGCACGCAGACGATCATGACTTCGTGACGACGCGATGAGGGCACGACACCTCGCGCGGCTGGGCGGCCTGATCGCGACACCCCTCCTGCTGGCGGCCTGCGCCACGCACGATCCGGGCACGGCGGAGGCGAGCCGTGCGCCGATGCCCACCATGGGCTCGGCCGTCGGTGAGAAGCTCACGGCGGGCATCGAGGGCGCCAGGAAGGCCGGTCTGGGGGTCACGTTCATCGACACGACCGACCGGCACCGGTCCATCGACCTGGACTCCGCGGCGCGCTACACGATCTGCTCCCAGCGGCCGGACCCCGCCATGCGGGCCGTGAAGTTCTACGTCGTGCCGAGTTCCAGCCGGTGCCCCAGCGGCACCGGTGGCGCCGGATAGCGGTCCCGGACCGCCCGTCGCGCGGCCCTGGACACCTGCCGCGCAGGGGGCGGACGGCGCACGGCGCGGCACAGTAAAGTAGGCCGCGCCTCAGGCGGCCGTGATGGAACTGGCAGTCATGCTGGGTTTAGGTCCCAGTGGGTTCACACCCGTGTGGGTTCGAATCCCACCGGCCGCACCGCCCCCCACCTTCGAACCGAAGGCGGGGGGCGTTTCGCATCTCAGCCCAGCAGTTCCCGGACGACCGGCACCAGCGCCCGGAACGCCTTGCCCCGGTGGCTGATCGCGTTCTTCTCGTCGGCGCTCAGCTCCGCGCAGGTGCGGCTCTCGCCGTCCGGCTGCAGGATCGGGTCGTAGCCGAAGCCGTTCGTGCCGGCCGGGGCGTGCCGCAGAACGCCCCTGAGCTGCCCCTCGACCACCCGCTCGGTGCCGTCCGGCAGGGCCAGCGCCGCCGCGCAGGCGAAGTGCGCGCCGCGGTGCTCCTCCGCGATGTCGGAGATCTGGGCCAGCAGGAGGTCCAGGTTGGCCTTGTCGTCGCCGTGGGCGCCCGCCCAGCGGGCGGAGAAGATGCCGGGGGCGCCGTTCAGGACGTCGACGCAGAGCCCCGAGTCGTCGGCGACGGCGGGGAGGCCGGTGGCCCGGGCCAGGGCGTGGGCCTTGAGGAGGGCGTTCTCCGCAAAGGTGACGCCGGTCTCCCGGACGTCGGGGATCTCGGGGTAGGCGTCGGCGCCGATCAGCTCGTGGGGGAGGCCTGCTTCGGCGAGGATGGCCCTCAGTTCGGTGATCTTTCCGGCGTTGCGGGTGGCGAGGATCAGGCGGGTCATGGGGGCCAGTATCCCTTGGCGGACCCGGCCCCCACGCCGTCAGGGCCTGCTGGCCGCCGGCGGTGCCGAGGGCCCCTGGGGGCCGCGGGCCGGACGCGCCGCCGCCTTGGCCCTGCTCGCGGTCGCGGTCAGCGGGCGGGCGATGTCCTCCAGGGACCGGCGTTCGGCGTTCACGGCGAGGAACGCCGCGACGAGACCGGCCGCGCACATCAGCCCGGCACCGATCTGGAACGCCAGCACGGTGTCGCCGACCCTGCCGGTGTTGGTGAGGTCGGCGAAGAGCAGCGGGCCGCTGATGCCGCCGGCCGCGGTGCCGAGGGCGTAGAAGAAGGCGATCGACATGGCCCGGGTCTCCATCGGGAAGATCTCGGAGACCGTCAGATAGGCGCTGGAGGCACCGGCGGAGGCGAAGAAGAGCACCGCGCACCAGCAGGCCGTGAGGGTGCCCGCGCCGAGGGAGCCGCGGTCGAAGAGCCACGCCGTGCCGAACAGCAGCAGGCCCGACAGCAGGTACGTCGACGAGATCATCACGCGGCGGCCGACGGTGTCGAAGAGGTGGCCGAGCAGCAGCGGGCCGCAGAAGTTGCCGACGGCGATGACGGCGAAGTAGTAGCCCGTGTGGTCGGCCGGCACGTCGAAGAACTTGGTCAGGATGGCGCCGAAACCGAAGGTGATGGCGTTGTAGAGGAACGCCTGGCCGATGAAGAGGGAGAAGCCGAGGACGGCGCGCTTGCGGTACCGGCCGAAGACGGTGCGCGCGATCTCCAGGAAGGTGACGCTCTTGCGCTGGTGGATCTCGAGTTCGCCCTCGGGCCGGGCGAGGGGCTCGCCCTTCTCCTCCTGGACCCGGCGTTCGATGCCGGTGACGATCTCCTCCGCCTCCTGGTCCCGGCCGTGGATGAGCAGCCACCGCGGACTCTCGGGAACGTGCCGGCGGACGAGGAGGATGACCAGGGCGAGGACGGCGCCGAGCGCGAAGGTGAGGCGCCAGCCGACGTCGGCCGGGAGCAGGTCGGTGTTGAGGGCGAGGATGGAGAGCAGGGAGCCGCCGACGGCGCCGAGCCAGAAGCTGCCGTTGATCATCAGGTCGACACGGCCCCGGTAGTTCGCCGGAATCAGCTCGTCGATGGCGCTGTTGATCGCCGCGTACTCGCCGCCGATGCCGAAGCCGGTCAGGAACCGGAACACGAAGAACCACCAGGCCTCGGTGGACACCGCGGTCAGCGCGGTCGCCGCGAGATACACCGCGAGGGTGATCATGAACAGCTTCTTGCGGCCGAAGCGGTCGGTGAGCCGGCCCCAGAACAGCGCGCCGACGCAGGCGCCGGCCACGTAGAGCGCGGCGGCGACGCCGGTGATCTGCCCGGAGCTGATGCTCAGCCCGCTGCCCGGTTCGGACAGCCGGCCGGCGATGTTGCCGACGACGGTGACCTCGAGGCCGTCGAGGATCCAGACGGTGCCCAGGCCGATGACGATCGACCAGTGCCACCTGGACCAGGGCAGGCGGTCGAGCCGGGCGGGGATGTTCGTGGTGATGGTCCGGCCGCTCTGCGATGCCGGTTCTGCGGCTGTGCTCATGGGCTCCCCTCAACGCCGAAGGACGGGGTACGGGTGCCCTCGCGGCGCCGGAGTAGGCCCTGGGCGGGTCCGGGGCGGTCCTGCCTCAGGCGCCCACGGCACGCGTGACGACGTAGATGAGCAGGCCCGCCAGCGAGCCGACGACCGTGCCGTTGATGCGGATGAACTGGAGGTCGCGGCCGATGTGCGCCTCGATCTTGCGGGTGGTGTGCTCGGCGTCCCAGCCGGCCACGGTGTCGGTGATCAGCGAGGTGATCTCCTTGCGGTACGTGGTGACGACGTGCACGGCCACGCCCTCGACCCAGCCGTCGACCTTGTGCTGCACCTTCGGCTCGTTCGCCATCCGGGTGCCGAGCGAGAGCAGCGCGGCCCGTACCCGCGTCCGCAGCTCGCTGCGCTCGTCCCCGGCCGCCGCGACGACCATGGAACGCACGGCGGTCCACGCGGAGGCGATCAGGTCCTGCACCTCGCCGCGGCCGAGGATGTCGCCCTTGAGCCGTTCCACCCGCCCCCGGGTGTCGGTGTCGGACTGCAGGTCGGAGGCGAAGTCGGTGAGGAAGCGGTCGAGGGCGCCGCGGGCCGGGTGGGAGGGCATGTCGCGCATCTCGGTGACGAAGCGCAGCAGTTCCTTGTAGACGCGGTCACCGACCTTCTTGTCGACGAAGCGCGGGGTCCAGCCCGGCGCCCCGCCCTCCACGGCGCTCATCACGTCGGCCCGGTGCAGTTCCAGCCAGTCGTGGGCGCGGGCGACGACGAGGTCGACGACGCGGTTGTGGCCGCCGTCGGCGACGATCCGCTCCAGCATCTTGCCGAGGCCGGGCGCGATCTCCTGGATGTCGGCCCGCCGGGTGACGGCCTCCGTGACGACGGCCTGGACGTCCCGGTCGCGCATGACCGTGAGCGCACCGCGCAGCGCGGTGGCGAGTTCGGCGGTGACCCGGTCGGCGTGCTCGGGCCGGGCCAGCCAGGTGCCGAGCCGGCTGCCGATGCCGACGGCGCGCAGCCGCTGCCGTACGACGTCCTGGGAGAGGAAGTTCTCGCCGACGAACTCGCCGAGGGAGACCCCGAGCTGGTCCTTCTTGGTGGGGATGATCGCGGTGTGCGGGATGGGCAGCCCGAGCGGGTGCCGGAAGAGCGCGGTGACGGCGAACCAGTCGGCCAGCGCGCCGACCATGCCGGCCTCGGCCGCGGCGGCCACGTAGCCCGCCCAGGGGCCCGCGCCCTGATGCGTGGCGATCCGCGCGAGCACGTAGACGAGGGCGACGAACAGCAGCAGCCCGGTCGCGGTGAGTTTCATGCGCCGCACGCCCCGGCGCCGTTCCTCGTCGGCCGGGGTGAAGGCGTTCATGGTGCGGTGCGACACCGGCTCCTGCGCCGCCGTCCGGTCCGCTGTTCGTGTCTCGGTGCGTTCCATCAGCTCCACCCGTACTCCGCCCGTGCGGTGATCCCGCGCACAATTGTCCCTTCCTGACCGACTCCCGGAACGAAACAGGAGTTCCCGGCGTCTGTCTGTAGGGGTTTCGGGCAGGGTCCTGTCAGGTCTCCCGAGCCCATGACGCATCATGGGTTCATCAAGATCGGAGCCCCGGGCTCCCATCTCCCGAGGAGAACAACGCAAGCATGACCAAGCGTCATGGTTATGCCGTACTCAGCGCGCTGGTCGCGCTGATCGTGGCCGTGTGTGCAGCCATCTACGTCACGGTGGCCACGGACGACGGCACCCCCAGCAGCACTTTCGCCGGCAGTCGCCCGCGCCATGGTTCCTCCGTCGCTCCCGCGTCGACCGGCACCTGGGTCGGTGCCTGGTCCACGGCGCCCGTGGGCGGCGAGCCCGGCACCGAGACCACCGGCCTGGCCGGCCGTTCGGTGCGCAACGTCGTGCACACGAGCACCGCCGGAACGAGTGCCCGCATCACGCTGTCCAACCTCTACGGACAGTCCCCGCTGACCATCACGCACGCCTCCCTGGCCGTGGCGCTGGGTCACGACACCGCCGAGGCCGACGCGGAGACCATGCGGCGGCTGACGTTCAACGGCGCCCCGAGCGTCGTGATCCCGGCCGGCGGCCAGGTGCTCAGTGACGCCGTGCGCGTGGTCGTCCCGCACGACTCGGACGTGCTGGTCACCACGTACTCGCCGACCCCGTCGGGCCCGGTCACGTACCACCCGCACGCCCAGCAGATGTCGTACGTCGCCCAGGGCGACCGCACGGAGGACGCGACGGGCACCGCGTACTCCGAACAGACGCCGTACTGGCGCTATCTGACGGCCGTTGACGTGCTGAGCAACGAGGCGAAGGGCACGGTGGTCGTCTTCGGCGACTCCATCACCGACGGCATAACGTCCACGGTCGGCGCCAACCGCCGCTGGACCGACGTCCTCGCGGGCCGGCTGCACACGGCGGTCGCGGGCGGTGAGGCCCTGCCGCGCTACGGCATCGTCAACGAGGGCATCAGCGGCAACCAGGTCCTCGCGGACGGGCTGGGCCGGCCGGCGGAGAACCAGAGCGGCCTCGGCCGCTTCGGCCGGGACACCCTGTCCCGGACCAACGTGAAGGCCGTCGTCATCGACCTCGGCATCAACGACATCATCCGCAACCCCGCCCTCGCCGACCCGGACAAGATCACCGAGGGGCTGCGCACCCTGGTCCGCCAGGCGCACGCCCGCGGGCTCAGGGTGGTCGGCGCGACGCTCATGCCGTTCCGCGGCCACCGCGGCTGGACACCGGCCCGTGACGCGGTGCGGCAGCGGGTCAACGCGGAGATCCGGTCCGGCCGTGTCTACGACTCGGTCGTCGACTTCGACCAGGCCCTGCGGGACCCGTACGACGCGCGCCGGCTGCGCCCCGAGTACGACTCCGGCGACCATCTGCACCCCAGCGACCTGGGCTTCGCCAAGATGGGCGGCGTCTTCGACCTGAGCGCGCTGAAGGGCGCGGGCCAGGCGGAGCTGTAACGGACGGCCCCGTGGGGGCGGATCCCCGCGGCGAGCGACCCCGCGGCGGGGCCGGGCGCGGCGCCAGGGCGGCGCGACGGGGAGCGTCTGCCGCCGTAGGGCGTCGATGCCGCCCGCCCGGGTCCGACGCGCCCCGACTGCCCCGACTGCCCGGCCGGTGGGCCGGTCTCAGCCGCGCCGGTCGGCGACGGCCCAGGAGGCCAGGGCGACGGCGCCCGCGACACCGAGGACGGACGGCCAGGCGCCGACCTTCTTGGCCAGCGGGTGGGACCCGGCGAACGCGGCGACGTAACCGGCGGTCAGCGCACCGGCGGCCTTCCCTCCGGCCCGCCTGCGCCACTGCTGTGCGGCGGCCGCGCCCGCGGCGGCCAGGACGACCCCGCCGAGCTGCCGCTTCCCGGTCCAGCGGGCGACGCCGTACCCGCCGACGAGTCCGGTCGCCGCGACCACCGCGCTGGGAACCCTGACCATGAGCTGCCTCCACCTACGTCGATACGTTCTGGTCTGCTTCGTCTGCCTTTGCTGCCTGGTCCGAGGCTAACGCGCGCCCTTTCGGCTCCATCAAGCTGAGTCGAGGCTTGTCAACTTTCCGGCTCCGAGCTATATAAGTAGTCGAAGGGCATCGCACCCAGTACCTGACGAGAGGAGTGAGCCGTGATGCTCATGCGTACCGACCCGTTCCGCGACCTCGACCGACTCGCGCAGCAGGTCTTCGGCAGCGCGAACACCCCCGCCGGCCGCCCGTCCGCCATGCCGATGGACGCCTACCGCTCCGGTGACGAGTTCCTGGTCCACTTCGACCTTCCCGGCATCGACCCCGAGACGATCGAGCTGGACGTCGAGCGCAACGTCCTCAACGTCCGCGCCGAGCGCCGCGGCCCCGCGCCGGAGGGCGCCGAGATGATCGTCGCCGAGCGCCCCACGGGCACCTTCACCCGTCAGCTCTTCCTCGGCGAGACCCTCGACACCGAGCGCATCGACGCCTCGTACGAGTCCGGCGTCCTGACCCTGCGCATCCCGGTGGCCGAACAGGCCAAGCCGCGCCGCATCCGGATCAGCGGCGGCGACAGCGGCCGCAAGCAGATCACCGGCTGAGCGCGCCCAGGCCGCGTTCTCCGCGCCCCGTGGCCCCGAGCGGGGGTCACGGGGCGCCGCCGTGCGCCGGCGCCAGCCCGCCGCGTCGGGGCGGATGTCGCCACACGAGCCGCACCCTTTGCACGGACCGCATGCCCCCACATGCCGCACTCTGGCCGAATTCCGGCTCATGCACGCCGCGTTACGGGGTACCGGGCTCCCGGTGCCCGAAGTGTCCCCGAGGAGGATCCACCACGATGACCGTCACGACCCCGCAGCCCAGAACGACCATCCCCGCCCCCGCCCCTGCCGCGGCCCCGTCGCAGCGCCCGCTCGCTCCCGAGGCCGGCGCCGACACCGCCCGCTGGGAGGCGCTCACCGAGGCGGTGCGCGAGGCCGGCCGGTATTCGACGGCGGCCGAGGCCGAGCGCGTCACCCGTACCGTGCTCACCGCCCTGGGCGGCCACGTGACCGGCGAGGAACGAGTCTCCCTCGCTCAGGCCCTGCCCAGGCAGGCGGGCATCCTGCTCGCCTCCCAGATCCCCGCGAACACCCCGCTTTCCGCCCGCGAGTTCGTCGAGTCCGTGGCGGACCACCTCGAGGACGCCACCCCGGCCACGGCCCGCTGGGACGTCAGCTCGGTCCTCGGCGTCGTGGCGGACACCGTCGGCGAGCCGCTGACGACCCGGGTCCTGGCCCAACTCCCGCCCGGCTACGCCCTGCTGTTCGGCCGCGCGGACCTGGCGGCGGCGGCATAGACCTCCGCCCACGCCCCGGCCCCCCCATCACGTCTCTCCGGGCGCCGCGCCGATCCGTCGTAGGTCCGGCGACCGCCGACAGCGGCGCCCGGCAACCGGCCGTACGGTCCAGAAGCGGGGTCCAGAAGCCAGGGGCCGCAATCAGGGGGCCGGAAGACGAACGGCCGGGCGGCCGGACGACCGGGCTGCTGGACGCGACCGGGCTGCTGGACGAGACCGGGCTGCCGGACGAGATCGGGCGGCCGGTCGGTCAGACCCGTTCGAGCGCCCGGTGCGGCCCGTCGGGCAGCTCCACGGAGATCGCGTCCCCGGCGCGTACGACGCCACCCATCCTCACCACCCCCATGACCCCGGCCCGGTATCGGACGTGCCCCTCCGCGTCCCGCCCCACGACCTGCTTCAGCAGCCCCCGCCGGAAGCCGTCGATCTGACGGCACGGATTGCGCAGCCCGGTCACCTCCACGACGGCCTCGTCCCCGATCCGCAGCACCGCCCCGGTGGGCAGCCCCAGCAGATCGATCCCCGGGTGGTGATGTTCTCGCCCAGCTCCCCGGCCGCCACCCGGAACCCGCTCGCCCCGACCTCCTCGAACAGCTCCTCGTGGATGAGGTGCACCTGCCGGAGGTTCGGCCGGGTCGGGTCCCGGGCGACGCGCGACCGGTGCCTCACGGTCACCCCGGCGTGCACGTCCCCCTCCACCCCGAGGCCGGCGAGCAGGGTGATCCGCTCCCGGTTGGGCTTGGTGAAGGAGTACTCGCCGTTGCTGCTCACGGCAGCGACAGTCGCGCCCATCGCGGAACCCCCGTATCGGCTCTTCGTCGCGGGATCCACCGGAAGCCCGGCGCTGGCGCTGGACACCCGGCGGTGCGGCGTACTCCGGGCCCCGGCCGTGCGACCGGCCCCGGCGTACCCCCAGCCTCCGCCAGGACGCACACCCGCGCCACCGAGTTCGTCCGGATACCTGACACGGGCTCGGGTACCCGCATCGGAGCACGTCCCATGGCCGAGTCCGGCACGAGGTGACAGCAACGGAGACCCAGATGAAGGCCAGCCGATCAGCAGCCCCGCAGACCGCCGGGCCGGTCGCAGCGGACCCGGCGTCCGCTCACGTCCTGTCCGGACGCTACCGGTTGGGCGCGAGAATCGGATCGGGAGGCATGGCCGACGTCTACGAGGGTCTCGACACGCGCCTCGAGCGGCCCGTCGCCGTCAAGGTCTTCCGGCCGGGGCCGGGCCCGCAGACCGAGGACCGGCTGACCGCGGAGGCCGTCCTCCTCGCCGGCCTCCAGCACCCCGGACTGGTCACGGTCTACGACTCGGGCCGCGAGGACGACCGCACCTATCTGGTCATGCAACTCGTCGAAGGCCCCACGCTGCACAGCCTCCTGGGTGGCGGAACCCTGCCCGAGCGGCGCGTGACGGCCCTCGGTGCCTCCCTCGCACGGGCGCTCGCCCACGTCCACCGGGCCGACATAGTGCACCGCGACGTCAAACCGTCGAACGTCCTGCTCGACTCGGCCGGCGAACCCCACCTGGCCGACTTCGGCATAGCGCGCCTGGCGGACGCCACCCGTCAGACGGCACCCGACGTGCTGACCGGCACCGCCGCGTACCTGGCGCCCGAGCAGGTCGAGGGCGGGTACGTCGGACCGCCCACCGACGTCTACGCGCTCGGCCTGGTCCTGCTGGAGTGCCTGAAAGGGGGACTGGAATACCCGGGCACCCCCTGGAGGCAGCGGTCGCCCGCCTCCTTCGCGCACCCGAGATACCCACCTGGGTCTCCCCGGAACTGACGGCCCTGCTCCGCGCCATGACCGCCAAGGACGCCGAGGCCCGCCCCGACGCCGGACAGTGCGCGCGGACCCTGGCGGCCCTGGACGACTCCGGCGCCCCGGTCTCCCTCCCCTCGACGGCACCCTCCGTGGTCGGCCCCGGGACGCGGGCATCCGCGGCGATCCGCCCCGCCCGCACGGAAGGCCTGAGGACGGCGGCGAGGACCCGCCCCGCCCACGCGGCCGGACCGCCCGCCGCCCACGGCCACGCCCATGCCGACCGGCCCCCGCACAACCGCCGCCTGGCGGTGGGCACCGCCCTCGCCGCCCTCTCCGTGGCCCTCGGCACGACCCTCGCCTTCGCCCCGGGCACCAGCGGAACCGGCGACGACCGCGCCGACACGGCCTCCGCCGCCGCGACCTCCGGTCACCCGCCGCCCGGCAAGGCGACACCCGACGACAAGGCGGGCGCCGCAACGCCGGCCGGCGCCCGGCCCGACGCGAGGACCCCGGCCCACGCGCTCCGGCCGCCACCTCTGCCGGCCCCCACATCCAGCCCATCTCCAGGACGCTGCCCCCGGCCGACCGGTCGACCCAGGCGCACCACACCCCGTCCGGCGGCAAGGGCGCCAACCCCCGCGACCCCGACGCCCGCCATCCGCGCCACACGCAGCACCCGCCCCACGCCGCCCCGAACGCCCCCGGCCGGAGCGACAAGTCTGCACGGCGCTGAGCGCCGGACAGCGAGGAGTGAGGCCCCGCGAGGCCGCGCCCGCGGGGCGGTGAAAACCCGGTGGACACGGCCGGCGGCCGCGTCCTAACCTCGCCGAGGTTCCGAAGACCCGTACGTCCGGATGAGGTGCTTTCGATGACGGTCCAGGCAACGACGGCCCGCGGCAACAGGCCGTCCCCCGTACCTTCCACGACCTCATCGGACACAAGGAACCCCGACAGTGGATCTTCCACGTGAATTCACCATCCGCGAGAGCAGCCACCGCATCCACAACCCCTTCACCAGCGAGAAGCTGGCTGCCCTGGGGCAGGCGCTGCACCTGACCCCCGGCACCCGCGCACTCGACCTCGCCAGCGGCTCGGGCGAGATGCTGTGCACCTGGGCGCACACCCACCGCATCACCGGGACCGGGGTGGACATCAGCACCGAGTTCACGGCCAGGGCCCGCGCCCGGGCCGCCGAGCTCGGCGTCGCCGACCAGGTGGACTTCGTCCACGGCGACGCGTCCGGCTACGTCGCCGACGAACCCGTCGACCTCGCCGCGTGCATCGGCGCGACCTGGATCGGCGACGGGATCACCGGCACCATCGAACTGCTCCGCCAGAGCCTCCGCCCCGGCGGCATGCTGCTCATCGGCGAACCGTACTGGCGCCGCGACCCGCCCGACCAGAACTGCGTCGAGGCCTACCACGCCCGCACCGAAGAGGACTACCGGTCGCTGCCGGATCTCATCGAGCGGTTCGGCGAACTGGGCTACGACGTGGTCGAGATGATGCTCGCCGACCAGGACAGCTGGGACCGCTACCGGGCAGCACAGTGGCTCAACATCCGCCGCTGGCTCGACCGGAACCCCGACGACGAGTTGGCCCCCGAACTGAGAGCGGAACTCTCCCGGGAACCGGTCCGCTATGCCCGGTACGAGCGCGAGTACCTCGGGTGGGGGTCTTCGCCCTGCTTGGCCGCTGACGGTCGGGTTGGGGCGGGGTCGGGGTCGGCGGGTTGTCGCCGGCCCCGACCGGTTGGCGGCTCAGCCGGGTCACCAGCCTCGCACCTGCCATGTGAGCGCGCCGGCCCCTAGCCAGCGGCCACTGCCGAATAGGTCCAGACGTCCGCCGGAAGGTCGTGCTCCAGGCGCCAGGTGATCGCCATCGGCTTGCTGCCGGTGTGGCTCTCGTAGGCGGCCGGGCCGAGGAGCATCCACGGCTGGGGCTTGCCTATGTCGGTGTTCTTGTAGCGGCGCATGAAGATCAGGACGTGGCTGCCACGCTGCTCGTGGAGTCGGTAACGCAGGCCGGTACGGCTGTTCTCCGCCGTCGAGTTCTGGGACTCCCAGTGGAAGAGTGCCGGGCTCAGCGCGTAGTCCTTGTAGCGGACGGTGGGGAGAAGTCCTTCTCGTTCTTCTCCAGCGTGATGAGCAGGGCATCCGTCCCCAGTTCCTCGACCCACTGCACGCCCTGGGCAAAGGAGCGTGGCATCTGCCCGCCGAAGCGGGCCACTCCGAGGGCGGCAAGGATCTCGGAGCGGTTGTACGCACTGTGGACCCTCAGCGGAACATGGCTGAGACGTCCGGACAGCGGGATCGGGAAGTGGTCCGCCTGCTCCATGACGTGCGACAGCACCTGCCGCAACTCGTCGCGGAACGCCCGCTGAGCGCGCAGCGACTCAAGGCCCTCCTGGAAGCCGGTGAACCCGCCCGCGTTGTCCCAGAGGTTGAAGAACAGCATGCGGGCGTACGTCTGATCGGGCGGAGTCAGCTCCTCGTAGGACGGGGCGCCGTCTTCGAGGAGACGCAGATAGGCCGCTGCCCGCTCCGGGTCGTCGACGTGGAGGAACGCGTGGACCCGCTTGAGCAGCGCCGCCTCTCCGGGTGTCGGGGCCTCTTCGAGCAGGCCGGCTCGCCGAAGGACGGTGGTCCAGGAGTTGTCACTCTTGTAGAGCTCCTTGACCTCCCGGCGGCTCTCGCGAAGGTAGTCGGCGAGACGGGGGTGCGGTACGCCTTCACCTCGTTCACCAGCGTCTTCACGGTGGCGCCCAACTGCGTACGGATGTTGTCCAGGACGAGGTCCTTGGACTTGCCCTCCAGGATGATCTGGCAGCCGGACGGCAACTGCGGGAAGTCGTGCTCTATGTGATCGACGAGCCGGTTCCGCGAGAGGTTGGTCAGTGCCCGGAACTGCTCCTCGAAACGGAACTCGGCACGGTGCTGCCCGATGAAGTCGAGGACGGTGAGCACGGGCTTCGTCTCGGTGCGCCGCAGTCCGCGTCCCAACTGCTGGAGGAAGACGGTCGCACTGTTGGTGGGGCGGAGGAGGAGCAGAGTGTCCACGTCGGGGATGTCCAGCCCCTCGTTGAACAGATCGACCGAGAAGATCACCTGAAGCTTCCCCTCGCGCAGCTCGGAGAGGGCGCGGGCGCGCGTTTCGGCAGGGGAGTCACTGTCGAGCGCCGTGGTCCGGAAGCCGGCCCGGCGGAAGAAGTCGGCCATGAAGTGGGCGTGGGCCTTGGTGACGCAGAAACCCAGTGCCCGCATGGCGCCCGGATGGGAGACCTTGTCCCTGATCTGCTTTACGACGATCCGGGCACGGGCGTCGTCGCCCGTGTAGAGGTTGCCCAGTTCCCGGTCGGCGTACGTGCCCTTCTGCCAGCCAAGATTCGTCAGATCCGTACCGTCCGGAATGCCGAAGTAGTGGAAGGGACAGAGCAGGTCGTTCTCCAGGGCCTCCCACAGTCGCATCTCGGCGGCGATCCGGCCGTCGAAGAACTCGTCCTGAACGTTTCGACCGTCCATCCGCTCGGGCGTCGCGGTGAGGCCCAGCAGCTCCCGCGGAGTGAAGTGGTCGATGACCCGCCGGTACGTGGCGGCGGTGGCGTGGTGGAACTCGTCGATGACGATGACGTCGAAGTGCTCGGAGGCCAGTTGTTCAAGCCGTGAGACGTTCAGTGACTGGACGCTCGCGAACACGTGCTCCCAGGCGCGGGGTTCCGTGCCGGCGTGCAGCAGTTCGCCGAACGAGGCGTCGTCCAGGACCTCGCGATAGGTGCGCAGCGACTGCCGAAGGATCTCCTTGCGGTGGGCCACGAACAGCAGCCTCGGCCTGTCGCTCTTCGAAGGTCCGCAGAGGCTCCGGTAGTCCAGGGCTGCCATCACGGTCTTACCGGTGCCGGTCGCCGCGACCAGGAGGTTGCGGTGACGTCCTCGGATCTCCCGTTCGACGCGCAGCCGCTCCAGCATGTCGCGCTGATGCGGGAAGGGCCGCACCTGGAGGCCGGAAAGGTTGATCCTCAGGTCAGCGGCGGACGTGCCGCCGCCGGCCTGGGCCAGTGCCCCGTCAAGGCGCTCCGCGTGCAGATCGGGGTCGTACGTCTCGAAGGCGGTGTCGTTCCAGTACGCGTCGAAGGTCGCCTCGAACTTGTCCAGCACCGCGGGTGTCGCGATCGAGGACAGGCGGACGTTCCACTCCACGCCGTCGAGCAGTGCGGCTCGGGAGAGGTTCGAGCTGCCGACGTACGCCGTGTCGAAGCCCGTCCTGCGCCGGAACAGCCACGCCTTGGCATGCAGGCGGGTCGAGCGGATCTCGTAGTTCACCTTGACGGTGGCACCGAAGTCGCGGACCAGACGGTCGAGCGCGTGGCGGTCGGTGGCGCCCATGTAGGTGGTCGTGATGACGCGGATCGGTACGCCTCGCTCCTTTGCGGCGCGCAGAGCGTCCTCGAGAACACGGATGCCGTACCACTTCACGAAGGCGCAGAGCAGATCGATGCGGTCGGCCGTGGCGAGTTCGGCCCGCAGCTCCGAGCCCAGACTGAGGTCTTCCGGCGAGTTCGTGAGCAGCGACGTCTCGGAGAGCGGGGTGAGCGGCCGGATCGCGTACGCCCCGGGTGCCTCCTGCTCGGCCAGGGCGAGCAGCTGCCGTGGGCCTTCCGCGACCTTCCTGACCGGCTCGGGTTCGCCCTGCTCGGGAATGGCGGTGCTCAGGGACGTCAGGACCTGGTTGGCGAACCGAACCTGCTGGGCCGGCGGGAGCTGACGGAGCTTGCGGGCGACCACCTCCCCGATATGACGGGCAAGCACGTGCGGCGCGGACTCCGCACTGACTTCCGCGTAGACGGCCTTCCACCCCAGGGCCTCGAGCTGCCCCAGCGTCTCGCTCACGTCGTCGGTAATCAGCTGTTCGTACACGCCAGCGACCGGCTGCACCTGTCCCCCCGGCTCCGCCACCTCGACCCCCTCGATCACTTTCGAAGTGCATCTGTTTTAACAGGGGCACTGACAGACGTCCTCGCCTACAAGAGGGAGAAAACCCCCAAAGCAACTCCGAACGCCATGGAAAGCACACACCAAACCAAGTTCGCGTTAGGCGAGTACGACTTCGCCGTGCGGACCACCACCGTGCGCCGCGGGTCCTCCGGGTCGTAACGGAGGATCACCGGGGTGCCGCGGTACAGGGCGTTGGGTGAGTCGGGGTTCAGGGGGACCTGGCGGTAGGTCTGGGTGGCGGGGCCGAGGGGTTGCCCGGGGGTGGGGCCTGGTAGCGGACCTGAGGTGGATGGTAGGACGTGCCGACCCGGCGGGGGAGTTGGCCACCTCGCCCCGCGTCCGGACGCCCCGCACGCCGAGCCGGTCCAGGGATCGGCGGGCGCGCAGGGCGGCGCGGGTGCCGTGGGCGCCGACGAACGTCCAGAAGGCGGCGAGGAGGAGGGAGAGGGTCAGCCAGGGCTGGGGCATGGCCGGGTCCGCCCTCTCCCTCGTTCCGACAGGCCGATCTTCTAGACGGCTACCGCGGGGTCCGGCGTTCCGTGGCACTCCCCGTACGCATGCCCCGAGCCGCACCAGCAGTGGGCGGTCCGCTGCGGGGGCCAGGCCACCGCGCGGCCGCGCGCCGCGAGGGTCGTGGCGTACTGGGGCAGGAGGGTCGCGTCGGACGGGCTCGAGCCCTCCGAGGCGGCGAAGGCCTCGTAGGACGGGACCGTGCCGGTGACGATGCCCAGGTTGGGCGTGCCCGAGGAGGCCAGTTCGCGGAGGGAGGCCTCTATGGTCGCCAGGTGGGCGTCGTGGGAGGGGTACTCCGCCGCCAGGTCGGCGTAGGCCGACAGCAGTTCCGTCAGCTCGGGGGCCGGCCAGTGCAGGACCGCCACCGGGAACGGGCGGGACAGGGCCTCCCGGTAGGCGCCCAGTTCGGCGTTGAGACGGGAGATCTCCGCGGCCAGCTCCGCCGGGTTGTCCGAGCCCAGGGACCAGACCCGCTTCGGGTCGTGGAGTTCGTCCAGCGAGACCGGGGAGGCGTGCAGGCCGTCCGCGAGGGTGTCCCAGTCGTCGTGGGCCAGGCCCAGCATGCGGCGGACGCGGTGGCGGCCGTAGAGCAGGGGATGCGTGCCGTACGGGGGCTCCGCGCCGTCCGGGAGGAGGAGGGACGCCGCCTGCGTGAAGGTCTGCTCCGCCGCCTCCAGCTCGTCGTGCGACTCCAGGGACTCGGCGACGATCACCCAGGGGGCCGGGTCGCGGGGCGCGGACGCGCGGATGCCGTCGATGATCGCCCTGGCCTCCGCCTCGTGGTCGTACTCCCACAGGTTCGAGGCCTTCAGGGCGCGGACGAGATGGGGGTTCTCCAGGCCGTCGGCGGAGGACAGCAGACGGTCGTAGAGCGTCGTCGCGGCGGGGCGGTCGCCGGACAGTTCCAGATGGGCCGCGGCGCGCAGGAGCAGGGCCTCGGTGTCCTCCGGGTACAGGCCGGCGGTCCGCTCCAGGCGTGCCGCTTCGGCGGTGTGGTCGACGTTCTCGGCAGGCGTGTCGGGGCGCATGGGTGACACCGTACTGCCGACCGGTGACACAGGTGGAGTACGTGGTCACCCGGCGGCGTCCCTCGTCCTCACATTCCGGTCATGCCGCCACCGGTGAGGGCCGGGGCCAGCGACGGAACCCAGAAGACGGCGACGGCCAGCGCGAGCGAGGCGACGCCCACGGCGCGGGCCACCAGGTGGCCGGCCGGGGCCAGCTTCTCGACGGAGATCACGGCGGCCAGGACCACCATGGCCCACAGGTTCATCACGCCGAAGGCCGCCAGCACCACCATCAGCGACCAGCAGCACCCCAGGCAGAAGGCCCCGTGGTGGAGTCCGGCACGCAGATCGCGCGACGGCGCCGGGTACGAGGCGTAGCGCATGATCATCCCGACCGGCGAGCGGCACCTCGCCAAGCAGCGGTCCTTGAGGGGCGTGAGCTGGTAGACGCCGTTCACCGCGAAGACGGCCGCGGCCACCGCGGTCCCCGTCACGGCGGGCAGGCTCGTCACCCGGCCCAGGGCGGCGGCGAGACCGTAGGCGGGCAGCCCGGCCGCGGCCCAGACCAGCAGGTAGGCGACGGTGAAGACGGCCATGCGCGGCGTCCGGTGGACGGTGATGGTGCGGGCATACAGCCCGGCGACGGGCGCCGTCGCGGGCAGCATCATGGCCGCCATCATCAGCGTCCACACGGCCAGGAAGGCGGGCAGGCCCAGACCCATGGTTCCGGCCATCGCCGGCGTGCCGCCCCAGCGCGTCACCAGCCAGACCCAGGCGGCGGCCGCCGCGACCAGCAGCAGCGCGGAGGGGGCCGCCGTGCGGCCGACGGCGACCGGCCGACCGGTCA
The DNA here is from genome assembly GCA_016432725.1 of Streptomyces sp. DHE7-1. Taxonomy (GTDB): domain Bacteria; phylum Actinomycetota; class Actinomycetes; order Streptomycetales; family Streptomycetaceae; genus Streptomyces. Next base: position 2,966,405 of record JACJDG010000003.1, on the reverse strand, counting down.
CGCGGACCACGTGAAGGGCGCCGAGTGGGCGTTGCCGCCGGAGAAGTCCCAGGACCGGCCGTGGACGCCGGTGCCCGTCGCGCGGCTGGACCTGGCGATGGTCAGCGTGCTGTTCACCGGGTGGAACATGCCGGTGAGGCCCATGACCGGACCGTCCTCGCCGAACTGCGGTGCGACCTGGTCCTCGATCTCGATGTCGATGGCGTCACCCACCCGCGCGGAGTGGCGGCGGCCGTCGTCGCGGTAGTCGATCGGGACGCGCTCCATGCCGAGGACCTCGCCGATGAGCGGGGTGAGCGCCGCCATCGGCCCCCCGGCCTGGCCGGAGAAGACCTTGCCCAGCGCCTCCGCCTGGCCGTCGTCGGCCGAGGCGTCGAGGTACAGCGCCACCTGCCAGCCGCCGTCGGCCATGACCCGGGGCGCGTCGATGAAGACGGCGACGTTGCGGCCGGCGACGTCGACGCCGTCCACGTTCCCGCTGTCCACGTGGAAGGCGAAGGTCACCTGGCAGCGCTCGTGGTCGGCCGGTGCGGTGAGGCCCGAGGTGGTACAGGGGCACACCACGTCGCAGTTGCAGCTCTCCAGGTACGTGCCGTTCAGATTCCAGGGCATGGCTCACGCCTCCCTCGTCACGTCCCCCGCGGTCATGCGTCCCCCTGGGTTCCACGTCACCCGTGGAACGCGCCGGAGGGCCCGTCCGGTAGCGGCGCCGCTCCCCTCCCAGGCTATTCCCGGGAGTCCCCGCCCCGCAGGTCCGCCGTCGGCCCGGGGCCGTGCCGCCGGTGCAGAGCGTGGGACGGAGAACACGACACGCGGAACGCGGAAACGCGGAACCATTGTGGGGAGTGCGGGCGTTGTGATGAGCAGGGGCCGGAAGCCGGTTCCGGCAGAGGGGACAGGGGGGTGCCGTGATCAGGGACAGCCGCGGCCGCGTCGCGCGTCCTCTCGCGCCTGCCGTTCTCCTGCTGACGCTCGTGCACCTGCTCGTGCTCCAGGCCGCACTCCTCGACACCGGCAGCCTGTCCGCCGCCGTCGCCCTCGCCGCGACGGCCGCCGCCGGGTCCGCGCTGGTCGTCTGCTCGCTGCTCGCCGGCCGCTGCGCGCCCGCCGTCCCGCCCCACGGGGTCCGCACCGCGATACGCGACCGGGCCCGCCGTACGGCCTTCCTGCCCCAGAGCGACCCGGACGCGGCGGGACGCCGCCGGCCCCGGGCACCGGGACACGCCCTCGCGACGATCCGCGCGTAGGGCACCCCTTCACCCACCTTCACCGACGAGACCGCCGGTCCCCACCGGTGCCCTCGCGCGGGTCGTCATGCCGCCCTGTCCTCTCCGGTCACACCGGCACCGACGCATCCCGTCCCGAAGGGTCCACCCATGTCCGTCTTCGCCCGCCTCGTCGAGCAGCTCGCCGACCTGCTCCAGCCGCTCTTCCACGCCTCCGCCGCAGCCGCCGCGATCATCCTGTTCACCGCTCTGGTACGGCTTCTCGTGCACCCCCTGTCCCGGGCCACCGCCCGTGGCCAGCGGGCCCGCGCCGAACTCCAGCCGCGCATCGCCGAGCTGCGCGAGAAGCACGCCGAGGATCCCCGGCGGCTGCAAAAGGCGGTGCTGGAGCTGCACGCCGAGGAGAAGGTCTCGCCGCTCTCCGGCTGCCTGCCCAGCCTGCTCCAGCTCCCCGCCTTCTTCCTCCTCTACCACCTGTTCTCGAACACCACGATCGGCGGCGCGAGCAACGAACTGCTGACCCACTCGCTGCTCGCCGCACCGCTCGGTGGCCGTTGGGCCGACACCCTCGCCGATGGCGGGGTGTTCGGGGCGGCCGGGCTCGTCTACCTCGCTCTCTTCGCCCTCGTCGCGGCCGTCGCAGCCTTCAACTACCGGCTCACCAAGCTGATGGCGGCGAAGAACCCGGTCGCGGTGGCCGCCGGGGACGGCGGGCAGGTGCCGGGGCTCGCGGCGGTCGGCAAGGTGATGCCGTTCATGTCCTTCTTCACGCTCGTCACCGTGGCGGTCGTACCGCTCGCGGCCGCGCTGTACGTCGTCACCAGCGCGACCTGGAGCGCGCTGGAACGGGCCGCGCTGTACCGGTGAGTCGGGGCGTCGTGGAGGGCCGGGTTACGGTCCAGTACCTGAACAGGGTCTTGTGGACTGGACAGACGACTTGGAGGATCGACCAGTCCTGCGATGGCTGCACCCATCCGCCGGGCGCCCGCGATCGAGGGAGATTGTGACCATGAAGCTGCTGCGAGTCGGTACTGCCGGAGCGGAGCGCCCGGCGCTGCTCGACGCCCAGGGAACCCTGCGCGACCTGTCGGGGATCGTGGACGACATCGACGGCGCGCTGCTCGCCGACGACGGCGCGCTCGGCCGCGTCCGGGCGGCGGCCGAGGCCGGTGAGCTGCCCGCGCTGGACGCGGCGGGGCTGCGGATCGGGCCTCCCCTCGGCCGGATCGGCAAGATCGTGTGCATCGGGCTCAACTACCACGACCACGCCCGGGAGACCGGCGCGGAGCCGCCCGGCGAGCCCGTGGTCTTCTTCAAGGCGCCGGACACGGTCGTCGGGCCGAACGACACCGTGCTGGTGCCGCGCGGCTCCGGCAAGACCGACTGGGAGGTGGAGCTGGCCGTCGTCGTCGGACGTACGGCCCGCTATCTGGAGTCGGCCGAGGAAGGGCTCGCGCATGTCGCCGGGTACGCGGTGGCGCACGACGTGTCCGAGCGGGAGTTCCAGATCGAGCGGGGCGGAACCTGGGACAAGGGGAAGAACTGCGAGACGTTCAACCCGCTGGGCCCCTGGCTGGTGACGGCGGACGAGGTCCCGGACCCGCAGGCGCTCGCGCTGAGGCTGTGGGTCAACGGGGAGCTGAAGCAGGACGGCACCACGGCCGAGCAGATCTTTCCGGTGGGGGAAGTGGTGCGGTACGTCAGCCGGTTCATGACGCTGTACCCCGGGGACGTCATCAACACCGGTACCCCGGCGGGGGTCGCCCTGGGGCAGCCCGACCCTAAGCCGTTCCTGCGGGCCGGGGACGTGGTGGAGCTGGAGGTCGAGGGGTTGGGGCGGCAGCGGCAGGAACTGAAGGACGCGTAGGCGCTCCGCTGGGTTGGGGTCGGTTTTCGGGCGCGGGTGAGTTGTGGCTTGTCGCGCAGTTCCCCGCGCCCCTTTTCGGGTGTTGAGGATCGGGGGTCGGGTGCGGGTGGTTGGGGGTTGATCGCGCAGTTCCCCGCGCCCCTATGGGGGTGTTCGGGTGGGGGGTTGGGTGCGGGTGGGTTGTGGCTTGTCGCGCAGTTCCCCGCGCCCCTTTTCGGGTGTTGGGGCTCGGGGGTCGGGTGCGGGTGGTTGGGGGTTGATCGCGCAGTTCCCCGCGCCCCTATGGGGGTGTTCGGGTGGGGGTTGGGTGCGGGTGGGTTGTGGCTTGTCGCGCAGTTCCCCGCGCCCCTTTTCGGGTGTTGAGGTTGGGAGTCGGGTGCGGGTCAGTTGTGGCTTGTCGCGCAGTTCCTCGCGCCCCTTGGGGGTGCTGGGGTTAGCGGAGTAGGTCGGACAGGTGGCGCCAGGCCTGGCGGGGAGGGTGTTTCGGTCGTCGCCGTCGATGATCTGGAGGGCCACGTGGTCGGCGCCCGCCTCGTGGAAGGCGTTGATCCGGGCGCGGATGCGGTCCTCGGGGCCCCAGGCGTAGAGGGCGTCGACCAGGCGGTCGCTGCCGCCGGCCGTCAGGTCGTCCTCGGTGAAGCCCAGGCGCTGGAAGCTGTTGGTGTAGTTGGGCAGGGTCAGGTACATCGCGAGGTTCTCGCGGGCCAGAGTGCGGGCCGTGGCCGCGTCCGTCTCCAGGATGACCTTGAACTCCGGTGCCAGCAGCGGCTCTTCGCCCAGGATCTCGCGGGCACGCGCCGTGTGCTCGGGGTGACGAGGTAGGGGACCGAGCCCGCCGCCCGGTCGCGGGACAGCTCCAGGGTCCTCGGGCCCAGGGCCGCCAGTACCCGGCGCCCGGCCGGGACACCGGCCTTGTCCAGCGCGTCCAGGTAGGCGACGAGCGCGGAGTACGGGCGCCGGTACTGCTCCGCGAGCTTGGCGTGGCTCACGCCGAGGCCGAGCAGGAAGCGGCCGGCGTGGGCCGACTCCACCTCGGCGAAGGCGGCCGCGCTCTCCTCGGCCTCGTACTGCCAGATGCTCTGGATGCTCGTGCCGACCGTCAGCCGGGAGGTCGCCGCAAGGAGCGGGAGGGCGTGCCGGGGCGCGCTGCTGCCGCCCAGCCAGGCCGCGCCGTAACCGAGTCGCTCCAGTTCCTCGGCGGCCTCGGCGATCTCGCCGTGCCGGGACGGGTCCTCGGAGCGCAGGCCCACGCTCCAGACGCCGTACCGGCCGACGGTCTCCTTGGCGGTGCTCGCGTCGTTCGTCGACTCGCTCATCGGGTCACTTCCCTCCGGACGGGGTGGCGTGCCGTGATCATCGTGCACGTCGGTCCCAACCGGAGGGAGCCGCGCGGTAATCCCGCCGGCGGGCTATTGGCCGAGGAACCGCTCCAGCGCCTCCACGACGAACCGGTGGTCCTGGAGCTGGGGCAGGCCGGAGACCGTCACCGTGCCGACGACGCCCACGTTCTCGACGTTGACCGGGAAGGCGCCGCCGTGCGCGGCGTAGGTGTCGGCGTCCAGGCGGGAGGACTCCTCGAACGTGGTGCCCTTGGCCCGGAAGCGGGCGCCGACCAGGTACGAGGAGGCACCGTAGCGCTCCACCACCCGGCGCTTGCGGAGGATCCAGGCGTCGTTGTCGGGCGTGGAGCCGGGCAGGGCCGCGTGGAAGAGCTGCTGGCCGGCGCGGTAGATGTCGATCGCGACCGGGGCCTGGCGCTCCCGGGCCAGCTCGACCAGGAGCGAGCCGAGCGCCCACGCGTCATCGTGGGTGAACTGCCGGAAGACCAGGCGGCGTTCCTGCGCCTCCAGCTCCTCCACGCTCGGGGTGATCTCGGGGGCGAACTTCGGGGTGATCTTGGGGTGGTGCATCAGAGGGTCACCGTCACCTTGTCACGGGCGGACCGGCGGGCCGCCTCCAGTACGTCGAGGGCGGCGGCCGCCTCGACGGCGGGCACCGGGTTGGGTCCCGCGCCGTTCAGGGCCGCGGCCACGGCCGCGTAGTAGGCGGGGTAGTCGCCGGCGAGGGTCGGTACGGGGCGGCCGCCGCCGCTCACCGGGGACTCTCCGGCACCGAGCCGCCCCCACAGGGACTCGGGCTCCGTACCCCAGTCGGCGCTCGTGCCGGGGCGCTCGTCCGCGCGCAGGGCCGCCTCCTGCGGATCCAGGCCGTACTTGACGAAACCGGCCTGCGAGCCCAGCACCCGGAAGCGCGGGCCGAGTTGGGCCGTGGTCGCGGAGACGTGGAGGTGGGAGCGGACACCGTTCGCGTGGGTGAGCGCGATGAAGGTGTCGTCGTCGGTCTCCGCGCCCGGGCGGCGGATGTCCGTCTCGGCGTACACCTCGGTGACCGGGCCGAAGAGGACCAGGGCCTGGTCGACGACATGGCTGCCGAGGTCGTAGAGCAGACCGCCGATCTCCGCCGGGTCGCCGGACTCGCGCCAGCCGCCCTTCGGGCGCGGGCGCCAGCGCTCGAAGCGGGACTCGAAGCGCCAGACGTCGCCCAGTTCGCCCTTCTCCAGCAGGTCCCGCAGGGTCAGGAAGTCGTTGTCCCAGCGGCGGTTCTGGAAGACCGACAGCAGCAGGCCGCGCTCCTCGGCGAGGGCGGCCAGCTCCCGCGCCTCGGCCGCCGTGCCCGCGACCGGCTTGTCCACGACCACCGGCAGGCCCGCCTTCAGGGCGGCCGTGGCGAGCGGGACGTGCGTCTTGTTCGGGGAGGCGATGACGATCAGGTCCAGCTCGCCGGCGCGGCCGAACAGCTCCTCGGGGGTGCCGGCGACACGGACGTCCGGGAACTCGGCGCGGGCCTGCTCCTGCCGCTCCGGGTTCGAGGTGACCACCGTGTCCAGGGCGAGGCCCTCGGTGGCCGCGACGAGCGGGGCGTGGAAGACGGAGCCTGCGAGGCCGTAGCCGATCAGGCCGACGCGGAGGGGGGTACCAGTCATGCCCTCTACTTTCGCAACGCTGTTGCCAAAGTGCAAGCGGAGAGGACAATGGGGGATGGGTGGCGTGAACAGCGTGAGCAGGACGAAGAGCGGACCGGTCGGAGCGAATCTGTTCGCCGTGCGGTCGCACAACACCGCGCTGGTGCTGGATCTGCTGCGCGGTGCCGGGACGGCGGGGATCAGCAGGCTGGAGCTGGCCGAGCGGACCGGGCTGACCCCGCAGGCCGTCAGCAAGATCACCGCGCGGCTGCGGGAGACGGGGTTCGCGGCGGAGGCCGGACGCAGGGCGTCCACCGGGGCAAGCCGCGCACCGTGCTGCGGCTGGTGCCGGAGGCGGGCCACGCGGTGGGGGTGCACCTGGACCGGGACGAGCTGCGGGCGGTGCTGGTGGACCTCGACGGGGCCGTCGTGGGCGAGCGGTGCGCCGCGCTGGACCTCGGAGGCGGGGCACAGGCGGTGCTGGGGGTGGTCGCGGGCGAGGTGTCGGAGCTGGTCGGGGAGGTGCTGGGAGGTCACGGCGGCTCCGCGGGCCCGCCCGCGGGACTCGCCGGTGCCGGCTCGCTGCTCGGGGTGGGCGTGGCGCTGCCCGGGCCGCTCGATCACGCGCGGGGGTGCTGCACCGGGTCACCGGGTTTCCGGAGTGGGACGGGTTCCCGCTGCGGGACGCGCTGGTGGAGCGGCTGGGGGTGCCGGTGGTGGTGGACAAGGACACGAACGCGGCGGCCCTGGGCCTGGCGGTGGGGGTGTGCGGTGGTGCGGCGGCCGGTCGTGAGGGGGGCGCGGACGGGTCGTTCGCCTATCTGCACCTCGGTACGGGGCTGGGAGCGGGGCTGGTGATCGGCGGGGACGTGCACCGGGGGCGCGGACCGGGGCGGGGGAGTTCGGGCACCAGGTCGTCCAGCTCGACGGGCCCGCGTGCGAGTGCGGGGACCGGGGGTGCGTCGAGGTGCTGTGCCTGGGGGCCGTGGCGCGGGGTGAGGTGCGGGAGGCCGCGCGGGTGCTGGGGGTGGGGGCGGGGAATCTGGTCGGGCTGCTCGACATCGATCTCGTGCTGCTCGGGGGCGGACGGTGGCGGGGGCGCCGGAGGTCTTCGTCGAGGGGGTGGCGGAGGTGCTGGCTGCTCGGGCCCGGCGGGAGGGGTGGCCGAGGGGTGTGTGCCGGTGCGGGTCGTCGGTGGGGAGCGGGTCGTCGCCGAGGGGCCGCGCAGTTGTTGTTGGCGCCGGTGTTCGGGCGGGCGGCGGGGTAGAGGGCGCCGGGGTGGGGCGGTCGGCGGTGCTGCGGGTGGGCGGTGTGGGGCGGTGCCGGCCCCGGAGGTGTTCGATCGCCCGCGCTCTGCCGGGTGCTCGGTGCCGGTGCGGGCCCGGGGTGTATGTGCCCGCGCTCGCGGGGTGCCGCTGCGCCCACCCGTGCCGCCCCGGGCGGCACGCATGCCCGCAGCCGGGTGAAAGGTGGTGGGGATCGGGCGGGGGTGCGGAGTGGCGGGGCGGGTTTGGTGGGGGCTTCCGGGATGGTCATGTGTTCATGCGACTGTGTGCGTACGTGTCCCTGTCCCTGGGTCTTGCCGCAGGCGCCGTGTCCGTGCCCGTTCCGTCGGCCGCTGCCCAGGCGGACGCGACGTGTGCGGCGTCCGGCGACCGTGCCTTTCCGCTGGCCACCCGCATCCACGGCGGGCCCGGCGCCTACGAGGCGGGCGGTGGATTCGGCACCTGGTACCTCGACCTCACCAACTCCACCGGCCGGACCTGTACCGATCTCCATCCGGTCGTCGTGCTGGTCGACGACAAGCGCGCCCTGAAGCCGTCCCAGCCCAAGCTGGAGTTCTACGACGGCACCCGCGCCCTGCCGGTCGCCTTCGAGAGCACCGACGCCCAGGAACTGGTCGGCGTGCTGGACGCGGAGGGCTTCGACGGGTTCACCGTGCCGCCCGGCCGGACCGTCACCGTCAAGCTCAGGCTCTTCCTCACCTCCGACGCCGTGTCCGACCAGGTCACCGCGAACGCCGCCGTCGTCCAGCGCCGGGGCGACGACGGCGACTGGGTCGGTGAGTCCAACGCCTATCGCTTCTCCGTCGCCGGCGGGCCCGACGGGCGGCAGCAGGACGAGGAGCAGCAGGAGGGGAACGGGACTCCGACGCCGGGCGACGGTGACGCGAGCGCCGGTCCGGACAGCAGTGCCAGTCCGGGGGTACGGCGAGCCCGGACGGCAGCGCCAGCCCCGAGGCGGCGGCGACCCCGGTCAGCTCCACGGACACCGGGACCGAGCCCAGGCCGACGGTCAGCGGCGCCGATCCGGGTACCAGCGCGCTGCCCTTCACCGAGGCCGCGCAGCAGGCCGGAGAGCGGGCCCGGGAGCTCGCGCGGACCGGGATCGGGCTCGCCCACGGGCTGCTCGCGGCCGTCACCGCGCTCCTCGTGGTGGGCGGCGCGGCCTTCCTGCTGGCCCGCCGGCGCCGCTGAGGGAGGGCTCCGCCCGCCCGCTCCACTGACCTGCGACCTGCCAGGGTCAAGATCCCGGCCACCTGATTAGGCTGGTGGCGTCGGTACGCCGTGGTTCCGGCGCCCCCGTTCTTGACCGTACGCATGTCAGGAGACGCACAAGCATGGCAGACCGCAAGCCCATCGAGTCGTGGCTCACCGACATGGACGGCGTCCTGATCCACGAGGGGTCCCGATCCCCGGTGCCGACGCCTTCCTGAAGAAGCTGCGCGACTCGGGGCGGCCCTTCCTGGTGCTCACCAACAACTCCATCTACACCGCGCGCGACCTGCACGCACGGCTCCGGCGGATGGGCCTGGACGTGCCGGTGGAGAACATCTGGACCTCCGCCCTGGCCACCGCGCAGTTCCTGGACGACCAGCGGCCCGGCGGCAGCGCCTACGTCATCGGCGAGGCCGGTCTGACCACCGCGCTGCACGACATCGGTTACATCCTCACCGACCACGAGCCCGACTTCGTGATCCTCGGCGAGACCCGCACGTACTCCTTCGAGGCCCTGACCAAGGCCGTGCGCCTGATCAACGACGGTGCGCGGTTCATCGCCACCAACCCCGACAACGTCGGCCCGTCCACCGAGGGCGACCTGCCCGCCACCGGCTCGGTCGCCGCCCTGATCACCGCGGCGACCGGCAAGAAGCCGTACTTCGTCGGCAAGCCCAACCCGCTGATGATGCGTGCCGGGCTCAACGCGATCGGCGCGCACTCGGAGGCCTCCGCGATGATCGGTGACCGTATGGACACCGACGTCCTGGCGGGCCTGGAGGCCGGGATGCGCACCTTCCTGGTGCTGAGCGGTGTCACGCAGCCGGCCGACGTCGACCGCTATCCGTTCCGCCCCTCGCAGGTCGTCGACTCCATCGCGGACCTGGTCGACCTCGTCTGAGGCCCGCCCGAGCCGGGGACCGAGCGGGCCGGAGCCCGGTGCCGAGTGGCACCGGGCTCCGGCCCGAGCGGACCCCGTGCGGACCCTGGTGAGGTCCTGAGCTGGGCTTTTCATATCGAACCCCACCCGTTCGGAGTAATCGCGCGCCTTCCGAGGATGCGTAGGCGCGCGGTACGGGGGAGCCTCCCAGTATCTGGAGGTTCACGATGGGCTCACAACGCCTCACTCTCTGTTCCGGGACTCTCTGCGCCGGACTGGTCGCCGTCATCGCCTTCACCACGGCCGCCTGCGCGACCGACCGAGCCCAGGGAGTCGCCGACCGGGGAGTCTCCGACCAGGGGGTCTCCGTGACCCCGGTCTCTCCGGCCCCCGGCACCGATGTGTCCTTGCACGTGCGCGGCTGCAGCGCGTCGCGGGCCGTCGCCGCGTCGAAGGCGTTCGTCGCCGATGCCCGGCTGACGTCCGACATGGGCATCCTGAGCGGTGACACCCGTGTGAGCGCCTCGGTCGCGCCGGGTGTCTACGACGTGCGGGTCACCTGCGCCGACGTGGCGCTCAACAGCAGGATCACCGTCGGGCGCAAGGTCGCGGGCCTGTTGGAGCAGGGGGACGGCACCGGCGGCACCGCGCAGACCGGGGACCCGTCGGGCACGGTCGGCACGGCCGCCTCGCCCGTCGCGCCGGTCGCCGCGGGCGGTGGCGGTACCGCGCACTTCGCCACGGTGGCCACCGACGGGTCCGGCCCGGGCGCCGGCCAGACGGTGACCGGCCTGGCCCTCGCCGGGATCGCCGCGGCCGCCGTCGGGCTGCGCAGGGCCCGCCGGAGCCAGGGCGCGGACTGAGCGCGGGCGGCGGCCATGTCCGACGAGTACGGCCCCAGTTCGGCCGCCGGACGCCTGGTCACCGTCCTGGCCTGGACGCTGCTGCTCTTCGGGCTGTGGCTGTGGGGCCGGGGCGTCACCGGAGTTCCGCAGACCCCGGCGGGGCCCGCCACGGGCGACGTGGCCGGGATCGGCCGTGCGGACGCGGTCCGGCTGCCGCCCGCGGCCGAGCCGCTCACGGCAGCGGTCCCGCAGCGCCTGGACATCCCCCAACTGGCCGTCACCGCGCCGGTCGTGGCCCGGGGGCTGGACGCGCGGGGCGCCATCGAGCCGCCCCCGTTCGACCAGCCGGGAGTGGTCGGGTGGTACGGCGCGGGGACCAAGCCCGGCGCGGTGGGGACCGCGCTGCTGGTCGGACACGTCGACACGGAGACCCGGCCCGCCGTCTTCTACAAGATCAGCACGCTCAAGCCCGGCGAGAGCGTCCGGGTGGTCCGTGCGGACGGCCGGGTCGCCCACTTCACCATCGAGGACGTGCGCGTCCTGCCCCGCGACGGCTTCGACGCCAAGACGGCCTACGGCCCCCGGAAACCGGGCCGCGCCGAACTCCGGCTGATCACCTGCGGAGGCACCTTCGACCGGGCGAGCCGCAGCTACACGGCGAACGTGGTCGTCTCGGCGTACCTGACCGGCACCGGCCCGTGACCGCGGCCCCCGTCGCCTGAGCGGCCCCCGGCGCCGCCCCCGGAGGGACCGTGCGAGCGGCCCCCGGCGGACGCCCGGCAGGCCCCGGCCCCCAGTCGGAAGCCGCCTCCCGGCCGGCTGCCCGAGCCGGGCACCGGGCGTCCCGGCCCCCGCCCCCACGCCCGAGCGACCTCGTGACCGGCGCGGGCGGTGTGCCACGATTGGCACTCGGAACGATGCGCCCAGGGGGAAATCGCATGCACGACAGCAGGGGGGTCCGTACCGCGGCACGGGTACGGGCGTCCGCGGTGGTGCTGGGGCGGCCCTGCTGGCCGCCGGCTGCTCGTCCGGCGGGGACGGATCGGACGACGCGAAGGCCGACATCGGCCAGCGGCCCAAGTCCACCGACCCGTTCTGGGTGAACCCGGACGGCAACGCGGCCCGCCAGCTCGTCGCCTACGAGAAGGCCGGCAAGAGGACCGAGGCCCAGCGGATCCGCCGGATCGCCGAGCAGCCGACCGGGGAGTGGATCGGCCCCGAGAACCCCGAGCAGGAGGCCCGCGGCTTCACCGAGGCCGCCGAGAAGGCCGACCGCACCGCCCTGCTCGTCCTCTACAACATCCCGCACCGCGACTGCGGCCAGTACTCCCAGGGCGGCGCCACCGACGGGGACGGCTACCGCGCCTGGATCGACGGGGTGGCCCGGGGCATCGGCGACCGCGCCGCCACCGTCGTCCTCGAACCCGACGCCGTGCTGCACCTCGTCGACGGCTGCACCCCGGTCGAGGTCCACGAGGAGCGCTACGACCTGCTCAAGGGCGCCGTCGCCAGGCTGAAGTCGCTGAAGAACGCCAAGGTCTACCTGGACGCGGGCAACGCCGGCTGGGGCCATCCCGACCAGATCTTCCAGCCTCTGCGCCAGGCCGGCGTCGACCAGGCCGACGGGTTCGCCGTCAACGTCTCCAACTTCTACTCCACCGAGGACTCCATCGCCTACGGCAAGCAGCTCTCCGCGAAGGTGGGCGGGAAGCACTTCGTCGTCGACACCAGCCGCAACGGCAACGGCCCCTACACGGGCGGGGATCCGGCGCAGCGGTGGTGCAACCCGCCCGGCCGGGCGCTGGGGCGGACCCCGACGACCAGGACGGACGACCCGCTGGTCGACGCGTATCTGTGGGTCAAGCGCCCCGGGGAGTCCGACGGCACCTGCAAGGGCGGGCCGAAGGCGGGCCAGTGGTGGGCCGGCTACGCCCTCGGGCTTGCCGGGGCGGGCACGCGGTAAGGCGGGGCCACGGCACGGCGGGAGGGCGCCCTCCGGTGCGGAGGACGCCCCTTCGGGCTCGCGGGATGCGGCCGCACCCCTCGGAAGCGGCGGGACGCGGCTCAGGGGACCTTGACCCACTGCGCCTTGCTGGGCGTCCCCTGGCCGTCGTCGACGAACAGCATGTACCAGCCGGACTGGACCAGGTTCCGGTTCTTCGGCACCGTCACGGTGATCCGGTCGCCGGACGTGGTGAAGTCCAGCGCGATGGACCGCTGGTCCACGTCGGTGACGTGCGTCGAGGCGCTCGGCCGGATCAGCCGCACCTTCTTGATGCCGGAGGCCTGCGCCGAGGTGAACGTCCCCGAGGCGCCCCGCGCGATGGTCTGCGGTCCCCCGCCGAGCGAAGGCCGCGAACCCCGGTACAGATACGGCGGGGTGTAGATCTCGATCCGCTGCTCGAACTTGCCGGGCTTGGTGTCGGCCGCGTCCGCGTACAGCGAGTCGGACCCGAAGAACATCACCCGCCCGTCCGGCAGCAGGATCGACCCGGAGTGGTAGTTGCGGCCCACCAGCGGATCGGCGACCTCGGTGAAGCTGTTGCTGTCCGGGTGGTACATGCGGGCCTGCAGGATGTTGGAGTCGCCGCGCCCCCGGTAGTCCTCCGAGCCGCCCGACACCAGCACGGTGTCGTCGGGCAGGATCGACGTCTGCGGATACCGGGTGCCCTTCGCCAGCTCCGGCCCGTCCACGAACGAGGGGTGCCGCGCCTTGAGGTCGATCAGCCGGGTCTTCCTGCTGGACAGCTTCGACTCGCCGACCCCGCCACCGCCGACCACCATGAACTTCTCGTCCTGGGCCGGAGGCAGCAGCACCGTCCCGGACGTCTCCATCATGTCGGCGTCACCGAGCCCCGGCAGCTTGGTGAACTTGTTGGTCCCCACGTCCCACACGCCGGGCTTGCGGCCCACGTTGTCCGGTCCGTAGCCCGCGTTGGAGCCCGAGTAGAAGACCTTCCCGTTCTGCATCAGGAACAGCGCCGGGTACGTCGGGAACTGCCGGAGCTTCGAGGTGTACGACCACTTCCTGGTCTTGGGGTCGAAGATCTCGTTCTTGCCCGGCACCAGCTGCCCGATGTCGTCCAGCCCCGAGACGCTGAGGACCTTGCCGTCCGACAGGGTGGTGAGCGTCGGGTACCAGCGGGCCTCGTTCATCGGGTCGACCTTGATGTACCGCTCGGCGACCGGGTCGAACTCGTAGGCGTCGCGGATGCCCTGGAAGTCCTTCTTGTCGAGGGCGAGCTTCTGCGCGATGCCGTACGTGTTGCGCGCGTCGGCGCCGCTCAGCCCCTGGATCCGGTAGTTGTCCTGGGTGCCGGTCTCGTACTTGCTGCCGCTGCGCTGCGCCTCGACGTAGATGCGTCCCAGGCCGGGGTCGTTGCGCAGGAAGACACCGGTCTGCGGGTCGAAGACCTTCTTCGCGCGGGGTACCAGCACCGGGTCCTTGGAGACGAACGTCCTGCCGTTGGTCCTGCCGCTGAACCGGGTGCCCGCCGGCAGCGTGATCGGCTTGTCCGGGTTCTCGTTGTGGACGATCATCAGGCCGCCGGCCTTGGTGACGTCGCCCTTGAGCTTCTCGTACCGCTTGGTGCCGCCCGCGATCAGCAGGTTGCCGTTGGCGAGCTGCGTGTGCCCGGTGCAGAACAGGTCGGTGGGCGTGGGGATCTTCTTGATCGTGCCCTTGACCGGGTCCCAGATCCGGGTGTCGAACCGCTTCTTGTCGAAGTTGTCCTGGTTGTTGCCCGAACCCGCGACGAGCAGCACCTTGCCGGTGTGCAGCAGTGCCGCGTGGATGGTGTCCTGCCGGTACTCCGGTGGGAACTCGACGATGTCCCACTTGCCGTTGGAGGCCTTGTACTCCGGCTTGTTGATCTTGTACTGGTGGTACTGCTCGGTTCCGAAGCGGTAGAGCCACGGCCCGTTCATCCCGGCCAGCGCGACTACCACCGCCGTGCCTATCGCGAGTCGACGAGCACGGCGGCGGCCGGCCTGGTACTTCATTCCTTACGTCCCCCAAGTCCACCAAGGGCGATCTGCATGGTCTGGTCGTTGCCCGCGGCCGGGCCGGTGTGGCCGGTCCGCTGCTGCGGGACCTGCGGCGGCTGGGCCGCGTACCCCGGGGGCACCGCGTCCTGCGGCTCGGCCGCCGGGACGGGTGCGGGCACGCCCGCGGCGTGCCGGGGCCTGTTCCTCTGCTGCCGTGTCTGCTGCCGGAGCTCGTGGCGCCAGACGAAGACCGGTGTCGCGGTGATGAGCAGGGCGAACGAGGCCCACGTGATCATCGCCGGGTGGGAGTGCCCGAGGGTGAGGCCCGCGACGATCGAGCCGCCGAAGATCGCGATGAAGTACCAGTGGTACCGGAAGGTGCCGAACCAGGTGTCCGGGCTGGCCGAGTCGCCCTTGGGCGTGACCACGAACTTGCTCTTGCGGCGCAGCACGGAGTCGATCAGCGCCTTGGCGTACAGCGGCGCGGACAGCGCCGACATCACCATGCCGGCCACACCGCCGGAGCCCTCCGGCTCGTGCGGGGAGACGTTGTGCCGCCGGTTCCAGATGTACAGGCCGATCTGGAGCGCGGAGGCGTTGCCGTAGAGCATCAGCCACACGGTCGGGTCGATGTTCACACCCGAGGCGCCCAGACCGAGGAACAGGGCGCAACTCAGCGCCGCGAGAATCCAGTTGAGGGCGGACATCGGATAGAAGATGATCATCATCGTGTAGTTGAAGAGCTTGCCGGGCGGCAGGCTGAAGAAGCCCTTCCAGTACTGCTTGAGGATCGTCTCGTAGGTACCCCGCGACCAGCGCATCTGCTGGGTGAAGAAGTCCGTCCAGGCGTTGGGCCCCTCACCGACCGCGAGCACGTCCGGGGTGTACACGGACTTCCACTTGCGGCCGGTGGCCGGGTTCTTGGCGCGGTGCATCTCGAACCCGGTGGCCATGTCCTCGGTGATCGAGTCGTACAGGCCGCCGATCTGCTTGATCGCCCTGATGCGCACGGCGTTCGAGGTGCCCACGAACATCGGGGCGCCGTACCGGTTGCCGGCCCGCTGGATGAGCGCGTGGAAGAGGAACTGCTGCGACTCGGCGGCCTTGGTGACGAAGGTGTCATAGTTGCCGTACACCTGCGGGCCGATGACGAAGCCGACGTCCGGGTCGCGGAAATAGCCCAGCATCCGCTCCAGGTAGTTGGGCAGCGGGACGTGGTCGGTGTCGACGGACGCGAAGAAGTCGTAGTCGCCGCCGTGCGCCTCCAGCCAGGCGTTGTAGTTGCCGTGCTTGGTCTTGGCGCGGTGCGGGCCCTTGGCCTGGTTCCACCGGGCGACGCCCTTGCGGGAGAAGTGGTGGACGCCGAGCCGGGCGCAGACCTCCTTCACGGCCGGGTCGTCGCCCTCGTCCAGCAGCCAGACGTGCATCAGACCCCGGTGACGGAGCTTCACGGCCGCCTCCAGCGTCTTGGTCACCATCTCCAGCGGCTCCTTGCCGGGCACGAAGGAGGTGAGGAAGGCGACGCGCGTGCCGGTCTCCGGCACCACCGGGACCGGGTCGCGGGCGACCAGGGTGGCGTGCGCGTTCGACAGCACGTTCATGCAGCGGAAGAACTCGATCAGGCCGATCGCGACCAGCATCACGATGTCCAGCGCGGGCAGGAAGTCGTAGGCCGGGTAGTCGCGTTCGGTCCAGTGCTCCGGCTGGAGCAGCCAGAACAGCAGCACCAGCGAGAGCACCGGGGCTGCGCCGAGCATGAGCGCGGCCCGTACGCGGTGCGGTTCCTGCGAGAGCAGTGAACGGTACTGCACCTGGTAGGGCTTCGCCGGGTCGGGCTGGGTGAGGGGACCCGAGAGGCGGCTGTAGTGCTCGTAGTCGTATCTGGGCAGGCTCTTCTTTATTCGGCGGAACTGGCCGGTCCGATGCGTCACCGCACGAAGCTGTGTGGTCTGTGACGGGTCGTCCTGCCGTTCGTGGCTCTGTCCGGCGCCCGTCGGCGTCGACGTCATGAGTCATCCCCCGCACGCGAGTCACCGCGTGTTTCGTCGGTCTTATACCGCCCGGTCGGGGTCCCCTCGGCCGTCACAGGCGGACACAGTGGTGGTCGCAGTCACCATGTCCTGCACACCTTATAGACACGGGATCACGCCCTTCCGGTTGCATGATGCCCCCTCGGCATCCGCTCACTGAGCGGGGCCCCCTCCCCGCCGGCCGGCAACCGGTTGCTTCCCCCGGCAGCCGCTGACGCGCGGCTTCGTGGCAGACAGGGTTCTACGGCGTCCGGCGTGATCGCAAGACGGGAAACATGGAGTTAACCGGTCAAACCCGCTGGTTGTGGCGCGGGTGTTGTTCGGGGGCTCGGGTGCGCCGGTGGGGGAGAGCCGGGCGCGGACATGGCCGAAGTGGTCCCGTATGGCCTCCTCCGCCCGCAGGGAATCGCCGGACCTGACCGCGTCCAGGATCTCCCGGTGCTGCCGGCAGGTGACCCGCGGGTCCTGCGGCACCTCCAGCAGATCCCGCCGGACGCG
The DNA here is from genome assembly GCA_016432725.1 of Streptomyces sp. DHE7-1. Taxonomy (GTDB): domain Bacteria; phylum Actinomycetota; class Actinomycetes; order Streptomycetales; family Streptomycetaceae; genus Streptomyces. Next base: position 2,949,612 of record JACJDG010000003.1, on the reverse strand, counting down.
GTGGAAGGCGTCCCAGAACGCCTCCAGCACCTCGCTCAGCAGCACGTTGTCCAGCCCCCGGTAGAGGGTGGCGTGAAAGGCGCGGTCGGTCTCGGCGAGGCCCGCCCCTTCGGCGGCCTCCTGATCCATACGGGTGACGAGGGCTTCCAGTTCAACGAGGTCGGACTCCGGCAGCCGCCCGGCCAGCCGCGACACCAGTCCGGTCTCGACGGCCTCGCGCAGTTCCAGGAGTTGCAGCAGGGAGTCCTCGCCCCGGTAGTGCCCGGCGACCGTGCGGAAGGCGAGGCCCTCGATCATGGGGGCGAGCGACATCGGCCCCACGTAGGTGCCGAACCCGTGCCGGATCTCCACGATGCCCATCGCCTGGAGCGCCTTCAGTGCCTCGCGCACCGAGTTCCGGCTCGCCCCGAGGAGCTCCATCAGCTCGGGCTCGGTCGGCAGCGGGGCGCCCGAGGGCAGCCGTCGGTCGACGATGAGCTTCTTGATCCGCTCCTGCAGGTCCCGGGCTGCCATGGCGAGAGGGTATCCGGCCAATCGGGGGAGGGCCGGGTTCCGGTTCAGGGCGCCGGTCACCGTGGCGCGGGGGTGTGGGTGGCGGAGCCCCCGCGACGCGCGGCGAAGCCGCGCAACAACAGAGATGGCGAGGTGGTTCGCGCTTTCCGCGAACACGCCTCGCCATCGTCATCGTGCGCCGCCAGGGACTCGAACCCCGGACCCGCTGATTAAGAGTCAGCTGCTCTAACCAACTGAGCTAGCGGCGCCTGCTGACGAGAGAACTCTACCCGACCGGCGCGGGTGCTCCCGACCATGTGCTGCGCACGGGGAGCCGGTCATACGGGATGTACATCATTCGGACCGTCAACATGCGCACCGTGACGACAGTTGTGAAACTGATCAACGTGCACCTTGGCGGACATTTCCCCCGAATGTGAGGCAGATCGCATGACGGCTCCGGCGTTCGAAGAGGTCGACCCCGGGCGCGACTGCGACTGTCCGGCCTGCGTCCACGCGCGGCGGGCCGGCTCCCGCCCGCTGTCCGGGCGCCTGGGCGGCCACCTGGCGGCCCGGGGTGTCGTGATCGTGGCCGCCGCCGCGTCCGCCGCGCTCGGCGCGCTCACTCCGGCCGCCGCCCTCACCGCGCCCCAGTCCCCGCACCGGCCCGGCGACCCCGGGGACGGCGAGCCGGCCACCCCGCAGGGCGCCAAGTCACCGCTGCACGGTCCGGCCGGCCCCCTGCCCGATCCGGCCACCACGCCGCCGGCCGCCCCGCCCCCCGCCACCCGGACCCAGATCATCAACCGGGCGAAGGTCTGGGTGGCCGCGAAGGTGCCGTACAGCATGGAGGACTACTGGACCGACGGTTACCGGCAGGACTGCTCGGGCTATGTGTCCATGGCGTGGGGGCTGGGCTCCAACGAGTGGACCGGCAGCCTCGACCAGTACGGCGTGAAGATCACCAAGGAGGAGCTGCTGCCCGGCGACATCCTGCTCTTCCACAACCCGGACAACCCCGAGAGCGGCTCCCACGTCGTGATCTTCGGCGGCTGGACGGACTACACGCACACCTACTACACGGTCTACGAGCAGACGCCCCGCACGCCCGCACCCAGGCCACGCCGTACCCGTACTGGAGCAACACCTCGAAGTACGTCCCGTACCGCTACAAGGGCGTCGTGGCGGACACCGCGGGTGCGCAGGCGACGAGCGACGGCAAGGCGCCGCGGCCGGTCACCGGCCGGGCGGGCCCGTCCCGGCCCGCCTCGCACGGGGTGCCCGGCTATCCCGGCCGGGCCCGGTTCCGCCCGGGCGAGGCCAACCCGTACGTGACCGAGCTGGGGGAGCGGCTGGTGCAGAAGGGGTTCGGCCGCTTCTACCCCGGCGGGCCCGGTCCGCGCTGGGGCGACGCGGACCGGCGGGCCGTGGAGGCCTTCCAGCGCGGCCAGGGCTGGCGCGGCGGCGCCGCGGACGGCTACCCGGGCCCGGAGACCTGGCGCCGCCTGTTCTCGTAGGCACCCGTTCCCCCGTCGTCCCGGCCGCTCGTCCCGCCGGGCCCCCGTCAGTCCCGACCGTTCCCGTCCCACCCTTTCTCACTGTCATGACGCATCTGGCGCGGAGGCTGGAGCACGCATGAGTACGACCACGTCACACACGTCGGAGTCCGAGGAGCAGCCGGAGAGCGGACGCCCGGCGGGTGGCACGGCCACCCGTCCGGCCCGGCTGATCCAGAACGAGGCGACCACCGAGATCCCCGTCCATCTGCTGTTCCGCGACGAACCGGAGGCGATGTCGGTGCCGGTGCGGCCCGCGGTGGTGGCCCGCCGGCAGGGCACCGGCGAGCAGCCGCGGCTCCGGCGCCCCGTCCCGGCCCGCAGCCGTACGGCGCCGCGGCTCGACCCGGAACTGGCGGAGCGCCCGGCGCGGGTGCTGCCCGGTCTGGCCGGGGTGCTGGCCGGGGCGGGCGGGCTCATGGGCGGCCTGGTCACCTCGTGGTGGGCGGGCGTCCTGCCGCCGCTCGCCGCGGGGGCGCTGCGTCTGCCGCCGTACACCGGCGCCGGGCTCGGTCCGGCGCAGTGGGCGGCGTTCGCCGGGTCCGGGGCGCTCGGTGCGCTCGGCTTCGGCGGGCTGGCCCGGGGCCGCACCGGACAGGCCCGGTTGCTCGGGCTGTTCGGCCGCTACCGGGGAACGGTCCGGCGCACCGGCCTGCTCTGGGTGAACCCGCTGCTGCGCCGCCGCCGGGTCGATGTGCGGCTGCGGCACTGGCGCAGCGAGGTGATGCCGGCGTCGGACGCCAACGGCGTGGCGCTGCGGGTGGTGGTGCTGGTGGTGTGGCGGGTGCGGGACACCGCGCGGGCCGTGCTCGGCATCGACGACCACGAGACCTACCTGCGGGAGTGCGTGGAGGCGGCGCTCGCCCGGGTGCCGGTGGAGATGCCGGCCGGGGCGGGCGGCGGGGTGGCGGCGGCCGGGGAGGCGCTGACCCGTCTGGTGGTGGCGGACGCGGCGCCGATCGGGCTGGAGGTCTTCTCGGCGCAGCCGGTCCGGGTGGAGTACGCCCCCGAGGTCGCCGCCGCGATGGACCGGCGCCGGATCGCGGCGCTGGACGCCCGGGAGCGGGCCGGGATGCTCAACTCGGTGGTGGACTCGGTGGAGGACACGGTGACCCGGCTGACCATGCGTGGCCTGGTCGAACTCGACGACTACGAGCGCAAGGTGCTCGTCCGGGACCTGACGGTGGCGTTCTGCTCGGGGCGCGGGGAGCGGGTCTGACCGGGCATCGGATCGGTCCGGACGCCTCTCTTGATATGGACACAGTCAAGTGACGGCAATAATCTGGGACTTGGTCTAGACCTACTGCACGGCTCAGCTCGGCTCAGTGAACATCCCCCACGTTCTCCAGGAGCGGCAGCATGCGCACCAAGACCAAGTTGACCGCAGTCGTGCTCGGTGCGGCGACCGCCGGAGCCTTCGCGCTCTCCACCGGCGGCGCCAGCGGGCACGGCTACACGGACCTCCCCATCAGCAGGCAGAAGCTCTGCCAGAACGGCACCGTGACGAACTGCGGCTCCATCCAGTGGGAGCCGCAGAGCGTCGAGGGCCCCAAGGGCTTCCCGGCCGCCGGACCCGCGGACGGCCAGCTCTGCAACGGCGGCCTCAGCCAGTTCGCCCAGCTCAGCGCACCGAAGACCCCGTCCGGCGCGGCCTGGCCCACCACCCGGGTGACCGGTGGTCAGTCGTACACGTTCCGCTGGCAGTTCACCGCCATGCACGCCACGACGGACTTCAAGTACTACGTCACCAAGCCGGGCTGGAACCAGAACCACGCCCTGTCCCGCTCGGATCTCAACCTCACCCCGTTCCTGACGGTGCCCTACAACGGCCAGCGCCCGCCGGCCACGCTCAGCCACAGCGGCACCCTGCCGTCCGGACTGAGCGGTCACCACGTCGTCCTCGCGGTGTGGACCGTCGCCGACACGGGCAACGCGTTCTACGCCTGCTCCGACGTCACCTTCTGAGCATCGTTCCGGTACAGCACGGAAACTGAGGTTCCCTTGAGGCCGGCCGGCCCTACCGCCGGGTAGGTTCCCGCCACGCCGTCCGACCGACGGCGGTGTACCGACCTCGGGGGAACCTCATGATGGAACTGCTCTTCTACGTCGTGCCCTGCCTCATGATCGCGGGCTTCGGGTTCGCCGCGTACCTGCTGCTGCGCCGCGCCCGGCGGATCAGCAGGACGTGGAAGCACGGGCTGACCGCGGAGGCCCGCTGTCTGCGGATGTACACGACGACCAGCGGGGCGGCGGGGACACGTCCGTGCGGACGACCGTCCACCACGTCTACGAGTTCACCACCCGTGACGGCCGCACCCGGCGATTCGAGGAGGCGGACGGTCCCGCGACCGTGCTCGAGGGTGACTTCGTCACCGTGCGGTACCTCGCGGAGCAGCCCCACCTGGCCACCGCGCTCCCGCCGTCCCGCGCCAGGCTCGCCGTCGGCACCGGCTTCGGGCTGGCCTTCCTCGGGGTGTGCATCGCCTTCTGCTCGGTCTTCATCGTCGTGGCCCACGTCATGTTCACGGAGGCGGGCGGCCTGATGCCGTGATCCGTGCGGGCCGGCGGTGGACCGCCCGCCGGCTCCGGGCACGCCGGCAACGCCGAAGGGCCCCTCGCCGAGGCGAGGGGCCCTTCATCTGTGCGCCGCCAGGGACTCGAACCCCGGACCCGCTGATTAAGAGTCAGCTGCTCTAACCAACTGAGCTAGCGGCGCATGACTCCCGCCTTCCGCTTACCGCGGCCGGCGACGAAGAAAATACTACCTGGTCCCGGGAGGTGCTCCTGACCACCCGGGAGCGGCTAGATCGCGAGGGACAGCAGGACCGGCGCCGCGCTCCGGTTCAGGGTGTCCGCGGCCTGCTTCAGGCGGTGCGCGTGCTCCACCGGGAGCGAGAGCGCCAGGCAGCCGACCGTCGAGCCGGCGGTGATCGGGACGGCGGCGCAGACCGTGCCGATCGCGTACTCCTGGAGGTCCAGGACCGGCACCGTCGGCGGCTGCGACTCCAGGCGGGAGAGCAGCAGCTTGTCGCTGGTGATGGTGCGCGAGGTGAGCCGGGCCATCTTGTGCCGGGACAGGTGGTCGCGGCGGGCGTTGTGGTCGAGCTGGGTCAGCAGGCTCTTGCCGACGGCGGTGGCGTGGGCGGAGAAGCGGAAGTCCACCCACTCGTTGACCGCCGGCGTGCCGGGTCCGGCGGCGTACTGGGTGACCGTGACCTCGCCGTCCACGTACCGGCTGATGTAGACGGCGGCGCCCACGGAGTCCCGCAGCCGGTCCAGGGTGTGCTGGAGCTTGTCCCGCAGGGCGCCCTCGCGCTCGTGCGCCGAGGTGAGGCGGCGCAGGGTCTCGCCGGTGACGTACGCCCCGTCGGTGATCTGCTCGACGTAGCCCTCGCGGCGCAGCATGCGCAGCAGCGCGGTCAGCCGCTCGGGGTCCAGGGCGGTTTGGTGGGACAGCTCGGCCTCGGTGACGCCTGCGGGATGACGTGCCACGGTCTCCAGTACGCGCAGCGCGTCGTGGGCGGAGTGGTACGGAGCGGTCGGCTCGTTCATCAGCGCCACGGTGTCCCCCTGGCTCGCTCTGTGGCCGTGATTCCGGTCGGTCGGATCGATACCACGATAACGGGCAAAGGCCCGGCAGGGAGAGGGTGTTGGCGAGATTGTGCCGCCCGCACGCCCCTCCCATCTGGGACTCAGACCCTCTGGCATATGCCAGGGTCATCGCCCAGTGCCGGGACCTCGGCTGTTGCCGTTTTCACGGCGGGGGGTCACAGCACCGCGCTGAGGAATTCCCGCGTACGCTCCTGCTCCGGATCCCCGAAGATCTGCTCCGGCGGCCCCGACTCGATCACCCGGCCGGAGTCGAACATGAGCACCTGGTCGGAGATGTCCCGGGCGAAGTTCATCTCGTGGGTCACGCAGAGCATCGTGATGTCGGTGGTGCGGGCGATGTCCCTGAGCAGGTCGAGTACGCCCGCGACGAGCTCGGGGTCGAGCGCGGAGGTCACCTCGTCCAGCAGCAGCACCCGCGGCCGCATCGCCAGCGCCCGGGCGATCGCCACCCGCTGCTGCTGTCCGCCGGAGAGCATGGCCGGCCGCGCGTCGCACTTGTCGGCGAGCCCCACCAGCTCCAGCAGCTCCCGGGCGCGTGCCTCGGCCTCGTCCTTCGACAGGCCCAGCACCTGGACCGGCGCCTCGGTGAGGTTGCGCAGCACGGTCATGTTCGGGAACAGGTTGAACTGCTGGAACACCATCCCGATCTTCTTGCGGGCCTCCCGGACCTGCTTCTCCGGGGCCGGGAACAGCCGCTCCCCGTCGACGGTGATGGTGCCCTCGTCCGGCTTGGTGAGGGTCATCAGCAGCCGCAGGATCGTGGTCTTGCCCGACCCGGAGGGGCCGATCAGCGTCACGTGCTTGCCGGCGTCGACGGAGAAGTTCAGCCGGTCGAGCACGGTGTTCGTCCCGAAACGCTTGGTGACCTCCTCCAGACGGATCAGCTCACCCCCGGCCGTGAGAGGGCCGGAGCCCGCGTCGGGTTCTTTCATCAGGGGGTCAGCGGACAAGACGTCGCTCCAGGGCTCGCAGAAGAAGGGAGGCCAGGTAGGAAATGAGGATGAAGGCCACACCGATCACGGTGAGCGGCTCGGTGAACTGGAAGTGCTGCTGGGAGAAGAGCCGGGCCCGGCCGAGCATCTCCAGCACGGTGATCACCATCAGCATCGGCGTGTCCTTCAGCATGGAGATCACGTAGTTGCCGAGCGCGGGGATCACCCGGCGGATCGCCTGCGGCAGGATCACCGCGGTCCAGGTGCGCCGCCGCGGCAGGTTCAGTGCCGTCGCCGCCTCCCACTGGCCGACGGGCACCGCCTCGATGCCGGCCCGGTAGACCTGCATCGTGTACGTCGAGTAGTGCAGGCCGATCGCGACGACGCCGGTGGCCAGCGCCGAGAAGGTCAGACCCCACTCGGGCAGCACGTAGAAGAGGAAGAACAGCTGGACCAGCAGCGGGGTGTTGCGCACGAACTCCGTGACCACCCCGACCGGCCAGCGCACCCACCGGGACGGCGCGCGCATCAGCAGCGTCCACACCAGTCCCAGGGTGAAGGAGAGCAGCGAGCCGAGGACCAGGGCCTGCAGGGTGACCAGCAGTCCGTGCCAGAAGTCCGGCATGAAGTCGCCGACGGCGTTCCAGTCCCACTTCATGCGACACCCCCGCCGACACCGGTCGTCTGCGCCCGCTTCAGCTCACGCGCCGACGACTCCGTCCCCGGGTCCTTGCCGACCCCGGCCTTCAGCCGCTTCTCCAGTCCGCGCATCAGCCTGGTGAGCACGAAGGCGATCGCGAAGTAGATCAGCAGCACGTACGTGTAGATCTCCGCGCTCTGCTGCAGCGCGAGCCGCACCAGGTTGGCGCTGAACGTCAGATCGCCCATGCCCATGACCGACACCAGCGCGGTGCCCTTGAGCAGCTCGATCAGCAGGTTGGAGAACGACGGGATCATCTCCGGCACCGCCTGCGGCAGGACGATGAGCCGCAGCCGCTGCCAGGGCGTGAAGCCGAGCGCGATCCCGCCCTCCCGCTGCGCCGGGTCGACCGCGTTCAGCGCGCCGCGCACGATCTCCGAGCCGTACGCGCCGTACGTCAGCCCGAGCGCCAGCGTGCCCGCCCACAGGGGTACGAGCTGCCAGCCGAAGGCGACGGGCAGCACGAAGAACACCCAGAAGATCATCACGAGGGCCGACGTACCGCGGAACACCTCGGTGTAGAAGCCGGCGAGGAAGCGCACGATCCACAGCCGGTGGGTGCGCGCGACGCCGACGACGAAGGACACCGCCGTGGCCAGCAGCGCGCTGAACACCAGCAGCTGGACGGTGGTCCATATGCCTTTCAGTACCAGATCCCAGAGCCCCGAGGTCATCCGCCGCACAGCTCCTTCGCGGTGAGGTCCGTCATCTCGGCCTCGGTGAAACCGAAGGGCCGCAGGATGCGGAACAGCTCCCCGCTCCGCTTCAGCTTGCGCAGCTCGGCGTTGAACGCGTCGCGCAGCCTCGTCTCGGTCGGCCGGAACGCGAACGCGCCCCCGTCGACGTGCGGCTTGCCCTTGACCTTCGGGGCGAACGGCTTGGTCGCCTCCGCCTTGGCGGACTTCTTCACGACCTCACGGGCGGTGAGCGCGGTACCGGCGAAGACGTCGACCCGCCCGGCCTCCACGGCGTTCAGCCCGGCCACCTGGTCGGGGACGATCAGGATGTCGCTCTCCTTGTAACCGGCCTCCACCGCGTACGCGATCTCGGCGTACCCGGTGCCGGTGGCGAACCTGGCCTTCTTCTCCACCACGTCCTGGTAGGAGTGCAACCCCTTCGGGTTCCCCTTGCGGACGATGAACGCATCCAGCATCTGGTAGTCCGGATCGGCGAAGATCACCTGCTCGCAGCGCTCGGGATTGACGTACATGCCGGCGGCGACGACGTCGAACTGCTGGGAGTTGAGACCGGGGATCAGCGAGCCGAACTCCGTCGGCACCGGCTGCACCCGGTCCACTCCGAGCCGCTTGAAGACCGCCTTCGCCAGCTCGGGCGCCTCACCGGTGAGATGACCGTCCCGGTCGATGTAACCGAAGGGGATCTCACCGGCGATCCCGAGCCGTACGACCCCCTGCGCCCTCAGCCGGTCGAGCAGTTCACCGCCGTTCTCGTCCGATGCCGAGGCCACCCGTGTGCAGCCCGTGGCACCCAGCGCGCCCACCGCACCGACCGCCGCGACGCCCGCGAGCAGAGAACGCCTGCTCTGTCTGTGTTTTGACCGGAATATGTGTGATTCGTTCCCAAGTGGTGGAGCCATGGCGGCGCGGCTACCCAGACGCATCCGCCCTATGCACCCTTGTTTCATGGCCGAACGATTCGTCACAGTCTCACTGGACCGACGGGGCGTGCGCTGCACGGCACGCCTCCTGGACGACCGCGCGCCCCTGACCTGCACGGCGGTGTGGGAGGCACTGCCACTGGCGGGCGACGTCTACCACGCCAAGTACGCGCGCAACGAGATCTACGCCCTCTTCCCGCCCTTCGCCTCCACCGAACCCCCACTGGAGAACCCCACGGTCACCCCGATTCCCGGTGACCTCTGCTACTTCTCCTTCGCCGGTGCCGAACTGGGCACCCGGGCCTACGGCTACGACCGCGAGGTCCGCCCCGGCACCACCCTGGTCGACCTGGCCCTGTTCTACGAACGCAACAACCTGCTGCTCAACGGCGACGTGGGCTGGGTGCCCGGGATCGTCTGGGGCCAGGTGACGGACGGCCTCGACCGGATGGCCGAGGCCTGCAACGACCTGTGGCGGACCGGGGCGGCGGGGGAGACGCTCAGCTTCCGCCGAGCGTGAGCCGCGCCGCATAGAGCGCGTGGGCCGCGCGCAGCACCAGGTCGTCGCGGTGCCGCGCGGCCACGATCTGCAGACCCACCGGCAGTCCGTCGCCGTCCGCACCGACCGGGACGGTGGCGGCGGGCTGCTGCGTCAGGTTGAACGGGTAGGTGAACGGCGTCCACCCGGTCCAGCGCCGCAGCCCCGAGCCCGCCGGCACCTCCCGGCCCGCCTCGAACGCCGTCAGCGGCAGGGCCGGGGTCAGCAGCAGGTCGTACCGCTCGTGGAACAGGCCCATCCGGCGGCCCAGGTCCGTCCGGACGTCCACCGCCGCCAGGTAGTCCAGCGCGCTCGCCCGCGCGCCCGGGACGCAGATCTCCCGCAGGCCCGGGTCGAGCAGCGTCCGCGTCCGCGGCGGCAGGTGCTCGGTGACCCGGGCCGCGCCGGCGAACCACAGGGTGTGGAAGGCCTCCACCGGGTCGCTGAAGTCCGGGTCGGCCTCCTCGACGTAGGCGCCGAGGTCCGCGAGCCCGGCCACCGCCCGCCGTACCGCGGCGGCGACCGCAGGCTGCACGGCCACCTGACCGCCCAGGGTGGGCGAGTAGGCCATCCGCAGCCCGCGCACCCCGCCGTCCAGCGCGGCCCGGAACGAACGCGCCGGGGCGGGCAGCGCCGACCAGTCGCGCGGGTCGGGCACGCCGATGACGTCCAGCATCAGCGCCGCGTCCGCCGCGTCCCGGGTCATCGGGCCGACGTGCGAGAGCGTGCCGAACGCGCTCGCCGGGTACAGCGGCACCCGGCCGTACGTCGGCTTCAGCCCGAAGATCCCGCAGAACGCGGCCGGGATGCGGATGCTCCCGCCGCCGTCCGTGCCCAGCGAGAGCGGGCCCGCGCCCAGCGCGACGGCCGCCGCGCTGCCGCCGCTGGAACCGCCCGCGGTGCGGGACGGGGCGTGCGGATTGCGGGTCACGCCGGACAGCGGGGAGTCCGTGACGCCCTTCCAGCCGTACTCCGGGGTCGTCGTCTTGCCGATGAACACCGCCCCGTGCTCGCGCAGCCGGGCGACCGAGGGCGCGTCCTCGTCCCACCGCCCCTGCTCGGACACGGCCTTCGAGCCGCGCAGGGTCGGATGGCCGCGCAGCAGCAGGATGTCCTTCACCGTCACCGGCACCCCGTCCAGCAGCCCGGCCGGTTCACCGCGCCGCCAGCGCTCCTCGGACTCCCGGGCCCGCGCGTACGCCTCCTCCTCCAGGAGCCGTACGAACGCGTTGACCTCCGGCTGGATCCGCCGGGCCCGCTCCAGCGCCTGCCCGGTCGCCTCCACGGGCCCGAACTCGCCCTTGCGGTAACCGTCGAGGAGCTGTACGGCGGTCAGGTCGGTGAGCTGCATGGACCCTCCTGGTGGGTCAGTGACCGGGCACGTATCCGCGCTTCTTGTCGACCACGTTCAGCAGTGACCTGCCCGCCGCCCACCGCTCGTACAACTCCACGAACTGCGCGCCCAGTTCGTCCCGCCAGCCGACCGTGTCGCCGCTCATGTGCGGGGAGACGACCAGTCCCGGAAGACCCCACAGCGGGCTGTCCGCGGGCAGCGGCTCGGCGGTGAACACGTCCAGCGCGGCGCCCGCGATCCATCGTCTGCGCAGCGCCTGCGCCAGGGCGTCCTCGTCGACGAGCTGCCCGCGGCCGACGTTCACGAAGACCGCCGAGGGCTGCATCACGCCGAACCGGCGGGTGTCGAACATGTGGTGCGTCTGCTCGGTCAGCGGCGCGGCGGCGATCACCCAGTCGGCACGGGCGATCAGCCGGTCGAGGTCGCCGGGGCCGTGGACGCCGGTGCGCGGCACCCGGCCGACCAGGGCCGTGGTCACGTCCAGTGCCTTCAGGGTGCGCGCGATCGCCCGCCCGATCGGCCCCGAACCGACCACGCACGCGCGCGTGCCCGCCACCCGGCGGGTCTCCCGGTGCCGCCAGGTCCGCTCCCGCTGCAGCTCCAGGGTGCGCGGCAGATCCTTGGCGACCGCCAGCACCAGCGCGGCCACGTACTCCGCGATCGGCTGGTCGAAGACCCCGCGCGCGTTGGTCACCACGGTGTCGGACGCGGCCAGCTCCGGGCACATCAGATGGTCCACCCCGGCGCTCGCCGTGTGCACCCAGCGCGGCCGCGGTCCCTCGCCCGGCCAGGCCGCGCGCACCGCGTGCGAGGTGAAGTCCCACACCAGCAGCACGTCCGCGTCCGGCAGCCGGGAAGCGAGGCCGGCCGCGTCCGTGTGCTCGATCCGGGCGCGGCCGGTCAGCCGGCCGAGCCGGGGCGGCGGGTCGGCGTCCAGCACGAGGAGAGTGGGGAGAGTCGACGTCATACGGGGCGGCTCCGAGCGTCTGACATGCGCGGATTGACCACGCTCGCACCCGAATCTACCTTCGTCAACACGGGCGTATCCAGCGACCGTTGCCCTCGTCTCCCCGCGTGAGGCAGGTGTGCCATGGACGTCTCCTTTCTCGGCGGTCCCCGCCCCCAGCGCGGTGTCGGGGTCGTGGCCCCGTTCGACTTCGCGCTGGACCGCGAGCTGTGGCGCTGGGTGCCGGACGGGGTGTCGCTGCATCTGACCCGTACCCCGTTCGTGCCCGTCGAGGTGAGTCTGGACCTCGCCCGGCTGGTCAGCGAGCACCAGACCCTCGGCGAGGCGGTGCGCGCGCTGAACGCCGTCGCCCCCGAGGTCGTCGCCTACGCCTGCACCTCGGGCAGCTTCGTCGGCGGCAGGTCCGGGGAGCGGGCGATGTGCGCGGCGATGAGCCGGTCCGGCGAGCTGCCGTCGGTGACGACCTCCGGGGCGCTCGTGGAGGCGCTCGGCGAGCTGGGGATACGGCGGGTCGCGCTGGTCACCCCGTACACGGTGTCCGTCACCCGGGCCCTGGAAGCGTTCGTCGCCGAGGCCGGCGTGCGGGTCGCCGGGTGCGCCTTCATGGGGCTGACCCGGCACATCTGGCGGGTGCCGTACCGGGACGTGGTCGCGATGGCCCGGCGCGCGGTCCGGCCCGGCTCGGCCGACGCGCTGTTCATCTCCTGCACCAACCTCCCCACGTACGACGTGATCCCCCAGCTCGAGGCAGAACTGCGCATCCCCGTGCTCTCGGCCAACCAGGTCACGATGTGGGCGGCGCTGCGCCGACTGGGTACCCGAGCCGTGGGGCCCTATCAGGCGCTGCTCGACGAGACGGCGCGTGACTGGCCCGCACTGCCCGAAGAGACACAGGAACACGGAGAAGGGCTGACATGACTGCACTCGGATTCCTCTACCCGGGCCACTCCGGGGAGGACGACTACCCGCGCATCGAGCAGCTCCTCGGCAGCGACATCCGGGTGGACCTGGTGCACACCGACATCGGGGAGGACGCGCACCGCGTCGACGCGCTGCGCGAGATGGGATCGCCCGAGCGGCTCGCCGACGGCATGGAGCGGCTGCGGCTGACCGGCGCCGAGACGGTGGTGTGGGCGTGCACCAGCGGCAGCTTCGTGCACGGCTGGGACGGGGCCCAGGAGCAGGTGCGGTCACTGGCCCTGATGGCCGGGATGCCCGCCTCCTCCACGTCCTTCGCCTTCGTGCACGCGGCCCGCGAGATCGGCGTGCGCCGGGTGGCCGTGGGCGCCACGTACCCGGAGGAGGTGGCCGCGCTGTTCACGGACTTCCTGCGGGCCGGGGGACTGGAGGTGGTCGCGACCCGGTCGTCCGGGATCGTCACGGCGGCCGAGGTCGGTACCTGGGGCGAGGAGGAGGTGCTGACGCTGGCCAGGGCCGCGGACGTCGCCGACGCCCAGGCCGTGCTGCTGCCGGACACCGCGCTGCGCACGGCCGCCCACCTCGGCCTGCTGGAGAAGTCCCTGTCCAAGCCGGTGCTCACCGCCAACCAGGTGACCGTGTGGGAGGCGCTGCGCCTGGCCGACCGGCGGGTGAACGCCCCCGAGCTGGGTGCGCTGTTCACCCGCGAGCCGATCGTCCAGGCCTGACCGGGAGCGGGGGCCGGCAAGGGGCCCCGGAATAAACGGGGACAGCCTCCTGTTGGCCCACGCTGGACAGCTCACGGCCAGAAACAGGAGGCACACACCGTGTCGGCAGACGAGATCCGGGGCACGACGCACGGCACCGCCCCGTCCCCCTCTCCGTACTGGACCTGGTGACCGTGGGCGCGGGCAGCACCGCCACCGAGGCGCTGCGCACCAGCGTGGAGCTGTCCCGGTTCGCGGAGTCCCGCGGGTTCCACCGGTACTGGGTGGCGGAGCACCACTCCATGCCCGGCGTCGCCTCCTCCTCGCCCGCGGTGATCCTCGCCCACCTCGCCGCCCACACCGACCGCATCCGGCTCGGTTCGGGCGGCGTGATGCTGCCCAACCACGCGCCCCTGGTGATCGCCGAGCAGTTCGGCACGCTGGAGGCGATGGCACCCGGGCGGATCGACCTGGGCCTCGGCCGCGCCCCCGGCACCGACGGCGCCACCGCGGCCGCGCTGCGCCGCGCCGACGGCCTGAACGAGGGCGCCGACGACTTCCCGCAGCAGCTCGCCGAGCTCCTCCGCTTCCTGGACGACGACTTCCCCGACGGGCACCCCTACCGGCGCATCCACGCCATCCCCGGCCCCGTCCAGGGCAGCACCCCCGGCGGTGTGCAGTCCGCGCACCGCCCGCCCGTCTGGCTGCTCGGCTCCTCCGGCTTCAGCGCCCGCCTCGCCGGGATGCTCGGACTGCCCTTCGCCTTCGCGCACCACTTCTCCGCGCAGAACACCATTCCGGCGCTCGACCTCTACCGGCAGACCTTCCGGCCCTCCGAACTCCTCGACCGGCCCTACGCCCTCATCGGCGTCTCGGCGCTCGCCACCGACGACGAGCGGGAGGCCCGCCGGCAGGTGCGGGCGACCGCGCTGAACATGATCCGGCTGCGCACCGGCCGGCCCGGTCTCTTCCCCGACCCCGACGAGGCCGAGAAGTACGAGTTCAGCCCGATGGAGGAGGACTTCGTGGCGTCCTGGGGCGGCAACATCGTGCACGGCACGGCCGACGAGGTCCGCACCGGCCTCGACGACCTGCGCAAGCGCACCGGCGCCGACGAGCTGATGCTCACCACGCACGCCCACCGCGGCGAACTGCGTCTGCGCTCCTACGAACTGATCGCCGACGCCTACGGTTTGCCCACCGCGTAGTCCTGGGTCCCGAGCAGCTCGGAGATACGATCCGGCGGCACCGGACGGGAGTACAGCCAGCCCTGCCCGGTGTCGCAGCCGATCCGGCGCAGCCGGGTGGCCTGCGCCGAGGTCTCCACGCACTCGGCGGTGACGGTCAGGCCGAGCCGGTGGGCGAGCTGGATCATCGCCTCCACGATCACCTCGTCGGCCGGGTTGGGCGGCACCTGGGGTGCGCCCTTCGCTGCCTCCTCGTACTGGAAGCCGCGCACGAAGGAGCCGTCCAGCTTCAGGACCTTCACCGGCAGCCGGCTCAGGTACGCCAGGTTCGAGTAGCCGGTGCCGAAGTCGTCGATGGCGATGCGCACGCCCATGTCGCTGAGCGCCTGCAGGGCCTGGAGCGGCCGGCCGGCCGAGCCCATCACGGCCGACTCGGTCAGTTCGAGCTGGAGCAGGTGCGGGGCGAGTCCGGTCTCGGCGAGGGTCTGGGCCACGTCCGCCACCAGGTCGGAGTCCCACACCTGGCGCACGGCCACGTTCACGCTGACGAAGATCGGCGGCTCGTCGGGGTGGTCGAGCTGCCAGCGGCGGGCCTGCCGGCAGGCGGTCGCGAGCGCCCAGCGGCCGAGCTGCACGATCGAGCCGTCCTCCTCGGCCAGTGCGATGAACCGATTCGGCGTCAGCGTGCCGAACTGGGGGTGGTGCCAGCGCACCAATGCCTCGACACCGCTGAGCCGTCCGTCCTCCATGCCCACCAACGGCTGGTACTCCAGGGCGAATTCACCGCGCTCGATGGCGGGGCGCAGGGTGGAGGAGAGGGCCTGGCGGGTCATGCGGTGCGCGTTGCGCTCGGGGTCGAACAGGGTCCAGCGGCCTTTGCCGTCCGCCTTCGCCCAGTACAGCGTCGTGTCGGCCGCCTGCATCAGACCGGTCGCGGTCGTGCCGGCCGCGTGCCGCTCGACGACGCCGATGGAGGCGGTCAGCGACAGCCGCTGCCCGGCCAGGTCGAACGGCTCCTCCAGGGCCTTCAACGCGGACTCGGCGAGATCGGCGACCTGCTCGGTTCCGGTGGAGTCCTCGACCAGCAGGGCGAACTCGTCGCCGCCGAGCCGCGCCACCAGCGGGGTTCCGGCGCGGGCGTGGCCGGCCTCGTCGGCGACCCGGGTCAGGCGTTCGGCGACCGCCGCGAGCAGCCGGTCGCCGACCCGGTGGCCGAGGGTGTCGTTGACGGCCTTGAAACCGTCGATGTCCAGGTAGCACAGGCCGATCCGGCCGGTGCCGCTGTGCTCGTAGGCCTCCGCATCCAGCGCGGCCGTCAGGCGCTCGAAGAACAGGGTGCGGTTGGGCAGCCGGGTCACCGGGTCGTGCATCTCCAAGTGCCGCAGGCGGGACTGGAGTTCGCGGCGGGCGCTGATGTCGGTGGCCGAGACCAGTACGCCCGGTCCGCCGTCGGCCAGCGGGGTCACGGTGACCTGCACCCACACCGAGTGCCCCTCGGGGTGCTTGATCCTGCGGGTGCAGCGCAGCTTCGCCTGCCGGCCGCGCAGGACCTCGCGGTAGGCGTGCCAGGTGCGGGTGTCCGAGGCGAGGTCCACCAGATCGGCGGCGGCGCGCCCGGTCAGGGTCCGCGGATCGGCGCCGAGAAGTTCGCCGAGGGCGGCGTTGGCGCCGACGACGAGGCCCTCGGGGTCGACGACCGCCATGGGCAGCGGGGCGGCCGCGAAGACACGGTGGTAGATGCTGTGATCACTGTCTGTGACGGCTGACCGGTCGAGGTCTGCCGCGGGCGTCGGCCCTTCGGACGTTCCGCTCACCGCTCGCTCCCGCAGTGCACTCGATCTCTGTCCGTGCCGGAAAGTGTGCCGATCATAGAGGCTGGCCCTTGGGCCTTCCAGCCACTTGCCAGTGTCCCGGACAGACCACAGGTTCTGACAGATCGTTTCTGCCCGCACCTGGACGGGTTCTTCAGGCCCTCGACCAGTTGTGACGTTCCGTGAGTGTTTCGGGGTGTCGGCCGCCGATGTGCGCGCCGCGCAAACGGGCGCACTCACCCTTCTGGTTCAGGCAAACAGGACGAATCGCAATAATCTCGCACACTCTGGATGCGGTGTCCCGCGAACCGCCTCCGGAGGTCATTTCCGTGCCCAAGCTGCGCAGCACCGCCGCCGTGGCCACCACGATGTCGGCGCTCGCCGCCACCTCGATCCTCACCGGCCCGTCGGTCGCCGAGCCCTTCTCGACGACCCCCTGCGCACTGCACCGGACCGAGGCCCACCACTCGGAGGGCGTGGACACCTGGAACAGCGCCTACCCCCGGCCGGCCGGGACGCTCGACGCCGTCATGATCTTCCTGTCGTTCCCGGACGCCCACCCGGAGACCACGCCCGAGGAACTGGCCGCCGACCACTTCCCCGCCACCAGCCGGTTCTACGAACAGGCGTCCTACGGCAGGTTCGCCCTGCGCCCGCACCCGCTGAAGCACTGGCTGCGCATGCCGAGGCCGTCGACCGCGTACGCCATAAGGCGTGACTGGAGCGCCGCGGACCGGGCCGCCTACCTGCGCGACGCCTTCGCCGCGGCCGACGGGGAGGTGGACTTCTCCCGCTACGACGTGGTCTATCTCGTGGCCGATCCGGACGCGCCCGGTGTCGACTCGGACGCGACGAAGGTGGTCAACCTCCAGACCCCGATGCGGGTCGACGGCACCGACGTCCGCCGGGTCGTCACCGTGTTCGAAAAGCATCCGCCGGACCGCCTGGTGCTGGCCCACGAGACCGGACACGTCTTCGACCTGCCCGACCTGTACCACCGTCCGGTCGACGGCAAGGGCGACTGGGACACCTACGTCGGCGACTGGGACCTGATGGGCAGCC
This sequence comes from Streptomyces sp. DHE7-1, assembly GCA_016432725.1. Lineage (GTDB taxonomy): Bacteria > Actinomycetota > Actinomycetes > Streptomycetales > Streptomycetaceae > Streptomyces. The sequence goes on along the minus strand of JACJDG010000003.1, from coordinate 2,932,158 downwards.
AGTTCGGACTCGCCCCGGATCTGTTCGCCTGGCACAAGTGGAAGCTGGGCTGGCTGGACCCGCGCCAGGTGGCGTGCGTCCGGGGCACGGGGCCGACCCGGCTGACCCTGGAGCCGCTGACCGCCGGGGCCGGGGCCGGGGCGGGCGGAACCGGTTCCGGCGGCGCGGGTGCGGCGGGCGCCCCGGCGTTCGGCCTGGGCCACGGGACCAAGCTGGCGGTGGTGCGCACCGGCCCGGACAGCGCGCTCGCGTTCGAGGCGCGCGGGCCGGCCGGGAACGATCAGGCGGCCTGCCGGCAGGGGGTGCTGGTGTACCGCGTGCGCAGCGGTGAGGCGTCCGGCGGCGGGCCGATCGAGGTGGTGGACGCCCATCCCGGCACCGAGGCCTGCTGGGAGAACTCGGTCTACCCGCCCCTGGCCGACGCCCCTGTCGCCCTCGGTGAGAGCTTCACGGTGCCGGGTGAGGGGGTGAAGGTCGAGGTGGAGGAGCGGACGACGTCCGGGGCCTGGACGGTGAGGATCACACCGGGGCTGGTCGGCTGACGTCTTGAGAAACGCCGGGTACGGCCGCCCTCCGGGGGTGTGGGTGGCGGAGCCCCCACGACGCGCGGCGAAGCCGCGCAAGAACAGAGATGGCGAGGTGGTTCGCGCTTTACGCGAACACGCCTCGCCATCGTCATCGTGCGCCGCCAGGGACTCGAACCCCGGACCCGCTGATTAAGAGTCAGCTGCTCTAACCAACTGAGCTAGCGGCGCCTGCTGACGTCGTAGACATTAGCATCATGGTCGGCGGGAGGAAAAATCGATATCCGCACCGCCGCGCGGGCCGCCCGTACGGCCGCCCACAGGACCACCTCGGGCCCGGCAGCCAGGGGTGGCGGGTGTCCGGCGCCACCAGCCAGCGGGAGCCGGCCGAGTCGGCGTCGCCGCCGGTCAGCGCCGGGACGGTCACCGCGTCACCGGTGCCGTGACAGAGCAGCGGCGGTACCGCCGCGGTGCGGTTGGACCCCCACTCCTCCCAGGTCAGCAGCGAGGGAAGCCGCTGGGCCGTACCGGGGGCGGTGAACAGCAGCATGCGGCCCCGGAACACCGCCACCGGCCCGGAACCCGCCCCTCGTCCCACAGCCGGTCCAGCATCCGGCGCCCGAAGACCGCCGGGGCGCTCACCACGTCGAACACGGTGCCGCAGGGCAGCACCAGCGGGGCGTCGGGCCGCTCGCGCCAGAGGGCGAGCGTGCTGCGCGGGTACGTGACCGCCGAGGCGAGCCAGGAGGCTCCGTCGGCCGTGGCACAGGTGACGTTCGGCGTGCTGCTCATGCCGACCAGATTTACCCGCCGTGAGTGCGCGGTTCTCCTGAGTTGCGGAAATTCGGGACGGGAGGGGGCGGAGAGGAGTATCTTGCCCGCCTGGCATATGCCGGGCGGGATTGGTCAGATCGGATCGACGGACGGCCGGCCCTCGGTGTCGGCGCCGCGCATCAGGTCCCGGCCGAACTCGACCATCTTCTTGGCGTAGTCCTCGGTCCACTCCGCGCGTCCGGCGATGTCCGCGGGGGTGAGCCGGTCGAACCGGCGCGGGTCGGCGAGCTGGGCCGCCGCGACGGCCTGGAACTCCATGGCCCGGTCGGCCGCCGCACGGAACGCCTGGGTCAGCTCCGTCGCCCGCGCCAGCAGCTCCCGCGGGTCCTCGATCGACTCCAGGTCGAAGAAGTGCTCGGGGTCGGTGGCCGCCTCCGCGGGCTCGAAGAGCAGGGGCGCGGGGCGTAGCCGCGGTTCGTTCCTGCGCGGCGTGGGCTCCGCCATGTCGCGTCTCCTCCGTACGGTCGGTTCACTGGGCACCGCCTTCGCGCGGCCCACCGTCCATTGTCCCGCGCCCCGCAAGAGGACCTCGGGAACGATCCCCGCGGCCGCCGCTCCACCCGGCGCTGGGCCACGCGGGTGGCGGGGCGGGGGTGTGGGGCGGTCATGGGCGCCATTCCACCCGGTGTTCGGCCAGGTGGGCCAGGACCGCGTGATTCGCCTCCCACCCGTCCGGGCTGTGTTCACCGGCCGCCTCCGGCGGCGTGCCGGACGCCGTCCGGCGGGTGGGCGGAACGGCTCGTGGGGCGGTCATGGGCGCCATTCCACCCGGTGTTCGGCCAGGTGAGCCAGGACCGCGTGATTCGCCTCCCAACCGTCCGGGAACTTCACCAGCGTGCCGAGCTGGACCGGCTCCGTGGACGGGTAGGCGTCCAGGAGGTCGCCGACCCCCGCGCGGCACACCACGACGCAGGCGTGGCGGTGGCGGGAGGCCAGTACGCACAGGCGGCCGGTCTCCAGGTGGAAGGCCGTGGCGTCGGGGCGGCCGGAGAGCGGATGGAGGACGACCGTGACGTCGTACTCGCGACCCTGGAGCCGGTTGGCGGTGTCCACCGTGACGTCCGGCACGCCGAGTTCGGCCAGGGCGGCGCGCACCGCCGCGGCCTGGTCGCGGTGGGCGGTGCCGACGGCGACGCGGTCGGCGGTCAGCGGGGTCGCGTCCGGTGAGCGTTCGGAGACCGCCGCGCCGCCCCGGTCCAGCAGACGCCGTACGACCGCCGCCACCGCCCGTACCGCCTCCGGGTCCGTGCGCGGGGTGTGGCGGGCGGGCAGCTGCAGCAGGCCCCAGCCGGACGCGGCCGCCTCGTCGATCACCCGGTCGGGACCGGAGCCGTCGGAGGGGACCGCGAACGTCAGCCGGCGGTCGCCGTGGCCCGTGCCGCTGCGGAACGGCGTGTACGGGTAGAAGGCGTCCGAGACCAGCGGGGCCGCCGACGCCGGCAGCCGCCAGGACACCGGCAGGCGGTGCTGCGGAAGCTCCGGGTTGTGGGCCAGCAGAGTGGTGACCGCCGAGGCCGACGGGTCGTACGACAGCCCCGCCCACTGCTCGCCGCCCACGATCGAGAACGGGTCGAGCTGCCCCGGGTCGCCGACGAACAGCGCCCGCTCGAACAGACCGGCCACGGCCAGCAGCGAGTCCGAGCGCATCTGGTACGCCTCGTCCACGATCGCGTGCCGCCACGGCTCGTCCACCTTGACGTGCGCCCACTTCGCGGCGGTGGAGACGACGACCGGGAGGCCGTTCAGATCGGCCGCCTTCGCCGACGTGCGGACCCGCGGCAGGTCGTCCAGCGCCTTGTCGTACGGGTCGGCGTCGCTGCTGTGCAGGCGGCCCACGGGAAGGTCCGGGTCCTTCTCCGCGAGCCGCAGCACCAGGTCGTCCACCTGGGCGTTGGTCTGCGCGACCACCATCAGCGGGCGCCCGGCGGCGGCGAGTTCGAGGGCCGCGCGCACCACCAGGGTGGACTTGCCCGCGCCCGGCGGGGAGTCGACGACCACGCCCCGCTCGGTGCCGTGCAGGGTGTCGTGGAGGATCGCCTCCGTGGCGCGTGCCGCCGCGGCTCCGGGGTCGAAGTCGACGGTCGTCACAGCACGTCCTCCTCGGTCACGGTGTCGGGCGCCTCGGGCGCCGCCTCGCCCGGCGGGCCGCCGTGCGTCCAGGGGGTCTCCTCCGGGTCGGGCAGCTTCGCACCGCCGCGCTGCTCGTGCTCGAACAGCGTGAAGCAGACCGCGTCGCCCTTCTCCGGCACCGAACCCGGCTCGGGCTCCTTGCCGCGGCCCATCTTGTCCACGATCCGCAGGACGAGCACACCGTCCTCCGGGGCGCCCTCGTACCCGACGAACTCCGCCGCCTGCGGCTTGCCGCCCAGCGAGCGGAACACCTTCGCGCGCTCCGCCAGATGCGGCCGGTCCTCCGTGCGGACCGTCACCAGGGGGCGCGGGCTGGGCCGCTTGCCCTCGCTGTACGCCATGACGGCGTCGGTGACCTCGCCCGCGAAGGCCTCCCCGGCCAGCCGCCGCCCGGCCATCACCAGCGGATCGTCCAGCGCCTCCTGCGCCTCCAGCCGGGCCTGCTCGCGCTCGCGCGTGGCCAGCTTGTTGGCCGCGGTCACCGCGTCGTCCCGGCGCGGCTGCGGGGGTTCGCCGGCCAGGACCCGGTCGCGGTGGCCGGTGAACGACCAGCGGTCCCGCGTCCACCGCTCCTCGACGTGCGCGCCCTCCGGCAGCGCCCGCAGCAGGTCAAGCCCCTGCCACACCGAGTCCCAGGTCGGCCGTACGCGGCTCTCCACCAGATCGCGGATGTGCTGCTCGGCCGCGGACAGCGCGGCCAGCCGGTCGTCCGCCTGGACGGCGTCCTCGGCGGCGGCGAGGGCCGTACGGGCCCGGTCGTAGCGCTCGATGGCCGGGGCCAGCAGCTTGTTGTCGAAGGCCGGATCGGTGGCCGGGCCGGCCGGCGGGCAGTGGAGCTGTCCCTCGTCGTCCCGGGCCAGCTCGGCCCACCGCGCGGCCTCCGCGCCGGTGCGTGCCCGCCGGGGCTCCTCCGCCGAGCCCGACGGCGGGGGAGGAGCGATCCAGGCGAGCAGGGCACCCAGGTGCTGGTCCTCCAGGCCGGACTGGCCGGTCGCCCAGTGCCGGGACAGCACCTCGGTGAGGGCCAGCAGCAGGGAGGAGCCGGGCACCCGGGCCCGTTCCCCGTAGTGGGTCAGCCAGCGGCCGAGCAGCGGGACCCGGGGCGGCGCCGGGTGGGGCGCCTCCGGGTCCTGCTCGGCGGTGCGGCGGAACCGCATGGAACGGCCCAGCAGCCGTACGAAGTCGAGGCCGGTCCGGCTGGGCACGATGAGCTGGGGCGCGTCGGCGCACAGCTCGACCTCGACCTTGACCCGCTTGCCGGTCTCCGGGTCGGTCTCCGTGCGCTCGGCCGCCTCCACGTCCCGCGCGTAGGAGTCGAGGTACGGCAGGACCACGTCCGCCAGTTCGGCGAGGAACGCGAAGCGCAGGTCGCGGTCGCGGGGCTGCGGCACGACCAGCAGCCGCGGCGCGTCCCGGTCGGTGCCGACCAGCGCGCCCAGCGGGGCACCGGCCTCACCGGCGGTGGTGAGCGGCACGAACACCAGGGGACGGCCGGACAGCCGGCGGTGGCGGACGGTCGCCGCGGGCTGGGCGCGGCCGGTGCTGACGGCCTCGAGGCGGGCCAGGGTCGCGATCAGTGACACGCGGCCGCCACCTCCCGGCCGGCCGCCTCGGCTAGTGCCTCCGCGCGCAGGGCGGCCGCCCGGCGCAGGGCCGCGACCGCCGGGTCGTCCGGATCGCCGCTCTCGCCGCGGGCCGCCGAGAGGACGTCCTCGACCGTGGTCAGACCGCCGAGTTCGGCGCGCAGCGGGCGGCCGAGGCTGGTCACGGCACCGTCCGCGCGGGAGCGGTCACGGCAGTGGAAGGCCAGTTCGCAGGTGGACAGGCACTCGGGCGCGTACGCCGCCGGGACCGACTCGACGGCCGCCGTCAGCTCCTCGGCGGGCCGGTCCGGGGCGAAGCAGGTGCCCTCGGGCAGGGTGCCGGCGATGTCCTCCACGCGGGTGAGCCGGGCGAGCTGCCGGGCGGTGACCGCGCGCTGCTTGCGCACGTCGACGGCGGAGGCGGTGGGCAGGTTGGAGAAGTCCCTGGGGCAGACCAGCAGCACCCGGTGCCGCACCCGCGGGGCCGGGGCGAGCCGGGCGGCGACGTCCTCCAGGGCCAGCACGTACACCGCCGACTGCCGGGCGGCGGCGCCGACCTTCGCGGGGTCGGCCGAGCCGTCCAGCATCGGGAAGGACTTGATCTCCACGACCGTCCAGCTGCCGTCCGGGTGCACCACCACCGCGTCGGGCTCCAGGAACGCGAGCGAACCCGCCACGTCCAGCGCCAGCATCGGGTGGTCCAGCAGCGTCCAGCCGCCCGCCTCCACGGCCTCGCGCAGCGCCAGCGCGGTCCGGGCCGCACGCCCCTCGGGGCCGTGCGCGGACAGGTCGGGAACCGAGGCCCCGGCGGGCGGTTCGGCGCCCGGATCGAGCCGGGAGTGGACCAGCCGCAGCAGCTCCGCGCCGCCGTCGGCCTTCACCTTCGCCTCGAACGCGTTGCCCCGGGTCAGCGCGAACTGCGACTGACCGAACCCGGACGGCGCGCCCAGCCGGTCGGCCAGCACCGCCTTGTCCACCCCGGCGCCGTCCAGGATCGCCCGCCTGCTGCACCCCGGGTTCGCGGCCAGCGCCGCGAGGGCGCGCGCGTCCAGGGCCTTGGCCGGTACGTCCGGACCGCGCAGCTCAGCGAGCCGCTGCCGGAGCCCCTTCTCCCGCGTCGCTGGGGGAGGCGTCCGGTTCGGCGGCGGAAGCGAGCTGCGACTCGCGCTGCCGTGGAATTCGCTCACCCGCGGAAGTCTGGCATCCGCCACTGACAATCGGGGAACCGGCGGCCGCGGCGGGCCGCGGTGCCCGGGCGGCGAAGCGGGCCCGGAGCAGGTCGGTGGCCCGCATCAGGCGCGGCGCCAGCAGCAGGCCCACGCCCATCACGGCCACGCCCGCGATGGCGTCGAGGAAGTAGTGGTTGGCGGTGCCCATGACCACGAGGGCGGTCAGCAGCGGGTAGGCGACGGCGAGGATCCTCGTCAGGCGCGTGCCGCCGTACCGCCACAGCACGACCCCGCACCACAGGGCCCAGCCGACGTGCAGACTCGGCATCGCCGCGTACTGGTTGGTCATGCCGCCCATGCCGCGCGGCGCACTGGCCTCGCCGCCCCACCAGCCGTACGAGCTGTAGTGGGCCATCGTGTCGACGAAGCCGTAGCCCGGGGAGAGCAGCCGGGGCGGGCAGGTGGGCAGCAGGGTGAAGCCGATCAGGCCGATGAACGTGGACGCCATCAGCCAGGTCCGGGCCGCCCGGTAGTGCTCGGTGCGGGACCGGAACAGCCACACGAGGACGGCCGGCGTGACGACGTAGTGCAGGGAGGCGTACCAGAAGTCGGCCGGTATCCCGAGCCAGGGCTCGCGCGTGAACAGCCGGTTGAGCGGGTGCTCGGCGTTCAGGTAGAAGGCCTTCTCCAGGCGCAGGATCGCCAGGCCGTGGTCGACGGCGGACGAGACGTCGCCCCGGGCGAGCAGGCGGCCGGCCGAGTAGCAGCCGTAGACCAGCAGGATCAGGGGCAGCTCGGTCCACCACCGCAGCCGGGCCCGCTGGGTCACCTCGATGCCCGGTGTGTCGGTCTGCGGCATCCGATCGCCCTCCCCCTTCTGCTGCGGCGCGCCACGGCGGCGCCGTGCCACTTTACGGTGTCCGCATCCCGGCCACGCGGGCGCTTCAGCCCTCAAAGACGCGGGTACCGCCCGCCGGGTTGCCCGTGGCCCGGCTGAGCGATGATGGGAGTACCGCGTCTTCCGCCCAAGATGCCCAAGAGCTGTTCCTCCTGTCCCCGAAAGGTCTCCCATGGCACCGCGCATCCTGCTGGCCCGGCACGGACAGACCGAGTGGTCGCTGTCCGGCAAGCACACCGGCAGGACCGACGTACCGCTGCTGGAGGAGGGCGGCGCGGGGCCAAGCTGCTCGGCGAGCGGCTGCACCGCGCTCCGCTGGACGGGCTGCCGGAGGCCGAGGTGCGGACCAGTCCGCTGGTGCGCGCGCGTGAGACGTGCGAACTGGCCGGGTTCGGTGAGCGCGCCGCCGTGTGGGACACGCTCATGGAGTGGGACTACGGCGCCTACGAGGGCATGACCCCCGCCGAGATCCAGGCCGGCCGGCCCGGCTGGCTGATCTGGCGGGACGGCGTGCCCGAGGGCGAGAGCCTCGCGGAGGTCACCGCGCGCGCGGACGAGGTGGTGGAGTGGGCCCGGTCGGCGGACCGGGACGTGCTGGTGTTCGCGCACGGGCACATTCTGCGGTCCATCGGGGCGCGTTGGCTGGGGCTGCCGCTGGCGTTCGCGGGGCGGATACGGCTCAACCCGACCTCGCTGTCGGTGCTGGGGTGGGCTTACGGGGAGCCTGCCGTCGAGAGCTGGAACGACGTGGGGCACCTGGCCGGGTGACCAGGCGCCCGGTGCCGTGGCCGCGGGCCTACCCCCGCCCCGCCCTGGGGTCGAGGCGTGGCGGTCCAGGAAGTCGGAGACCCCCGAGGCGCGGCGGTGCGGGAGCAGGACCCGGGCCGTGCCCGCCAGCATGGTCTGGATGCGGGAGGACTGGACCTGGGTGAGCAGGTCCAGGACGCGCAGGCCGGCCGCCGCCGCCTCGTCGGGGCGGCCCTCACGGGCCAGGTCGTCGGCCAGTTCGGCGGTGTAGAGGGCGATGTTGCGGGTGAAGTGGGGGTCCTGGAGACGGGCCGCCCGGCGGGCGTGCCGGGACGCGCGCCGCCAGTCGCCCAGCGTCGACCAGCACTGCGCCTCCAGGCCCTCCAGCTCGGCCTCTCCGTAGAAGCTCATCCACTCGGGGTCGGCGTCCGAGTGGCCCCGCTCGAAGAGGGCCTGCGCCCGGGCCAGCGCCTGTTCGCAGCCGGCGCGGTCGGCGAGCCCCGCCCAGCCGCCCGCCTCGCGCAGCGCGAGCAGGGACATCAGCCGCGGCGAGCCCAGGGGAGCCGCGGCCCGGCGTGCGGCCTGCGCGGCGCGCACCGCCTCCCGGGGGCGGCCGGCGTCCCGGGCCAGGAACGCGGTGTTGCAGAAGGCGTGCGCCTCCAGGGCCGGGTCGCCGGTCATCCGGGCGGTGGCCAGTGCTTCGGCGTAGTGCGAGCGGGCGTCGTCGAAACGGCCGGAGTCATGGGCCAGCCAGCCCACCGAGATGGCCAGTTCACCGGCGCCCGAGTGCAGGCGCTCGGCGGTCGTCTGCCGGGTCGCGCCCGCGTCCAGAAGCGCGTAGGCGGCGCGCAGTGGTGCGGCCGCGCGCTGGTACAGGCCGTCCGCGCCGTGCCGGTCGTCGAGCAGCCGGATGCGGCGGACGGCCTCCTCGAGCGCGGCCGCCTCGGGGGTGCCGACGCGGCGCGGCGGGCGGACCGCCGCGGTGGCGTCGAAGGTGAGCCCCAGCGGGCCCAGCGTGGCGGCGGCCACGGTGGCGCCTCCGCCGGTCATGAATGCGCGACGCAGCACGTCGCTCTCCTCGTGGTTCAGGGGGTGGTTCTCGTACGGCTCGTGCGGGTCGTACGGGTCCTGCGTGTCATACGGCTCATGGGCCCCCCGCGTCTCAGTGGTACCGAAAGCCGGGGTGTCCCGGAGGCCGTACGCGCCGCGCGCCCGCGGACGGACGAGCGCGGCGCGAAGCCGAGGTCGCTGAGCGTGCGGCCGGGGAACATGTGCAGGAACACCCGTTCGTACGCGTAGTTCGGGCAGCGGATCTCACCCGCCTCGACCCTGCCGACGTAGCGCGCGTCACAGCTCACCCGCTCGCCGATCTCGCGCGCGGCCCGCCGCACCAGCGCCGCGAACTCGGCCGGTGAGTGCCGGCCGCGCAGCTGCCGGAAGGCGAGGTTCGGCCGTGCGGGCCGTTCGGACTGTGACGCGGTCTCCGTTGACGACGCCATGGCCGGGTCCTCTCGTGCGAACCGTCGAACCAAGCCGGATCCGAGTTGGATTCGGGCTGAGTTGTCCGTGTGACACCCTGGTTCCGGCGAGCAAGAACGTACCCGCTGTGTCGGACCCGCCACGCAGTGTTTGGCTACAAAACGGATATCTCATCCACGATCTGCCATGAACTGCCATCCTTTGCGGCGCACTTGCGCCGTAGCCGTTGACGGGCTCGCGCGTTGGACTCCACGGACCGCAAACGTGCAGCGTGGTGGAGGCCGGCATGGCGACCAGCCAGAGCAACGATCCCTGTACACCGGGCGCGCCACCGTCCGCGTCGGGGGTTGACGCGACCTGCGACCTCGTGACGGTGCCGGCCCGTCAGGGGCTGGAGGCCGTCGACATCCTGCGACGCGGCGCGCCGGAGACCGTGGGTCCCGTCCTGCACGACGACGGCTGCGACACCCTCGGCTTCCTGGTCCCCGCCGGCACCGCCGCCTGCTGGGACGTGCCGGGCAGCACCTGCACGGAGACCGACGGACGCGGACTGAGGCTCAACCCCGAGCCGCCGGTGAAGGGCTCGGACTGGCTGCTGCCGCCCGGCGAGGCCGACCTCGCGACCGATCCCGCGGTGCTGCGCCGGGCCCTCGGTGAGGCGGCCCGGATGATCGAGGCGGCCGACAACTGCCGGTGAGGCACCCGCTCGGCACGCCTGCGAAAATGGCCCCATGGGCAGGTCGAGAACCAGCCGGCGCAGACCGGCCGACGCGCAGGCCGTCACGGAATCCGTCGACGGCGGGCTCGCACAGCTCGTGCCCGACCCCGACCGCCCCCGGGCCCGGACGCTGCTGATCGACGGGGCGCCCCAGTCGCACGTGGACCTGGACGACCCCGCGTACCTCTCCTTCGAGTACCAGCGCCGGCTCGGTCATGTCATCGACCTCGCCGCGCCGCCCGGCCGGCCGGTGCAGGCCGTGCATCTGGGCGGTGGCGCCCTCACACTCGCCCGCTACGTCGCCGCCACCCGGCCGCGCTCCACCCAGCAGGTCGTCGAGCGCGACGCGGCCCTCGTCCAACTGGTGCGGCGGGAGCTGCCGCTGGACCCGAACGCGCGGATACGGGTGCGCTCCACGGACGCCCGCGAGGGACTGGGCAGGATCCCGGACGGCTGGGCCGACCTGATCATCGCCGACGTCTTCAGCGGTGCCCGGACCCCCGCCCACCTCACCTCCACCGAGTTCCTGGACGAGGTCCGCCGGGTCCTCAAGCCGTCCGGTGTCTACGCCGCCAACGTCGCCGACGGGCCGCCGCTCGCGCACCTGCGCGGCCAGATAGCCACCGTCGCCGCCCGCTTCCCGGAACTCGCGCTGATCGCGGACCCGGCCGTGCTGCGCGGCAAACGCTTCGGCAACGCCGTCCTGGCCGCCTCCGGGCTGCCGCTGCCGCTCGCCGAACTCACCCGCCGCGCCGCCTCCGACCCGCACCCCGCCCGGGTCGAACACGGCGGCCGGCTCACCGACTTCACCGGCGGCGCCGTCCCCGTGACGGACGAGGCGGCGGTGGCCTCCCCGGCCCCGCCGCCCTCGGTCTTCCGCTGACCGGCCGGCCGACCTGCCCACGGCCCCTCAGTACGTGCCCACTTCGACGCGCGGCGGACCGTCGTGCCAGGTGCAGAACACCGACACCCGGTCGGCGTCCCGGCTGAACTCCACCCGGATCCAGCTCTCCGTCTTCCACACCTGCATCGACCAGCCGGTGCCCGGCGTCGCCGAGACGAGCGTCGCGTCGGCCGTGCCCAGGTCGAAGACCGCCCGGCCGCCTTCGGTGCCGTAGGCCTTGACCCGGCCGGAAGCGGTAGGGCCGGCGGAGGCGGACGGGGAGGCACCTGCGCTACGGGAAGGGGTCCGGGAGGGCGTGCGGGCCGGCTGCCCGGCCGACGGGCTCTTCGGCCGGGGCGGCCGGGCGGTGGGCGAACCCACCGGCTTCGAGCCCCGCGTGGTGGTGTCGGCCGCCGTGATCGGCAGGGCGCGCGGCGGGTCGTAGGCCGTGCCGGCCATGACCGTGTGCACACCCCACCACGACAGCGTGACCGCCGCGCCCGTGGCGAGCAGCCAGGCCAGTACGTGTACGAGTCCTCTGCGCATCGCGGCCATACTGCCCCAGGGGCACCGCGGTGCGCACTCGTCCCCGGTCATCCACAGGCGGGCACCGGCGTCGGCCGCATGGCGTACGGTGCGGCGCATGGCAAGTGTGCTCGTGGTCGAGGACGACCAGTTCGTGCGCTCGGCGCTCATCCGGCACCTGACCGACGCCGCCCACACCGTGCGCAGCGTCGGCACGGCACTGGAGGCGCTGCGCGAGGTCGCCCATCTCCGTTTCGACGTGGTCGTCCTGGACCTCGGACTGCCCGACCTGGACGGCTCCGAGGCCCTGAAGATGCTGCGCGGCATCACGGACGTGCCCGTCATCGTCGCCACCGCGCGCGACGACGAGGCGGAGATCGTCCGGCTGCTCAACGCGGGGGCGGACGACTACCTGACCAAGCCGTTCTCCGTCGAGCACCTGTCGGCCCGCATGGCGGCCGTGCTGCGCCGGGCCCGGGCCGCCGGCGGCGAGGCGCCGCCCTCCAGCGTCCTACGGGTCGGCGGGCTCACCGTCGATCCGCTGCGCCGCCAGGCCGAACTGGACGGGACCCGGCTCGACCTGACCCGCCGCGAGTTCGACCTGCTCGCCTTCCTCGCCGGCCGCCCCGGCGTCGTCGTGGCCCGCAGGGAACTCCTCGCCGAGGTCTGGCAGCAGTCCTACGGCGACGACCAGACGATCGACGTCCATCTGTCCTGGCTGCGCCGGAAGCTGGGGGAGACCGCGGCCCGCCCGCGCTATCTGCACACCCTCCGGGGTGTCGGCGTGAAGCTGGAGCCGCCCGGGGACGGGGAGCCGACGCGATGAGATGGGCTCTGGTCAAGGTGTGCCTGGCGGTCACCACCATGGTCGTGATCGCCTTCGCGGTACCCCTCGGGCTGGTCGTGAAGGAGATGGCCCGCGACCGGGCGTTCTCCAACGCCGAACGGGAGGCCGCCGCGGTCGCCCCCGCGCTGTCCATCACCACCGACCGGGACAAGCTGGAACGGGTGGTGGCCTCGGCGGGCGCCGACTCCGGGATGGCCGTGCACCTGCCCGCCGACGGCCGCCGCGGAGCGCTGGACCTCGGCCGGCAGCGCGCCGCCGGCGAGGACATCGCCGCCGTCCGGAAACTGGGCCGCGCCTCCACCACCTCCGTCTCCGGCGGCTCCACGCTGCTGCAGCCGGTCGCGCTCGGCTCCGGCGCGATCGCGGTCGTCGAGGTGTACGTGCCCGAGTCCGAGACGAGCAACGGCGTCGGCACGGCCTGGGCGGTGCTCGCGGCGGTCGGCCTCGCGCTGATCGTCGGCTCGGTCGCGGTCGCCGACCGGCTCGGGGTGCGCGTGGTGCGGCCCGCCCAACGGCTGGTCGAGAGCGCGCACGAGCTCGGCGAGGGCAATCTGGGGGCCCGGGTGCCGGAGGACGGGCCGGCCGAACTGCGGTTCGCGGCGGTCGCGTTCAACTCCATGGCCGACCAGGTCGTACAACTGCTGGCCAACGAGCGCGAGCTGGCGGCCGACCTGTCGCACCGGCTGCGCACCCCGCTGACCGTGCTCCGGCTGAACGCGGCCTCCCTCGGCGCCGGGGCCGCCGCCGAGCAGACCCGGGCGGCCGTGGCCCAGCTGGAGGGCGAGGTCGACACCATCATCCGCACCGCCCGGGAGGCCAAGCCGCAGACGGTGGCCGCCGGTCCGGGCGCCGGCTGCGACGCGGCCGAAGTGGTGCGCGAGCGGATGGAGTTCTGGTCCGCGCTGGCGGAGGACGAGGGCCGCAAGTGGCGGGTGGCCGGGGTCGAGCGGCCGGTGCGCATACCCGTGGCCCGCGCCGATCTGGCCGCCGCCCTCGACGCACTGCTCGGCAACGTCTTCCGGCACACGTCCGAGGGCACCGCCTTCGCGGTCGACGTGCACAACGCGGAGGACGCGGTGATCGTGCTGATCTCCGACGCGGGCCCCGGCATACCCGACCCCGACGCGGCGATGGCCCGCGGCCGCGGCTCCGGCAGCGCGGGCTCGACCGGGCTCGGCCTGGACATCGTGCGCCGCCTCGCCGAGGCCACCGGCGGTGACGTGCGCATCGGCTCCTCGGTGCTGGGCGGGACCGAGGTGCGGATCTGGTTCCAGCTCGACGGCCGGAAGCCCGCCGGCCGGGGACACCGGGGGAGTGTGCGCCGACGCCGCCGGACGGCGGGCGCCCGCTGACGCTCCGTTCGCACCGGACCACGGATTGGTCTCGACCTTTAACCGTCCCCGATCCCTTCCTTAAGCGCACCCTAAGGACCGCGACGGCCGTCCCCATCGGCCCGTTTGCCCGTTTCCGGCTCGCTAGCGTGCTGCCGCACCCCACCCCCGTGAACAGCGAAGGCAGGCACGCGCATGAGCACGCACCGGCGCAGGATCAGTGGCAGGAACAAGGCGATCGGCTCCGTGGTGGCCGCGGCGGTGATCGGTGGCGGCGCCCTCCTGCTCACCGGTACGGCGAACGCGGCCGGGGTCAACGCCGCGTACACCAGGACCAGCGACTGGTCGACGGGCTACTCCGCGCGGTACGTCGTCACCAACAACAGCGGCCGGACGGAGAAGACCTGGACGCTGGAGTTCGACCTGCCCGCGGGCGCGAAGCTCGGTTCCCTGTGGAACGCCGAGGCCGGCGTCAGCGGTCAGCACGTGACCGTGAAGCCCGCGAAGTGGGACACCGAGGGCCTGGCCGTCGGCAAGTCGGTCACCGTCGGCTTCGTGGTCAACGGCACGGGCGACCCGACGGGCTGCCGGGTCGACAACGCGCGGTGTTCCGCGGACGACGGCGCCACCCCCGAGCCGAGCGGCCGCCCGACCCGGACCCCGACCCCGGCGCCACGCCGAGCCAGAGCGCCACGCCGAGCCAGAGCACCACGCCGGCCCCGAGCGCGACCCCGACCCCCTCGCAGAGCACGGGCACCGGCACCACCGCCTCGGCCGGCTTCGCCCCCTACGTGGACACCTCCCTCTACCCGGCCTTCGACCTCCTCGCCGCGGCCGACGCGACCGGCGTGAAGAACTTCAACCTCGCCTTCGTCACCGACGGCGGCGGCTGCACTCCCAAGTGGGGCGGTGTCACCGACCTCACCGGCGACGCGGTGGCCGCGCAGATAGGCTCCCTGCGCGCCAAGGGCGGTGACGTCCGGGTCTCCTTCGGCGGCGCCTCCGGCTCGGAGCTGGCCACCACCTGCTCCTCGGCGGACGCCCTGGCGACCGCGTACGGCAAGGCCGTGGACGCCTTCAAGCTGACCAAGGTCGACTTCGACGTCGAGGGCGGCGCGCTGCCCGACACCGCGGCCAACACCCGCCGGGCCCGGGCCATCGCCAAGCTCCAGGCCCAGCACCCGGACCTGGACGTCTCCTTCACCCTGCCGGTGATGCCCGAGGGACTGACCCAGGACGGCGTGAACCTCCTGGCCGACGCCAAGTCGAACGGTGTCAGGATCGAAACCGTCAACATCATGGCGATGGACTACGGGCCCGCGTACAGCGGTGACATGGGCACCTACGCCGTGCAGGCCGCCACCGCCACCCAGGCCCAGGTCAAGAGCGTGCTGGGGCTGTCCGACCCGGCCGCCTGGAAGGCGGTCGCGGTCACCCCGATGATCGGTGTCAACGACGTCTCCACCGAGGTCTTCAAGGTCGACGACGCCACCCAGCTCGTGGACTTCGCCAAGTCCAAGGGCCTCGGCTGGCTCTCCATGTGGTCCGCGACCCGCGACAAGCAGTGCGACGGAGGCACCAAGCCCACCGCCGACGCCACCTGCAGCTCCGTCACCCAGGACAGGTTCGCCTTCGCCAAGGCCTTCGGCGCCTTCAACTGAGCGGGGCACGACGGCATGACGTGGGCGCGGCACCCCCTATCCGGGTGCCGCGCCCACGCCGTCCGGCGGTCCCGGCCGCCGGACGGTCCTTCAGACCGCCGGCTCCGCCGCCGCCGGCAGCGCCCCCGCCCGGGCCACCTCGCCGTACCAGCGGGCGCTCGACTTCGGGGTGCGCTCCAGCGTCGCGTAGTCCACGTACACCGCGCCGAACCGCTTGTCGTAGCCGTACGCCCACTCGAAGTTGTCCATCAGGGACCACAGGTAGTAGCCGCGGACGTCGGCGCCGTCGGCGATGGCCCTGCGGACCGCGGCCAGGTGGCCGTGCAGATAGGCGACGCGCTCGGGTCGTGCACCCGGCCGTCGGCGTCGGGCTTGTCGTCGTAGGCCGCGCCGTTCTCCGTGATGTACAGCGGCAGGCCCGGCGCCTCGCGCGAGTAGCGCATGATCAGTTCGTGCAGCCCGGTCGGGTCCACGGTCCAGCCCATCTCGGTCCGCTCGCCCGGCGTCTGGTGGAACAGCACGTCGTCGGCGGCCGGCCAGGGGAGTGCTCTCCGGCGCCGTGACCGTCCGCCCGCGGGCCCGCGGCCCTGCCGTCCGCCGCGGAGACCAGGGTCGGGGTGTAGTAGTTCAGGCCCAGCGCGTCCAGCGGCGACCTGATCGCGCGCAGGTCCCCGTCCAGTACGAACGACCAGTCGGTGACCGGGCGGTCTCGGCGAACAGGGTCTCCGGGTAGGCGCCGTGCAGGACGGGACCGTGGAAGACGCCGTTGGCCAGGTTGTCGATCCGGCGGGCCGCCGCCAGATCGGCCGGGCTCTGGGAGAGCGGGCGCACCACCGAGGAGTTCAGGCTGAGCGCGATCTCGCCGCGGGCCGGCAGCACCGACCGCAGTGCCGCCGCCCCCAGGCCGTGCGCCAGGTTGAGGTGGTGGGCCGCGCGCAGGGCGGCCGCCGGGTCGGTGCGCCCGGGGGCGTGCACGCCGGAGCCGTAGCCCAGGAAGGCGCTGCACCACGGCTCGTTGAGGGTGATCCACTGATCCACCCGGTCGCCGAGCGCCTCGCCGACCAGCCGCGCGTACTCGGCGAACCGGTGGGCGGTGTCCCGCTCCGGCCAGCCGCCGGCGTCCTCCAGCTCCTGGGGCAGGTCCCAGTGGTAGAGGGTGATCGCCGGTTTGATGCCGTGCGCCAGCAGCTCGTCCACCAGGCGGCGGTAGAAGTCCAGGCCCACCTGGACCGCCGGGCCCCGGCCGGTCGGCTGCACCCGGGACCAGGAGACGGAGAAGCGGTAGGCGGTCAGGCCCAGGTCCGCCATCAGCGCGACGTCCTCGCGGTAGCGGTGGTAGTGGTCGACGGCGACGTCACCGGTGTCACCGCCCGCGGTCCTGCCGGGGGTGTGGCTGAAGGTGTCCCAGATCGAGGGAGTTCGGCCGTCCTCCCGCACCGCGCCCTCGATCTGGTACGCGGACGTCGCGGCGCCCCAGAGGAACGCGGGAGGGAAGGGCGCGGACGGCAAGGGCTCTGTCATGGAGGGACTCCCCGGATCGGCTGCGCCCCATTGTGCATGGGAGCGCTCCCATGCGGAAGCCCCCACCCGTCCCGGTACGAGCTCTCACAGCCGGCGCGCGGCTCGCGGCAGGCTCGTCGCGGAGCCTGCCCGGGCTCCGTCCCGGCGGCCCGCCTCCAGGTTCCGTTTCACCGCCCGTGCCCGATTCCGTTTCCCGGCCCGTGCCCGGTTCCGGTTCACGGCTCGCGGCCGCATCGCGCGGCGGCGCCGTCGCTCAGGCCGACTCCCGCACGACCAGCCGTGTCGGCAGGACCACCTCGCGGCGGCCGGCCCGCCCCGCTATCTCGTCCAGCAGCAGGTCGGCCATGGCGCGCCCCATCTCCTCCATCGGCTGGCGGACGCTGGTCAGCGGAGGGTCGATGTGCCGCGCCACGATCGAGTCGTCGAAGCCGACGACGGCCACGTCGTCCGGGACCCGCCGGCCTGCGGCGCGCAGTTCGAGCACCGCCCCGGAGGCCATCACGTCGGAGGCCGCGAACACCGCGTCGAGCCCGGGGCGCCTGCGCAGCAGCTCATGCATCGCCGCGCGCCCGCCCTCCTCGGTGAAGTCGCCCGGCTCGATCAGTTCCTCGTCCACCGCGACCCCCGCGGTCCGCAGGGCCTCGCGGTAGCCGTCGAGCCTGGTCCGGGCCGCGTCCATGTCCAGGGCCCGGTGATGGTGGCGACCGTGTGCCGCCCCCTGCCGAGCAGGTGCTGGACCGCGCTGCGGGCACCGCCGCCGTTGTCCGCGCGGACATGGCCGAGCGGTTCCGGATCGCCGCGCCGCCCGGCCAGCACGGTGGGCACGGACAGTTCGTCCAGCAGGTCCGGGAGGGTGTCGTCGCGGTGGACCGCCACCATCAGGACGCCGTCCACCCGCTGGGCGGTCAGGTACAAGGCCAGGCGCCGGTGTGTCCTGCCGTCCCGCGCGAGCACCAGCAGCAACTGCATGCCGGCGTGGGTGAGCCGGGCGGAGGCGCCCTTGATGATCCCCGAGAAGTACGGCTCCGCGAACAGCCGGCTCTCGGCCTCCGGAACGACCAGGGCCACGGCGTCGGTGCGGGCGGTGGCCAGGGAGCGCGCGGCGCGGTTGGGGACGTAGCCGAGTTCGGCGATCGCCTGCTCCACCGCCGCCCGGGCCCGTTCGCTCACCTGGGGGAGCCGTTGAGCACCCGGGACACCGTGCCACGGCCGACACCGGCCCGAGCGGCCACGGCGTTCAGCGTCGGGCGCCGGACGCCGAGTGCTTCGGGCGGCTGGGCGTGGCTCATCGTTCACCTTCCGGTGTGCGGCAAGGGCTTGCCTCATTGTGTCCCAGTGCGGGGCGGGACCGGCCGCCCCGTTCGGGCCGTCCGCCGGGCCGGAGCGAAGATCATCCCTGTGACCAGCGTGGATCCACTGGGAGGCAGTCGGATGTCCAGAGTGGGGCAGGGGATTTCGTGACACGTTCACGTGACGTCTGGGACACGCTCAGGCAACAACGCTGTTTTCAAGTCTTGACACCCGACCCCCGCAGCAAGGAGTCTTCCGGCATGCCGCGTGGGAGCGGTCCCACGGAAGGTTCCGGGCTCGACTCGCGCGGATCAAAGCACTGATGGCCTTTCCCTCTACCTCGCATGACACACCGTTGACCAGCGCCTTTGCACCGCACGTCGCGTGCTGTGAGCCGGCCGCTGCTCGAAATCGAGAGGGCAGGTCCGGACCGCCGAGCCTTGGCGGTCTGTTTCCTGGGGTCCCGTTTCCCACCGGAACAAGGAGTAGTGGAATGCGCATCACCGGTACCGACGGCGGAGGCGGTCGCCGTCGCAGAGCGGCGGCCCTCGCCACCACGGTCCTGACGGCATCGGCCCTGCTGCTGACGGGCTGCAGCAGTGACGACGACTCGGACGCCTCGGCCGACGGCTCGATCACCCTCACCGTGGCCGACTTCGGGCAGTTCGGCTACAAGGAGGCCGGTCTGTTCGCCAAGTACCACGAGCTCCACCCGAAGATCACGGTGAAGGAAGAGGTCACCGCCAACGAGCAGGACTACTACCCCAAGCTTCTTCAGCAGCTGAACACGGGCAGCGGGCTGGGAGACGTCACCGGTGTCGAGGTCGGCCGCATCAAGGAGGTCGTCGACACCCAGGCGGACAAGTTCGCCGACCTGAGCAAGTCGATCGACGTGAACGACTGGGTCTCCTGGAAGGAGAAGCAGGCCACCACGAAGGACGGCAAGGTCGTCGGCGCCGGTACCGACATCGGCCCGATGTCGCTGTGCTACCGCCGTGACCTGTTCGAGAAGGCGGGCCTGCCCACCGACCGCGAGGACGTCGCCAAGGCGATAGCCGGCGGCTGGGAGGACTACCTGAAGCTCGGCGAGCAGTACAAGAAGAAGGCGCCGTCGGGCACCTACTTCATGGACTCCGCGAGCGCCATGTTCAACGCGGTCGTCAGCTCCTCGGACAAGCAGTACTACGGCACCGACGGCAAGCCGGTCTACAAGGACAGCGCCTCGGTGCAGCAGGGCTGGGACCTCTCCGCCGAGGCCGCGTCCAAGAAGCTGACCCACGGTCTGCCGCAGTTCACCGACGCGTGGACGGCGGCGCTGCGCAAGGGCAGCGTGGCCACGGTGGCCTGCCCGGCCTGGATGGCCGGCCAGATCTCCACCAACTCCGGTGACGCCTTCAAGGGCAAGTGGGACATCTCCCGCGCGCCCGGTTCCACCGCGGCCAACTGGGGCGGCTCCTTCCTGGCGGTCCCGCAGGGCGGCAAGCACGTCAAGGAGGCCACCGAGCTGGTCAAGTGGCTGACGGCGCCCGAGCAGCAGGCGGCCGTGTTCAAGGCGATCGGCGTCTTCCCGTCCAACAAGGGCGCCTACGACCTGGCCGACGTGAAGAGCGCGAAGCTCCCGTACTTCAACGACGCCCCGATCGGTCAGATCTACGCGGACGAGGCCAAGTCCATCCCCGAGGCGGTGCTCGGTCCGAAGGACGCCGTCATCAAGGACACGATCTCGACGCAGATCAACAACATGGAGCAGCGGGGCACCAAGCCCGCCGACGCGTGGAAGGCCGCGACCGAGTCGATCGACAAGGCGATCGGCTGACGAGCGCCGGGGCGGGCCGGTCCCCAGGACCGCCCGCCCCGCGCCCGCGCGTCCGGCCGGGTCCCGCCGCGCCGGTGCCGTGACCGCGAGGGCCCACCGGTGGCCGGGCGGCGACGCGGCACCGCCGACGCGGCGGCAACCGGCGTCCGGCGCCCGGGCGGTGGATCCGGTGCCCGGCACCGGAGGTGGACCCGGGCGCCGGCCCGGTCGGCGCACCGTCGAGGCGCCGGTCCGCGCTCCGCGTCCGTGAGCCGCGCCCGGCGTACCGGGCCGGCCGGACCGGATCCGGGCCGCCGGGCTCTGGCCGCCCGGCCGGGCGGCTCGGTACCGTACCGGCCGCCGTGGCGCGCGGGACGGGGGCCGGCGCGCGGTCCGGCGGACGCCGCGCCCGCCCCGTATCCGGCCGAAACCCTGCAGATAAGGACTCCTCCGTGGCAACAGCAACCCCCACCCGGGGCGCGTACAGCCCGCCGCCCGGCGGTTCCGGCGCCGTGTCCGACGGACCCGGCCCCCGCACCTGGCGCAGCCGGCTGTGGCGCTTCGACGACCTGGCGTCGCCCTACGCCTACATCGCGCCCTTCTTCCTCATCTTCGGAGCCTTCGGGCTCTACCCGCTCCTCTACACCGGCTGGATCGCCCTGCACCGGGTGGAGATGACCAGCCTCGGCCAGTCCGAGTGGGTCGGCTGGGACAACTTCTCCAGGATCCTCCAGGACTCGGAGTTCTGGACCGCCGTCGCCAACACCTTCGTCATCGGCGTCATATCGACCGTTCCCCAGCTCCTCGTGGCGCTGGGCCTGGCCCATCTGCTCAACTACAAGCTGCGGGCCAGCACGTTCTGGCGGACGCTCATCCTCACCCCGTACGCCACCTCGGTGGCGACCGCGGCACTGGTCTTCGCCCTGGTCTTCCGCGCGGACGGCGGCATCCTCAACTGGGTGCTGCACTTCGCCGGCATCGACAACATCGACTGGGGCAACGGCGAGTGGACGTCCAAGATCGCCATCTCGGTCATCGTGATCTGGCGCTGGACCGGCTACAACGCCCTGATCTACCTGGCGGCCATGCAGGCCGTGCCGACCGATCTGTACGAGGCCGCCTCGATCGACGGCGCGTCGCGCTGGCAGCAGTTCCGCAAGGTGACGATCCCCTCGCTGCGGCCGACGATCCTGTTCACCATCGTCATCTCGACCATCGGCTCCATGCAGCTGTTCGGCGAGCCGCTGCTGCTGCAGGGCGGAACGCTGGGCTCCATCGGCGGCAGTGAGCACCAGTACGAAACCCTCAGCATCTACCTCTTCAACTACGGCTGGAAGCTGGGGCACCTGGGTCCGGCCGCCGCCGTGGCCTGGGCGATGCTCGTCCTGCTGCTGCTGATCGCCCTGATCAACTGGATCGTCGGCCGGTTCGTGCGCAAGAGCGCGGCCTGACGGGAGCGACTTCGATGACCACGACCAGTCCCATCAAGACCGCGGCCGACCTCACCCCGGCCCCTCCGTCCGCCCCGGCAGCGGCGGCCGCGCCCGCCTCAAGCTCGGCGCCGGCCAGCAGCTCAAGGGCGGCCCCTTCACCTACGCGGCCCTCGTCGTCGTCGGCCTGGGATCGATCTTCCCGCTGTACTGGACCCTGGTGGCCGCCTCGCACGACCAGCAGCGGGTCCTGGACAGCCCGCCGCCGCTGCTGCCGGGCGGCAGACTGTGGAGCAACCTCCAGGCCGCCTGGGAGCAGGCCAACCTGGGCAAGGCCATCGTCAACAGCGTCGTCGTGGCCGGCTGCATCACCGCGGCGACCCTGTTCTTCTGCACGCTGGCCGGCTATGCCTTCGCCAAGATGCGCTTCCGCGGCCGCGGCTTCCTGATGACCGCGGTCATCGCCACGCTGACCATCCCGCCGCAGCTCAGCGTCGTCCCGCTGTTCATGATGATGTCGGACATCGGGTGGGGCGGGAAGCTGGAGTCGGTGATCTTCCCGACCCTCGTCGGCGCCTTCGGCGTCTTCTTCATGCGCCAGTACCTGCTGGAGGCCCTGCCCTACGAGCTGATCGAGGCGGCCAAGGTGGACGGCGCGACCAACTTCCGCATCGTGTGGAGCGTGGTCCTGCCCGTGGCCCGGCCCGCCATGATGGTGCTCGGGATGCTCACCTTCGTGCAGGCGTGGAACGACTTCTTCTGGCCCTTCCTCGCCCTGAACCAGCAGAACCCCACCATCCAGGTGGCGCTCGGCCAGCTCAGCGCCTCCTACACCCCCGACCAGAGCATCGTCATGGCCGGCGCGCTGATCAGCACACTTCCGCTGCTGCTGGTCTTCGTGGTCTTCGGCAAGCAGATCGTCGGGGGCATCATGTCGGGCGCCGTCAAGGGCTGACGGCACAGCCGTCCCGGGCAGCAGACCGACCTTTCCACACGCCACTTTGGGAGCGCTCTCACCATGACCGCTGTACGACCCGAGCCGACGACCCGGCCGGCCGCGGACCTCTCCTTCCCGCCCGGCTTCGTCTGGGGCGCGGCCACCGCCGCCTACCAGGTCGAGGGCGCGGCCGCCGAGGACGGACGCACACCCTCCATCTGGGACACCTTCAGCCACACGCCCGGCAGGGTGCGCAACGGCGACACCGGCGACATCGCCGCCGACCACTACCACCGCTACCGCGACGACGTGGCGCTGATGAAGGACCTCGGCCTGCAGGCGTACCGGTTCTCCGTCTCCTGGTCCCGGGTGCAGCCCACCGGGCGGGGGCCCGCCGTCGAACGCGGCCTGGACTTCTACCGCCGCCTCACCGACGAACTGCTCGAGGCCGGCATCACCCCCGTCGCCACCCTCTACCACTGGGACCTGCCCCAGGAACTCGAGGACGCGGGCGGCTGGCCGCAGCGCGACACCGCGCAGCGCTTCGCCGAGTACGCCGAGACGGTGGGCCGGGCGCTCGGGGACCGCGTCGGGGTGTGGACCACGCTCAACGAGCCGTGGTGCTCGGCCTTCCTCGGCTACGGCTCCGGCGTGCACGCCCCCGGCCGCACCGACCCGGCGGCCACCCTGCGCGCCGCCCACCACCTCAACCTCGCGCACGGCCGGGCGGTCGGGGCGCTGCGCTCGGTCCTGCCCAGCACCGCGCAGCTCTCCATCACCCTCAACCTGCACCAGGTGAGCCCGCTCACCGACGCCCCCGGCGACGTGGAGGCGGCCCGCCGCATCGACGCGGTCGGCAACCGGATCTTCACCGGCCCGATCCTCGACGGCGCCTACCCGAGGACCTGCTCGCGGACACCGCCCGCATCGTCGACTGGGACGAGCTGGTGCGCGCCGGCGACCTCGCCGAGATCTCCCGCCCGATCGACCTGCTGGGCGTCAACTACTACTCGCCGACCGTGGTCTCGCACCCCGCCGACGGCGCCGGCACCACCAAGAACGACGGTCACGGGGCCAGCGACCACTCGCCTTGGACCGGTTCCGAGGACGTCTCCTTCCACCTCGCCAACGACGAGCTGACGGCGATGAACTGGGCCATCGACGCCAACGGCCTGCACACCCTGCTGGCCGGCACGGCGGCGGCGCACCCCGGACTGCCGCTGATGGTCACCGAGAACGGCGCCGCCTTCGACGACTACGTCTCGCCCGAGGGAAGGTGAACGACCCGCAGCGGATCGCCTATCTCCGCGGCCACCTGGAAGCCGTCCGGCGCGCCATCGCCGACGGCGTCGACGTCCGGGGCTACTTCCTGTGGTCGCTGCTGGACAACTTCGAGTGGTCCTACGGCTACTCGAAGCGGTTCGGCGCCGTCTACGTCGACTACGGCACCCAGCGCCGCATCCCCAAGGCCAGCGCCCACTGGTACAGCGACGTGATCCGCCGCAACGCGCTGCCGGACGCCGGCCCGCGGATGTGACGTCCGCCCGCCGCCCGGCCGGGGAGCCGCCGTCCCGGCGGCACCCCCGTGCCGTGGAGCCGGTCCGCCTACCGGGGCCCGGCTCCACGGGCACCGCGGGCGCGGGATGATGAGAGCGGGTGCTGTGGGATCTCGGTTACATTCCTGGCCGGACGGTAGCGGACAATCCCCGGCCGGTCGGTTGTGAGCGGGAGGCGGAGACCATGCCAGTCAACGGAGAGCGGAGCCGGAGCAGTCGGCGGCCGACGCTGGAAGAGGTCGCCGCGCGTGCCGGTGTCGGCAGGGGCACGGTCTCACGGGTGATCAACGGCTCGCCCCGGGTGAGCGAGGCGACCCGCGCCGCCGTGGAGGCGGCCGTCGCGGAACTCGGCTACGTGCCCAACACCGCGGCGCGCGCCCTCGCGGCCAACCGCACCGACGCCATCGCGCTGGTGGTGCCGGAGCCGGAGACCCGCTTCTTCTCGGAGCCGTACTTCTCCGACATGCTGCGCGGCGTCGGTGCCGAACTCTCCGACAGCGAGATGCAGTTGCTGCTCATCTTCGCGGGCAACGACCGGGAGCGGCAGCGCCTCGCGCAGTACCTGGCCGCCCATCGCGTCGACGGTGTCCTGCTGGTCTCGGTGCACGCCGACGACCCCCTGCCGGACATGCTGTCCCAGTTGGAGATCCCCGCGGTGATCAGCGGCCCCCGCTCGGCCGCCGAGACGCTGACCTCGGTGGACTCGGACAACTACGGCGGCGCCCGGTCCGCGGTGGAGCACCTGATGTCCCGGGGCCGTCGCCGGATCGCCCACATCACCGGCCGCCTCGACGTCTACGGCGCCCAGCGCCGTGTCGACGGCTACCGCGACGCCCTGCGCGACGCGGGCCTGCCCGTGGACGAGGGCCTGATCGAACCCGGCGACTTCACCGACGAGGGCGGCCGGCGGGCCATGACGACCCTGCTCGAGCGCCACCCGGACCTGGACGCGGTCTTCGCGGGCTCCGACGTGATGGCGGCGGGCGCCCGGCAGGTGCTGCGGGAGGCGGGCCGCAGCGTACCCGGCGACGTGGCCCTGGTCGGCTACGACGACTCGGCCATCGCCCGGCACATGGACCCCCCGCTGACCAGCGTCCGCCAGCCGATCGAGGAGATGGGCCGCGCCATGATCGACCTGCTCCTCACCGAGATCGCCGGCCGGCGCCCGGCCACCCCCCGCGACCCGCGGCGCCACCACGCGGTACTGCCCACGGAACTGGTGGACCGCGCGTCGTCGTGACCGCCCTCCCGGGCGGGCGGCGTCCGTCGCCCGCCACCGGGAGCCGCGAAAACGAATCAGCCGGTGACCTCGTCTTCCGACGGAGTCACCGGCTGATTACTCAGGGTGAGTGACGGGACTCGAACCCGCGGCATCCTGGACCACAACCAGGTGCTCTACCAGCTGAGCTACACCCACCATGACCGGTAGTCCGAGGAGTGCTCTCCCCGACCGGCCGAGAAGAAGTCTACAGGGTCCGAAGGGGTGCTCGCGCACGGCTTTTCGCGCGGGTCCCGAGCGGACCCCGGGGCCCTGTTCGCGCGGTCCTACCGCGCGGGCAGGACGTGCTTGGCGGCGATCGCCCGGGCGGTGTCGGAGTCCGGGCCGGGCTGCGGGACGAAGACGGCCTCGCGGTAGTAGCGCAGCTCGGCGATCGACTCGCGGATGTCGGCGAGGGCGCGGTGGTTGCCGTTCTTCTCCGGGCTGTTGAAGTAGGCCCGGGGGTACCAGCGGCGCGCCAGCTCCTTGATCGAGGAGACGTCGACGATGCGGTAGTGCAGGTAGTCCTCCAGGGTCGGCATGTCGCGCAGCAGGAAGCCGCGGTCGGTGCCGACGGAGTTGCCGCACAGCGGGGCCTTGCCGGGCTCCTTGACGTGCTCCCGGACGTAGGCGAGCACCTGCGCCTCGGCGTCGGCCAGCGTGGTGCCGCCGGCCAGTTCCGCCAGCAGCCCGGACGCGGTGTGCATCTCGCGCACCACCTCCGGCATCGTCTCCAGTGCCGAGTCCGGCGGGCGGATGACGATGTCCACCCCTTCGCCGAGCACGTTCAGCTCGGAGTCGGTGACGAGGGCGGCCACCTCGATGAGCGCGTCGTCGGACAGCGAGAGGCCGGTCATCTCGCAGTCGATCCACACCATGCGATCGTTCATGTGTCTCACCTTACGGCGCGCCGCCCCGCGCCGGACCGGGCGTGCGGCGACCTTGTGGGTGTGCGCGCGGCGGGACGACGGCGGAAGAGGGACGGAGCCGTGCTCCGCCCCTCCCTTGCCGCTCCTCGTTCAGCTCCCGCTGCGCGGCCCCGGCAGCAGGCTCACCGCCTGCCGGCGGCTCTGCATCGGCACCCCGCTCTCGCGGTCCGGGTGCAGCACCGGCGGCGCGTGGCCGACCGGCCCGGGATGGGCCAGGCCGGGCCCGCCCGGTCCGGGCTGCATCGGGATCTCCGTCTCACCCGGCCGTTCGCCCTGCGGCCGGCGGGCCCGGTAGGCCGCGCGGTAGGCGGCCGGGGACGAGCCGAGCTGGCGGCGGAAGTGCCCGCGCAGCGCGACCGGGGAGCGGAAGCCGCAGCGGCCCGCCACCTCGTCCACCGAGTAGTCCGACGTCTCCAGCAGCCGCTGGGCCTGGAGCACCCGCTGGGTGATCAGCCACTGCAGCGGCGCGCTGCCGGTGAGCGAGCGGAACCGGCGGTCGAACGTACGGCGGCTCATGTAGGCGCGTGCCGCCAGGGTTTCCACGTCGAACTGCTCGTGGAGGTGTTCCAGCGCCCAGGCGACGACCTCGGCCAGCGGGTCGGCGCCGATCTCCTCGGGTAAAGACCTGTCGAGGTAGCGCTCCTGGCCGCCCGACCGGCGCGGCGGGACCACCAGGCGCCGGGCGAGCGCGCCGGCCGCCTCGTTGCCGTGGTCCGTCCGCACGATGTGGAGACAGAGGTCTATCCCGGCCGCCGTGCCCGCCGACGTCAGGACGTCGCCGTCGTCGACGAACAGCTCCCTCGGATCCACGTGAACCGACGGATAGCGCTTGGCCAGCGTCGGCGCGTACATCCAGTGGGTGGTCGCCGGACGGCCGTCCAGCAGGCCCGCCGCCGCGAGGACGAACGCGCCCGTGCACAGCCCGACGATGCGGGCGCCCTCCTCGTGGGCCCGGCGCAGCGCGTCGAGCGCCTCCTCCGGTGGTGGCGAGGTGATCGAGCGCCAGGCCGGTACGACGACCGTCCCGGCGCGTGAGATCGCCTCGAGCCCATGTGGCGCGGTGAGTTCCAGGCCCCCCGTGGTCCGCAGCGGGCCCTCCTCGCCGGCGGACACCAGCAGTCGGTAGCGCGGTACTCCGGCGTCCTGGCGGTCGATCCCGAACACCGAAAGAGGTATGGAACTCTCGAAAATGGGGCCGCCGCTGAACAGCAGCACCGCGACGATCTCCTTGCGGCGTCGCCCGGACAGTTTCCGGCCCGCGGCTTCCGGCGTGGCAGTGGAGTCGTGGCTCATCCTGCTAAGCCCCCTCGGTGGTCGCGGCTCCTCGGTTGTGTCGCTCCTGCACGTTTCCCCTCGGTCCTGCACGAGTCCCCCGCCGTAAGACATCAAGATCGAATCTACTGGCTACCGCGGTCTGACGGTGGCCAGTTCGACACGCCGGACATTGTCGACATGACAACTTGGCGTGAAGCATTCGATCACGAAGCGTTGCACTCGTGGGGCGTGCAGGGAAGTGCGCCTTGTCGCAGTGGCCAAACCGCGTAGGGTGCGGAGGCCGGCCCGGACCCTTTCCGTGCAGGTGGAACGGGGGTTGGGGGTGGTCGGCACCCCTCCTCAGCGGTATCCGGAAGTTGGCCGAAAAGAAGCGTTCGAGGGTACGGAAACCGGTCAGTCGACCGGTGTCTCTCCCCGGGTGTGACGCCCGCCTCTTTGCGCGGCGCAACGTTCGGACCGGCGCAGCAGCACCCGGCAGGCGGCCGTGACGGCGGCGAGTCCGAAGGCGGTGCCGGCCGCCCCGGCGAGCGAGGTGCCGTACCAGACGAGGACCACGGGAACGAGGACGCAGCTGAAGGCCGCCCAGCGGATCACTTCGCTGGTGGTGTCCGGGGCGGGACGCGGGTCGGTGGTGGATCTCGGTCCGGGCAACTCGTACTCCCTTGGCGATGGCTCACGGAGATCAACGCCCGTTCGATCGGTCGGTCACCGACCGCTGCTCCGTTCACGCTGTGCAAACCGCCTGTACGAGGCAGCAACCATTGCGTTACGGGCGTCGCTCGTGCATGCTCCGGGGAACCCCCACGGACATTCGGGGGCCCCGCTTACGGAGCGTGCGCGGGAAATGAGCGTAGGAGGCGTGCCGCCGTACCCTTGGGGGTATGGGGTTGGGAAGACGAATCCCGGACACAGCTCCGCCGCTCGATGTCACTCCCATCCACACAAGGATCACAACGCCGAGACAGCCATGGCCGGTCACGAATTCTTCGAACCCGCGGACCGCAAGCGGCCCGTCGCCGATCCCACGGCGGCCGAGCCCCTGGCGGTGCCAGAGCCGCGCCCGTCCTGCGACCCCGCCTTCCTGCACGGCGTGGTCGTCGGCTTCGACGGCTCGACCTCAAGTGAGCGTGCCCTCGCCTACGCGGTCGGCATGGCCCACCGCTCCGGCTCGGGACTGATCATCGTCCATGTGGCCAACCGGCTGCCCACCACCGTGTGGGCCGGCTGCGAGCCGCCCGTCTTCGTCGACGTCCCGGACCACCGCACCGAGGTGCTCGGGCTCGAACTGGCCTGCGCGGACTATCTGGCCGAGGTGCCCTGGATCCTGGTCGAGCGCGGCGGTGACATCTGCCACGAACTCGAGGAGGTCGGGCGGGAGTACGAGGCCGACGCCATCGTGGTCGGCACCACCCACGGCATCGTGGGCCGGATCTTCGGCTCCGTGGCCGGACGGCTCGCCAAGCGGGCGCAGCGGCCGGTCATCGTCATCCCCTGACGCGGCTGCCCGCCGACACTCCGTCAACTTCCTTCGTACGGCGCGAAACTACTCGCGCGTAGAGGTGTTTGTGCCCTTGTGAAGGGCATACATCGGTCAGCGCACCGAGGCGTGTCGCGAGCCGGCGGGTGACGGCCGCCGGCTGATCACGCGACACGGGAACGGACCCCCGCGTACGAGGTGGCAACGCGGGGGTCCGTTCTGCGCGCCGTCGGGCGGCGGGAGCGACTACTCCACCGTGACGGACTTCGCCAGGTTCCTCGGCTTGTCGATGTCCCGGCCCAGGGCCTTGGCCGTGTGGTAGGCCAGCAGCTGGAGCGGGATGCCCAGGAGGATCGGGTTCAGCTCGTCCTCGTTCTTCGGGACCACGATGGTCCGGTCGGCCTTCTCCTGCTCCTGGTGGGCCACCGCGAGGATCTTGCCGCTGCGGGCCTTGATCTCCTCCAGGGCCGCGCGGTTCTTCTCCAGCAGGTCGTCGTCGGGGACGATCGCGACCGTGGGCAGGGCGGGCTCGATCAGGGCCAGCGGGCCGTGCTTCAGCTCGGAGGCGGGGTAGGCCTCGGCGTGGATGTAGGAGACCTCCTTGAGCTTCAGGGAGGCCTCGCGGGCCACCGGGTAGCCCCGGACGCGGCCGATGAAGAGCATGGAGCGGGCGTCGGCGTAGCTCTCCGCGAGCTGCCTGATGTCCTCCTCCTGCTTGAGGATCTCGGTGATCTGCTCCGGCAGCCGGCGCAGGCCCTCGATGATCCGCTTGCCGTCGCGCACCGAGAGGTCGCGGGTGCGGCCGAGGTGCAGCGCGAGCAGGGCGAAGGCGACCGTGGTGTTGGTGAAGCACTTCGTGGAGACGACGCAGACCTCGGGACCGGCGTGCACGTAGATGCCGCCGTCGGCCTCGCGGGCGATGGCGGAACCCACCACGTTGACCACGCCGAGCACCCGGGCGCCCTTGCGCTTCAGCTCCTGCACGGCGGCGAGCACGTCGTACGTCTCACCGGACTGGGAGACGGCGACGTACAGCGTGTCGGGGTCCACGACCGCGTTGCGGTAGCGGAACTCGGAGGCCGGCTCGGCGTCGGCGGGGATGCGGGCCAGCTCCTCGATCATCTGGGCGCCGATCATGCCCGCGTGGTACGAGGTGCCGCAGCCGAGGATCTTCACGCGGCGGATGCGGCGCGCCTCGCGGGCGTCCAGGTTGAGGCCGCCGAGGTGCACGGTGGAGAACCGCTCGTCGATGCGGCCGCGCAGCACCCGGTCCACGGCGTCGGCCTGCTCGTGGATCTCCTTGTGCATGTACGTGTCGTGGCCGCCCATGTCGTACGACGCCGCCTCCCACTCCACGGTGGTCGGCTCGGCGCTGGTGCGGGTGCCCTCGGTGGTGTACGTGCGGAAGTCGTCGGCCTTGAGGGTGGCCATCTCGCCGTCGTCCAGCGTGACGATCTGCCGGGTGTGGGCGACCAGGGCGGCGATGTCCGACGCGACGAACATCTCCTTCTCGCCGATGCCGAGGACCACCGGGGAGCCGTTGCGGGCCACCACGATGCGGTCGTTGAAGTCGGCGTGCATCACCGCGATGCCGTACGTGCCCTCGACCAGGCGGACGGTCTCGCGGACCTTGTCCTCCAGCTTCTCGGCCGTGGAGCGGGCGACGAGGTGGGTGAGGACCTCGGTGTCGGTCTCGGAGAGGAACTCGACCCCGTCCGCCTCCAGCTTGCGGCGCAGGTCGGCGGCGTTGTCGATGATGCCGTTGTGCACGACGGCGACCTTGCCGTCGGCCGACATGTGCGGATGGGCGTTCACGTCGGAGGGGGCGCCGTGGGTGGCCCAGCGGGTGTGGGCGATACCGGTGGTGCCCTTGAAGCGCGCCGGCACCTTGGCCTCCAGGTCGCGCACCCGGCCCTTGGCCTTGACCATCCGCAGGCCGGCCGTCTTCGGGGACGTGACGACGATGCCCGCCGAGTCGTAGCCGCGGTACTCCAGGCGCTGCAGCCCTTCGAGGAGCAGCGGAGCCACGTCACGCTTGCCGATGTATCCGACAATTCCGCACATATACAGGTATCTCTCAGTCTGGCGTCTCAGCCGTAGACCATGCGGCGCAGCTGCCTGAGCGTCAGCTCCGGCGGCGCCACCGCCCGGTATTTCAGGTCCGCCTCGATCCGGTCGAAGATCGCCGTGTTCGTCAGGCCCTGGGCCTGCAGCTCGCGGTGGCGGCGACGGACGTAGTCCTGCGTCGTCTCGTCGAAGTAGGCGAGCACGTCCTGCACCACCCGCAGCGCCTCGCCCCTGCTGAGGGGCGTGGAGCGCGTCAGGTGATCGACAAGTTCCTCGTGCACCCGGTAGATCCTGGGGTAAGAGCGCGAGTTTCGCAAGAATCCTGCCCGATTCCGGGCAGGAGGCTGTTGGAAGTCTTATGGGGCTCTGTTTGCGGGCCGTCCATCCTGTGTCCCGCGCCTCGTTGCCCGGCCGGACGAGTTTCAGACGTCATGGACATTCCTCGTATGGGAGTACCCGGGAAGCTGGCCGCGCGCATGAGCACGGCCGAGCAGCACGAGTACCTGCGGGCCAGGTTCTCGCGGCGCACGATGATCAGGGGCGGTGCCGTCACCCTGGGCGCCGTCACCGGCGGTGTGTTCGTGTCGGGCGCCGGTGCCCCGGCCACTGTCCCCACGCCGCGCACCGCGCCCGCGGCCGAATCGGTCGACGGCTCCCTGGTCGCGCCCTTCGGCCGCCATCTCGCCTGGGGCAACGACCCCCGGACCGAGATCAGCGTCTCCTGGCAGGTGCCGGTCGCGGTGCGCAGGCCGTTCATCCGGGTCGGGGTCCGTCCCTGGGACCTCTCCCGCCGGATCGACGCCGAGGTCCGCACCCTGTACACCCCGGCCGGGGTCGGCGCGAGCGGCGACCACACCCAGTACTACCTGCACGCCAAGCTCACCCACCTGCGCCCCGGCCGGACCTACTACTACGGCGTCGGCCACGACGGCTTCGACCCGGCCGAGCCCCACCTGCTGGGCACCCTGGGCACCTTCACCACCGCCCCGCCCGCAAGGCCCCCTTCACCTTCACCGCCTTCGGCGACGAGGGTGTCGGCTATCACGGCCTGGCCAACAACGCCCTGATCCTCGGCCAGAACCCCGCCTTCCACCTGCATGCGGGCGACATCGCCTACGGTGACCCGGCCGGCCAGGGCAAGACCGGTGACACCGGCTTCGACTCGCGCACCTGGGACCAGTTCCTGCACCAGACCGAGTCGGTCGCCAAGCAGGTCCCCTGGATGCCCGCCTACGGCAACCACGACATGGAGGCCTGGTACTCGCCCAACGGCTACGGCGGCGAGGATGCCCGCTGGACGCTCCCCGACAACGGCCCGGACCGCGAGAACCTGCCCGGCGTCTACTCCTTCGTCTACGGCAACACCGCCGTCATCTCGCTCGACGCCAACGACGTGTCCTTCGAGATCCCGCGAACCTGGGCATATCCGGCGGAACCCAGACCACCTGGCTGGAAACGCAGCTCAGGAAGTACCGCGCCGCGAAGGACGTCGACTTCGTCGTCGTCTTCTTCCACCACTGCGCCTACTGCACCTCCACCGCGCACGCCTCGGAGGGCGGTGTCCGCCAGGAGTGGGTGCCGCTGTTCGAGAAGTACACCGTGGACCTGGTCATCAACGGCCACAACCACCAGTACGAGCGCACCGACGTCATCAAGGGCGGCCAGGTGAAGGAGCTGCCGATCGGCGGCACCGCCCATCCCGAGACCGACGGCGTGGTGTACGTCACCGCCGGCGCGGCGGGCCGCGGGCTGTACGCCTTCTCCGCCCCGGACTCCTACGAGGGCCACGAGCACGAGGCCGACTCGGTCGCCTCCTTCGTCAACACCGAGGAAGGCAGGCGGAACGAGACGGTCACCTGGTCGCGGGTACGCTACCTCGACTACTCCTTCCTCCGCGTGGACGTCACACCCGCCGCGAAGGGCCACCGGACCACGCTGACGGTGTCGGGCATCGCCGAGACCGGCCGGCGCATCGACCACTTCACGGTGGCCCGCACGGCGAAGTAGGCGGCCCGCACGGCGAAGCGGGGTCCGGACGGCCGCACCGATGGCCCGACCGCCGTTCCGGCGGATGATTTCCGCAGGGCGGGGATTGATTCGCCGGATCTGCGGGAGAGTGGTCTTTACCACTCGTGAAGGGAGCGCATGTGAGACGGCACCAGGGCACGACTCCCCGGCTGACCCGCGTCCTCGGATCCCTGCTGCTCGTCGCTGCGGCGGGCCTGACCACCGTCGGCGCGGCGCCGGCGGCCGCCGCGGCGGCCACCCCACTGGCCCGGGTGGTCCCGGCGCCCGCCGAGACACGGCCCGGCGGGCGTCCGTACCCCGTCACCTGGGCCACCGGCGTCCGCGTGGACGGCTCGGACGAGGTCCGCCGGATCGGCGAGTACCTCGCCGGCATCCTGCGCCCGTCCACCGGCTACCGCGTGCCCGTCACCGACCAGGGCACCGGCGGCATCCGACTCCACCTGAGCGGGGACGAGTTCGGCGCCGAGGGCTACCGGCTGACCAGTGGACCCACCGGCGTCACCATCACCGCGAGCGCTCCCGCCGGCCTCTTCCACGGCGTCCAGACCCTGCGTCAGCTCCTTCCGGCGTCCGTCGAGCGCAAGAGCGTCCAGCCCGGTCCGTGGCGGATCGCCGGCGGCACCGTCGAGGACCGCCCCCGCTACGCCTACCGCAGCGCCATGCTGGACGTCTCCCGGCACTTCTTCACCGTCGGTCAGGTCAAGCGCTACATCGACGAGCTGGCCCTGTACAAGATCAACACCCTGCATCTGCACCTCAGCGACGACCAGGGCTGGCGCATCGCCGTCGACTCCTGGCCCCGCCTGACCACCTACGGCGGCTCCACCCAGGTCGGCGGCGGCAAGGGCGGCTACTTCACCAAGGCCGACTACCAGGACATCGTCCGCTACGCCGCCTCCCGCTACCTGGAGGTCGTGCCCGAGATCGACATGCCCGGCCACACCAACGCGGCCCTCGCCTCCTACGCACAGCTCAACTGCGACGGCACCGCGCCCCCGCTGTACACCGGCACCCAGGTCGGCTTCAGCTCGCTGTGCGTGCCGAAGCAGGTGACGTACGACTTCGTGGACGACGTGATCCGCGAGCTGGCCGCCATCACCCCCGGCCGCTATCTGCACATCGGCGGCGACGAGGCGCACTCCACCAGCCACGCCGACTACGTGAAGTTCATGGACCGGGTGCAGCCGGTCGTCGCCAAGTACGGCAAGACGGTCATCGGCTGGCACCAGCTCACCGGGGCCACCCCGCCAAGGGCGCCCTCGCCCAGTACTGGGGCCTGGACGGCACCAGCGCGACGGAGAAGGCCCAGGTGGCCAAGGCCGCCCAGAACGGCACCGGCCTGATCCTGTCCCCGGCCGACCGGGTCTACCTCGACATGAAGTACACCGCGAGCACCAGGCTGGGCACCAAGTGGGCGGGCCTGGTGGAGGTGCGGCGCTCCTACGACTGGAACCCCGGAAGCTATCTGCCCGGCGCGCCGGCCTCGGCGGTCCGCGGGGTCGAGGCGCCGCTGTGGTCGGAGACCCTCACCAAGTCCTCCGACATCGAGTACATGGCCTTCCCGCGTCTGCCCGGAGCGGCCGAGCTGGGCTGGTCCCCGGCGGCCACCCACGACTGGGACACCTACAAGGTCCGGCTCGCGGCCCAGGCCCCGCGCTGGGACGCCCTCGGCATGAGCTACTACAAGTCGCCCCAGGTTCCCTGGCCGGCGGGCTGAGCACGGCACGACGGGCACCCCGCGGGACCGTACCGCGGGGTGCCCGTCCGTCCGTCAGGACATCAGAACCCGGCGACGGGGTTGTCCAGATGCCCCACGAGCTGCAGCGCGCCGGACGGATCGGCGAGGTCCACCATCTGCCGGTTGTCGCGCAGCTGGAGCCGGTTGAGGCAGGACAGCGCGAACCGGGGGGCGAAGACGTCGTACCGCTCGAACCGGTCGGCCAGTTCGGGCGCCGACCGCTGGTACTCGCGAACGACCTCGGCGACCGTCCGCCAGAAGCCGTCCTCCGCCAGGATCCCCTCGCCGGCGAGGTTCGACGCCAGGAACCGGAAGAAGCAGTCGAACACGTCCGTGAAGACCGACAGCAGCTTCTGGTCCTCGGGCACCTCGACACGGATCCGCCGCACCTCCGGCGGCAGCACCGCGTCGGGATCCATGACGACGATCTCCTCCGCGATGTCCTTGAAGATCGCGCGTTCCACCACCCCGTCCCGCAGCACGAGGATCACGTTCTCGCCGTGCGGCATGAAGGCCAGGTCGTAGGCGTAGAAGCTGTGCAGCAGCGGGGTGAGGTAGGCCCGCAGGTAGTGCCGCAGCCACTCGGCGGGCGACAGGCCGGAACGCTCGACGAGGGCGCCGACGAATGACGCGCCCGCGTCGTCGACGTGCAGCAGCGAGGCCATGGTGGCCAGTGACTCGCCCTCGCGCAGGGACGGCACCGGGCTCTCCCGCCACAGCGCGGCCAGCATCTTCCGGTAGGGCGAGTAGCGGTCGGTGGCCCGCTCGTACTCCAGGTGCCGGTAGCCGACGGCCGCCCGCTCCCGGATGACCGACAGACCGGTGGACCTCAGCACGGGATCGTTCTCGACGAGCTCGGCGAGCCAGTCGTTGATCGCCGGGGTCGCCTCCATGTAGGCGGCCGAAAGGCCGCGCATGAAGCCCATGTTGAGGACCGACAGGGCCGTCTTCACATAGTGCCGGTGCGGGTCGGAGGCGTTGAAGAAGGTCCGTATGGACTGCTGGGCCAGGTACTCGTCGTCGCCCTCGCCGAGGCACACCAGATGGCGGCGGGCCACCTCGGCGGCGAAGGTGACGGCGAGCTTGTTCCACCACTGCCAGGGGTGCACCGGGATGAGCAGGTACTCGGCGGGGTCGAGTCCCTGGCCGGTGAGGGTGGCGCGGAACCGCTCCAGGGCCGCCTCGCCCAGCTCCGCCCGCAGGAACGACTCGTACTCGACGCCGGCCCCCGCTGTGAACGCGGCCCGCGAGCGGTGCGCGGCCAGCCACACCAGCCGGACCGGGCTCGCGGTCTCCGGGGCGTAGGACAGGTACTCGTGGACGCCGAAGCCGAGCCGCCCGTTGTTGGCGACGAAGCAGGGGTGGCCCTCGGTCATCCCGGTCTCGATGTCCTGGAAGGAGCCTCGGGCGAGCTCCGCGGAGGTGACACGGGGCTTGGCCAGCTTGTAGCAGGTGCCCGCGAGGGTGGAGGAGATCTCCTCCAGGTAGACCGGCAGGATCTCGTCGCTCAGCCCCAGGGCGCCGCGCATCTCGATGAAGAAGTCCAGTGCGGCGAGCGGGAGTTCGGCGCCGTCACGGTGCCGCGTGATCGACTCCGCGTCGACCTGCCAGTGGTCGAGGGCGCGGCGGACCGCGGTGAACCGGTACCGGGTGAGCCCGTCGTCGCTGCGGACGGCGTACCCCTCGCCGTCCGCCTCCGGGGTGAGCAGCCGTTCGTGGGCGAACTCCGCGAGCGCCTTGCGCAGGAGCAGCCGGTTGGCCCGCTCCCAGCGCTCGGGGGAGAGGTGGGCGACGGCGTCGGCGGGGTTCACGCGGACACCGCCTTCAGGAACCGCTCGCGCGTGCAGAAACTCAGCAGCGCCCGCTTCTCCGGCTTCTGGATCTCGCGCTCGGGCACGAACCCGACCGCCTCGTTCAGGGCGTGCACCGCCTTGTTGGCAACGTCGGGCTCGACCACGACCCGCCGGGTCTCGGGGTCCTCGAAGAGGTGCGCCATCACGGCGGTGATGACGGCCCGGGTGAACCCGTGCACCGGGGTGTCGGTGGGGGCGACCAGGAAGTGCATGCCGACGTCGCCCGGCAGCGGCTCGTACAGCCCGGCCAGCTCGCGGTGGGCCGGGTCGTACTTCTCCATGAGGAAGACCGGCTCCCCGTCGCGCAGCCCGAGGAGGGCGTGGTGGTGCTCGTCGGCCGCGATCTCCATGTAGGCCCGCTCGACGTCCTGCAGTCTCGCGTCCCGCATCATCCAGAAAGCGGACTTGGGGTGGGTGACCCAGCCGTGCAGCAGCTCGGCGTCCCTCAGCGGGTCGAGGGGCCGGAGGGTGAACGTCATGGTGTCGCTGGTCATCGGGTCTCCTTCGTGCATACCCCGGCTTCCAGGCCGGGGAGGAATCGAAGCTCCCGCGTAGCGGGGCAGGGAAAGGCGAATGGTCGCCAGGGCGATTCGGTGTCCATGGCCACCGGCCGGCACCCGCTGTTCACATGGAAACTGATAGAAAGTGAGGCATGACGCAGCAGGTCAAGCGGGCGTTCAAGTACCGCTTCTACCCCACGAACGAGCAGGCGGCAGAGCTGTCCCGCACGTTCGGCTGCGTCCGCCTCGTGTACAACAAGGCGTTGGAGGAGCGCACTCGCGCGTGGTACGGCGAGCAGCGCCGCGTCTCCTACGTGCAGTCGTCGGCGGCGCTGACGCAGTGGAAGAAGACCGAGGAACTGGCCTTCCTGGCGGAGGTGTCCTCCGTCCCTCTTCAACAGGCCTTGCGTCACCTTCAGGCCGCGTTCGCCAACTTCTTCGCCCAGCGAGCGAAGTACCCGCGCTACAAGAGCCGGAAGAAGTCCCGAGCGTCGGCCGAGTACACCCGCAGCGCGTTCAAGTGGCGTGACGGGAAGCTGACACTGGCGAAGACGGCCCAGCCACTGGACATCCGCTGGTCGCGTCCCCTGCCCGAAGGCGTGGAGCCGACGACCGTGACAGTGTCCCGCGACGCGGCCGGGCGTTGGTTCGTGTCCCTGCTGTGCGAGGACACCATCACGCCCGCGTCCACCACCACGCAGGCCGTCGGCATTGACGCCGGGATCACGTCCCTGGTGACGCTGTCCACCGGGGAGAAGATCGCCAACCCGAAGCACGAGCGCCGCGACCGCGCCCGCCTCGCCCGCGCACAGCGCGAGCTGTCGCGGAAGGCGAAGGGCTCGGCCAACCGCGAGAAGGCCCGGGTCAAGGTCGCTCGCGTCCACGCGCGGATCGCCGACCGGCGCCGCGACTTCCTGCACAAGCTGTCCACTCGGCTCGTCCGTGAGAACCAAACGGTCGTGATCGAGGACCTCACCGTCCGCAACCTGCTGAGGAACCACTCGCTCGCGCGAGCCGTCTCCGACGCGTCGTGGACGGAACTTCGCTCCATGCTGGAGTACAAGTGCGCCTGGTACGGGCGCGAACTCGTCGTGATCGACCGCTTCTTCCCCAGCTCGAAGCTGTGCGGGGTCTGCGGCACGGTCCGCGAGAAGCTGCCGCTGAACGTCCGCGAGTGGACGTGCGGCTGCGGCGCCGTGCATGACCGCGACGTGAACGCGGCACGCAACATCCTGGCCGCCGGGCTGGCGGCGTCTGCCTGTGGAGACGGTGTAAGACCTCAACGGGAGTCCTCCCGGACGGGGCGGTCGTCGGTGAAGCAGGAACCCCAGCGGGCGACCGCTGGAATCCCGCGCCCTTAGGCGGGGGAGGAAGTCAAACGGCGAACTCCTGGAAGGCGATGGTCTTCTCGACCGGGTAGTACTCGGTGCCGAGCAGCTCACGGATGATGTACGCGTTGCGGTACGCGCCCATGCCCAGGTCGGGGCTGGTGACGCTGTGGGTGTGGACGCCGGCGTTCTGCAGGAAGACACCGCGGCCCGTGACGTCGATGGCGTAGTTGCGGGCGACGTCGAAGCGGCCGTGGCCGTCGAAGTTCAGGCGCTCGCGCACCGGCTCCAGGAAGGCCGGCGGCCGGTAGTGGTAGCCGGTGGCCAGCACCAGGCCCTCGGAACGGATCTCGAAGTCCTTGCCCTGCTCGTCCTGGTGGAAGCCGAGCGTGTACGCGCCGTCCTCGTGACGGGCCTCGTTCAGCGTGGAGTTGGTGAGCAGCCGGGTGGGCACCGGGCGGTCGCCGCTCTCCACGTCCTTCTGGTAGAGCAGGTCGAAGATCGAGTCGATCAGTTCCGAGTTGATGCCCTTGAACAGGCCCTTCTGCTGCTTCTCCAGCCGGTAGCGGGTCTCCTCCGGCAGCGCCCGGAAGTAGTCGACGTAGTCCGGGGACGTCATCTCCAGGGTCAGCTTGGTGTACTCCAGCGGGAAGAACCGCGGGGAGCGGGTGACCCAGTTCAGCTCGTAGCCGTGGACGTCGATGTCGGACAGCAGCTCGTAGTAGATCTCGGCGGCGCTCTGGCCGCTGCCGACGATCGTGAGTGACTTCCGGGCCTGCAGGTCGGCCTTGCGGTGCAGGTAGCGCGCGGTGTGGACGACGTCGTCGCCGAGGTCCCGGCAGGCCTCGGGGACGAACGGGACCGTGCCCGTGCCGAGGACCAGGTGCCGGGCGCGGAACGTCTCCCCGGCCGCGGTGCGGACGACGTACACCTCGTCCTCGTCCTCGTACCTCACCTCGGTGACCGTGGTGCCGAAGCGGACGCTGCCGAGCTTGCCGGCCGCCCACCGGCAGTAGTCGTCGTACTCGACGCGCAGCGGGTAGAAGTTCTCCCGGATGTAGAACGGGTACAGCCTGCCCTTCTCCTTCAGGTAGTTGAGGAAGGAGTACGGGGAGGTGGGGTCGGCCAGGGTGACCAGGTCCGACATGAACGGGGTCTGCAGGTGGGCGCCGTCCAGGAACATCCCGGCGTGCCACTCGAAGTCGGGCTTGGAGTCCAGGAAGACGCCGTTCAGTTCGGCGATCGGCTCGGTCAGGCAGGCGAGGCCCAGGTTGAAGGGGCCGAGCCCGATCCCCACGAAGTCGTACGGGGCGGTCGGGGCTTCAGGACGCGCGGTCAAGGGACTCTCCCAGATACTGCTCGGCGTGGCCGGCGATCAGGTCCAGGACGGCGGCGATGTCGGCCACCGTCGTCTCGGGGTTGAGCAGGGTGAACTTCAGGTAGTGGCGGCCGCCGACCTTGGTGCCCGCGACGACGGCGTCGCCGGAGGCGAACAGGGCCTTGCGGGCGTACAGGTTGGCGCGGTCGATCTCGGCCGGGTCGGTGACCGCCGCGGGGACGTAGCGGAAGACGAGGGTGGACAGGCCGGGCTCGACGACCACGTCGTAGCGGGGGTCGCCGGCGAGCAGCCGCCACCCCTGCCGGGCCAGGTCG
This sequence comes from Streptomyces sp. DHE7-1, assembly GCA_016432725.1. Classification (GTDB taxonomy): domain Bacteria; phylum Actinomycetota; class Actinomycetes; order Streptomycetales; family Streptomycetaceae; genus Streptomyces. Next base: position 2,892,194 of record JACJDG010000003.1, on the reverse strand, counting down.
CACACCTCGTCGAAGAGCTGACCGATGCCGTTGGCCCCCATGGTGCGCAGCGTCAGCCACAGCTTGAGGGCGTCGAAGCGGCGGGTGGTCTGCAGGGACTTGTCCACCTGGTTGGGGATGCGCTCCTGCACCATGCGGCGCGGGTTGAGGTACTCGGCGTGGTAGGTGGCGTGCCGCAGGGTGGCCGCGTCCCGGACCAGCACGGCGGACGAACTTACGGGCTGGAAGAAGGACTTGTGGTAGTCGACGGTGACCGAGTCGGCGCGCTCGATGCCGTCGATGCGGTTCCGGTGCTTCAGCGAGGCGAGCAGCCCGCAGCCGTAGGCCGCGTCCACGTGCATCCAGACGCCGTACTGGGCGCAGAGTTCGGCGATCTCGGGCAGTGGGTCGATGGAGCCGAAGTCGGTGGTGCCGGCGGTGGCGACGACGGCCATGGGCACGAGGCCGTCCCGCGCGCAGCGCTCCAGCTCGTGGGCGAGCGCCACGGTCTGCATCCGCTTGTCGTGGTCGACGGGGACGGTGACCACCGAGTCCGGGCCCAGGCCGAGCAGCTTCGCGGACTTCCGGACGCTGAAGTGACTGGCCTCGGAGGCGAAGACCCGCAGTTTTCCGAGGCCGTCGCTCTTCGCCTCCTCGCGGGCCAGCAGCAGCGCCTGGAGGTTGGACTGGGTGCCGCCGGAGGTGAACACGCCGTCGGCGCCCGGGCCGAGGCCGATGCGGGCGGCCGTCCAGTCCACGAGCCTGCGCTCGATGAGGGTGCCGCCGGCCGACTGGTCCCAGGTGTCCAGGGAGGAGTTGACGGCGGAGAGCACCGCCTCGCCGAGCACCGCCGGGATGACCACCGGGCAGTTGAGGTGGGCGAGGTAGCGCGGGTGGTGGAAGTACACGGCGTCGCGGAGGTAGAGGTCGTCCAGCTCGTCCAGCACCGCGGCGGTGTCGCCGAGCGGCCGGTCGAGGTCGACCGCGTCGACGCGGGGGCGAGGGCATCGACGGTGACACCGGTGAACGGACGGTCGGTGGTGGCGAGTTTGGCCGCCACCCGCTCGACTCCTTCGGTCACGGAGCGGCGGTAGTGCTCCGCCGTGAGGCCATTGAGCAGGTGCGAGCGCATGTGGGGGTCCTCCGGGGGACTGTCCGTGCGGGATGGAAGAAGGCGAAGATCCGCTTGGCTTAGGTTAGCCTAACCTAAGTTGATCACGCGAAGGCATGCCTCCGTAGTGACCGGGGTCACTTGGAGGCAGCGGGTGGCGTCACTCCGAGGCGCGGAGCTGTTCCTCCGTCATGCCCCGCCGCCAGTAGCCGACGAAGGTGACGCGTCGCCGGTCGACACCGCGTTCGCCGACGAAGTGCCGGCGCAGCTCCCTGACCCGGCCGGACTCGCCCGCCAGCCACACGTACGGCGCCTCGGCGGCGGGCAGGCCGGCGGCGCGCACGGCGTCGGCGGCCGTCGGGCAGCCCCCGTGCCGCACGAGCCAGGTGATCTCCGCGTCCGCGCCGGTCGCCACGTCCTGGATGTCACCGGCGTGCGGCACCTCCAGCCAGGCACGGACCCGGGTGCCTTCGGGCAGGGATTCGAGGATGGCGCAGGCGGCGGGTACGGCGGTCTCGTCGCCCCAGAGGACGACGAGGTCGGTGCCGGCCGGCGGCCGGAACCGGATGGCCCGGTTGTCGGCGACCGCGGGTCCCAGCAGGAGTACGCGGTCGCCGGGACGGCCCGGGAGGCCCATCGGGAGGCGGGGCCCGCGGGGGTGTGCAGGGCGAAGTCGATGTCGATCTCGTCGGGGTCGCGGCGCAGGGCCCGGAGTGTGTACGACCGCATCACGGCCCGTACGTCGTCCGGCAGTTCACGCCAGCCCTGCCACCATCTGTCGCCCAGTTCGAGGGGTACGGCGGGTTCGGCCTGCCCCGGGTGCGGCAGGAACAGCGACAGGGACTGGTCGCGCCCGTCGGAGTGGAAGGCGTGCAGATCGTCCCCGGTGAAGGTGACCCGGACCAGAGACGGCCCCGGCCGCCTCGTCCGTACGACCTGGAGGGAGAAGAAGCGGAACGGGGCGGCCACGGCCGTCGTCATGGGGGCTCCTGAGGTTGCCGTTCAGGAAAAGGGGTTGTCAGCGGACCTTCCTGGCCTTCTCCAGTGCCTCGGCCAGGCCGGTGAGCAGCGGTACGCACTTGTCGTAGGAGAGGATCGGCTCGGGGGAGCGGGAGATGACCTGTCCCGCCTTGACGGCGGGCAGCTTCCTCCAGGTGGCCTTGGTGATGCCGGCCGGCTGGATGGCCGAGGAGCGGTCGTCCATCATGATGATGTCGGCCGGGTACTTGTCGACGTTCTCCCAGCTCAGGGACTCGTACCAGCCGCCGCCCTGCTTCTTGGCGCTCTCCGGGGGCTCGACGAAGTTCACGCCGAGGGCCTTGAAGTACTCCAGGTCGACGGAGAGGTTGGTGCCGGAGACGTAGAAGAGCTGGTCGCTCGCGGAGCCGACCAGGACCTTGATGCCGGGCTTGGCCCTGGCGGCGGCGCGCAGCCGGGCCGAGGCGTCCTCGAACCGCTTCCTGGCGTCCGTCACCTTCGCGGCCTTCATGTTCGCGCCGAGCGACTCGGCCAGCTTCCACATGCGCTGGAGCGGCTGGGTGAGCTGACGGTCGTAGACGGAGACGCCGACGCCGGGTGCGAGCTGGGCGATCTTCTTCTTCGACTCGTCGGGGACGTACCAGAGGGTGCCCGCGTCGTCGAACACGGTGCTGATGAGCACGTCGGGGGCGAGTGCCGCGTACTTCTCGATGTTGAACTGGCCCCAGGTGTTGCCGAGGATCGTCACCTTGCTGATGTCCATGTCGCCGGCCTGGACGTCGGCCTTGCCCGCGGTGGTCCTCGTGGGGCCGAAGACGCCCTTGACCTGGATGCCGTAGTCGTACAGCGCGGCGGCGACGCCGGTGAAGGCGACGATGTTCGCGGGGACCCTGTCCAGCTTCACCGTCGTGCCGCGGTCGTCCGTGAAGCTCCAGGAGCCGGACCCGCCGCCCTTGGCCCGCCCGTCGGACCCCGCGTCTTTGCCCTTGTCGTCACCGCAGGCCGCGAGCGCGGCGCCGAGTCCGAGGGCGCCGCCCGCGGCGAGCAGACCGCGACGGGAGAAGTGGGTGGAACGGGCTTGGGACATGGGTATGGCTGCTTTCGACCGGGGCGTGGCCGCCCGCCGGACAGTTCGAAGGTAGGTTAGCCTAACCTCAGTAGATGTCCAGGGGTGGGGCCCGCCGGGCCGGGTGACCGTCTGTCAGCCTCCGCCCTGTGCTGCCGGCACGGGTCAGAATCGGTAGTCGGTGATGACGGCGTTGCCGTAGACGTCGTAGACGGAGGCGTGGCCCTGCCCGGAGTGCCTCCAGCCGGCGAACGCCTTGACGATCGCGGCGGCGGCCGCCCGCGGGTCCGGCGTCGAGGACGTGCCGCCCCCGATCTCGGTGGAGATGTAGGCGTCGCCCTTCCGCTCGTTCCACTCGCCGAGGATGCGCCGCACGAGCGGGGCGGCGGCCTTCTGCTGAGCGGTGCCGTGCTCCCGGACCCAGTTCCGGAACTCCCCGGCGGTCTTCTTCGACCGCGCCGCATCCGTGTCCTTCGGCAGTTTCTCCATGACGCCGACGCCGTCCGGCCGGGCGGAGTCGCCGGAGGAGCACGCCGCGGTCCCGCCGACGAGAACGGCGCCGAGCACGACGGCGGCGGCGATGTGGGAGGTGCGCTTCACGGGGACTCCATCTGATTCACGGACGCGGAACGCGAGGGCGTCGGCCCCGTCGTTCCGGATTCCGGGGTGGCTGTGGTCGGTTTCTCCTGCGGGCAGCGGGAATGCGGGCACGTCGAGACATCCGGGCGGCCGGTGCGAAACCGTACGGCCGGGATGAAGGCGTGGTGACCGTCGGTGCGGCGCGTGGCGCACCGAATGCACGCGTCACGTCAAGGGAATGCCGCGCACGACGAATCGCTCCCCGTTCTCCCTTTCCGGTCCCGCGTCTCCCCGGTGGTCAGCCGAGCGGTCATGGGCAAAGGGCCGGAATGGGACCGGAATCTAACATGATCGTCAAGTTGCGGGCAATCAAGGACCTTTGAGGCGGCGTCAAGGGCGGAAACGGCGAACGCGGGGCACCGGCGAAATCGCTCGCCGGTGCCCCGCGTTCCTCAGCGGTGGGAAATGCCTCAGCCGATCAGGCCCAGCTCGCGGGCCACCAGCATCCGCTGCACCTCGCTCGTGCCCTCGCCGATCTCCAGGATCTTGGAGTCGCGCCACATCCGGGCCACCGGGTACTCGTTCATGAAGCCGTACCCGCCGTGCACCTGCGTGGCGTCGCGGGCGTTGTCCACGGCGACGGTGGAGGAGTACAGCTTGGCCATCGCCGCCTCCTTCTTGAAGGGCTCGCCGGCCACCAGCCGGTAGGCGGCGTCCCGCCAGGCCAGACGGGCGGTGTGGGCCTTCATCTCCATGTCGGCGATCTTGAACTGGATGGCCTGGTTGGCGCCGATCGGCCGGCCGAAGGCGTGGCGTTCCTTCGCGTACTTCACCGACTCGTCCACACAGCCCTGGGCCAGCCCGGTCGCGAGCGCCGCGATGGCGATACGGCCCTCGTCGAGGATGCGCAGGAACTGCGCGTAGCCCCGGCCCTCCTCGCCGAGCAGGTTGGCGGCGGGCACCCGGACGTCCTGGAAGGACAGCTCACGGGTGTCGGAGGCGTTCCAGCCGACCTTGGAGTAGGGCGCGGCGACCGTGAAGCCGGGGGTGCCGGACGGGACGATGATGGCCGAGATCAGCGGCTTGCCGTCCGGCTTGCGGCCGGTGACCGCCGTGACCGTCACCAGACCGGTGATGTCCGTGCCCGAGTTGGTGATGAAGCACTTCGTGCCGTTGATCACCCACTCGTTCGTGTCCGGGTCCAGGCGGGCCGTGGTGCGGGTGGCGCCGGCGTCGCTGCCGCCGTCCGGCTCGGTCAGGCCGAAGGCGCCCAGGATCTCGCCTGAGCAGAGCCGGGGCAGCCACTCGCGCTTCTGCTCCTCGGTGCCGAAGAGGTGGATCGGCATGGCGCCCAGCGAGACGCCCGCCTCCAGCGTGATGGCGACCGACGAGTCGACCCGGGCCAGCTCCTCCAGGGCGATGCCGAGCGCCAGGTAGTCGCCGCCCATGCCGCCGTGCTCCTCCGGGAACGGCAGCCCGAACAGGCCCATGCGGCCCATCTCACGGACGATCTCGTACGGGAACTCGTGCCGCTCGTAGAAGTCGCCGATCTTCGGCGCCACCACGTCGTGCGCGAACTCCTCGACCGTACGGCGGAGTTCCTCGAGCTCGGGGCTGAGACGGTGGTCCATGCTGATCACTGGTCCTTGTGGGTCTGTGTCGTTTTACCGAGCGCGCGGACGGTACGGGACGGGCTGGGCCGGCCCAGTTGTTCGGCCATCCACACGCTGGTGGCGGTCAGACGGCCGAGGTCGACCCCGGTCTCGATGCCGAGGCCGTGCAGCATCCATACGAGGTCTTCGGTGGCGAGGTTGCCGGTCGCGGACTTCGCGTACGGGCAGCCGCCGAGGCCGCCGGCGGACGCGTCGACCGTCGTCACGCCGTGCTCCAGGGCCGCGTAGGTGTTCGCGAGCGCCTGGCCGTAGGTGTCGTGGAAGTGCACGCCGATCTCGTTCGTCGGCACGCCCTCCTCGTTCAGCAGGGCGAGCAGCTCCAGGACATGGCCCGGAGTGGCGACGCCGATGGTGTCGCCGAGGCTCAGCTCGTCGCAGCCCATGTCGCGCAGCGCCGTGCAGACCCGGGCCACCTGGTGGAGCGGCACGGCGCCCTCCCAGGGGTCGCCGAAGCACATCGACACGTAGCCGCGCACCTGCGCGCCCGCGTCCTTCGCCTGCCGCACCACCGGTTCGAACACGGCCAGCGACTCGTCCACGGTGCGGTTGAGGTTGGCCTTCGCGAAGGACTCCGTGGCGCTGGCGAACACCGCGATCCGCCGGGCGCCGAGCGCCAACGCCCGGTCCAGGCCGCGCTGGTTCGGCACCAGCACCGGGAGTTCGACGTCGAGGTCCGAGACGAGCGGGAACAACTGCTCGGCGTCGGCGAGCTGGGGCACCCACTTGGGGTGGACGAAGCTGGTCGCCTCGATCGTCGTCAGTCCCGCGCCGGCCAGGCGGCGGACGAACTCCGCCTTCACCGCCGTCGGCACGGACGTCTTCTCGTTCTGCAGCCCGTCGCGCGCCCCGACCTCGTGGATCCGCACCCGCGCGGGCAGATCCTGGGCCGGTACGACCATGGGCAGTCCCTCGGTGCTCACTCCGCGTCCTCCTTGGGCGTGATGACGGCCAGGACCTGGTCCATGGCGACCGTCGAGCCCGGGGTCACGTCCAGCTCGGCGACCGTGCCCGCGTGCGGGGCGGAGACGACGTGCTCCATCTTCATCGCCTCGACCACCAGCAGGCTCTGCCCGGCCGCGACCTCGTCGCCGACGGCGACCTTCACCACCGTCACCGTGCCCGGCATGGGCGCGGTGAGCGAGTCGGCGCCCGCGTGCGCCGACCGGGTCAGGGCGGCCTCCACCGGGTCGTGGTCGCGTACCTGCCAGGCGTCGCCGTCGCGGCCGATCCAGTCACCGGCCCGGCGGAAGGTGTGCCGGACGCCGTCGAGGGTGACGGACACCCGGTCGCCGGTGACGGTGTGCGTGCCGCGCGGGGTGTACGCGACCGCCTCCTGCGTCCGCAGGTGGACGACGGGTCCCTTGGGCGTGCCGCCCAGCCGCCAGCCGTTCGGCACCGAGAAGGGGTCGACCCAGCCGTCGCCGGCCGGCCGCAGCGCCTCCAGCCGTACGGCCGCCGCCGCCTCGTACACCTCCTCCGGCACGTCCGTGGTGACCAGCTCGTCGACCACCCGCTCCACCAGCCCGGTGTCCAGCTCGCCGGCCACCACCGCCGGGTGCGCCAGCAGCCGCCGCAGGAAGCCCGCGTTGGTCTGCACGCCCAGCGTGACCGTCTCGGCGAGAGCGGAGCGGAGCCTGCGCAGCGCCGTCTCCCGGTCGGGGCCGTAGGCGATCACCTTGGAGAGCATCGGGTCGTAGAGGCTGCCCACCTCGGTGCCCTCGCTGAGCCCCGAGTCGGTGCGCACGCCGTCGCCCTGGGGCTCGTTCAGCAGGCGCACCGTGCCGCCGGAGGGCAGGAAGCCGCGCGCCGGGTCCTCCGCGCAGATACGGGCCTCCACCGCGTGCCCGGTCAGCCGGACGTCCTCCTGCGCGAAGCCGAGCCGTTCCCCGGCCGCCACCCGCAGCTGCCACTCCACCAGGTCCAGCCCGGTGATGAGCTCCGTGACCGGGTGCTCCACCTGGAGACGGGTGTTCATCTCCATGAAGTAGTACGACGAGGGGTCGCCGCCCGGCACGATGAACTCCACCGTGCCCGCGCCCCGGTAGCCGCAGCTGCGGGCCGCCTGCACGGCGGCCTCGCCCATCGCGGCCCGGGTGGCCTCGTCGAGGAGCACGCTCGGCGCCTCCTCGATGATCTTCTGGTGCCGCCGCTGCAGCGAGCACTCGCGCTCGCCGAGGTGGACGACGTTGCCGTGCCCGTCGGCCAGCACCTGGATCTCGATGTGCCGGGGGCGGTCGACCCACCGCTCCACCAGCAGGGTGTCGTCGCCGAAGGAGGCACGGGCCTCACGGCGGGCGGCCGCGATCTCCTCCTCGAGAACGGCGATGTCCCGCACCAGCCGCATGCCCTTGCCGCCGCCGCCCGCCGAGGGCTTGAGCAGCACGGGCGTCCCGATCCCGCGGGCGGCGTCGGCCAGTTCGGCGTCCGTGAGGCCGCTGCCGCTGGAGCCCGGCACGACCGGGACCCCGGCCGCCTGCACCGTCTCCTTGGCGCGGATCTTGTCGCCCATGAGCGCGATGGCGTCCGCGGGCGGGCCGATGAAGACCAGTCCCGCCTCCTCGCAGGCACGCGCGAAGCCGGCGTTCTCGGCCAGGAAGCCGTAGCCGGGGTGCACGGCCTGGGCGCCGGTGCGGGCGGCGGCCTCCAGCAGCCGCTCCACCGACAGGTAGCTCTCGACGGCGGGCGCCGGACCGATCCGTACCGCAGTGTCGGCCTCCCGGACGTGCCGCGCGTCGGCGTCGGCGTCGGAGAAGACCGCCACCGAGCGGACGCCCAGCGAGCGCAGCGTACGGATGACGCGTACGGCGATCTCGCCCCGGTTGGCCACCAGCACTGTGTCGAACACGGTTCCCCTCCTCACATCCGGAAGACGCCGAACTGGGGGTCTCCCAGTGGCGCGTTGGCACAGGCCGTCAGGGCGAGTCCCAGCACCTGACGGGTCTCCATCGGGTCGATCACGCCGTCGTCCCACAGGCGGGCGGTGGCGTAGTAGGCGTTGCCCTGGCTCTCGTACTGGGCGCGGATGGGGGCCTTGAAGGCCTCTTCGTCGTCGACGGCCCAGTCCTCGCCGCGCGCCTGCATCTGGTCCCGCTTGACCGTGGCGAGCACGGAGGCGGCCTGCTCGCCGCCCATGACGGAGATCTTGGCGTTGGGCCACATCCACAGGAAGCGGGGGGAGTAGGCCCGGCCGCACATCGAGTAGTTGCCGGCGCCGTACGAACCGCCGACGACGACGGTCAGCTTCGGCACGCGCGTGCAGGCCACCGCCGTGACCATCTTGGCGCCGTGCTTGGCGATGCCACCCGCCTCGTAGTCCCGGCCGACCATGAAGCCGGAGATGTTCTGCAGGAACACCAGCGGGATGCCGCGCTGGTCGCACAGCTCGATGAAGTGGGCGCCCTTCTGGGCCGACTCCGAGAACAGGATGCCGTTGTTGGCGACGATCCCGACCGGGTGGCCGTGGATCCGGGCGAAGCCGGTGACGAGGGTCTGCCCGAACTCGGCCTTGAACTCGGCGAACCGCGAGCCGTCGGCCACGCGCGCGATGATCTCCCGCACGTCGTAGGGGGTGCGGGAGTCCACGGGCACGGCGCCGTACAGCCCGGCCGGGTCCACCTTGGGCTCCACGGCCGGGGTGACCTCCCAGGGGAGGGACCGCCGCGCGGGCAGCGTGGCGACGATGTTCCGCACGATCCGCAGGGCGTGCGCGTCGTCCTCGGCGAGGTGGTCGGTGACGCCGGAGGTCCGGGAGTGCACCTCGCCGCCGCCGAGCTCCTCGGCGGTCACGACCTCGCCCGTGGCCGCCTTCACCAGCGGCGGGCCGCCCAGGAAGATCGTGCCCTGGTTGCGGACGATGACGGCCTCGTCGCTCATCGCCGGGACATAGGCCCCGCCGGCCGTGCACGAACCGAGGACGGCCGCGATCTGCGGGATGCCGGCGCCGGACATCCGCGCCTGGTTGTAGAAGATCCGCCCGAAGTGCTCGCGGTCCGGGAAGACCTCGTCCTGCATCGGCAGGAACGCCCCGCCGGAGTCGACGAGGTAGACGCACGGCAGCCGGTTGTCGAGGGCCACCTCCTGCGCGCGCAGGTGCTTCTTCACCGTCATCGGGTAGTACGTGCCGCCCTTGACGGTGGCGTCGTTCGCGACGATCACGCACTCGCGCCCGCTGACCCGGCCGATACCGGCGATCACGCCGGCGGCCGGTGCCTGCCCGTCGTACATCCCGTCGGCCGCGAGGGGAGCCAGCTCCAGGAAGGGCGATCCCGCGTCGAGCAGCGTGTCCACCCGGTCCCGCGGCAGCAGCTTGCCGCGCGCGGTGTGCCGGGCCCGCGCCTTCTCGCCCCCGCCGAGAGCGGCGGCGGCCAGCCTGCCGCGCAGTTCCCCGACGAGCGCGAGATGAGCCTGTTCGTTGGCCCGCCAGGCCTCCGACGCGGGATCTGCCGCGCTGTGAAGCTCCGGTGCCTCTTGCATCCTTGCGGTCCCCTCACCCAGTGGTGACTGTTAATGAGCGTTAACCATTTCCTTCAGGTTAACGACCGCTAACCTCGCTGTCTAGAATTGGTGGCATGGTCACCAGAACCGACGCCCCCACCCGCCGCGAGCAGATCCTCAAGGAGGCTGCCCGGCTCTTCGCCGAGCGCGGCTTCCACGGCGTCGGGGTGGACGAGATAGGCGCCGCGGTCGGCATCAGCGGCCCCGGCCTGTACCGCCACTTCCCCGGCAAGGACGCGATGCTCGCGGAGCTGCTGGTCGGCATCAGCGGCCGGCTGCTGACGGGGGCCAGGCTCCGGCTGGCCGAGGCGGACGGAGGGACGGGGGCCCCGGCGGTCCTGGACTCGCTCATCGAGGGCCACATCGACTTCGCCCTCGACGACCGCCCCCTGATCACCCTCCACGACCGCGAGCTGGACCGGTTGCGCGACAGCGACCGCAAGCTGGTGCGGCAGCTCCAGCGGCAGTACGTGGAGCTGTGGGTGGAGGTGGTGCGGGAGGTCTACCCCGCTCTGACCGAGCCCAGCGCCCGCTCGGCGGTCCACTCGGTCTTCGGCCTGCTCAACTCCACCCCGCACCTCGGCCGCGCCGGCACCCTGCCGGGCCGCGCCGCCACGGCGGCCCTGCTGCACCGGATGGCCCGGGGGCCTTCGGAGCGGCCGGGACGGCCGAGGACTGAGCCGCGCAGGCCGCTCCCGGCCGCCGGGTGGTCAAGGTCACCCTGGACGACTGAACGTACCCGCCAGTATCTTGGACTCTGAGCAAGCGCTTAGACATGCCCGAATGTCATGCCGAGGTACGTGGAGGTGGCGGCGTGCGCCGTACGGTGTTCAACGAGGATCACGAGGCGTTCCGGGAGACCCTTCGCGCCTTCATCGAGGCCGAGGTCGTCCCCGTCTACGACGAGTGGTTCGCCGCCGGCCAGGCGCCGCGCGACTTCTACCACAAGCTCGGCGAGCTGGGCATCTTCGGGATCAACGTGCCCGAGGAGTTCGGCGGCGCCGGTCTGGACAGCCACAAGTTCGAGGCCGTCCTCTACGAGGAGACCGCCCGCGCCGGTGTGCAGTTCGGCGGCTCCGGCGTGCACGTGCTGCTCGCCCTGCCGTACATCAAGATGCTGGCCACGGACGAGCAGAAGAAGCGTTACCTGCCGAAGTTCGTCACCGGCGAGGAGATGTGGGCCATCGCGATGACCGAGCCGGGCACCGGCTCCGACCTCGCGGGCATGAAGACCACCGCCAAGCTCTCCGAGGACGGCACGCACTACGTCCTCAACGGCGCCAAGACCTTCATCACCGGCGGCGTGCACGCGGACAAGGTCATCGTCTGCGCCCGGACCTCCGCGCCGACCGCCGAGGACCGCCGCCACGGCATCTCCCTGTTCGCCGTGGACACCAAGTCCGAGGGCTACTCCATCGGCCGCAAGCTGGACAAGCTCGGCCTGCGCACCTCCGACACCGCCGAACTCGCCTTCGTCGACGTCAAGGTGCCCGTCGAGGACCTGCTCGGCGAGGAGAACAAGGGCTTCTACTACCTCGGCCACAACCTGGCCTCCGAGCGCTGGGGCATCGCCTTCGGCGCCTACGCCCAGGCCAAGGCCGCCGTCCGGTTCGCCAAGCAGTACGTGCAGGAGCGCACCGTCTTCGGCAAGCCGGTCGCCCACTTCCAGAACACCAAGTTCGAGCTGGCCGCCTGCCAGGCCGAGGTGGACGCCGCCGAGGCCGTCGCCGACCGCGCGACCGAGGCCCTGGACGCCGGTGAGCTGACCCCCGCCGAGGCCGCCTCCGCCAAGCTCTTCTGCACCGAGGTCGCGCACCGCGTCATCGACCGCTGCCTCCAGCTGCACGGCGGCTACGGCTACATGAACGAGTACCCGATCGCCCGTCTGTACGCGGACAACCGCGTCAACCGCATCTACGGCGGCACCAGCGAGATCATGAAGACGATCATCGCCAAGGACATGGGTCTGTAAGGTCCGCGCAATCACTGGCGGGTACAACCACCTCATGAGCCAGGCACTTCAGGACCTCCTCGATCTGCTCGACCTCGAGCAGATCGAGGAGGACATCTTCCGCGGCCGGTCCCGCTCCGCCGTCGTACCCCGCGTCTTCGGCGGGCAGGTCGCGGCGCAGGCGCTGGTCGCCGCCGGGCGTACGGTCCCCGGGGATCGGCAGGCCCACTCCCTGCACGCGTACTTCCTGCGCCCGGGCGACCCCGGCGCGCCGATCGTCTACAGCGTCGACCGCATCCGCGACGGCCGGTCCTTCACCACCCGCCGCGTGGTCGCCGTGCAGCACGGCAAGCCGATCTTCCATCTCTCGGCGTCCTTCCAGACGTACGAGGAGGGGCTCGACCACCAGGCCGCCATGCCGGCCGCGCCCGACCCGGCGGCGCTGCCCACCTCCCAGACGCGGATGCGCGGTTACGGCCATCTCGCGCCCGAGGTCGTGGAGCGCTTCCTGGAGGCCCGCGAGGCGATCGACCTGCGCTACGTGGACGAGCCGCCGTACGGCAGGTTCGGCGAGCCGCGCGAGCCGCACTCCCAGGTGTGGTTCCGCACCAACGGCAAGCTGGACGACGACCCGTTGCTCCACGTCGTGCTCGCCACCTACGTCTCCGACATGACCCTCCTCGACTCCGTGCTGCTCGCACACGGCCGCGGCGGCTGGGCCGTCGGGGACGTCGTCGGGGCGTCGCTGGACCACGCGATGTGGTTCCACCGGCCGTTCCGCGCCGACGAGTGGCTGCTGTACGACCAGGAGTCGCCGTCCGCGCACGGCGGCCGGGGCCTGGGACAGGCCCGCATCTACACCCAGGACGGACGGCTGGCCATCTCGGTCATCCAGGAGGGTGTGGTCCGCGTCCCCCGCTGACCCCGTCCCGCCGGCGAGGCCCGCCCGCGCCCCCGCACCGAGCGGGCGCGGGCGGGCCTCGCCGCGCCGGTCAGTCCCTGCGGATGAGCTCGGGGTCGACGCGCCGCCCCACCAGCGGCAGCGTGCCCAGCGTCGCGACGACGACCACGCCCAGGGCGGCGCACACCAGCACGGGTATCCCGGCGAAGTCCCAGAGGACCTCGCCGCCCCCGGTGATCAGATAGCGGGACTCGGCGAGCTTGCCGGTGACCAGCGCCAGCGCGAGGCCGATGCCGAGCGGCAGCACGACCTGGACGCTCTGCACCGCGCGCAGGGTGCGGCTCCTCGCCCCGATCAGCGTGATGGCGGTGACCTGCGCCCGGCGCTCGACGGCCCGGTCGGTGACGGCGACCAGGAACGCGGCGACACCGATCACCAGCCCCATGATCATGCCGAGCATCAGCAGCGTCTCGATGACCGCGATCTGCTGCAGGCTGTCGACGTTGACGCCGACCGGTTCCACGGACGCGGTCGGCGCGGCTGCCCCGACTCCTCGACCGTCAGCTCGGGCAGCAGCTCGCCGTACTGGAAGACGAAGCCGAAGCGCTCGCGGCGCAGCGCACTCATCTCCTCGTCGTCGAGGTCCGCGAGCACCGTCCCGTCGAAGCGCACCCGCCCGCGGGCGGGCGGCAGCACCCCGGCCAGGCAGTACAGCAATGAGGACTTGCCCGAGCCGCTCTGCCCCGTGACGGCCACGACCTCGCCCCGCGCGATCGAGAGATCCACGCCGCGGACGGCGAGGTGAGTGCCGTAGGAGAGCTCGACGCCCGAGGCGGAGAGAATGTGTGACGTAGTGATGACTTCCCCCAGAAGCGGAAGGGCCCAGGCGCGCACCCGGGCCCGGGACTCGCCGGTGTACCGCTACGGCCGCTTGTAGTGCTTGGTCACGGAGCAGTCGTCCGGGTGGAACGAGCCCTTGTCCCGGCTGACATGTGCCAGGAGGCGGCGAACGCGGTTCCTGCCCCCGTGGCGAACAGGGCCGCCGTCAGGATGCCTGCTGCCGGTTTCCGCATGTGTTCTCCCGTTTCAGTTGTGTGATTCCTGGTGGTCAGGCCAGGAACTCGTAGAACGTAGCCGCAGGCGCCGTCGGGGCGATTCGAATTTGGGTGAGCTATGGCGGTGTTTGGGGCGGTACTTCTGGGCATACTTTGCCGTCACCTTGCCTGCCGCTGAGCGGAATATGATCTTCCGAGGCTTTTTCGAAGTTGCGGAAAATAGTTGCCTGCTCAAAATGACGTGTGACGTATGGGGGACTAGGCTCTGGAGTGAAAGCCGCAGTGCACGGCATGCCCGGCCGGCGAGGTATCGGATGAGCCCGGACCTCAGCCGCGGCACCCCAGGACGCGATCGCGTACGGGCCACAGGCGCCGGCAAGGTGACGCACGTCGTGCCACATTAGATGCTGCGGTGCACTCTCCGACCGCCCCGCTCTCCCTCTTGATTCGCGGCGGCGGCCATCCACCCAGGGATGGAAGGGTATTTCCCATGCGAGCACAGCGCGCGAGGCGCCTTGTCGCCATCTCCGCCACAGGCCTGCTGCTGGCCGGCGGGGCAGCGGTCGGCACGGCGGGTACCGCCTCGGCCTCCGACAACGGCAACCACGGTTCCTACAGCCACAGCCGGGACTGGGGAGACAACGACCACTACAACCACCACGGCAACTGGTGGTGGGACGACGATGACGACGACTACGGCGACTACGGCGGCTATGGCGGCTACGGCGACCACGGTGACCACGGCGGCTATGGTCACGGCGACCACGGTGGCTACGGCGACCATGGTGGCTACGGTGGCCACGGCGGCAATGGCGGCTACGGAGGTCATGGCGGCCACGGAGGGCGCTGAGCCGACCACCACCTGAGACAAGGATGTGCGGCCCCGTGCACGGAGCCGCACATCCGCCTTGCCCGGGGTCAGTCGAGGCCCGCCACCGCCAGCAGATACGCCGTCATGGGGTCGTAGTGGCGCGGGCTGACGACGTGGTCGTCGAGCGGGACCACCACCTGCACGGTGCCCTCGGACTCGGCCAGAAACAGTGCGGGATCGTTGCAGTCGGCGTACCCGGCGGAGTCGACGCCGTGCTGTCCGGCGTACCCGGCCCAGCCGTGGTCGGCGACCACCAGGTCCGGCAGCGGGCGCCCCTCGCGCTCAAGTCCGTTCAGAACGGCCCGCATCGGCTCGCCGGAGTGCGTGTGCCACAGCGAGGCGCCGTGCTCCAGGACGGCCACGTCCGCGAACTGCATGACGTAACCCTCGTCCGTCTGCAGCCCGTCCGGGATGACCACGATCTCGCAGCCTGCCGCGCGCAGCGCCGCGGCCGTGGCCCGGTGCACGTCCAGCAGGCCGCCCGGGTGACCGGTGGCGAACAGCACCCGCTGCCGTCCCTCGGCCGCCTTGCGCAGCCGGGCGGCGAGCCGGTCCAGCGCGTCCACGGTCAGCTCGGGGTCGATGGTGTCCTGCCCGTACCGGTACTCGGGGTCGTCGTTGACGCCCACCCGCTCGGCCATCACCGCGAGCACGTCCTGCTCGTCGGCCCAGCGGTCGCCCAGCTCGAGCCCCAGCCAGAAGTTGCGCTCGCCGTTGGCCAGCCTGCGGTAGTGGGAGAGGTTGTTCTCGCGGGGCGTGGCGACGTCCCCCGCGATACGGGTCCTCACCAGGTGGTCGACGAGCTGGGCGCGGCTGGGTGTCCCGGGTATCGGCATGCCTCCCATTGTGAGGGCAGCCGGGCGGGCGCGTCCTCGGCATACCGCACGCTGGGACTTGGATCACTGGGATCCGCCGGCATCCGGCCCCGCGCCCCGCTCAGCCCTGCCGCAGCGCGAACCACAGCTCCATGCGCACGTCCGCGTCGTCCAGGTCGGCGTCCAACAGGGCGGCGCAGCGGGCGATCCGCTGCCGCACGGTGTTGCGGTGCACGTCCAGCGCCACCGCCGTACGGTCCCAACTGCCGTGCAGCGACAGCCAGGTGCGCAGCGTCTCGGCGAGCGCGGGCTGGCCGCCGAGCGGCGCGAGCAGGGCGCGGGCGTGCGCCCGGGCGTCCGCGCGCGGCACCAGGTCCGCGAGGCCCGCCCGGGCACCGTGCCGGACCAGCGGGACACGGGTGGCGCGGGCGCGGGCCAGCGCGCGGGCCGCCTGGGTGTCGGCGGCGGGCCACTCGCCGGGGCCGGCCGCCGCGCTGACCCCGAGGGTCCAGCCCGGCTGCGGCGCGGGCTCCCGCTCGACGGGCACCAGCACCCGTACGACGTCGCGGCCCGCGTCCACCAGCGGCGATCCGAGGGCGGCGCCCAGCGCGGAGGCGGCCACGGCGTCCGCTGACTGGGTCTCCGGCCGGGCGTGCACGACCAGCCAGTCGCCGTCCCCGAGCAGCGGCGCCACCTGTTCGGGGACGAGCCGAGCAGCAGCCGCACGAGCGCGGCCGACCGGGCCGCGCCGGACCCGCTCTGGTGCTCGCCGGTCAGCAGGGAGAGCAGTACGGCGGCGACGGAGGCGATGGTGTGGTCCCCGGGTCCGCGCTGTCCGGCGGCCACGCCGAGCACGAACCCCTCTCCGGCGCCGAGGGCGTAGGCGGCGAGGTGGGTGTCGCCGAGGGTGTCGGCGGCGGAGGAGGGCACCGGCCGGGAAGGAGCCGGAGCCGGTACGGGGGCCGCGGCGGCGCCGGGCCGCCGGGCCTCGGCGGCGGGGCGTAGGGGCCCCGCGGCGGCGGCCGTTCCGCCGGGCGGGGGAGCGGCCGAGCGCTCGCCCGCCCGGCGGGCCGTGCCGGCCTGCCCGCCGTCGGCGGGTCCGCCCGCGGCGTCGGCCGTCGGGCCGCCGGCGCCGGTACGGACGGATCCGGTGCCGCCCGCCTCCGGGCCGTCGGTGCCGGACCCGGACCGCCCGGCTCCGCCGTCGCCCTCCGGTGCGCGGTCCGGCTCCGGGCCCCGCGGACCGCTGGGCCGGACCACCTCCGTCAGCTTGGCCAGGGCTTCCCGCACCTCGCCGGAGACCGTCCGGCCCGCCTCCGCGACGCCGGTGCCGTCCGGGCCGTAGAGGATCGCGTGGCCGCCCAGGCGCTGGGCGAGCTGGCGCAGCACCGAGGGCACCGGGTCCGGGCGGGAGGCCGCCGCCGCGAGGCTCTGCTGGGCGTCGGTCACCCGGCGCAGCTCGGCCAGCCGGGCCTGTGCCATGAGCTGCCAGACCGCGCGGGCCACGCCCGAGAAGGTGGTCCGGGGCGGGACTTCGAGCAGCGGCAGGTGCTGTGCCTCGCAGGCCGCGATCAGGGCGGGCGGCACGGTGTCGTGCACCGGGGCCAGCCCGAAGCCGAGGGCCGCGCCGCCCGCGGCCACGATCCGGGAGACGTAGTCGTCGAAGTACGTGCCCGTCTCCGCCCCCTGCGGGATGTGCACCCCCGCGGTCAGCAGCAGCTCGCCGCCCAGCAGATACGGGTACGGGTCGGCCATCTCCGAGGTGTGCGCCGCGTGGATCACCAGGGACGGGCCGGACGGGCCCGCGATCTGACGCAGGGCGAGGTCCTCCCGGGACAGCAGGGCCGACAGCGCGATCGGCGGGGTCGGTGGGACGGCTGGGGCGACCGGATCCGGCATGGTGTGCGTTCCCTCCATCCAGCCCCGTTCATATGGATGAAACGTACACTTCGCAGTCGCTTTCCGGCCACCTAGTGTCAGGTCAGACCGGCAGCCGCGGGTACGGGCGGATGTCCCCGCGATCCGCTGCCGTCACGTCCCCATTGCAACCCGCACGACACGCCACCGGATGTGCGCGAAGGAGGGCCCCACATGGCCGTCGACTACACAGTGATCGTCGTCTATCTCGCCGGCATGCTGGCCATGGGCTGGTGGGGCATGCGCCGCGCCAAGTCCAAGAGCGAGTTCCTGGTGGCCGGCCGCCGTCTCGGGCCCGCCATGTACTCCGGCACCATGGCGGCGATCGTCCTCGGCGGCGCGTCCACCATCGGCGGTGTCGGCCTCGGCTACCAGTACGGCCTCTCCGGCGCGTGGATGGTCTTCACCATCGGCCTCGGCCTGCTGGCCCTGTCCGTCTTCTTCTCGGCGCGCATCGCCCGCCTGAAGGTCTACACGGTCTCCGAGATGCTGGACCTCAGATACGGCGGCCGCGCGGGCGTGATCTCCGGTCTGGTCATGTGGGCCTACACCCTCATGCTCGCGGTGACGTCCACCATCGCGTACGCCACCATCTTCGACGTCCTCTTCGACATGAACCGCACCGTCGCGATCATCCTCGGCGGCTCGATCGTCGTCGCGTACTCGACGCTGGGCGGCATGTGGTCGATCACCCTCACCGACATGGTGCAGTTCGTGGTCAAGACGATCGGCGTGCTCCTGCTGCTCCTGCCCATCGCCGTGGTCAAGGCGGGCGGCTTCTCCGAGATGAAGGCCAAGCTGCCGACCACGTACTTCGACCCGCTGGGCATCGGCGGCGAGACGATCTTCACCTACGTGCTGATCTACACCTTCGGCATGCTGATCGGCCAGGACATCTGGCAGCGCGTGTTCACCGCCCGCGGCGACAGGACGGCGAAGTGGGGCGGCACGGTCGCCGGCACCTACTGCCTCGCCTACGCCCTCGCCGGCGCGGTCATCGGCACGGCGGCCAAGGTGCTCTACCCCAAGCTGGGCAGCCCGGACGACGCGTTCGCCACCATCGTCAAGGACGAGCTGCCCGTCGGCGTGCGCGGCCTGGTGCTGGCCGCCGCCCTCGCCGCCGTGATGTCGACGTCCTCCGGCGCCCTGATCGCCTGCGCCACCGTCGCCAACAACGACATCTGGTCGCGGCTGCGGGGCGTCGTCAGGCCCTCCGGCGAGGAGCACGACGAGGTCCGGGGCAACCGGGTCTTCATCCTGATCATGGGTGTCGGGGTGATCGGCACCGCGATCGCGCTGAACAACGTCGTCGAGGCCCTGACGGTCGCCTACAACCTGCTCGTCGGCGGCCTGCTCGTGCCCATCCTCGGCGGCCTGCTGTGGAAGCGCGGCACCGCGCAGGGCGCGCTGGCCTCCGTGGCCGTCGGCGGCCTCGCCGTGATCGGCCTGATGGCGGGTTACGGCATCCTCGCCAACGAGCCCGTCTACTACGGTCTGCTCGCCTCCCTCGTCGCCTACCTCGCCGTCTCCCTGGCGACCAGGCCCACCGACGAGGCCGTCCTCGCCGCCTGGCGGGAGCGCCTCGCCGGCCGCTCGCCCGAACTCGCGTCCGAACCGGTGCCGGCTCACCAGTAGAGTCGTACGGAAAGCATGAAAGCGCGATGAAGCGCCAGAAAGAAGGCATTTGACCATGAGCAGCAACGAGACGCCCCGCGGCCCCGTCGACTCCTCCCGCGTCCCGCGGTACGCCGGTCCCGCCACCTTCGCCCGGCTGCCCCGCCTCGACGAGGTCGGCACCGCCGACGTCGCCGTGGTGGGCGTGCCGTTCGACTCCGGCGTCTCGTACCGGCCGGGCGCCCGCTTCGGCGGCAACGCCATCCGCGAGGCGTCCCGGCTGCTGCGCCCCTACAACCCGGCGCAGGACGCCTCGCCCTTCGCCCTGGCGCAGGTGGCGGACGGCGGCGACATCGCCGTGAACCCGTTCAACATCAACGAGGCCGTGGACACCATCGAGGCGGCCGCCGACGACCTCCTGGGCACGGGCGCCCGCCTGATGACCCTCGGCGGCGACCACACCATCGCGCTGCCCCTGCTGCGCTCGGTGGCGAAGAAGCACGGCCCGGTGGCCCTGCTCCACTTCGACGCCCACCTCGACACCTGGGACACCTACTTCGGCGCCGAGTACACCCACGGCACCCCGTTCCGCCGCGCGGTGGAGGAGGGCATCCTCGACACCGAGGCGCTCTCCCACGTCGGCACCCGCGGCCCGCTGTACGGCAAGCAGGACCTCACCGACGACGAGAAGATGGGCTTCGGCATCGTCACCTCGGCGGACGTCTACCGCCGCGGCGCCGACGAGGTCGCCGACCAGCTCCGCCAGCGCATCGGCGACCGCCCGCTGTACATCTCCATCGACATCGACTGCCTCGACCCGGCCCACGCCCCGGGCACCGGCACCCCGGAGGCGGGCGGCATGACCTCCCGCGAGCTGCTGGAGATCCTGCGCGGGCTGGCGTCCTGCAACCTGGTGTCGGCGGACGTCGTGGAGGTCGCCCCCGCGTACGACCACGCGGAGATCACCTCGGTGGCGGCCTCCCACACGGCCTACGAACTGACCACCATCATGAGCCGCCAGATCGCGGCGGCCCGGAAGGACGCGTAAGCGAAGTGACTCACGACCACGACCTGGTGCTCCGCCCGACCGAGGCACAGATCTCGACCGCGCTGAACCCTCCCTCCGGGCGCACCGGCGGAGACCTGGTCGTGGAGACACTGGCCGGGCTGGGCGCGACCACCGTCTTCGGCCTGCCCGGCCAGCACGCCCTCGGCATGTTCGACGCGCTGCGCCGCTCGTCGCTGCGCTACATCGGCCTGCGGGTGGAGAACAACGCGGGCTTCGCGGCGGACGCGTACGGCCGGGTCACCGGTGAGGCGGCCCCGCTGCTGCTCTCCACCGGCCCGGGCGCGCTGACCTCGCTGGCCGCGCTCCAGGAGGCCGCGGCGGCCTCCGCCCCGGTGCTGGCGATCAGCAGCCAGATCCCGACCGCCGGGCTGGGCGGCGGGCGCCACGGCTACCTGCACGAACTCCCCGACCAGTCGGCCTCGTTCCGGGGCGTGGTCAAGTCGGTCCACACCGTCCGCACCCAGTCCCAGATCCCGTCGGCGATCGCCGAGGCGTGGAAGTCGGCGCTCACGGCTCCGCACGGCCCGGTGTGGGTGGAGATCCCGCAGGACGTGCTGCTCTCCCCGACCCCGCTCCCGGTGGTGACGGCGATGGACGCCACCCCGGACGACCTTCTCCCGCGCCCCGAACTGACCGCGGTGGCGGCCGACCTGCTGTCCCGCGCGGCCCGCCCGGCGATCATCGCGGGCGGCGGGGTCGTACGGTCGGACGCCTCCGGGAAGCTGCTCGCGCTGGCGGAGAAGCTGGACGCGCCGGTGGTGACGACCTTCGGCGGCAAGGGCGCCTTCCCCTGGACCCACCCCCTCTCCCTCCAGTCCTGGCTGGAGGACCGCCACACCACCGACTTCCTGGAGGACGCGGACGTCCTCCTGGTCGTCGGCTCGGGCCTCGGCGAACTCTCCTCGAACTACCACACGTTCAAGCCGCGCGGCCGCGTCGTCCAGATCGAGGCCGACCTCGGCAAACTGGAGTCCAACCACCCGGCCCTCGGTATCCACGCGGACGCCCGCCTCGCCCTCCAGGCCCTGCTGGAGACGGTGGAGGAGCGTAACGACGAGTCGGCGCCGCGGCGGGTACGGGAACTCCTCGCCAAGGTCGCGGACCGCATCGCGGGCCAGGAACTCACCCTGGAACAGGACGTGCTGACCGCCGTCCGCCGCGCGCTGCCCGCCGGCTCCCCGTCCTTCTGGGACATGACGATCCTGGCCTACTGGGCCTGGTCGGCCTTCGATCCCCGGGGCACCAACTCCATGCACTCCGCCCAGGGAGCCGGCGGCCTCGGCTACGGCTTGCCGGCGGCCCTGGGCGCGGCGGCGGCCGACCCCACCCGCCCGGTCCTCGCGGTCTCCGGCGACGGCGGCGCCCTGTACTCGATCGCCGAACTGGCCACCGCCCGCCAGTACGACCTGCCGGTCACCTGGCTGATCGTCGACGACGGCGGCTACGGCATCCTCCGCGAGTACATGAACGACGCCTTCGGCCAGGCCACGGCCACCGAGCTGGCCCGCCCGGACTACGTGGCGCTGGCGGAGTCCTTCGGGGTGCCGGGCGTCGCTACCACCCCGGAGACCCTGGAGGCGGACCTGGCGAAGGCGCTGGCCACGCCCGGCCCTTCGGTGGTCGTACTCCCGGCCCTGCTGCGGATGTTCGCGCCCACGCACCTGGGCGGCCACGACTGAGAGCCGCCGGCCCGGGGGCCTCGGGGGAAGACGTCAGTCCAGCAGGCCGGGGAACTTCTCGCGGTACTCGGCCAGCTGGGCGTCGTAACCGGCACGGTGCTCCGCCAGCTCGTCGTCGTTGATGCTGCCCGGCGGGACCGGTCCGGCCGTCAGAAAGCCCGGTATCGACCGGAATATCTCCGATGCGGCCTTCCAGTGCTCGCCGCCGCAGTGCCGGCGGGCCGCCGTGAGCATCTCGTACAGGTCGCCCCTGACGCGCCGGATGCGTATCTCCGGGCTGTCCTTCGCGTTCGGCGCCGCGTCCGGGGTGAGGAGTTCCCGGTCCACCCGGGCGAGGAGACGCAGCACGGCCAGTGCCGCGAACAGGCGCCCGGACTGCTTCAGTCGACCTTCCGTCTGCGGCATGGGAGGAGTATTGCCACCCCCGTGACCGGCCACACGTACAACCGTCCTCCGCCCCGGTGAGTCAACGCATGCATGACTTCCCGCACATCCGTACGCACCGGAGCGCTGGCGGCCGCCCTCGGCGCCGTGGTGCTCATACCGGCGGTCGCCGCCACCCCGGCCGCGGCGGCGACCGCGCCCACCGTCAGCTGTACGTCCGCCAAGGCGGGCCTGGCCGACAAGCTGAAGAAGGACATCACCGCGGCGCTCGCGAACCGCAGGGGCACCGTCGCGATCGGTCTCTACGACCGGTCCACCAAGACCACCTGCACCCTGCGCGCCACCACCGCCTACGACTCGGCGAGCACCGTCAAGGTCACCGTGCTCGCCACGCTGCTGTGGGACGCCAAGAAGCACGACCGGTACCTGACCGACCGTGAGGCCTCGCTCGCCAAGGCCATGATCACCAAGTCGGACAACAGCGCGACCAGCACGCTCTGGAAGCAGCTCGGCCTGACGAAGATCAAGGGCTTCCTGTCCGCCGCCGGGATGACTAGGACGGTCCCCGGCGCGAACGGCTACTGGGGACTGACCCAGGAGAACGTCACCGACGAGCAGAAGCTGCTCAGGCTCGTCACCGCCAGGAACACCGTGCTGAGCGACAACTCGCGCGCCTACATCCTCAAGCTGATGAACCAGGTCGTCTCCTCGCAGCGCTGGGGCACGCCGGCCGGGGCACCGTCCACGGTCACCGTGCACGTGAAGAACGGCTGGCTGGAGCGCGCCACGCACGGCTGGCGGGTGCACAGCCTCGGTACCTTCAACGGCGGCGGCCACGACTACATGATGTCCGTGCTGACGCAGGACAACAGCACCATGAGCTACGGCGTCACCACCATCCAGAACGTCGCCAAGGCCATCCACAAGGACCTGGTGCCGACGACGGCCGCCGTGGCGCGCTACACCCCGACCGGCACGCCGAGCGAGGCGTACGTCGCGGTGCCGCCGCAGGGCTGAGGCGGCTTGCTACCCATGGGTAACGTTCGCGGTGCCCGGCCCCGTCCCGTTGCAGGGGGATGAAATCCGCACGCCCCGGCGTTGGTGCCTTCCGGTAGAGCAGGACGACAGGAAGGCACCGGCGTGGCAGCGCAACGGGGATGGGCACGGCGGCTGGCGGGCTACGCCTGGCGGTATCCGAAGGACGTGGTCCTCGCCCTCGGCTCCTCCCTCGGCGGCATGGCCGTCATGGCCGTCGTCCCGCTGTTCACCAAGGTGATCATCGACGATGTGATCGGCGCCCACACCCGCTCCATGGCCGTATGGGCCGGGGCCCTGCTCGGCGCGGCCGTCCTCGTCTACGTCTTCACCTACATCCGCCGCTACTACGGCGGACGGCTCGCCCTCGACGTCCAGCACGACCTGCGGACCGAGATGTACGGCACGATCACCCGCCTCGACGGCCGCCGCCAGGACGAACTGTCCACCGGGCAGGTCGTCGGCCGGGCCACCAGCGACCTCCAGCTCATCCAGGGCCTGCTCTTCATGCTCCCGATGACGATCGGGAACGTCCTGCTCTTCGTGATATCCCTGGTGATCATGGCGTGGCTGTCGCTGCCGCTGACCCTGGTCGCCCTGGCCGTGGCCCCGGCCCTGTACGCCATCGCCAAGCGCAGCCGCAGCAAGCTCCACCCCGCCACCTGGTACGCCCAGGCCCAGGCCGCCGCCGTGGCCGGTGTGGTGGACGGCGCGGTGAGCGGCGTCCGGGTGGTGAAGGGCTTCGGCCAGGAGGAGCAGGAGACCGGGAAACTGCGCGAGGTCGGCCGCCGGCTCTTCGCGGGCCGGCTGCGCACCATCCGGCTGAACAGCAGGTTCACCCCGGCCCTGCAGGCGGTGCCCGCCCTCGGCCAGGTCGCCATGCTCGCCCTCGGCGGCTGGCTGGCCGTACGCGGCCACATCACGCTCGGCACCTTCGTCGCCTTCTCCACCTACCTCGCCCAGCTCGTCGGCCCGGTCCGCATGCTCGCCGTGGTGCTCACCGTCGGGCAGCAGGCCCGGGCCGGCACCGAGCGCGTGCTGGAGCTGATCGACACCGAGCCGACCATGAAGGACGGCACGAAGACCCTCCCGGCCGACGCGCCCGCGACCGTCGAGTTCGACGACGTGTCGTTCGGGTACGCCCACGAGCGCCCCGTCCTCGACGGGCTCAGCTTCGAGATCCGGTCCGGCGAGACCCTGGCCGTGGTCGGCTCCTCCGGCTCCGGCAAGTCCACCGTCTCCCTGCTCCTGCCGCGCTTCTACGACGTCACCCGGGGTGCCGTCCTGATCGGCGGGCACGACGTGCGCGAGCTGACCCTGGACTCGCTCAGGTCCGCGATCGGCCTGGTCCCCGAGGACTCGTTCCTCTTCTCCGACACCGTCGGCGCGAACATCGCCTACGGCCGCCCGGCCGCCACCCGGGAGGAGATCGAGGCCGCCGCCCGCGCCGCCCAGGCGGACCGGTTCATCGGCGAGCTGCCCCAGGGCTACGACACCAAGGTCGGCGAGCACGGCCTGACCCTCTCCGGCGGCCAGCGCCAGCGCGTCGCGCTCGCCCGCGCCCTGCTCACCGACCCCCGCCTGCTGGTCCTGGACGACGCCACCTCCGCCGTGGACGCCCGCGTGGAGCACGAGATCCACGAGGCGCTGAAGCATGTGATGGAGGGCCGGACGACCCTGCTCATCGCCCACCGCCGATCCACCCTGAACCTCGCCGACCGCATCGCCGTCCTGGACGGCGGCCGGCTCGCCGACGTCGGCACCCACGAGGAACTGCAGGAGCGCTGCGCCCTGTACCGCCGGCTGCTGACCGACCCCGACGAGCTGGGCGGCGTCTCCCCGGGCCACACCGGCCCCGCCGAGCCGCAGGAGGACACCAGCCTCCGCGAGGAGCTGGACGCCGAGTTCGACGCCGAGGCCGGCATCACCCCCGGCTGTGGACGGGCGAGCGCCGGCCCAGGGACGCGGCCATGGCCGGCACCCCCGCCACCCCCGAACTCCTCGCCCAGGTCGAGGCACTGCCCCCGGCCACCGACACCCCCGATGTCGACGAGGCCCGCGCGGTGCGCGCCGAGCAGTCGTACGGCCTGCGCCGGCTGCTGCACGGCTTCGGCCTGCCGCTGCTGGTCAGCCTGCTGCTGGTCGCCGTGGACGCGGGTACGGGCCTGCTGCTGCCGGTGCTGATCCGGCACGGCATCGACCAGGGCGTCAGCAGGGCGGCGCTCGGCGCGGTCTGGGCGGCCTCACTGCTGGGCCTGCTCACCGTGCTGGTGCAGTGGACCGCGCAGTTCGGCGAGACCCGGATGACCGGCCGCACCGGCGAGCGCGTGCTGTACGCCCTGCGGCTGAAGATCTTCGCCCAGCTCCAGCGGCTCGGCCTCGACTACTACGAGCGCGAGCTGACCGGCCGGATCATGACCCGGATGACGACGGACGTCGACGCCCTGTCCACGTTCCTGCAGACCGGCCTGGTCACCGCGTTCGTCTCGGTCGTCACCTTCTTCGGCATCATGGCCGCCCTGCTGGTGCTCGACGTGCAGCTCGCCCTGGTCGTCTTCGCCACCCTGCCCCCGCTGGTCATCGCCACCTTCTTCTTCCGCCGGGCCAGCGTGAAGGCCTACGAACTCGCCCGTGAGCGGGTGTCGGCGGTCAACGCGGACCTGCAGGAGTCGGTGGCCGGACTCCGGATCGTGCAGGCCTTCCGGCGCGAGCCGGACGGCGCCCGGAGGTTCGCCGAGCGCAGCGACAGCTACCGTGCCGCCCGTATCCGCGGCCAGTGGCTGATCTCGGTCTACTTCCCCTTCGTCCAGCTGCTGTCCTCGGTCGCCGCGGCCGCCGTGCTGATCACCGGCGCCGGCCGGGTGGAGGCGGCCACGCTGACCACGGGCGCGCTGGTGGCGTACCTGCTCTACATCGACCTGTTCTTCGCCCCGGTCCAGCAGCTCTCCCAGGTCTTCGACGGCTACCAGCAGGCCACCGTCTCCCTCGGCCGCATCCAGGAGCTGCTGCGCGAGCCGGCCTCCACCGGCTCCGCCGCCGAACCCCGCGAGGTCGCCTCCCTGCGCGGCGACATCGCGTTCGAGGACGTGCGCTTCGCCTACGGCGCCGAGGAGGAGGCGCTGACCGGCATCACCCTCACCGTCCCGGCCGGGCAGACGGTCGCCTTCGTCGGTGAGACCGGGGCCGGCAAGTCCACGCTGGTGAAGCTGGTGGCCCGGTTCTACGACCCCACCTCCGGCCGGGTCACGGCCGACGGCACGGATCTGCGCACCCTGGACCTGACCTCGTACCGGCACCGCCTCGGGGTGGTCCCGCAGGAGGCGTACCTCTTCCCGGGCACCGTCCGGGACGCCATCGCCTACGGCCGCCCCGAGGCCACCGACGCCGAGGTCGAGGCGGCGGCGCGGGCGGTCGGCGCGCACGAGATGATCGCCACGCTCGACGGCGGCTACCTGCACGAGGTCGCCGAACGCGGCCGCAACCTCTCGGCCGGCCAGCGCCAGCTCATCGCGCTCGCCCGCGCCGAACTGGTCGACCCGGACGTCCTGCTCCTCGACGAGGCCACGGCCGCCCTGGACCTGGCCACCGAGGCCCAGGTCAACCAGGCCACCGACCGGCTGGCGGGCCGCCGCACCACGCTGGTGGTCGCGCACCGGCTGACCACGGCCGCGCGCGCCGACCGGGTGGTGGTCATGGACCACGGCAGGGTGGTGGAGGACGGCACCCACGACGAACTCCTGGCCCTGGGCGGCCACTACGCCGAACTCTGGCGGACCTTCGTCGGCCGGTCCGAACCGGAGGAGCCGGTGGGCGCCACCCGCTGAGCACCCCGGAGGGCGGGCTCGCCGACGACCGTGCAACCATCCGACACACGTCCTGCGTCCGTACATCAGTACGGTCGTCGGTGACGTATGCCGGGGACGTACGACCGCGGTACGGGGAGGACGACGATGGACTGTGGTGCCATACGCCGGCGTCTGGTGCTCGGCGCGGCCGCGCTGGCCGCCTCCGGCGCGCTCGCGCTCGCGGTGCCCGGCGCCGCCCAGGCGGCCCCGGCCGGTTCCTGCGCCGGACACGAGGTACGCACCCTGCCGTTCAGCGCGGGCGTCGTGCACGTCTACAAGCGCAACGGCTACGTCTGCGCCGTCACCGTCGCCCGGCACCCCGGTGCCAGACGGCTGATGTCCGTCAGCGTCCAGGCCCGCGGCAACCGGCCGGTCGTGGACGCGGGCCGGTTCAAGCACCACGCCGGCCCGGTGACCGTGCACGCCGGACAGCGCTGCGTGTGGGTGCGGGGCTCGGTGGGCCGCGCCACGGTCAGCTCCGGCTGGTTCCTGTGCTGAACTCCCGCGCTATCGCGGGCCCCTGAACCCCTGATCCGTACGCCATCTGACCGCAGACCGTCCCAAATCGCACAACCCCCTCTGGTGTCACGGCAGTTGCTCCGCTAGCTTCCGGCGCACATCTGTCTCACAGGGGAGAGTGCGCATGCGCAAGGCGCTCAGATGGCTGCTGGCGCTCACGGTCTTCATAGGCACGCTGAGCACAGCGGGCGCGGCCACCGCCGCCCAGTCCGAGCCCGACATCAAGGACCGGCTCCTGGCGATACCCGGCATGAGCCTGGTCCAGGAGAAGCCGTACCCCGGCTACCGGTACTTCGTACTGAACTACACGCAGCCGGTCGACCACCGGCACCCGTCGCAGGGCACCTTCCAGCAGCGGATCACCGTGCTGCACAAGGACACCAGCCGACCGACGGTCTTCTACACCGGCGGCTACAACGTCTCCACCACCCCGTCCCGCCGGGAACCCACCCAGATCGTGGACGGCAACCAGGTCTCCCTGGAGTACCGCTTCTTCACCCCGTCCCGGCCCGCGCCGGCGGACTGGTCCAAGCTGGACATCTGGCAGGCGGCCAGTGACCAGCACCGGGTCTACCAGGCCCTGAAGCCGATCTACTCCGCCAACTGGCTCGCCACCGGCGGCTCCAAGGGCGGCATGACGGCCACCTACTTCGAGCGCTTCTACCCGCGCGACATGGACGGCGTGGTCGCCTATGTCGCCCCCAACGACGTCGTCAACAAGGAGGACTCGGCGTACGACCGGTTCTTCGCGGGCGTCGGGACCAAGGAGTGCCGGGACCGGCTGAACGCCGTCCAGCGGGAGGCGCTGGTGCGCCGCGAGCCGCTGGAGAAGAGGTACGCGCAGTACGCCGCGGACAACGGCTACACCTTCGACACCATCGGCGGCCTGGACAAGGCCTACGAGGCGGTCGTCCTCGACTACGTCTGGGGCTTCTGGCAGTACAGCCTGCTGAAGGACTGCGACACGATCCCCGCCGACGCGGCGACCGCGGCCGACGACGCGATCTGGGACTCGGTCGACACCATCTCCGGCTTCTCCGCCTACACCGACCAGGGCCTGGAGACGTACACGCCGTACTACTACCAGGCGGGCACCCAGCTCGGCGCGCCCAGCATCCACTTCCCGTACATCGAGAAGAAGCTGATCCGCTACGGCTACCAGCCGCCGCGCAACTTCGTGCCCCGTTCCATCCCCATGCGCTTCCAGCCGGAGGCGATGCGGGACGTGGACGGCTGGGTCCGGCGGCACGCCCGGCACATGCTCTTCGTCTACGGCGAGAACGACCCGTGGGGTTCGGAGCGGTTCCGCGTCGGCGCGGGCTCCCGTGACTCCTACGTCTTCACCGCCCCCGGCATGAACCACGGGGCCAATGTGGCGGGCCTGGTGCCCGACCAGAAGGCGCTGGCCACGGCCCGCATCCTGGAGTGGGCGGGCGTCGCGCCCGCCGCCGTCCGGGCGGACCCGTCCGCGGCCAGGCCGCTGGCCCGCCACGACGCGAAGCTGGACGTACGGGACGTGGAACGCGAGCCCGGGCTGCGTCCCTGATCCACCGGTGCCGGCCGCTCCACACGGAGCGGCCGGCACCGCCGGGGCGCCCGACCCGCGTCGGGCGCCCCGGTGTCACCTCCGCCAGAACAGGTGGTGCGTCACGCCGCTCGGGCTGGGCACGACCTCCAGGTGGAAGCGGTCCAGCAGCTCCTCCGGCGACTCCCAGAGCCGGAGGCCCGACCCGAACTTCACCGGCGACACCGCCACGTGCATGGTGTCCACCAGACCGGCGTCGAGGAACTCCCGGACGGTGGTCACCCCGCCGCCGAGCCGGACGTCCCCGCCCCGCGCCGCCTCGCGTGCCTGCTCCAGGACCGTCGCCGGGTCACCGTCGACGAAGTGGAACGTGGTGTCCGACAGCGTGAACGAGGGGCGCCGGTGGTGCGTCATCACGAACACCGGCGTGTGGAACGGGGGTTCGTCGCCCCACCAGCCGCGCCACTCGTAGTCCTGCCAGGGCCCGCGCTGCGGCCCGAACTTGTTGCGGCCCATGATCTCCGCCCCGATGCCGTTGGCGAAGTCCCGCGTGAAGTAGTCGTCGAGCCCCCGGCTGCCCCCGGGATCGGTGCGATTGGGCCAGCTCGCCGTCGCGCCCGCCCAGCCGAAGAGGCGCTCGGCACCGGGGAGACCGAAGGGCCGCTCGAAACTCTGGTCCTCGCCGGCGGCGATCCCGTCACTGGACACATTGAAGTTCTGCACCCTCAGCAGTTGAGCCATGGTTCCTCCCGCGTCGTCGGCAACTGTGGTGCAGACTCCCCGCGCCGGCGGAACTCACCGGTGCGGCGGGAAGAACTCACCCGTGCGGCCGTCCGCCCGCGCGGACCCCGCCGCCACCCGCGGCCGTCCGCCCGCGCGGACCCCGCCGCTGTCCGACGCCCGGACCGCCGGCGGGTCCGCGGTGCGGTGCCGGCTCCGGACCCGAGGCCGGCGCACCCCCTCCGCCGCACCGGGCCGGGCGGCCGCCGCCGTCGGCGCGCCCCCTCCCGACTGCCGACGGCGGCCTCACCCCGGCTTCCTGTGCGTTCCCTTGACGGAAAGAAACTTCCCGGATATTGGTGGCTCCTTGGAAGTTTCCTTCAGCGGTTGTCCTCCGGAAGGAGCACGCGTGCACCACAGCAGCACGGGAAGCACGGGAAACACCCCGCGGCCGTCCAGACGGACCGTTCTCGCCGCCACCGCGGGCATCACCGCCGCGCTGACCGTACCGGCCACCGCCCACGCCGCCGCCTCCGGCGACACCAGGCTGCGCGCCCTCATCTCCCGCATGTCGCTGGAGGAGAAGGTCGGCCAGCTCTTCGTGATGCGGGTCTACGGCCACTCCGCCACCGCCCCCGACCAGGCCGACATCGACGCCAACGTCGCGGAGATCGGGGTCCGCACGGCCGCCGAGCTGATCGCCAAGTACCGGGTCGGCGGCATCATCTACTTCACCTGGGCCCACAACACCCGGGACCCGCACCAGATCGCCGACCTGTCCAACGGCATCCAGCGCGCCTCCCTTGAGCAGCCCCGCGGCCTGCCGGTGCTCATCGCCACCGACCAGGAGCACGGCATCGTCTGCCGGGTGGGCGCGCCGGCCACGCTGTTCCCGGGCGCCATGGCGATCGGCGCGGGCGGCCGCCCCGCCGACGCCCACACCCTCGGCCGCGTCTCCGGCGCCGAACTGCGCGCCATGGGCATCAACCAGGACTACAGCCCCGACGCCGACGTGAACGTCAACCCGGCCAACCCGGTCATCGGCGTCCGGTCCTTCGGGGCCGACCCGGAGGCGGTGGCCCGGCTGGTGGCGGCCGAGGTGAAGGGCTACCAGGCCTCCCGGGTCGCGGCGACCGCCAAGCACTTCCCCGGCCACGGGGACACCGCCGTCGACAGCCACACCGGCTTCCCGGTCATCACGCACAGCCGCGAGCTGTGGGAGCGGCTGGACGCGGTGCCCTTCCGGGCGGCGATCGCGGCGGGCATCGACTCGATCATGACCGCGCACCTGCAGTTCCCGGCCCTGGACGACGCCGGTGACCCGGCCACCCTCTCGCACCCCATCCTGACCGGCATCCTGCGCGGCGAACTCGGCTACGACGGCGTCGTGGTCACCGACTCGCTCGGCATGGAGGGAGTGCGCACCAAGTACGGCGACGACCGCGTGCCGGTGCTCGCCCTGAAGGCCGGTGTCGACCAGCTCCTCAACCCGCCGTCACTCGACGTGGCGTGGCACGCGGTCCTCAAGGCCGTCCAGGACGGCGAGCTCACCGAGGCCCGACTGGACGAATCGATCCTGCGCATCCTGCGGCTGAAGGCCCGGCTCGGACTGCTCGACCGGCCGCCCTACGTCACCGGGGCCGGCGTCGACCGCACGGTGGGCACCAAGGCCCATCTGGCGGCCGCCGACCGGATCGCCGAGCGCACCACGACCCTGCTCGTCAACGAGGACCGCGTCCTCCCGCTCGACCACCGCGACCGGCCCAGGATCCTCGTCGTCGGCGCCGACCCGGCCTCCCCGTCCGGCACCACGGGACCGCCCACCACGGTGCTGGCGGCCGCCCTCACCGAACTGGGCTTCACCGCCACCGCCCTGTCCACCGGCACCGCGCCCTCCGCGACGGTCGTCGGCAAGGCGGTGACGGCCGCGCGGGACGCCGACGCGGTGGTCGTGGCCACGTACAACGTGACGGCGGCAAGCAGCCAGCGGACCCTGGTGGAGCAGTTGCTCGCCACCGGGAAGCCGGTGGTGGCCGTCGCCGTACGGAACCCCTACGACGTCGCCCAGCTCCCCGCCGTCAAGGGATTCCTGGCGACCTACTCCTGGACCGACGTCGAACTGCGCGCCGCCGCACGGGTGATCGCCGGCCGGGTGGGGCCGCACGGCAGGCTCCCGGTGCCGGTGCAGCGGGCGGACGATCCGGCGCGGGAGCTGTATCCCCTGGGGTACGGGCTGACGTACTAGACGTACGCACCCCGCCGGACGCACTCGCCGGTGGACGGCGGAACCCCGCCGTCCACCGGCACCCGGCCGGCCGAGCCCGACGGGTGACGGACGCCGCCCGGCCGGCTCGCCGCCCCGCCCGCCGGGGCCGGCCGTCTCCGGCGTCAGGACCGGCCCGGTGAGCGGGGCGGAGGACGACGTCGACGAGGAATGCTCCTTACGTGTCCGCCGTGTCCGCCGTGTCCGCCGTGTCCGGCGTGGCCCTGGTTCGGGGGTCACGCCGGACGGGGGTGCCCAGGCGAGCCCAGCCGTCCTCAGTGGCGCGGGGAAGCGGCCGCGCCGCTCTCAGGACGTCTCCGGAACGGTGAGTTTGCCGGCCCCGGACCGCAGTTCGGGGGTGGCCGCCGCGACCGCCGCCACCGCGAGGACGCACATCAGGCCGCCGCTGACCAGGGCCGTCGCCCCGGAACTGAAGCCCGCGAGCAGGCCGCCGCGCACGTTGCCGAGGCTGGGGCCCGCCTGGCCGACGATCTGCTCGGCCGCCGTGACCCGGCCGAGCAGCGCGTCCGGGGTGCGGGTCTGCACGATCGTGGAGCGGGAGACGACGGCGGTGGCGTCCGCCGCCCCCGCGACGACGAGCAGGGCGAGACCGGCCCAGGGGCTGCTCGACAGCCCGAACAGGACCAGTGCCACGCCCCAGGTGCCGGAGGCGCACAGCATCACCGCGCCGGGCTTGCCGAGCCGGGTCAGGGAGCCGGACAGGGTCGTCGCGGTGACGCCGCCCACCGCCAGGGCCGACAGGAACAGGCCCAGGGTGCGCGGGTCGTCGCCGAACCGTTCGGCGTTGACCAGCGGGAACAGGCTGACCGGGAAGGACAGCACGGTGGCGGCCAGGTCCGTGATCAGGGCGCCCCGCACCACCCGGTGCCCGGCGAGGAACCGCAGCCCGTCCAGCACCCCGTGCACTCCCGCCCGCGACGGCTCACCCTCCGGCGGCAGCGCGGGCAGCCCGAAGGCACCGTAGAAGGAGAGCCCGAAGCTGAGGGCGTCCAGCAGGTAGCAGGTGCCGATGCCCAGCCGGCCCAGCAGCACACCGGCCAGCGCCGGGCCGAGCAGCATCACCGTCTGGCCGGTGACGATGTTCAGGGCCAGCCCGGCGGCCACCTGCTCCTGGGGCAGCAGCCGGGGGACGAACGTGCCGGCCGCCGGGGCGCCGAGCGCGCCGAACGTCGACTGCACGGCGACCAGCGCGAGGACGACCACCACCGGGACGTGCCCGGTGAAACCCTGCACGGCCAGCAGCAGTGAGCAGGCGGCCTGGCCCACGGTGGCCGCCAGATAGATCCGGCGCCGGTCCGCCCGGTCCACCCAGGCACCCGCGAACAGCCCGAACACCACCAGCGGCAACGCCTGCGCCAGCCCGACCGCGCCGGTCCACGCCGTACTGCGGGTCATGTCCCACACCTGGTACATGACCGTCACCATGGTCATCATCCCGCCGAGCACGGACACGGTCCGGCCGATCAGCAGCCGCCGGAAGACGGGCGAGGTGCGCAGCGGCGTCACATCGATGAGCGAGCGGCGAAGTCTCATGAGAGCGAACGGGAACGCGAGGGCTGCACAATCACCGGGGGAGGCTAACCGCCCCCGCCGACCCCGGCCAGCGATTTAACCGCCGCCCGGCGGCGAGAAGGGGCGCCACCGGGGGCCGCCGAACCGGCTCACCGAGAGCGACGAGACAGCCGGGCCCCCGCCCGGCCGCCCGGCGCGGGGTGTTCACCCACGGAGTGGGCGGCGAGACGCGCGTGCCGGGCGGCCGTGGACGGGGCCGGTTCCGCTAGGCCGCCTCGCCGAGCAGGCGGACGAGGTGGTCGCGGCCCGCGGTCAGCAGGTCGGGGAGCGGGGCGGCGGACTCGTGCCAGCGCTTCTCGTACTCCCAGCACAGCCAGCCGTCCCAGCCGTTGCGGCACAGGACGTCCACGCATTCGGTGAGCGGCAGGACGCCCGCGCCGAGCGGCAGTGGGGTGCTGTCCTCGGCCGAGGCGATGTCCTTGACCTGGACGTAGCCGAGGTGCGGAGCGAGCGCCGCGTAGCTGTCGGCGGGCTGTTCGCCGCCCAGCCAGGTGTGCATCACGTCCCACAGCGCGCCCACCTGCCGGTGCCCGACGGGGCCCAGCACACGGATCAGGTCGGCGCCGGTGCGGTGCGAGTCGTGGGTCTCCAGCAGGATCCGGACGCCGAGCGCGGCGGCGTCCTCGGCGGCGGCACCGAGCCGCCGGGCGGCGAGGGCGTCGGACTCCTCGCGGGGCCGGTCCGGATCGGCGCCGGGGAAGACCCGGACGAACGGGGCGCCCAGATCGTGGGCGAGTTGCAGGAGTAGTCGGATGTCGTCGAGGACGGGGGCGTCGTCGCCGGGCGCGGCGACGCGTGTGTATCCGGCAAGGCCGAGCAGTTCGATTCCGGCCGCTTTGAACAACGCGGCCGTTTCCGTCCGCTCGGCGGGGGACAGACCCGGGTGCACGGGCTCCTCGGGATGGGCGCGCAGTTCCACACCGTGGTAACCGTGCGCGGTCGCGAGCGCCAGGACATCGGGGACGGGCAGCCCGGGGACACCGAGAGTGGAGAACGCCAGCTTCATGCTCGGACCCTACTCGTCAGGTGCCCGATCCGCGGAGATCCAACCGCCAGTCCTGGCCGACCAGATCCCTGCCGAAGGAACGGTGCGGTTTCTCGGCGACGAGCACGAAGCCGTGCCGCTGGTAGAGGCGCCGGGCCCCGCTGAGCACGTCGTTGGTCCACAGCACCAGGTCCCGGTAGCCGGCCTCGCGCGCGAAGGCGACGACGGCGCGCACCAGCCGGTCGCCGATCCCGTGCCCGCGTGCCGAGGGCTCGACCAGCAGCAGCCGCAGCCGCGCGGTGTCCGGAGCCGAGTCCCGCACACACATCACGCACCCCACCGCCCGGCCGTCCAGCTCGGCGATCCACACCCGCTCCAGACGCGGATCGTGGTCCTCGGCGAAGTCGGCGACGATCCGCGCCACCAGCCCCTCGTACTCCGCGTTCCAGCCGTACTCGGCCGCGTACAGAGCGCCGTTGCGCTGCACGATCCACCCGAGATCACCGGCCACCGGCGCCCGCAGCACCCCGTCGCCCTCGTCGGAAACCCTCGAAGCCACGCCCCCGAGCTTAGGCCCCCGAAGAAATACCGCTCACCCCAAAAGGGGCGCGGGGAACTGCGCGACCAGCCCCCACGAACCCGCACCCGCCCGGCTCCCGAGCGACTGGGCACCCAATAATCACCGCTCACCCCAGAAGGGGCGCGGGGAACTGCGCGACCAGCCCCACGAACCCGCACCCGCCCGGCTCCCGAGCGACTGGGCGCCCAACAATCACCGCTCACCCCAGAAGGGGCGCGGGGAACTGCGCGACCGGCCCCACGAACCCGCACCCGCCCACCCCACCCCAGCCGGCTCCAAACCACTGAGCCCCACCCCAGCCGGCTCCAAGCCACTGAGCCCCACCCCAACCAGCTCCAAGCTACTGAGCCCCCGCGGAACCCCGGAGGACCCCCGCACCATCAACTCCCCCCGCACCGAAGCGATCCCCCGGGCGGAGCCTCCTCACGGCCCATGGCGATGCGCCCCGCCCGCGCACCCGCCTCGGACAGCGGCAACCGCACAGTCGTCAGCGCGGGCACCGCGTCGACGCTGAACGGCAGGTCGTCGAAGCCGGCCACCGAGACGTCCTCGGGGATCCGCAGCCCCGACTCCCGCAGCGCGGCACACGCGCCCAGCGCGACGGAGTCGTTCGCGGCGACGATCGCCGTCAGTGACGGGTCCCGGCGCAGCAGCTCCAGCGTGGCCTCGTGACCGGACCGGCGGTCGTAGCGGCCGTACACCGTCCACCGCGGGTCCTCCTCGACCCCGGCCGCCTCGAGCGCGGCGCGGTGGCCCTCCAGCCGGTGCCGGGTGGTGGTGCGCTCCTCGGGGCCCGCGATGTAGCCGAGCCGCCGGTGCCCGAGCCCGATGAGGTGGTCGGTCAGAGCGCGGGCGCCACCTCGGTTGTCGAAGGTCAGCGCGACGGCGTCGGTGTCCGCGGCGGGCGGCCGCCCGCACAGCACCACCCGGGTCCCGGCC
This sequence comes from Streptomyces sp. DHE7-1, assembly GCA_016432725.1. Classification (GTDB taxonomy): domain Bacteria; phylum Actinomycetota; class Actinomycetes; order Streptomycetales; family Streptomycetaceae; genus Streptomyces. The sequence goes on along the minus strand of JACJDG010000003.1, from coordinate 2,856,054 downwards.
TCCGCCAGCTTGCGCAGCTTGGCCGAGACGGCCGCCGCGTGCGGCTCGCTCTCCACGGCCCCGCCGGTCAGCACCACCGCCGCGGCCCGCTGCCGCTGCAGCAGGGTGAGGTACGTCAGCTCCCGCTCCGGTGAACCGCCGGTGTTGCACACGACCGCCAGCCGCTCACCGCCCGCCCGGCCGCCCGGCCCCCGATCTCGGCCTGTATCGCGCTCGCCATGATCCCGAAGAACGGGTCCGCGATGTCGTTGACGAGGATGCCCACGAGGTCGGAGGTGGCCGCCGCGAGCGCGCTGGCCGGGCCGTTGAGGACGTAGTCCAGCTCGTCGACCGCCCGCAGCACCCGATCCCGGGTGGACGCGGCCACCGGGTAGTTGCCGTTCAGCACGCGCGAAACCGTCGCGGGGGAGACCTGTGCGCGGGCCGCCACGTCCGCCAGGGTCACCGTCATCTCGTCGTCCTCCGGTCGCGCGGGCTGTCGCGCATTGGTGCTCGTACGTCCTCGTAGACAGGCCGGGCACGGTCACGGTTCCGTGCGTGCCGAGCAGACCATAAGGCCAACCAGGCGGTTTGTTCGCCCCCTCGAACAACTCGAAGAGGACACGGTCTTGTCCTGACCACGGTGCGGAGGCTAGCTTCTCGTCGCAGAAAGCGCTTGCTGCCCTGGTTGACGACGACGACGCCGGCCCCGCCGACCAAGCCCGTACCGGCGTTACGAAGGGGACTCACGTGACACGCAAGACGGTGCGCATCGCCATGAACGGCGTGACCGGACGCATGGGCTACCGCCAGCACCTCGTCCGGTCGATCCTCGCCCTGCGCGAGCAGGGCGGCCTCGACCTCGGCGACGGCACCGTGCTGTGGCCCGAGCCGGTCCTGCTCGGCCGCCGCGAGCACGCCCTCCGGGAGATCGCCGGCCGGCACGGTCTGGAGCACGTCTCCACCGACCTGGACGCGGTGCTCGCCGACCCGGGCGTCGACATCTACTTCGACTCCCAGGTCACCTCCGCCCGCGAGGACGCCGTCCGCAAGGCGATCGCGGCGGGCAAGCACGTCTATACCGAGAAGCCCACCGCCACCGGACTCGACGGCGCGCTCCAACTAGCCTGGCTGGCAACGGAGAAGGGCGTCAGGCACGGCGTCGTCCAGGACAAGATCTTCCTGCCGGGACTGCTCAAGCTGAAGCGGCTCGTCGACGGCGGCTTCTTCGGCCGGATCCTGTCCGTCCGGGGCGAGTTCGGCTACTGGGTCTTCGAGGGCGACTGGCAGGAGGCCCAGCGCCCCTCCTGGAACTATCGCGCCGAGGACGGCGGCGGCATCGTCGTCGACATGTTCCCGCACTGGGAGTACGTCCTGCACGAGCTGTTCGGCCGGGTGACCTCCGTCCAGGCGCTGGCCACCACCCATGTCCCGCAGCGCTGGGACGAGAACGGCAAGCCCTACGACGCGACGGCGGACGACGCCGCGTACGGCGTCTTCGAGCTCGAGGGCGGCGCGATCGCCCAGATCAACTCCTCCTGGGCGGTGCGCGTCAACCGCGACGAACTGGTCGAGTTCCAGGTCGACGGCACCGAGGGCTCCGCGGTCGCCGGCCTGCGCAGGTGCCGCGTCCAGCACCGCTCGGCCACCCCCAAGCCGGTCTGGAACCCGGACGTCCCCGCCACCGAGGTCTTCCGCGACCAGTGGCAGGAGGTTCCGGACAACCAGGAGTTCGACAACGGCTTCAAGGCCCAGTGGGAGCTGTTCCTCAGGCACGTGCACACCGGCACGCCGTACCACTGGGACCTGCTGGCCGGCGCCCGCGGCGTCCAGCTCGCCGAGCTGGGCCTGCGGTCCTCGGCCGAGGGCCGCCGTCTCGAGGTGCCGGAGATCTCCCTGTGACCATCCGACTCCCGGACACGGACGGGGCCCTGCGGACCTACGAGCCCAGGACCGAGCCGCTCACGCTCAACCCCGGCACCCCGCTCACCTCCCGCACGGTCTTCTCGGCGGCGCACGTCGTGGCCGACCCGTTCGCCGACACCACCCCCGACTCGCCCGCCGCCGTCGACTGGGACGCCACTCTCGCCTTCCGGCGCCATCTGTGGTCCCACGGTCTCGGTGTCGCCGAGGCGATGGACACCGCCCAGCGCGGCATGGGCCTGGACTGGGCGGGCGCCGCCGAGCTGATCCGCCGCTCGGCGGCGGAGGCCCGGGCGGTGGGCGGCCGCATCGCCTGCGGCGTCGGCACCGACCAGCTCACCGGCGGCACCCTCGCCGGCATCCGCGCGGCCTACGAGGAGCAGCTCGCGGTCGTCGAGGAGGCGGGCGCGCAGGCCGTCCTGATGGCGTCCAGGGCACTGGCGTCCGCCGCCCGCGGCCCCGAGGACTACCTGGAGGTCTACGGCCACCTCCTGCGCCAGGCCACCGAACCGGTGGTCCTGCACTGGCTCGGCCCCGTGTTCGACCCGGCGCTGGAGGGCTACTGGGGCTCGTCCGACCTCGACGCGGCCACCGAGACCTTCCTGGAGGTCGTCGCCGCCCACCCCGGCAAGGTCGACGGCATCAAGGTCTCCCTCCTGGACGCCGGGCGCGAGGTCGGCCTGCGCCGCCGGCTCCCGCGGGGCGTCCGGTGCTACACCGGCGACGACTTCGACTACCCCGAGCTGATCGCGGGCGACGAGCAGGGCTTCAGCCACGCCCTGCTCGGCGTCTTCGACCCGCTCGGTCCGCTGGCGGCAGAGGCGGTACGGGTCCTGGACACGGGCGACACGGCAGGCTTCCGCGCCCTGCTCGATCCGACCGTGGCCCTGTCCCGTCACCTCTTCCAGGCCCCGACCCGCTTCTACAAGACCGGAGTCGTGTTCCTGGCCTGGCTGGCCGGCCACCAGAGCCACTTCACCATGGTGGGCGGCCTGCAGTCCGCCCGCTCCCTGCCGCACCTCGCCCGCGCCTACGAACTCGCCGACGGTCTGGGCCTGTTCCCCGACCCGAAGCAGGCCGAGGAGCGCATGCGGAACCTGCTGTCGCTGTACGGGGTGAACCAGTGAGCACCGGTCTCGCACGCACCGATCTTGCCCGCTTCTCCATCAACCAGATGACGGTCAGGCAGCTCTCCCTGCCGGAACTGGTCGACTCCTGCGTCCGGTTGGGCGTGCCGGGCGTCGGCCTGTGGCGCGAACCCGTCCGGTCGTACGGCGTGGAGGCGACGGCCAAGCTGGTCCGGGACGCGGGTCTGACGGTCACCACCCTGTGCCGGGGCGGCTTCCTCACGGCGACGAGCCCCGGGAGCGGGCGGCGGCCCTCGCCGACAACCGCCGGGCGATCGAGGAGGCGGCCGCCCTCGGCACCGACACCCTCGTCCTCGTCTCCGGGGGCCTGCCGTCCGGCTCGAAGGACCTGCGGGCGGCCCGCGAGCGCATCGCGGACGCCCTCGCGGAACTCGGGCCGTACGCCGGGGAGCACGGCGTACGGCTCGCCGTCGAACCGCTGCACCCCATGTACGCGTCCGACCGCTGCGTGGTCTCCACCCTCGCCCAGGCCCTGGACCTCGCCGAGCGCTTCCCCGCGCACCAGGTGGGCGTGACCGTGGACACCTACCACCTGTGGTGGGACGACCGGGCGCCCGAGCAGATCGCCCGCGCCGGCGCGGGCGGCCGTATCCACACCTTCCAGCTCGCCGACTGGACCACTCCGCTTCCCGAGGGCGTCCTCAACGGCCGCGGGCAGATCGGCGACGGCGCGATCGACATGCGGGAGTGGAGGGGGTACGTGGAGTCGGCCGGCTACACCGGACCCATCGAGGTCGAGCTGTTCAACGAGGGACTGTGGGCCCGCGACGGCCGCGCGGTGCTGGCCGAGACGGCGGAGCGGTTCGTCGCCCATGTGATCCGGTGAAAAAATTCCGGATCCCGTACAACCCTCCTTCCGCATCCCGTGTCGAACTCGTCGTCCGGAACTTCTGGGGAGGGAACCCGGGGGGATTCGAGGAGTTCCGGCACGGAGGGGAAAGCCGAGGGGGTGCGCCCGGTCGACGGACCGGGCGCACCCCCTCGAAACGTCCGGGCGCCGCCGCCCGAGGCCCGGGAACCCGGGGTCCTAGAAGAACACCCCGCACCGCAGCAGCACGTTCGCGTACGGCCGCGCCTCCCCGGTGCGCACCACCAGCCGGGCCCCCGCCGACAGCGCCTTCAGCCGCTCGTGCGGCACCAGCGCCAGCTCCGGGAAGTGGGCGTCCAGCAGCGCGCCGGCCGCCGGATTGGCGTCCCGCACCTCCTCGGCGGCCGTGGCCCCCTCCACCACCAGCTCTGCCAGCAGCCCGTCCAGGACCTCCGCGAACGAGGGCACGCCCGCGCGGAAGGCGAGGTCCACCACGCGCGGCCCGTCCGGTATCGGCATGCCCGCGTCGCACACCAGCACCCCGTCGCCGTGTCCCAGCGCGGCCAGCGCACCGGCCAGATGACGATTGAGGATCCCCGCCCGCTTCACCGGTCGCCGCCCCGCTCACCGAGCGCCTCGGCCTCGGCCGCCGTCGGGTACGACTCCTGCGCGCCGCGCCGCGTCACCGCCGCCGCGCCCACCAGGGCCGCGTAGGACGCCGCCGCCGGCAGCGCCGCGCCCGATCCCAGCTTCCAGGCCAGGGCCGCCGTGAACGCGTCGCCCGCGCCGGTGGTGTCCACCGCGTCCACCCGCACCGACGGCACCCGGGTCACACCGGAGGAGTCGCACACCAGCGCTCCGGCCGCGCCGAGCGTCACCACCACCGAACGGGGACCCCGGGCCAGCAGCAGGGGCGCCCAGTCCGCCGGTTCACCGCTCGCGCCCTGCGCACCGAGGAGCACCCGGGCCTCGTGCTCGTTGACGATCAGCGGATCGCAGGCCGCCAGCACCTCCGCGGGCAGCTCGCGCGGCGGGGACGGGTTCAGCACGAACCGGCTGCCGTCCGCCAGGTTCCTCACGACCTCCACGACCGTCTCCAGCGGGATCTCCAGCTGCGCCGACACCACCCGCGAGGCGCCCAGCAGACCGGCGGCCCGCCGCACGTCCGCCGGGGTGAGCCGGGCGTTGGCACCGGGCGACACCACGATGCTGTTGTCCCCGGACGGATCGACGGTGATCAGCGCGACACCGGTCGGCGCCCCGCCCACCAGCACGCCCGTCGTGTCCACCCCGGCCGCCCGCTGCGCGTCCAGCAGCAGCCGGCCGTGCGCGTCGTCGCCGACCCGGGCCAGCAGGGCCGTACGCGCGCCGAGCCGGGCGGCCGCGACCGCCTGGTTGCCGCCCTTGCCGCCCGGATGGACGGCCAGGTCGCCGCCCAGCACCGTCTCGCCGGCGGCCGGCCGCCGCTCGACCCCGATCACCAGGTCGGCGTTGGCCGAACCCACGACCAGGAGGTCGTAGTCGTACATGGAATTGACTCCCCTGAGAGATGCCCGGGGCGGGCGGTCCCCGAGGACCGCCCGCCCGCTCGCCGATGTCAGCCGGTGAACCCGGCCACGTTCTGCTTCGTGACCACCTTCACCGGCACCTTGACGGCAGCCCCGACCTTCTTGCCCTGGACCGCCTTCAGCGCGTTGTCGACCGCGATCCGGCCGAGCTGGCTGGGCTGCTGCGCCACGGACGCGTACAGCGTGCCGCCCTCGACCGCCTTCAATCCGTCCGGGGTGCCGTCGAAGCCGACCACCTGGACCGACCGGCCGGCCTTGGCGCCCAGCGCCTTGATCGCGCCGAGGGCCATCTCGTCGTTGGCGGCGATGACGCCCTGCACGTCGGGGTGGGCCTGCAGCAGGTTCGACATCACGTCGAGCCCCTTGGTCCGGTCGAAGTCGGCCGGCTGCTGGGCCAGGACCTGGATGCCCGGGTAGGACTTCAGCCCCCGGGCGAAGCCCGCCGCCCGCTCGCGCGCGGCGGAGGTGCCCGCCTGGCCCTGCAGGATGACGATCCTGCCCTTGCCGCCGAGCTTCTCGGCGACCGTCTTCGCGGCCAGTTCACCGCCGGCCACGTTGTCCGACGCCACCAGGGTGTCCACGGTCGCCTTGTTGACCCCGCGGTCGACGGCGACGACCGGGATCCCCGCCTTGCCGGCGGCCTTCACGGAGTTGCCGGCCGCGTCGGAGTCCACCGGGTTGACGATGATCGCCCCGAGCCTGGAGCTGGTGAAGTTCTGGAGCTGGTTGGCCTGCTGGGAGGCGTCGTTCTGCGCGTCGGTGACCGTGAGGTCCACGCCCAGCTTCTTCGCCTCGGCCTGGGCGCCCGCCCGGATCTGCACGAAGAAGGGGTTGTTGAGGGTGGACAGGGACAGGCCCATCTTCGGGTTCGCGGACGAGGAGGAGCCGTTGTGCAGGAACGAGGTCGCGCCGACGATCGCCACGGTGACGACCGCCGCGAGCGCGTACGTTCCCGCCTGCCTGCCCTTGCCGCCGGGAGAGGCGCCGGCCGCCGCCGGGGCCGCCCCCGCCTTGCGGCGCAGCGTGTCGAAGAGGACGGCCAGCGCGATCACGACGCCGATGACGACCTGCTGCCAGAAGGCGGAGACGTTCAGCAGGTTCAGGCCGTTGCGCAGCACCGCGAGGATCAGCGCGCCGATCAGCGTGCCGGACGCCTTGCCGGTGCCGCCCGCGAGCGAGGCACCGCCGATCACGACCGCGGCGATCGCGTCCAGCTCGTAGCCGTCGGCGGCCTGGGGCTGCGCGGAGGACAGCCGGGAGGCGAGCACGACACCCGCGACGGCCGCGAACACGCCGGACAGGGCGTAGATGGCGAGCTTCTGCTTCTTCACCCGCAGGCCGGACAGCCGCGCGGCCTCCTCGTTGCCGCCGATCGCGTACATGGAGCGGCCGATGTAGGTCCGGCCGAGCACGAGGGCGGCGATCAGGCCCATCACGATCATCACGAGGACCGGCACCGGCAGCCAGCCGCCGAGCGTGTCCCCGAGGTGCGAGACGGAGTCGGGGAAGGGGATCGGGGAGCCGCCGGAGATCACCAGGGACAGACCGCGGGCCACCGAGAGCATGGCGAGCGTCGCGATGAACGGCGGGAGCTTGCCGTAGGCGATGAGGAAGCCGTTGACGAGTCCGGCGGCGATGCCGGTCACGACGGCCAGCAGTACCGCCACGACGACCGGTACGCCGTGCGACGTGGCGGTCCAGGCGAGCACGGTGGCCGACAGGGCCGCCACCGAGCCGACCGACAGGTCGATGCCCGCCGAGACGATGACGAAGGTGACGCCGAAGGCGAGGACGGCGGTCACGGCCGCCTGGACGCCGACGTTGAGCAGGTTGTCGGTGGTCAGGAAGTCGCCCGACAGCGCCGACATGGCGATGACGAGGACGATCAGCGCGGTCAGCGCGCCGTTCTCCAGGAGCAGCCGGCGCACCGCCGTGGCGCCACCGGCGCCCGTCGTGCTCTTGAGCGTGTCAGTGGCCACGAGCGGCCTCCCTGTCGGTCGTGGGGTTGCTGACGGCGAGTGCCATCACGGAGTCCTGGGTGGCCTCGTCGGCGGACAGTTCGCCCGCGATCCGGCCCTGGGCCATCACCAGCACCCGGTCGCTCATGCCGAGCACCTCGGGCAGATCGCTGGAGATCATGAGTACGGCGGCACCGGCCGCGGTCAGTTCGTTGATGAGCTGGTAGATCTCGACCTTGGCGCCGACGTCGATGCCGCGCGTCGGCTCGTCGAGGATCAGCACCCTGGTGTCCGCCAGCAGCCACTTGCCGATGACGACCTTCTGCTGGTTGCCGCCGGACAGGGTCCGCACGTGCTGGCCGAGTCCGGCCATCCGCACGCCGAGCTGCTCCGCGATCCGCGCGGCCGCCGCACGCTGGCCCTTGAGGTCGACGAGTCCCGCGCGCGTGGCGGCGCGCATGGTGACCAGGCCCAGGTTCTCCTCGACCGACTGGTCGAGCACCAGCCCCTGGCCCTTGCGGTCCTCCGGGATCAGTCCCACGCCGGCCGCCATGGCGGCGTTGACGTCGTGCCCCTTCAGAGCCGTACCGGCGACCTTCACGGCCCCCTTGTCGTACCGGTCCGCCCCGAACACCGCCCGGACGACCTCGGTGCGGCCGGCGCCGACCAGTCCGGCGACGCCGACCACCTCACCGGCGTGCACCTCGAAGCTGACGTCGTGGAAGACGCCGTCCCGGGTGAGGCCCTCGACGCTCAGCAGCGCTCCGCCGCGGTCGGCCCGTTCGCGTGGGTACTGCTGCTCGATGGCGCGGCCCACCATGAGCCGGACCAGCTCGGCCTCCGGGGTGGCGGCCGGGACCTGTCCGACGCTCCTGCCGTCCCGGATGACGGTGACCCGGTCGCCCAGGGCGGCGATCTCCTCCAGGTGGTGGGTGATGAAGACGACGCCGACGCCGTCCTCGCGCAACTGGCGCACGATCCGGAAGAGCTTGTCGACCTCCTCGGAAGTGAGCACGGCGGTCGGCTCGTCCATGATCAGTACGCGCGCGTCCAGGCTGAGCGCCTTGGCGATCTCGACCATCTGCAGGCGCGCGATGCCGAGTTCACGCACCCGAGCGCGGGGGGACACGTTCACGCCGACCCGCTTCAGCAGGACCTCGGCGTCGGCCTCCATCCGCTTCCGGTCGATCATCCCGAACCGGCGCGGCTGCCGGCCGAGGAAGATGTTCTCGGCGACCGTCAGGTCGGGAACGAGGTTGAACTCCTGGTAGATGGTGGCGATCCCGAGGCGTTCGGAGTCCTGCGCACCGTGGATGCGCACCTCCTCGCCGCCGACGACGATCCGCCCGCCGTCGGGCGTGTAGGCGCCGGAGAGCATCTTGATCAGCGTGCTCTTGCCCGCGCCGTTCTCGCCGAGCAGCACATGCACCTCGCCCCGGCGCAGGGAGAAGTCGACGCCGTCCAGCGCCACCACGCCGGGGAAGGTCTTCCGGATGCCCTCGATGCGCAGCAACTCGTCCTGGTCGCTCACGACTCGCTCCTGTTCGTTACGGGGTGCTCGGCGGGGGCGCGCCGCACGAGCGGCGCACGACGAGACGGGCGGGGAGGGTGACGGACTCGCCGGGCCGGCCCTCGATGCGGTCCACCAGGGCCCGGACGGCCGCCCGGCCCAGCTCGCCCGTGGGCTGGGCGATCGCGGTGACCGGGGGATCGGTGTGCACGAACCAGCGGATGTCGTCGAACGCGGCGAGCGCGATGTCGTCCGGGACGCGCAGCCCGCGCGCGCGGATCGCGTCCAGGGCGCCGAGCGCCATCAGGTTGTCCGCGGCGAAGACCGCCTCGGGCGGCTCCGGCAGGTCGAGGAAGCCGTCGGTGACCCGCCGGCCGCTCTCGGCCTGGAAGTCGCCCTGACCGGTGTAGGCGTCCGGCAGGTCCAGCCCGTACTCGGCCAGGGCGGCCCGGAACGCCTCGACGCGTTCGCTGCCGGTGGTGGTGGCCGCGGGTCCGGAGATGATCGCCAGCCGCCGGTGCCCGAGCCCGTACAGGTGCGCGACGAGGTCCCGCACGGCGCGCTGCCCGTCGGCCCGCACCACGGGCACCTCGACGCCCGGGATCCACCGGTCGACGAAGACCATCGGCGTCCCCGCGCGCGCGGCGTCCAGCATCAGCGGGGAGCCGCCGTCCGTGGGGGAGACCAGCAGGCCGTCTATGCGCCGGTCCAGCAGGGTCCGCACATGGTGGTCCTGGAGGTCCGGCCGCTCGTCGGCGTTGCCGATGATCACGCTGTAGCCGAGCGCGCGGGCCTCCTCCTCGACGGAGCGGGCCAGCTCGGTGAAGTACGGGTTCATGACGTCGCTGATGACCAGGCCGAGGGTGCGGGTCTGGTCGGTGCGCAGGGAACGGGCGACGGCGTTGGGACGGTAGCCCAGCGCCTCGACGGCGGCCAGCACGCGGGTGCGTGCGTCCGCGCTGACCGACGGGTGCTCGTTCAGGACGCGCGACACCGTGGCGACCGAGACGCCCGCCGCGGCGGCGACGTCCTTGATGCTCGCCATCGCGGGCTCCACCTCCTTGTGGAACTCATGGAATCGATTACATCGACATGCACGAAGGATTGGAATCGATTACACGGACGTAAATCAACCCCCCGCCGGGTTCCTGAGACCGGATCGTGATGTCAGACCCGGCCGGTACCTTCGGGTCATGGCGCAACAGGCAGGGAACCCCACGGGCGAACGGCGGCTCGCCGTGCTCGAAGGCGTGCTGGAGCGGATCACCTACGCCAACGAGGAGAACGGCTACACCGTCGCCCGCGTCGACACCGGGCGGGGCGGCGGGGACCTCCTGACGGTGGTCGGCGCGCTGCTCGGCGCCCAGGTCGGGGAGTCGCTGCGGATGGAGGGCCGCTGGGGCTCGCACCCGCAGTACGGCAAGCAGTTCGTCTGCGAGAACTTCACGACCGTCCTGCCCGCCACCGTCCAGGGGATCCGCCGCTACCTGGGATCCGGGCTGGTCAAGGGCATCGGCCCGGTCTTCGCCGACCGCATCACCCAGCACTTCGGCCTGGACACCCTCGCGATCATCGAGGACGAGCCGAAGCGGCTGATCGAGGTCCCCGGCCTCGGCCCCAAGCGGACCAAGAAGATCGCCGACGCCTGGGAGGAGCAGAAGGCGATCAAGGAGGTCATGCTCTTCCTCCAGACCGTCGAGGTGTCGACGTCCATCGCCGTGCGGATCTACAAGAAGTACGGCGACGCGTCCATCTCGGTCGTGCGGGAGCGGCCCTACCGGCTGGCCGCCGACGTCTGGGGCATCGGCTTCCTCACCGCCGACCGGATCGCCCGGTCCGTCGGCATCCCGCACGACAGCCCCGAGCGCGTGAAGGCGGGCCTGCAGTACGCGCTGTCGCAGTCCGCCGACCAGGGCCACTGCTTCCTGCCGGAGGAGCGGCTGATCGCGGACGCGGTGAAGCTGCTCCAGGTCGACACCGGCCTGGTCATCGAGTGCCTCGCCGAGCTCGCCGGGCCGCCCGAGGAGGGCGAGGACCCGGGGGTCGTCCGGGAGAGGGTGCCCGGGCCCGACGGCGAAGCGGAACCCGTGACCGCCGTCTACCTGGTGCCCTTCCATCGCGCCGAACTCTCCCTCTCGGCCCAGGTACTGCGGCTGCTGCGCACCCCGGAGGACCGGATGCCCGCCTTCCGGGACGTGGCCTGGGACAAGGCGCTCGGCTGGCTCAGGAGCCGTACCGGCGCCGACCTCGCCCCCGAGCAGGAGGCCGCCGTCCGGCTCGCGCTCACCGAGAAGGTCGCCGTGCTCACCGGCGGCCCCGGCTGCGGCAAGTCCTTCACGGTCCGCTCCATCGTGGAACTGGCCCGCGCCAAGCGCGCCAAGGTGCTGCTCGCCGCGCCCACCGGGCGGGCCGCCAAGCGGCTGGCCGAGCTGACCGGCGCCGAGGCCTCCACGGTCCACCGGCTGCTGGAGCTCAAGCCCGGCGGCGACGCTGCCTACGACCGCGACCGCCCGCTGGACGCCGATCTGGTGGTCGTGGACGAGGCCTCGATGCTGGACCTGCTGCTCGCCAACAAGCTGGTCAAGGCCGTGCCGCCGGGAGCCCACCTGCTCTTCGTCGGCGACGTCGACCAGCTGCCCAGCGTCGGCGCCGGGGAGGTGCTGCGCGATCTGCTCGCCGAGGGCGGCCCGGTGCCCGCGGTACGGCTCACCCGGGTCTTCCGGCAGGCCCAGCAGTCCGGCGTCGTCACCAACGCCCACCGCATCAACGCGGGGCAGCACCCGCTCACCGACGGGCTGAAGGACTTCTTCCTCTTCGTCGAGGACGACACCGAGGAGGCCGGCCGGCTCACCGTGGACGTGGCCGCCCGCCGGATCCCGGCCCGGTTCGGCCTGGACCCGCGCCGGGACGTGCAGGTGCTGGCGCCCATGCACCGCGGTCCGGCCGGGGCCGGCACCCTCAACGGGCTGCTCCAGCAGGCCGTCACACCGGGCCGGCCGGAGCTGCCGGAGAAGCGGTTCGGCGGCCGGGTCTTCCGCGTCGGCGACAAGGTCACCCAGATCCGCAACAATTACGAGAAGGGGGAGAACGGTGTCTTCAACGGCACCGTGGGCGTGGTGACCTCGCTCGACCCGGTCGACCAGCGTCTGACGGTGCTGACGGACGAGGACGAGGAGGTCCCGTACGACTTCGACGAACTGGACGAACTGGCCCACGCGTACGCGATGACGATCCACCGGTCGCAGGGCAGCGAGTATCCCGCCGTGGTGATCCCCGTCACCACCGGCGCGTGGATGATGCTCCAGCGGAACCTGCTGTACACGGCGGTGACACGGGCGAAACGGCTGGTGGTACTCGTCGGTTCACGCAAGGCGATAGGACAGGCGGTGCGCACGGTGTCGGCGGGCCGGCGCTGCACGGCTCTGGATCACCGGCTCCGCGGTTCCTGAACGCCTCCGACCAGCGGCTCCCGCCCGCATCGAAAAAAATGATCGATCAAATGAGTCGTGAAGGTCACAGAGCACTTCCGGTTACCCGCCGAAGCGGGCAGGATGAGCAGGTTGGCGGCACTGAGTGCCGCCGATGGGCCCAATGGTCGACCCCGAGTGCACTCTCCTGAGCCAAATGGGGGATGGTAGAGACAGTCAGGGCACCTCGAAGATGAGGCACTACGTCGGTGAGGGAAGACGTGAGCGACAACTCTGTAGTACTGCGGTACGGCGACGGCGAGTACACCTACCCGGTGGTCGACAGCACCGTAGGTGACAAGGGCTTCGACATCGGGAAGCTCCGCGCCCAGACCGGTCTGGTGACTCTGGACAGCGGTTACGGCAACACGGCCGCCTATAAATCCGCCATCACCTACCTCGACGGTGAGGCGGGCATCCTCCGCTACCGCGGCTACCCCATCGAGCAGCTGGCCGAGCGCTCCACCTTCCTTGAGGTGGCCTACCTGCTGATCAACGGTGAGCTGCCGACCGTCGACGAGCTGACGACGTTCAAGGGCGACATCACGCGGCACACCCTGCTGCACGAGGACGTCAAGAACTTCTACAAGGGCTTCCCGCGCGACGCCCACCCGATGGCCATGCTGTCCTCGGTCGTCTCGGCGCTGTCCACGTTCTACCAGGACAGCCACAACCCGTTCGACGAGAAGCAGCGCAACCTCTCCACGATCCGCCTGCTCGCGAAGCTCCCGACCATCGCGGCGTACGCGTACAAGAAGTCGATCGGTCACCCGTTCGTCTACCCGCGCAACGACCTCGGCTACGTCGAGAACTTCCTGCGCATGACGTTCTCGGTCCCCGCGCAGGAGTACGAGCTCGACCCGGTCGTCGTCTCCGCGCTCGACAAGCTGCTGATCCTGCACGCCGACCACGAGCAGAACTGTTCGACGTCCACGGTCCGCCTGGTCGGCTCGTCGCAGGCGAACATGTTCGCGTCGATCTCGGCCGGCATCAACGCCCTGTGGGGCCCGCTGCACGGCGGTGCCAACCAGTCCGTCCTGGAGATGCTCGAGGGCATCCAGGCCAACGGCGGCGACGTCGACTCCTTCATCCGCAAGGTGAAGAACAAGGAGGACGGCGTCCGCCTGATGGGCTTCGGCCACCGGGTGTACAAGTCCTTCGACCCGCGCGCGAAGATCATCAAGGCCGCCGCGCACGATGTGCTCTCGGCCCTCGGCAAGTCCGACGAGCTGCTGGACATCGCGCTGAAGCTGGAGGAGCACGCGCTCTCCGACGACTACTTCGTCTCGCGCAACCTCTACCCGAACGTCGACTTCTACACCGGTCTGATCTACCGGGCCATGGGCTTCCCGACCGAGATGTTCACGGTCCTGTTCGCCCTCGGCCGTCTGCCGGGCTGGATCGCCCAGTGGCACGAGATGATCAAGGAGCCGGGCTCCCGCATCGGCCGTCCGCGCCAGATCTACACGGGCGTGGTGGAGCGCGACTTCGTTCCGGTCGAGGAGCGCTGAGCACCTGCCGGACCAGGGGTGCCGATCCGGTGCCCCGCCCGCCGCACAGGGCCCGCCGTCATGGGTGGGCCCTGAACCGACGGTGATGAACGCAAACGGAAGGCGCCCTGACGCCGGTCCCCCCACGGGCCGACGACCAGGGCGCCTTCCCATGTCCCGGTGCGGATTCCCCCCACGGGATCCGGCCGGGCGCTTGGAGAGGACAGCGCCTGAAATCGCTGTCTGAACACGACGGGCGGAACCCGCCGTGCTCCAGTGACGCGGTGCGATCTGCCGGGACAGCGCACGCTGGGAGGGCCGCTCAAAGCTTCCCGGTGTACGTGCCCCGGCAACGCATCTCTGAGGAAGTCCCCCAAGACATCCCCAGATGTCAGTCAGCGCCCCCAAGACGCTGGTCTGACATCGCCAACTTAGACCTTCGAACCCCTTCGATGGTTACGTTCGCGTCACTGTGATCTGCGTCTCTTGCATTTGTCCTTTAGGTGCGCAAGAGCCCCGATACGGCGATCGGGACTCAAGCGTAAGGATGATGCGCGAGCCTTGTGAAGAGCTTATGTGAGGCGCGCGCCCGACTCCAGGGGGGCTGCCACTTCAACTGTGACTAACCGCCGGTAACCCCGGGTGAGTTCAGTGGAAGCCGCGCAGTCGCAGGCTGTTGGTCACCACGAACACCGAGGAGAAGGCCATCGCGGCACCCGCGATCATCGGGTTCAGCAGGCCCGCGGCGGCCAGCGGCAGCGCGGCCACGTTGTAGCCGAAGGCCCACACCAGGTTGCCCTTGATGGTGGTGAGGGTGCGCCGGGAGAGCCGGATCGCGTCCGCCGCCACCCGCAGGTCACCGCGGACCAGGGTCAGGTCGCCCGCCTCGATCGCCGCGTCCGTGCCGGTGCCCATGGCCAGCCCCAGGTCGGCGGTGGCGAGCGCGGCCGCGTCGTTGACGCCGTCGCCGACCATGGCCACGGTCCGGCCCTCGTCCCGCAGCCGCCGTACGACGTCCACCTTGTCCTCGGGGAGCACCTCGGCGATCACCTCGTCGATGCCCACCGCCCGGGCGACCGACTCGGCGACCGTGCGGTTGTCCCCGGTGAGCAGCACCGGCGTCAGTCCGAGCGCGCGCAGCTCGCGCACCGCCTCGGCGCTGGTCTCCTTCACCGCGTCGGCGACGGCGAGCACTCCGCGGGCCCGGCCGTCCCAGCCGACGGTGACGGCCGTGCGCCCGTCCCGCTCGGCCGCCTCCCGGGCGCGTGCCAGCGCCTCGGGCAGCTCGTCGTACAGCCGCCCCACGGCCACCTCACGGCCCGCCACGCGCCCGCGTACGCCCCGTCCGGGGACGTTCTCGAAGTGCTCGACGGCCGGCAGCGCTCCGGCGCGTTCCTCGGCGCCCGCGGCGACCGCCCGGGCGACGGGGTGCTCGGAGGCGTGCTCCAGGGCGCCCGCGAGCCGCAGCACCTCCTTCTCGTCCTCGCCGTCGGCGGTGTACACCTCCTGGAGCGTCATCCGTCCGGTGGTGACCGTGCCGGTCTTGTCCAGGACGACCGTGTCGACGCGGCGCGTGGACTCCAGTACCTCGGGGCCCTTGATCAGGATGCCGAGCTGGGCGCCCCGGCCGGTGCCGACCATCAGCGCGGTCGGGGTGGCGAGGCCCAGCGCGCAGGGGCAGGCGATGATCAGGACGGCGACCGCGGCGGTGAACGCGGCGACCGTGTCCCCGGTGACGCCCAGCCAGACGCCGAAGGTGCCGAGGGCGATGAGGATGACCACCGGGACGAACACGGCGGAGATCCGGTCGGCCAGCCGCTGCACCTCGGCCTTGCCGTTCTGCGCGTCCTCCACCAGCTTCGCCATCCGGGCGAGCTGGGTGTCGGCGCCGACCCGGGTCGCCTCGACCACCAGCCGGCCGCCCGCGTTCACGGTGGCGCCGGTGACCCGGTCGCCGGGGCCCACGTCCACCGGCACCGACTCGCCGGTCAGCATGGAAGCGTCCACCGCGGAGACGCCCTCGGTGACGGTTCCGTCGGTGGCGATCTTCTCGCCGGGCCGGACGACGAACCGGTCGCCGACGGCCAGCGAGGACACCGGGACCCGCACCTCGCGCCCCTCGCGCAGCACGGCCACGTCCTTGGCGCCCAGCTCCATCAGCGCCTTCAGGGCGGCCCCCGCGCGCCGCTTGGAGCGGGCCTCCAGGTAGCGGCCGAGCAGGATCAGCGCCACGACTCCGGAGGCGACCTCGAGGTAGATGGTGGAGGCGCCGTCCATGCGCGAGACGGTGAACCGGAACTCGTCGTGCATGCCGGGCATGCCGGCGTCGCCGAAGAAGAGGGCCCACAGCGACCAGCCGAAGGCGGCCAGGGTGCCGACCGAGACGAGCGTGTCCATGGTCGCGGCGCCGTGCCGGAGGTTTGTCCAGGCGGCCCGGTGGAAGGGCGCTCCGCCCCAGACCACGACCGGCGCGGCGAGGGTGAGCGAGAGCCACTGCCAGTTGTCGAACTGCAGGGCGGGCACCATCGCGAGCAGTACCACCGGGGCGGCGAGCAGCGCGGAGACCAGCAGGCGGTGCCGGAGGGCGCCCAGTTCCGGGTCCGGGCCGGCGGACTCGGGGGCCTCGGCGGCCGCGGGTTCGGGCTCCGGGGCGGGGGTTCCTCGGCGGTGTAGCCGGTCTTCACGACCGTCGCGATCAGGTCGGCGACCTGGACGCTTCCGGGTAGCTGACCTTCGCCTTCTCGGTCGCGAAGTTCACGGTGGCGCTCACGCCGTCCATGCGGTTGAGCTTCTTCTCCACCCGCGCGGCGCACGAGGCGCAGGTCATCCCGCCGATGAGCAGCTCGACCTCGGAGGTGTCGCCTATCGCGCTCGCCGGTGTGGCGGTGGTGCTGGTCATGTCCGGACTCCAGACATCGGACCGGGCCGTACGGATCCAGTATCAGCTGGTCGGAACGGCCCGGTCGGGGAAGGGAGGGGTTTTCTCTCAGGCCCGGCCGGCGAGCTCGAACCCGGCCTCGTCCACGGCGGCGCGGACGGCCTCGTCGTCGAGCGGGGCCGCGGAGACGACGGTCACCTCGCCGGTGGACGCGACGGCCTTCACCGAGCTGACGCCCGGGATCTCGGAGATCTCGCCGGAGACGGATCCCTCGCAGTGGCCGCAGCTCATGCCGGTCACCTTGTAGACGGTGGTGACGGAGCCCGAAGTGTCGGTCTGGGCGGTCATGTCGTTACTCCTCGTCGGGGCAGGTGGGGCCGGAGGGACTCACGGTGGGGTCCCCATGCTCACCACACTATACCCCTAGGGGGTATTTCTCCAAGCGTCTCCGGGGCTCAGCGACCACACCCAGGCGACGCCGAGCAGGGCCACGAGTGCCAGGCCGCCCGCCGAGAGCAGCGTGAACAGGTGCTCCTGCCCGGCGCCGGTCCGCGGCAGGTACGGCTGCCCGAACGGCCCCGGGGCGACGGCCTCGGTCCCGTACACCCGCGTCACCAGCCGGCCGGCGACCCCGCGCGTGGCGTCCCACGCAGCGTGCAGCACGCAGACGCCGAGCCACGTGCCCACCACCGGCGCGGCGAGGCGGAAGTGCCCGTTCGGACGGCGCTGGGACAGCAGCGCGGCGCCCGCGATCGCGGTCCACAGCCCGTGCCCGAGCGGGGCGAGCAGCTCGCGCGGGAACTCCGTCTCCAGCACCACCCGCAGATCGGCGGCGTCGGAGAGGAGCACCGCGTCGAAGGCGCAGGCGCAGCTCTCCACCGCCGCGAATCCGAGGCCCACGGCCGCGCCGAGCACCAGACCGGCCCGCGCCCCGCGCAGGCCCGGCTGCCGGCGCAGCGCGAACACCAGGGCGCCGAGCTTCGCCGCCTCCTCGGCCAGGGCGACACCGGTGAACCGTCCGGGGAAGGGTGGAGCAGGTGCGCCTCCATCAGTACGGCGCCGGGCACCCCGAGCGCGCCGCCGGCCAGGAAGCAGCCGAGGACCGCGCTGACGCCCAGGTCCCGGCCGTGCCGCTCGTACGCCCACAGTACGAAGACGACGGGGATCAGGAAGCCGCCGAGCAGGACGAGCGCGGGCAGCGGCGCGACGCCGCGCGTCGCGTACGCCGCCACCGCGGTCAGCGCCCACAGGGCGAGCCCGCCCTTGAGACAGCGCCGCCACAGGCCCGCGCCGATGCGGGGGAAGGGTGGTGGCGGCTGCTGCGGGCCGGGGATGCGGGCCCGGGGCCTGCCGGGCGGCGGGGAGTGGGTCACGTGGGTCCCCCTCGGACTGCTGCGGGGCGATTCATCCGCACCCTACGCAGGTGCGCCTTTTGTCGCAGTCCGGGTGACCCTGTGGGGTCAGGCGCGGCCGAGCCGGTCGCCCACCAGGGGTTCGAGGTAGCGGACGAGCACGTTCTTGACCTCCCGCACGTAGGCCGCGCGCTCGGCGCCCTCGTGGGCCAGGACCAGTTCGAGGCCGGCCTTGTAGATGCCCAGGCAGACGTGTGCCGTACGGGTGAGGTCGGCCGGCGGGGCCTCGGGCAGCAGCGAGGCGAGCAGGCCCTCGACGCGGCCGATCAGGGTCGCGTGCAGCTGGTCGTGCGCCTCGGTGATCCCGCCGGGCAGGTCGGGGCCGTGCATCAGCGCGAAGAACACCGGGTGCTCGGTGTTGAAGGCCATGAACCGGTCGACGGCCGAGCCGATCGCCTCCTCCAGCGGGGTGGCGGGGTCGACGGGGGCCAGGGCCTCGCCGTAGGTCTCCCGCATCTCGTGCATCAGGCGGTCGCCCAGCTCGATCGCGATCGCTTCCTTGTTGGGGAAGAACTGGTAGAGCGTGCCCGGCGAGACGCCCGCCTCGCGGGCGATGGCGTTGGTGCTGGCGGCGGTGTAGCCGGTGGTGCAGAAGACCTGGGCGGCGGCCTGGAGGAGCTGGGCGATACGGCGCTCGCCGCGTGCCTGACGGCGGCGCGGCTGCTCGTTCTCCGAGGTGTCGGACACGCGTTATCCCCAGCCCTTCGAAGGCGATTGACAAACGCGAGTGGTCGCTCGCATTCTTAGGAAACGCGAGCGATCTCTCGTGTTTGCCAGTTTATGGCAATGACCGACCCATGCCGCCTGCCTGCACGGACATGGGTCACGGTGAAGGGGACACCGCACGATGACCGAAGTCAACAAGGCGGCGCGCGACGGGGACGGACCGCCCCGGACCGGCGGCTGGACGAGGTTCGTCACCGCCCGCCCACGCCTGTCACTACTGGTGGCCCTGGTGCTGACCGCGCTCGCCGTGCTGGCGGGCGGCGGGGTCGCGGACCATCTGGGCAGCGGCGGCTGGGAGGACCCGGCCGCCGAGTCGACCTACGCGACCAGGGCGCTGGAGCGCGAGTTCCCCGACTCCCAGCCCAATCTGCTGCTCCTGGTCGACGCGGGCCGCGCCTCCGTCGACGACCCGGCGGTCGCCTCCGAGGCCCGCGACCTGGCCGAGCGCCTGACCGGGGAGCCGGGCGTGACCGGCGTCGGCTCCTACTGGCAGGCCGGTCCCGCGGCGGCGCCCGGCCTGCGCGCGAAGGACGGCCATGAGGCGCTGATCGCCGCCCGCATCACCGGCGACGAGAACGCGATGGGCCGCACACTGGACCGCCTGGCGCCCCACTACCGGGGAGCGCACGGCCCGGTGCGGGTGAAGGTGGGCGGCATCGTCGCCGTCCGGCACGAGATGCAGACCATCATCAAGGAGGACCTCACCCGGGCCGAGATGATCGCCCTGCCGATCACGCTGGTGCTCCTGGTGATGGTCTTCGGCAGCGCCGTGGCGGCCCTGCTGCCGCTGGGCATCGGCATCGTTGCGATCCTCGGCACCAACGCGGTCCTGCGCGGCCTGACCGCCTTCACCGACGTCTCGGTCTTCGCGCTCAACCTCACCACGGCCCTCGGCCTCGGCCTGGCCATCGACTACGCCTTGTTCATCGTCCGCCGCTACCGGGAGGAACTGTCCGGCGGGGCCGAACCCCTGACGGCGGTCGGCACGACACTGCGCACGGCCGGCCGCACGGTGCTGTTCTCCGCCCTCACGGTGGCGGTCTCCCTGGCCGCCATGATGCTCTTCCCGCAGTACTTCCTGCGGTCCTTCGCCTACGCCGGCATCGCCGTGGTCCTGCTGGCCGCCGCTGCCGCCCTGATCCTGCTTCCGGCGGCCCTGATCCTGCTCGGTCACCGGGTCAACTCCCTGGACGTGCGGCGCCTGTTCCGCCGCGGCCGGGAGAGCGCCGGCTCCGGCACCGAGGCGACCGGCGGCACCGGCTGGGCGCGTACCGCCACACTGGTGATGCGCCGCGCCCCGCTCTTCGCGGTCGGCACCAGCGCCCTCCTCGTCGTCCTCGGGCTGCCCTTCCTCGGCGTGAAGTTCGGCACCGCCGACGACCGCCAACTGCCCTCGGGCGCCGAGTCCCATGTGGTGCAGCAGCACCTGCGCGACGGCTTCCCGGGCACCCCCGGCGGCGGACTCGAGATCCTCGCCGAGGGCGGCGCCACCAAGGCCCAGTACGCCGCCTACAAGCAGCGGGTGGCCGCCCTGCCCGAGGTCGCCCGGGTCGACGGCCCCCTGATCAAGGGCGACACGGGCTACTTCACGGTCCAGCCGAAGGGGAGGCCGTCGACACCGCGGCCCAGAGTCTCGTCGGCGACCTCCGCTCGCTGAAGGCCCCTTCGACACCAAGGTGACCGGGACGGCCGCCGTCCTGGTCGACTCCAAGCACGCGATAGGCGAACGCCTGCCCTGGGCGGGGGCGTTCATCACGGTCGTCACCCTGCTGCTGGTCTTCCTGCTCACCGGGAGCGTGCTGATACCCCTGCAGGCCGTGGTGCTCAACGCGCTCAGCCTGACGGCGATGTTCGGTGCGGTGGTCTGGGTCTTCCAGGACGGGCATCTGTCCGGTGCGCTCGGCTTCACCAGCCCCGGCTCCATCGAGACCACCCTGCCCGTCCTGATGTTCTGCGTGGCTTTCGGACTCTCCATGGACTACGGCGTGTTCCTGCTCTCCCGCATCAAGGAGGAGTACGACCGCACCGGCGACCACAACGAGGCGGTCCGCCACGGGCTCCAGCGCACCGGCGGGCTGATCACCGCGGCGGCGGTCATCCTCGCCGTGGTGATGGTCGCCATCGGCACCTCCCGGGTGACCAACACCAAGATGCTGGGCCTCGGCATCGCGCTCGCGGTCCTGATGGACGCGATGGTCGTCCGCAGCCTCCTGGTCCCGGCGATCATGCGGCTCACCGGCCGCGCCACCTGGTGGGCCCCCGCCCCGCTGCGCCGCTTCCACCGGCGGTTCGGACTCAGCGAGGGCGAGGCTCCGGTGCCCGCGCCGGAGAAGGAGACGGCCGGGGTGTGAGCCGGCGGCGGGTGTGAAGCGGCGTCACCGCGTGCGAGGGTGGGCCGCATGAGAGCGGTGGTGTTCGAGAAGTACGGGGTGCCGGCCGAGGTGCGCGAGGTGCCGGACCCGGAGCCGGCCGAGCACGGGGTCGTGGTGCGGGTCGAGGCGACGGGGCTGTGCCGCAGCGACTGGCACGGCTGGATGGGCCACGATCCGGACATCACCCTGCCGCACGTCCCCGGGCACGAACTCGCCGGAGTCGTCGAGGCGGTGGGCGCCCGGGTGACCGGCCGGCGGCCCGGCGACCGGGTCACCGTGCCGTTCGTCTGCGCCTGCGGAAGCTGCCCGTCCTGCGCGGCCGGCGACCAGCAGGTGTGCGAGCGCCAGACCCAGCCCGGCTTCCATCACTGGGGGTCCTTCGCTCAGTACGTGGCCCTCGACCACGCCGACGTGAACCTGGTCGCGGTCCCGGACTCGATGGCGTACGGCACCGCCGCCGCCCTCGGCTGCCGCTTCGCCACGGCCTTCCGCGCGGTGGTGCGGCAGGGCCGGCTGGCGGCGGGGGAGTGGGTAGCGGTGCACGGCTGCGGCGGGGTCGGGCTGTCGGCGGTGATGATCGCGGTCGCCGCGGGAGCCCGGGTGGTCGCGGTGGACGTCTCACCCCGGGCGCTGGAACTGGCCCGGTCGTTCGGCGCGGCCGGGACGGTGGACGCCTCGGCCGTACCGGACACGGCGGCGGCCGTGAGGGAGCTGACCGGCGGGGGAGCCCATCTCTCCCTGGACGCCCTCGGCTCACCCGCCACCTGCGCAGCCTCCGTCGGCTCCCTGCGCCGCCGCGGCCGGCACGTCCAGGTGGGCCTGCTGCCCTCGGCGGACGGCACCACCCCGGTCCCGCTGGCCCGCGCCATCGCCCTGGAACTGGAGCTCCTCGGCAGCCACGGCATGGCCGCCCACGCCTATCCCGGAATGCTGGAGCTGGTCGGCTCCGGGGTGCTGCGGCCGGACCTGCTGGTGACGCGGACGATCCCGCTGGGCGAGGCCCCGGCCGCCCTCGCCGCCATGGGGACGGCGCCGGGTCCGGGCGTGACCGTCATCGAGCCGTGGCGCTGAGCGCGGCCCACTCACGGTCCAGGATCGCCATGATCACCTCGTCGGCCCACTCACCCTCGCGCACCTGCACCTCCCGCCGTACGCCCTCGACCACGAACCCGGCCTTCTCGTAGACCCGCAGCGCGCGGTGGTTGTGGGCCCAGGCGGCCAGTTCGACCCGGTGCAGACCGAGCGACCCGAAGCCGTGGGCGACGATCAGCCGGGTCGCCTCGGTACCGATGCCGCGACCACGGCCCCGGGGCCCGATGAGGGTACGGAAGGTGCAGCTCCGGGCGGCCGCGTCGTACTCGTACAGCACGACCTCGCCCAGCACCTCACCGGTCTCCGGATCGGTGACGGCGAGATCGAGCCGGTCGGGTGCGGTGGCCCGGGAGCCGTACCAGGTGCGCAGCCGCTCCGGGGTCAGGTCGGTGGAGGGCTCGAAGGTGAAGCGGACGACCTCGGGGTCGGCGACGATCTCCCCCATGGCGTCGGCGTCGGCCTCGGTGAACGGCCGGAGAACAGTTCTGCGGCCGGTCAGAACGGGTTTGACGGAGAAACTCATGGGGCGACTGTGCCCCACGCGGTGGGTGGGGCACAGGTGGTTTTCGGCGCTCAGTCCGCTCTTCGGCCCCGGTTGCCCGGCCGGGAGGCGACCCAGGCGCGGACGGTGTCGGCGTACCAGTACGGCTTTCCCGCCTCCACCTGGTCCGGCGGTGGCAGCAGACCGTGCTTGCGATAGGACCGCACGGTGTCCGGCTGCACCCTGATGTGCGCCGCGATCTCCTTGTAGGACCAGAGCCTTCGGTCGGTCATGCGTCGTACCTCCCCGCGCGCGCCGCGGCGCGGCCGGGGGACGGCCGTCGGGGAGCCGGGCGGTGCGCTGGTGATCACCAAGCCTGTGCCCGGTGAACGACACCGGGAGGCGGCGGGCAAGCGGCTGTTGGCCGGGTGTGACCGAGAACCCGCGTAGGTGCGACATCTGTGACAGGAAGGGGGAGTTTGTGACACGGTCGCAGCAAAGGGGCGCCTGTTGCGGCCGGTTCGGGCGGCGAGGGGTGCGAGGAGGGCCGGGGAGACGGGGCGGCGGCGCGGCCGTGCGAGGCTCAGGCTCCGCAGGACCTCAGGAACGCCCGGGTGCGCCGGGCGATCGGCAGCGGCCTGTCCGGGTCGCACGGGTACATGTCCTGCTCGACGATCGCGAACAGATCGGTGTCCAGCCGTCCGGCGGCCTCCAGCACCGGTCCCAGTGCGGGCACCCCGGACGGCGGTTCGCACATCACGCCCCGGGCGACCGCCGGCCCGAACGGCGTGCCCTCGGCCCGCACGTCGGCGAGGATCGCCGGGTCCACCTGCTTGAGATGCAGATAGCCGATCCGCTCGCCGTAGGTCTCGATCAGCTTGACGCTGTCGCCGCCGCAGTACGCGTAGTGCCCGGTGTCCAGGCACAGCGACACGAGATCCGAGTCGGTGCCGTCGAGGAACCGGGTGACGTTCTCCTCGGTGTCGATGTGCGTGTCGGCGTGCGGGTGGACCACGACCGTGAGGCCGTACCGCTCCCGGACCTCGCGCCCCAGCCGTTCGGTCAGCGAGGTCAGGTCGCGCCACTGCCCGGCGGTCAGGGTGTCGGGCTCCAGCACCTCGCCCGTCCGGTCGTCCCGCCAGAACGACGGGATGACGACCAGGTGGCGGGCGCCCATCGCCCGGGTCAGGGCGGCGATGCCGGAGACGTGTTCCCAGGTCCTCTCCCAGACGGCGGCGCCGTGGTGCAGGCCGGTGAAGACCGTGCCGGCCGACACCCTCAGGCCGCGGCGGCCGGTCTCCTCGGCGAGCACCGCGGGGTCGGTCGGCAGATAGCCGTAGGGGCCCAGCTCGATCCACTCGTAGCCCGAGCCGGCGACCTCGTCGAGGAACCGCTGCCAGGGCACCTGCCGCGGGTCGTCCGGGAACCACACGCCCCAGGAGTCGGGCGCCGAACCGATCCGGATGCGGGAAAGTGAGGAGGGTGACAAGGACGTCATGGCCGTCAGCCTGCGGGCGCCCGGAAAGCGGTGTCAAGCTGTCGTCCGAATGTCCGGACAAAAGATTGACAGGGTTCGTCTGACAGGACTAGAAAGCCCGGGAAGAGATACGCGGGTGAACCGGACAGCGCGGAAGGGAAGCCGATGGCGTACGACCTGATCACCATGGGGCGGATCGGAGTGGATCTCTACCCACTGCAGACCGGCGTACCGCTCGCCCAGGTGTCGGCCTTCGGCAAGTTCCTCGGCGGATCGGCGACCAACGTCGCCGTCGCCGCCGCCCGGCTCGGCCGTCGGACCGCCGTGATCACCCGCACCGGTGACGACCCGTTCGGCACCTATCTGCACGAGGCCCTACGCGGCTTCGGCGTCGACGACCGTTGGGTCACCCCGGTCCCCGGACTGGCCACGCCCGTCACCTTCTGCGAGGTCTTCCCGCCGGACGACTTCCCCCTCTACTTCTACCGCCGCCCCAAGGCGCCCGACCTGGAGATCGACGCCGGCGACCTGGACCTGGACGCCGTCGCCGCCGCCCGGATCTTCTGGGTCACCGGCACCGGCCTGAGCGAGGAGCCGAGCCGCACGGCGACCCTTACGGCCCTCGCCCACCGGGCCCGGTCCGGCACGACGGTCTTCGACCTCGACTGGCGCCCCGTTCTCTGGAACGGCACGGCCCGGACCGATCCGGACGTGGCCCGGCCCTTCTACACCGAGGCGCTGCGGCACACCACGGTCGCCGTCGGCAACCTCGACGAGGTGGAGATCGCGACCGGTGTGCGCGAACCCCACGCGGCCGCCCGCGCCCTGCTGGCCGCCGGGGCCGAGATCGCCGTGGTCAAACAGGGACCCAAGGGCGTCCTCGCCGTCGACCGGGCGGGCGGGTGCGCCGAG
This sequence comes from Streptomyces sp. DHE7-1, assembly GCA_016432725.1. Classification (GTDB taxonomy): domain Bacteria; phylum Actinomycetota; class Actinomycetes; order Streptomycetales; family Streptomycetaceae; genus Streptomyces. Next base: position 2,830,853 of record JACJDG010000003.1, on the reverse strand, counting down.
GTCCCGCCCCTCCCGGTCACCGTCCTCAACGGACTCGGCGCCGGGGACGCCTTCGGCGGCGCCCTCTGCCACGGCCTGCTGGCGGGCTGGGACCTGGAGACGACCATGCGGTACGCCAACGCGGCCGGCGCCATCGTCGCCTCCCGCCTGGAGTGCTCCTCCGCGATGCCCGCCCCCGACGAGGTGGCCGCCGCGCTCGAGGCCGGAGCGGTGCTGTGAGGGCCGGCCGCGTGGCGGGGACGCACACCGAGAGCGGGTCGGGGACCCGGCTGCCACCGGTCGACGTCGCCGAACTGGTCCGCGTCCGCACCCACCGCCCCGAGGCCATCGCCGAGGCCGCCGCCCGCCGCGTCCGGCGCCCGCTGCTGGGCACGAGCGGCCGCCTGATGATCGTCGCCGCCGACCACCCGGCCCGCGGCGCGCTCGGCGTCGGCGACCGCGCTCTCGCCATGGCCAACCGCGCCGACCTGCTGCAGCGGCTCCGCCTCGCACTGTCCAGGCCCGGCGTCGACGGCGTCCTCGCGACCGCCGACGTACTGGACGACCTGCTGCTGCTCGGCGCCCTCGACCACAAGGTCGTCCTCGGCTCCATGAACCGCGGCGGACTCCAGGGCGCCCGCTTCGAGCTGGACGACCGCTTCACCGGCCACCGCCCCGAGGACATCCAGCGCCTCGGCTTCGACGCCGGCAAACTGCTGCTGCGCATCGACTACACCGACCCGGGCTCGCTCACCACCCTGGAGTCCGCCGCCCGCGTCATCGACGACATGGCCGCCCGCCGGCTCCCGGTCTTCGTGGAGCCGTTCATCACCAGCCGTACCCCGAGGGCCGGCTGGTCAACGACCTGTCCGCCGAAGCCGTCACCCGGTCCGTCGCCATCGCCTCCGGCCTCGGCGGCTCCTCGGCCTACACCTGGCTGAAGGTGCCGGTCACCGAGAATCCCGACGACATGGCCCGGGTCATGGAGACCTCGACCCTGCCGGCCGTCCTCCTCGGCGGCGACGTCGGCGACTCCCCCGGGGAACAGGTCGCCGCCTACGAGAAGTGGCGCGGCGCGCTCCGACTTCCCACCGTGCGCGGCCTGGTGGTGGGCCGTTCGCTGCTGTACCCGGCGGACGGCGATGTGGCCGCCGCCGTGGACACCGCCACCGGACTGCTGCGGGGGCCGCATGACCGGCACCGGGCTGCACCTGCCCGGGGAACCGCCGGGAACGGCGGGTACACCCTCGACATCGGCCCCGGGCGCGCCGGCTGGGAGTACAGCGCCCTGCGCGTCGTGGAGTTGACACCCGGCGGCAGCCATACGTTCACCACCGGGGCAGTGAATGGATCGTGCTTCCGCTGCGGGGCGGATGTACCGTGCGAATCGAGGAAGACGAGTACCAACTCCTGGGCCGGGAGAGCGTTTTCACCGGGGTCTCCGACTTCGTGTACGCGCCTCGCGACGCCCGGGTCCAGATCGCCTCCGGCGCGGGAGGCCGCTTCGCCCTGGCAGGAGCGAAGTGCGAGCGACGACTCCCCGCCCGCTACGGCCCCGCGCCGGAGGTCCCCGTCGAACACCGCGGCAGCGGCACCTGCGCCCGCCAGGTGCGCAACTTCGCGGCGGCCGACACCTTCGACTGCGACCGGCTGATCGCCGTGGAGGTCGTCACCCCCGGCGGCAACTGGTCCTCCTACCCCTCGCACAAGCACGACGAGTACGTGCCGGGCGAGGAGTCCCGGCTGGAGGAGATCTACTACTTCGAGATCGACGGCCCGCACGGGTTCGGCTACCAGCGCGTGTTCCCCTCCCGAGAGGGCGGCTCCGACGTGCTCGCCGAGGTCCGCTCCGGCGACGCCGTCCTCGTCCCCGACGGATGGCACGGCCCGTCGATCGCCCAGCCCGGCCACGACATGTACTACCTCAACGTCATGGCGGGGCCCGGCGAGACGCGGGAGTGGCGGATCCGCTTCCACCCCGACCAAGCAGAGACCACAGGGGGCTACCGATGACGATCCGGCTGACCGTCGCCCAGGCACTCGTCCGCTTCCTCGCCGCCCAGCACACCGAACGCGACGGTGAGCGGCGGCGGCTGATCGGCGCCACCTGGGGCATCTTCGGGCACGGCAACGTCGCCGGGCTCGGCCAGGCGCTGGTCGAGCACGCCGAGGTCATGCCGTTCCACCAGGGCCGCAACGAGCAGGCCATGGTGCACGCGGCGGTCGGCTACGCCCGCCAGTCCAACCGCCTGTCCGCCCACGCCGTGACGACCTCCATCGGCCCCGGCGCGACCAACCTGGTCACCGGCGCCGCCCTGGCCACCGTCAACCACCTCCCGGTCCTGCTCCTCCCCGGCGACGTCTTCGCCGCCCGCCCCGCCGACCCGGCCCTGCAGCAGCTCGAGGTGCCGTACGCGGGCGACCTCTCGGTCAACGACACCCTGCGCCCGGTGTCGCGGTACTTCGACCGGATCACCCGGCCCGAGCAGCTCGTCCCGGCCGCGCTGCAGGCCGTGCGGGTCCTCACCGACCCGGTGGAGACCGGCGCGGTCACCCTCGCCCTGCCGCAGGACGTGCAGGCGGAGGCGTACGACTGGCCCGAGGAGTTCTTCGCCGAGCGCGTGTGGGTGGTACGGCGGCCCGGCGCGGACCCGACCGAGCTGGCCGAGGCGGTCCGGGCCGTCCGCCGGGCGCGCAGGCCACTCGTCGTCGCGGGCGGCGGCGTCCACCACAGCCGCGCCGAGGAGACCCTCGCCGAGTTCGCGGCGGCCACCCGCATACCGGTCGCCTCCACCCAGGCCGGCAAGGGCTCCCTGCGCCACGACCACCCGCAGGACGTCGGCGGCGTCGGCCACACGGGCACCGCCACCGCCGACGAACTGGCCCGCACCGCGGACCTCGTCATCGGCGTCGGCACCCGGTACACCGACTTCACGACCGCCTCCGGCACCCTCTTCGAGAACCCGGACGTCCGTTTCCTGAACCTCAACATCGCGCCCTTCGACGGCCACAAGCTCGCCGGGCTCCCGCTGGTCGCGGACGCCCGCAGCGGCCTGGCCGAACTGACCGAGGCGCTGGTGACGCACGGCCACCGGGCCGCCGGTTCCTACGTCACCGAGTACACCGAGGACAAGGAGCGCTGGGAACAGCGCGTGGACGCCTGCTTCGAGGCCGACGAGCCCGACGTACGGCCGACCCAGCCGCAGGTCATCGGCGCCCTCGACGCCCTCGTCGACGAGTCCGACATCATCGTGAACGCGGCCGGCTCGCTCCCCGGCGACCTGCACAAGCTGTGGCGGACCAGGTCCCGGGACCAGTACCACCTGGAGTACGGCTACTCCTGCATGGGCTACGAGATCCCGGCCGCGATCGGCGTCAAGCTCGCCGCGCCCGGGCGGAACGTATGGGCGCTGGTCGGCGACGGCACGTATCTGATGATGCCGACGGAGATCGTGACCGCCGTCCAGGAGGGCGTCGCGATCAAGGTCCTGCTGGTGCAGAACCACGGGTACGCGTCGATCGGCGGCCTGTCGGAGTCGGTGGGCGGCGAGCGGTTCGGCACCGCCTACCGCCACCGCGCGGCCGACGGCACCTTCACCGGCGCCCCGCTGCCCGTGGACCTCGCCGCCAACGCGGCCAGCCTCGGCATGCGGGTGCTGCGCGCGCGGACCGTCCGGGACCTGCGGGCCGCGCTCGCCGAGGCGCGCGCGGCCGACACTCCCACATGTGTCTACGTGGAGACCGAAACGTCCGACACTGTGTCGGGCGCGCCTCCGGCGCAGGCCTGGTGGGATGTTCCTGTGGCCGAGACCGCGACCCGTTCGTCCGCGGTCAAGGCACGTGAGCTGTACGAACGGCACGTCTCGACCCGACGCCGCCATCTGTAGAAGGAGTCTCTGGGCATGACGAAGATCGTCAACCACTGGATCGGCGGCAAGACCGCCGAAGGCGCGTCGGGTACGTACGGGCCGGTCACGGACCCGGCGACCGGCGCGGTCACCACGAAGGTCGCCTTCGCGTCGGTCGAGGAGGTGGACGCGGCGGTCGCCGCCGCCAAGGACGCCTACACGACCTGGGGCCAGTCCTCGCTGGCGCAGCGGACCAACATCCTCTTCAAGTTCCGCGCGCTGCTCGACGCGCACCGGGACGAGATCGCCGAGCTGATCACCGCCGAGCACGGCAAGGTGCACTCGGACGCCTTGGGCGAGGTGGCGCGCGGCCTGGAGATCGTCGACCTGGCCTGCGGCATCAGCGTGCAGCTCAAGGGCGAGCTGTCCACGCAGGTGGCGAGCCGGGTGGACGTGTCGTCGATCCGGCAGCCGCTGGGTGTCGTCGCGGGCATCACCCCGTTCAACTTTCCGGCGATGGTCCCGATGTGGATGTTCCCGATCGCCATCGCCTGCGGCAACACGTTCGTGCTGAAGCCGAGCGAGAAGGACCCGTCGGCGGCCGTCAGGCTCGCCGAGCTGCTCGCCGAGGCCGGACTGCCCGACGGCGTCTTCAACGTCGTGCACGGTGACAAGGTGGCCGTGGACCGGCTGCTGGAGCACCCGGACGTCAAGGCCGTCTCCTTCGTCGGCTCGACCCCGATCGCCCGCTACATCCACACGACGGCCTCCGCGGCCGGCAAGCGGGTGCAGGCCCTCGGCGGCGCCAAGAACCACATGCTGGTCCTGCCGGACGCGGACCTGGACGCGGCCGCCGACGCGGCGGTCTCCGCGGCCTACGGGTCGGCCGGCGAGCGCTGCATGGCGATCTCCGCGGTCGTGGCGGTCGGCTCGATCGGCGACGAGCTGGTGGAGAAGATCCGCGAGCGGGCCGAGAAGATCAAGATCGGCCCCGGCAACGACCCGGCGTCCGAGATGGGGCCGCTGATCACCGCCGCCCACCGCGACAAGGTCGCCTCCTACGTGAAGGGCGCCGCGGACGACGGCTGCGAAGTGGTGCTGGACGGCACCGGCCACACCGTGGAGGGCTACGAGGACGGCCACTGGATCGGCATCTCGCTGCTCGACCGGGTGCCGACCGACGCGAGCGCCTACCGGGACGAGATCTTCGGCCCGGTGCTGTGCGTGCTGCGCGCCGACACGTACGAGGAGGGCGTCGCCCTCATCAACGCCTCGCCGTTCGGCAACGGCACCGCCGTCTTCACCCGGGACGGCGGCGCGGCCCGCCGCTTCCAGCTCGAGGTCGAGGCCGGCATGGTCGGCGTCAACGTCCCGATCCCGGTCCCCGTGGGCTACCACTCCTTCGGCGGCTGGAAGGACTCGCTCTTCGGCGACCACCACATCTACGGCAACGACGGCACGCACTTCTACACCCGCGGCAAGGTCGTCACCACCCGCTGGCCGGACCCGGCGGACGCCCCGGCGGGCGTCGACCTGGGCTTCCCGCGCAACCACTGAGCGACCGCCGGGAACACCCCGTCGGGCCGTCCGGATTCCGGACGGCCCGACATTTTTTTGCCGCACTGCCTGCGGTTCCCGTTTTCGAGGATCAAACGGGCAAGCCATGAGAGATCTGCCGGATGCCTTCGAAAGCAAGGTCATCAATCCGATTGGCTTACTGAATAACCTGTCGTGTGATCAGTGCCTGCGAAACTGATGTGAACTGCATCGCTTTACGAGTGCGGAATCCGAAGGTGAACCCCCATTGACGCGGCGGTTTTCGAAGGGGTTCTCTAAGCAGCGCCGGGAGCGGACGAGACGAACGCAGACGAGCCGCCGGAGGCGATAGCGCTCCCGACCCCCACCCTCAGTCGCACCAGTCGATCGGAACCCCGCCGCATGACCGACACGCTCCGCCCTGTCGACACCGCCGTCGCAGACGCTCCCGGCATCCCCGACGGTCCCCGCAAGCTCAAGCGTTCCATCGGCGTCGTCGGCGGCACCCTGCTGACGCTCTCGTGCGTCACGCCCGCCTCCACGCTCTTCGTGGTCATCCCGGACCTGTTCGGCTCCCTCGGCACCGCCACCGCCCTGACGATCGCCATCGGCTCCCTCCTCTGTATCGCCGTGGCGTTCTGCTACTCCGAGCTGGGCACCCTCATCCCCAGCGCGGGCGGCGAGTACGCCATGGTGTCGACGATGGCCGGGCGGCTCGCGGGCTGGCTGGTCTTCGTGCTGTCCCTGCTGGTGGTCATGATCGTCCCGCCCGTCATCGCGATGGGCACGGCCGACTACCTGGCCCCGATCGTCCACCTCGACCCGTCCATGACGGGCGCCGGCGTCATGCTGCTCGCCACCCTCGCCGGACTGCTCGACCTGCGGGCCAACGCCTGGATCACCGGCATCTTCCTGGTTCTCGAGGTCATCGCGGCCGGCGTGGTCGCCCTGCTGGGCTTCTCGCACAGCCACCGCGGCGTCGGCAGCCTGGTCTCCATGCAGGTGGCCGGTCCGAGCGGCCACACCGACCCGGTGACGGCCATGCTCGTCATATCCGGGCTCGCCATCGCCCTCTTCGCCACCCAGGGCTTCTCGACCGCCGTCTACCTCTCCGAGGAACTGGAGCACCCGCGCCGCAACGTCGCCCGCACGGTGCTGGCCACCCTCGCCATCTCCTCGGTCGTCATCATCGTGCCGGTCGCCGCGATCACCATGGGCGCCTCCGACATCAAGGAGCTCACCAGCGGCGACATCAGCTCCATGGTCACCGCCTGGTCCAACTCCGCGGTCGGCACCTTCGTGAGCCTCTGCGTGGCCCTCGCGATCATCAACGCGGGCATCGTCATGGTCATCCAGAACTCCCGCGTCCTGTTCGCCTCCGCCCGCGACAAGGCCTGGCCCGAGCCGGTCAACAACGTCTTCTCCAAGCTCGGCCGCTTCGGCTCCCCCTGGGTCGCCACCCTGGCGGTCGGAGTCCCCGGCGCGCTGCTCTGCTTCGTCAACCTGGACACCCTGTACGGCGTCACCGGCGTCTCCGTGACCGGCATGTACATCCTCGTCGCGGTCGCCGCCCTGCTGTGCCGCCGCGGCCACCACAAGCACACCCCCGCCTGGCGGATGCCGCTGTGGCCCGCGATGCCGGTCCTGCTGATCGTGGTCCTCGCCTACATCCTCACCCAGCAGGAGGCGAGCTACCTGCTGTGGACCGGCGGCATCACCGCGGTCGCCACCCTCTACTGGGCCTTCTACCTCCGCCCGCGCCGCGACACCCGCTGGCTGGTGTCGATCCCGGAGGACGAGCAGGACTGACGGCTCGGCCGAAGTCCCGCGTCACCACCGAGCACGACCCGTCGTCCTCGCCGCCCGCACCCCGACAGGCGGCGAGGACGACGGCGTTCCCGCGCCCGGCGCCGCCCCGGTACCGCGCCTGGAGTACGGGGGAGGGGCCCGTACGCCGCAAGGAGGGCGGGGTTCACCCCCTGGGCCACATGCGCCGTCGGTGGTGGCCCGTACCGTTGACGCATGGATCTTCGAGTGCCCGTACCGCGGGGACCGCTGAAGGGGCCGCGCCGGCTGCTGGCCGCCGCGGCCGCCGTCGTGGTGCTCGCCGGCGCCGGGACCTGGTCGGCCGTGGCGTCCGACGACCCGCCCCGGGTGCACCGGACCGACCGGGTCATGACCATGGCCGACGGCACCCGGCTGGACACCTCCTACTTCACCGGCGCCTCCGCCGGCCGCCGCCCCGCCGTCCTGCTCGCGCACGGCTTCGGCGGCAGCAAGAACGACGTGCGGCGGCAGGCCGAGGACCTCACCCGCGCCGGCTACACGGTGCTGACCTGGTCGGCCCGCGGCTTCGGCCGCTCCACCGGGAAGATCGGCCTGAACGACCCGGAGCACGAGGTCGCCGACGTCTCCCGGCTCATCGACTGGCTGGCCGGCCAGCCCCAGGTCCGCCTCGACGGCAGGGGCGACCCCGGGTGGGCGTCACCGGCGGCTCCTACGGCGGCGCGATCTCCCTGCTCGCCGCCGGACACGACCGCCGCGTCGACGCCATCGCCCCGGCCGTCACCTACTGGAACCTCGCCGACGCCCTCTTCCCGGACGGCGTCTTCAAGAAGCTCTGGGCCGGCGTCTTCTTCAACACCGGCGGCGGCTGCGCCCGGTTCGAGCCCGCCCTGTGCCGGATGTACGACCGGGTCGCCGAGTCCGGCACCCCGGACGACGCCGCCCGCGAACTGCTCCGGGAACGCTCGCCCGTCGCGGTCGCCGACCGCATCGAGGTGCCCACCCTGCTGGTCCAGGGCCAGACCGACTCCCTGTTCACCCTCGCCCAGTCCGACGCCGCCGCGAAGGCGATCCGCGCGAACGGCGCCCCCGTGGACGTCGACTGGATCGCGGGCGGGCACGACGGCGGCGACATGGAGGACGGCCGGGTGCGGGGCGGGTGACCGCCTGGTTCGACCACTACCTGAAGGGCGACGGGTCCACCGGCACCGGCCCCGCCTTCCGCGTCACCCGCACCGGCGGCGTCGACTCCACCGACGGCACCGCCCTGCTGCGCGGGGCGAGCGCCGGCGCCTACCCGGGCCTGCGCGACCACCCGCGCGCGATCGCCCTGACCGGCCGCGAGCAGCACGTGGCCAACCCGGCCGGCGCCAGCCCGCCGGGCGTCTCCGCGCTGCCCGGCCTGGGCGGCTCCGGCGGCCTCTCCCGGCTCTCCGCGCTCGGCGTCGGGGTCTCCCTCGACTTCCCCGGCCAGTACGCCCGGTTCGACTCGGCCCCGCTCACCCGCGACCTGCGGATCACCGGCTCGCCGACCGCCACCGTCCACGTCACCTCCACCACCGACGACGCCGTCCTCTTCGGCAAGGTGTACGACGTGGGCCCCGGCGGCACCCGGCAGGTGCTGCCCTCCCAGCTCGTCGCGCCACTGCGGATCACCGGCGCGAAGGCCGGCAAGGACGTCACCGTCACCCTGCCGGCGATCGACCACGAGGTGCGCAAGGGCCACCGGCTCCGCCTGGTCCTCGCCTCCACCGACCTGGGCTACGCCTCACCGGCCGCCCCGGCCACGTACACCGTCTCCCTCAGGTCGGACCTGAGTGTGCCGACCGCGCCCGCCCTCTCCACCGCGGCGGCGCCGCTGCCCGCCTGGGTGTGGTGGCTGCCGCCGGCCGGGGCCCTGGGCGCGCTCGCCCTGCTGCTCACCGGCCGCCGCCCCACGACCGCCCCCGCGCCCGACCCGGCGCTCGCCGACGTCCCGCTGCAGATAACGGACCTGAGCAAGCGGTATGCCAGGTCCACCGACCGGTACGCGGTGCGCGAGCTGTCCTTCCGCGTGGAGAAGGGCCAGGTCCTCGGCCTGCTCGGACCCAACGGCGCGGGCAAGACCACCACCCTGCGCATGCTGATGGGCCTCATCGGGCCCGACGACGGGGAGATCCGCGTCTTCGGCCACGCCGTCCGGCCCGGCGCGCCGGTGCTGTCGCGAGTCGGCGCCTTCGTGGAGGGCGCGGGCTTCCTGCCCCACCTGTCCGGCCGGGAGAACCTGGAGCTGTACTGGCGGGCCACCGGCCGCCCGCCCGAGGACGCCCGTCTCGACGAGGCCCTGGAGATCGCCGGCCTCGGCGACGCGCTCGCCCGCGCCGTGCGCACCTACTCCCAGGGCATGCGCCAGCGCCTGGCCATCGCCCAGGCCATGCTCGGCCTGCCCGACCTGCTCATCCTGGACGAACCCACCAACGGCCTCGACCCGCCCCAGATCCGCGAGATGCGCGAGGTGATGATCCGCTACGCGGCCGCCGGCCGCACCGTGATCGTCTCCAGCCACCTCCTCGCCGAGGTCGAGCAGTCCTGCACCCACCTGGTGGTGATGGACCGCGGCCGGCTCGTGCAGGCGGGACCGGTGCGGGAGATAGTCGGCTCCGGCGACACGCTGCTGGTCGGCACCGGCACGCCCGTGGACGAGCCGGTGGTGGAGAAGGTCACCGCCCTGCCCGGCGTGGCCTCCGCCGTCCGCACCGAGGACGGACTGCTCATCCGTCTCGAGCCCGGCGGCACCGCCGAGGAACTGGTCGTGGAACTGGTGCGCCTGGAGGTGCCCGTCGCCTCGGTCGGCCCCCACCGGCGCCTGGAAGACGCCTTCCTCACCCTGATCGGAGGTGCCCCGTGAGCACGCTCACCGAGCCCGTCGAGGCCGCCCCCGGATACCGCGCGGGCCGTACGCTGCCGCTACGTGTGGAGCTGGTCCGCCAGCTCAAGCGGCGCCGCACGCTGATCATGGGCGGCGTCCTCGCGGTCCTGCCGTTCGTGCTGCTCGTCGCGTTCGCGATCGGCGGCGAGCCCTCGGGCCGCGACGGCCGGGTCACGCTGATGGACACGGCCACCGCGTCCGGCGCCAACTTCGCCGCGGTCAACCTGTTCGTCTCGGCGGGTTTCCTGCTGGTCATCCCGGTGGCCCTGTTCTGCGGGGACACGGTCGCCTCCGAGGCGAGCTGGTCCTCCCTGCGCTATCTGCTCGCCGCGCCCGTGCCGCGGACCCGGCTGCTGCTGTCCAAGCTCGCCGTGGGGCTCGGGCTGAGCCTCGCCGCGATGGTGCTGCTCCCGGTCGTGGCCCTGGCGGTCGGCACGGCCGCCTACGGCTGGGGTCCGCTCCAGATCCCCACCGGCGGCGCGCTGGACCCGGGCACGGCGGCGCAGCGGCTCGTGGTCGTCGTGGCCTACGTCTTCGTGTCCCAGCTGGTCACGGCGGGCTTGGCGTTCTGGCTGTCGACGAGGACGGACGCCCCGCTCGGCGCGGTCGGCGGCGCGGTCGGCCTGACGATCGTCGGCAACGTCCTGGACGCCGTGACCGCCCTCGGTCACTGGCGGGACTTCCTGCCCGCGCACTGGCAGTTCGCCTGGGCCGACGCCGTGCAGCCGGACCCCGAGTGGTCCGGCATGGTCCAGGGCGCCGCGGTCTCCGTGACCTACGCCGTGGTGCTGTTCGCCCTGGCCTTCCGGGGCTTCGCGCGCAAGGACATCGTCTCCTGAGCGCGGCCGGACCGGCCGCCGCGCGTACCGTTGACGTTTCCTTACTTACGAGTAAGTTGACCCGGCAGTAAGAACCTTCGCCACAGCCGCGACCGGGAGCCGTCATGGGCGTACGCAGGGATCTGAAGCGGGCACGGCGGCGCGCCGACCTGGCGGCACGCGGGTCGGTGGAGGTCGTCAGGGACTCCGGGGGCGCCGTGCGCGAAGTGCGTGCGGCACCCCTGGCCGCACCGCTCACCGGCGGCTCCATGGCCGACCTCCCGTTCACCCACGCGGCCGGGACCCCGGACGCGGTGCTCCTGCGCCGCCACGCCGAGGAGACCTGGCGTCCGGTGACGGCGGCCGCCTTCGCCGCAGAGGTCACCGCGGTCGCCAGGGGGCTGATCGCCGCCGGTCTGGAACCGGGCGGCCGGGTCGCGGTGATGTCCCGCACCCGCTACGAGTGGACGGTCCTGGACTTCGCGATCTGGGCGGCCGGCGGCCAGTCCGTGCCCGTCTACCCGACCTCCTCCGCCGCCCAGGTGGAGTGGATCGTCCGGGACTCCGGCGCCCGGTACGTGGTCACCGAGACCACCGAGAACACCGCGACCGTCCTCGCCGGCACCGCGAGCCACGCCCGCCGGCCCCGCGTCTGGCAGCTCTCCCCGACCGGGGACACCGGGACGTCCGCCGTGCCGGGCGGCACCTTCGCCGACCTCGTCGCCCTCGGCCATGACGTCGGCGACGACGAGGTCGCCGAACGGCGCGCCACCCTCACGTCCGACACCATCGCCACCCTCTGCTACACCTCCGGCACCACCGGCCGCCCCAAGGGCTGCGTCCTCACCCACGCCAACCTGCACGCCGAGGCCGCGAACACCGTCGAACTGCTGCACCCGGTCTTCCAGGCGGTCACCGGACAGACCGCCTCCACCCTGCTCTTCCTGCCGCTCGCGCACATCCTCGGCCGCACCCTGCAGCTCGCCTGCCTGATGGCCCGTATCGAGACGGGCCACTTCCCGAGCGTCAGGCCCGACGAACTGCGCCCCGCGCTGAAGGAGTTCCGGCCCACCTTCCTCGTCGGGGTGCCGTACCTCTTCGAGAAGATCCACGACACCGGGCGCGCCACCGCCGAGAGGATCGGCCGCGGCGCCTCCTTCGACCGCGCCGAACGGATCGCCGTGCGCTTCGCCGAGGCGTACCTCGGGAAGTTCCTCGGCACCGGCAAGGGCCCGGGCCCCGGCCTGTACGCCGCCCGGGCCCTGTACGACCTCCTGGTCTACCGGCGCATCCGCGGGGAGCTCGGCGGCCGCATGCGCTACGCCATCAGCGGTGGCTCCCCGCTGGACCGCGACCTCAACCTCTTCTTCAACGGGGCCGGAATCTTCGTCTACGAGGGCTACGGCCTGACCGAGACCACGGCGGCCGCCACCATCGTGCCCCGCTCACCCCCGCCCCGGCACGGTCGGCCTGCCCGTCCCGGGCGTGGCCGTACGCGTCGCCGACGACGGCGAGGTGCTGATCAAGGGCGGAGTGGTCTTCGGCGGGTACTGGAACGACCTGGCCGCCACGGACGCCGTTCCGGCCGACGAGTGGTTCGCCACCGGCGATCTCGGCCGCCTCGACGAGGACGGCTACCTCACCATCACCGGCCGCAAGAAGGACATCCTGGTCACCTCCGGTGGCAAGAACGTCTCCCCGGCCGTCCTGGAGGACCGGCTGCGCAGCCGCTCCCCGGTCGGCCAGTGCCTGGTCGTCGGGGACAACCGGCCCTTCGTCGCCGCGCTGATCACCCTAGATCCGGAGGCGGTGGCGCACTGGCTGACGGTGCGAAGGCTCCCGGCGGACACGCCGCTCGCCGAACTCGTCCACGACGAACGGCTGCGCCGCGAGGTGCAGAAGGCGGTGGACCACGCCAACGCGGCCGTCTCCCGCGCCGAGTCGATCCGCGCCTTCACCCTGGTAGAGGGGAGTTCACCGAGGAGAACGGGCTGCTGACCCCGTCGCTGAAGGTGAAGCGGCACGCGGTGACCGCCGCCTACGCGGAGCGCATCGAGGCGCTGTACCGCGGCTGAGCACGCACGACGGCGGCGGGCACCGGAAGCAACCGGTGCCCGCCGCCGCGAAGGGTGCGCTCAGCCGTTCTTGGTGCCGTTGCCGGACACGGCGGAGATGTCGTCGAGCACGTGCGACAGCGGCTCGTCGCCCTTGGCCTGCGTCGAGTTCTCGGTGCACTGCTGGGTCTGCGGCGAGGACAGGACCGGGATGTCCTGCACGCCGACGTTCCCGATGAGCGCCAGCACGGACTGCGCCTGGAGCTTCGCGGGCAGGCCGACGCACGGCTTGTTCAGCGAGCCCTGGACCAGCGAGAGCTGCGGGCTCTGGTCACCGAAGGTGGCGGAGTTGCCGAACGTCGACTCGGCCTCGTTGCCGCTCAGCGACGTGGTGCCGTGGTCGTTGCCGATGGCGAGGGCCTGCGGGGCCGCCACGCCCGCGAGACCGGCGACGGAGGCGGCGACGGCCGCGGTCGCCCACAGCTTCTTCATGGTGGTTCCCTTTCGAGACGCGTGCTCCGCAAGGAGCCGCGGGAGAGTCGGCTGGAGGGGGAGGCCCCGGGTCACTTGTTGCCGGTGCCGTTGGCGGACAGCGCGGAGATGTCGTCCAGGAGGTGCGACAGCGGCTCGTCGCCCTTGGCCTGCGTCGAGTTCTCGGTGCACTGCTGGGTCTGCGGCGACGACAGCACCGGGATGTCCTGCACGCCGACGTTGAGCGCGGAGGCGATGGACTGCGCGTTGAGCTTGGCGGGCAGGCCGACGCAGGGCTTGTTGAAGGAACCCTGGATGAGCGCCAGCTGCGGGCTCATGGAGCCGTAGGTGGCGGAGTTGCCGAACGCCTGCGAGGCGCCGTTGCCGCTGAACGACGTGGTGCCGCTGTCATTGCCGGTGGCCAGGGCCGGCGACGCGGCGGTGGCTGAGAAGCCGACGACGGAGGCGGCGACCGCGGCAGAGGCCAGAACCTTCTTGATCACTTGCGATTCCCTTCAGAAGACACCCCGTCCACCGGAGCCCCCTGGTCAACTCCCCTTCGGTCGCCGGGTTGCTCCCCTTCACTCCGATGGCCTACGCCACCCTCCGGGCCCCGACCGGCCGGTCCCGCGGCGGTTTCACGGGACGCGCGACGCCGGGCACACCGATCGGGTGACGCCCCGCAACCAATGGGTGCGGGCCGGGTTGATGCCAGCGCAGGAACGTGCGTCATGGCGAGAAGCCACGAAAGGAAAGCGAAATGCTGAAGAAGGCAATGGCCGCGGCGGCGGTCGCCGTGTCCGTCGTAGGTGTGTCGGCGGCGGTCGCCCCCCAGGCGCTTGCCATCGGCAACGACCACGGCACCACGTCGCTCAGCGGCAACGAGGCCAAGGAGACGTTCGGCAACAGCGTGACCTCGGGCCGCCAGAGCCCGCAGGCCACCCTGGTCCAGGGCTCGCTCAACAAGCTCTGCGTGGGCCTCCCGGCCAAGGCCGACGTCCAGTCCCTCCTCGCCGGCGTCAACGTGGGCGCGCAGGACATCCCCGTCCTGTCCTCGCCGCAGACCCAGCAGTGCGCCGAGAACTCGACGCAGGCCAAGGGCGACGAGCCGGTCTCGCACGTCCTGGACGACATCTCCGTCCTGGCGGGCAACGGCACCGGCAACAACTGAGCCGGCCGGACCCCGAAACCGCCCGGTGGGCACGCGGACGTCCGCGTGCCCACCGGGCGGTTTCTCATGCTCCCGCGCGCGTGGAAATGGGCCGATGTCGGCCAAGGTGTCAATTCTGTGGGGGCGTTCGAGTGAATTGACGGGTGGTATGCGTTCCGTAGTTTCTTCCGCTGTCTATTCCTCGTTTTACAACTGCCGGTCATGGTGCGAGCCGTTGAAGCTGTGCTCGCTCGACCGAAGCCGCTCGTGGGTTTCGGCCGTCAAAAGGGCATGACCGCAGAGAAGGGAAGTCTCATGAACAAGAGCGCTGTTGTGCTCGTCGGCGCGATCCTGGCTCTGGGTGGGGCGGCCCCGCGTTCGCGGACTCCGGCGCGGAGGGCGTCGCCGCCAACTCGCCGGGTGTCATCTCGGGCAACGTCGTGCAGGTTCCGGTGCACGTTCCGGTCAACGTCTGCGGCGACACCGTGGACGTCATCGGGGCGCTGAACCCGGCGCTCGGCGCCAAGTGCGCCAACGACTGAGTGCAGTAACCAGACGCCTCAGCCCATCGGCTGTGTCGTGGCCGGCCCCGGACCTCTTTTCTCGTTCCGGGGCCGGCCTTCCCATTTCTACGAGCAGGAAGACAACGACATTGCGACAGACCCTCAGCAAGGGCATGATCGTGGCCGCCGCCGCGACGGGCATGCTGTCCTTGTACGGCGGCCTGGCACTCGCCGACTCGGACGCGCACGGCGCCGCACGGCAGTCGTCCGGGATGGTCTCCGGCAACACCGTCCAGGCCCCGGCCGGCACCCCGGCCGACGTCTGCGGCGGCTCCGCGAACGGCACCGCCGCGCTGAACCCCGTCTCCGGCTCCTGCGCCGGCGGCCACGAGTCCGGCAGTGACGGGGACAAGGGCAGGGGCGCGACCAACGCCGACCCGGAGGACGAGGCCGACTACAGCGACGACGTGGCCCAGGCTCCCGCGCCCATCAAGGGAAACGATTCAGCTGCGTCCTCGCACGGCGAGGAGGACAAGGCCGACGGTCCCTCGAAGGAGGAAGAGGAGCACTCGGCCGAACCCTCGTACGGGCACGAGGAGCCCAGCCAGGCGCCCTCGTACGGCGATGAGGAGCACTCCTCCCCGTCCGCGTACGGGGAGGAGAAGCCCACCGGAGCGCCCTCCTACGGCAAGGACGAGCACTCCGCCCCGCCCTCCTACGGCGACGACGAGCCCACCCAGAAGCCCTCGTACGGGGACGACGAGCCCACTCCGAAGCCCACGTACGGGGACGACGAGTCCACCCAGAAGCCCTCGTACGGCGACGACGAGCCCTCTCCCAAGCCGTCGTACGGGCAGGACGAGCCCACCCCGAAGCCCTCGTACGGGACCGACGAGCCTTCGCAGAAGCCGTCGTACGGGGACGACGAACCCTCTCCCAAGCCGTCGTACGGCGACGACGACCATGCGAAGCCGCCCTCCTACGGCGACGACGACCACTCGACGCCGCCCTCCTACGGCGACGACGACACGCCTCCGCCCTACGGCGGCCACGGGCATCACCACCACCATCACGGAGGCAGGCCCCACCTCCCGCACACCGGTGGCAACGCCGAAGCCATGATCGCGGCGTCGGCGGCGAGCGCCGCGCTGATCGTGGCCGGGACCACCCTCTACCGCCGGGGCCGCCGCGCGGCGTCCCGTCGCTGACGTGCCGGGTGCCGGGTGCCGGTGCCCCCGTGCCCGGCACCCCGGCTGTTCGGCCGTACGGGGGGTGCGGCCACCTGTAAGACGTAACCGCGTTGGCGGAGCCCCCGTTCGTATGACTGGGTGTCAGTAACAGCAACCGCCGGGCGAGCAGGCGGGCGTGCGGGAGAGGGAGGATCCCGGCATGGCTCCACAACGGCGAAGGGCCCGGTACCGGCTGACGCTGATCGCGGCCGGGATCACCGTCGCGGCGGTCCTGGCCGCGGGACCCGCCCCACCCCGGTGACCTCCGCACCGGCGCCACCCGCACCCACGGCGTCCCCGTCCGCGGCCGGCGCACCCACGGCCTCCGCACCGGCGACGCTCCCCGGCGCGGCCTCGCCGCAGCCCACGAAGGGGGCCGCCGGGATCGCTCCCTTCGGTGCCTTCCTCGACTCGGGTCCGCTCGGAGTGGCCCGGATGTCGGGGCTGCGCCGCTGGCTCGGCGGCACCGAACCGAAGGTCGCCCACACCTACCTGCCCGGCGGCAGCTGGACCGACATCGAGGCCCCGCCCGGCTTCCTGGACGCGTGGGCGGCGTGGCGGCGCGCACAGGCGGACCGCACGCTCGTGCTCAACGTGCCGATGCAGGAGCGCAACGAGGAGAACGTCTCCGACGAAGAGGTGCGCGAGCTGCTCCGGCAGGGAGCTGCCGGGGAGTTCGACGAGCACTTCCGGACGCTGGCCGAGCGGCTGGTGGAGTCGAAGGTGCCCGACACCGTGCTGGTCCTCGGCTGGGAGATGAACGGCATCACCTACACCCACCGCTGCGGGCCGGACCCGGCGGCCTGGAAGACGTACTGGAAGCGGATCGTCAGGACCATGCGGTCGGTGCCGGGACAGCGGTTCCGGTTCGACTTCACCCCGAGCCGCGGCCGGGACGCCGTTCCCTGGACCGAGTGCTACCCCGGGGACGACACCGTCGACATCATCGGCATGGACGCCTACGACCAGCCGGCCGGGCTGTCCTTCGACGAGCAGGTGAAGGAGCCCTACGGGCTGCGGCAGCACGTCGACTTCGCCAAGGCGCACCACAAGCCCGTCTCGTACCCGGAGTGGGGGCTCTTCCGCAACGGCGACGACACCGCCTACATGCGGGGCATGCTGGCCTGGATCGAGGAACACAAGCCGCTGTACAACACACTCACGGACTACTGTCCGCACGGCGTGTGGCAGTGCGCGCAGAACCCCCGCTCGTCCCAGGTCTACCGGTCCTTCCTGTACGGCCGCGGCGAGCAGCCGGCCGCTCCGGCACCGACGGCGTCCACGCCGGCCCCGCAGCCCACGAAGGCCACCGCGCCCGCACCGGAGCCGGCCGGCGACTGCCCGGCCCCGGACCCGCACGACTGGCTGGAGTACTGGCTCGGCCGGAAGTTCTGCCTCGACTGGTGAGCCCGCGGCCGGCAGGCCCCGGCGTCAGCCCGCCGGCCGCTCCCGCCACCGGCGCAGCACGCTGCCGCCGCGCCGCCGGGCGGACGCGCCGAACAGCGCGGCCGACAGCAGCGGCGCGGTCCGCCGCCGGGCCATCAGCAGCCGCTGGTTGACGACCGGTTCGGGCCGCCAGTGCATCTTGTACGGCTCGTTGCCGCGCAGCAGGCTCAGCGTGCCCGCCCCGTCCGCGCCGCCGGTTCGCGCGGCCTGCTCGCTGCAGGCGTCCAGCAGCATCACGGCCACGTCCGCCTTGCTCTCCCGCAGCCGCGGATGCGCGCCGTACAGGTAGCCGCCGGCCAGGCTCCGGGACCGCAGCGTCAGGTCGACGGCGAGCACGTCGGCGCCGATCCGGAACTCGGTGACGACCGCGCTCCCGGAGCGGACCAGTTCGGGCACCGCGCGCACCAGATGCTCGCGGAAGCGGGGCAGCGTGTGCTCGGCCGTCACCTTGCGCTCCTGCCACTGCAGCCGGTGCAGCTCCAGCATCCGGTGCAGCGCCGCCGCCGCCTCGTCCGGCCGGGCCACGTGCCGCTCCACACCCAGCGACGCGTGCCGCCGCAGTTGCGCGCGCACCCGCTGGGCCCGCTTCGTGGGCAGCCGGGCGGCCAGTTCGGCCAGCGGGACGGCGGGCAGCTCCAGACAGAGCGAGTCGCGGATGGTGCGGCGCGGTCCGCGCCAGCGGTCGTAGACCCGCTCCACCGCACCACCGGGCCGCACCTCGCGGAAGTCGACCAGGGCGGTGCGGGCCGCGTCCCACAGGCCGTCGGCGAGGGCGCCGGCCGCGCGCCCGTCGTCGGCGTCGTCCAGCAGCACGTCCCCGTAGTCGGAGATCGCCCCGCCCAGCGGCACCAGCGCGGGCAGCGGGCGGTGGACCAGCATCAGCGGCGCCGCGCCGACCAGTTCGTCACCGGAGCGCACCAGCAGCACCCGGAGGCGGCCCGGGCCGCCGTAGGAGCGCCACCACGAGTGCAGCCAGGCGTGGTGCTGGAACGGGGTCGCGGTGGCGCACCGCTTGTACAGCCGCCCCCAGGCAGGGGCCAGCGCGGCGAAGGCGTCCGCGTCGGTGACCAGGTCGGTGGTGTGGGCCCGGACCGCCGGGCAGAGGGCCGTCACAGCTGGCCGTGGGCGTCGGAGGCGAGGGCCGGGCCGGGCACCGACGCCGGGCGCAGCTCGGCCCCGGCCTCGTCCTCGGGCCGGCGCCGCGGCCGGACCAGCAGCACCAGGGCGCCGAGCAGTCCGCCCGCGCTCGTCCCGACCAGGCCCGTGACCACGGGGAGGCCGAGGTGGGCGCGGTCGGCCGCGGGGCCCGGGAGAACTGCACCAGCTCGACATGCGTGTCGGCCTTGGTGGCGTTGGCGTGCTGGGCGAGGGAGCGGGCGACCGCGTTGGCCATGTCGGCGGCCTTGGCCGGGCGGCCCGAGGTGGCGGAGACGGCCACCATCGGGGCGTCCGGCGAGGTGGCCGTGCGCACGCTGCCGCGCAGGGTGTTCACCGGCACCCCGGCCCACACCTGCGCGTCGCCGAGCACCGCGAGGTCGGTGGCGACCCGGCCGTAGGCCTGGGCGAAGCCGACCGCGGCGGCGGAGTCGGAGCTCTCGGTGGGCACGGCGATGACGTAGCTGGTGGCCGTGTACACCGGCGGCTTGAGCACGCCGTACGCGCCGCCGGCCAGCCCGCCCGCGAGGACGCCGGCCGCCACCAGCGACCAGGGCGGAAGCGCGCGCAGGCGCCGGAAGCGGGCCGGGCGGGAGTGCCGGGTGGGATTCTCGGTCATGGCGAGCTGACTCTCTCGGGAGATCGGGGCCTGGGGAACGTGCCGGCGAGCGCCGCCGTGTAGACGTCCATGAGCCGGGCGGCGCTGCGGGTGATGCAGTAGTGGCGGGGTGCCTCGGGGGCGGTGCGGGGGCCGGGCCCGGCGGCGCGCACCCCGGCGAGCGCGCGGGCGTAGGCGTCGGCGCCGCCCGTGACGCGCAGCGCGTCCGGGGCGGCCTCGGGCGGCAGGTCCTCGACGGCCGGGCAGGAGGCGTAGCGCACCGGCAGCCCGGCCGCCAGCGCCTCGACGACGGCCAGCCCGAAGGCCTCCTCCGTGGACGGCGCGGCGAGCACGTCCATCGCCGAGGTCAGCGCGGGCAGTTCGGGACCGGGCGAGCCGTCCGGGGCGTAGGGCCGCTCACCGGTGAAGAGCACCCGGCCGGTGACGCCGGCCCGCTCGGCGGCCCGGCGCAGGGCGGCCTCCTCCGGGCCGCCGCCGACCAGCAGCAGCCTGCAGTCGTCCGGGAGCTGCGCGAGGGCACGGACCAGGACGTCGAAACGCTTGCCGGGAGCGAGCCGGCCGACGCCGCCGATGACGAACGCGTCGTCCGGCAGCCCGAGCCGGGCGCGGGTGAGCCGCCGCCGCACCGGGTCGAAGCGGAAGCCGTCCAGGTCGATGCCGTTGGGCACCACGGCGATGCGCGGCCGGGGCACCCCCCACAGGGCGAGCCGGTCGGCGACCGTGGGGGAGACCGCGACGGTGGTCCGGCCCAGCCGCTCGCCGGCCAGGTACAGCGCGCGCACGCCCGCCGTGAGCGGCCGCCCCTCCATCTGGGAGTCGCCGAGGGAGTGTTCGGTGGCCACCACCGCGCGCACCCCGGCCAGCCGGGCGGCGATCCGGCCGTACAGACAGGCCCGGTAGAGATGGGTGTGCACGAGGTCGTAGCGGCCGCGCCGGATGACGCGGGCCAGGCGGGGCAGCGCCGCCACGTCCCGGTTGCCGCTCATCCCGAGGTGCGTCACCCGCACCCCGTCGGCGGCCAGCCCGTCGGCCACCGGCCCGGGGTTGGTCAGCGTCACCACGTCGCACCGCGCGGGCAGGTGCCGCAGCAGCAGCCGCAGTTGCTGCTCGGCGCCGCCCACCCCGAGCCCGGTGATGATGTGCAGCGCCCTCACCGCGGCTCCTCCACCGGCCGGCGGCGCAGCCGGTGCAGCCGGTACTTCAGCGACAGACGCAGATCGGTGTCGTGCTCCCCGACGTACACCCGGGGAGGGCGTACGGGCCGGTCAGCGCGCCGGGTGCGATGGCGCAGGCGTAGTCGTAGCCGGCCTCCCGCACGGCCTCGGCGGCGCGGGCGTCGACCCTGCCGTACGGATAGCAGAAGCCGGTGACCGGAGCGCCGGTCAGCGTCTCCAGCAGGGCCCGGCTCTCGACGGTCTCGGCCTTGAGGGTGAGGTCGTCGGCCCGGGTCAGGTCGACGTGGGTCAGACCGTGCGAGCCGATCTCCACACCCGCCTGGGCCGCGCTCCGGATGCCGTCGGCGGTCAGCAGCGGCTTGCGCGGGCCCAGCGGGTCCCACGCGTTGTCGCCGCCGAGCCGGCCGGGCAGCGCGAACAGGGTGGCCGTGCACTCCCAGCGGGCCAGCACGTCGGTCGCGCCGGTGAGGAAGTCGGCGTAGCCGTCGTCGAAGGTGAGCCCGACCAGGCCGCGCCCCTGGCCGCGGGCCCGGGCGGCGAGCAGTTCGCGCACCGACACCCCCCGCAGGCCCCGGGCGCGCAGCCAGCGGAGCTGCCGCTCCAGCCGGCCGGGCGTGACGGTGATCCGGTACGGGTCGTCGGCGCGGTCGCCGACCGAGTGGTACATGGCGATCCACGGGACGCGGCCCGGTCCGGCGGCGGCGCGGCGGGGCGACTCAACGGAGGACGGCATGGGCGAGCCTTCCGGCGAGGGTGCGGACGAATCGGATGGCGAAGGTGCAGCCCTGGGCGCCCAGGGCATGGCCGAGCAGGACGAACACGACGGTCACGGTGGTGCCGCCGGCCAGCAGACCGGCGAGCGGGGCGGCGGGCAGGCTCGCGGCGAACGCCCCCGCGGCGGTGGCCGCCGCCGCGGCCCGCAGCGGCCGGCTCAGCTCGCGCAGCACGCCCCGGGCCCGCACCGGCACGCTGCGCGAGGCCGGCCCGGACAGCAGCAGCACGGCGGTGACGGTGATCCCGGCGGCGTTGGCGGCGGCGATGCCGAGGACGCCCCAGGAGCCGATGGCGCAGGCGCCGGTCCAGGAGGTGACGACGATGCCGGCGGCCATGGCGGCGAGCGGGTACCAGGTGGCGCGGCCCGCCGAGAAGTAGGAGCGGACCAGCACGCCCGTCAGGGTCTGGCCGAGCAGGCCGAGGGCGTACACCCGCATGACGCCCGCGGTGGCGGCGGTGTCGGCGGCGGTGAACGCGCCGCGCTGGAAGAGGAGCTGGATGATCTGCGGGGCGCAGGCGAGGACGGCCGCGGTGCCGAGCAGGACCAGGGCGGCGGCCACCGCCAGATCGCGCTCCACCCGCGTCCTGGCGCGCTCGGTGTCGCCGTCCGCGAGGGCCCGGGCCACCACCGGGAAGGTGACCGTGCACAGCATCATCGACAGCATCATCGGGATCTGCGCGACCTTCTGCGCGTAGTTCAGGTGCGAGATGGCCCCGGCGGGCAGTTGCGAGCCGAGGAACCGCTCGATGAGCACCTGCGACTGCCGGCACAGCCCGAACAGCAGCACCGTGGCCATCAGCGTGACGTCCACGGGCCGGGCGGCCGCGGCGCCCCCGGAGGCGGCTCGCGTCACCGTGCGGTCGCGCAACCGGCGGACCAGGTCCGGAAGTTGGACCAGGACCATCAGGCAGCCGCCGGCCGCGACCCCGAACGCCGCCGAACGCACCCCCCAGTGGCCGCCGAGCGCGAACATCGCCGTGATGACGGCGATGTTGTACACGACGTAGATCGCGGCCGGGGCCAGGTAGCGGCCGTGGGCCCGCAGCGCCGCGCTGCAGTACCCGGCGAGCCCGAAGCTGAGCACGCACGTTGAGGTGAGCCGGGTGCAGTCGACGGCGAGGGCGGGGTCGGGCAGCCCGGGCGCGAGCACCCCGACCAGTTGCGGCGCGGCGGCGGCGAGCAGCGCGCCCACCGCCGTGAAGGCCAGCGACAGCCGGGGGAGGCTGCCCGCCACCAGGGACCGCACGGGATCGCCTGGGGCGCCCTGCGCACGCCGGGCCAGGGCGGCGCTGAACGCCGGGATCAGCGCGAACGCCAGCCCTTCCTCGATGAGCAGCGTGGCCGCGAACTCCGGCACGGTCCAGGCGACCAGGAAGGCGTCGGTGTCCCGTCCGGCCCCGAAGAGCCGGGCCAGCGACTGGTCGCGCACCAGCCCGAGGAGGGCACCGGCGACCGAGAGGGAGGCGGTGACCAGGGCGGCGCGGGCGAGGAACCGGGGGACGGGCGGGGCGTGTCCGGGAGTGGCGGCGGACTCCCGGCCGGGCTCCGGGGCGGTGCCGGACCCAGGGCGGTTCCGGACGCCGGGGCGGTGCCGGCTCCGGCTTCGGTCCCGGCCTCGGCTGCGGTTCCGGCCTCGGCCCTGGCCTCGGCTCCGGCCCTGGCCTCGGCTCCGGCCCTGGCTTCGGCTCCGGGCGTGGCGTCCGCTCCGGGCGTCGCGTCCTCTCGTACGGCGGTCCGCGCGGCCGGTACGGACACCCCGCCCGCCGGTCCCGCACCGGTGGATTCCGCCGCCTGCCCGGCCGGCCCACCGGCTTCGGGTTCCGCAGCCGGCCCGGCGGGTGCCCGGGGGTCCCGAGGTTCGCGGGACGGGACCGCCGTCACCGCGCGGCCGCCTCTCCCGGCTCCGGGGCGCGTTCCGCCGTGGCGGTGCCGGACAGCGCCCACCAGGCGGCCAGTCCGAGGCACACCGCGGTCAGCACGGTCGAGGGGCCGCCGATGTCGGCGTAGGCGAAGTCGACTAGCTGCCAGACCAGCAGTCCGCAGGCGACCAGCGCGCACTCCCGGCCCCCGCGCGAACGCCGGGTCCGCCACTGGTTCCGCAGCGCGCACGCCAGCAGGGCCAGCCAGCCCCCCGCCAGTCCCAGCAGCCCGAGGAGGCCCTGCTCGCCGAGGACCAGCAGGTACATGTTGTGCGGGGAGAGCAGCGGCTGGCGGCGGAAGGCGGCGCCCGCGCCCGCGGTGTCGCTGCCCGAGGACAGCGCGAGCGAGGCGTGGCCGTCCCGGTACTCGGGGAAGCCCTTGAGGCCGACGCCGGTCAGCGGGTGATCCCGCCACATGTCGGTGGCCGCCGCCCACATGGTGTACCGGTCGGTGACGGACTGGTCGGGCGCGTCGGCGACCTGGGCGATGCTGTCGAACCGCTCCTGCAGCATCGCCGTGCCCACCCCGAACCCGCCCACCAGGACCACGCTCGCGGCCACCGCCGCCGCCCCCACCCGCAGCGCCCGGCGCGGACCGGCCAGGGCGAGCTGGACGGTGACGGTCACGACGGTGGCGATCCAGGCCCCCGGCTGAAGGACAGGGCGAGCGGCGGCAGCAGGGCCAGGGCGCAGGCCGCCGCGGTCCACCGCTCGCGCCCCGCGGCCCGGCCCAGCGCCAGGCCCACCGCGCAGACCAGCCCGAAGGACACCACCGTCGCCATGCCCATCACGTCCGACGCCCCGAAGGTGCCCACCGCGCGGACGTCCTCGCCCTCGTACGACGCCCCCGTGCCGGTGACGTACTGGTGCACCCCGAGGAGCCCCTGCCACAGCGCGAGCGCCACCAGCGACCAGGCCAGCAGCCGGAAGTCGCGCCGGTCGCGGATCAGCAGGAGGACGGCGGCGGGTACGAGGACGAAGATCTGCAGGTAGCGGCCGAGGCCGGTGATCCCGGCGCCCGGTGACACCGCGCCCATCGCGGCGAGCGCGAGGCCGGCGACCGGCAGCCCGAGCACGACGGCGGCGGTACGGGACAGCGGGCGCCGGCGCCCGCGCAGGAGCCGTACCGCGCAGTGGGCGACGACCACGGCGGACATGGCGTCGGCCGGGCCCGCGCCGCCCTCGCCGCCGGGCTGGCCCGGCAGCGCGAGCAGCGCGACCACGGCCACGGCGGACAGCACCGGCGAGGGCCGGAACGGGCGGTGGAGCGGCAGGGCGAGGCTCATCGGTCAGCTCCCCGCCGACCGCACGAGCGCGACCGCGGTGCGCAGCATGATGCAGACGTCCTGCCACAGCGACCAGTTGTCGATGTAGGCGTTGTCGAAGCGGGCCCGGTCCTCGATGGAGGTGTCGCCCCGCAGGCCGTTGATCTGGGCGAGTCCGGTGATGCCGGTCCGCATGCGGTGGCGGTCCGCGTAGCCGGGGTGGGCCTGGCTGAACAGGGAGACGAAGTAGGGCCGTTCGGGGCGCGGCCCGACCAGGCTCATGTCGCCCCGGAACACGTTCCACAACTGTGGCAGCTCGTCCAGCGACGTCTGCCGCAGGAAGCGGCAGAAGCGGCGCATGTCGCGCTCGCCCGCCACGCTCCACCGGGTGGCCGCCTCGTGCTGGTCGACCGGGCGGTGGGTGCGGAACTTCAGCAGGGTGAAGGGCCGGCCGTCCTTGCCGATGCGCTCCTGCCGGAACAGCACCCCGGGTCCGTCGGTGAGCCGGAGCACCACCGCGCACACCAGCAGCAGCGGGGAGACCGGCACCAGCAGGGCCCCGGACACCAGCACGTCCAGCAGCCGCTTGCCGAGGCCCCCGCACCGCCCGGAACCCGGGTCCAGGCGGCGCACCGCGAACCCGGCGAGCTGGTCGCCGGACCCGTGCGCCGGGCTCTCCGGGTCGACCTCCCACACCGTGCAGCCCGCGTCGAGGAGCATGCGCAGCAGCGGCGCCCGCTCGGTGCGCACGGCCGGTGCGACGGTGAGGACGACGCCCACGCCGTTCTGGATGAGCGCCCGCCCCACCTCCTCGTCCGTGGTGAGCACGGGCAGCCCGCCCCGGCCCTCGTGGTGTCCGGCGACGACGCCCACCGGCCGGACCCCGCAGCGCGGATGCCGCAGCAGGGCCGCGGCCACCCGCTGGGCGGTCGCGGCGGGGCCGATGACCAGCGCCGGGCGCGGGCGGCCGGCCAGGACGGCACGGCGCCGCCAGTGCACCGCGCCGCGCCCCGCGCAGGCCACGGCCGCGTGCAGCGTCCAGCCCAGCAGCAGGCTGCGGGCGGACAGCGCCAGAGCGGGGTCGCAGGCCGCCCGCAGCGTGGCCACGGCGAGCCAGGTGACCGCGATCCGGCCGCAGACGGCGGGCAGTTCGTCGAGTACGCCGAGCACCGGCCGCGCCGCACGCGGCCGCAGCAGTATGGTGCCCGCCACCAGGAAGGCGGCCATTAACGGGCGGTGGAAGGCGCCTTCCAGGGCCAGCGCGCCCGCGCACGCGGCCAGCACGTCGGCGGCGAGCAGGGGCAGCGGCGAGGCGGGCCGCGCGGGCGGCCGGCGCACCGGAATCCGGGACCCCCCGGTGGCGCGGGCGGGCAGCACCGAGAGAGGCGAGAGTCCGTGGTCCCATGGCTGGCCGCCGGTGGAGGGGACGGTACTTTCCGCGGTCACGAGAGGATGGACTCCCTGCGCTCGAAGGACACGGGTGGCCGGGGTCCGAGGAGTTCGCGGTAGAGGTCCGCGACCCGCTCGGCGGTGTGCCGCACGTCGTGCGTGGACAGGACATGACGACGCCCCTGGTCCGCCAGGGCGGCACGCAGGGGGGCGTCGGCGAGCAGCACGGCGACGGCCCGGCCCAGGGCGACGGGGTCCGCCGCCGGCACCAGACACCGGGGCGCGAGGGCCGGTGGCAGGCTCTCCCGGGCGCCGTCGACGTCGGTGAGCACGACGGGCCGCCCGCAGGACAGAGCCTCCAGCGGGGCGAGGGCCATGCCCTCCCAGCGCGAGGGCAGGACCACCAGGTCGGCCGCCCGGTACCAGGGCACGGTGTCGGCGACCGCGCCCGCGAAGCGGACGGACGGGTGCGCCCGCGCGCGCAGCGCGTCCCGGTCGGGTCCGTCGCCGACCAGCACCAGCCGGGCGTCCGGCGCCGCGCGCCGGACCTGCTCCCAGGCGCGCAGCAGCACGTCCTGGCCCTTCTGCCGGCACAGCCGCCCGACGCAGACGACGAGCGGTGCGGACGGATCGAGGTCCGGCAGGAGCGCGGCGCGGGCGGATTCGGTGGGCGTGGCCGCGGCGGGCGCGGGGGAGAAGCGGGCGGTGTCGATGCCGTTGGGGATGACGGCGTACGAGGCGTGCACTCCGGCCCGCACGCCGGTCGCGCGCTCCGCCTCGCTGACGCACACCACCCGGTCGGCCCACCGGGCGCCCAGACGTTCCCAGCGCAGAGCGAGGCCCGCGGTCACTCCGCCGACGGCCTCGAACGACCATGCGTGCGGCTGGAACACGGTCGGGACGCGGCCGCGTACCGCCAGCCGGGCGGCGAGCCCGGCCTTGGCGCTGTGCGCGTGCACCAGTTCGGGCCGCACCTCCTCGATCAGACGCGCCAGCCGCCGTACCTCACCGGCCAGTCCCGGCCCCGGTGACCGCGCGGCCCGCCAGGGGCGGAAATCGGCGCCCATCCTCCGCAGTTCCGCGCCCAGTTCACCGCCGGGACAGCCGGCCGTGACCCGTACGCCGGAGGCGAGCTGAGCACGTGCCAGGTCGAGCACGACACGGGCGACCCCGCCGTCGACGGGCTGCGCGAGATGCAGAACCCGCGGCCGAGGATCGGGTGCCGGCTGGTGCATTCTCGGGTTCCTCGCTCACAGGGGCGCTCGGGGCTGAGAGTTGGTACGCGTGTCGTGCCGGCGCGTCCACGGCCACGAGGTGTGCGCCGGTCCACGCCACGTCCCGCTGAACAACGAGCCGGAAGCCCGGCTGGTCACCACCGCGCCGCCGAGCCGGGCCTGCTTCGAACACTTCTGCGCGTTGGCGAGTCGGGGTACGCCGTACGGCCTCCCCGCACGTGGTGGAGAGGGCAGCAACTCTATGCGGCATGTGGATTAATCGGAAGAAACCGGACATGTGTGTCGGAATGGTGAAGGGGTACTTCGGCGGCACATCACCCCTTTGGCGGCGGAACCCCGGCGGCTGCCACGCGTTGACACAGCGCTGGGCATCCCGCCCGGATGTTTGTGTCGATCCCAAGGAGCACTTCTCCATGTCGCGTATCGCGAAGGGTCTGGTTCTGACCTCCGCCGCCGTCGCGGCCGTCGCCGGCGGTGTCGGCGTGGCCGCCGCCGACTCGGGTGCGGACGGCCTCGCCGCCAACTCCCCGGGCGTGCTGTCGGGCAACGTCATCGAGGCCCCGATCCACGTGCCGGTCAACGTCTGCGGCGACACCGTCGACGTCATCGGCCTGCTGAACCCCGCGTTCGGCAACGGCTGCGCAAACGACTGACACCCAGGCGCATCCCCTTCGCCGGCCGTCCGCCCGTGCAGCACGCACGGACGGGCGGCCGGTTCGCGTTCCGCCCTCCCCGGATGCTCCACCCGGGCGCCGAGCGGTTGCGGTACGCCACCGGCGGTTCAACGGTGGGCTGAGACCCCAGCCCCATCGAAAGGAACCCGCATGCGTGTGCTGCCCCCACGGCGTCTCGCGTCCGCCACCCTCTGCGCCGCCCTCCTGGTCGGCGTCGCCGGCTCCGCCGCCGTCGCCACCGACCTGGCCGGAGAGCGCACCCAGGCGGGTTCCCGCTCGGCCGTCCCCGGCGCCGAACCGCTGCTCGCCCGGATCGAGGCGCTGAGCGGCACCGGCGCCGTCCCGGCACCCGTCAGGGAGCTGCTCGAACAGTCGCTCCACAAGGGCCGGCTGACCCCCGCCGAGGCCCGACGGCTCGGCGAGGCGGCCAAACGCTCCGTCACCGAGGCGGCCACCGGGACTCCGGCGACCGCCGCCACACCGGCCGCGCCGACGAGCGCTCCGGCACCCTCCATGGACCCCACGCTGTCCACCGCCGCGTCGCCCTCCATGGCGGCCGCACCCGGGGCGGCCACGCCCTCCGCGGCGACCGGTCCCGCGGCTCCCGCCACGCCCGCGCTCCCCGCCGACGGCACCATGAGCCAGACCCTCGGCATGCACGTGCCCGCGCCGGATCCGCTGGCCGCCGACGGCGCCGCCCGGGTGGCGGCGCCCACCGCCCGGGACGCCGCGAGTGACGTGCTCGCCACACTGACCGGCGCGATCGACGCCCTGGTCAAGGCCGTCGTCGCCGGCCTCGACGACGTACTGCCGGCCGCCACCGGCGTGGTGAACGGCCTGCTGGGCCTGCTCAAGCCGCTGCTCCCCGGGACCGGGACACCGACCCTGGCGCTGCCCAGCGTGCCCGCCCTGCCCAGCCTTCCAGCGGTCCCGGCGCTGCCCACCGGGTGACCCGTTACCCGCCTCCGCCTCGGCCGTCCCGCGCACCGGCGCGGAACGGCCGAGGCGTCTTCCTGCCCGAGGGCATCTCATATGCCTTTTCGCGACGGGGTTTCCGGTCCGACGACAACTCGTTAGGCAGGACGTCAGAATTCCCCGGGGTGACGTGAGTTGCCGAAGGAAGGAACACGATGAAGTCCCTCAAGGCCGCCGCTGTCGTTGCCGGTTCCCTGGCCCTCGCCGGCGCCGCCGCACCCGCGTTCGCCCAGAACTCGGCCGACCTCAGGCCCACCAGCCTCAACGGCGCCGTGGACACGATCGCCCACCACCCCCTCACCGTGCACGACGTGATGCCGCTCCAGCACCAGTCGGACGCGCTCAGCACCGAGAACAAGGACTCCGTCCTGCACACGGTCAAGGACGCCACCACCACCGTGAACCAGCAGAACCCGCTGCTCGGCGGCATCCCCCTGCAGGGCTGACACACCGGCGACGCGACGAAGGAGGGCCGGTCCCGCACCACGCGGGACCGGCCCTCGGCGCGTTCGAGACCGCTTCCCTCGATCGTGTGGAGCGGTACCCGGCACTGGGCCGAAGGGGTGAGAGGCCCCCGAACCATGCCGTACCCCGTCGGTAGGGTCGCGCGATGACCTCAACCTCAAGCGCGCCTCCCGCCCGCCTCGCCGACCTCGGCACGCTCGTCGTCCTGGCCTGGAGCGGCGAGGCACCCGACGGCACCGACATGCCCTATCTGCTGGGCTACTCCCTGGGGGACGCCGAGGGCGGCCCGGAGGCGACGTCCGCCGCGGTCGAGCGGTTGCTGGTCGGCAACGGGCTTCCGGTCGGCAAGGACGTGATCGACGGCACCAACCGGCCCAGCCTGCCCGTCAGTCTGCTCGTCGAGGCGGGACAGGCCGTCGTCACCATGCCCCAGCTGGTCGCGCAGGCCGACGCCCCGCCGGAGTGGCTCGCCGCGGTCGCCGCGCGCGGCTACGCCTACCTGGTCTTCACCACCCGCGCGTGGCCCGAGGGCGCGCCCGGCAGGGTGGTGGAACCGGCCGTGCTGGCCGCGTTCGCCGGCGCCGAGGAGACCCTCACGGCCGCCGCGCACATCGTCCTGCCGGCCCGCCGTCTGCGCGGCTGATGCCGTGGGCCGGACCCATGGGCCAGGCCTACGAGCCGATGAACGACGAGCCCAAGAATGACCGGCTGACGAACGACGAACACATGAGCCCATGAACCGAAGAACGCACGAATGACGAAACGAAGAGTGATCGGCTGACGAATGACGAGCCGATGACCGACGAGCTGATGAATGAAGACCCTAGGAACGAAAAACCGAGGAACGAAAAACCTAGGAACGAAAACCCTAGGAAGGAAAGTCCTAAGAGCGAAAACCCGAAGAGCGACAGCCCCAAGAGTGAGGACCTGATGAGTGAAGAACCGATGAGCCGACCGGTCGCAGAGCGGCCGGCTGGGGCACCCGGCCGTATTCCGCGCGCCGCGTACCGCCGGATGGCCCTCATCGGTGACTCGGCCCGGGTCCTGTCGGTTACCGATACGGACATCTGATCCCGATCGAGGAGTGAGAGATGGTCGTCGGTGCCGGAGGCGTCGCGGTGGGGGCGAATCAGCAGGTCGCGGCAGGCGGCCGCAGAGTCTCCCGCAGGGAG
Source organism: Streptomyces sp. DHE7-1 (assembly GCA_016432725.1). Classification (GTDB taxonomy): domain Bacteria; phylum Actinomycetota; class Actinomycetes; order Streptomycetales; family Streptomycetaceae; genus Streptomyces. Next base: position 2,800,308 of record JACJDG010000003.1, on the reverse strand, counting down.
GCGGCCCGGGCGCTGCTCGGCACCGGCGCCGCCCTGGCGCTCGCCCCGGTCGTCGCCGCCTCCCGCCCCTGCCGGCCGGGCCCGGTCCCGGAGGCAGCTCCTTCGACGAGACCTACCGGGGCCGCCGCCTCCAGGGCGCCCTGGTGCCGATCGCCGGCCGCCGCAAGGCCGACGGCGACTGGGAGGTCACCATCGACGGGCACCCGCTGCACCTCATGCGCCGGGCCGACGGCACCTGGCTGAGCATGGTCGACCACTACGGCTCGTACCCGACCGCGCTGGAGGCGACCCGCGCGGCGGTCGACGAGATCGGTCCCGGGCAGCAACTGCGCGACCTCGCCCCCGGCCCGGTCGTCGGCGAGATGGCGGGGCACCACATGGGAGGGCGTCATGGCGTACGTGCGTAAGGACGTCAGCACGCTGACCCGCACCGAGCGCCGCAGGTTCGTCAACGCGCTGCTGGAGCTGAAACGGCGCGGCGAGTACGACGAGTTCGTGCGCATGCACATCGACCACTACGCCGCCGACGGCGAGACCGGGCTGCGCTCCGCCCACATGGCCCCGTCCTTCCTGCCCTGGCACCGCCAGTTCCTGCTGGACCTGGAGCGGGCGCTGCGCCGGGTGGACTCCTCGGTGACGGTGCCGTACTGGGACTGGACCCGGAACCGTACGCGGACCTCCGTGCCGTGGACGGCGGACCTGCTCGGCGGCAACGGGCGGCGCTCCGACCGGCAGGTGACGACCGGCCCGTTCGCCTACTCGGCGGGGCACTGGACCATCAGGGTGGGGATCACGGACGGCAAGTTCCTCACCCGGGACCTGGGCCGGGCCGCGAACCCCATCGCGCTGCCCACCAGGAGCCAGTTGCAGTGGGCCCTCGACGATCCGGTCTACGACGCCCGGCCCTGGGACTCGACGGCCACCACGGGGTTCCGCAACAAGCTGGAGGGCTGGGGGCCCGGCAGCGGCAGCGCGTCCTGGCGCAACCACAACCGGGTGCACCGCTGGGTCGGCGGTGTGATGCTCGGCGGCGCGTCCGTCAACGACCCGGTGTTCTGGCTGCACCACGCCTTCCTCGACCTGCTGTGGCACCGGTGGCAGCTCGCCCACCGCAGCCACCGCTACCTGCCCGCGAGCCCGCCCCCTTCGGGCGACCGGCAGCACGGGCGGATCGTCGCCCGGCACCAGAAGCTGCCGCCCTGGGACGTGACACCGGACCAGCTCGAGGACCTGAGCGGGATCTACCGGTACGCGTGAGCGGAGCGCGGACGGCAAGAGCCCCGGCGCTCGAGGTGCCGGGGCTCTTCGCTGTCCGTGCGGCCGGATCAGTTGCCGTAGGCGCCGGGGCCGGGGTTGCCCGGGGTGACCTTGTGGTCGCCGCCGTTGCCGCAGACGTTGCCGAACGCCGGGTTCAGCGCGCCGATGACGTCGACCGTGTTCCCGCACACGTTCACGGGAACGTGCACCGGAACCTGGGCCGTGTTCCCGGACAGCACGCCGGGCGAGTCGAGGGTCCCGCCCTCGGCGCTCGCGTCGGCCAGGGCGAGGCCGGCGCCGCCGATCACCACGGCACTCGTGCCGAGGGCGACAGCGGCCGCCTTCGCGATGCGAGACATCAGGTTCTCCTTCTGGTCGGGGGTACGGCAGCAGGACCGGCCGCCGCACTCCCCGTTCAACGGACCGGCAGCGGGCTGGTCACGCCGACCGGACGCGGATCACCCGTTCAACGGGGCGCACCGGCCGCCACGGCGCGAGCCGAACGCCGGCCGCCGTACTCCGGAACGTCAGGGCAGCCGCCGTACCGGGGACCCGGCCAGGTACGCCTGGATGTCCTCCACCGCCTGGCCGTAGTAGGTCGCGTAGTTGGCCCGTGAGACATAGCCGAGGTGGGGCGTGGCGAGGAGGCGGGGCGCGGTGCGCATCGGGTGGGACGCGGGCAGCGGCTCGAGGTCGAAGACGTCGATGCCGGCCCCGGCGATCCGGCCCCGCGCAGCGCGGCCAGCAGGGCTTCCTGGTCCACGATCGCGGCGCGGGAGGTGTTTACCAGGTAGGCGGTCGGCTTCATGAGGGCGAGTTCGGCCGCGCCGACCAGACCGCGCGTGCGCTCGCCGAGGGCCAGATGGACGGAGACGAAGTCGCTCGTCGCCAGGAGGTCCTCCTTGGAGGCGGCCGGTTCCACCCCGACCTCCTCGGCCCGCTCCCCGGTCAGGTTCCGGCTCCAGGCGCTCACCCGCATGCCGAAGGCGAGCCCGATCCGCGCCACCCGGCTGCCGATCTTCCCGAGGCCCAGCAGGCCGAGCCGCTGCCCGTGCAGATCGGCGCCGACGGTGGACTGCCAGGGCCCGCCCGAGCGCAGCGCCTCGCTCTCCTGGACGATCCCGCGGGCCAGGCCCAGCAGCAGCGCCCAGGTCAGCTCCACGGGAGGCGTCGACGAACTCGCCGTACCGCACACGGTGACCCCGTGCGCCTCGGCGGCGGTGTAGTCGATGACGCTGTTGCGCATCCCGGAGGCGACGAGCAGCCTCAGCCGGGGCAGGCGGGCGATCAGCGAGCCGGGGAAGGGGCGCGTTCGCGCAGCGTGACGACGATGTCGTAGTCGGCGAGGGCCGCGGCGAGGGCCTCCTCGCCCTCCAGGTGCTCGCGCAGCGCGACGACCTCCACCTCGTCCCCGAGCACCGACCAGTCGGCGGAGGCGGTGGCCACCCCTGGTAGTCGTCCAGCACCGCGCAGCGAAGTCGCACGTGACCTCTCCCTTCCCCGCCGCGACTGTACCCGCCGGTCGAAGGCCCCAACTCAATCGAATACCCGGGGAAACGGAATCTGAACTGCTTCTTTCGATCCGGTGTACAACTCTTCGTCCTCTTACTGAGTCGAACTGACGAACAACGGCGTTTGCCCCCAACGTGCACGCCTGCCCGGAAGAGGAAACCTTGCCCATGACGATCCGTCGGTTGTGCGGTGCCCTGCGTGTGCGCGGGGTGACCGAGCTGCTGCTCGTGCTCCTGCTCGGCGCGGGCTTCGCGGCGCTGCCCGTCTTCGCGCTGCTGCCCGACTGGCGAGCCTTCGCCGTGGCGTCGGCGGTGACGTACGTGGTGGACGAGGTGCTGCACTCCAGGGCTCCGGGATTCGTGCGCAGGCTCGCCGCGCTGCAGCTCACCAGGCCGCTGCGGTTCGCGGTGCGCACGGTGATGCTGCTCGCGCTGGCCAGCCGGATGGACGCGCCGGAGGCGGTCCTGGTGGCGGCGCTCGCCGTCTTCAGCGCCCACTTCGCGATGATGATGCTGTACACGGCGGTGCACCACGCGATCCGCCAGCGCCGGGTGCTGCCGCTGGTCGTCCGCAACCTCGACATGGGCGGGCTGCCCATACCCAAGCAGCCGCCCGCCCTCCTCTACCGGCGGTTCCTGCGCAAGCTCCTCCACCTCGACCTGCCGGCCCACGCCGGGCTCCTCGCCGCGCTGGCGGCCGGCACCTGGCAGCCGGCGTACGCGGCCTTCGCCGTCACCGTCGGCGTCACCACCGCGGCCGTCGTCCTGCTGCTGGAGCAGTACCGCAAGGCCCGCCGCATGCCCGCGAAGGACGAGGTGTTCGCCGAGGTCAACCGGCAGCTCGCCGGATACCGCCCCGAGGTGGCCCTCTACTTCAGCTTCGCGGCCGTCTCCCGCGACTTCATGTACCAGGTCAACATGTGGATCGAGACGCTGGAGCAGCTCGACATGCGCCCGGTGATCATCCTCCGGGAGCGGGCCTCGTTCCGATACCTCAGCCGGACCTGGATCCCGGTGGTCTGCGTGCCGAAGGCCGACGACCTGGCCGAACTCGAACTCTCCGGTGTGCGCGTCGTGCTCTACCCGGGCAACGCGGGCAAGAACGTGCACATGCTGCGGGTGGCCGAGGCCAAGCACGTCTTCATCGGCCACGGCGACAGCGACAAGCTCGCCAGCAGCAACCGGGTCAGCAAGGTCTACGACGAGATATGGGTGGCCGGCCGGGCCGGCCGCGATCGCTACCAGCGGGTGCGGCACGCCATCAGCGACAGCGCCATCGTGGAGGTGGGCCGCCCCCAGCTCTCCCCGATCCGGCTGCACGCCGACCACACGCCCGGCCCGCTGCCCGTCGTCCTGTACGCGCCGACCTGGGAGGGCTGGAGCGACGACGACTGCCACACCTCGCTGATCCCGATGGGCGTCCGCCTGGTCGAGAAGCTCCTCGCGGAGAACGTCCGCGTCGTCTACAAGCCGCACCCGCTCACCGGCAAGCGCTCGGCCGAGGCGGCCCAGGCCGACAAGGAGATCCGCGAGCTGCTGCGCGCGGACAACGAGCAGCGCGGCGCCGCCGAGGCGGAGGCCGCGGTCGCCGCCGCCAAGCCCCGCCTCAAGGAGATACAGGCCCGCCTCGACGAGCTGGCCGGCCGGCACGGCGGCGACGACGCCGAGCAGATGCGCGAGGCCCGGGTGCCGGACCGCGCGGGGGCGGCCGAATGGCAGGAGCTGCGCGCCGAGTGGCACCGCATCTTCTGGGAGACCCGGGGGCCGGTCCGCCACAACGTGATCCTCAAGCAGCTGCCCACCCTCTACGAGTGCTTCAACCAGGCGGACATCCTCATCAGCGACGTCTCCTCGGTGGTCGCCGACTTCGTGGCCAGCCTCAAGCCGTACGTCCTGACCAACGCCCACGACCTGCCCGACCACGAGTTCCGGGCCGCCTACACCACGGCCGGCGGCGCCTACCTCCTCGACAGCGAGTGCGCCCGCCTGACGGAGATCCTGGACTCGGTCCGTGCCCCGCACACCGACCCCATGGCCCTGGACCGCCGCACCCTCAAGGAGTACGTCCTGGGGCCCGACCACCCGACCTCCATGGAGCGCTTCAACGAGTCCGTGAACGCCCTGGCGGCGAAGGCGGCGGCGGAACGCGCGGAGGAGACGACTCCGGAACTGGCGGCCTGAGCGGAAGACCCGGCGGACGGGGCGCTGATGTACTCGGGTGGACCTGAGTACCAGCGCCCTGTTCGCGTACCGGGGCGGGCCGCGACGCTTGACCCATGAGCAGAGAACCGCGGAAGCCCGCCCAGCAGCTGTTGTCGATCCTCGTCCTGGCCGGCGTGTCGATGGCGTTGTGGGCGGCCTGGCTGGGCTGGGACCAGCACCGGGACGTCCACCCCGACGGCTCGACGACCGGCCCGTACGAGGCGTGGCAGGTCATCGGGCTCGTCCTGACACTCCTGGCACCGGTGTGCTGGGCGGCGTTCCGGCACCACGACGCGGCCGCGGTGCTCGGCACCTCGGCCGGCCTCACCATCGCCGCGTACTACGACTGGTCGGACGACTCCAGCGGCCTCTTCGTGGTCGGCGTGGGCATGGTGCTGATCGGAAGCCTCGTCGCGACCTCCGTCGTCTGCGCCGTGATCAACGCGGCGACACGGGACAGCCGGCGGGCCGGCGTCTGAGCGCGCGTCAGAGAGCGGCCAGCAGACCGTCGAGCGGCGCCGGTGCGCGATCGGCCTCGAGCGCCTCCACCAGCACCCGGCCGTAGTGGATCTTCCGTCCCTTCTTGGTGCCGAAGAAGCGCCGCAACTGCTGCTGCGCGGTACGGCCCTGCTGCGCGGGCTGACGCAGAAACGTCTGCAGGGCCCGCTCGTCGCCCTCCGCCCGGACGAGCTCCGCCACCCGCGTCACGCCCAGGGCGCGGATGAGCTCGTCCTCCAGATCCGCCGCACAGACGAAGAACCCCTGCCACGCGGCACCGGCCCGCTCCAGCCCACGGACGTAGAAACCACGTTCCGCCTCATCGCACAGCCCTGTGAGCCGCAGCCCCAGCCCGGGCGGCCCGAGAACCCGGGCGAAGTGCCCCACACTCATGGCACCGCCCATCGACACCACGCAAACCCCTTCGGCCGCCAGATCCCGCCCCGGCGCGCCGCGAGAGCACCGAGCGCGGCGACGTCGCTCGGCCCTTCGAGCAGCACGGCCACCCGCACGGACAACCGCCCGGCCAGCTCCCGCGCGGGCTCACCGTCCCCACCGGCCGCCCACACACCGACCGCGTCCCGGAACGCCCCATATCAGCCACGCCCCGAGTCTCCGCTCCCGCGGGACCGGACCGCCAGGCAATTTCGCCCACGGTGGCGCACGGCTCCTGAGCCCGTGAGGCCCTGGGCGCTCGAGTCGCCGGGCCGGTGAGCCTCTGCCGCCGTACGAGATCCGCCGGGCGGTGGTGCCCGCCTGTCTCCCCGCCCGCAGCAGGCGGGCCCGTATCCGAGCCGTGGAGGACGGATACGGGCCGCGCGTGAGGACCGGTGCGTACCGGCGAGTTCCGGTCAGCCGGCCGAGCTGTGGGCCGGCGTCACGGGAGGCCTTACTAGAACTTGCTGCTGCACTGCAGCGGGTACAGGTCGCTGTCGAAGCGCACGCACACGCGGTACTTGTACTCCGGACCGCCGAGCATGTTCGACCAGTCGGTCTTGCCGTAGTTGGGCGTCCTCACCGACAGGGACTTGAGCAGCTTGCCGTCGAGGCTCCACTTCTCGATGGTCGCGGTGGAGTCGTAGACCGACGGGTCCGCGTTGTTCTTGACGCGTACCCAGCCGGCCAGGCAGTCGGCCGACCAACGCAGTTCCGCCACGCGGCCGTTGCTGTTCACCGTCCGCTTGGTCGAGCTGCTGTCGTCGCACTTGTAGGTGGCCGGGCCCTTGTTGTCGCACCCGGCACCGGAACAGCCGGCGGCGTACGACGTACCGGCCAGCGGAACCATCGACAGCGTCGCCGCCGCCACACCGACGAGCGCCAGTCTGGCTGTGGTCTTGCGCATGACTGAGTTTCCCCCTCAGGAGTGAGCGGTGTCCGGACACCCCGTTCGGCGCTGGGCCGTCACGCCGGAACCGCGATGGAGCGCGACTGGCTGGTCAGTGCCGTGTGCGCTGTCGGCTGATGATCTTCCCGCCGACCAGGTGAGCCTGATCCACATCGGACGCTCCAGTCAACGAAATTCTTCCCAAACCTCAGCTATCAGGGCATGTTGGCCGAAAGGTGACTGGCCGCGGAAGGCTCCGAACGCGGCTGCATGGACCTCGGGCATCGCACGGAGGAGGAGCCGGCAGCGGCCGCAAGGGGCTGTCGGTGCCAGGCACTAACGTGCCCCGCGACACCCGACGATCTTCGTACACCCGAGGAGCCGCGATGCCCGGCGAGGCAACCGAGTCGCCCGCGAAGGACCTGCGCTCACTGATACCGGAGTACGCGAGTCTCGCCCGGGAAACCGTCCTCCTCAACCCGGAGCCGGGCGACCCCGGCCCACGGGAGAGCTCGCTCGGCGGCGGGTTGCTCTGGCCCGTGGACGAGCCGTGGCCGTACTGCGCGCAGGAGGACCACTGGACGTTCGGAACCGACTGGCGCAACCGCACCGAGATCGTGCCGGGCGCGGTGCCGATGGTGCCGATCCTCCAGCTCTTCGCAAGGGACGTGCCGGGCCTGGAGTTCCCGGAGGGCAAGGACCTGCTGCAGCTCGTGTGGTGCGCGCTGATCCACGAGCAGGACCCCGGGCCGGTGATGCCGAGGCTGTACTGGCGCAACGAGACGGAGGTCGTGAGGGGAGGGCTGCTGCCGGAGATCCCCGAGGCGGGCGAGGGCGAGTACGACGAGGACCACATGCCGGCACCGTCCACGCTGTCCCCGGCCGCCGCGGATGACTACCCGAGGTGGCTCGATCTGCCCGGGACGTCCGGGAGACCTGGGAACCCCGTCTCCGGCTCCCGTCGGGCGGCTCGAAATGGCCACCGGACTCCAACATCATCGGCACGAAGGTCGGCGGCTGGCCCGCCTGGACCCAGCCCGCCGACTGGCCGAACAGCGAGAGCGGCCACCGCATGGAGCACCTCCTGACCATCACCGGCGACATCCAGCTCGGCGACTGCGGCGGCGTCTACTTCTTCCACTGCCGCCGGTGCCCGGGCCGACCGTGGGACTGGCGCTTCGACTGCCACTGAGCGGCGAGGCTCGAGCCGACGCGGCTGTACGTAGGGTCTGCCCCACCTCGGGTTCGGGGGCCCGCCGGAGTGCCTGAGGCCGGCCGTCCGTGATCCGCTGTTCGCACGTGACACACGTCGGTCGTGCGAGAGGGGACGGTCGGTTGAAGACCCGGATCGGGTACGCCGCATGGATCGTGGGCGTGGTGCAGTTCTTCGTGATCCACCTGATCGTCGAGTCGGCCTGGGCGAGACCGTACAGCTGGGCCCGCAACAACATCAGCGACCTGGGCAACGCTCGCTGCGCCATGCAGCCGGATCCCGAACCGCGCTACATCTGTTCCCCTCAGCACGGCCTGATGAACGCCTCGTTCATCGTCCTGGGCGTACTGCTCGTCGTCGGCGTCGTCCTCACCGGCGCCGCATGGCGCAAGGGCGTCACCGCGGTCGCGGCCCGGTTCCTGCTGGCCTGCGCCGGCGTGGGATTCACGCTGGCCGGGCTGGCACCTGCGGACGTGCACGAGAACCAGCACATCCTGGGCGCCGTGCTCATCATGGCGCTGGGCAACACGGGTCTTCTGCTGGCGGGAGCCGGCCTGGCATGCGAGGTGCCGAGTCCACTGCGATGGACGGCCGTCCTGCTGGGCGCGGTGGCGGTCACGGCCTTCGGCCTCTATCTCTCCCACCACTATCTCGGGCTCGGCATGGGCGGCATGGAGCGAGTAGCGGCGTTCCCCCTCCTCGCCTGGACCCTGGCAGCCGGCACCCTGGCCCTGCCCCACCGAACCCCCGATGACGCCAAGCCCTACACACCCGCACCGGCAACAGGCCCTGCGGAGCGCGAGGACGCAGACTCACGCCCCTGACAGGATTCGAGCCAGTGGCCGAGCAGTTGAGGATGCGCGACTCGTAGGGCACGGGCCTTTCATCCTCGGCCTGTCCGGGGGCGGCTCGGAGACTCTTCCAAGACCTGACCGACCGTCGGGCGTCGTCGATGGCCTAGAGATGACCTGCCGGCGCCGGCCGCGCACCTGGCGACCCGCGCCCGGCGTGTCGGTGGGCGGATGCCGGCCGAAACGGCGACTGAAAGTCGCGGGCGACCGGGGTGCCGGATGCCGGCCGATCTTCCAGCGGCCGCGATCTTCGACACGTTTTCGCCACGGCCGCCCGCGAAACCCGGTGACAGCCACGTGGCCCCGGAGTCCGCCCTTGATCACCAGGGGCCCGACCGGGGCTTCGTCGTGTCGGCCGGCGCCCGTCCTGAGCAGCGAAAAGCCCTCCCGGGGGAGGGCTGAGGGAGAGCGCCCCCGGCAGGACTCGAACCTGCGGCCAAGCGCTTAGAAGGCGCCTGCTCTATCCACTGAGCTACGGGGGCCTGGTGGCGGGACAAGGATAAAGCTCCTTGTTCCCTGACCCTGTCGCTTCGCCTCCGTGGCTCGATGTGGAGGTTCGGTGAAGCGGTCCTGATAATCGCAGGCAGGTACGAATCGTGCACCGCTTTTGGCCTCCGACGCACCGGGTGTTGTGCACTCGTTATGCCTGGACTGTGCCCTCGTACCAGTCGTCCCTTACGTCCGATGTGTTCCATCGGCGCGCTGAGATGTCCATATGCTTCAGAATTCCCCTAAAATTGGGCATTCTTCACATGTGGTGACCTTGGACGTTCGGCCTCAGCTGCTCGACACACTCTCCGCTCTGCGCGACCGTGTCGCCGCCGCACGCTTTCCGCTCCCCCTGGCCGGGGCCCCACGCGCGCGTGCGAACCGTGACGAGCTGCTCGCGCAGCTCGACGACTACCTGGTGCCCCGACTAAGGGACCCCGGCGCCCCTCTGCTGGCAGTCGTCGGAGGGTCGACCGGGGCCGGCAAGTCGACCCTCGTGAACTCCGTCGTGGGGCGCCGGGTCAGCCAGGCGGGCGTGCTCCGGCCGACGACCCGGACACCGGTCCTGGTCTGCCATCCGGAGGATCATCACTGGTTCAGCTCGATGCGCGTGCTGCCCGACCTCACGCGCGTGTGGGGACACGAGCCGGACGCGGGAGACGACCTGCTGCTCCCCGGCGAGGCTCCCGCGCGCGTGCTGCGCGTCGAGACCGCCGAGAGCCTTCCGCGCGGACTCGCCCTGCTCGACGCCCCCGACATCGACTCGCTGCTCTCCGACAACCGGGTCCTGGCCGCCGAGCTGATCTGCGCCGCCGACATCTGGATCATGGTCACCACGGCCGCCCGTTACGCCGACGCCGTGCCCTGGCATCTGCTGCGCACGGCCAAGGAGTACGACGTCACCCTGGTGACCGTCCTCGACCGTGTGCCGCATCAGGTGGTCTCCGAGGTCTCCCGGCAGTACGGCGCCCTGCTCACCAAGGCCGGGCTCGGTGACGTGCCGCGCTTCACCGTGCCCGAGCTGCCCGAGTCGGCCTGGGGCGCCGGTCTGCTGCCCAGCACCGCCGTGGCCGCCCTGCGGACCTGGCTCGTGCACCACGCGCAGGACGCCGCGGCCCGCGAACACGTCATGGCCCGCACGGCGCACGGCCTGCTCGACTCGCTCAAGTCGCGCATGCCCGAGCTGGCCGCCGGTGTCGCCGCCCAGTACGCCGCCGCCCTCCGGCTCACCTCCGCCGTCGAGAGCGCCTACGACGGCGAGCACGCGCGCGTGCGGGGCCGGCTGCAGTCCGGGGCCGTACTCGCCGGGGACGCCCTCAAGCGCTGGCGTGCCTTCCCCCTGGACTGCACGGCGGGTGAGCTGCTGGACGCCCTCGTGGAGAGTCTCGGCGCGCTGCTGCTGTGTGCCGTCACGGCCGCCGACGAGCGCGTCGACGAGGCGTGGCGGCGCGAGCCCGGCGCCGCCGCCCCGGTCCTCGCCGACCGGCACCCCTCACCGGAGAAGGCCGAGCACCGCATCGGGCTCGCGGCCCGTCGCTGGCGACGTGAGCTGGAGGAGTACGCCGAGGACGAGGTACGCGACATCGAGCGCAACACCGCCCCCGACTCCGAGAGCGTCGCCGCGCTGGTCGCCACCGCGCTGCTGGGCGGAAACCGGGCGCGTACCGCGGGCGAGCGGCTGGCCGAGCGGATCGGTGCCCATGGGGCGCTGCGGCTGCGCGACCGGGCCGAGCGGCTGCTCAACGACACCGTCGACCGCGTCGTGCACGCCGAACGCGAGCGGCGCCTGGCTCCGCTCGACGCCCTGGACCTTCGTGCCGAGCCCCAGGCGGAGCTCATCGCCGCGCTGTCCGTACTGCAGAAGGAGAGGTGAACGGTGACAGCCGTCACTGACCATGATCACACGGACCACAGGGACCACAGGGACCACACCGATCACATGACTCACATGGACCGCATGACGCACGTGGGCCCCTCCGACCACGCCGGTCCCGCTGCTGCCGGCACGGACGGCCGAGCCGGGGGAGAGGGCGACACGGCCGCCGTACGGACGCCGGCCGTCGGCGGCTCCGCGCACGCGACTTCTGGCCCGGTGCGCGGCGCGGACGCTGGTGACGACACCGGAGCCGGCCCGGGGCCGGAGCCACCGGGGCCGGGGAACCGCGGGACGAGCGGGGCCCGGAGACGGCCGGCCGGCCGCACGCGCGCGTGCCCGCGAAGCGCTCGGACCGCGGGGAGGGCGAGCCCGCCCATGAGAGCGGCGAACAGGCCACCAACCCCGCGGGACACCGGGAGACCGACCCGCATGCGCGCGCGGCGGAGGCGCGGATGGACCGGCGGGACGCCGGCGAGCCGCACGCGCGCGCGGACGCCACCGGCAACGGGGCCTGCACAGAAACCGACGGCGGCTCGCAACGCCTCACCGAGGACGACGCGAAGGCCGCCCCGACATGGACGCCGACGCGGCCGACGCATGGGACGACGGACTCATCGCCCGCAGGGTGACGGAGGGCGGCGAGCGCGTCTCCGTCCTCGACAAACCCGTGCGCGCCCCGGGCAACCACACCCCCGCGCCCCTGGCGTACGACGGCCCCCTGCGCTCCCGCCTCGACGCGCTGCGCGAACTGGTCGGCCTGTCCCGCGCCCGCCTCGACACCCGCACCCTCGCCGAGGCGGGCCGGGTCCTGGACGAGGCGGCCGCCCGCCGCAAGCTCTCCGGCGGACACACGGTCGTCGCCATCGCGGGCGCCACCGGCAGCGGAAAGTCGCAGCTGTTCAACTCCCTCGCCGGAGTGGCCATCTCCGAGACGGGGGTGCGGCGCCCCACCACCGCGGCGCCCATCGCGTGCAGTTGGAGCGACGGCGCCGCGGGCCTCATCGACCGGCTCGGCATCCCGGGCCGGCTGCGCCGGCGCCCCCTGCAGAGCGCGGAGGCCGAGGGACAACTGCGCGGACTGGTCCTGGTAGACCTGCCCGACCACGACTCCGCGGCCGTGGAGCACCGCGAGCAGGTCGACCGGATCCTGAAACTGGTCGACGCGGTCATCTGGGTGGTCGACCCCGAGAAGTACGGCGACGCGATGCTCCACGAGCGCTATCTGCGGCCCATGGCCGGCCACGCGGAGGTCATGTTCGTCGTCCTCAACCAGGTCGACCGGCTGCCCGGTGAGGCCGCCGACCAGGTACTGGACGATCTGCGCAGGCTGCTCGACGAGGACGGTGTCGCACTCGGCGAGTTCGGGGAACCGGGTGCCACCGTGCTCGCGCTGTCCGCCCTCACCGGCGACGGTGTCGGCGAACTTCGGGAAGCGCTCGGTCACTTCGTGATGGAGCGCGGCGCGGCGGCCCGCCGGGTCGCGGCCGATCTGGACGCGGCCGCCGCCCAGTTGCGGCCCGTCTACGCCACCGGCCGGCGCGTCGGCCTCAGCGAGGAGGCGCGCGAGGAGTTCGCCGCCCGGCTGGCCGACGCGGTGGGCGCCACCGCGGCCGGCGAGGCCGCCGAACGCGCCTGGCTGCGCAACGCCAACCGGGCCTGCGGTACGCCCTGGCTGCGGCTGTGGCGCTGGTACCAGAGCCGGGGCGGGCCCAGCACGGGCCGGATGGCGGTACGCCACCCGGCCGACGAGGAGGCCACGGCCCGCCAGCGCGTCGAACAGGCGGTCCGCACGGTGGCCGACCGGGCCTCGGCCGGCCTGCCCACGCCCTGGGCACAGGCGGTGCGGGAGGCCGCCGTGCGCGGCTCGCACGGACTGCCGGAGGCACTGGACGACCTGGCGGCCCGGGCCGGACTGCCGCCGGGACGGCCGCCCCGGCCGGGCTGGTGGCCGGTGGCCGTGCTGGTCCAGGCGGCCATGACGCTGCTCCAGGTCGTGGGCGGGCTGTGGCTCGTGGGACAGATCGCCGGAGTCATGGCACCCAACCTGGGCGTCCCGGTGCTGCTGATGGTGTGCGGGATCGTCGGCGGGCCGTTCGTCGAGTGGGGCTGCCGGATGGCGGCCCGGGGACCCGCCCGCCGGTACGGCCAGGACGCGGAACGAAGACTGCGGGAGGCGTCCGCCAGCTGCGGCCGGGCCCGGGTGCTCGACCCGGTGGCGGCGGAGCTGCTGCGGTACCGCGAGGTGCGGGAGCAGTACGGCCGGGTGGTGCAGACGGGAGTGGGGGTGGGGTGAGGCCTGGACGGTGCGGGGGAGTCCGTGGGCCCACCTCCTGACCCCGGCCTCTCCCTCACCCGTTCGGGTGGCGGGGTTTTCCACAGCTCGGGGTGGTCCACAGCGCTCAGCGGGCCCGGCCCGGCGGAGGCAGTCTGTTCTCGCGGCGATCGTGCCGCAGGGCAGACGCCGCCGTACGGGACGGGCCCGTACGCATGTCCGCCCGGCCGTGAGCGGCCGGGCCCAGGGAGGGGTTCACGATGAACGAGACCGTGGTGTGCGTGGTGGGCAACGTGGCGACGCCGCCGCTGTACCGGGAGACGGCGGCCGGGCCTTCGGCCCGGTTCCGGCTGGCGGTGACCGCGCGCTACTGGGACCGGGAGAAGAGTGCCTGGAAGGACGGGCACACCAACTTCTTCACCGTGTGGGCCAACCGCCAGCTCGCGGTCAACGTGGCGGCCTCGGTGGAGGTGGGACAGCCCGTCGTCGTCCAGGGCAGGCTGAAGGTGCGCACCGAACTGCGCGACGGGCAACAGGGCCGCACATCCGCCGACATCGACGCGGTGGCCGTCGGCCACGACCTCGCGCGGGGACCGCGCTGTTCCGCCGCGCGGTCCGGCAGGAGACGCCCGCGGCGCCCCGTCCGGAGCCGAACTGGGAGACACCGGCCACCGGGGCCGACGACGAACAACCCGCTCAACCAGCACTGGCTGTCGCATCGGTGACATGACGTCAGCTACGGCGGCGTCCTCGCTGCCCCGCTCGAAACGACTGTCGCGCCTTGTCGACGGCTGGCCACCGAGCGTGCCGAACAGGCCGGTGAGCACGATGTATTTGTCGACAAGCCCGGCCCGCGTGCCGTGCCGGCGATAACGATTCCGGATCGGATCGCCCCATGTGACGATCCGACCGGCAAGCGCGGTCCCTGTGATCCATAGGATGCCGGGCATGCCCCTCGGGCAGCCGATTCTGCTGGTGGGACCGTCCCCCACATCCAACGGGTCCTGCTCGAAGGGGAATTCTGTGCTTGCTGCGTTCACTGGGTTCACTCGGTTCCGCGTGGCCCGCCTCGCGGCCGTGACGCTCGCGTCCGGCCTCGCGGCGACCACCGTGCTGTTCGGCGCGGGTGCGTCCGCGGCCGACGAGACACCGCAGACCCAGGGCGGCGCGACGGCGACGATAGGCGGCCTGAAGACGTACGGCCAGGCCGTGATCCACGAGGACGGGGGCGACCAGCAGGTGTCCGCGGGCCTGTTCGAGATGTCCGTGGACGGCGGCGGCACCCTGCAGACGTACTGCGTCGACATCCACAACCCCACCCAGCGCGACGCCCACTACCAGGAGACCCCCTGGAGCGGGACCTCGCTGGGCGCCAACAAGGACGCCGGCAGGATCCGCTGGATCCTGCAGAACTCCTACCCCCAGGTGAACGACCTCGCCACGCTCGCCAAGCAGGCGGGCGTGAGCGCCCTGAGCGAGCAGGACGCGGCAGCCGGCACACAGGTGGCCATCTGGCGGTACTCGGACGGGGCGAAGGTCGACGCCGTGGACCCGCAGGCCGAGAAGCTCGCGGACTACCTGCAGAAGAGCGCCCTCGGCAGCACCGAGCCGCAGGCCTCGCTGACCCTGGACCCGCCCTCCGTCTCCGGGCGACCGGGTGACCTGCTCGGACCGGTCACCGTGCACACCAACGCGCGCAGCGTGACGGTCGGCGCGCCGGCGGGCGTGGGCGCCGGCGGGGTTCGGATCATCGACAGGACCGGCGAGGTGATCACTTCGGCCAAGAACGGCAGCCAGCTGTTCTTCGACGTTCCCGAGGGGGCGGCCGACGGTTCCGCCCAGCTGACCGTCCAGGCCTCGACCACCGTCCCGGTGGGCCGCGCCTTCGCGTCCGAGAGCCGCAGCCAGACCCAGATACTGGCCGGCTCCAGCGAGTCCACGGTCTCCGCGACCGCGGGCGCCACCTGGGCGGACAAGGGTGCCATGGCGGTGTCGGCCCGGAAGAACTGCGCCAAGAGCGGCGTCGACATCACCGCGGCCAACAAGGGAGAGCAGCCCTTCACCTTCGAGCTGATGGGCACCGAGCACACCATCCCGGCCGGGACCACCCGCACCGTGACGGTCCCGCTCCAGGAGGACCAGTCCTACGACTTCACGATCACCGGCCCGAACGGCTTCAGCCACCGGTTCACCGGGGTCCTCGACTGCAAGACCCAGGGCACGGTCACCACCGAGTCCACCCAGACCCTCAGCGAGCCCAGCCCCGCGACGGTCGGCGGCAACAGCACGGCTCCCGACACCGACCTCGCGGCCACGGGCAGTTCCGCGATCACCCCGATGATCGCCGGGGTGGCCATCGGACTCGTCGTGATCGGTGGCGCGGTGCTGGTGATTCTGCGCAGGAGGGAAGCGGCGGCGGGCGAATGAGCTCCGACCGCGCCGGATCCTCCTGATCCTGTACGTCGGGCGCGCCGCGTGACGCCGCCCGACGGGCAGGGTGACGCCGCCCGGCGCGCCGCGCGACGCCGCCGGTCAGCCGACGCGCGGTGCGCCCTGGCCCGTACCGCTCTCCCCGGGCTGCGCCACGCACATGGCCCAGATGGCGACGCCGGAGAAGGCGATCATCAGGGTGGACCAGAGCGGGGAGTAGGGCAGGGACAGGAAGTTGGCGAGGATGATCAGTCCGGCGATGGCGATGCCGGAGATCCGCGCCCACTTCGCCGTCTGGAACAGTCCCAGGCTGATCACCACGGCGACGGCGCCCAGGATCAGGGTGACCCAGCCCCAGCCGGTCAGGTCGAACCGGAAGACGTAGCCGCGCGTCGTGATGAACACGTCGTCCGCGGCGATCCCCATGATGCCGCGGAAGATGTCGATCACTCCGGCGATCATCAGCATGACGGCGGCGAAGAGCATCAAGCCGCTGGCCCAGTGCTGCTTGCGGGCCTGTGTGGTGTGTGTCGTGGTCATTTCTGGGCCTCGATCGGTTGCGTCCGGCGATTGCGTCCGGCGATCAGTGAGGGCGCTTCCCTTCGTCCTTCCCCCGGCCTCGGACGACGTTTCCGAATCCACGGTGCGCCCGCGTTCGACCGGCGGCATCACTCGGCCCGGGTGATTTCGCTCCGCCCGTCCGGCTCGGCGCGCGCGGCCACAGGGGGGTGCCTACGCTTGTTGCGCAACCGCCGTGCACTCAGGGGGACCCGCATCCAGCGGATGGCGGACCGAACTCCTGGGGCGTCACCGCATGAACGACGGCAGGAAGACATCCCACCCGTCACCACGCGCCCTCCTCCTGCGTGCGGACCAGATGTGGCAGGCCGCGTTCCGCAGGTTCGAGGAGAGCGGGCCGGGCCGGCTGTGGGTCCGGCTCTCAGCGGTCGACTTCTTCGGGCACTCGTTCCAGCTGGCCGCGCTCGCGCTCCTGTGCTTCTTCCCGTTCCTGATCATCCTCACGGCGGCGGCGGGGCAGGACACGGCCGCGGTCGTCGCCGGCTGGCTGGGGCTGAACGAGCAGGCGGCCCAGGCGGTGGCGACCCTGTTCGCGCCCACGACGACCTCGTACACCCTGACCGGGACGAGCGCCGTGCTGCTCCTGCTCGGCGTCCTGGCCGTGGCGGGCACCCTCCAGAGCTGGTACCGGATGCTGTTCGACATCCCGGAGGACGCGAAGTGGAAGACCACGGCCCGGCTCACCTGGCTGGCCGGACTCTTCGCCTACGCCGCCGCGCAGGCCGCCTTCGGCAGGATCCTGCACGGCTGGCTCCTGACCGGCCTGACCGGCTTCCTCTGGGCGGTCGCCTTCTGGTGGGCCAGCATGTACGCGCTGCTCGCCGGGAGGGTGCCCTGGCGGGCACTCCTCCCTCCCGCCCTGGTCACCAGCGTGTGCTGGACCGGCCTGGGCGTCTTCTCCGCCCACTACTTCTCCGCGGCGATCGTGGCGAACGAGCAGAAGTACGGCCCCATCGGCGTCGTGATGGTCATCCTGTCCTGGCTGGTGGCGGTCGGCGTGGTGATCCACCTCGGCGCGATCGTCGGCCGGGCACTCCGGTGACCCCCGGGCCACCGAGCCGCGGGCAGAGCCAGGACGGCTCGACTCTGCCCGGCGCCTTGGGAACGACCAGGTCACCGGCGTGCGGACACCCGGTCAGCCGGCTCGCCCGCGAAGACCGTCACCCGGCGGCCACGACCTCGCCGGCCGTGACCAGCGGGGCATTGGGAAGCAGCGCGGCGAGGTTGTCGCGCACGAAGTCCGCCGCCCGCTTGACCGACTCGTCGGCCCCGGCCCGGTCCTCGTAGACGCTGGTGGAGAGCATCACTCCGCCCCCGGCGTCGACCCAGTAGTAGGCCACGAAGCCGGGGACCTGGCGGAGGAGGGGGATGAATCCCTCGTCCACCCGGCGTCCCGCCTCCGCGGGATCCGTCACCCCTTCGTACCGCCGGACCACTGCGTACATAGCTGATCTCCTCCTGGCTCCCGGGGGCGCTCTGCCCGAAGCGACATACCCGCCGGCACGGGCCTCCCGCTCACGGCACGCCCGCAAGGCACCCGGACAGACGCACGGATCATCCGAACCGCGCATCACGGGTGCCCGCGGTCGGCCGAGGGCGGTCGAGGATGACGAGGGGGCGCCGTCGACAGCGCGGAAAGCCCAGGTCAGGGCTGCCGGGTCATACGGGTTTCCGCCTGGGGGTGGCGGTACGGCAAGATGGGGTGTATCTGCCCACTGCCAGATTTCAAGCTGCCGGACGGTTTCTCTTGGCTGAGTTCATTTACACCATGCGCAAGGCGCGCAAAGCGCACGGCGACAAGGTGATCCTCGACGACGTCACCCTGAGCTTCCTGCCGGGAGCGAAGATCGGTGTCGTCGGCCCGAACGGTGCCGGTAAGTCGACCGTGCTCAAGATCATGGCCGGTCTCGAGCAGCCGTCCAACGGTGACGCGTTCCTGACGCCGGGCTACAGCGTGGGCATCCTGCTGCAGGAGCCGCCGCTGAACGAGGAGAAGACGGTCCTGGAGAACGTCCAGGACGGTGTCTCCGAGATCAAGGGCAAGCTCGACCGGTTCAACGAGATCGCCGAGCTGATGGCGACCGACTACTCCGACGCGCTGCTCGACGAGATGGGCAAGCTGCAGGAGGAGCTGGACCACGCCAACGCCTGGGACCTCGACGCCCAGCTGGAGCAGGCCATGGACGCCCTGGGCTGCCCGCCCGGCGACTGGCCCGTCACCAACCTCTCCGGTGGTGAGAAGCGCCGCGTCGCGCTCTGCAAGCTGCTGCTGGAGCAGCCCGACCTGCTGCTCCTCGACGAGCCCACCAACCACCTCGACGCCGAGTCCGTGAACTGGCTGGAGCAGCACCTGGCCAAGTACCCGGGCACCGTCGTGGCCGTCACCCACGACCGGTACTTCCTGGACAACGTGGCCGGCTGGATCTGCGAGGTCGACCGCGGCCGCCTGCACGGCTACGAGGGCAACTACTCCAAGTACCTGGAGACCAAGGCCACCCGTCTGAAGGTCGAGGGCCAGAAGGACGCCAAGCGGCAGAAGCGGCTCAAGGAAGAGCTGGAGTGGGTGCGGTCGAACGCCAAGGGGCGTCAGGCCAAGTCCAAGGCCCGCCTCGCCCGGTACGAGGAGATGGCCGCCGAGGCCGACAAGATGCGGAAGCTGGACTTCGAGGAGATCCAGATCCCGCCGGGCCCGCGCCTGGGCAACGTCGTTGTCGAGGTCGACAAGCTCAACAAGGCCTTCGGTGAGAAGGTCCTCGTCGACGGCCTCAGCTTCACGCTGCCGCGCAACGGCATCGTGGGCGTCATCGGCCCGAACGGCGCCGGCAAGACCACGCTGTTCAAGATGATCCAGGGTCTGGAGACCCCGGACTCCGGCGACATCAAGGTCGGCGAGACCGTCAAGATCTCCTACGTCGACCAGAGCCGCGCGAACCTCGACCCGAAGAAGACGCTGTGGGAGGTCGTCTCCGACGGTCTCGACTACATCAACGTCGGACAGGTCGAGATGCCGTCCCGCGCGTACGTGTCGGCCTTCGGGTTCAAGGGCCCGGACCAGCAGAAGCCGGCCGGTGTGCTCTCCGGCGGTGAGCGCAACCGCCTCAACCTGGCCCTGACCCTGAAGCAGGGCGGCAACCTGCTGCTCCTCGACGAGCCCACCAACGACCTCGACGTCGAGACGCTCGGCAGCCTGGAGAACGCGCTGCTGGAGTTCCCCGGCTGCGCCGTCGTCGTCTCCCACGACCGGTGGTTCCTGGACCGGGTCGCCACGCACATCCTCGCCTACGAGGGTGAGTCGAAGTGGTTCTGGTTCGAGGGCAACTTCGAGTCGTACGAGAAGAACAAGATCGAGCGGCTGGGCGCGGACGCTGCGCGTCCGCACCGTGCCACCTACAAGAAGCTGACCCGGGGCTGATCGGTCTTGCGCCACATCTACCGCTGCCCGCTGCGCTGGGCGGACATGGACGCGTACGGCCACGTCAACAACGTGGTGTTCCTCCGCTATCTGGAGGAGGCCCGTATCGACTTCCTGTTCCGCCCGGACAAGGAGTTCAAGCAGGGGTCCGTGGTGGCGCGCCACGAGATCGACTACAAGCGGCAGCTCGTCCACCGGCACCACCCGGTGGACATCGAGCTGTGGGTCACCGAGATCCGGGCCGCGTCCTTCACCATCACCTACGAGGTGAAGGACGGGGACCTGGTCTACGTACGGGCCTCCACCGTCATCGTGCCGTTCGACTTCGAGGCACAGCGGCCGCGCCGGATCACCCAGGAGGAGCGGGAGTTCCTCCAGGAGTACACGGACGCCGCCGAGGACGCGGAGACCCCGGGGGAGGCCGTCGCCGCATGACGGTCCTGCACCTCGCCGACGAGACGGAGGCGGCCGACCTCGCCGCCTTCCTCTCCCGGCTGCTCCACTACGACCGTGGAGCCGCGGTGCGCCTGCAGGCGGCCGGTACGGCGCTCGCCGTGTTCGGCCGGCCGCCGTCCTTCGAGGTGCTGACGATCCGCGCGGTGCGGCTCGCCAAGCCTTACGAGAACGGGCTCGACGTCACGCTCGACGTCACCGTCTCAGCCGGTGAGTTCCTGGAGTCCGTGGACGAGCGGGCGGCCACGGCCGCCGTGCCGGCCGCCGTCACCGGACCGCCGTGGGCCGGCGTGCTGCCCCCGCGCGGCGGCTGGCGGCCCGAGCCGGGGCTGCCCGTGCCGGACGCGCTGCGCACGACGGTCGCCGCGGCCGTCGCCGAATTCCGTTCCCGCACCGAGGAGTTGGCGCCGGAGCGGCGCACCCGTGCGGAGCTGGACCGGATCGGGCGGGACATCTGGGCCCGGGAGGTCGGGAACACCCCGCTTCCGGTGCGGGCCGTGCACGCGGCCCAGTCCCTCGGCTTCCTGCGACCCGGGGCCGGTGCGGCCGACACCGGGCTGTTCTCCTCCGGGGCGTGGCTGCGGCTGCGGACGCCCTACGGGTCCGTCGCGGTGCGGCGGGCGGGGCTCGGCACGCTGGGTGTCAGCGTGCGCTGAGGCGTGTGACGGGGGTCCGGGCGGCTCTCCGGGGCGTCGGGCGCCCAGGGGGCGGTGCCTGTTTCAGGTGCCTCCGGCTCCGGCTTCGACTGCGGTTTCCGATCCGGCTTCGGTTCCGGTTCCGGCTTCGACTGCGGTTTCCCATCCGGCTTCGGCTCCGGTTCCGGCTTCGACCGCGGTTTCCGATTCGGCTCCCGTTCGGTCCGGTCGCCGGCCGTTTCCCTGTGCGGTCACCTCCCGTCGCTGTCGTCCGGCCATACCCCGATGTGGTCCGGTTCCAGTTCCAGGGCCACGCGGTCGCGCATGTTCAGGGCCCGGGTGTACTCGGCGGGCAACTGGAGGCGGCCCGCGCGGTCGAGCATGGCGTACTCGCGGGCGACCACCGTCTCGTGGCCGGTCGTGGCGTCCACCTCGCTGCGGCGCAGCACCTCGGTGGAGGTACGGCCGTCCCGGATGGCCACCGTGCGGCGGACCTCGCCGGCCACCGCCTGGTCGTGGGTGACGATGACGATGGTGGTGCCCAGGGTCTCGTTCGCGGTGCGGAAGGCGTCGAAGATCTGCGCGCCGGTGTGCGAGTCGAGTTCACCGGTGGGTTCGTCGGCGAGCAGGACCGCGGGGGCGTTCGCGAGCGCCACGGCGATCGCGGCGCGCTGCTGCTGGCCGCCGGACATCTCGTGCGGGTGGCGGTCGCGGCAGTCGGCCACCTGCAGCAGGTCCAGCAGTTCCAGGGCTCGTTCGGCGCGGGCGCGGCGGCGCGTGCGGGTACCGGAGAGCTGGAGCGGGAGGGCTACGTTCTGGGCCGCGGTGAGGTACGGCAGGAGGTTGCGGGAGGTCTGCTGCCAGACGAAGCCCACCACCTCGCGGCGGTAGGCGAGGCGGTCCTTCGCGGTCATGGTGAGCAGGTCGCGGCCGGCGACGTTCGCTCCGCCGGCGGTGGGGGTGTCCAGGCCGGCGAGGATGTTCATGAGGGTGGACTTGCCGCTGCCGGAGGCGCCCACCAGCGCCATCAACTCGCCCTCGCGGACCAGGAGGTCGAGGCCCTGGAGAGCCTGGACCTCGATGCCGTCCGCGGAGAAGATGCGGACCAGGCGGTCGCAGGTGATGAGGGCGTCGTGCCCGTAGGCGGGGCTGTCGCGGGACTCCGTGACGCGGGTGGTGAGGTCGGCGAGGGTGGTGTCTTCTGCCGTGGGGTCGGCTGTCATGGGTCTCCTGCTCGGGTGCCCTGCGCTGCCGGGGGGCGGGGGTGTTTCGCGTGCCGGTGTCCGTGGGGTGCGCGGTGCCGGTGCGGGCCGAGGGGGTCTCGCTCGCCCGCGCCCGCGGGGTGCCTCCTCGACTCTCGGCTTCGCTCGGGCGGGGGGACCCCCGTCGCCCACCCGTGCCGCCCCTCGCGGCACGCACACCCGCGGCTGCGTAGGCGTGCGTGCCAGCGGCCTGGAAGGCTCGCATGCCCGCGGCTGCGTAGGCGCGCGTGCCCGCGGCCACCGGGGCGCGCCTGCCCGCGGCCGGCGCCGTCACTGAGGGTCTCCCGCTCGTAGTTCTCGGGCCGAGTTCCGGCGGGTGGTCCACCAGGCCTGGGTGACGGCGACTCCCGCCGCCAGGGCCACGACCGTGAGGGCCGGGAGGGTCAGGGACCAGGCGTCCGGGCGGAGGACGGCCCTGCCCACCGGCGTCTGGGACGAGGCGAGGGCGATGGTCGTCAGGTCGATGCCGGGGGAGAGGACGTGAACGGCGGCCCAGCCGGTCAGCGTGCCGCCGGCCGCGGCGAGGATGGCCTGCGGGAGCGACTCCAGGACGAGGAGGCGGCGGCCCTGGGCCCGGGTGAGCCCCATGGTGCGCAGCCGGGCGAGGAGCGCGGCGCGTTCCGGGGCCGCCCGCAGCAGCGCGAGGAGCAGGGCGAGCACGGCGAAGCCGGCGCCCGCCGCCACCGCCGCCGTGTAGACGTGCCCGGCGCCGCTCTGCAGGGGCGAGTCGGCGTATCCGGCGCGCTCCTCGGTGCGGAGCCGGACCGTGGCCGAGGCGGGGGCCGCGCGGCGCAGCGCCGCGGCGTCCGGGCGGGCGCCGGTCAGCAGCAGCGTCGTCGGCCGGGCGGCGGACGACGGTAGCCCGGCGCGGTCCACGACCAGGAAGTCTCCGGCGGGCGCCGCCGGGGTGCGGTCGCGGACGGCGGTGATCAGGACGGTGATCGTGCTGCCGTCCGTGAGCCGCACCAGGAAGGGCCGCCGGATGCCGTAGTTCCGTGCGACGGCGGGGGAGGCGACGGCCGGGACCGAGTGCGCGTCCGAGCCCTTCAACTGCCCTGCCGTGAGGGCGCCGAGGCCGGTCCGGGCCGTCAGCTCGGCGTACGCGGGCGGGTCCACGCCCACCAGCGGCACGGTGGCCACGCCGTCCGTCGGGGTCGCCTCGTAGGTGATGGCCGCCGGGGTCACCCCGCGCACCCCGGGCAGGGCGCGGACCCGTGCGGCCAGGCCGTCCGGCAGCGCGGTGGCCGAGTCCAGGCGGGCGTCGGTCCCGACGGTGAGCAGGGCCGCGTGGTCCCGGGCCTCGGCCACGCCCGCCAGGACGGAGCCGCCGAAGGCCGCCGTGGTCAGGGCGGTCAGCAGGGCCAGCAGCGGCAGCACCGAGGAGGCACGGGTGCGGGCGGCGCGGGCGAGGGACAGCGGGGCCACCGCGCCCCGCAGCCGGCCGGCCGGGCGGGCCAGGCGGCGCAGCAGCAGCGGGTGGAGACGGAGCAGCAGCAGGGCCGCGATGACGCCGGTCAGTACCGGTGCCAGGGACACCAGTAGGCCTGCCGAGGTGCCCCTGTCGCGCAAGGTGGCCACCGCTCCGGCCGCCAGTGCCAGCAGGGTCAGTTCGGCGACCGTGCGGCGGCGGGAGGGGCGCACCGAGGTCATGTCCTCCCGGGGGCCCGTCAGCCGCACCGAGCGGTGGGCGAGCACGGCGTGCAGCGGGAGGGCGGCGCAGGCTGCCAGGGTGACGGTGAGGGCGGCGGCGACGGCGTACCCGGCGCGGGCGCCCGGGAGGAGGACGAGTGCCGCCGTGAGGCCCAGCGCCCCGGCCGGCACGGCGACCACCGCGGTCTCGGCCAGCAGCCGGCCGGTGAGGCCGGGCAGGGAGACGCCTCGGGCGCGCAGCAGGGCGAGCTCGGTACGGCGCCGGTCGGCGGCCAGGCCGCCCGCCATGAGCAGGACGACGGCGGCGACCGTGGCGGTGCCGGCGGCGGCCACCCCGACCAGGGGGGAGATGCCCGACCGCAGCCGTCCGAAGGCGACGGCCACGTCGTCCAGGCCGGAACTCACGTCCAGGTCCGGATCGGTGAGGGAGCGGGCCCGCCGCAGGCCCGGGCCGGACTCCAGCGACGCGACGCCGGACCGCAGCCGGTCCAGCCCATGGGCCTGCCCGCCGCCGGTGTCGGGAGCGAAGTGCCAGTAGCGGAAGGGGTTCCTGCCGCTGCCCAGCACGGCGAGGGTGGCCTCCGGCGGGAGCAGGAGGGCGCCGTGCCAGTAGGTCTGCGGCGGGCCGGGCTCGGGCAGCCGCTCCAGCGCGGGCGTGCGCAGCAGCGGCACCGTCGACCAGTAGGCGCCGGCCGGGTCGCGCGGGGCGAGGATTCCGGTGATCCGGACGGTGAGGGGGCCGCCGAGCCTGGGCACGTGGATGACCGAACCCGGCTTGATGTGCAGGGCCTCGGCGGTGGCGGCGGAGACGGCGGCCTCGGCCTCGTCCCCGTCCTGCCGGGCCGGGGCCCGGGGCAGCCGGCCCGCGCTGACGCGGGCGTGTCCGGCCAGGCCGCTCTGCGCGACCAGCGTGACCTTGGCCGGCAGGCCGGTCGGGCGGGGGAGCCACGGTTCGAGCACCGCGGTGCTGTCGTCGGTGGAGGTGCCGTACGCCGACTGGGCGCGGTCGACGGGCACCGAACCGTCCACCACGGGCAGCAGTTTCCCGAACTGCCGTTCGAGGGCCTCGGGGCTGAAGGAGACGTCCGGGTCCTCACCTGAGACGCCGCCCTCCGGTATCGGCGCGGTCGCCCTCAACGTGGTGCGCTCGGGGCCCGCCTGGGCGAGGGAGTGGCGCAGGCCCGCGTCCTCGTACCGGTCCACCGCGCGCGGCAGCGCTCCGGCCAGACAGGCGGTCAGCACGACCAGCAGCGCGAGCGCCAGTGCGGCACCGGGAGCGGCCCGCAGCCGGGTCCGCACCCAGGGCGCGACCACGGCCGGTACGGCACGCACGTCACTCACCCCCCTGTTCACGCAGTGCCCGGGCCGGATCGGCCCGGCGCAGGGCCGTCATCACGGCCACCGCCAGCGGCGCGGCGGCGACGCCCGCCAGCAGCAGCGCCACCTGTCCGGGCGGCAGCAGCACCAGCAGCCCGGGTACCGGCCGGGTGGCCTCGCCGGTCAGCACGATCAACGGCAGTACTCCACGGGCCAGTACGGTGCCCAGGGCGGCGCCCACCACGAGGGACAGGCCCACCAGCACGGCGAGTTCGGCGGCGACCGTCCGGGCCAGCCGGCGGCGCGGGGCGCCGAGGGCGCGCAGTACCGCGAAGTCCGCCTCGCGTGCCCGCAGCGAACCGGCGGCGCCCACCGCGAAGCCGACCGCGGCGAGCGCGGCGGCCACCACGGCGGCCGCGGTGAACGCGGCCGTGGGTCCGGCGCCGAAGGGGTCCTCGCGCAGCTCGGCGGCGATCTCGTCGCGGACCACCACCTGTTCCGGGTCGACGTCCGGCAGCGCCCGTACCGAGGCGGCCACCCGGGCCGCGTCCCCGGGCGCGGTCCGCAGCCACCACTCGTTCGGGGTGGCGTTCTCCCCGTACCGCGCCTGCAGCGCCCGGTTCGCGGCGCGCAGGTCGACCAGCACCGCGCCGCCGTCGTGCTCGGCGGAGGCGGCCGGGGTTCCGGTGGTGGGCAGCGCCCGTACCGACCGGACGATCCGCACCGGCAGGCTCTCGCCGCCGACGGTGACGTCCAGGCGCTGCCCGGTGCGGGCGCCGGCCGAGGTCAGGAACCGGTCGGTCGCGACGGCCCGCACCTCGGGCGGAGCGGGCCGTGCCACCTGGAGCCGCACGGACACCGAGGCGACCGTCCACATGTCGGCGTCGGGCAGGTAGCCGGTGCCGTAGGAGAAGGCCAGGGGCCGGGTGGAGACGGTCCGGGGCCGGGCGGGGTCGGTGCGCGGGGACGGGACGGCCGCGCCGCCGGTCTCCACGGCCGTGGTCCAGGACGCCGGCAGGGTGAGCGGGTGCCGGGTCCCGTCGGTGCCCTCGGCGGTCAGGTCGCGGACCGTGAACCGGTGCCGCTCGGCGCGCTCGGCGGGCTGGGGCATGTCGAGCCGGAGCCCGGTGAGCAGGGCCGGGCCGTCGGCGGAGCCGAGGCCGAGGACGAGGGTGTGGGGGCGGCCGTCGGCGGGCAGCAGCCCGGCCGGCAACGAGTACGGCACTCCGGCCGCGTCCTCCAGCCGGACCGTGACCTCGGCGGTCGTCCCGGGGCCGGTGGAGCTGCGCAGGTTCGCCGTCAGCCGCAGCCGGGCGGTGTGGGGCGGCACCCGGGCCCCCACGGGGGAGTCCTCGGGCGTCAGCCCGGCCAGCAGCTTCGGCACGGGTTCGTCCGCGAGGTCCGGGCGCATCAGCAGCGCGTTCGCCGCGTGCGCGGTGTCCAGGGCCAGCACGGTCGCCGTACGGTCACCGGACAGGCCCTGCTCGCCGCGTGCGACGGGCACCGCCCCGCGGACCCGCGGCAGGGCCGCGTAGGCCTCCGTGCGCCCGAGTCCGCCCTGCCCGGCGTCCAGCACCCGCACCGGTGCCCCGGCGCGGAAGTCGGCCTGGTCGTCCTGCGAGTGGTTCCAGGAGGCACCCTGACCGATGGCCAGCATGCCGAGCGCGACGGCGAGCACCAGCAGCAGCACGGGTCCCGCCGCACGCGCGGTGCGGCGGCTGAACTGCCAGCCGGCCAGCGCCGCCGGCAGCCCCCGCCCGGCCGCCGCCCACCGTTCCGCGAGCCGTGCCACCGGCGGCAGCAGCCGCAGCGTCAGCACGGTTCCGGCGAGCAGCGCCAGCGCGGGCGCGGCGACCAGCAGCGGATCCACGCCGAGCGACCCCGACCTGTCGGTGGCGACGCCCCCGAGCCCTGCTGTCGCACCTGCCAGTACGCGACGCCGGCCACGGCGAGCAGGCCCAGGTCGGCGCCCGCGCGGAGCGGGGTGGGGACGAGACCGCCGCCCGCGCGGCGCGGCCGGGCACCGCGCGGGCCCGCCGAACGGCGCCCGCGAAGGCGGGGGACGCGCGGTCGGTGCGTCCGGCCGGACTCCGCGCCGCGCCGCCCGCGACGTCCGGACGGTTCCTCGCCGGTGCCCGTCAGCGCCGGGAGGGTCACCGTCAGCGCGCAGCCCAGGGCCACCGCCACCGCCACCAGCCACACCCCGGGGCTCCCGGCGGGCGGGAGGTCGAGACGCAGATCGAGACGGGCCAGCGGGCCGTGGGCGGTGAGCAGGGTGGTGAGCGGTCCGGCGAGGAACGGCGCGCAGAGGGCCGCGGGGAGGGCGAGCAGCAGGGACTCGGCCCCGGCGAGGACGGCGATCCGGGGCGGGACGCGCCGCGCGCCCTCAGCAGCCTGGTCCCGGCGGCCCGTTCGGCGCTCAGCAGCCGGGCCACCAGCAGCAGCGCGTACCCGCCGAGCAGCACCAGCTGGAGCGCGACGATCAGCAGGGTGGAGCGGGCGACGAGCAGCGAGCGGTCGATGCGGTCCAGCACGTCCGGCAGGGAGGTCGTCACCGCCGTCGCCCCGCGCAGGGCGGTGGCCTTGCGCAGCCGCCCGCTTCCCGTCCCCACGGCCTCGCGCAGTTCCCCCGTGCGCCCGGTCGTCATCGTGTCGAAGCCGGCCGACGCCAGCCAGGACGTACCGCCGGTGCTCACCCGCCCGGCGGCGAGCACCGAGGGATCGGCGAGCAGCGGACCGTACGTGGTGAAGCCGGCCTTCTTCACACCGCGGCCGAGCAGGTCGTCCAGCCGCCAGTACGGCGCGCTCACGGTGCTGGGCCGGTACAGCCCGGTGACGCGCACCCGGACCCGGCCCTCGCCGAGCCGGTCGGCCAGGGTGAGGCGGTCGCCGGGCCCGAGCCCGAGCGCCCGGGCGGCGGTCTGCGGGACGGCCACCTCGATCTCGCCGGCCGTCCGCCCCGGGAGCCGTCCGGCGGTGGGCCGCACCTGGGTGTGGTCCAGGGCCGCGAAATAGGTCAGGTCCGGGTCGCCCGAGCGCCGCGCGGCCGGCCGCAGGGACCGGGGCAGCGCGTACGGGCCGGAGCGGCGCAGCGTCCGCACGGTCACCGGCAGCCCGTCGAAGGTCCTCCGGGCGCCCTCGCGTACGGCGGCGTCGGCGGCGGCCCGCTCCCCGACGGGGACGTCGGCCTTGACGACCAGCGCCGTGGCGGAGCCGTTGCGCGGGTCGTTCAGCACATGGCGCAGCGCCGCGTCCCCGATCGCGCCGGAGTAGGCCGTGAGCGTGGCCAGCACGGCGGTGGTCAGCAGCACCGTGAGCAGGGCGGAGCCGAGCAGCAGGCGGTGTGCCCGCGCGCGTGAGACGACGAACCCCGTCACCCGACCCCCGTGTCGTCCGGACTTCCGCAAGCGCTCTGTCGATCTCGGGTGATGCTCGCAGAGGAAACCGGCCGCGGGTAACCGGTTGCCGACCGGTCTATACCGGATCGTGACCGGAATGCGGCGCCGAACGACCGGAATTCGGGGTTCAGTTGGTCATTCGGGGGTGTTGATCATCGACTGCGCCGCGTACGTCAGGTAGTTCCACAGCGTCCGCTCGTGCTCCTCGGCCAGGCCCAGCTCGTCGACGGCGACCCGCATGTGCTTCAGCCAGGCGTCGTGCGCCGCGCGGTTCACGGTGAACGGCACGTGCCGCATGCGCAGCCTCGGGTGGCCGCGGTTCTCGCTGTAGGTGGTGGGGCCGCCCCAGTACTGCATGAGGAACAGGGTCAGCCGCTCCTCGGCCGGGCCCAGGTCCTCCTCCGGGTACATCGGCCGCAGCAGCGGGTCCCCGGCGACCCCCTCGTAGAAACGGTGGACGAGCCGGCGGAAGGTCTCCTCCCCGCCGACCTGCTCGTAGAACGTCTGCTCCTGAAGCGTGCCGCGCCGAATCTCATTCACCCGTCCATGGTCTCAGACCCGGTGGCTTAGGACTCCAGGCCCAGGACCCCGTCCGCCCGGGCCTCCCGGGCGCCTCGCGCCCCTACTGTGGGGTATGGGCGCCTACGACACCGGGATCGAACGTCTGGCCGCCGTGGCGCGGGCCGCGATGGTGCGGGAGATCGACGCCGAGGGGGCCTGGGACGAGGACCCGGTGTGGCGGGAGGCGTTCGCGACGGTGCCCCGGCACCTGTTCGTGCCATACTACTACGTCGGGGTCAGGGGCGGCTACGAACGCCGCTGGGGGCAGAACCCGGACCCCGAGGCCCGGGAGCGCTGGGTGCGCGGCGCCTACGACGACACCCCGCTGGCGACCCGGCTGCGCGACGGCGAGCTGCTCTCGTCCAGCAGCCAGCCCTCCCTGATGGCGCTGATGCTGGCCGCGCTGCGCGTGGCGGACGGCGACCGGGTCCTGGAGGTGGGCGCCGGCACCGGCTACAACGCCGCCCTGCTCGCCCACCGGCTCGGCGACGACGGCCTCGTCACCACCGTCGACCTCGACCCGGAGATCACCGAGTCGGCCCGGCAGCACCTGGCCGCGGCCGGGTACCGCCCGGCCGTCGTCACCGGCGACGGCGCGCGGGGGGTACCGGAGCGGGCGCCCTTCGACCGGATCATCGCCACCTGCGGGCTGCCCACGGTGCCGGGCGCCTGGCTTGCCCAGTGCCGGCCCGGAGGCCGCATCCTGACCCCGCTGGCCACCGGCCTGCTCGCCCTCACCGTCCGCGACCCCGGGCACGCCGAGGGCCGCTTCCTGCCGACGGCCGCCTACTTCGTGCCGCTGCGCGGCGCGGGCCGGGCGGAACCGGAGGCGGTGTGCCTGGACGGGCTGCCGGGCCGGGCCCGCGAGCAGGAGCCGTTCCGCTTCCTGCTCGAACTGACCCGGGGCGCGCTGGACCCGCGGGAGGCCCACGCGCTCTGGGAGCGCGAGGGCTGCCCCGACCGTGAGCGCTACGGCGTCACGGTCGGCGACGGACACACCCGGGCGTGGCTGGACGACCCGGCGGGGCCGTACGTCTGGCCCCTCCCGTGAGATGCCTCAGCCCCTGCGGACGGTGATCGTCGTCCAGGCGCCCACGTGCACCCGGTCGCCGTCCTGCAGCGGCACCGGCACGAACGGCTGGATCGGCTCGTCGGAGCCGTTGACCGTGGTGCCGTTCGTCGAGTTCTGGTCGACGACCGCCCAGTTGCCGTCCGGCTGCTGCACCAGCACCGCGTGCTGGTGCGAGACGCCCGGGTCCTCCGGCGGCACCGACAGGTCGATGTCGGGGGTGTCGCCGGTGGAGTGCCGACGGCGGCCGATGGTGACCTGGTTGCCGCTGAGCGTGCGCTGCTGCTCGGGCGAGTAGGCGGGCAGGTTCAGGCCCGCGGCCTCAGGGCCGGAGCGCTGCATCATCGCCATGAAGTAGTCGCGGTCCGGGCCGATGGTCGCGGTCCAGGTGGCCGGACCCTGCGGGCCCTGCGGCGCCTGCGGGAAGCCGTGACCGGGCGGTGCCTGGGTGGCGCCGGGCTGCGGGTAGCCGTAGCCGCCGCCGGGGCCGTTCGGGCCGCCGGGGCCGCCGGACGGCGGGGAGATCACCCAGTCGTCCTCGCCGCCGCCGAAGGGGCCGCCACCGGCCGGGGGCCGTCCGGTCTCCTGCGGGAAGGCGGGTGCGCCGGGCTGCTGGAAGGCCTGCGGCGGACCGCCGGCCGGACCGCCGGGACCCGCGGGCGGGGTCGGACCGGGCGGCGGCGGAACCGGACGCGAGGGGTCCCCGCCGAAGCCGGACGGGCCTGGGCCACCGGGGCCACCGAGGCCGCCGGGGCCGCCGGGCTCACGGCCGAAGGGCGGCGGGCCGCCCGGGCCACCGGGGCCGCCGCCGAAGCCGGAAGGACCACCCGGACCGCCGGGACCGCCCGGGCCCTGCTGCCCCGGTACGCCGCCGAACGGCGGCTGACCGGCCGGCGGCCGTCCGCCGCCGAAGCCGGACGGGCCGCGCTCACCGGCGAACGGCGTCGGGCCCGACGGCTCGCTGCCGAAGGACGGGATCGGCTCGGCGGGCCGGTTCACCTGGGAGGGACGCGAGCCCTGGTACTCGTACGAGTCACCGCCGCCGTACGTCGCGCTCGGCGGCTCGAAGCGGGGCTGCGGCGGGCGCGGGGCGGCCGGGGTGTAGGACGTGGCCGTGTTGGTCAGGAAGTTCCACCGGCACTCCTCGCAGAAGGGCGCGCCGCCCTCACGGGGCGTACGGCACTGCGGGCACAGCTCCGGCTCGTGGCCGGGCGGGCGGCCGCCGGTCTGCGCGCCCTGCGGCGGGAAGCCGTAGCCGCCGGGCGGGGCGGCGGAGGGGGCGGGGGTACGGCACCGGCCATGCGGTGACCGCAGACCTCGCACCAGTCGTCGGAACCCGACTGGTGTCCGTTCGGGCAGGTCGGCATGTCGGCGCTTCCCCTTCTCCTGAGGGTCCTCCGGTACGTCCGGATCTCTTCTGGCTGTCCCGCGGTCTCCCGCGGGTCACTTCTTCACACGAACAGTCTTCGTGGACCGGGTCTCGAGGGTCATCTCGTCGGCCTCCGCGACCTTCGTCTTCAACCGCACAGTACCTGTCGCGGCGTCGACCACGTCCACCACCTTCGAAAGGAGTTTCGCAGTATCCGCGTTGCCCGAGACGCTCGCGAGCTGAACGGCACGCCCCAGTTTGGCCGTTGCGCGCTCGAAATCGCCCGCTTTGCGAAGGTCCAGACCCTGCTGGATGGCCTGGGCCAGCTCGGCCTGCCCGGTGTAGTGGGCGACCTGGGGGTTGATCGAGGTGGAGGCCGCCATGTCGTCGGTCCACACCGCTCTGACCAGCCCCTGACCGCCGAGGTTCCGCACCTGCCCGTCCGGCTGCGGCACGACCAGGGAGATCCGGGCGGCCAGCATCTCCTGGCCGAGACCGGCCGCCGGGACCTCCACGCACAGGTGGTAGTCGCGGGACTCGTCGCCCCAGGAGCCGGTGGGGTAGTCCCCTGCCCGCGGTCCCGCCTCGGTGCGGCGGCCCGTCAACTCCTCGACGGCGGGCGCCACTTGCTTGACGAAGCGGAGGTTCGCGCCGACCGGGGTCCACACCCGCAGGGCCACGTCGGCGACCTCCTTGCCCATCGCCGTCTCCATCATCCGCGTGAAGTCGGCGGCCAGCCCCGCCGGGTCGGCGACGATGTCGGCGGTGCCGAGCAGGGCGGAGGCGATGCCTGTGACTTCTTTCACTTCCCAGTCGGTGCCCACGCCACGCGCGTCACAGGTGAACCGTCCGGCGCACTCGTCCAGCGCCGCCCGCAGGTCCTGCGGCGACTCGTGCTCGTTGCGGCCGTCGGTCAGCAGGATGCCGTGCCGGATGGCCACGTCCGCCGAGGACAGCAGCCGGTCGGCGAGCCGCAGCCAGGTGCCGATGGCCGTGCCGCCGCCCGCGCCGAGCCGGCGCAGCGCCTGCTTGGCCTGCTCGCGCGTGGTGGCGTCGGCGACCGCGAGCCGCCCGCCGCCCGGATAGACCTCCTTGGCCACGTGCGTGCCGCCGACCACCGCGAAGTGCGTCCCGTCGCGCAGGGTGTCGACCGCGGCGGCCGTGGCGTCCCGGGCGTTGCGCATCTTGGCCGGCGGATAGTCCATGGAGCCCGAGCAGTCGACCATGACGACGACGGCCGCCGAGGGCCCCTGGCCGGGCGCGTACAGGTGCGGGGCAGTGACGGCGCCGCCCACCGTGCCGCCGCCGGTCGCGGTCACGGTGACGATGGCGTTGACCTCACGGCCGCCCTCGGGCAGGTACTCGTTCTGGTAGACGTCGACCGAGAACTGCGGCACGTCCGGTTTGGCGAAATTGGCCATGGCTGTTCGGATCCCCCTGTTTACACCCCGCTGACGCGAGGCGGTGCCGGTGAACGGACCGGTCCCCTCCGGTCCGCCGGGACTTCCCCGTGATGGTGCGGCCTCAGGCCGATCCTGCCCCTGCGGCGGCGTGGGGAACGGCACGACGGCCACTGTTACGTTGTCGTGGCCCCCGCCGTCCAGGGCATGGCCGACCAGGACCTGGGCGCTGTGCAGCGGACGGGCCGCCGCGTCCGCGGGAGGACCTCGGCCATCTCCTCGGCCGTCTCGGCGTAGTTCCACAGGCCGTCGGTGCACACCAGCACGACTCCGGGCCGGTCCGGCTTGAAGGCGGCGGTGTGCGGCTCCAGTTCGTAGGCGTCCGCGCCGAGCCACCCGGTGATCGCGTGGGCGCGCTCGTCGGCGTACGCCTGCGCCTCGCTCATCAGGCCGGCCGCGACCATCTGCGCGGCCCAGGAGTCGTCCTCGGTGAGCCGGGCCGGGGGCGCGGAACGGTCGTCCGGCACCCAGTAGACGCGGCTGTCGCCCACCCAGCCGACCACGAGCAGCCCGCCCGTGACGATCGCGCCGACGATGGTGCACGCCGGGGAGTTCTGGTGCGGGTCGTGCTCGCGCGCCGCCTCGGGCTCCTCCGCAAGGGAGTTGACGGCCTGTGCGGCGGCGACGATCGCCTCGTGCATCGCCGCCTGCGGGTGGGTGCCGTGCGGCAGGGCGGCCAGCAGGGTGTCCACGGCCGCCTGCGAGGCGGCCATCGACGCCTCGTCCGGCCGGGTCGCCGAGGACACGCCGTCGCACACGATGGCCAGCGCCGCCGGGGAGCCGTCGGGCAGCGCGGTGTGGGCGACGCCGAAGGCGTCCTCGTTGCGGTGGTGGCGCAGACCCCGGTCGCTGACCGCGGCGACCGGACCCGACTCCCGCTCCATGCGGTCGCGTTCACGGGGCTGGGCGTGCCCGCAGTTCTCGCAGTAGCCGTCGTCGTCCACCCGGCCGGCCCGGCAGGCCACGCAGACCTGCGCGGGATCGGCCGTGCCGGGAGCGGCGGCCGGACCGGCCGGCGCCGAGGACGGGACGGGACCGGCCGAGGCGCGCGGGTCGGGGGCCTGCAGCGGGTACTCGTCGGGCTCCGGTGGCCGGTCGAAGCGGACGCCGGGCGCGGCCGGTTCCCCGTGGTGCAGCGCGTTGCCGCCCGAGTCGGTGCCGGGCAGGTCGGTCGCCTCGTGCGCGGCCGGCTGCGTGCTGTCGGAGCCGGGCGGTTCGGGCGCGGGCCAGTCCACACCGTCCCCGGGACCGGCGGAACCGGTCATGGTGAGGGTCGGGTGGTCCCGCGGCGCTGCGGGCACGACGGACAGGTCGTATCCGCACGCGCCGCAGAAGAGGTCACCCGACTCGAGCGGTTCGGCACAGCTCGGGCACTTCGTCAGTGCGGCCTGCTGGGGCATCTGCGACATCAACTACACCCACGTCCGGGGGCGGTAACGGTTGGCCCGTTCCACCAGCTCGATCCTCTCCTCGCCGCCGGGCGCCAGCCTGGCCAGCGTGCGGTACGCGCGTTCCAGGCCGAAGCGCAGGCCCCGTTCGTCCAGACCGCTGCCGAGCACCATCCGTCCGCCGGCGGCAGGCGGGACGGTGTCCCGGCCTGTGGAGAGTACCCAGTCCAGCGCGCTGCCGAGCACTTCGGCGGACAACTGCTCGCGGCGCGCCGGGTCCAGACCGTACGCGTTCAGCGCCTCGACCTGCCCGGCGGCGGCCGTCAGGTCGTCGAGGAACGGTACGTCGCCGGCGCTCGGCGTCCGCCCGCGCAGCCGGGCCCGGACGGCGGCCACCCGGGCGGCCGTGCAGTGGACGGACGACTCGGGCACCGACTCCAGGGTGTCCACGGCGCCGCGCCGGTCACCGGCCGCCAGCCGCACCCGGGCCAGCCCGAAGGCGGCGCTGACGAAGCTCGGGTCGGTCGACCACACCAGGCGGTAGTACTCGGCCGCGTTGTCCAACTGGCCGAGCACCTCGGCGCACAGGCCGAGCGCCAGCTTGGGTGCCGCCTCGCCGGGGAAGGCGTCGTAGATCGCGTCGAAGCCCAGCGCGGCACCCTCGAAGTCCCGGTGGCCAGCGCGGCCACGCCCCGGTACCAGACCACCCGCCAGTCGTCCGGCCGTTCACCCTCCAGCTCGCGCAGGGCCGTGAGGGCGGCCGGGTGGTCGCCGCTCTCCAGCCGGGCCCTGACCTGCCGCAGCCGCGACTCCACGCTCGGCGCGGGCGCCGCGTCCAGGGCGCTGATCAGCTCGGCCGGCGCGGACGCCATGAGCCCGGCCAGGAAACCGGCGTTGGGGTCGTTCGGGTCGACCAGCGGTACCGGCAGCGCCAGGGCCGCGGCGGGCGTGTCCACGGGCCGGACGACGGCCGGCGCGGGCAGCGCGGGGCCGGCACGGCACCGCGCGCCGGACGCGCCCCGAGCAGCGACACGTCCCCGTGCGCCCTGGGGAACAGCTCCGTGTCGACGACCTTCACCTCGGGCCCGAACAGCGTGGACAGGGCGGGTCTGGCCTGCCCGGACTGCAGGGAGACGACCTCGCGGAGCACGCCGGTCAGCTGCTCGGACATCTCCTGCGCGGAGGCGAACCGGCGGGCCGGGTCGGGGTCGGTGGCGCGGACGAGGAGCCGGTAGAAGGACTCGTAGCGGTGGAAGACCTCGATGTTGTCCGGGTCGGGCAGGGAGTCCACGAAGACGTTCGTGTAGCCCTGGAAGTCGAAGGCGAGGACGGCGAGCGTACGGCCCACCGTGTACAGGTCGCTGGCCACCGACGGGCCGACGTCCGCGACCTCCGGCGCCTGGTAGCCGACCGTGCCGTAGATCGCCGACTCGTCGTCGTCCATACGGCGCACGGCACCCATGTCGATCAGCTTGAGCTGGTCCTCGGTCTGGATGGCGTTGTCGACCTTGAAGTCGCAGTACAGCAGGTTGCGGCTGTGCAGGTGGCCGAGCGCCTCCAGGGCCTCGATGCCGTACGCGCAGGCCTGCTCCACCGGCAGCGGGTCACGCCTGCCGTCGGGTGTGCGGCGGGCGTTGGCGATCTCCTTCAGCGACTTGCCGCCGACGTACTCCATGACGATGTAGCCGTCGAGGGATCCGGTGCGCTGGTCGAGGTGCTCGACGAAGTTGTAGATCCGCACGATGTTGGCGTGCTCGATCTCCGCGAGGAACCGCCGCTCGGAGATCGCGGCCGCCATCGCGTCCTGGTCGCCGGTGTCCAGCAGGCCCTTGAGCACGACCCACCGGTCGGACACGGCGCGGTCCACGGCGAGGTAGACCCAGCCGAGGCCGCCGTGCGCCAGACAGCCCGCGACCTCGTACTGGCCGTGCACGATGTCGCCGGACTTCAGCTTCGGCACGAACGAGTACGGGTGCCCGCACTTGGTGCAGAACCCCTCCGTGCGCCCCTGCCGCTCGCCCCGGGCGCGCCCGACCGGCGCCCCGCAGTCGGACCGCGAGCAGAACCGCTTGCGCTCGGGCACCTCCGGGTTCTCCAGCACCATCGCGCGCGGGTCGGGCCGCGGCACCTGCGGCACCGAGACCAGCCCGGCGCCGAGCCGTCCGCGGGTCGAGGTGCCGGAGGACGAGCCCGAGCTGCGCACCGACACCGAGCGGGCGCTCGAGCCGCCCGACAGGGAGCGCGACAGCCGCCCGGACACCGAGCGCCGCGACCGCGACGACTGCGAGGAGGTGCGCGAACTGCGGGAGCCGGTGCGGGAACCGCCGCTCGCCGCCGAGCCCCTCGTGACGCCCGTGGCCGGCGAGCCGACCATGCCTCCCGACGACACGACCGGGGCGAGGCCGCAGGTGTCGCAGTACAGCTCGCCGCCGCCGACGTCCTCGTAGGAGCCCTCGCAGCCGGGCCGCTGGCACGTCCGCTGTGCCTGACTCATGACGGTTCACCTCTACGGTCCTCGGGTCCGCCCTGACGGGGGACGCCCGGTGCGCCGAGCAGCTCGGCCGCCGCCTGCTGGTAGCGCAGTACGGCCTGTTCGGCGACGCGCAGGTCGCAGGGGGCGCTCCACAGCATGCGCCGGGCCGCGTCGTACCGCTCGACCAGCAGCGGGTCCTCGGCGAGGCCGTTGCGGGTGGTCTTCGCCCGGTACGCGTCCAGCCGGCCGCGCAGCTCGGCGCGGACCGCGAGCGGTGCGGTGACGGCGGTCAGCGACTCACGCGCCCGCAGCAGTTCGTCCTCGGCCTTCTGCTCCAGGGACTCCAGCAGCGGGGAGAGCCGGTGCCACTGCGCGTGCCGCCGGTACTCGGCGGCCGCGGCGAGCTGCTCCTGGAGCGCGGTCGGCGGCCCGCTGACCACCGGGACCTCGGTCGCGGCGATCTTCGCCAGCACCTCACCGCGCGCGGTGCGCGCCTCGGCGAGGGTGCGGTCCGCGCGGGAGAGCACGTCCCGCAGCCGGATCAGCCGCGCCTCCGCGTCCTGCCGGACCGTCAGCACCGCGTCGATCTCCCGCCGCACGTCCTCCAGGGCGCGCGCCTCGCGGTCGTACACCGTGGTGTCCGGGCGGCCGCCGCCGGGCGCCGAACTGCCTTCGGCCCGCACCCAGAAGGCGAGCGGGTCGGAGACCACGTCCGCGCGCAGCGCGGTCAGCGTGCGCGTGATGCGCTCCAGGTCGTCACCGGCCGGGTGCTCGCCCGGGCGGACGCCCACGGAGTGCGCGAGCCTGCGGGTGCGCTGGAGCTCCGCGGCGAGTAAATCGATCCGGGCGGGCAGGGCCGACCAGACCGCGTCGGCGGTGACGACCAGGTCGAGCGAGGACGCGTACAGCTCGTTCATCCGGTCGACCAGGGTGGTGAGCGAGAAGCTCTCGCTCAGCTTCGCGGTGGCCGTGGGGCCGGTGCCCCGGGCACGGTGACGGACGCGCCGCGCAGCAGCTCGGTCAGCTCCGCCAGGTCCTCGCGGCTGGACCAGCGGCGCCGGGCGCGGATGTCCCGGGCGGAGCGCAGGGCCGCCGTGTAGGCGTCGAAGTACGCCCACAGCAGGGTGATCGACGCCTCCGCCGCCTGCCAGCGCTGCCGGGTGACGCCGGTCAGCTCGGCGCCTTCGAGGAGTCTGCGGCCCGCGTGGTCCTGGAGGGCGAGCAGCGAGGTCTCGATCGCCTCGTGCTCCGCGCCGAGCCGCGCCAGCGCACGGTCCACCTCGTCCCGGTCCATCACCGGCCCGGCGGGGTCCGTGACGCCCATCGATCACCTCTCGCTGCTGTGTGGTTGGCCTGGGTCGGGTCGGGGTCAGCTCTTGCGCAGGTACTGCGGCGCGGGCGGCTTGGACGGGCCCGCGTCCTTCCCCAGTGTGGCCGACAGCCACCTGTCGTACGACGCCTGCCAGCCGTCCTCGCGGTAGTCCACCAGGATGCGGTTGACCCGGCGTACCAGATCGGTGGCGTCCTTCTTCATCGCCACGCCGTAGTACTCGGTGGTGAACGCGTCACCCTTCAGGGCGACCGTCGGGTCCTGGGCGGCCTGACTGGCGGCGAGGGCGCCGTCGGTGACCACCGCGTCGACCTCGCCGAGCTGCAGCCGTACCAGGCAGTCGAGTTGGTTGGGGACGGTGGCGGAGATGTCGGTGGAGGCGGGCAGGTCGCCCGCGTCCCGGTCGGCCTTCAGCTTGCCGTAGGCGGTGGAACCGGACGCCGTGCAGACCCTCTTGTGGGCGAGCGTGCCGTCGTAGCCCTTGACGGTGGAGGACTTGGGGGCCAGCACCTGCTGCCCGGTCTTGAAGTAGGGCGCGGAGAACGCCACGTCGGCCAGGCGCGCGCAGGTGATGGTCATCGTGCGGACCACCATGTCGACCCGGCCGTCCTTGATCGCGGGTATGCGCTGGCTGGTCGGGATGGCCTTGAACTGCACCGCGTCCGGGTCGCCGAGGATGTCCTCGGCGATCCTGTGCGCGAGGTCGATGTCGAAGCCCTCGAGCTGGGCGGTCTCGGTGTTCGGGTTGCGGTAGCCCCAGTGGTAGCTGTTCTGGTCGACGCCGACGACCAGCTTGCGCTTGGCGCCCGTACGGGCCTTGATGGCGTCGATGGTCGGGCCGTCCGCGCCGGACGGGGAGAGCGTCTGCTTCTGCGCCTCGGAGTCCTCGCAGTCCCCGGCCCGCGCCTGGCTGCCGCTGGTGACGCCCGGGCCGCCGGTCCGCACGCCGTCGTCGTCCTGACGCGGCTGCGTCCACGGCAGGAGCAGCGCGAAGGCCAGGGCCAGCACGCACAGCACCGCCATCGCGCCGACCCCGCCCCAGCCCCGCAGGGAGGCCCGTACACGGCTCGCGTACATCGTCACGCCCCTGTCACCGGTACTCCGAAAGCCTGCGCCCGACGCCCGCCACCGCGGCCGCCGCGCCGAGCACGCCCAGCACGGCGGCGCCCACGGACAGCCCGGTCATCGCGTCCCGCCCGTCACCGGCGGCCCGCTGGAACTCGGTCTGCTCGTGGCCTATGGCCAGGGCGAGATTGCGGTCCACGCTGTCGAAACAGGCGCCGGTGGCGTCCGCGCCGCCGATCACCTTGTCCAGCGCCTGCTGGTAGTTGCCGTTCTCGTCCTCGGTGCGGGCCGAGGCGTGGCGCTGCTTCCACACCGCCATGTTGCCCTGGGCCGCCTTCACCGGACCGGTGCCCGCGTCGTCGTCGGCGAGCCGGCGGGCGTCGGTGAGGCCCTTGGCGAGCACGCCCATGTCCCGGTCGAAGTCGTAGTAGTAGGCGTCGTACGTCTGTCCGTCCACCGTGACGGTCTCCGCGCCGCGCGCCACCAGGCTCAGGTTCTCGTTGCCCCGCGCCTTCAGGGACGCGATGCGGGCGTCGTGCAGGACGTTCAGCGAGCGGACGCCGTTGTCGTAGGAGCCGTTCAGGCCCGACCTGGCGAGCGTGTGCCCGGCGACCAGCCACAGCAGCGCCACCGCGGTGGCGGCGGAGGCGGCCACCAGGCCGTGGTTGAGGACGCGGTTGGTGCGCCGGTAGGTGCGGTGCTGGGCCCAGCCGAGCGCGGCCAGGGCGAGCACGCCGAGCGCGATCGCCGCCCACGGGTAGGGCGTCGCGTCCCCGTAGTCGGCGTTCAGCCGCTGGTTCTCCTTCTTGTAGAGGTCCTCCGCCGCCGGGAGCATCTCCCTCTGCATCTTCTCGTTCGCGTACCGCAGATAGGCGCCGCCGACCGGATAGCCCTGCCGGTTGTAGGTGCGGGCGCGCTCCACGAGCCCCTTGTACTCGGGCAGCAGCTTGTTCAGCCTGGCGACGGACGCCTCCGACGGCGAGCCCGGCTCGGAGTTGGCGGCGGCGGTGACCAGGCCGGCGGCGGCGGTGCGGATGTCCTTCTCGTACCGGTCGCGCGAGTCCGCGGTCTCCTGACCGCCCGCCAGGAAACCGCTGGAGGCGGCGGTGTTGGCGTCGGCCAGCGAACGGTAGATGTCGGCGGCGCCGGAGCTGAGCGGCTGGCTGCTGTGCAGCACGTCGTCGGCGGCGGCCGCGCGTTCGGCGGTCTGCCAGGCGGTGACCGCGCCGAACGCGACGACCAGCACGGCGAGGACGGCACCGATGACACGCAGCCGGCCCGGCTCGGTGGTCGCCGCGGAGCGCAGCCGGTCGACGCCTTCGGCGAAGGCGGTACGGCGGGGAGCCGGGGCGGGCCCGGCCGGGCGGCCGGTGCCGGCGGCGCGGACTGCGGGGGGATCGCGGGCACGACGGCGCCCGCCGATGGCGGTGCCGTGCTGCTCTTCGGCGGGTGTGTCACCTGACCTCCCCGTGGTCATCCGTTCGCCGCCCAGTATTGCGGCCCGGACCGACATCCGCACCGGCCTTCGCTGGATCTTGATCGGATCGCAGTGTCCCCTGCCCATGAACACGCCGCGGGCACCTGTTCGGTTCCCGCGGCCACCTGCCCCGGAGCGCCCCGGCGGGGGTCAGCGCCGGCCGGTGTCCCAGTGGGCCCGGGCCCGTTCCAGTGCCTCCTCTCCCGCGCCCAGACGGTCCAGGCCCAGGAGGGCCGCGCCCAGCACCGGGCGGCCGTGACCACGCGGACGTCCGCCTTGGGGGCGCGGGACGCCAGCAGGTCGCGCACCCCGTCGTCGAGCCGGGGGTGACCGGCGCTCAGCACGCTGCCGCCCAGCAGCACCGGGGTCTGTTCGCCGAGCAGGTCGAGCCGGGTCAGGGCCACCGCGGCCATCGTCGCGACCTCCTCGGCGAGGCGGTCGACGAGGGAGCGGGCGATCCGGTCCCCGTGCGCGGCCGTGCGGAACAGCACCGGTGTCAGCTCGTGCCGCCTGCCGTGCTCGACCCGCCCCAGGTGCAGGGCCTCGATCAGCGCGTACATGGACCCCAGTCCGAAGTGCGCGGGCAGGGCGCGGGCCAGCTCCGTCGCCTCTCCCCGGCCGTCCTCCGCGCGGGCCGCGTACCACAGGGCCTCCTCGGCCAGGCCCCAGCCGCCGCCCCAGTCGCCGGAGATCCGCCCGATGGCCGGGAAGCGGGCGGTGCGGCCGTCGGGGCGCATGCCGACGCAGTTGATGCCCGCACCGCACACCACGGCCACGCCCCGGGGTTCGGGCACCCCCGCCCGCAGGACGGCGAAGGTGTCGTTGCGGACCGCCACCGAGGCGGCCCACGCGCGCTCGCCGAGCGCGGCCGCCAACTGCTCCTCCTCCACCGGCAGATCGGCGTTCGCGAGGCAGGCGGAGACGTGCGAGGCGGTGGTCACGCCCGCGTCCGCGAACGCCCGCGCGACCGGTTCGGCGAGGGCGTCCACCGCCGCCCCGACACCCACCACCGGCGGACGGAATCCGCCGCCGCGGGCCGTGGCCAGCACCTCGCCCCGGGCGGTGACCACGGCCACGTCGGTCTTGCTGTTGCCCGCGTCGATGGCGAGGACGGTCGGGATCAGGCCCACGCGAGGTGCTCCCGGTTGTGCGCGACCAGCCGGTCGGTGAGGGCGTCGGCGTACTCGTACTGCCCGATGAGCGGGTGGGCCAGCAGGGCGCGGAAGACCCGGTCCCGGCCGCCCCGCAGCGCCGCCTCCAGCGCCAGTTCCTCGTACGCCGTCACGTTCGCCACCACGCCCGCGTACAGCGGGTCGAGGTCCGGCACGGCCAGGGGCGCGGCGCCGGACGGGCCCACCGCCGCCTGCACCTCGATCACCGCGTCGTCCGGGAGGAACGGCAGGGTGCCCCGGTTCAGCGTGTTGACCACCTGGTACGGGCTTCCCGTGCCGCCGCCCAGCAGGGCCGCCGCCAGGTCCACGGCCGCCTCCGAGTAGAAGGCGCCACCCCGCTTGGCGAGCAGCGCAGGCTTCTCGTCCAGGGCCGGGTCGGCGTACATCGCCAGCAGCTCGCGCTCCATGGCCGCGACCTCCGCCGCCCGCGAGGGCTTGGTGCGCAGGTCCCGCACCACCTCGTCGTGGGCGTAGTAGTAGCGCAGGTAGTAGGAGGGGACGACACCCAGGCGGTCCAGCAGGGGCCGGGGCAGGCGCAGGTCGCCGGCGATGGCGTCGCCGTGCCGGGCGAGCAGTTCGGGCAGCACGTCCGCGCCCTCGGGGCCGCCGAGCCGCACCCCCGTCTCCCACGTCAGGTGGTTCAGGCCCACGTGCTCCAGGTGCACGTCCTTCGGGTCGGTGCCCAGCAGGGCCGCGAACTTGCGCTGCAGCCCGATCGCCACGTTGCACAGGCCGACCGCCCGGTGCCCGGCCTCCAGCAGGGCCCGGGTGACGATGCCGACCGGGTTGGTGAAGTCGATGATCCAGGCCCGCGGGTTGGTGCGGCGCACGCGCTCGGCGATGTCCAGCACGACCGGGACCGTCCGCAGCGCCTTGGCGAGGCCGCCCGCTCCGGTCGTCTCCTGGCCGATGCAGC
The DNA here is from genome assembly GCA_016432725.1 of Streptomyces sp. DHE7-1. Lineage (GTDB taxonomy): Bacteria > Actinomycetota > Actinomycetes > Streptomycetales > Streptomycetaceae > Streptomyces. The sequence goes on along the minus strand of JACJDG010000003.1, from coordinate 2,757,399 downwards.
CGCACTCCAGCGGCCAGGTCTCGTCCCGCTGCCGGGCGGCCTGGCCGCCGACCCGGAGCTGGAGCAGCACGGCGTCCGCGCCGTCCACGCCCGCGTCCAGGTCGGAGGTGGTGACGATGCGGCCGCCGTGGCCCTGCCGGGCGAAGATCCGGCGGGCCAGGCCGCCCACCAGCTCCAGGCGTTCGGCGTCCGGGTCCACGAGGACGAGTTCCTCGACCGGCAGGGCGTCCCTGAGCCGGGCGAAGCCGTCGATCAGTTCGGGGGTGTAGGTCGAGCCGCCGCCGACCACGGTGAGTTTCATATGCGGTTAACCCTTGACTCCGGTGAGGGTGACGCCCTCGACGAACGCCTTCTGGGCGAAGAAGAACACGAGGATCACGGGGGCCATGACCAGCACGGTGGCGGCCATGGTGAGGTTCCAGTCGGTGTGGTGGGCGCCCTTGAAGGACTCCAGGCCGTAACTCAGTGTCCAGGCACCGGGGTTCTCCGAGGCGTAGATCTGCGGGCCGAAGTAGTCGTTCCAGGCGTAGAAGAACTGGAAGAGGGCCACCGCGGCGATGCCGGGCCGCGCCATCGGCAGCACCACCCGCACCAGGGTCCTGAGGTCGCCGCAGCCGTCCACCTTCGCCGCGTCCACGTACTCGTTCGGGATGGTCATCAGGAACTGGCGCAGCAGGAAGACGGAGAACGCGTCCCGAACGCCATCGGGACGATCAGCGGCCACAGGGTGCCCGACAGGCCGAGCTGCTTCGCCCAGAACAGGTACATCGGGATGACGACCACCTGCGGGGCAGCATCATCATCGAGATCACCAGCATGAGTGACAGATTCCGGCCCCGGAAGCGGAACTTGGCCAGCGCGTACGCCACGGGGACCGAGGACGCCACGGTGAGCACGGTGCCGAGCCCGGCGTAGACCAGGGTGTTCCGCCACCAGGTGAGGAACCCCGGGGTGGCCAGGACCTTGTGGTAGTTGCCCCACTCCCAGGTGTGCGGCACCAGATCCCGGCTCAGCGCCTGGCTGTCGGTCATCAGGGAGGTGAGGACCACGAACACGAAGGGGAGGGTGAAGAAGAGCGCGGCGGCGACACCGAGGGAGTGCACCGCGATCCACTCCAGCAGCGCCCGGCGCCGTGCCGTGCGTTCGGCGCGCGGCACGGCCGGAGCCGTCCTCAGGGGCTTCTCCAGTACCTGGGTCATGGTCAGTCACCTGCCTGGACGAGGCCGCCCCGGCGCCGCATCAACAGCGCGGTGAACGCCATCGACAGGGCGAACAGGACCAGTGCGACGACACACGCCGAGCCGTAGTCGAAGCGCTGGAAGCCGAGGTTGTAGACGAGCTGGGGGAGGGTGAGCGTGGACTTGTCCGGGTAGCCGGGCTCGAACTGGGTGCCCGCGCCCTGGATCACGCCCGAGGCGACCTTTCCGGCGATCAGCGGCTGCGTGTAGTACTGCATCGTCTGGATCACGCCGGTGACCACGGCGAACATCACGATCGGGGAGATGTTCGGCAGGGTGACGTAGCGGAAGCGCTGCCACGCCGACGCGCCGTCCAGTTCGGCCGCCTCGTACTGCTCCGCCGGTACGTCGAGCAGCGCGGCCATGAAGACGACCATCAGGTCGCCGATGCCCCACAGGGCGAGCAGCGTCAGGGCCGGCTTGGACCAGGCGGGGTCGTTGAACCAGGCGGGCGCCGGGATGCCGATGCTCTCCAGGGCCGAGTCGACCGGGCCCGTGCCGGGGTTGAGCAGGAAGGCGAAGGCCATGGTCGCGGCGACCGGCGGGGCCAAGTAGGGCAGGTAGAACAGGGTGCGGAAGACACCGGCCCCCGTCCTGATCCTCGTGATGAGCAGCCCGATCCCGAGCCCGAAGACGACCCGGAGCGTCACCATCACCACGACCAGCCACAGGGTGTTGCGCAGCGCGGGCCAGAACAGCGGATAGTGCGTGAAGACGTAGGTCCAGTTCTTCGTGCCGCTCCACGTCGGCGGCCGGAAGCCGTCGTAGTGCATGAAGGAGAAGTAGACCGTCGAGATCAGCGGGTACGCGAAGAAGACCGCGAAGCCGATCAGCCAGGGCGACATGAACGCCGCCGTGCGCAGCGCCGCCCTGCGGCGCCTGGAGCCCAACGTGGTGGCCGCCATGGCTACTTCGCCTGCGCGATGTCCGTGTCGATCTGCGCGGCCGTCTTCCTCAGGCCGGCCTTCAGATCGGTGACCTTGCCGCTCTCGTAGTCGTACCCGAACTGCTGGATCGTCACCAGGTACACACCGCCGTTGACCGAGGCGGGGTGGTGGTGGAGTGCGGGTCGGCGGCGATGTCCAGGAAGGTCCTGAACCGCGGGTCGTACCGGAGCTTCGGCGACTTCAGCGCGGCCAGGGTGGAGGGCACGTTGTGGATGTCGTTGGCGAAGCCGACCACCGCGTCGGTGTCCGTGGTCATGTACTTCACCAGCTCCCAGGCCGCGTTCTGCTTGTGGCTGGTGGCGGCGATACCCGTGATGGTGCCGGTGATGTAGCCCTTGCCGTACTGGTCGGCCTGGTCGTCCGGGACGGGCAGCGGGGCCACCCCGATCTCGAACTTCGGCTTGGCCTCCGCGGCCATGCCCAGCCGCCACTCGCCGTCGAGCTGCATGGCGACCTGCCCGGTGTGGAAGGGGTGCCTGGCGCCCCACTCGTCGCCGAGCGTGGCCCGGAACCTCTCCAGCTTCTGGAATCCGCCGAGTTCGCCGACGAGCCGCTTCTGGAGCCTGAAGCCCTGCTCGAAGGCGGGGTCGTCGGCGAGGTCCGACTTGCCGTCCTTGCCGAAGTAGACCGGGGAGAACTGGGCGAAGTAGTGCTCGGTGGTGGACTCCCAGCCGTGGTAGTTCGGCATGAAGCCGAGCTGCTCGTATCCCTCGCCCCGCGGGACGGTCAGCTTCTTGGCGTCGGCCTCGAACTCCGACCAGGTCTTCGGCGGGGCGGTGATGCCTGCCTTCCGGAACGCCGTCCGGTTGTAGTAGAGGCCGTAGGCGTCGCCCAGCAGCGGCGCCGTGCAGCGGTCGCCGTCGAACCGGGTGTACTCGTTCATCGCCTTCGGGAAGGTGGTCTCCGGGTCGATGCCCGCCTTCTCGAAGAACGGGTTCAGGTCGATCAGCGCGCCCGACGAGCAGAACTTGCCGACGTTGTTGGTGGTGAAGGAGGAGATCACGTCGGGGGCCCGGTCGCCTCCGGCGCGCAGGGCCTGGTTGATCTTGTCGTCGGTCATGTTGCCGACGACGTTCACATGGATGTTGGGGTGCGCCTTCTCGAATCCGGCGACCAGGGACCTCACCGCCTCGACCTCGTTCGGCGCGCTCCAGGCGTGCCAGAAGTTGATCGTCGTCTCCTTCGAGGCGTCGTCGGTGGCGCCGGAGCCGGACTGGCCGGTGCAGGCGGTGGCGAGCAGGGCGAGGGCGGCGGTCAGGGCGAAGGCCGCTTTCCGGGCGGTTTCGGGTACGGCTGTGGGCATGGCGAGGTCTCCCTGGGACGGGGTGGGTGTGGAGGGAGTGCTTCGGGGTGGGGCTCGGGCGCTCAGCGCGAGGTGTCGAAGACCTCGTCGCGGGTGGTCGCGAGCGCGGACTCCAGCGCGCCGCGCAGCACGGGGTGTTCCGTGACGTCGCCGACGACCAGCCGGGGCGGGCCGCGGCGAGTTCCTCCAGCTCGGCCTGGACGAGGGCGCGCAGCACCTCGCCGCCGGCCGTCAGGGCGGAGCCGCTGAGGACGACGAGTTCGGGGTCGAGGACGGAGACCAGCGAGGCGAGGCCGGTGGCCAGCCGGGTCGCGTAGGTCCGCAGCAGTTCCCGGTACGGGCCGCCGGCGTGGTCGGCCGCCCGCGCCAGGAGGGTCGCGGCCGCGTCGGTGTACGGGCCCGCCGGCACGTCGGCGACACCGAGTTCACGGGCCAGCTTCGGTACGGCCTGGGAGCCGGCCAGCTCCTGGTAGCCGCCGCTGTTGGCCTTGGTCACCTGGCGCACCAGCGGAGTGCCCGGCACCGGCAGGAAGCCGACCTCGCCGGCGCCGCCGGTCCAGCCGCGGTGCAGCCGCCCGCCGAGCACCAGCGCGGCGCCCATGCCCTCCTGGTTCCACAGCAGGACGAAGTCCGCGTGGCCGCGGGCCGCGCCGAGGCGCTGTTCGGCGATGGCGACGAGGTTGACGTCGTTCTCGTACTCGACCGGCATGGGCAGCGCGGCGGCGAGTTCGTCCAGCAGGCTGGGGGAGTGCCAGCCGGGCAGGTGCGAGGCGTAACGCAGCCGGCCGGTGCCCGGGTCGAAGGCGCCCGGGGTGCCGATGACCAGGCGGTGCACGTCGGACCGGGCGAGACCCGCGGTCTTCACGGCGCCGTCGAGGGCCTCGGTGACCTGCTGCACGACGGGCCGGGCCGCACGCCGGCCCGGGGTGGGCAGCTCGTACTCGCCGACCGTGCGGCCGGTGACGTCGGCGACGGCGGCGCGGATGCGGTACGGGCTGACATCGAGCCCGGCCGCGTGGGCGGCGACCGGGTTCACGGCGTACAGCTGGGCGTTGGGACCCGGCCGGCCCTCGCTGGTGCCGGTGACCCGGACCAGTCCGGCGGCCTCCAGGCGGGCCAGGAGCTGGGACGCGGTCGGCTTGGACAGGCCGGTGAGCTTGCCGATGCGGGTGCGGGACAGCGGCCCGTGCTCCAGGAGGAGATCCAGCGCGGCGCGGTCGTTCATGGCGCGCAGGACGCGCGGGGTGCCCGGCGTACCGGGGGTTCCTGCCATGCGGTCGACACCTGCCTTTCCAGCTGCCCAGCTTTTCAGCGACCCGGGCACGACGTCCAGCCTTGATCAACGGGCGCCCGGGAAGATCACTGTTAGGAAACTTTCCTATTGGCGTGGGAGGAACGTAAGCCCAGGACGAAGAGGGCGTCAATAGACGGCGCCCCCGAGGCAACGGAGTCGTTACCTCGGGGGCGTGGGGTCCGCGCGTCCGCGGCGCGGCGCGGGCGCGCTACTTGGCCGGCGGGGCCGGGCGCTGGGAGGCGATCGGGGTCGCCGCCACCGACTGCGGGGACTCGGCGTTCGCGTACACCGACGGCGCGGCCACCGCGGCGGCCGGATCCGGGGCGTTCTCGACGTCCTCCACGGCCGTCGCGCCGCCCACGATGCGGATGCTCGCCGCGTCGAAGGCGCGCTTGACCCGCCAGCGCAGCTCGCGCTCCACGGCCACCGCCTTGCCGGGCATGGTCCGCGCCGTGAGCCGCACCACCATGGAGTCGATCAGCACGCTGTCCAGGCCCAGCACCTCGACCTGGCCCCACAGCAGCTCGTTCCAGGGCTCTTCCTTGCTCATCTTCTCGGCGACCTCGTCCAGGATGGCCTTCACCCGGTCCAGGTCCTCGCTCGCCCGCACGGTCACGTCGACCCCGGCGGTGGCCCAGCCCTGCGAGAGGTTGCCGATCCGCTTGACCTCGCCGTTGCGGACGTACCAGATCTCGCCGCCGTCACCGCGCAGCTTGGTCACCCGCAGTCCGACCTCGATCACCTCGCCGGACGCCACACCCGCGTCGACGGTGTCGCCGACGCCGTACTGGTCCTCCAGGATCATGAAGACACCGGACAGGAAGTCCGTGACCAGGTTGCGGGCGCCGAAACCGATCGCCACGCCCGCCACACCGGCCGAGGCCAGCAGCGGCGCCAGGTTGATCTTGAACGTGGACAGCACCATCAGCGCGGCCGTGCCGAGGATCAGGAAGCTGGCCACCGAGCGCAGCACGGAGCCGATCGCGGCCGCCCGCTGCCGGCGCCGCTCGACGTTGACCAGCAGCCCGCCCAGCGCGCTGCCCTCCGAGGCCTGCGCAGCCCGGGTCATGCGGTCGATCAGCTTGGTGATCGCCCGCCGCACCACCGCTCTGAGCGCCACGGCCACGACCACGACCAGCACGATCTGCAGACCCATGGCCAGCCAGGTCGACCAGTTCTGCTCCACCCAGCTCGCGGCGTTCGTCGCGTGGTCCTGGGCGTCCTGCAGGGTGGGAACGGGCGGCGCCGTCGAACCGGAGGGGGACGGCGAGGGGGACGCACCGGCGGCCGCAAGGACGACGGGCAAGGACACGGCGGGTACCTCCAGGGCGCTGCGCGGTCCGCTCCGGCGGGGCGGTCAAGGTCTTCGGGATCACGAAAAGGTCACCGGACGGACAGAACCAACACACTAACGGGGCATCGTGTGTGCTCCGCGCCGTTCCGCCCAAGGGAGACGGGTCTCACCTGGGCTTGAACACGCCATGATCCGGGGGACACATGAGGTGTGGTCGAAAACACTCCCAGCCCGTTACCGGGACATGGTGGCGCGTTCACCAGGCATGAGGGGAGACTGACTGCAGATCGTCCCGGCGCGAGCCACGCGCCGCCGACGCCCAAGGAGGCACCCGTGCCGCACGTCCTGGTCCTCAACGCGTCGTACGAGCCGCTCGGCGTCGTACCGCTCCGCCGCGCGCTCGTCCTCGTCCTGGAGAACAAGGCCGTCTCCCTCGAGGAATCCGGCGCCTTTATGCACAGCGCGACCGTCACAGTCTCCGCACCCAGCGTGGTCCGGCTGAAGCGTTTCGTGCGGGTTCCCTACCGGGGGCCCGTTCCTCTCACCCGCCGGGCGCTCTTCGCGCGCGACGGGGGCCGGTGCATGTACTGCGGTGGCGTCGCAACCAGCGTCGACCACGTCATCCCGCGCAGCCGCGGGGGCAAGCACGTCTGGGACAACGTGGTGGCCTCGTGCCGCCGCTGCAACCACGTGAAGGCCGACCGTCACCTCGTCGAGATCGGCTGGCGGCTGCGCCACAAACCCGCCCCGCCCACCGGTCTGGCCTGGCGCATCATCGGCACCGGCCACAGGGACCCGCGCTGGCTGCCCTACTTGCAGCCGTACGGCGCGGACGACGCCATGGCCCGGATCGACGGCATCTCAGCCTGACGGTTCCGGGCCTTCACGCACCCCGTGGCCGGACGGCCGGCCCGTCCGGCCACTGCGGCGCGGCCGCCCTCCGGGCGGACGGGAATCGTCGGACACCCCCTAGCCGCGGGGTCCTTCGGCACGCGCCCCGCGCGCCGCGTACAGCGCGGCGCCCACCACGAACACGGTCAGCGCCGCGGCCCAGGCGCCCGGTTGCGCGCCCGGCTGCATCGGCCACGCCCACACCGTGACCGCGCGCCCGCGCGCCCCCGAGGAGGCCAGGTAGACGGCCGTCACGTAGCCGAAGGCGGGCAGCCAGCTCAGCCGGGCGCCCAGCAGGACGGCCGCGGCGGCCGTGACGCCGGTGCAGCCCAGCGTGTTGCGGACGACCGCGGGCGGCCCGAAGGTCTCCGCGTGCCCCAGCACCGCCAGCGGCAGCACCAGCGCCGCCAGCGCGGTCAGCGCACCGAGCTGCGCCAGCCGCCGCGGCCACCAGGGCCGTACGGCCGTCCGGTCCAGCTCGTCGGACGCCGAGTACAGGCTCGCGCCGATGACGGCGGCCGCCAGCAGCGGGGCCAGCGCGACGACCGGCACCCGGCGGTAGGGGTCGAGATAGGCGTCCAGGCGGTCGGCGGCCCACACCGCGAAGACCGTGGTGCCGGCCAGCGCCAGCAGGGTGAGGGGCAGGGCGCGGGAACGGGCGTAGAGGAGGGGACCGGTCACAGCGCGGGCACCCCCGCACGTCACAGGTGCCCGCCGTCGCGAAGTACGCCGACAGCCAGTCCCGGCGCTCCTCCTCGCCCATCGCGGCCAGCGCGGCCCGGGCGGCGAGGCGCTTGCGCAGGCCGGCGCGGTGAGCCGCGTCGCCACGGGCGTCGATGTCGTCGAACGTCTTACGCGCCGGACTGGGGGCGAGATACCCCGCCACGGCGTCGTCGGCCAGGGACATCCGCTCCGTGGGGTGCAGGCAGTCGGGGCGCCGCTGCAGGGCCGCCGTCGCCTCCCACGCGAACTGCTCCGGATCGGTGAGCCGGCCCCGTACGACCGACCAGCCCAGCGGTGTGAGGCCGGGCAGCTGGGCCTCGGCGTCGTGCGACTCGTGGTCGCGTTCCTCCCACCGCACCGGCAGGTTCCGCACCCCTTCGAGCCTGCCCGTGACGCCCGACAAGGCGTCCGTGAGCTGCGGCAGCATCCCCGCGTACCGCGCGTTCACACAGACCGCCGGCGTGGTGGAGGTGTCGCAGACCTGTCGGCGCGCGAGCGGGGTCTCGTGCCACAGGCCGTCCCCGGTCTGCGTCAGCACCGCTCCCGCGGCCACCGCGGCGGCCAGCGGCAGCAGGGCGGTCACCCGGCGCCGCGCGGCGTACGCCAGCACGGCGGCGAACGCCAGGCCCGCCGTCCACACGGCCATCGAGAGCGGCTGCCACCACACCGGGACATCGGTGTCCGTGATCGGGAACGCCGGGTCGAGATGCCGCGCGGACCCGGAAGTACTCGCCGACAGCACGCCAAGCCCCACGTACCCGGCGATCGCCAGCAGAGGTGCGGCCAGCCGGGTGGGGACGACGCGGCCCACCACGTGCCCGAGCAGCGCGGCCGCCGCCACCGCGACGGTGTCCCCGGGGAGCAGCCCGGGGTGCGGGCGGTCGCCCTGCGCGTAGGGCCAGGTGGCGAGCATCGCCAGGCCCGCCGCGGCCAGGTAGCCGGCGGCCGTCCAGAGCGCGACGGGCAGGGCCGCGGCCAGCAGCCGGGCAAGGGGTGACCGGACGACCGTCCCCCACAGCTCCTCGGTACGGCGTCGCCGCTCCCGCCCGCCCTGCCAGCAGCCCGCCGCCGCGGCCAGCGGCCCGGCGATCAGCCCGGTGACGTGCGTCTGGGCGGCGGTCTCCGCCCAGCCGCCCTGCCAGCGGGCGGCGGAGCCCGCCAGCAGGACGCCGAGGGTCAGCAGCACGGCGGCCCCGGCGCCGGGCGCGAATCCGCGCAGGACCTCCGCGCGCAGCGGACGGGGTGCCGGTGCGGCGGGTACCCTCCGGTCGGTCAGGAGGCTCATCGCACCGACTCCCGCGTCCCCGCGCCGCCGCGGTGGGCCCGCAGCGCGGCCGTGTAGCCGCGCTCGATCGGGTGGTCGCCCGGACCGTCCGAGGCCTCGCCCATCAGCGTGAGCGAGTGCGGGGTGCCGCGGTAGGCGATCCGGCCCGCTTCGAGCAGGGTGACCTCCGTGCAGGCGGCGGCCACGTCCTCCACCAGGTGGGTGGAGACCACCACCGCGGCCGAGGCGCCGAGTTCGCGCAGCAGCTCGCGGAACTCCACCCGCTGCTCCGGGTCGAGACCGGCGGTGGGCTCGTCCAGCAGCAGCACGCTCGGCTCGTTGACGATGGCCTGGGCGATGCCGACCCGGCGGACCATGCCCCCGAGAGGGTGCGGATCTTCGCGTCGGCGCGGTCCGCGAGTCCGACCCGGGCCACGGCGTCCGCCACGGCGGCCGGGACGCGTGCGGCGGGCATCTCCTTCAGCCACGCCACGTACGCGACGAACTCCCGCACCGTGAAACCCGGGTAGTAGCCGAACTCCTGCGGCAGATAGCCCAGCCGGCGCCGTACCGCGGACCGCCCGCGATGGCCGGCGGTGTCCTGGCCGAGGATCTCCACCCGCCCGGCGGACGGCCGGGCCACCGTGGCCAGGACCCGGATCAGCGAGGTCTTCCCGGCACCGTTCGGGCCGAGCAGCCCGTGCACACCGGTGCCGAGGTCCAGGTCCACGCCGTCCAGCGCGAGGTTCTTCCGGTGCCGGACCCGCAGGCCGGACACGAGCAGGGAACTCAAGGGGTCTCCAGAGGTGGTGTGCCCGGGCGGGGCGGCCGGGACGGCCGGGGCCCGGGGGCGGACAGCCCGGGGCCCGGGCCGCGGGGCCCCGGTCCGGGCGGTGTCCGCCGGGTCGGTTCGAGTGGTCGTGCGGGGTGCCGTCAGGGGGCGGGCGGTACGGCGGGGCCCGGGATCACCGGCGGAGCAGGCGGTCGTAGGCCGGACGGCGGGCCGCGAGGAGGGCGCCGCTCAGGACGGCCGCCGCCGCCCACGCGCCCTGCGCCCCGCGCCGTCGAAGCAGCGGGAGAGCTGCTCGGCCAGAGGCGGGGTGGCGGCGCCCGGTGCACCGGCCACGGGCACGCCGACGGCGCACAGCCAGCCCCGGCCGTGACGCCGGCCGCCGCACGGCAGCCGGTGAAGGAGGCCAGGGCCAGCGTGCCCAGGGTCAGCGCCAGCCCCGGCAGCAGCCAGGCCGCGGCGGCCGGGGCGCCGGAGGCGGGCAGCAGCAGTCCGGTCAGGGTCAGCAGCGGCAGACTCACCCCGAGCACGGCGGCCGTCCGGGTCAGCGCCAGCCGCAGCCCGCCCGCCGGGCTGGCCGCCGCCACCTCGTACAGCGGGTCGGCGTGCGGCCCGTAGGACAGCGCGACCCCGGCCACCGGCACCACGGGCGCGATCGCCAGCAGCAGCGCCCGCGCCCCGGGCACGACGCCCCCGTACTCCAGGGCCACCGCTCCCACCGCGACGAGCAGCACGGCCGGCAGCCACGCGCCCCGCACGGCGGGCCCGGCGGCCCAGAGCAGCCGGACGAGCCGCGACAGCGCGGCGGCCGGTCGCGCCGCGGAGCGCGCCGCCCCGCGGGCGCCGCCCCCAGCACCACCCTCCGTACCTCGTCCAGCACCGTGCCCGCCGCCGTGCCGCGCACCGCCCGCGACACCAGCGCCGCGCATCCCGGGCAGCTCTCCAGGTGCCTCTCCAGGGACCACGCGTCCGGCTCCGCGAGGGAGCCGTCGGCGTAACGGGCGACGAGGCCGGCGTCGGCGTGCCAGACGTGCGCGTTGCCGTGGGTCATGCCGTACCTCCCAGCGGGGACGGGTTCAGATGCGCCAGCGCCGACCGCAGCTCCGTACGGGCGCGCCGGGCGCGGGACTTGACGGTGCCCTCGGGTATGCCGAGCAGCCGGGCCGCCTCCCGGGTGCTCAGTCCGTCGACGACGGTCGCGCGCAGCACCTCGCGCAGCTCGGGGGAGATCCGGTCCAGCGCGGCACCGACGTCCCCGTACTCGAGACCCGCCAGCACCCTGTCCTCGGCGGAGGGCGCGGCGACCCGCTCAGGGGCGCCGTCCGCCGACTCCAGCGGCGCGCCCGACACCCGCGCCGCCCGCTCCTGCGCCCGCCGCGCGTCCACCAGCCGCCGTGCCGCGATCGTCCACAGCCAGCCGCCGGTCTCCTCCCCGCGGTGCCCGGCCGCCGAACGCCACACGGTGACGAACGTGTCCTGCAGCACCTCCCGGACGACCTCCGGATCGGCGCAGCGCCGGGCCAGCCGCGCGTGCAGCCAGCCGGCGTGCCGGTCGTACAGGTCGGCCATGGCCGCCGGATCGCCCGCCGCGACGGCCCGCAGCAGCGCCGCGTCCCCGTCGCCGTCCTTCTCCCGCTGGCCCCCCACGGGGCGGAACAGTCTCACACCCCCTCTATCGATCACACCCCCGCATCGGTTCACGGGGTGCGCACACGCGTACCCGGGCGGTGTGGTGAGTGGCTTCGGCGTCGCGGGGTAGGCCTGCCCTGACCACCGCTAGCCGCGGCAAGCGATCCAGAGAGAAGGAGGCCCCGTGGCCGCACCTGCTCATCCCACCATCCCGGCCCAGTGGAAACCCTTGGCGGAGCCGTCCGCCGAGACCGACGACGCGCGGCTGTGCGTCTTCAGCGCGGAGAGCGCCTGCGTGGAGGCGCCGCTGACCAGTGAGCCGCCCCTGCCCGACGCCGAGCCCCTGACCAGCGAGCCGCCGCTCGCCGAGGCCGCCCCGCTGACCAGCGAGTCCGACCCGGTCCCCGACTTCTTCGGCGCGGGACTGTAGATGGCCGCGGCCGCCGACGAGGATCTGGCCCGGCTCGCCGCACTGCACGGGGTGGACACCTCCTACCGCCCCGCACCGGACCGCACGGTCCACGTCCCCGCCTCCGCCGTGGTGGCCGCCCTGGCCGCCCTCGGCGTGGACGCGGGCACCCCCGACGCGGTCCGCGCCGCGCTCGCCGAACGGGAGCGCGAGCTGCGCGAACGCCTGCTCCCGCCGACGGTCGTGCACTGGGCCGGCGACCCGGACGGCCCAGCCGCCCTCACCGCGCTGCCCCCGGCACCCGCCTCACCGTCGAGACCGAGCAGGGCGAGACGTGGGACACGGCCGAAGGGCTGCCGCTCGGAGCGCACCGGGTCACCGCCGCGGCGCCCGACGGCCGCACCGGGCACGCCCATCTCGTCGTCGCCCCGGACCGGCTGCCCACCCCGGCCGCCCGCTCCTACGGCCTGCTCGTCCAGCTCTACTCGCTGCTCTCCCAGCGCTCCTGGGGCATGGGCGACCTCGGTGACCTCGCCGAGCTGGCCGGCTGGGCCGGACGTACCGCCGGCGTCGGGTTCGTGCAGGTCAACCCGTTGCACGCGGCCGTGCCCGGCGCCCCGACCGACCCCTCGCCCTACCGGCCCTCCTCCCGCCGCTTCCCCGACCCGGTCCACCTGCGCGTCGAGCTGATCGACGAGTTCGCCCACGCCGAGGACCAGGACCGCCTCCGCGGCCTGCTGGAACGCGCGGCACGGCTGCGCGCCGACGTCCTCGACAAGGGCGCCCTCATCGACCGGGACGCGGTCTGGGAGCTGAAGCGGCAGGCACTGGAGCTGGTCCTCGCCGTCCCCCTCGGACCGGGCCGGCAGGCCGCCTACGACGCCTTCCGCGCCGAGGAGGGGCAGGCCCTGGAGGACCACGCCACCTGGTACGCGCTCGCCGAGGCGCACGGCCCCGACTGGCACCAGTGGCCCGCGGGCCTGCGCGACCCGCGCTCCGCCGAGACCGCCCGAGCCCGCGCCGCGCTCGCCGACCGCGTCGCCTTCCACTCCCGGCTCGCCTGGCTCACCGACGGCCAGCTCCGCGCCGCCCAGCGCGCCGCGCGGGAGGCCGGCATGCCCGTCGGGATCGTGCACGACCTCGCCGTCGGCGTGCACCCCCAGGGCGCGGACGCCTGGGCGCAGCAGGACCACTTCGCCGCCGGGATGTCGGTCGGCGCCCCGCCCGACGCCTTCAACGCCCACGGCCAGGACTGGGGGCTGCCGCCCTGGCGGCCCGACCGGCTGGCCGCCTCCGGCCACGCCCCCTACCGTCACCTGCTGCGCGCCCTGTTCCGCTACACCGGCGCCCTGCGCATCGACCACGTGATGGGCCTGTTCCGGCTCTGGTGGGTGCCCGCGGGCAGCCCGCCCACCGAGGGCACCTACGTCCGCCACGACGCCGAGGCCATGCTCGCCCTGCTCGCCCTGGAGGCCTTCCGGGCCGGGGCGGTCGTGATCGGCGAGGACCTCGGGACCGTGGAGCCCGGGGTGCGCGAAAGGCTGCAGCGGCGCGGGGTGCTCGGCACCTCCGTGCTCTGGTTCGAACGGGACTGGGAGGGCGACGGCCGCCCGCTGCCCCCGGAACACTGGCGCGCCGACTGCCTGGCCACCGCCACCACCCACGACCTGCCGCCCACCGCCGCCCGGCTCACCGGCGACCACGTCGGTCTGCGTGACCGCCTGGGCCTGCTCACCCGCTCCGCCGCCGAGGAGAGCGCCGAGGCGGCCGCGGACACGGCGGAGTGGCTCGCCCTGCTGGGCAGCCTCGGCCTGCTCGACAGCCCGGTGGCCGGGCCGCCCGGCAGCGACGAGGAGGCGGAGATCCTGGGCGTCCACCGCTTCCTGCTGCGCACCCCGGCCCGGCTGGTCGGGGTCTGGCTCCCGGACGGCGTCGGCGACCGCCGCCCACAGAACCTGCCCGGGACCTGGGACGAGTACCCGAACTGGCGGCTGCCCGTCGCCGATTCGCAGGGCCGCCCGGTGACGCTGGAGGAACTGACGGCCTCGCCCCGGCTCCGGGCGCTGCTGGACGTGCTCAGGGCGGAGACGGGGCGGTGAGGGCCGCGTAGGGGACCCCGGGCGCGCGGCCGTTCGGGTGGTTCGCTAACTTGAGAGTGTGGACAAGAAGAACGCCCTGCGCGCCGGCGCCCTGGCCGCCGGTACGACGCTGATGATGCTGCTCATGTCGTCCCCCGCGCTCGCGCTGACCCGCGACGACGGTGACGACCCCGGCCCCGGCCTGAGCGTCATCCAGACGCTGGGCCTCTACGTGGTGGCGCCGATCGCCCTGTTCGTGATCATCGCGGGCCTGGTGATGGCGCTCGACAAGTCCCGCGCCAAGAAGGACACCACGACGTCCAACATCAACGTGAGGGGCGAGGCCAAGGCCTGACCGGCCGCCCCGTCCCGCCGAGGGCGCCGTCCTCACCTCCGGTACGCGCACACCGCGTGCACCCGGGTGAGGCCGGCGCCCTCGGCGTTTCCCGGCGGGCTCAGGGGCTGGGCGCGGTGAGGTACCGCTGCACGGTCGGCCCGAGCCAGGCCACCAGCTCCTCGCGCGTCAGCGCCACCGCCGGCGGCAGCCGCAGCACGTAGCGGGTGAGGGCCAGCCCCAGGAGCTGCGCCGCGCACAGCGCCGCCCGCGCCGGGACCTGCTCCGGGTCGGGGCACACCTGCCGGGCGACCGGCAGCAACTGGTCCCGGAAGATGCCCTGCATGCGCTCGGCCCCGGCCTGATTGGTGGCACCCACCCTCAGCACGGCCGTCAGCTCCTCGTTCTCCTCCCACAGGCCGAGGAAGTGCGTGACCAGCGTCCGGCCGGCCTCGTCCCGGGGCACGGGGCCCAGATCGGGCAGCCGCAGGTCGAGCGCGACCGCCGCCGCGAACAGGCCCTCCTTGCTGCCGAAGTACCGCATCACCATCGACGGGTCGATGCGCGCGTCCTTGGCGATGGCGCGGATGGTGGCCCGCTCGTAGCCGTCGGCGGCGAAGCGCTCGCGGGCCGCGGCGAGGATCGCGGTGCGGGTGGCGTCCGAGCGACGGGTCTGAGCGGTGCTCTTGCCGCGGCGGGTGCCGCTGTGGTCGCTGCTGCTGGTGCTGGCGGTCATGCCTACAAGCGTAGGCCCACACGTGTTTGCCAACAAGCGTTGACAAGATTGGGGGGTCGTCGTAGCTTTGCCAACAAGTGTTGACCAACAACTGTTGACCGGCGAGCGCGGGCCGGCAGGCGTAGGCCAACGAGTGTTGGCACCAGGAGGCCCTCATGAACGGCACCACTGGAAACACCGGCCCCGTCGGTCCCATCAGCCCCACCAGCTCCGCCGACCCCGCCGTCATCGTCGTCGGCTCCGGCCCCACCGGCCTCCTCCTCGCCGGTGACCTCGCAGCCGCGGGCGTCCGGGCCACCGTGCTGGAGAAGCGCCCCCGCGGGATCAGCAACCTCTCCCGCGCCTTCGTCCTGCACGCCCGCACCCTCGAACAACTCGACTCACGCGGCCTCGCCGACGGCCTGGAGGCCGTCGGGCAGCCCCTGGACCGGCTCCGGCTCTTCGGCCGGCTCACCATCGACCTCGCCGCCCTGCCCTCCCGGTTCAACCACCTCCTCGTCCTCCCGCAGTACGAGGTCGAGAAGGCTCTGGAGCGGCGGGCGCTCGAGGCCGGCGCCGGCTTCCGGTACGAGACCGAGCTGACCGGGCTCACCCAGGACGCCGACGGAGTCACGGCCGAGGTCAGGGGTCCCGGCGGGCGCGCGGAGACCCTGCGGGCCGCCTACGCCGTCGGCGCCGACGGCATGCGCAGTGCCGTGCGGGATGCGATCGGGCTGCCGTTCCCCGGCAGGTCGGTGATCCGTTCCGTCGTCCTCGCCGACGTCCGGCTCGCCGAGAAGCCCCCGACCCTGCTCACCGTCAACGCCGTGGGCGACGCCTTCGCCTTCCTCGCGCCCTTCGGCGACGGCTACTACCGCGTGATCGGCTGGCACCGCGGCCGCGACGTGCCCGACAGCGAGCCCCTTGACCTCGCCGAGGTCAAGGAGATCACCCGGCTCGCCCTCGGCCGGGACTACGGGATGCACGACGCCCGCTGGCTGTCCCGCTTCCACAGCGACGAGCGCCAGGCGCCCGCCTACCGGTCCGGCCGGGTCTTCCTCGCCGGCGACGCCGCGCACGTCCACACCCCCGCCGGCGGTCAGGGCATGAACACCGGGCTCCAGGACGCGGCCAACCTGAGCTGGAAGCTCGCCGCGGTCGTCACCGGGCACGCGGACCCCGGACTGCTCGACAGCTACCAGGCCGAACGGCACCCGGTCGGCCGGGCGGTGCTGCGCAGCAGCGGCGGGATCGTGCGCCTCGCCATGGCCAAGCGCCCCTGGACGCTGGCGGCCCGGGCCGCGCTCACCGCGTTCCTCGACGCGGTCGGTCCCGCCCGCCGCAAGGTAGCTGGACAGGTCACCGGCATCGGCTACCGCTATCCCGCGCCCCGCGGCGCCCACCGCCTCACCGGCACCCGGGTCCCGGACGTCGCCCTGGCCGGCGGCGGCCGCCTCCACCAGGTGCTGCGCGGGGGCCGGTTCGTGCTGATCACCCCGGAGCCCCACGAGGGCGGGCACGGCGACCGGCTGGCCGTGGCGTGCTGGGCGGGCGACCGCCGTACGGCCGTGCTGGTGCGCCCCGACGGGTACGTGGCCTGGGCGGCCGAGTCGGCCGGTCCGGCGGAGACCGGGGCGGCGGTGGCCGCGTGCCTCGGGGGCCGGCCGGCCGCCTAGCGCGTCCCGGAGAGCAGTTCCCGCAGCAGGCCGGCCAGTTGGCCGGCCTGTTCGTCGTCCAGGTGGGACAGGGCCTCCGTCTGGACGGCGAGGCCCGCGCCGACCGCCCGGTCGATGACGTCCAGCCCCTTCTCGGTCAGGGTCACCTGGAGCCCACGGCGGTCGTGCGGGTCGGGGGAGCGGCGCAGCAGGCCGGCCCGCTCCAGCTTGTCCAGGCGGCCGGTCATGCCGCCGGTGGTGAGCATCAGGGTCGCCGAGAGCTGGCGCGGGGACAGGGTGTAGGGCTCGCCGGAGCGGCGCAGGGTGGCCAGCACGTCGAACTCGCCGCGGGAGACGCCGTAGGGCTCGTAGGCCTTCTCCATGAGGTCGCCCATGGCGCGGGAGAGGCGGTGGATGCGCCCGAAGACCTCCATCGCCCGGGTGTCGAGGTCGGGGCGGACGGCCGCCCACTGGCCGATGATCGCGTCTACGGGGTCGTGGGGCTGCTGCCGGCCTGCGTTCATGTGCTGAGTATCGCCACTCGGGACACTCGTCGGCAAGAAAGTGGCTTGACGGTAAGTAGCTTGGCGCTAAGCTACTTACCACTTGCCGAATTCCGTGAAAGGGCCCGTGATGAAGCGACCCACGACCGTCCTGCTCACCGCCCTCGCCCCCGTCTCCTGGGGCACCACCTACGCCGTCACCACCGAGTTCCTGCCGCCGGACCGGCCCCTGTTCACGGCTCTGGTCCGCGCCCTGCCCGCCGGGCTGCTGCTGCTCGCCCTCACCCGGGTGCTGCCGCACGGCATCTGGTGGGCGAAGGCGGCGGTGCTCGGCGCGCTGAACATCGGCGCCTTCTTCCCGCTGCTGTTCGTGTCGGCGTACCGGCTGCCCGGCGGGATGGCCGCCGTGGTCGGCTCGGTCGGGCCGCTGTTCGTGGTCGGTCTCTCGGCGCTGCTGCTGCGGGAGCGGCCGGCCGTCCGCACCCTGGTCACCGGTGCCGTGGCCGCGCTCGGCGTCAGCCTCGTCGTGCTCAGGGGGGCCGGTGCCCTCGACGCCGTCGGGGTGCTCGCGGCCGTCGCCGCCACCGCCTCGATGGCCACCGGGACCGTACTGACCCGGCGCTGGGGCCGGCCGGACGGCGTGGGCCCGCTCGCCCTCACCGGCTGGCAGCTCACCGCCGGCGGCCTGTTCATCGCGCCGGTCGCCCTGCTGGCCGAGGGGGCCCCGCCCGCGCTCGACGGCCGCGCGGTCGGCGGCTACCTCTACCTCGCGCTGGCGAACACGGCCGTCGCCTACTGGCTCTGGTTCCGCGGCATCGGCCGGCTCGGCGCCACCCGCGCCGGTTTCCTCGGCCCGCTCTCCCCGCTGACCGCCGCCGTGACCGGCTGGGCGGCCCTGGGGCAGGCGCTCACCCCGGTGCAGGTGCTCGGCACGGCCCTGGCGTTCGCGGCGACGGCGGCCGGGCAACTCGGAAGCGGAGCCGTCTACGGGCGTCTCACCTCGTACAGGAAGCACCCGTACTCCACCGCCCGCACGTGCACCAGCGCCACCTCCGGGTCGGCGAAGGCCTCCGTGAACGCCGCCTCGTAGGCGTCCGCCTCCTCGACCAGGCGGCCGCCGAGGATGCGGCCGTCCGCGGAGTAGCGGCGCAGCGTGCGGCGGGCGCCCGTGAACGGGAGCGCGTCGCCGTCCGGTCCGGCGCAGTCGCCGGCGTGGATGAAGACGGGGCCCTGCTCGTCGTAGGCCCCTGGATCGGCGCCCGTCGCGGCCGCCCAGCGGCGCAGCGGCGCGTACGACACCAGGGCGACGCGCTCGCCCGGCGCGCTGCGGCGCAGGCAGCAGCGCAGCGGTGCGCCGCCCTCGGTGTCCTCGAAGGGGGCCATGGGGCGGGCCGCGTCGTCCGAGACGCGCAGCTCCGCGAGGGCCGCGGGCGGCAGGGGCCGTGCGGTGTAGGTCGTCATACGGCCAGCGTGGCCCGCCGGCGGCGCCGCGCACCGGCGGAATCCGGACGTCGAACCCGGCGCACCGGCCGCACCGGCCACAGGGAGACCACACGGCAGAGGGCGCCCGGTGCGAGACCGGGCGCCCTCGTGGCCGTGACCGTGTTACGCGGTCGCCGCGTCCGCCGCCTGGGCCCGCAGCGCGCGCTCGACGCCCGAGCGGGACTCCGAGACCAGCCGGCGCAGGGCCGCGCCGGGCTCGGCCGCGGCCAGCCAGCCGTCGGTCCTGCTCAGCGTCTCCTCGGAGATCTGCACCGCCGGGTACAGACCGACCGCGATCTGCTGGGCCATCTCGTGCGAACGGGCGTCCCAGACATCCTTGAGGACCTCGAAATACCGCTCCGCGTAAGGCGCCAGCAGCTCCCGCTGGTCGGTCTGGACGAAGCCGCCGATCACGGCCTCCTGCACGGCGTTCGGCAGCTTGTCGGAGTCGATGACCGACGCCCACGCCTCCGCCTTGGCCTCCGGCGTCGGACGGGCCGCCCGGGCGGTGGCCGCGTGCCGCTCACCGGCCGCGGTCCGGTCCCGCTCGTACTCCGCAGCGATCTCCGCCTCGTCGAAGCGGCCGACCGCCGCGAGCCGCTCCACGAACGCCCAGCGCAGCTCCGTGTCGACGACCAGACCCTCGATGGTCTGGGAGCCGTCCAGCAGCGCGTCCAGCAGGTCGAGCTGCTCCGGCGTGCGGGCCGTCGCCGCGAACGCCCGCGCCCAGGCGAGCTGGTGGTCGCTGCCCGGCCCGGCCGAGCGCAGGTGGGCCAGCGTGGCGTCGGTCCAGCGGGTCAGCAGGGTCTCACGGGCGGCCGGGTCGGCGTACAGGTCGATCGCCAGCTTCACCTGGCGCTGCAGCGACTGCACCACGCCGATGTCGGACTCCTTGCCGATGCCGGACAGCACGAGCGACAGGTAGTCCCGGGTGGCCAGCTCGGCGTCGCGGGTCATGTCCCAGGCCGAGGCCCAGCACAGGGCGCGCGGCAGGGACGCCTCGAAGTCGCCGAGGTGCTCGGTGACGGTCCGCAGCGACTCCTCGTCCAGCCGTACCTTCGCGTACGACAGGTCGTCGTCGTTGAGCAGCACGACGGCCGGCCGGGGCCGGCCCGCGAGCTGCGGCACGGCCGTCAGTTCGCCGTCGACGTCCAGCTCGATCCGGTCGGTGCGCACCAGCTTGCCGGCGCCGTCCAGGTCGTACAGGCCGATCGCGATGCGGTGCGGGCGCAGCACCGGCTCGCCCTGGGCGCCGGCGGGCAGCGCCGGGGCCTCCTGGCGGACGGCGAAGGAGGTGACGACACCGTCCGCGTCCGTCTCGATCTCCGGGCGCAGCACGTTGATGCCGGCCGTCTCCAGCCACTGCTTCGACCAGGTCTTCAGATCGCGGCCGGAGGTCTCCTCCAGGGCGCCCAGCAGGTCGGACAGGCGCGTGTTGCCGTACGCGTGCCGCTTGAAGTAGGCCTGCACGCCCTTGAAGAACTCGTCCTCGCCGACGTACGCGACGAGCTGCTTGAGCACGCTCGCGCCCTTGGCGTACGTGATGCCGTCGAAGTTGACGAGCACGTCGTCCAGGTCACGGATGTCGGCCATGATCGGGTGCGTGGAGGGGAGCTGGTCCTGCCGGTACGCCCACGTCTTCATGGAGTTCGCGAACGTCGTCCACGCGTGCGGCCAGCGGGAGCCGGGCGCGGCGGCCTGGCAGGCGATGGAGGTGTAGGTGGCGAACGACTCGTTCAGCCACAGGTCGTTCCACCACTCCATGGTGACCAGGTCGCCGAACCACATGTGGGCCAGCTCGTGCAGGATCGTCTCGGCGCGCACCTCGTACGCCGCGTCGGTCACCTTGGACCGGAAGACGTACTGGTCGCGGATGGTGACCGCGCCCGCGTTCTCCATCGCGCCGGCGTTGAACTCGGGCACGAAGAGCTGGTCGTACTTCTCGAACGGGTACGCCAGCCCGAACTTCTCCTGGAACCAGTCGAAGCCCTGCCGGGTGACCTCGAAGATGGCGTCCGAGTCCAGGAACTCGGCCAGCGACGGGCGGCAGTAGATGCCGAGCGGCACGCTCTGCCCGTCCCGCTCGTACACGCTGTGCACCGAGTGGTAGGGACCGACGATCAGCGCCGTGATGTACGACGAGATGCGCGGCGTCGGCTCGAAGACCCAGACGTTGTCCTGGGCCTCCGGCGTCGGCGAGTTGGAGATGACCGTCCAGCCCTCCGGTGCCTTCACGGTGAACTGGAAGGTCGCCTTCAGGTCGGGCTGCTCGAACGAGGCGAAGACCCGGCGGGCGTCCGGCACCTCGAACTGGGTGTACAGGTACGCCTGCTCGTCCACCGGGTCCACGAAGCGGTGCAGGCCCTCGCCGGTGTTGGTGTAGGCGCAGTCGGCGACGACGCGCAGGATGTTGCGCCCGTCCAGCAGACCGGGCAGCGCGATGCGCGAGTCGGCGAACACCTCGGCGGGGTCGAGCGCGTCCCCGTTCAGGGTCACCTCGTGGACGGCCGGGGCCACCAGGTCGATGAAGGACGTGGCTCCCCTGGTCGCCACGTCGAAGCGCACCGTGGTCACGGACCGGTAGGTGCCGCCCTCCTGCGCGCCGGAGAGGTCGAGATCGATCTCGTACGAGTCAACGGTGAGCAGCTTCGCCCGCTGCCGCGCCTCTTCGCGAGTCAGGTTTGTGCCAGGCACGCGGTCATCTCCTCGTTATGTGTGGGTTGCGCCATCCTTCCATGGCGGCCACGGGGAAAGCGATGAGCCCGGGCATGCGATAAGGGGCGGTCACGCGCACGTGACCGCCCCTTTCGTACCGGGTGCCTACTTCTCGGACAGCTCGGCCGCCACCAGCTCCGCGATCTGGACCGCGTTCAGCGCGGCGCCCTTGCGGAGGTTGTCGTTGGAGACGAACAGCGCCAGGCCGTTGTCCACGGTCTCGTCGCGGCGGATGCGGCCGACGTACGACGGGTCCTGGCCGGCCGCCTGCAGCGGGGTCGGGATGTCGGAGAGGGCGACACCCGGGGCGCCCGCGAGCAGCTCGGTCGCCCGCTCCGGGCTGAGCGGCCGGGCGAAACGGGCGTTGACCTGGAGGGAGTGGCCGGAGAAGACCGGGACGCGCACGCAGGTGCCGGAGACCTTCAGGTCCGGGACCTCGAGGATCTTGCGGGACTCGTTGCGCAGCTTCTGCTCCTCGTCGGTCTCGTTCAGACCGTCGTCGACGATGGAGCCGGCCAGCGGGAGCACGTTGAAGGCGATGGGACGCTTGTAGACCTGCGGCTCGGGGAAGTCGACCGCCGCGCCGTCGTGGGTCAGCCTGTCGGCCTCGGCGGCCACCTTCTGCACCTGGCCGTGCAGCTCGGCCACGCCCGCGAGGCCCGAGCCGGACACCGCCTGGTAGGTGGCGACGACCAGCGCCTCGAGGCCGGCCTCCTCGTGCAGCGGCTTCAGGACCGGCATCGCGGCCATCGTGGTGCAGTTCGGGTTGGCGATGATGCCCTTGGGCCGGTCGGCGACGGCGTGCGGGTTCACCTCGGCGACGACCAGGGGCACCTCGGGGTCGCGGCGCCAGGCCGAGGAGTTGTCGATCACCACGGCGCCCTGGGAGGCGACCTTCTCGGCCAGCGCCTTGGACGTCGCGCCGCCCGCGGAGAAGAGCACGATGTCCAGGCCGGAGTAGTCGGCGGCCGTCGCGTCCTCCACCGTCACGCCGTCCAGCACGGTCCCGGCCGAGCGGGCCGAGGCGAACAGGCGCAGCTCGGTGACCGGGAAGTTCCGCTCCGCGAGGATCCTGCGCATGACCGTGCCGACCTGACCGGTGGCTCCGACGATTCCGACCCTCACGGCGACTCCCTCTGTGTGTCTGTTGCTGCTTGCCTTCGCATGACCGGGGCTTTTCCATCATGCGGCCAGTCCCGGTCCACCTGTCCAATTCTTTGCGGCGCCTGCCCGGAAAGTGGGACACGATCACGTGGCGTCCGGTTCCGGACCTCCGTCGTGCACCGCGCTGAGCTGCAGATGTTTCCCCGGCGGCGGCCCCGCGCCGGAAGCTGTGCTGTGCCGCCCCTGCCCGCCGGGCCTCCGTCCACACGGCGGTGTGACGTACGCCTCCCGGGTCCCCGGCGCCCGGCCGAACGTTTCCGCCCCCTAGTGCGTCGTAGGGGCAAATGCGTGAGGGGGTGGCTTGTGCTGCGCGGAGGGGCGCGCCGCGACCAGAGGGCGTACGCCGGTGCGGACCGTACCGGCGGGGACCCACTGGACGCGGCCCAGGAACGCCGGGTGCGGGCGGTGCTCGCGCTCGGCGGGGTGCCGCAGGCGGACCTGCCGGACGGGGTGCAGCAGGTCCGCCTGCGGCTGCTGGAGCGGGCCGCGAGCGGGCGCGAGGCGCCGCGGGACGTGTCGGCGTGGGCGGCGGTGGTCGCCTCCAACCTCGCCATGGACTGGCACCGGGCCAAGCGGCGCCAGGAGCGGCTGGGGGAGCGGCTGGCGTCCCTGCGCGAGCCCGCGCACCCCTCGGGCGAGGAGACCAGCGTGCTCTCCCTCGCCGTCGCCCGGGGACTGGACGAGCTGCCCGACGCCCAGCGCCAGGTCCTGATCCTGCGCTTCTTCGCCGATCTGCCGGTGCGCGGCATCGCCGAGGAGCTGGGCGTTCCCGAGGGCACGGTCAAGAGCCGGCTGCACACGGCGGTCCGCGCCCTGCGCCGGCGACTGCACGAGGACGAGGTGGTGTGAGATGCCCGCCGGACACGAGGACACCGGGGAGCACGGCGGCATGGACGCCCTGATGGCCGCGATCACGGGCACACCCCTGCCGCCGGACGCCCACGACGACCCGGCCCTCCTCGCGGAACACCGTTCGGCCGAGGCGGACGTGGCGGTGCTCAAGGAGCAACTGACATGGCTCGCCGAGGCCCTGACCGGGGAACCGCGGCCGGAGCGGCCCGCGCGCGGGCCGGCGGCCGCGGACGAGCCTGGTGGTGCCGCGTCCGGGCCGGCCGCCGCCGGCTCCGGTCCGGACGGGCCCCCCGCCGGGGGCGCCGGCCGCGCGCGGAGCGTCAGGCGGCCGGGCGGCGCCGGACGGCCCGCGCGGGCGGGTGGTGTCCGGCGTGGGGTGCGGGTGGTGCTCGGGCCGGTCGCCGGGGTGCTGGCCCTCGGGCTGGTGGCGGGGCTCGGCTGGGTGGTGGTGCGGTCGGACGGCGGGGCCTCGATGAGCTCGGACAAGAGCGCCGACGCCAAGAGCCGGGCGGATGCCCCGGGCCAGGCCGCGACCGGCCCGGTGCTCTCCTGCTACCGGCTGCTCGCCGAGGGCACCGTGGCCCGGGTGGACCGGCGGACGCGGGCCCCCGGATCCGCGTCGTGCTCACCGTGACCCGTTCCTACCGCCCAGCCCACGGCCCGTCGGAGGTCTCCTTCCTCCTGGACGACGCCGCGAGCCCGGCCCCGCGCCAGGGACAGCACGTGCTGGCCGGGGTGGACCGGGGCGGGCAGGAGGCGACCCTGTGGGCCGTCGGCGACGCCGGGGTGGCCGCGGAACGCGCCCGGATCAACGGCACCGCGCCCGGGTCCGCGCCCGCCCCCTGCGACGAGCCGTGAGCGGGGCACGGTGAGGCGGTGGCGCCGGACTCTCGTCGCGGGGGCGATGCTGCTGCTCGCCGTGGTCGCGGCCGCCGTCCTCGTCGTGTCGGAGCACGGGCACGCGGACGTGGACCCCGCCTGCGGGACGGCCGGGACGGACTGCGCCGAGGGGCGGTGACCCGGCGCACGGCCGAGGACCTGACCCGGTGCACGGCCGAGGGGCGGGCGCCCGTGTCCGGACACCCGCCCCTCGCCTGGGATCACCCCGTTACGGCGTGACCTTCTCGATCTTCACGCTGCCGGTGCCCGCGGCAGTGCCGCGGCCGTTCACCAGCTGCACCCGGCCGAAGAACTCGCGGCCCGCGGGGCCTCGGCGGCGGCGGTGACCTGCCCGCTCACCGTGGCCGAGTCGCCCGTGCCGAGCTTGACCGCGGCCGAGCCGTCGACCGTGACGTTGCCGAGGGTGCCGGCGAAGAACACGTCCCGGTAGTCGTACGCGGTCGAGCCGGAGGGAACGGAGTAGCCGACGACCTTGACGGTGTACGTGCCGGCGGCCGGGGACGGGATGGAGACCGCCTCCTCGGAGTCGCCGTCGGCGGACTGCGCGACCTGCGTGCCGTTCGCGTCGTACACGGTCAGGTCCAGGTCGGCGGCCGCGTCGGAGACACCGCCGATCGCCACGTCCAGGGACTTGGCGCCGGCCGGGACGTCCACCGTGGTGGTCTGCGTCTCGCCCTCCTTGATGGCCGGGCGGGCCGACTTGGCGGAGCCGAGCGGGCCGCCGACCAGCTTGCCGTCCAGCGCCGCGTACTTGTTGGTCACCTTCCAGGAGACGGTGGCCGGCGTGCCGACCTTCGCCTCGGGCACGGTCACGGTCTCCGGGTCGAAGACCGCGCCGAGCACGGTGACGTCCAGCTTGTACGGGTTGTCGAGCAGCGGGGAGGTGCGGCGGGACTCGACCTCGACCTCCCAGACGCCGGGCTGCGGGTCGGCGTAGGAGCGGACGTCCGGCTTGCAGCCGTTGCCGTCGAGGTAGTTGTTGTAGCAGTACGGGGTGCTGGTGTTGTCCACCGGAGTGCCGTACGGGTGGATCGAGATGAACCGGGTCTGGCTCTTGTCCTTCAGCCCGCCGATCGCGACCTCCAGCGACCTGGCGCCCTCGGGCACGGTCACGAAGTACGACCGGGTGCTGTTGCGCTGCACCGAACCGGACGCGGAGTAGGTGTAGTTCACCGGGGAGGCGACCACGACCGTGGTGAGGATCTGCTTGTCGACCCCCTCCGTGCGCGGGTCGTCGACGTCCAGGATCGCGCTCTTGAGGCCCGCGGAGCCCGGGGCCGCCTGGACCTTCACCGTCACCGGCTGGTTCAGCGGCAGCCGCACGTCGTCGTCACCGACGATCCGGAAGGTCCGGCCGGCGTTGTTCTCGAAGCTCAGCTCGTGCCGCAGGGCACGGTCCGGGCCGGAAGTGCGGGTGACGGTGACGTCGTACGTCTTGCGCTGGCCGGCCTTCAGGCCGCCCTCGCGGTCGTACAGACCGGTGCCGAAGCCCGGGGTCTTCAGCGCGTAGTCGATCGCGGTGTCGACCGGGGCCTTCACGGTGTAGTCGTGGGCGGCGGCGCCGTCGCGGATCGCGTCCCAGGCGTCCACGATGTCGATGAGACCGGCGCCCTCCTCGTAGGCCTGGACGCCGCCGATGTGGTCGGCGGTCGAGGTCAGTGCCGTGCGCAGCTTCGCGGGCGTCAGGTCGATGCCCTTCTGCTTCGCGGCGCTCAGCAGCAGCGCGCTCGCGCCCGCCGCCTGCGGGGAGGCCATCGAGGTGCCCTGGAGCATGGAGTAGCCGGCCGGCAGCGAGTAGCCCGCCTCGGCGACCGGGGAGCCCGGCAGCCAGGTCTGGGTGGTGTTGATCGAGGCGCCCGGGGCGCTAAGGGTCGGGGTGAAGCCGCCGTCCTCACGCGGGCCGCGCGAGGAGAAGGGCATCATCGCGTACCTGGTCTCCACGGCCGAGCCGTAGTTGGCGGCCCAGGTGTCCTTGGAGATGGTGGCGCCGACGGAGATCACCTTGTCCGCGAGACCGGGGTCGCCGATGGTGTTGGCGCCGGGCCCGGAGTTGCCCGCGGAGATCACGAGCTGGACGCCGTAGGTGTCGATGAGCCGCGTGTACAGCTCGGCGCGGGCGTTGTTGCCGTCGTTCAGCGCCGGCAGACCGCCGATGGACATGTTGACGATGTCGACACCGCGGTTGGCGACGAGGTCGATCATGCCCTCGGTCAGCGCGACGTTGGTGCAGCCGCCGCTCCAGGTGCAGGCCCGGGAGGAGACGATCTTCGCGCCCGGGGCCGCGCCGTTCATCCGCCCGCCGAACAGGCCGTTGGCGGAGGTGATGCCGGCGACGTGGGTGCCGTGCTCGGACTCGATGACGCCGATGTTGACGAAGTCGGCCTTCTTGCCGACCCAGTCGCCGCCGTACGGGTCGGTCGGCACGTCCTTGCGGATCTGGACGACGAACGGCTGCCGCTCGACCACGTCGGTCTTCGGGTCGTCGGTGCCGAAGTACCCGACCTGGTAGCCGTCCCGGTACGGCTTCATCGGGGTGTCGTCGGTGAAGTCGAGGTTGTTGTTCAGGTCGACGCGGACGGTGCCGGCGGCCGGGTCGTAGAGGACGCCCCAGACGTCGGTGGTGTCCCCGTCCCGGTTGGCGTCGCCCTTGGCGTCGCCGCCGGCCGTCGACGACTCGCGGAACAGGTTGACCTGGTAGTCGCCCTCGGGCGCCTTCCAGGTCGCGCCGCCGTAGGCGAACGACGGGCCGCTGACCGGGTTGGTCATCCGGCGCCAGGTGCCGTCGCCGTCGACGATCGGGTCGGTGGCGGTCACCCAGTCGGTGATCTTCCGCTCGCCCGTGGTGGTCTTCTGCAGCGCCGGGTGGCCGAGGTCCACGCCGGAGTCGAGGATGCCGATGGTGATGCCGCGGCCGTCCGCCTTCGGGTGGTCCCGGACGAAGTCGACGGCACCGGTCTCGAAGGACGGGTTGTACGGGTTCTCGGCCGGGGTGCTCTTGCCCGGTCCGGAGTAAGTGCCCGCCGAGCCCTTGCCCTTGGCTCCCTGGGCGGTGTCCGCCGCGGGCGTCGGGTCGTCGAGCGCGATCTCCTGGCGCAGGTCGATCGCGTGCACCGAGGACAGCTTCGCGGCGGCCGCGATCGCGGAGTCCGCCTTCGCGGTCGGGACGGTGGCGCGGACGTAGCCGAGCCTGTCGTAGGTGCGGCCCACCGAGCCGCCCTTGACCGCGTCCAGCTCCGAGGCGACCTGCTCGGTCTGCCCGGGCGCCGTGGCGATCATCATCGTGACGTTCTTGTCGCCGTCCGCCTTGGCCTCGGCGAGCCGGTCGGCGTCTTCCGAACCGAGCTTGTCGTGGGCGGACTTGACGGCGGGATCGGCCGTGGCGGGTGGCGCGTCCGCGCCGAGGGCCAGCGGTACCGGCCCGGCCGCGGAGAGGGCGGCCACCACGCCGACGGCCACGGCTATGCGGGCCAGGCGTCTCGGGCCGGATATCGGGTCGCGCTCGGGGGTGTGGGTCATCGGCATCCCTTGCAGGTGAGGAAACCAGTGCCGGACGAGCGCACAGCTTTACCCAAGGCAAGGGAATTTGGGGACCGTTGACCTGAACGTAATCAATGTATGGGGAAAACCCCCGGTGGGATTTGGCGGGATGAATCCCGTCGTGTCCCGGATCGGCTCAACTCTCCTTGGAGCGGGCGTAATGCCGGGACGCCTTGGCGCGGTTTCCGCACGACGCCATCGAGCACCAGCGGCGGGTGCCGTTCCGGGAGGTGTCGAAGAAGTGCAGGACGCAGGCCTCGTGGGCGCAGCGCCGGATCCGGTCCGGGGCCCGGTCGAGCAGGTCCAGGTAGTCGCGGGCGGCGAGCCAGGCCGGCGCCCAGGAGGGATCGGTGAACTCCGGCTCCTCGAAAGCCCCCTCGCCGGTCAGCCGCGCCCTGATGCGCCCGTGCGCGAGCACGGCGTCCACGAGCGGCGCGCCCTCCTCCAGTGACCCGTCCACCGCGGCGCCGAGCGCCTCGCGTGCCTGCCGCAGATGGCGCAGTACGTCCGCGTCGGCCGGGTGCGCGCCGTCCAGCCCGTTGTCCGCGAGCCACCGCGCGAGGCCCTCGGTGCCGTCGAGCAGGTCCTGGGTCACGCCCTCCCTGTTCCACCGGGTGTTGAGCAGGTCGAGCGCGAGGGGCTCACCGGTGAGCGGGCGGGGTTCGCGGGCGGTGGACATGAGGGGCTCCTTCACTGCTAACCGGTCAAGCGTACGTGACCGGTTGACGCTGCGCATTCTAACCCTCTAATGTTACTTACGAAGGTTAGACAACCCGAAGGGGAGAGCCATGAGCCTGCGCACCGGCCACACCGGCCTGAACGTCACCGACCTCGACCGTTCCCTCGCCTTCTACCGGGACGTCCTGGGCTTCGCGCTGCTCGCCGAGGGCAAGGAGGACGACCGCCGGTACGCGTTCCTCGGCGAGGCCGGGGGAGAGGAGCCCGTCCTCACCCTCTGGCAGCAGGCCCGCGACCCCTACGACGGCGGCCGGGCCGGGCTGCACCACCTCGCCTTCACCGCCGCCTCGGTGGACCGCGTCCACGCGTACGAGGCGGCGCTCAGGGCTGCCGGGGTGGAGTTCGCCCACGACGGCGTCGTCGCCCACCGGGAGGGCTCGGCCTCGGGCGGGATCTTCTTCCACGACCCGGACGGCACCCGCCTGGAGATCTCCGTCCCGCACGGCGCCGAGGGCGCGCCCGCCCCGCACGCCGCCGCCCCGACCTGCGGCTTCTTCTAGGACTCGCGCCATGAGCGTCTATCACGCCGGTTCCCGCGCCGTGCAGGACCTGGTCGGCGTACGGGACCGCGCCGACCATGTCGGCCGCTCCCTCGGACCGGACATCAAAACGGTGGCGGCGGCCTTCCTGGAACTGCAGCCGCTGCTCGTCGTGGGCGCCGCCGACCCCGCCACGGGCCTGGTGTGGGCCTCGCCGGTCACCGGCACCCCGGGCTTCGTCCGCGCCACCGGGCCCCGGCAGATGTCCGTCACCGGCGGGCCGCCCCCGGGCGACCCCCTCGCGGCGGCCCTGGCCACGCCGGGCACCGCCCTGGGCACCATCGCCCTCGACCCGCGCACCCGGCGCCGGATGCGCCTCAACGGCCGGCTCCGGCCCACGGCCCGCGGGTTCGCCGTCGGGGCGGAACAGGTCTTCGCCAACTGCCCCAAGTACATCCAGCGCCGGGAGACCTTCGAGCGGGTGCCGGACCGCGCGCCGGGTACGCCCCGCCCGCTGGCCCGGCTCGGCGCGGAGCAGACCGGTCTTGTCGCGGCGGCCGACACCTTCTTCCTGGCCACCGTGCACAGCGACGGCGCCGACGTCAGCCACCGCGGCGGCGCTCCCGGCTTCGTCCGGGTCCTCTCACCGGGCGAACTGGCCTGGCCGGACTACCCGGGCAACGCCATGTTCCGCAGCCTCGGCAACCTGTACGCCGACCCGCGTGCCGGACTGCTCTTCCTGGACTGGACGACCGGCACCACCCTCCAGCTCACCGGCTCGGCCCGCACCGGCTTCGGCGCCGGCGGTGAGCGGACCGTCCGCTTCACCGTCACCCGCGCCGTGCACACCCCGGCCGCCCTGCCGCTGCGCTGGTCCGCGCCGGAGTATTCACCCGCCAATCCGGACAACCCGCGCTAACGTCCGGGCATGCGAGAGAAGTTGAGGGTGGCGGCCTACGCCGTGTGCGTCCGCGACGGACAGATCCTGCTGGCCCGGTCACCCGCCCCCGGCGGCTCCCACGAGTGGGTGCTGCCGGGCGGCGGCATGGAGCACGGCGAGGACCCGTACGACACCGTCCGGCGCGAGGTCGCCGAGGAGACCGGCTACCGGGTCGAGGTGACCCGGCTGCTCGGCGTGGACTCCTCCCGCCACGTCTTCCGCGGCGGCCGGCCGCCGCGCCGCACCGACCACCAGGGGGTGCGGATCGTCTACGAGGCCGAGATCACCGGCGGCGAACTCCGCCACGAGATCGGCGGCTCCACCGATCTCGCGGCCTGGCAGGACCTGGACGCGGTGGCCGGCCTCACCCGGATCCGCCTCGTCGACGTGGCGCTGCGGCTGTGGCGCGAGCGCCCGGAGACCGGACATCTCGGACCCGGGGCCCATCCCCTACCCCGGCAGATGAACGAGGAGTGACCGTCCCCCGGCCGCCCGCGTTCCACTCCATGACCGCGCTCCGCGCCCCGTGATCCACGTACGGTGATCGGTGTCGCGCGTTGCCACCCTGTTCACGCACAGGTCATCCCCGGTGCCAACCATCCAGAGCGAGCGGGGCGTTCGCGCCTGCGACGGCCCGCGACCACCGCCGACGCGTTCGCACCCGGGGAGATCGCGCCATGTCGCGCACACGCTCTGTCGCCACCTCCACGCAGGGGGTCCACCGCCGTACCGTGCTCGCCGCCGCCGGCGCGGTCTCGCTCTCCGCGGGGGCCGGCTACGCCCTGCGCCCGACCGACAGCCAGGCCGCCACCACCGCCGAGCAGCCCGTCGCCACCTCCCGCAGGGCGGCGCCGGCCCCGCTCGCCCCCTACAGCAGGGGCACCACTCTCGCCTCCGTCGCCGCGCCGCTGAGCGGCTCCGGCTACCGGCGGCTCGGCGACGGCCCCGGCTGGAAGCGGGTCGTACGGGACGAGCTGGCCGCCCCCAAGTCCGGCCGCGCGGGCCGCCGTACCACCCTCGCGGCGTTCGTGCAGTTCACCGACCTGCACCTGATGGACGTGCAGCACCCGCTGCGCCTCGAGTTCCTGCGCGCCCACGACCCGCACGCCTGGCGCCCGCACGAGGCGCTCACCGTGCCCGGCGCCGTCTCCCTCGTCGAGCGGGTCAACGCGCTGCGCGGCGCCCCCGTCACCGGCGCCCCGCTGCACTTCGTGATGACCACCGGCGACAACACCGACAACAACGCCCACTCCGAACTGGAGTGGTTCATGAAGGTGATGAGCGGCGGCCGCATCACCCCGGACTCCGGGGACCCGCGCCACTACGAGGGCGTGCAGAACAGCGGCCTGAAGCTGTACTGGCAGCCCGGCTCCACCGCGCGCGACGGCGACAAGGCGCTCGGCTTCCCCTACCTGAAGGGCTTCCTGGCCGCTGCCACCCGCGAGGTCCGCAGCCCCGGCCTCAACCTGCCCTGGTACTCCACCGTCGGCAACCACGACTCCCTCCCGCTCGGCTGCTACGGCTCCCACGGCGACCCCTACCTCACCGAGGCGGCCATCGGCGGCCGCAAGCTGATGAGCGTCTCCGCCGCCGACGCCAGGAAGCTGCAGGACACGATCAAGAAGGCCACCGACCCCAAGGGCGTCGGCTACCGCGACTTCCTCAAGGCCCACGCCCGCTCCATGCGCCAGGTCACCCCGGACGAGAAGCGGGCCCCGTACACCCGGGCCGACTACCTCAAGGCCCATCTCGACCCCGCCCACCAGGGCCTCGGCCCGGCCGGCCACGGCTACTCCTCGGCGAACCTGGACGCGGACACCCAGTACTACGCCTTCCGCGTCTCCGAGGACGTCATCGGCATCAGCCTGGACACCACCGACCCCGGCGGCCACTACGAGGGGTCCGTCGGCACCGCCCAGCTCAAGTGGCTCGACCGGACGCTCAAGGACAACAAGGACTCCTACGCCGTCGTCTTCAGCCACCACACCAGCAGGACCATGACCAACACCCGCCCCGACCCGGGCCGCCCGGGGGAGCGCCGCCACAACGGCGCCGAGGTGGTCTCGGTGCTCTCCTCCCACCCCCGGGTGCTCGCCTGGGTGAACGGCCACATCCACCGCAACGACATCACCCCGCACCAGGCCTCCGGCGGACGCTCCTTCTGGGAGATCTCCACCGCCTCGCACGTCGACTTCCCCCAGCTCGCCCGGGTCGTCGAACTCGTCGACAACAAGGACGGCACGCTCTCCGTCTTCACCACCCTGGTCGAATCCGCCGCCCCGCACCGAACCGATCACGCCGACCTCTCGCAGACCGGCCTCGCCGCCCTCTACCGTGAGCTGTCGTACAACGCCCCGGGCGCGAACAAGGCGCTCGCGGGCGACGCGGTGGACCGGAACACGGAACTGGTGCTCAAGAAGGGCTGAGAGTCACTCAACCGGGTTACGGGCAGGCACGATCGCGCGCACTGCCGGGTATCTCCCCCCGACCGCACCGAACACCACACGTTGGGGGACAGCATGCGCGTCCGCACCGCCCTGGTGGGCACCACCGCCCTGCTCCTGTCTGCGGCCCTGGCGGGTCCGGCCGTCGCGGCCGGACCCGCCGCGTCCGGCCGCGACACCGGCGGCCACCAGGCCACCCGCCGGGCGATCGAGGCGGCCGTCGCGGCCGGTGTGCCCGGGGTGACCGTCACCGCGAAGGACGCCCGGGGCACCTGGTCGGCGACCGCCGGCGTGGGCGACGTCGTCACGGGCGCGCCGCGCTCGGCCGCCGACCGCTACCGGGTCGGCAGCGTCACCAAGACCTTCGTCGCCACCGTCCTGCTGCAACTGGAGGCGGAGGGCCGCCTCACCCTGGACGACACCGTGGACACCTGGCTGCCCGGCCTGCTGCGGGGCCACGGCCACGACGGCCGCCGGATCACCCTCCGGCAACTGCTGAACCACACCAGCGGCGTCTACAACTACACCTCCGACGCCGAGTTCGTCCGCGCCTACTTCCTCAGGGACGGCTTCTTCCGGCACCGCTACGACACCCTCACCCCGCGCGACCTGGTGGCGACCGCCATGCGGCACGAGCCCGACTTCGCGCCGGGCACGTCCTGGAAGTACTCCAACACCAACTACGTCGTCGCCGGCATGGTGATCGAGAAGGTGACGGGCCACTCCTACGCCACCGAGATCCGGCGGCGGCTCATCCGGCCGCTGCGGCTCACCGCCACCTCGCTGCCCGGCACCCGGGTCACCGTCCCCCGGCCCAGCGGCCGCGCCTACTCCAAGCTCGCCCTGACGGCCACGGGCCCGACCTACGACGTCACCGAGCTCAACCCCTCCATCGCCTCCGCGGCCGGCGAGATGATCTCCGACTCGGCGGATCTCGGCCACTTCTACTCCGCGCTGCTGAGCGGGAAGGTGCTCCCGCCCCGGCAGCTCAAGGAGATGAAGACCACCGTACGGACCGACGGCTCCGCCAACGCCGGTTACGGCCTGGGCCTGATGGACACCAGGCTGAGCTGCGGCGTGCACGTCTGGGGCCACGACGGCGGCATCCACGGCTCCGCCACCTCGGCGGTGACCACGGCCGACGGCCGGCACTCCCTCGCGCTCAACTTCAACGGCGACTGGGTGGGCGGCACCGACGCCGTCACCGAGAAGGAGTTCTGCGGAGGCTAGCCCTCCGCGCCGGCCGGCCCTCCGGAGGCCGGGACTACCGCGGCAGCACCACGACGTACGCCGCCGGATCACGGTCGCCGGACGCCATCAGGGCCGTCCGGACCACCGCCGCCTGCTGCTCCATGGACTCCCTGAGCTTGCGGGGGGTGATGTGGACGACCGTGATCCCCAGCCGCTCCAGGTGCTCCCGCTTGCGCGCGTACTCCGACCACATCGCGTCCTCGTCCTGCCGGGGCGCGCGGGTGTCGAGCTCCACCGCGACCGCCTGCTCGGGCCAGTAGGCGTCCAGGCCGCCGAGGTGGGGCCCGCCGGGCAGGCGCAGGTCCACGTTCCACACCGGGTCGGGCAGCCCGTGCTCGCCGACCATCCGGTACAGCCGGTCCTCCGCGACCGCCCGGCCCTCGGCCACCAGCGAGTCCACCGCGCCCACCACGTGCGGGCGGTTCAGCAGCTTCGCCCGGGTCAGCTCGCGCACCACCGCCGCGGGCTCGCAGTGGCCGTCGCGCACCGCCTCGGTCAGCAGCCGGCGGACCGCGCCCGCGTCGGTCAGACCCGCCACCGCGTCCGCCAGCGCGCGCGGCACCGGAGCCACCGGCAGGCCCGTCACCGCCACGGGCGTGGGCAGGTCCGGGGCGCGCAGCACGCGGACGTAGCCCGTGGTGCGCAGCCGGCGCAGCCGCGGGACCAGGACCTCGACGTGGTCCAGGGAGAGCAGGGGCGGGGTGGCGGAGAAGCCGTACAGGGTGAGCGCCGCCAGACCCGTGATCATCGTCTCCGGGTACACCGGGCGGTGCGGGTCGCCGGCCGTGGGCTGCGTGGGGACGCCAGGCGCCGACTCCCGTGCCGCGTACAGCAGCGCGCCGTGCAGCCGCTCCTCGCTGGTCGGCGGGCCGGGGTGGAGCAGGACCACGTTCGGCAGCAGCAGCTGCCAGGTGCCGCCGGGCCGGCACTGCTCGTTCAGCTCGGCCGTGGAGACCCCGTGGGAGCGGAGCTGAGCGGCCGTCATGATGCGCCGGCGGACGTCGGGGAGGTGGCGCAGGGTGCGGGGGGAGAGCGGGGTGTCGTGCGTCATGGCGTCGACGTTCCCGCGCCGCGTCCCTCCTGTAACCGCTGTTACACGTCCGTCGAGAAATGCGGACAACGCGGTATTAAAGGACGGGTGTTCGGGTGCCGAGTAGGGACCGGAAACCCCTGGTCCGATCAGGTGCGGACCAGGGGTTACGGCTGCTATTGACTGAATTCCGTAACGGTCACCGAAAGCGGAATCCGTGGCCAAGGATCAGTGGCCGGCCGCCGCCGCGTCGCACTCCTGTCCGCGCAGCGCCCGGGCCAGGTCGTCCCGTGCCTCCAGCACCAGCCGGCGCAGCGCCGGGGCCGCGTCCGCGTGCGC
The DNA here is from genome assembly GCA_016432725.1 of Streptomyces sp. DHE7-1. Lineage (GTDB taxonomy): Bacteria > Actinomycetota > Actinomycetes > Streptomycetales > Streptomycetaceae > Streptomyces. The sequence goes on along the minus strand of JACJDG010000003.1, from coordinate 2,722,461 downwards.
CGCGAGCCAGGCGTCGGTCGCCTCCAGCGTCTCGGGCCGGTCCTGGTGGGAGGGGTACAGCCCGCGCACCACGTCCATGCCGATCTGGATCGACCGCTCGCGCCACACCCGGTCGATCACGGCGAAGTACTTCTCCGCGTACGGCGCGGTCAGCTCCCGCTGCGAGGGCAGGCCGAAGCCCGCGATGGTCGCCTCCACGAGCGCGTTGGACAGCGCGTCGGACTCCACCACCTGGGCCCAGGCCTGCGCCTTCACCGCCGCCGACGGGCGGGCCGCCAGACAGCGGACCTGGTGCCGCTTGCCGGACGCCGTGTCGTCGCGGGCCAGTTCGGCCGCCAGCACCGCCTCGTCCGCCACCCCGTGCGCCGCCAGCGGCTCGAGGAACGCCCAGCGCAGCTCCTGGTCCACCGCCAGCCCGTCGACCGTCTCCGTGCCGTCCAGCAGGCCCTTCAGCAGGGCGAGGTCCGCCTCCGACGAGGCCACCGCGGCGAAGAAGCGCGCCCAGGCGAGCTGGTGCTCGCTGCCCGGCCCGGCCGCCCGCAGCTCGCGCAGCGCCCCCTCGGCCACCAGCCGCTCGCCGGCCGCGCGCCACCGCGGCGCCACGTAGTGCACCAGCGCCGAGTTCGCCCAGGCGTGCAGCATCTGGAGCACGCCGATGTCGGACTCGCGGCCCGCGAACCGCAGCACCAGGCCGACGAAGTCCCGGGCCGGCAGCAGGGCGTCCCGGGTGAGGTTCCACAGCGCCGACCAGCACAGGGCCCGGGCCAGCGGATCGGTGAGCGCGCCCAGATGCTCGCGCAGGGTGGCCAGCGAGGTCTCGTCGAAACGGACCTTGCAGTACGTCAGGTCGTCGTCGTTGACCAGCACCAGCTCCGGCGCCCGGGCGCCGGCCAGCTCCGCCACGACCGTACGCGGACCCTCGACGTCGGTCTCCACGCGCGCGTACCGCTCCAGCGCGCCCTCGGGCGTGCGCCGGTACAAACCGACCGCGACCCGGTGCGGACGCAGCTCCGGGTAGGCCTCGGGCGCCTCCTGGAGCACGGCGAGCTCGGCGATCCGGCCGCCCTCGGTGTCCAGCAGCACCTGCGGGGTCAGCGAGTTGACGCCGGCCGTCTGCAGCCAGGACCGGGCCCACACCGTCATGTCCCGGCCGCTGGTCTCCGCCAGCACCGACAGCAGGTCGCCCAGGCGGGTGTTGCCGTAGGCGTTGCGCTTGAAGTAGCGGCGCGCGCCCTCGAGGAAGGCGTCCTGGCCGACGTACGCCACCAGCTGCTTGAGCACCGAGGCGCCCTTGGCGTAGGTGATGCCGTCGAAGTTGAGCTTGGCGTCCTGCAGGTCGCGGATGTCCGCCGTGATCGGGTGCGTGGAGGGCAGCTGGTCCGCGCGGTAGGCCCAGGCCTTGCGGCGGTTGGCGAAGGTGATCCAGGCGTCGGTGAAGCGGGTCGCTCCGACGTTCACGAACGTGCCCATGAAGTCCGCGAAGGACTCCTTCAGCCACAGGTCGTCCCACCACTCCATGGTGACCAGGTCGCCGAACCACATGTGGGCCATCTCGTGCAGGATCACGTTGGCCCGCGCCTCGTACGACGCCTGCGTCACCTTGCCGCGGAAGATGTACTCCTCGCGGAAGGTCACCAGACCCGGGTTCTCCATCGCCCCCAGGTTGTACTCGGGGACGAACGCCTGGTCGTACTTCCCGAACGGGTACGGGTAGTCGAAGTGGTCGTGGAAGAAGTCCAGGCCCTGCTTGGTGACCAGGAAGACGTCCTCGGCGTCGAAGTGCGGGGCGAGCCCCTTGCGGCACATCGCGCCCAGCGGGATCTCCAGCTTCGTGCCGTCCTCGAAGACCCGCTCGTAGTGGTCGGTCACGTAGTGGTACGGCCCCGCCACCACGCAGGTGATGTACGTCGAGATCGGCTTGGTCTCCGCGAACCGCCAGACACCGTCGGTGAGTTCACCGGCGCCGTTGCTCCACACCGTCCAGCCCTCGGGCGCCCGCACCTCGAAGCGGTACGGCGCCTTCAGGTCCGGCTGCTCGAAGTTGGCGTACACCCGGCGGGCGTCGGCCGGCTCGTACTGGGTGTAGAGGTAGACCTCGCCGTCCTCGGGGTCGACGAAGCGGTGCATGCCCTCACCGGTGCGGGAGTAGGCGCACCGGGCGTGGACCGTCAGCTCGTTCTCCTCGGCCAGGTCCTCCAGCAGGATGCGGGAGCCGTCGAAGACCGCGCCGGGGTCCAGGTCCCTGCCGTTGAGCGTGACCGAGGTCACGCTCGGCGCGATCAGGTCCGCGAAGCTCGACGCGCCCGGCTCGTTGCAGCGGAACCTGATCACCGTCACGGAGTCGAAGGTGCGCGGCTCGGCGCCCCCGTCCCCGACGGCGGACCGCAGGTCCAGCGCCACCTCGTAGCCGTCCACGGACAGCAGGGCGGCCCGCTCCCGGGCCTCGTCGCGGGTCAGATTCTCACCGGGCACGTCGTGGCACTCCCTCGTGGTCGCTTGGACACCTCACAACAGGACCGATCCTGCCATGCGCACCTGACATGGCACATCAGGGGAAACCCTCGACACGGCCGGCGCGGGAATGGCGGGAGCGGCGGGGCTGTTGCCGCTTCAAAAGACCTTCGCTGAGGAGAAGCATGTCCGAGACCGCGACCCCCTCCGGCAAGACCCCCGTGGATTTCTGGTTCGACCCGCTGTGCCCCTGGGCCTGGATGACCTCCCGCTGGGTGCTGGAGGTGGAGAAGGTGCGGGACATCGAGGTGAGCTGGCACATCATGAGCCTCGCCGTCCTCAACGAGGACCGGCTGGACGAGCTGCCGGAGGAGTACCGGGACATGCTCGCCACCAAGGCCTGGCAGCCGGTACGCGTGGTCACCGCCGCCTGGCAGAAGCACGGGGCGGACGTCCTCGGCCCGCTCTACACCGCGCTCGGCACCCGCATCCACAACAACGGCGAGGGCCCCACCGTGGAGGCCGTCGCCGGCGCGCTCGCGGACGTCGGCCTGCCGGCCGAGCTGATCGAGTACGCCGAGCAGGAGGACTTCGAGTTCGACGCCGAGCTGCGCGCCTCCCACAAGGAGGGCATCGAGAAGGTCGGCCAGGACGTCGGCACCCCGGTCATCGCGGTGCCGGGACCCGACGGCGAGCAGATCGCCTTCTTCGGCCCGGTCGTCACCCCGCCCCGAAGGGCGAGGAGGCGGCCCGCCTGTGGGACGGCACCCTCGCGGTCGCCTCCGTCCCCGGCTTCTACGAGATCAAGCGGACCCGCACCAAGGGCCCGGACTTCAGCAACCTGTAGAGCCCGCGCACAGCAGGAGGGCCCCCGCGAGTCACGTCCTCGCGGGGGCCCTCCCTCATCCGCCCGCCGTCGTGAAGGGTGAGAAGACGATCACGAGGCGGGACGTTCTCAGGGGATGAGCGGCAGCACGTCGGCGCGCGACCTGGCGGCCTCGTGGCGCCGGGCCACGTCCTGCCAGTCCACGACCTGCCACATCGCCTCGACGAAGTCCGCCTTCTGGTTGCGGTACTGCAGGTAGAAGGCGTGCTCCCAGGCGTCGAAGACGAGGAGCGGGGTCGAGCCCTGACCGACGTTGCCCTGGTGGTCGTAGACCTGCTCCACGATCAGCCGGCCGCTCAGCGGCTCGTACGCCAGTACGCCCCAGCCCGATCCCTGGGTGGTGGCCGCGGCCTTGGAGAGCTGGGTCCGGAAGGCGGCGAAGGAGCCGAACGACTCCTTGACCGCCTCGGCCAGCTCACCCACGCCGTCCGCCGCGAGGGGCTCGCCGCCGCCCTCCTTCGGGCCGGTCATGTTCTGCCAGTAGATCGAGTGCAGGATGTGCCCGGAGAGGTGGAAGGCCAGGTTCTTCTCCAGGCCGTTGACACCGCCCCAGGCCTCCTTCTCCCGCGCCTCGGCGAGCTGCTCCAGGGTGTCGTTGGCGCCCTTCACGTAGGCCGCGTGGTGCTTGTCGTGGTGCAGCTCGATGATCTCGGGGCTGATCACGGGCGCCAGCGCGGAGTAGTCGTAGGGCAGGTCGGGCAGCGAGTACACGGGCATGGGCGGGTTCCCCTCCGAACCTTATTGCAAGTATCTTGCAACTACACGCTAGCAACAACAAGGCGCGGGCAACACAAAGGCCCCCGCGTGTCGTACGCGGGGGCCTTCGGGGTGGCGCGGGGGCGGGGCCGGATCAGCTCCTGGCGCGGGCCCGCTGCCAGGCGTAGCCCACGGCCGCGAGGAACAGCGTCATGCCGCCGGTGGACAGGAGCTGGAGGCGGGTGTCCGGCTCCCGGGCCATGAGGACGAAGATCGCCGCCATGCCGGCCAGGGCGACCCAGGTGAGGTACGGGAACGCCCACATCCGCACGACCAGCTTCTCCGGCGCCTCCCGCTCGATGCGGCGGCGCAGCAGGAGCTGGGAGACCGCGATGAAGATCCAGACGACCAGGATCACCGCGCCGATCATGTTCAGCAGCCAGGGGAAGACGTCGTCCGGCCGCCAGTAGCTGAGCAGCACGCACCCGAAGCCGAAGACCGACGAGACGAGGACGGCGATCCGCGGCACCCCGCCGGAGACCTTCGCCAGCACCTTCGGACCCTGGCCGCGCTCGACCAGCGAGTAGGCGATGCGCGAGGAGCCGTAGATGTTGGCGTTCATCGCCGACAGCAGCGCCACCAGGATGACCACGTTCATCACCTGGTCGGCGCCGGGCAGGCCGATCTGCCGCAGGGCCGCGACGTAGGGGCCGTCCGTCACGACCGACTTGGCGTTCCACGGGACCAGGGTCACGATGACCGCCATCGAACCGATGTAGAACAGGGCGATCCGCCACATGGCGGTGCGCACCGCGCTCGCCACGCCCTTGACCGGGTCCTGGGACTCGGCCGCCGCGATGGTGACCGTCTCCAGGCCGCCGTAGGCGAAGACCGAGGCCAGCAGGCCGACCACCAGCCCCTCGCTGCCGTGGGGCAGGAAGTCGCCGAGGTGGGAGGTACCGGGGGAGTGGGTGCCGGGCAGGACGCCCGCGATGGCCAGTCCGCCGAGGACCAGGAACAGGCCGATCGCGCCGACCTTCAGCGCCGCGAACCAGAACTCGAACTCGCCGAAGTTCTTCACGGCCGTGAGGTTCGCACCGCAGAACACCAGCATGAACAGGGCCACCCAGGGCCACTGCGGGGTGTGCGGCAGCCAGCCCTGCACGATGTTCGCCGCGCCGATGCCCTCCAGGCCCACCGCGGTGCACAGCAGCACCCAGAACGACCAGCCGGCGGCGAACCCGGCCCACGGCCCCATGGCCCGCTCGGCGTGGGCGGAGAACGACCCCGAGGACGGGTAGGCGGCGGACATCTCGCCGAGCATCCGCATCACCAGCATCACCAGTACGCCGGAGACGGCGTACGCGACGACGATGGAGGGTCCGGCGGCCGCGATACCGGCGCCGGAGCCGACGAACAGGCCGGCGCCGATCACTCCGCCGAGGGCGATCATCGACAGGTGGCGCTGCTTGAGACCGTGGGAGAGGGAGTCGCCGGACCGCTGCCGCGGTGGCGTCTCGAGGGTGCTGTGGGGCATGGCGCGGCTCGTCCAGTCATCGGCGGGCAAAAACCCGGCCAGTCTGGGCGGCCCGTTCGCTCCGGCGAAGGGGCCGCCCAGCATCCGGACACGCGCTGTACGAAGGGTGAGACTCCGGTTACGCCGCGACCGGCGTGTAGTGCGAGGCGTCGCCCTCGATCGAGTAGCTCTCCTTGCCCTCGACACCCACCGGGACGTCACCGGCGGCGGTCACCCGGTGCAGCCGGCGCGGCCGCCCGTCGTAGTTGTCGACGGCGTAGTGCTGGGTGATGCGGTTGTCGAAGAGCACGAGCTGGTTCGCCGACCAGCGGTGGCGCAGCACGTTCTCAGGGCGGGTGACGTATGCCTGCAGCAGGTCGAGGATCTTGCGGGACTCGCCCACCGAGAGCCCCACGATCCGCTGCGCGAACCCGCCGATGAACAGGCCCCGCTCACCGGTCAGCGGGTGGACGCGGACCACCGGATGGGCGGTGCGGTACTTGATCGACGTGAACCGGGCGCGCTGGGCGGCCTTCTCCTCGTCGATCGCCTCGTCCGGCACCGCGTAGTCGTAGTCGTTGGTGTGCTCGGCCCACAGGGTGTCGGCGAGCCGGCGCAGCGGTTCGGGCAGGTCGCGGTACGCGCCCGCCGCGTTGGCGATCAGGGTCTCGCCGCCGTACGGCGGGACGGTGATCGAACGCAGGGTGCTGGCCTGCGGCGGGTTGAGGACGAAGGTGACGTCCGTGTGCCAGTGGTTGGCGCGGCCCCGTTCGCTGTCCACGGGCAGCACGTTCGGGGAGCCGTCGACGGCGCCGACCGTCGGATGGGCGGTGGTGAGGTCGCCGAGGTGGCGGACGAAGGCCTGCTGGCCGGCGTCGTCCAGGCGCACGTCGTCGAAGACGAGCGCCTTGTGGGCGTTCAGCGCCTCGCGGATGCCGGCGACCTCCTCGACGGCGAGCGGCCGGGAGATGTCGACGCCGGAGACCCGGGCGCCGATGCGAGCGGTGACCTTGGTGATCTCGAGAGACATGTGCGGTGGTCCTTTCAGACGAGGGCGGGCGTGAGGTACTGGTTGGCGGGGCGGGGCAGTCCGTAGCGCTCCCGCAGGGTCTGCCGGGGGCCGTAGTCGGTGCGCAGCAGGCCGCGCTCGCGCAGGATCGGCACGACGTGCTCGACGAAGGCCTCCAGGCCCGAGGGCAGCACGGCGGGCATGATGTTGAAGCCGTCGGCGGCGCCCTGGGTGAACCAGGTCTCGATCTGGCCGGCGACCTGTTCGGGCGTCCCGGCGAAGGTGAGGTGCCCGCGTCCGCCCCCGAGCCGTCCGATGAGCCCGCGCACGGTCAGCCGTTCGCGGCGGGCCAGCTCCACCACGAGGGTGTAGCGGCTCTTGGCGCCCTCGATGGCGGACTCCGGCGGCAGGTCCTCGGGCAGGTGCCGGTCCAGGTCGAGGGTGCCGGGCTCCAGGTGCAGCAGGTTCTCCAGCCGGGCCTGGCCGTGCTCGGGGACGATGTGGTCCTCCAGGAGCTGCTCGCCGGCCCGTGCCTCGGCCTCGGTCGAGCCGAGCACCGGGACGATGCCGGGCAGCACCTTGACGTGCCCGGGGTCCCGGCCCGCCCCGGCCGTGCGGGACTTGAGGTCGGCGTAGAAGGCCTGGGCGTCCGCGAGGGTCTGCTGGGCGGTGAACACCGCCTCCGCGTACCGGGCGGCGAAGGCCTTGCCGTCCTCGGAGGAGCCGGCCTGCACCAGCAGCGGGTAGCCCTGCGGTGAGCGCGGCACGTTGAGGGCGCCCTCGACGCCGAAGTACGTCCCGCGGTGCCGCGGCGGGTGGATCTTGCTGTCGTCGCCCCAGACGCCGGCCGCCTTGTCGGCGACGATCGCGTCGTCCTCCCAGCTGTCCCAGAGCTTGAGGGACACGTCGAGGAACTCGGCGGCGCGGGCGTACCGATCGGCGTGCGCGGGTTCGGCGTCCAGACCGAAGTTGCGGGCGGCCTCCCGGCCCGCCGTGGTGACGATGTTCCAGCCGGCCCGGCCGCCGCTGACGATGTCCAGCGAGGCGAACCGGCGGGCCAGGTTGTAGGGGAGTTGTAGGAGGTGGAGGCGGTGGCGATCAGCCCGATGTGCTCGGTGGCCGTGGCCAGCGCGGTGAGCAGGGTGAGCGGTTCCAGGGCGCCGGCCGGACGCTGGGCGAGGTTGCTCCACAGCTGCGGGCCGTCGGCGAGGAAGAGCGAGTCGAAGGTGCCGCGCTCGGCGATCCGGGCCAGCCGCACGTAGTGGGCGAGGTCGACGTGCGCGTACGGGTCGCTCTCCGGCAGCCGCCACGACGCCTCGTGGTGGCCGGTGTTCATCAGGAACGCGTTGAGGTGAAGCTCTCTCGTGGTCACTCGTGGTCCTCCGTGACACCGAGCGCGGCCAGCAGCCGCTCGCGGTACTCGCCCAGCACCGGCTCCCGGTAGGAGCGCGGGTGGGGACGGTCGATGGTCAGGTCGAGGCCGATCCGGCCCCGGTCCAGGACGAGGACCCGGTCGGCGAGCACGATCGCCTCGTCCACGTCGTGGGTGACGAGCAGCACCGAGGGCCGGTGCCGCTTCCACAGCTCGCGCAGCAGGTTGTGCATCCGGATCCGGGTCAGCGCGTCCAGCGCCCCGAACGGTTCGTCCGCCAGCAGCAGTTCGGGCTCGCGGACCAGGGAGCGGGCGAGCGCGGCGCGCTGCGCCTCGCCGCCGGACAGCTCGCCCGGCCAGGCCCGCTCACGGCCGCCGAGACCCACCTCCGCCAGGGCGGCCCGGCCGCGCTCTTCCGCGTCCCCGCCGCCGGTGCCGAGCAGGACGTTGTCCAGCACCCGGGCCCAGGGCAGCAGCCGGGAGTCCTGGAAGACCACCGACACCCGCTCCGGGGCGCTGAGCCGCCCGCTGCCCGCCACTCCGTGATCGAGTCCGGCGACGGCCCGCAGCAGGGTCGACTTGCCCGAGCCGCTGTGCCCGAGCAGGGCCGTGAACTGGCCCGCGGGCAGGTCGAGATCGATGCCGTCGAGCACGGTCCGGCCGCCGAAGGACCGGGTCAGGCCACGCAGCCGTACCGCGGGCCGGGTCAGCTGCTCAGTGTGCGGCGCCACGACAGCACCCTCCGTTCGACGAGTCGGACCACGCTGTCGGAGATCAGGCCGAAGACGCCGTAGATCAGCAGGCCGACCAGGATGACGTCGCTCTGGCCGTAGTTCTGCGCCTGGAACATCAGGTAGCCGAGGCCGCTGGTGGCGTTGATCTGCTCCAGCACCACCAGGCCCAGCCAGGAGCCGGTGACGCCGAGCCGGAGTCCCACGAAGAATCCGGGTAGCGCCCCCGGGATCACCACCCGCCGGACGAAGGCGAACCTCGACAGGCCCTGCGCCTCGGCGAGTTCGACGAACCGGGTGTCGATGCCGGACAGCGCGGCGTGCGTGTTCAGGTAGACGGGGATGTAGACGACGATCGCGATGATGGCGATCTTGAAGGTCTCGCCGATGCCCAGCCAGAGGATGAACAGCGGGATCAGACCCAGGGTCGGGATCGCCCGGTTGAGCTGCACGGTCCCGTCGATCAGCGCCTCCCCGGCGCGGCTGAGCCCGGAGACCAGCGCGAGCAGCACCCCGGCGGTCAGGCCGATCGCGAAGCCGTAGGCGGCCCGCCTGAGCGAGGTGAGCACGTCCGTGGGCAGCGTGCCGTCGGTCCACAGGTGGCCGGCGGTCCTCAGCACCGTCCAGGGCTCGGGTATCGCGCCCGGGTCGAGCGCGCCCGCCGCCGAGGCGGCGGCCCACAGCGCGAGGACGGCGAGCGGGCCGGCGAGACGGGCGGCGGGCAGCCGGCGCCCGGGGGAGAGCCGCCGGCGTCGGCGGACCTGGGGCGGTTCCGGGACGGCCGGTGCCGCCACGGCGGTCGTGGTCGTGGTCACGGCGCTCACCTCCGGTACTCCGCCGGTACGGCCCGGGCGGCGATGGCCTCGAAGCGGTGGTCGAAGAGCGAGGAGACGTCGAACCTCTTCACGAACCCGCCCTCGGCGAGCAGATCGGCCGTCTCCTGCTCCCACCTGATCGCCTCGTCCCAGCTCGGCGGGAACAGCGGCTTGTTGGCGAGCGCGGTGATGGACTTCGCCTGGTCGAGGGTCAGGTTCTGCGTCTTGACGTAGAACTCCTCATTCCACACGTCCGGGTGCTCGTAGCTCCACACCTGGCCCCGGGCCCAGTGCGGGATGTACGCGGCGACCGCGGCGGCCTTCGCCGGGTCGGCGAGCACGGACCGCGGCGCCCACAGCAGGTTGAGCAGGTCGACGACGTCGGTCCTGATGACGCGGGCGCCCTTGCCCCCGTACTGCTTGAGATAGGCGGGCGCCTGGCTGTTGCCGAGCGGTGCCACGTCGACCTGGCCGGACTGCAGGGCGGTCAGGAACTGGTTGCTGGTCAGCGGGACCAGCGTCACCTGGTCGTACTTCAGGCCCGCCTTCTTCAGCGCCCGCAGCAGCACGACACCCTGGGCCTGGCCCTGCGAGAAGGCGAGTTTCCTGCCGCGGAAGTCCTCGGCCGTGCGGATGTCGCTGCCGGGCCTGGTGGCGAAGAGGTAGTTGGGCTTGCGGGTCACGTTGATCGCCACGATCCTCGCGTCGAAGCCCTGGTAGTGCGCCTGGATCGGCGGGATGCCCGCGTTGTTGGCGAGATCGAGGGACTTGGCGCGGAAGGCGTTGATGACGTCCGGGCCGGCCCCGATGTTGAGCCAGTCGGACACCTCGAACGGCAGCGCGGGCAGCTTGGCCAGCCTGAACTGGAGCTGCTGGACGTTCTGGTAGGAGGAGATCTTCAGGCTGGTACCGGCCGGGACCTTGGCCGCGAGGGGGCGGGTGAGGGCGCCCTCGGTGTCGGCGGCGGCACTGCCGCCCGCGCAGCCGCCGAGGCCCGCGACGGCGGCGGACGCGCCGAGCAGGGAGGTCAGGAACAGGCGGCGGTCGAGGCCGGTGACAGGCGGAGCAGACATGGGAGGACTCCCTGGGTACGCACAGCGGAAAGGCAAGCCGTAAGGCAGCCGGAATTCCCGGCGGAAAGCCGGAAGAAAAGCTCATGGAAGAGCTTGTGGAAAGAGAACTCACGCAGACGGAAACACGCGCTTCATGCGCGGCAACATGTCAGCAACAGAGGGTGCGACAGCTCGTGAGCGGGTTCATGACCAGCATGTTCGTCGGCATCTCCGCCCCCTGTCAACATTCCGAGTTTCTGAATTAAATAGCCTCAGGTGACACGCCCAGCGGATCCCGGAACAGCACGTCCAGCATCACCGAGCCGCCGGCCAGCGCGAGCACCGAATCCGGGAAACTCGTCGGCAGCACGGACGCCGCGCGCCGCGTCCCGGCCGCTTCCCGCAGCGCGGTCAGGCAGTCGTCGAAGTGCATGGAGCCCACCTCGGTCACCACGACCGTCTCCGGGTTGAGCACGTCCAGCAGCAACCCGGCGGCCCGACCCGTCGCCCGCGCCCGCTCCACCAGCAGCCGCCGGGCCACCGCGTCACCGGCCGCCGCCGCGGCCACCACGTGCATCGGGTTGTCCGAGTCGCTCACCCCGGCCGCCCGGGCCCGCCGGCACAGCGTCCGCTCGCTCAACTCGGCCTGCAGGCAGCCCGTACGGCCGCAGACGCAGGGCTCGGTGCCGCCCGGCACCGGAAGGTGGGCGATCGCACCTGCCTGCGAGCGGGGCCCGTGGTGCACCTCGTCGTTGGTGGCGAACGCCGCGTCGACCATGTTGCCGACGAACAGGTGCAGCACGCTCCGGCTGCCCCGGGCCCGCCCGAACAGCCGCTCACCGCTCACCAGCGCCCGCGCGTGCCCGTCGACGTGGACGGGCAGGCCGGTGCGGTCCTCGAGCATCTCCCGCACCGGCACCTCGCGCCAGCCCAGCAGTTCGTGCTCGACCACGGTGCCCGACTCCCGGTCGACCCAGCCCCCGGCGGCGACACCGACCCCCAGCGGTCGGCGCTCCGGCGCCCGCGCGAGCAGCGCCGTCAGTGCGTCGGCGGCCCGGGTCAGCACCCGTCCCGGGTCCGGCCGTTCGTGCTTCAACTCGCGTCGGGCGACAACCCGGCCGCGCAGATCGAGCAGCGCGACCGTGGTGTACGGCACGGCCACGTGCACCCCGCCGACCACGAACCGCCCGGTGTCGAGATCTACGGGGACGTGCGGCCGCCCCACACCGTTCGAGCGGCGCGGCGCCGCCTCCTCGCGGAGCAGCCCGAGGCCCGTCAGCCGGGCGCAGTGCTCGGTCACGGCCGCGGGGGACAGTCCGGTCAGCCGGGCGACGGTGCTGCGCGCCACCGGGCCGTGCTCCAGCACGGACCGCAGCACGACGCTGGCGCTCGTGCGCCGCCGGTCGCTGTCGGCGGCGCGGGGAACGGGGGAGACAAGGGTGGATGCCTCGGTACGGGGCATGGGGACCGTCCTCGGGAACGGGGCCGACACGTCTCGGAGGGCGAGGCGCGCCGGGGGTGCGCCCTACCCCGGACGGCGACAGGTGGCCGTGCCCTGCCGTCGCAGGTCGACGTAGCGACGCGACGTGAAGTACCGGGCCTGGGCAACCATGCCGGAAGCGTAGGGCAGGAAGGGGGAATCCGACCAGTCCACTAGGGTTCGTTGGCGGGGTTCCACAGTCCGGTCGGCGGCCCGCCGAGTGAGCCGCGCATCCCCGCCTCAGTGACCGTTGTCACGCCGTACCGGGTGTAACCGCCACCCTTTGTCGGGTGCCCACCAAGCCCTCGTTCCCCCCTTTGTCGATCGCTGACGGTGATCACCGCGAGGCCGCCGGGATAGCGTCACGGTGTCCCATCTGCCCTCGCCCCACGCGGAGTCCCCATGAGCACCGCCACCGCAACCGTCCGCCCCGGTGAAGTCCTCGCCGACCTGCTGCCCGCCTCGCGGACCCGCGACATCGCGCTGGTGCTCGGCGGTGCCGTGCTCACCGGCCTCGCGGCCCAGATCGCGGTGCCCGTGCCCGGCTCCCCGGTGCCGGTGACCGGCCAGACCTTCGCCGCGCTGCTCGTCGGCACCGCCCTCGGCGCCCGCCGCGGCTTCCTCTCCCTCGCCCTGTACGCGCTCGCGGGCGTGGCCGGCCTGCCGTGGTTCGCGGAAGGCGGCTCCGGCGCGGGCGCCGTCTCCTTCGGCTACGTCCTCGGCATGCTGCTCGCCTCCGCCGCCGTCGGCGCCCTGGCCCGCCGCGGCGCCGACCGCTCCCCGCTGCGCATGGCGGGCACCATGGTCCTCGGTGAGGCGATCATCTACGCGGTCGGCGTGCCCTACCTGGCCCTGGCCGCCCACCTGTCCTTCTCCCAGGCCGTCGCCGCCGGCCTCACCCCGTTCCTGATCGGCGACGCCCTGAAGGCGGCCCTCGCCATGGGCGCGCTGCCCGCCGCCTGGAAGCTCACCGGCCGGCGCTGACGCCCCGCCCCCCAGGGCCTGTCTGACAATTCCCGTCTGCCGCGCGACGCCATGCACGCCCTCTCGCCGCGCCGGCCCCGGACCCGAGTACGTCCAGTACGAGGGTCCGAGTCCGACACGGCGAGAGCACGCGCCTGACGCCGCGCGGCCGCCCTGCGGGCGACGACGCGAATTGTCAGACAGGCCCTGGGGGCCGGGCCCGCTAACGACGAAGGGGAGGGAGTCCCGTGCGGGACTCCCTCCCCTTCGTCATGGCGGTGGGCCGGGTGCGGTCAGCCGACCGACACCTTCTCCGCCGTGTCCTCCACGGCCGGAGCAGGCCGGCGGCCCGCGATCTTCTGCTTGATAAGGGAGGCCGCGATCACGACGGCGGCCACCAGCAGGGAGAGCTCGACGGTCGTGCGACCGCTGCTCTCACCCTCGGTGTCGGTCAGCATGTAGCCGAAGATGCCGATGATCAGGATGGCCGTCGCCCAGGTCAGGTACGGGTACAGCCACATCTTCACGACGAGCTTCTCCGGCGCCTCCCGCTGGATGATCCGCCGCATCCGAAGCTGCGAGAAGCAGATCGCCAGCCACACGAACAGGGCCACCGCGCCGCTCGAGTTGAGCAGGAAGAGGAAGACCGTGTCCGGGAACTTGTAGTTGAAGAAGACGGCGGCGAAGCCGAAGAGCACCGACGCGAGGATCGCCGCCCGCGGCACACCGCGGGACGTGGTCCGCGCGAACGCCTTGGGCGCGTCACCGCGCTGGCCGAGCGAGAAGGCCATCCGGGAGGCCGTGTACAGACCGGAGTTCAGGCAGGACAGCACCGACGTCAGCACGATGAAGTTCATGACCTGGCCGGCGTGCGGGATGCCCAGCGAGCCGAGGGCGGCGACGTACGAGCCGTCCTTCTCGATGGCCGGGTCGTTCCACGGAAGCAGCGTGACGACGATCAGGATCGAGCCCAGGTAGAAGACGCCGATACGCCAGATGATGCTGTTGGTCGACTTGGTGACGGCGCGCTGCGGGTCCTCGGACTCGCCGGCCGCCAGGGTCGCGATCTCGCTGCCCATGAAGGAGAAGACGACCAGCAGCACACCCGTGAGGATCGCGCCGGGGCCGTGTGGCAGGAAGCCGCCGTGCGAGGTGAGGTTGGCGAAACTCGCCTTGTCGGTGTGCGCGCCCGGCAGCACGCCGAACACGGCCAGCAGGCCGACGACGATGAACGCGCCGATCGCCACGACCTTGATGCCGGCGAACCAGAACTCGAATTCGCCGTAGGAGCCGACCGAGACCAGGTTGGTCGCGGTCAGGACGAACATCACGATGAGCGCCCAGCCCCATTGCGGCACGGCCGGGATCCAGCCCTCGAGGATCTTCGCGCCGGCGGTGGCCTCCACGGCCAGCACGACGACCCAGAAGAACCAGTAGAGCCAGCCGATGGAGAAACCGGCCCACGGTCCCAGCGCACGGTCGGCGTGCGCGGAGAACGAACCGGAGGTGGGGTTGGCGGCGGACATCTCGCCGAGCATGCGCATCACCAGCACCACGAGGGTGCCGACGAGGGCGTACGACAGAAGGATGCCCGGTCCCGCGGTAGCGATACCGGTACTGGAGCCGACGAAGAGGCCGGCTCCGATGACGCCACCGATCGCGATCATCGTCAGGTGGCGGTTTTTCAGTCCTGCTTGAAGGCCCGAACCAGGGGTCATGGACGGATTTCCTTTACGCCAGGTGGAGCTGCCCGCACGAGCGGTGTACGAGCCGGTCCAGTGAATCCGAGGTGAACGGATTCAGGAACCTCTGAATCCAGATTGTTACTTGAGGTTCTCTTGAGGATCTATGGCCGGATTCACATTCCGTCCTTGTCACACCCGCGGCTGCTTCCCGGAAACCGGCGTGTCACACTCGTCCCATGCGCGTGTATCTCGGCTCCGACCATGCGGGCTACGAACTCAAGAACCACCTCGTCGACTGGCTCAAGGCGGCGGGGCACGAGCCCGTCGACTGCGGGCCCCACATCTACGACGCCCAGGACGACTACCCGCCCTTCTGCCTGCGCGCGGCCGAGCGGACCGCCGCCGACCCCGACGCGCTCGGCATCGTGATCGGCGGCTCCGGCAACGGGGAGCAGATCGCCGCGAACAAGGTGAAGGGCGTGCGCGCCGCGCTGGCCTGGAGCGAGGAGACGGCCGGCCTCGGCCGCCAGCACAACGACGCCAACGTCGTCGCGGTGGGCGCGCGCATGCACAGCACGGAGGAGGCGACGAAGTTCGTCGAGGTGTTCCTCAACACCCCGTTCTCCGGTGACGAGCGTCACATCCGCCGCATCGACATGCTCGCCGGCTACGAGACGACCGGCGACCTGCCCCCGATCCCGGCCCACCACCCGCAGCAGTAGCGCCGTCGGGGCCCGGTCCGGTGCCGGGCCCCCGCAGCCTCTCCACCGGCCGGGACGGGCCGGCGGCAAGCGGCAGGAAAGGACACCTCAGCCGTGCCAGAAGGGCACACCATCCACCGGCTGGCCCAGGACTACGCGGAGCGCTTCCGGGGCACCGCCCCCGGGTGACCAGCCCCCAGGGCAAGTTCTCCGACGCGGCGGACCTGCTGGACGGTGCCCCCCTGACCGGCACCGAGGCCCACGGCAAGCACCTCTTCCTCCGGTTCCGGGACGCCGACTGGGTCCACATCCACCTCGGCCTCTTCGGCAAGGTCGCCTTCGGCCCGGCCCCCGCGCCCCCGCCCACCGACACCGTCCGGCTCCGGCTCGCCACCGGCACCGACTACGTCGACCTGCGCGGCCCCACCACCTGCGCGCTCGTCACCGACGCCGAGAAGCGGGCCGTGCACGACCGCCTCGGCCCCGACCCGCTCCGCGCGGACGCCGACCCCGACGCCGCCTACCGGAGGATCTCCCGCAGCCGCACGACCGTCGCCGCGCTGCTGATGGACCAGAAGGTCATCGCCGGTGTCGGCAACGTGTACCGGGCCGAGGTCCTCTTCCGGCACGGCATCGACCCCTACCGTCCGGGCCGGGACCTCACCCCGGCCGAGTGGGAGGCGATCTGGGCGGACCTGGTCGCGCTCATGCGCGAGGGCGTACGCCACAACCGCATCGACACCGTCCGCCCCGAACACACCCCCGAGGCCATGGGGCGCCCGCCCCGCGTGGACGACCACGGCGGCGAGGTGTACGTCTACCGCCGCGCCACCCGGCCCTGTCACATCTGCGGCACCGGCATCCGCACCGCCGGGCTCGCCGCCCGCAACCTCTTCTGGTGCCCCACCTGCCAGAAACCCTGACCGGGGGCACGAGCGAGGGTCAGCCCCTCCCGGTCAGAAGCCGTGCGGCAGCCACGGCGCCACCGGCGAGCCGAACGCCACCGCCGCCTCCGCCAGCGCCCCCGGCCGCAGCTCCCGCACCCGGCCGGCCGCCGCCAGCGACAGCAGCGACACCCCGCCCAGGTACGCCGACCCCAGCTCCCGCACGGACAGCTCCAGGTCGGCGGCCTCCCGGGTGCGCTCGCAGGACGCGCCCTTGGCGTCGCCGGTCAGCCGCCAGCGCCCCGCGTTCCAGGGGCAGAAGGCGTCCTCCACCTCGAACACGACGTCCACCGGCGCCTGGTAGGTACGGGCCGACAGGGCCGCACCGACCTCGACGAGCCGGAGATGGCAGGCGTCCCGGAAGCGCGGCCGGCAGCGCCGGATGTCGGAGACCAGGTACTGCCAGGCGTCGTCGACCGGCCGCCCGCGCACGTTCAGGGTCGTCATCAGGTCGATGTCGAACAGGAAGCGCCACAGCGCGGCGTCGGTCGCCGGGTCCAGCGCGGCCAGGTCCTCCAGCGACACGGTGCCGTCGTGCCCGCTCGGACCCCAGCCGAGCTTGGTGCGGAACCGGGCGAACCCGGTGACCGCGCCGTCCCGTTCGGCCACCACGCACTGCAGCGCCGACGCGCCGTCCCGGCCGCTCGCCGGGTCGACCAGACCGGCCTGCTCCCAGTTCGGCTGCCGGGCGAGCATCCCGGGCCTGCGGGGCACCAGTGCCGCGTACACCGCCTCGCACTCGGCCAGCACCTCGGCGGGCGGCGCGTACCGCAGCCGCACCTCCCCGCTGCCCGTGACCGGGGCCAGGGCCACCCGGGCCGTGTCGATCTCCGCGTGCAGCTGGAAGGTCGCCGCTCCGTACCCGAACCGGCCGTAGATCGCCGGCTCGGAGGCGGTCAGCGCGGCGAGCGGCTCACCGAGCGCGCGCACGTCGTCGAGCTGGCGGCGCATCATCGAGGTCAGCACCCCGCGCCGCCGGTGCGTGGCGGAGACGCTCACCATGGTGACGCCCGCGGTGGGCACCTGCGAGCCGCCGGGGACGGTCATCCGGAAGCTGAACGCCCCGGCCGTCCCCACGAGCGTGTCCCCGTCCCGGGCGGCCAGCGATCGGTCGAACTCGGTGACCGACCGGTCCAGTTCGCGCTCCTCCGCGGAGGTCTCGCCGGCACCGAAGGCGCGGATCAGGTGGTCGAACCATCCGCCCCACTCCTCGGGGCGCAGCACTGTCAGCTCGGTCACACGCTCGGTCGCCATGGGCCATGCCTACCAGCGCGTCCCGGGACGAGCCAGCGAATTTCTCCCAGGCGGCGGCGCGAACGCCGTTCGTGCCGTTCACTGTGAAGTCGAACCGCGAAGCGGAGCCTCGCACGGGGGACAAGTGGGACCTCCCGTGCCAAGGGGCTGGTCCGATGGATAGGGTCCCGAACTGATGGCAGCAGGACGAGCGCGGCGCTCGAAGGCCGAGACGTTCACGGCCCGGTGGAAGATGCAGTGGCACCGGGTCCGCGTCGGCCTGCGCAGAAGCGCCGTGGACTACTTCCGCGGCGACGGCTCGGACTGGATCGCGCTCGTCGGCCTGCTGCTCACCATCCCCGTCCTGACGGCACTGACACTCGGCAACTCGGTGTGGTTCTCGCCGGGCGCGCTGGTGCTGCCGATCGTCGCGGGCGGCCTGGTGCTGCGCCCGGCCAGCCTGCTCGGTCTGTACGCCACCGCCGCCACCGCGCTGATCGTGGAGTCGGTGCGGCTCGGCCCGTACACCGAGGGACCCTCGCGGGTCACCCCGGGCGTGGTCCTGGTGGTCGCCGCGTGCGGCTTCTTCGGACTGCTCACCGCGCAGTTCCGCAGCCGGGTCGGCGTGCCCTGGCGGCGCGGCGGCACCATGCTGTTCGACCTGCGCGAGCGGATCCGGGTGCAGAGCACGCTGCCGAAGCTGCCGCAGGGCTGGCACCACGAGATGGCGCTGCGCCCGGCGGGCGGCCAGTCCTTCTCGGGCGACTTCGTGGTCGCGGCCCGCACCAACGGGGGCCGCACCCTGGAGGTCGTCCTCACGGACGTCTCCGGCAAGGGCATGGACGCCGCGTCGCGCGCCCTGCTGCTGTCCGGCGCCTTCGGCGGCCTGCTCGGCTCCCTGCCGCCGCACGCCTTCCTCCCGGCCGCCAACGGCTACCTGCTCCGCCAGGACTGGGACGAGGGCTTCGCCACCTCCATCCACCTGGTCCTGGACCTGGACTCCGGTGACTACGAGCTGTACTCCGCGGGGCACCCGCCGGGCCTCCAGCTCAGCGCGGGCAGCGGCCGCTGGGAGGAGAAGGCCGCCGAGGGCCCGCTGCTCGGGGTGTACGACGGCGCGCAGTTCGACTCCATGAAGGGCTCGCTGCGGCCCGGCGACGTGCTCATGCTTTTCACGGACGGCCTGGTGGAGACCTCCGACCGGGACATCGTCGAGGGCATCGACCGCCTCACCGGCGAGGCCGACCGCTATGTGGCCGGCGGCTTCCACGGCGCCGCCTGGCACCTCATCGAGGCGGTCGCCAAGGACGTCAACGACGACCGGGCCCTGCTGCTGATCTGCCGCGACGCCACGCAGGCTCCCCGCTGACCCGCTACCGGACGCCCCGCGCACCGGGGACACTGGGGCGATGAACGGGACGCCACTCGGCCCCGGCGAGGTCGAGAGCCTCGCGCGGGCCGCGCACGAAGGACAGACCGACAAGGCGGGGCGGCCGTACGCCGAACACCTCGCGGCCGTCGCCGAAGGGGTACGGGCCCGGGGCGGGGACGCCGAGCAGATCGCGGCGGCCTGGCTGCACGACGCCGTGGAGGACGGCGCGCTGAGCGAGGAGTGGCTCGAGGGGGCGGCCCTGACGGAACGCACCAAGGCCGTCGTGCGCGCCGTCACCAAACGGGCCGGCGAGGAGCCCGGAGAGTACGCGCGGCGCATCCTCGCCACCCCGGGCGCCCTGCTGGTGAAGGAGGCCGACCTCGCGCACAACGCCGACCCGGCCCGGCTGGCGGTCCTGGACGAACCGACCCGGAAACGACTGACCGAGAAGTACGCGCGGATGCGGGCACTTCTCGGTCTCGGCCAGGGCGGGGCCGGGTGCTGAGCGGGGAGACGCCCCCTAGGTCGTGTCCGCAAAGTCACGCCTGCGTCGCGGCGTCCGGCACGCACTCTCGCCGCACCGGACGGAAGCCCGAGTACACCCGGTACGAGGGCGTCCGGCCGGCACGCCGAGAGCACGCACCGGACGCCGCGACGCCCGCCCTGCGGGCGAACGACGCGACTTCGCGGACACGACCTAGGCGCTGACCTTCTCGCGCTCGCGCTCCTTCTGCTGGCGTTCGCGGGCCAGTTCGGCCGCGTCCTGCTTGAACGCCCAGGACATCTTGGGCTCCATCGCGAACCGGAACAGCCGGCGCACCGGAGCGGTGCAGAGCACCGTGACGACGGCGGCCGCGACCAGGGTGACCAGGATCTCGCCGAGCGGGTGGTGCAGCGCGGAGTGGTCGAACCAGCCGCGGTAGTCGGCGAACTTCACCAGGAAGCCGTGCAGGAGGTAGCCGTACAGGGTGCCCGCGCCCAGGGCCGTGAACCACATCCTGCGGCGCGGCACCCAGGCGAAGAAGCAGGCCGTCAGCAGCAGCGAGCAGCCCATCATCGCGAGCACCATCACCGGGCCGATCCACCACGGCGCGCCCAGCTCCTGCGCGGAGTCACGGTGGTAGAACCACGCCGTGTTCATCCGCGGCACCGCCCACCAGCCGAACGCGAGCGCGGCCGTGAACACCGGCACCGAGGCGATCCGCACCCAGCGCCGGCGCACCATGTGGAAGTGCTCGGGCTTCATGCACAGGCCGAGCACGAAGTAGGGCAGGAACTGCAGCACGCGCTGGAGGTCGAGGTCGTCACCGATGCTCGGGGCGACGCTGGCCAGCATGGCGATGCCGATGGCCACCGGAAGCGGCCAGCGCACCAGCTTCCACACGGGCGTGGTGAGCCGCCAGACGAACAGGGCGACCAGGAACCAGGTCAGGTACCAGGGATCGAGAAGGCTGATCTCCTCGTCGGAGTGGTCGACGAGGTTCTTGAAGAGCGGGTACGCCGTCTCGAAGAGGACGTACGGCACGGCCACACCGGTGATCAGCCGCTTCAGCCGGTCCGGACGCATGTCGAAACTGCGCGAGAAGAAGCCGGAGATGATGATGAAGGCCGGCATGTGGAAGGTGTACACGACCGTGTACAGGCCTTCCAGGATGCGGCTGTCGCCCTTCAGCGGCTCCCAGGCGTGGCCCATCGCGACCAGCACGATGGCCAGGTACTTGGCGTTGTCGAAGAACGAGTCGCGCTGTTTGCCCGGTCTGTCCGCCGGCGTCCGCCCCTTCTGCTCGCTCATCGGGGTACGCGGACCGGGCACTCCGTCGGCCGGCGACTGTGCCGGGGGGAGTGGTCTGCGGTTCTGGCCGGGGGACGAGGCGGCTTCAAACATCTCAGGCACCCTAGCGTCGACTGTGGGATTCCGTAAAACCCCGCCTGTTATTCCTGGTTATCACGTTCGGGTACCCGTTGATTTACATAACTTGCCTGCCCTGTCCACGTGATGGTGGGCACAGCGACACCCCATGTTCGCCCCGATGTACCGATTCATCCTGACTAATTGGGTCATACGTCGTCTCTGTGTCATCAATTCGAATTACCTGCGCATCTGATGTGTGGACATGGAAACCAAGCTGCGCAATTCCCTGTGCCGCAGGTGCCGGTGTGCGCGTCGAATTGCTGTGCGGGGTCCTGTCGGCGCCGGACCGGCACCCGACGTTGCGTCACGACCCGCATACAAGGGCCGGGTTGGTGGCACGATGGTTCTGGCTGGGGTGCGCGGGGCCGCGTCCCAGGGCCGGGAGAGCGGACCGACCGAAGGTGTGATCAGTTGTGGCCATTTCACTGTCCGTGGTGCTGCTGTTGGCGATCATCCTTGTGGTGCTGATCCGAGGGGGGAGCATCAAGGCCGGCCCGGCCATCGTCGCCGTCCTCTTCGGCTTCTTCCTCGCCTCGACCGGCATGGCGCCGTCGATCAACCGCTTCATGAACTCGATAGCGGAGACGATCAACCAGATCAGCTTCTGATCCTCGCCCGCACCCCCGCCGGAGCGCGGCGTCGGCCGCGCCGCGCGGGTGAGCAGGCGTGCGGGCGAGGCCGCCCGAGGTGCGGCGGCCACCGCACGGCGGGCGGCGGGGCCTGCGCGGAAAAACGATCAGGGCCGGGCGGGAGGGGTGACCCTCGCACCCGGCCCTGAGCCGTGTGGAGCGGGCGACGGGAATCGAACCCGCGTAGCTAGTTTGGAAGACTAGGGCTCTACCATTGAGCTACGCCCGCGACAAGGCGCCGCCGGTCTGCGACCGTGGCACTGGAGAGCATCGTAGCGGGTCGCCCGCCGCGGAGGCCAACGTGTTGGACTGCGGCGATGCCGTACGCGCGGCGGCCGTGAAACCGGCCGACGGAATCGGCCGGGACATGTACCCTACGTGTCGCACCAGACGGGGTGTGGCGCAGCTTGGTAGCGCGTCCGCTTTGGGAGCGGAAGGCCGTGGGTTCAAATCCCGCCACCCCGACCACCGGCTCACGGCATCCTGATGATCGCCTTTTGGGGCGCTGACCGGCTGCGGTTACTATGCAAGCTGCGCGCCCGTGTGTCCCGGCCCACTCGGCCTACGAACTCCTCCGGGCGGCGAAATCCGCCGGACCAGTCTGGCTCCGGCAGAAACCAAGAAGTCAGCCACAAGGAGACCGAACCGTGAAGAGCGCCGTGGAGACCCTGAACCCGACCCGGGTTCGGCTCACTGTCGAGGTGCCCTTCGAGGAGCTCAAGGACAGCCTCGACGCGGCGTACAAGAAGATCAACCAGCAGGTCACGGTGAAGGGCTTCCGCAAGGGCAAGATCCCGGCCCGCGTCATCGACCAGCGGTTCGGCCGCGGTGCGGTGCTGGAGGAGGCCGTCAACGACGCGCTCCCGAAGTTCTACACCGAGGCGGTCAACGAGGCCGAGCTGAGCCCGCTGGGCCAGCCCGAGGTCGACATCACCGACCTGAAGGACGGCGAGACGCTGAACTTCACCGCCGAGGTCGACGTCCGCCCGGCCCTGGAGATCCCGGACTACTCCGGCATCGAGGTCGAGGTCGACGCCGTCGAGGTCACCGACGAGGACATCGAGAAGTCCGTCGAGCAGCTCCGTGAGCGCTTCGCCTCCACCTCCCCGGTGGAGCGCGCCGCCGAGGACGGCGACGTCGTCACCATCGACCTGCAGGCCAAGGTCGACGGCGAGGTCCTCGAGGACGGCGTCGCCGACGGCGTCTCCTACACCATCGGCTCCGGCGAGCTGCTGGACGGCATCGACGACGCCGTCAAGGGCCTGTCCGCCGGCGAGGAGGGCACCTTCACCTCCGAGCTGAAGGGCGGCTCGGCCGCGGGCAAGGAGGCCGAGGTCACCGTCAAGGTCACCCAGGTCGCCGCCCGTGAACTGCCCGAGCTGGACGACGAGTTCGCGCAGCTCGCCTCCGAGTTCGACACGCTGGAAGAGCTTCGCGCCGACAGCCGCAAGCGCCTGGCCAACATGAAGCAGTACGACCAGGCCACCCAGGCCCAGGAGCGCGTGCTGGAGAAGCTCCTCGAGCTGGTCGAGGTCCCGGTCCCCGAGAAGCTGCTCGAGGACGAGATCAACACCCGCAAGCACAACCTGGAGCACCACCAGCTCGGCCAGATGGGCCTGGACCTCGACAAGTACCTGGAGATCCAGGGCAAGACCGCCGAGGAGTTCGAGGCCGAGACCCGCGAGGCGGCGGTCAAGGGCATCAAGACCCAGTTCGTCCTCGACGAGCTGGTCAAGAAGGAGAACCTCAACGTCAACCAGGAGGAGCTCACCGAGCACCTCATGCGGCGTGCGGCCTCCTCCGGCATGTCCCCGACCAGTTCGCCCAGGCCGTCGTCGAGGGCGGCCAGGTTCCGCTGCTCGTCGGCGAGGTCGCCCGCGGCAAGGCCCTGGCCGTCGTGGTCGACGCCGCCACGGTGAAGGACACCAACGGCGAGGTCGTCGACCTGGACGACGAGGAGGAGGAGACCGAGGCCGCCGAGGCGTCGGAGACCTCCGAGGAGAACGCCGAGGGCTGAGCGCCCACACGGCGCCTCACGAGCGCGTAGGACGGGCCCCCGGGGAGTGTGCTTCCCGGGGCCCGTGCCGTTATCCCCCGGGATCCGCGCCCGGCCCCGCGGCGCGGCCGCTACGCCCCCGGCGAACACTGTCATCTCCGGGATTCCCCGAGGGGACCTGAGCGTTAGGGTCCATGAATACGGGGGCAGGGGAGTCTCCTGAAACCCCCAGCCAAGCCTCCGGCAGGACGACGTGAGACGGCCCGGCGCCGTCGTAAGACGAGCAGGTGGATACGTGACGAATCTGATGCCCTCCGCCGCCGGCGAGCCTTCCATCGGTGGTGGCCTCGGCGACCAGGTCTACAACCGGCTGCTCAACGAGCGGATCATCTTCCTCGGTCAGCAGGTCGACGACGACATCGCCAACAAGATCACCGCACAGCTGCTGCTCCTCGCCGCGGACCCCGACAAGGACATCTACCTCTACATCAACAGCCCGGGCGGCTCGGTGACGGCCGGCATGGCGATCTACGACACCATGCAGTTCATCCCGAACGACGTGGTCACGATCGGCATGGGCATGGCGGCCTCGATGGGCCAGTTCCTGCTCACCGGCGGCACCGCGGGCAAGCGCTTCGCCCTGCCGCACACGGACATCATGATGCACCAGGGCTCCGCGGGCCTGGGCGGTACGGTCTCGGACATCAAGATCCAGGCCCAGTACCTGCTGCGCACCAAGAAGACCATGACGGAGCTGACCGCGCTCCACTCCGGCCAGTCGGTCGAGACGATCCTTCGTGACGCCGACCGCGACCGCTGGTTCACCCCGGAAGAGGCCAAGGAGTACGGTCTCATCGACGAGATCATCAGGAACGCCTCGGGTGTTCCGGGAGGCGGCGGCACCGGTGCCTGACCGGCCCGGCCACGCCACGCACCGCCGAGAAACCAGCCCCCGAACGCCACCAGGACGGTGAACACCCTCATGAGCAACTTCCCCGGCGCCGCCAGCGGCATGTACGAAGGGCCCCGGCCCGACAGTCGCTATGTCATCCCGCGCTTCGTCGAGCGCACCTCCCAGGGCATCCGCGAGTACGACCCGTACGCGAAGCTCTTCGAGGAGCGCGTGATCTTCCTGGGCGTCCAGATCGACGACGCCTCCGCCAACGACGTCATGGCGCAGCTGCTGTGCCTGGAGTCGATGGACCCCGACCGGGACATCTCGATCTACATCAACAGCCCCGGTGGCGACATGACGGCCCTCACGGCCATCTACGACACCATGCAGTTCGTGAAGCCGGACATCCAGACGGTGTGCATGGGCCAGGCGGCCTCCGCCGCGGCCATCCTGCTCGCCGCCGGCACCCCGGGCAAGCGCATGGCGCTGCCGAACTCGCGCGTGCTGATCCACCAGCCCGCCGGCTCCACCGGCCGCGGTCAGCTCTCCGACCTGGAGATCATCGCCAACGAGTTCACCCGGATGCGTGAGCAGCTGGAGAACATGCTGGCCAAGCACTCCAACCGGCCCATCGAGCAGGTCCGCGAGGACATCGAGCGCGACAAGATCCTCACTGCCGAGGAAGCGCTCGAGTACGGCATCGTCGACCAGATCATCTCCACCCGGAAGATGAACAACGAATCGGTCCGCTGACACCGGGCGGCGTACGCTCAGGCCCCCTTGGCAGGATTCACGTCAAAGTGAACCCTGCCAAGGGGGACCCGAACACGGGGCCCGGCAAGGTACCGTCGGACATAAGGCAGCACCAGGAGCCGCTGGACTCGAAAGCGTCCAGTCGTCTCCCAGGCGAAGGGGAAGCACACCGTGGCACGCATCGGTGACGGCGGCGATCTGCTCAAGTGCTCGTTCTGCGGCAAGAGCCAGAAGCAGGTCAAGAAGCTCATCGCAGGTCCCGGTGTGTACATCTGCGACGAGTGCATCGATCTCTGCAACGAGATCATCGAGGAGGAGCTCGCGGAGACCAGCGAGGTGCGCTGGGAGGAGCTTCCCAAGCCCCGCGAGATCTACGAGTTCCTCGAGGGCTACGTGGTCGGCCAGGAGGCCGCCAAGAAGGCCCTCTCCGTCGCGGTGTACAACCACTACAAGCGGGTCCAGGCGGGCGAGAACGGCGGCGCCCAGGGCCGTGACGACGCCATCGAGCTGGCGAAGTCCAACATCCTGCTGCTCGGCCCCACCGGCTCGGGCAAGACGCTCCTCGCGCAGACCCTGGCCCGCATGCTGAACGTGCCCTTCGCGATCGCCGACGCGACGGCGCTGACCGAGGCGGGCTACGTCGGCGAGGACGTGGAGAACATCCTCCTCAAGCTGATCCAGGCGGCCGACTACGACGTCAAGAAGGCCGAGACCGGGATCATCTACATCGACGAGATCGACAAGGTCGCCCGCAAGAGCGAGAACCCGTCGATCACCCGTGACGTCTCCGGCGAGGGCGTCCAGCAGGCCCTGCTGAAGATCCTCGAGGGCACCACGGCCTCGGTCCCGCCGCAGGGCGGCCGCAAGCACCCGCACCAGGAGTTCATCCAGATCGACACGACGAACGTCCTGTTCATCGTGGGCGGTGCCTTCGCCGGCCTGGAGAAGATCATCGAGTCCCGGGCGGGCGCCAAGGGCATCGGCTTCGGCGCCACGATCCACTCCAAGCGCGAGCTGGAGGCCAAGGACCAGTTCGAGGACGTCATGCCCGAGGACCTGGTCAAGTTCGGCATGATCCCCGAGTTCATCGGCCGCCTGCCGGTGATCACCTCGGTGCACAACCTGGACCGCGAGGCCCTGCTCCAGATCCTGGTCGAGCCCCGCAACGCCCTGGTCAAGCAGTACCAGCGCCTCTTCGAACTCGACGGTGTGGAGCTGGACTTCGAGCGCGAGGCCCTGGAGGCCATCGCCGACCAGGCCATCCTCCGCCAGACCGGCGCCCGCGGCCTGCGCGCCATCATGGAGGAGGTCCTCATGTCGGTGATGTACGAGGTCCCGTCCCGCAAGGACGTCGCCCGCGTCGTCATCACGGCCGACGTCGTCCACTCCAACGTCAACCCGACCCTGATCCCGCGGGACGCCCGCGGCCGGGGGACCGGGGAGCAGAAGACGGCGTAGCCGCCGCTGCGGAACACGCGAGAGGGGCCCGGTCACCAGACCGGGCCCCTTTCGTCGCTGTCGAGGGCGAGTCGAGACGCCCGCCGCGTCGTCAGGCCTTGACGCGAACCGCGTTGCGGAACTTGGCGGTCAGTTCGGCGTCGGCCGCCGGGTCGCTGCTCCGGCCCGCGGCGAGGTTCGCGATGTCCATCGGCATGACGAATCCGATGGTGCTGTGGTCGCCCCAGATGCAGATCGTCATCGTGACGTCCTTCGGCCCGCCACTGGCCGAGTCGGTGGGAGCCTTCGCCTGCTGGCACTTGAGGACCGCGCCGTCGAGACCGGCGGGCTCGTACATCTTCGGCTCACCCTGGAGAGCGACGTCCTTGCTGTCGCTGTCCTTCTGGGACTCGCTCTTCATGTAGGCGAACATCGCGTCGACGGTCTTCTCGGGATCGTCGATCGTGCCATAGACGCCGCCGAACTGGACCATCTTCTGGCTCAGCGGATTGTCGACGTCCCCGGACTTGTACCCGGCGCTGACGTCGTGGGGGTCCTGCACACCCCACTTCTGCGCGTCCTTCATGTCCTTGTCCGTCATCGTGCCGGTGTCGCCCTTGGACTTCTTGTACTCGCCCAGCACCGTCGCCGGCGTCGTCAGCTTGTGGGGGCCGTCGTCCGCGACGTCCGAGCCGCCGCTGCCGCCCAGTACGAAGTACGCGCCCACCGCGATCGCCGCGACGACGGCCACCGCGCCGATGATCAGGCCCGTCTTCTTCTTGCCGCCGCCCGGGGCGGGCGGCTGCGGGACGCCGTAGGGCTGCTGGGGGTAGGCGCCGGGCTGCTGGCCGTACGGGCCCGGCTGCTGCGGCGCACCGCCCTGCTGCGGGTAGCCGTACCCGGGCTGCGGCGGGACCGGGGGAGCCTGCTGGGGGTAGCCGTAGCCGGGCTGGGGCTGAGGTGCCTGCGGCTGCTGGCCGTAGGGACCCGGCTGCCCCGGCTGGCCGTAGGGCGGCTGCTGGCCGTACGGGCCCGGCTGGTTGTTGCTCATTTCTGGGTTCCCCCTCGAATGTTTACGCGTTCCTGACATCCTGACGCAGGCGCCCGGGACACACGGCACCGGGGGCCGCACCGTTACAGAACAAACGCGTTTCGGGACCGCCCCGTGACACCCCTAAACTGACCCCCGTGACCGAGAACGCTCAGCAGCAGCCACCCGCGCCCGACTCCGAACTGCCGACCCAGTACGCGCCGGCCGATGTAGAGGGGCCGCTGTACGAGCGCTGGGTGGAGCGGGGTTACTTCGAGGCGGACGCGAAGAGCGACAAGCCGCCGTTCACCGTCGTCATCCCGCCGCCGAACGTCACCGGCAGCCTCCACCTGGGCCACGCCTTCGAGCACACGCTCATCGACGCCCTGACCCGCCGCAAGCGCATGCAGGGCTTCGAGACGCTGTGGCAGCCGGGCATGGACCACGCCGGCATCGCCACCCAGAACGTCGTCGAGCGCGAGCTGGGCAAGGAGGGCAAGTCCCGCCACGACCTCGGCCGCGAGGCCTTCGTCGAGCGCGTCTGGCAGTGGAAGGGCGAGTCCGGCGGCCAGATCTCCGGCCAGATGCGCCGCCTCGGTGACGGCGTCGCCTGGTCGCGTGAGCGCTTCACCATGGACGAGGGCCTCTCGCAGGCCGTCCAGACCATCTTCAAGCGGCTCTACGACGACGAGCTGATCTACCGCGCCGAGCGCATCATCAACTGGTGCCCCGGTGCCTGACGGCCATCTCCGACATCGAGGTCGAGTACCAGGACGACGACGGCGAGCTGGTCTCCATGAAGTACGGGGAGGGGGACGACACCATCGTCGTCGCCACCACCCGTGCCGAGACCATGCTCGGCGACACCGCCGTCGCCGTGCACCCCGAGGACGAGCGCTACAAGCACCTCGTCGGCAAGCTCATCAGGCTCCCGCTGACCGAACGCTCCATCCCGGTCGTCGCGGACGAGCACGTCGACCCCGAGTTCGGCACCGGCGCCGTCAAGGTCACCCCGGCCCACGACCCGAACGACTTCGAGATCGGCCAGCGGCACGACCTGCCGTCCCTCACCGTGATGGACGAGCACGCCGTCATCACCGCGCACGGCCCCTTCCAGGGCCTGGACCGCCTCGAGGCCCGCTCCGCCATCGTCGCCGCGCTGCGCGCCGAGGGCCGGATCGTCGCCGAGAAGCGCCCCTACGTCCACTCCGTCGGCCACTGCTCGCGCTGCAAGACCACCATCGAGCCGCGCCTGTCCATGCAGTGGTGGGTCAAGGTCGGTCCGCTGGCCAAGGCCGCCGGTGACGCCGTCCGCGACGGCAAGGTCAAGATCCATCCGCAGGAGATGGAGAAGCGGTACTTCGACTGGGTCGACAACCTCCACGACTGGTGTATTTCGCGGCAGCTCTGGTGGGGCCACCGCATCCCGGTCTGGTACGGCCCGAACGGCGAGGTCGTCTGCGTCGGCCCCGACGAGCGGCCGCCCGGCACCGAGGCGGAGGGCTGGAAGCAGGACACCGACGTCCTCGACACCTGGTTCTCCTCTGGCCTGTGGCCGTTCTCGACCCTCGGCTGGCCCGAACAGACCGAGAGCCTCGCGAAGTTCTACCCGAACTCCGTCCTGGTCACCGGCTACGACATCCTCTTCTTCTGGGTCGCCCGGATGATGATGTTCGGCCTCTACGCCATGGACGGCACCCCGCCGTTCCACACCATCGCCCTGCACGGCATGGTCCGCGACCAGTTCGGCAAGAAGATGTCGAAGTCCTTCGGCAACGCGGTCAACCCGCTGGACTGGATGGACAAGTACGGCTCCGACGCCCTGCGCTTCACCCTCGCCCGCGGCGCCAACCCGGGCGTCGACGTGCCCATCGGCGAGGACTGGGTCCAGGGCTCCCGCAACTTCGCCAACAAGATCTGGAACGCCACCCGCTTCGCGCTGATGAACGGCGCGACCGTGGACGGCCCGCTGCCGGACCCGGCGAAGATGTCCGCCACCGACCGCTGGATCCTCTCCCGCCTCAACTCGGTCGTCGCCGAAGTCGACGCGTTCTACGACGACTTCCAGTTCGCCAAGCTGTCCGACGCCCTCTTCCACTTCGCGTGGGACGAGGTCTTCGACTGGTACGTCGAGCTGTCCAAGACGACGTTCCAGGCGGGCGGCGAGGCGGCCGAGGTCTCGAAGCGCGTCCTGGGCGAGGTCCTCGACGTCACGCTCAGGCTGCTGCACCCGGTCGTCCCGTTCGTCACGGAGACCCTGTGGACCACCCTCACCGGTGGCGAGTCGGTCGTCATCGCCGAGTGGCCGGCCGACAGCGGCTTCCGCGACCGCGCGGCCGAGCAGGAGATCGGGACCCTGCAGTCCGTCATCACCGAGGTCCGCCGCTTCCGCGCCGACCAGGGTCTCCAGCCGGGACAGCGGGTCCCGGCCCGGCTGGCCCTGGACGGTACGGCGCTGGCCCCGCACGAGGCCGCCATCCGCCAGCTGCTGCGCCTGCAGCCGGAGGGCGAGTCCTTCACGGCCACGGCCACCCTGCCGGTCGCCGGCGCCGAGGTCGCCCTCGACCTGTCCGGCACCATCGACGTGGCCGCCGAGCGCAAGCGCCTGGCGAAGGACCTGGCCGCCGCCGAGAAGGAGAAGGCCCAGTCCACCGCCAAGCTCGGCAACGAGGCGTTCCTCGCGAAGGCCCCGGAGAACGTGGTCGACAAGATCCGCACCCGCCTGGCCAAGGCCGACGAGGACATCACCCGCATCCAGGCCCAGCTGGACAGGCTCCCGCAGGCGTAGCGACGCGGCCGGCGCGCGGGCGCCGGTCCGCGCGAACGGCACCCGAAGGCCCCCGGAACCCACAGCTCCGGGGGCCTTCGCCCGCCCATGTCACCGCGCCTCCGTAGACTGGCACCGTGAGCGACCACCCCGGCACCAGCGACACCCCCGACCCCCTCGACGGCTTCGACGAGATCATCGAGGCCGAGACCACCCGCGACCCCGACCTCGCCGTGATCGAGGCCGGCAGCCGCACCCTGCGCACCCAGGGCGGTCCCCCGAGGCCGGCGTACCGGCCCGGCCGGAGGACCCCGAGGTCGACAGGGCCCTGCGCGAGGTCGAGACGGAGCTGGCCACCCGCTGGGGCGAGACGAAGCTGGAGCCCTCCGTCAGCCGGATCGCCGCGCTGATGGACGTCCTCGGCGAGCCGCAGCGCTCGTACCCCTCGATCCACATCACGGGCACCAACGGCAAGACCTCCACGGCGCGCATGATCGAGGCCCTGCTCGGCGCCTTCGATCTGCGCACCGGGCGCTACACCAGCCCGCACGTGCAGTCGATCACCGAGCGGATCAGCCTGGACGGCGCGCCGATCGCCGCCGAGCGGTTCATCGAGACGTACCAGGACATCAAGCCGTACATCGAGATGGTGGACGCCTCGCAGGAGTACCGGCTGTCCTTCTTCGAGGTGCTCACCGGGATGGCCTACGCGGCCTTCGCGGACGCCCCGGTCGACGTGGCCGTCGTGGAAGTGGGCATGGGCGGCTCCTGGGACGCCACCAACGTGATCGACGGCGACGTCGCCGTGATCACCCCCATCGGCCTCGACCACACCGACCGGCTCGGCAACACGCCGGGGGAGATCGCGCAGGAGAAGGGCGGCGTCATCAAGCAGGGCGCGACCGTGATCCTGGCGCAGCAGCCGGTGGACGCCGCGCAGGTGCTGCTGAAGAAGGCCGTCGAGGTCGACGCCACCGTGGCCCGCGAGGGCCTCGAGTTCGGCGTGACCTCCCGGCAGATCGCCGTCGGCGGTCAGCTCCTCACCCTGCGCGGGCTCGGCGGTGAGTACGAGGAGGTCTACCTCCCGCTGCACGGCGCCCACCAGGCGCACAACGCGGCCGTGGCGCTCGCCGCCGTGGAGGCGTTCTTCGGGGTCGGCGCGCAGCGCGCGGAGCGGCTGGACATCGACGCCGTGCGCAAGGCCTTCGCGGCCGTCTCCTCGCCGGGGCGCCTGGAGGTCGTGCGGCGCTCTCCCACCGTCGTCCTGGACGCCGCCCACAACCCGCCGGGCGCCGAGGCCGCCGCCGAGGCCGTGCGGGAGGCGTTCGACTTCAGCCGGCTGATCGGTGTGGTCGGGGCGAGCGGCGACAAGAACGTGCGCGGGCTGCTGGAGGCCTTCGAGCCGATCTTCGCCGAGGTGGTCGTCACCCAGAACTCCAGCCACCGCGCGATGGACGCGGACGAGCTGGCCGCGATCGCCGTCGAGGTGTTCGGCGAGGACCGCGTCCAGGTCGAGCCGCGGCTGCCCGAGGCCCTGGAGGCCGCGATCACGCTGGCCGAGGAGGAGGGCGAGTTCGCCGGCGGCGGGGTGCTGGTCACCGGCTCGGTCATCACGGTGGGCGAGGCCCGCCTGCTCCTGGGAAAGGGCTGAGGAGTCCGTCGTGCGTACGCTCTGTTCATCGACGCTGATCGGCGAGTTCTTCGTCATCGGCTTCGCCGCGCTCGTGGCCATGAAGGACCCGGACCTGTCCACCTCCACGGTGTGGCTGGTCAGCGGCATCGCCATGGTCCTGTGCGTGCTGCTGTGCGGCATGGTGACCCGGCCGGGCGGTGTCGCCCTCGGTTGGGCGCTGCAGCTCGCCCTGATCGCCTCCGGGGTCTTCGTCCCGACGATGTACTTCATGGGCGCGGTGTTCGCCGCCCTGTGGTGGGCGTCGGTCCACTACGGGCGGAAGGTCGACGAGGCGA
This sequence comes from Streptomyces sp. DHE7-1, assembly GCA_016432725.1. GTDB lineage: Bacteria > Actinomycetota > Actinomycetes > Streptomycetales > Streptomycetaceae > Streptomyces. The sequence goes on along the minus strand of JACJDG010000003.1, from coordinate 2,690,168 downwards.
AGGCCAGGCTCGCGGCCCAGGGGGAGTCCGCGGACCCCGGCCCCTCTACACCTGACGCTGCGTAACGGCGACGGTGACACGCCCTGTAACCTCGTGCCACCGCACATGCCAGTCGTAAGGAGCCCCTCGTGAGCCAGCGCACCCTCGTCCTCCTCAAGCCCGACGCCGTCCGTCGCGGCCTGACCGGCGAGATCATCAGCCGTATCGAGCGCAAGGCCGGCTGGCAGATCACCGCGCTGGAGCTGCGCACCCTGGACCAGGACACGCTGGAGCAGCACTACGGCGAGCACAAGGGCAAGCCCTTCTACGAGCCGCTGGTCGAGTTCATGGCCTCCGGCCCGGTCGTGGCGCTGATCGTCGAGGGTGAGCGGGTCATCGAGGGGCTGCGCGCGCTGGCCGGCCCGACCGACCCGATCGCCGCCGCGCCCGGCTCCATCCGGGGCGACTACGGCGTGATCGTCCGGGAGAACCTAATCCACGCGTCCGACTCGGAGGAGTCCGCCGAGCGCGAGGTGAAGATCTTCTTCCCGGGCCGCGCCTGAGCGTCCACCTGGCGGAATTTCCGCGAATTTTTCTGAGGGCCGTCAGGTCCGCTCGGAGTCCTGACCTGGGACGGCCGTACCTTTTCGGCCGTCCTTCGGCATATGCGTTGCCGATCGGGGGAACGTGTGCCCCGATGGGCCGTCTCCAGAAGCGGGGCGGCGCGCCATCTGATGACAATGGCGGAGACCCTCGCGCAGTGTTCGCGCAGGCGCGTTTACGATGGAAGCCTTCACGTCACAGCACCCGCCTCGCCGACCTGATATGCCCTCAAAGGCACAGGAAGGCCAGATGAATCCGGATGGGGAACTCAATGTCGTTCATCGGCCGTGACATGGCTGTCGACCTCGGGACCGCCAACACGCTGGTGTACGTCAGGGGTCGCGGCATCGTGCTCAACGAGCCGTCCGTCGTCGCCATCAACACCAACACCGGTGGCATCCTCGCGGTCGGTGCCGAAGCGAAGAAGATGATCGGCCGCACGCCGGGCAACATCGTCGCCGTGCGTCCGCTGAAGGACGGCGTGATCGCCGACTTCGAGATCACCGAGCGGATGCTGCGCTACTTCATCCTCAAGATCCACAAGCGGCGGTACCTCGCCCGGCCGCGGGTCGTGGTCTGTGTGCCCTCGGGCATCACGGGCGTCGAGCGCCGCGCCGTCATCGAGGCGTCCTCCCAGGCCGGTGCCCGCCAGGTGCACATCATCGAGGAGCCCATGGCGGCCGCCATCGGCTCCGGTCTGCCGGTCCACGAGGCCACCGGCAACATGGTGGTGGACATCGGCGGCGGCACCACGGAGGTCGCGGTCATCTCGCTCGGCGGCATCGTCACCGCGCAGTCCATCCGGGTCGCGGGCGACGAACTGGACAACGCGATCATCCAGTACATCAAGAAGGAGTACAGCCTGCTGCTGGGCGAGCGCACGGCCGAGCAGATCAAGATCACGATCGGTTCCGCGTACGAACTCGACGCCGACGAGCACACCGAGGTGCGCGGCCGCGACCTGGTCTCCGGGCTGCCGAAGACCGTGGTCATCTCCGCCGCCGAGGTCCGCAAGGCCATCGAGGAGCCGGTCAACGCCATCGTCGACGCCGTCAAGACGACCCTCGACAAGTGCCCGCCGGAGCTGTCCGGCGACATCATGGACCGGGGGATCGTGCTGACCGGCGGCGGCGCCCTGCTGCGCGGCCTGGACGAGCGGCTGCGGCGCGAGACCGGAATGCCGATCCACATCGCCGAGGACCCGCTGGACAGCGTGGCGCTCGGCTCCGGCAAGTGCGTCGAGGAGTTCGAGGCGCTCCAGCAGGTACTGGACGCGCAGCCCCGCCGATGAGGCCGTTCCCGGAAGCCGCCCGGCCGGGCGGCTCCCGGGAATCCGCCGTACGGGACGATCCCTCGCGTGCGGCGGGTCGTTGACACAGATGCACAAGTACCCGCAAATGGGCCCCAGGATTTGCGCTTCACCATCGGCGCACCACCGGGGGTCCCCGAATTCCACTCGAGGAAGGGCACGGCCGCCGCACGTGAGGGACACGAAAGAGAGCCGGCTGCTCCTGGTCCTGCTGATCGCCATCGCGTTCGCGCTGATCACGGTGGACATCCGAGGGGGCCGGAACTCCCCTGTCGACGGCGCCCGGCAGGCCGCCGCCGCGGCGTTCGGCCCGATCGAGAACGGGCTGTCCTCCGCGGTCGACCCGGTCGGCGACGCCGTCTCCGCCGTCCGTGACTCCGGTACCCGCCACGACCGGCTCGCCGCGCTGGAGAAGGAGAACGCGGCCCTCAAGGCGAAGCTCGGCAGCGACGACCGCAACCGCAGCCGCCTGAACCAGCTCGACAAGATGCTGAAGGTCGCGGGCGAGGGCCAGTACGGCATCAAGGGCGCCCAGGTCATCGCCATAGGGTCGGCGCAGGGCTTCTCCTGGACCATTACCATCGACGCCGGCGCCAACGACGGCATCGAGCGGGACATGACCGTACTGAACGGCGACGGACTCGTCGGCCGGGTCACCACCGTCGGCCCGGACACCGCCACCGTGCTGCTCGCCAACGACCCCGACTTCACCGTCGGCACCCGTATGGAGAACAGCGACGAACTCGGCTTCGCCTCCGGCCAGGGCGACCGCCCGCTGCGGGTCGAACTCCTCAACGGCAAGGCCGAGGTGAAGAAGGGCGACCGGCTCGTCACCTTCGGCTCGCAGGCCGACACGCCCTTCGTGCCCGGTGTCCCGGTCGGTGTGGTCTCCCGGATCGACCCCTCCGGCAGCGGCCTCACCCGCACCCTCTACGTCACGCCGTACGTCGGCTTCACCAAGCTCGACGTCGTCGGCGTGGTCGTCCAGGGCCCGAAGCGGGACCCGCGCGACGAGGTCCTGCCGACCAAGCCCAAGCCGACACCGACGCCGACCGTGACCGTCACGGTCAGTCCCTCGGCCCAGGCCGGCGCGCCCGACACCAACGAGCAGCAGTAGGAGCCGAATCCCATGCGTCTCAACCGGATCCTGCTCTCGGCCGCGCTGGTCGTCGTCGCCCTGGTGATCCAGGTGAGCGTCCTCGCCCGCCTGCACCTGCCGGGTGCCGTCCCCGACCTGCTGCTGCTCACCGTCCTCGGCCTCGCCATGGTGTACGGCCACGTCGGCGGCGCCCTCGTCGGCTTCGGCGCCGGACTGCTCGCCGACCTCGCCCCGCCCGCCGACCACGCGGCCGGCCGCTACGCCCTGGTGCTCTGCGTCATCGGCTACTTCGCCGGACTCGTCAAGCCGGAGAACGGCCGGCTGAAGTCCGCCACCGGCCCGATGGCCGTCGTGGTCGCCGCCGCCGTCGGCTCCACCCTGCTGTACGCGGGCGTCGGCGCCCTCGTCGGCGACACCGCCGCCCGCCATGTCGGCCTGTCCGGACTGCTGTTCTCCGCCGCCCTGTACGACCTGCTGCTGGCCCCCTTCGTGGTTCCCGCCATCATGTGGCTGGCCCGCCGCTCCGACAACGACCCGCTCGCGGAGACCGGCCCCGCCACGAAGGCCGGCGACATCTCCTCCGGCTGGCTCTCCTCCGGCACCGGCCTGCGCATCGGCGGTCAGCGCGGTCTCGGTTCCCTGAAGGCCAAGGCCCGCACCCGCTCCACCAGGGTCGGACGCATCAAGGGGGTCAAGCGGCTGTGAACGCGGCAGAGTTCACCCGAACGGGGCAAGACCGACGGAACGGCGCCGCACCGGCGGATCGTTCACCATTCGTCGGCGCACACACGTCAGCGCACTGAGAGGGGGAGACAGCCGCAGTGACCAACATTCCCGAGACCGGACGGACCCCACGGGTCCAGATCCGCCTCGTCGTCATCCAGATCCTCGTCCTCTCCCTCCTCGGCACCCTCGGCGGCCGCCTGTGGTACCTGCAGATCCGGGAGGGCGCCGCGTACCAGAAGGAGGCCTCCGGCAACCACGTCCAGCAGGTCGTCGACCCCGCCGTGCGCGGCGACATCCTCGACGCCCGGGGCGTGCCGCTCGCCGACAACGAGACCCGCCTGGTCGTCTCCGCCTCCCGCACCGACCTGCTCAAGCAGGCGGACGACGGCAAGGCCGTCCTCACCAAGCTGGCCGGCGTCCTCGGGATGAAGGCCGCCGACGTCATGCGCAAGGTCCGGCTGTGCGACGCCGAGACCCCGCAGCCCTGCTGGAACGGCTCGCCCTACCAGCCCATCCCGATCACCGACGAGGCCACCGCCAAGCAGGCCCTGCAGATCCGCGAGCGCGCCGAGGACTTCCCCGGCATCACCGCCGAGCCGGAGGCCGTGCGCCGCTACCCGGGCCCGGGCAAGTCCAACACCTCCCAGGTCCTCGGCTACCTCTCGCCGGTCACCGACGAGGAGATCCAGAAGGCCAAGGACACCGACTCGCCCTATCTGCGCTCCGACATGGTCGGCCGCTCCGGTCTCGAGCGCCAGTACGACAAGGCGCTGCGCGGCAAGGCGGGCGTCACCCGCTACGAGGTGGACAACCTCGGCCGGGTCATCGGCAAGGCCCGGTCCGACGCGGCCGAGTCCGGGTCCACCCTGGTCACCAGCATCGACTCCCGGGTGCAGCGCGTCGCCGAGTACGAGCTGGACAAGGCGATGAAGGTCGCCCGCCAGCAGTTCGACAAGATCACCGGCGAGAACTACAAGGCCGACTCCGGTGCCGTCGTGGTCATGGAGGCCAAGACCGGCCGGATAGTCGCCATGGCCTCCGCACCGACCTACGACCCGAACGTCTGGGTCGGCGGCATCTCCGCCAAGGACTACAAGGCCCTCACCGGCAAGAACTCCGACTACCCGCTGCTCAACCGGGCCATCCAGGGCCAGGCCGCACCCGGTTCGACCTTCAAGGTGGTCTCCACGGCCGCCGCGGTCGAGGCCGGCTACCCCTTCGACGGCCGCTACCCCTGCACCAGCTCCTACTCCGTGGGCAGCCAGGTCTTCAAGAACTTCGAGGGCGAGAACTTCGGCCCGATCTCCCTCGGCCGCGCCCTCGAGGTCTCCTGCGACACCGTCTTCTACGGTCTCGCCGACCGGGAGTGGAAGCGCGACGGCGGCATCAACCCCAAGAAGGGCAAGCCCAAGGACTACTTCTACAAGGCCGCCCACCAGTTCGGCCTCGGCAAGGAGACCGGCGTCGACCTGCCCAACGAGGTCACCGGACGCGTCCCCGACCGCCAGTGGAAGCTCGACTACTGGAAGGCCAACAAGGACGCCTGGTGCAAGTCCGGCAAGAAGGACGGCAGCTACGTCGAGAAGATCGCGTACGAGAACTGCCTCGAGGGCAACAAGATGCGCGAGGGCGACTCGATCAACTACTCCATCGGGCAGGGCGACACCCTGGTCACCCCCATCCAGGAGGCCGCGATCTACGGCGCCGTCGCCAACGGCGGCACCATGTACCAGCCCACCATCGGCAAGGCGATCGTCAGCGCGGACGGCAAGAGCGTCACGGAGATCAAGCCGAAGAAGAACGGCAGGCTCCCGGTCTCCCAGGCCACCCTCAAGGGCATGAACGACGCCTTCGCCGGCGTCATCACCCGCGGTACCGCCGCCTGGAAGTTCGGCGGCTGGCCCCAGGACAAGATCCCGCTGCACGCCAAGACCGGTACCGCCGAGGTCTACGGCAAGCAGACCACCTCCTGGCTGGCCACCTACTCCAAGGACTACACGGTGATCATGACGATCGCCCAGGCCGGTACGGGTTCCGGAGCCTCCGGTGAGGCCGTGCGCAACATCTACAGCGCGCTCTACGGCGTCGCCGGCGACGGCTCCGTCGACAACAAGAAGGCCCTGCTGCCCGAACCGCAGAAGAGCCTTCCCAAGGTCCGCCCCGACGGCACCATCGCCTCTCCGAAGGTCGCCGGCGACCCGGCCAAGGACGTCGAGGCATCCCAGAAGGACAACCCCAGCAACGACGACGGCCAGACCCCGGCCATCTCGCCCTCGCCCACCACGGGCAACCGCGACACCCGCAGACGCCGCCGCGGGAGGGGAAGCCGGAGGATGCGCACATGACCAGCTCCAACAGCTTCTCCGTCTCCGGTTACGGACCCGAGCGGGCCGGCTGGACCAGGCTCTTCGCCCGCGACTCGCTGGCCCGCAGGCTCGACTGGCCGATACTGCTGTCGGCACTCGCGCTCTCGGGCATCGGCTCCCTGCTGGTCTACTCGGCCACCCGCAACCGCACCGAGATCAACCAGGGCGACCCGTACTACTTCCTGCTCCGGCACCTGATGAACACCGGCATCGGGCTGGCCCTGATGATCGCCACGCTCTGGCTCGGCCACCGGGCCCTGCGCAACGCCGTGCCGATCCTCTACGGCCTGTCCGTCTTCGGCATCCTCGCCGTGCTGACCCCTCTGGGCTCCACCGTCAACGGCGCCCACTCCTGGATCGTGCTCGGCGGCGGCTTCTCGCTGCAGCCCTCGGAGTTCGTGAAGATCACGATCATCCTGGGCATGGCCATGCTGCTGTCGGCCCGGGTCGACGCCGGGGACAAGAAGTACCCCGACCACCGCACGGTCCTGCAGTCCCTGGGGCTGGCCGCCGTGCCGATCCTCATTGTGCTGCTCATGCCCGACCTCGGGTCGGTCATGGTCATGGTGGTCATCATCCTCGGCGTGCTGCTCGCCTCCGGCTCCTCCAACCGCTGGGTCTTCGGCCTGATCACCGCCGGCACCGTCGGCGCGATCGCCGTCTGGCAGCTGCACATCCTGGACGAGTACCAGATCGCCCGCTTCGCCGCCTTCGCCAACCCCGACCTCGATCCGGCCGGCGTCGGCTACAACACCAACCAGGCCCGCATCGCCATCGGCTCCGGCGGTCTCACCGGCGCGGGCCTCTTCCACGGCTCGCAGACCACCGGCCAGTTCGTCCCCGAACAGCAGACGGACTTCGTCTTCACGGTCGCGGGCGAGGAACTCGGCTTCGTCGGTGCCGGACTGATAATCCTCCTCCTCGGCGTCGTGCTGTGGCGCGCCTGCCGCATCGCCCGCGACTCCACCGAGCTGTACGGCACGGTCGTCGCCGCCGGCATCATCGCCTGGTTCGCCTTCCAGGCCTTCGAGAACATCGGCATGACGCTCGGCATCATGCCCGTCACCGGCCTGCCCCTGCCCTTCGTGTCCTACGGCGGCACGTCGATGTTCGCGGTGTGGATCGCGGTCGGCCTCCTGCAGTCCATCAAGGTGCAACGTCCGATGTCCGCCTAACCGAACCGCACGAAAGGGGACTGAGCAGGCGTATCGCGGCTAGATTCTGTTCATGGCGGATACGAAACGCGAGATCGAGCGCAAGTACGAATCCGATGAGAGCGGGCTGCCCGACCTGACGGGCGCCGGCAAGGTGGCGGGCGTCCTCGACATGGGCGTGGTCGAGCTGGACGCCACCTACTACGACACCGCCGACGAACGCCTGGCCGCCGCCTCCCTCACCCTGCGCCGCCGCACCGGCGGCTCGGACGACGGCTGGCACCTGAAATTCCCGGTCGCCCCCGGCGTCCGCGACGAGATCAGGGCACCGCTGTCCGACACCGTCCCCGAGGAACTGGCCGCCCTGGTCCGCTCCCGGGTCCGCGGCGCCGAACTGGTCCCCGTCGTCCGGCTCCGCTCCGCCCGCGACGTGAGCCACCTGGTCGACGCCGACGGCACCCTGCTCGCCGAGGCCAGCGTCGACACGGTCACCGCCGAACGGCTCAACCGGGCCGGCGGCACCACCCGGTGGACCGAGATCGAGGTGGAACTGGCCGACGACGCCGACCCGGCCCTCCTCGACAAGGTCGACAAACGCCTGCGCAAGGCGGGCGTACGGCCGTCCGCCGCACCGTCCAAGCTGGCCCGGGCGCTGGAGCGGACCGGCGGCACCCGCACCCGGCCCGCCAAGCCCGCACGGCCCGTGACCGCCGGCGACCACGTCCTCGCCTACCTGCGCGAACAACGCGACGAGATCCTCGACCGCGACCCGGCCGTCCGCCGGGACATCCCGGACTCCGTCCACCGGATGCGGGTCGCGACCCGCCGTATGCGCAGCACCTTCCGCACCTTCGGCACGGTCCTCGACCCCGCCGTCACCACCCCGGTCGCCGCCGAGCTGAAATGGCTGGCGGGCGAGCTGGGCGCCGACCGCGACCAGGAGGTCCTGGCGGAGCGCCTCACCTCCGCCCTGGACGAACTCCCTCCGAGCTGGTCCTCGGACCCGTGTCCCGGCGGGTCGCCTCCTGGGCCGACGCACGGCACGGCAGCACCCGCGGCCACCTCATCGCCGTCCTCGACTCCGCCCGCCACCAGGCCCTGCTCGACACCCTCGACGCGCTCCTCGCCGACCCGCCACTGCGCGACAAGGCCGCCGGGAAGCCCGCGAAGGTGATCGCCAAGGCCGTGCGCAAGGATCTCGCCAAGGTCACCCGCCTGATCACCCACGCGCTCGACCTGCCGCCCGGCCACGAACGCGACGTCGCCCTGCACGAGGCCCGCAAGAAGGCCAAACGCACCCGCTACGCCGCCGAGGCCGCCGTCCCCGCCCTCGGCGCCCCGGCCGGCTCCCTGGCCAAGTCGATGAAGTCCCTCACCTCCCTGCTGGGCGACCACCAGGACAGCGTCATGGCCCGCCACGCCCTGCGCGAGTTCGCCGCGGTCGCCCACGCGGCGGGGGAGAGCACCTTCACCTACGGCCTGCTCTACGGCCGGGAGGAGCGGCGCGCGGCGGCGGCGGAGGCCGAGCTGCCGGGCCTGTGGGCGAAGATCAAATCGGGGGCGTCCGTCTGAGCGTACGGGGGAGCCCTCCGGGCGGGTTACGCTGAATGGTCACCCTGTCAGCTCATGAAGGTTCGCGAGATGCCTGTCGAGTCGGTTTTCCCGCAGCTCGAAGCTCTGCTCCCCACGTGCAGAAGCCGATCCAGTACGTCGGCGGAGAGCTCAACTCCACCGTCAAGAACTGGGACGAGTGCGATGTCCGCTGGGCGCTCATGTACCCGGACGCCTACGAGGTCGGACTCCCCAACCAGGGCGTCATGATCCTCTACGAGGTACTCAACGAGCAGGAGGGCGTCCTCGCCGAACGCACCTACAGCGTGTGGCCGGACCTCGAGGCGCTGATGCGGGAGCACGGCGTCCCGCAGTTCACCGTGGACACCCACCGCCCGGTGAAGTCGTTCGACGTGTTCGGCCTCAGCTTCTCCACGGAGCTGGGCTACACGAACATGCTCACGGCGCTCGACCTCGCCGGGATCCCCCTGGAGTCGAAGGACCGGGGGCTGGACGACCCGATCGTCCTGGCCGGCGGCCACGCGGCGTTCAACCCCGAGCCGATCGCCGACTTCATCGACGCGGCGATCATCGGCGACGGCGAGCAGGCCGTCCTCGACATGACCCGCGTCATCCGCGAGTGGAAGGCGGAGGGCCGCCCTGGCGGCCGCGAGGAGGTCCTCCTCCGCCTGGCGAAGACGGGTGGCGTCTACATCCCCGCGTTCTACGACGTGGAGTACCTCCCCGACGGCCGTATCGGCCGCGTCGTGCCCAACCGGTCCGGCGTCCCGTGGCGTGTTTCCAAGCACACGGTCATGGACCTGGACGAGTGGCCCTACCCCAAGCAGCCCCTGGTCCCGCTGGCCGAGACGGTCCACGAGCGGATGTCGGTCGAGATCTTCCGCGGCTGCACCCGCGGCTGCCGCTTCTGCCAGGCCGGCATGATCACCCGCCCGGTGCGCGAGCGTTCGATCACCGGCATCGGCGACATGGTGGACAAGGGCCTCAAGGCGACGGGCTTCGAGGAGGTCGGCCTCCTCTCCCTGTCCTCGGCGGACCACTCGGAGATCGGCGACATCGCGCGGGGCCTGGCCGACCGGTACGAGGAGGACAAGGTCGGCCTGTCGCTGCCCTCCACCCGCGTCGACGCCTTCAACATCGACCTGGCGAACGAACTGACCCGCAACGGCCGTCGCTCCGGCCTCACCTTCGCCCCCGAGGGCGGCTCGGAGCGCATCCGCAAGGTCATCAACAAGATGGTCTCGGAAGAGGACCTGATCAGGACCGTCTCCACGGCCTACGGCAACGGCTGGCGCCAGGTGAAGCTGTACTTCATGTGCGGCCTGCCGACGGAGACCGACGAGGACGTCCTGCAGATCGCCGACATGGCGACCCACGTGATCCAGAAGGGCCGAGAGGTCTCCCGGTCGAACGACATCCGCTGCACGGTCTCGATCGGCGGTTTCGTCCCGAAGCCCCACACACCCTTCCAGTGGGCGCCCCAGCTCTCCGCCGAGGAGACCGACGCCCGCCTCGAGAAGCTCCGCGACAAGATCCGCGGCGACAAGAAGTACGGCCGCTCGATCGGCTTCCGCTACCACGACGGCAAGCCCGGCATCGTCGAGGGCCTGCTCTCCCGCGGTGACCGACGCATCGGCGCCGTCATCCGCGCGGTCTACGAGGACGGCGGCCGCTTCGACGGCTGGCGCGAGCACTTCTCCTACGACCGCTGGATGGCGTGCGCGGACAAGGCCCTCGCCACCTTCGGCGTGGACGTCGACTGGTACACCACCCGCGAGCGCACCTACGAGGAGGTCCTGCCCTGGGACCACCTCGACTCCGGCCTGGACAAGGACTGGCTCTGGGAGGACTGGCAGGACGCCCTCGACGAGACCGAGGTCGAGGACTGCCGCTGGACGCCCTGCTTCGACTGCGGCGTCTGCCCCCAGATGGACACCTCCATCCAGATCGGCCCGACCGGCAAGAAGCTGCTGCCCCTGACGGTCAAGAACGCGGGTCCGGCGCCGGCGTCGAGCGGTCACGCGCACTGAGGTCGGCGAGGCCTCGATCGGGTTCCTTTACCCACAGGGGCATGCGCTCTTTCTGCCCAATGCCGCCACCGTCAGCAGTACGATCGATCGGGTGTCATCGCCCTTGATCGTCCAGGTCTGCGTGGTTTTCAAGGCGAAGGGGTGGTGAGCTGGTGGTTCTGGCAGGGGCGGCTCGTTGGTGGGCCGTGGTCACGGCGGTGGTGACCGGAGCGGGGACGGCCGGTCTGGTCTGGCTCGCTCTCGCCGGGGATCTGGACACCGCGGGCCAGGCGGCGAGCGTGACGGGCGCGGTCGCCGGACTGGCCGCGCTGCTGGTCTCGGTCCTGGCCCTCCTCCGCGGTGACGGTGGAGGTTCCACCCCTGGCCGGCAGGTACGGGCGGGACGCGGCGGGATCGCGGTGGGCGGCGACATCACAGGTTCCGCGCTGGGAAAGAACTCCAAGGTGACCGGGCCTCCCACGACGCCGCGCAGCACCGCGACGCCGGTTCGCGAGGGGATGACGTCAGGGCGGGCCGAGACGGGATCGCGGCCGGCGGTGATGTCACCGACAGCGCGTTGGGCGAGGGAAGCGGGCGGTGACTCCACTGCCCTGGCCGCGACGCGGGAAGTCCCGAGCGCCTGAGGAGGGGCCTGCGCAGCCGGGGGTGCGGGTGTCGGCGGAGGCGGGTGGTGTGGCCGCGGGCCGCGACATCAAGGGCTCGGCGCTCGGGAGCAACAGCCGGGTCACGTATGTCGACAAGCAGTACGTGGTGTCCCCTGGCGGCTCGGCCGGGTGGGCGGCGCCGGGAGGCAGAAGAGCGCTTCTTGTCGGCGTGTTCGCGAGTGTCTGCGTCGTCGCCCTGGTGGCAGTGCAGCAAGGTTGGCTGCCTCAGGCGCGTGGGACTTCGGGCGCGGCCGCACCGACCTCCACCGACCGGCCCCGGGCGACGGTCTCCACGTCCCCGGACGTGAGAATGGACAACTCGGGTGGCTGGGGCCGGAGCGCAAGACCTTCACCATGAATCATCCCGCTTCGTATCCCGTGTTCAATTCCATCACGGACAATCGGGTGCACGGCGACGAACGTAATTTCGTGCAGTGTCGCGACAAGGGGGATCGAAACACTTTTTATGCGGACCAGGTGATCGCGAACGATGGTCATCATTACCTCTGCTATTTGTTCTTCAACAACGCCATCACTCCCGCTTTCGACCGCAGGCTGGTAGGAGGGAAGGAGTATCCCAACCCCGCCGCGGCGTTGCAGGACTCCAGGGCGCTCGTCCTGCTGCCCTCCGAAGCCCTGTACAACCCGGCTGTCAGAGGTGTGCTCAGCGCCGCGAACTCGATCACCGTGTGGGACAGTTGCGATTTCGTGGCGCCACGGCGCGTCAAGTTCACCTACGTGCCGGATTCGGCGCGGATGCACACCAACGGCGTCGACGAGGGTGGGGTTCCCCTCAAGGAGACGCATGAGTCAGGAGCCGTGAAGTCCGGCCTCACGGTGGCGCCCGGTGCCCCGCTCGGGGACAGGCAGGACGGTTACCTGTACCAGAACGGCGGATTCCTGATCTTTGAGATCAAGGTGGCGTACGCCTGACGACGATCCGCCTCTGGATCCCCCACGTGGGAACGCCGGCGTCCCGGCGGAGTGGCGAGTGGCCGCAGGCGTGGAGTGCCTGCATATTGAGCCGAAAGACGCTTCCTGCGGGCGGAGTGGGCTTGACCGAGGAATCATCTGCCGTCGCGGATTCCGGGCCGTCACGCGGGCCCCGTGCGATCGACCCCCGCCTGCGGGCCACGGCGACCGCCGCCGTTGGAGGAACGCTGGTCATCTGGTGGCCCGCCTTCACGCTGGGCGCGTACGACGCCGTCTTCTTCGACACCGTGCTCTCCCTCTGGGCCGTGGCCACCTCGGTGCTGCTGTCGGGCCTGCTCTTCCGCAGCAGAGGCGCGCTGCCCTGGGGAGGGTGGGTCGCGCTGGCCCTCCCCTCGGTCTGGGTGGTCCTGGCCGCGGTGACTCCGAGGACCCACGGCTTTCCCTACCTGCACTACGCGGAGGCGGCTCTGACCCTGGTGGGCGCCCCGTTCCTGGCATGGCTGCTCTCGCGCATCCTCGTGCCCGACTACGCCGCGCTCCCGGTGCTCCACCGCCTGGGCGCCGTGGGCGTCACGATCCTGGTCGGCGTTCTCGCCTTTCTGCTGGGCAAGTTCAACTACCTCTTCCTCACCTGTTCCGACTTCGACGTGAGCGGCAACAATGCGCCCGCCCACTGCGTCCAGGGGAAGCCGTTCAACCGTGTGTGACGGCCGGGGCCGCACCGGTGGCCGTCCGCCGCCTCGGATGAGCTGTGACGGCGAAACCTCGGGCAGCCCTGCGATTCGTTCCCCGACGTCCGTGGTGCGTTTCCGACAATGACGCGGTGACAGTGAACGGGCGGCGGGTGTTCTCGGCGGTACCGCTCCTCGGGCAGTTGCGGCGCTACACGTGGGCCGGGGCGCGAGGGGACGTGGTGGCCGGGTTCGCGATCGCGGTGACACTGGTGCCGCAGGCCCTGGGATACGGGCAGGTGGCGGGCCTGCATCCGGTCGCCGGTCTGTACACCGCGGTGGGCGCGATGGTGCTGTTCGCCCTGTGCACCTCTTGTCGCCTGGTGGCGGTCGGCCCGTCCTCGACGATGGCGATCATGACGTTCGCGGCGGTGAGCGGCCGGGCCGGCGGGGAGGCCCACCGGACGGTGGCGCTGTCCGCCTGTCTGGCCTTGATCACCGGAGTTCTGCTGCTGCTCCCCGGGCGGTTGCGGGGACTCACCGCCTTCATGTCGGGGCCGGTGGTGCTGGGCTATCTGGCCGGTACCGCCGTGCAGGTCATGGCGAGCCAGGTGGGTACGCTGCTGGGCGTGCCCACCCACAGCGACCGCCCGATGGTGAAGCTGTGGCAGGTCCTCACGCATCTGGAGCAGACGCAGGTGGTGACCGCCGCCGTGGGCGTGTCCTCGCTCATCGGGCTCGTGGTGCTCAAGAGGGTGCTGCGTGCCGTCCCCGCGCTGAGCGCCGTGCCGCCCACACCCGTCGTGTGCGTGATCGCCGTCATCGTGTCCGCGGTGGCGGATCTGGCCGGTCACGGGGTCGCGCTGACGGGGGTCATCACCGGCGGCCTGCCCGCGCCGTCCTGGCCGGACGTGACGGCTCGGGACGCGTGGGAGCTGCTGCCGACCGCGGCCGGCATGGCCATGATCGCGTCGATCGAGGGTGTGGCCGCGCTGCGCAGGACGGGGGTGTCCGAGGGGCGGGTCTCGCTCGTGAGGGAGTCGGCGGCTCTGGGAGCGGCCGGCGCGGGCGCCGGACTGCTCGGTGGCTTCGCGCCGATGCCCAGCACACAGCGCACCCTCTCCGCCCGGAGCGCGGGGGCCCGCTCGCAGCTGTACCAACTGGCGGGAGCCTGCTTCGTGGTCGTCGGCCTGCTGAGCACGGGGCCGGTCATCGGGCTCCTGCCGAAGACGGTCCTGGCCGCGGTCGTCATGGTGTCGACCTCCCACCTCATCGACGTCACCGCGTTCGGTGAGCTGTGGCGCGGCTGGCGCAGGGAGGCGCTCCTCGCGCTGGCCACGATGGTCGCGGTCCTGGGTCTCGGGGTGCTGCACGGGCTGCTGGTGGCCGTCGTCCTCGCGCTGCTGCAGTTGCTCCGCCGGGTGACCTGGCCCCATGACGCGGTCCTCGCCGTCACGGGCGACGGACGGATCCACGAGGTCGCCCCCGGGGAGTCCGTCGATTCGGACGTGCTGATCTACCGGGTGGACGCGCCGCTGTTCTTCGCCAACGCCGCGCGCGTCCGGTACAAGGTCCTCGGCCTGGTGGCGGCCCGGTCGCCCCGGCCCCGGTACGTGGTCCTGGACGCCGGGACGGTGTTCCACGTGGATGCCACGGCCGCCGAGATCCTGGCGCAGCTCACCGTCGATCTGGCGGAGCGCCGCTGCGAACTGGTGCTCGCCCGCCCCAGGGAGGCGGTCCTGGCCACGCTGCGGGCGAGCCCCTATTCGGAAGGCGCCACCCGGCGGCTGCGCGTCTTCCCCTCGGTGGGGGAGGCCCATGCAGCGCTGCGGGCGGGCTGACGTCCGTCGCGCCGCTCCCCGCCGGCCCGGCCGCCGTGTCGTCGCCCGCGCGGCGCCCAGGCTGCTTCAGAATCGGGTGCGGAGCCACGTCCTTGGGAGGCCGGATGACGTCGGGCAGTGCGGGGCGCTCGGTCTGCTGCGGTCCCGTGCGGCCGGGGCCCGTCCTCGCGGCGCCCGACGGCGGGTCGCCGGCCGGATCCGCCCGGGTGCCCGCCGGCCGGGGCGGCCGGGACCGGGTCGGCATGGTGCTGCTGGAGGGGCCGTCTTCCGGATGGGGTCCCAGGACCGGTGGTCGGTTCCGGGGACGGCGAGGGGCCGGTCCACGAGGTGACCCTCGACCCGTACTGGATCGACCGGTGTGCCGTCTCCAACGCCGACTTCGGTGCCTTCGTCGCAGCCACGGGACATGTGACGGACGCCGAGCGGTACGGGTGGTCGTTCGTCTTCACGGGACTGCTGCCGGCCGGCTTCCCCGACACCCGCGCCGTGGCGTCGGCGCCCTGGTGGCGGCAGGTGCACGGTGCCCACTGGCGGCGTCCCGAGGGGCCGGGCTCGGATCTCGCGGACCGCGCCGGCCATCCGGTGGTGCACGTGTCCTGGTGGGACGCCTCCCACTACGCCGCGTGGGCGGGCAAGCGGCTGCCGACCGAGGCGGAGTGGGAGTACGCGGCACGCGGCGGCCTGGAGCAGGCGGTCTTCCCCTGGGGCGACGACATGGAGCCGGGCGGCGAGCGCCGGATGAACGTGTGGCAGGGCAGCTTCCCCGACCGGCACACCCGGCCCGACGGCTGGTACGGCACGGCCCCGGTGACGGCCTACCCGCCGGGCGGTCACGGTCTGTACAACGCGTGCGGCAACGTCTGGGAATGGTGTGCCGACCGGTACGCGCCGGACTACTACGCCCGCAGCCCCCGTGCGAACCCGCGCGGGCCCGGGTCCGGCGTCACCCGGGTGATCCGCGGCGGGTCCTACCTGTGCCACGCCTCCTACTGCCGCCGGTACCGGGTAGCCGCCCGCAGCTCCAGCACCCCGGACAGCAGCACCGGTCACCAGGGCTTCCGCTGCGCCGCGGACGCGGGGCCCTCGGCCCTCGCTGAGGGGCCCCGTACCGCGGTCCGCGGTCAGTCGCGGTGGAACATGCCGATCAGCTCCTTCTCGACATCGGCGAAGGCTTCTCCGCTGACGTCGACGACCACCTGGCGGATCGTGCCGCCGAGGAACCCGAAGGGTGGGCCGTAGTCGCCGGAGACCGGCTGGCTCGCGTCGCGGCCGACCGCGAGGCCCTCTCCGACCAGGGAGAAGTTGCCGGGCTGAGTCTTGATGCCGGATTCGGCGACCTTGCGGTCGTCGACGTACAGGGCGAGCGTGCCGTGCGTGCTGCCCTGCTGATCGCGTTCGCGTGCCTGGAACGCCACCGAGAAGGTGTGGTCACCGGGGCCGACCGGGTCCGGGGAGCTGGTCTTCTGCTCCATGCGGCCGAGCCAGTTGTAGACGTAGTGCACGTGCCCGTCCAGCAGGTACAGGCTGTGGCCGCCGAACCGTCCGCCGTGGGAGAAGAGCACTCCGCGGGCCTCGGGCGTGTCCAGCCGCACCTCGGCGATGACGCTGTAGGAACGGCCGCGGATGTTGACGGCCGCGGCCTCGGGGACGTCGGCGCAGCCGGGGTAGTAGACGTACCGGTCGCGGGGCGGGGCGAGCTGCGGCCGGGGCGTGTTCAGGATCTCGACGGGGCTGCGGTCGTCCAGCGGCAGCCCGTGGTACTTCTCCGCCTCGGAGGACCACAGGCGCTTGAGTTCCTCCAGTTTCCCGGGGTGCCGGGCGGCCAGGTCCCGGTTCTCGGAGCGGTCCTCGCGCAGGTCGTACAGCTCCCACACGTCCTGCTCGAAGTGGCTCCAGTTGGACGGCGCCGGCGGGTGCGCGGTCGCGGCGTGCCAGCCGTCGTGCCAGATCCCGCGCGTGCCGAGCATGGTGTAGAACTGCGTGTCCCGCGGCGGGGGCGCCTGCGGGTCCGCGATCACCTTGCGGAAGCTGGCACCCTCGATCGGGCTCTGTTCGAAGCCCTTGACGACGGCGGGGGCTTGATTCCCAGCAGGTCGTAGACCGTGGGGACGATGTCGATGGCGTGGACGTACTGGTGGCGGGTCTCTCCCCGCTGTTCGATGCCCCTGGGCCAGGCGACGATCATCGGATCGGCGATCCCGCCCTCGTACGACACCCACCGCTTCCAGTACTTGAACGGGGCGTTGAACGCCCAGGCCCACCCGGTCGGGTAGTGGTTGTACGTCTTCGGGCTGCCCATGTCGTCGAGATGACGCAGGTTCTCGGCGATGTCGTCGGGCACGCCGTTGAAGAAGTTCATCTCGTTCATCGAGCCGTTCGGCCCGCCCTCGGCGCTGGCGCCGTTGTCCGAGACCGCGACGATGACGGTGTTCTCCAGCTGCCCGGATTCCTCGAGGTAGTCCAGCAGGCGCCCGATCTGTGCGTCGGTGTAGGCGACGAAGCCGGCGAACACCTCGGCCATCCGCGCGAACAGGCGCTTCTCGTCGTGGCCGAGCGAGTCCCACGGGCGGACGAAGTCCGTCACCGGCCACGGCTGGCCCTCGGGACCGGTGGCCTCCGGCTCGCCGTGGGGGTTGATCGGTGTGAGTTCGGTGCCCTCGGGCATGATGCCCAGCTCGATCTGCCGCCGCAGCGTCATCTGACGGTAGACCTCGTAGCCGTCGTCGAACTTCCCCGCGTACTTGTCGGCCCACTCCTTGAAGATGTGGTGCGGCGCATGGCCGGCGCCGGGCAGAAGTACGTGAACCAGGGCTTGTCCGGGGCGATGACCTTGGCTTCCCGGATGAACTGGATGGCCTTGTCCGCCAGGTCCTTCGACAGGTGGTAGCCCTGCTCCGGCGTGGCCGGCGGCTCGACGGGGTGGTTGTCGTGGAAGAGGTCGGGGTACCACTGGTCGGCCTCGCCGCCGAGGAAGCCGTAGAAGCGCTCGAACCCGCGGCCGAGCGGCCAGTGCCGTTTGGAGGACGCCAGGTTGGCCTCGTCCGAGGGGACGAGGTGCCACTTGCCCAGGGCGTACGTGTTCCAGCCGCGCTCCACCAGCACCTCGGCCAGACTCGCGTTCTCGAACGGGATCCGGCCGTTGGACCCGGGGAAGCCGCTCGTCATCTCGGCGACGCAGGCCATCCCGTTGCTGGTGGCGTTCCGCCCGGTCAGCAGGCAGGAGCGGGTGGGGGAGCACAGCGCGGTGGTGTGGAAGTTGGTGAACTTCACCCCCATCTCGGCGATCCTCCGCATCGCCGGTGCCTCCACCAGGCCGCCGAACAGGTCGAACGTGCCGAAGCCGATGTCGTCCCACACCAGGTACAGCACGTTCGGCGCACCGTCCGGGGCCTGCGGCTGTCTGTACGGCTCCCAGTCCGGCACCGACTGCCGGATGTCCTCCTGGATCACGCCCTTGAAGGGAATGGCCATCCTCGCTGTCTCCTTCGCGTCTCCTGGCGCCGCCCCGCGACGGTCTGCCGCCCAGGGAAAGGTCCCCTCCCCGGGCGGCGGGTAGACCGTGCCGAACATCAGGTCATCCCATTGGCCAACAGGTCATCCCATCGGCGGCACCCGCGCTGACGGCCGTCCGGCACCGGGCGACGATGAAGACGCGCGCCACCGCCGCGCGGCGCCGGAAGGGCCCGAGACCGCATGACCTACCAGCTGCGTGCCGAAGACCTCGGCTTCCTCACCCGCGCCCGGTTCCGGCAGACCTGCACCCGGGAGCTGCGGGCCCCCGCCGACGCGGTCTTCGAGCAGCTCGCCGAACGCCCGGAGAACTGGCCCCGCTGGTTCGCACCGGCCGACGACGTCCACTTCGAGGGCCGGCCTCCCCACGGTGTCGGCTCCGTACGCTTCTTCCGTCTGTACCGCGTGCTCCGGGCCCGCGAACGGATCATCGCGTGGGACCCGGGCCACCGCTTCGCGTACTGCGCCCGTGAGGCCAACGCGCCGGGCGTCTCGGCGCTGGTGGAACTGTGGACCCTGACACCCTCGTCCGGCATCGCGACCAGCGTCACGTGGACCTTGGCCGTCGACTCAGCACCCCCGGTGCACCTGCTCCTGCGGGCGGGCCGCCGGCACATCGACACGCTCTTCCGGGACGGCACGCGGCGACTGGAGGTCCTGTGCCGTGGTGGATGACGGCGCCGGCTCGTCCGCGTGTGTTCGTCTCTCCCCTCATCCCTTGCCCTGCGCCACGCGCAGGTGGATCGGGCCGCGCAGGATGGGCTGCGGCGGTACGGCGGCGGGTCGGTGACCAGGCGCGGCCGGTCGAGGCGGCGGACCAGTTCGGTCAGCGCGATCTGGGTCTCCCGCCGGGCCAGCGGGCCGCCGAAGCACAGGTGGATGCCGCTGCCGAAGCCCAGGTGCTGGTTGTCCCGGCGGTCGGGGTCGAAGCGGTCGGGATTGTGGAAGCGGTCCGGGTCACGGCTGCCCGAGGCCAGCATCAGCATGATCTGCGAGCCCTTGGGATGACGGTGTCCGCGACGGTGATGTCGCTGTACGCCGCCCGCCACGGAATGATGTGCACCGGGGGCTCGTAGCGCAGCAGTTCCTCCACCAGCGGTACGACGAGGTCCGGGTCGTCGCTCAGCCGCCGCAGCACCTCCGGGTGGCGCAGCAGGGTGAGCATGCCGTTGGTGATGAGGTTGACGGTGGTCTCGTGGCCGGCGATCAGCAGCAGGTTGGCGGTGGCCACGATCTCCTCGTCGGTCATCCGCCCGTCCGGGCCGTCGTCGTTGGCCAGCCGTGCCAGCAGGTCGTCTCCCGGCCGGCCGTGGCGCTGCTCCAGCAGGCCGCCGAGGTACTGGCGCAGGTCCTGACGGGCCCGCAGGCCCTTCTCCAGCTTCTCCTTCGGGTCGGTCTTCGGGTCGTAGGCGATCGCGTCGATGATGTCGTTCACCCACAGGTGGAACCTCGGCTCGTCCTCGCGCGGCACGCCGAGCAGGTGGCAGATCACCGTGACGGGGAACGGGTAGGCGAAGTCGTCGACGATGTCGATCTCCTCCCTGCCCGCGCAGTCGTCGATCAGCCCGGTGACGACGGCGGACAGGTCGGAGTCCAGGCCGGCCACCAGCCCGGGGGTGTGCGGGGGCCCGAAGTGGCGCATCGCCATGCGCCGCAGACGATCGTGCTCGGGCGGGTCCATGTTGATGAACGCCGGCGTGGTGGAGCCCTCGGCCGAGGGCATCGGGTGGGTCAGATTGCGGACGTCGGAACTCAGATGCGGGTCGTGCAGCAGGTCCGCGATCTCGCGGTAGGTGCTGACGACGTAGCTGCCGTCCTCCTGCCGGGCCACCGGGGTCCGGCGCAGTTCGGCGTACAGCGGGTACGGGTCGGGCCGGGAGGAGTAGTCGAGTATGCGGTGGAGGGTGTCGGGCATCTCGGTCGTCGTCATCGCGCTCTCCCTCCTACCGGTGGTGCTGCTGCGCGGCCGTGACGCGCCGCTCGCCGGGGTCGTGACCGGTCACGACCACGGTGGCGCCCTGGGCGAGCAGTTGGGGTCCGGGGAAGTCGACGGGTACGGGCTTCATGTCGAGGGGCTGGTCGGGCGTGGAGCCCGGCGGCGGGAACGGAGCGGCCGTCTCGATCAGCCGCCGGTAGTGGTCGATCCACTTCGCGTTGTTGAAGGTGACCGCCGCGGTGACGCGGCCCCGGTAGCCGTACGCGGCGACGAAACGGCGGTCGGCGACCGACCCCTGGGCGACGACGACCTCGTCGGCGAAGGTCGGTACGCCGACGGACTTGATGTTGACGCCGAACTGGATCGACCAGAACACCGGCAGGGTCAGGTGGGGCCAGCGGTCCGCCTGGCCGCTGACCATGTTGTGCGCCGCGACCTCGGCCTGTTCCACGGCGTTGGCCCAGTGCTCCAGCGAGATCAGCCGGTACTCGTAGACCGGGTTCGGGCAGCGTGCCACGTCTCCGGCGGCGAAGATGTCGTCGGTGATCAGCCCGTCCAGGGTGAGGGCGCGGCAGCCCGTGTCGCAGGCGATGCCCCAGACACCGGCGGCCAGCCCGGAGCCCCGCAGCCACTCGGTGTTGCGGATGCCGCCGAGCGCCACCACGGCCACGTCGGCGTCGACCGTACCGCCGTCGTCGAAGTGGGCCCGGCGGAAGTGCCCCTGCGCGTCGCCCTCCAGCCGGGTGACCTTGACCCCGCAGCGCAGATCCACGCCGTGGGCGCGCTGCATGTCCGCCGCGACCTCGCCGATCATGGCGCCGAGCGCTCCGACGAGGGGGACGGCGCGAGCTCGGCGACGGTCACCGGGATGTCCCGTTCACGGCAGATGGAGGCGATCTCGGAGCCGGTGAATCCGGCACCGATGACCAGCACGCGGGACGGGCCGGCGGCGAGCGCCTGCCGCAGGCCTTCGGCGTGCTCACGGGTGCGCAGGACGAACACGCCGTCGAGGGCGGCCTCGCTCTCGACGAACCAGGGCCGGGCCCGCACACCGGTGGAGATCAGCACCCGGTCGAAGGGAATCTCACGTCCGTCGGCGAGAGACACGTGGTTGGCCGACAGGTCCAGCCCGCTCGCGGGCACGCCGAGCAGCCACTCGGCGTCGACGTCACGGCGTCGGGGGAGCGTGGTGTTCCCGGCCGGGACCCACCCGCTCAGTACCTGCTTGGACAGGGGCGGGCGGTCGTAGGGCTCGCCCCGCTCGTCACCGATCATGGTCAGCGAGCCGGTGAAACCCTCGTCCCGCAGGGTCTCCGCGGCTCGCAGTCCCGCCAGTGACGCCCCGACGACCACGATGCGGCCGTCACGCCTGAACGCTCGCAGGGTGTCGGCGCTGGTCATGATGCCGACGCCTCCACCGGTACGTCCCGGCCCTCGCGCCGTCCCTCCAGCCGGTCGACCAGGATCGCCTGGACCGGACAGGCCGCCGCGGCGCGCAGCACCTGTTCTCGGCGGGCGTCGTCGGGCTGCGGGTCGTACATCAGCGCTTCCTCGCCGTGCATCCGGAACGCGTCCGGGGCCAGGAACGCGCACTGCGCGTACCCCTGGCACCGGGAAAGATCAACGACAACTCTCATCCCGACCTCCACAGGGACTTCGGACTGCGGACCCTGGAAGCCGGCTCCACCGCGGCACGCGCAGCGCGGGACGGACATCGACGAATGGACGCGGCCCTCGGCCGCCCCGCGAACCGCGAGGGGGCGCACCGCGCCCGTCGGGTCTCTGCAGCAGGAACTGATCGTCGTGAACAGGGCGAACGGCGCCTGTGAGACCGCCCGGAGAACCTGGCCCTGCCGTGTGAAAAAGCCTAGCCCCAGCACATTTCACCCGCACACCGGGCCGGGAGTTCACTCGCGGGTCCGTGTTCCTCACCCGCTCGGCGACGTCCGGGTGCCGTGGCCGGCCGCCGTGGCGAGTATGGAACGGGTGCCGGGCGTGCCCCTGAGGGCGGGCGAGTGCGAGGTAGCTGGATCATGGCGCATCGGAGGCGCGGAAGAACGCTGTGGCGGCGGTCCCGGGTGGGCGCCGCGGCGGTGTACCTGGGTGTGCTCGCGGCCGCCCTGCAGGGGTGCACCGGAGTCGACGCGGCCACCTCCAGTCCCGCCGCCGACGCGTCGCTCGCCTCGACGCCGCCGAAGCAACCGCCACCCCAGTTGACCCGGGCGCAGGTGGACACGGCGGTGGGCCGGCTCGACGGCCTGGTGGGGACGCGATGCGGAAGACCGGGGTGCCGGGGGTCGCCGTGGGCGTCGTCCACCGGGACGAGGTCGTGTACGCGAAGGGCTTCGGCGTCCGTGAGCTGGGCCGGAGCGAGAAGGTCGGTCCCGCGACGGTCTTCCAGCTCGCCTCGTTGTCGAAGCCGCTGGCGTCCACCGTCGTCTCCGGGGCCGTGGGCCGCAAGATCGTCGGCTGGGACGACCGGATGGCCGTCCACGATCCGGGCTTCGCGCTCAAGAACCCGTACGTGACGGCGAACGTGACGGTCGCGGACCTGTTCTCGCACCGCAGCGGACTGCCGGACCACGCCGGTGACCTGCTGGAGGACCTGGGCTACTCACGCGACTACATCCTGGGGCACCTGCGGCTGGAGCCGCTGACCCCGTTCCGCGCGAGCTACGCCTACACCAACTACGGCTTCACCGCGGCCGGGGTGGCGGTGGCCGACGCGGCGGGGAGGAGCTGGCCGCGGCTGGCGGCGGACACGCTGTTCAAGCCCCTGGGCATGGACCACTCCAGCTACGAGCGCGCCGACTACGACAAGGCCGCCGACAAGGCGTCCGCCCACGTCGAGGTCGACGGCCGCTGGAAGCCCTCCACCACCGAGAACGCCGACAGCCAGGCACCCGCGGGCGGTGCGAGTTCGAATGTCGACGACCTCACCAAGTGGATGCGCCTGCAACTGGACAACGGCGCGTACGAAGGGAGGCGGCAGATCGACCCGGCAGCCCTGGACCGGACCCGCATCCCGCACTCCGTCGCCATGGACCCCCTCGCGCCGGCCGGTGAGCCGGGCTTCTACGGGCTCGGCTGGAACGTCCGGTACGACGAGCGCGGACGGCTGCGCCTGAACCATTCCGGCGCCTTCGACCTCGGCGCCGCGACCGAGGTCACCCTGCTGCCGGGCGAACGGCTCGGCATCGTGGTGCTGACGAACGGCCAGCCCATCGGCGTGCCCGAGGCGGTGGCCGCCGCGTTCTTCGACATCGCCCAGAACGGCAGGCAGACGGTCGACTGGCTGGGCTTCTACGGGAAGGTGGTGCGGGCCGCCGCCTACACCGGCGTCTCCCCGACCGACTACGCCGAGCCGCCCGCCGACGCGAAGCCGGCCAAGGCCGCCGCTACCTACACGGGCACCTATGCGAACGACTACTACGGGCCCGTCACCGTCACCGTCACCGGCGACGGCAGGCGCGGGCTGAGCATGACGCTGGGCCCGCGCGGGATGTCGTTCCCCCTGAAGCACTACACCGGTGACACCTTCAGCTACCTGACCCGGGGCGAGAACGCCGCCGGCCTGTCCGGCGTCACGTTCCACACCGGTTCCGGCAAGGCCACGAGCGTCACCATCGAGCACCTCAACGCAGGCGGACTGGGAGTCTTCCGCCGCTGACCGGCGGGCCTCGCCGCGCGTGCCGGCTTCCCGCCCCGCTGGTGCGGGGCCGGGCTGCGGGCCGTCCCCGGGCCGCCGCCCGGATGCCCGACGCCGCTGACGGCGCAAGGATCGGGTGGGGGAGCGTGCTCCGCCCCGCGGAGACCCCCTGTCACCGGTTGCTCGGTGTCCGGCCGAGCTGGGGGAAGACGCCCGTTCCGGCGTTCCGACCGGAGCACAGCCATGTTGACCAAGCGCATACTGAACCGCCCTGATCGTTCCGAGGAGACGGCGGCGCGTCCCGTCACCGCCGCCGATGCCGGCCTGCTGCTCATCAGACTGGCCTTCGGCCTGCTGATGGCAGCCCACGGGGCCCAGAAACTCTTCGGGCTCTTCGGGGGCCCGGGTCTCACCGCGACCGGCAGGGGCTTCGCGGGCCTGGGCTACCGCCCGGGCAGGCTCTACGCCGTGATCGGAGGTCTGTCCGAGTTCCTCGGCGGCCTCGGCCTGGCGGTCGGGCTGCTGACACCGCTGGCCGCCGCCGCCCTGATCGGCGTCATGATCAACGCGATGGTGACGGTGACCGGCGCGCACGGCCTGTGGGAGGCGGACGGCGGTGTGGAGTACAGCGTCTGCATCGCGGTCGTCGCCCTGGGCGTGGCCGCCACCGGTCCCGGCCGGCTGGCGGCCGACCGCCTCTTCCGCTGGGGAGGGGGCGGCTGGCAGGAGGCGGCCTTCGCCCTCGGCCTGGGCGGCCTCGGCGCCGCGATCACGCTGAGCCTGTGAACCGCACCGGCCCCTCCGCCCCCGGCGCACGGCGGCGCGCTCCGGCCCTCGGGCCACGACCGGCCACCTGCGGCGGAGAGTGAACTCCGCATGATCGCTTCGCCGTTCGACGCGTCACACGTCCCGCTGAAATGACGGCGACACGGCGGCCGCCGCTCGCGCACGGCTCCCCCTTCATCAAGCTGGTGTCTTCTGCGAAGGAGACGCCACCGTGCGAATTTCTGACATCCAGCGCTGCGAGGTCCGGCCCGGACGACTCGTCGAGTGGACGTTCAGCCCTGCGACCGTCGAGGCCGCTGCGGTGCTGCCGCCGGACCCGCGGCCGCCGGCGTACATCCAGGAGTCGCACATCCGGACGGCCCGATCGGTGCGGGAGGACGGACTGTTCGTACCAACCTGGCTGGGCACCGCGTTCGACCTGCCGGGGCCGGCCGACCTCGACGCGCTGGAACGGGCGCTGCGCGGCTGGACGTTGCGTCACGAGACGCTGCGCAGCGGATTCCGCTGGGCCGACGAGGAGATGCACCGGTTCACCCTCGACGAGGACGACGTGTCCCTGCACCGCCAGGTGGTGGGCGATTTCGCCGACACCAATGCCCTCGTCCGGTACCTGCAGGACCGATTCGACGTGGCGGCGGACGCGCTCGGCTGGCCGAACCTCATCTACGCGGCGGTCGTCCGGGAGGACTCCACCAGCGTGTACATGGCCTTCGACCACACCAACGTCGACGCCTACTCGCTCCAGCGCATCCCCGGCGAGATCCGCGAGTTGTACACCGCGGACGTCACGGGGCGGCCCGCGGCCGGCACGCCCCCGGGGAGCTACGTCGACTTCTGCGAGCAGGAGCGGACGAGCGCGGACGGGATCGACGACACCCACGCGATCGTCGACCGCTGGCGGGAGTTCATCGGCCGGTGCGACGGGCGGCTCCCGGAGTTCCCCGTCGACCTCGGCCTGCGGCCCGGTGACCCGCTGCCCACCCAGAAGCTGGTGTGCGAGCCCCTCGTCGACGCGGACGCCGCCGCCGCGTTCGAGGACTACTGCAGGCCCTACGGCGGCAGCCTGGTGGGCGTCCTGGCCGCGACGAGTCTGATCGTCCACGAGCTGGGCGGGCAGCCGGTCTACCGCACGGTCGTACCGTTCCACACCCGGCTGAAGTCCGCGTGGTCGGACTCCGTCGGCTGGTACGTGGGCGGCGCCCCGATCGAGGTGCCCGCGGCACGGGACCTCGACGGCGCGCTCGCCACGGTCCGCGCCGAACTGCGGGCCAACCGGTCGCTGGCGCGCATCCCGCTGGCCCGCGTACTGCGCCTGCTGGGCGCGGACTTCCGGCCGACCTCGCCCGACATGTACTCGATCGTCTCGTACGTGGACGCCCGGCCCACACCCGGCTCGGACCACTGGGCCGAGCAGAACGCGTACGGGCTGATCCGGGTGTCGTACGGCGACCAGGTGTGCGCCTGGGTCAACCGCCTGAACGAGGGCCTGTGGTTCGCCTGCCGCTACCCGGACACCGAGGTCGCCTACAAGAACGTGCGGCTGTACGTGGAGGCGCTGCGGGACCTGATCCTGTCCGTGCCCGCGCCCCGGCGGCTGCGGGTCGCGGAGCCGGCCTTCCTCTGACGAACTTCCGTCGACCGCACCCGAGTTCGGCAACCCGGCGCCCCGTGCGGTCAATTGGCGTCCTCGCGGTGACCTCTGCGGGGCTATCCGGCCCCGGCCGGACCGGCGATGTGGAATGTCGCACACCGCTACTGCTAGTGTCTGGTCCGTCACGCTAGGCAATCAATTTCGTTGTTCAGGCAAAGGACCGAGGGTTCCATGCGCAAGTTTCAGCAGGTCGTGATCGCAGCAGTGGCGGCCGGTGGCCTGTCCGCCATCGGCGTCGGCACGGCGGTCGCCGACACCTCCGACAACGGGCCGAAGGTGTCCGACTCCTACCGCCCCTACCAGGAGTGCAGCCCCCAGACGGTGGCCGAGAACAGCATCCCGGTCGGTGTGCTCGGGATCGCCGGCACCCTCGACACCACCTGCGGCCAGTACAACACCGCGTTCAACGGCTGAGTCCGGTCCGGTGCGGCCGGTTCCCGGGCGCCCCCTGCAGAGAAGGACGCAACACATGTTCAGCAGGATGAAGATCGCGGCTGTCTCGGGGTTCGTCGGCGGCCTCGCGGTGGCCTGCGCCGGCGTCACTCCGGCGTTCGCCGCGGCGGGTCCGACGCCCTGTGTGCCCGACCTCCAGGGCAACATCAGCTGTTCGCAGCGGATCACGGGCGAGGTGCCCGAGGACGGCGTCATCCCCCACCAGGAGACGTGCGCGCCGGTGCAGCCCTTGCGGCTGCCCGCCGCTCTGGGTGCCGGGGTCATGCGGGTCGGACCCGAGGTCACCTGTGCTCCCACGACGATGGGGGTGGCGCCGGAGGAGGGTGACGGCGAGAAGGGGCTGCTCGGTCTCTGATGCCCTGATCGGTGCAAGGCCGCCGCCGCTGGAGTTGCGGATGCGACATGGGGAGTGTAGATCCTCGGCAATTACGTAGTGTGTGTATATGCTCACGCTACGTAGTCGATCCGGGCGTTCCGTCCGGGTAAGAAAGGGTCAATCCATGCGTAAGTTTCAGCGCGCTGCAATCGTAGCGGCGGCGGTGGCCGGACTGTCCGTCCTCGGGGCCGGGGCCAGCTTCGCGGGCGAGAACGACGCGCCTCCGGCGATCAGCGCCGTGGCCAACTCGTCGGCCAACGCCGTCGCCGTCGGTGGCGGCTACTACGTCCAGCCGCAGGGCCAGCCGGAGGAGCAGCCGCAGGCCCAGCCGCAGGAGGAGCAGCCGCAGGGCCAGCCGCAGGAGGAGGAGAAGAACTCCGAGCCCGAGCAGGGTTACGGCGAGCACGGCGAGGACCAGTAACGACGTACCGCGTCGAGCGGTGTCCTCGTGACGCCGCGGCGAAGACAGCCCGGGTGCGCGCCGGCCGTAACGGCACGCGCCCGGGCTGCGGCCATCCCGCCCTCGGTCGCGCCGGACGTCAAGTCCGGACGCCGAAGGCGCTGTTCGGATCTGTCTGCCCGGGTGCGCGCCAGTCGCAGGCGCAGGCGTCCGGGCTGTCGTCATGAGAGAGGAGACACAACACATGTTCAGTGCAAGGAAGATCGCAACCGCCTCGGGGCTCGCGGGAAGTCTCGCCGCGCTCTGCCTCGGCGCCGGCCAGGCGCACGCCGCCGGGCTTCCCGGCGGCTGCCAGAGCACCGCCCAGGGTGGCACCGTGTGCGTCCAGAAGAACGATTCCCGTGTCGACAAGGACGGCACGCACGTCATCCAGCAGAAGCAGGACTGCTCGACGGTCGACCGCCCGAACGTGATCTTCTCGGGGGACGAGGCCACCGGCGAGGAGTCCGCGAGCACCGGTCAGGTCGTGGACTGCTCCAACACGGCGAAGCTCCCCAAGGGCTTCAAGAAGCCGCATTTCGACTTCTGAACGCCGTCGGCACGGAGCGTGCGCGGGTGAACGGCAAGCCCCGGTGTCCCGATCGCGGGTCGGGACACCGGGGCTTGCCGTTCGGCCTGTCGGCGGCCGGCACCGAGGGGAACGGCGATGGTCCCGGCGCGCGGCGTGGGCCGCGGTGCCGGGACCATTCGCTCCGTGGCGTCGGTGCGCCGGAGCCGGGCTCAGAAGGCGGAGTTGTTGCAGCCCATGGTCGAGCCGATCTCGGTGGCCTGCGCACCCGGGTTGCCCTCGCCGTTCAGCAGGTTGCCGCCCAGGCCGTTGGCGATGCCGACCTCGCCGAGGATGTCGGCGTTGAGGTCGTGCGAGGTGCAGGTGCTGCTCTGCTGGATCTTGAACTCGTCGCCGCTCTTGCCGCCCCAGCCCTCACCGGCGTGGGCGGCACCGGCGCCGAGGAAGGCGGTACCGGCGATGGTGGCGATGAGGAGGGCGGTCGTGCGGAGCTTGCGCATGTGATCTCCCGATGGTGAGAGGGGTGAGTTCGTGCAGAACGTCGTCGGTCCCGGCACCGGGCGCGTGGCCGCGGTGCCGGGACCGTTCACACTCCGGCGTCGGTGCGCCGGACCGGGCTCAGAAGGCGCTGTTGTTGCAGCCCATGGTCGAGCCGATGTGGGTGTTCTGGGCGCCCGGGCTGCCCTCGCCGTTCAGGCCGTTGCCCAGCAGGCCGTTGAGCAGGCCGACCTCGCCGAGGAGGTCGAGGTTCAGGTCGTGCGACTTGCAGTTCGAGCTCTGCGTGATGTTGAACTTGTCACCGTGCTCGCCGCCGTGGCCGCCCGCGGCCTGGGCCGTGCCGCCGACGAGTCCGATGCTGCCGATGGCGGCGACCAGGACGGCAGCATTACGAAGCTTGCGCATGTCATCTCCGGTGGAGTGGGGGTGCGATCTGTGGCAGATCGACGTTTTACAGTTACGGGAGATTAGTGCGAAATATCCCAAAACGGGCGACGACGCGCCGCTCTGGTGGTCGCACGCTGGAAAAACCCGTATTCCGCATCGGATATGACGGACCGTCGGAAAACGAGACGTGCGGACCGGGGCGGCGCGCCGGCGTCCCACCGTCAGTACTGCTGGGCGCTGGCCAGGGAGTTCGACTGGCTGTTGGCCTGGGTGCAGTCCACACCCCGGGTCTGCGCGGCGGCGAGCAGGGCGACCGGCACGTTCGCGTCGAGCAGGTTCTGCGGGCTGCACTCCTGGTACGGGCGGAACAGGTTGCTCTGGCTCACCGCGCCGCCCTGGTTGACCGTCTGCGGGGCGCCCTGCGGGGCCTGCTGTGCCTGGGGCGAGATCTGGGGCTGATCTGCGGGTTCAGCTGGGGGTTGACCTGCGGGGCGACCTCGGTGCCGCGCTGCGGGGCCGCCTCCTGGCGCTGGGCCGGCGAGCCGTAGGTCTGCGCGGTCGCCTGGGAGGAGGTGGCGGAGGCGGCCTGGGCGTCCGGCTGTGAGACGGGTGGCGGAACGGTCCCGTTGTAGGCGACGGGGGCGGCGGAGCTCGGGCCGGCGCCGACGGCGGACAGACCGCCCGCAGCTGCGATGACGAGCGCGACGTGCTGAAGCTTGCGCATGGAAATCCTCGGCCCTTCGTTGACCTGTGCGCGGAACCTGGTGGAACGTGACGGGGCGGCGCACGGCCTTCGCTGTCCCGCCGCCCGGTGCGGCGCGACGGCTGTGGTGCACCGTCGCGTCCGGCCCGTGGGGAACGAGACGACGAAGGCGGCGGATACGGCCGCCGGCCCGGGGTCACCCATTCGACGCAAAGGCGAGGGACCGGCATATGCCGTAATTCCGCGTCCGGGGATGTGGCAAACGGGTGACAGGCCTTCGGACGCCGTGACCACGGCGCGGAAAGCCTCGTTCCGACGGGGAGAAGGCAGCGACCTGGACTCGTGGACTCGAAGGGCGAGGAATTTCGCTGCCCGCTCCCACACGACGTCCGTGTGCCGGTCAGAAGTAATGCTGCTGACGGTGCGGTGTGAATATCGCACCGATTTCACGCGGGACGGCACCGAACGCAATTGCTTTCCCTTTTCAGGTATCGAAGGGCCGAGGGTTTCATGCGCAAGCTTCACAAGGCCGCGCTCGTTGTAGCGGCGGCCGGCGGTCTGTCCGTCATCGGCGTGGGCGTCAGCCATGCCGATTCCCCAGTCGGACAGGGCAGCGCCGCTCCGGCGCCGAGTCCCGATCAGCAGGCTCCGCAGGCCTATGCCCCGGCCCCCGCTCCACAGCAGGCGCCGCAGGCCTACGCGCCGGCACCGGCTCCGGCGCCGCAGCAGGCCCCCCAGGCCTACGCCCCGGCCCCGCAGGCCTACGCGCCGGCCCCGCAGGCCTACGCCCCGGCACCGGCGCCGCAGCAGGCGCCCCCGGCCTACGCGCCGGCTCCCGCGCCGCAGCAGGCCCCCCAGGTCTACGCGCCGGCCCCGGCCCCGCAGCAGGCTCCGCAGACCGGCTACGCCTCGGCGTCGGCCGTGTCGCACGGCTCGGCCCAGGCCACCGCGGCGCCGTACGCGCAGCAGCAGTACCCGCAGCAGCCGTACGCGCAGCCCGCGCCGTACCAGCAGCAGCCCTACCAGCAGCCGGCGCCGTACCAGCAGCCCGCTCCCGCGCAGCCGGCTCAGGTCGTCCCGCAGGTCATGCCCCAGGTGATGCCGCAGGTCGCGCCGCAGGTGGCCATGCCCCCGGCCGTCAGCCAGGAGCCCCCGGCGCATGTCGCCCCCCAGGTGAACCCGCAGGTCAACCCTGAGGTGAACCCGCTCGTCAACCCGATCATCGCGCCCCCGAGCGCCCCGGGGCTGTCTCCGGTCGGCCTCGGTCAGATCGCGGCCCCGCCGGTCGGCCAGCTCGGGCTTCCCCGACTCGGCTGACCGCCCCGCCGCGGGGCCCCGCGGTCACCACCCGATCCACCGATCCGTACCCGTCGCAGATTTCAACCCCCAACAACGGAGAACCCATGCGCACGTTCCACAAGGCGGTCCTCGTGGGCGCCCTGCTCGGCACCGTCGGCTCGTTCGGCGCCACCACCGCCTTCGCACACGGCGAGCCCGGCCACGACATCGACGTCACGCAGGGCGTCGAGTGCCGCTCGCACGACATGAACATCGAGGTGCTCGGCAGCGTGGGTGCCCTCACCGGCGCCGCGGGCAACCTGCTGAACGGCGAGGGCAACCCCGGGGCGCAGCAGAGCCACCTCGGCTCGGACATGGGCTGCAACAACCAGGCGTTCTGACCCGACCGGGTCAGCGGCGGACCGGCTCGGGCCGCCCGCGGGGCGTCCGCGAATCACGGATTCGCGGACGCCCCGCGCTGTTGCGGGGTGAGTGGCCCGGCGTTGGAATCGAGTGTGTGGCATTTTGGCGGCGCGGAGTCCGCCGACCGCCCCGCTCCCGGGACGGGCGCCGGTCGCAAGGGGCTCAAGAACGACGCGCTGGGCCTGTTCTCCTCGGTGGTCATCGGGCTTGCCTCCACCGCCCCCGCCTACAGCCTCGCCGCCACACTGGGCCTGATCGTCGCGGCGGTCGGCCTGCAGGCGCCGATCGTCATCGTGCTGTCGTTCGTCCCGATGCTGCTGATCGCGTACGCCTTCCGGGAACTCAACGCGAGCAACGCCGACTGCGGGACGACCTTCACCTGGGCGACCCGCGCCTTCGGCCCCCGCACCGGCTGGATGGGCGGCTGGGGCATCGTCGTCGCCAACGTCATCGTCATGGCGAGCCTCGCCGAGATCGCCGGCACGTACAGCTTCCGGCTGGTGGGCCTGGACGGGCTCGCCGAGGACCGATTGTGGACCACCATCGCCGGCATCGTCTGGATCGTGGTGATGACCACGGTCTGCTACGTCGGCATCGAGTTCTCCGCCGCCGTGCAGCGCTGGCTGCTCTGTCTCGAAGTCGGGATGCTCGTCGTCCTCGCCGTCGCCGCGCTGGTCAGGGCCTACACCGACGCGGCCCCGGCCACCGCGATCCACGTCTCCGCCTCCTGGTTCAACCCCTTCGAGGTGTCCTCGGTGAAGGGCCTCACCTCGGGTCTGCTCGCCGGGGTCTTCATCTACTGGGGCTGGGACACCGCCGTGTCGATCAACGAGGAGACGGTCGACAGCACCCGGATCCCCGGCCGCGCGGCGGTCCTGTCCACCGTGCTGCTGCTGGTCCTGTACGCGCTGGTGTCCACCTCGGCGCAGGCGTTCGCCGGGACCAGCGGCTCGGGGGTCGGGCTGGGGAACGCCGACAACTCGGACGACGTCTTCTCCGGGCTCGGAGAGGCCGTCTTCGGCAGCGGTGACACGGGTCTCGTGCTGTCGAGACTGCTGATCCTCATGGTGCTGACCTCGGCGCTGGCGTCCACCCAGACCACCATCCTGCCGCTGGCCCGGACGGTCTTCTCGATGGCGGTCCACAAGGCCGTCCCCGCCCGGTTCGCCCGGGTGCACCGCAGGTTCCTCACCCCCACCTGGTCGACCGTCGGGATGGGCGCGGTCTCGGTCGCCTTCCTCGTGATGCTGACCTCCTTCAGCGGGAACGTGCTGGCCGACTCGATCGACTCGGTCGGTCTCGCGATCACGTTCCACTACGGCCTGACCGGCTTCGCCTGCCTCTGGTACTACCGCAAGACGCTGGACCGGAGCACCAAGGACCTCGTCTTCAAGGGCGTGCTGCCGGGCCTGGGCGGCCTGATCATGCTCGCCCTGTTCCTCTACGCCACCTGGGTCTACGCGTCCCCCGGGTACGGCGCGACCAGCGTCGACCTGCCGCTCCTCGGCCCCACCGGCGGGGTCACCGTCATCGGTCTGGGCGCCCTGCTGCTCGGTCTGCTGCTGATGCCGGTGGTCACCCGCGGACACGGGGTCGCCCTCAAGCTCCAGCGGAGCCTGCTGCCGCGCCGCCTGCCACCGCACACCGCCCTGGACTCGGCGAGCCGCTACCTGCCCGCCGACAACGGGTCAGGCGTCGGCGGCGACTGGTACGACGTGATCCCCCTGTCGGGCACCCGGGTCGGCCTGGTCGTCGGGGACGTGCTCGGGCACGGCCTGCGCGCCGCCGCCACGATGGGCCGCCTGCGGACGGGGGTGCGCGTCCTGGCCCGTCTCGACCTGACCCCGGACGAGCTGCTGTCCCGCCTGGACGACCTGGTCGAGCAGACCGCGTACGAGCGCGGGAACGGTCACGGCGGCCCGAGCCCCCCGAAGTCGCACGCCGACGAGGCCAGGGGCGTGACCTGCCTGTACGCGGTGTACGACCCGGTGTCCGGGCAGTGCAGCCTGGCGCGTGCCGGGGATCCGGTGCTGGCGGTCGTCGACCCGCACACCGGCGAGGTCAGCTGTCCGGAGCTGCCCCCCGGCCCACCGCTGGGCATCGGCGGCGCGCCCTACCAGAGTGCGGAGCTGCGGCTGCCCCCGGACAGTGTCGTCGCCCTGTGCACGGACGGCCTGCTGCAGGCCACCTCGGGCCGGGCCGCCGGGCTCACGCGGCTCTCCGGGGTCCTCGCCGGTGACCGGACGTCCCTGGACCAGCTCTGCGACCGCGCGGTGACCGCCCTGCTGCCCGGGCCGGTGGACGTGGACGCCACGCTGCTCGTGGTCCGCACCCGGCTGCTCGACCGGAGCCAGTTCACCCAGTGGGAACTGCCGCCGGACCCGGCCGGCGTGGCCGGCATCCGCACCGCCGTCGGCAAGCAGTTGCGGGACTGGGGGCTGGAGGACCTGGCGTTCACCACCGAGCTCATCGTCAGCGAACTGGTCACCAACGCCATCCGCTACGTCGGCGGCCCCATCCAGGTGCGCCTGATCCGCGACCGGACGCTGATCTGCGAGGTCTCAGACACCGGCCACACCACGCCCAATCTGCGCCACGCCGCGAGCGACGACGAGGGCGGCCGGGGCCTGTTCATCATCGCCCAGATGACCCACCACTGGGGCACCCGCTACACCCCCACCGGCAAGACCCTCTGGACCGAGCAGGACCTGCCGTCGCCGGACGGCGAGTCCCCGGGGTTCCGGGGGCTGAGCGGCCCCGAGCGCCCCCACCGGCCGGCTTCTCGACCGGAGAGGGCGCCTCGTGCCGGTTCGCTCCGGTCGGACCGGGACGGCAGCGCGAAAGGCCCGCCGGAGGGATCCGGCGGGCCGTGTCCAGGCTGATGTCCGCTCAGGCGGCCTGGGCGTACTTCGGGTTCGGGCCGTACTGGTTGGTCTCCGGCTTGCCCTCGGTGGCCAGGAAGACGATCAGGATGATCGCGCCCACCAGCGGGATCGCGCCGATCAGGATCCACCAGCCCGAGCGGTCCGTGTCGTGCAGCCGGCGGACGGAGACGCCGAGGCCGGGCAGCAGGACGGCGAGCGAGTAGATGATGCCCAGGATGCTCGAGCCGATGGCCTGGTCGACGATCGCCAGCACGACGCTGATGATGATGTTGAACAGGAAGAACATCCAGTATTCCTGCCGCCGCGCGCGGCCGCTGAACACGGCGTACTTCTTCAGGACGTCGATGTACCAGTGCATGTTGTCCCCCAGGTGAACAAGCTTAGTTGACCCCCTATCGAACCAGTCACGGTGACCGGAAACCATGTCTTTGGCGTGGGCGGGTCAATGTGTTACCCGGCTGTGGTCGTTCGGTGACAGGGGAGCCCCGGCGGCGGCGACACGGGCCTCCAGCCAGTCGAAGACGCGCTGCTCGAACAGGGCCCGGCCCAGGGGCTCGCAGTGCAGGTGCGCACCCTCCTCCTCGGTGAAGCGCACCAGGTGTTTCGGGCCGGGCAGCAGATCGAACAACTCCCGCGAGGCGCCGGGCCAGAAGTGCTCGCCGTCCGGGTCGGTGATCAGCAGCGGGGTGGTGATCCGGCCGGCGACGGGCGCGACGTCGTACCGGGAGACCTCCGCCAGCAGATCGGACGGCGATTCGATGCCGTACGGCTTGGCCCGCCAGCGCCATGTCGCGGCGAGCGCCGGGTCCTGGCTCAGCCCCTCCCCGAGGAAGCCGTCGAAGGCCTCGCGGTCGCCGGACTCCCACAACTCCCGCAGTTCCGGGCCCAGGTTGTGCCACCAGCTGTCCACCACGCGGACCACGCCCGGGTCGGCGACCGCGGCGACGATCCGGTGCTCGAAGGCGAGGGCCCGCGGCACCCAGTACCCGGCCTGGCTGATGCCGGCCAGGACGATCCGCCGGGCGTCGACGTCCGGGCGGGAGCGGAGGAAGTCCACGACCGGGGTGACGACGTTCTCCCAGTCCGGCCGGAAGGTCATCCCGCGCTCGAAGAGGGTCGACTGCTGACCCGGCCCGTCGAAGAGCAGGACCCGGTACCCGCGGGCCACCGCGGGCGCGCCCAGCAGCGTCCAGGCGGAACTGACCGGTCCGTCGCTGCCGTTGTTGGCGATCAGTGTCGGCAGCGGACCGGTGGCGCCGGGCGGGCCGACGAGGTACCCGGGCAGCGTCGTGCCCTCGTACGGGACGGCCACCGGTTCGGCCGGCGGGTCCCAGGCGCGCAGGAAGCGGTCGAAGCAAGCCCGGTGCTCCGGGAACACCTCGGCCAGCCGTTTCCCGGGATCGGCGACCGCGTCGACGCCCACCAGGGCCGTACCGAAGTAGCCGGCGGCACGCAGCCACCCGTCCCGGGCGCTCACCGTGTGGCCTTTGGCGGCGGCGCGGTCGGCCCGCTCCCGGACCGCGCGGCCCAGTCCCACCCAGGCGTCGAACCACCGCTGCCCGTCGGCGTCCGCGACGGCCGCGGCGGTGGCCAGCACCTCGCCGGGATCCGCGCCCTGACGCCAGGCCGAGCCCAGGGCGAGCCTGATCTCGTAGTCGAACTGGACGTTCTCGCTGAATCGGTGGGTCATGGCGGCTCCCGGACAGGCCGTGACGGCACCCCCGTGTACGTCCCCGACCGCGTCTCTCACGGTAGGGGCCGTGTGCCCGCCGTGCACGACGAGCGGCGGGCGACCGGCCACGGGACCATGGGGGAGGGGGCGCGGGTCCCGACATCCGACGGGAGGACTCCCATGGCGCAGCAGACGGCGACGAAGGCGCCGACACAGAAACCCGTGGGCACGGGCGGCGTGTTCCTGTCCTTCGCCCCCTGGATCATCTTCGGAGTGGTCGCCAGCCCCAGCACCTGGGAGTACGCGGCGCTCGCCGCGCTGATCGCCGCGATCGTGCTGTCGGGCAAGGACATGCTCCGGGGCAGGTTCTTCCTCCTGGACATGGTCGGCATCGTGTTCTTCGCGGTCATCACGGTCCTGGCGCTCGCCCTGGACCGCTCGCAACTCCTCTGGCTGGAGACCTACGCCCAGGTCATCTCCAACGGCGTCGTGGCCGTCGTCGCGCTGGGGTCGCTGTTCGCCGATCCCTTCACCGCGCAGTACGCCCGGCAGCAGACACCCCGCGAGTACTGGGACTCGCCCGTCTTCGCGCACATCAACCGGGTGCTGACCGCGGCCTGGGGCGTGGTCTTCGCCCTCATGGCGCTCTCCACCTGGCTGGCCATCCGGAACCCGTCCATGGACGACTGGTTCAACTGGGTCGTCCCGATCGTCCTGCTGGTGGGGGTCATCAAGTTCACCGAGCGCTACCCGGAGTCGTACAAGGCGCGCGTGGCCTAGGGCCTGTCTGGCAATTCGCGTCGTCGCCCGCAGGGCGGCCGCGCGGCGGACGGGAATTGTCAGACAGGCCCAGCGCATCCGCGGGGGCGCCCGCTGCGTCCGTAGGGGTATGGACCTCGACAAGCCGCCCGCCCAGCCGCCGTACCCGGAAGGATGCCTGGCCGTGGCGATCCGCGTGCCGGTGCGGATCGTCGTCCTCGTGCTGGTGGTGCCCGTACGGCTGGTGTGGGACGCGCTGACCGTCGCCGGGCGCTTCGTGGCCCGCACGGTGCTGCGTCCGCTCGGCCGCGCGCTGCGGTGGCTCGGCCGGGCCCTGTTCGTGTGGCCCCTCGTCGCGCTGTGGCGGTGGGTCGTGGTGCCCGCCGGGAAGGCGCTGGGGTGGCTCGGGAACGTGCTCGTCGTCGTACCGGCGTCATGGCTGTACCGGTACGCGCTGACGCCCCTCGGGCATGGCCTCGCCCGGGGCGCCCGGGTGACCGGAGCCGCGCTCCGGTGGCTGTACGCGCGCGTGCTGGCTCCCGTCGGGCGGGGGATCGCCTGGCTGCTGAAGGGCGCCGGCCTGCTGCTCGCCGCGGCCGGGACGGGGGTGTGCGCCGTCGTGGCCCGGCTGGGGCGGTATCTGCTGGTGGTCCCGGCGCGGTGGCTGTACGCGTGGGTGCTGGCTCCCGTGGGGCGGGCCCTGGCGTGGCTCGTGACCGCCGTCGTCACGGGGACCGGCGCCGTCCTGTACTGGACGGCCCGCGTCCTGCTCGTGCTGCCTGCCCTCGCCCTGTGGCGCCGGGTGCTGGTGCCCGTGGGGCGGGTCCTGGCCGTCGTCGCGCGGGAGACCGGGCGGCCCTCGGGCACGCCTGGCGGATCGCCGGGCGGATCTCGCGGGCCGTCGGGCGGGTGCTCGGGACCCTCGTCCGGTGGATCCTCGTGGAACCGGTGCGCTGGGTGTACCGGACGGTCCTCACCCCCGTCGGGCACGCCCTCCGGGACCATGTGCTGCGGCCCGCCGCCGGGGCGGCGCGCGTGGTGGGGCGGACCGTGCGGCAGGCGCTGGCCACCGCCCGTGACACCGTGCGGCAGGCGCGCGCGGACCTCAGGCGGACGCTGCTCGGCGAGCCCCGGCCGCCGGCCGCCGTGGACCGGCGGGAACCCGGGGGCCGCGCGGCACGTACTCTTGGTAGGAGTACCACCGCACTCACGAAGGACTAGGACACTGGGCAAGCGACAGCCCGAAGGCCCGCCGCCCGCACCCGCGGTGCAGCGCATCCGACTGCGCTACACCAAGCGCGGCCGCCTCCGGTTCACCAGCCACCGTGACTTCCAGCGCGCCTTCGAGCGTGCGCTGCGCCGCGCCGAGGTGCCCATGGCGTACTCGGCGGGGTTCACACCGCACCCGAAGGTGTCGTACGCCAATGCCGCACCCACCGGCACGGGCAGTGAAGCGGAGTACCTGGAGATCGCGCTGACCGCGGCGCGGGACCCCGAACCCCTGCGCGTCCTCCTCGACGAGTCGCTGCCCACCGGGCTGGACATCGTCGACGCGGTCGAGGCACGGACCTCGGGACTCGCCGACCGGCTCACGGCCTCCGTGTGGGAGCTGCGGCTGGACGGCGTCGACCCGCTCGACGCCCGGCGCGCGGTCGAGGCCTTCATGGAGGCCGACGCCGTCGAGGTGCAGCGCATGACCAAGAACGGCGTCCGTACCTTCGACGCCCGCCCGGCGGTCGCGAACCTGGAAACGCCCAGTTCGCGGGCTGATGGGCCGACCGACCAGCCCTGTGCGATACTGCGGCTGGTTGTTCGGCACGTGACGCCTGCCGTACGACCCGACGACGTCCTGTCCGGTCTCCGCGCCGTGGCCGACCTGGCGCCGCCGGTCCCCGCAGCGGTGACCAGGCTGGCGCAGGGGCTGTTCGATGAAGAGACCGGCACGGTGACCGACCCGCTCGCGCCCGACCGCGAGGCAGCCGAGGCCCTGACGGCCACACCGGCCGCCGCCGCGACGACGCCGACGCCGGAAGGTTCCGCGTAGGGACGGACGTCGTAGCGCCGCCCTCGGACTCGGGAGCCACCTGGGTCGGGCAGCGCACCGACCAGAAGACTTTCGCCAGGCCGTACCGACAAGGCGTACGGAACCGGCGAGACAGGACACAGAGTGCTCCCGTGCGGCGCCCGCGCCCCGGACGGCGGTCACCGCGCATCGCGCGGACCGCGGACGTCAACGGTGAACGGTCCCTCGGGACCGGCGCCGGACCAGGCGCGGCGCCCGGGAGCCTGACGGGAGAAACGCCCGCATGCTCGAACCGACCGAACCCAACGAGGGTTCCGAACTGAACACGCCGAGCGACACCCTGCCGCCGCGCAGGCGTCGCCGTGCCGCTTCCCGCCCGGCGGGCCCGCCCGGCGCGGCCGAGGCACCCGCCGAGGTCACCGTGCCGGCCATACCGGCCGCGGAAGTGGACGAGATCGCCGAGGCGGAGGACGTGGCGGTCCCCGCCGCGGCCGAGGAGCCCGCGCCCCCGCGCGGACCCGCCGCCGGGCCACCCGCCGCGCCGCCGCGCCGGCCGGGGCACCGGCCGCCGCCGAGGCCGCCGAGACGGTCGTGCCGGCCACCGAGGCCGCCGGTTCCGCCGAGCCGGCCGAGGCCGTCGAGGACGCCGGCACCACCGAGGAACCCGCACCGCCGCGTACCCGCCGCCGGGCGACCCGCCGTGCGTCCGCGCCCGCCGGAGCCCCGGCCGAGACGGAGGCCGTGGTGCCCGCCGCCGAGACCCAGCCCGCCCGGACCGAGGCGAACACGGAGGAGGCCGCGGAGCCCGAGGCCGCCGCCCCGGCCCGCCCGCGTCGCCGTGCCACCCGGCGCGCCGCCGCGCCCGCCGGTGAGCCGAAGGCCACCGAGACCCCCGAGGTCTCCGAGGCCGCTCCGGCCGCCGCCGAGGCCGCCCCCGTCGCGGAGGCCTCGGCCGCCGCCGAGACTCCCGCCGCGACGGAGGAGGCCGCACCCGCCGGCCGTACCCGCCGCCGCGCCACCCGCCGCGCGTCCGCGCCCGCCGGTGCACCGGCCGCCGCCGAGACCGCCGAGGCCGTCGTACCGGCCGCCGCCGCTCCCGCCCCCGAGGCGGAGGCCGCCGCGGAGGAGCCCACGGCCGCCCCGGCCGCCGAGGAGGCCGCTCCGCGCCGTACCCGCCGCCGCGCCACCCGCGGTGCCGCCGCGCCCGCCGCCGAGGAGGCCACCGCGACCGCCGAGGAGACCAGGGCTCCCGAGGCGCCGAAGGCCCCCGCCGCCGAGACCCCCGCCGAGGAGGGCGGCCCGCGCCGCCGTCGCCGGGTCGTCCGGCAGGCCGCGACCGGATTCGCCGCGCCCGCGCGGACCGAGGCCGACGAGGCCGGGTCGCCGCGCCGCCCGGCCCGGCCCGCCGTCGCCGTTTTCCAGGCGCCGGTGTTCGCCGAGCCGCAGTTCCAGACCCCGCAGCGGGCGGCCGCCCAGGCCGCGGCCGAGGCCGCCGGCGCGGAGGAGCCCGAGGAGGAGACCGAGGCGTACCCGGAGGAGCGCGCCGAGGCCGGCGCCCGCCGTCGCCGTCGCCGCCGGGGTGCCGCCGAGGAGACGCGTCCCGCCGAGGCCGAGGAGCCGGAGGAGGCCGAGGCGGCCGCCGAGGACCTCGCCGAGGGTGACGAGGGCGACGAGGCCGAGGGCTCCGAGGAGTCCGGTTCGCGCCGCCGCCGTCGCCGGGGCGGCCGTCGCCGTCGCCGTGGTGACGCCGCCGACGGCGAGGCCGGTGAGGGCGCGGACGCCGAGTCCGACGAACTGGCCGCCGAGCAGGCCGCGCAGGACGCCGAGGACACCGCCGAGCAGGAGGACGAGGACGCCGAGGAGGCCCGGGACGAGGAGTCCGGGGGCTCCAGCTCCAGCCGTCGCCGGCGCCGTCGCCGTCGCCGCGCCGGTGAGAGCGGCGGCGAGGCCGAGTCGGGCACCGACGACCCGGAGCGCACGGTCGTCAAGGTCCGCGAGCCCCGCAAGCCCGCCGAGCCGTCCGACGAGGTGCAGTCCATCAAGGGCTCGACCCGTCTGGAGGCCAAGAAGCAGCGCCGCCGTGAGGGCCGCGAGCAGGGCCGCCGGCGCGTCCCGATCATCACCGAGGCCGAGTTCCTGGCCCGTCGCGAGGCCGTCGAGCGTGTGATGGTCGTGCGCCAGCACGGCGAGCGCACCCAGATCGGCGTGCTCGAGGACGACGTGCTGGTCGAGCACTACGTCAACAAGGAGCAGTCGACCTCGTACGTCGGCAACGTCTACCTGGGCAAGGTCCAGAACGTGCTGCCGTCGATGGAGGCCGCCTTCATCGACATCGGCAAGGGCCGCAACGCCGTCCTGTACGCCGGTGAGGTCAACTTCGGGGCGCTCGGCATGGGCAACGGGCCGCGCCGGATCGAGGCCGCCCTCAAGTCCGGCCAGTCGGTGCTCGTCCAGGTGACGAAGGACCCCATCGGTCACAAGGGCGCCCGCCTGACCAGCCAGGTCTCCCTCCCGGGCCGCTACCTCGTGTACGTGCCCGAGGGCTCGATGACCGGCATCAGCCGCAAGCTGCCCGACACCGAGCGGGCCCGGCTGAAGACCATCCTCAAGAAGATCGTCCCCGAGGACGCGGGCGTCATCGTGCGCACCGCCGCCGAGGGCGCGAGCGAGGACGAGCTGCGCCGTGACGTCGAGCGGCTCCAG
Source organism: Streptomyces sp. DHE7-1 (assembly GCA_016432725.1). Classification (GTDB taxonomy): domain Bacteria; phylum Actinomycetota; class Actinomycetes; order Streptomycetales; family Streptomycetaceae; genus Streptomyces. Next base: position 2,648,581 of record JACJDG010000003.1, on the reverse strand, counting down.
GCGCAGTGGGAGGAGATCCAGAAGAAGGCCAAGAGCGGCAACGCCCCGACGCTGCTCTACGGCGAGCCGGACATGACCGTCCGGGTCGTCCGCGACATCTTCAACGAGGACTTCTCCAAGGTCGTCGTCAGCGGCGACGAGGCGTGGCAGACCATCCACGGCTACGTGTCGCACGTGGCGCCCGACCTCGCCGAGCGGCTGTCGAAGTGGACCAGCGAGGTCGACGTCTTCGCCACCTACCGGATCGACGAGCAGCTCGCCAAGGCGCTGGACCGCAAGGTCTGGCTGCCGAGCGGCGGTTCGCTGGTGATCGACCGGACCGAGGCGATGGTCGTCGTCGACGTGAACACCGGCAAGTTCACCGGTCAGGGCGGCAACCTCGAGGAGACGGTCACCAGGAACAACCTGGAGGCGGCCGAGGAGATCGTGCGCCAGCTCCGGCTGCGCGACCTCGGCGGCATCATCGTCATCGACTTCATCGACATGGTGCTCGAGTCCAACCGGGACCTGGTGCTGCGGCGCCTGCTGGAGTGCCTGGGCCGGGACCGGACCAAGCACCAGGTCGCCGAGGTGACCTCGCTGGGCCTGGTGCAGATGACCCGCAAGCGGGTCGGCCAGGGCCTGCTGGAGTCGTTCTCCGAGACCTGTGTCCACTGCAACGGCCGCGGTGTCATCGTCCACATGGAGCAGCCGGTCGCGGCCGGAGGCGGCGGCGGTGGCGGCAAGCGCAAGAAGCGCGGCCGGGGCGGCGAAGCGCAGGAGCACGTGCACGAGACCGCCGCCGTGGCGGTGGAGACCGGCGAGGCCGTCGAGCCCGAGGTGGAGACCGCCGTCGAGGTGGCCGCCGAGCTCGCCGAGCCCGTCGCGCTGCCCGGACCGGACTTCGCGCCGGACGAGGAGCTGTACAGCAGCGTCGCCGAGGCGGAGGCGGCCGCCGGCCGCGGCCGTTCCCGCCGCCGCGCGAGCCGCCGGGCCTCGGCACCGGCGGGTGCGCCGAAGGCGGAGAAGGCCCCGAAGGCGGAGAGGGCCGCGCAGGCCCCGGAGCCCGAGAAGGCCCCGAGCACGGAGGCGGCCGTGGCCGCCGCCGCGCCGACCGCCCAGGACGTCACCGCCGAGGAGGCGGCCGCGCGTCCGGTGCGGCCCGAGCCCGCCGCCGAGGCGCTGGCCGAGCCCGTGGCCGCCGAGGACCAGACGGTTCCGGAGCCGAAGGCCGAGCCCGCCGCCGAGGAGGCCGCGCCCAAGGGCCGTACGCGTCGCCGGGCCACCCGGAAGGTGTCGGCGCCCGCCGGTTCCCCCGCGGGAGCCGAGGCCGCCGTGCTGACGGTGTCCGAGACCGCGCCCGCCGCCCCGGTGGAGCAGCCCGCCGCCGAGGCCCCGGCCCCGGCCGCGGAGGCGGAGAGCGCGGCCCCGGCCCGCCCGCGCCGCCGTGCCGTGCGCAAGGCCACCGCGCCGACCGCGTCCGAGGAGACGGCCGTGACGGTCGTCCCGTCGGCCGCGCCGGAGGAGACCCCGGCCGCCGCCGGGACGGTGACCGAGGCGCCCGCCGCCGAGGAGACCGTCGAGGAGGCGGTTCCGGCCAAGAAGGCGGCCCGCAAGACCGCCAAGAAGGCCACCGCGAAGAAGGCGGCCACCAAGAAGACCGCGGCCAAGAAGACGGCCGCCAAGAAGACGACGGCCAAGAAGGCGGCCAAGACCGTCAAGACGGCCGCCGCCAAGACGACGGCGAAGAAGACCACCACGGTCCCCGCCGGCGACGAGGGCTGACGCCCTCGGGTGTGGGGCCGGTCCACGTGACCGGCCCCACACCCGCCGGGCCCGGTTTGACCCCTTCGGCCGTGGCCCCGTAACCTTGACCGTCGGCGTGTCGACTGGCACGCCACATCCCCGTAAACCTCTTCCTCCCGGGTGCCTCGGTGGCCGGGAGAGGCTGTCCGTGTTCATGCCCGGGCGGCTGGACTGCGGGGGTGCCGTTCCCGAGCGAGAGAGTGAGATCCGCGTGTACGCCATCGTGCGCAGCGGTGGTCGCCAGCACAAGGTTGCTGTCGGCGACATCGTTGAGGTTGACAAGATTTCCACCGCCAAGGTTGGCGACACGGTCGAGCTCTCGACCCTGCTCGTTGTCGACGGCGACGCTGTGACCAGCGACCCGTGGGTGCTGGCCGGCATCAAGGTCCAGGCCGAGGTCGTGGACCACCACAAGGGCCAGAAGATCGACATTCTGCGCTACAAGAACAAGACGGGCTACCGCCGTCGCCAGGGCCACCGCCAGCAGTACACGGCGATCAAGGTCACTGAGATCCCCGCGGCTGCGAAGTAAGGGACTGAGGAGAAATGGCACACAAGAAGGGCGCATCGTCCACCCGGAACGGTCGCGACTCCAATGCCCAGCGGCTCGGCGTGAAGCGCTTCGGCGGTCAGGTCGTCAACGCTGGTGAGATCCTGGTCCGCCAGCGCGGCACCCACTTCCACCCGGGCGCCGGCGTCGGCCGTGGCGGCGACGACACGCTGTTCGCGCTGCAGCCGGGTGCGGTGGAGTTCGGTACCCACCGTGGCCGCAAGGTCGTGAACGTCGTTCCGGTCGCCTGACCCGAGCGTTCCGTTCGAACCTTTCGCGAGGCGGACCTCACTTCCCGGTCGGGAAGGCGGGTCCGCCTTTCGCGTGTTACGCAAGAGACATCACCGTAGTTCTGGAGGCATGAACCATGACCACCTTCGTGGACCGCGTCGAGCTGCATGTCGCCGCGGGTAACGGAGGCCACGGCTGTGCCTCCGTCCACCGTGAGAAGTTCAAGCCGCTCGGCGGCCCGGACGGCGGCAACGGCGGCCGTGGCGGCGACGTGATCCTGACTGTCGACCAGTCGGTCACCACGCTGCTCGACTACCACCACTCCCCGCACCGCAAGGCCACCAACGGCAAGCCCGGCGAGGGCGGCAACCGCTCCGGCAAGGACGGCCAGGACCTGGTCCTGCCCGTGCCGGACGGCACCGTCGTCCTGGACAAGGCCGGCAACGTGCTCGCCGACCTCGTCGGCCACGGCACCTCGTTCGTCGCGGCCCAGGGCGGCCGGGGCGGCCTCGGCAACGCGGCGCTGGCCTCCGCCCGCCGCAAGGCGCCCGGTTTCGCGCTGCTCGGCGAGCCCGGGGACCTCCAGGACATCGTCCTGGAGCTGAAGACGGTCGCGGACGTGGCCCTGGTCGGCTACCCGAGCGCGGGCAAGTCCTCGCTGATCTCGGTGCTCAGCGCGGCCAAGCCGAAGATCGCCGACTACCCGTTCACCACCCTGGTGCCCAACCTGGGTGTCGTCACGGCCGGTTCCACCGTCTACACCATCGCCGACGTGCCGGGCCTGATCCCGGGCGCCAGCCAGGGCAAGGGCCTCGGCCTCGAGTTCCTGCGCCACGTCGAGCGGTGCAGTGTGCTGGTGCACGTGCTGGACACCGCCACCCTGGAGTCCGACCGCGACCCGGTCTCCGACCTCGACATCATCGAGGAGGAGCTGAAGCAGTACGGCGGCCTCGACAACCGTCCCCGCATCGTCGTCCTGAACAAGGTCGACGTGCCCGACGGCAAGGACCTGGCCGAGATGGTCCGCCCCGACCTGGAGGAGCGCGGCTACCGCGTCTTCGAGGTGTCGGCGGTGGCGCACATCGGCCTGAAGGAGCTGACCTTCGGGCTCGGCGAACTGGTCGCCGGCGCGCGGGCCGCGAAGCCGAAGGAGGAGGCGACGCGGATCGTCATCCGGCCCAAGGCCGTGGACGACGCGGGCTTCACCGTCACCCGCGAGGAGGTCGGCGGCGAGCCGCTGTTCCGGGTGCGCGGCGACAAGCCGGAGCGCTGGGTGCGGCAGACCGACTTCAACAACGACGAGGCCGTCGGCTATCTCGCCGACCGGCTGAACCGCCTCGGTGTCGAGGACCAGTTGATGAAGGCGGGCGCCCGCAACGGCGACGGCGTGGCCATCGGTCCCGAGGAGAACGCGGTCGTCTTCGACTGGGAGCCGACCGCCATGGCCGGCGCCGAGATGCTGGGCCGGCGCGGTGAGGACCACCGCTTCGACGCCGCCCGGCCGGCCGTCCAGCGGCGGCGCGACAAGCAGGCCGAGCGGGACGAGGCGCTGCGCGAGTACGACGAGTTCGACCCGTTCGAGTAGGACCGGGCGGACCGGGAGCGGTGAACGCCGGGAGGTCCCGGCGTCCGGCGGGGCGGACCCGGCGCTCCCGGCTGAGCCGGAACCGTGCGACCCGGAAGGGGACCGATGTCCCTTCCGGGTCGCACGGTTTCCACGGCCGGCCTCGGCCGGGGACGTCCGAGCAGACGGCAGGGCCGCTGACCGGCGCCCCTCCGGAGCGCTCCGGCGCCGGTGCTCGGCACCGCGTTCGCGCGGACCGGGCGCCCGGTCCCAACTCCACTGCTGAGCAATATTTCTGACTGACCGTGACCCGTCGCGTCACCACCACGTTCTCCACGTGGTCCCGGTGCCGTGGCGGGTCTTCTGTTGTCCGCCCACTTGTCACGCATCCGCTTGCTGCCGTTCGGCGGCCGGGCCGTCCGGCCGTGGGAGCTTCCGAGGGTCCGCGAGTGAAGCCCAAGAGGCCCGTGTGGCAGGGGAGTCAGCCGAATGACCGGAGCAGCACAGCAGTCCGACCGCCGCCGCTTCCTGACCGCGGGTGCCGCCGTCCTCGGCGCCGCGGCCTCCGCCCAGCTCTGGCTGCCGGGCACCGCCCGCGCCGCCGGGAACCCGCTCCCCGACGGCCTGTTCACCCTCGGTGTCGCCTCCGGCGACCCGCTGCCCGACGGCGTCGTGCTGTGGACCCGGCTCGCCCCCGACCCGCTGAACGGCGGCGGGATGCCGGACGCGATCGTCACGGTGGAGTGGGAACTCGCCGAGGACGAGCGGTTCCGCCGGACCGTCCGCCGGGGCACCGCCCAGGCCCGGCCCGAGTTCGGGCACAGCGTGCACGTGGACGTACGGGGGCTGCGCCCGGACCGCCGGTACTGGTACCGCTTCCGGGCGGGCGGACAGCTCTCGCCCTCCGGCCGGACCCGCACCGCGCCCCACCCGCACCAGCGGGGCGGCTCCCTGCGCGTCGCGCTCGCCTCCTGCCAGAACTGGCAGCACGGCTACTTCACGCCGTACGCCGACATGCTCGTCCAGGACCCGGACATCGTCCTCTTCGTCGGCGACTACATCTACGAGTCCGCCCCGTCCGCGACGGCCGTACGGCGGCACGAGGGCACCGGGGAGCCGTACACCCTCACCGAGTACCGCAACCGCTACGCCCAGTACCGCACCGACCCCGACCTCGCCGCGATGCACGCGAACGCCCCTGGGTGGTCACCTTCGACGACCACGAGGTCGACAACGACTACGCCGGCGAGGTCCCGCAGGACCCCGGCAAGCAGTCGCACGACGCGTTCACGGCCCGGCTGACCGCGGCGTACCAGGCCTACTACGAGCACATGCCGGTCCGCGCCACCGCCGTCCCGGACGGCCCGCACATCCAGATGTACCGCCGCCTGGACTTCGGCCGCCTGGCCCGGCTCAACGTGCTGGACACCCGGCAGTTCCGCAGTGACCAGGCCACGGGCCAGGCCGGTGCCGAGGACCCGTCGCTCACCATGCTCGGCGCCGGGCAGAAGCGGTGGCTGCTGGACGGGCTGCACGGCTCACCGGCCCGCTGGAACCTCGTCGCCTCGCAGATCATGATGGCCGAGACCGACCTGCTGCCCGGCGACGGCAAGCTCTGGTACTACGACGCCTGGGACGGCTACCAGGCGGAACGCAACTCCCTGCTGGAGGAGTTCGCCGCCGTGCGCAACCCGGTCGTGCTCAGCGGGGACCGGCACCTGACGATGATCAGCGACCTCAAGAAGGACTTCGCCGACCCCGGGTCCGCCGTCGTCGGCGCCGAGTTCGTCGGCACCTCCGTCTCCAGCAACGGCGACCAGGACCAGGCCGCCTTCCACGCCCAGTGGGACCCGCTGAAGGCGGACAACCCGCACTGGAAGGTGATCGACGCCCACCGCGGCTACCACCTCTTCGACATCGCCCGCGACGGTCTCGACGCCCAGGTGCGGACCGTCGACACGGTCCTGACGCCGAAGTCCGCCGCGAGCACCCTGACGCGGCTGCGGGTGGAGGCGGACGAGCCCGGCGTGCGGACCGTGTGACGCGGCCCGTCCGCCGGCGAGGATCACCGCGACCGCGGCGGGCTGACGCGCGCCCTCGGGACACTGCTCGGGCGGCCGGAGAATCCGCTGCGGCCGGTCCGGACACCGCGAATCGGTTCCTTACCCTGCCCGAGACCGAAATGCTGCGGAATCTTGATGTCGAATTCCGCGGCAATGGGCTGCCCGGCGAGCTGTATTCCCGGCTGGTCCGCAACGGCGCCGTGACGCATATGAAGAACATGTGCGGTCCCACGCCCGCCGACGTGAGGAGCGCCACCCCCCCTGCTGGGCGGCCGAGGCGGCGGCCGCGATCGGCGCCTCGGCGGGGAGCGGACCGCCGCGCCCGGCGCCCGGTTCCCCGGCGACCCGGGGCCGCTGTCCATGGTGTCCGAACAGCCGGTACCGTCCTCGCGGGCGGTGCGCACCGGACGCCGCCGTAGGAGCTCGTACGGGTCCTCGGCCACCGCTGTCCGAAACGGCTGTGGCGCCGCTGAACACCCCTCCCGCGGGGTTCGTGAGGGGCCTGTGGACTTACTCACAGCAATTCCACAGACGTTCACGGCGGCCGTCGCCCAATCACCTGGGGCGCAAGGTGAATGACAGGTGGCGCGCACATATGCATGGGACGTCACTCACCTTGCACAGCGGTTACCCGAAGTGGGACCATTTCGAACGTTCCCTGTCGCCCCAAGGTAGGTCAGCCTGTGTCACAGCACATAGCCAAGCCCCGAACCACCGCAGTCGTCCTGGCCGGTGGCACCGGTCAGCGGGTGGGTCTTTCGATCCCCAAGCAGCTGCTGAAGATCGCCGGCAAGGCAGTCATCGAGCACACGCTGAACACTTTCGAGAACGCCGACTCGATCGACGACATCATCGTGCTGATGGCGCCCGGTTATGTGCCGGACATCGAGAAGATCGTCGCCAAGGCCGGCTTCACCAAGGTCAAGAAGGTCATCGAGGGCGGCTCGACCCGGAACGAGACCACCGAGCGCGCGATTTCCGCCCTCGGTGAGGGCCTGGCCGAGGGCGAGGACGCCAACGTCCTCTTCCACGACGCCGTGCGCCCCCTGCTCTCGCAGCGCGTCATCGACGACTGCGTGACCGCGCTGGAGCGCTTCCAGGCCGTGGACGTGGCCATTCCGTCCGCGGACACCATCATCGTCACGCGCACGCACGGCGAGGACGGCGAGTTCATCACCGAGATCCCGGACCGCTCCCGGCTGCGCCGCGGCCAGACGCCGCAGGCCTTCAAGCTGTCCACGATCCGCCGCGCCTACGAGGTCGCCTCCGGTGACCCCAACTTCCAGGCCACGGACGACTGCTCCGTCGTGCTCAAGTACCTGCCGGACGTGCCGATCCACGTCGTCGCGGGTGACGAGTACAACATGAAGGTGACCCAGCCGGTCGACGTCTTCATCGCCGACAAGCTGTTCCAGCTGGCCTCGACGGCCGCCCCGGAGCAGAACGGCGAGGAGGCCTACCGCGAGCTGCTGACCGGCAAGACGGTCGTCATCTTCGGCGGCTCCTACGGCATCGGCAAGGACATCGCCGAACTCGCCGAGTCCTACGGCGCCTCCGTGTACGCGCTGGGCCGCTCCACCACCGGCACCCACGTGGAGAACCCGGAGGAGGTCGACGACGCGCTGTCCAAGGCGTACGCGGAGACCGGCCGGATCGACTACGTGGTCAACACCGCGGGCGTGCTGCGCATCGGCAAGCTCGCCGAGACCGACAACGCCACCATCGAGGAGGCGCTGAAGGTCAACTACCTGGCCCCGGTGCAGATCGCGCGCTCCTCCTACAAGTACCTGTCGGAGACCAAGGGCCAGCTGCTGCTCTACACCTCCAGCAGCTACACCCGCGGCCGCGCCGAGTACAGCCTGTACTCCTCCACCAAGGCCGCCATGGTGAACCTCACCCAGGCGCTGTCCGACGAGTGGGCGTCCGAGGGTATCCGCGTCAACTGCATCAACCCCGAGCGCACCGCGACCCCGATGCGCACCAAGGCGTTCGGCCAGGAGCCGGCCGGCTCGCTGCTCTCCTCCGAGGCGGTGGCCCGCACCTCCCTGGACGTGCTGCTGTCGGAGCTGACCGGCCACGTCATCGACGTCCGCCAGCAGGACCCGACCGCGGGCGCCGCCAAGGCCTCCGGTTTCGAGCAGGCTCTGGCCACGGTGCTGGACCGTCAGGACGGCGTGTAATAATCGCGGTAAATAGCTTTTGGGAATTCAGGCCTCTGCGCTCGCTCATTAACTGGGCGTCCACAGAGGCCTGAGTCCGTACACCTCTTGAATCGGTAAGGCCCGCGATCCCCGCTCGATTCCGGCAATACCGAACAAAACCGGCACTCCCCCTCCCAGAGCAGGTTTCTCCGTGATATCCACCGCTATTCGCGTCGCCCGGGTGGGCAGCGCGGCCGAGCTGGCCGCGGCGGCCCTCATGATGCTGGGCTTCCCCTGCCTCATGCTGGCCGCGCTCCTCCCCAGCGTGTACGCCTTCGTGGTCGCGGCCGCCGTGACGTACCTGGCGGACCACTTTCTGCACCGCAAGGGCAGCTATCTGATCAACCGCCTGAGCAAGGTCCGGGCCGGCCTGTCGATCCGCTTCCTGATCCGGCAGCTGCTGCTCATCCTGCTGCTGGCCCGGATGTCCCTGGCGGACAACCTGGTCTTCTACGCCGCGGTCGCCTGTTTCATCGCCTTCTACGGCCTGCAGGCCCCCACGGCGCGCTCGTGACGCTGATCCGCAACCGCCGCCGGATGCCGGTCGCCACCCGCAACATCGACCTGAAGTCCCGCATCCGCATCCCCGACGCGCCGCCGCGCCGCCTGCTGCACCGCTCCGCGGAGAAGATGCTGCACCTCGACCTGTTCGCGGTCGCCGGCCTACTGGTCGCCGCCGCGCTGGACGACGCCCTCGCCGGCTTCGTCGGCGCCGGGGTCACCGTGGCCCTGGGCTGCCTCTACGTCGCGGTGCTGCTGCCGTACGTGCGCGGCCGTCGGACCCCGCCGAGGGCCGACGCAGTGCTCGCCGCCGTGGACGACTGGCTGGCCGCCTACAAGCCGGAGACGGTGCTGTACTTCTCCGGCTCCAAGGACTCCGCCTACCAGGTCAACATGTGGCTGGAGACGATGGAGCAGCTGGAGACCCGGCCGCTGATCATCCTCCGCGAGCGCGCCATCCTGAACAACCTCGCCCCCACCACCGTCCCCGTCATCTGCGTGCCCGGAGGGGTGCACCTGATGAACCTGGACCTGTCGACGGTGCGCGTCGCGCTCTACGCGGCCAACGTGGGCAAGAACATCCACCTGCTGCGCGTGCCCACCATGAAGCACGTCTTCATCGGCCACGGCGACAGCGACAAGCTGGCCAGCGTCAACCCGTACAGCAAGGTGTACGACGAGGTGTGGACCGCCGGCCGGGCCGGCCGCGACCGCTACGCCATCGCCGACGTCGGCGTCCGTGACGAGGACATCGTCGAGGTCGGCCGTCCGCAGCTCGCGCCGATCACCACCTGGCAGGGCGTGCCCGAGGGCCGCATCCCGACCGTGCTGTACGCCCCCACCTGGGAGGGCTGGGACGGCAACCCCGGCAACACCTCGATCGTGCTGGCCGGCGAGAACATCGTGCGCAGGCTGGTCGAGGCCGACCCGCCGGTGCGTGTCCTGTACAAGCCGCACCCCTTCACCGGGACCGTCAGCGCCCAGGCGGGCGCCGCGCACCGGCGCGTCACCGCCCTGGTCGAGCAGGCCGCCACCGAGCGCGCCGCGGACTCCCGCTTCACCGCCGACACCGCCGCTCAGGAGCGGGCCCGGGCCGAGCTGGCCCGGATCGAGGCCCGCCTCGCCGAGCTGGCCGGCGCCGGCGGCGACAAGGGCGACGAGGCCGAGGCCACCCGCGACGGGATCGTCGACGTCGAGCGGCACCGGGAGATCGCCCGGCTGCGCGCCGAGTGGAACGCGGCCTACTGGGACTCCTTCCCGGCGTACGAGCACAAGGTCATCACCGGTGCCGAGCCGCGCCTGTACGACTGCTTCAACGTCTCCGACGCGATGGTCTCCGACATCTCCTCGGTGGTCTCCGACTTCATCGCGAGCGGCAAGCCGTACGCGGTCACGGACTCCGGCGAGCTGGGCGTGGAGGAGTTCAAGCGGCAGAACACGGCCGTACGCGCCGCGACGATCCTGTCCAACAGCGCGGCCGAGCTGGGCGGGCTGCTGGAGGCGGTCCGCGTCCCGTCCGCCGACCCGCTGGCCGGGGACCGCAAGGAGCTCAAGCAGTACCTGCTGGGCCCGGACGAGCCGAAGTCGATCGACCAGTTCAACACCGCGGTCGCCGGCCTGGCGCTGAAGGCCGACACCCGCAACGTCGGCCAGCAGTCGCGGGTGGGGGCGGCCAACGTCGACCCCGCCGAGGCGGCCGAGCTGACCACCGCGCTGCCGGGCCAGCGCACGGCCTCCGCCGGTGAGACGGACGACGTGAACGCGGTCTGACGACCGAGCCGCCCGCAGGGCCGGTCCCCGGAGAACCCCGGGGACCGGCCCTTTTTCACGTCTCCCTTACCGCACCCCTGCCGCACGGATGAGCAGCTCTTACCAGCCGTGCGTACCTTCGGTTGCGGCCGCCCCGCCCGTGTGGCGTGCCTCACTCATCACTCGGCGTCAGGCAACCGCCTCCGACGGGACCCGTCTAACAGGTTGCGAATGATGTGATTCGGGGGAAATGTTCTGTGACCAAGGGGGAACCGTGACCGTCGTGACGCAGCCTGATGTGACCGTGATCATCGGTGCGTACGAAGCGATGCCGTACCTGGTCGAGTGCCTGGCGTCGGTCGAGGCGCAGACCATCGGCCCGGACCGGATGGAGGTCATCGCGGTCGACGACGGCTCGACGGACGGCACGGGGGAGTACCTGGAGGAGTTCGCGGCCCGCGCCGGGATGCCGGTCACCGTCGTCCGCCAGGAGAACTCCGGCAGCCCCAGCGGCCCGCGCAACGTCGGCCTCGGCAAGGCGGCCGGACGCTACGTCTTCTTCCTCGACGCCGACGACCGGCTCGGGACCGAGGCCCTGGAACGCATGGTCGCCATGGCCGACCGGAACGGCACCGACGTCGTCCTCGGCCGGGTCGAGGGCGTCAACCGCACCCCGCCGAAGTCCATGTTCGGCCGGACCCTCGAACGGACCGACGTCTTCTCCTCCAACATCAAGTTCACGCTGAGCGCGCAGAAGCTGTTCCGTCGCGCTCTGCTGGAGCGGCACGGCATGCGGTTCGACGAATCGCTGTGGACCGGCGAGGACGCGCTCTTCACCCTGGAGGCCTACCTCCGGGCGGACGGCGTCTCCGTGCTCGCCGATCACACCTGCTACTACCTGGTGGGCCGAGAGGACGGCAAGCACGTGACGAAGACCGGCAGCTACACGCTGCGCTTCGACTCCGCGCGCGCCCTGATGAAGCTGATCGCCGACATGGTCCCGGCCGGCCCCCGGCGCGACGACCTGATGGTCCGGCCCTTCCTGATCACTCTGCTGCCGCAGTTCGGGCCCAAGTTCCTCAAGGACACCGAGGAGGTCCGCCGCAACAAGCTCGAACTGGCGAAGCCGCTGATGGACGCCTACTGGACGCCGGGAGTGGCCCGCCGGCTGAAGGTCCACGAGCGGCTGCGGCTGCACCTGGTGGCGGAGCAGCGGACCGAGCCGCTGCTCGAGGTGGTGGAGTTCGTGCGGGCCGGGAAGCAGGCCGCCGCGCTGCTGGAGAAGCGGGGCACCCGCCTCTACCTCGCGTACCCGCACTTCCGTTCCGGGACGGAGGGCATCCCCGACGACGTGTATCTCGCCGAACCCCGTGAGGCGCGCGCCTTCCCGGGGTACCGCGAGCCGGCCGCCCGCTCCCTCCCGCGCAGGGCGCTGCGCAGGATCAGGCGGCTGCTGCCGAGCGGCGGCGTCGGCGCGGCGGCGGCCTGACGACCGCCGGTGCCGCGCCGACGCGCCCCGCTACTTGCCCGAGTGCAGCGCCCGGCCCACCACACGGCGGGCGCGCCGGTAGACGGAGGCCGCGGGCGCGGGGACGGCGTCCTTGACCCGCTTCGACCGGGCCAGCTCCCGCCGCAGCCGCTCGTTGTCCCTGGACAGCTCGCCGACCTGGGTGTGCAGCCAGCCGAACCGGGTGGTGAGCGAGGACAGGTCGGCGTCGTTCCAGGGGCGCACGCCCGGCGGGAACGCCAGCGACCGCATCCGCTCCTCGAAGGCCACGCCGCCGTCGCCGTGCGTGAAGGTGTTCTGCAGCCCGTTCTTGTCCAGGAAGCGGGTGAACCGCTCGAAGCGCTCGGCGTGGTTGCCGGTCAGCCCGCTGAAGTCGGCCTGCTCGTACAGCCGCGCCGGGTCGGCCGCCGCGGGGTCCTTGGCGACCTTGTCCAGGCGCTGGTGCGGGATCTCGAAGTAGCGGCACAGCTCCAGCGTGCGCGAGTCCCCGCACAGCACCGTCGCGGGGGTGCCGGCGAGCAGCGCCGCGATGTTGCCGTGGATGCGGGAGCCGAAGGAGAAGTCGAACGGGCGCAGCTCGTCGATCCAGGTGATCGGGTCGACGTACACCCGCACCTTGTCCTCCCGGTACATCGGGTGGTCCGGGTGCGTCGGTATCGCGGTCACCGAGGCGTTCGGGTCCGACATGTCCCGCCAGTGGAGCTGCCGCGCGTCACTGAGGTTCTGGCCGATGAAGCGCAGGTTGGGGTAGTGCTCGTGGGTGCGGCTGATGATCCGGCCCAGCCCCTGCTTCTTCACCGCGCTGTGCGAGCCGTTGATCGCGATCCGCGACTCGGCCGTCAGGGCGGGAAGCTGCTTGCGCACGTCGAGTTCACGGCCGTACATGAACAGCGACGGACATCCGATGACCTCTACGTCCTTGAAGCCCATGTCCCGCAGGTACGTCTCGGTGAACTCACCGCGCACGCCGATCGAGGCGCTCCGGTCCAGCACCGCCGAGCAGAACGCGCGCACGGTCGGCTCGATCCGCTTCAGCCGCGCCGCGTCGTAGCCCACCCCGGTCTGCGCGCCCACGCCGAGCACCACCACGGGGATGCGCAGCTTGGAGATGAGACGGGTCAGCCGCTGCAGCGCCACCTCGAAGGACGGGCGGAAGGCGTTGGCGAGCGGCACGACGAACGCGTCGTACTCCGCGTTGATCCGCGCCGCCGCGGCCACCTCGGTACGTCCGCCGTTCGAGATCACCTCGGTGTCCGGCGTCTCGAGGATCTTGTGCGCGGCGTCCTGGAAGATCAGGTTGCCTGAGTTGGTGGCGATGACGTCCTGGTGGAGGGCCTGCTCCACGGAGAAGACGTCATAGGGACTCTTGCCCGATCGGAGGAGGATGCGCTTCTGGGGGCGAACGTTAGGTGACACAACAGTCAATTTAAATTGGTGAAGGGTTTAATTTCTATAGGCAACGGGTACAACCTTTTTGCCGTAAGCGAACTGTGAGCAAACGGTTACCGTGTGCCTGTCCGCAAACTGGACCGATGCGCACCCCACGGCCCCCTTCGCGTAGATTGCCGCACAGGCAGCGTCGCCGCTCAAGGCATCCGGTACGGGGCGAGGGGACAGCAGGCAAGGTGACCGAGGCAAGGCAGGCCGTTGGTGCGGCCCGCAGGATCGTAGTCAAGGTGGGCTCCTCCTCGCTGACCACCGCCGCGGGCGGTCTGGACGCCGACCGGGTCGACGCCCTCGTCGACGTCCTCGCCAAGGTGCGCAGCGGAGGCGAGCGGGAGGTCGTACTGGTCTCCTCCGGTGCCATCGCGGCCGGACTCGCTCCTCTGGGGCTGCGCCGCCGTCCGAGGGACCTGGCCCGCCAGCAGGCCGCCGCCAGCGTCGGCCAGGGTCTGCTCGTCGCCCGCTACACCGCCTCCTTCGCCCGTTACGGGGTCCGGGTCGGCCAGGTGCTGCTGACCATCGACGACATGAGCCGGCGCGTCCACCACCGCAATGCCTCCCGGACGCTGGACAAGCTGCTGGCGATGGGTGCCCTGCCGGTCGTCAACGAGAACGACACCGTCGCCACCGACGAGATCCGCTTCGGCGACAACGACCGTCTCGCCGCCCTGGTGGCCCACCTCGTCCACGCCGACCTGCTGGTGCTGCTCTCCGACGTCGACGGCGTCTACGACGGGGACCCGAGCAGGCCCGGCACCTCGCGGATAGCGGAGGTGCGGGGCCCCGGCGACCTCGCCGGGGTCGAGATCGGCAGCGCGGGCAAGGCCGGGTCGGCACCGGCGGCATGGTCACCAAGGTCGAGGCCGCCGGGATCGCCGCGGCCGCGGGCATCCCGGTGGTGCTCACCAGTGCCGTCCACGCCGCGGAGGCGCTGAGCGGCGGCGACACGGGCACCTACTTCCACCCCAGTGGCAAGCGCTCCGCCGACCGGCTGCTGTGGCTCCAGCACGCCTCCACCCCGCAGGGCTCCCTCACCCTCGACGACGGGGCGGTGGAGGCTGTCGTGAAGGGGCGCAAGTCGTTGCTGCCCGCCGGCATCGCCGCGGTGGAGGGCGACTTCGGCGCCGGCGACCCGGTGGAGCTGCGCGACGGCGCGGGGCACGCGGTGGCCCGGGGACTCGTCAACTTCGACGCCAAGGAGATCCCCCTCCTGATCGGACGTTCGACCCGGGAGCTGGCGCGCGAGCTGGGTCCGGCGTACGAACGCGAGGTCGTGCACCGGGACGACCTGGTACTGGTGCGCTCGTCGCACGCGTGAAGCCGGTCCCGGAACGGGGCGTACGGAACGCTCCCGGTGGGGGACGTTCCGTAAAACCGCCACATGGAGCCCGGCGGCCTGCTCAACTTTCTCTCGGGGACATGTTGATGGGACACGTTCCGTCAAGGGTCAGGCGAGAAGGAGGCCGTCGTGAGACGAGCGCGCCCCGGGACGGCGTCCCGCGGTGCTCTGACGAGCGTCGCGGCCGGAGAGACCTACGAGCGACGTGAGGGACCCAGGGACCTGCCCAGGCTGTGGCACGTCACCCTCAGCGTCTCCGGGGCGGAGGTGCCGCTGCCCGATCTGCGGCGGGCCCTGGAGCAGCTCGCCCACGACCACCCCTTCCTGCTGACCAGCAGATACGCGGGCGACCACGCTGAGATCCGCTACTGGGAGGAGGCCCGCGACCTCCACGACGCGGCAGCCGTGGCGCTGCGGCTGTGGGGCGAGCACCGGCAGACCGCCGGACTGCCCGCCTGGGAGATCGTCGGCCTGGAGGTCATCGACCGCGAGACGTACCACCAGCGCATCGCCGAGGGGTACGGTCCCGCGCCCGCGACTCCGGTGGGAGTGCACCCGTTCTGAACGGCCGCCCGGGGCCGCCCGGGGCCCCGGCTCCACGAGTGAGGTCCACGGCGGGATTCACCCCCCTTTGACCCGTCTCGCGGTGTGGGACGACGGCTGAACGGCCCGGTGCCGCGCACTACCCTTCCCCCATGACCACGCTCTCGCCGTACGACTCCATGTCCCCGGTCACCCAGGCCGCCTACCGGGCCAAGGCCGCCGCCGCCGATCTCGCGCCGCTCCCGCGCGCCGTGAAGGACGACGCGCTGCTCGCCATCGCCGACGCCCTGGAGGTCCGGACCGGCGAGATCGTCGAGGCCAACGCCAAGGACGTGGCCAAGGCCCGGGAGAACGGCACCAGCGAGTCCGTGGTCGACCGGCTCACCCTCACCCCGAGCGCGTCCGCGCCATCGCCGCCGACGTCCGCGACGTCGCCAAGCTGCCCGACCCGGTCGGCGAGGTGGTGCGCGGCTCCACCCTCCCCAACGGCATCGACCTGCGCCAGGTCCGCGTCCCGCTCGGCGTGGTCGGCATCATCTACGAGGCCCGGCCGAACGTCACCGTGGACGCCGCCGCGCTGTGCCTGAAGTCCGGCAACGCCGTCCTGCTGCGCGGCTCGGCCTCCGCCTACGAGTCCAACACCGCCCTGGTCCGGGTGATCCGGGACGCCGTCGGCGGCGCCGGGCTGCCCGCGGACGCCGTCCAGCTCGTGCCCGGCGAGAGCCGCGACTCCGTCCGCGAGCTGATGCGCGCCCGCGGGCTCGTCGACGTGCTCATCCCGCGCGGCGGCGCCTCCCTGATCCGGACCGTGGTGAGCGAGTCCGTCGTCCCCGTCATCGAGACCGGCACCGGAAACTGCCACGTCTACGTCGACGCGCAGGCCGACATCGACATGGCGATCGACATCCTGATCAACTCCAAGGCCCAGCGGGTCAGCGTCTGCAACGCCGCCGAGACCCTCCTGGTGCACCAGGACATCGCCGCCGAGTTCCTGCCGCGGGCCCTCGACGCCCTGGCAGAGGCCGGGGTCACCGTGCACGCCGACGAGCGCGTGCTGGCCCACGCCAAGGACTCCAAGGCCACCGTGGTCGAGGCGACCCCGGAGGACTGGGAGACCGAGTACCTGTCGTACGACATCGCCGCCGCCCTCGTGGACTCCCTCGACAAGGCCGTCGAGCACATCCGGCTGTGGACCTCCGGGCACACCGAGGCGATCGTCACCACCTCCCAGCAGGCGGCCCGCCGCTTCACCCAGCTGGTCGACTCCACCACCGTCGCCGTGAACGCCTCCACCCGGTTCACCGACGGCGGCCAGTTCGGCTTCGGCGCGGAGATCGGCATCTCCACCCAGAAGCTGCACGCCCGCGGCCCGATGGGCCTGCCGGAGCTGACCAGCACGAAGTACATCGTCACCGGCGACGGGCACGTACGCCGCTGACACCGGCCGCGGGGACGCCTGCGGGCGGGCCTGGCGGAAAGGCGTCTCGGCAGGCGGATGAATTTCCGTACCGTCTGCCCAAATTGACCCCCCAGGTCTACTCTGGATCCGTGCCGGAGGACGTGGGGGCACGCCGTTCTCGGACGGCTGGGAGCCCGACGACGACCAGGACCGCGGGGTATCGGACGAAGAGTTCGCCGCCGTGGTCTTCGACGAGGCCTTCGTGCAGGCGGCCGTGGTGCACGAGCCGACCGCCGTCGAACGCCTCCTGGCCGCCGCCCAGGCCAGAGCCGAGGCCTCCGAGGCGGAGGCCCGCCGCGCCCGCGCCGGAGTCGACCGCTACGACGACGGCTACGGCCTCGACGGCGCCGGATTCCGTCATGATCAGGACGACGACGAGTTCGACGACGACCATGCCCGCGGCGACCAGCACGGCTCCTTCTGGCCCTACGGCAAGCAGGTCCGTTGGCACCGGCCCGTCGCCTGGCTGCTCGCGCTGGTGATGGGCGTCGGCATGGTCGCGCTGGCCTTCGCCGCCGTCTACCGGGGCGCCTCCTCCGGCACCCGCGACCGGATGCCGTCCCCCGCCTCCACCGGCCTGGAGCAGGGCGCGGCGGCACGGCCCTCCGCCCCCGCCGGCACCGCACGCCCCGCGGTCTCGGTGATCCCCCGATCCCCTGAAAGCCGCCCCGCGTTTTTGGTGAGAACCTGTCAGAAGTTGTCGCGCAGCGGTGCGTTTACCGGAGGCCCCCGAGACCTACCCTGAAAGTATGGGCGGGCCTGGAGACCCACCGGAGGGGACACCCGAGGGCGGCCCCGCAGGTGGCGAGGACGAGTACCGATCCGTCGTGTTCGACGAGTCGTTCGTCCGCGCTGCCCGCCTCCAGGAGTACTCCGCACAGGAGCGCATGACCGACCACTCACCCGCCGTGCGCCGCCGCCCGCCGCTGCGCCGCGGGCTGACCCGGCAGCTCCTGATCCTCCTCCTGCTGATCGCCGTCGCCTTCGGTACCGCGGTCTACATGGGGGTCCGCCACCCCTACGGCTCCCCGCAGGCCCGGCGCACCGTCGAACCCCTGCGGATGACCGTCATCCCGCTGGTCCCGCAGGGCAGGGTGCCGGGCGCCACCGATGCTGAGCGCCTGTACGCGCACAGCCCGGCCGCCCAGTTCGAGGTCGGTGCCGCGGGAATCCCGCTGCCCGCCTCGCGCAGCACCGCGCACTTCTCGGACAGCCAGGTCACCGCCGCCCTCAGCATCGCCAGGAACTACCTGGTCCGCTCCTCCCTCGACCCCGACGTGCTCACCGGCCGCCAGGTCCGCCCGGTCCGGGCCCTGCTCGACGCCGACCAGCTCGCCCAGTTCGACCGCGGCTTCGACCACCCGGCGGCGGACGGCCGCCACGCCCCCACCGGCTGGCTGGTCCGCATCGACCCCTCCCGTGCGCGCCTGGCCGACGACCGGATCCGCGCCCAGGGCACCCTGCGGGCCGCCGAGACCGACGCGGCCACCCTGGAGATCAGCGCCGACACGATCTTCGTCTACGCCCTGCGCCCGGCCGGCGCCACCGCCGACGCGGCCGCGTCCCTCTTCACCGTCCGCCGCGAGCTGGCCTTCCGCTTCACCCGCGACGACCTGCGCGTCGGCCAGCTCCGGCTGTCCGGCTCGTACACCCAGGCCGGCCCGCTGTCCTGCGCCGAGGACGCCACGTCGTACCTGCGCCCCCTGCTGCCCGGCCAGAGCGCCCGGGGCGGCGGCCCGGCGGGCACCAACCCCTACGCCGCTGACAGCACCACGGCCCTGTGCGGCACGCTGGCCGACGCGGCCCAGCCGAAGGTCTGACACCGGAGGCCAGGCGTGTCCGGCCTCCGGCTCCGGGGCCGGAGGCCGGCTACTCCCCGTCGTGCCCGGAGGCGCCCCGCGGCCCGTCCGTCCCGTCCGCCGGTCCGCCGTCCGGTCCGGCCTTCGGCGGGGCCGGGCTCCGGAAGCCGTCGAAGCCCCGGCGGACCCGGCCGCCGAGGTCGCCGGCGCCGCCCGCGAGGTCCGTGACCAGCTTCATCAGCGGGTCCTTGGACGTCTTCACATCGCTGGCGTAGCTCGCGGCGGACTCCCGGAAGGAGTCGCTCACCGAGGCGTCCTTGTCCTCGCTGCGCCGCGGGTAGTGGCCGTCCATCAGGCGCTGGTGGTCCCGGGACTCCGCCCACTTCTTCAGCTCCGCGGCCCGGATGGTGGCGAAGGGGTGCGAGCGGGGCAGCACGTTCAGGATCTTCAGCACCGAGTCGCGCAGGTCGCCGCCGGCCTCGTACTCCTCGGCCTGCTCCAGGAACGCGTCCACGTTCATCTCGTGCAGGTGGTTGCCGCCCGCCATTTTCATCAGGCCGCGCATGGAGGCCCGCAGATCCTGCCCCACCAGCAGCCCGGCCCGGTCCGCCGACAGCTCCGACTTGCGGAACCACTCCCTGAGCGCGGTCACCAGCGCCATGACCGCAATGTTGCCCAGCGGTATCCAGGCCACCTTCAGGGCCAGCGTCGTCAGGAACAGCAGGATCGTGCGGTACACCGAGTGACCGGACAGCGCGTGCCCGACCTCGTGCCCGACGACCGCCCGCATCTCCTCCTCGTCGAGCAGCTCGACCAGGCCCGTGGTGACCACGATGACCGGCTCGTCCAGGCCGATGCACATCGCGTTCGGCTGCGGGTCCTGCGTGACGTACATCGGCGGGACCTTCTCCAGGTCCAGGATGTAGCAGGCGTCCAGCAGCATGGTGTAGAGGTGCGCGAACTGCCGCTCCGAGACACGCACCGAGTCGGACAGGAACAGCAGCCTCAGGCTCCGCTCCGGCAGCAGCCCGCTCAGCGCCTTGAACACGGTGTCGAAACCGCTCAGCTTGCGCAGCGCCACCAGGGCCGACCGGTCGGCCGGATGCTCGTAGGCGCGCGAGGAGATCCCCGGGAAGCGCCTGCGCTGCCTGCTCGGCACGCGCTCGTGCCCGGTCTGCTCACGGCCGTCGTCGGACATGTCTTCCCCCATGTGCGTGTCAGTGCCACTGTCGCCCCCGAGGCAGGGGCCAGCCTAGGCGGAGTTACCGTGGACGGGCAGTACAGCGAAGGAGACCACGTCATGGAGTACCGCCCCCCGGCCACCTGGCTGACCGAGGCCGCCGGCGCCGCCGCCCAGCAGCACGGATCGGGCAACCTGCTCCGGATCGTTCTGATCGTGATGTTCCTCGGCTGCGCACTGACCGCATGGCTCCTGCTGCGCGGCTACAAGCAGAAGGACGACTGACCGGCCGCCGGAGTTCCCCGCCCGCGACGCGTTCGACGCCCCGCGTCCGCCGCAACGGCGGAGTCGGGGTGATCGCCGCCGGGCCGCCCGCTTACGATGAGCCGACATCTCCATCCCGCCCACACGCGATTGGTCCTGCCGATGAGCCTCCACCTCGCCGCCGCCCAGCTGGTCACCCTCGCCGCCGAGGGTGGGGAGCACGGCGGCAACCACAACAGCCTGAACCCGGCGGTCACCGGCGGCGGCGCCCTGATCGTCCTGCTGCTCCTGCTGTGGATCACCACCCGCTTCAACCGCGACCGCTGAACCGGGACCCCGTCCCCGGCCAGGGCCCCCGGACCGGGCCGGTAGGGTCTGCACGCATGGAACAGCAGGACAAGCCCACCGGTCCGGTGCGCACCCCGGCGCCACGTCCGGGCGGCGGCCCCGCCCACAGGGGCAAGCGCCGCCTCGGCGTCATGGGCGGAACGTTCGACCCGATCCACCACGGGCACCTCGTGGCGGCCAGCGAGGTCGCCGCCCAGTTCCAGCTGGACGAGGTGGTGTTCGTGCCCACCGGCCAGCCGTGGCAGAAGTCCCACCGGAAGGTGTCCCCGGCCGAGGACCGCTACCTGATGACGGTCATCGCCACCGCCGAGAACCCGCAGTTCTCCGTCAGCCGCATCGACATCGACCGCGGCGGCCCCACCTACACCGTGGACACCCTGCGCGACCTGCGGGCCCTCAACCCCGACACCGACCTGTTCTTCATCACCGGTGCCGACGCCCTCGGCCAGATCCTCACCTGGCGGGACTCCGAGGAGCTGTTCTCCGTCGCGCACTTCATCGGCGTCACCCGCCCGGGCCACCATCTGACCGACCAGGGGCTGCCCGAGGGCGGAGTCTCGCTCGTCGAGGTTCCCGCGCTCGCCATCTCCTCGACGGACTGCCGCGCGAGAGTCGCCAAGGGCGACCCCATCTGGTACATGGTGCCGGACGGAGTCGTGCGTTACATCGACAAGCGCGAGCTGTACCGCGGCGAGTGAGCCGAGAGGGGCCACCGGTGAACGACCGATACGACGCGGATGACGCCGCCCAGGGCGCCGCCCCGTACGAACTCGTCGGCTACGACGAGTACGGGCAGCCCGTGTACCGGCAGATCCCGGCACAGCAGACGCCGCAGCAGGCCTACGACCCGTACGCCCAGCAGGGCTACGGCTATGACCCGTACGCGACGGGCCCCCAGCAGCCCCAGTCCTACGACGCCTACGGAACCGGCCGGCAGCAGCCCGCCACCCCCTCCTACGACCCCTACGGCTCCCAGGCCCCGTACGACGCCTACGGCGCCGGTGCCCAGGAACCCGCCGCCCCGTACGACCCGTACGGGCAGGCGGCGACCAGCGGGCAGCACCCCCGGGTCGCCGAACAGACCGCCTACATCCCGCAGCAGGCCGGCCCCGGCGGCACCACCGCCCCGCGGGAGCCCGAGGCCCCCGAGCCCCCGCCGCCCCCGGTGCACCGGACGGCGGCGGCGACCAGTTCGCCTTCGTCGAGGAGCCCGACGGCGACTCCGAGGACGTCATCGACTGGCTGGCGTTCACGGAGAACCGCACCGAGCGCCGCGAGGAGGCCCGCCGCCGCGCCCGCAGCCGGATCACCGCCCTCGTCGTCGTCCTCGCGCTCGTCGCCGTGGGCGGCCTCGGCTACCTCTGGTACGCCGGGAAACTGCCCGGCCTGTCCTCCTCCGGATCCAAGCCGGGCACGGCCACGCCGGTGGGCGCCCAGAAGCGCGACGTGATCGTCGTCCACCTGCACAACACCGGGAAGTCCGGCACCTCCACGGCACTGCTGGTCGACAACACCACCACCAAGCAGGGCACCACCGTGCTGCTGCCCAACTCCCTCGCGCTGAGCGGCGACGACGGCTCCACCACGACGCTCGCCAAGTCCGTGGACGACGACGGCGCCTCCGGCACCCGCGACCAGCTCGACACCGTCCTCGGGACCAGCATCCAGGGCACCTGGCGCCTGGACACCCCCTACCTGCAGAACCTCGTCGACCTGGTCGGCAACATCGACGTCGACACCGACACCGACGTGCCCGACCCGGATGCCAGGAAGAAGGGCTCCGCCGCGCTGGTCCACCGGGGCAAGGCGCAGACCCTCAGCGGCAAGATGGCCGTCGCCTACGCCACCTACCGCGCGTCCGGCGAGTCCCAGAACGCCCAGCTCGAGCGGTTCGGGCAGGTCATGCAGGGGGTGCTCCGCAAGCTCTCCTCCGAGCCCGCGTCCGCCACCACCACCGTGCAGACCCTGGCGCAGATCCTCGACCCGCCGCTGACCGACAAGGACCTCGGCTCCTTCCTCGCGGGTCTCGCCGACCTCGCCAAGGGCGGGGACTACCGGACGGCCCTGCTGCCGGTGCAGAGCGACGGCACGCTGAGCGCCGCGACCGGTGACAGCGTGGTCAAGAACATCCTGGGCGGCACCGCCAAGAGCCCCGACGCGGGATCGGCGGTGCGGGTCTCCGTCCAGAACGCCACCGGCGTGAAGGACGACACAGAGAAGGCCCGCGTCGTGCTCCTGAACGGCGGTTTCACCTTCCTGGAGGGCGGCTCCGCGGCCGGCGCCCGGACCACCTCCCAGGTGCTCTACGCCGACGCCGCGGACAAGGCGGACGCCGCCGAGGTGGCCAAGACACTGGGCCTGCCGGCCGGCTCCGTGGCCAAGGGCACCGTGTCCTCCGGCGCCGACGTCTCGGTCGTCCTCGGCGCCGACTACCGGCCCGCCTCCTCCTGACCGCGGCCCGGGCACCCACGCGACGCCGTAATCGCGTGGGGTGCGCCAGGCGGTCCGTGAGACCCTTGAGGTCAACAGACCGCCGACCGAAAGCCGCGTAGTGACCGCCACCGATCGTTCCCTCGACCTCATCAACACCGCCGCCCAGGCGGCGGCCGACAAGCTCGCCCACGACGTCATCGCCTACGACGTCAGCGACGTGCTGTCGATCACGGACGCATTCCTGCTGGCCTCCGCGCCGAACGACCGCCAGGTCCGGGCGATCGTCGACGAGATCGAGGAGCGCCTGCTCAAGGAGCTCGGCGCCAAGCCCGTTCGCCGCGAGGGCGACCGCGAGTCCCGCTGGATCCTGCTCGACTACATCGACATCGTCGTCCACGTCCAGCACAGCGAGGAGCGGGTCTTCTACGCCCTGGAGCGGCTGTGGAAGGACTGCCCCGAGCTCGAGCTGCCCGCCGACGCCAAGGCCACCCGCGGCAAGGCCGAGGAGCACGCCAAGCTGCAGGCCGCCGAGGCCGCGGAGGAGCCGGACGGGGACTGGCGATGAGTGCCACCGGCGAAGTGACCGACCGCAGGGGCCGGGGCCGCCGCATCATCCTGTGGCGGCACGGCCAGACCTCGTGGAACGTCGAGCGCCGCTTCCAGGGCAGCACGGACGTCGAGCTGACCGAGACCGGCGTCGGCCAGGCCCGCCGCGCCGCCCGGCTGCTCGCCTCCCTCGCTCCCGACGCGATCGTCTCCTCCGACCTGCGACGGGCCGCGAACACCGCCGCGGAGCTGGCCGCCCTCACCGGGCTCGACGTCACCCGTGACGAGGGCCTGCGCGAGACCTACGCGGGCGTCTGGCAGGGGCTGACGCACGACGAGATCATCAGCCGTCACGGCGAGGAGTACGCCGCCTGGAAGCGCGGCGAGGCGGTCCGCCGCGGCGGCGGTGAGCTGGAGACCGAGGTCGCCGACCGGGCCGCCCCGGTCGTGCTGCGGCACACCGACAAGCTGCCCGAGGACGGCACCCTCGTGGTGGTCAGCCACGGTGGCACCATCCGCACCACCATCGGCCGGCTCCTCGGGCTGGAGGCCCCGCACTGGGAGAGCCTCGGCGGCCTGTCCAACTGCTGCTGGTCCGTGCTCGGCGAGGGCGCCCGTGGCTGGCGCCTGCTGGAGCACAACGCGGGCACCCTCCCGGAGCCCGTCCTCGGCGACGACGACTGAGCGGCTCCCGGGGCCGCCGTTCCCCACCCGGGGGCCCGGATTTCACTTTCCGGCAGGTCACAGGCTAAAGTTCTTCTTGTTCGCCCCGCCGAGCGGGGCGAAACACCATGCGGCTCGCCGCGTGGGACAAGGGGCTATAGCTCAGTTGGTAGAGCGCCTGCATGGCATGCAGGAGGTCAGGAGTTCAATTCTCCTTAGCTCCACGGATCGACACTCTGTCGAGTTGTCAGAGATCGGTGATGAGGATCCCGTCCCCTCGGGGGCGGGATCCTCTGTGTTCCGGCGACTGTTCCGCGCGACCCTCCGGATGGCCTGTTCCTCGCGTTACCGGCTGGTCCGGCTGACCCGGCGGGGCGATGTTGTGCAGACTGGTCCCGTTCCGGCTTGAGTCACCCGGGGTCCCGCGGGCGTATACCTCCACGGAGGCGTTCCCGGCGGGCGCGCGGACACCGGTGGACCCGGCCGTCAGGGGCGCCGTGTCCGGACCGGTACCGAGGCGTCGCTGACCGTATTGGCCCGGCCGTGGCAGAATCAAACGGCCGGAAGGGGGCGCGGCCCGACGGGAGGAGTAGCGATGCCTGCGAGCATCCTTGGGGAGGGCGGCCACCTCCTCGGTGCTGCGTTGATACGGGACACGACCACCCGGCTCAGCTGCCCCTCCTGCGGTTCCGGGCATGTGGCGCAGGTCCTCGGCGACAATGGCGGTATCTCCTACGTGTGCACGGCCTGCGGCCACAGCTGGAGCTGATCGATGGGTGCACACAGGCGAAAGTGCGACTGGTGCGGCAGTGGTACGCCGATCGTCCGTGACATGGAGCCGATCAATCCCGACTACCAGTACTGGTGCGAGGAATGCGCGCGGGCGCTGATCATAAAAGGCGACCCGATCGAGACCTACCGCGAGCTGGAGGGCGAGCCGATCTACGGCCGTCTGCTCGAGGAGCACTGCACGCTCAAGAGGTTCTACTCCTTCGTCACCGCTTGACGTATCGCTGACCCCTGCCGCCGCCCCGGCAACGATGTCGAGCCCCCGGCCAGCGCCAGGCACAGCGCGGCGGTCCCCGCGTAGAGGGCCGAGAGCGTCATCTGGGCGCCGTTCTGGTGCAGTTCGGGCCGTGCCGGGCCGTGCGGCACCCACCAGGGGACGTACGCGCAGAACACCAGGGCCGTGCCCGCGGCCGCCACCCGGTGCCCGCGCGTCCACAGCAGCAGCACCAGGGGCACGCACCACACCCAGTGGTGCGTCCACGACACCGGGCTGACCAGCAGCGCTGTGACCGCGCAGCAGCACACAGCCCAGGCCCGCAGCCCGCGCAGCTCCGCCCGCACCGCCACCACGAGCCCCACGGCCGTCACCACGGCCGCGCAGGCCGTCCAGGCGGCTCCCGGGTCCGGAGTGTGCAGCAGACGCGCCAGCACCCCGCGCAGGGCCTGGTCGGCGGTGTCCTCCGCGTGCCCGACCCGGTCCGAGCGGAACACCGTGTCCGTCCAGAACCGCCACGAGTCGTACGGCAGGACGGCGGCCGCGAGCAGCGTGGCACCGGCGAACGCGACGGCCGCCCCGCGCGCGTGACGCAGCCACGGCTCCCCGTCACCGCCCCGCAGCCGGGCCACGACCCCCGTGGTCAGCAGGAACACCGGGAACAGCGCCGGCGTCAGCTTCACCGCGGCGGCGAGCCCGAGCCCCACGCCGGCCCAGCGGCCGCGGCCGTCGGCGCGGTGGCGGGTCAGGTCCCGGAGCACTACCGTGGCCAGCAGCAGGTTGACCTGGCCGTAGCGCAGCGTGGTCCACACCGGCTCGCACCAGACGGCCGCCGCCGCGACCCACCAGACCGTCTCCGCGCGCGTGTGGCCGACGAGTCTCAGGGACAGCCGCACGAACACCAGCAGCAGGACCAGGTTCCCGGCCGTGGCCAGCGTGCGCAGGACCGCGGTGCCCGGCAGCGTCAACGCCGTGAACAGCAGGGCCGCGAACGGGGATAGGTGGTGGGCAGGTGCGCGGCGGTCGCCCGCAGCGCGTACAGATCACCGCCCGCGCGGACGGTGGCGCCCTCGGCCCGGTACACCATCAGGTCGATCATCGACACGTGCGCGGCCCGCTGGGCCAGCCAGAACGCGGTGAACGACACCAGGCACGCGCCCGCCGCCACCGGTACGCGACGCCGGGCTCCGGGGAACGCTGTCAGGGTCACGAAAGAGGACATTAGCCCCCGTACAGGAGCCAAACGGAAACCGATTTGGTACTGCACCCCGGGGAGCGTGTAATGTTGGCGTCGCCGCCGGGGAAACCGGGCGGAACAAAGCAAGGGGCTATAGCTCAGTTGGTAGAGCGCCTGCATGGCATGCAGGAGGTCAGGAGTTCAATTCTCCTTAGCTCCACAGAAATCGAAGGCGGATCATCCGAATGGATGGTCCGCCTTCGACGTGTTTCCTGTCACGTTCCTCGTCACGGTCCTCGTCACGGGCGTGTCCGCCACCGCGGCCGGCTCTTACGCGCGCGTGTGCTCCGGCGGACGCGCGCGGGGGACCCGGCTCGGATCCCCCGCCGTCACGTCCGGCCGAGTCGTCAGCGGCCGAGGGCCCGCCGGCCCCGGCCCTGGGAGAGGACGGGCAGATTGCGTGACGGCGCCTGGCCGCGGGTGTCCTCCTCGATGCGCAGCGCCAGGGCGGGGCAGCGGCGCACCGCGCGCAGTGCCTTCGCCTCGGCGTAGCGCGGCACCTGAGCCTGCGCCACCGTCGGGAAGCCGTCCGCGCCGAGTTCGAAGACCTCGGGGAGGATGTCGGCGCAGAGGCCGTGGCCCCGGCACAGCGTCCAGTCGACGTGGATCTTCTGGCGGCTCCCGCCCGTCTCCTCGGGTCCCGCGCCGCCCGCGATGCCCGAGGGGGCCCTGCCTCCCTCGAAGAGCGGCAGCACGCCCTCCACGGGCCGTCCGCAGCCGTTGCCGAGGACGTGCGCGGCCAGGTCGTCGGTGAACGCCTTGATGGTCGACTCCAGGAACATCGCGGAGCCGTCGGGGTGCGAACACGCCCCTCGCCGCTTCACGTTCTTCGCGACCTGCTTCAGTGCCTCCAGGGCGGCCGGTCCGCCGCCGTTCAGGATGTCCTCCAGACCGCGCGCGGCGGCGGGCAGCCCCAGGTAGCAGGGCCCGCACTGGCCGGCGCTCTCCTCGGCCAGCCACTGGGCCACCCGCAGCGACTCGCCGAGCGGGCAGGTCTCCTGGGTGATCGGCAGGATCGCGCCCGCGCCCAGCGAACCGCCCACCGCGTCCAGCGAGTTGCGGGAGACGATCGCCTCGTTGACGGTCGCGGCGTCGATCCACTTGCCGTGGTAGCCGCCGGTCAGCACGCCCTGCGGCACCGGCGGGGCACCGGCCAGCTGCAGGACGTAGCGCAGCGGCACGCCGGTGGGGACCTCGAGCACCATCGGCCGGGCGACGGCTCCGGAGACGGTGAGCATGACGGTTCCCGGCTCGTCGTACAGGCCGGTGTTGCCGTAGCGCTCCGGGCCGATGCGGGCGGCGATGGCGAGCTGCGCGAACGTCTCCGCGTTCGACAGCAGGGTGGGCGCACCGCCGACGCCGCTCTGCGAGGCGCTGATCTTGCGGCCGGGCGGGATGGCCGGCCCGCCGTCGACCGAGCGGATCAGCGACGCGGCGGCGCCGGTGACCATCCGGACCGGGTTGCGCTGCACCCACGCGCGCAGTGCCGACCTGCGGCTGTTGCTCAGGCCGCGTTCGGCGAGCGCGGCCTCCATGGAGCGCTGGGTGGACTCCCGGGTGACGCCGATCACGAGGGTGCGTGCGCCGAGCGCCTCGGCGCACAGCAGGGCGCCGTCCAGGATGAGGTGCGGGGCACGGTTGATGAGCACCGTGTCCTTGCGGCAGGCCGGTTCGTCCTCACTGCCGTTGACGACGACGACCGGCCGCACGCCGCGCTTGATCGCCGACTCGGCGACCGAGCGCAGCTTCCTGTGGAAGGGGAAGCCCGCGCCGCCCCGGCCCTTGAGGTTGATGCGCTCGGCGAGCTGGGCGAGCTGCTCGCCGCCCAGCGGGTCGAGCGGCCCGTGCACCTTGAGGTGCATGGGCAGGTCGAGCCGCTCCACAAGGTCGAAGCCCGAGGTCAGCTGGGGAAGGCCGACCACGCGGACTTCCGGGACGTCGGGCAGGGCCTCGTTCACCTATAGCCTCCGGAAGGCGTGTTCCAAGGTTCGCCCGAACCCGGCGTGTCGTACATGCCGGGGTTTGTTTCGGTGGCGGGACCGCTGTTGAACGTGTCACCCGAGTTGTACGTCCCGTAGGCGGCGTTCGTCTCACCGGTGTCGTACACGTCACGTCCGCCGTATCCGCCCGTGCCTGGATTGCCATAGGCCGGGATGTTGTATCCCGTGTCCTGGAGCGGGTCGTACGCCGACGGCGGGGCCTCGCCGACCGGCGGCGGGGACGGGATCGGCCAGCTCCCTGAGGTGCTGGACGGCCCGTCCACGCGCGGCATCGCCTCCGTGGCCTGCATGTCCATCGGCAGGTCCATGCGCGCGGTCCGGTCGGCCGTGTACGGCTGCTGCGGCCGGCCCGGCGTGGACACCGCGCGGTAGGCGGCCGCGAAGCCGGAGGCGGGCTCGGCGGCCGGCCCGGCGGGGGTCTGGTACAGCGGCCCGGGACCGGCCGGCGGGCCGGCGGGCGACGGCCTCTGCTCGCGCCGGGACTCGAAGCCCGCCAGGGCGGACTCGCCGGCCCGCGAGCGGCTCGCGTCCAGCTCGTCCAGCCCGCGCCGCTCCGAGCTGCCCAGCACGGCGACGAGCCGGTCGGCGACCCTGCGCTTGACCGGGCGCGGGGCCGAACGCAGCGCCAGCGCGCCCATGACGCCGAGCAGGGACAGGCTGTAGAGGATCACGAAGACCGGCTTGGCCTGGCGACCCGCGTAGAGCCCGTGCACCAGCGCCGCGCACCAGGCCGGATAGGCCAGCATGTGCATCGCCCGCCAGCGGGCGGCGACCGGGGCCGGCGTGGCGAAGTTGCTGCGCAGGGCGCCGGTCACGCCCACGAAGATCATCAGCAGGCCCGCCAGCGAGCCCAGGCCGATCAGGCCGCCGCTTCCGGTGACGCCGAGCGAGAACGGGATGACCGCGGCGATCAGCTTGGTGTGGTCCAGGGCGATCTTGGTGGTGATGTGCAGCAGCAGGAACGCGATGGAGGCGACCGCGGTGGTCCGGTGCACCGCCTGGCCGACGATCCGCTGGCGCGTGTTCAGGAAGATCCGGTCCTGGGCGAACAGCCCCCAGATCACCGAACAGCTCAGCGAGACCAGGGACAGCACGCCCGCTCCGAAGTTCAGGAACTCCTGGAACTGGCTGCCTCCGACCAGCACGATCACGGGTATGAGCAGCAGGACGACGGCGGACGCCACCCCATAGGCCGACCGGCCCGGCTTGGGGAGCGAGCTGTTACTACGACGAGGGTTCATGGGGGCAACTCCGAGCAGTTTCGGGAAAGCGGTCCCGCTGCCGAACTCTAAGTGGCGCCATACCGATCAGTAGGAGCTTTGAGTTATTGCGTTGTTATCAAAGGACAATGGGACTGGGGACGGTGTCCCTTAGTGGCTGTTACGCGAAGTAATCTCTGACCTTGGTTCAGTTGCGGGCGGGCGATGTGACATGTCCACCAGGCATACGGAAGCGCGTCGCGGCTTGCTCAAGGGCTGCGGTACCCTAGCGCCATGCGTGCCGTACGCCTTCTGCTTAGCGGGCCGCGCTGATCAGTACCGACCCACCGGTCGAACCGTGTGGTCGGCATCGGCGCGGCGTCCCCTCCTGTGCGAGGGGATTTTTCGTTTCCTGAGTGTCACAGCCGCAGGCAGCCGCAGGCAGAGACGATCGATGGAGCTTTGAGGATCATGAGCGAGACGAACCCCGCTGCCACCGCCGAGGTGGCCGCGCCGCACCGCTACACGGCCGCCATGGCAGCCGAGATCGAGGCACGCTGGCAGGACTTCTGGGACGCCGACGGCACCTACGCGGCGCCGAACCCCAAGGGTGATCTGGCCGGCGACCCCGAGCTGGCCGCCCGGCCCAAGAAGTTCATCATGGACATGTTCCCCTATCCCTCGGGCGCGGGCCTGCACGTCGGTCACCCCCTGGGCTACATCGCCACCGACGTCTACGCCCGGTTCCAGCGGATGACCGGCCACAACGTCCTGCACACCCTGGGCTTCGACGCCTTCGGCCTGCCCGCCGAGCAGTACGCCGTGCAGACCGGCACGCACCCGCGCGTGTCCACCGAGGCGAACATCGAGAACATGAAGGCCCAGCTGCGCCGGCTGGGTCTGGGCCACGACAGGCGCCGGTCGTTCGCGACGATCGACCCGGAGTACTACAAGTGGACCCAGTGGATCTTCCTGCAGATCTTCAACTCCTGGTACGACGACGAGGCCGGGGCGGCGCGCCCGATCTCCGAGCTGGTCGCCCGGTTCGAGTCCGGTGAGCGCGCGGTGCCCGGAGGGCGCCCGTGGAACGAGCTGAGCGCCGTCGAGCGCGCCGAGGTCCTGGGCGAGTACCGCCTGGCCTACGCCTCCGACGCCCCGGTCAACTGGTGCCCCGGGCTGGGCACCGTGCTGGCCAACGAGGAGGTCACCGCCGACGGCCGCTCCGAGCGCGGCAACTACCCGGTCTTCAAGGCCAAGCTGCGCCAGTGGAACATGCGCATCACCGCCTACGCCGACCGGCTGCTGGAGGACCTGGAGGCGCTGGACTGGCCCGAGGCCATCAAGCTGCAGCAGCGCAACTGGATCGGCCGCTCCGAGGGCGCCCGCGTCGACTTCCCGATCGACGGCGAGCGCATCACCGTCTTCACCACCCGCCCCGACACCCTGTTCGGCGCGACCTACATGGTGCTGGCCCCCGAGCACCCGCTGGTCGAGAAGTTCACCCCGCAGGCCTGGCCCGAGGGCACCCACCAGGTGTGGACCGGCGGCCACGCCACCCCCGCCGAGGCCGTCGCCGCCTACCGCGCGCAGGCCGCCTCCAAGTCGGACGTCGAGCGGCAGGCCGAGGCCAAGGACAAGACCGGCGTCTTCATCGGCGCGTACGCCACCAACCCGGTCAACGGCGAGCAGGTCCCCGTCTTCATCGCCGACTACGTCCTGATGGGCTACGGCACCGGCGCGATCATGGCCGTCCCGGCGGGCGACCAGCGCGACTTCGAGTTCGCGCGCGCCTTCGAACTGCCGATCCACTGCGTCGTCGAGCCCACCGACGGCCGCGGCACGGACACCTCCACCTGGGAGGACGCCTTCGCGTCGTACGAGGCGAGGATCATCAACTCCGCCAACGACGACATCTCCCTGGACGGCCTGGGCGTCACCGAGGCCAAGGCCCGCATCACCGACTGGCTGGAGCGCCGGGGCATCGGCGAGGGCACCGTCAACTTCCGCCTGCGCGACTGGCTGTTCAGCCGCCAGCGCTACTGGGGCGAGCCCTTCCCGATCGTCTACGACGAGGACGGCGTCGCCCACGCGCTGCCCGAGTCGATGCTGCCGCTGGAGCTGCCCGAGGTCGAGGACTACAGCCCGCGCACCTTCGACCCGGACGACGCCGACACGCAGCCCGAGACCCCGCTGTCGCGCAACGAGGACTGGGTCAACGTCACCCTGGACCTGGGCGACGGGCCGAAGAAGTACCGCCGCGAGACCAACACCATGCCCAACTGGGCCGGCTCCTGCTGGTACGAGTTCCGCTACCTGGACCCGCACAACGACCGGCAGCTGGTCGACCCCGAGATCGAGCGGTACTGGATGGGCCCGCGCGAGGGCCTGCCGCACGGCGGTGTCGACCTGTACGTCGGCGGCGCCGAGCACGCCGTGCTGCACCTGCTGTACGCGCGCTTCTGGTCCAAGGTCCTGTTCGACCTGGGGCACGTCTCCTCCGCGGAGCCGTTCCACAAGCTGTTCAACCAGGGCATGATCCAGGCCTACGTCTACCGCGACAGCCGTGGCATCGCCGTGCCGGCCGCCGAGGTCGAGGAGCGGGACGGCGAGTACTACCACCAGGGCGAGAAGGTCACCCGCCTGCTGGGCAAGATGGGCAAGTCCCTGAAGAACGCGGTGACTCCGGACGAGATCGCCGCCGAGTACGGCGCCGACACGCTGCGCCTGTACGAGATGGCGATGGGCCCGCTGGACGTGTCGCGGCCGTGGGACACGCGCGCGGTGGTCGGTCAGTTCCGGCTGCTGCAGCGGCTGTGGCGCAACATCGTCGACGAGAACACCGGCGAGGTCACCGTCACCGACGCCGAGCCCGGCGAGGAGACGCTGCGTGCCCTGCACAAGGCGATCGACGGCGTGCGCCAGGACCTGGAGGGCCTGCGCTTCAATACCGCCATCGCCAAGGTGACCGAGCTGAACAACCACCTGACCAAGGCCGGTGGCGAGCTGTCCCGCTCGGTCGCCGAACCGCTGGTGCTGCTGGTCGCCCCGCTGGCCCCGCACGTCGCCGAGGAGCTGTGGCGCAAGCTGGGCCACACCGACTCGGTCGTCCACCGGGACTTCCCGGTCGCCGACCCGCGGTACGTGGTGGACGAGACCGTGACCTGCGTCGTGCAGGTCAAGGGCAAGGTCAAGGCCCGTCTGGAGGTGTCGCCGGCCATCTCCGACGAGGAGCTGGAGAAGGCGGCGCTGGCGGACGAGAAGGTCGTCGCCGCGCTGGACGGCGCGGCGATCCGCAAGGTGATCGTGCGCGCGCCGAAGCTGGTGAACATCGTTCCGGCGTGACCGCGCGGCCGTGTGAACGCGGCGGGGCCGGGGGATCGGACACCTCGGGGTAGTCCCCTACGGGCAGGTTCGGGGTTTCACCGGAACCCCGGACCTGCCCGCTGCGTTTACCGTGGAGAGCACAGCGGCGAACGCCGCACCGGGCTGAGGAGGAGCGGCATGGAAACAGTGATCACCGTGTTCGCCCTGCTGTTCCTGGTCTTCATCGGGCTCGGCGCGTACGCGACCGTCAAGGCGGTCGGCGCGGCCAAGCGCGGCGTGGACCGCACGATCGCGCAGGCCCGCCGCACCGTGGAGGACCACACGCTGCGGGCCAAATCCATCGCCCAGGTCGGCCCGGGCGGCGAGATCGCCCAGCTGCGGCTCGCGCTGCGCAGCTCGATGCGCGCCACCCAGGACGCGCTGCACGCGGGCGTGGCCGAGGACGAGTCGCTCCGCGAGTCGCTCGGCCTCTTCCAGCGGCTCAGCGCGCACGGACAGGAGCTGGACGCCGACCTCAAACGCCTGGAGTCCGAGCCGGACCGGACGACACTCGCCGCGCACCTGCCCGAACTGCGCCGTCGCACGGAGCGGATCACCCACTCCGCGGACTCGCTCCGCTGGGCGGCCCGCGACCGGGCCCACCGCTTCGCCGAGGACGACCTGGACGCGCTCAGTGCCCAGATCGACGTCGAGACGGGCGCCCTGCGGCACTGGACGCAGACCGAACCACAGCAGGCGCCGCCGTGGCCGGACGCCCCCGCCGCCGACGGCACCACCGGCCGGCAGGCCGGGACCGGCCCGCGAGCACCCCGTTCCGCCGAGGCACCGGCCCCGGCCGCGCTCACCCCGCCCGCACCGCGCCAGGCCTACCCCTGGCAGAAGAAACCGCGCCCGGAGAGCACCACTTGACCGGACCGCTCCGGGACCGGCGGACAGGGGCCGGTCTGCCGTACGGGCACCATGGCGGGTAACCTCCAGCTCATGTCCCGCCATGTCGCGATCGTCACCGATTCAACGGCCTACCTGCCGCCACGGACGATGGAGCGCCACGGCATCACCGCGGTACCCCTGACCGTCGTACTCGGCGACCAGGCGCTCGAAGAGGGCACCGAGATCTCGACCCGCTCCCTCGCCCAGGCCCTGCAGAAGCGCCGCCCGGTCACCACCTCCCGGCCCAGCCCGCAGATGTTCGCGGAGACCTACCGCAAGGTCGCCGCGTCCGGCGCGAGCGCCATCGTCTCCCTGCACCTGTCCGCCGAGCTGTCGGGCACCTACGACGCCGCGGTCCTCGCCGCGCGCGAGGCGCCGGTCCCGGTCCGGGTGCTGGACACCGGGATGATCGCGATGGCCCTGGGGTTCTGCGCCCTGGCCGCCGCCGAGACGGCGGAGGCGGGCGGCACCGTGGACGAGGCCGTCACCGCCGCCGAGAAGCGGGCGTCCGGGACCTCCGCCTACTTCTACGTCGACACCCTCGACTATCTGCGCCGTGGTGGCCGCATCGGCGCCGCGCAGGCGCTGTTCGGCTCCGCGCTGGCCGTGAAGCCGCTGCTGCAACTGGCGGGCGGCCGCATCGAACCCCTGGAGAAGGTGCGCACGGCGTCCCGGGCGATCGCCCGCCTCGAGGAGATCGTCGCCGACCGGGCGGGCGGCGCCGAGGTGGACATCGCCGTCCACCATCTCGCCGCGCCCGACCGGGCGTCCGCCCTCGCCGACCGGCTGCGGGCCCGGGTGCCCGGGCTGGCCGACCTGCACGTCAGCGAGGTCGGCGCGGTGATCGGGGCGCACACCGGGCCCGGGCTGCTGGGCGCGGTCGTCTCGCCGCGCTGAGCGGGCGCCGCCCGGCGGCTCGCCGGTGCGGGGCGTGCCCGGCGGGCGGGATCGCTCGGGATCCCCATCACTCGTGCGGGTGATGGAGATGTCCACAACAGGGCTGCGATCCACGGAAATCGCCCAAGATCATCGCTGATCGGCGGGATGTCCGATCCTCGTCGCATGGCACTTCGATCACGTTCACGCACCGCCACTCCGACCAGCGGACCGGGCCGTGGCCCCGCCTCCGACGGCCGCGTCCGACGCCGCGCCGCCGACCGTCCCCGCGCCCGTCACCGCACCCCCGCACCGGCCGAGGAACTGCGCCGCCGCGCGGAACTCCTCTTCGGTGAACGCGCCGTGCACTGGCCGGAGTCGGGCAACGCCCCGCCGGACGGCCGGCCTCCCACGAACACCGAGAGGATGGCGGGGCTCGCCTCCGGACCGCGGCCGCTGAGCACGGCACCCCCTGCTCCGGACGCGATCGCCGAGGCCGCCGTTCTCGGACCCGAGCGGCCCGCCGCGGCCGACGGCCCGGACCCGGGCGGCGTCGACGACATACAACCGGCCGACTCCCCGGGCCGGTTCGAGCCCGAGGGGCGGCTCCCGCCCAACCTGCGGGAGCGGACCGGGCTCGCTCTGCGGGAGCGGTTACCGGTCTGGCTGCAGACGCGGTGCGGGGTGGAGCGGCGGGGCGTGCTCGCGCTGGCCGTGGTGCTCGTGGTGGCTGCCGTGTTCGCCGTCCAGCACTTCTGGTCGGGACGCACTCAGACGGTGAGTGCCCCTCAGGTGGTGCGCGCCGGGGCGCCGTACGCGGGCAGGGACGAGACCGTGCGGTCCAGCCGGTCCACCGGCGCCTCATCCGCGAACGCCCCCGCCACGGAGGCCTCGACGGGGCCCGCGGCGGAGATCGTCGTGGACGTCGGCGGCAAGGTCCGCAGGCCCGGAGTACGGCGGCTTCCGGCCGGCTCCCGGGTGGCCGACGCGCTGCGCGCGGCGGGCGGGGTCCGGCCGGGGGTGAGCACCGAGGGGCTCAACCGGGCCCGCTTCCTGGCGGACGGCGAACAGGTGCTGGTCGGCGTGGCCGCGGGGACGGCGGCGGCCCCGCCCGGGACGGCCAACGGCGCGGGCGGAGCGGCGGCGGGCGCGGGACCCGCGGCCCCGGTCTCCCTCGGCACGGCGACCGTGGACCAGCTCGACACCCTGCCCGGGGTCGGTCCGGTACTGGCCCAGCACATCATCGACTACCGCACCCGGCACGGCGGTTTCCGCTCGGTGGACGAACTGCGCCAGGTCAACGGGATCGGCGACCGCCGGTTCGCCGACCTGCGCGCGCTGGTGCGGCCATGAGCGGCGGAGGGGCCGGGCCGGGACGACCGCGGCCCGCCGGGGAGACCGCCGGGGAGCAGCGCGGGAACGGCCACCCGGGAGGGCCCGAGGCACCGGCCGACCTGCGCCTGGTGCCGTCCGCCCTCGCCGCCTGGGGGACGGCGGCCGTGGTGCTCGGTGCCTCTCCGGCCTGGAGCGCCGTCCTCGCGGTCGGCTGCGGCATCGCCGGGGCCGCCCTGCTGGCGGCGCGGCGCCGGTCCGCTCCCAGCCGGTCCGCTCCCGGCCGGTTCGCCCGGTCCCGTGCCCCGGTCGCCGCCGTGCTCCTGTGCGTGGCCGCGGCCGCCGCGTCCGCCGGACTGCACGGGGCGGACGTACGGCGGGGCCCGGTGCCGGAGTCGGCACGGCGGTTCGCCACCGTGACCGCCGAGGTCGAGCTGAGCGGCGACCCCTGGCTCAGCAGATCACGGGTGCGGGGCGACCACGCGGCGCCCGTGGCGGTACTGGCCCGGGCGGAGGTGCGGCGCGTCGAGCAGGACGACGGGAGGACCCTGCGGACGCGGAGCCCCGTCCTGATGGTCGTGGACCGGGACGTCCCGGCGCCGAGAGCGCCTCCCGGCGAGGACGCGGCCGCCGCCCGGGGCCGCGCGGGGCGCGCCAGGCCTGGCTGGGGCTGCTGCCGTCCACCCGGCTGCGGGTGGCCGCCCGGCTGGCGCCCGCCCTGACGGACGGGGACCGCACCGCGGCCGTGCTGCGCGTACGCGGCGATCCGGAGCCGGAGATCGTGGCGATGCCGAACGGTCCGCAGCGGCTGGCGGGCCGGCTCAGGGCCGGGCTGCGCGAGGCTACCGGGGAACTGCCCGCGGACGCCCGGGCGCTGCTGCCCGGGCTGGTCGTCGGCGACACCTCACGGATCACGCCGGAACTCGACGAGGCCTTCAAGGAGACGGACCTCGCGCACACGCTCGCCGTCTCCGGCAGCAACCTCACGATCCTGCTCGCCCTGCTCCTCGGGCCGCCGGGCCTCGCCCAGCGCGCCGAGCGCCGTGGACTCGCCCCCCGCCTGGGGCTTCCGCTGCGGGCGACCGCGCTGCTCGCCGCGGCGCTCACGCTCGGTTTCGTGATCGTGTGCCGGCCCGACCCCAGCGTCCTGCGGGCCGCGGCCTGCGGCACGGTCGCCCTGCTCGCCCTGGCGTCCGGACGCCGCAGATCCATGATCCCGGCCCTGGCCACCGCCGTGCTGCTGCTGGTGCTTTACGACCCGTGGCTGGCCCGCAGCTACGGGTTCCTGCTCTCCGTGCTGGCCACCGGAGCGCTGCTGGTGACGGCGCCCGGCTGGAGCGAGGAGCTGCGGCGGCGCGGGATGCCTGCCCGGCTCGCCGAGGCGCTGGCCGCGGCCGCCGCCGCGCAGGCCCTGTGCGCGCCGGTCGTGGCGCTGCTGTCGGCCCGGGTGAGCCTGGTGGCGGTGCCCTGCAATCTGCTCGCCGAGGTGGCGGTCGCCCCGGCCACGGTGCTGGGGTTCGCGGCGCTGGCCGTCGCACCGGTGGCGATGCCCGCGGCCAAGGCGCTGGCGTGGTGCGCCGGCTGGCCCGCGGGCTGGATCGCGAAGATCGCCCGGACCGGCGCGGCGCTGCCCGGCGCGGGAGTGGACTGGCCGGCGAGCCTGCCGGGGGCGCTGCTGCTCGCGGCGGTCACCGTGGCCGTCGTGGTGGCCGGGCGGCGGCTGCCGCGGCACCCCGGGTGGTGCGCCGCGCTGGCCGCGCTGCTCCTGCTTGCGGTGGTCCGGCCGGCACCGCTGACCCGGGTGATCACGGGCTGGCCGCCCCCGGGCTGGCGGTACGCCATGTGCGACGTCGGGCAGGGGGACGCCACCGTGCTCGCGGCCGGTGCCGGGACCGCGGTGGTGGTGGACGCCGGACCCGATCCGGAGCCGGTGGACCACTGCCTGCGGGCACTCGGCGTGACGCGGGTGCCGCTGCTGGTCCTGACCCATTTCCACGCCGACCACGTCACGGGGCTGCCCGGTGTGCTGCGGGGCCGTTCGGTGGCCGCGATCGAGACCACGGACTACCAGGAACCGGCCGACCAGGCCGAGTCCGTGCGGAGGGAGGCGGCGCGACGGCACATCCCGCTCGTCACGGCGGCGGCGGGGGAGGAGCGGCGCATCGGTGCGCTGAGCTGGCGGGTGCTGTGGCCTCCCGGGGCTCCCGCCCCGGGCCGGACAACGGCACCGGAGCCCGACGGCCCGAACGACGCCAGCGTCGTCCTGCTCGTGCGGTCCGGAGGGCTGCGGCTGCTGCTGCTCGGCGACCTGGAACCCCCGGCCCAGCAGGCCCTGTTGCGGTCACCGGCCGCGGCCGGGATCGCGGGAGTGGACGTGCTGAAGGTGGCCCATCACGGCTCGGCGTACCAGGACCCGGACCTGCTGCGGCTGGCCGCCCCGCGGGTGGCGCTCGTCTCCACCGGCGCCGACAACCCCTACGGCCACCCGGCACCGGTGACCGTGGCCGCACTGCGGGCCGGCGGGGCGACGGTGCTGCGCACCGACCGGGACGGGGCGGTCGCGGTGGGCGGCGACGGCGGGACGGAAGGGGAGGTGCGGGTGACGCGAGACTGAGCGGCCGGTGTTCGCCCAGACTGGGCACATGAACTCAGCCCAGGCAGACGCCTACCTCCGCCGGATCGGGGCCGCGCGCCCGCAGCAGCCCACTGCCGGGGCACTGCGCGAGTTGCACCTGCGCCATCTGCGGACGGTCCCCTTCGAGAACCTCTCCATCCACCTGGGTGAGGAGATCGTCCTGGAGGAGGAGCGGCTGCTGGACAAGGTGGTCGGACGGCGACGCGGCGGCTTCTGCTACGAACTGAACGGCGCCTTCGGGGCGTTGCTCGCCGCCCTCGGCTACGAGGTCGCGCTGCTGGCGGGGCGGGTGTACGGGAGCGAAGGGCGCCTCGGCATCCCGTACGACCATCTCGCGCTGCGGGTGCGCGCGGCGGACGGCACCGACTGGCTCGCCGATGTCGGGTTCGGCGCGCACAGCCACTTCCCGCTGGTGCTCGCCGACCGCGGTGAGCAGACGGACCCCGGCGGGACGTTCCGGGTCACGGAGGCCGGTCCGGACCCGGCCGGCGTGACCGGCGCGGCCCCGGACGCGGCCCGGGTGACCGGCGCCGGGGCGGGCTCGGCGGCCGGGGGCGCGGACCTGGACGTGCTGCGGGACGGCGGCCCGCAGTACCGGCTGGAGACGCGGCCGCGAGCACTCGGGGACTTCACGGGCGGGGCCTGGTGGCACAGCACCTCGCCGCGCTCGCACTTCACCCGGTCCCTGGTGTGCTCTCGGGTGACCGAGGACGGTGGACGGATCACCCTCGGCGGACGCGTGCTGACCACCACGTCACCCGGCGGGAGCAAGGAGACACGGAAGCCGGCGACGGACGAGGAGGTACTGGCGCTGTACCGGGAGGTGTTCGGGATCGAGCTGGCCGCCGTGCCGGCGGTGCGGCAGGGGAACCAGGCGGACTGAACAAGGCGGCCCCAGCCAGGCGGGCTGGGCCGGACCGGCCGGACCGGCCGGACCGGCCCGTGCCCGGTGCCGGACAATGTGTCCGTGAGCGATGTGAGACATGTGCTGGTGCTGCCCGACCGCGACACCGCCGAGGAGGTGGCCGAGGCGCTCGCGGAGCACTTCGGCATCGACGAGGATCCGCGACCGGTCCGGGACGCGCTGGCCGGGGAGGACGACGCCGAGGACGCCCAGTGGCTGCTGGCGCTGCGCGACGAGGCCGGCCGCCTCGACCCCGCCGAACTGGACGAGTTCGCCGGCCGGTGGGACGGCTGGCGCGAGGAGCCGTGACCCCCGGCCCCTCGGAGCGCGGGCCGGGGTCCGGACAGGGGAGAGACGGGGGTCCGGACGGGGGAGGGGCCGGGGCCCGGATGGGGGAGGGGCCGGGGTCCGGTCCGGGTGCGCGGGCCGGTCCGCTGTCGGTGCCGCGTGGGATGCTGTAGGCGATGGCCAGAAAGACTGCGAATGACGACGCTCTCGCCCCGGTGACCCTCGCCGTGGGCCAGGAGGACCTGCTGCTCGACCGTGCCGTGCGGGAGGTGGTGGCCGCCGCCCGGGCCGCCGACGCCGACACCGACGTACGGGACCTGACGCCGGACCAGTTGCAGCCCGGCACACTCGCCGAGCTGACGAGTCCCTCGCTCTTCGCCGAGCGCAAGGTCGTGGTCGTACGCAACGCGCAGGACCTCTCGGCCGACACGGTCAAGGACGTGAAGGCGTACCTCGGATCGCCCGCGGAGGAGATCACCCTCGTGCTGCTGCACGCGGGCGGCGCGAAGGGCAAGGGGCTGCTGGACGCCGCGCGCAAGGCGGGCGCGCGGGAGGTGGCCTGCCCGAAGATGACCAAGCCGGCGGACCGGCTGGCCTTCGTGCGGGGCGAGTTCCGCTCGTCGGGCAGGTCGGCGACGCCGGAGGCCTGCCAGGCGCTCTGCGACGCCATCGGCAGCGATCTGCGGGAGCTGGCCTCCGCGGTGTCGCAGCTCGTCGCCGACGTCGAGGGGACGATCGACGAGGCGGTCGTCGGCCGGTACTACACCGGGCGGGCCGAGGCCTCCAGCTTCACGGTCGCCGACCGGGCCGTGGAGGGACGGACGGCGGAGGCGCTGGAGGCGCTCCGCTGGTCGCTGGCGACCGGCGTGGCCCCGGTGCTCATCACCAGCGCGCTGGCCCAGGGAGTGCGGGCGATCGGCAAGCTCTCCTCGGCGCGCGGCGGCCGGCCGGCGGACCTCGCGCGGGAGCTGGGCATGCCGCCCTGGAAGATCGACCGGGTGCGCCAGCAGATGCGAGGCTGGACACCGGACGGCGTGGCCGTGGCGCTGCGCGCGGTCGCCGAGGCCGACGCGGGCGTGAAGGGCGGCGGTGACGACCCCGAGTACGCGCTGGAGAAGGCGGTCGTGACGATCGCCCGGGCCGCGCGTTCCAGAGGCCGGGGCTGACGGCGGGCGCCCACCGTGCCGGGGGACGCGGCTGATCCAGTCGCCCCGTGGCCGTCGGCGAGGAGAATCGTACGTATCAGCCGTACCTCGCCGACGCACTGGAAGGTGGCGATCGCCATGGCTGAGCACCCGCACGCGACCCTCGTCCGCGAGGTCTACGACGCCTTCCTCCGGGTCGACCTGGACGCCCTGCGCCGGCTGATGACGGCGGACGTCACGTACCACGTGCCCGGCAGCCACGCGTTCTCGGGCGACTTCAAGGGCCAGGACGCGGTGATGGGCATGTACCGCAGGCTCTTCCAGGAGACCGGCGGCAGCTTCCGCGCCGAGCTGCGTCATGTGTTCGTCGACGGCCGGGGTCATGCCGTGGCCCTGCACCACGTCACCGCCGAGCGGGAGGGCAGGCGCCACCGCGTGGACGGCTGCCTCGTCCTGCGCATCGTCGGCGACAGGATCACCGACATCGACGAGTGCGTCGACGACGTCGACAAGGAGAACGAGTTCTGGGGCTGAGGCCCGGGGCATGCCGAAGGCCCCGCCGCCCGCCCTGGGGAAGGGAGAGCGCCGGGGCCTTCGGATCAGACTCTGGGATCCGCACCCGCGTGGCGAACGCAGGCCGCGTGCGGATCCGGGGTGCCGGACGGGAGCGGATGAGAGAGGGCCCGCTCTGGGTCCTTCCGGCGGTCAGATCAGATCAGAAAGGAGGTTCAGCCCTGGAGGGACGCGACCTTGGAAGCAAGCGCCGACTTCTTGTTGGCGGCCTGGTTCTTGTGGATGACGCCCTTGGAGACGGCCTTGTCGAGCGCACGCGCGGCAGCGCGCTGCAGCTCGGTGGCCTTCTCGGTGTCACCCGCGGCAGCGGCCTCACGGGCCTTGCGGATCGCGGTCTTCAGGGAGGACTTGACGGCCTTGTTGCGCAGCCGAGCCTTCTCGTTGGTCTTGATCCGCTTGATCTGGGACTTGATGTTCGCCACGAAGGAGCCTTTTCAGGTTCAGGTGCGGGGCCGCTCGGGTCCCGTACCGGTGATCCAAAATTTCCTGGACGTGCCTCGCGCTGAGAGGGCATGAGGCACAGCCATCTACAGTACCAGTGGCCCTGCGAGCGGCCCAAAACGGTCCTCGGTCCCTCCGCGTGGGACCATGGAGACTACGTATCGATCCGACCCGAGGCATAAGGCGCCTCAAGAGACAGGACCCTGCGTGCCCGCGACCCCTAACCATGTGCCCGAGCCGAGCCGTACCGCCCCGGCGCTGATCCGCAATTTCTGCATCATCGCGCACATCGACCACGGCAAGTCCACGCTCGCCGACCGGATGCTCCAGCTGACCGGTGTGGTCGAGCAGCGGCAGATGCGTGCTCAGTACCTCGACCGGATGGACATCGAGCGCGAGCGCGGCATCACGATCAAGTCCCAGGCGGTGCGTCTGCCCTGGGCCCCGACCGAGGGCCCCGACCAGGGCACGACCCACATCCTCAACATGATCGACACCCCGGGTCACGTCGACTTCACCTACGAGGTGTCGCGGTCGCTGGCCGCCTGTGAGGGGACCGTCCTCCTCGTCGACGCCGCCCAGGGTATCGAGGCGCAGACCCTCGCCAACCTGTACCTGGCGATGGAGAACGACCTCACGATCATCCCCGTGCTGAACAAGATCGACCTGCCGGCCGCGCAGCCGGAGAAGTTCGCCGAGGAGCTGGCGAACCTGGTCGGCTGCGACCCGGACGACGTGCTCAAGGTCTCCGCCAAGACCGGCCTGGGCGTCGACGCCCTGCTGGACAGGGTCGTCAAGGAGATCCCGGCGCCGGTCGGGGTCGCCGACGCCCCCGCCCGCGCGATGATCTTCGACTCGGTCTACGACTCCTACCGCGGTGTCGTGACGTACGTCCGTGTCATCGACGGCCAGCTCAACAAGCGTGAGCGCATCCGGATGATGTCGACCGGCGCCACGCACGAACTGCTGGAGATCGGGACCAACTCGCCCGAGATGCTCCCCGCCGACGGTCTCGGCGTGGGCGAGGTGGGCTACCTGATCACCGGTGTGAAGGACGTCCGCCAGTCCAAGGTCGGCGACACCGTCACCAGCCAGGTCAAGGGCGCCACGGAGGCGCTCGGCGGCTACAAGGACCCGAAGCCCATGGTCTTCTCGGGTCTGTATCCGCTGGACGGCTCCGACTACCCCGAGCTGCGCGAGGCCCTGGACAAGCTGCAGCTCAACGACGCCGCGCTGGTCTACGAGCCGGAGACGTCCGCCGCCCTCGGCTTCGGTTTCCGCGTGGGCTTCCTCGGCCTGCTGCACCTGGACGTGATCCGGGAGCGGCTGGAGCGCGAGTTCGGTCTCGACCTGATCGCCACCGCCCCCAACGTGGTCTACCGGGTGCTCATGGAGGACGGGACCGAGTACACGGTCACCAACCCGAGCGAGTTCCCCGAAGGCAAGATCAACGAGGTCTACGAGCCGGTCGTGCGGGCCACCATCCTCGCGCCCACCGAGTTCATCGGCTCGATCATGGAGCTGTGCCAGACCCGGCGCGGCACCCTGCTCGGCATGGACTACCTCTCGGAGGACCGGGTCGAGATCCGCTACACGCTGCCGCTCGCGGAGATCGTCTTCGACTTCTTCGACCAGCTGAAGTCCAAGACCCGCGGCTACGCCTCGCTGGACTACGAGCCCACCGGCGAGCAGACGTCGAGCCTGGTCAAGGTCGACATCCTGCTGCACGGCGACAAGGTGGACGCCTTCTCGGCGATCACCCACAAGGACGCGGCCTACGCGTACGGCGTGCGGCTCGTCGCCAAGCTGCGCGAGCTCATCCCGCGGCAGGCCTTCGAGGTGCCCATCCAGGCCGCCATCGGCTCCCGGGTCATCGCCCGCGAGACCATCCGCGCCATCCGCAAGGACGTCCTCGCCAAGTGCTACGGCGGTGACATCTCCCGTAAGCGGAAGCTGCTGGAGAAGCAGAAGGAAGGCAAGAAGCGGATGAAGATGGTGGGTTCCGTGGAGGTTCCGCAGGAAGCCTTCATCGCCGTCCTGTCCAGCGATGACAGCGCGGGGTCGGGCAAGGGCAAGAAGTAACCAGGGGTTACAGCCGGTCACGTCCGCAAACCGGACACGGAGGGGCCCGTCGTGCGAAAGTGCGGCGGGCCCCTGTGCGTGTGCGACGTCGCTCTGCGTGGAAAGTGACAGGCCGATGCCCCTTACGCAGCGGCCGGTCGCCCCTTACCCTGATCCCTGCTCGATAGTTACTCGCGAGTTAAACAACGAGTCCCAACCCCACCGTGAGTCAACCCAGCCGCACCTGAGCCAGCCGCACTGTCGCGGGCCCCGGAGGATGTCGTGAGCGACACACAGACCCTGATCGAGAACCGTCCGCCGTCCGTGGCTGCCCTCTTCCTGGAGCGCGTGGCGGCCACACCGGACGCCGAGGCCTACCGCCATCCGGTGCCCCCGGCCTCCGGGGAGGGCCCCGACGACTGGAAGTCGCTCAGCTGGGGCGAGGCGGCCGAGCGGGTCTACGCCATCGCCGCCGGCCTCATCGAACTGGGCGTCCAGCCGGAGCAGCGGGTCGCCCTCGCCGCCTCCACCCGGGTCGAGTGGATCCTCGCCGACCTCGGCATCATGTGCGCGGGCGGCGCCACCACCACGATCTATCCGCAGACCAACGCCGACGAGTCGGCGTTCATCCTCTCCGACTCCGACAGCCGGGTCCTGATCGCCGAGGACGCGGCCCAGCTCGCCAAGGCCGTGGAGAAGCGCGCCGA
This sequence comes from Streptomyces sp. DHE7-1, assembly GCA_016432725.1. Lineage (GTDB taxonomy): Bacteria > Actinomycetota > Actinomycetes > Streptomycetales > Streptomycetaceae > Streptomyces. The sequence goes on along the minus strand of JACJDG010000003.1, from coordinate 2,603,758 downwards.
GCTGCCCGCCCTGACCAAGGTCGTCGTCATCGACCCGGCCGGCGTCGAGACCAGCGACTGGGTGACCACCCTCACCGAGCTGGAGCAGCGCGGCGCCGCCTACCTGGAGAAGCACCCCGAGCTGATCAAGGAGCGGGTCGGTGCGATCACCAGGGACCAGCTCGCCACCCTGATCTACACCTCCGGCACCACCGGCCGCCCCAAGGGCGTGCGCCTGCCGCACGACAACTGGGCCTACATGGCCAAGGCGATCGCCTCGACCGGCCTGGTCAGCGGTGACGACGTGCAGTACCTGTGGCTGCCGCTGGCGCACGTCTTCGGCAAGGTGCTCACCTCCGGGCAGATCGAGGTCGGGCACGTCACCGCCGTCGACGGCCGCGTCGACAAGATCATCGAGAATCTCCCGGTGGTGCGGCCGACGTACATGGCGGCCGTGCCGCGCATCTTCGAGAAGGTCTACAACGGCGTCGCGGCCAAGGCCCGCGAGGGCGGCGCGGCCAAGTACAAGATCTTCCAGTGGGCCTCCGAGGTCGCCCGCGAGTACGCCAAGGTCTCGCAGGACAACTTCCGCCGCACCGGCGCCCACTCGGTGCCGTTCGGCCTGGGCGCCAAGCACAAGGTCGCCGACACCCTCGTCTACGGCAAGCTCCGCGAGGCCTTCGGCGGCCGGCTGCGCGCCTGCGTCTCCGGTGCCTCCGCGCTCGCCCCCGAGATCGGCTTCTTCTTCGCCGGCGCCGGCATCCACATCCTGGAGGGCTACGGCCTCACCGAGTCCTCCGCGGCCTCCTTCGTCAACCCCGGCGAGGCGTACCGCACCGGCACCGTCGGCAAGCCGCTGCCCGGCACCGAGGTCCGCATCGCCGACGACGGCGAGATCCTGCTGCGCGGCCCCGGCATCATGGACGGCTACCACCAGCAGCCCGAGAAGACCGCCGAGGTGCTGGAGTCCGACGGCTGGTTCCACACCGGTGACATCGGCGAGCTGTCCCCGACGGCTACCTGCGCATCACCGACCGCAAGAAGGACCTCATCAAGACCTCCGGCGGCAAGTACGTCGCGCCGGCCGAGGTCGAGGGCCAGTTCAAGGCGGTGTGCCCCTACGTCTCCAACATCCTGGTGCACGGCGCCGACCGGAACTACTGCACCGCCCTCATCGCCCTCGACGAGATCGCGATCCAGCAGTGGGCCAAGGACAACGGCCTCGACGGCAAGTCGTACGCCGAGGTGGTGGCCGCCCCGCAGACCGTCGAGATGGTCGACGGCTACGTCAAGGAGCTCAACGAGGGCCTGCAGCGCTGGCAGACCATCAAGAAGTTCCGGCTGCTGCCCCGGGATCTCGACGTGGAGCACGGCGAGATCACGCCGAGCCTGAAGCTGAAGCGGCCCGTCGTGGAGCGGGAGTACAAGCACCTCATCGACGAGATGTACGCCGGGACCCGGGAGTCCTGACGCCGTGAAGGGAGGACGGCGGGGGCCGCACCGGCGGTGCGGCCCCCGCCGTCGTTCCGACTGGCTTCGCATCCCGCCCGGAACTGACCGTCTTCCTGCGCCTCGGTAGCACAGTTCCCTTGCGTTGCCGCCCGCTTCGGTCACTCACCGCTGTGGCTCGCGTCCTGTCTGTCACCCTGGCCGCATGGACATGGCGGCCATACCGACGCAGCGGGAGAACGACACCCACGCCCCGGTGGTGCGCGGGCACGCCGGCCTGCCCGGCAGCCCCCTCGCCCCGGGCTCCGCGCGCGCCCTGGTGCGCGCCGCGCTCGCCGACGTCCCCGGGGTGTCCCGGCGGTTCGTCGACGACGCCATGGCCGTCGTCAGCGAGCTCGTCACCAACGCCGTCGTCCACGCCGGCACCGACATCGAGGTGGACTGGCGCCTGGAGGCGACCGGCGCCCTCGTGGTCGAGGTCGGCGACCGCCATCCGGCCCGCGCCCCGCGCGACCCCGGCGCCGGCGAGGCGCCGTACGAGATGTCCGAGTACGGGCGCGGACTGCGCCTGGTGGCCGTCCTCGCCGAGTCCTGGGGCGTCACCTACCGCCGGGGCGGGAAGACCGTGTGGGCGCGGCTGCGCCCCGGCGGCGAACCCCTGGACGGACCCGCCCCCGATCACGCCCTGGACGTCGCCGAGGTCCTCGCCCCGCGGCCGGGGGGCGCCGGACGCGACCGGGACTGGCTCGGCCGGGGCGCGCTGTCCTTCCTCGCCGAGGCCTCCGACCTGCTCGCCGGACAGCTCGACGAGAACCTGGTCGCCGCCCTCACCGGCCGGCTGATCGTGCCGCGGCTCGCCGACTGGTGCGCGGTGTGGCTGGAGGACGAGGCGACCGTACGCGGCGGCGACGGCGGCGCGCCCGCCCGGGTCTGGGTGGCCGGCGAGGACCGCGCCGAGGAACTGCACCGCGCCCTGGAGAAGGACCCGCCCCGGCCGCCGGAGGGCCTGAGGCCCGACCCCGAGCCCTACCCCTGGCCCGGTGAGGCGCTCGGCACCCACGGCACGGCCCTCGCCTTCCGTCTCATCGCCGGCGGCCGCCCGCTCGGCACCCTGGTCCTCGGGCGGTGCGGACAGCCCCGGTTCCCCGACGAGGTCACCGGGCTGGTCGAGGACCTGAGCCGCCGGGTGGCCCTCGCCATCGGCGCGGCCCGGCAGTACGCCCGGCAGGCCACCATCAGCGCCGTCCTGCAGCGCGGGCTGCTGCCCGGAGCGGTCGCCGAGATCCCCGGGATGAGCAGCGCCCTCGTCTACGAGCCCCGCGACAAGGGCGGCCCGAGCGGCGACTTCTACGACCTGTTCCCGGCGGGTGACGGCCGCTGGTGCTTCGCCGTGGGCGACGTCCAGGGCAAGGGCCCGGAGGCGGCCGTCGTGATCGGGCTCGCCCGGCCGTGGCTGCGCCTGCTCGCCCGCGAGGGCTACCGGGTCGCCGACGTCCTGGACCGGCTCAACCAGCTCCTCCTCGACGACGCCACCGAGGCCGCCGACGCCGCGGCCCGCGCGCTGGTCGCGGCCGGCGGCCGCCCGGTGGCCGCCGGGGACGGACCGCAGACCCGCTTCCTGTCCCTGCTCTACGGCGAGCTGACGCCCCACGCGGACGGCGGCGTCCGCTGCACCCTCGCCTCCGCCGGGCACCCCCTGCCGCTGCTGCTGGGCCCCGACGGCCAGGTGCGCACCGCCGCCCGCCCGCAGACCCTGCTCGGCGTCGTCGAGGACGAGACCTACACCAGCGAGACCCTCGAGCTGCGACCCGGCGACAGCCTGCTGTGCGTCACCGACGGCGTCACCGAGCGGCGCTCGGGCTCCCGCCAGTTCGACGACGGCGACGGGCTCGCGCGGGCCCTGTCCGGCTGCGCGGGCCTGAACGCCGAGGAGATCGCCGAGCGGATCCGCCGCCTCGTGCACGACTTCGGCGGCGGCCAGCCCGAGGACGACCTGGCCCTGCTGGTGCTCCAGGCGGAGTGAGTCCCGCCGTACGGGACAATGGGGGACATGCCTTCCGCACTCCCCGACGGTGAACCCGTCCCCGACGACGGCGCGCTGCCCGCCTCCGCGCTCGCCGGGGCCCCGATCGCCCCCTCGGGTTCTACCTGCACGTCCCGTACTGCGCGACCCGCTGCGGCTACTGCGACTTCAACACGTACACCGCCACCGAGCTGCGCGGCACCGGCGGCGTGCTCGCCTCCCGGGACAACTACGCGGACACCCTGACGGACGAGATCCGGCTGGCGCGGAAGGTGCTCGGCGACGATCCCCGCCAGGTCCGCACGGTCTTCGTGGGCGGCGGCACGCCCACCCTGCTGGCCGCCGACGACCTGGTCCGCATGCTGGCGGCGGTCCGGGACGAGTTCGGTCTGGCGCCGGACGCGGAGATCACGACCGAGGCGAACCCGGAGTCGGTCGACCCGGCGTACCTCGCCACCCTCCGCGAGGGCGGCTTCAACCGGATCTCCTTCGGCATGCAGAGCGCCCGGCAGCACGTGCTGCGGATCCTGGACCGCACGCACACCCCCGGCCGTCCCGAGGCCTGTGTGGCGGAGGCCCGGGCCGCGGGCTTCGAGCACGTCAACCTGGACCTGATCTACGGCACCCCGGGGGAGAGCGACGACGACTGGCGGGCCTCGCTGGACGCGGCGATCGGCGCGGGTCCCGACCACGTCAGCGCCTACGCCCTGATCGTCGAGGAGGGCACCCAGCTCGCCCGCCGCATCCGTCGCGGCGAGGTCCCGATGACGGACGACGACGTCCACGCGGACCGCTACCTGATCGCCGAGGAGAGGCTGTCCGCCGCGGGGTTCGACTGGTACGAGGTCTCCAACTGGGCCACCTCCGAGTCCGGGCGCTGCCTGCACAACGAGCTGTACTGGCGGGGCGCGGACTGGTGGGGCGCCGGACCCGGGGCCCATTCGCACGTGGGCGGGGTGCGCTGGTGGAACGTCAAGCACCCGGGCGCCTACGCGGCGGCACTGGCCTCGGGCCGGTCCCCGGGCGCGGGGCGCGAACTGCTCTCGGACGAGGACCGGCGGGTGGAGCGGATCCTGCTGGAGCTGCGGCTGCGGGAGGGCGCCCCCCTGTCCCTGCTGAAGCAGGACGGCCTGGCGGCCTCACGGCGGGCCCTGGCGGACGGCCTCCTCCAGGAGGGCCCGTACGGCGAGGGCCGCGCCGTCCTGACCCTGCGCGGCCGGCTGCTGGCGGACGCGGTGGTACGGGACCTGGTGGACTGATCGCTCCGGGCGCCCGGCGCCCGGCGCCCGCGAGGGCGTCAGACCTCGCCGTCGCCCGTGACGAAGTCGATCAGTTCCTCCACCCGTCCCAGCAGCTCCGGCTCCAGGTCCTTGTAGGACCGCACCCGGGACAGGATGTGCTGCCAGGCCGCGCCCGTGTTCTCCGGCCAGCCCAGGGACCGGCACACGCCGGTCTTCCAGTCCTGGCCGCGCGGGACGCGGGGCCAGGACCGGATGCCCAGAGCGGCGGGCTTCACCGCCTCCCAGACGTCGATGTACGGGTGCCCGACGACCAGCGCGTGCTCGCTCGTCACCGACTCGGCGATGCGCCACTCCTTCGTGCCCGGCACCAGGTGGTCCACCAGGACACCCAGCCGCGCGTCCGGTCCCGGCGCGAACTCCGCGACGATCGACGGCAGATCGTCCACACCCTCCAAATACTCCACGACCACGCCCTCGATGCGCAGGTCGTCGCCCCACACCTTCTCGACCAGCTCGGCGTCGTGCCGGCCCTCGACGTAGATGCGGCCGGCGCGGGCCACGCGCGCGCGTGCGCCGGGAACGGCCACCGAACCGGACGCCGTACGGGTGGGCCGCGCCGGACCCGACGGCGGCCGCACCAGGGTCACCACCCTGCCCTCCAGCAGGAAACCGCGCGGCTCCAGCGGGAACACCCGGTGCTTGCCGAAGCGGTCCTCCAGCGTCACCGTGCCCGCCTCGCAGCCGATCACCGCCCCGCAGAAACCGGTCCCGGGCTCCTCCACCACCAGTCCCGGCTCCGCCGCGACCTCCGGCACGGGCTGGGACTTCTTCCACGGCGGGGTCAGATCCGAGGTGTACTGGCGCATTCGGACGACGATAGGAGAACCGGCGGCCCTGTGCTCATGACACGCCGAAACGCGCCGCCAGCTCGTCCCGTTGACGCCGTACGAACGCCGCGTCCACCACCGCTCCGTGACCGGGCACGTACAGCGCGTCCTCGCCGCCCAGGGACAGCAGGCGGTCGAGGGCGTCCGGCCAGCGGGACGGGACCGCGTCCGGGCCCGCCTGCGGCTCACCCGACTCCTCCACCAGGTCACCGCAGAAGACGACCTCCGGGGCGCCCGGCACCAGCACCGCCAGATCGTGGGCGGTGTGGCCCGGGCCCACGTTGGCCAGCAGCACCTGACGGCCGTCGCCGAGGTCCAGCGTCCACTCGCCCGAGACCAGGTGCCGGGGCGGCGCCAGGGCGTCCACCGCCTCGTCGGCCTCCGGTACCGGCAGTCCGTTCCCGACCGCGTCCAGGCGCAGTTCCTCGCGCTCGTGCGCCAGCACCGCGTCCATGCCGACCGCCGCGTACACCTCGGCCCCCGCCAGGGCGGACGCCCCGAAGACGTGGTCGAAGTGGGGATGGGTGAGCGCGAGATGGGTCACACGGTGCCCGGCGAGCCGCTCCGCCCGCTTCCGCAGCCGCGCGCCCTCGGCGAGGCTCGATCCGGCGTCCACCATCAGCGCCTTGCCCGCCCCGAGCACCAGGCCCGCGGTGCAGTCCCAGCCGGGCAGCCGGCACCGCCCGACCCCGTCGGCCAACCGCTCCCATCCCAGCTCTTCCCAAGTCACGGTCATGACGCGACGCTAACGGTAGGACGGGGTACGGCGGGACCGACCTTGCCCAGTGAGTACCCCACGGCCGTACACTGGCCGGGTACCGCTGGCACTCGGACACGCAGAGTGCCAGGCGGACGACCGAGGGCCGAGCGGAAGACGTGCTGGAGGTGCGCGCGGATGCTGAGTGAACGCAGACTTCAGGTGCTGCGCGCCATCGTCCAGGACTACGTGGGCACCGAGGAGCCGGTCGGTTCCAAGGCGCTCACCGAGCGGCACAGCCTCGGCGTGTCCCCGGCGACCGTGCGCAACGACATGGCCGCCCTGGAGGACGAGGGATACATCGCCCAGCCGCACACCAGCGCCGGGCGCATCCCCACCGACAAGGGCTACCGGCTGTTCGTGGACAAGCTCGCGGGCGTCAAGCCGATGACGGGGCCCGAGCGCCGGGCGATCCAGAACTTCCTGGAGGGCGCCGTCGACCTCGACGACGTCGTCGCGCGCACGGTGCGGCTGCTCGCGCAGCTGACCCGGCAGGTCGCCGTCGTGCAGTACCCGTCCCTGACCCGGTCCACCGTGCGGCACGTGGAGCTGCTCTCGCTCGCCCCCGCGCGCGTGATGCTCGTGCTGATCACGGACACCGGCCGGGTCGAGCAGCGGATGGTGGACTGCCCGGCGCCGTTCGGGGAGACGGCCCTCGCCGACCTCAGGGCGAGGCTCAACAGCCGGGTCGCGGGCCGCCGGTTCAGCGACGTGCCGCGCCTGGTCGAGGACCTCCCCGAGGCGTTCGACCACGAGGATCGCGGTACGGTCTCCACAGTGCTCTCCACTCTGCTGGAGACACTGGTCGAGGAGAACGAGGAGCGGCTGATGATCGGCGGCACCGCCAATCTCACCCGCTTCGGACATGACTTTCCCCTCGTGATCCGCCCCGTCCTGGAGGCACTCGAGGAGCAGGTCGTGCTCCTCAAGCTCCTCGGCGAGGCGAAGGACCCGGGCGTGATGGTGCGCATCGGGCACGAGAACGCACACGAGGGACTCAACTCCACGTCCGTCGTGTCGGTCGGCTACGGTTCGGGCGGCGAGGCGGTTGCCAAGCTCGGCGTGGTCGGACCGACCCGCATGGACTACCCGGGAACGATGGGAGCGGTACGCGCAGTGGCACGGTACGTCGGACAGATCCTGGCGGAGTCGTAAGTGGCCACGGACTACTACGCCGTTCTCGGCGTGCGCCGCGACGCGTCGCAGGATGAGATCAAGAAGGCGTTCCGTCGGCTCGCGCGCGAGCTGCACCCGGACGTCAACCCCGATCCGAAGACCCAGGAGCGGTTCAAGGAGATCAACGCCGCTTACGAGGTGCTGTCGGACCCGCAGAAGAAGCAGGTCTACGACCTCGGCGGGGACCCGCTCTCCCAGGCGGGCGGCGCGGGCGCGGGCGGCTTCGGGGCCGGTGGCTTCGGCAACTTCTCCGACATCATGGACGCGTTCTTCGGCACGGCGTCGCAGCGCGGGCCCCGCTCGCGCACGCGGCGCGGCCAGGACGCGATGATCCGGATCGACGTCGAGCTGGACGAGGCGGCCTTCGGCACGACCAAGGACATCCAGGTCGACACCGCGGTCGTCTGCAACACCTGCAGCGGCGAGGGCGCGGCTCCGGGCACGACCGCCCAGACGTGTGACATGTGCCGCGGCCGCGGTGAGGTGTCGCAGGTCACCCGGTCCTTCCTGGGCCAGGTCATGACCTCCCGCCCCTGCCCCCAGTGCCAGGGCTTCGGCACGGTCGTGCCGACCCCGTGCCCGGAGTGCGCGGGCGACGGCCGGGTGCGCTCCCGCCGCACCCTCACCGTGAAGATCCCGGCCGGTGTCGACAACGGCACCCGCATCCAGCTCGCCGGCGAGGGCGAGGTCGGCCCCGGCGGCGGTCCGGCCGGCGACCTCTACGTCGAGATCCACGAGCTGCCGCACTCGACGTTCCAGCGGCGCGGCGACGACCTGCACTGCACGGTCACCATCCCGATGACCGCGGCGGCCCTGGGCACCAAGGTCCCGCTGGAGACGCTGGACGGCCTGGAGGAGGTCGACATCCGGCCGGGCACGCAGTCCGGCCAGTCGATCCCGCTGCACACCCGGGGCGTCACGCATCTGCGCGGCGGCGGCCGGGGCGACCTGATCGTCCACGTCGAGGTCACCACCCCGACCAAGCTGGACCCCGAGCAGGAGCGGCTGCTGCGCGAGCTGTCGAAGCTGCGGGGCGAGGAGCGCCCGCAGGGGCAGTTCCAGCCGGGGCAGCAGGGGCTGTTCTCGCGGCTGAAGGACGCGTTCAACGGGCGCTGAGGGTGACGGGCCGAGCCCCTCGGCCCGGCCAGGGGGCCCGGCCCCCTGGCCCCGGCCCGGGCCCGCCCGCCGGCCCGGCCCGCCGGGCCGGAAAATGGCATGTGCCAGGCGGGAACACCCGATTCGGCGCACCCCCCGGGACGTGACAACATGCGGTCATGTCCTCCGCACTGACCGATCTCTTCCCCCGGCCGATCGTGCAGGCTCCCATGGCGGGCGGCGTCTCCGTGCCGCAGCTCGCCGCGGCCGTGTCCGAGGCCGGCGGGCTCGGGTTCCTCGCCGCCGGGTACAAGACCGCCGACGGCATGTACCAGGACATCAAGCAGCTGCGGGGACTCACGGGCCGGCCCTTCGGCGTGAACCTCTTCATGCCGCAGCCCGAACACCCCGGTGCGGGCACCGGCTCCACCGGAGCGGCCGGGGCCGCGCCCTTCGACGCCGGTGCCGTGGAGGTCTACACCCACCAGCTCGCGGGCGAGGCCGCCTGGTACGAGACCGAGCTGGGCGACCCGGACAGCGGCCGGGACGACGGCTACGACGCCAAGCTCGCCGTGCTGCTCGACGACCCGGTGCCGGTGGTCTCCTTCCACTTCGGGGTCCCGGCCCGTGAGGTCATCGACTCCCTGCACCGCGCCGGGACGTTCACCCTGGCCGCCGCCACCACCCCGGAGGAGGCGCGCGCGGTCGAGCGGGCCGGGGCGGACGCGGTGATCGCCCAGGGCACCGAGGCCGGCGGCCACCAGGGCACCCACCGCGACGTCCCCGAGAACGACGGCTCCGGCATCGGGCTGCTGTCGCTGCTCACGCAGGTCCGCGAGGCCGTGCGCATCCCGGTCGTCGCCGCCGGCGGCATCATGCGCGGCGCCCAGATCGCCGCCGTCCTCGCGGCGGGCGCGAGCGCCGCCCAGCTCGGCACGGCCTTCCTCGCCACCCCGGAGTCCGGGGCCCACGCCCTGCACAAACAGGCACTGACCAATCCGCTGTTCGCGCGCACCGAACTGACCCGCGCCTTCTCCGGCCGCCCGGCGCGCGGCCTGGTCAACCGCTTCCTGCGCGAGCACGGCCCCTACGCCCCCGCCGCCTACCCGGAGGTCCACCACGTGACGGCGCCGCTGCGCAAGGCCGCCGCCAAGGCCGGTGACGCGCAGGGCATGGCGCTGTGGGCGGGCCAGGGGCACCGGCTGGCCCGGGAACTGCCGGCCGCGCAGTTGGTGGAGGTGCTGACGGCCGAGCTCGCCGCGGCCCGGACGGAGCTGTCGGCCGGGGGTGACGCGCGATGACCGCGCCGGTGTTCGTCGTCGACTCGCTCGAGGGTGTGGGCCCGGGCTCGGTCGTCGACGTGGAGGGACCCGAGGGCCGGCACGCCGTCTCGGTGCGGCGGCTGCAGCCCGGCGAGGAAGTCGTGATCACCGACGGCCGGGGCCGGGGAGTCTCCGGGGTCGTCGTCAGCACCTCGGGCAAGGACCACATGGCCGTCGAGGCCCGCGCGTTCCCGGCGGAGCCCGAACCCAGCCCTCGCATCACCGTCGTCCAGGCCCTTCCCAAGGGCGACCGCGGTGAACTGGCCGTGGAGATGATGACCGAGACGGGTGTCGACGCGATCGTGCCCTGGCAGGCCGCGCGCTGCATCACCCAGTGGAAGGGCGACCGCGGGCAGAAGGCCCTCGCCAAGTGGCGCGCCACCGCCCGCGAGGCCGGCAAGCAGTCCCGCCGCCTCCGCTTCCCCGAGGTCGCGGACGCCGCGTCGACCCGACAGGTCGCCGCCCTGCTCGCCGCGGCCGACTTCGCCGCCGTGCTCCACTCGGACTTCGAGCACGACAGCACCCCCTCGCCACCGCCGAACTCCCCGGGCAGGGCGAGATCGTGCTGGTCGTGGGACCCGAAGGAGGCGTGGCCCGCGACGAGTTGGCGCTCTTCGAGGAGGCGGGCGCCAAGCCGTGCGTACTGGGCCCCACGGTGTTGCGCACGTCCACCGCCGGCACCGCCGCGGCGGCCCTCCTGCTGGGCCGCACCGGCCGCTGGTCCTGAGCACCGGGGGACAGTCATGGAACTCGCCCAAGTCCGGCTCCTCGTGAGCGACTTCGCCGCCTGCTACCGCTTCTACGCCGACGTCCTCGGCCTCAGGCCGCAGTCCGGGACCGGCGAGGGACCGTACGAGAAGTTCAGCCCGCACGCCGGCTCGGCCGGGATCGCGCTGCAGGACCGCGCGATGATGGCCGGGGTCCTGGCGGAGCTGGGCGTTACGGCCACCGGGCACCGCTCCCTGGTCGTGCTGCGCGTGGACGACCTCGACGCGTACTGCGCGCAGATCACCGCCCGGGGCGCGACCGTGCTGCACGGGCCGGCCCCGATGACCGAGCGCATGCGCGTGGCCCACCTCAAGGACCCGGAGGGCAACGTGGTGGAACTCCAGGAATGGCTCCTCCTGCGCGGCTGACGGCCGGGGCGCGCGGCGGCCGCCGCTGCCCGAACGGGTGAGTGGCCGTATGCGGCCTTCCGTCCGCGGAGCGGCGGTGGCACGCTGCCCTGCATGGGGCATCGAGGCGGATTCGGCGCCGGCCGCGGGTCGTGCGCGGTGCGGCCGTGGCGGGGCTCGTGGTGCTGGGCGCGGGCGCGGTGGTGGCGTGTCAGCCGGGGGACCTGAGTTCGGCCTCGGCCGCGTACACCACCGACAGCACCGCGACCGCCGAGCTGAAGCGGCGGCACGTGGACGTGAGCTGGCTCACCTGCACCGGCGACTACGGCGGCAAGGGCGGTGCCACGGCCCGCAGTTCGCCCTCGCCGACGGAGAGCACCGTCGTGTCCGTCGACTGCCAGGGGCAGACCAGGGACGGGCGGCGGATCACGGTCGAGGGGAAGGTGACCCGGGCCGTGGACGGGGCCTGTGTGCGCGGTGATCTGACGGCCAGGGTCGGCGGCAGGCAGGTGTTCCGGGTCAGCGGGCTCGGCGACTGCGACGCCACACCCGGTCCGACGTACCGGCCGCCCACCCAGCGGGGCGGGCAGCCGACCGTGACCGTGACCGTGACGCGGACCATCTGGTGCACGAACGACCCGGTTGCCGGCCCGTGGAGGGCAAGTGATCGGAACCGGGAGCGGGGGACACCGGTCGCTGCGTACAGTGACGGGGTGACTCAGGCGGCTTCGACGGCATCCTCCGGCTACCTCCGATTCCCGCACCCGCACGGCGACTTGGTGACCTTCGTCGCCGAGGACGACGTCTGGCTGGCCCCCCTCGACGGCGGGCGTGCCTGGCGGGTCAGCGCCGACAACGTGCCGGTGAACCACCCCCGCGTCTCACCCGACGGCACCGCCGTCGCCTGGACCTCCACCCGCGACGGCGCCCCCGAGGTGCACCTCGCCCCGGTGGCGGGCGGCCCCGCCAGGCGGCTGACGCACTGGGGAAGCGCGCGGACCCAGGTGCGCGGCTGGACGCCGGACGGCCGGGTGCTCGCGCTCAGCACCGAGGGCCAGGCGAGCCTGCGCCGGAGCTGGGCCCGGGCGGTCCCGCTCGACGGCGGACCGGCCACCACCCTGCCGTACGGTCCGGTCGGTGATGTCGCCCACGGCCCGCACACGGTGCTGCTGTCCGCGCCGATGGGGCGCGAGGCCGCGTGGTGGAAGCGGTACCGGGGCGGCACGGCGGGCAAGCTGTGGATCGACCGGGAGGGCGACGGCGAGTTCGTCCGGCTGCACGAGGAGCTGGACGGCAACATCGAGTACCCGCTGTGGGCCGGCGACCGGATCGCGTTCCTCTCCGACCACGAGGGCACCGGCGCGCTCTACTCCTCCCTCGCCGACGGCTCCGACCTGCGCCGGCACACCCCGCTGGAGGGCTTCTACGCCCGGCACGCCGCCACCGACGGCACCCGGGTCGTCTACTCCCGCGCCGGTGAACTCTGGCTGCTGGACGACCTGGACGGCGCCGAACCGCGCCCGCTGGACATCCGGCTCGGCGGACCGCGCGTGGACCTCCAGCCGTTCCCGGTGAACGCCTCCCACTGGTTCGGCACCGCCGCCCCCGACCACACCGCGCGCGGCAGCGCGGTCGCCGTGCGCGGCGCCGTCCACTGGGTCACCCACCGCTCCGGCCCCGCCCGGGCGCTCGCCGCCCAGCCGGGCGTGCGGACCCGGCTGCCGCGCACCTTCCGCTCGGAGGGCGAGGAGTGGGTGGTGTGGGTGACGGACGCCGAGGGCGAGGACGCCCTGGAGTTCGCGCCCGCCACCGGCGCCGCCCTCGGCACGCCCCCGCGCCGGCTCGCGGCCGGACAGCTCGGCCGCGTCCTGGAACTGGCCATGGCACCCGACGGCAGCCGGGCCGCCGTCGCCGCGCACGACGGGCGGCTGCTGCTGGTCGAGCGGGAGACCGGTGAGGTGCGCGAGGTGACCCGCAGCGAGCACGGCGACGTCCACGGCCTCACCTTCTCACCCGACTCCGGCTGGCTCGCCTGGGCCCACCCCGGGCCCTGCCCCTCTCCCAGCTCCGCCTCGCCAACACCACCGACCTGTCGGTCACCGAGGCGACCCCGCTGCGGTTCCAGGACTACGCGCCCGCCTTCACCCTGGACGGCAAGCACCTCGCCTTCCTCTCCAGCCGCTCCTTCGACCCGGTCTACGACGAGCACGTCTTCGACCTGGCCTTCGTGGAGGGCGTCCGGCCGCACCTGATCACCCTGGCCGCGACCACCCCGTCGCCGTTCGGGCCGCAGCGGCACGGCCGGCCCTTCGGCACCCCCGACAAGGACGAGACGCCGGACAGCGAGGGCACCCCGGCGACCCGGATCGACCTCGACGGCCTCGCCGACCGCATCGTGCCCTTCCCGGTCGAGGCCGCCCGCTACTCCAACCTGCGCGCGGCCAGGGACGGGGTGCTCTGGCTGCGCCACCCGGTGCGCGGCGTCCTCGGCGCGGGCCGCGCCACACCCGACGCCCCCGACCCCAAGACCCGGCTGGAGCGCTACGACCTCGCCCAGCAGCGCCTGGAACACCTCGCCGCCGACGCCGACCACTTCGAGGTCAGCGGCGACGGCAGGCGGGTGCTGCTGTGGAGCGACGGCCGGCTCAGGGTCGTACCCGCCGACCGGCACGCCTCCGACGACGAGGGCGGCGACTCGAACATCGTCGTCGACCTCACCCGGATCCGGCAGACCGTCGACCCGGTCGCCGAATGGCGGCAGATGTACGACGAGACGGGCCGCATCATGCGGGACAACTTCTGGCGGGCCGACATGGGCGGCGTCGACTGGGACGGCGTCCTCGACCGGTACCGGCCCGTCCTCGACCGCCTCGCCACCCACGACGACCTGGTGGACCTGCTGTGGGAGGTGCAGGGCGAGCTCGGCACCTCGCACGCCTACGTCACCCCGCGCGGCGGCTTCGGCGACGGCGCCCGGCAGGGGCTGCTCGGCGCCGACATCTCCCGCCACGAGGACGGCGGCTGGCGCGTCGACCGCATCCTGCCCTCGGAGACGTCCGACCCCGACGCCCGCTCCCCGCTGGCCGCGCCGGGCGTCGCCGTGCGCCCCGGGGACGCGATCGTCGCGGTCGCCGGGCAGCCGGTCGACCCGGTCACCGGCCCCGGCCCGCTGCTCACCGGCACGGCCGGCAAACCCGTCGAGCTGACCGTCTCCCCGGCCGGCGGCGGCGATCTGCGGCACGTGGTCGTGGTCCCGCTCGCGGACGAGGAGCCCCTGCGCTACCACGCCTGGGTCGCCGGACGCCGCGCCCACGTCCACGAGCGGTCCGGCGGCCGGCTCGGCTATCTGCACGTGCCCGACATGCAGGCGCCCGGCTGGGCCCAGATCCACCGCGACCTGCGCATCGAGGTGGCCCGCGAGGGGCTGGTCGTCGACGTCCGGGAGAACCGCGGCGGCCACACCTCCCAGCTCGTCGTGGAGAAGCTGGCCCGGCGCATCGTCGGCTGGGACCTGCCGCGCGGGATGCGGCCCGAGAGCTACCCGAGGGACGCCCCGCGCGGGCCCGTCGTCGCCGTCGCCAACGAGTTCTCCGGTTCCGACGGGGACATCGTCAACGCGGCGATCCGCGCCCTCGGAATCGGTCCGGTCGTCGGCACCCGCACCTGGGGCGGGGTCATCGGCATCGACAGTCGCTACCGCCTGGTCGACGGCACCCTGATCACCCAGCCGAAGTACGCGTTCTGGCTGGAGGGCGCCGGATGGGGCGTGGAGAACCACGGCGTCGACCCCGACGTCGAGGTCCCGCAGCGCCCGCAGGACCACGCGGCGGGCCGGGACGTCCAGCTGGACGAGGCGGTCCGGCTGGCCCTGGAGGCGCTGGAGGCGACTCCCGCCAAGACGCCGCCCGAACTGCCGTGACCGGATCGCGCGGCACCCCCGATACGATGCCCCGGTACTGATCACCGGCGTCAGGAGGCACACCCATGGCAGGGGAACCGCAGGACGACTGCCTGTTCTGCAAGATCGTCGCGGGGGCCATCCCGGCGACGGTCGTCCGTGAGACCGAGACCACCGTGGCCTTCCGGGACATAAACCCGCAGGCCCCACCCACGTCCTGGTGATCCCCAAGGCCCACTACAAGAACGCGGCCGAACTCGCCGCCGGCGCCCCGCGGCTCGCGGCCGACGTGCTCGCCGAGACCCGGGCCGTCGCCGACGAGGAGAAGCTGGACAGCTACCGCGTCGTCTTCAACACCGGAAGCGGCGCCGGCCAGACCGTCTGGCACGCCCACGCGCACGTCCTCGGCGGCCGTGGCCTGGAATGGCCCCCGGGATAAGCGGTCATGTCCGTCCGTGAGTTCGTCGTCCTCGGCACCGCCAGCCAGGTCCCGACCCGGCACCGCAACCACAACGGCTACCTGCTGCGCTGGGACGGCGAGGGCATCCTGTTCGACCCCGGCGAGGGCACCCAGCGGCAGATGCTGCGCGCCGGGGTCGCCGCCCACGACCTGAACCGGATCTGCGTCACGCACTTCCACGGCGACCACTCCCTCGGGCTGGCCGGAGTGATCCAGCGGATCAACCTCGACCAGGTCCCGCACGAGGTGACCGCGCACTACCCGCGCTCCGGTCAGCGCTTCTTCGACCGGCTGCGGTACGCGACCGCCTACCGGGAGACGGTCCGCCTGACCGAGGCACCCGTCGCCGCCGACGGCGTCCTCGCCGCGACCCCGTCGTACACGCTCGAGGCCCGGAAGCTGTCCCACCCCGTCGAGTCCTACGGCTACCGGCTGACCGAGCCCGACGGGCGCCGGATGCTGCCGGGCCGGCTCGCCGCGCACGGCATCGGGGGCCCGGACGTCGGCCGCCTCCAGCGCGAGGGCCGGCTCGGGGACGTGACGCTGGAGGACGTCAGCGAGGTGCGGCGCGGGCAGCGGTTCGCGTTCGTCATGGACACCCGGCTGTGCGACGGGGTGCACGCGCTCGCCGAGGGCTGCGACCTGCTCGTCATCGAGTCCACCTTCCTCGACGAGGACGCCGAACTGGCGGCGGACCACGGTCATCTGACGGCGGGGCAGGCGGCGGCCGTGGCGCGCGACGCCGGGGTGCGGCACCTCGTCCTCACCCACTTCAGCCAGCGCTACCCGGAGCCGGAGGAGTTCGAGCGGCAGGCGCGGGCCGCCGGCTTCGAGGGCGAGCTGACCGTGGCCTACGACCTGCTGCGGGTGCCGGTTCCGAAACGGAGATAAAACCCCCGTACGATACTTTGATGCCCCTCCCCAAAGCAGAACTGCACCTGCACATCGAAGGCACCCTGGAGCCCGAGCTGGCGTTCGAGCTGGCCGCCCGCAACGGGGTCGAGCTGCCCTACGCCGACACCGAACAGCTCCGTGAGGCCTACCGGTTCGAAGACCTGCAGTCCTTCCTGAACCTGTACTACGAGCTGATGGCCGTCCTGCGTACCGAGCAGGACTTCGCGGACCTGGCCGACGCCTACCTCGCCCGCGCCGCCGCGCAGGGCGTCCGGCACGCGGAGATCTTCTTCGACCCGCAGGCCCACCTCGCCCGGGGACTGGACATGGGCACCGTCGTGGAGGGGCTGTGGCGGGCGCTCGGCCGCAGCGAGGAGAACCACGGCGTCTCCACCAGGCTGATCCTGTGCTTCCTGCGCGACGAGTCGGCCGAGTCGGCGCTGGAGACCCTCCGGGCGGCCCGGCCGTACCTGGACCGGATCACCGGTGTCGGCCTCGACTCCGCCGAGGTCGGCCACCCGCCGGCGAAGTTCCGGGAGGTGTACGAGGCCGCCGCCGCGCTCGGGCTGCGCCGCGTGGCGCACGCCGGTGAGGAGGGGCCGCCGGAGTACATCACCGAGGCCCTGGACGTCCTCGGCGTGGAGCGCGTCGACCACGGCCTGCGCTGCATGGAGGATCCGGCGCTGGTCGAGCGGCTGGTCCGGGACCGTGTCCCGCTGACCCTGTGCCCGCTGTCCAACGTCCGGCTGCGCACGGTGGACGTGCTCGCCGAGCACCCGCTGCCCGCGATGCTGGACGCCGGGCTGCGGTGCACGGTCAACTCCGACGACCCCGCCTACTTCGGCGGGTACGCCGGCGACAACTTCGACGCGGTGCGCTCGGAGCTGGGCCTCGGCGAGGAACAGCTGCGGGAACTGGCCCGGAACTCCTTCCTCGCCTCCTTCCTGGAGGACGACGAGGAGCGCCGGGCCCGCTACCTCGCCGAGGTGGAGGCGTACGAGTTCGGATAGGCGGCGGCGGTGTCGTACGCCCCCTGCGCGGCCGGGACCGGGGCCTCCACCTGGATCTCCACCACATGCAGCGGCAGCCGGCCCGCGCGCAGGGCCACCAGCGTCATCGGCACCGCGATCGCCAGCAGGCCGGCGGCCAGGACCTGGCCCATGACCGGGAAGCCCGCCCCCGCCGCCAGCACGCTCCCGGTCAGCGGGCCCGCCGCCGTGCCCAGCGACGCCGCCGAACCGACCAGCACCGCCCACCGGCCACGCGGGTCCAGGGAGGCGGCCAGGCCGATGACGTACGACAGCACGACCGGGTAGAGCAGGTTCCAGGAGATCTCGCCCGCCGCGAAGGCCGGCAGCCCGTCAGCCGAGGCGCTGAGCACGATGCAGCCCGCGATGAGCGCCGTACCCGCGCCGATCGGCACCGCCCGGCCGAGACGCGGTCCGAGCGCACCGGCGCCCACCACGCCGACCAGTCCGGCGCCGAGCGCGACGGCGAACACCGCGCCGACGGTGACCTCGGTCAGATGGGCCTGGCCGAGGCCGATGCGTCCGCTGACGCCCCACAGCGCGTTCTGCGCCAGTGACCAGCAGGGCATGGCCGCGGCGAGCAGCAGTCCGGCCCGCCGGTGCGGCAGCCGGGCGCCGGGACCGGCCGGACGGCGGGCCGGGGCCGTGGCGCCGGACAGCCGGGCGGTGAACGGCCACACCCCGAGCGCGGTCAGGGCGATCGCGGCGAGCGGCAGGCCGTGGCCCGGGCCGAGGTGGGGGATCGTCAGATAGAGCGCACCGGCGAGCGCGGAGACGCCGAGCAGGCCGAACGTGGTGGCCCGGTGCGGGTCCTGCTGAGCGGCGATGCCGCCGGCGGCGACCGCCGTGACCGTGCCGGAGCCGAAACCGCCGAGGAGCGCGCCCACGACGACGGCCGGTACGGCATGGCTGAGCGCGGCCCCGCCGTAGCCGAGGAAGGCGAGCGCGAGGCCCAGACGGGCCAGGGCGCGGGCGCCGGCCCGCTCGACCCGGGAGGCCAGCAGGAAGCCGGCGGCCGCCGAACTCAGCAGCAGGGCACTGCCGATGGCACCGGCCTGGGTGGTGGTGAGCGGAAGCCCGGTGTCCAGGCGGCCGACGGTGGTCGGCAGCAGATACGGGGCGAGGTACCCGGCCGTGAAAAGGGCGACGAGGGGCCAGGGCATGAAGCGGGGGGCGGACACGGGCGTTCCCAGGGCAGGCGAAGGAGCGGCTCGAGAGCCGGGGAGAGGGGAGGGCGACGGCCGTCGACGGACGGGAACGCGCGAGCAAGTTGTATCAAGCACGCGGTTCCAGAAGAAGTTCGGGTGGAGTGATCTGGATCACTCTTGCGTTTGATCCCAATGATCACGGGTAGAAGCGCGCGCTCCCTCGACCCCCGCCCGCCGTTCGGACGTCCGGCCGACGCGGCGCCATTGACGGCCCCTGTTCGTGTATCTAGCCTCAGTTCTCATACGTAGACGACATGCACAACGGGAGATGGTCTGGTGGGCGGCGACCGAAGTCCGCGGGGCGTGGCGCGGCGACTCGGGGAGGGCATGGCGCGCGGTGTGCTGTCCTTCCCCCTGACCGCCTTCCACGACGACGGCACCCTCGACCCCGACGGCTCCCGCGCGCATGTCGCGGCCCGGCTCGCCGCCGGACCGGGAGCCGTCTTCCCGGCCTGCGGCACCGGGGAGTTCTTCTCCCTGGACGAGGAGGAGTACCGGCAGGTCGTCACCATCGCCGTCGAGGAGGCGGCGGGCCGGGTGCCCGTGGTCGCCGGGACCGGGTACGGCTGGGCGCAGGCCGCCCGGTTCGCGCGGATCGCCGAGGAGGCGGGCGCCGACGCCCTGCTGGTGCTGCCGCACTACCTCGTCGCCGCGCCGCAGGAGGGCCTGGTCGCCCAGCTCGAGCGGCTCGCCGACCGCACCCGGCTGCCGATCGTCGCCTACCAGCGCGGCCAGGTCGCCTACACCGTGGCGTCGTTGCGGCGCATCGCGCGCATCCCGAGCGTCATCGGCCTCAAGGACGGCCACAGTGACCTCGACCGCCTCCAGCGCCTCACCCTCGCCGCCCCCGAGGACTTCCTGTTCTTCAACGGCGCCGCCACCGCCGAGATCCAGGCCCGCGCCTACGCCACCGTCGGCGTCCCCGCCTACTCCTCCGCCGTGCACGCCTTCGCCCCGAGATCGCGGGCGCCTTCTTCACCGCGCTGTGGGACGGCGACCACGCCACGAGCGGGAGACTGCTGCGCGACTTCTACGTCCCCCTCGTCGAACTCCGCGACCGCGTACCCGGATACGCGGTGTCCCTGGTGAAGGCGGCGGCCCGGCTGCGCGGGGAGCGCGTCGGCCCGGTCCGGGCCCCGCTCACCGACCCCTCGCCCGCCGACCTCGCCGACCTCCGGGCCCTGCTCGCCGCCGGACTCGACCTCGTAGGAGCCTGTCTGTGACCCGTGACCTGACCATCGCCGAGGTGCGCCTGACGCCGATCCTGGTCGCCGACCCGCCGCTGCTCAACACCCAGGGCGTGCACCAGCCGTACACCCCCCGGCTGATCGTGGAGGTCGTCACGGCCGACGGGATCACCGGCCTCGGCGAGACCTACGGCGACACCAAGTACCTGGAGCCGGCCCGCTCGCTGGCCGAGCGGCTGACCGGACGCTCGGTCATGGATGTGAACAGCCTCTTCGCGCTGGACCTTGCCGTGGACGAGCGCCGGGTCCGGGGCGCCGTGGACGCCGGCGGACTCAGGGGTGTGCAGAGTGCCGACAAACTGCGGCTGTCCGTGCTGTCCGCCTTCGAGGTGGCCTGCCTCGACGCCCAGGGCAGGGCGCTCGGACTCCCCGTGCACGCCCTCCTCGGCGGCAGGCTGCGGGACACCGTCGAGTACAGCGCCTACCTCTTCTACAAGTGGGCCGGGCACCCCGAGGGCGTGGCCGGCGAGCCGGACGACTGGGGCGCCGCCCTCGACCCGGCCGGAGTCGTCGCCCAGGCGCGCCTGTTCAAGGAGCGGTACGGATTCACCTCCTTCAAGCTCAAGGGCGGCGTCTTCCCGCCCGAGCAGGAGATCGCCGCCGTACACGCCCTCGCCGAGGCCTTCCCCGGCCACCCGCTGCGCCTCGACCCCAACGGCGCCTGGTCGGTGGAGACCTCGCTGAAGGTCGCGGAGGAACTCGGCGACGTCCTGGAGTACCTGGAGGACCCCACCCTGGGCACCCACGCGATGGCCGAGGTGTCCGCCGCGCTGAGAGAGGCCGCGCGGAGCGCCCCGGACGAGGGCGGTGACGGGCGACGGACGGCCGTGCCCCTCGCCACCAACATGTGCGTGACCACCGTCGGCGAGATCCGGGAGGCGTTCACCAGGGACGCCGTCCAGGTCGTGCTCTCCGACCACCACTACTGGGGAGGACTGCGCAACACCCGGCAGCTCGCCGCGATCTGCGCCGCCTTCGGGGTCGGGGTGTCCATGCACTCCAACACCCACCTCGGCATCAGCCTCGCCGCCATGACCCACGTGGCGTCGACCGTGCCCGACCTCCACCACGCCTGCGACTCCCACTACCCCTGGCAGTCCGAGGACGTCCTCACCGAGCGGCCCGCCTTCACCGGCGGCCGGGTCGCGGTGTCCGACGCGCCCGGCCTCGGCGTCGAGCTGGACCGGGACGAACTGGCCCGGCTGCACCGGCGGTGGAAACGGGACGACGGCGCGCTGCGCGAGCGCGACGACGCGGCGGCGATGCGGCGGGCCGAGCCCGGGTGGCGGACCCCGGTGATGCCCCGCTGGTGACATCCCGGCGGTGACACCGCGACGGCGACGGCGCCGGTCGCGAGCGGCCGTACCCCTGGCGGGAAGTGGTGCACACTGGCCAGATCCGCACCAGCTCAGGGAGCGCACCGTGACCCCGTCCCGCTCGATCGCCGGAGAGGAACCCGAACACCTCACGCAGGCGGCGCGCCGCCAGGCCCAGGTCGACCCGCTCGCCGCCCTCCGGGCACCCGGCGACCCGCCCTGGGACGTGTACCTCACGGGCACGGTCTTCCTCGACATCGTCTTCACCGGCCTGGACTCGGCACCCGTGCGCGGCACCGAGTCCTGGGCCCGGGGATGGGCTCCAGCCCCGGCGGGGTCGCCAACATGGCCACCGCGCTCGCCCGGCTCGGCCTGCGGACCTCCCTCGCGGCGGCGTTCGGCGACGACCACTACGGCGAGTACTGCTGGGACGCCCTCGCCCAGGGCGAGGGCATCGACCTCGCGCCCTCCCGGACCGTGCCCGGCTGGCACTCGCCGGTCACCGTCTCCATGGCGTACGAGGGGAGCGGACGATGGTCTCCCACGGCCACGAACCGCCCCGGAGGAACCGGCGCCGGACTTCCCGCCCGCGCGCGGGCCGCCGTCGCCTCCCTGGCCCCCGGCAAGCGCGCCCCCTGGATCGCGGAGGCGGCCCGCGCGGGCACCCGGATCTTCGCCGACGTCGGCTGGGACGAGACCGGGGCCTGGGACCTGGCCAAGCTTCCCGACCTCGGGCACTGCGAGGCGTTCCTGCCCAACGCGGCGGAGGCGATGCGGTACACCGGGGCCGACTGCCCGCGCGCGGCCGCGCACGCGCTGACCGAACACGTCCCGGTGGCCGTCGTCACCCTCGGCGCGGACGGGGCGTACGCCGTGGACCGGCGCACCGGGGAGAGCGCGGAGGTCCCGGCGATCGCCGTGGAGGCACTGGATCCCACCGGGGCCGGGGACGTCTTCGTGGCCGGTTTCGTCACGGCGACCCTGGCGGGCCGGCCGCTCGCCGACCGGCTCGCGCTCGCGGGCCTCACCGCGGCCCTCTCCGTGCAGGAGTTCGGCGGCTCGCTGTCGGCGCCGGGGTGGTCCGAGATCGGGGCGTGGTGGCGCCGCGTGCAGTCGGTACCGGGCCAGAGCCCGAGGCGCTGCGCCGGTACGGCTTCCTCGACGGCCTCGTGCCCGAGCGGCTGGACCGCCCGTGGCCGCTGCGGCGGGCGGTGCCGACGCTCGGGTTCGGGCGTTCGGCCTGACGGGGGCAAGCCCCAGCCGGGGTCCGCCTCCGGCGGAAAAACCCTACGGCGTTGTCGGTGGCCCGTCGTACTCTTGACAGTGCGAGGCCGCCCTCAGCTACGCGGCCGTGACGAGGAGGAACTGCAGGCCTTAAGCGCCGGCCCATGACTCAGACACCCCAAGCTCACATCCCCGCGCGGGAGCAGGCGCGAGCACAGCTCACCGTCCCCGCCAGCACCCCATGGTGACCGTGCTGGGTTCCGGCGACTCCCTCCTGCGCGTGATCGAGAAGGCCTTCCCGGCAGCCGACATACATGTCCGGGGCAATGAGATCAGCGCGGTCGGCGAACCCGCGGACGTCGCCCTGATCTCGCGCGTGTTCGACGAGATGATGCTGGTGCTCCGCACCGGGCAGCCGATGACGGAGGACGCAGTGGAACGCTCGATCGCCATGCTCAAGGCGAGCGAGAACGGGACGAGCGACGGCCCGGAGACCCCGGCCGAGGTGCTGACGCAGAACATCCTGTCCTCGCGCGGCCGGACGATCCGGCCGAAGACGCTCAACCAGAAGCGGTACGTCGACGCGATCGACAAGCACACGATCGTCTTCGGCATCGGCCCCGCCGGTACCGGCAAGACCTACCTGGCCATGGCCAAGGCGGTCCAGGCCCTGCAGTCCAAGCAGGTCAACCGGATCATCCTGACCCGCCCGGCGGTGGAGGCCGGAGAGCGGCTCGGCTTCCTGCCCGGCACGCTCTATGAGAAGATCGACCCCTACCTGCGCCCGCTGTACGACGCGCTGCACGACATGCTCGACCCGGACTCGATCCCGCGCCTGATGGCCGCCGGGACCATCGAGGTCGCGCCGCTGGCGTACATGCGCGGCCGTACGCTCAACGACGCCTTCATCATCCTGGACGAGGCCCAGAACACCTCGCCCGAGCAGATGAAGATGTTCCTCACCCGGCTCGGCTTCGACTCGAAGATCGTGATCACCGGTGACGTCACCCAGGTCGACCTGCCGAACGGGACCAGGAGCGGTCTGCGGCAGGTGCAGGAGATCCTGGAGGGCGTCGAGGACGTCCACTTCTCCCGGCTGTCGTCGCAGGATGTCGTACGGCACAAGCTGGTGGGCCGTATCGTCGACGCGTACGAGATGTACGACAGCAAGCACGGCACCGAGAACGGCACCCACCAGGGCGGCCGTGGCAGAACCGGCGCCAAGGGTCCCAAGGGGAAGTAGACCAGCACGCCCATGTCGATCGACGTCAACAACGAGTCCGGTACCGAGGTCGACGAGCAGGCGATCCTCGACATCGCCCGCTACGCGCTCGCGCGGATGCGCATCCACCCGCTCTCCGAGCTCTCGGTGATCGTCGTGGACGCCGACGCCATGGAGCAGCTCCACATCCAGTGGATGGACCTGCCCGGGCCCACCGATGTCATGTCGTTCCCGATGGACGAGCTGCGGCCGCCGTCGAAGGACGACGACGAGCCGCCGCAGGGACTGCTCGGCGACATCGTGCTGTGCCCGGAGGTCGCCAAGAAGCAGGGCGACGAGGCGCCGACGCAGCACTCCATGGACGAGGAGCTCCACCTGCTCACCGTCCACGGAGTGCTGCACCTGCTCGGGTACGACCACGAGGAACCCGACGAGAAGGCCGAGATGTTCGGGCTCCAGGCCGCCATCGTCGACGGGTGGCGGTCCGAGCGCGGACTGACCGGGCCGTCCCCGGCGCCGACCGTCTCGTAGGCGGGTCGGTCCACGTATGAATCCGCAGATCGTGATGGGCGCGATCGCGCTCGTCGTCGTCGCCTGGCTGGCCGCCTGCGCCGAGGCGGGCATCGCGCGCGTCTCCAGCTTCCGGGCCGAGGAGGCCGTGAAGTCCGGCCGGCGCGGCAGCGCCCGGCTGGCCCAGGTCGCCGCCGACCCCACCCGCTACCTGAACGTCGCCCTGCTGGTCCGCGTCGCCTGCGAGATGGCGGCCGCGGCCCTGGTGACGTACGCCTGCCTGCAGGAGTTCGCCGCCACCTGGCAGGCCCTGCTGGTCGCCATCGGCGTCATGGTGCTGGTGTCGTACGTCGCCGTCGGCGTCTCGCCGCGCACCATCGGCCGCCAGCACCCGATCAACACGGCCACGGCGGCCGCGTACGTGCTGCTGCCGCTGGCCCGGATCATGGGCCCGATCCCGTCGCTGCTGATCCTCATCGGCAACGCGCTCACCCCGGCAAGGGCTTCCGCCGCGGCCCCTTCGCCTCCGAGGCCGAGCTGCGCGCGATGGTGGACCTCGCCGAGAAGGAGTCGCTGATCGAGGACGAGGAGCGCCGTATGGTGCACTCGGTCTTCGAACTCGGCGACACCCTGGTGCGCGAGGTCATGGTGCCGCGCACCGACCTGGTGGTCATCGAGCGCTACAAGACCATCCGGCAGGCGCTCACCCTCGCCCTGCGCTCCGGTTTCTCCCGCATCCCGGTCACCGGGGAGAGCGAGGACGACATCGTCGGGATCGTGTACCTGAAGGACCTGGTCCGCAAGACGCACATCAGCCGTGACGCCGAGAACGACCTGGTGTCGACCGCCATGCGCCCGGCCGTCTTCGTCCCCGACACCAAGAACGCCGGCGACCTGCTGCGCGAGATGCAGAAGGAGCGCAACCACGTCGCCGTCGTCATCGACGAGTACGGCGGCACCGCCGGCATCGTCACCATCGAGGACATCCTCGAGGAGATCGTCGGCGAGATCACCGACGAGTACGACCGGGAACTGCCGCCCGTGGAGGATCTCGGCGACGACCGCCACCGGGTCACCGCGCGCCTGGACATCACCGACCTCGGCGAGCTGTACGGCCTGGAGGAGTACGACGACGAGGACGTGGAGACCGTCGGCGGGCTGCTCGCCAAGGCCCTCGGCCGGGTCCCCATCGCCGGCGCCTCCGCCGAGGTCGAACTGCCCGACGAACGCAGGCTGCGGCTGACCGCCGAGGCGGCGGCCGGACGCCGGAACAAGATCGTGACGGTGCTGGTGGAGCCGGCCGGCAAGGCCGCCGAGGAGGCGGCCCCCGAGTGACCCCAAGGAGCTGCGCGCCTTCTGCCTGTCCTTCAACGCGGTCGTGGAGGACTTCCCGTTCAACCCGGAGACCTCCGTGTTCAAGGTCCTCGGCAAGATGTTCGCCCTGACGAACCTGGGCGCGCGGCCCCTGACGGTGAACCTCAAGTGCGACCCGGAGGACGCGGTCCGGCTGCGCGCGGAGCACGAAGGGCTGATCGTGCCCGGCTGGCACATGAGCAAGCGCCACTGGAACACGGTGACCGTCGACGGCGGTCTGCCGGACCGCCAGGTCCGGGAACTGATCGAGGACTCCTACGACCTGGTCGTAGCGGGACTGCCGAGGGCGGAGCGGCTGCGGCTGGACCGGCCGTAATTCCCTTGCCGCGGCCCGTCGACGGCATGCCAGAATCGCGCATGACTGTTCGATATCCGCGCCCCCTGCGCCCCGGTGACCGTATCGGCGTGACCTCTCCGTCCAGCGGAGTGGCGAAGGAGCACCGCGGGCGGCTCGACGTCGCGATCCGGGACCTCGAAGCGCGCGGTCACGAGGTCGTCGTCGGCCGGTGCATGGACGGCTCGACCCACGTCAGCGCCCCGGCCGCCGAACGCGCCGCCGAACTGACCGGGATGCTGACCGACCCCGCCATCCGGGCCGTGGTGCCGCCGTGGGGCGGGGAGACCGCCATCGACCTGCTGCCGCTGCTCGACTTCGAGGCGATCGCGCGGGCCGAGCCGACCTGGGTCGTGGGCTGGTCGGACATCTCGACGATCATCACCCCGCTGACCCTGCTCACGGGGGTCGCGACCGTGCACGGCAACAACCTCATGGACACGCCCTACCGGACGCCCGAGGGCCTGCTGTCCTGGCTGGACGTCGTCACCGCCCCGCAGGGCCGGCCGCTCGCCCAGACCCCGCCCGGCCGCCACCGCGCCACCGGCTGGGACGACTACGGCGTCCACCCGGAGATCCGCGACCTCACCCTGGACACGGCCGGCACCTGGACCCGGCTCGACGGCACCGGTGACGTGGACGTCGAGGGCCGGCTGATCGGCGGCTGCATCGAGACCCTGGTCAACCTGGCGGGCACCCGGCTGCTGGACACGCGGTCCTTCGCGGCCGGCGACGACCTGCTCGTCTACGTCGAGGCCTGCGAGGACAATGCCTACAGCATCTGCCGCAATCTGCACGGCATGCGGCTCGCCGGGTTCTTCGACCGCGCCGCGGCCGTCCTCGTGGGCCGCACCAAGGCCCCCGACGGCCGCACCCTCACCCAGCACGAGGCGGTCCTCGACGCCCTCGGCCCGCTCGGGGTGCCGATCATCGCGGACGTCGAGTGCGGGCACGTCCCGCCCTATCTGGCGCTGGTGAACGGCGCGCGCGGCCGTGTGGTGCACACGGCCGCGCGGAGCGAGATCGTTCAGACCCTGGCCTGAGCCCGGCGCAGGCCCAGTCCCACGAGGACCGCGGCGGTCAGCACGATCGCCGCGTCCAGCGCCAGCACCGTGTGGACGCCGGCCAGCAGGTCGTGCGAGGTGGTGGCCAGCACACCCAGCAGGGGGATGCCGACCGTGATGCCCACCTGCTGGGTGGAGGTCACCAGACCGGTGGCCAGCCCCTGCTCCCCGTCCGGGACGCCGGAGGTGACCGTGAGGCCGTACGAGATGATCGCGCCCAGGTGGCACATGCTCGCCAGGGCGACCGCGGCCGCGGCCGGCCACACCGACCAGGTGTGGGCGTTCAGCGGCAGCAGCGCGGCGATCAGCACACCCTGCCCGGTCAGCGAGCCGACCAGCGTACGGCGGGCGCCGAAGCGGCCGATGACCCGCGGTGCCAGCGTGCCGGCGACGGCCGACAGCACGCCCTGGAAGCCGAAGACCAGACCCGTCTCGAAGGCCGACAGACGCAGGGTCTCCTGGAAGTACAGGGTCAGGACGAAGATCACCGTCGACATCATCGAGAACGTGACCAGGCCGCCCACGTTGCCCCACGCCACCGTGCGGCGGCGCAGCATGGGCAGGGAGACCAGCGGAGAGGCCGAGCGGGACTCCACGGCCGTGAACAGGGCCAGCAGGAGCAGGCCGGCGATCAGCGCGGCGACGACGTCGGCGCGGCCGAAGCCGTGGCCGGCGGCCGTGGACAGGGCGTAGATCAGCGACAGCAGGCCGGCGGTGACGGTGACCGCGCCGGGCACGTCGAGCCGCGGGCGGTCGGGGTGCGGGACTCCGGCAGCAGACCCGGCGCCGGCGGCAGCACGATCAGCGCGAACACGGTGAGCAGGGCCATGGTGGAGCGCCAGCCGAGGGCGTCGGTCAGGACGCCGCCCGCCACCATGCCGATCGTGAAGCCCAGCGACAGCAGTGTGCCGGAGATACCGAGGGCGCGGTCGCGCGCCGGGCCCTCCGGGAAGGTGGTGGTGAGCAGGGACATGCCGGTCGGCACGATCGCGGCCGCGCCGAGGCCCTGCAGCGCGCGCCCGGTGAGGAAGGACACCGGGTCCCAGGCCAGGGTCGCCAGCAGTGAGGCCGCGCCGAACAGGGCGAGGCCGGCGAGGAACAGCTTCCGGCGGCCGTACAGGTCGCCGACGCGGCCGAACAGCAGCAGGAAGCCGCCGGAGGGGAGCGCGAACGCGGTGACCGCCCACTGCAGGGCGGAGCGGCTCATGCCGAGGTCGGTGCCCAGCTCGGGCAGGGCCACGTTCAGGACGGAGAAGTCCAGCGCGACCATGAACTGGGCCGCGCACAGGACGAAGAGGACCAGCTTGTCCCGCGTCGACAGCCGGGGGTGCCGAGCGGTCCGCCCGCCGGGGCGGGAGCCTGGGTGGTGGTCTGGGAGGTGGTGTCGAACGCCATGGACCGAGCTTCGGGCGAACGGAACAGGCGTGGGGAGTCGGAACTTATGGTGGTGGTGGCACCACCAGACACGACGGGGGAGGAGCGGAACGTGGCCGCTGTGGAGGCGACGCGCAGTCAACGGCGGGACGAGCTGCGGGAGTTCCTGATGAGCCGGCGGGCCCGGGTCAGCCCGGAGGAGGCCGGACTGCCGGCCGGCGGGGGCCGGCGCCGGACGCCGGGCCTGCGCCGGGAGGAGGTCGCCGTGCTGGCCGGGGTGGGCGCGTCCTGGTACCAGTGGCTCGAGCAGGGGCGGGACATCTCCGTCTCGCCGCAGGTCCTCGACGCCGTCGCCCGGGTGCTCCGGCTCAGCGACGCCGAACGCCGGCATCTGTACCTGCTGGCCGGGATGAACCCGCCGGCCCCCAAGTGGCGCCGGACAAGCGGGACATGTGCGAGGGGCTGCGCCGGCTGATCGACACCTGGATGCCCTACCCGGCGCACATCATGGACACGTACTACAACTGCGTGATGTACAACGACGCGGCGGCGCTGGTCCTCGGCATGCGGCCGGACATCACCCAGAACTGCCTCGTCGACTTCTTCGTCGATCCGCTGTACCGGTCGCGCAGCAACAGCTGGGAGCGGAACGCGCGGACGGTCGTGGCCCAGTTCCGGGCCGCGTGCGCGGCCCGGCCGGACGACGAGGGGTTCCGGGCGGTGCTCGCCGAGGCGTCGGCGCGCAGCCCGGAGTTCGTGGCGCTGTGGGCCGAACGGGACATCGAGGACCAGGGACAGGTGCGCAAGGAGCTGGTCCACCCGCTGGTCGGGCCGCTGGTCGTGGAGTCGACGGTGATGAAGGTGCCGGCCCGGCCCGATCTGATGATCGTGCTGCACGCTCCGCTCGACGAGGAGAACACCGCGGCCAAGCTGGAGTGGCTCGCGTCTCCCGAGGGGCGGCGGGACGCCATGCACCCCGTGGCGGGGTGAGCCCGCGGTGGCTTCGTATGCTCTGGGCATGACCGACAGCAACGCGCTTGACTCCGAGGACCGCAAGATCGTCACGCTGGCCCGCTCCGTGCGCGCCCGCAACGGTGTGCCCGAGGGGGCGGCCGTACGGGACGAGACCGGACGCACCTACGCCGCCGGGTCGGTGGGGCTCCCCTCGCTGCGGCTGAGCGCCCTGCGGACCGCCGTCGCCATGGCGGTGGCCTCCGGCGCGCGGTCGCTGGAGGCGGCGGCCGTGGTGAGCGAGGCCGAGGAGGTCACGCGGGAGGACCTGGCCGCCGTGGCGGACCTCGGCGGGGCCGGGACGCCGGTGCTGCTGGCCGGACCCGACGGAGAGGTACGGCTGACCGCCCCGGCGGCCACCGCCTAGTCGCCCGCGGCGCTGCCCGTCAGAGGGCGTCGGGGCCGCGCTCGCCGGTCCGCACGCGCACGACGGTCTCCACGGGCAGCGCCCAGACCTTGCCGTCCCCGATCTTGCCCGTCTGCGCGGCCCCGACGATCGCGTCGATCACCTCGTCGGCGACCGCGTCCTCCACCACGACCTCGATGCGCACCTTCGGCACCAGGTCGACCCGGTACTCGGCGCCCCGGTAGACCTCGGTGTGGCCGCGCTGCCGGCCGTACCCGCTCGCCTCGCTGACGGTCAGGCCGTGTACGCCCCGTTCCTGCAAAGCGGTCTTGACCTCGTCCAGCCGGTGGGGCTTGACGATCGCGGTGATGAGCTTCATGCCTGGCTCTCGACCTTCCGGGTGGGGGCCTGCGGGGCGGCGACGAGGGAGTGGGTGACCGGGGCGCCGTGGCCCAGGACCCCGTGATCGTAAGCCGTCTCGGCGTGCACCGTAAGGTCCAGACCGGTGTGCTCCTGCTCCTCGCTCGCCCGGAAGCCCAGCGCCCGGTCGATCAGCTTGCCGAGGCCGTACGTCACCCCGAAGGCATACGCCCCGACGGCCGCCACGGCCAGCAGCTGCCTGCCCAGCGGGAGCAGCCCGCCGCCGTAGAACAGGCCCTCGGCGCCGCCGGTCATCGCCTTCTCGGCGAACAGGCCGATCAGCAGGGTGCCGATGACGCCGCCGACGAGGTGGACGCCGACCACGTCCAGCGAGTCGTCGTAGTTCAGCCGGAACTTCCAGCTCACCGCGTAGGAGCAGACGACACCGGCGGCCAGGCCCACCACCAGCGCGCCCAGCAGCGAGACCGTGCCGCAGGACGGGGTGATGGCGACCAGGCCGGCCACCGCGCCGGAGGCCGCGCCCAGGGTGGTCGGGTGGCCGTCGCGCCGCTGCTCGACGAAGAGCCAGCCGAGCAGTCCGGTGCAGCCCGCCGCGAGCGTGTTGAGGAAGGCCGCCGCGGCGAGGCCGTTCGCGCCGAGCGCGGAGCCCGCGTTGAAGCCGAACCAGCCGAACCAGAGCAGACCGGCGCCGAGGACCACCATGGGCAGGTTGTGCGGACGCATGGCGTCCTTCTTGAACCCGAGCCGGGGCCCGAGCACCAGGCACAGGGCGAGCCCGGAGGCACCGGAGGTGATCTCCACGGGCATGCCGCCGGCGAAGTCGAGCGCGCCGAGCCG
Source organism: Streptomyces sp. DHE7-1 (assembly GCA_016432725.1). Taxonomy (GTDB): domain Bacteria; phylum Actinomycetota; class Actinomycetes; order Streptomycetales; family Streptomycetaceae; genus Streptomyces. The sequence continues at coordinate 2,572,986 of JACJDG010000003.1, read as the reverse complement.
GTCCACGATCCAGCCGCCGGGACCCCACACCCAGTGGGTCACCGGAACGTATACGGCGAGCGCCCAGACCGGGACGAACACCAGCCAGGCGGAGAACTTCGTGCGGTCCGCGACCGCGCCGCTGACCAGCGCCGCGGTGATGATCGCGAAGGTGAGCTGGAAGGTGGCGAAGAGCAGGGTGGGGACGGTGCCGTGCACGCTGCCCGGGCCTATCCCGCTCATCCCGGAGTGTCCCAGGCCGCCGATCAGCCCGCCGAAGACGTCGTCCCCGAAGGCGAGCGAGTAGCCGGCCGCCAGCCAGACCACCGTCACCAGGGCGATCGACACGAAGCTCATCATCAGCATGTTCAGCACGCTCTTCGTGCGCACCATGCCGCCGTAGAAGAGGGCCAGGCCCGGGGTCATCAGCAGGACGAGGGCGGTGGCGGCGAGGAGCCAGGCGGTGTCGCCGGTGTCGACGTGGGCTGCGGCGAGGGTCACGGGCGTCTCCAACGGTGTGGGGGCTCGTCAGAGGGTCACCGGTCGGCATTTCCGGTTGCGTACAGGTGTGTTTCGGTGACGTTTCGTTGCGTGGCGGTTTCGTCGAGCTCACATCAAGAGACGGCGACGGCCGGTGGTACGGCGCGGTCCCGTGGATCAGGGACAATGAACGCCATGAGCGTTCGTACCCAGTCATCCGAGCCGTCGGGCGAGACCGCCCACCGCGCCGGCTTCGCCTGCTTCGTGGGCCGCCCCAACGCGGGCAAGTCCACCCTCACGAACGCTCTGGTCGGGCAGAAGGTGGCGATCACCGCCGACCAGCCGCAGACCACGCGGCACACGGTCCGCGGCATCGTGCACCGCCCCGACGCCCAGCTGATCCTGGTGGACACCCCGGGGCTGCACAAGCCGCGCACCCTGCTCGGCGAGCGGCTCAACGACGTCGTGCGGACGACGTGGGCCGAGGTCGACGTGATCGGCTTCTGCCTGCCGGCGAACGAGAAGATCGGTCCCGGCGACCGCTTCATCGCCAAGGAGCTGGCCGGGATCCGCAAGACCCCGAAGGTCGCCATCGTCACCAAGACCGACCTGGTCGACTCCAAGACCCTGGCCGAGCAGCTCATCGCGATCGACCAGCTCGGCAAGGACCTCGGCATCGAGTGGGCGGAGATCGTCCCGGTCTCGGCGGTCGGCGCCAAGCAGGTGGACCTCCTGGCCGATCTGCTGATCCCGCTGCTGCCCGAGGGCCCGGCCCTCTACCCGAGGGCGACCTGACGGACGAGCCCGAGCAGGTCATGATCGCCGAGCTGATCCGCGAGGCCGCCCTGGAGGGCGTCCGCGACGAGCTGCCGCACTCCATCGCGGTGGTCGTCGAGGAGATGCTCCCGCGCGAGGACCGCCCCGCCGACCGGCCGCTGCTGGACATCCACGCCAACCTCTACATCGAGCGCCCGAGCCAGAAGGGCATCGTCATCGGCCCCAAGGGCAAGCGGCTGAAGGACGTCGGCATCAAGTCCCGCAAGCAGATCGAGGCGCTGCTGGGCACGCCGGTCTTCCTGGACCTGCACGTCAAGGTGGCGAAGGACTGGCAGCGGGACCCCAAGCAGCTGCGCCGGCTGGGCTTCTGAGCGACTCCCCGCACGGGCTCACGGGCTCGACGGGGCCATGTCCTGCAGCCCCACCACCTGGAGCAGCCGCAGCCTCTCGTACGAGTCCGTGCCCGGGCGGGCCGTGTGGATGATGAGCTGCTGACGGCCCTCGTGGCTCAGCAGGACCTCGCAGTCCAGTTCCAGCAGGCCCACCACCGGGTGCACGAAGCGCTTCGAGGACGGGCGGCGCAGGGACACCTCGTGCGCCTCCCACAGCCGGGCGAACTCCGGACTGGCGGCACGCAGTTCGGCCGCCAGGGCGGCCGGTTCCGGGTCGTCGGGACGGGCCGCGGCCACCGCGCGGAGGCTGGCCACGTGGTCGAAGGCGTGCGCCGGACGGTCCTCCGGCGGGAAGAGGTCGCGGGCCGCCGGGTCCAGGAAGAACCGCCGGGTCAGGTTCCGCTCGCGCGGCGGACGGGCGAGCGCGTCCCCGACCAGCGCCTTGGCCAGGGCGTTCTGCGCCAGCACCGTGCCGCAGTCCGTCACCACCTGGGCGGGTGAGTCGTACAGCCGGTCCAGGACCAGCAGCAGACCCTGGCGGACATGCGCGGAGGCCGTGCCCCGCCGCGGGGGCTCCTCGCCCACCAGGTGGAAGAGGTGGTCCCGTTCGTCGTCGGTCAGACGCAGGGCGCGCGCCAGGGCCGTCAGCATCTGGCGGGACGGGCGGGGGCCGCGGCGCTGTTCCAGCCGGGTGTAGTAGTCGACGGACATCCCGGCCAGCTGGGCCACCTCCTCCCGGCGCAGTCCCGGGGTACGGCGGCGGGCGCCGGCCGCGAGGCCCACGTCGGACGGTTCCAAACGGGCCCGGCCGCGGCGCAGGAAGTCGGCGAGTTCGGCTCGGTTCACCCTCCCAAGGCTGCGGCACTCGGCCGGCGTTATCCAGGGACCGCCGGTCCCCGATCGGGAGGTCTCTCCCGGCGCCGCCGGACGCGGCCCAGGCTGGGAGCACCGAACGAGAGGAACCCAGCCATGCTGACCCTGATCACCGGCGCCACCGGACAGGTGGGACGCGGACTCGTCCCCCGCCTGCTCGGCCGGTCCCGGCCGGACGAGCGGATCCGTGTGCTCGTGCGCGACGAGACCCGCGCCGCCCATCTCGCCGACCGCGGCGCCGAAGTCGTCGTCGGCGACCTCCGCGACGCCGACGTGCTCGGCAAGGCCCTCGCCGGGCCGACGCCGTCGTCAACGTGGCCGCCTCGTTCCGCGGCGTGCCGGACGAGGAGGTGTGGGCGGTCAACCGGGACGCGGCGGTGGAGCTCGGCCGGGCGGCGGTCGCCTCCGGGTACGGCGCTTCGTGCAGACCGGCACGATCCTGTCGTACGGCACCGGGCGCGGCCGGCCGCTCGTCGAGGACGATCCGACGGTGCCCGGCGGCCCGATGTGGATGACGTACCCGGAGTCCAAGCTGGAGGCCGAGCGCGGACTGCTGGCGCTGGACGGGCTGGACGTGCGGGTGGGCCGGCTCGCCTTCGTCTACGGCGAGGGCGACCCGCACCTGCCCGGCATCACCCGTTGGACCGCGAGCCAGCCGGCCACCAAACGGCACCATCTCGTGCACGTGGCCGACGTCGCCCAGGGGCTGATCCGCCTGCTCCACGCCCCCGGTGCGGGCGGCCGCATCTACAACATCGCCGACGACGCCCCGGTCACGGTCCTGGAGATCCACCAGCTCCTCGGCGTCGAGCCGCCCGCGGACGGCCCCGACCCCGACCCCTGGTACGGGCTCGCCTCCACCGACCGCATCCGCCGCGAGCTGGGCTACCGTCCCCGCTTCCCGACCCTGTGGAGCGCCCGGGACGCCGGCGCCCTGTGACGCTCAGTCCACTCCCCTGATCCGCACCACCAGCGCCGCCCCCGCCAGACCGATCACGGCCGACACCAGGTACAGCACCCGGTAGCCGCCCAGATGGGTCACGATCGGCGCGGCGAGGGCGGGCGCCGCGACCTGCGGCAGCGCGTTGGCCACGTTGATCACACCGAGGTCCTTGCCGCGGTCCAGCGCCGTCGGCAGCACGTCCGTCATCAGCGCGAAGTCGACCGAGGTGAACACCCCGAAGCCGACCCCGAGCACCGCCGCCGCGACGATCGCGCCGGGCCAGGTCTGCCAGGCGGCGAGGGCCGCCGTCGCCACCGCCATCAGCACACCCGACCAGATCACGAACGGCTTGCGGCGCCCCGCACGGTCCGACCACACACCGCCCACGACGACCGTGGCGAGCAGGGTCACACCGTTCACGGCCGTCAGGACCAGCACTCCCTCGTCGGGATCGCCGTAGTGGAGGCGGTCCCGCAGGTAGTACAGGATGTACAGCAGGACGAGCGCGTTGCTGAGGTTGATCAGGAAACGGGTCAGCCAGGCCCAGCCCAGGTCGGGATGGCGGCGCGGGCTCAGCCAGAAGCCCGTCAGGAAGGCCCGCGGGGACCAGGCCGGCCGGTCCGCCCCGGCCAGCCGCAGGTCCTCGTACCGCAGGACGTACGGCAGCACGCCCACCACCGTGAACACCGCGCACGCCGCGTACCCGGCCGCGACGCCGCCCGCCACCGTGGCCAGACCCGTGCCCCCGACCACGCCCAGGATCTGGGCCGCGCCCAGCCAGCCGCCCACCGCGCCGCGCCGGCCGCGCGGCACCCGGTCCGGAACGGCCGCCGTCACCGCGGCGAAGGCCGCGTTCAGGGTGAGCTGCGCCAGGCACCAGCCCAGTGCCATCGTCCACACCCCGCCCGCGGCCGCGAGCAGCAGCAGCGAGAGCGCGCCGCCCGCCGCACCGGCCACGATCCACGGGGTACGGCGGCCCCGGCGGGCGGTGGTGCGGTCGGACAGGGCGCCGAAGAGCGGGTTGGCGAACAGCGAGACGACCGCGCCCGCGCCGGTCACCCAGGCCAGGATCGACTCCTTCGGCATCCCGGCGCCGGGCGCGAGGTCCTTCGCCTGGGAGGCCAGCAGGATCTGCAACGGCCCGAACCAGCCCACCCAGATCGCCCCGTTGGCCAGGGCCAGCGCCGCCGTCCAGCCCGGGCGGACCGGCTCGACGGGCTCGGCCAGGGCGGCCGGGGCGGTGGTCATCCCTGAGCCCGCAGCACGTCCCGGAACCAGTGGTAGGAGGCCTTGGGGGTGCGCACCAGCGTCTCGTAGTCCACGTGCACCAGCCCGAAGCGGCGCGCGTACCCCTCCGCCCACTCGAAGTTGTCCATCAGCGACCAGACGAAGTAGCCGCGCACGTCGACGCCCGCCTCGAGCGCCGTGTGCAGGGCGCGGATGTGGGCGTCCAGGTAGGCGATCCGGTCCTGGTCGTCGACGCCCTCGTAGGAGCAGCCGTTCTCGGTGATGACCACCGGCGGGAGCCGGTCGCCGTACCGGTCGCGGAAGCCGGTCAGCAGCTCCGTCAGCCCCTCGGGAACCACGGGCCAGCCGAAGTCCGTCTCCGGGCGGCCCTCGATCCGCCGCACGGAGAAGGGCAGTTCGGCCGGCATGTCGATACCGCCGAACTCGGTCGCGGTGCCCTGCGGGGCGCCGACCCTGGACGGGGCGTAGTAGTTCACGCCGTACCAGTCGACCGGCGTGGAGATGATCTTCAGATCGGACTCCACGTCCCCGGCATCAGCTCGCCGACACCCTCCGGGTACGCGCCCAGCAGGACCGGCTCGGCGAACAGCCGGTTCAGCAGCAGGTCGTAGAACCCCGCCGCCTCCTGGTCGGCCGGATCGGTGGAGGCGGGCCAGGTCGGGCCGTGGGAGTTGGCGATGCCGATGTCCGGCGCCCCAGCCGCGCGCAAAGCCTGCACCGCGAGGCCGTGGGCGAGGAGCTGGTGGTGGGCGACCGGGAGCGCGTCGAACAGCAGCTTCCGGCCGGGGCGTGCACGCCGAGGGCGTGGCCCAGCAGGGTGTGCTCGGCCGGTTCGTTGAGCGTGATCCACTTGGTGACCCGGTCGCCGAGCCGCCCGGCGACCCGCGACACGTACTCGGCGAACCGGGCGGCCGTGTCCCGCTCCAGCCAGTCCAGGCCGGCGGGCAGGTCCCAGTGAAAGAGGGTGGGAACGGGCCGCACGCCCGCCGCGCACAGCTCGTCCACCAGCCGGTCGTAGAAGTCGAGGCCGCCGGGGAGTCCACCCGGGGCCACGACACGGAGAACCGGTACGCGTCCACGCCGAGGCCGGCCAGCAGCGCCACGTCCTCCCGGTAACGGTGGAAGTGGTCGCAGGCCACCGCTGCCGTCGAGCCGTCCTTCACCCGCCCGGGCCCGGCCGTGAACTCGTCCCACACGGAGGGGGCCCGCTCGTCGGCGGCGCCCTCGATCTGATGGGCCGAGGTCGACACGCCCCACAGGAAGCCGGCCGGGAAGCGGGGAATCGCCTTGCCTGCGTCAGTCGCCATGGCCCGGATCATCCGTACCGTCGGTAACGAAAGTCAACGCCCCGGCGCGAACCGGCGCGCGCGACCCCGCTAGGCCCCCTCCTTCAGCACCCTCGCGATCAACTCCCTCTGTTCCTCGGTCAGTCGGGGATCGGCCGCGTAGACCGTGCGGTCGTCGACCGTGATCTCGTAGGCGAAGCCGTCCGGTACCCCCTCCGGTGGCGTGGGCCTGCCGGAGGCCAGGACCCGTTCGGCCAGGGACCGCCACTCCCGCTCGTCGGGCCGGGCCGAGGTGTCCACCTCGGCCCGGCGCTCGATGCCCGCGAAGCCGCCCGTACGCCGTACCTGAATTCGCATGGGTGCCTGTCTAGTACGGAACTACAGCGTCCGCACCCCGACCTGCTCCCAGGCCTTCTGCACGGCCTCGAGCTCGTCGCCGGAGCCGTACCGCTCGCGGGCCGCCTTGACCGTCAGCGTGGCGAAGTCCGTGAACAGGGCCTGCTGCTTCAGCTCGCCGCCGGTCAGCACGTCGTACCAGAGCTGCCCGGCCTTCTCCCACGAGTGGCCGCCCATGGCCGTGGCGACCAGGTAGAACGCGTGGTTGGGGATACCGGAGTTGATGTGCACGCCGCCGTTGTCGCGGCCGGTGCGCACGTAGTGCTCCATGGTCGCCGGCTGCGGGTCCTTGCCGAGGTTCGGGTCGTCGTACGCCGTGCCCGGGGCCTTCATCGAGCGCAGGGCGGTGCCGTGCACGCCCGGGGCGAGCAGGCCCGCGCCGATCAGCCAGTCGGCCTCGGCGGCGGTCTGGCCGAGGCTGTACTGCTTGATCAGCGAGCCGAAGACGTCGGACAGCGACTCGTTGAGCGCGCCGGGCTGGCCGAAGTAGGTGAGGTTGGCGGTGTGCTGGGTGACGCCGTGGGTCAGCTCGTGGCCGATGACGTCGACCGGGATGGTGAAGTCCAGGAAGATCTCGTTGTCCCCGTCGCCGAACACCATCTGCTCGCCGTTCCAGAAGGCGTTGTCGTAGTCGGTGCCGAAGTGCACGCTGGCGTCCAGCGGCAGGCCCTCGCCGTCGATGGAGTTGCGGCCGTAGGCCTTCAGGTACAGGTCGAAGGTGGCGCCGAGACCCGCGTAGGCGCGGTTGACCGAGGCGTCCGTGCCGGGCTCCGAGCCCTCCTCGCGGACCTTGGTGCCGGGCAGGTCCTGCCGGTGCCGGGCGTCGTAGACGGTGCGGTGCGGCCGGTCGGCGGCCCCGCCGGCGGGCGGGGCGACGGCGGGCGCTCCGAGCACCGTGGTCAGGCGGCGCTTGGTGCGCTGGAAGGCGTCGTGCTCCAGGGACCGGCGGGCGGGACCGGAGACCGCGGAGTTCTCGGCCTGCGCGAGCCGGTCGAGGACGTGCGGCGGGACGATCGTGCAGAAGACGGGCTCGAAGCCCCGGTGGTGGTCATACTCGGCACCATCGCACTGAGTGACAGGGCTGTCACTACTCGCAACCATGATTGGTGAAATACCCGGACATCCCCCGTCGCGCTGTGTCACGGGGTGGTAAGAGAAGGTAGTCGCCGAGTGGGATTGCGCACTCTATGTCCGATTGGTCCCAGCGGTCCCGCATACTGGGACAGGCCCGCGCACCCGGTGCCGCTCGGCTAGGCTGCGGAGCATCATGCGTTTCGGGCTGCTTCTCCTTAGCTGCCGCGGCGAGGGCCTGTAGACAAGGCCGACCCCTCCCCGCGGTGCTATGGCGTTGCGTCGTCGGCCGTCCACTCGGACATCCGGACACCCTGAGGAGCCCACGCATCATGGCCAACCGCCAGCAGCCCAGTTCCATGCCGATCCACAAGTACGGCCGCTACGAGCAGGTCGGCATCCCGGACCGCACCTGGCCGGAGAAGCGCGTCACCGCCGCCCCCCGCTGGCTCTCCACCGACCTGCGCGACGGCAACCAGGCCCTGATCGACCCGATGTCGCCCGAACGCAAGCGCCGCATGTTCGACCAGCTGGTGGCGATGGGCTACAAGGAGATCGAGGTCGGCTTCCCCGCCTCCGGCCAGACCGACTTCGACTTCGTACGCTCGATCATCGAGGAAGAGGGCGCGATCCCCGAGGACGTGACGATCTCCGTCCTGACCCAGGCCCGCGAGGACCTGATCGAGCGGACCGTGGAGTCCCTGAAGGGCGCCAGGCGGGCCACCGTCCACCTGTACAACGCGACCGCCCCGGTGTTCCGCCGGGTCGTCTTCCGCGGCTCCAAGGACGACATCAAGCAGATCGCCGTCGACGGCACCCGCCTGGTGATGGAGTACGCCGAGAAACTGCTGGGCCCGGAGACGGAGTTCGGCTACCAGTACTCCCCGGAGATCTTCACCGACACCGAGCTGGACTTCGCGCTGGAGGTCTGCGAGGCGGTGATGGACGTCTACCAGCCGGGCCCGGGCCGCGAGATCATCCTCAACCTGCCCGCCACGGTGGAGCGTTCGACCCCGTCCACGCACGCCGACCGGTTCGAGTGGATGCACCGCAACCTGTCCCGGCGCGAGTACGTCTGCCTGTCCGTCCACCCGCACAACGACCGCGGCACCGCCGTCGCCGCCGCCGAACTGGCACTGATGGCCGGCGCCGACCGCGTCGAGGGCTGCCTGTTCGGCCAGGGCGAGCGCACCGGCAACGTCGACCTGGTCACCCTGGGCATGAACCTGTTCTCGCAGGGCGTCGACCCGCAGATCGACTTCTCCGACATCGACGAGATCCGTCGCACGTGGGAGTACTGCAACCAGATGGAGGTCCACCCGCGCCACCCGTACGTGGGCGACCTGGTCTACACGTCCTTCTCCGGCTCCCACCAGGACGCCATCAAGAAGGGCTTCGACGCCATGGAGGCCGACGCGAAGGCCAAGGGCGTCACCGTCGACGACATCGAGTGGGCGGTGCCGTACCTGCCCATCGACCCCAAGGACGTCGGCCGCTCCTACGAGGCGGTCATCCGCGTCAACTCGCAGTCCGGCAAGGGCGGTATCTCCTACGTCCTGAAGAACGACCACAAGCTGGACCTGCCGCGCCGCATGCAGATCGAGTTCTCCCGGCTCATCCAGGCCAAGACGGACGCCGACGGCGGCGAGATCACGCCGAAGGACATCTGGGCGACCTTCCAGGACGAGTACCTGCCGAACCCGGAGAACCCGTGGGGCCGCATCCAGGTCCGCACGGGCCAGTCGACCACGGACACGGACGGCGTGGACACGCTGACCGTCGAGGCGACCGTCGACGGCGAGGACACCGTCCTGACCGGCTCCGGCAACGGCCCGATCTCCGCCTTCTTCGACGCCCTGCAGTCCATCGGCATCGACGTACGCCTGCTGGACTACCAGGAGCACACGATGAGCGAGGGCGCCTCCGCGCAGGCCGCGTCCTACATCGAGTGCGCGATCGACGACAAGGTTCTGTGGGGCATCGGCATCGACGCGAACACGACGCGTGCGTCGCTGAAGGCCGTCGTCTCCGCGGTGAACCGCGCGGCCCGCTGACCCCTCTGACCGGGCTTTCCGGGGCCCCGGCCGCTTCCCACGGCAGCCGGGGCCCCGTCGCATATCGGCCATCGAAGCGGGCAGGTCACGAAAAGGTCTCGTACGGGGTACTGACTCAGCCTCCGGGATGTGGCTAACATCACGCAAGCGCTGCGATGTTGCCGCGCGGTTACGGAGGTGCGACGTGCTGCCAGTACGGGGACGAGACGGCCGTGCCGCCAGGGCTGCGCGCATCCTGGGCACCCGGACCGCCTGGACCCCCGTGGGGGACGGCGAGTTCTACTGCCCGGGCTGCGGTGGCGACCGCAACTACCAGCGGCTCTCCGGCCGCCGGCGCCTCACCCTCCTCGGCGTGCCCCTGCTGCCGCGCGGCGCCACCGGGCCGGTCGTGGAGTGCGCCGCCTGTGGCCACCACTACGGCACCGAAGTCCTCGACCACCCCACCACCCGCCGGTTCACCGCGATGCTCCGGGACGCGGTGCACACCGTCGCGCTCGCCGTCCTCGCCGCGGGCGGCACCTCCTCCCGCACGGCCCTGGAGACGGCCGCCGGCACCGTCCGCGCCGCCGGCTTCCAGGACTGCACCGAGGACCAGCTGACCGCCCTGGTCGAGGCGCTCGCCGCCGACACCGGCCGGGTCCTCGGCGGGCCGTGCGGCGCGAGCCTCGCCATAGAACTGCACGAGGCCCTGGACCCGCTCGCCCCGCACCTCGCCCCGGCCGGCCGCGAGTCCCTCTTCCTCGACGCCGCCCGCATCGCCCTGGCCGACGGCCCCTACACGCCCGCCGAACGCGACGCCCTTACTACGGTCGGCGCCGCCCTCACCATCTGCGCGGACGACGTCGGCAGGCTGCTGGCGGCGGCGCGGACGCCGTCCTGACACTCCTGGGGCAAGCCCGGGAGCGGCGTCCGGTGAGTGCGGGGACCATGGAGCCGTGACCCCGCTGAGCCGCGCCCTGCTCGTCGCCGCCGCCGTCCTCGCCCCGCTCACCGCCGTCCACCCCGCCCGGTCCGAGCCCGGCTGTGCCTCCTCGGTGCCGTACACGGCCGGGCAGGGCGGCTACGACACCTACCGCGTCCCCGCCGCCGTCGTCACCGGGCGCGGAACCGTGCTGGCCTTCGCCGAGGGCCGGCACGACGGAGCCGGGGACAGCGGCGACATCGACGTCGTGCTGCGCCGCTCCACCGACGGCGGCTGCACCTGGGGACCGCTGACGGTGGTGGCCGCCGGGCGGGGCGACACCCGGGGCAACCCGGCACCCGTGGTCGACCCGCGCACCGGCACGGTCGTGCTCGTCACCACGTACAACAGCGGGGCGGTGACCGAGGCGCAGATCATGCGCGGCGAGGTCACCCCCGCACAGAGCCGCCGGGTGTTCGTGCAGCGGAGCCGCGACGACGGGCGCCACTTCACGCCGCCGCGGGACATCACGGCCGCGGTGAAGCCTCCGCGCTGGCGCTGGTACGCGACCGGCCCCGGCCACGCCCTGGCCGTGACCCGCGGTCCCCATGCCGGCCGGCTCCTCGTCCCCGCCGACCACTCCGCCGCGCCGCCGCCCGGCTCCCCCGACACCGGCCAGGAGTCCCGGTACTACGGCGCCCACGCCCTCTACAGCGACGACGGCGGGCGCACCTGGCGGCTGGGCTTCGTGGACGACTCCTACGACGGCGTGACCAACGCCAACGAGACCAGCGCCGCCCAACTCCCGGATGGCCGAATGTACTTCTCCGCACGCGACCAGAACGGCAGCGCCCCCGGCAACCGGCTCGGCGCCTGGTCGAGCGACGCGGGAGAGACCCTGGACGGCCCTACGCCGCCCAGAGCACCCTGAACGACGTCCCGGTGGTCCAGGGCAGCGTCCTGCAACTGCCGGGCGCCCAGGCCCCGCTGCTGTTCTCCGCACCCTCCGTTCCCGCGGCCCGCCGCTCGATGGCCCTGTGGCGCAGCACCGACGGCGGACGCACCTTCACCAGAGCACTCACCCTGTCCGACCGGCCCGCCGCCTACTCCGACCTCGTCCGGATCGACGCGGACACGGTCGGACTGCTGTACGAGACGGGGACGAAGGGACCGTACGAGACGATCGAGTTCCGGCGGCTGCCTGCGGGGGCGGTGCGCTGATCGGCGCCCCCGTACCCAGGGGCACGGCGGCGGCCGGTGAGCGGGAAGCGCTTTGACGGCAGGGGCGGTTGACCATCCTTTGCTCGTTGTTGATCCGACGGGCGTTGCACGCATCGACTCGAACATGTGAGCATTGAAGATCGTTCACTGAATGAAATCGATCGAACGTTTCAAGACAACGCCGACGAGGGGAAGGCGCTGTGGGCGGCGCTGAGTCGACAGGATCCGCGGACGTGACGGGGGTGGCGGGTCAGACCGAGGTGTATCTCCCCAGGTCGGCGCTCTCGGAGATCGCGGAGCAGACAATCCTGCCTGCGGATGACGCAGAGCCCTCGCCTGCTGAAGTCCACCCGCAGTCACAGCCGGACGCATTCGCCGCCGCAAACCGGTCCGGTTCGCAAGGTGTGCCGCTCTCCGAGGACCAGGCCGTGCGGTTCAGGGCTCACCGGCGCCGGTTCCGTGCTCGACTCGGGGAGTTCCGGCGTCGCCGGGTGCTTGTCCCGTACGGGGAGAACGGTGCGGCTCTGACGGTGGAGGCGCAGGGGGCGCGTTGGCTGCTGGCGTTCACCGATGAGGGGCGTTGGCGCGGTATGCGCTGGCGCGCGGGGAGCGTGATCGTGCGTGGCGGTATCGGGCGGTGTGGGGTGCCGCGGTGCTGGACGCGGGGGTGCCGGCGGTGGCCGGGGCGGGGCTGCCGTGCGGGGTGTTGGTGGACGCGGGTGATGGCGAGCGGGGGCTGGTGTTGCCGCCGATCATGGGGATCGTGCCGGATGCGGTGGCGGTGGACGGGCCGGACGGTGAGAGCGGGGCGCGTGTGCTTGGTCTGCCGGGCACGGATGCGGGCTCGTATGCCGAGGCCGAAGGATTGACGGGGGAGGAGCGGGCATGACGACGCCGAGTGGGGGCGGGCAGCCGAATCTGCAGGTGCAGGGGCTGGCGCTGATCGCGGAGGGCATCAACAAGTCCCTGACGGAGCTTGATTCGCTGGGGGCGATGAAGGGCTGGGCGGGCGCGGGCCGTGGTTTCGCCGGTCTGGAGATGGACGGTATGGAGGTCGGTGACGACCGTCTGGGCGCGATGCTCCACACCTTCTGCGAGCGCTGGCAGTGGGGGGTGCGCGATCTGATGCGGGAGGGCAACGCGCTGGCGGAGGCGATGGGGCTGGCGGCCGGCACGTTCCATCAGACGGACGAGTACGTGAAGGGCTCGCTGAAGGTGGCCTACAACTCCGTCGCCGGCGACCCCTTCGCCTCCAACGAGCAGGTGGAGAAGGAGAGTCTGGACCAGATCAACCATGCCGCGATGACGACGGGCTACGGCGAGAAGGACCGCGAGAACCTGATGCACTCCGTCAAGGAGACGGGCAAGGGCATGCTCTGGGACGTCGGGACGGCCGAGATGCCGGGCGACCCGGTCACCTCCTCCCTCGTGGACGCGGCCGGGGGCGACGACTCGGGCAGGGACGCCGCCTTGGAGAAGCTGCTGGGGCCGCGTCCGCAGGGCGGGGACGGCGGCTGATGTCCATCACGGGAAGTTCAACAGTCTCACCGGGTCGCTGAAGTCCGGCTACGACCACGTCAAGCGGGCGACGGGCCATGTCGTCGACGAGGGCGCCCATGGTGTGGGGGACGCGCTCGACTGGGCCGGTGCGCATGGTGCGGCCGACAAGGTCGACGACTGGGGCGACGACACGGCCTCCAAGCTGGGCGCGCACGTCGACGAGCAGCAGCTCGGCGAGTCCGAGGATCCGAAGGAGCTCGTCCACGGCGACCCGGCCAGGCTGCGTGAGACGGCGGGGCATCTGCGGAACTTCGCGACGTCGTTCGGGGCCGTCGCGACGGGCATGCGGAAGCTGGACTCCTCGGAGTTCAAGGGGAGGCGGCCGACGCCTTCCGGAAGAAGTTCGCCACGCACCAGGTCAAGTGGGGCCAGGCGGCCGAGGCGTGCGGGCAGGCCGCCGAGGCGCTGGAGAACTTCGCGCACACGGTGGAGTGGGCGCAGGCCCAGGCACGCGAGGCGGTGGCGAAGTACCGGGAGGGCAAGTCCGCCTCGGACGAGCACCGGCAGAAGGTGCAGACGTACAACGCCGCCGTCGAGCTGGGCCTGAAGGACCCGGGTCCGAAGCCGTCGGAGCAGGACCCGGGGACGAGGCCAAGCACGCGGCCGAGCGGATCCTGTCCGACGCCCGCAGCCAGCGCACCCAGCCCGCCGCGGAGGCCGCCGACCGTCTCCAGGCCGCCCTGCGGCACGCTCCGCACGAGCCGTCGGCCCTGAACCAGCTCAAGCTCGACGGCGCCGATGTCCTGGACGCCGCCAAGACGGAGGACATGCGGTTCTTCGGCGGTTTCATGCGCGGACTCGGCGACCTGAACAATCTGGCCCGCAACGCCAACCCGCTCGATCCGTACGCCATCACGCACCCCTACGAGGCGCTCCAGTCCAAGGTCGAACTCCTCGGCGGGGCGGTCCACTTCGTCACCCATCCCACCCAGACCGGCAACCAGCTCTGGAACTCCTTCCTCGACGACCCTGGCGGCGTCGGAGGCGAACTCCTCCCGCAGTTCCTCATCCCGGAGGCGGGGCCGAGTCGGCGGCCGTCGACGGTGTCCGGGTGGCCGAGGACGGAGTGAAGGGGGCGGAGGAAGCCACGGCCGCCGAACGCGGGGCGGCGGAGGGCACGGGCGGGAAGTCCCCACGGGAGACGGTGGACGAGGATCCGCCGGCGCCTTCCCACGACAAGAACAGCACGGAGAGCGGCGGCACCGACCCGATCAACCTCGCCACCGGCAAGATGTATCTGCCGCAGACGGACGTCACGCTGCCCGGGGTGTTGCCGTTGGTGTTGGAGCGGCGGGTGGAGTCCGGCTACCACCTGGGGCGCTGGTTCGGCCCGTCGTGGTCCTCCACCCTCGACCAGCGTCTGGAGATCGACGCGGAGGGAGTCGTCTTCGTCACCGAGGACGGCCTGCTACTGGCGTACCCGCACCCCGCGCCCGGCCTCCCCACGCTCCCCAGTCACGGCCCCCGCCGACCACTGGACCGTGTGGAGGGCGGATACACGGTTACGGATCCGCGGACCCGTCGCACCTGGCACTTCGCCGACCGGGGCGAGAGCCTGGCGGTGCTGGAGCAGATAGACGACCGCAACGGCAACTGGATCACCTTCGAGTACGACGCGGAGGGCACTCCGCTGGCCGTGGTCTCCAGCTCCGGCCAGGGCGTCCGCATCACCACGGAATCCGGTCGTGTCACGGCGCTCCACCTCGCCACGACCGGCGAGGAGCTGAAGCGCTACGGCTACACGGACGGCGATCTGACGGAGGTCGTCAACTCCTCCGGGCTGCCGCTCCGCTTCACGTACGACGAGGTCGGCCGGGTCACGTCGTGGACGGACACGAACGACCGCAGCTACACGTACGAGTACGACGAACGGGACCGCTGCGTCGCCGAGGGCGGCTCCGCGGGCCACATGAGTCTGACCCTGTCCTACGGGGACCCCGATGCGGAATCCGGCCTGCGGACCACGACCGCGACGACCGGGGAAGGCCACACTCGCCGCTACCTGGTGAACGACGCGTGGCAGGTGGTCGCGCAGATCGACGCCCTCGGTGCGACCACCCGCTTCCACCGCGACCGCTACCACCGCCTGCTCTCCCAGACGGACCCGCTGGGCCACACGACGACGTTCCGCTACGACAACGAGGGCAACCTCATCGCGGTCGTCCGCCCGGACGGCCGCGAGGCGACAGCGGAGTACAACTCACTCGGCCTGCCGGTGAAGGTGGTCAACCCCGACGGCACGGTGGTCCGTCAGAGGTATGACGAGCGCGGCAACCGCACGTCGGTGACGGACCCTGCGGGCCGGACGACCCACTTCACGTACACCGCCGCTGGCCACCTGAATTCCGTGACCGACCCGCTCGGCAACACGACCACGCTCGTGTGTGATCGCGCGGGCCTGCCGGTCGAGGTCACGGACGCGCTGGGCGCGACGACCCGCTACGAGCGGGACGCTCTCGGCCGCCCGACCGTGATCACGGACCCCACGGGTGCCACGACGCGGCTGGAATGGTCGATCGAGGGCCACCTGACCGGCCGCACGGCCCGGACGGAACGACGGAGACGTGGACGTACGACGGTGAGGGCAACTGCACGCGCCACACCGATCCGATGGGCGGCGTCTCCCGCTTCGAGTACACCCACTTCGACCTGCTGACGGCGCGCACGGGCCCGGACGGGGTGCGCTACGAGTTCACCCACGACGCGGAGCTGCGCCTGACGAAGGTCACGAACCCGCAGGGCCTGACGTGGACGTATGAGTACGACGCGGCGGGCCGCCTGGTCACGGAGACGGACTTCGACGACCGCACCCTCACGTACGGGTACGACCCGCAGGCCGCCTCACCTCCCGCAGGAACACCCTCGGCGAGACGCTGGCCTTCGAGCGCAACGGCCTGGGCCAGGTACTCCGCAAGGACGCGGCCGGCCAGGTCACGACCTACGCCTACGACTTCACCGACCAACTCGCCCAGACAACCGGCCCGGACGGCACCACACTCACGCTGCTGCGCGACCGCTACGGCCGCCTGCACTCCGAGACGGTCGACGGCCGCACCCTGACCTACACCTACGACACCTTGGGCCGCCGCACGGGCCGGACGACCCCGACCGGCGCCACCACGACCTGGTCCTACGACGCCGCGGGCCGCCGCACCAACATGGTGGCCGCGTCGGGCCACCCCATCGACTTCACTTACGACGAGGCAGGCCGCGAACTGACCCGCCACATCGGCGACACGATCACCCTCGACCACACCTTCGACCCCTGGGCCGCCTGACCACCCAGTCCGTGACCGGCGCCGGCGACCGCACAGTGCAGCACCGGGCATACTCCTACCGGGCCGACGGCAACCTGATCGGCATCGACGACCACCTGTCCGGCTCCCGCCGCTTCGACCTCGACGCGGCCGGCCGGGTCACGGCGGTGCACGCGGCCGGCTGGACGGAGCGCTACGCCTACGACGAGGCCGGCAACCAGACCCAGGCCGAATGGCCAACGAACCACCCCGGCAGCGAAGCGACGGGCCCGCGTGCTTACGTGGGCACCCGCATCACCCGTGCCGGCAACGTCCGCTACGAACACGACGCACTGGGCCGCATCACCCTCCGCCAGAAGACCCGCCTGTCCCGCAAGCCGGACACCTGGCGCTACGAATGGGACCCCGAGGACCGCCTGACAGCGGTGACCACCCCGGACGGCACCCGCTGGCGCTACACCTACGACCCCTGGGCCGCCGCACGGCCAAACTCCGCCTGGCCGACGACGGCGAAACGGTCCTGGAACGGGTGGACTTCACCTGGGACGGCACCACCCTCTGCGAGCAGACCACTACCTCCGCAGACCTCCCCCACCCGGTCACCCTCACCTGGGACCACCAAGGCCTGCGCCCCTCGCCCAGACCGAACGCATCACAACGTCCGACGCCACCCAGGACGAGATCGACTCCCGCTTCTTCGCCATCGTCACGGACTTGGTCGGCACCCCCAGTGAACTCATCGACGAACACGGCGAAATCGCCTGGCGCACCCGAAGCACCCTATGGGGCACCACGGCGTGGGCAGCCAACAGCACGGCATACACACCTCTACGCTTCCCAGGCCAGTACTACGACCCGGAAACCGGCCTCCACTACAACTACTTCCGCCACTACGACCCAGAGACTGCTCGATACTTCAGTCCTGATCCGCTTGGTCTGGCCCCGGCCCCGAACCCGGCCACGTATGTCCACAACCCCAATGTCGGGACGGATCCGCTGGGTCTGGCACCGGACTACCCAACAAAGGTAGGCCGGACGCTTGAGGAAGCCAAGGCAAAGGCGTTGCGCGAAGCGGGTATTCCTGAAGGTGCCGAGCCCATAGATGTGAACAACTTCGTCTCGGCGCGGGGCCGGAGTGGCAAGGCTCTCCCCAGCTCATGACGGAGGATCACCAGCCCATCTTCTACACTGAGGAGGTTTACGAGCACCCCAATGGACAGGACCTCGTAGTATTCCAGGACCACTGGTTCGGGCATCAGCAACCCGGGGAGCCTGGTTACCAGCCGCCGCACGTTCACGTGCGACCGTTCGAGGACACTCGGAACGGCCAGATTCCCGGATGTGAGGAGCACTATTATTATGACCGTTGATGAATTCTTGCTGAATTCTGATGTCCTCCGAGGGGTGTATGGTTATGTGCCGAAAATCGAGGAGGACGTCCGGGTTCGCTCATTCAATATGAACTGGCGTGGCCCCACCGTGATCCTTCGTGTTGACCTGCCTGAGTTTCCCGAAACTCCCCTGGGGGAATGGCGGGATGCAGGGCTTGATACGGTGCAGTGTCACCTACAATTTGTGGCGGTCGAGGACTTCTCGGTTCGGAAGTGGCATCCGCCTGCAGTCTGTCGCGTGACAGTGCATCGAGAGGAAGTGAAGCGACTTTATGTTGGATTCGATGGTGATGGGTTGGGGCTAAGGTTCCGCTGCAGTGATTCCGTTCTCGTAGGCCACGTGAGCGCTTTCAGGTCCAGCATGGATGGATCTGATGACGGTGTGCATTCTTTTGTGAACCGAATTGATGCCCGCCGGCATACTTCCCTGCCTGAAACTTGGGAGAAGACCTACTATGGGCGCATCTGAGTGGCAGCGAATCCTGGGTGATCCGTCGATGTTGGGTGAGCTTTACGGGGTCGTTCGCTCGCCCTCGATGAATGTGAACTTTTCTATGTCCACGCCGATGAGCGGGATAATTCCGTGACTGTAGGGTTCGATACGGCCAGGGTGCCTTCATGTCCCAGATCGGAGTGGGGTGAGGTCTCCTACAACAGATTCGAGTTCTATCTGTTGTTTTCCGATGTGACAGGCTTCCAGGTCAACGGCTGGGGTATGCGGGAAGCCCGGGATTTCGATATCGCTGCTGCGCCGGGGGAGCGGTCGAAGTCTCCTTTGGTGATGCGGGGACGGGAATTCATTTCATGGCATCGTCGATGCGACTGGCTCGTACTCGCGTATACTTGGCTTCTGACGTTCCGTGAGAATGTGCCCTTAAGGGCATCATGCCCACCACCCCTACAACAGCCCCGCCCCCGCCAGCAGCTTCCCCACTCGCGCCACCTCGTCCCCCGACAACGGCACCTGGGGCTCGGCCGTCGCCGCGCAGGCGATGACGCCGCGTAGGTGCAGGGCCGCCTTGAAGGCGCCCAGGGCCGCGGAGCTGCCGCCCATGCGGGCCGGGTCGCCCACCCCGACGATGCCGAACAGTGCGCACAGCCGCTCCTGTTCGGCTCGGGCGCCCTCCCAGTCGCCCGCCCGGCACAGGCGGTACAGCCGGACGTACCCGTGCGGGTCGACGTTGGCCAGCCCCGGCACCGCCCCGTCGGCGCCCAGCGCCAGCGCTGAGTCGGCGATGAGTTCGGAGCCGGTCAGCACGCTGAAGCCGGCGTGCGCCCGGGCGCCGGTGACGACCTCCCGGAACGCCGCCAGGTCCCCGCTGGAGTCCTTGAGCCCGGCGAGGACCCGTCGGCGGCCAGGCCCAGCACCAGCTCGGCGGGGAGCTTGGTGTGCACGGCGACGGGGATGTCGTAGGCGATCACCGGGACCGGGCTCGCCGCGGCGATCCGGCGGTAGTGGTGGACGATCTCGGCGGGGTGGGTGCGGGCGTAGAAGGGGGCGGTGACGACGACGGCCTCCGCACCCGCCGCGCAGACCGACCGGACGTGGTCCAGGACGCGCGGGGTGGTCATGTCGATGGCCCCGGCGAGCACGGGCAGTTGTCCGCCCGCGCGGCCCGCGACGGCCTCCACCACCTGACGGCGCTGCCGGTCCGTCAGGAACGCCGCCTCCGAGGTCGATCCGAGCACGAACAGCCCGTGCACCCCGCCCGCGACCAGATGGTCCACCAGCCGCAGCAGCGACGGCACGTCCACCTCGCGCTCCGGCGTCAGGGGCGTGCAGACGGGCGGGACGACACCGGTGAGCGGGACGGGGAAGGTCATTCACGGCTCCTGGCGGGCTGGGTCGCGGATCGGCTGGTCCTCCTCCACAGGATGGTGGCAGCGGTAGCGGTGTCCGGGGCGCGACGCGGCCGAGAAGTCCGGCATCTCCCGGGCGCACAGCTCGTCGGCCTTCCAGCAGCGGGTGCGGAACGGGCAGCCGCTCGGCGGCCGGGTCGCCGACGGCACCGGGCCGGTGAGAGGGATCGGGTCGACGGGGTCCAGCAGGCCCGGCGTGGCGGAGAACAGGGCGCGTGTGTACGGGTGCCGGGCGGCGCCGGTGACCCGGCCGGCCGGGGTCTCCTCCACGATCCGGCCGAGGTACATGGTGATCACCCGGTCGCTCATCCGCCGTACCGTCTGGATGTCGTGCGAGACGAACACCAGGGCCAGTCCGAGACGTTCGCGCAGGTCCAGCAGCAGGTTGAGGATCTGCGCGCGGACCGACACGTCCAGGGCGCTGGTCGGCTCGTCGGCGACGACAAGGGCCGGGTCGAGGGCGAGCGCCCGGGCGATGGCGACCCGCTGGCGCTGGCCGCCCGACAGCTGCCCGGGCAGGGCGTCGGCGAGCGCCAGGGGGAGGCCCACCAGGCTCATCAGCTCCGCGACGCGCTCCTCCCGCTCCGCCCTGGTGCCGCGCGCGTGGACGTCCAGCGGGTCGCGCAGCACCCGGCGTACCGTCAGCCGGCGGTTCAGGGCCGTCGAGGGGTCCTGGAAGATCATGCCGGTGCCCGCGCCCGCCGTGGCCCGGCGTTCGGCGGCGGCATCGCCCACAGGTCGCGGCCCCGGAACGACACCGACCCGGAGACCGGCCGCTCGATGCCCACCAGCACCTTCGCCAGAGTCGACTTCCCGCACCCGGACTCGCCGACCACGCCGACCGTCTCACCGGGCGCCACGGTGAGATCGGCGCCGGTCAGGGCGTACACCCGGTCGCGGGCGAACAGACCTCCGGTGCGGGCCCGGTGCACGACGTGGGCGTCCCGCACCTCCACGACAGCGCTCACCGTGGGACCTCCTGCGTCGGCATGTGGCAGGCGCGGGGCACCGGCGGGCGGCGGTCGACCGGGCACCGGTCCGCCGGGCGGAGGCTGTAGGCCGGACCGCCGCCAGTCGGGCGGTGGTCGGCCGCGCGGCTGTCTGTCGGGGCGCGGCCCGCCGATGCCGGTACGTCACCTCCTGACGCGTCCCGCACCTCCACGACAGCGCTCACCGCACGGTCTCCTCGTTCTCCGCCGATGTCGGCGTCACGGCCGGGTGGTGGCAGGCGGCCGTGTGCGTGGGGGTGCCGGTGAGGGCCGGCACCGTGGTGTGGCACGTGCCGGTCGCCCGGGGGCAGCGGTCGGCGAAGCGGCAGCCGTCCGGGAAGCCGGACGGTGCCGGTACGGCGCCCTTGATCTGAGTCAGCCGCGTCGTGGCCGACTCCAGCGAGAGCACGCTGCCGAGGAGACCGCGCGTGTAGTGGTGGGCCGGTGCCGCCACCAGGTCGGCGGTCACGCCGGTCTCCACGATCCGTCCGCCGTACATCACCGCCACCCGGTCGGTGACATCGGCGACCAGCGCCAGGTCGTGGGAGACCAGGACCAGCGCGAAGCCCAGCTCCGCACGCAGTCGCAGCAGCAGTTCCATGACCTGGGCCTGCACGGTGCCGTCCAGCGCGGTCGTCGGCTCGTCGGCGACGATCAGGGCGGGGTCGCGGGAGAGGGCCATGGCGATCAGGACGCGCTGGCGCTGGCCGCCGGAGAGTTCGTGCGGATAGCTGCGCAGGGTCCGGGCGGGTTCCAGGCCGACCAGCGACAGCAGTTCCGCCGGGGCGCGGCGGCCACCGCGCCGGATGAGCTGCCCGAGCTGGGCGCGGACGGTCATCGCCGGGTTCAGCGAGGACAGGGCGTCCTGGTAGACCATCGCCATCTCGTGACCGAGCAGTCGGCGCCGTCCCCGGGCCGGCTCGGCGAGCAGGTCGCGCTGCCGGAAGCGGACCTGGCCGCGCACCCGGGCCCCCGGGGCTGCAGTCCCATCACGGTGAGCGCGGTCAGCGACTTGCCGCAGCCCGACTCGCCCACCAGGCCCAGCACTTCGCCGGCGTGGACCTCGAAGCCGACCCCGTCCACGATGTCCACGCCCCCGTGCCGGCCGGGGAAGCCGACGGCCAGGTTCTCCACCGCGAGCACCGGCGGGCCGTCGGACGCGGGCCGGGGCCGGGCCCGGGAGCGCAGTCGCCGCGCCGCCTCGGCCAGGCCGGGCAGCGGCAGCACCTCGCCGGTGCCGGGCTCCGGCGCCTCCGGACGGTCCGCGGGCGCCGCCACCTCCCGGGCCGCCGGGGCCGCCCAGGCGTCGGAGACGCCCTCGGAGAGGATGTTCAGCGACAGCACGGTCAGCAGGATCAGCAGACCGGGGAAGACGGTCGCCCACCAGCCGCCGGTCAGCACCATGTTCTTGCCGTCGGCGATGACACTGCCCCAGGACGGGTCCGGGGGCCGCACCCCGGCGCCGACGAAGGACAGCGACGCCTCGAAGACGATGGCCTCGGCGACCTGGACCGTGCAGAACACCAGCACCGGGGCGGCACAGTTGACGGCCACGTGGCGCAGCACGATGTGCGGGGTGCGGGCGCCGAGCACGCGTTCGGCGGTGACGTAGTCCTCGCCGTACTGGTCGAGCACGTTGGCCCGCACCACCCGCGCCACCGGCGGCGTGAACAGGAACGCGATGGCGCAGATCAGCACACCGATCCCGCCGCCGAACACGGCGACCAGCACGGCGGCGAGCGCGATCCCGGGGAACGCCATCACCACGTCCAGGCAGCGCATCAGCGTCTCGTCGACGGACTTGCGGGAGGTCGCCGCCACCGCGCCGATCAGCGCCCCGGCGGCCAGCGCGAGCGCGGTCGCGCCCAGCCCGATGGCCAGGGACCAGCGGGCGCCGTACATCAGCCGGCTGAGGACGTCCCGGCCGAGGCTGTCCTGGCCCATCCAGTGCGCGGCGGACGGGCGGCCGGTGCCGCCGGCCGGGTCGAGCTGGTCCAGCGGGTCGTCCGGGGCGAGCACCGGGGCGAGCGCGGCGAGCAGGACGACCAGGGCCAGGAAGCAGACGGCCGCCTTGGACGGCGGTGGCAGCCGGCGCCATCCGCGGAGCCGGAGACCGGGCCGGGAGAGCCGTTCGGCGAGGAGTGCGCGCGTGACCATCAGGCCGCCCTCAGACGCGGGTTGACGAGCAGATAGAGGATGTCGATGACGAGGTTGACGACGACGAACCCGGTGGCCGTGGTCAGCACGGCCCCCTGGACGACGGCCGGGTCGCCGTTGCGCACGGCGTCGATCATCAGCTTGCCCATGCCGGGCAGCGAGAAGATCGTCTCGATGACGACCGCGCCGCCGAGGAGGTAGCCGACGCGCAGCCCCAGCACGGTGAGCGGGTTGACGAGGGCGTTGCGCAGCACGTTCCTCCCGACCACCACCCGGGGCGGCAGCCCGCTGCCGATCGCGGTGCGCACGTAGTCCTTGTCCAGTTCCTCCACCACCGAGGTCCGCACGATCCGGGTGAGCTGGGCGGCCACCGGCAGGGAGAGCGCGAAGGCGGGCAGGGCCATGGTCCGCAGCCAGCCGGTGACCGAGTCGGCCGGGTTGACGTAGCCGCCGGTCGGGAACCAGCCCCGGTCCACCGCCAGGTACTGGATCATCAGCAGCGCCAGCCAGAAGCCGGGCGCGGCGACCCCCACCAGCGAGACGACCCGGATGAACTGGTCCGGCAGCCGGTCCCGGTACACGGCCGCCGTGACACCGGCCGCCAGCGCCAGTACCACCGCGATGCCGAGGCCGAGGAAGGTGAGCTGGAGGGTGAGCGGCAGCGCTGTGGTCACCTGTTCGGCGACCGGGGCACGGGTCAGCGCGCTGGTGCCGAGGTCGCCGTGGAGCAGGTCGCCGACGAAGTGGACGTACCGCACCGGGAGCGGGTCCAGCAGGCCGTTGCGCTCGCGGAAGTCGTGCAGCTGCCGCGGGGTCGGGTTGGCGCCCTGGAAGAACGCGGAGGCCGGGTCGGCGTCGGAGAACCGCATCACCAGGAACACGAACAGCACGATCCCGAGCAGCAGCGGTACGAGCAGGGCGACGCGGCGGAGCAGGATCCGGACGACGGCCGTCATGCCGTCAGACCCACCGGGCCCGCAGGAGGTTGATCCCGGGGTAGGGCTGCGGCCTTATCCCGGTGAGGCGGCGCGGGTCCCAGGCGGTCATCAGCTCGTTGTGGACGACCGGGTAGAGCACGGCCTGCTCGGCGACGACGTCGATGTAGTCCTGGATCATCGCCTTCTTCCGCGCCGGGTCCGGCTCCCGGGTCGCCCGGTCCATGTCCCGGAAGAGCCGCCTGGCGACGGGGTGGCCGGCCCACCGGGTGTACCGCATCCACAGGTTCTCGGGGCCGTAGTTGTAGTGCATGATCAGATCGGCGTCGAGCCCGAACTGGTTGGGGTTCGAGGCCGCGGCCACCACCTGGTAGTCCCGCTGCTGGTCCATCTTGGTGAACACGGCGGTGGTCTCCTGCGGGGCGAGGGTCGTCCGCACGCCGACGGCGTCCCAGGACGCCTTGACGGTCGGCAGGCAGTCCACGATCCAGCTCACGTTGACCGCGAGGATCTCGATCTCCAGGTTCTCCGCCCCGGCGGCCTTCAGCAGCGCCCTGGCCTTCGCGGGATCGTGCCCGTAGACGGTCTTCGCCCGCCGGTAGCCGGGGTTGCCCTCGTCGAGGAACGACGTAGAGGGCCTGCCGTGCCCCTTCAGCGCGACCCGCACCATCTTCTCGGTGTCGATGGCGTAGTGCAGCGCCTGCCGCACGCGTACGTCGTCGAAGGGCTTGTGCCGGGTGTTGAACATCAGGAACAGGTTGTTCATCCCGGACCCGCCCGCGACCTGCAGCCCGCCCTGTTCCAGGCGGGGGATGTTGGCGTAGGGGATGTTGTCGGCGATCTGCGCGCCCGCGCCGGTCCCGGAGATCTTCGCCACGCGGGGCGCCGCGTCGACGATCGTCAGCCAGTTCATCCGCCGGAACGCCGGCCTGCGGGGGCCGTTGTAGGCGTCGTACGCCTCGAAGGTGGTGTTCGACTTCGGGTGGTGCGCGGTCTGCCGGTAGGGCCCGGAGCCCACCGCGAGCCCCCTGACCGCGTCGTCCCAGGCGCCGGGCCGGGAGAACACGTGCTTCGGCATGATCTTGGCGAGGGTGAGCCGGGCGAGCCCGTCCGGGAAGGGGAACCGGAGCACCAGCTCGACGGTCCGGGCGTCCACCTTCCGCACTTCCTTCAGCCAGCTCGCGAAGAAGCCCTTGGCCAGGCTCTGGGTGTGCGGGTCGAGGATCCGGTCGTAGACGAAGACGACGTCGTCGGCGGTGACGGGCCTGCCGTCGTGGAAGGTCGCCCCGGCGCGCAGGGTGAACCGCCAGGTCGTGGCGCCCGGGTCGGCCGGCGCCGCGGTGGCGAGCGCCGGGTACGGCACCCGGGAGATCGGGTCGGTGTCGAGCAGCCCCTCGTAGACGTGGTTGTTCGCGGCCATGCAGAACGCGGACGCCGTCTGCGTCGGATCCCAGCTCCCGTCGTTGCCGTACCCGATCACCGCGGTCAGGGTGCGGTCCTTGCCGGTGCCCCCGTGGCCGGTGTCGTTCGTCGACTCCGGTCCGGAGCAGCCCGCCAGTGCCGGCGGCAGGGCGGCGGCCGCGCCGAGCGCCCCGGCGCGCGCCAGGAACGACCGGCGGCGCGGGGCCGGCACATCGGGGGTCACGTCGTCGCGCACGGTTCCTCCAGCGGGGTCGGGAGGTCGGGGCAAGGCGTTGAGGGAGAAGGTAGGACGTTCTACGTCCGATTCGTCAGCGCGACCATAGGAGGGCCCACAGGGGTGGTCAAGGGATCGCACACGAATGGCCCAGCCGTCGGCCCGGCCGCCACAGGTCGCGCCAATGGCGTTCAACGGGCTGCGGTGGGCGCCGAGTTGACACGGCAGGGCGGACGGCGCCGCGGGCGGACTCCGGCCGAGTGTAGAGACGCTGGGCCACCAGGGGCATGCGAAGAGTGAAATTGCCGGTGGCAGGGGAGCCACCGGAGGTGGACGCGATGAATCTCCCCGTCGGCTCCTGTGCCGTCGACACCCGTACCGGCCGCCTCGGCATCGTCATGGGGCACGAGGGGCCGTACGTACAGCTCCGGCCCTTCGGCGGCGGCCGGGAGTGGGACTGCGAACCGCGGGCCGTGCGGGAGGCCACTCACGCCGAACGGCTGCAGGCCCGGACGGCGTACGCCGGCGCCCGCGCGGCCGGGCACGGCAGGCCCGTGGCCTGAAGAACCGCCCGCGGGCCCGGCGGCCCGGACGGGCGGGCAGAATGGAGCCCATGAGTCTGTTCCGCGACGACGGCATCGTCCTGCGGACCCAGAAGCTCGGCGAAGCGGATCGCATCATCACGCTGCTCACCCGCGGGCACGGCCGGGTACGGGCCGTGGCCAGGGGTGTGCGTCGGACGAAGTCGAAGTTTGGGGCCCGGCTGGAGCCGTTCTCCCATGTCGACGTGCAGTTCTTCGCGCGGGGCGGCGAGCTGGTCGGACGCGGGCTGCCGCTGTGCACGCAGAGCGAGACCATCGCCCCCTACGGCGGCGGGATCGTGACCGACTACGCCCGGTACACCGCGGGCACCGCCATGCTGGAGACCGCCGAGCGGTTCACCGACCACGAGGGCGAGCCGGCCGTCCAGCAGTACCTGCTGCTCGTCGGCGGGCTGCGCACCCTCGCCCGCGGCGAGCACGCCCCGCATCTCGTCCTCGACGCCTTCCTGCTGCGCTCGCTCGCCGTCAACGGCTACGCCCCCAGCTTCGGCGACTGCGCGAAGTGCGGGATGCCCGGCCCGAACCGGTTCTTCTCGGTCGCCTCCGGCGGCTCGGTCTGCGTCGACTGCCGGGTGCCGGGCAGTGTCGTGCCCTCCCCGCAGACCCTGGTGCTGCTGGCCGCGCTGCTTACGGGAGACTGGGAGACGGCGGACGCGTGCGAGGCACGGTACGTCCGGGAGGGCAGCGGGCTGGTGTCCGCCTATCTGCACTGGCATCTGGAGCGCGGGCTGCGCTCGCTCCGGTATGTCGAGAAGTAAGCGCGCGTAGAGCTAGAGGGAGTCGAGGAGCACATGGTCGTACGCGGGATCCTGGGAAGCCGGCGCCGCGAGTACAGGGCGCCCGAGCCGCACCCGTCCGGTGCCCGCGCGCCGAAGCTCCCGGGCGAGCTGGTTCCGAACCACGTGGCGATCGTCATGGACGGCAACGGCCGCTGGGCGAAGGACCGGGGGCTGCCCCGCACCGAGGGCACAAGGTCGGCGCCGAGCGGGTGCTGGACGTGCTGCAGGGCTCGATCGAGATCGGTGTCCGCAACATCTCCCTGTACGCCTTCTCCACCGAGAACTGGAAGCGCTCGCCCGACGAGGTCCGCTTCCTGATGAACTTCAACCGCGACTTCATCCGCCGGACCCGTGACCAGCTCGACGCGCTGGGCATCCGGGTGCGCTGGGTGGGCCGCATGCCCAAGCTGTGGAAGTCGGTGGCCAAGGAGCTCCAGATCGCCCAGGAGCAGACCAAGGGCAACGACCTGCTCACCCTGTACTTCTGCATGAACTACGGCGGCCGGGCCGAGATCGCCGACGCGGCGCAGCGGCTCGCCGAGGACGTGAAGGCGGGCCGGCTCGACCCGTCCAAGGTCAGCGAGAAGACCATCCAGAAGTACCTGTACTACCCGGACATGCCGGACGTCGACCTCTTCCTGCGCCCCAGTGGCGAGCAGCGCACCTCCAACTACCTGCTCTGGCAGAGCGCCTACGCGGAGATGGTCTTCCAGGACGTGCTGTGGCCCGACTTCGACCGCCGCGACCTGTGGCGGGCCTGCATCGAGTTCGCCTCCCGCGACCGCCGTTTCGGCGGCGCGATCCCCAACGAGGAGCTCGCCGCGATGGAAGGCCGCATCGAGGGGGACTGATCTCCGCCGGTACGATCCCGCCCCGTGGCCGCGGGGCGGGCAGCCGCATGGCCGAGGCCGACGCCGTCCCGCCGGCTCTCACCGCCCGGACGGCGCGCGCACCGTCGTGCCGTCCGGCGAGCGGCTGTACGGCTCCCGGGTACCGGCGCGGGATCGGCGACCTGGGTCCGGCGCGCCCGCCGGGTCAGCCGACGGACGGTGTCGCGCAGTCCGCGCACGTGCCGAAGATCTCCACCGTGTGGGCCACGTTCACATAGCCGTGCTCGGCCGCGATGGCCTCCGCCCACTTCTCCACCGCCGGGCCCTCGACCTCGACCGCCTTGCCGCAGGTGCGGCAGACCAGGTGGTGATGGTGTTCGCCGGAGGAGCAGCGGCGGTAGACGGACTCGCCCTCGGAGGTGCGCAGGACGTCGACCTCGCCGGCCTCGGCGAGGGACTGCAGGGTTCGGTAGACGGTGGTGAGCCCGACCGAGTCGCCCTTGTGCTTGAGCATGTCGTGCAGGTCCTGCGCGCTGCGGAACTCGTCGACCTCGTCCAGGGCCGCCGCCACAGCGGCTCGCTGCCGGGTGGCGCGGCCCTTCACGGGCGGTCCAGCGGTCGTCACCGGTTGCCTCCTCGTCTCGCGTCTGCCCGGGCCATTGTGCCAGCCCGGGCGGCACGCGGTCAGACGCCGACGCCGTCTCCGGCCGCCCGTCCGGCCGGAATCGAGCACTCCGCGGGATCCCCGGCCGGCCGTGCCGCGGCCGCCGCGCGGGCGCGCCGCCGGGCCAGCGGTGCCGCGGCCGCGGTGAGCGCGACGAACGCGGCGATGGTCAGCAGCACGATCGTCGCGCCGGGCGGCACGTCCTGGTAGAACGACGTGATCGTGCCGCTGATCGTCGTGGTGATGCCGAGGGCGACGGCGATCGCGAAGGTCGCGGCGAAGCTGCGGGTGAGCTGCTGGGCGGCGGCGACCGGCACGACCATGAGCGCGGAGACCAGGATCAGCCCGACCACCCGCATGGCGACCGTCACCGTGACCGCCGCGGTGACCGCGGTGAGCAGGTTCAGCGCGCGCACCGGGAGACCGGTGACCCGCGCGAACTCCTCGTCCTGGCTGACCGCGAACAACTGGCGGCGCAGCCCCACGGTGACCAGGACCACGAACGCGGCCAGCACCATGATCGCGGTGACGTCGGACGGGGAGACGGTCGACAGGGAACCGAACAGGTACGACGTCAGGTTCGCGTTGGACCCGCCGGGCGCGATGTTGACGAACATCACGCCGCCCGCCATGCCGCCGTAGAAGAGCATGGCGAGCGCGATGTCGCCGCGCGTCCTGCCGTACCAGCGGATCAGCTCCATCAGGACCGAGCCGAGCACCGAGACGGCCGTGGCCATCCACACCGGGGAGGCGTTCAGCAGGAAGCCGAGGCCGACGCCGGTCATCGCCACGTGCCCGATGCCGTCGCCCATCAGGGGCTGGCGGCGCTGGACGAGGTAGATGCCGATCGCGGGCGCGGTGACGCCGACCAGGACGGCCGCGAGGAGTGCCCGCTGCATGAAGGCGTAGTTCAGGAATTCCATCAGCTCAGCAGTCCCGTGCGGATCGGTTCGGTGCCCGCGGGCGCGTGCGGGTGTACGTGGTCGTGGCCGGGCAGGGCGTGCTGTCCCAGCGCCTTCGGCGGTGGGCCGTCGTGCAGCACGCAGCCGTCGCGCAGGACGACCGCCCGGTCGATCAGGGGCTCCAGCGGGCCCAGTTCGTGCAGTACGAGCAGGACCGTGACGCCCCGGGCGACCTGCTCGCGCAGGGTCGCGGCCAGCACCTCCTGGCTGGCCAGGTCGACGCCCGCCATCGGCTCGTCCATGATCAGCAGCTCGGGCTCGGCGACCAGGGCGCGGGCGATCAGCACCCGCTGGTGCTGGCCGCCGGAGAGGGCGTTCACCGGGTCCCCGGCGCGGTCCGCCATGCCGACCAGCTCCAGGGCACGGCGCACGGCCTCCCGGTCGGCCCTGCGGAAGAGGCCGAAGCGGGTGCGGGACAGCCGGCCCGAGGAGACGATCTCGCTCACCGTGGCCGGCACCCCGCCGGCGGCCGTGGTGCGCTGCGGTACGTAGCCGACGCGCGCCCAGTCGCGGAAGGCGCGGCGGGGGGTGCCGAACAGCTCGATCGTGCCGGCGGCGGCCGGCACCTGGCCGATGATCGTGCGGATCGCCGTCGACTTGCCGGAGCCGTTGGCGCCGAGCAGCGCGACCACCTCGCCGCGGCCCACGGTGATGTCGACGCCGCGCAGCACGGGTCGCGCGCCGAGTTCGGCGGTCACCTTGCGCATCGCTATGACGGGTACGTCCATGATCTGCCCCTCCTTGCCGGTCACTTGGCGCCCAGGGCTCGCTGGAGCGCCTTGAGGTTGGCTTCCTGGACCGAGAAGTAGTCCGTGCCGCGGGACTTGGACGTGATGCCCTCGAGCGGGTCCAGGACGTCGGTCCGCAGGCCGGCGTCGTCCGCCACCGTCTTCGCGGTCCGGCCGCTGACGAGCGTCTCGTAGAAGACGGTGGTGACGCCGTCGGCCCCGGTCATCCGCTGCAGGTCCCTGATGCGTGCGGCGCTGGGCTCCGACTCGGGGTCGAGGCCGTTGATGGCCTCCTCGGTGAGCCCGTAGCGCTCGGCGAGGTAGCCGAAGGCGGCGTGCGTGGTGACGAAGACCTTGGTGTCCGTGTGCGCCAGGCCGTCCTCGAACCGGGTGTTCAGGGCGTCCAGCTTCCGCACCAGGGCCGCGGTGTTCTTCCGGTAGTCGGCCGCGTGGCCGGGGTCGGCCTTCTCGAAGGCCCGGCCGACGCCCTCGGCGACCTGGGCGTAGCGCACCGGGTCGAGCCAGATGTGCGGGTCCTTGCCGCCGGACTCCTCGCCCTCGTGCGTGTCGTGCCCGGCCGCGTGGCCGCCGACCTCGTTGCCGTGCTGTTCCAGGGTGGTCAGCGAGGCCGCGTCGATCTTGGCCCGGACCGGCGACTGGGCCACCGCGTCGTCGACGCTCGGCTGCAGGCCCTTCAGGTACAGCACGGCGTCGGACTGCTCGAGCCGGCCGATCTGCCGGGGCTGATCTCCAGGTCGTGCGGCTCCTGCCCGGGGAGGTGAGCGTGGTGACGTCGACGTGGCCGCCGCCGATCCGCTCGGCCAGGAAGGCCATCGGGTAGAACGACGCGACGACCTGGAACCTGCCCGGGTCGCCCGCGGCGGCGCTGCCGGTGGAGCAGCCGGTGAGGGTCGCCAGGCCCAGCGCGGTGGCGACCGCGAGCGCGGGTCCGGCCGTGCCTATTCGGGAGGACGCGCGGCGTCGACGTTCGTTCATGACAGTCATTTTCAACAAAAATGGAAACCGTTGTCAACAACGCCCGGGTGAGACCCTGGACAGGGGGCCGATTTGGTTGTGGGGAGCCTGCGCCGGTAACCTGAATCATTCGCTGGAAGCATCTCGCTTCAACGCCCGTCGTCGTAATGAAGAGAGCACCGTGGCCGCCGACAAGATCGACACCATCGTCAGCCTGAGCAAGCGCCGTGGCTTCGTTTTCCCCTGCAGTGAGATCTACGGCGGACAGCGTGCCGCCTGGGACTACGGACCGCTGGGTGTCGAGCTCAAGGAGAACATCAAGCGTCAGTGGTGGCGCTACATGGTGACGTCGCGCGAGGACGTGGTCGGTATCGACTCGTCCGTCATCCTGGCCTCCGAGGTCTGGGTCGCCTCCGGTCACGTCGCCACGTTCACGGACCCGCTGACCGAGTGCACCTCGTGCCACAAGCGGTTCCGCGCCGACCACCTCGAGGAGGCGTACGAGGAGAAGAAGGGCCACGCCCCGGCGAACGGCCTGGCCGACATCAACTGCCCGAACTGCGGCAACAAGGGCCAGTTCACCGAGCCCAAGCAGTTCTCGGGTCTGCTGTCGACGCACCTCGGCCCGACCCAGGACTCCGGCTCCGTCGCCTACCTGCGCCCCGAGACCGCCCAGGGCATCTTCACCAACTTCGCCCAGGTGCAGACCACCTCGCGCCGCAAGCCGCCGTTCGGCATCGCGCAGATGGGCAAGTCCTTCCGCAACGAGATCACGCCCGGCAACTTCATCTTCCGGACCCGCGAGTTCGAGCAGATGGAGATGGAGTTCTTCGTCAAGCCGGGCGAGGACGAGAAGTGGCAGGAGTACTGGATGGAGCAGCGCTGGAACTGGTACACCGGTCTCGGCCTGCGCACCGAGAACATGCGGTGGTACGAGCACCCGAAGGAGAAGCTCTCCCACTACTCCAAGCGCACCGCCGACATCGAGTACCGCTTCCAGTTCGGCGGCAGCGAGTGGGGCGAGCTCGAGGGTGTCGCCAACCGCACCGACTACGACCTCGGCGCGCACTCCAAGGCCTCCGGCCAGGACCTCTCCTACTTCGACCAGGAGGCCCAGGAGCGCTGGACGCCGTACGTCATCGAGCCCGCGGCCGGTGTCGGCCGCACCATGCTGGCCTTCCTGCTCGACGCGTACGTCGAGGACGAGGCGCCCAACGCCAAGGGCAAGATGGAGAAGCGCACGGTGCTCCGCCTGGACCACCGCCTCGCGCCGGTGAAGGTCGCCGTGCTCCCGCTGTCCCGTAACCCGGAGCTGTCGCCGAAGGCCAAGGGTCTCGCCCAGGCGCTGCGCCAGAACTGGAACATCGAGTTCGACGACGCGGGCGCCATCGGCCGCCGTTACCGTCGACAGGACGAGATCGGCACGCCGTTCTGCGTGACGGTCGACTTCGACACGCTCGAGGACAACGCGGTGACCGTGCGCGAGCGCGACACCATGAAGCAGGAGCGCGTGTCCCTGGACCAGATCGAGGGCTACCTGGCCCAGCGCCTCCTGGGCTGCTGAGGCCCGCGCGGCTCACACCTCACGCCCACTCCCCGGCCGGTCCGCCCGGCGGGGGAGTGGGCGTCGCGCTGTCCGTGGCGGCCCGGGGCTCAACGCCCTTGCAGTGACTTCACGTTGTCGCCGAAGGTCCAGTTCTTCGAGCCGTCCCAGTTGACCGACCAGGTCATCAGGCCCTTGAGCGAGGTGCCGTAGTGGCGCCAGGTCTGGGAGACCAGGGACGGGGCCAGGTAGCCGCCGCCCGCGCCCGGCTGGGCGGGCAGCCCCGGGACCTGCTTGTCGTAGGGCACCCTGATCGTCGTGCCCTGCACCACCAGCCCCTTGTCCAGGCAGTCGGTCTGCGCGGTGAAGCCCGCGACCGTGCCCGCCGCGTAGGAGTCGCCGGAACAGCCGTACATGCTGCCGTTGTAGTACTGCATGTTCAGCCACCACAGCCGGCCGTTGTCCGCGTACTTCTTGACGACCGGCAGGTAGGCGCCCCAGATCGAGCCGTAGGTGACGCCGCCGCCGGTGACGTACGCGGTCTCCGGCGCCATCGTCAGGCCGAAGCCCGACGGCATGCGGGCGAGCACCCCGTCGATGATGCGGATCAGGTTGGCCTGGGACGTGGAGAGCCGGCCGATGTCCCCGCTGCCCACCAGGCCGGTCTCGATGTCGATGTCGATGCCGTCGAAGTTGTACTTCCGCAGGATCGGCACGATCGTCGCGACGAAGCGGTCGGCGACCGCGCTGGAGGACAGGTCGATGCCGGCGGCCGCGCCCCCGATGGAGAGCAGGATCGTCTGCCCGGAGGCCTTGGCGGCGCACATCTCGGCGGGCGTGGCCACCTTCACGCCGCTGTCCATGCCGTCCTCCCACAGCGCCGTGCCGTCCGAGCGGATGACCGGGAAGGCCGCGTTGAGGACGTTGTAGCCGTGCGCGGCCATGCGGGAGTCGGTGATCGGCGTCCAGCCGAAGGGCGGGTGGACGCCGTTGGCCGAGCCGTCCCAGTTCTCCCAGTAGCCCTGGAGCACCTTGCCGGCGGGCCGCGACTTCACCGCGCAGGTGTCGGCGGCGGAGGCGGCGGGGGCGGTCGCGACGGCGAGCGGTGCGAGGACGGCCGTGGTGAGCGCGGCGGTGAGCAGTCGCAGCGTGCGGCGGAGCATGCGGATCCTCCCGGTGGGGGTGCGGTGAGGTGTCGTAGGCATGACAGTGCTCTGGTCCAGACCTTCCGTCAATAGGTCTGGACCAATTGGGATCCGGTGCGTCGACGGTGATGCGGTCGGCGAGACGGCTGACAACTATGGACTGACAGATATTGAAATCTGTCAGTCGTCATGGCAGGGTGGAGGCATGACGATGCGAACCCGAAACCTCGGAAACACCGGCCCCAGGTCTCCGCCCTCGGCCTCGGTTGCATGGGCATGTCCGCGCTGTACGGCGACACCGACCGGGCCGAATCCCTCGCGACCGTCCACGCGGCCCTGGACGCGGGCGTGACCCTGCTGGACACCGGCGACTTCTACGCCATGGGCCACAACGAGCTGCTGCTAGGCGAGGCCCTGCGCACCGCCCCGGCGGCCGCCCGCGACAAGGCCCTGGTCAGCGTGAAGTTCGGCGCCCTGCGCGACCCGGACGGAAACTGGACCGGCGTCGACGGCCGGCCCGCCGCCGTGCGGAACTTCGCCGCCTACTCCCTGCAGCGCCTCGGCGTCGACCACATCGACGTCTACCGGCTCGCCCGCCTCGACCCGGACGTCCCGATCGAGGAGACCGTCGGCGCCATCGCCGAGCTGATCGAGAAGGGGTACGTCCGGCACGTCGGCCTGAGCGAGGTCGGCGCCGAGACCATCCGCCGGGCCGCCGCCACCGCGCCCGTGGCCGACCTCCAGATCGAGTACTCGCTGATCTCACGCGGAATCGAGCGGGACATCCTGCCCACCACCCGTGAACTCGGCATCGGCATCACCGCCTACGGTGTGCTCTCCCGCGGCCTGATCTCCGGGCACTACACCCGCGACCGGCGACTGCCCGCGGGAGACTTCCGCTCCTTCTCGCCCCGCTTCCAGGGCGACAACCTCCAGCACAACCTGAACCTGGTCGAGGCGCTGCGCAAGACCGCCGAACAGAAGGGCGTCACGGTCGCGCAGATCGCCATCGCCTGGGTGCTCTCGCGCGGCGAGGACATCGTGCCGCTCGTCGGCGCCCGCACCCGCGAGCGGCTCACCGAGTCCCTGGGCGCGCTGGACGTGACCCTGGACGAGACCGACCTCGCCGCGATCGAGGAGGCCGTCCCGGCGGACGCGGCGGCGGGCGACCGCTACCCGAGCGCACAGATGGCACTCCTCGACAGCGAACGCTGATCCCTCCCCCCGGTACGGTCTAAGGCATGGCACCGACCACCGAGACCCTGACCGCCGAGCGCATCCTCGAAGCGACCGAGGAGGTGCTGCGCCGCCACGGCCCCGCCAAGGCCACCGTGGTCGACGTGGCCCGCGCGCTCGGCGTCAGCCACGGCAGCGTCTACCGGCACTTCCGTACCAAGGCGGCGCTGCGCGAGGCGGTGACCAAGCGGTGGCTGGACCGCACCTCGGAGCGGCTGGCCGTCATCGCCGCCGGGACCGGCGCCCCCGAGGACCGGCTGCGGGACTGGCTGGCGGCCCTGTTCGAGGCCAAGCGGCACAAGGCAGGCGACGACCCGGAACTGTTCGCCACCTACACCGTCCTCACCGGCGAGAACGGCACGGTGGTCGGCGACCACCTCGCCGACCTGACCGGCCAGCTCACCCGCGTCATCGAGGCGGGCATGACCTCGGGCACCTTCGCCCCCGCCGACCCCACCACCACGGCCCGCGCCGTCTTCCAGGCCACCGGCCGCTTCCACGACCCGTGTTACGCCGGGGAGTGGCAGGAGCCGGGCATCGAGGAGGAGTTCACGGCTGTCGTGGAGCTGCTGATACGAGGGCTCGCCGCGTCCGCGCCGAACCGGTGAGGACGGGCCGCCGCCGTCAGCGTGACGGCTGTCGGGTCCCCGTCGGGTCCACCGTCGCCTGGTGGGCCTCGGCCAGATGCTCCTCCGCCTTCAGCCAGGGCAGGAACTGGGCGCTCCGGGACCAGCCGCAGGTGTCGCATCCGATCGTGCGCTGCACACCGGTGCGCCGCACCCGGACCACGTGCTCCCGGCCGTGCTGGTCCCACCGGCTGACCTTGCTCGTGCTGTTGTCCCGCGGCATGACGCCTCCCCGCGTCCGGCACGTCCGACCGCAAGGAGTGTGCAGCAAGTCCAACATCAACGGGGATTCCCCGGCGGCGAGTTGCCCCGGCCGTGCCCGGCTCAGCCGACCCGGCGGGGCAGCCGCAGGCTCAGCAGGCCGGTCAGGACGATGCCCGCCACCTGCGCGAGCAGCGTGATGACCAGCGCGTCCCGCATGCCCAGGTGCGGAACCAGGGTCAGGAACAGGGTGCCGAGCGTGGCCACCCCGAGCGCGAACGCCGACTGCTGGGTGGTGACCATCACACCGCTGCCCACCCCGGCCCGGGTCGGCGGCACCTCGGACATCACGATCCGCAGCACATTGGGCAGTTGGAGCGCCTGCCCGGCACCGGCGACCGCCGCGCCCGGCAGCAGCGTGCCGAAGCCCAGGTGCGGCCAGTCCCGCCAGGCGGCGAGGGTGATCAGCAGCACGCCCACGCCCTGCAGGACGGAGCCGGCGGTGACCACCCGGGTGCCGTAACGGGCGATCAGGCGCGGACCGGCGAGCGAGACGAACAGGAACGCCACGGCCATCGGGGCGAGCGCGAGCCCCGCCGGTACCGGACCGAGCCCGGCTCCCCGCTGCAGCGCCAGCGCGATGACGAACATGAACCCGCTGAAGCCGATCGAGAACGGCAGCATCAGGGCCAGCCCCCGCCGCAGCGACGCCAGCGCGAACAGGCTCGGCGGCACCAGCGGGGTCCGCCCCCGCCGGTCCGCCCGCCGCTCCACCGCGTAGAACGCGGCCGCGGCGAACGGGAACGCGGCCAGCGACAGCCAGGTCCACAGCGGCCACCCCGCCGCACGTCCCTCCGTGAGCGGGGCGAGCAGGGTCAGCAGGGAGACGGCGAGCAGGACGGTGCCGGGTACGTCGACGGGCTCGGGGCGCTGCGAGCGGGTCTCCGGCATGTGGCGCACGGCCAGCACCAGCCCCAGCAGGACGACCGGGACGTTCACGAGGAAGATCGCCCGCCAGCCGCTCCCCGCGATGTCCGCGGCGACCAGCAGGCCCCCCAGGATCTGGCCCGCCACCATGGACAGCCCGGCCGTGGCGCCGTACAGGCTCATCGCCTTGGCCCGGCGGGTGCCGCTGGTGGCGGCCTGGATGGTGGCGAGCACCTGCGGCAGCATCGCGGCGGCCGCGGCGCCCTGCGCGACCCGCGCCGCGACGAGGCTCCAGGCGCCCGGGGCGAGTCCGCAGGCCAGCGAGGTCAGCCCGAAGGCGGCCATCCCGACGAGGAACAGCCTGCGCCGCCCGAACAGGTCGCCCAGCCGACCGCCGAGCACGAGCAGCACGGCGTAGGCGACCCCGTACCCGGCCACGACCAGCTCCAGCACGGCCTCGCCCGCGGCGAGATCGGCGCCGATGGTCGGCAGCGCGACATTCACGATGAAGAAGTCGACCAGCGGCAGCGCCGCGGCCAGCAGAACGGTGAACAGCCCCGGCCCGCTCAGCGCGGGCGGCGCGGCCGCCCGGGTGCGAACGGTGGGAGTGGTGACGGTCTCTGTCATGGCACCGAGCCTGCGCCCACGCTCAGACTGGTACCAGAGTGTCCTGATCCTGGTAGAAGAAGTACCTGGCAACAGGATCCACGGGACGGCACCCTGGAAGCATGACGACGACTGCACCGGTGACCGCCACCCCGCGGCCCGCGCGCGGCGCGGAGATCCGGCGGCACGAACTGGCCGCCTTCCTCCGCAGCCGGCGCGAGCGGATCGCACCCGAGCAGGTCGGGCTGCCCCGCGGCACCCGGCGCCGTACGCCCGGTCTGCGGCGGGAGGAGGTCGCCCAGCTCTCCGCGGTCGGCATCACCTGGTACACCTGGCTCGAACAGGCCCGTGACATCCAGGTGTCGGTCCAGGTCCTGGACGCACTGGCCCGCACGCTGCTGCTGGACGCCAGCGAGCGCGCCCACCTCTTCCAGCTCGCGGCGGCCGCCGACCCGACACCGGCCGCGAGCTGCCCGAGCGTCACCCCGGCCCTGCGCGAGACGCTGCGCGCGCTGGAGCCGTTCCCGGCCTGCGTCCAGAACAGCCGGTACGACATCCTGGCCTACAACCGCACCTACGCCCGTCTCATGGGCGACCTGGACGCGGTCCCGCCGGAGGACCGCAACTGCATGCTCCTCGTGTACACCAACAGCGACTGGCGGGCGGCCATCGTGCACCTGGAGGAGACCATGCGCCTGATGGCCGCCCGGCTCCGCGCCTCCATGGCCGGACACCTCGGCGAGCCCGCCTGGAAGATGCTGCTCAAGCGCCTGGAGTGCGAGTCGCCGGAGTTCCGCGAGAACTGGCAGCGCTACGAGGTCGTCGGCAACCGCTCCAAGACCAAGGAGTTCCTCAACCCGTACGTCGGCCATCTGACCCTGGAGCACACCGACCTGTGGCTGGGCCCCCAGGCGGGGCCCCGGCTGGTCACATACACGCCGAAGAACGAGGAGACGCGGGAGCGACTGGAGAAACTGCACGAACTGGCGGCCGGCCCGCGGTAACCCTGCGGGTCGATGCACCTAGCGGCCGGCCGTGACCCCCACGGCGTCCTTCAGGTCCGCCGACTCCAGCTCCTCAGCGGTCCGCTCGGCGGTGCGCCGGGCCCAGCGGCCACTGGTCACCCAGCCCAGCACCAGCACGGCCAGACCGCACCCGGCGAGGATCCACCACCCGGGCCGGGCCGCCGCGACGAACGTGTCCCGGTACGGCGAGGAGCCCACCCCGGCGGCCAGCACCGCGCCGACCACGGCGACGCCCAGCGTCTGCCCGAGCTGCCTGCTGGTGGAGGCGACGGCGGCGGCGACCCCGGCCTGGGCCCTGGGCATCCCCGACACCGCCGTGTTGGTGATCGGCGCGTTCACGAAGCCGAAGCCGATGCCGAACAGCACGTACCCGGCGAACAGCGTGGTGTTCGACGTCTCCGCCTCGAAGGCCGCGAACAGCACACCGCTCACGGTCATCGCGGCGCCCGCCACCAGCAGCGGCAGCCGCGGCCCCGGCTGCCCACGAGACGGCCGGACAGCGGCGCGCACAGGAACGTCGGCGCGGCCATCGGCAGCATCCACAGGCCCGCGTGCAGGGCGTCGAGGCCGCGCACGTTCTGCAGGTACAGCGTGGACAGGAACAGGAAGCCGCCCAGCGCGGCGAACGCGCTGATCGCGATCACCGTCGCCCCGCTGAACGGGGCCGAGCGGAAGAAGCGCAGGTCGATCAGGGGTTCCTCGCGCCGGGGCTCGTAGCCGAGCAGGCCGAGCAGGGCCACGAGGGCCACCGCGGCGAAGGGGGCCACCGTGCCGGGGCCGGAGTCCGGCGCCTCGATGATCGCGTACGTCAGCGAGCCGAACAGCGCGATCACCAGGACCTGGCCGACCGGGTCGGGCCGGCGGGCGCGGGGCGCGCGGGACTCGGGGACGAAGCGCAGGGTGAGCAGCAGGGCGGCGAGGCCGACCGGGAGGTTGACCCAGAAGATCGAGCGCCAGCCGACCGACTCCACCAGCAGGCCGCCGACCAGCGGGCCCGCCGCCATGGATATGCCGACCACCGCGCCCCACACGCCGATCGCGCGGGCCCGCTCGCGGGAGTCGGTGAAGGTGTTGGTGATGATCGACATGGCGACCGGGTTGAGCATGGAGCCGCCGACCGCCTGGACCATGCGGAAGACGACCAGCAGTTCCAGGTTCGGCGCGAGGGAGCAGAGCAGGGAGCCGATGGAGAAGAGGACCAGGCCCGTCATGAAGACCCGCTTGCGCCCTATCCGGTCGGCCGTGGAGCCCGCGAGCATCAGCAGCGAGGCCAGGACCAGCGTGTAGGCGTCGATCGACCACTGCAGACCGGAGGTCGTGGCGTGCAGCTCGCGCTGCATGGACGGCAGCGCGACGTTCAGGGCGGTGTTGTCGAGGCTCACGATCAGCAGACTCATGCAGCAGATCGCGAGCACGAGCAGACGTCGGCGGTGGCTGAGCTCGGGCATGGGGCTCATGGTACGTGATTTCGATAGTGCGGTTAACTAATGACCGTTACATGATCTCCGCGGATACGTGACAATGGGGGAATGTCCACGCCCGAGTCCCCCTGCAGATCGGCCCGCACACCGTCGGGCCGCCGGTCGTCCTGGCCCCCATGGCCGGAATCACCAACGCTCCCTTCCGCACCCTGTGCCGAGAGTTCAGCGGCGGCAAGGGCCTGTTCGTGAGCGAGATGATCACGACCCGGGCGCTGGTCGAGCGCAACGAGAAGACCATGCAGCTGATCCACTTCGACGCGACCGAGAAGCCGCGCTCGATCCAGCTCTACGGCGTGGACCCGGCGACCGTCGGCAAGGCCGTCCGCATGATCGCGGAGGAGGACCTGGCCGACCACATCGACCTGAACTTCGGCTGCC
Organism: Streptomyces sp. DHE7-1; assembly: GCA_016432725.1. GTDB lineage: Bacteria > Actinomycetota > Actinomycetes > Streptomycetales > Streptomycetaceae > Streptomyces. The sequence continues at coordinate 2,532,872 of JACJDG010000003.1, read as the reverse complement.
CGGTGCCGAAGGTGACCCGGAAGGGCGGCGGCTCGGCGCTGCCCTACAAGCGGAACCTGCTGCGGGCCATCCTGCGCGAGGCGGTCTCCGGCGCCGGGGACCTCCCCGTCACGATGAAGATGCGCAAGGGCATCGACGACGACCACATCACCTACCTCGACGCCGGCCGCATCGCCGTCGAGGAGGGCGTCACGGCGATCGCGCTGCACGGCCGCACGGCCGCCCAGCACTACGGCGGCACCGCCGACTGGGAGGCCATCGCCCGCCTGAAGGAGCACGTCCCGGAGATCCCGGTGCTCGGCAACGGCGACATCTGGTCCGCCGAGGACGCGCTGCGCATGGTCCGCGAGACCGGCTGCGACGGAGTCGTCGTGGGCCGCGGCTGCCTGGGCCGGCCGTGGCTCTTCGCCGACCTGGTGGCCGCCTTCGAGGGCCGGACGGACGCCCGTGCCGGAGGCACTGATGGATACGGTGCGCGGCCCTCCCTGCGCGAGGTCGCCGACGTCATGGTCCGGCACGCCACCCTGCTCGGCGAGTGGATCGGCGACGAGTCCAAGGGCGTCGTCGACTTCCGCAAGCACGTCGCCTGGTACCTGAAGGGCTTCGCGGTCGGCTCCGAGATGCGCAAGCGGCTCGCGATCACCTCCTCGCTCCAGGAGCTGCGGTCCGGTCTCGACGAGCTGGACCTCGACCAGCCCTGGCCCACCGGCGCCGACGGGCCCCGCGGCCGTACGTCCGGCAACAACCGTGTGGTGCTGCCGGACGGCTGGCTGAAGGACCCGTACGACTGCGCGGGCGTCGGCGAGGAAGCGGAGCTGGACACCTCCGGCGGCTGATCAGCCCTTCTTCGGGTGCGGGACCGAGCCGTACGCCGTCAGGAAGCGGTCGCGGAAGGAGCTCATCCGCCACACCGGGGCGTCGTGGGCGGGGCGCAGCCCCTCGGTCCAGTGCCAGTCGGCGATCCGGTCCAGCACCTTCGGGTCCTTGGCCACGATCGAGACGGGCACGTCACGGCTGGCGTGGTTGCCGCTGACCCGGGCGATCGGCTGGTGGTCGCCGAGGAAGACGAGCACGGTGTCCTTGGTGCCGTGGCGCTCCAGCCACTCGGTCAGCGCGGTCACCGAGTACTGGATCGACTTGCCGTACTGCTCACGCGACTTGGTGGTGTCGGCGATGATGTCGGCCGGCTTGTTGCCCGCCGCCTCCATGTCCTTGAACGCCGAGCCGTCGCCCAGCGCGTCCCAGTCCACCATCTTCGGCACCGGCGCCCAGGGCTGGTGGCTGGAGGTCAGGATCAGCAGGGACATCCGCGACTTCCCGTCGGCCGGGCGCTTGCTGTGCACCCGCTCCTCGTACTGCTGGAGCGCGTACTGGTCGGGCATGGTCGACCAGCTGAACTTCGGGCCCCGGTAGCCGAGCTGGAAGGCGTTGTAGACCTTGTCGAGGCCGTACCACTTCTGCTCCGGCCAGCCCTTCTGCACGCCCGGCATGACGCCGACGGTGTCGAAGTCGCCGGTCTTCTTGAACGCCTCGGTCAGACTGAGATGGTCGCTGGCCATGACCGTGCGGTAGCGCTGCTGGTTGCTCACCCACAGGCCCGACATGGTGGTGGAGTGGCCGAGCCAGCTGCTGCCGCCGTAGGTCGCCGAGGTCAGCCAGCCGCTCCTGGCGTGGAAGCCGGCCTTGGCGAGGGCCTTGGTTCGGGCGTCCAGGGTGGTGTCGACGCCCGGGGCGATGACCGGGTCCTCGATGGCGCTGCGGCCGTAGCTCTCGATGAACGTGAAGACCATGTCCTTGCCGCGCAGGTCGGGGACGAGCTGACTGCCCGGGGTGCCGCCGAACCGGTCCTCGCCGGCGACCTTCCGGAACTGCGCCTCGTCCTTGAGGGTGTCCGACACCCGGCGGGACTCGGTCTTCAGCGCGGTGGTGGTGCGGTCGGAGGCGACCGGCACCCCGGATATCTGCAGGCCGAGGGCGGAGCAGGTGATCCAGACGACGCCCGCGACCATGGTGCCGCGGGTCGCGGTTCCGCTGTGCCGGGCCAGCAGGTTGCCCAGCCGGACGGTGGCCAGGGCCAGCAGGACGGCGAGCAGCAGTACGAGGGCGACGACGCCGGCGGTGGCGGCGAGGGTGGCCGTGCGGCCGAGCGAGTCCTCCAGGTACGACTGGGCGTCGCCGAGCAGGCTCCAGTCCAGGACGGGGTTGAAGGGGCGGCCCAGGTACTGGTTGAACCCCATGTCGAGCAGGTTCAGCACGGTCATGGCGGCCAGCGCGACGCCGGACACCGCGGCCAGCACCACCCGCGGGCGCCGCGGCAGCGCGAGCAGCACCGCGGCCCCGATGACCGCCTCGCCGGGTATGCGCATGAACTTGGCGGGCCCGAGACCGACCACGGTGTTCGGCAGCACCAGCGCGGCGACGACCAGGGCGGCGGCCAGCACGGTGACGGCGACGGACAGCCCTCGGGCGGCCCCCGGATGCGCCTGCCGCCAGCGCCCGGCACGGGCGGACCAGGCGGCCCGGACCCGGCGGACGGGGTTCACCGCTCCGGCGACGGAGGGCTCGTCGTCGGCCAGGGCCGGCTCGGTCTGCTCGGCTCGGCCGATCTGCTCACGCTGCTCGGCGTGGCCGGCGTGCTCGCTCTGTTCCGCCTGCTCGGTCTGCTCGGTCGGGTGGGCCCGCTCGGCTTGGCCGACCCGCTCGCGCTGCTCGGCGTGCCCAGCCTGCTCGGTCTGTTCGCTCTGCTCGGTCGGGTGGGCCCGCTCGCTCTGCCGGGCCCCACGGTCCGCTGGGCCCGCTCGGTCTGTTCGGCCCGCTCGCTCTGGTCGGTCTGTTCGGCCCGCTCGGGCCCCTCCCGTTGTTCCTGTTCGTCGAGGACGGCCTCGTTTCCTCCGGCCGTGTCCGGTGTGTGGCGCGTACTCGTGTGCTGAGGCAACCCGGAGGTCCTTCCCTGCGAGACCCGTGACGGAGGCGGCGGGCCACGCTGGGAGGTTGGGCAGGGCCGAAGCAACCCCGGCCCGCCTGGCCCGCCGCCCATGTCGTACGGGTGGTCGCCCGCCCCTGTTCACGGCCCCGGGCAAACACCGGGCAAACTGCCGGCCCTAGGTGTACTCGGTCATGACTTTGGTGACAGTCGACTGATCGGGGGCTGGCCTGCGAGCGCGGTGTGTCGCCGTCGAGTGTTGTAGAAGGTCAGCCACGGCGCCAGTGCGTGGTCGCGTTCGGTGTTGCTGGTGAACACCTGGCGGTAGGCCCACTCGGTTTGCAGAGTGCGGTTGAAGCGTTCGACCTTGCCATTGGTCCAGGGGCAGTGCGGGCGGATGAACCGTTGCTCGGCGCCCAGGTCGGCTACGGCCTGGCGGAAGGCAGTGCTCTTGCGGTAGGTCCAGGCGTTGTCGGTGATGACTCGTTCGATGCGGCCGATGCCGTGGGCGGCGAAGAACTCGGCGGCGCGGGTGAGGAAGCCGGCGCAGGTGTCGGCTTTCTCATCGGCATGAATCTCGGCGTAGGCCAGGCGGGAGTGATCATCGACGGCCGCATGGACGTAGTCGTAGCCGATCCGGGCCTGCTTTTGCGCGTAGGTCTTCCCGGCTTCCCGGCCATGGGCTCGCCATCCTCCGCCGTCCGGGATCCGTCCGATCTTCTTGACGTCGATGTGGACGAGGTCGCCGGGCCGGTCGTGTTCGTAGCGGGCAGGACTGCGGCGTTCGGCACGGATGGGCTGTCCGGTCAGCGGGTCGCAGGATGCCAGGTGCGGGATCTGATGGCGGCGCAGGATGCGACTGACGGTACGTGGCGGGACGCCGGTTTCCGCGGCGAGGAAGTCTGGCCCCCGCCGGTGAGTGCGCCGTGCGTCGAGCACCGCGGCCTCGACGTGTCCGGCAGTACGTCTCGGGCAGGTGTGGGGCCGGCTGGACCGGTCGTGCAGGCCGTCCCACCCCTCGGCCCGGAAACGCGCCACCCAGCGGTGCGCGCACTGGCGCGACACTCCGAGCTCCTTGGCCACGTGTGACACCGGACGCAGATCGTGCACGACACGGCGCACCAGAAGGCATCTGCCATGAAAGGTCAGCCGGGCATTAGCGTGGGTCACCAAGACCTCCGGTTGTCGTGAAGACAGGCATCTCCACTACGCCCGGAGGTCTTCTCTTGATCAACTACCGACGCGAGTCATCAACCTCTTGGCCGAGTACACCTAGGCGCCGCCGACCGCAGTGAGCAGGGCGAGCGGGGCCGCCGCCGAGCGGGATTCGCGGACGCACGCGTGCGGGTAGGGGACCGGCTCCGGGTGGGTGTCGCGGCCGTAGCCCGCCAGCACCTCCGGAAGCCGGTGCCCGGTGGCCGTCGCCGCGTCGACCAGCGCGTGCGCGACCGTACGGGCCTCGTCGTGCAGCCCGTAGCGGGCGAGGCCCAGGGCGATCAGCGCGTTGTCGTGCGGCCAGACCGAGCCGCGGTGGTACGAGAGCGGGTGGTACGCCGGCTGGCCCGAGGCGAGCGTGCGGACGCCCCAGCCGGAGAAGAAGTCCGGTTCCAGCAGCCGACGGCCGACCGCCTCCCCGTACTCCTTGTCCAGCAGCCCCGACCACAGCAGATGCCCGGCGTCCGAGGCCAGCGCGTCGACCTGGCGGCCCGTGCCGTCCAGCGCGAGCGCCGGGAAGGAGTGCTCACGCATCCAGAAGTCCCGCTGGAAGCGGTCCCGCAGATCGGCGGCCGCCTGCTCCAGCAGGGCGGCGTACGTCTCGTCGTCCCACACCGCGCGCGCCACCCACGCGGTGCGGCGCAGCGCGTCGTACGCGTAGCCCTGGGCACCCGCCGCCGTCACCGCCCCGGTGGGCCGGGTGCCGTCGGCCCAGCAGATCGCGCCGGGGGAGTCCTTCCAGTTCTGGTTGGCGAGGCCGCCCTCGTCGGCGCGGTAGACGAGATAGCCGCGCGAGGTCAGCCCGCCGTGGTCCAGCATCCAGCCGATCGCCGCGCGGGCGTGCGGCTCCAGGCGCCGGGCCAGGGCGGTGTCGCCGGTTCCCTCGGTGTACGCCCCGAGCAGGACGAGGAACAGCGGGGTGGCGTCGACCGAGCCGTAGTACCGGCCGAACGGCACCTGACCGAAGTGCGCCAGCTCCCCGTGCCGTACCTCGTGCACGATCTTGCCGGGCTGGGCGACCGGGGACGCGCCGGTGCCGGTCGCCTGGGCCGCGGCCAGCGCGAGCAGCGTGGCGGCGGCGGGCCGCGGGTGGTACGGCAGCGTGAACAGTGAGGTGAGCAGGGCGTCCCGGCCGAGCAGGGTGAGGAACCAGGGGGCGCCCGCCGCCGGCACCCGCAGCTCCTCGCCGTCCGGTCCGGTCGCCGGGACCTGCAGCGCGGCCAGGTCGGCGAGGCCCCGGGCGCAGGCCGCCGCCAGCTCCGGCCAGCCGGTCGGGAAGGCCACGCCCTCCACGAACCGGCTCTCCGCCGCGGCGAGCTGCTCGTTCACCGAGGCGGGGGAGCGGGGCACGCGCAGGGCCCGCCGGTCGCCGTGCGGGCGGGCCATCACGCGCAGCACCAGTTCGGCGGTGCCGTGCGGCTCCAGGTCGAGGGCCCACACCAGCCGGCGGGCGCCGGTGCCGGTCTCCTCGACGGCGTCCGGAGCCGGGTCGGCCGTGATGGTCGTGACCGAGTGCCACTCGGCCCGCCGGTAGGTGAACTCGATGCCGTCGTCCAGCACCTCGCGGGAGCGCACGGCGCCGGCCTTGGCGTAGGTGCGGTGGTCGGCGCGGAGCTCGAACTGGTCGGTGAAGTCGGCGTCGACGGTCAGGGCTAGGCGGACGGTGGTGGGCACCGGGCGGTTGCCGGTCACCCGCAGTAACTCGACGAACGAGCTGTCCCCGACCGCCTGTTCCCGGAACAGGGTGCAGGCGGGCGGTTCCTGCCGGCCGCCGCGCGGCACCAGCACACAGCGGGCCGCGTCGCCGTCCGCCACCGGCGCGAGCACCTCGGGCACCGCGCCGTCCACGGTGAGCTGCCACCGGCTGAGGTGCCGTGCGTCGCGCACGAACAACCCGTCCGGGGGGCCGCCGCCCCGCACCCCGCTGATGTCACCCCGGTCGCCCACGGCGGCGAACGTCGCCCCGTGCACCAGCAGATGCTGCCGATCCGTCATCCCCGGTCCCCTCCCTCGTCCCTCATGCCGGCCCTCTCCTCGTCCCTCATGCCGTCCCCGCTCCCACTGCCGCCCCCAGGGCCCCGGTGCAGCAGATCCAGGGCGAGTGCGGCCGTCCACGCGAAACCGGTCGCGCCGCAGGCCTCGCCGGTGTGCGGATCGACGTACTCGGCGAAGTCGCCCGCCTGTGCCAGGCGCAGCACCGCGGCGCGCAGCGCGTCGGCCCGCCCGGGGTGTCCGTGCGCGCGCAGCCCCCGCTCCAGCAGCCAGCTCGTGTTGAACCAGGCCGGGCCGCGCCAGTACCGGTGCGGGTCGAAGGCCTCGCCGAGGAGGTCGTAGCTCGGGACCAGCTCGGTGCTCGTGCCCAGCCCGAAGTGCGGGCCGCACAGCGTGCCGACGAGCGCGCCGGAGACCTCCCGGGGCAGCCCGGGCAGTACCAGCGGGACGAGCCCGGAGACGCTCCGCTCCGGGACCTGGCCCCCGCCCCGCAGGTCCAGGCAGCGGAACAGGCCGCTCGCGGGGTCCCACAGCCGCTCCACCAGGGCCGCCGTCAGTCGCTCGGCGCGTGCGTACCGGGCGGTGCCGCCCGCTCCGAGTTCCCCGGCGATCCGCGCCAGCGCCTGCTCGGAGGCGATCAGCAGCGCGTTGAACGCCGGGTCCTCGACCGCGAACTCCCCGCCGCCGTCGGCGTACCCGCCGTCGCGGTAGTCCGCCGCCAGCCGCACGTACCGTCCGTAGTCCAGATCCGTCGGCCGGTCCTCGGCCGCGCCGTGGTCGAGGTCGGCGCGGCGGAAGGAGCGGGCCGGGGCCGGGGTGATCCGGGAGAGCGGGGCGTCCCAGCAGGGGCTGTTGTCCATGCCCTGCTCCCAGGGGTGCACGACGCACACCAGCCCGCCCCCGCCCAGGTCCCGCCAGTGCAGCAGATACCGGTGCCAGGCGGCCAGCCGGGGGTACACCCGGGCCAGGAAGCCGCGCGCCCGCGACAGGCCCGGATCGGCGCGGTGCACCAGCCAGGCCGCCAGCGCGTGCACCGGTGGCTGCACGATGCCGGACGTCTGTACGGTGCGCGGGGCGCCCGCGGCGCGCCCGGCGGTCGAGGAGCGCCAGAAGTCGGGGCTCGGGAAGTACGCGTCCAGGGGTACGGAGGGGTTGAAGACGATGTGCGGCACTCGCCCGTCGCCCCACTGGGCCGCCAGCAGCGTCTCCAGCTCCGTCTGCGCCCGTAACGGCGACAGGTGGCGCAGCCCGATCGCGACGAACGCCGAGTCCCACGACCACTGGTGCGGGTACAGGCTCCGGGAGGGGACCGTCGACGTGCCCGTCCAGTTCTCCGCGAGCACCCGGGCGGCCCCGGCGTGCAGGGACGACGCCGACGCCGGCGGATCGTATGCGAACTCCCGCTCCGGGAGACGGGCAGTGAGCTGGGCAGTGCGATCCACTCGGGGCTCCCCGAAGACGTCCGGCCGACCTGGTTTGGCTGTGGCTACCGCAGGGTTACGTCTATTTAACACGCAAAACTCAATATGTAATGCAAGCTTGGGAAACACAAGGGGGTGCGCATGACCGGACGGCCGGGCAGGACCGGGAAGAGCGGAAGTCAGGCGAGCGCCGGCGATCTGCTCGAACTGGTGCGCAGTGGGCGAGCCGTGACCCGCGGCGCGCTCCAGCAGGCCACCGGGCTGTCCCGCGCCACCGTCGGCCACCGCCTCGACCGGCTGTTCCGGGCCGGCTGGCTGCGCGAGGGCGCCGGCGGCCCGGTCGGCTCACCGCTCGGCGGGCGTCCCTCCATCACGCTGGAGTTCGACGGCTCCCACGCGGTGGTCCTCGCCGCCGACCTGGACACCCGGCACGCCCGGGCCGCCGTCCTCACCCTGACCGGCGAGATCCTCGCCGAGCACGCCGGCACCCTGGTGATCGAGGACGGACCCGAGGCCGTGCTCGGTGAACTCGGCCGCTGGTTCGCCGAGACGCTCGCGAAGGCGGGGCGCCGGGCTGCGGAGGTCTGCGGCATCGGGCTCGCGGTGCCGGGGCCGGTGGACCGCGAGAGCGGCCGGGTGGTGCAGCCGCCGATCATGCCCGGCTGGGACGGCTACGACGTGAGGGGCCGGCTCTCCCGGGCCTTCACCGAGCACACCGGCGCCCCGGCGGTCCCGGTCCTGGTGGACAACGACGCCGACCTCATGGCCTACGGCGAGCAGCGCACCGGGTATCCGGACTGCGCGGCCTTCGTGCTGGTGAAGGTGTCCACGGGCATCGGCGCCGGGGTCGTGGTCGACGGCTCGATCTACCGGGGCGTGGACGGCGGCGCGGGCGACATCGGGCACATCCGGGTGGGCGCGGAGGCGCTGTGCCGGTGCGGGTCGTACGGCTGTCTCGCCGCCGTCGCCAGCGGTGGCGCCGTGGCCCGGCGGCTGACGGAGGCCGGGGTGCCGGCCGCCTCCGGCTCGGACGTGCGGGACCTGCTGGCCGCCGGGCACCCCGAGGCGGCCGCGCTGGCCCGGGAGGCGGGGCGCCGGGTGGGCGACGTGCTGGCCACGGTCGTGACCCTGCTCAACCCGGGCGTGCTGATGATCGCCGGCGATCTGGCCGGAACCCCCTTCCTCACCGGCGTGCGCGAGCTGCTCTACCAGCGGGCGCTGCCCCGCTCCACCGCCCACCTGGACGTCGTGACGTCGCGGCTGGGTGAGCGGGCCGCGCTGGTCGGCGCGGGTGCGCTGGTCGTGGAGCACCTCTACGAGCCGCGGCGGGTGGAGGAACGGCTCACCGCGCTCGGCGTGTGAACCGGGCGTTTCGACGTCCGCATGGTGAAATCCGGCTCTGTGTGACAGCGTGATTCTCGCCACCCTTGATAAGGGTAGCGCTCAGATGAGCGGATCTTGAGCGACTGCACTTCTCCAAAGGGTGGCACTGGGTGCCACCCTTTGATCGTTCATCGATCGAACTCAGGCGTGTCGGGAGGCGCTCAGATGAGCGATCTGCCGCCCCTACGGGCATAGGTGCGTTCAAGAAGTGAAAACATCGAGGCGTCTCCACTTGCCAAGCCTTGACTTTCAATCCACTGGCGGACGCGTGGTTACAGGCGCATGACGCACAAGTGGACGTACCCAGGTGCCTTCGATCTGGGTATGTTCCTCGCCGTCAGGGCAGCCACCGCGGCCTCAAGGAGTCGAGACCCGTGTCGGAAAACAAAGAACCCCACGTAGCGAAGTTCGTTTACGACTTCACCGAGGGCAACAAGGACCTCAAGGACCTTCTCGGCGGCAAGGGCGCCAACCTCGCCGAGATGACCAACCTGGGCCTGCCGGTCCCTCCCGGGTTCACCATCACCACCGAGGCCTGCAAGGTCTACCTCGACAGCGGCTCGGAGCCCGTGGCACTGCGTGACGAGGTGAGTGCGCACCTCGACGCCCTCGAGCAGAAGATGGGCAAGAAGCTCGGCCAGGCCGACGACCCCCTGCTGGTCTCCGTCCGCTCCGGCGCCAAGTTCTCCATGCCCGGCATGATGGACACCGTCCTGAACATCGGCCTCTCCGACAAGTCGGTGCAGGGTCTGGCCAAGCAGGCCGGCGACGACCGCTTCGCCTGGGACTCCTACCGCCGCCTCATCCAGATGTTCGGCAAGACCGTCCTCGGCGTCGACGGCGAGCTCTTCGAGGAGGCGCTCGACGCCGCCAAGGCGGCCAAGAAGGTCACCGTCGACACCGACCTCGAGGCGGCCGACCTCAAGAAGCTCGTCGCCAAGTTCAAGAAGATCGTCAAGGCCGAGGCCGGCCGGGACTTCCCGCAGGACCCGCGCGAGCAGATGGACCTCGCCATCAAGGCGGTCTTCGACTCCTGGAACGGCGACCGCGCCAAGCTGTACCGCCGCCAGGAGCGCATCCCGCACGACCTGGGCACCGCCGTCAACGTCTGCTCCATGGTCTTCGGCAACCTCGGCCCCGACTCCGGCACCGGCGTCGCCTTCACCCGCGACCCCGCCTCCGGCCACCAGGGCGTCTACGGCGACTACCTGCAGAACGCCCAGGGCGAGGACGTCGTGGCGGGCATCCGCAACACGGTCCCGCTCGCGGAGCTGGAGAACATCGACAAGAAGTCGTACGACCAGCTCATGCAGATCATGGAGACCCTGGAGAACCACTACAAGGATCTCTGCGACATCGAGTTCACCATCGAACGCGGCCAGCTCTGGATGCTGCAGACCCGCGTCGGCAAGCGCACCGCCGGTGCCGCCTTCCGGATCGCGACCCAGCTCGTGGACCAGGGCCTGATCGACGAGACCGAGGCGCTGCAGCGCGTCAGCGGCGCCCAGCTCGCGCAGCTGATGTTCCCGCGCTTCGACGAGTCCGCCAAGATCGAGAAGGTCGGCCGGGGCATCGCCGCCTCGCCCGGCGCCGCGGTCGGCAAGGCGGTCTTCGACTCCTACACCGCCGTCAAGTGGTCCCGCTCGGGCGAGAAGGTCATCCTGGTCCGCCGGGAGACCAACCCCGACGACCTGGACGGCATGATCGCCGCCGAGGGCATCCTGACGTCGCGCGGCGGCAAGACCTCCCACGCGGCCGTCGTCGCGCGCGGCATGGGCAAGACCTGTGTCTGCGGCGCCGAGGAGCTGGAGGTCGACACCAAGCGCCGCCGGATGACGGTGCCGGGCGGCCACGTCGTCGAGGAGGGCGACGTCATCTCCATCGACGGCTCCTCCGGCAAGGTCTACCTGGGCGAGGTCCCGGTGGTCCCGTCCCCGGTCGTGGAGTACTTCGAGGGCCGGATGCACCCGGGCGCCGACGACGCCGACGAGCTGGTCGAGGCCGTGCACCGCATGATGGCCTTCGCCGACCGCAAGCGCCGGCTGCGGGTGCGTGCCAACGCCGACAACGCCGAGGACGCGCTGCGCGCCCGCCGCTTCGGCGCCCAGGGCATCGGCCTGTGCCGCACCGAGCACATGTTCCTCGGCGACCGCCGGGAACTGGTCGAGCGCCTGATCCTCGCCGACACCGAGGAGGAGCGCGAGGAGTCCCTGAAGCAGCTCCTGCCGCTGCAGAAGAAGGACTTCGTCGAGCTGTTCGAGGCGATGGACGGCCTGCCGGTCACCGTCCGCCTGCTCGACCCGCCGCTGCACGAGTTCCTGCCCGACATCACGGAACTCTCCGTCCGCGTGGCCCTCGCCGAGGCCCGGCAGGAGCCGCACGAGAACCTGCTGCGCCTGCTCCAGGCGGTCCACCGCCTGCACGAGCAGAACCCGATGCTCGGCTTGCGCGGTGTTCGTCTCGGCCTGGTCATCCCCGGCCTGTTCACCATGCAGGTCCGCGCCATCGCCGAGGCCGCGGCCGAGCGCAAGGCGGCCAAGGGCGACCCGCGCGCCGAGATCATGATCCCGCTCGTCGGCACCGTCCAGGAGCTGGAGATCGTCCGCGACGAGGCCGACCAGGTCATCGCCGAGGTGGAGGCGGCGACCGGCGCCAAGCTGAAGCTGGCCATCGGCACGATGATCGAGCTGCCGCGCGCCGCGCTGACCGCCGGCCAGATCGCCGAGGCCGCCGAGTTCTTCTCCTTCGGCACCAACGACCTGACGCAGACGGTGTGGGGCTTCTCCCGGGACGACGTGGAGGCGAGCTTCTTCACGGCCTACCTGGAGAAGGGAATCTTCGGCGTCAGCCCGTTCGAGACGATCGACAAGGACGGCGTCGGCTCCCTGGTGAAGGCGGCCGCCCAGGCCGGCCGCGCCACCCGCCCCGACCTCAAGCTCGGCGTCTGCGGCGAGCACGGCGGCGACCCGGAGTCGGTCCACTTCTTCCACGAGGCCGGACTGGACTACGTCTCCTGCTCCCCGTTCCGCATCCCGGTCGCCCGCCTGGAAGCGGGCCGGGCGGCCACCCAGTCCGCGGGCAGCGACCACCGCTGACCCCACCGGCCCCGGAGCCGTCGTCGGTCCCCGACCCTCAACACCGATCGACGACGGCTCCGGCGCACCAAGAAGGGGCGGCACCCTGTGCGGGGGTGCCGCCCCTACGTGCGTCATACGCGGCGTTGATGCCTATCGGCGCTGGTCGTCCGCAGGCCGCGCGGCTACGGGCTGATGCGCCGTCACAGCAGGCCCAACTTCTCATGCGCATTCTTCACCAGCAGTGTCACGCTCATGAACGCACCACCGGCCGAGGCGAGTGACTTGAGGCTGTCGCCGCTGAGATGAAGAACAACCTCGAAGGACACCAGGCCCCGAGAAGCCCGCTCAAGAGTGTGATCACCAGGGCCATGACTTTCACCGTGTTGGTCGGCACTTCCATGCCACCCCTCTTCCCTGTTCAGGCCGTACGCCGTCGATCTCCGGACGGCTGCCAAGAGAGTGTTCGATCTCGTACGGTCACTTCCAGAGGGGACCGGCCTCAGGACGATCCTGACTGGCCGCGTGCCCATCTGTGCAGGTGAGCGGGCTGTGTTGGCATAGACCTGAACAGCCTTGGGGCGGTGGTGTACAACATTGGTCGTCAGCTGGGCTCTGGCCTCAACGGGGCATCCACGCGCGGGGAGGCGACACCGAGATGACGAGCGGGTGGGCCCAGATACTCGACTCCTTGGGTCCAGGCGATTGGATCTCCTACAGACGCGCACTCGCCAAATTCAGGTCGTCAGGCCCGTCCTTCGACCAGGTGACCAAAATGGGCCACGACCTTTGGGGGAAGGTGCCAGGCTTTCACGCCGCCCCCTCGAAGACCACCTGGTCCAATGCGGTGCAGGAGACCAGCCGCCCCGCCAAGTGGATTTACACTGAACTGCTGATTCACATCTGGTCGAACTATCACCGCATCCCCGGAGAGAAGACGCTGGAGCTGCTGGAGGTGTGGTCCACCGCCTTCAGGGCATGTGGTGGAGATCCGGGACCTAGATTCCCCTCTCGACATGAACGGCGCGGACAGCAGGTCGGCGCAGCGAACCCATTTCAGCCGCCAAGCGCCGCCCCGCGCAGCGGATACGCAGATCCAAGCCCCATCACCGGGGACCCCTTGAGTCAGATAGTGGCAGCGCAGGAACGCACCATCATGGCCCTGGAGGAGATCAACAGCCTGAAGGACGCCTACAACGTCAGCGAAAAAGCAAGATTCAGGGCGGTGCAGGCCGGCTCGATGGCGCTGGCTCTACTCGGGGAAGCGCGAGCAGAAGTCGCACAGCTCAATCGCAGAATCGACTCGCTTGAATACGCCTCGACCTCCCGCCCGTCCGAAGATCAAGATCTGCGGCGACTGCACGACAGGCTCAGAAAGGCCGAAGTGCAGGAGAGCGAGCTGCGCATGCAGTTGGAGCGAGCGGAGCGCGACAGGGACAAGTATCAGCAAATAGCTGATTTCGCGGCCCGCAGGCTCGCCTTTCTCGAAAGTGAGCTGCAGGGCGGCGGCGCCGGCCGAGACTTCTCGGACGACCGTAGGATGTCAGAGCTGGACGCCCTCGATGACTTCAGAACGGATGGCCGGACCTCCAACCAAATCGACAGTGCCATCGAAAAACTCAAAGAGTATCTCGACCAACAGGATCGGGTTGCGGGGAGACGGCAACCTCGATTGGCTGGAGCTCTGCGTTCAAGGCCGAGGGAGGGCGCGTGTCCGAGGCCGATGACTCTGAAAGGCCCGCGCAGAGTGCATCAGCGGCGCGAGTGCTTTCACTTGCGCAGCAGACGTCGGATCAGGCAATCGCCGAAGCCAGGGCCGAAGCCGATCGCATCGTGCAGGATGCGAGAAAACGCGCTGCCGAAATCGAAGACGCGGGGGACGACAGCTCCGACTCGTAGATCCAGGCTCACAAACCACGCGGGTCCGAGCGGGCTGCCGCACGTACCGCCCTCGCCTCACGCCTAGCGTGGCCGCGGAGGCTGTCACGTCACGCCTGAAGGCCCTCTGGGGCGGTGTGTGTGATGAGCCAGTCCTGCAGTTCCCGGTGTCGGAACTGGTAGGCCACACCGGAGATGCGCAGCAGGCCTGCGCCGTAGGCCCAGTGGAGGAAGGTGCCCAGGCGCCAGGGCAGGCGGCCCCGGACGCAGCAGAGGAAGACCAGGTAGCGGCGTCCGGCCTCCGTGGTCGCGTACAGACCGGGCACGAGCCCGGCCAGAAGCCCGGTCAGGATCCCGTCCACGGGCCCGGCCGCGAGCCCGGCGGCGGGGCCGACCATGAACTCGAACACGAGCCCGGCCGTGAGCCCGACCACCATCCAGAGCAGAAGTCCGAAGAGCAGATCGTCTCGTATGGGATAGCGAGGATCTGTCGGCGGTGTATCGCTCAGGGGCGCGGAGAGCCCGGCCACGAGCCCGAGCATGAGTCCGGCCACGGGTCCGACCACGAACCCGGCCACGGGCCCGACCACGAACCCGACGAAGGGCCCGACCACGAACCCGAACAGCAGCCCGGCCACGAGCCCGAGCACGAGCCCGAGACCGAGCCCGGACACGAGCCCGGACATGAGCCACTTGGCAATCACATGACGACCGGCGGGAGTACGCAGGCGGTGGAGCTGGAGGGTCCTGGGGTCCCCCACGACGGGACTGCCGGCCTGCCAGACGCACCAAAGGGCAAGGAATGTGAACGCTGCGGCGCCGGTCAGTTGGCGGGGGAGAAGCCGATGTGGAATCGCGCCAGAAACAGGGCGCTCAGGGCGAGGGCCAGGAAGACGGCGACGAGAGTGTCGGCGGTGCGGACGCGGCGGGCGCCGGCCATGGGCCACAGGCGGTGGAGCACCAGGTCGGTGGCGCTTCCGGTGGTTGCCGGAGCAGCGGCGAGGTGGGCGGCGAGCGCCGCGAGCCAGCGGTGGGCCTGGTCGGGTCGGTAGCCCCCGGGGCGAGTGGGGTGCTGGCTGGTGGCGGCGGACAAGTAGAGGGCGAGGAGTTGATCGCGCACCGCGCCGGGCGAGGGCAGCGTGAGCAGGTCCGCGGGGTCGCGCAGGTACGCGAGCGTGCCCGGGTGGCGTTCCTCGTAGGCGGTGGCGGCCAGATTCAGCCGCCAGGGAGTGCGCAGGGCCGAGGCCAGGGTCCCGGTGGGCGCGGTGGTGAGGGTGTCGAGGACCGGTCTCCAGCGGTCGGGGCGGGTGCTGCGGGCGGTCAGATACGCGGCGGCCTCGGCGGGGGTGACGGGGTTGATCTCGATGCGGGCTGCCTCGCGCATCCGCACGTCGAGGGCGGCCAGTTGCTCGTACTGGGTGGTGCGGCAGGTGAGGATGACCGGGGCGCTGCCGGTGGGGTCCTGGT
Source organism: Streptomyces sp. DHE7-1 (assembly GCA_016432725.1). GTDB lineage: Bacteria > Actinomycetota > Actinomycetes > Streptomycetales > Streptomycetaceae > Streptomyces. The sequence continues at coordinate 2,517,519 of JACJDG010000003.1, read as the reverse complement.
AGGCGTTGAGCTGCTGCAGGGCGCGGGCGGCACGGCGGCGGCCGGCCGGGGTGGCATCGGTGTCCATTTCGTCCAGGCCGTCGAGGACCGGCAGGATCCGGTGCTGCTCGACCAGGACCGCGGCGTCGGCGAGGCTCAGGCCGTGGTCGCGGAAGTTCTGGTGGAGCTGGTCGGCCAGCCAGTCGGTCAAGGGCCGATCGGTGTCCCAGCCGGCCAGGGAGAGCCGGATCGGGACGGGGTCGGCCTGGGTGCGGTGGGGGTGGCTGAGCAGGCCGAGCAGGAGGTCCAGGGCGAGCAGGGTCTTGCCGGCGCCGGGTTCCCCGGTGATCACGAGTCGGGCCGGGTGCAGGTCCTGGTAGTAGGCGACGATGTCGGTGAGGCGGCCGTGGGGAGCGGCGCCGGTGGCGTTGTTGGCGGGCTCGGTGCGGTGGGCGAAGGTCAGGTCGATCCGGTGGGCGCCGGGACCGATCAGCTGGGCGCGTTGCAGAGTCTCGGCCGCGGCCACCGAGTTGGCCAGTGCCGTGGCCCTCACGTCCGGATCGGCCGCGGCCTCACGGCGGTCGTCGCGGTAGGCGGCCCAGGCCAGGTAGGCGGCCGGCACCGTCGGGACGAGGGCGACGAGTGTGGCGGACAGCTTCGCCACCTGGAACTGTTCGGTCAGCCACAGTGCCAGCGCCGCCGCCGTGACCTGGAGGAGTACATAGGTGGCGGCTGCCCGGCGGGTCCGCGATCGTCTCATGGCCAGCATGATTGCGTAGCTCACGCGGCCGTGGAGGCCCGATCGCCGCATCGCCGCGGGACCGCGACAAGGCGTCGGGCCCGTGCACCCGAGGGCTCCCGAGCGCCGGCCTCCACCCCTGACACCGCGCGCATGCCGAGCGGGCGCCTGTACCGGCCGAGCCATTGGAACCGGCTTCGCGGCCCGAAGCGCGGCGCCCTCCTCGGCAGGTTCGACAGCCTGACCTGAGACGCGCCGCCATGAGGGGCATTCACCTCGGCGTTCCGGTCGCCATGTCGCCGCGCGGGAACCGCGTGCCCGGCACCTACGCTGGATCCGCCAGGTGCCGGGCCGCGCCGTCGGCCCGGCCGCCCTGTCCAGTCGAGGAGGGACCCGCATGGGCTGGACCGCGCAGGACATGCCCGGCCAGGGCGGACGCACCGCCGTGGTCACCGGTGCCAACAGCGGGCTCGGTTACGTCACCGCGCGCGAGCTGGCCCGCAAGCGGGCCCGGGTGGTGCTCGCCTGCCGTGACGAGAGGCGGGGGAGGGACGCCGTCGAGCGGCTGCGGGGCGAGGTGCCGGGCGCCCGAGTGGAGCTCGGCCGGCTGGACCTCGGGGATCTGGCGTCCGTCCGGGAGTTCACCGCCGGACTGCCCTTCGAACGGCTCGACCTGCTCGTGAACAACGCCGGTGTGATGGCGGTGCCGTACGGCACGACCGCCGACGGGTTCGAGCGGCAGTTCGGGACCAACCACCTCGGGCACTTCGCGCTCACCGGACTGCTCCTGCCCGCCCTGCTGGCCACCCCCGGCGCGCGGATCGTCACCGTGTCCAGCTTCATGCACGTCCTCGCCAACATCGACCCGCGCGACCTCAACAGCGAACGGCACTACCGGCGCTGGACCGCCTACGCCCGCTCCAAGACCGCCAACCTGCTCTTCACGCACGAGCTGTGCCGCCGGCTGGCCGCCCACGGCTCCGGTGTCGTCGCGGCCGCCGCGCACCCGGGGTACGCCGCCACCAACCTCCAGACGGCGGGTCCGCGCGCCGAGGGGCGCCGGGGCGCCGAGCGGATGATGGAGCTGGGCAACCGGATCTTCGCCCAGCCGGCCGAGGCGGGCGCGCTGCCCACGCTGTACGCGGCGACCGCGCCCGGGGTACGGCCCGACTCGTTCTGGGGCCGTCCTTCGCGATGTGGCGCGGCTCCCCGGCACCCTCCCGCCGCGCGCCCTGGGCCCGGAACGACGAGGCGGCGGCCCTGCTCTGGGCCGCCTCCGAGCGGCTCACGGGCGTACCGTACGACTCCTTGCGGAGCTGACCGGCCGGAACGGCGACGGGACGGTGCCGCCCGGGCTCGGCGACGGCCCGGGCGGCACCGTCCGGTCCGCCGTCTCAGGCGCAGCGCACCCGGTACGCCGTCACCCGGACCGACTCGTCGTCCAGGCACTGCCCGGTCTCCAGGTCGAAGCGCTGCTTCAGCAGCGGGGAGGCCACGAACGGGCGGCCCTGGTGGGTGCCGGTCAGGCCGCGGGAGAGGACCGCGGCGCCGCCGAACGGGTCGCGGTTGTCGATGCCGTACAGCCGGTCCGCGCGGTCCCGGAACACCGCCACCTGGCGGCCGTCCGGCAGCAGGGCGGCGATGCCGCGGCCGGGCACCAGCCGGTGCAGGTCGCACACGGTGAACCAGCCGTCCTCCAGCCGGAGCTGGACCAGCAGATCGGTCGTCTCGGGTGCCAGGGTCATCGCTGGGCGCTTCCTTCCAGAACGTCGTCGGCCGGTCGCAGGCCGATGGACAGCAGCGGCAGGTCGGGCTTCATCTGGTCGCGTTCGGGTACGAAGGCGACCACCGGGTCCGGGGTGTCCGGGGCGTTCACGAAGGACACGAACCGGGCCAGCTTCTCGGGGTCGGAGATGGTCTCGGACCACTCGTCCCGGTAGTGCGCGACATGGGCCCGCATCAGGGCCTCCAGCTCGTCGCAGATGCCGAGCGAGTCGTGCACCACCACGTCCCGCACGTGGTCCAGGCCGCCGGGGATCCGCTCCAGCCAGGTGGAGGTGCGTTCGAGGCGGTCGGCGGTGCGGATGTAGAACATCAGGAACCGGTCGATCAGCCGCACCAGTTCGGCGTCCGACAGGTCCTGCGCGAGCAGGTCGGCGTGGCGCGGGGTGGCGCCGCCGTTGCCGCCGACGTACAGGTTCCATCCGCTGGACGTGGCGATGACGCCGAAGTCCTTCGACTGGGCCTCCGCGCACTCGCGGGCGCAGCCCGAGACGGCCGACTTGAGCTTGTGCGGCGACCGCAGGCCCCGGTAGCGCAGCTCCAGGTCGATCGCCATCCGGACCGAGTCCTGCACGCCGTAGCGGCACCAGGTCTGCCCCACGCAGGACTTCACCGTGCGCAGCGACTTGCCGTACGCGTGGCCCGACTCGAACCCGGCGTCCACCAGCCGGGCCCAGATCAGCGGGAGCTGCTCCACCCGGGCGCCGAACAGGTCGATCCGCTGACCTCCGGTGATCTTCGTGTAGAGGCCGAAGTCCCGGGCGACCTCGCCGATCACGATCAGCTTCTCGGGTGCGATCTCACCGCCGGGGATGCGCGGCACGACCGAATAGGAGCCGTTCTTCTGCAGGTTGGCGAGGAAGTGGTCGTTGCTGTCCTGCAGGGCGGCCTGCTCGCCGTCCAGTACGTAGCCGCTCGCGCCGATCGCCGGGGCGAGCGAGGCGATGACCGAGGCCACCGCCGGCTTGCACACCTCGCAGCCGTCGCCGCCCCGGGCGTCCTCGCGGCCGTACCGGTCCAGCAGCTCCTGGTACGAGGTGAGGCGCAGGGCGTGGACGATCTCGTACAGCTCCTCGCGGGTCTGGCCGAAGCAGCCGCACAGGCCCTTGTCGATCTCGACACCGGACGCCTCCAGCTCGGCGGTGACGAGCTGTCCGAGCACCTTCACGCAACTGCCGCAGCCGGTACCGGCCTTGGTGCACTTCTTCACCTCGGGCACGGTGGTGCAGTCGTGTTCGGTGACCGCGCCGCGGATGGTGCCCTTGCTGACGTTGTGGCAGGAGCAGATGACCGCCTCGTCCGGCAGGGCCGACGGGCCGAGCTGGGCCCCGAGTCCGCTCCGGCGGGCAGGACGAGCGACTCGGGGGAGACGGGGGAACCGATCCGGTCAGCGCGCGCAGGGTGCCGTACGCCTCGGCGTCGCCGACCAGGATGCCGCCGAGCAGCGTGCCGTCGCGGCCGACGACCAGCTTCTTGTACAGGCCGGCGCGGGAGTCGGAGTAGACGACGTCCAGGCAGTCCTCGGCGGTGCCGTGCGCGTCGCCGAAGGAGGCCACGTCCACGCCGAGCAGCTTCAGTTTGGTGGACAGGTCGGCGCCGGTGAAGGAGGCCTCGGTCCCGGCGATGGCCGCCGCCGCCGTCTCCGCCTGCTCGTAGCCGGGGCCACCAGGCCGTACACCCGGCCGTCCGACGCCTGCGCGCACTCGCCGATCGCGAACACGTGCGGGTCCGAGACGGTACGGCACCGGTCGTCGACGGTGATGCCGCCGCGCTCCCCGACCGCCAGGCCGCAGTCCCGGGCCAGCTGGTCGCGGGGGCGGACACCGGCGGAGAACACCACCAGGTCGGTGGCGAGTTCGGAGCCGTCGGACAGCTTCATGCCGGTGACCGCGCCGTCCTCGCCGACGACGACCTCCTGCGTGCCCACGCCGGTGTGCACGCTCAGGCCCATGTCCTCGATGGTGCGCAGCAGCGCCGCGCCACCGCCCTCGTCCACCTGTACCGGCATCAGGCGCGGCGCGAACTCCACGATGTGGGAGGTGAGTCCGAGGCCCTTGAGCGCGCCGGCCGCCTCCAGGCCGAGCAGACCTCCGCCGACCACCGCGCCGGTGGCCGCCCTGGTCCTCGCGTACTCCTCGATCGCGAGGAGGTCCTCGATGGTCCGGTAGACGAAGCAGCCGACGGCGTCCTTGTTCGGTACCGGCGGTACGAACGGGTAGGAGCCGGTGGCCAGGACGAGGACGTCGTAGTCGACGACCAGACCCGAGCGGGCCGTCACCTTCCGCGCCTGGCGGTCGACCGTCTCCGCCGGGTTGCCGAGGTGCAGCTCGATCCCGTGTTCCTTGATGAACTCCAGGTCGGTCATGGACAGTTCCTCGGGCGTGCGGCCCGAGAAGTACGAGGTGAGCTGCACCCGGTCGTACGCCGGACGCGGCTCCTCGCACAGCACGACCACGCGGTGCGTGGCGGTCAGGCCGCGCTCGGCGAGCGCCTCGAGGAAACGCTGGCCGACCATGCCGTGGCCGACGAGCACGATGGTGGGGGTGGCCCCCGGGGTGGCGGTCATCAGGAGCCTCCGTCGTTGGTGAGCAGGTGGAGCAGGGGACCGTCGCCGGGGAGCGGCTCCGCTCCCTCCCAGGCGCGGGCGAGCGCGCCGACGGTGCCGAGTTCGCCGACCAGGACCCCGCCGACCAGGCGGTCGTCGCGGACGACGACCTTGCGGTAGGTGCCCCGGGTGGCGTCGGCGAGCTGGACCACGTCGTCGCCGGGGCGGGCCTCGGTCTCGCCGAACGCGGCCAGGTCGAAGGGGGAGTCGGGTCCGGTCAGGGTGAGCCGGGTCAGTGAACGGGTTCCGCGGTAGCGGGCGCCGGCGTCGCCGGCGATCAGGGCGGCCAGCGCCTCGGCCTGTTCCAGGGCCGGGGTGGCGAGGCCGTAGACCGTGCCGTCGTGTTCGGCGCAGTCGCCGAGGGCGTGGATGCGCGGGTCGGAGGTGCGCAGTTCGTCGTCGACGAGGACGCCCTTGCGGACGGCGAGGCCGGCCTGTTCGGCCAGACCGGTGCGCGGGTGGACCCCGCAGGCGAGGACCACGAGATCGGCGTCGAGTGCGTAGCCGTCGGCCATCTCCACCGAGCGGACCGCGCCGGCGACGCACCGCACGTCCCGCACCCGGCACTCGGTGTGCACCTCGACGCCCAGGTCCGTCAGATGCCGCAGCACCAGCCGGGAGGCGTTCGGGTCGAGCTGGCGCTCCATGAGCCGCTCGGCCTGCTGGGCGAGCACCACCTGCGCGCCGCGCACGGCCAGCGCGCGGGCCGCGGACACCCCGAGCAGCCCGCCGCCGACGACGACCGCCCGGGCGCCCGGCCGTACCGCCTTGGACAGGCCCAGGCAGTCGTCCATCGTGCGGAACGCGTGGACGCCCTCGGGAAGCCGGTGGCCGGTGGTGAACAGGCCGCGCAGCGGCGGCAGCACCGGGTTGGAGCCGGTGGCCAGCACCAGCGTGTCGTATCCGATCAGTGAGCCGTCGGCGCACCGCAGGCGCCGGGCCGCCCGGTCGATGCCGGTGACCCGGGCGCGCCGGAGCGCGCCGGGCACGGGGAGGGAGATCACCTCCGGGGCGTACCGCCCGGCCAGCACTTCGGCGAGCAGGACCCGGTTGTACGGCCGGTGCTCCTCCTCGCCGACGAGCAGCGCGGGCGTGCCCAGCTCACCGAGCCGCCGGGCGAGCCGTACGCCCGCGAGGCCGGCGCCGATCACCACCACACGCGTATTCGAGGTCATGCAACGCAGCGTGCGGCTTGGACGTTACCCGGCCGCATCACCCCTGTTTCCCGCGGGGAACGCTGCCCTCAGCGGTGCCGGGCCGGGGGTGTGAGGGTCCCGCCGGGCGCCGGGGAGGGCTGTGAGGTGCGCGGATGCCGGAGCGGGCGGACCGTACCGGCCCCGGGGACGGTGGTCAGCGGCTGCCGGTCAGGTGGGCGAAGACCACCACGTTGCCCTGGTACCCGGTGGCCTTCGAGTAGCCGCCACCGCAGGTGATGACCCGCAGCTCGGGCCGCGCGGCCGCGCCGTACACCTTGTCGTCGGGGAAGGCGCTGGCCTGGTAGACCTCCACCGCGTCCACGGTGAACACGGCCACGCCGCCGTCGCGCCGGTCGATCTCAATGGCGGCTCCGCGTCTGAGGGCGCCCAGATCGTAGAAGACGGCCGGGCCCTCGGCGTTGTCCACATGGCCGGCGACGACGGCGGTGCCGGTCTCGCCGGGGGTGGTGCCGGCCTCGTACCAGCCGGCGAGGTTCTTGTTCCCGGCGGGCGGCGCGTCCAGGCTGCCCGCGGGGGTGAGGCCCAGGCCCGTCAGCGGGGCGTTCACCCGGATCGACGGGATGCGGATGCGGGTCGGCGGGGAGGGCGCCAGCGCGGTGGCCCGAGCCGTTCCTCGCCCGGGTCGGGCCGGCCCTCGGCTGCGGCCGGCTGCGGCGGCGCGTGCGTCGCGCCCGGACCGGCGAGCAGCCACGCGCCCGATCCGAGGGCGACGACGGTGACGGCGGCTATGGCGGTGTCCCCGACTCTGCGCATGAGATCCCCTCTCCCCGGGGCGCACCCCGAACGGGTCCTTCGAGAACGGTGGGGTCCACCACGGGGCGGACCCCCTCCCCCTCCGGGCCGCGAGGGGCGTCGGACCCGGAGGGGCGGGATGTGCGGTACCGGCGGACGGACAGCGGAGGGTGTCCGTCAGATCCCGTCGCCTCTCGCCCGGCGATGCAGGAGCCAGGTACCGCCCGCGGCGGCGACGGCCAGAGCCGTCACGCCCGCCGCGGTCTGCACGGGGTCGGTGCCGAGTGCGCCGCCGACCCCCGTCTTCACGCTTCCCCGCGGCCGCACCTGTTCGTGCTCCGCGCCCATGCGCGCCGTGCTCAGCGCCACCACCAGGTCACCCGTGACCTGCCGGTCGCCCGCGGCGCACTTCGCGACGATCTCGTACGTCCCCGGCTGGGCGCCCGGTGGCACTTGGAACTCGCCGGTCGCCGCGCCCTCGTCGGTGCCGGGCGCCAGCAGGAAGGTCCCGGCGCCGACCGCGCCCGCGTCGGCGATCGCCGTACCCTTGCCGCCGCACGCCGCGGTGTTCACGGTGACCCGGCCGCCGGGCACCGCGGTGGCCGGGTCCACCTGCAGGCTGCCGGTCCCGGCCTCGGCCCGGGCTGGGGCGCCCAGGCGGGCCGCGGCCGGAACCGCGTCGCCGTGGGCCGGGGCCGTGGCGAGCCCCGCCGTGGCCACGGCGAGCGCGGTACCGGTCAGCAGACGGGCGGTGCGTCGCATGGTGCTCCCCAGAACTGGTCCGTCTCGTTCCTCCGACTAGTTCAGGGGCGCGCCCCTGCCCTTCCGAGGAAAATCGCAGTCGGGCCGCGGCGCTTGCTGACGCTGGGTCAGGAACGTGCTGAACGGGTGGCGCGCGGGACCCCCACACGGGCTAGCGGAGATGAATCATTGCTGGTCAGAGGCGTGCGAGGGGGGCTCGGGGAAGAGCACACGAATGGCGTGCGGGGCGGGGGTGAACGGGTGACCGGCACCCGTGTGGCGGCGGGTACCCGCCTCGCCGCCGGCCGCCGTGGCCGACGGAGGCGTCCCGGCCGCGCCGCGCGGCGCACGACGAGGGCGGCCGCCCCGGTACCCACTGGACCGGGACGGCCGCCCAACGCGCGCGTCGGCGTGACCTAGTTGACGTTGACCGCGCTCCAGGCGGCGGCCGTCGCGTTGTACTCCGCGCTGCCCGCGCCGTAGAGGTCCTTGGCGGCGTTCAGGGTGGCCGTGCGGGCGCCCGCGTAGTTCGTGGAGGACGTCATGTAGACCGTCAGCGCCCGGTACCAGATCTTGCCGACCTTGTCCCGGCCGATGCCGGTGACCGTCGAGCCGTTGGACGTCGGCGAGTTGTAGTCGACGCCGTTGATGGTCTTCGCGCCGCTGCCCTCGCTCAGCAGGTAGGCGAAGTGGTTGGCGACGCCCGAGGAGTAGTGGACGTCGAGGTTCCCGACCGACGAGCTCCAGTAGTCCGCGGAGCTGCCGTCCTTGGACGGCTTGTCCATGAAGCGCAGGGCGGCCTTGCCGAAGCCGGGCTTCACGATCTTCTCGCCGATGAGGTAGTCGCCCTGGTCGGAGGAGTTGTTCGCGTACCACTCGACCATCGTGCCGAGGATGTCCGAGGTGGCCTCGTTCAGGCCGCCGGACTCGCCCGAGTAGGTCAGCGCGGCCGTCTTCGACGTCACGCCGTGGCTCATCTCGTGCCCGGCCACGTCCAGTGCCACCAGCGGCCCGAAGGTGGTGCCGTCACCGTCGCCGTACGTCATGCAGAAGCAACTGTCGTCCCAGAAGGCGTTGTTGTAGTTGCTGCCGTAGTGGACGCGGTTGTACGAGCCCTTGCCGTCGCCGGCGATGCCGTTGCGGCCGTGGACGTTCTTGTAGTAGTCCCAGGTCTCGTTGGTGCCGTACTGGGCGTCGACGGCGGCCGAGGCGCGGTCGGCGGTGCTGCCCGTGCCCCAGTGGTTGTCGGCGTCCGTGAACAGGGTCGCGGGGGCCCGGCTGAAGCAGATGCCGAAGAAGCACAGGTCGGTCTTGCCCTCGGCGTCACCGGTGTAGGTGTTGCCGCGCGTCGGGTCCTTGAGCTGGTACGAGGAGCCGGACTGCGTGGTCTCCAGCGGCACGGTGCCGCTGTACAGCGCCTTGCCGTCGCCGGTGGCCGTCTCGATGCTGTCCCAGGCGTCGATCTGGGCGCCGGTGAGGGCGTCGGTCAGCACGGTCCGGGCGACGGGGTTGCCGAGCGAGTCCTGGCCGACGGCGTTGGTGCGCCAGGCGAGCTTCGGGGCGCCGTGCAGGGCGTCCACGACCAGCTCCGGCCTGGCCTTCACCTGCCGCAGCTTCTCGCCGAGGTTGGCGGCCCGCAGGGCGTTCACCGCGAGGTCGGCGGCCCGGGGCGCGGACAGCTTCGGGGTGGTGGAGGGGACCGAGATCCTGGTTCTGGTCGCGCGGTCGGCGCCGCGGTAGGCACCGCTCGGCGCCAGGTGGACGACGAAGTCGCCGCCGAGCACCGGGAGCTGATGGTACGTGCGGTCGTAACGGACGTGCTGGGTGCCGTTGCTGTCGACGATCACGTCCCGGACGCTGGTGTCCTGGGCGGAGGTCAGACCGAGGCTCTTCGCCTGTGCCACGATGGCGGAGGCCGCGTTCTCGACGGCCGTGGCCCTGGTCGGGCGGCCGTCGGCGTGTGCGGCGGGGAGAGGGCGGCGGCCAGGAGGGCCGCGGTGGTGGCGGCGACGCCGGCGGTGGCGAGACGACGGGAACCCCGGATGTGCTGACGTATCCGACTCATCTGTCTCCTTGGGGGAGGCGCCTTCGAGGCGTGGGGGCGTGGGCGCTGCGCTGACTGAGATTTAAGGGGCCATGACATGTCATGTCCATAGCGCCTTCATGGAGATGTGTGAGGAGGCGGCGTAGGAGGAGAATCGTTTCCGTGATCACTCCGGACGCCCTGGGCCCGCTGCCGTTCTTCGTCTACGGCACCCTCCGGCCCGGCGAGCGCAACCACGACCTGTTCCTGCGCGGCCGGACGGACCCGGCGGAACCGGGGCGGTTCCAGGGCGCGGCGCTGTACGAAGGCCCCGGCTACCCCTACGCCGTCGAGGAGCCGGGCGGCACGGTCAGCGGCGAACTCGTCACCGCGGCAGGGAAGTTTTACGCCGGGCTCCTGGCCGAACTCGACCGCCTGGAGGAGTACACCCCGGGCGATCCCCGCAACCTCTACGAACGGGTCGCCCGCCCCGTGCAACGCCCCGACGGCACCACCACCCGCGCCTGGGTCTACCTGGCGGCCCCGCCGTCGCCACCCGCCTGCGGACCGGGGGCGGCGGATCACGAGCGGGGACTGGCTGGACCGCCGCTGAGCGGGCCCGAGGCCCGGGCCGTCCGGCGTTCTAGGCCGGCGGCCCGAGGAGTTCCACCCGTACCGCGCAGCTCTTGAACTCGGGCATCTTCGACGTGGGGTCCAGGGCCGGGTTCGTGAGGGTGTTGGCCCGGCCCTCGCCCGGCCAGTGGAAGGGCATGAAGACGGTGTCGGGGCGGATCGCGGTGGTGATGCGGGCGGGAGCCACGGCGCGGCCGCGCCGGGAGACGACCGCCAGCGGGTCGCCCTCGGCCGCGCCGAGGCGGGCCGCGAGGCGCGGGTGGAGTTCGACGAACGGGCCGGGCGCGGCCGCGTTCAGCTCGGGCACCCGGCGGGTCTGCGCCCCCGACTGGTACTGGGACACCACCCGGCCGGTCGTCAGCAGCAGCGGGTATTCCGCGTCCGGCTCCTCGGCGCCGGCCCGGTGCGCCACGGCCACGAACCGTGCCCGGCCGTCGTCGGTGGCGAATCGGTCGAGGAAGAGCCGGGGGTGCCGGGGTGGACGCCGGGTGGGGCGGGCGCGGGGCCGGCGTCGGCCGGTCCGGCGCCGCCGGCCGGGGCCGGGACGGCGGTCCCGGGTTCCCGGCGCGGGTCGTCGGGGCCGGCGGAGCGCGCGTCGCACTCCGCGGTCCCGTCCCCGGCGTTCCCCGTCGGCCCGCCGGCCGGCTCCGCCGGGCTCTCCGGACACGGCCAGAACACGCCGTTCTCGTCCGCCAGGCGGCGGTAGGTGATGCCCGAGTAGTCGGCGGGCCCGCCCGCGCTGGCGCGGCGGAGTTCCCCGAAGACCTCCTCGGGATCGGTCGGGAAGCCCTTCTCCACGCCGAGCCGGGCGGCCAGGCCGTGCAGCACGTCCAGATCGCTGCGGACCCCGGCGGGCGGGGCGACGGCCCGGCGGCGCAGCAGGACCCTGCCCTCCAGGCTGGTCGTGGTGCCCGTCTCCTCGGCCCACTGCGTGACCGGCAGGACGACGTCCGCCAGTTCGGCCGTCTCCGAGCGGACGACGTCGCACACGGCGAGGAAGTCCAGCGAGCGCAGCCGCTCCTCCACATGGGCCGCGCGCGGCGCCGACACCACCGGGTTGGACCCCATCAGCAGCAGCGCCCGGATGTCCGTGCCCAGCGCGTCCAGCAGCTCGTACGCGCTGCGCCCGGGGCCGGGCAGGCTGTCCGGGTCCACGCCCCACACCCCGGCCACGTGCCGCCGCGCCGCCGGGTCGTCCAGCTTGCGGTAGCCGGGCAACTGGTCGGCCTTCTGGCCGTGTTCACGTCCGCCCTGCCCGTTGCCCTGCCCGGTCAGGCAGCCGTACCCGGACAGCGGACGGCCCGCCCGGCCCGTCGCCAGGCACAGGTTGATCCACGCGCCCACCGTGTCCGTCCCCTTGGACTGCTGCTCGGGCCCCGCGCGGTGAGCACCATCGCGGCCTCCGGCTCGCAGAACATCCGCACCGCCTGCCGCAGTTGGGGAACGGACACCCCCGTGATCCGCTCCACGTACTCCGGCCAGTGCGCCATCGCCGCCGCCCGGGCCTCCTCCCAGCCGGAGGTGCGCTCCCGGATGTACTCCTCGTCCGTCCGTCCCTCGGCCACCACCAGGTGCAGCAGGCCCAGCGCGAGGGCGAGGTCGGTGCCCGGCCGGGGCGCCAGGTGCAGATCGGCCTGCTCCGCCGTCCTGGTGCGGCGCGGATCGACGACGATCAGCGTGCCGCCGTTGGCGCGCAGTTCGCTGAAGAAGCGCAGCGACGGCGGCATCGTCTCGGCGAGGTTGGAGCCGACCAGGACGACACAGCCGGTGCGCGGGATGTCCTCCAGCGGGAACGGCAGCCCCGGTCGAGGCCGAACGCCTTCGTGCCGGCGGCCGCCGCCGAGGACATGCAGAACCGGCCGTTGTAGTCGATCTGCGAGGTGCCGAGCACCACCCGCGCGAACTTGCCGAGCCCGTACGCCTTCTCGTTCGTCAGCCCGCCCCCGCCGAACACCCCCACCGCGTCCGGCCCGCTGTGCGCGCGGATCCCCGACAGCGCCCCGGCGATCCGGTCCAGCGCCTCGTCCCAGCCCGCCTCCACCAGCCGCCCCCGGACCGCACCAGCGGCGAGGTCAGCCGGGCCGCCGGCGACAGCACCTGGGCGGCCGTCCGGCCCTTGCCGCACAGTGCCCCCGGTTCACCGGGAAGTCCGGCCGTTCGGTCACCTCGACGCCACCCTGGGGCAGGGGCGTGATGTTCATCCCGCACTGCAGGGCGCAGTACGGGCAGTGGGTGGGCGTCGAGGTGGTCTCCATGCCGACCAGCGTGCTTCCGCAGTGTTACGGCCCGCGGCGGCTCCTTGTTACACGGCCGGGAAGCGGACCTCCCCGCGCCCGCCGGCCCGCCGTGAGGCCCCGGTCACCGGCCGGACGCGAGCGCCCGGGCCACGCCGGGCTCCTTCGGCCCGAGGAACCGCGGATCCGGCTCGAACACCGCGTCCAGCAGTGCCTTGCCCGCGGCGAACACCTCGCGCGTGCCGCCGTAGTACCAGGTGGCGTCGTGCTTGGCGTCGACCCCGAGGCCGTAGGAGTCCACCCCCGCCGCCTCGCACAGCGCCACCGCCCGCCGGATGTGGAAGCCCTGGCTGATCAGCACCGCCCGGTCCACCCCGAAGATCTTCCTGGCCCGCACACAGGAGTCCCAGGTGTCGAAGCCCGCGTAGTCGCTGACGATGCGCGCGTCCGGCACCCCGTGCCGGGTCAGATAGGCGCGCATGGCGTCGGGCTCGTCGTAGTCCTCGCGGCTGTTGTCCCCGGTGACGAGGACCGCCTCGATACGCCCCTCCCGGTACAGCCCGGCCGCCGCGTCCAGGCGGTGCGCGAGGTACGGCGACGGCTCCCCGTCCCAGAGCCCGGCCCCGAACACCACCGCGACCTCGGTGCGCGGCACGTCCGCCGCGCTCCGCAGCCGGTCCGCCGTCGACACGTACAGCCAGGTCGCCGGCAGCAGCGCCAGCACGCACCCGGCCATCACGGCCTGCACCAGCCGCCGCCACCCCGTGCGGGTGCGCGGCAGCCGCGGTCGGCGCGTCTTCATACGGTCCCCCCGTGTGTCGATTCCGACCTGAAGGACGCTGATCACGGAGATCCGGTTCGTCCCGGCGGTGCGGTCCGTCCTCACACCGCGCATCCGAACGGGGTGAAGCCGCGGAAAATACCCGTGACCGGCCGGCAACGGCGGCGCAACGAACCCACGTCAGGATCGTCCCATGACGGCGTCGAACCCCTTCAGCGACGAGTCCACCCTCCACCTCGACAGCGCGGCGCACCTCATGAACAGCATCGGCAGCCGGCTCGCCGACCGGCTCCGGCTCGTGTCGCCGAGCGGACGCCGCCGTCCCGTCCCGGACCCCGCCCCGCCCGCCCTGGTCCTCGTCGCCCACGGCAGCCGCGACCCGCGCGCGCTGCGGACCGTACGGGCCCTGCGGGACCGGGTGCGCGAGCAGCGCCCCGGTCTCCCCGTCCACCTGGGCCACATCGAACTGAACGAGCCCCTGCTCCCGGACACCCTGGCCGCACTCGGAGCGGCGCCCGCGATCCTCGTACCGCTGCTCCTCGGCCGGGGCTACCACGTGAAACAGGACATCCCCGAGATGGCCGCCGCCTCACCCGCACGCACCCGCGTGGCCGCCCCGCTGGGCCCGCACCCGCTGCTGGTGGACACCCTGCACGCCCGCCTGCTGGAGGCCGGCTGGCCCCCGGCCCAGGACGCCGCCGCGCGCCGCACGGGCGCGGTCGTCCTCGCCGCGGCGGGCTCCCGCGACCCCGACTCGGCCGCCGACACCCGCCGCACGGCCCGCCTCCTCGCCGACCGCCTCGGCGTCCCGGTCGTCCCCGCCTACGCCTCGGCGGCGAACCCGACGGTCCCGACGGCACTGCGGGCCTTGGCGGCCCGCGGCCGCGACCGGGTGGCGATCGCCTCCTGCTTCACCGCGCCGGGCCGGTTCGCGACCCAGTGCGCACAGGAGGCGCCGTGGATCGCCGCCGAGCCCCTGGGCGCCCACGAGGCGATGGCCCGCCTGGTCCTGCACCGCTACGACCAGGCGCGGGCACGGACGGCGGCGGACCTGGCGTCGGCCTGAGGCCAGGGGCGGAACCAGCAACTCGACACGCCCCGGCGGGCGATCGGGCGCCCCGTACCCCCGATTGTCACCACCGCCCCGTAGTGTCGAGTCATGGAAGGCACCACAGGCGACGGCACCGCACCCACCCCGGCCTACGACCCGACGTCGGTCGAACGCTGGGCACCCGAACCCGACAAACGACCGGGCCGCACCGCCTTCCAGCGCGACCGCGCCCGCGTCCTGCACTCCGCGGCCCTGCGCCGCCTGGCCGGCAAGACCCAGGTGGTCACACCGGGGACCCTCCCCCACTCCCCACTTCGCTCGAGCGGGGGACCCCCATCCAGGCCTGGGACGCCAGCCCCCGCACCCGCCTGACCCACTCCCTGGAGTGCGCCCAGGTCGGCCGTGAGCTGGGCGCCGCCCTCGGCTGCGACCCCGACCTGGTCGAGGCCGCCTGCCTCTCCCACGACCTCGGCCACCCGCCCTTCGGCCACAACGGCGAACAGGCGCTGAACGAGTTCGCCGACGACTGCGGCGGCTTCGAGGGCAACGCCCAGTCGCTCCGACTGCTCACCCGCATCGAGCCCAAGCGGTTCACCCCCGAGGGCTCCGTCGGCCTCAACCTCACCCGCGCCGCCCTCGACGCCGCCACCAAGTACCCCTGGCCGCGCGGCGCCCACCCGAGCGACCCGGCGTCCGTGAAGTTCGGCGTGTACGAGGACGACCGCCCGGTGTTCGACTGGGTCCGCAAGACCGCCCCCGGCACCCGCACCTGCTTCGAGGCGCAGGTCATGGACTGGTCGGACGACGTGGCCTACTCCGTGCACGACGTCGAGGACGGGCTGCACGCCGGCCACATCGACCCGGACTGCCTGCACGCCGAACCCGAGCGGCAGGCGGTCTTCGCGGTCGCCGTCGGCCGGTACGTCCCGGCGGGCACCGATCCGGCCGAGCTGGCCGAGGCCCTCGACCGGCTCCAGGACCAGGAGTGGTGGCCGCACGGCTACGACGGCACGGCCGTCGCACAGGCCCGGCTCAAGGACGCCACCAGCCAGCTCATCGGCCGGTTCTGCCTGGCCGCCGAGGGCGCCACCCGGGCCGCGTACGGCGGCGGCCGGCTCACCCGCTACGGCGCCGAACTCGTCGTGCCCCGCGGGACCCGCATGGAGTGCGCGGTGCTCAAGGCGGTCGCCGACCGGTTCGTCATGCAGCGCGCCGAGCAGGAGGTGCTGCGTGCCGACCAGCGGGTGGTCGTGGCCGAGCTGGCCGAGGCGCTCACCGTCCGCGCGCCGGACGGCCTCGACCCCCAGTTCCGGGCCCTGTTCGACGAGGCGCCCGACGACCACGCGCGCAAGCGGGTGATCGTCGACCAGATCGCCTCCCTGACCGACGCCTCCGCCCGCTCGCTGCACGCGAGACTGACGGGGCATATCCAGCGGGAAAGTGCCCCCCCAGTGGCCTGATCGGGGCACTCCCTCTTCCCGCGGCCCGCCCGGTGCGGGACGCTCGCATGTGGCGGCACCCTTACGAGGAGGCATCAAGTGGTCGACGCGGATCAGACATTCGTCATCGTCGGAGGCGGCCTCGCCGGCGCGAAGGCGGCCGAGACGCTCCGTGCGGAGGGCTTCACCGGCCGGGTGATACTGATCTGCGACGAGCGCGACCACCCGTACGAGCGTCCCCCGCTGTCCAAGGGCTACCTGCTCGGCAAGGAGGAGCGGGACAGCGTCTTCGTGCACGAGCCCGCCTGGTACGCGCGCAACGACGTCGAGCTGCACCTCGGCCAGACCGTGGACCGGATCGACCGCGCCGCGAAGACCGTGCGCTTCGGCGACGACGGCACCCTCGTCCACTACGACAAGCTGCTGCTCGCCACCGGCGCGGAACCCCGCCGCCTCGACATCCCCGGCACCGACCTGGCGGGCGTGCACCACCTGCGCCGTCTCGCCCACGCCGAGCGGCTCAAGGGCGTCCTGGCCGCGCTCGGCCGGGACAACGGGCACCTGGTGATCGCGGGCGCCGGCTGGATCGGCCTGGAGGTCGCGGCGGCGGCCCGCGAGTACGGAGCCGAGGTCACCGTGATCGAGCCGGCGGCGACCCCGCTGCACGGCGTCCTCGGACCCGAGCTGGGCAACGTCTTCGCGGAGCTGCACCGCGTCCACGGCGTCCGCTTCCGCTTCGGCGTGCGGCTCACCGAGATCGCCGGCCAGGACGGCGTGGTCCTCGCCGCCCGCACCGACGACGGCGAGGAGCATCCCGCCCACGCGGTGCTCGCGGCGATCGGCGCGGCCCCGCGGACCGCCCTCGCCGAGGCGGCGGGCCTGGAGCTCGCCGACCGGGCGCACGGGGGCGGGATCGTGGTGGACGAACGGCTGCGGACGTCCGACCCGGACATCCACGCGGCCGGTGACGTCGCCTCCTTCCCGCACGCCCTGTTCAACACCCGGCTGCGCGTCGAGCACTGGGCCAACGCCCTGAACGGCGGCCCGGTCGCCGCCCGCGCGATGCTCGGCCGGGACGTCACCTACGACCGCGTGCCCTACTTCTTCACCGACCAGTACGACCTGGGCATGGAGTACAGCGGCTGGGCACCGCCCGGGTCGTACGACGAGGTGGTCATCCGGGGCGACGCGGGCAAGCGGGAGTTCATCGCGTTCTGGGTCCGGGAGGGCCGGGTCCTGGCCGGGATGAACGTGAACGTGTGGGATGTCACAGAGCCGATCCAGAACCTCATCCGTTCCCGGGCCCGGGTGGACACGGACGCGCTCGCCGACCCCCACGTACCCCTCGACGGCCTCGCACCCTGATCTCCGCGGGCGCCGATCCTGTCACCCCGCCCCAGTAGAATCGCAGCGTGGCAGGACGGATCAACGACGAGGACGTGAAGGCGGTACGGGACGCGGTCCCGATCGACGCCGTGGTCTCCGAGTACCTCCAGCTGCGCAACGCCGGTGGCGGCAACCTCAAGGGGCTCTGCCCCTTCCACGACGAGAAGTCGCCGTCCTTCCAGGTCAGCCCGAGCAAGGGACTCTTCCACTGCTTCGGCTGCCAGGAGGGCGGCGACACCATCACCTTCGTCATGAAGGTGGATCACCTCTCCTTCTCGGAGGCGGTGGAGCGGCTCGCCGCCCAGGCCGGCATCACCCTGCGCTACGAGGAGGGCGGGTACAACCCCGCCCACCAGCGCGGCGAGCGCATCCGCCTGGTCGAGGCGCACAAGATCGCCGCCCAGTGGTACGCCGAACAGCTCGCGGGCGGCGCCGAGGCCGAGACCGGCCGGATGTTCCTCGCCGAGCGCGGCTTCGACCAGGCCGCCGCCGTCCACTTCGGCGTCGGCTACAGCCCCAGGGCTGGGACCACCTCACCCGGTACCTGCGCGGCAAGGGCTTCACCGACAAGGAACTGATCCTCTCCGGCCTCTCCCAGGAAGGCCGCCGCGGCCCGATCGACCGGTTCCGGGGCCGGCTGATGTGGCCCATCCGGGACATCGGGGGCGAGGTCGTCGGCTTCGGCGCCCGCAAGCTGTACGAGGCGGACAACGGGCCGAAGTACCTGAACACGCCCGACACGGCGATCTACAAGAAGTCCCAGGTCCTGTACGGCATCGACCTGGCCAAGCAGCACATCGCCAAGTCCAGCCGGGCCGTCGTCGTCGAGGGCTACACCGACGTCATGGCCTGCCACCTGGCCGGGGTCACCACGGCCATCGCCACCTGCGGCACGGCGTTCGGCGGCGACCACATCAAGATCCTGCGCCGGCTCCTCATGGACAACGGCTCCGCCCGGGTGATCTTCACCTTCGACGGTGACGCGGCCGGCCAGAAGGCGGCCCTGCGCGCCTTCGAGGACGACCAGAAGTTCGCGGCCGAGACCTACATCGCCATCGCGCCGGACGGCATGGACCCCTGCGAGCTGCGCCTGGCCAAGGGCGACGAGGCGGTCGCCGACCTGGCCGAACCGCGCACCCCGCTCTTCGAGTTCGCGCTGCGCCAGATCGTCGCCCGCTACGACCTGGACACCCCGGCCGGCCGGGCCGCCGCCCTGGACGAGGCCGCCCCGATCGTCGCCCGCATCAAGAACAGCGGCGCCCAGCACGAGGTCGCCGTCGAGCTGGCCGGGATGCTCGGCATCCTCGACACCCAGTTCGTGGTCAAGCGGGTCGCCCAGCTCGCCCGCTGGGCCCGCGAGCGCGGCAAGGGAGGCCCGCAGCAGCAGCCGCGCGGCCCGCAGCAGCAGTGGGAGACCGGACCGCGCACCGCGGCCCCGTCCGGCCCGGCCCTCACCCTGCGCAACCCCGTCTACGCCGCCGAGCGCGAACTGCTCAAGCTCGCCCTCCAGCGCCCCGACCTGGTCTCCCCGGCCTTCGACGCGTACGGCGTGGACGAGTTCACCGCCCCGCCCTACGCCGCCGTACGCCAGACCATCGCGGAGGCGGGCGGCGCCGAGTACGGCGTCGAGGACGGGCAGGGGTACCTGGTCCGGGTCCGGGACGCCGCGCCCGACGACACCGCCCGCGCCATGGTCACCGAGCTGGCCGTCGAGCCGATCCTGCGCCGCACGGTGGACGAGACGTACGCCGGCACGGTGCTGGTGCAGATCCGGCGCCGTGCCGTGGAGCGCCGCATCCGCGACATCCAGTCCCAGCTCACCCGCCTCTCCAGCGGCGGCGACCCGGCCCAACTGGCCGCCGTGCAGAACGAGATGTGGGTCCTCCAGCAGTACGACCAGGCCCTGCGCGAACGGGGCGCCTCCGCCCTGTGAGCGGCCGGCCCCGGCCGCCCCGGGAGCCCCGGCGGTCCGCAGTTGCCGGCCGCATAGTCCGGCCGACCGGGTAACCGCCGAGTCACGGACCGGACGCAAAAAGTCACCGCACGACCCTCGTGGCGGCGATGTGTCTTACCCCACACTGGGTGCGGTGCCCGAGTCCCCGGTGCCTGCCCCAGGAGCGCATGCCGTCGACTCTCCGCTCCCGAAGCACCGCTGCCGCAACCCTCCGAGCAGCGATCATCCTGGAGGTCGCCCCCGTGCAGACCCAGACCCTCACCCAGACCGACAGCAGCGCCGGCGCCACGGCCGACGGGCCCGGCGCGGAGTCCGGAGTCCTCGTGGCCGTCCCCCCGCAGAGCCGCGCCATCGGTCACCCCGAAGCGGGCCAGGAGCAGACCGGTGAGCCGGCGGAGCCGCCCGCCGAGGCGCTGGCGGAGGAGCCGGAGGAGGCCGCCGAGCCCGCGGGGCCCGCGGCCGCCGCCCGGGCCGAGACCGGCGGCCCGTCCGCGGACCTGTTCCGCCAGTACCTGCGCGAGATCGGCCGCATCCCGCTGCTCACCGCTGCCGAGGAGGTCGACCTCGCCCGCAAGGTGGAGGCCGGGCTGTTCGCTGAGGAGAAGCTGAGCAGCACCCCCGACCTGGACAGCCGGCTCGCGCACGACCTGGACCGCCTGGTCGTCATGGGCCGGATGGCCAAGCGCCGCCTGATCGAGGCCAACCTGCGGCTGGTGGTGTCCGTGGCGAAGCGCTACGTCGGCCGCGGCCTGACCATGCTCGACCTGGTGCAGGAGGGCAACCTCGGGCTCATCCGGGCCGTGGAGAAGTTCGACTACGCCCGCGGCTACAAGTTCTCCACCTACGCCACCTGGTGGATCCGGCAGGCCATGTCCCGCGCCCTGGCCGACCAGGCCCGCACCATCCGGGTGCCGGTGCACGTGGTGGAACTGATCAACCGGGTCGTCCGCGTGCAGCGCCGCATGCTGCAGGAACGCGGCTACGAGCCCGCCCCCGAGGAGGTCGCCGCCCAGCTCGACCTGGCGCCCGAGCGGGTCCGCGAGGTGCTGCGGCTCGCCCAGGAACCGGTGTCCCTGCACGCCCCGGTCGGCGAGGAGGACGAGGTGGCCCTCGGCGACCTCATCGAGGACGGCGACGCCGCGAGCCCCGTCGAGT
The DNA here is from genome assembly GCA_016432725.1 of Streptomyces sp. DHE7-1. Lineage (GTDB taxonomy): Bacteria > Actinomycetota > Actinomycetes > Streptomycetales > Streptomycetaceae > Streptomyces. The sequence continues at coordinate 2,497,068 of JACJDG010000003.1, read as the reverse complement.
CGGCCGCGTTCCTGCTGCTCCGGGAGCATCTGGAGGCCGTACTCTCCACCCTCGGTGAGCGCGAACGGAAGGTCGTCCAGCTCCGCTACGGCCTCGCCGACGGCCGGCCCCGCACCCTGGAGGAGATCGGGCGCCTGTTCGGGGTGACCCGGGAGCGGATACGGCAGATCGAGTCCAAGACCCTCAACAAGCTCCGCGACCACACGTTCGCCGACCAGTTGCGGGGCTACCTGGACTGACCGGGGCCGCTCACCGCGTGAGCGGCCCCCGCCGCGGATCAGTCCACCTCGGCCACGGCCTGGGCGAACTGCGCCTTGTACAGCCGGGCGTAGGCTCCATCGGCCGCCAGCAGCTCGGCGTGCGCGCCCTGTTCGACGATCGAGCCGTTCTCCATCACCAGGATGGTGTCGGCGTCCCGGATCGTCGACAGCCGGTGCGCGATGACGAACGAGGTCCGCCCGTGCGCGAGTTTGGCCATCGCCTTCTGGATCAGCACCTCGGTACGGGTGTCCACGGAACTCGTGGCCTCGTCCAGCACCAGGATCACCGGGTCGGACAGGAACGCCCGCGCGATGGTGATGAGCTGCTTCTCACCGGCGCTGACCCCGGAACCCTCGTCGTCGATCACGGTGTCGTAGCCGTCGGGCAGGGTGCGGATGAACCGGTCCGCGTGCGCCGCGCGGGCCGCCTCCTCGATCTCGCCCCGGGGGACCTCGCGGGAGGCGCCGTAGGCGATGTTCTCCGCGATGGTGCCGCCGAACAGCCAGGTGTCCTGGAGCACCATGCCGATCCCGGACCGCAGTTCGTCCCGGGACATCCGCCGCACGTCCACCCCGTCCAGCGTGATGCGCCCGCCGGAGACGTCGTAGAACCGCATCAGCAGGTTGACCAGCGTGGTCTTGCCCGCACCGGTCGGGCCGACGATCGCCACCGTCTGCCCGGGCTCCACCGTCAGCGACAGGTCCTCGATGAGCGGCTTCTCCGGGTCGTACCGGAACGACACGTGCTCCAGGCACACCCGTCCCCGCAGTTCCTCGGGCCGCACGCCGGGCACCGGGTCCGCCTCCTGCTCCTCCGCGTCCAGGAGTTCAAAGACCCGCTCCGCCGAGGCGACACCCGACTGCACCAGGTTCGCCATCGACGCGACCTGCGTCAGCGGCATCGAGAACTGCCGCGAGTACTGGATGAAGGCCTGCACATCGCCGATCGACAGCGCGCCCGACGCGACCCTGAGGCCACCGACGACCGCCACCAGCACATAGTTCAGGTTCGACACGAACATCATCAGCGGCTGCATGACACCGCTGTTGAACTGCGCCCGGAACGCGGCCTCGTACAGCGCCTCGTTCTGCTCGGCGAACTGCTTCGCCGACTCCTCCTGCCGGCCGAACACCTTCACCAGCGTGTGCCCGGAGTACATCTCCTCGACGTGGGCGTTGAGTTTGCCGGTGGTGCGCCACTGCTGCACGAAGTGCGGCTGCGACCGCTTGCCGACCCGGGTGGCGACCACGAACGACAGCGGCACGGTCACCAGCGCGACCAGCGCCAGCAGCCAGGAGACGTAGAACATCATCACCAGCACGCCGATGATGGTCAGCACCGCGTTGATGAGCTGGCCCATCGACTGCTGCAGCGTCTGGCCGATGTTGTCGATGTCGTTGGTGGCCCGGGAGAGGACCTCACCGCGCTGGCGCTTGTCGAAGTACGACAGCGGAAGCCGCGACAGCTTCGTCTGCACGGACTCGCGCAGCCGGTACATGGTGCGGTTCACGGCCCGGTTGACCAGCCGGGTGGCGACCGCCATCAGCAGGCCGGCGACCAGGAAGGTGCCGAGCGCGAGCAGCAGCACGTGCCCGACGGCCGTGAAGTCGATGCCCTGGCCGGGGGTGAAGTCGGTGCCCTTGAGCATGTCCGCGATCTGGCCCTGGCCGCGCTCGCGCATCGACTGGAGCACCTGCTCCTTGGTGGCCCCGGCCGGCATCCGCCGGCCGACGATGCCGGCGAAGACCAGGTCGGTGGCCCTGCCAAGGATCTTCGGGCCGAGCACGCTCAGGGTCACACTGACGACCACGCACAGCAGCAGGGCGTAGATGGTGACCCGTTCGGGCCTGAACTGGGCGACGAGCCGCTTGCCCGAGCCCTTGAAGTCCATCGAGCGCTGGTCGGGGCCGCCCCCGGCCATCATGCGTCCCATGGGCCCGGCCATCAGGCGGCCTCCGCTTCCGTCAGCTGGGAGAGCACGATCTCCCGGTAGGTCTCGTTGGTCGCCATCAGCTCGTGGTGCCGGCCGGTGCCGACCACCCGTCCCTCGTCCAGCACGATGATCCGGTCCGCGTCCCGGATGGTGGCCACCCGCTGGGCGACGATCACCACGGTCGCCTCGGCGGTCTCGCGGCCGAGCGCGGAGCGCAGCGCCGCGTCGGTGGCGTAGTCCAGCGCGGAGAAGGAGTCGTCGAAGAGGTAGATCTCCGGGCGCTGCACCAGCGTGCGGGCGATGGCGAGCCGCTGCCGCTGACCGCCCGAGACATTGGTGCCGCCCTGCGCGATCGGTGCGTCGAGCCCGCCCTCCAGGTCGCTGACGAACTCCTTGGCCTGCGCCACCTCCAGCGCCTGCCACAGCTCCTCGTCGGTGGCGTCCGGACTGCCGTAGCGCAGATTGGTCGCGACCGTCCCGGCGAACAGGTACGGCTTCTGCGGCACGAGCCCGACGGTGGCGGCGAGCAGCGCGGGGTCCACCTCGCGGACGTCCACGCCGTCCACGAGCACCTCGCCCTCGGTGGCGTCGAACAGCCGCGGGACCAGGCCGAGCAGGGTCGACTTCCCGCTGCCGGTCGAGCCGATCACGGCGGTCGTCTCGCCCGGCCGGGCCACCACGTCGATGGACTTCAGCACCGGCTCCTCGGCACCCGGATAGCGGAAGCCCGCGCCCCGGATCTCCAGATGCCCGTGCCGGCGCAGCTCGGTCACCCCGGCGACCGGCGGCACCACGCTCGAGTCGGTCCCCAGGACCTCCTCGATGCGCTCGGCGCACACCTCGGCGCGCGGCACCATCATGAACATGAAGGTGGCCATCATCACGGACATGACGATCTGCATCAGATAGGCGAGGAACGCGGTCAGGTCACCGATGGCCATCCCGCCGCTGTCGATGCGGTGGGCGCCGAACCAGACCACCGCGATGGACGACACGTTCACCACCGTCATGACGATCGGGAACATCAGGGCGAGCATCCGGCCGGTGGCCATCTGCATCTCGGTCAGGTCCCCGTTGGCCTTCCCGAACCGGCCCTGCTCGTACTCGTCCCGGACGAAGGCGCGGATCACCCGATTGCCGGTGATCTGCTCGCGCAGCACCCGGTTCACCGTGTCCAGCCGCGTCTGCATGGACCGGAACAGCGGTCGCAGCCGTCGCACGATCAGCGTCACGGAGATGCCGAGCACCGGCACGACCGCGACGAGCACCGCGGACAGCGGGACGTCGAGACCGAGCGCGAGCACGATTCCGCCGACACACATGATGGGCGCCGACACCATCAGGGTGAACGACATCAGGGCCAGCATCTGGACCTGCTGCACGTCGTTCGTCGTACGGGTGATGAGCGAGGGCGCACCGAAGTGACCCACCTCACGGGCGGAGAAGGACTGGACCCGGTCGAAGACCGCGCCGCGCACGTCCCGGCCGAGCGCGGAAGCGGTCCGGGCGCCGAAGTACACCGCGCCGATGTTGCACACGACCTGGGCCAGCGAGATGCCGATCATCAGGGCGCCGAAGGACAGGATGTAGTCCGTGTCCCCCTTCACGACACCGTTGTCGATGATGTCGGCGTTGAGCGTGGGCAAGTAGAGGGTGGCGCAGGTCTGCAGGAACTGCAGCAGCACCAGGAACGCTATGGGTTTCTTGTAGGGCCTGAGATAGGTCCGCAGAAGTCGTATGAGCACGCTACGTCTCTCGGAGTCGGCGACAGGGGCTGGTCGATGTGCCCTTCGCCCCTATCGTCGGACACTCCACCCGCGTTACCTCAACCGATTAAGCCATCGGCGTGCTCTCGGGCTCCGGAGGTTTCGGGAGGTCACGGACGAAACGCTCCCGGATGGGTCTGCTCCCGCACCGACACGAACTGCTGACGCACCGCCTGCCCCACGGCCAGGTCCTCACCCGGCTCCAGCACCTGCGCCGCGGCGCCGTGCCAGGCCGGCGGGGTGCGCGGGTCGAGCGCCCCCTGCGACACGCCGAGCGCCCAGGCGGCCTGCCGGGCCGCGCCGATCGCCGCGTAGTCCGCGGGCTGCGGCACGACCACCTGCGCGCCGAACAGCGACGGCGCCGCCGCCTGTACGGCGGGCAGCTCGGCGGCCGCGCCGAGCAGGAAGACCCGCCGCACCTCGACACCCCGCCCGCGCAGCACGTCCAGCGCGTCGGCGAGCCCGCACAGCATGCCCTCGAAGGAGGCCCGCGCCAGGTGCTCGGCCTTCATGGACTCGCGGCGCAGTCCGGCCAGCGTGCCCGCGGTGTGCGGAAGCTGCGGTGTCCGCTCGCCCTCCAGATACGGCAGCAGCACCAGTCCGTGCGCCCCCGGCGTCGACTTCATCGCCAGGTCGGACAGGCTCTCCAGGTCGGGCAGGCCGAGCAGTTCGGCGGTGCCGCGCAGGGTGCGCACCGCGTTCAGGGTGGTCACGACCGGCAGGTGCATGCCGGTGGCGTCGGCCAGGGAGGTGATCATCCCGGACTGGTCGGTGAGCGCCTCGGGGTGCACGGCCATCACGGACCCGGACGCCCCGAGGGAGACGACCGCGTCCCCGAGCCCGATCCCGAGCCCGAACGCCGCGGCCATCGTCTCCCCGGTGCCGGCGGAGATCAGCAGCCCCTCCGGGGTGGTGCCGGCCGCGTCCGACGGGCCGATCACCTCGGGCAGCATCACCTGGTGGCCCAGCGCCAGCTCGACCAGGTCGGGCCGGTAGCCGCCGCCGGCGGCGGACCAGTACCCGGTGCCGGAGGCGCCACCGCGGTCGGTGGTCCGCCGCACCGGCCGCCCGAGGAGCTGCCAGACGAGCCAGTCGTGGGCCTGCAGCAGCACGGCGGTGCGCTGCGCGTTCTCGGGTTCGTTCTTGGCGAGCCAGCGCAGCTTGGTCACCGGCTGCGCGGCCTGCGGCACGGACCCCACGGCCTGGGCCCAGGCCTCCCGGCCGCCCAGTGCGTCGACCAGGTCGGCCGCCGCGACCTGTGCCCGCTTGTCCCCGCCGACCAGCGCCGGCCGCACGGTGTTGCCCTGGGCGTCCAGCGGGACCAGCGCGTTCTGCTGGGTCGAGACCCCGATGGCCTGCACGCCCTCCAGCAGCCCGCCCCCCGCGGCCTCGCCCAGGGAGAGCAGCCAGGCCTGCGGGTCGACGTCGCTGGGGCGGCCGCCGCCGTCCGGCGTTTCGACCGGGTGCGGGGCATACCCCTGCCTCAGCACGGCTCCGGTGTCCGTGTCGCAGACCACGATGCGCGTGAAATCGGGTGAGCTGTCCAAGCCGGCGACTATCCCCATGGCGAAAATTCTGCCGCATCGCGGCGCTTGCTTCGGCCCTGGGCGCGGTGGTGCAGCCGGAGCGTTACGTGTTGCTCGTTCCCCAGTCGTCCTCGGGGGTCCCGTTCACGTTGCGCTCGCGCAGCGAACGCACGCGCTGGGCCACCGACGCGGGGACCCGGTCGCCCACCTTGTCGCTGACCGTATGGAACGCCTTGCCCGCGTACTGGCGGCCCTGCTGGGCCGCCGTCTCCGCGGTGCTCCGCACGGCGGGATTCTCCGCGATCAGGCGAGCGGACTTCTTCAGCTGCTCGTAGCGCTCGCGTCCGGCCCTCGTGCCCAGCACGTAACCGAGGGCCACTCCGGCGAGGAACGTAAGCCGGTAGCGCATGGCTGCCACCCTTCCCTTTGTCTGAGGTCTCTGGTGCGGCGTCGGCGCCGGGGAGAACCGATTGGCGGAGCACCCCCCTGCTTGCGCTAATGTATGTGTCGCAGCGAGCGCCCGCCCCCTGGCGAATACCCAGGTAGGTGCGTTCGATGCAACGAGGCGATCCTCCGTAGCTCAATTGGCAGAGCAGCCGGCTGTTAACCGGCAGGTTACTGGTTCGAGTCCAGTCGGGGGAGCTTCGGTCCTCCGTAGCTCAATTGGCAGAGCAGCCGGCTGTTAACCGGCAGGTTACTGGTTCGAGTCCAGTCGGGGAGCGCGTTGAACGAGGACCCTACGGGGTCCTTTTTCATGTCCCTGGGAACCGCCGCCCACCTGGTGAAGTCCTCGAGGTCAGGAAGCAGCGCGGAAGCCGACCATCCGAAGCAGGAGATCGTATGAGCGGCTATGCTGCGGCAGACGGCGCGCACACATGTACGCGACACGCCGCTATGGGGCGGTAGCTCAGCCGGTTAGAGCAGCGGACTCATAATCCGTCGGCCGTGGGTTCGAGTCCCACCCGCCCCACTCAGTACTACTCCCGCAGAAACGTCTCATCATCCCGGTGCCGGGCCGGCGACGTCTTCTCCGCCGCGATGATCCGCCGCGCGGGCCCGCCTCCGGCCGGACAAATGGTTCGGGTTCGTCAAGCGGTTCGGTCAACAGCCCTCGAACGGTCATGACTTGCCGTGATTTTGGCTTGGACATGCCCTGCGCTGGGCACGGACCTCCTACCGGAAGCCGCCGCGGGGCGGCGCCGGCAGGAGGAGGGCGTCATGGACCGTCGTATCCGGGTACGTGTCATTCGCCGGCCCGCCCCGCGCGAGCAGGAGATCGACCGCAGGACGCCTTCCGGGCGCATCCTCCCGTACTGATCGCCGCACGCCCGCCGTCACCGGTCGTCGGGGCCGGCGGCACATGGCGGGCCACCGCCGCGCGCAGCGCGGCACGCAGGGCCCCGGGCGGCGCCGGACCGCCGGGCGCCGTGCTCGCGACGAGCGCGGCCGCCACCTCGCGCAGCTTGGTGTTGGTGCGCTGGGAGGCCTCCCGCAGGATGTGCCAGGCCTGTTCGGGGGTGCAGGAGTGAGCGGCCATCAGGACGCCGCGCGCCTGGTCGATCACCGGGCGGGATTCGATCGCGTGCCGCAACTGCGCCACCTCGGCCCGCAGCAGCCGCAGTTGCTCGGCCCGCTCACGGGCCACCGCGGAGCCGCTGCGGGCGCGTGAACCGGCGAACGGCGCGGCCGTCAGCGGGTCGGTGCCGTCCAGACCCACCAGTTCCAGCACCCGGCGGGGCTGTCCCTGCCATCCGGTGAGCGCGACCGGCACGCCGCGCCGGCGCCCGTACTCGCCCAGCACGTCCAGGAACCGCAGACCCGAGGTGTCCATGAAGGACACGCCGCTCGTGTCCACTTCGACCCGGGCGACGTCCGCCGGAAGGGCCGCCAGGGCTCTCGCCAGTGTGTCCGCGCAGTCGTGCACCAGTTCCCCGCGCGCCTGGAGTAAAGCCCGGTCACGTACCGTCCGGCCCTCCACGACCAGAGTCTCCGGCGCTCCGGCGTGCGGGTCTCGTGCCGCTGAGGTCATGTCTCCGCCCTGCTTCGGTCCTCGTGGCTCGCCTCCTCGCCTGCCCTCGCGTCCCGGCGCCTACACCCCCGCCGGACAGCACCCGGGCGCACACGGGCCCCGCCCGGTGCCGTGGGGAGGCGGCGTGAGCGTGCCGGAGCCGGCGGCGCCCCCGACGGGCGCCGCCGCACCACGGGCCGCCGTGCGCCGCCCGGACCCGCCTGCGTCATGACCACGGCCCCCAGGACCGCTCGCGTGCCCCGCCCTCGTCCACGCGGGCACCGAGCGGTACCTCACCGGCACCGGCACCGTGCCGTGCGTGCGCGTCCGCCCAGGCCACCGGTGAGCCGGTCGCGGTCGCGGTGCCCGGGGAGAACCCGCGGCCGATCCGGAACGCGCTGGGCGCCGACGCCGACGCCGATGCCGCGCCGTGCGCGGCCTGGACCTGCGGGAGGCCGGACGCTGTCCCGGCCGGATCACCCCGGCGTGCCGCACGCCTTCGCCACCGGCCGGCCGCTCGGCCGGCGCGTGCGCACCGCCGGCGAGCCGGTGTGGGCGGGCCGAGGTGCCGCCGAGCACCCCGCCCGTGCCCAGCACCGGGCGCTCATCAACACGGCGTTCCGGGGTCGCGAGGTCCCGTCCTGTGGCTCTACGGCACCGGCGGCCAGGACGAGCGGGCGCGTGTACCGCGGGCCTGGACGGACGGGCGCGTACAGGTGGGCCTGGACGGCCGCGCGCACTGCTCGCCCGAGCTCGGCACCTGGTCACCGAGCGCGGCCGCCGGCTCGGTCCGACCGGGCTGCGGCCTGCGGACCTCTCCCCGATCACCGCAGAGCCGGCCCACCGACGGCGTGGTCCACGGCGACGACATGGACGCGCTCACGGGTGGGCCGGGGGAGGGGGCCAGGTGTCGCTGGAGATCCGGGGCCGGGGCCGCCTGGCCGACCGGCCGCCGACCTGCACTCCGGCCGACCCGCCGGCTGCTTGGTCAGAGCGGCTGTCCGGCCTGGTCCGAACGCACGCGGCGGAGTCGGTACGACGATCCGCGGCCACTTGTCCCGGCGGCGGACCCGCTCAGGCGGCGCGCGGGTTCAGTACGAGGGGTTCGACGTTGCCCTCCAGCATGGCGCCGAGGCCCTGGACCGCGCACAGCTCCGGCCGTTCCGCGATGTGCACCGGGATGCCGATCGCCTGACGCAGCATCTGGTCCAGGCCGGGCAGCAGGGCGGAGCCGCCGACCATCACGAGCCCGCGGTCGGCCAGGTCGGCCACCAGGTCGGGCGGGCACTCGCGCAGCACCTTGCCGATGCCGTCCAGGACCGAGGTCAGCGGGGTCTGGATGGCGTTGCGGACGGCCGCCGTCTTGACCCGCACACTGCGGGCGAGACCGGTGACCACGTCCCGCCCGTGGATCTCCGTCAGCGTCGGCCCGTCCGGGGTGAGCCCGTTGCCGGACAGCGCGAGCTGCAGCGGCCGTACCGCCTGGCTCGGCAGCAGCAACCGGTGTTCGAGCCGCAGGTGCTGCACGATGGCATTGTCGACGGCCTCCCCGCCGACCGGGACCCGCTCGGCGGTGACCAGCGAGCCGAGGGAGAGCACGGCGACCTGCGTGGCCGCCGCCCCGCACACCATGATCATGGTCGCTTCGGGCTGCTCCACCGGGAGTCCGCACCCCACCGCGGCCGCGATCAGGGTGTCCACCAGCTCGACCCGGCGCGCCCCCAGCCCGACCAGTGTCTCGATCGTCGCCCGCTGGGCGAGCGGGTCCGCGTCGTGCGGGGTGCAGGCCGCCGCCCGCAGCCGGGGCTTGCGGCGCAGGGCTCGGCGCACCTTCTCGCCGAGCAGTTGCCGCAGCATGCGCTGGGCCATCTCGATGTCGACCACCGTGCCGCCGGAGATGGGCCGCACGACCTTGATGTATCCCGGTGTCCGCCCCGTCATCTGCTCCGCGAACTCGCCCACCGCGATCAGCGCGCCCGTCCGGGTGTTCACGGCCGCGACCGATGGCTGGTCGACGACGATCCCGGCACCCTTCACGTACACCCGGGTACGGGCCGCGCCCAGGTCGACGGCGAAGTGGCAGCGACGCAACTGCTCCAGGCTTACGGTCACGGCGGATCCTCCCGAGTGCGCAGGGCCTTGGAGGCCGGACGGTGGCTTCCTCCCCACTCTCCGGGGGACGCCGACGGTGCGCCTGTGGGAGGGGGCCGGGCGGGGCGCCGCTGAATGGGGGGTTCGACGCGGGAGTGCGGTTCAGAGGGTCCGCGCGGCGCGCAGGAGGGGGAGGAGCCCGACGGAGTCGAACAGGGAGGGCGTGAGCGCCTCCGGGGGTCCGGGGGCGACATGGACGAAGCCCATGCCTGCGGATCTCGCGGCGTCCCGCTCGAAATCGCTGGAACCGATCAACAGGCAGTCGCGCCGGTCGGCACCGAGCCGGCGGGCGGCCTCCAGCAGCAGCCGGGGATCGGGCATGAGCGCATCGCGCACCCCGTCCCGCCCGTGAACCCGGCCGGGCAGGCAGTCCATGAGGCCGCGTCGGCGCAGGTACGTCACCGCCGCGTTCCGGTCGCGGTCGGTCACGACGGCCAGTGGCACGCCCTTGGCGGCCAGGGTGCGCACCAGCAGGTCGGCGTGCGGGACGGGGGCCGCCCGCTGGGCGGCCGCCCGCTCCAGAGCCGCCAGCTCCGCCTCCATCGACGACGCCACGCTCACCGAACTCCGCACGGCCAGGCGGAGCAGGTCGAGCGGGTCGTCGGCCGGGCCGGCCCAACTTCGGTGCCGGAGCACGAGGTCGCCCGACTCCGTGCCGAGCCGGGTCAGGGTGCCGTCGAAACCGAGGATGACGGCCTGGGCCGCGCGTAGCGCGCCGGCCAGCAGGCTCTCACCCGAAGTCGGCGGTGAGGGCGCGCGCGTTGTGGCCACCGGGGTCAGCGCCACCCTCCAGCCGACCACGCTCCAGGTCGGTGACAGGCGGCCGAGCTGCCAGTCCAGCGCCGCCTGGGCCTGGAGCGCATAACCGGGCGGGTAGGCGAGCGTGACCTCGCGCAGGCACTGCCGCAGGTGCCCGGTGACGAGGTCGGAGATGTTCAGCTCCGCCTGGGCCCGAACGGCGCCGACCGGGTCGGTGACCCGCCACACCGCCGTACCCGCGGCCTTGAACACCGGGGCCCCGTCGAGGTGTGGCCCGGACTCCTCCAGCGGCAGGCGGCGATCGGTGAGGTCCACCTCGTAGTAGAACGTGGCCCTGCGATCCCGATCGAGGGTGAGCCCCGGACTCGTGGCGTACACGACGCTCCGGGTGTGGCCCGCGGGCTCGGGCAGCGGCAGCCGCAGGGGCAGCAGGAAGGGTCCGTGGACCGAGCTGACCGTTTCGGGCCGCGGGGCGTGGGCGAGGACATACCAACCGTCCTCGGCGCCTCCCGGCGTCAGAGCCTGTGGGGCGGGTCCGTCGTACCCGCTCGCCACCAGTTCCCGGTACAGCGAGGGGGAGAAGACGGCGACGCCCCGGGCCGCGTGCGCCCTGAGGACGTCGTCGGCGAGGCTCTCCGAGGGCGGCCGGCCACCCTCGTCGTCCTCACCGGCCAGGAAGGTCACCCGCCAGCGCGCGCGGCCGGTCTCCGCCACCCGGTCCGCGAACTCCCGCAGGGTGACGTCCAGCAGGGGGAGCACTGGTGCCCCAGGGCGCAGCAGCACGGCGTACCCGTCGTCCAGTGCCCGCATCTCGTAGTTGTCCAGGCTGAGCCGGCCGGCCATCAGCAGCCGGGTGACCGCCCGGCCCAGGGCCGCCAGGTCGTCCATCTCACGGGTCCCGCCAACGTACTCGAACAGGGCCGCGACCCGGAACGGCGCAGGCGCGGGGGTGGCCGGCTCGTCGGCGAACAGGCTCTCCGGCACCTCGTTCTGCGGCAGTGGCGCTTCCACCGGCGAGTCGTCGGGGCCGTACAGGAGTGAGGGGAGGTCGTCCTCGGTGGGGAAGGGGCCCTCCTCCCGGCGGCTCGGGTACGGGTCGGTCGTCGCGGTGGTGTCCCGCGCGGGGTGGGCGCCGTCAGGTTCGGTGAGGTCGGCGTGGTCACGGCGCAGCTCATGTCCGAGAGCCAGCAGCTCGGGGTCGACGCCGCCGTTCAGCTCGTACTCCTCGAACACCTCCAGCGCTTCTTCGAGCCGGCCCAGCTCGCGCAGCGCGATCAACAGCAGACGACGGTAGTCCTCACGGGCGGGTGGGAGTGCAGCAGGGCGGTGAGATCCCTGACGGCCCGGTCGTACTCGCCCATTTCCAGGTCGAGTTCGGCACGTCTGCGGCAGACGGTGTGCCGGAGCTGGATCAGGCGGGGGCGGGCGGCGCGGGCAGCGGGGCCGGGGACGCCCGCGAGGGGCTCCTCACCGAGCCAGAGGGACAGCGCTGTCTCCAGGTGGTCGCGGGCACGCCCCGGCTCGTCTCGGGCCGCCAGCGCCTCGGCCGTGCGGTACAGCTCCGTCCACTCCGTCACGTCCAGTAAGTCCGAGCTGGTGTGCAGGGCATAGCCGTCGGGGAGCTTCGCCAGCGCGCCGGGGCCCACGGCGGCGGCCACCTGGGCGGCAATCCGGTCCGGGGTCACCGATCGATGCCGCTGTTCCTCGGCCGCCGACAGCTCGGCCCACAGCTCCTGGTGGGTCACCTTGCGGCCGTTCCTCAGCAGCAGCATGGCCAGCATCGTCCTGCCGGAGACACCGAGCGGCTGTTCCGCACCCCGGAATTCGACCGCCACCGGGCCGAGCAGCCGGTAGCGCCGTCGGCCGTACGAACTCCTGGCCTCGGTCCGCGGTCCCGTCCTGTCGAGCAGCAGCCTGCCCTGCTCCTGTTGGACGGGCGAGGACGCCGTCAGCAGGCTGAGGGCGTCCGCGTAATGCTGCCGCAGCGGCACAGGGAGGTGTCGCATCTGATCGGCGGTGAATGGCCGTGTCACGCGCACGACGCCCGCGCAAAGGAGCAACATCAGCTCGGCCAACGCCCGCAGGTCGGTCTCCCGCCCCTCCGGTCCGTCGAACCGGCCGGGTTCGAAGAGGCCGAGCTTGACTCGCCCGTCCGGCAGTAGCGATACCCGGGACAAGCCGAGCCCGCCGTGAGAGACGCCGAGCGAGTGGACGGCATCGAGTGCCCGCGCCAGTTGCGCGCCCACTGACACGGCGAGGGGCGCCGGAAGGCGGTAACCACTGGGCGCCGCCAGTGTGTTCAGGGGGATCCCGTCCAGGTGCTCCATGACGACGAACGGCGTGCCGTCCACGACGCCGGCGTCGTGGACGGTCACCACGTTCGGATGGCGCAGTTCCTTCAGGCGGCGGGCGGCCGTCACGAACGCCTCCCGCCGCACCGGGTCCGTGACCGTGCCGTGCAGCCGCACCGCCACCGTTCGCCGGGCCGCGCGGTCCTCCGCCCGCCACACCGTCCCGGTCGGTGACAGCCGCTCCAGCAGCCGGTACCGGCCGCCGTCCAGCTCCGCGGGCACCGTCCCGCCGCCCAACTGCCGCACACTGTCCGGGCGTACCGTCGCGAAGGCCGCCCCGCCCGCCGGGGCCGACTCCGCACCGCCGGCCGCCGGGGTCACCGCCCGGAACTCACCGGGCGTCGACCCGGCCCGCTCCTCGATCAGGGCGCCGACTCTGGCGAGCAGCTCGGCCGTGGCGACGCGGGACGAGCGGGGAAGGGAGCGCAGCAGCAGGTCACGGACGCCGGGCCGGAAGACGTACGAGCCCGGCGGGCCGGGAGCGGCGGCGAGCAGGCCGCTGAGGATCACCTCGGCCAGGTGCTGCGGTCGCGGAACGGGCTCGACCGCGCGCTGGACCAGACGCATGACCGGCAGGTCGGCACGGCCGAGGGCCAGGTGCCCGGCCAGGCGGAAGGCCTCCCGGGACGAGGCCGAGCGGAAGCGCAGGACCAGCTCCTCCGGGGACAACCGGGAGAGGTCGGTGCGGGCCGCCGGGTCCGGCGGGCGGCCCACCAGTGCGACCGAGCCGGGAAACGCGCTGCCGCCCGGCGAGGCCACCAGCCTCGCCCAGCTCGCCAGCCAGCCGGGGTCCGGCTCCATCACCGGCAGCGTTACGGCCCCGTGTTCGGTGTACGGGGCCCGGTCCGCGTCAAAGGGCGCGAAGGTGAGCGTCGCCGTGGGCGCGGCTGGACCCGGGGCGGTCAGCAGTCCGGGCTCGGCGGGCAGAGCGGTGTCGCGCCACAGGTGCTCGGGAAGCGGCTGGACGACGGCCACGGGCGCGCGGTGCGACCAGCGGCGCAGCGTCGCCTCCCAGCGGGCCCCGGCCGGGCCCGGCCGCCACTGCGGGCCCATGCAGTCGCTGATGACGAGGGTGACCGTGCGGCCGTCGGTGGGGGCGTGCGCGCCGTGCACCGTGCCGTCGGGCTCCAGCGGGGCCAGGGTCACCGTGCGGAACACGCCGGACTGGGCCAGCGCGGTGTGCAGTTCGCGCACCAGGGGCCGCCAGACGGGCATGGTGGGTCCGGTGTCGTGCACCAGGTTCAGGCGCAGCCAGCGCTCGCGGGCGGGGCGCAGTACCGGCAGCCACCACTCGGGGGCCGCGCCGAGGCGGGCGATGCGATCGGCCGTCGCCCGCTCGTCCAGCCGGTGCCCGGTCGGGGCGTCGGTGCGGAGCTTGAGCGGACGCAGGGCGCGCTGGAGCCCGAGGGGGTGACGGAGCATCGGGGGCGCGGGCGCCCGGAGCGCGGTGTGCTGGGGTCCGGGTCCCTCGCTGTGGGCGGGCAGGTGGAGGGGAACGCGGGGCTGCCGGGGGAGCGCGGCCGGTGCCGTGGGCGCGGGAGGCGAGGGCGAGCGGTCACCGGCTGGGATCGGCGCCGGGGGTTCGGGTTGGGCCGGCCGAGGCGGATCCTTCCGCCGCGCGTCCCCGATGCCACTCTCCGATCGCGTGGCCCGGTTCGCGGGTTCCTCCGTCACGGGCTCCAGTCGCCGTGCCAGCCAGAGCAGTTCGGCGAGCTCCAGTGCGGTGGGGCGGGCTCCGCCCGTCGCCTCGGCCAGGATGTCCGCCAGACGGACGAGCGGGTCCGTGGCACCGTCGGCGTCAGAAGCCATCGGAGCGGTGGGCGTCACCGAGGTAGGGCATGAGCTGCCGCGCCAGCTCGTCCAGGGACTCGGCGGGCAGGTCGGAGGAGCGGGCCAGGTAGATGGCGTTCAGAAGCTGGTCGGTGGCCAGGTCGCCGCCGTTCACCCTGGACAGGAACCGGCTGATCAACGTCTCGGCGTAGGCGTCCGGCTCGCCGTCGAAGTGGGCGCGGACGATGTCGGCGAGATGGGCGTCGTCGGGCTGGCGCAGTCGCAGGGTGACACAACGGCGCAGGAAGGCGGGCGGGAACTCACGCTCGCCGTTGCTGGTCAGCACGACGAACGGGAAGGCACGGCAGCGCACCCTGCCGCGTTCGACCGGGACGCGCTCGTGGGTGCCGTCGATCATCACCTCGGCCCACGGGCTCCCCGTGTCGTGGGAGCGGAGAAGCTCGGGGATCTCGTACTGGCCCTCCTCCAGCACGTTCAGCAGGTCGTTGGGCAGGTCCAGGTCGCTCTTGTCGATCTCGTCGATGAGCAGGGCGCGGGGCCGGGTGTACGGCAGGAGGGCGGTGCCGAGCGGGCCGAGGCGCAGATGGTCCTCGATGCCGTCCGCGTGCTCCTGCGGCGTGCCGGTCGCGGGCCGGGCGGCCGCCTGGCGGGCCGCGTACAGGCGGGACAGCGGGTCGTAACTGTAGAGGCCCTCGTGCAGGGTGCTGCGGCTGGTGATGTTCCAGCGCAGCACCGGGCCGAGCTTCAGCTCACGGGCCACCGCATAGGCGAGGGAGGACTTGCCGGTGCCGGGCGGCCCGGTGACCAGCAGGGGGCGGCGCAGATAGAGGGCCGCGTTCACCAGTTGCACCGCCTGCGGGGTGGCCCGGTAGGTCTCGGCGCGGTGTCTGCGGTCGGGCGACGTGGCCGTGGTGTCGGCGCCGTCGGCCGGCGTGGCCAGAGCCGGGCCGCCGTCGAAGGCCCGCCAGGGCGGCGGGTCGGGCAGCAGGGCGATCCCGTCGTGGGGCTCCTTCGTACCGGTGTACACGGGCCACAGGGGCATGGGACGCGGTCCTTCCTCTCTGCGGTCAGCTGACGGGCGTGTGCGTGCTGGCGGGCGGGCCGGGGAAGCAGTGGGGGGCGTCCCACAGGAGCTGGATGTCCCGCGCCCAGTGCCCGTCGGGATCCTCGTCGGCCAGTGCGTCCTCCCGCAGAGCCTGTACGTGACGTGGCAGTTCGGCCGGTGGGACACCCTGGAGGCGGGCGGTGAGGGCATCGAGGAACGTGCTGCCGGTGCAGGGGGCGCGATGCCCGGCGTCGCCGGGGCAGCCGGAGCGCGACCACAGCAGGATCGGCACGGGCATGTTGAGGACTTCCTCGAACTTCTCGGGCGCGGCGTCGGGCGGCCGGGCGAAGCCCGCGAGCTCCGCCTCGGTCCTGCGCAGGTGTCTGCGCAGGCCGAACGGATGATCCGGGGTGTCGCAGTCCACGCGGTGCACGGTCGTGGTGGAGCCCGCCGACAGCCGCTGCCACTTCTTGCCGAGCTGGTGCCGCAGCCGGTTGCTGCGATACCGGGCGCCGTCGGCGACGACCACGGGGTGGGCACAGCCGAGCGGGGTCGGGTCGTCCGCGCTGCACGCCCAGTGCGCCACCGGCAGATCGAGCAAGTCGCGGGGCAGCACGAACGTCAGCAACTCGTCCGCGTCCGGGGCGAGATGGGAGAAGGCCTCGTCGATGCCCCGTTGCACGTATCGCTGCACCTCGGCGCGTGTCAGCCGGACCGTGTCCACGGGGCGGCGGTGGCCCTCCCGGTACGCCGACACGGCGACCCTCACCTGGTCCTGCCCCGCGCCGCTGCGGTCGATCTCGACGAGGATGGGCGCCCACGCGGCCGGGTCCGTGGCGGGGTTCGCGGGTTCGGTGGGCGCGGCGGCCCCGTCCAGCAGCTCCGTGAGCCGGTCGGCGAACCTGGTCATCGCCTCGGCCGGCTCCGGGACCTCCCACTGCACATAGCGGACCGCCGCCATCAGCGTGTCGAATCCACCCGGCGGCGGTTCGGGACCGAAGTCGCCCACGGCATCCACGAACAGCCGCTCCGGCCTGGCCTTCAGCCCCTCGGCGGAGGCCCGCCGGACCAGCCCGTACAGCCGTGGCACCGGGTCCGGGCCGTCGGCGAGGGCCGGGACCAGCTCGCCCAGTGCGGGCCAGTAGCGGGCCATCACGTCGGTGGGCAGCATGCGGGCGACCCGGACGTCCGGCTCGGCGGCCATCTGAGCGACCATGCCGACCACCCGGCCGTCCTTCAGGGTCACCGCGGCGCCGCTGAACCCGTTCCGCAGCGGCTGGCCGTGCCCGGTGACGGCCTCCAACTGCACCCACTCGTCCGCGATCCGCTGGGCGGACACGGCCCGGTACTCCGCGATCTGGCCGTCGGCGTCGTAGCCCTCCGGGAAGCCGTATGCCTCCAGCGGCGGTGCGGGTAAGCCCTGTTCGGTACCCGGCGGGGCGAATCCGGCTGGGCGCAACGGGACCTGTTCGGCCAGTTCGAGCACCGCGAGGTCGCCGGGGTCGGTGTCGCCGCCCGCCCAGCCGCCGTGCACGGCCACGGTGGCCCGGACGCCGGCGAGGTCGCGGCGGCCCGGGAACGACACGGTGAGCCCCTCGGAGTCGCCCGCCACGACGTGCGCGCAGGTCAGCACCGTGGTCGGGGACACCAGGAAGCCCGCGCCGAGCACCGCGCCGCCGCATTCGATCCGGGCGTGCCAGGCGTGCCCTCTCATGAGTGGGAAGCGGGCTCCGGGACGACGGCGGCGGAGGTCGGTTCCGGGTCCGCGGGGTCCGAGTTCCACCCCAGCCGGATCACCAACTGCCCCTCCGCGGAGCCCTTGGCGATGATCGCGCCGGCCTCCGCGGTCAGCTTCACACCGAACTCCAGCTCGACGGAGTCGGGGCGGAGAGAGCCGTCGCGGAAGACGCGCAGGGCCGACTGGGCGGCCGCGCGGACACCGTCCAGGGTGCCCTCGAAGGTGCGTGCGGCCTGGGCGGCGGGGTTCTCGCCGCGTGAGACGAGCCGTGTGCCGGTCGCCGGTTCAGCGGTCTCCACGACGACCACCGCGCCGTCCTCCGTGGTGAACTCCACCAGTCTGCCCATAGCGCGCTCTGCCCCCGTGTTCTCGCTCCGGCACCCGCTCCATTGTGGCGGAACACCAGCGGCCATGTCCCCGGTTCCACCGCCCGCCCCGGCCGCCGCTGGCGGGAAGCCGCCAGGACGCCTTTCCGCCAGGACCGGTCAACACCCCTGTCCCACGCGGCACATGACACTCGTCCCAGCACTCGACGCGCTCGACACGAGAAGAGGCGTGGATGACCAGAGGACCAGTCAGACGCGGGGCGGCCCTGCTGTCGGCGGGGCTTGTGATCGCCCTGTTGCCGAACGGGCCGGCGGTCGCGCAGCAGGCCGTCACCGCGGCACGGCGCACCCCGGACACCGCCACCACCGTCACCCTCGTCACCGGCGACAAGGTGACCGTCACCGACCTGGGGCAGGGGAGGAGGACGGTCACCGTGCGGCGGCCCCAGGGGGCCACCGGTGCCGTGCGGACCCAGATGAACAGCGGTGAGATCACCGTCGTGCCGGACGAGGCGCGGCCGTACCTGCGGGCCGGCAGTCTGGACCGGCGGCTGTTCGACGTGAGCGGGCTCATCCGGCAGGGGCTCACCGACGCCAAGGCGGACGCGCTGCCGCTGATCGTGACCTACGGCAGGGGCTCGCGCGCCGCCACCCCGGCAGGCGCCGAGCGGACCCGGTCGCTGCCCAGCCTGCGCGGGGCCGCCGTCGAGGCCGCCCGGGGGCGGACCTTCTGGCGGTCCTTCACCCGGAGCGGCGGCGTGGACAAGGTCTGGCTCGACGGGCGCGTCAAGGCCGACATGGCCGAGAGCAACGCCCAGATCGGGACGGCGTCCGCCTGGGACGCGGGCCTCACCGGCAAGGGCGTCACGGTCGCCGTGCTGGACACCGGCGCCGACCTCACCCACCCCGACCTCAAGGACCGGGTCACCGACAGCCGGAGCTTCATCGAGGGCGAGGAGGTCGCCGACCGCAACGGCCACGGCACCCATGTCACCTCCACCGTCGGCGGCAGCGGTGCCGCCTCCGACGGCAAGGAGCGGGGCGTCGCGCCCGGGGCCACGCTCGCGGTCGGCAAGGTGCTCAGCGACCAGGGCTCGGGCAGCGAGTCGCAGATCATCGCGGGCATGGAGTGGGCGGCGCGGGAGGTACGCGCCAAGGTCGTCTCCATGAGCCTGGGCTCGACCGAGGCCAGCGACGGCACCGACCCGATGGCGCAGGCCGTGAACACGCTCTCCGCGGAGACCGGCGCCCTCTTCGTCGTCGCGGCCGGCAACACCGGCGCCCCCTCCTCCATAGGCTCGCCGGGCGCCGCCGACGCCGCCCTCACCGTCGGCGCGGTGGACTCCGCGGACCAGGCGGCCTACTTCACCAGCGCCGGACCCCGGTACGGCGACAACGCCCTCAAGCCGGACCTCTCCGCGCCCGGTGTCGACATCCTCGCCGCCCGCTCGGGGCTCGTGGAGGGCAGCGGGCCGTACACCACGATGAGCGGCACCTCCATGGCGACGCCGCACGTCGCCGGAGTGGCCGCCCTGCTCGCCCAGGCCCACCCGGACTGGTCCGGCGCCCGGCTGAAGGACGCGCTGATGTCCAGCTCCACGCGGCTGGACGCCTCCCCGTACGTGCTCGGCGCCGGGCGGGTCAGCGTGCCGGACGCCGTCAAGGCCGACGTCACCGCCACCGGCAGCGCCGACCTCGGCTTCTACGGCTGGCCGTACGACGCGAACAAGCCGGTCACCCGCACCCTCACCTACCGCAACTCCTCCGACGCGGACATACGGCTGACGCTGGCCGTCGAGGGCGGTCCGGAGGGCCTCGCCACCCTCGCCGACTCCGCCCTGACCGTCCCTGCGCACGGCACCGCCTCCACCACCGTCACCGGCGACGGCTCGAAGGCCCCGGTCGGCGAGAGCGGCGGGCAGGTCGTGGCCTCCGCGCCGGACGGCACCCCGGTCGCACACACCGTGTTCGGGCTGGTGAAGGAGGAGGAGCGGTACACGCTCACCGTCCACGTCAAGGACCGCGCGGGCGCGGCCACCGCGGCCGACCTCGCCGTGCAGCGGCTCGCCGCGGGCGAGGACGCCCAGCCCGCGCACGTCGGCGACTCCGGCACCTTGAAGCTGCGGCTGAAGCCGGGCACCTACAGCCTGGCCTCCTTCCTCGACGTACGCGGCAGCCACGGCGCCGACTCGCTCGGCCTCGGCTTCCTCGCCGCCCCCGAGATCACCCTCGACCGGGACCAGGACGTCACTCTCGACGGACGGAGGCTTCGGGAGGTGAAGGCGGACGTCCGCCGGCGCACCGAGACCCGGCAGCTGCTCATGGAGTACGACCGGACGGCGAACGGCGCCGACCTGTTCGGCGCGGTCCAGGTGCCACTCACCTACGACAGCGTCTTCGCGGCACCCACCGCGAAGGTCACCGACGGCTCCTTCGAGTACCGGAGCGTGTGGCGGCTCGCCAAGCCGCTGCTGGAGGTCAGGGGCATCGGCGAGGCCACCGTGCAGGCCGGGGGCTCGCTCACCGAGGGGCGCACGAGGCTGCCGCTGACCGATGTCGGCGACGGGCCGTTCACCGGGGTCGAGGGCAGGGCCGTGCTCGCGCACCTGGCCGACGGCGCCGACCCGGCCGCGCTGGCCCGGGCCGCCCAGGACGCGGGCGCCAAGGCGCTGTTCGTCACGGACGACGCCCCCGGCCGGCTGATGGCCTGGTGGGGCACGGACGACAACGCCGACCGGCCGTTGCAGATCGCCACGGTGAGCGCGGCGGACGCGGCCCGGCTGCGGGCGGCCGGCAGGGTCGACATGACCGGCACCCGCAACTCCCCGTACGTGTACGACCTGTCCGAGGGGCACCCGGGCGCGATCCCGGACCGGGACCTCACCTACGCGCCCTCCGGCCGTCAACTGGCCGCCGTGCACACCCGGTTCCACGCCGCGGAGCCGGTGAGCGGCGGTGAGTTCCGGTACTCGATCACCGGTACCTTCCCCGTGGGCCTCGGCTTCCAGGAGCGCGTCGACCTGCCCGCCGAGCGCACCGACTACGTCTCCACCGGCCCCGGCCAGCTCTGGCACGAGTCCGTCACCGTCCGCGACGGGGCGCTGGAGGAGCGCAGCGGACTGGTGCGCTACGACGGCGGATCACGGCCGGAACAGGACTGGTTCCGGCCGGTGTGGCACCCGTGGCTGGGCACCGGTCTCGGCTGGGGACAGCAACGCGCCGGGAACGTCATCCAGTTGAACACCCCCGGCTGGGGCGACTCCGGCCCCGACCACACCGGCTTCGGCGACGTGTGGAGCGAGGCGAGCGGGATGACCCAGACCACCGCCGTCTACCTGGACGGCACGCTCGTCGACCGGCGCACCGGCTCGGGTGCCTACGTGTGGGACGCGCCCGCCGACGAGCACACCTACAAGGTGGTCACCGACACCGCCCTGGACCCCGCCCTCTGGAAGCCCGGCACCGAGGGCCACAGCGAGTGGACGTTCCGGTCGGCGGCCACCCCGGAGGACCGCTGGACCTACCTGCCGCTGATCAACCTCGCCTTCGACGTCGACACCGACCTCGCCGGCACGGTGCCCGCCGGACACCGCGTACCGGTCGGGCTCGCCGCCTCGTACGTGGCGAAGGCCGCCGGCACCGGAACCCTCGGCGGCGGCCGGCTCGAGGTGTCCTACGACGGCGGCGCCACCTGGCGGACGGTCCGCCTCACCGCGGACCGGACCGCCTCCTGGGAGGGCACCCTGAGCGTGCCCCGCGACGCCACCCAGGTCTCGCTGCGGGCCTCGGCCCACGACGACAGGGGCGGCTCGGTCACCCAGGAGATCACCCGGGCGGTGGGGGTGCGGTAGCCGGCGGAGCGGGGGCGGTGCACGGGCCGCCCCCGCTCCGCGGCCCGGTGCGCGGGCCTCAGGGACCGGGGTGGTACATGATGCCCCGGATCACGCCCAGCTCCACCAGATCCTGGGGGCGGATGCGGAGCTGCCCCGCGGTGGCCTCCACCTCCCCGGGCGGGCGCTTCAGGATGGCCGCCGCCAGTTCCGGGGCGATCACCGAGAAGTAACTGTCCGGGGTGGCCCAGGTGTTGCCCGGCGCGGCCAGCGCGAGCGCACCGCCGGAGCCGCCCTCGCCGATGACCAGCGTGGTGATCGGCACCCGGGCGGCCGCCACCGCGCCGAACACCTCGGCGATCGCGGCCCCGGCGCCCTGCCGCTCGGCCTCGGCGTCGTTGGCCGCACCCGGCGTGTCCACCAGGGTCAGCACCGGGATGTCCAGCCGGTCCGCGAGCCGGATGAGCCGGGCCGCGGTCCGGTACCCGGCGGGCCGGGTCGCCGCTCCCGTCTGCGCCGCGTAGGCCACCGTACGGCCGTCCCGCTCGCCGAAGCCGCACAGCACGCCCTCGGGGTCGCTGCCGCCGCAGCGGTCACCGCGCAGGGTGACCCGGCGGGTGAAGTAGGCGTCCAGGTAGGCCGCCGCGCGCGGCCGTTCGGGTGCACGGGCCCGTACGACGGCCTCCCAGCCGGTGTCCGGCAGGGCGGGCGCGCCCAGGGCGTGCGGGGCCGGTGCCTCCCGCGCCGGGCTCGTGAGCAGCCCGAGCCAGCGGCCCAGCGTCTCCCGCAGCTCCGCCGGCGGCACCACCGCGTCCGCCGAACCCGCGGCCACCTGCGCCTGCGCCGTGTAGGCGGCCGGGTCGGCGTCCGGCGGCCGCACCCGGGAACCGGCGAAGCCCACCTGGGCGTCCGGGAGCGCCAGGATCACGTCGGCCCCGGCGCCCAGGGTGGCCCAGCCGCCGCCGGTCGTGGGGTCCCGCACCACCGCGATCTGCGGCAGCCCCGCGTCCCGGGTGAGCGCCGACTCGCGGGCCACCCGCTGGAGCTGGGTCAGCGCGAGCATGCCCTCCTGCATCCGGCTGCCGCCGGTGGCGACGAGCGGCACGACCGGCAGCCGGTGGGCGCGGGCGTGCCGGTAGGCGGCCTCCAGCCGGTCGCCGGTGCGCTCGCCGAGGGAGCCGCCGAGGAAGCCGAACTCGAACGCGAGCAGCACGGCCCGGGTGCCGCCGACGCTCGCGGTGCCGCACACCACGGACTCCTCCTCGCCGGTGCGCGCGGCGGCGGAGGCGCGCGCTGCGTCGTACCCCTCCCAGGCGAGGGGGCCGTCGGTCCGGCAGGTCCTTGTGGCGGAGGGGAGTTCGCGGAAACTCGCCTCGTCCGCGACGAGGGCGAGGAACTCCCGTGCCGACAGCCGCTCAGGCATCGGCCACCAGCGCCCGCTTCATGATCTTCCCCATCTCGTTGCGGGGGAGGACGTCCAGGTGACGGACCACGCGCGGCCGCTTGTGCGGGGCGAGCCGCCGGGCCACGTGGTCGGCCAGCTCCGCGTCGGAGGGCGGCGCCTGCGGGTCCGAGGGGACGATCCACGCCACGATCCGCTCGCCCAGGTCGGCGTCCGGCTCCCCGGTGACCGCCGCCTCCCGCACCCCCGGATGCTCCAGCAGCGCGTTCTCGATCTCACCCGCCCCGATCTTGTAACCGCCGCTCTTGATCAGGTCGGTGGCCTTGCGACCGACGATGCGGACGTAGCCGTCGGGTTCGCGCACCGCCATGTCGCCGGTGCGGAACCAGCCGTCGGCGGTGAACGCGGCGGCCGTGGCGTCGGGCCGGTGCAGGTACTCGGTGAACAGGTTCGGGCCGCGCACCTGGATCTCGCCGACGCTCTCCCCGTCGTATTCGGTGATCGGCGTCCCGTCCTCCTCCACCAGCCGCAGTTCCACCCCCGGCAGCGGCACCCCGACGGTTCCGGCCCTTGCCTCGCCGTCGGCCCGGACACTGGTGTTCATGAGGGTCTCGGTCATGCCGTACCGCTCGACGACCCGCCGCCCGGTCGCCGCGGCGATCCGCTCGTGGTCGTGCACGGGCAGCGCGGCCGAGCCGGAGACCAGCAGCCGGGCCCCGGCGAGCGCCTTGGCCAGCTCCGGGTCGCCGGGCAGGGCCTCGGCGATGCGGTGGTACATCGTCGGCACCCCGAACAGCATGGTCGCGCCGTCGTTCAGCTCGCGTGCCACGCCCTCGGTGCTGAACCGCCCCAGGTGCCGCACCGAGCCGGCCCGGCGCAGCGGGCCGAGGACGCCCAGCACCAGCCCGTGCACGTGGAACAGGGGCAGCCCGTGCACCAGCACGTCCCGGTCCGTCCACTGCCAGGCGTCGGCGAGCGCGTCCAGCGTCGCTGCCAGGGCCCGGCGCGGGACGACCGCGCCCTTGGGCGGGCCGGTGGTGCCGGAGGTGTAGACGACGAGCGCGGGGTCGCCGTCGCCGGCCCGCTCCGCGGGCGGCGGGACGGTGCCGGCGGCGTCGACGTCCAGCCGTTCCAAGTGGTCCAGGGCGGAGGGGAGTTGCGCGCCGGGTGCGGCCAGGACCAGGCCCGGCGCGCTGTCGGAGACGATGTGCGTCAGCTCCTTGTCGCCCGACTTCGGGTTCAGCGGCACCGCGGCCACCCCGGCGAGCAGCGCGCCGGTGACCGCGACGGCGGTCTCCAGCTCCGGGGTCGCCCACACGGCGACCCGGCCGGCACCGCCCAGACGCGCGGCGACCGCGCCCGCGGCGCCCGCGAGCGCGCCGTACGTCAGCGACCGCTCGCCGAACCGCAGGGCGACCCTCTCCCGGACCTCGTCCGGGGGCACCCCCTGTCGCTGCGCTTGCCCGGACCGTCCACCAGGGCGGGAAAGAGGGAGGACACGCGGCGCACTCCTAGGACTCGGGGGCTTCGGTCCTCCCTTCCTACACCAGCCGCCGCGTTCCCACGACGGCGCTCAGATCCGCAGCGAGCCGCAGCTCGGCCGAGCGCAGCGCGGGATGCCCGAGCCAGTGCAGCCGCGCCCGGTCCACCACGCCCTCGTACAGCGGCGGCCAGCCGGTGGCCGGGGTGAAGTCGTCGACGACGACCGTCCCGCCGGGTGCGAGCAGCTCGGCCACGTCGGCCGGTTCGTCCCGGGCACCTTGCCCTGCCCCCGCCGTCGAGGACGAGCAGGTCGAACGGGCCGTGCTCCGCGATCCGCCGCCAGTCGCCGGTGAGCACGGTGACCCCGGGCCGGTCCGCGAAGACCCCGGCGGCGAGCCGCGCCCGCTCGGGGTCCCGCTCCACGCTGTACAGCCGCACGCCCGGCCGGGCCCCGGAGGCCAGCCAGGCCAGCCCCACCCCGAGCCCGGTGCCGGTCTCCCCGATCCGGGCCCCGGCCCCGCCCGCCAGCGCGTGCAGCAGGCGGCCCTGCTCGGGCCGGCAGGAGTGGGCGAAGCCGTGGGCGCGGGCGGCGGCCAGGGCGTCCCGCACGAGGGGCGGGAGCCCGGCCGTACCGCTGTACGCGTCGGTGCCGTCGGTCGCCATACGGCGACTTCTACCCGACGGGGACCGGCGGCGCGGCGGAAAGGACGACATCGGCCACGACACAGCTCACGTTGTCGGGGCCGCCCGCCGCGTTGGCCGCGTCGATCAGTGCCTGTACGGCTCGCTCGGGGTCCGGCTCACCGGTGAGCAGCTCCTTGATCCGCGCGTCGGCCACGACCCGCGTCAGACCGTCCGAGCACAGCAGGTACCGGTCACCCGCCCGGGCCTCCTGCAGCCGCAGATCGGCGGCCACCGCCGGACCGCCGAAACCGAGCGCCTTCAGCAGCAGGGCGCGCTGCGGATGGCTCTCCGCCTCCTCGGGGCTCAGCCGCCCCTCGTCGATCAGCGACTGCACGACGCTGTGGTCGTGGCTGATCCGGAACAGGCCGCCGTCCCGCAGCAGATACGCCCGCGAGTCCCCGATGTGCACGAGCGCCAGCTTCGAGCCCGTCCACAGCAGCGCCGTCAGCGTGCTGCCGACCTCCGGGCTGCCGTCCGCCAGGTCCCGTACGGCCTCGCCGGCGGAACGCACCGCGTCCTCCAGCAGGTTCAGCACGTCGCCGGCGCCCGGTGCCTCCTCCTCGTCCAGGAACCTCAGCGCCTCTATGGCGGCGCTGCTCGCGGGTGCCCCCGCCGGGCCGCAGCCGTCGGCGACGGCGAGCAGCCTGCGGCCCGCGTACACGGCGTCCTGGTTGGAGGGGCGGACGTGCCCGCGGTCGGAGTGGGCGGAATAACGCAGTTCCAGCATGGTGGTGTGGTCCCTTCTCGACTCTCCGGTCAGCTGGTCCACGAGGAACGCGGCGAGATCCCGCCGTACGGCCGTCTCCGCCTCGACCCGCGCCCAGTACGCCCGGACCTCGTGTGCGGCCTCGGCCGCGTCCAGGGCGCACACCGCGCGGATCTCGGCCAGCGGCATGCCAAGCCGCCGCAGCCACGCCACGAGCCGGGCCCGCCGGAGCTGCTCCACGGCGTAGTAGCGGTAGCCGGTGTCCGGGTCCACCCGGGCCGGCCGCAGCAACTCCAGCTCGTCGTACAGCCGCAGCGCCTTCGGCGACAGCCGGCTCGCCTTGGCGAAGGCGCCGATCGTCAGCAGCTCCATACGGACCTCAGCTCCACAGGAATCCCGTCGTCAGAAGAACGCCGTCCGGAAGGACGCCGCGTTCCTCGCTTCCGCCACCGATGCTGGGGCTTCCCCGAAGGTGAAGGTCAAATGGGCTGTCCCGGTTCCCGGCGGGGTTGTTAGCCTCGCAGCTGATCGAACCGCCGTACGACCTGGAGCCCGCCGTGCCCCGTATCGCCCTCGCCACCTACGACCCCGGCGACCGGCCCGGCAAGGACCGCGACCTGCCGGTGCTGGTGCGCGCCCTGCGGGAGGCCGGGGCCGACGCGGAGGCCCGGTACTGGGACGACCCGGCGGCCGACTGGGCCGGCTACGACCTCGTCGTCATCCGCTCGACCTGGGACTACAGCTGGCGTGCCGGTGAGTTCGGGGCGTGGGTCGAGCGGGTCGGCGGCCTGACCCGGCTGGCCAACCCGGCCGCCGTGGTCCGCTGGAACTCCGACAAGCGCTACCTCGGTGAGCTGGCGGCGGCCGGCGTGCCGACCGTCGAGACCCGCTACATCGCCCCCGGCGAGCCGGCCGAGCTGCCCGGCGGGCACGAGTACGTGATCAAGCCGACCTCCGGCGCGGGCGCCCGGTTCGCCGCCCGCTACACGCCGGACCGGCACGGGACGGCGGTACGGCAGCTCGCGCGGATGCACGCGGAGGGCTTCACCGCGATGGTGCAGCCGTATCTGCGGAACATAGACGTCAGCGGGGAACGGGCGCTGCAGTTCTTCGGCGGGCGCCTGCTGCACGCCAGCCGCAAGGGCGCGGTCCTCGCGCCCGGCACCCCGTACGACGCGGAGAAGGTGGCCCACCCGGAGCTGGAGCCCTGGCAGCCCACGGACACCGAACTCGCCGTCGCCGAGAAGGCGCTGGCGTCCGTGCCCGGCTCGCCCGGACTGCTGTACGCGCGCGTCGACCTCGTCGACGGCGAGGACGGCCTGCCCGGGTGATGGAGCTCGAACTGGTGGAGCCGAACCTCTTCCTCTTCCTGCACCCCGCCTCCCTGCCGCGGGTCACGGAGGCGATCCTGGCGGCGGCGGGGTTCTAGGTCGTGTCCCCGTAGGGACTTTCGCGGCACACCTTCAGGACGCCGCGAGCCCGGCCGTGGCCCGGCAGGCCTCGGCGTAGGCCCGGACCAGGGGCCGGTCCCCGTCCTCACGGCGCCAGGCCAGGGCGTAGCGGCTGGGGCCGACGCCCCGCACCGGCCGGGTGGTGACCCCCTCCCGGGTGATCAGCGGGGCGTTCCCCGCGGCCACCAGGCAGACGCCGAGCCCGGCGACGAGCGCCTCGTACGTCTCCTCGGCTCCGGCGATCTCCGCTCCGACCCGCGGTGCCCGGCCCGCCCGGGCGTCCAGCGCGAGCCAGTAGTCGCGCAGCGGACCGGCGCTCTTCGGCAGGGCGAGGAACGGCTCGTCGAGCAGGTCGGCGAAGTCGATCCCCGCACGGGCGGCGAGCGGATGCGTGTCGGGAAGGGCGACCAGGCGGGGCTCCTCGGCGAGCACCGTCCAGGCGTAGCGCTCCTCGCCGGGCAGCGGGAGCCAGACGAAGGCGACGTCCGCGCCGCCGTCGGCCAGGCCCGCCGTCGGGTCGTCCCAGCTCACCTGCCGCAGCCGGATGCCGGCCCGCGGATGCGCGGCGGTGAAGCGGGAGCGGATGGCCGGCAGCATCCCGCCCCGGCCCGGGCTGGTGCTCATGCCCACCACGAGCGTGCTGCGCTGGGCCGCCTTCGCCGCCTCCACGGCCGCCGCGCCCTCCGCCAGGGCGGCCAGCACCTGCCGGGCGTGCGGCAGCAGTGCCTCGCCGGCCGCCGTGAGGGCCACCCGGTGCCGGTCGCGGCGCAGCAGCTCGACCCCCAACTGCCCCTCCAGGGCTCGGATCTGCTTGCTCAGCGCGGGCTGCGACACGTACAGCCGCTCGGCCGCCCGGGTGAAGTGCAGTTCTTCGGCGACCGCGACGAAGTAGCGCAGGTCCCGGGAATGGACGTCCGTCGTCATGACCGTTGGTTATCACCGAAGGTCTTGGACGGGCAACGACATCTCCCGGCAGGCTGTTCCACGTAAGGAAGCGATACCGGAAAGAACGTGACCTCACGGGGAGTTGCCATGAACAAGGTATGGCTGGTGACCGGCGCGAGCAGCGGCTTCGGGCGGGCCATCACGGAGGCGGCGCTCGCCGCCGGGACGTGGTGATCGGAGCAGCCCGGCGCCCGGAGGCGCTGGCCGGGCTGGTGGCCGCGCATCCCGACCAGGTGGAGGCACTGCGCCTGGACGTCACGGACGGCGCCGCGGTCGAGGAGGCCGTGCGCGACGTGGTGGCGCGGCACGGGCGGATCGACGTGCTGGTCAACAACGCGGGGCGCACCCACGTGGGTGCCGTCGAGGAGACCACGGACCAGGAGCTGCGGGACCTGTTCGAACTGCACTTCTTCGGCCCGGCGGCCCTGGTGCGGGCGGTGCTGCCGCACATGCGGGAGCGGCGCTCGGGCGCGATCGTGCAGATGAGCAGCATGGGCGGGCAGATGTCCTTCGCGGGGTTCGGGGCCTACAGCGCAACGAAGTTCGCGCTGGAGGGCATGTCCGAGGCGCTCGCCGACGAGGTGCGCGAGTTCGGGATCAAGGTGCTGATCGTGGAGCCGGGCGGGTTCCGGACCTCGCTGATGGAGGCCGCCCGGGCCGGTGTGAGCGCGGACAGCGGGCTGTACGCCAAGGTGGCCGAGACCCGCGGCCTGGTCGCGAACGGCGACGGCACGCAGCCCGGCGACCCGGCCAAGGCCGCGGCCCTCATCCTGGCCGCGCTGGAGGCGGAGCGGACCCCGCTGCGGCTGCCGCTCGGCGACGACGGGGTGAGCGCCGTGCTGTCCCACCTCGACCAGGTCCGCGAGGACGTCGCCGGCTGGGAGAAGCGGTCCAGGGCCGTGGCCTTCGACGACTGAGTCTCAGTCCCGGACCGCCGTCCGCTGGAGCAGCCCCCAGGTGAACTCGGCGGCCACCTCGTGCCGGGCGCCGTCCCGGCCGGGTGCCGTGAAGGCCAGACCCCACCGGGTGGGGGCCGTGCCCTCCAGCGGACGGGCCGGGGCGAAGGCGCGGGCGGCCTCGTCGACCGTGCAGGACCACGGGGTGAGGTCGTCCAGGGTGCGCAGGGCGGGGGCGGACGCGCCGGGCGCGCGGACCAGCCACTCGTTCCAGACCGCGCCGTCCGGGGAGACCAGCACCTCGAAGCGCAGGTCCGGCCAGAGCGGCAGCGGCCACCGCCGGGCCTCGCAGTCGACGTCCCCGAGGCGGCGCGCGAGCACGGACTCCGGCTCGCCGAGGACCGACTGGTAGCGGGCGG
Source organism: Streptomyces sp. DHE7-1 (assembly GCA_016432725.1). Taxonomy (GTDB): domain Bacteria; phylum Actinomycetota; class Actinomycetes; order Streptomycetales; family Streptomycetaceae; genus Streptomyces. The sequence continues at coordinate 2,467,598 of JACJDG010000003.1, read as the reverse complement.
CGGCCGACCGGGACCTGGGCGAGCGGACCATCGCCTGCCAGCGCTTGTTGGCCTCCCGCATCTCCGCCACGGACGCCCCGAGCCGCCGCCGCGCCGCGTCGACCAGGTCCGGGTTGTGGTCGGCCATGCGGCGCAGCAGCACGAGCTGGAAGTCGAGACCCATGACACCCATGGTGCCGTGGAGGCGGTCGGGCCCATTGCCCGGGCAACCCCGCATGGCTAGCCTGTGTTCGTCATGCCGATCGCCTGTTGAAATCTCGAACACAGGCGCTTAACCCAAGGGAGGGGGCCGGACGTGGGACGCCTCGTGCCTGCCGTGACCCGGGCTCTCGACATTCTTGAGCTGTTCCTCGACGGTGACGGGACGCTCTCCGCCCCGACATCGTGCGCAAGCTGCAACTGCCGCGCACCACCGTGCACGAGCTGGTCACCACGCTCGCCGCGCGCGCGTACATCGTGCCCGTGCCGGATCAGCCCGGACGGTACCGGCTCGGGGTGCGCCCCTACCAGCTCGGCAGCCGGTACGCCGAGCAGCTCGACCTCGCGGCCGAGGGCCAGCAGGTGGCCCGCTCGGTGGCGGAGACCTGCGACGAGACGGTCCACGTGGCCATCCTGGAGGGCACCGACGTCATCTACATCGCCAAGGTCGACTCCACGCACGCCGTGCGCATGGTGTCGGCCGCCGGCCGCCGGCTGCCCGCCCACTGCACCTCCGTCGGCAAGATGCTGCTCGCCTCGCTGCCCGAGCCGGAGCTGACCGCGCGGATACCGGACGGCGCGGAACTGGCCGCGATGACGCCCAACAGCATCACCGATGCCGGCGCGCTGCGCGAGGCCCTCGCGGAGATCCGCGAGCGGGGCATCGCGGTGGAGAGCCGCGAGTCCAACCCGGACGTGTCCTGCGTGGCGGCCCCGGTGCGCGACCGCGCCGGAAAGGTGGTCGCCGCGCTGTCCATCTCGGTCCCCATGATCCGCTGGAGCGAGGAGCGCCGCGCCGAACTGGAGCAACTGGCCGCCAAGGGCGCGTCGGAGCTGTCCGAGCGGCTGGGCCACCGGGGGACGGCGTGAGGGCCCGGCGCGGGGCGTCCTACGAGGTCGCCGTGCGGGCCGAGGCGGAGCTGGGCGAGGGCCCGACCTGGGATCCGGCGACGGGCCGCCTGCTCTGGGTCGACGTCCTCGGCATGCGCGTGCACACCTACGACCCCGCCTCCGGGCGCCGCACGGTGCGCACCACCGAGCAGCACGTCGGCGCGGCGAAGCCGAGGGCGGGCGGCGGTCTGGTGCTGAACCTGCGCGACGGCGTCGCGCTGCTGGACCCGGACGGCGCCTTCCGCTGGCTGCACCGCGAGCCGGTACCGGGCCGCCGCGCGAACGACGCCGCGGTGGCTCCGGACGGGTCCCTCTGGGCGGGCACGATGCGCTACGACGAGGCGGCGGGCGGCGGCACGCTGACCCGGCTCACCGGCGACGGCGACGTACGGACGGTGCTGCCCGAGGTCACCGTCAGCAACGGCCTGGGCTGGAGCCCGGACGGCCGGCTGCTCTACTACGCCGACACCCCGACGCGGCGGGTGGACGTCTTCGACCACGACGCGCAGGGTGCCGTCCGCGGGCGGCGGACGCTGGTGGAGATCGAGGAGGGAGCGGGGTTCCCGGACGGGCTCACGGTCGACGCGGACGGCTGCGTGTGGGTGGCGCTGTGGGGCGGGGGCGCGGTGCGGCGGTACACGCCGGGCGGTGAGCTGGACCTCGTGGTCGAGGTGCCGGCCCCGCTGACGACCGCCTGCGCGTTCGGCGGGGCGGACCTGGGCGACCTGTACATCACCACCGCCCGGGTCGGACTGCCGGCGCCGCACCCGGTGTCCGGGTCGGTGCTGGTGGTGCCGGGCGCCGGGCGGGGAGTGCCGCAGCCGGCGTTCGCGGGGTGAGGCACCGTCCCGGACACGCGTGCCCGCGTGGCCGGGACGGCGACCCGATCGCCGGGCTGCCGCCGACCATCGTCCTCGCGCACCCGCCGGTGCCGGCGGACACCCACCCCGAAAGGCGCCCATGAGCAAGCGCACCGCCCGCTTCACCCTCGATCCCGCCTTCACCATCGGCGAAGTGAACCCCCGCCTGTTCGGCTCCTTCGTGGAACACCTCGGCCGCTGCGTCTACACGGGCGTCTTCGAGCCGGACCACCCCACGGCCGACGCCGACGGCCTGCGCACCGACGTCCTCGGCCTCGTGCGCGAACTCGGGGTGACGACGATCCGCTACCCCGGCGGCAACTTCGTCTCCGGCCACCGGTGGGAGGACTCCGTCGGCCCCGTCGCGGACCGCCCCCGCCGGCTCGACCTCGCCTGGCACTCCACCGAGACCAACCGGTTCGGCCTCTCCGAGTACATCTCCTTCCTGCGGAAGATCGGCCCCCAGGCCGAGCCCATGATGGCCGTCAACCTCGGCACCAGGGGCGTCGCCGAGGCACTGGAACTCCAGGAGTACGCCAACCACCCCGCCGGCACCGCCCTCGCCGACCTCCGCGCCGCCCACGGCGACGAGGAGCCCTTCGGCATCCGGCTGTGGTGCCTCGGCAACGAGATGGACGGCCCCTGGCAGACCGGCCACAAGACCGCGCGGGAGTACGGCCGGATCGCGGCCGAGACGGCCCGGGCGATGCGCCGGCTCGACCCCGGCGTCGAGCTGGTCGTCTGCGGCTCCTCCAGCCAGGCCATGCCCACCTTCGCCGCCTGGGAGGCGACGGTCCTCCAGGAGACGTACGAACTCGTCGACCACATCTCCCTGCACGCCTACTACGAGCCCGTCGACGGCGACCTGGACTCCTTCCTCGCCTCCGCGGTCGACATGGAGTCGTTCATCGAGAACGTGGTGGCCACCGCCGACCACGTCGGCGCCCGCCTGAAGTCCAGGAAGCGGATCAACCTCTCCTTCGACGAGTGGAACGTCTGGTACCTCTCCAGATGGGAGGAGCGAGCACGGAGCCTCGACCCGGGCGAGTGGCCCGAGGCCCCCCGGCTGCTGGAGGACGACTACAGCGTCACCGACGCCGTCGTCCTCGGCTCGCTGCTGATCGCGCTGCTCCGGCACGCCGACCGGGTCACCGTGGCCTGCCTCGCCCAGCTCGTCAACGTGATCGCCCCGATCATGACCGAGCCCGGCGGCCCGGCCTGGCGGCAGACCACGTTCTTCCCGTTCGCGCAGGCCTCCCGGTACGGGCGCGGCGAGGTCCTCGACGTCCGCGTGGACTCGCCGACGTACGAGACGCGCAGGTACGGCGAGACCGACCTGCTGCACGCCACCGCCGTGCGCGCGGCGGACGGCACGGTCACCGTCTTCGCCGTCAACCGCGACCGCGGCGGCCCGCTGCCGCTCGAAGTCGCCCTGAACGGCCTCGGCCTGACCGCCGTCACCGAGCACAGCGCTCTCGCGGACGCCGATCCGGACGCCCGAAACACCCTGGACGACCCCGAGCGCGTCACCCCGCACCAGGTGCCGGGCACCGCCGTCACCGACGGCGTGCTCACCGCCGTGCTGGAGCCGCTGTCCTGGAACGTGATCCGGCTGGCACAGCGCCCCGGCTCAGCGGCCGGGTGAGGGCACCGGGGTCACCGGGGTCCCGCCGGCCGCCCTGCCCAGCAGGGTCAGGCCCACCTTGCCCGGACCGGACTCCGTGGTGAACTCCGACAGGACCGCCAGCGCCAGGGTGTTGGTGCCACGGGTGCGCAGGATGCCGTTCGGCAGCACGAAGGTGTGCTGCGGGCCGACGTTGTTGATGTACTGGCCCATGTTCCAGCCGTTGAGGAAGATCTGCGTCCGGTAGGCCCGGTTCGGGTCGTCCTCCAGGGTCAGACCGACCGAGGCGTCGATGTCGCCGGGCACGGACAGCCGGAACGTGGTCCGGTACCAGGTCACGCCCTGCCGCCGCTCGGACCGCGGGAAGCCGACCCGCTTCCAGTCCCGGTCGGCGAAGCCGGGCAGGTGCCAGCCCTCCCGCTCGCCGAACAGGCCGCCGTTGTTCTGCGGCCCGCGCACCGGGTCCGCTGCCGCCTCGCCCTGGATGCGCCACGTCACCTTCGGCGAGGCCCCTTGAAAAGGGCGGCGGTGAGCCCGCGGGCCACCTTGTGGGTGTCCTGCGCCTTGCCGTCCTGGTCGTGCTGCATGCGCCGGACCAGCACCGAGAGCACGTGCCGGCCGGACCCGCGCAGCCGCTCGGCCACCGGGAACACCGCCGTGGCGTCCCAGCTTCCCTTGCGGATGGTGGTGTTCTTGTCCGGCACCGGCATCCGGTGGGTGCCCAGCGGCTCCCCGTCCAGCCACGCCATCAGCAGGCCCTGGGTGCCGGTGGTGTAGGCGAGCGAGACCTCCTCCAGGCCGGAGGCGTCCGTGAAGGTGCCCCGGTACCAGACGTCCCCGTAGTGGAAGCCGTAGTCGTCCGCGAACAGCACCGGCCCGCCCTTCGGGACGGGCGTCCTGCTGTGCGAGGCGGTCCGGTCGGCGACCCGCCACTTCGAGTCGTCGAAGTTCGGGCCCGCCTCCGGGTTCTCGGTCCGCGTCCGCCAGCCGCCCAGCGCGGGCAGCGTCACCTGCGGCGCGGCGGGCAGCAGCCCGGTCGTCATGAGGCTGCCGGACATGGTGACCCGGGTCGGCACCTTGCGCCCGTTCCACACCAGGCTCGTGATGCCGCGCGGCCCCCACACCTCCACGCTGGTCGTCCCGGTGACGTCACCCGTCAGATGGACCTCGGAACCGCGCACCTCGGCGTGGCGCAGCAGTGCCGGGCCGTACACCAGCAGCGTCCCGGCCGGGGTGTCGTAGGGGAACATGCGCACCGAGGTGGCGTCGTCGGCGAAGAGCAGCAGCAGCGGGGTGTCGCTCTCGCCCTGCGCGACCGACACCCGGGTCAGGCCGCCCTGTCCGAGGGGCACGTTCACGTGCAGCTGGTCGCTCTCGAACGCCCAGGCCGCCTCCGGGTCGAGCCGCATGACCAGCGGCTCGACCGGGCACTTCAGCACCAGCTCCGCCATGTCGTCGCGGCGGCCCGCGAACACCGCGATCTCCTGCCGGCCGGCGGTCAGGCACATGAGGGGCTGCGCGGTGCTGTACTTCAGCGTCCGGCTGCCGAGGGACAGCCCGGTGGTCAGCATGCGGGCGTCGCGCGGGGGCACGGTGATCCGCACCCTGCCCTCGTGGGTGGGCAGGTCGGTGGTGACCGGGGCCGAGCCGTCGTTGCGGGCCACGTACACATGGCTGCCGGTGTCCGGATTGGTCAGGTGGTAGACCTTCAGCCCCTCGGCCTCGACGTCGGCGGCCCGGTCCAGCCGGGCGAAGTCGGGCACGCGCTGGAGCAGATGCCCGAGCTGGTGCATCGGGGCCATCTTCTCGGTGACGTTGCGCCCCTCGTCGATGGCCGCCCCGTAGTCGTACGACGTGTAGACGACCGGCGCGGGCAGCCAGCCCCAGGAGGTGCCGCCGAAGGTCATGTACACGTTGTGCAGGGTGATGCCGTTGGCGAGGTTGGTGAGGTAGAAGCGGCGCTCGTAGGCCGAGTCCCGGGTGCGCCGGGCCTCGGCGTACCCCTTGCCGTCGAACCAGGCGCCGCCCCACGGGTCGAACCAGCCGCCGCCGAACTCGGGTACGAAGCCGGGCGTGTGCGGCGAGGCGGTGGCGCCGCCGGTGAGGCCGCCGGGTCCGTAGTGCCCCCAGTCCGGCGGGACCTGGGCCGGCGACGGGTACCCGTCGAACCCGTACAGCCAGCCGCCCTTCTCCCCGCCCGTGTCGAACGAGCCGGGGATCCAGTGGCCGTTGCGGCCCTTGTCGTTGTGGAAGAGCGGGACGTCGATCCCGTCGGAGCGGACCTTCCGGTACAGATGGGACATGTAGTCCCGGCCGGTCGCCTCGTCGACGTGGGAGTCGTACTCGTTCTCGATCTGGTAGAGCAGGACCGTGCCCCTGCCCTGGGTGAACAGGTGCCGGCGGACGATCCGGTTCACCCGCGTCAGCCACTCGTCGACGTGGCGGAGATAGGCCGGGTCGGCGGTGCGGGCCTTGCCCTCGGCCGCCGTCAGCCAGCCCGGGAAGCCGCCGCCGTCGACCTCCGCGTTGATGTACGGGCCGGGCCGCAGCAGGACGTAGAGCCCGGTCTCGGTGGCCATGCGCAGGAACAGGTCGAGGTCCCGCACGCCGGTGAAGTCGTACTCGCCGGGGCGGGGGAGTGGTAGTTCCACGCCACGTAGATGCTGACGGCGTTGAAGCCGTGCGCCCGCATCTTCTGCAGCACGTCGCGCCACAGGGAGGGGCTGGGCAGCCGGAAGGGGTGCATCTCGCCGGACCACACCACCAGGCGCTTGCCGTCGACCAGGAGCGAGTAGGCGTCGTACCCGATCGTGTGGCGCTCGCCGTCGGCGGCCGGCGGGGCCGGCGCGGGACCGGTGGGCACGCTGCGCGCCGCGAACGCCGAGGGCGCCCCGGGGCCGCCGCTGCCGCCCAGGGCGAAGCCGAGCGCGGCCGAGCCGGCCAGGGCACTGAAGGTACGTCTGCTGAGCGCCAAGGTGGATCCTCCCGGGCGATCTTACGGGGGCGCGGTCCGGCCATTCTCCATGGAGATACGCCCCACAATGGACCCATGAGGATCTCGGCGCGGGCGGATTACGCGGTACGGGCGGTTCTGGAGCTGGCCGTACGGGAGGGTAACGGCCCGGTGAAGGCAGAGGAAATCGCTGTCGAGCAGGACATTCCCCACAAGTTCCTGGAGGGCATCCTGGGTGACCTCAGGCGGGCGGGAGTCGTCGACAGCCGGCGCGGCGGAGGCGGCGGCTACCGGCTGGCCCGGGCCGCGGCCGCCATCACTGTGGCGGATGTCATCCGGGCGGTGGACGGCCCGATCGTCTCCGTGCGCGGCGAGCGCCCGACGGGCCTGGCGTACACGGGCACGGCCGAGCCCCTGCTCCCGTTGTGGATCGCCCTGCGCGCCAATGTGCGCCGCATCCTCGAGGGCGTCACCGTGGCCGACCTCGCGGCCGGCGCCCTGCCCGAACCGGTGCGGGCGCTGGCGGCGGAACCGGCGGCCTGGGAGAACCCCTGAGGGCCGGCGGGGCGCCGGAGTGCGGTGCGTGAAAAGCCTGATGTGAATGGCCGGAGTTCGCCCTGCCGGGCCGGAGCGGGGGTTCCTACGATTCCCCTCGCCTCCCCGTCCTTCACAGGTTCAACACAGTTTCTTCAACGGTGAACGGGCGGGTCGGAGGTCGCACCCCCCACTCGACAACCTGGAGAAACCATGGCTGGTGGACTCCTGCTGAGCGGCGCCGTAGCCGCTCTGCTCACCACCGCGCTACCCGCCCAGTCCCCTCGTCCGTCTTCGACGACCCGCCCCGGACAAGATCGTCATCGACGTCGCCACGGTGAACGGCTCCGGCTGTCCGGCCGGCACGGCCGCCGTCGCCGTCTCCCCGGACAACACCGCCTTCACGGTGACCTACAGCGACTACCTGGCGCAGGCCGGCGGCAACTCCGACCCCACGGCCTTCCGTAAGAACTGCCAGCTCAACCTGGTCGTGCACGTCCCGCAGGGCTTCACCTACGCGGTCGCGAGCGCGGACTACCGGGGCTTCCTCTCCCTCCAGCCCGGCGCGACCGCCACCCAGAAGGCGTCGTACTACTTCCAGGGCTCCTCGAGCACCGCGGCCAAGACGCATCCGTTCAGCGGCGCCTACAACGACGACTGGCAGGCCACCGACCAGACCGACTGGGCCCAACTGGTCTGGGCGCCCTGCGGGGTGCTGCGCAACTTCAACATCAACACCGAGCTGCGGGTGAACGCGGGCAGCGCCAACCCGGGCAAGGTCAGCTTCATGACGATGGACTCGACCGACGGCGACATCAGCACGGTGTACCACCTGGCCTGGAAGGAGTGCCCGCACAGCTAGTGCTCGCGCCGGGCCGTCGCCGTGCCGTCCGACCCGGTCGGACCGCGGGGCGGCGGCACGGCCGCGGTGATCGTCGTAGTCGCGCAGCCGCCCCGCGACGTCGGGATGCCGGCGGGGGCTTCGTGGCTACGACGGTCGCGGAGCCCCCGCCGGGCTTGGCTCAGGGGGCGGCGAGTTGGTGCTCGCTGCCGATCCCGGAGGCGTTGCCCTCGGTGTAGAGGCTCAGCTCACCGTCCGGCCAACGTGAAGTGCGACACCAACAGTGGAGTGCGCCGGCACAGACCCGTGGTCACCCGTTTCAACACCGGTGGCCACAAGTGGACGATCACCGGCCGGTGGGTCCACCGCGACCGCGTGTCGTCCGCGACGTGCTCGGTGAGCGGCACCGCCGGCGTGTACTCGATCGGCTACGACCTGCGGTTCAGAGGCTGACCGGCGGCGCCCCCGCCGAGACGTCCCCTAGCCCGTCTGCCCCATGCCCGCCGCGTTCGGCCAGCTCTGGGCGTTGGGCCAGCCGGTCGCCGGGGCCGGGGTCAGGCCTGCGGCGGGCGCCGGTGTCGCCGGTGCCGTCATGCCGCGCACCTGGGCGGCGGTGAGACCGCCGCGCGCCGGGACGCCGGGCGGGGTGGGCCCCATGGCGGCGGGCGCCGGGACGGGCACGGGCACCGCGACCGGCGGCGGGGCCATGGGGGCCGGGGCCGTCGGCGCGGGCGGGGGCATGGGGACCGGCGCCGGGAGGGGACCGGCGCCGGAGCTTGGGGTGCTGGTGCGGTGGGAGGGGCCTGGGCTGCCGCCGGCATCGGTATCCCGCCGCCCATCGGCGTGGCGGCGGGGAGCGGCACACCGGTGCCGGCGGCCGGGGCGGGGCCGGTGCCGGCGGCCTGTGCCGCCAGTCCCTGCACACCGGCTCCGTTGGTCTCGTTCATCAGCCGGTCCACGGCCGCCGTACCCGAGCTGTAGCTGGTCCCGTTGCCCAGCTCGGGTACGGCGGCTCCCCTCCTGGTCCCGTAGAGCACCTGTTCCAGGCCGGACACCAGGCGACGCACGTCGACCTGGGGGCGCACCACGAGTCTCAGGAAGCGGCTGGACGAACCGATCTTGTTGCCGCATTCGCGGACCAGGATCCGGTGCTCGGTGAGCATCCGGTCCCGGACCACGGTGCCTTCGGCGCCGACGGGCAGGCGCACGAAGAGGAAGTTGCCCTGGGAGGGGTAGACGGTGAGGCCGGGCAGCGCGGAGAGGTGGCTGGCCATGTCGAGGCGGTCGCGGCGCACCTGGAGCAGGCTCTGCGCGTACTCGGGGCCGTGCTCGCGCAGCATGAACACCACGTGCTCGGCGAAGGAGTTGAGGTTCCACTTCGGCAGCATCGAGCGGACCCGGCCGGCCAGGGCCGGGTTCGCCACGAGGTAGCCGAACCGGATGCCGTGCAGCCCGAAGTTCTTGCCGAGGCTGCGCAGGACGACCACGTTCGGGCGGAGCATGGCCTCCTGCACCACGCTCGGCTCGGCCTCGGCGTCGGCGAACTCCAGGAACGACTCGTCGACCACCACCAGGTCCAGGTCGGCCATCGCGTCCATGAACTGCACGAGCTGCTGCTTGTGCAGGTACCCGCCGTCGGGGTTGTTCGGATTGCAGACGACCGCCACCCGGGTGCCCCGGGCCCGGATGAACTCGGCGTACTGCGCCAGGTCCAGGCCGAAGCCGTTCGCCTCCTGGAGCGGGAACATGTCCACCCGCTTGCCCGTCTCCATCGGCTGGTCGGTCCAGCGGCCGAAGGTGGGCACCGGCACGGCCAGCGACTCCCGGACCAGCAGGTGGTCGATCCAGGTGATCAGCTCCGTGGAGCCGTTGCCCATCGCCACGCACTGCGGCGGGAGCTGGAGCAGGCCGCACAGCTCGGCGGTGATGGTGTCGGCGCTGCTCGGGTAGTACGTGATGATCTCGCGCAGCCGGACCGCCATCTCCTCGAACATGGCGGGGGTGGGGAAGTAGGGGTTGCACGGGATGCAGAAGTCCACGGGGCCCGACCCGTCGCTCTCCCGCGTCAGCGCCGCCATCGAAGGGCTGTGCGCGGCGGTGTTGCGGAACAACGAGGTGACGTTGTCAGGCAAGAGGACCTCCGTCGAAGGGTGGCCCGTGCGGGGGAGCACGGGCCACCCATGGATACGAAGGAGGCGTCAGTGGCGTTCAACTCACGGGCGGTGTGAGCCGGTTCACGCCCCGCCCGCGGTTCACGCCCCGAAGGTGTGCACCGTGGTCGTCCGGTAGGTCCGCCCGGGCCGGAGCACGGTCGACGGGAAGGCGGCGTGGTTCGGGGAGTCCGGGAAGTGCTGCGTCTCCAGGCACAGCGCGTCGCCCTGGCGGTAGGTGCGGCCGCCGGTGCCGGTCAGCGTGCCGTCGAGGAAGTTGCCGGAGTAGAACTGCAGGCCCGGCTGGTCGGTGGCGATCCGCAGGGTGCGGCCGGAGCGCGGGTCGCGGAGCGTGGCGACGTGCTCGGGCCGTGCCGTGACGCCCTTGTCCAGCACCCAGTTGTGGTCGTAGCCCTTGGCCAGTACCTGCTGCTCGTGCCCGGCCCGGATGTCCCGGCCGATCGGCTTGGCGCGGCGGAAGTCGAACGGGGTGCCCGCGACCCGTGCCAGCTCACCGGTCGGGATCAGACCCGGGTCGGTGGGGGTGTACCGGGCCGCGGCGATCGTGAGCTCGTGGTCCTCGATCGTGCCGCTGCCCTCGCCGGCCAGGTTCCAGTAGACGTGGCTGGTGAGGTTGACGACGGTGGCCCGGTCGGTGGTGGCCTCGTAGTCGATGCGCCACTCGCCGCGCCGGGTCAGGGTGTACGTCACCTTCGAGCGCAGCGTGCCCGGATAGCCCATCTCGCCGTCGGCGCTCGTGTAGTACAGGCGCAGGCCGACGTCGGAGCCGCCGGCGAACGGCTCCACGTCCCACACCCGCTTGTCGAAGCCCTTGGCGCCGCCGTGCAGGCTGTTCACGCCGTCGTTGACGGAGAGCTGGTAGCTCCTGCCGTCGAGGGTGAACCGCCCCTCGCCGATGCGGTTTCCGTAGCGGCCGATCAGCGCGCCGAAGTACGGGCTCTTCGCCGCGTAGTCGTCGATGTCGTCGAAGCCCGCGACCACGTTCGCGTGCCGGCCCCGGGCGTCCGGGACCTCCAGCGTCTGCACGACGCCGCCGTACGACAGCACCTTCATCCGGATGCCGCCGTTCTCCAGCGACCAGCGGTACACCTTGGTGCCGTCCGCCAGCCGGCCGAAGAGCTCCTTCACCGGCCGGTGGCCGGGGGCCGCCTGCGCGGTGCCGCCGAGGGTGGTGGCGGCGAGGCCCGCCGCCGCTGCTCCTGCAATGACCGTACGTCTGTTCAGTTCCACTTGCGGCTCCCGTGAAAGGAAGGGGCCCCGCCGGTGAACCGGCGGGGCCCGAGCTGACTTACGAACCGGACTTGCGCTTGTTCCAGACGTCGAACCCGACCGCCAACAGCAGGGCCAGGCCCTTGATGACCTGCTGCCAGTCGGTGCCGACGCTCAGGAGGTTCATGCCGTTGTTCAGCACGCCGAGGACGAGACCGCCGATGATGGCGCCGAGGACGGTGCCGACACCGCCGCTCATGGACGCGCCGCCGATGAACGACGAGGCGATCGCCTCGAGTTCGAAGTTGACGCCCGCCTTCGGCGAGGCCGCGTTCAGCCGGGCGGCGACCACCAGACCCGCCAGGGCCGCGAGCACGCCCATGTTCAGGAAGACCAGGAAGGTGACCTTCTTGTCCTTCACGCCGGACAGCTTGGCCGCCGGCAGGTTGCCGCCGATCGCGTAGATGTGACGGCCGAACACCGCGTTGCGCATGACGTAGCCGTAGCCCACGACCAGCGCGCCGAGGATGATCAGCACGATCGGGGCGCCCTTGTAGCTGGCGAGCAGCAGGGTGAGCACCAGGATCGCGGCGACCAGGGCGGTCAGCTTGAGCAGGAACAGCCGGGTGGGCAGCACCTCCAGCGCGAACTCCTGCTGCCGGCGCCGGTCCCGGACCTCCTGCCACACCACGGCCGCGATCAGCACGAGGCCGAGCAGCAGGGTGAGGTTGTGGTAGTTGGTGTTCGGGCCGGTCTCCGGCAGGAAGCCGTTGCCGAGCTTCTGCAGCCCGTCGGGGAACGGGCCGAGGGTCTGGCCCTTGAGCAGGATCTCCGTCAGACCGCGGAACAGCAGCATCCCGGCGAGGGTGACGATGAAGGACGGTATGCCCAGATAGGCGATGAGATAGCCCTGGACCGAGCCGGCCGCCGCGCCCACCAGCAGGCACAGCACCAGCGCGATCGGCCAGGAGACGCCGTGCTGGACGGTGAGCACCGCCGCGAAGGCGCCGACGAACGCGGTCAGCGAGCCGACCGACAGGTCGATGTGCCCGGCGATGATCACCAGCATCATGCCGATCGCGAGGACCAGGATGTAGCTGTTCTGCAGCACCAGGTTGGAGACGTTGCGGGGCAGCAGCAGGTCCCCGTCCGTCCAGACGGCGAAGAGGACCACGATCAGGCCGAGCGCGATCAGCATGCCGTACTGGCGCATGTTGCGGCGCAGGCCGTCCAGCATCACCTGGAGCAGCCCCTTGCCGGCGGCCGCTCCGCCCCCGCCCGGTGGCGCGGGGGCCGGGCTCTTGGCGGTCACATCCGTGCTCATCGCGTCACCTCTTGGTCCTGCGTGTCTTTCGTCATATGGCGCATCAGAACTTCCTGCGTGGCCTCGGCCCGCGGCACCTCACCGGTCAGCCGCCCGGCGGCCATCGTGTAGATGCGGTCGCACATGCCGAGCAGTTCGGGCAGCTCGGAGGAGATGAAGACCACCGCCTTGCCCTGGGCGGCGAGCTGGTCGATCACCGTGTAGATCTCGTACTTGGCGCCCACGTCGATGCCGCGGGTCGGTTCGTCGAGGATCAGCACATCGGGGCCGGCGAAGATCCACTTGCTGAGGACGACCTTCTGCTGGTTGCCGCCCGACAGCTTGCCCACGGGCTCGAACACGGTCGGCGCCTTGATGTTCATCGTCCTGCGGAAGCCCTCGGAGACCTGCCGCTCCTCGTGCTCGTCGACGATGCCCCGCTTGGCCACCTTGGCCAGGGCGGTCAGCGAGATGTTGCGGTTGATGGTGTCGATGAGGTTCAGGCCGTAGTGCTTGCGGTCCTCGGTGACGTACGCGATCCCGTGCCCGACCGCCTCCGCGACGGACTTGGTGCGGATCTCCCTGCCGTCCTTCAGGACCGTGCCGCCCGCGTACCGGCCGTAGGCGCGCCCGAAGACGCTCATCGCCAGTTCGGTGCGGCCCGCGCCCATCAGGCCCGCGATGCCGACGATCTCCCCGCGGCGCACCTCGAGCGAGACGTCGTCCACGACCTTGCGCTGCTGGTCGATCGGGTGGTGCACGGTCCAGCCGCGGATCTCCAGCGCCGGTGCCGCGCCCTCCTCGGCTTGGTGCGGGGTGCGCTCCGGGAAGCGGTGGTCGAGGTCGCGGCCGACCATGCCCGCGATGATCCGCTCCTCGGTGGTCTCCGGCGCCTTCACGTCCAGGGTCTCGATGGACCGGCCGTCCCGGATGATCGTCACCGAGTCGGCGACCCGGCGGATCTCGTTGAGCTTGTGGGAGATGATGATCGAGGTGATGCCCTGCTTCTTCAACTCCAGGATGAGATCGAGGAGTTTGCCGCTGTCCTCGTCGTTCAGTGCGGCGGTCGGCTCGTCCAGGATGAGCAGCTTCACCTGCTTCGACAGCGCCTTGGCGATCTCCACGAGCTGCTGCTTGCCGACGCCGATGTCGACGACGCGGGTCTCCGGGTGCTCGTCCAGGCCCACCCGGCGCAGCAGCTCGGTGGCGTGCCGCAGGGTCTCGTTCCAGTCGATGAGCCCGCGCCTGGCGTGCTCGTTGCCGAGGAAGAGGTTCTCCGCGATGGAGAGGTACGGCACCAGCGCCAGTTCCTGGTGGATGATGGCGATGCCGTGCTGCTCGCTGGCCCGGATGTCCTTGAACCGGCAGACCTCCGACTCGAAGAGGACGTCTCCCTCGTAACTTCCGTACGGGTGGACGCCGGAGAGCACCTTCATCAGGGTCGACTTGCCGGCGCCGTTCTCCCCGCAGATGGCGTGGACCTCGCCCTGCCGGACGGCCAGGGTGACGTCCGACAGCGCCTTCACACCGGGAAAGGTCTTGACGATCGAGCGCATTTCCAGGACGGGTCCCGCCATGGTCGTGCCTTCCAATCCGTAGGTAGCGGGCGGGTTACTTCAGCTCGGACTCGGTGTAGTAGCCGCCGTCGACCAGGACCTGCTTGTAGTTGGACTTGTCGACGCTGACCGGCTGGAGCAGGTAGGCGGGCACGACCTTGCTGCCGTTGTCGTAGGTCTTGACGTCGTTGACCTGCGGCTTCTTGCCCTGCAGGACGTCGTCGACCATGGTGGCCGCGACCTTGGCGAGCTGCCGGGTGTCCTTGTAGACGGTCTGCGTCTGCTGGCCGGAGATGATCGACTTCACCGAGGCCAGCTCGGCGTCCTGGCCGGTGATGACGGGCAGCGCCTTGCTGCCGGAGCCGTAGCCGTCCGACTTCAGGGCCGACAGGATGCCGATGGAGATGCCGTCGTAGGGCGAGAGCACCGCGTCGACCCGGCCGCTCTTGTAGGAGGAGGTGAGGATGTCCTCCATGCGCTTCTGCGCGGTCGTGCCGTCCCAGCGCAGGGTGGTGACCTTGTTGAGCGCGGTCTGCCCGGAGCGGACCACCAGCTGCTTCTTGCCGATGTACGGCTGGAGCACGCTCATCGCGCCGCCGAAGAAGTACTTGGTGTTGTTGTCGTCGTTGGAGCCGGCGAACAGTTCGAGGTTGAACGGGCCCTTCTTGCCCTTGCCCAGCCCGAGCCGGTCCACGATGTACTGGCCCTGCAGCTTGCCGACCTTCTCGTTGTCGAACGAGGCGTAGTAGTCGACGTTCTTGGTGCCGAGGATCAGACGGTCGTAGGCGATGACCGGGATGTGGGCGTCCGCGGCCTCCTGGAGCACGTTGTTCAGCGACTTGTTGTCGATCGCCGCGACGATCAGGCCCTTCACGCCCTGCGTGATCAGGTTCTCGATCTGCGAGACCTGGGTGTCCGGGTCGTCCTCGCCGTAGACCAGCTTGGTCTTGTAGCCCTTGGCCTGGAGGTTCTTCTCGACGTTCTTGCCGTCGGCGATCCAGCGCTCGGACGACTTGGTCGGCATCGCGATGCCGATCGTGCCGCCCTTGGCGTCCCCGCCCTTGGCGTCGCTGCCGCCCTCGCTGTCCTGGCCGCAGGCGGTCAGGGTGAGGGCGAGCGAGGCTGCCGTGGCCATCGTGGCGAGTGCGGCTCTGCGGTTGAGCATGATGATCCGTCCTGGTTCTTCTCGTCGTCGGGATGGGGTCACACGGTGCTGGGGAAGCGGTGCAGCGTGCCGGGCAGCCGGGAGCCGAGCGGCGCCATGCCGCCGTCCGCGCCGTGCCGGGCGAGCAGGTCCAGGGCGAGCCGGCCGCGCCGCACCCGCTCCCGGGCGGTGTCCAGGGTCACGTCCCGCAGGTGGGTGCCCCACGGGTAGATGCCGGGAGCCTTGGACAGGCCGAACTTCAGGTAGAGCGGTGCGCCGCGCCGGATCAGCTCGGCGACCTCGTACATCCGCACGTAGCCACCGAGGTCGTCGGGGGCCTCGATGTACATGTCCATGGGGGCGCCGGAGACCCGGCGGATCTCGGTGAGGTGGGCCGGCGTCAGGTCGCTGGGCACGTTGACGGAGTCGGCGCCGAGCCGCTCGTAGACCGCGTACGAGGCCGGGTTGACCGGGCCGATCAGCGCGGAGACCTTCAGGGTGGTGTCGGCCGGGATGATCCCGGCGGTACGCGCCCGGTGCAGCGTCCACAGCACGCCCTCGTCGGCGACCAGCAGGCACTTGACGCCCAGTCCGGTGGCGCGGACGGCGTCCTCGACGCAGCCGGCGACGGCGTCGTGGCCCCGGGCGCGCAGTCCGGCCCCCGTGAGTCGGAGCGCACCGAGCCGCCGATGTCCCAGGTGCCGCGCGGGCCGGTGAACAGGCACAGCTCGATGTCCCGTTCGGCGGTCGCCTCGACCATCTCGGTGATCTCGGCGTCGGTGAGCATCCACACGCCGCTGCCCTGGCTGATCCGGTGGATCGGCACATCGAGGCGCGAGGCCTCCTTCAGCACGACCGCCAGTGCTTCGGGACCCTCGCAGGAGGGAATCTCGGTGCGCCAGCGGCCGCCGCCCGGGAAACCGTGGGCGGAGGTGTCGGCGGGGTCGAGGGCGGGCGCGTCCAGGCCGAGTGCGGCGAGCACCTGCTCGCCGGGCCTGCGGGCTGCCGGAGCGGAAGCGTCGGTCACTAGCTGTCCTTCGTGTTCGGTATTTCGGACAAGGTTCGCGGCTCTGGGCACGAAAAGGCGGTACGCCGGCCGGGGCACCGTCGGGTCACGCCCCGGCCGGCGTACGGTCAGGGGCGGAGCAGCACCTTGCCCACCTTCGGATCACCGGCCCCCACCAGCTCGATGGCCTGCGGGAACTCGGTCAGCGGCAGCTCGTGGGTGACCAGGGGCAGCGGGTCGAGCAGGCCGGCGCCGAAGACCCGCACGGCGTGCGCCCAGGCGTCCGGCGGCGCCCCGAAGACGGTGTGCACCTCCAACTGCCGTACGACCAGATCGGTCGGGTCGAGCCCGTCCGCGCCCGGCGCCGGGATGCCCGTCAGGACCAGTCGTCCGCCGCGCCTGAGCAGCGCGGCCGCGGTGCCCGCGGCGGACGCGGACCCGGCGGTCTCGATCACGACGTCGAAGTCGGCGGGCAGCGGCTGGTCCTTCAGCCGGAAGTCGCTCGCCCCGAACCGCCGGGACAGCGCCTCCCGGTCGTTCCCGGTGCCCACGACCAGCAGTTCCGCCGGCGAGACGGCCTTGAGGAACTGCACCGCGAACATCCCGAGCGTGCCCGTGCCGACCACCGCGACCCGCTCACCGGGCAGGGCCCGGGCCTTCAGCGCGGCGGCCGCGACGCAGGCGGCCGGCTCCAGCAGGGCGGCCGCGGTGAGGTCGGCGTCGTCCGGCAGCGGGTGCAGCAGCCGGGCCGGCAGGGTGAGGGTGGCCGCCATGGCGCCCGGCCGGGTGAACCCGGTCTCCTCGTACCCGGCCGTGCACAGCGTCGTCTCGCCCGCGTGGCAGCGGTCGCACACCTGGCAGTTGCGAAAGCCCTCACCGACGACCTTGCGGCCGACCAGGCCGTCCGGCACCCCGGCGCCCACCGACCGCACCGTCCCGGACCACTCGTGGCCAGGCGTGAGCGGGTAACGGACGTACCCTGCGGGCCGGTTGCCCTGGTACACCTCGCGGTCGCTGCCGCAGATGCCCACCGCGTGGACGGCGACGAGCGCCTCGCCGGGACCGGGCCGCCGGGGCGTGTGCTCCTCGACCCGGTGGACGCCGGGCGCCTCGATCAGGACCTGCGCGCCCGGCGCGGTCACTTCGTGTCCTTCGGCCTGCGCTGCTCCCAGCCCTCGGCCCACAGGTCGAACCGGGCCTGCTGCTGCGGGAACTCGGCGGCCGCGTCGGTGTCCAGCTCGACGCCGAGGCCGGGCCGGTCGGAGAGGTGGAAGTAGCCGTCCACGACCTCCGGGGCGCCCTTGACCACCTTCTTGATGTCCGCGTCGGCGAAGTCGTTGAAGTGCTCCAAAATCTTGAAGTTCGGGGAGGTGAAGCCGACCTGGAGCGAGGCGGCGGTCAGCACCGACCCGCCCACGTTGTGCGGGGCGACGAGCATGTAGTGGGTCTCGGCGGTGGCGGCCAGCTTCCGGGTCTCCCAGATGCCGCCGATGTGGCCGACGTCGGGCTGGATGATGTCGACGCACTGGCTGTCGAAGAGCTCGCGGAACTCGATGCGGTCGTGGATGCGCTCACCGGTGGCGACCGGGATGTCCGTCTTGGCGGCCACCTTCTCCAGCGCCTTCAGGTTCTCCGGCGGGCACGGCTCCTCCAGCCAGGCCGGCTCGAAGCGCGCCATCTCCTTCGCCAGCCGGACGGCGGTGGCCGGGGAGAAGCGGCCGTGCATCTCCAGCATCAGCTCGGCGTCCGGTCCGATGGCGTCCCGCACGGCCTCGATGAGGGAGACCGCGTACAGGGTCCGCTCGTGGTCCAGCTCGAAGTGACCTGTGCCGAAGGGATCGATCTTCAGCGCCTTGTAGCCGCGCTCCATGACCCCTGGGCGGCCTTGTGGTACGCCTCCGGCGTCCGCTCGGTGGTGTACCAGCCGTTGGCGTACGCCTTGACCCGGTCGGTGACCTTGCCGCCCAGCAGCTGCCACACCGGCACGCCGAGCGCCTTGCCCTTGATGTCCCAGCAGGCCATCTCGACCACCGCGATGCCGGACATGACGATCTCGCCGGCCCGCCCGTAGTCGCCGTACTTCATCCGCCGCACCAGGTCCTCGGCGGCGAACGGGTCCGATCCGAGGATGTGGTTGGCCTCCGCCTCGCGCAGATAGCCGATCAGCGCGTCGGTGTGGCCCAGCATCCGGGTCTCGCCGACTCCCGTGATTCCCTCGTCGGTGTGCACCTGGACGTAGGTCAGGTTGCGCCACGGTGTCCCGACCACGTGCGTGCTGATTCCGGTGATGCGCACGGCAGTTGCCCTTCAGACTGTTCGATATTTCGTCACTCGTTCGAAATGCTGGCGTGACAGTAAGGACGCCGTGGCGGGGGTGTCAATGGGTCGAACAGGTAACAGTTTCGACATGACTTTCGAGAACCTTTTCGGTCCCGCACGAAACCTTCACAGAGGTGCCTGGTTACGTGACCGGCGGGGAATCTAGTCTTCCGGCGTCATGGACTTCTGCCACCCGTGCCAACGGCACCTCAACGGCGCCCTGGCCTGCCCGGGATGTGGCGCACCGGCCCAGCCCTCCGCCCCGCGCGCGGACGCGTTCGTCGCGCCCGGGCACGCGGGCGCGGTGGCGGGCCCGTACGGCCAGGAGGCCCACACCGGTGCCCCGGCGGGGCACGCCTACGCCGGGCAGGGCGGGTATCCCGCGCCCTACGCGCCGGGGGACTCCGGCGGTTTCACCCACCCGGGCCCGGCCCAGGACGTGCGCGTACCGCGGCAGTCCGGCGCCACGGCGGTCCCGGACGCGTACACGTACGAGGGCGGGGCCGGTCACCACGCCGGCACCGGCGGGCAGGTGACCGCGCGCGACCACGGCGATCACGGCGCCCGGGACGACGGGTACGACGCCTACGGGGCCCACGAGGACCACGCCGGCCGTGACGACCGCGATGACCGGGACGAGGCCCGCGGCCGGGACGAGTACGGCGACCATGAAGACGAGTACGACGACCACGAGGCCGACGACGAGCCCGTGGGCCGTGCCGCCCGGCGTCAGTCGCGGGGCCGGGGCCGGGGCCGCGGGGGAGCCGTGGCCGGCGAGGCCGCCGGCGGTCCCGGCGACGCCAGCCGCCGGGACCGCAAGGCCGCCGCGCACCGGCGCAGACGGCGCCGTACGGTGCTGGTCGCCACGGGGTTCGTGCTGGCCGCAGGCGCGCTGAGCATCGCCGAACTCGGCACGGACGCCCCTTCGCCCCGTTCGGCGGGGACACCTCGACGTCGGCCGGGGACACCTCGGCCGACGGCGGAGCCGCCTCCGCGTCCCCGGACCGCACGGCGGCTCCCGCCGACGGCACCGCCGCCCCCACGGCGGCACCGAGCGCCTCGTCCTCCACCGGCCCGTCGGCCTCGGCGTCCGCGTCGAAGTCCCCGAAGGACAAGCCTTCCAAGTCACCCGCCGCCGACGGCACGGCAGCCCAGTCCGCCACCTCGGGCGCGGGCACGACCACCGCGGCCCCGCCGGCCCAGCCGTCGGCCCAGCCCACCGCCACCCCCACCGCCGGGCCCACGGCCTCGGACCCGACACCCACCGCCTCCCCGACGAGGTCGTGCAACCGGTTCCTGTGGTGGTGCACCTAGGGGCGAAACCGGTCCGCGCTCGACCCGGTTGAGTCGAACGGGCACGCCTCGCCGTACCGATCCCGGGAACACCCGGTGACGGAGCGGGTGGTGTGTACCAGAGGGAGCGACGCGCGAGCGGCTCGGCCGAGGAGAGCGGATGACGCAGGGAATCACCGTGCACGGCACGGTCGCCGAGGGCTACGAGGCGGTGCGCGAGGAGTTCGCCGCCTTCGTGGCCGAGGAGCGGGACGACTACGAGGGCCAGTTGTGCGCCCATGTGCACGGCCGGCGGGTCGTCGACCTGTGGGCCGGCGAGGGCGCCGACGGCGACGCGCTGTACGGCGTGTTCTCGTCCACCAAGGGCGCCGCGCACCTCGTCGTGGCCCTGCTGGTGCAGGACGGCACGCTGGAGCTGGACCGCAGGGTCACCTACTACTGGCCGGAGTTCGGGGCCGAGGGCAAGGGCGCGCTGACCCTGCGCGAGCTGCTCGCGCACCGGGCCGGGCTCATCGGCACCGACACCGGCTTCAGCGCGGCCGAGCTGGCCGACGACCGGGCCCTGGCCGAACGCCTCGCCGACCAGCGGCCGTTCTGGCGGCCGGGCACGGCCTTCGGCTACCACGCCCTGGTGATCGGCGCCCTCACCGGCGAGGTCGTCCGCCGCGCGACCGGGCGCACCCTCCAGGAGGTGTACGAGGAGCGCGTGCGGATCCCCTGCGGGCTGGACTTCCACCTGGGTCTGCCGGTCTCCCGCGAGGGCCGCTTCCGCACCACCCTGCCGATGCTGCCCACCTCCGAGCAGCGGGCGGTGCTCGAAGCGCTGCCGCGCGGGCCGCACACCCTCGGCTCGATCGCCTACAACCTGCACGCCGCCGAGCCGACCGACCTGGAGTCGCTGCCGAACGAGCGCGCGGTCCGCGCCCGGGGCCCGGCGTCGGTGGGCGGTGTCGCCTCGGCGCGCGGTCTGGCCGGGATGTACGCGGCGATGATCAGCGAGGTCGACGGTAGGGCGCCGTTGCTGAAGCCGGACACGGTCGCGGAGTTCGGGCAGCCGCACTCCACCGGGTACGACCTGGTGGCCCGGGCCCACAAGTCGTACGGCCTCGGTTTCCAGGACACGGCCGACACCTGGCACCCCTTCCTGGGCGCGGGCGCGATCGGCCACAGCGGCGCCGCCGGCTCCCAGGCCTTCGCCGATCCCCGCAGCGGCCTCGCCTACGGCTACACCAGGCGCCGGTGCGCGTACCCGGGCGGCTCGGCCGCGGAGAACGGCCGGCTGGCGGCGGCCGTCCACCGGGCGGCGCTGACGACCGGATGAGACGGCGTACGACGGACGGCGGCCGCGTCCCACGTCCAAGGACGCGGCCGCCGTCGTGCGCAACGACCGCTACCGGGCCAGCGTCACGGTGACGTCGCCGCGGGTCGCCTTCGAGTAGGGGCACACCTGGTGCGCCTTCTCGAGCAGCGCCCGCGCGGTGGCCGCGTCGGCGTTCGGGATGTCCGCGGAGATCTCCACGACGATCCCGAAGCCGTCCTCGTTCCGGCCGATCCCCACCCTGGCGGTGACGGTCGAACCGGAGACGTCGGCGCCCTCCTGCCGGGCGACCACGCCGAGCGCGCCCTGGAAGCAGGCGCTGTACCCGGCGGCGAACAGCTGCTCCGGGTTGGTGCCGGCGCCGCTGCCGCCCATCTCCTTCGGCGGGTTCACGACGACGTCGAGCTTCCCGTCGTCGGTGGCGACGCGGCCGTCGCGGCCGTTCTCGGCGGTGGCGACGGCCGTGTACAGGACGTCGGACTGCTGAATGGGCATGCGGTTGTCCTCCTCCTCGGTCCGCCGCGACTCGCGCCCACGATCGACGACGGATTTCGGAATGAAGTTACCGCATGCCGGAAAGCCCGAGCCAGGGTCAGAGCTTGACGATCATCTTCCCGGTGTTGTCGCCGCGCAGGACCCCGAGGAACGCCTCCAGGTTGTTCTCGATGCCCTCGACCACGGTCTCGCGGTACTTCAGTGCGCCCGAGGCGACCCAGGGGCCGACCTCCTGGACGAACTGCGGCTGCAGGTCGTAGTGGTCGCCGACCAGGAAGCCCTCGATGCGGCCGCGGGTCTGGATGAGGCGGGCCAGGTTGCGCGGCCCGGGGCCGGCTCGGTGTTGTTGTAGACCGAGATCATGCCGCAGACGGCGATCCGGCCGCCCAGGTTCAGCGACCCGATGGCGGCCTCCAGGTGCTCCCCGCCGACGTTGTCGAAGTACACGTCGATGCCGTCGGGGCGGCCGCGCGGAGCTGCTCGCCCACCGGGCCGTCCTTGTAGTTGAAGGCGGCGTCGAAGCCGTACTCCTCGGTCAGCAGCCGGACCTTCTCGTCGGAGCCCGCCGAGCCGATGACCCGCGAGGCGCCCTTGAGCTTCGCGATCTGCCCGACCTGGCTGCCGACCGCGCCCGCGGCGCCGGACACGAAGACGATGTCGCCCTCCTTGAAGGAGGCGGTGCGCAGCAGGCCCGCGTACGCGGTCAGACCCGTCATGCCGAGCACGCCGAGGTACGTCGACAGCGGGGCGGCCCCGGGGTCGACCTTGACGGCGCTCTTCGCGTCCACGGCCGCGTACTCGCGCCAGCCGCCGAAGTGCAGGACGTGGTCGCCGACCGCGACGCCCTCGGCCTCGGAGGCGACGACCTCGCCGACCGCGCCGCCCTGCATGACCTTGTTCAGCTCGAACGGGGCGGCGTACGACTTGGCCGCCGACATCCTGCCGCGCATGTACGGGTCCACCGAGAGGTACTCGTTCCGCACCAGCACCTGGCCCTCGCCGGGGGTCGGAACGGGCGTCTCGACCAGGGCGAAGTCCTCGGGCTTCGGCCAGCCGACCGGACGGCTGAGAAGGTGCCACTCGCGGTTGATCATGGGGGGTCGCCTTTCATTTACTTCAGTACCTGAAACAACAATGGGCCTGAATATTTCATGATGTCAAGTAACCCGGTATCCTGGACGGCATGGCCACACCACCGAACACCCGCCGCCCCGACGAGCTGACCATGGAGGTCGTCGAGCTGATCGGGGACGTCGTGGCCCGCTTCTACGCGGACTACGAGGAGGCGGCGGCCGCACACGCGCTGACCGGCCCCCAGGCACGCCTGCTCAGCCTGCTGTCGCTGGAGCCGCTGCCGATGCGCAAGCTCGCCCACAAGCTCAAGTGTGAGCCGTCGAACGTGACCGGGATAGTCGACCGGCTGGAGTCCCGGGGGCTGGCGGAGCGCCGTCCCGACCCGGCGGACCGCCGGGTGAAGCTGGCCGCCGCCACCGACGAGGGCCGCCGGGTCGCCCGTGACCTGCGCGAGGGCCTGCGTTTCGCGCGTGAGCCCCTCGCCGGGCTCTCCGACGAGGAGCGCCGGTCCCTGCGGGACCTGCTGCGGCGGATGCTGGGCGCCTGAGACTTAGTAAAGTCTTCGCCATGCGCGATCTCGGGGTGGGTTTCGGTTATCTCGTGGCGGGCCAGCGCTGGGTCGCCCGGCACGGCCGCCAGTACGGCTTCGGCCTGCTGCCGGGCCTGATCACGCTGGTCCTCTACGCGGCGGCGCTGGTCGTGCTCGCCGTGTGGGGCGAGGACGGGGTCGCCTGGGCCACCCCGTTCGCGGACGGCTGGGGGAGCCCCTGGCAGGGCCTGTTCCGGGGCTTCCTGACGGCCGTCCTGTTCGCCCTGGGCCTGCTGCTGGCCGTCCTCACCTTCACGGCCCTGACCCTGCTGATCGGCCAGCCCTTCTACGACAGCCTCTCGGAGAAGGTCGACGAGGACGCCTCGCCCGACGGCACGGCACCGGAGTCGGGCCTGCCGCTCTGGCGCGAGCTGTGGATCTCGGCCCGGGACAGCCTGCGCATCCTGGTCCGGGCGCTGCTGTGGGGCGTGCTGCTCTTCGCCGCCGGCTTCCTGCCCCTCGTCGGCCAGACGGTCGTCCCGGTGATCGGCTTCTTCGTCACCGGCTTCTTCCTCACCGAGGAACTGACCGCCATCGCCCTCCAGCGCCGCGGCGTGGACCTGCGTGCCCGCCTCACCCTGCTCCGCTCCCGCAAGACCCTGGTCTGGGGCTTCGGCACCCCGCTCGGCCTGTCCTTCCTGCTCCCGTTCGTCGCGGTCTTCCTGATGCCGGGCGCGGTGGCCGGCGCCACCCTGCTGGCCCGCGACCTCCTGGGTGAGGAGACCACCGACGGCACCCGCGCCGAGGCGGACGAACCGATCCCCTCCTGAACCCGGCCCCCGCGCCCGCCGGAGCGCCGGGCACGGCGGCGCCGCCGCGGCACGGCGGCGCCGCCGCGGCACGGCCGGATGTGAAGGGTTCGTACGGGATCGCCGTGCGGAGGGCCGTGGCGGGCCTTCGGGCGGGCGTGGCGATTACCGTCGGACCGGGACGAGTCCCCCGTGGACAGCCCCGGTCCGGAAACCTGACCTCCGGACCGGGGCTCGTCCCTTTCTCAGCGCGCCGAGAAGCCGTACACCGTCTCGGACCGGAACACCTCGCCCGGCCGCAGCACGGTGCCCGGGAAGTCCGGGCGGTTCGGGGAGTCGGGGAAGTGCTGGGTCTCCAGGGCGACGCCTTCGCCGGGAGCGAAGGGCGCGGCCAGGTGGTCGGCGGTGTAGAACTGGAGCCCGGGCTCGGTCGTGGCCACCGTGAGCACCCGCCCGGACACCGGGTCGTGCAGCTCGGCCACCTCCTCGGCGGCGTCCGTCACCCCCTTGTCCAGCACGAAGTTGTGGTCGTAGCCGGAACCGACCTCGCGCGCCGCGCGGAAGTCGAAGCGGGACCCGGTCACGTCCTGGAGGACCCCGGTGGGGATCAGGTCCGCGTCCACCGGGGTGAACCGGGAGGCGGCGAGCCGCAGTTCGTGACCGCCCGTGGGACCGGAACCGCCCAGGTTCCAGTACGAGTGGTTGGTGAGGTTGAGCACCGTCGGCGCGTCCGCCACGGCCTCGTAGGCGATCCGCAGCGACCCGGCGTCGTCCAGCGTGTACGTCACGGACACCTCCAGCCGGCCCGGGAAGCCCTCCTCGCCGTCCGGGCTCACCCGGTGCAGCCGGACGCCGTCCCCGGCCGGCTCCGCCTCCCACACCCGCTTGTCGAACCCGCGCTTCCCGCCGTGCAGACAGTTGGGCCCGTCGTTCACCGGCAGCGCGTACGTCCGGCCGTCCAGCGCGAAGCGGCCGCCCGCGATCCGGTTGGCGTACCGCCCCACCAGGGCGCCCAGATAGGGCTCCGGATGCTCCAGGTAGCCCTCCACCCCGGGGAAGCCCAGCACCACGTCGGCCGTACGCCCGTCCCGGTCCGGAACCTCGACCGCCTGCACGATCCCGCCGTACGACAGCACCCGAACCCGCACCCCGGCCCGCTCCAGCGTCCAGCGGTGCACCGGCGCGCCGTCGGGAAGTGTGCAGAAAAGTTCGCTCATGTGGGAAACCCTAGTCAGGGTCTCCGCGCGGTGACAGTGCGGTACGCGATCTCGGCAAGCCGTGCCTGCCCGTCGCGGCTCGGGTGGAACCAGTCCCAGCGGCTGAGCTGCTCGGTGCCGAAGCGGAAGTCGAACACCGCGTTCCCGTCGAAGCGGCAGCGTCGGTCCTTGGCGCACACGGCCCGCAGCGCCTCGTTGTAGTCCTCCACCCGCCGCTGCACCCTCTCCCGGCGCCGCGTGGCCACGCCGGTCAGGTCGTCGGCCTCGGCCAGCATCGACGGGCAGATGCCCAGCTTCCACACCTGCTTGCCCAGCGGGTTCGTCCGCCCTGGGACCACAGCCGCAGCAGGTTCGGCACGCTCGCCACGTACACCTGCGTCCTGGGCAGCGCCGTGCGCAGCCTGGCCAGCGAGGCCTCGAAGTCCGCCCGGAAGTCGTCCACCGGGGTCATCGCCGAGACCGACGCGCGGCAGGCGTCGTTCGCGCCGATCATCACCGTCACCAGTTCGGGCCGGCCGGCGATCGCACCGGCCATCTGCCCCGGCAGGTCCGACATCCGGGCGCCGGTCACCGCGTAGTTGCGGCTGTGCTCCGCCGCCCCGCGCGCCCCCAGCAGCCGCACCGCCAGGCTGTCCACGCCCGCGTCGCTGCCCGTCGCCCACGACACCTCCGGGCAGTCGGAGAGCACGGCGCACGCGTCGAAGCCCCGGGTGATGGAGTCGCCGACCGCGGCGATCGAGTCCGGGCTGCGGTCCCACACCGGCGCCGGCCTGGCCGGTGGCCGGGAGGCGGCCGCGCCGGAGTCCTTCTTGCCGCCGGCGCCGCCACCGCCGAAGGCGTCACATCCCGTCAGGGCCAGGACGGCCGCCGCCATGACGGCGACGGCGCCCCGGACCCGGTGGCCTCGCTCGCGCATCCTGGCTGCTCCCCTCGGTCGACGGTGCGGTGCACCCTCCCATGACAACGCGCGCGGGTTCCCGGACCGGGGACCCGGGAACGCCGCACCCCCGTACAAGCGTCCCCCTGGGTGAATGGCACGGGTTTCCTGGCACCGGGACCGACGGTACGTCACACTCCTTGCCCCGCCGCAGGGTAGCCTCGCCATCAACGCGGCCGTCGCGCCTGGCCGCCCCGCCAGTCCGCAAGATGTCCCGCTCTGCCCGGAGGTTCCGGTGACGACACGTGGAGTTCTGTACGTGCACTCCGCGCCGCGCGCGCTGTGCCCACACGTCGAGTGGGCCGTCGCCGGGGTGCTCGGCACGCGCGTCAGCCTCGACTGGATCCGGCAGCCCGCGGCACCCGGCACCTGGCGCTCGGAGTTCTCCTGGCAGGGCCAGGCCGGTACCGCCTCCAAGCTGGCCTCCGCCCTGCGCGGCTGGCACCTGCTGCGCTTCGAGGTCACCGCCGAGCCCTGCGCCAACGCCGAGGGCGAGCGCTACAGCTGCACCCCCGACCTCGGCATCTTCCACGCGGTCACCGGCATCCACGGCGACATCCTCATCCCCGAGGACCGGCTGCGCGCGGCGCTGACGCGTTCCCAGCGCGAGGAGACCGACCTGGAGGCGGAGATCGCCAAGCTCCTCGGAAAGCCCTGGGACGACGAGCTGGAGCCGTTCCGCTACGCGGGCGAGGGAGCACCGGTGCGCTGGCTGCACCAGGTGGTCTGAGCCCTTCCGGGACCCGCGCGGACCACGCGGGAGTTCCGGGACACGCCGAAGGACCCCGCCAGACACACGAAAGAGCCCCACCGGCCGGTGGGGGCTCCTCACGTGTGCGCTCAGACGGTCCGGAAGGCCAGGACCACGTTGTGCCCGCCGAAGCCGAACGAGTCGTTCAGCACGGCGATCCGGCCCTCGGGCAGCTCGCGGGCCTCACCGGTCACCACGTCCGCGTTGACCTCGGGGTCGAGGTTCGACACGTTGATGGTCGGCGGAGCCGTACGGTTCACCAGCGCCAGGATCGACGCCACGGTCTCGATACCGCCCGCGCCGCCGAGCAGGTGACCCGTCATCGACTTGGTGGCGGAGATGGCCATGTGGTCGACGTCGTCGCCGAACACCTTGCGCAGCGCCTTGATCTCCGCGACGTCGCCCTGCGGCGTCGAGGTGGCGTGCGCGTTCACGTGCACGATCTCGGCCGGCTTCAGGTCCGTGTTGTCGAGCAGGTTCTGCAGCGCGTGCGCGATGCCGTTGCCGGACGGCTCCGGCTGCGTGATGTGGTGGCCGTCGGCGGAGATGCCCTGGCCGACCGCCTCGACGTAGATCCGGGCGCCGCGGGCCTTCGCGTGCTCCTCGGACTCCAGGATGATCACACCGGCGCCCTCGCCGAGCACGAAGCCGTCACGGCCCGCGTCGTACGGACGCGACGCGCCCTCGGGGTCGTCGTTGTTCTTGGACATCGCCATCATGTTGCCGAAGGCGGCGATGGGAAGCGGGTGGATGGCGGCCTCGGTACCACCGGCCACGACCACGTCCGCACGGCCGGTGCGGATCATCTCGATCGCGTACCCGATGGCCTCCGCGCCGGAGGCGCAGGCCGACACGGGGGTGTGCACACCGGCGCGGGCACCCAGCTCGATACCGACGTTGGCCGCCGGGGAGTTGGGCATCAGCATCGGCACGGTGTGCGGGGAGACGCGGCGAACGCCCTTCTCCTTGAGCACGTCGTACTGGTCCAGGAGCGTCGTCACGCCGCCGATGCCGGAGGCGACGACCGCACCGAGACGGTCGGGGTTGACGGACGCGTCCTCACCGGCCTTGGCGGTGAAACCGGCGTCCTTCCAGGCCTCCTGAGCGGCGATCAGCGCGAACTGCGCGGACCGGTCCAGCTTGCGGGCCTGCGGGCGGGGGATGATCTCGCCGGGCTCGACGGCGATCTGCGCGGCGATGCGGACCGGCAGCTCGGCAGCCCACTCCTGCTCGAGCGGGCCGACACCGGACTTGCCGGCGATCAGGGCCTCCCAGAACGAGGCTGCGTCGCCACCCAGCGGTGTGGTTGCGCCGATACCGGTGACGACCACGGTGCGATTGGTCGGGCTCACGGGAATTCTTTCTCCAACGGAAAACGGGATTCGACGGCGCCACCGCCGGGTGGCGGGGCCTAGCAGCCTGACGGCCTAAGAAAAGACTCAGGCCTGGTGCTTGAGGATGTAGTTGGTGGCGTCACCAACGGTCTTGAGGTTCTTGACGTCCTCGTCCGGGATCTTCACGTCGAAGCGCTCCTCGGCGGCGACGACGACCTCGACCATGGACAGCGAGTCGACGTCCAGGTCGTCGGTGAAGGACTTGTCCAGCTGGACGTCCTCGGTGGGGATCCCGGCGATCTCGTTCACGATCTCGGCGAGACCGGCGACGATCTCTTCCTGAGTGGCGGCCATGTCAGGCGCTCCTTCTTCGATAATCCAGACGGTTTGTGGCAGTTTGCACCGTGCCGGACGCAAGATCCGGCACGGAGTGCCTAGGGGAGGGTAACGACCGTGGCGGCGTAGACGAGACCCGCCCCGAATCCGATGACGAGCGCGGTGTCGCCGCTCTTCGCCTCCCGGTGGCCAGGAGCCGCTCCATCGCGAGCGGGATCGAGGCGGCCGAGGTGTTGCCGGTGGTACGGATGTCACGGGCGACCGTGACGTGCTCCGGCAGCTTCAGCGTCTTCACCATCGAGTCGATGATCCGCACGTTGGCCTGGTGCGGGATGAAGACGTCCAGGTCGTCCGGGCTGATTCCGGCCGCGTCCAGCGCCTGCTGGGCGACCTTCGCCATCTCGAACACGGCCCAGCGGAACACCGCCTGGCCCTCCTGCGTGATCGCAGGGAACTTGACGTTGCCCTCCCTGTCGAGGGGCAGCTCGGCGAGGTCGCCGACCCGGAAACGGTCCCAGGAGACCGTCTGCTTGATGGTGCCCGCCTTGTCGCCCTCGGAGCCCCACACGGTCGGGCCGATGGCCGGCTCCTGCGAGGGTCCGACGACGACCGCGCCGGCGCCGTCGCCGAACAGGAAGGCCGTGGCCCGGTCCTCCAGGTCGGTGAGATCGCTCAGCCGCTCCACACCGATGACGAGCACGTACTCGGCGGAACCTTCCACCACCATGCCCTTGGCGAGGGTCAGGCCGTAGCCGAAGCCCGCGCAGCCGGCCGAGATGTCGAAGGCGGCGGCCTTGTTCGTGCCGAGCTTGTCGGCGATCTCGGTGGCGACAGCCGGGGTCTGGCTGAAGTGCGAGACGGTCGAGACGACCACGGCGCCGATCTGCTCGGCGTCGATGCCGGAGTCGGCGATCGCCTTGCCGGCCGCCTCGACGGACATCGCGGCGACCGTCTCCTCGGGGCCCGCCCAGTGCCGGGTCTCGATGCCGGAGCGCGAACGGATCCACTCGTCGGACGAGTCGATCCTCTCCAGGATCACCTCGTTGGGCACCACGCGGGTCGGCCGGTAGCCGCCGACGCCGAGGATGCGCGCGTACGGGGCGCCCTTGCTGGGCTTGATCTTCGACATGGGTCTTGGGCTCCTTGTCAGGCGCTCGCCGCGTCAGCGGCAGGTGTCGCAGTCTCGGCGATGAGCGCGCGGGCCGCGTCGAGGTCGTCGGGGGTCTTCAGGGCGAGCGTGCGCACACCGGGCAGCGCGCGCTTGGCCAGACCGGTCAGCGTGCCGCCGGGGCACACCTCGATGAGCGCGGAGGCGCCCAGCTCCTTGAACGTCTCCATGCACAGGTCCCAGCGCACCGGGTTGGCGACCTGGCCGACCAGACGGTCCAGCACCTCGGCACCGGAGGCGACCTGGCGGCCGTCCTTGTTGGAGACGTAGGAGACCTTCGGGTCGGCGGGCGCCAGCCGCGCCGCGGCCTCGGCCAGCGCGTCGACGGCGGGGGCCATGTGGCGCGTGTGGAAGGCGCCGGCCACCTTCAGCGGGACGACCTTGCGGACACCCTCGGGCTTGTCCTCGGCCAGCGCGGCGAGCTGCTCCAGCGTGCCGGCGGCGACGATCTGGCCCGCGCCGTTGATGTTCGCCGGGGTCAGGCCCAGCTTCTCCAGGTGCGCGACGGAGGTCTCGGGGTCACCGCCGAGCAGCGCCGACATGCCGGTCTCGGTGATCGCGGCGGCCTCGGCCATCGCGAGCCCGCGTCGGCGGACCAGGCCGAGCGCGGCGGTGTCGTCCAGGACGCCCGCGAAGGCGGCGGCGGTGATCTCGCCCACGCTGTGGCCGGCGACCGCGCCGGGCGCGATCTCCGAGATGTCACCCAGTGCCATGGCGGACAGGATCCCGGCGGCGACCAGCAGCGGCTGGGCCACCGCGGTGTCGCGGATGGCGTCGGCGTCGGCCTGGGTGCCGTAGTGCACCAGGTCGAGGCCGATGGCGTCCGACCACGCGGCGACGCGGTCCGCGGCACCGGGGAGTTCGAGCCAGGGGGTCAGGAAGCCGGGCGTCTGGGCGCCCTGGCCGGGAGCGACGAGTACGAGCACTCTCACACTCTCTCTTGGAGACGGCCGAAGCCGCCCGTGAGGACAGGGACGAAGAACACGGAGGGGTTTTGTGGGCCTCCGACAAAACCCTAGGCCTGGGGTTCACCGTCGGCCAGACGCCCCAGGATCAGCGCGATCCGCAGCGTGAACGCGGATCGTACATCCGAGGGGACCATCCGGTGACGTCTGTCACACGTCGGAGCCGGTAGCGCACGGTGTTCGGGTGAACGAACAGCATTCTGGCCGCGCCCTCCAGGCTGCTCGCCTGCTCCAGGTAGACACTCAAGGTTTCCAGAAGTGCCGACCCCGCCTCCTCCAGCGGTCTGTAGATCTCCTCCACCAGCTGCTCGCGCGCGCCCGGATCGCCCGCGATGGCCCGCTCCGGCAGAAGATCGTCCGCCAGCACCGGGCGCGGGGCGTCCTGCCAGGCGAAGCACGCCTTGAGACCCGCCGCCGCGGCCTGCGCGGACCGGGTCGCGGCCAGCAGGTCGGGCACGACGGGACCGGCGACGACCGGCCCGGCGGCGTACGGCCCGATCAGCGACTTGGCGACGGCGAGCGGATTGGGGCTGCCGCCGGCGATCACCACCAGCCGGTCCCCGAGCACCCCAGTGAGCACCTGGAGCTTGGCGTGGCGCGCGGCCCGCCGGATGGCCTCGACGGTCAGCTCGCTGTCCCCGTCGGGCGCCGTGCCGAGCACGACGCACACGTGGTCGGGGGAGTTCCAGCCGAGCGCGGCGGCCCGGCTGACGGCGCCCTCGTCGGCCTCCCCGCTGAGCACGGCGTTGACCACCAGCGACTCCAGCCGCGCGTCCCAGGCACCGCGTGCCTCGGCCGCCTGGGCGTACACCTGGGCGGTGGCGAACGCGATCTCCCGGGCGTACACGAGCAGCGCCTCGCGCAGCACGCTCTCGTCCCCGGGGGCCGCCACCTCGTCGATGGCGGACTCCATCACCTCGATGGTGGTCCGCACCATCTCCACCGTCTGCCGCAGCGTGATGGCCCTGGTCAGCTCGCGGGGCGCCGTCCCGAAGACGTCCGTGGAGATGGCCTGCGGCGCGTCGGGGTACCGGAACCACTCGGTGAACGCGGCGATGCCCGCCTGTGCCACGAGCCCGATCCAGGAACGGTTCTCCGGCGGCATGGCCCGGTACCACGGCAGGGTCTCGTCCATGCGCGCGATGGCCTGCGCGGCGAGACTCCCGGAGGACTTCTCGAGCCGCTTCAGGGTCGCGGAGTGCTGGTGGACGGACCGCGCTGCGGGTTCGCCGCTATGGGATTCGGGTTCGGGCACGGGGACAAGACTGCCTTATCGGGACGGGACCATGCGTCGGCGGGGTGCCGTGCGCGGTCTACGGTGGTGCCTGTGATGGACGTACGGCGCGCCGGTGAGCGCTACCGCGGCGGGGATCCGGAGTCGGGGATCGAATCCCGCCACGCCTTCTCCTTCGGCCCGCACTACGACCCCGGCAACCTCCGCTTCGGCGCGGTGATCGCCTGCAACGAGGAGCGGCTCGCCCCCGGCGCCGGCTTCGACGAGCACCCGCACAGCCACACCGAGATCGTGACGTGGGTGGTCGAGGGCGAACTGACCCACCGTGACTCCACGGGCCACGAGACGAAGGTACGCCCCGGCGACGTCCAGCACCTGGCCGCCGCGGCGGGGGTCCGCCACGTCGAACGCAACGACGCGGACACCCCGCTGACCTTCGTGCAGATGTGGCTGGCCCCGCTGGAGCCGGGCGGCGACCCGTCCTACGAGATCATCCCCGGCATCGCCGACTCCACCCCTACGCCCTCCCGGCCGCCGGCGCGATGCTGCACGTGCGCCGCCTGACACCGGGGGAGCGGACGGCGGTACCGGACGCGCCCCATGTGTACGTCCATGTGGTCCGGGGCGGGATCACGCTGGCGGAGGAGACCCTGGGCGAGGGCGACTCGGCCCGCGTCACGGACGCCGAGGGGCTGGACGCCGTGGCGGTGACGCCGGCGGAACTGCTGATGTGGGAGATGCTCCAGCCGCTTGACGCGGCGGCACGCCGCTGAAAGCGGCGGCACCCCGTCCGACGCCGGGCCGACGGGAACACCGGCCGACCGGCACCGGCGGACCTCAGGCCCGCAACTCCGCCAGCACCGCGTCCGTGAACACCGGCCACGCCTCGACCGCCCAGGGCCCGAACGCCCGATCGGTCAGCGCGACGCCGGCCGCCCCCGCGTCGGGGTCGATCCACAGGAACGTACCGGACTGCCCGAAGTGGCCGAACGTCCGCGGCGACGACGAGGACCCCGTCCAGTGCGGCGACTTGGAGTCCCGGATCTCGAACCCCAGCCCCCAGTCGTTGGGGTTCTGGTGCCCGTATCCCGGCAGCACCCCCTTGACCCCCGGATACTGCACGCTCATCGCCGCGGCCACGGTGCGGGGATCGAGCAGCCGCGGGGCCTGGACCTCGGCGGCGAACCGCAGCAGGTCCTCCACCGTGGACACCCCGTCCTTCGCCGGGGAGCCGTCCAGGGTCGTCGACGTCATGCCCAGCGGTTCCAGCACCGCCTGCCGCAGATACTCGGCGAACGGGATCTCCGTGGCCTTGGCGACATGGTCGCCGAGCTGCTCGAACCCCGCGTTGGAGTACAGCCGCCGCTCTCCGGGCGGGGCCATCACCCGGTGCTCGTCGAAGGCCAGCCCGGAGGTGTGCGCGAGCAGGTGGCGGACCGTCGCGCCGGGCGGGCCGGCCGGCTCGTCCAGCTCGACCGCGCCCTCCTCGTAGGCGACCAGCACGGCGTAGGCCGCCAGCGGCTTGGTGACCGAGGCGAGGGGGAACCTCCCGCCGGCCGGGCCGTGGGTGCCCACGACCGTGCCGTCCGCGCGGACCACGCCCGCCGCGGCGGTGGGGACCGGCCAGTTCTCGATCGACGCCAGGCTGTTCAACGACATGGGGCCGAGCCTATGCGCTCAGAGCCACAGCTCCAGCAACGGGTCGGGCTTGGGCCGGAAGCCGAGCGAGGCGTACAGCGGCGCGCCCTCCACGGACGTGGTGAGCTGCACCCGGTCGGCGCCGCGCTCACGGAACCAGCCGAGGAGCGCGTCCATGCACGCGCGCGCGTACCCGCGCCGGCGGGCGTCGGGGTCGGTGGCGACGCTGAAGACGTAGCCGACGGTGCCGAGGGGGTTGCCCGCCCGGCCGATGCGGTAGTCGAGCGTGCCGGCCACCAGCGCGGCCAGCGCCCCGGGCCGTTCCGGATGGTCCACGACGAATGCCGTGAAGTCCCCCTCCCGCTCCGCGAGCCTCGCCCGCAGGGTGGGGAGGGACCCGGCGTGCCAGTCGGTGGACCGGTCGGCCCGGGACATCGAGTCGATCATGACCTGGCGCAGCCGCAGCACTTCCGCGGCGTCCTCGGGCTCGGCCCGGCGTACGAGACTCATGCCGGGCACGCTAGCCACCGCGCCCCCGGCCCGTCGCGCCGTTTTCCCCACACCGCTTTCTCACCGGAGCCGCTTGCCTGGAGTGCACTCCAAGGCCATAGCGTTGGGGGCATGACGGTGATGCAGACCACGCCAGCGGCCGCCGGGGGAGCGCCCCCGCCGACATCTGCTCCGCCCCGCCCCGACGCCACCCCCGCCCCGACGGCCAGGACCGCTACACGATCAGCGAGGTCGTCGCCTTCACCGGGCTGACCGCCCACACACTGCGCTGGTACGAGCGGATCGGCCTGATGCCGCACGTCGACCGCTCGCACACCGGTCAGCGCCGCTACACCAACCGGGACCTGGACTGGCTGGAGTTCGTGAACAAGCTCCGGCTGACCGGCATGCCGGTGGCCGACATGGTCCGGTACGCGGAGCTGGTGCGGGAGGGCGAGAGCACCTACGCCGAGCGCCAGGAACTGCTCGAGTCGACCCGCCGGGACGTCCTGGCCCGGATCGCCGAACTGCACGACACGCTGGCGGTGCTCGACCGGAAGATCAGCTTCTACGCCACGGAGCGCTGACCCGCCGGCCGCGCGGCACGGACTGCCGCCGCCGCGCGGGGCGGTTACAGCTCGGCCAGCAACTCGGCCTTCTTCGAGGAGAACTCCTCGTCGGTGACCAGGCCGGCCTGGTGCAGTTCGCCGAGATGCCGGATGCGCTCCGCGATGTCGGCCGGGTCCCGTCGGGACGGGACCGGGGCCACCGGTACCGGCCCTCTGGTCCGCAGCGCCGCGAGGACGGCGGCGGCGAACGGCAGGGACTCGTGCACCGGCCCGTAGCCGAGGCCGAAGACGACGGCCGCCGGATCCTGGTCGGGCTGCGCGGGACGCGTGGAGCCGCCGTCGCGGGGTACCAGGCGCAGATGCCCCTCGAAGACCTCCGGCGAGCGCCACTCCACCGCGCTGAGGTCGGCGACCGGCCAACTCTGGTCCCCGGCCTTCCACTTCGCCGAGGACGCACCCGTCCAGGACCAGCGGAACTGCACGGCGGTCCCGTCGAAGGTCGCCTTCCCGTCGTACGCCTTGAACTGCAGCGGCGCCTCGGGGGCGGCCACCAGCCAACGCTCGGCGGGCTCCGGCCCGGACTCGGTCAGCAGCGGTTTCAGCTCGTCGGCGTAGTACTCGGCGAGGGTCGCCCGCTCGGCCGGCAGCACCAGCCGGTACGGGTCGGAGCCCTCCCGCAACTGCCCGGCCGCCACGTCCATCAGCGGATCGGCGCCGGGGCGCGGCCGCAGCCGCAGTACGACGGAGCCGCGTCTGCCGGGAGTGAGGGTCACCTCCTCGACCGCGGCCAGCGGGACGCGCCGCTCGCCCAGCGCCTGGAACAGCCTGGGTGTCCGAATCCCCCGTTCGTAGCGGATGAGCACGGAGTCGGACTCGAACTCCCAGACGGCATGAAAACCCGCCAGTACGTCACCCATGCGGCTCATCGTATGCGGCACGTGCTCCTCCGTCGCCACCCGCGCAGACCGCACTTCCTGCTGTTTCTACGCGCGTCCGACCGTTTTCGTGCGGGGCGGATCCGCCCGGCAGGCATCGTCTTCGTGTGCGCACGTCACCGCGTCGTACCTGCCGACGCCGACGTGTGCGAGGTTGCGCAGGCTGTCCGTGCCCGGCTGGAAGTAGCCGCTGTGCCCCTGCGCGTCGTGGGCCGAGAGGACCCGCGCGCCGAACGCCGAGGACACCGGATCGGCGCCGTGGCCCAGCCCGCCGAGCTCCAGGTACGGCACGTCCTGCACCCAGTCGCTGGCGTCCCGCATCGCCCACACCCGGGCCGACGTGCCCAGCCGGGAGGCGCTCGCGGCGCGCATGCCGGGACTCGCGGCCACCGCCAGGTCGGACACCCGGCCCGGCATGCCGTGCGCGGCGACGCCGCAGACCACCGAGCCGTAGCTGTGGCAGAACATCGACACCGGCGCCCGGCCCGGCAGGCCGCGCAGCAGCGCGTTCAGCCGGACGGCGCCCTCCTCGGCGCGCAGTCCGGTGGCCGCGTCCACACCGAGTCCGTCCGGTGCGGTGTAGTCGGCCCAGGCGATCACGGCCGTGCGCGTCGAGGGGCTCTCCGCCCGCTCGGCCGCGTACAGGGCCTTGGCCATCCCGACCGGCGCGCTGTACTTGCGGTACGTCCGCTGGAAGGTGAGCAGGTCGGTGTCGACACCGGGGACGACGACGGAGATCCGGTCGGCCCTGGTGAGGTTGCCGAACACCTCCGCGACCCGGCCCGAGCCCGCGGGGTCGAAGGCGAGGATGTGCCGGCCGGGACGCATCAGCGCCTCGTAGCGCTCCATCCGCTGGCCCGCGTCCTGCTGTCCCGCCCTGCTGATCCGGTTGTCGTGCATGCGCTCGCGCTCGACCGCACGCGTCTGGCCCAGCGCGATGTGGTTGGCGCGGTAGCGCAGCTTGGCGGGGGCGCCGTTCATGTTGCCGATCGCCAGGGGATAGCGGTGAGCCAGCCGGTCGCGCTCGTGCGCGGTGAGCGAGGCGAAGAACCGGGTGAGGCGCGCGGGGGCCGACTCGGGGTCCGGCAGGGCACGTCCGTGCAGCGTGCCGTGCTCCCACTTGTCGAGTGAGTGCTGCAGCGCGGTCGACTCCCGGTGGGTGTGCAGGGCGGTCCAGCCCGTGGTCGCGAGCATCACGAACACGACGGACAGCGCGAGCATGGCGCGCCAGACGTTGAGCGGCGGGGAGGTGTCGAAGGAAGTCACTGGGAGGACACACTAGGAGAACGGGAGGGTCTCGGGGTAACCGAGTGATGGGTATCACGTTTCGGTAACCGCCGAACGCTTCCGTGACGTCCTCAGCCCGTACGCCAGTTCCCGGTCAGTGCCGAGCCCAACTGGTCCAGGTACGAAGCCGTCAGACGCCGGATCGCCTCCAGGCTGAAGTCGTCACCCGTGCACCACTGCCGTTCGGTGACCCTCATCACCCCGCCGAACACGGCCACGGCGAGGCGCGGACGCGGGTCGGTGTCCACGTCGACGCCCTCCCGTTCGGCGAGCAGCCGCGCGATGGTCTCCTCGGTCGTCACGGAGCGCCGCAGATGCGCGGCGAGCAGCGCGGGCGTCGACTCGATGGTCCGGTACATGCGCAGGTACAGCTCCACCGGAACGGCCGACTCGACCGTCTCCTGTATCGCCTCCCAGCCCTCCAGGACCGCCTGCCGCAGCGCCTCCATGGGCGCCTCGTGCGCGGGTCTCGCCCGTACGGACTCCACGAAGAGCGCCTCCGTCATCTCCTGGACGGCGAAGGCCACCTCCTCCTTGCCGGCGAAGTAGCGGAAGAAGGTGCGCTGCGAGACGTCGACGGCCTCGGCGATCTCGTCGACGGTGGTGTGCTCGTAGCCCTGCGTGGTGAACAGTTCGAGAGCGGCCCGCAGCAGCGCCTCCCGAGTACGCCGCTTCTTGCGGTCGCGCAGCGTCTCCATCGGCCTCTCCCGTGAAATGTCCTTCCAGCTCAGGCTATGCGCTGGTGTCCTGTCAGTTACCGACTTGTGAATTGGTTTGTCAACTGTCAGCGACTGACACTAGCCTCTAAGGTATGACTAGTCAGACCACCATCGACACGACGGGGCCGGGGGACCGGGCATCGGCCGACCCGTCGGGGCCGGCCCCGGCCGCGGGGCTGCGCGGCCACCCATGGCTCACCCTCATCACCGTCGCCGTAGGCGTCATGATGGTGGCCCTCGACGGCACCATCGTGGCCATCGCCAACCCGGCCATCCAGAAGGACCTCGGCGCGAGCTTCGCCGACGTCCAGTGGATCACCAACGGCTACTTCCTCGCCCTCGCGGTCTGTCTGATCACCGCGGGCAAGCTGGGTGACCGCTTCGGCCACCGGCAGACCTTTCTGATCGGTGTGACCGGCTTCGCCGCCGCCTCGGGCGCCATCGGCCTGTCGAACAGCATCGCCGCGGTCGTCACCTTCCGCGTGTTCCAGGGCCTGTTCGGCGCGCTGCTGATGCCGGCCGCGCTCGGCCTGCTGCGGGCCACCTTCCCGGCCGAGAAGCTGAACATGGCGATCGGCATCTGGGGCATGGTCATCGGCGCCTCCACCGCGGCCGGCCCGATCCTCGGCGGCGTCCTCGTGGAGCACGTCAACTGGCAGTCGGTGTTCTTCATCAACGTGCCGGTCGGCGTCATCGCCCTGCTGCTGGGCCTGCTGATCCTGCTGGACCACCGCGCCGAGAACGCGCCGCGCTCCTTCGACCTGCCGGGCATCGTGCTGCTGTCGGGCGCGATGTTCTGCCTGGTGTGGGCGCTCATCAAGGCGCCGACCTGGGGCTGGGGAGACGTCAAGACCTGGGGCTTCATCGGTGCCTCGGCGCTGCTGTTCGTCCTGTTCGCGGTCTGGGAGACGAAGGTCGCCGAGCCGCTGATCCCGCTGGGGATGTTCCGCTCGATCCCGCTGTCCGCGGGTGTCGTGCTGATGGTCCTGATGGCGATCGCCTTCATGGGCGGTCTGTTCTTCGTGACGTTCTACCTCCAGAACGTGCACGGCATGAGCCCCATCGACGCGGGCCTGCACCTGCTTCCGCTGACCGGCATGATGATCGTCGGCTCCCCGCTGGCGGGCGCCGCGATCACCAAGCTCGGCCCGCGCATCCCGCTGGCCGGCGGCATGGCGGCCACCGCCGTCGCCATGTACGGCATGTCGACGCTGAAGGCCGACACCGGCAGCGGTCTGATGTCCGTCTGGTTCGCCCTGCTGGGCTTCGGCCTCGCGCCGGTCATGGTCGGCGCCACCGAGGTGATCGTGGGCAACGCGCCCATGGAGCTGTCCGGTGTGGCGGGCGGCCTGCAGCAGGCGGCCATGCAGATCGGCGGCAGCCTCGGCACGGCCGTGCTGGGCGCCGTGATGGCCTCCAGGGTGGACAGCGACCTGCCGGGCAACTGGGCCGGCGCGGGACTGCCGAAGCTGACCCCGGAACAGCTCGACCAGGCCTCCGAGGCGGTCCAGGTGGGCGTGGCGCCGGTGACCAAGGGCATGCCCGAGGCCCTCGTCGCGAAGATCACCACCGTCGCCCACGACACCTTCATCTCCGGCATGAGCCTCGCCTCCCTCGTCGCGGCGGGCGTGGCGGCGGTCGCGGTGCTGGTCGCGTTCCTCACCAAGCGGGGCGCGAACGCGGAGGCGGGCGCGGGCGTCGGGCACATCTGACGCCCCGTTCCATGCCTGTTTCCGGCGGAGTTCGCTCATCAGGGTGACTCCACTCAAGATCCCTCGCTCCGGGTGCGCGCCGCAGGTCACAGTGGGTCAGGTCCTCCGCAGGGCATGCGGGGACCGCCGGGCCGCGGCGCGCGCTGCTGGAGGGGGCAGCGCGCGCAGGTCTGTCCCGGGAAAACCGGGGTACCCGCCCATCGAGGCCGAACTGACCATGACCATGAGGGAGTTGATGATGGCTGGCTTCGGGCACGGAACGCGCGGGTACCCCCGGTCACGCGGCCGTTCGTGGCAGCGGACCGGGCCGGACCGTGCGACGCTCGGCATCATCGGTACCGTCTGCGCGGTCGCCGGATTCTTCGCACTGGGCATCATCCTCGGCCCGGTGGCGATGTTCTGCGGCTGGCAGTCCATGGGCCGCAAGTGGTCCGCAGACCGCAACATCCCGGCCGTGGTCGCCCTGGTCCTGGGTGCGATCGACACTCTGCTGTC
Source organism: Streptomyces sp. DHE7-1 (assembly GCA_016432725.1). Lineage (GTDB taxonomy): Bacteria > Actinomycetota > Actinomycetes > Streptomycetales > Streptomycetaceae > Streptomyces. Next base: position 2,427,685 of record JACJDG010000003.1, on the reverse strand, counting down.
CCTCATCGCCCTGGCGGGCGCAGCCACTTGGGGCCACGGCCTCCTCTGAGCCCGTCTCCGGTCAACGCCCGTGGCTCCAGGCGGAGCCGCGGGCGTCGTCGTCCCCGGACTGCGGCAGGCGCGCCGTAGGTGCGGCACGGGCGGGCGATGGAGATCTCCCCCTCACTCGAGCGAAGCCGAGCGCGGGGAGGCGCCCCGCGAGCGCGGACAGGCGGAACACCGCGACGCCCACCGAGGCACGGACGACAGCGAACCCTGGCTCGGTCAGGCCCCCACCGAGGCATGGACGACAGCGAACCCTGGCTCGGTCAGGCCCCCGCCGAGGCATGGACGACAGCGAGTCCCGGTTCGGTCCGGCCCAGCGCTCCGTAACGCACGTCAACAGCGAACCCCCGGCTCGGTCGGGCCCCGCGCTCACCGAGGCATGGGCAGTCAGCCAACCGGGCTCAGCCGGCGGCCCGGCACCGCGGGCCCGTCCTCCCCGCACCGCGGCCAAGCCGACCCCGGCCGACCGGCGGAGCCGCCCCTCACCGCGGCTGACCCTCCCGTTCCCCGGTCAGCCGGGCCACCTCCGCGCGCAGCAACCGCACCTCCTCCGCCAGAGCGGCGATCGCCTCCGTCTGCCGCCGCTCCTCCACGTCGTCCTTCTCGAACCGCGAGATGAACCACGCCGCGATGTTCGCCGTCACCACACCGAGCAACGCGATGCCGGACAGCATCAGCCCGACCGCGATCATCCGCCCCAGCCCGGTGGTCGGCGCGTGGTCCCCGTACCCCACCGTCGTCATCGTCGTGAAGGACCACCACACGGCGTCACCCAGCGTCCGGATGTTCCCGTCCGGGGACTCCCGTTCCACCGACAGCACCGCCAGCGACCCGAACATCAGCAGTCCGATCACCGACCCCACGACATACGTCGTCAGCCGGATCTGCGGAGCCATCCGTGCCCGCCGCCCCACCAGCAGCAGCGTCGACACCAGCCGCAGCAGCCTGAGCGGCTGCAGCATCGGCAGGACCACCGCGCACAGATCGGGCCAGTGCCGGCGCACGAACTCCCTGCGCCGGGGCGCGAGCGCCAGCCGCACGAGGTAGTCCACCGCGAAGGCGCCCCACACCACCCACTCGACCCCGTGCACAGCGCCGTCAGCGAGTGGCCCGCCGAACCGTCCACGATGGGCACGGCGTACGCGACGGCGAAGGCCACGGTCAGTGCCAGCAGGGGCCGTTGGGTGAGCCGCTCCCACCGCGCCTGCGCGGCATTCGTCTCCATGCCCGCATCGTAAAGAAGAGGTAAGGGCGGCGGAGACTCCAACTCCGCCGCCCTCGTGCCCAGCGCCCTGTCACGGGCCGTGCGGTGCTACGCGTCGCCGCCCGCGGCACCCGGATCCGCCGCCGACACGTCCAGCAGCTGGTACCGGTCGATGGCCTGCTTCAGCACGGACCGGTCGACCTTGCCCTCCCGGGCCAGCTCGGTCAGCACCCCGACCACGATCGACTGCGCGTCGATGTGGAAGAACCGCCGCGCCGCGCCCCGGGTGTCGGCGAAGCCGAAGCCGTCCGCGCCGAGGGACTGGTACGTGCCCGGCACCCAGCGGGCGATCTGGTCCGGCACCGACCGCATCCAGTCGGACACGGCCACGAACGGCCCCTCGGAGCCGCTGAGCTTCCGCGTCACGTACGGCACCCGCTGCTCCTCCTCCGGGTGCAGCAGGTTGTGCCGCTCGCAGTCCACGGCCTCGCGCCGCAGCTCGTTCCACGAGGTCGCCGACCACACGTCCGCCCTGACGTTCCACTCCTCGGCCAGGAGCCGCTGGGCCTCCAGCGCCCACGGCACCGCGACACCGGACGCCATGATCTGCGCCGGGACCGAGCCGCCGGTGCCCTCGCTCAGCTTGTACACGCCCTTGACGATGCCCTCGACGTCCACGTTCGCCGGCTCGGCCGGGTGCTGGATGGGCTCGTTGTAGACGGTGAGGTAGTAGAAGACGTCCTCGCCGTGCGGGTGCTCGGCGTCGCCGCCGTACATCCGGCGCAGGCCGTCCTGCACGATGTGCGCGATCTCGTAGGCGTAGGCGGGGTCGTAGGCCACGCACGCCGGGTTGGTCGAGGCGAGGAGCTGCGAGTGGCCGTCCGCGTGCTGCAGACCCTCACCGGTCAGGGTCGTACGCCCCGCGGTCGCGCCCAGTACGAATCCGCGCGCGAGCTGGTCGGCCATCTGCCAGAACTGGTCGCCGGTGCGCTGGAAACCGAACATCGAGTAGAAGACGTACACCGGGATCAGCGGTTCGCCGTGCGTGGCGTAGGCGGAGCCGGCCGCGATCAGGGAGGCCGTGCAGCCCGCCTCGGAGATGCCGTCGTGCAGCATCTGGCCGGTCGGCGACTCCTTGTACGCGAGCAGCAGATCACGGTCGACCGCCTCGTACTGCTGACCGAGCGGGTTGTAGATCTTCGCGCTCGGGAAGAACGAGTCCATGCCGAACGTGCGGTACTCGTCCGGCGCGATCAGCACGAACCGCTTGCCGATCTCCTTGTCCCGCATGAGGTCCTTCAGCAGCCGCACGAACGCCATGGTCGTCGCGATGGACTGCTGACCGGTGCCCTTCTTCACGGTCGCGTACGCCTTGTCGTCCGGCAGCGCCAGCGGCTTCGAGCGGACGATTCGGGTCGGCACGTATCCGCCGCACTGCTGGCGCCGGTCGTGCATGTACTGGATCTCCTCGGAGTCCCGCCCCGGGTGGTAGTACGGTGGCGCGCCGGACTCCAGCTCCTTGTCGGAGATCGGCAGGTGCAGCCGGTCGCGGAAGCGCTTGAGGTCGTCGACCGTCAGCTTCTTCATCTGGTGCGTGGCGTTGCGGCCCTCGAAGTTCGGGCCCAGCGTCCATCCCTTGACCGTCTTGGCCAGGATGACCGTCGGCTGGCCCTTGTGCTCCACGGCCGCCTTGAACGCCGCGTAGATCTTCCGGTGGTCGTGACCGCCGCGGCCCAGCATCAGGATCTGGTGGTCGCTCATGTTCTCGACCATCGCGCGCAGCCGGTGGTCGTCACCGAAGAAGTGGTCGCGGATGTACGCGCCGGTCTCGGTCGCGTACGTCTGGAACTGGCCGTCCGGCGTGGTGTTCATCCTGTTGACCAGCACGCCGTCCCGGTCCTGCGCGAGCAGCGGGTCCCACGAGCGGTCCCAGATCAGCTTGATCACGTTCCAGCCGGCGCCCCGGAAGACCGACTCCAGCTCCTGGATGATCTTCCCGTTGCCGCGCACCGGGCCGTCCAGGCGCTGGAGGTTGCAGTTGACCACGAAGGTCAGGTTGTCCAGGCCCTCGCGCGCGGCGATGCTCAGCTGGCCGAGCGACTCGGGCTCGTCCATCTCGCCGTCGCCGAGGAACGCCCACACCTGCGACTTGGAGGTGTCGGCGATGCCGCGCGCCTCCATGTAGCGGTTCATCCGCGCCTGGTAGATCGCGCCGAGCGGGCCGAGGCCCATGGAGACCGTCGGGAACTCCCAGAAGTCCGGCATGGAGCGCGGGTGCGGGTAGCTGGACAGGCCGTCGGGGTACTTCGACTTCTCCTGCCGGAAGCCGTCCAGCTGCTTCTCGGTGAGGCGGTCGAGCAGGTACGCGCGCGCGTAGATGCCGGGGGAGGCGTGGCCCTGGAAGAAGACCTGGTCGCCGCCGTCTTCCTCGTCCTTGCCGCGGAAGAAGTGGTTGAAGCCCACGTCGTACAGCGAGGCGGAGGAGGCGAAGGTGGCGATGTGGCCGCCGACGCCGATGCCCGGGCGCTGGGCGCGCGAGACCATCACGGCCGCGTTCCAGCGGGTCGCGTTGAGGATCCTGCGCTCGATCTCCTCGTTGCCAGGGAAGAACGGCTCGGCCCTGGTGGGGATCGTGTTGACGTAGTCCGTGCTGCGCATCTCGGGCACGGCCACGCGCCGCTCGCGGGCCCGCTCGATCAGGCGGAGCATGAGATACCTGGCCCGCTCCCGGCCGCGCTCGTCGACCGCGGCGTCGAGGGAGTCGAGCCACTCCTGGGTCTCTTCGGGATCGAAGTCAGGAACCTGACTCGGAAGGCCGCCAATGATGATCGGATTGCGATCGGATCCGGAAGCCACGCTGTTCCTTACCTGTCGGAGGGCCACTTTTTCACTCGTGCCTACACCGTTCCCCATCGTGTACCTCGGGAAGACGTACGTCATCTCTACCGTGGGGTAACCGGCACACAGGGTCGGTCAAAACGCAACGATACGCCCGGGGTGTGACAGGCTTGCCAAACTTGTTCGAGAGCCGTTCGGCCGGATGATTCCGGATGGAACAAAGCGGGCACAAGCGTGTGATGTGGGTCTCGACGAATCGGGATACGGTGCCAGGAGTTGCGCCGACACGGCCGGGATCGTCACCGTTTCGGCGGTCCGTACGGCCGGGTACTTGCGCGATCCGTCCCGCCCGTGTGGACTACGGCCAATGCTTCGCGCACGCGCGTGGCTGAGATATTCACCAAGACTGATCAGGAGGCAAACCGTGAGCGCGACCGCGGACCACGCGGAGGAGCGGACGAACCCTGCCGCCAGGCTGGGGTTCCAGCCCGGGCAGGTGGTCCAGGAGATCGGCTACGACGACGACGTCGATCAGGAGCTCCGCGAGGCCATCGAGGAAGCCGTCGAGGGCGACCTGATGGACGAGGAATATGACGACGTGGCCGACGCCGTCGTGCTGTGGCATCGCGAGGAGGACGGTGACCTCACCGACGCGCTCGTCGACGCCACGACGTACATCGAGGAGGGCGGCACCATCCTGCTGCTCACGCCGAAGACCGGCCGCAGCGGGTACGTGGAGCCGAGCGACATCTCGGAGGCCGCGACGACCGCCGGCCTGACCGCGTCGAAGAGCGTCAGCGTCGGCAAGGACTGGAGCGGCAGCCGTCTGGCGACGCCGAAGGCCGCCAAGTCGAAGAAGTGAACGCCGCCGGACCGGGCCCCAGGGCCCGGTCCGGCCGCCGCGTGCCCCCCGGTGATCGCTGCGTAGGGTGGAACCGAGCGCTTGCCGCGCTCTGACCCGAACGGCCCACCGAAGGGATGCACGACGATGGCGATCCAGGTCGGCGACAAGGCGCCCGATTTCGAGCTCAAGGACAACCACGGCCGCACCGTGAACCTCGCCGACTTCCGCGGCGAGAAGAACGTGGTGCTGCTCTTCTACCCCTTCGCCTTCACCGGCGTCTGCACCGGCGAGCTGTGCGAGCTGCGCGACAACCTGCCGAAGTTCGCCGACCGCGACACCCAGCTCCTCGCGGTCTCCAACGACTCCATCCACACCCTGCGCGTCTTCGCCGAGCAGGAGGGCCTGGAGTACCCGCTGCTGAGCGACTTCTGGCCGCACGGCAACGTCTCGCGCGCCTACGGCGTCTTCGACGAGGACAAGGGCTGCGCCGTCCGGGGCACCTTCGTCATCGACAAGGAGGGCGTCGTGCGGTGGACCGTGGTCAACGGTCTGCCGGACGCCCGGGACCTGAACGAGTACGTGAAGGCGCTCGACACCCTGTGATCCTCCGGGTCCAGGGCCTGCGGAGAGCGGGAACCCGTCACTAGGATCGGCACGTTGATCCCATATCCGAAGCACGACGGGGCTTCCCGCCCCTGAACACCACATGGAGGACCCGTGGGAGTCAGCCTCAGCAAGGGCGGCAACGTATCGCTGACGAAGGAGGCCCCGGGCCTGACCGCCGTCATCGTCGGCCTGGGGTGGGACGTGCGCACCACGACCGGCACGGACTTCGACCTCGACGCCAGCGCGCTGCTGCTGAACAACGCCGGCAAGGTCGCGAGCGACCAGCACTTCGTCTTCTTCAACAACCTCAAGAGCCCCGACGGCTCCGTCGAGCACACCGGTGACAACATCACCGGTGAGGGCGAGGGCGACGACGAGCAGATCAAGATCAACCTGGCGGGCGTCCCGGCCGACGTCGAGAAGATCGTCTTCCCGGTGTCGATCTACGACGCCGAGAACCGCCAGCAGTCCTTCGGTCAGGTCCGCAACGCGTTCATCCGCGTGGTGAACCAGGCGGGCGAGCAGGAGATCGCGCGCTACGACCTCAGCGAGGACGCCTCCACCGAGACCGCGATGGTCTTCGGCGAGCTCTACCGGCACGGCGCGGAGTGGAAGTTCCGCGCCATCGGCCAGGGGTACGCCTCCGGCCTGCGCGGCATCGCGCAGGACTTCGGCGTCAACGTCTGACACGTACGACAGCACCAGCTTCCGGCGCCGCACCGTTTACGGGCGGCGCCGGACGTGCAGGACAACAAAACAAGCACCACTAGGGGAGGACCAGCATCATGGGCGTCACGCTCGCCAAGGGAGGCAACGTCTCCCTCTCCAAGGCCGCACCGAACCTCACCAACGTCATGATCGGGCTCGGCTGGGACGCGCGCTCCACCACCGGCGCCCCCTTCGACCTGGACGCCAGCGCCCTGCTGTGCGGCGCCGGGAACCGGGTGCTGGGCGACGACTGGTTCGTGTTCTACAACCAGCTCACGAGCCCCGACGGCTCGGTGGAGCACACCGGCGACAACCTCACCGGTGAGGGCGAGGGCGACGACGAGTCGATCCTGGTGGACCTGGCCAAGGTCCCCCTCCAGTGCGAGAAGATCATCTTCCCCGTCTCGATCCACGCCGCCGACGAGCGCGGCCAGACCTTCGGTCAGGTCTCCAACGCGTTCATCCGCGTGGTCAACCAGGCCGACGGCCAGGAACTGGCCCGCTACGACCTGAGCGAGGACGCCTCCACCGAGACCGCCATGATCTTCGGCGAGCTGTACCGCTACCAGAGCGAGTGGAAGTTCCGGGCCGTGGGCCAGGGGTACGCGTCGGGGCTGCGGGGCATCGCCCTGGACTTCGGAGTCAACGTCTCCTGAAGCCGGACGCGGCGCGTGCGCACGAGGCTCCCGGGTTCACCTCTCCCGCGCCCGTGATCTTCGAGGGGTCAAGGTGCGCTGACGGCACGAGGCGGGGACCTGCGGTGTTGTGACGGAGGTCCCCTCGCCGCCCCTGATGGCGCAGTGCCCCTCTAGACTCGTGGTCAACATTTAGCAAAGCCGAGTACGGCGCGGGGAAACTCTCCCCCAGACATCGTCTGGGAGGTGCCCCCACAACACGATGGGGTAGCCAGTGCTTCTGAAAACCTTCGGCTGGTCGTTCGCGGTCACCGCGCTCGGCCTGGTCGCGGCCGCGTTCTACGGGGGGTGGACCGCCTTCGGGATCGTGGCGATCCTCGCCATCCTCGAGATCTCGCTGTCGTTCGACAACGCGGTGGTCAACGCCGGAATCCTGAAGAAGATGAACGCCTTCTGGCAGAAGATCTTCCTCACCGTGGGCGTCCTCATCGCGGTCTTCGGCATGCGGCTGGTCTTCCCCGTCGTCATCGTCGCGATCAGCGCCAAGATGGGCCCGATCGAGGCCGTCGACCTCGCGCTCAACAACAAGGACCGCTACCAGGAACTCGTCACCGACGCCCACCCGGCGATCGCCGCGTTCGGTGGCATGTTCCTGCTGATGATCTTCCTCGACTTCATCTTCGAGGACCGGGACATCCAGTGGCTGCGCTGGATCGAGCGCCCGCTCGCCAAGCTCGGCAAGGTCGACATGCTGTCGGTCTGCATCGCGCTGATCGTCCTGCTCATCACCGCCTTCACCTTCGCCACCCACGCCCACCAGCACGGCGGCGCCCACGTCGACAAGGCGCAGACGGTCCTGATCGCCGGCATCGCCGGCCTGATCACCTACATGATCGTCGGCGGACTCTCCGGATTCTTCGAGGACCGTCTCGAGGAGCAGGAGGAGCGTGAGCACGAGGAGGAGGAAGAGGCCGCGCGCGCCGGCAAGAAGCGCTCGCCGGTCGTCCTGGCCGGCCAGGCCGCGTTCTTCATGTTCCTCTACCTCGAGGTCCTGGACGCGTCCTTCTCCTTCGACGGTGTGATCGGCGCCTTCGCCATCACCAACGACATCGTCCTCATGGCGCTCGGCCTCGGCATCGGCGCCATGTACGTCCGGTCCCTGACCGTGTACCTGGTCCGCCAGGGCACCCTCGACGACTACGTCTACCTGGAGCACGGCGCCCACTACGCCATCGGCGCCCTGGCCGTGATCCTCATGGTCACCATCCAGTACGAGATCAACGAGGTCATCACCGGCCTCGTCGGCGTCGTCCTGATCGCCTGGTCCTTCTGGTCCTCCGTCCGCCGCAACCGCGCCCTCGCGGCCGCGGGCGAGGGCACCGACGAGAAGGCGGAGGTCTCCTCCGGGGTCTGACGGCCCTGGTGAGCCCCTGGGGACCCGCGTCCGGATCGGGCCGGTGGGCGCCCCCTACGGGCAAGATCAGGGACGTGACGGGGTGTGACGCCCCGCGCCGTGAGGAACGCTCTGATCGGGGCGGCCGACGTGGTCGGCCGCCCCGACGGCGTTCGAGACGAGTACCTGGGGGCGGGAATGGGATTCTTCGACGGGCTGCGTGGCGGACGCACCGCCGAGTTCGACTCGGGCAGCGCCGCGAGCAACGCGATCGAACTGACCAGGCGGCACCAGCAGGTGTCCCTCACCAAACAGGACGCGGCCACCGGCCACCTGCGCGTCAACCTGACCTGGCGGATGCGGACCTCCGACTTCGACGTCACCCAGCGCACCAGCCTCTTCCGGCACCCCTTCCGGGCACTGAAACCACCGGAGGTGCTCGGTCACGGGGAGAGCATGGTCAACGTCGACCTCGACCTGGGCTGCCTGTACGAGCTGATGGACGGCACCAAGGGGGTCGTCCAGCCCCTCGGCGGCTACCTCGGGGACGTCAACGCACCGCCGTACATCAAGCTCAGCGGCGACGACCGGTTCGGCTCGGCGTCCGGCGAGACCATGTACGTCAACCTGGACCACCGGGACGCCATCAAGCGGCTGCTGGTGTTCGTGTACATCTACGACCGCACACCGGCCTTCGACCGCACACACGCCATCGTCACGCTCTACCCCAGCAACGGCCCCCGCATCGAGATAGGCCTCGACGAACGCCACCCCCAGGCCCGGTCCTGCGCGGTCGTCATGATCGAGAACGTGAAGGGGGAACTGGTCGTCCGGCGCGAGGTCAAGTTCGTCTACGGCTTCCAGGGCGAACTCGACCGGCTCTACGGCTGGGGACTGACCTGGGGACGGGGCTACAAGTCGAAGGTGGAGCAGTAGCCCCTACCGGCCGATGAACTGCGGCCCCTGGGGCGGCAGCCGGAAGTCGGGGTCCAGCGGAGCCGCCGAAACCGGCTGCGGCTGGGCCTGCGGATAGCCGTAGGCGGGCAGCCCCGAGGTCGGCTGCGGATAGCCGTACGCCGGCTGCTGGGGCGACGCCGTCTGCGGATAGCCGTACGCCGGCTGGAACGGCACCGCCGCCGTCGGCTGCTCCGGCGGAAGCGGCTGGGACGTCGTCTCCGGCGGAGCCTGCCGCGGCTCGTCCACCTCCGACTCGTCCACCGAGATGCCGAAGTCCGTGGCCAGGCCGCGCAGACCGTTCGAATAGCCCTCACCCAGCGCGCGGAACTTCCAGCCCTCGCCACGCCGGTACAGCTCACCGCAGATCAGGGCGGTCTCCGCACCCGTCTCCGGCTTGATCTCGAAATGGGCCAGCGGCTCGCCGTCGGCGACGGCCGCGTCGTACAGCAGGATGCACAGCGCCGGCACCTGGTCGAAGGAGACACCGTCCGCCGAAGCGACCAGCAGCACCCGCCCCACACCCGGCTCCACATTGGCGAGATCGGACTGGATCGTGTCGGTCAGGCCTTCCGGGGCCCGCTTCTTGCCCAGCCGCCAGACCTTCCCCGAGGGATGCCGGGGCTGGTTGTAGAACACGAAGTCCTCGTCGGAGCGCACACGGCCGTCCTGGCCCAGCAGCAGCGCCGAGGCGTCCACGTCCGGAACCCCCTGCCCGGGCGTCCAGCGCAGCACGGCGCGTACCGTGGTGGCCTCGAGCGGGACGTTGGACCCCTTCAGCATCGCGTGCGTCATGCGGTCATCCTGCCTTCTGGGTCCTGGCCACGACAATGCGGGGTGTGGTGGCGCCGATGCGGGCCGGTTACCCGAAGTTCATGCCCGGTGGGAACCCCGACATCGATCCCTACGTACTATTACCGGCCACCCTTTACCGAATCCAGAGGTCCGACCCGGACCCCTAAGGAGCCGTATGCGTCATTTCGGGCACATCGCCCCCGAGGTGCGGAAGCGTCTCTTCCATCAGGAGCCGTGCGAGTTCACCGCCGACTCCCCGGCCCGGCTGCTCTCCGCGGCCCTGGGCGCCACGCTGTACAGCCCGGCCACCCGGCCGCAGCTGGCCGACGACATCGTCAAACAAGCCGGCAACGGCGTGGTCTCGATGGTGCTGTGCCTGGAGGACTCCATCAGCGACGCGGACGTCGCCGCAGGCGAGGAGAACCTCGTCCGGCAGTTCGCCGACCTCGACTCCCGCACGGGAACCGAACCGCCCCTGCTGTTCATCCGGGTGCGGGTCCCCGAACAGATCCCCGACCTCGTACGGCGCCTCGGACCGACCGTACGGCTGCTGTCCGGCTTCGTCCTGCCCAAGTTCACCGAGGAGAGCGGCAACCCCTTCCTGGAGGCCCTCGCCCGCGCCGAGAGCGAGAGCGGACGCCGGCTCTTCGCCATGCCCGTCCTCGAATCGCCCGAGCTGCTCTACCGCGAGAGCCGTGTCGACACCCTGGAGGGCATCGCCCGCGCCGTCGGCAGGTTCCGCGACCGGGTCCTCGCCCTGCGCCTCGGCGTCACCGACTTCTGCTCCTCCTACGGCCTGCGCCGGGCCCCCGACATGACCGCCTACGACGTCCAGATCGTCGCCTCCGTGATCGCCGACGTGGTCAACATGCTGGGCCGCGCCGACGGCAGCGGATTCACCGTCACCGGCCCCGTCTGGGAGTACTTCCGGGTCCCCGAGCGCATGTTCAAGCCACAGCTGCGGCAGAGCCCCTTCCTCGAGGTGCAGGCCGTCGACCTGCGCGAGAAGCTCATCGAACACGCGATGGACGGACTGCTCCGGGAGATCTCCCTCGACCAGGCCAACGGCCTGCTCGGCAAGACCTGCATCCACCCCTCCCACGTCCTGCCCGTGCACGCGCTGTCCGTGGTCAGCCACGAGGAGTTCAGCGACGCCGCGGACATCCTCCGGCCGGAACGCGGCGGCGGGGGTGTACTCCGGTCGGCCTACACGAACAAGATGAACGAAGTGAAACCGCACCGCGCCTGGGCCGAACGCACCCTGCTGCGCGCCGAGGTGTTCGGCGTGGCCGGCGAGGACGTCGGCTTCGTCGAACTGCTCACCGCCGGAATAACCGGCTGACCCCTCCCAACCCAAGGAACGCATGAACAACGCAGTGAACGACGGGGTCTGGTCCGGCAGCTGGGTCGCCGAGCGACTCGGAGTCGGACTGGAGGGCGACGACGGGCTGCCGGACCTGCTCGGACTCGCGCTGCGCCGCAACCCCAAGCGGGCCCACCTGCTGGTCTCCAACGTGCTCGGCAAACACGTACCCCAGTCACCCTCCGTGGTCTACGGCCACGGATTCCGGCTGGGCCGCCGGGTCCGCGCACTGCTCGGCGAAACGGCGGCCGCCTCCGCCGTCGTCCTCGGCTACGCGGAGACCGCCACCGGCCTCGGCCACGCCGTCGCCGACGGCCTGGGCCTCGCCCCGTACCTGCACTCCACCCGCCGCCCCGTGACCGGCATCGCCCCCGCCGGCGGCTTCGAGGAGTCCCACTCCCACGCCACCTCCCACCTGCTGCTCCCCGCGGACCCCGCCCTGCTCGCCGGCGACGGCCCGCTGGTCCTGGTCGACGACGAGTTCTCCACCGGCAACACGGTCCTCAACACCATCACCGACCTGCACACCCGCCACCCCCGCGAGCGGTACGTGGTGGTCGCCCTGGTCGACATGCGCTCACCCGAGGACACCGCCCGCCTGCAGCGGTTCGCGGACGGCATCGGCGCCCGCGTCGACCTGGTCGCCGCCGCCTCCGGCATCGTACGGCTGCCCGACGACGTCCTCGCCAAGGGCCAGGAACTGGTCGCACGGCACGAGACCGCCCGGCCCGACGCGACACCCGAACCGCCCCGCGGCCGCATCACCCGCGTCGACCTCGAGTGGCCCCACGGCCTGCCCGACGGCGGACGCCACGGCTTCACCCCCGCGCACCGCGCCCGCCTGGAAGCCGCCCTGCCCGCCATGGCGGCCAGGCTCGCCGAAGCACTGCCCACCGGCGCCCGGCACGTCCTCGTACTCGGCTTCGAGGAACTGATGTACGCCCCGCTGCGCCTCGCCCGCGAGCTCGAACAGATCGCCCCCGACGCCCGGGTGCGCTTCTCCACCACCACCCGCTCACCCGTCCTCGCCGTCGACGACCCCGGCTACGCGATCCGCACCCGCCTCGTCTTCCCGGCCCACGACGACCCCGCCGACGGCCCCGGCGAGCGCTACGCCTACAACGTCGCGGGCGCCGGCTTCGACGCCGTCGTCGCCGTGGTCGACTCGGCCGCCGACACCCCCGCACTGCACGCCCCCGACGGCCTGACGGCCCGCCTCGCCGCCCACACCCCGCACGTCCTGCTCGCAGTCGTCCCCTCCCACGTCCCCGCGCCCGCCTCCACCACCCCGAAAGGCCGGACATGCTGCCCGAGCCCCTCCGCGGCCCCGCCTTCTCCTCGTACCCGCCCGACGAGGTCGGCTGGCTGCTGCGGGACCTCTCGGACGTCACCCTCGAGGCACCGACCGAGGAGCGGGAGGAGGCCATCCAGAGCGGCGGCGCCCACTACGCCGAGTCGCTCCCCGTCGAGTACCAGCCCAGCGAGCAGTACCAGCGGCTCTTCCACGCCGCCCTGGACGCCTCGGCCAGCCGCATCGCACACGCCGTCGGAGTCGTCACCGAGACCGTCCTCGACGAGCACTCACCCCGGCCCGTACTGGTCTCCCTCGCCCGCGCGGGCACCCCCGTCGGCATCCTGATGCGCCGCTGGGCCCGGTTCCGGCACGGCCTCGACCTCCCGCACTACGCCGTCTCCATCGTCCGCGGCCGCGGCATCGACGCCAACGCCCTGCGCTGGCTGGCCGCCCACCACGACCCCCGCGACGTCGTCTTCGTCGACGGCTGGACCGGAAAGGGCGCCATCACCCGCGAACTCGCCGAAGCGATAGAGGAGTTCGAGAAGGCCGAGGGCATCACCGGCTTCAACCCCGAGATCGCCGTCCTCGCCGACCCCGGCTCCTGCGTACGCACCTACGGCACCCGAGAGGACTTCCTCATCCCCTCCGCCTGCCTCAACTCCACCGTCTCCGGCCTGATCTCCCGCACCGTCCTGCGCGCCGACCTGGTCGGCGCGCACGACTTCCACGGCGCGAAGTACTACCGCGAACTCGCCGGCGCCGACGTCTCCATGGCCTTCCTCGACACCGTCGGCGACCGCTTCCAGGACGTCACCGACACCGTCGACAGCGCCGTCAAGGAACTCAGGACCGAGGACCGCACCCCCACCTGGGCCGGCTGGCGGGCCGTCGAGCGGATCAGTGAGGAGTACGGCATCCACGACGTCAACCTCGTCAAACCCGGCGTGGGCGAGACCACCCGCGTACTGCTGCGCCGCGTGCCCTGGAAGATCCTCGCCAAAGCCGGCGCCGGCCCCGACCTCGACCACGTACGCCTGCTCGCCGGACAACGCGGCGTACCCGTCGAGGAGGTCGCCGAACTGCCCTACACCTGCGTCGGACTCATCCACCCCAAGTACACCCGGGGCGCCACCGGCGCCGACGGCCGGGCGGTGAACGTCTGATGCCGGTACTCGTCGCCAGCGACCTCGACCGCACACTGATCTACTCCGCCGCGGCCCTCGCCCTGACCATGCCCGACGCGCGGGCCCCCGGCTGCTCTGCGTGGAGGTCCACGAGAGCAGACCGCTGTCCTACATGACCGAGACCGCCGCCCGGCTGCTCACCGACCTCGGCGACACGGCCGTCTTCGTACCCACCACGACCCGCACCCGCAAGCAGTACCAGCGCATCAACCTGCCCGGACCCCAGCCGGCCTACGCGATCTGCGCCAACGGCGGACACCTGCTGGTCGACGGGGCCACCGACCACGACTGGCACGCGCGCGTACTGGCACGCCTGGCCGACGAGTGCGCGCCGCTCGACGAGATCCGCGACCACCTCATGCGGACCGCCGACCCCGTCTGGGTACGCAAGCACCGGATCGCCGAGGACCTCTTCGCCTACCTCGTCGTCGAACGCGAACTGCTCCCCGACGACTGGATGAAGGAACTGGCCGCCTGGGCGGAGAACCGCGGCTGGACGGTCTCCCTCCAGGGCCGCAAGATCTACGCCGTCCCCAAGCCGCTCACCAAGAGCGCGGCCGTACGCGAGGTCGCCCGCCGCACCGGAGCCGAGCTGACCCTCGCCGCCGGGGACTCCCTCCTCGACGCCGACCTGCTCCTCGCCGCCGACCGGGGCTGGCGCCCCGGACACGGCGAACTGGCCGACAGCCAGTGGACCGCGCCGGCCATCACCGCCCTGCCGGAGCGGGGCGTGCTCGCCGGCGAACGGATCACCCGGGAGTTCCTGCGGGCCGCCCGGGGCGAAACACCGGCCGGCCCGTCCCGCTGATCAGCCGCAGCAGCCCCCGCCGCAGCAGCCGCCACCCCCGCCGCCGGCGTTCGGCGCCGCGGCCGGGGCGCCGGCCGTGCCGCCCACGGCCACCGTCGACAGCAGCTTGACCGTGTCGTCATGGCCCGCCGGGCAGGCGGCGGGAGCGGCGGACTCCGCCATCGGACGGCTCAGTTCGAAGGTGTCACCGCAGGTACGGCAGCGGTACTCATAGCGAGGCATGCGCCCAGAGTAACCGGCACCCGCCCCGGAATCACCGCAGACCGGGACGGTCGGACCCGCCCTCCTCCTTGCCCGGCAGCGACTTCGCCACCGGCGTGCCACCCGCCCCGCGCTCACGCTCCGCGAATCCGGCGGCCGATTCGGGGTGGCGCGCCCGGTAGTACGGATTGTCCGGCGGCAAGGTCGAACCGACCCGGCCGTACATCCCGAAGGTCATCAGCAGCAGCCCCACGATGAAACTGAAGAACACGTTCTGGATCCGGAACGCCAGGAAGTTGTACTCACCGTCCAGCAGGGCCAGGTTCAGGAAACCGTTCAGCAGGAACAGCACCCCGAACACCATGTTCAGCGTCGACGCCACGTTCCCGCCGATCACCATGCCCGCCAGCAGGATCACCCCGACGACGATGGACAGCACACTCAGCGTGCCGTTGGTGTTCAGCCCGATGACCCTGTCACCGCCGGTGTTGAAGAAACCGATCTGGTCGATCAGCCCCAGAATGCCGAAGACGAGCAGGAACGCGCCGATCAGGGCCGCCCCGACGCGGTAGACCGTGTTCAGACGGTGATCGACGGGCAGATGCTCGTCGAACCGGATCCGCCGCTTCGTGTGCACTGCGTGTGTGGCCATGTCCGCTCCCTCCGGGCGCTAACGGAGGCCATCCATCCATCCAGCATCCGCCCGCCCACCCCGAACCGCCACCACACGAACCGGCACCCCGGAGCCACACCGCACACCCGCCACCCCAGCGACCCGCGGCCACACCGGGGCCCCTCGGTCACACCGGAAAACGGCCTCGGCGACCTGCGGCCACACCAAACACCCGGCCCCGCGGCCACATCGAACACCCGGCACCTCGGCGACCCGCGGCCACACCGGGGACCCTCCTCAGCGGCCCGCGCCGCCCCGGGGCCGACCGGACATCCGCCGCCTCAGCGGCCCGCGCCGCCCCCGCGCTCCTCACGGATCCGCGACACCACCCCGGCCACCGCCTGCCGCACCGCCTCCAACTCCGTCAGGAAGTGCCAGTAGTCCGGGTGCCGACCCTCCAGCGACCCCACCGCCCGCTCCAGCCGGCCCACCGCCTCGTCCAGCGGACGCGCATGCCGAGGATCGGGCGTCGTACGCCCCGTCATGGCCAGCCGCTGGGCATCCCGGATCGCGAACCGGGTCCGCTCCGTCTCCGCCTGCGGATCCTTCTGCACCGCGTTCAGCCGGGCGAGCCGGTCGCCGGCGGCCGACACCGCCTCGTCCGTACCGTTCAGCAGCGCCCGCACCGTCGACAGCAGCGACGTGGCGTCCGCCCACCGCTGCGCCTCCCGCGCCGCCTGCGCCTCGCGCAGCTTCAGCTCGGCCTGCCGCACGTTCTCCGCGGCCTGCGCCGGCACCTGCTGCAGATCCTGCCAGCACGCCGCCGCGAACCGCCGCCGCAGCTCACTGAGGACCGGATCGACCTGCCCCGCCCGGGTGGTCAGCGCCTGCGCACGGGTGCGCAGACTGACCAGCCGGTGATCGATCTCCGCCGCCCGCTCCGGCAGCCGCTCCGCCTCGGCCCGGATCGCGGCGGCCTCCCGCTGCACCCGCTCGGCCCGCTCCAGCGTCGGCGCCACCCCGTGCTGCCCGGCCCCCTGATTCAGCCTCGTCAGCTCCGGGGACAGCGCCGCGAGCCGGGCGGCCAGATCGTCCGCCGCCAGCCCCTTCCCCCGTACGGCGTCCAGCGCGTTGCTCGCCCCCAGCAGCGCCTGCCGGGCCCGCTCCACGGCCGGCGCGAGGCGGGCCAACTGGGTCTCGGCCTTGCCCAGCAAAGGCCCCAGCGAGCTGCCGAAACGGTCCAGCTCCTGCTTGACCCGCACCAGCTCGTCCTTGGCGGCGGTCAGCTCGCTCCGCGCCCGGGCGGCCGTGGCGGCCTCCAGACCGTCGCGGTCCAGGTCATGGGCGTCGACGGCCTGGATGTACCGCTGACTGACCTCGTCGATCCGCGCGCCCAGCGCGGCGAAGTCGGCGACCGCGCGCCGGGCGGCGGGGGAGTCGTCCACGGCCGTGATGGTCTCCACCGAGATCCGCAGATCCCGCTGGGCGGTGTCCAGTTCGTAGAACGCCGCGGCCGCGGCGTCCTTCGCGGCCTGCGCCTCGGCCCGCTGACTCTCCGCCCGCCCACCGAACCACCGCCGGGTGCCGCCCCCGGCGAACGCGGCCGGCAGCACCAGCGCGACCATCACCGGCACACTCATCAGCGTCAGGACGTCACGCGCCCCCGCGAACCCACGCCGGGTCCGTCCGGTCGGCGACGGCGGGTACGACTTCGTGGATGGCGTGCCCGGTGTCGCCGTCACATCCCTCTCCCGTGCTGTGGTCCGCCCTACCTGGTGTCATTCTCCCACCTGTTGAAGACGAACACACGAGCCCGTCAGTTCGCCGGACGGTCCACGACTTTCAGTGGGAGGGCACGGGTTCCCGTTTCGAACGAGTGACCTTTCCGGCGAGCCGTCGTTGAAGGCGACAGGGGATTCTTCGAGGCCGGTCTTCTCAGGGGGGGCGAGTGGGAGAGCTGCGGACGCCGGCGCGCCCGTTCGTCGTACCCGGCCCCACCGGCGTCTCGATCCGGACGCGGCTGCGGGTGACGCGGGCGGACGCCGCCGTGCTCACCGAGGTGGGCATGTTCCTGGGCTCGCTCGCGTCGAGGGACCTGGCGGAGAGGTCGCGGCGGGGATTGGGACGGGACGCCGCCGACCGGGCCGGGCGCAAGCGGGCGCTGACGGGGGACACCTCCGCGCGCTGGGCGGGCACCATCACCAGGGCGACGCACGATCAGTGGGCGCTGGCCCGGCGTGGGCAGGCCGAGGAGATGGCATGGCTGCGGGTGAGATCAAGCGGATCGGGAGCCGGCTGGCCCGGCCGCTGGGTGCCGGGGCCGACAGACGGACCGGGCCGTACGCGGATACGCCGGCCGTGCGGAGTGGCATGCGAAGTCCCGCCGTCTTCACGCTCTCAGGGACCGGCTGGGATCGCTGGAAGGGGATTGGACGGATGGCCGGGTGCGTGTGGTGCGCGGTGGCAAGAACCTCGCCCGCCTGCGTCACCACCTGGACCGGGCGGGCCTGAGCCGGCCGGCCTGGGGTGAGCGGTGGCGGGCCGCCCGTATGTTCCTGACGGCGGACGGGGAGTCCGGCAAGCGCTGCGGCAACGAGACCATCCGCGTCACCGGGACCGGGCAGCTCTCGATCAGGCTGCCCGCCGCCCTGAGTCACCTGGCCAACGCCCCGCACGGACGGTACGTGCTGGACGCCGCCGTGGCGTTCACGCACCGGGCCGGGGAATGGCGGGACCGCATCACCGTGCACCGCGCGGTCGCCTACCGCGTTCACCACGACGCCGCACGCGGCCGCTGGTACCTGACCGCCTCGTGGCAGCGTGCGGCAGCTCCGCGGTTGCCGCTCTCGGCAGCCCTCGCCCGTGGTGTGGTAGCGGTGGACATGAACGATGACCATCTCGCCGTCTGGCGACTCGACACCGGGGGCAACCCGGTGGGCGGACCCCGGCGCTTCCCCTACGACATGTCGGGTGGCGCGTCGCACCGGGACGCCCAGCTCCGGCATGCGCTGACCCGGTTGCTGCATTTCACCCGGCGTTGCGGAGCGGCGGCGATCGCGGTCGAGGACCTGCACTTCACCGACGGCGCGGGCCGGGAGCGGTACGGCGCGAACAAGCGGTTCCGGCGTCTCGTGTCGCGCTTCCCGACCGCGCGACTCAGGGCGCGCCTCGTATCCATGGCCGCCGAGCAGGACATCGCGATCGTCGCGGTGGACCCGGCGTACACCTCGAAGTGGGGAGCCCGGCACTGGCAGCGGCCGCTCACGACGGCTACCCGCAGAACGACTCGTCACGACGCCGCGGCCGTGGCGATCGGACGGCGCGCCCTCGGGCATCCGATCCGGCGACGGACGGCACCGCCCCCGCACGACCGGTGTGATCGTGCGGGGCATCGGACCGCCCAGGCCGGAGCGGAGTCCGGGAGTCGCGAGGGACCCCGCCCCGTTCCCCCGGACCCCGGACAGGATCCGCGTGGCCCGGGAACGGAGCGAACGCGGGAGACCAGCGTGCCCAGGACCGCTCGGGGCACGCGGTTGAGCATGCGCCCTGGCCACAGGGGCCATGACCGCTCAACTTCCAGGAATGGCTGCGTGCTGTCTGCCCGCCCGCGCGGGCTTGCAGGGCAGGCGTCGGGACAATGTAGGCTGTCGAACTGTCCCGGGTGCGTAGCTCAGCGGTAGAGCGCCTGCCTTACAAGCAGGATGTCGGCGGTTCGAAACCGTCCGCGCCCACCACGAGGACGTGAGAAGGCCCAGTTCCCTCCCGCGGGGGCTGGGCCTTCCGTCGTGGGTGGGTCTGTCGCCCGGGCGGACCTCGGTGATCACCTGCGCGGGTCAATCGGCGCCTCGCCGGGGTGCGGGGGCGGCGCGGTGGAAGTGCGATGGGCCTGCGGGCCGTTCTGCAGTGCTCCCCAGATCTCCCCCCTCATGCTTCGCGACAGCTGTGGGCCCGCCGCGGGGAAGGAAGACAACACGTGAACGGTCCGAACGTCACTGCCCGGCGGTCCCGTGTCCGCTGCCGGGTCCTTCTCGGCTCGACCGCGACCGCGGCCGCGGTCGCCGGTCAGGTGCTGACCCTCTCGCCCGCCGCGCACGCGGCCGGCGGTCCGACGCCGAGTGCCGGGCCGGTGCTGCCCGAGGTCATCCACGGGGTGCGGGAGTACACCGTGAACGGCACCTTCACGCCGCCCCGGGGGTGACCCAGATCCACGTCCAGGCCTGGGGTGCCGGTGGCGGCGGGGGAGGCGGAGGCGGTGCCGTCGGGACGCGGGCGGGTGGCGGTGGCGGGGGAGGCGGTGCCGGTGGGTTCACCTGGTGCGTCCTCAACGTCAACCCCGGTCAGCAGTACCGGGTGACCCTGGGCGTCGGCGGCACCCGCGGCAACGGGGGCGGCGCCGCGCAGAGCGGTACCAACGGCACCACCGGCGGCGCGACGACCTTCACCTCCCCGAGCCACACCACGCTGCTCACCGCCACCGGCGGTGGGGGCGGCGGCGCCGGCGGGGCCGGCCTGACCGGCCCCGGCACACCGGGTGCCGGCGGCCCCGGGGGCAACGGTTACTGCACCAGCGCCGTGGCGGTGAACCGGACCGGCGCGAACGGGCGGTCCGGCTCCGGTTCGACCGGCGGCGCGGGCGGGGCCGCGGTCGACGGCATCGTCGCGCCTCCCGGGAGGGACGGCAGCGGCGGGGACGGCGGCAACGGCGGTGTCCCGGCGAGCAGCGCCGGCGTCAATGGCGTCAACGGCGGCAACGGCTACCTCGTGGTGTTCGCCTAGGCGGCCCGCTGACCCGGCTCGGCCCGGCCCCTGCGGGCCGGGACGCGGTGGGCCCCGGCGGTACACCCGCCGGGGCCCACCTGTGCGCACCGGCTGCCCGGGGCGCGCGTCAGCTCTGCTCCGTCCGCTCCTTCTCGGGCGTCTCGGGTGCGTGCTTCAGCCGGCTGCGGGCGTCCACCCGGTCCGGGCCGGGGAGGTCCGACCAGTAGCGGTGGGTGCTGACGAACACCGCGAGCTCATGCTCCCGCTGCCGCATCTTCTCCACCTCCGCCTGCTCGTCCTCCGTCCACCCGGGGACGCGGACCGCTCGATCCTGCGCCACCCGCTGTCGTCGCTGAAGCCGTCCAACGGCTCGACCGACCAGGGGAGCCGCTTCAGCAGGGCCGACAGCTCGGCCCGTATCTGGTGCAGCTCCTCCTGACCGGCGAGCAGGTCACTCGGAAAGTCATAGGACGTACCCACGCGGCAATGCTACGTCTGTTCGATTTTGAATGGCGAGGCCGTTCCCGAGGTTCAGTCGAACGGGTGATCGGCTCAGTGACCGCTCTCGCGCAGCTCCGCGACGAGCCGCGCCGCCACCGGCACCGCCACCCCGTGCCGGTCCGCCGCGCGCAGCAGCGCTCCGCCGATGGCGTCGAGTTCGAGCGGGCGGCCCGCCTCGGCGTCGCGTTGCATGGAGGACCTGGTGGTGGCCGGGAAGGCGGCGTAGCGGGCCAGGACCGCGGCCGGGTCGGCGGGGCCGCCGCAGGCGCGGCTGACGGCTGCCGTCTCGGCGACCAGGGAGCGCAGTTCGTCCTCGTGCCGGGTGCGCACCTCGCCGAGAGGGACGCCGTACCGGGTGGTGAGCAGGGCGAGGGGCGCGAGGAAGGCCATCTTGGCCCACAGCGCCGCCGTCTCGTCCTCGACGACCCTGGTGGTGGGGCCGGCGCCGGACAGGACCGCGGCGAGGGCGTCCAGGCGGGGCCGGGGCGCGGTGTCGCTGGCCAGGTCGATCTCGGTGAAGGGGCTGTCGTGCTCCAGCACGCCCGGCGCGGTCCGGGTCGCCTCCACCCGGATCACCGCCGGGGCCACGAGGCCGGGCCGGTAGCGGGCGCGCAGGGCCGCGGGGTGTTCGACGCCGTTGAGGAGCGGTACGAGGAGGGCGTCGCCGAGCGCGGCGGGCGGGACCCGGGTGAGGGCGTCGTCCAGACCGGTGTGCTTGACGGTGATCAGGCAGGCGTCCACCGGTTCACGCAGTTCGGTGTCGGCCTCCACGGGTGCGGTGAAGTCGCCGAACTGGCGGCTGCGGACCTGGATTCCGCCGGTGCGCAGGGTGTCGGCCGTGTCCTCGCGGGCCAGGCAGACGACGCGGTGGCCGGAGCGGGACAGGAGGGCGGCGAGGAGGCCGCCGACGCCGCCGGGGCCCAGTACGGCCACGGTCCGCCTCGTGCGCTCCGGCTGCTCCGTCCGCTCGGCCTGTGCGGTCCTCGGGGTCTGCTTCGTCGTCATGAGGGAGTTCCTCTCGTCGGTCGGCCCCGGGGTTCGGTGGCCGCCTTCGGCGTGATCCTCGCAGGGGTGTGCGCGTTGCGTGAGACTGGGGCATGTGCCGAAGTATCAAGACGCTGCGCCCGCCAGTACTGCCCGACGAGGCCACCGAGGACGACATTCACGCCGCCGCGCTGCAGTACGTGCGGAAGGTCTCGGGGTTCCGGGCGCCCGCCGCTCACAACCGCGAGGTGTTCGAGCGGGCCGTGGAGGCCGTGGCGGCGGCCACGGCGGAGCTGCTCGACGGGCTGGAGGTGCGGGGGCGGGCCGCGCGGACGGCGGCGGAGTAGGGCCCGCTCCCCGGGTGCCGGGGTGCCCCGGGCGGCAGGCGGGTCGCCGCTCGGGCGGGTCGTGCTGTCCCGCGCCGGTGCCGCGCCGCCTCTGCCGGGTTGGGGCCGATGCCGTCGGCCTCGGGTTCGACGAAAATCTGATGGTTCGTCACATGTCGCTGATCGCGCGGTGGTTGGTGCGGAGTTTGCCGTGTCCGGCGTGAGCCGAGTGGCGGCGGCGGGTAGCTGTGCAAGGAGTGGATTCGGTCACACTTTCGGTCCGCGTCGTGGCGGCGAGGGCCCCGCTACGTGCGCTCGCGCCCGGAAGGGAGCCGTGAGCGGACACGAAACCATGGCCAAATGTTGAACTTGCAAGCATCAATTAGGTGCACCTAACCTGGGTCTCCATTCGGTACCGCCGCCCCCACGACCGGCCCGTCCCCGGCCGGCCCGACCGAACCGAAGAGGAGACCCCCTCATGTCCGCTCGTCTCAACTCCGCTCAGCCGTACGCCATCGGGCTGTTCCGCATGGTCGTCGGCCTGCTGTTCACCGTGCACGGCGCCGCTTCGCTGTTCGGCGTCCTCGGCGGCGCCATGGGCACCCACGGCGGAACCGTCGAGGCCGGCACCTGGCCCGGCTGGTACGCGGCCGTGATCCAGCTCGTCGCCGGCGGCCTCGTCCTGCTCGGCCTCGGTACCCGCGGTGCCGCGCTGGTCGCCTCGGGCTCGATGGCCTTCGCGTACTTCGACGTCCACCAGCAGGCCGCCCTGTGGCCCATCCAGAACGGCGGCGAGCTGTCGGTCCTGTTCTGCTGGTCGTTCCTGCTGCTGGTCTTCACCGGCTCCGGCGCCCTCGGCCTCGACCGGCTGGTGACCCGGCGTACGGCCACGACGCGCCGGCCCGCCGCCGAGCAGGCTCCGATAGCCGCCTGATCCGCTCGCCCGGACACTGCATCAAGGTGTCCTGGCAGGGCATACGGACACGGCGCCCCACCCGCTCCCGAGCGGGGCGGGGCGCTGTCGGGCCCGCCGGGTGTGAAGGGCGTGAAAAACGGGGTGACGATCACGTGCGCCCCCTGAGAGCCTCCTGTCACACCCGCGGCGTACGCTGTATGGCTGTCATCGGGGGGAGTCACGGGGAACGGGGAGCAGTCGTGTGGGAGAGCCTGGGGTCGCTGGCCGCCGGCCCATGGATCTACGTCATGGTGGCCCTGTCGGTGCTGCTCGACGTCTTCCTGCCGGTGCTGCCGAGCGGTGTCCTCGTCATCACGGCGGCCACGGCGGCGGCCGCGGGCTCGGGTGCCGCGACGGGGCAGGTCCCGCACGAGGTGCCGGACATCCTCGCCCTGATCCTCTCCGCCGCGACCGCCTCGCTCCTCGGTGACTTCGCCGCCTACCGGCTGGCCTGGCGCGGCGGGGACCGTCTGGACCGGGCGATCAGCCGCTCCCGCCGGCTGACCGTGGCGCAGGAACGTCTCGGCGAGGCGCTGTCCCGGGGCGGCGGGGCGCTCGTGGTGCTGGCCCGCTTCGCGCCGGCCGGCCGCTCGGTGGTGTCCTTCTGCGCGGGCGCGGCGCACCGCCGGGCCCGTGACTTCGTGCCCTGGTCCGCGCTGGCGGGCCTGTCCTGGGCCGCCTACAGCGTTGCCCTCGGCTACTTCGGGGCCCGCTGGCTGGGCGCCACCTGGCTGGCCACCGGGGTTTCGGGGGCCGCACTGGTCGGCGCCGGCGCCGCGGCCGGGTTCCTGGTGCGGCGCCGGCCGGCGTAGCGCTCCGGACACACGGGCGCGGCCCCGGGGCGTGCGCCGACCGCCGCCCTCTCCGGCCGCTCGTTCGTGGCGGCCGGAGAGGGCCGTGGGGGCCGGCGGTCAGCAGCTCGCCAGGTAGTTCGTCAGGGCGGACTTCTCCGCCGAGTCGACCGACAGGTCGTAGTAGTACTTCACCTGCACCCAGGCGCGGACGTACGTGCAGCGGTACGCGGTCCGGGACGGCATCCAGGTGGCCGGGTCCTGGTCACCCTTGGCCTGGTTGACGTTGTCGGTGACGGCGAGGAGCTGCGGGCGGGTCAGGTCGTTGGCGAAGGCCTGCCGCTGGGCGGTGGTCCACTTGCTCGCGCCGGAGTCCCAGGCCTCGGCCAGCGGCACGAGGTGGTCGATGTCGAGGTCGGAGGCGGCGGTCCAGGTGGCGCCGTCGTACGGGGAGTACCAGCTGCCGCTGGTGGCGGCGCAGGAGGAGTCGGTGACGACGTTCGAGCCGTCCCGCTTCAGGACCGTCTCGCGGGTGTTGCAGCTGCCGCTGATGGTGATCCAGAGCGGGAACAGGTCGCGGCTGTAGCCGGTGCGGTTCTCGGTGGCCACGGTCAGCTGGGAGAGGTAGCTGCGGGCCGTGGCGCCGCTGACCGGCGTGGGCAGGGCCGCGGAGGCGCTCGGCGCGTTGAGGAGGGCGACGGAGGCTACCAGTGCGCTGAGGCCTGCGAGTATACTGAGTCGTCGACGCGCGTAGAACCGGGACATGCGAACTCCCTTGTGGGGTGGGGGTGTTGGAGCGCGGGCGTGGGAATGCTCGCGCTGCCGTATTGCCGGTTGGTGAGCGCTCGGTTAGAAGTTAGTGTCGTGCGCATGACACGACAAGGTTCGGGGCTGAACTTTCGGTCCCGTACGATGGACGGTGCAGAAGGGGAGTAGCTCTTCGCCGGACCGTCGACATACTGCTCAGCGAGCCTGAGCCGGCGCCCGGAGGCGGTTCCCGCGTGGACCGCCCAGCGAGACCTTCGGCAAGCAGTGCACGCCCGTGCCCCCGAGGCGCGGGCGCCGAGTGCGCTGCCGTGCCGAGGTGTCCTTTGTGAGGTACAGCACTCTCGGTGGGGCAGCCCCGACCGATTGAGGAACCTTGATCAGCATCACCGTGACGGCGATCGTCTTCGGCATCGTCTTCCTCGCCGAACTGCCGGACAAGACCGCGCTCGCCGGCCTCGTCCTCGGCACCCGCTACCGCGCCTCGTACGTCTTCGCGGGCGTCGCCGCCGCCTTCCTGGTGCACGTCGTGCTCGCCGTCGCGGCCGGCAGCGTGCTGACCCTGCTCCCGCAGCAGATCGTGCACGCGCTCACCGGCGTGCTCTTCCTCGGTGGAGCGGCGGTGCTGCTGCTGAAGAAGGGCGAGGACGAGGAGGAGATCAAGAAGCCCGCCGACCAGTCCTTCTGGAAGGTCGCCGGCACCGGTTTCATGCTCATCCTGGTCGCCGAGTTCGGCGATCTCACCCAGATCATGACCGCCAACCTCGCCGCCCGCTACGACGACCCGCTCTCCGTCGGCATCGGTGCGGTCCTCGGCCTGTGGGCCGTGGCCGGGCTCGGCATCGTCGGCGGAAAGGCCCTGATGAAGCGGGTGCCGCTGCGCCTGATCACGCAGATCGCGGCGCTGCTGATGCTGGGCCTCGGCGTGTGGAGCCTGTACGAGGCGATCGCCGGCTGAGCGAACGCACGGTGAACCCTCGCCGGCGGTGGTGGCGGTACCGCGACATGTTTTGTACCGTGGAGAAACAAAGTGGCTCCCGCCCGTTTTCCCTGACCGGCGGGCGGGGCCGTTTTGTCTTCCGCCCCCACCCGGTCCAGCCTCTTCACGCCTTTCCCGGGGAACCCCAAGGAGGAGTCGCCGATGCCGGCCACCGCCACGCCCACCGTCCTCACCGCCGGCGCCCTCCTGCTCGACATGGACGGCACCCTCGTCAACTCGGACGCCGTGGTCGAGCGCATCTGGCGGCGCTGGGCCGAGGAGCACGGGCTGGACGGGGACGAGGTGATGAAGGTCGTGCACGGGCGGCAGGGCCACGCCTCGATGGCGGTGCTGCTGCCCGAGCGGCCGGTGGAGCGGAATCTCGCCGACAACGCCCGGATGCTCGCCGCGGAGACCGCCGACATGGACGGCGTGGTCGAGGTGCCCGGAGCCGGTGCCTTCCTCGCCTCCCTGCGCGGGGTCCCGCACGCCCTGGTGACGTCCGCCGACGTCGCCCTCTCCACCGCCCGCATGGCGGCGGCGGGGCTGCCGCTGCCCGACGTACGTGTCACCGCCGAGTCGGTGGGGGCGAGCAAGCCCGATCCCGAGGGGTTCCTCAAGGGCGCGGCGGAGCTGGGTGTCGACCCGGCGGACTGCGTCGTGTTCGAGGACTCCGGGGCCGGTATCGCGGCCGGACGGGCCGCGGGGATGCGGGTCGTCGGCGTCGGGCCGCGCGCGGCCTCGCACGGGCCTGACGTCGTGGTGCCGGACCTGACCCGGGTCCGGGTGGAGCCCGCCGGGAACGGAACGATCCGGCTCCGCCTGACCTGAGCCGCCGCACCGGCTCGTCCCCCGAGACTCCGATCGCTCGGCGCCGCACCCATCCTGTGGCCGCGGCCCGAGCGCCGCCGCACGTGCCCCGTGGCCGCAGCCGAGCGCCGCCGCACGCGTCCTGTGGCCGCAGCCGAGCGGGGCCGTACGTGCCCCGTGGTCCCCGTCGCGAGGGCCCGGCCCTCGGAGCCCGCACCCCGCCCGAGGTGCCCTTCCGCAGTGAAGGCGGCCCCGGCGCAGGGCGCCGCGGCTACCAGGTCTCCGACTCCAGCTTCGCCCGGGTGGCCGCGCCGTAGACCCCGAGTGTGTCGCCGCTGATGCCGCGGGCCAGCTGGTACGTGCGTACGGCGTCCTCGACCGGGCGCGTGAACACGCCGTCGATGTGGTCGGGGTAGAGGTTCAGCGCGCTCAGCCTGGTCTGCAGGTCGATGACCTCCAGGCCCTGGTCGCCGCGGCGCAGGACCAGTGCCGCGGCGGTAGGGCCTGGGCTCCGCGTCGCCGTGCCCGAGGGGGCCGGACGGGAGGCGCGGGACGTCGAGGGGTCGCCCGGGCGGGCGTGGAGGGCGAGGGGGCCGGGAGACGAGCGGCCGACGGGGACGCGGGCTCCGGCGAGAAGGCGGAACCCGGTGACGTCGGCGCCTCCTCCGGCACGCTCTCGCGCACCTGCGGCGCCGACCGGTCCCGGGTCGGCTCCTGGTAGGAGAACAGTCCGCCCGCGAGACCCACGGCGGCCACCGCCACACCGGCGCCCGCCACGCACAGCAGGGCCGTGCGGCGCCGGCGACCACGGCCGGCGGGTCTGGACGGAGCCGGATACGGCTCCCCGCCGGAGTCCGCGAACGGCTGTAACTCCCGCGTACCGGGTCCGTACGACGCGACGCCCGCCTCCACCGCCCGTTCGCTCACCGGCGTGACCTTCGCCGAGGCCTCCTCGCCCGCGGGGGCCGTCCCGTCCGCCGGGGTCCTCCGGCCCGCCGAGTCCTCCTCGTCGGCGGTGACCGTCCTGTCCGCGGAGCCCCCGGGCCCGTGGAGGTCTCCTCGCCCGCCGAGACCGTCCTGCCTGCCGGGCCCTCCGGTCCGCCGAGCTCCCCTCGTCGGCGGTGACCGTCCTGTCCGCGGAGGCCCCCGGGCCCGTGGAGGTCTCCTCGCCCGCCGAGACCGTCCTGCCTGCCGGGGCCCTCCGGCCCGCAGAGCGCCCCTCGCCGGCGGTGACCGTCCTGTCCGCGGAGGCCCCGGGCCCGCCGATGTCTCCCCACTCGCCGGGGCCATCCCGCCCGCCGGGGCCTCCGAGTCCGCCGAAGCCCTCCCTCTTCGCGAGACCTCGTCCGGCGGGGTCTCCTCCTTTGACGGCTCGGCGGCCGAGCCGTCCGGGCCCCCCACCTCCACGTACGGCCGTATGCGCAGCGGGTCGAAGTCCTCCGCCGCGGCCGCCTCGGCCGTGCGCGTCTCGCGCAGAGCCTCGGACGCCCGCAGCGTGCAGTCGCACGACGGTGTGTGATCCGGCCCTCTGGGCGCGCCGCACTCCGGGCAGGTGTGGCCGCTCGACTCCGTCATGTGTTCGCCCCGTCCCCTCGCGAGCTTCAGAGGATATGCAGACTTTCTCCACAACCACAGGAGTCAACGGGACAACCACGGGGCTCAACGGGCCATAAGTGGTGACACCGCTCAGGATGGATGGAGGCGCATCGAGCCCCGGGAGGTCTCCATGGCCCTGGACACGCACGGCACGGCGAAGGACGCGACGGCCGCCGAGCACGTCTCCGGCAACGCGCTCGTCTCGATCGGCGCGCTCCTGCTCGGGCTGCTGCTGGCCGCTCTCGACCAGACCATCGTGGCGACCGCGCTGCCCACGATCGTCAGCGACCTGGGCGGGCTCGAGCACCTGTCGTGGGTCGTCACCGCCTATCTGCTGGCCTCCACGGCCGCGACCCCGCTGTGGGGCAAACTCGGCGACCAGTACGGGCGCAAGAAGCTGTTCCAGGCCGCGATCGTCGTCTTCCTCATCGGATCCGCGCTGTGCGGAATGGCGCAGGACATGCCGCAGCTCATCGCGTTCCGGGCGCTGCAGGGGCTGGGCGGCGGCGGGCTGATGGTGCTGTCGATGGCGATCGTCGGCGACATCGTGCCGCCACGGGAACGCGGGCGGTACCAGGGCCTGTTCGGTGCCGTGTTCGGCGCCACGAGTGTGCTCGGACCGCTGCTCGGCGGGCTGTTCACCGAGCACCTGAGCTGGCGCTGGGTGTTCTACGTCAACCTGCCCGTCGGGATCGTCGCCCTCGTCGTGATCGCCACCGCCCTGCACATCCCGCGCCGGGCCGCCCAGCACGTCATCGACTACCTCGGCACCGTCCTGATCGCCTCGGTCGCCACCTGCCTGGTGCTGGTCGCCTCGCTCGGCGGGACGACGTGGGGCTGGGGCTCGCCGCAGACCATCGGGCTCGCGGTGCTCGGTGTCGTGCTCGCCGTCGCCTTCGTCGCGGTGGAACGCCGGGCCGCCGAACCGGTCCTGCCGCTCAAGCTGTTCGGCCTGCGCACCTTCACCCTGGCCGCCGTCATCAGCTTCATCGTCGGCTTCGCCATGTTCGGCGCGATGACCTACCTGCCGACCTTCCTCCAGGTCGTGCACGGCATCTCCCCGACCTTGTCCGGTGTCCACATGCTGCCGATGGTGGTCGGCCTGCTGCTGTCGTCCACCGTCTCCGGGCAGATCGTCAGCCGCACCGGCCGCTGGAAGGTGTTCCCGATCGCCGGCACCGCCGTGACCGCCATCGGCCTGCTCCTGCTGCACCGGCTCGACGAGCACAGCTCGACCGCCGAGATGAGCTCCTACTTCTTCGTCTTCGGCCTGGGCCTCGGCCTGGTCATGCAGGTCCTGGTCCTCATCGTGCAGAACGCGGTGTCGTACGAGGACCTGGGTGTCGCCACCTCCGGTGTCACCTTCTTCCGGTCCATCGGCGCCTCCTTCGGCGTCGCCATCTTCGGCACCGTGTTCGCGACCCGCCTCGCCGACAAGCTCGCCGGCGCCTTCCGCGGCGTCCGGCTGCCGCCCGGTGCCACGCCCGACGCCCTGAAGGCCGACCCGCGCGGCATCGCCGCCCTGCCGGCACCGCTGCGCCCGGCGGCCCTGCACGCGTACGCGTCCGCGATCACCGACGTGTTCCTGTACGCCGCCCCGGTCGCCGCCCTGGGATTCCTCCTGGCGTGGTTCCTCAAGGAGGACCGGCTGCGCGGCTCGGTCACCGCGCCGGACGCCTCCGAGACCATCCCGCCGAACCCGGTCGAACGCTCCTCCCACGACGAGGTGAGCCGCGCGCTGTCCGTGCTCGGCACCCGGGAGGGCCGCCATGAGGTCTACCGCGACATCACCGAGCGGGCCGGTTACGACCTGCTGCCCGCCGCGAGCTGGCTGCTGCTGCGCGTCCGCAGGTACGGCTCGGTGGAGCCCGGTGTGCTCGCCGAGCGCTGTCCGGTGCCGCTGCAGGCCGTCCTGGCCGCCGCCCGGCAGGTCGAGGAGCGGCGCCTGGCCGAGCGGGAGGGCCTGGACCTGGTGCTGACCGCGTCCGGCCGCGAGGTCGCCGAACGGCTCGCCGCGGCCCGCGAGCAGTCCCTGGCCGAACTGCTCGGCGACTGGTGGGCACCAGGCCGGTCCACCGACCTCACCCGGCTGGTGAAGGAGCTGACCGGCGAACTGTGCGGCTCGGAACGCGAGCGGCCGCACAACGGCTCCGTGCTCAACCCCGGCTGACGGGTTCCGGCAGTTCCTTGCGGAACCAGTGCTCGGCGTACCGGTCGTCGTTGTGCGGTGCCGTCTCCGTGTAGCCGAGCCGGGCGTACAGGGCGCGGGCCTCGACCAGGTCGCCGCGGGTGTCGAGGACCAGCGCCGTGGCGCCGAGGGCGCGGGCGGCCTCCTCGGCGGCGGCCACCAGGAGCGCCGCGCCGCCCCGGCCGCGCATCCCCTCCAGCACGAACACCCGAGTCAGTTCGGCGGTGTCCGGGCCGAGCAGCCGTACGCCCGCCGAACCGGCCGGCTCGCCGTCGTACCGGCCGAGCAGCAACTGCCCCGTGGGCGCTGCGAGTTCCGCTCCCGTGTGGGCCGCGATCTCCCGTTCCAGCTCGTCCGGGGCGGTGCGCCGCCCCTCGTGCAGCAGGTACCAGCGGTCGCTGACCTCCGTGTAGTACGCCCGCCACAGGGCGGCGGCGGCCGGGGAGTCGTACGGTTCCGGGGCGATCGTCCACGTCATGCCGGGGATTGTGCGCCGCCGACGGGGGAGGCCGCAACCTGATATGCGTGCGCGGCTTCGCCGTTGACCCACCGTTTGTGCGCTGACTTCCGGGTCACACGGAAGGAGAGCCGGCCAGCGGGGCCGGTCCGATTCCGGAAGGCAACCATGTCAACAGGCATGATCATTGCTGTGATCGTGGTCGTGGCGGCCCTGGTCCTCGCCGCCACCTTGATAATGCGCGGCCGCGGCCGGCAGGGCGGACCGGACCTGAAGCGGCGCTTCGGGCCCGAGTACCAGCGGACCGTGGCCCGGCACAACGGCGACGCCAAGGCCGCCGAGCGAGAGCTGACAGAGCGTCTGGAGCGCCACGGCAAGCTGCGTGAACGCCCCCTGGAGCCCGCCGAGCGCGAGCAGTACAGCGCTCGCTGGACGGCCGTGCAGGAGCGGTTCGTTGAGGCGCCCCGGGAGGCGGTTGCCGAGGCCGACCGACTGCTGTCGGACCTCGCCGCCTTCCGCGGCTACCCGGAGGGCGGGCGCTACGAGGAGCAGCTCGCCGCGCTGTCCGTGCACCACGCCCACCACGTCGAAGGCTACCGGCGGGTGCACCGGGTGAGCCAGGCCGGCCCGGGCGGCGGCGTGGGCGAGTCCGCTGCCGAGACCGAGGAGCTGCGTACCGCTCTGATGGACGCGCGTGCCCTCTTCGACGACCTGATGAACGACTCCGCCCGGGCGACCGGCCACCACTCCGAGGTCGCCACCGGTACCGGCGACGACACCCGGAACCAGCCGTCCGGCAAGCCGGGCATGTTCGGCAAGAGCCACCCGAGGGAGTCTGACCATGGCGCGGAACAGCGATGCGGCGGCGGGTGCCGAGGGGTACCCGGCCGAAGGCGACGTCACCGGTGCCGGACGGCGCCCCGACGAACAGCGCCGGGTCGGTGAGCGGCTCACGGACGAGCCCGCGCGGGGAGAGTCGGTGCACCGCCCCGAGGGCGGAGCGGGCCTGCTCCGCGGCGAGGCCGGCGGCGGCCGCGAGGGGCTGACGGGAGACGACCGCGTGCCGCGGGACGGCGCGGAGGCCCACCCGGGCACGACCCCCGCCGGGACGGCAGGAGCCGCCGGCACGGGCGCGGCGGGCATCGGCCGTACCGGGACCGGAACCCCCGGGACCGGAACCCCCGGGACCGGAACGCCCGGGACGGGCACCCCCGGCAGGGGCACCGTCGAGGCCGGCACCCCCGTTATGGACACCACCAAGGCCGGTACTCCCGCCATGGGCACCACTGAGGCTGGCACCCCGCGATGGGCACCACCAAGGCCGGTACCCCCGCGATGGGCACCACCGAGGCCGGCACCCCGGCACCGGCACCCCCGGCTCCGGCACCCCCGGCTCCGGCGCCGCCGAAGGCGCGGGCGTGGCGGGCCGGCGGGAGTCCGGGGCGGGTACGCGCGGCGAGGGGGCGCTCGGCGCCTCCGGGGCGGGCGACGACCGGACGACCGGCGACAGGCACGCGGCACCGGCTCCGGGCGGGATCGCGGGAGACGACGTGGCGACGGGCGGAGGCCTGACGGCGGGCACGGGTCACTCCGGGGCCCTCACTCCCGGACGGACGACACCGGCCGGTCCCGGAGCGAGGGCAGGGACTCCGACGGTCACGCCCCGCTTCTCGCGGCCGAGGAGGCGGAGAAGTGGGAGGCGCAGCTGCGTCAGACGCTCGCCGGGTTCGTGGAGGAACCCCGCTCGGCCGTCGAGGAGGCCGACCGGACGCTGGAGGAGATCGCCGCGCGGTTCGGCGAGGCCGTGAACCGGCGCCGCAGGACGCTGCGCACGTCCTGGCAGAACGGCGAGGAGAACGTCCCGGGCCACGGGACGGACACCGAGCAACTGCGTCTGGCCCTGCGGGACTACCGCGAACTGGCCGACCGCCTGCTCCACCTCTAGGGGGCGTCTCCCCGGTCTTCGCGGGTCCGCGACGCCCGGCACGGCGCCTGGCCGCACGGTCGGATCGCCCGCGTACGCCCGGTGCGAGGGCGACTCGGCCGCACGCCGAGGCGCCGCACCGGACGCCGCGGCCTGATCCACGAAGCTCGGGGAGACATCCCCTGGGGGCCTTCGGTGTGACCCGCCGGACGGCCCGGAACCGGGCGCGGACCCCGGGCCCGGTTCAGCCCGCCGGGCCCGGTTCCGCGCGGGTGGTGGCGTTCCTGCGCTGCCGCCACTCGCGCACGACCTCCTCGACGTCGTACGGCTTCTTCCCCAGGAACGGCCCCGGCGGCGGCTTGAACATCATGTCGCGGATCTTCACGTTGACATCGTCGATGATCTTCCGGACCATCCGCTCCGTAGGCGCCGCGTAGGCCGCGACGAGCGCGTCCTCCGCCTCCTTGCGCAGGGCCAGCGCCGGCGGCAGCACCGCGAGACCCTCACGGGCCATCTTCCGCTTGACCCACCACAGTTCGTCGTACGTGGAGTCGAGGTCGGCGGGCAGCGGCTCCCCGCGCCCGGCAGCCGTTCGAACTCACCGCGCCCCTGCGCGTCCCGGATCTGCTTGTCGACCCAGGACTCGAACGGAACACCCGGTGGCTTTCGCTCGGTCATGAACCCATTGTGCCGGACGCGGCCCGGCCGGGCGTTTTATCATGCGGCGGCGGTGCGGCAAACCGGCCACCGCGCATGAACGTCTCCGACGTCGCTGCTCCTTCGACGTCGCAGCATCTCCAGGGGGAACGCACGTGCTCGAACTGACCATGGCCACCGTCTCCGGTGCCGACACGGGCGCCACCGCCGGCATGACGATGGCCGACGCGCCCAGCGAGCCGGGCGCCGTGCTGCGGGTGGGCCGGGACGCGTCCGTGTGCCGGCTGGTCACCCCGAGGACTGGCTGTTCGTCTCCCGCGTCCACCTGGAGTTCCGGTGCGGCCCCGACGGCGCCTGGCAGCTCTGCTGGCTGCGCGGCTCGCAGACCGAGCCGTCCGCCGAAGTACGGCTGATCGTGGGCGAGTACGCGCAGACCGTCTCCTACGGCGCCGCCGTCACGCTGCCCCGCGGCGGCTCCGGCGAGGTCGTCGTCCAGGACCGCACCGCGCCGCGCAGCGTCAACGTCGGTTTCTACCACGAGGTCTGAGCCACCGGGCGGGGCATCCGGCGGGCTCAGCCCAGGACCCGGGCCACCGCGAATCCGTCGTACCCCTTGCTGCCCACCGTCTGCACCGCCGTCCCGCTCAGCCTGGGGTGGGCGGCGATCAGCTCGATGGCCTCGCGCGTGCCGACCACGTCCGGCTCCCTGCTGTCGGCGTCGACGACCCGCCCGCCGCGCACCACGTTGTCCACCACGATGAGGCTGCCCGCCCGGCACAGCCGCAGCGCCCACTCCACGTAGTGGGCGTTGTTGGCCTTGTCGGCGTCGATGAAGACCAGGTCGAAGGGGCGGGGTTCTCGTCGGCGAGCTTGGGCAGCGACTCCAGCGCCGGACCCACCCGCACCTCCGCGATCCGTTCGAGGCCGGCCCGGGCGATGTTGCGGGTCGCCACCTCGGCGTGCTTCGCGCTGTACTCCAGCGAGATCAGTCTGCCGTCGGCCGGCAGGGCGCGCGCCAGCCAGATGGTGCTGTAACCGCCGAGCGTTCCGATCTCCAGGACGGTCCGGGCGCCCTGGATCTCCGCGAGCAGCTGGAGGAACTTGCCCTGGGTGGCCGTCACGCTGATGTGCGGCAGCCCGGCGACCTCGCTGTCGCGCAGGGCCGCCTGGAGCGCATCGTCCTCCGGTGCGAGATGGCTGCTGAAGTAGAAGTCGACGTCGTCCCAGAGCTGCGAGCTCATGCGTCTGCTGCCTTTCCCGAGTGTCCGCCCGAGTCTCCGCCCGGGGCTCCTTGGGCCTTCCCCCGCATCGTCTCAGCCGAGGGGCTCGGACGGGGGAGCGGCGGCGGGGCGGTCACCGGCGGCGGGGCGGTCACCGGCCGCCGGGAGTGGCGTACGACGAGCAGCGCGGCGGCGGCGAGGGCCGACAGCAGTCCGCCGCCCACGGTCAGCAGCCACGCCGGGACTCCGGCCACCTCGCGCAGCCGGTCCTCGTAGAACACCTGCTGGACGGGGGTGTCGGCGGCCGCGCGGCGCAGCTCGTGGTCGCCGGAGATCCGGGCGGGCTCGGGGAACCGCTGGTCGAGGGCCGTCAGGTACGGGGTCCCGGCCGCGAGCCCGCCCAGCGCGCCGGACGGCCTGGCGAGGCGGCCGGCGAAGACGACCCGGGGCGGCGCGCCGCCGATCGCCGTGCGCGGTTCCATCCGGTGCGCGGCGAGCACGTACAGGCCGAGGGACTGCGGGGTGCGGGCCAGGCGGGACAGCCGCATGGGGTAGACCGGCCGGTCCGCGGCGAAGGTGAGGTGCAGGGGGTCGAGGGCACCGTGCAGGGCGGTCCGCTCGGTCCGGGGCGCGAGCCGTACGGCCACGTACTCCCAGTGCCGGTCGACGTACGGCTGGAGGGCGGTCCGCAGGCGGTCCGGGAGGGCGAAGCCGTGGTCGTGCAGCCAGGTGCCGAGGGCGTCCGGGTCGGTGGCGGTCAGCCGGGCCACGTCGAAGGGGCCGAGCCGCTGCCGGTCGACCACACCGACCCCGGCCCCGGCTCCGGGGAGCGGGGCGCCGGCGGCACCGTCCCCGCCGTCGAACGGCCAGTCGCCGTCCGCAGGCCAGAAGTGGTACCGGGTGCGGTGCACGGGGGCGACGGCGCGGGCCAGCTGCTCGAAGAGGGCAGGGTCGCCGAGCCGGACGCCGGCCCGGTGCGGCACCGGCATGATCCAGGCGGCGTGCCGGGCGTCACCGGTGACCGTCAGGCGCATGACGATCTCCTCCCGGCGGCCGTCCCAGCGCAGTACCGACTGCTCCTGGGCGACGGCGATCCGCCGCGCCGGGTCCGGGACCATGGCGCCGCAGCCGCAGGCGTAGGCCGGGGCGAGCAGCCAGCCGAGCTGGATTCCGAGCAGGGCCAGCAGCAGAGTCAGAGTCCGGGCGCGTCTCACGGGGCTACAGACGGGGCCGGTGGGGGAACGGTTCCGGGACGCGGCCCGGCGCGGCGG
Source organism: Streptomyces sp. DHE7-1 (assembly GCA_016432725.1). Classification (GTDB taxonomy): domain Bacteria; phylum Actinomycetota; class Actinomycetes; order Streptomycetales; family Streptomycetaceae; genus Streptomyces. Next base: position 2,392,015 of record JACJDG010000003.1, on the reverse strand, counting down.
CCGTGCCGGTCCGCGCGTCCGGCCGGCCGGCCCGGCGTCCGCGCGGCCCGGGACGCGAGCGGCCCCCGGGCGCTCAGCGCTCCGGGGGCCGCTCGAAGGTGACCTGCGTCTACCGCTCCACCGAGGGGGCCGAGCCCGGCAGCGGGCGGCCCGCCGACTCGGACATGCGCCAGACGGCGAACCCGCCCACGACGGCCGCGGCCATCATGTAGTACGCGGGCATCATCATGTTCCCGGTGGCGCCGATCAGCGCCGTGACCACCAGCGGGGTCGTGCCGCCGAACAGGGACACCGACACGTTGAAGCCGATGGACAGGGAGCCGTAGCGGACCCGGGTCGGGAAGAGCGCGGGCAGCGCGGCCGGCATGGCGGCGGTGAAGCAGACCAGCAGCAGGCCGAGCGCGCCCATGCCCAGGGCCACCGCGAGCAGGCTGCCCTGGCGGATCAGCAGCAGGGCCGGGACGGACAGCAGCAGGAAGCCCGCGCAGCCCGCGGCGATCACCGGACGGCGGCCGATCCGGTCGGTCAGCGCACCGGCGAACGGCTGGACGATCATCATCAGGGCCATCACGCCGAGCACGACCAGCAGCCCGTGGGTCTCGTCGTACTTCAGCTCACTGGTCAGGTAGCTCGGCATGTACGACAGCAGCATGTAGTCGGTGACGTTGAAGACCAGCACCAGGCCCATGCACAGCAGCAGCGCCTTCCACTGGCCCGCGACCATCTCGCGCAGCGGCACCTTCGGCCGGGTGGCCTCCGCCTTCTCGACCTCGGCGGCGAACGCCGGCGTCTCCTCCAGGCGCATCCGCAGGTACAGGCCGATGATGCCCATCGGGCCCGCGATCAGGAACGGGATGCGCCAGCCCCAGGCCAGCAGGTCGTGCGTGGACAGCAGGGCCGTCATGAGGGTGACGAGGCCCGCACCGCCGATGTAGCCGGCCAGTGTGCCGAACTCCAGCCAGCTCCCGAAGAAGCCGCGCTTCTTGTCCGGCGCGTACTCCGCGATGAACGTCGAGGCACCGGCGTACTCGCCGCCGGTGGAGAAGCCCTGCACCAGGCGGGCGGCCAGGAGCAGCAGCGGCGCACCGACGCCGATCGAGGCGTACGACGGGATCAGGCCGATCGCGAACGTGCCCGCCGCCATCATGATCATGGTGAGGGCGAGGACCTTCTGGCGACCCACGCGGTCGCCCAGCGGGCCGAAGACCATGCCGCCCAGCGGGCGGACCAGGAAGGCCGCGGCGAAGGCGCCGAACGTCGAGAGCAGCTGCGCGGTCGGGTTGCCCGACGGGAAGAAGACCTTGCCCAGGGTGACCGCGATGTAGCTGTAGACACCGAAGTCGAACCATTCCATGGCGTTGCCGAGCGCGGCCGCCTTCACGGCGCGCTTCACCATGGCGGAGTCGGTGACGGTGACGTCGGCGTGGGCCTTGGTGGCCCGCGAGGTCTTCAGATGCGGGGGGACTGCAGTGGCGGTCGCCAAAACGGAGCTCGCCTACCTTTCGACGGGGACAGGGACAGGGCCCGGGCGACGGCGGTGTCGGACAGCAGGCCGAAAAGCGACGATAAGCGGACTTCGCCTGCTTACGTCACGTACGCGGGTCGATGCATAGTGCAGCTAAAGGGCGCGTATGCAGGTACTCCTGCCCGATCGGAGCGGGTCATGCCGGACCGGCGCTGTGATCCTTCTCGCGCCCGATCGGGGCAACCGGAGCCCGTTCGCCGGTTCGCCGCCCGCACGGAAGAGGGGGGTGTATGACATTTGAGAGCTTTGCGCGCCGGCCCCGGCGCCGGTGTCGGTGCGGTCGTGAGTGCTCACTCCCGTCCCGAGGTCACCGCCGCCAGCACCCCGAGACCGCCGCCGCGATCAGCAGGGGGACGCCCAGGCCGTGGTGGAGGACCAGCCAGGCGCCCAGGCAGGCGCCCGCGACCATGGCGACCACCGCCGCCGTGCGGCGCGGCGAGCGGCGGCCGGTGGCGTCGCCGAGGCGGGACTCGGAGGCCAGGCCGGTCAGGGTCATCGTGAGGACCGTGGTGGTGAGATCGGGGATGCCCAGCTTGCGGACGGTCGCGTTGCGCAGGCCCAGCGCGAAGGCGGTCAGCGCGATCAGCGCGTACCGGGTGGCGGTCGTGCCCGGCCAGGCGAAGGCGACCGCGGCCGATCCGCCGAGCAGCGCCGCCTCCGTCGCGAGGATGCGGCGGGCCCACCCGCGCCGGGAGCCGCCGCCGAAGCGTGCCGCCGCCCGGCCGCCGGCCACCGCGCCCAGCAGGAAGCAGGCCAGGGAGGTCGCCGTGAGCGGGACCGAGAAGCCGGGGGCGCCCGCGGCCGCGAAGCCCAGGACCACCACGTTGCCCGTCATGTTGGCCGTGAAGACCCGGCCCAGGCCCAGGTAGCTCACCGCGTCGATCAGGCCGCTCACCACGGTCAGCGCCAGCAGTACGGTCACCAGCCGCGCCCCTCGCGTCTCCGGCTCCGGCGCGTGGGGCGAGGGTGTGGTCATGCTTCCTCCGGTCGGCCGGACGGCGGGCCTGGTGTCAGGCCCACCATGGTCACCCGGCGGGTGGGCGCCTTCCGTGAGGCGCCGCGGGAGGTGCGGACACGCGCGCGCACCCTCGCCGGGCGGGGCGAGGGTGCGCGCGTGCGGTGCGGGTGCCGCGGGTGGCTCAGTACCAGCCGTTGGCCCGCCAGAAGCTCCAGGCCTGGGCCGGGCTGCCGTAGCGGGAGTTCATGTAGTCCAGGCCCCACTTGATCTGGGTGGCCGGGTTGGTCTTCCAGTCGGAGCCGGCGGAGGCCATCTTCGAACCGGGCAGGGCCTGCACCAGGCCGTAGGCGCCGGAGGAGCTGTTGGTGGCGCTGGGGTTCCAGCCGCTCTCGTGCTCGACGATCTTGCTGAAGGCGTTGTACTGCGTCGCGTCCGGGATCATCCTGTGCGCGATCGTCTGGGCGGAGGAGACCGAGTCGGTGGCGGCCTGGGCGGGCGCCGCGGACAGTGCCATACCGGCGGTGGCGGCGGCCACGGCGACGGTCGTGAGGGCCTTCTTCGGGGAGGCGATGCGGCGGATGAAGGAGACGGACACGGAGAACCTCTTGCGTCGGGGACGGGGGATCGCCCGTATGCCGGAGCCACCCGCCGGGCGGGGCCGCGTACGTCGGCGCCCCGGCCCTTTGGGGCTGTGGCGCCTGGCGACGTCGTCCAGAGAAACAGCCGCGAGGGGTGTCCGCAATGACCCCTTTTACTAGTTGTGGCCGGAACGGTGGGGTCGCGCACCCCTGTGACCCGCGCCGCAAAGCGCAGGTCGGAAGGGGTGCACGAGGGGACGTATCGGACAAATGGAAGTACTATCCCAGATCGTAGGTGACCTGCGTCATGTGGGGTGCCTCACCGGAGGCCTGACGGTCCGGATACGCGTCCTCACCCAGCGGGAGCGTCGAACGTGACCGCGGCCTCGAAAGCGGCGCGCCGCGTGGCCCGGCGCAGCGCCCGCAGCAGCACCGGACCGAGCGCGAGGGTCAGCACGACCGTGCACAGCGCCCGTCCCAGGTCCCAGCCGAGCGAGGTGGCCAGGCAGTAGGCGGCGAACCGGGCCAGGTTGGCGGCGACCGAGGCATGCGCGTCGAAGGCGATGTTCGAGGTGCCGGAACCCATGAAGGGCCAGCCGGCCAGGTTCATGACCGTGCCGTAGGCGAACGCCGCGCAGAAGCCGTAGGCGGCGAGCAGCAGAAGTTCGGCCCGGCCGCGCAGCCGGGTCTGCCCCGGCAGCAGCCCGGCGCCCATGGTGAACCAGCCCATCGCCAGCATCTGGAACGGCAGCCACGGGCCGACCCCGCCGGTGAGCAGCGCGGAGGCGAACATCGTCACCGAGCCGAGGACGAAACCGAAGCCGGGGCCGAGCACCCGGCCGCTGAGCACCATCAGGAAGAACATCGGCTCGATCCCCGCCGTCCCCGCGCCCACCGGGCGAAGGGCCGCGCCGGTCGCGGCCAGCACGCCCAGCATCGCGACCGCCTTGGGGCCGAGGCCGGACTCGGAGATCGTCGCGGCCACGACCGCGATCATCAGCAGCAGCAGACCGGCGAACAGCCAGGGGGCGTCCTCGGCGTGCGCGCTCAGCCGTGAGGCGGGCGGAGCGAGGAACGGCCAGAAGAAGGCCACCACACCGACCGCACTGACCAGGCCCAGTGCGGCGACGGACCGCGGTCCGAGCCGCACGGCCCGGACCGGGCGGCGAGCGGGAGAGGGGGTCATACGAGGGCCTCCCGGACCTCGGACACCGTCAGCCATCGCTGCGGGGCGAGGATCTTGGTCACCTGCGGGGCGAAGGACGGCGACGAGACCACGATCTCCGCGGTGGGGCCGTCGGCGATCACCTCACCGTCGGCGAGCAGCACCACCCGGTGCGCGATCTCCGCGGCCAGTTCCACGTCGTGCGTGGCCAGGACGATGGCGTGCCCGTCGGCGGCCAGTGCGCGCAGTACGGCGACCAGCCGGGCCTTGGCCGCGTAGTCCAGGCCGCGCGTCGGCTCGTCGAGCAGGAGCAGCGGAGGGCGAGCGGCCAGCACGACCGCCAGGGCCAGGGCCAGGCGCTGCCCCTCGGACAGGTCCCGGGGGTGGGTGTCGTCGCTGATGCCGGGCAGCAGTTCGGACACCAGCGCCCGGCAGGTGCCCGGCTCGGCGCCCGCGTCCCGGTCGGCGGCCGCGCACTCGGCGGCGACCGTGTCCGCGTACAGCAGGTCCCGCGGCTCCTGCGGGACCAGGCCGACCCGGCGGACCAGTTCCCGGGCGGGGTGCGGTGCGGGACGGCTCCGCCGACGCGCACCGAGCCGGCGGTGGGCTCCACCAGGCCGACCAGCGAGCCGAGCAGGGTGGACTTCCCGGCACCGTTGCGCCCCATCAGCGCGACCGTCTCACCCCGCGCCACGCTCAGATCGACGTGCCGCAGCGCGGTGACCGGCCCCGCCGGACTCCGAGTCCCCGGACCTCGGCGACCCGCGGGACGGCGGAGTCCGATCCGAGGGGTGCGGAACCACGCCGGAAGAGACGGCGCCGGGGGCGGGAAGAGCCGGGGCCGCTTCGGGGGCGGGCGCGTGGGCCGGGATGCCTCGCCCGGACGCCGGGGCGTCGCTGGTGCGCCGCGGTTCGTCGGCGGGCAGTGCCGAGCGGCTGTGCCTGCCTGGAACGGGACGAGGGAGCGGCTCGGCTGCGGCCCGCCGGAAGAGGCCGCGCCTGGGCGAGGGGAGCTGAGCGGGGGGATTCGCGGGCGCGCCACCGGAAGCCGGGGCCTTCGGCTCGGGCTGTGAGGCGTCGGCGGCGAGCGTGTCGGTCGGTTCGGGCGACTGGGCGGGGGAGCCGGTCGGACCGTTCGGCTCGGACGCGAGGCTGTGGGGGCCGGTCGGCCGGGGCGGCGAGGTCTCGGAGGCCGGGGCCTTCGCCACGGGCGACGGGGCGTCGGCGGGCGTGTCGGGCGGCAGGGTGTCGGTGCCGGTTGGTGTGCCCGGAAGGGGGTGGTCGGCCGGCGGCTCGGTCGGCGGTTCCCCGGTGTGGGGGTGCCGGGGGCCGGTGAGGCGGTCGCGCAGGGGGGCGGCGCGGCGGCGGGCGTCCCGGACCGTGAGGGGCAGCGGAGACCAGCCCGCCAGCCGGCCCAGGCCCACCACCGGGGGTACACCGGGGACACGGCCATCACCTCGGCCGGGTCGCCGTGAAGCGGCGCGGCGCCGGGGGCGGGCAGCAGGACGACCCGGTCGGCGTACTGGATCACCCGCTCCAGCCGGTGCTCGGCCATCAGCACCGTCGTACCGAGGTCGTGGACCAGACGCTGCAGTACGGCCAGTACCTCCTCCGCGGCGGCCGGGTCGAGCGCCGAGGTCGGCTCGTCGAGGACCAGGACCCGGGGATGCGGGGTGAGGACCGAGCCGATCGCGACCCGCTGCCGCTGCCCGCCCGAGAGCGTGGCGATCGGACGGTCGCGCAGGTCGGCGAGGCCGAGCAGGTCCAGGGTCTCCTCCACCCGGCGCCGCATCACCTCCGGAGCGAGTCCCAACGACTCCATGCCGTAGGCGAGTTCCTCCTCCACCGTGTCCGTGACGAAGTGTGCGAGCGGATCCTGGCCCACCGTGCCGACCACGTCGGCGAGTTCGCGCGGCCGGTGGGTGCGGGTGTCCCGGCCGGCCACGGTGACCCGTCCGCGCAGGGTGCCGCCGGTGAAGTGCGGCACCAGCCCGCTGACCGCGCCCAGCACGGTCGACTTGCCGACCCCGGACGGACCGACGAGCAGCACGAGTTCGCCCTCGGGCACCTCGAAGTCCACGCCCCGGACGGTCGGTTCGCCCACGCCCTCGTACGTGACGCTGACATCCTCGAAGCGGATCACGACGGCTCCTCGACGGGCTTGGGTACGACGAAGGCGGGCAGCAGCGCGAGCAGTACGGCCGCGGCCGGCCACAGGGGAGGGTGGGCGCCACCAGCGGGACCACTCCGGGGTGCAGCGCGTCCGGATCGCGTACGGCGGCCAGCGTGAGCAGCGCCGCGACCCCGGCGCCCGAGCCGGCGACCAGCCACGCCCGCACCCCCACGGGTCCGGCCGGTACCGGGTGCGCGGGGAGCGGCGGCCGCCCAGGCGCAGGCCGGCCAGCGCGGCGGCCACCCCCGCGCCCAGCACCGGCACCCCGTACGTGCCGCCCTCCGCGGTCAGCAGCCCGTACGTTCCCGCGCACACGCCGAGCAGCCCGCCCAGGGTGAGCGCGGTCGTCGTACGGCGCACCCGGGCCGGGACCTCGGCGGTACGGCCGTAACCGCGGGCGTCCATCGCGGCGGCCAGCGCGACCGAGCGCTCCAGCGCGCCCTCCAGCACCGGCAGTCCGACCTGGAGCAGGCCCCGTACGCCCCGGTCCGGACGGCCGCGCAGCCGGCGGGCGGCGCGCAGCCGCTGGACGTCGGCGATGAGGTGGGGCGCGAAGGTGAGCGCGACGACCACGGCCACGCCCACCTCGTACAGCGCGCCGGGCAGCGACTTCAGCAGCCGGGCCGGGCTGGCGAGGGCGTTGGCGGCACCGACGCAGATGAGCAGGGTGGCCAGCTTCAGTCCGTTGTAACCGGCGAAGAGCAGCGCCTCCGCGGTGACCCGGCCGCCGAGCCGGATGCCCTGGGCCCAGTGCGGGAGCGGGATCTCGGGGAGGGTGACCAGCACATGGGTGCCGGGGATCGGGGAGCCGAGGGCGACGGTGAACGCGAGGCGGATGAGGAGCACGGCGACGGCGAGCTTGGCGAAGGCGGCGTAGGAGCGGGACCAGGGGGAGGGGGAGCGGTGGGTCGCCACCACATAGCCCGTGGCGGCTGTCAGCAGGGCGAGGAGCAGGGGGTTGGTGGTGCGGGTGGCGGCGGTCCCGAGGCCGAGGGACCAGAGCCACCAGGCGCCCGGATGCAGCGGCGCACGGCCGTGCCGGGGCCGGAGGGGGCGGCCTGCGTACGCCGGCCCTCCCTCGCCCCGGCCGCGTCCGGCCGCGCCGTCCGGGCGGCACGGCTGCCCGCGGCGGGGGCGGGGTCGCCTCCCGCGCTCGTGGCGGCACGGCCCTCCGCGGCCGCGCCGGTGCGGCCGGCGTCCCGCGCGGCGGCCGCGGTGGCGGTGCTGACGCGGCTACGCATTCCCGCGCCGCCGCCGGGACTGCCACACCGCCGCCCCGGCCAGCACCGCGACCACGCCGGCACCGATCGGCAGCCCCAGCGAGGGACCGCCGTCCGGCTCGGGCTTCTCCGTGGCCTTCGCCGGCTTCTCCGCCGCGGACACCTGCTCCCCGCACCCCTTGTGCGGGTATCCGGCGATCGCGCAGAGCAGGGCGTTGGAGTCGTAGCGCAGGGGCTTGGCGGCCGAGGCCAGCGCCTCGGCCGTCGTCGCGTCGGGGGAGACCCGGGCACAGGCCGTGCGGCGCGCGGGCGGGGTCTCGCCGGAGGGGGCGTCGGCCGGCGTGCCGAAGTCGATGACCAGGGCCACCCGCTTCGTGCCCGCCTTCGCGGGGGTGCCGGCGCAGATCGTGGCGAAGTCCGCCGTGCCGCGCGGCCGGGTCGCGTCCTGCGAGTCCTCGCTCACCGCGAAGCGCAGGCCCTGCACGGCGCCGTCGTCGGGACGGGCGGTCGAGGGACCCTCGGTGGCGTACGACCAGTGCCCGCCGGTCCGCTCCCAGAACGACCAGTAGCGGTACCCGGCGGCCTCCGCCTGCGCCGCGCCGGCCAGGACGGCGGACGCGGCGAGGAGCAGGACGGCGGCACGGCGGACGGCGGTCACGGCTGCTGCTTCTTCCGGCGGCCGCTCAGCAGGAACCCGATGCCGATGCCGGCCACGAGACCGACGCCGACGATCCACCAGACAGCGGTGTTCGAGTCGTCCTCGGCCCGCTTGCCGGGCGCCTCGGCGCGGGCCGCCGCGCGGGGCGCCGGACCGGTGGCGTTGAGCGACCGCACCAGGTCGGTGCCGCCGAAGTGCCGCGCGTCCGCGCCGACCGCGTGCGCGGCGAGGATGAGCTGGGCGTAGGCGGCCGGGCCGCTCTGCCGGGCCCAGCCGGCCGCGTTCTTCTCCAGCCAGGCGTACGGCTTCTTCGCCTGCGCGCTCCAGCCGTCCGCCGCGAGCGCGACGACCGCGTCCGCGGTGTTGCCGAAGTCGGGCTGGTCCTCGGCGCCGGGCAGCGCCGACTTGAGGTGGCCGGACCCGGCGACGGCGTGGGTGAGGTACGCGGCGGCGTTGTCCGCGACCCGGGTCTCGGTGGCCTTGCCGGCGGAGGAGCAGGCGGGGGCCTTGGCGCGGGCCTCGGCGGGCCCGTTCACGAACCCCTTGCCGAGGGCGCCCAGTACACCGGCCGCCGTGGCGTCCGCGTTGGCGACCAGGCGCCCCTTCTTGTCCGGCTGGTAGGCGAGCGCGCCACCGCCGTCCTCGTCGCAGGCGAGCGCCCGCGAGCTCAGCAGCTCGTACGGGGTGCCCTTGTCGGCGCGCAGCTTGCCGGGGTCCTCCCCGGCCCCGGCGAAGGCGCCGACGACGACCGAGGTGGAGTTGGTGTCGCTCGGGCTGCCCGGCGTGTAGCCCCAGCCGCCGTCCTGGTTCTGCGCGTTCTTCAGCCAGACCAGGGCGCGGCGTGCCTCGGCGTCGTGTCCGCCGAGCGCCTGCAGGGCCTGGACGGCGGCGGCCGTGCTGTTGGTGTCGGGCTGGGCGCCGCCCTTACCCTCGCAGGGCTTGGCCGTGTCCGCCCGGAACGCGGCGAAGCCGCCCTTGGCGCACTGCTGTCCCACCAGCCAGTCGACGGCCGAGGCGGCCGGCCGATAGCCGAGAGTGCGCTGGGCGAGCAGGGCGAGGGACTGGCGCCACACGCCGTCGTACGTCGGGTCGGACTTGCCGAACAGCCCCGACGGGACCGCCGCCTTGGGCGAGGCGGAAGGGGACGTGTCGGCGGCCGTGGCGGGTGCGGCGGCGGCCAGCACGCCTATGGCGGCGAGAGCCGCGGCACTGCGGCGGACGTTCATGGTCGGCGACTGCCTCTCCTGCGGGGGGAACCGGCAGCGCACGGGAAACACCCCGGGCGGCTCGGCCCCGTAGACCTCGACGGTGCCGTGCGCGGCGGGCCGCCGCGCACGCGAGCCGGTCAACGTCCCGTACGAGGCGTTCCGGCTCACCGTCGGGTGGACGGCTCACGGTTGCGGGTCAGCGCCGGAATTGCACCGGCTTCCCCCCGTACGAGTGTGATGACGACGCCGCCACCTTACCGGCAGCCCCGCGGAGGCCGGTGAGTGGCTGTGCGCACACGGGCCCGGTGACCGCGGTCACGGCCGTCCCGGCGGGAGTTGACGCCCGTCCCGGGCGCAGCCCTCAGGGTGCCCCCGGGCCGGCCTCCCGCTCCGTCAGGTCCATCAGCCGGCACACCGTTTCGATGTCGACCTTCACCTGGGCGATGGAGGCGCGGCCCGACAGCCAGGTGATCAGGGCCGAGTGCCAGGTGTGCTCGATGACCCGGACCGCGGAGAGCTGCTGCGGGGTCGGGTGGTCCAGGCCCGTCGCGTCGAGGATGATCGCCGTCGTCTGCCGCGAGACCTGGTCGACCTCGGGGAGACGCTGCGGTCGGCGAAGGTGAGGGCGCGGACCATCGCGTCCGCCAGTTGCGGTTCGCGCTGCAGGGCCCGGAACGCCCGCATCAGGGTCTCCGCGACCCGCTCGGCCGCCGAGTCGCCCGCCGGGGGCTTCTTGCGGAGGGTGCCGTGCATGTGTTCGAGCTGGTCCTGCATGGTGGCGACTAGCAGGTGCACCTTCGACGGGAAGTAGCGGTAGAGGGTGCCGAGGGCGACCTGCGAGGACTCGGCGACCTCCCGCATCTGTACGGCGTCGAAACCGCCCCGGCTCGCCAGTTGCGCGCTCGCGTGCAGGATCCGGCGGCGGCGGGCCTCCTGCCGCTCGGTCAGCGGCGCCGTGGGGGCCGGACACTCCCGGCTTCCAGCTTGGATTCCGCAGGCATGGGTCCCGCTCCGTGACAGTCGGTGAGGACATCTGTAGGACACGTGATCATCCAGCATGGCGGGGGGTTCGCGCCGTGGCGTGAATCACCTGATCCACTGCTGTCAGGGCTCCTACCTGCCGGTAGATTCAGAGCCTCTTGAACGATCAAGTCTGAAACTTGTTCTAGATTAGCGTCCCGTCATAGTGTCGCGGGAGAGTGCAGGCAGAAGGGGGCCCGGAGTGACCGCTGAGGCCAGTCAGGCGGGGCCCCGACCGGAGCTCGCAGCAGACGGCGGGCGACCGCTGCGCATCGCGCTTCTCACCTATAAGGGGAACCCGTTCTGCGGCGGCCAGGGCGTCTACGTCCGGCACCTCTCCCGCGAGCTGGCCCGCCTCGGCCACCGCGTCGAGGTCATCGGCTCCCAGCCCTATCCCGTGCTCGACGAGGGACATGAGGGCCTGAGCCTCACCGAGCTGCCGAGTCTCGACCTCTACCGCCAGCCCGACCCCTTCCGCACCCCCGGGCGCGACGAGTACCGGGACTGGATCGACGCCCTCGAGGTCGCCACCATGTGGACCGGCGGCTTCCCCGAGCCGCTCACGTTCTCGCTGCGCGCCCGGCGCCATCTGCGCGCCCGGCGGGGCGAGTTCGACGTCGTCCACGACAACCAGACGCTCGGCTACGGCCTGCTCGGCGACGTCGGCGCCCCGCTGGTCACCACGATCCACCACCCCATCACCGTCGACCGGCAGTTGGAGCTGGACGCGGCCGGGAGCCGGCAGCGCCGGCTGTCCGTGCGCCGCTGGTACGCCTTCACCCGGATGCAGAAGCGCGTCGCCCGCCGCCTGCCCTCGGTGCTCACCGTCTCCGGCAGCTCCCGCCAGGAGATCGTGGACCACCTCGGCGTCCGCGACGACCGCGTCCACGTGGTCCACATCGGCGCCGACACCGACCTCTTCGCGCCGAATCCCGCCGTCGCCGAGGTCCCCGGCCGGATCGTCACCACCTCCAGCGCCGACGTCCCCCTCAAGGGCCTGGTCTTCCTGGTGGAGGCGCTCGCCAAGGTGCGCACCGAACACCCGGCCGCCCACCTCGTCGTCGTCGGCAAGCGCCCCACGGAGGGCCCGGTCGCCCAGGCGATCGAGCGCTACGGCCTCGAGGACGCCGTCGAGTTCGTCAAGGGCATCTCCGACGCCGAGCTGGTCGACCTGATCCGCTCGGCCGAGGTCGCCTGCGTGCCCTCGCTCTACGAGGGTTTCTCGCTGCCCGCCGCCGAGGCCATGGCCACCGGCACCCCCCTGGTCGCCACCACCGGCGGCGCCATCCCCGAGGTCGCCGGACGCGACGGCGAGACCTGCCTCGCCGTGCCGCCCGGTGACGCCGGAGCCCTCGCCGTCGGGCTCGTCCGGCTGCTGGGCGACCCCGCGCTGCGCGCGCGCCTCGGCCGCGCCGGCCGCGAGCGGGTGCTGAGCCGCTTCACCTGGGCCCGGGCCGCCGAGGGAACGGTGACCCGCTACCGGGAGGCCATCGCCGGCCGCGACGGCCGCACGGACGCCCGGGACCGGCGCGGCACCCCGCCCGCCGCCGTCATCCGCGAACCACTCGCCTCCGACCGCGCAACCTCCGACCGCGAAAGCAGGGCCACGTGCTGACCGTCGACTTCTCCCGGTTCCCGCTCGCCCCCGGCGACCGTGTCCTGGACCTCGGCTGCGGGCCGGCCGGCACGCCTTCGAGTGCTACCGGCGCGGCGCGCAGGTCGTGGCGCTGGACCAGAACGCCGAGGAGATCCGCGAGGTCGCCAAGTGGTTCGCGGCCATGAAGGAGGCCGGCGAGGCACCGGCCGGCGCCACCGCCACCGCCATGGAGGGTGACGCCCTCGCGCTGCCCTTCCCCGACGAGTCCTTCGACGTCGTCATCATCTCCGAGGTGATGGAGCACATCCCCGACGACAAGGGCGTCCTCGCCGAGATGGTGCGCGTGCTGCGGCCCGGCGGCCGCATCGCCATCACGGTCCCCCGCTACGGCCCCGAGAAGGTCTGCTGGGCGCTGTCCGACGCCTACCACGAGGTCGAGGGCGGCCACATCCGCATCTACAAGGCGGACGAACTGCTGGGCAGGGTCCGCGAGGCCGGCCTGCGGCCGTACGGCAGCCACCACGCGCACGCCCTGCACTCGCCCTACTGGTGGCTGAAGTGCGCGTTCGGCGTGGACAACGACAAGGCGCTGCCGGTGCGGGCGTACCACAAGCTGCTGGTCTGGGACATCATGAAGAAGCCCCTCGCCACCCGGATCGCCGAGCAGGCGCTGAACCCGGTCATCGGCAAGAGCTTCGTCGTCTACGCCACCAAGCCCCACCTCCCGCGGGTGGACGAGACCTCCGAGGCGGCCGCCAAGTGACCACCCCCCGGACAGAACACCTCGTCCTGCCCGGGGTCCTCACCGCCGAGCAGGCCGCCGCGACCGTACGCGGCATCCTCGCCGTGCAGCGGGAGGACGGCGCCATCCCCTGGTTCCGCGGGCACCACCTCGACCCGTGGGACCACACCGAGGCCGCGATGGCCCTGGACGCGGCCGGCGAGCACGAGGCCGCCGAGCGGGCCTACCACTGGCTCGCCGCCCACCAGAACGAGGACGGTTCCTGGTACGCGGCCTACGCCGACGGCGCCCACGACGACGTCACCGACCGCGGCCGCGAGTCCAACTTCGTCGCCTACATAGCCGTGGGCGTCTGGCACCACTACCTGTCCACGGGCGACGACACGTTCCTGGACCGGATGTGGCCCACCGTGTACGCGGCGGTCGAGTGGGTGCTGCGGCTGCAGCAGGCCGGCGGCCAGATCGGCTGGCGCCGCGACGACGACGGCACCCCGACCGCCGACGCCCTGCTCACCGGCAGCTCCTCCGTGCACCACGCGCTGCGCTGCGCCCTCGCCATCGCCGAGCAGCGCGAGGAGTCGCAGCCGGACTGGGAGCTGGCCGCCGGGGCGCTGCGCCACGCCATCCAACGGCACCCCGAGCGCTTCCTCGACAAGGACCGCTACTCGATGGACTGGTACTACCCGGTCCTCGGCGGCGCGCTCACCGGTGCCGAGGCCAAGGAGCGCATCGAGGCGGACTGGGACCGCTTCGTCGTCCCGGGCCTGGGCGTGCGCTGCGTCGTCCCCAACCCCTGGGTGACCGGCGGCGAGTCCTGCGAACTCGCCCTGGCCCTGTGGGCGATGGGGAGTCCGACCGGGCGCTGGAGATGCTGCAGTCGGTGCAGCACCTGCGGGACGCGGAGAGCGGCCTGTACTGGACGGGCTACGTCTTCGACGACGACGCCATATGGCCCCGCGAGCTCACCACCTGGACGGCCGGCTCACTGCTGCTGGCCGTCGCCGCGCTGGGCGGCCACGACGCCACCTGCGCGGTCTTCGGCGGCGAGTACCTGCCGTCCGGGCTGGACCCCGACTGCTGCGACTGACCGGGGCGACGGCACGCCGGGTCGCCGTACGGCTACCCGGCGTGCCGAACCCGTGGGTGATGCGCGTGTTGCGCGAAATGCCCATGTTTCGGATGAGGTGCGTGAGGTCACACGGCTCCACGGAGCACACGGACCGAACGCGACACCTCCACGGGAGGACACCGTGCCCGTACCGATACGCCACATCGCCGTGGCCCTCACCCTCTGCTGTGCCCTGCTCGCCGGTTCCACGGCCTACGCCTCGAGCCACGGCACCTCGCAGCGCAACCCGACGGCCGCCGTCGCGGCGGCCGAGCCCAGCCCCAGCACCTCCGCCGAGAAGCAGAAGTTCGCCAAGACCCGGTTCGTGGCGAACGCGGGCCTCGCGGCCGGAGCCGTCTACCAGTGGATCTACAAGCCCTACAAGGCGGGGAAGTTCAAGAAGGGCGCGCACGGCCGCAGGCTGACCCTCGTCAAGGCGGGCCTCGCCGGCGCGTTCGCGTACAACCGCCTGAAGGCGGCGTCGCGCAACGCCAAGGGCGATCCCACCCTCTCCAAGGCCATCGCACCGATCACGGCGGGCATCGAGTCGCTGAAGAACCTGCCCGCCAAGCTCCGCAAGGGCGACGGCGGGGCGGCCAACGACTTCAACGACATCATCAACCAGGTGAAGGACGCCGGGAAGAACGCGGGCGCCGAGGTCAAGAACAAGGTGCCGTCCCTGTCCGAGGTCAAGAACGGTTCCTAGGGCGGTCGTTCACCGGCGGCACCCGGCTCCGTCGCCGAGACGCCGGTGATTGACGACGCGTCACATATGTCGCGGTGCAGGGCCGTACGGCGACGGCCCCCACCCGTGAGGGTGAGGGGCCGTGCGCGCGGGGTGCGGCGGCGGCTCAGCCGCGCTGGATCCCCGAGGTGTCCTGCAGGACGCCGCGGCGGCCGTCCTGGGTCTGCGCCACCAGCGCGGCACCGCGCTGCTCGACGGCCAGGTACCAGGTACCGGGCGCCAGTTCGGCGATCGGCGCCGAGCTGCCGTCCTCGGCGAACAGCGGGCGGGTCGCCGGCACGGCGAACCAGAACGGCGAGAAGTCCCCGCCGGCCGGCTGCGGCGCCGCGGCCGCCGGAGCGGCGGCCTGGCCGTACGGCTGGCCCGGCTGCGGCTGCGCGCCGTAGGGCTGACCCGGCTGCGGCTGGGCGCCGGGGTAGCCGTAACCACCGGGCGGCTGGGCGCCGTAGGGCTGCGGGGCGGCCGGCTTGGGAGCCGGGACCAGCGCGGCCTGCAGGGCCGGGACGAGGGGCGTGGCGATGGCGGCGGCGGCCAGCAGCAGCGCGGCGATGAGGCCGAGGATGAGGCCGGCGCCCGCGCCGACGTCGAGGCTGTCGAAGCTGTCGCTGAACGAACCCAGCGGGTCGATGATGGTCCAGAACGAGGTCCACGCGGCGAAGACCGTGAGCGCGACGCCGACCTGGCCGAGGTCGAGCCCGATCACCTTGCGCGGCTGCGGGAGCGCCCGGGCGACGACGACAAGGACCGCGCCGGCGATACCGCCGACGTACATGCTCATCACCAGGCCGAGGTTGTCCCAGGCGTTCGGGGCGCCATTGCCGGACTTGTCGAACGTGTCGAGGAACGACGCGATGAACAGCAACACCGCTGCTCCGATCACCACGCCGTCGCCTCGAGTGAGGGAGCGGATATTCACTTCAGCAGGTCCTTCGTAGGTCGTCTCGTCGTCGGAGGAGGCGTCGCTGTCACCAAGTCGTTTCCAGGTCCCGGTGTGAAGCGCAGGGGTGGCCCCTCATGGTAGGGACGACACTATCGCCCGCACGATCACACTGTCCGCCCGGATGGACCTGCCGACCGCTACCCGCGCAGGAAACTCACGATTCCCTCAGAGATTCCCTGCGCCGCCTTCTGCCGCCAGGCGCCGCTGGTCAGCAGCGCCGCGTCCTTGGTATCGCGCATGTTGCCGCACTCGATGAACACCTTGGGAACCGTTGACAGATTGAGACCGCCCAAGTCCTTCCGGGTGACGAGACCGGTGCCGTCGCCGACGTAGTTGGAGGGCGGCTCGCCGGTGAGCCGCAGGTAGCGGCCCGCGATGCGCGTGCCCAGGTCCTTGGAAGGGCCCACGACGGGGCGGGTGTCGGCGCCACCGGCGTGCACGGACGCGGGCAGGATGACGTGGAAGCCGCGGTTGCCCTCCGCCGAGCCGTCCGCGTGGATCGAGACGGCTGCGTCCGCGCGCGCCGTGTTGCCGATGCGGGCACGTTCGTCGACGCACGGGCCCCAGGGCGGGGAGTCGCCGTCGTGCGTCAGTTTCACGGTGGCGCCCTGCCGCTCCAGCAGGGTACGCAGCCGGTGCGCGACGTCCAGCGTGAACCGGGCCTCCGGATAACCCGAGTTGGTGGAGGTGCCGGTGGTGTCGCACTCCTTGCGGTTCGTGCCGATGTCCACCTGGCGGTTGATCTCGGTGGGGTGCCGGAAGTTGCCCGGGTTGTGGCCCGGGTCGATGACGACGACCTTGCCCTTGAGCGCGCCGGAGACCGCGGGGGCCGAACTGCCCGCCGCCGGGCCCGGATCCTTGGCGTCGTGGGCGGAGTCGCCGGTCCGTGAGGGCGAGGCCGGCGGTGCCGACCGCGCCGACGCGCCGGCGGAGGAGGGGGCGGGCGAGGCGGAGACCGCGCCGCCGGAGGACCCGCCCGAACCGCCCACCGTCTCGTACACGAGCCAGCCGAGCAGTGCGCCGGGCACCAGGGCGGCGAGCGCGACGGTCAGCGGGCCGCGCCGGGGCCGGCGCGGCTGCGGGGGATCGAAGTCCGGTCCTACGTACGACACGTCTGCCACCCTAACCGCCGTGCGGGACGCTCACATGGCGGTGGGGTCCCAACGGGCGAACACCCCGGCGCCGCCCGGGATCCGGCCGGGTCAGATCCCCGGACCGGTCCGCCGCAGCACGCGCAGCGACCCGGTCACGGCGGTCTCGGTGAACGCGCCCGACTCCAGGGCCCGCAGGTAGACCCGGTACGGCGCCTGTCCGGTGAACTCGTCCTCGGGGTGCGGGAAGACGTCGTGGATGACGAGGAACCCGCCCTCCGCGACGTGCGGCGCCCAGCCCTCGTAGTCGGCGTTGGCGTGCTCGTCGGTGTGGCCGCCGTCGACGAAGACGAGGCCGAGCGGGGAGTTCCAGATCGCGGCGATCTGCGGGGAGCGGCCGACGAGGGCGACCACGTGCTCCTCGAGGCCCGCCCGGTGCAGGGTGCGGCGGAAGGTGGGGAGCGTGTCCATCAGACCGATCTCGGGGTCGACGGTCTCCGTGTCGTGGTACTCCCACCCGGGCTGCTGCTCCTCGCTGCCCCGGTGGTGGTCCACGGTCAGCGCGGTGACGCCGGCCTCGCGGGCCGCGTCCGCCAGCAGGACGGTGGACCGCCCGCAGTAGGTGCCGACCTCCAGCAGCGGCAGCCCGAGCCGCCCCGCCTCGGCGGCGGCCGCGTACAGCGCCAGCCCCTCGTCCGCGGGCATGAAGCCCTTCGCCGCCTCGAACGCGGCCAGGATCTCGGGCTTGGGTGCCGCGGGCATGGGGATTCCTCTCGGTCGTACTCGGTGCGTCGTGCTGGACGCGTCGTGCCGGACGCGCCGGTCCCGGGTGCGGTCGTACCCGGTCCACCCGGCCGTGGGGTCTTCCGGGCGCCCCATGCTGCCGCACCCCCTGCCGGCTGACGACAGGGGGTGCGGGTATGACGTGCCTCTCAGGAGTCCGGGGCCTGCCCGGCGTCCCGGTCAGGCGCCGGCCGGCAGAGGCAGGTCCAGGTCGACCGGGCGGTCGTCGCCGGCGTGCGTCGCGGCCGAGGCCAGCGGCCCGTGCCCGGCGGCCCGGGCGGCCAGCACGTACGGCCCCTCGGTGGGCACCGCGAGCGCGTAGGAGCCGTCCTCCCCGGAGAGGGTGGCCCCCGCCTGGCGGCCCCGGCGGTCGATCAGGGTCACCTTGGCGCGGGCGACCGGGGTGCCGGCGGCGTCCAGCACCCGGCCGCGGAAGCCGCGCAGGACCTCCTCGGCGTGCCGGATGCCGGCCTCCTCCTCGCTGCTCGCGCGCAGCTGGGTGTGCTGGGCCGAGCGGGGCGCCCTGGGCAGGAACACCGCGAGCAGCAGGCCCACCGCCACGGCGGCCGTGGCGATGAGGAAGGAGACGCGGAAGCCGTGCATGGTGGGGATCGCGACGCCGCCCACGTCGTTCGCCGTGTTGGCCAGCACCATGCCGATGACGGCGCTGGAGACGGACGTGCCGATGGACCGCATCAGGGTGTTGAGCCCGTTGGCGGCGCCGGTCTCCGAGGCCGGGACCGCGCCGATGATCAGCGCGGGCAGGGAGGAGTAGGCGAGGCCGATGCCGGCGCCGAGGACGACCGAGGTGACGATCGTCTGCCAGGCGGCGTCCATCAGGCCGAGACCGCCGCCGTAGCCGATGCCGATGATCAGCAGACCGGTGATGAGCGTGGTCCGCGGGCCGTACCGGGCCGACAGGCGAGCGTACACCGGCGCCGTGAACATCATCGTCAGGCCCAGCGGGGCCACGCACAGGCCGGCGACCACCATGGACCGGCCGAGGCCGTAGCCGGTGGCGCTGGGCAGCTGGAGGAGCTGGGGCAGGACCAGCGAGACGACGTAGAAGCTGACGCCGACCATGATCGAGGCCAGGTTGGTGAGCAGCACCTCGCGGCGGGCGGTGGTGCGCAGGTCGACCAGGGGCGCCTGGACGCGCAGCTCGTACAGGCCCCACAGGACGAACACGCCGACGGAGGCGCCGAACAGGCCGAGCGTCGTGCCGGACGACCAGCCCCAGTCGCTGCCCTTGGTGACGGGCAGCAGGAGCAGCACCAGGCCGGCGGACAGGCCGAGCGCGCCGAGCAGGTCGAAGGAGCCCTTGGCGCGCATCGGGGACTCGGGCACGACGAGCAGGGTGAGGGCGATGGCGAGCGCGCCGAGCCCGGCCGCGCCGTAGAACAGGGCGTGCCAGTCGGTGTGCTGGGCGACCAGGGCGGCGGCGGGCAGGGCGAGACCGCCGCCGACGCCGATGGAGGAGCTCATCAGGGCCATGGCCGAGCCGAGCCGCTCGCGCGGCAGCATGTCCCGCATCAGGCCGATGCCCAGCGGGATCGCGCCCATGGCGAAGCCCTGCAGGGTACGGCCGACGATCATGGTGAGCAGCGTGCTGGTCACGGCGCTGACCAGGGCGCCCGCCACCATCACGGCGAGGCTGAGGACCAGCATGCGGCGCTTGCCGTAGAGGTCGCCGAGCCGGCCCATGATCGGGGTGGCCACGGCGCCGGACAGCAGGGTCGAGGTGAGGACCCAGGTGGCGTTGCTGGGAGCGGTCGCCAGCAGTTGCGGCAGGTCCTTGATGACCGGTACCAGCAGGGTCTGCATCACCGCGACCACGATGCCCGCGAAGGCGAGGATCGGGACCACGGCCCCGCTCGCCCTCCGGCCGGGCTGGTCGGTCGTTGTGTGCGTCATTGAGTTCGGCCTCCCGGGTGACATGAGTGCCGGGTAAACCTCGTATGCACGGGCAACTATTCCGTTGCTTCGCGCCCCTAACGAATCCTTGACCCACCCATGGGTTTCTGACTCCCTGTCAGCCGTCGGAAGTGAGCCACCGCACCTCGGGGGATCGTCGCCGGCCGGGGGTCCGGGCGCGGCCGGGGCCGAGGGCGGAGCGGTGTCCGGCGACGAACGCGCGGCTCACAGCCACCCCTGCTGCCGGGCCTCCCGGACCGCCTCCGCGCGGTTGCGGGTGCCGGTCTTGCCGATCGCCGAGGACAGGTAGTTGCGGACCGTCGACTCGGACAGATGGAGCCGGCCGGCGACGTCGGCCACCATGGCCCCGTCGGCCGACGCCGTCAGCACCTCGCACTCGCGGGCCGTCAGCGGATTCGGCCCCGCGCTGAGCGCGGCCGCGGCCAGCGCCGGATCGACCACGGTCTCCCCGCCCAGCACCCGCCGGACCGCCGCGGCCAGCTCCTCCACTGGTCCGTCCTTGACGAGGAACCCGGCCGCACCGGCCTCCATGGCCCGGCGCAGATAGCCGGGCCGGCCGAAGGTGGTCAGGATCAGCACCCGGCAGCCGGGCACCTCCTCCCGCAGCGCGGCCGCCGCGTCCAGGCCGCTGATGCCGGGCAGCTCGATGTCCAGCAGGGCCACGTCGGGCCGGTGCAGCAGCGCCGCCTCCACGATCGCGTCGCCGGCCGACACCTGGGCGACCACCTCGATGTCGTCCTCCATGCCGAGCAGCAGGGCGAGGGCCCCGCGCATCATGCCCTGGTCCTCGGCGAGCAGGACTCGGATGCCGTTCACGGGCCAAGGATAGCCAGGGGCACCCATAAAGACTCCACCTCGTTCGTCACCAAAGGGGTTGACGGGCCCTCAGCAATGCGCAAACAATCGCCTCTGCATTTCCGGTAATTGTTCGGTATTTCGACGGCTGAATTGGTTCGGTATTTCGGTCGAACGACGTCCGGTATACCGACCGGTCGCTCGCGCACCACCGCTCACCAGGTACGGAATCCGGGCTCCGGCGGCAGCCCATGGACGGCACCGCCCGGTTCCGGGCCGACGCCACCTTCTGCCCGCGCACCGGCAGGAGCGGCACGGGAACCTCGTTCGCCTCGTACAACTACCCGACGCGGTATCTGCGCCACCACGACCACAACGTCTACATAGCGAGCGACGGCGGTTCCAACGCCTGGGACAGCGGCACCTCGTGGAGCGACGACGTGAGCTGGGCGGTCAGCCCTCCCTGGGCGCCGTAGCCGCCCCGACGGCAGCCGTCCCGGCCGGCTCCACCGGGAGCTCGGCAAAGACCGTGAAGCCGCCGCGCGGCGACGGGCCGGCCCGGAGGGAGCCGCCCGCCGCCGCGAGGCGCTCGGTCAGACCGGTCAGCCCGGTGCCGCCGATGCCCTCCGCGGCGCGCGGGGCGGCCCCGCCGGTGCCGTTGTCGGTGACGGTGAGCCGCGCCTGCTCGACGGCGCCCTCGACGCTGATCTCGCAGCGGGTGGCGTCGCTGTGCCGGACGACGTTGGTGACCGCCTCGCGCACCACCCAGCCGAGCAGTGCCTCGGCCGCCGGGGTGAGCGGGGTCCCGGACCGGCGTACTTCCGGCTCCACACTCGCCGCCAGCAGCGCCGAGCGGGCCCGGGCCAGTTCGGTGGCCAGGCTGCCCTCCCGGTAGCCGGTCACCGCCTCCCGGATCTCGGTGAGGGCCTGCCGGCCCACCGACTCGATGTCGCCGATCTGGCCGAGCGCCGCGTCCATGTCGCGCGGGGCCAGCCGCCGGGCCGCCTCGGACTTCACCACGATCACCGACAGGGTGTGGCCGAGCAGGTCGTGCAGATCGCGCGAGAAGCGCAGCCGCTCCTTCTCCACCGCCCGCCGGGCCAGCTCCTCCCGGGCGGCGCGCAGTTCCCGCACCGCCTCGGACAGACCGAGGATCGCGGCGGTCACCATGCTGGACAGGAACGTCGCGTAGGCGATGTTCGCGGCGTCCGACCAGCCGTCGCGGACGGCGGAGACGGCACCCGCGTACACCGTGAGGAGCAGACCGACGCGACCGAGCCACGGACCGCGCAGGGTGGCCCCGGTAGCGAGCCCGAGCAGCGGGAAGAACATCAGCCAGCTCCCGCCGTACCCGAGCCCGAGGGCCGTGGTCAGCAGGCCCATCAGCACCAGCGCCACCCGGGTGGCGGGCGCCCGGCGCCGGTCCCGGTCGAAGGACCGGAAGGTGACGTAGACGTACAGGGAGTTGAAGGCGAGCAGGCCCAGGCCGCCGATCCACGGGTTCGGGGTCTCGCCCTGGAGCAGGTTGGAGAAGGAGCCGAGGCCCATCAGCAGCCAGGGCAGCAGGGAGAAGCCGGTGGGCGGCGGGCCCGGGTGGTCGACGGCCGCGTCCACGCCGTTCCTCCGGTCCGCCCGGCAGCGCGCGATGTCCGCCCGGCGACGGGACCGCGCCCTGCCCCGTTCCCGCAGTACGCCTCTTGTCCGTGCCCACCACGACATGTCTCTCGTCCCCCGATCCAACGGTCACCGCCCGCGGCGGTCCGACGGCCAGCGTACGAACCGGGCGCCCGCGCACGGCAGGTCCGCGCGTACGGACTCGGGCGGGACAAATGTCACGGGTGCCGGTGCCGGTCCGGCCCGGCACCCGGAGCCTTCACAACCCGTGGGCGCTCGGCTATACAGAGGGCGCCGCACTGGAACGCGTTCCACTTCGGCCGGCCGACCTCAGCTCAGGAGTCCCATGCCCATCGACGCAGCCAAGGCCCTCGCCGCCGGGCCCCGTTCCGGCGAGATCACCTGGACCGCGAAGGACGTCCTGCTCTACCACCTGGGCATCGGCGCCGGCGTGCCCGCCACCGACCCCGGCGAGCTGCGCTACACCCTGGAGTCCCGGCTGCAGGTCCTGCCGAGTTTCGCCACCGTCGCGGGCGGCGGACCGCCGGGAGTGATCAGCGGCCTGTCCACCCCGGGCATCGAGGTCGACCTGGCCCGCGTCCTGCACGGCGGTCAGTCGCTCACGGTCCACCGCCCCGTCCCGGCGCGGGGCACCGCCACCGCGACCTCCCGCGTCGCCGGCCTGTACGACAAGGGCCACGCGGCCGTCCTCGTGCTGCGCACCGACGCCGCCGACGCCGACGGCCCGTTGTGGACCGGCGACGCCCGGATCTTCCTGCGCGGCGAGGGCGGCTGGGGCGGCGACCGCGGCCCCTCGACCCGCCCCGACCCGCCCGAGGGCCGGCCCGACCGGACCGTCGACCTGCCGGTCCGTGAGGACCAGGCCCTCCTCTACCGCCTCTCCGGCGACTGGAACCCGCTGCACGCCGACCCCGGGTTCGCCCGGGCCGCCGGATTCGAACGGCCCGTCCTGCACGGCCTGTGCACCTACGGCATGACCCTCAAGGCGGTCGTCGACACGCTGCTCGACGGCGAGGCGAGCCGGGTGCGGTCGTACGACACCCGGTTCGCGGGAGTGGTCTTCCCGGGGGAGACCCTGCGGATCCGCATGTGGCGGCGAGAGGGCACCGTGCGGGTGGCCGTGAGCGCCGCCGACCGGGACGAGGCACCCGTCCTCGCCGACACCGTCGTCGGACACTCCTGAGGGGCCGAAGAGGTGCTCACCGGGCCATGAAGAGGGGCTCCCCCCCGGGAACGAAGGAGGGGCTCCCCGTCGTGCGACGGGGAGCCCCTCCTCATCCACTGCCGTCAGGCAGCCGCCTCGGCGGTCTCCTCGGCCGGCTTGCGGTGACGCCCACGCGGAGCCATGTCACCGTCCCGGGCCGCTACCGGGCCCCGGTGACGGCCGTGGCCGTCCGCGTCCTGAGAGTCGGCAGACAGCGGCTGAGTCGTGCTGGTGTCGCTCATCGGAAGAATTCACCCCGTCAACATGATCCTTTTACAGCCGGGCGAGTGTAACCAACCCACCCACGGCCGGATCCAGGCGGGCACGCCGACCGGCACTACTTCGTTACAAGACGTCCAAGCGGTGCCTCCCGCAGGGGAACCGGACGGACCGTCACCGGTTCCGGGGGCTCCGGAACCGGCGTCCGCCGGGGCACCTCGAGCGCCTCGCCGGCCGTGCCGTCCCGGACCGGAACCCCCGGCCCCGCCACCCCCGTCTCCCCCCAGGGCGCCGTCAGCTCCGCCACGCCGCACGGGACCTCCCCCGTGGCGTACGGCAGCCGCAGCAACCCGTCCCGCGTCCACAGCCCGCACCCGGTCAACCACCCCTGAGGGGCCGGGAGATGGCACACCCGCCGCTCGGCCGGCCGCCAGACGCCGACCCAGCCGCCGGACGGTCCCTCGACACGCAGCGCCACCGCGCAGCTCTCCGGCATCAGGACCTGCCCCGGCTGGATCGCGAACGGCGTCACCGAGCAGTCCGGGACCCGCAGGCACTCCGGGAAGCGCACCGGCAGCGTGCTGCCCAGGACCCCCCAGCCCAATCGTTCCTGCCCGGGCGAGGGCGCGTCCGAGGAGATCAGCAGCAGCCCGCTGTCCGGATCGGCCAGCAGCAGCCGGTCGTCGCTGCCCTCCGCGATCTGCAGCAGGGGCGAGACCTCGCCGCCGCGCCCCAGGTCCACCACCACGGTCTTGGTGCGTCCGTCCAGCTCCCGGTCCAGCGCGAGCAGCCGCCCGGTCGCGTCCAGCCAGACCCCGCCCGAGCAGCGCCCCGGAACCTCGGCCAGCCGCTCGGGCCCGGGCCCGCCGCCCGCCACCCGCCACACCGCCGTGGCCCTGGGGCCGACGGCCAGGGCGTACGCCCGCTCCCCGCCCGGAGCCGGGGGCAGCAGCGTGAGCCGGGTGCCGGGCTCCGGGCACTCCACCGCGCCCAGCGGCAGCTCACCGGTGCCCGGCCCGGTCGGGTACAGCAGGCCGAAGGTGTGCCGGTGCTCCTCCACCAGCCGGTGGATCAGCACCCGTCCGTCGCCCATCGGCTGCACCCGGGTGCCGGGCTCCTCCGGCTGATGGCCGGGCAGCGGCACCGCGTACGGCTCCGGGCCGTCCAGCGTCCAGCGCTCCGGGAACCAGGAGTCACCGTCCGGCGCGAGACGGGCGGCGTACGCGCCGTCCGCCGTGATGGCGCACCCCGACCCCGGCGCGCCGTCGCCCTCGCCGGACCGGTCGGTCGAAGGGGGTTCGATCGCACAGGCCGTCATCGTTCGGTCACCTCCGGCGACGAAGCTAGTTTCGTACCCACGGGCGGGGGACCGGTGGACGTCGGCTTCACACATACGGGTGGCGCAGAAGCGATTCAGCTGAGGGTACGGCGGCGCCTGTGCTGAGCGGGTCCGGCCGGGGCGGAGGCGGTACATCCGCACAGAACGGCCAGGTAGCCTTTTCCCCGTGCCCCGTCTGTCTGAAGTCATCGCCGCGCTGGAGAACCTGTGGCCCGCCGAGCGGGCCGAGTCCTGGGACGCGGTCGGCACGGTGGTGGGCGATCCCGACCAGGAGGTCCACCGGGTCCTGTTCGCCGTCGACCCCGTACGGGAGATCGTCGACGAGGCGGTGAAGCTCGGCGCCGACCTGCTGGTCACCCACCACCCGCTGTACCTGCGGGGCACGACCACGGTCGCGGCGTCCACCTTCAAGGGCCGCGTCGTGCACACGCTGATCAAGAACGACATCGCGCTGCACGTGGCCCACACCAACGCCGACACCGCCGACCCCGGCGTCTCCGACGCGCTGGCCGGCGCGCTCGACCTGCGGGTCGTCCGCCCCCTCGTGCCGGACCCGACCGACCCGGCGGGCCACCGGGGCCTGGGCCGCGTCTGCGAACTCGACCACCCGCTCACCGTGCGCGAGCTGGCCGCCAGGGTCGCCGAGCGGCTGCCGGCCACCGTGCAGGGCATCCGGGTGGCCGGCGACCCCGAGGCCGTCGTCCGCACCGTCGCCGTCAGCGGCGGTTCCGGCGACAGCCTCTTCGACCAGGTCCGAGCGGCCGGCGTGGACGCCTTCCTCACCGCCGACCTGCGCCACCACCCGGTGTCCGAGGCGGTGGCCCGAAGCCCTCTCGCGCTGCTCGACGCGGCGCACTGGGCCACCGAGTGGCCCTGGTGCGAGCTGGCCGCAGCCCAGCTCGACGAGATCTCCGACCGTCACGGCTGGGACCTCAGGGTCCATGTCTCCAGGACGGTCACCGACCCCTGGACCGCCCACGCGGCGTCCACCGTCAACACTAGCCACATGGGAGCCCCCAACTGAACGCCGCGCCCGCCGACCAGATCCGACTCCTCGACGTCCAGGCCCTCGACGTCCGCCTGCAGCAGCTCGCGCACAAGCGGAAGTCACTGCCCGAGCACGCCGAGATCGAGTCGCTGCACAAGGACCTCACGCAGCTCCGCGACCTGCTGGTGGCCGCGCAGACCGAGGAGAGCGACACCGCCCGCGAGCAGACCAAGGCCGAGCAGGACGTGGACCAGGTGCGCCAGCGCGCCGCCCGCGACCAGCAGCGCCTGGACTCCGGCGCGGTCACCTCGCCCAAGGACCTCTCCAACCTCCAGCACGAGATCGCCTCCCTCGCCAAGCGGCAGGGCGACCTCGAGGACGTCGTCCTGGAGGTCATGGAGCGCCGCGAGTCCGCGCAGGAGCGGGTCGCCGAGCTGACCGAGCGGGTCGGCTCCGTCCAGGCGAAGATCGACGACGCGACCGGCCGCCGGGACGCCTCCTTCGAGGAGATCGACGGCGAGGCCGCCTCCGTCACCAAGGAGCGCGAGGTCGTCGCCGGGTCCGTCCCCGCCGACCTGCTCAAGCTGTACGACAAGCTGCGCGGCCAGCAGGGCGGCATCGGCGCGGCCAAGCTGTACGCCCGCACCTGCCAGGGCTGCCGCCAGGAGCTGGCGATCACCGAGCTGAGCGAGATCCGCGCGGCGGCTCCGGACACGGTGGTCCGCTGCGAGAACTGCCGCCGGATCCTGGTGCGCACCGCCGAGTCGGGTCTGTAAGGAGACGGCGCGGTGCGGGAGTTCATCGTCGAGGCGGACGGCGGGTCACGGGGCAACCCGGGGCCCGCGGGCTACGGCGCCGTGGTGAGCGACGCGGTGACGGGGGAGACCCTGGCCGAGGCCGCCGAGTACCTCGGCGTCGCCACGAACAACGTCGCCGAGTACCGGGGCCTCCTGGCCGGCCTCCGCGCCGCGCACGCCCTGGACCCCACCGCCCGGGTGCACGTCCGGATGGACTCCAAGCTGGTCGTCGAGCAGATGTCGGGGCGCTGGAAGATCAAGCACCCCGACATGAAGCCCCTGGCGGCGGAGGCGAACCGCGTCTTCCCGCCTGGCCAGGTCACCTACGAGTGGATCCCCCGCGCCTCGAACGCCCACGCCGACCGGCTCGCCAACGAGGCCATGGACGCGGGCGCACGGGGCGAGCAGTGGTCCGCCACCGGCGACGACGTCGAAGCCGAGGCGATGCGCGAGGCGACGGGCACGGCGGCGGCACGGGTGGCGGCGGCCACCGGCGAGGCCGAGGCGGGCGCGGTCGGCGACGCCGCCGCAGCCGCGGTCGGTCGTGCCATCGGAGCGGTACCGGTGGGCGACGAGGGTCCTCCCGCCCGGCCGGATCCCGGAGCGGGGGAGACACGGGAGGCGCCTTCCGGCGCGGACCGGCCCGCCGCCGGTGAGCGGCGCCCTTCCGGCACCACCGGGCGGCAGCTCCCCGGCCCCACCACGTCCCGCCCCGCCGGTTCCGGTTCCGCCGAGCAGTCGCAGGCGCCCGGCTGGAGTGCCGCCCCCGATCTCGGCGCCCCCGCCACCTTCGTGCTGCTGCGCCACGGCGAGACCCCCCTCACCCCCCAGAAGCGGTTCTCCGGCAGCGGCGGCACCGACCCCTCCCTCTCGGACGCGGGGCGGGAGCAGGCCCGGCGGGTCGCCGAGGCACTGGCGAGGCGCGGCACCGTCCAGGCCGTCGTGGCGTCACCGCTCGCCCGCACCCGGGAGACCGCCCGTATCGTCGCCGCCCGCCTCGGCCTGGACGTGACGGTCGAGGAGGGGATCAGGGAGACGGACTTCGGCGCGTGGGAGGGACTCACCTTCGGCGAGGTCCGTGAGCGCCACCCGGACGACCTGAACGCGTGGCTCGCCGACCCGGAGGCCCACCCCACCGGCGGCGGCGAGAGCTTCGCGGAGACCGCCGTCCGGATCGCGGCCACCCGGGACAAGCTGGTCGCGGCCCACGCCGGCCGCACGGTCCTGCTGGTCACCCACGTCACGCCGGTCAAGACCCTGATCCGGCTCGCCCTGGGCGCCCCGCCGGAGTCCCTGTTCCGCATGGAACTCTCCGCCGCGTCCCTGTCCGCGGTGGCGTACTACGCGGACGGCAACGCGAGCGTACGGCTGTTCAACGACACGTCCCACCTGCGTCCCTGAGCCCCGCCGCGGCCCGCGCCAGCTCCTCGATCCGCCCCCAGTCCCCGGCCGTCACCGCATCCGCCGGGAGCATCCAACTGCCGCCCACACAGCCGACGTTGGGCAGGGACAGGTACTCGGGGGCGGTGGCCGGGCCGATCCCGCCCGTAGGGCAGAAGCGGGCCTGCGGCAACGGCCCCGCCAGCGACCGGAGATAGGCCGTGCCGCCGGCCGCCTGCGCCGGGAAGAACTTCATCTCCCGCACCCCGCGTTCCAGCAGTGCCACGACCTCCGAGGTGGTGGACACCCCGGGCAGGAACGGCACCCCGGACCCGCGCATCGCCTCCAGCAGCGCGTCCGTCCACCCCGGACTCACCAGGAACCGCGCCCCGGCCGCCACGCAGTCGTCCACCTGCTCCGGCGTCAGGACCGTACCCGCCCCGACCACCGCCTCCGGCACCGCGTCGGCGATCGCCCGGATCGCGTCCAGCGCGGCGGGCGTCCG
Source organism: Streptomyces sp. DHE7-1 (assembly GCA_016432725.1). Lineage (GTDB taxonomy): Bacteria > Actinomycetota > Actinomycetes > Streptomycetales > Streptomycetaceae > Streptomyces. The sequence goes on along the minus strand of JACJDG010000003.1, from coordinate 2,363,707 downwards.
CAGGGTCACCTCGATGGCGGGCAGCCCCCCGGCCACCAGCGCACGCGCCAGCGGCACGGCGTCGGACACGTCCGACACCACCACGACCGGTACGACGGGCGCGAGATCCAGCACGGAGGCAGCCGAAGCGGAGGGCAGCGGTGAGGTCATTCCCTCATCGTGCCCAGCGGTGCCACCCTCCGCAACGACCGTTGCGCATGATGCAACGGCAGCTTCAGGCGGTCGTACTCAGTGGACCTCGTCCACCAGCACGTCCAGCTCCCACGGCTTCCCCGCCGCGCCCGGCGCCTCCGCCTCCACCACGTATCCGAGGTCCCGCAGCGCCGTCACCAGCTCGGCGGGGTCCTTCGGGGCGGCCCCGGCCGTCAGCAGGCTCCGTACGATCCGGCCCTTCGTGGCCTTGTTGAAGTGGCTGACGACCTTCCGGGTCGGCGCGTGCAGCACCCGTACGGTCGCGGTCCGCCCGGCGACCTCACCCCTGGGCCGCCAGGCCGCCGCGTACGCGGCGGAGCGCAGGTCGAGCACCAGGCCCCGGCCGGCCGCCTCGGGCAGCACCTCGGCCATCGGCGCCCGCCAGTGCCCCGCCAGCGCACCGAGCCCCGGCAGTTTCACACCCATCGAGCAGCGGTAGGAGGGGATGCGGTCCGTCACGCGCACCGCGCCCCACAGCCCCGAGAAGACCAGCAGCGAGCGCGCCGCCCGCTTCCTGGCCGCCGCGTCCAGCGAGGCCAGGTCCAGGGCGTCGTACAGCACACCGGTGTAGATCTCCCCGGCGGGCCGGGCCCCGGCCGTACGCAGGCCGGCGTTCTTCGCCACCTCGCCGCGCAGCCCCTCGCTGAGCCCCAGCACCTCGCGCGCCTTCTCCTCGTCGGCGGCGCACAACTCGACCAGTTCCGCCAGCACCGCCTCCCGCGCCCGGGCCAGTCCCGGCAGGGACAGCGACTCCGGCTTCAGCGGGGCGCCACGGCCCGAGGACGCTTTTCCTTCCGAGGGCGGCAGCAGGACAAGCACGCGTACTCCTTCTCATCGGTTCAGCGCCAGCGTACGGGGTGCTGCGCACGCCCCCTCGCCCTACGCTCGACACATGCCCCGCCGCAGGATCCGGCTGACCGGCGCCCCCGAGGCCCCGCTGCGGGCCGCCCTCGCCGCGCTCCGCGCCGAACTCGGCATCCCGGAGGAATTCCCGCCCGAGGTGCTCGAGGAGGCCGGGCGTTCGGCGAAGAACCCCGTGCTGCCCCCGCACGACGCCACGGAGCTGCCCTTCTTCACCCTCGACCCGGCCTCCTCCACCGACCACGACCAGGCGATGTACCTGTCCCGGCAGGGCACCGGCTACCGGGTCAGGTACGCCGTCGCCGACGTCGCCGCCTTCGTCGCCCCTGGCGGCGGCCTGGACGCGGAGACCCACCGGCGGGTGAACACCCTCTACTTCCCCGACGAGCGGGTCCCGCTGCACCCCACCGTGCTCGGCGAGGGCGCCGCGAGCCTGCTGCCCGACCGGACCCGGCCGGCCGTGCTCTGGACGGTCGACCTCGACGCGGAGGGCCGAACCGTCGCCGTCGACGTGCGCCGGGCCCTGGTCCGCAGCCGCGCCCGGCTCGACCACGCGGGCGTCCAGCGGCAGATCGACGGCGGCACGGCGGAGGAGCCGGTCGCGCTGCTCAAGGAGATCGGACGGGCCAGGCAGCGGCTGGAGACCGAGCGCGGCGGCATCTCCCTCGACGTCCCCGAACAGGAGATCACCGAGCGGGACCACGCCTGCCTGCCGGCCTACCGCGCCCCACTGCCCGCCGAGGGCTGGAACGCCCAGCTCTCCCTGCTGGCCGGAATGGCCGCCGCCGACCTGATGCTCGCCACCGGCACCGGCATCCTGCGCACCCTCCCCGCCGCACCCGACGATGGGGGTCCCCCGCTCGAGCGAAGTCGAGAGTGGGGGACGTGGCCCGGCTGCGCCGCACCGCCACCGCCCTGCGCGTCGACTGGCCGCACCACGTCTCCTACGCGGCGCTGCTGCGTACCCTCGACCCGCGCGAACCGCGCCACGCGGCCTTCCTCCAGGAGTGCACCACCCTGCTGCGCGGCGCGGGCTACACGGTGTTCCAGGACGGCGACCTGCCCCCGATCACCACCCACGCCGCCGTGGCCGCCCCATACGCCCACTGCACGGCCCCGCTGCGCCGCCTGGTCGACCGCTACACCTCGGAACTCTGCCTCGCGGCCGTCGCCGGCGAGCCCCCGCCCGCCTGGGTGCGCACCGCGCTCGACGCCCTGCCCGGGCGGATGGCCGAGGGCGCCCACCGCGCGGCCACGGTCGAGCGCGAGTGCGTCGACCTCGTCGAGGCGGCCCTGCTCGAGGACCGCGTCGGCGACGTCTTCGAGGGCTTCGTGGTCGACCTCGCCGACCGCCACCCGGACATCGGCACCGTGCAACTGGAGTCCCCGGCGGTCGCCGGCCGCGTGGAGGGCGACCGGCTGCCCCTCGGCGAGCGCCTCCGGGTCCGCCTCACCCAGGCGGACCCGGGCACGTCGAAGATCCTCTTCACCCCCGCCTGAGGGACGTCTTCCCGGCGGCGGAATCGGGCGTCCCGCGCGCCCGGTACCATGGTCGGCACGGCAGACGAGCCGGGCGGGCGGCCGCGTGAAGTTCCCGAGAGGGGCTTCCCGAGGAACGTCCGGGCTCCACAGGGCAGGGTGGTGGCTAACGGCCACCCGGGGTGACCCGCGGGACAGTGCCACAGAAAGCAGACCGCCGGGGACCTCGGTCCTCGGTAAGGGTGAAACGGTGGTGTAAGAGACCACCAGTGCCCAGGGTGACCTGGGCAGCTAGGTAAACCCCACCTGGAGCAAGGTCAAAAGGAGCGCCGTCAAAAGCGCTCTGCGCGGACGTTCGAGGGCTGCCCGCCCGAGTCCGCGGGTAGACCGCACGAGGCCGGTGGCAACACCGGCCCTAGATGGATGGCCGTCGCCCCGGGGCCCGCGAGGACCCCGGGGAACAGAACCCGGCGTACAGCCCGACTCGTCTGCCGCTCTTTATTTTCGCAGGTCAGATTCTACGTTTACTCACTGAACAAACTTTTGGAGCCGAATCCGGGGCGAATCTGGGGTCCAGGTATCGTCGCTTCTGTCTGCCGTCCACGCGGCATATCGAGACAGCTGTGGCGACCTCCCGAGTGTCGTTGGACGCGCCGGACTCAACTCCCGTGCGGGCGGTGAAGGCTGTCGTGGACGGGCAGGGGCGCTTGTGCGCGGGACGGACTCGGGTCGGCGGTGGGCTCGCCCTGTGTGACCGCCATACCTGCCCGTCTCCGGGCTACTGAGGTCGATGGTCGCGTCCCGCCAAGTCGGCGGGGCGTCACCGGCCGTGAACGGGTCGGCTCGCCCCCGCCTGGGCCTCAAGGGGGGTGCAGGGGGCCGGTCGGGCCGTCGGTCCGACCGGCGTGCTCAGCGGGCCAGTTCGCCGAGGAGGCCCCGGGGCCAGGCCGGGGTGGTAGCGGCCGTGGGTCGCGGCCTGGGCGGTCTGGGCCTGGCTGGAGACCAGCAGCGGGTGGCGGCCGAAGACGGGGATCGCGGAGGTGCCGACCTGCAGTCCGGGCACCTCGCGTCCGACGAGCGCCGCGAGTTGGGGTGAGTCCGCGCCGAAGGCCTGCCCGAACCAGGCCGACCGCAGACCGGCGCTCGCGGCCTCCTGGGCCTGGCCGCGCCGGAGATCAACGTCGACCGGTTCCTGTCCATCAGGCAGATCCTGATCTACTCGGTCCGCCAACTGCCGCCGTTCTGGGACGCCCTGAGCCGCCTCGACCCCGTCTTCTGGCTGGTCCAGGTCGAGCGGATCGGCTTGCTCGGCCAGGGCGATGTTGGCGTGGGCTGAGCCCTCGCCGTGGTGTGGGGCCTCGCGGCGGCGCTGACGGTCTGGTCGGTCGCGATGTTCGGCACCGGTCGCCTCAAGCCCTGATCCGTCGGCGATCCACGTCCGCATGCCCGCCGCGCCCGCCCGCTCGCCTTTCCACCTGCTGGACCGGCGTTGACAAATGTTCGGGCTGTTGTCTTAACTACGGTCCAGAACGGTCATGAGTGTCAGCGACAAGCCCTGGCTTGCTGACCGGCAACCCTCCCACCGCGGTGGGGTGCCCCAGGTGACGACCCGGCCGATGAAGTTTCGGTAAGCGCGAGGGCCTCAGGGCCGGAACAGTGACGGTGACACCATGTACGCAGCTCCCAGGACGGCCGCACGCCGCTCCCAGGGTTGCGTACCGTCGTACGCCAACCTGCTCGTCGTCGATCGTGCCGTCGATCTGCTCCGCGTGAACAGCGCACTGTGTACCGCACCGGGCCGCGCCCGCTGTCGGGGCTGACACCTCCCCGCAGCCCCCGCACCTCCTGACGCACACCGCGCCCGCGGTGTGCCGTTGCCCTCCCCGCCCCGGTACCTCGCCGTCGTGTGCGCCGCCGCATGCCGCCGTGCTTCCGGGATGTTCCCACCCAGCCGGAGCCCACCATGAGTCAACCCCCTGGTGCCACCGTCACCCTCGCCGAGGCGCCGACCTCCGACGGGCCGTCAAAATCATTCACTGCGCAGCGTGTTCTTCCGCTGCGGCAGCCAGGCCGCTGGATCGTCACCGCGGTCGTCCTGGTCCTGGTCGCCCAGTTCGTGCACGGCCTGGTCACCAACCCCTTCTACCAGTGGGACCGCTGGAGCTACTGGTTCCTGCGCCCCACCATCCTCGACGGCTTGCTGATCACACTGGAAGTCACCGCTTACAGTGCGGTGCTGGGCCTTGCCGGCGGCATCGTGCTCGCACTGGGCCGGCTGTCGAAGAGCCCGGTGCTGCGCGCGGTCAGCTGGACCTACGTCTGGGCGCTGCGCTCCATCCCGCTCATCGTGGTGCTGATCTTCCTCTACAACTTCAGTGCCCTGTACAAGACGTTGAGCGTCGGCATCCCCTTCGGCCCGGCCTTCTTCTCCTTCGACGAGTCGAGACTCGCCACCGACATGGTCGTCGCCGTCATCGGCCTCAGCCTCAACGAGGCCGCCTACGCGGCCGAGGTGGTACGCGGCGGCATCCTCTCCGTCGACCAGGGACAGCACGAGGCGGCCGCGGCACTCGGCCTGCCCAAGGGCTACCAGTTCCGGAGGATCGTGTTCCCGCAGGCGCTGCGCTCGATCATCCCGAACTACGTCAACCAGCTCATCGGCCTGATCAAGGGCACCTCGCTGGTTTTCTACGTCTCCCTGCTCGACCTGTTCGGCTCAGCGCAGACCATGGGTTCCACCTACCCCGGCGACATCGTGCCGCTGCTGCTGGTCGTCACCGTCTGGTACCTGATCCTGACCAGCATCGTGTCCGTCGTCCAGTTCTACGTCGAGCGGCACTACGCCCGCGGTGCCACCCGCAGCCTGTCGCCGACGCCACTGCAGAAGCTCCGCACCGGTCTTTCCGACCTGCGTGCCCGCATCCGTCGGGAGGCCGCCGTATGACCGCCGAGACCCTCGAAGCCCTGGCGGACGTCGAGGCCGCCACCGTCGAGGTCCACGACGTGCACAAGTGGTACGGCACCCACCGGGTGCTGGACGGCGTCGACCTGACCGTCCGCCCCGGCGAGGTCACCGTCATCCTGGGCCCCTCCGGCTCCGGCAAGTCCACCCTGCTGCGGGTCATCAACCACTTGGAGAAGCCCGAGATCGGCTACGTCAGCATCAACGGCGAGCTGATCGGCGTGCAGCGGCACGGCGACCGCCTGAAGGAGCTGAGCGAGCGGACCATCCTCACCCAGCGCGGGCGGATCGGGTTCGTCTTCCAGAACTTCAACCTCTTCCCGCACCTGACCGTCCTGGACAACGTGGCCGCTGCCCCCGTCGCCACCGGAAAGCTCGGCAAGCCCGAGGCGCAACAACTGGCCAAGGAACTCCTCGGACGCGTCGGCCTCGGCGAACGCATCGGCGCCTACCCACGGCAACTGTCCGGCGGCCAGCAACAGCGCGTCGCCATAGCCCGCGCCCTCGCCCTGCGCCCCGGCGTCATCCTCTTCGACGAGCCCACCTCAGCCCTCGACCCCGAACTGGTCGGTGAAGTCCTCGCGGTCATCAAGGACCTGGCGAGCAGCGGCACCACGCTCGTCATCGTCACCCATGAGATCGGCTTCGCCCGCGAGATCGCCGACCGGGTCGTCTTCATGGACGGCGGCAAGATCATCGAGCAGGGGCCGCCCGCCGAGGTCCTCGACAAACCGCGGCACGAGCGGACCAGGGACTTCCTCAGCAGGGTCCTCTGACCCGCCGCACCCCCAAGACCTCCCCCACTCAACCCTCATCACCTTCAGCGACAAGGAACGGCCATGCCCACCCAGTTCACCCGACGCAGCCTGATCAGAGGTATGACCGCGGCCACCGCCGTCGCCTCCCTGGCCACCGGGCTCGCCGCCTGCGGTGGCAACAGCGACGCGGCCACCACCACCGACACCGCCAAGTCGGGCGAGGTCGTCATCGGACGTGTCTCCAACGGCGCCGCCAAGCAGACCACCATCAAGGTCTCCGAGGTCAAGTCCATCAGCGCCGAACTGCCCGCCGCCGTCAAGAAGAGCGGCAAGCTGGAGATCGGCATCGGTGCCCTGCCCGCCGGGTTCCCGCCGCTGGCGTATGTCGGCGACGACCAGAAGACCCTCACCGGCTCCGAGCCCGACCTCGGCCGCCTGGTCGCCACGGTCCTCGGACTCAAGGCCGAGGCCAAGAACTCCACCTGGGAGAACCTCTTCGTCGGCATCGACAGCGGCAAGGTCGACGTGGCCTTCTCCAACGTCACCGACACCGAAGAACGCAAGAAGAAGTACGAGTTCGCCTCCTACCGGCAGGACAACCTCGCCTTCATCGTGCCGAAGAAGAGCACCTGGAACTTCGACGGCAACTACGAGAACCTCGCCGGCAAGACGATCGCCGTCGCCTCCGGCACCAACCAGGAGAGGATCCTCCTGGAGTGGAAGGACAAGCTGGCCAAGGAGGGCAAGAAGTTCACCGTCAAGTACTTCCAGGACAGCCCCAGCACCTACCTCGCCCTGAACAGCGGCAAGATCGACGCCTCCTTCGGCCCGAACCCCGGCTTCGCCTACCACAACAGGCAGACCGCAGGCACGCCCAACGCCACCCGCACCGCGGGCACCTACTCCGGCGCGGGCGCGAGCCTGCAGGGCCTGATCGCGGCCACCGCGAAGAAGGACGGCGGACTCGCCAAGCCACTGGCCGACGCGATCAACTACCTGATCAAGAACGGTCAGTACACCGAGTGGCTCAAGGCCTACAACCTCTCCGACGAGGCCGTCGCCACGTCCGAGGTCAACCCGCCCGGACTGCCGCTCGACAACTCCTGACCACCGCGTGCCGGGACTTTATGCCGCCCCGCAGCGGAGTCCCGGCACGCCGGACACCCCCAGCCGCACCCCGGAGACCGCCACGCCATGTCCGTCACCACCCTCGACGCCAGCTCCCCGCACATTCTGGACAACCCCGCCTGGGCCGCGCTCACCGGACCCCACGCCCACTTCGCCGAACGTATCGGCCAGGCCGCCCGCTACCACCAGGACGTCGCTCCCTTCTACGCCGTCTCCGACGAGGACGACCCGCGCGCCTGGGGCGACCTCGCCGCGCTCGTCGGCCCCGGTGGCACCGCCTCGGTGCGGGGGGTCACCGAGGCGCCCGAGGGCTGGGAGGTCGTCGGCACCGGACACGGTGTCCAACTCGTGGACACCGGCCTGCGCGCGGAGGCCGACCCCGAGGCCGTACGGCTCGGCCCCGACGACGTGATCGAGATCCTCGACCTGGTCGCCCGCACCGAACCCGGCCCCTATCTGCCCCGCACCGTCGAGATGGGCACCTACCTGGGCGTCCGCCACCGCGGCCGCCTGATCGCCCTGGCCGGTGAACGCCTCCATCCACCCGGCTGGACCGAGATCAGCGCCGTATGCACCGACCCGGCGTATCGCGGCCGGGGTCTGGCCACCCGCCTGGTCCGCGCCGTCGCGGCCGGCATCAAGGAGCGCGGCGAGCGGCCCTTCCTGCACGCCAGGGCCGACAACGCGAACGCGATCCGGTTGTACGAGTCGATCGGCTTCACCCTGCGCCGCCGTACGGCCTTCTCACTTGTGCGGCGGACCGAAGCCGCCGTACTGGAAGAAACGGCATAGCCGTGCCGTTGTCCCTGTCGAAGGCGACGACTCGGGGGTGGGCCGCGTGACACGTGTACCGCGTGCCGTCCGCCTCCACGGCCGGCCCCACATCGACCTCCAGCGCGTGGCCGGCGCCCTCTGTTGTTCCTGACCCGTTTCCAGCCGCCGTACGCCTCCTGGCGTGGGCCGGCGTGATCTCCTACGGACCTTCAGGAAAGGCACCCTTGTGTCCTCAACTTCCGCTTCTCATCTGCACCTTGCCGTCGCCCTGGACGGCACCGGCTGGCACCCCGCCTCCTGGCGCGAGCAAACCGCCCGCCCCCGGGACCTGTTCACCGCCGGATACTGGGCCGATCTGGTCGCCGAGGCCGAGCGCGGTCTGCTCGACTTCGTCACCCTGGAGGACGGTCTCGGCCTGCAGTCCTCTCACTACGGCGAGCCGGACGGTCGCACCGACCAGGTCCGCGGCCGCCTCGACGCCGTCCTGGTCGCCTCCCGCGTCGCCCCGCTCACCCGGCACATCGGCCTGGTGCCGACGGTGATCGCCACCCACACGGAGCCTTTCCACATCTCCAAGGCGATCGCCACCCTCGACTACGTCAGTGCGGGCCGCGCCGGCCTGCGCGTGCAGATCTCCGCCCGCCCGCACGAGGCCACCCACTTCGGCCGCCGCGCCTTCCCGCCGATCAACCTGGAGGAACTGCGGACGCCGGCTGGACAGGAGCGGCTCACCGATCTGTTCGACGAGGCCGCCGACCACGTCGAGGTGGTGCGCCGGCTCTGGGACAGCTGGGAGGACGACGCCGAGGTCCGCGACGTCGCCACCGGCCGCTTCGTCGACCGCGACAAGCTGCACTACATCGACTTCGAGGGCAGGCACTTCAGCGTCAAGGGCCCTTCCATCACCCCGCGCCCACCGCAGGGCCAGCCCCTCGTCACCGCCCTCGCCCACCAGACCGTCCCGTACCGGCTGGTCGCCCGCCAGGCCGACGTCGGCTACGTCACCCCGCACGATGCCGATCAAGCCCGTGCGATCGTCGCCGAAATCCGTGCCGAGCAGGAGACGGCCGGACGTGGTGACGAACCCCTCCACATCTTCGGCGACTTGCTGGTCTTCCTGGACGACGATCAGGTCGCTGCCGAGGACCGGCGCGCACGCCTCGACTCCCTCGCGGAGGAGCCGTACCCGAGCGATGCCCGCATCTTCGCCGGTACGCCCGCACAACTCGCCGATCTGCTGCAGGAGTGGGCGGCGGAGGGGCTGAGCGGCTTCCGGCTGCGGCCCGCCGTGGCCGGGCACGATCTCCCGGCCGTCTCACGCGGACTGGTCCCCGAACTCCAGCGTCGTGGCGCCTTCCGCACCGCCTACGAAGCCGGCACTCTGCGCGGCCTGCTGGGCCTGCCCCGCCCCGCAAACCGCTACGCCGCAGCGACCGCCTGAGCCGGAAGGACCGCACCCACCATGAGCAAGCCGCTGAAGCAGATCCATCTGGCCGCGCATTTCCCGGGCGTCAACAACACCACCGTGTGGAGCGACCCGCGGGCCGGCAGCCACATCGAGTTCAGCTCCTTCACGCACTTCGCGCAGACCGCCGAACGCGCCAAGTTCGACTTCCTCTTCCTCGCCGAGGGACTCAGGCTGCGCGAACAGGGAGGTGAGATATACGACTTGGACGTCGTCGGCCGCCCCGACACCTTCACGATCCTCGCCGCGCTCGCCGCCGTCACCGAGCACCTCGGCCTGACCGGCACCATCAACTCCACCTTCAACGAGCCGTACGAGGTGGCCCGCCAGTTCGCCAGCCTCGACCACCTCTCCGGCGGCCGCTCGGCCTGGAACGTCGTCACCTCCTGGGACGCCTTCACCGGCGAGAACTTCCGCCGTGGCGGCTTCCTGCCCCAGTCGGAGCGGTACTCCCGCGCCAAGGAGTTCCTGGCCACGGCGAACGAGCTCTTCGACTCCTGGCACGGCGATGAGATCATCGCCGACCAGGCCGCGGGCGTCTTCCTGCGCGACGCGAAGGCCGGCTCCTTCGTCCACAGCGGGCAACACTTCGACATCCACGGCCAGTTCAACATCCCGCGCTCCCCGCAGGGCCGCCCCGTCATCTTCCAGGCCGGCGACTCCGAGGAGGGCCGCGAGTTCGCCGCCGCGTCCGCCGACGCCATCTTCAGCCGCCACGCCACCCTCGAGGGCGGCCAGGCCTTCTACACGGACGTCAAGAACCGGCTCGCCAAGTACGGCCGTCGCCAGGACCAGTTGCTGATCCTGCCCGCTGCCACCTTCGTCCTCGCCGATACCGACGCCGAGGCGGAGGACTTGGCGAAGGAGGTGCGCCGCCGGCAGGTCAGCGGCGCCACCGCCCTCAAGCACCTGGAGTTCGTCTGGAACCGGGACCTGTCCTCCTACGACCCCGAAGGCCCGCTCCCGGACGTCGACCCGGATGTGAGCGACGACCACATCGCCAAGGGCCGGGCCCAGGTCCGCATGTACCGCGACCCGCTGACCACCGCCCGCGAATGGCGCGAACTCGCCGCCGCCAACAACTGGTCCATCCGCGACCTGGTCATCAACACCGGCAACCGCCAGAACTTCATCGGCTCCCCGAACACCGTCGCGAAGATCATCAACGACCTCGTCCAGGCCGACGCAAGCGACGGCTTCATCCTCGTCCCGCACATCACCCCCACCGGCCTCGACGACTTCGCCGACAAGGTCGTCCCGCTCCTCCAGGAACAGGGCGTCTTCCGCACCGACTACCAGGGCCCGACCCTCCGCCACCACCTCGGCCTCGCCCATCCCGACGAGGTGTCCCACGAGCGGGTGGCCTCGTGAAGTTCCTCGCGATCACCCTGATCGTGCACCGCCCGGACCCTGTCACCGGCGTGCGGAAGCCGACGCATGACCGCTTCCGCGAGGTCCTCGACAACGCCCTGCTCGCCGAGGAGTTGGGCTTCGACGGCTTCGGCGTGGGGGAGCGGCACGAGCGGCCGTTCATCTCCTCCTCGCCGCCGGTCGTACTGAGCCACGTCGCCGCGCTGACCAAGCGGATCCGGCTGTTCACCGCCGTGACCACGCTCAGCCTCCTCGACCCGGTCCGGGCATACGAGGACTACGCCACCCTCGACCACCTGTCCAACGGCCGTCTCGACCTGATCATCGGCAAGGGCAACGGTGCCGCCCAGCGCGACCTGTTCCACGTCACGCCCGAGGACCAGTGGGACCGCAACGCCGAGAGCTACGCGGTGTTCCGGCAGATCTGGCGTCAGGACAAGGTCACCGCGGTCACCCGTTTCCGTCCCCCGCTGACGGACGCGGAGGTGTGGCCGCGCCCGTATCAGCGGCCGGTCCGGGTCTGGCACGGCAGCGCGACCAGCAGGGAGTCGGTCGACCTGGCTGCCCGCCACGGCGACCCGCTGTTCGCGGCGAACGTCACCAACCCCATCGAGCCGTATGCCGAGTTGATCCGCCACTACCGCGAGCGGTGGGAACACTACGGCCACGACCCGGCGCAGATCACCGTCGGTGCGGGCACGGCGGGCCTCTGCGTCGCCCCCACCTCGCAGGAGGCGCTGGCCGCGTACCGGCCGGTCTTCGAGTCCAACCTGGCGTTCTTCAAGAAGGCCGGCCTGCCGGTCGTCTTCGAGACCCTGGAGGACTTCGCCGAGCGCAGCTCCGCTCTGATCGGCAGCCCGCAACAGGTCATCGACAAGGTGCACCGCTACCACGAACAGTTCGGGCACACCGTGCTCCACCTGCACGCCGACGCGAGCGGGCTGACGGAGTCCCAGCACCGTGCCTCCCTCGAGCTGTTCCAGTCCAAGGCCGCCCCAGTGCTGCGCCAAGAGATCCCGGACCCGCCGTTCGTGTGGGGACCCGTGCTTCCGACCCCACCGCTCACCCAGGAGTCCGTCCATGTCTGATATTGCCCTCGGCGTCCTCGACCTGGTCCCGATCCCCTCCGGCTCGACGGCAGCCGATGCCCTGCGCAACTCCATCGATCTCGCACAGCAGGCCGAGCGCTTCGGATATGCCCGCTACTGGTTCGCCGAGCACCACCTCAATCCGGGCGTGGCCGGCACGTCCCCCGCAGTCGTCCTGGCCCTGACCGCATCGGCCACCTCCACCATCCGGCTCGGGTCCGGGGCCGTGCAGCTAGGGCACCGCACGGCGCTGTCCACGGTGGAGGAGTTCGGCCTGCTCGACGCGCTGCACCCGGGCCGCTTCGATCTGGGCCTGGGCCGCTCGGGCGGCCGCCCGCCGGGTCAGCCGGCCGCACCGTTGCCGACGGCGACCCCGGTCGTCGACGGCCGCACCCCGAACGGCCTGTTGATCCCACCCCGCTTCTCCTTCGAGCATCTGCTCGGGTCACCCCGCATCGCGCTGCAGCGCACGCTGCTTCTCCTGCCGGGCGCCGAGTCACAGGACTACGCCGAGCAGGTCGACGACATCCTCGCCCTGCTCGCCGGCACCTACCGCTCCCCGGAGGGCGCCGAGGCGCACGTCGTGCCGGGGGAGGGCGCCGACGTGGAGGTGTGGATCCTGGGCAGCAGCGGTGGTCAGAGCGCCGCTGTCGCGGGCCGGGGCGGTCTGCGGTTCGCGGCGAACTACCACGTCAGCCCGGCCACCGTCCTGGAGGCGGTGGAGGGTTACCGGTCCTTCTTCCAGCCTTCCGAGTTCCTCGACAAGCCGTACGTCAGCGTCTCGGCGGATGTCGTCGTCGCCGAGGACGACGCCACCGCCCGCGCACTCGCCACCGGCTACGGCCCGTGGGTCCGCAGCATCCGCACCGCCGAGGGCGCCATCGAGTACCCGACGCCGGAGGAAGCGCGTGCCCACCCATGGACCGACGAGGACCGAGCTCTCGTCCAGGACCGCCTCGACACCCAGTTCGTCGGCTCACCGGGCCGGGTGGCCGACCAGTTGGAACAACTCCGGGAGGCCACGGGCGCGGACGAGTTGCTCATCACGACGATCACCCACGACCACACGGACCGGGTCCGTTCATACGAACTGCTCGCGGAGGAATGGCGCCGACGGGGTCACTCCTTTCAGTCGAGCTGATGTTCGAGAATCCCGCTGGCCGGCTGCACGCGACGGCTTCCACACAGGTCTGATCGGCACCCCTGAGCAGATCGCCGTGGGGTCCCGGCGCCGAAGGCTGGGGAGGATCGTCGCCTACAAGCGGCTCGGCGTCGACCTCTTCCTTCTCGGCTGCCTGCGCTACCTGCAGGAGGGCGAGTACTTCGGCAAGCGGGTGCTGCCCCTGGTGCGCTGACCGGGGGCAGAGGAAGCCGCGTCCGAGCCCGCCGCCGCCCACGCCTGACCGCGGCCCGCACACGAAACGACGAACCGAAAGGTCCTTTCCATGGCCACTGTCCTGTCCGTCTCCGGAAGCCCCTCCGCCACCTCCCGCACCGCTCGGCTGCTGCGCCACCTGGACGAACGGCTCATCGCGCAGGGACACGAGGTGATCGCGCTGGACGTGCGCACCCTGCCTGCCGAGGCGCTTCTCGGGGCCGACTTCGCTCACCCGGCGATCGTCCGGGCCACCGCCCTGGTCGAGCAGGCGGACGGCGTGGTGATCGGTACCCCCGTCTACAAGGCCGCCTACTCCGGACTGCTGAAGTCCCTGCTCGACCTGCTCCCGCAGTACGCCCTGGCGGGCAAGACGGTCCTGCCGCTGGCCACCGGCGGCTCCACCGCCCACGTGCTGGCCATCGACTACGCCCTGCGCCCGGTGCTGGCCTCCATGGGCCCTGCGCACATCACGCCGGGCTGGTTCACGCTCGACAAGGACATCACGGTGGGCGAGGACGGCACGCTGACCGTCGCGCCGGGGTCGGCCGAGGCTTTGGCGCAGGTCACGGACCAGTTCTCGGCCGCGCTGGGCGGGCGGACGCCGCTGCTGGCGGCCGCCGGATGAGCGTCGCGCACGTCATCGCCGATCACGCCGAGAGGACGACACCCTGCACATGGCGTACGTCCCGAGTGACGCGCCCGGCCTCACGGCCGTGGCGCCTGGATTCGGTGCCCGTGCCCGCCGACCGCGTCGTGCCGTACCACCACCTTCCAAGGCCTCCAACTCCACGGGCGGTAGTCCAGTTGCTGTGCGCGGCCATCGACACGGGGATCGCCTCCGGGGCGCTGGCCGAGGCGGTGGAGTTCGTCCGTACGAAGAGCCGCCCCTGATCCGAGAGCGCCGCCGAGGGCACGCGTTCACCGCGGAGGATCCGCTGGTGATCCAGCGGTTCGGCGAAGCGGCAATCGGAGAACGGGCCGCCCAAGCGCTGCTTCGCGAGGCGGCCCGCGGTCGACGACGTCCGCGCCGACCTGACCGACGACTCGGCCGCCGCGGCCTCGATCGCGGTGGCCACCGCGAATGTGACGGCGGCCGCGGCAACCCTGGAGGCCGCCAGCGCCCTTTTCGAGGTCTCCGGCACCCGCTCGGCACTCGACTCCCGGGGCCTGCACCGCCATTGGCGCGACGCGCGCACCGACACGCTGCACGACCCGGCCCGCTGGAAGGTCCAGCGCATCGGCCGTTGCGTGCTGGGCGGCACCAAGCCGCTCCGGCACGGCCTCCTGTGACGAACGCTGACGAACACCGATCGGAGCTCCCACGTGTCCCTCACCTTCCACTGGTTCCTGCCCACCAACGGCGACAGCCGCCACGTCGTCGGCGGCGGCCACGGCACCCCCGCCACGGAGACCGGGCGCGACCGGCCGCCGACGGTCGCCTACCTGAGCCAGATCGCCCGCGCCGCCGAGGACCTAGGCTTCGTCGGCGCGCTCACGCCGACCGGCGCGTGGTGCGAGGACGCGTGGCTGACCACGGCGATGGTCAGCCAGAACACCGAACGCCTGAAGTTCCTCGTCGCCTTCCGCCCCGGCCTCGTCTCGCCGACGCTCGCCGCGCAGATGGCCTCCACCTTCCAGCGGCAGACCGGCGGACGGCTCCTGCTCAACGTCGTCACCGGCGGCGAGAGCCACGAACAGCGGGCCTACGGGGACTTCCTGGACAAGGACGCGCGATATCGCCGTACCGGCGAATTCCTGGAAATCGTCCGGGGGTTGTGGGACGGCAAGGCCGTCGACCTGTCCGGCGAGCACCTCCAGGTCGAGGAAGCGAAACTTGCCCGGGTGCCCGATCCGATCCCCGAGGTGTACTTCGGGGCTCCTCGCCGGTCGCCGGAGAAGTCGCCGCCAGGCATGTCGACGTCTACCTCACCTGGGGTGAGCCACCCGCCGCCGTCGCGCAGAAGATCGCCTGGATCCGGGGGCTGGCCGCGCAGGAGGGGCGCGGCGTCCGCTTCGGAATCCGGTTGCACGTCATCACCCGCGACACCTCCGAGCAGGCCTGGGCCGAGGCGGAGCGGCTGCTGGCGGGCTTCGACGCGGAGACCGTGCGGCAGGTCCAGGCCGGGCTTGCCCGAAGTGAGTCGGAGGGACAGCAGCGGATGCTGGCCCTGCACGGGGGCGGGAGCCACCCCCACGCTCGGCTTCGCTCGCGCGGGGGCACCTCCACCGGGCTGGAGATCCATCCCAACCTGTGGGCGGGTATCGGGCTGGTGCGGGGCGGGGCGGGGACCGCCCTGGTCGGCAGCCACACCGAGGTTGCGGAGCGGATCAAGGAGTACGCCGCCTTGGGGATCGAGGAGTTCATCTTCTCCGGGTATCCGCATCTGGAGGAGGCGTACTGGTTCGGCGAGGGCGTGCTGCCGAAGCTTCAGGCGCAGGGTCTGTGGCGGCATCCGTACGGGCAGCAGGTGGCCCCCGCCGCCCAGGTCCCCTTCGCCGGCGCCGGGAGCGCGCGACGACCCATGTGAACGCGACGCCGAACGCGAAACCACCACTCATCCTGCCCCCACGTCGGGCGGCTGTCTGCTCAACGGCTACCAGCGGTATGCCACCGGAGTCGGAGTCGCCGACCGGCTGGTGGTTCGAGCCGCCAAGTACGGCACCGGTGAGCCGTTGGCCGTCCTGGTCGACCCCGCCCGCTCGGGCGTGGTGAGCGGCAGCAGCGGGGACGCCCTCGGCCAGCGGCTGGCGGCCGGTGGCGGCGTGGAGTTCGATTCCGTGCCGGTGGCGGCCGACGATGTGCTCGGCTCCCTCTCGCCGGACGAGGGTGTCCCGTCCCCCTTCGCCTCTCTGGCCGCGCCGACCGCGCGTCTGGTCTCCGTCCAGTTCTGTCTTGGCGTGGCAGAGGGACTGCTGGCCGAGCTTCGCGAGCACGGAAGGGGCATGAGGTCACCCTGGCGGCCCTTCTCGCCTCAGCCCTGGCCGGACAGCCCGCCGCACGATCCGTACGCGCTGACCGTGTACGGCGAGCTCACCGTGGTCGCACGCGCCGCGTCCGCCCTCGCCGAGCAGGCCTCCTGCAGAATACGGGGCGCCCCGTGGCCGCACGGCGGGTCGCGGTCACAGCGCCCGCGCCGCGTAGGCCCTGACATCCGCGTCCGAGTCCGTCGTCGCGGTGGCCAGGGCGGCTCGGGCGTCCTCGACGGCACGGTGCCGGGTGAGGGCCAGTACGGCGGCCTTGCGGACGTCGGCGTTCAGGTCGGTGAGGGCCTTGGCGAGGGCCGGCACGGCCAGGTCGGAGTCCGCGACGGACAGAGCGGTGGCGGCGCCGGCCCGGACCTGCCAGGCCCGGTCCGACAGGGCCGCCTCGGCGCGTGCGGCCAGGCCTGGCGGGCAGCCCGTCGTGCCGAGAGCCTCGTAGGCGGCCCCCCGCACCAGGGCGTCGGGATCGTCGATGAGCGCGGCGAGGGCCGAGCGAGCCATGGCCGAGCCTGTGTCCATGGTGGCCAGGGCCTTGGCGATCGTGACGCGGACCTCGCGGGACGGATCGACGGCCGCCGCGCGGGCCACCTCTGCGGAGGCGTCGACCGACACCAGCGCGCGCACGGCCGCGATGCGTACGGCGATGTCGGAATCCGACAGGGAGTGCGCGAACAACTCGGCGTCACCGAGGCGCAGGGCACGCAGCACGTCCAGTGCGGCGGCACGGACGGCGGCGTCGGCCTCGGACAGGGCGGCCGCGAGACCGTCGCGCAGCGCCGGTTCCGGCGGCAGCGTCTCGACCAGTTCGCGCAGTGAGGCGACTGCGGCGGCGCGGACACCGGCGTCGGGATCGGTGAGCGCCGAGGCCAGTGCCGGTCCGGTGCCCGGCGGCACGGTCTCCGTCAGGAACGTGACGGCCGTCCGGCGCACGCTGGGCTCGGGGTCCGTCAAGTACTCGGCGAGCACGGAGAGATCAGGCTCGTCTTCTGCGAGGGCGATGAGTTCGAGCAGGCGAGGTGTGGCCTGCGCGTCCGCGTCTGCCCGGGGTGGGCCGCTGTTCCTGCCGCGGTGGGTTCCCGCCGCAGTGCCACCGGTGCCGCCTCCCGGGCCCCTGCCGTCGCCACAGGCTCCGGGTGGACCTCGCCGATGTGCCGGGAGCGGCCGCCGGCCGGGGCGAAGCCGTCGACCGGGACCAGGTAGGCAGCCACGGGACGGGCCGTGAACTCCATGGCACCAGAGGGGGACTTGTACAGATCGAGGTGGTGGAACCAGGACGCGTCGTCGCGGCGCGGGTGGTCGGTGCGGTCGTGGTAGAGGCCCCAGCGGGACTCGGTGCGGGCCAGCGAGGCACGTGCGGCCATCTCCGCGCAGTCACGGATGAAGGTGACCTCGGCGCAGCGCATGAGTTCGTGCGGGGTCCGGGCACCCATCGCCGCGATATCGCCCCGCATCCGCTCGAAGGCTTCCAGGGCCAGGGAGAGACGGGCTCCGGACTTCGGCGGGGCCACGTAGTCGTTGACGAAGCGGCGCAGCTTGTACTCGACCTGGGGCTGCGGCGGGCCCTCCGGGTTGCGCAACGGGCGGTAGATCAGCTCGTGCGCCTTGCGCAGCTGGTCCTGCGGCAACTCGCCCTCGTAGGCCTCGTACCGGGACGCGTCCGCCCCGGCCAGGTCCCCGAAGACGAACGCGCCGATCATGTAGTTGTGCGGCACACAGGCCAGGTCGCCCGCGGCGTATAGGCGCGGGACGGTCGTACGGGCGTGGTCGTCGACGCGTACGCCGGACGCCGAGTGGCCGCCGCACAGGCCGATCTCGGAGATGTGCATCTCGATGTCGTGGGTGCGGTAGTCGTGTCCGCGGCCCGAGTGGAACGTGCCGCGCGTCGGGCGCTCGGTCGAGTGCAGGATCGACTCCAGGGCCGAGAGCGACTCCTCCGGAAGGTGGCTCAGCTTGAGGTAGACCGGGCCCCGGTCGCTCGCGACTTCCGCCGCGAACTCGGCCATCATCTGGCCCGACCAGTAGTCGGAGTCGACGAAGCGTTCGCCGTGCCGGTTGACCTGGTAGCCGCCGAAGGGGTTGGCGACGTAGGCGCAGGCGGGGCCGTTGTAGTCCTTGATCAGCGGATTGATCTGGAAGCACTCGATGCCGGTGAGTTCGGCGCCCGCGTGGTAGGCCATGGCGTAGCCGTCGCCCGCGTTGGTCGGGTTCTCGTAGGTGCCGTAGAGGTAGCCGGAGGCGGGCAGCCCGAGTCGGCCGCAGGCGCCGGTCGCCAGGATCACGGCGCCGGCGCGCACCACCACGAACGCGCCGGTGCGGGTATTGAAGCCGACCGCCCCCACCGCCCGCCGGTCCTCGCCCTCGCCCGCCGTCAGCACCCGCACCGGCATCACCCGGTTCTCGATGCGGATCCGCTCGCGCATCTCGCGCCGCCGCAGCTGCCGGTACAGGACCTTCTTGACGTCCTTGCCCTCCGGCATCGGCAGCACGTAGGAGCCGGAGCGGTGGACCTGGCGGACCGCGTACTCGCCGTGCTCGTCCTTCTCGAACTTCACGCCGTACGACTCCAGCCGCTGCACCATGGCGAAGCCGCGGGTGGCGGTCTGGCGGACGGTGGACTGGTCGACGATGCCGTCGTTGGCGCGGGTGATCTCGGCGACGTAGTCGTCGGGTTCGGCGCGGCCGGGGACGACCGCGTTGTTGACGCCGTCCATGCCCATGGCGAGGGCGCCGGAGTGGCGGACGTGCGCCTTCTCCAGGAGGAGGACGTTTGCGCCGTGCTCGGCGGCGGTCAGGGCCGCCATGGTGCCGGCGGTGCCGCCGCCGATGACGAGGACGTCGCAGGTCAGCTCCTCGGCGTCGGTGAGAGCGGGGGTCCGGAGGGATTCCGTGGGGGTGTTCGTGCGGGGGTTCACCGGGGTGCCTTTCACGTGCCGAGCGAGGTGAGGACGTCGTGGCGCAGGGCCACGCGGGCCGGGTCACCGAGGGCCGTACGGTCGCGAGGGTGAGGTACGTCCCGTACGGCGAGCAGGCGGCCGGCGCCGAGCAGGGCCACGCGGTCGCCGAGGAACAGGGCCTCGTCCACGTCGTGGGTGACGAAGACGACGGTCGCGCCCGTGCCCCGCAGCACCTCCACCAGCAGGTCCTGCATGCCGGCGCGGGTCTGGGCGTCGAGGGCGCCGAACGGCTCGTCCATGAGGACGGCGCGGGGGCGTCCGGCCAGGGCGCGGGCCAGCTGGGCGCGCTGGCGCTGCCCGCCGGAGACGCGGTGCGGCAACTGGCGGGCGTGGTCGGCGA
This sequence comes from Streptomyces sp. DHE7-1, assembly GCA_016432725.1. Taxonomy (GTDB): domain Bacteria; phylum Actinomycetota; class Actinomycetes; order Streptomycetales; family Streptomycetaceae; genus Streptomyces. Next base: position 2,343,975 of record JACJDG010000003.1, on the reverse strand, counting down.
GTCCGACGCGGGCCAGCCACTCCTCGGCCTGAACGCGGCGCACGGATCGCGGGACGCGACGGATGGCGAGCGGGAGTTCCACGTTGGCGCGCAGGGAGCGCCAGGGCAGGAGGGCGTCCTCCTGGAAGATCAGGGCGCGTTCGGCCGAGGGTCCGGCGAGGGGGCGTCCGTCCTGACCGATCCCTCCGGCCAGCGGAGGCAGCAGGCCCGCCAGGCTGCGCAGCAGCGTCGACTTGCCGCAGCCGGAGGGTCCGACGACGGTGAGGATCTCGCCCCGCGCGATGTCCAGCTCGACGTCGGCCAGAACAGGCGCGTCGGGGCGGCCGAGCGTGGCAGCGTGGAGGGCGAGCCGGGTGCCGCGTACGGACGACAGCGCCTGGTCCACCGTACGGAGGCCGGGCCCGGTGTCAGACGAGGTGCTCATCGCGTGCCTCCTCGGTGTCGGAGGGCTGGTCGGTGCGGACGGGGGCGGAAGCCGGCCGGGCGTGCGCGAGCCTGCGCGGCGCCGTCGGCCGGGTACCGGGGACGAACGACGTGCGGGGCAGCCAGCGCGTCAGGCGTCGGCCCAACAGCTCGACGGTCGTGGAGGTGAGCCAGCCGAGGACGCCGATCGTGACCATGCCGACGAACACACCGGGGTAGTTGACGATCGTGTAGTCCTGCCAGGTGCGGTAGCCGACGCCGTACTGACCGGAGATCATCTCGGCGGAGATCACGCAGATCCACGAGACGCCGATGCCGACCGACAGACCGCCGAAGATGCCGGGCAACGCGCCCGGCAGGACGACCGAGCCGAGGATGCGCCACCGGCCGCCGCCCATCGTGAGCACGGCCTCCTCCCACACGGGGGTCAGCGCCCGGACGGCGTGCCGGGTGGAGACCAGGACCGGGAAGAAGGCTGCGGTGAACGTGATGAAGACGATGCCCTGTTCGTTGGAGGGGAAGAGGAGGATCGCGACGGGCACCAGGGCGATCGCCGGGATCGGACGGACCACTTCCAGCAGGGGACCCAACAGGTCCTCGGCGAGCCGGGAGCGGGCCACGAGCACGCCGCCCGCCACGCCCAGCACCGCCGCCAGCAGGAAGCCGGTGACGATGCGGGTCAGGCTGTCCGTGAGGTCCGTCCAGTAGTCCGCCCCGGAGAGGCGGTCGGCGAAGGCGCGGGCCACGTCGATGACTGTGGGGAACTGCGAGAAGCGCAGCCACAGGTCGACGTCCAGGCTGGTCAGCAGCTGCCAGAGGCCGAGGGCGGCCGCGACGGCAGCCACCCGCAGCGCATACCGGCCGATGGGCGGGAGTGGCTGCCGGTAGCGCCCCGCTCGCGGCGCGGGCCGGCTCATGCGGCACGCCCCAGCGCTTGGGCGTAGGTGATGACATGGGCACCGCCGTGCGTGGAGACATACGCGTGCGCGGTCGCCGGGGCGACGAACGGCAGGAGCTTCCCGCTGTCGGCCACCCACACTGCCTTGTCGGCGAACCACAAGGTGCCGGTGGTGGCGTCGGGAACGTAGGCGGCGCGGATGCCGTCCCGGTGGGCGGCCACGTGGGTCAGGAGCTCCGCGGGGGACTTGAACGCCTTGGTCTCCTCGGTGCCCTTCGGCCATGCCTCGCTCGCGGCCGCCGGGGGAGTGGCGGCGAGGTGCTTGTCGTACGACGTGCCGAGAGCCTTCTTCACGTACCGGTCGTCGACGAAGGCGTCCACGTCCACATCACCGGTCAGCTTCGCCGCCTTCAGGACCGACACGTCCTGCTTGAGCGCGGAGACGAGCTGTGGCTTGATCGCCGGGTCGAAGGTGGAGATGCCGTGGGCGCCGTTGTAGAGGTAGACGACCTCGGCGGGCAGGCCGGTGGCCTTCGCGACCTTCTCGGCGGCGGCCACGGGACGGGTGTTGAGGTAGTCGGTGGCCTCGGCCTGGGCCTTGAGGAAGGCCTCCAGCACGGCCGGGCTGTTCTTGGCGAATTCCTCGCGGGCGGTGACGCCGTGGAAGGTGGGCAGGTTCGATTGGGCACCGTCGTAGAGGGCCTTCGCCTTGCCCTGGTAGGCGAGCAGGCCCGGCCAGGCGACGAACTGAGACAGCGCGTCCGCGCTGCCCGCGGCCAGGGCCGACGCGCCGACGGCCGGTTGCTGGTTGAGCTTCTCGATGCCGCCGTTCGGGTCGATGCCGGCACGCTGCAGGGCCCGTACGAGGGTGCCGTCGGCGGCGGAGCCCACGCTCGTGGAGACCTTCTTGCCCTTCAGGTCCTTCAGCGAGGCGAGCTTGGAGCCGGGGGCGGTGACGATCGTGTTGAGTCCGCCACGGAGGTTGTAGCCGGTGATGGAGACCAGGCGGGTGGGGCGGCCGAGCTGCTTGCCACGGGCCGCGTTGATGAGCAGCGGGAAGTCGCCCATCGAGCCGATGTCGATCTTCCCGGCGGTCATCTGGGCGGTGATGGGGGCGCCGGTGGCGTAGTCCTGCCAGTCGACCTTGTAGGTGCGGCCGTCGTGGCGGGAGTTGAGCTGCTTCTCGAAGTAGCCGAGGGAGCGCAGGAGGGTCCCCGCGGTGACCGTGTTGATGGTCTTGGACTGGTAGCCGACGGTGATCGTGACGGTGGAGCCGCCGGCGCCGGCCGCGGCGTTGCCGCCGCAGCCGGTGAGCGGCGCGAGGAGCAGGGCAACGGCAACGGCAAGTGCAGTGCTTTTCATGGGAGTTCGGCCTTTCACCGGAGCAGGTAGGGCATGTTGACCGTGACGGCTCCGGTGGGGCAGCGGGCCGCGCACGGGCCGCAGTACCAGCACTCGTCGACGTGCATGTAGGCCTTGCCGTTGCTGTCGTCGATGGCGAGGGAGTCCAGCGGGCACATGTCCACGCAGAGCGTGCAGCCGTCGATGCACTTCGACTCGTCGATGGTCACGGGCACGTCGGCCCGCTGGGGCGCCAAGGGCATGGCTGTCTCCAGGAATGTGCGCGAGCGGGGTGTTTACAGGGACCGGTGCAGCAGACCGCTCATCGAGATGCGGTCGCCGCGGAAGCGGATGAACTCCAGGTCGACGGGGCGTCCGTCGGCGAGGTACGTGAGACGTTCCAGCATCAGGACGGCCGCACCCCGCGGTGCCTGCAGTACGGCGGCGGAGTGGGCGTCGGCGTTCACCGCCTCTAGGCTGATCTCGGCGTGACCGAGATGCCGGCCGGTGAGTGTCTCGAGGAGCCGGAAGATGTCCGTGTTCTCCAGGTCCTCGCCGAGCAGGGCGGTGCCGATGTCGAGGGGGATGTAGGTGAGGTCGAGGGACAGGGGCAGGCCGTTCAGCCGTCGCAGACGTTCGATGTAGAGGACGTCGGTGCCGGGTGGGACGTGCAGGCGATCGGCGACCGGGGACGGGGCGGGGACGGGGCCCACGGTGCGGACCTCGTTGGTGACATGACCGTGTTCGAGCAGGGTTTCCGCGAGGCCCATCAGGCGGTCGAGTCCGTGGGGGTACTTCTGGGCCACGACGACCGTGCCGACGCCGGGGAGGCGTTCGACCAGGCCCTCGGCGCGTAGCAGGTCGAGTGCTTGGCGAACCGTGTTGCGGGAGGCGCTGTAGTCCGCGGCAAGGGTCGTCTCGTGGGGAAGCGCGCCGTCCGGGAACCCCCGGCCAGGAGCTGGTGGCGGAGCAGGTCGGCGAGCTGGCGAGCCCGGTCCGCACGCAGCCGCCGCCGCGCGCGGTGGGCCGCGACGGTGGTCGCGCCCTGGCCGGCGTGGTCTCGGATGCGGTCGGCGGGTGACATGTTTCGGACCATACCCATCTGGTAGGGAAAGCGGTGTTGCTGGAGTGTTGCGCCACCTGACACATGGCCAGACACCCGCCTGAACTGGGGCTTCGCCAAACAGGCGGGGAGATCTGCCAGCGCCCGGGTCTACGGCCCACGAGAAACCGACAAAGCGCGCAGGGCGAGATTGCGCGAAACCGGTTCTCCCCGCGCGCCCTCTCGCGGGCAGGACCCGTCTCTTCTGCACACGACAGCATCGGCGCGCGTGCGGCGATGATGCCTGTGCGGGCCGGTGCCGTGTGCGCGTGGCTGACGGGGCGGGCGCGCACTTCGTGTCGATCGGGATCCGTTCGCTCAGCGGGTGACCAGTAGGCCGCGGCCGCGCAACACCCACCGCTCCAGCGGGCTGAAGATCAGCATGTCGATGGCGATGCCGACGAGCAGGATCAGGAAGATGGCCAGGAACACCTGCGACATGCTGGAGTTACTGAGCCCGTTCTCCAGCAACTGACCCAGACCGACGCCCAGATCGGGCGAGGAGGCGATGATCTCGGCGGCCATCAGAGACCGCCGTGAGAACGCCCAGCCCTGCTTGAGGCCCGCCAGATAGCCGGGTAGCGCCCCAGGCATCACGATGTGCCGCACCCCGCGCAGACCCGTCGCGCCCAGCGTCCGGCCGGCCCGCAGGGACAGCGGCGGGATCTGGCGCGGTCAGCCACGGGAACAGGGCGTGCTCCTGGAACATCAGGGCGGTCCGGCCGTCCGTGTCGATGGAGCCTGCCGACGGCCGGTCCAGTCCCGCGACCAGGTTGAGGAGGGTGGACTTGCCGCACCCCGAGGCCCCCAGGAGGGTGACGAACTCGCCCGGTGCGACATCGAGGGTGATGTCGTCCAGCACGAGCTGCGATCCGCCGGGTGTGCCCGGGGCGGGGAAGGACTTCGAGACGTGCTCGATGCGGGCAGCGCGCGTCACCGCCGTGGCGTCCTCGGCCGTGTCAGTGATCGTGGTGGCCATGGTCGTCACCTCCTGGGAACCCATCGGGACCGCAATGTCGTTACTCGGCGCCGAGACCGGCGTCGTCGACCGTGTCCTTGCCCTCGTCCTTGAGGACCTTGTTGAGCAGCGTGAGGTCGTAGATGCCCTTCAGATCGGGCTTGTCCAGCAGGCCGGCCTTCACCGCGTGCTCCGCCTCGATGTTGAGCGTGGAGGCCAGCGGGTCGTCGAGGAAGGTGATCGACTTCCAGGCCGGGTCGATGACCTCGGCGGGCAGGGCCTTGCCCGACAGCTTCTCCAGAGCCGTGTTGGCGGCCGCCTTCGCCTTGTCCGGGTTGGCGTTGATCCACGCGTTGGTCTTCACCGAACCGCGCAGTACGGCCTCGACGACGTCGGGGTGCTCCTTGAGGAACTTCTGCGACACGATGATGTTCGTGATCACGAACTTCTTGCCGGGCCACAGGGTGGACTCGTCGAGCAGGGTCTTGCCGCCCTCGGCGACCAGCTTGGACGCGGTCGGCTCCGGCACCCAGGCGCCGTCGATGGAACCGGCCTTGAACGCGTCCGGGGTGATCTTGTTGTCGGTGCGGAGGACGGAGACGTCGCCCTTGCCGCTCTCGGCGTCCGCCTTCCAGCCCTGGTCCGCGATCCAGTTGAGGAACGCGACATCCTGGGTGTTGCCGAGCTGGGGTGTGGCGATCTTCTTGCCCTTGACGTCCTTCAAGGACTTGATCTTCTTCGGATTGACGACGAGCTTCACGCCGCCGGATGCGGAACCGCCGACGATGCGCAGGTTCTTGCCGTTCGACTTGGTGTAGCCGTTGATGGCGGGGGAGGGGCCGATCCAGCCGATGTCGATGGATCCGGCGTTGAGCGCCTCGATCTCGGAGGGGCCGGCGTTGAAGGTGGAGGCCTTGATCGTGGTGCCGCCGAGCTCCTTCTGGAACAGGCCCTCCTGGACGCCCACGAGTGCGGTGGCGTGCGTGAGGTTGGGGAAGTAGCCGATCTTCACTTCGTCGGCGGAGAGCTTCTTGGCGCCTGCCGCGGCAGCCGGGGACTGCTTGCCGTCGTCGGTGGACTTGGAGCCGTACCCGCATGCGGTGAGCAGGAGCGGAAGCGTTGCTATGACGGCGAGGGTGCGCAGGGAGGTGAGCGGTCTTGCGGCAGACACGGAGGTGTCCTCTCAGGGAAGGAGGGGGATCAAGGAGGTGGGGAAGGGCGTGCCGAGGTCTCAGACCGGCCGACAGATGGAACTGGACGTACGGCCGAAGTCGATGTGACGACGCGAGGTCAGCACGGGCAGCACCCGGTCTGCGCAGCTGAGCGCTCCCACGACCACCCCTGAACCCTAGTTTTCCTACCTGGTTGCTAGGGATCGTGGCAGAATCTGAAATCCATCCCAAGATGGGTTTCGGATTATGGACGATGCCGTCTCGATATTCAGGATGGGTGGTGGCGAGATCGACCTGGCCGTCTGCGTCACCGAGATGACCGCCGCGGTGGACACCGCTGCGTCGGTCCCTCCGTTGCCGGCGCTCCCGGCGAGGCGGTCCGCGCAAGGCTCGCTGCCCGCGTGGCCGACCGCGTGGCCTGATCGCAGGGGCGGCCCGGCGGGCCTTCTCGTGAGGTGAGACGTTCTGGCGCGGGTGGAGCGCGCCCACTTGACGGGGCTCGGCCGTGGCCCGACACTCCAGTACGGGAAATCATAGTGAATTAGTAGGGAAAGATGGGCTGTTCTGTGCTGGATCCGGGCCGTCGAGCCGTCCGCATCGCCGTCCGTCCGCTGCCCTGCTGACGTCCCGGCGCCACATCGATCTCCTGCGCGTGTGCAGTGCGGCGAGTTCCCCGCACGGTGAGGGCTCCACGCCCACCCGCTTCTGATCCTCACGCCGGCACCGCGTCCCGGCCGTGCCGAAGCTGCCGCGAGCCGTCGTCCCGTATGCCTGCGACCGAGCACCCCAGGGAGATGCATGTCCGCCACATCCCCGACAACAGTGCCGTCCTTCCGGAGCAGGATCGGCTGTGACGCGCGCAGCGGCTACTACGCCGCGCCGCAGCGCTACCGACTCCACCTCTCGCTGTCCTGTCCGCACTGCCTGCAGATCGCCGTCACGCACAGCCTGCTCCGCCTCGACGACACCCTCCCGGTCACGCTGCTGCCCGCCCTGCCCGACGCCTCGGACGGCGGACACCTGGCACTGCGCCCGCTGTACGAAGCCAGTTCGCACCAGCACCCCGGACCGGCCGCGGCGCCGGTCCTCAGCGACAACTGGACCGGAACGATCGTCAGCACCCACACCACCGACATCCTTCGGGACCTGGCCCGGCGGTTCGGCGGACATGGTCCCGATCTCTACCCCCGCGATGCCGAGAAGGCCATCGAGACCGTTGGCCGACTCTGCGAGCAGGGCATCACCTGGGCCGCCCAGCGCGCCGGGCGGTCCGATGGCGACCCGGCAGCACGCGACACCGCGCTGGCCACCCTGCTGCGCACGCTGGATGCACTGGAGTGGGAACTCGCCTCTCGGGTGCACGTGCTGGGCGATGAACTCACGCTCGGTGACGTCCAGTTGTGGGTGGCGCTCGTGCAGCTGGACACGGTGCACCGCCACCACCTGGACGCCGCCGCGGTGCACCGCATCACCGAGCACCCCCACGTGTGGGCGTACGCACGGCGACTGGCGGCACACCCCGCCTTCGGCTCCCACCTGGACCTGGACGGCATCGCCCGCAGGCACCACGCCCACTGCCGAGGCACAGAGGCCGCCGGGGCGGCGGTACAGATCGTGGAGTGGACGGCGTGCACACCGCGCAAGGAGCCGGAGGCTTGCGTGACAGCCCGGCTGACCTGATGCGGACGGACGCCTGGCCTGCGGTTGTTTCGCGCAACTGCACGCGACGGAAGTCGACATGGCCCCGTGGCGGGTGAGCGCCACGACGGCGTCAACGTTCCTCTACTAAATCAGCAGGGATAGTGGGGAAAATCACCGAGGTGGGCTGCGGGCAGCGGCGGACAGGGCATCGGATCGTGCGGGGTGAGGCGGCTGCGGGCGGGCAACGGCGGCGTACGGCTACGGCGCCGGGCCGCGGGGAGGAACAGGACGCCGACATTGATACGCGGCCACCGCTTCGCCGCGCAGCGTCATCACCGATGGCGAGGGCCGGAGGGCGAGCCCGCGCCGCCATCCCGCGGTCTAGCCGACGAGTTCGTGCACGAGTGCGGCGACTTGTTCCACCTCGATGAGGAAGCCGTCGTGACCGTACGGGGATTCGACCACCCGGACGTGATCCGCTGTAGGGATCCCGGCTGCCAACTCCGCTTGCTGGGACAGCGGATAGAGGCGGTCCGAGTCGACGCCCGCGACGAGGGTTCTGGCTGTCACACGGCTCAGGGCGGCGCGCGTACCGCCTCGGCCGCGACCGATGTCGTGACTGTTCATGGCCTCTGCCAGTGTGACGTAGCTGCCCGCGTCGAAGCGGCGCACGAGCTTGGCGGCGTGGTGGTCGAGATAGGACTCCACCTGGTACCGGCCGCCCGTCCACGGGTCCTCCGCGCCCTGCGGCGCGCGGCCGAAACGGACCTGGAGTTCCGGTTCGCTGCGGTAGGTGACGTGGGCGAGGCGACGGGCCAGGCCGAGTCCCGCGTGCGGGCCGAGTCCGGGGCCGGCGTCGTGGTAGTCGCCGCCGCGCCAGTGAGGGTCGCTGCGGATGGCATGGAGCTGGATGTTCGCCCAGGCGATCTGCTCCGCGCTCGTCGCGGCCGTCGTGGCGAGCAGCAGGAGCGCCCGCGTCCGTTCCGGATGCGACACGGCCCATTCCAGCGCCCGCATTCCGCCCATCGACCCGCCGACGACCAGCGCCCAGCGGTCGATGCCCAGCGTGTCGGCCAGGTCCGCCTCTGCGGCCACCTGGTCACGCTGTGTCAGGAAAGGGAAGTCGCCACCCCAGTGGCGTCCGTCCGGTGTGAAGGACGCCGGTCCGGTGCTGCCCTGGCAGCCGCCCAGCACGTTGGGAGCGACGACGAACCACCGGTCGGTGTCCAGTGCCAGACCGGCCCCGATGAGCCCGTCCCACCAGCCGGGGGCAGGATGACCGGGTTCGGCCGGTCCCGCGACATGGCTGTCGCCGGTGAGCGCGTGGAGCACCAGTACGGCATTGGATCGGTCCGGAGCCAGCCGCCCCCATGTTTCGAACGCGAGCCGTACGCCGGGCAGTTCACCTCCCGCCTCCAGTGGCAGCGGCTCTTCCTGTACGTGCCATTGGCGGCGCCCCGGCGGGTCCCCCTCCCGCCAGGCCCCGGAGGCCGGCGGGAGGGGACCTCGGAGGTCGCCAGTACGGTGTTCAGGACGCGCCCTTCACCGCGCGGAAGCCTGCCTCCAGGTCCGCCTTGAGGTCGGCGAGGTTCTCGATGCCGACCGACAGGCGGACCAGGCCGGGTGAGGTGCCGGTCGCCGCCAGCTGTGCCTCGTCCAGCTGGCTGTGGGTGGTGGACGCCGGATGGATGATGAGACTGCGCACGTCGCCGATGTTGGCGAGATGGCTGAACAGCTCGACAGCATCGACGAACCGCTTGCCCGCTTCGACGCCGTCCCGCAGTTCGAAGGCCAGGACCGCGCCGGCGCCGCGCGGCAGGTAGCGCTGCCCTGCCTCGTACCACCGGTTGGATTCCAGGCCCGGGTAGTGGACGGCGGCGACCTCGTCACGCTGTTCCAGCCATTCGGCCAGGGCCTGGGCGTTGGCGGAGTGCCGTTCGAGGCGCAGACTGAGCGTCTCCACGCCCTGCAGCAGCAGGAAGGCCGAGTGCGGGGAGAGGGCCGGTCCGATGTCGCGGAGCAGCTGCACGCGCAGTTTGATGGCGAAGGCACCCGGGCCGAGCGCGGGCCAGTACTGCAGGCCGTGGTAGCTGGGGTCAGGTTCGCTGAAGTCGGGGAACCGGTCGGTGTGGGCGCCGAAGTCGAAGGTGCCGCCGTCGACGACGATGCCGGCGATGGTGGTGCCGTGGCCGCCGAGGAACTTGGTCGCGGAGTGCACGACGATGTCGGCGCCGTGCTCGACGGGCCGGAGCAGGTACGGGGTGGGCACGGTGTTGTCCACGATCAGCGGGACGCCCGCCGCGTGCGCGACGTCGGCCACCGCCTGCACGTCGAGCACATTGCCGCGCGGATTGCCGAGTGTCTCGGCGAACAGGGCCTTCGTGTTCGGCCGGATCGCCGCTCGCCAGGCTTCGAGGTCGTTCGGGTCGTCGACGAAGGACACCTCGATGCCGAACTTGGGCAGGGTGTGGCGGAAAAGGTTGTAGGTGCCGCCGTACAGGGACGTGCTGGAGACGATGTGGTCGCCCGCGCTCGCCAGAGTCAGGATGGCGAGGGTCTCCGCGGCCTGCCCGGAGGCCACTGCCACCGCGGCGACCCCGCCCTCGAGGGCGGCGATCCGCTGCTCGAAGACGTCCTGGGTGGGGTTGTGGATACGGGTGTAGATGTTGCCCGGCTCGGCGAGCGAGAACAGGTCGGCGGCGTGCTGGGTGTCGCGGAAGACGAACGAGCTGGTCTGGTAGATCGGCACCGCCCGCGCCCCGGTCGTCGGATCCGGCGCGGCGCCGGCATGGATCTGCTTGGTCTCGAACGACCATGCCGAGGTGTCGGGACCGGCTGGTTCGTCCTCGGGGGTGTGGCCGGCGGTGACGGAGTCGATCGGCTGACTCATGGTTCTCCCTTGTGCGGGGCGCGCGGGGTGCCTGAAGAGGCCGCGCGGCTGCCGTCCGGGCCTGAAGAGGGCAGGCCCGGAGGAGGGCGCGGCACGATGGTGCAGAGAGCGCGCGAGGTGAAGTGGCGCGAGGTGAAGAGAGGGGGATCAGATGCCGGAGCGTGGCGTCAGCTCACGGCGGAACACCCCGTGGTGGTGACACGCACGTAGTCAACGTGGCGGCGGGTCACGAGCACGGTCATGGGCTCAGGGTAACCACAGATGGTGACGGCGCACCAGCACGACTTGGGAACAAGGTGATGCCTCGGGCTCCTCGCCTGCCGGCCGCCCTGGCCGCCGTCTCATTGTCGCTGTGCACCGCGATCACCCCGGCCGGGTGGAGCCCTCTTGGCCGTGACCGGCTCGCAGGCGGCGAAGCCGGCCTCCCTGCTTCAGGACCGTCTCGTGGACGGCCCGCAGTGTCGTGCGGGAGAGCGTCCCCATCGCGGCCCGACCGAGAACGACTCGGAGGGCCGCCACAGGAGTCCTCACCGGTTCGACACGGTCATGACCTCGGCTGATTCGGGGCCAAGCAGAGGGCGATTGCCTCTGGCCGGCTCCGAGCAGCTCGGGTCGAACCCGGGTCGGGTCAGAGCGGTTTCCGCTGACCGCCTCCGATCGCCTCGGCAACCCGTCCTAGCAGGTCACAACCGATACGGCCCGCAAAAGAGCAGGTCACAAGGGTGCTCAGGAATACCCGGCGTACAGCCCGACTCGTCTGCCCCCACCGCCCGGCGCGGCCGACGGCCCGCGGGCGCCCTTGCGACCCGCCTACGCCGTGCGCGCCGTCAGCACCAGCGGGTGTGCGGGCAGTTCCAGTCCCAGTCGTCGTCGCCGGACGAGCCTCCGGAGCCGTCCGAGCCGCGCGGGAGGCCGTTCGGGAAGGTGCTGTCGCGGTTCCGGTCGCCGGGGAACGGGTCGTGGTAGTCGGGGTCGCCGTCGTCGTCACGGTCCGGCAGGCTCGGCCGGTCGCCGTCCTCCCGGTCCGACTTCGGGCAGCCGTTGCGCGGGTCGGTCAGTCCGAGGGTCACCCAGGCGTCGAGGGTGACGTCCGAGTCCGCGGACGGGTCGGTCACGCACACCCGCCAGTCGTCGTAGTCGCCCTCGTCGGGCAGTGTGTCGTTGACGTACGCCGTGTCCGCCAGCACGTGGTCGGCCGGGACACCGAGGTCCACGACCTCCTTCCGCGCCGTCTTCCAGGTCTTCCACACCAGGTCCGGCATCTTCGGCCAGGGGACGGCCCCGCCGTCCTCCTCGGGACAGGGCGCGCCGGTCTGCACCGCGCCGAAGTCGATCGTCTTCGTGTCGGACCAGGTCCAGCCGGTCTTCTGGAAGCACACGGTCCAGTTCGACCGCATCCAGATGCTCTTGCCGTCGTCGGACGCGTTGTGGTCGCCCACGCCGAACCCGGCGGCCTCCGCCTTCTCCCGCGCCCTGTCCAGCCGCAGGCCCCGGTAGTCGGCCGCCCGCGGTCCGGGCTTGACGGTCGGGGAGGGGAGGGAGACGCGCTGGTCACCGCGTCGAGCGCACGCCCGCGCGCCGTGCCCTTCCCGTCCGCCCGCGCCACGGCGCCGCCGGCGTCCCCTTTTTGCGGGTCCGGGACGACCGCGCCGAGCAGGGCCGTGGCCGCGATGGTGGCGACCACCTTCGCGGCCTTCTCCCAGGGGTTGTCCTTCCAGATCAGGACGATGGCGAGGACCAGCACGAAGAACCCGAGGAACTGGTTCACCAGGCCCAGCAGCGGCACGGCGAGCACGAAGCCGACACGGGCCCGGCTGGTCAGCCACCAACGCGGGTGGGGAGAGGTCGGCGGGACGGGCGGGTGGCTCATGCGCGGTGTTCTCTTTTGGTCAGGGCCATGGCGGGGCGCCCGGGGGGCAACTCCCGCTGTACGTCGTGTCGGGCGACCGCATCGTACAGAGCGCGCGACCGTGTCGATGACGGCGGATGTGGGGAACTTCCGGGCTTGGGCCTGTTCGCCGGGGGTGCGGGCGCCGACGCCGGCGCCGAGTGGCGGGCGGGCAGGGGGAGTTGGCGTGCACGCTCAGGCCGGCCGCTCCAGCGGCCGCTCCCGCACCCGGGTCAGGTGCCGCTCGAAGACCTCCCGGGCCTGCGGGGTCAGGGTGCGCAGGGCGATCAGGGCGGTGATGGCCACGTCGCAGAGTTCCGACTGGACGTCGTCCCAGGTGTGGGTGACGCCCTTGCGGGGTTCTGGCCGGTCGCGCCGATGACCGCCTCGGCGACCTCGCCGACCTCCTCGGAGAGTTTGAGGATGCGCAGCAGCACGCCCTCCGGGCCCGGGACCGTGCGGGTGGCCTCCAGGCGCGAGTGGAGTTCGTCCACGGCCGGCCAGAGGCCGGGGGTGGGGTCGGCGTTGACGGCGGTACCGGGGGTGTCCTGATGGGTCATGTCGCGCAGACTGCCATGCTGTCGCACGGAGTTGCCCGCTCCTGCGCCGACAGCGCCCCGAACTCCTGGAACGGAGGCCCTACTCCTCGAACAGGGCCTCCTGCTCGCCCTCCTTGCGCTGCCGCAGCCGCCGGTTCCGGGCGCCGACCACCACGGCCGTCGCCGCCGCCGTCACGCCGAGGGCCACCGGAACCATCCAGCCCCGGTCGAAGACGTGGCCGAAGGCGTGGTCGAGGGACAGGCGGCCGGGGCCGGTGACGGCGAGGCCGGCCGCGGTCAGGCCCAGGGACGCCGCGTGCTCGTAACCGCCCTCCTGGGCGAAGAAGCCGTTGGGCGCGTGGACCGCCGCCGCCCCGGCCATCGCGCCGGCCGCCGCCGCGCCCGCCGCCGGGGTCGCCAGGCCCAGCGCCAGCAGGGCGCCGCCGCCGGCCTCCGCCAGGCCCGCCGCCGTCGCGCTCGCCTTGCCCGGCGCGTAGCCGATGGACTCCATGAACTGGCCGGTGCCCTCCAGGCCGTGCCCGCCGAACCAGCCGAACAGCTTCTGCGCGCCGTGCGCGGCCAGCACCCCGCCGGTCCCCAGCCGGAGCAGCAGCAGGCCCACGTCGCGTCGGTCATAACAGGTCACGGTGACTCTCCATCAGCAGGCGACAGGTCCCCTCCGCGTTCCCACCGTCGCACCCCTCACCCCACCGGGCGCGTCCTGGGCGGCGTTCGGGTGGCGGCGGCGGGGGCCGGTGTGAGCCTGGCGCCATGACCATTCAGCCAGCCAAGCTGCGCGATCCGGCGGTCCGGGCGTTCGTCCACGCCGTCAACGCCCACGACCGCGAGAGCTTCCTGTCCCTCCTCGCGCCCGACGCGACGATGGCCGACGACGGCTCGGACCGCGACCTCGCCGACTGGATCGACCAGGAGATCTTCTCCTCCCACGGCCACATGGAGGTCGACAACGAGTCCGATGGCGGGCACACCCTCCTCGCCCGCTACCGCAACGACACCTGGGGCGAGATGCGCACCAGGTGGACCTTCACCGTGGGGGACGACGGGCGCATCTCGCGGTTCGAGACCGGACAGGCCTGAACACCCGAAGGGCCGCTCGTCATCACGGAGCCCGCCGAGGCGGCGGCCCGCCGGGGTGACGAGCGGCCCTTCGGGCCGTCCGGCGGATCGGCGGCCGTCAGTGGCCGTGCGCGCCGAACTGCTGCTCCGCGTACGGCTGTCGCCGGGCGTCATCCCGGCATACGCCCGCCCGCTCCGTCAGCGTGATCCGGCCCGCCTCGATGGTGGCCGGGCGCGGGGCGCGGCGGGCTGTGGAGGAGTCGTGGGTGACCATGACGAAGGTCAGCCCGTGCTCCCGCGACAGGCCCTCCAGCAGAGCCATGACGTCGTCGCGGGTGCCCTCGTCGAGGTTGCCGGTGGGCTCCAGGGAGGAACCTTTGCGGGGGCCTGGGTAAAGGATGTGCAAGGGCTGGGAAGGCGGGTGACTCACCGGATTCTCATGGGACGGCAAATTCCGGTCGTCCCACCGGCTCCTGTGGACAAACCCTTGTTCGACGCGGTGTACGGTCCCGGGGTGCGTGATAGTTCCCGGCTCAGCCGGCGTGCCGTCCTCGGGCTGACGGCCGCCGCCCTTCCCCTCTCCGCGGCCTCACCGGCCGCCGCCGCCACGGTCGTGGGCGGTGAGCGGCTGGCGCGTGGCGGAGTCCAGGTGCTCGGCGCCTCGAAACCGCCCAGGAAGCTCGACGCCCGCGCGTGGCTCGTCGCCGACGGCGAGAGCGGCGAGGTGCTCGCCTCGTTCAACGCGCACCGGCGCCTCGCCCCCGCGTCCACGCTGAAGATGCTCTTTGCGGACACCGTGCTGAAGAAGTTCGACCGCGCCGAGCGGTACAAGGTCACCGACGAGGACCTGGCCGACGTCCCGGCGGGTTCCAGCCTGGTCGGCATCAAACCCGGAATCACCTACACCGTCGAGCAGTTGTGGCAGGGGGTGTTCCTGCGCTCCGGCAACGACGCCGTGCACGTGCTGTCGCACATGAACGGCGGCATCGCGAAGACGGTCGCCGAGATGCAGGCCAGGGCGGAGGACCTGCAGGCCCTGGACACCCGGGTGGTGAGCCCCGACGGCTTCGACCACAAGGGGCAGCTCTCCTCGGCGTACGACCTCACGCTGTTCGCCCGGCACGGCCTGCGGGACGCCGACTTCCGGGGCTACTGCGGCACCCGGACCGCCGACTTCCCGGCGGGCGGCAAGAAGACCTTCCAGATCCAGAACACCGACCGCCTGCTCACCGGGGCATGGGGTCTCGACGTGTACGAGGGTCTGATCGGAGTGAAGAACGGCTACACCAGCCACGCCGGGAACACCTTCACCGGTGCGGCCACCCGCGGCGGCCGCACCCTCCTGGTCACCGTGATGCACCCCCACGTCGGCGGCAACGCGGTCTACGAGCAGACCGCCGCGCTGCTCGACTGGGGCTTCGAGCACGGTGGTTCGGCGCAGGCGGTGGGCGCGCTGGTGGAGCCGCTCAGCGCGGGCGGGGCGAGCGCGAGTCCGGCGCCGGGTACGGCCCGGAGGGCGGCCCGGGCCGGGGCGGGCGCTCCCGGCGCGGCGTCCGGACACCCCTCGTCGTGGCGGCTGCTGGAGGGCGCCGTCGGGTCCGCGGCCCTGCTGGGCGGGGGTGCCTGGGCGCTGCGCCGGCGGCTGACCCGGGGCCGGGCGGCCACGGCCGAGGCCGAGGAGCTGCCCGAGAGCGGAACCGGCGGACGCCGGCGGCTCTGAGCCGCCGCGACGCGAAGGGGGCGTGCGGTGGAGCGGTCTGCGGCAGCCGTTCCACCGGCCGGTGCGTACCCCGCGGTCACCCGCGGGACCCACCCCCAACCTGCGGCCGGCGGAACGGCTGCCGTCCCCCCTCGGTATGGCTTCGGAATCCCCGTGCTCCAAGTGTGAAGCTCTTGTGGAGAAAAGTTGACCATATGCGGCCGATCGGCCGCAATACCGCGGATGTTCGAATTGCGCCCGCCCAACCGGCCTCAGCCGCGCCCGATGTAGGGCATCGCGGTCGCCAGTACCGTCGCGAACTGCACGTTCGCCTCCAGCGGCAGCTCGGCCATGTGCCGCACGGTGCGCGCCACGTCCGCCACGTCCATCACGGGCTCGGGAACGGTCCGCCCGTCGGCCTGGAGTGCGCCGGTCTCCATCCGGGCCGTCATCTCCGTGGCCGCGTTGCCGATGTCGATCTGGCCGACGGCGATGCGGTACGGCCGCCCGTCCAGCGACAGCGACTTGGTCAGGCCGGTCAGCGCGTGCTTGGTCGCGGTGTAGGCGACCGACATCGGCCGGGGCGTGTGGGCTGACACGGAGCCGTTGTTGATGATCCGGCCGCCCCGCGGGTCCTGCTCCTTCATCCGCCGGTACGCCGCCTGCGCGCACAGGAAGGCCCCGTTGAGGTTGGTGTCCACCACGTGCCGCCAGGCCTCGTAGGGCAGGTCCTCGACGGGGACCCCGCCGGGCCCGAAGGTGCCCGCGTTGTTGAACAGCAGGTCCACCCGGCCGAACCGCTCGACGGCCGCCGCGAAGAGCGCGTCCACGTCCTCGGGCCGGGACACGTCGGTGCGCACCGCGAGCCACGGGCCCCCCGGCGCCCGCGCGGCCGTCTCCTCCAGCGTCTCCGCGCGCCGGCCGGCCAGGACCACCGACCAGCCGGCGCGCAGCAGTTCCACGGCGACGGCCCGCCCGATGCCGGAACCGGCGCCGGTCACCACCGCGATCTTCGATTCCCTGTCAGTCATGGCTCCGCAGCGTAGGCGGCGGCTCCGCCATGCGGAATCGGCTGTCCGCCGTACGGCTGGGGCGAGGGAGGGCGGGGCGGCGCACGGCGGGACGGGAGCCGTGCGCGAGGCGGCAGGTCCTAACCGGCGACCGCGGCCGCGCTCACGGCCTCCCCGGGGTACCGCACACCGATCCGCTCCCGGATCGCGTCCAGCGTGCGCATCACCGCGAGGCTGCCGGCCAGCGGCACCAGCGGCGACTCCCGCTCGCCCGCCCGCAGTGCCCGCATCACCTCGACCGCCTCGTGCCGCAGGCTGGTCCGCGGCCCGTCGGCCGGGTCCGCGGTGAACTCCTCGCCGTCGCGGCCGTCCCGGTGCAGCACGAACCGCTCGGGGTGGAAGAAGCCGGCCGGGATGTCGATCCGGCCGAGCGAGCCGGTGACCGAGGCGGTGGTCCCGGTGCCGCCGGCGATGGAGCAGTGCAGCGAGGCCAGCGCGCCGCTCTCCCAGGAGAGCAGGGCGCCGGTCTGGAGGTCGACGCCCTCGGCCGAGAGCACCGCGCTCGCGGCGACCGCGTCGGGCTCGCCGAGCAGCAGGTGCGCGAACGACACCGGATACACCCCGAGGTCCAGCAGCGACCCGCCGCCGAGCGCCGGGTCCCGCAGCCGGTGCGCCGCCGGGAACGGGCCCGCGAGACCGAAGTCGGCCTGCACGGTGCGGACTTCGCCGATCGCCCCGTCGTCCACCAGCGCCTTCAGCCGCCGCACCAGCGGGTTGCAGTACATCCACATCGCCTCCATCAGGAAGCGGTCGTGCTCCTTGGCCAGCGCCACCAACTCCCGGCCTCGCGGGCGTTGAGCGTGAACGCCTTCTCGCACAGCACGTTCCGCCCCGCCGTCAGGCACAGCCCGGCCGCGGCCCGGTGCGCCGCGTGCGGGGTGGCGACGTACACGACATCGATGTCCGGGTCCGCGGCCAGCGACTCCCAGTCGCCGTAGGCCCGGGTCACCCCGAACCGCTCGGCGAACGCCTCCGCGGACTCCTGCCTGCGCGAGGCCACGGCGACGATCTCCGCGTCCGGCAGATCCACCAGATCCGCCGCGAACGCCGCCGCGATCCCGCCCGTCGCCAGGATCCCCCACCGCACGCTCTGCTGCCCCATCCCGCCCCGCCCTCGCTCATGTGTGCCTCGGCAGTGTGTACGAGCTGAGAGCATAGGTGCCGGGACAGCACGAGAGGGAGGGACGCATGCGCGAGGACACGGCGGCATCGGCACCGGAATCGGCGCACCCGGCCGCCGCCGCGCCGGCCGCGCCCGCCCGGCCCGCCGGCCTGCTCCTCGTGCTCCTGCTCGGCGGCCTCACCGCCACCACCCCGCTGGCGATGGACATGTACCTCCCCTCGCTGCCGGAGGTCACCCGCACGCTGCACGCCCCCGCCGCCACCGTCCAGCTCACCCTCACCGCCTGCCTGGCCGGCATGGCCCTCGGGCAGCTGGTCGTGGGGCCGATGAGCGACCGCTGGGGGCGCCGCCGGCCGCTGCTGGCCGGACTCGCCGTCTACCTCGTCGCCACCGCCCTGTGCGCGCTCGCGCCCAACGTCGAGACCCTGGTGGCACTCCGGCTGGCGCAGGGCCTCGCCGGCTCGGCCGGCATCGTCATCGCCCGCGCCGTCGTGCGCGACCTGTACGACGGCCTGGCCATGGCCCGCTTCTTCTCCAGCCTGATGCTGGTCTCCGGGGTCGCCCCGATCGTGGCGCCCCTGATCGGCGGCCAGATCCTGCGGGTGACGGACTGGCGGGGCGTCTTCGTCGTCCTCACCGTGGCCGGCGCCGGGCTCACCGCCCTGGTCTGGGCGCGGCTGCCGGAGACCCTGCCGCCCGCCCGCAGGCACCGGGGCGGCGTGGGGGAGGCGCTGCGCGCGATGCGCGGCCTGCTCACCGACGGGCCGTTCAGCGGCTACCTGCTGGCCGGCGGCTTCGCCTTCGCCTCGCTGTTCGCCTACGTCAGCGCCTCGCCGTTCGTCGTGCAGGAGATCTACGGCGCCTCCCCGCAGACCTTCAGCCTGCTCTTCGGCCTCAACTCGGTCGGGCTGATGGTCACCGGCCAGATCAACGGCAAGCTGCTGGTCGGCCGGGTCGCCCTGGACAAGGTGCTCGCGGCCGGCCTCGCGGTGACCGTGCTCGCGGCGGCCGCCCTGCTGCTGATGTCCGCCGGGGTCTTCGGCGAGACCGGCCTGGTGCCGGTCGCCGCCGCGCTCTTCGTGCTCATGTCGGCGATGGGCCTCACCCTTCCCAACGCCCAGTCCCTCGCCCTGCTGCGCACCCGGCAGGCCGCGGGCTCGGCCTCCGCGCTGCTCGGCACCTCCTCCTTCCTGATCGGCGCCGTCGCCTCCCCGCTGGTCGGGGTCGCCGGAGAGCACACCGCCGTGCCGATGGCGGTCGTCCAGCTGGCGGGTGCGTTGGTCGCCGTGGCGTGCTTCGTGGGACTGTGCCGTCCGTGGAGGGCACGTACGGTGCCGGAGGGAGACCAGAACTGAGCACGCCGAGACTGCGCCCCGGCACACCCGAACGAGCCGGGCTCGACCCCACGGAACTCGGGCACCTGGCGGACGAGGTGCACGCCCTGACCGCCGGAGTGCGCCCCTGGGCGGCCGGTGCCGTCGTGCTGGCCGGACGCGGGCCCGTGGTCGCCGTCGCCGAGGCCGCCGGCTGGGCGGTGCGCTACGCCTCCTACGACGCCGGGACCGGCACCGGGGTCGAACTGCCGCCCGCCGAGCGGGTCCCGGCCGGTGTCGGCACCCCCTTCGACCTGGCCTCCCTCACCAAGCTGTTCACGTCCGTCGCCGCCGTCCAGCAGATCGAGCGCGGCACCCTCGGCATGGACGCCCGGGTCGGCGCCTACCTGCCCGAGTTCACCGCCGCCGCCGAACACGGCATCACCGTCCGGCAGTTGCTCACCCACACCTCCGGGCTGCGCCCCGAACTCCCGCTGTACGACGGGCCGGACACCGCCGCCCGGCTGGCGATGCTGCGGGCCGAGGCGCCCGCCGCCGCTCCCGGCACCTACCTCTACTCGGACCTGAACATGATCCTGCTCCAGTTCGTCCTGGAGCGGATCACCGGCCGCACCCTGGACATGCTGATCGAGGACGGCATCACCCGGCCGCTCGGGATGGCGGCGACCGGCTTCGGACCGTGCCCCGGCGCGGCGGCCACCGAGGACCAGCGGCTGCCGTGGGCCAAGGCCGACCGGGGGATGCTGCGGGGCGTGGTGCACGACGAGAACGCCTGGGCGCTCGGCGGGGTCGCCGGCCACGCAGGACTCTTCTCCACCGCGCCGGACCTCGCGGTCTTCTGCCGGGCGCTGCTGGGCGGCGGCGCGTACGGCCCCGCCCGCATCCTCGGCCCCGACTTCACGGAACTCCTGCTGACCGGTCCAGGCCTGGGCTTCGCCGTGGACCAGCCGTGGTTCATGGGCGAGCTGGCGGGCCGTGGAGCGGCGGGCCACACCGGCTTCACCGGCACCTCCCTCGTCCTGGACCCCGCCACGGACACCTTCCTGGTCCTGCTGGCGAACACGGTGCACCCCCGCAGACGCCTGCCGGACAGCAGACCGAGGGCGACCCTGGCGACCCACCTGTCCCGGGCCGTCCGCGGCGCGTGAGCGCGGGCGGCCGGCGTCGCCGCCCACCGGGACCGGCCCCCTTCGGACCCTGAGAGAATCGCGGGGTGAACGCCCCAGTCTCCCCAGCCGACGCCCTGCGTGCCTCCGTCACCGCGCTGCTCGACGGGCTCCCGCCCCGGCAGGCCGCCGGGGCCGTGGAGCGGCTGATCGCCAGCTACCGGGGCGACACCCCCACCCACGCCCCGATCCTGCGCGACCGCGCCGACGTGGCCGCGTACGCCGCCTACCGGATGCCCGCCACCTTCGAGGCGGTCCGCTCGGCGCTGGCGGCGTTCGCGGACACCGTGCCCGGCTGGGCGCCCGGCAGCCATGTGGACGTCGGCGGCGGCACCGGAGCGGCGACCTGGGCGGTGACCGCCACCTGGGACGGGACCCGGCCGGTGACCGTGCTCGACTGGGCCGAACCCGCGCTCGCCCTCGGCCGGGAGATCGCCGCCGCCAACCCGGCCCTGCGCGACGCCCGCTGGGAACACGCCCGGATCGGCACGGCGCTCACCCTCGGCCCCACCGACCTCGTCACCGTGTCGTACGTCCTCAACGAACTCGCCGAGACCGACCGCGCGGCCCTCGTGGACGCGGCCGCGGCCGACGCGCAGGCCGTCGTGATCGTGGAGGCCGGTACGCCCGCGGGCTACGAGCGCGTCATCGAGGCCCGCGACCGCCTCGTCCGCGCCGGCTTCCGGGTGGCCGCGCCCTGCCCGCACAGCGCCGCCTGCCCCATCGTCCCCGGCACGGACTGGTGCCACTTCTCCGCCCGGGTCAGCCGCTCCTCGCTGCACCGGCAGGTCAAGGGCGGCTCCCTGCCCTACGAGGACGAGAAGTTCAGCTACGTGGCCGCCACCCGCCTCCCCGCCGAGCCGGCTGCGAACCGGGTGGTCCGGCGCCCCCAGATCCGCAAGGGGCAGGTGCTGCTGGACCTGTGCGAGGCGGAGGAGCGGCTGGGCCGTACGACCGTCACCAAGCGTCACGGCGCCCTGTACCGGGCGGCCCGGGACGCCGACTGGGGCGACCCCTGGCCGCCCCAGGACCCGCCCGCGTAGCGGCCGCGGCTTGTTAGCGTCAGCCCATGGTCCCAAAGCCCGCCCCCGACGCCGCCCGGCGCAGTGAGAAGTCCCGCCGGGCGATCTACGCCGCCGCCCTCGCCCTGGTCGGTGAGACCGGCTACCGGAAGACCACCGTGGAGGGGATCGCCGCCCGCGCCGGGGTCGGCAAGCAGACCATCTACCGGTGGTGGTCGTCGAAGGCGGACGTCCTGCTGGAGGCGTTCCTGGACCTCGGCGAGCAGGCGGCACGGGCGGCGGGCCAGCAGCCCCACGCCCTGCCCGACACCGGCGACCTGGCCGCCGACCTCAGGACGGTGCTGCGGGCCACCGTGGACGAACTGCTCGACCCGCGCTTCGAGACGCCCGCCCGCGCACTGGCCGCCGAGGGCCTGGTCGACGAGCAGCTCGGCCGCGAGTTCGTCGACAAGCTGCTGCGGCCCCAGCTCCAGCTCTACGTCGACCGGCTGCGCTCGGCGCAGCGGACCGGCGCGGTGCGCCCCGACCTCGACCCGCGCATCGCCCTGGAACTCTTCGTCTCCCCGCTGGCCCAGCGCTGGCTCCAGCGCACCGGCCCGATCTCCTACGACTACACGGACACCCTGGTGGACTACGCCCTGCACGGTCTGGCCCCGCGCTGACCTCCTGTGAGGCGCGTCTCGTCCGGTTTCTCCGGATGGCCCGGGTGACACCCCGAAGCGCAGGAAGATGGGACGATGAGGCATGCTGTCCGCACCAGGCGAGAGGGGACAGATGAGCGCGACGTTCGGCGGCCGCAGCGGCCGGCAGGGCAAACTCTCCCAGTGGCTGCGCGGACGCCGCCCGAAGGAGACCGCCGATCCCGGCGGCCGTGAGGCCCTGCTGCTCGCCGCCGCGGCCGCGGGTCTGCCGCTCGCACCCGCCGCGCACCCCGGGACCGGCTACGGCTGCTCCTGCGACCGCGTCGGCTGTCCCACCCCGGCCCGGCACCCGGTGTCGTTCGCCTGGCAGACCCAGTGCACCACCGACCGGGCCCAGATCGAGCGCTGGGCACGGCACCAGCCGCAGGCCAACTTCATCACCGCGACCGGCATGGTGCACGACGTCCTGGACGTCCCCTGGAGGCCGGCCGGGAGGCGCTGGAGCGGCTGCGCGACGCCGGTGTGGAGGTCGGGCCGGTCGCCGAGAGCGACGACGGCCGCATGATGTTCTTCACCCTCACCCGGGGCACCCCCGAGGACGAGGACGAGTGGTGGCCCTGCGAGCTGGACTGCCACCCCGAGACCATGGACGAGCACCCGGGCCTGCGCTGGCACTGCCGGGGCTCCTACGTCCTCGTACCGCCCGCCCGGCTGCCCGGCGACGGGGAGCGCGGGCTGCGCTGGCTGCGCGGACCGGAGCACCCGCTGCCCGAACCGCTGAGCCTGCTGGAGACGCTGACCGACGCCTGCGCCCGCCACACCGGCGACCCCGCGGGCGCCGCCTGGCCCCTGGGGCACTGAGCCCGCCCGGGCACCCTTGAGCCCGCCCGGGCGCCCGGCCCCCGCGCCGGCTACTCGCCCTGCGCCGCCGTCAGTCCCTGGACCCGCCCCAGCAGCGACACCCGGCCGCCGCCCGCCGGGTCGAGCGCGGCCTCGTTGGCGATGATCTCCAGCGTCAGCGACTGCTTGATCTCGCCCTTGGTCAGGGCCTGCACATCCCGGTTGGGGGTGGGCACCGACGTGCCGGCCGCGGCGGTCTGCTTCTCGTAGTGGTGCGTGGTGAAGAAGACCAGCGCCCCGCCGTCCGCCGTGCGCAGCGCGAGCGGTGCGTAGTCGCCGCTCGTCAGCGGCTCGTCGATGAACTGCCGGACCAGACCCGGCCGCTTCGCCAGCTTCTGGCGGTTGGCGCGCAGGGTGCTGGTGTACGGGCCGTCCGCGAAGGTGTTCCCGCCGCTCTTCAGATGGCTCGCGTACCCCTTGCTCAGCGCCGCGGGCGGCACGGCCAGTCCCGTGGAGCCGGCCGGCACCGCCTCGGCCCAGCCGTCCGCGTCCTTCTTGAACTCCGGTACGTCCCTGCCGCCACCAGCGTCAGATACGCCACCCGCCACGGCACACCGAGGCCGTCCCGGGTGAACACCAGCAGCCAGCGGGCGTTGCCGCCCTTGTTGCCCTTGGCGTCCGCGACGAACCAGCGCGGCCACCCGGCCTTCTTCGGGATCGTGAACTTCGCGTCCGTCAGCTCCAGCGGGGAGTGGTTCGCGTTGCCCGACGGGCTGTTGGCGTGCCCGGCCTTCAGCCGGGCGCCGTCGATGTCGGCGAGGGCGCCGGTGACGTACTTCGCGTCCAGGGAGCGGTCGTAGGCCTCGTCGGCCCTGTTGTAGGCGTCCGTGAACTGCCGTAGGGCCTTGGCGGCCTCGGCGCGCCCGGCGGAGGGAAGCACCTCGCGCTCCCCGTGCACCACGACGCATCCGCTCGCCGTCAGCGACAAAGCGGTCAGCGAGGCCGCTACGAGTGCGTTCCGGTCCCGCCTGCGAAGCCCGCGACGACTGCGATCCCTGCTCATGAGGTGCCTTCACCCTCCCCTTCCCGGAGGCGAACCCTACCGGGACGGGAAGGCGCGCGGACGGCCGGTTCCCCTACTGTGCCGTCCCGTTGTCCGGCGGGCCGGTCACTCGGACGCCGGCACCTTGCCGCCGGCGGGAGCCGCGGTGCCCCGCCCGCTGCCGCGCAGCCGGGCGCGGAACTCCGGGGTGAGCAGGAAGACGGCCAGCGTCGGGACCAGGTAGAGGGCCCACACCGTGAGCTGGACGACCGTCGGGTCCGGCTGGAAGTTGAACACGCCCTTGAGCACGGTGCCGTACCAGCTGTCCGGCGGGATCGTGCCGCTGATGTCGAAGGCCAGACGGTTGATGCCCGGGATCCAGCTCGCCTCCTGCAGGTCGTGGAAGCCGTACGCCAGCACGCCCGCCGCGACCACGACCAGCATGCCGCCGGTCCAGGTGAAGAACTTGGCCAGGTTGATCCTCAGGGCGCCCCGGTAGAACAGCCAGCCCAGCAGCACGGCCGTGGCCAGGCCCAGCGCCACGCCGATCAGCGGGCGCGGGGTGCCGTCGCTCGCCGCGTGCACCGAGGCCCACACGAACAGGGCGGTCTCCAGACCCTCCCGGCCGACGGCCAGGAACGCGGTGGCGACCAGCGCGCCCGTGCCCATCGCGAGCGCCGCGTCCAGCTTGCCGTGCAGCTCCGACTTCAGGTGCCGGGCGGTGCGCCGCATCCAGAACACCATCCAGGTCACCAGGGCGACGGCGACGACGGACAGCGAGCCGCCGAGCGCCTCCTGCGCCTGGAACGTCATCTCCTGGGAGCCGAACTCCAGGGCGCAGCCGAAGCCCATCGCGATGGCGACGGCGATGCCGATGCCGATCCAGATCGGCTTCAGGGCGTCCTTGCGGCCGGTCTTGACCAGGTAGGCGATCAGGATGCAGACGACGAGCGACGCCTCCAGGCCCTCGCGCAGACCGATCAGGTAGTTGGAGAACACGGGCTACGCCTCCTTCTGGAACAGCGAGCGTCCCCACCAGTCGCCGGTGTCCCGGACGCCCGGGGGAACCGCGAAGACCGCCGAACCCACGTGCTGGATGTACTCGTTGAGCGCGTCGTGCGCGGACAGCCTGCGCTGCAGCGGAATGAACCCCTTGCGCACGTCGCGCTGGTAGGCGAGGAAGAAGAGGCCGGCGTCGAGCCGGCCGAGGCCGTCGGTGCCGTCCGTGAAGGAGTAGCCGCGGCGCAGGATCGTGATGCCGTCGTTGGAGTCGGGGTGCGCGAGCCGCACGTGCGAGTCCGGCTTCATCGCCTTCAGGAACGGCTCGTCGTGCTCCTTGGCCTTGCCGACCGGGGCGCCCTCGCGCTTGTCGCGGCCGAAGACGTCCTCCTGCTCCTGCAGCGAGGTCCGGTCCCAGGTCTCGACGTTCATGCGGATGCGCCGGGCGACCAGGTAGGACCCGCCGGTCATCCAGTCCGGCCCGTCCCCCTCGCCGGCCCACACGAACCTCTTCAGGCGGTCGTCCTCGGTTCCGGCGATGTTGCGGGTGCCGTCCTTGAAGCCGAAGAGGTTGCGCGGGGTCTGGGCGCCCGGGGTGGTCGACGAGGTCTTGCCGAAGCCGAGCTGGGACCAGCGGATGGCGACCTTGCCGAAGCCGATCCGGGCCAGGTTGCGGATGGCGTGCACGGCGACCTGCGGGTCGTCCGCGCAGGCCTGGACGCACAGGTCACCGCCGGTGCGGGCCCTGTCCAGGTTGTCGCCGGGGAAGGCGGGCAGGTCGGCCAGGGCCGCCGGCCGCCGGTCGTGCAGGCCGAACCTGTCGAAGAACGACGGCCCGAACCCGATGGTGAGCGTCAGCCGGGACGGCTTGAGCCCGAGGGCCTCGCCGGTGTCGTCCGGCGGCGCCTCGGCGAGCCCGCCGTAGGCGCCCTCACCGACGGTCCTCCCGGCGGTCATCCGCCGGGCCGCGTCCGTCCAGTCCTTCAGCAGCTGCACGAACGCTTCGCGGTCGTCGGTCTTCACGTCGAACGCGGCGAAGTGCAGCCGGTCCTGTACGGGGGTGGCGATGCCGGCCTGGTGGGTGCCGTGGAACGGCACCGCCCCGCCCGCCTCGGCGGAGGCGGGGTCGACGTCGTCGCCCACCTTGGCCATCGCCATCCCGCCGCCGGCCGCGGCGGCCCCGAGCGCCAGCCCGGCACCTCCCCAGCCGATCAGCGCCCGGCGCGACGGACCGCCGTCGCGGGACTCCTGGGTCTCCCGGGTCTCCTGGGTTTCCTGGGTCTCGGTCATCGCCTTGTTCCCCCTGCTCACTTGACGACGGCGGCGGCGAGCTTGGACAGCGGCTCGGCGAGCGCGTTCACCGCGTCCGACAGCTCCTTGCGCTGCTCCCCGGTGACCTTGTCGTAGGAGGTGAACTCGTAGGAGTTCTTGTCGGAGCGGTACTGGTCGAGCACGGCGTTCAACGCCGCGAACTGCTTGTCCAGCTCCTTGGCCAGCGCCGGGTCGTTCTTGGCGGCGACCGGCTTCAGCAGCTCGTAGGCCTTCTGCGCGCCCTCGACATTGCCCTTGAAGTCGACCAGGTCGGTGTGCGCGTAGCGGTCCTCCTCACCGGTGACCTTGCCGGTCGCGACCTCGTCCAGCAGCTCCTTGGCGCCGTTGGCCATGGAGGACGGGGTGATCTCCGCCTTGCCGACCCGGTTCTGCCAGTCCTCGAGGTCGGTGACGAGCTGGTCGGCGATGGTCTTCTCCTCGGCGCCGATCTTCCCGTCCTTCCACAGGGCCTTCTCCAGCCGGTGCCAGCCGGTCCACTTCTGGCCCTGCTCGAGCCCGTCCTCGCGGACGTCGACCTTCGGGTCGATGTCGCCGAAGGACTCGGCGACCGGCTCGGTGCGCTCCCAGCCGAGGCGGGAGAGCGGGTAGGCCTTCTTGGCGGCCGCCACGTCGCCGTCCTTGACGGCCTTCACGAAGGTCACCACCCGCGGCAGCGTCTCGTCGGCCTGGTCCAGCACGTACTCGCGGTAGTCGGCGACCGCCTCGTCCAGCCTGGGGTCGCGCCGGGCCGTCTTGCCGCCGCCGGTGACGGTGAGCTTCTGCCGGACGCCATGGCCCTTCATGCCGGGGCGGCAGGCGATCTCGTACGTGCCCGCCTTCACCTCGGCGGTCAGCGTGTACTTGGTGCCCGGGCCGATGTTCTCCTTCTCGGAGACGATCCGGTCGTCCGGGAAGACGATCTCGACCTCGGTGGCCTTGGAGCCCTTGTTGGCTATCTTCAGCGTGACCTGGCCGGCCGGTACGGACTTGGCCGAGGTGTCGCACCTGGAGTCGGCGGCGGTGACCTCGATGGCCTTGCCGTCCTCGGCATCGCTCTTCGCGGTGCAGGCCGAGAGGGCGGTCAGAGCGGCCACGGCGGTGGCGGCGGTGACGGTCAGTCGGACGGCTCGCATGCAGGCTCCAAGACGGATCTGGTGTGGTGAGGCTGACCTAACATAACTGAGGCTTACCTGAGCGACACACACCCGGGTCGTGATTCGGCTCACGGAAGGATCACGGACACGGCTTGGTCTCGGCGCTTCAAAGGCGGCGTCGGCACAAGGCAAAGGGCAGGTCAAGGGGTGATTCAATCATCTGGTGACTGACTACGACGTGCTCCGCGTCTTCTGCGGACCGGGCGGCGGCTACGGCAACGAGCTGGGCGTCGTCCGGGACGGATCGGTGCTGCCCGGGCGGGACGACCGGCAGGCGCTGGCCGCCAAGCTCGGCTTCAGCGAGACCGTGTTCGTGGACGACCCCGAGCGCGGGCTGATCGACATCTACACGCCCACCCTGCGCCTGCCCTTCGCCGGGCATCCCTGCGTCGGCACGGCCTGGCTGCTGGACGTGCCCGAGCTGGTCACGCCCGCCGGGCCGGTGGGCGCCCGGCTGGACGGTGAGTTCACCTGGATCGAGGCCCGCGCGGAGTGGGCTCCGCCGCGCACCCTGCGCCAGTACGGCACCGCCGCCGAGGTCGACGCCCTCGACGTGCCGCCGCCCGGCGAGTGGATCTACGCCTGGGCCTGGGAGGACGAGGCGGCCGGGCGGGTCCGGGCTCGGGCCTTCCCGGGTCGCGACGACGGCATCGACGAGGACGAGGCGACCGGCGCGGCCGCACTGCTGCTCACCGAGCGGCTGGGCCGTGCGCTGAACATCACCCAGGGCAGGGGCTCCCAGATCCTCACCGCGCCCCAGCCGCACGGCTGGGTGGAGGTCGGCGGCCGGGTCCTCCTGGAGCGCTAGGGGAGACGTCCTCTAGGGGGCCTAGCCGTTCGAGGCGCGGCGTCGGGCGGGCGGCGCGGGGTGCCGGCCGTCAGGCGCTCCGGGCGAACTCCTCGCCCAGGGCCTCGAAGACGGCGGTGTTCAGGGCGAACGCCCGCTTGCACTCCGTCACGATGCGCTGCCGCTCCAGCTCGTCCGCGTCGACCGCGTCCAGGTGTGCCCGGTAACTCCGCTTGAACGCCGCCGGGTTGGGGATCTCCTCGAAGACGTAGAAGCGGACGCCGTCGCCCTTGCGCGCGAAGCCCCAGGTCTTCTCCGCCCGGTCCCGGATGATCTGGCCGCCGGAGAGGTCGCCGAGGTAGCGGGTGTAGTGGTGGGCGACGTATCCGCCGGGCCAGCGCTCGGCGCACTCCCGGACGCGGTCCGCGTACGCCCCGGTCGCGGGCAGGGCCGAGACCTCCGAGCGCCAGCGCGGGCCGCGCAGATGCGCCAGGTCCCGCTCCAGCGCGGGCAGCCGCAGCAGTTCGGACCGGACGAAGGGCCCGGCCACCGGATCCGCCGCGAGCCGCCCGGCGGCGCTCTCCAGCGCCTCGTAGACGAACCACAGCTGCTCGGTGTAGCGCGCGTACGCGGCCACCCCCAGCCGGCCGCCGAGCAGGTCGCTCATGAACGACGAGGTCTCCGCCGCCACGTGCTGCTGGTGCGACGCGGTGCGGATGACGGTCGAGAACGACTCCATGGACTCTCCCCGGACTCGGGCGCGCGGTGGTTCGCCGGCCCGCTGCCGGAAAGTTTACCGACAAGGTGTCGGGAAGACACCGGGGCGGTACGGGACGGGGCGGGCGGCGGAAGGCCCGCCCTACCGGAATGGGGGCGGGCTTTCCGCGGGGCGTCCCGGGTCAGGGCAGGGTCAGGATGTCCGCGCCCGTCTCGGTCACCACCAGCGTGTGCTCGAACTGCGCCGTCCGCCTGCGGTCCTTGGTCACGACGGTCCAGCCGTCGTCCCACATCTCGTACTCGTACGTCCCCAGCGTCAGCATCGGCTCGATGGTGAAGGTCATCCCGGGCTGCATGACCGTCGTCGCGTGCGGGCTGTCGTAGTGCGGGATGATCAGGCCGGAGTGGAACGACGAGCTGATGCCGTGCCCGGTGAAGTCCCGCACCACTCCGTAGCCGAAGCGCTTGGCGTAGGACTCGATGACCCGCCCGATGACGTTGATCTGCCGCCCCGGCCTGACCGCCTTGATCGCGCGGTTCAGGGACTCCCGGGTCCGCTCCACCAGCAGCCGCGACTCCTCGTCCACGTCCCCGACGAGATAGGTGGCGTTGTTGTCGCCGTGCACCCCGCCGATGTACGCGGTCACGTCCAGGTTGACGATGTCGCCGTCGTTGAGGACCGTCGTGTCCGGGATGCCGTGGCAGATGACCTCGTTGACGCTGGTGCACAGCGACTTGGGGAAGCCTCGGTAGCCGAGCGTCGAGGGGTAGGCGCCGTGGTCGCACATGTACTCGTGGGCGACCTTGTCCAGCAGGTCGGTGGTCACTCCGGGCGCGATGTGCTTCGCGGCCTCCTCCATCGCCCGCGCGGCGATGCGGCCGGCGCGGCGCATCGCCTCGACGGTCTCGGGCGTCTGCACCTCCGGACCGGTGTACGCCGCCGGCGCGGGCTTGCCTACGTACTCGGGGCGGCGGATGTTTCCGGGTACCGAACGGGTGGGGGAGATCTCCCCTGGTGCGAGCAGCGACTGGCCAGACATGGCAGCGAGTTTAGGCCCTCCCGTGTGGACCGCGCCGGGTCCCAGGGTCCGGCCCGGTCCGCACGAAAGCGCCTAACCAGCGGCCATGGGGGAATATGTGCGTGGCGAGAGGAGCTGTCCATGGCCTTGTTCAAGAAGCGCACCGCCGGCAAGCCGGGTGAGTGGTACTACTGCCTGGAGCACAAGAAGGTCGAGGAGGGCCCGGACTGCCCGGGCAAGGACCGCTTCGGCCCGTACGCCAGCCCGCAGGAGGCGCAGCACGCGATGGAGACCGCGCAGGAGCGCAACCTCGAATGGGAGACCGACCCCCGCTGGCACGACGCCCAGGCGGGCGGCCGGGACACCGGCGAGGACTGAGACTCACACCGGCGCGGACGCGGTGGCGGCGCGCTGCTCGCGCAGCCGCACCGCGTGCTCGCTGGTCCGCGCGTCGTACGTCATCAGCCCCGGCAGGCACAGGGCCAGCAGCCCCATCGCGCCCACGCACAGCACCCCGCCCGACCAGACGGACGTCCGTACGCCCGCCCACGCCGCGACGCCGCCGGAGCGGACCTGCCCGAGCTGCGGGCCCACCGAGTACGACAGCAGCTCGATGCCGGCCAGCCGGCCGCGCAGCTCGTCCGGGATCGTCTGGTTCCACATCGCGCCCCGGAACACCCCGCTGACCATGTCGCAGCCGCCCGCGACGGTCAGCAGGAGCAGCACCAGCCAGACCTCGCCGGCCACTCCGGCCGCCGCGACCGCCAGGCCCCACAGCGCGGCCGCCAGCACCACCATCCGGCCGTGCCGGTGCACCCGTGAGGTCCAGCCGCTGGTCAGGCCGACGATCAGCGCCCCCAGCGGGAAGGCCGCGTACATCAGGCCGAGCGACCACTCGGCGTGCAGTTCGTCGGCCAGGAACGGCAGTACGGCCAGCGGCATGGCCAGGAACATCGCCGCGAGGTCGACCGCGTACGTGCCCAGCAGTTCCTTGCGTCCCCAGGCGTAGCGGGCACCCTCCGCGACGGCCCGCAGGTCCGGCTTCGCCGCCTCGTGCGAGGCGGGGGAGGGGGCGATGCGGGTGACGAACACCAGCGACACGGCGAAGGTCAGCAGGTCGGCGGCGTACGCCCAGCCGAGGCCCGCGTAGGCGACGACCACGCCCGCGACCGCGGGACCGGCCACTCCGCCGACCGTCCAGCGCAGGGAGTTCAGGGAGGCCGCGGCCGGGAGGTGGTCGTGGGCGACGATCCGCGGGAGCAGCGAGTCCAGGGCCGGCCGCTGGACGGAGACCAGCGCGGAGGAGAGGGCGGCGACCAGGTAGAGCGGCCAGACCGCCGGGCGCGGCAGGAGCGCGTCGACGAGCAGGGCGGCACTCAGCAGGCCCTGACCGGCCTCCGTCCACACGATCAGCCGGCGCTTGTCGACGGCGTCGGCGAGGGCGCCGCCGTACAGGCCGAAGACGATCAGCGGCACCAGTTCCACGGCGCCGATCGCACCGACGGCCGCGGCGGAGCCGGTGAGCTCCTTGAGCTGGACGGGGAGTGCCACGAAAGTGAGGAAGCTGCCGAAGTTGCTGATCAGGCCGGAGGCCCAGAGTCTGCGGAAGTCGGCGGAGGCCTTCCAGGGGGCGAGATCGGGGAGGAGAGCATGGGCCACCCGGGCATGCTGCGCCGGGCCGGTCCGGCGGGCAACCGGTTTTCCGCGGGCCCGGCACCCCGCACCGGGGAGCGGCGGGTCACCAGGGGGCGGCGGGCGGCGCCGTCAGGACGTCCGCGAGCCGGGACAGGCGGTCCCGGAACCCCCGCCGGGCCCGCGGTGAGCTGTTCTCGCCGGCCGCCGCGCTGACCAGGTGCTGCACGCTGTCCAGGTCCAGCTCCGCGCCCTCGGGCACGGCCAGCGCGTCGTGGGCCATCGCGGCCAGCTCGCCGCCGCCCGCGCCCAGCGCCAGCACCGTCACCCCGGCCCGGCGGGCCCCGTGCACCCGCTCCAGCAGCTCCGCCGGCTCCTCGGGGGCGACGACGAGCAGGGTCTCACCGCGCCGCGCCGCCTCGATCCGGCCGGGCCCGACGGCCAGGTGCGCGGGATCGGCGGGGCGCGCCCCGTGCCGCACCAGCGTGGGCGCCAGCTCGGGGGTGCCCGACCAGGCGGCCTCGTCCACCAGGTGCGCGGCCAGGTGCCAGGGCTCGTACTCGGGCGTGCCCACCAGCAGCAGCCCGCCCCGTGCGACACCACCGACCCCCGCAGCACCCCCGCGAACCGCCGGGTGGCCCCCAGCCACTCGGTCCCGGCGAGCACTTCCCGCAGCAACGCGACACGTACGGCGTCCATGCGGCCGCATCCTGCCGCAACCGATCGTCCGTGGCGCGGAGTTCACGCCGAATTCGCCCGACCCGGGGACAGCGCGGCCGGGCACCCTTTCCGGGCTCACCCGACCCGCTGCCGCCACCCCCGCGGACGTAGAGTCGGCCCATGACCTCTACCGACAGCGCACAGACTCCCGCCAAGGCCCCGCGAAGGACCCCTGGGACCTGCCCGACGTCTCCGGGCTGGTCGTCGGCGTGCTCGGCGGCACCGGCCCGCAGGGCAAGGGCCTCGCCCACCGGCTCGCCATGGCCGGCCAGAAGGTGATCATCGGCTCGCGGGCCGCCGAGCGCGCGCGGGCCGCCGCCGAGGAGCTGGGCAACGGCGTCGAGGGCGCCGACAACGCCGAGACCGCGCGCCGCAGCGACATCGTGATCGTCGCCGTGCCCTGGGAGGGCCACGGCAAGACCCTCGAGTCGCTGCGCGCGGAGCTGTCCGGCAAGCTCGTCGTGGACTGCGTCAACCCGCTCGGCTTCGACAAGAAGGGCGCCTACGCCCTGAAGCCCGAGGAGGGCAGCGCCGCCGAGCAGGCCGCCGCGCTGCTCCCGGACTCCCGGGTCACCGCCGCCTTCCACCACCTGTCGGCCGTGCTGCTCCAGGACCCGGAGATCGAGCGGATCGACACCGACGTGATGGTGCTCGGCGAGGACTGGGCCGACGTGGAGACCGTGCAGGCGCTCGCCGGCCGCATTCCCGGCATGCGCGGCGTCTTCGCCGGGCGGCTGCGCAACGCCCACCAGGTGGAGTCGCTGGTGGCGAACCTGATCTCCGTCAACCGCCGGTACAAGGCGCACGCCGGGCTGCGCGTCACCGACGTGTGAGCCGTAGCGGGCGATGGGGGACACTGGTCGGTGAAGCAGTACCGAGCAGTGTCCCCCGACAGGAGCCCAGCCCCATGCCCCGCATCGCCCTCTACACCCTGATCGTCTGCGTCCTCGCCGTCGCCGCCGCGGTCGTCTCCTTCGCCCGGGGCAGCTGGCTGGGGATCGTCTGGGTGCTCCTCGCGGGCCTGGCGTCCAACATGACCTGGTACTACGTCAAGCGCGGCCGCGCCGCCGCGGGGCAGGGCAAGTCCGTCACGGGCTGATCGTGCACACCTCCGGGGTCTCCCGCCAGAAGCGGTACAGCTCGTGGCCGCACGCCTGGGAGAAGTCGTCGACGCCCAGGCCGCGCAGGATCGCGTCGATGGCGTCGAAGAACGCGATGTTCACCGACGGCACCCACAGCAGCGCGAACACGAACAGCAGGCCGAACGGAGCGAACGGCTCCACCTGACGCTTCACGTTGTACGACAGCCACGGCTCGATCACGCCGTAGCCGTCCAGGCCCGGCACCGGCAGGAAGTTCAGGATCGCCGCCGTCACCTGGAGCAGGGCGAGGAACGCCAGCGCGTACCGGAAGTCGCGGGGCACGCCGTCGAGGGCGTGCAGCCAGAAGGGCGCCGTGCACACCGCGGCGAACACCACGTTCGTCAGCGGTCCGGCCGCCGAGATCAGGCTGTGCCGCCAGCGGCCCCGGATCCGGCCGCGCTCGATGAACACCGCGCCGCCCGGCAGACCGATCCCGCCCATGATCACGAACACCACGGGCAGCACGATGCTCAGCAGCGCGTGCGTGTACTTCAGCGGGTTGAGCGTGAGATAGCCCTTCTCGCCCACCGAGATGTCCCCGGAGTGCAGCGCGGTGCGGGCGTGCGCGTACTCGTGCAGGCACAGGGAGACGATCCAGGCCGCCGTCACGAACAGGAACACCGCGACACCCGGCTGCTCGGCGAAGCCGGTCCAGGTGGCCCAGCCGGTCACCGCCGTCACGGCCAGGATGCCGACGAAGACGGGACTGACGCGGCGGTCGCCACGGCTGGTGGTGACGGTGGTCATGGGGCGGCTCCTGTGGACGGGGCGGTCGGAAAGGCCGACCGTACCGGGCGGCGGACACGCCGGGAAAACGCTTAGCGGTGGCCGTCCGGTTCCTGGATGGTGGGGGAATGGCACTGAAGAGGGTGTTCTACGAGGAATGGCAGATGGGCTGCTGCGGTGCGCCCTTCTCGGTGGGCGACGAGATCGACTGGCCGCTGGTCGACCTCGACGAACGGCGGCTCCGCGACGGGGACTGCCACGGCGCCGAGGCCTGGGTGGAGAACCACTCGGACACCACCCGCCCGACCACCGGCCGGGTCCGCGCCATCGACCTGGTGCACCAGGAGTACACGGTCGACCTGGACCTGCGTGACCTCGGGCGCACGGCACCGCCCTACGGGAAGGTCACGCTCCTCCCCTCGGGACGCTCCCCGCGGCCGGTGCCCGGCTCCGTGACGCTCGAGCCCGTCGACCACTGCCCGAAGTGGTTCGCGGAGGAGGACTACGCACCGCCGCAGGGCCCGCACCGGGTCCGCCGGGTCCACGGCGCCCTCGTCACCCTGGAGGTGCCGGACGGCGCACCGCGCGAACCCGGTGACCGGCGCTGAGCGCTCCGGAGAGAATGGACCCCGTGCGCTATCGCCTCCTCGGAACCACCCAGGCCCACCGCCCCGACGGCACGCCCGTCCCGGTCGGCGGAGCGCGGCTGCGCGCCCTGCTCAGCGTGCTCGCGCTGCGGGCCGGCCGGACCGTCCCGGCGGGCGTCCTGGTGGACGAGGTCTGGGGCGCCGACCCGCCCGCCGACGCGGCCGGCGCGCTGCAGGCGCTGGTCGGCCGGCTGCGCAGGGCACTCGGCGCCGGCGCCGTGGCCTCCGCCGAGGGCGGCTACCGGCTCGTCGCCGCCCCCGACGACGTCGACCTCACCCGCTTCGACCGGCTGACCGGCGAGGGGCTCGCCGCGCTGTCCGACGGCGACCCGGCGAAGGCCGCCGTCGTCCTGGACGACGCGCTCGCCCTGTGGCGCGGCCCCGCCCTCGCCGACCTGCCGGACCGCACCGCCGAGGCGGTCCGCTGGGAGACCCGCCGCCTGGACGCCCTGCGCGCGCGGCACACCGCCGCCCTCGCCCTCGGCCACGCCGAGCGGTCGCTGCCCGAGCTGGCCGCGCTGTGCGACGGCCACCCCCTGGACGAGCCGCTGCAGGCCCTGCGGCTGCGGGCGCTCAGGGACCTGGGCCGCCCCGCCCAGGCACTGGCCGCCTACGACGAGGTACGGCAACTGCTCGCCGACCGGCTCGGCTCAGACCCCGGTCCCGAACTGCGCGCGCTCCATGGTGAGCTGCTGCTCGCCGAGGCCACGGATCCCGCACCCGGCACGCCCGCCGCTCCGGCCGCTCCGGAACCCGGGCCCACGCCCCCGCCGCCGTCCTCGGCAACCTGCCGGCCCGGCTCACCTCCTTCGTCGGCCGCGAGCCGGACATCGCGGCCATCGGCGCCGACCTCGGTGCCGCCCGGCTGGTCACCCTGCTCGGACCCGGCGGGGCCGGCAAGACCCGGCTGTCCCAGGAGGCCGCCGAGTCGGTGCGGCACACCGCCCGGGACGGGGTGTGGCTGGCGGAACTGGCGCCCGTGGACGACCCGGACGCCGTACCGCAGGCCGTGCTGACGGCGATCGGCGCCCGCGAGACCGTGCTGCACGGCGCCGGCGCCGAGAGCATGCGCGCCGTCGCCGACCGGCACGACGACCCGGTCGAGCGGCTGGTGGAACACTGCGCCCGGCGCCGGATGCTGCTCGTCCTGGACAACTGCGAGCACGTCGTCGAGGCCGCCGCCCAGCTCGCCGAACGCCTGCTGGCGCACTGCCCGGAGCTGACCCTCCTCGCCACCAGCCGGGAACCGCTCGGCGTGCCGGGGGAGGTGGTGCGCCCCGTGGAGCCGCTGCCCGAGCCGGTCGCACTGCGGCTGCTCGCCGACCGGGGCGCGGCGGCCCGGCCCGGTTTTAGGGTCGAGGACGATCCCGAGGCGTGCGCCGAGATCTGCCGGCGGCTCGACGGCCTGCCCCTCGCCATCGAGCTGGCGGCCGCCCGGCTGCGCATGCTGACGCCCCGCCAGATAGCGGACCGGCTGGACGACCGCTTCCGGCTGCTCACCAGCGGCAGCCGCACCGTGCTGCCCCGCCAGCAGACCCTGCGCGCCGTCGTGGACTGGTCCTGGGACCTGCTCGACACGGACGAGCGCGACGTCCTCAGCCGGCTGTCGGTGTTCGCGGGCGGCTGCGACCTGGCCGCCGCCGAGGCCGTCTGCGGCCCGTTCGCCCTGGACGCGCTCGGCTCCCTGGTCGACAAGTCCCTGGTGGTGGCGGCCCCCTCGGCCGACGGCCAGATGCGCTACCGCCTGCTGGAGACCGTCGCCGAGTACGCGACCGAGCGGCTGGACGAGACCGGGCGCCGAACCGAGGCCGAACGCGCCCATCTGACGTACTACCGCGAACTCGCCCGCACCACCGACCCGTTGCTGCGCGGCACCGGCCAGCGCGCCGCCGTCGACCGGCTCCAGCTCGAGTACGAGAACGTGCGCACCGCCCTGCGGCACGCCATCGCCGGCCGCGACGAGCAGGAGGCGCTCTGCATCATCCACGCCCTCGTCTGGTACTGGCAGATGCGCGATCTGCGCGTCGAGGCCCGCAACCTGTGCCGGGAGGTGATGGTGCTGGGCCCCGACCCGTTCGAGGAGCCCGTGCGCCGTGCCGCCCCCGTGTGGCAGCGCTGCACGGACATCCCGCCCCCCTACACCGGCGAACTGCTCGACGAGGCCCGGCGCGGGCTGCACCTGGCCCATCTCGCCTGCATGGACACGGAACTCGACACCTGGCAGACCCCGGCGGCCCAGGCGAAGCTGCGCGCCATCACCCGGGTCTACGAACCCGGGATGCCGCAGACCTGCCGTGCCCCGGGCATGCTCTGGTTCTTCGCCGAGCTGCTGACCAGCGGCGTGGACCGGCTGCGCACCATCCTCGACTCCTGCGTCCGCACCTGCCGGGAGACCCCCGGATTCGAGTGGGAGCTGGCCGGCACCCTGCAGATGCGCGCGAACATCCTCGCCAACCGCACCGAGTGGGCGGGCGACGCCACCCGCGACGCCGACGAGGCACTGGAGATCTTCGAACGCCTCGGGGACTCCTGGGGCGCCGCCGAGGCGCTCTCCGCGCGCGGCGAGTCGCGCGAGCGCAAGGGCGAGTACGCGGCGGCCGCCGCCGACTTCCGGGCGGCCGTCGCCCACGCCGAGCGCCTCGGCGCCCGCGCCCAGACGTCGGTGCTCGCCATCCGCCTGGGCGCCGTCCTGCTGGAGACGGGCGAGCCGGAGCAGGGCGAGCGCCTGCTGCGCGAGGTCATCGAGCGCACCGACGGCAGCAACAGCGAGGCGCTGCCCATGGCACGGCTCTTCCTGTCCTCCCGGCTCTGCCTGACCGGCCGGGTCGCGGAGGCCCGCGAACAACTGCGGCTGCTGCGCGAGGGTTTCGGGATCGCGCACTTCGTCGTCTTCGACGCCCTCATCCTCGGCCAGGAGGCCTGGGTGGACATCGTCGACGGCCGGGTCGAGGAGGCCGTGCACAAGATCCGGCGGGCGCTGGAGCGCTCCAGCGATCCGCTGTCCCTGGCCATCGCCCCGCATCTGCAGCCCCTGTACCTGACCATCGCGGCGGCCGCCCTCGCCGAGGTGGACGGCGGCAGCCACGCCGCGGACGCCGCCCGCTGCCTGGGCGCCGCGCGCGCCCTGCTCCCTCCGGGGCATGTCGCGGCGACCGTCGAGCGGGCGACGCTCGAGCATGCCGAGGGGGCGGTCCTCGCCGTGCTCGACCGGGCGGCGTTCGACGCCGCGTACGCCGAAGGCGGTGGCCTCTCCCTCGCGGAGGCCACCGCCCTGGTGTGACGCCGCCCGGCGTCAGGCCTTGGTGCGGAACTTGTGGATGGCGACCGGGGCCATCACCGCGGTGAGTCCCACCGACCAGATCAGGGTCACCCACAGGTCGTGCGCCACCGGGCCGCCCTCCATCAGGCCGCGCGCGGTGTCGGCCAGCGCGGAGAGCGGGTTGTAGTCGGTGAAGCTCCGCAGCCAGCCCGGCATCGACGCGGTCGGCGCGAAGATCGAGGAGCCGAACTGCAGCGGCATCAGCACCAGGAAGCCCATCGCCTGCACGGACTGCGCGTTCTTCATCACCACGCCGAGGGTGAGGAACACCCACATCAGCGCCGAGCCGAACACCACGGACAGGCCCACGGAGGCCACCAGACCGCCCCAGTGGTGGACGTCGTAGCCCACCAGGAAGGCGACCAGCATCAGCACCGCGGTCGCGAACAGCATCCGCATCAGCTCCACCGCGATCTTGGCGAAGAGCACGGAGCCGCGTCCGATGGGCAGGGACCGGAACCGGTCCATGACACCGGAGTTGAAGTCCTGGTTGAAGCCGGTGCCCACCCCTGGGCCATGTTCATGCCCATCATGGCCATCAGGCCCGGCACGACGTACTGGACGTACTGGTCCTGACCGCCGCCCAGGGACTTGCCGATCGAGCCGCCGAAGACGTAGACGAACAGCAGGGTGAAGATCACCGGGAACAGGACGGCGTCGAACATCGACTCCGGGTCCTGCCGGATCCACAGCAGGTTGCGGCGGATGAGCGCACCGGTGTGCCGCAGGTGCGCGCGGACCGGGATCGGGGTGTCGCCATCGAGCCGGGCCGGCTTCGTCAGGGTGTGCGCAGGGGTGGCGCGGGGCGCCTCGTCCAGGGTGGCGGTGGGAGACGGGTGGGCGCTCATGCGGCGGCCTCCTCGAGGGCGTCGGCGGGCGTGGTGTCCTGCGGGGCACTGGCGCGGTGGCCGGTGAGGGAGAGGAACACCTCGTCCAGGCTGGGCAGTTCGGTGGTGATGGAGGAGATGGTGATGCCGCGCGCGGTGACCGCGCCGACCACCGCGGTGAGCTGCTCGTCGCTGAGGATCGGCACCAGCAGCGTGCCGGTCTCGCCGTCGACGGTGGTGCCGGCGAGGCCGGTGATGCCCAGCTCGTCCAGCATGTCGGCCAGCGGCCGCAGTTGCAGCGGGTCCACCGGCCGCACCCGCAGCGAGCGCCCGCCGACCCGGGCCTTCAGCTCCTCGATGCCGCCCCTCGCGATGACCTTCCCGCGGTCCACCACGGTCAGCTCGGAGGCGAGCTGCTCGGCCTCCTCCATGTACTGGGTGGTCAGCAGGACGGTGACCCCGTCCCCGACCATGGCCTTGACCTCGTCCCACACCTCGTTGCGGGTGCGCGGGTCCAGGCCGGTGGTCGGCTCGTCCAGGAAGAGCACGGCGGGCCGGCCGATCATCGAGGCGGCGAGGTCCAGCCGCCGCCGCATACCGCCGGAGTAGGTCCCCGCGGGCCGCCGCGCGGCCTCCGTCAGCGAGAACCGCTCCAGCAGCTCGTCGGCCCGGGCCCGGGCGTCCTTGCGGGACAGGTCCAGCAGCCGTCCGATCAGGTACAGGTTCTCCCAGCCCGGGAGCTTCTCGTCCACGGAGGCGTACTGTCCGGTCAGCCCGATCACCCGCCGCAGCTGCCGGGGTTGCCGTACGACGTCGTAGCCGGCCACGACGGCCTCTCCGGCGTCCGGCGTGATCAGGGTGGACAGGATCCGTACCAGGGTGGTCTTCCCGGCGCCGTTCGGCCCGAGGACCCCCATCACGGTGCCCGGCCGGACATCCAGGTCGACCCCGTCCAGGGCCTTGGTCTCGCCGTAGTGCTTGACCAGTCCCCGCACGGTCACGGCGGAGCGTCCGCCGGCAGGGTTGTCATCGATTCGCGTCATGGGCAAGACGGTGACAGCCGCCACCGACAAACCACCGACAGCCGGCTCCCGGGTACCGACACGCCGCCGACACGGGACGTGATCACGGAAGGCGGCGGGGTGGTCCGCCGCGGGTGAGCCGGCCGGGAAGAGGGGCGGCCCCGTCGACGGGGGGATCGACGGGGCCGCTCTGGTGCCGGACTGGCTCTGGGGGGACGGGGACGTCAGTGGACGGAGTGCTCCTCCAGCGGGAACGTCCCGCCGACGACGTCCTCGGCGAACGCCTTCGCCGCGTTGCCCATGACCTCACGGAGGTCCGCGTACTTCTTGACGAACTTCGGCACCCGGCCGGACGTGAGACCGAGCATGTCGGTCCACACCAGCACCTGCGCGTCCGTCTCCGGTCCGGCGCCGATGCCGACGGTGGGGATCTGCAGCACCCGGGTCACCTCGGCCGCCAGCTCGGCCGGGACCAGCTCCAGGACGACCGCGAACGCGCCCGCGTCCTGCACCGCCTTCGCGTCCCGCAGCAGCTGCGCCGCCGCCTCCTCACCGCGCCCCTGCACGCGGTAGCCCATCGCGTTGACGGACTGCGGGGTCAGCCCGATGTGGGCCATGACCGGGATGCCGGACTCCACCAGCAGCCGGATCTGGTCGTGCGAGCGCTCGCCGCCCT
Source organism: Streptomyces sp. DHE7-1 (assembly GCA_016432725.1). Taxonomy (GTDB): domain Bacteria; phylum Actinomycetota; class Actinomycetes; order Streptomycetales; family Streptomycetaceae; genus Streptomyces. Next base: position 2,303,411 of record JACJDG010000003.1, on the reverse strand, counting down.
CCAGCTTCACCGCGCCGACCCCGGCCTCCTTCACCAGCCGGGTCGCCGAGCGCAGCGCCTGCACCGGACCCTCCTGGTAGGAGCCGAACGGCAGGTCGGCGACGATCAGGGCGCGCTGGGTGCCGCGTACGACGGCCGCCGACAGCACGGCCATCTCGTCGAGGGTGACGGGCACGGTGGTCTCGTACCCGAGGTGACAGTTGCCCGCCGAGTCGCCGACGAGCATCACCGGGATGCCGGCCTCGTCGAACACGGACGCGGTCATCGCGTCGTAGGCGGTGAGCATGGGCCACTTCTCGCCGCGCTCCTTGGCGAGGGCGATGTCGCGGACGGTGATGCGGCGGGTGCCCTTCCCCCCGTACAGCGCCTTGCTGCCGTCGGAAGGCTTGGTGTGGGCAGCCGAAAGCTGCGTCATGGCAACGGCTCCTTCGGTCATCTCGAGGCGCCCTGACGGCGTCCCCGGATCGCCTCCATGGTGGCACTTGGTGCCGCCGAGGGCCAGGGGACCCCCTGTGATCCCTCCGAAAAGCGCCGTCCGGACGGAACGGAAGACTCCGGTGCTTAAGGTCTAGGTAAAGAAATAAGATACGAGACGGTCCCGTATTGAAATGGCCCTAGGCTCGAACACATGACAACTTCCGTCCCTGCCTCCCGGATACCGGAAGCGGTGCACCGCCGCCGCTGGGCGATCCTCGGCGTGCTGATGCTGAGCCTGCTCATCGTGGTGCTCGACAACTCCATCCTGAACGTCGCCATCAAGACCATCTCGACCCCGGCGCCCACCGGCATCGGCGCCACCCAGAGCGAGATCGAGTGGGCGATCAACAGCTACACCCTGGTCTTCGCGGGCCTGCTGTTCACCGCGGGCCTCATCGGTGACCGGCTGGGCCGCAAGAAGGTGCTGCTCGGCGGCATCGTCGTCTTCGGCATCGGCTCGGCCCTGGCCGCCGAGTCCGGCTCCCCGAACGAGCTCATCGCCTACCGCGCGGTGATGGCCCTCGGCGCCGCCTTCGTGATGCCGGCGACGCTGGCCGTGCTGATGAACGTCTTCGAGCGCGAGGAGCAGCCCAAGGCCATCGGCATCTGGGCCGGCGGCGTCGGTCTCGGCATCGCCATCGGCCCGATCACCGGCGGCGCGCTGCTCGACCACTTCTGGTGGGGCTCGGTGTTCCTCATCAACGTGCCGATCGTGATCCTCGCGGTCGTCCTGATGGTGTGGCTGGTGCCCGACTCCCGCGACCCGAAGCCCGGCCGTCTCGACCCGGTCGGCGTGGTCCTGTCCGTCGTCGGCCTGGTGCTGCTCGTCTACGGCATCATCAAGGGCGGCGAGCTGGCCGACTTCACCGACGCCAAGGTGCTGGCGACGATCGTCGCCGGTCTCGCCGTGCTCGCCGGCTTCGTGATCTTCGAGAAGCGCAGCGACCACCCGTCGCTGGACGTCACCTACTTCAAGAACAAGGTCTTCTCGGCGGCCATGGCCGCCATCGCGCTGGTCTTCTTCGCGCTGATGGGCGTCACGTTCTTCTCGGTCTTCTACATGCAGAGCGTGCGCGGCTACTCGCCGCTGGAGTCCGGCGTGATGATGCTGCCGCTGGCCGCCGCGCAGATGATCTTCGCGCCGCGGGCCCGGCTGGTCGTCGACCGGTTCGGCAACAAGGCCACCACCACCGCCGGTCTGGTGCTGATCGCCGCCACCCTGGCCGCGTTCGCCACCTTCGAGGCCGACACGCCGATCTGGCTGCTGGAGGTCGTCTTCTTCCTCATGGGCACCGGCATGGCGCACATCATGACGCCGACCTCGGTCGTCATCATGCAGGCCCTGCCCCGCGAGAAGGCCGGCTCCGCCTCCGCGCTCAGCAACACCTTCCGCCAGGTCGGCGGCGCCCTCGGCATCGCCGTCCTCGGCTCGGTGCTCTCCACCGCGTACCGCAACGGCGTCGAGGGCAAGCTGAACATGCTGCCCCCGCCCTGCGGGACACGGCCGGCGAGTCGATCGAGGCCACCCTGGGCATCGCCGAGAAGCTCGGCCCGCGCGGACAGGCCCTGGTCACGCCGGCCAACGACGCCTTCCTGCACGCCATGCACGTCACCGCCCTGTGCGGTACGGGTGTCGCGCTCGTCGGCGCCGTGGTGGTGGCCCTGTTCCTGCCGGGCAGGCCGCAGGCCGGTCAGCAGGGCGAGCGGGAGCCGGAGTTGGTGGCGGCCGCGGACTGACCGGGCACGACAGGGACAGCGGTTCCACGGGGAAGGAGGCGGCTGCGGGACAATTCCCGCAGCACAGTGGAAGGACGGACGACGTGAGTCTTGCCGACAGCCGGCCCCGACCGGACGGACCCGTACGGGCCGCCCGCGCAGTGAGGCCGTGGAACGCGCCATCCTCGAGGGAGTGATGAAGCTCCTGGAGGAGGGCGTTCCCCTCGCCGAACTCTCCATCGAGCGCGTCGCGCGCACGGCCGGGGTCGGCAAGGCCACGATCTACCGCCGCTGGAGCGGCAAGGAGGAACTGTTCGTCGACGTCATCCGCGCCGCCGAACCCCCGACCCCGAACTCCCGGGCACCTCCATGCGCGACGACCTCGTCGTCCTGGTGGAGGCGCTGCGCCAGCGCGGCCTCGTCAGCCGCTCCTCGGCGATCCTGCACAACGTGTACGCGCAGATGAAGTCCAGCCCCAAGATCTGGGTCGCGTACCACGCGAACGTCATAGCGCCCCGGCGCGTACTGGTCATGGACGTGCTGCGGCGCGGGCAGGAGAGCGGCGAACTCCGGCCGGACATCGACCTGGAGCTGGCCAACGACATGTTCGCCGGCCCCATGCTGGTCCGCTCGGTCATGCGCCCCGAAGCCGACCTGCCCGAAGGGCTGTCCGAGCGGATCGTGGACACGGTCCTGGAGGGCCTACGCCCCGTCAGCCCCCGGTTCCGCCGGTCTAATGTGCGCGTTTCGTCACAGAGCCCACCCGTCCGGGGGTAACCGGAACCTCGGGCGCCGCCTCGTTCGTCCTCGTCTTCCGTACGGCCGTCATGGGACGGCGGGAACGAGCCGATCATCCCCTAGGGTCGTGAGAAGCGCGGGGGAACGACGGCGTGCACGGCAGGCAGTGAGGCAGACGGTATGGCGCAGCAGGCGTACATGACGGAGACGGACAACGGCGGCTCGGGGCCCGAGCGACCCGGATCCCGGCTTCGGCGCCTCGCGCAGCGCCTCGTCACCGGCTGGCGCGGCGACCCACGCGTCTGGCGGCGGGGCGTGGTGCTCGCCGCCCTCGCCCTCCTGCTCGCCCTGGTCATGGTGGTGCACTCGCGCGTGCCCAACCGGCTGGGCAACCTCGGCAGCCTCACCGAGACCTTCCTGCCCTGGCTGGGGCTGGCCATCCCGGTGCTGCTGGTCCTCGGTCTGGTCCGCAGGTCGGCGACGGCCCTGATCGCGGTGCTGCTGCCGGCGATCGTGTGGCTGAACCTCTTCGGCGGCCTCGTCTTCGACAAGGCGGGCGAGGGCGGCGACCTCATGGTGGCCACGCACAACGTCAACGCCGACAACCCCGATCCGGCGGCTACCGCCCGGGACGTCGCCTCCTCCGGCGCGGACCTGCTGGCCCTGGAGGAACTGCCCGCCCCGGCCGTCCCGGTGTACGAGAAGGCGCTGGCGGCGACGTACAAGTACCACGCGGTCGTCGGCACGGTCGGACTGTGGAGCAAGTACCCGATGACCGGCGTCGAGGCCGTCGACATCAAGCTCGGCTGGAAGCGGGCGATGCACGCCACGGTGGCGACCCCCGAGGGCCCGGTCGCCGTCTACGTCGCCCACCTCCCCTCGGTGCGGGTCAAGGTGGAGGCCGGTTTCACCGCGCGCCAGCGGGACAAAAGCGCCGACGCGCTCGGCGAGGCCATCGCCGACGAGCCGCTGAAGCGGGTGGTGGTGCTCGGCGACCTCAACGGCACCATGAACGACCGCGCGCTGAACGCCGTCACCTCCCAGGTGCGCTCCACCCAGGGCGCGGCGGGCAGCGGCTTCGGGTTCAGCTGGCCGGCGTCCTTCCCGATGGCGCGGATCGACCAGATCCTGGTCAAGGGGGTCCAGCCGGAGAGCTCCTGGACCCTGCCGCGCACCGACAGCGACCACCTGCCGATCGCCGCCCGTGTGAAGCTCGACACCTCCGCGTAACCCGCTGGAATAGCGGGCCCGGGAGACTTTGTTCCGCACGAGAACATACTCTGCAAAGGAACTCCGCTCTCCCTTCGAAAGGCACAGGCTCTTCATGCCCCTGGCCCTGCTCGCACTGGCCGTCGGCGCTTTCGGTATCGGCACGACCGAGTTCGTGATGATGGGGCTGCTCCCCGACGTCGCGGACGACCTGCACATCTCCATCCCGCCGCGGGCCACCTGGTCTCGGCGTACGCGCTGGGTGTGGTCATCGGCGCGCCGCTGCTGGCCGCCGTGACCGCGCGCATGTCCCGGCGCACGGTCCTCATCGCCCTGATGGGCCTCTTCGTGGTGGGCAACGCGCTCTCCGCCCTCGCCCCCGGCAACGACTCCCTGCTCGCCGCCCGCTTCCTCAGCGGCCTGCCGCACGGCGCGTTCTTCGGCGTCGGCGCGGTGGTGGCCACGAACATGGCCGCTCCGGAGCGCAAGGCCCGCTCGGTGTCCCTGATGTTCCTCGGCCTGACCGTCGCCAACGTCGCGGGCGTCCCCGCCGCCACGCTGATGGGCCAGCACCTCGGCTGGCGGGCCACGTTCCTCGGCGTGAGCGCGATCGGCCTGGCGGCGATCGCCTCGCTGGCCCTGCTGATCCCGCGCGACCGGGCCGCCGCCCCCGCGACCGGCCTGCGCGGCGAGCTGGCGGCGCTGCGGTCGGTGCCGGTGTGGCTGGCCCTGGGCACGACGGTGGCGGGCTTCGGCGCCCTCTTCGCCGCCTACAGCTACATCACCCCGATGCTGACGGACGCGGCGGGTTTCGCCGAGAACCGCGTGACGCTGCTGCTGGCCCTGTTCGGCGTCGGCGCGACGGCCGGCAACCTCCTCGGCGGCCGCCTCGCGGACCACTCCCTGCGCGGCACCCTCTTCGGCGGCCTGGTCTCGCTGGCCGCGGTGCTGCTGCTGTTCCCACTCCTCATGCGGGCGGAGTGGAGCGCGGCCCTGGCGGTGACGCTGCTGGGCACGGCGGCGTTCATCACCGGCTCCCCCCTCCAGCTCATGGTCATGGAGAAGGCCACGGCGGCCCCCTCCCTCGCCTCCTCCGCCAACCAGGCGGCCTTCAACCTGGCCAACGCCGGCGGCGCCTGGATCGGCGGCCTCGCCCTGGCGGCGGGCTTCGGCGTGACGTCCCCGGCGCTGGCGGGTGCGGTGCTGGCGGTCCTGGGCCTGGGCGTGGCGGGCGCGGCGTACGCGGTCGACCGGCGGCGCGAGGTCGCCCACGAGGTCACCCACGAGGGCCGCGTGGTCGCTGCGCATGTGCCTGGGCAGGCGGGGCGCTGCGTTCCTGACACAGGCGGCCGAGCACGCCGGAGCCGGTCCGGAGACCAGCGAGGGCACAATTCTCGGAGTCCGCTGGGCCATTCATCGTCTCGTCGACGGCGGTGCCGGCAGCCAGGACACCGTCGGCGAGGCTGGGGACTTCGCCTGAGGGGTCGCCGCCCAGGGGCCCGACGGCCGACAGAGGTCGGCCCCGCTGGGACCGGGCCACAATGGCTCGGTCCCAGCGGGGCCTCGCAGAAGGAGCGGTCCCTTCAGTGGTGGTCAGCGAGGCCTCACCTGCCGGTCGCCCCGCCATGTCTCCGACGTCAGGGCGGCCAGCCCGCCGTTGGCCAGCCCTTTGTAGGTGACCGTACGGGCCGGTCCCAGCTCAAGGGCGAGTCGCTCCGAAAGATGCCTCCCTTCAAGGAAGAGGCGTTGCCACACATCGGCGAACCTGTCTTCCTCCTGGTGCGGAAGATCCTTTTCCAGCGTCTCGTCGATCTGCCGTACCCATCCCTTGAAGTCCGCGATCAGGCCGTGGGGCAGATACAGACCGGCCGCGGGGTCGTCGGGCGCGAAGTAGCCGAATCCCTCCGCGCGCAAGGGGTCCATGCCCGCTTCGCCCTCCACCGTGATGTCGAGCGGGTGCGGAGGGGTCCCGTGAGCCTCGGCTGTCCAGTGGTACCGGTCGCAACCCCAGCACATGAACTTCTCGTCCTGGTGCTGCTCGTCCCAGTAACGCACCACCCACCGTGGGCCCAGAAACCTCGCCAGCCTCCGTGCGATCTCCGCCCCGCGCTTCACGTGCGTGCGCAGCGCCGGCCGGGACGCGAATCCGCCTTCGGGTATCGAAGACGCCCACTCGGTCAGCTCGCGAGCCAGGTCGGTGGGTAGCCCTACCACGGGGTCGTCGACCGAGGTGCCAAGGGTGAAGTCCTCCGTGCGGGCGCCCATCCCGGCGGCCGTCCGGTACAGCGGGGACCTGCCGATTCCCGCTCGGATCAGGAGCTGCTCAGGGGTTCCGTCAGTCATGCCACATTCGCTCCAATGACGTATCCGTCCTTGCCGACGCTGATCGCCACACGGCGCACCTTGTTGTTGTACACCGTCTCGAAGATCGGCCTGCCGGCTCCGCTGCCCTGGTAGCCGACGATCTTGGCGTCCTCGAGCGCCTTCTTGAGGAGCTTCGGAATCTCCTCGATCGGAATCCCGTCGGCGGCGAATTCCCCGGCGTGCCGGAAGATGACGTGAACCAGGCCGCCCCTGACGTAGCCGCGTTCGAGCCGCACGAGGCCCGTGGACGAATCGGCGTAGGGAATCACCCAGTAGAGACTCTTCTGGTCGAACTGGATCCCAGCGTCCTTCAGTTTGTTCACATACCTCATGTCGAGACCGGGTGCGGCAGCTTTCGCGCGATCTGCCATCCGGAGTGAGAGCCGCAGAGCCATGCCCGCCTCGCTGGCCGGGTCGTGAAGAGCGTCCGCGGCACCCTTCTCGCCATACACCTTCTTGAGGTCCGCGAGTACTTTCTCCGCGTCCACGCCGGTGCGGATGGCGTTCTCGACCCGCGTTGCGACCCTGACGGCTTCGGCAAGCTTCTCCGCCTGTGTAACGGGGAAGAAGTTCGCCGCCGCCCACGCACAGCCTTCGCCATTGCCGTGGAAGCAATCGATGGCGTCACCCAGAACCATCTGGAAGAGGACATCGCCGGCGATCTTGCCGAACATGGCCTCCCAACCGAGCTTGGTCAGCTCGCCGAAGGTGAAGGAATGGGTGTACGTGCTTGTCTGATCCTTGAACCACTTGCTGTTGAGGTAGACGGTGTCCTGCGCGGGACAGCCCGATTCGGTGGCGGGCACGTCGGGATTCGCGCAGTAGTAGTAGTCGACCTTGAGGTCGGAGTGGATCTCCCAGGTCACGGTGCAGCCGCTGGGGTTGTACGGGCAGTCGTTGAGCGGCTTGGAGCTGATGATCTTCGAGGCCTCGGTGTTGATGATGTAGAAGACCCCCGCCGTACCGCTACCGGCGCCCGTCTGCACCTGCTGGTTGGCCTCCGCCTTTTCCGCCCTGTCGGCGGCCGCCTGGGCCTCCTCGGCGTACTTGGCGGCGTCCTTCGCCGCCTCTTCGGCCTCGGTCGCCGCCGCGTCGGCGCGGTCGGCCGCTGTGCGGGCGTCCTTGGCGGCCTGTTCGGCCTGGGTCGCCGCGGAGCGGGCCGCCGCGGCGTCGAGTTCGGCGGCGTCGGCGGAGTCGCGGGCGTCCTTGGCGTAGCCCTCGGCCTTTCCTGCCGCCTTGTCGGCTGCCGCGGCGTCCTCCGCCGCCTGCTTGTCGTACGCGATGGTGCGGGCCAGTGAGGCGGACGCGGCCGCCGCTGCCTTGGCCGCGTCGGCGGCGTAGCCGAGGGCCTCCTTGGAGTAGGTGCGGGCGTCGGACGCGTACTGGGCGGCGTTCGCCGCGTGCTGGTAGGCCTCCTTGGCGTCGCCCTTGGCCTGGTCGGCGATGTCCTTGGCGGCGGCGGCCTCCTGCTGCGCGTTCCTGGCGTGTGCGTCGGCGACGGCCTGCTGCTGGTCGGCGATGGTCTTCGACGCCTGCCCGGTCAGGACGACCAGTCCGGCGGCCGAGTCGGAGTCGACGTAGGGGAGCCGAGCTGGACGGCGTCGTTGGCGGGCCGGGTCACCTGCTGTGCCGCCTTGCCGGCGTCCACGGCGGCCTGCGCGGTGACGTGGGCGAATCCGGCGGCCCTGGCGGACGCGGCGACCGCCTTGCCGGCCTCCTTGTCGGCGCCGTCGGCCTGGGTCTTGGCGTCCTTGGCGTGCTGTTCGGCCTCGTCGGCGAGCTTGACCGCGGTCTTCGCCTCGGTGGCGGCGTCCTGGGAGGCCTTGATGGCGTCGGCCACCGCGCTGGTCGCGGTCCTGACGGCCGCGTCCGCCTTCAGCTTGTCCGCCTGGGCGGCGTCGGCGTCGGAACGGGCGCGCTTGGCGGCCGCTTCGGCGCGGGTGGCCGCGGCGTCGGCGTCTGCTGCCGCCTTGGTGGCGGCGTCGGCCTCGGAGCGTGCCTTCGTCGCGGCGGCCTCGGCGTCGTCGGCGGCCTTGTCCGCGTCGTCGGCCGCTGCGCGAGCCGCGTCCGCGGCGTCCCCGGAGTCCAGGGAGTCGGCGTAGGCGTCCTTGGCGTCGGCCTTCGCGCGGGCGGCGTCGGCCTTCTGCTCGGCGTCCCAGGCGTCGTCGCGCAGGTCCTTGGCGTGGCCGCTCGCCTCGACCGCGTCGTCGCGCTTGCCTTCGGCGCTCTTCTCGGCGGTCTCGGCCCTGTCCTTGGCGTCCTTCGCCTTCGTCGCCTGCGTCTCGGCGTTCTTGCGGTGGTCAGCGGCCTCGGCGCGCCTGGCGGCGGCGTTCTCCTTCTCCGCCTTGGCGGTCTTCTCCTCGGCCTCGGCGGCGAGCCGCTTGGCGTGGGCGTCGGCGGCGGCCGCCTTGGCGTCGCCCTCCGCCTTCACCGCGACCGCCAGCTTGGCCTCGGCCGTCTCCTTGTCCTTCTTGGCGTTGTCGCGGTGGATCTTCGCCGCGTCGGCGGCGGCCTTCGCCTGCCACTCGGCGGCCTTCGCGGCCTCCTTGCGGAACTCCGCCTTCGACTGAGCGGCCTGAGCCAGCGCGCGCTGCGCGATGGTCCCGCTGTCACCGGCGGAGGCACGAGTGGCGGCCTCGGCGGTCTCACCGGCCTTCACCAGCGCCTGCAGCGCGGCGACCGAACCCTTGGTCACCTGGTCCTTCTGCTGACCGACCAGCAGACCACGGCCCCGCGGCGCGCCATTGGCGTCCGCGATGCCGTAGGCGGCCTGCATCGCCGTGTCCGAGGTGCTCGCGGCCTTCTGCGCGCCAGCGAGCTGCGCCTTGAGTACGCCGAGCTGCTTCTTCGCCTCCGTCTGCGCGCCCTTGATGGCCGCCTTGGCCTTGTCCACGTCGGCCTTCGAAGCGGCAGTGCCGGTGTGTGACTTGGGGACGATCTTGAACTTCTGCGCGGTGGAGCCGTTGCACGTCGACAGCACGGCGTCCCTGCTGTTGTCGAACGTCGGCAGGTGCAGGCACTTGCCGGTCGCCGCGTTCGTCAGCGGCCCGGCGCTGCGCACGCCGAACTTCCACTGCTGGGCCTTGTTGCTGCCACAATCCCGGATCTGGATCTTCGTGCCGTCGGCGCTGTTGCCGTTCAGTACCTCGAGGCATTTGAAGGAGTTCGGATTGACCAGGGTGTAGCCGCCGGGGTAGGAGCCCATCAGCTGCCACTGCTGGGAGGCTCCGCCGTTGCAGGTGTAGACCTGGACGGGCGTCCCGTTGTCCTTCTTCGCGCCCTGCACGTCCAGGCACTTGCCCGCCGCGCCCGGCACCTGGATCTCCAGCCGGCCGTCACCGATCCAGCTGATGCCGCCCTCGGTGTAGTAGTCCAGCCAGCGGGTGGCGTAGTCGGCGATCCACGACTGACCCAGCATCTTGCCCAGGGCGAAGGCACCCTCCTGCAAGGCCTTCGTGCTGGTGGCGCCGGCGGCGAGGATCTGCTGCCGCTGCGTGGCCTGCGACGCGATCTCCTGCTGCCATTCGGCGGACGCCTGTGCCACCTCCTTGCCGAGGACCCGGTTGGGGTCGATCGGGTCGTGCCACGCGCATGAGGCGAACCGGGCCTTCAGGTCCTCGACCGCGACGCGGAACTCCGGCGTGTCCGGCTCCGGGGCCGTGCGGGCGAAACCGCCCGAGGACAGGAAGATGCGGGCGTCGTCGGCGAACACCCTCGGTACGAAGAGCTGGTTGGGCTCGATCTTGCCGGAGTTCTTCTTCCACAGCGCCCATGCCTGCTGCTCGGCCGGCGTTCCGCCGGTGGTGTACAGCGGGTCGCCTATCGCGAGCGCTGCGGCCTTCGTGCGGTCGTCGGTGGTGGGCGACGGCTCGTAGAAGGGGGAGAACAGGTCGATCGCCTTGAAGTACGACTGGTACAGCCACGGGAGCAGCCCGACCCGGTCGAAGATCTTGTCCTCGCCCTGTGGTGCGCCGGGGTAGGACCGCAGCCCGCTGAGGGGGTCGGACCACGCCTGCTCCTGCTCGCCGACCTTCTTGACCCACTGGTCGCTGCTGGTGTCGTCCGCGTAGTACGCCTGGTGCAGCGGGTTGCCGGTGTCGTAGAGGTCCCGGTCGAGCTTCTGGTGGAGCTGGTCGGGCGGCAGCCCCACGGAGTTCTGCGCGAGGGCGAACATGCTGGGTCCGCCCTTGCGCAGGGCGTCGACGGCGACGCACTGGTCCCCGCGCAGCTGTTCGGCCGCTTTGGTGTCGTAGCCGTCGTAGGAGTCCCCGACCGGGGCCGAGTCGTCCCGGCTCGTGAGGCCGGCGAGGTCTGGCCGGACGGTGAGGCCGGCGATGACCGCGGCGGCGGTCACCAGGAGGATGATCCGGGCGATCAGCCCCGATCGTCCGGGTCTTGGCATGAGAAACCCGGGTAATTTGACGCGCAAAGGAGCAGCCCTTTCTTCTTCAGGGGCACGAGACGAGCGGTCGGCCGTGGAGCCGGGCGCCATTGGGCGCACAGGCCCCTGAGGAAGGCTCAGGTATGGCGATACCTGGCTGGGATTTCGCGCATGGACGGCCGTACTGACGGCACGGCGACGCGAACCCTCCCCCGTGAGCGACGACGTTCCCCGGTCGCTGGTGATGGTGTGCGCGAGCGGGGACTGGTCAGGTCCCGCCGGTGCGCGGCGACACCTTAGGCACATCCGGACAGTCCCGTACAGGTGTTCACTTTCCGGCGGAGAAGAGTCGTGGCGCGAATCTTTCCGCTGGTCAGCTCATCGGAGGGGATGAGTCACCGCCCGCCTGTCGTGAAGTACCTGTGTTCTTTGTGTGTCCTAGCTGTGGACACGGTCGACCGGTGAGGTGCGAGGGCTGATCGGAGATGGCCGATGTTCGACCCCGGAAACCGGTGCCGGTGCAGTGCGGCGTTCGAAAACCAGTGGAGCGGTACCCCTGGTCTTCACTAGCGTGCTGCCGGGTCCAGTCGTCTGGGTAAGGACGTGCCGTTGTACACCGTGTGAGACACCCCGAGTGCTGATTGGTCGCGCGTCGCGCCTTTGCGCCGCGCTGCTTTTTGCTGCGGATTTCTCACTGAAGACGGTGTACTTCTGTGCTCAATCGCTGGGTGGTCATGCCCACCTGCCTGCCCCTGGTTCTCCGGCGCTGCCACGGCTGCGCGTCCGAACGCTTCCGGACGAGCGGCAAGTTCCGGGTCAACGCGAACCACAAGCTCATCGACGTCTGGCTCCTCGCGCTCTGCACCGCCTGCGGGGAGACGACGAAGATAACGGTCCTGGAGCGGGCGAACGTGCGCTCCGTACGGTCCGACCTGCTGGACCGGGCGCACGACAACGACCCCGGTCTGGCTGCCGAGTTGCTGCAGGATCCCGTCCTGCGGCGCCGCAATCGCATCGCCCTCGACTGGGACGGCGCCTGGCGGCTCGACACCGGCGGTTCGGACCACCTGGACCGCGAGGTGATCGACGTCTCGGTCCGCTTCGCGGCCCGGATCCCGGTCCGGCCCGTGCGGCTGATCGCCGAGGGCTGCGGTCTCTCGCGGGCCGAGGTCGAGAGGCTGGTCGTCAACGGGAAGCTTGTCTCGGCCGTCCGGCTGAGCGGCAGGCTCTCCGGCGACTTCACCTTCACGCTCAAGCACTGAGCCCCACCTGGGCGCAGGGGCCTGCCCGACGGGAACCGCCGGGCAGGCCCTGCGTGGCATGGAGGTGCGGAGTCCGGTTCTGCGCAGCGGGTCCGACCGGGCGGCCGGGGCCGTCCGACGCTGCCGAGGCGGCGAACCGGCTCAGTGGGCGCTTCGTTCGGGGATCTTCGGGAGGACCTTCTCGGCGATGTCGAGGAGAGCTTCGTCGTTGGGCAGGGCGCCGGTCTCGCTCCACACGGTGAGGTCGTAGTAGCCGCCCTTGTCCTTGCGGTCGAGGGCCACGGACAGCGTCCTGGCCAGCGGACCCTGCTGGGACGGCACGCCCTTCTGGTCACCGCCGAGGTTGATCTCGAACTTCATGGTGTGCTCCGAGGAGAAGACCGCGGGCCTGCCGAGGACCTGGGCGGTCTTCATGTCGCTCGCGATCCTGTCACCGGCCATGTCGATCAGCCTGACGTACTGGGCGGTCGACATCGTGCCGTAGGTGGCCGATAGCTTCACGGTGTACGTGTCGAACGTGATCTGCGCGTCCGGCTCGGCGACCTTCCCGTCGCTCAGGAGCGCGGTGCCGTTGCTGCCGGAAGCCGACTCCGCCATCTCCCCGGGGGTTCCCAGGAGCCGGGCCAGGTCGGGCCGGTTGAGCGCCTTGCACAGGTCGTCACCGGTCACCGCGCGGGGCGTGTTCGCGTACGCCTTCGGCGGTTTCTCGTGTTCCGTGTCCGAACAGGAGGCGGGCTGCGCCGTGTCGGCGTCGGCCGGCAGCAGGCGGTCACCCCACCACACCGCGGCCGCGAGCGCCCCGAACACGGCGAGGGCCGCGACGGCCTGGCCCCACGCGTTGTGGTCCTTCTCCGGCTTGCCCGGGCCGGGACGCGGTCCGGCCCCGCCACCGGCTCCGGGACCGCCTCCGGCCGGGGCCGGGAGCGGAGTCGGGGTCGGCACCGGGGCCGGGGCCTGGACGGGAGTCGGAGCCGGGGTCGTGGTCGAGGCCCCGGCCGGCACCGGGACCGGGACCGGGGCGGCGGTACCGGTGACCACACCGCCGGCGGCGGACACCGGACGCTGACCCCGGTTCCGGCGCGCGCGAAGTGCCCGGACCACCGTGTGGACGCGTATCGCCGTGAACACGAGGAACACCGCTCCGATGGCGGCCGCGACCCGGTCGGTGTCGCGGACGGCGAGGTACATGATGCGCAGGCCGAAGACGGATCCGACCACGATGAGCAGAGGTTCGCGGACCCAGAAGGGCAGCACGCGCAGGAGTAGACCGAGCATTCGGTGATCTCACCAGGTACATGACCATATTCGCCGTGGTGGAGGCCACAGTTCCGGGAACGATGCGGTTCTTACGGGGCACGGGTGCGCAACCGGTCGATCTCGGCGAGCACGAGGTCCACATGCGCACGGACCTGTGCCCGCAACTCCTCGCTCCACCTCTCCTCGGAATAGCGGCAGTTGAGGTACAAGTGCCTGGCGTGCGCGAGGACGGGGCGGTGCTCGGGCGGGAGACGGGCCAGAGCCCAGTCGGCGGCCTCGTCCTTCGACGCGACCCTCCCGGTGGCCAGCGTGGTCCAGATGCGGGCGAAGGTCAGCAGGACGTTGCGGGTGTCGCCCGCCACGTCGTCGAGCAGGCCGGGTATGCCCGCCAGACTCGCCCGGACCAGGTCTGCGTGCGGGACGGGGGCCAGAACCCGTGCCGGACGGGGCCCTGTGAGCGGGTGGTCGCCGGCCAGCGTCATGCTGATCGACAGGGCCAGGTCCGGCATCGGCTCCGGCTGGGGAACCTGCCCGGCGTCGTACTCGGCGCGCAGCCACTCGCCGTACAGGAAATCGCAGATCGGTGCGTACCGCCACGGCCGGACCTCGGACTGGACGACCACGGTCAGCTCGACCGGACGAGCCCTGTTCCGGGACCCGGAGAGCGGGAGCAGCCCACCAAGGAGCTCGAGCCGCTCCCGCTCGCCCAGCGACCGCCGGGACACGGCCAGTACGTCCACATCGCTGGCCGGCCTGAGGCCGCCGAGCACCGCGGAACCGTGGAGGTAGGTGCCGACGGCATCCGGTCCCAGCACGCCGTCGAGCAGCTTCGCGATCTCGTGCACCTGATTCACCGCGCCAGTGTCCTCGCCCGCCCGTCCGGCCGCACGGCGATTTCCGCGGCCGGCGCCCCGGGCCGGTGCCCTCCCGCGGGCAGCTCGCACCAGACCGTCTTGTGGTCCGGGCCCTGGTCCACGCCCCAGCGCAGGGCGAGGGCGTCGACCAGCGCCAGGCCGCGGCCTGACTCGGCCGTGCCGGTCGCCGGTAACAGCACGGGGAGGGAACCCGCGTCGGGGTCGGTGACCTCGACGCGGGTGCACTCTCGGGGACTTCCGGTCACGCGGACCGTGACCGGGGTGCCCTCGCCGAGGTGGTCGATGACGTTCGTCAGCAACTCCGTCACGCACAGGCGTACGTCGTGGTCGAGGGCGCGCAGGCGCTGCCGCAGCTCCGGTACGGCCTTCGGGGTGGCGAGCAGGGCGAGTTCGAAGGTCATCGCTCCGCCGCCGTCCCGCGCAGGGCGGCGGCGAGCGCCTGGGCCGTGGCCGTGTTGCAGTTCCCGAGCGCGACGAGCCCGGCGGGCGGCGTGTACGTACCGGCGAGGCTCGGCAGGTCGACGCGGAGCGAGGGCAGCGTGATGTCGTGCAGGGCGAGGGCGGTGCGCAGGTTCTCCACGCAGAGCGTGACGTCGTAGGCGGTGGGGAGTGGTCGGGCATGAGGGGCTTCGGCCTTCTGTGCGGTGAGTTACGAACACCGCACAGAGTGTCGCCTCCCTCGCTACCGTGGAAGAGAGTTCGCGTCCGCGACGCGAGCGGCGGAAACGGCGAAGTGAGTTACGGCGGTGAGCACGTGGTCCGACGCAAGGACATCGACGGTTCGGTGAGCGTCCCCGACTTCTACGGCAAGGAGCTGAGGTGGCAGCGGGAGGCCGCGGGACTCTCGCTGGAGCGGTTGGTCGAGGGCAGCTTCTACGGCAAGTCGCACCTCAGCGACATCGAACACGGCAAGCGGCGCATGCCGATGGATCTGGCCCGGCATGTGGACCGGGTACTGGGCACCGACGGCTACTTCGAGCGGCACTGTGAGGATGTGCGGAGGGCGCGGCGAGGGCCGCACGCCGCCTACTTCGAGCGAGTTCTGGAGGCGGAGAAGCACGCGGAGTCCATCGAGGAATGGTCTCCCAGTACCTTGCCCGGGCTGCTTCAGACTGCTCCGTACGCGCGGGCGCTGGTCAGGTCGGCCCATCCGGCCGCTTCCGATGAATGGGTCGAGGAGAAGGTGCAAGCACGGCTCGACCGCGCGCGCCTCTTCGAGGACGACCATTCCGTCCCGGAGTACTGGGCGATCCTGCATGAGTCGCTGCTGACCGACGCCATCGTGTCGCCGGAAGGGATGGGTGCACAGTTGGAGCGAGTGGTGGAGCTGGCCAAGCGGCGTCGGATCACTCCGCAGATTGTTCCGCGGAAGTGCGGCCCGCATCCCCTCATGGCGGCATCCATCAAGGTCATGACGTTTTCCGATGCCCCACCGTTGATCTACACGGAGGCGTCTTACAGCGGTGACACCATCGATGATCCGGCTCTCGTGAAGCAGTACCGCAAGGCATACGATCGGCTCAGGGCCGTCGCGTTGTCACCAGACACGTCCCTGGCCATCATCGAGGCAGCGGCAGAGGATTACCGAAATGGCGAGCAACCGCACCGACTTGAGTGACGCTCTCTGGTGCAAGAGCAGCTACAGCAACGGTGACGGGGGCGACTGCGTCGAAGTCGCCCCCAACATCCCCGGCCTCATCCCCGTCCGCGACTCCAAGCGCCCGGACGGCCCCGCCCTCCTCATCGGCGCGGCCGCCTGGGCCCCCTTCGTGGACGCGCTCAAGTCGTAGGGTCGTCGAAGCGGGTCAGGTCCCGCAGCCAGGCACGCGCGTTGCCGTCGGACGGGGCGCGCCAGTCGCCGCGCGGGGAGAGGGAGCCGCCGGCCGAGACCTTCGGGCCGTTCGGCATGGCCGAGCGCTTGAACTGCGCGAACCCGAAGAAGCGGCGGCAGAAGACCTCCAGCCACCGGCGGATCTCCGGCAGGTCGTACGCCACCCGCTTGGCCGCCGGGAAGTTCGGCGGCCAGTCGCCGGCGTCCGGGTCGTGCCAGGCGTGCCAGGCCAGGAAGGCGATCTTCGAGGGCCGGAAGCCGTAGCGCAGCACGTGGAAGAGCGTGAAGTCGTGCAGCGCGTACGGGCCGATCTTCGACTCCGTCGACTGCATCTCCTCGCCCGGGACCAGTTCCGGGCTGATCTCGGTGTCGAGGATCGCGGCGAGCGTCCGGCCGGTCTCCTCGCCGAACTGGTCGCTGCTGATGACCCAGCGGATCAGATGCTGGATCAGCGTCTTCGGCACACCGGAGTTGACGTTGTAGTGGCTCATCTGGTCGCCGACGCCGTACGTCGACCAGCCGAGCGCCAGTTCCGAGAGGTCGCCGGTGCCGAGCACGATGCCGCCGCGCTGGTTGGCCAGCCGGAACAGGTAGTCCGTGCGCAGACCCGCCTGCACGTTCTCGAAGGTGACGTCGTACACCGGCTCGCCGGAGGCGAACGGGTGGCCCATCTCCTTCAGCATCAGCCGCGCGGTCGGCGTGATGTCCAGCTCGGCGGCGGTGACCCCGAGCGACTCCATCAGCTTGTGCGCGTTGTCCTTGGTGTGATCGCTGGTGGCGAAGCCGGGCAGGGTCCAGGCCAGGATGTCGCTGCGCGGGCGGCCCGCGCGGTCCATCGCGCGGGCGGCGACGATCAGGGCGTGCGTGGAGTCCAGGCCGCCGGACACCCCGATGACCACCTTGGGGCCGCCGATCGCCCCCAGCCGCTGCTGGAGGCCCTCGACCTGGATGTTGTACGCCTCGTAGCAGTCCTGGGCGAGGCGTTCGGCGTCGGCCGGCACGAACGGGAGACGTTCGAGGCGGCGGCGCAGACCCAGGTCGGTGAGGGGCGGGTCGAGCTCGAAGGCGACGGTCCGGAAGTCGTCGGTGCGCGCCTTGTGCGTACGGCGGTTGTCGTCGAACGTGCCCATCCGCTGCCGCTCCTGCCGCAGCAGGTCGAGGTCCACGTCGGCCACCGCGTAGCTGTCGCCGAGCGGGAACCGCTCGGTCTCGGCCAGCAGCGCGCCGTTCTCGTAGACCATCGCCTGGCCGTCCCAGGACAGGTCGGTGGTCGACTCGCCGAGACCGGCCGCCGCGTAGACGTACGCGGCCAGGCAGCGGGAGGACGCCGAGCGGCACAGCAGCTTGCGGTCCTCGGCCCGGCCCACCGTGATCGGGCTGCCCGAGAGGTTGACGAGGACGGTCGCGCCGGCGAGGGCGGCCTCCGCGCTGGGCGGCACCGGCACCCACATGTCCTCGCAGATCTCGGCGTGCAGCACCAGACCGGGCACGTCCCCGGCCGCGAACAGCAGGTCCACGCCGAACGGCACGCTCTCGCCGCCGAGCCGGATCGACCCGCCGCGCTCGTCGGCGCCGTCGCCGATCTGCCGGCGCTCGTAGAACTCCCGGTAGTTCGGCGGGTACGACTTGGGCACGGCACCGAGGATCCGGCCGCGGTGCACGACGACCGCGCAGTTGTAGACGCGGTTGCGGTGGCGCAGCGGGGCACCGACGACCAGGACCGGCAGCAGGTCCGCCGACCCGGCCACCACCTCCTGGAGCGCCTCCTCGACCTGGTCGAGCAGCACGTCCTGGAGGAGCAGGTCCTCGATGGAGTAGCCGCACAGCGCCATCTCCGGGAAGACGGCCACGGCGACGCCCTCCTCGGCGCACCGGCGCGCGTGGCGCAGGACCGCTTCGGCGTTGGCGTGCGGGTCCGCGATCACGGTGTGACCCGTGCACGCGGCAACCCGTGCGAAGCCATGCTGATAGATCGACCAGAAGTTCAACGGAGGCACGCGCCCAGTGTAATCGTCAGAGCGACACGATGGGGGTGCGGGGTGTGTGCCGTGCCCGCGGACGACGAAGGGGCGTGGGGTGCACGCACCCCACGCCCCTCCTACCGGGTCAGCGGATCAGTGACGCCGGTACGACTGGACGTAGCCGTTCGCGGGCGAACCCACGCCGGTGACGTCGTCGTAACCCTTCACCGCGGACAGCGAGCTGTCCTTGCCGAGGCTGCGGACCGAGGTCGCGAGGCCGTCGGCGGCGTCGAATCCGTTCACGAAGTCGATCCGGGCGACCGCCAGGCCGGAGCCCGTCGGGTTGTCCGTGACGTCGTGGAAGACACCGTTCTTGCCGTACTTCGCGTAGATCGCCGGGTTGGCGAAGCCGAGCGCCTTGCCGCCGCGCGCCTCCTGGGCCAGGGCCTGGACCGCCGCGATCACCGGAGCGGCCAGCGAGGTGCCGCCGATGCGGTACTCGCTGTACTGCTCGGTGCCGTCGGGGAAGGTCTGGGTCTGGCCGACCAGGAAGCCGGTGTTCGGGTCGGCGATGGCCGCGATGTCCGGGACGACGCGGTTGCCGGCGGCGTTGTTGGCCGTGGCGAGCGTCTTCGGGACGATGTTCTTCTGGTAGTACGGCTGCGGCACGGTCTTGCTGGTGCCGCCGCCCGCGCCCGAGGTGTAGGCGCCGGGGAAGTTCGTCCAGCTCTTGCCGTCGGCCGACAGGGTCGCCTTCTCGGTGCCCCAGCCGGTCTCCCACTGGTACTTGTCGCCCTTGCCGACGGCCAGCGAGGTACCGCCGACCGCGGTCACCCAGGAGGAGTTGGCGGGGGTGTCGACCTGCTTCACACCGGTGTTGGCGACCTCGTCGCCGTTGTCACCGGAGGAGAAGTAGAAGCCGATGCCCTGCACCGCGCCGAGCTGGAACACCTGGTCGTAGGCGGCCAGGAGGTCCGGCGTCTGGTTGGCCTCGATGTCGCCCCACGAGTTGGAGACGATGTCGGCCAGGTGACCGTCGACGATCTTGCTGAGCGAGTCCAGCAGGTCGTCGTCGTAGCAGGACGCGGCGCCCACGTACGTGACGTCGGCGGCCGGGGCGACCGCGTGCACGGCCTCGACGTCGAGGGTCTCCTCGCCGTACCAGCCGGCCGCGCCGCACTCCTCGGTCTTCGTGTAGTTCTTCGGCAGCACCTGGTGGAGCTGGCCGGTCTTCCAGGCCGCGTCACCGTTCTTCACCGCGTACTTGCCCGCGTCGAAGGCGATGGTCGGCGAGGCGTACGCGTCGGTGATGGCGATGCGCACGTGCTTGCCGGTGTAGCCGCCGGCGCCGTAGGCGGAGCGCAGCTGCTTGCCGGTGTAGCCCTTGATCGCGTACGGGACCTTCTGGCCGTACGCGTCCGGCAGCGTGCTCGCGATCTTCGAGCCGTAGTACGAGGAGAACGGCCCGGAGTTCTTGAACACGGCGTCCGGCGGCGGAAGCTGGTCCTTGTGGTGCGCCTTGTGCGGGGCGTTGTCCAGACCCGTGACGGTCAGGACGGCACCCTGCAGGCCGGCCGGCGCGGACGCGGTCGTCGCCGGGGCACGGTAGGTCTTCGAGCCCTTGGCGAAGTTGTGGAACTGGGTGCCGAACGCCTTCTCGGCGGCGGCCACGTCACCGGAGACGGCGACGTAGTGCGAGGTGACCTCGGTGACCGTCAGGCCGGCCGACTTCAGCCAGGACTTGACGGCGGCCACCTGGGCCTTGGTGGCCCCGAAGCGGGCCTGCGCCTTCTTGGCGCTCAGGAACTTGCCGTACAGCGGCGAGTTCGGGTCGGACACGGCCTTGGCGTAGGCCGACAGACCGGCCGCGTCCCGTCCCGCCAGATATACCCGGGCCTTGACCTGGGCGTCGTTCGAGGTGGCACCCTTGTCCGCCTTGGCGGTGGCCCAAGCGGGCCGGGTGCCCTTCAGCGCGTCACGGGCCGGGCCGTCCGCGGCGTGCGCCGTGGGTATGCCCAGCGCCAGCGCGCCGGCGATCATGGGCAGCGTCGCTGCCATGCTCACGCCGGCGCGCACCTTGGCGCGGTTGGATCTCATAGAACCCCCTGCGATGCGGTTCGCATGCACGTAGTGGCTGGTACGTCGTGGAGGTGCGCACCGACCCGCGGCGGTTCGGGCCGGTGAATGGATCACACGACGATGGCCACTCTTGCGATGAACCGTTCATGCCAGGGGAACGCGAAGGTCAAGAGAAGCTCAAAGAACCTTCATTCAGGGCGATTTGAGGTTTTTACGATGAGAGTCCTGATGGTGATGCTATGAACGCGGCTGTGCGCCACGCTCCTTGAGCATTCCGGCCATCAGCTCGATCTCCGACTGCTGCGCCTCGACCATGCCCTGCGCGAGCCGCTTCTCCACCCCGACCGTGCACTTGGCGGCACAGCCCTGGGCCATGTGCACCCCGCCCTTGTGATGGTCCGTCATGAGCTGGAGGTAGAAGACCTCCGCCTGCTTGCCGTCGAGCGTGCCGAGCTTCTTCATCTCGGAGTTGGTCGCCATCCCCGGCATCAGCGCCCCGTCCTTGCCGGCGGGCATGTCACCCATGCCCATCCAGGTCATCGGCGGGTCGGCGGACACCTTCGGCAGCTCCCACAGGTCCAGCCAGCCCAGCAGCATGCCGCGCTGGTTGGCCTGGGTCTGCGCGATGTCGTAGGCGAGGCGGCGCACCTCCTCGTTCTTCGTGCGGTCCCGCACGATGTACGACATCTCGACGGCCTGCTGGTGGTGGACGGCCATGTCCCGCGCGAACCCGGCGTCGGCGGAGTCGGCCGCCGGCGTCGCCCGGCCCGTACCGCCGGAGTCCTCGGCCACCGCGTAGGTGATGGCGCCGGCCGCGACGAGCACCGCCGCGGCCGCGCCGGCCGCCCAGCCGACGTGCTGTCGCCTCACTTCATCGCCCCACCGGTGCAGGAGGCGCCCGGCTCGGGCGTCTGCTTGCCCTGCACGTACGTGGCGAAGAACTTGTCCACCTCGGGGTCGCTCGCGCTCTTCACGGTCACCTGGTGGCCCCACGCGGACAGGATGATCGGCGCCGCCTGGTTCTCGTACGGGCTCATCAGCGAGTACGGCGTCTTCTTCACCTTCGCCGCGAGCGCGCCGACGTCCGCCTTGGCGGCCTTGCCGGTGTACGTCACCCAGACCGCGCCGTGCTCCAGCGCGTGCACGGCGTTCTCGTCCTGAACCGGGTCGGTGTAGACGTCGCCGTTGCAGTTGAGCCACATCGGGTTGTGGTTGCCGCCGACCGGCGGGTGCATCGGGTACGACACCTTGCTGGTGACGTGCGTCCGCGACAGCTTCCCGGACCAGGTCCGCACCCCGTCCGGGCCGGTGGTGAAGTGCCCCGAGTCCCCGGCGTTCTTGGCGTCCCCGCTCGCCGCTGAGTCCTTCTTGCCGGACTGCGACTTCACCAGCACCACACCGCCGACGGCGAGGCCGGCGACGACCACCACGCTGGCGGCGACGGTGAGCACCCGGTTGCGGCGCGCGCGGGCCTGCTCGGCGCGCCGCATCTCCTCGATGCGTGCCTTGCGCGCGGCGCTGCTGTTCTTGGCGGAACCCATGAGGCGTGTCCTTCTGGGGAAAGGGGCGTGGACGATGGGGCTCGCCGATCGTAGTGCGCCCGGGGCGCCGTTCCGCAGCGAGGGCGCGTGAACCGAATAATTTGAACGCGCGATGCGCATTACCTACCCTCGTGACATGCGGCTGCTGCGTTCCACCGACCTGGCCCTTCGGGTCCTCATGCGACTCACCGTCGCCGACGCGACCAGCCCCACGACACGTCAGGTCGCGGGGGACATGGACGTGCCCTACACCCACGCGGCCAAGGTCGTCGCCGAACTCCAGCACATGGGGCTGGTCGACGCCCGCCGCGGCCGGGGCGGCGGCCTGAGTCTGACCGAAAAGGGGCGCACGGCGTCGGTGGGCGCCGTGGTGCGCTCCTTCGAGGGCGACGGCGACGTCGTCGACTGCGAGGGCGCCGGCCAGGGCGTCGCACCCTGCCCGCTGAACACGGGCTGCCGGCTGCGGGGCGCGCTGCGCCGGGCCCAGGAGGCGTTCTACGCGGCGCTGGACCCGGTGACGGTGCAGGACATCGTCGTCGACCCGACGGCTCCGCTGCTGCTGGAGATCGGCCGGGCGCCGCAGCCCCTGTGACGCAGCCCCCGGGGGCAGGGGGAGCGGGCACCGTACCCGGTGACACGGAAGGGCGCCCCGCCGGACCGGTGGGGTCCCGCGGGGCGCCCTTCGCGCCCGTCGGGTCAGGCGGCGGAGGCGAGCCAGAGGTCCGGTCCGAACACCTCGTAGTGGATGTCGGCGGGGGCCACACCCTTCTCGATGAGCTGGGCGCGCACCGCCCGCATGAAGGGCAGCGGACCGCACAGGTAGGCGTGCGTTCCGGCCGGGACGTCGACGTCCGTCAGGTCGACCAGGCCGGGCCGCCCGGCACCCACGGTGTCCTCGTCGTACCGCTCGTAGAAGAAGACCGGCTCGGCGTCGGGCAGCTTCGCCGTGTACGCCTCGTGGTCGGAGCGCAGGGCGTGCGCGGCGGGGGAGCGGTCGGCGTGCACCACGGTCACCGGGGCCCGGTGCCCGGTGAGGGCGAGCTGCTCCAGCATGGCGATCATCGGGGTGACGCCGATACCGGCGGAGGCGAGCAGCAGCGGCGCCTCGGTGTCCTCCAGGACCAGGTCGCCGTAGGGGGCGGAGAGCTGGAGCACGTCACCCTCGCGCACGTGGGCGTGCAGGTGGTTGGAGACCTCGCCGTCGGGCGCGGTGCCGTCGCCGGTCACCCGCTTGACGGCGAACTGCCGCTCCGGTGAGCCGGGGGCCGCGGTCAGGCTGTACTGGCGGATCTGTCGGGCGCCGTCCGCGAGGGTGACTCCGACCGAGACGTACTGGCCGGCGCGGTAGCCGGGCACCGGGCCGTCGTCCGCCGGGCGGAGCCGGAAGCTCGCGACGTCGGCGGTCTCCTCGGTCCGCCCGACGACCTTCCACTCGCGCCAGCCGCGCTGCTCGCTTTGCGCGTAGAGCCGCTTCTCGATGGCGATGAGGGCGTTGGCCATCAGCCAGTAGACGTCGGTCCAGGCGGCGGCGACCTCGGGGGTGACCGCGTCGCCCAGGATCTCGGCGATGGCGGCGAACAGGTGCTCGTGGACGACCGGGTACTGCTCGGGAACGATGCCCAGCGAGGCGTGCTTGTGGGCGATGCGCTCGAGCATCGCGTCGGGCCGCTGCCCGGGGTCGTCCACGAGGTGGGTGGCGAAGGCGGCGATGGAGCCCGCCAGGGCCTGCTTCTGGATGCCGGCGGCCTGGTTGCCGCGGTTGAACAGATCCCGCAGCAGTTCCGGGTGGGCCTCGAACAGCCGGGCGTAGAAGCGCTCGGTGATCTCGCCGATGGCGGCGCCGACGGCGGGCAGGGTGGCGCGGACGGTGGCTGCTGACTGCTCGGACAGCATCAGGACTCCTCGATGGGCTCGATCGCTTCGACTCGCTCGATCGCTCGGCTGATCAGAACGCTAGATAAACTTGCATCTGAGATGCAAATTAAAGGGCCGTGGTGTCGGTCACGCCCGCGGGGCAACGGTCAGAGAAGGGGACCGGCCATTACGGATGCCGCCCCGGGCAGGCAAGATGGGCGGCAGCGCGGTACACCTGCCGTATGTGAGGCGTTCAGGCCGAGGACGCCCGGGCGATCAAGGTCCGCAACGCACGTGAAACGGTGTTGTGGTGTGATGCTCAGGTGCCCGACCGCCTGCCCCCGCGATGCGGGAACCCGGGCGGCCTGACCAGCAAGGATGGGGAAGCGGAAGATGGACAAGCAGCAGGAGTTCGTGCTCCGGACGTTGGAGGAGCGCGACATCCGGTTCGTACGCCTGTGGTTCACGGACGTGCTGGGCTTCCTGAAGTCCGTGGCCGTGGCTCCGGCCGAGCTGGAGCAGGCCTTCGACGAGGGCATCGGCTTCGACGGCTCCGCCATCGAGGGCTTCGCCCGGGTCTACGAGTCCGACATGATCGCCAAGCCGGACCCCTCCACCTTCCAGATCCTGCCCTGGCGCGCCGAGGCCCCCGGCACCGCCCGGATGTTCTGCGACATCCTGATGCCCGACGGCTCCCCGTCCTTCGCCGACCCGCGCTACGTCCTCAAGCGCGCCCTGGCCAAGACCTCCGACCTGGGCTTCACCTTCTACACCCACCCCGAGATCGAGTTCTACCTGCTCAAGGACAAGCCGGTCGACGGCTCCCGGCCGACCCCGGCCGACAACTCGGGGTACTTCGACCACACCCCGCAGAACGTGGGCATGGACTTCCGCCGCCAGGCGATCACCATGCTGGAGTCGATGGGCATCTCGGTGGAGTTCTCCCACCACGAGGGCGCCCCCGGCCAGCAGGAGATCGACCTGCGCTACGCCGACGCCCTGTCCACGGCGGACAACATCATGACGTTCCGCCTGGTCATGAAGCAGGTGGCGCTGGAGCAGGGGGTCCAGGCGACCTTCATGCCGAAGCCGTTCTCGGAGTTCCCCGGCTCCGGCATGCACACCCACCTGTCCCTCTTCGAGGGCGACCGCAACGCGTTCTACGAGTCGGGCGCCGAGTACCAGCTCTCCAAGGTCGGCCGCTCCTTCATCGCGGGCCTGCTGCGGCACGCGGCGGAGATCTCCGCGGTCACCAACCAGTGGGTGAACTCCTACAAGCGCATCTGGGGCGGCTCGGAGCGCACGGCGGGCGCCGGCGGCGAGGCCCCCTCCTACATCTGCTGGGGCCACAACAACCGCTCCGCCCTGGTCCGCGTGCCCATGTACAAGCCCGGCAAGACCGGCTCCGCGCGCGTGGAGGTCCGCTCCCTGGACTCCGGCACCAACCCCTACCTGGCGTACGCCGTCCTCCTGGCGGCGGGCCTGAAGGGCATCGAGGAGGGCTACGAGCTCCCGCCGGGCGCCGAGGACGACGTCTGGGCCCTGTCCAACGCCGAGCGCCGCGCGATGGGCATCGAGCCCCTCCCGCAGAACCTCGGCGAGGCCCTGACCCTCATGGAGAGCAGCGACCTGGTCGCCGAGACCCTCGGCGAGCACGTCTTCGACTTCTTCCTGCGCAACAAGAAGTCGGAGTGGGAGGAGTACCGCTCCGAGGTGACGGCGTTCGAGCTGCGGAAGAACCTGCCGGTGCTGTAGGGGGGCGGCCAGGTACGGGCAATCCTGTGTGGCCGACCGCTCCTGGCGATCGGCCACACGACGTCGAAGCCGGTCCGCCGCACGGCGCCGGCTTCGTCAGGCCTCGTCACGACCGAGGTCTCGGGCTAGACGACGTTGATCTGCCAGGCGATCACGCCGGTCGATCCCCTGGCGCCATCGGCGTTGATGCGGACCGGCTCGTCCGCGGTGATCCGCCGCTGAACGACTGACTTGTCGCATGGCACCGTGGTCTTTGTGCCGGCGTTCGCGGGCACGAAGGTCAGCTGCGCGCTCCCGTTTCCGGCGCACGCGAGGCTGATGCGGTAGGTCTTTCCCTCGCTCAGGGTGGGTTCGCTGTGAATACCGTCGGTCACGCGTTCCGCGCCTGCCTCGACAGGCGTTCCGCTGCTGACGGCGGCAAGAGCCGCCTGGGCCCGCTTGCCGAGTTCTCGCTCCGAAGGCCTGGATGCCGTCCGAGCCGAACTCGGTGCGGGCGACTGCGAAGAACCCGCTCTGTCGTCACCGCTGCCGGACGTCGTGCACGCACTGAGCAGGAACGCCGACACCACTACGGAGCATCCGGCGAGCCGGGCCGTCCGCAGGCTGGAACAGGTCATGACGTGGTTTCCCCCATGTTTATGGCCGGTCTCCGACGGCGGCCGGGCCGCCGTGTCGTGCCCGTGCTCGCGCGGGGCTCCGCAATCGTGTCGACCGTCCCCTGGTGGTCGGATTCATGGACACTAAGCGTGACCGCGTGTACGCAACAAGCGCAAGTTCCGTTCCCTGAGGGAAACTTGAGAGTCAGGGACGTGCCTGCCGTCAGGTCACCACTTCGTCCCGTGGTGGCGGGCCCATGCATTCACCAGGCTTGTCGTCTCGGCCCGGGACAGGCCCATGCGGCGGGCGACCTCCATGCGTTCCTCCCATTTGCGTATCGGGCGCAGGGCCACGTACCGGAAGCCGGTGCAGAACCCGGTGAAGGTGATGAGGAGCATGGCGCCCCAGAGGTCCAGCCAGGCGATGTCGCGGGCCGGGTCGCCGGACTTCCCGGCCGACCAGCCGATGGTGGCGCACAGCAGGACCGACGCGGCGGTGACGATGAACGCCCACAGGACGTAGAGGAAGTTGAGCATCCTGTCGAGGTGGGCGCGGAGCATTTGGTAGATCCGCACCGCACTGCGTACCGCGACCCTTCGCGGTGCCGGGATCTCGGCCCCGGTCCGGTGCGCCACGGCGCTCTCGCGGATCTCGTCGGCGAACATCAGGCGCAGCTTCTGCTTCTCCGCGGCCGCGGTCCGCTGTGTCCGCGCCGCCTCGACCGCGCTCACCAGCAGGATGGCGCCGAGCAGGGAACACAGGATCGCCGCGTAGTCCTGGGACATGCGCAGCTCGTGCGGGTCGCTGGTGATCAGATGAACGATCCGGCTCGACATCGACTCACTCTCCCCTGAGCGCGCCGTGCCGAGCGTATCCTCCCGGCGCGGCAGAGGGCGGTCGCTGTCGGCGGACGGGAAATCGCTGTTCCGGCTCCGGGCCCGGTGATAGACAGCCGCAGTGGAAAACAATCTGGAGTTCTCCGGCCTGCTGCGGCTGATCGACGACCGGTCGGCCGCCTTCCGGGCAGCGGTCGCCGCCGCGCCCGGCCTCGACGCGCGGGTTCCCTCCTGCCCCGAGTGGACGCTGTTCGACCTGGTGCAGCACCTGGGCGGGGGAGACCGCTTCTGGGCCGCCGTCGTCGGCGCGGGTCCCGCCGACGCACCCCGGCCGAGGCCGTCGCCGAGCGGGCGGCCGTCGCCTGCGGCGCCGCCGTGGCCGCGCCGCGCGAGCGCGAGGCCCTGTCGGCCTGGCTGGCCGAGTCGACGGAGCTGCTGCTGAGCGCGCTGCGCGAGGCGGGCCCGGATCGCGGCTGCTGGACGTGGTGGGGGACCTCGCAGTCGTCGCGGACCTCCGGCGGCGTCGCCCGGCACCGGGTCCAGGAGACCGCGGTGCACACCTACGACGTCCAGCTCACCCTGGGCGCTCCGCGGCCGCTGCCCGACGAGGTGGCCCTCGACGGTGCCGAGGAGTTCCTGTCCTCCTGCTGCGCGACGACCAGCGCCTGGCCGCACAAGCCCGCCGTCTTCGACTTCCACGCCACCGAGGGCCGCTCCTGGCGCCTCACGACCGACGGTGACGGCGCACGGTTCACCCGCCTGCCCGCCACCGGCGCGGACCCGGAGACGGCCGGAGTCTCCGTCCGGGGCACGGCCGGTGAGCTGGTCCTCTTCTTCTACGACCGGATCCCGGCCGACTCCCTGCGGGTCGACGGGGACGCCGGCCTCCTCGACCTGCTCCGGGCCTGGGAGCCGGAGGACTAGGGAACTCCCGCGGACAGGTCAGCAGTTGACGGGCGGGTTGCCGGAGGCGACCCGGCAGAAGTCCGCTCCGGGCCCACCGTCGACCAAGCCGGCGTTCGGGCCCACGAACAGGGAGTCGCCGCCGTCGCCGCCGAGGATCCTCCCGCTCGACGTGGTGCCGGAGTTGGCCGTGACGGAGTCACCGCCGGCGCCACCGTCGACGGTGCCGGCGACGACGCCGTTGACGGCGATGTAGTCGCTCCCGCCCAGGCCGTTGACGCTGTCGCCCGGGGCGAGGGCACCGCAGCTGATGTAGTCGGAGCCGGCCGTACCGTTGACGGTCGTGCCGGACACGGGAACGCCGTTGACCGTGCACGAGGTCAGGGCCTGTGCGGGCGTCGCGGTCAGGGCGAGGGGGCGGCCGCGAGGGCGGCGGCGCACAGCGTGCGCATCGCGTGTCTGATCATGCAATGAATGGGTTCACGGGGGCCGCATGATCGCAATCCGGCACGACCGGTGACGCCACCGTCCGGGGCGGTCCGCCGCCCGGACGGGCCACCGGTGGCCGGTGGCCCGTCGTGCGGGTTCATCTGCCCCGGGCCCCCTGCGCGGGGCGCTGCCGGTGCCGGGAGATGCGCTGGCGCGGCGGCCGGGTCAGGGTGACCTGCTGAACCAGTTGCTGGAAGCAGGTCAGGGCGGCGAGGGCCGGCAGGACGGCCGCGGCCACCCCGGTGAAGGACCGTTCGGCCTCGGCCACGCAGAGCGTCATCGCGACGGAGGAGAACAGCAGCACCACGCACCAGGAGTGCAGGGCGCGCCGCCGGTGCAGCGCGGTCCGCAGGATGGAGAGCGAGGCCACCATCCAGGGGCCGTAGACGAGCAGCGGCCACCAGTGCAGCGGACCGCTCCGGGTCCTGGCCGCGATGTGCTGGAGCGGCGCGTAGGCGGCCAGCCCGCCGAACACGCTCACCATCGCCACGATGGCGGCGGCGAGCGCCGCGATCAGGAAGCTGACCGTCTGCAGCCACGTGAAGCGCAGCAGTCTGCGCGTGCGCACCTTCCGGTGCCCGACGGGATGGCGCCGGATGGGCGGCAGTTCGCTGGTGATCCGCGCAAGGTTCTCCATCGGGTCGCCGGGGCCGCGCTCGGTGCCGTACGGCGGCTCGGCCCCGGTGCCGTACGACGGCTCACCTCCGTAGGCCGGCTCGCTCCCGTAGGCCGGCTCGGCCGCCAACGGCGGCTCGGTTTCGTACGACGGCCCGGCTTCGTACAACGGCTGTCCCCCGTAAGCCGGTTCGCCTCCGTACGCGGTCCCGGTGCCGTACGACGGGTCGCCCCCGTACACGGTGCCCGTGCCGTAGGCCGGTTCACCCCCGTACGCGGTCCCCGTCCCGTAGGCCGGTTCGGCCGCGTACCCCGCCGTGCCGTAAGCCGGTTCGGCCCCGTACCCCGCCCCCGCGCCGTACACCGGTTCGGTGCCGTAGGGCTGCCCGTTGCGCGGGGCGGCACGGGGGCCGCGTGCTGGGCCGACTGCGCGCTCGCGGCGTCCTGCAGCAGATAGGTGAGTTCCTCGACCGGGTCCCAGCTCTCCTCCAGGGGAGCCGTCGAATAGAAATCCGCGTATTCGTTGTTCACGGAAAAAGACCCGCCCCCGTCAGCCGGCCGCGTGGCAGCCGGAGCGTCCCTGGTCGTTCCGGCGCAGACCGAGGTCCCCCTGGGCCGCATCGCGCACCCTCAAGCGCCTTGCTTTCGTCATATTCCGCTAACGCGGCCGAACTCCTCCGGATGCGCGGCATTCGAGTGAGTCCGATCCGGACAGAGCAATGGCGACGTCATTTCTGATGAAGAGTCGAATACTCCGTTAAAAAGGCGTTCAACGCGAGAACACGGGGGACAGACCCGCCGTCAGCAGGCGCCGGGGGGTGCCGGTCCCGTCCGCCGGGACCGTGTACAGGTCGGCCCCGTAGTCGCCCGGCAGCGCGTACACCACCGTGTGGTCGTCCCGCCACAGCGCCTGGTCGTCCACGCTCCGGGTCTCCGCCAGCGGGGTCTCGCGCATCGTGCGCAGGTCCAGGACGTACAGGCGCCAGGGGGCGTCCTTGGGCAGGCCGCTGACCCGCTTCTTGTAGGCGACGCGGGTGCCGTCGGGGGAGAGGGACGGGCACTCGACGTCGGTGTGCAGGGTGGTGACCGTGCGCGCGCGCAGATCGCCGCGCACCAGACGGGTGCTGCCGCCCGTCGCCAGCGTCGCGTAGAACGTGCGGTCGTCGGCGGCGAACGTCACGCCCCAGAAGTTGACGTCGGCCGCCCGGTAGGGGTGCCCGTCCTTGACGATCCGGAAGGACTCCAGGGTCGGGATCAGCCTGCCGGTGCGGGTGTCGACGATCGCCGCCCGGGTGGAGAAGTCGGTGCCCGCGTACGAGTCGCCGCCCACGAACGCCGTCCAGGCGGCGAAGTGCCCGGTGGGGGAGACCCGGGCCCGCGAGGGGATGCCGGGCACGTCGTAGCGCGCCCGTTCCTTCAGTCGCGCGTCCAGGATCAGCGCGCGGTAGGTGTCCGAGACCGGGCCGTGCACGGCCTGCAGGCAGACGCCGGTGCCGGCGGCGGCGTGGAAGCGCAGGCACTTGACGCCCGAGGCGGTGCGCGGTCCGCCCGGGTCGGCGGCCGGGACCGTGGTCAGCTCGTCGCGGTGCGGGCCCCACGCCATGTTGCGGAAGACCATCCGGCCGTGGCCGGTCAGCGTCACCGGTCCCGGTGCGACCGCGGGGCCGCCGGCCTGCGCGTGGTCGCGGCGGTCGGCGCGCGCCGACGCGTGCAGCACGGACGCCAGGGCGACCGCGGCCAGCACCGCGACGGCCGTGAGCAGGATCAGGACGCGGGTACGTGCGGTCATGCGGTCGCGGTGCCTTCCGGTGTGCCCGGGACGCGGGGGTGCCCCCGGGGCGCAGGGTGAGGGAGAACGCCGCGCACCCGGCCAGCGCGACCGTGGCGCCGGCCAGTGCCGCGCGGTCGCCCCACACCGTCCAGGCCGCGCCGAACAGCAGCGAGCAGACGAAGCGGGCCAGTGCCTGCCCGGTCTGCACCACGGCCAGGCCCGAGGAGCGCAGCGCCTCCGGTACGCCGTCCGAGGCCGCCGCCATCAGCACGCCGTCGGTGGCCGCGTAGAAGGCGCCGTGCAGGGCCAGGACGAGGTACGGCAGGGCGGTCCCGTGCCAGGAGGTGAGCAGCAGGACGTAGCACAGGAGCAGGGCCGCGTGGCCGGCCAGGAAGACCGCCCAGCGGCCCACCCGGTCCGCCAGCCGGCCCAGCCCCGTCGCCAGCAGCAGGAACGCGGCGGCGGTGCCGAGCGGCAGCAGGGCGAACCAGCGGTCGGGCACGCCGAGACGGCGCTGCAGCAGCAGGTAGACGAAGGAGTCGCCGACCGTGGCCAGGCCCAGCAGCAGCGCGCAGACGGTGACGCGGCGCAGGTCGCGGCGGCGCAGCAGGGCCAGCGCCGCGCGCACCGTGGGACGTCGGGCCGCGGCCGGGGCCGCGCCCGCGGGGCCGCCCGGCACGAACAGCACGAGCACCAGCACGCCGGTCACCGCCACGCAGAAGCTGACCGTGAACACCGCGTCGTAGCCGTCCACCGTGGCCCGCAGGATCAGGAAGGCCGCCAGCGGGCCGAGCAGGGCGCCCGCGGTGTCCATCGCGCGGTGCACCCCGAACGCCCGGCCGCGGGTCTCCGGTGTGCTGGACAGCGAGATCAGCGCGTCCCGGGGAGCGGTGCGCAGCCCCTTGCCGGTGCGGTCGGCGGCCAGGACGATCCCGATCGGGGTGAGCGAGTGCGCCACCAGCAGCAGGGGCTTGCACAGCGCCGAGACGCCGTAGCCCAGTCCCGCCACCCACTTGTGCCGGCCGCCGCCCCGGTCGGCCAGGTGACCGCCCACCAGCCGTACGAGGGCGGAGAAGCCGTTGTGGATGCCGTCGAGCAACCCGAAGCCCAGCGGGGACAGGCCGAGCCCGGACACCAGGTACAGCGGCAGCACCGCCGTGACCATCTCGGACGACACGTCGGTGACCAGGCTGACCGTGCCGAGGGCGAGCACCGTGGGGGCCACCGCGGCACGGCGCCGCCCGGCCACCGGCCGGACGGCGCCTTCCGCGGACGCCGGTGTACCGGCGCGGCTGTCCGCTACGTACACGTCAGGACGTCCAGACGCCGGTGATGTCCTTGGCGGAGGCCGCGTTGCCCGCGTGCGTGCTCAGGCCCTGGGTGTCCTCCAGGGTGCGCAGCAGGTCGTAGTGGTTGTAGGTGGTGGAGGACGAGGCCCCGGGGGTGACCGGCTGTCCGTACAGGACCGTCGGGATGCGGTTGCCGCTGAGCCGGTTGTCCTCGTCGAAGGTGACGACGAGCAGGCTGTTGTGGGTCTTGGCCCAGGTCGCGTACGCGCCCAGGTTGTTCTGCAGCCAGGTGTCACCCGTCGACACCGAGCAGTCGTGCATGTCGCTGCACAGGTTGGGGATCACGAACGAGAGCTGGGGCAGGGCCGAGTAGTCCGCCGGGAACTGCGCGAAGGTCCTCGCGCTCGACGTTGGTACGTTGCTGAAGCCGAACCACGGGTTGTGCTTGCGCGCGTACTTGCCGCTGCTGCACGTGGTCGAACCCTGGCTGGGCAGCGTCTCGTTGTAGCTGGCCCAGCTCCGGCCGGCGGCGATCGTCTCCGAGGCCAGGTTCGGCGCGGACGAGAAGCCCGGGGTGTAGCAGCTGTCGTCCGTGACGCCCTGCGTCGAACCGGAGAACAGGGCGAAGTAGTTGGGCTGGCTCGGGTGGGTCTCGGCGTACGCCTGGCTCAGGTTGGCGCCGCCGGACCTGAGCGAGTTGATGTACGGGGCGCTGGAGGAGCCGATGACCTGGCTGTAGGCGTGGTTCTCGAAGACCACGACGACCACGTGGTCCGGGCTCGGCACGGCGCCCGCGGCATGCGCGGACTCACCGCCGAGCCCGGTCCACAGACCGATCGCGGCCGCGGCGAGAGCGGTCACCGAGGCCACGAGCGTACGGGCACGGCGGTACACGGGACTGCCGGACACATCAACCTCCGGGAGGGGTACGGGGCTGGCGGTGCGGACAGAGCATGCACACGCCAATATGCCCGTGGCCCACGGGCCCGAACCCCGCGGATGAAGAGCGGATGAACTGCTGGGTGCCGCCCTCGTCGGCGCGGGCACCGGGGCTGTCCGCATCAGGCGGGCCCGGCCCCTGTGCGGTTAGGCTCGGCGCAGGACGAGCTGGACTGATCGCAGGGGAGGCCGGGCATGACGCCGGGGCGCAGGAGCAGTACCTTCACGCGGCTGCTGCGGCACGGCTTCACCGACCCGTCCGACGCCGAGCGCCTGCTGGACGGCGCCGAGCTGGCGCCGGTGCGCGACGACCCGGTGCTGCTGGAGGCGCTCGGCGCCACGGCCGACCCCGACCTCGCCCTGCACGGACTGGTCCGGCTCCTCGAGGCGCAGCCCGATCCGACCGCCCGCCGCGAACTGCTGGACACCCTGACCGCGGCCAAGCCGCTGCGCGACCGCCTGCTCGGCGTCCTCGGCGCCTCCGCCGCCCTCGCCGACCACCTCGCCCGGCACGCCGGTGACTGGCAGGCCCTGGTCACCTACGAGCCGCGGGACCTCCACCCCGGGGTGGAGGAGTTCGAACGGGGCCTCGCCGAGGCCACCGACCCCGTCTCCCTCCGGGTGGCCTACCGCCGCTGCCTGCTCTCCATCGCCGCCCGGGACGTCTGCGGCACCATCGACGTCGCCGACACCGCCGCCGAGCTGGCCGACCTCGCCACCGCCACCCTGCGCGCCGCCCTGTCCCAGGCCCGCAAGGCCGCCCCCGAGGACGCCGCCGCCTGCCGCCTCGCGGTGATCGCGATGGGCAAGTGCGGCGGACACGAGCTGAACTACGTCTCCGACGTGGACGTGATCTTCGTGGCCGAGGCCGCCGACGGCGCGGACGAGGACAAGGCGCTCAGATCCGCCACCAAGCTCGCCTCGCACATGATGCGGATCTGCTCGGAGACCACCGTCGAGGGCTCCATCTGGCCCGTCGACGCCAACCTCCGCCCCGAGGGCCGCAACGGCCCCCTGGTGCGCACCCTCAGCAGCCACCTCGCCTACTACCAGCGCTGGGCCAAGACCTGGGAGTTCCAGGCGCTGCTCAAGGCCCGCCCGGTCGCCGGCGACGCCGAGCTGGGCAAGGCCTACACCGACGCCCTCGGCCCCCTGGTCTGGCAGGCCGCCGAGCGGGAGAACTTCGTCGCAGACGTGCAGCGGATGCGCCGCCGCGTCATCGAGAACATCCCCGCCGCCGAGCTCGACCGCCAGCTCAAGCTCGGCCCGGGCGGGCTGCGGGACGTCGAGTTCGCCGTACAGCTGCTGCAGCTCGTGCACGGCCGCACCGACGCCACCCTGCGCAGCGGCACCACCCTGGACGCGCTACGGGCCCTCGCCTCCGGCGGCTACGTGGGCCGCGAGGACGCCGCCCGCCTCGACGAGGCCTACCGCTTCCTGCGCTCCATGGAGCACCGCATCCAGCTCTACCGGCTGCGCCGCACCCATCTCGTCCCCGAGGCGGAGGCCGACCTGCGCCGCCTCGGCCGCTCACTGGGCCTGCGCACCGACCCGGTGACCGGCCTGCGGCGCGAGTGGAAGCGGCACTCCGGCGTCGTACGCCGGCTGCACGAGAAGCTCTTCTACCGCCCGCTGCTCGACGCGGTCGCCCAGCTCGCGCCCGGCGAGACCCGGCTCAGCGCCGAGGCGGCCCGCGAGCGCCTGGTCGCCCTCGGCTACGCCGACCCGGCCGCCGCCCTGCGCCACCTGGAGGCCCTCGCCTCCGGAGTGACCCGCAAGGCGGCCATCCAGCGCACCCTGCTGCCCGTCCTGCTCGGCTGGTTCGCCGACTCCGCCGACCCGGACGCCGGCCTGCTCAACTTCCGCAAGGTCTCCGACGCGCTCGGCAAGACCCCCTGGTACCTGCGGCTGCTGCGGGACGAGGGCGCGGCCGCCGAGAACCTGGCCCGCGTCCTGTCGGCCGGCCGCCTCGCCCCCGACCTGCTGATGCGCGCCCCCGAGGCGGTGGCGCTGCTCGGCGACGGCGACCGCGGCGGCGGCCTGGAGCCCCGCGAGCGCGGCCAGCTCGAGCAGGAGGTGCTCGCCGCCGTGCGCCGCGCGGAGAACGCCGCCCAGGGCGTCACCGCGGCCCGCGGCGTCCGCCGCCGCGAGCTGTTCCGCACGGCCGCCGCGGACATCGTCGGCTCCTACGGCACCGAGACCAGCGCCGCCGAGGCCGACCAGGGCGCCCTGGTGGACCGGGTCGGCGCCGCCGTCTCCGACCTGACCGCCGCCACCCTGGCCGGCACCCTGCGCGCGGTGGTCCGCGAGGGCTGGGGCGACACCCTGCCGACCCGGTTCGCGATCATCGCCATGGGCCGCTTCGGCGGGAACGAGCTGGGCTACGGCTCCGACGCCGACGTGCTGTTCGTGCACGAGCCGCAGGACGGCGTCGACGAGCAGGAGGCCGCGGCGGCCGCCAACAAGGTCGTCGCCGAGATGCGCCGGCTGCTGCAGCTCCCCAGCGCCGACCCGCCGCTGCTCATCGACGCCGGGCTGCGCCCCGAGGGCAAGTCCGGGCCGCTGGTGCGCACCCTGAAGTCGTACGAGGCCTACTACCGCCGCTGGTCGCTGGTCTGGGAGTCGCAGGCGCTGCTGCGGGCCGAGCCGGTCGCCGGGGACGCCGATCTCGGCCGCCGCTTCACCGAGCTGATCGACCCGCTGCGCCATCCGCAGGAGGGGCTCGGCGAGGACGAGGTCCGCGAGATCCGCCGGCTCAAGGCCCGCATGGAGTCCGAGCGGCTGCCGCGCGGCGCCGACCCCAAGCTGCACACCAAGCTCGGCCCCGGCGGCCTGTCCGACGTCGAGTGGACCGTGCAACTGCTCCAGCTCCGGTACGGCGCGCGCGAGCCCGGTCTGCGCACCACCCGCACCCGCGCGGCCCTGGCCGCCGCCCAGGAGGCCGGGCTGCTCTCCGCCGAGGACACCGCCGTGCTGGACGAGGCGTGGGTGCTGGCCACCCGGGTGCGCAACGCGGTCATGCTGGTCCGGGGCCGGGCCGGGGACACCTTCCCCACCGAGCCCCGCGAACTGGCCGCCGTCGGGCGCTACCTCGGCTACGGCTCCGGTCACGCCGGGGACATGCTGGACGCGTACCGCCGCACCACCCGCAGGGCGCGCACGGTCGTGGAGCAGCAGTTCTACGCGGACGGTGCCTGAGCCCGCGCCGCGGTCCGCGCGGGCACCAGCCTCGGCAGCGCGTACGGCAGGCCGCCGTACCAGAGCCGGGCCACCGTGAAGCCGAAGGCCAGGCAGACCGCCCCGCCCACCGCGTCCAGCCAGAAGTGGTTGGCGGTGGCGACGATCACCAGCAGGGTCGCCGCCGGGTACACCAGTCCCAGCACCCGGACCCAGGGCACCGACGCCAGCGCGAAGACCGTCAGGCCGCACCACAGCGACCAGCCGATGTGCATCGACGGCATCGCCGCGTACTGGTTCGACATGTGCTTCAGGTCGCCCGAGGCCATCGAACCCCAGGTGTGGTGCACCGCGACCGTGTCGACGAAGCGGCCGCCGTTCATCAGCCGGGGCGGGGCCAGCGGGAACAGGTAGTAGCCGGCCAGGGCCGCACCCGTGGTCGCGAACAGCGCCAGCCGGGTCGCCGCGTAGCGCCCGGGATGCCAGTGGTAGAGCCACACCAGGACCGCGATGGTGATCACGAAATGCAGCGTGGCGTAGTAGTAGTTCATCCCGACGATCAGCCAAGTCACCGCATTGGCGGCATGGTTGACGGACTGCTCGACGGCGACGCCCGCCTGGTGCTCGGCCCGCCAGACCCAGTCGGCGTTGCGCAGCGCCTTCGCCCGCTGCTCCGGGACCGCGTTGCGAATCATGGAGTACGTCCAGTAACTCACCGCGATCAGCAGGATCTCGAACCAGAGCCGGGGCCGGCGCGGGCTGCGCAGGCGGTGCAGACGGCCCCGACTGTCCTCGCCCGTGACGGCCCGCGGAACGGCCACCTCCTCGCGACCTTCCGGCTCTGTCACGGTCGAGTCACTCATAGCCACGCAGTCTGCCAGAAAAGACTTCTCCGACAGATCATCCCAAGCCCGGTTCCGGGCCGCACGTCCTACGGCGCGCGCCCGGCTCCGGTCCGCGGTCCCGGGCGGGCCGTCACCCGTGCCCGCACCGGCTCAGCCGCGGGCGCGGTCCCCCGGGCGGAGGCGGTCGAACCGCGCACCACCAGCTCCGGCATGAACACGAACTCGCTGTGCGGCGCGGGCGTCCCGCCGATGTCCTCCAGCAGCGTGCGCACGGCCGCCTGCCCCATCGCCGGGACGGGCTTGCGGACCGTGGTCAGCGGCGGGTCGGTGAACGCGATCAGCGGGGAGTCGTCGAAGCCCACCACCGAGATGTCCCGCGGCACCTCCAGGCCGAGCTGCCGGGCGGCCCGTATGGCGCCGAGCGCCATCATGTCGCTCGCGCAGACCACCGCCGTGCAGTCCCGCCCGATCAGTGCCGTCGCGGCCGCCTGGCCGCCCTCCAGCGTGTACAGCGAGTGCTGGATCAGCTCGGTCTCCACCGTCTGCGCGGCGAGTCCCAGCTGCTCCTGCACCGCCCGTACGAAGCCCTCGATCTTGCGCTGCACCGGTACGAACCGCTTCGGGCCGAGCGCCAGCCCGATCCGGGTGTGCCCCAGCGACGCCAGGTGCGTCACCGCCAGCGACATCGCGGCCCGGTCGTCCGGCGAGATGAACGGCGCCTCGACCTTCGGCGAGAACCCGTCCACCAGCACGAACGGGACGCCCTGCGCCCGCAGCCGCTCGTAGCGCTGCATGTCGGCGGTGGTGTCCGCGTGCAGCCCCGAGACGTAGATGATCCCCGCCACCCCGCGGTCCACGAGCATCTCGGTCAGCTCGTCCTCCGTCGACCCGCCCGGGGTCTGGGTGGCGAGCACCGGGGTGTAGCCCTGCCGGGTGAGGGCCTGGCCGATGACCTGGGCCAGGGCCGGGAATATCGGGTTCTCCAGCTCGGGGGTGATCAGTCCCACGAGCCCCTCGCTGCGCTGCCGCAGCCGCACCGGGCGCTCGTAGCCGAGCACGTCCAGCGCGGCCAGCACGGACTGGCGGGTAGTGGCCGCGACGCCCGGCTTGCCGTTGAGAACGCGGCTGACGGTCGCTTCGCTCACCCCCGCCTGCGCAGCGATGTCCGCAAGCCTTGTGGTCACGGCACCGGACTGTACCGGCCGGACCCCGCCTTGCACACCGACGGGACGCCGTGCGCGGGCGGCCGAACGGCCTGCCGGGGATTGCTGCCTCATCGCGCTCCTCGTCCTTCGCGGTCCCTTGTGAGGTCCTTGTCGAGCCGGTGTCCGCTCGCAAGGGGATGATTCCGGCGACGGAGGCGGATGGCAAGGCCTTGCAGAGTCTTGCACAAGTGTCCGTCAACCCGTGTACCGGCGGCGAAACAGGGTTTCGGTGGGATCTAGCGCAGGTCACGGCGAGGTAACCGTCGTGTTCTCTTGCACTTTTTTGCTGCAAGGTCTTTCGCGGGGCTTACATCGCTGTTACGTTCCTGGTCGCCCGGCCGCCGCAACGGCGCAGTCGGCAAGACAGCAGGGCCGGCGGACGGGACCGCCCCTGCATCACACGGGCTTTAACCCTCAAGGAGAACTCATGCGGCGTGGCATAGCGGCCTCCGCGCTGGTGGCGTCCCTCGCCCTGGCGGCGACGGCGTGCGGCGGTGGCGACAGCGACAGCAAGTCGGACGGCCCGGTCACCATCACCTGGTGGGACACCTCCAACGCCACCAACGAGGCACCGACGTACAAGGCCTTGGTCCAGCAGTTCGAGGCCGCCAACAAGGACGTCAAGGTCAAGTACGTCAACGTGCCCTTCGACCAGGCGCAGAACAAGTTCGACACCGCGGCCGGGTCCAAGGGTGCCCCGGACGTGCTGCGCTCCGAGGTCGGCTGGACCCCGGCCTTCGCCAAGAAGGGCTACTTCCTGCCGCTGGACGGCACCGAGGCCCTCGCCGACCAGGCCAAGTTCGAGCCGAACCTGATGAAGCAGGCCCAGTACGAGGGCAAGACCTACGGCGCGCCGCTGGTCACCGACACCCTCGCCCTGGTCTACAACAAGGCCCTCTTCAAGAAGGCCGGCATCAACGAGGCCCCCAAGACCTGGGACGAGCTGAAGTCCGACGCCGCCAAGGTCCAGGCCAAGGCGGGCGTGAGCGGCTACTGGGGCTCCACCCAGGCCTACTACGCCCAGTCCTTCCTGTACGGCGAGGGCACCGACACCGTCGACGCCGCCGCCAAGAAGGTCACGGTGAACTCGGCCGCCGCCAAGAAGGCCTACGGCACCTGGCTGAGCCTGTTCTCCGGCAAGGGTCTGCACAAGGCCGACACCACCGCCGACGCCTACGCCCACATCCAGGACGCGTTCGTCAACGGCAAGGTCGCCGCGATCATCCAGGGCCCCTGGGAGATCACGAACTTCTACAAGGGCAGCGCCTTCAAGGACAAGTCCAACCTCGGCATCGCCACCGTCCCGGCCGGCTCGGCCGGCAAGGCGGGCGCCCCGACCGGCGGCCACAACCTCTCGGTCTACGCCGGCTCCGACAAGGCCCACCAGGCCGCGGCGCTGAAGTTCGTGAAGTTCATGACCTCGGCGAAGTCCCAGGAGACCATCGCCCTGAAGAACTCCACCCTGCCGACCCGCGGTGACGCCTACACCGCCCAGGTCAAGGCCGACCCCGGCATCGCCGGCTACCAGGGCGTCCTCTCCGCCGCCCAGCCCCGCCCGGCGCTGCCCGAGTACAGCTCCCTGTGGGGTCCGCTGGACACCGAGCTGCCCAAGATCGCGGGTGGCAAGGAGTCGCTGGACAAGGGCCTGAGCAACGCCGAGCTGGCCGTCGCCAAGCTGGTGCCCGACTTCAGCAAGTGAGCCCGAGTGGCCGCCGGATCCTCTCCTGAAAGGGGGGGAAGGATCCGGCGGCCACCGCCCTGTGCCCGGCCCAACCCTGATCTTCCAGAAGGTGTCGAACCATGACAGTCGCCATCGACCGCGCGACCGGCAAGCGCCGCGGTGACCGCGCGCCTCGGCCCGGGCTGGGCCGGCGCATCAAGAGTGGCTACCAGAAACACTGGTACGCGTACGCGATGATCGCCCCGGTGGCGGTCGTGCTGGGCGCGCTGGTGATCTACCCGCTGGTGTACGGCCTGTACCTGACGCTCACCGACGCCAACAGCCTGAACACCGCCCGCACCATCGGCGTCAACCACATCGACGCCACCTACAAGTTCATCGGGCTCGACAACTACAAGGACATCCTGTTCGGCCCGACGGCGTACGACCGCTTCTGGTCGCACTTCATCTGGACGATCGCCTGGACCGCCCTCTGTGTCGCGCTGCACTACTGCATCGGCCTGGGCCTCGCCCTGCTGCTCAACCAGAAGCTGCGCGGCCGCACCTTCTACCGGCTGATCCTCATCCTGCCGTGGGCCGTGCCCACCTTCGTCACCGTCTTCGGCTGGCGCTTCATGCTCGCCGACGGGGCATCATCAACTCGGCGCTCGACGCGCTGCACCTGCCGGCCCCGCTGTGGCTCGAGGACACCTTCTGGCAGCGCTTCGCCGCCATCATGGTCAACACCTGGTGCGGTGTGCCCTTCATGATGGTCTCCCTGCTCGGCGGCCTGCAGTCCATCGACTCCTCGCTCTACGAGGCGGCCGAGATGGACGGCGCGAACGCCTGGCAGCGCTTCCGGTACGTCACCCTGCCGGGCCTGCGGTCGGTCAGCTCCACCGTCGTGCTGCTGGGCATCATCTGGACGTTCAACCAGTTCGCGGTCATCTTCCTGCTCTTCGGCAACACGGCGCCGGACGCACAGATCCTCGTCACCTGGGCCTACTACCTGGGCTTCGGACAGCAGCCGCGTGACTTCGCGCAGTCGGCCGCCTACGGCATCCTGCTGCTGGCCATCCTGATCGTCTTCACCTCGTTCTACCGCCGCTGGCTGAACCGCAACGAGCAGCAGCTCGCGATCTGAGGCAGGAGTCCCCATGAGCACCACGACACCTCCCGAGGCCACCGCCCAGAAGCCGGTGACCCCCCAGGTCCTGGAGGCCCTGAACCGCGGCCCGGCGTCCCGCAAGGGCAAGCGCCGCCCGCTGGCCTCCCTGGCCTCCCACGGCATCCTCACCGTCGCGAGCCTGATCGCCCTGTTCCCGATCGCCTGGCTGATCTTCCTCTCCCTCGGCCCGGACAAGGACGACTACCTGCACCCGGGCGGCATCTGGCACAAGATGACGTTCAGCAACTACTCGTTCGTCCTGCAGCACACCGGCTTCTTCGACTGGATGAAGAGCTCGCTGATCGTCTCGCTGGGCACCACCGTCGTCGGCGTCTTCGTCGCGGCCACGACCGGCTACGCCGTGTCCCGGATGCGCTTCCCCGGTTACAAGAAGTTCATGTGGGTGCTGCTGGTCACCCAGATGTTCCCGATCGCCGTGCTCATCGTGCCGATGTACCAGATCCTCTCGGACCTGCAGCTCATCGACAGCTACCTCGGCCTGATCCTGGTCTACTGCTCGACCGCGGTGCCCTACAGCGCCTGGCTGCTCAAGGGCTACTTCGACACGATCCCGTTCGAGATCGACGAGGCGGGACGGGTCGACGGCCTCAGCCCGTTCGGCACCTTCTTCCGGCTGATCCTGCCGCTCGCCAAGCCGGGCCTGGCGGTCGCCGCCTTCTACAACTTCATCACCGCGTTCGGTGAGGTCGCCTTCGCCTCGACGTTCATGCTCGACGACAGCAAGTACACCTTCGCCGTCGGTCTGCAGAGCTTCGTCAGCGAGCACGACGCCCAGCGCAACCTCATGGCGGCCACCGCCGTGCTGGTCGCGATACCCGTGTCCGCGTTCTTCTACCTCGTGCAGAAGAACCTCGTCACCGGCCTCACCGCCGGCGGCACCAAGGGCTGACGCCCGCCGGAGGAATGCTCCCGCGCGCCGCAGTGCGCGCGGGTAGGCGGCCGCGGTGTCCATCCGACCCCGCCGGCACCGCGGCCGCCTCGCAAGCACCGGTCCCCGCCGCCGCACACACGCCCATCACTGACCCTTCCCCCGTGCCCGGCCCCGCCCGGGCGGGGGGACCCCCACCGCATCAAGGACGCCATGAGCCAGCAGAATTCTGCAGCCCCGGCCACCGACTCCGCCGTCGCCACCGTCGCCGCCAGCCGTGACTGGTGGCGGGACGCGGTCATCTACCAGGTCTACCCGCGCAGCTTCGCCGACAGCAACGGCGACGGCATGGGCGACCTGGAGGGCGTGCGCTCCCGCCTCCCGTACCTGCGCGACCTCGGTGTCGACGCCGTGTGGCTCAGCCCCTTCTACGCCTCCCCGCAGGCGGACGCCGGCTACGACGTCGCGGACTACCGCGCCGTCGACCCCATGTTCGGCAACCTGCTCGACGCCGACGCCCTGATCCGCGACGCCCGCGGGCTGGGCCTGCGGGTCATCGTCGACCTGGTCCCCAACCACTCCTCCGACCAGCACGAGTGGTTCAAGCGCGCTCTCGCCGAGGGCCCCGGCTCCCCGCTGCGCGAGCGCTACCACTTCCGCCCCGGCAAGGGCACGGACGGCGAACTGCCGCCCAACGACTGGGAGTCCATCTTCGGCGGCCCGGCGTGGACCCGGGTGACCGAGCCGGACGGCACCCCGGGCGAGTGGTACCTGCACCTGTTCGCCTCCGAGCAGCCGGACTTCAACTGGGAGCACCCGGCCGTCGGCGACGAGTTCCGCTCGATCCTGCGCTTCTGGCTGGACATGGGCGTGGACGGCTTCCGCATCGACGTGGCCCACGGCCTGGTGAAGGCCGACGGCCTGCCCGACCTCGGCTCCCACGACCAGCTGAAGCTGCTGGGCAACGATGTCATGCCGTTCTTCGACCAGGACGGCGTGCACGAGATCTACCGCCAGTGGCGCACCGTGCTCGACGAGTACGCGGGCGAGCGGATCTTCGTCGCCGAGGCGTGGACCCCGACCGTCGAGCGCACCGCCAACTACGTCCGCCCGGACGAGCTGCACCAGGCGTTCAACTTCCAGTACCTGGGCACCGAGTGGGACGCGGCGGAGCTGCGCACGGTCATCGACCGCACCCTGGAGGCGATGCGCCCGGTCGGCGCCCCGGCCACCTGGGTCCTGTCCAACCACGACGTCACCCGGCACGCCACCCGCTTCGCCAACCCGCCCGGCCTCGGCACCCAGATCCGCACCGCCGGCGACCGCGACCTCGGCCTGCGCCGGGCCCGCGCGGCCTCCCTGCTGATGCTCGCCCTGCCCGGCTCGGCGTACATCTACCAGGGCGAGGAACTGGGCCTGCCGGACGTGGTGGACCTCCCCGACGAGGTGCGC
The DNA here is from genome assembly GCA_016432725.1 of Streptomyces sp. DHE7-1. GTDB lineage: Bacteria > Actinomycetota > Actinomycetes > Streptomycetales > Streptomycetaceae > Streptomyces. Next base: position 2,260,276 of record JACJDG010000003.1, on the reverse strand, counting down.
CAGGACCCCGCGTACTTCCGGGGCGCCGGCCAGGACGGCTTCCGCGACGGCTGCCGGGTGCCGATCCCGTGGACCCGTGAGGGCTCCAGCTACGGCTTCGGCGACGGCGGGAGCTGGCTCCCGCAGCCGGCGAGCTGGGCCGAGCTGAGCGTGGAGGCGCAGACCGGCGTGGCCGGTTCGACGCTGGAGCTGTACCGCTCCGCCCTCGGCCTGCGCCGCTCCCACCCCGGTCTGGGTGCGGGCGAGTCGGTGGAGTGGCTGCGGGCCCCGGAGGGCGTGGTGGCCTTCCGGCGCGGCGAGTTCGTGTGCGTCGCCAACACCACCGGCGAGTCGGTGAGCATGCCGGCGTACGGCCGGGTCCTGCTCGCCAGCGGTGAGGTGACCGAGGCGGGCGGCGAGGCAAAGGTGCCGGCGGACACCACCGTCTGGTGGACCGCGGCGGACTGACGCCCCGCTGAAATTTCTTGCATCAACTTCACACCGGCCCGCTGCCTTTCAGGCAGCGGGCCTTTAACATCTGCGTCACCGCAAGTTTGCTGAAACATTTCAGCAAGCGCCTTCGGCGGTACCCCACACCCTTCGATGAAGAAGGAACCCCACATGGTACGCAGAACCCTCTCCGGCGCGGTCGCCCTCACGGCCGCTGCTCTTGTCATGGCCCCGACGAACGTGCAGGCCTCCCCGCCCGGCACGAAGGACGTCACGGCGGTGCTCTTCGAGTGGAACTACGCCTCGGTGGCCCGCGAGTGCACCAGCACGCTCGGCCCCGCCGGCTACGGCTACGTCCAGGTCTCCCCGCCCGCCGAGCACATACAGGGCTCGCAGTGGTGGACCTCGTACCAGCCCGTCAGCTACAAGATCGCAGGCCGTCTCGGTGACCGCTCCGCGTTCCAGAGCATGGTGAACACCTGTCACTCGGCGGGCGTGAAGGTCGTCGTCGACACGGTGATCAACCACATGTCGGCGGGCAGCGGCACCGGCACCGGCGGCTCGTCGTACACGAAGTACAACTACCCGGGCCTGTACTCGTCCTACGACTTCGACGACTGCACCTCGCAGGTCAGCAACTACCAGGACCGCTGGAACGTCCAGCACTGCGAACTGGTCGGCCTGGCCGACCTCGACACCGGCGAGGAGTACGTCCGCAAGACCATCGCCGGTTACCTGAACGACCTGCTCACCCTGGGCGTCGACGGCTTCCGCATCGACGCGGCCAAGCACATCGACAGCGCCGACCTCGCCAACATCAAGTCGCGGCTGACGAACCCCGGGGCCTACTGGAAGCAGGAGGTCATCTACGGTGCGGGTGAGGCGGTCCAGCCCACCGAGTACACCGGCAACGGGGACGTCCAGGAGTTCCGCTACGCCTACGACCTCAAGCGGGTCTTCAACAACGAGAAGCTGGCCTACCTCACCAACTACGGCGAGGGCTGGGGCTACCTGAGCAGCTCCAAGGCCGGCGTCTTCGTCGACAACCACGACACCGAGCGCAACGGCTCCACCCTCAACTACAAGAGCGGCGCCAACTACACCCTGGCCAACGTCTTCATGCTGGCCTGGCCCTACGGCGCCCCCGACATCAACTCCGGCTACGAGTGGTCCGACGCGGACGCCGGCCCGCCCAACGGCGGCCAGGTGAACGCGTGCTGGCAGGACGGCTGGAAGTGCCAGCACAAGTGGCCCGAGATCATCGGCATGGTCCCCTTCCGCAACGCCACCCGGGGCCAGTCGGTCACCAACTGGTGGGACAACGGCAACAACGCGATCGCCTTCGGCCGGGGCAGCAAGGGCTACGTGGCCATCAACCACGAGTCCTCCTCGCTGACCCGCACCTACCAGACCTCGCTGCCCGCGGGCACCTACTGCAACGTCCAGAACAACACCACGGTGACGGTGAACTCGAGCGGCCAGTTCTCGGCCACCCTCGGTTCGAACACGGCCCTGGCCATCTACGCCGGCAAGTCGAGCTGCTGACGCGATGAGGCCCGTGCCGCCGCCCCCGCGGCGGCACGGGCCAACTCGGTTGAAATTGCTTACCGATGCTTTCAAGCCTCTTGCTGCAACCCTTTCGTGGGCGATACGGTCGCGCGGGCGCCCGGCATCGGAGCCGAGCCGCGGCGTGGGGTCGGACCCAGAAGAGCCGTAATCGCTAGGAGTTCCCGCCTGTGATACCGAGATGGCCGGCGCCCTCGAGGCGTCGTACCCCGTACCGGCGGAGGGCCGCGGTCGTGACCGCCGCCGCTCTCGCCGCCGCCCTCGTGCAGCCGCTGTCCGCCCACGCGGACACGCCGCCCGCTCCCCCTTCGGACGCCGCCCTCGCCGCCCAGGCCGCACGGCACGACGACACGCGCGAGCAGTTCTACTTCGTCATGCCGGACCGTTTCGCCAACGGGGACACCTCCAACGACAGGGGCGGCCTCACCGGCTCGCGCCTGAGCACCGGCTACGACCCCACCGACAAGGGGTTCTACCAGGGCGGTGACCTCAAGGGCCTGACCAAGCGGCTCGACTACATCAAGGGACTCGGCACCACCTCCATCTGGATGGCGCCGATCTTCAAGAACCGCCCCGTGCAGGGCACCGGCGACAACGCCTCGGCCGGCTACCACGGTTACTGGATCACCGACTTCACCCAGGTCGACCCGCACTTCGGGACCAACAAGGACCTGTCGACCCTCATCTCCAAGGCGCACGCCAAGGGCATGAAGGTCTTCTTCGACGTCATCACCAACCACACCGCGGACGTCGTGGACTACCGGGAGAAGTCCTACGGCTACCTGTCCAAGGGCGCCTTCCCGTACCTGACGAAGGACGGCAGGCCCTTCGACGACAGCGACTACGCCGACGGCACGAAGAAGTTCCCGGCCACCGACGCCGGCTCCTTCCCGTACACGCCGCGGGTCACCAGCCGGAGCAAGGTCCCGGCCTGGCTCAACGACCCGACGATGTACCACAACCGGGGCGACTCGACCTACGCCGGCGAGTCCACCACCTACGGCGACTTCTCCGGCCTCGACGACCTGTGGACCGAACGTCCCGAGGTCGTGAAGGGCATGGAGAAGATCTACCAGCGGTGGGTCGGCGACTACGGCATCGACGGTTTCCGCATCGACACCGTCAAGCACGTCGACATGGACTTCTGGACGCAGTGGGCGACCGCGCTGGACACCTACGCGGCCGCGCACGGACGGAAGAACTTCTTCATGTTCGGCGAGGTCTACTCCGCCGACACCTCCGTCACCTCCCCGTACGTCACCCAGGGCCGGCTGGACGCCACCCTCGACTTCCCCTTCCAGGACGCGGCCCGCTCCTACGCCTCCCAGGGCGGCAGCGCGCAGAAGCTGGCGGGCGTCTTCGGTGACGACTACAAGTACACGTCCGGCAAGGCCAACGCGTACGAGCAGGTCACCTTCTTCGGCAACCACGACATGGGCCGCATCGGGTACTTCCTCAAGCAGGACAACCCCAAGGCCACCGACGCCGAGATCCTGAAGAAGGACGAGCTCGCCAACGAGCTGATGTTCCTCAGCCGCGGCAACCCGGTCGTCTACTACGGCGACGAGCAGGGCTTCACCGGCGCCGGCGGCGACAAGGACGCCCGCCAGACGATGTTCGCCTCGAAGGTCGCCGACTACCTCGACGACGACGAGATCGGCACCGACCGCACCCACGCGAGCGACGCCTACCACACCCGGGCCCCGCTGTACCGGCAGATCGCCGCGCTCGCGAAGCTCCGCAAGGCCAACCCGGCGCTCACCGACGGGGTCCAGACCGAGCGCTACGCCGCCGACGGCGCCGGGATCTACGCCTTCACCCGCACCGACGCGAAGACCGGCCAGGAGTACGTCGTCGCCCTGAACAACGCCGGCGAGGCGAAGACGGCGACCTTCGCGACCGGTTCGGCCGGCATGTCCTACCGGGGCCTCTACGGCGCCGGCGACACCCGCGCCTCCGACGCGGACCGCAGGCTCACCGTCACCGTCCCGGCCGGCACCGCCGTCGTCTACAAGGCCGCGGGCACCCTCGCCGAGCCCGCCACCGAGCCGACAATCACCCTGAAAGCACCGGCCGCCGGCGCCACCGGGACCGTCGAGCCGAGCGCGGACGTCGAGGGCGGGCGGCTCAACCGCGTCGTCTTCGCCGCCCAGGTCGGCAACGGCAAGTGGCGCGTGCTCGGCTCCGCCGACCACGCCCCCTACAAGGTCACCCAGGCCATCGGCGAGGACGTGCCGGCCGGCACCGCCCTGCGCTACAAGGCGGTCGTGATCGACTCGGCCGGGCACACCGCGAGCGCCACGGCGAGCAGCACCACCGGCACCCCGGCGGCCCCCGAGGTCCCCACGGCCTCCTCCCGCGACTACGCGGTCGTCCACTACAAGCGCACGGATGGCGACTACGCCGACTGGGGCCTGTACGCCTGGGGCGACCTCGCCGACGGCGAGGCGACGAACTGGCCCGCCAGCCACCCCTTCGTCGGCCGCGACGCCTACGGCGCCTTCGCCTACGTCAAGCTCAAGCCCGATGCCTCCAACGTCGGCTTCCTGGTCATCGACAAGGACGGCAACAAGGACGTCTCTGCCGACCGGTCCATCGACGTCACCAGGACGGGTGAGGTCTGGATCGAGCAGGGCAAGGACGGCGTACAGACCGAGAAGCCCGACTACCCGGCCCAGGACACCGCCAAGGCGGTCCTGCACTACCACCGCGCCGACGGCGACTACGACGGCTGGGGCCTGCACGTCTGGACGGGCGCCGCGAACCCCACCGACTGGTCGAACCCCCTGAAGCCGGTGAAGACTGATGCCTATGGCGCGGTCTTCGAGGTGCCGCTCACCGAGGGTGCCACCAGCCTCAGCTACATCATCCACAAGGGCGACGACAAGGATCTCCCGACCGACCAGTCCCTGGACCTCAAGGCCGACGGGCACGAGGTGTGGCTGTTGAGCGGCCAGGAGCAGTACCTCCTGCCGCAGCCCGAGGGCAGCGCGGCCGCCCTCGACCTGACCACCTCCAAGGCGATCTGGATCGACCGGGACACCGTCGCCTGGAACGGCGTCGACGGTGCCGCCTCCACCCAGCTCCTGTACTCCCCGGACGGCTCCATCGCCGTCAAGGACGGCGCGCTGACCAGCGACGACGAGCACTGGCTGCGCCTGACCAAGACGGCGCTCACCGACGCCCAGAAGGCGAAGTTCCCGCACCTGGGGAACTACACCGCCTGGTCCGTCGACCCGCGTGACCGGGACCGGGTGCGCGCCGCCCTGAACGGGCAGCTCGTGGCCTCGCAGCGGGCCGCCAACGGTGCCGTGCTGGCCGCGACCGGCGTGCAGATCGCCGGGGTGCTGGATGACGTCTACGACGCCACCGGCGCCAGGCTCGGACCGGTGTTCCACGACGGCAGGCCCACGCTCGCCGTCTGGGCGCCCACCGCCCGCTCCGTGCGGCTCGAACTGGACGGCCGCACGGTGCCCATGCACCGCAGCGCGGCCACCGGCGTCTGGTCCGTCACCGGCCCGGCGTCCTGGAAGGGCAAGCCCTACCGGTACGTCGTGAAGGTGTGGGCGCCCAGCGTCCGCAAGATGGTCACCAACAAGGTCACCGACCCCTACTCGGTCGCCCTCACCGCCGACTCCGAGCGCAGCCTCGTCGTCGACCTGAACGACCGGGCCCTGGCGCCCGGCGGCTGGTCGGGTCTGCGCAAGCCCACGGCCGTGCCGCTGAAGGACGCGCAGATCCAGGAGCTGCACATCCGGGACTACTCGGTCGCCGACAAGACCGTCCCGGCCAAGGACCAGGGCACCTACCTGGCCTTCACCGACAAGAACAGCGACGGCTCCAGGCACCTGCGCGCGCTGGCGAAGTCCGGCACCTCGTACGTGCACCTGCTGCCGGCCTTCGACATCGCCACCATCCCGAGAAGAAGGCCGACCGGGCGAGCACCGACTGCGACCTGGCCTCCTACCCGGCCGACTCCGACAAGCAGCAGGAGTGCGTGGCGAAGACCGCCGCCAAGGACGCCTACAACTGGGGCTACGACCCGTACCACTACACGGTCCCCGAGGGCTCGTACGCCACCGACCCCGACGGCACCGCCCGTACGGTCCAGTTCCGGAAGATGGTGCAGGTGCTCAACCAGGACGGCCTCCGGGTCGTCATGGACGTCGTCTACAACCACACGGCCGCCAGCGGCCAGGCCGACACCAGCGTGCTGGACCGCATCGTGCCCGGCTACTACCAGCGGCTGCTCGCCGACGGGTCGGTCGCCAACAGCACCTGCTGCGCCAACACCGCGACCGAGAACGCGATGATGGGCAAGCTGGTCGTGGACTCGATCGTCACCTGGGCCAAGGAGTACAAGGTCGACGGCTTCCGCTTCGACCTCATGGGCCACCACCCGAAGGCCAACATCCTCGCGGTCCGCAAGGCCCTCGACGCGCTGACCCCGAAGAAGGACGGCGTCGACGGCAAGAAGATCATCCTGTACGGGGAGGGCTGGAACTTCGGCGAGGTCGCGGACGACGCGCGCTTCGTGCAGGCCACGCAGAAGAACATGGCCGGCACCGGCATCGCCACCTTCTCCGACCGGGCCCGTGACGCGGTGCGCGGCGGCAGCCCCTTCGACTCCGACCCCGGCGTCCAGGGCTTCGCGTCCGGGCTGTACACCGACCCCAACTCCTCCACCGCCAACGGCACCGAGGCGGAGCAGAAGGCCCGGCTGCTGCACTACCAGGACCTGATCAAGGTCGGACTGAGCGGCAACCTCGCCAAGTACCGGTTCACCGACTCGGCCGGCAAGGAGGTCACCGGCGCCGAGATCGACTACAACGGCGCCCCGGCCGGTTACGCGGACGCGCCCGGCGACGCCCTCGCCTACGTGGACGCACACGACAACGAGTCGCTGTTCGACGCGCTGACCTACAAGCTCCCCAAGGACACCTCCGCGTCCGACCGGGCCCGCATGCAGGTCCTGGCGATGGCCACGGCCGCCCTCTCGCAGGGGCCGGCGCTCTCCCAGGCGGGCACCGACCTGCTGCGCTCGAAGTCGCTGGACCGCAACTCCTTCGACAGCGGCGACTGGTTCAACGCCATCCACTGGAACTGCGCCGACGGCAACGGCTTCGGGCGCGGGCTGCCCATGGCGGCCGACAACGAGTCCAAGTGGCCGTACGCCAGGCCGCTGCTGAGCACGGTGAAGGTGGGCTGCCCGCAGATCACCGGCGCCTCGGCCGCCTACCGGGACCTGCTGCGCATCCGTACCTCGGAGAAGGCCTTCTCCCTCGGCTCGGCCGCGCGGGTGCAGGACCGGCTGTCCTTCCCGCTGTCGGGCAAGGACGAGACGCCCGGCGTGATCACCATGCGACTCGGTGACCTGGTCGTGGTCTTCAACGCCACCCCGCAGCGCCAGGAGCAGCGGATCGGCGCCCTCGCCGGCACGCACTTCCGGCTCCACCCGGTGCAGGCGACGGGCACCGACCCGGTGGTGAAGTCCGCTTCCTACGAGGCCGGTTCGGGCACGTTCACCGTTCCGGCGCGGACCGTGGCGGTGTTCAGCGCACCGAACAAGTAGGGTCTGGCCGACGCCTTAGAACAGGAGTGCTCATGCCGCAGATCACCGTCGACTACTCCCACACCATGGAGGCCGCCTTCGACCGCGCCGGCTTCGCGCGGGAGCTGCACGAGGCGACCGCCGGGATCGCGGCGGCGAAGCTGGAGGCCTGCAAGACGCAGTTCCGGCCGAGCGCGTACACGGTGTTCGGCACCGAGGACCCGACGGCACAGCGGGACGCCGTCGTGCACGTGACCATCGGGCTCCTCGCCGGCCGCAGCGACGAGACGAAGGCACGGCTCACCGAGGCCGTGCTGGAACTGCTCCAGAAGTACGTCGGCGAGGCGGACCTGAGCGTGCACGGGTCCGCCGAGATCCGCGACCTGGACGCGTCCTACCGGAAGTTCGACCGGTAAGCGTCTAGGAAGCCAGGGCGATGAGCCGGCCGACGAGCTCCGCGAAGGGGCCGTCGGCCGGCTCGTTCCGCACCATCGAGCGCAGCAGCAGCGCCATGTCCGGGTCGTGGGCGGCGCTGACCGCGGCCAGAGCCGCGAAGTCGTGCACGAGCTGGACCTCCAGTTCGGCACGCGGGACGCGCCGGCCGTCCAGCCAGATCAGCGCCGTCGACTCGGCCAGCGAGATCCAGCTCCGGACGACCAGTTCCAGGCGCGGGGGAGCGTCGGTGACGCCCAGGTGCGCGAGCATCTGCTCGTAGGCGGCCTGGCGCACCGAGTCGATCAGCGCGTTGGTGGTGGAGGAGCCGACCGCCGGGCCACCGCGCATCAGCGCCGAGAAGCCGGGCCCGTGCTCGTCGACGAAGTCGAAGTAGCGGCGCATCACCCGCAGCAGCCGGGCCCCGAGCGGGCCTTCGTGCGGCTCGGCGAAGCGGCTCGCCAGATCCTCCGAGGCACGCTTCAACGCGGCCTCGTACAGGCTGAGTTTGCCGGGGAAGTAGTGGTAGACCAGCGGGCGCGAGATGCCCGCGGCGGCCGCGATCTCGTCGATGGAGACCTCGTCCGGCGAACGCCGGCTGAACAGGTCCAGGGCGACACCGATCAGCTGCTGCCGCCGCTCCTCCACGCCCATCCTGCGGCGAACCCCGGTAGTCATACGAACACCTTACCGATCGAATTCGGCCGTCGGCGTTCACATGTCGAGCACCAGCCGGTCGCTCCTGGCCCGCGACACACAGATCAGCATCGAGTCGGCACGCTCCGCGTCCGTCAGCAGCTCGTCCCGGTGATCCACCTCGCCCTCCACGACCCGCTGTTGGCAGGTTCCGCAGAAGCCCTGCTCGCAGGAGTAGGCGGTGTCCGGCAGTTCGCTCCGTACGGCGGCCAGCACGGAGGAGCCGGCCGGGACCGTCAATATCCGCCCGCTGCGCCGCAGCTCCAGCTCGAACCCGGCGTCCCCCGCGGCGGACGTGACGGCGGCGAACCGCTCCAGGTGCAGCGTGGCACCCTCCGGCAGCCGTGCCTCCACGGCGGCCGTCAGCCCCTCGGGCCCGCAGCAGTACACGGCCGTGCCCTCCGGCAGACCGGCGAACAGCGCGTCCAGGTCCGGGCGCCCGTCCTCGTCCTCCGCGACGAGTGTCAGCCGGTCACCGGCCAGTTCCCGCACCTGCTCCAGGTACGGCATCGAGGCCCGGGTCCGCCCGCCGTACAGCAGCCGCCACTCGGTGCCGTCCGGCAGGGCGCGCAGCATCGGCAGGATCGGCGTGATGCCGATACCGCCCGCGACGAACACGTACGAGGGCGCGGGGCGGAGCGGGAAGCGGTTCCGGGGCCCGCGCACCTCCAGTTCCATCCCCTCGGCGAGCTGCTCGTGCACCTCGCGCGAGCCGCCCCGCCCGTCCGCCACCAGCCGGGTGGCCAGCGTGTACGAGGAGGTGTCCGCCGGGTCGCCGCACAGCGAGTACTGCCGCACCAGCCCCGACGGCAGCACCAGGTCCAGATGCGCGCCGGGCTCCCAGCGCGGCAGGCCGGGGCCCTCCAGGCGGAGTTGCACGACACCCTCGGCGATCGTCTCCAGCCCGGTGAGCAGCGGCCGCCGGGTCCGGGCGCGGGGACGGCCGGAGACGGGCGGGTCCAGGGCGGGCAGCGGCCACAGCGGTGAGGCCTGCACCCGGCGGCGCAGCGCCCGCCGGGTCAGCAGGGCGGCGCCCGCGACCAGTGCGACGGTCAGCGGCTTCGGCGTCACGACCCGTCCTTCCGTGCGGCCGACGCGGCGGGGGAGGCGGCCAGGTAGGCGACGGCCTGGGCCGTGGAGCCCTCCTGCGAGGGATGGTAGGAGCGGCTGAGATAGCGGGGGATGGAACGCAGCATGGCTTCGGTGGTGGGCAGCGTGCCGCGCCGGCTGCTGCGGTGGAACTCCCCGAAGGTGGCCCGGCCGTCCACGAGGGTGGGGTCGTTCTCCATGAAGAAGCGCGCCCCCCGCTGCCAGAGGAACACCAGGGCGCCGAAGGCCGCCGCCCAGGTGCGCGCCCGGCGCCGGTAGCCGCCGTCCAGGTGCTGGAAGAGGTCGAAGGCCACCGAGCGGTGCTCGACCTCCTCGGCGCCGTGCCAGCGCAGCAGGTCCAGCATGGTCGGATCGGCGCCCCGCCGGTCGAGTTCAGCGGCATTGAGCACCCAGTCGCCGAGGAAGGCCGTGTAGTGCTCGATGGCCGCGATGAGCGCGACCCGCTCCAGCAGCCACCACCGGCGCGCCCGGCCCGGCGGCAGGGTGCGGTCACCGAGCAGCTTCTCGAAGAACCAGTCGACCTGCGCGGTGTACGGGGTCGGGTCGAGCCCCTGCTCCCTGAGGTGCGGCAGGACCTCGTCGTGGGCCTGGGAGTGCATGGCCTCCTGCCCGATGAAGCCGATGACGTCCTCGCGGAGCCGGTCGTCCCGGATCAGCGGCAGCACCTGCTTGTACACGTGCACGAACCACCGCTCACCCGCGGGCAGGAGCAGATGCAGCACGTTGATGGTGTGCGTGGTGAACGGGTCGCCGGGCACCCAGTGCAGCGGTGTGTCCTTCCAGGAGAAGGACACGTCGCGGGCCTTGAGCGGTATCCGCTCGGACTCCACCGGCCGGGCCTGCTTGTTGGACATGGCGTCAATGTACTGACGGGTAGGCCCGCTGAGAACCCCTCTGCGCCGCCTTGTTGACGCCAGTGTCAGCTAGGCCCGTCTCGCACGTCCGGCTAGCGCAGTCCGCCGATCGTCCTGCCGTCCTTCAGCGTCCCCTTCAGATCGGCCCGCGTGCCCTGACCGGCCTTGACCGCCATCAGCGGCCCCTGGCCGGCCGCGGTGATCCCGCCGCTCGCCCGGATCCCGGTGACGTCCGGGCCACCCGCGGCCAGCAGGTACCAGTCCCCGGTCCTCGCCTTCCACAGCACCCCGGCCAGCACCTGCGGATCCCGGGGACCACAGGCCGCCACGTCGGCGCCCTTGGCGACGACCGCCCCGGCGGTCCCGCCCGGCGTCCGGAACTGGGCCAGCGCGGCCGTGCCGCCGCCGCGCCAGGTCTCCGCCCTGGTGCACGCCCACTGGCCCGCACCGCTGCCGTCGGGCAGCGGCTGCTGGGCGAACCCCCAGGCGTTGACGCCGCGCACCCCCACCGAGCGCTGCGTGGCCAGCGAGCAGGCGAACGGCGCCCAGGCCCGCAGCCCCTCGGCCCCGGCCGCCTCGGCGGGGGCGCCCGGACGCCCGGCGGTGAGATGGGCGGGCACCAGCTCGCCCAGATCGGTGTGGAGCTGGTCGCCCGAGGGGCCGGTGAGCTGGAGCACGTTCCACGAGGTGCAACTGCCGGTCCGCAGGGCCGGGCTGGCCAGCGGCGCGGTGACACCGTCGGTGACGGGCAGCGGCAGCGGGGCCGCGTCCGGCTTCATCAGGTCCCGCTGGGCGGCCCTGCGCACCCAGGGAGCGGTCAGATAGCGCACGTTGCCGTCGGAGCGGCCCAGCACCAGCGCGCTCGCCTCCGTGCCGGTCGCGCCGTCGACCCGGGCGAAGTCCAGGGCCGCGCCCACCGTGCCGTCCCTGGGCTCCGCGTAGCGGGCGATGCGCAGGCCGTCGTAGAGGATCACCACGCGCGCGCTGTCCACGTCGCCCGCGTACAGCAGCTGGGGCGGCCCCGCCGGGCCGCCGGTCTGGGTGCCCGGGGTCGCCGAGACGCGGACCGTCTCGCCGGGCCGGGCCCAGACGGCGAGGGCGCGGCGCAGCAGCGCCCGGTCGCCGGTGAGCGTGCCCCGCGCCGGCCACACGGAGAAGTCGGTGCGGGCGGCGGACCGCCAGGCGGCCGGGGCGATCCGGACCAGCTTGCCGGGGTCCAGGGCCGCCTCGGCCGCCGGGTTCCCGGCGTAGAGCGGTGCGGCGGCGCCGTCGGGGCCCCAGCCGCCGCCCGGCAGGGTCACCAGCGCCCCGCACACCGCGAGCGCGGCCGCCGCGGCGAGCGCCGCCTTGGAGTGCTGGCGGCGGCGCACCAGGTCGGTGGGCCGGGCCTGCAGCGAGCAGGGGTCGAACTCCGGGGAGCAGAGCAGGGCGTCCTGCGCGGGCACCCCGTTGGCCTCGGACAGCGCCGCCTCGGGCCGGACGACCCCGGCGGACGTGAGGATCCCGCGGACGCCGGAGTCCGGCAGCCGCTCCAGGCCGCGCAGCACGTACACGGCGCGGGCCGGACCGGACAGCACGGACAGCCGCTGTTCCAGGGCGAGTTCGTCGGCCCCGCCGGAACGCGGGAACAGCCGCAGGCCCCACACGCGGGGAGCAGCGGGGGCGGTGACGGCCACGGACGGCCCCGGCGGGTACGGGCCGCCGCCAGCGCGGTGCGCACGACCTCCTGGCGGACGAACGCGTACCCCGGGTCGCCGTCCCGGCCCGCGGACTGGGCGGGGATCACGGACTTGCGCCGGCGGCCCCGGGGCAGGGCGCGCTGGACGAGGGCGTGTGCCGTCAGCACCCGGCGGCCGCGGCCGAGGTCGGGTGGCAGGACCAGGTAGGCGAGCCGGACCAGCCGCGGGTAGTGCTCGACGAGCGCGGCCTCGGCCTGGTCGACGCCGACGTCCCGACCGGCGGCGGTTTTCGAGTGACGGTGGGCTACATCCTGTGACTGCACATCCCGGTGAACGAGCGAGCCGTCCGCAGGTCACCGCCGGGCGGGCGGCTCACACCGGGCGGCTCACCCCTCCGGTTCGACCAGCAGGCGCGCGTAGTTGGCCATCGACCGCTGGTAGCGGGGCAGATGCGGGGCGAGGGCGCCGAGCACCAGGGACAGGCCCTCGCGGTCGCGGCCCAGGCTGGACAGGCACAGGGCGAGGCAGGCCCGCACCGCGTCGTCCAACTCGTCCGACGGGGCGTCGAGTTCGGGGGTGAGCAGGGCGACGCCCTCCATGGCCCGCCCGGTGTTGCGCAGCGAGCTGGAGAGCTGGATCCGCGCCCGGCGGCCCTTGTAGCCGTCGAGGCCACGCGCCAGCGCCTCCTGGTACAGCGGTACGGCCCGGTCCGAGTGGCCGGTGGAGTCCCAGGCGCAGGCCTGCTCGAACGGGCCCAGCGCGCTGCCCTCCGGCAGCTCGGCCACGAGCTTGTCGATCAGGTCGCGGAACTCCTGCGCCCGCTCCTCCGGATAGTCGTCGAAGGAGGCCCAGGCGGCGGTCACGCGGTCTTCCCAGTCTTGGTTCACCGGGTCACCCTCGCACACCTGTGCCCGCCACCGCCGCGGATTTGAGCGCACCGCGCCCCGCGCCCGTATCCGTTGGACGGGGTCCCGTCCAGGGGCTCCACGCGGCATGCTGGGGCGTACCAGGACCGGAGGAACGATGAGGTTGACACGTGCGGTGCTCGGCGCCGCGGCCGTACTGGCGCTGGCGGGCTGCGGTGCGGGCGGGAGGGTGAGAAAGTGCCGCCCACCGCGTCCGGCAGTCTGGAGAGCCTGGCCGCCGAGGTGCGGTGCAAGCCGAACATGCAGACCGACGCCGACGAGATCCGTCAGGCGATCTGCCGCAACGGCGACGGGAAGTTCATCCTCGCCACCTTCGCCACCGACCGCGGCCAGCGCGAGTGGATCAACGACGCCAAGGACTACGGCGGCCACTACCTCGTCGGCCGCAAGTGGGTCGCTGTCGGGGACGACGGCGTCGTCCAGGCGCTGCGCGGCACGCTCGGCGGTGACGTGGAGACCGGCACGGACCACCACGCGCACAGCGGCTGAGCCGGCCGCGCGGACACGGCGAAGGCCGGTGGCGGGAGGGACCCGCCACCGGCCTTCTGCCGTTCGTGCGTCTCAGGGGATCACGCGCAGTTCTGGCCGCGGTTGACGCAGTTGGCGATCTTGTTGGCCAGTCCGCCGGTCGTGACGCTGATGAAGTCGTCGTGGTCGGTGGCGGCCTTGTGCAACTGCTCGGGGAAGCCGTCCACCGCGTAGGCGTTCTTCACCTGGCCGTTCTGCACGGTCGGCGGGGTGATGTTGTACACGAGGCGCATCGTGAGCTGCGGAATGGCCTTGAAGCCGTTCTGGCAGTTCCCGTTGGCATCGGCGAAGGCCACGTGCGTGCGGTGGTTGGCGCTGTCGACGTTCTGCCCGTCCCAGCAGCTCTGGAAGGCGAACGTGCGCACCACCTTGCTGCCCTGCGGACAGATCGGGTACTGCGTGGTCAGCTGCACCTTGTTCTCGAAGCCGGTGCAGCTCCAGTGCGCGTTGGCGTTGGCCAGACCGTTGGTGGTGGTCTTGGCGTCACCGGTGATGATCCGCAGGAACTGCGGCATCGCGACGACCTTGGAGGTGGGGCTGCCCACGTACTTGATCTGGGCCTGCGCCGGCACCAGGATCTTGCCGACGTTGCCCTCCTTGCCACCGCCGTCCGCGTTCTGGTCGAAGTCCTGCGAACCGTCCTGGATCCGGACCACGGGCCAGTAGTACGACGACAGGTCGTTCCTGTTCTGGCAGCTCGTGCCGCCCTGGAGGAACGTGTTGTTGCTGGAGAACGCGTTGACCTTCTGGTTGCCGACGTAGTCGTGCAGGTGGTGGGCGCCGTTGGTCACGCCGGGCGCCACGATCACGTTGTCGGTGTTGTGGTTCTTGTTCGCGTTCACCCCGCAGCGCGTGGTGAACGTGCCGGTCGACGCGTTGCCGGACCTGCGCGGCTTGGCCCGCACGTTCGCCTGCACCTTGGTGATGTCGACGAAGTCGGCCGCGGCCGGGCCGTTGCCGGCCTGCCCGCCGTTGTTCTGCTGCTGGCCGCCTTGCTGCTGGCCGCCCTGCTGCTGGCCGCCTTGCTGCTGGCCGCCCTGCTGCTGGCCGCCTTGCTGCTGGCCGCCCTGCTGCTGTTGACCGCCGTTCTGCTGCTGTCCGCCGGTGGTCTGGTTGGCGTTCTGGGCCGTGCAGGTGGCCAAGGTGTTCAGGTCGCCGGGCGCGGTGCCGCCGACGCGGGTGATCTCCAGCCTGATCCGGTCCAGGATGGCCTTGCGCCGGTCCTGGAGCGGCTGCAGGATCGAGTTCTGGACGAAGCTCGTGTCTCTGGCCTGCGCGTCCCGCGTGGTCGCCAGACGCTGGTAGGCGTCGGTGATCTGGCGGTCGAGGTTGGACAGCTCGCCGGCGACCTCGCCCCGGGCCTGGTTCGGCACGTTGGTCAGCTTCTGGCCCACGTCCGGACACGAGATCGTCGCGACCTGCGCCGTCGCGGCCTTCGTCTGGTTGCCTCCCCACGACTGGTTGTTCGACTCGTGCGCCGAGGCGTAGAAGTTCGCCCAGATCAGCCCGCCCCACCGAGCGCTAGGGCCGCCGATGCGGCAATGGCCTTGGTGGCCAGCGGCGTACGGCGTTTTCGTGTGTTGCGTCCCATGGAACTCCTCTGACTTCCTTGCGGGGCAGCATCGAGGCGCCCGACAGGAGTGAAGCGGCGTCCTTCCATACGGACGCCGCCCCGGAGGTGTTCAGCCGTCTCCCGAACCGGTCGGCGCAACGCCGTGCGTCACAGGCCTCAAATGGCCCTTGACCAGCGGTAGTTGATTTTCGTATCAGCGGCCGCGGTCGAGGTACGCCAGCACCGCCAGGACGCGCCGATTGTCATCGTCCGACACCTCGAGGCCCAGTTTGGTGAAGATGTTGGAGGTGTGTTTGGCGATGGCCCGTTCCGTCACCACGAGCTGCCCGGCGATCGCAGCGTTCGAGCGGCCCTGCGCCATCAGCTCCATGACCTCCAGCTCGCGCGGGGTGAGATGCCCGAGCGGCCGGTCGTCGGCCGCACGCCGGGACAGCAGCTGCTGGATCACCTGCGGGTCCATCGCCGTACCGCCGGCGGCCACCCGCCGTACCGCGTCCACGAACTGGTCGGCGTCGAAGACCCGGTCCTTCAGCAGATAGCCCACCGCGCCGCTGCCGTCGGCCAGCAGCTCCCGCGCGTAGAGCTGCTCGACGTGCTGGGACAGGACCAGCACCGGCAGCCCGGGCCGCTCCCGCCGGGCCCGCAGCGCGCACTGCAGGCCCTCGTCGGTGTGCGTGGGCGGCAGGCGCACGTCGACGACGGCGACGTCCGGCTTCAGCTCCGCGAGGGCGCGGTCGAGTTCCGGTCCGGACTCGACGGCCGCCACGATCTCGAAGCCGTAGGCCTCCAGCAGCCGGACCAGTCCGTCGCGCAGCAGGAAGAGGTCTTCGGCTAGGACAACGCGCACGGCAGCTCCATGGTGACCAGGGTGGGACCGCCGGCGGGACTGCTGACGGCCAGGACGCCGTCGAATGTACCCAGCCGCCGCTCCACCCCGGCCAGCCCGGACCCCGCGCCGATGACCGCGCCGCCCCTGCCGTTGTCGGTGACCGTGATCCGCAGCATCCCGTCGGCGTGGTGCAGGTCGACCCAGAGCCGGTCCGCACCGGAGTGCTTGACGGCGTTGGTCAGTACCTCGCTGACCGCGAAGTAGGCGGCGGACTCCACCGGCGCGTCCGGCCGGCCGGACAGCTCCACGGCCACCTCGCCCGGCACCGGCAGCCGCAGCGCCAACGCCCGCACCGCGTCACCGAGTCCGCGCTCGGCCAGCACCGGCGGATGGATGCCCCGCACCAGGTCGCGCAGTTCCTCCAGGGCCTCCACGGAGTTGCGCCGGGCCTGGGTGAGGAGCCGTCTGGCCTGCTCCGGGTCCTTGTCGAGCAGCATCTCGACGGTCCCGAGATCCATGCCCATCGCGACCAGCCGGGCCTGGGCGCCGTCGTGCAGGTCCCGTTCGATGCGGCGCAGTTCGGCGGCCGAGGTGTCCACGGCGTCGCGCCGGGTCTCGGTCAGCACCCGGACCCGCTCGGTGAGTTCGCCCCGGTCCGCGCCGAGGACGTTCCGGGTGAGGCGGAAGTGGGCGGTCAGCAGCCGCGGAGCGAGGTGGTAGGCGGCGACCAGCAGGACCGCCGCGGTGGCGGCGGCGCCGAGCGCGCTCGGCTGGTCGGTGACCGGTACGAAGCCGTACCAGTAGGTCCCGCCGGACGCCAGCACCCGCCACAGCCCGGCGGCGGCGGCGAAGCCCTCGAACGGATAGAGGCACAGCACCGCGGGCAGCAGCGCCGTGACGAACCCCGCCGTCATGTCCACCGGCAGCCACAGCAGGTCCCGCCGCACCTGGCGGTCCCGGAGCATCGTGAAGGTGCGCGTCCAGGGGTTGGCGCCGGCGGGCACGGGCCGGTACGCCGCCGGGATCGGCACCCCGCCCCACTCGGCCGCGAGCCGGCGCCGGGTGTCCGCGACGCCCCGCACCCCGCCGAGGATCCAGGGGGTCGTGACGAGGCCGATGCCGATCGGTACGAGCGCGATGGAGACGAGGCTCAGCGTGAGACACAGCACCGCGACGGGCAGCGCCGTCACGGCCAGTACGAGCCCCCGTACGGCGGCGAGTGCGGCGTCCCGTGCCCGCGCGCGCACCGCGCCGCCCTTCGTGTCGGTAGTCATGCGGCCAGTCTGGCCGAGCCCCGGGCGGCGGTCACTCGCCCGGAGCCCCGGTCAGGGGGTGGTGCCAGGTACACCCCGGGCCGCGGCGAGCACCTGGTCCTCCACCCGCGGATCCACCCCCACCGAGGTCCGGTCGGGCCGCTGCGGTGCGGTGCCCCCGATGCCGGTCAGCCACCGCCAGGTGTCCGCGACGGTCTCGCCCGCGGAACGGCACACCAGTCCCGTGGCCAGGGCCCGGGAGACGTCCGAGCGGTGCACGGCGTCGTACATCTCACCGTCCGGCGGCACCCACACCGGCAGCCCGGTCCACGGCTCGATCCCGGCGTCCAGGATCAACCGCGGTTCGGTCCAGCACAGTTCGGCGTCCGCCCCGGTCACCCGGACGCAGGCCTCGAGCAGCTCGCCCATGGTGGCCGTACCCGGCGGGCCGACCAGGTCGTAGGGGCCGCTCAGCGACCGCTCCACCGCCCCGAGCAGCCAGCCGGCGAGGTCGCGTACGTCGATGTACTGCACGGCCAGATCGCGCGGCCCCGGCGCGAGGACCGGGCCGCCGCGGGCGACGCGGTTCAGCCACCAGGGCAGCCGGCCCACGTTCTCGTACGGGCCGAGGATCAGCCCCGCCCGGACCAGCAGCGAGTCCCCGGCGCCGAAGGCCTCCACGGCCGCGAGTTCGCCGCCCCGCTTGTCCCGCGCGTAGTCGGTCGCCCCGGCGTCGGCGGCGGCGCCCTCGACCAGCGGGGCGTCCTCGCGGGCTCCCCCGGGCCAGGGCCAGGCGTACACGGACCGGCTGGAGACGTAGACGTACCGGCCGGCGCGGCCGCGCAGCAGCCGCGCCGCGTCCCGGACCGCGACGGGCGCGGCCGACCAGGTGTCGACCACCGCGTCCCAGATGCCGTCGTCGCCGGCGAGGGCGGCGAGCCCGTCGGGCGCGGTGCGGTCGCCGTGCAGGGACCGCACCCCCGCGGGCGGCGCGTGCCGTCCCCGGTGGAAGACGGTCACCTCCCACCCGCGCGCGAGCGCGGCCTCCACGACGGTCCTGCCCACGAACTCCGTACCGCCCAGCACCAGAAGTCTCATGCCGGTGAGGGTGCCCGGTACCGGCCCGGGGAGGGAAGGGCTGTCTGCCGAGGGCAGACGGCCCGGCTCAGTCCCCGGTCGGCGGGGTGTACTTGTAGCCGACCCGGCGCACCGTCTGGATCGACCGGCGGTGCCGCTCGCCCAGCTTCCGGCGCAGCCGGGCGATGTGGACGTCGACGGTACGGCCGTCGCCGACGTGGCCGTAGCCCCACACCGTGGTCACGAGCCGGTCGCGGGTGTGCACCTGGTTCGGGTGCGCCACGAGATGGGCCAGCAGCTCGAACTCCAGGTAGGTGAGGTCGAGTTCGCGGCCGTCGACACTGACGGTGCGCTGTACGGCGTCGATCCGCACCAGCGGGTCGCCGCCCGTCCCGGCCGCCGGTCCGTCCGCCGCCCCGGGGCCGTCCGGCGGTGTGACCGGCAGGAACGGCGGCCGCTGGTCGGCGGGGACCAGCACCAGGTAGCCGACCATGGGCGGCTGTCCGGGGAGGCTGGGCAGGGTGTGCTGCGGCGCGGGCAGCCAGGTGGCGCCCGGCGGCAGGAAGTCCGCGACGTCCACGACCTCGTCCCGGTCGACGGCCCGCAGCCGGTGCCGGGAGCCGCTCTGGGAGGGGGCGGGAAGGGTGGCGGTGGAGAGGGAACGAGTGGTCGCCATGAGAGGTCAGCTCTTTCGCGCGAGGAGTTCGTCGGAAGGTGCGGCGGCCGCGATTCGTGGTCGGGCGCGCCGGGAGACGTACGTCGTTCCGCGCTGGCCGAAGGCCGGGGTGTACGGCTTTAGAGGGCCCGCGCGTTCGCCGCGCGGCAACACACCCGGTCGAAGTCGTGGTGCTGACGGGAGGGCCAGAACGGCTCGAGGTCGTGACGACCCGTCGCGGTGCGGTTCTGGAGGCTGGCCATGACCCCATTGAAGCAGACGCGGGCCCCCGGCAGGACCCCTCTCTCACAGCTTGGACGCCGCCCGGCCCGGAGCGGAACCCGCGCGCGTGACCGGGGACGCCGAAGGGGCGCCCGCCGTACGGCGGGCGCCCCTTCGGGGAAGCGGTGCGGATCAGACCTGGCCGGCCTTCTCGAGTGCGGAGCAGCAGGTGTCCACCAGCAGGCGGGTCACCACGTACGGGTCCACGTTGGCGTTCGGGCGGCGGTCCTCGATGTAGCCCTTGCCGTCCTTCTCGACCTGCCACGGGATGCGGACCGAGGCGCCGCGGTCGGACACGCCGTACGAGTACTCGTTCCACGGGGCGGTCTCGTGCAGACCGGTGAGGCGGTCGTCGATGCCGGCGCCGTAGTTCTTGACGTGGTCCAGCGGCTTGGAGCCCTCACCGAGCGACTCGCACGCGGTGATGATCGCGTCGTAGCCCTCGCGCATCGCCTTGGTGGAGAAGTTGGTGTGCGCGCCGGCGCCGTTCCAGTCGCCCTTGACCGGCTTGGGGTCCAGGGTCGCGGAGACACCGAAGTCCTCGGCGGTGCGGTACAGCAGCCAGCGGGCCACCCAGAGCTGGTCGGAGACCTCCAGCGGGGCGAGCGGGCCGACCTGGAACTCCCACTGGCCGGGCATGACCTCGGCGTTGATGCCGGAGATGCCCAGGCCCGCCTTGAGGCAGTTCTCCAGGTGCGCCTCGACCACGTCACGGCCGAAGATCTCGTCGGCGCCGACACCGCAGTAGTAGCCGCCCTGCGGGGCCGGGAAGCCGTTCTCCGGGAAGCCGAGCGGGCGGGTGCCGTCGAAGAAGGTGTACTCCTGCTCGATGCCGAAGATCGGCTCCTGCGCGGCGTACCGCCCGGCGACCTCGGCCAGCGCGGCACGGGTGTTGGACCGGTGCGGGGTCATGTCGATGTCGAGGACCTCGCACAGCACGAGGATGTCGTCGCCGCCGCGGATCGGGTCCGGGCAGGTGAAGACCGGCTTGAGCACGCGGTCGGAGGCGTGGCCCTCGGCCTGGTTGGTGGAGGAGCCGTCGAAGCCCCAGATCGGCAGCGACTCGAGACCGGCCCGGGCACCCGTGATGATCTTCGTCTTGGAACGCAGCTTGGCCGTCGGCTCGGTGCCGTCGATCCAGATGTACTCGGCCTTGAAGGTCACGGGGCAACATCCTTCGGGGGTGGGTCGGGCGCACTCGCGGGTGCTCGCGGCGCTGCGGCACCGGAGCACCGCGTCGATCTGCCCGGCAGCCTGTCAACAGGCGATTTCCCGTCCATTGCTCGAATGTGAACCCCGTGTTACCTGGTCGTTCTGTGTCCGGACTCACGCTGTGAGGCGGCGCGCGGTTGCGTACGACGGGGCGCCGGCGAAACGGCGGCGGGCCGCGACGCGCCGGCCGGGCCAGGTATGCCGCCTGTTCCTCCTGCACCCGGCTCCTGCTCCGCCGGGTGCAAGGCGGCGTACCCGTCGCCCTGCCGGTGCCGTCGCGGCCCGCCCCTCACCGGCCGGCCCTCACCCCACCTTCTCGATGAGCGCGCGGCGGATGAGGAACTTGCCCGGCTCCCGGACCTGTTCGAAGGCGGCGTTGTTCAGCAGCGCGCAACTGCCTGAGACCGAGGTGACCTTCACCGTCGTGGACTTGTTGTTGTCCAGGTTGGTGACCTTCAGGGTCGTGCCGGCCGGGAACTGGTTGCTGGACGCGGCCGGCGCGCCGCCCTCACCGGAGAGCGTGACGGTCGAGCCCTTGCACACCTGCTGGCCCGAGGCCGCGGCACCGCCGGCGTCGTTCCCGCCGGCCGCCGGGGCCGAGGGCTGCGCGGACTGCTGCGCCCCGCCGGCCTGTGCACCGGCGCCCTGCTGCGCGCCGGCCCCCTGCTGCCCGTCGCCCTGCTGGCCGCCCTGCGCCGCCTGGGAGTCCTGAGCCGACTCCCCAACGGTGCATCCGGCGGCCTTCTGCTGGACCTCGATCTGCTTGACGACCGCCTCGCGGTTGGCGATCCGGGCCGCCGACTGCGCGTCCGGGTTCGCCTTCTGGTCCGCGATGAACTTGTCGTTGTTGCCGTGGGCCGTGGCCAGCCCTGGCAGACCGTCGAGTCCCCGGCGGACAGCGTCCGGGCGTTCTGCGGGCTCTGCGCGGCGTTCGAGGTGGACGCCAGCGCGAAGGCTCCGCCGCCCGCCACCGCCGCGGCGCTGACGAGCAGCGCGAGCTTCTTCTTCGTGCCGAGAGTTCTCCTGCGCGACATGCGCGCCTCCTGAAGAGGTAGGGGAGCGTACGCCGCTATGTACGAGATCCCGAACAGGGTTACTCAGCGGTCACCGGGATTCCTCCAAGTAACCTGCGTCACAGCGTGGTTGGGCCTCGGTCAGCTCCTGCTCCGGGACACCGCCTCCTGCACGGCCTCCTCGGAGCGGCCCACCAGGGCGGTCCCGTCGTCCGCCGTGATGATCGGCCGCTGGATCAGCTTCGGGTGCTCGGCCAGGGCCGTGATCCACCGGTCCCGCGCGCTCTCGTCCCGCGCCCAGTCCTTCAGGCCCAGCTCCTTGGCGTCGGCCTCCTGGGTGCGGGTGATGTCCCACGGCTCCAGCCCGAGCCGGCCGAGCACGGCCCTGATCTCGTCCTCGCTCGGCACGTCCTCCAGGTAGCGGCGGACCGTGTAGTCGGCCCCCTCGGCGTCGAGCAGGCCGATGGCGCTGCGGCACTTGGAACAGGCCGGGTTGATCCAGATCTCCATGCGGCACACCGTACGCGAGGAGCGGGCCGGCACCCGCTTCGGGGAGGGCCTCGGAGCGGCGGGTCTGTTCGAATTTCTGATGCCTCACCAGCACCTCCCGAACCTGCCGTGACCTGGCAGCAACTTCTGTCCTCACCTGCGCATTTGAGGCCCGTTAAGGCTGCCTGAATGTCAGTGCCCCGCAGTAGAATGGGGCAGTGTTCGAGGGAATCGCCGGAGGCCTTCCGGTGGATGCCCTGACCGCGACAGGAGGATGCCCGTGCCCGCTGCCGCCCTGAAGTCCAAGCCGCTGCCGACCCAGTCCACCGCCAAGCGCTCCGTCCGGCTCGACTCGCCCTACGCGCCGATGGAGAAGCGCCCGCTGCCGGCCGGTCGGCCCCGCGAGTGGTACGTCGGCCACAACCGGCGCCTGAAGGCCATGCGCCTCGCCATAGCCATGCTCGACACCGGCGTCTACCTGCCGAACCAGGCCCACGACGAGGCGATCCGCGGCACCGCCGAACGGATCGGCGTGCACCCGCCGTCGGCCACGACGTGCCACATGGTGCGGGCGCTGATGCGATACACCCGGTGAGAACAGGTTCCGGGTGCCCCGGGCCGGCGCGGGGCACCCGGACCGTCAGGCCGACAGCTCCCGCTCCAGCGGGGTGCGGAACCGCGGGGTGACCCTCGTCGTGCCCAGCCACCCCCGCAGCCGCTCCGCCTCGGCCGCCACCGCCTGCTCCGCCTCCCGGCGGACGCCGGCGTCCGGAATCCGCCAGGCGATGCCGCCGTCCGCGCGCTGGGCCCAGCCGCCCACCACCCGGCCGTTCCACCACACGGTCGGGCCCACGTTGCCGCTGCGGTCGAAGAGCTCCGGGCGCAGCGCCTCGGACAGGTACCAGTCGCGCCGCTGCCAGGCCATGGCCGTCGGATCCAGCGCCGGCAGCAGGGCCGCCCAGGGCCGCTCGGGAGCCGCCACCGGGTCCACGTCACCGGCCGCCACGAACCCCGTGCCCTCCTCCAGGGCGACCTCGTGCGCGCCGATCGCGGCCAGGGCGCGGCGGACCTCCGTCACCCGCCAGCCGGTCCACCACTTCAGGTCCGCCTCCGTCGCGGGCCCGCAGACCCGCAGCCAGCGCTCCAGCAGGCCGGCCTGAGCCGCCGCCGGGTCCAGCTCCGGGTGCGGCGGGGCGGGCGCCCAGCGGAACTGGCTGGACGTCCAGGAGCCGAGCGGACGGCCCCGGACCACCTTGCCCTCCACGCCGAGCACCCGCAGCAGACGCGAGGAGACCGTGTGGACCCCCTCGTAGCTCTTGCCCGCCGCGTACACGAACTGCTCGCGCAGCCGCGGCTCGTCCGCCGTCAGCTCCGCCGCCGTCGCCTGCCCGCGCCGGCCCAGCGCCCCAGCGCGGACGCCTCCACCTCCGCCAGCCACGCGGCGTCCGGGGCCCCCGCCTTCGCCATGTCCTTGACCAGCGAGACGCGTTCCCGCGCGGCCACCGTGAGCCCCGTCGACGCGTGCACCACGGCGGTCAGCTCCGCGGGGAACACGAACACCGTGTGCCGCATGCCGTGCATACGGACCAGCGTCCGGTCCTCGTACAGCGCCCGTTCCGTCTCCGGCACCGCCTTCGCCGCGTCGGCGAGCCGCGCCGCCACCGCCAGGTACACCGTCGCCGGGTCCGTGCCGTGCAGGGCCACCAGGGCGGCGGCCACCTCTTCCGGGGCCGCCGCCCGCGCCGCGTCCGCGAGGCGGTGGCGCAGCGCCAGCCGCGCCCTTCGCTCCGCCGTACCGATGTGCCGCCGTCCGTCGCCCATGCCGGCCTCCCCGTCGCTCGCCGTGCCGTACCCAGCATGCCCGCCGAAACCACCGGCGCACGCCGTCCGGCGTCCGTGGGTCAGCCGTACCGCTCCATCAGCCCGCCCACGTAGGCCGTCAGCCGCTCGCCCAGCACCTCGGGCGTCAGATCTGTACGGCCCAGCTCGCGCCAGGGTCCGGCCAGCTTCGCCGCGTCGGGGAGTAGGCCAGCGCGTCGAGCAGCCGCCAGTACAGGTGGTCCGGGCCGTCCGCCAGACCGTGGCCGCCGTGCCGCTCGTACCGGTCCCGGAAGGCCAGCCCGTGCCCGGGCCGTGCAGCAGCGCCAGCGCCGTGGAGCAGTGGGCGACGTCCAGGTCGGCCGGCCCCACGAGGTCTCCACCCAGTCGACGACCCCGCTCACCCGGAGCCCGTCCCCGGCCCCGGTGAACAGCACGTTGCCGGGGTGGTAGTCCCGGTGCAGGAACCGCCCCCGGTACGGCGGAGGGTCGCGCCGGATGACGTCCACCGCGCGCTCCCACAACGCGCCCCCGGCGTACGCACCTGCCCGGGCGAGGTCCACGCCTGGTACGGACGCGGCCGCTCCGCCGGCTCGACCGTGTGGACGCGGACCAGCTGGGCGGCGAGCAGGTCCAGCCGCCGGTCCAGGAACTCCCCGTCCTCGTCGTCCACCCGCACCAGACCCGGCATCCGGGTCATCAGCAGGCTGGGGTGGTCGCAGTGCTCCGCGGTGGCGTCGACGCCGACCAGGGCCGGGCCGGCACGCCCTCCTGCCCGGCGAGCAGACCGAGCACCGCCGCCTCCCGGGACAGCAGCCCCGGGCGTGCCGCCGGAAGAACGGCCGTACGAACGTGCGCAGCACCAGCTCCTCCCCGTCGTCCAGCGTGAGTGCCCGCATCTGCGCGGACCAGCCCCGGACAGCGGACGGGAGTCCACGACCCGGCGGCCCGGCGGCAGCCGCCCGGCGACCCAGTCCCGGGTCGCCGCCCGGGCACCGTCCCGAGACCGCCCAGCAGCGCGGCCGCCAGGGCGCGCCGGTCCCCGGCGTGGTCCTGGAACCACAGCCCCAACCGGTGCCCGGCGTCCGGGAGTTCGAGCCGGGTGTAGTGCGCGCGTGCCGACAGCGCGTCCTGCACCGCCTCCGTCACCTCCGGCGGGATCACGTCGTCCGTGCCCGGTACGGCGAGCACCGCCCGCCCCTCGAACGCGCGCAGCACCTCCAGCGCCGGGGAGGTACGCCAGCTCCCGGGCGTGCGGATTACGGTGCTGAACCGCCGGCTGCCGTCACCGAAGGGCTCGTCCCAGGCCTCCGGCGCGTACACGGCGGGCGCGCACAGGCCCACCGCCACGACCCGGCGCGCGTAGTGGCGGACCAGATCCGCGACCGTCTGCCCGCTCATGCTGAACCCCACCAGCACCAGCGGATCGTCCGCCGGGGCGTGCGCGTCGATCACCGCGACCGCCTGCGCGAACCGCCGCCGCAGGCTCGACTCCGCGAGCGCGCCGGTGCTGTCACCGTGCCCGGAGAAGTCGAAGGCCAGGGCGTGCGCGCTGTGGCCGGCGAACTCGGCGAGCAGCGGCAGCAGCCGTTCCTTGCTGCCGTTACCCGCGCCGTGCAGGAGCACGGCCGTCACCCGTCCGGGTGGACCGGCGCTCACCCCGCTGATCCGCTCACCGTCGCACGCGCAACCGAAGTTCTTGTACTCGCCTTTGAACGCGGGGAGTTCGCCCATGCACGCCATTCACTCACACGCGCCGGACCGCGCGGAAAACGAGGTGCGCGGCGGGATGCGGCCTCCCTACCCTGAACAAACGGCGCGAAGCCGACACCCGTCCCCCGCTCACCTCATGGAGGAGGTCCGTCATGCGTGGCATCGTCAGCACCGGGACCGTCGTCCTGGTGATCCTCGGATTCGGGAACCACACCTGGTGGCTCGCCGCCGGCGTGCTGCTCTACCTGTACGCGAAGTACGGACGGGGCGCGCCCGCCGCACCCCCGCCGGCCGGCGCGGGCCCGGCCCCCGACTCCTACCGGGCGTACCGCGAGCGCCGCGACCGCCAGGCCAGGTGGGAGCGCCGCTACCGTCGCGAGCGCCCCTTCGAGACCCGGCGCCAGGCGCGCGAGAAGAGCAGGTGAGCCGAGGCGTGCCCGGTCGTCACAGACCGGGCGCGCCCCACACCGGGAACCACCGGCCGAGATCCGGCTCGATCCGCAGATCACCCGAGAGCGCCGCCTTCACCCGCAGCTCCAGCGCGCTGTCCCGGCGCTCGGCGGTGCCGGGGAGCGGGGCGAAGGGAAGAAGGTGCCCCGCTTGTACAGGTAGACGAGGGCCAGCCGCCGGCCGGTGTCGTTCGTGAAAGCGGTCAGTGAGCACAGCAGCTGGGGCCGAAGCCGTTGGCCTCCAGGGAGGTGTTCACCGCGTGCAGGTCGTTGACCAGCTCGGGGAGCTGCTCGGGCGGGCGGCGGGAGATCAGCCAGGAGTAGCCGTAGCCGTCCTGGGTGAGCTCCACCGGGTTCCCCGACCGGTCGGCGTCCGCGTCGAGCAGTTCCTGGATCTCGCGGTGGGTCTGCTCGAAGGCCGCACCCTCGACCGTGGCGAAGCACACCGCGCCGACGCCGGCCGGCGTGAACCCGGCCGCCGCCTCGAGCGTGATCGCGGCCGAGGGCAGCGCGAACAGCCGGTCCAGGTCGGGTGCGACCGGTTTCGTGCGGCCGAGCAGGATGTCCAGCAGCCCCATGCTCAGCCCGCCTTGCCCGGAGCGGCCGCCTCGCCCAGCTCCTGGGAGATCCGCCCGAGCTGGTCGAGCCGCTGCTGCAAGGTCGGGTGGGTGGAGAAGAACCGCTCGATGCCGGGCTCCTTGCCGGTCGCCGGGGTGAAGTAGAAGGCGTTGAAGGCCTGCGCCGTGCGCAGGTCCTCGGTCGGGATCCGGGCGATGTCCCCGGAGACCTTGGTGAGCGCCGACGCCAGCGCCGAGGGCCGGCCGGTCAGGTGCGCGGCGGCCCGGTCGGCCGCCAGTTCCCGGTACCTCGACAGTGCCCGGATCAGCAGGAAGCTGATCGCGTACACGGCCGCGGAGACGGCCATCACGGCGGCGAAGACGGCGGCCGTGTTCTGGTCCCTGCGGCCGCCGCCGAGCACCTGCGAGTAGAAGGCGAACCGCACGATCAGTCCCGCGATCACGCCGAGGAACGACGCGATGGTGATCACGGCGACGTCCTTGTGCGCCACGTGCGACAGCTCGTGCGCGAGCACGCCCTCCAGCTCGGCGGGCTCCAGCCGGCGCAGCAGCCCGGTGGTCACGCAGACCACGGCGTGATCGGGGCTGCGCCCGGTCGCGAACGCGTTCGGCATGCCCATCTCGGAGACGGCGATCACCGGTTTCGGCATGTCCGCGATCGCGCACAGCCGGTCGACCACGGCGTGCAGTTCGGGATACTCCTCCCGCTCAACGACCCGCCCGCGCATGGCGAACATCGCGATCCGGTCGGAGAACCAGAACTGCGCGACGAACATCGCCCCGACCACCACGACGACCAGCAGCCAGGACTTCAGCAACACGATCAACGCGGCGACGAAGGCCACGTACAGCAGTCCGAGCAGGAACAGCGTGACCGACATCCGCACGGTCAGCCGCCGATCGCTCCGGAAGCGGCTCTGCATCTTGCACCACCCCACGGTCAGGCACTCGTCCCGCTGTCCAGTGTGCACCTGCGGATACCCCTGCGGGGGACCCTGGACGGGCCGTTCACCGGGAGTGACGGGCTGAGTCGTGTCCGCAAAGTCACGCCTGCGTCGCGGCGGGCGAACGCCGCGACTTCGCGGACACGACCTAGTACGGCGAGTGCATCTGCGCGTAGCCGAGCAGGACGATCACCGCGGCGACGCAGCCGAGGACCACGACCGTCGATATCCACGAGGACCGGCGCGGCGCCGTGCGCTCCGGGTCGGCACGGAAGGGCGCCGGGTCCGGCGGGTTCTCCTTCCAGCGGGCGGCGAGCATCCGGGCGCGGGCCGAAGGCTCTTTGTGCTCAGCCGAGTTCGCCCACTTGTGATCGAACTCTTTCTCCCAGTCGTGCTGTTCGGACATCCCCGTTCAACCTCTCTCGTCGGACAGAGCCAGGGCGATGATCTCCCGAGAATAGGAGCCGTGGGAAGCGGCAAAGGTTGCCCAGGATGCTGGGTGAGCAGCGGACGGCTAGCATCGAGAGGAGAAGCCGCACAGCGGGCTGCGTCATGGTGACACCCCGCTACGACATTCGTGCGGCCCCCTACGACCGCGCCGGACTCTCGCTCCGAGGCCGCGGCCATCCGACTCGTGCCCGGAAAGCCGCACGAGGGGTGGAAGGAAGGTGGATCCATGAAAGCACATCGCGCGAGGCGTCTCGCCGCAGTGTCCGCCGTCGGCGTCCTGATGGCAGGCGGAGCCGTCGCCACCTCGGCGGCCGGCGCATCGGCGGCCACCCCGAGCCACGTCACGCAGGTCAGCACCAACCGGGGCTGCGACTGGTGGGGCAACTGCTTCGACCGCTTCAACCGCTTCGACCGGGGCGACTTCTTCCGCAACAACTTCAACAACGGCGGAGTACCGGTCGTCATCGTCGTGGTGAGCTGACAGACGGCACGGCGGAGGGCCGCCACCCGGACACGTTCCGGGTGGCGGCCCTCCGCACGGGACCCCCGGGACCTCCCGGCCCCGGGGCACCTGTCACACGTCGAAGTACAGCTCGAACTCGTGCGGGTGCGGACGGAGCTGCAGCGGCGCGATCTCGTTCGTGCGCTTGTAGTCGATCCACGTCTCGATCAGGTCCGGCGTGAAGACGTCGCCCTGGAGCAGGAACTCGTGGTCGGCCTCGAGGCGGTCGAGGACCGCGCCGAGCGAGGTCGGGACCTGGGCCACGTTGGCGTGCTCCTCGGGAGCCAGCTCGTAGAGGTCCTTGTCGATCGGCTCGGCCGGCTCGATCTTGTTCTTGATGCCGTCCAGGCCCGCGAGCAGCAGCGCGGAGAACGCCAGGTACGGGTTGCCGGAGGAGTCCGGGGCGCGGAACTCGACGCGCTTGGCCTTCGGGTTCGAGCCGGTGATCGGGATGCGCATCGCGGCGGAGCGGTTGCGCTGCGAGTACACCAGGTTGATCGGCGCCTCGAAGCCCGGCACCAGACGGTGGTAGGAGTTCACCGTCGGGTTGGTGAAGGCCAGCAGCGACGGGGCGTGCTTGAGGATGCCGCCGATGTAGTAGCGCGCCGTGTCCGACAGGCCCGCGTAACCGGCCTCGTCGTAGAACAGCGGGTCGCCGTTGCTCCAGAGCGACTGGTGCACGTGCATGCCCGAGCCGTTGTCACCGAAGATCGGCTTCGGCATGAAGGTCGCGGTCTTGCCGTTCTTCCAGGCCACGTTCTTCACGATGTACTTGAAGAGCATGAGGTCGTCGGCGGCGGCGAGCAGCGTGTTGAACTTGTAGTTGATCTCGGCCTGGCCGGCGGTGCCCACCTCGTGGTGCTGGCGCTCGACCTTCAGGCCGGACCGCTCCAGCTCCAGGGAGATCTCGGCGCGCAGGTCGGCGAAGTGGTCGACCGGCGGGACCGGGAAGTAGCCGCCCTTGTAGCGGACCTTGTAACCACGGTTGTTCTCCAGGGCGCCGGTGTTCCAGGCACCTGCCTCGGAGTCGATGTGGTAGAAGGACTCGTTCGCGCCCGTCGCGAAGCGGACGGAGTCGAAGACGTAGAACTCAGCCTCGGGACCGAAGTACGCGGTGTCCGCGATACCGGTCGACGCGAGGTAGGCCTCGGCCTTCTTCGCCACGTTGCGCGGGTCACGGGAGTACTGCTCGCCCGTGATCGGGTCGTGGATGAAGAAGTTGATGTTGAGCGTCTTGTCCCGGCGGAAGGGGTCGACGCGCGCGGTGGACAGGTCGGGACGCAGGGACATGTCCGACTCGTGGATGGCCTGGAAACCGCGGATCGACGACCCGTCGAAGGCCTGCTCGTCGTCGGGGTCGAACGCTTCGGCGGGCAACGTGAAGTGCTGCATGACGCCCGGCAGGTCGCAGAACCGGACGTCGACGAACTTGACGTCCTCGTCCGCGATGAACTTCTTGGCCTCGTCGGCGTTCTGGAACATCCAGCTCCTCCTACTCCCGACCATCCCGCCGGGGTGGTAGATCGTTCGTGCGGCCCGTGCGGTGGCACACGCTGCCCTCGACCCTAGGGACGGGTGATTTCTCGGGCGTGACCCATTTGTTTCGCAGAAGTTAACCGGCTACCCCACCACCCTAGCCCCGACACACCCCTGTGCGCCCTGCCCGAATCCGGGCGCAGTACCGTGGACGGGTGGACAACAGGCAAGCAATGGGATCGTGGCTCTCCGGGCCGCGCGCGGCGCTGGAAGACGCCGGCGCCGACTTCGGATACCGGGGCGAGCAGCTCGGACTGCCCGAGGAGGGGCCGAACTCGATCGCCCGGCCCGGCAGGCGGCTGGGCGCGCTGGCCGTGGACTGGGGTCTGAGCGTCTTGATCGCATACGGCCTGATCACGCACGGCAACAGCCCCGCGACCAGCAACTGGGCCCTGCTCGTCTTCTTCGTGATGAGCGTCCTGACCGTCGGCACGATCGGCTTCACGCCCGGCAAACGCCTCTTCGGCATCCGGGTCGTGGCCCTGGAGACCGGCACCGTGCACCCGGGGCGCGCGCTGCTGCGCTCGGTGCTGCTCTGCCTCGCGGTCCCCGCGCTGATCTGGGACCGGGACGGCCGCGGCCTGCACGACCGGCTCGCCAGGACCGTCGAGGTCCGCCTGTAGCGCCCGCGTCACACCGTCACGTCGGCGGCACGCCGTCACGACGAAGGGGGCGCCCGGACCAGGTCCGGGCGCCCCCTTTCTCGTACGAGGAGTTCTAGCGGGCCTTGGGGCCGCCCTTCGGCATCCGCATGCCCTTCGGCATCGGGCCCTTGGGCAGCGGCATGTTGCTCATCAGGTCGCCGAGGGCGCGCAGCCGGTCGTTGGTGGCCGTGACCTGCGGGCCGGTCAGCACGCGCGGGTACTTCAAGAGGGTCGTGCGCAGCTTCTTCAGCTCGACCTGGCCCTCGCCGGTACCGACGATCACGTCGTGCACCGGGACGTCCGCGACGATGCGGTTCATCTTCTTCTTCTCGGCGGCCAGCAGGACCTTCACCCGGTTCGGGTTGCCCTCCGCGACCAGCACGATGCCCGCCTTGCCGACCGCCCGGTGCACCACGTCCTGGCTGCGGTTCATCGCCACCGCCGGAGTCGTCGTCCAGCCCCGGCCGATGTTGTCCAGCACGGCCGCGGCGGCGCCCGGCTGGCCCTCCATCTGCCCGAAGGCGGCCCGCTCGGCCCGGCGGCCGAACACGATCGCCGTGGCCAGGAATCCGAGCAGCAGGCCCAGGACGCCCAGGTAGTACGGGTGGCCGATCAAGAAACCGATCGCGAGGAAGACACCGAAGGTGCCGATACCGACAGCCGCGAGTACAAGACCGAGCTTCTTGTCGGCCTTGCGGGTCATCTTGTACGTGAGGGCGATCTGCTTCAGTCGCCCTGCGTTCGCGGCGTCCGCCGCGTTTTCCTTCCTCGCCATGCCACGAAGTCTACGTGGCCCTGGGAGCGCCCACGACGGCAGTGCCCGTGGGGAAGGAGGTTCAGGGCGGCCGGCGGCCTGCTCGAGCACGCGCTGCGCCTCGAACCGGTCCTTGGCGCGGCGGCGGTCCTCCAGGACGGAGTTCCAGGCGTTGCGGCGGGCGGTGCGCTGCCCACTGCTCATGAGCAGGGACTCGACGGCGCGGAGCGCGTCGGTGAAGGACGGAATGGGTGTGGCGCGAACGGGCGCGGCCTGCATGATCGGTGTCCCCTTCGTCACTGGTGGGATACGGGGCGTGATAACAGAGTCACTGATTGGTGTTACCAGGGCGTGACCGGCCGGTCAAACGCCCGTGAAGCCTCGATGTGGAACCCCGGAACGCCGACGCGGCCCCGGCGGCGCCCTCATCAGCGAGGACGGCCGGGACCGCGTCGACTCGGCCATTACTGGCCAGTAGTAACTTGTGCGTGAATTCACACGCTCGGCTCACATGGCCTGGGCGGCGATGTAGGAGCCCCGCTTCTCGACGGCCATCTGGTACAGGCGTCCCGCGCGGTACGACGAACGCACCAGCGGGCCGGACATCACGCCGGAGAAGCCGATCTGCTCGGCCTCCTCCTTCAGCTCCACGAACTCGTGCGGCTTCACCCAGCGCTCCACCGGGTGGTGGCGCACGGAGGGGCGCAGGTACTGGGTGATGGTGACCAGCTCGCAGCCGGCGTCGTGGAGCTGCTTCAGCGCCTCGCCGACCTCCTCGCGGGTCTCGCCCATGCCGAGGATCAGGTTGGACTTGGTGACCAGGCCGAAGTCGCGGGCCTCGGTGATGACCTTCAGGGAGCGCTCGTAGCGGAAGCCGGGGCGGATGCGCTTGAAGATCCGCGGCACCGTCTCGACGTTGTGCGCGAACACCTCCGGCCGGGACTCGAAGACCTCGGCGAGCTGCTCCGGGACCGCGTTGAAGTCGGGCGCGAGCAGCTCGACCTTGGTCCGGCCGGCCTCGCGCTCCGCCGTCTGCGCGTGGATCTGGCGCACGGTCTCCGCGTACAGCCAGGCGCCGCCGTCCTCCAGGTCGTCGCGGGCGACGCCGGTGATGGTGGCGTAGTTCAGGTCCATGGTGACCACGGACTCGCCCACGCGGCGCGGCTCGTCACGGTCGAGCGCCTCGGGCTTGCCGGTGTCGATCTGGCAGAAGTCGCAGCGCCGGGTGCACTGGTCGCCGCCGATGAGGAAGGTCGCCTCGCGGTCCTCCCAGCACTCGTAGATGTTCGGGCAGCCGGCTTCCTGGCAGACCGTGTGCAGGCCCTCGCTCTTCACGAGGTTCTGCATCTTCGTGTACTCGGGACCCATTTTCGCCCGGGTCTTGATCCACTCGGGCTTGCGCTCGATGGGGGTCTGGCTGTTGCGGACCTCCAGGCGCAGCATCTTGCGTCCGTCGGGTGCGACTGCGGACACGACCGGCTCCCTGTGACTTCGATTCCTCGGCGTACACCAGGGTACGCCCGTATTTACTGAGCCCTGCCGCCGAGGCCAACCCCGGGCCGCAGGGCGCATTCCCGGATCAGGCGGAGGCCTTCTCCACCAGTCGCGGCTTGAGGTCCGCGTTCTGCAGCACGTCCCGCAGGTGCCGCTCGACCACCGGCAGGACGTCCTCGACCGTGATGTCCCGGTCCAGCTCCGCGGCCAGCGAGGCCACGCCGGCGTCCCGGATGCCGCACGGGATGATCCGGTCGAACCACTTGTTGTCGGGGTTCACGTTCAGCGCGAACCCGTGCATCGTGACGCCCTTGGCCACCCGGATGCCGATGGCGGCGATCTTGCGGTCCTCGCGGCGCTGGCCGGCGTTGGAGGGAGCGTACTCGGGGCCGTTGAGCCGGGGGTCGAACTCCTCGTCCGTCAGCCGGGGGTCGAAGTCGAGGGAGAGCCCGCCGAGCGCCGGCCGCTGCTCGACCGGGTCGCCGAGCACCCACACCCCGCTGCGGCCCTCGACCCGGGTGGTCTCCAGGCCGAACTCGGCGCAGGTGCGGATCAGGGCCTCCTCGAGGCGGCGCACGTGGGCGACGACGTCCACCGGGCGGGGCAGCTTCTGGATCGGGTAGCCCACGAGCTGGCCGGGTCCGTGCCAGGTGATCTTGCCGCCGCGGTCCACGTCGACCACCGGGGTCCCGTCCAGCGGGCGCTCGCTGTCCTCGGTGCGGCGGCCCGCGGTGTAGACCGGCGGGTGCTCCAGCAGGATGACGGTGTCCGGGACCTCGTCGGCGAACCGGGCCGCGTGCACCCGGCGCTGCTCGTCCCACGCCTCCTGGTACTCGACGGCGTCCGCGCCGAACCCCATGTGGACGAACCGCAACTCACTCACGGCAAGCGCCTCCCTCAGCGAACCGGTGTCAGGCGCGTGGCGCGCCCACGCCACTGTACGACCGTCCGGCGTGCGTCAGCCCGGAGGGCAATCCTCACACGATCGGATGAATGAACCGGGAACGATGCGATCGTCTGCTCACTCTCCGCTACATTCGCGCCGTCCACGAGGCCATAAGGGCTGCTCACCGGCAATCCGGGCACTACAGCAGAGCCGTAAGGCAGGAGAACGCACCGCAGATGACGGACCGACCCGCGCAGCGCACCCCCAACCGCCAGCTCGCCGCGCTCATCGCAGAAGCGGGGTTCTCCAACGCGGGTCTGGCCCGTCGCGTCGACCAGCTCGGCCTGGAGCACGGGCTGGACCTCAGATACGACAAGACCTCGGTCACCCGCTGGCTGCGCGGCCAGCAGCCCCGGGGTACCACGCCCGCGCTCATCGCCGAGGTGTTCACCCGCCGGCTCGGGCGCCGGCTCACGGCCCAGGATCTCGGCCTGGACGCCTGTGCGCCGGTGTACGCAGGACTCGAGTTCGCGGCCACTCCGGAGGAGGCCGTCGACATCGTCAGCGGGCTGTGGCGCAAGGACTCCGGCAGCCACGCCGAGCTGCGCAAGATCGCCTTCACCCCGGCCGGTCTCGTCGTGCCCAGCCGGGACTGGCTGATCGGCAAGGCCGACGACCGGGTGGCCCGCGACCCGGTGGCCCGGGTGCCGGCCCAGGGCAGGCCGGCCGCCGTCAGGAGCCGGCTCGAGGCGGTGACCGCCCCGGCGGCCCGGCCCCGCGGCCAGGCCGAGCGGGCGCCCGGCCACCGGGTCACCGGCGGTGACATCGCCGCGCTGCGCTCGGTCGCCGAACTCTTCCGCACCCTCGACGACGCCTACGGCGGCGGCCACGCCCGGCAGGCCCTCGTGCGCTACCTGGAGCACGAGTGCGAGCCGCTGCTGCGCGGCGCCTACGACGAGCAGACCGGGCGGCGCCTGTTCGCGGCGTCCGCCGACCTCACCCGGCTCGCCGGCTGGACCTCGTACGACATCGCCGCGCATGGGCTCGCCCAGCGCTACTACGTGCAGGCCCTGCGGCTCGCCCAGGCGGCCGGCGACCGGTCCTACGGCTCCTACGTGCTCGTCACCATGAGCCGTCAGGCCGTCTACCTCGGGCACGGCAGGGAGGCCGTGCAGCTCGCGCGGGTGGCGCAGCAGGGCGTCGGGACCGCCGCCCCGCCGGTGGTGCAGGCGCTGCTGCACGCCGCCGAGGCCCGCGCGCACGGGGTGCTGGGCGAGGTGCGGGCGTGCACCGGGGCACTGGTGCGGGCCGAGCGCGCCCTGGAGGCGGCCCGGCCCGGGGACGAGGTGCCGTACTGGGCCCGGTTCTTCGACGAGGCGCAGCTCGCCGACGAGTTCGGGCACTGCCACCGCGACCTCCAGCAGTTCCGGGCGGCGGCGCAGCACGCCGAGCGTTCCCTGCAACTGCGCGCCCCCGCCTACGCCCGCAGCCGCCTGTTCTGCCGGGTCGTCCTCGCCACCGCCCGGCTCGGCCTCGGCGAACTCGACCAGGCGTGCGTGCTGGCGGCGGAGGCCGCCGGCCAGGCGGCCCAGATGCGGTCCGCGCGGGCCGTCGAGTACGTCAGGGACTTCGAGCGGCGCCTGGAGCCGTACCGGGACGCGGCTCCCGTGCGGGGCTACCGCGAGAAGGTGGCCGCGCTCGGCTAGGGGTGTCCCCCGGCCGGCGGCTCAGGCGGCCCTCGGCAGGGTCGGCGCGGGATCCGACCGATGCATCGACCCCGCCGCGCCCAGGTCCGCGAGGACGGCCGCCGCAGCCCGGTGGGCCGAGTGCAGGGCGCCCTGGACGGTGCTGGTGTCGCGGTGGTCGCCGCAGACGTACAGGCCGGCCAGCAGCCGTACCGGGCGGCGCAGGTCGTGCGGGGGGCGCATGGCCGGCACCGCCTCCGGGGTGTGGTGCACCGCCAGCGTCTCCCAGCGCCGGGTCGAGGTGCCGTACAGCCGGGACAGATGGATGCGCACGGCCGTGTCGATCCCGTCGGACGGGGCGCCCAGCACGGTCGAGGAGATCAGCACCCGCCCCGCCGGTGCCCGGCTCGGGTCGACGTTGCTGAGCACCGCCGTGTGCGCGACCGGTCCGCCGCGGTCGGCGTCCAGCAGCAGCGAGGTGCCGGTGGCGAAGGCCGCGGCCGGGTCGTCCGTGGTGTGGTGCAGGACCGTCACCGGGTGGAAGTCCGGCACCCTGAGGCCCGGCAGCAGCTCCGCCGCGGCCCGCGCGTCGGTCGCCAGCAGCACCGCGCGGCAGCGGATCGCGCCGTGCTCGGCGGTGGTCACCGAGGTCGTGGAGACCGAGGTGACCCGTACCCCGGTGCGCACGGTGCCGGGCGGCAGCGTCTGGGCCAGCAGCTCCGGCAGCGCCTCGGCGCCGCCCTCCGGCACGCACAGCCGGCCGCCGGCGAAGGCGCGCAGCGCCAGGTCCGCGCACCGGCTGGACGTGGACAGTTCCGGGTCGCACAGCAGCGCGGCGAGCAGCGGGCGCAGGAAGCCCTCGATGGTGCGCGCGGGCACCCCCCGGGCCGCGAGCGCCTGCGCCGCGGGCAGCTCCGGCCGGGACAGCAGGCGCTCGACCGGGGTGACGGCGATCCGGCCCAGCGCGGTGCCGAGCCGGGCCTGGTCGACCGCGCCGCCGACCGGAGCGCCGGTCCGGCCGGGTGGGGCCGCCGGACCCCGGGGGCGCTCGCCAGGGCGCGCACCACGTGAAGTGCGCCCCTTGCGCTCCCCGCGGCCGCCGGTGCGCCCGCGCGGTGTGTGCGCCTGTCGCGATGCAGCAGCACGCCCGGCGCGAACCGGCGCAGGGCGAGCGCACCGAGCCCCGGCGTCAGGCGGAGTTCGGGATACGACGTGGACAGCAGCTGTCCTATGCGGTCGAGCCGGAAGCCGTCGACCTTCTCGGTCGACATGCGGCCGCCCACGCAGGGGGCGGCCTCCAGGACTGCGGTGGTTACTCCTGCGCTGGTGAGCCGGTGGGCCGCCGAGAGTCCGGCGATCCCGGCTCCCACGATGACGACGTCCACCTGGTACGCGGGCTCAAGCACGAGGCCCCTCCTGTGGTTGCGCGGCCGGTGGAGACGTCATGCCCCCAACTGGCTCCAGGGATACCCGAGTTCGGCTCGAGGTTAGGTCCCTGACCGGTCAGGGGCAGTCAGCGCATCGACAGGGCACGGTCGCACGGCGGTCGCATTCGGTCACAAGAGAACTCAACAGATCACACGAGGGCTCAGGAGACGCCGACGGGGCACCTGACCGCCGGTCAGGCCGCGCGGATCGCGTCCTCGATGCCCGGGAACGCGAACGTGAACCCCGACTCCAGCAGCCGCTTCGGGAGCACCCGCTGACTGCCCAGCACGTCCCGGCCATCTCGCCCAGCGCCGCCCGCAGCACCGGCTCCGGCACCGCGAACACCGTCGGCCGGTGCAGCACCCGGCCCATCGCCTCCGTGACCTCACGGTTCGTCAGCGGCTGCGGCGCGGTCAGGTTGAACGGCCCGGACGCGGTGTCGTCGTCGATGAGGTGCCGGATCGCGGCGACCTCGTCGTGCAGCGCGATGTACGACCAGTACTGCCGTCCGCTCCCCAGACGTCCCCGAGCCCCGCCTTGAACAGCGGGAACAGCCGGCCCCACGCCCCGCCGCCCCGCGCGACCACCAGACCCGTGCGCAGGAACACCGTCCGCACCCCGGCCTCCTGCACGGGCGCCGCGGCCTCCTCCCACTCCACGCACAGCGAGGGCAGGAAACCGTCACCGGGCGGCTCGTCCTCGTCCACCGCGCGGTCCCCGGTGTCGCCGTAGATGCCCATGGCGCTGCCGCTCACGTAGACCCGCGGCGGGGTGTCCAGCGAGGCCACCGCCTCCGCCAGCGCGGCCGTGCCGAGCACCCGGCTGTCCCGGATCAGCCGCTTGTACTCCGGCGTCCAGCGCCGGTCCCCGATGCCCGCACCGGCCAGGTTGACCACCGCGTCGCAACCGGCCAGGCCGGCCGTGTCCACCTGCTGCCGCTCCGGGTCCCAGCGGACCTCGTCCTTGTTCCGGGGCGCGCGGCGGACCAGGCGCACCACCTCGTGCCCGTCGGCGGTCAGGGACCGCACCAGGGCGCTGCCGATGAGACCGGACGCACCGGCCACCGCGATTCGCGAACGTTCCATGCGGCCATCCTTCCCCGCCGCGGCCGTTCCTCTCCGCCCTGCCTAAGGTGACCTCCATGCCGTCCATACGCATCGCCCTGCCCGCCGACGAGGAGGAGCTGGCCCTCCTCGACCGGGCCGCCTGGTCCCCGCTGCACGCCGTACTGCCCGCACCGCGGCCGCCGTACCCGCCCTTCTTCGACGAGCGGCACCGGCCGCAGGACTACCTCGTCGCCGAGGTGGACGGGCGCGTCGCCGGCTACATCCGCCTCGTCCTGCCCACCGCGCTGGCCGCCAACGCGCACGTCCGCCAGATCCAGGGCCTGGTCGTCTCCGACGAGGTCCGGGGCAAGGGCGTCGGCGGGGCGCTGGTCCGGGCCGCCGTCGAGGAGGCGCGGGCGCGGGGCGCGCGCCGCCTCACCCTGCGCGTGCTCGGGCACAACACCCCGGCCCGGCGGCTCTACGAGTCCCAGGGCTTCGCGGTCGAGGGCGTGCTGCCGGGGAGTGGCTGATCGAGGGCGCCTTCGTCGACGACGTGCTCATGGGACGCACCCTCTGAGGCCCGTACCCCCGGAGCGTCCCGCGGCCCGCGCCCTACGACGTGACGAGGTGGCCGGTGTCGACCGGCGCCGTGGCCGCGGCCCCGGTCGAGGCGTCGCGCGCCACCTCGTCCGCCGTCAGCGCGTACCCCGTCTCGCCGTCCGAGGTGGAGCGGGCGAAGACCACGCCGAACACCCGGCCGTCGGACGACAGCAGCGGGCCCCCGGAGTTGCCGGGCCGGACCGTCGAGCGGATCGAGTAGATCTCCCGGGTGACCGTCCGGGTGCTGTAGATGTTCTGCCCCGCGCCCGCACCCGGTTCGCCACCGTGGCCGCCTGCAGGTCGAGGCCGCCGTCCTGCGGATAGCCCGCGACCACCGCCGGCGCGCCGCGCACCGCGCTGTGGTCGAACCGCAGCACCGGGGCGCGCAGCCGGGGCACGTACAGCACCGCCACGTCCCGGTCCGGGTCGAAAAGCACCACCCGGGCCCGGTACGCCGGCCCGACCCCGCCCACCCGCACGTTCGGATGGTCGATGCCCGCCACCACGTGCGCGTTGGTCATCACGTGCCGGGCCGAGAACACGAAGCCGCTGCCCTCGCGGCCCTCGGTGCCGAAGGCCCCCTCGATCTTCACCGAGCTGCGCCTGGCCGCGCTCGCCGCCGCGGACGTGACGCTGTCCCCGGTGGGCCGGGCCACCTGGGCCGTCGACTCGTTCTCGAACGGGTTGAAGACCTGCGGGAACCCCGCCTCCGTCAGCGCGGAGGTGGCCCGCGAGAACCACACCGGGGTGGTCTCGGGCATCGCCCGCTGCACCGCGCCCAGCACCGCGGAGTTCCGGATCGCCGTGGTCACGGTCTGCGAGGAGGAGGCGCCCAGCACGCTCGCCGCGACCCAGGCCACGATCAGCACGGCGACCGAGTTCGCCACCGCGCCCCCCGTACCGTCCGCCACCCGCAGCGGGCCCCGGCCCTCCCCGTCCAGCCGGCGCCGCAGCCGCAGCGCCGGCCGGGCCGCCAGCTCGTGCCCCACCACGCCCGGCACCAGCACGGTCAGCACCGCCAGCACGGTCGCCGCCGCCGATCCGCGCGCGGCGAGGCCGGTCACCCACGGCAGCGCCCACACCCCGACCGCCGCGCCGCCCAGGAACCCGGCCAGGGACAGGCAGCCGGCCACCAGCCCGCGCCGGTAACCGGACACCGCGTAGACGGCGACCACCAGTGCGAGCACCAGGTCGAGCAGGTCCACGGAGCCGCCTTTCTCTCGGACCCCCTGAGATACGGGCCGGGCGGCCCCGGTGATCAGTCACGCGCGTGCGTGAACGGCCACCCGGACCACGATCCGGCCACGTGTGCGTATATCCCCAGAAACGGCCTGGACAAGGACGATGGTTCCACCAGGTGGCACACCCCACATCGCGGGCCCGGCGCGCCGAGCCGACAGTGGGACCATGCGCGTCCTGCGAAGAACGCCGGGAACACCCGGGCGGCGGCCCGCCCGCGTCCCCGGTGCCCTGCTGGTGCTGCTCGGCTGCCTCCCCGGCCTGACCGCCGTCCTGGCGCTGGCCCTGTGCGCCCGGGGCGTCGAGAGCGCCGCCCCGGTCCGCCTGGCCCGGCCCGGCGCGGACCGGGAGGCCCCGGCCCACCACGCGCCCCGGCCGCGCATCCTGTCCCGCTCCGTCTGGCTGGACCGGGCCGCCGTCCCGCGCGGCCAGCCGCCCCCGCGCTACGACGACAAGGTGATCGCCGTCTTCGTGCACCACACCGACTCGCCCAACCGGTACGACTGCGCCGACACCCCCCGCATCATCCGCGCCCTGTACGCCGGCCAGACCGGCGCCCGGAGCTGGGACGACATCGGCTACAACTTCCTCGTCGACCGCTGCGGCACCATCTACGAGGGCCGCGCCGGAGGCGTCGAGCGGCCGGTGACCGGCGCCCACACCCAGGGCTTCAACCACCGCACCGCGGGCATCGCCGCCCTCGGCACCTTCACCGCCGGCGTGCCCGTGCCGCGGGCCATGACCGACGCGATCGCCGCCCTCGCCGCCTGGAAGCTCGGCCTCGCCGACGTCGACCCCCGGGCCCCGGCCCACCTGGTCTCCAGCAACGGCCACAGCCGCTTCAAGGCGGGCACCGCCACCACCCTGCCCGCCGTGGCCGGCCACAACGAGGGCTTCATGACCACCTGCCCCGGCGCCGCCCTGACCGCCCGGCTGCCGGAGATCAGGCTGACGGCCGCCCGGCTCCAGGGCAGGACGCCCACAGGGAGGTCATAGCCGCCCCGCAGCCCGCCGCGAGCCGCCCGCCCTACCGTCGGGGCACGGGCACGGCATGGGACGGCACGCCGCGCGCCGCGCGGCCCGCCCCGCCCGGCAGGGCACGGGACGGGGCGCCGCGGAGCGGCGGCCGACGAGCGGAGGCGGGGACCATGAGCGGCGGGCACGGGCGGTTCACGAGGCGGGCGGAACGGGCGCGGCCGGACCGCGGACCCTGGGCGGCGATGTGCGCGGTCGCGCCGTCGTGCTCGGCCCGGCCGCCGTCACCGCCTCCGCCCTCGACCGGGCCAACGCCGCGCCCCCGCACCATCCGGCCGGGACCGACGCGGCCGCCCGGCCGCCGTCGGACCCCGCCCGCGGGCGCGCGGGCGCATGAGCACGGGGCGGCCCGCTGCCGCCTCCGCGCCGGGCCCGGCTACTCCTTGAAGCGCTCCCACAGCCGCGGATAGCGCTCGGCCAGCGCCCGCTCGTTCTCGAAGGCGATCGCGGTGCCCTCCGGCTCGGCCGGCGCCGGGGCGATGCCGAGGTCCGGGGCGACGGTGCCGGTGAGCTGCTCGTACGCCTCGTCCGCCGCGTAGCCCAGCTCCTCGCCGTCCCCGTCGATCTCCTCGTCGAAGTCCTCGAGCAGGTCGGCCAGGGAGTCCGGGTCGTGCAGGGCGCCCTCGAAGACCTCCCGGCCCTGGCCGATCAGCCAGCACCGGAAGTAGTCGAACGCGTCGTCGCTGGCGCCGTCCAGCAGGACCCAGGCGGCACCCCACAGGTCCCAGTGGTAGGCCCGGTTGTACCGGGCCTCGAAGTGACGGGCG
This sequence comes from Streptomyces sp. DHE7-1, assembly GCA_016432725.1. GTDB lineage: Bacteria > Actinomycetota > Actinomycetes > Streptomycetales > Streptomycetaceae > Streptomyces. The sequence goes on along the minus strand of JACJDG010000003.1, from coordinate 2,218,554 downwards.
AAGTCCAGGACCAGCTCCGGGTCCAACTGGAGCAGCCGTTCCACGAGCAGGTCCGCCTGCTCCTCGGGGTCGCCCTCGGCGGCCTCGCGGGCGGCGTCGATCAGCTCCCAGAACTCCGTCTCGTCCATCACGGCACCAGCATCGGGCCTCCACCCGCGGGCGCACGTGGAGTGTGGCGGATCGTTATGCGCCGTCCGCACGCCCGTAGCGCGCCGCGAGCCGGGCCGCGTCCGCCGCGAACCGCTCCCGCAGACCCGCCGGCGCCAGTACCTCGGCCTCAGGACCCAGCGCCGTCAGCTGTTCGTGGGCCACGTCCTGGGACTCCACCGGCACGGTCACCGTCAGCCACCCCTCGCCGTCCGGCTCGCCCGCGTCCGCGAGCGCCTCGCGCGCGGCCGCCGGATCCACGGCGTACGGCAGCCTGCGCGCGCCCTCGGGGGACAGCCGTACGACGACCGCGGCGCGCAGGATCGACCGGGCGAACCGCTCGGCCTGCCCGGCCCAGAAGGCCGCCAGATCGAAGTCCGGCAGCCGGTCGAAGCGCTCCTCCCGGACCTCCACCTGGCCGAACCGGTCGATCCGGTACGTCCGGAAGGCGCCGTCACCGGTCACCCGCGCGCACAGGTACCAGACGCCGGCCTTCAGTACGAGCCCGTACGGCTCCAGCTCCCGCTCCACCGGGCGCTCCCCGCGCCGGTACACCGCGCCGATCCGCCGGTCGGCCCACACCGCCTCGGCGATCACCGGCAGCCAGGCCGGCGTCTCGGGCTCCTGGAACCAGGCGGGCGCGTCCAGGTGGAACCGCCGGGCGGCGCTGTCCGGGGCGTCCCGCAGCGAGGGCAGCAGCGCGGCGGACACCTTCAGCCGGGCGGCGGAGGCGGCGTCCTGCAGCCCCATCTCCCGCAGCGCACCCGGCACCCCGCTCAGGAACAGCGCCTCGGCCTCGGTGCGCGCCAGCCCCGTCAGCCGCGTCCGGTACCCGCCGACCAGCCGGTACCCGCCGGCCCGCCCCCGGTCCGCGTACACCGGCACCCCCGCCTCCGACAGCGCCTGCGCGTCCCGGGTCACCGTCCGCTCCGACACCTCCAGCTCCCGCGCCAGCTCGGCGCCGGTCATGGAGGGCCGGGACTGCAGCAGGAGCACCATCTTGATGAGGCGGGCGGCGCGCATGGCCTCATGATGCCGGGGGGCACCGACAACGGAAGGGGTACGGCGACCGCCGTACCCCTTCCGGAACCTGCCGGTGCCTACAGCCCGTACTTCTCCCGGGCCTCCTTCACCGCCGTCGCCTTGACCTCGCCGCGCTTGGCGAGCTGGGCGAGCGCGGCGACGACGATCGACTCGGCGTCGACGCCGAAGTGGCGGCGGGCGGCCTCACGGGTGTCGGAGAGGCCGAAGCCGTCCGCGCCCAGCGAGGACCAGTCCTGCTCCACCCACTGCGCGATCTGGTCCGGGACCTGGCGCATGTAGTCGGAGACGGCCAGCACCGGGCCCTCGGCGCCCTGCAGCGCCTGCCGCACGTACGGCACCCGCTCCTCGCCGCGCAGCAGGGCCGCGTCGGCGTCCAGCGCGTCGCGGCGCAGCTCGCCCCAGGAGGTCGCGGACCACACGTCGGCGGCCACGCCCCAGTCCTCGGCGAGCAGCTTCTGGGCGTCGAGCGCCCAGTGGATCGCCGTGCCCGAGCCGAGGAGCTGGATGCGCGGGGCGTTGGCCGGGGCGGTCACGCCCGCGGACTCCGCCGTGTTGAAGCGGTACAGGCCCTTGACGATGCCCTCGTCGATGCCGGGGGCGGCCGGCTTGGCCGGCTGCGGCAGCGGCTCGTTGTAGACGGTCAGGTAGTAGAAGACGTCCCTGTCCTCGCCCGGCTTGGCCTCGCCGTACATCCGGCGCAGACCCTCGCGGACGATCACCGCGACCTCGTAGGCGAAGGCCGGGTCGTAGCTGAGCGCGGCCGGGTTGGTGGCCGCGATCACCGGGGAGTGGCCGTCGGCGTGCTGCAGGCCCTCGCCGGTCAGCGTCGTACGGCCCGCCGTGGCGCCGACCAGGAAGCCGCGGCCGAGCTGGTCGCCGAGCTGCCACATCTGGTCGGCGGTGCGCTGCCAGCCGAACATCGAGTAGAAGATGTAGAACGGGATCATCGCCTCGCCGTGCGTCGCGTACGCGCTGGAAGCGGCGATGAAGTCGGCCATCGAACCGGCCTCGGTGATCCCCTCGTTGAGGATCTGGCCGTTCTTGGCCTCCTTGTAGTACATGAGCTGGTCGCGGTCGACCGGCTCGTACGTCTGGCCCTTCGGCGAGTAGATGCCGAGGGAGGGGAAGAGGCTCTCCATGCCGAAGGTGCGCGCCTCGTCCGGGACGATCGGCACCCAGCGCTTACCGGTCTCCTTGTCGCGGACCAGGTCCTTGACCAGGCGGACGAACGCCATGGTGGTGGCGACGTTCTGGGAGCCGGAGCCCTTGTCGAAGGCGGTGAAGGCCTTGGCGGCGGGTGCGGGCAGCGGGGCCAGCGGGTGGACGCGGCGGGCCGGGGCCGGACCGCCGAGGGCCGCGCGGCGCTCCTGGAGGTAGCGGACCTCGGGGGAGTCGGCGCCCGGGTGGCCGTAGGGGACCACGCCGTCGGTGAAGTCGCTGTCCTTGATCGGCAGGCCGAGCAGGTCGCGCATCGCCTTGAACTCGTCCACCGAGAGCTTCTTCATCTGGTGGTTGGCGTTCTTCGACGCGAAGCCGCTGCCGAGGGTGTGGCCCTTGACCGTCTGGGCCAGGATCACGGTCGGCGCGCCCTTGTGCTCGACGGCCGCCCTGTACGCGGCGTAGACCTTGCGGGCCTCGTGACCGCCGCGCGACAGGTGGAAGCACTCGAGGATCTTGTCGTCGCTCAGCAGCTTCGCCATCTCCACCAGCGCCGGGTCGGCGCCGAAGAAGTCCTGGCGGATGTAGGCGGCGTCGCGGGTCTGGTACGTCTGCACCTGGGCGTCCGGCACCTGGCGCAGCCGGCGTACCAGCGCGCCCGTGGTGTCGAGGGCGAACAGCTCGTCCCAGGCCGAGCCCCAGAGCGTCTTGACGACGTTCCAGCCGGCGCCGCGGAACTGGGCCTCCAGCTCCTGCACGATCTTGAAGTTGGCGCGGACCGGGCCGTCGAGGCGCTGCAGGTTGCAGTTGATGACGAAGGTGAGGTTGTCCAGTTCCTCACGGGCGGCCAGCGCGAGCGCGGCCGTCGACTCGGGCTCGTCCATCTCGCCGTCGCCCAGGAAGGCCCAGACGTGGGAGGCGGAGACGTCCTTGACGCCGCGGTTGGTGAGGTACCGGTTGAAGCGCGCCTGGTAGATCGCGGAGAGCGGGCCGAGGCCCATCGACACCGTCGGGAACTCCCACAGCCAGGGCAGCCGGCGCGGGTGCGGGTACGAGGGCAGGCCGTTGCCGCCGGACTCCTGGCGGAAGTTGTCGAGGTGTCCTTCGTTCAGCCGGCCGTCGAGGAAGGCGCGGGCGTAGATGCCGGGGAGGCGTGGCCCTGGATGTAGAGCTGGTCGCCGGAGCCGTCCTGCTCCTTGCCCCGGAAGAAGTGGTTGAAGCCCGTCTCGTAGAGCCAGGCCGCGGAGGCGAAGGTGGCGATGTGGCCGCCGACGCCGTGCTTCGCGCCGCGGGTCACCATGGCGGCCGCGTTCCAGCGGTTCCAGGCGGTGATCCGGGCCTCCATCTCCGGGTCGCCGGGCAGGCCCGGCTCGGCGGAGGTGGGGATGGTGTTGACGTAGTCCGTCTCGAGGAGCTTCGGCAGCGCGACGCCGCCCGCCTCGGCACGCTCCAGCGTGCGCCGCATCAGGTAGGCGGCGCGGTGCGGCCCGGCCTCCCTGGCCACGGCGTCCAGGGAGGCCTGCCATTCGGCGGTCTCCTCCGGGTCGCGGTCCGGGAGCTGGTCGAGCGCGCTCGGCTGGATGGCGTTGGGGTCGGTCATGTCGCCGCCTTCCTCAGTCGAAGGGGGTTCCCTCATCGTGAAGGGTTCGGGGTTGCCCTTGGTCTTTGGCAGGACAGGGCAGACGGACCTCGGTGGAGGTCCGCCGGAGACTCTAACTCCGTGATCGATGATCGATCAAAGGTTGGAAGGGGAAAACTTCTCGATATCGAGAAAGTCGGCACGCGGTGCCTCGGGCGGGGGCACCGAGTGTCGTGATCGTAGAGGGTTTTCGCAGGTGGGACGGCGATTGAGCGGGGGTGCGCTCGACTGCGTCAGGCGCGCGGGGCGCAGCCCAGGACGTGGGCCTTCACCAGCTCGGCGATCCGGGGATCGCGGCGCTTGAACGCCTGCACCAGCTCCTCGTGCTCCTCCGCGTAGCTCTGCTGGACCGTGCCCAGCCAGCGGATGGACAGCGCCGTGAACACCTCGATGCCCAGGCCCTCCCAGGTGTGCAGCAGCACCGAGTTGTCCGCCGCGCGGACCAGCTCCCGGTGGAAGCCCACGGTGTGGCGCACCTGGCCCGTGCCGTCGGCCGCGCGGTCGGCCTCGTACAGGGCCAGGACGTGCGGCTCCAGGGCCGAGCAGTCCCCGGCGAGGCGGTCGGCCGCCAGCTCCGCCGCGATGGCCTCCAGGCCCGCCCGGACGGGGTAGCTCTCCTCCAGGTCCGCGGCGGTGAGGTTGCGGACCCGCACGCCCTTGTTGGGGGCCGACTCGATCAGGCGCAGGGACTCCAGCTCGCGCAGGGCCTCCCGCACCGGCGTCTGGCTGACCTCCAGCTCGGTGGCGATCCGCCGCTCCACGATGCGCTCGCCCGGCTGCCAGCGCCCGCTGACGATTCCCTCCACGATGTGCTCGCGGATCTGTTCGCGCAGCGAGTGGACGACGGGCGCGGTCATGGGGGCTCCTCCCAGGGGCTGACGTTTAGACAATACGGCGGGTTCGCGCCGCGGATACGGCGCGCGGGGGTGCTTTGACGCAGGTGAGACGAGGCTTACACGGCGCGCACCCCGACAAACGCGAACACCCGCCCGGAACGTTCCGGACGGGGTGCCGCACTGCCTGATCAGGGAGATCAGAGGCCGAGCTCGACCTCGAACTCGCCCGCCTCCAGGATCGCCTTGACCGCCGACAGGTAACGGGCCGCGTCGGCGCCGTCCACCAGGCGGTGGTCGTAGGAGAGGGTCAGGTAGGTCATGTCGCGGACGCCGATGACCGTGCCCTCCTCGGTCTCGATGACGGCCGGACGCTTGACCGTGGCACCGATGCCGAGGATCGCGACCTGGTTCGGCGGCACGATGATCGTGTCGAACAGCGCGCCGCGCGAGCCGGTGTTGGAGACGGTGAAGGTCGCGCCGGACAGCTCGTCCGGGGTGATCTTGTTGGCGCGGACCTTGCCCGCCAGGTCGGCCGTGGCCTTGGCGATACCCGCGATGTTGAGGTCGCCGGCGCCCTTGATGACCGGGGTCATCAGGCCCTTCTCCGAGTCCACCGCGATGCCGATGTTCTCGGCGTCGAAGTAGGTGATCGTGCCCTCGGCCTCGTTGATCCGGGCGTTGATGACCGGGTGGGCCTTCAGCGCCTGGGCGGCGGCCTTGACGAAGAACGGCATCGGGGAGAGCTTGACGCCCTCACGGGCGGCGAAGGAGTCCTTCGCCTTGCCGCGCAGCTTCATCAGACGGGTGACGTCGACCTCGACGACCGACGAGAGCTGGGCCTGCTCGTGCAGGGCCTTGACCATGTTGTCGCCGATGACCTTGCGGATGCGGGTCATCTTGACGGTCTGGCCGCGCAGCGGGGAGACCTCGAGCGCCGGGGCCTTCTTCGCGGCGGCCGGGGCGGCGGCGGGGGCCGGCGCGGAGGCGGCCTTCGCGGCCTCGGCGGCGGCGAGGACGTCCTGCTTGCGGATACGGCCGCCGACGCCGGTGCCCTTGACGTCCGCCAGGTCGACGCCGTTCTCGGCGGCGAGCTTGCGCACCAGCGGGGTCACGTAGGCGCCCTCGTCGGTCGCCTGGGTGGCGGTCGGCGCGCTCGGCGCGGCCGCCGGGGTGACCGGAGCCGGAGCCGGGGCGGGGCCGGAGCCGCGGGCTGGGCCGGGGCCGGAGCGGCGGGCTGGGCCGGAGCCGGAGCGGCGGCGGCCGGGGCCGCGGGGGCCGCGGGGGCCGGAGCCGGAGCGGCCGGGGCGGGAGCCGGAGCCGGGGCAGCGGCGGCGGGCTCCGGGGCCGGGGCGGCCGGAGCCGGAGCGGCGGCCGGAGCGGCACCCGGGGCGCCGATGACGGCGAGCTGGGCGCCGACCTCGGCGGTCTCGTCCTCGTTCACCACGATCTCGAGCAGCACGCCCGCGGCGGGCGCCGGGATCTCGGTGTCGACCTTGTCCGTGGAGACCTCGAGCAGCGGCTCGTCGGCCTCGACGGAGTCGCCGACCGACTTCAGCCAGCGGGTGACGGTGCCCTCGGTGACGGACTCACCGAGCGCGGGCAGGACCACGTCGGTGCCCTCGGCGCCACCGGCCGGAGCGGCGGGGGCGGCCGGGGCCTCGGGGCCGGGGCCTCGGCCTCGGCCGCCGGAGCGGCGGGGGCCTCGGGGGCGGGGGCCTCGGCGGCGGCCGGGGCCGGAGCGGCCGCGGGGGCGCCGGAGCCGTCGTCGATGACGGCCAGCTCGGCGCCGACCTCGACGGTCTCGTCCTCGGCGACCTTGATGGAGGCCAGCACGCCGGCGGCGGGCGAGGGGATCTCGGTGTCGACCTTGTCGGTCGAGACCTCGAGCAGCGGCTCGTCGGCCTCGACGCGCTCGCCCTCGGCCTTCAGCCAGCGGGTGACAGTGCCCTCGGTGACGCTCTCACCGAGCGCCGGAAGGGTTACGGAAACCGCCATGGTTTCGGTTGCTCCTTACGAATTGCGGAAAGTCTGTGTCGTCGCGCCCGTTGACCGAAGGCTCAGTCGTGGGAGTGCAGCGGCTTGCCGGCCAGCGCCAGGTGCGCCTCGCCGAGGGCCTCGTTCTGCGTCGGGTGGGCGTGGATGAGCTGGGCGACCTCGGCCGGCAGCGCCTCCCAGTTGTAGATCAGCTGGGCTTCGCCGACCTGCTCACCCATGCGGTCGCCGACCATGTGGACGCCGACCACGGCACCGTCCTTCACCTGGACGAGCTTGATCTCGCCCGCGGTGTTGAGGATCTTGCTCTTTCCGTTGCCCGCCAGGTTGTACTTCAGAGCGACGACCTTGTCCGCGCCGTAGATCTCCTTGGCCTTGGCCTCGGTGATACCGACGGAGGCGACCTCCGGGTGGCAGTACGTCACCCGCGGGACACCGTCGTAGTCGATCGGGACGGTCTTCAGACCGGCCAGACGCTCCGCCACCAGGATGCCCTCGGCGAAGCCGACGTGCGCGAGCTGGAGCGTCGGGACCAGGTCACCGACGGCGGAGATGGTCGGAACGTTGGTGCGCATGTACTCGTCGACCAGGACGTAGCCGCGGTCCATGGCGACGCCCTGCTCCTCGTAGCCCAGGCCCTGGGAGACCGGGCCGCGGCCGACGGCGACGAGCAGGACCTCGGCCTCGAACTCCTTGCCGTCGGCGAGGGTGATCTTCACGCCGTCCTGGGTGTACTCGGCCTTCTGGAAGAAGGTGCCCAGGTTGAACTTGATGCCGCGCTTGCGGAAGGCGCGCTCGAGCAGCTTCGAGCTGTTCTCGTCCTCGACCGGGACGAGGTGCTTCAGGCCCTCGACGACCGTGACGTCGGCGCCGAAGGACTTCCACGCCGAGGCGAACTCGACACCGATGACACCGCCGCCCAGGATGATCGCGGACTTCGGCACGCGGTCCAGGACGAGGGCGTGGTCGGAGGAGATGATCCGGTCGCCGTCGATCTCCAGGCCCGGCAGCGACTTCGGCACGGAGCCGGTCGCCAGCAGGACGTGGCGGCCCTGGATCCGCTGACCGTTCACGTCGACGGAGGTGGGGGAGGACAGCCGGCCCTCACCCTCGATGTACGTCACCTTGCGGGAGGCGACGAGACCCTGCAGGCCCTTGTACAGGCCGGAGATGACACCGTCCTTGTACTTGTGGACCCCGGCGATGTCGATGCCCTCGAAGGTGGCCTTGACGCCGAACTGCGCGCTCTCGCGGGCCTGGTCGGCGACCTCGCCCGCGTGCAGCAGGGCCTTGGTGGGGATGCAACCCCGGTGCAGGCAGGTGCCGCCGACCTTGTCCTTCTCGATCAGGGCGACGTCCAGGCCCAGCTGCGCCCCGCGCAGGGCCGCGGCGTAACCACCGCTACCACCGCCGAGGATCACTAGGTCGAAAACGGTGCTGGCGTCGTTCGCCACGTCACGTCCTCCATGCATGTGCGCCTTGCGCCGATCTCCGATGACCGGCGGGCGGCTGGTGTCCGGCCGCTTGATGCTTCGGCCCTTCGGTGGGGGCCCTGTCCTGCCGGGCTCCATCTTTGCACTTGTTCGAGGCGGACGAGACGCGGGGCCTGAGTGTGAGACACCCCACGTACCCCCGCAAACGAAGGCGCGCAGGGGGCGGGCGCGGGGACCGTGCGTACGGTCCCCGCGCTCCGGAGGCCGCCCCGCCGGGGGCGGCCAGTGCTACCGGGCGTTCATCAGCCCAGGTCACCCGCGGCGGTCAGCTCGGCGAGCCGCACCAGCGTGCGGACGGCGGAACCGGTGCCGCCCTTCGGGGTGTAGCCGAACGGGCCGCCCTCGTTGAAGGCCGGACCCGCGATGTCGAGGTGCGCCCAGGTGATCCCCTCGCCCACGAACTCGCGCAGGAAGAGGCCGGCGACCAGGCCGCCGCCCATGCGCTCACCCATGTTGGCGATGTCGGCGACGGACGAGTCCATGCCCTTGCGCAGGTGCTCGGGGAGCGGCATCTGCCACGCGGGCTCGCCGACCTCCTCGGCCGCCTCGTGCAGCGCGGAGCGGAACGCGTCGTCGTTGGCCATGATGCCGAACGTCCGGCTGCCCAGGGCCAGCACCATCGCGCCGGTCAGCGTGGCGACGTCCACGATCGCGTCCGGCGCCTCCTGCGAGGCCGCCCACAGCGCGTCGGCGAGCACCAGCCGGCCCTCGGCGTCGGTGTTGAGCACCTCGACCGTCTTGCCGCTGTACATGTTCAGCACGTCGCCGGGGCGGACGGCGGAACCCGAGGGCATGTTCTCGGCCAGCGCCAGCCAGCCGGTGACGTTGACCCGCAGGCCCAGCCGGGCGGCGGCGACGACCGCGGCGAACACGGCGGCGGCACCGCTCATGTCGCACTTCATCGTCTCGTTGTGGCCGGCCGGCTTCAGCGAGATGCCGCCCGAGTCGTAGGTGATGCCCTTGCCGACGAGGGCGAGGTGCTTGTCCGCCTTCGGGTGCGAGTAGGACAGCTTGACCAGCCGCGGGGTCGCCGCCGAGCCGCCGCCGACGCCCAGGATGCCGCCGTAGCCGCCCTTGACGAGCGCCTTCTCGTCGAGCACCTGGATCTTGAGGCCGTGCTCCTTGGCCGCGCTCTGCGCGACCCCGGCGAACGCCTGCGGGGTGAGGTCGTTCGGCGGCATGTTGATCAGGTCGCGGGCGCGGTTCAGCTCCTCGCAGACCGCGACGGCACGGGCCACGGCACCCTTGTGGGCGGCGTCGCGCGGCTTGCCGCCGAGCAGCACGGCCTCGGCCAGCGGGGCCTTGCCGTTCTTGGCCCGCGCGTCCTTGGCGCTCTCCTTGTACGTGTCGAAGGCGTACGCGCCGAGCAGCACGCCCTCACCGGTCGCGCCGAGGGCGCCGGGGCCGTCGACGGGCAGCGCGAACGCGGCCTTGCGGGCCCCGGTCAGGGCCCGGGCGGCCACACCGGCGGCCTTGCGCAGGGCCTCGGCGTCGTACCCGGCGTCCTTGTCGGGCTCCGCGCCCAGGCCCACCGCCACCACGAGCGGCGCCTTGAAGCCGGCCGGGGCGGGCAGCTTCGTCAGCTCGCCCTCGGCACCGGAGGCACCGAGGGTCTCCAGGACGCCGGCCAGCTTGCCGTCGTAAGCCTTGTCCACGGCCTCGGCGCCCGGCGCGACGACGGGCCCCTTGGCACCCTTGGCGACACCGATCACGATCGCGTCGGCCCGCAGGCCGGGCGCCGCGGCGGTGCTGAGAGTCAGAGCAGTCACGGTGGTGAGATCTCGCTTCCGATGTGAAGTTGCTGTGGCCGAAAAGGGGTGGGTCGACCGGGCCCGACAGCCGACCCTAGGCCCAGGCCTGGGGGCAGGTGGCAACCGGGGCCTTCACCCTGCCGGCGAACACCCGCGGACGAGACTACGCGCGTGCGCCCGTTCCCTCAGCCCTGCGGGTGGTCCCCGGGCCATGCCCTGGGGTAATCCCTCGGCCATGCCGTCGGGTAATCCCTATCCCCGCGATCCCCCGTGCGCAGGGCCACCGCGGCGACCGAGGTGCCGGCCAGGCGGTCGGCGAGGGAGCGGCGGCCGGGGGAGAGCACCGGGAGCGCGTTCACCAGGAAGAGGGCCACGGCGGCCGCCCACACCAGCACGGACAGCAGGAACTGACCCTCGATCAGCAGCACGCAGGCCAGGGCGTACACGGCGACGTCGGCGGCGGTGGTGACGGCGGCCCGGCGCACCGCCCGGCGGGACAGGCGCGGGGTGACCCGCAGGCCGAGCAGGCCCTTGCCGAGGGTGCGGCCGAGCAGCGCGAGACAGGCCCACTGGTAGAGGAACGCGGCGAGCACGAGCGCCCCGAAGGCCTCCTCGACGTCCAGCACCGCCTCGTTCCACAGCGACAGGCCGACCGTCTCGGAGGCGTCGAGGACGTCACCGCGCGAGGTGAGCAGGTCGAAGCCGCCGCGGGTGGCCAGGTCCGGCACGTCGGTGACGAGCGCGGTGATCCGGTGGAAGGTGAGCGCGGCCAGCAGCCAGGCCGCCGTCAGCACCAGTGCGAAGTCGATGAACCAGGCCAGGGCGCGGCGCATGGTGAGCACGGATGATCCCCCGATCGATCCCGTCCGTCCGTGTACGGGCGAAGAGACTAGCGACCGAGGGCCAGTACCACGAGGGCGCTCGTCGCGGCCGTCTCCGCGAGGGCGCCGAACACGTCGCCGGTGACCCCGCCGAAGCGCCGGGTGCAGTGGCGCAGCAGGAGTTCGGCGGCGGCCAGGGCGAGTGCCACGGCCGCCGCGGCGCGCAGGGCCCCGTACGGGCCGAGGGCCGCGCCCCACGCGGCCGAGACGGCCGTGACGGCGGCCGCCACGGCCAGCGCGCCCGGCACCGGCACCACCCCGGCGACCGCCGCGCCCAGCCCTCGGGCCGGGCGGCGGGCACCCCGGTGCGCGCGGCCAGGGTGAGCGCCAGCCTGGCCGCGACCGCCGAGGTCAGCGCGGCGGTGGCGCCCCGGGTCCAGGAGTCGCCGTAGAGCTGCGCCAGCGCGGCCACCTGGGCCAGCAGGACGAGCAGGAGGGTGATGACGCCGAACGGCCCGATGTCCGACCGCTTCATGATCCGCAGCGCGTCCTCGGCCGGCTTGCCGCTGCCCAGCCCGTCGGCGGTGTCGGCGAGCCCGTCGAGGTGCAGTCCACGGGTCAGCGCGGCGGGTACGGCCACCGAGGCCACGGCGGCGAGCGGCGGGCCCGCGCCCAGCAGGAGCAGCAGCAGCCCGAGTCCGGCCGCGCCCGCGCCGACGGCAAGTCCGGCCACGGGGGCGTTCAGCATGCCCCCGCGGGCCGCCTCCCGGTCCCAGCGGTGCACCCGGACGGGCAGCACGGTGAGCGTGCCGAAGGCGAAGCGGAGGCCGGGGAGGGAGGGGGTCCTGGACACCGGCGCAGGGTACCGGGCGCCCACCCGGCGCCCGGCGGGGTGATCGGGCGAACGGCACTGAGCGATGGGGCAATTCCGGGTAATGTGCGCACATGGGGCACTGGTGGGAGCGGAACATCCTGGAGCCGGGCAAGCTCCCGCTGCTGCTCGCCCTCGCCGCCTTCGTGCTGACCTTCGTCGTCACCCGGGTCATCACGCGGCTGATCCGGGCCGGCAGGGGCCCGTTCGGGAACGTCGAGGCGGGCGGGCTGCACATCCACCACGTGGTCCCGGGGTGGTGCTCACCGTCGTCGGCGGCTTCGGCGCGGTCGCCGGCTACCGGAACAGCGCCGGCGGGGCGATCGCCGCCGTGGTCTTCGGGGTGGGCGCGGGGCTCGTCCTGGACGAGTTCGCGCTGATCCTGCACCTCGACGACGTCTACTGGACGGCCGAGGGCCGCAAGAGCGTCGAGGCGGTCGTCCTCACCGCCGCCCTGGTGGGCCTGCTGCTCGCCGGCTTCGTGCCGTTCGGCGTCAACGACCTGTCCGAGCAGGAGCTGCAGGACCGGGGGAGCGTCATCAGCACCATCGCCATGAACTTCCTCTTCGCCCTGATCGCCCTGAGCAAGGGCAAGGCCCGCATCGCGGTCTTCGGCGCGATCGTGCCGCTGGTCGCGCTCGTCGGCGCGGTCCGGCTGGCCCGCCCCGGCTCCCTGTGGGCCCGCCGCTTCTACCGCCGCCGCCCCCGCGCCCGCGCCAAGGCCGCCCTGCGCGCCTACCGCCACGACCGCCGCTGGTCCGGCCCGCGCCGCGCCGTCCAGGACTGGATCGGCGGCAAACCCGACCCCCGCCCGACCCGCCTGCCCGGTCCCCACTGAGCGCCCGCGCGCGAACGGGACCCGGCCCGGTGACCACCGGGACGGTCGCCGCCCGGGGGCCGGCGCGGTGTTCACGGGCGGAGCGGGGGCGGGGCGGCGCCGGGCTCGGGGGCGCGGCGGGCAGGAGGCGGCCGGCGCGGCGGTGGCGCAGGGCCGCGGCCAGGCAGAGGGCGCCGACGCCCATCAGCGCGGCCAGGTGCTCCTTGCCGGCCAGGTTCTCCTTCAGCAGCACCTCGACCACCATCGCCGAGGTCACCGCGCCCACCGTGACATGGGCGCCGTACCGCCAGGCCACGTACACGGCGAGGCCGACCACGGCCGCCGAGGGGCCGGTGTCCACCACCAGGGCGTCCGAGGCGGGCAGACCGAACGGCGCGTGCGGGCCCAGGGCGATGCCGATCCGCGCGTACAGCGTCCCGGCGAGCGTGGCGACGTACGCGACCGCGAGCGCGCGCCACCGGCCGAGACAGATCTCGGCGATCCCGAACACGAACAGGACCTGCGCGAGCGCCCCCCACACGGGCAGGTCCAGGGCCGGCACGAACAGCGACAGCGGGGTGCGTGACAGCGCCTGCCACAGCGGGTCCTCCGCCCGCACCGCGCCCGCGTCCTGAACCAGCCGGTAGCCCCACGGCTGGTTCTGCGCGTACTGCAGCAGCGCGGTCAGGCACACCGCCCCCGCCGTCATCGGCGCCGCCCGCAGCCGCCGTTCGCGCAGGCGGGCGCGCACGGCGGCGTACAGCGGCCCCCACTCGGCGCGGGCCCAGCGGGCGAGCCTCTCCATCAGGCGTTCCTCATCGGTGCGTCTCCAGATGCCTGCGGTGCAGCCACTTCGGCAGCCCCGGCGGTGCCTCCAGAAACCCCTCCGCGCGCGCCGACGCGACGCCGATGCGCAGCAGGTCCGCGCTCTTCTCGAAGAGCAGGAACCGCGGTTCCCAGATGGGCCGGTACTTGGCGTTGGCGCGGTACAGCGACTCGATCTGCCACCAGCGGGAGAAGAAGCTGAGCAGCGACCGCCACAGCCTCAGCACCGGACCGGCACCGAGGCGCGCGCCACGTTCGAAGACCGAGCGGAACATCGCGAAGTTCAGCGAGACCTGGGTGATCCCGATCTCCCGGGACCGCCGCAGCAGCTCGATGACCATGAACTCCATCAGCCCGTTGTCGGAGTCCCGGTCCCGCCGCATGAGGTCGAGGGACAGCCCGTGCGGTCCCCAGGGCACGAAGGAGAGCACCGCCCGCAGCCCGCCCTCGGCGTCCGTGCACTCCAGCATCACGCACCGGCCGTCCTCGGGGTCCGCGAGCCGTCCCAGCGCCATGCTGAAGCCCCGTTCGGTGGCCCCGTCCCGCCAGTCGTCGGCACGCTCCACGAGGTACGCCATCTCCGCCGCCGGGATGTCCTCGTGCCGGCGGATCCGCACCCGGTACCCGGCCCGCCGCACCCGGTTGTACGCCTGCCGGACGGTCCGCATCGCCCGCCCCTCCAGGGTGAACTCGGCGACCTCCACGATCGCCTCGTCGCCGAGTTCCAGCGCGTCCAGGCCGTGCCGGGCGTAGACCGTCCCCGCCTCCTCGCTCGCCCCCATCACGGCCGGGATCCACCCGTGCGCCCGCGCCTCGGTCAGCCATGGCGCGATGGCGCCGGGCCACGCCTCCGGATCGCCGAGCGGATCGCCGGAGGCGAGGCTCACCCCGCCGACGACGCGATAGGCCACGGCCGCCTTCCCGGTCGGCGACCACACCACGCTCTTCTCCCGGCGCAGCGCGAAGTAGCCGAGCGAGTCCCGCTCCCCGTGCCGCTCCAGCAGCGCCCGCAGCCGCTTCTCGTCGTCCTCGGTGAGCGGGTCCACGGCCCGCCGGGAGCGGAAGGCGGCGTAGAAGACGGTCAGGACCAGCACCGTGCTGAGCACGTTGACCGCCACGTTGGCCCAGTTGGGCGGTTCGATCCCGGGGAAGCGGCTCTCGTCGGCGGCCACCGAGATCAGCCGCAGGGTGCCGTAGTGCCAGCGCTCCAGGAACGTCGAACGGGCCGCGTCCGGGGCCTGATTGGTGACCGTGACCAGCGCTCCGGCCAGCAGCGAGGCCAGCAGGCCGCCGCCCACCGCCACGGTGGCGGCCAGCCGCGGGTTCGACCGGTCACCCTTGGCGTAGAACTCCCGCCGGCCGGCCAGCAGGGCCCCGGTGAAGACGGCCGTGAGCGCCAGGGAGATCCAGTTCTGCGCGTACCGCCGGATCTCCGGGAACGCCATGGCGAAGGCGAACAGGGCCAGGAACGAACCGCTCAGCACCAGGTTCAGGATCCAGGCGGCCCGCTTGCGCCGTCGCATGGTGATGGCCAGGAACGTGGTGAACACGCCCGAGGCGAAGCCCGCGGTGAGCAGGTACGGCGTGAAGAGGTTCTCCTGGTTGTGCCGGCGTACGTCCTGCCCCAGCGAAACCCACACCGCGCTCAGGAAGTTGACGAAGGCGACGGCCCGCAGGTACCAGACGGCGAACGCGGCGGCCCGACGGGAGGCACCGCCGCACCGCCGCTCCGGCTCGGCCTGCTGCTCCACGGCATTTCGGGCATCTCCCATGAGAGGGGATCATATGTGTGCCCTTGTCGCGAACCGTGCAGCCGACCGCGCCCGGCTACTCCTTCTCCGGCCCCGTCTTCGCGTCCGCCTGCGACTCGGCCTTCGCGTCCGCCTCCGACTCCTCCGGCTCGGCCTTCTCGTCCGTCTCCGGCTCCGCCTTCTCGGGCAGCTCGGCGGCCAGCGCGGCGGCGGCCCGGACCAGCGGCAGCGACAGCAGCGCCCCCACCCCTTCGCCGACCTTCACACCCTGCTCCAGCAGCGGCTCCAGTGCCATCCGGTCCAGCGCCTTGGCCTGCCCCGGCTCCCCGCTGTCGTGCCCGGCCAGCCACCAGTCCGGCGCGCGGAACGCGACCCGCTGGGCGACCAGCGCGCACGCGGCGGACACCACGCCGTCCAGGATCACCGGCAGCTTGCGCACGGCGCACTGCAGCAGGAACCCGGTCATCGCGGCCAGATCGGCGCCGCCGACGGCGGCGAGGAGCTGCAACTGGTCCCCGAGGACCGGCCGGGCCCGCCGCAGCGCGTCCCGGATCGCCGCGCACTTGCGCATCCACGCCAGGTCGTCGACCGCCAGCCCGCCCCGCCCGGTCACCACGGAGGCGTCGGTCCCGCACAGCGCCGCGATCAGCACCGCGGCGGCCGTGGTCCCGCCCACGCTCACGTCGCCGAGCACCACCAGATCGGTCCCCGAGTCGGCCTCCTCGTCGGCGACCGCCACACCCGCCCGGAACGCCGCCTCCGCCTCGTCCGCGGTGAGCGCGTCCTCGATGTCGATACGTCCGCTGCCGCGCCGCACCCGGTGCCGCACGACGTCGGCCGGGAAGGCCTCCGGCGGGCAGTCCAGCGCCATGTCCACCACGCGCACCGGGACGTCCAGCCGGCGCGCGAGCACCGCCACCGGGCTGCCGCCCTCCAGCACCGCCCGCACCATCTCCTCGGCGCCGCCCGCCGGCCGTGCGGAGACGCCGAGTTCCGCGACTCCGTGATCACCGGCGAAGAGCACCACGCGCGGCCGCTCCACCGGCCGCACCGGGACGGTGCCCTGCGCGGCGGACAGCCACTCGCCCAGCTCGTCCAGCCGCCCGAGCGCCCGGGCGGCACGATCTGGCGCTCGCGCCGGGCCTCGGCGTCACGGCGAACGCCCCGTCCGGGCGCTCGATCAGATCGGTGAAGTCGTCCAGTTCAAGGCTGCTCATTCGCCGAACAGTACCGGCAGCGGACGAACACTCAGGCGCCACATCGCCACCACGCGGTGACGACGTCTTTGCACCCGGGATCGGTATCCCATACGTTCCGGTTTGCCGCGGAATGTCGCCCTGGGAGCCGTCCATGCAGCCCTCGCTCTCCACCACGCAGGTCACCGAGCCCAACGACCCCTTCCTGGAACCACGCCGCGAGGACTGCCCCTGGTGCGGTTCCCGGCACCTGCGGACCCGGGTGCGCGCCCCCGACCCGCTGCGGCACCGGCCGGGCAGCCACACCCTCGACGAGTGCGGCGACTGCGCGCACGTCTTCCAGAACCCCGGCTCACGGCGGAGGGCTTCGTCTTCTACCACCGGGACTTCTACGAGCGGCAGCTCGAGGAGTTCGCCGAGCGCCTCCGCTCCACCCGAACCGTCCGCCGCCGCCACCGCGCCGCCGCCCGCGCGCTGTCGGCGCTGCCCGACCCGGAGAGCTGGCTCGACGTGGGCACGGGACACGCCCATTTCCCCGAGGCGGCCAGGGAGTTCTTCCCCTACACCAGCTTCGACGGCCTGGACCCGACCGCCCGCGTCGAACAGGCCCTGCTGGACGGCCGGGTCGAGGAGGCCCACCGCGGCTACCTGAGCACCCCCGGCACGGCGGCCCGCCTGCGCGCCCGCTACGACGTGGTCAGCATGTTCCACCACCTGCAGCACGCCCCGGAGCCGCGCGCGGAACTCCGCGCCGCCCTCACCGTCCTGCGTCCCGGCGGTCACCTCGTCGTCGAAGTCCCGGATCCGCGCTGCGTGTTCGCCGCGCTCCTCGGCCGCTGGTGGTGGTCCTACGGCCAGCCCCGCCACCTGCACCTGCTGCCCCTGGCCAACCTCCGCACGGAACTGGAACGGCAGGGCTGCACGGTCCTCGTCACCGACCGCAGCGCCCCCACGCCCCCTACGACCTGTCAGCGGCCCTCACCCTGGCCGCGTCCCACAGCCACCCCTGCTGCGAGCCGCGGCGGCCCCGCTGACCGACCTGGCCTGGGCCCTGGACCACACCCTCGCCCCGCTGACCCGCCACACCCCCTTCTCCAACGCCTACCGCCTCGTGGCGCGCAAGAACGGGTAGCCCCCGTGGCCGCGGGGCACGCACGCCTGCCCCGCGGCCGCGGCCGCTCAGCCCCGGAGCACCAGTGCCTGTCCGGCCACGACCAGCAGAACCTGCTCGCACTCACCGGCGAACGCCGCGTTCAGCCGGCCCAGTTCATCCCGGTACCGCCGCCCGGAGGCGGTCGCCGGCACGATCCCCGAACCCACCTCGTTGGACACCGCGACCACGGTCCGCCGGGCACCCCGCACCGCCGCCGTCAGCTCCCGCACCCGCTCCCGCAGCGCCTTCTCCCCGCCCCGGCCCACTCCGCGTCGTCCCACGCCCCGACGGAGTCCATGACGTCCGTCAGCCACAGCGACAGACAGTCGATCAGCAGCGGCGGCCCGTCCTCGGCCAGCAGCGGCAGCAGGTCCGTCGTCTCCGCCGTACGCCACGAGCCCGGCCGCCGCTCCCGGTGCACGGCCACCCGCGCCGCCCACTCGGTGTCCCCGCCGCGCGTCCCGCCCGTGGCCACGTAGAGCACGTCGGGAAAGGCCTCCAGGCGCCGTTCGGCCTCCACCGACTTGCCCGAGCGCGCCCCGCCGAGCACCAGCGTCCGGCGCGGCACGTCCGGCACCTCCTCGTACGCCCCGACCATCAGCGTCGTACCGTCGGGGACCGCCCGCGCCCCCGCCGCCGCGAGCCGCCGCCGCAGCTCGGCGCCCTGCGGCACGTCGTGGTCGAGGTGCACGGCGACGACGTCCGTCGTCGGGTCCACGGAGCCCACCGCCCGCAGCCGGGCCAGCGCGTCCGGGCGTCCCACGACGTCGGCGAGGACCATCTGGTACGACTCCGCCGTCGCCTCCTCCAGACCGGCCGGAGCCCCGCCCGGCGGCAGGTACAGCAGCCGCTGCCCGTCCGGACCGGTCACCGCGTAGCCGGTGCCGCCCGCGTCCATCGCCACGGCCCGCACCCGATGCCCCGTCAGCAGCGCCAACTCCCGCCCGTCCGGCACGCGGCCGGGCTGCGGCACCCCGGCCGGCACCTCCACCGCCGGCCCGTCGTGCGGATGCGACAGCAGCACCTGCCGCACCCCGCCCAGCGAATGCCCGGCCCGCGCGGCCGCGAACGCCGCGCCGGGTGTCAGGTCGAGCAGCAGGGCCCCGTCCACGAGCAGCGCGGTGGCCGCCCGCGCGTCAGGGCCCAGCGCGGTCGCGCAGACGGCGCAGGGGCAGTCGGGGCGGGGCAGCCCCGCCGGGGTACCGGTGCCGAGCAGAGTGACTTCCACGGACCGATTTTCACCCGTCCCAGCAGGTCTTGCGCTTCCGGCTAGTCTTCCGGGGCAGAGTTGGATCAGAGGAGGCCCATATGACGGCATGGACGTGGCGGTTCGAGAAGGCCGACGGGACGGAGGTCCAGCCCGCGGTGCAGCCGGAGGAGTTCACCACCCAGGGGGACGCCGAGTCCTGGATCGGTGAGCACTGGAAGGCCCTGGAGGAGGGCGGCGCCGACCAGGTCCGCCTGTTCGAGGAGACCAGCGAGATCTACGGCCCGATGAGCCTGCACGCCGAGGCGTCGTAAGCCGGCCGGGGAGTGAGGAGGGACCTGCCACCACCCTCCTCACTGCTCACCCAGTGTCACCTCCACGGTCTTCGCCGCGCCGTCGCGCTGGAAGGTCACCGGGGTGCGCTGCCCCGGCCGCCGGGCCGCCAGGGCTTCGGCGAGGTCGGTGTCGGAGGTGACCGGGGTGCGGTCCACCCGGGTGATCACGTCGCCGGGCCGCAGACCCGCCCGCGCGGCCGCGCCGCCGTCGCCCACGGTCACCACCGCGACCCCGGCGGGCCGGTAGCCGCCGTCCACGACGCCCCGCACGGTGACGCCCAGCGCGGCCCGCCCCGAGTCGACGACCTTGCCGTGCCTGACGATCTGGTCGGCGACGGTCCGCACCATCGACGCCGGGATGGCGAAACCGATACCGGGGGCCGCGCCGCCACCGAGGTCCGGATCGGACGCGGCGAGCGTCGGGATACCGATGACCTGCCCGTCGAGATTCACCAGCGCGCCACCGCTGTTGCCCGGGTTGATGGCGGCCGAGGTCTGCACCATGTTCGCGATGGTGGCGCCCGTACCGCCGTCCGAGCCGTCCTCGCTGACGGTCCGTCCGGTCGCCGAGACGATGCCCTGGGTCACGCTGGACGACAGCCCGAGCGGCGAGCCCATGGCCAGCACCATGTGGCCGACCCGCACCGTCCCGGAGTCCCCGAACACCGCCGGCCGCAGCCCGGTTGGCACCCGGTCCAGCCTGATCACCGCGAGGTCCTGCTCGGGGTAGGAGTACACCAGGCTCGCGGTGAGCGGCTCCTCGCTGTTGGCCGTGGTCACCCGGAAGGTCTTCTCGGACCCGACCACGTGCGCGTTGGTGACGATGTGCCCCTGGCCGTCGTACACCACCCCGGAACCCAGATCACGGCTCGCCCGGATCTGCACGACCGACGGCAGGACCTCCTGGATCACCTTCAGGTACCGGCCCTGCACGTCGTCCAGCGCCAGCGGGAGTGCCGCCCGGTCGGACGCGCCGGGCCGCTCCGCCGGCGTCGCGGACGTCGTGCACCCGGCCACGAGCAGCACCGCACAGATCAGCACGGGGACACGCGCGCCCCTTCGACGGGCACGGGCAAGGGAACCGTCCATGCACCGAGTGTTTCCACGGGGAACGCCCGGGCGCGCCCGATACGCCCGAACGGACCCCGTCACCGCCGGCGGTGACGGCCGTGGCCCCCTAGCCGCGCACCCCGCAAAGATGCAGCAGCGCCGCGACCGAACGGTAGGGATCGGTGCGCCCGGCCCGTTCCTCGGCCGCCAGCAGGCTCTGCAGGTCGTCCGGTATCTCCGCGTCGTCCGCCGCCGTGTCGGTGAAGACCCGTACGCCGTACCAGGCGTGCAGCGGGGCGGCGATGCCGGCCAGGGTGGCGGTGAGGGCCGACAGCCGGTCGGCCCGTACGTCGAGGCCGAGGCGGATGGGGGTCCCCCGTTCGAGTCTGATCGAGCACGGGGGCGGTAGGAGGTGGCGCCGAAGGCGGCCACCGCGCCCTGCCAGTCGCCGGACAGACCCGCGTGCATGGCGAGCGCGTCGCCGTTGCGCACCAGGAGCGACAGCAGGCCGCCGGGCGCCAGCATCCGGGCCAGGCCCGCCACCAGCGGATCGGGCTCCTCCACGTACATCAGTACGCCGTGGCACAGCACCACGTCGAAGCTGCCGGGCAGGAAGTGCACCCCGGTGTCCCGGCCGTCGCCCTGCACCAGACGGACCCGCTCGCGGATGCCCTCGGGCTCACCCGCCAGGGACCGGCGCGCGGCCGCGATCATCGTCGCGTCCTGCTCGACCCCCGTCACCTGGTGACCGAGCCGGGCCAGCCGCAGCGCCTGCGTGCCCTGGCCCATCCCCACGTCGAGCACCCGCAGCCGCTGCCCGACCGGGAACCGCCCGGCTATCTGCTCGTCGAGCTGCCGGGCGACCAGCTCCTGTCGTACGACATCACGCAGCCCGCCCAGCTTGTTCGGCCGGGCCTCGGCCGCACCCCCGGTGAAGGCGTCTGCGCTCAGGGCCGCTCTCCGCGCTTGACCTGCGGCTTCGGCAGCCGGAGCCGGCGCATCTGGAGCGAGCGCATCAGACCGTAGGCCACCGCGCCCCGGCGGTTCTGGTCGGGGAAGCGCTCGGCGAGCCGCTTCTTCAGCCGGAAGCCGCTGATCACCGCGTCCACCACGATCAGCACGATCACCACGGCCCACAGCCACAGCGCCAGCGCCTGGATCGACGGCACCCGCACCACGCTCAGCACCAGGATCACCACGGCGAAGGGGAGGAAGAACTCCGCCATGTTGAACCGGGAGTCCACCCAGTCGCGCGCGAAGCGGCGGACCGGGCCCTTGTCACGGGCCGGCAGGTAGCGCTCGTCACCGCCGGCCAGGGCCTGGCGCTGCCGGTCCAGCGCCTGGCGGCGCTCCTCGCGCTGACGCTTGGCGGCGTCCTTGCGGGTCGTCGGCGTGTTGGCGACGCTGCGGCGCTGGGACTGGGCCTCACTGCGCTTGGGAGTGGGCCTGCCCTTGGGGGCCTGCGGGTCACGGGGCTGCTTGGAGAAGTTCACGGCCGCCTTGTCGGCGGACGCCTTCTCTTCCTTGGCACGGCTACGGAACACAAAACCCAAGGGTACGGGCTGCACCGGCATGGACCCCAGCCCGGCCGGGAACGATCCGGCAACACCGGACGTCTGTAGGGGGACAGAGGGGACGACGCGGACGCCTCACCAGGAGGTCACCGGAAGGGCCCGAGCGGCCCGCCCCGGGATCACCTACTCCTCACGCCGGAGTGGCGGGGCCCGCAGTCGTCCTTGGGGATGAGCGCATCGGTCCCCGAACAGTGCGGTAATGGAGTCAGGGCCCGTACTGTGGGTTCTGTCGCTGGATCGGTGAGCTGGAGTCCGTCAGAAGGGGGCGCGCGAAGCCCATGAGCGGTGTCATGAAGCGTATGGGGATGATCTTCCGCGCGAAGGCGAACAAGGCCCTTGACCGGGCCGAGGACCCGCGCGAGACCCTCGATTACTCGTACCAGAAGCAGCTCGAGCTGCTGCAGAAGGTGCGCCGCGGGGTCGCCGACGTCGCGACCTCCCGCAAGCGCCTGGAACTCCAGCTCAACCAGCTGCAGCAGCAGTCCACCAAGCTGGAGGACCAGGGCCGCAAGGCGCTCGCGCTCGGCCGTGAGGACCTGGCCCGCGAGGCGCTGTCCCGCCGCGCCGCCCTCCAGCAGCAGGTCACCGACCTCGAGACGCAGCACTCCACCCTCCAGGGCGAGGAGGAGAAGCTCACTCTCGCGGCCCAGCGGCTGCAGGCCAAGGTGGACGCCTTCCGTACGAAGAAGGAGACCATCAAGGCCACCTACACCGCCGCCCAGGCCCAGACCCGCATCGGCGAGGCGTTCTCGGGCATCTCCGAGGAGATGGGCGACGTCGGCCTGGCCATCCAGCGCGCCGAGGACAAGACCGCCCAGCTCCAGGCCCGGGCCGGCGCCATCGACGAACTGCTCGCCTCGGGCGCCCTCGACGACCCGTCCGGCATGGCCAAGGACGACATCCAGGCCGAGCTGGACCGGCTCTCCGGTGGTACGGATGTAGAGCTGGAACTGCAGCGCATGAAGGCCGAGCTGGCCGGCGGCTCCCCGCAGCAGGCCATCGAGGGCGGCACCGGCCAGGCGCAGTCCCAGCAGCAGCCGCAGGACACCCCGCGCTTCGACAAGCAGTAGTCCGGCGCCGGGACCCCGAGCCGAGGAGGCCGACGTGATCGTACGGATCATGGGGGAGGGGCAGGTGAAGCTGGACGACGTCCACTTCGCCGAGCTGAACAAGCTGGACGACGAACTGCTCGCGGAGATGCAGGGCGGCGACGGGGCGGGCTTCCGCCGCACGCTCTCCACCCTGCTGGACGCCGTCCGCCGCCTCGGCGCACCGCTCCCGGACGACGCCCTGGAACCCTCGGACCTGATCCTCCCGTCCCCGGACGCCACGCTGGAGGAGGTCCGGGACCTGCTCGGCGACGACGGCCTGATCCCGGGCTGAACCCGCTCCCGTGCCGGCCGGTGGCGGCCCGTGGCAGCGGAGAGCCCCGGGGCCGGGCGCCCCGGGCCGGTCCGCACCGGTCAGCCCAGCGGGAACCAGGTGGAGCGGGACTTCTGCCACTCCGGGTGGGTGAGGTCCTTAGCCTCGGTGCCGTCGCCGTAGAGATCGGCGGACCCGTCGTCGGTGATCAGCTGCACCCGGGCGCCGGAGGCGTCCAGGTCGGGCACCGACACGACGGACTCCCAGCCGCCCGCGTCCGAGGTGGGCAGGTCCAGCTTCTTCACCGGCTGGTGCCCGGCCACGCCGTCCCAGGTGTACAGGGCGTACGGGTCGCTGTTGCCGTCGGCCGCCCAGGAGCCGGCCAGGATCAGGAACCGCCCCTTGTCGTCGCGGCGCAGGTCCCGCACCGACAGACCGCCGAGGTCCAGTTCGATCGGCGTGCCGACGGTCGCCCGGGCACCCTTGACCACCTGGTCCATGTTGGTCACCGGCACGATCAGCGCCCTGCCGCCCGACACCGGCGGCACCAGCGGGGCGCGGAAGCCGATGTAGGCGGTGGTGGTGGAGCCCGGCGCGAACTCCAGGCCCTCCACGTTGAAGCCGTCCACCTGCTTAGGGGCCTGCCCGTCCGCCGTGGCGGCGGCGAAGCCGTACCGGTCGCCGTTCGCCCGGTCCCAGGCCACCAGGTCGTCGCGCAGCCGGTGCCCGGCGGTGCCGAAGGTGAGCCGGGTGGCGGCGCCCGACCCGGAGACGGTGGTGGTGAAGACGGTGTTCCGGTCCGCCTTGTACACGCCGTCCTTGTTGTTGCCCAGCGAACCCGTCCAGTAGACCGTGTCCCCGACGCGCGCCGCGCCCTCGATGTCGACCTCCTTGTCCGCGCCCAGCGCACCGCCGAGGTCCCAGGTCCGCACCGGGGCGCCGGAGGCCGAGCCGTCGTACAGGCGCAGCGTGTTGTCCTCGTCGTTGCCGACCACGACGTAGCCGCCGCCGACGTCCACGGCGGCGGAGGCGTCCGAGGCACCGGTCAGGTAGCGGGTGTCGGCCGGGCGCTGGACGGCGGGGGAGGCCGCGTAGTGCAGGGTCGTGGTGGCCGTCCTGCCGCCGAGCCCCGTCACCTTCAGCGTGAGGTCGGCGTAGCCCCGCGCGTGCGCGGTGACCGAGAGGGTGCGGGCGCCGCCGCTGCCCGTGACCCGCACGTCGGAGGTGGCCGCCACGGCGGTGCGGCTGCTCTTCGTGGCCGTCACCGTCAGCGCGGAGGCGTCCGCGCCGCTCTGCGCGACGGTCACCGCGACCGTCGGGTCACCCGTGGCGCCGACCGCGCCGGACAGGTGGGCGGACGACAGTCCGATGGTCGGCGTGCCGTAGGTGACGGCCTGCGCGGGCGTGACCGAGGCCGCGGCCGAGGCGAGGGCGAGGGCCGCGGCGGGCCAGAGCGGGGAAGCGCGCACAGCGGGCTGCCTTTCGTCGACAGGAGGCATCCGGCCGGGCCGGCGGGAATGCCGTCGAGAACGTTGATCATGTACGGCCAACGCCGGGCGTCCGGCCGTCGTACACGCCGCGAACACCTGTCGACGGCCGGCGGCGGGTGAGCCTCGCCTCGCCGTGTTCCGGCCCCCCGTCCGGCCCCGTACTGTTCAGCGGGTGAGCACACTCGAACGCGCCCGGTGCAGCCTCAAGGCCCACCCCCTCGCGCTGGACGCGGCCATCGCGGCGGGCGTGCTGGCGTGCATGATCGCCGGCTCCTTCGCGGTGCCCCACGGCGCGAACGGCGTCACCTGGGGCGTCCGCACCCCGGACCCGCTCGGCCTGGTCCTGATGTTCCTCGCCGCCGCCGCGCTGGTCCTGCGCCGCCGCTTCCCGAAGGGCGTCCTCGCCGTCACCGGCACCATCTCCCTGGTCGAGTGTCTCACCGGAGACCCGCGCGCGCCGGTCGCGATGGCCGCCGTGGTCGCCCTGTACACGGTCGCCGCGACCACCGACCGCACCACCACCTTGCGCGTCGGCCTGCTCACCATGACCGTGCTGACCGCCGCCGCGATGCTCGCCGGCCCCTGCCCTGGTACGCCCAGGAGAACCTCGGCCTGCTCGCCTGGACCGGCATCGGCGCCACCGCCGGGGACGCGGTGCGCAGCCGCCGCGCGGTCGTGCAGGCGATCCGCGAGCGCGCCGAACGCGCCGAGCGGACCCGTGAGGAGGAGGCCCGCCGCCGGGTCGCCGAGGAGCGGCTGCGCATCGCCCGCGACCTGCACGACGTCGTCGCCCACCACATCGCGCTGGTCAACGTGCAGGCCGGCGTCGCCGCGCACGTCATGGACCGGCGGCCCGACCAGGCCAAGGAGGCGCTCGCCCACGTCCGCGAGGCCAGCCGCAGCGCGCTCGACGAACTGCGCGCCACCGTCGGCCTGCTGCGCCAGTCCGGCGACCCCGAGGCACCCACCGAGCCCGCCCCCGGCCTCAGCCGGCTCGACGAACTCGCCGGCACCTTCCGCAGCGCCGGACTCCCGGTCGAGGTCGCCCGCACCGACCACGGCACCGAACTGCCGGCCGCCGTGGACCTCGCCGCCTACCGGTGCATCCAGGAGGCCCTGACCAACGTCCGCAAGCACGCGGGCACCGAGGTCAGGGCCGAGGTCAGCGTCGTACGCGTCGGCGGGAACATCGAGGTCACCGTGGTCGACGACGGCGCCGGCGCGGGCGGTGCGCCCGGGGACGGCGGCGGCCACGGGCTGCTCGGCATGCGGGAGCGGGTCACCGCCGTCGGCGGCACCCTCACCACCGGGCCCCGCTACGGCGGCGGCTTCCGCGTCCATGCGATCCTGCCGGTCGCGACCCGCACGACGGCTACGGGGGAGACCGCATGACGATCCGTGTCCTGCTCGCCGACGACCAGGCGCTGCTGCGCAGCGCGTTCCGCGTGCTGGTCGACTCCGAGCCAGACATGGAGGTGGTGGGCGAGGCCTCCGACGGCGCCGAGGCGGTCCGGCTGGCCAAGGAGCGCGCCGCCGACGTCGTCCTCATGGACATCCGCATGCCCGGCACCGACGGCCTCGCCGCCACCCGCCTGATCAGCGCCGACCCCACCCTCACCCAGGTCCGCGTGGTCATACTGACCACCTTCGAGGTCGACGACTACGTGGTGCAGTCGCTGCGCGCCGGCGCCTCCGGCTTCCTCGGCAAGGGCAGCGAACCCGAGGAACTGCTGAACGCGATCCGGGTCGCCGCGGGCGGCGAGGCGCTGCTCTCCCCGGCCGCCACCAAGGGCCTGATCGCCCGCTTCCTCGCCCAGGGCGACGACGACGGCCGCGACCCCGCCCGCTCCGAGCGGCTCGGCGCGCTCACCGGCCGGGAGCGCGAGGTCCTGGTGCAGGTCGCCGGCGGCCACTCCAACGACGAGATCGCCGAACGCCTCGAGGTCAGCCCGCTGACCGTGAAGACGCACGTCAACCGGGCCATGGCCAAGCTGGGCGCGCGGGACCGGGCGCAGCTCGTCGTCATCGCGTACGAGTCGGGCCTGGTACGTCCGAGGACGGACTGATCTCCACCCGCGTGTACTGCGCGGGGAGTAGGCGCCGGATAAGGAAATGGACCTGGGGGTTACGGAACCGGCGTCCGGCATGGCCCAAGGTGGTGGGGTGGCGTTCATCCGCGCCCGCAGCAGCTTCTGCCGCTCACAGAAGAGAGACCCCTGACCCATGTCCTGGCTGTCGAGATTCAGCCTCGCCCAACGGGCCCTGATCGGCCTGATGTCGCTCATCGCGCTCGTCTTCGGGCTGATCGCGATACCGCAGATCAAGCAGCAACTGCTGCCCACCATCGAACTGCCCATGGTGTCGGTGATCGCGCCGTACCAGGGTGCCTCGCCCGACGTCGTCGAGAAGCAGGTCGTCGAGCCCATCGAGAACAACCTCCAGGGCGTCGACGGTGTCACCGGAGTCACCTCCACCGCGAGCGAGGGCAACGCCGTGATCATGGCGTCCTTCGACTACGGCAACGACACCAAGCGGCTCGTCTCCGACGTCCAGCAGGCCGTCAACCGGGCCCGTAACCAGCTCCCGGACGACGTCGACCCGCAGGTCGTCTCCGGCTCCACGGACGACATGCCGACCGTGGTCCTCGCCGTCACCTCCGGCAAGGACCAGCAGGCCCTCGCCGACCAGCTCGACACCACCGTCGTACCGGCCCTGAAGGACATCGACGGCGTCGGCCGCGTCCAGGTCACCGGCGCGCGGGACCTGCAGGTCGCCGTCACCCCGAGCGACGCGAAGCTGGCGAAGGCGGGGCTCACCCCCGCCGCCCTCGGCCAGGCCCTGCAGGCGGGCGGCGCGACCGTGCCGGCCGGCTCCTTCGACGAGGACGGCGCCAACCGCACCGTCCAGGTCGGCGACGGCTTCACCTCGCTGAAGCAGATCCAGGACCTCAGGGTCGGCGGCGAGGGCGTGGACGAGCCCGTGCGCCTCGCGGACGTGGCCACCGTGAAGCAGCGGCCGGCCCCGGCGGATTCCATCACCCGCACCGACGGCCGGCCCAGCCTCGCCGTCAACGTCACCATGGACCACGACGGCAGCGCGGTCTCCATCTCGAACGCGGTCCAGGACAAGCTGCCCGGCCTGCGGGCGGACCTCGGCTCGGGTGCCGAGCTCACCGTCGTCAGCGACCAGGGCCCGGCCGTGTCCAAGTCCATCAAGGGCCTGACGACGGAGGGCGCGCTGGGACTGCTCTTCGCGGTCCTGATCATCCTGGTGTTCCTGGCGTCGGTCCGCTCGACGCTGGTCACGGCGGTGTCCATCCCGCTGTCGGTGGTCCTCGCGCTCATCGTGCTGTGGACCCGCGGCCTGTCGCTGAACATGCTCACGCTCGGCGCGCTGACCATCGCCATCGGCCGGGTCGTCGACGACTCGATCGTGGTCCTGGAGAACATCAAGCGGCACCTCGGCTACGGCGAGGAGCGCCGGGAGGCCATCCTCGACGCGGTGCGCGAGGTGGCCGGCGCGGTCACCTCCTCGACCCTCACCACGGTCGCCGTGTTCCTGCCGATCGGCCTGGTCGGCGGCATGGTGGGAGCCCTGTTCGGCTCGTTCAGCATCACCGTGACGGCGGCCCTGCTCGCCTCGCTGCTGGTGTCGCTGACGGTCGTGCCGGTGCTGTCGTTCTGGTTCCTGCGCGCGCCCAAGGGCACGCCCGAGGACGCCGACGAGGCGCGCCGGCTGGCCGAGGAGAAGGAGGCGAAGAGCCGCCTCCAGCGCTTCTACGTCCCCGTCCTGCGCTTCGCCACCCGCCGCCGGCTCACCAGCGTGCTGATCGCGGTGGCCGTCCTGGTCGTCACGTTCGGCATGTCCGGACTGCTGAAGACGAACTTCTTCGACCAGGGCGAGCAGGAGGTGCTGACGGTCAAGCAGAAGCTGAGGCCGGGCACCAGCCTCGCGGCCACGGACGCGCAGGCGAGGAAGGTGGAGAAGCTGCTCGCCGCCACCGACGGCGTCAAGGACTACCAGGTCACCGTCGGCTCCTCCGGCTTCATGGCGGCCTTCGGCGGCGGCACCGACACCAACCAGGCGTCGTACCAGGTGATGCTGAAGGACTCGGCGTCCTACACCGACGTGCAGAAGCACCTCGAGGACGGCCTGAAGAAGCTCGACGGCATCGGTACGACCACGGTGTCCGCCGGTGACGGCTTCGGCAGCCAGGACCTCCGCGTGGTGGTGAAGGCCTCCGACGCCGGGGCGCTGCGCGAGGCCGCCGACCGGGTCCGGTCCACCGTGGCCGGTCTGGACGACGTCACCGACGTCACCAGCGACCTGGCCCAGAGCGTGCCGCGGATCTCGGTCACGGCCAACTCCAGGGCGGCGGCGGCCGGGTTCGACGACCAGAAGCTGGGCGCCGCCGTGGCACAGGCGGTGCGCGGCACGACGGCCGCCAAGGCGGTCCTCGACGACACCGAGCGCGACGTCGTCGTGAGGTCGGCGAAGCCCGCCACCACCCTCGCCCAGCTCAAGGCGCTGCGCCTCGGCCCGGTGAAGCTCGGTGACATCGCCACCGTGAAGGTGGTGGACGGCCCGGTGTCGATGACCCGCATCGACGGTCAGCGCGCCGCGACCGTCACGGCCCGGCCGACCGGGGACAACACCGGCGCGGTCAGCGCCCAGCTCCAGTCGCGGATCAAGGACCTGAAGCTGCCGGCGGGCGCGAGGGCCGAGATCGGCGGTGTCTCCTCCGACCAGGACGACGCGTTCAAGAACCTGGGCCTGGCCATGCTGGCGGCGATCGCGATCGTCTTCATGCTGCTGGTGGCGACGTTCCGCTCGCTGGTCCAGCCGCTGATCCTGCTGGTGTCCGTGCCGTTCGCGGCCACGGGCGCGATCGGCCTGCTGGTGGCCACGGGCACCCCGATGGGCGTCCCGGCCATGATCGGCATGCTGATGCTGATCGGCATCGTGGTGACGAACGCGATCGTGCTGATCGACCTGATCAACCAGTACCGCAGGCAGGGCCACGGGGTCGTGGAGGCCGTGATCGAGGGTGGCCGGCACCGGCTGCGCCCGATCCTCATGACGGCGCTGGCGACCATCTTCGCCCTGCTCCCGATGGCCCTGGGCGTCACCGGCGAGGGCGGCTTCATCGCCCAGCCGCTGGCGGTGGTCGTCATCGGCGGCCTGATCAGCTCGACCCTGCTGACCCTCCTCCTGGTCCCGACGCTCTACGCGATGCTCGAACTCCGCAAGGAGCGGCGCGCGCGGAAGAAGGCGGCCAAGCGGGAGCCCGAGCCCGAGGCGCTGGAGCCCGCGGGCGTGTGAGCGAACGGCGGGGCCCGGTCCACGTACTCCGTGGACCGGGCCCCGCCGCGTTTTCCGGTGAACCGTTACGGCAGCGCCAGCATCCGCTCCAGCGCGAGCTTGGCGAACGCCTCCGTCTCCTGGTCGACCTCGATCCGGTTGACCAGGTTGCCCTCGGCCAGGGACTCCAGGGCCCAGACCAGGTGGGGCAGGTCGATGCGGTTCATGGTCGAGCAGAAGCAGACCGTCTTGTCGAGGAAGACGATCTCCTTGCCCTCGGGAGCGAAACGGTTCGCCAGGCGGCGGACCAGGTTCAGCTCGGTGCCGATGGCCCACTTGGAACCGGCGGGAGCGGCCTCCAGGGCCTTGATGATGTACTCCGTCGAGCCGACGTGGTCGGCCGCGGCCACGACCTCGTGCCGGCACTCGGGGTGGACCAGCACGTTCACGCCCGGGATGCGCTCGCGCACGTCGTTCACCGAGTCCAGGCTGAAGCGGCCGTGCACCGAGCAGTGACCGCGCCACAGGATCATCTTCGCGGCGCGCAGCTCCTCGGCGGTCAGCCCGCCGTTCGGCTTGTGCGGGTTGTAGAGCACGCAGTCGTCCTGGGACATGCCCATGTCCCGTACCGCGGTGTTGCGGCCCAGGTGCTGGTCCGGCAGGAAGAGCACCTTCTCGCCCTGCTCGAAGGCCCAGTCCAGGGCCCGCTTCGCGTTGGACGAGGTGCAGATGGTGCCGCCGTGCTTGCCGGTGAACGCCTTGATGTCCGCCGAGGAGTTCATGTACGAGACGGGCACCACCTGGCCGGCCACGCCCGCCTCGGTCAGCACATCCCAGCACTCGGCGACCTGCTCGGCGGTGGCCATGTCGGCCATGGAGCAGCCGGCCGCCAGGTCGGGCAGGACCACCTTCTGGTCGGCGGACGTCAGGATGTCCGCCGACTCGGCCATGAAGTGCACACCGCAGAAGACGATGTACTCGGCCTCCGGGCGCGCGGCCGCGTCGCGGGCCAGCTTGAAGGAGTCGCCCGTGACGTCCGCGAACTGGATGACCTCGTCGCGCTGGTAGTGGTGGCCGAGCACGAAGACCTTGTCCCCGAGCTTCTCCTTGGCCGCGCGGGCACGCGCCACCAGGTCCGGGTCGGACGGCGAGGGCAGGTCGCCGGGGCACTCGACACCCCGCTCGCTCTTCGGGTCGGCCTCGCGGCCGAGCAGCAGCAGGGCGAGCGGAGTCGGCTGTACGTCGAGCTCCTGGGTCTGGGCGGTGGTCACGACACGCACCCTTTCTACTTTTCGTCTAACTGACGCTATCTATCATAGCCGCTTCACGTCACTTTGACGACGGCCATAGTGTCCATGTGACGTGAATCCCGCCCGGGTCGCTCCACGGGCCGCTGTCCGTGTCCACGCGCGTGTGCGAGCATGAAGGGACAACCAGAAACGCGACCACGCGAATGCCCGGCCCGGAATGAATCCGCGGAAACGCCGGTTGCACTCGTCGGCAAGCAGTCTCCGTACAACCCGGGAGAGATGTAGATGTCCGTATCGGACGAGACCACCACCGTCACCGACGGCATCATCCTGACCGACGCCGCCGCGTCGAAGGTCAAGGCCCTGCTCGACCAGGAAGGCCGCGACGACCTCGCCCTGCGTGTCGCCGTCCAGCCCGGCGGCTGCTCCGGCCTGCGCTACCAGCTCTTCTTCGACGAGCGCTCGCTCGACGGCGACGTGGTGAAGGACTTCGGCGGGGTCAAGGTCGTCACCGACCGCATGAGCGCTCCGTACCTCGGCGGCGCCACCGTCGACTTCGTGGACACGATCGAGAAGCAGGGCTTCACGATCGACAACCCGAACGCGACGGGCTCCTGCGCCTGCGGCGACTCCTTCAGCTGAACCGGCCACGGCCTGACGGACGAAGCGGCGGCCCCGCGGAGGGGCCGCCGCTTCGTGCGTGTCCGTGGCGTGCGGGGTCCTGGGAGACGCCCCCTAGCGGGCGTCCGTGCCCGGCTCCGCCCGCTTCACCTCGGGGAGCCGCCGGCCGTCGGCGCCGACCACCTCGCGGCCGCCGAGCGGCGCGTCGAGACGCACGGTCTTCGCGTACAGCTTGCCCATGGCGACGCACATCTCGCCCTTGCGCGACCTCTCCGTCACCGTCACCGTCACCCGGCCCGCGCTCTCCTTCGCCGCCGCCCGGTACTGCGCGCACACCCCGCCCGTGAAGCGCACGCTCAGCTCACGGCCGTCGGCGCGGTAGCCGTCCGCCTTCACGTTCCTGGTCGTCGTGCCCGGCTTCGGGGGCACCGACCCGCCCGGCGAGTCCTGTGAGTCCGGCGCGCCGGGGTCGACGGCCGGGGACTGCTCCACCAGGTACTTCGGTTCGACGGCCGGGTACGCCACCGTGAACGCACCGCCCGCGGTCGAGCCCCGCACCTCGAACAGCCATGCCGGCACCAGCACCTGACGGCCGCCGGACGAGCGGGCGGCCAGCCCGAACACCGCCTTCTCCACCTTCACCCGGTCCGCCGCCCCGGGCACCGACGTCGACCCGCCGCACGGCTGCTCGTCACGGTCCTTCAGCGGCATCGGGCTGGCGCAGCCGCCGATCCCCATGCGGTGCGTGCTCTTCGGCCCCTTGTTCATCAGCTCCAGCGTCCCGGCCGCGCCCAGCACCGGGTACGTGTCGCCCCTGACCGGCGTCGCCAGCTGCCCGTGACCGCCGGCCAGTGCGCCCTTGACATCCACCGTCAGGCCGGTCGTGAGCCCGTAGGTGGGCAGACCGCCCACCACCGGATCGGCGTCGACCACCCGCTGCGCGCCCATGACCCGGCTCGCGTCGATCTTCGCGTCCTCCTGGCCGAGCGCCTTCAGCACCGGCGCGGCGGCCTTCTCGGCGGCGGCCACGCTCACCGGGTCGGCGGCCGGAGCGGCCGGATCGTGGGCGCAGACGGTCACCTTCCGGCAGTCGTCGGTGCCGGGCGCGTACCGGCTGAAGGTCCAGTCGCCGGGCGCGTCCCGGTTCACCCGGAGCACCGGCCCGGTTCCGTCCTTCCCGCCGACCCGCCAGGCGCGGCCCTCGGCCACCGGCGCCCCGTCGACACCGAGCGCCGCGGCCAGCCGGGCCACCCGCTCCCTGCCGACCTCGCCGCCGGGGCCGTACACCGGTGCCGAGCCGGGGCCGTCCGGCAGATCGCCCACCGCCACGTAGGTCGCGCCGTACGGATTCGGCTCGCCGGGCGCGATGCCCCCGTACCGCCCGCGTCCAGCCGTCCAGCCGGAGCGGGGAGGGGTCGCGCCCCCGCCGGAAGCGCCGGCGTCCGCGCGATGGCCGGAACCAGCGCCGGCGGCGGCGAGGTACGCGCCCCCGCCACCGGCCAGCAGAACCGCCGCGGCCACCGAGACGATCACCACCCGCGAACGGCTCCGCCGGGCCCATTCGCCGCCGTCCCCGCCGGCCGCCGGGTCCGCTTCACCGGCGTCCGCGCCGGGCAGCGTACGGGCGTCACCGGTGTCCGCGTTGGCCGCGGCGCGGGCCTCACCGGCCGCGCCGTCCGCCGCCTCGCCGGTCCCGGCCGTCCCGCCACCGGAGACCTCCGGCTCGGCGGAGTCCCTCGGGTCCTCGGGGTTCTCGGGTCGCTCGGTGTCCACCGCATCGCTCCTCGCTGGCTCGTGTCCCGCGTCCCCCGCAGGGGGAACGCCGATGGGACGTGCCAGGGGAGCGCACGGTTCCCGCCCGCGCGCCCCGGCTCAGTCGCCGTAGTCCGACATCGCGTCCAGCAGCCGCGCGGAGCGCGCCGGTACCGTCACCCCGTGGATCTGCGACGGCGGCACCGGACGGGAGCCGGCGTGCCGCGGCGGCGCCCGGTGCGGGGCCATCCGGGCGCAGTCCCCGCGCAGCGAGGCGAGATCACCTTCGAAGTCGGCCGGAGCGGGCGTGTGGACCTTGAGGTTCGTCATGGCGGCACCGTATGCACGTGGGAGCGACGAAGAAAGACCTACTATCAGGTAGTTTTGCCTGCTTCAGCGACCCGCGCCAACCGGGTAGCGTGAACTGTCAGCCTCTTCCAACGAGCGCTATCGCGCGCCCCTCTTAACTCCACAGGAGAGTCCACGCCGTGCGCATCGCAGTCACCGGCTCCATCGCCACCGACCACCTCATGACCTTCCCCGGCCGTTTCGCCGACCAGTTCGTCGCGGACCAGCTGCACACGGTCTCGCTCTCCTTCCTGGTCGACAACCTGGACGTCCGCCGGGGCGGCGTCGGCGCCAACATCGCCTTCGGCATGGGCCAGCTCGGCACGAGGCCGATCCTCGCCGGTGCCGCCGGCTTCGACTTCGACGAATACCGGTCCTGGCTGGACCGCCACGGCGTGGACACCGAGTCGGTCCGGATCTCCGAGACCCTGCACACCGCCCGCTTCGTGTGCACCACCGACGCCGACCACAACCAGATCGGCTCCTTCTACACCGGCGCGATGAGCGAGGCCCGGCTCATCGAGCTGAAGACCGTCGCCGACCGCGTGGGCGGCCTCGACCTGGTCCTGATCGGCGCCGACGACCCGGAGGCCATGCTCCGCCACACGGAGGAGTGCCGGTCCCGGAACATCCCGTTCGCCGCCGACTTCTCCCAGCAGATCGCCCGCATGGAGGGCGAGGAGATCCGGATACTGCTGGACGGCGCGACGTACCTGTTCTCCAACGAGTACGAGAAGGGCCTGATCGAGTCCAAGACGGGCTGGTCGGACGCGGAGATCCTGGCCAAGGTCGGCCACCGCATCACCACCCTCGGCTCGCGCGGCGTCCGCGTCGAGCGGGCCGGCGAGGACCCGATCGAGGTCGGCTGCGCGGAGGAGGAGCGCAAGGCCGACCCCACGGGCGTCGGCGACGCCTTCCGGGCCGGCTTCCTGTCCGGTCTGGCCTGGGGTGTCTCCATGGAGCGCGCGGCGCAGGTCGGCTGCATGCTGGCGACGCTCGTCATCGAGACGGTCGGCACCCAGGAGTACCAGCTCCGCCGGGGCCACTTCATGGACCGCTTCACCAAGGCATACGGGCACGACGCGGCCGAAGAGGTGCGCGCCCACCTGAGCTGAGCGCCCACCGGAGAGGGGGCGGGCCGCCCGCCCCCTCGTCAGCTCACCCGGCGGACCAGATAGGCCGAGCCCCGCTCCGCGGGCTCCTCGCCCAGGTACTCCTGGCCCCGCATCTCGCACCACGCCGGGATGTCCAGGCGGGCCGCCTCGTCGTCCGACAGGACCCGGACGGTCCCGCCCACCGGCACGCCGCCGAAGGCCCTCGCCAGGTCGATGACCGGGATCGGACAGCGCCTGCCGAGGGAGTCGACGACCAGCTCCTCGGCCCGTACGGCCGTCGCGGGCGCGGCCGCCGGAGCCCCCAGCTTCTCCCGGACGCCCGCCACCACCCCGGGCAGCACCTCCAGGAACCGCTCCACGTCCTCCTCCGCCGTGCCCGCCGGCAGCGACACGCGCACGTTCCCCTCGCTCAGCACGCCCATCGCCCTCAGCACATGGCTGGGCGTCAGCGTGCTGCTGGTGCAGGAGGACCCGGACGACACCGAGAAGCCCTCCCGGTCCAACTCGTGCAGCAGCGCCTCTCCGTCGACGTAGAGACAGGAGAAGGTGACGATCCCGGGCAGCCGCCCCTCCGGATCGCCCACCACCTCCACGTCCGGCACCAGCCCCGGCACCCGGGCCCGGATCCGCTCCGTCAGCTCCCGCAGCCGCAGCGCCTCCTGGGCCGCCTCGGCCCGCACCGCCCGCAGGGAGGCCGCGGCCGCCACGATCGCCGGCAGGTTCTCGAACCCGGGCGCCCGCCCCGATTCCCGTTCGTCCACCGGCCCTTGCGGCGCGAACCGCACTCCCTTGCGCACGGCCAGCAGCCCGACGCCCGGCGGGCCGCCCCACTTGTGCGCGCTGCCCGCCAGCAGCGACCAGTCGCCCTCGACCGGCCCCCACGCCAGCGACTGCGCCGCGTCCACCAGCAACGGCACCCCGGCCGTCCGGCAGGCCTCGGCCACCTCCGCCACCGGCTGCACGGTCCCGACCTCGTGGTTGGCCGACTGGAGGCAGGCCAGCGCGGTGTCCGGCCGGAGTGCGGCGGCGTAGGCCGACGGATCCACCGCCCCGGCCCGGTTCACGGCCACCCGGTGGACCGAGCCGCCCGCCGCCTCGAACGCGTCAGCCGAATGGAGGACCGAAGAGTGTTCGACGGCTGACACGATCAGGTGGCGCCCCACCCGCCGCCGCCCGGCCAACGCCCCGGCCGCACCCGTGTGTACGGCCCATGTCCCGGAGGACCCGAACACCACCTCGTCGGCCCGGCACCCCAGGGCCTCGGCCACCGCCTCCCGGGCCGCGTCGAGCAGCATCCGCGCCTTCCGCCCCTCCCGGTGGAGCCGGGCCGGATCGGCCCACCCGTCATCGAGGGAGGCCAACAGCGCCTGCCGGGCGACGGGGTGGAGGGGAGCGGCGGACGCCGCGTCGAAGTAAGCCACACGGCAACGGTAGAACGCCGGCCGGTGGACCGGGGGCGCGGGACGGTGTCCGTCCGCGGCCGCGCCGCGCCGCGCGACCAGCCACAACGTACCCGCACCCGCCGGCCAAACCGCGACAACCCGAGCCAATAGGCACCCGTTCCCGCCCTGAAGGAGTGACCGGCGGCGCGTATGGCACCCTCCCCGCGAACCCTCGGAGAGCGTCGGCTAGGGTTTGGTCCGCATAAACATCCAAACCCCTGCCCGACGCAGGGCGGCGACCGACCAGCGAGAAGGCCGCAGCCGTACAGCGCGGGCGAGACTCTCGGGAAGGCGCTACGTGAGTCCCAACGGCTCCGACCGCTCGCCGCGGCGCCCGATGCGGCGGAAGCTGCTGCAGGCACTGACCGCGGGCCTGGTCCTGGCGACAGCCACCGGTTGCTCGTACAACTGGGAAGACTTCCCCCGCCTTGGTATGCCCACCCCGACCACGGAAGAGGCTCCGCGGATCCTCTCCCTGTGGCAGGGTTCCTGGGCGGCTGCGCTCGCCGTCGGCGTGCTGGTGTGGGGCCTGATCCTGTGGAGCGCCATGTTCCACCGGCGCAGCCGCACCAAGGTCGAGGTTCCTCCGCAGACCCGGTACAACATGCCGATCGAGGCCCTTTACACGGTGGTCCCGATCATCATCATCTCGGTGCTGTTCTACTTCACGGCCCGGGACGAGACGAAGCTCCTCACTCTCTCCAAGAAGCCCGACGTCACGGTCAACGTGGTCGGCTTCCAGTGGAGCTGGGGCTTCAACTACATCGAGAACGTTCCCGGCTCGTCCGGCAACGCCAAGACCGACCCGAACCTGTCCGCCATTCCGGACCGGTTCAAGGACGCCTTCCCGGCCAACGCCGGCGGTGTCTACGACGTCGGTACCCCCGGCACCCGGAACCCGCAGACGGGCAACCCCGGCCCGACCCTCTGGCTCCCCAAGGGGCAGAAGGTTCGCTTCGTCCTGACCTCGCGTGACGTCATCCACTCCTTCTGGGTGGTGCCGTTCCTGATGAAGCAGGACGTCATCCCGGGCCACACCAACGCCTTCGAGGTGACCCCCAACAAGGAGGGCACCTTCCTCGGCAAGTGCGCGGAGCTCTGCGGCGTCGACCACTCCCGGATGCTGTTCAACGTGAAGGTCGTCTCCCCCGAGCGCTACCAGCAGCACCTCAAGGACCTCGCCAAGAAGGGGCAGACCGGTTACATTCCCGCCGGCATCGCGCAGACGAGCCACGAGAAGAACCGGGAGACGAACAACCTGTGAGCATCCTCAACGAACCCCAGGGTGCCGCGGCAGCTGAGGACTCGTACGAGAACGAGCTGCCGGTCAGGCGCAAGCAGCCCGGTAACGTCGTGATCAAGTGGCTGACGACCACGGACCACAAGACGATCGGCACGCTCTATCTGGTCACCTCGTTCGCGTTCTTCCTGATCGGCGGCGTGATGGCGCTGCTGATGCGCGCCGAGCTGGCCCGTCCGGGCCTGCAGATCATGTCGAACGAGCAGTTCAACCAGGCGTTCACGATGCACGGCACGATCATGCTGCTGATGTTCGCGACGCCGCTGTTCGCCGGTTTCACCAACTGGATCATGCCGCTGCAGATCGGCGCGCCCGACGTGGCGTTCCCGCGGCTGAACATGTTCGCCTACTGGCTGTACCTGTTCGGCTCGACCATCGCGGTGGGCGGTTTCCTCACCCCGCAGGGCGCGGCCGACTTCGGCTGGTTCGCCTACAGCCCGCTGTCGGACGCGGTCCGCAGCCCGGGCCTGGGCGCCGACATGTGGATCATGGGCCTGGCCTTCTCCGGCTTCGGCACCATCCTCGGCGCGGTCAACTTCATCACCACGATCATCTGCATGCGCGCACCGGGCATGACCATGTTCCGCATGCCGATCTTCGTGTGGAACGTGCTGCTGACCGCGGTGCTGGTCCTGCTGGCCTTCCCGGTCCTCGCGGCCGCGCTGTTCGCCCTGGAGGCGGACCGAAAATTCGGGGCACACGTCTTCGACGCGACCAACGGCGGCGCACTGCTGTGGCAACACCTCTTCTGGTTCTTCGGCCATCCAGAGGTGTACATCATCGCCCTGCCGTTCTTCGGCATCATCTCCGAGGTCATCCCGGTCTTCTCCCGCAAGCCGATGTTCGGCTACATGGGCCTGATCGCCGCGACGATCTCCATCGCCGGCCTGTCCGTGACCGTGTGGGCGCACCACATGTACGTCACCGGCGGTGTGCTGCTGCCGTTCTTCTCCTTCATGACCTTCCTGATCGCGGTCCCGACCGGTGTGAAGTTCTTCAACTGGATCGGCACCATGTGGAAGGGCTCACTGTCCTTCGAGACACCGATGCTCTGGGCCGTCGGCTTCCTGATCACCTTCACGTTCGGTGGTCTGACCGGCGTCATCCTGGCCTCGCCCCCGATGGACTTCCACGTGTCCGACTCGTACTTCGTGGTGGCCCACTTCCACTACGTGGTCTTCGGCACCGTCGTCTTCGCGATGTTCTCCGGCTTCCACTTCTGGTGGCCGAAGATGACCGGCAAGATGCTGGACGAGCGCCTGGGCAAGATCACCTTCTGGACGCTGTTCGTCGGCTTCCACGGCACCTTCCTGGTCCAGCACTGGCTGGGCGTCGAGGGCATGCCGCGCCGGTACGCCGACTACCTGGCGGCCGACGGCTTCACCGCCCTGAACACGGTCTCGACCATCAGCTCGTTCCTGCTGGGCCTGTCGATCCTGCCGTTCCTCTACAACGTGTGGAAGACGGCCAAGTACGGCAAGCCGGTCGGCGTGGACGACCCGTGGGGCTACGGCCGCTCGCTCGAGTGGGCGACGTCCTGCCCGCCGCCGCGGCACAACTTCCTCACCCTGCCGCGGATCCGCAGTGAATCCCCGGCGTTCGACCTGCACCACCCCGAGATCGTCGCGCTCGAGCAGCTCGAGCACGCCGGCCACGGCACCGCCATCGCGGGCGAGAAGGAGGCCGGCAAGTGAAGATCCAGGGCCGGATGTTCATCTGGCTGAGCTTCTTCCTCCTGATCATGGCCGTCGTGTACGGCGTGTGGTCGAAGGAGCCGGCCGGCACCACGGCGCTCTTCCTGGCCTTCGGCCTGTCCATCATGATCGGCTTCTACCTGGGCTTCACCGCCCGGCGGGTCGACGCTGGTGCGCAGGACGACAAGGAGGCGGATGTCGCGGACGACGCGGGCGAGCTGGGCTTCTTCAGCCCGCACAGCTGGCAGCCGCTCATGCTGGGCGTCGGCGGCGCGATCGCCTTCCTCAGCATCGCGGTCGGCTGGTGGCTGATCTACTTCGCCGCGCCGATCATCGCCATCGGTCTGTTCGGCTGGGTGTTCGAGTACTACCACGGTGAGAACCGCACCCAGTAGCACGCGGTGAGACCCGCGCCGAGCGCGCCAGGAGCCCGGCTCCTCCGTCAAGGAGGAGCCGGGCTCCTGCTTTTGCCACGCCGCATCACCCGAACGACTTACGTGCCGCGCCAAGCAGGTCTGCATCTCATAGCGTGATCATATGAATCACACTCCGCGGACCCGCACCGTCGTCAGCTGCGCGTTGCTGGTGATCGCCCTCGGCGCGGGCGTCACCTCCTGCGGTTCGGACGGCAACCCCCTGTCGGCCAGTCCGTACGACGCGGCGGGCGAGATCTCCTTCAACGGCCCCACCGAGGAGGGGAAGCGCGCCGACCCGGACAAGCCCCTGGAGATCACCGCCGAGAGCGGTGACGGCCGGATCACCGACGTCACCGCCCAGGACTCCACAGGGCGCTTCGTGGCGGGCGAGCTGGCCGCCGACGGCAGTCGCTGGCACAGCATCTCCCCGCTGGCCGCGAACGCCCACTACACGGTGCGCGTCAGCACCGAGGACGACGACGGGGCGCCCGGCCGCAAGGTCCTCACCTTCGACACCAGCAAGCCCACCAGCAAGCAGCGGCTGAACGTCACGTTCGGGCCCGAGGCGGGCGTCTACGGCGTCGGACAGCCCATCACCGCGCAGCTCGACCGCGAGGTCAAGGACAAGGCGCAGCGCGCCGTCGTGGAGCGCGGCCTGCGGGTGGACTCCGTGCCGGCCGTGCAGGGCTCCTGGTACTGGGTCAGTGACAAGGAACTCCACTTCCGGCCCAAGGACTACTGGCCCGCCCACGCCACCATCCAGGTGCACAGCAACCTGGACGGCGTGAAGATCAGCGACCGGCTCTGGGGCGGCAGGGCGAAGGCGTTGAAGATCACAACGGGCGACCGGATCGAGGCCGTCACGGACGCCTCGACGCACCAGCTGACGTTCTACAAGAACGGCCAGGCGGTCGAGCAGATCCCGGTCACCACGGGCAAGCCCGGCTTCGAGACCCGCAACGGGGTCAAGGTGGTCCTGGAGAAGCAGTACTTCGTACGCATGCGCGGTACCACGGTCGGCATCGCCGAAGGCAGTTCCGACTCCTACGACCTGCCGGTCTACTACGCCACCCGGGTCACCTGGTCCGGCGAGTACGTGCACGCCGCGCCCTGGTCGGTCGGCTCCCAGGGGTCCGCCAACGTCAGCCACGGCTGCACGGGGATGAGCACGTCCAACGCCGAGTGGTTCTTCGACAACGTCCATCCGGGTGACATCGTCAAGGTGGTCAACTCCAACGGCGACCCGATGGAGACCTTCGGCAACGGCTTCGGGGACTGGAACCT
Organism: Streptomyces sp. DHE7-1; assembly: GCA_016432725.1. Taxonomy (GTDB): domain Bacteria; phylum Actinomycetota; class Actinomycetes; order Streptomycetales; family Streptomycetaceae; genus Streptomyces. Next base: position 2,177,519 of record JACJDG010000003.1, on the reverse strand, counting down.
CGACTGGAACAAGTGGCGCACGGGCAGCGCCCTGACGGCGGGCACACCGGACACCGGGGCCCCGTCCCACGACGCCCCCAGGCTGCGGCCGGTGGCCCTGTGACCCGGGGCGCGGGGCGGTACGGCCCGCCTCGCGCCCCCGGAACGCCCCTCAGACGCTCAGCAGCCTCTTGCGGCGCAGCAGGGAGGCCAGGGCGGAGGCGAACTCCATCGGCTCCACGGGCAGCGTCACAGCGGCGTCAGCGCGGCTCCAGGTGGCCAGCCAGGCGTCCTGCGGCCGCCCCATCAGCAGCAGCACGGGCGGGCAGTTGAACACCTCGTCCTTGATCTGCCGGCACATCCCCATGCCGCCCATCGGCACGGCCTCGCCGTCGAGCACGCACACGTCGATGCCGCCCTTGTCCAGCTCGCGCAGCACCGCCTCGGGCGTCGCGCACTCCAGGAACTCCACGGCCGGCACGTCCGGCGCGGGCCGCCGCCCCGCGGCCAGCCGCACCTGCTCGCGGGTGTTGGAGTCGTCGCTGTACACCAGCACTGTGGCGGTCGGCTGCATGCTTCCTCCGAGACGTCGACCTCGTACGGACAGGGCCGTTCGAGGCGGATGTTACTCCCATGAACACCACGTCAACACCGGTTCGGCGGGGCAAGACACTCCGAACGGCACCCCCCGGAGTGAGGGCGGGATAAGCGACCGACATAATGTCGGTCGTGGCGACAGCAACGACAGTAGAAACCGGGCACGCGCACCCGTCGGTCAATCGGCCGAACCTCACCAGCGTCGGAACCATCATCTGGCTGAGTTCCGAGCTGATGTTCTTCGCGGCCCTCTTCGCGATGTACTTCACCCTCCGGTCGGTGACCGGACCGGCCCACTGGAAGGAGATGGCGGAGGCACTCAATGTGCCGTTCTCCGCCACGAACACCACGATCCTGGTGCTCTCCTCGCTGACCTGTCAGCTCGGCGTCTTCGCCGCCGAGCGCGGGGACGTGAAGAAGCTCCGTGGCTGGTTCATCCTCACCTTCATCATGGGCGCGATCTTCATCGGCGGTCAGATCTACGAGTACACGGAGCTGGTGAAGAAGGACGGGATCTCCCTGTCCTCCGACCCGTACGGCTCGGTGTTCTACCTGACCACCGGCTTCCACGGCCTGCACGTGACGGGCGGTCTCATCGCCTTCCTGCTGGTCCTCGGCCGTACCTACGCGGCGAAGAGGTTCACGCATGAGCAGGCGACCGCCGCCATCGTCGTGTCCTACTACTGGCACTTCGTCGATGTCGTCTGGATCGGCCTCTTCGCCACGATCTACCTGATCAAGTAGCCGGGACCGTTCCCGCACATCCAGCATCGACGCAGAAGATCCTGACACCGGGGTAATCCGTGAAAAAGCTCTCCGCACGACGACGCCATCCGCTGGCGGCGGTCGTCGTCCTACTCCTCGCGCTGGCGGCCACCGGGGGGCTGTACGCCGCGTTCGCGCCCGCGAGCAAGGCACAGGCCGATGAAACCTCCCAGTCCCTGACCATCAAGGAGGGCAAGAAGCTCTACGAGGTCGGCTGCGCCAGCTGCCACGGCACCGGTGGCAAGGGCTCCTCCGACGGGCCGAGTCTGGTCGGCGTGGGCGCCGCCGCCGTCGACTTCCAGGTCGGCACCGGCCGCATGCCCGCCTCGTCCTCGCAGATGGCGCAGATCCCGCGCAAGAAGGCCGTCTACACGCAGGCCCAGATCGACCAGCTCGCCGCGTACGTCGCGTCGCTGGGCGCGGGTCCGAACGTGCCGACGAAGCAGCAGTACGGCCCGGAGGGCGCGGACATCGCCAAGGGTGGCGAGCTGTTCCGCACCAACTGCGCGCAGTGCCACAACTTCACCGGCAAGGGCGGCGCCCTCACCAAGGGCAAGTACGCGCCGAACCTCGAGGGCGTGGACCCCAAGCACATCTACGAGGCCATGCAGACCGGCCCGCAGAACATGCCGTCCTTCCCCGACACCACGATGTCGGAGAAGAACAAGAAGGACATCATCGCGTACCTGAACGCGGTCAACGGTGACGAGACGGTCAACCCGGGTGGCCTCGAGCTGGGCGGCCTCGGGCCGGTCAGCGAGGGTCTGTTCGCCTGGATCTTCGGTCTCGGCGCGCTGATCGCGGTTGCCGTGTGGGTCGCCGCCCGGACCGCAAAGGCCAAGAAGTCATGAGTAGCCAAGACATTCCAGAAGAGAACCTGCCCGCGGGGCAGGACCACGCACACGGCGCCGTGAGCGTCGCGGACGAGGCCAACCCGTTCGCGGACCCGGGGCTGCCGCCCCACGAGCACCGGATCCAGGACATCGACGAGCGGGCCGCCAAGCGGTCCGAGCGCGTCGTCGCCCTGCTGTTCACGGTCTCGATGCTGGCCGCCGTCGGCTTCATCGCCTCGTACGTGACGATCTCGCCCGACACCTCGGTCTTCGTCTTCCCGATCGGGCACATCAGCGCGCTGAACTTCGCGCTGGGCCTGACCCTGGGCACGGCGCTGTTCTGCATCGGCGCGGGCGCGGTCCACTGGGCCCGCACCCTGATGTCCGACGTCGAGGTCGCCGCCGAGCGTCACCCGATCTCGGCCCCGGCCGAGGTCCGCGCGCAGGTCCACGCGGACTTCAAGCAGGGTGCCAAGGAGTCGGCGCTCGGCCGCCGCAAGCTGATCCGCAACACGATGCTGGGCGCGCTCACCCTGGTGCCGCTCTCCGGCGTCGTCCTGCTGCGTGACCTCGGCCCGCTGCCCGGCACCTCGCTCCGGCACACCCTGTGGGCCAAGGGCAAGCTCCTCGTCAACACCAACACGAACCAGCCGCTGCGTCCCGAGGACGTCGCCGTCGGTTCGCTCACCTTCGTCAGGCCCGAGGGCCTGGAGGAGGCGGACGAGGACTTCCAGAACGAGATCGCCAAGGCCGCCGTGATGATCATCCGGCTCCAGCCGGGCAACATCAAGGACAAGCGCGAACTCGACTGGTCGCACGAGGGCATCGTCGCCTTCTCGAAGATCTGCACCCATGTCGGTTGCCCGATCTCGCTGTACGAGCAGCAGACGCATCACGTCCTGTGCCCGTGCCACCAGTCCACCTTCGACCTCTCCGACGGTGCCCGAGTGATCTTCGGCCCCGCCGGTCACGCCCTGCCGCAGCTCCGCATCGGCGTGAACGACGAGGGTTACCTCCAGGCGCTCGGCGACTTCGAGGAGCCCGTCGGTCCTGCATTCTGGGAGCGCGGATGAGCACCAACGAGAACAACGAGCGGCGCGGCAAGGCGCCGGCCGGCGAGCGGGTAGCGGACTGGGCGGACGGCCGGCTGGGGATCTACTCCCTGGCCAAGGCCAACATGCGCAAGATCTTCCCCGACCACTGGTCGTTCATGCTGGGCGAAGTCTGCATGTACAGCTTCCTCATCATCATCCTGACCGGTGTCTACCTGACGCTGTTCTTCCACCCGTCGATGAACGAGGTGGAGTACCACGGCAGCTACGTCCCGCTCCAGGGACAGCTGATGTCCGAGGCGTTCAACTCGACCCTGCACATCTCCTTCGACGTGCGCGGTGGTCTGCTCATCCGGCAGATCCACCACTGGGCCGCGCTGATCTTCCTCGCGGGCATGTTCGTGCACATGATGCGCGTGTTCTTCACCGGCGCGTTCCGCAAGCCGCGTGAGATCAACTGGCTGTTCGGCTTCCTGCTGTTCGTCCTGGGCATGTTCACCGGCTTCACCGGTTACTCGCTCCCGGACGACCTGCTCTCCGGCACCGGTGTGCGCTTCACCGAGGGTGCGATCCTGTCCATGCCGATCGTCGGCACGTACATCTCGTACTTCCTCTTCGGCGGCGAGTTCCCCGGCCACGACTTCGTGGCCCGGTTCTACTCGATCCACATCCTGCTGCTGCCGGGCATCATGCTCGGCCTGATGGTGGGCCACCTGATCCTGGTCTTCTACCACAAGCACACGCAGTTCGCGGGTCCCGGAAAGACCGAGAAGAACGTCGTCGGCATGCCGCTGCTGCCGGTGTACATGGCCAAGGCCGGAGGCTTCTTCTTCCTGGTCTTCGGCGTGATCGCGGCCATCGCCGCGGTCACCCAGATCAACCCGATCTGGGCCATGGGCCCGTACCGTCCGGACCAGGTGTCCACGGGCGCCCAGCCCGACTGGTACATGGGCTTCGCCGAGGGTCTGGTCCGCTACATGCCGGGCTGGGAGATCAACTTCTGGGGTCACACGCTCGTCCTGGGCGTGTTCATCCCGCTGGTCCTCTTCGGCCTGGTGCTCGCCGCGATCGCGCTGTACCCGTTCATCGAGTCCTGGGTCACCGGCGACAAGAACGAGCACCACATCCTGGACCGCCCGCGCAACGCCCCCACGCGCACCGCGTTCGGTGTCGCCTGGATCACGGTGTACATGGTCGGCCTGGTCGGCGGTGGCAACGACCTCTTCGCCACCCACTTCCAGCTGTCGCTCAACGCGGTCACCTGGTTCGTCCGGATCTCCTTCTTCGCCGGACCGGTCATCGCGTTCATCGTCACCAAGCGGATCTGCCTCGGCCTGCAGCGCCGGGACCGCGAGAAGGTGCTGCACGGCCGCGAGACCGGCATCATCAAGCGCCTGCCGCACGGTGAGTTCATCGAGATCCACGAGCCGCTCAGCCAGGAGCAGCTCCACACCCTCACCGCCCACCACCAGTACGAGCCGGCCGAGATCGGCCCGACGGTGGACGAGAACGGTGTCGAGCGCAAGGTGAAGGGGTCCGAGAAGCTGCGCGCCAAGCTCAGCAACGCCTACTACGGCGAGGACAACCAGATCCCGAAGGCCACCGTCGAGGAGTACCGGGAGATCACGAGCGGCCACGGCCACCACTGATCCCCGAGCGTCGCCACGCCACAGTCGAAGGGCCCCGTCCGGCTTGCGGACGGGGCCCTTCGCCGTGTCCGGTGCTGGATAGGGTGGGAGCACACTGTTCTGCGACGAAACCCAGGAGCGGCTATGAGCGCTGTGACCCCGCTGGAGGCGACACCGCGGCGGGCCGTTCCTGGCCCGCCCTGCTGAACGGCCTGCTGGACGGCCGGGACCTGTCCGCCGACGAGACCGCCTGGGCCATGGACCTCATCATGCGCGGCGAGGCGACGGACGCCCAGATCGCCGGGTTCATGGTGGCGCTGCGCGCCAAGGGCGAGACGGTGCAGGAGATCACCGGCCTCGTGCGGACCATGTACGAGCACGCCAACGTGATCGAGGTGCCCGGGCCCGCCGTGGACATCGTCGGCACCGGCGGTGACGGCGCGAAGACGGTGAACATCTCCACCATGTCGTCGATCGTCGTCGCCGGCACCGGCACGAAGGTCGTCAAGCACGGCAACCGCGCCGCGTCCTCGGCCTCCGGCTCCTCCGACGTCCTGGAGAAGCTCGGCATCAACCTCAACCTGACCCCGCGGCGGGTCGCCGAGGTCGCCGAGGAGGCCGGCATCACCATCTGCTTCGCGGTGAGGTTCCACCCGTCGCTGCGCCACGTCGCGGCGGCCCGCGGCCAGCTGGGCATCCGTACCACCTTCAATGTGCTCGGCCCGCTGACCAACCCGGCCAAGGTGCGCGCCCAGGCCGTCGGGGTGGCCGATCCGCGCATGGCCCCGATCGTGGCCGGGGTCCTCGCCGAGCGCGGGAACTCCGCCCTGGTGTTCCGGGGCGACGACGGCCTGGACGAGCTGACCACCACCTCGACGTCCCGGGTGTGGGTGGTCCGGGACGGCAAGGTCGCCGAGGAGCGCTTCGACCCCCGGGACGCCGGCATCGAGCTGGTCCCCGTGGAGGCGCTGCGCGGCGCCGACGCCTCGTACAACGCCGAGGTGGCCCGGCGCGTGCTCGACGGCGAGCACGGCCCCGTCCGGGACGCGGTCCTGCTGAACTCGGCGGCGGCGCTGGTCGCCCTGCGGCCGGCCGACCAGCCGCTCACCGAGCAGCTCCGCGCGGGCATGGCGAGGGCGGCGGAGTCCATCGACAGCGGGGCGGCGAAGCGGACGCTGGAGCGGTGGGTGGCGGCCAGCAACGCCTGACACCCGCCGGTGTGACGCGGGGCGCGGTCCGGATGGCGGACCGCGCCTTGCGCACCGAAGATCGTGTGGCAGGATACTGAACCAGGTCATGAGTGACAGCCATTCGGCCCCGGCCGGCTGTCCGGCAACCCTCCGTCCGTGGCGGGGTGCCCCGGGTGAGGACCAGGTCGTGGGCAGCGAGGTCCACGGCAAGCGCGGACCCCTCGCGCGGCTCCTGAAGGAGCGCGGGACCAGGGGTCCTGGTCGTCGAGGGAGCCTTCTGTGAGCAAGCGAATGCGATAGGGCGTAGAGCCCCGCCTCCGCGTACCCCTTTTCACCTTCCGCCGTGCTTCGAGCCATACCGCTCGCACGGTGACACCGGCCTGCCTCACGGGAGTTCACCATGTCCGTCTCCACCGCTGCCGTCGCCCGCACCATTTGTGACCGGCTGCCCGTTCTGGGCGATGACGTCACCGTCCCGCTCGTGACGGGCGGCGAGGTCACCTACGCCGCGCTGGACTACGCCGCCAGCGCCCCCGCCCTGCGCCGCGTCTGGGACGACGTCGCCGCCTACGCGCCGTACTACGGCAGCGTCCACCGCGGCGCCGGCTACCTCTCCCAGCTCTCCACCGACCTGTTCGAGAACGCCCGCCGGACGGTCGCCGGATTCCTCGACTGCCGCGAGAGCGACCAGGTGGTCTTCACCCGGTCGACCACCGACTCCCTGAACCTGCTCGCCCGGGCGCTCCCGGCCGGCTGCGAGGTCTTCGTCTTCGAGACCGAGCACCACGCCGCGCTGCTGCCCTGGCAGGACGCGAGGGTCACCGTCCTCGACGCGCCGCGCACCCCGCGGCAGGCCGTGGAGACCCTGGAGCGGGCCCTCGCCGACCGCGACCCGTACGGCCCGGCCCTGGTGTGCGTGACCGGCGCCTCCAACGTCACCGGGGAGCTGTGGCCGGTGCGCGAGCTGGCCGCCGCGGCCCACGCGCACGGCGCCCGGATCGTCCTGGACGCCGCCCAGCTCGCCCCGCACCACCCGGTGTCGGTCCGGGACCTGGACGTCGACTGGGTGGCCTTCTCCGGTCACAAGCTGTACGCGCCCTTCGGCTCCGGGGTGCTGGCCGGCCGGGCCGACTGGCTGTCCGCGGCCGAGCCGTACCTCGCGGGCGGCGGCGCCAGCCGCAAGGTCACGCGGCGCGAGGACGGGGGAGTGGACGTGGAGTGGCACGAGAGCGCCGCGCGCCACGAGGCCGGCTCCCCGAACGTCATCGGCGCCTACTCCATCGCCTCCGCCTGCAAGGCCCTCACCGAGGCCGGCTGGGACGCCCTGGTGGCCCGCGAGCAGCACCTGATCGACCGGGTCCGGGCGGGTCTCGCCGAGGTGCCGGAGGTCCGGGTGCTCTCCCTGTTCGGTGACGACGCGCCGCGGGTCGGCGTGCTCTCCTTCGTCGTCGACGGCTGGAACAGCTCCCACTTCGCCGCCGCGCTCTCCGCCGAGTACGGCATCGGCGTCCGCGACGGCCTGTTCTGCGCCCACCCGCTGGTCCGCACCCTGCTGGGCGGCGACCCGCGGACCCAGGGGGAGTGCGGGTCGCCCGAGGCCGCGCCCGGTGAGAAGTCCCTGAACGCGGTCCGGGTCAGCTTCGGGGCGGGCACGCCCGACGAGCACGTCGAGCGCTTCGTCGACGCGGTGCGGGAACTGGTCCGCGACGGCGCGCGGTGGCGCTACCGCACCGAGGACGGCCGCTGCGTCCCGGTGCGCGACCAGGCCTGAGCCGGGTGGACCGCCAGGAGGCGGCGTTCACGAGTCGAGACCGATCGCGAACGCCGCCTCCAGGTCGTGCTGGGAGTACGTGCGGAACGCGACGTGCGTGTCGGTGCCCTCCACGCCGGGGATCTTGCTGATCCGTCCCGGGATGACGTCGGCCAGGTCCTCGTGCTGCCGCACCCGCACCATGGCGATCAGGTCGTAGGTGCCGGTGACGGAGAAAACCTCGCTCACCGAATCCAGCGAAGCGATCTGCTCCGCGATCTCGGGGATCCGGTCCACGCTGGTCTTGATCAGGACAATCGCGGTGATCACGGCTGGTTCTCTCCCTGGGGTGCCGGAGCCGGTGCGGACTTCACTCTAGTAGCCGGTCCGTAGCGCACCCACGCGTAGCCGAAGCCGAGGCCGAAGCCGATCAGGTGGGCGAGGTAGGCGACCCCGGGGCCCTCGCCGGCGCGTCCCGCCGCGAGCCACTGCAGACCGGCCCAGAAGGGCAGCACGACCCAGGCCGGGAAGCGCAGCGGGAGGAAGAACAGGAAGGGGAGGAGACTGGTCACACGGGCACGGGGAACAGGTACAGGAACGCTCCGAGGACCGCCGAGATCGCCCCCGAGGCGCCCACCAGCGACTGCCCGGAGGTGGCGTTGGCGGCCGCGTAGCCGAGCAGGGCCAGGTAACCGCAGCCGACGTAGAAGAGGGTGAACTCCACCCGGCCCATCCGTTCCTCGGTCAGCAGCCCGAAGACGAAGAGGAAGAGCATGTTGCCGAGCAGATGCACCCAGCTGCCGTGCACGAACAGGGCGGTCGCCGGGGTCAGGGCCGCCCGGACCGACGGGTCGAACAGCTCGGCCGGGACCACGCCCCAGTGCCGGAAGTACGCCCGCTGCGCCGCGAACAGCGCCCCGCCCGAGCCGTACGCGGGGGTGAGTCCGGAGGCCGGGCCGAGCACGAAGATCAGGGTGCACAGGACGAGGAGGACGTACGTCATCGGCGCGGAGGCGCCCCGGACCGCCCGGAACGCTCCGCGGGCCGCCGTGCCCCAGGTGCGGATCATGACTACAGAGCATGACGTAACGGGACACAAGTCGACAGACCGCCTCGCCGCCGTGGACGGACGGGCGGCGAGTGACCGGCAGGCCGTAGGGTTACGAGCCACACGCGTCGGGGAGCGGCGCGGACGACCCGAGAAGGAAGCGAACAGTCACGATGACGGTTCCCCTGCCGACCGCCACGACGCGATGGCGCTGCGCCCTCTGCGGCAACCTCACCCGCTTCGACGTGACCCGCTCGTCGAAGGTCGTCGAGTACGTTCACCTCGACCTCGCGGGCGAGCCGACGGTGGAGGAGCGCGAGGTGGTCAGTGAGACCATCGAGTCGGTCCGCTGCCGCTGGTGCAACGCGGTGGACCAGGTGGAACTCGTGGACAGGCCGGGCGCCGGCTCCTGAGCGGAGCGGGCCCGTAGAGGTATTGGGGTGTGACGGATGGTGGAGACCGCAGGCGGGGGCCGGGCGACGGCACCGCTGAGGTGCTTGACCGTCCGCTGCCCGACGGCGTGCGCCGACGGGTCGTGCAGATCGTCTCGGACGGCTTCGGCCTGCTGACCGTGACGGAACTGCCCGCCCAGTTGCGGCAGTACGCCCGGTTCGCCCCCAATCGCCGGGCCAAGTTCGCCGGCAACGCGATGGCGGCGGCGCTGGAGACCGACACGCTGTTCCGGCAGCGGATCGGGGAGAAGTTCAGAGAGGCGCAGCCGGAACTCTCCGGCGCCCTCGACTCCGGCTCGCCGCCCCCGGCCGCGGATCCGCTCGATGTGGCGGCCGCGGCCTACGTACTGCGGCCCGTGGGCTGGGTGAAGCTGGTGACCGCGGCCGGCGAGGAGGCGCAGCGCGCCGACGCCGAGCGGGCCGACGAGGAGAGCCGCGCCGAGCTCGAGCGGCTGCGCACGGAGCTCGGCCAGGCCCGCGAGCTGACCCGCGCCGAGACCGAACGGCTGCGCGCGGAGGCGGAGTCGGCGAAGCGGGAGGCGGAGTCGCTGCACCGCAAGCTGCGCGCCGCGCTCAGTGACGTCAAGCGGGGCGAGGCCGCGTTGCGCAAGGTCCGGGGCGAGATCGACGCCGTGCGGGCCGAGGGGCAGGCGCAGCTCTCCGCCGCCGAGAGCGAGTCCCGGCGGCTCAAGGCGCGCCTGGGCGAGGTCGAGGCGGCGCTGGAGGCCACCCGCCGGGCGGCCCGCGAGGGCCGCAGCGTCGAGGACATGCGGGTGCGGCTGCTGCTGGACACCATGCTGGACGCCGCCCAGGGGCTCCGGCGTGAACTCGCCCTGCCGCCGGTCTCCGTGCGCCCGGCCGAGACCGTGGACGCGGTCGAACCGGGACGGATGACCCCGAAGGACATCGCCGCCCGGGCGCTGTCGGAGAACGACCCGGCGATCCTCGACCAGTTGCTGGCGCTGCCGCAGGCGCATCTGGTGGTCGACGGCTACAACGTCACCAAGACCGGCTATCCCCAGATGCCGCTGGAGAAGCAGCGGCTGCGCCTGCTGGGCCAGCTCTCGGCGCTCGCCGCGCAGACCGGCGCCGAGGTGACCTGCGTCTTCGACGGTGCCGAGCTGGCCGCGCCGGTGCTGCTCGCGCCGCCGCGCGGAGTGCGGGTGCTGTTCTCCAAGCCGGGCGTCACGGCGGACGAGCTGATCCGTCAGCTCGTGCGTGCCGAGCCGCCGGGCCGTCCGGTCATCGTCGCCTCGACCGACCGGGAGGTGGCCGACGGGGTCGCCCGCGCCGGCGCCCGTCCCGTCGCCTCTGCGGTACTTCTGAAGCGACTGTCCTGAACGTGCAACGCGCATATGCATTGCCCGAATTGGCCGTATCGTCACGCAACGTAGTGTCAATTGGGCATCACCGCACGTGAGTTGTGAGCAAAGAATGCGTTGCGTCACCGGGTTTTTTGCCGTGGGGATTTGAACTGATCACAACTGGGTCACTAGGGTCTGGGCTCGAACCTCCGAACGGGTGATCACTCACAAGAAGGAGATCGTCCCTCGTGGCGTCCCACCGTCGACCCAAGCAGCCCAGCCGCACGCGTGTCACCGTGCTGACCACCGCGGCTGCCGCCGCCGTCGTGCTGAGCGCGAACGCCGCCAACGCCGCTCCGAGCGAGAAGCCCGGCAAGGACGAGGTCAAGGCGAAGGTCGACAAGCTCTACGAGCAGGCGGAGCAGGCCACCGAGAAGTACAACGGGGCCAAGGAGAAGCAGCAGAAGCTGCAGAAGGAAATCTCCACCATCCAGGACAACGTGGCCCGCGGCCAGGAGGAGCTCAACAAGCTCCGGGACGGCCTGGGTTCGCTGGCCACCGCGCAGTACCGCTCCGGCGGCATCGACCCCTCCGTCCAGCTCTTCCTGTCCTCCGACCCGGACGACTACCTCGACAAGGCCTCCACGCTCGACCAGTTGAGCGGCCAGCAGGTCGAGGCGCTGAAGAAGATCCAGGACAAACAGCGCGAACTCGCCCAGGAGCGCGCCGAGGCCACGGGCAAGCTCAAGGACCTGGCCTCCACCCGCACCGAGCTGGGCAACAAGAAGAAGGAAGTCCAGGGCAAGCTCGCCGAGGCGCAGAAGCTCCTCAACACCCTGACCGCCAAGGAGAAGGCGGCCCTCGCCGCCGAGCAGCAGCGGGCCAACCGCTCCTCCAGCGACCGGGTGGACCTCGGCAACGACTCCTCCGCCTCCGGCCGGGCCGCCGCCGCGTTCTCCGCCGCGCAGAGCAAGATCGGCTCGCCGTACGTCTACGGCGCCTCCGGTCCGTCGTCCTTCGACTGCTCGGGCCTGACCTCCTGGGCCTACGCCCAGGCCGGCGTCTCCATACCGCGCACCTCCGAGGCCCAGGCGAACTACGGCGCCCACCTCTCGCAGAGCCAGCTCCAGGTCGGCGACCTGGTGTTCTTCTACGGCGACCTGCACCACGTCGGCCTCTACGCCGGCAACGGCCAGGTGCTGCACGCCCCGCACACCGGCGCCGTGGTCCGCTACGAGGCGATCGGCAACATGCCGTTCCAGTTCGGCGTCCGCGTCTGACTCCGTCCCACACCGGATCCGGGGCGCCCGAACGAGCGAATCCCGAATACCGCGACTGACTCCCCGCCCCGCCCTGACCTGCGTCAGCGGCGGGGCGCGCTGGTTGTGGGGCCGTTGACGGCCTTTGGCCGCCGTCCTTCCGCACGGTTACTGTCTGCCGCGTTTCCCCGGCGCGGGGTCTCCCCGTCCCCGCGCCGGGGAGACCGTTCCCGTCCGCCAGCGGAAGGACTCCCGTGGGTTCCCATCGCCGTCTCGCACCGTCCGGGTTCGACCGGGGCGCCTCGGCCGCCCTGTGCGCGTTGTCGGCGGCGGCCGCCGCCCTGGGGGCCGTACCGGCCGACGCCGCACCGCACCCGAACACCCGGGCCGAGGTGGACCGCCTCTACGAGGAGGCCGAGAAGGCGACCCAGGCCTACGACAAGGCCGACGAGCGGGCCGACGCGCTGCGCCGCGAGGTCCGCGACGCGCAGGAGCACATCGCGCGCCGCCAGCAGCGCGTCAACACCATGCGCGAACGGCTGGGTTCACTGGCCGGCGCCCAGTACCGCTCCGGCGGCCTCGACCCCGCCGTCGCCCTGCTCCTGTCCGACGACCCGGACGACTACCTGGCCAGGGCCGCCACCCTCGACCGCATCGGCGTCCAGCAGGCGGGCCAACTCCGGGAGCTGCGCGTGGAGATGCGGCGACTCGCCCAGGAGCGGGCCGAGGCCGCGGGGAAGCTCGCCGAGCTGGAGCGCGGCCGCAAGGCCGTCGACGTCCACAAGCGGATCGTGGAACGCAAGCTCGCCCGGGCCCGGCAGCTGCTCAACTCCCTGCCCGCCGGCGAACGCGCCGCCTACGACCGCGCCTCCCGCGGCGGCCGCGCCGATCTGCCCGGGCTGCCGGACCTGGCCGGCGCGGTCGCCCCCGACGCCCGCGCCGCGGCCGCCGTCGCCGCCGCCCGGTCCGCCCTGGGCCGCCCCTACGTGTGGGGCGCCAGCGGACCGTCCGGCTTCGACTGCTCGGGGCTGATGCAGTGGTCGTACGCCCGGGCCGGCGTCCATCTGCCGCGCACCTCCCAGGACCAGCGGCACGCCGGCCGGCAGATCCCGCTGTCCCAGGCACGCCCGGGTGACCTGGTCGTCTACCGCTCCGACGCCAGCCACGTGGGGATGTACGTCGGCAACGGCCGGGTGATCCACGCGCCCTACCCGGGCGCGCCGGTGCGCTACGACCCGGTCGGGATGATGCCGATCTCCTCCGTCACCCGTCCCTGACCGCGGGCGCCGGTACGGCGGACGGGCCCGGGCCGGGCGCCGTACGATCGGCGGGTGACTGTTCGTGGACGGGCGCGGCGGACGTGGCGCGCCGCGGCGGCCGGGCTCTGCCTGCTGCTCCTGCCGCCCCTGGCCGGATGCGCCGGGCGGACCGCCGCCGACCCGGCCACCGCCGAGGTGCAGCGGGTCCTCGACCGGCGGTCGGCGGCCCTGCTCGGACACGACGAGACCGCCTTCGGCGCCACCGGCACCCGCACCGCCTACGTCCGGCTGCGCGCCCTGCCCCTGGCCTCCTGGGCGTACCGGGTGACGGCGCTGCGCCGGGGCGGCTCCGCCGCCACCGCCGACGCCGAGCTGCGCTACCGGGTCGCCGGCTACGACCGGGCACCGGTCAGCGTCCGCCGCACGCTCACCCTGCGCCGCACCGGCGGCGGCCGGTGGTACGTCACCGGTGACCGGCCCGCCGGGAAGTCCGGGCAGCAGCTGTGGGACCAGGGCCCGGTCACCGCCGTCCGGGGCGCGCACAGCCTGGTCCTCGGGACCGGCCAGGGCGCCGCCGAGCTGCGCCGCTACGCCCGGCTCGCCGACCGCGCCGTACCGGCCGTCTCCGCGGCGTGGGGGACGGCGTGGACCCGGCGGATCGTCGTCCTGGTCCCACGGAGCCTCGCGGGCATGGCCGGACTGCTCGGCTCACCCGCCTCCGGCTACCGGGGCATCGCCGCGGTCACCACCGGCGAGGCCGGGAGCCCGGGGAACACGCCGGCGGACCGGGTGGTGGTCAACCCGGACGCGTACGCGGTGCTGGGCGAGACCGGCAAGCAGGTGGTGCTCACCCACGAGACCACCCATGTGGCCACCCGGGCGCACACCACCGCCGCCACCCCGCTCTGGCTGTCCGAGGGGTACGCCGACTGGATCGGCTACCTCGGCACCGGCCGCACACCGTCCGAGGCCGCACCGGAACTGAGCCGCGCGGTCCGGGACGGCAAGGTGCCGGCGGCCCTGCCCGCCGACGGGGACTTCGCCTTCAGCGGCGACCCCGACCACCTCGCACAGGCCTACGAGGGCGGCTGGCTGGCCTGCCGGATGATCGCCGACCACTGGAGCGAGAGCCGGCTCGGCGCCTTCTACCGCGCCGTCGGCGCCCACGACAGCCGCGCGGGAGCCCTCGACGAGGCCCTGCGCGAGACCCTGGGCACCACCCCGGAGGAGTTCACCGCCCGGTGGCGCGACTACGTACGCGGTCAGCTGGGCTGACCGGTACCGGCTCGGTGGCCGCCGGGACGGTGGCGCGCCACAGGGCGCGGGCCGCGGTGAGGGCCGCGGCGACGAGGAGGGCGTTGCGCAGCAGGAGCAGGGCGACGCCGTAGGTGTCGCTCACGATGACGTGCGCGAAGCCGACGGGGAACTCCAGCAGGGTGACGAAGGCGGCCGCCAGGACCAGCGCGGCGGGCTTGTCCGTCCGGCTCGCCCGGAAGCACCCGCGGACGGCGGCCAGGCCGACCAGCCACACCAGGTACTGCGGGCTGATCACCCGGCTGGTGACGGTGAGGAGCAGCACCGCGGTGAACGCCGCGTCCGCGAGCGTGTGCGGCTCGAGCCGGGCCGCCCGCAGCCGCCACAGCAGCAGCCAGCAGCAGGCGCCGACGCTCAGTGCCACCGCGGCCCTGCCGACGGTCCCGGCGTACGGGCCGACGAACTCCACCGAGCCGTAGTTCAGCACCACCTCGCCCGGCCAGCCGAAGCGCCGGGCCACATGGAGGACCAGGCCGCCCAGCGACTCCACCTCGGTGCCCCGGTCGCGCTGGAAGGCCAGGAACGCGAACGCGCCGGGCATGGCCACCGCGAACAGCGCCGCGACCCCGGCCCCGGTCACCGCCGCCGAGAGCCAGGCCCGCAGCCGTGTGGCGCCCACCAGCAGCAGCGCGGGCCACACCTTCAGCAGCGCCCCGAAAGCCGCCAGCGCGCCCATCACCCGGGGATACCGGGCCCCCGCCAGCAGGGCCGCCACGGCCACCGCGGTCACCATCAGGTCGTACCGGGCGTACGCGGTCGGGCCGAGCAGCGGCAGACCCGCCACCCAGGTCCACGCGCCGCGCGACGACCGCCCGGGCCGCCGGCCGGCGTACGTCAGCAGCCCGAACACGACCAGGTCGGCGAGGCAGCTCAGGACGAAGAACGCGGGCGCGTAGCCGAGGAACGGCAGCAGGCCGGGGGAGAGTATCGCCAGCGCGGCCGCGGGCGGGTACTGCCAGGTCACGTCGTAGAGCGGGAACGAGCCCTGGCGCAGCACCCCGGACCAGCCCTGGTAGATCACCGACACGTCGGTGGTGACGTCCGCGCCGGGGAGGGAGACCACCCGGAAGACCAGGAGCAGCAGCACCAGCCGGGTGGCGCACCAGGTCCACGCCGGCGCCGCCGGCCACCCGCCCGTCCTGTTCACCCGTGCTCCCCTCCGTCCGCCCGTGCACGGCCAGGGAACCATGGTTCCCCGGCCCGCCGCAGGCGCGCGGTAGGGTCGGCGGCGATGCACAAGACCCTCATCGTGACCAACGACTTCCCGCCCCGGCCGGGCGGCATCCAGGCCTTCCTGCACAACATGGCCCTCCGGCTGGACCCCGAGCGGCTCGTCGTCTACGCCTCCACCTGGAAGCGCGGCCAGGAGGGCGCCCGGGCCACGGCCGCCTTCGACGACGAACAGCCCTTCACCGTCGTACGCGACCGTACGACCATGCTGCTGCCGACGCCCGCGGCGACACGGCGGGCGACCGGGCTGCTGCGGGAGCACGGCTGCACCTCGGTGTGGTTCGGGGCGGCGGCGCCGCTCGGTCTGATGGCACCGGCCCTCAGGAGGGCGGGCGCCGAGCGGCTGGTGGCGACCACCCACGGGCACGAGGCCGGCTGGGCGCAGCTTCCCGCCGCCCGGCAACTGCTGCGCCGGATCGGCGAGTCCACGGACACCCTCACCTACCTCGGCGAGTACACCCGCTCCCGGATCGCCACCGCCCTCACCGAGGACGCGGCCCGGCGCATGACGCAGCTTCCGCCCGGCGTCGACGAGAAGACCTTCCACCCGGACTCGGGCGGCGACGAGGTGCGGGCGCGGCTCGGGCTCACCGAGCGTCCGGTGGTGGTGTGCGTCTCCCGCCTGGTGCCGCGCAAGGGCCAGGACACGCTCATCCGGGCCATGCCGCGGATCCTGGCCGCCGAGCCGGACGCCGTGCTGCTGATCGTCGGCGGCGGGCCCTACGAGCGGGACCTGCGCCGGATGGCGCGGGAGACCGGTGTCGAGGCCTCGGTCCGCTTCACCGGCGCCGTGCCCTGGGCCGAGCTGCCCGCGCACTACGGCGCCGGTGACGTCTTCGCCATGCCGTGCCGCACCCGGCGCGGCGGGCTGGACGTCGAGGGCCTCGGCATCGTCTACCTGGAGGCCTCCGCCACCGGGCTGCCGGTGGTCGCCGGCGACTCGGGCGGCGCGCCGGACGCGGTGCTGGACGGTGAGACCGGCTGGGTCGTCCGGGCGGCGAGCCGGCCGAGGCGGCCGAGCGGATCACCGCCCTGCTCGGCGACGCCGGGCTGCGCCGCCGGATGGGCGAGCGCGGCCGCCAGTGGGTCGAGGAGAGGTGGCGCTGGGACCTGCTGGCGGAGAAGCTCAGGGCCCTGCTCTAGGCGCGCCCGCGACACACGCACGGCGACGCACGGCGTACGCACGGGGACGCCCGGCGACGCACGACGGCGCGGATCCCCGTCGGGGACCCGCGCCGTGACGCGTTCTCGGCGGGCGGCCTACTTCGCGTAGATCGCCTCGATCTCGTTCGCGTAGTCCTTCGCCACCACGTTCCGCTTCAGCTTCAGCGACGGGGTGAGGTGGCCCGACTCCTCGGTGAACTGCGCCGGCAGGATGCGGAACTTGCGCACCGACTCGGCCTTCGACACCGCGGCGTTGCCGTCGTCGATCGCCGCCTGGATGGCCGCCCGCAGTTCCGGGTCCTCGCGCAGCGAGGCCGCGGTGCAGCCGGCCGGCTTGCCGTGCTCCTCCGCCCAGCGGCCCAGGAACTCCTCGTCGATGGTCACCAGCGCGCCGACGAACGGGCGCCCGTCGCCCACCACCATGCACTCGGCGACCAGCGCGTGCGCCCGGATCCGGTCCTCGATCACGGCCGGGGCCACGTTCTTGCCGCCCGCCGTGACGATGATCTCCTTCTTGCGACCGGTGATCCGCAGGTAGCCGTCCTCGTCGAGGGTGCCTATGTCACCGGTGTGGAACCAGCCGTCCGCCAGCGCCTCGGCGGTCGCGCCCGGGTTGTTCCAGTACTCCTTGAACAGGTGCTCGCCGTGCAGCAGCACCTCGCCGTCGTCCGCTATCCGGACCACCGAGCCGGGCAGCGGCTGGCCGACCGTGCCGATCTTCTGCCGGTCCCAGGGGTTGAACGCGGTGGCCGCGCAGGACTCGGTCAGGCCGTAGCCCTCCAGCACCGTGAAGCCGATGCCCCGGAAGAAGTGGCCGAGCCGCTCGCCGAGCGGGGCACCGCCGGAGATCGCGTACTCGCCCCGGCCGCCGAGGACCGCGCGCAGCTTGCCGTAGACCAGCCGGTCGAAGACCTTGTGCTTGATCTTCAGGCCGAGGGCCGGGCCCGACGGGGCGTCCAGCGCCTTGCTGTAGGCGATCGCGGTGTCCGCCGCCTTGTCGAAGATCGCGCCCTTGCCGTCCGCCTGCGCCTTGGCACGGGCCGTGTTGTAGACCTTCTCGAAGACGCGCGGCACACCGAGGACCAGGGTCGGCCGGAACGCGGCCAGCTCGTCGGTGAGGTTCTTGATGTCCGGGACGCAGCCGAGCTTGATCGGCGCCATCATCGGGGCGATCTGCACCAGCCGGCCGAAGACGTGCGCCAGCGGCAGGAAGAGCAGCACCGAGCACTCGCCGGTGCGGAACAGCGGACGCAGCCGCTCGACGATGTTGCCGCACTCGGCGAAGAAGCTGCGGTGGGTGAGCACACAGCCCTTGGGGCGGCCCGTCGTGCCGGAGGTGTAGACGATCGTCGCCGGGTCGTCGGCCCGGGCGAGCGAGCCGCGCTCCTCCACGGTCGCGTCCGCGACGCCCTGGCCGAGCCGGGCCAGTTCCTCCAGGCCGCCGGCCTCGATCTGCCAGACGTGCTTCAGCGCGGGCAGCGAGGCCCGCACCGACTCCACGGCCTGCGTATGGGCGTCCAGCTCAACGACACAGGCCGTCGCGCCCGAGTCGGACAGGATCCACTGCACCTGCTCCGGCGAGCTGGTCTCGTACACCGGCACGGTCACCGCGCCCGCGCTCCAGATCGCGAAGTCCATCAGCGTCCACTCGTACCGGGTGCGGGACATCAGTCCCACCCGGTCGCCCGGCTGCACACCGGCGGCGATGAGGCCCTTGGCGGCCGTGTGCACCTCGGCGAGGAACCGGGTCGCCGTCACGTCCTGCCATACACCGTCCACCTTGCGGGCGATGACGGCGACGTCGGGATGCTGCGCGGCGTTTCTGCGGACGATGTCGGTCAGGTTGCCGTCGGCAGGGACCTCGTACAAAGCCGGAAGGCTGAACTCGCGCAAGACTGCTGCTCCTCATAGGGCGCCGGCGCCACGACTCTGTGTGATGCGACGGTGCGGTCCAAGGCTCGGGAGTGCTCCGGAGATCACATGCGGATTCACATGTTGAAATCCAGAGCACGACTGGACGGCCCGGACGTTACCCGCCGGTATGGCTTCTACGACAGGGGGTCCCGGTGAGATGTTCGCTGCGTCACACAGGTTGGCGTTCCTTCGCGCACAGTAGTCCACGGCACAACCGACCGGCGAGTAACCGCAGGCCGGACCGCCACTGTTCACAAGTGCCGCGCGCCACCTACGCTTGATCACCATGGCACCCACACCGACCGGCAGCCGGAGGACACGCGTCCACGTCGTCAGCGACGTGCACGGCAACGCCCGTGATCTCGCCCGGGCCGGCGAGGGTGCGGACGCCCTGATCTGCCTCGGCGACCTCGTCCTCTTCCTCGACTACGCCGACCACTCGCGCGGGATCTTCCCCGACCTGTTCGGCGAGGAGAACGCGGACCGGATCGTCGAGCTGCGCACCGCCCGCCGCTTCGAGGAGGCGCGCGCCTTCGGTGCCCGGCTGTGGGCCGGCATCGGCACCGACCGGGCCGCCGCGATCGAGCGCGCGGTACGCAAGCAGTACGCCGAGCTGTTCGCCGCGTTCCCGACACCGACGTACGCCACCTACGGCAATGTCGACATGCCGCCCCTGTGGCGGGAGTACGCCAGGCCCGGCACCACGGTGCTGGACGGCGAGCGGGTGGAGATCGGCGGCCGGACCTTCGGCTTCGTCGGCGGCGGACTGCGGACGCCGATGCGCACCCCGTACGAGATCGACGACGAGGAGTACGCGGCGAAGATCGAGGCCGTCGGCGAGGTGGACGTGCTCTGCACCCACATCCCGCCGGAGGTGCCGGAGCTGGTCTACGACACGGTCGCGCGCCGCTTCGAACGGGGCAGCCGGGCGCTGCTGGACGCCATCCGCCGCACCAGACCGCGCTTCGCCCTGTTCGGCCACGTCCACCAGCCGCTGGCGCGCCGGATGCGGATCGGCGCGACCGAGTGCGTGAACGTGGGGCACTTCGCGGGGACGGGCCGGCCGTGGGCGCTGGAATGGTGACCGGAACGCCGATGTGGACGGGGTGAAGGCGGCAGGTCGGGGCGCGGTAGCCTTCACGCTGCACCCACGTGCGCGGCCCGCGCACGGCAGGAGTCTCTTCGGTCCGTATCTGGAGGAGCCACGGCGATGGCGGAACACACCAGTTCGAGCATCACGATCGAGGCGGCTCCGGCCGACGTCATGGCGGTGATCGCCGACTTCGCCCGCTATCCGGACTGGACCGGCGAGGTCAAGGAGGCCGAGGTGCTCGCGGCCGACGAGCGGGGCCGCGCCGAGCAGGTCCGTCTCGTCATGGACGCCGGCGCCATCAAGGACGACCAGACCCTGGCGTACACCTGGTCCGGGGAGAACGAGGTCTCCTGGACGCTGGTGAAGTCCCAGATGCTGCGTTCCCTGGACGGCTCCTACCTCCTGAAGCCGGCCGGGCAGGGCGCCACCGAGGTGACCTACCTGCTCACCGTCGACGTCAAGATCCCCATGCTCGGCATGATCAAGCGCAAGGCCGAGAAGGTCATCATCGACCGCGCCCTCGCCGGCCTGAAGAAGCGCGTGGAGTCGGACCACTAGGCCCCCGGCCGGGTCGGGGCGGATGCCCCGCGGACACCGCCCGACGGCGGCCGGGGACCCGGCGGCGGCACGGGGCGCACTCCCACTCCGTTACCGTTCAGGTTCATGCGCACCCTCCTGATCACGGGCCCGGGCGGCAGCGGCCGTACGACCGTCGCCGCCGCCACCGCACGGCGCGCCGCGGCCGCCGGTACCCGGACCCTGCTGCTCGGCGCCGACCACACCGACACCCTCGGCGCGGCGCTGGGCACCGGAACAGGACCGGCCCCCACCGAGGCCGCCGAGCGGCTGACCGTCTGGCGTCCCGACGCGGCCGACCGCTTCCGGCAGGACCTCACCGCCTTCCAGTCCCGCGCCGCGAACGTCCTGGACCTCCTCGGCGCCGCCCGGCTGGACGCCGAGGAGGTCACCCCGCTGCCCGGCGCCCAGGAACTCTCCTTCCTGCGGGCCCTGCGGGACGCCGCCCTCTCCGAGCGCTACGACCTCCTCGTCGTCGACCTCCCGCCCCTCGCGCAGGCCCTGCCCCTGCTGGCCCTTCCCGAGGAACTGCGCCGCTACCTGCGCCGGCTGCTCCCGCCCGAGCGGCAGGCGGCCCGCGCTCTGCGGCCGGTCCTCGGCCGGCTCGCCGGCGTCCCGATGCCCGCCGAGTGGCTCTACGAGACCGCGGCCCGCTGGGACATGGAACTGGCCGCCGTGGAGGCGGTGCTCACCGACCGCCACACCTCCGTACGCCTGGTCGCCGAACCCGGCCCGGCCGGCGCCGACGCCGTCCGCGCCGCCGGCCTCGGACTCGCCCTGCGCGGCCTGCGCACCGAGTCCCTGGTCGCCAACCGCGTGCTGCCCGACACCGTGCCCGACAGCTGGCTCGCCGGACTCCTCGCCCAGCAGCGCAAGACGCTCGCCGAATGGCAGACGGAGCACGACGTCCACCCAGTCCCGCACCTCGGCCGCGACCCGCACGGCGCCGACGACCTCGACACCCTCGCCGTGCCCGCCGTCAACCCGGCGCCCGCCCCGGTCGAGTGGCCCGTCACCGACGCCCTCGCCACCGACGGGGTGCTGGTCTGGCACATCCCGCTGCCCGGCGCCGTCCGGGACGACCTCGACCTGATCCGGCGCGGCGACGAACTCGTGGTGACCGCGGGTCCCTTCCGCCGGATCGTCCCGCTGCCCTCCGCCCTGCGCCGCTGCACCGTCGCGGGCGCCGGGCTGCGCGAGAACGAGCTGCGCGTCCGGTTCGCCCCCGACCCCGGGCTGTGGCCCGCGGCGGGCCGGTGAACCGGATGGGCCGTTCGGGTAACGTCGTAGGGGCGAACCGTAGTCAGGAGTCCGCCATGAGCGAAGAGCGTCCCGCACCCGACCCCGCCGCGGAGGACCACGAGGCGGGGGTCCCCCCTGCCGGAGCGCAGTCGGAGGCTCGGGGGAGGGCGACCGACGCCGACGCCTGGTCCACGGCCTGCGCCGAGGACCTCGCCGCCGAGAAGGCCCGCCGCCGGTCCGAGGAGGGCCCGCCCCGGGCTCCGCCGCCGAGGAACTGCGCAGACTCGTGGACACCGTGGCCGACAAACTGTCCGGCCTGCAGTCCCCGCTGCTCGGCGGCCTCGCCGGACCCGCCGCCCAGCAGGCCGTGCGGCAGGTCGTCCAGCAGGCCAAGGCCGCCGTGGAGCCCGTCCTGGAACGCAACCCGGACGTCTTCGACCACCTCGCCGCGGCCGGCAACGAGCTGCTCGCCGCCTACCGGTCCGCCGTCCAGAACCAGGAACGCCGCTGGACCACCGGCTCGGCCGGCTCCGGGGACGAGTGGCCCGACGGTCCCGGCCGGGGCGAGGCCGGCGGTCCGGGGGAACGCATCGACCTGGACTGAAGCCCTCCCACGGCAGGGCCTCGGGTACGGTTGGCCGTAGCGGGGCTCGACCGAACTGAGGGATTCATGGGACTCACCATCGGCGTCGACATCGGCGGCACCAAGATCGCGGCCGGCGTGGTCGACGAGGAAGGCAACATCCTCTCGACCTTCAAGGTGCCGACCCCCACCACGCCCGAGGCCATCGTGGACGCCATCGCCTCGGCGGTGGAGGGCGCGCGTGCCGGGCACGAGATCGTCGGCGTGGGCATCGGTGCGGCCGGCTACGTGAACCGGCAGCGCTCGACGGTCTACTTCGCGCCCAACATCGACTGGCGCAACGAACCGCTCAAGGAGAAGGTCGAGGCCCGCGTGGGCCTCCCCGTCGTGGTCGAGAACGACGCCAACGCCGCGGCCTGGGGCGAGTACAAGTTCGGCGCCGGCAAGGGCCACCGCAACGTCATCTGCATCACCCTGGGCACCGGACTCGGCGGCGGCATCATCATCGGCAACAAGCTGCGCCGCGGCCACTTCGGCGTGGCCGCCGAGTTCGGCCACATCCGGATGGTGCCGGACGGCCTGCTGTGCGGCTGCGGCTCGCAGGGCTGCTGGGAGCAGTACGCCTCCGGCCGCGCCCTGGTGCGCTACGCCACGCAGCGCGCCAACGCCACCCCCGAGCGAGCGGAGGTGCTGCTCTCCCTCGGCGACGGCACCCCCGACGGCATCGAGGGCAAGCACATCTCCATGGCCGCCCGCCAGGGCGACCCGGTCGCCGTCGACTCCTACCGTGAGCTGGCCCGCTGGGCCGGCGCCGGCCTCGCCGACCTCGCCTCCCTCTTCGACCCCTCCGCGTTCATCGTCGGCGGCGGCCTCTCCGACGAGGGCGACCTGGTCCTGGACCCGATCCGCAAGTCCTACAAGCGCTGGCTGGTGGGCGGCAACTGGCGCCCGGTCGCCGACGTGATCGCCGCCCAGCTCGGCAACAAGGCGGGCCTGGTGGGCGCGGCGGACCTGGCCCGCGAGCCCGACCCGATCATGTGACGAGCCACGTACGGCAGTGCCCGCCGAGTCCGGTCCCGGGACGGCGGGCACCGTCGTATGTTGATCGTCATGGCAACCCCGACGCTTCCCAACTCCCGTACCGAACCGGACGGTTCCGCCGTCGTCCGGGTCCTCGCCTACAACGTCCGCTCGATGCGCGACGACACCGACGCGCTCGCCCGGGTGATCACCGCCTGCGCCCCCGACCTGGTCCTCGTCCAGGAGGCCCCGCGCTTCTTCCGCTGGCGCAAGAAGCTGGCCCGGCTCGCGGCGGCCTCCGGCCAGACCGTCCTCACCGGGGGCGCGACGGCGGCCGGCCCCGCGATCCTGTGCTCGCTGCGGGCCACGGTCGAGCGCACGGAGGACGTGCTCCTGCCGCTCACCCCCGGACTGCACCGGCGCGGCTTCGCCACCGCCGTCGTACGGTTCGGCGGCGCCCGCCTCGGCGTCCTGAGCTGCCATCTGAGCCTGCGGCAGGACGAGCGGCACGAGCAGGGCGGGATGCTCCTGGACCGCCTCGCCGCGCTGGGCGTGGAGCACGCCGTGGCGGGCGGTGACCTCAACGAGCGTCCCGACGGACCCACCTTCCGCCGCCTCGCCGCCGCCCTGCGGGACTGCCGGGCCGTCAGCCCCTGGGGCGGCGAGTTCACCTCCACCGCCACCGACCCCCACCAGCGCATCGACGCCGTCTTCGCCACCGAGGGCATCGAGATCCTCGGCTGCGGGGTGCCGCTCGGCCTGCCGGGTGTGAGCGAGGCCGACCTGAGGGCGGCCACGGACCACCTTCCGGTGCTGGCCGCCCTCAGGATCCCGGCGTCGTAGCGCGGGCCGGCGGGCTCGCGGACCGGCTGCTCAGACCACGGCCCCGCGGCCCGGATCGTCCCCGTCCTCGTCCGTCCGCATGCGCGTCACCAGCGTGACGAAGCCGCCGAGGAACCCGCCGATGCCCAGCGTCGCCAGATACCAGGTCATCTCCCAGCCGAGCAGCACGGCGAGCAGGAGCAGGAGCGGTCCGCCGACCACCCCCAGCCAGGCGAACCTGGAGGTCGTGTCGGCGGTCGGCAGCGGCGGCGGCTCCGGGGGCACGAAGTGGCCCTCGTCGTCCTCGCCGAGGTCGTCCTCCGAGGGCTCGGCCACCCGGTAGTCGCGCGGTCCCACCCCGGGCGCGAACGACACCGAGCTGCCCAGCGGGCGGCCGGACCGCGGCTCACCGGGGCTCTCGGCCTCCTCGTTCGGGGTCTCCTTCTCGAGTAGCGCGAGATCCTCGACCGGCTTGTAGGGCCGGGTGCCCGGCGGGTCCGGCGGCTCGGCGCCGTAGCCCGCGACGATCGCCTGCCAGGCGGCCTCCTCGTCGAAGGGGACCCCCTTCTCGTCCGGCTCGCGGTCCCCGCGGTCGGAGTCGTGCTCAGCCAACTGCGGCCGTCCCTTCCTTGCCGGTCATGGGTGCGAGCCGGCCGATGAAGGCGAGGCTCTCCTCGAAGATCCGGTCCGCGTCGTAGTCCAACGTCGCCACATGGCGGCTCTGTTCCAGCACGGTCTCGGTGACGTCCCGGGAGGACACCCGGCTCAGCACGCGCGCCGAGTCGGCCGCCGGGACCACATGGTCGTGGGCGCCGCGCAGCAGCAGCAACGGCTGGGTCACCTGGGGCAGCTCGCCGTCCAGCCGGCGCAGGAACCTTCGCAGGGAGTGCGCCGCGTGCAGCGGCACCCGGTCGTAACCCAGCTCCGCGGCGCCCTCCTTGGCGATGTCGCCGGTGATGCCCCTCGTCGAGCGCGCCAGGTGCCGGGCCACCGGAAGGGCGTACCCCGACAGGCCGTGCACCCGGTTCACCGGGTTGACGACCACCACGCCCGCGACGCCGTCCCCGTGCTTCGCGGCCAGCCGCAGCGCCAGCGCCGCGCCCATCGAGAGCCCGCCGACGAACACCCGTGAGCAGCGGCCGGCCAGCAGCCGCAGCTCGCGGTCCACCTCCGCGTACCAGTCCTCCCAGCCCGTGACCTGGAGGTCCTCCCAGCGGGTGCCGTGCCCGGGCAGCAGCGGCAGCGACACGGTCAGACCGTGTGCCGCGTGGTGCTCCGCCCAGGGGCGCAGCGACTGGGGCGAGCCGGTGAAGCCGTGACAGAGGAGGACACCCACCTCCCCGCCCTCGTGGCGGTACGGCTCGGCTCCGGGAAGAACCGGCACCTTTCGGGCTCCTGTTCCTGAGAAAGGCGTGAAGAACTGGCGGATGTGGTTCACCGTACGCGACCGCACTGACACCGACCAGGGTCGTCGGGCCCATTGGCGGCACTCCGGGTTATGGTCTGACCGACGGAAACAGGAGGCACGCGGGTGTTGTACGGCACGATGAAGGTCGCCATCGGAGGGCCGCTGAAGGTCGCCTTCAGGCCCTGGGTGGAGGGCATGGAGAACATTCCGCCCGAGGGCGCCGCCATTCTGGCGAGCAATCACCTCTCGTTCTCGGACTCGTTCTTCCTGCCCGCGGTCCTCGACCGCAAGGTCACCTTCATCGCGAAGGCCGAGTACTTCACCACCCCCGGCGTCAAGGGCCGCCTCACCGCGGCCTTCTTCAAGGGCGTCGGACAGCTCCCGGTGGACCGCTCCGGGGCGCGCGGCGCCGGCGAGGCGGCGATCAAGAGCGGGATAGAGGTGCTGGAACGCGGGGAGCTGTTCGGCATCTACCCCGAGGGCACCCGCTCGCCCGACGGCCGGCTGTACCGGGGCAAGCCCGGCGGCCTCGCGCGCGTGGCGCTCGCCACCGGCGCGCCGGTCATCCCGGTCGCGATGATCGACACCGAGAAGATCCAGCCGCCCGGCCAGGTGATGCCCAAGCTGATGCGCCCGGGCATCCGCATCGGCAAGCCCCTGGACTTCAGCCGCTACCACGGCATGGAGCACGACCGCTTCGTGCTGCGCGCGGTGACCGACGAGGTCATGTACGAGATCATGAAGCTCTCCGGCCAGGAATACGTCGACATGTACGCGACCGCCGCCAAGCGGCAGATCGCGGACGCGGCGAAGGCCGCCAAGGAGGCCGAGAAGGCCGAGAAGGCGGAGAAGAAGCAGAGCGGGAGCTAGCGGGGGACCGGGGGATCGGGGGGCGGGGCCATGCCCAGGCGTGAGCGGGTCATGAGGATGTCGGTCGAACTGCCGCTGTGGCGCGCGCTCGCCGGATACCGGGTGCTGACGATGCTGTACGCGATCGGCCTGTGCGCCACCGCGTACGACCACTTCGTGCGTCCCTGGGTCGCCGTCGGCTACTACGCGGTCCTGGTCGTGTGGACCCTCGCCACCCTGCCGAAGGTGGCGAACGCGGCGAGCTGCACCAGGGGCTTCCTGGCCGCCGACCTGGCCGTCGCGCTCACCGGCATCCTGCTCACCCCGCTCGCCGACAACCACGAGCGGATCGCGGGCGGCGGCCCGACCCTGCCGTCGATATGGACCGCGGGCGCGGTGCTGGCCTTCGCCATCAAGGGCGGCTGGCGCTGGGCCGCCGTGGCCTCCACGGCCGTCGCCGCCGTCAACCTCGTGGAGCGCGGCAGCCCGGCCCGGGACACCGTGCACAACGTGATCCTGGTGTGGGTCGCGTCCATCGCCATCGGCTACGTGGTGGAGGTCGCCCGCGCCTCCGAACGCACCCTCGCCCGCGCCCTGGAGATCGAGGCGGCGACCCGCGAGCGCGAGCGGCTGGCCCGGGACATCCACGACGGAGTGCTCCAGGTGCTGGCGATGGTGCAGCGGCGCGGCGCGGTCATCGGCGGCGAGGCCGCCGAGCTGGGGCGGCTGGCCGGCGAGCAGGAGGTGGCGCTGCGCACGCTGGTCTCCGGCGGTCTGCTGCCGGTGTCCCGGGTCTCGGAGGACGCCGCCGCCGGAGCCGTCGTCCGCGCGGTCGACGAGCCCTACGACGACGATCCGGACGGCCCGGTCGACCTGCGCGCCCTGCTCGCCCG
The DNA here is from genome assembly GCA_016432725.1 of Streptomyces sp. DHE7-1. GTDB lineage: Bacteria > Actinomycetota > Actinomycetes > Streptomycetales > Streptomycetaceae > Streptomyces. Next base: position 2,150,295 of record JACJDG010000003.1, on the reverse strand, counting down.
CCACGCGGGCGCCCGCACCAGCCTCGCCGAGCCCGGCGCCCCGGTCGAACTGCCGCGGCCGGCCGCGCGGGAGCTGGCGGCGGCGGTCGGGGCGGCCCTGGACAACGTGCGCGAGCACGCCGGAGCCGAGGCCCGGGCCTGGATCCTGGTCGAGGACGAACCGGACGGGATCGTGGTGACCGTGCGGGACGACGGCCCCGGCATCCCCGAGGGACGGCTGGCCCAGGCCGAGGGCGAGGGCCGGCTGGGCGTGGCCCAGTCGATCCGCGGCCGGCTGCGCGACCTCGGCGGCAGCGCCGAGCTGATCTCGGTGCCCGGACAGGGCACGGAGGTCGAACTGAAGGTACCGAAGGGCGCCGCGAGGGCGCGGGGGAAGGCGGAGCGGCGATGACGCAGGCACAGGGTCCGATCAGAGTCATGGTGGTCGACGACCACCCCATGTGGCGCGACGCGGTCGCCCGGGACCTCGCCGAGTCCGGCTTCGAGGTGGTCGCCACCGCGGGCGACGGCGAACAGGCGGTCCGGCGCGCCAAGGCCGTGGCCCCGGACGTCCTCGTGCTGGACCTCAACCTGCCCGCCAAGCCCGGCGTGACGGTGTGCAAGGAACTGGTGGCCCACAACCCCGCGCTGCGCGTCCTGGTGCTCTCCGCCAGCGGTGAGCACGCCGACGTGCTGGAGGCGGTGAAGTCCGGCGCGACGGGCTATCTGCTGAAGTCGGCCTCCACCGGGGAACTGCTCGACGCGGTGCGCCGCACCGCCGTCGGCGACCCGGTGTTCACCCCGGGCCTCGCCGGACTGGTCCTCGGCGAGTACCGGCGCCTCGCCGCCGAGCCCGCGCCCGCCCCGGACACCGGCACTCCGGGGGCACCCCGGCTGACCGAGCGGGAGACCGAGGTGCTGCGGCTGGTCGCCAAGGGCCTCAGCTACAAGCAGATCGCCGAGCGTCTCGTCATCTCCCACCGCACCGTCCAGAACCACGTCCAGAACACCCTCGGCAAGCTCCAGCTCCACAACCGGGTCGAGCTGGTGCGGTACGCGATCGAACGCGGCCTCGACGAGGAGTGACACCGGCCGGTCGAACGGTCTCCCGGCAATTCACCGGAATCGCCCTCCCCGCCTCTCGCCGTGTGACACACATCACCATTACTGTGAGTGATCGTCAGGTAACCGCGGTGAAGGGACGTGTGGCATGCGGGTGGGAGTACTGACCGGTGGCGGCGACTGCCCCGGGCTCAACGCCGTCATCCGGGGCGTCGTCCGCAAGGGCGTGCAGGAGTACGGATACGACTTCGTCGGCTTCCGGGACGGCTGGCGCGGTCCGCTCGAGAACTACACGGTCCGCCTCGACATCCCGGCGGTGCGCGGCATCCTGCCCCGCGGGGGCACCGTGCTCGGCTCCTCGCGGACCAACCCCCTCAAGGTGGAGGACGGCATCCGCCGCATCAAGGAGAACCTGGCCAAGCAGGAGGTGGACGCGCTCATCGCGATCGGCGGCGAGGACACCCTGGGCGTCGCCGCCCGCCTCTCCGACGAGTACGGCGTGCCCTGCGTCGGCGTGCCGAAGACCATCGACAACGACCTGTCCGCCACCGACTACACCTTCGGCTTCGACACCGCGGTCGGCATCGCCACCGAGGCCATCGACCGCCTGCACACCACCGCCGAGTCCCACATGCGGGTCCTGGTCTGCGAGGTGATGGGGCGTCACGCAGGCTGGATCGCCCTGCACTCCGGGCTGGCCGGCGGCGCCAACGTCATCCTCATCCCCGAGCAGCGCTTCGACCTCGACCAGGTGTGCGCCTGGATCACCTCCCGCTTCACGGCCTCGTACGCCCCGATCGTCGTCGTCGCCGAGGGCGCCATGCCCAAGGACGGCGAGATGGTCCTCAAGGACGGGTCGCTGGACTCCTTCGGCCACGTCCGGCTGTCCGGGGTCGGCGAGTGGCTGGCCAAGGAGATCGAGAAGCGCACCGGCAAGGAGGCCCGCACGACCGTGCTCGGGCACATCCAGCGCGGCGGCACCCCCAGCGCCTTCGACCGCTGGCTCGCCACCCGCTTCGGCCTGCACGCCATCGACTGCGTGCGCGACGGCGACTTCGGCAAGATGGTCGCCCTGCGCGGCACCGACATCGTGCGCGTCCCGATCGCCGAGGCCACGGCCAGGCTGAAGACCGTGGACCCGAAGCTGTACGAGGAGGCCGGGGTGTTCTTCGGCTGACGGTGCGCCAGGTCCGCACTCGGCGGGGCCCGGGAACCGCCGTCCGGTGCCCGGGTCCCGCCGCAGGCCCGTCAGCCCGTGCTGCTCACCCCGCGCAGCGCGCCGATCAGCTCGCGCACGACCGCCGCCCCGTTCAGGGTCAGCACCGACTCCGGGTGGAACTGCACCCCGGCGAACCCCGGACCGCGCACGGCGTGCACCTCCCCGTTCTCCGCCCGGCTCACCTCCACGTGGTGCGCGGCCAGCTCCCGGGCGGCCTCGTCGTCGCAGCGGGCCGTGAAGCTGTTGTAGAAGCCGACCGTCTCGGGCCGCCCGAACAGGTCGATCACGGTCTGCGCGCCCTGGTACGGGACCTCCTTGCGGACGATCTCCAGGCCCAGCTCCGCCGCGATCAGCTCGTGCCCCAGGCAGACCCCGAGGACGCCGTGCCGGTGCTCACCGATCACCGCGGCGGCCAGGTCCCGCAGGACGCGCATCTTCGGGTCGGACGGGTCGGACGGGTCGCCCGGGCCCGGCCCCAGCACCACCGGCCCCGGGTGCGCGAGCAAGGTCTGCCGCAGTCCCGGCTCGTCGTAGCGCCGGACGGTCACCTCCAGCCCGGCCGAGCGCAGCACGTGCGCCAGCATCGCCGTGAAGGTGTCCTCGCCGTCGACGACGAGCGCGTGCCCCGTGAGGGTCTCGGAGCGCTCCTGCATCCGCAGCCAGAACGGGGCGAGGGAGGCGCGGCGCCCGTCCAGCGCGGCCCGCACCCGGGGATCGTCGGCCAGCCGGGCGGGCCTGCTCTCCGCGCGCGGCGCGGACGGCCGTACCCCGAGGGCCGCGAGCACCCCCGCCGCCTTCGCGTGCGTCTCCGCCACCTCACTCGCCGGATCCGAGCCGCGCACCAGCGTCGCGCCGACCGGGACGCGCAGCCGGCCTCCCCCGCTCTCGGCTCCGCTCGAGCGGGAGGTGCCCCCGCCGGTGATGTGGGCGGTGCGGATCAGGATGGGGGAGTCCAGCGTCTGGGCGCCGCCGGAGTCCCGCCCGAGCAGGGCCAGGGCGCCCCCGTAGTAGCCGCGCCCGCCGGCCTCGTGCCGTTCGATCACCCGGCAGGCGTTCTGCACCGGCGACCCGGTGACCGTGGCCGCGAACATGGTCTCCCGCAGCACCTCCCGGGCGTCCAGGGAGGACTTCCCGCGCAGCTCGTACTCGGTGTGCGCGAGGTGCGCCATCTCCTTGAGCCGCGGCCCGACGACCACCCCGCCCATGTCGCCGACGGTGCACATCATCTTCAGTTCCTCGTCGACGACCATGGACAGCTCCTCGATCTCCTTGCCGTCGGCGAGGAAGTCCAGCAGATGCTCCGGCGTCGGCCCCCGGCCGGATAGCGGTACGTCCCGCTGATCGGGTTCATCACGACGGTCCCGCCCGACATCCGCACGTGCACCTCGGGGCTGGCACCGACCAGGGTCCGCTCCGGGGTGTGCACCAGGAACGTCCAGTACGCGCCCCGCTCGCCCTCCAGCAGCCGCCGGAACAGCGCCAGCGCGTCCGCCCGCCCGAAGCCGGGGATCTCGCCCTCGTACGTCCGCCGGATCACGAAGTTGGCGCCCTCGCCCCGGCCGATCTCCTCGCGCAGCACCCTCCCGACGATCTCGCCGTACTCCTCGTCGCCGACGTCGAAGCCGCCGCCCTCGACCCGCACCTCGTGGCCGGGCAGCGACCGCAGGGCCTCGGCGAGCGGGATCTCGTACGATTCCTCGGGGGTCAGCACCAGCAGCGGGGTGCCGTCGTCCCGGACGTCGAAGCCGCGCTCGCGGATCTGCCGGAACGGGATGAGCGCCAGGCCCTCGTCGGGCAGGTCGGCCAGCTCGTCCCGGGCGGTGACGGGTCCGAGCAGCAGCTCCACCGGGTGCTCGTCCCGGCCCGGGGTGTGCCGGCGGAGCAGCGCGAAGGGACGGGGATCGGACAGCAGGTCCTGCAGGTTCACGGGTGGGGCTCCTTCTCGGTCGTCTGTCTGACGGAGAGGAACGGCCCCGGGAAACGCGGAAGGCCGCCCCTCGGGCGGCCTTCGCGAAGTCTTGCGTACGCGCAGTCAGTGGGCCGCCGGATGAGCGGTCCACCACCAGTTCTGGATCGAAGGCGCGAACATGCCGGGAACCCTACCGCACCGCTCAGCCGTCCACAGGGCAAACAGTCCGTCTCATCCTTCGAGCCGAACGAAGAGCACGCGACACGACCCCGTAGTGTTTGAGGGGTGACCGTGAACGCTAAGACCAGCGCGAGCGCTGGCAACACCTGGCGAGACCTGCCCGCGGCGCAGCAGCCCGAGTACCCCGACACCGAGGCTCTGCGCGCAGTGATCGCGGACCTCGAGTCGTATCCGCCGCTCGTCTTCGCGGGCGAGTGCGACCAGCTGCGCGCCCGGATGGCGGCCGTCGCCAAGGGAGAGGCGTTCCTCCTCCAGGGCGGCGACTGCGCCGAGGCCTTCGACGCGGTGTCCGCCGACCACATCCGCAACAAGCTCAAGACGCTGCTCCAGATGGGTGCCGTCCTCACCTACGCGGCCTCCGTGCCGGTGGTCAAGGTGGGCCGGATCGCCGGCCAGTACTCCAAGCCGCGCTCCAAGCCGACCGAGACCCGCGACGGCGTGACGCTGCCGACCTACCGCGGCGACTCCGTCAACGGCTTCGACTTCACCGAGGAAGCCCGCGTCCCGGACCCCGAGCGGCTGAAGCGCATGTACAACGCCTCGGCCTCCACGCTGAACCTGGTGCGCGCCTTCACCACCGGCGGGTACGCCGACCTGCGCCAGGTGCACGCCTGGAACCAGGACTTCGTGAAGTCGTCCCCGTCCGGGCAGCGCTACGAGCAGCTGGCGCGGGAGATCGACAGCGCGCTGAACTTCATGCGGGCCTGCGGCACCGACCCGGAGGAGTTCAAGACCGTCGAGTTCTTCTCCTCGCACGAGGCGCTGCTGCTGGACTACGAGTCCGCCCTGACCAGGGTCGACTCCCGCACCGGCCGGCTGTACGACGTCTCCGGCCACATGGTGTGGATCGGTGAGCGCACCCGGCAGCTGGACGGCGCGCACATCGAGTTCGCCTCGCGCATCCGCAACCCCATCGGCATCAAGCTCGGCCCGACCACCACGGCCGAGGAGGCGCTGCGCTACATCGACCGCCTCGACCCCGAGCGGGAGCCGGGCCGGCTGACGTTCATCGTCCGCATGGGCGCCGACAAGATCCGCGACCGGCTCCCCGAGCTGGTCGAGAAGGTCACGGCGTCCGGCGCCACGGTGGCCTGGGTGACCGACCCGATGCACGGCAACACCTTCGAGGCGGCCTCCGGCCACAAGACCCGCCGCTTCGACGACGTGCTCGACGAGGTCAAGGGCTTCTTCGAGGTCCACAAGGGCCTCGGCACCCACCCGGGCGGCATCCACGTGGAGCTGACCGGCGACGACGTCACCGAGTGCGTGGGCGGCGGCGACGAGATCTTCGTCGACGACCTGCACCAGCGCTACGAGACGGCCTGCGACCCGCGGCTGAACCGCAGCCAGTCCCTCGACCTGGCGTTCCTGGTCGCGGAGATGTACCGGGACCAGTGAGTGATCTGGGGCGCGGATCACACCGGATCCGCGCCCCACGCACTTTTGTGCTCTCGACGTGATGGGTAAGGTTAGGTTTGCCTCACCGGAAACCGGGACGGCATGAGAACAGCGATCCCGTCGGGAGGTGAATCCGCGTGTACGTGTGCAGCTGCTTCGGCGTCACCGAGGCCCAGGTCAAGCAGCACGCGGAGGACGGTGCCCACACCCCCGCCAGATTGCCTCCGCCTGCAAGGCGGGCACGGACTGCGGCGGCTGCGTACGGCGCATCCAGGCGCTGCTCGGCCGGGGTGCCTGCCCCCGCCGGGAACTGATCGAACGGCGCGCACCGGCCCTCGACCGGCTGGACGACGCCGCCTGACACCCCGCCCGGCGGCGCCCCGCGCGACCGCTCAGTGCGTGGAGAATCCGCCGGTACCCGGTCCGGACGGGTCGGGCTGGCTCTGCTCGATCAAGGTCGACAGGTAGAGCGCCTCGCCGAGTTTGTCCACGAGGTCGAGCTGGGTGTCCAGGTAGTCGATGTGGTGCTCCTCGTCTGCCAGGATCGCCTCGAAGATGTTCGCCGACGTGATGTCGTCCTTCTCGCGCATGAGCTGGACGCCGCGGCGCAGCCGGTCGATGGCCTCGACCTCGATCTGCCGGTCGGCCCGGAACATCTCGGCCACCGTCTGCCCGACCTGCACGTGGAAGAGCCGCTGGTAGTTCGGCAGGCCGTCCAGCAGCAGGATGCGGTCGGTGAGGACCTCCGCGTGCCGCATCTCGTCGAACGACTCGGCCCGGGTGTACTGGGCGAGCTTCGTCCATCCCTTGTGATCCTGCAGCTTGGCGTGCAGGAAGTACTGGTTGATCGCGGTCAGCTCGGCGGTCAGCTGCTCGTTGAGCAGTTCGATGACCTCGGGGTCGCCCTGCATCGCGATGGACTCCTTCACGTGGTCGAACCAGGTGGCTAGCGCCGCATGATTTCACCGGTCGAGAAGATCTTCCAGTAAGTGCGTACTAATTACTTAAGTGGCGTCTCATGCCGTTTGTCCGATCCGTGACGGGGTGGTCAAGGGCACTGCCCGAGGTCTGTCAGGATGGATACATGGGTCATCCGGTGGAGCGAGCGTCTGGAGAAGCGTCAGGGTCCGAGCTTCCGCCGGGACAGCGGCTGCAGCGTGGCTGGCCGGTCACGCACTACGGTCCGGTACCGAAGTTCCGGCCCGAGCGCTGGGAGTTCCGGGTCTTCGGCGCGACCGCCGGCGGCGACAAGAGCACCTGGGGCCACGAGGAGTTCACCGCGCTGCCCTACACCACCGTGGTGGCCGATCTGCACTGTGTGACGAAGTACAGCATGACCGGCGCGGAGTGGGGCGGCGTCCCGGCGAGCGCGGTGCTGGAACTCGCCCCGCCGTCCGCGGACGTCACCCATGTGATGGTGTGGGCGGAGTACGGGTTCAGCTCCAACCTGCGGCTGGCGGACTTCGCCTCCGACCGCACGATCTTCGCCACCCACAAGGACGGCGAACTCCTCACCGCCGAACACGGCTTCCCGGTCCGTCTGATCGTCCCCCACCTGTACGCCTGGAAGGGTCCCAAGTGGGTCCGGGGCGTGGAGTACATGACCGCCGACCGCCGCGGCTTCTGGGAGGAGCGCGGCTACCACAACATCGGCGATCCCTGGAAGGAGCAGCGCTACTCCTACCAGGAAGAGCCCGGGAGGGCCCCGAGCTCTGATCCTGGCGTCCGGGCCGGGTCAGTGGTGGTACTGGTGCACCACGGCGTGCCCCTTGCCCCGGCCGATCGTCCACTTGTTGACCGGCGTGGTCACCACGAAGGCGATGACCAGCGAGACGGCCAGCGAGACCCAGAACAGGGCGTCGGCGAGCGTGGCGTCCATCGCGGACGGCCAGACCAGGATCACCCCGTTGTCGATCAGCTCCATCACCGCGATGGACAGGGTGTCGGCGGCCAGGGCCACCCGGATCGCGGTCCGCAGGTCGACACCGGCCCGCAGGACCCCACGCATGGTGAGCGAGTAGCCGAAGAAGAAGGCCAGGACGATCGCCAGCAGCGTGGTCGGCAGGTTCCCCCAGCCGGCCGCGGTGCCGATGATCATGCCGAGCACCTCGCCGATGGCGCAGCCGGTGAGGCAGTGCAGGGTGGCCTGCGCGGCCATCGCCCAGCTCGCCGAGCCGTGGCCGTGCCCGGAGCCGTGGTCGTGACCCTGGCCCTGCTGGTGCTGGTGCTGGTGCTGGTGCTCGGTGTGTGCCGTGTGGTCCATGAGGTCCCCCAATGCCGGACGTGCGGTTCCTTACCCAGCGGAACCGCATACCCCCTGGGGGTATTCCCCATAGGGTCAGGAATCCCGGAGCCTCTTCAGCCGCTCCACGTCCGCCGAGTGCCCCTCCTTGCCGCCGGGAGTCTCGATGACGAGCGGTACGCCCGCCGTCGCCGGGTGGTTCATCAGCGCGCGGAACGGGTCCTCACCGATGTGACCCGCGCCGATGTTCTCGTGCCGGTCCTTGTGCGCGCCGGTCACGTCCTTGGAGTCGTTGGCGTGGATCAGCTTCAGCCGGCCCTCGCCGACCGTGTCGACCAGCAGGTCGAGGGTCTGGTGCATGCCGCTGGGGCCGGTTAGGTCGTGTCCGGCGGCGAAGATGTGGCAGGTGTCCAGGCAGACGCCGAGCTTCGGGTGGGCGTCCAGCGCCTCGAAGTAGGGCCGAAGTCCCAGGTGCGCGAGCACAGCGAGGCCCCCTGCCCCGCGGTCGACTCCAGCAGCAGGAACGGGTCGTCGTCATGGGTCAGCTCGTCCAGCAGCGGCAGCAGGTGGGCGCGCACCTGCTTCAGCGCCACCTCGCGGGTCCGGCCGCCGGTCGCGCTGCCCGTGTGCACCACCACGCCGAGCGCCCCTATCTCCCGCCCGCGCCGCAGCGAGTGCCGCAGCGACTCCACCGAGCGCTCCACGGTCGCCTCGGTGTGCGAGCCGAAGTTGATCAGATACGGGGCGTGCACGTACGCCGGGACCGACTCCGCGGCGCACGCCTCGCGGAACGCCTCGTCCTGCCGCGGGTTCCCGGCCGGGGTGGCCCATCCGCGCGGGTTGGCGACGAAGACCTGCACGGTCTCGGCCTTCAGTTCGCGGGCGTAGGACAGCCCCACCGAGTGCAGGCCGCCGGCGACCGGGACGTGGCCGCCGATCGGGTTGCGGGCGGGACCGGTCGGGGGCGGGGCGGCGGAGGGGACGGCTGGGATGTCACCCGTTCAGGGTGTCATGCCGTCCCGCGCCGCCGGGCCGCGGTCCCCGGTGACCCCGCTCACCGGGTCAGCGGATGGTGATCGTGATCGTCGACCCCTTGGGCGCCTTCTCACCCGCGTCCACCGACTGCTCCTTCACGGTGTCGCCGAACAGCCCGAGCAGGCCCCGGTCCTTGTTCACCTCGAAGCCGGCGGCCTCCAGCCGCTGCTGGGCATCGTCCACGCTCGACCCGACCACGTCCGGCACCGTCACCATCACCGGCCCCTTGGACAGGGTCAGGGTCACCGTGTCGCCCTCGGCGACCTGGCCGCCGGCGACCGGGGTCTGCCGGGCCACCTGGCCCTTGTCGTACTCGGAGTTGACCTGCTGCGTGGCGATCCGCACCTTCAGGCCCGCGTCCTCCAGGTCCTGCCGGGCGCTGTCCTGGTCCTCACCGGTGACGTCCGGCACGTCGACCGGGCTGCCCTTGCTCACCAGGAGCGCGATCGCCGAGCCCGCGTGCCGCCGGACGCCCGGCGCGGGATCGGTGCTGATCACCGAGCCCCGGTCCACGCTGTCGCTGACGGCGCGGTTGACCATCCCCGGTTCCAGTCCGGCAGACTTCAACCGGGCACGTGCCTTGGCCAGCGGCACCCCGCTCAGGTCGGGCACCTTCACGATCTCCGGACCCCGCGAGATGACGAGGCTCACCGAGCCGTTGCCCCGGATGCGGGCCCCGGCCGTCGGATCCGAGCTGATGACCGTGCCGCTGCCGACCGTGTCGCTGTACTCGCGCTTGATGTCCTTGACGTGGAGCCCGGACGACTTCAGCCGCGCCGTCGCCTGCTCCTCGGTCTTGGCCAGCAGCGGCGGGACCTTCGTGAACTGTCCGGAGTTGATGTACCAGACGCCCGCGCCCACGCCGAGGACGACGAGGACCGCGGCGACGAGAGCGGCGAGCCGGCGCCCCGGCCGCAGCGGCCTCCGCCGATCGGGCAGCGGCGGGCTCTGCAGCCGGCTGGTGTGCCGGACGTCCGCCGGACCCTCGTCCTCGTTGACGGGCAGCGGCCGGGGCACGGTCAGCGAGCGCGGGATCACGCTCGTACGGTCCCCGGCGTTGTCGTGCTCCGCGGACAGCGCCTGCGGCGGCACCGCGTCGAGCTGACCGGCGCTGAGCCCGGCGCGGGCCCGCAGCACCTGGCCGAGGAGCGCGGCGGCGTCGTCCGGCCGGAGGTCAGGGGTGCGCGCCGTGGCCGAGGCGACCAGCTCGTCCAGCTCCGGCGGCAGCCCGGGCACGAGTGCGGACGGCGGTGGCACGTCCTCGTGGATGTGCTTGTACAGGATCTGCGCGGCGGAGTCCCCGGAGTGCGGCTTGCCGCCGGTCAGCATCTCGTAGAGCACGACTCCGCAGGCGTACACGTCGACACGCGGGTCGGCGGTGCCCTGCTCCACCTGCTCGGGTGCGAGATACGACACGGTCCCGAGGACGGCGCCCGTGGTGCTGGTCACCGTGTCCACCGACCGCACCAGACCGAAGTCGGCGACCTTCACCCGGCCGTCGTCGCCTATCAGCACGTTCTCGGGCTTCATGTCCCGGTGCACGAACCCGGCCCGGTGCGCCGCGCCGAGCGCGGCCAGCACCGGCTCCAGGATGTCCAGCGCCGCCCGGGGCTGCAGCGCCCCCGCTCGCGCAGCACGTCCCGCAGCGTGCACCCGGCGACGTACTCCATCGCCAGATACACGTACGACGCGTCGGTGCCCTGGTCGAAGACCTGCACCACGTTGGGGTGGGCGAGCCGGGCGACCGACTTCGCCTCGCGGATGAACCGGTCCACGAACGACCCGTCGGCCGCCAGGGCCGGGTGCATCACCTTGAGCGCGAGCACGCGGTCCAGACGGGTGTCCAGGGCCCGGTAGACCGTGGCCATCCCGCCGACAGCGATCCGCGCTTCGACGCGATAGCGTCCGTCGAGCACCTGCCCGACGAGCGGGTCCTGAAGGGTCGTATCCACGCAGGCGAGTGTACGAGGACCGACCGGCACCGCCGCACGCTGCGCCGTTCCGGTGACGTACTGCAGCAGACCTGTGACTGTCCCGCGAGGCGGGAGGGCGGGCTAGAACGCGGGCCGCTCCGGGTCCAGGTCGGCGCGGCCCCCGGTGGGGGAGGAGGCCTCGGCGAAGTGCCTGCGCGGGATCCGGCCCGCCAGCCGGGCCAGCCGTCCCGCCTCCACCGCGTGCCGCATCGCCGCGGCCATGGTCTCGGGCCGCTGGGCGCGGGTCACCGCGGAGGCGAGCATCACACCGGCGCAGCCCAGTTCCATCGCCAGGGCGACGTCCGAGGCCGTACCCGCGCCCGCGTCCAGGATCACCGGCACGCGCGCGTGCTCGACGATGAGCTGGAAGTTGTGCGGGTTGCGGATCCCCAGCCCGGAGCCGATCGGGGAGCCGAGCGGCATCACCGCCGCACACCCCACGTCCTCCAGCCTCCGCGCGAGCACGGGATCGTCGTTGGTGTACGGCAGCACCGTGAACCCCTCGTCGACCAGCGTCTCCGCCGCCTCCAGCAGCTCCACCGGGTCCGGCAGCAGGGTGCGCTCGTCGGCGATGACCTCCAGCTTCACCAGGTCGGTGCCCAGCGCCTCGCGCGCCAGCCGCGCCGTCAGCACGGCCTCCCCGGCGGTGAAGCAGCCCGCGGTGTTCGGCAGCACCCGGATGCCCAGCCTCTCCAGCACCGACAGCACCGAGCCGTGCACCCCGGGGTCGACCCGCCGCATCGCCACCGTGGTCAGCTCCGTGCCGGAGGCGACCAGCGCGCGCTCCAGCACGTCCAGGCTGGGCGCACCGCCCGTGCCCATGATCAGCCGGGACCCGAAGGGCACGCCGCCCACCAGGAACGGATCGTCGGTCATGGTCAGCCTCCCTGGACGGCGGTGAGGACCTCGACCCGGTCGCCGTCGAGGAGCGCGGTGGCCGCCCACCGCGTGCGCGGTACGACGGTCTCGTTGACGGCCGCGGCCACCCCGGAGGGCGCCGCGGTCAGGGTTCTCACCAGCGCGTCCAGCGCGGTGCCCGGGGCGATCTCCCGGCTTTCGCCGTTGACCGAGACACGGATGCTCATGCGGGCTGCTCCACGAGTGCGGCGCCGAAGCGCTCGGGGTGAACGGACGGGCCGCCTCCGGCAGCTCGCCACCGGCCAGCAGTTCGGCCATGACGTCCCCGGTGACCGGCGTGAGCAGCACACCGTTGCGGTAGTGCCCGGTGGCCAGCAGCAGCCCGTCGAGCCCGGACGGGCCGAGCAGCGGGGCGTTGTCGGGGGAGCCGGGCCGCAGACCGGCCCGGGTCTCGGTGAGGGGCAGCTCGGTGATCCCCGGCACCAGCTCGTGGGCGTCGCGCAGCAGCTCGTACACGCCGCCCGCGGTCACCGTGGTGTCCCAGCCCAGCTCCTCGCTGGTCGCGCCGACGACCAGCTCGCCGTTCTCCCGGGGCACCAGGTAGACCTGGCTGCCGCGCACCACGGCCCGCACGGTGCGGCTCAGGAACGGCGCGAACCGCCGTGGCACGGTCAGCCGCAGCACCTGGCCCTTCACCGGCCGCACCGGGGGCAGCAGGTCGTCCGGGACGCCCGCGAGGCGCCCGCTGAGGCTGCCGCCGGCGAGCACCACCCGGCCCGCGCCCAGCCGGGTCCCGTCCGCCGCCGTCACCCCGGCGGCCCGGCCCCCGGTGACGTCGAGCCGCTCGGCCCAGCACCGGTGGAACACCACCCCGGCCCGCTCGCACGCCTCCACCAGGGCGGAGGCCAGCCGCCTGGGGTCGATCTGGTGGTCTCCGTCGACGCGCAGGCCGCCCCGCACCCCGGGTGCGAGCATGGGTTCGAGCCGCCGGCACTCCCGCCCCGACAGCCACTCGGAGTCGAGTCCCGAGCGCCGCTGCAGGGCGTGCAGCTCCCGCAGATGGGCGCGGTCGTCCGAGTCGAGCGCCACGGCGAGCGTGCCGCAGCGCCGGTAACCCAGGTCGTGACCGGTCAGTTCGGTCAGCTCGGCCACGAAGTCCGGGTAGCGGCGGGCCGATTCCAGGTTGAGGGCGAGCAGTCGCTCCTCGCCGTAGTGCAGTTCGGTGACCGCGGCCAGCATCCCGCCGCGACCCGCGCGGCCCCGCCGCCGGGCTCGGGGTCCACCACGGCCGTGGCGAGCCCGCGCTGCGCGGCACGCCAGGCCGTGACCAGGCCGATGATCCCGCCCCGATGACGAGGACGTCGGACGTACGTGACGGCATGGGCGTCCAGCCCCTCCCTTCGCCGGCATGACCCGGATCAGGTTCGTACGGTCGGAGGCCGCCAGCCTCCCTCTCAGCCCGGTGCGTCCGGGCTCCCGCGAGTGCTTGTACGGTGGCCACCCTAGCCCTCGGCGCCCCGACCCCGTAAGGAGCCCCGCCCCATGGCACCCTCGCTCGACGGACTCCACCTGGCCCCGGTGGCGGACCAGGCTCCGGGTCAGGTGGGTACGCGCACCCGCTTCGCCTACCACGAGCGGGGCGGCGAGATCTGGGCCGAGTACGCGGGCGGCGACGTGGTGCGCGGCCACCTGGTCGGCACCCGGGAGGGCGACCGGCTGGACTTCCGGTACGTACAGCTCAAGCAGGACGGGACCACCTCCTCGGGCACTGCGTCTCGACGGTCGTGGAGCTGCCCGACGGGCGGGTGCGGCTGGAGGAGACCTGGGAGTGGGAGTCGCAGGAGGGCGCCGGGACCAGCGTCGTGGAGCAGGTCACCGAGCACGCCCACTGACTGACGTTCCGTCAGTTGTCTAAGGTGATCGGGTGAGCGAGCAGACAGCACAGCAGGGCACGCCGCCGCGGCGCGTGGTGGTCGCCGGCGCGGGCATGGCCGGGGTGCAGACCGCGGTGGCCCTGCGGGAACAGGGCTTCACGGGCACCGTCACCCTGATCGGCGCCGAGCCCCACCAGCCCTACGACCGGCCGCCGCTGTCCAAGGCCGTGCTCCTCGGCACGGCCGAGGGCTCCGCCTTCGACGTGGACTTCGAGTCCCTCGGCATCGAACTCAGGCTCGGCTGCGAGGCGCTGGGGGTGCGCCCCGCCGCGCACGAACTGGACACCGGCGCCGGCCCCGTGCCGTACGACGTCCTGGTCCTCGCCACCGGCGCCGAACCGGTCACGCTGCCCGGCGCCGAGGGCGTGCCCGGGGTGCATCTGCTGCGCACCCTGGACGACGCCGAACGGCTGCGGCCGGTGCTGGCCCGGCAGCACGACATCGTGGTCGTCGGAGCGGGCTGGATCGGCGCCGAGTTCGCCACCGCGGCCCGCGAGGCGGGCTGCGCGGTGACCGTCGTGGAGGCCGCCGGCCGGCCGCTCGCCGGTGCGCTGCCCGCCGAGGTCGCCGCGCCCATGGCCGCCTGGTACGCCGACAGCGGCGCCGAACTGCGCACCGGCGCGCGCGTGGAGCGCGTGGAGCCCGGCTCGGTGGTGCTCGACGACGGCACCCGGCTGCCCGCGGACGCCGTCGTGGTCGGCATCGGCGCCCGGCCCGCCACCGCCTGGCTGGCCGGCTCCGGCATCGAGCTGGGCGCGCACGGCGAGGTCCTGGCCGACGACCGGCTGCGCACCTCCGCCGAGGACGTGTACGCCGTCGGCGACTGCGCCTCCTTCCCGTCCGCCCGCTACGGCGCACGGCTGCTGGTCCACCACTGGGACAACGCCCTGCAGGGGCCGCGCACCGTCGCCGCGAACATCCTGGGCGAGATCCCCGCCGTCTACGACCCGGTGCCGTACTTCTGGTCGGAGCAGTTCGGCCGGTTCGTCCAGTACGCGGGCCACCACGCCGCCGCCGACCGGACGGTGTGGCGCGGTGATCCGGAGGGACCGGCCTGGTCCGTCTGCTGGCTGCGCGAGGACCGGCTGGTCGCCCTGCTGGCCGTGGGCCGCCCGCGCGACCTGGCCCAGGGCCGGCGCCTGATCGAGGCGGGCCGCCGCATGGACCCCGAGGCCCTGGCCGACCCGGCCCGGCCCCTGAAGACCGCCACGCTCGACTAGCGGCGTCCCCCGCGCGGACCGGCCTGGCTTCCGACTGTCGGTGGCGGATGGCAGGCTAGATCCCGTGACCGAGATTGACGCAAAGATCGATGCACTCGTCCCCGGCTGGCTCACCCTCCCCGACATCGCCGAACAGCTCGATGTCGAGGTGACACGTGTGCGGCAGCTGGTCAAGGAGGGCCAGCTCATCGCCGTACGCCGAGGTGAGAACCGGGCGCTGCACGTTCCCGCCGCCTTCATCGACGGGGACAAGGTCGTCAAGGGCCTGTCCGGGACCCTGACGCTCCTGCGGGACGACGGCTTCACGGTCGAGGAAATGATCGAGTGGCTCTTCACCCCGGACCCCACCCTGCCCGGCACCCCGCGCAGGCCCTGAGCGAGAATCGCGGCACGGAGGTGAAGCGGCGCGCCCAGGCGCTCGCCTTCTGATCCGAACCGCACCGCGCGCGGTGGCGTACCGGCCCGGCCCGTACGCCCCGCGCGCGCACGCCCATGGACACCGACCCGGGGGACCCACGCATGTCCGACACCGCCCGCGACCGACTCGCCGACGCCCGGCTCTACCTCTGCACGGACGCCCGCAGGCGGCAGGGCGACCTCGCCGAGTTCCTGGACGCGGTCCTGGCGGGCGGTGTCGACATCGTGCAGCTGCGCGACAAGGGCATGGAGGCCGCCGAGGAGCTGGAGCACCTCCAGGTGTTCGCCGACGCCTGCGCCCGGCACGGCAGGCTGCTCGCGGTCAACGACCGGGCCGACGTCGCGCACGCCGCCGGCGCCGACGTGCTCCACCTGGGCCAGGGCGACCTCCCCGTGCCCGCCGCCCGCGCCGTCCTCGGCGACGGCGTGCTGATCGGCCGCTCCACGCACACCGAGTCCGAGGCCGCGGCCGCCGCCGTCCAGCAGGGCGTGGACTACTTCTGCACCGGGCCGTGCTGGCCCACCCCGACCAAGCCCGGCCGGCCCGCCCCCGGCCTCGGCCTGGTGCGGTACACCGCGGAGCTGGGCACCGACCGCCCCTGGTTCGCCATCGGCGGCATCGACCACGGCAACGTGGAGCAGGTGCTGGACGCGGGCGCCCGCCGGGTGGTCGTGGTCCGGGCGATCACCGAGGCCGACGACCCGGGCGACGCGGCCGCGCGGTTCGCCAAGCGGCTGCGGCAGCGCTAGCGGCGCGACGGACGGGCGTGTTCCGGGCGGACTCTGTCCGGATTTCTGTCCAAGGGGTGGACGGACAGGCGGCAAATCGGGCAAATGACCGACGTCCGGTTGGGGTACCGCCCACCCCTGACTAACCTGCGGGTATGGCCCTCGGAACCGCATCCACCAGGACTGATCGCGCACGCACCGTGCGCGACATCCTCGCCACCGGCAAGACGACGTACTCGTTCGAGTTCTACGCGCCGAAGACGCCCCAGGGCGAGCGGAACCTGTGGAACGCGCTGCGCAGGGTCGAGGCGGTGGCGCCGGACTTCGTGTCCGTCACCTACGGCGCCGGCGGCACCACCCGGACCACCACGGTCAGGGAGACCCAGCAGATCGTCGTCGACACGACGCTCACACCGGTCGCCCACCTCACCGCGGTCGACCACTCCATCGCCGAGCTGCGCAACATCATCGGCCAGTACGCGGACGCCGGCATCCGCAACATGCTCGCCGTGCGCGGCGACCCGCCCGGCGACCCGATGGGCGACTGGGTCCCGCACCCCCAGGGCCTGGAGTACGCGGCCGAACTCGTGCGGCTCATCAAGGAATCCGGCGACTTCTGCGTGGGCGTCGCCGCGTTCCCCGAGATGCACCCGCGCTCCGCCGACTGGGACACCGACGTCCGGCACTTCGTGGACAAGTGCCGCGCGGGCGCCGACTACGCCATCACACAGATGTTCTTCCAGCCGGAGTCGTATCTGCGGCTGCGCGACCGGGTCGGGGCCGCGGGCTGCGAGACGCCCGTGATCCCCGAGATCCTGCCGGTCACCAGCGTGCGGATGCTGGAACGGGTGCCCAAGCTCAGCACGGCGCTGTTCCCGGACGCCCTGAAAGAGCGCATCCTCACAGCGAAGGACGATCCGGCGGCGGTACGCTCCATCGGTATCGAGTTCGCCACGGAGTTCTGCGCACGGCTGCTGGCCGAGGGAGTGCCCGGACTGCACTTCATCACGCTCAACAACTCCACGGCGACCCTGGAAATCTACGAGAACCTGGGCCTGCACCACCCCCGCAGGCCTAGACCGGCCGCACCGCGATACGACACACTGCGTAGCGGCCACTGGGAGAGGGGCGTACATGGGCTGGACGGTCCTCTACATCGCGTTCGGCGTCGTCGCACTGTGGCTGCTGGGTGAGGTGCTGCTGCAGTACAAGGCGCGGCTGCGCTGGCGGCTGCTCGCCTTCGCCGGCTTCCTCGGCGTCGTCGTCGGGGTGCTGATGCCTTCGGTCGTCGTGATCGGCGCGGGCGCGATCGCCTTCGCGCTCGGCCAGACCTACGTCACGCTGTCCTTCCGCCGCGGCTTCGCGGCCGGCTGGGCGGTCAAGCGTCCCGAGGACGAGGCGGAGAGCGGCGGCAGCAAGCGCCGCCGCGGCCGGGCGGAACGCCAGGACCCGACGCTGGAGGTCTCCGACCTGGAGGCGGGCGAGGGCCACGCCGACACCGGCTACGGCCACGATCAGCTCGCCCACGGCGACGACTACGACCGCGACGACGTCTTCACCCCGGCCCTCCCCACTCTCGGCCGGGCTCGAGCGGGGGACCCCCATGCCCGAGCCGTCCGCCGCCGAGACCACCGCCGTCTACGAGCCCCAGCCGCTCCCGGACGACACCGGCTCCTACGGCGTCTACGGCGAGACCGCCTACGCGGCCGCGGCCCAGCCGCAGGCCCAGGCCGGCGACCAGAACTACGCCTACGACTACTCGGGCTACGGCCAGCAGAACTACGGCTACGACACCGGCGGTCAGCAGGGCTACGCCAACTACTCCGACCCGTACGTCGGCAGCCAGGGCTACGGCAACACCGGCTACGACGCCGGCTACGGCCAGCAGCAGTACGGCCAGCAGGCCTACGGCCAGGACCCGTACGCCACCGGCGGCTACGGCGAGACCCCGGCGGGCGGGGTCTGGGTCCCGCAGCAGCGCAGCGACGAGGGCTACGGCGGCGAACTCCCGCAGGAGCAGCCGTACCCGTACCAGGGCAACGGGCAGCAGCAGCCCGGAGCCGGGTACGACGAGCAGTACCGCTTCTGACGCCCGGCTCCCGGCTCCCGGCTCACTGGGAGCCGCGGAACCCGGGACCCTCCACGATCAGCCCGGCCACCAGCGCCCCCGACATGCCGGCGTGCGGCAGCCCGCCGCCGGGTGGGACCAGCCACCGACGGTGAACAGGCCCGGCAGCCCGGTGGTGTTGCCCGGATGCAGCAGCCGCCCGCCGCCGGCCGCGAGCGCCGGGGCCGGCACCGCGCCGCCCGCCGCACCCGTGGCCTCCTCGATCGCGGCGGGGGTGCGCACCTCCCGCCACAGGATCCGGTCGCGCAGCCCGGGCAGGCCGCGCTCGGCCGCGGTGATCATGCGATCGGCCTGTTCGTCGAGGGCCTGGCGCCCGGCCGGGCCCTCTGTGTCGGTCCGGGCGGGCACCGTCGACACCAGCACGGCCGACTCGTGGGCGGCGTCCGGCACCAGCGCCGGGTCGTCGGGGCGCAGCACCGTCACGGTCGGCCGGGCCGCCGTCCCGCCCGGGCCCGCGAACAGCCGGTCCAGTTCCGCCTCGCGGTCCTCGGCGTGCACCACGGTCCGGTGGGCCGCCTGCGCCGGCCGCCCGCCCCGCAGCGCCAGCAGCACCGTCAGCCGGCTCGGCATCCCCCGCTGTGCGCCGACCTCGTCGTCACCCCGCAGGGGCGTCCCCGTCACGAGCCGGCCGAGCACCTCGGGCGCCACCCCGGCCACCACGAAGTCCGCCCCGGCCACCGTCCCGTCGGCCAGCTCCACCCCCGCCGCCCGGCCGTCCCGTTCCACGATCCCGGTCACCTCGGCGCCGAGGACGAACTCCACCCGCCGCTCCAGGCACCGCTCGTACACCGCCCGGGCCAGCTCCCGCATGCCGCCGCGCACGTACCAGGTGCCGAAGGCGTGGTCCATGTAGGGCAGTACGGCCGCGCTCGCCGGCGCGGTGCGCGGATCGAGGCCGTGGGCGAGGGCGTGGGCGTCGAGCAGGGCCGCCAGACGCTCGTCGCGCAGTTCCCAGGCGCCGATCTCGGCCAGGGTGCCGGCCCGGCGGGTGCGCAGCAGCCGCTTGTGCGGCACCGACGGATAGGGCTCACGCTCGGCCAGCACCCGCCAGTTCGGCCACAGCGGCTCCTCCAGCAGCGGCCGGCGGGTGCGGTCCCAGGCCTCCCGGGCCCGCACCAGGAAGTCACCCCAGCGCTGCCCGGCACCGGCGCCCAGCGCCTCGTCCAGGGCCGCGACCACGCCCGCGCGGGAGGCGTTCGGCAGGGCCACCCCGGTGCCGTCCGCGAAGACGTGCCGCGCGGACGGGTCGACCTGGACCAGCTCGACGACGTCCTCCAGCGGCCTCTTGCCCGTCTTGACGAACAGGTCGCGGTACACGGCGGGCAGCGGCAGCAGCCCCGGCCCGGTGTCGAAGGCGAATCCGTCCCGCTCGAAGCGGCGCACCGCCCCGCCGTACGTCCCGGTACGCTCGTACACCGCCACCCGGTGGCCCGCGACGGCCAGCCGGGCAGCGGCCGCCATCGCGCCCATCCCGGCGCCGATCACCGCAATCCGTGCCATGACCGCGACTTTATCCACCGGCGGCGACAGCACCGGCGGCGGGCGGTCCGGACCGGGTCAGCCCGGTGGCCCGGGCACCCGGGAGGCCAGCCGGCGTTCCTCCCGCCGCTGCGCCCGGCGCCGCAGGAAGCGCCGGATGCGGGAGACCAGGAACACCAGCACGACCAGCCCGGCGGCCAGCAGCACCGCCGCGATGACGGCGGCCGCCTCGGGATGGAACATCGCGAACGACACGATGCCGGCGACCCCCAGGTCCTCGGCGGTGCTCAGCACGAAGTTGCTGAACGGCTCCGGCGAGGTGTTGACCGCCATCCGGGTACCGGCCTTCACGCCGTGGCTGGCCAGCGCGGTCGAACCGCCGAGCAGTCCGGCCGCCACGTCCGACAGCGAACCGCTCTGCCCGGCGAGCAGTGCCCCGATCCAGGCGCCCGCGAGCGGCCGTACGACGGTGTGCGCGGTGTCCCACACCGAGTCGACGTACGGGATCTTGTCCGCGACCGCCTCGCACAGGAACAGCACGCCCGCGGCGATCAGCACCTCGGGCCGCTGCAGCGTCTGCGGGACGTCGTCGCTCACCCCGGCCCTGCCGAACAGGCCGAGCAGCAGCACCACCGCGTAGGCGTTGATGCCGCTGGCCCAGCCGCTGGTGAACACCAGAGGGAGTACGGACACGCAAGGGATCGTAGCCATTCGGCGGCCCGCCGTCCCGGGCACGCGTACGCGGCACTGAGTATGCGTACTCAGACGGCCGGATGAGTACGCGCACGGATGGGCCGCGGCCGCCCGGCACGGGAGAGTGGTGTCACGGCAGGGGGCGCGGACCGGCACCGCCGGCACGGGGCGGCGGAACGGCGCCGCGCCCTGGCCGCTCCTTCCGCCGAACCGTCGGCGGAAGCGAGGCACGGGGGACCCGCGGCGGACCGCCGCGGGAGACCACGGGGGGAGATCCGTACGGGGGAGCACGGGGGAGTACGGGAAGTACGGGGGAGTGGGAAGGCGCCGGCCCGAGAGGACCGGCGCCTTCTCCGTGCTCCGGGTGGCCTCAGCCCTTCCCGCTCACCCGTCCCTGGAGCAGCCGGGACAGGGCGGCGTGGACGTCGTCCAGGGAGCGCTCCGGCTGGAACGACTTCCAGTCCAGGGCGGCCACCAGCACCATGCCGACCAGCGCGGCCGCCGTGAGCTGGACGTCGATCTCGTCGCTGAACTCACCGGCCGCCACGCCCTCGCGCAGCACCCCCTCCACGACGGCGACGGCCTCCTGCCGCACCACCATCAGCGTGGACTGCCAGGCGCGGTTGGTGCGCCACAGCTCGGCCACGTAGAGCTGGGTGAAGGCCGGGTAGCGGTCGATGAAGACCAGGCCCGCGCGGACCATCGCGTCCAGGGCGTCCACCTTGCCGCCGCCCTCCGCCGCGGTCCGCTCGGCCGCCTCCCGGAGGGACGCGGTGAGCAGGCCCACGCCGTGCCGCAGCAGTTCCTCGAAGAGGACCGACTTGCTCGCGAAGTTGTAGTAGACCGTGCCCTTCGCGACCCCGGCCCGCTCGGCGATCTCGTCCACGGTGGTGGCGGAGAAGCCCTGCTCGGCGATGAGCGTGACGGCGGCCTCGTAGAGCTTCTGCCGGGTGGCCTCGCGGCGCGTGCTGCCGCCGGAGGTGGCGCTGCTGCTTTCCATGGCCCCGATTGTCACAGGTGCGCGCGCCTGCGGGGACGTCCCGGGGATCACAGGCTCAGTTCCGGGTGCAGCCGGTCCAGCGTCCACACCTGGCGGCGCCGGGCCGCGAGCGCGGTCAGCGCGACGGCGCCCGCGGTGAAGGCGGCCAGTACGCCGCACGCCTGCCAGACCGGGCCGAGCCCGCCGCCCGTGATCAGCCGGCGCAGCGCCTCCACGATGTAGCTCATCGGCAGGAAGGGGTGGATGGCGTTGAAGAAGCCCGGGCTGGTCTGCACGGGATAGGTGCCGCCCGCCGAGGTGAGCTGGAGCATCAGCAGCGCCAGCACCAGGATCCGGCCCGCCGCGCCGAAGCGGGCGTTCAGCCACTGCACGATCGCCGCGAAGCACGCCGCCACCAGGAACAGGAACCCGACCGTGCCGGCCGCCCGCGCCATCTGCAGCCCGATCGCCCAGTGCAGCACGGCCATCAGCGCGGCCGTCTGCAGCACGCCCACCGCGACCACCGGCAGCCAGCCGGCCAGCGCGATCCGCCAGGCCGGTGAACCGGCCGCCAGGGCACGCCGGTTGAGCGGCGGGATCAGCATGTACGCCACCATCGCGCCGACCCACAGGGACAGCGGGATGAAGTACGGGGCGAAGCCGGTGCCGTAGTTGGGCGCCTTGTGCAGGTCGTGGGAGGCGAGCTGGACCGGGTCGGCCATCACGCCGGTGCGCTTGTCGCGGTCCTGCTCGTCGTAGTCGGGGATCTTCTTCGCGCCGTCGTGCAGACCGCCGGCCAGCTTGCCGGAGCCGTCGACCAGCTTGTACATCCCGCCGCTGAGGGTCTGCGCGCCCGACTCGGCGGTGCCGATGCCCTTGTCGAGCCTCGCCGCCCCGGTGCCCGCGGTGCCGATCCCGGCGTGCAGCTTCTTGGCGCCGGAGGCGACCTCGGCCGCGCCGTCGTTCAGCTCGTTGATCCTCTTGACGGCGTCGTCGACGTCCTCGTAGAGGTGCGGGGCGCGGGCGGCGAGGGCATCGGCCTGCTTCTGGAGCGTGGCGAGGTTCGCCCGCATCGTCTTCAGGGAGCCGTCCTGGTCGGCGATCAGCGTGTTGAGGTCGTCGGCGACGGTGGCCACGTCGGCAGCCGCCTGCTTGGCCTTCTTCAGGTCGGGACAGGCCGGGTCGGGGATCACCGCCTTCTCGCAGCGGGCCTCGTAGACCGCGTCCAGTGCGGCCGAGGAGGCGTGGGCGGTCCTGGCGGCGCCCGGTGCGAGCTTCACCATG
The DNA here is from genome assembly GCA_016432725.1 of Streptomyces sp. DHE7-1. Taxonomy (GTDB): domain Bacteria; phylum Actinomycetota; class Actinomycetes; order Streptomycetales; family Streptomycetaceae; genus Streptomyces. The sequence continues at coordinate 2,127,517 of JACJDG010000003.1, read as the reverse complement.
GTCCCGAGGTTGTGCCGGACGGTCGCGGCCGAGTCGGCGACCAGCCGGGCGGTGTCCCCGATGGTCTTCTCGTTGTCCTTCAGGAACGGACCGGCCTGCTTGTAGACGCCGTTGACGTTGTCCGCGAGGGTCTGGGTGCCGTCCGCGACCCGCTTGGAGCCGCTCTCCAGCCGGCCCGCGCCCGAGTCGAGCTTCTTCAGCCCCTTGGCCAGCTTGCCGCTGCCGCTCTTGGCGTCCTTCAGGCCGGCCGCCAGATCCTTGGAACCCTTCTCCGCCTTGCCGATGCCGCCCTTGAGGCGGTCGGCGCCCTTGGCGGCCGTCACGGTCTTGCCGTGGATGTCGGAGAAGGAGATGAAGATCCGGTCCAGGAAGGAACGGGACGCCTTGCTGGACGCGGCCGAGCGGACCTCGTTGAAGACGGTCCGGGAGATCTGGCCGACGATGTAGTTGTTCGCGTCGTTGGTGCGCACCTTGAGCGCGCTCGTCTCGGGGGAGTCGCCGGAGCTGGACGCGATCCGGCCGCTGAAGTCGGCGGGCATGGTCAGCGACAGGTAGTAGGTGCCGTCCTCGACGCCCCGGCGGGCCTCGGCGTCGCTCACCTCGTGCCACTCGAAGGTCCGGCTGTCGCGCAGCCCGGCCACGATGTCGTCGCCTGCGGTCACCTTCTTCCCGCCCGCCGTGGCGCCCTTGTCGTCGTTCACCAGGGCCACCGGGATGCGGTCCAGGCGGCCGTAGGGGTCCCAGAAGGACCACAGGTACAGGGCGCCGTACAGCAGGGGCAGCACGAGCAGCGCGACCAGGGCGGCGCGCGGCAGCTTCCCCCGTCCGAAGCGCCTCAGTTCAAGCGCGGCCAGCCTCGGCGTGCGCATCCGCCCCCTCCTTCCGGTCGTCGCCGTCGTCGGTCTTCGCAGTGCCGTCGTCGGCCTGCGACGTGTCTTCGCCGGTCCTCGGCGCGCTGTCGCCGTCCGGCCCGGGCCCGCCGTCCCCGCCGGTCCCTCGCCCGGCCGGGTGGAGACGGTGAGGCAGTCCGCGGGGGCGGTGCGGCACACGGCCATCACCGTCGTGCCCGCGCGCGTGAGGGACCGCAGCAGGTCCCAGATCTCCTCGCGTTCGGCGTCCGAGAGCTTCACGTCGATGTCGTCGACACCGATCAGCCGCGGCCGGCCGAGCAGGGCCAGCGCGAGGGACAGCCGCAGTTCCGCGGGCCGTTCCAGGTCCCGCACGGCCGTCCGCGAGCCCTTGGGAAGCGTCTCCACGTCGAGTCCGGCGGCGGCCAGGGCCGCGTCGACGCGCAGCCGGGCGTCGTGGATCCGGTCCCGGCGGGGGCGGAGCATCTCCCGCAGCGAGTCGCCGAACCGGTTCTGCAGCAGGGCCCGTTCGCGCAGGTGCTCTCCCACGGTCAGGGCCGGTTCCAGGTCGGTGACACCGGCCACGTTGGCCACGGCGCCGATCCGGCGCACGGCGGCCATGTGCCGGGGGAGTTTGAAGCCGGCCACCGCGGCCACTCCCTCGGTGGGCTTCATGCGTCCGGTGAGCGCGAGCAGCAGACACGTGCGGCCGGAGCCGGACGGTCCCTCGATCGCGATCAGTGAGCCGGGCTCCGCGTCGAGCGCGACGTCCCGGAAGACCCACCCTCGTGGTCCCCTGAGCCCGAGGCCCTCGGCGGTGAGATGCGCGCCGTCCACAAGCCTCCCCCTTGCCTGTTCTCTTTTTGCACTGACTGGTCAGTATAAAAATACTCCCGAACCCTGATCGAGGCAAAGCGGCAGGTCAGAACGGATTGTCAGTGCCATACCCCACGATGGGGGCATACGGCATTCGTGCCGTCACCAGACGACAGGAGGTTCGTCATGGCCAATCCCTCCGCAGCCGCCGCCCACCGGCGCCGCGCCACCGGCCCTGCCCCTCACTGACCGGCCCGGCGAGCGACGTGCACCCCGTGCTCCGCCGGGCCACGGCCCCGCCCGCCGTCCTCGACCTGCTCGCCCAGGCCCGCGCCGGACTCGAGGAGGCCGGCCGCCTGGAGACACCGAACGAGCGCTACGCGACCGCCCACCTCGCCGCCCTGCGCACCGCCGCCGCGGTGCTCGCGGCCCGGGGCCGCCCCGAGACCTCCCCGCGCCGCCGGGCCCGCATCCGCAGCGCCTGGGAGGTGCTGCCCGAGACGGCTCCCGAACTGACCGAGTGGAGCGCGCTGTTCGCCTCCGGCGCCGCCCGCCGCGCCCGCGCCGAGGCGGGCATCCAGGGTGCGGCCGGCCGGCGGGACGCCGACGACCTGATACGCGACGTGGCGATGTTCCTCCGCATCGTCGAGCGGATGCTGGTGCTCCAGCCCGTCCTGCCCCAGCCCCGCCACGACACCGGGGAGCCCCCGGGCCAACCCGCCCGCGGCGGCCTCCCGGACGCGGGCTGACCTCGGCCGTCCGCCCTGCGAGACGGACACGGCCCACCCCACCGCGATGACCGGGTGCGGCGGCGGAGGCAATAGGGTGGAGTTGCCTGAAGCCTTCCCGTCTCCCGCATCCGGGCCGGGGAGGCACCCCGTTCGCGCCGCCGGGCAACAGGTGGTGCCGCGCCGAGGAGTCAACTGCCGTGTCGGACCCGATGCGCCCCCGTTCCTCCCTCCGTACCGCAGTGGTCTGGGAGGTCCTCCAGGACGCCCTGGACCGCCGGATCAAGGCCACGGGGCGGGAGTCGCTGGACGTCCTCGACACCGGGGGCGGCAGCGGGAACTTCGCCGTACCCCTCGCCGGCCTCGGTCACCGGGTCACCGTCGTCGACCCCAGCCCCAACGCGCTGTTCGCCCTCGAACGCCGCGCCGCCGAGGCCGGTGTCGCCGACCGGGTCCGGGGCGTCCAGGGCGACGCCCACGGCCTGTTCGACGTGGTCGAGCGCGGCGGCCACGACGTGGTGCTGTGCCACGGCGTCCTGGAGTACGTGGACGACCCGGCCGAGGGCCTGCGCAACGCGGTGGCCGCGCTGCGCCCCGAGGGCGTCCTCAGCCTGCTCGCCGCCGGTCTCGGCGGTGCCGTGCTCGCCCGGGCCCTGGCCGGCCACTTCAAGGAGGCCAAGCAGGCGCTCCAGGACCCCGAGGGCCGCTGGGGCGCCGGGGACCCGGTACCGCGCCGCTTCACCGCCGAGCAGCTCACCGCGCTGGTGGAGGGCGCGGGCCTGCGGGTCGGCGCGGTGCACGGCGTACGGGTCTTCGCCGACCTCGTGCCCGGCGTCCTGGTGGACACCGAGCCCGGCGCCATGGACGCCCTGCTGAAGCTCGAGGCGGCGGCGGCCGAGCTGCCCGCCTTCCACTCGGTCGCCACCCAGCTCCATGTGCTCGGTGAGACGCGGGCGGCCACCGAGGCCTGAGTGCTCCCGAAGACGCGCCGCTGATCAGGGGCTCGGCGGTGGATGGAGTACGCCACAAGACACCCGATCGAGCGGTTTGCGCCGTATGATCGAGGTACGCCGTCCGGCATGACGGGTCGGCCGCCGGGGAATGGAAGCCTCAGCGAGCCGGGACGGCCAGGATGGATTCCGGTTGGCCAATTGGCGCAGAGGGGCGGGTTTCACGGGGGCGATTCCCTGCCTATCCTGAAGGGACCCCCGGGTCGCCCCGGCGACTGCACGATGAGGAGGACTCCGTGCCGCTCTCGGAGCACGAGCAGCGCATGCTCGAGCAGATGGAGCGAGCGCTGTACGCCGAAGATCCCAAGTTCGCGTCGGCGCTTGAGGGAAGTGGGCTGCGGACGTACACCCGGCGGCGGGTCTACCAGGCGGTCGTGGGCTTCCTCGTGGGTATCGCGCTCCTCATGGCCGGAATGGTCGCCAAGCAGATCTGGATCAGCGTGGTGGGCTTCCTGGTGATGCTGGGCTGTGCCGTGCTCGCCGTGACCGGCTGGCGCAAGGCCCCCAAGCCGGGCGAGCAGCCCGCGGGCGCCCCGCGACGCCAGGTACGGCAGAAGCGCTCCATGATGGACCGGATCGAACAGCGCTGGCAGCGCCGCCGCGACGAGCAGCAGGGCCACTAGCGCCCGCCGTTCGGACCGGGCCGGGCTCGCACCGCGGGCGCTCGGAGCCACGGACATCCGTGAGGGGTGACCACCGGACGGTGGTCACCCCTCACGTGTGCTCCGGGACCGCGGTCCGCGGTCCCGGGGTTCAGCCCCGCTGCCCCGACGGCCGCAGCCACGACGGCCGGGCCGCCACCGCGCGCGCCCTGAGCGCCGCCCACCGGTCCGACGCCGCCCACAGCACCCGCGCGGCCGAACGCGGCGCGAACCGCGCCCGCAGCCTGGTGCGCCGGCGCACGCCTCCGTACAGGGCGGCGACCACGTGGCGCACGTCGTCGGCGAGGCCCGCCACCGGTCGTGGCCGGGGCGCGTACAGCACCTGCTCCACCGCGTCCGCCACCCGGTCCACCGCGGCCCTGGCGGCCGCGTCGAGACGGCCCAGCCGCACGATCCTGGCCGCCGCGTTGCGCGGGGTCAGCGACTCCTCCGGGAGGATGCCGAGGTCCCAGGCGCTGTCGGTCAGCTCCTGCCAGGCCAGCAGCGCGTGGGCGGCGGCACCCTCCGCGGTCCGCGCGTGCCCGCCCAGCCGGACGGCCCGCAGCCGGGCCCGCCACAGCAGCGGCAGGAAGGGCACCGCCAGCACGGCCAGGACACCGAGCCCGGTCAGCCCCAGCCACAGCAGGTCCCAGCCGCCACCACCACCGCCGGGACGCGCGACGGCCGCGGCCGGGCTGTCGCACGCCTCGAGCCTGCGCAGCCGCGCCGAGCAGCTCTCGCTGGGCGAGGCCTCGGCCGAGGGCGCCTGGGACGCCCCGCGCGACGGCAGGGCCTCGTCCGGCTCCGACGTGCCCGGCGTGTTGGACTGGGTGTACGAGGGCACCGTGCCCCGGGTCGGGGTCGGCTCGAAGCGGGTCCAGCCCACGCCCTCGAAGTACAGCTCGGGCCAGGCGTGCGCGTCCTTCAGCGACACCGAGACCGAGCCGTCCGCCTGCGGGGTGCCGGGCGCGAAGCCCACGGCCACCCGGGCCGGGATCCCCAGCGTGCGGGCCATCGCGGCCATCGCGAAGGAGAAGTGGACGCAGAAACCCTGCTTCTTCCGCAGGAAGTTCGCGATGGCGTCCGGACCCTGGCCGACCTCGACCTCGGTGTCGTACTGGAAGCCGCCGTTCACCGCGAACCATTCCTGGAGCTTGACCGCCTCGTCGTAGTGGCTGGAGGAGCCCGCGGTGATCTCCTCGGCGGTCCTGGCCACCACCTTCGGCAGCCTGGACGGCACCCTGGTGTACTCGCGCCGCAGGGCCGCGGGCGCCTGTGGCGCGGCGGCCAACTCGCCGGCGGTCGGCTGGACGTCGAGGCTGCGCACCTCGTAGACCTCACCTCGGGTGTTCTGCCCGTGGTCGCCGACGAGCGTCATGCCGACGGGCTCGTACCGCCAGTTGCCGCCGATGCTCACCCTGCTCGGGGGTACGGCATCGGCAGCCAGTCCTGGGCGTACCAGTCCGCCGCGGTGATCCGGGTGCGCACCGTGCTGCGCTTGACGCCCGAGTCCAGGCCGGCGGGCGTCGGCAGGACGTCCGGCAGCGCCACGATGTGCCGCTGGGACGGCTTCCAGGTCGTGCCGTCGAAGTCGTCCAGGGACACGATCCGCAGGTACATGTCCGACAGGTCGCCCGCCGTGGTCCTCAGCGACAGCACCTGGCGGTCGTTGTCCACGTTGAGACTGTCGCGCAGCGACACCAGCGGGTTGACCGCGGAGATCGTGCCGCCCCTGCCGTTGCCCGCGCCGACGCCCGTGCCCGCGGCGTCCAGCAGCCCGCCCTGGATCGAGAACAGGGGGATGGCCGGCACCAGCACGGCGACACCGAGAGCCACCGCGCCGAGCCGGCGCCCGGCGCGCACCGGCGCCACCGCCCCACTCTCCGGTCCGCCCGGGTCGCGGGAGGCCCCGCCGAAGACGCGGCCCCACTGGGCCAGCCGGTCCCGGCTCTCGGCGAGCAGCAGCATCAGGTAGCCGGCCGCCGCGATCAGGAAGGACAGCCAGTCGGTGCCGCTGTCGGACAGCCCCGCGGCCACCGAGTAGAGCGCGAGCAGCGGCAGCCCGGCCGGGGCCGCGCTGCGGAAGGTCACCGCCAGGGTGTCGACCAGCAGACCGATCACCAGGACCCCGCCGATCAGCATCAGCTCGATGCCGTCGGTGAGCGGCGCCGGTATCGCGTACCGGCTGACGTCGTCCGAGCCCTGCTGGAGCAGCTCGCCGAAGTGGCGGAACGCGTCCGGGCCGGGGACCAGCCCGCCGACCGCCTGCCGCCGGGCGAAGACCAGGGTCAGCAGCATCAGCGTGACCAGGGCCTGCGCGGCCACGGTCAGCGGCCTCGCCAGCGGCACCCGCCGGGCCGCCGCGCCCACCCCGGTCTGCACGCCGACCAGCAGTATCGTCGTGAACAGCCATGTCGGCTGGTCCACCAGGGGCAGCAGCGCGCACGCGGTCATCAGCGTGGCCGCGGCCGCGCACAGGGCCAGCCGGGCCCGCCCGCTCATCACTGTGCCTCCCCGGCGACGCCGGTCAGGCCGGAGCGTTCCCGGTCCGCCTGCCGCCACAGATCGTTCAGCGACGCCCCGCGCGGCACGCCAAGCGCCGTCCAGCCCGCGTCGCGCAGCATCCGCAGCCGCTCCCCGTGCGGGCCGCCGGAGGCCGGAGCCCCGGTCGTCCCCCGTACCCACGCGTCGGGGTCCAGCACGAACGCCAGCGCTCCGCCGCTGCGCTGGCGCATCCTGGCGACCACGGCGGCCTGCTCCTCGTCCAGGTCGCCCAGGAAGGCCACCAGCAGCCCCTCGTTCCCACCGCGCAGCGAGTCGTACGCCCGGGACAGGCCCGTGCCGTCGGAGTGGTCGATCACGGCGAGGGTGTCCATCATCAGCCCGGCCGCGTCGGCGCTGTCCGGGCCGCTGCCCGCGAACCCGTCGGCGCCCTCGCCGGGCACCGAGGTGCCGCCGTCCGTCAGCAGCCGCACCGAGAAACCCCGTTCGAGCAGGTGCGTCAGGACCGACGCGGCACCGGAGACGGCCCACTCGAACGCCGAGTCGGGGCCCGCGCCCTCGTAACCGATGGCCCGGGTGTCCAGCAGCACCGTGCAGCGCGAACGCCGCGGCTGCTCCTCGCGGCGCACCATCAGCTCGCCGTAGCGCGCGGTGGAGCGCCAGTGCACCCGGCGCAGGTCGTCGCCGTACCGGTAGCCGCGCGGGATCACGTCGTCCTCGCCGGCCAGGGCCAGGGACCGCTGCCGGCCGTCGCCGTACCCCTTGGCCTCGCCGCTGAACCGGACGGGCGTCAGCGGCTCCGTGCGCGGTATCACGGTCAGCGTGTCGTACGTGGAGAAGGACCGGGTCAGCTCGCACATCCCGAACGGGTCGGTCAGGCGCAGCTGCAGCGGGCCGAGCGGATAGCGGCCGCGCAGGTCGGAGCGGACCCGGTACGACACCTCGCGGCGCCCGCCCGGCTCCACCCGGTCCAGCACGAAGCGGGGCCGGGGCCCGAGGACGTAGGGCACCCGGTCCTGGAGCATCAGCAGGCCGGTGGGCAGCCGGGAGACGTTGTCCATCCGCAGGTGCACGCGCGCCTCGCCGGCGGCGGGCACGCGCGCGGGGGAGAGCCGGCGGCTGCCGGTCACCCGGTGGCGCGTGCGGTAGAGCACGGCCGCGCAGAGCAGGGGCAGTACCGCCAGCAGCAGGCCGACCCGGAGCAGATCGCTCTGGCCCAGCACGTAGGCGCAGACCGCGGCCGCGATCCCGGCCGCGAGGAAGGAGCGCCCGCGCGTGGTGAGTCCCGCGAGGGCGGTACGGACGCCGCTCGCGTCGCCGCGGTCGGGCTCCGCCCGCCCCGTCCCCCGGTGCTCATCAAAGGCCCCGAGGGGGCTGCGGGGGATAGGCGGGCATGGTCCGGCCCAGCGAGCCGAAGCCGCCGTGCTGCTGCGGAGCCGCGGGTACGGCGGTGTGCTGGAGGATCTCCAGCACCACCTGTTCGGCCGTCCGCCGGTTGAGCTGGGCCTGTGCGGTGGGCAGCAGCCGGTGGGCGAGGACCGCGACGGCGAGTTCCTGCACGTCGTCCGGCAGCGCGTAGTCCCGGCCGGCGAGGGCGGCGGACGCCTTGGCGGCGCGCAGCAGATGCAGGGTCGCGCGCGGGGACGCGCCGAGTCTGAGGTCGGGATGGGTGCGCGTGGCCGCGACCAGCTCCACCGCGTACCGGCGCACCGCCTCGGAGACGTGCACCCCGCGCACGGCCTCGACGAGCTTCACGATCTCGTGCGCGTGCGCCACCGGCTGCAGGTCCTCCAGCGGGCTCACCCCGCCGTGGACGTCGAGCATCCGCAGCTCGGCCTCGACACTCGGGTAGCCGACGGAGACCCGGGCCATGAAGCGGTCGCGCTGGGCCTCGGGCAGCGGGTAGGTGCCCTCCATCTCGACCGGGTTCTGCGTGGCCACCACCATGAACGGGCTGGGCAGTTCGTAGCTCTGCCCGTCGATCGTGACCTGCCGTTCCTCCATGGACTCCAGCAGGGCCGACTGGGTCTTCGGCGAGGCGCGGTTGATCTCGTCGCCGATCACGATCTGCGCGAAGATGGCGCCCGGCTTGAACTCGAAGTCCCGGCGCTGCTGGTCCCAGATGGACACGCCCGTGATGTCCGAGGGCAGCAGGTCGGGCGTGAACTGGATACGCCGCACCGAGCAGTCGATGGACCGCGCCAGTGCCTTGGCCAGCATCGTCTTGCCCACGCCGGGGACGTCCTCGATCAGCAGGTGTCCCTCGGCGAGCAGTACGGTCAGCGAAAGCCGTACGACCTCGGGCTTGCCCTCGATCACACCCTCCACCGAACTGCGGACACGCTCCACAGTGGCGGTCAGATCTGTGAGGCTCGCTCGATCGTCATAGGTCGTCACCCGGCCCTCCTCGGCCCGTTCTTACTCGGGCCGACGCTCTGCGCTGCGAAACCGGCCCACCCCGAAACACGGACTTCGCGCCGGAAGGGTTCCGGGCGACGCCACACCCCGCATTCTTGCCGCCGTTACCGATTCGTGTCACTCGCCTGTGGACAACTGCCCGCACTATGTCGGTCTTACGGCCTTTTCGGCCGCCGTTCTCCGGGTGCGGCGACGGAACGCCCGCGCGACGCGGGGGTGTTTGTGACGGGCCGGTGCCGCTTCGTCAGGCCGGGTCGATCTCGCGCAGCCGGCCCGTCTTGACGTCGAACACGAAGCCGCGCACGTCGTCGGTGTGCAGCAGGAACGGCGAGGTGCGCACGCGCTGCATCGACTGCCGCACGTCCTGGTCGACGTCCCGGAAGGCCTCCACCGCCCACGCGGGACGCTGGCCCACCTCCAGCTCCAGGTCGTGCCGGAAGTCCTCGGTGATGGACTCCATGCCGCATCCGGTGTGGTGGATCAGCACCACGCTCCGGGTGCCGAGGGCGCGCTGGCTGATGGTCAGGGACCGGATCACGTCGTCGGTGACGACACCGCCGGCGTTGCGGATGGTGTGGCAGTCACCGAGGTGCAGGCCGAGGGCCTTGTGCAGGTCGAGGCGGGCGTCCATGCAGGCCACGACGGCCACGCGCAGGACGGGCCGGGCGTCCATCCCGGGGTCGCTGAACGCGGCGGCGTACTCCTGGTTGGCCTCGAGGAGGCGGTCCGTGACGGTGCCGTCGCCCGCTATGGTTCCATCGGCCCCGGTCTGAGCTGCTGCAGAAGTCGTCATACCCAAGACCGTACTGGTCATACCCGTTCCGGTCCTGCTGTGCAGAGCGGACAAAGAACGCCATTGTGGCTTGTTGTGAGCGACTCCACACGCAGCGCGAACCGTATTCGTGCCCGGTCGGGCGACGCGCAGGCCGGTTGATTGACCGCGCGACACGGTCGACTAAAGTGACGCGAAGCGGGAGGCGCGGCTCTCCCTGCTGGTGAATCCCCGGAGACCCCGGCCCTCACCCGGACGGTCTCCCCACGTGCGCGGCGCGTACGTACGGCTCGGCCTCCTCCCGCTCCCGGCCGGCCGACGCTTCCGGCGCCGGCGGGCCTCCCCTTCACGGAGCGGGCGGGGACCCGGCGGTGCGTACGGCCCGCCGGAAACGAGAGGCCCCCTTGAGCGAGAGTCGACACGTCCCGGTGATGCTCCAGCGGTGCCTGGACCTGCTGGCGCCCGCCCTGGAGCGGCCGGGAGCGGTGGTCGTCGACTGCACCCTCGGCCTCGGCGGCCACAGCGAGGCGCTGCTGAGCAGGTTCCCCCAGGTGCGGCTGATCGGCCTCGACCGCGACAAGGAGGCGCTGCGCCTGTCGGGTGAGCGGCTGGCGCCCTACGGGGACCGCGCCACCCTCGTGCACGCGGTGTACGACGAGCTGCCCGAGGTCCTGGACCGGCTCGGCGTCGCGCGCGTCCAGGGCGTCCTGTTCGACCTCGGCGTGTCCTCCATGCAGCTCGACGAGGCCGACCGCGGCTTCGCCTACGCCCAGGACGCCCCGCTCGACATGCGCATGGACCAGACGACCGGCATCAGCGCCGCCGAGGTGCTCAACACCTACCCGGCGGGCGAACTGGTGCGGATCCTGCGCGCCTACGGCGAGGAGAAGCAGGCCAAGCGGATCGTCTCGGCGATCGTCCGGGAACGCGAGAAGGAGCCGTTCAGCAACAGCGCGCGGCTCGTCGAGCTGATCCGGGACGCGCTGCCGCAGGCCGCCAAGCGCACCGGCGGCAACCCGGCCAAGCGCACCTTCCAGGCCCTGCGGATCGAGGTCAACGGCGAGCTGTCCGTCCTGGAGCGGGCGATCCCGGCGGCGGTGAAGGCCCTCGGCGTCGGCGGGCGCGTCGCCGTGCTGTCGTACCACTCCCTGGAGGACCGGCTGGTGAAACAGGTGTTCGCGGCCGGCGCCGCCACCACCGCGCCGCCCGGACTGCCCGTCGTGCCCGAGCGCTACCAGCCGCGGCTCAAGCTGCTCACGCGCGGTGCCGAACTTCCCACCGAGGAAGAGATCGCCGAGAACCGCCGGGCCGCCCCCGCCCGGCTGCGCGGCGCCGAGCGCATCAGGGAGGACGCCGAGTGAGCGGAACGGGTCGGCTGGGTTCCCGGACTCACCCGTCGGCGCACCGGAGCCACCGGAGGCCCAGTGAGTAGGAAACCCGAACTGAGGGGAGGGCCGCCCGGCTCGCCCGGCTTCTCCCGGCCGGCCGCGCCCGCGCGGCCCGCGCCCCGTTCGTCCTGCTCGTCGTCCTGCTGCTCGGCGGCGGCCTCATCGGGCTGCTGGTGCTGAACTCCGCCCTCAGCGAGGGCTCGTTCCGCCTCGACGCCCTGCGCAAGCAGACGAAGAACCTCACCGACGAGGAACAGGCACTCCAGCGGGACATCGACGGCTACTCGTCCCCCGACGCCCTCCAGCGCCGCGCCCGCGAACTCGGCATGGTCCCCGGCGGGGACCCCGCCTTCCTGGAGCCCGGCGGAACCGTCAAGGGCGTACCCGGCGCCGCGAGCCCGGAGCCGGCCGTGCTCGACGGCCCGGCCGCCCCGAAGACCGTCACCCCGTCCGCCGCCCCGCCGTCCTCGCCGGCGGCGACCCCCGGCGCCCCGACGCCCACCCCCAGCCCCACGCCCACTCCCGCGGCCCCGGTGACCACCGCCCCGGCAGCGGCGGTGGCGCCGCTCTCCACCCTCCAGCCCGCCCCCACCCCGACCTCCGGCAGGTGACGGAAGTGTCCGACAGGGAACCGCCGCGCCGCCGTGTGCCCGGCCCCGCGAAGCCTTCCCCGAGTCCCCGGCCCCGTCCGGACCGGGGCCAGCCCCGCCGGGCGGGGGCTCCGTCCGGCGGCAGCCCGGGCCCGGCGTCCGTCCGGCCCGCAGGCCCGGCGGGGCCCGGCCGATGCCCCCGCCGCCGCTCCGGCTCGGCCGGCCCAGGCCCCGGCTGCGCATGGTGGGCCTCGCCCTCACCCTGGTGATGAGCGCCTTCGTCGTACGGCTGCTCCAGGTCCAGGCCGTCGAAGCGCACGCGTACGCCTCCAAGGCCGAGCAGAACCGCTACGTCGTGCACACCCTGGCCGCCGACCGCGGCGGGATCACCGACCGCAACGGCGTGGCCCTCGCGATCAGCGAGGACGCGTACGACATCACGGCCGACCCCACGATGTTCGGCCGCAAGCAGCTCAAGATCGACGACGGGCCCGAGCAGGCCGCCGCCCTGCTCGCGCCGATCCTCGGCCAGGACCAGGACGCGATCGTCGCGAAGCTGCGGCCCAGGAACAAGCTGTCCCGCTACGCCAAGCTGGCGGTGCGCCAGACCCCGCAGGTCTGGAAGCAGATCAAGGACCTGAAGGCCGCCCTCACCAAGAAGGCGGGCTCCGACGGCAAGGCGCCCAACGTCCTCGCCGGCGTCTTCGCCGACCCCAGCAGCCAGCGCGTGTACCCCAACGGCGACCTCGCCGCCGGGATACTGGGCTGGGTCAACGCCGACGGCCGGGGCGGCGGCGGCGTCGAGCAGGAGCTGAACAAGCAGCTGTCCGGCAAGGACGGCAAGATCCGCTACGCCCAGTCCGGCGGCCGCGAGGTGCCCACGGCGGGCTCGACCGAGACCCCGGCCGTGCCCGGCAGCGACGTCGAACTCACCATCGACCGCGACATCCAGTGGGCCGCCCAGAACGCCATCTCCGAGCAGGTGAAGAAGTCCAGGGCGGACCGCGGCTACGTCATCGTCCAGGACACCCGCAGCGGCCAGATCCTGGCGATGGCCAACTCGCCCGGCTTCGACCCGAACGACCTGTCGAAGGCCGACGCGGAGGCCATGGGCAACGCGGCCGTCCAGGACGCCTACGAGCCCGGCTCCACCGCCAAGGTGATGTCCATGGCGGCCGTGCTGGAGGAGAACGCGGCCACCCCGCTCACCCACGTCGTCGTCCCCAACCGGCTGCACCGGGGCGACCGGCTGTTCCAGGACGACGTCGACCACGGCACCTGGTACCTCACCCTCAACGGGGTGCTCGCCAAGTCCAGCAACATCGGCACGATCCTCGCCACCGGCCAGCTCGGCAAGTCCCAGTCCGAGGCCAACAAGGTCCTCTACTCCTATCTGCGCCAGTTCGGCATCGGCCGGCCCACCGGGCTCGGCTTCCCGGGCGAGACCAAGGGCATCCTCGCCGCGCCCGGCGACTGGTCGACCTCGCAGCAGTACACGATTCCTTTCGGCCAGGGTTTCTCCCTGAGCGCCATGCAGGCCGCCTCCGTGTACTCGACGATCGCCAACGGCGGCGTCCGCGTCGAACCGACCCTGGTGCGCGGCACCCGGGGCGCCGACGGCCGCTTCACGCCCGCTCCCCAGCCCGGGAAGTCCCGTGTGGTCAGCGCGAAGACGGCCAAGTCCGTCGCCCAGATGCTGGAGTCCGTGGTGGACGACGAGCAGGGCACCGGCATCAAGGCCCGCATCCCCGGGTACCGGGTGGCAGGCAAGACCGGCACGGCGAACCGAGTGGATCCGGCCACCGGCAGGTACCGCGGATACACGTCGTCGTTCGCCGGGTTCGCGCCCGCGGACCAACCGCGGATCACGGTGTACTGCGCCATCCAGAACGCCACGTCCGGCAGCTACTTCGGCGGCCAGATCTGCGGCCCGGTCTACAAGCAGGTGATGGAGTTCGCCCTGAAGACGCTGCAGGTGCCGCCGACCGGCGCGAAGGCCGCGAACCTGCCCGTCGACTACAAGCCCTGATCAGCACCTCGGAAAGACCAGGAACACTCGTGACAACGATCACCCCCGACCCCGGGAACCAGGGCACCCAGGAGCCCTCGCTTCGCTCCGGAGCCAGTGCGCCCGGTACGCTCACCGCCGTGCCACACGCTGATCAGTCCCCCATCACCCAGAAGGGCGCTTCCGTGACATATCCGGGACCGCCGCGACCGGTTCAGGTCTCCGCCACACCCCTCGCGGAGCTGGCCGATCAGCTGGGTGTCGCCGTCGAGGGCGCCGCCGAGGTCACGGGCATCACCCATGACTCGCGCGCGGTCCGCCCCGGTGACCTGTACGCCGCCCTGCCGGGCGCCCGCCTGCACGGCGCCGACTTCGTCACCCAGGCCGCGGGCCTCGGTGCCGTCGCCGTGCTGACCGACCCGACGGGTGCCGAACGCGCCGCCGCGACCGGCCTGCCGGTCCTGGTCGTCGACGACCCGCGCGCGCGGATGGGCGCACTGGCGACCACGATCTACGGCGACCCGGGCCGCGACCTGCTCCAGATCGGCATCACCGGCACCTCGGGCAAGACCACCACCGCCTACCTGGTCGAGGGCGGTCTGAAGACCACCCGCACCACGGGCCTGATCGGCACCGTCGAGATGCGCGTCGGCGAGGAGCGCATCAAGTCCGAGCGCACCACCCCCGAAGCCACCGACCTGCAGGCACTGTTCGCCGTCATGCGCGAGCGCGGCGTCGAGGCCGTCGCCATGGAGGTCTCCAGCCACGCCCTGGTCCTCGGCCGGGTCGACGGCTGCGTCTTCGACATCGCCGTCTTCACCAACCTCAGCCCGGAACACATGGAGTTCCACTCCGACATGGAGGACTACTTCCGGGCCAAGGCACAGCTCTTCACACCGGAACGCAGCAGGCTCGGCGTCGTCAACACCGACGACGAGTACGGCCGCCGGCTCGCCCGGGAGGCGTCCGTCCCGGTCGTCTCCTTCTCCGCCGAGGGCCACCCCGACGCCGACTGGCGGGCCGAGGACGTCCAGGTCGGGCCCATGGACTCGACGTTCACCGTCGTCGGCCCCGACGGCGAGCGGATCCAGGCCAGGTCGCCGCTGCCCGGCCCGTTCAACGTGGCGAACACCCTCGCCGCCGTCGTCGCCCTCGCGGTCGCCGGCCTCGACCCGCAGGCCGCCGCCGACGGCATCGCCGCCGTACCGGGCGTGCCCGGCCGCCTGGAGCGCGTGGACGCCGGGCAGCCCTACCTCGCGGTCGTGGACTACGCCCACAAGACCGACGCGGTCGAGTCGGTCCTCAAGGCGCTGCGCAAGGTCACCAAGGGCCGTCTGCACGTCGTCCTCGGTTGCGGCGGCGACCGTGACCAGACCAAGCGCGCCCCGATGGGCGCCGCCGCGGCCCGGCTCGCCGACACGGCCGTACTGACCTCCGACAACCCCCGCTCCGAGGACCCGCTGGCGATCCTCGCGACCATGCTGCAGGGTGCGGCCTCCGTGCCGTCCCACGAGCGCGGCGAGGTGCTCCTGTTCGAGGACCGGGCCGCCGCGATCGCCGCCACCGTCGCCCGGGCGCACGCCGGGGACACCGTGCTGGTCGCGGGCAAGGGGCACGAGCAGGGCCAGGACATCGCCGGCGTGGTCCGTCCCTTCGACGACCGCCAGGTGCTTCGCGAAGCTATCCAGAAGACCCAGGGATGAACTTGTGATCGCCCTCTCCCTCGCCGAGATCGCCGAAGTCGTCGGCGGGCAGACGCACGACATACCGGATCCGTCCGTCCAGGTCACCGGACCGGTGGTCCGGGACTCCCGGGAGGTGGTCCCGGGCAGCCTCTTCGTCGCCTTCGTCGGCGAGCGCGCCGACGGGCACGACTACGCGCGGGCGGTCGTCGAGGCCGGCGCCGCGGCCGTCCTGGCCTCCCGGCCGGTCGGCGTGCCCGCGATCGTCGTCGAGGACGTCCAGGCCGCCCTCGGCGCCCTCGCCCGTCACGTCGTACGCAGCCTCGGCGCGACCCTCGTGGCGCTGACCGGCTCCGCCGGCAAGACCAGCACCAAGGACCTCATCGCGCAGGTGCTGCGGCGCAAGGCGCCGACCGTGTACACGCCCGGCTCGCTCAACAACGAGATCGGGCTGCCCCTCACCGCGCTCAGCGCCACCGCCGAAACCCGTTTCCTCGTACTGGAGATGGGCGCCCGCGGCATCGGGCACATCCGCTACCTCGCCGGCCTCACCCCGCCGCGGATCGGCCTGGTGCTCAACGTGGGCACCGCCCACATCGGCGAGTTCGGCGGCCGCGAGCAGATCGCCCAGGCCAAGGGCGAACTCGTGGAGGCGCTTCCGGAGGACGGCGCGGCGATCCTCAACGCCGACGACCCGCTGGTCCGGGCCATGGCCTCCCGTACCAAGGCGAAGGTGGTCCTTTTCGGAGAGTCGGCCGAAGCGGACGTACGCGCAGAGAACGTGCGACTCACGGACAGCGGACAGCCCGCGTTCAGGCTTCACACACCCTCCGGTGCAAGCGATGTGACCATGCGCCTGTACGGTGAGCACCACGTGTCGAACGCGCTCGCCGCGGCCGCCGTCGCCCATGAGCTGGGCATGTCCGCAGCTGAGATCGCCACCGCGCTCTCCGAGGCGGGCTCCCTCTCCCGCTGGCGCATGGAGGTCACGGAGCGCCCGGACGGCGTGACCATCGTCAACGACGCCTACAACGCCAACCCCGAGTCCGTGCGGGCCGCCCTCAGGGCGCTCGCGGCCATGGGCAAGGGGCGCCGTACGTGGGCGGTGCTCGGCAAGATGGCCGAGCTGGGGGACGAGGCGCTCGCCGAGCACGACGCCGTCGGACGGCTCGCCGTCCGGCTCAACGTCAGCAAGCTCGTCGCGGTCGGGGGATTGAGGCCTCCTGGCTGCAACTGGGCGCATATAACGAGGGTTCGTGGGGTGAGGAGTCGGTGCACGTGTCCGACGCACAGGCGGCGGTCGACCTGTTGCGCAGCGAGTTGCGCCCGGGGGACGTCGTGCTCGTGAAGGCGTCCCGTTCGGTCGGGCTCGAGGGTGTCGCCCAGGCGCTGCTCGAGACCGGTGCCGAGGGTGAGGTTGCCGCCCGATGATGAAGCAGATCCTGTTCTCAGGAGTCATTGGCCTCTTCCTGACGCTGGTCGGCACCCCGCTGCTGATCAAGCTCCTCGCCCGCAAGGGCTACGGCCAGTACATCCGTGACGACGGCCCGCGCGAGCACGCCAGCAAGCGCGGTACGCCGACCATGGGCGGTATCGCCTTCATCCTGGCGACCATCGCCGCGTACTTCCTGAGCAAGCTCATCACCGGCTACCCCCCACCTACTCCGGACTGCTGGTCCTCGGCCTGATGTTCGGCATGGGCCTGGTCGGCTTCCTGGACGACTACATCAAGATCGTCAAGCGGCGCTCGCTCGGTCTGCGGGCCAAGGCCAAGATGGCCGGCCAGCTCATCGTCGGCATCGGCTTCGCGGTGCTGTCGCTGATGTTCGCGGACGCGCGCGGCAACACCCCGGCGTCCACGAAGCTGTCGTTCATCACCGACTTCGGCTGGAGCATCGGCCCGGTGCTGTTCGTCGTCTGGGCGCTGTTCATGATCCTGGCGATGTCCAACGGCGTGAACCTCACCGACGGTCTGGACGGCCTCGCCACCGGCGCCTCCGTGCTCGTCTTCGGCGCCTACACGTTCATCGGCGTCTGGCAGTTCCAGGAGTCCTGCGCCAACGCGACGACGCTGACCAACCCGGGCGCCTGCTACGAGGTGCGCGACCCGCTGGACCTCGCCGTGGTCGCCTCCGCGCTGATGGGCGCCTGCCTGGGCTTCCTGTGGTGGAACACCTCGCCGGCCAAGATCTTCATGGGCGACACCGGTTCGCTCGCCCTCGGCGGTGTCCTCACCGGCCTGGCCATCCTCTCCCGCACCGAGCTGCTGGTGGCCATCATGGGCGGCCTGTTCGTCCTCATCACCATGTCGGTCGTCATCCAGGTCGGCTCCTTCCGGCTCACCGGCAAGCGCGTCTTCCGGATGGCGCCACTCCAGCACCACTTCGAACTCAAGGGCTGGTCCGAGGTCCTGGTGGTGGTCCGTTTCTGGATCATCCAGGGCATCTGTGTGATCGTCGGACTGGGCCTCTTCTATGCGGGATGGGCAGCGGACAAGTGACCTCCTCGGTGCCTTCCGAATTCCAGGGCAAGCACGTCACCGTCGCCGGGCTCGGCGTCTCCGGCGTCCCGGCGGCCAAGGTGTTGCACGCGCGCGGTGCGGTCGTCACGGTCGTCAACGACGGCGACGACGCACGCGCGCGGGAGCAGGCCGCGGAGCTGGAGGCGCTCGGCGTCACCGTGCGCCTCGGCGACGGCGCCACCCTGCCTGAAGGCACCGAGCTGATCGTCACCGCGCCCGGCTGGAAGCCGGACAAGCCCCTGTTCCTCGCCGCCGCGAAGGCGGATGTCCCGGTCTGGGGCGACGTGGAGCTGGCCTGGCGCCTCAGGGGACCCGACGCGGCGCCCTGGCTGGCCGTGACGGGCACCAACGGCAAGACCACCACCGTGCAGATGCTCGCCTCCATCCTGGCGGCCGCGGGCCTGCGCACCGCCGCCGTGGGCAACATCGGCGTCTCCCTGCTGGACGCGGTACTCGGCGAGGAGGAGTACGACGTCCTCGCCGTGGAGCTGTCCAGCTACCAGCTCCACTGGGCGCCCTCCCTGCGCGCCCACTCCGCGGCCGTCCTGAACCTGGCACCGGACCACCTCGACTGGCACGGCTCCATGGAGGCCTACGCGGCCGACAAGGGCCGTATCTACGCGGGCAACCGGGTCGCCTGCGTCTACAACGTGGCCGACAAGCTCACCGAGGACCTGGTGCGCGAGGCCGACGTCGAGGAGGGCTGCCGGGCCGTCGGCTTCACCCTCGGCACGCCCGGTCCCTCCCAACTCGGCGTCGTGGACGGCATCCTGGTCGACCGCGCCTTCGTGGAGAACCGGCACAAGAGCGCGCAGGAACTGGCCGAGGTCTCCGACGTCAACCCGCCTGCCCCGCACAACATCGCCAACGCCCTTGCCGCCGCCGCCCTCGCGCGCGCCTACGGCGTGCCCGCCACCGCCGTACGTGACGGCCTGCGAGCCTTCCGTCCGGACGCCCACCGCATCGCGCACGTCGCGGACATCGACGGGGTGGCGTACGTGGACGACTCCAAGGCCACCAACACCCACGCCACGGAAGCCTCGTTGGCGTCATATGAGTCGATCGTATGGATTGCGGGCGGTCTGGCGAAGGGCGCCACCTTCGACGAACTGGTCGCCAAGTCGGCGAAGCGGCTGCGCGCGGCCGTCCTGATCGGCGCCGACCGTGCCCTGATCCGTGAGGCCCTGGCGCGACACGCCCCGGAAGTACCCGTCGTCGACCTCGAACGGACCGACACTGGGGCGATGCTCCAGGCGGTGACGGAGGCGAAGCGGCTGGCCCGGCCCGGCGACACCGTGCTGCTGGCCCCGGCCTGCGCCTCCATGGACATGTTCACCAACTACAACCAGCGCGGCGACGCGTTCGCGGCCGCGGTCCGCGAACTCGGCGCCTGACCCGGCCGCCCGCCGGGCGGATCTTGGGAGGGACGCGTGGGACGGTCGACGTTCAGTGGAGGCGCCCATGCCCGGTAGCCGTACCGGCCGCCCGCCCGTCCAGCGGGCCGCCCGGCGCCCGGCGCTCCCCGGACCGCCGCGCGAGAACCCCGTGCTGCGGCTCTACACGCGCGCGCGAAAGGCCTGGGACCGGCCGCTGACCGCGTACTACCTGATCCTCGGCGGCAGTCTGCTGATCACCGTGCTGGGTCTGGTGATGGTCTACTCGGCCTCCCAGATCACCGCGCTGCAGCTGTCGCTCCCGGGCTCGTACTTCTTCCGCAAGCAGTTCCTCGCCGCGGCGATCGGCGGCGCGCTGATGTTCGTCGCCTCCCGCATGCCGGTGAAGCTGCACCGCGCGCTGGCCTATCCGATCCTGGCCGGCGCCGTCTTCCTGATGGTGCTGGTGCAGGTGCCCGGGATAGGGATGGCGGTCAACGGCAACCAGAACTGGATCTCCCTCGGCGGTTCCTTCCAGATCCAGCCCAGCGAGTTCGGCAAGCTCGCCCTGGTGCTGTGGGGCGCGGACCTCATCGCGCGCAAGCAGGAGCGCAAGCTGCTGACCCAGTGGAAGCACATGCTGGTGCCGCTGGTACCGGCCTCCTTCATGCTGCTGGGCCTGATCATGCTCGGCGGCGACATGGGCACCGCGATCATTCTCACAGCGATCCTCTTCGGCCTGCTGTGGCTGGCCGGGGCGCCGACCCGGCTGTTCGCCGGGGTGCTCTCGATCGCCGGCCTGATCGGTGTCGTGCTCATCAAGACCAGCCCCAACCGGATGGCCCGGCTGGCCTGCATCGGCGCCACCGAGCCCAAGTCCGGAGTGGCCGACTGCTGGCAGGCCGTGCACGGGATCTACGCCCTCGCCTCCGGCGGACTGTTCGGCTCCGGCCTCGGCGCGAGTGTGGAGAAATGGGGCCAACTGCCCGAAGCGCACACCGACTTCATCTTCGCCGTCACCGGTGAGGAACTGGGTCTGGCGGGGACGCTGTCGGTACTCGCCCTGTTCGCGGCTCTAGGCTATGCGGGTATCCGCGTGGCCGGACGCACGGAGGACCCCTTCGTGAGGTATGCCGCGGGAGGCGTGACCACCTGGATCACCGCCCAGGCGGTGATCAACATCGGTGCGGTGCTCGGTCTGCTGCCGATCGCCGGCGTCCCGCTCCCGCTGTTCTCCTACGGAGGGTCCGCCCTGCTGCCGACCATGTTCGCCATCGGGTTGCTGATCGCCTTCGCACGCGACGACCCCGCTGCGCGGGCGGCGCTTGCGATGCGGCAACCTCGCTTTGGTAGAAAGCGAGCAGGAGGCCCCGGTGCCGAGCGGGGGTCTCGGAGATGGAACACGATGCGACGGCGCGCCTCGGCGGCGCGTCCGTCCGGAGAGCGGTGAATTTCGGTGCATGTCGTACTCGCCGGCGGAGGTACCGCGGGCCACATCGAGCCCGCGCTCGCCCTCGCGGACGCCCTGCGCAGGCAGGACCCGACCGTGGGGATCACGGCCCTGGGCACGGAGCGCGGCCTGGAGACCAGGCTCGTCCCGGAGCGCGGCTACGAGCTGGCGCTGATCCCCGCGGTGCCGCTGCCCCGCAAGCCCACCCCGGAGCTGATCACCGTCCCGGGCCGGCTGCGCGGCACGATCAAGGCCGCCGAGCAGATCCTCGAGCGCACCAAGGCGGACGCCGTGGTCGGCTTCGGCGGCTACGTGGCCCTGCCCGCCTACCTGGCCGCCAAGCGCCTCGGTGTGCCCATCGTGATCCACGAGGCCAACGCCCGCCCGGGCCTGGCCAACAAGATCGGCTCCCGGTACGCCGCCCGGGTCGCCGTCTCCACCCCGGACAGCAAGCTGCGCGACGCCCGCTACATCGGCATCCCGCTGCGCCGCACCATCGCCACCCTGGACCGGGCCGCGGCCCGTCCGGAGGCGCGGGCCCGCTTCGGCCTGGACCCGAACCTGCCCACCCTGCTGGTCTCCGGCGGCTCCCAGGGCGCGCGGCGCCTCAACGAGGTGGTCCAGCAGGTCGCGCCGTGGCTGCAGCAGGCCGGAATCCAGATCCTGCACGCGGTCGGCCCGAAGAACGAACTGCCGCAGGTGCAGCAGATGCCGGGAATGCCGCCCTACATCCCGGTAAGTTACCTGGACCGGATGGACCTCGCGTACGCCGCGGCCGACTTGATGCTCTGCCGCGCGGGCGCGATGACCGTCGCCGAACTCTCCGCCGTCGGACTGCCGGCCGCCTACGTCCCGCTGCCCATCGGCAACGGCGAACAGCGGCTGAACGCCCAGCCGGTGGTGAAGGCGGGCGGCGGACTCCTGGTCGACGACGCGGAACTCACTCCCGAGTGGGTGCAGCAGAACGTCCTGCCCGTGCTCGCGGACCCGCACCGGCTCTACGAGATGTCGCGCGCGGCGGGCGAGTTCGGCCGCCGGGACGCCGACGAGCTGCTCGTCGGCATGGTGTACGAGGCGATCGCCTCACGCCGATAGGACCATATGACGAAGGGGCAGTGAGGGTGGCCGGATCGACTACCGCCGAGCGCGGTGAACGCCAGCAGGAGTCGTCCGGCCCGCCGCCCGCGCGCCGGCTGAGGCGGGCCCGCCTTCGTATGATCGTCATTCTTGCCGTCGCCCTGGTGCTCCTCGGGGCGGGCTCCACCTGGGTGTTGTACGGCTCCTCGTGGCTGCGCGTGCGGCACGTCTCGGTCTCCGGCACGCGGATGCTGACCCCCGCCGACGTGCGGGAGGTCGCCTCCGTGCCGGTGGGGGCGCCGCTGGTCTCCGTCGACACGGACGCCGTCGAAGCCCGACTCCGCCGGAAACTGCCCCGAATCGACACCGTTTCGGTCGTTCGCGCCTGGCCCCACGGAATCGGCCTGAAGGTGACCGAGCGGACTCCGGTACTACTGGTCCGCAAAGCCGGGAACTTCGTCGAAGTCGACCACGAGGGTGTCCGTTTCGCCACCGTTTCCCAGGCGCCGAAAGGCGTTCCGCTGCTGGAACTGACCGCTTCCCGGTCGGACCCGGCCGCCGCGAGCCTCCGGCGCTTCGGCGCCGGCCGTCTGGTGCGCGAGGCGGTGGGGGTGGCCGCGGCCCTCCCGGCCGCCGTCGCGCGGGACACCCGGACCGTCCAAGTCCGGTCCTACGACGACATCTCGGTGGAGCTGGCCGACGGCCGCACGGTCGCCTGGGGCAGCGGTGAGAACGGCCGCGCCAAGGCACGGGCCCTCACGGCACTCATGAAAGCAGCTCCCGGCGCCCGGCACTTCGACGTGAGTGTGCCCACCGCGCCTGCGTCAGCGGGGAGTTGACGGGTATCAGCGCAGGCCAGCACCCTGGTTGGGCACTGCTACGGCTGATCACATAGGGTGAAAAGAAAAACGGGAGGTTCGGCGTGTTCGTTGAACGGGCGCCACTTGTCGACTTAGTGTCCTGTTCAGAAGACTTCAAGGAACAGACACACTGGTAACCCTAAACTTCAGGGTTAGGGTTCGGGTCGGCGTTACGGACCGTCCCATTCGGCATCCGTCGTCCCGGTGCGGGGAACCGCTCGGAGGCGACAACGTAATTCGAGGCGAGAGGCCTTCGACGTGGCAGCACCGCAGAACTACCTCGCAGTCATCAAGGTCATCGGTGTCGGCGGCGGTGGTGTCAATGCCATCAACCGGATGATCGAGGTCGGTCTCAAGGGCGTCGAGTTCATCGCCATCAACACCGACGCACAGGCGCTGTTGATGAGCGACGCCGACGTGAAGCTCGACGTCGGCCGCGAACTCACCCGCGGACTCGGCGCCGGAGCCAACCCGGCCGTCGGCCGCAAGGCCGCCGAGGACCACCGCGAGGAGATCGAGGAGGTCCTCAAGGGGGCCGACATGGTCTTCGTGACGGCCGGTGAGGGCGGCGGCACCGGTACCGGCGGCGCGCCCGTCGTGGCCAACATCGCGCGCTCGCTGGGCGCGCTCACCATCGGCGTGGTCACGCGCCCGTTCACCTTCGAGGGACGGCGCCGCGCGAACCAGGCCGAGGACGGCATCGCCGAACTGCGCGAAGAGGTCGACACCCTCATCGTCATCCCCAACGACCGGCTGCTGTCCATCTCGGACCGGCAGGTCTCGGTCCTGGACGCCTTCAAGTCGGCCGACCAGGTCCTGCTCTCCGGTGTGCAGGGCATCACCGACCTCATCACCACGCCCGGCCTGATCAACCTGGACTTCGCCGACGTCAAGTCGGTCATGTCCGAGGCCGGTTCGGCCCTGATGGGCATCGGCTCGGCCCGCGGCGACGACCGCGCGGTGGCCGCGGCCGAGATGGCGATCTCCTCGCCGCTGCTGGAGGCGTCCATCGACGGCGCCCGCGGTGTGCTGCTCTCCATCTCCGGCGGTTCCGACCTCGGTCTGTTCGAGATCAACGAGGCCGCCCAGCTGGTCAGCGAGGCCGCCCACCCCGAGGCGAACATCATCTTCGGAGCGGTCATCGACGACGCCCTCGGCGACGAGGTGCGCGTCACCGTGATCGCGGCCGGCTTCGACGGCGGTCAGCCGCCGGCCCGCCGGGACAACGTCCTCGGCTCCACCTCCGCCTCCGGCTCGTCCGCGCCCCGCCGCGAGGAGCCCGCTCCGGCGCGGCAGCCGGAGAGCCGCCCGTCGTTCGGCTCGCTCGGC
Source organism: Streptomyces sp. DHE7-1 (assembly GCA_016432725.1). Lineage (GTDB taxonomy): Bacteria > Actinomycetota > Actinomycetes > Streptomycetales > Streptomycetaceae > Streptomyces. Next base: position 2,103,504 of record JACJDG010000003.1, on the reverse strand, counting down.
AGCGTGACGCCGAAGGAGGAGCCGGAGCCGGCGCCCGAGCCGGTCGCCGAGATCCCGGTCAGCCCGTCGGTCCCGCCCGCGCCGCGCACCTACGCGGACAGCGCGGCGGAGGAACTGGACGTACCGGACTTCCTGAAGTGATAGGACAGCGCGAGAGCGTGAGCGGCGCGCACTTCGCCTTCACCGACCGGTGGGGCGGGGTGAGCGCCGCTCCGTATGAGGAGCTCAACCTCGGCGGCGCGGTCGGCGACGACCCCGGATCGGTCCGGGCGAACCGGGAGCTGGCGGCGGAGTCGCTCGGGTTCGGCGCCGACGCCGTCGTCTGGATGAACCAGGTGCACGGGGCCGACGTCGCCGTCGTGGACGCGCCCTGGGGCGGGAAGCCGGTGCCGGAGGTCGACGCGGTCGTCACCGCGCGTCGGGGGATCGCGCTCGCGGTCCTCACCGCCGACTGCGTGCCGGTGCTGCTGGCCGACCCGGTCGCCGGGGTCGTGGCCGCCGCCCACGCGGGCCGGCCGGGAATGATCAAGGGGGTCGTCCCCGCCGCCGTACGGGCCATGGTCGAACTGGGCGCCGAGGCCGAGCGGATCACCGCCCGCACCGGGCCGGCCGTCTGCGGCCGGTGCTACGAGGTGCCGGAGGAGATGCGCGCGGAAGTGGCCGCGGTCGAGCCGGCGGCGCACGCCGAGACCAGCTGGGGCACTCCGGCGGTGGACGTGAGCGCCGGAGTGCACGCCCAGCTCGAGCGGCTCGGGGTGCGCGACCGCGCGCAGTCCCCGGTGTGCACCCTGGAGTCGGGCGACCACTACTCGTACCGCCGCGACCGCACCACCGGGCGGCTCGCCGGCTATGTCTGGCTGGACTGATGGGGCATGACGGACCGTAAGACCGAACTCGCCGCGAACCTGGCGAACGTGGAACAGCGCATCACCGCCGCGTGCGCGGCGGCCGGGCGCGAGCGGGAAGAGGTGACCCTGATCGTGGTCACCAAGACCTACCCGGCGAGCGATGTGCGCATCCTGTCGGAGCTCGGCGTGCGGCACGTCGCCGAGAACCGCGACCAGGACGCCGCGCCGAAGGCGGCCGCCTGCGCGGATCTGCCGCTGAAATGGCATTTCGTCGGTCAGTTGCAGACCAACAAGGTCCGTTCCGTGGTCGGTTATGCCGATTTCGTGCAGTCCGTCGACCGGGACCGGCTCGTCACCGCACTGTCCAAGGAGGCGGGGCGCGCCGGGCGCGAGGTCGGATGCTTCATCCAGGTCGCGCTGGACGCGGGGGAGAGCGCCCGGGGCGAGCGCGGCGGCGTCGCGCCGGGCGGGATCGAGGAGTTGGCCGGCCTCGTGGCCGGGGCGCCGGGACTGCGGCTCGACGGTCTGATGACCGTCGCGCCGCTCACCGGGGAGTACGCGGGACGCGAACAGGCGGCGTTCGAACGGCTCATGGATTTGTCGACTGACCTGCGCCGGGCCCATCCGGCTGCAACCATGGTGTCCGCAGGGATGAGTGCGGACCTCGAGCAGGCCGTGGCGGCCGGAGCGACACATGTGCGCGTCGGCACTGCGGTACTCGGAGTCCGCCCCAGGCTCGGGTAACGTCGCCAGGAAGTCGGACCACAGCAGAAAATATGGTCAATGTTCGCGCAAGCGGGCACAAGGGCCACGTGGATCGCGGGCACTTGGCAGTCGCAGTCGATCCACCACAGAGCGGAGGACTCAGAGAATGGCCGGCGCGATGCGCAAGATGGCGGTCTACCTCGGCCTCGTGGAGGACGATGGGTACGACGGCCGCGGATTCGACCCCGACGACGACTTCGAGCCCGAGCTGGACCCGGAACTCGACCGGGACCACCGACGGCACGAGGTGTCACACCAGTCACACGGTGCGCATCAGTCCCAAAGGGACGAAGAGGCGCGAATCGTGCAACAGCCCGCGCCACGCGAGCCGGTGGCCCGTGCGACTTCGCTCGCCGCGGAATCCGGGCGCCCGGCGCGTATCGCGCCCGTGGCATCCATCACACAAGAACGCCAGTCCCTGGAGAAGAACGCACCGGTGATCATGCCCAAGGTCGTGTCCGAGCGGGAGCCTTACCGGATCACCACGCTGCACCCGCGGACCTACAACGAAGCCCGTACCATCGGGGAACACTTCCGTGAGGGCACCCCGGTGATCATGAATCTGACTGAGATGGATGACACAGACGCGAAGCGACTTGTCGACTTTGCGGCCGGTTTGGTGTTTGGTCTTCACGGCAGCATCGAGCGGGTGACGCAGAAGGTGTTCCTGTTGTCTCCTGCTAACGTCGATGTCACGGCGGAGGACAAGGCCCGCATCGCAGAGGGCGGGTTCTTCAACCAGAGCTGAGACGTACCACCGGGAAAAGCAGGGAACAGGGGAGAGGGAAAGCCAGGCCATGAGCGTGTTCGCGCAGGTGATCTACATCGCGCTGATGGTGTTCCTCGTCGTGCTGATCTTCCGGCTGGTCATGGACTATGTCTTCCAGTTCGCCCGCTCGTGGCAACCCGGCAAGGCGATGGTGGTCGTCCTGGAGGCCACCTACACTGTCACCGATCCACCGCTGAAGCTTCTGCGGCGGTTCATTCCGCCGCTGCGTCTCGGGGCGTGGCGCTCGACCTGTCCTTCTTCGTACTGATGATCATCGTCTGGATCCTCATCTCCGTCGCACAGAGATTTGTGTGATGAGGATGGACGATACGGTCTTGCCGACTGCCGATGACTACGTTGAGGTGAAGAGATGCCGTTGACCCCCGAGGACGTGCGGAACAAGCAGTTCACGACCGTCCGCCTCCGAGAAGGCTATGACGAGGACGAGGTCGATGCCTTCCTCGACGAGGTCGAAGCCGAACTGACGCGCCTGCTCCGCGAGAACGAGGACCTGCGCGCCAAACTGGCCGCGGCCACGCGCGCTGCTGCCCAGAACCAGCAGAACATGCGCAAGCCCCCGGAGCAGGACCAGCAGCAGGGCGGAATGCCCCAGCAGGGCGGTATGCCCCAGCAGGGTGGAATGCCCCAGCAGGGCGGTATGCCCCAGCAGGGGATGCGAGGTCCCGGCGCTCCGGTGCCCGCCGGCATATCGGGCCCGCCGCAGCAGATGGGTGGCCCCATGGGTGGTCCGCCTCAGCTGCCGAGCGGCGCCCCGCAGCTGCCTGCCGGTCCCGGCGGTCAGGGCGGCCCGCAGGGTCCCGGCCCGATGGGCCAGGGTCCGATGGGTCAGGGCCCCATGGGTGGTCAGCCGCCCATGCAGCAGCAGATGGGTGGCCCGATGGGCGGCCCCATGGGCGGTCCGATGGGCGGCCCCGGTCAGGGCCCCGGTGGCGACAGCGCCGCCCGAGTCCTCTCGCTGGCCCAGCAGACCGCCGACCAGGCGATCGCCGAGGCCCGTTCCGAGGCCAACAAGATCGTCGGCGAGGCCCGCAGCCGCGCCGAGGGTCTGGAGCGTGACGCCCGTGCCAAGGCCGACGCGCTGGAGCGGGACGCGCAGGAGAAGCACCGCGTCGCGATGGGCTCCCTGGAGTCCGCCCGCGCCACGCTGGAGCGCAAGGTCGAGGACCTGCGCGGCTTCGAGCGCGAGTACCGCACGCGTCTGAAGTCGTACCTCGAGTCCCAGTTGCGTCAGTTGGAGACCCAGGCCGACGACTCCCTGGCGCCGCCGCGCACTCCGGCCACCGCCTCGCTTCCGCCGTCCCCGGCGCCCTCGATGGCTCCGGCCGGCGCGAGCGCTCCGTCCTACGGAGGCAACCAGGGCATGGGCGGCGGTCCGGCTCCGTCCGCCCCGTCGTACGGCGGTCAGCAGCAGATGACCCCGGCGATGACCCAGCCCATGGCTCCGGTCCGTCCGCAGGGTCCGTCCCCGATGGGGCAGGCGCCCTCGCCGATGCGCGGGTTCCTGATCGACGAGGACGACAACTGACGGGCCGCGGACACTAGTACGACAACGGCGTCGGCAGCGTTCAGGGCGGGCCCTCGGACTTCGGTCCGGGGGCCCGCCCTTTTTACGCGTGTTGACGAACCTCGGCCCGTATCGCGAGCCCACCCTCCGTTCCGCCCCGCTGTCCGTCCTCCTGTCCCGCTCCCGCGCCGGCTCCCGTCCCCGCGCCGCTCCGGAACGCCGAAGGCCCGGCCCCGCAGGGGGGACCGGGCCTTCGTGCTCTGGCGGCGACTACGCCTTGCGGAGCCGGAAGGTGAGGGACAGCCCTCGTCCGTGAACGGCTCGCCGTACCCGGCGTCGGCCTCGCCCTGGGCGAAGTCGGTCGCCAGGACCTCCTCGGCGATCAGGCCGGCGTGCTCCGAGAGGGCCGCGACGACCGCCGGATCCGTGGAGGTCCAGCGCAGCGCGATGCGGTCGGCGACGTCCAGGCCGCTGTTCTTGCGCGCCTCCTGGATCAGCCGGATCGCGTCACGGGCCAGGCCCGCCTGCCGCAGCTCCTCGGTGATCTCCAGGTCGAGCGCCACCGTGGCACCGGAGTCGGAGGCCACCGACCAGCCCTCGCGCGGGGTCTCCGTGATGATCACCTCGTCGGGGGCCAGGGTGACCGTCTCCCCGTCGACGTCCACCGACGCCGTGCCCGTACGCAGCGCGAGGGACAGCGCGGCCGCGTCCGCGTTCGCGATCGCCTTGGCCACGTCCTGCACCCGCTTGCCGAACCGCTTGCCCAGGGCGCGGAAGTTGGCCTTGGCCGTCGTGTCGACCAGCGAACCGCCGACGTCGGAGAGGGACGCCAGCGAGGAGACGTTCAGCTCCTCCGTGATCTGCGCGTGCAGCTCGCGGTCCAGGGTCTCGAAGCCGGTGGCGGCGATCAGCGCGCGGGACAGCGGCTGGCGGGTCTTGACGCCGGACTCCGCGCGCGTGGCGCGGCCCAGCTCCACCAGGCGGCGGACCAGGACCATCTGCTTCGAAAGCTCCGGGTCGATCGCCGACAGGTCGGCCTCGGGCCAGGTCGCCAGGTGGACCGACTCGGGGGCACCCGGGCTCACCGGCACCACCAGGTCCTGCCACACCCGCTCGGTGATGAACGGGGTGATCGGCGCCATCAGCTTGGTGACCGTCTCCAGCACCTCGTGCAGCGTGCGCAGCGCCGCCTTGTCGCCCTGCCAGAAACGGCGGCGCGAGCGGCGGACGTACCAGTTCGACAGGTCGTCCACGAACGCGGACAGCAGCTTGCCGGCGCGCTGGGTGTCGTACGCCTCGAGGGACTGCGTCACCTGGTCGGTGAGCGCGTGCAGTTCGGACAGCAGCCAGCGGTCCAGCAGCGGGCGCTCGGCCGGGGCCGGGTCGGCGGCGGACGGCGCCCAGTCGGACGTGCGGGCGTACAGGGCCTGGAAGGCGACCGTGTTCCAGTACGTCAGCAGTGTCTTGCGGACGACCTCCTGGATGGTGCCGTGGCCGACGCGGCGGGCCGCCCACGGGGAGCCGCCGGCCGCCATGAACCAGCGCACCGCGTCGGCGCCGTGCTGGTCCATGAGCGGGATCGGCTGCAGGATGTTGCCCAGGTGCTTGGACATCTTGCGGCCGTCCTCGGCGAGGATGTGGCCCAGGCAGACGACGTTCTCGTACGACGACTGGTCGAACACCAGCGTGCCGACGGCCATCAGCGTGTAGAACCAGCCGCGGGTCTGGTCGATGGCCTCACAGATGAACTGCGCCGGGTAGCGGGCCTCGAACAGTTCCTTGTTCTTGTACGGGTAGCCCCACTGCGCGAACGGCATCGAGCCCGAGTCGTACCAGGCGTCGATGACCTCCGGCACGCGCGTGGCCGTCCGGCCGCAGTCGTCGTGGCGGCAGACGAAGGTGACGTCGTCGATGTAGGGCCGGTGCGGGTCGAGGTTCGACTGGTCGGTGCCGGTCAGCTCGGTCAGCTCGGTGCGCGAGCCGACGCAGGTGAGGTGGCCCTCCTCGCAGCGCCAGATGGGCAGCGGGGTGCCCCAGTAGCGGTTGCGGGACAGCGCCCAGTCGATGTTGTTGTTCAGCCAGTCGCCGTACCGGCCGTGCTTGACCGTGTCCGGGAACCAGTTCGTCTTCTCGTTCTCCTGGAGCAGCCGGTCCTTGATCGCGGTGGTGCGGATGTACCAGGACGGCTGCGCGTAGTACAGCAGCGCGGTGTGGCAGCGCCAGCAGTGCGGGTAGCTGTGCTCGTACGGCAGGTGCCGGAAGAGCAGGCCGCGCTCCTTCAGGTCCTCGGTGAGCTTCTCGTCGGCCTTCTTGAAGAAGACGCCGCCGACGAGCGGCACGTCCTCCTCGAAGGTGCCGTCGGGGCGGACCGGGTTGACGACGGGCAGGCCGTAGGAGCGGCAGACCTTGAGGTCGTCCTCACCGAACGCGGGGGACTGGTGGACCAGACCCGTACCGTCCTCCGTGGTGACGTACTCGGCGTTCACCACGTAGTGCGCAGGCTCCGGGAACTCGACCAGCTCGAAGGGGCGCCGGTACGTCCAGCGCTCCATCTCGGCGCCGGTGAAGGACTGCCCGGTGGTCTCCCAGCCCTCGCCGAGCGCCTTCGCGACGAGCGGCTCGGCGACGACGATCTTCTCCTGGCCGTCGGTGGCGACGACGTAGGTGACCTCGGGGTGTGCGGCGACCGCGGTGTTGGACACCAGGGTCCAGGGGGTCGTCGTCCACACCAGGAGCGCGGCCTCGCCGGCCAGCGGACCGGAGGTGAGCGGGAAGCGGACGTACACGGACGGGTCCACGACCGTCTCGTAGCCCTGGGCCAGCTCGTGGTCGGACAGGCCGGTGCCGCAGCGCGGGCACCAGGGGCGACCCGGTGGTCCTGCACCAGCAGGCCCTTGTCGAAGATCTCCTTCAGCGACCACCACACGGACTCGATGTACTCGGGGTCCATGGTGCGGTACGGGTCCTGGAGGTCGGCCCAGTAACCCATGCGGGTCGTGAGCTCCTCGAAGGCGTCCGTGTGCCGGGTCACCGACTCGCGGCACTTGGCGTTGAACTCGGCGATGCCGTACGCCTCGATGTCCTGCTTGCCGGAGAAGCCGAGCTCCTTCTCGACGGCCAGCTCCACCGGGAGTCCGTGGCAGTCCCAGCCGGCCTTGCGGGCCACGTGGTAGCCGCGCATGGTGCGGAAGCGCGGGAAGACGTCCTTGAAGACGCGGGCCTCGATGTGGTGGGCGCCGGGCATGCCGTTCGCGGTGGGCGGGCCCTCGTAGAACACCCATTCCGGGCGTCCCTCGGACTGCTCCAGGCTCTTGGCGAAGATCTTCTGCTCGCGCCAGAAGTCGAGCACGGCGTGCTCAAGCGCGGGCAGGTCGACCTGGGCGGGCACCTGGCGGTACGTCGGCGCTGTCATCTGCGAGCATCCTCCAACGGACTTGCTGCCTTCCGTCGGAGGGACGAGAGCTCTGTGTCCACGCCGTGTGCGGCGCGCTCCCGCGGTACCACCCTCCTTGGCCCTCCGCCGCGCCGTCCGCGCCGGTGAGCCCCCTCATTGGGGTCGCGAAGCCGGTTCTACTCGCCGTGGCGGCTGCCACGGCTTTCTTCCGGCGGCTCCGGGGTGATCTTCACGTCGCGCTCGCCCCCGGGCTCACACCGTCCCCGGGTCGCTCTGCGCTGCGTACGCCGCTACTCGTCCCCATCCATGCTTCTCGCTCCGCCCAGTGTACGGCGCCGCGCGGACAGCGGCCGACCGCTTTTCCCGTGCGCGTGCGGGGCGAGCAGGGGAGGGGGCGGGATGACCCGAATGGCGAGGGGGGCGGCGCTCGCGCCGTGGCGCGCTCCGCCTCGCGGATTACCCGGCGGAGAGCTGGGCACAACGGTTGCAGGTCCGCTGCTCGGGGGATGCGGGCGGGCGAATCGGGCGGTGTGCCCCGTTGCCGCGGGACTCAAGTCGATTTATCGTCCCAGCACGATTCGCGAGCAAGATCACAATATGTGAAGGGGCCGCGGCCATGGTGGCGAAGAAGACCGCCGTACAGCAGCCGGCGTCCGGCCGCTCCAGTGGTGCGGCCGCTTCCGGCGGCGGGGCCGAGGGAGCCGGCGGCAGGAAGACCTCGCGCGCGGACGCCGTCCAGGCCGGGCGGGCGGGGCCGGTGAAGACGGCCCGGGCCCCGGCGGCCGGCGCGAAGAGGCCCCACCACGCGACGACCGCGGGGAAGCCCGCGTCCACGGAGCAGGGCGGCGGACCGGCTCCTGCCGGCGGCGGAGCGGCCCACGGCGCGTCCGGCGGGAAGCGGGCGCCGGCCGGGCAGGCCGCGGCAGGGAGCACGTCGAGGACAACGGCCCGGGAGACGTCGGCGGCGAGGGCTGCGGCCGGGGTGGCACCGGCCGGGAGGACGTCGGGGAAGGCGCCGACCGGGAAGGCGACCGCGCGGACGGCGGCGGGGAAGGCGACCGCGCGGACGGCGGCGGCCAAGGGCACCACCGGCGAGGACGCCGCCGCGAAGACGCCGGAGGCTGCCGAGGAACATGCCTCCCCGGAGAGGGCCGTGAAGGAGGCAGCAGCCCCGAAGAAGGCCGCGGCCAGGAGGCCGGCCGGGGCTGCGAAGAAGGCGGCCGTGGCCGAGACGGACGCCATGACGGCGACCCCGAAGAAGACCGGTTCCGAGGGCACGCGCGCGGAGCGGCCGTCCCGATCGGCGGCGACGGCCGCGGAAGCGGACGGCAAGAAGCCGGCCCGGAAGCACGCGACGGCCAAGGGGGCGGCGCCGACTGCGACGGACGCGGCTGGTGAGGAGGCCGCCGGGAGGCACGCGGCCGGTGGCAAGCCGGCCCGGAAGCACGTGGCGGACGACGTGGCGTCCCCCCAGGGCGCTGTTGACGCGGACGCAGCTGGTGAGGAGGCCGCCGGGGAGCGCACGGCCGGTGGGAAGCCGGTCCGGAGGCACGGGGTGGTCGAGGCGACACCCCCCCAGGGCAAGGCCGCGGCCGGTGGGAAGGCGGACCGGAAGCACGCCGGAAGCAAGGGCAAGGCTTCGAAGGAGGCGGCCGTGAGGAAGACGGCCGCCGGGCGAGTGGTCGGAAAGGGCCCGGGAGGGAAGGGATCTGCCGTCGAGGGCACGGCAGGGAGGACGGGTGCCGGGAGAGCGGCCGCGCACCCGGTGGCCGCCGGAAGGACGGGCGGTGAGGAGGCCGTCACCGAGCGGACGGCCGCCGAGGGCCCCTCCTCGGAGGCGGCCGGCAAGAGCACGGCCAAGAAGGCGGGCGCGGCGCGGGCCGCGAAGCAGACGGGAGCCACGACAGTGGTTGCGAAGAAGACTCCTGGCACGGCCGCGGCGAAGCAGAGCGCCGTTCCCAAGGCGCGGCTCGCCGCGGCGGAACCCGGCGATCTCGCGGTACGCCCCGGTGAGGACCCCTGGACCCCGAGGAGGTCGCCGACGCCCGCACCGAGCTGTCGTCCGAGGTGGACCGGCTGCGTACCGAGATCAGCACGTCCGAGAGCGCCCTCGTCGGCCTGATGCGCGACTCCGGCGACGGCGCGGGCGACGACCAGGCCGACACCGGCACCAAGAACATCACGCGCGAGCACGAGATGGCGCTGGCCGCCAACGCGCGCGAGATGCTGACCCAGAACGAGCACGCCCTGGAACGGCTGGACGCGGGCACCTACGGACTGTGCGAGAACTGCGGCGATCCCATCGGCAAGGCACGCATGCAGGCGTTCCCGAGGGCCACCCTCTGCGTCGAGTGCAAGCAGAAACAGGAACGCCGCTCCTGAGCGCCGGGGCCGGGCGGGGCGTGCCGTACTCTCGTCCTCAGTCAGGCACCTAGGTTGAGGGACTCACGTGGCAGAGGCGGAGCGCATCATCGGTACGCCGGACACCCCGGACGACGGCGGCGAGCAGACGGCGGCGGCCGAGGCACCCGCCGGGTCCGGTCCGTCCGGTGCGCCCGGGACCGGCGGGCAGACGGCGCCGGAGCGGCAGCGCGGCGGACGCGGGCGCCGGATCGCCGTGCTGTTCGCGGTGGCCGTGTTCGCGTACGCCCTCGACCTGATCAGCAAGATGCTGGTGGTGGCGAAGCTGGAGCACCACGCGCCGATCCAGGTGGTCGGGGACTGGCTGGAACTGCACGCCATCCGCAACCCGGGCGCCGCCTTCGGCTTCGGAGCCGCCTTCACGATCATCTTCACGCTGATCGCGGCCGCGGTGATCGTGGTGATCGTCCGTCTCGCCCGCAAGCTCTACAGCCTGCCCTGGGCGATCGCGCTCGGCCTGCTGCTCGGCGGCGCGCTCGGCAACCTCACCGACCGCGTCTTCCGGGCGCCCGGCGTCTTCCAGGGCGAGGTGGTCGACTTCATCGCGCCCAAGGGCTTCGCGGTGTTCAACCTGGCCGACTCGGCGATCGTGTGCGGCGGCATCCTGATCGTGCTGCTGTCCTTCCGTGGCCTCGACCCGGACGGCACCGTCCACAAGGACTGAGGCAGGCCCCCGTGCGGGCCCGTTGTCCACAGGCTCGTTCGGGGCGGCCCGAGCCGTCCGGCATACTCGACGGGTGAGCACGATTCCCGAGATCCGTACCCTGCCCGTGCCCGACGGCCTGGAGGGCGAGCGCGTCGACGCCGCCATCTCCCGCATGTTCGGCTTCTCCCGTACGAAGGCGGCGGAACTCGCCGCGGCAGGCAAGGTGCAGGTCGACGGCACGGTGGTCGGCAAGTCCGAGCGGGTGCGCGGCGGCGCCTGGCTCGAGGTCGAGATGCCGCAGGCGCCCGCCCCCGTGCAGGTCGTGGCCGAGCCGGTCGAGGGCATGGAGATCGTGCACGACGACGACGACGTGGTCGTGATCGTCAAGCCGGTCGGTGTGGCCGCGCACCCCTCGCCGGGCTGGAGCGGCCCGACCGTCATCGGCGGCCTCGCCGCCGCCGGCTACCGGATCTCCACCTCCGGCGCCGCCGAGCGCCAGGGCATCGTGCACCGCCTGGACGTGGGCACGTCCGGCCTGATGGTGGTCGCGAAGTCCGAGTACGCGTACACGTCGCTCAAGCGCCAGTTCAAGGAGCGCACGGTCGACAAGCGCTACCACACCCTCGTGCAGGGCCACCCGGACCCGACCAGCGGCACGATCGACGCCCCGATCGGCCGCCACCCCCACCACGACTACAAGTGGGCGGTGACGGCCGAGGGCAAGCCCTCCGTGACCCACTACGACCTCATCGAGGCCTTCCGCGCCGCCTCCCTGCTCGACGTGAAGCTGGAGACCGGCCGCACCCACCAGATCCGCGTCCACATGTCCGCCCACCGCCACCCCTGCGTCGGTGACCTGACCTACGGCGCCGACCCGACCCTCGCCAAGCGGCTGGGTCTGACCCGCCAGTGGCTGCACGCCGTGCGGCTCGGCTTCGAGCACCCCGGTGACGGGCAGTGGGTGGAGTTCGGCTGCGAGTACCCCGAGGACCTGCGGCAGGCCCTCGACCAGGTCCGCGAGGAGACCTACGCGTGAGCACGCCGTACACCGTCCGCGTCGCCGAGGACCCCGCCGACCGGGAGGCCTGCTTCGCGGTGCGCAAGGAGGTGTTCGTCGTCGAGCAGGGCGTCGCCCAGGACATCGAGTACGACGCCTACGACACCGTGGCCGTCCACGTCCTCGCGGTCCGCGAGGACGGCGTGCCGCTCGGCACCGGACGACTGCTGCACGGCGAGGCCGCCGCCGCGAAGACCGGCGGGGACGCCTCGGTGGGTTCCCTCGGCCGGCTCGCCGTCGCCCGCTCGGCACGCGGTCTCGGCGTCGGCGCCGCCCTGGTGCGGGCCGTCGAGGAGGCGGCACGCGCGCGCGGCCTGGCCGCGGTGGACCTGCACGCCCAGACCCACGCCCTCGGTTTCTACGAGCGTCTCGGGTACGAGGCGTACGGCCCGGAGTTCCCGGACGCGGGGATCCCGCACCGGGCCATGCGGCGCGTCCTGTAGCCCCGCCGGGACGGCCGCCGCGCGGGCGCCGTGGCAGGCTGGAGGCCTGCCCATGTGATCGTCGACTCCCGGAGCGCTGGCCGTGGATCAGTTGGCCCTGTTGTTCGTGGTGCTGCTCGGGGCCCTGCTGAGCGTTCCCGTCGGGAACCGGTTCGGGGTGCCGGCGCCGGTGCTGATGACCCTGCTCGGCGGGGTCCTGGCGGTGGCGGACTTCGTGCCCAACGTGGAGTTCCCGCCCGAGCTGATCCTGCCCGCCCTGCTGCCGCCGCTGCTCTACGCCGCCGTACGTAGGACCTCCTGGCGGCAGTTCGCGGCGAACAAGCGGCCGATCTTCCTGCTGGCCGTCGCCCTGGTCTTCGTGACGACGTTCTGCGTGGCCGCCGTCGCCCACACCATCGTGCCCGGGCTGCCCGTCGCCGCGGCCGTGGTGCTGGGCGCGCTGATCGCCCCGCCCGACCCGGTCGCCGCCACCGCCGTCGCCGGACAGCTCGGGCTGCCGCGCCGGCTGGTGTCGATCCTGGAGGGCGAGGGCTCTTCAACGACGTGACGGCCATCGTGCTGTACCACGTGGCCGTCGCGGCCGCCGTGAGCGGGGAGTTCTCCCCCTGGGACGCGGGCTCGACCTGATCCTTTCCGCCGTCGTCGCGGTCGCCGTCGGGCTGGCGCTGGGCTGGGCCGCGAACAGGCTGATGAACCTGCTCGGCGATCCCACGCTGCAGATCGGGCTGACCCTGCTGGTGCCCTTCGCCTCCTACGTGCTCGCCGAGGAACTGCACGGTTCCGGGGTGCTCGCCGTGCTCACCACCGCGCTCTTCCTCTCCGAGTACGCCACCGACGCCGACGACGTGATGACCCGGCTCGCCGGGCACACCTTCTGGGACATCATCGACACGCTCGTCACCGGTGTCGCCTTCGGGCTGATCGGGCTCGAACTGCACAACGCCATCCGGACGGCGTCCGGGCGGTGGGGCGAACTGCTCGGCTGGGCGGCGGCGATCACGGGCGTGGTGGTGGTCGTACGGCTGCTGTGGCTGCTGCCCGCCACCTGGCTGACCAAGCGGCTGCACGCCCGGCGGGACATCGAGGAGGAGATCCCCGTGAGCTGGCGGGAGACCGTCGTGATGTGGTGGTCCGGGATGCGCGGGGTGGCCTCGGTGGCGCTGGTGCTGGCCATCCCGCTCGAGACGGACGCCGGTGCGCCGTTCCCCGACCGGGACGAGCTCGTGTTCATCGCCTTCGGAGTGATCATCGCCACGCTGGTGCTGCAGGGCCTGACGCTGCCGTGGCTGGTGCGGCGGCTGCGGGTGCAGGCGGACGCGGAGCGGGAGAAGGACTACGAGAAGGAGCTGGCGGTGCGGGCCGCCAAGGCCGCCAAGCGCAGGCTGCGGGAGATCGAGCAGGTCGAGGAGCTGCCCGAGGAGCTGTCGGAGCAGATGCTGCGGCGGGCCTTCGACATCGGGATCCGGATCAGTCCGGACATGGGCGAGGAGGAGCGCCGGGAGGCGCAGCACCAGCGGGCGCGGCGGCTGAAGCGGGTCAGGCGGATCCAGAGCGAGATGCTGAGCGCCGCGCGGCACGAGGTGCTGGCGGCCCGCAGCGAGCCCGGCTCCGATCCGGAGATCGTCGACCGGGTGCTGCGCCATCTCGACGTGCGCAGCCTGCGCTGACCCCGGTCGGGCCGGCGCACCCGGGGACGCGTGCGCCGGCCCTCGGCGACCGCGTCCCCGGGCGCCGGGTCAGCCGCGGCCGGTGCGCGGGAACTCGTACGCCTTGCGGAGCGTCGCGCGGTCGGGCGACGGAATGCGGTTCGGGGCGAGGACCGCGTCCGAGGTGTTGACCCGGGGAAGCGCGTACGGGTGCTCGGCGGACAGCCAGGTGATCATCTCCTCGCGCACGGCGACCCGTACCGTCCAGATGTCGTCCGCGTCCTTGGCGGTCACCAGGGCGCGCACCTGGATGGTGTTCGCCGTGGTGTCCGTCACCACGAGGTTGTAGGCACGGCCGTCCCAGGCCGGGCACTGGCGCAGGATGTCGCGGAGCTTCTCGCGCATCGCCTCGATGGGCGCGCTGTGGTCCAGGTGCCAGTAGACGATGCCCGTCATCTGCGGGGTGCCCCGCGACCAGTTCTCGAACGGCTTGGAGGTGAAGTACGACACTGGCATGGTGATCCGGCGCTCGTCCCAGGTCCGCACCGTCAGGAAGGTGAGGGTGATCTCCTCGACCGTGCCCCACTCCTCGTCCACGACGACCGTGTCGCCGATGCGCACCATGTCGCCGAAGGCGATCTGCAGCCCCGCGAACATGTTGGACAGGGTCGACTGGGCGGCGACACCGGCGACGATGCCGAGGATGCCGGCGGAGGCCAGCAGCGAGGCACCGGCCGCGCGCATCGCCGGGAAGGTCAGCAGCATCGAGGCGGCGGCCACGACGATGACGATCGCCGAGACCACCCGCATGATCAGTTCCACCTGGGTGCGCACCCGGCGCACCCGGGCCGCGTCCCGGTGGGCGCGTGCGTAGCGGCTGTACGAGGTCTCCACGATCGCCGCGGCGATCCGGATCACCAGCCAGGCGGCGGACCCGATGAGGACCAGCGTCAGCGCGCGGCCGATGCCCGCCTGATGCTGCTCCAGCAGTTCGGCCTGGTCGTAGGAGCCTCTGAGCATGGCGGCGCAGAGGACTAGCTGGTAGGGAATGCGGCCGCGCCGCAGCAGCTCCCACAGCGGGGTCTCGGAATTGCGGGCGTCGGCCTTGCGCAGCAGCCGGTCGGTGGCCCAGCCGATGGCCAGGGTGAGCGCGACGGAGCTGCCGATGACGATCAGAGGGCGGAGTACGTTCTCCATCCTCCGCTCCTAACCGTTGGTCGGCGGGCTTGAACATGTGAGTTCGGCGCGTATCCGGGTACGGCGGTTCCGGCCCCGTCGCGCCCGGCTGGCACCATGGCCTCATGAACATCATGCTCTTTCACTCGACCTACGGGCTCAGGCCGGCGGTGCGCGACGCCGCGGACCGGCTGCGCGCGGCGGGCCACGAGGTGTGGACGCCGGACCTCTTCGAGGGGCGCACGTTCGAGACGGTCGAGGAGGGCATGGAGTTCAAGGAGCGGATCGGCAAGGAGGAGCTGCTGAAGCGGGCCGTGCTGGCCGCGGCGCCGTACTCCGAGCGCGGTCTCGTGTACGCCGGGTTCTCGCTCGGCGCGTCCGTCGCCCAGACGCTGGCCCTCGGCGACGAGCGGGCCCGCGGCCTGCTGCTCCTGCACGGCACGTCGGACATCGCGCCGAACGCGCGGGTGGACGAGCTGTCGGTGCAGCTGCACGTGGCCGAGCCGGACCCGTTCGAGACGGACGACTGGCTGAGCGCCTGGTACCTGCAGATGGGCCGGGCGGGCGCGGACGTGGAGGTCTACCGGTACGCCGGGGCCGGTCACGTCTACACCGACCCCGGTCTGCCGGACTACGACGAGGAGGCCGCCGAGGCCACCTGGCGGGTGGCGCTCGGCTTCCTCGACAGTCTGTAGCCGCGCCCGGAGCGGACGGCTACACCGGGTCGTAGGTGCGCTCGACCTTCTGCGTGCCGCTGCGGGTGCGATACGAACGCACCCAGGCGGAGGTCGCGTTCGCGTCGGTGCGGTCGGACAGCACGTAGTAGTCCATCTGCGCGCGGTCGGTGGTGATGTCCAGCACGCCGTAGCCGTGCCGGTCGGTGTCCACCCAGTGGACGTGCCGGTTGGCGGCCCTGATGACGGGCGAGGCGACGGCCGAGACGGTGCCCTCGGGGACCTTCACGATGTCGTCGAGGTTGTCGGAGGTGACCGACGTGACCACGAACTCGGTGGCCGCCGACGCCGACAGCGGGTAGGTGCCCGCGTCCACCGGCACGTCGTTGGCCCACGCCATGTGGATGTCACCGGTCAGGAAGACGGTGTTGCCGATGGCGTTCGACCGCAGGTGGGCGAGGAGTTCGCGCCGGTCGTCGGTGTAGCCGTCCCACTGGTCGGTGTTGACGGCGATGCCCTCCTGCGGCAGGCCCAGCAGCTTGGCGAGCGGCTTGAGCAGGTCCGCGGAGAGGGAGCCGACGGCGAACGGCGAGATCATCACGGAGTTGCCGACCAGCCGCCACCTGGTGTCGGAGGCCTTCAGGCCCGCCTTGAGCCAGTCGAGCTGCGCGCGGCCGGTGAGCGTGCGGTCCGGGTCGTCCACCGAACCGCTGGCCGTGGCGGCCTGCTGGGAGCGGAAGGAGCGCAGGTCCAGCAGGGAGAGGTCGGCGAGCTTGCCGAAGCGCAGCCGCCGGTAGGTGGTGCCGGCGATCGCGGGGCGGACCGGCATCCACTCGAAGTAGGCCTGCTTGGCGGCGGCCTGACGGTCCGACCAGGCACCCTCGGCGCCCTCGGTGTGGTTGACGGCGCCGCCGGACCAGGCGTTGTCGGCGAACTCGTGGTCGTCCCAGATCGCGATGACCGGCGCCTTCACGTGCAGCGCCTGCAGGTCGGGGTCGGTCTTGTACCTGGCGTGCCGGATCCGGTAGTCGGCGAGGGTGAGGATCTCGTTCGCCGGCGCGTGCGGCCGTACGACCTTGCCCCGGGCCGCGTACTCGCCGGACTTGTACTCGTAGATGTAGTCGCCGAGGTGCAGCCAGGCGTCCAGGTCGCCGCGGGCCGCGAGGTGGCGGTAGGCGGCGAAGTAGCCGGCCTCCCAGTTGGCGCAGGAGACCACGCCGAAGCGCAGGGACGGCACGGCGGCGTCCGCCGCCGGCGCGGTGCGGGTGCGCGCCACCGGGGAGTCGGTGCCTCCGGAGGAGAAGCGGAACCAGTAGTCGGTGGCCGGGGCGAGGCCGCGGATGTCGGCCTTGACGGTGTGGTCGCTCGCGGCCCTGGCGGTGGTCGAGCCCTTGGCGACGACGTCGGTGAGCGCCCTGTCCCGGGCGACGACCCAGCCGACCTCGGTGTCCGGGCCGATCCCGGAACCGGGTATCGCCTCGGGCACCGGTGTCACCCGGGTCCACAGCAGGATGCCGTCGGGCAGCGGGTCACCGGAGGCGACGCCGTGCAGGAAGGCGGGGGCCTGGTCGGCCGCGCGAGCCGGAAGGGTGGCGGCGAGCGGGCCGGCCAGCACAGCCGTCGCCGCCGCGGCCTTGACGACCGTACGGCGGCGGGGCGAGAGGGAGTTGAGGCCTTGGTGTGCCTCGGATGATCTGTATCGACTGGTCACGACCGATCAGGTTACTGATCGGTATGCGCGAGAGCGGGCGAACTCGAAAAGTTCGCCCGCTCTTCACGCGGTGCTCCGTTCCTGACGGAGGGTCGGTGGGGGTCAGCCCTTGAGGGCCGCGTCCAGCACCCGGTTGTAGTCGGCCACGGTCATGGGCGGGCTGCCCTGGCTGTCGGCGGTGAGCTTCTTGCCGTCCATGACGAAGCTCGGCGTGCCGGACACGCCGTCCTTGTTGGCGTCGAAGGACTTGGACATCGCCATCGCCCAGGCGTCGTACGTGCCCTTCTTGACCGCGTTCTGGAACTTGGCGTTGTTCTTGAGCGCGGGGACGGTGTCGGCGATCTTGATG
This sequence comes from Streptomyces sp. DHE7-1, assembly GCA_016432725.1. Classification (GTDB taxonomy): domain Bacteria; phylum Actinomycetota; class Actinomycetes; order Streptomycetales; family Streptomycetaceae; genus Streptomyces. The sequence goes on along the minus strand of JACJDG010000003.1, from coordinate 2,086,080 downwards.
AGGTAGTCGTCGCTCTTGAACTTGTCCGTCTGCTCGTCCGGGTGGAACTTCGCCGAGTAGAGCGCGCCCTTGTACTCCAGGAACGCCTCCGGGCTGACGTTGAGCGCGGCGCCGAGCGCGCTCAGCGCGTTCTTGGAGCCCACGCCGTTGTCGTGGCCGTCGAGGAACGTGGCACCGACGAACTGGATCTTGTACTTGCCGCCGTCGATGTCCTTCTTCACCGTCGAGCCGACCGTCTGCTCGAACTGGGCGCACACCGGGCAGCGCGGGTCCTCGTAGACCTTCAGGGTCTTCTTCGCGGTGTCCTTGCCGATGACGACCGTGGTGCCCTTGGTGCCGGTGGTGTTGGCGGGGGTGACGACGCTGGAGGCGTCCTTCAGCCCGTCCCAGTACCCGGGCTTGTTGGCCTGGACGACCGCATAGCCGATGCCGCCCGCCGCGGCCAGTACGGCCACGACCGAGCCGGCCACGATGATCTGCCGCCTGGCCTTGTCGCGCTTGGCCTGCCGCTCGCGCTCCTGGCGCAGCCGCTCCCGGGCCGCCGTCTTCGCCGACTGGCTGTTCCGCTTGCTCATAGTGTTGATCTCCATATGGGACGCGCACACGTCGTACGCGGGATACGTGTGGGGGACTGGTCGTGCTCAGCGGTCGCCGCTCAGAGGAGGGCGAGAGCGCGGGAGCGCGGCGGTCCACGCCGTCCCAGGGAGTGCACGAGGAGCCGGTCGCGGGCGACGGCCGGCCAGGGGGCCGGACGCGGCAGCCGGCGGACCGGCAGCGGCCGCACCGTGCCCGCTGCCGCCGCCAGCAGCAGCGGCCGGAAGGTGGTGGCGCCGACCGCGCCCAGCAGCTGGGCCAGGGCCCGCTCGCCCCGGCGCAGCCAGGCGGCGGCCAGCAGCCCCACGCCGAGGTGCGCGGCGAGCAGCAGCCAGGCGGCGGCCGGGCCGGCGTCCGCGAACGGGACCACGGCACCGCGGCCGGGCGCGCCGGTCACCTGGGCCAGCGGCGTGCCGACGCTGCCGCCCCGGCACAGCACGTCGAAGCCGAACGCGTGCAGGGGACCCGCGACCGGGCCGCCCGCCCTGCCATAGCAGGACTGCTGGCCGGTGGTGAACACCGTGTCGGCGGCCAGCTCCAGCGGGACCAGCAGGGCCGCGATCCGGCCGAAGCCGCGCTCGCGGCCCGCCAGCGCGTACGCGGTGACGAACACCGCGCCGGCGACCGCGGTCACGGTCGCCACCGGCAGCGGGGCCCTGGACAGCAGAACGTGCGACGCGGTGCTGAGCGTCACGACCACTGCCGTGAACAGCGCCGCGCGCACGGCTCTGAGCTGGGTCCCGGAGATGTCCATGGTGACTACAGAGTGTGTCACGGACGCCGGTAAGGGACTCCTAAAGGATGGCTGTGAGTCCCGGAGGTCACAGCCCCGGGATCCGGCCGTTGCGGAACAGGTCGAGGAAGATCTGGTGGTCGGCACGCGCGCGTGCGCCGTAGCCGTGCGCGAAGTCCACCAGGAGCGGCGCGAAACCCTCCTCGTCGGCCGCGAGGGCCGCGTCGATGGCCCGCTCGGTGGAGAACGGCACCAGGGACTCGCCGGAGGTGTCGTCCGCCGCCGCGTGCATCGTCGCCGTGGCCCGGCCCAGGTCGGCGACGACGGCCGCGATCTCCTCCGGGTCGTCGATGTCGCCCCAGTCCAGGTCGACGGCGTACGGCGAGACCTCGGCCACCAGCTGCCCGGCGCCGTCCAGCTCGGTCCAGCCCAGCCACGGGTCGGCGTGCGCCTGGAGGGCGCGCTGGGAGATCACCGTGCGGTGACCCTCGTGCAGGAAGTACTCCGCGATCGCCGGGTCCGTGATGTGCCGGGAGACCGCCGGGGTCTGGGCCTGCTTGATGTAGATCACGACATCGTTCTCGAGGGCGTCGCTGTGCCCCTCCAGGAGGATGTTGTACGAGGGCAGGCCCGCCGAGCCGATCCCGATACCCCGGCGGCCCACGACGTCCTTGACCCGGTAGGAGTCCGGGCGGGCCAGCGAGGTCTCCGGCAGCGTCTCCAGGTAGCCGTCGAAGGCGGCCAGCACCTTGTAGCGGGTCGCGGCGTCCAGCTCGATGGAGCCGCCGCCCGGCGCGAACCGGCGCTCGAAGTCGCGGATCTCCGTCATCGACTCCAGCAGGCCGAAACGGGTGAGCGAGCGGGCGTCACGCAGCGCGTCCAGCAGCGGACCCTGCGCGGTGTCCAGGGTGAACGGCGGCACCTCGTCGCTCTTGGCGCCCGTGGCCAGGGCGTGGATGCGCTCCCGGTAGGCCTCGGCGTAGATCGTCACCAGCTCGGTGATCTGCTCGTCGCTGAGCGCCTTCGCGTATCCGATCAGCGCGATGGACGCGGAGAAGCGCTTCAGGTCCCAGGTGAACGGGCCGACGTAGGCCTCGTCGAAGTCGTTGACGTTGAAGACCAGGCGCCCGTTGGAGTCCATGTAGGTGCCGAAGTTCTCCGCGTGCAGATCGCCGTGGATCCACACGCGCGAGGTGCGGTCGTCCAGGTACGGGCCGCCGCGCTTCTCCGCGTCGAGGTCGTGGTAGAAGAGGCCTGCCGTGCCCCGGTAGAACGCGAAGGCCGAGGCCGCCATCTTCCGGAACTTCACCCGGAACGCGGCCGGGTCGGCGGCGAGGAGCCGGCCGAAGGCGGTGTCGAAGACGGCGAGGATCTCCTCGCCACGCTGCTCGTCGTTGAGCTCGGGGACCGGCATCGCGGAGTGCCTCCTGGTGCGGGACGGTGGTGCTGTGGACGGACGTGCGGGGAACGACAGCGTCTCCGCCGTCTTCAACGGGCGACGCCACGCGGGAGTGCCCGGTTCCCGGACGAAGGTACGTGGGGATGCCCCGCGTGTGTCAGTGCACGGGCATAGACTTCGACGCTGACCCCCGGACCGTCCGCCAGCCCGTCGCCAAGTGTTTCCGTTGGAGGCCACACCGTGTCGAAGCCGCCCTTCACGCACCTGCACGTCCACACCCAGTACTCGCTGCTGGACGGTGCCGCGCGGCTCAAGGACATGTTCAACGCCTGCAACGAGATGGGCATGACGCACATCGCCATGTCCGACCACGGCAACCTGCACGGGGCGTACGACTTCTTCCATTCCGCGAAGAAGGCCGGAGTCACCCCGATCATCGGCATCGAGGCGTATGTCGCGCCCGAGTCCCGGCGCAACAAGCGCAAGATCCAGTGGGGCCAGCCGCACCAGAAGCGGGACGACGTCTCCGGTTCCGGTGGCTACACCCACAAGACGATCTGGGCGGCCAACGCGACGGGCCTGCACAACCTCTTCCGGCTCTCCTCGGACGCCTACGCCGAGGGCTGGCTCCAGAAGTGGCCCCGGATGGACAAGGAGACGATCTCCCAGTGGTCCGAGGGCCTGATCGCCTCCACCGGCTGCCCGTCCGGCGAGCTGCAGACCCGTCTGCGCCTCGGCCAGTTCGACGAGGCCCTGAAGGCGGCCGCCGACTACCAGGACATCTTCGGCAAGGACCGCTACTTCCTGGAGCTGATGGACCACGGCATCGAGATCGAGCACCGGGTCCGTGACGGCCTCCTGGAGATCGGCAAGAAGCTCGGCATCCCCCCGCTGGTCACCAACGACTCGCACTACACGTACGCGCACGAGGCGACCGCCCACGACGCGCTGCTGTGCATCCAGACCGGCAAGAACCTCTCCGACCCCGACCGCTTCAAGTTCGACGGCACCGGCTACTACCTGAAGTCCACGGACGAGATGTACGCCATCGACTCCTCGGACGCCTGGCAGGAGGGCTGCCGCAACACCCTGCTGGTGGCCGAGCAGATCGACACCACCGGCATGTTCGAGGCGAAGAACCTCATGCCGAAGTTCGACATCCCGGACGGCTACACCGAGGTCACCTGGTTCAAGGAGGAGGTCCGCCGCGGCATGGAGCGGCGCTTCCCCGGCGGCATCCCGGAGGACCGCCAGAAGCAGGTCGAGTACGAGATGGACGTCATCATCCAGATGGGGTTCCCGGGCTACTTCCTCGTCGTCGCCGACTTCATCATGTGGGCGAAGAAGAACGGCATCGCGGTCGGTCCCGGGCGTGGCTCCGCGGCCGGTTCGATCGTCGCCTACGCCATGGGCATCACCGACCTCGACCCGATCCCGCACGGCCTGATCTTCGAGCGGTTCCTCAACCCCGAGCGCGTCTCCATGCCCGACGTCGACATCGACTTCGACGAGCGCAGGCGCGTCGAGGTGATCCGGTACGTGACCGAGAAGTACGGCGCCGACAAGGTCGCCATGATCGGCACCTACGGCAAGATCAAGGCGAAGAACGCCATCAAGGACTCCGCGCGCGTGCTGGGCTACCCGTACGCCATGGGCGACCGGCTCACCAAGGCCATGCCCGCCGACGTCCTCGGCAAGGGCATCGACCTGAACGGCATCACCGACCCCTCGCACCCGCGCTACAACGAGGCGGGCGAGATCCGCTCGATGTACGAGAACGAGCCGGACGTCAAGAAGGTCATCGACACCGCCAAGGGCGTCGAGGGCCTGGTCCGGCAGATGGGTGTGCACGCGGCCGGCGTGATCATGTCCAGCGAGCCCATCGTCGACCACGCCCCCATCTGGGTGCGGCACACGGACGGCGTGACCATCACGCAGTGGGACTACCCGCAGTGCGAGTCGCTCGGCCTGCTGAAGATGGACTTCCTCGGCCTGCGCAACCTGACGATCATGGACGACGCCGTCAAGATGGTGAAGTCCAACAAGGGGATCGACCTCGACCTGCTGGCCCTGCCGCTCGACGACCCGAAGACCTTCGAACTCCTCCAGCGCGGCGAGACCCTCGGCGTCTTCCAGTTCGACGGCGGCCCCATGCGCTCCCTGCTGCGCCTGATGAAGCCCGACAACTTCGAGGACATCTCCGCCGTCTCCGCGCTCTACCGGCCCGGTCCGATGGGCATGGACTCGCACACCAACTACGCGCTCCGCAAGAACGGGCTCCAGGAGATCACCCCGATCCACAAGGAGCTGGCGGAGCCGCTGGAAGAGGTCCTGGCCGTCACCTACGGCCTGATCGTCTACCAGGAGCAGGTGCAGAAGGCCGCCCAGATCATCGCCGGGTACTCGCTCGGCGAGGCCGACATCCTCCGCCGCGTGATGGGCAAGAAGAAGCCCGACGAGCTGGCGAAGAACTTCACCATCTTCCAGGCCGGCGCCAAGAAGAACGGCTACAGCGACGAGGCGATCCAGGCGCTGTGGGACGTGCTGGTCCCGTTCGCCGGCTACGCCTTCAACAAGGCGCACTCCGCCGCGTACGGACTGGTCTCGTACTGGACCGCCTACCTGAAGGCGAACCACCCCGCCGAGTACATGGCCGGACTGCTCACCTCGGTCAAGGACGACAAGGACAAGTCGGCCGTCTACCTCAACGAGTGCCGCCGCATGGGCATCAAGGTGCTCCCGCCGAACGTCAACGAGTCGGTGCACAACTTCGCCGCCCAGGGCGACGACGTGATCCTCTTCGGCCTCGAAGCCGTGCGCAACGTCGGCACCAACGTGGTGGAATCGATCATCAAGAGCCGCAAGGCCAAGGGCAAGTACGCCTCGTTCCCCGACTACCTCGACAAGGTCGAGGCGGTCGCCTGCAACAAGCGCACCACCGAGTCGCTGATCAAGGCGGGCGCGTTCGACACCCTGGGGCACACCCGCAAGGGCCTCACCGCGCACTTCGAGCCGATGATCGACAACGTGGTCGCGGTCAAGCGCAAGGAGGCCGAGGGCCAGTTCGACCTCTTCGGCGGAATGGGGGAGGAGACCAGCAGCGAGCCCGGCTTCGGACTCGACGTGCAGTTCGCCGAGGACGAGTGGGACAAGACCTATCTGCTCGCCCAGGAGCGGGAGATGCTCGGTCTGTACGTCTCCGACCACCCGCTCTTCGGACTGGAGCACGTGCTGTCCGACAAGGCCGACGCGGGCATCTCCCAGCTCACCGGCGGTGAGCACGCCGACGGCGCGGTCGTCACCATCGGCGGCATCATCTCCGGCCTGCAGCGCAAGATGACCAAGCAGGGCAACGCCTGGGCCATCGCCACGGTGGAGGACCTCGCGGGCTCCATCGAGTGCATGTTCTTCCCGGCCACCTACCAGCTCGTGTCGACCCAACTGGTCGAGGACGCGGTGGTGTTCGTCAAGGGCCGCCTCGACAAGCGCGAGGACGTGCCCCGGCTCGTCGCCATGGAGCTGATGGTCCCGGACCTGTCCAACGCGGGCACCAACGCGCCGGTGATCCTCACCATCCCGGCCACCAGGGTCACCCCGCCCATGGTCAGCCGGCTCGGCGAGATCCTCAGCCACCACAAGGGCGACAGCGAGGTCCGGATCAAGCTCCAGGGCCCGCGCAAGACCACCGTCCTGCGCCTGGACCGGCACCGGGTCAAGCCCGACCCGGCGTTGTTCGGCGACCTGAAGGTGCTGCTCGGCCCGTCCTGCCTGGCCGGCTGAGCCGCAGGGCGGGCAACCGCGCGGGGACACCGCGCCGATGACGAAGGGGCGCACCCTCACCGGGTGCGCCCCTCCTGTGTGCCTGGGCTTCAAATGCCCTTTAGTTGTGGCCGAAGCTCTTCTGCTTCTTACGGGAGACATCAGAAGGGCTGCCCGCGACGCCCGCCATGGAGGACTCGGGTTCCTCCGCCGCCGGACGCTGAGCGCGTTCCGCCGTGTGCTCGGCCTGCGGAGCGCGGTTCTGCGGGCCACCCTGCTTGCGGTTCTTGTTCTTGGCCATGGTGATCTGCCTCCTGAGGGGATCTAGGGGCCAGGGCCGGGATCAGATTCACATACGCTGACATCAACCGCATGTCGGATAATTACCGTGTGTGACAGGGATGGTGGGCGAAAGGGCCCTCGGAACGCCACGCCGAAGATCGAGTTCCGGCCGTTAACGCCCGTCCGTTCGGGCAGACTCGAAGGAAGTCCGAAGCAAAGCCTCCCGGGAAGAGGGTGAGTCGCGTGGACCGTTGCATCGTCCTGGTGGACGCCGGGTATCTGCTGGGTGCCGCCGCCAGCCTCCTCGCCGGTGAGCCCTCGCGGTCCCGGATCACCGTCGACCACGCGGCGCTGATCCAGGCCCTGCGCGAACGCGCCGAGTCGGAGACCGAACGCCCGCTGCTGCGCATCTACTGGTTCGACGGCGCCCCCGACCGGGTCCCCCAGCCGGAGCACCGCCGGCTGCGTGTGATGCCCCGGGTCACCGTCCGGCTGGGCGCGCTCACCCGCAGCGACGGACGCTGGGCGCAGAAGGGCGTGGACGCCGCCATGCACGCCGAGCTGACCGAGCTGGCACGCAACCGCGCCTGTTCCGACATCGTCCTGGTCACCGGCGACGGCGACCTGCTGCCCGGCATGATGGCCGCCAAGGAGCACGGCGTCGCCGTCCACCTCTGGGCCGTGCAGGCCGCCGACGGCGACTACAACCAGTCCGAGGACCTCGTCGCGGAGGCCGACGAGCGGCGGGTGCTGGACCGCGCGTGGATCACCCAGGCCGTCCGCGCCAAGGAGCTGACCGGGGTCTGCGCCCCGCCGCCCGGGACCCGCCCCGAGATCGCCGCGATCCTCTCCGCGCCGCTGCCGGACTCCGCGCTCACCGCGGCCGCCGAACGCCCCGCCGACGAGGGCGCCCACCCGTCGGCCGCCGCCGAGCACAGCACCCAGGGCCGGGCGCCCGCTCCCAAGGGCGTGCCCACCCCAAGGACCTCGCCGCGCTGCGCGCACCCGGGGCGCAGGCCGTGCAGCATCCGACGACCGCGACCCTCAGGTGGTCCTCCGACAAGGGCTGGGTGGACCGGCCGGGAGCGGTCGCCGAGCCGCCCGAGGCCGCCTCCATGCCGACCCTGGCCCAGCTCACCACCGCCGAGCAGCGCTGGGCCGACCGGGAGGAGGACATCACCACCGTCGGCGGTGACCCGTACGAGGTGGGGCAGGTCTTCGCCCGCCGCTGGATCTCCCGGCTCGGCGACCAGCACCACGTGCAGCGGCTGTCCACGATGTATCCGCGCATCCCGCACCGCATCGACGGCGAGCTGCTGCGCTACGCCGCCCGCTTCGGCCTGCTCGCCCACAAGGACGACCAGATCGACGAGCACGACCGTTACGCCATCCGGGCGGGCTTCTGGCGCGAGGTCGACGTCCCGGCGGCCACCGAACAGCACGCGCCCGCCGCCGACTGAACCCCTGTGGCCGCCCCCGAGGACGGGTAAGGGCCCCCGACCCCGTAGTCTCGTCCTTTGTGAGTACGCGCGCGGCACAGGCACTTCGGTACGACGACGTCGTACGCGTGCGTGGGCTCACCAAGACCTATCCGCCCGTGAAGGGGCGGCGCGGTACACCGGGCACACCCGAGGTGCGGGCCACCGACGAGGTGGCCCTCGAGGTGCGCCGCGGCGAGATCTTCGGGCTGCTCGGCCCGAACGGCGCCGGCAAGTCCACCCTGGTGAGACAGCTCACCGGGCTTCTCCGGCCGGACGCCGGCAGCGTCGAGATCCTCGGCCACGACATCGTCAGGCACCCCGGCTGGCCGCCCGGATCCTCGCCTACCTGGGGCAGGAGTCCTCCGCCCTGGACGAGCTGACCGTGGCGCTCGCCGCCGAGACCACCGGACGCCTGCGCGGCCTGGACGTCCGGCGGGCCCGGGCCGAGCGGGACGCCGTGCTCGACGAACTCGGTCTCACGCCCCTGGCCGGCCGCGCGCTGAAGAAGCTGTCCGGCGGCCAGCGGCGGCTCGCCTGCTTCGCCGCCGCCCTCGTCGGGGAACGGCCGCTGCTCGTCCTCGACGAGCCGACCACCGGCATGGACCCGGTGGCCCGGCGCGCGGTGTGGGCGGCCGTGGACCGGCGGCGGGCCGAGCGCGGCACGACCGTGCTGCTCGTCACCCACAACGTCATCGAGGCGGAGACCGTGCTCGACCGGGTCGCCGTCCTGGACCAGGGCCGGGTCATCGCCTGCGACACCCCGCGGGGCTGAAGGAACAGGTGTCCGGCGAGGTGCGGGTGGAGCTGGTGTGGCGGGACCGGGCGCCGCTGGAGGTGCCCGAGGTGGCCGTACTGCGCGAGCGGGCGACGGAGTCCGGCCGGCGCTGGACGCTCCGGCTCGCTCCCGAGGAGGCCCGGGCCGCGGTCGCCACGGTGACCGGTGGCGCCGCCTTCGCCGCCCTCGACGACTTCACGCTCGCCACGCCCAGCCTGGAGGACGTGTACCTGTCGCTGGGCGGGGCGGCCCGGCAGGGTCTGGTGAAGGCGTGAGCGCGCGGGCCGCGGAATGCGTACGGGTGTGCGCCGGAGCCGTAGGGAAGAGGAGCAGCGCGTCGTGAGTGTCGTACCCGCCGAGGTGCTGCCCGGCGACGCCCGGGGCGTCGCGGAGGCGGCCCGGGGCGCGGCCGAGCTCGGTCCGCCCGCGCGGCTGTGGCCGTCGCTGGTGGCCGTCTACCGGGCGCAGCTCTCCCGGGCCCGGGTAGCCCGTATCCCGCTGCTGTTCGTGGCGACCTTCCAGTCCGTCGGCATCACCGTGATGATGCGCGGGGTCGTGGACAGCGGCGGCGAGGCCCAGTCCGTGGTCGCCGGTTCCTCCGTGCTGGTCGTCGCGTACGTGGCGCTCAACCTGCTGTCGCAGTACTTCGGGCAGCTGCGGGCCAGCGGCGGACTCGACCACTACGCCACGCTGCCGGTGCCGCCGGCGGCGGTGGTGCTGGGCGCGGCGGGCGCGTACGCCTCCTTCACCGTGCCGGGGACGCTGGTGACCGCCGTCTTCGGCTGCGTGCTGTTCGGGCTGCCCCTGTCCAACCTGTGGATCCTGGTGGCCGTGATCCCGCTCGCCGGGGCCGCGCTCGCCGGGCTCGGGCCGCCTGCGGTCTGCTCGCGCCGCGGCCCGAGCTGGCCACGCTGCTCGGCCAGCTCGGCATGTCGGCGGCCCTGCTGCTGGGCGTGCTGCCCGCCGACCGGATGCCGGAGATCATCCGTCTCGCCCGGGACCTGCTGCCCTCGACCTACGGCGTGGAGGCGTACGCGCGGACCTTCGGGGCACACCCCGACTGGGCCGTCGTCCTGGCTGACCTGGGGGTGTGCGCGGGTGTCGGAGTGGTCTCGCTGGCCGCGGCGACCTGGGCGTACCGCAGGGCGGCCGTCCGGTGACGCGGCTCACGGAACGACCTGGCACGATGGCAGGGTGACCGCACCGCTGACTCCGCCTCCGCCGCCGCACGACGACTCCGCGCACCAGGTCCGGCAGGCTCCGCCCGCCGGGGCTCCCTTCGCGGGCATGTACGAACAGGACGGCCCTGGGATGAAGACCGAAGTGCGGGAGGCCGCGGTGGTCACCGTGGCGGTGACCCTGGGCGGGGTGCTGCTCGGGCTGCTGTGGTGGTGGCTGGCCCCGCACGTGCCGCTGATCGCCGACCACGTCGACAGGAGCTGGGTCGTCTACATCAAGGACACCGAGGGCGAGCAGGCGGTCGGCGTGGACGGTACGTTCACGCTGCTGGGGCTGGCCCTCGGCCTGGTCAGCGCGGTCGTGGTGTTCCTGTGGCGACGGCGTGGCGGCGTGCCGCTGGTGGTGGCGCTGGGCCTCGGCGGACTGCTGGGGTCGCTGCTGGCGTGGCGGCTCGGTGTCTGGCTGGGCCCGAGACCGACGTCATAGCCCACGCCAAGGCCGTGGGGAAGGGCGTGACCTTCTCGGCCCCGCTGAAGCTGGGGGCGAAGGGCGCGCTGCTGGCCTGGCCCTGGCCGCGCTGCTGGTCCACCTGGGCCTCACGGCGCTCTTCGGCCCCCGTGACCCGGAGGAGCCCTACCCGGCGTGACGCGCCTGGCCCCGGGTCCCGCCGCGGAGGACCGGCCGGCCTGACGGCCGGGGAACCCTGGAACCCGGCCCGGGGCGCCGCGGAAGCCGGGTCCGGCCGGTCCGGTCAGTCGCGGCCGATCGGTGCCAGCACCGCTTCGGTGAGCGCGGCCAGGTCCGCCGGCGCGAGTTCGACCTCCAGGCCCCGGCGGCCCGCCGAGACGCAGATGGTGGCGTGGCCCCCGGCCGAGTCGTCCAGGACCGTGCGGAGCCTCCTGCGCTGGCCCAGCGGGGAGATGCCGCCCCGGACATAGCCGGTGGTGCGCTCGGCGAGGACCGGGTCCGCCATGGCCGCCCGCTTGCCGCCCACCGCCGCCGCCAGCGCCTTCAGGTTCAGCGTGCCGGAGACCGGGACCACCGCCACCGTGAGCGCGCCGTCGACGTCGGCCACCAGGGTCTTGAAGACCCGGTCGGGGGAGACGCCCATCGCCTCCGCCGCCTCCTCGCCGTAGGACGGGTGGGCGGGGTCGTGGTCGTAGGCGTGGACGGTGTGCGCCACGCCCGCGGCGGTCAGCGCCACGGTCGCGGGCGTGCCGCCGGACTGCTGCTTCTTGGACTTCTTCGCCATCGGGGTGCCGGGCCTCGGGTTCGGTTCGCTCAGTTCATGCTGGTCGGCGTCCGCGTCAGCTCGAACGCGGGCAGGGACGGCAGACTACGGATGATCGCCGCCTCCGAGCGAAGGAGTTTCAGCTCGTCCCTGAGGCGCGAGGCGGTGTCCGGGGCCTGGAGCAGCCGCTGCTTCGACGGCGTGTCCAGCACCATGGCGGCGGCCACCAGGTAGGAGACCACCGAGGGGTCGTCGGGGAGCTCCGTGCCCGCCAGCGAGCGCTCACGGGCGCCCGCCAGGCGCTTCTGGTACTGGCGGAACGAGCGCAGGACACCCTCGGCCAGCGCGCCCGCCTCGTCGCCGGGGTCCTCGGGGAGCTCCTCCAGCTCCGCCGTCAGGAACGGGCCCGATGCCTCCACGGACAGCAGCCGTACCCGGGTCGTCCCCGTCGCCAGCACCTCGAACGTGCCGTTGTCGCGCTCCCGGATGGTCGCCGCGTCCGCCACACAGCCCACGCCGTGGAACGACTTGAGGGGGTCGGGGCCGAAGCCGGCGGCCGGGCCCCGTTCGGGCTGCGCCGTCGGATCCGGCATGCCCGGAGCGCTCGGTGCCACCTCGTGGCCGTCACGGATCGCCACCGCGGCGAACCGGCGCGGCTCGTCCTCGGGGGTCTTCAACAACTCGCGCATCATGGCGCGATACCGCTCCTCGAAGATGTTCAGGGGCAGCACGAGCCCCGGGAACAACACCGAGTTCAGCGGGAACAGGGGCAGACGGACGGTGGTCACGGCGACCCAGCCTAATGGTCGGCGGCGGGCACTCGGCCGCGGTGCCCGCCCGGCGGCCGCGGCGGCGTCCTCACCAGCCCGGTGAGGACGGCCGGCGCAGCGGCCCCGAGGAGTCCCTCGCGCAGCCGCAGGAACTGGCCGAGCGGGTCGTCGGAGAACCGCTCCCAGGGGAACGAGGTGGCGTACGGGCCGATCAGGCCGAGCTGGGTGCGCGCGTCCTCCCACCGGCCGAGCCGCACGAGCAGGTACAGCAGTTTGTTGCGGATCGGGGCGGGCCCCGGGAGGGCGGCCGGGAACCGGGCGGACAGCGACACCGCCCGGTCGGCCGCCGCGTCCAGCCGCTCGCGCGGCACCTCAGGCCCGCAGTCGTCGTTCAGATAGCCGAAGGCCGCCCGGGCCGGCAGCGCCTGGACCAGCGAGCCGGCCGGGGCGTCCTGCGCGGCGAGGTCGGCGAAGTCGAAGCACTCGCGGTGCGAGCCGTGCCAGAAGGTCCCCAGATACCGCAGGGCGGCCACGTGGCAGCCGTAGTGGTGCGGGGCACGCCGGATCGCCGCCTCCCACAGCTCCTCGAAGTAGCGGTGGCCGGCCCGGGAACCACGCGCGTGGTCGAGGGCGATCCGCCAGGGCACCGGGTCGCGGTCGTCGGCGCGCGCGGCGGCCGTGATCAGCGGGCTCACCTCGCGCAGCAGCTCGGCGCGTGCCGGTGAGGGCCAGGCGCGGTCCACCGCGAGCTGGGCCGCGACCACAGCGGCGTCGGGGTCGCCGGGGGCCGCCGTCCGCCAGGCCTCGAACCACTCGGGGCGGGAGCGGGCGAAGGCCGCGAGCCCGCGCGTGTGGCGGTCCCGGTCCTCCCACCGGCCCGCCGCGCGCGTGGCGGCGAGCAGTGCGGAGGCCGCGCCGTACTCGCCCCGGGCGGCCGCGACCAGCGCGGGTGAGAGGTGGTCGTCGGGCGCGTCGAGGACGGCCTCGAATGCGCCCTGGGGCGGGGCGGAGGGGGTCGAGGCACGTCGTGTCGTCCGGGTGGGGCGGAGGAACGCCGGCAGCAGAGCCATGGTGTCGACCATTGAAAGACCGCAGGTCGGGAGAGCGCCAGAGGGTCCGGCCAAGTCGGGAAAGGTTGTACGACACAAGGTCAAGGACGGGCAAAGGGTGACGGTTCAACCATGGGGATGCACCTGCCGGTGAGCTGCGGGGTGTGAACCGTGTGCCGTGTGCCGTCGCTCGCGAGCCCGCCCCCGGCCGCCCTGCCGTCAGCTCCGCCGCAGCAGCCGGGTCGCCCCCGCCGCCACGGTGGTCGCGAGTATCCAGCCCATGATGATCATCACCGCGGACAGCCACTGCCAGCCGCCGCGGAGCTGCCACTGGCCGACCTGGCCCAGGTCGATCACCGGTAGCAGCAGGTCCAGCGCGAACAGGGCGGGGCTCCAGGACGGATGCTCGCCCGGGTCCACCGGCGGGTGCTCGGCGTGCGCGAAGGCGAGCGTGCCCGCCGCCCACAGCACCGCCATCCACACCGCCGCCCGGCCCGGCCGGTAGCCGTAGGCCACGGCCCAGTCCTGCATGTAGCCCCAGACCTTGCCCGCCGGCGGCAGCGTCTCGCGGCGCCGGCGCTGCTTGGCGAGCAGCACCTCGCGGGCGTCCTCGTCCTCCCCGGCCGCGCGCAGCACCGACGCCAGCCGCTCGTACGGCTCCGGGTTGTACTCGGCGGTCGCCGCCGCCACCCAGTCGAGCCGCCGGGTCAGCGGGAACGGGCCGCGCGGTACCAGGCTCTCGTAGGTGAAGCCGCCCATGTGCAGGCTGCCCGGGCCGGGCCAGCTCCCCGCGCGGTCCACCAGGATGGCGATCCGCGCGCCGGACAGCTTCACCTGCCCGCGCTGCGGCCGGTCGCCCAGGAACCGCAGCTCCGGCGTCTGCACCCGGCGCAGCGACAGGTCCTGGTCGTCGGTGAGCAGGAACCGGGCCCGCTCCAGGTCCACGGCGTCCCCGAACCGGCCGTCGTCCAGCCGCACCCCGCCCTGGGACTCGAAGCGCTGGATCCGCGTCCCGCGCGCCGGGGTCGTCCCGCTGAGCAGCGGATTGCCCACCCCCGCCGGGGTCAGGTACAGGGTGCGCCCCACCGTCAGCTGGGGGCGTTCAGGGCCAGACGCGCGTACGGATTGGCCAGTTTCGCCCCCCGCAGGCTCAGCGAGCCCCCGACCTGGGCGCCGCGCAGGCTCAGCTCGCCGTGCGACTCCAGCAGCTCCGCCTGCAGGTCCTGGCCGACGTTCATGCCGTCCGCCGCGATCGAGCGGCCGCTGCGGTCCCGGTGGACGACGGCCTGGTTCAGCAGCAGGTCCGTCCCGATGTGCGCGTCGGTCAGCCGCACCCCGTTCTGGAAGCGGCAGCGCGGCAGGTGCAGGTCACCCTCCGTGGTGACCCGGGCCGCCTCCAGCCGGGGCAGCGCGCAGTTCACCAGGCGCACGGTCGTGAAGCGGGCCTCCGGGAGCAGCACCTGGTCGTCGAAGCGGCAGCCGCGCATCTCCACGTACGGCATGACCGTGCCGCCCGCCAGCTCCAGGGTGCCGGTGATCCGCACACCGGCCAGCTTCAGCGCGGACACCCGCCCCGCGAGCGCGGGCGGCCCGTCCAGCAGCAGCCAGCAGACGATGCGCGCCCTGACACTGCGCTCCGGACCCCAGGGATGGCCGCCGTGCGGATCGTCCACCACCGCGTCCCCGCTGCTCAGGTCGTACGCACTGCCGTTGCGGAAGGCCTGCCACATGCCGGCCTCGGCCGCGCTCAGGCCCTCCGGCAGATCCCCGGCGTTGCTGCCGGACCCCTCGGTCACCGCTCTTTCCTTCTTCCCCGAACACTGACAATTCGTCTGCCCCGTACACCCGTTCATGCCCGCTGGGTGACGCCCGGCACACTAGACGTGAAGGTGATCTTCCACGTTCCGGCCACGTTCTGTATCAGCCATTGATACGCGCGGACGGCTACGGACGCGGGTCTGAGAGAATTGAGTACGTGATCTCCCGAATCGATCTGCGCGGCGACGCCCTCCCCGAGGGCCCCGCCCTGCGCGACCTGCTGCCCCGAGCCGACTTCGACGTCTCGGCCGCCCTGGAGAAGGTGCGTCCGATCTGCGAGGCCGTGCATCATCGGGGCGACGCGGCGCTGATCGACTTCGCCGAGAAGTTCGACGGAGTGCGACTGGAATCCGTCCGTGTCCCGGCCCGGGCGTTGACCGAGGCCCTCGAGACCCTCGACCCGGCCGTGCGCGCCGCCCTGGAGGAGTCGATCCGCCGGACCCGGCTGGTCCACCGCGCGCAGCGCCGTACGACGCACACGACCCAGGTCGTGCCCGGCGGCTCCGTGACCGAGAAGTGGGTGCCGGTCGAGCGCGTCGGGCTGTACGCGCCCGGCGGCCGCTCCGTCTACCCCTCGTCCGTGATCATGAACGTGGTCCCGGCGCAGGAGGCCGGAGTCGGGTCGATCGCGCTCGCCTCCCCGGCGCAGGCCGAGTTCGGCGGTCTCCCGCACCCGACGATCCTCGCCGCGTGCGCGCTGCTCGGCGTGGACGAGGTCTACGCGGCCGGCGGCGCCACCGCCGTCGCGATGTTCGCGTACGGCACCGAGTCCTGCCCGCCCGCCGACATGGTCACCGGCCCCGGCAACATCTGGGTCGCCGCCGCCAAGCGCTACTTCACCGGCAAGATCGGCATCGACGCCGAGGCCGGCCCGACCGAGATCGCGATCCTCGCGGACGACACCGCCGACCCGGCCCACGTCGCCTCGGACCTGATCAGCCAGGCCGAGCACGACCCGCTCGCGGCGGCCGTGCTGGTCACCGACTCCACCGAGCTGGCCGACGCGGTGGAGAAGGAGCTGGAGCCGCAGGTGGCGGCCACCAAGCACATCGAGGACCGCATCCGCCCGGCCCTGGCCGGCAAGCAGTCCGCGATCGTCCTCGTGGACGGCGTCGAGGAGGGCCTGCGGGTGGTCGACGCGTACGGCGCCGAGCACCTGGAGATCCAGACCGCCGACGCCGCCGCGATCGCCGACCGGGTGAAGAACGCCGGCGCCGTCTTCATCGGCCCCTGGGCGCCCGTCTCGCTGGGCGACTACGCGGCCGGCTCCAACCACGTCCTGCCCACCGGCGGCTGCGCCTGCCACTCCTCCGGCCTGTCCGTGCAGTCCTTCCTGCGCGGCATCCACATCGTCGACTACACGAAGGACGCGCTGGCCGAGGTCGCGCATCACGTGGTCACGCTGGCGGAGGCGGAGGACCTGCCCGCGCACGGCGCGGCGGTCAAGGCGAGGTTCGGCTGGAAGGTACCCGAGAGCAAGTGACCGGCATCGACGATCTGCCCGTACGGGACGAGCTGCGCGGCAAGTCCCCCTACGGAGCGCCCCAGTTGGACGTCCCCGTACGGCTGAACACCAACGAGAACCCCTACCCGCTGCCCGAACCGCTGGTCGAGCGGATCGTGGAGCGGGTCCGGGAGGCCGCCCGCGACCTGAACCGCTACCCCGACCGGGACGCGGTCCAGCTCCGCACCGAGCTGGCCAAGTACCTGACGGACACCGGCAGGTACCCGCTCGGCATCGAGAACGTCTGGGCGGCCAACGGCTCCAACGAGGTCATCCAGCAACTGCTGCAGACCTTCGGCGGACCGGGCCGCACCGCCATGGGCTTCGAGCCGTCGTACTCGATGCACGCGCTCATCGCGCGCGGCACCGGCACCGGCTGGATCTCCGGGCCCCGCGGCGAGGACTTCGGGATCGACCTCGCCGCCGCCCGGCGCACCATCGCCGAGCACCGGCCCGACGTCGTCTTCGTCACCACCCCCAACAACCCCACCGGCAACGCCGTTCCGCCCGAGACCGTCCTCGGGCTGTACGAGGCGGCCCAGGAGGCCAAGCCGTCCATGGTGATCGTGGACGAGGCCTACGTCGAGTTCAGCCACGGCGAGTCGCTGCTGCCGCTGCTGGCGGGCCGGCCGCACCTGGTCGTCTCGCGCACCATGTCGAAGGCGTTCGGCGCCGCCGGACTGCGCCTCGGCTACCTGGCCGCCGACCCGGCGGTCGTGGACGCCGTGCAGCTCGTCCGGCTGCCGTACCACCTGTCGGCGATCACCCAGGCGACCGCCCTGGCCGCCCTGGAGCACACCGGCACCCTGCTGGGCTACGTCGAGCAGCTGAAGTCCGAGCGGGACCGGCTGGTCGCCGAGCTGCGCGCGATCGGCTTCGAGGTGATCGAGTCCGACGCGAACTTCGTGCAGTTCGGCCGCTTCGACAGCGCCCACGAGGCCTGGCGGAAGATCCTCGACCGGGGCGTGCTGGTCCGGGACAACGGCGTACCGGGATGGCTGCGGGTGTCCGCCGGCACCCCGGAGGAGAACGACGCGTTTCTCGACGCGGTCCGTGAGTTGCAGAAGGAGACCCAGTCATGAGCCGCGTCGGACGCGTGGAGCGCACCACCAAGGAGACCTCGGTACTGGTCGAGATCGACCTCGACGGCACCGGCAGGACCGACATCGCCACCGGCGTCGGCTTCTACGACCACATGCTCGACCAGCTCGGCCGGCACGGTCTGTTCGACCTGACCGTGAAGACCGACGGCGACCTGCACATCGACTCCCACCACACCATCGAGGACACCGCCCTCGCGCTGGGCGCCGCCTTCAGGCAGGCCCTCGGCGACAAGGTGGGCATCTACCGCTTCGGCAACTGCACGGTCCCGCTGGACGAGTCCCTCGCCCAGGTCACCGTCGACCTCTCCGGCCGCCCTACCTCGTGCACACCGAGCCCGAGAACATGGCGCCGATGATCGGCGAGTACGACACCACGATGACCCGGCACATCCTGGAGTCCTTCGTCGCCCAGGCGCAGATCGCCCTGCACGTGCACGTGCCCTACGGCCGCAACGCGCACCACATCGTGGAGTGCCAGTTCAAGGCGCTCGCCCGGGCGCTTCGCTACGCCTCCGAGCGCGACCCGCGCGCGGCCGGCATCCTCCCGTCGACGAAGGGCGCGCTGTAACCCCATGACCGGTCTGTCCACCGTCCTGATCGTCGTCGGCCTCTTCCTGGTCGGCGGCATCATCTCCTTCGCCAAGCAGAAGATGCCCACCAGCCTCATCGTGCTGCTCTCGATCGGTGCCGCGATGTGCCTGGTCGCGGGCGTCATGCGGCTGGAGGTGTGGAATTGAGCGGCAAGAGGGTCGTCGTCTTCGACTACGGCTTCGGCAACGTCCGCTCCGCCGAGCGGGCCCTCGCGCGCGTGGGGGCCGACGTCGAGATCACCCGCGACTTCGACAAGGCGATGAACGCCGACGGCCTGCTGGTGCCGGGCGTCGGCGCGTTCGCCGCGTGCATGCAGGGCCTGCGCGCGGCCCGCGGTGACTGGGTCGTCGACCGCCGGCTGTCCGGCGGCCGTCCGGTCATGGGCATCTGCGTCGGCATGCAGATCCTCTTCGCGCGCGGCATCGAGCACGGCGTGGAGGCCGAGGGCCTCGACGAGTGGCCCGGTACGGTCGCGCCGCTGGAGGCCGACGTCGTGCCCCACATGGGCTGGAACACCGTCGACGCCCCGGAGGACTCCGAGCTGTTCGCCGGCCTCGACGAGGAAGCCCGCTACTACTTCGTGCACTCCTACGCCGTCCACGACTGGGCCCTGGAGACGAACAACCCGCTGATCGCGGCCCCAGGGTCACCTGGTCCACGCACGGCAGGCCCTTCGTGGCGGCGGTGGAGAACGGGGCCCTGTGGGCCACCCAGTTCCACCCCGAGAAGTCCGGCGACGCCGGTGCCCAGCTCCTCACCAACTGGATCGGAACCCTGTAGACCATGGCCAAGCTCGAACTCCTCCCGCCGTCGACGTCCGCGACGGCCAGGCCGTGCGCCTCGTGCACGGCGAGTCCGGGACCGAGACCTCCTACGGCTCCCCGCTGGAGGCCGCCCTCGCCTGGCAGCGCTCCGGCGCCGAGTGGCTGCACCTGGTCGACCTCGACGCCGCCTTCGGCACCGGCGACAACCGGGAGCTGATCGGCGAGGTCGCCAGGGCGATGGACATCAAGGTGGAGCTGTCCGGCGGCATCCGCGACGACGACACCCTCGCCGCGGCCCTGGCGACCGGCTGCACCCGCGTCAACCTCGGCACGGCCGCGCTGGAGACCCCGGAGTGGGTCGCCAAGGTCATCGCCGAGCACGGCGACCGGATCGCGGTCGGCCTGGACGTGCGTGGCACGACCCTGCGCGGCCGCGGCTGGACCCGGGACGGCGGCGACCTCTACGAGACGCTGGCGCGCCTCGACAAGGAGGGCTGCGCCCGCTACGTCGTCACCGACATCGCCAAGGACGGCACCCTGCAGGGCCCGAACCTGGAGCTGCTGAGGAACGTCTGCGCCGCCACCGACCGCCCGGTCGTGGCCTCCGGCGGCGTGTCGTCCCTGGACGACCTCCGCGCCATCGCCGAGCTGGTACCTCTCGGTGTCGAGGGCTCCATCGTCGGGAAGGCCCTGTACGCGAAGGCGTTCACCCTGGAAGAGGCACTGGAGGCAGTGGCGTCATGACATCCGAGGCCGTGCGGCGCGTGCAGAGCGGAAGTCCCTGGGAAGAGAGCTTCGGATTCGCGCGCGCCGTCGCGGCGGGTGACCGGGTGCTGGTGGCCGGCACGACGTCCTTCAAGGGCACCGTGCTGTACGGGGAGGGCGACCCCTACGAACAGGCCAAGGTGGCCTTCACCAGCGCCCTCGAGGCGATCGGTGAGTTCGGCCTCGGCATCGGGTCCGTGCTGCGCACCCGGATGTACCTGACCCATGTGCGGGACGTGGACGCGGTGGGCCGCGCCCACAAGGAGATCTTCGACTCCGTCCGCCCGGCCGCGACCCTGCTGGTCGTGGAGGGCTTCGTCGACCCGCGCATCATGGTCGAAGTGGAACTAGAGGCATTCAGAGGAGCCGTGACCTCATGACCCTGGCGGTCCGAGTCATCCCCTGCCTGGACGTGGACAACGGCCGGGTCGTCAAGGGCGTCAACTTCCAGAACCTGCGCGACGCGGGCGACCCCGTCGAGATGGCCAAGGTGTACGACGCCGAGGGCGCCGACGAGCTGACGTTCCTGGACATCACCGCGTCCTCCGGCGACCGGGAGACCACCTACGACGTGGTGCGCCGCACCGCCGAGCAGGTCTTCATCCCGCTGACGGTCGGCGGCGGCGTCCGCACCGCGGAGGACGTGGACAGGCTGCTGCGGGCCGGCGCGGACAAGGTGGGCGTGAACACCGCGGCCATCGCCCGCCCCGAACTGATCCGGGAGATCGCGGAGCGGTTCGGCCGGCAGGTCCTGGTGCTCTCGGTGGACGCGCGCCGCACCGAGGGCGGCGCCTTCGAGGTGACCACCCACGGCGGCCGCAGGGGCACCGGCATCGACGCCGTCGAGTGGGCCCACCGCGCGGCCGAGCTGGGCGCCGGGGAGATCCTGCTCAACTCCATGGACGCCGACGGCACCAAGGACGGCTACGACCTGGAGATGATCGCCGCGGTCCGCAAGCACGTCACCGTCCCGGTGATCGCCTCCGGTGGTGCCGGCCGGCTGGCGGACTTCCCGCCGGCCGTCGACGCGGGTGCGGACGCCGTCCTGGCGGCCTCCGTCTTCCACTTCGGCGACCTGCGCATCGGTGAGGTCAAGCAGACCCTGCGGGAGGCCGGCCACCCCGTGCGGTGACGCCGTCCCGAACACCCGGCCCCGGCCGCCCGACGAGGCGGCCGGGGCTTTCTCATGGCCGGGACCCGCTTCCCCGACAGATACGAAAGAGAAGTTGCGCAACATTCATTGTGCAATTTTTCTTTCGCATCTAGAGTCGGAGACATGACAGCCAAGGGGAGCCGTCCCATCACGGACGTGGGCACGCTGAAGGCACTGGCCCACCCGCTGCGGATGAAGCTGTACCGAGCCCTGTGCGTGGCCGACAAGGCGACCGCGTCGCACCTCGCCGACCAGGTCGACGAGGCCGTCTCGCTGGTCAGCTACCACCTGCGCAAGCTCGCCGAGCACGGCCTCATCGAGGAGGCCCGGCCGCAGAGCGCGGACGGCCGGGAACGCTGGTGGCAGCCCTCCTCCGAGGGCGTGAGCATCCGTGACAAGGACTTCCGGGACGCACCCGAGACGGCGGCAGCGCACTTGGCGGCGACCCGGCTCTTCCACGACCAGCGCACCGACCTCTACCGCCGCTACCTCGACGAACGGCCCACGTGGAGCGCCGAGTGGAACGCGGCCGCGGCCGACAGCGAGTCCCTGCTCCGCCTCACCGCGCCCGAACTGCGCGAACTGCAGGACGAACTGCTCGCACTGATCCGCCGGTACGACGAGTCGGGCCGGTCCGCCGAAGCCGACGGCGAGACCGAAGGGCGCGAGCACGTCGCGCTGCACGTGTACGGATTCCCGTTCCGCGTCTGAGAAGGGCCCCGCCGTGACCGAAACGCTCATATCCCCGGCCTCCGCCACCGAGGACCGCCCCGCCCACCGCGACTCCAACGTGCTGCGCTGGCTCGGCGCCTACACCGCCTCCATGCTCGGCGACAGCGTCTACTACATCGCCCTGTCCTGGGCCGCCGTCCAGGCCGGCACCCCCGCGCAGGCCGGTGTCGTGATGTCCGTCAGCGCGCTGCCCAGGGCCGTGCTGATGCTCGGCGGGGGAGTGCTCGCCGACCGGCTCGGCCCGCGCCGCGTCGTCATCGGCAGCGACGCCGTGCGCTGCGCGGCCGTCCTCGCGGTGGCCGCCCTGCTGTTCCTCACCGGCCCCGGACTGTGGCCGCTCGCGCTGCTGGCCCTGCTCTTCGGCACCGTCGACGCCGTGTTCATGCCCGCCGTGGGCGCCCTCCCGGCCAGGATCACCGGCAAGGGACAGCTCGCCCGCGTGCAGGGCATGCGCGGCCTCGCCATCCGCTGCGCGGGCGTCGCCGGCGCCCCGCTCGGCGGACTCGGCGTGGCCCTGGGCGGCGCGCCGGCCGCCTTCGCCCTCGCCGGACTGCTGATCGCCGTCTCCGTACCGCTGCTGATCTCCGTGCGCCTGCGCCCCCTGCCCGGCGACGGCAAGGCCGGCGCCCCGCGCACCACCGCCTGGGCCGATCTGGCCGGCGGTCTGCGCTACATCCGCGGCCACCGCGTCCTCGCCCCGCTCATGCTCGCCATCGCCCTCGGAGACTTCGGCTTCGTCGGCCCGCTCAACGTCGGCCTGACCCTGCTCGCCGACCGGCGCGGCTGGGGCGCCGCCGGCATGGGCTGGGTGCTCGCCGGATTCGGCGCCGGAGCGGGCGCCGCCTCGCTGCTGCTCGCCGTGCGGGGCCGGGTGCCGCGCGCGGGACTGGTCGCCGGCTGGGCGATCCTCGCCGGATCGGTCGCCATCGGCGCCCTCGCCTACGTGCCCCAGCTCGTCGGGGCGGTCGGCGTCGCCCTGCTCATCGGGCTGCTCGCCGGGCTCAGCGGGGTGCTGTGCGGAGCCCTGCTGCAGACGCTGACCGACCCCGCCTACCTCGGCCGGGTCACCGCCGTCGCCAGTGTGGTCAGCCTCGGCCTGGCCCCGCTGAGCATGCCCTTCGCGGCCGCCGCCATCGGGGCCTTCGGCCTCGGCCCGGTGTTCGTGACCAGCGCGGCCGTCTGCGGACTCGGCGGGGTGGTCGCCCTGGCCGTCTCCGGGCTGCGCCGAGCCGAACTGCCCCGCTGACGCTCACACCCTCGGCTGAGTGAGCTGCACCAGGTTGCCGACCGAGTCGTCGAACACCGCCGCGAGCACCGGGCCCTGTTCCCGCGGGGGATGCGGGAACCGCACACCGAGCCCGCGCAGCCGCTCGTACTCCGCCGGCAGGTCGTCCACGGAGAAGACGATGCACGGGATCCCCGCCTCGTAGAGCGCGGTGCGGTACGGCTCCGCGATCGGGCCCTGCCCGGGCTCCAGCAGCAACTGGAGGTCCGGCTGGGCCCCCTCACGCGCCCCCACCGTGACGAACGGCGTACCGCCTCCCGGATCCATGTGCAGCCGGGTCTCGAACCCCAGGACCTCCGTGTAGAAGGCGTGCGCCTTCGCCACGTCGTCCACGAACACACTGGTCATCGCGACCTTGATCATGCGGCGCCTCCCGGATGCCCGGTCCCGGATCCCACGGTCCCGAAAGGCCCGGCTTCAGAAGCCGAGCTGCTTCGACTCGTGCAGGGTGGCGATCGCGTTCTCGTCGCCGTCCAGCTCCACCTTCGCCTCGCTCTGCCGGCCGAAGGCGAACATCAGCAGCTCCGAGGGCTCACCGGTCACCGTCACCACCGGCACACCCCGGTGTGCCACCGCCGTCTGGCCGTCCGGGCGGCGCAGCACCAGACCGGTGGGCACGCCCCGGCCCAGCAGCCGGGCGGTGCGCTCCAGACGCGACCACAGGGCGTCCTGGAACACCGCGTCCAGCTCGCGCGGGCTCCACTCCGGCTGGGCCCGGCGCACGTCCTCGGTGTGCACGTAGAACTCGACCGTGTTGGCGGCCTCGTCGACCTGCTTGAGCTGGAACGGCGAGAAGCGCGGCGGACCGGTCCGGATGAGCTGGATCAGCTCCTCGAAGGGCTTCGCGGCGTACTCGGCCAGCACCTTCTCCAGGCGGGAGGCCAGCGGCTTGATCAGCGCGCCACCCGCCGCGTCCGGGCGGCGCTCGCGCACCACCACGTGCGCGGCCAGGTCCCGGGTCCGCCAGCCCTCGCAGAGGGTGGGGGCGTCCGGCCCGACGGTTTCCAAGAGGTCGGCGAGCAGGAGCCGTTCACGCTTGGCGAAGGTCGACATGGAGTCAGCCTACGACTCCGTAACCGGTCCGCCCACCCGTCACCCCGCCACCCGGGCCCGTCCCGGATGCCGTCCACCGACCGCCCATCCCCTGGACAGGAACCCGGAACCGGCCGGCCCACGCGGCACAATGGCACCCATGACCAGCTCTCTCGACCCCGAGATCGCCGCGCGCCTGAAGCGCAGCGCCGACGGACTCCTCCCGGCCATCGCCCAGCAGTACGACACCGGCGAGGTGCTCATGCTCGGCTGGATGGACGACGAGGCGCTGCACCGCACGCTGACCACCGGCCGCTGCACCTACTGGTCGCGCAGCCGCCAGGAGTACTGGGTCAAGGGAGACACCTCCGGCCACGTCCAGCGGGTGAGGTCGGTCGCCCTGGACTGCGACGCCGACACCGTGCTGGTCAAGGTCGACCAGGTCGGCGCCGCCTGCCACACCGGCGCCCGGACCTGCTTCGACGAGGACGTCCTGTTCCGGGACGACTCCGGCGCGAGCGCCCCGCAGGGCCGCCCGGCGACCGCTGATCAGTAGGGTCTGCCGCCATGGACCTCGAGACCTTCCGCAAGCTCGCCACCGACCGGCGTGTCATCCCGGTCACCCGCAAGCTCCTCGCCGACGGCGACACCCCGGTCGCGCTCTACCGCAAGCTCGCCGCCGAACGCCCCGGCACCTTCCTGCTGGAGTCCGCGGATGGGGGCACCTCCCAGGCGTTCAGCCCTGGGGAGGGCGCTCCTGGTCCCGCTACTCCTTCGTCGGTGTGCGCTCCGCGGCCACCCTCACCACCCGCGACGGCCAGGCGCACTGGCTCGGCACCCCGCCCGTCGGCGTCCCCGTCGACGGCGACCCGCTCGCCGCCCTGCGCGCCACCATCCAGACCCTGCACACCCCGAACCAGGAGGGCATGCCGCCCTTCACCGGCGGCATGGTCGGCTACCTCGGCTACGACATCGTCCGCCGCCTGGAGAAGATCGGCCCCGGCGAGCGCGACGACCTCGGGCTGCCCGAGCTGACCATGCTCCTCACCAGCGACCTCGCCGTCATGGACCACTGGGAGGGATCGGTCCTGCTGATCGCCAACGCGATCAACCACAACGACCTCGAGACCGGCGTCGACGAGGCCCACGCCGACGCGGTGGCCCGCCTCGACGCCATGGAGGCCGACCTCGGCCGCGCGGTCGCCCAGCCCCCGGCGGTGCTGCCGCCCTCGGAGGTGCCCGAGTACACCGCCCGCTGGGGCGGCCCCGACTTCCGGGCGGCCGTCGAGGACGTCAAGGAGCGCATCCGCGCGGGCGAGGCCTTCCAGGTCGTGCCCTCGCAGCGCTTCGAGACCCCGTGCACGGCGAGCGCGCTCGACGTCTACCGGGTCCTCAGGGCCACCAACCCCTCGCCGTACATGTACCTGTTCCGCTTCGACGGGTTCGACGTCGTCGGCTCGTCCCCCGAGGCGCTGGTGAAGGTCGAGGACGGGCGCGCGATGGTCCACCCCATCGCCGGCACCCGGCACCGCGGCGCCACCCCGCAGGAGGACCAGGCCCTCGCCGACGAACTGCTCGCCGACCCCAAGGAACGCGCCGAGCACCTGATGCTGGTCGACCTCGGCCGCAACGACCTCGGCCGGGTCTGCGAGCCCGGCTCGGTGGAGGTCGTCGACTTCATGTCCATCGAGCGCTACTCGCACGTCATGCACATCGTCTCCACGGTGACCGGCCGGGTCGCCGAGGGCCGTACCGCCTTCGACGTGCTGACCGCCTGCTTCCCGGCGGGCACCCTCTCCGGCGCACCCAAGCCCCGCGCCATGCAGATCATCGACGAGCTCGAACCGTCCCGGCGCGGCCTGTACGGCGGCTGCGTCGGCTACCTCGACTTCGCGGGCGACTCCGACACCGCGATCGCCATCCGCACGGCCCTGCTCCGGGACGGGACCGCCCACGTCCAGGCCGGGGCCGGCATCGTCGCCGACTCCGACCCGGCCGCCGAGGACCAGGAGTGCCGGAACAAGGCCGCCGCGGTGCTGCGGGCGGTGCACACGGCCAACCGTCTGGGCGGCTAGAGCGCCCGTGCCGAACCCCGGGTGACGCCTCACCCGGGGTTCAGGCGATAGTGGAGTACGTGACTGCCGTACCTCACCCCCGTTCCGAAGCCGCCGCACCCAGCCGGTCCGGCCGGCGGAGCCTCGCCGTGGCCCTGCTGTCCGGCGCGCTCGGCGCGGCCGTGACCCTGCTCGCGAGCCGGCAGCGCTGGTCGGAGGGCACCGCCACGGTGGCCGGCGGCGCGTTCCCGCTGACCGCCAAGGGCAGCGACGTCACCGGCGTCCCCGCTGCCCTGGCCATAGTGGGACTGGCCGCGCTCGTCGCCGTCTTCGCCGTCCGCCGGGCCGGCCGCCTCGCCGTCGCCGCGCTGCTCGCGCTCAGCGGCGCCGGCATCGTCGCCGCCGCGTTCGCCGGGGCCTCCGACAGCTCCGCGCTGGACGAGGAGGCCGCCCGGACCACCGGCGACACCTCGGCCGCGGTCACCGCCCTGTCGCACACCGGCTGGCCCTACGTCGCCGCCGCCGGCGGCCTGCTGATCCTGCTCGCCGGCGTGCTGGCGCTGCGCTACGGCGACCGGTGGCCCGCGATGTCCGGCCGCTACGAGCGCGGCTCGGACCGTCCGCGCCGCAAGGCCGGGCCGCCGGCCGACCCGGAGCGCCCCGAGGAGATCTGGAAGGCCCTGGACCGCGGCGAGGACCCCACCGGCGCCTGAGCTCGCGCCCGCACCCGGCCGGATGTGGCGAACCAGACGCCACCCCCGCGTCCGGCACGCGCGTGCGTACGGGACAATGGACGAAGAGCGCCCGGCTCGGACGGTGACGCGCTCGGAACCGTACGGACACGTACTTCGACACGTACAAGCAACGAGGAGCAAGTCATGGCGGGCAGCAGCCACGGTCACACCCCGGCCGCCTGGACCGGCGTCATCATCGCCTTCATCGGTTTCTGCGTCGCGGGTGCCTTCATGGTGATGGCCCAGCCGGTCGGCTTCTGGGCCGGCATGGTGATCGTGCTCCTCGGCGGCGTCGTCGGCGCCGCCATGCGCACCATGGGCCTCGGCCAGCAGAAGCGCACCCGGACCGCCCCGCACGGCGGCCATGTCACGAGCCGCGAGCCGGCCGGCGCCGAGGGCTGAGTCCGCCGCAGCGCACCCGCGAGGGGCGGCCACCACATCCGGTGGGGCCGCCCCTCGCGCGCGTGCGGCGCGCGTGCGGGGCAGAATGCCGACGTGAACCCCGACAGCGGCATCGCCCCGCGCACCACCCCCGTCACCCGCTGGAACCGGCTCGCCGTCCCGGTCGGTGTCCTCGCGGCCGTCGCCGGGGCCTTCGCGTACGTCGGCACCGTCGACCCCAACGAGCCCGGCCACTACCCGGTGTGCCCGCTCTACGGCCTGACCGGTCTGTACTGCCCCGGCTGCGGCGGACTGCGCAGCGCCCACGCCTTCGTCCACGGCGACCTCCTCACGGCCCTGCACGACAACGCGGCGGGGGTGGCCGCCTACCTCGGCTTCGCGGTGCTGTGGACCGTCTGGGTGGTGCGCGCGGCGCGCGGCCGGGCGGCGCGGTTCGAACCGGGCCGGGTCCCGCTGTGGACCGCCGGCGCGCTGCTGCTGGTGTTCACCGTTGTCCGGAACCTGCCGTTCGGCGGCTGGCTGCATCCCTGACCCCGCGGTGGACGTCCAGGTCGTGGGACCGCCGTCCACCGGATGCGAGGCCTCGGCCGTCCTCCGGATACCATCGCAGTGACCACAGGTTTCGGAACCTGAAGGAACGACCGTCTGAAAGGGGGCCGCTCGCGTGAGTGTGCTCGACGAGATCATCGACGGAGTCCGTGCCGACCTCGCGGAGCGGCAGGCGCGCGTCAGCCTCGACGAGCTCAAGGAGCGCGCGGCGAAGGCCCGCCCCGCCAAGGACGGGGTGGCCGCGCTCAAGGGCGACGGCGTCAAGGTCATCTGTGAGGTCAAGCGCTCCAGCCCCTCCAAGGGCGCGCTGGCCGCGATCGCCGACCCGGCCGGGCTCGCGGCGGACTACGAGGCGGGCGGCGCCGCCGTCATCTCGGTCCTCACCGAGGAGCGCCGTTTCGGCGGCTCGCTGGCCGACCTGGAGGCGGTCCGCGCACGCGTGGACATCCCGGTCCTGCGCAAGGACTTCATCGTCACGTCGTACCAGCTCTGGGAGGCTCGCGCCTACGGCGCCGACCTCGCGCTGCTGATCGTCGCCGCCCTGGACCAGCCGGCCCTGGAGTCGCTGATCGAGCGGGCCGTCTCCATCGGCCTCACCCCGCTGGTCGAGGTGCACGACGAGGACGAGGTCGAGCGGGCGGTGGACGCGGGCGCCAAGGTCATCGGCGTCAACGCGCGCAACCTGAAGACCCTGCGGGTCGACCGCGGCACGTTCGAGCGGGTCGCCCCGGAGATCCCCGACCACCTCGTCAAGGTCGCCGAGTCCGGAGTGCGCGGGCCGCACGACCTGATCGCCTACGCCAACGCCGGCGCCGACGCGGTGCTGGTCGGCGAGTCCCTGGTCACCGGCCGTGACCCCAAGGCCGCGGTGTCCGACCTGGTCGCCGCCGGCGAGCACCCCGCGCTCCGGCACGGGCGGGGCTGACCTCCGGATAAACTGGCCCCGATGACTCCTCCGATCACCCCGGCGACGCGGGACGCCTACGCCCGCCTCGCCCGCGGCTGCCGGCCCCGCGGCTGCCGTGCCCCGCGCGGCGGGTGCACGGGCGGCGGGTCCGCTACGTGATCGGGGACGAGCCCGGACAGGTGAACGGCATGCGATGGCGTCGCTCCGCGTGCGCTTCACCCGCGGTGAGCTGAGCCGCGTCTCCTCGTGAACGCCGGTTCACCGGCCCGGTCCCTCCCGGCCGCCCGGGGCCTTTGTCCCCGGACCCCGGCCTCCGCACACCCACCCACCGACTCGGGTGCTGTGGGAGACACCGCTGAGGGCAGCGCGCGCGTACTCGTACCCCAAGTCCGGCAACCCGGGGCCCAGCCCCTGCGAGGTATCCGTATGCCCAGCGAGTTCTTCATTCCCGATCCCACCGGCCAGGTGCCCAGCGCCGAAGGGTACTTCGGCGCGTTCGGCGGCAAGTTCATCCCGGAGGCGCTCGTCGCCGCCGTGGACGAGGTCGCCGTCGAGTACGACAAGGCCAAGGCCGACCCCGAGTTCGCCCGTGAGCTCGACGACCTGCTGGTGAACTACACCGGCCGGCCCAGCGCACTGACCGAGGTGCCGAGGTTCGCCGAACACGCCGGTGGCGCCCGCGTCTTCCTCAAGCGGGAGGACCTGAACCACACCGGCTCCCACAAGATCAACAACGTGCTGGGCCAGGCCCTGCTCACCAAGCGCATGGGCAAGACCCGCGTCATCGCCGAGACCGGAGCCGGTCAGCACGGTGTCGCCACCGCCACCGCCTGCGCGCTGTTCGGCCTCGACTGCACCATCTACATGGGCGAGGTCGACACCCGGCGGCAGGCCCTCAACGTCGCCCGCATGCGCATGCTCGGGGCCGAGGTCGTGGCCGTGAAATCCGGCAGCCGCACCCTGAAGGACGCCATCAACGAGGCGTTCCGGGACTGGGTGGCCAACGTCGACCGCACCCACTACCTGTTCGGCACCGTGGCCGGCCCGCACCCCTTCCCGGCCATGGTCCGCGACTTCCACCGGGTCATCGGCGTCGAGGCCCGGCGGCAGCTCCTGGAGCGCGCCGGTCGGCTGCCCGACGCCGCGATCGCCTGCGTCGGCGGCGGCTCCAACGCCATCGGCCTCTTCCACGCCTTCATCCCCGACGAGGGTGTCCGGCTCATCGGCTGCGAGCCCGCCGGGCACGGCATCGAGACCGGCGAGCACGCGGCCACCCTCACCGCCGGCGAGCCCGGCATCCTGCACGGCTCCCGGTCCTACGTCCTGCAGGACGACGAGGGCCAGATCACCGAGCCGTACTCCATCTCGGCCGGTCTGGACTACCCGGGCATCGGCCCCGAGCACTCCTACCTCAAGGACTCGGGCCGCGGCGAGTACCGCGCGGTCACCGACGACGCGGCCATGCAGGCCCTGCGCCTGCTGTCGCGCACCGAGGGCATCATCCCGGCCATCGAGAGCGC
This sequence comes from Streptomyces sp. DHE7-1, assembly GCA_016432725.1. Classification (GTDB taxonomy): domain Bacteria; phylum Actinomycetota; class Actinomycetes; order Streptomycetales; family Streptomycetaceae; genus Streptomyces. The sequence continues at coordinate 2,055,915 of JACJDG010000003.1, read as the reverse complement.
CCACGCCCTCGCCGGCGCCCTGGAGGTCGGCCGGGAGCTGGGCCCGGACGGCCTGATCGTCGTCAACCTGTCCGGCCGCGGCGACAAGGACATGGACACCGCGGCGCGCTACTTCGGCCTCTACGACACCGACGCCGAGGTGGCCGCCAACGAAGCCGACACCGCCGAGATCGAGGGGGACGCCAAGTGAGCGGCAACATCCGGCTGTTGACGGACACCCTCGCCGCCGCGAAGGCCGAGGGCCGGTCCGCGCTCATCGCCTACCTCCCGGCCGGGTTCCCGACCGTGGACGGCGGCATCGAGGCGGTCAGGGCCGCGTTCGACGGCGGCGCGGACGTCGTGGAGGTGGGCCTGCCGCACAGCGACCCCGTCCTCGACGGACCGGTCATCCAGACCGCCGACGACATCGCGCTGCGCGGCGGGGTCAGGATCGCCGACGTCATGCGCACGGTCCGGGAGGCCCACGAGGCCACCGGCAAGCCCGTGCTCGTGATGACGTACTGGAACCCCATCGACCGCTACGGCGTCGAGCGCTTCACCGCCGAGCTGGCCGAGGCGGGCGGTGCGGGCTGCATCCTGCCCGACCTGCCGGTGCAGGAGTCCGCCCTGTGGCGGGAGCACGCCGAGAAGCACGGCCTCGCCACCGTCTTCGTCGTCGCCCCCAGCAGCAAGGACGAGCGGCTGGCGCGGATCACCGAGGCGGGCAGCGGCTTTGTCTACGCGGCTTCGCTGATGGGCGTCACCGGCACCCGCGCGTCCGTCGGCGCGCAGGCGCACGACCTGGTGGAACGCACCCGGGCCACCGGCACCGGACTGCCCGTGTGCGTGGGGCTCGGCGTCTCCAACGCGGCTCAGGCCGCCGAGGTCGCCGGGTTCGCCGACGGCGTCATCGTGGGCTCGGCGTTCGTCAAGCGGATGCTGGACGCCCCCGACCACGCCGCCGGTCTCGAGGCGGTGCGCGAGCTCGCCGGTGAGCTGGCCAAGGGTGTGCGCCGACAGGCGTAGGCACCCCTAGACGGCGGCATCCGTTCACAACGGAAGATTCGGTCACTCGAACGAGTGGACCTCGGGCCGGGGAGGCGCGCTGCGCCTCCCCGGTTCGTTCTGGGGGTGTGAGCGAGAAGAACCGTGACGGAAAGCGCACCGCCCGCGAGCGGATTGCGGCCGAGCGTGAGAAGCAGCGGACCGCGGACCGGCGCCGCCGCACGCTGATCGTGGGCGCGAGCGTCGTCTGCGTCCTGGGACTCGCGGCGGTGATCGGCGTGGTCGCCGCCAACTCGGGCAAGGGCGGGAAGAGCAGCACCGCTTCGGGCCCGGTCGTGGTCCCCTCGGGCGCGAAGGGCCAGGACAGCCTGGCGATCCCGGTCGGCAAGGACGGCGCCAGGTCGACGCTCACGGTCTGGGAGGACTTCCGCTGCCCGGCCTGCATGTCCTTCGAGGCGCGGTACCGCCAGACGCTGCACGAGCTGACCGACGCGGGCAAGCTCAGAGTCGAGTACCACCTGGTCCGGCTGATCGACGGCAACCTCCGCGGCACGGGCTCGCTTCGCGCGGCGAACGCCGCGGCGTGCGCCCAGGACGCCGGCAGGTTCCGCGACTACCACGACGTGCTGTACGCGAACCAGCCCCAGGAGACCGACGACGCCTTCGGGAACAACGCCAAGCTGATCCAGCTCGCCGGAAAGGTGAAGGGGCTCGACACCCCGGCGTTCCGCAAGTGCGTCAACAACGGCACCCATGACGGCTGGGTGAACAAGTCCCACAAGGCGTTCGAGGCCGGCGGCTACGGAAGCACGCCCACCGTCCTGCTGGACGGCAAGAACATCTACCAGGACCAGACGATGACCCCGGAGAAGCTAAAGCAGATGGTGGAGCAGAAGAACCAGGGGTAGGTGTTTCCCACCTCCCCGTTATGGACCCGTAGCCCGTCCGCTTGCCGTCCTCCCGGCCCGGCACGGTAGCGTCGACCCTGCCATGGAACTTGCCTACATCCCCAGCCCGTCGCACGGGGTGCGCTATATCGGCCCCATCCCGCTGCGCGGCTACGCCTTCTGCATCATCATCGGCGTCTTCATCGCCGTCTGGCTCGGCAACAAGCGCTGGGTCGCCCGGGGCGGACGGTCCGGCACGGTCGCCGACATCGCCGTCTGGGCCGTGCCCTTCGGCCTGGTCGGCGGCCGCCTCTACCACGTGATCACGGACTACGAGCTGTACTTCAGCGAGGGCCGTGACTGGGTGGACGCCTTCAAGGTGTGGGAGGGCGGCCTCGGTATCTGGGGCGCGATCGCACTGGGCGCGGTCGGCGCCTGGATCGGCGCGCGGCGACGGGGCATCCCGCTGCCCGCCTACGCCGACGCCGTCGCACCCGGTATCGCCCTCGCGCAGGCCATGGGCCGCTGGGGCAACTGGTTCAACCAGGAGCTGTACGGACGTGAGACGCACGTGCCCTGGGCGCTGCACATCACCTCCTCCGAGGGCGGCCGGGTGCCGGGCTACTACCACCCGACCTTCCTCTACGAGTCCCTGTGGTGCATCGGCGTGGCCCTCCTGGTCATCTGGGCCGACCGCCGCTTCAGCATGGGCCACGGCCGGGCCTTCGCCCTCTACGTCGCCGCGTACTGCGTGGGCCGCGCCTGGATCGAGTACATGCGTGTCGACGACGCCCATCACATCCTGGGCCTGCGCCTCAACGACTGGACCGCGCTGATCGTGTTCCTGCTCGCGGTCGCGTACATCGCGTGGTCGGCCAGGAAGCGGCCCGGCCGGGAAGCGGTGGTCGAGCCGGGCGTCACCGACGCCGGGACCGCCGGCCCCGAGACCGGGGCCGGGGCCGAGGACGGGGCCGGGGAGAGCGCCCCCGCCAAGGCCGCGGACGAGACGAACGACGACCCCGGGAAGAAGACCGGGGACCGGGACGAGCCCGGGAAGCCCGCCGAGCCGGATGCGGTGGAGGCCAGGGACGAGGCGGAGTCGGCGAAGAAGAGCTGACGGCCGAGGACACGCACCGAAGGGCGCTCCGGATCTCCGGAGCGCCCTTCGGCGTGACCGGCCGCGTGCCGCCGGACCGGCGCTCCGTCACTCCCGCCGCGCCAGCGACAGCGTCCGCCGCGCGGCGGCCACCACCGCCGCGTCGACGAAGCGGCCGTCGGGCAGGGCCTGGGCGCCCTGGTCCGACGCCGCCGCCTTGATGATCGTCTCCGCGTGCTCCAGCTCCGCCGGGGTCGGCAGGTAGGCCCGCTCGATCACCGGGAGCTGCCGCGGGTGGATCGCCGCGCGGCCCAGGAAGCCGAGGGCCCGGCCCCGGGCGCAGGACGCGGCGAGGCCGTCCAGATCGCGGATGTCGGGATGGACGGACTGCGGGGGCGGGGGAAGCCCGGCGGCCCGGGCGGCCACCACCACCCGGGAGCGCGGCCAGTCGAGATCCGCGTCGGCCCGTACACCGAGGTCGGCCCGCAGATCGGACTCGCCCAGGGAGATGCCCCGCAGGGACGGGTGGGCGGCGGCGATGGTGTAGGCGTGCTCGATGGCGAGGGCCGACTCCAGGAGGGCGTACAGGGGGCGGGCGGTGGCCACGGCGACCTGTCTGACCTGCCCGGCGGAGTCCACCTTCGGCAGCCGCAGCCCGGTCACGCCCGGCAGCGTGGCCAGGGCAGTGAGGTCCGCGGCCGCCCAGGGGCCGTCCAGCGCGTTGACCCGGACGTGCACCGGGACCCGCTGCGGCTCGGCCAGCCGTTCGGCCGTGGCCGCCCGGGCGTACTCCTTGCGGTCGGGGGCGACCGCGTCCTCCAGGTCGATCACCACCACGTCGGCGCCCCAGGCCAGCGCCTTGGTCACGACGTGCGGCCGGTCGCCGGGGGCGTACAGCCAGGTCAGCGGGAACGGCGTCACAGGGCGCCCTCCTCACGCAGGGCGCGCAGCTCCTGCGGGCCGAGGCCCAGCTCGGTGAGGACCGCGTCGGTGTCGGCGCCGTGCGGCCGGCCGGCCCAGCGGATCGCCCCGGGCGTGCCGGACAGCCGGAAGAGGACGTTCTGCATGCGCAGCGGGCCCAGTTCCGGGTCGTCGACGGTGGTGACGGTGTCCAGGGCCTGGTACTGGGGATCGGCCAGGACGTCCCGGACATCCTGGACCGGGGCCACCGCCGCCTCCGCCTTCTCGAAGGCCGCGAGCACCTCGGCGCGGTCGCGGGCCGCGATCCAGCTCCCGACCGCCGCGTCCAGCACGTCGGCGTGCGCGGCCCGCTGCGCGCCGGTGGCGAACCACGGCTCCTCGATCAGCTCCGGGCGCCCCACCAGCCGCATCACCCGCTCCGCCACCGACTGGGCCGAGGTGGAGACGGCGACCCAGGCGCCGTCGGCGGTGCGGTAGGTGTTGCGCGGGGCGTTGTTCGCGGACCGGTTGCCGGTGCGCTCCTGGACGTAGCCGAGCTGGTCGTACCAGGTGGGCTGGGGGCCGAGGACCGCGAGGATCGGCTCGATGATCGCCATGTCCACGACCTGGCCCTCGCCGGTGCGGTCCCGTCCCGCCAGCGCCGTCAGCACCGCGTAGGCCGTGGCCAGCGCCGCGACCGAGTCGGCGAGGCCGAAGGGCGGCAGGGTCGGCGGCGCGTCCGGTTCGCCGGTGAGCGCGGCGAACCCGCTCATCGCCTCGGCGAGCGTGCCGAAGCCGGGGCGGTGCGCGTACGGGCCGAACTGGCCGAATGCCGTGACCCGGGCCAGGACCAGCCGCGGATTGGCCGCGGACAGCTCGGGCCAGCCCAGGTCCCACTTCTCCAGGGTGCCGGGGCGGAAGTTCTCGATCACCACGTCGGCGGTGGCCGCCAGCCGCAGCAGCGTCGCGCGGCCGCCGGGCCGGGACAGATCGAGGGTGATCGTCCGCTTGTTGCGCCCGAGCACCTTCCACCACAGACCGACACCGTGCTTCGCCGGGCCGTGGCCCCGGGACGGGTCGGGCCGCCCCGGATGTTCCACCTTGATCACGTCGGCGCCGTAGTCGCCGAGCAGGGTGGCGGCCATGGGGCCGGCGAAGAGGGTGGCCAGGTCCAGGACGCGCAGGCCGTCGAGGGAGCGGGGATGCCCGGGGCGCCTGTTCTCGGGTTGTGTGCTCATGCGTTGTACTGCGCCTCGATCTCCGGGCGGTACGGCATCGACGCCGAAGCGCCTTCCCGCTGCACGGACAGGGCCGCGGCGGCCGCCGCCCAGGACAGCGCCTCGCGCACCGGCTTCTCCTCGGCCAGGGCCACCGCGAGCGTTCCGACGAAGGTGTCGCCCGCCCCGGTGGAGTCCACCGCCTTGACCTGCGGCGCCGGTACCACCAGCGGTTCGGCGCCCCGGGCCAGGTACAGGCAGCCGGTCGCGCCCAGCGTGACGACGACCTCGGGGATCAGCTCCATCAGGGCGGCGGCGGCCGCGTGGGGGTCGGTGCGGCCGGTGAGGGTGACGGCCTCGTACTCGTTGGCGACCAGCAGGTCGGTGGCCTCCAGGAGATCGGGGGGCAGCGGCTGGGCGGGGGAGGGGGTGAGGACCGTGCGGACTCCGTGCCGTCGTGCCGCCTCCGCCCCCGCGACCACCGCGGCCAGCGGAATCTCCAGTTGCAGCAGCAGGGCGTCGGCGGAGGCGATGACGCCCTCGTCGCCGGCGACGAGGTGGTCGACGGTGCCGTTCGCGCCGGGGATGACGACGATGGAGTTGCCGCCCTCGTCGTCCACCACGATGTGCGCGGTGCCGGAGGGGCCCTCCACCGTGCGCAGGAAGTCGGTGTCCGCGCCCGAGTGTTCGAGGGTGTCGCGCAGGCGGACGCCGAAGGCGTCGTTGCCGACCGCGCCGATCATCGAGACCGTGGCTCCGGCCCGGGCCGCGGCGATGGCCTGGTTGGCGCCCTTGCCGCCGGGGACGGTGCGGAAGTCCCGGCCGGTCACGGTCTCGCCGCGCTGCGGGGCCTTGGCGACATAGGTGACGAGGTCCATGTTCGTGCTGCCGAGGACGGCGATGTGGGTCATGGGCGGGTCGTCTCCAGGTGCGTGAGTCGGGCGAGGGTGTCGAAGCCGCTGCCGTCGAAGTCGGCGACGGTGGTGGCGAGCCGGTTCTTCAGCGGGGCCCGCCAGCGGTCGGGGAGCGCCTCCGGGCTGCCGGCCAGGAGGCCGGCGACGCTGCCGGCGGCCGCCCCGTTGGAGTCCGTGTCCCAGCCGCCGGACACCGCACGGCAGACGGAGCCGCCGAAGTCGCCGTCCGCGTGGCTGAGGGCGGCGACGGTGAGGGCGGTGTTCGGGATGGCGTGGACCCAGTGGTGGGTGGCCGCGTAGGCGGCGTGCAGTTCGTCCACGACGTCGTCGAAGTCCTCGTGCCGCGCGGCCAGCCGGAGCGCGTGGTCGACGGCCGCGGCGAGCCGTGAGCGGTCCGGGACCACCGTGCGGCCGGCGCGCAGGCAGGCGTGCACGTCCATGTCGCCGCCGGCCGCCGCGGCGAGCGTGGCGGCCATGAACATCGCCGCGTACACGCCGTTGGCGGTGTGGGTGAGAAGCGCGTCGCGGTGGGCCTGTTCGGCGGCGGCCGCGGGGTCGCCTGGGTTGGTCCAGCCGTGGACGTCGGCGCGGATCAGGGCGCCGATCCACTCGCGGAAGGGATTGCGGTGGCGGGCGGTGTGCGGGGGTTCGATACCGCAGAGCAGGTTGCGGAAGGCGACGCGCTCGGCGGTGAAGGCGCGGCCGGGCGGGAGCTCGTCCAGCCAGAGCGCCGCGACGTCCGCGGTGCTGAAGCCCCGGCCGTGGCGGCGCAGCAGCAGCAGGCTCAGCAGCGGGTAGTTGAGGTCGTCGTCCTCGGGCATGCCGTCGATGTTCTCGGCAAGGGACGTCGGGGCCGAGCGGCGGTTCCAGGGGTACTGGGCGAGCAGGTCCCCGGGGACGCCACGGGCCGTGAACCAGTTGGTCAGGGGCCAGTTGCCGGTGGCCCTCGCGAGGGCCCGGATGCCGTCGAGGGGGAGTTTCTCGACGGGCTTGCCGAGCAGGCAGCCGGCGGCCCTGCCCAGCCAGGCCGCTTCCAGCGCGAGGGAGGTGGTCTCCCCGCGGGGGCGCGCGGCGGGCCAGTCGGGGCAGGCGGCCCTGATCCCGGCCAGGTCCGTCGGCTCGTCCTCGGCCAGTCTGCTCGGCAGATCGGCCAGCTCGTCCAGCAGGTCCTCCGCGAGGAGACGCAGATAGCGCGAGGCCCGCTGCGGTGAGGCCCCCGCCCGCTCCGGGGCCGCCGGGCCCCGGCCGCCCGCCACCGCGCCTCGATCCGGGCCGGCTCCCGGCCGTCCAGGCGGGCCTGGACGAGTTCGTGGCCCAGCAGGTCCTCGGGCTGCACCCAGGTCAGTCGGAGCACGAGGTGCCTCCCAGCGCCGCGAACGCCCGCTCGTGCGCCCGTCTGCGGTCCACGTCCCGCCGGAAGATCTCGCGGGTGACCCCGGTGAGCGTGCGGGCCGGCTCCCACAGGTCCAGCCGGCTCGCCTCCGCCACCGTCTTCGCCCAGTCCTCCGGGACCGGCGAGCCCAGGGCGCCGGCGAGCGCGCCGGCCATCGTGGCGATCGAGTCGCAGTCGCGCCCGTAGTTGACCGAGCCCAGCACCGCGTGGCGGTAGTCCCCGCCGGCCACCAGCAGCATGCCCAGGGCCACCGGGAACTCCTCGATCGAGTGCAGCCGGGAGGGGCGCCGGGCACCGAGGGAGGGGGCGCGGTAGTCGGGGCCGACCGTGTCGTACGGGGCGACCGCCGCCCGCAGCGGGGCCAGCGCCGACTCGAAGTCCCGGTGCCCCGCGCCACTTCGCAGACCTTCTCGATCGCCGCGCGCGTGCCGTCCTTCGCCAGGTCCAGGCAGGCGGTGACCACGGAGTCCGGGGTGGCGCCCGGCGCGGTGGCGGCGGCGACCGCGGCGGCGAAGACCCCGGCGGCCTCGCGGCCGTACGACGACTGGTGCGCGCCCGCGACGTCCAGCGCCTCGGCGTAGGCGGCGGCCGGGTCGGCCGCGTTGACCAGGCCGACGGGGGCCATGTACATCGCCGCGCCGCAGTTGACGATGTTCCCGACGCCCGCCTCGCGCGGGTCCACGTGGCCGTAGGCCAGCCGGGCCACCAGCCACTTCTCCGCGAGGAAGAGGCGGTGCAGCGGCAGCGTCTCGGTCTCCAGCTCCGGGATCCAGCGCGGGTTCGTCATCAGGTCCGGGACCAGGTGGTCGGCGACCGCGTACGCGTCGAGGTGGTCGCGGACCCGGGCGTAGACCCGGACCAGCGCGTGGGTCATGAGGGTGTCGTCGGTGACATGGCCGTCGCCCTTGTGGTACGGGCGATGGGGCGGGCGGTGCGCCAGTCCTCGCCGTGCCAGGGGCCGACGACGCCGTGGACGCGGCCGCCGTGGCGGTCGGTGATCTGGTCGGGGGAGTAGCCCTCGACGGGGCCGCCGAGCGCGTCGCCGACGGCCGCCCCGACCAGGGCCCCGGTGATCCGTTCGTCGAGACCGCTCAGCCGGGCCGGACCCGGCCCGCTGCTTTCTTCTCCTTTGGGCGTCATGCCCGAATCATCCCCCCGGTCGGGCTCGGTGCGCGGCTTCCAGGAGCCCGGCGAGTTCCACCAGGTCGGTGCCGGTGAGACGGGGCAGGGCGCAGCCGGACAGGGTGCGGCAGGCCTCCCGCCAGGCGGCCGGGACGGCGGCGCCGCCCTCCAGGGCCCCGGTCAGCGCGCCCGCGAGAGCGGGGGCGGAGTCGGCGACCCGGGACAGGCAGGCGGCGGCGGGGACGGCCTCGGCGACCCGGCCGCGGGCGGCGGTGGCGAGGGCGAGCGCGACGGGGACGGTCTCGGCTGCGGCGATGCCGTAGCTGTAGACGTGGTCGACGATCTGGTGCTCCAGGAGCGGGACCAGGGCGAAGGCGCCGTCGCCGTCCCCGGCCAGCGCGAGGGCGTGCCGGGCGTTGCGGCCGATCTCCGTTGCCTCGGGGAGTTCGGCGAGCGCGGCCGCGACACAGGCGTCCGTGTCCGCTCCGGCGAGGGCGAGCGCCAGGGCCGCCGCCATCGCGCGGGCCCCGTGCACGCCGTCGCCGTCCTGGGTGTAGCGGGCGTCGAACTCCGCCAGGCCGGCCGCGCGTTCGGGGTCACCGGGGTGGGCCACGGCGAGCACGCAGGCGCGCACGCAGGCCGCGTCGTCGAAGTAGTGCGGGTTGTCGTGGCCGGTGGCGGGCGGACGCAGCCCGGCGGCGAGGTTGCCGAGGCCGGCGCGGACGGAGATACGGGCGCGCAGCGGGAGCACGGCGGACTCGATCTCGGGGGCGCGTTCCGCCGCCGCGGCGACCTCCGCGGCGACGGCGGTCCAGGTGAGGTCGATCGCGGCGCGCATCCGGCGCTCCCGGCCGAGATCGCCGAGCACGTCGTCGTCACCGGCCCGCAGCACCGCTTCGGCGGCGAACGCCGCCCACTCGGCGTCGTCGGAGGGGCCGAGGCACAGGGGCTCCGGGGGCTGGTTGAGGGCGATCGGCACGGGCAGGGTGGTGGTGGCGTTCTGCTCGGCGAAGGTGTCCAGCTCGCGGGTGAGGCGGCGGGTCCACTCGGGCATACGGGCCGCCCGGTGCCGCGCGGCCGGCCACCCGGCGGCGTCCCCGGCGGCGAGCCCCAGCAGGAGCCCCTCGATCCGGCGCCCGGTCATGCCCGTCCCTCGCCGTCCTGCTGCCCGGTGTTCCCGGCCCCCACCAGCGGACTTCGCTCCCGGTCCCTCCGGTCCCCCGCTCCGGCCGGGAGCGCCGGGGGCGACTCGCCGGCCCGGCGGGCGGGGGCCGAGCCGGCCGAAGGGGCTCCCGCCCCCTCGCCCGCCCCTGCGGCCACAACCACCTCCCGAGCGCCCTGAGCCGCGACCGCGTGTGCGGCCGCCGTCGTGGTGTCCCCGGCCGCCGCCTTCCGCGCAGCGGTGGTTCCGGCGGCTGTCGCGTCGCCGCCCGCGGCCCCTGCCGTGGCCGCCGGTGCGGCCGTCGTGGCGGTGCCGCCGGCCGCCGCCCGCTGTGACGCGGCGGCCGGCACGACCGTCGCGCCGCTCTCGGCGGCCTGTACCGGGGCTTCTTCCGGCGCTGCCGCCCCCGTGCCCGCGCCCTCCCGGAGCCCCGTCGCGACGGGGCCAGCGGTCTCACGCGGCGCGGCCACTCGCGCGGCCGGCGCGCCCGTCCCCGCCGGCCGCGTCGCGCCCGCCGGGAGGGCCGCCGTGGTCTCCCCGGCGCCCTGCGCCGCGGGCACCCGCAACAGCTCCCGCACCCCCGTCGGCAGGGAGCCCGGCAGTACCAGTCCGGCTCCCCACTTCCCGCCCTCCTCCGGGACCAGCAGTTCGGCCACGTCCAGGACGTGGTGGCCCGCCATGGAGGGCAGGCAGCGGCCGCGGGCCGGGCCGATGGCGGCGGCCCAGTCGGCCGGGATCGCGGAGATGCCCTGGGTGGCGCCCGCCAGGGCGCCCGCCACCGCCGCCGTCGTGTCCGCGTCGCGGCCCATGTTGACGGCCGTGAGGACCGCGGCGCGGAAGTCGCCGTCGGCCGCCGCGTACGCGCCGAAGGCGAGGGCGACGGCCTCGGGTGCCAGGTCGGTCCAGGGGTAGCCGCCGATGACCACCGCCGAGCGCACCGCCCGTTCGCCGCGGTGGGCCACGGTCACCGCGCGGCGCAGGGAGCGCGCGGTCCAGGAGTCCTCGGGGACGACGGCCAGAGCCGAGGCGATCACCACCGCGGGCGTGGCCCCCGCCATCGCGGCCGCCACGCCCGCGGCGACCGCCTGGCCGCCGTAGATGCCCTCTCCGTCATGGCTGACGGAGCCGTCGATCGCGGTCAGCCGGGCCGCCTCGCCGGGACGCCCGGCGGCGAAGACGCCGAAAGGCGCCGCGCGCATCGCGAGGCCGTCGCTCCAGGCGTGCCGGTGCTGGGCGGAGATGGGTGCGGCCAGGCCGCGGCGGAGGTTCTCCAGCGTGCCGCGCTCACTGAAGCCCGCGCCCCGGAACGGGCCCTCGGCCCGGTCGGCGATCCACTGGTGCCAGGCGCTCTCCACGTGGGCGGGGGTGAGCGCCGAGCCGTGCCGGGCCAGCAGCAGGCCCGAGAAGATGGCGTACTCCGTGTCGTCCGTGCCGCACGGCCGCTCGCTCACGTATCCGGTGATCCGGCCCCAGCGGGCGCGGATCTCGGAGGGCTTCATGTTCTCCGCCGGTGCCCCGAGCGCGTCGCCGACGGCCAGGCCGAGCAGCGCGCCGCGGGCCCGTTCGAGCGGTCCTGGGGTGTCCCCGGGCGCCGGGGACGGGGGTGTGCAGGCGATCGGCGCCATGGGCGGCCTCTCCTTCCGCAGGGCCACGGGCCGTCCGCGGGGACACGGCCCCATCGCGGACGCCCTTTGCGGATGTCTCCCACGGTGACGCCGCGCACGAGCCTGGGACGCCCCCCTGTCACCCGCTCGGCATCTGAGCGCCCATGATCACTGATGAGCGTTTTCCGGCGAAAGTGCAGGTAAGCACAGCCTTTCCTTGCTGGCGCCCGGGAAATTACCGGCGTACGTTCGGTGTTGTCGAAAAGTAGAACTCATCCAAAGTTAGCTTTGGCTAAGCTTCCTGGGGGACCCCGCGATGGCCATCATCGAGACCGAGGCGGCGCTGCACGAGGCGCACCGCGACAACCACACGCACCGCGACGTCAACGGCGGCTGGCTGCGCCCCGCCGTCTTCGGTGCGATGGACGGCCTCGTCTCCAACCTGGCCCTGCTGACCGGCGTCGCGGGCGGCTCCGTCGGCCACCAGACGATCGTTATCACCGGCCTCGCGGGCCTCGCCGCCGGTGCCTTCTCCATGGCGGCCGGCGAGTACACCTCCGTCGCCTCCCAGCGTGAGCTGGTCGAGGCCGAGCTCGACGTCGAGCGGCGTGAGCTGCGCAAGCACCCGCAGGACGAGGAGGACGAGCTGGCGGCGCTCTACGTCGCCCGCGGGGTCGAGCCCGAACTGGCCCGGGAGGTCGCCCGGCAGCTCTCGAAGGACCCGAGCAGGCCCTGGAGATCCACGCCCGCGAGGAGCTGGGCATCGACCCCGGCGACCTGCCGTCGCCACTGGTCGCCGCCGTCTCCTCGTTCGGCTCGTTCGCGCTCGGCGCCCTGCTCCCGGTCCTGCCCTACCTGCTCGGCGCGACCGCGCTCTGGCCCGCCGTGCTCCTCGCGCTCGCCGGGCTGTTCGCCTGCGGCGCGGTCGTGGCCCGGGTGACCGCGCGCAGCTGGTGGTACAGCGGCCTGCGGCAGCTCGCGCTGGGCGGCGCCGCCGCCGGTGTGACGTACGCCCTGGGCAGCCTGTTCGGAACGGCCGTAGGATGACGCGACTGGAACTTATGCGATGGGCCGTATAAGTAGCCGTTACTCGCTGGTTTCGAACGCTTAACCACCGGGCATGAGCCGTAAGCGCTGGGGCAATGACGCCTGCGGCGCACTCACGGGACGAGTGAAGACGCTCGCTCCGTCCCCCAGGGCCGATGGGCACCGATCTGACCGATCTCGTCCCATCCGGTCCCCCATACTTCCGCCGCCCGTGAGCGGTACCCCGCCGCAACCCGCGGCACCCCGTCGCAACCTGCGACGTCCGCATGTTGGAACGGAGTATCCGATTCCCGGGAACCGTCCCATCATGTAACCTGCACGAAATTTCGCACTCCGCAGAGGGCCAACGTCGTCCCTCGGCACCAGCACATGCCACGACGACGACGGGAGAGCCGATGCGTACGCCGCGCCAGCCGTCCCAGCATTCCGCGAATGGCCAGAACTGGTCCTTCATGGATGCTCGCCCTGCTGCGCAGGGTATGTACGACCCCCGCAACGAGCGCGACGCCTGCGGCGTCGGCTTCGTGGCCACTCTCACCGGCGAGGCGAGCCATGCGCTGGTCGAGCAGGCGCTGACCGTTCTGCGCAACCTCGAGCACCGCGGCGCCACCGGCTCCGAGCCCGACTCCGGCGACGGCGCGGGCATCCTCTCCCAGGTCCCCGACGCCTTCTTCCGCGAGGTGGCCGGTTTCGACCTCCCCGCGGCCGGCTCCTACGCGGTCGGCATCGCCTTCCTGCCCGAGGACGGCACCGAGGAAGTCGTCTCACGGATCGAGACGATCGCGGCCGACGAGGGCCTGACCGTCCTCGGCTGGCGCGAGGTCCCCGTCGCCCCCGAACTGCTCGGCGCCACCGCCCGGTCCACCATGCCGGTCTTCCGCCAGCTCTTCGTCGCCGCCGGCACCGCCGAGGGCATCGCGCTCGACCGCACGGCCTTCGTGCTGCGCAAGCGCGCCGAGCGGGAGGCCGGTGTCTACTTCCCGTCCCTCTCCGCCCGCACCATCGTCTACAAGGGCATGCTGACCACCGGCCAGCTCGAGCCCTTCTTCCCGGACCTGTCCGACCGCCGCTTCGCCTCCGCGATCGCGCTCGTGCACTCCCGGTTCTCCACCAACACCTTCCCGTCGTGGCCGCTCGCGCACCCCTACCGCTTCGTCGCGCACAACGGTGAGATCAACACCGTCAAGGGCAACCGCAACTGGATGCGCGCCCGCGAGTCCCAGCTCTTCTCCGACCTGTTCGGCGGCGACGACAAGGCCATCGAGCGCATCTTCCCGGTGTGCACCCCCGACGCCTCCGACTCGGCCTCCTTCGACGAGGTGCTGGAGCTGCTGCACCTCGGCGGCCGCTCGCTGCCGCACTCCGTGCTGATGATGATCCCGGAGGCGTGGGAGAACCACGACTCCATGGACCCGGCCCGGCGCGCCTTCTACCAGTTCCACTCCACGATGATGGAGCCCTGGGACGGCCCCGCCTGCGTCACCTTCACCGACGGCACCCAGGTCGGCGCCGTGCTCGACCGCAACGGCCTGCGCCCCGGCCGCTACTGGGTCACCGACGACGGCCTCGTCGTCCTCGGCTCCGAGGTCGGCGTCCTCGACATCGACCCGGCCAAGGTCGTCCGCAAGGGCCGCCTGCAGCCCGGCCGCATGTTCCTCGTGGACACCGCCGAGCACCGCATCGTCGAGGACGACGAGATCAAGGCCACCCTCGCGGCCGAGAAGCCGTACGCGGAGTGGCTGGAGGCCGGCGAGATCGAGCTGCGCGACCTGCCCGAGCGCGAGCACATCGTGCACACCCACGCCTCGGTCACCCGCCGCCAGCAGACCTTCGGCTACACCGAGGAGGAGCTGCGCGTCCTCGTCGCCCCGATGGCCCGCAGCGCCGCCGAGCCGATCGGCTCCATGGGCACCGACAGCCCGATCGCGGCCCTGTCCGAGCGCCCCCGGCTGCTCTTCGACTACTTCACCCAGCTCTTCGCGCAGGTCACCAACCCGCCGCTGGACGCCATCCGCGAGGAACTGGTCACCTCCCTGCGCAGCTCGCTGGGCCCGGAGGGCAACCTGCTGGAGCCCACGGCCGCCTCCTGCCGCTCGGTGACCCTGCCCTTCCCGGTCATCGACAACGACGAGCTCGCCAAGCTCATCCACATCAACGCCGACGGCGACATGCCCGGCTTCAAGGCCGCGACCCTCTCCGGCCTGTACCGGGTCTCCGGCGGCGGCGACTCCCTCGCCGCGCGCATCGAGGAGATCTGCGCCGAGGCCGACGCCGCCATCGAGAACGGCGCCCGGCTGATCGTCCTGTCGGACCGCCACTCCGACGCCGAGCACGCGCCGATCCCGTCGCTGCTGCTCACCGCGGCCGTCCACCACCACCTCATCCGCACCAAGCAGCGCACCCACGTGGGCCTGCTGGTCGAGGCCGGTGACGTCCGCGAGGTCCACCACGTCGCCCTGCTCATCGGCTACGGCGCCGCCGCCGTCAACCCGTACCTGGCGATGGAGTCGGTCGAGGACCTGGTCCGCGCCGGCACCTTCCTGTCGGACATCGAGGCCGAGCAGGCCATCCGCAACCTGATCTACGCCCTCGGCAAGGGCGTCCTGAAGGTCATGTCCAAGATGGGCATCTCCACCGTCGCCTCCTACCGCGGCGCCCAGGTCTTCGAGGCCGTCGGCCTCGACGACGCCTTCGTCGAGAAGTACTTCAACGGCACCGCCACCAAGATCGGCGGCGTCGGCATCGACGTCATCGCCAAGGAGGTCGCCGCCCGCCACGCCAAGGCCTACCCGGCCTCCGGCATCGCTCCCGCGCACCGCGCGCTGGAGATCGGCGGCGAGTACCAGTGGCGCCGCGAGGGCGAGCCGCACCTGTTCGACCCGGAGACGGTCTTCCGGCTGCAGCACTCCACCCGCAGCGGCCGCTACGACATCTTCAAGAAGTACACCGACCGCGTGAACGAGCAGTCCGAGCGCCTGATGACGCTGCGCGGGCTGTTCGGCTTCGACTCCGGCCGGGCCCCGATCCCGGTGGACGAGGTCGAGCCCGTGAGCGAGATCGTCAAGCGCTTCTCCACCGGCGCCATGTCGTACGGCTCCATCTCCAAGGAGGCGCACGAGACCCTCGCCATCGCCATGAACCAGCTGGGCGGCAAGTCCAACACCGGTGAGGGCGGCGAGGACCCGGACCGCCTGTACGACCCGGCGCGCCGCTCGGCGATCAAGCAGGTCGCCTCCGGCCGCTTCGGCGTGACCTCCGAGTACCTGGTCAACGCCGACGACATCCAGATCAAGATGGCGCAGGGCGCCAAGCCCGGCGAGGGCGGCCAGCTGCCCGGCCACAAGGTCTACCCGTGGGTCGCCAAGACGCGTCACTCGACGCCGGGCGTGGGCCTCATCTCCCCGCCGCCGCACCACGACATCTACTCCATCGAGGACCTGGCCCAGCTGATCCACGACCTGAAGAACGCGAATCCGCAGGCGCGGATCCACGTGAAGCTGGTCTCCGAGGTCGGCGTCGGCACGGTCGCCGCGGGTGTCTCCAAGGCGCACGCGGACGTGGTGCTGATCTCCGGCCACGACGGCGGCACCGGCGCCTCCCCGCTGACCTCGCTGAAGCACGCGGGCGGCCCCTGGGAACTCGGCCTCGCCGAGACCCAGCAGACCCTGCTGCTCAACGGCCTGCGCGACCGCATCGTCGTGCAGACCGACGGCCAGCTCAAGACCGGCCGCGACGTGGTCATCGCCGCGCTGCTCGGCGCCGAGGAGTTCGGTTTCGCGACCGCGCCGCTCGTCGTCTCCGGCTGCGTCATGATGCGCGTCTGCCACCTGGACACCTGCCCGGTCGGCATCGCCACCCAGAACCCGGTGCTGCGCGACCGCTTCGCCGGCAAGGCCGAGTACGTGGTGAACTTCTTCCGGTTCATCGCCGAGGAGGTCCGCGAGATCCTCGCCGAGCTGGGCTTCCGCTCCATCGAGGAGGCCGTCGGCCACGCCGAGGCGCTCGACGTCACCCGCGCCGTCGACCACTGGAAGGCGCAGGGACTGGACCTGGAGCCGCTGTTCCACGTGCCGGAACTGCCCGAGGGCGCCGTCCGCCACCAGACCGTCGACCAGGACCACGGCCTGGAGAAGGCCCTGGACAACGAGCTGATCAAGCTCGCCGCCGACGCGCTCGCCGCCTCGGACGCCACCGAGGCACAGCCGGTGCGCGCCCAGGTCGCCATCCGCAACATCAACCGCACGGTCGGCACCATGCTCGGCCACGAGGTGACGAAGAAGTTCGGCGGCGCCGGCCTGCCCGAGGACACCGTCGACATCACCTTCACCGGCTCCGCCGGCCAGTCCTTCGGCGCGTTCCTGCCGCGCGGTGTCACGCTCCGGCTGGAGGGCGACGCCAACGACTACGTCGGCAAGGGCCTCTCCGGCGGCCGGATCGTCGTCCGCCCGGACCGCGCGGCCGACCACCTCGCCGAGTACTCGACCATCGCGGGCAACACCATCGCCTACGGCGCCACCGGCGGCGAGCTGTTCCTGCGCGGCCGCACCGGTGAGCGGTTCTGCGTCCGCAACTCCGGCGCGCTGGTCGTCTCCGAGGGCGTGGGCGACCACGGCTGCGAGTACATGACCGGCGGACACGCGGTCGTCCTCGGCCCGACCGGCCGCAACTTCGCGGCGGGCATGTCCGGCGGCATCGCCTACGTCATCGACCTCGACGGCGACAACGTCAACGCCGGCAACGCCGGAGCGGTCGAGGCGCTGGACGACACGGACAAGCAGTGGCTGCACGACGTGGTGCGCCGCCACGCCGAGGAGACCGGCTCGACGGTCGCCGGGAAGCTGCTCGCCGACTGGGACGCGGCCGTGCAGCGGTTCAGCAAGATCATCCCCAGTACGTACAAGGCAGTGCTCGCCGCCAAGGACGCCGCCGAGCGAGCCGGTCTCTCCGAGACCGAGATCACCGAGAAGATGATGGAGGCGGCGACCAATGGCTGACCCGAAGGGCTTCCTGAACCACGGCCGCGAGGTCGCCAAGACCCGTCCTGTCGGTGAGCGCGTCAAGGACTGGAACGAGGTCTACGTCCCCGGCTCCCTGCTGCCGATCATCAGCAAGCAGGCCAGCCGGTGCATGGACTGCGGCATCCCGTTCTGCCACAACGGCTGCCCGCTGGGGAACCTGATCCCCGAGTGGAACGACTTCGCCTACCGCGAGGACTGGGCGGCCGCCTCCGACCGGCTGCACGCGACCAACAACTTCCCCGAGTTCACCGGTCGTCTCTGCCCGGCCCCCTGCGAGTCGGCGTGCGTGCTCGGCATCAACCAGCCGCCGGTCACCATCAAGAACGTCGAGGTCTCCATCATCGACAAGGCGTGGGAGACCGGGGACGTCGCCCCGCAGGCGCCCGAGCGCCTGTCCGGCAAGACCGTCGCGGTCATCGGCTCGGGCCCGGCGGGCCTCGCCGCCGCCCAGCAGCTCACCCGGGCCGGCCACACGGTCGCCGTCTACGAGCGCGCGGACCGCGTCGGCGGCCTCCTGCGGTACGGCATCCCCGAGTTCAAGATGGAGAAGCGGCACATCAACCGCCGCATCGAGCAGATGCGCGCGGAGGGCACCCGCTTCCGCACCGGCGTGGAGATCGGCCGCGACCTGAGCGCCCGCGACCTGAAGAAGCGGTACGACGCGGTCGTCATCGCCGCCGGCGCCACCACCTCCCGCGACCTGCCGGTCCCCGGCCGCGAGCTCAAGGGCGTCCACCAGGCGATGGAGTACCTGCCCCTGGCCAACAAGGTCCAGGAGGGCGACTACGTCACCACGCCGATCTCGGCCGAGGGCAAGCACGTCGTCGTCATCGGCGGCGGCGACACCGGCGCCGACTGCGTGGGCACCGCCCACCGCCAGGGCGCGGCCTCCGTCACCCAGCTCGAGATCATGCCCCGCCCGAACGACGAGCGGCACGCCACCAGCCAGCCCTGGCCGACCTTCCCGATCCTGTACAAGGTCACCTCGGCGCACGAGGAGGGCGGCGAGCGGATCTACTCCGCCTCCACCACCCACTTCGAGGGCGACGAGGACGGCAACGTCCAGTGGCTGCACCTGGCCGAGGTCGAGTTCGCCGACGGCAAGCTGACCAGCAAGCCGGGCACCGAGCGCAAGATCCCGGCCCAGCTCGTGACCCTCGCGATGGGCTTCACCGGCACGGACCGGGAGAACGGCCTGGTCGAGCAGTTCGGCCTGGAGCTGGACGAGCGGGGCAACATCGCCCGCGACGCCGCCTTCCAGACCAACGTGCCGGGCGTGTTCGTCGCCGGTGACGCCGGCCGCGGCCAGTCCCTCATCGTCTGGGCGATCGCGGAGGGCCGCTCGGCCGCCCGCGGTGTGGACCGCTTCCTGACCGGCGCCAGCGAGCTGCCGGCCCCGATCCGCCCGACGGACCGCGCGCTGGCGGTCTGACGGGTCACCGAACGTCCCGTACAAAGGCGTACGGAACACCGGACGGCGCCCGCCCACCTGTCCCCGACCGGACGCTGGGCGGGCGCCGTCGCACGTCCGGACGCCGTACCGGTCACCGCACCTCGTACGTCTCCCCGTACACCCGCCGGGTCAGCGGGGTGCGCAGCTCCAGGTTCCCCTCGTGGAGGAACCGTCGCCGGGCCGTGTCGACGCGGCTGGTGTCGACATTCTCCGCGCTCGCCACGATCCGCCGCGCCGGCTCCTTCTTCGCGGGCGCCGCCAGGCCCGGCGGGGCGTCGGCGACGACCTCGGCGTCCCCGGCCCGCTCCGACTCGGCCCGGGCCTCCGCGTCCTGCCGTGCCCGCTGCGGGGCCGAGGCCCGCGTGCCCTCCGCGTCCCCGGAACCCGACGGGCCGGGGCCGAGGACGTGGACCACGGCCGTGACGGCGACCGGGACGGCCGCGAGCAGCAGGATCCCGGTGCGTCTCATGACAGGGACGACGCCTTGACCGCGGCCAGCACCACCAGCAGCACGAGCAGCGCCACGCACACACCCGCCTGCACCAGGGTGCGCCGCCCGTCGCGGGGCGCGTAGGCGTACGCCAGCGTCACCGCCCCGCCGGCCAGCAGGCCGCCGAGGTGCCCCTGCCAGGAGGTCATCCAGGCGGAGACCACCAGCCACACCAGCAGCCCCGCCATGTACTGGTTGACCGCCCGCCGGTCGTAGCCGAGGCGGCGGCCCATGACGTAGTACGCGGCGCCCAGACCGAAGACGGCGCCGGACGCGCCGACCGTGGGGGTCTGCGGGGCCAGCAGCAGCACCAGCACCGAGCCGCCCAGCGCGGACAGCAGGTACAGGGCGAGATAGCGGACCCGGCCGAGCTGCGCCTCGACCACCCGGCCCACGTTCCACAGCGCCAGCATGTTGAACAGGATGTGCGTGATGCCGAACGCGCCCTCGGCGGGCGTCAGATGCAGGAACGCGCCGGTCAGCAGCCGGTACCACTCGCCGTGCGCGACACCCTCGGGAAGGTAGCCCGCAGGCGCCGTGCCCAGCATGTCGAAGCGGCTCTCCACCGACGGCCGGGCCAGCTCGGCGAGATAGGCGAGCACGTTGAGCCCGATCAGGACGTACGTCACCACCGGCACCGCGCTGATCCGGCCGCCGAACGCCGTCCGCGCCTGCCGGACCGAGCGCACCCCCTCCTTCACGCACTCCACGCACTGGTGGCCGACGGCGGCCTCCCGCATGCAGGACGGGCAGATGAAGCGGTCGCAGCGGGTGCAGCGGACGTGCGACTCCACCTTGGGATGGCGGAAGCACGTGGTAACGGCGGACTCGGCGGTCACGGCCGGCTCCTCGGAGGTTCACGGGGACAGGGTGAGCCGGTGGGGACGGCGGCGAACAAAATAGCGAACGGCTGTGACACGGGCGACAGCAGGGGCCGGTGATCGCGTAGGCTCGGCCGCCTGCCGGAGCCGAGGGGGGACACCATGGCCGCGATCAGCCTGCGCAAGATGGCGGAGACCGCGCCCGCGCTGGTCGAGCCGTACCGGACGGCCGGGATCTCGCTGCGCAAACACGGCCTGGACGACCTCCGCGCCGCCGTCTACCTGGTGGTGGACCACTCGGGCTCGATGCGGCCGTACTACCAGGACGGCAGCGTGCAGGCGCTCGCCGACCGGGTGCTGGGCCTGTCCGCACACCTGGACGACGACGGCCGGGTGCCGGTGGTCTTCTTCTCCACCGACATCGACGCCGTCACCGACATCGCCCTCGACGCCCACGAGGGCCGGGTCGAGGAGATCGCGGCCGGACTCGGGCACATGGGCAGGACCAGCTACCACCTGGCCATGGACGCCGTCATCGACCACTACCTCGACAGCGGCGCCACCGCCCCCGCCCTGGTCGTCTTCCAGACCGACGGCGGCCCCGTCAGCAGGCCCGCCGCCGAACGCTACCTCTGCAAGGCCGCCAGACTCCCGCTGTTCTGGCAGTTCGTCGGCTTCGGCGACCCGGACAGCCGGCAGTTCGACTTCCTGCGCAGACTCGACGACCTGGCCGTGCCCGCCCGACGCGCCGTGGACAACGCCGGCTTCTTCCACGCCGGCCGGGACCCGCGCCGGGTACCCGACGCCGAACTGTACGACCGTCTCGTCGGCGAGTTCCCGCGGTGGCTGGCCGCCGCACGCGCCGAGGGCATCGTGACCGGCTGACCCCAGGGCAGGCCGGCTCCGGCCGGCGCGGCACCCTACGTGTCGCACTCCAGCACCGTCCGGCACAGCCCGCACCGGGCCCGCACCCGCCCCTTGACCGGCAGCCGGATCCGCTGCAGACACGTGGGACAGGGGAAGGACACCCGCAGGTCACCGTCCGGACCGGGACCGGCGCTGAACGCGTACCCGGCGGCCGGCCGGCTCCCGGACGGATGCCGGCGGTCGCGCGCGTAGCGGCGCCGGCCCGCCCAGCCCGCCCCGGTCAGCGGCGGCTGCTGCCCGTCCCGCAACGCCATCTCCCGGCCCTTGACGTACGCCGCGTACGCCTGCGGACTGGTGAACCACACCGCGGGATCCTCACCGAACAGCAGCGCCCGCTTGGCCAGGACGTACCCGAACTCCTCCGGGGTGAGATAACCCAGCTTCTGCGAGGACACCCCGTCCTCGCGGTACGCGTCCAGCAGCAGCCAGCCCGCACCCAGATACGCCGCCACCGTGTCCGTCAGGATCTCGTTCTCCGCCGTGGTCGGGAACGCCAGGTCCAGGCGGTGCAGGTAGACGTGGGTCACCTCGTGGGCGAGCGCCGCGCCGATGTCCCGGCGATGGGTACGGAACCGGTCGTTCAGCTCCACGAAGTACTCCGGACCCGCCGCCAGTTCGACGTTGGCGGCGTGCGTCATCTCCCGGAAACCCACCACCAGCCGCGCGTCCGGCAGCCGGAAGTGCCGCACGATCTCACGGGCCACCCGCTGCGCGCCCAGATGCAGATCGTCCGTGTCGCAGAACGCCACGTCGGCCGGCGGCACACTGGCCGAGAACGTCCGCACGGTGTCGTACGACAGCCGTCTGTACAGCGCGGTGACGGCGGCCCGCACCGTCTCCAGATGCGGGTGACCGTGCTCCACCGGTCCGCCGTTCGCCACGTGCGACCCCCAAAGACGCCCGGAACCCACCTCCACTGTATGCGGGCACCCGCCCCGCCGCCCCGCCCGCGACCCGCCGGCGCACGGGGGACTGATCGCATGCTGGTCACCTCGTGATCGCGGGGCCCCGCCCCCTTAGGGTTGACCGCCATGACCATCAGCAACACCGGTACCGGTGACGTCGACCCCGCGGTCCGCCAGGAGCTGGAGCGGCTGCGCGACAGCATCGACAACATCGACGCGGCCGTCGTCCACATGCTCGCCGAGCGCTTCAAGTGCACCCAGCAGGTCGGCCGGCTCAAGGCACGGCACCAGCTTCCGCCCGCCGACCCGGCCCGCGAGGCCCGGCAGATCGAACGGCTGCGCCGTCTCGCCGAGAACGCCAAGCTCGACCCGGCCTTCGCCGAGAAATTCCTCAACTTCATCATCGCCGAGGTGATCCGGCACCACGAGTCCATCGCCGAGGACACCGTCGGCGGACCCACCGCCACGACCGGCTGACACCGGCACCGGCCCACCGGCGCAGGGAGCGCGGACACGGCGGCACGGGGCGCGACACCGGACATATGCCGTGTACCGATCCGCCCCTGTCCGCTGTGCAGGCCATCAGGCAGCATGGCGTCCATGTCCGTCATCACGCGCGACGAAGCGCAGCTCCGAGCACAGCTCCTCGACGTCCACCGCTACACGGTCGAACTCGATCTCACCGACGGGGACGAGACCTTCGACTCCCGCACCGTGATCACGTTCACCGCGCGGTCCGCCGGGGACACGTTCGTCGAGCTGAAGCCCGCCCGCCTGCGCACCGTCACCCTCGACGGACAGCCCCTCGACCCGGCGACCCTCGACGGCAACCGGCTGCCGCTGCGCGGCCTCACCGCCGGCGAGCACGAACTGCGCGTCGACGCCGCCATGCGCTACTCCCGCACCGGCGAGGGCATGCACCGCTTCACCGACCCCACCGACGGCGAGACCTACGTCTACACCCAGATGTTCCTCGACGACGTCCAGCGCGTCTTCGCCGCCTTCGACCAGCCCGACCTCAAGTCCGTCTTCGAACTCACCGTCACCGTCCCCGACGGCTGGAGCGTCCTCGCCAACGGCGTCACCGAACACCTCGGCCAGGGCCGCTGGCGCGCCGCCCCACCCCGCCGATCTCCACCTACCTCGTCGCCGTCGCCGCCGGCCCCTGGCACTCGCTGCGCACCGAACACCGCGGACTGCCCTTCGGCATCCACTGCCGCCGCTCCCTCGCCCCCCACCTCGAGGCGGAGGCCGAGGAGATCTTCGACGTCACCCGCGCCTGCTTCGACCGCTACCACGAGAAGTTCGAGGAGCCCTACCCCTTCGACTCCTACGACCAGGCGTTCGTCCCCGAGTTCAACGCCGCCGCCATGGAGAACCCCGGCCTCGTCACCTTCCGCGACGAGTACGTCTTCCGCTCCGCCGTCACCGACACCGAACGGCAGACCCGCGCGATGGTCATCGCCCACGAGATGGCCCACATGTGGTTCGGCGACCTCGTCACCCTCAAGTGGTGGGACGACATCTGGCTCAACGAGTCCTTCGCCGAGTACATGGGCTACCAGACCACCCTCGAAGCCACCCGCTTCACCCAGCCGTGGGTCGAGTTCGGCGTCACCCGCAAGGCCTGGGGCTACGACGCCGACCAGCGCCCCTCCACCCACCCGGTCGCCCCGAAGCCGTCGACGACACCGCCGCCGCCCTGCTCAACTTCGACGGCATCTCCTACGCCAAGGGCGCCTCCGCACTGCGCCAGCTCGTCGCCTGGCTCGGCGAGAAGAACTTCCTCGCCGGCATCAACATCCACTTCGAACGGCACCGGTTCGCCAACGCCACCCTCGCCGACTTCATCGACTCCCTCGCCGCGGCCACCGACCGCGACGTGCACGCCTGGGCCGACGCCTGGCTGCGCACCACCGGAGTCGACACCCTCAGCCCGCGCGTCGCCGCAGCCGACGGCACCTGCGCCCTCACCGTCGACCGCGCCGGCAGCCGCCCGCACCGCATCACCGTCGGCCTCTACGACCACGACCTCACCGACGAGGGACGCCTCACCCCGCGCGAACACCTCGGCCTCGACGTCCCGCAGACCGCACCGCAGCCCATCGGCAAACGCCCCGCGCTGATCCTCGTCAACGACGGCGACCTGACCTACGCCAAGATCCGCTTCGACACCGAGTCCTTCGAAGCGGCCCGCACCGGCCTGTCCGGACTGCCCGACCCCCTCACCCGCGCCGTGGTGTGGAACGCCCTGCGCGACGCCGTCCGCGACGGAGAACTCCCGCCCACCGCCTACCTCGAGACGGCCCGCACCCACCTGCCGCTCGAAACCGACCTCGCCCTCGCCCAGGGCGTCCTCGCCTTCGCCGCCCAGCAGATCACCGACCGCTACCTGCGCCCCGAGCAGCGCCCCGCCGCCCTCGCCACCCTCAGCTCCCTCTGCCGCGACCTGCTGCGCCGCACCGAGGACGGCGACAACCCCGGCCTGCGCCTGATCGCCGTACGCCACTTCATCGACGTCGCCGCCCACCCCGACACCATCGCCGCCTGGCTCGCCGACGGCACCGTCCCCGGCGGACCCGAACTCGACCCCGAACTGCGCTGGCGCATCCTCGGCCGGCTCGCCGTCCTCGGCGCCACCGACGAGGCCGCCGTCGCCGCCGAACTGGCACGCGACCCCTCCGCCAGCGGCCAGGAGGGCGCCGCGACCTGCCGCGCCGCACTCCCCGACCCCGAGGCCAAACGCGCCGCCTGGGACGCGATGTTCGCCACCGACGACCTCTCCAACTACCTCTTCACCGCCACCGCGCGCGGCTTCTGGCAGCCCGAACAAGCCGACCTCGTCCGCGCCTACGTACCGCGCTTCTACCAGGACGCCGTCGCCCTCGCCGCCCGCCGCGGCCCCGCCATCGCCGCCGCCGCCGGACGCTGGGCCTTCCCGTACCACGCGGTCGACGCCGACCACCTCGCCCTCGGCGAAACCTGCCTGCGCGAGGCGGAACCCGTCGCCGCCCTGCGCCGCAAACTCGTCGACGAACTCGACGACCTGGCCCGCGCCCTGCGCGCCCGGGGCGAGTAGCACCCGGCACCCCGGGCGGCGCCGGGCCCCCGCTCACCGAGCGAGCGGGGCCCCGCACCGCCCGGGACGGGGGAGCACCTAACCCCTGCCCACCCGCAACTCCGCCCGTCGCACGCCCCCTTCACGCGGACCCGCCCGCCGGTTGCCCACCGAGCCGCACGCCGGAACCTCCCCGCCCAGGGAGAAACCGAGCCGCTTCAGGAAGCCCTCACCCGAGCGCCAGCCGGCCGGCACCGACGCCGTCACCAGGGACACCCCACCCGCCCGGGCCAGCAGCGACTCCGCCAGCGCGCGGCCCAGCCCCCGGCCCCGCGCCCAGGGCGCCAGCAGGAACAGCCCCACCGCCACCGCCCCCGGCTCCGGATGGTCCCGCACCGCGTCCACCAGACCCGCGACCACCCCGTCCCGCTCCAGCACCAGCAGCACCTTGTCCTCCGGACTCGCGCCCTCCGGCAGCGCGTAGAACAGGCTCTGCACATCACCCGGCCCCGACGGCAGCCCCGTCGCCGCCACGAACCAGTCCTCGCACTCCTCGAACAGCGTCAGCAGCGGCGCCTCGTCCCGCGGACCGGGCTCACGCACCACCACCCGCTCACCGGGCACCTCGATCATCCACGCGTCAACCATCCGAACGACGGTAGCCGCGGCGCGGGCACCGCTCCACCGCTCCAACGCGTTTTCCCCGTACGGCAGTACCCACATCCCGGTCCCGATCGTTGAACCATCCGGACGGGTGGACCCCCGCCACGGCCGCCCGCCCGTCCCGTGCACCGGAGGACAGCCCATGAGCATGCCGCCCCTCGCCTCAGGACCCCACGGACCCACAGCCCTGCGCCCCCTCCTCGACACCGTCCTCGACGCCCTCGCCACCGGCCGCCGGGCCCGCGGCGGACCACTCCCGGCCGGCGGCCCCGAGACCGTCACCGCACGCATCACCCGAGCCCTCCAGGGCGGCGTCCTCCCCGACGCCCCCGACCCCGACGCCCTGCGCACCCTCGTACACGCCCTCGCCGAAGGCGCCGCAGACCCCGCCGACCCGCTCTGCGCCGCCCACCTGCACTGCCCGCCGCTCGCCGTCGCCACCGCCGCCGACCTCGCCGCCAGCGCCCTCAACCCCTCACTGGACTCCTGGGACCAGGCCCCCGCCGCCTCCGCCCTGGAAACCGAGGTCACCCACGCGCTCGCCCGGCTCATCGGCCTCCGCGACGCCCTCGTCACCACCGGCGGCACCGAATCCAACCAACTC
Source organism: Streptomyces sp. DHE7-1 (assembly GCA_016432725.1). Taxonomy (GTDB): domain Bacteria; phylum Actinomycetota; class Actinomycetes; order Streptomycetales; family Streptomycetaceae; genus Streptomyces. Next base: position 2,029,650 of record JACJDG010000003.1, on the reverse strand, counting down.
GCCCTGCTCCTCGCCCGCGAGACCCGCGGCCGCGACGTCCGGCTGGTCTGCGGCGCCAACGCCCACCACTCCCTGCCCCGCGCCGCCTGGCTGCTCGGCCTGCCCGACCCGGTCGTCCTCCCCACCCCGCACGGCACCCTCGACCCCGCCGCCCTGCATCACACCCTCACCACCGAGCCCGGCCCCCTGCTCGTCGCCGCCACCGCCGGCACCACCGACGCCGGACTCATCGACCCCCTGCCCGAGATCGCCCGCCTGTGCGCCACCCACGGCGCCCGCCTGCACATCGACGCCGCCTACGGCGCCGGCCTCGCCTTCAGCGACCTGCACCGCCACAAACTCGCCGGACTCGACGCCGCCCACACCGTCACCCTCGACCTGCACAAACTCGGCTGGCAACCGGCCGCCGCCGGACTCCTCGCCGTGACCGCACCCCACGAACTCACCGCACTCCACCACCACGCCGACTACCTCAACGCCGACGACGACACCGAAGCAGGCCTCCCCGACCTCCTCGGCCGCTCCCTGCGCACCACCCGCCGCCCCGACATCCTCAAGATCGCCGTCACCCTGAGGACCCTCGGCCGCACCGGACTCGGCACCCTGGTCGACCAGGTCTGCGCCCACGCCCACGAGTTCGCCGACCTGGTCCACCGGCACCCCGGCCACGACCTCTACGACCGGCCCGTCATCAGCACCGTCCTGTTCCGGCCCGCCGGCGCCCCCGACACCACCGTCGCCGCCGTACGCCGCCGCCTGCTGCACGAGGGCCGGGCCGTCCTCGGCCGGGCCCGCCCCGACGGACGGCTCTGGCTCAAGGCCACCTTCCTCAACCCCCACACCCGGCCCCACGAACTGGCCGCACTCCTCGAACTCGCCGAAGGAACCAGCCCCGCATGACACACCCCCCACACCACGAGCCCGGCGCCCCCGCGACCTCGTCGGCATCGGCATCGGCCCCTGCAACCTCTCCCTCGCCGCCCTCGCCCACCCCCTCGCCGAACTCGACGCCGTCTTCTACGAACGACGCCCCCGCTTCGACTGGCACCCCGGCCTCCTCATCGAAGGCGCCACCATCCAGGTCCCCTTCCTCGCCGACCTGGTCACCCTCGCCGACCCCACCAGCCCCTGGAGCTTCCCCAACTACCTCAGGACCCACGAACGGCTCTTCCCCTTCTACTTCGCCGAACGCTTCCACATCCAGCGCGCCGAATACGACGCCTACTGCCGATGGGTCTCCCAGCACCTGCCCGGACTCCGCTTCCACCACCAGGTCGACGCCGTCCGCTGGAACCCCGAACACGACGTCTTCGAAGTCGACCACACCCGCCTCGACCCCCACGGCGACCACCCCGTACCCGGCCGCACCCACACCCGCAACATCGTCCTCGGCATCGGTACCACCCCCCACGTCCCCGAGACCCTGCGGCCACTCGTCGAAGCACCCGGCGTCCCCGTCGTCCACGCCGCCGACTACCTCGACCACCGCGCCACCCTCCTCACCAAGGGCCACATCACCGTCGTCGGCTCCGGACAGTCCGGCGCCGAGGTCTTCCTCGACCTGCTGCGCCACCGCCCCACCGGCCACGAGAAACTGCACTGGATCGGCCGCACCGAAGCGTTCGCACCGATGGAGTACTCCAAACTCGGCCTCGAACACTTCACCCCCGACTACACCCGCTACTTCCACGCCCTCGCCGAACCCGTCCGCGACCGGCTCACCACCGCCCAGTGGCAACTGCACAAAGGCATCGACGCGGACACCCTCGCCGCCATCCACGACGAGCTGTACCGGCGCACCCTGCACGGCGGCTGGCCCGACACCGTCCTCACCCCCGGCGTCCGCGTCCGCACCGCCGGCCGCATCGCCACCGGACAGGTCGAACTCCACCTCGAACACCTCCAGCAGGGCGCCCGCTCCCGCCTCACCACCGACGCCGTCGTCCTCGCCACCGGCTACCGCGAACGCCCCCTCGACCGCGTCCTCGCCGGACTCGACCCCTACATGCGCCGCGACAGCAGCGAACGCCCGCGCATCGGCGAGGACTACCGCCTCCTCCTCGACCCCGCCGTCACCGGCTCCGTCTACGTCCAGAACGCCGAACTGCACACCCACGGCGTCGGCGCCCCGACCTCGGCCTCACCGCCTGGCGCAGCGCCACCATCCTCAACTCGCTCACCGGCAAGGAGCAGTACCCCCTGCCCACCCGCACCGCCTTCACCACCTTCGGACTCCAGGAACCCACCCCCGGATGCCCCACGCCAGACAGGCCGGACAACTCGTCCCCCTCCTCGACTGAGACCCGGCACACACGACGGCGGCGCCGGTGCGGAAACCCGCACCGGCGCCGCCGGCATACCCCACCCGCGGATCAGAACACCGGAGTGCCGTCCCGCGTCAGCCGCCAGTCCACGGACGCGAAGTCCTTCGGGTCCAGCACACCCTTCGCGGTCACCCACTCCGCGATCCGGGTCCGGATCTCCGTCGACTCCGACCACAGCTCCTTCGCCGAGGCCACGTGCGGGAACGCACCACCGCCATTGGCACGGTAGTTGTTCACCGCCAGCACGAACTGCTGCGCGTCGTCCAGCGCCGCACCACCGAACGTCAGGTTCCTGATCCGCGACCCCGCCGGCTGCGCGACGTCGATGTCGTACGACAGACCCGACACGTAGTCGTAGTTGTAGTCCGGACGGCCACCCGCGTTCGTCAGCTTCTCCACGTCGACCACCGTGCCCGCCGCCGTCTGCACGAAGTACCCCGCCGAGTACTCCAGGTACGCCCGCACCTGCGCACCCGTCATCAGCTTCGCGACCAGCGTGTTGTCGTACACGTACAGACCCGACAGGTCCCGGATCGTCACGTCGCCGGCCGGAATCTGGGACGTCCGCGAGAACGGCGACGCCTGCGCGATCACCGGCAGCGAGGCGTACTCGGTGCCCGCCAGCGCCCCCTTCACCACGTCCTCCTGGACCTTGGTGATCAGGTCGATGATCGGGGCGTCCTTGTAACGGGCCTCGACCGTCGTCAGCGTCTCCGTCGCCCGGCCCACCACCTGGTTGACGTACGCCACGACCTTCTCGTGCTCATCCGTCAGCAGCTTGGTGATCCGCGGGTCGTCCGCCACCGTCTTCGAGTCACGCAGCGAAGCGGAGACCGACTCGACCTCCCACCTGCCCTTGCCGAACACCAGCTCGATGTCGAAGACGCTCAGCCGCTCCGCGTAACACAGCGGCTCCGACAGCACCACCGTCCGGCCGCTCTGCTCGTTGACGACCTTCAGCTCCGGAATCTCCAGATGCGCGTGACCCACCAGGATCGCGTCGATCCCCGGCACCTGCCGCGCCACGTTCGCCGCCGCGTCCTCCACGTACGGCAACTGGTCACCGTACGACGAATTGCCCGACGTACCCGAGTGCGCCGACACCACGACCACGTCCGCGCCCATCGCCCTCAGCTTCGGCACCCACTTCGCGGCCTGCTCCTCCAGACCCGGGAACGCCAGCTTGCCCTGCACGTACGCCTTGTCCCAGATCGCGATACCCGGGTTCGTCAGACCCAGCACGGCCACCTTCACCGGCGGAGCGCCCGGCACGTGGAACTTCTTCATGAAGTAGGGCGGGAAGGCCGGCTTCAGCGTCTTCGCGTCGACCGCGTTGGCACCCAGCAGCGGAAAGTCGAGCTGGTCCTCGAACTTCCGCAGCGTCTCGATGCCGTAGTTGAACTCGTGGTTGCCGAGCGCCGCCGCGTCGTACCCGATCGCGTTCATCGCCTGCGCCATCGGGTGCACCGGACCACCCTTGGCGGTGATCGGGTCGACCTTCGCGTAGTAGTACGTCAGCGGAGTGCCCTGGATCGTGTCACCGGCGTCCAGCAGCAGCGTGTTGCAGCGGCCCTTCTCCTCGCGGATCCCCTCGACCAGCGTCGAGATACGCGCCAGACCCTGCGCGTTGCCCGCCTTGTCGGCGTACTCCGCGTTCTTGAAGTAGTCCCAGTTGAAGACATGGCCGTGCAGGTCCGTGGTGCCCATGACGGTCAGGGAGTACCGCTTCGCGTGCTTCCCCGGCGCCTTCGCCTCCGCGGCCTCGGCCGCCGGAGCCGCCCCGCACCGGCGATCGCCACCCCCGCCCCGGTCACGGCGGACTTCTTCAGGAACTTCCGGCGGTTCAACGGCATCTCTCGGTCTCCTCGGGGAAACAGTCAACAACGCGCGTAGATTCTGACCCGAGCATGACCGGAAACAACAGGTCCATTCGGTTTCGATCTGGTGACCTCAAGCCCCAACTCCGGCCACCGAAGCGGAAACCGCATGACACAGTGGGACGTATGACCCCACCGCCGGCCTCACCTCACGGCACCCCCGACGCCCCCTCCTCACCGTCCGCGGCGAAGCCGAGATCGACACCGAACCCGAGATCGCCCGCATCGGGGTCACCCTCACCGCCCGCGGCCGCGACCGCCGCACCACCCTCGACGACCTCACCCGCCGCAACACCGCCGCCCTCGACCTCATCAAGTCCTACGGCGACGCCGTCGAACACCTCACCACCGGCGCCGTCTCCCTCGCCCCGGAACTCACCCCCCACGGCCGCGGCGAACGCGTACGCAGCCACCACGGCCGCGTCCACCTCACCGCGGAACTCGCCGACTTCACCGCTCTGGCCGAACTCACCACCCGACTGGCCGACTTGGAACTCACCCGGATCGACGGCCCCTGGTGGTCCCTGCGCCCCGACTCACCCGTGCCCGCCCGGGCCCGCCGGCAGGCCGTCCACGAAGCCCTCCGGCGAGCCCGCGAATACGCCGACGCCCTCGGCACCACCCTCGCCGCACTCGTCGAACTCGCCGACACCGGCGCCGACCACACCCGCCCCGGACGCACCCCCTTCGAACGCGGCGGACACAGGACCGCGCTCGCCCATCCGGACGAACCCGCGCCGCCCCTCGACCTCGAGCCCCCACGACTGCGCATCGGCGCCCAGGTCAGCGCCCAATTCACGATGCGGCCCCCAGCGGTATGAAGACCGAAAACGCACGACGTGAAGATTTCGCTCAAAGGAGCGGGCCGTCGCACAATTCAACAGTTGTCAATATCCCTTTCCCCAAAGGTTGTTGAGTGGTCATGAACCCCGGATTTGCTACCCGCGGGTAAGGCCTAGGCTCGAAGTATGCGCCGAGCAAAGATCGTCTGTACTCTGGGCCCCGCCACCGACTCGTACGACCAGATCAAGGCACTCGTCGAAGCCGGAATGGACGTCGCCCGATTCAACCTCAGCCACGGCACCCACGCCGAGCACGAGGTGCGATACCAGCACGTACGAAAAGCCGCCGACGAAACCGGCCGCAGCGTCGGAATCCTCGCCGACCTTCAAGGCCCGAAGATCCGCCTCGGCCGATTCAGCGAAGGCCCCGTACTCCTTGAACGCGGCGACACCTTCACCATCACCGTCGAAGAAGGCGTCGAAGGCGACCGCCACACCTGCGGCACCACCTACGCCGGCCTCGCCACCGACGTCACCCCCGGCGAACGCATCCTCGTCGACGACGGCAAGGTCTGCCTCGAAGTCACCGCCGTCGACGGCCCCGAGGTCCGCACCCGCGTCGCCGAGGGCGGCATCATCTCCGACCACAAGGGCCTCAACCTCCCCGGCGTCGCCGTCTCCGTACCCGCCCTCTCCAAGAAGGACGAGGACGACCTGCGCTGGGCCCTGCGCACCGGCCTCGACGCCATCGCCCTCTCCTTCGTCCGCAGCGGCAAGGACGCCCACGACGTCCACCGCATCATGGACGAGGAAGGCCGCCGCCTCCCCGTCATCGCCAAGGTCGAGAAACCCCAGGCCGTCGACAACATCGACGACATCGTCGCCTCCTTCGACGGCATCATGGTCGCCCGCGGCGACCTCGGCGTCGAAATGCCCCTCGAACAAGTCCCCATCGTCCAGAAGCGCGCCGTCAAACTCGCCCGGCGCAACGCCAAACCCGTCATCGTCGCCACCCAGATGCTGGACTCGATGATCGACAACTCCCGCCCCACCCGCGCCGAGGCCTCCGACGTCGCCAACGCCGTCATCGACGGCACCGACGCCGTGATGCTCTCCGGCGAGACCAGCGTCGGCAAATACCCCGTCGAGACCGTCCGCACCATGGCCAGGATCGTCGAAGCCGCCGAGGAGGACCTCCTCGCCAAGGGCCTGCCGCCGCTCACCGAACGCAACAAACCCCGCACCCAGGGCGGAGCCGTCGCCCGCGCCGCCGCAGAGATGGGCGACTTCCTCGGCGCGAAGTTCCTCGTGGCGTTCACCCAGTCCGGGGACACCGCCCGCAGGCTCTCCCGCTACCGCTCGCCGATCCCCTGATGGCCTTCACCCCCGAGCCGGCCACCCGCTCCCAGCTCAGCCTCACCTGGGGCGTGGAGACCTTCCTCGGCCCGGAGGCCGGCTCCACGGACGCCATGGTCGACCAGGTGGACGAACTGCTCCTGCGCCACGGCCGCTGCCGGAAGGGCGACGTCGTCGTCATCACCGCCGGCTCGCCCCCCGGCATCCCCGGCACCACCAACATGGTCCGCGTCCACCACATCGGCGAGGACGACAGCCCCAAGTAGCCGGCGGTCAGTGCTTGGGGCCCACGTGGGCGTCCATGAGGGCTACGGAGTCCTTGCGGGCCACGGAGATGTTCCGGTTGTTCGCCCGTCTCCATTCCACATGGACGCGTTCCAGGGCATCGGTGAAGAGCCGGATGATGTCCTCGGACAGATTGGTGAAGAAGTAGCGCGGGTATTCGTAGTGTTTGCGCTCACCGTCGACGAGTCTGGTCGTCCGGTTGGTGATACGGCAGCCGTCGGAGTGGATGAGGCCCCGGATGAACTCCCAGGGGTGAGTGCCGACGATCTCCTGTTGCCAGGGCGCCAGGAGAATGGGCCGTTCGTGCTTCTTGCCGGGCCCGTGCTGGGGGAACAGGTCCGGCCAGTGCGGGTGGTAACTGGTCACCATCGAGCAGCCCTGCTTGTGAAGCGTGTGGACGCGCACTCCGGGGCGTACGTCCGTGATGGCTTCGCGGCACATCCTCAGGAGCCCTGGCCATGCGTCGGCACACGCGATACGGAGGTAGTGGCCACCGCCCGGGTGTCGGCTGATGCATCCGTCGCCGAGATAGAGGCCCAGCAAATACGCGTACGCACGTGCGTCGGAAGGCGGCCCGGGCGGAGGGGCATGGGGCCAGTGGTTCGAGGCGGTCCTGCCATGAGCGGATCGCGGCACGCGAGACACCGGTCTGACGGCTCACCGCATTCAGGCTGCGTCCCTGGGCGACCAGGGCGAGGACTCGCTTGCGGGTGCTGATGTCGTACATGCGGCCACTGTGTGAAGGAAGCCGTGGAGACACGCAGTGAAGAGCGAAGGTTCACGAGAATGCGGAAATCCGCTTCTAAATGGTGACCTTCGGATCGAAGGAAAAGTGCCCCGGGTCGGACTCGAACCGACACTGTATGGGTTTTGAATCCATTGCCTACTGCCAATTGGGCTACCGGGGCCCGGTGAATCGAAGGTTTACCTCGACCCGCTGCCAGACCACCTTACCGCAGCTAGGTAGGCTCTTGTCAGCAGTACCGACCTGCCTCGTACCAAGGAGCCCGAGTGACCGCCCCCGAGTCGCCCCAGCCCGTAGACGTGCCCGACGACGACAAGTCGCACGTGCCTCCGCTGACGACCCGTGTCGTCATCGCCGAGGACGAGGCCCTGATCCGGCTCGACCTGAAGGAGATGCTGGAGGAGGAGGGCTACACCGTCGTCGGCGAGGCCGGGGACGGCGAGCAGGCCGTCGAACTCGCCCGCGAGCACCGCCCGGACCTGGTGATCCTCGACGTGAAGATGCCCAAGCTCGACGGCATCTCCGCGGCCGAGAAGATCGCCGAGGAGTCCATCGCCCCGGTCCTCATGCTCACCGCGTTCTCGCAGCGCGACCTGGTGGAGCGGGCCCGGGACGCCGGTGCGATGGCCTACCTGGTGAAGCCGTTCAGCAAGAGCGACGTCGTCCCGGCGATCGAGATGGCGGTCTCCCGGTTCACCGAGCTGCGGGAGCTGGAGAAGGAGGTCGCGGACCTCACCCAGCGGCTGGAGACGCGCAAGCTGGTGGACCGGGCGAAGTCCATCCTGCAGACGGAGTACGGGCTGACCGAGCCGGCCGCGTTCCGCTGGATCCAGAAGACCTCGATGGACCGGCGTCTGTCGATGCAGCAGGTCGCCGAGGCGGTCATCGCGGACAACGACGAGAAGAAGTCCGCGAAGAAGGGCTGAGCCCTCCGCGCACAGGACGAGGCCCGCGCCCCGGAGAAGGGGGCGCGGGCCTCGTCGTGCGTGCGGTCCGCGGCGGGGTCAGTCCTCGCCGAGGTACGCCTTGCGCACGGACTCGTCGTGCAGCAGGTCCTGTCCGGTGCCGGAGAGGACGATGCTGCCGACCTCCATGACGTGGCCCTGGTCGGCGAGCGAGAGCGCCGCCTGGGCGTTCTGCTCGACCAGCAGGATCGTGGTGCCCGAGGCCTTCAGCTCGACGATCGTCGCCATGATCTTCTGCATCATGATCGGCGACAGGCCCATGGAGGGTTCGTCGAGCATCAGCAGCTTGGGCTGGGACATCAGCGCCCGGCCCATGGCGAGCATCTGCTGCTCACCGCCGGAGAGGGTGCCGGCGGCCTGCTTCCTGCGTTCCCCGAGGATGGGGAAGAGGTCGTAGGCGCGCTGGATGTCCCTCTCGATGCCTTCCTTGTCCTTGCGGAGGAAGGCGCCGAGCTGGAGGTTCTCGGCGATGGTGAGGCGCGGGAAGATGTGCCGGCCCTCGGGGAGTGGGCGAGTCCGAGGGAGACGATCTTGTGCGCCGGGACGCCGGTGAGTGGTTTGCCGTCGAAGAGGATCTTTCCGGAGCTGGGCTTGAGCAGTCCGGAGAGGGTGCGCAGGGTGGTCGTCTTGCCGGCGCCGTTGGTGCCGATGAGGGTGACGACCTGGCCGGCCTCGACGCTGAACGAGATGCCCTTGACGGCTTCGATCTTGCCGTAGGCGACCCTGAGGTCCTCGACCTCCAGCAGTGCGGTCACTGGGCCTCTCCCTTGGTGGCGCTGGTGCTCTCCGCGCCGTCGCTGTCGGCGTCGTCGCTCGCCGTGTCGCCGGTGGTGCCGGCGTCGGCGGGTGCGGCGTCGTCGGTGCCGGTGGCGTCGGCCCGCTCGGGTTCGGGGGCGGGCGCGGCGGCGGTCTTCGGGGCCGGGGTGTCGGCGGCCGCCTCCGCTGCCTCGACCTCGGCGGCCTCGGCCTGGCCGGGGTCGCCCTCGAAGGGTTCGCCGAGGTAGGCGGCGACGACCCGGTCGTCGGCCTGGACGACGTCGGAGGTGCCCTCGACGAGCTTCTCGCCCTGGACGAGGACGGCGACGCGGTCGCAGAGGTTGAAGATGAAGCGCATGTCGTGCTCGATGACGAGGACGGCGATGCCCTTGTCCCGGATGGCGAAGACCAGTTCCTCGGTGGTCCGGGTCTCCTGGGGGTTCATGCCGGCCGTCGGCTCGTCGAGGAGCAGCAGGCCGGGTTCGCTGGCGAGTGCCCGGGCGATCTCCAGCTTGCGCTGTTCGCCGTAGGGCAGGTTGCGGGCGAGGTGGTCGCGCTTGGCGGCGAGGCCGACGAACTCGAGGAGTTCCATGGCCTTGGCCTCGGACTCCTTCTCGGCCTTGCGGAAGCCGGGGCCGCGCAGGAGGGCGGACCAGAGGCCTTCCTTGGTGCGGGTGTGGCGGCCGACGAGGACGTTCTCCAGGACGGTCATGTTGGCGAAGAGCCGGATGTTCTGGAAGGTCCGGGCGATGCCCGCCTGGGTGACCAGGTGGGGTTTGGGCGGGAGGACCTTGCCCTTGAAGGCGACGGTGCCCTCGGTGGGGACGTACAGGCCGGTGAGGCAGTTGAAGAACGTGGTCTTGCCGGCGCCGTTGGGGCCGATCAGGCCGACGATCTCGCCGCTGTTGACGGTGAAGTCGACGGATCGGACGGCGGTGAGACCGCCGAAGCGCATGGTGACGTCACGGGCTTCGAGTACGGGTGTCGTCATGGTTCTTTACGCCCCTGCCTTGGTGACGGCCGGTTCGTCGGTGAGCGTTCTCTGTTCGGGGACGTCGAGTTGGCCGATTTCGTGGAATTCGAGCTGGCGGCGGCGGTTGGCGATGATGCCTTCCGGCCGGAAGCGCATGAGCAGGACCAGCGCGATGCCGAAGGCGAGCAGTTCGTAGTTCTGCAGGAACTGGAGCTTCTCGGGGACCAGGTAGAGGACGCTGGCGCCGAGGAGCGGGCCGCTGACGGTGCCCATGCCGCCGAGGACGACGGCGGCGAGGAGGAAGGCCGAGTTGGGCGGGGCGGCGCCGGCGAACTGGTAGGGCTGGGGGTTGACGCTGTAGTTGACGTGGGCCATCACGGTGCCGGCGAGGCCGGCGAGGGAGGCGCCGAGGGCGAAGGCGATCAGCTTGACGCGGAAGCCGTTGATGCCCATGGCGGTGGCGGCGGTCTCGTCCTCGCGGATGGCGATCCAGGAGCGGCCGATGCGGGAGTCGGCGGCGCGGGTGAAGACGAGGACGACGATGGCCGTGACGATGAGCATCAGGAAGAGGTAGTTGGCGAAGCGGCCGAGTGTGAACCCGGCGATCTGGTGTGCTTCGCCGAACTTGAACCCGAGGATGTCCAGGTCGGGGATCTGGGTGATGCCGTTGGGGCCGCGGGTGATGTCGGGTCCGGAGTCGCCGTCGAGGTTGTTGACGGTGATGCGGAAGATCTCTCCGAAGCCGAGGGTGACGATGGCCAGGTAGTCGCCGCGCAGTCGCAGGGTGGGGGCGCCGATGAGGACGCCGAAGACGAGCGAGGCGGCCATGCCGGTGAGGGCGGCGGCCCAGAAGGGGAAGTGGACTCCGGAGAACCGGGAGTACTCGGAGCCGGAGACGAGGGCCGCGGCGTAGGCGCCGACGCCGAGGAAGGCGACGTAGCCGAGGTCGAGGAGGCCGGTGAGGCCGACGACGATGTTCAGGCCGAGGGCGACGGTGGCGAAGATGAGGATGTTGACGCCGACGTTGGCGTTGTGGTCGTCGCTCTGGGTGAAGGGGAAGATGACGGCGGCGAGGAAGGCGAGCGTCGAGGCGAAGCCCTTGTGCTGGGCGGCCATGGTCGCGTAGCGGTCGACGAGGCCGGTGTGCATCAGGCCCCAGGCGGCGAAGATGACGAGGAGGAGGAAGCCGATGAAGGTTTCGCTCGCGTCGTTGTCGATGCCGATGCCGTAGGTGAAGGCGATGAGGGCGACGGCGGTGCCGGCGGTGATGATGCCGCGCTCGAGGAGCGGGGACAGGGTGCCGGGGCGGGGCTGCTGGGGCTTGGTGAGGTAGCCGCGCAGTCCGGTGCCGGGGCGGGGTGGGGCAGGGCGAGGGCGCCGACGACGGGCAGTGCGGAGGCGGCCATGGCGACGTAGGCGCCGGGGTCGAGGTTGACCAGGCCGTTGAGGTCGACGGCGATGGCGATGCCGGTGAACCAGCAGACGGCGAACGCCGACAGGGCCGTGAGGAACACGGGGGAGGTGGCGCCGGCGGGGTTGAGCCAGCGCAGGCCCTTGGTGTTCCAGAGGGTGAGGGCGAACAGCAGGGTGAGGGCGCCGGCGACGAGGGCGAGGATCTGGAGGCCCGCGGGGTAGCCGTAGACGGTGAGGTCGCCGGGGAAGGCGGGGGTCCAGGTCCAGCTCAGGAAGGTGCTGGCGATGGTGCCCACGGCGCCGGTGGCGATGAGCAGGCGGGCGGCGGCGGGCGGCAGCGGGACGGGTCCGCGCGGGGCCGTGGCCGGTGCTGTGGTGGTGGTGTCGGTCATGGTGCTCACGCCCTGTCCGCGACGCGTTCGCCGAGCAGGCCTTGTGGTCTGAAGAGCAGTACGAGGATGAGGAGTACGAAGGCCCAGACGGCGGCCCAGCCGCCTCCGCCGAGCTGCTGCATGCCGGGGATGTCGGCGATGTAGGCGGTGGCCATGGCTTCGGCGAGGCCGAGGACGAGGCCGCCGAGCATGGCGCCGTAGATGTTGCCGATGCCGCCGAGGACGGCCGCGGTGAAGGCCTTGAGGCCGGCGATGAAGCCCATGTCGTAGGAGACGGAGCCGTACTTGAGGCCGTAGGAGAGGCCGGCGACGGCGGCGAAGAAGCCGCCGATGGCGAAGGCGATGACGATGATGCGGTTGGTGTCGATGCCCATGAGCTGTGCGGTGTCCGGGTCCTGGGCGGTGGCCTGCATGGCGCGGCCGGTGCGGGAGAGCCGGACGAAGAAGGCGAGGACGGCCATGCACAGCGGGGCGGCGATGATGAGGAAGACGTCGCCGCTCTGCACGGTCACCGAGCCGAGGTGCAGCGGGCCGAAGGGCAGCTGCGGGAAGACGCGGGCCGACTTGGCGTCGGGGTACCAGTTGAAGACCGCCTGCTGCAGGGCGAGTGACAGGCCGATGGCGGTGATGAGGGGTGCGAGGCGTGGTGCGCCGCGCAGGGGGCGGTAGGCGAAGCGCTCGGCGCCGACGGCGATGAGCACGGCGACCAGTGCGCCGCCGATGAGCATCGCCGGCAGGGCTATCCACATGGATATGCCGTCCGGCAGGGCGAGGTAGACCGTGAGTGCGCCGAAGCCTCCGGTCATGAAGATCTCGCCGTGGGCGAAGTTGATGAGCTGGACGATGCCGTACACCATCGTGTATCCGATGGCGATCAGCCCGTACATCGAGCCGAGGAACAGCCCGTTGGCCAGCTGCTGCGGCAGGGTGTTCACCGCATGGCCTCCATGTGGTGGGGAGAGTCAAGGGGGGCGTAGAAGGCGGGCCGCGCGGTGACGGTGGTCTGCGCCGCGCGGCCCTGGTGGTGCGGAGTGTCAGGCTGGGTTACTTCGGGTTGGCGACGCCGCTCTTGACGGACTTCCACTCGCCCTTGGTGACCTGGTAGACGGTCAGCTGCTTGTTGGTGGTGTCGCCGTACTCGTCGAACGAGATCTTGCCGGAGATGCCGTCGAAGGAGGTCTTCTGGACGGCGTCGACGACCTGCTGGCGGGCGTCGGAGGGCACCTTGCCGTCCTTCACGACCTCACCGACGGCCTTGATGATGGCGGTGGTGGCGTCGTAGGCGTAGGAGCCGTAGGTGCCGTAGTCGCCGGGGTACTTCTTGGCCTTGTAGGCGGCCACGAAGTCCTTGGCGGCGGGCAGGGTGTCGACGGGGACGCCGATGGAGGTGACGAGGTCGCCCTCGGCGGCCTTGCCGGCGGTCTTGATGTAGGTGGGGGTGAACATGCCGTCGCCGCCGAACAGCGGGATCTTGGCGCCGGCGTCCTTGAGCTGCTTGGTCAGCACCTGGGACTCGTCGTACTGGCCGCCGTAGTAGAGGATGTCGGCGCCCGAGTTCTTGATCTTGGTGGCGAGGGTGGAGAAGTCGCGGTCACCGGTGTTGACGTGGTCGGTGCCGGCGATCTTGCCGCCCTGCTTGGCGAACTGGGCCTTGAAGATCTTGGAGAGGCCGGCGCCGTAGGTCTGCTTGTCGTCGACGACGAAGGCCTTCTTCTTCTTGAGGCCGTTGTACGCGTAGTCGGCGGCGAAGGCGCCCTGGAGGGCGTCGGTGGTGGCCGTGCGGAAGTAGGACTTGAACGGGCGGGACTTGCTGGTCTGCCAGTTCTTGCCCTGGGTCAGCTCGGGCGCGGTGTTGGAGGGGAGATCTCCACCAGGTTGGCCGAGGCGAGGGTCTGCTGCATCTGGGTGGCCACGCCGGAGTTGAGCGGGCCGACGACGCCGAGGACGTCCTTCTCGGCGACGAGCTGGGAGGCGTTCTGCTGGCCGGTGGCGGGGATCGCCTTGTCGTCCAGTGCCTTGATCTTGAAGGTGACGCCGGGGACGGTCTTGTTCTTGTTGGCGTCGTCGACGGCGATCTGGGCGCCGTACTGGATGCCGAGACCCGTCGCGGAGTTCTGGCCGGTCAGCGGGGCGTCGACGCCGATCGTGACCGTCACGTTGCCGCTGTCGCCGCCCTTGCTGTCGTCATTGCGGGAGCCGCAGGCGGTGAGGGTCAGAGCTCCGGTGGTCAGAACGGAGGTAAGAATCACCAGAGAACGCTGTCGCACAATCGATCCTTTCCGCAGGCACGCTCGCCCCTGTGTGATGGGGCGTTGGGTGCCGCGCCGGTACCGAACTCCCGATGGAGCGGTGACTGGCCGTGACTCTAGGCGTGTGTGGACAACGTGGAGGAGTGCTTGTCCAAGGCTGTGACGCTCTTGTTATGACACGGGGTAATGCAGAGCGGTACGGCGTGGGGGAACGCATGAATTCAGGTCGATTCGCCCTGTCCACATTCTGAGAACCCGCAGGACCGCGTCGGCGCGTTCAGGCGTCTCGCCGGTTTTGGTAATTACGTAACTCTGTTGCTGCAGGCGACTTTCGGGGCTGCCGCGCGGTCCTGGGGCGGGTGGACGCGATGGCCGGAACCGTGAATCCGGATTGCGCGCGTATTACATAGAGTTACCGCACGGGAAAGGAGCCCGACGGCTTCGGCGCTTATCCGCATTCCGCCCATGGGGAGGGTTGTGGTGATCTTGCGGGGAGAGCGTCCCTTTGTCCGGCAAGGGGGAGCGCGGGCGCGGGGCGGCGGAATCCGGACGCGTGCGGCGGCGAGGGCGCGGATCCGTCCGGGGCGGGGCGAGGGGCCCGCGGGCCTTCCGGACCGTCAACTCGGATGCGGCGGCGGGGTGGTGACGCCGTCTCGTATCGCGGTCACCGGGTGCGGCGGGCAGCCGGCGGGGCCTCGGGGGCCCCGCCGGGCAGCGGTCAGGCGCCGGTGTTCGGCACGTGCGCCTCGTCGCCCCTGCGGACGTCGCGCAGCAGGCACGTCAGCCGGGCGGTGCAGACCCGGCGCCCCTCCTCGTCGCTGATGACGATCTCGTACGTCGCCGTGGAGCGCCCCCGGTGCACCGGCGTGGCCACACCGGTCACCAGGCCCGAGCGGGCGCCGCGGTGATGGGTGCAGTTGAGGTCGACGCCGACCGCGATCTTCGTGCTGCCGCCGTGCAGCATGGAGCCGACCGAGCCGAGGGTCTCCGCGAGCACCGCGGACGCGCCGCCGTGCAGCAGCCCGTACGGCTGGGTGTTGCCCTCGACGGGCATGGTGCCGACGACCCGCTCCGCCGAGGCCTCCAGGATCTGCACGCCCATGCGGGTCCCGAGGTGGCCCGCGGAGAACAGTGCGGGCAGGTCGACGCCGAGCGCGGCGTACTCGTCGACGACCTCCTGCGGGAATCTCACCTGCTGCTGCTCACCCATGGGCGCGGCTCCGTTCTCGTACAGCTGTCACGTGGCTGAGCAAACGCTCAGTCGGTCGCCGATTGTTCCAGACGGCCTTCCGGGCGGGCCTGCGGGCGGCGGTCGCCCGGGCCGCCCTCCGCCACGTCCCCCGGGGCGTGCTCCAGCCGGACCACGACGGACTTGCTGGCCGGGGTGTTGCTCGTGTCGGCGGTGGCGTCCAGCGGCACCAGCACGTTGGTCTCCGGGTAGTACGCCGCCGCGCAGCCCCGGGCCGTCGGGTAGTGCACGACGCGGAATCCGGGCGCCCGCCGCTCCACACCGTCCCGCCACTCGCTCACCAGGTCGACGTAGGAGCCGTCGGCGACCCCGAGGGCGCGCGCGTCCTCGGGGTTCACCAGCACCACGCGGCGGCCGCCCGTGATGCCCCGGTAACGGTCGTCCAGGCCGTAGATGGTGGTGTTGTACTGGTCGTGCGAGCGCAGCGTCTGCAACAGCAGCCGTCCGGCGGGGAGTTCCGGGTACTCCACGGCGGCCGCGGTGAAGTTCGCCTTCCCGGTCGCGGTCGGGAAGCGGCGCTCGTCGCGCGGCGCGTGCGGCAGGGCGAAGCCGCCGGGGCGGGCCACCCGCGCGTTGAAGTCCTCGAAGCCGGGGATCACGCGCGCGATGCGGTCGCGGATCGTCGCGTAGTCCCTCTCGAACTCCTCCCAGGGCACCTTGCTGTCCGCGCCGAGCACCCGGCGCGCCAGCCGGCACACGATCGCCGGTTCCGACAGCAGGTGCCGGCTCGCCGGCTCCAGGCGGCCGCGCGAGGCGTGCACCATGCCCATGGAGTCCTCCACGGTCACGAACTGCTCACCGCCGTCCCGCAGATCGCGCTCGGTGCGGCCCAGCGTCGGCAGGATCAGGGCGCGCGCGCCGGTGACCACGTGCGAGCGGTTCAGCTTGGTCGACACGTGCACGGTCAGTCGCGCGCGCCGCATGGCCGCCTCGGTGACCTCGGTGTCGGGTGAGGCGGAGACGAAGTTGCCGCCCATGGCGAAGAACACCTTCGCCTCGCCGTCGCGCAGCGCGCGGATGGCCCGCACGACGTCGAAGCCGTGCTCGCGCGGCGGCGCGAACCCGAACTCCTTCTCCAGCGCGTCCAGGAACGCCGGGCGGGGCGTTCGAAGATGCCCATCGTGCGGTCGCCCTGCACGTTGGAGTGGCCGCGCACCGGGCACACGCCCGCGCCGGGACGGCCGATGTCGCCGCGCAGCAGAAGGAAGTTGACGACCTCGCGGATGGTCGGCACGGAGTGCTTGTGCTGGGTGAGGCCCATGGCCCAGCAGACGATGGTCCGCCGGGAGGCGAGGACCATGCCGAGGGCCCGCTCGATCTCCGCGCGCGTGAGACCGGTGGCCGCGAGGGTCTCGTCCCAGTCGGCGGCGCGGGCGGCCTCGGCGAACTCCTCGTAGCCGTGCGTGTGCTCCCGCACGAACTCCTCGTCCACCGCGCCCTCGGTGTCCAGGATCAGCTTGTTGAGGAGGCGGAACAGGGCCTGGTCGCCGCCGATGCGGATCTGCAGGAACAGATCGGTGAGCGCGGCGCCCTTCAGCATGCCCCGCGGGGTCTGCGGGTTCTTGAACCGCTCCAGGCCGGCCTCGGGCAGCGGGTTGACGCTGATGATCCGCGCGCCGTTCGCCTTGGCCTTCTCCAGCGCGGAGAGCATGCGCGGGTGGTTCGTCCCGGGGTTCTGCCCGGCCACGATGATCAGGTCGGCCCGGTGGAGGTCCTCCAGCAGGACGCTGCCCTTGCCGACGCCGATGGTCTCCGACAGGGCGGAGCCGGACGACTCGTGGCACATGTTGGAGCAGTCCGGCAGGTTGTTGGTGCCCAGCTCGCGCGCGAAGAGCTGGTAGAGGAACGCGGCCTCGTTGCCGGTGCGCCCGGAGGTGTAGAAGACGGCCTCGTCGGGGGAGGTGAGAGCGGCGATCTCCTCGGCGATGATGCCGAAGGCCCGTTCCCAGGTGACCGGCTCGTAGTGCGTGCCGTCCTCGGCGAGGTACATGGGGTGGGTGAGCCGGCCCTGCTGGCCCAGCCAGTACCCGCTGCGCCCGGCGAGACGGGCGACCGGGTGCTCGGCGAAGAACTCCGGGGTGACCCGGCGCAGGGTGGCCTCCTCGGCCACCGCCTTGGCGCCGTTCTCGCAGAACTCCGCCTTGTGCCGGTGGTCCGGCTCCGGCCAGGCGCAGCCCGGGCAGTCGAAGCCGTCCTTCTGGTTGACGCGCAGCAGGGTCAGCGCGGTGCGCCGCACGCCCATCTGCTGCTGGGCGACGCGCAGGGTGTGGCCGACGGCCGGCAGGCCCGCCGCCGCGTGTTTGGGCTCCGCGACCTGCGGCGCGTCCTGGACCGGATCACCCTTGGGCGGCTTCGTCGCCATCGCCCGCTCCCCTTCGACTGCGTGTGTGACGTACGCCGCCGATCCTCCCACGGGGCGCCGACAGCGGGCCGGGGCGGGCGTACCGGCCGTCCGCGCGGCCTCCCGGGGCGGCGGCGCGGCCTCCTCGGGCGTCCGCCGCGGAGCGGGCCGGTCCCGGCTGTCGGTGGGGCGTGGCAGGATCGGGGACGTGGCAGAGACAGCATCGAAGAAGACCGACAGCAACCCCGGCGGCCGTCCCCGGCTGATGCTCATGGACGGGCACTCGCTGGCCTACCGCGCGTTCTTCGCGCTGCCCGCGGAGAACTTCACCACCGCGACGGGCCAGCCGACGAACGCGATCTACGGTTTCGCGTCGATGCTGGCCAACACCCTGCGTGACGAGGCGCCCACGCACTTCGCGGTGGCCTTCGACGTCTCCCGCAAGACCTGGCGCTCGGAGCGGTTCACCGAGTACAAGGCGAACCGCTCCAAGACCCCCGACGAGTTCAAGGGGCAGGTCGAGCTGATCGGCGAGCTGCTCGACGCCATGCACGCGCAGCGCTTCGCCGTCGACGGCTTCGAGGCGGACGACGTCATCGCCACCCTCGCCACCCAGGCCGAGGCCGAGGGCTTCGAGGTGCTGATCGTCACCGGTGACCGCGACTCCTTCCAGCTCGTCAGCGAGCACACGACCGTGCTCTACCCGACGAAGGGCGTCTCGGAGCTGACCCGGTTCACCCCGGAGAAGGTTTTCGAGAAGTACGGGCTGACGCCCGCCCAGTACCCGGACTTCGCCGCCCTGCGCGGCGACCCGTCCGACAACCTCCCCGGCATCCCCGGCGTCGGCGAGAAGACCGCCGCGAAGTGGATCAACCAGTTCGGCTCGTTCGCGGAGCTGGTCGAGCGCGTCGAGGAGGTCAAGGGCAAGGCGGGCCAGAACCTGCGCGACCACCTGGAGTCGGTGAAGCTGAACCGGCTCCTCACCGAGCTGGAGCGCCAGGTCGAGCTGCCGAAGACGGTCACCGACCTGGAGCGGGCGCCGTACGACCGCAAGACCGTCGCGATGGTCCTGGACACCCTGGAGATCCGCAACCCGTCGCTGCGCGAGCGGCTCTTCGCCGTCGACCCGGGCTCCGAGGAGGCCGAGGCCACCCCGGTCGTGGCGGAGGGCGTGGAGCTCGACGGCACGATCCTGCGCACCGGCGAGCTGGCCGGCTGGCTCGCCGAACACGGCACCGCGTCCCTGGGCGTCGCCACGGTCGGCACCTGGGCGCTGGGCACCGGCTCGGTCGCCGAGGTCGCCCTCGCCGCGGCCGGCGGGGCCGCCGCCTGGTTCGACCCGGCCGAGCTGGACGAGGCCGACGAGCGCGCCTTCGCCGGCTGGCTCGCCGACGCCGGCCGCCCGAAGGTCCTGCACAACGCCAAGGGCGCCATGCGGGTCCTCGCCGAGCACGGCTGGCGCGTCGAGGGCGTCGCCATGGACACCGCGCTCGCCGCCTACCTGGTCAAGCCGGGCCGCCGCTCCTTCGACCTGGACGCGCTGTCGCTGGAGTACCTGCACCGGGAACTGGCCCCCGCCGCGGCGGCCGACGGCCAGCTCGCCTTCGGCGCGGACGAGGGCGCCGAGGCGGAGGCCCTGATGATCCAGGCCCGCGCCGTCCTCGACCTGGGCGAGGCCTTCGAGGGCCGCCTCGACGAGGTCGGCGCCGCCGACCTGCTGCGGGACATGGAGCTGCCCACCTCCGCCCTGCTCGCCCGCATGGAGCGCGACGGCATCGCCGCCGACCGCGCCCACCTCGAGGCGATGGAGCAGACGTTCGCGGGCGCCGTGCAGCAGGCCGTGAAGGAGGCCCACGCAGCCGCCGGCCGCGAGTTCAACCTCGGCTCGCCCAAGCAGCTCCAGGAAGTCCTCTTCGGCGAGCTGGCCCTGCCCAGGACGAAGAAGACCAAGACCGGCTACACCACCGACGCCGACGCCCTGGCCTGGCTCGCCACCCAGACCGACAACGAACTGCCGGTGATCATGCTCCGGCACCGCGAGCAGGCGAAGCTGCGGGTCACCGTCGAAGGCCTGATCAAGACCATCGCCGCGGACGGCCGCATCCACACCACGTTCAACCAGACGGTGGCCGCGACCGGCCGGCTGTCGTCCACGGACCCGAACCTGCAGAACATCCCGGTCCGCACCGACGAGGGCCGGGCGATCCGCCGCGGCTTCGTGGTCGGCGAGGGCTTCGAGTCCCTGAT
This sequence comes from Streptomyces sp. DHE7-1, assembly GCA_016432725.1. GTDB lineage: Bacteria > Actinomycetota > Actinomycetes > Streptomycetales > Streptomycetaceae > Streptomyces. The sequence goes on along the minus strand of JACJDG010000003.1, from coordinate 2,009,696 downwards.
GACCGCCGACTACAGTCAGATCGAGCTGCGCGTCATGGCCCACCTCTCCGAGGACGAGGGCCTGATCGAGGCGTTCACCACGGGCGAGGACCTGCACACCACCGTCGCCTCCCAGGTCTTCTCCGTCGGCCGGGACGCGGTCGACGCGGAGATGCGCCGCAAGATCAAGGCCATGTCGTACGGCCTGGCCTACGGTCTGTCCGCCTTCGGCCTCTCCCAGCAGCTGAACATCGAGGCGGCCGAGGCCCGCGGCCTGATGGACACCTACTTCGAGCGGTTCGGCGGCGTACGCGACTACCTGCGCCGGGTCGTCGACGAGGCACGGGCCACGGGCTACACCGCGACGCTCTTCGGGCGCCGCCGCTACCTCCCCGACCTCAACAGCGACAACCGCCAGCGCCGCGAGGCCGCCGAACGCATGGCCCTCAACGCCCCCATCCAGGGCACCGCCGCCGACATCGTCAAGATCGCCATGCTCGACGTCGACCGGGCCCTGCGCGAGGCGGACCTGAAGTCCCGCCTGCTCCTGCAGGTGCACGACGAAATCGTGCTGGAGATCGCCCCCGGCGAGCGCGCGGCCACGGAGGAACTCGTCCGCCGCGAGATGGCCGGCGCCGTCCGGCTGCGGGCCCCGCTCGACGTCTCGGTGGGCGTGGGCCGCGACTGGGAGTCGGCGGCGCACTGACCCCCGGCCGGCGTCCGCCCCGAGCGGACGGCACCCCGGCCCCGGCAGCCCGGAGCCCGCACGGGGACGCGGTGGCACACGCACCGCGTCCCTCCCCGGGCGGCGCCCCGGCACCGGCACCCCTGACCGGCGGAACCCCGGCGGGGTCCGTCACTCACGTGGACCCCGCCAGAACGCACCCCACCGCCCGCAGCCGCAACACTGCGGACATGGGTATACGCATGCTCCACCGCCGGACACCCGAGGTACGCGACGGCACCAGGGCCGAGGCCGGCAGCGCCTCGGGCCCGGCCACCGCCGCCTCGCCGGTCCCGGCCCTCGCGGCCGGCGCAAGCACCGCCCGCATCCCCGTCGACCCTGCCGCAGCCGCCCGAGCGGCCGCGGCCGGCCTGCTGCGCCGGCCCCGCGCCCGCCTCCGCCGCGCCGCCGACCGGCGCGCCTGGGCGGACCTCACCCGCGCCTACCTGGCGCTGCTGCTCACCGCGATCCCCCGGACCCGCCCCAGACGCACCCTCACCGTCTTCGTGGCCGCCCTCACCGAACCGCCGACCGGTCCCGGCCCGCACCGGCCACCCCACCAGGACCGCCCGGAACCCCGACCGGACGCCACACCCTGACCCCGGCCGCGTACAGCAGCACTCCCAGCAGCAGCCCGGCACCCACCCCGAAGCACAGCGTCGGCACCAGATCCAGCGGCCGCACGGACGCACCCCGGTACGCCCACCAGCGCACCGCCCGCTGCACCGCCCCCGCCAGGGCACAGCCCCCGATCACGGCCGCCGCCCACCACCGGTCCCGGAACGACAGCGCGGGCACCCCCGCAGGCTCCCCGGCGGGCGCCCGCCGCACCGCCCCCACCAGGAACACGGCGATCACCACGGCCGCCACCGCGGACGAGCCGTACTGCAGCCACGTGTAGCGCGGCAGGCCCGCCACCACCCCGCCGAGCCCCGGCAGCAGCCGCGACCCCCACCGGTCGTGGTGCGTGAACGCGTCCCACACGACGTGCGTCAGCGCCCCGAGCGCCGCCGACACGTACCACCACAGCACCCGCCCGGCCCGTACGCGCGCGCGTGGCGCACCGCACCGCAGCAGAGCGGCCGGCCGCCCCTGGCGGGCCCGGGGAGCAGCGCCACCAGCGGCTCCCGCACGAACAGCCACAGTCCCACCAGCGACCAGGCGATCAGGACGTCCACGCCGGCCACCCCCGGCAGGGAGTGCGTGACCGTCCCGAACTCCATCGCGTCCCGCCGGACACTCGCCGCGTAGTAGGTGACGTCGGGGGCGAAGGACCCCGCCACGAGCACCGCGGGCACCAGCCGGCCCCGGCCGCCGCCGTCCCGGCGGACGGCGGGCAGAACGGCCGCCGCGTGGCTGAGTGTGAACGGCAACTGGGCCCCCTCGGGCGGTCGTCGGCCACGGCGTCGCGGCCTGTGATCACATCCGGTCCAGTATGCGTCGGCGCCGTCCGTGCTCCCCGCGGCCCGGCATCGGCGGCCAACCGGTGAAAAGCGGACGCGAACGGGTGCCCCGGCAAGCAAGTTGTCGTAGGGTCACCTGGGTTGCCGTGCCGGGCGGCACGGTCGCACACCCGTCGCACGTACGGAAAGGCGGAAAGCGGGGGCAACCAGAGCACCGGGTCGACCGTCACACCAGAGCGAGGCAGACAGACGGAGACGGACGCGGCACGCGTCCACGGGAGGGGTTCACTCTATGGCGGCGCATTTCGGCAGGCGGCTGCGCAAGGGAGCGGCGACCACGGCCGTGGCGGCGGCGGCGGTCGCCGCACTGTCCGCGTCCCAGGCTCCGGGAGCGGCCGGCGACGACCAGGGAAGACCGGCCGCGGCCGGCTCCAGCAGTCCCGCACCCGACGCCGCCATCGACGGCAACGCCACCGGCAACTCGCCGTACTACACGGACCTCCCGCCGCTGAAGAGCCCCAACCCCAGCCCCTCGTCGACGGCCGGCGACGGTGACCCCGTCGCCCGCAGCGAGGCGGAGGCGGGCATCCCCGCGACCGTCCTCGACGCCTACAAGAAGGCCGAGGCCGAGCTGCGCTCGTCCAAGCCGGGCTGCAACCTGCCCTGGCAACTCCTGGCCGCCATCGGCAAGGTGGAGTCCGGTCAGGCCCGCGGCGGCCGCGTCGACGCGGACGGCACCACGATCGGCCGGATCCTCGGCCCGCAGCTCGACGGCAACGGCTTCGCGCTCATCAAGGACACCGACCACGGCCGGTACGACGGCAACAGCCACTACGACCAGGCCATCGGCCCGATGCAGTTCATCCCGTCCACCTGGGCGTGGGCCGGCCGCGACGGCAACGCCGACGGCGCGGCGGACCCGAACAACGTCTACGACGCCGCGCTCGCCGCGGGCCACTACCTGTGCCGCAACGACTGGGACATGTCCACCGAGCCCGGCCTGCACAGCGCGATCCTCAGCTACAACAACTCGCAGGACTACCTGAACCTGGTCCTCAACTGGCTTCAGTACTACCGCAAGGGCACCCACTCCGTGCCCGACGGCTCCGGCGGCGTGCCCGGCCACCGCAGCGACGACGGCACCCCGCGCACCCACACCCCGGCACCGTCCGACCCGCCGGGCACGAAGCCTGGCCACGAGCCGGACCCCAAGCCCCACCCGAAGCCGCACCAGCCGGGCGGCGGCAGCGAGAGCCCCGACCCCCGGCCGCCCAAGCCGCCCGTCCCGCCGACGCAGCCCACCCCGTCCGACACCGTGGACCACCTCGAGGACGCGGGCACCGCGCAGCTCACCGCCATGGCCGGCGACGCGTTCGCACAGCGCATCGGCACCCGCGCCGAGACCAAGGCCGGCACGGCCGTCGCCAAGGTCAGGGTCCGGTTCACCCTCACCGGCGACACCGACGCCACCTTCGCCGGAGGCGAGAAGGTCGCCACCGTCGCCACCGACGCCAAGGGCGTGGCGCTCGCACCGGCCCTCCAGGCCGGCGAGAAGACCGGCGACTTCAAGATCACCACCGCGGTCGTCGGCCACCAGGTCAAGAGCGTCGCCTACACCGCCACCGTCACCGCCCGCGCCGCCGACACCCTCACCCGCACCGGCGACACCGCGATGACCTGCACCCCCGGCGGCGAGTTCGCCGAGCGGATCCAGCTGAAGGCGACGTACAAGGGCGCCGCCGCCGACCGGGTCACGGCCACCGCCACCCTGATCAAGGCCGACGACGACGCCACCGAGAACGACAAGGGCCCCTACTTCAAGGACGCCGACGGCAAGTCCGTCCGCACCCTCACCGGCCTCAGGACCGACGCCGAGGGCCGGCTCACGCTGCCCGCCCTGTACGCCGACGACACCACCGGCACCTACCTGCTCCGGGTCACCACCCCCGGCGGCGGCACCGTCACCGTCGAGCTGAAGGTCGCCGCCGCCGACGCCTCGGCGAGCCCCTCACCGAGCCCGTCGGCGACCTCCTGACGGCACGCACCGCACGGCCCGCACAGCACGACGAGGGCGCCCCTCCGCTCCGGCGGACGGGCGCCCTCGGCGCACCACGCGCCGCACCGGCGGTCAGCGCCTGAGCCGCGCGTTGGTGTGCCGTGTGGGCTCCGCGGTCGCCGGGTCCTCGGGCCACGGATGCTTCGGATACCGCCCGCGCAGCTCGGCGCGCACGCCCCGGTAGCCGTCCCGCCAGAACGAGGCCAGGTCCGCCGTGACGGCGGCGGGCCGCCCGGCCGGCGACAGCAGATGCACCAGCAGCGGCACCCCCGCCACGGCCGGAGTCTCGCGCAGCCCGAACATCTCCTGCAGCTTCACGGCGAGGACCGGCCGCTCCGGATCCCGGTAGTCGATCCGGATCCTGGACCCGCTCGGCACGGTGATCCGCTCCGGCGCCAGCTCGTCCAGCCGCGCCGCGTCCCCGCTCGCCCACGGCAGCAGCCGCGCCAGCGCCTGCCCGGCGTCGATCCGCCCGAGGTCCGCCCGCCGCCGCGCCCGGCTCAGCTCCGGCTCCAGCCACTCGTCCACGCGCGCGTGCAGCGCCTCGTCCGACACCTCCGGCCACGGCTCCCCGGCATGCGACCGCAGAAACGCCAGCCGCTGCCGCAGCGCCGCCGCCTCGGCCGACCAGCGCAGCAGACCCGGCCCCTCCTCCCGCAGACCGTCGAGCAGGGCCGCACGCACGAGCGCCGCAGCGGGATCCTTCAGCGGCCTCACGGCCAGCTCCACGGCCCCCAGACGTTCGACATGCCGGGCCACGACATCCCCGCCGGACCAGCGCACCTCGTCCCGCTCCGCCAACAGCGCGCCCGCCGCGGCCCGGGCCACCTCCTCGGAGACCGCCGCCCCGAGCCGCACGCGCGCGTGGCCCTTCCCGGCCGCCCGGTCGGCGACGGCGACGACGATCCACGGCGCGCCGGTCAGCTCCGACCCCTCGACCGGCTCGGCCCGCGTCCCGGACACCATGAGATACGAACCGCCGTCCAGCCTCGCGACCCGCTCCGGAAACGCCAGAGCCACGGTCGGCCCGACCAGCCCGTCCGCCCCGGACCCCGAGCCGGAAGCGGCCCCGGCACCCGCCCGCGCACCGTGATCACCGGCGGCCGGCGAGGAATCCGCCGAGACGGCCCGCAGCCGCCGCACCTCCGCCGCCCACCGCCCCGCGTACGCGTCACCGCCGCGCCGGGCACGCCGCAGCGCCCCGGCGAGATCGTCCCCGTACTCCCTCGGCACCTCCTCGGAGAGCAGGGCGACGGCCTCCGCGCCCCGGCCCGCGGTGTCCAGCAGCGCCCGCCCCAGCCGCGGATGCACCCCCAGCCGGCCCAGCCGCACCCCGAGCCCGGTGGCCCGCCCCGCGGCATCCACCGCGCCCACGGCCGTCAGCACCTCCCGCGCCGCCGCCATCGCGCCCCCCGGCGGCGGGTCCAGCAACGCCAGCCCCGAGGCGTCGGGATCACCCCAGCAGGCCGCCTGGAGGGCGAACGCCGTCAGGTCGGCCACCTTGATCTCCGGCGCCGGAAAAGCCGTCAGCCGGCCGTCCTCAGCCTCCGTCCAGCACCGGTACACCACCCCCGGCGCCTCACGGCCGGCCCGCCCCGCCCGCTGCCGCCCGGCCGCCCGCGACGCCCGCACCGTCACCAGACCGCTCAGCCCGCGCGCGTGATCCACACGCGGCTCCCGAGCCAGGCCCGAGTCCACCACCACCCGCACCCCGGGCACCGTCAGCGACGACTCCGCCACCGACGTCGCCAGCACCACCCGGCGCCGCTGCCCGGGCACCAGCACCGCGTCCTGCACGGCGGCCGGCGCCCGGCCGTGCACCTGGAGCACGTCCACCGCGCCCAGATCCCCGAGCTGCCCGGCCACGCGCGCGATCTCGCCCACGCCGGGCAGGAAGCACAGCACGTCCCCGTCCCGCTCGGCCAGCGCCCGCCGCACCACCGACGCCACATGGGCGAGCAGCACCGGATCCACCCGCATCCCGTGCGGCGGCCGTACGGGCCGCGCCGGAGGTGCCCACACGACCTCCACCGGATGCGCGACGCCCGCCGCCTCCACCACCGGCGCCCCGCCCAGCAGCCGCGCCCACCCCTGGGCGTCCGTGGTCGCCGAGGCGGCCACCAGACGCAGCTCCGGGCGCAGCGCCTGCCGCACGTCCCACAGGAACGCGGCCACCGTGTCGGCGTCCAGATGCCGCTCGTGGCACTCGTCGAGCACCACGACGTCCACACCCGCCAGCTCCTGGTCCCGCTGCAGCCGCTGCAGCAGCACACCCGTGGTCACGACCTCCACGCGCGTGTGCCGTCCCACGGCCCGCTCGCCGCGCACCGTGTAGCCGACGCTGCCGCCGGTCCGCTCCCCGAGCAGCCACGCCATCCGCCGGGCCGCCGCCCGCGCCGCGATCCGCCGCGGCTCGGCCACCACGACACGCCGCGCGGGGCCGCCGCCGACCAGCCCCGCCAGCACGAGCGGCACCAGCGTCGTCTTGCCGGTGCCGGGCGGTGCCACCAGGACCGCCGTGCCGTCCGCGTCCAGGGCGTCGGTCAGAGCGGGCAGGGCGGCCCGCACGGGCAGCACGTCCAGGGCGTCGTCACGGATCACGCCCCCAGTGTCGTACGGCGGCCGGGACGCCCTCCACGCGCGTGCCGTGCACGCGCAGCCGCCCTGCGCGCGTGCGTACCTGCGCGCGCGCATCAGGACGACGGGACGGACGCCGTGCTCAGTCCCGCTCGCACACGAAGATCGCCGTGCCCGGGATCAGGTTCCCGCGCAACGGGGACCAGCCGCCCCACTCCGAGGTGTTCCACGCCGGCCACTCCGGCTCCACCAGGTCCACCAGGCGCAGCCCCGAGGCCACGACGTCCCGCACCCGGTCCCCGAGCGTTCTGTGGTGCTCGACGTACACCGCCCGGCCCTCCGCGTCCTGCTCCACGTAGGGCGTGCGGTCGAAGTAGGAGGCGGACACCGACAGCCCCTCAGGGCCGGGCTCGTCCGGGAACGCCCAGCGGATCGGGTGCGTCACCGAGAAGACGAACCGGCCGCCCGGCCGCAGCACCCGGCGCACCTCGCGCAGCACCAGCCGCGGATCGGCGACGAACGGCAGCGCCCCGTACGCGGAGCAGGCCAGGTCGAAGGAGCCGTCCGCGAACGGCAGCGCGCCGGCGTCGGCGCAGACGAGCGGAATCGATCCGCCGATCCGCAGCGAGTGCTGCAGCTGGCGGTGCGAGAGGTCCAGGGCCACCGGCCGGGCACCCTGGGCGGCCAGCCAGCGCGAGCACTGGGCGGCGCCCGCCCCGATCTCCAGGACCTCCTTGCCCTTCAGCTCCTCCGGCGGGCCCAGCAGCTCCGCCTCCACCTCGTCCAGGCCCTCCGGACCCCACACGAAACGGTCGTCACCGAGGAACGTCCCGTGTTCGGTCTGGTACTCGTCCGCGTTGCGGTCCCACCAGCCCCGGTTCGCCCGGCTGCTCTCCGCTACCCCGGCGTCACGCCGGGTGGCTTCCGCCTCGAACCCGTCGGGATCGAGCTGTTCCGGCTCTTGGATGATCGGCTCCCTCGTCGTACTCTTCCGTCCAACCCGCCGGGCGCGACACGGGGGACGAGGGCCCGTGCGGCCTCGCGGGACGTTTCCTGCGCCGGTTATGCGGCGATCCGCCCCGGGTGTGCGCCTTCGCGCATTGACCATGCCCGGCTGCCCCCGTATGCTACAAGTTGCGCTGCGGGCCTGCGCACCTCAGACGTAGCAGGCTGCGCTCGCATCTGTTGTATGTCCCCTCGGTTGTCGAGGCGCCATCACCAGTTTCCTGGTGGGGCGCTTCCTTGGCTGTCCGGCTTCTGCAGAGCGATACGGGCTCCCGGCGTAGCAGTACCTACGACTTCAATGTCCGTACCGGAGCCCTTTCCCACATGACGAGCAGCACCGAGACCACCGCCACCACCCCGCAGGTTGCGGTCAACGACATCGGTAACGAGGAAGCCTTCCTCGCCGCGATCGACGAGACGATCAAGTACTTCAACGACGGCGACATCGTCGACGGCGTCATCGTGAAGGTCGACCGGGACGAGGTCCTGCTCGACATCGGTTACAAGACCGAAGGTGTCATTCCGAGCCGCGAGCTCTCGATCAAGCACGACGTCGACCCCAACGAGGTCGTCGCCGTCGGTGACGAGATCGAGGCCCTCGTCCTCCAGAAGGAGGACAAGGAAGGCCGCCTGATCCTCTCGAAGAAGCGCGCCCAGTACGAGCGTGCCTGGGGCACCATCGAGAAGATCAAGGAAGAGGACGGCATCGTCACCGGTACCGTCATCGAGGTCGTCAAGGGTGGTCTCATCCTCGACATCGGCCTCCGCGGCTTCCTCCCGGCCTCCCTGGTCGAGATGCGCCGCGTCCGCGACCTCCAGCCGTACGTCGGCAAGGAGCTCGAGGCGAAGATCATCGAGCTGGACAAGAACCGCAACAACGTGGTCCTGTCCCGCCGTGCCTGGCTCGAGCAGACCCAGTCCGAGGTCCGCCAGACGTTCCTCACGACCCTCCAGAAGGGTCAGGTCCGCTCCGGCGTCGTCTCCTCGATCGTCAACTTCGGTGCCTTCGTGGACCTGGGTGGCGTCGACGGTCTGGTCCACGTTTCCGAGCTGTCCTGGAAGCACATCGACCACCCGTCCGAGGTCGTCGAGGTCGGCCAGGAGGTCACCGTCGAGGTCCTCGACGTCGACATGGACCGCGAGCGTGTCTCCCTGTCGCTGAAGGCGACCCAGGAAGACCCGTGGCAGCAGTTCGCCCGCACCCACCAGATCGGCCAGGTCGTGCCCGGCAAGGTCACGAAGCTGGTTCCGTTCGGTGCGTTCGTCCGCGTGGACGAGGGCATCGAGGGTCTGGTCCACATCTCCGAGCTGGCCGAGCGCCACGTGGAGATCCCGGAGCAGGTCGTCCAGGTCAACGACGAGATCTTCGTCAAGGTCATCGACATCGACCTCGAGCGTCGTCGCATCAGCCTCTCGCTGAAGCAGGCCAACGAGTCCTTCGGTGCCGACCCGGCCTCGGTCGAGTTCGACCCGACCCTGTACGGCATGGCCGCGTCCTACGACGACCAGGGCAACTACATCTACCCCGAGGGCTTCGACCCCGAGACCAACGACTGGCTCGAGGGCTACGAGAAGCAGCGCGAGGAGTGGGAGCGCCAGTACGCCGAGGCGCAGTCCCGCTTCGAGCAGCACCAGCAGCAGGTCATCAAGTCCCGCGAGGCCGACGCTGCCGCTGCCGCCGAGGGTGGCGAGGCCGCCGCTCCGGCCGCCTCGGGTGGCGGTTCGTACTCCTCCGAGGGTGCGGACACCTCCGGTGCCCTCGCCTCGGACGAGGCGCTGGCCGCGCTGCGCGAGAAGCTGGCCGGAGGCCAGAGCTGATCACCAGCCGCTAGGGCTCAGCCGATAGCGACTGAGGGGCCGCACCTTTCGAGGTGCGGCCCCTCAGGGTTTTCCGGAGCCCGACGGCCGCCCCCCGGGCGCCCCCTGTGAGAGACGCGTCTGACAGGGCGTCAACGGCCACCGGCCGGAGATGCCTGATCAGCGGCGTGACCCGGGAATGCCCACGCTCCAGGGCGCGTTGTCCATGGGGAACACGAGGAGGAGCGGTCACAGTGCTTGATCCGCAGGGTTTGTACGCATGGGAGCCGAAGGGCCTCGCCGTGGTCGACATGGCACTCGCCCAGGAGTCGGCCGGACTTGTCATGCTCTACCACTTCGACGGATACATCGACGCGGGTGAGACCGGCGACCAGATCGTCGACCGGCTCCTCGACTCGCTGCCCCACCAGCTCGTGGCACGCTTCGACCACGACCGGCTCGTGGACTACCGGGCCCGCCGGCCACTGCTGACCTTCACCCGGGACCGCTGGTCCGACTACGAGGTACCGGCCATCGAGGTCCACCTCGTCCAGGACGCCACCGGCGCCCCTTCCTGCTGCTGTCCGGCCCCGAACCCGACATCGAATGGGAACGGTTCGCCGCGGCCGTCCGGCAGATCGTGGAACGCCTCGGCGTCCGGGTGTCCGTGAACTTCCACGGCATCCCCATGGGCGTCCCGCACACCCGCCCCGTGGGCCTCACCCCCCACGGCAACCGCAGCGACCTGGTCCCGGGACACCGCAGCCCCTTCGAGGAGGCCCAGGTACCCGGCAGCGCCGAAGCGCTCGTGGAGTACCGCCTCATGGAAGCCGGCCACGACGTCCTCGGCGTCGCCGCGCACGTCCCGCACTACATCGCCCGCTCCCCGTACCCGGACGCGGCGCTGACCGTCCTCGAAGCCGTCACCGCCGCCACCGGCCTGGTGCTCCCCGGCGTAGCGCACGCCCTGCGCACGGAGGCCCACCGCACCCAGACGGAGATCGACCGGCAGATCCAGGAGGGCGACGAGGAACTGACAGCGCTCGTCCAGGGCCTGGAGCACCAGTACGACGCCGCCGCCGGCGCCGAGAGCCGGGGCAACATGCTCGCCGAACCGGTCGACATCCCCTCCGCCGACGAGATCGGGCGCGAGTTCGAACGCTTCCTGGCGGAACGCGAGGGCGAGAGCTGAAGCCGCCGCCCCGCCGCACGGCCCCGGCCGGCAGCGGCCCCGTCAGCGACAGGGCCTAAGCTTCCGCTCATGCTGAAAGTGGGCCTGACCGGCGGGATCGGCGCCGGCAAGAGCGAGGTGTCACGGCTCCTCGTGGAGCACGGAGCCGTACTGATCGACGCCGACCGCATCGCACGCGAGGCCGTGGCACCCGGAACACCCGGGCTCGCCGCCGTGGTGGACGCCTTCGGCGCGGACGTCCTCACCGCCGACGGCGGCCTGGACCGGCCACGGCTCGGCTCCATCGTCTTCGCCGACCCCGAGAAGCTGGCCGTCCTCAACGCGATCGTGCACCCCCTCGTCGGCGCCCGCTCCCGCGAACTGGAAGCGGCCGCGGCCCAGGACGCCGTGGTCGTCCACGACGTCCCGCTGCTCACCGAGAACGGCCTGGCCCCCTGTACGACCTGGTGATCGTCGTCGACGCGACCCCCGCCACCCAGCTCGACCGGCTGGTACGGCTGCGCGGCATGACCGAGGACGACGCCCGCGCCCGCATGGCCGCCCAGGCCACCCGCGAGCAGCGCCGCGAGATCGCGGACATCGTGATCGACAACGACGTACCGCTGGACGCGCTGAGACAGCGCGTGACGGAGGTCTGGGACGACCTCACCCACCGGGCACGCGAACCCCGCACGGCAGCCGCCGACGACCGACCGCAGCGGGACGGCGCGGAATAGCGGACCACGCCGGTGCGTTGAACCGCTCCAGCAAGGGAAGGACTCTGCCGTGCCCGAGACCAGTGGTTCGACCGGACGAACTCCGGAGACGCATGTCATCGACTTCCGCGCGGCCGAACAACTGCTCAACGCGCGGGACCCGCGGGGCGCGGTCAAACTCCTCGACGGCGTCGTAGCCGCCCACCCCGAGAACACCGCCGCCCGGCTGCTGCGCGCGCGTGCCTTCTTCGCCGCCGCGCAACTGCGGCCCGCCGAACTGGAGTTCACCATCGTGCTGGAGCGGGAACCGGACAACGCCTTCGCGCACTTCGCGCTCGCCCGCACCTACGAACGCCAAGGCCGCCCCGACCAGGCAAAACGTCACTTCCGGCTGGCCGCCGCACTCGATCCCAACCCCGACTACCTCAAGGCCGCCCGTTTCGACGACTGACCCCGCCGGACACGGGCGGTCCCCGTCACGGGTGGCGGGTCCGCCGCGGCCACGGATACCGCGGGCCGCCCTCCGGCGGCCGGTACGGAGGAACGTCCCGCCCCGGCTGATAGTGCGGGCCCTGCCGCAGGTGCCTGACGATCACCGCCATGTCCACCGTGGCCACCACCCACAGCACCCCACAGGCCGCCGCCCAGCCAGGACGCCCCACCAGCGAGAACGCCGCCGTCCCGAAGGCCGCCCAGACGACCCCCCACAGACTCAGCCAGAACCGCGCCCGCAGAGCACTGCGCGCGGTCACCGGCTCACTTCCCGTACGCATCCCGATCACCGCTCCTGACAGCAACGTACTCTTCCGAGGGAACGCAACCAAGGGGTCACCGCGTGCTGCCCGACGCCGACGAACTCGCCGAGGAACTGCTCGACCTCGCGGTACCCCACGAGGACATCAACGACCTCGTACGCATGGCCCGCCGCGTACGCGACGACCCGGAACTGCGGCACTCGCTCGAGAACGCCGTAGCGGACCTGGTGCGCGACATGGGCGACCTCCACGGCGGCGCCGACCTGCCCGACCTCGACTGGCCGCCCGGCGCCCTGCAACGCTGCTTCCCCGTCTACGTCCTCGTCGCCGCCCTGCCGCACGTCCGCCGCCACCACCGCGAACGCGGCATCCCCGCCGACACCACCCGGCGCACCCTCGCCGACCTCGGCCGGAACATGACCACCCACCGCGCCCGCCACGGCCGGGCCGGCCTCCAGGTACCGCGCTGGCTCACCCTGCACTTCCGCGGCGAGCTGTACCAACTGGGACGCCTGCAGTTCCAGCGCGCCCCGCTCGGTCCGCGCACCGCCGTCGCCCTCACGGCCGCCGGACTGGACGTGACCCCGGAGACACCCTGCCTGAACCTGCACATACCCGGCTTCACCGGCCCGCTGTCCCCGGCCGCCTGCGACCGCTCACTGGCACTGGCCCGCGACTTCTTCGCCCGCCACTACCCGGAGGAGAAGCACCCGGCCGCCGTCTGCCACTCCTGGCTCCTCGACCCCCAGCTCAAGCGATACCTGCCCGCGCGCTCCAACATCGTCCGCTTCCAGGAACGCTTCCGCACCGCCCACCAGGACACCGAACCCGCCGACACCGAACCCGTCCGGTTCGTCTTCGGCGACCCGGACCTGCCCTTCCCCGACCTGCCACGGCGCACCTCCGTCGAACGAGCCGTCGGCGACCACCTGCGGGCCGGCGGCCACTGGTACGTCGGACACGGATGGTTCCCGTTCCCCAGTACCTGACTCGAACGAGTGAACCCCCACCTCCCGGGAACGCCCCCTCCCACCCCACCCGTTGTCCCGGCATGACGGTCGAAATGCGTGAGGGATACGAGGGAACAGGACCCGGTGCGATCACCCCGGACGGGTGCGCGGTCGAGCTTTACACACGGCTCCCCGTCGGCGGCGAACCGGACGTCATCGCCAACGCCGTGCCCGCCGAAGCACACATCCTCGAACTGGGCAGCGGAGTGGGCCGGGTGACCCACGCCCTGCTCGAACGCGGCTTCACGGTCACCGCCGTGGACGAGTCCGCCGAGATGCTCACCCGGGTCCGCGGGGCACGCACCATATGCGGCCCCATCGAAAAGCTATATCTGGACGAGAAGTTCGACGTGGTGATGCTCCCCTCGTTCCTCGTGCACGCCGGCGACATCGAGGTGCGCCAGGGCCTGCTGCGCACCTGTGTCCGGCATGTCGCGGAAGACGGCTGCGTGCTCATCCAGCGGGAGGGCGAGGACTACCACACCGACGTACCGAGAGAACGGGTCGACCCGAGCGGCTTCACCGTGCGCATCGCCTCGGACGAGCCCGTCGGTGACGGGGTGCGTTCGGTGCGCGCCGAGTACGTGTTCCCGGACGCGGTCTGGACGCAGACGTTCCGGAGCCGGCCCCTGACCAAGGAGCAGTTCGAGCAGGCTCTGGCGGAAGCGGGACTGGAGGTGGACGCCTATCTGACCGGGGACCGGACCTGGGTGAGGGCGGTACCGGTGGCACACGACCGATGAGTTCTCCGGAGGGGCCGGTCTACCTCTGTGACAGCAACCGGGACCGCTTCCCCCTGGAGACCACCATGTCCGAGACCACCGCTCCCGCCACCACGGCCCCCGTCACCACGGCCCCCGTCGCCACCGGTGGCTCCCCGACCGCCCGCGGTCGCCTCGCCCGGATCGCGCTGCGCTCGATGCAGGTGCTGCTGGCCCTGTTCTTCGGGATCGCGAGCGCGCTGCCCAAGCTGATCGCACACCCGTCGGCCGTGGAGTCCTTCGACAAGATGGGCTGGGGCAGCGCGGGCATGTACGCCATCGGCGCACTCGAACTGGCGGGCGCCGTAGCACTGCTGGTGCCGGTTCTGCAGTCGGTGGCGGCGATGGCGCTGAGCGCGCTGATGGTGGGCGCGTTCATCGTCCAGCTCACCGTCTTCAACGGTCAGTACGCGGCGACCCCGCTGATCCTGATCGTCCCGCTCGCGCTGATCGCCTGGGCCCGCCGCTCCCACAACAGGGACCTGCTGGCGCTGCTGCGGGGCGCGGGACACCGGGCCTGACCCGAGCGGGACACGAGCGGCGGCCCCGGCGAGCGGCCGGGCGGCGCGTGCCACGCGAGGGGATGTGCGCGAGGCGAGCGGTGTGGCGACGCTCCTGCGATGCGGAGCGACGCGAGGCGATGAGTGCGACGCGGGCCGAGGTGTGGCAGCGGACCGAAAAGAACGGGGGAGGGGAGGGGGTGGGGGAGGGCCCCCGGGGAGGGAACTCACCGCCCCCGTGAACGCCCGCCCGAGCCCCCGGTCCCGCCCGCCCTGCCGCGCCCTCCGGGGCCTTGGGCTCGTCCCGGCGCGCCGGGGGTACCCGGGCCACCGGGCGCAGCCGGACCACCCAGCCCGCCCGGGCTGCCGAGTCCGCCCGATCCGCGCAGCCGTTCCAGCTCGCGGCGGTCCCGTTTGGTGGGGCGGCCGGTGCCGCGGTCGCGGAGGCCGGCCGGAGCCACGGCCTCGCGGGGCGGCGGAGGCGGGGAGTTGTCGATGAAGCACTGGACGGCCACCGGGGCGCCGACGCGCTTGCGGATCAGCCGCTTGACGATCACGACGCGTTCCCGGCCCTCGTGCCGCAGACGCACCTCGTCGCCGACGCGCACGGAGTAGGCGGGCTTCACGCGCTCGCCGTTGACGTGCACGTGCCCGCCACGACAGGCCGTGGCGCCCAGGGAGCGGGTCTTGATCAGACGGACGGCCCAGATCCAGCTGTCGATCCGAACGGTCTCGCCCTTCCCCGGCCCGGCCGCCTCGGCGGCGGCCACCGCGGCGGCGACCTTGGGATCGAGCGGCGGGGACTGCGCGGCCTCGGAGCCCTCGGCATCACGGACAGGGGCCGGTTCGCCCGGCCCGCCGCTGTCACGGTGCACCTTCTCGTCCGCATCCTCGGAAGCCATGTCCTGACCTTAACTCCCCGGACAGGGGAGGCCGGGCGGGTTTTTCCACCGGCGGCTCCCACCAGGAACCCCACGCCCCCGGTCGGCACAGTGCGCGGGTTCCCCGGAGCGGCCCCGCACGGCCGACGCGGGGCAGGTGAACAGGACGGGCATACGACGGGCATACGGTGGCGGCATGGACGACAGCAGCGACCTGGCCCGGCTCGACCGGCGCGTCGCGGAGTGCCGGGCCTGCCCCCGGCTCGTCGAGTGGCGTGAGGAGGTGGCCCGGACCAAACGGGCAGCGTTCGCCGACTGGACGTACTGGGGGCGGCCGGTGCCCGGCTTCGGGCCGCCCGGCGCCCGGCTCGTGATCATCGGGCTCGCCCCCGCGGCACACGGAGGCAACCGCACCGGCCGGATGTTCACCGGTGACCGCTCCGGCGACGTGCTGTACCAGGCGCTGTACGACGTGGGCCTCGCCTCGCAGCCCACCTCCGTGCGAGCCGGGGACGGCCTGGAGCTGTACGGAGTGCGCGTCACCGCACCCGTGCACTGTGCCCCGCCCGTGAACAAGCCCACCCCCGCCGAGCGCGACGCCTGCCGCCCCTGGCTGGTGCAGGAGTTGCGGCTGCTCCGGCCGACGGTCAGGGCCGCCGTCGTGCTCGGCGCCTTCGGCTGGCAGGCCGCACTGCCCGCGTTCGCCGAGGCGGGCTGGCCGGTGCCGCGGCCGCGTCCGGCGTTCGCCCACGGCGCCCGGGTCGCCCTCGGCGATCTCGACGTCTTCGGCTGCTTCCATGTCAGCCAGCGCAACACCTTCACCGGCCGGCTCACCGCCGAGATGCTGCGTGAGGTGCTGCGCACGGCAGCGGACACGGCCGGGCTGCCTTAGCCGGGTTTCCCCAGCTCCCGGCCTTCGGGCTGCCGGCTTCCGGCTCCCGCCCTTCCGGCTCCCGCCCTTCCGGCTCCCGCCCTTCCGGCTCACGGCTTCCCGCCCCCGGCTCCCGGCCGCGCGTCGCGCGCCCCGGGACACGGCCTTACGGGGCCGGCCGGCGGCAGTCGGCGCTCAGGGCCGCCACGCGCTCAGGGCCGCCACACGTACCGCACGTCCGGTTCCCGCTCCTCGTTGCCGCTGCCGTCCGTGTGCTCCACGGCGACGAATCCGTGCCGTTCGTAGAAGCGGTGCGCGGGCTTGTTGACCTGGAAGGTCCACAGGGTCAGCTCCTGCGGACTGCGCTCCTTGGCGAGGGCGACGAACCGGTCCCCGACACCACGCCCCCGCCAGTCGGGATCCAGGTAGAGCTGGGACAGCAGAGTGCCGTTCAGGACCATCACGCCGACGATCCCGATCCCGCCCGCCGTCTCCTCGGCGACCCAGGTCTCCCGCAGCGGGATCACCACGTCGTGGAAGTACCCCCGTACGTCGTCGTCGGTGCGGGGCCGGACGACCGTGGGCAGGGCGGCGGCGAAGGAGCGCAGCCAGACGTCGGCGGCCGCGCCCGCGTCGGCCGCCACCGCGCGCCGCAGCACGATGCCGGCCCCGGACGTCATCGGTCCGCTTCCGCGTCCGGTACGACGGCCGTCGCCGTTATCTCCACCAGTTGCCCGGTGTAACCGAGGCAGGCGACACCGAGCAGCGTCGAGGAGTGCGGTCCGCGACTCAGTCCCGAGGCCTCCACCACCTCCCACACCGCGGACAGCACGGACGGCTCACCGCTGACGACGTACACCTCCGTCTGCAGCACGTGCTCCAGGCCGCTGCCGACGGCGCGCAGCTGTTCCGTCAGGTTGGCGATCACCTGCTCGGCCTGCCGCACCGGATCCCCGGGACCGACCACCTCACCCTTCTCGTCGAGCGGTACGGCCCCCGCCAGGAAGGCGAGCCTGGTGCCGGCCTCGACGACGGAGGCATGGGAGTAGGTGGGCGGCGGGAACAGCGCGGGGGAGGTCACTCGCCGGATCATGGCGGCTCCTGAAAATGGTGGGCGGACAACCTCCCGATCATCGGAGGGCCACCCGGTCCCGCGCACCCGAATTTCCGCGACGACGGCAGGGTCGCACGACGTCCGCGGCGAGCCCGAGCGACGGCCGCGGCAAGGCGAACGGCGTCTCCGCATCGTCGACACCCTCCCGCCCCCCACCGCACCCATAGCCCTCGACCGGACCCCAGCCCTCGACCGGGCCCTACACTCCTCGACCATCCCTACAGCCCTCGACCGGACCCATCCCCGACCGAGTTGCGTTCATAAAGAAACACCCTGATCCGGGCAGGTTTCACCGCGCCGAAACGTTATGGTTCCGGGCTTTCGGGCACCCCCTTATCCTGGGAACCGCACCTCACCGCTCGGCCACTGTCGTCCGAAGGCCCAACCCGCCCTCGCATGGACAGGAGCCCCGTGTCGCGCCCCGCCGCACTGTCACTGCCGCCCTGGCTCGCGCATGCCCTGCGCACTCAGCGCGGACCCGTCCCGTGGAGCGCGCTGATCCGGGGCGCGCTCGCCGCCGGGCCGCTGCTGCTCGCCGGGATGCTCGCGGGCCGCACTCCGCTGGGCGTGATAGCCGCCATCGCCGCGATGCTCGCCGGCATCAACGACCGGCCCGGCAGCAGGCGGGCCTCCGTGAAGCGGCTCGGGGTGCCCGCGCTGGCCGGGACGGTCGGGCTGCTCGTGGGCACGTATGCCGGGCAGCTGCTGTCCGCGGTGCCGCTGACCCTGCTCCTCACGGTGCTCGGACTGGCCGCAGGTGGCATCAGCGCCGTGGGGCCGGTCGCCTCCGCCGCCGGCACCCAGCTGCTCGTCACCGCCGCGATCGGCGCCGGCACGCCGGCGGCCGGCGACGGCCGGCAGCAGGGCCTGGCCTTCCTCGCCGGAGCGGGCTGGCTGCTTCTGCTGCGCCTGGCCCTGCCCACGCCCGGTTCCCTCGCCGGTGACTTCCGGTTCGACGGCGAGCGGACGGCCGTCGCCGACGTGTACGACGCCATCGCCGCGCTGCTCGACGCCGTGGGCGGCGGGAATGCCACGGCCCGGCGGGCCGCGCTCACCGCCGCCCTCGACCACGCCCAGGACGCCCTCGCCGGACCCCGGCTGCGCCGCCGCGCCAGTTCCGCCGCCGAGCGCCGGCTGCACGCCCAGTTCACCGCCGCGCTGCCCCTCGCCGAGGCCGCCACCGCCCTGGCCTGGGCGGGCGAGCCGGTCTCCGCCCGGGCGGCCGAGGGCCCCCGGCGGCTCGCCGCCGCCGTCCGCGGCAACACCGGCACCGGTCCGCTGCCCGCGCCCAGCCGGTCGGCGCCCGCTCTGCGCGCCCTCGACGACGCCCTGCTGCGTGCCGCCGAGACCTTCGACCCGGCCGGGGACGCCGAGCAGCGGCTGCCCGCCAGGCGGCGGAGCGCCAGGGACGTCGTCCGGGCCGTGTTCGGTACGGGCGGCCGGGAGTACGGGCTGCGTGTCGCCGTCTGCTTCGGGGCGAGCGCGGCCGTCGCCCAGGCGCTGCACGACGCCCGCTGGTACGGGCAGCACCAGCACTGGTACTGGCTGCCCGCCACGACCGTCTTCCTGGTCAAGCCCGATCTCGGGCCGCTCGCCTCCCGGGTGCTGTGCCGGGCCGCCGGGACCGTGCTCGGTGCTCTCGTGTTCGCCGGGCTCGCCGCGCTGCTGCCCCGGCCGGAGGGCTGGTCGTCCTGGTGACGGTGTGCGGGGCGCTCGTCCCGCTGTCGACCCGGAACTTCGCCGCGCTGACCGCCGTCATCACCCCCTTGGTGCTCGCCCTGGTCATGATCGGCGGCGAGCCGCAGGCATCGCTGAGCCGCATCGCCGAGACGCTGCTGGCCTGCGCGATCGTGTTGATCGTCGGGCACCTGCCGATGTCCGGGAAGCGGGGTGGCGGGGTACGGGCCCGGCTCGACACCGCCGCGAGCGCCGCGCACGCCTACCTGGTGCACGTGCTGAGCGAGTCCGGCGACCGCGCCGAACGGTGGGCGCTGCGCCGCGAGGCCTACCGCACCCTCGCCGAGGCCCGTACCGCGATCGCGGTCGCCGCCGCCGAGCTGCCCGCCCTGGCCCGGCACACCGAGGGCACGGACTCCGTCGCCGTCGTCCTGGAACGCCTCGTCGACACGACCACGGCCTGCGCGGTGCACCTCGACGACACCGGACGGCTCACCCCGAGCACACCGGGGTGCTGCGGGACCTGCTCGACGAGCTGGAGCGGCGCGAGGCGTGGGCCGTGCGGCCCGTCGCCGCGTAGCCGCCGCCCGGCAGGTAGGTGTGCACGAGGCGCCGGCCTCAGGTGTGCACGAGGCGCCGGCCTCCCCGCCGGGTCTCCCGGGACCGGCCCGTCCGGATGTGTTTCCCGGTGAGCCGGGCCGGTGCCGGAAAAATCTTCGCGGGCACCGATGAGTTCCGCATCCGTCCACGGTCACCACCCGGAACCGACTTGGTACAGGCCGTAGGACAGGAGGGCCCATGTCGCTTCCGGAGATCGTCTCGCGCGAGCGGTGGCGCGCCGCACGGGAGGCGTTGCTGCTCAAGGAGGAGGCGGTCCGCAGGGCGTGGGAGGTGCTGAGCGCCGAGCGGCGGCGGCTGCCCATGGTGGAGGCCGACCCGGAGTACGTGTTCGAGGGCGGCGACGGCAAGGCCACCCTCCTCGACCTCTTCGAGGGCCGTACCCAACTCGTCGTCCACCACTTCATGTTCGCCCGGAGTGGCAGGCCGGCTGTCCCTGCTGCGCGGCCTTCCTCGACCAGGTCGGTCACCTCGCCCATCTGCACGCCCGCGACACCTCGTTCGCGGCGGTCTCCCGGGCGCCCTTCACCCGGATCCTGCCGTTCAAGGCGCGGATGGGCTGGGCGGTGCCCTGGTACTCCTCCTGTCACGGCGAGTTCAACCGCGACTTCGAGGCGACCGTGGAGCGGGCCGGTGAACTCGTCGAGCGGCCGGGGCTCAGCTGCTTCCTGCGGGACCGGGACCGCGTCTTCCACACCTACTCCGTCCACGACGACGGCCTGGACACGCTGGGCACCACCGCGGGCCTGCTCGACCTGACCGCGCTCGGCCGCAACCCGCTGGGCGGCGACCGGCTCCGGTACCACGACGAGTACGCGGACTGACCGGTCCGGGGATCCGGGACGCGGAGGCACGACGACCGGCGCGACGCGAGGGACTGACACGTAAAGCTCCGAACCCGCCGCCGAACGTACGGTTCGTGTCGCAAGGTGAACGGACCCTCACGATCCGCGCTGAACGGGTGTCAACATTGTCTCAGTCGGGTCACTGAGCGAGGCGTTCGCCCTCCTCAGAGCGTTAACTCCTACGAGTCGACGCTTTCTGGAGGTGCGAGATGGTGAACGGGCGAACGGTGCTCGAACGCTTTCCCGCCGGTGGCCCGCGGGGATCGTGGCCCGCGGAGGAGTTCGCGCACGCGCGACGCCTCGAAGGCCTGCCCGCCGAGGTCGTGATGGACCTGGCGACGGACACGTTCCTGGTGATCGTGCGGGGCGGCGACGGCGCCCGGTGAGGCCGTTCAGGCCGGTTTCGGGGCCGGTACCCTCGCCGTGAACTGCTCGGCCTGCAGCGCGTACAGCTCCGCGTAGACACCGCCCCTGGTCAGCAGTTCCTCCGGGGTGCCGGACTCCACCAGCCGTCCGTGCTCCAGTACGTGCACCAGGTCGGCGTGGCGGACCGAGGCCAGCCGGTGGGTGATCAGCACGACGGTCTGACCGCTGCCCGCCAGCGCCCTGATCTTCTCGAACACCTCCAGCTCGGCCCGCGCGTCCAGCGCCGCCGTCGGTTCGTCCACGATCAGGATCCGCCCGCGCCGGTACGCGGCCCGGGCGATGCCGAGGCGCTGCCACTGGCCGCCGGACAGCTCGTGGCCGCCGCTGAACTCGCGGGCGAGCAGGGTGTCCAGTCCACGCGGCAGCCCCTCGACCACGTCCTCGGCGCCCGCCTCGGCGAGCGCCGTGGCCAGGCGCTCCTCGGTCAGGGGAGCGGAGGCGCGGCCGATGGCCACGTTCACCCGGGCGGTGAACGGCCAGCGCTTGAAGTCCTGCGCCACCATCGCGACGCGCTCGGCGAGCAGCCGCCGGTCGGCGTCCGCCGCGTCGACGCCGTCCCACAGGATCCGGCCCCGGTCGGGGGTGTAGAGCCCCGCCAGCAGCTTGACGAGGGTCGTCTTGCCCGAGCCGTTCTCACCGACGAGCGCGATGATCCGGCCGAGGGGGAAGCTGAGGGACACGTCGTCGAGGGCGGGGCGGGTCCCGTCACCCGGGTAACTGAACGTGACGTGCTCGAAGCGGATCTCCTCGGGTTCCTCGGGCAGCGGCGCGCCGCCGACTGGGATGGCCCGTTCCGCTCCCTCCGTGTACAGCCGCTGCAGATCGCCCACGAACAGGGCCTCCTCGTGCAGCTCGTTGATCTGGAGCACCAGAGTGTCCAGGCTCGCCGCCCCGGTGCGGATCGCGATCACCGCGGTGCCGGCCACCGCCAGCGCCATCGCGCCGGTCAGCAGCAGCGCGCCCAGAGTGGCATACGTCGCGACGGTCGCCAGGCCCGTCCATGCGGCCGCGATCAGGCCGGTCCGGGCGGCCAGCCGGGACAGCCGGGCCTGTTCGGCCTCCGCGGCCTCCGACATGGACCGGTAGTGCCGCAGCAGGAACGGGCCGACGCCGTGCACCCGGATCTCCGGGGCGGCGGCCGGTTCGGTGAGCAGGTGACCGATCAGGTGGCCGGCGCGGGAGTGCTGCACCCAGACGTGGAAGGACTCGTAGCGGCGGCGGGCGTTGGTCAGGGCGCCCCAGGCGCTGGGCAGGGTCATGGTGACCAGCAGCGGGAGCAGGGCCGGATGCAGCACGGTGAGCACACCGGCCGCGGCGACCAGGGAGATCACGGCGTTGATCACCCGGGCCCCGTACATGATCATGCGGCGGGCGGACTGGGCGCCGTACCGGGCGGTGTCCAGCAGTTTGTGGAAGGCGTGGTCCTCGATCGCGGCCAGTTCCACGTTGGCCGCCCGCTCCAGGTACAGCTCGGTCGCCACCCGTTCCACCTTGGGTTCCAGCCGTCCGGTGGCGTAGGTGGAGGCCGCCCGCAGCAGCGCCGCGACCAGCATCATGGCGGCCACGACGGCCAGGGCGGGCACGGCGTCGCGCAGCCGCCGTTCGATGTCCGTCCCGGCCAGCAGCCGGCCGAGGGCGCTGTTCACGGCCAGCAGACTGACCGCCTGGGCCACGCCCCGGGCCGCCTCGGCGGCCAGCACGGTCCGCGCGGCCGCCGGATCCGCCTGCCGGGCCAGCCGCAGGCTGGAGGCCAGCATGCCTGGCAGCCGGACCACCATCGCACGGAAGCCGAGCTCCAGGAAGGCGTCGGCGTGCTTGTTCCACCCCATGTCGTAGCGCAGCGGCCCGCCGAACAGCAGCCCCTCCGACGCCGAGACCTCAGGACCGGCCGTCGCACGCCTCTTCCGCACCAGAAACCTCCCCCGGGGTCGCCACGAACCGCTCCCGGCTCACCGTGAACCTCCGCCGGGCGCACCGTGCGGCCCGCCTGGGCCATGGCCGGACGGTCACGGCCACTATCGCTGCCGGAGCGGTGGCGGGGCAGGGCGCGGGCGGGGTGCCGGGGCGCGCGGGGAGCGTGGGCGGGGGAGCGGTGGCTCGGCGCGGGGGTGCGGGACTCGGGGCGGGGGCGGGCGGCGCGATGCGTGACGCGGGGCGGGGTGGGGGCGATGGGATGCGTGGCGGGGGCGGCGGGATGCCGGAGCCGGGCCGCGTCAGGCTCCGGGGTGCGGCGCACCGCGGGTCGCGCCGCGTCCCCGGTCGCGCCGGGGCGCCCGCCGCGTCACGCCGAGACGGCTCGGGACCAGTCCGGGGTCGTGCCGGTCACCCGGCACAGGGCCAGGTACAGCGGGATCGGCGGGGTGTAGGGGACCGTCCCCTCGGGGCGGTGGATCAGGCGGGCGCTGACGGGGACGGGGGCGCCGGGAGCGTAGTGGGCGGGGCGGGCCAGGGGAGGGCGTAGTCGGAGTCGGACGGGACGATCCACCACCAGTGCGCCCCGTCGGCGTACACGCAGCCCACTCGGGGCAGCCGCGGCACGATCAGTGGTCCGAGGCGGTCCGGTACGGCGACGGCGTCACAGCCGAGCGGGGCCGTCATGCCGTCGGGGACCGCCGGGCGGCGGACCTGGGCCGGAATCTGCCGGTGGCGTCCGAGACGGACCAGGGTGTTCAGGCCGAGCGGCGGGCCGCACTCGTCGGCGGCGCTCACCGGTGCCCCCACGTCCGGCGCTGCTGCGCGGGCGTCCGGTGCCGGGCCTGCGCCTCCTCCTCGTCGCCGGGGACGGGCGGCGGACCGCCGGGCTTGGGGCGGGTGCCCCAGCCCAGGTCGTTGCGCGGTTCGGCGGTGTCGTGGGCCGCGTCGGTCTGCCGGGCCAGCTCGGCCCAGACCAGCAGTCCGGGTCCGCGTTCCTGGGCACCCCAGGCCCGGCACAGCGCGTCCACCAGGAGCAGTCCCCTCCCGTGCTCCTCGTCGGGCCGCTGCGGGGAGGGGTGGGGCTCGCCGGGTGCGCAGCCCTCGTCGTGCACGGCTATGCGCACGGTGTCGTCGTGGTCGTGCAGCTCGCACACGACACGGCTGCTCGCGGTGTGCACGATCGCGTTGGTGACCAGCTCGGATATGACCAGGGCCGCGGTGTCGCAGGTGTCCTCGCACACCGACCAGCCGGTCAGCCGGGCACGCGCCACCCGCCTGGCCTGGGCGGCGGAGCCGGGGTGCGCGGCCAGCTCGAAGCGGAAACGGCGGCCGTCGGCACTCCCGTCACGGGTCGCCGTCCCACCCGCGCTCGAACCTGTTCGAGCGGGGAACCCCCATCGGCACCGAGACGCAGGGGGTCCGCGGCGGCGTCTGTTCCTAAGGGCGGGGACGGAATCACGCTTGCCACTATCTCCCCGGCGTGAACACTTGGCAAGTGTCACTCTGAAAAATGCAGAGTGCTGTGTGACTCGGTCGGCGGCCGTGGCACACTGCTCGCAACAGCACCTCGAGCGGCGCCAATTGGGACCATCGGCGATCCAGCGGATCCTCGAACGAGTCTTCGAATGGCGCCGCAGGGCTGTCAGGAATCTTTTGTCATGGCGGATCGTGCCGGAGGTGGAGCGTGAGCGAACCGCGGTCCGCGCCGACTGTGGGCCAGGTGGTCCTCGGCCGGCGCCTGCTGGACCTGCGGGAACGCGCCGGGCTGAAGCGCGAGGAGGCCGCTCGCGTCCTGCGCGTCGCCCCCGCCACCATCCGCCGGATGGAGATGGCCGAGGTCGCCCTCAAGATCCCGTACCTGCAACTGCTGCTGAAGGCCTACGGCGTTCCCGACGAAGAGGCCGAACTCTTCGTCCTGCTCGCCGAGGAGGCCAACCGGCCGGGATGGTGGCAGCGGTTCCACGACATCCTGCCGGGCTGGTTCTCGATGTACGTCAGCCTCGAGGGTGCGGCCGGCCTCATCCGCTCCTACGAGCCGCACTTCGTCCCGGGCCTGCTGCAGACCGAGGACTACGCGCGCGGCGTGCTGAAGTCGGGCGCCATCGGCCAGACCAGCCCCGACGACATCGAGCGCCATGTCGCGCTGCGGATGCGGCGCCAGACCCTGCTCACCCGCCCCGACGCCCCGCGTTTCTGGGCGGTGATGGACGAGACCGCCCTGCGACGGCAGGTGGGCGGTCCCGAGGTGATGCGCGCACAGATCGACAAGTTGCTCGAGGCCACGAAGCTGCCCAACGTGACGCTCCAGGTCGCCCCGTTCGCCAACGGGCCGCACCCGGGGACGTACGGGCCCTTCGTGCTCTTCCGGTTCGCCGTGCCCGAACTTCCGGACATGGTCTACAGCGAGTACCTGACCGGCGCGGTCTACCTGGACGCGCGCTCCGAGGTGGCGACCCACCTGGAGGTCATGGACCGCATGGCGGCGCAGGCCGCCACGGCACAACGCACGAAGGAGATCCTCCGGGATCTCCGCAAGGAGCTGTGAATGGATCGCATCACGCCGCGTGGCGGCGTCTACAACGGCATGCCCGCGCGGGAGCTGGGCAGCGAGGGGTGGCACAAGCCCTGGAGCGGCGGCAACGGCGGGAACTGCCTGGAGGCGATGAAGCTCGCCGACGGCCGGATCGCCGTACGCCAGTCGACCGACCCGGACGGGCCCGCGCTGATCTACACCTCGGACGAGATGACCGCCTTCATCGAGGGCGCCAAGGCGGGGGTGGCCGACTTCCTGCTCTCCTGAACGTTTGATGATTAATTCTTCTCACTCAACTTCCTTGCTGTGAAATCGACTTGATTTCACGACCCGTCAGACGCTCACGGAGTGCCGCACGACAGCGCAGGACCCGAGGGCCGTCCGGACCGACACCGGCAGGCCGCATCCCGCGCGCATGTAGGACCGCTCCCTCGTCGGCCTGCCGCACTTCGTCTCCGACGAGGACGGCGCGCACGAGCGGGTGTCGCGCCTGCCGGCCGAGCTGCCCCGGGCGGCTACCTGACGATGACCCGTCGCCGGCAAGCGGTGGGTGGCGGGAGCGGGCGTGGGCGGCCGGGCTAGGCGGTCATCGGCCGGTCGAAGGCCGATATCGGCGCCGGCAGGCGGGAGCCACCCGTCAGGTAGTGGTCGACGGCCGCCGCCACCGCCCGCCCCTCCGCTATCGCCCACACGATGAGCGACTGGCCGCGCGCCGCGTCCCCGGCGGCGAAGACACCGGCGACATTGGTGGCGAAACCCTCGTCCCGGGCGATCGTGCCGCGCGGCTGCATGGCCAGTCCCAGCTGCTCGACGAGCCCGTCCTCCCGGTCTGGCCCGGAGAAGCCGAGAGCGAGCAGCACGAGATCCACGGGCAGGGTGCGCCCGGTGCCGGGCAACGGCCGTCGCCGCTCGTCGACCTCGACCAAGTGCAGCGACCGGACGTGCCCGCCGTCGTCCCCGGCGAAGCGGAGCGTCGACGCCGCGAACAGCCGGGCGTCGGCGTCCGCCGCCGGAGCCGTCCGCAGTTCCCCCGCCTCCTCGTGCGCGGCGGAAAGCCGGTAGATCTTCGGGTACACCGGCCACGGCTCGGTGTCCTCGTCGCGCTCGGCACCCGGCTGCGCGTAGATGTCCAGCTGGCTAACGGACGCGGCGCCCTCACGCACCGCGGTGCCCAGGCAGTCGGCCCCGGTGTCCCCGCCGCCCACGATCACCACGTGCTTCCCGGCGGCGGACAGCGGAGAGGCCTCCAGGTCCCCCGCGCACACCCGGTTGGCCAGCGGCAGGTACTCCATCGCCTGGTGTATCCCGAGCAACTCCCGCCCCGGCACCGGAAGTTCCCGCCACGCCGTCGCGCCCGTGGCCAGCACCACCGCGTCGTAACGCGTACGCAGCTCGTCCGCCGGTACGTCCCGCCCGACCGTCGTCGAGGTACGGAACTTCGTCCCCTCGGCCCGCATCTGCTCCAGCCGCCGCTCCAGATGCCGCTTCTCCATCTTGAACTCGGGTATGCCGTAGCGCATGAGCCCGCCGAGCCGGTCGTCCTTCTCGTACACCGCGACGGTGTGACCGGCCCGGGTCAGCTGCTGCGCCGCGGCGAGCCCCGTCGGCCCCGACCCGATCACCGCGACGGTCCTGCCCGACAGGCGTTCCGGAGGCCGCGGCGGAGTGAGACCGTCCTCCCAGGCACGGTCGGCGATCGCGCACTCGACGTTCTTGATGGTGACCGCCGGCTGGTTGATCGCGAGCACGCACCCCGCCTCACAGGGCGCCGGACACAGCCGCCCGGTGAACTCGGGGAAGTTGTTCGTCGCGTGCAGCCGGTCGCTCGCCGCCCGCCAGTCCTCCCGGGAGACCAGGTCGTTCCACTCGGGGATGAGGTTGCCCAGCGGACAGGCCTGGTGGCAGAACGGCACACCGCAGTCCATGCAGCGGTCCGCCTGCCGGCTGATGATGGGCAGCAGCGCTCCGGGGACGTAGACCTCGTCCCAGTCCCGGACCCGTTCCTCGACGGGCCGCCGCGGCCACTCCTGCCGCGGCGTGGTCATGAACCCCTTGGGATCGGCCATGGTCGTGTTCCTCGCGTACGTGTACCCGGGGTACGGGGTGTACGACGGGCCGTGCGTCATCGGGCGGCACCCTTCCGGCCACGATACGTCCCCGTACGTACCCCCGCAGAGTGGCGGACAGCGCTTTCTCGGCGGCCTTCCGCGACGGATCGCCGGCCGCCTGTTCCCCGACCCCGCGCGGGCGGAGGCCGGGCCCCGGACCCTCAGCCGGCGTCGGCGGCCCCGGCCCACTCCCGCAGCACGCCGGCGACGGCCCCAGCGATCCGCCGACGCGCCTCGTACCGCGCCACTCCGCTCATCAGCAGCTGGTCGTACGGAGTGTCCACATGCCGTACGGCGGCCACGACCGCCGAGGTCACCGCCCCCTGCGCCAGCGCGCGCCCGGCCGCGCTCCGCCCCACCCTCCCGCTGCCCCGCGCCGACGCGTGCGCCGCGATCGCCCGCGCCCGCTCGGCCGGGCACCCGGGATACAGGCGCACGATCTCCGCCGCGAACGCCGCCGTGAACCGCTCGTCCTCGGCCGCCCGGCGCCCGGCGTCCCTGGCCCGCCGCCGGCGTCGTGCCTCCGCGTCCGCCAGACAGCGTGCCTCGGCCCGGGCCAGCGCCGGCTCCTCCACGAGCAGGCCCCGCCGGTCGTAGCGGCCCAGGCGCCGGTCGAACCGCACCACCACCGCCCACAGCGCGCTCTCCTCCCGCGCCCTGCGGGTCAACGCCGTGTCCCCCCTCGGCAGGAAGATCAGGTGTCCGAGGTCGGCGCAGTCCAGACAGCGCGGC
This sequence comes from Streptomyces sp. DHE7-1, assembly GCA_016432725.1. GTDB lineage: Bacteria > Actinomycetota > Actinomycetes > Streptomycetales > Streptomycetaceae > Streptomyces. The sequence continues at coordinate 1,981,523 of JACJDG010000003.1, read as the reverse complement.
ACCCTGTTGTCCTCCAGTACGAGCAGCGACAGCGGCCCACGCCGGCACCCGGCGCAGCGTTTGCGCCGCAGGGGCTGGACCACGACAAGCCCGCGCGGGATCAGGGGAGTTGCAGACACCGCCATGGATGATTCCTTCCCCGCCCGGGCCCACCGCTCCCGCACCGCCGGCCCGCACCCGGCATCATGGGCCTGTGCGACTCGAAGCGATCACCTGGGACCGGCTCGCCGAGCGGCTGGCCGACCGGCTGCTCGAGCTGGAACCGGCCGACGGCGGCAGCCGGCCGCGTGCCGCCTTCGACGGAGCACCGGCCGCCCGTCCGGGCGACCTCGCCGACCGCGTCGCCGAGGCGCTGCGTGTACGCGGGCGGCCCTCGCTCGTCGTCGGTGCGGAGAGCTTCCTGCGCCCCGCGTCCCTCCGGCTGGAGCACGGCCGACGGGACACCGAGTCGTACTACAGCGGCTGGTTCGACACCGGCGCCCTCTGGCGCGAGGTCTTCGGACCGCTCGACCCCGGCGGAAGCGGCCGCGTCCTGCCCGACCTGTGGGACCCGGCCACCGACCGTGCCACCCGCAGTCCGTACGTCCAACTCCCGCCCGATGGAATCCTGCTGCTGCACGGCCCCCTCCTGCTGCGCCACTGGTTCCCGTTCGACCTGACCGTCCACGTCCTCCTCTCCCGGGCGCCCTGCGCCGCCGTACCCCGGAGCCCGACCACTGGACCCTCCCCGCGTTCGAGCGCTACGCGGCGGAGGCCGATCCCGCCGGCACCGCAGACGTCCTCGTGCGCGCCGACGACCCCAGGCACCCCGCCTGGAACGGCTGAACCGGCCGGACCGGCTCCTGCTCCGTGAAGGGCCGTCTCCCTTCAGCCCGGTCAGAGCCAGCCGTTGCGCCGGAAGCCGCGGTACAGGGCGAGACAGGCCAGCGCCATCACACCCATGACGAGCGGATATCCGAACCGCCAGTGCAGCTCCGGCATGTGGTCGAAGTTCATGCCGTAGACCCCGCACACCATCGTCGGCACGGCGACCACCGCCGCCCAGGCCGTGATCTTCCGCATGTCCTCGTTCTGCGCGACCGTCACCTGCGCCAGGTGAGCCTGCAGAATCGAGTTGAGCAGTTCGTCGAACGCGGCTATCTGCTCCTTGGCCCGCATCAGGTGGTCGGACACATCTCTGAAATACGCCTGGATCTCGGGGGCGATCGCCCTTATCGGCCGCGTCGCCAGCTCCTCGACCGGACGTCCGAGCGGCACCACCGCACGCTTCAGCTCCAGCAGTTCACGCTTGAGCTGGTAGATCCGCCCCGGGTCGGCCCGCGCGCCGCCCTCGGAGAACACGTCCGTCTCCACCTGGTCGATGTCGGCCTGCACCGCGTCCGTGACGCTCAGGTACTCGTCGACGACATGGTCGGCGATCGCGTGCAGCACCGCCGCAGGCCCCTTGGCGAGCTGCGCCGGATCCGCCTCCAACTCCTCGCGCAGCGGCCCCAGTGACCCGTGCCGGCCGTGCCGTACCGTGATGACGAAGTCCTCGCCGACGAACACCATGATCTCGCCGGTGCCGACCACCTCGCTCGTCGCCGTCAGCTGCTCGTGCTCCACGTAGCAGACGGTCTTGAAGACGGTGAACAAGGTCTCCGCGTACCGCTCCAGCTTGGGGCGCTGATGGGCCTCCACCGCGTCCTCCACCGCCAGCGGATGCAGGTCGAAGAGCCGGGCGACATCGGTGAACTCGTCGTCCGTCGGCTCGTGCAGCCCCAGCCAGACGAAGCCCTCGCCGCTCTTGCGCACCTTGGCCACGGCGTCCACCAGATCGGAGCACCCCGGAACCCGGACCCCGTCCTGATAGGTCACGCAGTTCACCACCGACGAACCCAGCGGTGACCGGGCGGGGTGACTCAGGTCCACGCGCGGCCGCCGTCGCGTCAGCCGCGCCACCTTGCGCAGCCCGCCGGCCCTGCCCAGCCCGGTGACCTTCCGCAGATTCCCTGCCATGGACATCTGGATCTCCTCGCGTGGATCTCCTCGCACAACCCTTTCGCGTCTTGCCCGGCAAGTGTGCCAGCCCGGCGAAAAGTCCGGGCGGGCCTGTGGGAACCGCCACTTCCGCTTTGTTCCGGCCTGTGGACAGGGCCTGTTCCGGCAGGCCGGCCCGTCGAGTGCGATGCTCGCGGCATGACCTCATCCGACGGATATCTCCTGGACAACCAGCAGGACGAAGCGGAAGAACGCTTCCGTGCCTTCGCCTCCCTCTTCGACCCGACGACGTTCCGGCACCTCGATGCCCTCGGCGTCGGTCCCGGCTGGCGGTGCTGGGAGGCCGGTGCCGGGGGTACCTCCGTGGTGTCGTGGCTCGCCGAGCGGGTCGGCCCCACCGGCGAGGTCGTCGCCACCGACATCGACACCTCCCGGCTCGCCGCCGCGGCCCGGCCACCGGTGGAGGTGCGCGTCCACGACGTGGGTACGCAGGAGCCGCCCGGTGAGGGCTTCGACCTGGTGCACGCCCGCCTGGTGCTCGTCCATGTCCCGGACCGGGAGAGGGCCTTGCGGTCCATGATCGCCGCGCTGCGGCCGGGGGGACGGCTGCTGATCGAGGACGCCGACCCGGCCCTCCAGCCACTGCTGTGCCCCGACGAGCACGGCCCCGAACAGCGGCTCGCCAACCGCCTGCGGAACGGCTTCCGCAGCCTCCTCGTCGAGCGCGGCGCCGATCTCTCGTACGGCCGCAGGCTTCCGCGCCTGCTCCGCGAGGCCGGACTGCACGAGGTCGAGGCCGACGCCTACTTCCCCATGACGTCACCGGCCTGCACCGCCCTGGAGTCCGCCACGGTCCGTCAGATCCGCGGTCGTCTGGTGGCCGCGGGCCTCGCCACCGAGGAGGAGACCGACCGTCACCTGGCCAACGTGCGGACCGGCGGCATGGACCTGACCACCGCCCCGATGATCTCCGCTTGGGGGCGCAAGGGCCAGGCCGTCATGTAGTCGGCGGAAACCGGCGTCGACACCGGCGAGGCACGGCGCCGCGTGCCCTGCACCCGTGCGATCCGAACGAGAGACCCTGGTCGTGGTCGGGCGATCCGAACGATAGACCCTGGTCGGGCGACAGGAACGAGAGTCCCTGGTCGGGCCATAGAGGGAGAGGCCCTGGTCGGGCCATAGAGCGAGAGGCCCTGGTCAGACAGATACGGGCGGCCCTCCGGTCTCCCGCCGCGGCGGTCTGCCGCCCACCTGCCGCACCGCCAGCGCGCCCGCCCCGCAGCCCCTCGCCGCCGCGTCCTCGGGAGCGGCGCCCGCCAGCAGGGCGGCCAGGAACGCGCCGGTGAAGGCGTCGCCCGCGCCCGTCGTGTCCACCGGATCGGCCGTCACGGCCGGCACCCGGGCCACCACGGTTCCGGAACGCGCCACCAGCGCCCCGTCCACACCCGACTTGGCGACCACCAGCGGCACCAGCCGGCTCAACTCGGCGGCCGCGTCACCCGGTTCGGACAGGCCCGTCAGCAGACACGCCTCGTCGCGGCTGGGCAGCAGCACATCGATCCCCTCCGCGAAGGCCAGGAAGCGGTCCACTCCCAGACGCACGAGGAAGCCCGCCGACGCCGGATCCAGACTGACCGGCACGCCATGCGCGCGTGCCGCGGCCAGGGCTACGCCGGCGAGCGCCCGGCTCCGCTCCGAGAACAGCAGATAACCCGACAGGTGCAGCCGGGCTACCCCCTCGAGCAGGGTGTCGGACCAGTCGGCGGGTTCCAGCCGCAGCGACGCCCCGCTGTCCGTGAGGAACGTGCGCTCGGCCGAGGCGCCGGCGTCGACGAGGCAGATCACCGTGCCGGTCGCTGCCTCCCCGTCGATCACCAGCCGGGGCCGTACTCCGGCCGCCACCAGCTCCCGTTCGTGCCACCGCGCCGCATCCGCGCCCACCCGGCCCAGCAGCCGCACGTCCGCACAGCCCGCGTGCGCCGCCCAGCAGGCCACGTTGGCCCCCGCGCCACCCGGCAGGGTCCCGATCACGGCGGCCGTGTCGGTGCCGGCCGCGAGCGGCCCCGGTGCCGGGCGACGACATCGGTGACGACGTCCCGACGACCAGCAGTGCTCCGCCCCCCGCGGAGCTCACCCCCTGGCCCACGCCGTGGCGATCCGTGCCGCCAGCCGCACATTGCCGCGCACCGCCGCCAGGTTGGCGCTCAGTGAGGCCCCGTCCGTGTGCCGGACCAGGTAGTCCAGCAGGAACGGTGTCACCCCCTGCCCGGACACCCCCTCCTCGTCACATGCGCGCAGCGCGTCGGCGAGCACGCGCGTGTGCAGCCCCGGATCGAGCTGCTCGTCCGGGGGGACGGGATTCGCGACGATCAGCGCGGAGTCCGGCGCGTCGAGCGCGTCCTGCGCCCGCATGACCCGCGCGACCTCCTCCGTGCCTTCGAGCGTCCAGTCGACCGGATGCCCGGAGTCGGACAGGTAGAAGCCGGGGAACCGGTCGGTGCGGTACCCGGCGACGGCCACGCCCAGCGTCTCCAGCCGCTGCAGGGTCGCCGGGACGTCCAGGATCGACTTCACGCCAGCGCACACCACGGTGATCCGGGTCCGGGCCAGCAGACCCAGGTCGGCCGACTCGTCCTGCGTCACCGTCCACTGCCGGTGCACACCACCGAGCCCGCCCGTGGCGAACACGCGGACGCCCGCCAGCGCGGCGAGCTGCGCCGTCGCCGACACCGTCGTCGCCCCGCTCGCCCCCGCGGCCACGGCCAGGGGCAGGTCGCGATGGCCCAGCTTGCGGATGCCGTCCTCGTTGGCGACCCGCTCCAGCTGCCCCTTGTCCAGACCGACATGGGGCCGCCCGTCCAGGACGGCGACGGTCGCCGGCACGGCGCCCGCCTGCCGCACCACGTCCTCCAGCTCCAGCGCCACGGCAAGATTGCGGGGCCGCGGCAGCCCGTGCGCGATGATCGTGGACTCCAGGGCCACCACCGGCCGCCGGGCGTCGAGCGCGTCCCGGACTTCTTCCGACACCACCAGCACCACGTGCCCGCCTCCTAGTCCGTCGGTCCCTTCTCATCCCTGGCGGGCGCCGGACCCGGATAAACGCTTGCGGTCTGTGGGGGACACCACCAGCCTGGGCCGCATGACCGACCACACCACGCGTCTCGACCACGTCGTCCTGTGGGTCGCCGACCCCGTAGCGGCCGCCGCCTTCTACGAGAACGCCGTCGGCCTCGAACCCCTGAGGCTCGCCGAGTACACCGAAGGAAAGGTGTCGTTCCCCTCCGTCCGCGTCAACGAGGAGACGATCCTCGACCTCGCGCCGCGGTCCCTCGCGGAGCGCATGGACATGCTCCCCGGCGCCGCCGACAGCGCCGGCCACCCCGTGAACCACGTCTGCCTGTCCTTGCCGTCCGCCGGATTCGACGCCCTGCGCGCCCGCCTGGACGAGCGGGCCATCCCCCTGACCGACATCGGATACGGCTCCTTCGGTGCCCGCGGAGAAGCCACCCGCAGCTTCTACTTCCGGGACCCCGACGGCAATGTCATCGAGGTCCGGCACTACGGATAGCCCGCCCGGCCCCGTCAGAACAGGGGCTCGGGCAGCACACCCTCCAGCGCGAGCAGCTTTCGCTTGGTCTCCAGCCCGCCCCGAAGCCGCCGATGCCGCCGTCGCTCTCCACCACCCGGTGGCACGGCACGACGAGCGGCAGCGGATTGGCACCCATCGCCGCCCCCACCGCCTGCGCCCCGCCGGGCTGCCCCACCCGCCCGGCCAGATCCCCGTAGCCGACCACCGTGCCGTACGGCACGGAGGAGGCCAGTTCGCGCAGGACCCGCCGGTTGAAGCCGGAGATCAGCGACCAGTCCAGCGGCAGGTCGAAGTCGTGCCGCGTACCGGTCATATATGCCTCGAGCTGCCGTATCGCCTCGCCCAGCAGCGGCGACCCCGGGTCCTCCACCGGCTCGGCGCCCATCCGCGCGGCCAGCCGCTCCAGGGCCCGCTCGCGCACCCCGTCCGTGGCGTGGAAGACGACGTTGACCAGCCCCTCTCGGGTCGCCGCCAGCATCAGCGGACCGATGGTGGTGTCCACGACGGCCCACACGACCCGCTGCCCGTCCTGCCCATGACTGTCCATGCGGTCACCGTACGACCCGGCACTGACATTGATGCTGATACTCGGGTTCCGGCGGTCGTGACTCGGGCACTGACTGACGCCAACGCTCCCGTGCGACGGTCCCCGCTCAGCCCTCGTTCAGGGCCGCCCGGACCACGTCCGGCTTGTTGGTGATGATGGCGTCGACGCCGTAGCGCGCGACCTTCCGGGCGGTGGCGGCGTCGTCCACCGTCCAGGCGCACACCCCGAGCGGCCTGCCGTGCGGCCCGTCGAAGGTGCGCAGCGCGGCCACGTAGCTCTTGGAGATCGACCCGTACGAGGGATTGATCAGATCGGTGAAGCCCGCGTACCGCTGAAGCTGGGTGAGGGACGGCCTGCCGAGGTAGGCGGTGGTGAGCGCCGGCTTCAGCTCGTGCACGGCACGCACGCTGTCCGCGCTGAAGCTCTGCACGATGAGCCGGCCGAGGTGCGCCCGGTCCAGCCAGCCCTCGTTGCCGAGCAGCTTCAGCGTCTGCCCCTCGATCCCCGGGTACAGCTCCGGGTTCTTGATCTCCAGGAGCAGCTTCTCGTGGTTGTGCTCCACCCGGCGCAGGTACTGCTTCAGGGTCGGCACGCGCGTGCCCGCGTACGCCGGGGAGAACCAGCTGCCCGCGTCCAGCCGGGCGATCTCGGCGGCGGTGAAGTCCTTCACCTTCCAGGGCGCCCGGCCGGGGAAGACGTCCTCCACGTTCGTGGTGCGCCGCAGGCTGTCGTCGTGGATCACCACCAGCCGGCCGTCCTTGGTGCGCTGGACGTCGTTCTCGACCCAGGAGAAGCCGAGGCCGGCCGCCTTGTCGATGGACGCCAGGGTGTTCTCGGGGGCGTAGGCCGAGGCGCCGCGGTGGGCGACCACCACGGGCCCGCGGACCTCGCCCGCCCGGGCGTCGGACGTGGGGGTCAGCAGCACCGCCGCCCCCAGGATCGCGGTGGCCGTGGCGGCGACTGTGCGCGCGTGCATGAGCGGACTCCTCCCGTCGAACGAATACCGACAGCACCAGAGTGACAGCAGAGAGTCAACGGCACGCGGGCGCGAGACGGCCACACCGTGAACGGGGGCGGCCAACTCCGCTCACCGGTGCCGCACATCTGGGGCAAGGGCGTGTTTCTTTGCCGGAAAATCGTTCGACCATTCCGGTGCGGGTCATACTCTCTGCGTCAACCCTGGCCGCCCGCGCGGTTCTGGGACGGGGGCGCAGTTCGGATATTCCGGGACGCAACAGGGCGGAAGGGCTGTCGCACATGCAGGGCACGGTCGACGAATTCAGCTACGGGGTCGTCACCCGCTGGTGGCCTACGCCATGGCCTGCCTCGGTGGCGCCCTCGGTCTGCGCTGCACCACCCGCGCCCTGCTGGTCACGCACTCCCGGCGCCCGGCCTGGCTGGCCCTCGGCTCGGCCGCGATCGGCTCCGGCATCTGGACCATGCACTTCGTCGCGATGATGGGCTTCCGTATCGAGGGAGCGCCCATCCACTACGACCAGCCCATCACCTACGCGAGCCTCGGCCTCGCCATCGTGATGGTCGGCGTGGGGCTGTTCATCGTCGGCTACCGGGGGGCCACCGGCACCGCCCTGTTCACCGGCGGCACGATCACCGGTCTGGGCGTCGCCTCGATGCACTACCTCGGCATGGCGGGCATGCGCTTCGACGGACGGTTCGCCTACAGCACGGCCACCGTGGCCGCCTCCGTGGTCATCGCCGTGGTCGCCGCCACGGCCGCCCTGTGGGCCGCCGGACGCGTCCGGGGCCTGCTGTGGAGCGTGGGGGCGAGCCTGGTGATGGGGCTCGCCGTCACCGGCATGCACTACACCGGCATGGCGGCCCTGGACGTCCACCTGCACAGCGCCTCGGCGGGCGCCGCGGGCGGCCCGCCGGCCTCCGTGCTGGTACCGATGCTGATCGGCCCGCTCGCCTTCCTGCTGCTCGCCGGTGCCGTCATGATGTTCGACCCGCTGATGGTCATGGGCGGGCCGGCTCAGGCCCCGGTCGAGGACAAGCCGGGCGTCCCGGCCGCCGCCGTCGCCTCCCACCTGGCCGGTACCTCACGGCTCCACCCCGGCCGCCGGCCGGCCGCCCACCCGCGGCAGCACGTCTCCCGGGCCCCGCAGAACCGCTGACCGGGACCCGTTGTCAGTGGGGGGTCGTACGGTTGATGACATGCGGCCCGTTTCCCACATCGAACGCACGGTGGCGCCCATCGAGGTCGTCAGCCCCTACCAGCCCAGCGGTGACCAGCCGGCGGCCATCGCCGACCTGGCCAAGCGCATCGAGGCCGGTGAGAAGGACGTCGTCCTGCTCGGCGCGACCGGCACCGGCAAGTCCGCCACCACCGCGTGGATGATCGAGAAGCTCCAGCGTCCCACCCTCGTGATGGCGCCGAACAAGACGCTGGCCGCTCAGCTGGCCAACGAGTTCCGCGAGCTCCTGCCCAACAACGCCGTCGAGTACTTCGTCTCGTACTACGACTACTACCAGCCCGAGGCCTACGTCCCGCAGTCCGACACCTACATCGAGAAGGACTCCTCGATCAACGAGGAGGTGGAGCGGCTGCGCCACTCGGCGACGAACTCGCTGCTCACCCGCCGCGACGTCGTCGTGGTCGCCTCGGTGTCCTGCATCTACGGCCTCGGCACCCCGCAGGAGTACGTGGACCGGATGGTCCCCCTCAGGGTCGGCGACGAGATCGACCGCGACGATCTGCTGCGGCGCTTCGTCGACATCCAGTACACCCGCAACGACATGGCCTTCACCCGGGGCACCTTCCGGGTCCGCGGCGACACCATCGAGATCTTCCCGGTCTACGAGGAGTTGGCCGTCCGCATCGAGATGTTCGGTGACGAGATCGAGGCGCTGTCCACGCTCCACCCGCTCACCGGCGAGATCATCAGCGACGACCAGCAGCTGTACGTCTTCCCCGCCTCCCACTACGTCGCCGGCCCCGAACGCATGGAGCGGGCCGTCAACGACATCGAGAAGGAGCTGGGGGAGCGCCTGGCCGAGCTGGAGAAGCAGGGCAAGCTCCTGGAGGCGCAGCGCCTGCGCATGCGCACCACGTACGACATCGAGATGCTCCGCCAGATCGGCACCTGCTCCGGTGTGGAGAACTACTCGATGCACTTCGACGGCCGCCTGCCCGGCTCGCCGCCCAACACCCTGCTGGACTACTTCCCGGATGACTTCCTGCTCGTCATCGACGAGTCGCACGTGACGGTCCCCCAGATCGGCGCCATGTACGAGGGTGACGCCTCCCGCAAGCGCACCCTGGTCGACCACGGCTTCCGGCTGCCCTCCGCCCTGGACAACCGGCCCCTGAAGTGGGAGGAGTTCCAGCAGCGCATCGGGCAGACCGTCTATCTGTCGGCGACCCGGGCGCCTACGAGCTGTCCCGCGGGGACGGGTCGTGGAGCAGATCATCCGCCCGACGGGTCTGGTCGACCCGGAGGTCGTGGTCAAGCCCACCGAGGGGCAGATCGACGACCTGGTGCACGAGATCCGCAAGCGCACCGAGAAGGACGAACGCGTCCTGGTCACCACGCTCACCAAGAAGATGGCCGAGGACCTCACCGACTACTTCCTGGAGCTCGGCATCCAGGTGCGCTACCTGCACAGCGACGTCGACACGCTGCGCCGCGTCGAGCTGCTGCGCGAACTGCGCTCCGGCGAGTTCGACGTCCTGGTCGGCATCAACCTGCTGCGCGAGGGACTCGACCTGCCCGAGGTGTCCCTGGTGGCCATCCTCGACGCGGACAAGGAGGGCTTCCTGCGCTCCGGTACCTCGCTGATCCAGACCATCGGCCGCGCGGCGCGCAACGTCTCCGGCCAGGTCCACATGTACGCGGACAAGATCACCCCGGCGATGGAGAAGGCCATCGACGAGACCAACCGGCGCCGGGAGAAGCAGGTCGCCTACAACAAGGCCAACGGCATCGACCCGCAGCCGCTGCGCAAGAAGATCAACGACATCGTCGCGCAGATCGCCCGCGAGGAGATCGACACCGAGCAGCTGCTCGGCTCCGGCTACCGCAAGCTGAAGGACGGCAAGGGCGCCAAGGCTCCCGTACCCGCGCTCGGCGACAAGGCGGCCAAGGGCGCGAAGGCGGGCAAGGCCGCGAAGTCCGCCAAGGGCAAGGCGGCGGCCGTGCCCACGGACCGTCCGGCGGCCGAACTCGCCGAGCAGATCGAGGAGATGACGGAACGCATGCGCGCCGCGGCCGCCGAGCTCCAGTTCGAGATCGCCGCCCGGCTGCGCGACGAGGTGTCCGAGATGAAGAAGGAGCTGCGGCAGATGCGTGAGGCGGGAATCGCCTAGGAACCCTTCCGCGACCGCCCGTTGAGGCTCCAGTGGTGCCGGACCTCGGCATATGCGCCAAGTGTTGCAACACCGACACAAAGCGCGGACCGGGGTTCGGCACTGTCAGTGCCCCTGCGTAGGGTTCTGGCAACCGCGCAGTGCGCGGCAACTGGGGAACACCGAGAGGGGAATCAGCCGTGACCGTCAACTTGTCCAAGGGTCAGGCCATCAGCCTGGAGAAGAACGACGGGGCCAGCCTGAGCGCGGTCCGTATGGGTCTCGGCTGGCAGGCGGCCCCCGCCGCGGCCTCTTCGGCTCGCGCACACGGGAGATCGACCTCGACGCGTCGGCGGTGCTGTTCGCGGACAAGCAGCCGGTCGACGTCGTCTTCTTCCGGCACCTGGTGAGCGACGACGGCTCCGTGCGGCACACCGGCGACAACCTCGTAGGCGGTGCGGGCCAGGGCGGCGACGACGAGGCGATCCTCGTCGACCTGCAGCGAGTTCCGGTGCACGTCGACCAGATCGTCTTCACCGTGAACTCCTTCACGGGCCAGACCTTCCAGGAGGTGCAGAACGCGTTCTGCCGCCTCGTCGACGAGACCACCGGACAGGAACTCGCCCGCTACACGCTTGCGGGCGGCGGCGAGTACACCGCCCAGATCATGGCGAAGGTGCACCGGTCGGGCTCGGGCTGGTCGATGACCGCGCTGGGCGAGCCGGCCAGGGGCCGTACCTTCCAGGACCTGATGCCGTCGATCCAGCCGCACCTGTAGAAACACCGCCGCACGCGGCGCGCACGACATACGACACAGGGGGGCGACGGCGATGACGGCCGAGCTGGTGCGGGGGCAGAACCACCCGCTGTCCCAGGTCCGGCTGGAGATCCGGATCTCGGCCGGATCGCCGGTCCTGGCGGGTGCCACGCTCGGCGACGAGCAGGGGACCGTGCACGGCGCCGAGTGGGTGGCCCATCCCGGCGCCCCCACGCTGCCCGGGATCGAGGTGTCCCCGCAGGCCGCCGCCGACCACCGCCTGGCCGTCGACCTGGCCGCGCTGCCGGAGGCGGTTCACCGCGTCACCGTGCTGCTCGCACTGCCGGAGCGGCCGGGAGGCCCGCTCCGGTTCGGCTCGCTGACCGCTCCCAGGGCGGCGGTCACCGGTCTCGACGGCGCGGAGATCGCCCGCTTCGTCCTGACCGGCCTGGACGCCGAGTCGGCCGTGGTCGCTCTGGAGCTGTACCGGCGGCAGGGCGCCTGGAAGGTGCGCGCGGTGGGCCAGGGCTACGCCGGCGGCCTCGCCGCCCTGCTCGCCGACCAGGGCCTGCCCTCGGCCGCCGCACTGGCCGCGGACGTCCACGCGGCGGTGGCCCGAAGCCTGGCGCGGGCGGTACCTGCACCGCCGCCCCCGGCCGCCGCGTCCGCCCCCGGTTCCCCGGAGCCGCGGCCTGCCGGGGAGGCCGCCGGCCACGGCCCGGCCGACGGGCGGACGCCGGGCGGCCCGATCGACTACACCCATCCCGGCCGCCGTCCCGGCGCGGCCCCATCGCCCACCCGGCCGCCGGCCGCGTCCTCCGCCGCCCCCGCCGCCTCCGACGGGCAGCCGCCGCGCCCCGTCGCGGGCGACGCGGTGGGCTGGTCGATGGAGGAACGGCTGTACAACCAGGTCTGGGGCATGTTCGAGGACCTGGCCCGCACCACGGCCGCGTACCGCAGCGCCGTCGACTTCGCAGAGTCGCGACTGGAGAAGGAACTCGACCAGGTACTCGCCGACCCCCGGGCCCGGCTCGGCGCGGCGGGCGACGCCGCCCGTGAGGCCGCCCAGGCCCGGCACACCCAGCTGGTCGACCAGGCCCGGGCCGCGCTCGACCGCGACGTCGCGCAGCTCGCCGCCGAGTCCGAGGTGGTCGAACCCGCGCTCCCGGTGGCCTGTGCCCGCTGGGACAACCCGGTCTGGCACGGCTACCGGGTGCCGGCCGAACCGCCGATGGCGCTGCGGCTCGGCGACCTCCACCTGCCGGAGAGCGCCCCGCTGTCCATACCGCTGCTGGTCCGGCTCCCGCTGGAGCGCGGCCTGTGGATCGACAGCGGTCCCGCGCCGGGGCCCGACGACGTCTTCCTGGACTCCGCGGAGACACGCCGACTGGCCATGGACACCGCGGTGGCGCTCGCCGTCAGGCTGCTCGCCGTCCATCCGGTGGGGGAGTTCGACGTCCAGATCCTCGACCCGGCCGGTACCGGAGCCCAGGCGCTGCTGCCGCTGACCCGGACGGGGGCCGTCACGGTGCCGCCCCTCACCGGTGCGGCGGGTGTGGCGGACACCCTGGGCCGGCTCACCCGGCGGGTCGACCTGGTGCAGATGGCACTGCGCGGCGGGGCGGCCGAGTCACTGCCGCCCGACTTCGACGCCGCCCAGCAACTGCTGCTCGTCAACGACTTCCCGCACGGCTTCGACGACCGGGCGGTGACCCAGCTGCGCTACCTCGCCGACGAGGGGCCGGCCGTCGGCGTCCACCTGCTGATGGTCGCGGACCGCGAGGACGCGGCGGCCTACGGACCGTTGCTCGACCCGCTGTGGCGTTCCCTCATGCGACTCACCCCCGTCCCCGACGACCATCTCGCCGACCCCTGGGTGGGCCACACCTGGACGTACGAGCCCTCGCTCGTGCCGGCCGGCAGCGGGATCCTCCAGCAGGTGCTCACCGAGGTGACGGCAGCCCGCACCAAGCGTAAGTAAAGTGCGTCTGAGCTGGCACTTTGGTATTTCCTTTACCAATCACTTTACCTTCCCTTGGTGATTGGGGTACTGTTTTCCGTGCGGAGGGGAGTACTCCCTGACTGCGGCGCACCCGTCAGTACGGACCGTTACGGATCCCGGGGCGTCGGCCCACGCGGGTGGAAGAGACCTCCGGCAATGACAACGCAGATGTGTTTGCCATGACTTGTGCCGGAGGTGCAGTGGAAGTCTCCCCGACCCTGTGGGTCCTCACCATCGTGGGCCTCGCCGTCCTCATCGCCGTCGACTTCTTCATCGGGCGCAAGCCCCATGACGTGTCGATCAAGGAGGCGGGCATCTGGACCGCCGTCTGGATCGCCCTCGCCGGGCTCTTCGGCCTCGGCCTCCTCCTGTACGCCGGCGGCGGGCCGGCCGGCGAATTCTTCGCCGGCTTCGTCACCGAGAAATCGCTGAGCGTCGACAACCTCTTCGTCTTCGTCCTGATCATGGCGAAGTTCGCGGTGCCCTCGCAGTACCAGCAGCGGGTGCTGCTCGTCGGCGTCCTCATAGCCCTGGTGCTGCGCGCGGTGTTCATAGCCGCCGGCGCCGCGATCATCGCCAGCTTCTCCTGGGTGTTCTACCTCTTCGGCGCCTTCCTGATCTGGACCGCCTGGAAGCTCGTCCAGGACGCGCGGGCCGACGAGGAGGAAGAGGAGTACGAGGAGAACAAGCTTCTGAAGGCCGCCGAGCGCAGGTTCGGAGTGGCGGACCGCTACCACGGCACCAAGCTGTGGATCCAGCAGAACGGCAAGCGGGTCATGACCCCGATGCTGGTCGTGATGCTGGCCATCGGCACCACGGACGTGCTGTTCGCGCTGGACTCCATCCCCGCGATCTTCGGCCTGACCCAGGACCCGTACATCGTCTTCACCGCCAACGCCTTCGCCCTGATGGGACTGCGTCAGCTGTACTTCCTCATCGGCGGCCTGCTGAAGAAGCTGGTCCACCTGTCGTACGGCCTGTCGATCATCCTGGGCTTCATCGGCGTCAAGCTGGTGCTGCACGCCTTGCACGAGTCGGGGTCCACGTTCCAGAGATCAGCATCCCGGTGTCGCTCGGCGTCATCTGCGCGGTCCTGGCCGTCACCACCGTCACCAGCCTGATCGCCTCCCGGAAGCAGGCGGCGGGCGAGGCGGGCACCGGGAGCGACGAGACAGCCAAGCGCAGCGTCGACGCCTGACGGGACCGGCGGGCGGAAACCAGCACCGAACCCGCGGGGCCCCGGTCGCACCCCGACCGGGCCCCGCGCAGGAAGGATGACAAGGGATCCGAAAAGAACGGAATGCGAACCCTGTACGGGTCTGCCACGATCGCAGCATGATCGCTCGGCTCAGACCGCTCACCACCCAGTGGACGTTCCTCGTGCCGGTACTCGCGGTCGTCCTGCTCGGCCTCACCTGGGGCCGCAGTCTCCCCGGGCCGCTCGTCGTGCTGGTCACCCTGGTTCTCGCCGGATCCGTCCTCGCCGCCGTGCACCACGCGGAGGTGATCGCGCACCGGGTGGGAGAGCCCTTCGGCTCCCTGGTGCTGGCCATCGCCGTCACGATCATCGAGGTGGCCCTGATCGTCACCCTCATGGTCGACGGCGGCGACAAGAGCGCCACCCTGGCCCGGGACACCGTCTTCGCCGCCGTGATGATCACCTGCAACGGCATCGTCGGACTCAGTCTCCTGGTGGCCTCCCTGCGGCACGGCACCGCTGTGTTCAACCCGGAGGGCACCGGCGCCGCCCTGGCCACCGTGGCGACCCTCGCCACGCTCAGCCTGGTACTGCCGACCTTCACCACCAGCAAGCCCGGCCCCGAGTTCTCCACCGTCCAGCTCACCTTCGCCGCGCTGTCCTCACTGATCCTGTACGGACTGTTCGTGACCACCCAGACCGTGCGGCACCGGGACTACTTCCTGCCGGTCAGCCGGCAGGGCGATGTGATCACGGGGGACGACCACGCCGGACCCCCGTCGGCCCGCGCGGCGTGGATCAGCCTCGCCCTGCTCGGCCTCGCCCTGATCGGTGTGGTCGGACTGGCCAAGGGCGTGTCACCGACCATCGAGTCCGGGGTGGAGGCGGCCGGCCTGCACCAGGCCGTGGTCGGCGTGATCATCGCCCTGCTCGTCCTGCTGCCCGAGACCATCGCGGCGGTGCGCGCGGCCCGCCGGGACCGGGTGCAGACCAGCCTCAATCTCGCGCTCGGCTCGGCGATGGCCAGCATCGGCCTGACCATCCCCGCCGTCGCGCTGGCCTCCGTCTGGCTGTCCGGACCGCTCGTCCTCGGCCTCAGCGCCACCCACATGCTGCTGCTCGCGCTGACCGTGGTGGTCAGCTCCCTGACGGTGGTGCCGGGCCGGGCCACACCCCTGCAGGGCGGTGTGCACCTGGTGCTGTTCGCGGCCTACCTGGAACTGGCCCTCAACCCCTAGGGGGCGTCTCCCCGCTCTTCGCGGGTCCGCGACGCCCGGCACGGCGCCCCGCCGCACGGTCGAATCACCCACGTACGCCCGGTGCGAGGGTGAATCGACCGCACGCCGAGGGGCCGCACCGGACGCCGCGGCCTGATCCACGAAGATCGGGGAGGCGCCCCCTGGACCCCGCTCCGGCACGTTCTGCTCCTACAGGTCCCGCTCCGGACGGTGCCGGCCCGAACCACCGGCCCCGAGCCCAATCAGCCCGTGGCCGGTGCCGGTTCCGGTGCCGGGGCGGGCACGGGGTTCGGCCGTGTCTCCGGCAGCAGGGCGAAGCAGACCAGGCTCACCAGGGCGATCCCGGTCAGATAGGCCCCCACACCCCACGGGACGCGCCCGCCGCGCTCCGCCAGCGCCGTCGCCACGATCGGAGTGAGGGCGCCGCCCAGGACGCCGCCGAGGTTGTAGCCGACCGCGGCGCCCGTGCAGCGCACCCGTGCCTCGTACAGCTCCGGCAGATACGCGGCGATCACCGCGAACATGGTGATGAAGGCGATCAGCGCGCCCAGGATGCCGAGGAACATCAGCAGCGGTCGACCGGTCGCGAGCAGCGCGACCATCGGCAGCATCCACAGCGCGCAGCTCGCGCAGCCGGCCAGGCACAGCGGGCGCCGGCCATAGCGGTCGCCGAGCAGCGCCATCAGGGGCGTCAGCGCTCCCTTCACGACCACGGCGGCCATGACACAGGTCAGCATGACGGTTCGGCTCACCCCGAGCCGCCCGGTGGCGTACGCCAGTGACCATGTCGTCACCGCGTAGAACACCGCGTACCCGACGGCCAGCGCGCCGGCCGTCAGCAGCACCAGCCGCCCGTGGTGCCGCACGACCTCCACGAGCGGCACACGCGCGGGGTCGTCGATCTCCAGGAACCGGGGACTCTCGGTGAGCGAGGCGCGCAGCCACAGACCGGCCAGGGCCAATGCCCCGGCCGCCCAGAACGGCACCCGCCAGCCCCACTGGGCGAATTCGTCGTCGGGCAGGGCGGCCGACAGCGCGAGCATCACCCCGTTGGCGAGCAAGAAGCCCACCGCGGGCCCGACTTGGGGAAAGCTCGACCACAGGGCACGCCGTCCCGCGGGCGCGTGCTCGGCGGTCAGCAGCACCGCCCCGCCCCACTCACCGCCGAGCCCCAGTCCCTGCAGGAAGCGCAGCAGAAGCAGCAGCGCGGGGGCGGCCGCCCCGATCGTCCCGTATGTCGGCACGCAGCCGACCGCGACCGTCGAGGCGCCGGTCAGCAGCAGGGAGGCGACCAGCACCGGCCGCCGTCCGCGCCGGTCGCCGAGATGCCCGAACAGCACCGAGCCGAGCGGCCGGGCCACGAAGCCCACCCCGAACGTCCCGAACGCCGCGAGCGTCCCGGCCACCGGCGAGAACGCCGGGAAGAAGAGCGGCCCCAGCACCAGGGCCGCCGCGGTCCCGTAGACGAAGAAGTCGTAGAACTCGATCGCGGTCCCGGCGAGTGAGGCGGCCGCCAGCCGCGGCATGGAAGGCGCCCTCACGGGGCGTACGGGCTGCATGCCGCGTCAACCACCCTGGCGATCTTGGGTTACGGGGGCGCACGGAGCGATGGGTGACCGTGGCGCGAGCCGGACCGACCGGCGTACGCCGCTTCCCGCCCGCCCTTCTACCGTTGCTCGCCCGCCCCGTGCCGGCGCCTCGCCTCCTCCCCGGACGTCCTTCGCGCCGTGATAGACCGGGTCCGAGAAGCGGTCGAGAACGCACCGCCCCCGAACGGACCGGAGGAACCGTGCCCCGCACCCTGGCCAACGCCCCGATCATGATCCTCAACGGGCCCAACCTGAACCTCCTCGGCCAGCGTCAGCCCGAGATCTACGGCAAGGACACACTCGCCGACGTGGAGGCGATGTGCGCCAAGGCCGCAGCCGCGCACGGCGGCACGGTGGACTTCCGGCAGTCCAACCACGAGGGCGAACTGGTCGACTGGATCCACGAGGCGCGGCTGAACCACTGCGGCATCGTCATCAACCCGGGCGCCTACTCCCACACCTCGGTGGCGATCCTGGACGCGCTCAACACCTGTGACGGCATGCCGGTGCTGGAGGTGCACATCTCCAACATCCACCAGCGCGAGTCGTTCCGGCACCACAGCTACGTCTCGTTGCGCGCGGACGGCGTGATCGCGGGCTGCGGCGTGCAGGGCTATGTCTTCGGCGTGGAGCGGGTCGCCGCGCTGGCGGGGGCGGCTCGGGCCGACGCGTAGCGGGCCACGGGCGACCGCCGGGACGCGGGGCGTCGACGGTGCCGAAGCTGCTGCTGCCCGGGCCGCCGGTCGAGGGCGGGGTTGGAGACCGGCGGCCCATTCCGCTCAGGAGCCGTCGTCCTGTGCGGGGCTGCTACCAGTTGACCGCGTGTCAGGAGGCCCGGGGAGCGCGCACGGACACCCGACGCGTGTGAAGAGTTCACACGGGGCGCGCGCCATGGCGGGCGCCCCATGGGCGTGTCAAAGGCGTGCGCCCGGCGCGCGTGCCGCCCGCCCGGCTACCACCCGCGCGTGCCGCCCGCCCGGCTACCACCCGCGCGTGCCGCCCGCCCGGCTACCACCCGCGCGTGCCGCCCGCCCGGCTACCACCCGCGTGCGTGCCACTCCGGCAGGTGCGGCCGTTCCGTGCCCAGCGTGGTGTCGTTGCCATGTCCGGGGTAGACCCACGTCTCGTCCGGCAGCGCGTCGAAGATCTTCGTCTCGACGTCGTGGATCAGGCTGGCGAACGCATCGGGGTCCTTGTGGGTGTTGCCCACACCGCCCGGGAAGAGGCAGTCGCCGGTGAACACGTGCGGATGGCCGTGCGGGTCGTCGTAGATCAGGGCGATGGAGCCCGGGGTGTGCCCGACGAGGTGGCGGGCGGTGAGTTCCACGTGCCCGACCCGGATGACGTCGCCGTCGTCGACGAGGACGTCGGTGGCCACCGGGATGCCGGGCGCGTCCTCCCGGCCGGCGTAGGTACGCGCGCCCGTGGCGGCGACGACCTCGGCGAGCGCCTGCCAGTGGTCGCCGTGCCGGTGGGTGGTGACGACGGACGCGATGCCGTCGTCACCGATCGAGCCCAGCAGTGCCCTGGCGTCATTGGCGGCGTCGATCAGCAGCTGCTCGTCGGTGGCCCGGCAGCGCAGCAGATAGGCGTTGTTGTCCATCGGGCCGACCGCGATCTTGGTGATCATCAGGTCTTTCAGCTCGTGCACGTCCGCGGGCCCGCCGACCCTGACCTCTCCGCTGTACGTCATGGTGATCAGCCTATAGCGGGCCGGCGTCCTGAGAACCGTGTCGCGCTACAGCGGGGGAGCTTCGGCAGCGCGCCGCCCGTCACCTCCAGCGCCGTCCCCTCGCGGCGCCCGGCGAGCCAGCCGAGCACGTCCGCCGGCGCGCCGCTCACCGTGACCTCGGCCACGGCCGCCTCACGGCCGGTGCGCCACGCGCGCGTGCCGTCGGTGAGGTGCGTCGCCGGGACGTCGGGGTGTCCGGCGAAGCGGTCCGCCAGGAAGGCGGTCTCGCGTTCCGTGAACTCCGCCGGGAGGTCCTCCAGCTCGTAGCCGATCCCGAGGTCCACGTGGTGCAGGTCGACCTCGGCCCACCGGCGGAACGGCAGGCGGGCCGCGGAGTCGGTGACGCCGTTGCGCAGCTCCACCGTGCGCGTCCAGTCCGCCGGCACGTCCCCGGCCCGCCGGAAACCGGCGGCGCTCTCGCGGACGTCGGTGAGCTGGGCCTCCAGCGGGCGCGGGGCGTCCCGCTCGATGTCGGCGTCCCGTGCCTCGGCGCTCTCGTACATGGGCCGGCCCCGAGGACGTTCACGAGGGCGTCCGCGTTGCGGGCGAGGTGGGCGAGAACGTGTCCGCGGGTCCAGCCGGGCAGGCGTGACGGCTCGGCCAGCGCCGCGTTGTCCAGTTTCGCGACAGCGGTGAGGAGCCGTTCGGTCGCGTCCTGCACACATGCCAGGTCATGAGCGTGATCAATCATGGGCCTGACCCTAGCCGGGCCACCCCTTCGGGTGAAGGTGGTGAAGCTCGCCCGTAAATCGAAAGCACGTGCTATATCGTCGAAGGTGGCGCCGGGGCATGCGGAAGGGCCCGGGATTGTTATGCATCCCGGAATCCGACCGGCGCTGTCAGTGGCTCCCCCTAGTCTCGAAGAAGCACGGGGGCCCCGGCCCCTGTCACTTCTCTCAAGAAAGGTGCGGACCGGCGTGGCCGACCGTCTCATCGTCCGTGGAGCGCGCGAGCACAACCTGAAGAATGTCTCGCTCGACCTCCCGCGCGACTCGCTCATCGTCTTCACGGGCCTGTCGGGGTCGGGCAAGTCCTCGTTGGCCTTCGACACGATCTTCGCCGAGGGGCAGCGGCGCTACGTGGAGTCGCTCTCCTCGTACGCCCGGCAGTTCCTCGGCCAGATGGACAAGCCGGACGTGGACTTCATCGAAGGTCTGTCCCCGGCCGTCTCCATCGACCAGAAGTCGACCTCGCGCAACCCGCGCTCGACGGTCGGCACCATCACCGAGGTCTACGACTACCTGCGCCTGCTCTTCGCGCGCATCGGCAAGCCGCACTGCCCCAGTGCGGCCGCCCCATCTCGCGCCAGTCGCCGCAGGCCATCGTCGACAAGGTCCTGGAGCTGCCGGAGGGCAGCCGCTTCCAGGTGCTGTCGCCGCTGGTGCGCGAGCGCAAGGGCGAGTTCGTCGACCTCTTCTCGGACCTGCAGACCAAGGGCTACTCCCGCGCGCGCGTCGACGGACAGACCGTCCAGCTCTCCGAGCCTCCCACGCTGAAGAAGCAGGAGAAGCACACCATCGAGGTGGTCATCGACCGCCTCACGGTCAAGGACTCCGCCAAGCGCCGGCTCACCGACTCCGTGGAGACCGCGCTCGGCCTGTCCGGCGGCATGGTCGTGCTCGACTTCGTCGACCTCCCCGAGGACGACCCCGAGCGCGAGCGCATGTACTCGGAGCACCTGTACTGCCCGTACGACGACCTGTCCTTCGAGGAGCTGGAGCCGCGCTCCTTCTCCTTCAACTCACCGTTCGGCGCCTGCCCCGAGTGCACCGGCATCGGCACGCGCATGGAGGTCGACCCCGAGCTGATCGTCCCGGACGAGGACAAGTCCCTCGACGAGGGTGCCATCCACCCCTGGTCGCACGGTCACACCAAGGACTACTTCAGCCGGCTGATCGGCGCCCTCGCGGACGCCCTCGGCTTCCGCACCGACATCCCCTTCGCGGGCCTGCCCCAGCGGGCGAGGAAGGCCCTGCTGTACGGCCACAAGACCCAGATCGAGGTCCGCTACCGGAACCGGTACGGCCGCGAACGCGTGTACACGACCCCTTCGAGGGCGCGGTGCCCTTCGTCAAGCGCCGGCACGGCGAGGCCGAGAGCGACGCCAGCCGCGAGCGCTTCGAGGGCTACATGCGTGAGGTGCCCTGCCCCTCCTGCGAGGGCACGCGCCTGAAGCCGATCGTCCTGGCCGTGACGGTCATGGAGAAGTCCATCGCCGAGGTCTCCGCGATGTCGATCAGCGACTGCGCGGACTTCCTGGGCAAGCTGAGGCTGAACGCCCGCGACAAGAAGATCGCCGAGCGGGTCCTGAAGGAGGTCAACGAGCGGCTGCGGTTCCTGGTCGACGTCGGCCTGGACTACCTCTCGCTCAACCGCGCAGCCGGCACCCTCTCCGGCGGCGAGGCCCAGCGCATCCGCCTCGCCACCCAGATCGGCTCCGGCCTCGTCGGTGTCCTGTACGTGCTGGACGAGCCGTCCATCGGTCTGCACCAGCGGGACAACCACCGGCTGATCGAGACCCTGGTCCGGCTGCGCGACATGGGCAACACGCTCATCGTCGTCGAGCACGACGAGGACACCATCAAGGTCGCCGACTGGATCGTGGACATCGGCCCGGGCGCCGGCGAGCACGGCGGCAAGGTCGTGCACAGCGGCTCCCTGAAGGAACTGCTCGCCAACGCCGAGTCCCAGACCGGCCAGTACCTCTCCGGCCGCAAGTCGATCCCGCTGCCCGACGTCCGGCGCCCCCGCGACCCGTCCCGGCAGCTGACCGTGCACGGCGCGCGGGAGAACAACCTGCAGGACATCGACGTCTCCTTCCCGCTCGGCGTGTTCACGGCCGTGACCGGCGTGTCCGGCTCCGGCAAGTCGACGCTGGTCAACGACATCCTCTACACGCACCTGGCGCGCGAGCTGAACGGCGCGCGCAACGTCCCCGGACGGCACACGCGCGTGGACGGCGACGACCTCGTCGACAAGGTCGTGCACGTCGACCAGTCGCCCATCGGCCGCACCCCGCGGTCCAACCCGGCGACCTACACCGGTGTCTTCGACCACATCCGCAAGCTGTTCGCCGAGACCACCGAGGCGAAGGTCCGCGGCTACCTGCCCGGCCGCTTCTCCTTCAACGTCAAGGGCGGCCGCTGCGAGAACTGCGCGGGCGACGGCACGATCAAGATCGAGATGAACTTCCTCCCGGACGTCTACGTCCCGTGCGAGGTCTGCCACGGCGCCCGGTACAACCGGGAGACCCTGGAGGTCCACTACAAGGGCAAGTCCATCGCCGAAGTGCTGAACATGCCGATCGAGGAGGCGACCGACTTCTTCGAGGCCGTCCCGTCCATCTCCCGGCACCTGCGCACGCTGAAGGACGTCGGCCTCGGCTACGTCCGGCTCGGCCAGTCCGCGACCACCCTGTCCGGTGGTGAGGCGCAGCGCGTGAAGCTCGCAAGCGAGCTGCAGAAGCGCTCCACCGGCCGCACGGTCTACGTCCTGGACGAGCCGACCACCGGTCTGCACTTCGAGGACATCAGCAAGCTGCTGAAGGTCCTCTCCGGCCTGGTCGACAAGGGCAACACGGTCATCGTCATCGAGCACAACCTCGACGTGATCAAGACCGCCGACTGGCTCGTCGACATGGGCCCGGAGGGCGGCGCCGGCGGCGGTCTCGTGGTCGCCGAGGGCACGCCCGAGGAGGTCGCCGGGGTTCCGGCCAGCCACACCGGCAAGTTCCTGCGCGAGGTCCTCGGCGCCGACCGCGTCAGCGACGCCGAACCGGTGAAGGCGCCGCGCGGCACGGCGGCCAAGCGGGCCGCCGCCGCCCGGTCGACGGCCAGGAAGACGGTGACGGCCAAGGCCAACAACACCGCCACCGCGAAGGCCGCCGACGCCACGAAGAAGACGGCAGCGGCGAAGAAGGCCGCACCGGCGAAGAAGACGACCCGGGCCCGCAAGGCCTGAGGTGACCGACGGCGCTCCTGACGCGCCGGCAGGCAGGCGGCGCCCCGCGGGATCCTCCCGCAGGGCGCCGTCTGCGCAGGGCCGCCTGTGTATCGGGGGGCAGGGGGGCTACAGCTCACCCAGCTCGGCCGCGAACGGCGGCTCCGCCCCGCCCGGGAGCAGGTGACCGCCGCCGCGCGCGCCGCGAACCTGAGCAGCCGCCGCCAGCCGTCCGGCCCCAGCGCCGCGAGCGCCCGTGGCGACAGCGCGTCCTGGGCGGCCAGTCCGTGCAGCAGGGCCGCGTTCACGGTGTCTCCGGCACCGATGGTGTCCACGACCTCGACCTTCTCGCCCGGAACGGAGTACTCCGCGCCGTCCCGGGTGTGCACGATGAGACCCTCGCCGCCGCGGGTGACCACCACGGCCGAAGGCCCCGCGGCCAGCCACTCCCGCGGGGTGCCGCCGAGCCATTCGGCGTCCTCGGCGGACAGCTTCAGCAGCGTCACCGAGGGCAGCCACTCGCGGAACCGCGCCCGGTAGGCGTCCCCGTCCGGGATCAGCCCGGTGCGGATGTTGGGGTCGAGGGCGGTGAACAGGCCCTGGGCGGCCGCCTCGCGCATCAGCTTCTCGTAGGCGCTCGCCCCGGGCTCCAGAACGAGCGAGCAGGTGCCGAAGGACACCGCGCGCGTGCCGGCGGGAAGCGCGGCGGGGGCGGTGAAGAGGCGGTCGGCGGTGCCGTCCACGTAGAAGGAGTAGGCGGCCGAGCCGTCGGCGTCGACGGTGGCGACAGCCAGGGTGGTCGGCTCGGGGCCGCGCTGGACGTCCGACACCTCCACGCCGGCCCGCCGCAGCCCGTCGAGCAGGGCCTCGCCGAAGGCGTCGTCCGAGGTGCGGGAGCAGAAGGCGGTCGGGGAGCCGAGGCGGCCGAGGGCCACCGCGGTGTTGTACGGGCCGCCGCCCAGCGCCGGCTTCAGGTCGGCCAGGGCGCCCGGGCCGCGCGGTACCAGGTCGATCAGTGCCTCTCCGGCGACGACGATCACGAGGCGGTTCCCCTCTCCAGAGGCGCGGACGGTTCGGTGGTCCCGCCGGTCCCGGCCGGCGGGCGGCCCGCGGGCCCGTCCCGCCTCTCCGGGCACCCGCAGGAGGTGCGGTGGACGAAGGCGCAGGGCAGCCGGACGGTCCTGGTGGGCCGGCCCGGCGTGGCCAGCCGTTCCAGCAGCACGCTGACGGCCCGGCCGCCGATCTCCCTGCCCGGCTGGGCGACGGCGGTGAGCCGGGGTGAGAAGAGGTCGGCCCAGGCGAAGTCGTCGAAGCAGCACAGGGCGATGTCGTCCGGCACGGCCAGCTCCCGTTCGCGCAGGGCGCGCAGGGCGCCGATGGTCATGACGTTGTTGGCCGTGACCAGCGCGGTGGGCGGGGCGGGCAGGGAGAGCAGCGCGGCCGTGGCCCGCTCGGCACCGGCCGATTCGGAGTGCCCGGACACCACGAGCCCCTCCTCGAAGGGCAGTCCGGCGGCGGCGAGGGCCTGCCGGTACCCGGCGACCCGTTCCTCCGTGGTGCTGAGGCCGGGCAGGCCCGCGACCAGGCCGATCCGGCGGTGGCCCAGCCCGGCGAGATGGCCGACGAGGTCCGCCATCGGGCCGGTGTTCTCGGCGCACACCTGATCGAACGGTGACCGGCCGGGATCGGGGCCGCCGGCCGCGTGGTCGCCGGCCGGGAGCGCCCGGTCGAGGAACACGGCCGGCACGGCGTGTCGGCCGAGGTAGGCCACGAGGTCCCGCGGACGGGCGGACGGGGCGACGATGACGCCGTCCACCCGGCGTTCGTGGAGGAGCTGGACGACCTTGCGCTCATGGGCGGGGTCGTCGTGCGGATCGGCGACGAGGAGGCCGTAGCCCGCCGCCAGAGCGGCCGCTTCGACTCCCTGGAGGATCTCCGTGAAGTACGGATTGCTGATCGCCGACACCGCGAGACCGATGGAGCGGGTGCGGGACGTCACCAGGGAGCGGGCCAGGGTGTTGGGTGTGTAGCCGAGGGCGTCGACGGCGTCCAGCACCGCCTGCCGCGTGTGGGGCAGCACCGGACGGGTGCCGTTGAGGACGTGGGAGACGGTCGCCACGGAGACTCCGGCGCTGCGGGCCACGTCCGCCATGGTGGGCATCGCGCCGTCTCCCATCTCCGGCCGGTCGAGCCGTCCGGGCGTTCCGGGCACGTCCGAGCCGTGCGAACCGCCGGAGCCACGGGCCGGTGGCGGCCGGCGGCCGGATCCTCCGGCCGGGAAGCTATCTCATCCCCGCGGCTCGCGTAAACGCTTGCGCAAGCGTTTACGCACCGGCCTTCGCTCCGCCGCCCTCCCCGCCCCTCCGGGGGCCGGTCCCGTCCACGGCCGCCCGGACCCGCCCCCGGGCCCCCGGCCGCCCCGGGTATCGTCGGGCTGCACGCCCCCTGACCAGTGGAGATCCGATGCCCGCCCGACCGTCAGCGAGCCGCCGTACCGTCCTCCGCGGAGCCGCCGTGGCCCCCGCCGCGGGGCTGGGGCTCGCCGCCTGCTCGGCCCCGGGCGACCCGGCCGGCGCGAACCCGACCACGCCGGTCGACCTCGGCGCCGAGAACGAGGTCGCCAAGGGCGGCGCGAGGCTCTACCGGGACCGGAACGTGGTGGTCAGCCGGGACGCGGGCGGCGAGCTCAAGGCCTACAGCACGGTCTGCACCCATGCCGGCTGCGTGATCAACAAGCTTCAGGGCACCACCCTCGTCTGCCCCTGCCACGGCAGCGAGTTCGACGCGGTGACCGGCAAGGTGCTGCGGGCCCCGGCCACCGAGCCGCTCGGCGAAGTCCCGGTCCGCGCCTCGAAGGGGAGGATCATCGCCGGGCCCGGCGCCTGAGCGGGTCCATCCCCGGCGGGATCACTCCCAGTCCCACGCGATGCCCACCATCCCCGGCCGGATCCGGGGCTCGACCACATGGACGCCGTGGTGCGGCGCGCTGATCCGCAGTTCCTGCCGGCCGCCGCGCGGGGCGGCCGGCGTGGGCTGGGTGAAGCGGTGGCAGCGGGCCGGCAGCGCCGCCGCGTCGAAGCCCACCTGGAGCGCGTACTGGCCGCCCGGGAAACCGAACCGGTGGGCGTACTCGCCCGAGACCCCCGCCGTGCCGTCCTCGACGCCGTAGCGGAAGAGGAACGTGTCGCCGGAGCGCAGCCGGGTGCCGAACAGCAGCTCCGCCACGAGCACACCGGTGTCCTGGTCCCGGCGGACCCGGCCGGTGCGGCAGTTCTCCAGGGCGTGCACCGTCATAGCGCCCGGGCTGCAGCCGGGGTCGCCGCGGTGGACGGCGACGAAACGGTCGACGCCGTCGCGATGGGCCCGCACGATGTGGTGGGACTCCAGTCCCGCCAGCTCGCGCCGGGCGCCGATCCGGACGCGCTCGTGCCGGCCCAGGGTGTGCAGCCCCCGTCCAGGTGCCAGTCCAGCTCGGCCCGCAGCCGGTTCCCGGCGTCACAGGCAGCCGCCAGGGAGCGGTAGGAGCGGGCCGGACGGCGTCCGCCGGTGCCCGGCTCGCCGGGCTCGGTGAGCAGCCGGATCAGCGACTCGTCCGGCAGCCGCAGGATCTCCTCCAGGGCCCGCACGGCGCGCAGCGACTCGGGGCGCTGCGGGCGCCGGGCCCCTGCTGCCAGTAGCTCAGACTCGTGATGCCGACCCTGACCCCGTGGCGGGAGAGATGGTGCTGCACGCGCTGGAGCGGCAGTCCGCGGGCGGCGATCGCGGCGCGCAGCGCCACATGGAAGGGGCCGCCCCGCAGGGCCGTGTCCAGTTCGGCGATGGGGACGTCCGCGTGCTCTGTGGCGTGCCGCATGGGCAGAGGCCTTTCTGTGAGGTGTCACGACGGCTGGTCAGACCGCTGGCGCGGGCGCGGGTCCACCCCCGTGGGCACCCGGGCGCGCCCGTCTCCGCGCACGTCGGGGCCCGTGCCCGGGCGGGCTCGGCCCCGAGTTCCCACGCATTGAAGCGTGTTGACCATGCCCCGACAACACCGCGGACCGGTCGCGGTCCGCTCTGTCCGGGTCACGGCCCCCCCGCACGCGCGATTTCCGGCCGACCCCGCCTCCCTCCACGGAGCGCCCGCCGCGGGTGCGCCGGCCACGGGCCCGACGCGGTGTCGGTGCTCGCCAGTAGGGTGTGAAGCATGGCCGACCCCTCCAGCTACCGCCCCAGGCCGGGTGAGATCCCGGACTCTCCGGGGGTGTACAGGTTCCGCGACGAGCACCGCCGGGTGATCTACGTCGGAAAGGCGAAGAGCCTGCGCCAGCGCCTGGCGAACTACTTCCAGGACCTGTCGGGCCTGCACCCCCGCACCCGGACGATGGTGACCACCGCCGCGTCCGTGGAGTGGACCGTGGTGTCCACGGAGGTCGAGGCGCTGCAGCTGGAGTACTCCTGGATCAAGGAGTACGACCCCCGGTTCAACGTCAAGTACCGCGACGACAAGAGCTACCCGTACCTCGCGGTGACGATGAACGAGGAGTTCCCGCGCGTCCAGGTGATGCGCGGTCACAAGAAGAAGGGCGTCAGGTATTTCGGCCCGTACGCGCACGCGTGGGCCATCCGGGACACCGTCGACCTGCTGCTGCGCGTCTTCCCGGTGCGCACCTGCTCGGCCGGTGTCTTCAAGAACGCCGCCCGCACGGGCCGGCCCTGCCTGCTCGGCTACATCGGCAAGTGCTCCGCCCCCTGCGTCGGCCGGATCACCCCGAGGACCACCGGGAACTGGCCGAGGAGTTCAGCGACTTCATGGCCGGCCGCACCGGCACCTACCTCCGCCGGCTGGAGAGCCGGATGACGGAGGCCGCGGAGGAGATGGAGTACGAGCGGGCCGCCCGCCTGCGCGACGACATCGGGGCCCTGAAGAAGGCCATGGAGAAGAACGCGGTCGTGCTCGCCGACGCGACCGACGCCGACCTCATCGCCGTCGCCGAGGACGAGCTCGAGGCGGCGGTGCAGATCTTCCACGTGCGCGGCGGCCGGGTGCGCGGCCAGCGCGGCTGGGTGACGGACAAGGTCGAGGAGGTCACCACCGGCGCCCTCGTGGAGCACGCCCTGCAGCAGCTCTACGGCGAGGAGAGCGGAGACGCCGTACCCAAGGAGGTCCTGGTCCCGGCCCTGCCGGAGCCGGTCGAACCGGTCCAGGAGTGGCTGGCGGGCCGCCGCGGGGCGAACGTCTCGCTGCGTGTGCCGCAGCGCGGCGACAAGAAGGCCCTCATGGAGACCGTGCAGCGCAACGCCCTGCAGGCGCTCGCCCTGCACAAGACCAAGCGCGCCTCCGACCTGACCACCCGCTCACGCGCGCTGGAGGAGATCGCCGAGGCCCTCGACCTGGACAGCGCGCCGCTGCGGATCGAGTGCTACGACATCTCGCACCTCCAGGGCGACGACGTGGTCGCCTCCATGGTCGTCTTCGAGGACGGGCTGCAGCGCAAGAGCGAGTACCGCCGCTTCCAGATCAAGGGCTTCGCCGGGCAGGACGACGTCCGCTCCATGCACGAGGTGATCAGCCGCCGCTTCCGGCGCTACCTCGCCGAGAAGGAGCGCACGGGGAGTGGGCCGACGGCGAGGAGATGACGGCCGGCGGCGGGATCGCCCTCGGCGCCGGCGCGCCCGGGCTCACCGGCGCGGGGACCCCACCCGGAGACGGCGGTGCCCCGCTCACCGCCGAGGGGTCCGCGACCGTCGACGGCGGTCCCGCCTCCGTGGACGGCGGACCCGCGTCCGTCGACAGTGGACCCGCGCCCGTCGACGGCACCGCGGCCCCGCTCACCGGCGCGGACGTGATCGACGGCGCCCTCAAGGACGACGACGGCCGTCCCAGGAAGTTCGCCTACCCGCCCCAGCTCGTGGTCGTCGACGGCGGGCAGCCGCAGGTCGCCGCGGCCCGCCGGGCGCTGGACGAGCTGGGCATCGACGACATCGCCGTGTGCGGCCTCGCCAAGCGTCTGGAGGAGGTCTGGGTGCCCGGCGAGGACGACCCGGTGGTCCTGCCCCGCACCAGCGAGGGCCTGTACCTGCTCCAGCGCGTCCGCGACGAGGCCCACCGCTTCGCGATCACCTACCAGCGCACCCGACGCGCCAAACGCTTCCGCGCCGGCCCCCTGGACGACGTGCCCGGCCTCGGCGACACCCGCAAACAGGCGCTCATCAAGCATTTCGGCTCGGTGAAGAGGCTGCGGTCCGCGACAATCGAGCAGATCCAGGAAGTGCCGGGGATAGGCCGCAAGACGGCCGAGACCATCGCCGCGGCCCTCGCCGGGGCGGTCCCGGCCGGACCCGCCGTGAACACGGCGACCGGAGAGATCATTGAGGACGAGGAACCCGGAACGACGGCGGGTTCCGCGGGGAGCCCGTGAGCGCGGGCCTCCCGGACGAACGACGGGGGCAGGAGACATGACCGAGCACGACGCACACCCCACGGAACAGCGAGAACAGGCGCACGGGGAAGCGGGCGGGAACCAGCCGCGGCAGACGGCCGGAGCGGACTCGCGGCAGCCGGTTCAGGACAACGGAGCACAGGTGAGTACGGACGTCACACCGGCCGGCCCCGCCGAGGCGGCCATCCCCGAGCTGGTGATCATCTCCGGCATGTCCGGAGCGGGCCGGTCGACGGCGGCGAAGTGTCTGGAGGATCTCGGCTGGTTCGTCGTCGACAACCTGCCGCCCGCCCTCATCCCGACCATGGTCGAGCTGGGCGCCCGCTCCCAGGGCAACGTGGCGCGGATCGCGGTCGTCGTCGACGTCCGCGGCCGCCGCTTCTTCGACAACCTCCGCGAGTCCCTGGCGGACCTGGAGGCCAAGCACGTCACCCGGCGGATCGTCTTCCTGGAGTCCTCCGACGACGCCCTGGTGCGCCGCTTCGAGTCGGTGCGCCGCCCGCACCCCCTGCAGGGCGACGGCCGGATCGTCGACGGCATCGCCGCGGAGCGCGAGCTGCTGCGCGAGCTGCGCGGTGACGCCGACCTGGTGATCGACACCTCCAGCCTCAACGTGCACGAGCTGCGCGCCAAGATGGACGCCCAGTTCGCCGGCGAGGAGGAGCCCGAGCTGCGGGCCACCGTCATGTCCTTCGGCTTCAAGTACGGCCTCCCGGTCGACGCCGACCTGGTCGCGGACATGCGCTTCCTGCCCAACCCGCACTGGGTCCCGGAGCTGCGCCCGTACACCGGCCTCAACGAGGAGGTCGCCGCGTACGTCTTCAACCAGCCCGGCGCCAAGGAGTTCCTCGACCGGTACGCCGAACTGCTGCGCCTCATCGCGGCCGGTTACCGGCGCGAGGGCAAGCGGTACGTGACCATCGCCATCGGCTGCACCGGGGGCAAGCACCGCTCGGTGGCGATGTCGGAGAAGCTCGCCGCGCGCCTGGTGGCCGAGGGCGTGGAGACGGTGGTCGTACACCGGGACATGGGACGGGAATGACGGAACGTACACGGCGGCTGAGCCGGCTGCGCCGGATGGCGCCGGACAGCCGCTCGGGCCGCTCGACGGCCGACGGCGGGGCGGCACGCCCCGCCGAGGCACGCGGCGGCCGGCCCCGCAGGCGCGGTGCCCAGCCGAAGGTCGTCGCGCTCGGCGGCGGCATGGGCCTGTCCGCCTCGCTCGCCGCGCTGCGACGGATCACCGGTGACCTCACCGCCGTCGTCACGGTGGCCGACGACGGCGGCTCCAGCGGGCGGCTGCGCGACGAGCTGGGCGTGCTGCCGCCCGGTGACCTGCGCAAGGCGCTGGCCGCGCTGTGCGGGGACGACGACTGGGCCAGACCTGGGCCCGGGTCATCCAGCACCGCTTCCAGTCCCAGGGCGACCTGCACGACCACGCGGTCGGCAACCTGCTGATCGTGGCCCTGTGGGAGCAGCTCGGGGATCACGTCCAGGCTCTGGACCTGGTGGGCAGGCTGCTCGGCGCGCACGGGCGGGTGCTGCCCATGTCCGCCGTGCCGCTGGAGCTGCAGGCCCTGGTCAAGGGGCACGACCCGGAGCGCCCCGAGGACGTGGACACCGTCCGCGGCCAGGCGACGGTGGCCCTCACCCCGGGCGAGGTGCAGTCGGTGCACCTCGTGCCGCACGACCCGCCCGCCGTGCCGGAGGCCGTCGCCGCCGTCCTGGACGCGGACTGGGTGGTGCTCGGCCCCGGCTCCTGGTTCTCCTCGGTCATCCCGCATCTGCTCGTCCCCGAGCTGCTGGACGCCCTCACCGCGACCAAGGCGCGCCGTGTACTGTCGCTGAACCTCGCCCCGCAGCCCGGAGAAACCGAGGGCTTCTCCCCGCAGCGTCATTTGGAGGTTTTGGGGCGACACGCCCCT
This sequence comes from Streptomyces sp. DHE7-1, assembly GCA_016432725.1. Lineage (GTDB taxonomy): Bacteria > Actinomycetota > Actinomycetes > Streptomycetales > Streptomycetaceae > Streptomyces. The sequence goes on along the minus strand of JACJDG010000003.1, from coordinate 1,950,302 downwards.
AAACTCGCCCTGGACGTGGTGCTGGCCGACGAGGCCGCCGTGCCCGACCGCGACTCGCTCACCGAGGCCGCAAAGCGGCTCGGAGCCGCGGTCGAGCTGGCGCCGGTGGCCCGGACCGACGGAAGCCCCAGGCACGACCCGGAGCTGTTGGCCGCCGCGTACGACCGTATTTTTCGGATGCATGGAAGGATCGGCCCATGGCGATGACGGCAGCGGTGAAGGACGAGATCAGCCGGCTCCCCGTCACCCGGACCTGCTGCAGGAAGGCGGAGGTCTCCGCCATTCTGCGGTTCGCCGGCGGCCTTCACCTGGTGAGCGGACGGATCGTGATCGAGGCGGAGCTGGACACCGCGATGGCCGCCCGCCGGCTCAAGCGGGACATCCTGGAGATCTTCGGCCACAGCTCGGAACTGATCGTGATGGCGCCCGGCGGCCTGCGCCGCGGCTCCCGCTACGTCGTGCGGGTGGTGGCGGGCGGCGACCAGCTGGCCCGCCAGACCGGCCTCGTCGACGGCCGCGGCCGTCCCATCCGCGGCCTGCCCCCGCAGGTGGTCTCGGGGCCACCTGCGACGCGGAGGCCGCCTGGCGCGGGGCGTTCCTGGCGCACGGCTCGCTGACCGAGCCGGGCCGCTCCTCCTCCCTGGAGGTGACCTGCCCCGGACCGGAGGCGGCGCTGGCCCTGGTCGGTGCGGCCCGCCGGCTGTCCATCGCGGCCAAGGCCCGCGAGGTGCGCGGGGTGGACCGGGTGGTCGTCCGCGACGGCGACGCGATCGGTGCCCTGCTGACCCGGCTCGGCGCGCACGAGTCGGTGCTGGCCTGGGAGGAGCGCCGGATGCGGCGCGAGGTGCGGGCCACCGCCAACCGGCTCGCCAACTTCGACGACGCCAACCTGCGCCGCTCGGCCCGCGCCGCGGTGGCCGCCGGCGCCCGGGTCCAGCGCGCGCTGGAGATCCTCGGCGAGGAGGTGCCCGAGCACCTCGCGGCCGCCGGACGCCTGCGCATGGAGCACAAGCAGGCCTCCCTGGAGGAGCTGGGCGCGCTCGCCGACCCGCCGCTCACCAAGGACGCGGTCGCGGGCCGGATCCGCCGGCTGCTGGCGATGGCCGACAAACGCGCCTCCGACATGGGCATCCCGGGCACCGAGTCCAACCTCTCGGACGAGCTGGCGGACAACCTGGCGGGCTGACCCACTTCACTCCAACTCGCCGGTGCCGGAGCCCACTTGGGCTGCCGGCACCGGCGTTTGCGTGTCCGTGACGCGCCCTTGACTCGATCATGGAGTGACATGAACCTGGCAGCCTGCCCGCCGCTGTGGCGGCCAGGCCCTAGGGGGGTTCATGAGACACAGAGCGAGATCGATCCTCGCTGTCGGCGCGCTTCTCGCCGGAGCCGCGAGCCTCACGCCCGCCGCCCAGGCCCAGGGTGCCGGTTCCGCCCCGTCCCACCCCGACGAGGTGAAGGTCTTCCGCGCCCAGGTCACCCGTCAGCAGTTACCCCTGCTCCTCGCGGCCGGCCAGGACGGCCGGGAGCTGTCCGCACAGGTGGCCGCCGCCGGCCGGACCGCCGTCGAGGTCTACCTGACCGACCGCCAGGCGAGGAGGCTCGAAGGGCAGGGCGTCCGGCTCACCGAGCACACCCTGTCGGCCCGGACCGAGGCCCGCCTGGAGGGCGCCGCCCAGGGCGTGTTCCGCCCGTACAGCGGCGCCGGCGGACTGAAGGAGGAGATCCTGCGGACGGCCCGCGCCAACCCCGGCCTGACCAAGGTCGAGTCCGTCGGGAGGACCGTCGGCGGCCAGGAGATCCTCGCGCTCAGGCTCACCCGCGACGCCAGGAAGTCGAAGGACGGCTCCAAGCCCTCCGTGCTGTACATGTCGAACCAGCACGCGCGCGAGTGGATCACGCCGGAGACGACCCGCCGCCTGATGCACTACTACCTGGACAACTACCGGACCGACCGGCGGATCAGGAGGATCGTCGACTCGACCGAGCTGTGGTTCGTGCTCTCGGCCAACCCCGACGGCTACGACTACACCTTCAAGAGCCCCGGCAACCGGCTGTGGCGCAAGAACCTCCGCGACGTCAACGGCGACGGTGTCATCAGCACCGGCGACGGCGTCGACCTCAACCGCAACTTCGCCTACAAGTGGGGCTACGACGACGAGGGTTCGTCCCCCAGTCCCACCAGCCAGACCTACCGCGGCGCGAGCCCCGGGTCCGAGCCCGAGACCAGGGCCCTCGACGCCCTCGAGAAGCGGGTCGGGTTCAAGTACGCCGTCAACTACCACTCCGCGGCCGAACTCCTGCTGTACGGCGTCGGCTGGCAGGTGGCCACCCCCACCCCCGACGACGTCCTCTACCGGGCGCTCGCCGGCACCCCCGCCGAACCGGCCGTCCCGGGCTACCACTCGCAGCTCTCCTCGGAGCTGTACACCACCAACGGCGAGGCGGACGGCCATGCCGCGAACGTCAACGGCGTCTCGATGTTCACTCCTGAGATGTCGACCTGCCAGACCGCCTCGGACGTCGATCCGGACGACGCCTGGAAGCCCCAGGACTGCCAGTCGGTGTTCAACTTCCCCGACGACGAGAAGCTGATCCAGCAGGAGTTCGCGAAGAACGTCCCCTTCGCGCTCTCCGTCGCCGAGACTGCCGCCCACCCGGACCGGCCCGTCTCCGCGGTCGGCCTCGACGCCGCCGACATCACCCCGGCCGCCTTCACCACGTCGTACGCGCGAGGTGCCGGCCAGGAGGTCTCGGCCGTCGTCCGCAGGGCGGTCCGCGACAAGGAGCTGAAGTACCGCGTCAACAACGGCCGTACGCACCAGCGGCCGCTGCGGCCCTGGAAGGGCGGCCGGACCTACGGCGGTGAGGACAACCTCTACTTCGACGAATACCGGGCCACGGTGCGCGGGGCAGGCCGGGCGACCGGGTCGAGGTCTGGTTCACCGGCAGGGCCGGCAAGGGCGCGAAGGTGACCGGCCCGCACTTCACGTACACCGTCGCCGACCGGTCCCGCGCGGACACCCTCGTCGTCGCCGAGGAGGGCGCGACCGCCGCCGAGGCGCGGAAGTACGTGGACGCGCTCCGGGCGGCCGGGCACCGGGCGATCGTGTGGGACGTGGCCGGCCGGGGCGCCCCGGACGCCCTCGGCGTGCTGAAGCACTTCCGCACCGTCGTGCACTACTCGGGCACGGCCGGACCGGGCAACGCCACCCAGCTCCAGCTCCGCGCCTACCTGAACGAGGGCGGGAGACTGATCGAGGCCGGCGAACTGGCCGGCGGCAGCGTCGACCTCGGCGACGGCACCCTCTCGAACGACTTCAGCCAGTACTACCTGGGCGCCTACAGCCGTACCTCGACCAAGGGGCCACCGGCTTCACCGGCTCCGGCGCCCTCGACGGCTACAGCGGCGCCCTCGGCGACGCGCCCGGCAACCCGCTGGACAGGGCCGGCACCTACGGCGTCACCTCCGACGAGCTGTCCCCGTCCGCCCATCCGCGGTTCAGGAGCGAGGGCGCGGGCAGGTTCGCCGGCACCGTCAACCCCTACGGCCCGTACAGCGGCTCCGCCATGGCGGCCGCGGTGCACACCGACGACGCCTACAAGCGCCTCACCCGCACCATCGACCTCACCGGTGTCGCCGCCGCTGAGCGGCCCACCCTCTCCACCCGCCTGCTGTGGGACACCGAACCCGGCTACGACCACGCGGTGATCGAGGCGCACACCGCGGGCGCCGACGACTGGACGACCCTGCCGGAGACGGGCGGGGCCACCACCGACGCCGTACCCGCCGAGTGCGGAGCCGGCTTCCTGGTCGGGGAGCACCCGTGGCTCGGGCACTACCTGACTCTGGGGGACAACACCTGCGCCGCGACCGGCACCACCGGTTCGTGGCACAGCCTCACCGGCAGTTCCGGCGGCTGGCGGCAGACCGGCTTCGACCTCAGCGCCTACGCCGGGCGGACGGTGGAGGTCTCCATCGCCTACGTCACCGACCCGGGCGGCGGCGGACACGGCGTCCTCGCCGACGACGCCTCCCTCGTCGTCGGGGGCACGGCGAAGGACACCGAGGGATTCGAGTCGTCACTCGGCGCCTGGAAGGTGTCCGGACCGCCCGCGGGCAGTCCGGCGGTGCTGAAGGACTGGACGCGGACCGGGGCCCTGTTCCAGACCTACGGAGCGGTCACCACCGACGACACGGTGCTGCTCGGATTCGGGCTGGAACAGGTGCCGTCGGCCGCCGACCGGGCAGCCGTGGTGAGGAAGGCGCTGGCCGCACTCGACAGGTGAGCGGGGCCCCCTCTCAACGGTGCGGCGGAGCATGGTCATCAGGTGAGCCGACCCGCTCACGAACGAGTGAAAAAGGCTCCGTCGGGCACTCGCATTCCGTAACAAATGAGAGTGAAACGAATGCCGATCCGGGAGGGTCCGTACCCTACTGACGGGTACGGACCCCCTGCCCGTGTATGCGGCATCTCGATGTCACCTCAGGGCCCCCAGAGGGGTAGGGTCGGGGGTGGTCGGGGACATCCCAAATACAGCTCGCCGGCACCGCATGGCCGGCGTACCAACGAGGAGATCGGTTCGTGACGATCCGCGTAGGCATCAACGGCTTCGGCCGCATCGGGCGTAACTACTTCCGCGCACTGCTGCAGCAGGGTGCGGACATCGAGGTCGTGGCTGTCAATGACCTGGGTGACACCGCGACCACCGCGCACCTGCTGAAGTACGACACGATCCTGGGCCGCCTCAAGCAGGAGGTCTCGCACACCGCCGACACCATCACCGTCGACGGTCACACCATCAAGGTGCTGTCGGAGCGCAACCCGGCCGACATCCCCTGGGGCGAGCTGGGCGTCGACATCGTCATCGAGTCGACCGGCATCTTCACCAAGAAGGAAGACGCCGCGAAGCACATCGCCGGCGGCGCGAAGAAGGTCCTCATCTCGGCTCCGGCCAAGGACGAGGACATCACCATCGTGATGGGCGTCAACCAGGACAAGTACGACCCGGCGAACCACCACGTCATCTCCAACGCCTCCTGCACCACCAACTGCGTGGCGCCGATGGCGAAGGTGCTCGACGAGAACTTCGGCATCGTCAAGGGCCTGATGACGACGGTGCACGCGTACACGAACGACCAGCGCATCCTCGACTTCCCGCACAAGGACCTGCGCCGCGCCCGTGCCGCCGCCGAGAACATCATCCCGACCACCACGGGTGCCGCCAAGGCCACCGCGCTGGTCCTGCCGCAGCTCAAGGGCAAGCTGGACGGCATCGCGATGCGGGTGCCGGTTCCCACCGGTTCCGCCACCGACCTCGTCGTGCAGCTCCAGCGCGAGGTCACCAAGGACGAGGTCAACGCCGCGTTCAAGAAGGCCTCCGAGGACGGCGACCTCAAGGGCTTCCTGGCCTACACCGAGGACGAGATCGTCTCCTCGGACATCGTCGGCGACCCGGCCTCCTGCACCTTCGACTCCTCCCTGACCATGGTTCAGGACGGCAACTCGGTGAAGATCCTCGGCTGGTACGACAACGAGTGGGGCTACTCCAACCGCCTCGTCGACCTCACGGTCTTCGTCGGCGACCAGCTCTGATCGCCCAAGATCACAGCAGCAGGACCTTGAAGTGAGAGCAGGGCTCGGGCAGCGCAACGTCGCGCTGCCCGGGCCCTGTCTCGCGTACGGACCACGCCCTCATACGATCAGGGGCATCAAGAGCCCTCCTCAGGAGTCCACCCCATGAAGACGATCGACGAACTTCTCGCCGACGGCGTGAGCGGAAAGCGGGTCTTCGTCCGCGCCGACCTCAACGTGCCGCTCGCCGACGGGACCATCACCGACGACGGCCGCATCCGCGCCGTCCTGCCCACCGTGAAGGCCCTCGCGGACGCGGGCGCCAAGGTGGTCGTCGCCTCGCACCTGGGCCGCCCCAAGGGTGCCCCGGACCCCGCCTTCTCCCTCGCCCCGGCGGCCTCCCGCCTGGGTGAACTCCTCGGCTCCGCCGTGGCCTTCGCGGCCGACACCGTGGGCCCGTCCGCCCAGGAGACGGTCGCCGGCCTCACCGACGGCCAGGTCGCCGTCCTGGAGAACCTCCGCTTCAACCCGGGCGAGACGGCCAAGGACGACGCCGCCCGCGGCGCGTTCGCCGACAGCCTCGCCGCCCTCGCCGACGTGTACGTCGGCGACGGCTTCGGCGCCGTGCACCGGGGGCACGCCTCTGTGTACGACCTCCCGGCGCGCCTGCCGCACTACGCCGGCCACCTCATCGCCACCGAGGTCGGCGTCCTGAAGAAGCTCACCGAGGACGTCAAGCGCCCCTACGTGGTCGCGCTCGGCGGCGCCAAGGTCTCCGACAAGCTCGCCGTCATCGACGAACTGCTCGGCAAGGCCGACCGCCTCCTCATCGGCGGCGGCATGGCCTACACCTTCCTCAAGGCCAAGGGCTACGAGGTCGGCATCTCCCTCCTGCAGGAGGACCAGGTCCCGGCCGTCACCGAGTACATGGAGCGCGCCGAGAAGCAGGGCGTCGAGCTGCTGCTGCCCCTCGACGTGGTGGTCTCCCGGGAGTTCCCGGACCTCAAGGCCAAGGCTCCGACCGAGCACGCCGTGGTCGCCGCGGACAGCATCCCCGCCGACCAGGAGGGCCTGGACATCGGCCCGAGGACCCGAGAGCTCTACGCCTCGAAGCTCGCCGACGCCGAGACCGTCTTCTGGAACGGTCCCATGGGCGTCTTCGAACACCCCGACTACGCCGAGGGCACCAAGGCGGTCGCCCAGGCACTCGTGGAAACCGACGGCTTCACCGTCGTCGGTGGCGGCGACTCCGCCGCGGCCGTGCGTACGCTCGGCTTCGACGAGAACGCATTCGGCCACATCTCGACCGGTGGCGGCGCCTCCCTCGAATACCTCGAGGGCAAGACGCTCCCCGGCCTCGCCGCACTGGAGGACTGACCTTAATGAGCACGCGCACGCCGCTGATGGCGGGCAACTGGAAGATGAACCTCAACCACCTCGAGGCCATCGCACACGTCCAGAAGCTCGCCTTCGCCCTGGCCGACAAGGACTACGAGGCCGTCGAGGTCGCCGTCCTGCCGCCCTTCACCGACCTGCGCTCCGTGCAGACCCTGGTCGACGGCGACAAGCTCAAGATCAGGTACGGCGCCCAGGACCTGTCGGCGCACGACTCCGGGGCCTACACCGGCGAGATCTCCGGCTCGATGCTGGCCAAGCTGAAGTGCACGTTCGTGGCGATCGGCCACTCCGAGCGCAGGCAGTACCACAACGAGACCGACGACATCGTCAACGCCAAGGTCAAGGCCGCCTACAAGCACGGCCTCACCCCGATCCTGTGCGTCGGCGAGGAACTGGACGTCCGCGAGGCGGGCAACCACGTGTCGCACACCCTCACCCAGGTCGAGGGCGGTCTGAAGGACATCCCGGCCGAGCAGGCCGAGACGATCGTGATCGCCTACGAGCCGGTGTGGGCCATCGGCACCGGCAAGGTCTGCGGCGCCTCGGACGCCCAGGAGGTCTGCGCCGCCATCCGCGCCAAGCTCGCCGAGCTGTACTCCCAGGAACTGGCCGACAAGGTCCGCATCCAGTACGGCGGCTCCGTGAAGTCGGGCAACGTCGCCGAGATCATGGCGCAGGCCGACATCGACGGCGCCCTGGTCGGCGGTGCCTCGCTGGACGCCGACGAGTTCGTCAAGATCGTTCGGTTCCGCGACCAGTGATCCTGCCGTGAGTAGGCGGTAACGGCGATTCGTCGTACCCTTGCGGGGCACGGCCCCGGTGCTGTGCCCCCGTCGTCCATCCGATTCCGAGGAAGTTGGTCCAGCCGTGGTTCTGGGGTTCTCGATCGCCCTGATCGTCTTCAGCCTGCTGATGATGCTGCTGGTGCTGATGCACAAGGGAAAGGGCGGCGGCCTCTCCGACATGTTCGGTGGCGGCATGCAGTCCTCCGTCGGCGGCTCCTCGGTCGCCGAGCGCAACCTGGACCGGATCACCATCGTGGTCGGGGTCCTGTGGTTCGCCTGCATCATCGTCCTCGGCCTGCTGATGAAGTCGAACGGCTGATCCGCACCGCCCAGGTACATCCATTCCGTACGTAAGGCCCCATGTTCGGTACGCGCTCCTGTGCGCGGCCTATCATGGGGCTTGCGTCTAGGTGCGGGGCCGGTAACTCCAATCACTGGACGCGCGTTGGGCCTTACGTAGACTGAGGCGCTCGCAGCGAAGTGAAACGCCGACTCGCTTTGCGGCACCATCACGCAGGGAGTTACGACCGTGGCAAGTGGCAACGCGATCCGAGGTAGCCGGGTCGGGGCGGGGCCGATGGGCGAGGCCGAGCGCGGCGAGTCCGCGCCGCGTCTGCGCATCTCCTTCTGGTGCTCCAACGGGCACGAGACCCAGCCCAGCTTCGCCAGCGACGCGCAGGTGCCCGAGACCTGGGACTGCCCGCGCTGCGGCTTCCCGGCCGGCCAGGACCGGGACAACCCGCCGGACCCGCCGCGCACCGAGCCGTACAAGACGCACCTCGCGTACGTACGGGAGCGGCGCAGCGACGCGGACGGCGAGGCGATCCTCGCCGAGGCCCTCGCCAAACTGCGCGGCGAGATCTGAGACCTGCGACCCGGCCGGGCGCCCACGGGCGGCCGGCCGCAGCTGTAGCGGGGCCCGCACGGCCGCCTTCCGCATGCGCGCCGCCCTCGTGCTGACACCTGCCCGCAAGCCGGACGTACCTGTTGTTGCCCGTGTGGACGACGCCGCGAGCGCTCGTCCCCGGTGCTGATCAACTAGGTTGGGACCGGCAGCGGGGCAAGGTACACAGCACGACAGGTCGCAGGAAAGAAGGCTGACGTCGAGATGAACGCAGACGGCCGTACCAGGCTCAACCAGACGCCGGAGTGGAGCGCTCTCGCCAAGCACCGGGAGGAGCTGGCCGACACCCACCTGCGGGACCTGTTCGCCGCCGACCCGGAGCGCGGCGCCGGGTACACGCTGCGGGTCGGCGACCTGCACATCGACTACTCCAAGCACCTGGTCACCGACGACACGCTGCGGCTGCTGCGCGAGCTCGCCGCCGCGACGGACGTCTTCGGCCTGCGGGACGCCATGTTCCGTGGCGAGAAGATCAACACGACCGAGGACCGGGCGGTGCTGCACACCGCGCTGCGGGCCGCTCCGGACGCGGTGGTCGAGGTCGACGGCGAGAACGTCGTACCGAAGGTGCACGCCGTGCTGGACAGGATGGCGGGCTTCGCGGAGCGGGTCCGCTCCGGCGAGTGGACCGGCCACACCGGCCGGCGGATCCGCAACGTCGTCAACATCGGCATCGGCGGCTCCGACCTCGGCCCCGCCATGGCCTACGAGGTGCTGCGCGGCTTCACCGACCGCGACCTCACGGTCCGTTTCGTCTCCAACGTGGACGGCGCCGACCTGCACGAGGCGACCCGCGACCTGGACCCGGCGGAGACCCTGTTCATCGTCGCGTCCAAGACGTTCACCACGATCGAGACGATCACCAACGCCACCTCGGCCCGCGCCTGGCTGCTGGACGCGCTCGGTGACGACTCCGCGGTGGCCCGGCACTTCGTGGCGCTGTCCACGAACGCCGAGAAGGTCACCGGGTTCGGTATCGACCCGGAGAACATGTTCGAGTTCTGGGACTGGGTCGGCGGACGCTACTCCTACGACTCGGCGATCGGCCTGTCGCTGATGATCGCCATCGGCCCGGACCGGTTCCGCGAGATGCTGGACGGGTTCCGCCTGGTCGACGAGCACTTCCGCACCGCGCCCCCGAGTCCAACGTGCCGCTGCTGATGGGCCTGCTGGGCATCTGGTACGGCAACTTCCACGACGCCCAGTCGCACGCGGTCCTGCCGTACAGCCACTACCTGTCGAAGTTCACCGCCTATCTCCAGCAGCTCGACATGGAGTCCAACGGCAAGTACGTGGCGCGGGACGGCGGACGGGTCGAGTGGCAGACCGGACCGGTCGTCTGGGGCACGCCCGGCACCAACGGGCAGCACGCCTACTACCAGTTGATCCACCAGGGCACCAAGCTGATCCCGGCGGACTTCATCGGCTTCGCCGAACCGGCCGGCGAGCTGAGCGGTGAACTCAAGGCCCAGCACGACCTGCTGATGGCGAACTTCTTCGCCCAGACCCAGGCCCTGGCCTTCGGCAGGACCGCCGACGAGGTCCGCGCCGAGGGCGTGCCGGACGACCTGGTCCCGCACAAGACCTTCCCCGGCGACCGGCCGACGACCACCATCCTCGCGCGCGAGCTGACCCCGTCCGTGCTCGGCCAGCTCGTCGCCCTCTACGAGCACAAGGTGTTCGTGCAGGGCGCGGTGTGGAACATCGACTCCTTCGACCAGTGGGGCGTGGAGCTCGGCAAGGTCCTCGCCAAGCGCATCGAGCCCGCCCTGACCGAGGGCGCGGAGGTCCCCGGCCTGGACGCCTCCACCCGGGCGCTCGTCGCCACGTACCGGGAGCTGCGCGGCCGCGGCTGATCCGTGCGGCGGCCGGGCCGAAGGCGAGCGCCTCGGGCCCGGCCCCGGTGCTCAGGCCACCGCGCTCAGCGTGTCCGCCTGCCGCCGCCGTGCCGCCCGGGCGGCGGGCATCGCGGTGAGGGCGGCGGCCCCCAGCACGGCGCCCGCGCCCAGCGCGAGCAGCAGACCGGGCGGGGGCGACTGGGCGATGCCGGCGCCGATGCCGCTGGAGTCGCCCTGGGCGTCGATCAGCCGGTGCGCCAGCGGCAGCCCCAGTGCCGTCCCGGCGACCGCCGCCGCCAGCGCCGTGCAGGTCGTCGCCGTGACGGTGATCGCGCCGATCTGCCGCGGTGACATGCCGATCGCGCGCAGGGCCAGCACGTCCCGCTCGCCCTCCCGGACACCGCCGCCGATCGCGGTGAGCAGCTCGACCAGACCGATGAGGGCGAGCACCGCGACCAGCCCGGCGACGACCGCGCGCAGCGGTGACAGACCGTCCGCCGGGTTCGGCACGGCCGCCACGTCCAGATGGCCGTGCCCGGCCGCTCCGAGGGCGGCCGCGACCCGCTGCGGATCGGCGCCGGGGCGCAGCCGGAGCTGGTAGAACGCGGGGGACAGGGCGGGGTCGTTCTCGCGCAGGGTGTCCACCGAGGTCGTCACGACCCGGCCGGCGTTCTGCGGTTCGAGGCTGCGGCCGACGATGTGCAGGATCTGCGGCCGCTCGCCCACCGTCATCCGCACCCAGTCACCGACCCGTACGTGCAGCAGGTCGAGCAGGCCCTGCCCGGCCACCGCCTCGTCCGGCCCGCGCGCGGCCCGGCCCTCGGCGAGCGCGTACGGGTAGGGCCGGTCCTGGGTGCCGAGGCCGCGCAGGGCGATCGTCCCGGTCTGGCCGGGCACCAGCGCGGCCACCTCGACCCCTGGATACGCGCCGGCCACCCGGCGGTCGGCCGCCAGCACCGCCCGTACGTCCGTGTCGCCGAGGGCGCCGTCCGAACGGACCGCCAGCGCGGCCGGCAGTCCCACCCGCTCCGGGCTGCTGTGGAAACGGTCGATGGTCGTCCAGGCGCTGAGCGCCACCACGATCAGCGTCAGCGGCAGTGCCAGCCGGGCCACGCCGGCCAGCGACCGGCCGCGGCCCGCGAACGCCTTGTGGCAGCCGAGGACGAGCGCGGCCGGCAGCCGCAGCCCCAGGGCGCCGCGCGCCAGGCCGGTCAGCCGGCCGCCCGCCGGAGCGGACGGCCGCGGTACCGGCACCGGCGGCACCCGGCCCGCCCGCCAGGCCGCGAGCCCCGTCGTCAGACCGATGAACAGCACCGCGCCCACGGGCACGGCGGACAGCGCGACGGTGTGCCCGGGCAGCGTCTGCCACACGCCCACCGCGTCGCCGAGCCGCCCCGGGACCCGGCTGCCGCACCCCTCGGTGAGCGCCGCGGCGGCCACGGCACCGAGCGCCGCGTACGCCAGGTGCTGCAGCAGGAAGACCCGGACCACCTGCCCGGGCGTGAAGCCGATCGCCTTGAGCACCGAGATGTCCCGCAGATGGCCGCGGATACGGGTGCCGATCGCGCCGTGCACGGCGAACCCGGCGGCCGCCAGGGCACCCAGCCCGAACAGGCCCAGCACCTGGCCGAGCAGCCGGTTCTCGCCCTGCGCCGCGGCCCGCGCCTGCTGCCAGGTGGAGACCTCGCCGACCGCGCCCGCGCCGAGCACGGTGACGGCGCGCTGCACCGCGTAGTCCGTGTCGGCCGGGTCGCCGAGGCGCAGCCCGGTCACCTGGCCGCCGGGCGCGCGCACGGCGGACGGCAGCGCCCAGACCAGGCCGGGCTGGGAACCCGGGCTGTAGCCGGGCTCGGCGCTGTCCGCGACGCCGGCCACGGTGAGCGTCCGGGTGGTGCCGGGCAGCGCGAGGGTGTCGCCGGGCTCGGCCAGCAGCGCCCGGGCCAGCCGGCTCTCCAGGACCACGCCGTCCGGCCGCCCGGGGTCGAGCCAGTGGCCCGCGGTGAGCACCGGGCGGCCGACCGAGGGCAGCCGCGGGGTGCCGCGCAGTTCCACGGCGGCCCGGGTGCCGCGGCCGGCGACGGTGGCGGACTCGGTGGGGTAGGGGCCGGCGACGGACTCGACCCCGTCCAGCCGGGCGAGTTTGCGGGCGTCCGCCGAGGGGGCGGTGTGGATCCACACATGGGCGCCGCGGGCCTGGGTGAAGGTGCGCTGCCAGGGATTGGTGGCATAGCCGAACAGGGCCGCGGCCAGCAGCAGGGAGGCGACGATGCCGGCGGTGGCGAGCGTGATGAACAGCGCCTCGCCGCGGTGCGTGCGCAGATCGGAGTGGGCCCAGCGCAGGGTGGCTCGCACGGCTCAGTCCCCGGTCCGGTGACCGTACGGCCGGTGTGCCGTCGGCGGGCGGTGCGCCGCCGGTCCGCGCGCCATCAGTCCCTCAGCTCCAGCACGCCCGTGGTCCCGGGCTTCCGGGACGGGGGACCGTCCAGGACGGCGTCGTCGGCTATCCGGCCGTCGAAGAAGCTGATCACGCGGTCGGCGGCGCTGGCCAGCCGGGCGTCGTGGGTGACCAGGACGATGCTCTGCCCGCGTCCGTGGAAGCGGGACAGCAGCCGCATCACCTCGCGGGTGCCCTTGCTGTCCAGACTGCCGGCGGGCTCGTCGGCCAGCAGCAGCGGCGGGTGGTTGACCAGGGCGCGGGCGAGCGCGACCCGCTGCTGCTCACCGCCGGACAGCTCGCCGGGCATGCTGCGCTCCTTGCCCGCGAGACCCAGCTCGGCGAGGAGTTCCTCGCGCTCGGCCCGGGCCCGCTTCGGGGACACGCCGGCGAGCAGGGCGGGCAGCTCGACGTTGTCGGCGACCGACAGGTTCGACACCAGGTTGAAGAACTGGAAGACGATCCCGATGGCCTTGCGGCGCTCCACCGCCCAGCGCGCCTCGCTGAAGGAGTCCGTGCACCGGCCGTCGAGCCAGATGCTGCCCTCGTCCGGCCGCTGCAGCCCGCCGAGCAGGTGCAGCAGCGTGGACTTGCCGGCCCCGGACGGCCCGGTGATCGCCACGAACTCGCCGCGCGCCACGCTCAGTCCGACCCCGCGCACGGCGTGCGCGGGCGCGCCCTCGCCGTGATGGGTCTTGACCAGTCCCTCGGCGCGCAGCAGCGGAACGGAGCCGTCGTTCACTCCAGTTCCTCCAGTTCCTCCTGGCACCGCTCCAGCCAGTCGAGGTCGGCCTGCAGATGCAGCATCGCGCCCTCGATGAGCAGCTGGGCGATTCGGTTGTCCCGGCTCTCGGCCGCGGCCAGTTTCGACAGATCGCGCATGGTGTTGAGGTACTGGCGCCGCTGCCTGTTGATGAGTGCGATCTGGTCGGCGAGACCGGCCTGCGGGGCCAGCGCGAGCTTCATGAAGAACTCGTCCCGTACCCGCGGCTCGTCCTCGGTCTCCTCGAACCAGGCGTGCAGCGCCTCCCGCCCGGCGTCGGTGAGGTGGTAGACCTTCTTGTTGGGCCGGCTCGACTGCTCGACGTCCTCGCCCTCGATCAGTCCCGACTTCTCGAGGCGGCCGAGGGTCACGTAGATCTGGCCGACGTTCGGCTGAGGGTACGCGGAGCCCAGCAGTTGCTCAAGGTCCTGCTTCAGCTCGTAACCGTGGGCGGGGCCACGCGCGAGCAGTGCCAGGAGGGGCAGGCGCACTCGTGCTCTCCTCCTGTCTCCGCCAATGTGCTCCAGGCCCTAGTATCGCCCATACCTAACAGGTATACATGGCCTCTGACTCCCGGGCGAGGGTGCCCGGAGCCGGGTGTACGTGTTCAGGGAGGAACCTATGCGGTGGATGCGCGCCGCCGGTAGGGGGCTCCTGGTTCTCGCCGTGGTCCTGTCCGGGTACGTGGCCTCCGGCGCCCGCGCCGGCGGACCCGGCACCGGCGGGCGCGGACCGCTCACCCTGGCCACCGCCGGTGACCTGACCAGCTACCTCGGCCCGCTGCTGCGGGGCTGGAACCGCACCCATCCCGGCGAGAAGGTGACCCTCGTCGAGCTGCCGGACTCCGCCGACGAGACGTACGCGCAGATGACCACCGACCTGCGCGGCGGCGACCGGGGCCGGTTCGACGTCCTCAACATCGACGTCAACTGGACCGCCGAGTTCGCCGCGGCCGGCTGGATCCGTCCGCTGCCCAGGGACCGTTTCCCGCTCGGCGGCTTCCTGAAGCCGGTGGTGAGGACCGCCACGTACGACGGGCGGCTGTACGCCGTCCCGTACGTCACCAACGCCGGGCTGCTGCTGTACCGCAAGGACGTGCTCGCCAGGGCCGGGGTGCCGCCGCCGCGTACCTGGGCCGAGCTGGAGCGCGACGCGAGGACCATCGCGCCCAGGTACGGCCTGGACGGCTACGCGGGCCAGTTCCTGCCCTACGAGGGCCTGACGGTCAACGCGGCCGAGGCGGTCTACTCGGCGGGGGGCACCATCCTCGGCGACGAGGGCGCCCGCGTCACGGTGGACTCCGACGCCGCCCGCGAGGGCATCGGCTTCCTCGCCCGCGGCCTGCGCGAGGGCTGGATACCCAAGGCGGCGCTGACGTACAAGGAAGAGGAGTCGAAGGAGGCCTTCCGGGACGGCCGGCTGCTCTTCCTGCGCAACTGGCCCTACGCCTACGCGGCCGCCTCCGCCCGGGGTTCCAAGGTCGCCGGCCGGGTCGGCGCGGTACCGCTGCCCGGACCCGACGGGCCGGGCAAGAGCGTCCTCGGCGGATCCAACCTGGCCGTCAACACTCACGCCCGGCATCCGGATTCGGCCGCGCGTCTGATCGCCTATCTCACCGGCGAGCGCGTCCAGCGCCAGGTGCTGACGCGGGGTGCGCTGCCCCCGTGCGCGCCGCCCTCTACGACGATCCCGCCCTGATCGCGCGGTTCCCCTATCTGCCGACCCTGCGCGCCGCCGTCATGTCGGCCGAGCCGCGCCCCACGAGTCCGCACTACGACCAGGTCAGCCTGGTGGTCCAGGCCGTCGTGCACGACGCGCTGACCGGGAGGCAGACGCCCTCGGCCGCGGTGCGCCGGCTGGCGCGGGAACTCGACGCCGTCGCAGGCCGATAGTCACCTCCATAGTTACTTGTTAAGTAACGCCGACGTCTCAACTGCGCTCAGGATGCCCGAATAGGTCCCTGTTTGCTCCCCCAACTCGGCAGTAGTGTTCGTTCTTTTCATTGACACCCTCGCGACACGCCTACCTAACATGCATGCATAACTGCTGCCCTTCACAGAGACAGGCCCCAGGGTTGAACAGGCATCATTGGTGGCGTGACGCGGTGATCTACCAGGTCTACGTCCGCAGCTTCCTCGACAGCACCGGCGACGGCATCGGCGATCTGGCCGGCGTGCGCGCCGGACTGCCGTACCTGAAGAAGCTCGGCGTCGACGGGATCTGGCTGAGCCCGTTCTACCCCTCGCCCCAGCACGACCACGGCTACGACGTCGCCGACTACCGCGACGTCGACCCGCTCTTCGGCGACCTCGCCGAGTTCGACCTGCTGATGGCCGCCGCCCGGCGGCTCGGGATCAGGGTCCTGCTGGACATCGTCCCCAACCACTGCTCCAGCGAGCACCCCTGGTTCCGCGAGGCACTTGCCTCCGCGCCCGGCAGTCCGGCCCGCGCCCGCTTCCACTTCGCCGACGGCCGCGGTCCCGGCGGCGCCGAACCGCCCAACAACTGGCACGCCATGTTCGGCGGCCCGGCCTGGACCCGGGTCACCGAGGCGGACGGCCGGCCCGGCCAGTGGTACCTGCACATGTTCACGCCCGAGCAGCCGGACTGGAACTGGCGGAACCCGCGGACGCCCGAGGAGTTCGACCGGACCTTGCGCTTCTGGCTCGACCGCGGCGTGGACGGCTTCCGCATCGACGTCGCCGCCGGGCTGTACAAGCACCCCGCACTGCCCGACTCGGACGACCCGGAAGCCGACGCCCGCACCCGTGACTCGGTCAACCCGCTGGCCTGGAACCAGCCCGAGGTGCACGACGTGTGGCGGCGGTGGCGGGCCACCTGCGAGGAGTACACCGCCCGCGACGGCCGCGAGCGTCTGCTGGTCGGTGAGGTCTCCGTGCCCACCGCCCGCGAACACGCCCGGTACGTCCGCCCCGACGAACTCCACCAGGCCTTCTTCTTCGACCTGCTCGGCGCCCCTGGGACGCCGACGCCTTCCGCAAGGTCGTCTCCGAGGCCATGCAGGACATCGCCGGCACCGGTTCCACCGTCACCTGGGTCCTCAACAACCACGACCAGGTGCGCACCGTCACCCGCTACGGCGAACCCGCCACCGGGGGCAGCGGCCTCGGTCCCGCCCGCGCCCGCGCCGCCGCGCTGCTGATGCTGGCCCTGCCCGGCGCCGCGTACATCTACCAGGGCGAGGAACTGGGCCTGCCCGAGGTCGTCGACCTGCCCGACGACGTGCTCACCGACCCGATCTTCCACCGCACCGGAAGCCGGGCCCGCATCCGCGACGGCTGCCGGGTGCCCCTGCCGTGGTCCGGGCAGGCCTCACCGTTCGGCTTCACCTCCGGCGCTCAGAGCGCCAGGCCCTGGCTGCCGCAGCCGGAGTACTTCGCCGAGTACGCCACCGACCGCGCCCTCGCCGACACCCGCTCCTTCTGGCACCTGTACCGCGACGGCCTGCAACTGCGTTCCTCACTGCCCCAGTTGGGCGAGGGCACGCTGCGCTGGCTGGACACCCCGCCCGGCGTCCTCGGCTTCGTCCGCGGCGACGGCCTGGTCTGCGCCGTCAACTTCACCACCTCGCCCACGCCCGCACCGGCCTCCGGCACCCCCCTGCTGTCCAGCGGGCCCTGCCCGGCCGGAGTGCTGCCCGGCTCGACCGCCGCCTGGTGGCTCGCCGACCTCTGACCTCCCCCGCTCCACGTCAACTCCCACCCTCCCGAAGGGACATCAACGATGATGCGACGACGTACCACCCTGCTCACCGGCTGCACCGCCCTCGCCCTGGCGCTCGGCGCGACCGCCTGCGGCGGCGGCCCCGTCTCGGCCGGCGGCGGCGACAAGGCGCTCAGCGGCCGGACGGTCACCGTGGCCGGCGTCTGGTCCGGCAGCGAACAGAAGAACTTCCAGAAGGTGCTGGACGCCTTCACCGCGAAGACCGGCGCCAAGACCCAGTTCGTCTCCACCGGCGACAACGTCTCCACGGTCGTCGGCAGCAAGATCGAGGGCGGCAACGCGCCCGACGTCGTGATGGTCCCGCAGGTCGGCGTGCTCCAGCAGTTCGCGAAGAAGGGCTGGCTGAAGCCGCTGTCCGCCACCACGGGCAAGTCCGTGGACGCGGGCTACGCCCCCGTGTGGAAGAAGTACGGCAGCGTCGACGGCACCCTCTACGGCCTCTACTTCAAGGCCGCCCACAAGTCGACCGTCTGGTACAGCCCCGACGCCCTCGCCCAGGCGGGGGTGAAGCCGCCGAAGACGTACGACGAGATGCTCAAGGCCGGGCACACCGTCTCCGACTCCGGGCTCGCCGCCTTCGCCGTGGCCGGGCAGGACGGCTGGACCCTCACCGACTGGTTCGAGAACATCTACCTCTCCCAGGCCGGCCCCGGGAAGTACGACGCCCTCGCCGCGCACCGGCTGAAGTGGACGGACGCCTCCGTCGTCCAGGCACTCGGCACCCTCGGCAAGCTGTTCAAGGACAAGCAGCTCGTCGCGGGCGGCCGGCAGGGCGCCCTGAACACCGACTTCCCGGGCTCGGTGGAGAAGGTGTTCGGACCCAAGCCGCAGGCCGGCCTGGTCTACGAGGGCGACTTCGTCGCCGGCGTCGCCCACGACCAGTTCCAGCGGAGCATCGGCAAGGACGCGGACTTCTTCCCGTTCCCGGCGGTCGGCGGCGGCAAGGCGCCGGTGGTCAGCGGCGGCGACGCGGCCGTCGTCCTCAAGGACGGCAGGAACGCGAAGGCCGGCATGAAGCTCCTGGAGTACCTGGCGACCCCCGAGGCGGCGGCCGTGTGGGCGAAGGCGGGCGGCTTCCTGTCCCCGAACAGGAAGCTCGACCTCGCCTCCTACGGCGACGACGTCACCCGCGCCACCGCCAAGTCCCTCGTCGGCGCCGGTGACTCGGTCCGCTTCGACATGTCCGACCAGGCGCCGGCGGCCTTCGGCGGCACCAAGGGCACCGGCGAGTGGAAGCTCCTGCAGGACTTCCTGCGCGACCCGTCCGACCCGAAGGGGACCGCGGCGAAGCTCGAGGCCGCCGCGGCCAAGGCCTACCAGGACTGACCGGACCGATGACCGCCACCACACTCGTGTCCGAGGAGGCGGCCCCGCGCGCCGCCGGCGCGGCCCGCGGGCGCCGCGGCCGGCGGCGCGCCCGGACCGTCGCCCTGCTCTTCGTCCTCCCCGCCCTGCTCCTGCTCGGCGCCCTCGTCGTCTACCCGGTGCTGTTCTCCGTCGGCCGCAGCTTCTTCGACGCCTCCGGCACCCGGTTCGTCGGCGGCGGCAACTACACCGAGATGTTCCGCGACCCGGCGACGCTGAAGGCCATCCGCAACACCACCATCTGGGTGGTCGTCGCCCCGGCCCTGCTCACCGGTCTCGGCCTGATCCTGGCCGTCCTGGTGGAGAAGGTCCGCTGGGCGACGGCGTTCAAGCTGCTGCTGTTCATGCCGATGGCCGTCTCCTTCCTCGCCGCCGGCATCATCTTCCGGCTCGCCTACGACGAGGACCCGGACAAGGGCGTCCTCGACGCCGCCGTGGTCTCCGTGCACGACGCCTTCGAGGGAACCTCCTCGTACCCGACGGCCCGCGGCCGCGAGGGGCTGCTGGACCAGGGCCGTGACGGGTCCTACCTCAGCCACGCGGCCGTCTCCCCGGGCGGCTCGGTCAGGCTGCCCATGGTCGGCGTGCTGCCGGGGGACCTGCCGCGGGACGCCTCGCCCGCCCGGCCGGCGGCCCGGCGCGGTGCCGCCGCCGGTGAGGTGCGCGGCGTCGTCTACCTGGACTTCACACCCGGCGGGGGAGGGAAGCAGGGCCGGGTCGACGCCGAGGAGCGCGGCCTGCCCGGTATGAAGGTCGAGGCGCTGCTCGACGGGAGGACGGTCGCGAGCACCACGTCCTCCTCCGACGGCTCCTTCCGCTTCACCGGACTCCACGCGGGCCCGTACACGGTGAAGCTGCCCGCCTCCAACTTCGCGCCGCCCTACCAGGGAGTCTCCTGGCTCGGCCCGACGCTCGTCACCCCGGCGATCATCGGCGCCTACCTGTGGATCTGGACCGGCTTCGCGATGGTGCTGATCGGCGCGGGTCTGTCGAGCCTGCCCCGGGACGCGCTGGAGGCGGCACGGATGGACGGCGCGAACGAGTGGCAGATCTTCCGCCGCATCACGGTGCCGCTGCTCGCCCCCGTGCTGACGGTCGTCTTCGTCACCCTCGTGATCAACGTGATGAAGGTGTTCGACCTCGTCTACATCATCGCCCCGGGACCGGTGCAGGAGGACGCCACCGTGCTCGCGACCCAGATGTGGCTGGTGTCGTTCGGCGGCGGCAACAACCAGGGGCTCGGCAGCGCCCTCGGCGTGCTGCTGCTCCTGCTGGTCGTCCCCGCGATGGTCTTCAACGTCCGCCGTTTCCGAAGGAGTCAGCGATGAACGCGGTCAGGCGCGGCCTGGGCAACGGCCTGGTCCAGGCGTTCCTCGTGGTGATCGGCCTGGTCTGGGTGACCCCGCTGGCGGGACTGTTCCTGTCCTCCCTGCGCTCGGCCCGGGACACGGCGAAGGGCGGCTGGTGGACGGCGCTGGCCAGTCCCACGCAGCTCTCCTTCGACAACTACTCGGCGCTGCTGAAGAACGCCGGCATCACCCAGGCCTTCTGGAACACCGTGCTGATCTCGGTGCCGACGACCGTCCTGGTCGTCGTCATCGCGGCCCTGGCCGGATACGCCTTCGCCTGGCTGGACTTCCCGCTGCGGGAACCGCTGTTCCTGCTGGTGGTGGCCCTGCTGGTGGTGCCGGTGCAGATCGGCCTGCTGCCGGTGGCCAAACTCTTCGGTCAGCTGGGCCTGTTCGGCACGATCCCCGGCGTCGTCCTCTTCCACGTCGCCTACGGCCTGCCCTTCGCGGTGTTCCTCCTGCGCAACTACTTCGCGGAGATGCCGAAGGAGATGCTGGAGGCGGCGCGGATGGACGGCGGCAGCGAATGGCGCATCTTCACCCGCCTGGTCCTGCCGGTGGGGCGCCCCGCCATCGCCTCGCTGGCCATCTTCCAGTTCCTCTGGGTCTGGAACGACATGCTGGTGGCGCTCCTCTTCGCCGACAGCTCCTCCCAGCCCCTGACCGTGCAACTCCAGTCCCAGATACGCCAGTTCGGTAGCAACATCGACGTCCTGGCCCCGGGTGCCTTCCTGTCCCTGATAGTCCCGGTGATCGTCTTCTTCGCCTTCCAGCGCCACTTCGTCCAGGGCGTGATGGCGGGCTCGGTCAAGTGACCCCACCTGACGGGGACGACGGAGGCGGCCGGCGAACCGGCCGCCTCCGCGTCAGGCGTACGTCCAGCGCCAGGCGCTGCCACTGTAGGAACACCTGATCCGCGTACCGCCCGCGGTGGTGGTCGTCGCACCGTGGTCGCCGTTGCGGCAGAACTGGCCCGCCGCGTAGCAGTTGCCCGCGTTGGACGTGATGGAGCACGTTCCGCCACCGGTGCCGGTGCTGACGCTGCCGGAGGTGCCGGAGGCGCGCTCGGTCACGGTGACCGTGGGCCCCGGCGCGCGGACGGTCCTCGTCCGCGTGACCGTCGGCGCGGGCTCCGGCTCGGCGGTCTCGGTGACCGTCGCGGTCACGGAGACCGTCACCGTGGTCCGGGGCGCCGGCGCGGCCGCCCCCGCCGCCGTGTCGTGCTCCGACCCGCAGCCGACGGCGCCGGCCGCGAGCAGGGCGGCACAGGCGGCCCACAGGCGCCTGCGGCGGTGCGGCGCCCGTATGGCGGACGGTGCCCCGTCCGTCATGTGACGCGCCCTCACCCGTGGAAGGTGATGTAGCCGTTGCCGTCGCGGTCGTTCGCGGACCTGGTGTAGGCGTGGGTGTCCGCGTGGGAGCCGGAGGGCTTGTAGAGGCGGATGGTGTCCTTGTCGTTGTTCCAGATGAAGTTGCAGTTCTGGCGGTAGACGACGTTGCCGGCGTCCGAGTCGGTGCCGCGGCCCCGCGCAGCTTCACGTAGTCGCCGGGCTCGAGGTAGTGGTTCCCGGTGAAGACGAACTTGTTGCTGCTGGTGCTGTCCCGGACCACGTAGCCCTTGAGGTTCACGGTCGCGGTGCGCGAGTAGTTCTTGATCGTCACGTACTCGCTCTTGGTGTTGCCGGACGAGCAGCTGTTGGAGTCCCGCCCGGAGCGTCGTACTGGACGCCCTTGATCTTCAGGGCGGAGGAGTACTCGGCGGCCTGCGCCGGGGCCGCGACGGTGACGGCGAGCGCTCCGGCCGAGACGGTTGCGGCCAGCGCGAAACGTATACGCATGAGGTCCCCCTCAAAGGTGCGAGTGTTGCGGCCAGGAGCTTACACAGAAGATGAGGGCTACATGTACGTTCCGTGCAGGAAATGTGAAGAGGCCTGCTGAGGGGGCGTCACCGGACAGCAACGAGAAGGGGGCGGCAGGGAGTTGGATCCTCCCTGCCGCCCCCGTCCGTCACGGAAGGGCGAACCTCACGGTGACGCCGGTGGATACAGCGACCGCGGCAGCTGGGAGGCCGCCGCCGAGTCGAGCAGCCACAGCGTCCGCGAACGGCCGCGGGCGCCCGCCGCCGGCGCCTGAACCTCGCCCGCGCCCGACAGGGCGATGGCCACGGCCTGCGCCTTGTCCTCGCCGGCCGCGAGCAGCCAGACCTCACGGGCCGAGCGGATCGCGGGCAGGGTCAGCGAGATCCGGGTCGGCGGCGGCTTCGGCGCGCCGTGCACGCCGACCACCGTGCGCTCCGTCTCCCGGACCGCGGGCAGCTCCGGGAAGAGCGAGGCCACATGGGTGTCCGGGCCGACGCCCAGCATCAGCACGTCGAAGGACGGCACCGGCCCGTGGTTCTCCGGACCGGCCGCCTTGGCCAGTTCGGCCGCGTAGGCCTCCGCCGCCGACTCCACGTCCGTACCGTGCGGACCGTCGGAGGCGGGCATGGCGTGCACGCGCTCAGGGTCCAGCGGTACCGCGTCCAGCAGCGCCTCGCGGGCCTGCGTGACATTGCGCTCCGGATCGCCCTCGGGCAGGTAGCGCTCGTCGCCCCACCACAGGTCCAGCCGGCCCCAGTCGATGGCGTCCCGGGCCGGTGCCGCCGCCAGCGCGGCCAGCAGGCCGTTGCCGTTGCGGCCGCCGGTGAGGACCACGGACGCGGAGCCCCGGGAGGCCTGCGCGTCCACGATCCGCGTGATCAGGCGGGCCGCGGCGGCCTGCGCCATCAGTTCCTTGTCGTGGTGCACGACCAGCTGCGGAGTGCTCACTTCGCCGCCGCCTTCTTCGCCGGGGCCTTCTTGGCGGCCGCCTTCTTCGCGGGCGCCTTCGCGGCCTCCGCCTCCGGTCCGGCCGCCGCCTGCTCCGCCGCCGCGGGCTCCGGCCCGGTGTTCAGCCGCTCCACACCGTAGGCCAGCGCCGAGGCGTAGGTGTCGTCCGGGTCGAGCCGGCGCAGCTCCTCCGCGATCAGCTCGGCGGTGTCCCGCCGCTTCAGCGCCACCGCGCGGGCCGGCTGGCCCTCGATGGACAGGGTGGCCAGCGAGCCGTCCGCCCGGTCCAGGGTGATGGGACCCTCGCTGGTGTCCATCCGCACGGCCGTCAGCCCCGGCCCCGCGGAGAGCGAGCGCCGGACGGGGACGTCCAGCCGGTCCGCGAGCCACATCGCCAGCAGCTCGCAGCTCGGGTTGAACTCCTCGCCCTCCACCTCGACGGCCTTCACCTCGCACACCACCTGGTCCAGGGCCGCCGCGAGCATCGAGCGCCACGGCGTGATCCGGGTCCAGGACAGGTCGGTGTCGCCGGGAGCGTAGGTCCCGGCGCGGGCGGACAGTTCCCGCACCGGCTGCTCGGCGGCATAGGTGTCGGTCACCCGGCGCTGGGCCAGCGCGCCCAGCGGATCGCCCGCCGGGTCCAGCGGCGCGTTCACCGCCCACCAGACGACCACCGGGGCGTCGGGCAGCAGCAGCGGCAGCACCACCGAGTCGGCCTGTTCGGACACCTCGCCGTACAGCCGCAGGACGACCGTCTCACCGGTGCCCGCCTCCGCGCCCACCCGCACCTCGGCGTCGAGTCGCGAGGACGTGCGGTCGCGCGGGGAGCGGGAGACCCGCTTGATGACCACCAGCGTGCGCGAGGGGTGCTCGCGCGAGGCGTCGTTGGCGGCCTTCAGGGCGTCGTAGGCGTTCTCCTCGTCGGTGACGATGACCAGGGTCAGAACCATGCCCACGGCGGGGGTGCCGATGGCGCGGCGGCCCCGGACGAG
This sequence comes from Streptomyces sp. DHE7-1, assembly GCA_016432725.1. Classification (GTDB taxonomy): domain Bacteria; phylum Actinomycetota; class Actinomycetes; order Streptomycetales; family Streptomycetaceae; genus Streptomyces. Next base: position 1,926,347 of record JACJDG010000003.1, on the reverse strand, counting down.
CGCCTTGTTGATCGCGCCGGCGGTGGTGCCGGTCAGGTCTATCTTCATGGCCGGCGCCAGCTCCGTCCGTCTCGTGCCAGCATCTCGTCCGCCTCGACGGGCCCCCAGGTGCCCGACTTGTACTGCGCGGGCCTGCCGTGCCGGTCCCAGTACTCCTCGATCGGGTCGAGGATCTTCCAGGACAGCTCGACCTCCTCCGTGCGCGGGAACAGGTTGGCGTCGCCGAGCAGCACGTCCAGGATGAGCCGCTCGTACGCCTCCGGGCTGGACTCCGTGAACGACTCGCCGTAGGCGAAGTCCATGGAAACGTCCCGGATCTCCATCGAGGTGCCCGGCACCTTGGAACCGAAGCGGACCGTGATGCCCTCGTCCGGCTGTACCCGGATGACGACCGCGTTCGAGCCCAGCTCCTCCGTCGCCGTGTGGTCGAAGGGGGAGTGCGGGGCCCGCTGGAAGACCACCGCGATCTCGGTGACCCGGCGGCCGAGGCGCTTGCCGGTGCGCAGGTAGAACGGGACGCCCGCCCAGCGGCGGTTGTCGATGCCCACCTTGATCGCGGCGAAGGTGTCGGTCTTCGACTTGCCGTCGATGCCGTCCTCTTCGAGGTACCCGATGACCTTCTCGCCGCCCTGCCAGCCCGCCGCGTACTGCCCGCGCACGGTGCTGCGGCCCAGGTCCTTCGGCAGCCGCACGGCACCGAGCACCTTGGTCTTCTCCGCCGCCAGCGCGTCCGCGTCGAAGGAGGCGGGCTCCTCCATGGCCGTGAGCGCCAGGAGCTGCAGCAGGTGGTTCTGGATGACGTCACGGGCGGCGCCGATGCCGTCGTAGTAGCCGGCGCGGCCGCCGACGCCGATGTCCTCGGCCATGGTGATCTGCACGTGGTCCACGAAGGACCGGTTCCAGATCGGCTCGAACATCGTGTTGGCGAAACGCAGCGCCAGGATGTTCTGGACGGTCTCCTTGCCGAGGTAGTGGTCGATCCGGAACACCTGGTCCGGCTCGAACACCTCGTGCACGACCTTGTTCAGCTCCTCGGCCGACTTCAGGTCGTGGCCGAACGGCTTCTCGATGACGGCGCGCCGCCACGAACCCGAGGACTGGTCGGTCAGACCGTGCTTCTTGAGCTGCTGGATGACCACCGGGAAGGAACGCGGCGGCACCGACAGGTAGAAGGCGAAGTTGCCGCCCGTCCCCTGGGCCTTGTCCAGCTCCTCGATGGTGCTGCGCAGCCGCTCGAAGGCGTCGTCGTCGTCGAAGGTGCCCTGGACGAAACGCATCCCCTGGATGAGCTGCTGCCAGACCTCCTCACGGAACGGGGTCCGTGCGTGCTCCTTGACGGCGTCGTGGACCTCGGCGGCGAAGTCCTCGTGCGCCCACTCGCGCCGGGCGAAGCCGACCAGCGAGAAGCCCGGCGGCAGCAGACCCCGGTTGGCGAGGTCGTACACCGCGGGCATCAGCTTCTTGCGGGACAGGTCGCCCGTGACGCCGAAGATCACCAGGCCCGACGGCCCCGCGATGCGCGGGAGCCGTCGGTCGGCGGGGTCACGAAGCGGGTTCGCTCCGGAACCGGTGAGGCGTGACAACTCAGCCCTCCGAGGGGGCGAGGCGCTCGAGCTCCGCCTGGGTCGACTTCAGCAGGTCGTTCCAGGACGCCTCGAACTTGTCGACGCCCTCGTCCTCCAGCACCCGCACGACGTCGTCGTACGAGATCCCGAGCCGCTCCAGCGCGTCCAGGTCGGCGCGCGCCTGCTCGTAGGTGCCGGCGACGGCGTCGCCACGGATCTCGCCGTGGTCCTCGACGGCCTCCAGCGTGGCCTCCGGCATGGTGTTGACCGTGTTCGGCGCGACCAGGTCGGTGACGTACATGGTGTCCCGGTACGCCGGGTCCTTGACGCCGGTCGAGGCCCACAGCGGACGCTGCCGGTTGGCGCCGGCACGCTCCAGCGCGCTCCAGCGCTCGGAACCGAACACCTCCTCGTACGCCTGGTAGGCGAGCCGGGCGTTGGCGACGGCGGCCTTGCCGCGCAGCGCCTTGGCCTCGTCGGTGCCGAGGGCGTCCAGGCGCTTGTCGATCTCGCTGTCCACGCGGGACACGAAGAACGACGCCACGGAGTGGATCTTCGAAAGGTCCAGGCCGCGCTCCTTGGCCGTCTCCAGGCCGGAGAGGTACGCGTCCATCACCTTGCGGTAGCGCTCCAGCGAGAAGATCAGCGTGACGTTCACGCTGATGCCGTTGCCGATCGTCTCGGCGATCGCCGGCAGACCCGCCTCGGTGGCCGGGATCTTGATCAGCGTGTTGGGGCGGTCCACCAGCCAGGCGAGCTGCTTGGCCTCGGCGGCGGTCGCCTTGGTGTTGTGCGCCAGGCGCGGGTCGACCTCGATGGAGACCCGGCCGTCCTGGCCGTTCGTGGCCTCGAAGACCGGGTGCAGGATGTCGGCGGCGTCGCGGACGTCCGCCGTGGTGATCATGCGGATGGCCTCTTCGACGGTGACCTTGCGGGCGGCGAGGTCCGACAGCTGCTGGTCGTAGCCGTCACCCTGCGAGATCGCCTTCTGGAAGATCGTCGGGTTGGTGGTGACGCCCACGACGTGCTGCTGGTCGATCAGCTCGGCGAGGTTGCCGGACGTGATCCGCTTGCGCGACAGGTCGTCCAGCCAGATCGCCACGCCCTCCTCGGAGAGGCGCTTCAGTGCGTCTGTCATGGAATTACATCTCCTACGTGTCGTATATGAGCGTCAGCGCTGGGCGGCGGCCAGGGATTCCCGGGCCTTGGCGGCCACGTTCTCGGCGGTGAAGCCGAACTCGCGGAAGAGCACCTTGCCGTCGGCGGAAGCACCGAAGTGCTCCAGCGAAACGATGCGGCCGGCGTCCCCGACGTACTTGTGCCAGGTCAGCCCGATGCCCGCCTCCACGGCGACACGGGCCTTGACGGACGGCGGCAGCACGGAGTCCCGGTACCCCTGGTCCTGCTCCTCGAACCACTCCACGGACGGCATGGACACGACCCGCGTGGGCACGCCCTCGGCCTGCAGCTGCTCGCGGGCCTCGACGGCCACGTGCACCTCGGAACCGGTGGCGATCAGGACGACCTGCGGCTCGCCGCCGTCGGCCTCCATCAGGACGTAACCGCCACGCGCGGCCTCGTCGTTGGGCTCGTAGATCGGCACGCCCTGGCGGGTCAGCACCAGACCGTGCGGCTGGCCCTTGCCGAACTCCTTGGTGTAGCGCTTGAGGATCTCGCGCCAGGCGATGGCGGTCTCGTTGGCGTCCGCCGGGCGGACGACGTTCAGGCCGGGGATCGCGCGCAGCGAGGCCAGGTGCTCGACCGGCTGGTGGGTCGGGCCGTCCTCGCCGAGGCCGATGGAGTCGTGCGTCCACACGTACGTCACCGGCAGGTGCATCAGGGCCGACAGACGCACGGCGTTGCGCATGTAGTCGGAGAACACCAGGAAGGTGCCGCCGTAGACGCGGGTGTTGCCGTGCAGCGTGATGCCGTTCATCTCCGCGGCCATGGAGTGCTCGCGGATGCCGAAGTGGATCGTGCGGCCGTACGGGTTCGCCTCCGGCAGCGGGTTGCCCGCCGGCAGGAAGGAGCTGTCCTTGTCGATGGTGGTGTTGTTCGACCCCGCGAGGTCGGCGGAACCGCCCCACAGTTCCGGGATCACCGCGCCGAGGGCCTGCAGCACCTTGCCGGACGCGGCACGCGTCGCGATGCCCTTGCCCGGCTCGAAGACGGGGAGCTTCTCCTCCCAGCCCGCCGGCAGCTCGCCCGCCTCGATGCGGTCGAAGTCGGCGGCGCGCTCGGTGTTGCCGTCCCGCCAGAGCTGCAGCGACTTCTCCCACTCGGCCTTCGCCTGCGCGCCGCGCTCCAGCGCCTTGCGGGTGTGCGCGAGGACCTCGTCCGCGACCTCGAAGCTGCGCTCCGGGTCGAAGCCGAGGACGCGCTTGGTGGCCGCCACCTCGTCGTCGCCGAGCGCCGAGCCGTGGGCGGCCTCGGTGTTCTGCGCGTTCGGGGCCGGCCAGGCGATGATCGAGCGCATCGCGATGAACGACGGCCGGTCCGTGACCTGCTTCGCGGCCTCGATGGCGTCGTAGATCGCGTGCGGGTCGAGGTCGCCGTCCGGCTTCGGGGCGACCCGCTGCACGTGCCAGCCGTAGGCCTCGTACCGCTTGGCGGTGTCCTCGGAGACGGCGGTCTCGGTGTCGCCCTCGATCGAGATGTGGTTGTCGTCCCACAGCAGGATCAGGTTGCCGAGCTTCTGGTGACCGGCCAGCGAGGACGCCTCGGCGGAGATGCCCTCCTGGAGGCAGCCGTCACCGGCGATGCAGTAGATGAAGTGATCGAAGGGCGACTCGCCCTGCGCGGCCTCCGGGTCGAAGAGCCCGCGCTCGTAGCGGGAGGCCATCGCCATGCCCACCGCGTTGGCCACACCCTGGCCCAGCGGACCGGTCGTGGTCTCCACGCCCTTGGTGTGCCCGTACTCCGGGTGGCCCGGGGTCTTCGAACCCCAGGTGCGGAAGGACTCCAGGTCGTCCAGCTCCAGGCCGAAGCCGGCCAGGTAGAGCTGGGTGTAGAGGGTCAGGGACGAGTGGCCGGCGGACAGCACGAAGCGGTCGCGGCCGACCCACTCCGGGTCGGCCGGGTCGTGCCGCATCACCTTCTGGAAGAGGGTGTACGCGGCCGGGGCCAGGCTCATCGCCGTACCGGGATGGCCGTTGCCGACCTTCTGTACGGCGTCGGCGGCCAGGACCCGGGCGGTGTCCACGGCCCGCTGGTCCAGCTCGGTCCACTCAAGGTCTGTGGTGGTCGGCTTGGTGCTCACCCTGGGTCAGGGCTCCTCTCCACATGTCGGTCGCCGGCCCTGGGGCGTGCCCCCTCCCGGCGGCCGGTGTGCACTGCCTGCCCACCGGCCGCCACGAGCCTACCCCCGTGAGGACGTGCGTTTTTTCGAGTCATTACAGACTGCCGGGACTCTTGGACATCCGCCTCCCGACTGGCCGACAGCGCATTTGGCAGATGAATACGGAGCCGCTCATCCGACTGCTCAATCGAGCTCCACAGCACCTCGGACGGGCGGTCGGCCAACACGACCCCACCCCCGCGAAGGCCGGGGTCTGGGCAACGTCTAAAGTGGCGTGGTACGCGCGAGCCCTGACCCGGTCCAACAAGAGGGGAGGCTCGCTGGGAGTCTCTGTCAGGGGTGTGCGTGACGGCCGTCGAATCCCGTCCTGGGGGCACCTCCCAGGCCCTTCAGGCGCTGGGGGAGGGTGTGGTCCGCGATGCGGGCCGGAGCCCGGTTGACCGGCCGTTCGGGGCCCGTGTCAAGGCGTTCGTGGCGCTGACCAAGCCGCGGATCATCGAGCTGCTGCTCATCACCACCGTTCCGGTGATGTTCCTCGCCCAGCAGGGCGTGCCCGACCTGAAGCTGGTGCTGCTCACCTGCGTCGGCGGCTACCTCTCGGCGGGCGGCGCCAACGCGCTGAACATGTACATCGACCGGGACATCGACGCCCTGATGGACCGCACCTCGCAGCGGCCGCTGGTGACCGGCATGGTCAGCCCGCTCGAGTGCCTGGTCTTCGGCATCACCCTGGCCGTCGTCTCGACGCTGCTGTTCGGGCTCACCGTCAACTGGCTGTCCGCCTGGCTGTCACTCGGAGCGCTCCTTTTCTACGTCGTCGTCTACACGATGATCCTCAAGCGGCGCACCTCGCAGAACATCGTCTGGGGCGGCATCGCCGGCTGCCTGCCGGTGCTGATCGGCTGGTCCTCAGTGACGAACTCGATGTCCTGGGCGCCGGTCGTCCTCTTCCTCGTCATGTTCTTCTGGACGCCGCCGCACTACTGGCCGCTGTCCATGAAGGTCAAGGACGACTACGCGCGCGTGGGCGTGCCGATGCTCCCGGTCATCGCCTCCAACAAGGTGGTCGCCCGGCAGATCGTCATCTACAGCTGGGTGATGGTCGCCGTCTCCCTGCTGCTCACCCCCTCGGCTACACCGGCTGGTTCTACACGGTGGTCGCCCTCGCGGCCGGCGGCTTCTGGCTGTGGGAGGCGCACGGGCTGCAGAACCGGGCGAAGGCCGAGGTCACGGGCGTGAAGCTCAAGGAGATGCGACTGTTCCACTGGTCCATCACCTATGTCTCCATCCTCTTCGTCGCGGTCGCCGTCGACCCGTTCCTGCGCTGACCCGCGCCGGGCGTACGTCACAGGGCCCTGCTCTCGCCAGTCGATCTACCCGTGAGTAGCATCCTGTCCATGGCAGACACGCAGCAGGTTGACCCCAAGGACGAGCGCAGGGCGGCGAAGCTGGCCCGGCAGATCGGCGCCTTCTCCAAGGCCCACGGCGGCGCCGAGGGCCAGGTGGCCCACATCGGCGAGCGCGGCGCCCGCATCGTGCTCGTCGGCGCGGACGGCGGCTGGGGCGACCTGGTGGCGCCCAGCACCACCGTCGCCGAGCAGGCCGTCGAGAAGGCGGGCATCACCGTCCACGAGTCCTTCGACGGCGACTTCGCGGCCAAGGTGACCACCGGCCGCTACGAGTGGAGCCGGATGGCGGGCATCCAGGTCGGCGGCCCGGCCAACGGCTGACGCCTGGGGCCTCCAGTTCGAAGGACCCCGGGGCAACACCGGATCCGGGTTCACCCGTTAGGCCCTGCAAGAAGCGCAGCGCCGCCCGGGGGAGCCCGCATGATCGAAACGCCGTCCCTCGTGGACCAGTACTGCCACGGCGTGCTGCGCACCGAGCTGGGCCTCGGCACCTTCGAGACCCAGCTCGCGCGCACCGAGGGACCGCCCGCGCCGGGCACCACCCTCTTCGACACCCAGACCGGCTTCGCCGTACGCCGCTGGTGCCCGCCCCTGCTCGGCCTGGAACCGCACTGCCCGCCCGCCCGGTATCTGGCCCGGCGCCGCGAACTGGGCGTGCTGGAGGCGGGCCGCCGGCTGCTGCGGGGCAGCGGGATCACCACCTACCTGGTCGACACGGGCCTGCCCGGCGACCTCACCGGCCCGGCGGAGCTGGCCTCCGCGGGCGACGCCGAGGCCCACGAGATCGTCCGCCTGGAACTTCTCGCCGAACAGGTCGCGGACACCTCCGGCACCGTCGAGTGCTTCCTCGCCAACCTCGCCGAGTCGGTGCACGGGGCCGCCGCCGAGGCGGTCGCCTTCACCTCCGTCGCCGGGCTCCGGCACGGACTGGCCCTCGCCCCCGAGCCGCCGGGCCCGGGCGAGGTACGGGGCGCGGCCGGCCGCTGGCTGGCCGGCCGGCGGGTGGGCGGGGCGCTGACTGACCCGGTGCTGCTGCGGCACCTGCTGTGGATCGCGGTCGCCTCGGGCCGGCCCCTCCAGCTCCACGCCGGGCTCGGCGAACCCGGCTCCCGCATCGACCGCACCGACCCGATGCTGCTCACCGACTTCGTGCGCGCCACGGCCGGGCTCGGCACCGACCTGATCCTGCTGCACGGCTACCCCTACCACCGCCATGCCGCCCACCTCGCCGGGGTCTTCCCGCACGTGTACGCCGACTCCGGCGCGGCGCTCGTGCGCACCGGCGCCCGCGCGGTCACGGTCCTCGCCGAGATCCTCGAACTGGCACCCTTCGGGAAGATCCTCTTCTCCAGCGGCGCCCACGCCCTGCCCGAGCTGCACGTGGTCGGTGCCCTGCTGTTCCGTGAGGCCCTGGGCCGGGTGCTGGGCGCCTGGGTCGCCGAGGACGCGTGGTCCCCGGACGACGCCCAGCGGGTGGCCCGGATGGTCGCGGCGGACAACGCCCGGCGGGTCTACGCGCTGGACTGAGGGGTGTGCGGCGGCCAAGGCCCCGTACAGACTGCCGCCATGCCGACCGAAGCGCTCCTCGCCCGTTTCCTGCACGAACTCGCACCGCTGCGGCCGCTGGCCCTCTGGGCGCACGGCTCCCTGGCCGGCGGCGACTACCAGGAGGGCCGCAGCGACCTCGACCTGGTGGCGGTGCTCCCGGGCCCGCTCACCCTCGGCACCGTACGCCGGGTGATCCGCACCCATCGCCGGCTGCGCGCCGAGCCGCTGGCTGCCGGGCTGCACTGCGCCTACCTCACCCCGGCCGGCGCGGCGGACCCCGGCCGGCCCCACCTGACCTGGGCGCACGGCCATGTGATGCGCCGGCCGGTCACCCCCGTGACCCGGCGCGAACTGCACGACTTCGGCCGCGTGCTGCACGGCGGATCGCCGGCCGGACTGCTGCCGCCGGTGCCGGACGGCCTGCTGGAGGAGTTCGTCGTACGGGACCAGCGGGACTACTGGCGGCCGCACGTGGACCGCGCCCGGCTGTGGCGGCAGGACGTCTGGGTGGACCTCGGCCTGCTCACCTTCGCCCGCGCGACCGTCACCCTGCGCGACGGACGGCTGGTCCCCAAACGGGAGGCACTGACCGAACTGACCGCGCTGGGCGCGCCCGCCGAGGTCGTCGAGGACATCACCCGCCGGCGCTACGGCGCTCCCGCCCCGCGGGACGAGGCCTGGCTCGCCCACCGTGCCGCACTGACCAGGGCCTACCTGGGCCCCGCGATCGACGCGCTGGTCACCGCGTACGGGTGACTCAGGCGCGCGTGCCCACCGTCACCTCGGCCGAGGGGCCGGGCAGTCCGGGAGCGGCCCCGGGGCGCTCCCGGAGCGACAGCAGCACCCGCAGCACCCCGATCCACACCAGGCACGAGCCGAGCATGTGCAGGCCGACAAGGACCTCGGGCAGGTGCGTGAAGTACTGCACGTAGCCGATGACACCCTGCCCGAGCAGGATCAGGAACAGCTCCCGGGTGCGGCCCAGGGGACCGCCGGGCGCGTCCACCGCCTTGAGTACGAACCACAGCGCGAACGACAGCGTCACCACGATCCACGCGAGCACCGCGTGCAGCTTGGAGACCGTCTCCCAGTCGATCGGGATCCGCTCGACCTCCGAGGAGTCGCCCGCGTGCGGACCGGCCCCGGTCACCACCGTGCCGACCGCGATGAGCAGCAGGGAGGCGGCCACCAGGAACCACACGAGCTGCCGCACCGCCGGGCCGACCAGCGGGCGCGGCTCCCCGTCGCCCTCGCGGCTGCGCTGCCACATCACCGTGGCGATGGCGATCAGCGCCGACGAGAGCAGGAAGTGCGCGGCGACCGTGTAGGGGTTCAGGCCGACCAGGACCACGATGCCGCCGAGCACCGCGTTGCCCATGACCACCCAGAACTGCGCCCAGCCCAGCCGGGTCAGGCTCCGCCGCCGCGGCTTCTCGGCACGAGCGGCGACGATCGCCCAGCCGACGGCGGCGCACAGCACGTACGTCAGCATGCGGTTGCCGAACTCGACGACCCCGTGGAAGCCCATCGCCCGGGTGGTGGTCAGCGAGTCCTCGGTGCAGGTCGGCCAGGTCGGGCAGCCGAGGCCCGAACCGGTGAGGCGGACCGCGCCGCCGGTGACGACGATGATCACCGACATGACGAGCGCGGCGAGCGCCGCCCGCCGGACGGTCCGGGGATCCGGGGTCCAGCGGCCGGCGATGAAGGCGAGGGGGTTGCGCAGCGCCGCGGTGGCGTCGGCGGGGGTCAGCTTTGGCACGTGCACCATGGTAGGCCGCCGCTTGTGCATGCTTTCACGAGGGTCCACCGCGGCCTCACTCCCAGCGGAAGAACTTCCCCGCCGCGGCCAGTGCGAGGACCGCCCAGACCGCGAGGATCCCGAGGTCGCCCCAGGGCACCCCGGCCCCGTGCTGGAGGACGTCCCGCAGGCCGTCGGAGAGCGCCGAGATCGGCAGCAGACCGAGCACGTGCTGACCGGCCGAGCCGAACTTCTCCAGTGGGACGACGACTCCGCCGCCGACGAGGAGCAGCAGGAAGACCAGGTTGGCGGCGGCCAGCGTGGCCTCGGCCTTCAGCGTGCCCGCCATCAGCAGCCCGAGCCCGGAGAAGGCGGCCGTGCCGAGGACCAGCAGGAGCAGCACGGCGAGGGGGTTGCCGTGCGGGGACCAGCCGAGGGCGAACGCGATCGCGGTGAGCAGGATCACCTGGAGGATCTCCGTGACCAGCACCGACGCCGTCTTCGCGGCCATCAGGCCCCAGCGGGGCAGCGGGGAGGAGGCCAGCCGCTTGAGCACGCCGTAACGGCGCTCGAAGCCGGTCGCGATGGCCTGCCCGGTGAACGCCGTGGACATCACGGCCAGGGCGAGGACGCCGGGCGCGAGGAAGTCCACGGCCTCGCCCTTGCCGGTGTCCACGATGTCCACGGAGCTGAAGAGCACCAGCAGCAGGGCCGGGATCACGACCGTCAGCAGCAGCTGCTCGCCGTTGCGCAGCAGCATCCGCGTCTCCAGCGCCGCCTGCGCCGCGATCATGCGGGGCAGGGGCGCCGCACCCGGCCTGGGGGTGTAGGTACCCGACGCGGTGGTCATGAACGCAGCTCCTTGCCCGTGATCTCCAGGCTGTGTCCTTCCGGGGGCAACCCCCGGGCCCCCGGCCGGCCTCCGTGTGGGACGCGGTCATGAACGCAGCTCCTTGCCCGTGATCTCCAGAAAGACGTCCTCGAGAGTGTGCCGCTCCACCGAGATCCGGTCCGGCATCACCCCGTGCTGGGCGCACCACGAGGTGACCGTGGCCAGCAGTTGCGGGTTCACCTTGCCGGCGACCCGGTAGGCGCCCGGGGTCAGCTCGGCGGCCGTGCTGTCGGCGGGCAGCGCCTTCAGCAGCGAGGCCACGTCGAGACCGGGGCGGCCGGTGAAGCGCAGGGTGTTCTCGGCGCCGCCCCGGCACAGCTCCTCCGGGAGCCCTGGGCGATGACCCGGCCGCCGTCGATGATCGCCACGTCGTCGGCGAGCTGCTCGGCCTCTTCCATGTAGTGGGTGGTGAGGATCACCGAGACGCCGTCGGCGCTCAGGTCCCGCACCAGGTCCCAGGTGGCCCGGCGGGCCTGCGGATCGAGGCCGGCGGTCGGCTCGTCCAGGAACACCAGCTCCGGGCGCCCGACCACGGCCATGGCGAGCGCGAGCCGCTGCTGCTGGCCGCCGGACAGCCGCCGGTAGGAGGTCCGGCCGCAGGAGCCGAGCCCGAGGCGTTCCGTCAGCGCGTCCACGTCCAGCGGGTGCGCGTGCAGCTTCGCGACGTGCCGCAGCATCTCGTCGGCCCGGGCGCCGGAGTACACGCCGCCGGACTGGAGCATCACGCCGATCCGCGGACGCAGCTCGGCGGACTGCCGTACCGGGTCGAGGCCCAGGACGCGCACCGTGCCCGAATCCGGCCTTCGGTACCCCTCGCAGGTCTCGACCGTGGTCGTCTTGCCGGCCCCGTTGGGGCCGAGCACGGCGGTCACGCCCGCCCGGGCCACCAGGTCGAGCCCGTCCACCGCGGTCTTCGTGCCGTACCGCTTCACCAAGGCTTCGACCTGGACCACGGGCTCACTTCGCATGAACCCAGAGTCTAGGGACGCCGCCGGGCGTTCCGGCGTGGGGGTGCCGCAAGTCCTCCGCACGGGGCGGTGCGGCGAACGCGCCGGGTGGCGACGGCGCCCCCGTTCACCCGGCCGAGGGAACTCGGCCGGGTGCGCCAGGAGGGTCCCGCCGCGCCCGGCACCCGGTCGGCGCAGCTCCCCGGCCGTGTCTTCCGGGTGGGAGGAGGGCCGGTCGCAGGGTGCGGACAGGGCCCCGGAGCCTCCCCGGCCAGGGTGTGCGGCGCCGGTGAATCGCCTGGCCGGGGCGGTCGCGATGATCGATCAGAAGATCGTTTCCGCAGGTCGGATTAGGTATGCCTAAGTGACGCAGGGCACCGCCGGGTGATCCGGACGGCGCTTGTCAGTCTCCGAGGAATTACGCAACAATGGCGTTGTGAAAAACGTCGGCGAGGCTCGGGAGACCCCGGTGGGGACCCCCCAGGAGGAGCTCGCGACCGGGGAGCGCTCGACGCGCAACCGGGTCGCGCGGTCCATCCTGGACCACGGCCCGTCGACCGTCGCCGAGCTGGCCGGGCGGCTGGGCCTGACCCAGGCCGCGGTGCGGCGCCACCTGGACGCGCTCGTCGCCGACGACGTGGTCGAGGCCCGTGAGCAGCGGGTGTACGGCGCGCGGACGCGCGGCCGTCCCGCCAAGGTGTTCGCGCTCACCGACTGCGGCCGCGACGCCTTCGACCAGTCGTACGACAAGCTGGCCGTGGACGCGCTCCGCTGGATCGCCGACCGGGAGGGCGGCCCCGAGGCGGTCGCCGCCTTCGCCCGGGCCCGGTTCGCCGCGCAGGCGAGGGCCTACCGCGAGGCGATCGAGAGCGTCGGCCCCGAGCTGCGCGCCGAGGCACTGGCCAAGGCCCTCAGCGCGGACGGGTACGCTGCTGCGGCGCGCAGCGCGCCCCTCCCGCAGCAGGGTGAGCAGCTCTGCCAGCACCACTGCCCGGTCGCCCACGTGGCGGAGCAGTACCCGCAGCTGTGCGAGGCGGAGACGGAGATCTTCGCCGAGCTCCTGGGTACCCATGTGCAGCGGCTGGCGACGATCGCGCACGGCGACGGCGTCTGCACGACGTTCATCCCCAAGATTTCGAAGTCCGATCACCAGAGCCACCAAGCATCTGCTAGCACGGCCGGGAGGAACCCCGCATGACTCTCCCCACGGAGACTGCCCACCCCGAACTCGAGGGTCTGGGTAAGTACGAATACGGCTGGGCCGACTCCGACACTGCCGGCGCCTCCGCGAAGCGCGGCATCAACGAGGACGTCGTCCGGGACATCTCCGCGAAGAAGTCCGAGCCGGAGTGGATGACGAAGCTCCGTCTCAAGGGCCTCAGGCTCTTCGAGAAGAAGCCCATGCCGAACTGGGGCTCGGACCTGTCGGGGATCGACTTCGACAACATCAAGTACTTCGTGCGCTCCACCGAGAAGCAGGCGGAGTCCTGGGAGGACCTGCCCGAGGACATCAAGAACACGTACGACAAGCTCGGCATCCCCGAGGCGGAGAAGCAGCGCCTCGTGGCCGGTGTCGCGGCCCAGTACGAGTCCGAGGTCGTCTACCACCAGATCCGTGAGGACCTGGAGGAGCAGGGCGTCATCTTCCTCGACACCGACACCGCGCTGAAGGAGCACCCGGAGCTCTTCAAGGAGTACTTCGGCACGGTCATCCCGGTCGGCGACAACAAGTTCGCGTCGCTGAACTCCGCGGTGTGGTCCGGCGGCTCCTTCATCTACGTGCCGAAGGGCGTGCACGTCGAGATCCCGCTCCAGGCCTACTTCCGTATCAACACGGAGAACATGGGCCAGTTCGAGCGGACCCTGATCATCGTCGACGAGGGTGCCTACGTGCACTACGTCGAGGGCTGCACCGCCCCGATCTACAAGTCGGACTCGCTGCACAGCGCGGTCGTCGAGATCATCGTCAAGAAGAACGCCCGCTGCCGCTACACGACCATCCAGAACTGGTCGAACAACGTCTACAACCTGGTCACCAAGCGCGCCGTCGCCTACGAGGGCGCGACCATGGAGTGGATCGACGGCAACATCGGCTCCAAGGTGACGATGAAGTACCCGGCCGTCTACCTGATGGGCGAGCACGCCAAGGGCGAGACCCTGTCCATCGCCTTCGCGGGCGAGGGCCAGCACCAGGACGCCGGTTCCAAGATGGTCCACATGGCGCCGAACACCTCGTCCAACATCGTCTCCAAGTCGGTGGCGCGCGGCGGCGGCCGCACCTCGTACCGCGGCCTGGTCGAGATCGGCGAGGGCGCCGCGGGCTCCAAGTCCAACGTGCTCTGCGACGCGCTGCTGGTCGACACCATCTCCCGCTCCGACACGTACCCCTACGTGGACGTCCGCGAGGACGACGTCTCCATGGGCCACGAGGCGACCGTCTCCAAGGTCTCCGAGGACCAGCTCTTCTACCTGATGAGCCGCGGTCTGTCCGAGTTCGAGGCGATGGCGATGATCGTGCGCGGCTTCGTCGAGCCGATCGCCAAGGAACTCCCCATGGAGTACGCCCTCGAGCTCAACCGGCTGATCGAGCTCCAGATGGAGGGCGCGGTCGGCTGACGCCACCGCCGCTCCCGTCAAGCCACTCACGTAAGAAAGCGAGCAGACCGACAGCCATGGCTGAGGCTCAGAACATCCCCGTGGGCTCGACCACCGCGGGCCAGATCGCGGTGGCCGCCGAGTCGACCGTCGCCACGCGCATGAGCGTGCCCCGTCCTTCGACGTGGCGGACTTCCCGGTCCCGCACGGCCGCGAGGAGGAATGGCGGTTCACGCCGCTGGAGCGCCTGCGCGGCCTGCACGACGGCACCGCCGTCGCGACCGGCGCGGGCGTGAAGGTCGCCGTCGAGGCCCCGAGGGCGTGACCGTCGAGACCGTCGGCCGCGACGACGCGCGGATCGGCCGCGCCGGTACCCCGGTGGACCGCGTCGCCGCCCAGGCGTACTCGGCGTTCGAGCAGGCCGGCGTGGTCACCGTTCCCAAGGAGACGGTGCTCAGCGAGCCGATCCGCATCGCCGTGCACGGCGAGGGCGGGGTCGCCTTCGGCCACCAGGTCATCGAGCTGGGCGCCTTCGCCGAGGCCGTCGTGGTCATCGACCACACCGGTGACGCGGTGCTCGCCGCGAACGTCGACTACGTCCTGGGCGACGGCGCCAAGCTGACCGTCGTCTCCGTCCAGGACTGGGACGAGAAGGCCGTGCACGTCGCCCAGCACAACGCGCTGATCGGCCGGGACGCCTCCTTCAAGTCCGTGGTCGTCACCTTCGGCGGCGACGTGGTCCGGCTGCACCCCCGCGTGGAGTACGCCGGTCCCGGCGGCGAGGCCGAGCTGTTCGGCCTGTACTTCACCGACGCCGGGCAGCACCAGGAGCACCGCCTGCTGGTCACCCACAACACCCCGCACTGCAAGTCCAACGTCGTCTACAAGGGCGCGCTCCAGGGCGACGACGCGCACGCGGTCTGGATCGGCGACGTGCTCATCGAGGCCGCCGCCGAGGGCACGGACACCTACGAGATGAACCGCAACCTCGTCCTCACGGACGGCGCGCGCGTCGACTCGGTGCCGAACCTGGAGATCGAGACCGGCGAGATCGTCGGCGCCGGCCACGCCTCGGCCACCGGCCGCTTCGACGACGAGCAGCTCTTCTACCTGATGGCCCGCGGCATCCCCGAGCAGGACGCCCGCCGCCTGGTGGTGCGCGGCTTCTTCGCCGAGCTGGTCCAGCAGATCGGTGTCGCCGACATCGAGGAGCGCCTGCTCGCCAAGATCGAGGAGGAGCTGGAGGCCTCGGTCGCATGACGTCCTTCGTACGCGCCTGTGGGCTGAGCGAGCTGGAGGAGGACACCCCGAAGCGGGTGGAACTCGACGGCACGCCGGTCTCGGTCGTGAAGACCGAGGGCGAGGTGTTCGCCATCCACGACATCTGCTCGCACGCGAACGTCTCCCTCTCCGAGGGCGAGGTGGAGGACTGCCAGATCGAGTGCTGGCTGCACGGCTCCGCCTTCGACCTGCGCACCGGCAAGCCGTCCGGCCTCCCCGCGACGCGCCCCGTCCCCGTATACCCCGTAAAGATCGAAGGGGACGACGTTCTCGTCTCCCTCACCCAGGAGTCCTGAGGCACCCATGGCAACGCTTGAAATCCGAGACCTGCACGTCACCGTCGAGGCCGACAACGCCACGAAGGAGATCCTCAAGGGTGTCGACCTGACCGTGAAGCAGGGCGAGACGCACGCCATCATGGGCCCCAACGGCTCGGGCAAGTCGACTCTCGCCTACTCGCTCGCGGGTCACCCGAAGTACACGATCACCAGCGGCACCGTGCTGCTCGACGGCGAGGACGTCCTGGAGATGTCCGTCGACGAGCGCGCCCGCGCGGGCCTGTTCCTGGCGATGCAGTACCCGGTCGAGGTCCCCGGCGTCTCGGTCTCCAACTTCCTGCGCACCTCCGCCACCGCCGTCCGCGGCGAGGCCCCGAAGCTGCGCACCTGGGTGAAGGAGGTCAAGGAGGCCATGGAGCGCCTCAACATGGACCCGTCCTTCGCCGAGCGCAACGTCAACGAGGGCTTCTCCGGCGGTGAGAAGAAGCGGCACGAGATCCTCCAGCTCGAGCTGCTCAAGCCGAAGGTCGCGATCCTCGACGAGACGGACTCCGGTCTGGACGTCGACGCCCTTCGCATCGTCTCCGAGGGCGTCAACCGCGTCCGTGAGACCGGCGAGGTCGGCACCCTGCTGATCACGCACTACACGCGCATCCTGCGCTACATCAAGCCCGACTTCGTCCACGTCTTCTCCGGTGGCCGCATCGTCGAGTCCGGCGGCGCCGAGCTCGCCGACAAGCTGGAGAACGAGGGCTACGAGGCATACACGAAGGGTGGCGTATCCGCGTGACGCAGCTGCCGGGCCTCCTCGACACCGAGGCGATCCGCAAGGACTTCCCGATCCTGGACCGTCAGGTCCACGACGGCCGGAAGCTCGTGTACCTGGACAACGCGGCGACCTCGCAGAAGCCGCGCCAGGTGCTGGACGCCCTCAGTGAGTACTACGAGCGCTACAACGCCAACGTCCACCGCGGTGTGCATGTGCTCGCCGAGGAGGCCACGGCGCTGTACGAGGGCGCGCGCGACAAGGTCGCCGAGTTCATCAACGCGCCCAGCCGCGACGAGGTGATCTTCACCAAGAACGCCTCCGAGTCGCTGAACCTCGTGGCCAACATGCTGGGCTGGGCCGACGAGCCCTACCGCGTGGACCACGAGACCGAGATCGTCATCACGGAGATGGAGCACCACTCCAACATCGTGCCGTGGCAGCTGCTGGCGCAGCGCACGGGCGCGAAGCTGAAGTGGTTCGGCCTCACCGACGACGGCCGGCTCGACCTGTCCAACATCAACGAGGTCATCACCGAGAAGACGAAGATCGTCTCCTTCGTGCTGGTGTCCAACATCCTGGGCACGGTCAACCCGGTCGAGGCGATAGTCCGCCGCGCGCAGGAGGTCGGCGCGCTGGTGTGCGTCGACGCCTCGCAGGCGGCGCCGCACATGCCGCTGGACGTCCAGGCCCTCCAGGCCGACTTCGTGGCCTTCACCGGCCACAAGATGTGCGCCCCGACCGGCATCGGCGTGCTGTGGGGCCGCCAGGAGCTGCTGGAGGACCTCCCCCCGTTCCTCGGCGGCGGCGAGATGATCGAGACGGTGTCGATGCACTCCTCGACCTACGCCCCGGCTCCGCACAAGTTCGAGGCGGGCACGCCGCCGATCGCCCAGGCGGTCGGTCTCGGCGCGGCGATCGACTACCTGAACTCCATCGGCATGGACAAGATCCTCGCGCACGAGCACGCGCTCACCGAGTACGCGGTGAAGCGGCTCGCCGAGGTGCCGGACCTGCGGATCATCGGCCCGACCACGGCCGAGGACCGAGGGGCCGCGATCTCGTTCACGCTGGGCGACATCCACCCGCACGACGTGGGCCAGGTCCTCGACGAGCAGGGCATCGCGGTCCGCGTGGGTCACCACTGCGCGCGACCCGTCTGCCTGCGCTACGGAATTCCCGCGACCACGCGCGCGTCGTTCTATCTGTACTCCACGCCGGCGGAGATCGACGCTCTGGTCGACGGCCTGGAGCACGTACGGAACTTCTTCGGCTGACAGGGACGAGCGATCGCATGAAGCTGGACTCGATGTACCAGGAAGTCATCCTGGACCACTACAAGAACCCGCACGGGCGGGGCTTGCGGGATGGCGACGCCGAGGTGCACCACGTGAACCCGACGTGCGGCGACGAGATCACCCTCCGAGTGAAGTACGACGGCACGACGATCGAGGACGTCAGTTACGAGGGCCAGGGCTGTTCCATCAGCCAGGCCTCCGCCTCCGTGCTGAACGAGCTGCTGGTCGGCAAGGACCTGGCCGACGCGCAGAAGATCCAGGAGACCTTCCTGGAGCTGATGCAGTCCAAGGGCAGGATCGAGCCGGACGACGCCATGGAGGAGGTGCTGGAGGACGCGGTCGCGTTCGCCGGCGTCTCCAAGTACCCCGCCCGGGTCAAGTGCGCCCTCCTGAGCTGGATGGCGTGGAAGGACGCGACGGCCCAGGCGCTGGACGGCGCCGACGCCGAAAGGAAGACCGCATGAGCGACACCGTGGAGATGAAGCCCGCCTCTGAGGAGGAGCTTCGCGAGGCCCTGATGGACGTCGTCGACCCCGAGCTGGGCATCGACGTCGTCAACCTCGGCCTGATCTACGGCATCCACGTCGACGACGCGAACATCGCGACCGTCGACATGACCCTGACGTCCGCGGCCTGCCCGCTGACGGACGTCATCGAGGACCAGGCCAAGTCCGCCACGGACGGCCTGGTCAACGAGTTGCGCATCAACTGGGTCTGGATGCCGCCGTGGGGCCCCGACAAGATCACGGACGATGGCCGCGAGCAGCTTCGGGCGCTCGGGTTCAACGTCTGACACAGCGCCTCGCGAAGGGGGCCGCGGCCGTGTGCCGCGGCCCCTTCCGTATGCGCACGATCCGCCGGCGCACCGATGTGTACGCTCGTACACATGGGATACCTGTGGCTCGCCGGCGCCATCGCCGCCGAGGTCGTCGCGACGACGGCGATGAAGTACAGCGAGGGCTTCAGCAGGCTCGTGCCCTCCCTCGTGACGGCCCTGGGCTACGTCGTGGCCTTCACGCTGCTCGCCCACACCCTGCGGACCGTGTCCATCGGCACGGCGTACGCGATCTGGTCGGGCGCCGGGACGGCGACGATCGCCGTCATCGGCCTGACGCTGTTCGGGGAGGGGCTGAGCACCGCCAAGGTGGCCGGGATACTCCTGATCATCGGGGGAGTGGTGGTCCTGAACCTGGGTGGAGCGCACTGATGCCCCGCCGTCACGACCCCGGCCGGCGGCAGCGGATCATCGACGCGGCGCTCCACGTCGTGGGCGAGAAGGGCATCGACGGGCTCAGCCACCGCTCGGTGGCCGCCGCCGCGGACGTCCCGCTCGGCTCCACGACGTACCACTTCGCCACCCTGGACGACCTGCTGGTGGCCGCTCTGGAGCAGGCAAGCGAGGGGTTCGGCGGCGTGCTCGAAGCCGACGGGATCCTCGCGGACCCGGACGCCGACCTCGCGGCGGGCCTGGCCCGCGTCCTCGGCGACTGGCTGGGCGGCGACCGGCCGGGGCGGAGCTGGAGTACGAGCTGTACCTCGCCGCGCTCAGACGCCCCGCCCTGCGTCCCGTCGCCGCACGCTGGACGCGCCGGACGGCCGCGCGGCTGGCCGGGCGCACCGATCCGGAGACGGCCCGGGCGCTGCTCGCGCTGATGGACGGCATCTGCCTCCAGGTCCTGCTCACCGGCGGTTCCTACGACGAGGAGTACGCGCGCGGCGCGCTGGCCCGGCTGATCCGCTGAGGCGGCGCCCGGCACGTGAGACACGGTTCGCTCCGGCACCCCCGCCCACGTTAGGTTTTCCCACATGACCGACACGACTGCTTCCCGCACCACCGGTGCCGTGGCCGCCGGCCTCGCCACCATCGCCTCCGACGGCACCGTTCTCGACACCTGGTTCCCGGCCCCCGAGCTGGTCGCGGACCCCGGCCCGGCCGGTACCGAGCGGCTGTCCGCCGAGCGGGCCGCGGAGCTGCTCGGCGCCGGTGCGACCGCGGCGACCGGCCGGGACGCCCGCCGGGGCGTCGAGGTGGTCGCGGTCCGTACGGTCATCGCCTCGCTGGACGAGAAGCCGATCGACGCCCACGACGTCTACCTGCGCCTGCACCTGCTCTCGCACCGCCTGGTCAAGCCGCACGGCCAGAGCCTGGACGGCATCTTCGGGCACCTCGCCAACGTCGCCTGGACCTCGCTCGGCCCGGTCGCCGTGGACGACATCGAGAAGGTGCGGCTGAACGCCCGCGCCGAGGGCCTGCACCTCCAGGTCACCTCGATCGACAAGTTCCCGCGCATGACGGACTACGTCGCCCCGAAGGGCGTGCGCATCGCCGACGCCGACCGGGTCCGCCTGGGCGCCCACCTCTCCGAGGGCACCACGGTGATGCACGAGGGCTTCGTCAACTTCAACGCCGGCACGCTCGGCACCTCCATGGTCGAGGGCCGCATCTCCGCGGGCGTCGTGGTCGGCGACGGCTCGGACATCGGCGGCGGCGCGTCCACCATGGGTACGCTGTCCGGCGGCGGCAACGTGATCATCGCCATCGGCGAGCGCTGCCTGATCGGCGCCGAGGCGGGCGTCGGCATCGCGCTCGGCGACGAGTGCGTGGTGGAGGCCGGCCTGTACGTCACCGCGGGCACCCGCGTCACCATGCCCGACGGCCAGATCGTCAAGGCCCGCGAACTCAACGGCGCCTCCAACATCCTCTTCCGCCGCAACTCGGTCACCGGCGCGGTCGAGGCCCGCCCGAACAACGCGGTCTGGGGCGGCCTGAACGACATCCTGCACAGCCACAACTGAGCACCGGCGGCCGTGACCCGCGGCCGCCCGCCCGGTCATCGCTCCGAACCGCTGCCGATCCGGTGGCGGTGTCGGCGCCGGTCATCGCTGAGCGCCCTTCCACGGCCCGAGGACGGCCCGGGAGGGCGCTCGTGCGTCCGTCGCGTCTGAGAGCGGGCCCCTGGAGGGCCGTACGGCGATCACTCCGACACGCGCTTCCTCGGGCGGGGGCACGGACCGGCCCGGCACCCGTCCGGCACGGGCGCCGGCACCGTGCCGGCCCGCCGAACACCCGGGCCGTCGCCGTCGGTCGGCCGTCACCGCCGTCGGCGTCGCTGCCGCCCGCGGCCCGGCGCCACCCTGTCTTGTCGACCGCTTCGGCGGGCTGCGACCATCCCGGCATGGACTCGCGAGTAGTCGGAATCCCCGACCTGGACGGCACCGAACAGGTGGCCGTCGTGATCGATGTGATGCGGGCGTTCACCACCGCCGCATGGGCTTTCCATCGCGGTGCGGACAAGATCGTTCTCGCTTCCGACGAGGGCGAGGCAATGGAGATCAAAGCCCGCCACCCGGCCTGGCTCGCGCTCAAGGACGGGGCACCGGTCAGCGGGTTCGACCTGGTCAACTCCCCTGGCCTGATCCGGGAGGCCGACCTGGCCGGCCGCACCGTCATCCAGAAGACCACCGCCGGAACGGTCGGCGCGCTGGCGGTGGTCGAGGCGGAATGGGCGCTGTGCGCCAGTTTCGTCGTGGCCGGCGCGACGGCCCGGGCCCTGGCGGAGGCCGGCGCCGGCCCGGTGACGTTCGTGGCCACCGGCGAGGACGGCCGCGCCGCGGAGGATCTGGCCTGCGCCGAGTACCTGGATCGGCTCCTCGCCGGGGATCGCCCCGACCCCGGCCCCTATCTGCACCGTGCCCGCACATCCCCGGCCGCGGACGACCTGCGCGACGGGCGGCGCCGCGGGGCTCACCTCGCCGACGTGGAGTTGTGTCTGGAGGCCGACCGGTTCGACTTCGCCATGAAGGTCGGGCTCGAGGACGGGATGGCGGTGCTGCGGCCGCTGCGGACTCGCGCGGACGCGGTGTCCGCCGTGCACCTGGGTGATCGATGAGCCGTTCCCGCTCCACGCCGTCAGGCGCGGGAAGGGTGCCCGCCGGGTCGCCGGCGATCGGTGCCGACCTCGTGCGTGAGCACTTGCCGTGCCTATCGAATCTCGATAGATTTCCATCGCATCTCGATGGAAGGACGGCCTGTGGGAAAGCTGACCGTGCGTGCGTTGCGCGCCGTGCTCGTGGTGGTGCTCGCCGGCACCGTGTTCGTGCAGGCGGGGATGGTGTGGGTGCTGGCCGGCGGCGGTGATCCCGAGGACGGGTCGCTCCCGCTGACCGCGTTCCGCGTGATCACGATCCTGGGCATGGCGACGGCCCAGGTCGCGCTGTTCTGCGTGTGGCGGTTGGTGGCGATGGTGCGGCGCGGAACCGTGTTCTCCCACGCGGCCTTCCGGTACGTGGACGGCGTGATCGGCGCCATCGTGGCGGTCGCCCTGCTGTGGTTCACCGTCACGGCGATCAACGCGCCGGGTCAGCGGGCCGACCCCGGTGTCACCGTCATCATGGCCGGGATCGGCCTGGCCGTCCTCGGGGTCGCGCTCATCGTGCTCGTGCTGCGGATGCTGCTCGTCCAGGCCGTCGCGCGCGACGTCGAGGCGTCGCGGATGCGGGCCGAGCTGGACGAGGTGATCTGATGCCGATCGTCGTCGACATCGACGTGATGCTGGCCCGGCGGAAGATGTCCGTGGGTGAGCTGGCGGACCGGGTGGGGATCACGCCGGCCAACCTCGCGGTACTCAAGAACGGCCGCGCCAAGGCGGTGCGCTTCGCGACCCTCGCCGCGCTCTGCGAGGTACTCGCCTGCCAGCCGGGCGACCTGCTCCGCTGGGAGGGCGACGGCGAGGACGAGGGCGCGGCGGGCGGGTGACGTCCGGGGGTGAGCGGGCACGCGCGTGGCACTCCCCGGTCCTCACGGCCCCGCCGCGAGCCCGCCGAGCGCGTCGGAAGCGGGCGGGTCACGCGGTCACCGTACGGCCGGGACCCGGGTGGGGCAGGTGGTTTTCGGGGGTGGTCAGGGGGCGACGAGCCGGTCGTACAGTGCCCGCAGGGCATCGGCCGTCTCCGGGCCGGCGGGGAGCAGGGGTGCGCGTACCGGGCCGGCGGGCAGGCCGAGCCGGGTGAGCAGGGCCTTGGCGGTGACCGTGCCGGGCAGGCCCGCGGCCGTCATCGCCTCGATCAACGGCATCGCCTCCAGTTGGAGTTCGGCCGCGTGGGCGGTGTCACCCGCGTCGAACGCGTCCAGGACGGCGGCGATTGGCCCCGGCACCGCGTTCGCGACCGTGCTCACGCAGCCCGCCGCGCCCACCGCGTACAGCGCGAGCACGTGCTCGTCGCACCCCGCGTAGTACGCCAGTTCCGTACGCGCCAGCACCTTCTGGGTGCCGAGGAGGTCGTACGAGCAGTCCTTGACGGCCACGATCCGGGGGTGTCCGGCGAGCCGGATCATCGTCTCCGGCTCGATCCGGGTGCCGGTGCGGCCCGGGATGTCGTAGAGCATCACCGGCAGGCCGCTCGCGTCGGCGACCTGCCGGAAGTGCGCCTCCACCGCCTCCTGCGGCGGCCTGCTGTAGTACGGCGTCACCACCAGCACGCCGTCGGCGCCCGCCTTCTCCGCCGCGCGGGCCCCCTCGGCCGTGTGCCGGGTGTCCGCCGTGCCGACGCCCGCCACCAGCGCGGCCCGGTTGCCGACGGCGTCCCGGACGGCCGCGATCAGTTCCGCCTTCTCCGCGTCCGTGGTGGTCGGCGACTCGCCCGTGGTGCCGTTCAGCACCAGCCCGTCGCAGCCCCCGGCCACCAGCCGGTCCGCCAGCAGCGCGGCCCCTCCAGGTCGAGCGAGCCCGCCTCGGTGAACGGGGTGATCATCGCGCAGAGTGTGCGGCCGAAGGGCTTGCGTCGGATCGTCATACGGGTAGTCTCGGCAACTCGAAGGTGAAGCTCTACTTAATTCTCCTACGAGGTATTGATAAGCATCGCTGACATGTACGGGCGGTGGCCGAAGGTCCTGTGTCCAAGTCGGCCGACATGGGTCACTATGAGTCGGGACGGTCATTGACGTCGGTCATGGGAGGCACCATGAAGCTCGGCAAGGCACTGGCCACCGGAGTCGCCGAGGAGCGGCCTCGCGTCCACCAGGAGGAGCCGGAGCTCCCCGAGGAGATCACCCGCACCGCACCGGCCGAGCCGGCCCGCGAAGAGGTACCGGCGGCCCGATGAGGCTGCGGCTCCCGGTGGAACGCCCGACGGAGCCGCCGACCGGATACAAGATCGCCCACCCGGTGCTGTCGCAGGACGGCACCCGGGCCGGGTTCACCGGTGTGTCCCTGGGCGGCGCGCTGCCGTACGGAGTGCTCGCCGACGCCTCCTGCGTCTACGGGCGCCGGCACCGCGCGCCCGCGCGCCTGTGCGACTGCGGCTTCCACTGCGTGCACGACCGTACGGCCGCCGAGGCCATGCTCTGCACGGCCGAGCACCGGGCCGCGGTCCTGCTCGAAGTCTCCGTGCTCGGCGCCTACATCCGTTTCGAGCGCGGCTTCCGGTACGCCCGGCAGCGGGTGCGCACGGCGACCGTGGGTCCGTGCGCCTGCGGGGCCGGCCCGGTCGCGCTCGCCGACGCCGGCTGGGGCAGACCCGGCTGGCAGGCCCTGGCGCCCGCGTGCGCGGGCTGCGCGGGAGCGCGTACGTCGGTCCCGCTCGCCGGTTTCGCCCGGCTGGCCGGGGAGGGCCTGCGGGTGGTGGCGGCCGCCGCCGTCCCGTCCGCCGGGTTGCCGGCCGACGGCGACTTGGGCGTACCCGAACTCGTGGCCGAGGCGGCCCTGTTGCAGGCCCGGCTGGACTGGTTCCAGACGCAACTCGCCCGGCTCGGCTCACCCGGCGCGGGGGAGAGGGGAGAGGGTGACGGACCCGGGCCTGGGTACTCGGGGGTTCCGTACGGAGGAGGAGGCGGAACACGTGACCGTGACCTCGCAGACACGGCCCCCGCTCGACGGGCACCCTTCCACGGGTGAACTCGTCAGCCGGGCCACCGAACAGCTTTCCCGGCTCCTGCGGCAGGAGGTCGCCCTCGCCAAGGAGGAGCTGACCGAGAAGGGGCGCCACGCCGGACGGGGCGGCGGACTGCTCGGTGCCGCGGGCGCCGTCGGTTACGTCGGCCTGATCACCCTGGCCGGCGCCGCCACCGCCGCGATCGCCCTCGCCCTGCCCGTGTGGGCGTCGGCGCTGATCGTCGCCGCGGTGTTCTTCGTCGTGGCCGGTCTGCTGGGCATGGCCGGCCGGGCCCAGTTGCGCCGCGCGACCCCGCCCAAACCCGAGGTGACGCTCGGCAGCGTCAAGGCGGACGTCGACGTGATCAGGGAAAGGGCACACCGATGAGCCACAAGAACCCGCACGGCTCGGGCGCCAAGGGCCCCGACGAACTGCGGCACCAGATAGAGCAGACCCGCAGCCAGCTCGGCGACACCGTCGAACAGCTCGTCGGCAAGGCCGATATGAAGGGCCGCGCCAAGGCCCGCGCCGCCGACCTGAAGGACAAGGCCGGCGCCATGACCGTGCAGCTCCGCTCCAGCGCCGCCCAGGCCGGGCACACCGTGCAGGAGCGGGCGGTCAGGACCGGGCACGCGATGCAGGAGCGGTCGAGCCACGCCCGGCACGCGATGCAGGACCGGTCCGGTCATGCCCGGCACGCCGTGCAGGACCGGTCGGGCCACGCCCGGCACGCCCTCCAGGAGCGCGCCACGAGCGCCGGTCATGTCCTGCAGGAGCAGGCCACCAGTGCCGGTCACGCCCTGCAGGAACGGCGCGCACGGCACACCGGCCGCCCCCTTCCGGAGTCCGTGCGGCGCGCACTGGACGCGGGCCGGAGGCACCCGGGGCCCGTCCTCGCCGCCGGCGCCCTCGCCACCGCCGCCGTCGCCGGGGTCATCGCCTGGCGCCGGCAGCACGGCCGCCGCTGCTGAACCGCTCCGGCCCGCCCGTCACGCCGGCGGACAGGCACCGCTGACCACCCTCCCACCGAACACTCTGTCCTCCTGGACAAAAAAAGTTTTCGGTGCGAGGGTGGTCGCATGCTGGACGTGACCGTGATCGAGGATCCCGAGGCGGCGGCCGTGTCGCTGGACCCGGTGCGGGCCCGGCTGCTCGCCGAGCTGGCGGCCGGACCCGCGTCGGCCGCCATGCTGGCCGGCCGGGTCGGACTGCCCCGGCAGAAGGTGAACTACCACCTCAAGGCGCTGGAGCGGCACGGCCTGGTCGAACTGGCGGGGGAGCGCCGCAAGGGCAACGTCACCGAGCGGCTGATGCGGGCGACCGCCGCGTCGTACGTCATCTCGCCGGCCGCCCTCGCCGCGGTGCAGCCCGACCCGGACCGCTTCCGCGACCAGTTCTCCGCCCGCTGGCTGCTCGCGCTCGGCGCCCGCCTCGTCCGGGACGTCGGCGAGCTGATCACCGGCGCGGCGAAGGCGCGCAAGCGGCTGGCGACCTACGCCCTGGACGGCGAGGTCCGCTTCGCCTCGGCGGCCGACCGGGCCGCCTTCGCGCAGGAGCTGACGGCCGGCGTGAGCGCGCTGATCCGCAAGTACGACGCTCCCGGCGCCGAGGACGGCCGTGACCACCGGATCGTCGTCGCCCTCCACCCCACGGTCCGGGACCGGACCACCCCAGAGAGCTGAGCAGGAGCCCCGCCATGCCCGAGGAATTCGAGATCGTCCGGGAGTTCGAGGTCGACGCCCCGCCGGAGAAGGTCTGGGAGGCGATCACCACCGGTACCGGCGGCTATCTGTGGCCGATGGACCCGCCCGAGCCCCGGGAAGGCGGCCGGGGTCCCTTCGGATCCACCGTCACCGTCTGGGACCCGCCCCACCGCTACACCAACCGCAGCGAGGACGTGGGCATGCCCGTCCAGTCGCTGAACCAGCTCGACCACACCATCGAGCCGCGCGACGAGGGCCGCCGCGCCTGGGTGCGCTACGTCCACAGCGGCATCTTCACCGACGACTGGAACAACCAGTACGACGGCGCGAGCAAGCACACCAACTTCTACCTGCACACCCTGCGCGAGTACCTCACGCACTTCGCGCCCCGCCCGGTCACCTTCACCCAGGTGAACGGACCCGCGGCCTCGGCGACGCCGAGGGCGATCGCCGCCGTCGGCCGCGCCCTCGGACTCGCGGACGACACGGCCGCGGGCACGAAGGTCGGCGCCCGAGGGCCCGGCGGGCGGACCCTGGACGCCGTACTCGACTACCGGAACCCGTACTTCATCGGGCTGCGTACCGACAGCGCCCTCATCCGGTTCTTCGGACGCGGCCACTGGGGCGCCCCGCTCGGCGTCAGCGTCCACGACTTCGCGCCGGACGCCGACGGCCGGGCGGCCGAAGCCGCCTGGCAGGACTGGCTGAACGGCGTGTTCGGCCAGTCCTGACAGGGACAGGGGTTACGGACGGAACCGCAGCACCTGCGGGTCGTGGTCGCTGATCTGGTCGTTGAACTCCGAGTTGACGTGCACGCTGTCGTACTCGAGGCCGCAGTCGCGCCGGATCGCCGGGCTCACCAGGATCTGGTCCAGGACCTGCTGGTTGCCCTGGTAGTCGTAGGTGTAACGCTCGCTCCTCGGCAGCGACTTGATCGCCGACCACAGCTCGCCGTCGCCCTCGAGGATCCGGGTGGTGCCGGAGAACTCGAAGTCGTTCATGTCGCCGAGCGCGATGACGTCCGCGTTCTTCTGCACGGCCAGGATGTCCTTGACGAAGCCGTTCACCACGGTCGCCTGCGCGTGACGCTGGATCTCCGAGCTGCGCACCGGCGGCTGGTACTGGGACGTCAGTCCCTGGTCGCCGCCCTTGGAGTTCAGGTGGTTGGCGATCACGAACACCGTCTTGCCGTGGAAGACGAACTCGCCGGCCAGCGGCTTGCGGCTGTTGGCCCAGGCCGCGTCGGCCGGGGCGATCCGGCCCGGGGAGACCGTCAGCCGCGCCTTGCCCTGCGCCTTGGTGACGCCGACCGCGGTGGTGGAGTCGCCGCCGGCGCGGTCCACGAAGGACACCCGCTCCGGGTTGAACAGGAAGGCCTGGCGGATGTTGCCGCCGGGCTCGCCGCCGTCCTGGTCGTTGACCGGGTCGATGGAACGCCAGTCGTACTTCGGGCCGCCGGCCGCGACGATCGCGTCGATCAGCTTGTTCACGGTCTGGCTCGCGTCGACCGTGCCGTCGTCCTTGGCGCCGTTGTTGTCCTGGATCTCCTCCAGGGACACGATGTCCGGCGACTGCAGGTTGTGCACGATCGCGGCGGCGTGCTGGTCGAAGGTGGCGTCCGACGGGTCGAGGTTCTCGACGTTGTAGGTCGCCACCGCGAGCTCGCGGCCCGACTGCTTCTGCGTGGTCTCGCGCTCCAGGCCGCCGCTCCTCAGCGTGCCCAGCTCGCTCGCGACGAGGGTGTAGCCGCCGTACTGGTTGAAGTCCAGCGGGCCGGTGGTGGTGCCCTCCAGGGTGTCGCCGACGTTCGCCTTCGGGAAGTCGGCGGTGGAGCCCAGCGACTGGATCTGCAGCCGGCCGGTGTTCTGGGAGTCGTAGGAGCCGTAGACCGTGCCGCCGCGCCGGCTGGGGTGCTCGTGCGGCTTGGCCGTGACCCACAGCTCGCTGTACGGGTCGGTCGCGGTGACCACCCGGGCGTCGGCGACCTGGACGTTCATGCCCTCCAGGGACTCGTAGTAGTCCAGGGCGTACTTCGCCGGGTCCAGGGTGAGGCCGTTGACGGAGCCGGCCGCGGCGGTGTCGCCGGCCGGGGCGTAGGCGTCCGGCACCGAGTCCTCGTCGACGACGACCGGGGCCGGCACGGCGTTGCCGGTGGAGACCGCGGTGACCGTGGGCTTGGTGATCTCCGTCAGCGACTGGTTGCCGGAGGACGCGCCGCCCGGGATGTACTCGGAGACCGTGCCGGTCACCGTGACCGAGTCGCCGGCCGCGACCTTCGGCGTGGAGCTGGTGAAGACGAAGACGCCTTCGCTGGTGGCCGGGTTGTCGTCCGGCGTGGCGTCCTGCAGCCAGAAGCCCTTGGAGGAGCCGTAGGTGCGGGTGGCCGTGACGATGCCGGGAACGTCCGTGACCTTCTGCCCCGCGAACGGGATATCCGGGTGGTGCCCTGGATGTCGTGGACGCGCACCGAGTCGGCGTGCGCGGGCGAGGTGAGGACGACGGCGGACGCCGCGCCGCAGACGGCGGCGACGGTGAGCGCGGCGAGGCGCGCTGAAGACCTGCTCGGCAAGGGGATCCCTCCGGGGACGTGACTGGGCGCCGGGACGAGGGTGGAACGGCAGCGTGTGGGACTCGTGGCCCTCTGTGACACGCGTAGAGCCGAGTGAACAGTTGTCCCCCGAACTTCTACGCGCGTCAATCTCCTGCCTGCGACGGTGAGTTGTCAAGGTTTCGGCCATGTACGGTGCCCGGCGGGGAGATGAACCGGGCGGCATGGGTGGAAATCCGTCTAGGCTGAGCGGCTGAGCCCTTTCACGGTCCTAGGAGAGTCAGCCGATGTCAGACAGCTCCCCCCTGCCGCCGGTGCGGCTGCGTCCCGAAGCGGAGCTGGCGCGTGCCGCACTGTCCACACCGTTGCTCTCCCGCGCCGCCCGGCTCGCCCGCTGGGCCGGGCCCGCCACCCGGGTCGACGCCGGCGGCGGACTGGTCGAGGAGCAGCTTCCGGCCGCCGCCGAACTGCTCGGGCTGAGCGGGGACGACGCCGCCGCCCACGCGAGCGAGGCCTGGCGGGTGGCCGTGGACGCGGGTCTGGTCGCGGTCACCGACGAGGAGGCCGGGACCGTGGCGGCCGGTGAGGAACTGGCGCTGCTCACCGCCGGTTCCCCGCACGACGTGCTCACCGTGTGGCTCAGCGCCCTGGAGACGGTCGTCGCGGACGCGAGCGTGCCCGACCTGGACGGCCTGCTCGACGCCATGGACGAGGGCGGCGAGATCGATTTCGCGTCACTCGACTGGGACCCCGAGGCCGAGGCGGAGTTCCTCGACGGCGTCCTCGGCACCCTCTACGCGCTGACGGTCAGTGAGGGCGGCGCGGGCGACGCCCCGGTACCGCTGCCCGCCCTCGCCGCCTCGGTGATCGTCCCCGGCGACATGGGCGAGCCCACCAACGACGTCCTGGAGCAGGTCTCCGACGCGATGATGCGCCTCGACGACCAGTTCCGGATGCTCGAGCCGGTCGGGCTCGTCGAGTACCAGCCGGTGGACGAGGCGCTGATGGCCGACGCCGACGAGGAACCCGCCGCGCCCGTGGACGACACCGACGTCTCCCGCTACGGCATGGTCCGGCTGACCGCGCTCGGCGCGTACGGGCTGCGGGCACGGCTGCTGGAGGCCGGCTTCGAGGCCCCCGCGGTCGGTGAACTCGCCGACAAGGGCGCGGACGCGCTGCTCGACGGCACCTCCCGCTTCGGCCAGTCCGCCGCCCGCGCAGAGACCGAGCAGTGGCTGACCCGGCGCGAACCGCTCGCCTCGGCCCGCGAGTTGCTGGCGGCGGCGCGCGGCGCCGACACCGGGGCGCCGTTGCGCCGGCTGCGCTGCCAGCAGGCGCTGTCCCTGGTCGGCGCGGAGGCCGAGCCGGCGCTGCGGGACGTCCTCGACGACCCCGAGCTGGGCGGGCTCGCCCGGGTCTGGCTCAGCGAGCACGGCGCCTCGGACGTACCCGCGCCCTCCCAGGACCTGGTGTTCTGGCTGACCGTCGACACCCTGGCCGCGCAGCTCCAGGCCGAGGGGAACTCCGAGGAACTGCAGGCCCTGGTGGAGGGACTGGCCGAGCAGCACAGCGGGTTCTTCGCGGCGGCGTGGCGGGTGGACCACCCCGCGACCGCCGATGTGCTGGAGGCGATGGGGCGGCTGCACCCGGACAAGAAGGTGGCCAAGGAGGCGCGCAAGGCCGCCTTCAAGGCCCGCTCGCAGCACGGCGGCTGAGAGCGGCGCGCCGCCGGTTCCCTCACCGGCGGTCGGGCAGTGCGTGCGGATTCACGGAACAGGCACCCCGTTGGCGGCCCGGCGTTCAACTCCCGTTCAGCACCGGACGGGAGCGTGAGCGCCGACCGCAGGACGCCACCCTCCACGGCACGCCCACTGTCACAGGAGACATCCATGTCGCTCAGCCGCAGGGACTTCGCCAGAAAATCCGCGATCACCGGTGCCGGAGTCGCCCTCGCGGGCAGCGTCGGCGCCCTCGCCACCGCCCGGGCGCCCTCGCCGCCACGGACACCGGCACCGCGGACGGCGAGCCGGCGCACGGGCACGGGCACCACGGCGCCGGTTACGGCCCCCTGCTCCCCGACCCCGACGGCATCCTCGCGCTGCCCGCCGGATTCGAGTACCGGGTCATCACCCACAGCGGGAAGACCAGGCTGGAGTCGGGCGAGTTCACCCCGTCCAACCACGACGGCACCGCCGCCTTCGACGGCCCGCGCGGCACCACGCTCCTCGTCAACAACCACGAACTCGCCGGGGCCCGCGCCCAGTGGCCGCACCCGGTGCCGCTCGCCGAGGGCCTCGTCTACGACCCGGCCGCGGCCGGCGGCTGCACCGTCGTCGAGGTCCGGCGCGGCGGCGAGGTCGCCGAATGGGTGGGCATCGCCGGCACCGCCACCAACTGCGCCGGCGGCAGCACCCCGTGGGGCACCTGGCTCACCTGCGAGGAGACCGAGGACAAGGCCGGCAAGAACGGCTTCACCAAGGACCACGGCTACGTCTTCGAGGTCGACCCCGAGGACCGCCGGGCCAACCGCGACCCCAAGCCGGTCAAGGCCCTCGGCCGGTACGCCCACGAGGCCGTCGTCGTCGATCCCAGGCGCGGCCACCTCTACCTCACCGAGGACGCCTCCGGCCCCAACGGCCTGCTCTACCGCTGGACCCCGCCGGAGGGCTTCCGCCACGGCCGCGGCAAGCTGCGCACCCTCGCCGACGACGCCGGCGTCCTGCAGGCCTTCAAGTGCTTCGACTCCGGCGGTCAGTTCGTCGACGACCTCTCCCGCGCCACGAGGACCGGCACGGTCTACGGCGTCGACTGGGTCACCGTCCCGGACCGCGACGCCCGGCAGGTCTCCACCCGCAAGCAGTTCGGCGAGGGCCAGATCACCCGCGCCCGCAAGCTCGAGGGCATGTGGTGGGGCGACGGCGGCGCCTACGTCGTCTCCTCCTACGCCCGGGCGGAGAGCCCCGTCCAGCACGACGGCCAGGTCTGGTTCTACGACCCCAAGCGCCGCACCCTGACGCTGAAGGTCCTCATCGGCGTCAACCCGGATCCGTCCGCCGACGGGAACTTCGACGGCCCGGACAACATCACCGTCTCCCCGTACGGCGGCCTGGTCATCGCCGAGGACGGCGAGGGCGTGCAGCACCTGTTCGGCGCGACGGAGAGCGGCCGCACCTACCCCATCGCCCGCAACGAGCTGAACCTGGGCACCGCCGAGGAGCCCGAGTACAGCGAGTTCACCGGGGTCACCTTCTCGCCCGACGGCAGCACCCTGTACGCCAACATCCAGACGCCCGGCATCATGCTGGCCATCACGGGCCCGTGGAAGCGGCAGCGGCGCTGAACCGGCCGCCCCGCTCCGGCCGAGCGGTGTCCCGGGGCGGCGGCCGGCGGCGGGCGGGGCCATGATGGAGACGTGCCCCGCCCCGAGACGCCCGGTCCGGCCGGACGGCCCCGTCCGGCCGCCGTCCCCGGGCGTCTGGTGTCGGCGCCCACGCCCCGGACCGCCGTCGCCTGGCTGCCCCCGGGCTCGCTGTGGCCCGCCGTCCAGCGGATCCGGGCCGAGCACGACCCGCAGATCCACCGGTGGCCGCCCCATGTGAACCTGCTCTTCGGGTTCGTGCCGGAGGAGGACTTCCTGGCGGCGCTTCCGCTGCTGGCCGCCGCGGCAGCGGACCGCGAGCCCTTCGGCATCCGGCTCGACGGGGTCCGCTTCTTCCGCCATCGCGCCGGCGCCACCGTGTGGCTCGACCCCGCGGCGGCCGGCCTCGCCCCCTGGACACGGCTGCGGGACGCGCTGGCGGAGCCCTTCCCGGCATGCGTGGACCGCTTCCCGCGCTACACCCCGCACCTCTCGCTGGGCCGCACCCGGGCCCCGCGCGAGCTGGCGGTGGAGTGCGCCGCCCGGCTCGGTGCGCTGCACGCGAGCGTGGCCGGGATCTGCGTGCTGTCCCGCCGCGACGACGGCCCGATGCGCATCCGCGCCACGATCGCCCTGGGCACCGGAGCGGTCCGGCGCCGGCCCGGACCGGACCCGGCCGGCGCCGGGTACGAGCCGCCGGGCCAGCGCTGACCGCCCGGCCGCAAAGCGCTCCCGGTACTGTTCGGGAACGGCCCACGGTGTGCGAGGAGTTCCTGGATGACGCAGGCCAGACCCATGCGCGCGGACGCCCGGCGCAACTACGAGCGGCTGCTGCGGGTCGCGGCGGAGGTCTTCGCCGAGCACGGGGAGAACGCCTCGCTCGACGACATCGCCAGACGCGCCGGAGTCGGTTCCGGCACGCTGTACCGGCACTTCCCCAACCGCCGGGCGCTGCTGGAGGCCGCCTACACCGACCGGATGGCGGCGCTCGCCGCACGGGCCGGCGAGCTGGCCGAGGATCTGCCGCCGGGGAGGCGCTGGTCGAGTGGCTGAACGAAGTGTGCGCGGGGACGATCCGGGTGCGCGGGCTGAAGGCGCTGCTGGGCTCGGCCGTCACGGACGAAGGGGCGGCGCCGGTCCCGGTCTGCTGCGCACCGGTACGGGACGCGGCGGCCGGGCTGGTGGCGGCGGCCCGGGCGGAGGGCACCCTGCGGTCCGACGTCGAACCGGTCGAACTGCTCCGGCTGGCGCACGGCGTGGCGACGGCCTCGGAGTTCGCGGACGGGCAGGGCGGGCAGATCCGCCGCTATCTGTCCCTGCTGATGGAAGGGCTGCACGGCCGGCGCGACCGGTCGGCCGGTGGGCGCCCCACGCGGGGGCGCCCCTGACCGCCGTGCCGAGCGGCGCCTACAGCGCCCGGGCTCCCGGGTCGACCATGTTGCGCACCGTGCGCGCCTTCACGAAGTCGCCCATCGCCGTCATCTCCCACTCGCCGGAGTACTGCCGGATGAGCTTGGCCATCATCACGCCGGTCTGCGGCTCGGCACTGGTCAGGTCGAAGCGGACCAGTTCCTCGCCCGAGGCCGCGTCGACCAGGCGGCAGTAGGCCTTGGCGACCTCGGTGAACTTCTGGCCGGAGAAGGAGTTGACCGTGAAGACCAGGCCGGTGACCTCCTGGGGGATGCGGCCGAGGTCGACGACGATCACCTCGTCGTCACCGCCGCCCTCGCCGGTGAGGTTGTCACCGGAGTGCTTGACCGCGCCGTTCAGGATCGACAGCTTGCCGAAGTAGCAGCTGTCGACGGGGTTGCGCTGCGGGCCGTAGGCGATGACCGAGGCGTCCAGGTCGATGTCCTTGCCGCGGTACGCGGGCTCCCAGCCCAGGCCCATCTGCACCAGCGAGAGCAGCGGGCGGCCGCCCTTGACCAGGGACACCGTCTGGTTCTTCTGGAGGCTGACCCGGCCCTTGTCCAGGTTGATCTTCCCGCTGCCGGGCGCCGGAGCGGCGGCGGGCGCCGGCGGCGGGGTGGAGGGGGCTTGTGCGGCCGGCGCGGCCGGCGCGGGCGGGGCGGCGGGCGGCTGGGGCGGGGCCACGGGTGCCGCGGCCGGCGGCGCGGCGGGCGCGGCGGCGGGCTCCTCCACCGTCACGCCGAAGTCCGTGGCGATGCCGGCCAGCCCGTCGGCGTACCCCTGGCCGACGGCGCGGGCCTTCCACTGGCCGTTGCGGCGGTAGATCTCCATGACCACCAGCGCCGTCTCGGAGCCGAGCCGCGGCGGCGTGAAGGTCGCCAGGACCGAGCCGCCGGCCGCGTCCCGGACGGTGGCCGTCGGCTCGATGCCCTGGAAGGTCTGGCCCGCCGCGTCCGGGCTGGCGGTGACCACGATCTTCTCGATCTCCGGCGGCACGGCGGCGGTGTCGACCTCGATCGCGTCGGGCGCGGCACCGCCACCGGACCGGTACGTCACACCGGGGCCGCCGGGCTGGTTGTAGAAGATGAAGTCGTCGTCGGAGCGCACCTTGCCGTCGGCGGTGAGCAGCAGGCCCGATACGTCGAGCCGCACCGGGGCGGCGACGTCCACCGTCACGCGGGCGGCGGAGAGAGGGATGTTCGAGCCGGGGGTCATAGCTGTCATGCCGGGTGAACGAACGGCACCGCTTTACCGTTCCCTTACCGACGGCGCGACCCCCGTTCGGCTCAGGGCACCACGACGATCTTCCGGCCGACGCCCGCCGCGAACCGCTCCAGCGCCTCGGGGTAGCGCTTCAGCGGGATGCGGTCGCTGATGAACACCTCCGGGTCCAGCACGCCGTTCGCGAACAGCTCCGCCGCCCGCTCGAAGCTGTGCAGCACCGCCATGGAGCCGGTGATGGTGATCTCCTGGTTGTAGATCCGGTACGGGTCCACGGTCACCCGGGTCGCGTAGTCGGCGACCCCGAACTGCAGGAACGTGCCGGCCTTCGCCACCCGGTCCAGGCCGTCCTGGATGGCCGCCGCGTTGCCGGTCGCGTCGACCACCACGTCCCAGCCCCGCGGCCGGTCCAGCTCGTCCGCGCTCGCGGCCGACGCCGAGACACCGAGGCGCCGCGCCGTCTCCAGCCGGGCCGGGTTCACGTCGACGACGTCGACGCTCGCCGCGCCGGTGCGCTTGGCCAGCTCCAGCATCATCAGGCCCATCGTCCCGGAGCCGTAGACCAGCACATGGGCGCCGAGACGCGCGTTGAGCACGTCGTAGCCGCGCACCGCGCAGGACAGCGGCTCCACCAGGGCCGCGTCCTCGGTGCGCACGTGCTCGGGCAGCCGGACGCAGTTCGCCACCGGGGCCACCGCGTACTGCGCCGCGCCGCCGGCCGTGGTCACGCCGATCGCGGCCCACCGCTCGCACAGGTTGTTGTGGCCGGTGCGGCAGTAGCGGCACTCGTAGCAGTACAGGGACGGGTCCACGGCCACCCGGTCGCCGACCGCGACCTCCGTGACCTCGGTGCCGACGCCGACCACCTCGCCGGCGAACTCGTGCCCGGGGACGACGGGCAGCCTGGGCGCGAACTCGCCCTGGAGGATGTGCAGGTCAGTGCCGCACAGGCCGCACGCGGCCACCTCCACGACGACCTCGCGGGGCCCCGGCGTGGGGTCGGGCACGTCGGTGACGACGGCGCGGCCCACGGACTCGATGACGGCGGCCTTCATTTCACGGCTCCCAGCGACAGGCCCTGGACCAGCTTGTCCTGGGCGGCGAACCCCGCGGCGAGCACCGGCAGGGAGACGACGAGCGACGCGGCGCA
Organism: Streptomyces sp. DHE7-1; assembly: GCA_016432725.1. GTDB lineage: Bacteria > Actinomycetota > Actinomycetes > Streptomycetales > Streptomycetaceae > Streptomyces. The sequence continues at coordinate 1,890,472 of JACJDG010000003.1, read as the reverse complement.
CACCTTGGCCAGGAACAGGCCCTGGCTGGTGATGAAGCCGGTCAGGAAGACGGGGGCGGTCTCGGCGACCACGCCCGTCAGCACCCGGGCGAAGAGCAGTTCGTTCCAGCTGAAGATGAAGCAGATCAGGGCGGTCGCCGCGATGCCGGGCAGCGCGATCGGGGCCACCACGCGCGCGAGGACGGTCGGCAGCCGGGCTCCGTCCACGCGTGCCGCCTCGATCACCGCCACCGGCACCTCGGCGAGGAAGGACTGCATCATCCACACCGCGATCGGCAGGTTCATGGAGGTGTAGAGGACGACCAGCAGCCAGATGTCGTCGAGCAGCCCGGCGTTCTTCGCGAACAGGTAGACCGGGAGCAGGCCCGCCACGGCCGGCAGCATCTTCGTGGACAGGAAGAAGAACAGGACGTCCGTCCACTTGCGCACCGGCCGGATCGACAGCGCGTACGCCGCCGGCAGGGCGAGCAGCAGCACGCAGACGGTCGAGACCACCGACGCCACCGTGGAGTTGATCAGGGCGGGCCAGGGACTCGCCCCGCCGCCGGTGCCGAAGAACTCGCGGTAGCCGTCCAGGGTGAGGGAGGCGGCGAAGGAGGGCGGGTTGGTCGCCGCGTCCGGCTCGGAGTGGAAGGACGTCAGGGCCATCCAGGCGATGGGCAGGAAGAACACGACGCCGGCCAGCCAGGCCACCAGACCCAGGCCGGTTCCCGTGCGCACCCTGCGCTTGACGGCGGTGGCGCTCATGCGCGGGACACCTCCTCGCGGAACAGGGACGACACCACGCGCAGGGCGAGGGTCGCGATGACGATGGAGCCGATGACCACCAGGACGCCGGCGGCCGAGGCGAGGCCGTTCTCGTGGGCCTGGTAGAAGCTCTGGTAGACGGTGTAGGGCAGGTTGGCGGTGCCGAGACCGCCGGAGGTGATGGTGAACACCGCGTCGAAGTTCTGGACGATGTAGATCGACCCGAGCAGGGCGCCGAGTTCCAGGTAGCGACGCAGGTGGGGCAGGGTCAGATGGCGGAAGACCTGCCAGTCGCTCGCGCCGTCGACCCGCGCGGCCTCGATCTGCTGCTGGTCCCGGCTCTGCAGCCCGGCCAGCAGGATCAGCATCATGAACGGTGTCCACTGCCACACCAGGGAGGCCTCGACCGCGAGCAGCGGGGTGTTCGAGATCCAGTCCGGCTGTGGGCCGCCCACATAGTGCAACAGCCCGTTGAGCAGACCGTATTCAGGGTTGTAGAGCACATGCTTCCAGAGGAGGGCCGCCGCCACGGGCACCACCAGGAACGGGGCGATGAGCAGGGTGCGCACGACGCCCCGGCCGCGGAACCTGCGGTCCAGCAGCAGGGCCAGGGCCAGGCCGAGGACCAGGCTGGCCAGTACCACCGCCACCGTGAGCAGCAGTGTCGTCCACACCGAGTGGCGCAGATCCGCGTCGGTGAGCACCTGGCGGTAGTTGTCGAGGCCGGTGAAGCGACGGGCCCCGGGGTAGAGGGCGTTCCAGTCGAAGAAGGAGATCACCAGCGTGGCCACGAACGGCAGCTGGGTCACGACGATCATGAAGACGAGGGCCGGCAGCAGCGGGGCCCGGGTGGCCCAGGCGCGCAGCCGGGCCGGGGGCGGCGCGCCGCCCGTGCGGGTGTGGTCGCGATCGGTGCCGTGGTCGTCGCTGTCATCGTCCCTCGTACTCCTCGGAGATCTTCTCGGCGAGCGCCTGTGACTTCCTCAGGGCCGCGTCGACGGACTGGCGTCCGGCGATGGCCGCGCTGATCTCCTGGGAGACCTTGGTGCCGAGGTCGGTGAACTCGGGGATGCCGACGAACTGGATGCCGGGCGCGGGCCGCGGCTGTACGCCGGGGTCGTTCGGGCGGGCGCCCTCGATGGCCTTCCGGGTCATCTCCTGGAAGGCGGCGGCCGACTCGCGGTAGTCGGGGTCCTCGTAGGTCGACGCCCGCTTGCCCGCCGGCACGTCGGACCAGCCGCTGGTCTCGCCGACCAGCCGCTCGTAGCCCTTGCCGGACGCCCAGGAGACGAACTTCCAGGCCTTGTCGGGGTTGCGGGAGGCGTTCTGGATGCCCCAGGCCCAGGTGTAGAGCCAGCCGGAGGAGCCGGTCCGCTCGACGGGGGCGGGGGCGTAGCCCAGCTTTCCCCTGACCGGGGACTTGGCCGCCTCCAGCAGGCCGGCGGCGCTCGTGGCGTCGTACCACATGGCGACCTTGCTCTGGGTCATGCCGTTCAGGCACTCGGCGAAGCCGGACTGGGCGGCGCCGGACTCGCCGTGCTCACGCACCAGTCCGACGTAGAACTTTGTCGCCTTCTCGAACTCCGGGGAGTCCAGCCGTGCCTTCCAGCCCTTGTCGAACCAGGTGCCGCCGAAGGTGTTCACCACGGTGGTGAGCGGTGCCGTCAGCTCGCCCCAGCCGGGCAGTCCGCGCAGGCAGATGCCCTTCATGCCGGGCCGGGCGCCGTCCGCCTCGGCGGCGAGGGCGGCCACCTGCGTCCAGGTGGGGTGCGCGGGCATCTTCAGGCCCTTCGCCGCGAACACGTCCTTGCGGTACATCAGGAAGGACGACTCGCCGTAGAAGGGCTGCCCGTAGAGCTTGCCGTCGTCCGCCGTCAGGGACTGGCGCATCGGCTCCAGCACGTCCTGCTCGTCGTAGGAGGGGTCCTCGGCGACGTAGCCGTCCATGTCGTGCAGCCAGCCGTTGCGGGCGTAGATCGGTATCTCGTAGTTGGACAGGGTGGCCACGTCGTACTGGCCGGCCTGGTTGGCGAAGTCCTGGCTGATCTTGTCGCGGACGTCGTTCTCGGGCAGGACCGTGAAGTTGACCCTGATGCCGGTCTCCTTCGTGAAGTGGGCGGCGGTCAGCTTCTGCAATTCGGTCATCTGGGGGTTGTTGACCATCAGCACGTTGATGGAGTCGCCGCCGGAACCGGTCCCGCCCGCACCGGCCCAGCAGCCGGAGAGCAGCGGGGCCAGCAGCGTCCCCGCGGCGGCCGCGGCGAGCGTGGCCCGCGACCTCCGTCGGCTCGGGATGCGCATGGATCGCTCCTGGATGTATGGGGAGATAGGGGGCGTTCGGGGGTATGGGGGTGCCCGTGGGGGAGGTGATGCCGGGGTGCGGGTCCGGTGCTCCGGGCCCGGCCGTTTCAGACCCTGATGACCTGCGGGCCCAGCAGGGAGTAGCGGTGGGCCTCGGTGGCCGGCAGCAGCGTGCTCGTCACGATCGCCTCCAGCGCGCCGATCTCGGCGAACCGGCAGAAGCTGACCGCTCCGAACTTGGTGTGCACGCCCGCGAAGACGGTGCGCCGCGCGGCCCGGACGGCCTGCGTCTTCACCTCGCCGACCGCGGGGTCGGGGGTGGTGAGCCCGTGGTCGCGGGAGATGCCGTTGGCCCCGATGTAGGCGAGGTCGATCACGAAGCCGGCCAGCATCCGGGTGGCCCAGTGGTCGACGGTCGCCAGCGTGCCGGCCCGGACCCGGCCGCCGAGGAGCAGGACCGACACGTCCTCGGCCCCGGCCAGGGCGCCCGCGACCGGCAGGGATGCGGTGACCACGGTGAGCGGCCGGCCGGCCGGCAGGGACTCGGCGATGAGCTGCGGGGTGAAGCCCTCGTCGACGAAGACCGTCTCCGCGTCGCCGAGCAGTTCGGCCGCGGCGGCCGCGATCCGGCGCTTCTCGGGGACGTGGCTGGTGGCGCGGACGGCGAGCGTCGTCTCGAAACCGGCGCTCTCGACCGGATAGGCGCCGCCGTGCGTCCTGCGGACCAGGCCGTGGTCCTCCAGGGCGCGCAGATCGCGCCGGACGGTCTCCTTGGCGACGCCCAGTTCGGCGGCGAGCGCGGTGACGTCGACCGAGCCGGTGGTGCGCGCGGCCCGCACGATCTCGCGCCGGCGTTCCTCCGCCGTCCTGGTGCCCATGTCGTCACCCGCTTCCCCGCCGAGTTGCCCGTTCGGGCCCATGGGGGAAGTTCTACAGCGGGTGTGCGGCGCCGACCAGGTCTGTTACGGGCCCGATCCTGCCCGGGTGTGCCCGTTCGCGGTGTGCGGTGCCCGTCGCGGACCTGCGGGACCGTCCGGGGCGGGGTGGGATCGGGCGGCCCGGATGCCCGAACACGGCGGCGGGCGGGCCCGTTCGGTGCCCGCCCGCCGCCGTGGGCGACCGTTTCCGGCCCCGGGGGCCGGCCGCGTCAGTACGGCCAGATCGGCGGGTCGTTCACGAAGTGGCCGCCGAGGTGGCTGTGCGCGGGGTCGGCCGGGTCGAGTTCCCCCTGCTCGGCGACGAGCTTCTCGGCGTACGGCTCGGAGTCGTCCTCGGGGTCGTAGCCGAGCGCCCGCGCGCTCGTGAGGTCCCACCACAGGCGGGTGTTGGCCGAGGAGCCGTGGACCACGGTGTGGCCGACGCCCTCGGCGGTCAGGGCCGCGTGGAAGAGGCGGGCGCCGTCCCGCGGGCTCATCCACACCGAGAGCATGCGCACGCTGGTCGGCTCCGGGAAGCAGGAGCCGATGCGCACGGAGACGGTCTCCAGGCCGTGCTTGTCCCAGTAGAGCTGGGCGAGGTCCTCGCCGAAGGACTTGGACAGGCCGTAGAAGGTGTCCGGGCGGCGCGGGGTGTCGACGGGGATCAGCGGGCCGCCCGGGCGGGGGGCCGGGGTGAAGCCGACGGCGTGGTTGGAGGAGGCGAAGACGATCCGGGGCACGCCTTCGAGGCGGGCGGCCTCGTACAGGTTGTAGGTGCCCTCGATGTTCGACCTGAGGATCTTCTCGAACGGCGCCTCCAGGGAGATGCCCGCGAGGTGGATGACCGCGTCGACGCCCCGCACGGCCTCGCGCAGCGCGTCCGTGTCGGCGAGGTCCGCGGTGACGGCGTCCGGCTCGCCCTCGACGGGCCGCACGTCGAACAGGCGCAGGGTGTAGCCGTACTCCGGCAGCACGGACCGCATCAGGGTGCCGAGCCCGCCGGCGGCGCCGGTGAGCAGAACGGTGCGGGGAGCGGGCATCCTCGGTCTCCTTGGTCGCCTCGGACGAACGATGCGGGTTCATGTGCGGCGGCATCATTCACATGGACGTCATTCACATGCGTGGACACGCTAGAAAGCGCTGCCGTGTCCCGTCAAGTGTGCCGTGGAGTGGGGAAATTCGGTCCGGTGTCGCGGGTTCGGGCGCTTGACCCGGGCCGAAAGGGGCCCGTAGCGTGCAGGTGTTCAGAAATGTAGACGCTGATCAGAAGCATGCACCGACAGGGAGCGCCCGTGACGCCAGCCCCTCTCGCCGCCCGGCTCCGCGATCCCAGCGGGCCGCTGTTCTTCCCCGTCACGGCCTACGGCCCCGACGGCTCCGTCGACCTCGACGTCTACCGGACCCATGTGCGCGAGGGTGTCGCCGCCGGTGCCGCGGCCGTCTTCGCCTGCTGTGGCACCGGGGAGTTCCACGCGCTGCTGCCGGAGGAGTTCGAGGCCTGCGTCCGGGCGGCCGTCGAGGCGGCCGGCGGCCGGGTGCCCGTCGTGGCCGGCGCCGGCTACGGCACCGCGCTCGCCGTCCGTTACGCGCGCACCGCCGAGGCCGCGGGCGCCGACGGTCTGCTCGCGATGCCGCCGTACCTCGTCCACGCCGGCCAGGAGGGCCTGCTGCGGCACTACCGGGAGATCGCCGCCGCCACCGCCCTGCCGGTCATCGTCTACCAGCGCGACAACGTCGTCCTCACCCCGCCGGCCGTCGTCGGACTCGCCCGCACCGAGGGCGTGATCGGCCTCAAGGACGGGCTCGGCGACCTGGACCTGATGCAGCGCATCGTCAGCGCCGTGCGCACCGAGGCCCCCGGTGACTTCCTGTACTTCAACGGCCTGCCGACCGCGGAGCTGACCCAGCTCGCCTACCGCGCGCTCGGCGTCACCCTGTACTCCTCGGCCGTCTTCTGCTTCGCCCCGGAGATCGCCCTCGCCTTCCACCGGGCACTGCGCTCGGACGACGACGCCACCGTGCGGCGCCTGCTGGACGGCTTCTACCGCCCGTTCGTGGAACTGCGCGACCAGGGCCGCGGCTACGCCGTCTCGCTCGTCAAGGCGGGCGTGCGGCTGCGCGGCCTGGACGTGGGCGAGGTCCGCCCGCCGCTGCAGGAACCGGCCGAGGACCACGTCAAGCGCCTCGCCCGGCTCATCGAGCGCGGACACGCGCTGCTGGAGGGCGAGGAGTGAAGGCGTCGGCGTTCCTCTATCCGTGGGACGTGGCCGGGGACCCGCGGGCCCCCGGGCGGATCGCCTCGCTCGGCGCCGGGCAGGTCACCCTCGCCTCCGCCTACCACTCCACCCGCGCCCTGACCCCCCGCCACCCCCGCCACCGCATCGTGACGGCGGAGCACGCGGCCGTCCTCTACCCGCCCGGCGACCGCTGGGCGGGCCGAACGCTGCGCCCCCACCCCGCCGGACGCTGGGCCCCCGGCGACGCCTACGGCGAGGCCGCCGGGGCGCTCGCGGCGGCCGGGCTGGAGGTGCACACCTGGGTCGTCCTCGCCCACAACTCCCGCATGGGCGCCGAACATCCGGACACCTCGGTGGTCAACGCCTACGGCGACCGCTACCCGTGGGCGCCGTGCGTCGCACAGCCCGCCACGCGCGCGTACCTGGTCGACCTCGCCGCCGAGGCCGCCGTCCGCCCCGGCGCGCACGGCACCGAGCTGGAGTCCCTCGGCTGGTACGGCCTGCAGCACCTGCACGCGCACGACAAGACCTCCGGTGTCGGTCTCGGGGACGCCGGGCAGTACCTGATGTCCCTGTGCTTCTGCCCGTCCTGCGCCGCCGGTTACGGCGAGCAGGGGCTGGACCCCGGCCGGCTCGCGGCAGGCGTGCGCGCCGCCCTGGAGCCCCTGTGGCGGGGCGCGGCGGACGACGGCGGCTGGCCGTCGGTCGGGAGACTCCTCGGGGAGGACACGGCGGCCGCCACGCGCGCGTGGCGCGACACCGTCGCCCGCACCCTCCAGGAGGAGGCCGTCGCCGCCGTACGCGCCGCTGCGCCCGAGGGCTTCCAGGTGCTGCTGCACGCGGACCCGGTGCCGTACCACTGCGGTGCCAACGCCGGCGTCGACCCCGGCCACGTCCTCGGTGTCGCGGACGGGGTGGTGGTGCCGTGCACGGGCGGCACGGGACTGCTGGCGCCCTTCGCCGGGCTGGTGGAGGGCCGCAAGGTCCTGGCGGCCAACTTCACGGTGGTCACCGGGATGGGCGGCAGCCCGGGCACCCTCGCCGAGGACGCGGCACGCGCGCGGGACGAGGGCGCCACGGAACTGCGCCTGTATCACGCCGGACTGGCGTCGGACGGCGACCTGGCCGCGGTGCGGGAGGCGCTCCCGGCGCCGTGAGCCAGCGCGGCCGCCGCCGCGAGCGACGCGGCCCCGTAGAGCGGCAGCAGCAGTCCCACACCGGCCAGTTCGACCAGGCCGGCCCCCAGGGCGAGTCCCAGCACGTTCGGGGTGAAGACCAGCGTGCCGGCGGTGGCCGTCACGCGGCCGAGCAGCGGGCCGGGCGTCTCCCGCTGGACGGCCGTGAACGCGGCCACCAGCACGCAGGGCAGGCCCAGTCCACTCACCACGCCGGCCGCCAGGGCCACCGGGTCCGACGGCACGGCCCGCGAGGCCACCGCGATCCCGGTCAGCGCGATCCCGGCCGCCGCGAACCGGCGCGCGCCCAGCCGGCGCAGGGCGGACCCCGAGACCAGCCCGGCCGCCACCGAACCGGCGCCCTGGAAGGCGTACAGCACGCCCGCGTACGCGGGGGAGTGGCCGAGGCGGTCGACGACGGCGTACACCGTGGAGCCGGCCAGCCCGGCCAGCAGCATGGTCGTACCGCCCGCCACGACCAGAGGGCGCAGCACGGGGTGCCCCCACAGGTGCCGGACGCCCCGCGCGGTCTGTCGCCGCCATCCGCCACCGGAGCGGACGGGCCGCTCCTCGCGCACCCGAAGCAGGGCGCACAGCCCGGCGGCGAGGACGAAGGTGACGGCGTCCAGACAGGCCACGGCCGGACCGCCGTAGACCGCGTAGAGACCCGCCCCTGTCAACGGGGCGACGAGCTTCATGCCCTCCGTGAGGGTCGTCCGCAGCCCGTTGAAGTCGCCGAGGAGGTCCGGGGCGACGGCGGCGGCGACCAGGGCCGACTCGGCGGCGTCGTGCACGACCCCGATGGCGCCGTAGAGGAACAGCACGGCGAACAGCAGCCACAGCCGGCCGGCGGAGTCGACGGTGAACAGGGTGAGGAGCAGCGCCGCCAGGCCCAGGTTCGACGCGACGAGCAGGGGCCTGCGCCGGACCCGGTCGGCGAGCGCGCCGAGCAGCGGCCCGGCCGGCGTGGGAGCCCACATGGCGAGCGCACACAGGGCGGCCAGGCCGTCGGACCCGGTGAGGTCCTTCACCCACACGCCCGCCGCGAGCCACAGCGAGGAGGTGCCGAAGGCGGACACCACCACGCCACCGAGGTACAGCGCCGCGTCGCGGTCCCGCAGGACGCGGACCACGGACCAGGAAGTCGTCATACCGGCCCATCGTGGGCCTGAGGCGGGGGCCCCGGGATCGGCAAGGTGCCCTATTTCCGCGGGAGCGATGAGTTCCGGGGACCAGGACGGTCAGTCCTTCGTACGCACATAGCGACTCTGAAGGAGTGGGCCATGACCATGGTGGATCTCGGCGCGCAGACCCGGATCGTGGCACAGCTCGCCGCGGCGGTGACCGACGAGCGGCTCACGGCGCTCACGCCGTGCCCGGACCTGGCGGTGCGCAACCTGCTCGGCCACATCCTGCACCTGTCGGTGGCCTTCCGTGACGCCGCCCGCAAGGACCTCGGCGCGACGACGGACACCAGCCCGGACGCCGCCGTCCCGGACATCGGCCCCGGCTGGCGCGAGGAACTGCCCAAGGTGCTGGACGACCTCGCCGACGCCTGGCGCGACCCGGCGGCCTGGACCGGCCTCACCAGGGCCGGCGGCATCGACCTGCCCGGCGAGGTCGCGGGCGCCGTCGCCGTCGACGAACTGGTGATCCACGGCTGGGACCTGGCCCGCGCGACGGGGCAGCTCTACGCGCCCGACCCCGACGCCCTCGACACGGCACACGGCTTCCTCCTCGCCGCCGCCGAGGACGCCGGCCGCGGCGGCGGCATCTTCGGCCCGGTCGTCCCGGTACCGGAGGGCGCGTCCCTGCTGGACCGGGCGGTGGGACTGAGCGGCCGGGATCCGCAGTGGCGCCCGTGACGCCCGGCCGCCCTCGGCGGATACGGTCCTGACCGGCGGCGTGCCGCGCGGCATCCGACGGCGTCGCCGCCGGCCGTGCCGCTCGCGGTGCGCCCCGCGCCGCGAGCGGCACGGCGGCGCGGCCGCGTCCTGGCCCGAAGCGGCCGGAACCCGGCCTCGCACCCCGTACTCTCCGTGCCATGCCGCTCACCCTCACCGTTCTCGGCACCGCCTCCCCGCACCCCGGTCCCGACCGGCCGTGCTCCGGCTATCTGCTGGCCGGCGGGGGCGCCGAGGTGTGGGTGGACGCGGGGCCCGGAACCTTCGCGGCGTTGCAGCGGCACACGGATCCCGCCCGGCTCACCGCGATCTGGATCTCCCATCTGCACGCCGACCACAGCGCCGATCTGCTCGCCGCCGCCTACGCCTTCTCCTTCGGCCGAATGGCCCCCGCAGTGCCCGTGCCGGTGTACGCGCCACAGGACTGCGCGCGCCGCCTGGCGGGCTTCTTCGGGCGCCCCGACACCGGCTTCCTGAAGGGCGTCTTCGACTTCCGGGCCCTGTACGACGGCCATGACGTCCGGCACTGGAACCTCCGGCTCACCGCCCGCGCCGTCGCCCACGACACCGAGACGTACGGCCTGCGCGCCGAGTGCCAGGGGAGTGTGCTCGCGTACTCGGGGGACAGCGGCCCCTGCGCCGCGCTCGGTGAACTCGCCGCCCGGGCCGACCTCTTCCTGTGCGAGGCGGACATCGACGCGCATCGCGGAGGCGAACACTTCCCGCAGGTCCACCTCACCCCCGAGGACGCCGGCCGCGTCGCCCGGGAGGCACGGGTGCGCGAGCTGCTCGTCACCCACGTCGGACCCACCCTCACCCGGGACGCGGCCACCGCCCGCGCCGCCGAGGTCTCCGGCCGGCCCACCCGCGCCGCCGTGGAGGGCGACACCCACGCCGTCTGAGGCACCCGCCGGCGACCCGGACTTCCTTTGTCGGAAGCATTGACGGAACACGGGCCCCCTCCTACCTTCAACGCGTCGTACTTCGTACGTCATATATGAGACGCGATACGCGAGATCCGAGAGGGCCGTATGACCTCTGTGCCCACGCCGATCCCGTCCCGCACGCAGTACGTGCTCGACGCGATCAAACACCGCATCCTCACCGGGCAGTTGGCGCCCGGCCAGGCCCTGGTCGAGACGGAACTGGCCGCGCAGTTCGGGGTGTCCAAGACCCCGGTGCGGGAGGCTCTGAAGACCCTCGCCGGGACCGGGCTCGTCGTGATGAGCCAGTACAAGGGCGTCACGGTGCGCATGGTGGACGCGGACATGGCGCGCGAGGTCTACGACGTCCGGCTGCTGCTGGAACCCGAGGCCCTGCGCCGGACCGTGCGCCGCGGGGCGTCCCTGGACGCCGCCCGCGACGCGCTGGCCCGCGCCGACTCCGCCGGCGACACCGCCGAACGCTCCCTGGCCAACCGCCTGTTCCACCGCGCCCTGTACCTGCCCTGCGGCAACCCGCTGCTCGGCCGGATGCTCGACGAGGTCCGCGACCAGGCCGCCCTCGTCGCGGCCGCGGCCTGGGCGGCCGACCCCTCCTGGGAGCGGGAGGCGGCCGAGCACCGGGACATCCTCCGGCTCGCGCTCGGAGGCGACGCGGACGGCGCGGCGAGCGCCCTGCACGCCCACATCGCGTCGTTCGTGCGGCGGGCGATCTCCGAGCCCCACCCCGAGGAAGGCCAGGAATGAGCAGCGTGACGTTCGAGACCCAGCGGGCGGCCCTGGCCGACGTGGTGGCCATCCCGGTGACCCCGTTCGCCGAGGACGGCTCCGTCGCGCGGGACACCCACCGGGCCCTGCTGCGCCGGCTGCTCGACGGCGGGATCACCACCATCACCTCCAACGGGAACACCGGCGAGTTCTACGCCCTCACGCCCGAGGAGCGCCGCCTCGTCACCGAGCTGACCATGGACGAGGTCGGCGGCCGCGCGGTGGTCCTGGTCGGCGTCGGCCACGACCTGCCCACCGCCATCGGCTCCGCCCGCCACGCCCGCGACCTGGGCGCCGCGATGGTGATGGTCCACCAGCCCGTGCACCCCTACGTCTCGTCCGCCGGCTGGGTCGACTACCACCGCGCGATCGCCGAGTCCGTGCCCGAACTGGGCGTGGTGCCCTACATCCGCAACGAGCGGCTGTCCGGCGCCCGCCTCGCCGAACTCGCCGACCAGTGCCCGAACGTCATGGGCGTCAAGTACGCCGTCCCGGACGCCGCGCGCTTCGCCGGCTTCGCCCGGGACGCGGGGCTCGACCGCTTCGTGTGGGTCGCCGGCCTCGCCGAGCCCTACGCCCCCTCCTACTTCTCGGCCGGCGCCGCCGGCTTCACCTCCGGACTGGTGAACGTCGCCCCGGCCGTCTCCCGCGACATGATCGAGGCGCTCCGGGCCGGCGACTTCCCGGGCGCCATGAAGGTCTGGGAGCAGATCCGCCGCTTCGAGGAGCTGCGCGCCGCCCACGGCAACGCCAACAACGTCACCGTCGTCAAGGAGGCGCTCGCCGCGCTCGGCCTGTGCCGCCGTGACGTCCGCCCGCCGAGCAAGCCGCTGCCCGCGGACGAGCGCGCCGAGGTCGCCGCCATCGCCGGCGGATGGTCGACATGAGCGCGCCCCGCAGGAACCCCGAGGAGCTCCGGAGCCACCAGTGGTACGGCACCGACGGCCTGCGCTCGTTCAGCCACCGCGCCCGCACCCGCCAGCTCGGCTACCTCCCCGAGGAACACCTCGGCAGACCGGTCGTCGCGATCCTCAACACCTGGTCCGACATCAACCCCTGCCACGTCCACCTGCGTGACCGCGCCCAGGCAGTCAAGCGCGGGGTGTGGCAGGCGGGCGGCTTCCCGCTGGAGTTCCCGGTCTCCACCCTCAGCGAGACCTTCCAGAAGCCCACCCCGATGCTCTACCGCAACATGCTCGCGATGGAGACGGAGGAGCTGCTGCGGTCCTACCCCGTCGACGGCGCGGTGCTGATGGGCGGCTGCGACAAGTCCACGCCCGCCCTGCTGATGGGCGCGGCCTCGGTGGACCTGCCGGCCGTGTTCGTCCCGGCCGGGCCGATGCTCCCCGGCCACTGGCGGGGCGAGGTCCTCGGCTCCGGCACCGACATGTGGAAGTACTGGGACGACAAGCGGGCCGGACTGATCGGCGACTGCGAGATGACCGAGCTGGAGAGCGGCCTGGCCCGCTCGCCCGGCCACTGCATGACGATGGGCACGGCCTCCACGCTGACCGCCGCCGCCGAGGCGCTGGGGGTGACCGTACCGGGCGCGTCGAGCATCCCGGCGGTGGACTCCGGGCACGACAGGATGGCGGCCAGGGCGGGCATGACCGCCGTCGAACTGGTCCACCGGGACCGCAGGCCGAGCCAAATCCTGACCCGCGAGGCCTTCGAGGACGCCGTGACGACCGTCCTCGGCCTCGGCGGCTCCACCAACGCCGTGATCCACCTGATCGCCATGGCCGGCCGGGCCGGGGTGCGGCTCACCCTGGACGACTTCGACCGCATCGCCCGCACCATCCCCGTCCTGGCGAACGTCCGCCCCGGCGGACAGCGGTACCTGATGGAGGACTTCCACTTCGCGGGCGGCCTGCCCGGCTTCCTCTCCCGGATCCCCGACCTGCTCCACCTGGACCGGCCGACGGTGTCGCACGACACCCTGCGCGAGCAGATCTCCGGCGCCCGGGTGCACGACGACGACGTGATCCGGCCCCGGGACAACCCGGTCGCGCACGAGGGCGGGGTCGCGGTGCTGCGCGGCAACCTCTGCCCGGACGGCGCCGTCATCAAGCACATCGCCGCCGAGCCCCACCTGCTCCGGCACACCGGCCCCGCGGTCGTCTTCGACGACTACAGGACGATGCAGCGCACCATCGACGACCCCGCTCTGGAGATCACCCCGGACAGCGTGCTGGTGCTGCGCAACGCCGGTCCCAAGGGCGGCCCGGGCATGCCCGAGTACGGCATGCTCCCCATCCCGGACCGCCTGCTCAAGCAGGGCGTGCGGGACATGGTGCGGATCTCCGACGCCCGGATGAGCGGCACGAGTTACGGCGCCTGCGTGCTGCACGTGGCACCGGAGTCGTACATCGGCGGACCGCTCGCGCTGGTGCGCACCGGTGACCTCATCACCCTGGACGTCGAGGCGCGCACCCTGCGACTCCACGTCGACGACGCGGAACTGGAGCGCCGGCGGGCCGGCTGGACACCGCCGCCCGCACGGTACGAGCGCGGCTACGGCGCCCTCTACGACGAGCAGATCACCCAGGCCGACACCGGCTGCGACTTCGAGTTCCTGGCCCGCCGGGGCACCGTGCCGGACCCCTACGCCGGCTGACCCCGCCCGACCGCGGAAGTGCTTCCCCCATGCGTGGAGAGCAAGCGCTTCCTACGCCCCCTGAACCGCCCCACTGCGAACGGATAACAGTCATGGCCCAAGCCGCAGCCGTGGCGGAACCGCCCGCGCCACCCCGGCGGCGCCGTGACCGTCCGCGACACCTGGCTCGGCCCCGGCATCGACGCGGTCGCCCCCTGCGCGAACATGTCGGCCTCCCACCCCTGGCTGGCCCAGCGGTTCGCCGAGCACCGGAACACCGGTCCCGGCGCCGTCGTCACCGTCCCGGAGACCGGCCGCAACCGACCGCCGGGCAGGCGGCGTCGGCGACCCGGGAGGCCCATCTCGGGGACTGGGAACCCTGGAAGGAGTACTGACGGCACGTCCGGCCGGTCCGGCCGGGGCAGGCGAGGGCCCTTTCGTCCGGTGGCTTGATATCGATCGGGCAAAGGTCCTCGCGCTACCCCTGGTGACGCGCGTAGAAAACCTGTCATGCGTAAATCACTGCGGATCGCGGCGGCCACCGCCGCCTGTGCCCTCGCCGGCGGCGCCCTGTACGGCGCCGGTGCGGCCACCGCCGGTCAGTCGACGGCGAACTCCACCCACGAGCCCTACAACATCGGGCTCCTGGTGAAGGACATCGACACCTACTACGGCACCACCGCCGACAGCAACGGCGTCTACCAGGCGTCCCCGGCCAGCCCGTACGCCAAGGACCTGGCGCGCATCGACGCCGGCGCCCGGAGCTACATCGACAAGGCGGCCCGCAAGGCCCACCACCACGGCGAGAAGCCGGCCGTCGTCTTCGACATCGACGACACCCTGCTGCTCAGCCTCGACTACGAGAAGCGCTACAACTACACGTACAACCCCACCACGTGGAACGACTACGTGAACCGCGCCGACCGCCCGGCCGTCTTCGGCAGCCCGGAGCTGGTGCGCTACGCCGAGTCCAAGGGCGTGGAGGTCTTCTACAACTCCGGTCTCAGCGAGGCGCAGCGCGCGGGCGCCGTGGAGAACCTGAAGAAGATCGGCGCCGACGTCAACCTCGACGCCGGCCACATGTTCCTCAAGGACAAGGCCAACCCCCGGCCTACCTGAGCGGCTGCGCCACGCCGGGCACCTGGAACTGCACGACCGTGCAGTACAAGTCCGGTACCCGCGAGCACATCGAGGACGACCTCGGGTACGACATCATCGCCAACTTCGGCGACCAGTACTCGGACCTGGACGGCGGCCACGCCGACCGCACCTACAAGCTGCCCAACCCGACGTACTTCGTGTCCTGATCCGTTCCGGACCGCCGTACGTCCAGCGGTAGTTCCCCCTCCGGCCCCGGTCCCGGCAGCACCCTGCCGGGACCGGGGCCGGCCGGTCGACGGGCGGTTTCCGGCCACCTGCGACCGCCGCTTCCCGGGGCGTTGAATTCCGTTACCATCGGCTTTGCTTGCGGCACATGCACCGGGGGAGGCGACGTATGCGGATCCGCGTTCAAGGGGACGGCGACGAACAGGCCCTGACGGACCTGCGGAAGTGGCTCGCCGGTGACCCCGGGGCCGGCCGGCTCTCCGTCACCCCCGTCAGCACGCCGGGTCCGACGATGTCCGTGCTCGACGCCCTCGACATCGTCCTCGGCAATGTGACGGACATCGCCAACTTCGCCGTGGCGTACGCCAGTTGGCGGCTCGCCAAGGGATCCGGTGGCACGGGCGGACGTACCCTGACCCACGGCGGCACGACCGTCGACATCGGCCACCTGAACCCGAGGAACTCGCGGACCTGCTGCGCCGCCTGGAGAACACGGACACCGGCACGCACGGGTCATGACCGCACCGCGGCCGAGCGGCTCCCGCGCGGTGCTCTTCGGGGCCCACGCGTTCGACGGCTTCCCGGCGCTCGGCGGCGTCGAGCGGAACGTCCCCGCGCTGCTCGCCCTGCTGACCGCCCCCGACGTGGGCGGCCTGGCGGAGGACGACTGCCGGGTCCTGCCCGCGGACAGCCGGGCGGACGACGTCCTCGACGCCGTGGCCGACGCGGCCGGGGAGGCGGATGACCTCCTGCTCGTCTACTACGCCGGGCACGGCCACCACACCGACGAGGGGCTGCTGCTCGCCACCAGGAAGGCGGACCTCGACCGGCCCCACCACTTCGTCGAATACGCGCGCGTGCGCGACTTCGTGGCCGGGTCCCGGGCCCGGCACAAGGTCGTGATCGTGGACTGCTGCTACGCCGGCGGCGCCCTCCACATGGGGAGGAGGCGCCGCCGATCCCGGAGCGGGCGCTCGCCTTCGACGGCGGCTGCGTGCTGGCCTCGGCGGCGGTCACCGAACGCTCCCTGTGCCGCCCGGACGGCAGCGTGTTCACCATGGAGCTGGTCCGCCTGCTGCGCGACGGCCTCACCGGGCCGCTGCGCGGCGGCCGGCGCGGCGAGGAGCAGCGCCACCTCCTCGCGGCCGACCTGTTCGACGCGCTCAGGCAGGGGCTGAAGGGCCTGAAGGTGGACGGCTGGCCCGTCCCGCAGCCCCGGATGGCCACCCTCGACGGCGGCCACGACATCCCGCTCGCCCTCAACCGGGCCTTCAAGCAGGAGGCCGGCCCGTCCGGCGCCGCCCCGAGGCGGCAGCCGCAGCCCGCCCCGGATCCGCTGGCCGCCGTGGTCGGACAGCGGACCTTCGTCGACGGGCTCGGCGGTTTCCGCCGCAACCTCACCCCCGAGCAACTGCCGTTCGTCTCCCCGGGCAGCACCCATCCGGCCGCGCCCGAGACGCTGTTCCGGCGGCTCCGCGACACCGACGAGCGGGGTGTGCTGCTCGTCGGCACGGCCGGCACCGGCAAGACGCGCACCGGACTCGAGGTGGGCCGGATCGCCCTCGACGAGGGCTGGCGGGTGCTGCACGTCCGCCCCGGCCGGGAGTCGACCATCACCGGGCAGATCAGCAGCCTGGTACTGGCCGAGGACAGCCCGGTCCTCGTGGTGATCGACTACCTCAACGAGCACCTCGAGGACGACGACAACGACGCGCAGCTCGACCTGACCGCCCTGCGCCACCGGCTGCTGCCCGAGGCCCGCCGCAAGGACATCAAGGTCGCCTTCCTCGCCTCGGTGCGCCCGGGCTGGCTGCAGAAGGCGGCCCACATCCCGCTGCACGACCTGTTCGACAAGGTCGACCTGCGCCAGGACGAGGAGTTCCAGCGGGTCGTCGCCGAGCACGCCCTCGCCAGTCTGGCCCCCACGGCCATCGACAGCCTCGGCATGGACCGGATGCGGGCCATCTGCGGCCACCGCCCCATCATCGCCCTGCTGCTCGCCCGGGAGCTGGAACGCCGGGCGGCCGCCGGCCTGCTCGACTCCGGGAACGCCGGGCTGCGCGCGGGCGGCGACCTCGCGCGCTGGCTGCGCGACCGGCTCATGGAGGACGACCTCGCCGTCCGGCGCCTGCCCGACGAGCGCCGGCGCACGGCCTTCGACCAGGTCACCGCCTCCGACGACCTGGTGGCGGCGGCCGCGGCGGCCGCCGCCTGCCCCCAGGAGCACGCCGAGGTGATCGCGGCGGCGGCCGCCGCGCTGTCCGGCACCCCGAGCGGCAGCCTGCACGCCGAGGTCGTCGTCGAGACCCTGATCGACCTCGGCTGGCTGGAACGCGACGGGGACGGCGACGTCCTGTCCACCGCCCACGACATCGTCTGCGACCAGCTCGTCGAGTCCGTGATACTGCCCGCCCACAGCCGCATCCCGCACCGCGCCCGCACCCGGACCCTCCTCGACGGCAGCCTCACCAGCCCGCGCACCATCGGCCGCTACGCCACCAACCTGGCCCGGCTCATGAACGACCTGGCGCTCGACCAGCGGGCGGAGGCGGTGTCCGCGGTCCTCGACACCTGGTTCGCCGACAACGCCACGGCCATAGGCGAGGTCATGCGCGCCGACGCCGACATCGGCGGCTACGCCCTCGGCGCGCTCTGCTCCGGACAGCCCTGGGCCCACTCCGTGGTCCGGAACTGGCAGCGGCTCGTGGGCCCCTGGCTGGAGGAGTTCGGGGACGGCGTCAACGCCCGGCACGTGCTCTACCGGGGCCTGTGGAACCTGCCCACCGACGGCGGCGCCCTGCTGCTCGTCCCGGCGGCGCTGCGCTGGCTGGAGTCCCACGGCCGGCGGCGCGAGGCCAGCTTCGTCCTTGGCCCCCTGCTCAGCCGCACGGACATCCCGGCCGAACAGCAGAAGCCCGCCCTGCGCGACGCGATCACCTGGCTGCGCCGCCATGGCGAGGTGCTGGAGGCGCACTTCGTGCTGCGCGCGCTGGTCGGCCGCGCCGACCTGACGCCCCAGCAGGTCCGGCAGGTCACGGCCGAGGCGCTGCGGTGGTCGGAACGCGACACCACGCTGCGCCAGGTCGCCCAGATCCTCACCCCGCTCCTCGCCCGCACCGACCTCACCGGCGACGAGCTGCGGCGTGTCGTCCTGCTCGCCCTCGAATGGCTGCGGCACCACAGGAGCCTGTGGGAGCCGCACAATGTGCTGCGCTCCCTGCTGACCCGCAGGGACCTCACCGAGAACGAGGCCCGGCAGGCCGCCTCGTTCAGCTTCCGCTGGCTCAAGCAGCACGCCGCCGCCCCGCCCGCCACCTTCGTGCTGCGACCGCTGCTCGCCAGGACCGAACTGGCCCGGAGCCAGGTGCGGCGGGCCGTGGACTTCGCCGCCCAGTGGCTGGAGGAGCACGCCGTACGGCCCGAGGCCGACTTCCTCGTCCGGCAGATGCTCGGACGTACTGACCTCACCGAGGAGGAGAGCCGGCGGGCGGCCGGGTTCGCCGTGCGGTGGCTGGAGCAGCACGCCACCACGCCCGAGGCCGACTTCCTCATCCGGCAGATGCTCGCGCGCCCCGACCTCACCGCCGACGAGAGCCGGCGCGCGGCCGGCTTCGCCGTGCAGTGGCTCGCCCTGCACGCCGGCGCCCCCGAGGCCAGCTTCGCGCTGGGGGCGCTGCTCGCCCGCGCCGACCTCACCGACGAACAGGCCGAACAGGCCGTCACGGCGGCGATGACCTGGCTGGACCGCCATGCCGGCACCGACGCCGCGGGGTACGTCCTCAGCGGGGTGCTGGGCCGCGGCGACCTGCCGGAGTACGAGGCGGGCGGGGTCCACGCCCTGGCCTGCGCCTGGCTCGCCCCCCGCACCGGCTCCCTGGAGGCCAACTTCACCCTCAGCAAGCTGCTGTCCCGCTCCGACCTCGACGGGGAGCGGGCCCGGCAGGCCATCGGCTCGGCGGAGCGGTGGCTGAGCCGGCACGGCGAAAGCGACGCGGCCGAGTACGTCCTGCGCGCGCTGCTCGCCCGCCCCGACCTCACCGCCGGGCAGACCGGCGACGCCGTCACCCGCGCGATCCACTGGACGCGGCGCTACGGCACCGCCCGGAACGCCGGGTACGTCCTCGGCCCGCTGCTCGGCCACGGCGGCCTCACCACCGCCCAGGCCGGGGAGGCGGTCACCGCGGCGCTGAGCTGGCTCGCCCACCACGGCCACGTGCCCGAGGCGGAGCCCGTGCTGGCCTCCCTGCTCGGCCGCGGCGACCTGTCCCCGGGCGAACGCGAGCAGGCAGCCGCCTTCGCCACCCAGCGCGGACAGCAGAACGGCACCACGTACCGCGAGGCGAAGACGCTCTCGCGCCGCCTGGCCGCCCGGCCCGGACCCGGTGCCGAACAGGGGCGCGAGGACCTCGCCTCGGCCCTGGCCTGGCTCGAACGGCACCCCGACCTCCCCGAGGCGGCGCAGGTGTTCCGGGCGGTCTTCGTCCACCACGAGCTGACCGGGGACGAACTGCGCCGGACCGTCACCGCCGCGACGACCTGGCTGGAGCACCACGCCACCCGTACGGCCGCCTCCTACCTCCTGCAGCCGCTGCTGGAGCTGCGCGGACTCCCCGACGACGCCACCGGCCCGGTGGCAACCCACGCCCTGGAGTGGCTGGCGCACCACCGGGAGAGCGCCCAGGCCAGCTACACCCTGGGGGCGCTGATCGCCAGCAGGCGGATCACGGCGCGGACGCTGGACCGGGGGATCGCGCTGGCCGCGGACTGGCTCCAGCAGAACGTCACCTCGCCCGGCGCGAGCTTCGTGCTGGACAAGCTGCTGGCGCGCGGGGAGATCACGGGGGACCGGGCCCGGGCCGCGGTGGCCTTCACCGAGGTGTGGCTGGAGCGCCACGTGAGCATGCGCGCGGCCCGCTTCGTGCTCGAGCCGCTGCTCGCCCGCTCCGACCTCACCCCGGACGAGACCCGGCTCGCCGTGACCCACGCGACGCGCTGGCTGCGGGAGTTCGGCTCCCTGCACGAGGCACGCCACGTGCTGGTGGCGGTGAACGCGCACGCCGGGCTCGGCCCGGCGGAGATCGGCCACGCCTTCGACGCCACCGTCACCTGGCTGGAACGCCACGACGGCCCGGCCAACGCGCAGACCGTGCTGGCACCGCTGTTCGCCCGCGCCGACCTCGGCCCCGAACAGCTCCGCCACTTCGCCGGCTTCACCCTCGGGAGGCTGTCGGCCTACGCGGCCCCGGACTCCTGGCGGGTACTGGGACTGCTCGTGGAGCGCACCGACCTGCCGCCCGATCAGGCCCGCGAGGTCGTCTCCCGGGTGGTCTCCGGGCTCCAGCCGGACCCCGCCGCCTACGACGCCAGCTTCCTGCTGGCCCCTTCCTCGGCCGGTCCGACCTGACGGCGGCCCGGCGCGCGACGGCGGTCTCCTGGGCGCTGTCCTGGCTGGAGCAGTACATGCCCGTGTGGCGGTCCCGGTTCGTCCTGGCGGCCCTGCTGTCCCTGACCGGCCTGCCCCCGGCCGAGGTCCGCCGGGTCGTCGCCTGGACCCTGGGCTGGCTGGACCAGCACACCGACGGCACCGCCGACGGCTTCGTCACCGCCGGTGCCGAGGCGGTCCTCGGGCCGCTGCTCGCGCGTCCCGACCTCGACGCGGACGAGACCCGGCGGGCCCTAACGCACGTCCCGGCGCAGGCCCCGCCGAAGGTTCCCGGCGGGGTCTGACGTCGGTGCCGGGGACGGTCCGGGTGTCCGTGCCGGGCCGAACCCCGATTCCGTAACACGAGGAAAACCTGAAACGGGTTCGACAGGGGAACAATCCAGCCAGCATCCACGCACCCTTGATCAGCCGACGAGGAGTACGACCATGTCCGACACGCAGAAGGCGGACCAGCGGGCAGGCGCCGCACCGCCCGTGGGCAACGGCGTCGACCGCTTCTTCAGAATCTCCGAACGGGGCTCCACTCTCGGCCGGGAGATACGCGGCGGCTTCGCCACGTTCTTCACCATGGCCTACATCCTCGTCCTGAATCCCATCATCCTGGGCAGCGCCAAGGACAAGTTCGGCCACACCCTCGACACCGGCCAACTCGTCACCGCCACCGCGCTGGTGGCCTGTGTGATGACGATCGTGATGGGCGTCGGGGGCAACCTCCCGCTCGCCATCGCCGCGGGCCTCGGCCTCAACGCGGTCGTCGCCTTCCAGCTGGCCCCGCTGATGAGCTGGGCGGACGCGATGGGCCTGGTCGTCCTCGAAGGCGCCGTCATCTGCCTGCTGGTGCTCACCGGCCTGCGCGAGGCGATCATGAACGCGATCCCGCAGCAGCTCAAGCAGGCCATCGGCGTCGGCATCGGCCTGTTCATCGCCTTCATCGGCTTCGTGGACGCCGGGTTCGTCAGCCGCATCCCCGACGCCGCGCACAGCACCGTGCCGGTCCAGCTCGGCGCGGTCGGGCGGCTGACCGGCTGGCCCGTGCTGGTCTTCTGCCTCGGCGTGCTGCTGACCATCGCGCTGCTCGCCCGGAGGGTGAAGGGCGCGATCCTCATCAGCATCGTCACGATGACGGTGGTCGCGATCGTCATCGACGCGCTCGCCGGCGTCAAGAGCTGGGGCCTGACCACACCGAAGGTCCCGGACGAGATCGTCGCCGCCCCGGACTTCGGTCTCGTCGGTCACTTCAGCCTGTTCGGCGGCTTCGCCGAGGCGGGCGTGCTGACCGCCGTGCTGCTGGTCTTCACCCTCATCCTGTCCGACTTCTTCGACGCCATGGGCACCATCGTCGGCATCAGCGCCGAGGCCGGACTGCTCGACGAGGAGGGCCAGGTGCCCGGCATCGGCCGGGTGCTGTTCATCGACGGTGCCGCCGCCGTCGCCGGCGGGGTCGGCTCCGCCTCCTCCAACACCGCCTACATCGAGTCCGCGGCCGGCGTCGGGGAGGGCGCCCGCACCGGCTTCGCCAACCTCGTCACCGGTGGCCTGTTCGGGCTGGCGCTCTTCCTCACCCCGCTGCTGACCATCGTCCCGCTGCAGGCCGCGGCGCCCGCGCTGATCGCGGTGGGCTTCCTGATGATGACCCACGTCAAGCACATCGACTGGGACCGCTACGAGATCGCCATCCCGGCGTTCCTCACCATCGCCGCGATGCCGTTCACCTACTCCATCACCGACGGCATCGGCGCGGGCTTCCTGTCCTACGTGCTCATCAAGACCGTCCTGGGCAAGGCCCGCGAGGTCAACTGGCTGCTGTGGGGCGTCTCGGCGCTGTTCCTGGTGTACTTCGCCATCGACCCGGTGGAGCAGGCCCTCGGCGTCAAGTGAGGCACCGGTGAGGGGGCGGCCCCGCCGGACCGCCCCCCGCCCGCCTAGTCGAGCGCCGCCTGCATCATCGCCCTGGCCACCGGCGCCGCGAGGCCGTTGCCGCTGACCTCCGAGCGGGCCGCGTCCGACTGCTCGACCATCACCGCGACGGCGACCTCCTTGCCGGTGCTGTCGGACTTGCCGTACGAGGTGAACCAGGCGTACGGCGTCTTGCTGTTGTTCTCACCGTGCTGGGCGGTGCCCGTCTTGCCGCCCACCGTCGCCCCGTCGATCCGCGCGTTCGTGCCCGTACCGTCCCGGACCACCGTCTCCATCGCCGAGCGCAGCTGCGCCGCGGTGTCCGAACCGACGATCTTCTCGCTATCCGCTTCGTCGTCGTAGTCCCGCAGCACGTCGCCGTTGCCGTCGGTGATCCGCGACACCATGTGCGGGGAGACCAGCTTGCCGCCGTTCGCCATCACCGCGGACACCATGGCCATCTGCAGCGGGGTGGCGGTGACGTCGAACTGGCCGATGCCGGACAGGGCGGTCTGCGCCTTGTCCATGCCGGAGGGGTAGACGCTGGAGTACGCCCGCACCGGGACGTCCTGCTCCTCGTCGTTGAAGCCGAACTTCTCCGCCATGGCCCGCACCTTGTCCTGGCCGAGGTCGACGGCCATCTTGCCGAAGACGTTGTTGCAGGAGTAGCGGAGAGCGACCCGGATCGTGGCGTTCTCGCAGGGGCCGACTTGTTCTCGTTGGCCAGGACCCGGTCGGTGCCCTGCAGGGTGTACGGATCCGGGCTGTCGGTCGGCTCGTCCACGTTGCCGTAGAGCCCGTTCTCCAGCGCGGCGGCCGCCACGACCAGTTTGAACGTCGAGCCCGGCGGCAGCGGCTGGCGCAGCGCGCGGTTGGTGAGCGGCTTGTCCTTGTCCGTGGTGAGCGACTTCCAGGCCGCCCCGGCGGTGTTCGCGTCGGTGAGCCGTGTGGGGTCGTACGACGGCGTCGAGACCACGGCCAGGATCTTCCCGGTCTTCGGGTCGAGGGCCACCGCGGCGCCCTTGTTGCGGCCGAGCGCCCGGTACGCCGCCTTCTGCACGGCGGGGTCGATCGTGGTCAGCACGTCGCCGGGGTCGGCGCGCTTGCCGGTCACCGTGTCCAGCACGGTCTTCAGCCTGCTGTCCGTGCCGTTCAGCAGGTCCTGGTAGATGCCCTCCAACTGGGTCGGGGCGTACGCCTGCGACGCGTAGCCGGTCACCGCCGCGTACAGCTCTCCGTCCTTGTAGGTCCGCTTGTACGCGAGGTCGCCGCCCTTCGTGCGCGCCGAGCCGGTGACGGGGCTGCCCGCCACGATGATGTTGCCCAGCGGCTGCGCGTACGTCTGGATGGCGTTGCGCCGGTTCGCCTGGTCGTCCGCGAGGGCCGTGCCGTCGTAGTACTGCACCCAGGTCGCCCTGACCAGCAGGGCGAGCACGAGCAGCAGTGTGAAGACGGACGCCCGCCTGATCGTCTTGTTCATCCCGCCCGTGATGACGACCAGGGCGGGGCAATCGTTCCCGTACGCCCGTTTTTCTCATCCCCCGTTCAGAAAGCCGGCCTCGTACGCGGCGATCACCGCCTGGGTCCGGTCCCGGGTGCCGGTCTTCGCCAGCACCGCCGCGACGTGCGACTTCACGGTGGCCGGCCCGACGCCGAGCCGCCGGGCCAGCTCGGCGTTGGTGAGCCCGTCGGCCAGGAGGCGCAGCGTCTCGCTCTCGCGTCCCGTGAGCCTGCTCACCCAGGCCGGGGGAGCCGGTGCCCGCCGGGCCCGGACGGCCGCGAGGTCCCGCAGGGCCGCGGGGAACAGCAGGGTGTCGGTGCGCGCGACCAGCCGCACGGCCTGGACGAGCGTCTCGGCGTCGGCCCGCTTCAGCAGGAACCCGGAGGCTCCGGCCCGCAGCGCCTCGTACACGTAGGAGTCGTTCTCGAAGGTGGTCACGACCACGATCCGGGGCGCCCCGCCGGAACCGGTGAGGATCCGCTCGGTGGCCCGGATCCCGTCGGTCCCCGGCATGCGGACGTCCATGAGGACCACGTCGGGACGCAGCTCCCGGGCCACGGACACGGCCTCCGCGCCGGTCGCCGCCTCGCCCACCACCTCGATCCCGGGCTCGGCGGAGAGGATGGCGCGCAGCGCGGTGCGCACCATGCGCTCGTCGTCGGCGAGGACGACCCGGATCGCGGGCCGGGTCATGGGGGTCCCTTCGTCGGTCACGCGTGGTCCCGCACGGGCAGCCGGACGTGCAGCCGCCAGGTGTCCCCGGCCGCCCCGGCCCGCGCCGTGCCGCCCAGCAGCCGCACCCGGTCGGCGATGCCGCGCAGACCGTGGCCGCCACCGGGGCGGGCCGCGGGGCCGGCGCCGAGCGGGTTCTCCATGGTGATCTCCAGCAGACCGCCGGCGGCGGCGATGCGGAGGGCGACCGGTGTGCCGGCGTGCCGGAGGGCGTTGCTCAGTCCCTCCTGGACGATCCGGTACGCCTCCCTGGAGAGCAGCGGGGGCAGGGCGGCGGGGTCGGTGGCGACGGCGGCCGTCACCGGCTGCCCGGCCGCCCGGGTCCGGCGCAGCAGCCCGTCCAGGTCGGCGGCCAGGGTCGGCGCGGGCGCGGTGCCGGGGGCGTCGCCGTCCCGCAGGACGCCCAGCACCGTGTCGAGTTCACCGACCGTGCGCCGGGTGGTCTCCTCGATGGCGGCCAGCGCCTCGCGGACGAACTCCGGATCGCGGTCCAGGACCCGGCGGGCGGCGACCGCCTGCAGGGTGACGGCGCTCAGCGCGTGGCCGACCGAGTCGTGCAGCTCGCGCGCGAGCCGGTTGCGCACGGCGAGGTCGGCGGCGCGGGCCTCGGCCGCGGCGAGCCGGTCCTCGGGGGTGGGGCCGAGCAGGGCGGGGCGCAGCGGGCGAGCAGGGCGCCGGCGCCGGCGGCGCAGGCGGCGAGAGCGGCGAGCATGGCGAGACCGGCCACCGGGCACAACGCCGTCGCCCAGGCGTGGTCCAGGGCCGCGGGCGGCTCCAGTGGGCTGCCCGCAGCGGGGCCACCACGGGCAGTACGACGAGGACGGCCGCGAACGGCGGCACGGCCAGCGACATCCCGGAGACGATCCCGCCCAGTCCGAGGTGCAGGGTGAACCAGAGTGCCGTACGGGCCCGTTCCGCCCGGGTGCGGGCCGGGCCGTCGGCGAGGGCGCCCGCGTCCACGCCGCACAGCGCGCGCACCGCGCCCGTCTCCAGCGGCCGGGTCGGCGGGAACAGCGAGGTGACGGCGGCGAGGGGCAACCCCACGGCGAACGAGCCGAGTTGCAGGGGCAAGGAGCTGAAGACGTCGTCCGCGCCGGTGAGCGGACCGAGGATCACCGAGCCGACGAGGACGTAGGGCATGGCGAGCGCGCCGCCCAGCACCAGATGGATCCGGCGCCGTCGCGCCCGCCCGCCGAACAGGAACGCCGGCGCCCTCCCCAGCGGGGAGGCGGCGGGGGAGGGCGAGGTCGGCATGGCCCGACTCTCCCGTACCGCAGCGGTGTCGCGCCTCCTGCGTGACGACGATCCCGCTCCGCCGGACGGGGGAGACCGCGCCGCCCGCGCCGGACTACAGCCGCCGCGTCGCCAGCGTCAGCCGGTCCCGCGCGTCGAACAGCGCGTCCTTGATCATCTGCTCGTGGGCGGGGGTCAGCCGGGCCACCGGCACCGAGCAGCTGATGGCGTCCCGGGCGGGTGTGCGGTACGGGATGGCCACGCCGAAGCAGCGCAGCCCCAGCGTGTTCTCCTCGCGGTCGACGGCGAAGCCCTGCTCGCGGACCTGGTGCAGTTCCTCGATCAGCTTCTCGCGGTCGGTGATGGTGTGCTCGGTGAGGGCGGGCAGGGTCTCCGGCAGCAGCTTGCGCACCTGCTCGTCGGTGTGGGTGGCGAGCAGCGCCTTGCCGAGGGAGGTGGAGTGGGCGGGCAGCCGCCGGCCGACCCGGGTGAACGGGCGCAGGTAGTGCTGCGACTGCCGGGTGGCCAGGTACACCACGTTCGTGCCGTCGAGCCGGGCCAGGTGGATGGTCTCCGTGGTGTCGTCGGAGAGGCGGTCCAGGGTCGGCCGGGCGGCCGCCACCGCCTCGTCGCCGTCGATGTAGGACGTGCCGACCAGCAGTGCCCGCACGCCGATGCCGTACCGCGTCCCCGTGGCGTCCGTCTCCACCCAGCCCAGCTCCACGAGCGTGCGCAGCAGCATGTACAGGCTGGACTTGGGGTAGCCCACGGCCTCCTGCACGGCCGCGAGGGAGTGCATGCCGGGCCTGCCGGCGAAGTACTCGAGCAATTCAACGGTCCGCACCGCGGACTTGACCTGCGCCCCGCCCGTCTCGCCTGCCGACATCGCCCTTGACCCCTTCGTTCGACGAGAAATAGTCTCCGAGCAGCATATTCATCATCAGAGACAGCGTTCAGTATATCGAACGCGGCTGATGGTTACCCAGCGAATGCGGCCTTATCTGGAGGGACCCGCGGTGGCAGCAGCACCAGTCTGGAGTGTCGACCCGCGCACCGGGAAGCAGCGTGAGCAGGTTGCGACGGAGGCCACGGCCCAGGAGGTGGACGCGGCCGTCCGGGCGGCGCGCGCCGCGCGCGGTGCCCTCGCCGACCGCGCCGTGCGCTCGGCCTTCCTCCGCTCGGCCGCCGCCGGCCTGGACGCGGCCGCCGACGGCCTGATCGGGACCGCGGACGCCGAGACCGCCCTCGGGCCGGTCCGCCTCACCGGGGAACTCGCCCGCACGGTGTACCAGTTGCGGGCCTTCGCCGGCATCGTCGACGAGGGCGCCTTCCTCGACGTGATCATCGACCACCCCGACGAGACCGCCACCCCGCCGGTCCCCGACCTGCGCCGGTACAAGGTGCCGCTGGGCGTCGTGGCCGTCTACTCCGCCTCCAACTTCCCCTTCGCCTTCTCCGTGGCCGGCGGTGACACCGCGAGCGCGCTGGCCGCCGGCTGCCCGGTGGTCGTGAAGGCCCACCCCGACCACCCGGCGCTGTCCGAGCTGGTCGCCGGGGTGCTGCGCCGGGCCGCCGCCGAACACGGCATCCCCGAAGGGGTCGTCGGCCTCGTGCACGGCTTCGAGGCGGGCGTCGAGCTGATCGGGCACCCGCTGGTCGCCGCCGCCGGCTTCACCGGTTCGGTGCGCGGCGGGCGCGCCCTGTTCGACGCGGCCGCCGCGCGTCCGGTGCCGATCCCCTTCCACGGTGAGCTGGGCTCGCTGAACCCGGTCCTGGTCACCGAGGAGGCGGCGGCCGAGCGGGCCGAGGCGATCGGTTCCGGGCTCGCCGGGTCCATGACCCTCGGCGTCGGCCAGTTCTGCGTCAAGCCGGGCCTGGTGCTGGTGCCGTCCGGCGACGCCGGCGACCGGCTGCTGAAGTCCCTGGCGGACGCCGTCGGTGACACCGCCGCCGGGGTACTGCTCGACCACCGGATGCGGGACGACTTCATCGCGGGTGTGGCCGAGCGCGCCCAGCTGCCGGGAGTGGAGGCGCCGGTCACGCCGGGCGCGGGCGGCGAGCACACGGTGAGCCCGGGCTTCCTGACGGTCCCGGCGCGCGGCCTGACCGCCGAAGGGGCGTACGACCTGCTGCTGGAGGAGTGCTTCGGGCCGGTGACCGTGGTGGTCCGCTACGCCGACGACGGCGAGGCCACGGCCGTGCTGTCGCGGCTGCCGGGCAACCTCACGGCCACGGTCCACCTGTCGGCCGGCGAGGCCGCCGGCGAGGGGCGGGCACGGAGATCCTGGCCGAGCTGACTCCGCTGGCCGGGCGCGTGCTGGTCGACGCGTGGCCGACCGGGGTGGCGGTGGCGCCGGCCCAGCACCACGGCGGCCCGTACCCCGCGACCACCTCCACCTCCACCTCGGTGGGCGGCACCGCCGTCGAGCGGTGGCTGCGGCCGGTCGCCTACCAGAACGCGCCCGAGGCCCTGCTGCCCCGGGAACTGCGCGACGACAACCCGCTCGGACTGCCCCGCCGGTTCAACGGCCTGCTGGAACGCTGATCCGATCGGCCGGACTGCCGACGAGGAACCTGGGACACTCGCGCGATGGACGTAGAACTCCCCGAACTGCCCTTCTCCCTGCGGACCTACGGGCCCGACGGCAACTGGTCCTACGAGGGCGGTGTGCTCACCGGCTGGGCCGGACCCCGGCAGGACCGCTTCGTACCGCCCACCGGTGAGGCCCTCGATCCCGCCGCCGACGCGCCCCGGCTGCTCGGGGCGCCCGAGGGGGACTTCCAGCTCATAGCCAGGGTCACCGTGGGGTTCGGCGCCTCCTTCGACGCCGGGGTCCTGTACGTCCACGTCGGCGACCGCGCCTGGGCCAAGCTCTGCCTGGAGTACTCCCCGGACGTGCCCACCGTCTGCACGGTGGTCACCCGGGGGCACTCCGACGACGCCAACTCCTTCACCGTCGAGGGAAGCTCGGTGTGGCTGCGGATCAGCCGGACCGGCCGCGCCTTCGCCTTCCACGCCTCCCGGGACGGCCGGCACTGGACCTTCGTCCGGCTCTTCACCCTGGGCGAGGAGAAGGAGTCCGGCGCGGCCCTGGTCGGCTTCATGACCCAGTCGCCGCTGGGGAGGGCTGCGTGGTGACCTACGACCACCTCGAGTTCCGGGCCGGCTGGCCCGACGACCTGCGCGACGGCGGCTGAGCCCGGCGGCCGGGGCGCGCCCGGGAACCGGAACCGCGCCCCGGCACGTCTCCCCCGCATGATCGATGCGCACCGGACCCCCGGTCCCTGATGATCAGGACCGCCCTGCCCGCGGAGGCCGAGGCCGCCGCCGAGGTGATGGTGCGGGCCCGGTCCACGTACTACCCGGACGGCCTCCCGGACCCGGAGACCGACTGGACCGAACGGTGGCGGCAGGCCATCGAACGGCCCGACGGCCACGTGCTGTGCGCGGTGCGCGACGGCCGCCTGGTGGGGCTGGCCTCCTTCCGCGCCCCGGAGGGCTCGTCCGCCCGTGCGGTCAAGCTGTTCCAGTTCCACGTCGACCCCGGTCACTGGCGCGGGGGCATCGGCACCGCCCTGCACGCCGCCTGCGTGGAGCAGTGGCAGGCCGACGGCACCCGGACGGCCGCACTCGAGGTGCACGTCCACAACCTCCGCGCCCAGGCCTTCTACGCCCGTCAGGGCTGGGTCCCGGACCCGGAGCACCCGGACGACGGCCACCTCCACCTCAACCTGTTGTTCACGGTCCCCGGGGAATGAACCCCGCTGCTTGAACGTTCACGTACGCGCGCGGAGACCGCCTCCGCCGCCGTACGAGTGGGAGAAGAGCCGAAAGCATGCGCGTCGAAATCTGGAGCGACATCGCCTGTCCCTGGTGCTACGTCGGAAAGGCCCGCTTCGAGAAGGCGCTCGCGGCCTTCCCGCACCGTGACGACGTCGAGGTGGTGCACCGCTCCTTCGAACTGGACCCCGGCCGCGCCAAGGGCGACGTCCAGCCGGTGCTCACCATGCTGACCCGGAAGTACGGCATGAGCGAGGCGCAGGCCCGGGCCGGTGAGGACAACCTGGGCGCCCAGGCCGCCGCCGAGGGCCTGGACTACCGCACCCGGGACCGCGACCACGGCAGCACCTTCGACATGCACCGCCTGCTGCACTTCGCCAAGGAACGGGGCAGGCAGGACGAGCTGCTGCAGATCCTCTACCGGGCCAACTTCGCCGAGGAGCGGTCCGTGTACACCGAGGGCGACGAGCGGCTGGTGGAACTGGCCGTCGAGGCCGGACTGGACGCCGACGCGGCCCGGGCGGTCCTCGCCGACCCCACGGCCCACGCCGACGAGGTCCGCGCCGACGAGCGGGAGGCCGCCGAGCTCGGCGCCACCGGCGTGCCCTTCTTCGTCCTCGACCGCACGTACGGCGTCTCCGGCGCCCAGCCCGCCGAGGTCTTCACCCAGGCGCTGACCCAGGCCTGGGGCGGGCGCTCCCCGCTGAAGCCGGTCGGCGCGAGCGGCGCCGAGGCCTGCGGCCCGGACGGGTGCGCGGTGCCCCAGCACTGAGAAACCGCAGGTGGGAGCGGACGTATAAGGGTCGCTGAGAGGATCCACGCAAAAACAGGCAATGGACTGCGACCTCCCCGGGCCGCAGAGTGGACCCATGGAGACCACGGAGACGTTCGAGAGCCTCGTCAGCGCCGAGTTCGCCCCCAGGACCACCTACCTCAACACGGCCGGCAACGGCCTGCTGCCCGCCCGTACCGTCACCGCCCTGCACGAGGCGGCGCTGCTGCGGGCGGAGGGCCGGCCGCTGCTGCCGCTGTACGAGGACGTGGAGGCCTGCCGGGCCGCCTACGCCCGGCTGGCCGGTGTCCCGGCCGCCCGGGTCGCGGCCGGTGTCTCGGTCGCCGCGCACACCGGTGTGATCGCCGCGTCGCTCCCCGCCGGCGCCGAAGTCCTCACCGTCGAGGACGACTTCACCTCCGTGGTGAACCCCTTCCACGTCCGCGGCGACCTCAAGGTCCGCGCGGTGCCGCTGGAGCGGATCGCCGAGTCCGTCCGCCCGGGCACCGCGCTCGTCGCGCTCAGCGCCGTCCAGTCAGCCGACGGACGGCTCGCCGACCTGGCCGCCGTGCGCGAGGCCGCCCGCGAGCACGGCGCGCGCACCTACGTCGACCACTCCCAGTCCGCCGGCTGGGTCCCGATGGACGCCGCCGCCTTCGACTTCAGCGCCGCGGTCTCCTTCAAGTGGCTGCTCGGCCCGCACGGCGCGGCGTTCCTGGTGGTCCCGGAGGACTTCGGCGGACTGAGCCCGGTGCTGGCGGGCTGGGTCGCGGGGGAGCGGCCGTGGGACAGCTGCTACGGCCCGGTCGAGGAACTCGCGCACTCCGCACGGCAGTTCGACCTCAGCCATGCCCTGTTCACCTACGCCGGGCTGCGCCGCTCGCTGGAGCTGATCGAGGAGATCGGGCTGCCCGCCCTGCACGCGCACGCCGTGGGGCTCGCCGACCGGTTCCGGGCCGGTCTCGCCGGCCTGGGCCACGAGCCGGTGCCCGCGCCCGGCTCGGCCATCGTCTCGGTGCCGGGACTCGGCCACCGCCAGCCCGGGCTCGGCGAGGCGGGCATCGTGCTGTCCGACCGCGCGGGCAATCTGCGCGCCGCCTTCCACCTCTACAACACGCGGGCGGACGTGGACCGCCTGCTGGACGCGCTGGCCCGCTGACGGCACGACCGGGCCGGGGCCTCCCGTCCCACACGAGGAGGCCCCGGCCCGGTGGTCGAGGGGGGGTGACGCCGGCTCTACCTCACCGGAGTGAAGTCCCGGGCCCCGATGAAGTCCGGCCTGCGCACCGGTGCCGCGAACGGCTCCACGGCCTCGTTCTCCACGCTGTTGAAGACGATGAAGACGTTGCTGCGCGGGAACGGCGTGATGTTGTCGCCGGAGCCGTGCATGCAGTTGCAGTCGAACCAGGTCGCCGAGCCGGCCTTGCCGGTGAACAGCCGGATGCCGTGCTCGCCGGCCAGCTTCGTCAGCGCCTCGTCGGACGGGGTGCCCGCGTCCTGCATCTGCAGCGACTTCTTGTAGTTGTCCTCGGGTGTGGCCCCCGCGCAGCCCAGGAAGGTGCGGTGCGAGCCCGGCATGATCATGAGCCCGCCGTTGGTGTCGTGGTTCTCGGTCAGCGCGATCGAGACGGACACCGTGCGCATGTTCGGCAGGCCGTCCTCGGCGTGCCAGGTCTCGAAGTCCGAGTGCCAGTAGAAGCCGCTCGCGCCGAAGCCCGGCTTGACGTTGATCCGCGACTGGTGGACGTACACGTCCGAACCGAGGATCTGCCGGGCCCGGCCGACCACCCGCTCGTCGCGCACCAGCCTCGCGAACACCTCGCTGATCCGGTGCACTTCGAAGACCGAGCGGATCTCCTTCGACTTCGGCTCGACGATCGAGCGCTCGTCGGCCCGGATCGCCGGGTCCGCGACCAGCCGGTCCAGCTCGGCCCGGTAGACCTCGACCTCGTCCGGGGTGATCAGCTGGTCGACGGCGAGGAAGCCGTCGCGCTCGTACGCCTGCAGGTCGGCCGTCGGGATCGGGCCGGGCGTGTCGGGGGAGCCCCAGACCACCGGGTCCTGACGGGGCACGGCCACCTCACTGGTGCCGCGGCTGGGGTACAGATCGGTGACAGCGGTCATGGGTGTCACACCTCCTCGGGCTCGGTGAGCAGCGGGTAGACGCCGTTCTCGTCGTGGTCCTCCCGTCCGGTCACGGGCGGGTTGAACACGCATATGCAGTGGAAGTCCTCCTTGACGCGCAGCGTGTGCCGCTCGTGCCCGTTCAGGAGGTACATGGTGCCGGGCGTGATGGTGTACGTCTCGCCGGTCTCGCGGTCGGTGAGCTCGGCCTCGCCCTTGGTGCAGACGACGGCCTCGATGTGGTTGGCGTACCACATGTGCGTCTCGGTGCCGGCGTACAGGATGGTCTCGTGCACGGAGAAGCCGACCCGCTCCTTGGCGAGGACGATCCGCTTGCTCTCCCACGTGCCGGACGCGGACTTGACGTGCCGGTCGGTGCCTTCGATGTCCTTGAACGATCGGACGATCACGGTGCTGCACTTCCTCCTGGTCGTACGGTGTGCTGTGCGTGCGGCCGGTGGGCCGTACGGAGCGGGTCAGACGGTCTCGCGGACCGATCGGGCGAGGATGCTGAGTCCCTCGTCCAGTTCCTCGGGGGTGATGGTCAGCGCGGGCAGCAGTTTGACGACCTCGCCCTCCGGCCCCGACGTCTCGATGAGCAGTCCCAGTTCGAAGGCGCGCCGGGCGATCCGCGAGGCGCGGTCCTTGTCGCGGAACTCCAGGCCCCACACGAGGCCGCGGCCGCGGTACTCCTTCACGTCGGCGAGGTTCTCCTCGGTGATGGAGATCAGCGCCTGCTCGACCTGCTCGCCCCGGGTGCGGGTCTGCTTCTCCATGGCGGAGCCGTCGGTCCAGTACGTCTCGAGGGCCGCGGTGGCGGTGACGAACGCGGGGTTGTTGCCGCGGAAGGTGCCGTTGTGCTCGCCCGGCTCCCAGACGTCCAGCTCGGGCTTGAACAGGCACAGCGACATCGGCAGGCCGTAGCCGCTGATCGACTTCGACACCGTGACGATGTCGGGCGTGACCCCCGCCTCCTCGAAGGAGAAGAAGGCGCCCGTGCGGCCGCAGCCCATCTGGATGTCGTCGACGATGAGCAGCATGTCCTGGCGCTCGCACAGCTCGGCCAGCGCACGCAGCCACTCCGGGCGCGCGACGTTGATGCCGCCCTCGCCCTGCACGGTCTCCACGATCACGGCGGCCGGCTTGTTGAGGCCGGACCCCTGGTCCTCGAGCAGCCGCTCGAACCACAGGAAGTCGGGGACCTGGCCGTCGAAGTAGTTGTCGAACGGCATGGGGGTGCCGTGCACCAGCGGGATGCCCGCGCCGGCCCGCTTGAAGGCGTTGCCGGTGACCGCGAGGGAGCCCAGCGACATGCCGTGGAAGGCGTTCGTGAACGACACGATCGCCTCCCGCCCCTTCACCTTGCGGGCGAGCTTCAGTGCCGACTCGACGGCGTTGGTGCCCGTCGGGCCCGGGAACATGACCTTGTACGGCAGGTCGCGCGGGCGCAGCACCAGGCTCTCGAAGGTCTGCAGGAAGCCTCGTTTGGCCGTCGTCGACATGTCCAGGCCGTGCGTGACGCCGTCCCGGGACAGGTAGTCGATGAGCGCCCGTTTGAGCACCGGGTTGTTGTGCCCGTAGTTGAGTGAGCCGGCCCCGGCGAAGAAGTCGAGGTACGCGTGGCCGTCCTCGTCGTACATACGGCTGCCCTGCGCACGGTCGAACACGGTGGGCCAGCCGCGGCAGTAGCTGCGAACCTCGGATTCGAGGGTCTCGAAGACGCTCAGGTCGGGCTGGGTGATCGTCACGGTGAATCGCTCCTCAGTGCGCGGTGGTGGGGGTGAGGGGGCCGATGCGGTACAGGACCTCGGGGTCGTGCGGGCCGTCCGGGAAGTGGCCGGCCTGGAACAGCACCTCGCGGGTCAGGTCCGCGCCGTGCCGGGCGGCGAACGAGGTGAACAGCCGCTCGGAGGCGGTGTTCCCCGGGGTGATGGTGGTCTCGATGCCGGTGATCCCCTGCTCCTCGGCGAGCCGGGCGGTCAGCCCGTCGAGCAGCGCGGCGGCGATGCCGTGGCCTCGGTAGGCGGAGTCCACGGCCACCTGCCAGACGAGCAGGGTGCGGGGGTCGTCGGGCCGCACGTACCCGGTGACGAAACCGACGGGCTCGCCGTCCGCGTCGCGGGCCACCGCCGAGGTGGCCGCGAAGTCCCGGCACCACAGCAGATAGCTGTACGAGGAGTTCAGGTCGAGGGTTTTCGATTCTTTGGCGAGCCGCCAGAGCGAGGCTCCGTCGGTCACCGCCGGTCGGTCGATCAGCAGGTCTGCTGGTGCGGCAGTCATGCGGAGAGAATTTAGCGAGACAATTTGCAGAATGCACGGGCCGGGTCGAGCGAGCTCGTGCTCGCAGCAGTCAAATGTCGGATTTGACCCACGTCAAACTGGGACAAAGGGGTCTGCTTGTGGATTGTGTCACATGCATGAAACTCGCCGGAAAAAGAACCCGTTTAGCTTCGCAAAAAGCGGGCAGAAGAATACGGGAAGCTCTCGGCGGATGAATTCGCGGAAATTGTGAAAGTGATTTGAATTCTCACTCGGGCAATGAAAACGGCCCGCACGGTGCGTGCGGGCCGTCGTTTCGCGGACTTCCGTGGTCACCGCCAGGCTTCGTCGGCCGCCCGGCGGGCCGCCGCCACGTCCACCGGCAGGCCGCGCTCGGCGAGCGCTGCCCCCAGGGCCGCCAGACAGGCGTGCACGACGCCGGCCGTGGCGTCCGGCCCGTAGTGGTTCACCCGGATCATCTCCTTGGCCAGGGCGCCGCCGCCGGCGGCCAGCGGCAGCCCCGCGTCGCTCGCCAGCGCGTGCGCCACCAGCTCCGACGCCACCGTCCCGGAGGGCACCCGCAGCGTGGTGGCCACCGGCGCCGCGTCCTTCGCCTCGTGCACGTACGGCTCCAGGCCGCCGCCCAGGGCCGCGGCCCCGGCCCGGGTGGCCCGCGCGGCCGCGGCGTGCCGCGCCATCACCGCGTCCGGGCCCGCCGACTCGATCCGCTCCAGGCACGCCTCCAGCGCCAGCATCTCCAGCTGGGCGGGAGCGTGCAGCAGGGCCTTGCGCCCGCCGTCGATCCAGCGGTCCTTCCAGTCCAGCAGGGAGAGGTACGAGCGGCGCGGGGCGTTCGGGTTGGCCGCCATGCGCGCCCACGCCCGCTCACTCACCGAGATCGCCGACACCCCGGCCGGCCCGCCCATCGCCTTCTGGGCCCCGATCACGCACAGGTCCACGCCCCAGGCGTCCGGCAGTACCGGCTCCGCGCCCACCGAGGCGACCGCGTCCAGATAGAAGAGCGCGCCGTGCTCGCGCACCACCTCGCCGATCTCCGCGACCGGGTTGGTGTTGCCCGTCGCCGCCTCCGCGTGGACCAGCGACACGAAGTCGATCTCCGGGTGCCCGGCGAACGCCTCCCGGATCCGCTCGGCCGTCACCGCCGCGTGGAAGGGCACCTCGACGTCGTGCACGGTGGCCCCGCAGTCCCGCAGCCAGTTCCCGAAGGTCTGCCCGTACGGGCCCGTGATCACGTTCAGCGCCGTCGTGCCGGGGCCGGCCGCCGCGCGGATCGCGCCCTCCAGCGGCAGCAGCGCCTCGCCCTGCGTGATCAGCACGTCCTGCCGGGTCTCCAGCAGCCGGGCCACCCGGTCCTCGATGGCGGCGAACCGTTCGGCGCTCAGCGGGGGCAGATCGAGGAGGGGGTGGGTCACGGCGCTGCTCTCTTCGCTCACGAGGGTCCAAAGGGCCGGCCGGAGGCCGACGGGATCGAGGGTAGCGCCCGCCCTCCGCCGCCCTCGCGACCGGCGAGTTCTCAGGCTGGACAGCCCCTCGGTCATGGGTTTGATTTGAGAGACCCAAACATCTCCTTATAATCGGAACCCACGATTCCCCCACTGGAGATCCCCCATGAATACGCTCCTCCGGCGCCGGACCCGCCTTCTGGCCGCCACCACCGCCGCGGCCGGCCTCGTGCTCGTGGCCGGCTGCTCCTCGGGCGACGGGGGAGCGGCGCCACGGTCAAGGGGGTCCACCTCGTCAAGGCCGGGCAGCTCACCACCTGCACCCACCTGCCCTACCCGCCGTTCCAGTCGGAGGTGAACGGCAAGGTGCAGGGCTTCGACGTCTCCCTCGTCGACCTCGTCGCCAAGAACCTCGGCGTCAAGCAGCAGGTCCTGGACACGCCGTTCGAGAACTTCAAGACCGGCGCCTTCCTCAACTCCGGGCAGTGCGACCTGGCCGCGGCCGGCATGACCATCACCGCCGAGCGCAAGAAGAACGTCGACTTCTCCGACCCGTACTTCGAGGCCACCCAGGCGGTCCTCGTCGACCGGAACAGCGGGATCGACTCCCTCGAGGACGTCAAGGCCAAGGGCAGGAAGCTCGGCGCCCAGGCGCAGACGACCGGCGAGGACTACGTCAAGGGCAAGGGCTACGACCCGATCTCCTTCGAGTCCTCCGACGCGGTCCTCAACGGCCTGCGCACCGGCCAGGTCCAGGCCGTCGTCATCGACTACCCGGTCGTCCAGGGCTGGCTGAAGGACAAGGCCAACGCCGGCAAGTTCAAGGTCGTCGGCAATCTCAAGACCGGTGAGCAGTACGGGTTCACCGTCAAGAAGGGCAACGCCAAGCTGCGCGAGGCCCTGAACAAGGCGATCGCCGACGCGAAGGCCGACGGCACGTACAAGAAGCTGTACGAGAAGTGGATCGGCCCGTACGACGCGTCCGCCGCCTCTCCCGCCGCCTCATGAGCGACACCGGCGTACGACTCCAGCCGAAGAAGAAGGGCCTGACCCGGCGGCAGCGACGCAGCCTGTCCCGGGCCGCGCAGTACGTCGTGTTCGCCGCCGCCGTGATCGCGTTCGCGGTCGCGGCGGACTGGGGCCGGCTGAAGAACCAGTTCGCCCAGGGCAGCATCGCCAAGCAGATGTTCCCCGAGGTCATCACGCTGGCGCTGAAGAACACCGTGCTCTACACGCTGTCCGGCTTCGTCGTCGGCCTCGTCCTCGGCATGGTCATCGCGTTGATGCGGCTGTCCTCGGTCGGGCCGTACCGCTGGGTGGCGGGCGTCTACATCGAGATCTTCCGCGGGCTGCCGGCCCTGCTGATCTTCATCTTCGTGGGCGTGGCCGTGCCGCTGGCCTTCCCGGGCACGGAGATCCCGGGCGGCACCTACGGCAAGGTCGCCATCGCGCTCGGCCTGGTCTCGGCCGCGTACATGGCGGAGACGATCCGGGCCGGCATCCAGGCCGTGCCCAAGGGGCAGATGGAGGCGGCCCGCTCGCTCGGCTTCTCGCCGGCCCGGGCCATGGTCTCGATCATCGTCCCGCAGGCCTTCCGGATCATCCTGCCGCCGCTCACCAACGAACTCGTCCTGCTCTTCAAGGACTCCTCACTGGTGCTGTTCCTCGGCGTCACCCTGGAGGAGCGCGAACTGTCCAAGTACGGCCGTGATCTGGCCAGTACCACCGCCAACTCCACGCCGATCCTGGTCGCGGGCCTGTGCTACCTGCTGGTGACCATCCCGCTCGGCTACGTCGTCCGGCGTATGGAGTCCAGGTCGCAGGAGGCCATCCGATGAGCGGCGCGGAGATCCGGGTCCAGGACCTGCACAAGTCCTTCGGCGGCA
The DNA here is from genome assembly GCA_016432725.1 of Streptomyces sp. DHE7-1. Classification (GTDB taxonomy): domain Bacteria; phylum Actinomycetota; class Actinomycetes; order Streptomycetales; family Streptomycetaceae; genus Streptomyces. The sequence continues at coordinate 1,852,470 of JACJDG010000003.1, read as the reverse complement.
ACCACGTGCTGCGCGGCATCGACCTGGAGATCGGCCAGGGCGAGGTCGTCTGCGTCATCGGTCCCTCCGGCTCCGGCAAGTCCACGCTGCTGCGCTGCGTGAACCTGCTGGAGGAGCCCACCCGGGGCCAGGTATTCGTCGGCGGCACCGAACTGACCGACCCCGACGTCGACATCGACGCCGTCCGCCGCCGCATCGGCATGGTCTTCCAGCAGTTCAACCTCTTCCCGCACCTGAACGTCACCGAGAACCTCACGCTGCCGCAGCGCCGGGTCCTCGGCCGGGACAAGGCGACGGCGGCGCGGATCGCCGCCGAGAACCTGGACCGCGTCGGCCTGGCCGAGAAGGCGGGCGCCTACCCGTCCTCCCTCTCCGGCGGCCAGCAGCAGCGGGTGGCCATCGCCCGCGCCCTCGCCATGGGCCCCGAGGTGATGCTCTTCGACGAGCCGACCTCCGCGCTCGACCCCGAACTGGTCGGGGACGTCCTCGCGGTGATGCGCCGGCTCGCCGAGGAGGGCATGACCATGATGGTCGTCACCCACGAGATGACCTTCGCGCGCGAGGTCGCCGACCGGGTCGTCTTCATGGACGGCGGTGTGATCGTCGAGGAGGGCGGTCCCGCCCAGGTCATCGGTGCCCCTCGGCACGAACGCACCCGCCACTTCCTCTCCCGCCTGCTGGACCCGGCGATGGCCGAGGTCGAGGAGGAGACCCCGGACCGGGCCGGCAAGGGCGGGGAGTAGTCCGCGGCGGCGGCTCACTAAGGTGCCGGGTATGAGCGATGACGCGGTGCTGCATGTGAGGGGGCGGGTCCTGGCCGGGCCCGAGGACGTCCGCGACGAGCTGTGGGTGGTCGGAGGCCGTGTCTCCTACGACCGCCCCGCCGGGGCGCGGGACATCACCACCGTCGAGGGCTGGGCGCTGCCCGGTCTGGTCGACGCGCACTGCCACGTCGGCCTCGGCGCCGACGGCCCGGTGGACGCGGACACCGCCGAGAAGCAGGCGCTGACCGACCGGGAGCGGGCACCCTGCTGATCCGGGACGCCGGCTCGCCCTCCGACACCCGCTGGATCGACGACCGCGAGGACCTCCCGAAGATCATCCGGGCGGGCCGGCACATCGCCCGCACCCGCCGCTACATCCGCAACTACGCGTGGGAGGTCGAGCCGGAGGACCTGGTCGCGTACGTCGCGCGGGAGGCGGAGCGCGGCGACGGCTGGGTGAAGCTGGTCGGCGACTGGATCGACCGCGACCTCGGCGACCTGTCCGCCTGCTGGCCGCGGGAGGCGGCCGAGGCCGCCATCGCCGAGGCCCACCGGCTGGGTGCCCGCGTCACCGCGCACTGCTTCGCCGAGAGCTCGCTGCGCGACCTGGTCGAGGCCGGTATCGACTGCGTCGAGCACGCCACCGGCCTGACGGACGACCTGATCCCGCTCTTCGCCGAGCGGGGTGTGGCCATCGTCCCGACCCTCGTCAACATCGCCACCTTCCCGCGGCTCGCCGCGGGCGGCGAAGAACGGTATCCGCGCTGGTCGGCCCATATGCGCCGGCTCCACGAGCGCCGCTACGACACCGTGCGCGGCGCCTACGACGCCGGGATCCCGGTCTATGTCGGCACGGACGCCGGCGGCTCACTGGCCCACGGCCTGGTCGCGGCCGAGGTCGCGGAACTGGTGACCGCGGGCATCCCGCCCGTCCGGGCGGTGGCGGCGGCGAGCTGGAGCGCCCGCGCCTGGCTGGGCCGGCCCGGCCTCGAGGAGGGCGCACCGGCCGACCTCGTGGTGTACGAGGGCGACCCGCGGGCGGACGTCCGGGTCCTGGCGGCCCCGCGCCGGGTGGTGCTGAACGGACGCGTGGTGGAGTAGGGGCGGCGGGGCCGGCGAGCGGTCGGCGGGGGACGGGGCGGCGCAGGGGAACGCGCGTGCCCGGTGATTCGAAGAAGCGTGCTGAAACTCCACGAAGGAGTGAAGTAACGCAGGATCGCCGACCGTTCACCCGGAGTGCGTACAAAGTTGACGCGTCCCAAGCAAGTTTCCTCTGGGGGTCCCACCGCCTTGAACAGCAACAACTTCCGCATGCCCGCACGCAGGCTCGCCACGGTGGCGACGGTCACCGCGCTCGCGGCGGCACCCGCGCTGCTGGGCGCGAGCGCCGCGCACGCGACCACCGGCCACGGTCGCGCCTCCGCCGTCGTGCTCCGCACCGGGCTCGACGTGTCCCTGCTCAACAGGACCGTGAACGTCCCGCTCGCGGTCAGCCTCAACGAGGTCCAGGCGCCCCGCAGCGCGGACCGGACCACCCTGACGGCCCGGCTCGACGGCGTGAACGGCGGCCGGCCGTTCACGGTCCTCGCCGCGCAGGCCGCGTCGGCCAGGGCGACGGCGAACGGCCGGCTCGCCGAGGGCTCGGTCCGCCTCGCCCACGCCAGACTGCACGTCCCGGGCCTGCCGCTGCTGTCCGTGGTGGAGGTCGGCACGGTCACCGCCAAGGCGACCTGTGCCGCGGGCAGGAAGCCGGTCGCCTCTGCGAACGTCCTCGGCGCCGTCACGGTCCTCGGCAAGCGGGTCACGCTCACCGCCGGCGGCCCGGCCGAGGTGAAGGTGCCCGGCGTCGGCGAGGTCCGCCTCGACCTCTCCCAGCGGCGGACCACCTCCCGTACCGCGGCCGCCACGGCGCTCGAACTCAAGGTCTCCGTCAACCCGCTGAAGCTCAACGTGGCCGAGGTGACCGGCACGGTCACCCTCGCCAGGGCCACCTGCGAGACCCCGGCCGCCGCCCGCCACACGGCCCCGAGCCCCGCCGGCACCGCCCCCGAGGTCAAGCCCCAGGGCGCCCCCGGCAGCCAGGCCGACCTCGCGGAGACGGGCGGCAGCTCCGCGACGCCGTACATCGCGGGCGGCGCCCTGGCACTGCTGCTGGCCGGCGGGGGCGCGGTGACGGTGGCCCGCCGCCGCAGGGGCTGACGCCACCGTCCCGGCCGACCGGGACGGGGGACGGGTGGGAGACGGGGCCGGGCGGGGTCCGGGGGTCCGGGGAGTGGGGGAAGGAGGGCGGCGCCCCGGCTACGGCAGCGCGTCCGACAGCGCCGCCAGGAACCCGCTCACCGTCCCCCGGTCCCGCACCGCCACCCGTACCCACGCGTCCCCGTCCAGCCCGGGAAACGTGTCCCCCCGCCGCACCGCGTACCCCAGCTCACGCAACCGCCGCCGCACGGCGGCCGCTCCGGGCACACGCACCAGCACGAACGGCCCCTCCGCGGGCGACACCACCCGCACCCCGCGCGACGCGAACGCGGCGAGCCCCGCCACCAGATGGGCGCGGTCCGCCGCGATCCGGTGGGCCGCGTGCGCCGCCTCGGCCAGCGCCCGGGGCGCCACGCACGCCCGGGCCGCGGCGAGCGCCGGCGTCGACACCGGCCACAGCGGCTGGGCCCGCTCCAGCTCGGCGATCGTCTCCGGCGCGGCCAGTACGTACCCGATGCGCAGCCCGGCCAGCCCCCAGGTCTTGGTCAGGCTGCGCAGCACGACCAGACCGGGCACGTCCGTGCGCCCGGCCAGTGCCTCGCGCTCACCCGGCACCGCGTCCATGAACGCCTCGTCGACCACCAGCACCCGGCCGGGCCGGGCGAGCGCGGCGACGGAGCCGCCCGGATGCAGCACCGACGTCGGATTCGTCGGGTTGCCGATCACCACCAGGTCCGCGTCCTCGGGCACCGCCGCCGGATCCAGCCGGAACCCGTCCGCCTCCCGCAGCAGCACCCGGTCCACGGTGTGCCCCGCGTCCCGCAGCGCCGCCTCCGGCTCGGTGAACTGCGGATGCACCACGACCGGCCGGCGCACCTTCAGAGCCCGCGCCAGCAGCACGAACGCCTCCGCCGCCCCCGCCGTCAGCAGCACCCGCTGCACCGGCAGCCCGTGCCGCGCCGCGACCGCCGCCCGCGCGGCCCGCCCGTCCGGGTAGGCCGCGAGGGACGTCAGCGAAGCGGCGATCTCCTCCCGCAGCCACGGCGGAGGGGTGTCCGCGCGGACGTTGACGGCGAGGTCGACCAGCCCGGCGCCGTCGTCGCGCGTCTCCGCGTCGCCGTGATGACGCAGATCGTGCCCGGGGCCCGGGACGCCCCCGGTCTCCTCAGTGCGCATGGCTGTGCGAGTGCCCCCCGTGATGGTGGTGCCCGTGCCCGTCGTGGTGGCCGTCGTCGTCCGGGTGGAAGTGCGGCTGCTGCGGCAGCCCCACCTTGTCCTCGAAGCCCGGCAGCGCGATCCGGTACACACAGGAGTCGCAGTTCATCCGCAGATCACCCTTGACGGCCTCCGCGTACCGTTCCATCACCAGGTCCAGCAGCTCCGGCTCGGGCCCGATGACGTCCGCGGAGCGCACCTCGACGTCCGGACGGGCGGCCGCCCACTCCTCGGTCTGCCGGCGCACCCGCTCCGGCAGGATGCCGGTGAACAGGAAGTAGGGCAGCACGACGATCCGCCGCGCCCCCAGCTTCGCGCACCGGTCCAGCCCGCTCGGCACGTCCGGCGCCGCCAGCGACACGAACGCCGTCTCGACGCCCGCGTAGCCGCGCCCCTCCCACAGCAGCCGGGCCGCCTTGTGCACCTCGGCGTTGGCGTCCGGGTCGGTCGAACCGCGCCCCACCAGCAGCACGGTGACGTCGGACCGCTCGGCGGAGGCACCGGCCAGCGCCTCCTCCAGCCGCCGCTCCAGCACGTTCAGCAGCGACGGGTGCGGGCCGAGGGGCCGCCCGTAGGTGTACGAGATGCCGGGGTGCCGTTCCTTCTCCCGGGACAGCGCCGCCGGGATGTCGCCCTTGGCGTGCCCGGCGGACACCAGCATCAGCGGTACGGCGGCGAACCTGCGTACGCCCCGTTCCACCAGTTCGGCGACCGCCTCGCCCAGCGGCGGCGGGGACAGCTCGATGAAGCCGCCGGCGACGGGCAGTTCGGGGTGGCGGCGGCCCAGCTCCCCCACGAAGTCGCGGAACGCCTCGGCTCCGGCCTCGTCCCGGGTGCCGTGGCCGGCGATGAGCAGGGCGGGCGGCTGGGTGGTCACGGGGTCTCCTCCGGGGAAATCGGTTGGTACAGCAAGGCGTTGAGGGCGGCGGCGGCGACCGCCGACCCGCCCTTCTCGGACACGTTGCTCACGGCGGGCAGCCCGCTCGCGCGCAACGCCTCCTTGGACTCGGCCGCGCCGACGAAGCCGACGGGCAGGCCGATGACGAGCGCCGGGGCGGCGTCCAGGGTCAGCAGCTCCTCCAGGGCGGTCGGCGCGCAGCCGATCACCCACAGGGCACCCGGCCCGACCTGCTCGTACGCGAGCCGGACCGCGTGCGCGGAGCGGGTCAGCCCCGGACCGGCCACGGCGTCCTTCAGCCGGCAGACGGTCTCCCGCCGGGTGATGCCGGCCGCGACCATCTCCACGTCCACCACGACGGGCGCCCCGGCGTGCAGCGCGGCGTGCGCCCTCACCAGGTCGCCCTCGTCGGTGACGAGGTCGGTCGCGTACTCCAGGTCGGCGGCGGAGTGGATGACCCGCTCCACCACCGCCCGGGTCAGCGGCGGGAAGTGCGAGGTGTCCAGGCGGGCGCGCAGCCGCCGGAAGGACTCCTGCTCGATGGGATGGACGACACGGTTCATCGGGCGCCCTCCCGCGGGCCGGTGTTCGTGCTCTCCTGCCAGCGGTAGCCGCGCGGGGTCACCATGCGGCCGGCGATGTTCCGGGTCGCGGTGTTGCCGACGGTGACGACCGTCATCATGTCGACCGTCGCCGGGTCCAGTTCGCCGAGCGCGGTCACCCGGCTCGACTCGTCCGGCCGGGAGGCGTTGCGCACCACACCGACCGGCGTCGCCGGGTCCCGGTGTCCGGCGAGGATCGCGAGCGCCTTGGGCAGCTGCCAGTCGCGGCCCCGGGACCGCGGGTTGTAGAAGGTCACCACGATGTCCGCCTCGGCGGCCGCCCGCACCCGCCGCTCGATGACCTCCCACGGCGTGTGCAGGTCGGACAGGCTGATGGACACGTGGTCGTGGCCCAGCGGCGCGCCCAGGATCGCCCCGGCGGCCAGCGCGGCCGTCACGCCCGGCACGCCGACCACGTCGATGTCGTCGGACGCCTCGGCGAGCGCCGGGGAGGCCATGGCGTACACGCCCGCGTCCCCGCTGCCGATCAGTGCCACCGCGTGCCCGCGCCGAGCCTCCGCCACGGCCGTGCGGGCCCGCTCCTCCTCCGCGCCGAGCCCCGACTCCAGCACCCGGGTGCCGGGCCGCAGCAGATCGCGGATCTGGTCGACGTACTGGTCGAGGCCGACCAGCACCGAGGCCCGCCGCAGCTCGGCCGTCGCGCGCGGGGTCAGCAGGTCCCGGGCGCCCGGCCCGAGTCCGACCACCGCGAGCCGCCCGCGCCCCGGACGCCGCGCCACGGCACACGTCGCCATCGCCGGCCGGCCGTCGGCTCGCACCGACTTCCGCTTGGGCACGAGCAGTTCACCGCCGCCCGCCAGTGCCGCCGCCTCCGCGACCGACGGCGTGCCGACGGCCGCGAGCGGCGCGCCGGACGGGTTGGGCACCGCCACGTCCGCCAGGTCCGGCGCCGGGTACGTCACCAGGGGGACCCCCAGCCGCGCGGCGGCGGCCACGATGCCCGGCTCCTCCGACTTGGCGTCCACGGTGGCGAGTTCGGCGACCGACCGCTGCGACAGGCCCGCCTCCCGCAGCGCCTCCTCGACCAGTCCGAGCACCTCGTCGGCCGGCGCGCCCCGGGAGGCGCCCACGCCGACCACCAGGGACGGCGGCCGGAGCAGCACCTCCCGCTCGCCCGGCGCGACGGCCCGGTCGGTGAGCCGTACGGTGTACGCGCCCCGCGGTGAGGCGGGCAGCGCGGGCAGCGGCCACGGCACCTCGGCCTCCACGGCGACCGGCTCGCCGTCCAGCAGCGCCCGCGACACCGCGGCGACCGCCCCCTCGAACGGGAGGCCGAGGGTGTCCAGACCCGGCAGCCCCGCCGCGTCCGTCGCGGTCGTCACCACCGGCTCGGCGCCCAGCAGCCCGCCGACCTCGCGGGCGAGTTCGTTGGCGCCGCCGCCGTGCCCGCCGAGCAGCGACACCGCGAACCGGCCGCCCTCGTCCACGCACACCACGCCCGGGTCGGTCGCCTTGTCGCCGAGCAGCGGCGCGAGCAGCCGTACCACCGCGCCCGTCGCCAGGAAGCAGACCAGCTGTTCGCACTCGGCGAACGCGGCCCGTACGGCCTCCCCGGCGCCGCCGTCGTACACCCGCGTACGGTCCGGCCAGGCCGCGGCCAGCCGGTCCCGCGCCGCCGCGCCCGCCGCGGTGGCGGAAATGAGGCCGATCACTTCGCTACTCCTTCGCTGGATGCCGGGGGCCGCACGCCCCACAGCAGGAAAACCGGATTGGCCGCCGCCAGCCGGGTCACGTCCCCGGGCAGCGGCGCCAGCCGGGACGACTGCAGCAGCACGCCCTCGCAGCGCAGCCCCGCGTCCGTCAGCGCGGCGCGCGCGGCCGGCACCCGGTCCAGGGCGGCCACGGCGACGACGACGGTCCGCCGGGCCCGCCGCGCACACGCGCCGACGACGGCCGGCAGTTCGCGCCCCCCGCCGCCGACGAACACGGCGTCGGGGTCGTCGAGCCCGGCCAGCGCGTCCGGCGCGGCGCCGTGCACCACGTCCACGTCGACTCCGTGGGCGGCGGCGTTGGCCCGGATCCGCTCGACGCCGTCCGCGGTCCGCTCCACGGCGACGGCGGCCGCGCCGAGCCGCGCGCACTCCACGGCAACCGAACCCGATCCGGCCCCGACGTCCCACACCAGGTCGCCCAGGCGCGGCCCCAGCCGGGCGAGCGCCAGCGCCCGCACCTCGAACTTGGTGATCATCGAGTCGCGGTGCGCGAACTCGCCCTCGTCCAGGGCCCAGCCGGCGGGCCGCGCCCGCGCCCCGGCGACCGTCCGCACGGCGCCCGGCGTCCGCGCCTCGTCCAGGCACAGCACCACGCTCACCGCCGTGCCCCAGTCCCGGGCGGCGGCCTCGGCGGGCGTCACCCGCTCCACGCGCTCGTGCTCCGGATCGCCCAGCGCGCTCGCCACGACCAGCAGCCGGTTGCCGCCGAGCGCGGCTCCCAGCTCGGCCGGCCCGGCGCCGGGCCCGGTCAGCACGGCCACCTTCGGATGCGCCCGGCACGTGTTGACGGCCGTCCGCAGATCACGCCCGTGCGCGCTGACCACGACCGCGTCGTCCCACGGCAGCCCCAGCCGGGCGAACGCGGTGGCCACCGAGGACACCCCCGGCCGCACGTCCAGCCGCCCCGCCCCGAACCGCTCGGCCAGCGCCCGCACGATCCCGAAGAACCCCGGATCCCCGGAGGCCAGCACGACGACCGGCAGCCCCTGGTCCGCGTACTGCCCGATCGCGTCCAGGGCGGGCGCCAGCGGCCCGAGCGCGATCCGCTCGGCCCCCTCGGGCAGGTCCACGGCGTCCAGGTGCCGCCGCCCGCCCACGACGAGGGCGGCACCGGCGAGCACCTCGCCCGCGACCGGCGCCCCCGTGCCCGTACCGACGACCGTGATCAACTCTTCGCCCTCTGCTCGCGCAGCGCCCGCCGCGCCTCCGGGTCGGCCTTGCGGTACCCGTGGAAGTGGCCCGGGTGGTACAGGTGCGAGCGGGTGCCGTGGGCGTCCAGGGCCGCCCCGACCAGGAAGAGGGTGTGCTTCCAGAGCTTGTGCTCCTTGACCGTCTCCTCCAGCGTGCCGATCGTGCACCTGACGATCAGCTCCTCCGGCCAGGTCGCCTGGTACGCGACGACCACGGGGGTGTCCGTCGGGTAGCCGCCCTCCAGCAGCTCCCGCACGAGCTGGCCGCTGCGCGCCGCCGACAGGAAGACCGCCATGGTGGTGCCGTGCCGGGCGAACTCGCGCACCTCCTCGCCGGGCGGCATCGGCGTCTTGCCGCCGCCGAGCCGGGTCAGGACGACCGACTGGGCCACCTCCGGGATGGTCAGCTCCCGCCGGGCGAGGGCGGCCACGGCGGAGAACGAGGACACGCCCGGCACGACCTCCGTCGCGATGCCGATCTCCGCGCACCGGTCGAGCTGCTCCTGCGTGCCGCCCCACAGCGCCGGGTCCCCGGAGTGGATCCGCGCGACCTCGAGCCCCTCGGCGTGCGCCCGGCGGTAGACGCCGACCACGTCCTCCAGCGACATCGCCGCCGAGTCCAGGATCTCCGCGTCGCCCCGCGCGTGCTCGAGGACCTCGGCCTGCACCAGGCTCGCCGCCCAGATCACCACGTCGGCCGCGGCGATCGCGCGCGCGGCCCGGAACGTCAGCAGATCGGCGGCACCGGGGCCGGCACCGACGAACGTCACCTTGCCGGTGGGGGCATCGGCCTTGGCCATGGGAAGGGGTCCTCTCGTAGGAAAGACGCTGGTCTGGTCTGGGATGGAACGTCAGGGTCTGGGCGGTCGCGCAGGGCGCCGGATGTGCGCGAAGGCACCTTCATCGGATAGCAAGGGCCCATGGCGGTCTTCGTCGCGCTCGGCGCGTTCCTGATGACGCTGGCCGGCGGCTGGACGGCACAGCGTGTGACCGACCGTCGCCATCTCGTCCTGGGTCTGGCCGGCGGCCTGATGCTGGGCGTGGTCGGCCTCGACCTGCTGCCGGAGGCGCTGCACGCGGCGGACCGCGAGATCTTCGGCGTCCCCGCGGCCCTGCTGCTGTTCGTGGCCGGCTTCCTGCTGGCCCATCTGGTGGAGCGCACCCTGGCCGCGCGCCAGGCGGCGCACGGGGGCGCCGAGCACCAGCACCGCGCGCCCGAGGTGGGCCTGACGGCGGCGGCCGCGATGGTCGGCCACAGCGCCATGGACGGCGTGGCCATCGGCGCGGCCTTCCAGGTGGGCGGCGGGATGGGCACGTCCGTCGCGCTCGCCGTGATCGCGCACGACTTCGCCGACGGCTTCAACACCTTCACCATCACGAGCCTGTACGGCAACGCCCGCCGCCGGGCGATGGGCATGCTGCTGGCCGACGCCTGCGCCCCTCTGCTGGGCGCGCTGTCGACGGTCTTCTTCCACATCCCCGAGCCGGTGCTCGGCGGCTATCTCGGCCTCTTCGGCGGCGTGCTGCTCTATCTCGCCGCCGCCGAGATCCTCCCCGAGGCCCACCACGAGCACCCCGCCCGCTCCACCCTGCTGTGCACGGTCGCGGGAGCGGCCTTCATCTGGCTGGTGGTCGGCGTCTCCGGCGGCTGACCGCACGGGCCGCGTCACAGCTTCCCGCCCCGCCCGCCGTCGCGCCGGGGCGGGGCGATCAGCGTGGAGAGGTACGGCAGCGGCGCCCCGTCCAGCTCCGCGGCAGGCCGCACCGACTCCTCCGGCAGCCCGAGCGCCGAACCCCACACCGCGTCCCCGATCCGCCCGGTCTCCCGCAGCGCCTCGGCGACCTCGGTGGCCTGCCGCCCGAACTTGTACGCCACGACGGTGCCCGGCCCGGCCAGCGCCTCCTTGAGCGCCGCCGCGCCGGCCGTCACCGGCACCAGCGTCAACGGCTCGGTCCCCTCGGTCAGCACCGCGCCCGACCGCGCCGCCAGATCCTGCATGGCGGTGATCCCGGGCACCGTCTCCACCACGACGCCCGGCACCAGCTCCGCGATCGTCTGCGCGAGATACGTGAACGTCGAGTACACGTTCGGATCGCCGATGGTGGCGAAGGCGACCGACCCGTGCCGCTCCAGCAGCCCGGCGACCCGCTCGCCCGCCGCGTCCCAGGCGGCCTCCCGGCGCGCCCGGTCGGTCCGCTCGTTCAGCGCGAACACCACCCGGACGATCTTCTCCCCGGGCACGTAGTGCGACACGGTCGCCTCGGCCCGCCCCCGCTCTCCGGTGTCCATCACCGGGACGACGACGATCTCGGCCGCGCGCAGCGCGTTGACCCCCTTGACGGTCACCAGCTCCGGGTCCCCCGGACCGACCCCGACTCCGACCAGCCTGCTGCTCATGACGTCCGGCACCTCTCCACGAACCGATGGGCGGCACCGGGCGCGGCGGCCCAGTGCGTGTGCAGATAACTCGCGTGCACGCCCCGCCGCACGAAGCCCTCGACCCGCCGGACCGGGGTGGTCAGACCCCAGGCGGGGGCCGCGCCGGCGCCGGGCTCGACGACCGTGCGGTGGAACTCGTGCCCGCGCGTCCGCGTCCCCGCGGCGGCCAGCACACTGTCGCCGACGGCCACCGCGTCCCGGTAGCCGAGAGTGAGCCGTTCGCCCATGCGGGCGCCGGCGTCCAGCACCCCGCACATGGGCCGCCCGTCCAGCTCCCGGCACAGATAGAGCAGGCCGGCGCACTCGGCGGCCACGGGCGCACCGCTCCGCGCGAGCTCGGCGACCGCCTCGCGCAGCGGTTCGTTCGCCGACAGCTCGGCCGCGTACACCTCGGGGAAGCCGCCCCGACGACCAGTCCGGCGGTGCCCTCCGGCAGTTGCTCGTCCCGGAGCGGATCGAACGTGACGACCTCGGCACCGGCGGCGGCGAGCAGCTCGGCATGCTCCGCGTAGGAGAACGTGAACGCCGGGCCGCCGGCGACGGCGACCACGGGCGCGCGCTTCCCGGGGAACCCGGCCGGCCCGGCCGGGTGGTCGCGGGCGGGCGGGTCCACGGCGGCCACGGCCTCGGCCGCGTCCCAGGCCGCGCCCGGCAGCGCACCCGCGTTCCGCGCCAGGGCCGCCAGCGCGTCCAGATCGCAGCCCTCGGCCACCTGCGCCGCCATGGCCGCGACCGCGTCCACCGCCGCGGCCCGCCGCTCGGCGACCGGCACCAGGCCCAGATGACGCGACGGGGTGTCCACCCGCGGCACCCGCCGCAGCGCCCCCAGCACCGGCACCCCGGAGGCGTCCAGCGCCTCCCGCAGCATCGCCTCGTGCCGGTCCGACCCCACCTTGTTCAGGATCACGCCCCCGACCCGCACCTCCGGGTCCCAGGACGCGAACCCGTGCACCAGCGCCGCCACCGACCGCGACTGCGACGAGGCGTCCACGACCAGCACCACCGGCGCCCGCAGCAGCTTGGCGACATGAGCGGTGGACGCCAGTTCCCCGTGGCCCGCGGCCCCGTCGTACAGCCCCATCACGCCCTCGACCACGGCGAGATCGCACCCCCGCGCCCCGTGCAGGAACAGCGGAGCGATCAGCTCGGGCCCGCACAGGTAGGCGTCCAGGTTGCGTCCCACCCGCCCGGTGGCGAGCGCGTGGTACCCGGGGTCGATGTAGTCCGGCCCGACCTTGTGCGGGGACACGGTGAGCCCCCGCGCGGCGAACGCGGCCATCAGCCCCGTGGCGACGGTGGTCTTGCCGCTGCCCGAGGAGGGTGCGGCGACGACCAGCCGGGGCACCGGCGTCATCACCACTCGATGCCCTTCTGGCCCTTCTGCCCCACGTCCATGGGGTGCTTGACCTTGGACATGTCGGTGACCAGGTCGGCGAGGTCCACCAGCTTCTCCGGCGCGTTCCGCCCCGTGATCACCACGTGCTGGGTGCCGGGCCGGCCGCGCAGCACGTCCACCACCTCGTCCGTGTCCACCCAGCCCCAGTGCATCGGGTAGGCGAACTCGTCCAGCACGTACAGCCGGTACGTCTCGGCCGCCAGATCCCGCTTCACCTGCTCCCAGCCCTCGCGGGCCTTCTCCTCGTTGTCCATCTGCGCGTCCCGCTGCACCCAGGACCAGCCCTCGCCCATCTTGTGCCAGTCGACGCTGCCGCCCTCGCCGGAGGCGCCGAGCACGCGCAGCGCGTTCTCCTCGCCGACCTTCCACTTGGCGGACTTGACGAACTGGAACACCCCGATCGGCCAGCCCTGGTTCCAGGCCCGCAGCGCCAGTCCGAACGCGGCGGTGGACTTGCCCTTGCCGACGCCCGTGTGCACCACGACCAGCGGGCGGTTGCGGCGCTGACGGGTCGTCAGTCCGTCGTCGGGTACGACACTCGGCTGTCCCTGCGGCATTACGCGGCCCTCCTCGAAGTCCCCTGCACATCCCTGACCAGCCCGGCGATCGAGTCGGACCGCAGCTCCTCCAGCGTCACCGCCGTGCCGCCCAGCTCGCCCGCGAGCCGCCCGGCGAGCCCGAGCCGCACCGGCCCCGACTCGCAGTCCACGACCACCGAGGCGACGCCCTCCGCCGCGAACAGCCGCGCCGCCCGCCCGGCCAGCGCCACCGGTTCCGTCCCGCCCGTCGCCGGGCCGTCACTCCGGCCGGAGGCGCTTCGCGCCGCCCCTGCGCCGGTGGCCCGGCCGTCGGTCACCACCACGACCAGCGCCCGCCGCGCCGGGTCCCGCAGCCGCTCCACCCGCAGCACCTCGTGCGCCTTCAGCAGCCCGGCCGCTAGGGGGGTACGGCCGCCGGTCGGCAGCGACTCCAGCCGGGCCGCCGCCGCGTCCACCGACGAGGTGGGCGGCAGCGCCACGTCCGCCGCGGCCCCCCGGAAGGTCACCAGACCCACCTTGTCCCGCCGCTGATAGGCGTCGAGGAGCAGCGAGAGCACCGCGCCCTTCACGGCGCTCATCCGCTGCCGCGCCGCCATCGATCCGGAGGCGTCGACCACGAACAGCACGAGGTTGCCCTCGCGCCCCTCCCGGGTCGCCTGCCGCAGATCGTCCCGGCGCACCACCAGACCCGGCCCGGACCGCCCCGCGCCCGCTGGTGCGGGGCCGCGGCCCGCACGGTGGCCGCCAGGTGCAGCTTGGTCAGCGTGCCCCGCGGCCGCCGGGCCCCCGTGGTCCGCCCGTGCTCGGTGCGGGCCCGCGAGCGCCGGCCCGCGGCGCCCTCCCCGAGGCCGGGCACGCTCAGCACCTTCGTACGGAACGGCTCGGCCGCCCGCACCGCCGACTGCTCCTGCCCGCCCGAGGGTTGCGGCTGCCCGCCCTCACCGGCCTCGGGTCGCGCCGCCGCGCCGCCGTCGTCCTGCGGACCGCTGTCCGGCGCCGGCTGTCCGCCACCGCCGCCGGGCCCGTCGGGGCCGGGGTCGTCGTCGCCCTCGTCCTCGCCCTCGCCGGAGAACTGCTCCATCGTCTCGTCCAGCTTGTCCTCGTCCAGACCGGGCGCGTCGAACGGGTTGCGCCGCCGCCGGTGCGGCAGCGCGAGCAGCGCGGCCTGCCGGACGTCCTCGGCGAGCACGTCGGTCCGCCCCGCCCACGCCGCCAGCGCGGTCGCCGTACGCGCCATGACGATGTCGGCGCGCATCCCGTCCACCTCGAAGGCCGCGCAGGTCGCCGCGATCTGCCGCAGCGCGCCGTCGCCGAGCCGCACCCGCGGCAGCAGCTCCCGGGCCGCGGCGATCCGCTGCCGGACGGCGGTCTCCTCCTCGGCCCAGCGCGCGGCGAAGGCACCCGGATCGTCGTCGTACGCCAGCCGGCGCCGTACGACCTCCACGCGCTCGTCCGGTTCCCGGGAGGCCGCGACCTCCACGGTGAGCCCGAACCGGTCGAGCAACTGCGGCCGCAGCTCGCCCTCTTCGGGGTTCATGGTGCCGACGAGCAGGAAACGGGCGGCGTGCCGCACCGAGACACCCTCGCGCTCGACGTACGAGGCGCCCATCGCGGCGGCGTCCAGCAGCAGGTCGACGAGATGGTCGTGCAGGAGGTTGACCTCGTCCACGTACAGGATCCCGCGGTGGGCGTCGGCCAGCAGTCCCGGCTCGAACGCCTTCACGCCCTCGGCGAGCGCCCGCTCGATGTCGAGCGCGCCGACCAGCCGGTCCTCGGAGGCGCCGACGGGCAACTCGACCATCCGCGCCGGCCGTTCGTCCCCGGCGCCCGCCTCGTGCGGTCCGTCCGGGCACGACGGGTCCGGTGCCGCCGGGTCGCAGGAGAACCGGCACCCGGGGACGACGGCCACCTCCGGCAGCAGCGCGGACAGGGCGCGTACGGCCGTGCTCTTCGCGGTGCCCTTCTCGCCGCGCACCAGCACACCGCCGACCGCCGGTGACACGGCGTTCAGCAGCAGCGCGAGCCGCAGATCGTCCTGGCCGACCACGGCCGTGAACGGGAACGGAATGGTCACTGGTCGCCCTCCAGGTCGCCTTCAAGCTCCAGATAGGTGGCGCGCAGCCGCTCCAGCGTGTCCGCGTCCGGCTCCGCCCACAGCCCGCGGTCCGCCGCCTCCAGCAGCCGCTCGGTGATGCCGCGCAGCGCCCACGGGTTGGACTTCCGCATGAAGTCCCGGTTCTCCGGGTCGAAGACGTACTCCGCGCTGAGCTTCTCGTACATCCAGTCGTCGACCACGCCCGCGGTGGCGTCGTAGCCGAACAGGTAGTCCACGGTCGCCGCCATCTCGAAGGCGCCCTTGTAGCCGTGCCGCCGCATCGCCGCCATCCAGCGCGGGTTGACCACCCGCGCCCGGAAGACGCGGTGCGTCTCCTCGCCCAGCGTGCGCGTCCTCACCTGGTCCGGCACGGCCGAGTCGCCCACGTACGCCTCGGGGTTGGCGCCGGTCAGGTGCCGCACCATGGCGACCATGCCGCCGTGGTACTGGAAGTAGTCGTCGGCGTCGACCAGGTCGTGCTCACGGGTGTCGACGTTCTTCGCCGCCACCGCGATCCGCCGGAACGCGGTCTCCATGTCCCCGCGCGCCGCCCGCCCGTCGAGTCCGCGCCCGTAGGCGTAACCGCCCCACACCGCGTACACCTCGGCGAGGTCGGCGTCCGAGCGCCAGTTCCGGGCGTCGATCAGCGGCAGCAGGCCGGCCCCGTACGCGCCCGGCTTCGAGCCGAAGACACGGGCCGTCGCCCGCCGGCGGTCGCCGTGCGCCGCCGCGTCCTCCTCCACGTGCGCCCGCACGTAGTTGACCTCGGCCGGCTCGTCCAGCTCGGCGACCGCCCGGACCGCGTCGTCGATCAGACCGACCACGTGCGGGAACGCGTCCCGGAAGAAGCCCGAGATACGGACCGTGACGTCGACGCGCGGCCGGCCCAGCTCCTGCGGGCCGATCACCTCGAACCCCGTCACCCGGCGGGAGGCGTCGTCCCACACCGGACGGCAGCCCAGCAGCGCCAGGATCTCGGCGATGTCGTCGCCCTGGGTGCGCATCGCGGAGGTGCCCCACACCGTGAGGCCCACCGACCGCGGATACTCGCCGGTGTCCCGCAGATACCGCTCGACCAGCGAGTCCGCGAGCGACTGGCCCACCTCCCAGCTCAGCCTGGACGGGATCGCCTTCGGGTCGACCGAGTAGAAGTTCCGGCCGGTCGGCAGCACGTTGACCAGCCCGCGGGTCGGCGAACCCGAGGGTCCGGCGGGCACGTAACCGCCGTCCAGCGCCCGCAGGACGTGCCCGATCTCGTCGGTGGTCCGGGCCAGCCGCGGTACGACCTCGTCGCAGGCGAACTCCAGCACCGCGACGGCCTCCGGGAGCCGGGTGCCGAGCGCGTCGTCCAGCACGCCGGGCACGGCCGCCCGGTCCCAGGCCCGGGACTCCATGCCCTCCGCGATCCGCCGGCAGAGCTGCTCCAGCAGGTCGACGGCGTCGGCCGCCGTCCGGGCGGGGCCCTCGACCCGGTCCGTCAGCTCCACCGGGACCTTCACCGGCGCGCCCGGCTCGGCCAGCAGCTCCTTCTCCACCAGCCCGTAGTGCCGGGCCAGCGACGCCCGCAGCCCCGGCAGCGCGTTCGCCTGGCCGCCCCACACCTGGGAGGCGCGCAGCACGGCGAGGACCAGGTTGACCCGCGGCCTGGCCTCCGGACCGCCGCCGAGGACGTGCAGTCCGTCGCGGATCTGCACGTCCTTGATCTCGCACAGGTAGCCGTCGATGTGCATGACGAACTCGTCGAACGCGTCGTCGTCCGGCTGCTCGTCCACGTGCAGGTCGTGGTGCAGCTCGGCGGCCTTGACCAGCGTCCAGATCTGGGCGCGCACCGCCGGCGCCTTCGCCGGGTCCAGGTCCGAGACGAGCGCGTACTCGTCCAGCAGCTGCTCCAGCTTGGCCAGGTCGCCGTAGGTGTCCGCGCGCGCCATCGGCGGCACCAGGTGGTCGACCACGGTGGCGTGCCCGCGCCGCTTGGCCTGGGTGCCCTCACCGGGGTCGTTGACGATGAACGGGTAGATCAGCGGGAGGTCGCCGAGCACGGCGTCCGGAGCGCAGCCGCCGCCCAGGCCGAGGCCCTTGCCCGGCAGCCACTCCATGGTGCCGTGCTTGCCCATGTGCACGATCGCGTCGGCGCCGAAGCCGTTCTCCAGCCAGCGGTAGGCCGCCAGGTAGTGGTGGGAGGGCGGCATGTCGGGGTCGTGGTAGATCGCGATCGGGTTCTCGCCGAAGCCGCGCGGCGGCTGGATCATCACGACGACGTTCCCGAACCGCAGGGAGGCGAGCACGATGTCGTCGCCGTCCACGTACAGGCCGCCCGGCGGTTCGCCCCACGCCTCGCGCATGGCGTCCCGCAGCCCGGGGTCGAGCCGGCCGAACCACTCCCGGTAGTCGGCGAGCGGCACCCGGGCGGGCGCGGCGGCGAGCTGCTCCTCCGTCAGCCACTCGACGTCGTGGCCGCCGGCCGCGATCAGCCGGTGGATCAGTTCGTCGCCGTTGTCCGGGTACCCCTCGGCCACGTAGCCGGCGTCCCGCAGCGCGTCCAGCACCCGTACCGCCGACGCGGGCGTGTCCAGGCCGACCGCGTTGCCGACCCGGGAGTGCTTGGTCGGGTAGGCGGTGAAGACCAGCGCGATCCGCTTCTCGGCGTTCGGCTTGTGGGCCAGCTCGGCGTGGCGCACGGCGATTCCGGCGACCCGCGCGGCCCGCTCGGGATCGGCGACGTACACCGGCACCTCGTCCGGACCCTGCTCCTTGAAGGAGAACGGCACGGTGACGAGCCGTCCGTCGAACTCCGGGATGGCCACCTGCATCGCCGCGTCCATGGGGGAGAGGGCGGCGTCCGACTCCGCCCACGCGGCCCGCGAGGATGTCAGGCACAGCCCCTGCAGCACGGGCACGTTCAGCTCGGCGAGCGCCCCGACGTCCCAGGACTCCTCGTCGCCGCCGGCGGACGCCTGCGAGGCGTGCGTACCGCCGGCCGCCAGCACGGTGGCTACCAGGGCGTCGGTCCGGCCCAGCAGCTCGTACAGCCCGGGGTCCGCGCCGCGCAGCGAACCGCAGTACACCGGGAGGGCGTTGGCGCCCCGTGCCTCGATCGCCTCGCACAGCGTGTCCACGAAGGCGGTGTTGCCGCTCAGTTCGTGCGCCCGGTAGAACAGCACGCCCACCGTCGGGCGGCCGTCCCGGACCGGGTACGAGCCGTGGACGCCGAACTCCGGCATCTTGCGCGGCTCCTCGAAGCCCTCCCCGGTGAGCAGCACCGTGTCGGAGAGGAACCGGGCCAGTTCGGTCAGGTTGTCCGGGCCGCCCTCGACGAGGTACTTCAGCGCCTCCGCCACCACGCCCGCCGGTACGGACGACTCGGCCATCAGCTCGGCGTCCGGCACGGCCTCGCCGCCCAGCAGGACGGTGGGGACGCCGGACGCCCTCAGCGCGGCCAGCCCGTCCTCCCAGGCCCGCTTGCCGCCGAGCAGCCGTACGACCGCGAGGTCCGCGCCCTCGACCAGCCCGGGCAGTTCCCCGGCCACGTCCACCCGGGTCGGATTGCCGATCCGGTAGCCGGCGCCGGAGGCCCGGGCCGCCAGCAGATCGGTGTCGGCGGTCGACAACAACAACACTGTGCTCATGCGGGCGCTCCCGGTGGAATGAAAGGCAGTCCTTGCGGCGCGCCCGACTCGATGAGCCGCCACAGCGCGTCCGTGTCCGCGTGCTGTTCGATCAGGTCGCCGAGCCGGTCGAGCTGCTCCTCGCGCAACGCGGCGAACGAGGTGTCCGGGGCCGGTACGAAGCGGCGGCCCGCGGAGACCGCCACCTCGCGCAGGAAGGCCCGCCGGAAGCCGTCCGACTCCAGCGAGCCGTGCCAGTGCGTGCCCCACACGGAACCCACCCGGCAACCGTCCAGGAAGGGTTCCCCGCCGGCGACCTCGGCGACCCCGTGGTGGATCTCGTACCCCTCGACCCGCTCGCCGAGGGCCCGCCCGGCGGGGCGGGCGAGGGTCTTCTCCCGGGCGAACCGCACCCGCACGGGCAGCAGACCGAGCCCGTCGACGGCGCCGGCGCGCGACTCGACCTCGTCGTCGATGTGCTCACCCAGGATCTGGAAGCCGCCGCAGATCCCGAGCACCGGCCGGCCCTCGGCGGCCCGTCGCGCGAGCGCGTCGGCGAGCCCGCGCGCGCGCAGCCAGCGCAGCGCCCGCACGGTCCCGCGGGTGCCGGGGATCACCACCAGGTCCGCGTCCGCCAGTTCCTCCGGCCGGTCCACGAACCGCACCACGACGCCGGGTTCGGCGGCCAGCGCGTCCACGTCGGTGAAGTTGGACATCAGCGGGACCGCGCACACGGCGACCCGCAGCACGTCCTCGCCGGCCGGGGGAGCCACCGTGGACTCCCGCACGGTGCCGCGCAGCGACACCCGCAGCCCGTCCTCCTCGTCGATGCCGAGCCCGTGCCGGAACGGCAGCACGCCGTAGGCCGGCCGCCCGGTGAGGTTCCGCAGCATGTCGAGGCCGGGCTCCAGCAGGGAGACGTCCCCCCGGAACTTGTTCACCAGGAATCCGGCGACCAGCTCCTGGTCCTCGGGCGACAGCAGGGCGACGGTGCCGAAGAAGGAGGCGAAGACGCCGCCGCGGTCGATGTCGCCGACCACGAGCACGGGCAGCCGCGCCCCCGCGCGATCCCCATGTTGACGATGTCGGTCCGCCGCAGATTGATCTCCGCGGGCGAACCGGCCCCCTCACAGATCACCGCGTCGTACGTGCCCCGCAACTCGGCCAGGCAGTCCAGCACCGTGCCCAGCAGCCGCTGCTGGCGCCCGCCGTGGTAGCCGCGCGCGCTCATCTCGCCCACCGGCCTGCCCAGCAGCACCACCTGGCTGCTCTGTTCACCGCCCGGCTTGAGCAGTACGGGGTTCATCAGCGCGGTCGGCTCCACCCGGCAGGCCTGCGCCTGCATCGCCTGCGCCCGCCCGATCTCGGCGCCCTCGCGCGTCACGAAGGAGTTGAGGGACATGTTCTGCGCCTTGAACGGCGCGACCTTCACGCCCTGGCGCACCAGCCAGCGGCAGATCCCGGCCGTCACGACGCTCTTGCCGGCGTCGGAGGTGGTGCCGGCGACGAGGAGACCACCGTTCACTTGCCACGTCCCTTCGCGAGGAGGCGCGCACCGGCGGTGACACCGAGCGCGAGCAGGCCGACGCGGCGGGAGAGCCGTACGGCCCGGTCGATGTCGGCGACCCGGACGGCCCGCCCGGTGCCGCCGTTGAGTACGGGCCGGTGTTCCACCCGCCCCGCGTAGGAGAGCGTCCCGCCGAGCCGCACTCCGAGGGCGCCCGCGAACGACGCCTCGACGGGCCCGGCGTTGGGGCTCGGGTGCCCGGCCGCGTCCGCCCGCCAGGCCCGTACCGCTCCGCGCGGGTCCGGCCCGGCCAGCGTGGCGAGCACGGCGGTCAGCCGGGCTCCCGGCCAGCCGGCGAGGTCGTCGAGCCGGGCCGAGGCCCAGCCGTACCGGCGCAGCCGCGGCGACTTGTGACCGACCATCGCGTCCAGGGTGTTGACGGCCCGGAACCCGAGCAGCCCCGGCACCCCGCCGACGGCACCCCACACGAGCGCGCCCACGACGGCGTCGGAGGTGTTCTCGGCGACGGACTCGACCACGGCCCGGGCGATCCCGTCGGCGTCCAGCGCCTGCGGGTCCCGGCCGCACAGATGGGGCAGCCGCGCGCGGGCGGCCGGCACGTCACCGGCCTCCAGGGCGCGCCCGACCGCCCGGGCCTCGCGGGCCAGCGAGGTGCCCCCGACGACGGCCCAGGTGGCCACGCCGGTCAGCGCGGCGGAGGCGAAGGGGGAGCGGCGCACGGCCCGTTGGGCGACGAGCCCGGTGGCCACGGCGCCGCCGGCGCAGACCGCGGTGTGCAGCGCGCCCCAGCCGCGGTGGTCGTGCCACAGCACGCGTTCCACGGCAGCGGCCGCCCGCCCGAACGCGGCGACCGGGTGCCCGCGGCGCGGATCGCCGAGGAGCAGGTCGCCGAGAAGGCCGGCGGCGGCGCCGTACGCGTAAGCGCGATCGGCACCCATCGGCTCAGCCGGCCGTGGGCGCGGGAGCGGAACTCTCGTGACAGGACCGGCTGCCGGTCCTCGATCTGCGGCCGAGCATGGCGATATGTGTCCTCACTCAGGGTGTCCACGCCCTGGTTCGACGAAGCCGGCGGTGAGAGTTCCTGGCTCCCGGGGATCACTCCCCGGTCACAGTGGCGGGACCGCGCCGGATTCGCACCGGCTTCCTCTCCTGCCGCCGTACATGGCCCGGGCAGTCCACCACGCGCCCCGAAGGGCCGTCAACTTGCCTTTGACCTGCGGGGGAGAGTGTGCTGAGCCCCACACCGGCGGGATCCGGACACGAAAAAGGCTCCCGGCCGGTACACACCGGCGGGGAGCCTCTTCGAGGGTGGCTCGGCTCAGGGCTTGGCCACGATCAGGTAGATGCCGTAGGCCACGGCCGCCGCGCACGCCGCGAAGCACACGTACGCGCCGGTCACGGCGAGCCCCGCGGACCCGCCCTGCGCCGCCGCCCGCTCGCGCCGGGACAGGCCGTTGACGCCGAGGGTGAACAGGACCACCAGGCCCACGGTGAAGGCGAGGCTGACGCCGAAGACGGAGCCGATGGCCGCCCAGTCGATCTTCATGTTGCTTTTCCTCCGGTAACCGGGTCAGACGGTGGCGGCCGGCGGGACGGCCGTCGCGGCCGGTGCCGTGACTTCGGCGGTGGGGACCGGGCCGCCGGACTGCGCCGGGATGGTGATGGCCGGCCCCTCGGCGAGGGTGACGGTGCCGGTCGGCGGCGGGGTCACCGCGGCGATGGCGGTGGTCACCACACCGGCGGGCTCAGCGGCCTCGTCGGTGCCGTTGACGTTGGTGTGGTCGACGACCTCGCGGCGGGAGAGCTTCCAGATGGCGGCGCTGGAGCCGACCAGGAAGACCGCGACGGCGGCGGTGCCCCAGTCGCCCAGGTCCGTGACGGACTCGGCGAGCGCTCCGACGAGGGCGGCGGCCGGCAGGGTGAGGACCCAGGCGACGACCATGCGGGTCGCGGTGGACCAGCGGACCACTCCGCCCTTGCGGCCCAGACCCGCGCCCATCACCGAACCGGAGACGACGTGCGTGGTGGAGAGCGAGAAGCCGAGGTGCGAGGAGGCCAGGATGGCGGTGGCGGCGCTGGTCTGGGCGGCGAAGCCCTGACGCGGCTCCAGCTCGGTCAGGCCCTTGCCCATGGTGCGGATGATGCGCCAGCCGCCGATGTACGTGCCGAGCGCGATGGCCAGGCCCGCGGAGAGGATCACCCAGGTGGGAGGGTTGGAGCCCGGGGCGATGGCACCGCCCGCGATCAGCGCCAGGGTGATGATGCCCATCGTCTTCTGGGCGTCGTTGGTGCCGTGCGCGAGGGAGACCAGGCCGGCGGAGGCGATCTGGCCGGCGCGGTAGCCCTTGCGGGTGGCCTCGCCCTCGGCACCGCCGCCGATCCCGTAGGAGAAGCGGGTGGCGAGCATGGCGGCCAGGCCGGCCACGACCGGGGCGGCGACCGCCGGCAGCAGCACCTTGGTGACCAGGACGTCGCCGTGGACGGCGCCGAAGCCCGCCGAGGCGACGGTGGCGCCGATCAGGCCGCCCATCAGGGCATGCGAGGAGCTGGAGGGCAGTCCCACCAGCCAGGTCAGCAGGTTCCAGAGGATCGCGCCGACCAGGGCGGCGAAGATGACCTCGGGACGGATGCCGTTCTCATCGACGAGACCCTTGGAGATCGTGTTGGCGACCTCCACGGAGAGGAAAGCGCCCACAAGGTTGAGCGCGGCGGACATGGCCACCGCGACCTTGGGCTTCAGCGCGCCGGTCGAGATGGTGGTGGCCATCGCGTTGGCGGTGTCGTGGAAACCGTTCGTGAAATCGAACGCGAGAGCGGTGACCACCACTATCGCGAGGATCAGCGAGAAGCTTTCCATTTACCCAGGCAATCGTTCGAGCGTCATTGGCGGGTCGAACGTAGGCAACCTGGGTGAACGGAAGGTGAACTGGGCCGGGCGTGGGGGTGTCGGTAACGGGCGTTCCCGATTCCGCTCCGGGCGGGTGCCCGGGCGCCCCTTGGCTACCGGCCGCGCGCGAAGGCCCGCAGCCGGTCCGGCGGCCCGTGAAAGAGATTCTGGTCACCCGGCAGGCCGCCCTGCGTGCCGTACTGCCAGAAGGTCCAGGAGTGCCATCCGCCGGGCAGTGATCCGGGCCCTGACGTGCCGTGACGGGCGATCCACAGCGGGTGGTCGGCGGCGAAGGCGCGGCTGCCGCCGGTGCAGGAGGCCCACCACTGGGCGGTCGTGTAGATCACCGGGCGGCGGCCGGTGAGCCGGTCCAGTTCGTCGCTGAAGGAGCGGATCCAGCCGACCATCCGCCGGTGGCCGAGCCCGTAGCAGATGTGCCTGCCGTCGTACGGGTCGTATTCGATGTCGAGGGCCGGCGGCAGCGTCCAGCCGTCCGCCCGCCAGCCGCCGCCGTACCGCACGAAGTAGGCCGCCTGCGCGGCGCCGGAGGACTGGTCGGGGCGCGCGAAGTGGTAGGCGCCGCGGATCAGGTGCGCCCGGCGTGCGCCCGCGTACTGGCGGGCGAAGTAGGGGTTGCGGTAGGTCGTGGACTCGGTGGCCTTGACGTAGGTGAACCGGGCGCCGTCCGACCGGGCGGCGGGCCAGTCGACGTGTTCCTGGTGCGAGGACACGTCGTGGCCCCGGGGCAGACCGGCCGCCACCGCGGCCGACGGACCGGCGGCGGAGGCGCACCGGGTGCCCGCGAGGACCAGCGCCGTCGCGGCGGCCGCGACGACGGCCGCGCGACGGCGGAGGCGGGAGGGCGAGCGGTCACGGGCCATGCGTCCCCCTGGTGTGACGGTGAGGCGTCGTGCGGCTGTGGTCGTCGGTGGCCATTGGATGCCTGGCCGTCGCCCGTTCAAGTGCTTTTATGGGTGTTTCATACCGGTGTCCACTCGTCCGGCGGCACGGGTTCCGGCCCCGAGTCCGCGGGCGGCCCGTCCCGCACCCGGCGGGCTGGCAGGATCGCGGCATGGCTGAACAGCGGCGGGACGCGGAAGAGCAGAGGGAGCGGAGCTGGGCGGCGCTGGTCGCGACGGCCCGCCGGACCGTGACCGACGGGCTGGTGGTCGGCACCTCCGGCAACGTCTCCGTACGCGTGGGGGACCTCGTACTGGTCACCCCGTCGGGCGTGCCCTACGACCGGCTCACCCCGGCCGACGTCACCGGCGTCGACCTCGACGGGCGCCAGGTGCTCGGCACCCTCGTGCCGACCAGCGAGCTGCCCATGCACCTGGCCGTCTACCGCGGCACCGACGCCCGCGCCGTCGTCCACACCCACGCCGTGCACGCCACGGCCGTCTCCA
This sequence comes from Streptomyces sp. DHE7-1, assembly GCA_016432725.1. Taxonomy (GTDB): domain Bacteria; phylum Actinomycetota; class Actinomycetes; order Streptomycetales; family Streptomycetaceae; genus Streptomyces. The sequence continues at coordinate 1,827,973 of JACJDG010000003.1, read as the reverse complement.
CCCTCGTCACCGAGCTGCCCCCGATCCACTACATGACCGCCGCCCTCGGCGGCATCGTGCGGGTCGCCCCCTACGCGGCCTACGGCACCGACGAACTGGCCGGGAACATGCTCACGGCGCTGGCCGGCCGCTCCGGCTGCCTGCTGCGCAACCACGGCACGATCACCCACGGCGCCACCCTCGACCAGGCCTACGACCGCACCGCCCAGCTCGAGTGGATGTGCCGGCTGTGGCTGACCGCGTCCTCCGTGCCGGGCCTCACGCCCGCTCTGCTGACGGAGGCACACATCGCCGAGGCCGGGGCACGCTTGAAGGGATACGGCCAACGGAGGTGACCCCTTGTCGTCGCACAGAGTGTCGTCGCACAGCCACCCGCTCCGTCCCCCGCCGGCCGGCCGTCCTTCGGCCGGCTGTCCCTCGCCCGCCGCGGCGGGCCGTCCGGCCCGGCCCTCCGGCTGGCCGGTTCCGGCGCCCCCACGACACTGGAGCCGTGCGCACCGTCAGAGCGACCGCCGCCGCCCTCGGCGCCGTCCTCGCCGCCGGCGCGGCATCCGTCGCCGCCGGCCGGCTGGCCAGCGACGCCGCGCTGAAGGCGCCCCCGGGCCGGCCCCTGCCCACCGAGCCCCGGCTCACCGTGCACGGCACCGCGCCCGGCCGCATCACCCTCACCCGCGACCTCGCCTCGCTGCGCCCCGGCACCTACGGCCTGGCCGGCGACGGCTCCCACGCGGTCGTCGGGCCCCCGCTGGACTCGGCCGAGCACACCGCCGACACCGTCGTGCGGCGTCTGGAGAGCATCACCCACGGCACCTTCGCCCCCGGCGACGCCGTGTGGCTCACCCCGAACGTGTACGTCGGCAACCCGAGCGCCGCCCTCGGCCTCGACCACGCCGACATCGACGTCCCCGGGGAACTCGGCGCGCTGCCCGCCTGGTTCGTGCCCGGCCACCGGGAGACCTGGGTGATCGCGGTGCACGGCCTGGGCGCCACCCGCGAGCACGCTCTGAACGTCATGACGTACCTGCACAGCCGCCGCGTCCCCGTGCTGGCCCTCGCCTACCGCGGCGACCTGGGCGCCCCGCGCTCCCCGGACGGCCTGAACCACCTGGGCGAGACGGAGTGGCGCGACGTGGACGCCGCGATCCGCTACGCCGTCCGCTACGGGGCCCGCCGGGTCGTCCTCCTCGGCTGGTCCACCGGCGCGACCATGGCCCTGCGCGCCGCCGAGCACTCCGCCGTGCGCGAGCGCGTCGCCGGGCTGATCCTCGACTCCCCGGTGCTGAACTGGCAGGCCACCCTGCGCGCCCTCGCCCAGGCCCGCCACACCCCCGGTGCCCTGCTGCCGCTCGCGGTGCGGGCCGCGCAGGGGCGGGCCGGACTGCACGCCGACCGCGGCGCCCGGACCGCCGACCCCGACCGGCTCGCCGTGCCCACGCTGATCGTCCACGGCCCCGACGACGTGGTCGCCCCGTGGGAGTACTCCCGCCGCTTCGCCGCCCGCCGCCCCGACCTCGTGGCGCTGCACGCCGTGCCGCGGGCCCCGCACGCGGCCATGTGGAACGCCGGCCCGCAGGAGTACGAGGAGCGGCTGCGCCGGTTCCTGACCCCGCTGATGTGACCGGCCCGGCGTGCCCTGACGGTACGGCCGGCCCGCGCCGCGGCCGGCCGTACCGTCAAAGGCCGTACCACTGGCCTGATCCCGCCTCCCGGCCCGTCTCCGGACCGGGTGCGTTGGCCAGCCCCGTAGCCGCCCGTGACATTCCGTTTGGGTTTTCTGACCGTCAACCGGAAGACTGCACCCGTGACGTCCCGTATCCCGCGCGACTCCAGGCTTCGACTCGTCCGACCGCGACCCCTGGCCGCCGCCCCAGAGCTGTGAACCAGCGGCGCCCGCGCCGCCCCGCACCCCGGCCGCCGGAGGGCACCCCCGCCCCGGCCGAACTGGCCAGAATGGCGCGCACCGGCCTGGCCGGCGCGGTCCGGGTCGCCCGCTGGGCCGACTCCGCCCTCGGCCCCGGCAGCGACGCCGCCACCGCGGACGGCAAGGCCACCCTGTCCGACGCGACCGCCGAGCGCGCCGCCGCCGGCCTCGGCCTGGACACCGACCGGATCCGCGCCGACTGGGACACCGCCCGGCTCGCCGGACTCATCGAGGTGCACGGGGGCAACGCCCGCCCCGGCTGGCGCCTGCGCGCCTGGGACCGCGACGACAGCGCCGTGCTGCGCGGCTGGGTCGCCCTGTTCGACGCCTGGTCGCTCGCCGGCCCGGAGCCCGCGGAGGCCGAGCCGGCCGTCGTCGCCGAGGTCGTCTCCGCCATGCCCCAGGTGCTCTCCTTCCTCCAGCTCTCGGCCGGTCCCGTGCCCGTCGAGCAGCTCCTGGACCTGCTCCAGCAGCGGGTCACCGAACTGCGCACCGAGCGCTGCGAGGTCTCCTACGAGCCCGGCGCCGCCGGCTCCCCGGCCCCCGCCGGGACCGCCGCCCCGCGGAACCCGCGCCCACCGGGGACACCCCGCTCGCCCCGCTCCTGGAGTGGGCCCTCACGGCGCTCGCCTCCGTGGGCGCCCTGACCTACGGCGACGGCCAGGCCACCCTCACCCCGCTGGGGAGCTGGGCGGTCTGGGTCAAGCTGGAGCAGATCTGCGTGGCCGCGCAGAGCCCCGCCGGCAACATCGAGCAGGCCGCCGAGGACATGCTCCGCGGCTGCGCCCAGCTCCGCCCCAACGCCGCCCGCGCCGAGTACCGCGCCTGGCTCGCCGCCCGCCCCGTCGGCAGCGCCGTCACCGAGCTGCTCGCCGCCGCCCGGGGCGACGACGCCCTGCTGCGCGGCCTCGCCTTCGAGGCGCTGCGCGTCGTCGGCGCCCCCGCCGAACCCGAGGTGCACGCGGTACTGGACGACCCCGCCCTGCGGCCCTACGCGCTGCTGTGGCTGGCCGAGCACGACGGAGTCGACCCGGAGGACGCCCACGAGGTCCTCACCCGCGAGGAGGCCACCTGGCTGTGGGTCGACACCGCCGCCGCCGTCGCCGACCACGGCGAGACGTCGATGCTGGTACGGCACCTGGAGGCCGCGGTCCAGCCCACCGTCCCCACGCTGCTGGACGAGGTCCGCGCCGTCGGCCACCCGCGCACCGTGCAGGTCCTGGTGGCCCTCGCCGCCGCCCACCCCGACCCGGCCCTCGCCAAGGCCGTGCGCCGGGCCGCCTTCCAGGTGCACACCGGCGGCTGATCCGGGGCGCCGGCCGGCCGGGCGCGCAGCGCCCGCGACGTCCGCGGCCGGCCCGGGCCGGTCAGCCGCCGATCCCGGGCGCGTAGGTGCCGAAGCTCCAGACGTTGCCCTCCGCGTCCCGGGCCATGTAGTCCCGCGAGCCGTAGTCCTGGTCCGTCGGGGGCATCAGGATCTCCGCGCCGTGCGCCAAGGCCCGCCGGTGGTGGGCGTCGACGTCGTCCACGACGACGTACACCCCGGCGGGGCCCGCGTCCCGCATGGCCGTGTCGAAGAGACCGCCGCGGCCTTTGGAGCCGAGCATCACCGCGCCCTGGCCCTGGACCAGCTCGGCGTGCATCACCGTGCCGTCCTCCGTCTCGTACACCGACAGCTCGGTGAAGCCGAAGGCCTCGGTGAGCTGCCTGATCGCCGCTTTCGCGTCCGCGTACAGCAACGTCGGAAAGACGCTCGGCCGTCCGCCCGTTCCCGCCATGCCCATCACTCCCTCGTACGCCGGTCACCGCGCCGTGCCCCGAGTCCCGCGGCCGCCACCGGCACCCACCGGCCGGCCCGGACGCGCGGACCCAGGAAAACCGCTTGCACGGTCCCGTTAGACTTGGCCCATGGCCATTCTCCTCGCGCATTAGACGGCGGGAACGTCCTCAGCCGCCCACCGCCAATCCCCAGTACGCCCTGGAGTCTGTCCGTGATCTCCGCTTCCGGTATCGAGCTGCGCGCCGGTGCGCGCGTCCTCATCGAGAACGCCACCTTCCGTGTCGCCAAGGGCGACCGCATCGGCCTCGTCGGCCGCAACGGCGCGGGAAAGACCACCCTCACCAAGTGCCTGGCCGGCGAGGGCATCCCGGCCGGCGGCCAGATCGCCCGCTCGGGCGAGGTCGGCTACCTGCCGCAGGACCCCCGCACCGGCGACCTCGACGTCCTCGCCCGCGACCGCGTCCTGTCCGCGCGCGGCCTCGACGTCCTGCTCCGCAAGATGCGCGAGAACGAGCAGCGCATCGCCAACGGCCAGGGCGCCACCCGCGAGAAGGCCCTCAAGCAGTACGAGCGCCAGGAGACCGAGTTCCTCACCAAGGGCGGCTACGCGGCCGAGGCCGAGGCCGCCACCATCGCCGCGGCGCTCAACCTGCCCGACCGGGTCCTCGGCCAGCCGCTCCACACGCTCTCCGGCGGTCAGCGCCGGCGCATCGAGCTGGCCCGCATCCTGTTCTCCGACGCGGACACCCTGCTGCTGGACGAGCCGACCAACCACCTCGACGCCGACTCGATCATCTGGCTGCGCGACTACCTGAAGACCTACCGCGGCGGCTTCATCGTGATCTCCCACGACGTCGACCTGGTCGAGACGGTCGTCAACAAGGTGTTCTACCTGGACGCCAACCGCGCCCAGATCGACGTCTACAACATGGGCTGGAAGCTCTACCAGCAGCAGCGCGAGGCCGACGAGAAGCGCCGCAAGCGCGAGCGCGCCAACGCCGAGAAGAAGGCCGCCGCCCTGCACTCGCAGGCCGACAAGATGCGCGCCAAGGCCACCAAGACGGTCGCCGCGCAGAACATGGCCCGCCGCGCCGACAAGCTGCTCTCCGGCCTGGAGGCGGTCCGCCAGTCCGACAAGGTCGCCAAGCTCCGCTTCCCCGACCCCGCGCCCTGCGGCAAGACCCCGCTGATGGCCGAGGGCCTGTCCAAGTCGTACGGCTCGCTGGAGATCTTCACCGACGTCGACCTGGCCATCGACAAGGGCTCGCGCGTGGTCATCCTCGGCCTCAACGGCGCGGGCAAGACCACGCTGCTGCGGCTCCTCGGCGGAGTCGAGCAGCCCGACACCGGCGAGGTCGTCCCGGCCACGGTCTCAAGCTCGGCTACTACGCCCAGGAGCACGAGACCCTGGACCCCGAGCGCACGGTCCTGGAGAACATGCGCTCGGCCGCGCCCGACATGGACCTGGTCGAGGTCCGCAAGGTGCTCGGCTCGTTCCTGTTCTCCGGCGACGACGTCGACAAGCCCGCCGCGGTGCTCTCCGGCGGCGAGAAGACCCGGCTGGCCCTCGCCACGCTGGTCGTCTCCTCCGCCAACGTCCTGCTGCTGGACGAGCCGACCAACAACCTGGACCCGGCCAGCCGCGAGGAGATCCTCGGCGCCCTGCGCACCTACAAGGGCGCGGTAGTCCTGGTCACCCACGACGAGGGCGCGGTCGAGGCCCTGCAGCCGGAACGCATCATCCTGCTGCCGGACGGCGTCGAGGACCTGTGGGGCGCCGACTACGCGGATCTCGTCGCCCTGGCTTGATCGAAAGCCTGATCCACGGCGTATGGATCATTCGGCCCAGCCGTGATCCATCATCTGTGTGAGATCTCCTCGTACCGACGTGTGTCGTACACCGATTTCGCGGCCGATCCCTTCAGCACCAAGGGGTCGGCCGCCTCGCGTCCCTGACCTGGCACTTCACGGAACCACCCGTTCGGCCGTGTGTCCGCGAGATCGTGGAATCGCTGATTCCGTATGTGGGGACGCGCTCCTGTCGTCACGTCGATGTCTCACGGACCTTGCCGAATGGGTGGCCATCGCGCCCCGGAGGGGTGATCATGAGGAGACCAGAGCGCACTTCCCATGAGGAGGCACGGGTGGCCGAGACTCTGAAGAAGGGCAGCCGGGTGACCGGCGCCGCGCGCGACAAGCTCGCGGCAGACCTGAAGAAGAAGTACGACTCCGGTGCGAGCATCCGGGCGCTGGCCGAGGAGACCGGCCGCTCGTATGGCTTCGTACACCGGATGCTCAGCGAGTCGGGCGTCACGCTCCGTGGGCGTGGCGGAGCGACCCGGGGCAAGAAGGCCGCTTCGTCCTGACTCCGGGCGGCCCATCGGCTTCGATGGTGGCCACCCGGCCGGCAGTCTGAACGGCCGGGTGGTTACTGTGCAGTCACTTAGCATGCCGTACGGCAATGTGTGATGACCGCACTCATCGGAGGCGCCCCATGGCTTCGCCCGACCAGGACCTCGCTCCTGTACTCGACAAGGACGGCGTACGGCTCACCGTCGACGACGCGCTCGCCACGGTGACGCTGGCCAACCCGGCCAAGCGCAACGCGCAGAGCCCCGCCATGTGGCGGACGCTCACCGAGGCCGGCCGGCTGCTGCCGGGCTCCGTCCGGGTCGTGGTGCTGCGCGGCGAGGGCCAGTCCTTCTCCGCCGGGCTGGACCGCCGGATGTTCACGCCGGAGGGAATCCCGGGCGAGCCCAACTTCGTCGAGCTCGCGCGCCGTGACGACGCCGGGCTCGACGCGACCATCGCCGAATACCAGGAGGCGTTCACCTGGTGGCGGCGCAACGACATCGTGTCCATCGCCGCTGTCCAGGGCCATGCCATCGGTGCCGGGTTCCAGCTCGCGCTCGCCTGCGACCTGAGGGTCGTGGCGGACGACGTGCAGTTCGCCATGCGCGAGACCTCGCTCGGCCTCGTTCCCGACCTGACCGGCACGCATCCGCTGGTCGGGCTCGTCGGGTACGCCCGCGCGCTGGAGATCTGCGCGACGGGCCGGTTCGTCGGTGCCGGTGAGGCGGTGGCCTCCGGGCTGGCCAACCTCGCCGTGCCCGCGGCCGAACTCGACGGCGCGGCACGGGATCTGGCCGCGGCGCTGCTGGCCGCCCCGCGGGACGCGGTGGTGGAGACCAAGGCACTGCTGCGGGGTGCGCCGGAACGGGACTACGACTCCCAGCGCGCCGCCGAGCGGGCCGCGCAGGCCCGGCGGCTGCGGGACCTGGCCGGCGTGGGCGAATGAGCCCGCGGGACGCCGCGCCCGCCGGCCGGACGGTCAGGCCACGCTCGTGACCAGCACCGCCACGGTCGGACGGTCGTCCAGCGCGTCCCGCACCGCCTCGCGCACCCGCAGGGCCACCTCCACGGTCCGGTGACCCGCGCCCGCCGCCAGCTCCACGCGCACGTGACGGCGCGGCAGCGCGGTGTCCCCGGCGTGCTCCTCGATGTGCACGGCCCGGCCGAGACCGCCGAGTGAGCCGGTCAGCCGCACGACCCCGGGGACGGACAGCGCGGCCGCGGCCGCGCGGGACTCGTCGGGGTCCGTGACGTCCCGGGCGGCCGGCGGGCGCGGCGCCTCCACCGGCGTGGCCTGGCTCTCCGCCGTATCCAGCAGCTCCGTCACCCGTAGGTCGACGTCCGTGACGACGAGGCCCAGGGTGTCCGTCGCGGCCGCCAGCAGGGCGAGCCGCAGCCGGGACGCCGCCGCCCGCAGCGGCTCGGCGGCCGGCGCCGCGAAGTCCGCCGTCACCCGCAGCGCACCCGGGGCAGCGCGCCCGGCGGCCGCGGTACGACGGGTTCGCCGACGTCGTCGGGATCGGCGAGCGTGATCCGCGGCGGGCCGAGGCGCACGCCCGGCACCCCGTTCGCCGCGTCCTCCAGCACCGCCCGGGCCGCGCCCTCGGCGATCCACGCGCCGTCGCGCGGGCCGCCGAGCGGCAGCAGTCTGCCCAGGGCCGGCCGGTGCTGCCCCGACACCCGCGTCCACCGTTCCGCCGTCATTCCTCCAGCCTGCCGTATCCCCGGCGCGCAACCGCGCAACCCCGCTTACGGTGGTCGAAGAAGCTCGACCGAAAGGGACGTACGGCGATGACCGACATGACGACGACCCAAGACGGTGGCAACGAACCGCAGCTCTCGACCCGCAAGGCCACCAGACGCGGTGGCGGAGACCCGGCGACCAGGGGCCGGACGACGATCGCCGACGGTGTCGTGGAGAAGATCGCCGGGCTGGCCGCGCGTGACGTGGTCGGCGTGCACGCCCTGGGCAGCGGTCTCGCCCGGACCTTCGGCGCGGTCCGCGACCGGGTGCCCGGCGGCACGAAGTCCGTGACCCGTGGAGTGAAGGCAGAGGTCGGCGAGGTGCAGACCGCGCTCGACCTGGAGATCGTCGTGGACTACGGCGTGTCCATCTCCGACGTCGCCCGCTCGGTGCGGGAGAACGTGGTCGCCGCCGTCGAGCGGATGGCCGGACTCGAGGTCGTCGAGGTCAACATCGCGGTGAGCGACGTCAAGCTGCCCGACGAGGAGGAGGAGGAACCCGAGCCGCCCCGGATCCAGTGACGCCCCGCCCGCCCGGGGCCACCCGCCCGGGACCGCACCGCCGACGGACTGAAGGAGCGCTGCATGAGCATGGCCATGGTCGGCATGATCGCCGGAATGGCGCTGGGATTCGCCGGGTACTTCGGCGGCTTCGGGGCCTTCCTGCTGGTGGCGGCGCTGGGCGCCGTCGGGTTCGTCGCCGGCCGGTACCTGGAGGGCGATCTGCAACCCGGTGACCTCTTCCGGAGCCGCGGCGACCGGCGCGACCGGCGGGGATGACCGCCGTGAGCACGGAGACCGGCCCGGCGCGCCCGCGCCCGGCCCAGGTGCCGCCCGGTGAGCGCGGCGCCCTCAGGATCGCGGACCGGGTGGTGGCGAAGATCGCCTCGCGGGCCGCCCGCGAGGCGCTCGGCCCGCTGCCCGAGACCGCCTCCGCCCCGCACGCCGTGGTCGTCGTCCACCCGCACCCCAGGGCCGGCTCGGGCCGGGGGAGCCTGGTGGGAACGGCCCGTGTCCGCGTCCAGGTCGAACTCGCCCACCCCGTCGACATCGGCGCCCGCTGCGCCGCGGTGCGTCGGCAAGTGAGCGAGCGGGTGAGTGAGTTGGTGAGCATGGAGGTGCTGGAGGTCGCCGTCCGGGTCGAGCGGCTGCATCTGGCCCCGCTGCCCGGCGCGCACCATGGGAGGACGCGATGAGCGAACCCCGGCCGGCCGAGGACACCCGGCGACCGCCCGGCCCCGGCCCCGGCCTCGACAGGACCCCGGCGCCCCGCCGCCCCTGCTCGACCGGGGCAGCGGCCGCTTCTGGTCCCCGCGCCGGGTCCCGGCCGGCGTCGTCGCCCTGCTCCTGCTGGCCGGCGCGGGCGTCCTGCTGTACGACGTCGTCGCCGTGCGCGCCCACCGCCCGGCGATGCACTGGCGCCGCGCGCTGGCCCGGCAGCTCGCCGAACGCCCTCTGGACGACGTCTGGGTGCTGACCGGCGCCGGGGTGGCCGCCGCCCTCGGCCTGTGGCTGATCGTGCTCGCCGTGACGCCCGGTCTGCGCGCCCTGCTGCCCATGCTGCGCCCGCACCCCGACGTCCGCGCCGGACTGCGCCGCGAGGCGGCCGCCCTGGTGCTGCGCGACCGGGCCCTGGAGGTCTCGGGCGTACGGGAGGCGAAGGTGCGGATGCGCCGCCGCCGGGCCCGGGTCCGGGCGCTCGCGCACTTCCGCGACCTGGACGAGGTGCGGGCCGATCTGGACGACGTGCTCACCGACGCGGTGCGCGGGCTCGGACTGAGCCGGCCGCCCGCGCTCTCGGTCGCCGTCCGGCGGCCCGGACGGAAGGGGTGAGGACGGTGCGCACCGGTCGCGTGAACCGCGTACTGCTCGCTCTCGTGGGGCTCCTGCTGCTCGCGGCGGGCGGCTCGGTGCTGGCCGTGGGCCTGGGTGCCCCGGCGCCGCGCCGCTGGATCCACTCCGGCCCGCACGACGTCCTGCTCGGCACCGCCGAGCGCACCCGGTGGCGGGACGCGGGCTGGTGGTGGCCCGGGGTCATCGCGGGCCTCGCCGTCCTCGTCCTGCTCGCCCTGTGGTGGCTCGCCGCGATCCTGCGCCGGCGCCGCCCGGCCGAGATCCTGGTGGACACCGGGGACGGCGAGGGCGCCCTGCTGCGCGGAGCGGCCCTGGAGTCCGCGCTCGCCGAGGACGCGGCCCGGCAGCCGGGCGTGGCCGACGCCGAGGTGCTGCTGGCCGGCCGCCGCACCCGGCCCGGGGTGCGGGCCGGGCTCCGGCTGGAGCCGGCCATGGACCCCGGCGCCGCTCTGAGCGAGTTCACCGCCTCGCCCCTGGCCCGCGCGCGTGAGTCGGCGGGCCTGGCGTCGCTCCCGGCGGAGGTGCGGCTGCGGGCGGTCAGGCACCGCGCGGAACGGGTCTCCTGACCGCACGCGATCGTGGCGGAACCTCAGAACCCGTGCCGCATCCCGCCGTCCACCGGCACCATGATCCCGGTCAGGTAGGAGGCGGCCGGGGACAGCAGGAACGCCGCGACCCTGCCGAACTCGTCCGGCGCCCCGTACCGGCGCAGCGGGATCCGGGACTCGCTCGCCGCCCGGGTCGCCTCGGGATCGGCGGACAGCGCGTCCAGCTCACGCACCCGGTCGGTGTCGATACGGCCCGGCAGCAGACCCACGACGCGGATGCCGCGCGGCCCCAGCTCGTCGGAGACGGACTTGGCGAATCCGGCGAGCCCCGGCCGCAGCCCGTTGGAGATGGTCAGCCCCGCGATGGGCTCGTACACCGACCCGGACAGCACGAACCCGATGACGCCGCCCGGCTCCAGCTCGGCCGCCGCCGTGCGGGCGAACCGCACCGCGCCGAGGAACACCGACTCGAACGCGTCCCGCCACTGCTCGTCCGTGTTGTCGGAGACGAACCCCGGCGCGGGCCCGCCCACGCTGACCAGAACGCCGTGGAAACCGCCGAAGTGCTCCCGCGCGGCCGCGATCAGCCGCTCGGCGGCCCCCGGGTCGGCGTTGTCGACGGCCACGCCCACCGCGTTCGGGCCCAGTTCGGCCGCCGCGCCGGCGACCCGCTCCTCGTCACGGCCGGTGACGACCACCTTGGCCCCATCGGCGACCAGCTCCCGCGCGGCGGCGTTGCCCAGCCCCCGCGTCGCACCGGTGACGACGTACACCCGGTCCTTCAGTCCAAGATCCATGGCACCTATCCTGCCTCCTCGCCGCCGAACAGGGCGAGGGCGGTGTTCACCAGCGCGATGTGGCTGAACGCCTGCGGGAAGTTGCCGAGCTGGCGGCCCAGATCCTGGCTGTACTCCTCCGCGAGCAGCCCGACGTCGTTGGCGAGGCCCACCAGCCTCTCGAACAGCTCCCGCGCCTCCTCCTTGCGGCCCGTCATGTGCAGGGCCTGCGCGAGCCAGAACGAGCAGGCCAGGAAGGCGCCCTCGCCGCCCGGCATGCCGTCGACGCCGACCGCGTCGGTGTCGTAGCGGCGGACCAGCCCGCCGTGGTCCAGGTCCGCCCGGATCGCGTCGACCGTGCCGATCACCCGCGGGTCGTCGGGCGGCAGGAAGCCGACGTGCGGGATCAGCAGCAGGGCGGCGTCCAGTTCGCGCGAGCCGTAGTACTGGGTGAAGGTGTTGCGCTCGGGGTCGAACCCCTGCTCGCACACCTCCCGGTGCACCTCGTCGCGCATCGTCCGCCAGCCGTCGAGGTCGCCGGACAGCTCCGGGTACCGCTCCAGGGTCCGTACGGCGCGGTCGGCGGCCACCCACACCATCACCTTCGAGTGCACGAAGTGGCGCCGGCCGCCGCGCACCTCCCACAGTCCCTCGTCGGGCTGCCGCCAGGCCGACCGCAGGAACGTCATCAGCGCGCACTGCAGCGACCACATGTGCGGCTTGGTGGACAGACCGGAGGCGCGGGCCAGGTAGAGCGAGTCCATGACCTCGCCGTACACGTCGAGCTGGAGCTGGTCGACGGCGCCGTTGCCGACCCGTACAGGGGCGGAGTCGGCGAAGCCGGGCAGCCACGGCAGCTCCCACTCGGGCAGCCGCCGCTCGCCCGCCACCCCGTACATGATCTGCAGGTCGGCCGGGTCGCCCGCGACCGCGCGCAGCAGCCAGTCGCGCCAGGCCTCGGCCTCGCCGTGGTAGCCGGCGGCCAGCAGGGCGCCCAGGGTGAGGGTGGAGTCGCGCAGCCAGCAGTACCGGTAGTCCCAGTTGCGCACCCCGCCCGGTTCCTCGGGCAGCGAGGTGGTGGCCGCGGCGACGATCCCGCCGGTCGGGGCGTAGGTGAGCGCCTTGAGGGTGATCAGGGACCGTACGACGGCGTCCCGGTGCGGCCCGTCGTAGCGGCAGCGGGCCGTCCACCGCCGCCAGTCCCGGACGCTGGCGCTGAGCGCCGCGTAGGGGTCGACCAGCGCGGGGCGCGGTTCGTGCGAGGGGTGCCAGGTCAGCACGAACGCCACCCGCTCGCCCTCGGCGAGGGTGAACTCCGCGTGGGTGCAGAAGTCCTCGCCCCACATGCGCACATGGGGCTCGGCACGCAGCCACACCGAGTCCGGTCCGGCGATGGCCACCCGGTGGCCGTCGGAGCGGCGCATCCACGGAATGATCGAGCCGTAGTCGAAGCGCAGCCGCAGCATGCTGCTCACCGTGACCCGCCCGCTGACGCCCTCCACGATCCGTACGACGTCGGGGGCGCGGTCGCGCTGCGGCATCAGGTCGGTCACCCGCACGGTGCCCTCGGCGGTGTCCCACTCGGTGTCGAGGACCAGGGTGTCGGGCCGGTAGGCGCGGCGTGTGCAGGCGCCCGCGCCCTTCGGCCCGATCCGCCAGTGGCCGTTGTCCTCGTCGCCCAGGAGCCGGGCGAAGCAGGCGCCGGAGTCGAAGCGGGGCAGACACAGCCAGTCGATCGAGCCGTCCCGGCCGACCAGGGCCGCGGTCTGCTCGTCCCCGATGACCGCGTAGTCCTCGATGCGCTCGTTCACAGCATGCGGTTTCCCCGGGCGCCCGCGCGGCCAATCAGGTGGTGCGCCGGGGGAGTGACGTCCGCCCCGGAGGGCCGGGCCCTCACACGGTGGCGGGTTCGCTCTCCTCCGGCGCCGGCTCGGCGGCCGCCTCGTCCCGGTCCCGGATCTCGCGCCGGACGAGGAACCACCAGCCCACCGGGACGGCCGCGGCGAACAGCCACCACTGGAGCATGTACGCGTAGTTCAGCGGGGCGTCCTCGCTGCCCGGGTCGGAGATCTGCTCGGGGGTGCCTCCCCTGGCCGCGGGCGCCGTCTGCTCGACGTAGCCGCCGAGCACCTCGGCGCCGAGCCGCCGCGCCTCCTCGGCGCTGTCGATCAGCATGATCTGCCGGTCCGGCAGGCCCTTGATGTTCTTGATGCCGCTCGCCGAGGTCGTCTCGTCGGCCTCAAGCCGCCCGGTGAGGGTGAGCCGTCCCGCCGGCGGCGCGGGGACCTCGGGGAAGTCGGTCTGCACGCCGTTCGCAGGGATCCAGCCCCGGTTGACCAGCAGCACCCGGCCGTCGGTCAGCACGAACGGCGTCAGCACGTGGAAGCCGACCTCGCCGTCGGAGTTCGTCCGGCGCCGGACGACCACCTCGCGGTTCGCGTCGAAGGTGCCGGTCGCGGTGACCGTGCGGTACTTCTCGGCGCGGGTCACGGAGTGCCCGGGGGAGGTGAGCCGTTCCACGGGGACGGGCTCGGCGTGCAGCGCCCGGGAGACGAGGTCGTTGCGGGCGGTGCGCTCCTGGTACCGGTGCTGCTGCCAGAAGCCCAGCTCGATCATCGTCGGGATCAGCGCGATCGCGATGACGGTGAGGATCACCCACTGGCGGGTCAGCAGGAAGCGGTAGCGGTGCACCCCACGACGGTACATCCGGGCCGTGGGGTGCATTCGGGCGGGTACCGGGTCACACCCGGTCCACCACCCCCGTCTTCCCCTCCGCCCGGGCGCAGTGCGCGCCGCAGAACCAGTGGCCCTCGACCTCCACGCCCTGCCCGATGATCTGGACCCGGCAGTGCTCGCAGATAGGGGCCATGCGGTGGATCGCACAGGAGAAGCAGTCGAACACGTGCACGGCGCCCTGCGCGTGCACCTCGAAGGTCATTCCGTAGTTGTTACCGCATACTTCGCATGTCGCCATGGGGCACAGCGTGAGCCGTGGCCGACCCCCGGGCGAGGGGGCGCGGGGCGAGTCGCGCGTCAATCACCCGTCCGTACGGTCACCCGTCGGCGGGCTCGACGTCCCGCAGCAGCTGTCCGAACGCGGCCTCGTCGACCACCGGCGTCCCGAACTGCCGCGCCTTGACCACCTTCGAGGTGCCCGAGCCGGGGTCGTTGGTGACCAGCAGACTGGTCAGCCGGGACAGGCTCGTCGCCACGTGCAGTCCGGCCTCGGTCGCCCGGTCCTCCAGCAGCTCCCGCTCGGTGGAGGTGTCCCCGGAGAACGCCACCCGCATGCCCTGTTTGAGTCGTTTGCCCGCTTCGTAGCGGCCGGGTTGGGGTGGGGGCAGGCGGGGCGCTTCCGGGACGGGCGCCAGCCGCCGTAGCCCGGGGCGCCGTGGCCGCCGCTCGCCTGCCGGCCGATCCGGGGGTGTCCGACCACTCCGTCAGCGGCCGGCACTCCAGCAGCGGAAGCCGTACGTCACCCGCCGCCGCGGCCCGCAGGCTGGGCCGGAACGCCTCGGCGAGCACCCGCGCGTCGTCCAGCGCGTGGTGCGCCCGCTGCTGCACCACCCCGAAGTGCGCCGCCAGCGACTCCAGCTTGAAGTTGGGCAGCGGCAGCCCCAGCTCCTTCGACAGCGCGATGGTGCACAGCCGTTGCCGCACCGGGGCCTCGCGGCTCGCGCGCGCGTACTCGCGCGCGATCATCTGCCAGTCGAAGACCGCGTTGTGCGCGACGAGCACCCGGCCGTCGAGACGGGCCGCGAACTCCTCCGCCACCTCCGCGAACAGCGGCGCCCCTTCGAGCACCTCGCTCGTCAGGCCGTGTATCCACACCGGTCCCGGATCGCGCTCCGGATTGACCAGCGTGTACCAGTGGTCCTCGACCTCGCCGCGCGCGTCCAGCCGGTACACGGCCGCGGAGATGATCCGGTCGTCCCGGGCCAGGCCGGTGGTCTCCACGTCAACGACCGCGTATCCCTGCGGATACGCGGCCGGCCACCGGGTGGCGGGGGACACTGCGGTCGCACGGTCTTCGAGCATGGTCACTGAGGATACGGGCCAGGACCGACAGCGCCGTCCCCCAGGTCCGGCGGGGCCGCCCCGGGCCCGTCCTCCCGCTCGGCGGCCGCACACGCGTGCGTGCCGCGAACCCGTTCCGGACGCGCGGCAGTTCCCGCGGCCGTGCCCGAACTCGGCGCGCCGGTGGCGGAGTACGCAGGCGGGCGGCGGCGCGGGTTCCGGCGCAGCGCCCGCCCGGCCGCGGCTGTGCGATTCTCCCTGCTGTGACGGAACCAACCCATGACGAGACGCACGGCGGTGCGCTGGGCTCCCGCCTCAACTGGCTGCGGGCGGCCGTCCTCGGCGCGAACGACGGCATCGTCTCCACCGCGGGCCTCGTCGTCGGCGTGGCCGGCGCGACCGACTCCCGTACCGCCCTGCTCACCGCGGGCCTGGCCGGCCTGCTCGCCGGATCGATGTCGATGGCCGCCGGGGAGTACGTGTCGGTCTCCACCCAGCGGGACTCGGAGAAGGCCGCGCTGGCCCAGGAGCGGCGGGAGCTGCGCGAGCAGCCGGCCGCGGAACTGGAGGAGCTGACGCGGATGCTCGAGGAGCGCGGCCTGTCCCGCGAGGTCGCCCGGGAGGCGGCGGGGCAGCTCACCGAGCGGGACGCGCTGCGGGCACACGCGCGCGTGGAACTGGGCATCGACCCGGACGAGCTCACCAACCCCTGGCACGCGGCCTGGGCGAGCTTCCTGGCCTTCACGGTGGGCGCCCTGCTGCCGCTGCTGGCGATCGTCCTGCCGCCGGCCGGCCGGCGGCTCCCGGTCACGGTGCTCTCCGTACTGGCCGCGCTCGTGCTCACCGGCTGGAGCAGCGCCCGGCTCGGCGCCGCCGCGCCCGGCCGCGCGGTGCTGCGCAACGCGGCGGGCGGCGCCCTCGCCATGGGCGTGACGTACCTGGCCGGGACGCTGCTGGGCGCGGTGGGGCGTAGCCCGCCGGCGGGCCGCCCGGGCCCCGGCCGCGCGGCCCGCCGCCACCAGGACGTACGGTGAGGTGCGCTCGACCAACCCCCGGGCGCACCGCACGACACCTCGCACGAGAAGGACCCTCGCCATGCGCGCCACCACCATCCACGCCCCGTACGACATGCGCGTGGAGGACGTCCCCGAACCCGTGGTGCAGCTGCCCACCGACGCCGTGGTGCGGGTGCTGCGCGCCTGCATCTGCGGCAGCGACCTGTGGGCCTACCGCGGCGACGCCGCCCGCCAGCCGGGGCAGCGCATCGGCCACGAGTTCCTCGGCATCGTCGAGGAGACCGGGTCCGAGGTGTCCACCGTCCGGCGCGGCGACCTGGTGGTCGCCCCCTTCATGTGGTCCGACGGCGTTTGCGACTACTGCCGGGAGGGCCTGACGACCTCCTGCGAGCACGGTGGCTTCTGGGGCTCCGTCGGTTACGACGGCGGCCAGGGCGAGGCCGTGCGCGTGCCCTTCGCCGACGGCACCCTCGTCCAGCTGCCCAAGGACGCCGCCTCCGACGACCACCTGCTGTCCGCCCTGCTGACCCTCTCCGACGTGCTCGGCACCGGCCACCACGCGGCCCTCGGCGCGGGCGCCCGCCCGGGCGCCACCGTCGCCGTCGTCGGTGACGGCGCCGTCGGCCTGTGCGCCGTGCTGGCCGCCAAGCGGCTCGGCGCCGAACGCGTCATCGCGCTCGGCCGGCACGAGGCCCGCACCGACATCGCGCGCCGCTTCGGCGCCACCGACGTCGTCGCCGAACGCGGCGAGGCGGCCGTGGAGGCCGTGCGCGAGCTGACCCGGGGTCAGGGCGCGCACGCCGTGGTCGAGGCGGTCGGCACCGAGCAGTCCATGCGGACGGCCGTGAACATCACCCGCGACGGCGGCGCCATCGGCTTCGTCGGTGTGCCGCACGGCAGCGGCACCGGCCTGGACCTCGGCGTCATGTTCGACCGGAACATCGCCCTGCGCGGCGGCGTCGCGCCGGTCCGCGCCTACATCCCCGAACTGCTGCCCGACGTCCTCGACGGCACCATCGACCCCTCCCCGGTGTTCGACCTCACCGTCGGCATCGAGGGCGTCCCGGACGGCTACCGGGCGATGGACGAGCGCACCGCCCTCAAGGTGCTCGTCACCAACGGCTGACACCCGGCCGGGGCCGGCTAGGACCAGCGGATGGGCAGCGGCAGGGCCGTGAGCAGACCCGAGACCACGACCACCGCGCCCAGGGCGGCCACCTCGGCCCGCGCCGGGGCGTACGCGGTCAGCGGGTCGGCCGCGCGGCTCAGCCGGATCCGCGCCCACAGGGCGAACCCGGCGACGACGGCGACCAGGACCACCTTGGCGAGCAGGGCGCGCCCGTAGGCCGTCGTCGTGAGCTGGTCCAGGACCGTCGCCGCCGGCATGCGCCGCAGCGAGCTGCACACACCGGTCGCCGTGAGGGCGGCGAGCAGTACGGCCGCGACGCGCGCGTACAGCCCCAGCAGCCGGGGCCCGGCCGCGTCGCCGCGCCACCGCCGCAGGATCCGCAGCGCGTGGAGCAGTCCGCCCGCCCACAGCGACGCGCAGGTCAGGTGAACCAGCGTCAGGCCGGAGCCGGTCAGCGGGCTCTGCTCGGTCGCGGGGTGCGCGCGCAGCGCCTCCGCGACCACCACCGCGGCCAGCGGCCACACCTGGGCCGCCGGCCGGCGGGCGAGCGCGCACAGCCCGCCAGCAGGAAGCCGTTGACCTCCAGCAGCGCCAGCCTGCCGTCACGGGAGTCGTACAGACCGCCCACGTCGATCTGCCCCGGCCCGTGCGGGATCAGATTGCCGGCGGACACCACCGCGGCCAGCGCCAGCGCCGCGGCGAATCCCGCCGCGTTCGCGGCCGGCGCCCAGCTCCGGGGCCGTCCGGCGGGGCACCGGGCAGCAGCCGGGCGAGCCGCAGCACGAACAGCTCGCCCAGCGGCACGCTGAGGGCGGTGAACAGCACCCCGCGCAGCAGCGCGATGCCGCCCGCCCCGGGCGCGGCGGCCTCCCCGGTGCCGTGCAGCGCGGCGGACGGTCCGTACAGCGGGATCAGCGCCGCGAGGGCCACCAGCACCAGCACGGCCACGGCCCGGCCGGTGCCGGTCCCCCGCGCCGCGCCGTCCGCTTCCACGGCCCCGGCGGCCGGTGGTATCGAGGTCATCCCGCGATCCTCGCCAGCCGGCCGGGAACCGGGCAAGTCCGGGCGAACGGCCGGTGCGGGCGCGGGTGCGTTTCCGGCCGTTTCCGGGGTCACTCCCAGCGCGCGGGGTCCGACCCCAGGGCGCCGGGGGCCGCGCCCAGCCGGCCGGGCCGCCCGCGAAGGACACCGGCGGCAGGGCGTGCCGCAGCCGTCCGAGCCGGCTGCCGGTCTCCGCCAGCCAGGCGTCCGGGCCCTCGTACGACGGACCGCCGCCCGCGGACCGGGCGGGCGGCATCCCGTCCGTCAGCCAGTGCGCGGTACGAGCGAGCGCCAGCCGGATCAGCCGGCCGCCCCGTCGTACGACTGCTCGGTCACCGCCCGCAGCACGGCCGCCGCCAGCAGGTACCCGGTGCCGTGGTCCAGGGCCTGCGCGGGCAGCGCGCCGGGCCGCTCGGCGGAGCCCTCGGTCACCGCGATGCCGGTCGCGGCCTGCACCAGGCTGTCGAACCCGCGCCGCCCGCCCCAGGGCCCGTACGCGCCCCACGCCGACACCTGCGCCACCACCAGACCGGGGTGCCGTTCCGCCAGCGCCTCGGGGGAGAGCCCGAACCGGTCCAGGGCGCCGGGCCGGTAGCCGGTCACGACGACGTCCGCCGCGGCGAGCAGTTCCTCGAGTGCGGCCGGCCGGTGGTGAGGTCGAGGACGGCCGAGCGCTTGCCGAAGCCCGTGTCGGCGTGCTGGTCGGGGAGTTCGGGCGAACGCGGGGGTCCAGGCGCAGTACGTCCGCGCCGAGCAGCGCCAGCGTGCGGGTGGCGACCGGGCCCGCCAGCACCCGGGTCAGATCCAGGACGCGCAGCCCGGCGGCGGGCAGCAGCCGGGCCGCCGCAGGGTCGAGCGGGGGCGGCATGCGCGCTGGGGAGGGGCCGGCCGCTCGCGTTCGACCAGCGGCCGGGCCGCCACCTCGGCGGCCTGTCCGTGCGCCGCCCACTCCCGCGGGGTGCGCAGGGCCACGGCGAGGCCGCCGGCGCGGTGGACGGTGTCCTCCACCTCCAGTGCGGACCGCTCGGCGATCCGCTCGCCCGCCCGCGCCGCCGTCACGTCCTCGGGCAGGTCCAGCGCGCGCAGCAACCGGGCGCGGTGGTGGGGTAGTTGGCGTGGGTGCGCACCCAGCCGTCGGCGGTCCGCCAGAAGCGGGACAGCGGCGCGAAGGCGACCGGTGCCCGGCCGTCCACCCGCAGCAGCCGCTCGCTGTGGAAGGCGGCGGCGACCGCGCCGTCGTCCACCTCGGCCGCCGGCACCCGGCCGAGTCCGGCCCGCAGCGCCCCAGCTCCGCCGCGGCCAGCGCGCACGCGCCGACGCACGCGCGCGCCAGCCGGGCGACCGGCAGCCGGGCCGGCAGGGCGCCCGCCCGCTCGACGACCGACACACGCGACAGCAGGGCGGGGTCACCGCCGAGCGCGGCCCAGGCGAACTTGATTTCAGTCATGACTGCACTATGCAGTATTGATTCGATCAACTTCGGGTGGGGGCGCGGCCGTGCGGGTGCCGCCGGAGATCCCACCGGCGGCACCCGCACGCGGGGGAGGGTTCAGCGCACCGCGCGCAGCGCGTTGACGATCCCGGACCCGTAGAAGCCGTTGACGCGCTTGCCGCCGACGCAGGTCGCGTCCACGACGCCGTCGCCGTCCCCGTCGTAGGGGCCGGCCGGGCAGCCCGGGTTGTCGGCCTCCGCCTTGAGCAGCGCCTGGAGCTGCGCCGGAGTGGCGTGCCGGTGAGCCGACTTCAGCAGCGCGGCCACGGCGGCCACGTGCGGGGACGCCATCGAGGTGCCCTGGAGGAAGCCGTACTGGTTGTTCGGCAGCGTGGACAGGATGCGGCCGTTCTTCGACGGCGTGTCCGGGATCTGGTACTTGTCGCCGCCCGGTCCCGCCACGTCGACGACGCCCTTGCCGTAGCTGGAGTAGTACGACTTGGCGCCCTTGACGCCCACGGCGCTCACGGTGACCACGCCGGGCAGCTGGGTCGGGATGTCGAAGCACTCGTGCGGGTCGACCGTCCGGGGGTGGCGGTCGAGTCGTCCGGGCTGGAGTCGTCCACGATCGCGTCGGAGTCGAGGTCGTCGTTGGAGTTGCCCGCCGAGGCCACGTTGAGCGTGCCCTTGCGCTGGGCGTACAGCTGCGCGCGGTTGACCGCGTCCACGATGGCCCGCTGGTCGGGATCGTCCATGCAGTTGTACAGCCACGGGTCGACGTAGTAGCTGTTGTTGGTGATCTCGACGCCGTGGTCCGCGGCGAAGACGAAGGCGCAGACCACGCTCTCCGGGTAGAACAGCGAGGTCGAGTCCGGCTGGGCCACCGTGATGCTGGCGACCTTCACGCCGGGCGCGACGCCCGCCACGCCTATGCCGTTGCGGGCCGCGGCTATCTCGCCCGCGACGTGCGTGCCGTGGTAGTGGTCGGCGTCCGCCGGCCGCCAGGCGCCGTACGTCGTGTCCGCCTTGCCGCTCACGCAGTTCGCCGACTGCGACGCCGAGAAGTTCGGGGCGATGTCGGGGTGGGTGTCGTCGACGCCGGTGTCGATCACGCCGACGGTCACGCTCCGGCTGCCCGGGTTGATCGTCGCGGCCTTGTCGGCGCCGATCGACCGCAGGTCCCACTGGTCGGCCTCGAGGGGCTCCTCGCCCGCCGCCGCGCCCCGGGAGACCTTGGCGGCCTCCGCCTTCGACAGGACCTGGACCGCGCCCTCGTCCGTCGTCCCCGCCGCGCTCAGCGGGGCGGTACGCGTGGCGCCCGCGGACTGCACGCCGCGCACCGCGCGCATCCGTGCGCCGAAGTCCGCCTGCGCGGAGTGCGCGACGATCACACCGATCCGGGCGTAACTCGCCACGATGGTGCCGCCGTTGCGCGAGATCGCCCGCTCCACCGACTCGATCGTGCGGTGGTCCGTCCTGGTGTTGACCACGTACGCCAGGGCCGGGCCGTCCGCCGCCCGTGCCGCGGTGGCCGCCTCGGTCGCCGCCGAGGCCGCCGTCGGCAGGAAACCGAGCGAGGCGGTCAGTGAGAGCACGACCGGCACGGCGAGCGCCAGTCGGCGTCTGGAGCGCAGATGAACCATGGGATCTCCACATCATCCGGAAACGGAACCGCCCGAGACACAGGTGGTGCTCGGGCGCGTACATGACGGGTGGTGCAGGCCGAAGCTATCTCCCCGATCTGATCTCCGAAAGAGGCAGGCCGACTTGAACCGGTCCGTGCGCGGCGCCGTGACCGTGGACGGAGGGCCCGGCACGATCGCGGGTCCCCACCGGAATCACCCACCGGAGTCGGCTGGCGACTGCCGGTAACGTGATCCCTTGTCCGTGTGAGGTCGACGCAGCGCATGTCCGACGCGAGGAGAGCCCGTGGCCACCGAGACACCGCCACCCGCGAAACCGCAAGCCCACCTTCCCTCCACCGAGGAGTTCACCGAGGTCCAGCAGAGCGCGGAATTCGCTGAGTTGCGCCGCGCCAACCACTCCTTCGCGTTCCCCCTGACCATCGCCTTCATCACCTGGTACCTGCTGTACGTGCTGCTCTCCTGCTACGCGGGAGGCTTCATGGGCACCAAGGTGGCCGGCAACATCAACGTGGCCCTCGTCCTGGGCATGGCGCAGTTCCTCACCACGTTCCTCATCGCCTGGTGGTACGCGCGGCACGCCGCCGCCAAGCTCGACCCGCGGGCCGAGGCCATCAAGTCCCGGATGGAGGGCGGAGCATGAGCCCCGCACAGCACACCCTGCTGGCCGCCGGCGAGGCCAGTGAGCACCGGACGCTGATCATCACCCTGTTCGCGGTGTTCGTCGCCGCTACCCTCGTGATCACCGTCTGGGCCGGCCGGCAGACCAGGGACGCCGCCGACTTCTACGCCGGCGGACGGCAGTTCACCGGCTTCCAGAACGGCCTGGCCGTCTCCGGCGACTACATGTCCGCCGCGTCCTTCCTCGGCATCGCGGGCGCCATCGCCCTCTTCGGCTACGACGGCTTCCTGTACTCCATCGGCTTCCTGGTGGCCTGGCTGGTCGCCCTCCTCCTGGTGGCCGAGCCGCTGCGCAACTCCGGCCGTTACACGATGGGCGACGTCCTGGCCTACCGGATGCGCCAGCGGCCCGTGCGTACCGCGGCCGGCGTCTCCACCATCGTCGTGTCGATCTTCTACCTGCTCGCCCAGATGGCCGGCGCCGGCGTCCTCGTCTCGCTGCTGCTCGGCATCACCAGCGACGGCGGCAAGATCGGCATCGTCGCCCTGGTCGGCGTCCTGATGATCGTGTACGTCACCATCGGCGGCATGAAGGGCACCACGTGGGTCCAGATGGTCAAGGCGGTGCTGCTGATCCTGGGCGCCCTGCTGCTGACCTTCCTGGTCCTGCTGAAGTTCCACTTCAACATCTCCGACCTGCTCGGCACGGCCGCCGACAACAGCGCCAAGGGCTCGGCCTTCCTGGAGCCCGGCCTGAAGTACGGCGCCACCGGGACCACCAAGCTGGACTTCATCTCCCTGGGCATCGCCCTGGTCCTCGGCACCGCGGGCCTGCCGCACATCCTGATCCGGTTCTACACGGTGCCGACCGCCAAGGCCGCCCGTAAGTCCGTCATCTGGGCGATCGGCCTGATCGGCGCCTTCTACCTGATGACCCTCGCGCTCGGCTTCGGCGCGGCCGCGCTGATCAAACCCGACGAGATCATCGCCTCCAACAAGGCGGGCAACACCGCCGCCCCGCTCCTCGCCCTGCACCTGGGCGGAGTGGACTCCAACTGGGGCGCGATCCTGCTCGCCACCATCTCGGCCGTCGCCTTCGCCACCATCCTCGCGGTGGTCGCCGGCCTCACCCTGGCCTCGTCGTCGTCCTTCGCCCACGACATCTACGCCAACGTCATCAGGAAGGGGCAGGCCACCGAGAAGCAGGAGCTGGGCGCGGCACGCTGGGCCACCGTCGGCATCGGCGCCGTCTCCATCCTGCTCGGCGCCATGGCCCGCGACCTGAACGTGGCCGGCCTGGTCGCCCTCGCCTTCGCGGTCGCCGCCTCCGCCAACCTGCCGACCATCCTCTACAGCCTGTTCTGGAAGCGGTTCACCACCTCGGGCGCCCTGTGGTCGATCTACGGCGGCCTGGTCACCGCGGTCGGCCTCGTGCTGTTCTCGCCGGTGGTGTCCGGCAAGCCGACCTCGATGTTCCCGGACGTCGACTTCCACTGGTTCCCGCTGGAGAACCCGGGCATCATCTCGATCCCGGTCGGCTTCCTGCTGGGCGCCGTGGGCACCCTGCTCTCCAAGGAGGTACCGGACGCCGGGAAGTACGCGGAGCTCGAGGTGCGGTCCCTGACCGGCACCGGAGCGCACTGACCCACCCGGCGGCGGGGCCGCGTCGTACCGGATCGTACGGTCCTACGACGCGGCCCCGCCGTGCCTCGTGGGATCGGGCCACCACCGTTGTCGGTGGTCTCACGTAGGCTCGCAGGTGACGGAGAACGATGATGCGGTACCGAGGGAGGGGGCCCACGTGCTCATCGACACCTACGGCCGAGTCGCCACCGACCTTCGGGTCTCGCTGACCGACCGGTGCAACCTGCGCTGCACCTACTGCATGCCCGAAGAGGGCCTGCAGTGGCTGGCCAAGCCCGACCTGCTCACGGACGACGAGATCGTCCGCCTCATCGACATCGCGGTCCGCCTGCTCGGCATCGAGGAGGTCCGCTTCACCGGCGGCGAGCCCCTGCTGCGCCCCGGTCTGACCGGGATCGTCGAGCGTGTCGCGGCCCTGGAGCCCCGGCCCCAGATGTCCCTCACCACCAACGGCATCGGCCTCAGGCGCACCGCGTCCGCGCTGAAGGCGGCCGGCCTGGACCGGGTCAACGTCTCGCTGGACACCCTGCGCCCGGACGTCTTCAAGACCCTCACCCGCCGCGACCGCCACCGGGACGTCCTGGAGGGCCTCCAGGCCGCCCGCGAGGCGGGCCTCGACCCGGTCAAGGTGAACTCGGTCCTGATGCCGGGCCTGAACGCCGACGAGGCCCCGGACCTGCTGGCCTGGGCCGTGGAACACGACTACGAGCTGCGCTTCATCGAGCAGATGCCGCTCGACGCCCAGCACGGCTGGAAGCGCGAGGGCATGGTCACCGCCGGGGACATCCTCGCCTCCCTGCGCACCCGGTTCGACCTCACCCCCGAGGGCGCCGACGAGCGCGGCTCGGCACCGGCGGAGCGCTGGCTGGTCGACGGCGGCCCGCACCGCGTGGGCGTGATCGCCTCGGTCACCCGCCCGTTCTGCGCGGCCTGCGACCGCACCCGCCTCACGGCCGACGGCCAGGTGCGAACCTGCCTGTTCGCCACCGAGGAGACCGACCTGCGAGCGGCCCTGCGCTCCGGCGCCCCCGACGAGGAGATCGCCCGTATCTGGCGCCAGGCGATGTGGGGCAAGAAGGCCGGAGCGGGCCTCGACGACCCCTCCTTCGTCCAGCCGGACCGGCCGATGTCGGCGATCGGCGGCTAGGAGCCCTCGGGTGCCTTCCAGTCCTCGAACTTCACCACGTCCTTGAGGAACCCCCGGACCCCGAGGAACTGCGAGAGGTGCTCGCGGTGCTCCTCGCAGGCGAGCCACGTCTTGCGTCGCTCCGGGGTGTGGATCTTCGGGTTGTTCCAGGCCAGCACCCACACGGCGGGGTCATGGCAGCCCTTGGCGGAGCAGATGGGGTCTCGTCACTCACGGGTTCGTCACTGGTTCCGTCTCACAGAGCCCCGTAAACAAGGCGACGCCGAGCAGCCACGGGGGAGCTGCCCGGCGTCGGTCCGTCGCTCCGACGGGGGATGCGGAGCGCGTACGCAGTATGTCATGGGTCACCCTGCGTCCGGCACTGAACCGCACGATTGAATTGAGCTTTTCTTGAGCTTGGCCGAGGGCCCGGTCCACGGCCCGGTATCCGCCGTGGTCAGCCCCGTTCCGGCCGCTCACCGGGCCCGTGCGGCCCCGGCTCGGCCGACAGGTCCTCCGGTACGGATTCCGCTCGCGCGCCGTCGTCCTGCGCGCGCGGCGGCGTGATCATCGGCCGCGTCGGGGCCGTCACGAAGGTCGACGGAAGAGTGGGCGGCCGCTCCCGGCCGGCGTTCGCGATCACCACCGCGATGTAGGGGAGCACCGCGCCGAGCACCAGTGCCACGATGGCGACGTACCGTTCGACGTTCCACAGGGTCGCCGCGAGGATCACCGAGGCGGTCCGGACCGTCATCGAGATGACGTACCGCCGCTGCCGGCCCCGCACGTCCTCGGCCAGCCCGGTCCGGGCGCCGGTGATCCGGAACACCTGGACGCCGCCGCCGTGCTGCTTCCGCATCACATTCCACCATCCGCCCGCACCGGACTCCCATGGCCCGCGACCTTCGTCCGCCCGGGCGGAGGACCCGTGGCGGAACATCTCCACGTTACGCCGCGCCCTGACCGCCCACGAGACCGGGTCGCCGCCCGCCCGCGCGGACCGCGTCGGCGGGGCCACGTACGGGGGTGTCCGACATGCGCCGTACGGCCCCCACGCGGAGACTTGCCGTAGGGCTCACGCCGATCGGTACGAGGAGGCAGCCATGGGCTGGTTGTGGGCGATCATCGTGGGGTTCGTGCTGGGCCTCATCGCCAAGGCCGTCATCCCGGGCAAGCAGCACAGCCCCCTGTGGCTGACCACCATCGGCGGCATCCTCGGCGCGATCGCGGGCAACGCGATCGCCAGTGCCCTCGGTGTCGCGGAGACCAAGGGCATCGACTGGAGCCGGCACGCCTTCCAGCTCATCGCCGCGATCATCATCGTGGCCCTGATCGACGCCGCCTACATGGCGACGATCGGCAAGCGGAAACAGCAGCAGCGCGTCTGACGGCGGACACGCCGAAGGGCGGCCCCCGGCACCGGGGAGCCGCCCTTCGGCCCGTCTCACGCGGGCTTGACCTCGACCGCGGCCAGGTTCTTCTTGCCCCGGCGCAGCACCAGCCAGCGCCCGTGCAGAAGGTCCTCCCGGGCGGGAACCGCGTCCTCGGCGGTGACCTTCGCGTTGTTCACGTAGGCACCGCCCTCCTTGACCGTCCGGCGGGCGGCCGACTTGCTGGCCACCAGACCGACCTCGGCGAACAGGTCGACCACCGGGCCCAGCTCGGTGACCTGGACGTGCGGCACCTCGGACAGCGCCGCCGACAGCGTCCTGTCGTCCAGCTCCGCCAGTTCGCCCTGGCCGAACAGCGCCCTGGACGCGGCGATCACGGCGGCCGTCTGGTCGGCGCCGTGCACCAGCGTCGTCAGCTCCTCGGCGAGCGCGCGCTGCGCGGCACGGGCCTGCGGGCGCTCCTCGGTCTGCCGCTCCAGCTCCTCCAGCTCCTCCCGGGACCGGAAGGACAGGATCCGCATGTACCGCGAGATGTCCCGGTCGTCCACGTTCAGCCAGAACTGGTAGAACGCGTACGGCGTCGTCATCTCCGGGTCGAGCCAGACGGCGCCGCCCTCGGTCTTGCCGAACTTGGTGCCGTCCGCCTTGGTCATCAGCGGGGTGGCCAGGGCGTGCACGTCCGCGTCCGGCTCCAGCCGGTGGATCAGGTCCAGGCCGGCCGTGAGGTTGCCCCACTGGTCGCTGCCGCCCTGCTGGAGCCTGCAGCCGTACCGCCGGTACAGCTGCAGGAAGTCCATGCCCTGCAGGAGCTGGTAGCTGAACTCGGTGTAACTGATGCCCTGGTCGGACTCCAGGCGGCGGGCCACGGAGTCCTTCGTCAGCATCTTGTTGACCCGGAAGTGCTTGCCGATGTCCCGCAGGAACTCGATCGCGGAGAGCCCCTCGGTCCAGTCGAGGTTGTTCACCATGACCGCCGCGTTCTCGCCCTCGAAGGACAGGAACGGCTCGATCTGGCCGCGCAGCCGGCCCACCCAGCCGGCCACCGTCTCCGGGTCGTTCAGCGTGCGCTCCGCGGTCGGGCGCGGGTCGCCGATCAGCCCCGTCGCCCCGCCCACCAGTGCCAGCGGCCGGTGTCCGGCCTGCTGGAGCCGGCGCACGGTGAGCACCTGCACCAGGTGCCCCACGTGCAGCGACGGCGCCGTCGGGTCGAAGCCGCAATAGAACGTGACGGGACCGTCCGCGAGAGCCTTGCGCAAGGCGTCCTCGTCTGTGGACAGGGCGAACAGCCCACGCCACTTCAGCTCGTCGACGATGTCCGTCACGGTTCTCGTGTCTCCTTGAAGATCTTCGGGCAGTCGGGTGACAGCCGACTACGAGGTTATACGCCCTGGCTGACAGAGCTCATGTTGAAATCGGGGATCCGCAGCGCGGGCATGGCGGCCCGGGTGAACCAGTCGCTCCACTCGCGCGGCAGCGTCTTCTCGGTGCGCCCGGCCTCCGTGGCCCTGCCCAGCAGGTCCACCGGCGACTCGTTGAACCGGAAGTTGTTCACCTGCCCGGTGACCTCCCCGTTCTCCACGAGGTAGACGCCGTCCCGGGTCAGGCCGGTGAGCAGCAGCGTCGCCGGGTCCACCTCGCGGATGTACCACAGGCAGGTCAGCAGCAGCCCGCGTCCGGTGTCCGCGACCATCTCCTCCAGGGAGCGGTCCTGCCCGCCGTCGAGGATCAGGTTCCCGAGCGCCGGGGCGACCGGCAGCCCGGTCAGGCCCGCGCTGTGCCGGGTCGTGGTCAGGTTGCGCAGCACCCCCTCGCCGACCCAGTCGGTGGCCCGCACCGGCAGCCCGTTGTCGAACACGGACTGGTCACCGCCGGAGGAGTGGGCGACCACGAACGGCGCGCACTCCAGGCCCGGCTCGTGCGGGTCGCTGCGCAGCGTCAGCGGCAGCCCGCTCAGCTTCTCGCCGACCCGGGTGCCGCCGCCCGGCTTGGAGAACACCGTCCGGCCCTCCGCCGCGTCCCGGCCCGAGGCCGACCAGAGCTGGTAGATCAGCAGGTCGGCGACCGCGGTCGGCGGCAGCAGCGTCTCGTACCGGCCCGCGGGCAGTTCCACGCGCCGCTCGGCCCAGCCCAGGCGCACGGCCAGCTCGGCGTCGAGCGCGCCCGGGTCGACGTCCTTGAAGTCGCGCGTCGACCGGCCCGCCCACGCCGAGCGGGTACGGTCCGGCGACTTCGCGTTCATCTCCAGCGTGCCGGTGGGCTGGTCGTGCCGCAGCCGCAGCCCGGTCGAGGTGCCCACGTACGTCGACACCAGCTCGTGGTTGGCGAAGCCGTACAGCTCCCGGCCGCCGGCCCGCGCGCGTGCGAAGGACTCGCCGAGCGCCGGGGCGAAGTCCGCGAACACCGCGGAGGAGGTCTCGGCGGGCGCCTCGGTGAAGTCGGGGGACGCGGGCACGCCGCCGACCAGCGGCTGCGCGTCCTCGGCCGCCCCGGCACCGCGCGCGGCGGCCTCGGCGGCCCGCACCAGCGGCTCCAGCTCCGTGGCCGTCACCGCCGACCGGGACACGACACCGGACGCGGTACCCTCCTTGCCGTCGACGGTCGCGATCACGGTGAGCGTGCGGCCCCGCGTCACCCCGTTCGTGGTGAGCGCGTTCCCCGCCCAGCGCAGGTTCGCGGTCGACTGCTCGTCGGCGATGACCACGCAGCCGTCGGCCCGGGACAGCGCGAGCGCCTGCTCGACGATCTCGTGCGGCTTGTTGGTACGGGCGCTCATCGACCGGCCTCCTGGGTGGTGTTCAGAATGTTGACGCCCCGGAACAGGGCGGAGGGGCACCCGTGGGACACGGCGGCCACCTGGCCCGGCTGGGCCTTGCCGCAGTTGAAGGCGCCGCCGAGGACATAGGTCCCGGTCCGCCCACGGCGGCCATCGAGCCCCAGAAGTCGGTGGTCGTCGCCTGGTAGGCGACGTCCTTGAGCTGCCCGGTGATCCGGCCGTTCTCGATGCGGAAGAAGCGCTGCCCGGTGAACTGGAAGTTGTAGCGCTGCATGTCGATCGACCAGGACCGGTCGCCGACGACGTAGATGCCGCGGTCGACGCCCCCGATCAGGTCCTCGGTGGACAGCCCCGCCGGATCCGGCCGCAGCGACACGTTGGCCATGCGCTGCACCGGCACGTGCCCCGGCGAGTCGGCGAACGCGCACCCGTTTGACCGCTCGAACCCGGTCAGCCGCGCGATCCGCCGGTCGAGCTGGTAGCCCACCAGCGTGCCGTCCTTCACCAGGTCCCAGGACTGGGCCTCGACGCCCTCGTCGTCGTAGCCGACGGTCGCGAGGCCGTGCTCGGCGGTCCGGTCGCCGGTGACGTTCATCAGCTCGGAGCCGTACCGGAGCTTGCCGAGCTGGTCGAAGGTGGCGAAGGAGGTGCCGGCGTAGGCGGCCTCGTAGCCGAGGGCGCGGTCCAGCTCGGTGGCGTGCCCGATGGACTCGTGGATGGTCAGCCACAGGTTGGACGGGTCGACGACCAGGTCGTACACGCCCGCCTCGACGCTGGGCGCCCGCATCTTCTCCGCCAGCAGCTCCGGCATCCGCTCCAGCTCGGAGTCCCAGTCCCAGCCGGTGCCCGTCAGGTACTCCCAGCCCCGCCCCACCGGCGGCGCGATGGTCCGCATGGAGTCGAACTCACCGCTCGACTCGTCCACCGACACCGCCGTGAGCTGCGGGTGCAGCCGCACCCGCTGCTGGGTCGTCACGGTGCCGGCGGTGTCCGCGTAGAACTTGTTCTCGTGCACGGTGAGCAGCGAGGCGTCCACGTGGTCCACGCCGTTCGCCGCCAGCAGCCGGGAGCTCCACTCCGCCAGCAGCCCGGCCTTCTCCTCGTCGGGCACTGAGAAGGGGTCGATCTCGTACGACGAGATCCACGTGCGGTCCGCGTGCACGGGCTCGTCCGCCAGCTCCACCCGCTCGTCCGAGCCGGCCGCCCTGATGACCTGCGCGGAGAGCTTCGCCATCGCCACCGCCTGGGAGGCGACCTTCGCGGCCGCGTCCAGGCTCAGGTCCACCCCGGACGCGAAGCCCCACGTACCGCCGTGCACGACCCGGACCGCGTAGCCGAGGTCGGTGGTGTCCGACGATCCGGCGGGCCTGGCGTCCCGCAGCCGCCAGGACGCGCTGCGCACCCGCTCGAACCGGAAGTCCGCATGCTCGGCCCCCAGCGCACGCGCGCGTGCCAGCGCGGCGTCGGCCAGGGCCCTCAGCGGCAGCGCCGTGAAGGCTTCGTCGATGGAATGAGGCACGGAGGTCTCCCTGCTGTCGTGGCCTGTCCGTCCGATCATGTCGTGACAGCGGCCCGCCGGACCACACGTTTC
Organism: Streptomyces sp. DHE7-1; assembly: GCA_016432725.1. Classification (GTDB taxonomy): domain Bacteria; phylum Actinomycetota; class Actinomycetes; order Streptomycetales; family Streptomycetaceae; genus Streptomyces. Next base: position 1,797,575 of record JACJDG010000003.1, on the reverse strand, counting down.
GCCGCGCGCACCGTGCTTTCTGTAGGGACCCGACAGTGACGCAGTTCAGCCACTGTCGGTGCCCGCTTGCCCACGGAAGGGGCGCTACCGATAGGTTTTCGATGAAGCCGCCTGTCATCGAGGTGTTCGGGCGGGTGCCGTACCGCATCAGACCGCTATCGAAAGGGTGATCCGTTGAGCCGCTCGGTTCTCGTCACCGGAGGCAACCGGGGCATCGGCCTCGCCATCGCCCGCGCGTTCGCCGACGCCGGCGACAAGGTCGCGATCACGTACCGCTCGGGTGAGCCGCCGGCCGGCTTCCTCGCCGTCAAGTGCGACATCACCGACCCCGAGCAGGTGGAGCAGGCCTACAAGGAGATCGAGGAGCAGCACGGTCCGGTCGAGGTGCTGATCGCCAACGCCGGCGTCACCAAGGACCAGCTCCTGATGCGCATGTCCGAGGAGGACTTCACCTCGGTCATCGACACCAACCTCACCGGCACCTTCCGCGTCGTCAAGCGCGCCAACCGCGGCATGCTGCGGGCGCGCAAGGGCCGCGTCGTCCTGATCTCCTCGGTGGTCGGCCTGCTCGGCTCGGCGGGGCAGGCGAACTACGCCGCCTCCAAGGCCGCCCTGGTCGGCTTCGCGCGCTCCCTCGCCCGTGAGCTGGGCTCGCGCAACCTCACCTTCAACGTCGTCGCGCCCGGCTTCGTCGACACCGACATGACCAAGGTGCTCAGCGACGAGCAGCGCAAGGACATCGTGTCCCAGGTGCCGCTCGGCCGCTACGCGCAGCCGGAGGAGATCGCCGCGACGGTGCGGTTCCTCGCCTCGGACGACGCCTCGTACATCACTGGAGCCGTCATCCCCGTTGACGGCGGACTGGGAATGGGTCACTGATCACCATGAGCGGAATTCTCGAGGGCAAGCGCATCCTGATCACGGGTGTGCTGACGGAGGCCTCCATCGCCTTCCACGCCGCGAAGCTGGCCCAGGAGCAGGGCGCCGAGGTCATCCTGACCGCCTTCCCGCGGCCCACGCTGACGGAGCGCATCGCGAAGAAGCTCCCCAAGCCCACCAAGGTCATCGAGCTGGACGTCACCAACGAGGAGCACCTCGCGCGCCTGGCCGACGTGGTCGGCGAGGAGCTGGGCGGCCTCGACGGCGTCGTCCACTCCATCGGCTTCGCGCCGCAGGACGCCCTCGGCGGCAACTTCCTCAACACGCCTTTCGAGTCGGTCTCCACCGCCATGCACGTCTCGGCGTTCTCGCTGAAGGCGCTGACCATGGCCTGCCTGCCGCTGATGCAGAACGGCGGCTCGGTCGTCGGCCTCACCTTCGACGCGTCCTTCGCCTGGCCGCAGTACGACTGGATGGGCCCGGCCAAGGCCGCCCTCGAGGCGACCAGCCGCTACATCGCGCGCGACCTGGGCAAGCAGAACATCCGCTGCAACCTGATCTCGGCGGGCCCGCTCGGCTCCATGGCCGCCAAGTCCATCCCGGGCTTCAGCGACCTGGCCGCCGTGTGGGACTCCCGCTCCCCGCTGGAGTGGGACCTGAAGGACCCGGAGCCGGCCGGCCGCGGCATCGTCGCCCTGCTCAGCGACTGGTTCCCGAAGACCACGGGCGAGATCGTCCACGTGGACGGCGGCCTGCACGCCATCGGCGCCTGAGCGACGCACGGCGCCCGGTGACCCGCGTACGGCGCGGGTGGGCCCCGCACGACGTCGACGCCCCGTTCCCCGCAGCGCGCGGGGAGCGGGGCGTCACTCGTTCGGCTCATCCGGCCGGGCGGGGCGGGGAGCGGGCGGCGCACCCTGGAGACAGCGTTCACCTCGCGCATCCCTCCGCAGCCCGGCCGAGGAGGTCCCCTTGTGCGCCTGTCCCGCAGCCTGGCCCCGGTGACCGTGGCCGTCTCCCTCGTGCTCTGCCTGCCGTACGCCGCGCTGTGCCACACGCGCGTGAGCGACGGCAAGCCCCCGCGCCGAAGCTGTTCGGCGCCGCGTGCCGCACGGCCGTCACCGGCTCGCACGTGGTCGCCTACTGCCACAACCCCTACGTCGACACCGACCGCGTGCGCCTGCACATCGAGTGCGCCCGCTGGTGGGACATCGACACCGACAGCGCCCCGGTGAACACCGACGCCGCCATGACGGTACGCCTGACCGGGCGCTGCTGGGAGGAGATCCGCTCGGTGTGGGTCAGCCACCAGAAGGCGCGCTGAACCGGTCCGGACGGCACAGGAACGGATAGCTCGCGGCCTCCTCGGCCGCGGCCTGCGCGTCACCCGCGCGGATGGCGTCCAGCAGGCGGGCGTGGTCCATGTGCGTCTCCGGTGTCAGGCCCGCGCCCACGTCGGCGCGCAGCCAGTCGCGCAGCACCTCGCCCAGGTCGGCGTACATCGCCGTCATGACGTCGTTGTGGGAGGCCGCCACCACGGCCAGGTGGAAGGTCGCGTCGGCCGTCACGAAGGCCTCGGCCTCACCCGACTCCCAGGCCTCCTCGCGCCGCACCAGCAGCGCGTCGAGCTGCTTGAGGTCCTTCTCGCTGCGCCGCTCGGCGGCCAGCCGCGCCGCCGCCGACTCCAGCGTCGAGCGCAGCTCCGCGATGTGCCGGGGGTCGGCCCCCGCGAAGCGGCGCTGCATCACGCCGGCCAGCTCGCTCGTCGCCGCGACGTAGGTGCCCGAGCCCTGCCGGATGTCCAGCAGGCCGTTGTGCGCGAGCGCCCGTACGGCCTCGCGGACGGTGTTGCGGGCGACGCCGAGCTGCTCCACCAGTTCCGGCTCGGTCGGGATGCGCGATCCCACGGGCCACTCGCCGGACGCGATCTGCGCGCGCAGCTCGGCGATGACCTGCTCGGAGAGCGCCGCACGGCGCGGGTGGCTCAGAGGCATGGCACACCTTCGCACGGGCTTCCCGGCGGTGGCCGCCGGGGGAGTGGACAACCAATCATCCCATGATTCTATGATGAGCGGCATGGCCAGTGAGGAAACGCGGATCGCGGACACCCGTACCGAGATGCCTTCGACCGAACGCGGCGCGAGCACGGCGCCGGGGACCCGTACGACGCCGCCCACGCGCGCGTGGGCGGCCCGGCTGGTCGTCGTCGGCATCGTGCTGACCGCGCTCAACCTCCGGCCCGCCATCACGAGCCTCGGCGCGCTGCTGGAGGAGGTCCGCGACGGGCTCGGCATGAGCGGCAGCGTGGCCGGGCTGCTCACCTCCGTGCCCCCGCTCTGCTTCGCCGTCTTCGGTGTCACCGCGCCCCGCCTGGCCCGCCGCTTCGGACCGGCCGCCGTGGTGTGCGCCGGCATGGCCGCCATCGCCGCGGGCCTGCTGATACGCCCGTACGCCGGCGGCACGGCCGGCTTCCTCGTCGCCAGCGCGCTCGCCCTGATGGGCATAGCCGTCAGCAACGTGCTGATGCCGGTCATCGTCAAGCGCTGGTTCCCCGACCGCGTCGGCTCCATGACCGGCCTGTACTCGATGGCCCTCGCCCTCGGCACCTCCCTCGCCGCCGCGGTGACCGTGCCGCTGACCGGCGCGCTGGGCGGCGGCTGGCAGTCCGGGCTCGCCGTGTGGGCGGGCCTCGCCGCCGCCGCTGTATTGCCCTGGCTGCCGCTGGTGCGGAACAGAGGCGCGGCCCCCGCCCAGGAGCCGGTGCGCACCGCGCCGGACGGCCACGCGGCCCCGCTGCGTATCACCCGCAGCCGCACCGCCTGGGCGCTCGCGGTCTTCTTCGGGCTCCAGGCCACCGCCGCCTACGTCACCATGGGCTGGATGGCGCAGATCTTCCGGGACGCCGGTGTCCCGGCCGGTACGGCGGGCCTGCTCCTCGCCGTCACCATGGTGATGGGCGTCCCCCTGGCCTTCGTGATCCCGCGGCTCGCCACCCGGCTGCCCCACCAGGGGCCGATCGTGCTGGCCCTGGGCGTGTGCGGTCTCGCCGGATACGCCGGCCTGTACCTGGCGCCGGCCGGCGGCGCCTGGGCCTGGGCCGTGCTGCTCGGCGTCTCCAACTGCGCCTTCCCGCTCGCGCTGACGATGGTCGGCATGCGCGCCAGGTCCGGTGCGGGCGTGGCCCAGCTCTCCGCGTTCGCGCAGAGCGCCGGCTATCTGATCTCCATCCCCGGCCCGCTGCTGGTCGGCGTGCTCTACCAGCACAGCGGCGGCTGGGGCCTGCCGATCGCCCTGATGGCGGGCCTGATGCTGCCCCAGATGGCGGTGGGCTTCCTCGCCGGGCGCGACCGCACGGTGGAGGACGAGGCGGGCCGGGCCTGAGCGCACGGCCGCTGCCGCCGCCCGGGTCTGCCGCCGCCCGGGTCTGCCGCCGCCCGGGTCTGCCGCCGCCCGCGGCCGCCGGCCGACGGGCCGGCCGCCCCCCCGGGTCCCCGGCGTGGACGAAGGGTGCGAGACTGGGCGCATGGAGCCCGTGCTCGACCCGAACCCCAAGAACGGCCAGAAGAAGCTGCTGCTCGTCCTCGGCTCGTTCCTCGCCATCTTCGTGATCATCGGCATCATCGCGACGATCGCCTCGCCCTGACCGTCCCCGTGCCCCGATGGTGGGGCTGTCCCCACCATCCCCTAGGGGACAGGGTCAGGGTCAAGTGGGTGGGTCACCGGATGGGCCGGCGCCCCCGCACTCCGTAACTTCGGGACATGACCGCGGCAGGCGGCCAGAACCACTCGAGGACCCACGGAGGCGACCATGCCGGTCCGTACGCACACCCGGCCCCACCCGGCGACCACGGGCGGCGTCGGCATCCGGCTGCCCTGGTGGGCCCTCGCCCTGCCCGTCCTCGCCTTCGCCGTACTGCTGGCGCTGATACTGAACCCGTCGCAGGCCCACGCGGCCGGCGGCGACCCGGCGATCACCCAGCTCCTGGAACGCGCGCAGCAGCTCCTCGCCCGTTGACGCGGGAGCCGCGATCGCGGTGATTCCCCATGTCAACTCCCTGCGCCGGGTGGCCTGTTTCATGCGAAGCTGGGACCCATGAGCGTCGCAGAACCCCGCAGGATCGTCATCTTCCGGCATGCGAAAGCCGACTGGCCCCAGGTGTCCGACCATGAGCGCCCTCTCGCCGAGCGGGGCCGGATGGACGCCGCGGTCGCGGGACGCAAGCTGGCCGACACCGGTTACACCTTCGACCTTGCCCTGTGCTCCACCTCCGTCCGGACCCGCGAGACCTGGAAGCTCGCCGTCCACGAACTCGCGCACCGGCCGAAAACCGTCTACGAGGAGCGGGTCTACGAGGCCTCTCCCGGCGAGCTGATCGCCGCGCTCAACGAGGTCCCGGACGACGCGCAGAACGTGATCCTCATCGGCCACAACCCGGGCGTGCACGGACTGGCCGAGGTCCTGGCCGGCGAGTCCGGGGGCGACGCCCGCATGCGGATGGAGCGCCGCGGCTTCCCGGCCGCCGCCTTCGTGGTGCTGACCTTCGACGGCGGCTGGAAGAGCCTGGAGCCCGGTACGGCCACGCTGGTGGACTACTGGGCGCCCTCCGAGTGACGGCACGCACGGCATGAGGAAGGGCCCGGCACCGTCGTGGTGCCGGGCCCTCCTCACGTCCGCGGCCGGAACGAGAGCCGTCCGGACCGGCGCGGCTCAGTCCTCGTCGTGCGTGTCGGCCGCCTCGACCTCTTCGCGGGTGACGCCCAGCAGATAGAGCACGGTGTCGAGGAAGGGGAAGTTCACCGCCGTGTGCGCGGCCTCGCGGACCACCGGCTTGGCGTTGAAGGCGACGCCCAGCCCGGCCGCGTTCAGCATGTCCAGGTCGTTGGCGCCGTCGCCGATCGCCACCGTCTGCGACAGCGGCACCCCGGCCTCGGCGGCGAAGCGGCGCAGCAGCCGGGCCTTGCCGGCACGGTCCACGATCTCCCCGGTGACCCGCCCGGTGAGCTTGCCGTCGACGATCTCCAGCGTGTTGGCCTGGGCGAAGTCCAGCCCCAGGCGTTCCTTCAGGTCGTCCGTGACCTGTGTGAAGCCGCCGGAGACCACGCCGACCTGGTAGCCGAGCCGCTTCAGGGTGCGGATGAGCGTGCGGGCGCCCGGCGTCAGCCGTACCTCGTCGCGCACCTTCTCCACCACGGAGGCGTCCAGCCCCTCCAGCAGCGCGACGCGCGCGTGCAGCGACTGCTCGAAGTCCAGCTCCCCGCGCATCGCCGCCGCCGTCACGTCGGCGACCTTGTCCTCGCAGCCCGCGTGCGCGGCGAACAGCTCGATGACCTCGTCCTGGATGAGGGTGGAGTCCACGTCCATGACCACCAGCCGCTGGGCCCGCCGGTGCAGGCCGGCCGAGACCACGGCGACATCGACACCCAGTGCCGCCGCGTCCGAGGCCAGAGCCGTGCGCAGCGGCGCCGTCTCCACTCCGGAGACGGCGAACTCCACCGCGGTCACGGGGTACTTGGCGAGCCGGAAGATACGGTCGATGTTGCCGCCGGTCTTCGCGATGCGGGCGGCGATGGCCGCCGTGGACTCGGCCGTGAGCGGGTGGCCGAGCACGGTCACCAGGGAGCGTCCGAGTCCGCGCGGCTGGTTGTCGCCGCGCCCGGAGATGATCTCCGCCTGCATCTTCATCGACTCGGCCCAGCTGTGCACCGTGGACCGCAGATCGCCCTCGAGCCCGGCCGGCGGCTGGGTGACCAGCGCGCACAGCACCAGGCGGCCCCGGGTGACGACCTGCTCGATGTCGACCACGTCGACACTGAAGGCGGCAAGGGTGTCGAAGAGGCCGGCCGTGATGCCCGGCCTGTCCTTGCCGAAGATCTTGACGAGGAGAGTGGGGACCTCGGAGGTCTGCGAAGCGCTCATGGTGTCACCACCGTATCCGGCACCCAGTGCCCTGCGCCCCTGCGGTCCGCCTGACGGACACGGAACAACACGTGTCCCCCGGATGTCCCGCACCTGGCCCGCCGCGGTCGCCCCCGCGTACGAGCCCGCCGGTCACCTCCCGGTGCCCGGACGCGGAGGCGGCGGGGGAGGCGGCGGGGGCGGCCCCTCGTCCGGACCGTCCGGCGAGCGGTACGGCGGCCGGGCAGCCGGCCGCCCCCGGGGCGGAGGCGGGTCCAGCCGGCGGGAGATGGTCGGGGCGCCGTACATGTCGTCCCCGGGCGCGGGCGGCCGCGCGTCCTCGGGCTGCGCACGCACCTCCTCCGGCACCCGGAGATAGGGGTTCGTGCCGGGGTTCGGCGGCCGGTACGGCCTGCCCGGCGCGTAGGGCCCGGCCCCACCACCGGACGAGGGCCGCCCGTGGGCGTCGCCGGGCGCGCCCTGCCCGTGGCCCTCGCCGGACGGCGGACCGCCGAACCCCGCTCGCGCCCCGTATTCCGGCCCCGCCCCGTATTCCGGCCCCGCCCCGTAATCCGGCCCCGCACCGTCCCTCGGCCGCCCCGCACCGTGCGCCGTGACCGTCCCGTCCCGCGCGGGCCCCGCCACCCGGCTTCCCGCCGCTCCCAGCGCCCGGGCGAGCAGCGCTCCCACCGCGCCGGCCACCGCACCCCACACGGCGCCCAGCAGCAGGGCCGGCCCCGTCCGTCCGTGCAGTTCGATGCCCGCGCCGAACGCGTCGAAGCCCAGCACGGACAGCGAGGCGTCCGCCGAGACGTCCGTCAGCGCGACGAGCAGGGGCCAGGCGAGCGCGGTCGCCGTCCCGAGCCGCAGGGCGCAGCGCCCCGCGAAGCCCACCGCGCCCGTCCCGCCCGGCACCGGTGTGCGCACCGCCGTCAGCACCCCCGCCAGCAGCATCGCCGCGGCGGCCGCCACCGCGAGCAGCCACACCCGGCCGTCCAGCCCGGCCAGCCGGCTCAGGGTGACGGGCTGGTCCCGCGCCGTGCTCAGCAGTCGGTCCAGCGGATGCGGGAGCACGCCGGCCAGGGCGCCGGTGGCCCGGCCGTCCCAGGGGACGAAGAGGCCGAGCGGGACGCCGAGCCACACTCCGTTCGGCGCGCCGAGCAGCGCCGCTCCGGCGATCCGCCCGGGATGCCCGTCGCCGATCGCCGCGTACGCCGCCGCGGCGAGCCCGGCGGCCACGGCCAGCAGCAGCACGGTGACGAGCGCCGAGACGGCCGGCCGCACCACCCGGTGCAGGGCGTCCCAGCCGGGCGGCAGGGGGTGCGGCGGGAGGCCAGCAGCGCGATCAGCAGGACACCCGCGGACCAGCCGAGCCCGCCGAGGAGGGTGGGCGCGGTGTCCACGCTGAAGCCGACGGCCGCCTTGGCGTGGATCAGGTCACCGACCCGGTCCGGAAGCAGACCGCCGAGGTCCCCGAGGCCGGGGACGCCGGTGCCGCCGTCGCCGCCGGGCAGGTCGTCGAGACCGAGCGCGCCGCCGTCGACGGTGACCACGTCGTGCCCGACCCAGGCGAGCCCGCCGAGCATCGTCACGAAGAGGGCGACCACCGTGCCCGCGCGCGCGAGGAGTTCGGACGGCGCGATCTCAACTCCCGCCGTGCGCAACGACCGCAGGAAGAACCACGACAGCAGCAGCGCACCGGCCAGGCTCACCCCGAGTGGCGTGATCTCGACGGCGGTGTGCGCCTCGGCACCCTTCAGCCCGAAGGCGGACACGTTGCCCGACGGGGAGACCGAACCACCCGCCCCGAGCGCCACAACTGCCGCCGTCATCGGGCCCAGTGACCCCGCCGCGTCCGCCCGGAGCAGGTGCAGCCCCAGCGCGGCCGTGGCCGTCATCCCCGCCAACGCCCAGCTCACCGCCGCGATCGCGGACAGCAGGACGTCCCCCCACGGCAGCGGCCCGCCCGGCCGCGCGGTCCCGGCACGTGTGGCAGTACTCATGGCAGACCCCCGATCCGCGGCGCGGCACCACTGCCGCGCTTGTCCCCTCGCGGGGATTACCACTCTCCGGCCGGGTTTCAACCCCGTCAACGGGGCGAGTCGAGGCGTGCGCCGGCCCGCGTCGCAAGGCCCGGGTTTCGGTCACGGGGCCGAGCCTGAAATAGTTCCCCACGATGTTCGACATCCCTAGACTCCCTGTGATGGGGGAAATTCGGGGGACAACTCAGTGGGGCATGGAGTGCCGGAACTCGTACTGGAAACAAACGGACGGACCTGGACGCTCGAGCCGTCCAGGTCCTACACCCTCGGCCGCGATCCGCAGGGTGACATCGTCTTCGACGACGCCAGGGTGTCCTGGCGTCACGCCACGGTCGGCTTCAACGGCCGCAGTTGGGTCATAGAGGACCACGGCAGCACCAACGGCACGTTCGTGCGGGGCCAGCGGATCCACCAGATGGAGATCGGCCCCGGCTCGGCGGTGCACCTCGGCAACGCGACCGACGGACCGCGGCTGGACCTCTCCGGCGCCGCGGCCGCGGTCGCCCAGCCCCAGCAGCAGGCGCAGTCCGCGCCGTACGCCGCGCAGGGCGCGGGACCCGGCTGGGCCCAGCCGCAGGCCCCTCAGCAGCAGCCCCCGCAGCAGGGGTGCCGCACCAGGCGGCCGCGCACCAGCAGGCGCCGCAGGCCGACTGGCAGCAGTCGGGGCAGTCGCCGGCGTTCCCGCAGCAGCAGGGCGCTCCGGCCGGGAACCCGGTGCAGAAGACGCCCGGTGGCGCGGCGGGGGCGCCGCCGGTCTACGGCGACCGCAGCCCGACCACGTTCCACCAGTTCGCCGTCGGCCGCGTGATGCGCATCGGCCGTGCCCTGGAGAACGAGCTGGTCGTCTCCGACCTGCAGGTCTCCCGGAACCACGCCGAGTTCCACTCCACGCCCGACGGCCGCTTCGAGATCCGCGACCTGGGCTCGCACAACGGCACCTACGTCAACGGCCAGCCGATCGCCAAGGGCGGTTCGGCGCTGCTCGGCCCGAACGACATCGTCGGTGTCGGCCACTCCACCTTCCGCATCGTCGGCGACCGGCTCGAGGAGTTCGTCGACACCGGTGAGGTCTCCTTCTCCGCGCGTCATCTGACCGTCACGGTCGACGGCGGCAAGCAGATCCTGAAGGACGTCTCCTTCGGCGTCCCGGAGAAGTCCCTGATCGCGGTCATCGGCCCGTCCGGCTCCGGCAAGTCGACGCTGCTCAAGGCGCTCACCGGCTACCGGCCCGCCAACCAGGGCGAGGTCCTGTACGACAACCGGAACCTGTACAAGCAGTTCGCCGAGCTGCGCCAGCGCATCGGTCTGGTCCCGCAGGACGACATCCTGCACAAGGAGCTGACCGTCAAGAAGGCCCTGAAGTACGCGGCCAAGCTGCGCTTCCCGGCCGACACCACGGCCGCCGAGCGCGACGCCCGCATCGACGAGGTGCTGCGCGAGCTCAAGCTGGACATCCACAAGGACAAGAAGGTCACCTCCCTCTCCGGCGGCCAGCGCAAGCGCGTCTCGGTCGCCCTGGAGCTGCTGACCAAGCCCTCGCTGATCTTCCTGGACGAGCCGACCTCCGGCCTCGACCCGGGCATGGACCGCGACGTGATGCAGCTCCTGCGCGGCCTCGCCGACGACGGCCGCACGGTCCTGGTGGTCACCCACTCGGTCGCCGAGCTGGCGATCTGCGACAAGCTCCTCGTGATGGCGCCGGGCGGCGCGGTCGCCTACTTCGGCCCGCCGGAGGAGGCGCTGAACTTCTTCGGCTACGACAGCTGGGCCGACGTCTTCTCCGCCTTCGAGAACTACCGCGACTACGACTGGGCGGGCCGCTGGAAGGGCTCGCAGCACTACCAGATGTACGCCGCGGACATCGACGCGGTCGCCCCGCAGTCCGTACACATGCCGCCGCCGCAGGCCATCAGACCGCCCAAGCCGCAGGGCTGGGGCTCCCAGCTGATGACGCTGATCCGGCGCTACGTGGCGGTCATCGCGTCCGACAAGGGTTTCCTGGCGCTCACGGTGATCCTGCCGGCGGTACTCGGCGCGGTCAGCCTGCTGATCGACTCCGACAAGGGTCTGCTGGTCAACCCGGTCAACCCGCGCACCGGCGTGCCCGTGCCGAACGGCACGGCGACCACCGTCCTGCTGATCCTCGCGGTCGGCGCGTGCTTCGCGGGCGCGGCCAACTCCGTGCGTGAGCTGATCAAGGAACGGGTCATCTACGAGCGGGAGCGCGCGACGGGCCTGTCCCGCTCGGCGTACCTGATGTCCAAGGTGGTCGTGCTCGGCGCCGTCACGGTGCTGCAGGGCCTGATGGTGGGCCTGATCGGCTTCTCCAGCCGTGAGATCCCCGGCCAGGGGCTGGTGCTCGGCAGTTCGACGCTGTTCGAGCTGTGCCTGCCGATCATGGCGCTGGGCTTCACCTCGATGATGTTCGGCCTGGTGATCTCCTCGCTGGTGAAGACCGCCGAGAAGACCATGCCGCTGCTGGTGATGTTCGCGATCATCCAGGTCGTCTTCACCGGCTGCCTCTTCACGCTGCACGGCACGCTCGGTGTGAACGAATTCTCGTACCTGATGCCGTCGCGCTGGGCGGTGGCCGCGGCCGGCACCACGCTGGACTTCAACAAGATCGCCCCCAACGCCGACGACCCGACCAGCACCGATCCGCTGTGGGACCACGCGGCCTCTGCCTGGGGCCTGGACATGGCCGCGCTGCTCGTGCTCGGTGTGATCTGCGGCTTCCTCGTCGCCCGCTTCCTGCGCCGGCACGAGCCCGAGGTCATGCGCAAGTGACCGCGGGCCGCGTGGCACGCGGCCGCACGACGCGAAGGACGGCACCCCACCAGGGGGTGCCGCCCTTCCGCGTAGTCTCAGAGGTCCGCGCCGGCCTCAGTACGCGCTGTTCACGTTGTCGATCGTGCCGTACTTGTCGGCCGCGTAGTTGGCGGCGGCGGTGATGTTGGCGACCGGGTCGTAGATGTTCCACGAGGTGCCGGGCACGTGGTACGCCTTGAAGGTCGGCGGGATGACCTGGAGCAGGCCCTTCGACGGGATGCCGTTGATGGCGTTGATGTCCCAGTCGTTGATGGCCATGGGGTTGCCGGAGGACTCCCGCATGATGTTCTTGTGCAGGCCGTGGTAGCTGCCCGGGATGCCCTTGGACTTCATGATGTCCAGGGACTGGCGGATCCAGCCGTCCAGGTTGTTCGTGTAGGTCTTGGCGGCGACCATCTGCATCGCGGGGCGCTGCGCGGAACGGCTCGCGGCCTTGTCGGCGCGCTCCTGCGCGGCCTTCTTGGCGGCGGCCTGCTTCTTCGCCTCGGCCTGCTTGGCGGCGGCCTGCTTCTTGGCCTCGGCCTGCTGCTTGGCGACGGCGTCGAGCTTGGTGGTCTGGCCGGCGAGCCGGTCGGTGAGCGAGCCCTTGACGTCCTTGACCGGGGTGTCGGCGTAGTGCACCTGCTGCGTGGCCGCGGCGTCCGTGGTCACGGTCTGGGCGTTGCCGGGGACGGCCGTGAAGGCCAGGGCGGCGGCACCGAGGGCGCCGACACCGGCGATGGCGATCTTGTGCTGCTTCGTCAGCGTACGACTATAAGCACGGTTGAGGATGTTCTTAGGCATGGCGTGATGGACCTCTTCGATTGCGCGGAGGTCGCTCTCCTGCGTCCGCCGGGGGAATCGGTTCCTCCCGCACGAGGGCCGCGGCGGGAAACCGCGGCGCCGAGCGACGGAAGCAATTCTTAGCGGGCGCAAAATGCCCAGGCAAAGGTGTGACGTACGAAGCCGCATAGTGGATCAGGGAAGGGCAAAACGGGACAGACTGGGCCGTCTGTCCCGTTCACCTATGGGTGGTTTATCTCCTATGCACCTTCGTACGTGACGTGGGCCCTATGCGCGGGCTCACACCGGCGGTGGACGGGTCTCACCGCGCGTTGCCGTCGCAACGCACTCAGTGAGTGGCTTCCGGGGCAGCAGGAGGTGCACGTCCCCGAACTCGTGCCACAGGTAGCGCCCGCGCAGCGCCTCCTCGTAGGCGCGGCCCACCGCGGCTCGGCCGGCGACCGCCTCCAGCATCAGCAGATGCGAGGCCTCCGGCTCGTGCAGCCCGGTCAGCAGCCCCTCCACCGCCCGTACCCGCGCTCGGGCGTGACCACCAGATCGGTCCAGCCCCCGGCCGCCCGCACCACCCCGTCCGGGCCGGCCGCCGACTCCACCGCCCGCACCGCCGTCGTCCCCACCGCCACGACCCGCCCGCCGCCGGCCCTGGCGGCGTTGATCAGCCGCGCCGACGCCTCCGGGACGCGGTACCGCTCCGGATACGGCGGCTCGTGCGCCTCCGCCGAGGCCACCCCCGTGTGCAGTGACACCGGCGCGAACTGCACCCCCCGGCTCACCAGCTCCACCACCAGCCGCTCCGTGAAGGGGCGCCCCGCGCTCGGCATCTCCGCGCTGCCCGCCCCGTCCGGCGCGGGCAGCGCGAACACCGTCTGGTACACCGACAGCGGCTGGTCCCGCTCCGTATAGGAGTAGCGAATGGGCCGCCCGTGCTCCCGGAGGATCCCGAGCACCTCCGCTCCGGACGGCCGGGCCCACCGCAGCCGGCCGCCCCGCCCGTCCAGCGGTTCCTCCAGCACCAGCCGCGCCCCGCCGGGCAACCGCACCACTGCACCCGCGCGCACCCCCGCGGTCCCGCCCGCACCCGTACCCGCGGACACACCCGCACGCGCGCGCGTGGTGCCGTGCCCGTCCGGTTCCCGCAGCTCCACCGCCCACCGGCCGTCGTCCCCGCGGGTGGAGAAGTGCACCACCACGCGCGTGCGCCCGATCCGCCCGTTCACCGCCGCGGCCAGCGTGGGCGAGGTGTTCACCACCAGCAGGTCACCGGCCCGCAGCAGCTCCGGAAGCTCCCGGAAGGCATGGTGCGCCACCTCGCTGCCGCGCGACACCAGCAGCCGTACGGCGTCCCGGTCCAGGCCGGGCCCGCGCTGCTCGGCCGGCACGCGCGCGGACAGCTCCCCGGGCACCCGCACCGCCGTGGTCATCGCGCCTCCAGCAGCGCCGGCGCCGCGTACCGCCCGCTCGCCGGACGCTCGTCCAGCAGCCGCAGGAACGCCGGCACCACGCTCGCCGGAGCGGGCCGCGGACCGTCGTCGTCCGGCACGGCCGCCGCGTACAGCTCCGTGGCCATGTCCCCGGGATCCACCGCCCACACCCGCAGGGCCGGCTCCTCCCGGCCGAGCACCGCCGCGAGCCGGTCGAGGGCCGCCTTCGAGGCGCCGTACCCGCCCCACGTCCCGTACGCCTCCACCGCCGCGTCCGAACTGACCGTGACCACCGTGCCCGCCGCCGACTCCCGCAGCAGCGGCAGCGCCTCCCGGACCAGGCCCAGCGCCGCGACGACGTTCACCTCCAGCGCCCGCCGCAGCCCTCCGCGGGCAGCTCCGCCAGCCGCACCAGCGGCTCGGCACCCAGCGCGCTCGCGTTGCTGACCACCAGGTCCAGCCCGCCCAGCCGCCGCGCGGCGGCCACCAGCGCGGCCCGGTGCCCGGCGTCCGTGACGTCGCCCGGCACCGCCGTCACGCGCGTGCCGTGCCCGGCGGCCGCCTCCGCCGCCTCCTCGAGCCGCCCGGCGCCCCGGGCGTCCAGCACCAGGTCCCAGCCGCGCGCGGCCAGCCCCTCGGCGAGCGCGCGCCCCAGCCCTTTCGAGGCTCCCGTGATGATCGCTACCGGCATGACAACCGTCCCCTCGTCACCCGGGCGCCGCGCCCCGGCCGCCCCGCCGGGCGGTGAGCACAACCTAGGAACGGCCGGCCCCGCACCGCCTCGGACGCGGGCACCAGAGCGGCGGGGTCCTTCGGCGTACGCCGCACGTCCGGGGCCGGGGACCTACCCCTCGCGCCCTAGGGCTCGCGGAGGGGGCCCTGCCGCCACCGGTCCGATCCGCGCCCTCGTACCCCGCCGGTACCGTGAGTGCATGAGTCAAGGCCCCCGGTCCGGCCTCGCCGCGGTGAGTTCCGCGCTGCTGGCCATGAGCAGGCACCTCGAGGTGCGCGACGTCCTGAAGACGATCGTGGCCTCGGCCCGTGAACTGCTCGACGCGCAGTACGCCGCCCTCGGCGTCCCCGACGACCACGGCGGCTTCGCGCAGTTCGTCGTCGACGGGGTCAGCGACGCCCAGTGGAAGGCCATCGGCCCGCTGCCCCGCCGGCACGGCATCCTCGCCGCCATGCTGGACGAGGCCCGGCCCGAGCGGCTCGCCGACGTCCGCAAGGACCCCCGCTTCGAGGGCTGGCCCTCCGCCCACCCGGACATGTCCGACTTCCTGGGGCTGCCGATCAGGGACGGCGAGGAGGTCATCGGGGCCCTCTTCCTCGCGAACAAGCGCTGCCCCAAGCCCGAGGGCGGCTGCGGCTTCACCGAGGAGGACGAGGAACTGCTCGCCATCCTCGCCCAGCACGCCGCGATCGCCCTCACCAACGCCCGCCTGTACGAGCGCAGTCGGGAGCTGACCATCGCCGAGGAGCGCTCCAGGCTCGCCCACGAACTGCACGACGCGGTCAGCCAGAAACTCTTCTCCCTGCGCCTGACGGCCCAGGCGGCGGCGGCCCTGGTCGACCGCGACCCCGCCCGCGCCAAGGGCGAGTTGCAGCAGGTCGCCGCCCTCGCCGCCGAAGCCACCGACGAACTGCGGGCCGCCGTAGTGGAGTTGCGCCCGGCCGCACTGGACGAGGACGGCCTGATCGCCACCCTGCGCACCCACACCCAGGTCCTCGACCGCGCCCACACCGCGCGCGTCAGCTTCGCGGCCGACGGCATCCGCGCCCTGCCCGCGGCGCAGGAGGAGGCGGTGCTGCGGGTCGCCCAGGAGGCCCTGCACAACGCCCTGCGCCACTCCGGCGCCGAGCACGTCCGGGTGACCGTGGACCGGCGCGGCGGCGGAGCCGTCCTGCGCGTCGCCGACGACGGCAGCGGCTTCGACCCCCATGCGGTGCGCCGGGCCGGACGCCATCTGGGACTGGTCTCGATGCGGGACCGGGCCGGCGGGGTCGGCGGCACCCTCACCGTGCACGCGGCGCCCGGCAGGGGCACCACGATCGAGATGGAGGTACCCGGTGGCTGACCCCATCAGAGTCCTGCTCGTCGACGACCACCAGGTCGTCCGCCGGGGCCTGCGCACCTTCCTCGAGGTGCAGGACGACATCGAGGTCGTCGGAGAGGCCGCGGACGGCGCCGAGGGAGTCGCCCGCGCCGAGGAACTGCGGCCCGACGTCGTCCTCATGGACGTCAAGATGCCGGGCATGGACGGCATCGACGCGCTGCGCCGGCTCCGCGAACTCGACAACCCCGTCCGCGTGCTGATCGTCACCAGCTTCACCGAACGGCGCACGGTGGTGCCGGCGCTGCGCGCGGGCGCCGCCGGGTACGTCTACAAGGACGTGGATCCCGACGCGCTCGCCGGCGCCATCCGCTCCGTGCACGCCGGGCACGTCCTGCTCCAGTCGGAGGTGGCCGACGCCCTGCTCTCCCAGGACGAGGTCAACTCCGGCCAGGGCAGGGCGGGTTCACTCACCGACCGGGAGCGGGAGGTGCTCGGCCTGATAGCGGACGGCCGCTCCAACCGGGAGATCGCCCGCGCCCTGGTGCTGTCCGAGAAGACCGTCAAGACGCATGTGTCCAACATCCTCATGAAGCTCGACCTGGCCGACCGCACCCAGGCCGCCCTGTGGGCCGTGCGCCACGGGGCGGCCGGCTGAACCCCGCGGGCGTCTCGTGTGCGGCGACGCGGAAGGTTCCCCTCCGGGCTGAGATTCATACCGTCGTGGGAATGTCACCCGGATGGCCGTACCCTCCGGCGGCCTCCGCCGTTCTCCCATGCGTGCCGCGGCGATCGTCGCGGTGGACACCCAGGAGGGGTTGGAAAGTGAAGAACCTGAAGAAGGCAGCGGCCGTGGCGATGGTGGCCGGGGGACTGGTGGCCGCGGGAGCGGGCATGGCCTCCGCCACGGACGGTGCCTGGGCGGGCGGCGTGGCCCAGGGCTCTCCCGGTGTCGCCTCGGGCAACGTCGTCCAGGCCCCGGTGCACGTCCCCGTGAACGCGGTCGGCAACAGCGTCGACGTCATCGGCCTGCTGAACCCGGCCTTCGGCAACGTCGGCATCAACCGCTGAGTCCCCGCCGGCGGTGATCACCGGCCTTCCGGGATCCTCCCCCCGGAAGGCCCGCCGGGCCGCCACGGCCCGCGCCCCGCGGCATCGGCCGGCTCAGCGGACCCCCCACGGCTCAGCGGACCCCGCGCTCCCGCTCCTCCACCATGGAGTTGTACGCCGCGACCTGCGCGCGCCGCGCGGTCCGCTCCACCGGCCGCAGCGCGGCGCCCCGCGCCGCCATCTCCGAGGCGCTCACCGCACCGCCGTGCCCCTTGCCGTACGCCAGGGACACCAGCAGACCCACCCGCTGAGCCAGTTCGAGCACCCGCACCGCACGCGGCGGGTACCCCGGCGCCAGCACCTCGCGCCCCCGCTCGGCCCGCGCCCGGTACGCGTCGATCGCCGCCTCCGCGACCGGCCCCGAGCCGGCGACGTCCAGCTTCGACAGCACCTCGGTCGCCTCCCGCAGCGCCTCGGCCAGCTCCCGCTCGGCCTCACCGAGCGAGGGCACATCGGCGGGCGGCGCCTCCCGCACCGGCAGCACCTGCCAGACGACCTCGACATGCACATCACCGTCCGGCCCGGCCGCGTGGACCTCCGGAACGAGTCCCACCGCCGCCCCGAAGCAGATCACCGCCTCCTCGGCCTCCAGCGCCCGCGCGTTGAAGTCCGGCGGCCCGCTCAGCCCCAGCGGATGGCCGGGCGCGGGCAGCGCCACCCGCAGACCGGTCACCCCCAGCACACGCAGCCGCCCCAGCGCGACCGTGAGCCCGGCCGGCGCCGGATCACCCGGCAGCCCCCGCACCCGGTGCACGGCGTCCTCGCCGACGACGGCGAGAGCGGCGTCGTCCGGAGAGACAAGTCCGGCCAGAAGGGCGTTTCCCCAAGCGGCGAGGCGTCCTGAACGCGGTTCCGAGAGCATCCCCCCACCCTAAGGACCGGACCGATGGAATGGTGCGGGGCACTCGTGGCGTAGATTTCATAGGGGCTGCGCCCACCGGCGCGGCGGACCGAGACACAGGCGTAAGCGACCAGCCGAGACCGGCCACACTGCAAGGGGAGACAACGCGCTCATGAGCGATGTTCTGGAGCTTCAGGACGTATCCGTGGTCCGTGAGGGCCGGGCTCTGGTGGACCAGGTCTCCTGGTCGGTCAAGGAGGGCGAGCGCTGGGTCATCCTCGGCCCCAACGGCGCCGGCAAGACCACCCTCCTGAACGTCGCCTCCAGCTACCTCTTCCCCAGCAAGGGCACCGCCACCATCCTCGGCGACACCCTCGGCAAGGTGGACGTCTTCGATCTCCGCCCCGCATCGGCGTCGCCGGCATCGCCATGGCCGAGAAGCTCCCCAAGCGCCAGACCGTCCTCCAGACCGTGCTCACCGCCGCCTACGGCATGACCGCCGGCTGGCAGGAGGAGTACGACGAGGTCGACGAGCAGCGCGCCCGCGCCTTCCTCGACCGCCTCGGCATGAGCGACTACCTCGACCGCCGCTTCGGCACCCTCTCCGAGGGCGAGCGCAAGCGCACCCTCATCGCCCGCGCCCTGATGACCGACCCCGAGCTGCTGCTGCTCGACGAGCCCGCCGCCGGTCTCGACCTCGGTGGCCGCGAGGACCTGGTGCGCCGCCTCGGCCGGCTGGCCCGCGACCCCATCGCCCCCTCGATGATCATGGTCACCCACCACGTCGAGGAGATCGCCCCCGGCTTCACCCACGTCCTCATGATCCGCCAGGGCAAGGTCCTCGCCGCCGGCCCCATCGAACTCGAACTCACCTCCCGCAACCTCTCCCTCTGCTTCGGCCTCCCGCTCGTCGTCGAGCAGGTCGGCGACCGCTGGACCGCTCAGGGCCTGCCCCTGTCCTGAAGCCCGCGGCACCCCCGTTCGCGCCCTGTCCGCCGCCGGACCGCGGTCCTACCATGACCCCTGTGAACGACATCGACGCATGGGTGTGGTGGCTCGTCGGCGCGGCGGCGCTCGGAATCCCCCTCGTGGTCACCGCGATGCCGGAGTTCGGCATGTTCGCGGTCGGAGCGATCGCGGCCGCCGCCGTCGCCGGCCTCGGCTTCGGCGTGGTGATCCAGGTGCTCGCCTTCGTCGTCGTCTCGGTCGCCCTGATCGCCGTGGTCCGCCCCATCGCGGCCCGGCACGGCAGACAGCGGCCCCAACTGGCCACCGGTGTCGACGCCTTGAAGGGCAAGCAGGCCGTCGTCCTGGAACGCGTCGACGGCGCCGGCGGCCGCATCAAACTCGCCGGGGAGATCTGGTCCGCCCGCTCGCTCGACACCGGCCGCGCCTACGACGTGGGCCAGGAGGTGGACGTCGTGGACATCGAAGGGGCCACCGCGATCGTCATCTGAGCCGTCCGGCCCACGAGTTGGGCGGCGGTCTGACAGACTCGACCAGCAAGATCCTCAACGGCGACTGGATCCGTTGAAGGTGCCGAGGCGGAGAGGGGTACGGGGAACACGATGGAACCGGTCATCATCGTCCTGATCATTCTGGTGGTGTTGGTCTTCATCGCCCTGATCAAGACCATCCAGGTCATTCCACAGGCCAGCGCCGCCATCGTCGAGCGCTTCGGCCGCTACACGCGGACCCTGAACGCGGGCCTGAACATCGTGGTCCCGTTCATCGACACCATCCGCAACCGCATCGACCTGCGTGAACAGGTCGTCCCCTTCCCGCCCCAGCCGGTGATCACCCAGGACAACCTGGTCGTCAACATCGACACCGTCATCTACTACCAGGTGACCGACGCCCGGGCCGCCACCTACGAGGTCGCCAGCTACATCCAGGCCATCGAGCAGCTCACCGTCACCACGCTGCGCAACATCATCGGCGGCATGGACCTCGAACGCACCCTGACCTCCCGCGAGGAGATCAACGCGGCCCTGCGCGGCGTCCTCGACGAGGCCACCGGCAAGTGGGGCATCCGCGTCAACCGCGTGGAGCTGAAGGCCATCGAACCGCCCACCTCCATCCAGGACTCGATGGAGAAGCAGATGCGCGCCGACCGTGACAAGCGCGCCGCGATCCTCACCGCCGAAGGTACGCGCCAGGCCGCCATCCTGACCGCCGAGGGCGAGAAGCAGTCCCAGATCCTGCGCGCCGAGGGTGAGGCCAAGGCGGCCGCGCTCCGGGCCGAGGGCGAGGCCCAGGCCGTCCGCACCGTCTTCGAGGCCATCCACGCAGGCGACCCCGACCAGAAGCTCCTCTCCTACCAGTACCTCCAGATGCTCCCGAAGATCGCCGAAGGCGACGCCAACAAGCTCTGGATCGTCCCCAGCGAGATCGGCGACGCCCTCAAGGGCCTGTCCGGCGCCATGGGCAACTTCGGCCCCCTGGGCGGCGGGGGCAACGGCGGCGGCTCCGTCCCGGCCCAGAACAACGGCCCGCACGCGGACCGCCGCGAGAAGCCGTCGATCGACTGACACCGCACGACGAAGCGACCCCGCGCCCGTTCGACGGGCGCGGGGTCGCTTCTTCACGTGTCACGGCCGGGCCGCGCGGGCCCCGGTGACTAGGCCGCCTCCCGGGCGAGCCACCCGGGCAGCGCGGCCATGTCCTCCTGCCCCAGGGCCAGGAGCATCGCGTCGGCCGGCGTCGGCTCGAACGGCTCCCGCAACAGGGCCATACCGGCCTCCTCCGGAGTCCGGTTCGCCTTCCGGTGGTTGTCCTCGGCGCACGCGGCGACCGTGTTCAGCCAGGTGTCCTGCCCGCCCTGCGCCCGCGGCAGCACGTGGTCCACGGTCGTCGCCCTGCGCCCGCAGTAGGCGCACCGGTGCCGGTCCCGGACCAGCACCCCGCGCCTCGACCAGGGCGCTTGTCTTCGGAACGGCACCCGTACGTATCTGCAGAGCCTGATCACCCGGGGCGCGGGTATGTCGACATCGGCACCGCGCATGCGCAGTACGGGATGGGCCTGCTCGACGACGGCCTTGTCCTGCAGCACCAGAACGACGGCTCGGTTCAGAGTCACCGTCGACAGCGGCTCGAAGCTCGCGTTCAGAACCAGCGTGTCACGCATCCAGCCCACCTCCCGTGCGCACCTGCCCACCCCCGGCGGGCTCGGATCAACTCTGTACGGGCGCGCCGAGATGGACAACGCAATAAAAAATGCCCGCCCCTGATCACTTCCAAGACCAGAGGCGGGCAAACGTTCAATGAACGCTTGGCTGGATCGGCGCGGTACGTCAGCCCTCGGCGGGCGTCTCGTACTCGCCGATCAGCTGGGCACGCGCGATCGCGTGGAACCGCAGATTGAAACCGACGACCGCGGGAGAGACGTCTGCGTCGGGGCCGAGCTTCTCCTGGTCCACCGCGTACACCGTGAAGACGTACCGGTGCGGGCCGTCGCCCGGCGGCGGGGCCGCACCACCGAAGTCCTTGGTCCCGTAGTCGTTGCGGACGTGTACGGCACCCTCGGGCAGCCCCTCGAACTTGCCGCCGCCCGCACCCGCCGGCAGCTCCGTCACGGAGGCCGGGATGTCGAACAGGACCCAGTGCCAGAACCCGCTGCCGGTCGGCGCGTCGGGGTCGTAGCAGGTCACGGCGAAGCTCTTGGTCTCGGCGGGGAAGCCCTCCCACCGCAGCTGCGGCGAGGTGTTCCCCTCCGCGTGGACCTGGGCGCTCCCCAGCGTCGCACCCTCCTCGACGTCCTCACTCGTCACCGTGAACGACGGGACGGGCGGATGGAAGTCGTGGGGGAGCGGCCGCCGCTTGAGCTCGGTCACCTCGGTACCTCCTGATCGATTACTGGAATCAGCAGTTCCGAGCCTAGAACCAGTTCCGCTTGGAACCGACCTCGGACAGCCACTGGTTCAGGTAGGCCGCCCAGTCGGTCCCGTGGTGGTCGTTCAGACCCACCTGGAAGGAGCGGAAGGTGTCCGAGCCCTCGCTGAACAGACCCGGCTTCTTGTCCATCTCCAGGACGACGTCCATGGCGTGCTCGTCGGCCACGAAGCTCAGCTCGACCTGGTTGAGCCCGCGGTACTGCGACGGCGGGAAGAACTCGATCTCCTGGTAGAAGGGCAGCCGCTGCCGCGTGCCCCGGATGTGACCGCGCTCCATGTCCGCGTTCTTGAAGCGGAAGCCGAGTTGGATGAAGGCGTCCAGGATCGCCTTCTGCGCCGGCAGCGGGTGCACGTTGATCGGGTCGAGGTCACCGGAGTCCACTGCGCGCGCGATCTGCAGCTCGGTGGTCACACCGATGTTCATGCCGCGCAGCGACTGCCCGTCGATCATCGTGATGGGCGTCTCCCAGGGGATCTCGAGCCCGAACGGCACCGCGTGCACCGCGCCCGCCTGGAGCTCGAAGGCACCGCCGAGCCGTACCTTGGTGAACTCGATGTCCTGCTTGTACTCCTGGTCGCCGCTCTCCACCTCGACCTTGGCCTGCAGTCCCACGGACAGACCCTCGATGTCCTGGTTCACGGACCCGCCCTGGATCCGCACCTCGCCCTGGACGACACCTCCCGGAACGACGTTGACCTCGGTGAGCACCGTCTCGACCGAGGCCCCGCCGGCCCCGAGGCTCGCGAGCAGCTTCTTGAACGCCATGACTCTCCCTTTACGAAAGGACCCTCGACCCGTACAAACGCGATCCGGCCACCAGCGGTTCCGGCCGGGCGGCCACCCGTCTGGGCTACCCTCGGAGGGCATGATCGCGCCCCCGGACCGTATGCCACTGCCCCGAGGCTTCTTCGACCGCCCCGTCCTCCAGGTCGCACCCGACCTGCTCGGCCGCATCCTGGTCCGCACGACCCCCGACGGCCCGATCGCGGTACGCATCACCGAGGTCGAGGCGTACGACGGTCCGAACGATCCCGGCTCGCACGCCTACCGCGGCCGCACCGCCCGCAACGACGTCATGTTCGGTGAACCCGGTCATGTGTACGTCTACTTCACCTACGGCATGTCAAGGCGGTCGGCATGAACGTTGACCTCCTTGCCCATCCTGCCGAAGAAGTCGCCCCCAAGCTGCTCGGCAGTGTCCTCACCTGCAAGACCCCGAGGGGACAGTGAGCATCGCCATCACGGAGACCGAGGCGTACTCCGGTACGGCTGACCCAGCCTCCCACGCCTACCGGGGCCGCAACGCCAGCAACGCCACCATGTTCGGGCCCCCAGGGCACCTCTACGTCTACCGCTCTCACGGTCTCCACTGGTGCGCCAACGTCGTCACCGGGACGGATGGCATCGCCTCGGGTGTCCTCATCCGGGCCGGCAGAGTCATCGAAGGGGAAGACCTGGCGCGCAAGCGGCGAGGGGAGAGGGTCGAGAGTCCGCGTCTTGCCCGAGGTCCGGGGAACGTCGGCCAGGCACTCGGCATCACGGCAGAGCACAACGGTGCGGACCTCCTGACAGGTACCTCGGTCACGTTGTCCGAGGGCGAGCCGGTACCCACCGCGCTCATCCGCGTTGGTCCTCGAGTGGGGGTGAGCAGGGCTCATGACTGGCAACACCGGTTCTACATCGCCGGTGATCCAACGGTCTCGGCGTACCGACTGAGCCCGCGGGCCAAACCGACCACCGGAGCCTGAGTCGCTGTGCGCCTTGCTCGCGGCCTACCGGTACCTCGGCACGGAGTTGGGCCACAAGAGACGAGATCGCTCGCGAGAGTGGCGCGTGACGCGTTGTTGGCGGGTCGAGCGACTGTCGACGTACGCCGACTCGGGCCGGACGCAGGGGCGAACCCCACGAGAGGGTTCCCAGAACAGGGTCCTCCCTTGCACTGCACAGGTAGGAGCCACACCCAGTGGCTATCAGCTTCGGCCATGACCGCCCGTGGGGCGGAGTCTCCCGGCACGAGTTCGGCTCTACGCCGAGGGCCGTTGTCGTTCTTGGACGTACAACGCTGCCTGACGGCCGCAACGATGCTGGCCCCTGCCGACTGAACTGGGGAGCGAGAGGTATGCACAGAGCCCCTGAGTGATGTCCGGCCCCTTCTCGCCGGGTATGACGACGGGCCCAGCCCGACTCTCGTCAGGTAGGGCCCGTGCTCACTTCGCGGGGCCAGCCGGCTCGGCCCTCCGCGATCCGATCTCAGGGGTTCCGGAACGTGATCCGGCAGTGCTCGCCCTTGAAGGATCGGACCCCCCGACCGCGCGGCATCAACTCGACTCGCTCGCAGACCTGCATGACGACGGTCCGCACGTAGTCGACGCGGTCGGGGTCCTCGTAGTCCAGTTCCTCCCACAGGTACTCGATGTCGCCAAGGTCGACGCGGACCCGCTGCGATGCCAGGTCTGCCAGCTCGGCCCGGATCTTGGTCAGGTCGGCGTCACACCTACCGATGCCCGTCCGCAAGGTCGACGCGTCGATGTCCCCTACGGCGAACATCTCTGCCAGGGCGGTGCGTCTCTCGGATGCGGCCGTCTCCTCGGCGAGCAGCTCGGCCGCTCGCTCCTCGTCTGCGGCACCCGTGGCCGGTGCCGCGTTCCACTCCTCGGCCCTGTCGATGACCTTCCTGACCACGAAGGAGTCGAGCGGGTCCGCGGGGAGGGTGATGCACCGGCCACCCGAACAGGTGTAGATGCGGTACCGCTCTCCTGCCGCGTTCTTCTTGCTCCACCCTTGAGTGACGACGGCCTGACACTTCGAGCAGCGGACCACGCCGGACAACAGGGCCTTGCGCTTGCCGCCACCGCCCGTGTTGCGCTCGGGGTCGCTCAGGTGGCGGACCAGGGCCCGGAATATGCCCTCGGAGACGATCGCCTCCCAGTTGCCCGCGCCGGTCTCCTCGGTCCGCCGCACGCGCTTCCCGTCCGGCTTCTCGACCCACTGCGAATACGTCTGGATTCCTGCGTTCCTCGGCTTCAAGAGGACGCTCCGAAGGTTCGAGCTGCGCCACTCCTTGTCGTGAGGCGAGAGCAGTCCACGTGTGTTCCAGTCCTTGGCGATGGACCAGAGGGTGACGCCGGCCAGGACATCCCGGTACGCCTGCCGCAGGGCTTCCGCCTCTGCTTCCCGGTGCCTGCCGTCTCGCTCGAAGCCGAAGGGGCGAGTACTCCAGAAGGGCCTCCCCGACTCCCTGCGCCGCTGGTGTCCGAGCATTTGACGCTCGACTCGCATCTCGGTCTCGTTGCGAGCCACCACAGCGCCGATGCGAGCAGCGAGACGGCCGGACGGGGTGGACAGGTCGAGCACTCCCTGCGCCTGTGCGGCGGCCAGCGTGACGCCGGTCGCCTCGGCCAGGTCCACCAGATCCTCGAGGTCCCAGGGGGTGCGGTACATACGGTCGTAGTGGCGGGACACGATGGCGTCCGCTTCGCCGTCCTCCACCAGAGCCTTGACGCGCTCCCACTCGGCGCTCCGCTTGGTTCCCCGCTTTGTCGAAGCCGACGTCTCCTTCTCCACGATCGTGGCTACGACCGACCAGCCTTCCGGTCGCACAGCGCCTGACTCAGCTCGACCTGTTGTGTCAGATTCCCACCCTTGGACTCCTCGCCCCTCGGGGTGGGGCTGAGTCTGGCGTAGATGATCGCTCGCACTGCCTGTCCCCTGCTTGTCGTCGCTTGCGGTGGTGCCGGAGCAACGACATACATGCCTAATGAGTTACCTATGGCATGTGGTTTTGCATGAACCTTGTGCGGACCCGAGGGCCGGGCGAGCGCCGTGCTGCTCCGGGCCGGCGAGGTCGTCGAGGGGGCCGAGCTGGCACGCCGGCGCAGGATTTCGGCCCGGAACGACAAGGAACTGGCCAAGGGACCGGCCCGCCTCGCGACGGCCCTGGGGGTGGACCGAGCCCTCGACGGCACGGACGCGTGTGCCGCCGGCGAGACGCCCCTGCGGATGCTCACCGGTACCCCGGTCGCCTCCGACCAGGTGCGAAGCGGTCCCCGCACGGGGGTCGCGGGTGAAGGCGGCAACGGCGACGTCCACCCCTGGCGCTTCTGGGTGGCCAACGACCCGACGGTGAGCCCCTATCGGGCCCACGTGCCGAGGCGCCGCCGAAGTTGACTCCACCCCGCAAGGTGCGTAATGTGGCCCGAGCCGCTGAACCGGGTACGGCGATCGCCTGCAGCCGGAGCGGCCAAACCACTACCTAGCCACAACCCCTGAGCGGGGTCGATTCCGGCGCGCCCGCGCGCCCGAATTCGAACTCGCCGGACTCGATTATGAGTCGCCGGGAGAATCGGCTAACGTAGTGAATGTCGAAAGGCCGACGAGCGAAAGCCCGAGGCTGGCCGGCAAATCCCGTCGACAGGGAATCGGACGCCGAGAGGGTCTGATAAAGTCGGAACCGCCGGAAAGGGAAACGCGGAAGCGGGAACCTGGAAAGCACCGAGGAAATCGGGTCGAGAAAAGATCTGATAGAGTCGGAAACGCAAGAATAAAGGGAAGCGCCCAGAGGAAAGCCCGAGAGGGTGAGTACAAAGGAAGCGACCGTTCCTTGAGAACTCAACAGCGTGCCAAAAATCAACGCCAGATATGTTGATACCCCGTCTCCAGCATCTGCTGGGACGAGGTTCCTTTGAATAACACAGCGAGGACGCTGTGTGCGAGGGGATTATTCCTCCTCTCGCACCGCTCTCGTGGTGTTCATCCCGATTACGGGAAAACATTCACGGAGAGTTTGATCCTGGCTCAGGACGAACGCTGGCGGCGTGCTTAACACATGCAAGTCGAACGATGAAGCCCTTCGGGGTGGATTAGTGGCGAACGGGTGAGTAACACGTGGGCAATCTGCCCTTCACTCTGGGACAAGCCCTGGAAACGGGGTCTAATACCGGATAACACTCCCTCTCTCATGGGTGGGGGTTAAAAGCTCCGGCGGTGAAGGATGAGCCCGCGGCCTATCAGCTTGTTGGTGAGGTAATGGCTCACCAAGGCGACGACGGGTAGCCGGCCTGAGAGGGCGACCGGCCACACTGGGACTGAGACACGGCCCAGACTCCTACGGGAGGCAGCAGTGGGGAATATTGCACAATGGGCGAAAGCCTGATGCAGCGACGCCGCGTGAGGGATGACGGCCTTCGGGTTGTAAACCTCTTTCAGCAGGGAAGAAGCGAAAGTGACGGTACCTGCAGAAGAAGCGCCGGCTAACTACGTGCCAGCAGCCGCGGTAATACGTAGGGCGCAAGCGTTGTCCGGAATTATTGGGCGTAAAGAGCTCGTAGGCGGCTTGTCACGTCGGGTGTGAAAGCCCGGGGCTTAACCCCGGGTCTGCATTCGATACGGGCTAGCTAGAGTGTGGTAGGGGAGATCGGAATTCCTGGTGTAGCGGTGAAATGCGCAGATATCAGGAGGAACACCGGTGGCGAAGGCGGATCTCTGGGCCATTACTGACGCTGAGGAGCGAAAGCGTGGGGAGCGAACAGGATTAGATACCCTGGTAGTCCACGCCGTAAACGGTGGGAACTAGGTGTTGGCGACATTCCACGTCGTCGGTGCCGCAGCTAACGCATTAAGTTCCCCGCCTGGGGAGTACGGCCGCAAGGCTAAAACTCAAAGGAATTGACGGGGCCCGCACAAGCAGCGGAGCATGTGGCTTAATTCGACGCAACGCGAAGAACCTTACCAAGGCTTGACATACACCGGAAACGTCTGGAGACAGGCGCCCCCTTGTGGTCGGTGTACAGGTGGTGCATGGCTGTCGTCAGCTCGTGTCGTGAGATGTTGGGTTAAGTCCCGCAACGAGCGCAACCCTTGTCCTGTGTTGCCAGCATGCCCTTCGGGGTGATGGGGACTCACAGGAGACCGCCGGGGTCAACTCGGAGGAAGGTGGGGACGACGTCAAGTCATCATGCCCCTTATGTCTTGGGCTGCACACGTGCTACAATGGCCGGTACAATGAGCTGCGAAACCGTGAGGTGGAGCGAATCTCAAAAAGCCGGTCTCAGTTCGGATTGGGGTCTGCAACTCGACCCCATGAAGTCGGAGTTGCTAGTAATCGCAGATCAGCATTGCTGCGGTGAATACGTTCCCGGGCCTTGTACACACCGCCCGTCACGTCACGAAAGTTGGTAACACCCGAAGCCGGTGGCCCAACCCCTTGTGGGAGGGAGCTGTCGAAGGTGGGACTAGCGATTGGGACGAAGTCGTAACAAGGTAGCCGTACCGGAAGGTGCGGCTGGATCACCTCCTTTCTAAGGAGCACTTCTCAACCAACTTCGGTTGGTTCAGAGGCCAGTACATCAGCGAATGTCTGATGCTGGTTGCTCATGGGTGGAACGTTGATTATTCGGCCGGATTCACGGGTCGGAGGCTGCCAGTACTGCTCGCAAGAGCGTGGAACGCATGATCTTCGGACGGGATACGGTCGGGCACGCTGTTGGGTGTCTGAGGGAATGAACTTCTCCTCAGTCGCCGGCCCCAGTGCACTCGAATCTTCTGGTTCGGGGTGATGGGTGGCTGGTCGTTGTTTGAGAACTGCACAGTGGACGCGAGCATCTGTGGCCAAGTTTTTAAGGGCGCACGGTGGATGCCTTGGCACCAGGAACCGATGAAGGACGTGGGAGGCCACGATAGTCCCCGGGGAGTCGTCAACCAGGCTTTGATCCGGGGTTTCCGAATGGGGAAACCCGGCAGTCGTCATGGGCTGTCACCCGCTGCTGAACACATAGGCAGTGTGGAGGGAACGAGGGGAAGTGAAACATCTCAGTACCCTCAGGAAGAGAAAACAACCGTGATTCCGGGAGTAGTGGCGAGCGAAACCGGATGAGGCCAAACCGTATGCGTGTGAGACCCGGCAGGGGTTGCGCATGCGGGGTTGTGGGATCTCTCTTCTGTCGTCTGCCGGCGACAGGACGAGTCAGAAACCGTTGATGTAGGCGAAGGACATGCGAAAGGTCCGGCGTAGAGGGTAAGACCCCGTAGTCGAAACGTCAGCGGCTCGTTTGAGAGACACCCAAGTAGCACGGGGCCCGAGAAATCCCGTGTGAATCTGGCGGGACCACCCGCTAAGCCTAAATATTCCCTGGTGACCGATAGCGGATAGTACCGTGAGGGAATGGTGAAAAGTACCGCGGGAGCGGAGTGAAATAGTACCTGAAACCGTGTGCCTACAAGCCGTGGGAGCGTCGGAACAAGGCTTGCCTTGTTCTCGTGACTGCGTGCCTTTTGAAGAATGAGCCTGCGAGTTTGCGGTGTGTTGCGAGGTTAACCCGAGTGGGGAAGCCGTAGCGAAAGCGAGTCCGAACAGGGCGATTCAGTAGCACGCTCAAGACCCGAAGCGGAGTGATCTAGCCATGGGCAGGTTGAAGCGGAGGTAAGACTTCGTGGAGGACCGAACCCACCAGGGTTGAAAACCTGGGGGATGACCTGTGGTTAGGGGTGAAAGGCCAATCAAACTCCGTGATAGCTGGTTCTCCCCGAAATGCATTTAGGTGCAGCGTCGTGTGTTTCTTGCCGGAGGTAGAGCACTGGATAGGCGATGGGCCCTACCGGGTTACTGACCTTAGCCAAACTCCGAATGCCGGTAAGTGAGAGCACGGCAGTGAGACTGTGGGGGATAAGCTCCATGGTCGAGAGGGAAACAGCCCAGAGCATCGACTAAGGCCCTAAGCGTACGCTAAGTGGGAAAGGATGTGGAGTCGCACAGACAACCAGGAGGTTGGCTTAGAAGCAGCCACCCTTGAAAGAGTGCGTAATAGCTCACTGGTCTAGTGATTCCGCGCCGACAATGTAGCGGGGCTCAAGCGTACCGCCGAAGTCGTGTCATTGCAGCATATACGGCCAACGCCGGCTGTGATGGGTAGGGGAGCGTCGTCTGCCGGGTGAAGCGGCACTGGAAGGTAGTCGTGGACGGTTGACGAGTGAGAATGCAGGCATGAGTAGCGATACAAACGTGAGAAACGTTTGCGCCGATTGACTAAGGGTTCCTGGGTCAAGCTGATCTGCCCAGGGTAAGTCGGGACCTAAGGCGAGGCCGACAGGCGTAGTCGATGGATAACCGGTTGATATTCCGGTACCCGCTGTGAAGCGTCAAACATCGAGCATCGTGATGCTAAGGCCGTGAAGCCGCCCTGATCTCTTCGGAGTTGAGGGGAGTGGTGGAGCCGCCGAACCAAGCGGTTAGTAGGTGAGTGATGGGGTGACGCAGGAAGGTAGTCCATCCCGGGCGGTGGTTGTCCCGGGGTAAGGGTGTAGGACGAGTGGTAGGCAAATCCGCCGCTCATGTGTCTGAGACCTGATGCCGAGCCGATTGTGGTGAAGTGGATGATCCTATGCTGTCGAGAAAAGCCTCTAGCGAGTTTCATGGCGGCCCGTACCCTAAACCGACTCAGGTGGTCAGGTAGAGAATACCGAGGCGTTCGGGTGAACTATGGTTAAGGAACTCGGCAAAATGCCCCCGTAACTTCGGGAGAAGGGGGCCACGTCTGGTGAGAGCACTTGCTGCTCGAGCTGGGGGTGGCCGCAGAGACCAGCGAGAAGCGACTGTTTACTAAAAACACAGGTCCGTGCGAAGCCGTAAGGCGATGTATACGGACTGACGCCTGCCCGGTGCTGGAACGTTAAGGGGACCGGTTAGCTCTGATTCGTCAGGGCGAAGCTGAGAACTTAAGCGCCAGTAAACGGCGGTGGTAACTATAACCATCCTAAGGTAGCGAAATTCCTTGTCGGGTAAGTTCCGACCTGCACGAATGGCGTAACGACTTCTCGACTGTCTCAACCATAGGCCCGGTGAAATTGCACTACGAGTAAAGATGCTCGTTTCGCGCAGCAGGACGGAAAGACCCCGGGACCTTTACTACAGTTTGATATTGGTGTTCGGTTCGGCTTGTGTAGGATAGCTGGGAGACTTTGAAGTTCACACGCCAGTGTGGGTGGAGTCGTCGTTGAAATACCAGTCTGGTCGTGCTGGATGTCTAACCTGGGTCCGTGATCCGGATCAGGGACAGTGTCTGATGGGTAGTTTAACTGGGGCGGTTGCCTCCTAAAGAGTAACGGAGGCGCCCAAAGGTTCCCTCAGCCTGGTTGGCAATCAGGTGTTGAGTGTAAGTGCACAAGGGAGCTTGACTGTGAGACCGACGGGTCGAGCAGGGACGAAAGTCGGGACTAGTGATCCGGCGGTGGCTTGTGGAAGCGCCGTCGCTCAACGGATAAAAGGTACCCCGGGGATAACAGGCTGATCTTCCCCAAGAGTCCATATCGACGGGATGGTTTGGCACCTCGATGTCGGCTCGTCGCATCCTGGGGCTGGAGTCGGTCCCAAGGGTTGGGCTGTTCGCCCATTAAAGCGGTACGCGAGCTGGGTTTAGAACGTCGTGAGACAGTTCGGTCCCTATCCGCTGTGCGCGTAGGAATATTGAGAAGGGCTGTCCCTAGTACGAGAGGACCGGGACGGACGAACCTCTGGTGTGCCAGTTGTTCTGCCAAGGGCATGGCTGGTTGGCTACGTTCGGGAGGGATAACCGCTGAAAGCATCTAAGCGGGAAGCCTGCTTCGAGATGAGTATTCCCACCTCCTTGAGAGGGTAAGGCTCCCAGTAGACGACTGGGTTGATAGGCCGGATCTGGAAGCACGGTAACGTGTGAAGGTGACCGGTACTAATAGGCCGAGGGCTTGTCCTCAGTTGCTCGCGTCCACTGTGTAAGTTCTGAGGCAACGAACAGTTGCCGGCTAGAGCTGAACCAAAGAACACAATTAAAAAGTGTGCTTGTTCGCTCGAAACCATTAGGGTTTCGGTGGTCATAGCGTGAGGGAAACGCCCGGTTACATTTCGAACCCGGAAGCTAAGCCTCACAGCGCCGATGGTACTGCAGGGGGGACCCTGTGGGAGAGTAGGACGCCGCCGAACAATCTTTGGAGGACCCCTGGTCCCAGCGTTCAGCTGGGACCAGGGGTCCTTTTGTTTTTACAATGCTTGCGGTACCTAAGACAGGAGTCACCATGTCCACCAACTCTCCCGACGATCGACCGGAGCGCGACCAGCGGCGACGGGACAGTGGTGACCGTGGTGACCGCGGCGGCTACCGCGGTGACCGTGGCGGCTTCCGTCGTGACGACCGCCGTGACAACGACCGTGGCGGCTACGGCCGTCGCGATGACAGCCGCGGAGGCGGCCACAGCGACCGTGACCGTGGCGAGCGCGGCGGCTTCCGCCGTGACGACCGCCGTGACGACCGGCGTGGCGATGACCGTGGTGGTTACCGTCGCGACGACAGCCGCGGCGACTTCCGTCGCGACGACCGCCGTGACGACCGCCGTGATGACCGTCGTGGCGGTGGCTACGGCGATCGTGGCGAGCGTGGCGGCTACGGCGGCCGGCGTGACGACCGTCGTGAGGGCGACCGGGGTCACCGTCCGGGCTTCCAGCGCGACGACCGCGGTGACCGCGGTCCGCGCCGTGACGACCGCGGCGACCGCCCCGGCTTCCGTCGCGACGACCGCCGCGACGAGCGTCGTGGCGACGATCGTGGTGGCGAGCGCGGCGGCTTCCGCCGTGACGACCGCCGTGACGACCGGCGTGGCGGTGGCTACGGCGATCGTGGCGAGCGTGGCGGCTACGGCGGCCGGCGTGACGACCGTCGTGAGGGCGACCGGGGTCACCGTCCGGGCTTCCAGCGCGACGACCGCGGTGACCGCGGTCCGCGCCGTGACGACCGCGGCGACCGCCCCGGCTTCCGTCGCGACGATCGCCGCGACGAGCGCCCCGGCTTCCGGCGCGACGACCGCCGCGACGATCGCCGCGACGAGCGCCCCGGCTTCCGGCGCGACGACGTCCGCCGTGACGATCGACGCGATGACCGTCGTGATGACCGCCCCGGCTTCCGTCGCGACGACCGCCGTGACGACCGGCGTGGCGATGACCGCGGTGGCTTCCGCAGCGACGACCGCGGTGGCTTCCGCAGGGATGACAACCGCGGTGAGCGGGGTGGCTTCCGTGGCCGGGACGACCGAGGTGGCCGTGGGCCCCGCCGGGACGACCGGGGCGGCCGGCCCGGTGGCTTCCGGGGACGTGACGGTCGGGACGACCGCCGTGACGACCGGCGTGGTGGCGGCCGCTTCCGGGACGAGCGCGACCGGGACCGGGAGCCGATCAAGCGGCTGCCGATCCCGGAGGACGTCACCGGTGACGAGATCGACAAGGACGTCCGGCAGGAGCTGCAGAGCCTGCCCAAGACGCTCGCCGAGGACGTCGCCAAGAACCTGGTGATGGTCGCGCGGCTCATCGACGAGGACCCCGAGGGCGCCTACGGCTACTCCAGGGTGGCCCTGCGGCTGGCGTCCCGGGTCGCCGCCGTGCGTGAGGCCGCCGGCTTCGCCGCTTACGCCAACCAGAAGTACAGCGAGGCCCTGGGCGAGTTCCGGGCCGCGCGGCGCATGACCGGCACCGTGGAGCTGTGGCCCGTGATGGCCGACTGCGAGCGCGGTCTCGGCCGCCCGGAGAGGGCCCTCGACATGGCCGGCGCCCCCGAGGTGCACAAGCTGGACAAGGCTGGCCAGGTCGAGATGCGGCTCGTGGCGGCCGGCGCCCGGCGCGACATGGGCCAGCTGGACGCGGCCATCGTGACTCTGCAGAGCCCCGAGCTGGCCTCCAACTCGGTCCAGGCCTGGACCGCGCGCCTGCGCTACGCCTACGCCGACGCCCTGCTGGCGGCCGGCCGGGAGAGCGAGGCGCGGGAGTGGTTCGCGAAGGCCGTGGAGGCCGACCGCGACGGCAGCACGGACGCCTCCGACCGGCTCGCCGAGCTGGACGGTGTCGACTTCGTCGACGCGCTCGACGAGAACGACGGCGCCACCGACCAGGCCGACGACGAGGTCCGTGACGAGACGCCGGACACGGACGCAGACACGGACGCGGACGCGGACGAGGCCAAGGGCGAGGACAAGGACTGACGTCCGAAGAGGTGAAAGGGCGGGACCCCGCACGGGGTCCCGCCCTTTCGCATGTCCGGGGCCGGGTCAGAGCTCCAGCGCGCGCAGCACCAGCCCCGACGCCGGTTTCGGGCCGAAGGACGTCGACTTGCGGGGCATCTTCACGCCCTGCCGGGCCAGTTCGCGCACGACCTCCTCGCGCACCGGGTGCAGCAGGACGGCGGTGCTGCCGTCCTGCTCGGCCTTCGCGACGGTGGCCGCCGTGTCGTGGATGTAGGCGATGTGGGCGGGGGAGTCCTCGGGGACGTGCCAGACGTGCTCCAGGAGCGTGGCGTGCAGGACGGTCGCGTCCAGGGAGCGCCAGGCGGCCGGACGGTCCGCGGGAATGGTCCGGTCCAGGAGGCCGGGGTCCGGGCGGTCGAGCAGGTGGAAGGCGCCGTCGCCGGCCAGCAGGAAGGCGTTGCCCGCGCAGGCCGCGTCCGCCAGCACCTCCTGCGCCTTCGGCAGCGGCACGTCGAGGCGCCGTACCCGGAACAGCCCGTCCAGGGCCGTCAGCGCGTCCCTGACCGGCATTCCGTGCAGCAGGCGGTGGATGGCGCGGACGCGGAGCGGATAGCGGGCGGTGTCGACCAGCAGGACCAGGCCGTGGTCCCAGGGGCTGGGCGAGGGGTGCTCGGCGCGCAGTCGCAGATAGGTGGCCCAGCGGTGGTGGCCGTCGGCGATGAGGGCCTGGTGCTGCGCCAGGTCGGACTGGATGCCGGCGAGGTCTTCGGGGGCGGTGACCGACCACAGGCGGTGGCGGAAGCCGTCCTCGGTGGTCGTCGCCAGCAGCGGGGGACCGGCCACCGTGCGCTCGACGACCTCGGCCGCCGTGCCGTTGCCGTGGTAGGTCAGCAGCAGGGGTTCGAGGTTGGCGCGGGTGGCGCGCATGAGGGCGGCGCGGTCCGCGACGACCGGGGGCATGACGTCCTCGTGCGGCAGCACCACGCCCTCGTCCGCGGCGGAGACGCGCAGCGCGCCGATGACCCCGCGCTGGAGCATGCCGTCGCCGTCCCGCTGCTCGTACACGTACAGGGCGGGATCGGGGTCGGGAGCCAGCACGCCCTCGGCGAGCCAGCGGCGCAGCGTGTCGGCGGCCTGTTCGTTGCGGGCGTCCGGGGTACCTGCCTGGGGGAGGATCAGCCGGACGATGTTGTGCGGGTCGGCGGACTCGAGGTGGTGCAGGCCGTCGGGGCGTACGACGACGTCGTACGGGGGAGAGGTGACGGAAGCCAGGCTGCCGACCCGGTCGGGGTCGTAACGAAGGCCTCGGAACGGGGTCAGTTCCAGGCCTCGGCGCTCCGTTGCTTCCGAGTGACCTGCTGTGTTCATCCCGGCATCGTACGTGTGCCGGCGGGGTGGGGGATGATCGGGGGAAAGACGGTCGAACGAGGAGCGATGTGCAATGAGCCAGGGCGTCAGGACGAGGCCCGAGGGCAGTGGGCAGCCCCTGAGCGAGGCGTACGACACGGCGCTGCTCGATCTGGACGGGGTGGTGTACGCGGGCGGCAGCGCCATCGCGCATGCCGTCGGCTCGCTGGAGCGTGCCCGGGACGGCGGCATGCATCTGGCGTACGTCACCAACAACGCCCTGCGGACGCCGGACGCCGTGGCGGAGCATCTGACGGAGCTGGGGATACCGACCGGGGCGGACGACGTCATCACCTCGGCGCAGGCGGTGGCCCGGCTGATCAGCGAGCAGGTGCCGGCCGGTGCCCGGGTGCTGGTCATCGGCGGTGAGGGGCTGCGGGTGGCGTTGCGGGAACGCGGTCTGACGCCGGTGGAGTCGGCGGACGACGACCCGGCGGCGGTGGTGCAGGGCTACGGCGGCCCGGATCTGACGTGGTCCCGGTTCGCGGAGGCCTCGTACGCGGTGGCGCGGGGCGTGCCGTGGTTCGCGTCCAACACCGACCTGACGATTCCGAGCGGGCGCGGTATCGCGCCGGGCAACGGCGCGGCCGTCGAGGTCGTGCGGATCGCGACGGGCGCGGACCCGCAGGTCGCGGGCAAGCCGCTGCCGCCCATGCACCGGGAGACGATCCTGCGGACGGGTGCCGAGCGGCCGCTGGTGGTCGGGGACCGGCTGGACACCGACATCGAGGGCGCGTTCAACGGCGGCGTGGACTCGCTGCTGGTGCTGACCGGTGTGACGGACGGTTCCCAGCTGCTGGCGGCGCCGCCGCGGCACCGGCCGACGTACGTGGACGCCGATCTGCGGGGGCTGCTCACGGGTCAGCCGGAAATCACCCGTGAGGGTGACGGATTCCAATGCGGAGGGTGGACGGCGACCGCGGCCGACCGACTGGAGCTCGAAGGCGAAGGCGAGCCCCT
This sequence comes from Streptomyces sp. DHE7-1, assembly GCA_016432725.1. GTDB lineage: Bacteria > Actinomycetota > Actinomycetes > Streptomycetales > Streptomycetaceae > Streptomyces. The sequence goes on along the minus strand of JACJDG010000003.1, from coordinate 1,761,486 downwards.
GGACGGTCTGCGGGCGCTGTGCGCGGCGGCCTGGACGGCGGCCGGGGACGGCTCCTGCGAGCTGGACGGGGAGAAGGCGCTGGCGCGGCTGGGACTCTGACGCCCGGACGGTGGCCGGTCGCCCGGCGGTGACCGGTCACCGGGTGCGGGAGCGGTGTTCCGGGGCACCCGGTTCCGGTCCGGCGGCGCAGGCGGTATCGATCCCACATGCGAGGGTAGGCTAACCTAACCTCGTGTTGGTCGACAGTCCTCCGGAACAGCGCGCGGACACCGCCCCCGCGCCCCCAACCCGCCGAGCGGCGAGGGCCCTTGGGCTCCTGCTCTCGGTCGTGATCCTGGTGCTCGTCGCCCTGGCGAGCATCGCCGTCGGCGCGAAGGCGCTGTCGCCGGACCAGGTCTGGCACGGCCTGTTCCACAGCACGGGGACGTACGGCGACGTCGTCGTCGACGAGCGGATGTCGCGCACCGTCCTCGGTCTGCTGGCCGGTGCCGCGCTCGGCCTGTCCGGCGGGGTGCTGCAGGCGCTGACCCGAAACCCGCTGGCCGACCCCGGGCTGCTCGGCATCAACGCCGGCGCCTCCGCCGCCGTCGTCACGGCGCTCACCTTCCTCGGTGTCACCAGCCTGACCGGCTATGTGTGGTTCGCGTTCGGCGGCGCCGCGGCGGTCGGCGCGCTGGTGTGGTTCCTCGGCGGCAGCCGGGGCGCCACCCCGGTCCGGCTGGCGCTCGCCGGGACGGCGATCAGCGCCGCGCTGTACGGCTATCTCCAAGCCGTGATGATCATGGACGGTGCGGCGCTGGGCAGGATGCGTTTCTGGACGGTGGGGTCGCTGGCCTCGGCCACGGACTCGACCATCGCCCAGGTGCTGCCGTTCCTCGCGGCCGGCACCCTGCTGGCGCTCGGGCTCGCCCGGCCGCTCAACGCCATGGCGATGGGTGACGACACCGCCCGCGCCCTCGGCGCGAACCTCAACCGCACCCGGGCGCTCGCCATGCTGGCGGCGACGGTGCTCTCCGGCGCCGCGACGGCCGCCTGCGGTCCGATCATGTTCGTCGGCCTGATGGTGCCGCACGCCGTGCGCTCCTTCACCGGCCCCGACCTGCGCTGGATCCTGCCTTACGCGACCGTCCTGTCGCCCGTGCTGCTGCTCGGCGCCGACGTCCTGGGCCGGGTGGCCGCCCGACCCGCGGAGCTCCAGGTCGGCATCGTCACCGCGCTCATCGGCGGCCCGGTCTTCATCTTTCTCGTACGACGGCGGAGGACGGCCCAGCTGTGAAGACCCGACGGACGAGCCGCGCGGTGCGCACCCCGGCGGGCTCTCCCTGCGCCTGGACGTGCGCGCGCTGACCGTCGTCGCCCTGCTGCTGCTCGCGACCTGCGCCGCGGGCGTGGCGCTGATCGGTACCGGCGACGCCCGGATCCCGCCGGCCGACGTCCTCAGGACGCTGGCCGGCGAGGGCACCGCGTACCAGGACTTCATCGTCAACGAACTGCGGCTGCCACGCGTGCTGGTGGGGCTGCTGGTGGGCGCCTCGCTCGGCCTCGGCGGCGCCCTGTTCCAGGCGGTCTCCCGCAACCCGCTCGGCAGCCCGGACGTGCTCGGCCTGTCCCAGGGGTCGACGGCGGGCGCGCTGGTCGTGATCGTGCTGATGTCCGGCAGCGCTGCCCAGGTCACCGCGGGCGCGCTGGCCGGCGGTCTGGTGACCGGGTTCGCCATCCACCTGCTCGCCTGGAAGCGGGGCGTGCACGGATACCGGCTGGTGCTGGTCGGCATCGGCGTCTCCGCGATCGTCACCGCGGTCAACGGCTATCTGCTCACCAAGGCCGATCTCGTGGACGCGACCCGCGCGGTGGTCTGGATGACCGGGTCGCTCAACGGCCGCGACTGGGAGCAGGTCTGGCCGCTGCTGTGGCTGTGCGCCGTCCTCGTGCCGCTGGTCCTCGTGCACGCGCGGGGGCTGAGGATGATGGAGATGGGCGACGACGTGGCGAACGCCCTCGGGGTCCGGGTGCAGCGCGTGCGGCTGGTGCTGATGGTGTCCGCCGTGCTGCTCACCGCGGCCGCCACCGCCGCGGCCGGGCCCGTCAGCTTCGTGGCGCTCACCGCGCCGCAGCTCGCCCGGCGCCTGACAAGCTCGCCGGGCCCCAATCTGCTGCCCTCCCTGTGCATGGGCGCCGCCCTGCTGGTCACCGCCGACTGGGCCGCGCAGCGGGCCTTCGGCGCCGACCAGCTCCCCGTGGGCGTGGTCACCGGCGTGCTCGGCGGCTGCTACCTGCTGTGGCTGCTGGTCGCCGAGCGCCGGGCGGGCCGGATATGAGCGGCACGAAGGGCGGGCCGGACCCGCGCGGCGCGCACCCGAACACCCGAAGGAGCACTGTGAACCGCCTGTCCGCCGAGGACGTCACCCTCGCCTACGACCAGCGCGTCATCGCCGAAGAGCTGTCGGTGGAGATCCCCGACAACTCCTTCACGGTGATCGTCGGCCCGAACGCGTGCGGCAAGTCGACGCTGCTGCGGGCGCTGTCGCGGATGCTCAGGCCCAGCCGGGGCCGGGTGCTGCTGGACGGGCAGGTCATCCAGTCGATGCCCGCCAAGAAGGTCGCCCGCACCCTCGGCCTGCTGCCGCAGTCGTCCATCGCGCCCGACGGCATCACGGTCGCCGACCTCGTCGGCCGCGGCCGCTACCCGCACCAGGGCATCCTGCGCCAGTGGTCCGCCGAGGACGAGCGGGTGGTCCGGGAGTCCATGGCGCGGACCGGGGTGGCCGAACTGGCCGACCGGTACGTGGACGAGCTGTCCGGCGGTCAGCGCCAGCGCGTCTGGATCGCCATGGCCCTCGCCCAGCAGACCCAGCTGCTGCTGCTGGACGAGCCGACCACCTACCTGGACATCCAGCACCAGATCGACGTCCTCGACCTGTGCGCGGAGCTGCACGAGACGCAGGGGCGGACCCTGGTGGCCGTGCTGCACGACCTCAACCACGCGGCCCGCTACGCCACCCACCTGATCGCCCTGCGCGGCGGCGAGGTGATCGCCGAGGGCGCGCCGAACGACATCGTCACGGCCGAGCTGGTCGAGGAGGTCTTCGGGCTGCGCTGCCAGATCATCGACGACCCCGAGACCGGGACCCCGCTGGTGGTGCCGGCGGCCCGCAGGGCACGGCTCACAGCAGCTTCCTGAGCCGGAACAGGTCCAGCAGACTAGCGTCCAGGCGCACCCGGCCCCGGCCCCAGGCGGTCGCGAAGTTCAGCTCGCCGTCCACCAGGCCCACCAGGTCGTCGCCGGCCAGGGCTAGCCTGATCTGCGCCCTCTCGCGGGGCGGCCCGGGATGCGTGGAGTCGACCTCGATCCGGCCGCCGGTCATCCGGCCCACGAAGGTGACGTCGAGGTCGGTGACGTGGCAGCTCACCGAGCGGTCCAGGGCGGCGGCCGCCCGGACGTCGCCCTCGGCGCCCTGCATGTTGTCCGAGAGCTTTCCCAGTGCGGTGCGGCACTCCTCGATCGTGGCCATGGCCACCGACGGTACCCCAGGGGTTCGGGGTAGCGTCTGGGCATGAGCGAGTCCGTGCCCGAGGCCCCGGCGGAGGCCGTGGTGGAGGCCGAAACCCAGACCTTGCCCGAGGACGACCCCGCCGCCCCCGCGCCGCTGGGCGTCCCGCGCACCTCCACCGGCAGCGCCGAGGTCGACGCGCAGCTCCAGCGGCTGGCCGACGCCGACCACCTCGCCACCGACGGCCACGTGGAGGTGTACGAGGATGTACACAGGGGGCTGCGCGACGCGCTCACCGCGCTCGACACGCGCCCCGGACCCCCGGTCCCCGTACCGCCGCACCAACACAGGAGCTGAACCGAACGTGGCAGGAGTCGCACGCCGTCGTCTGGACGCGGAGCTGGTCCGCCGGAAGCTGGCGCGCTCGCGCGAGCACGCCAGCCAGCTGATCGCCGCCGGACGGGTCACCGTCGGCAGGACCGTGGCGACCAAGCCGGCCACGCAGGTGGAGACGGCGGCGGCCATCGTGGTCCAGACCGACGAGAGCGACCCCGACTACGTCTCCCGGGGCGGCCACAAACTCGCCGGCGCGTTCGAGGCCTTCGTACTGCTGGGCCTCGTCGTCGAGGGCCGGCGCGCGCTGGACGCCGGCGCGTCCACCGGCGGCTTCACCGACGTCCTGCTGCGCGCGGGCGCCGCGCACGTCGTCGCCGTGGACGTCGGATACGGCCAACTTGCCTGGTCCCTGCGGAACGATGAACGCGTCACCGTCAAGGACCGTACGAACGTACGCGAGTTGACGCTTGAGGCGATCGATGGGGAACCTGTGGATCTTGTCGTGGGTGATCTGTCCTTCATTCCGCTCGGGCTGGTGCTGCCCGCCCTGAAGCGGTGCGTGAAGCCGGACGCCGACCTGGTGATGATGGTCAAGCCGCAGTTCGAGGTGGGGAAGGAACGGCTGGGCAGCGGGGGTGTCGTACGGAGTCCGCAACTGCGGGCGGAGGCCGTGCGCGGGGTGGCCGACAAGGCCTGGGAACTGGGACTCGGGGTGCGGGGGTCACCGCGAGTCCGCTGCCCGGACCGTCGGGCAATGTCGAGTACTTCCTGTGGCTGCGGTCCGGCGCCCCCCGCCTGGACCCGGCCGAAGTCGACCGAGCAGTGGCGGAGGGGCCGCGTTGACACAGAACCGAGCGCGTACTGTTTTCCTGCTCGCCCACACCGGGCGGCCCGCGGCCATCCGCAGCGCGGAGCTGGTGGTCAAGGGGCTGCTGCGGCACGGCATCGGGGTGCGGGTGCTGGAGGAGGAGGCGCGCGACCTGCCGCTCCCGGGCGAGGTGGGACTCGTCAAGGAGGCCACCCCGCAGTGCCTCGACGGGTGCGAGCTGCTCATCGTCCTCGGCGGTGACGGGACCCTGCTGCGCGGCGCCGAGTTCGCCCGGGCCTCCGGGGTTCCGATGCTCGGCGTCAACCTCGGGCGGGTCGGGTTCCTGGCGGAGGCCGAGCGGGACGACCTGGACCGGGTCGTCGACCGGGTGGTGGCACGCTCCTACGAGGTCGAGGAGCGGATGACGATCGACGTCGTCGTGCACCGCAACGGCGACATCGTGCACACCGACTGGGCGCTGAACGAGGCCGCCGTGCAGAAGGCCGGCGCGGAGAAGATGCTCGAGGTGGTCCTCGAGATCGACGGGCGGCCGGTCACCGCGTTCGGCTGCGACGGGATCGTGCTGTCGACGCCCACCGGATCCACCGCGTACGCCTTCTCCGCGGGCGGGCCCGTGGTGTGGCCCGAGGTCGAGGCGCTCCTGATGGTGCCGATCAGCGCGCACGCGCTGTTCGCCAAGCCGCTGGTCACCTCGCCGGACTCGGTGCTCGCGGTGGAGGTGCTGCCGCACATTCCACCGGGGGTGCTCTGGTGCGACGGGCGGCGGACCATCGAGCTGCCGCCCGGCGCGCGGGTGGAGGTGCGGCGCGGCGCCGTGCCGGTGCGGCTGGCCCGGCTGCACCACGCCTCGTTCACGGACCGGCTGGTCGCGAAGTTCGCGCTGCCGACCACCGGCTGGCGGGGCGCGCCGCACCAGTGACCGGCCCGGCCCGGGGGCGGCCGTCCCCGGGCCCCGCGGGGTGTCGCCCGCGCGGGCGACACGGGCGGGCCATGTGCGCTCCCTGCCCCGGACCTCGTATGGTCTGTTCCGTGTTGGAGGAGATGCGGATACGGTCGCTCGGGGTCATCGACGATGCCGTGGTCGAGCTGTCACCGGGGTTCACCGCCGTCACCGGCGAGACCGGTGCGGGCAAGACCATGGTGGTCACCAGCCTGGGACTGCTGCTCGGCGGGCGCGCGGACCCGGCGCTGGTGCGGATCGGTGCCGGCAAGGCCGTCGTGGAGGGGCGGATCGCCGTGCCCTCGGACGCCACCGCCGTCGTACGCGCCGAGGAGGCCGGGGCCGAGCTGGACGACGGCGCCCTGCTGATCAGCCGTACCGTCTCCGCCGAGGGCCGCTCGCGGGCGCACCTGGGCGGGCGCAGCGTGCCGGTGGGGCTGCTCGCGGAGCTGGCCGACGACCTGGTCGCCGTGCACGGCCAGACCGACCAGCAGGGGCTGCTGAAGCTGACCCGGCAGCGGCAGGCGCTCGACCGCTACGCCGGGGACGCCGTCTCCGTGCCGCTCGCCAAGTACACCGAGGCCTACCGGCGGCTGCGGGCCGTCTCCGCCGAACTGGAGGAGATCGTCACCCGCGGGCGTGAGCGCGCCCAGGAAGCCGACATGCTCCGGTACGGGCTCGAGGAGATCGCCGGTGTGGAGCCCCGGGCCGGGGAGGACGTGGAGCTGGCCGAGGAGGCGGAGCGGCTGGGACACGCCGAGGCCCTGTCGTCCGCCGCGGCCGCCGCGCACGCCGCTCTCGCGGGCAACCCGGAGGACCCCGAGGGGATCGACGCCACGACCCTCGTCGCGGGCGCGCACCGGGCCCTGGAGGCCGTCCGCTCGCACGACCCGGCGCTCGCCGCCCTCGCCGAACGGATCGGTGAGGTCGGCATCCTGCTCGCCGACGTGGCCGGAGAGCTGGCCGGGTACGCCGACGACCTGGACGCCGACCCGCTGCGGCTGGCCGCCGTGGAGGAGCGCCGGGCTGCCCTCGGCGCACTGACCCGCAAGTACGGCGACGACGTGGGCGCCGTACTCGCCTGGGCCGAGCGGAGTGCCGCGCGGCTCACCGAGCTGGAGGGCGACGACGAGCGGACCGGCGAGCTGACCGCCGAGCGGGACGCCCTGCGCACCGAACTGGGCGGACTGGCCCAGGCCCTGACGGACGCCCGGACGGAGGCCGCCGAGCGGTTCGCCGCCGCCGTGACCGCCGAGCTGGCCTCGCTGGCGATGCCCCACGCGCGCGTGTCCTTCGACATCCGGCAGACCGAGGACCCGGAGGGCGTCGAGGTCGGCGGCCGCTCGGTCGCCTACGGCCCGGCCGGCGCCGACGAGGTCGAGCTGCTGCTCGCCCCGCACCCGGGTGCTCCGCCGCGGCCCATCGCCAAGGGCGCGTCCGGAGGCGAGCTGTCCCGCGTCATGCTGGCCGTCGAGGTCGTCTTCGCGGGCACGGACCCGGTTCCGACGTACCTCTTCGACGAGGTCGACGCAGGCGTCGGCGGCAAGGCCGCGGTGGAGATCGGCCGGCGGCTGGCGAAGCTGGCCAGGACCGCGCAGGTCGTCGTCGTCACCCACCTGCCCCAGGTCGCCGCCTTCGCCGACCGTCAGCTCCTGGTCGAGAAGACCAACGACGGCACGGTGACCCGCTCCGGCGTCAAGGTCCTGGAGGGCGAGGAACGGGTCCGCGAACTCTCCCGCATGCTGGCCGGCCAGGAGGACTCGGAAACGGCCCGCGCCCACGCGGAGGAACTCCTGGCGACGGCCCGCGCGGACCTCTAGAACGCCGGCCCCGGGCGGCGCGGGCCCCGGCCTCGCCGCCCGGACGCCGGAGCCGTTCGGTCTCCATGGGCCGGGGTTCACCCGTGTGGGTGAACGTGCTCCGGCGCAGTGCTCCGGGTCGCCGTGCCGTGCGCCTGCCCGGGGTTTGCCGGAACGGCCGTACGGCCTGGCATGCTTGGGGGTGGACGCGGTCCGTGCGGGAGGCGCGCGGTACGTCCTTTCGGTCTTCCCGGCCCGCCACCTTCGGTACGTTTTTCCGTGACGCCCGCCCCGAATCAGGAGCCGCCGGCCCCGTGAGCCCCGTGAGCAGCAACGCACCGCACGGCCAGTCGCCGCTGCGCACCGTGCAGGTGCTGGGCGGGGCAACGCCGGCAGCAGCGCGCACGTGCGCTCCCTGGCCGAGGGGCTCGTCGCCCGGGGCGTGCGGGTCACGGTGTGCGCCCCCGCCGAGGCGGAGCACGCCTACGACTTCACCGGGACCGGCGCCGACCACGTGCACGTGCCGCGCAGCAGCGACCCGGCCTCCGTGGCCGCGCTCCGCGCCGCCTGCGCCGGCGCCGACCTCGTGCACGCCCACGGTCTGCACGCCTCCTTCCGCGCCGTGCTCGCGCTCAGCGGGCGCGACACCCCGCTGGTGGTGACCTGGCACAACCGGGCCCGGGCGGAGGGTGCGCGGGCGCATCTGCTGCGGCTGCTGGAACGGCGCGTGGTGCGCACCGCGGCCGTCGTGCTCGGCACCACGTCCGACCTGGTGGACCGGGCCCGCCGCACCGGGGCGCGGGACGCCCGGCTGGCGGCCGTGGCCCTGCCCGGCCGGCGCCGCCGCGCCGACCTCGACGACACCGACCAGGGGCGGCCCAAACTCCGCGCCGAACTCGGCGCCACCGGACGCCCGTTGCTGCTGGCCGTCGGCTCCCTCGACCGGCAGCGGGCTACGGCGTCCTGCTGGACGCGGCCCGCACCTGGCGCGACCTCGACCCGGTCCCGCTGGTCGTCGTCGCGGGGGAGGGGCCGCTGCGTCCCGAACTCCAGCGGCGGATCGAGGACGAGCGGCTGCCGGTACGGCTGGTCGGACGCCGCGACGACGTGCCCGAACTGCTCGCGGCCGCCGATCTGGCGCTGCTGACCAGCAGGTGGGAGTCCCGGTCCGTCCTCGCCCAGGAGGCGCTGCACGCGGGCGTGCCGCTCGTGGCGACCCGTGTCGGCGGCATCCCGGACCTCGTCGGCGAGGCCGCCGAACTCGTCCCCTACGGCGACGCGGAGACCCTCGCGGCCACCGTCGTCGGGCTCCTCGCCGACCCCGGGCACCGTGAACTGCTGCGCGAGCGGGGCCCCCGGCAGGCCGCGACCTGGCCGACCGAGGACGAGACCGTCGCCCAGGTCCTGAGCGTCTACGACGAACTCACTCAGCCCCTGCCCCTTCCCTAGGGGCGTCTCCCCGATCTTCGCAGGTCCGGGAAACGCACCCTGGTTAGGGCGTGTGCCGGCGGGCGCGCAGCGCCAGGCTCAGGGCCAGTACCGTCTGCGGGTCGTCCAGGTCGGTGCCCAGCAACTCGCCGATGCGGGCGAGGCGGTTGTAGAGGGTCTGGCGGTTGAGGTGCAGTTCGCGGGCGGTCTCCGCCTTGCGGCCCGCGTGGGCGAGATAGGTCTCCAGGGTGGGCAGCAGCGGCGGCTTGGAGCGGTGGTCGTGGTCGCGCAGCGGACCGATCGCGCGGTCCACGAACGCCGCCAGGTCCGGGTGGTCACGCAGCCGCCACAGCAGCAGGTCGATGTCGAGACGGCGGGCGTCGTACCAGGGCCGGTCGGTCAGGCCCTGCGCCGCCGTCGCCGTCTCCGCCGCGTGCCGGAGCCCGGCCGACGCGGCCGCCCAGCCGCCGGCCACCCCGACGACCACGACCGGCGGGGCCGCGCCCGGCCGCCGCATCCCGGCCCGCTCCACGCCCGCCCGCAGCGCCGCCGCCACCCGGTCCGCGACCGCCGGCCGCTCCGGCTCCGCGCGCAGCCCGAGCAGGACCAGCACCCGCCCCTCGACCGGGCGGACGCCCAGCAGCACCGGCACCCCCACCGAGGCCAGTTCCTCGGAGACCGCGCGCGCGAGCACCGCCCAGCCCCCCGACGGCGACAGCGAGTCCCCGACCCGCATCACCACCGGCAGCAGCGGGCTGCCGCCCGGTTTGAACCCGAGGACGCGGGCCTGCGCCGGGGCGTCCTCCGCCGTGATCCGGCCCTCCGCCAGGTCGGTGAGGAAGTCGCCCCGGCCGCGCGCGGCCAGCTCCTCCTCCTGCCGGGCCTGCATCAGCACCACGGCCACGATGCCCGCCGCACGCTCCGCGGCCATCCGGTGCACCACAGCCAGCGGCGAGCGGACCGGCAGCAGCACCAGCCGGGCCCGCACCGAACCCGCCCCCGCCCCGGGCCCTCCGCCGGGAACGTCCACCAGCACCGAACCGGCGGGCGGCGGCGCGTCCTTGTGCGGGCCGCGCAGTCCCTCCCACACCTGCAGCGGGTCGGCGCCCTCCGGCCCCGACCCGGCGGCGTACAGCAGCCGGCCGTCCGCCGTCTCCAGGAACACCGGGTTGGCGCAGAAGTCGGCCAGGATGCCGAGCACCTGGGGCACCCCGCCACCGCCCAGCAGCGCCTCCGTGCACCGCCGGTGCACCTCCTCGGCGCGCTGCAGCAGCGCGTAGTGCCCGTTGACGATCTCCGTGTGGATCTCCTCGGTGACCGTCACGAAGGGCACCTCGCGATGGAGCTGGACCAGCGGCAGCCCGGCGGCGCGCGCGGTGTCCACCAGGGCCGCGGGCAGCCGCGTGAACCGCGGCCCCAGCTCCACCACCAGCGCGGCGATCCCCCGCTCGGCGAGGGTGCGCACGAACGCCCGCTGCTCGGCCGGCCGGGTGCCGAGCCCGTAGCCGGTGGTGAGCAGCAGCTCGCCGCCCTTCAGCAGCGACGCGATGTTCGGCACCTCGCCCGCGTGCACCCAGCGCACGGTGCGTCCCAGCCGGTCGCCGCCCGCCAGGATCTCGGGCAGCCCGCTGCGCAGCCCCGGCAGCTCCAGCGCCCGCTGAACCGTGATCCCGGCGCCCTGAGTGGCGAGTCTGCTCTCCGTACCGCTGTCCATGCAGCGGACGCTACCTGCGCAAACGCCCGGACGACAGCGTGCGTCCCGGCTACACCGGACGGATGTTGTGGTTGAAGCGGAACACGTTGTCGGGGTCGAAGGCCCGCTTCACCTTCTCCAGCCGCAGCAGGTTCCCCTCGCCCAGTCCCGCCCTGACCCGGTCCCGGCCCTCGTCGCCGATGAAGTTCAGGTAGACGGCGCCGGTGCTCCACGGCCGGACGTCGCCGCGCACCTCCCGCACCCAGGCGACCGCCCGGTCGTCGTCGGCCGGGTCCTGCCAGATGGCGAAGGGGTGCACCGCCCAGGGTGCGTCCCGGAAGGGCACCGGGTACTCGTGCGGTCCGGCGGCGATCGCGCCGCCCTGCGGGAACAGCAGGTGCTGGGTGCTGGTGGGCACCGGCATGATCTCCGCGAGGGCGCAGTAGACGCCCACCAGTTCGTCGGGCAGGCCCGTCACGTACTCCGCCGACCAGTAGTTCCGCTGCCCGGGCGGGTCGTCGAGCATGCACTGGACGTCGGCGTACGGCATCGCGCCGCCGATCTCCGCCTCGTGCGGCAGTGCCAGCAGGGGCTCGGCGAGCTTGCGCAGGTCGTCCTCGCCGCCGGCGTAGGTCAGCAGCGCGGCGCACACCAGCTTGCCGACGAGCTCCGCCGGTACGAACTCCTCGGGCGGGCCGGTCAGATACAGCACGGCGCCGCTCACCTCGTCGGGACCGGTGGTGACGATCTCGCGGAAGACGCGGACCACGTCCTGGCCCAGTTGCGGCAGGTAGAGCAGCAGGGCGATGGAGAACTCGGGCAGTTCGTGCAGCCGCAGGGTGAGCGCGGTGGCGACGCCGAAGTTGCCGCCGCCGCCGTGCAGGGCCCAGAACAGCTCCGGGTTCTCGTCGGCGCTCGCGTGCACCCGCTCGGCGTCCGCGGTCACGAGTTCCACGCCGAGCAGGTTGTCGGACGCGTAGCCGAAGGCGCGGTCCAGCCAGCCGGTGCCGCCGCCGAGAACGAAACCGCCGACGCCGGTGGTCGAGGCCCGGCCGCCGGTGGTGGCGAGCCCGTGCGGCTGGGTGGCCCGGTCCAGATGGCTCATCGTGGCGCCGCCCTCGACGCGGACCGCCTCGGCCGCCGGGTCCACGGTCACGCCGTGCATCCGGCGCAGGTCCACCACCACGGCGCCGTCTCCCAGGGCGGTGCCGGCCACGCTGTGCCCGCCGCCGCGCACCGCGACCGGCAGGTCCAGGTCGCGGGCGAACCGTACGGTGCGGACCACGTCGGCCGGGCCTGCGCACTGGGCGATCACGGCCGGCCGCCGGTCGATCATCGCGTTGAAGACGGCGCGGGCGTCGTCGTAGCCCGGGTCGGAGGGGCGAACACGTCGCCGGCGAGATCCTCGCGCAGCGCGGCCAGGGCCGCGCCCGCCTTCGAAGGGGAAGCCATGGCCGCCCCCTTCCGGAAAGGGGCAATGGTGCCTCTCCAGCGTAGGCGGCGCGGCTCACCCGGTCGCGTTCAGCCGCCGTACGCCCCGGAGGCCGTCAGCCGCAGCGCGGTGTCGATCAGCGGCACGTGGCTGAACGCCTGCGGGAAGTTGCCGACCTGGCGCTGCAGCCGCGGGTCCCACTCCTCGGCGAGCAGCCCGAGGTCGTTGCGGAGCGCGAGGAGCTTCTCGAACAGCTTCCTGGCCTCGTCCACGCGGCCGATCATCGCCAGGTCGTCCGCCATCCAGAACGAGCAGGCGAGGAAGGCCCCTTCGTCGCCGGGGAGGCCGTCCACCCCCTCGTCCTTGCCCTCGGTGGGGTAGCGCAGGATGAAGCCGTCCGAGGTGGACAGCTCGCGCTGGATCGCCTCGATGGTGCCGATCACCCGCTTGTCGTCCGGCGGCAGGAAGCCCATCTGCGGGATCAGCAGCAGGGAGGCGTCCAGCTCCCGGGAGCCGTAGGACTGCGTGAAGGTGTTGCGCTCCTTGTCGTAGCCCTTCTCGCACACGTCCCGGTGGATGTCGTCGCGCAGTTCCTTCCAGCGCTCCAGCGGGCCGTCCGCGTCACCGGATTCGATCAGCTTGATCGTGCGGTCCACCGCGACCCAGGCCATCACCTTGGAGTGCACGAAGTGCCGGCGCGGGCCGCGCACCTCCCAGATGCCCTCGTCCGGCTCCTGCCAGTGGTCCTCCAGGTAGCGGATCAGCTTCAGCTGGAGCAGGGACGCGTAGTCGTTGCGGGCCAGGCCCGTCATGTGCGCCAGGTGCAGCGCCTCGGTGACCTCGCCGTACACGTCGAGCTGGAGCTGGTGCGCGGCGCCGTTGCCGACCCGGACCGGGGCCGAGTGCTCGTAGCCCGGCAGCCAGTCCAGCTCGGCCTCGCCCAGCTCGCGCTCGCCCGCGATGCCGTACATGATCTGCAGGTTCTCGGGGTCGCCGGCGACCGCGCGCAGCAGCCACTCGCGCCAGGCGCGGGCCTCCTCGCGGTATCCGGTGCGCAGCAGCGAGGACAGGGTGATCGCCGCGTCGCGCAGCCAGGTGTAGCGGTAGTCCCAGTTGCGGACGCCGCCGATGTCCTCGGGCAGGGAGGTGGTGGGGGCCGCGACGATGCCGCCGGTGGGGGCGTAGGTCAGCGCCTTCAGGGTGATCAGCGAGCGGACCACCGCCTCACGGTACGGACCGTGGTACGTACAGTGCTCGACCCACTCGCGCCAGAAGTCCTCGGTCGCCTCCAGCGACGTCTCCGGCTCCGGCAGCGGCGGCGGCTGCTTGTGCGAGGGCTGCCACGAGATCGTGAACGCGATCCGGTCACCCGGGGCGACGGTGAAGTCGGCGTAGGTCGTCAGCGCCTTGCCGTAGGTCTCGGCCTCGGTGTCGAACCACACCGAGTCGGGTCCGGCGACCGCCACCGTGCGGCCCTCGTGCTTGTGCACCCAGGGCACGACCCGGCCGTAGGAGAACCGCATCCGGAGCGCCGAGCGCATCGGCACCCGGCCGGTGACGCCCTCCACGATCCGGATCAGCTGCGGGGCGCCGTCACGCGGGGCATGAAATCGGTCACGCGCACCGTGCCGCGCGGGGTGTCCCACTCGGACTCCAGGATCAGCGAGTCGCCCCGGTAGCTGCGCCGGGCGGCCGTGGGCGGCTCGGAGTCGGCCGCGTGCGCCGGGCCGAGCCGCCAGAAGCCGTGCTCCTCGGTGCCCAGCAGGCCGGCGAAGATGGCATGCGAGTCGAAGCGGGGCAGGCACAGCCAGTCGACTGTGCCGTCCCGGCAGACCAGGGCAGCGGTCTGCATGTCTCCGATGAGTGCGTAGTCTTCGATGCGCCCGGCCACGTGCAACTCCAGTCGAACGGCCACGTCACCCCCGCGCAGGGGGGCTGTCGCTAGTGCGGTCAAGGGGTCGTTTGTTGTGCGTCGTTGAGCGGTGAAGCAAAGCAGCCCGCCGAGCCCTGGGGCAAAACGACAGTCCTTGCTCAACGAACTGCCGCGCTCTCGTTGTTCCGGGTGCTGCGGGCGGGGGTGTGCCGTCGTTCCGGACGGGCTCGGCAGGTGAGTGTCCGAGCAGGATACGACGCACGTAGATGATCTGCGTGCCGCTCCCGGCAACCCGTGTGGGCCGAACGAGTGAGCAGCGGGTGATGAGCGTGTGACGAATGAGCACGTGTGTATACGGGTGTGCACGGTGGAGACCTCGGACCCGACCACTGCGTGCGGGACCGGGCGCGGAGCGTGGCCGGGAGCCATCTCCTCCGGGCGCTGTTACGCTGGTAGCCCGTGGACCGGTGGTGGAAAAAGCCCCGAACCGCAGCGACGGCGACCCCCGGAGAACTCCGGACCGGCAGCCGCACCGCACGACAGACAGCGACCACGGGAGCCCCCTCTTGGCCATGCCGCCGAAATCTACGACGACCAAGCACATCTTCGTCACCGGGGGTGTCGCCTCCTCGCTCGGCAAGGGCCTCACCGCCTCCAGCCTGGGCATGCTGCTCAAGGCCCGCGGCCTGCGCGTCGTGATGCAGAAGCTCGACCCGTACCTCAACGTCGACCCGGGCACGATGAACCCCTTCCAGCACGGTGAGGTGTTCGTCACCAACGACGGCGCCGAGACCGACCTGGACATCGGCCACTACGAGCGCTTCCTCGACCGGGACCTGGACGGATCGGCCAACGTCACCACCGGTCAGGTCTACTCGACCGTGATCGCCAAGGAGCGGCGCGGCGAGTACCTGGGCGACACCGTGCAGGTCATCCCGCACATCACCAACGAGATCAAGCACCGCATCCGCCGCATGGCGACGGACGAGGTGGACGTGGTGATCACCGAGGTGGGCGGCACGGTCGGCGACATCGAGTCGCTGCCGTTCCTGGAGACCGTCCGCCAGGTCCGCCACGAGGTCGGCCGGGACAACGTCTTCGTCGTCCACATCTCGCTGCTGCCGTACATCGGCCCCTCCGGCGAGCTGAAGACCAAGCCGACCCAGCACTCCGTCGCCGCCCTGCGCAACATCGGTATCCAGCCGGACGCCATCGTGCTGCGCTGCGACCGCGAGGTGCCGACCGCCATCAAGCGCAAGATCTCGCTGATGTGCGACGTCGACGAGGCCGCCGTCGTGGCCTGCCCGGACGCCCGCTCGATCTACGACATCCCGAAGACCGTGCACGGCGAGGGCCTGGACGCCTACGTGGTGCGCAAGCTCGACCTGCCCTTCCGGGACGTCGACTGGACGACCTGGGACGACCTGCTGGACCGCGTCCACAACCCCGACCACGAGATCACCCTGGCCCTGGTCGGCAAGTACATCGACCTGCCCGACGCCTACCTGTCGGTCACCGAGGCGCTGCGCGCGGGCGGCTTCGCCAACAAGGCCCGCGTCAAGATCAAGTGGGTCACCTCGGACGACTGCAAGACCCCGGCCGGGGCCAAGGCGCAGCTCGGCGACGTCGACGGCATCTGCATCCCCGGCGGCTTCGGCGACCGCGGTGTGCTCGGCAAGGTCGGCGCCATCCGCTTCGCCCGCGAGAACAGGATCCCGCTGCTCGGCCTCTGCCTGGGCCTGCAGTGCATCGTGATCGAGGCCGCGCGCAGCCTGGCCGACATCCCGGACGCCAACTCCACCGAGTTCGACCCGGCCACCGCCCACCCCGTCATCTCCACGATGGCCGAGCAGATGGACATCGTCGCCGGCGAGGGCGACATGGGCGGCACCATGCGGCTCGGCATGTACCCGGCGAAGCTGGCCGAGGGCTCCATCGTCCGCGAGGTGTACGACGACCGGGAGTACGTCGAGGAGCGGCACCGCCACCGCTACGAGGTGAACAACGCCTACCGCGCGGAGCTGGAGAAGAAGGCCGGCATCCTCTTCTCGGGCACCTCGCCGGACGGCAAGCTCGTGGAGTACGTGGAGTACCCGCGCGACGTCCACCCCTACCTGGTCGCCACGCAGGCGCACCCCGAGCTGCGCTCGCGGCCGACCCGTCCGCACCCGCTCTTCGCCGGACTGGTGAAGGCCTCGGTCGAGCGGAAGATCTCGAAGTAACACAACGGTTGTACGGTGGCCGGGGCGCGTCCATTCAGATGGATCGCGCCCCGGCCGCTCGCGCACGTGTGGAAGGACAGGGCATGACGATCAAGGACACCCCCGCGGAGTGGGAGATCCGGGCGACGGAGACCCCCTTCACGGGCAACAAGACCTCCGTGCGCACGGACGAGGTCGTCATGCCCGACGGCTCGGTGGTCCGCCGCGACTACCAGGTGCACCCGGGCTCGGTCGCCGTGCTCGCCCTGGACGAGGAGGACCGGGTGCTGCTCATCAACCAGTACCGGCACCCGGTGCGCCACAAGCTCTGGGAGATCCCGGCCGGCCTGCTCGACGTGCCCGGCGAGAACCCGCTGCACGCCGCCCAGCGCGAGCTGTACGAGGAGGCGCACGTCAAGGCCGAGGACTGGCGGGTGCTGACCGACGTGTACACCACCCCCGGCGGCTGCGACGAGGCCGTGCGGATCTTCCTGGCCCGCGACCTCTCGGAGGCCGAGGGCGAGCGGTTCGAGGCGGAGCACGAGGAGACCGACATGGAGCACGCGCGCGTGCCCCTCGGCGAACTGGTGCGCCGGGTGCTCGCGGGCGACGTGCACAACAACTGCCTCGTGGTGGGCGTCCTCTCGCTGGTCGCCGCCCGGGGCGGGGACGGCCTGGAGAGCCTGCGCCCGGCCGACGCGCCCTGGCCCGCGCGCCCCTTCGAGTCCTGAGCCCCCGTCCCGGGAAGGGCCGCGGCGGCCGTCCCGGCGCCCGCTCGCCCCTGCCCCGCCCCGGCCTCCTCCGGGGCCCGGCCACATCCGTCCACGCATTGGTGTGACGATCGCCTGATCCGATCGGGGGACGTACCCGCCGCGCTCCCACCGGAACGTCGCAGAGCGTGAACTAGGCTCTGGAAATGCCTGTTCCGGGAGGACCCGGCGGGCTTGCGCGTGCGGTGGGACGGGAGTGTGGCCCGTGGCGGACCAGGCGGTGGACACAGACGGCGCGCGGCTGCCCGCGCATCCGCCCGCGGAGGATCATTTCCTGGGCCGTACGCGGGAGTTGAAGGGGCTGCGCGCCGACATCGAGCGGGCCGGCCTGGACACCCTCTCCGGCCGCAAGGCACCCCGCGCGCGCGTGCTCCTCATCGCGGGACGCCCCGGCTCCGGCCGGACGGCGCTGGCCGCCGAACTCGCCCGGCAGGTAGCCGAGCGTTACCCCGACGGAGTGCTTCGGGCCCGGCTCGGCGAGCCCGGCGGCGCCCCCGTGCCGGTCGCGCGCACCGCCCGCGAACTGCTCGCCGCGCTCGACGTGCCGGCCCCCGCCGGGGCCGCCGAGGACGAGCTGACCGAGGTGCTGCGCACCGCCCTCGCCGGCAGGCGGGCGCTGCTGCTGCTGGACGACGCGGCCGGCGCCGAGCAGGTCGACGCGCTGCTCCCGGACACCCCCGGCTGTCTGGCCGTCGTCGTGGCGGGCGGCCCGCTCACCGGCATCGCCGACGTCCGCCCCTGCACCCTGGGCGGCCTCGACACCAAGTCGTCGGTGGAGCTCCTCGCCCGCTACGCGGGCTCGGTCCGCATCACCGTCGACCCGCGCTCCGCCGAGAGCCTCGCCGAGGCCTGCCAGGGGCAGCCGGCCGCGCTCACCCTGGCCGGCGGCTGGCTCGCCGCCCGCCCCCAGGCGGCCGTCTCCGACCTGGCCAAACGGCTGCACGCGGACGCCGACGACGGTACCGAGGGCACGCCGCTGGCCCGGGTCCTGCGGCTCGTCCACGACCAGCTCCCCGGCCAGGCCGCCCGGATACTGCGTCTGCTGTGCCTGGCCCCGGCCGGCCTGGTCGACCCGCACACCGCCTCCGCCCTGGCCGGCTGCGCGGTGGACACGGCCGCCGCCGTGCTGGAGGAGTTCGTCGCGCTCGGCCTGCTGCGCGCCGTGGACTCCCCGCTGCCCGAGTACGCCGTCCCCGGCTGTCTGCACCCGCTGCTGCGCGCCCGCGCCGAGAGCCAGGAGCGCCCGGGTGAGCTCCAGCTCGCGCGGGCCCGGATGCTGGAGCGCAACGTACGGCTGCTGCAGTCCTGCCGGGTGATCACCGAGACGGACAGCCCGCAGGCCCGGGAGAGGCTGCGGGAGATGCCCCCGGCACTGCGCTTCCCCTCGCCCCGCGCGGCCGCCGAGTGGCTGCGGGTGCGCAGGCCCGCCCTGCTGGCCGCCACCCGCATGGCCGTCGCCGACGGCGAGCTGGACACCCTCGCCCGCCGGCTGATGTCCCAGCTCGTCAGGGCCATGGCGGCGCACTTCGGCGCGCAGGCCGCCGCACCCGACCTGTACGAGGTCCACGGCCTCGTCCTCGGGGTCGCCGAGCGGCGCGGGCTGCACCGGGAACGGGCCGCCGCCCTGCTGAACCTCGGTGACGTCGACGCGCAGACCGGCCGCACCAGGGACGCCCTGGCCCGCTACCGGGCCGCGCTCGACGCCGGTCGCGAGGCGAACGACCCGTACGCGACCGGCCGCGCGATGGAATCCGTAGGCGGTGCCCACCAGGAGCTGGGGGACTACGACCGGGCCGCGGACTGGTTCGGCCGGGCGCTGGCCGAGCGGCTGGCCCGGGGCGAGCGCGCGGAGGCCGCCCGGCTGTACGGCCGCACGGGCACCGCCCACACCTACGCGGGCCGCTACGGAGAGGCGCTCAGGAACTGGCGCGCGGCCGCCGCCGGGTACCGCAAGGAAGGCGATGTGGCCGCACACGCGCGGGCGTTGAGCGAGGTGGCCCGGGTGCAGGAGTACGCGGGGCGGCCCGAGGAGTCGCTGCACACCTGCCGGGAGGCGGTGGAGTGGGCCAGGCGCGCCCAGGACACCCGGCTGCAGGCCGCGCTGCAGCTCAGACTGGCCGACACCCTGGACCGGCTCGGCGACCCCGCGGCCGCCCATCTGCACCGGGCCGCGGCCGAGCGCATGCTGGGTAACGGGGAGCAGGAGGACGACGTCCTGCCGGTATACGGCGATGACGCCTGCGAAATCCGCACTGCCGCGAGCGAAGATTGATGCAATGAAAGGCTAGACAGTCGGAACACCTTCATTAGACTGGCTCTGCCGCTCGTTCTCCTGCGGTGTCTCCCGGTATGCCCCTGCATGTCTGGGTACGTCTTGAAATGCACCCCCATACCCTCTGAGCCAAGGACCGTGATCGACGTGAAGGTCGGCATCCCCCGCGAGGTCAAGAACAACGAGTTCCGGGTGGCCATCACCCCCGCCGGTGTGCACGAGCTGGTGCGCAACGGCCACCAGGTCGTCGTCGAGCGGGGTGCCGGTCTCGGCTCCTCGATCACGGACGAGGAGTACGTCTCCGCCGGTGCCGCGATCCTGGGCACCGCCGACGAGGTGTGGGCCGCCGCCGACCTGCTGCTCAAGGTCAAGGAGCCGGTCGCCGAGGAGTACCACCGCCTCCGCAAGGACCAGATCCTCTTCACCTACCTGCACCTGGCCGCCTCCAAGGAGTGCACGGACGCGCTCATCGAGTCCGGCACCACGGCCATCGCCTACGAGACCGTCGAGCTGCCGAACCGCGCGCTGCCGCTGCTCGCCCCGATGTCCGAGGTCGCGGGCCGGCTGGCCCCGCAGGTCGGCGCCTACCACCTGATGCGCCCGGCCGGCGGCCGCGGTGTGCTGCCGGGCGGCGTGCCGGGTGTGACCCCGGCCAAGGCCGTCGTCATCGGCGGCGGCGTCTCCGGCTGGAACGCCACCCAGGTAGCCGTCGGCATGGGCTTCGACGTGACCCTGCTCGACCGCGACATCAACAAGCTGCGCGAGGCCGACAAGGTCTTCGGCACCAAGGTCAAGGCCATCATGTCCAACTCCTTCGAGCTGGAGAAGGCCGTCCTGGACGCCGACCTCGTCATCGGCGCGGTGCTCATCCCGGGCGCCAAGGCCCCCAAGCTCGTCACCAACGAGCTGGTGTCGCGCATGAAGCCCGGAAGTGTCCTTGTCGACATCGCGATCGACCAGGGCGGCTGCTTCGAGGACTCCCGCGCCACGACGCACGCCGAGCCGACCTTCCGCATCCACAACTCGGTCTTCTACTGCGTCGCCAACATGCCGGGCGCGGTGCCGAACACCTCCACCAACGCCCTCACCAACGCCACGCTGCCGTACATCGTCTCCCTCGCCAACAACGGCTGGGTCGAGGCGCTGCGCCGCGACGCCGCGCTCGCCAAGGGTCTCAACACCCATGACGGCAAGGTCGTCTACAAGGAGGTCGCCGAGGCCCACGGCCTGGAGCACGTGGAGCTGGAGACCCTGCTCGGCTGACCCCCGCGACCTGGCGTGTCGCCAAGTCGCCAACCGGTGAAAGGCGATTCGTCAACACGGTTCGTCAACACCGGACATCCGGCCGGACCTTGCCCGACAAGGTCCGGCCGGATGTGTGTATGGTCACTTTGCCACTTGCGGTCAACTCGCCTCGAACGTAACCCTTCGACCGATTCGCACACCGGTGAAACCTGCCGTGCGACGCCCGTACGCCCTTGACAGAGGGATGTTTCATTGCCGACACATCCTGCCGGGTCCGGCGGATTGTGTTGCTGCGGACCGCCGACACGCCATAGAGTCGCCAACCGTCGGCATGGTGCCACGCTGACCTTGTCTAGAAGTTTCCTGGTCACCAAGGAGGTAAGACGACTTGTGAATGAGTCGACATTTACTCCCGGGGGTGGTCAACCAGGAATGCCGGTACGGGGCCAGGCCGGTTCCGCGGGATTCGAGGCTGTCGGCTCCGTCGCTGTGCGCACCTTCGCAGCCCACCAGACTCCGGGTCCGCAGACGGTCCGGACAGCACACCACAGCATGGATGGCCATCACGTGAACGCCATGGCCGGCGACGGAAGTGGCGCGCCCCACAACCAACTCGCCGACTACGACGAACTGCCCGAGGGCACTTCTACGACCCCGACGCCGAGTACGAGCCCGATCCCGAGTACGCCGCCACGCTCGCGCCCGACGCGGCCCGCCAGCGCCGTGAGCGCATCGGTCCGACCGGACGCCCGCTGCCGTACTTCCCGATCCCCGGCCCGCTGACCGACCACGGCCCCGCGAAGATCATCGCGATGTGCAACCAGAAGGGCGGCGTCGGCAAGACCACGTCGACCATCAACCTGGGTGCCGCGCTCGCGGAGTACGGCCGGCGCGTGCTGCTCGTGGACTTCGACCCGCAGGGCGCGCTGTCGGTGGGTCTCGGCGTCAACCCCATGGAGCTCGACCTCACCGTCTACAACCTGCTCATGGAGCGGGGCATGTCGGCGGACGAGGTCCTGCTGAAGACGGCGGTCCCCAACATGGACCTGCTGCCCTCCAACATCGACCTGTCGGCCGCCGAGGTCCAGCTGGTCTCCGAGGTCGCGCGCGAGTCGACCCTGCAGCGGGCGCTCAAGCCGCTGATGGACGACTACGACTACATCGTGATCGACTGCCAGCCCTCGCTCGGTCTGCTCACGGTCAACGCGCTCACCGCCGCGCACAAGGTGATCGTGCCGCTGGAGTGCGAGTTCTTCGCGCTGCGCGGTGTGGCCCTGCTGACCGAGACCATCGAGAAGGTCCAGGAGCGGCTCAACCCCGACCTGGAGCTCGACGGCATCCTCGCCACGATGTACGACTCGCGCACGGTGCACAGCCGTGAGGTGCTCGCGCGCGTGGTCGAGGCGTTCGACGACCACGTCTACCACACGGTCATCGGCCGCACGGTCCGCTTCCCGGAGACCACCGTCGCCGGTGAGCCGATCACCACGTACGCCTCCAACTCCGTCGGCGCCGCCGCCTACCGCCAGCTCGCCAGGGAGGTGCTCGCCCGGTGTCACGCCGAGTGAGTCTGCCCGGGGCCGACGAACTGTTCCGTACGACGGGGGGATGGCGCTCCAGCCGTCCACGCCCCGTCGCGGGGCCAACGGCGAGGCCCGGGTGCCGGCTCCCGCGGGGGAGAGCGACGACACGGCCGCCGAGGACGCGCCGGCCTCGGTGCCCGTCCAGGGCGGTGACGGAGAGGGCGCGGAGCACGCCGCGGCGGACGCGGAACCGGCCGGGACCGGCGAGTCGCGCACCCGGCCGTCCCGGCGCCCGGCGCCACCGGAGGGCGCCGCGGAAGCCGCGGCCGCGCAGCCGCGCAAGCGCGGGCGGGCGGCGAACCGGCGGCCCAGCGGGCGGGAACGGCACGACGAGAAGATCACGGTGTACGTGTCCGCCGAGGAACTGATGGACCTCGAGCACGCGCGACTGGTCCTCCGCGGCGAGCACGGCCTCGCCGTGGACCGCGGCCGCATCGTCCGCGAGGCGGTCGCCGTGGTCCTGGCCGACCTGGAGGCGCGCGGGGACGCGAGCATCCTGGTGCGGCGGCTGCGGGGTCGGTAGTCGGCCGAGCGGGCGCCAGGCGGTAGCCTGCGACGGCCATGACCCCGAACGACGCCCCCGCCCCCGGTGCCGGCCGCAGGCGTGCGCTCGGCCGTGGACCGGGCACCACGCCCCACCCCCACCTCCAGCCCGCCGAACCGCACACGGCTCCGCCGGAGCCCGCACCGGTGCCCCGCCGGACACCGCTCCGCCCTCGGCCCCGGCCGCACCCGGACCCCGGCCGGCGACGAGACCGGCCCGCAGGCCCCCGAGCCGGTCGCTGCCCCGCAACCCGACGCGGCTCCTGAACCGGACGTGCCCCGGAGCCGGACGTGGCTCCTGAGCCGTCCGCGGTCCCGGAGCCGGTCGTACCCCCGGAGCCGGACGTGACCCCGGAACCGGCTGCGGCCCCCGAGCCGTCCGCGGCCCCGGACCGGTCCGGTCCGCAGGCCGGGAGGGAACCGGCGTCCGACCGCGCCGCCGCCGTGTCCGAAGCCGGGCCGGCCGAAGACGGCGAGGCCGGCGAGGCCGCCGCCGACGGTGTCTTCAAGGTGCGGCTGGCCAACTTCGAGGGGCCGTTCGACCTGCTGCTCCAGCTCATCTCCAAGCACAAGCTGGACGTCACCGAGGTCGCCCTGTCCAAGGTCACCGACGAGTTCATGGCGCACATCCGGGCCATGGGCCCCGACTGGGACCTGGACCAGACGACCGAGTTCCTCGTCGTCGCCGCCACCCTGCTCGACCTCAAGGCCGCCCGGCTGCTGCCCGCCGCCGAGGTCGAGGACGAGGCCGACCTCGCGCTGCTGGAGGCCCGGGACCTGCTGTTCGCGCGGCTGCTGCAGTACCGCGCGTACAAGCGGATCGCCGACATCTTCAACGAGCGCCTGGACGAGGAGGCCCGCCGCCACCCCCGTACCGTCGGCCTCGAACCCGAGCACGCCGAGCTGCTGCCCGAGGTCGTCATCAGCATCGGCCCCGAGGGGTTCGCCAGGCTCGCCGTCAAGGCGATGCAGCCGAAGGCCAGGCCGCAGGTGTACGTCGACCACATCCACGCCCCGCTGGTCAGCGTGCAGGAGCAGGCGGGGATCGTGGTGGCGCGGCTCAGGGAGCTGGGCGAGGTCAGCTTCCGGGCGCTGGTGGAGGACACCGACGACACCCTCACCGTGGTGGCCCGCTTCCTGGCGTTGCTGGAGCTGTACCGGGAGAAGGCCGTCGCCCTGGAGCAGGAGGCCGCCCTCGGGGAGCTGCTGGTGCGCTGGACCGGCGGGGACACGGACGGGGCGCCGATGGTCACCGATGAGTTCGACCGGCCGCCCGAGGCGCCCGAGGAGGAGAAGAAGGCGTGAGCGAGACCACCCAGGCAGCCACGGAGCCCGCGGAGGCACCCGCCGGTACCGCCGACGTTCCCGCCGGGCCGCGTGCCGTGGCCGGGCTGGACCTCAAGCCGGCCCTCGAAGCGGTCCTCATGGTCGTGGACGAGCCCGCGACCGAGGAACACCTGGCGCGCATCCTCGAGCGGCCGAAGCGGCAGATCGGCGACGCGCTGCGTGAGCTGGCCGACGACTACACCGTGCAGGGCCGCGGCTTCGAGCTGCGGTTCGTCGCGGGCGGCTGGCGCTTCTACAGCCGCGCCGAGTACGCGCCCGCCGTCGAACGGCTGGTGCTGGACGGCCAGACGGCCCGCCTCACCCAGGCCGCGCTGGAGACCCTGGCGGTCGTCGCCTACCGCCAGCCGGTCAGCCGCAGCCGCGTCTCCGCGGTGCGCGGAGTGAACTGCGACGGCGTGATGCGCACCCTCCTGCAGCGCGGTCTGGTCGAGGAGGCGGGCACGGAACCCGAAACAGGTGCGATCCTGTACAGGACGACGAACTACTTCCTGGAGCGGATGGGCCTGCGCGGCCTGGACGAACTTCCGGAACTCGCGCCCTTCCTCCCGGAGGCGGAGGCGATCGAGGCCGAGACCCAGGAGGGGTCCCGTCGTTCGACCCGGACGCGCCCGACGCGCCCGGCGGTCAGGACGCAGACGACTAAGACGGAAACCTTGATGCGAAGCAGCGGCAGCGGCAAGAGCGGCGGGCGCGGTAACTACCGCGGTGCCGGCAACGACAGGGACCAGAAGCAGGGGCAGGGCCGGCCCCGCAAGCCCCGCCCGAGGAGCGCCGCTACGACGTGGGCCCCGGGGCCTCCCAGGACGGCCCCAAGTCCGGGCGCGGCGGCTCCGCGCGCGGTGGCGCCAAGGGCGGCCCCAAGCAGTCCCAGCAGCGCGGCGGCCGTACCGCCCCGGCTCGCTCGCGCGAGTACGAGACGCGGACCGAGGAGCGCAACCGGGAGCGTTACGCGGGCAAGAAGGACGTCAAGCTGCCCAAGACCTTCCCCGGTGCCGAGCAGGAGGGCGAGCGGCTGCAGAAGGTGCTCGCGCGCGCGGGCTACGGCTCCCGCCGCGCCTGCGAGGAGCTGATCGAGCAGGCCCGGGTCGAGATCAACGGCGAGATCGTGCTGGAGCAGGGCCGCCGGGTGGACCCGGAGAAGGACGAGGTCAAGGTCGACGGCCTGACCGTCGCCACGCAGTCCTACCAGTTCTTCTCGCTCAACAAGCCCGCCGGCGTCGTCTCCACCATGGAGGACCCGGAGGGCCGCCAGTGCCTCGGTGACTACGTCACCAACCGCGAGACCCGGCTCTTCCACGTCGGCCGGCTCGACACCGAGACCGAGGGTGTCATCCTGCTCACCAACCACGGCGAGCTGGCGCACCGGCTGACCCACCCGAAGTACGGCGTGAAGAAGACGTACCTCGCGGCCATCGTCGGCCCCATCCCGCGCGACCTGGGCAAGCGCCTGAAGGACGGCATCCAGCTCGAGGACGGCTACGCGCGCGCGGACCACTTCCGGGTGGTCGAGCAGACCGGCAAGAACTATCTGGTCGAGGTGACCCTGCACGAGGGCCGCAAGCACATCGTGCGCCGCATGCTCGCCGAGGCCGGCTTCCCCGTCGAGAAGCTGGTGCGCACCTCCTTCGGTCCGATCACCCTGGGCGACCAGAAGTCGGGCTGGCTGCGCCGCCTGTCCAACACCGAGGTCGGGATGCTCATGCAGGAGGTCGACCTCTAGAGAGGTTGTGCTCCCGGAACACCCCCTTTTATAGTCTCAGTGACTATAAAAGGGGGTGTTCGTGCTGCTGGGCTACGACAAGCACGCCTACGAACCGTTCGCCGTCACCGTCGACCTGGCCGTCCTGACCGTCCGCGAGGGCGCGCTGCACGTGCTGCTGGTCGAGCGCGGGCAGGAGCCGTACGCCGGCCGGTGGGCGCTGCCCGGCGGCTTCCTGCTGCCCGACGAGTCCGCGGAGACCGCCGCCCGGCGCGAACTCGCCGAGGAGACCGGCCTGGACGACGTCTCCGGGCTGGACCTGGAGCAGTTCCGCACCTACAGCGAGCCGGGCCGGGACCCCCGGATGCGGGTCGTCTCGGTCGCGTTCACCGCGCTGCTGCCCGAGCCCCCCGAGCCCCGTGGCGGCGGCGACGCGGCCCAGGCCCGCTGGCTGCCGTACGGTTCGGCCGGGCCGCTCGCCTTCGACCACGACCGCATCCTCGCCGACGCCCACGAACGCGTCGGCGACCGGCTGGAGAACACCCGCGCCGCCACCGCCTTCTGCCCGCCCGAGTTCACCCTCGGCGAGCTCCAGCAGGTCTACGAGACCGTGTGGGGCACCGCGCTGGACCGGCCCAACTTCCGCCGCAAGGTGCTCGCCACCCCCGGTTTCGTCGAACCCGTCCCCGGCGCCGCCCGGCTCACCGGCGGCCGCGGCAAGCCGGCCGCCCTCTACCGCGCGGGCCCCGCGACCGCCCTGCACCCGCCCCTGCTCCGGCCGACCCGGGAAGGAAACCCCGCATGACCACCACCCGTCCGGGCAAACGCGCCGCCACCGGCTCCCTCCTCGGCCTCGCCCTCGGGGACGCCCTCGGCTTCCCGACCGAGTTCGACGACGTCCCCTCGATCCTCGCCAAGTGCGGCCCCTGGCGGGAGACGGAACTGCCGCGGCGGGCCCTCGTCTCCGACGACACCCAGATGACCCTCGCCGTCGGCCGCGGACTCCGCACGGCCATGGAGCGCGGGTACCTCGCCCCCAAGCGGCTGGAGCGGCCGCTGCGCGAGGAGTTCGTGGACTGGTACCTCTCGCCGGACAACAACCGCGCCCCGGGCAACACCTGCCTGACCGCGTGCGAACTCCTCAAGGAGGAGGGCCGCGCCTGGCAGGACGCCGCGCGGATCGGCTCCAAGGGCTGCGGCGCCAACATGCGCGTCGCCCCCGTCGGCCTGGTCCCCGGCCTGACCGCCGAACAGCGTTCCGGAGCGGCCCAGTTGCAGTCCGCGCTCACCCACGGGCACCCCACCGCCCTGGCCGCCTCCGACCTGACCGCCCACGCCGTGCACCTGCTCGCCCGGGGCACCGATCCGGCCGGGCTCGTCGGCCGGCTCCGCAGCTACGCCTACGAAAACCGCACCCGCTACGACCACACCTGGCTCGGCGACCTGTGGACCCGCTCCCAGGACCCCGGCCCCGAGCACTTCATCGCCCGCGGCTGGGACGAGTGCCTGGACATGCTCGCCCGCCTCCAGGAGGCCGTGCGCACGGTCTCCCCGGAGACCGACCCCTGCCTGGCCACCGGCGCGGGCTGGATCGCCGAGGAGGCCCTCGCCACCGGCCTGCTGTGCTTCCTGCTCTTCCCCGACCAGCCCGTCACCGCCCTGCGCCGGGCCGCCTGCTCCTCGGGCGACTCGGACTCGATCGCCTGCCTCACCGGGGCCTTCGCGGGCGCCTGGCTCGGCGCGGACGCCTGGCCCGCCGACTGGGCGGAGCGGATCGAGTACCGGGGCGACCTGTTGGCGCTGGGGGCGCTCTGGGACGCTTAGGCCCATGATCGACGACCTCGACATGGACCTGACGCCCGTGATCGCCGAGCAGCCCCACCCCCTGCTGTTCGCGACCGTCTCCGGAGCCCACCTGTACGGGTTCCCCTCCGAGGACTCCGACCTCGACCTGCGCGGTGCCCATCTGCTGCCCGCCGCGGACCTGGTCGGGCTGCGCGAGCCGGAGGAGACGCGGTCGCGGACCTGGGTGCGGTTCGGCGTCGAGATGGACCTCGTCACCCACGACGTGCGCAAGTTCGCCCGGCTGATGCTCCGGCGCAACGGCTATGTGCTGGAGCAGCTCCTGTCGCCCCTCGTGGCGCACACCTCCGAGGCGCACCGGGAGCTGGCCGCCCTCGTCCCGGGCGTCCTCACCCGTCACCACGCCCACCACTACCGCGGGTTCGCGGTGACCCAGTGGCGGCTGTTCGACAAGACCGGCGAACTCAAGCCGCTGCTCTACACGTTCCGCGTGCTGCTCACCGGCATCCATCTCATGCGCAGCGGCGAGGTCCAGGCCCATCTGCCCACCCTGCTGGACCAGGTGGACGCGCCCGCCTACCTGCCCGAGCTGATCGCCGCCAAGGCCGAGCGCGAGCACGGCACCGCCGACGTCGGCCTCCTAGCACGCGTGGAGGCCGACGTGGAGCGGCTGCACGCCGTGCTGGACGAGGCGCAGGCCGCCTCAGCCCTGCCCGACGCCCCCAGCGCGCACGACGCCCTGCACGACTTCGTCGTACGCGTCCGCCTGGCGGGCTGAGTCCCGGCGCGCCCGGAAGAGGAAGCCGGCCACGCGCGCGCGGTCCGGTTCCGGCGGCAGCGCGGTGCGGCGCAGGGCCTCCTCGGTCTGCGCCGCGAGCCGGGCCATGCGGGCCTCCACCTCCGGCCACGGGATCTCGCCCCGCTTCACCGCCAGCAGCGGCTCCCGCTCGTCGCCGACGTCGATCCGCAGCTCCCCGGTGCGCAGCAGGTCCCGCGCGCTCGTCAGCAGGCGCAGCAGGTGCATGGCGTGCTTCCAGCGCGGGGCGCCCGTGGTGCGGACGTCGGCGTCGAGCTTCCTGCGCTGGCCGAGGGCGTAGCGCGTGAAGGTGTCGTACACCTGCCGGGAGAGGAAGGCGCCGCGCAGGGACAGCAGTTCGCGGCCGGTGTCGTCCACGTGCTCCACCAGCGGGGAGTGCAGGCACTCCAGGATGTTCGGGTTGCCGCGCAGCGCCAGTTCGCAGAAGCGCTCCAGCTCCCAGGAGAACCGCTCCTCGCCCGGCCCTCCACATGTGCCGGCGGCTTCCCGAACCGCCAGAACAGGGGAGTGGGGGCGAGGAAGACGCCCCGCCGGTCGGTGTCGCTGGCCTCGGTGGCCAGGCCGAAGGCCCGCGAACCCATGACGCAGGCGTAGATCGTGTGGTCGCGTACCAGGTCCTCGGGCTGCATCCCGGGAGCGTACGCGGGCCGCTCACGCCAGGTGGATCGAATTTCCGTCCACCTTGATCGTCTCGGCGGGCAGCGGCCGGGTCGCCGGGCCGTGCGCCACCGAGCCGTCGGCGATGTGGAACCTGCTGCCGTGGCACGGGCAGTCGATGGTGCCGTCGGCCACCTTGCTCACCGTGCAGCCCTCGTGCGTGCAGATCGCCGAGAAGGCCTTGAAGTCGCCCTTCGACGGCTGGGTGACCACGACCTTCTGCGCCTTGAAGATCTTGCCGCCGCCCTCGGGATGTCGCTGGTGCTCGCCAGCTCCATGCCGCCGGGCGACGAGGAGGAGCCCGTCGAACCGCTGCCGCCCCGCAGCCGGTGGCGAGCGCCGCCGCGCCCGTCGCGAGAACCGTGCGGCGCGTCGTGCTGTAGGTCATGTCGTCACTCCGAACATCGGCGGTAAGAAAAGCCATGATTCGCGACATCTTCGCACCAAAGGTGCTCCTGCCGAAGCAGGCGGCGGGAGGGCTGACACGGCCTTCACCGGGTCGGCCCCGCGTCTCAGCGGGCGGGCGCCGCGCGCCCGGCCGCCCGGGCCTGAGTAGGCTGGACCGGCCAGGAACGAAACGCATGTCAGCAAGGAGCAGCACCGTGGCGGTACGAGCGGTCCGGGGGCCGTCCAGCTGGAGCGGGACGAGGCCCGTCACATGGACGAGCAGGTCGGAGCGCTGCTCACCGAGATCCTGGAGCGCAACGGACTCACCGCCGACGACCTGATCAGCATCTGGTTCACGGCCACCCCCGACCTGCACAGCGACTTCCCGGCCGCCGCCGCCCGCAAGCTCGGGATCGTCGACGTCCCCCTGATCTGCGCCCAGGAACTGGACATCGAGGGCGCCATGCCCCGTGTCGTCCGGGTGCTCGCACACATCGAGTCGGACCTGCCCCGCGCCCGGATCGCCCACGTCTACCTCGGCGCCGCCGCCCTGCGCAAGGACATCGCCCAGTGAGAACCGCACTCGTCATCGGCACCGGGCTCATCGGCACCTCCGCCGCGCTCGCCCTGACCCAGCGCGGCGTCGTCGTCCACCTCGCCGACCACGACCCCGAGCAGGCCCGCACGGCGGCCGCGCTGGGCGCCGGCACCGACGAGGCCCCGACGGCCCGGTGGACCTCGCCGTCGTCGCCGCCCCGCCCGCACACGTCGCCGGCGTCCTCGCGGACGTCATGGCCCGCGGCGCCGCGCGCGGCTACGTCGACGTGGCCAGCGTCAAGGGGGCCCGCGCCGCGACCTGGAGGCACGCGGCCTGGACCTGTCCGCCTACATCGGCACCCACCCCATGTCCGGCCGGGAGAAGTCCGGCCCGCTGGCCGCGACCGGCGACCTCTTCGAGGGCCGACCCTGGGTGCTCACCCCGACCCGGGACACCGACACCGAGGTCCTCAACCTCGCCCTGGAACTGGTCTCGCACTGCCGGGCCGTGCCGGTCGTCATGGACGCCGACGCCCACGACCGGGCCGTGGCCCTCGTCTCCCACATGCCCCACCTGGTCTCCAGCATGGTCGCGGCCCGCCTGGAGCACGCCGAGGAGGCGGCCGTACGGCTGTGCGGACAGGGCATCCGGGACGTGACCCGGATCGCCGCCTCCGACCCCGGGATGTGGATCGACATCCTCTCCGCCAACCCCGGCCCGGTCGCCGACCTGCTCAGCGACGTCTCCGCCGACCTGGAGGAGACCGTCCGCGCCCTGCGCGCCCTGCAGTCCTCCGACGAGGACAAGCGCCGCGAGGGCGGCTCGGGCATCGAGGACGTGCTGCGCCGCGGCAACGCGGGCCAGGTGCGAGTGCCCGGCAAGCACGGCAGCGCGCCCCGTGAGTACGAGACCGTCGTCGTCCTCATCGACGACCAGCCCGGTCAGCTCGCCCGTATCTTCGCGGACGCGGGCCGGGCCGGGGTCAACATCGAGGACGTCCGGATCGAGCACGCGACGGGGCAGCAGGCAGGCCTCGTCCAGCTCATGGTGGAGCCCGGCGCGGCGGCCGCGCTGCGGGAGGCGCTGCGCGAGCGGGGCTGGGCGCTGCGGCAGTAGAAGGCGGCCGTCCGTCCGGGCCACCGGCACCCAGTAACCTTGTGCAGGGCGCTCTCGCGCTCCGGCCCCCCGCCCCCGCACCGCACCAGGAAGGTGTCCCCCGTGGAAAACGGCGCCCCGACCGCCAAGTCCGTGATCGTCGCGATCGACGGCCCCTCCGGCACGGGCAAGTCGAGCACGTCGAAGGCCGTGGCGGCCAAGCTCGGCCTGAGCTACCTCGACACCGGCGCCCAGTACCGGGCCATCACCTGGTGGATGGTGGCCAACGGCATCGACCTGGAGGACCCGACCGCCATCGCCGCGGTCGCGGGCAAGCCGGAGATCGTCTCCGGCACCGACCCGTCCGCCCCGACCATCACGGTCGACGGTGTCGACGTGGCCGCCCCGATCCGCACCCAGGAGGTCACCTCCAAGGTCAGCGCGGTCAGCGCGGTGCCCGAGGTGCGCACCCGGATCACCGAGCTGCAGCGCTCCCTGGCGGCCGGCGCCGAGCCGGGCATCGTGGTCGAGGGCCGGGACATCGGCACCACCGTGCTGCCGGACGCCGACCTGAAGATCTTC
Organism: Streptomyces sp. DHE7-1; assembly: GCA_016432725.1. Lineage (GTDB taxonomy): Bacteria > Actinomycetota > Actinomycetes > Streptomycetales > Streptomycetaceae > Streptomyces. The sequence continues at coordinate 1,730,125 of JACJDG010000003.1, read as the reverse complement.
CTCACCGCCTCCCCGGAGGCCCGCGCGGCCCGCCGCAGCGGCGAGCTGAAGGGCGCCGACGTCCACGCCACCCGCGAGGCCCTGATCAAGCGGGACGCCGCGGACTCCAGCCGCAAGACCTCCCCGCTCGCCAAGGCCGGCGACGCCGTCGAGGTGGACACCACCGAGCTCACCCTCGCCCAGGTCATCGAGTGCGTCGTCACCCTGGTCGAGGAGAAGCGGGCCGGGAAGTGAGCCTTCCGTCGGAGCGGGGTGCCGAGGTCGGGCGGCGCATCGGCGTCGGCCTGATGTACGGGCTGTGGCGGCCGCGTGTGCTCGGCGCCTGGAAGCTGCCCGCGAGCGGCCCGGCGATCCTCGCCGTGAACCACTCGCACAACATCGACGGGCCGATGGTCATGGGCGTCTCGCCCCGGCCGACGCACTTCCTGATCAAGAAGGAGGCGTTCGTCGGCCCACTGAACCCCTTCCTGACCGGCATCGGCCAGCTCCAGGTGGACCGCGCCTCCGCCGACCGCAACGCCGTCACCCGGGCCCTCGGCGTGCTGGAGGCCGGGGGAGTGCTGGGCATCTTCCCGGAGGGCACCCGGGCGAGGGCGACTTCGCCTCGCTGCGGGCCGGGCTCGCGTACTTCGCGCTGCGCGGCGGAGCGCCGATCGTGCCCGTGGCCGTACTGGGAAGCACCGAGCGGCCCGGCCGGTTGATAAAGGCGCTCCCCCGCTGCGCTCCCGCGTCGACGTCGTCTTCGGCGACCCGTTCGACGCGGGCGACGGATCGGGACGGCGCACGCGCAGGGCGCTGGACGAGGCGACCGAGCGCATCCAGAAGCAGCTCACCAGCCACCTGGAGAACGCCAGGCGCCTCACCGGGCGCTGAGCCCTGCCCGGTGGATCATGCCGGAGACGCGGGCCCGGCACGCCCATCCGCGGCGTTGTCGTCGGTCCCCGACGCTCCGCGTCGACTCGCTCCTCCGCCTTGCGGCTGGACGCACCGGGCCCCGCGCGGCGGCGTCGGTCGGATACCGTTGATTTCCTCCGGCCTGATCCACCGGGCAGGGCAGGCGACACTTGAGTAGTGGATCGGCCCACCAGGGCCGCTCCACCGATCACCACGATGAACAACGAGGTACGGACTTCATGAACGACCAGACCCAGCCCGGCGACTCGGCTGAGCACGAGTACGACCACGGGGCTCTCGGCGACGCCGAGTACGCGGAGTTCATGGAGCTCGCCGCGGAAGAGGGCTTCGACATCGAGGACGTCGAGGGCGCCATCGAGGCGGCGGGCCACGGCCCGCTGCCCGTGCTCGCCGTCGTCGGCCGTCCCAATGTCGGCAAGTCGACCCTGGTGAACCGGATCATCGGCCGCCGTGAGGCCGTGGTCGAGGACAAGCCCGGCGTCACCCGCGACCGCGTCACCTACGAGGCGGAGTGGGCGGGCCGCCGCTTCAAGGTCGTCGACACCGGCGGCTGGGAGCAGGACGTCCTCGGCATCGACGCCTCCGTCGCGGCGCAGGCCGAGTACGCGATCGAGGCCGCCGACGCGGTCGTCTTCGTCGTGGACGCCAAGGTCGGCGCCACCGACACCGACGAGGCGGTCGTACGGCTGCTGCGCAAGGCGGGCAAGCCCGTCGTGCTGGCCGCCAACAAGGTCGACGGCCCGAGCGGCGAGGCCGACGCCACCTACCTCTGGGCCCTGGGCCTCGGCGAGCCGCACCCCGTCTCCGCCCTGCACGGACGCGGCACCGGCGACATGCTGGACGCCGTCCTGGAGGCGCTGCCCGAGGCGCCTGAGCAGACCTTCGGGACCGCGGTCGGCGGTCCGCGCCGCATCGCCCTCATCGGCCGCCCGAACGTCGGCAAGTCCTCCCTCCTGAACAAGGTCGCGGGCGAGGAGCGCGTCGTCGTCAACGAGCTGGCCGGCACCACCCGCGACCCGGTCGACGAACTGATCGAGCTGGGCGGGGTGACCTGGAAGTTCGTCGACACCGCGGGCATCCGCAAGCGGGTCCACCTCCAGCAGGGCGCCGACTACTACGCCTCGCTGCGCACCGCGGCCGCCGTCGAGAAGGCGGAGGTGGCCGTCATCCTGATCGACGCCTCCGAGAACATCTCGGTGCAGGACCAGCGCATCGTCACCATGGCCGTGGAGGCGGGCCGCGCGGTCGTCCTCGCCTTCAACAAGTGGGACACCCTCGACGAGGAGCGCCGCTACTACCTGGAGCGGGAGATCGAGACCGAGCTGGGCCAGGTCGCCTGGGCGCCCCGGGTCAACGTCTCGGCCCGCACCGGCCGCCACATGGAGAAGCTGGTCCCGGCGATCGAGGCGGCCCTCGACGGCTGGGAGACCCGGGTGCCCACGGGCCGGCTGAACGCCTTCCTCGGCGAGCTGGTCTCGGCCCACCCGCACCCCGTCCGGGGCGGCAAGCAGCCGCGCATCCTCTTCGGCACCCAGGCCGGCACCAAGCCGCCGCGGTTCGTCCTCTTCGCCTCCGGCTTCATCGAGGCCGGCTACCGGCGCTTCATCGAGCGCCGCCTGCGCGAGGAGTTCGGTTTCGAGGGCACCCCGATCCACATCTCGGTGCGGGTGCGCGAGAAGCGCGGCAAGAAGAAGTAACCGGCCCGCCGAGGCAGGCATGGCGAAGGGCGGCCCCCCGGAGAACCGGGGGCCGCCCTTCGCCATGCCTCAGGCGCCGCGCCGCGGAGCGGGCGGCAGCCCCGCCGGGACGTGATGCATCCCGGTGTCCTGCTGCCGCCCCAGCGTGCCGACCCGCTGCCACTGCGGCTGGTGCTGCTGACCGCCGCCCTGCCGGGCGCTGTACGCCCCGCGCTGTAGGCGCTGTAGGAGCTCATGCGGTACGAGCCGGTGCTGTGCGGGGTGTGCCCGAAGGCGCAGAACCCCAGCTCCTCCTCACCACTGCGGTCTCCCGGCAGCGTACGGAAGGCCTTGACCCACTCCGCGTAGAGCGAGTCGTAGATCGGCGTCGCCGAGGGCGCGACCGAACTCTCCCCCGCCCGTGCGGACGGAACGGAGGCGAAGGCGGACCGGCGGGGAGGAGGAGTGTCATATGCGTGCACGTATGTCCAAACGACCGGAATCGGAAAGGGATGCGGTCGTACAAGTGGGGCGCGCTCCCGGGCCGCCGCCGGACGGGCCTCAGGTGCCCGCGAGGGGCAGGGCCGCCGCCACCAGCTTGCCGCTCGCCGCGGCCCGGTCGAGGGAGTCGCGCAGCAGGTCCTCCCGGGGCTGCCGGCCGATGGACCCCACCGGCGCCGCGAACATCAGCACCTGCTGGTGCTTGTTGGCGGCCGCCCGCCAGCTGTCCGTCACCTGCAGCGGCTGGTGCGCCTGCCACCACGCGACCGGCTGACCGCCGCCCATCCCCGGCTGGAGCACCGCGTGGAGCTGGCCCATCGCCAGCAGCACCGACCAGCCGTGCAGCACGGGCGGGACCGACGCCAGCTCCATCACCGGCATGAAGCCCTGCTCGATGAGCAGCGGGAGGAAGTCGTCGCCGGCGCCGTAGGAGCCGGGGCGCACGATGGGCGCCGTGGGCTCGACGACGAGCGCGGGGTGCAACTCGCCCTCGATCAGGACCAGTCCGCTGGTCACGCCGAGCACGGCCTGCTCGGGTACGGACCGCCCCGGGGCGCCGTCGGCGGCGGGGCGGCCGCCGATGGACCGCACGGCGCCCTGCAGCTGCTCCTCGGTGACCTGGACGACCTGCGAGGGCAGGCAGCCGGCGTGGGCGAAGGCGAGGACGGCGGTCTCGTCGCCGACGAACAGAACGGTGCTGGTGCGCTCCTGCTCGGAGTCGCCCGGGTGCGGCAGGACGTGCAGTCGTAACTGCCCGGGGCGTTCTCTCCGGCGAGCAGCCGGTCGGCTTCTTCGTCGCCGATCTCGGCGCGTACTGCGTCACTGACGTCGAGCATGCGCGGCACGGTGGCTCCCTCGGGATGCGGTGCTGGGTCGGCCGGGTGGCTCCCGGCCGCTGAGCCCCGGGGTTCCGGGCTCATGAAGAAGACAACGGGCGTCCTGTGGTGAGGGTCACGCCCGGAGGCGACGGAATCGAACCATCCACCGCACAGGGTCACCGTCGGTGCGGAACCGGACACTCATCGTCAAGTCCGTGCCACGTCAAGGCACTTGAACGAGTGAAGTGGGTCACGCGCCACTCGTGTGTGTGGTCGAAAAATCGTGAAATCCACGCATGAAACGGCTGGCCGAAAATCGCCGGTACCTGAGGTAACCGCGAACTGGCCTGGCACGAAGGCGACTTGGTTGAAACAGCCCGGCCGCCCTCTCTACATTCCTTCGCCGTGTGCAGTGAGCACCGCCCGGGTACGTCCGCCGGCCGGCCAGGCAGAGCACGATCGCCGCACCGGCGGCGGTGGACGGGGCGGGCGCGAGGAACCGCGGTCCTGCGCGGCGAGGCGCGCTCCGCCCGGGGAGCCCGGGTTCGTGGAGAGGGAGTCACATGTCCGATTGTGCCGATACCACCCGCCGCACCACCCGCCCCGACGGTCCCCGCAGGGGCCGTACGGCAGCGGCCGCCCTGGCCGGAGCCGCGCTGCTGGCCCCGCTGGGACTGATGGCCGCCGCCGGCGACGCGACCGCCGCCGACAACGGGGTGTGGGACCGCATCGCCCAGTGCGAGAGCGGCGGCGACTGGCACATCAACACCGGCAACGGCTACTACGGCGGGCTCCAGTTCTCCGCCGGCACCTGGCGCGCGTACGGCGGCGGCGCCTACGCCGCGACGGCCGACCAGGCCTCCAGGAGCGCGCAGATCGCCGTCGCCACCAAGGTCCAGCACGCCCAGGGCTGGGGTGCCTGGCCGGTCTGCTCCGGCCGGGCCGGAGCCACCGGGACCGCCCCGGCGGCCACCTCGGGCACGGCGGACGGCAGCGGCGCGACGACGAAGCCGGCGCCGGCGGCGCAGCCCGAGCGCACGGCGGCCCACACCGGCCGCGACGCGGCCCGCGGCGCCCGCGGCGACTACACCGTCCGCGAGGGCGACACCCTGAGCACCATCGCCGCCCGGCACGGCACCACCTGGCAGCGGATCTACGCCGGCAACCGGCCCGTCATCGGCGACGACCCGAACCTGATCGTGCCCGGCCGGCGCCTGGCGCTCTGAGCGAACCGCGCACCGCAGCCGCTGTCCCGTCGAGGACAGCGGCTGTCCGCATCGGCTGGCAGACTCGGCGCCATGTTGGAGACCTCGGCACGACTGCTGCGTCTGCTCTCGCTGCTCCAGGCCCACCGCGAGTGGTCCGGCGCCGAACTCGCCGACCGGCTCGGCGTCACCCCGCGCACGGTCCGCCGGGACGTGGACCGGCTGCGCGAGCTGGGTTACCCGGTCAACGCCAGTCCCGGCACCGGCGGCGGCTACCAGCTCGGCGCGGGCGCCGAACTGCCCCCGCTGCTGCTGGACGACGACGAGGCCGTCGCCGTGGCCGTCGGCCTGCGCACCGCGGCCGGCCAGGGCATCGAGGGCATCGGCGAGACCTCCGTGCGCGCCCTGGCCAAGCTGGAACAGGTGCTGCCGCACCGGCTGCGCCGCCGGGTGGGCGCGCTCAACGCCTTCACCGTGCCGATGCTGCGCGGCGGCCCGCCGGCCTCCCCGGTCGACCCGGCGCTGCTCACCGAGATCGCCCATCTGTGCCGGGACGCCGAGCGGCTGCGCTTCGAGTACCGCACGCACGACGGCGCCGCGAGCCGCCGCACCGTCGAACCGCACCGGCTGGTCTGCACCGAGCGGCGCTGGTACCTCGTCGCCTGGGACGTCGACCGGGCGGACTGGCGGACCTTCCGGGTCGACCGCATCACCCCCAGGCCGCCGCACGGACCCCGCTTCACCCCGCGCGAGCCGCCCGCCGAGGACCTCGCCGCCCACGTCTCCGAGGGCGTCTCCACGCGCGCCTACGCCGAGCGGTCCGCGGTCCGGCTGCTGGTGCCGCTGCACGAGGCCGCCGAGCGGATCTCGCCGTCCGCCGGGACGCTGGAGGCCGACGGCCCTGACGCCTGCGTCCTGCGCAGCGGCGCGCCGAGCCTGGAGGTGATGGTGATTCACATCATGATGACCGGCTTCCCGTTCGAGGTCCTGGAGCCCGCGGAGCTGACCGAGGCGATCAGGGCGATCCGCGACCGCCTCGACGGGGCGCTGGCCCGGTCGGCGGGACCGCGCGGCGGCACCCCGAAACCGTGAATTCCGCTGCGGTGTCAGCCCTCCCGGCACCGCCCGGGATTCGGCGCGGAATCACACGTCGGACCGGCCCCGGTGGATGCCCCGGCGCTTTCCGCCGGACAATTCGGGAGGGCGCTCCGGCGCCCGAGAATTCTGTTCGAATACCCCGGCGAACGGTACGGAAACCCCGATCGTGTGACGGAGTTCGAAGAAAACGGGTTCGGGAACCTGTGACAGAAGCGTGACAGGAGGGGGACCGAAGGCCCGCCGTCACCGCGGCTTCCGTCGCCGCCCGATGCGGCCTAGCGTGGCCGCATGGCACCGATTCCCACTCCGCCAGCGGAGCCCCAGGACAGTCCGGACGGGTACGTCGGCCTCGAGGCCCCGAACGCCGAGCGGCTCGCCCGGCAGCGCGGGTGGCCGACGGTACGGTCACTGCCGCCGGGCACGGTCATCACCATGGAGTACCGGGTGGGCCGGCTCAACTTCGAGGTGCGGGACGGGCTGGTGACCCGCGCCTGGAAGGGCTGAACCCCTCGCGCACGGCGAAGGCCCCGCTCCCGGAAGGGGAGCGGGGCCTTCGCCGTGGCGGAGTCGGTCGTGCGTACCGGACCCGCCTGCGTGGGCGTCAGCCGCCCGAGACGGGGCGGGCTGGCTGGGAGGCGCCGCGCGGCAGCCGGTCGGCGTGCGGCAGGCGGTCGGCGTGCGGCGGCCGGCGGCTGCCCGCCGGGGTGACCGGGGTGCGCTCCGAACGCGCCGTGTGCGGGCCGGGAGCCAGGTGTATCGGCGCCCGGGACCCGCGCGACGCCACCGGCTCGCGGGCCGGAACGGACTGCCCGGCGGGCGCGGTGCGCGGCTTGAGCACCACCGGGACCGGCACGGCCGGCGCCGGCACCGTACGGCCGCGGCGGGCGCGCCAGCGGTCGCGCAGATCGAAGATCGCGGTCTCGGCGCGGGCGATCAGCGGTTCGCACCACGGCAGGGCGAGCAGGATCAGCAGGCCCGCGGCCCAGCCCAGCAGCACGTCGCTCAGCCAGTGCGTACCGAGGTAGACGGTGGCCATCCCGACGCCCAGCGAGGTCACGGCCGACACGGCCGACAGCCAGCGGCGCGCGGTCGGGGTGGAGGCCAGATAGGCCAGGATTCCCCAGGTCACCACGGCGTTGGCGGTGTGGCCGCTGGGAAATATATCGCCGCCCAGACCCATCTCGTTCGAGCCGATCACGGTGGCGTAGTGCGGGCCGAGCCGGCCCATGCCGTACTTGGCGGCGCCCACCGTGATGTTGAGCAGCAGCAGCGAGGCGCCGAGGGTCAGCAGCGGGCGGAGCGTGTGCTGCCGCCAGGAGCGCCAGCCCAGCCAGGCGGCGACCATCACCGCGGTGGGGCCGCGCTGGCCGAGCACCACGTAGTAGTCGACGATCCAGTGGATCTCCGACCACTGCTGGTACGGCCGGAAGAACATGACCTGCCAGTCGAGCCGGACCAGCCAGGAGGTGATCACCACGGCCCAGACGATCGCCAGGTAGAAGGCGAGGGTCGCGGTGAACAGCACCACCCGGTGCCGGCTCATCCGCGGCACGTCGAGGTGGGCCGGCCGTTCCGGCTCACGGTCCAGCCTGGCGAACACCCGGTCCAGACGCCGGGTGAGGTTTAGTTCGGTACGCACCCGATCGACGTTACAGTGAGTGCGCTCTGTTCCCGGTCGAAACAGCGTCTTTGTGATGACGATGTGATGTGGGAAACCTCTCAGGAGCCGTCGAATTCCTGCGATTCCGCAATCCGGTGAACCTGCTTCCTGCAATTCCTTTGATCATTCCGGGCGGCGGTTATATGGCCCTTATGAATTCGTTCACCGAATCATGGGCTGGAATTCAGGGCGTGCTCATCGGCCGCCGGACCCGATCACGGGGGACCGGAGCCGTTCAGCCAGAACGCGCCGTACACCGCCGTCGCGACGGCCAGCCCCGCCGTGACCAGCGCCGATCGTGAGGTCCGCGGCCGGGCCAGGGCGCGGGCGAGCGGGAACAGCAGCGGGACGGCGGGCATCAGCAGCCGCGGCTTCGACCCGAAGTAGCTCGACGCGCACAGGGCGAGGGCGAGGACGACACCCGTGTACACCAGCAGCGGGAGCGGCTGACCCTGCCGTACGCCGGTCACGTACAGCATGATCAGCAGCGCCACCCCGATGATCAGGCCCGCCCCGGCGAGGGCCGACGGGAAGGACGTGAACTTGCCGGCGACGAAGCCGGCGAAGGCGTAGCCGCCGTCGAACCCGTTGCGCCAGCCGGCCTGCACGTCGAGGTAGCCGAGCGGCCCCGGCCGGTGCGGTGGCCGACCCACAGCACATAGCCGGCCGCGCCCAGCGGGGCGAGGAGCAGCCCGAGGGCCCGGTGCCATGCGGGCGCGAAAGGGGCGCGAAGGGTGCGCGAGGAAGCGTGCGCCGCGTCGTGCGAGCCCTCCGGCGTGAAAAGAGCGTGCGGCGGTTCCTGTGCGCCGTCAGCGCGCGCGACGCGCTCGGCGCACACCTCGGCCGCCGGGCCGGGAGTGCGATCGCCGTCGTGCGCGCACCGGGCGCCCCGCTCGCGCAGGAACGTGAGCACGCCCGCCGCCCACACCGCCGCGACCACCGCCAGACCCACCGGCCGGGTCAGCCCCGCCAGCGCCGCGAGCACACCCGCCCCGACCCACCGGCCGGTCAGCACGGTGTACAGCGACCAGGCGGCCAGCGCGGTGAACAGCGACTCGCTGTACGCCATCGACTGCACGATCCCGACCGGCAGCACCGCCCACAGCAGCACCGCGCAGACCCCCACCCGGGGCCCGTACACCCACTCCGCGACCGCGAAGATCCCTCCGGCCGCGGCCAGCGAGGCGAGCAGGGCGACGAGAACGCCCGCGTGCGCGTACGACAGCGGCGTGATCCCGTGCAGCAGCCGCTCCAGCCAGGGGAGCAGCGGGAAGAACGCCAGGTTGGAGTGGACGTCGCCGTTGGGCAGGCGGACCTCGTAGCCGTAACCCAGCTCGGCGACCCGGGTGTACCAGAGGGAGTCCCAGCGCGCGGACAGCAGGGTGAGCGCGCTCTTGCCGCGCGCCGCGCTCCACACGGCCAGCACGAGCAGGCCGAGGGCGCGGACGGCCGCGTACCCGAGGAGGGCCGGGGCCGCCCGGCGCGGAAGGGAGCCGCGGGCCGGGGCCGCGCGCGTCGCAAGGTCGGTCACGGGCTCGATTATCGACCGGGCCCGGAACCGGGCCGCCCGCCGGGCGCACGCGGCATCGTGCGAGGTGGCGTACGCCACACGGGTTCGGTCCCGCGTGTGAGAGGTCCGCCACGTGTGCCCAGGACGGACTCGCGTACGCTGACGAGTCACCCGCGTGGGTTTGCGTGGGCCGGAGACCCCGCTCCTCTCCGGCCGTACGACGGAGAGTCCCCGCTCCGCCGATCCGCCGCACGCGAGGGATCATCTGGGAGGTACGTACATGTCCGGGACGACCACGGCCGCCGCTCCGTCGCGCCGTCGGGAGGCCGGGACCGGTGCCGGTGCCAACCGCTGGGTCGTCCTGGTCGTCCTCTGCGTCAGTCTGCTGCTCGTCGCCCTCGACGCGACCGTGCTGCACGTGGCGGTACCCGCCGTCACCGAGGACCTCAGACCCGGCGCCGTCGAGCTGCTCTGGATCGTCGACGTCTACCCGCTGGTCTGCGCCTCGCTGCTGATCCTCTTCGGCACGCTCGGCGACCGTGTGGGACGCAGACGCGTGCTGCTCCTCGGCTACGCCCTGTTCGGCGTCGCCTCCGCCGTCGCCGCCTTCGCGCCGAGCGCCCAGACCCTGATCCTCGCCCGCGCGCTGCTCGGCGTCGGCGGCGCGATGATCATGCCCGCGACCCTGTCGATCCTGCGCCAGGTCTTCCCCGACCGGCGTGAGCGCGCGCTGGCCATCGGCATCTGGAGCGCGGTGGCCGCCGTCGGCGCGGCCGTCGGACCGCTGCTCGGCGGCTTCCTGCTGGAGCACTTCTGGTGGGGCTCGGTCTTCCTGGTCAACATCCCGCTGATGCTGGTCAGCCTGCCGGTCGGGCGCATGCTGCTGCCCGAGTCCCGGGCGAGGGCGACGGCCCCTGGGACGTCACCGGCGCGCTGATGGCGGCGGCCGGCCTGTTCGGCGTCGTGCTGGGCGTGAAGCGGCTCGGCGGCGGGGAGTCCGCCGCGAGCCCGTTCACCGTGGCGCCGCTGCTGCTGGGCGCGGCGCTGCTGTACCTCTTCGTCCGGCGTCAGGGGCGCCGCCCGCACCCGCTGGTGGACCTGCGGATGTTCCGGCGGCCGGCGTTCAGCACCTCGGTGGGCTGCATCGTGCTGGCCATGCTCGCGCTGGTCGGCCTGGAACTGATCGCGGCGCAGTACCTGCAACTGGTGCTGGGTCTGTCGCCGCTGCGGACGGGCCTGCGGCTGCTGCCCCTGACCGTCGCGGCGATGGCGGCGGGCCTCGCCGGCGCCCGGATGCTGCGCCGCTTCGGACCGCGCCGGATGGTCGCCGCGGGTTTCTGCCTCACCGCGGCCGCGGTGGTGACCCTGACCGCGATGGGCGGCGAGGACAACGCGCGGCTGCTGCTCTGCGGCTTCGTCCTGCTCGGCTTCGGCCTGGAGACCACCCTCTTCGGCGCCTACGAGTCGATGCTGAGCGAGGCCCCGGCCGAGCAGGCCGGCGGGGCGGCGGCGATCGGCGAGACCTCGTACCAGCTCGGTGCCGGGATCGGGATCGCGCTGCTCGGCAGCGTGATGAACCGCGCCTACACGCCGGGCCTCGCGTCGGTGCCGGGCGTTTCCTCGGACGCCTCGCGGGCGGCCGGCCACTCGCTCGGCGAGGCCTACGAGGTCGCCGGACGTCTGGGCGGGCCCGCTGGTGAGGCCCTGCGCCGGGCCGCCCGTGACTCCTTCGTGCACGGGCTGCACGTGACCCTGCTGGTCAGCGCCGCGCTGCTGCTGCTGGGCGCGCTGATGGCGCTGCGGCTGCCGCGGATCATGCAGTGCGGCGAGCAGGGCGCGGACGAGATCCCCGCGGTGGGGCGGTGCCCTCCCCGCGTGAGCCGCAGAAGCCGAAGGTGTCGGCCTGACTCCCGCTCTGGACGTGCGGGACACTGCACCGTAACGTCACCCGGAGACGTAACTAGCGCTGCTAGTTTTTGGTGAGTTCCAGTGTTCCGGAGGGTGTCCCATGTCCGCGTCCGCGAAGCTGCCCCCGTTCGACGCCGCCGACCCGCTCGGGATCGACGACCTGCTCGACCCGGAGGACCTGGCGATCCGGGACACCGTCCGGGCTGGGCGGCCGACCGGGTGCTGCCGTACGTCGCCGACTGGTACGAGAAGGGCGAACTGCCCGGCATCCGGGAGCTCGCCCTCGAACTGGGCGGCATCGGCGCGCTCGGCATGTCCCTGACCGGCTACGGCTGCGCGGGCGCCACGGCCGTGCAGTACGGGCTCGCCTGCCTGGAGCTGGAGGCCGCCGACTCGGGCATCCGCTCCCTGGTCTCCGTGCAGGGCTCGCTCGCGATGTACGCGATCCACCGGTTCGGCAGCGAGGAGCAGAAGCGGGAGTGGCTGCCGCGGATGGCCGCCGGTGAGGTGATCGGCTGCTTCGGGCTCACCGAGCCCGACCACGGCTCCGACCCCGCCTCCATGCGCACCCACGCCAAGCGCGACGGCGACGACTGGGTGCTCAACGGGCGCAAGATGTGGATCACCAACGGGTCGGTGGCCGGGGTGGCCGTCGTCTGGGCGCGGACCGAGGACGGCATCCGCGGGTTCGTCGTGCCGACCGACAGCCCCGGCTTCTCGGCGCCCGAGATCAAGCACAAGTGGTCCCTGCGCGCCTCCGTCACCAGCGAGCTGGTCATGGACGACGTACGGCTGCCCGCGGGCGCGGTGCTGCCGGAGGTCACCGGTCTGCGCGGGCCGCTCGGCTGTCTCTCGCACGCCCGCTACGGCATCGTCTGGGGCGCCATGGGCGCGGCGCGCAGCAGTTTCGAGGCGGCCGTGGAGTACGCGAAGACCCGGGAGCAGTTCGGGCGGCCCATCGGCGGCTTCCAGCTCACCCAGGCGAAACTCGCCGACATGGCGGTGGAACTGCACAAGGGGATCCTGCTCGCCCACCATCTGGGGCGGCGGATGGACGCCGGCCGCCTGCGTCCCGAGCAGATCAGCTTCGGCAAGCTCAACAACGTCCGCGAGGCCATCGAGATCTGCCGTACGGCGCGGACGATCCTCGGTGCCAACGGGATCTCCCTCGAATACCCCGTCATGCGGCACGCGACCAACCTCGAGTCGGTGCTCACCTACGAGGGCACCGTCGAGATGCACCAGCTCGTCCTGGGCAAGGCGCTCACCGGGCTCGACGCCTTCCGGTGAGCCCCGCGGGAGGCAGGGCCGGTGAGCGGCCCTGCCTCAGCTCTGGTTGAAGAAACCGTCCTCGCGGCGTGCCGCCGGCTCACCGCTGACGATCTCGGTGTTCGAGGGCGTCAGCAGGAACACCCGGTTCGCGACCCGCTCGATCGTGCCCCGCAGGCCGAAGGTCAGCCCGGCCGCGAAGTCGACCACACGCTTGGCGTCGGAGGGCTCCATCGCCGTGAGGTTCATGATGACCGGGACGCCGTCCCGGAACAGTTCACCGATGGCGCGGGCGTCCCGGAAGCTGTCCGGGGTGACCGTGCCGATCCGGCGGCCCTTCTCCTCGGCCGTGTCCGTGGCCACCTTCACCCGGGGGTCCGTGACCCAGGCGTCCGCGGACTCGGTGCCCTCGGAGTAGTCGTCGTCGTAGTAACGCTCGTCATCGTTGTCGTCGACGAGGCCGAGCCACGCACTCGCCTTGCGTACCGATCCCATGGACGCCTCCTCTCACAGCGGTCTTCTTGCTTTCGGCATCCCTATGGTCATCCATGATGCGGACGGTGCGCCAAGTGGATAGACGCCGCGCGGGGGTTTGTGACGGTACTGGTGCACAGCGGATACGTCGAGAGCCCTGGTACCCCAAGGGTTGTGACTCATACGGCTGCTGACTGTGAGTGAAATATGATTGTCGTCGGCGGACGGGTGATGCACGGAGCGTATGGGTGAACGGCATACCTGATACGAGCCGACAGTCGGCCGATACGATGCCCCGGCTCGACATCGCGGCGCATCACGGGGGATCGACGTGTTCGGAATCGTACGGCCGTGCAGTCATCGGCTGGGGGAGGGTCTGCGGACCCAGTGGATGGCGCACCTGTGCGGGCTGTGTCTCGCCCTGCGCCGTGACCACGGACAGTTCGCGCGTGTCGTGACCAACTACGACGGCCTGCTGATATCCGTCCTGACGGAGGCTCAGGCCGGGCCGGTCGAGGGGTCCCGGCGCACCGCCGGGCCGTGCGCCCTGCGCGGTATGCGGACGGCGTCCGTCGCCCAGGGCGAGGGTGCCCGGCTCGCCGCCGCCGTGTCACTGGTCCTCGCCTCCGCCAAGGTGCGCGACCACGTCGCCGACCGGGACGGGCTGCTGGCCCGCAGGCCGGTCGCCCTCGCGGCGCGCCGGGTCGCGGCGAGCTGGGGGAGGGCCGGGGCGCACAGCGGCGCCGCCGTCGGGTTCGACACCGGCGTCCTCGTCGACGCCGTCGACCGGCAGACCGGCATCGAGGCCCTGGCCGGTCACGGCACCCCGCTGCTCAGGGTCACCGAGCCGACCGAGACGGCGACCGCGGCCGCCTTCGCGCACACCGCCGTGCTGGCCGGGCGGCCGGGCAACGCCGGGCCGCTCGCCGAGGCCGGCCGCCTCTTCGGCCGCCTCGCCCACCTGCTGGACGCCGTGGAGGACCGGGAGGCGGACGCGCGCTCCGGCGCCTGGAACCCGCTCACCGCCACCGGCACCTCTCTCACCGAGGCCCGCCGGCTCGCCGACGACGCCCTGCACGGCATCCGGCCGGCGCTGCGCGAGGCGGAGTTCGCCGACGGCAGGCTGGTCCACCTGCTGCTCGCGCACGAGCTGAGCCGCTCGGTGGACCGGGCGTTCGGCGGCCACGCGTGCGGACACGCGCCGGAGGCCTCCTTCGGGCCGCCCCCGGGGCACCAGGTGCCCCGGCGCCGGGCAACCCGTACGGCACCCCTTCGGGGGCGGGCCGCCGCGTCCGGACAAGCGGGGCTTCTGGGCCGGGTGCGCCGCCGCCCTGGGGCTGTGCTGCACCTGCAAGGTGTGCTGCGCCGACGAGTACGAGGGCCCCTGGTCCCGGAAGAGGCGCGAGGGCTGGTGCGGCAACTGCGACTGCTCGTGCTGCGAGGCCTGCCAGTGCTGCGAGGCCTGCGAATGCTGCGAGTGCTGTTCGTGCTGCGACTGCTAGGGGACCATCCGGAGGGATGAATTCCGGCCATGCCCGGGACAGGGGCGGCCGATGGTGACGGTGAGGTGTTCGCCGCCGCCCGTGTCCGGCGGCCCGGCAGTGGAGGGATGGCGCCGGCGGGTCCGGGCCCGGCCTCGTACCCGCCGGTGAACCCGCCTTCACCCTGGCCGAAACCGGCTCCGTTCCGCCGGTGCCGGGCCGGGGCGGCGGGCGCCGGCGGTCCGGCCCCTGACCCGGTGTCAAGGGCGGGCGCGCATAGGTGGTTCAAAGCTTGACGGCCGAAAGGCACCCTTGTGCCGACCGGCCGTTCGGCCGAATACTCCCCTCAGCGCTTGTCAGGGTCATGAGCGTTGTTCGGTACCCCGAACGAGTCCCTGACTGCGCCTCACCGGGCCCCGACCCCACGCGGGCCCTCGACTTCCCTGGGAGGGAATGCAACGTGAGGATCAAGCGCACCACTCCCCGCAGCGGTATCGCAAGACGGACCCGGCTGACCGCCGTGGCGACCGGCTTCCTGGCCGCGGCAGCGTTCGCCGCCCCCACCGCGAACGCCAGCGACGCCCACACGTTCAGCGCCAACCAGCTCACCAGGGCGAGCGACTCCGTCCTCCAGGCCGACGTCCCCGGCACGGCCTGGGCGGTGGACGCCAAGACCAACCGCGTCGTCGTCACCGTCGACAGCACGGTGTCCCGGGCCGAGATCGCCAAGATCAAGCGGCAGGCCGGCAGCAACTCGGACGCCCTCGTCGTCAAGCACACGGCCGGCAAGTTCAACAAGCTGATCTCCGGCGGCGACGCGATCTACGCGAGCAGCTGGCGCTGCTCGCTGGGCTTCAACGTCCAGGACTCCAGCGGCAACTACTACTTCCTGACCGCCGGTCACTGCACCGACGGCGCGGGCACCTGGTGGTCGAACTCCTCGCACTCGACCACGCTCGGCTCCACGGCCGGCTCCAGCTTCCCCGGCAACGACTACGGCATCGTGCGCTACACCAACAGCTCGGTGACCAAGTCGGGTGCCGTGGGCAGCCAGGACATCACCAGCGCCGCGACGCCCTCGGTCGGCACGACCGTCTATCGCCGCGGATCCACGACCGGCACCCACAGCGGCCGCGTCACCGCGCTGAACGCGACGGTCAACTACGGCGGTGGCGACATCGTCTACGGTCTGATCCAGACCACCGTCTGCGCCGAGCCCGGCGACTCCGGCGGCCCGCTGTACGGCGGCAGCACGGCGTACGGTCTGACCTCGGGCGGCAGCGGCAACTGCACCTCCGGCGGCACGACCTTCTTCCAGCCGGTCACCGAGGCGCTGAGCGCCTACGGAGTCCACGTCTACTAGGACGGGACCGCCTTCCGTGTCCCCACGGCCGGACGCGGCCGTGACGGCGACGTGACGGTACCGGGCCCCCGCACGCTTCCCGCGTGCGGGGCTTTCGTCTGCCCGCCTCCGGCGGCCTCGATGTGGAGGATCGAATTCCGGCCACGGGCAACGGTCACTGTCCGCAGAGCCGTTGCTCGCACCGGGTGTTTGCAGTGCGAATTCCCTGGGGTGATCGTGAACCCCCAAGCGGGCCAGGGCGTACGCGTGTTCCGCGCGCGCGTCCTGAAGTCGACCTTGTGTGCTCCCTGTGCCGTTCGGAAGAGTGGGCGCCCGTCAACCAGCCTTCCGGCCCGCGCGGTCCCCACAATCCGCGGAGCCGATCCCCACAGGAGGACGTGAGTTGAAGCACCGACGCATACCCAGGCGGCGGATCGCCGTGGCCGGCGCGGGAATCGCCGCACTGGTCGCCGCGGGTGTCACCTTCCAGAGTGCGAACGCCAGCGAGCCCGCCAAGTCCGCCCCGCAGGCGCGGATCCTGTCCGCCCCGGCGGCCGGAAAGCTCGCCTCCACGCTCGTGCGGAACCTCGGTTCCGGCGCGGCCGGCAGCTACTACGACGCCCGGGCGAAGAGCCTCGTCGTCAACGTGCTCGACGCCACGGCCGCCAGGACCGTCGAGGCGGCCGGCGCCAAGGCCAGAGTCGTCGCCAACTCGCTCGCCGCACTCGACGGCGCGCGTTCGACGCTGAAGCGGGACGCGACCATCCCGGGCACCTCCTGGGCGACCGACCCGGTCACCAACAAGGTCGTCGTCACCGCCGACAGAACGGTGTCCGGCGCCGAGTGGACGAGGCTGGGCAAGGTCGTCGACGGGCTCGGCGGCAAGGCCGAGCTGAAGCGGTCCGAGGGGCGGTACAAGCCCTTCATCGC
Source organism: Streptomyces sp. DHE7-1 (assembly GCA_016432725.1). Lineage (GTDB taxonomy): Bacteria > Actinomycetota > Actinomycetes > Streptomycetales > Streptomycetaceae > Streptomyces. The sequence continues at coordinate 1,713,338 of JACJDG010000003.1, read as the reverse complement.
CGGCGGCGACGCCATCAGCGGCGCGGGCGGGCGCTGCTCGCTCGGCTTCAACGTGGTCAAGGGCGGTCAGCCGTACTTCCTGACCGCGGGGCACTGCACCGAGTCCATCTCCAGCTGGTCCGACTCCTCGGGCGGCGTCATCGGCCAGAACGAGCAGTCCAGCTTCCCGGGCAACGACTTCGGCCTGGTCAAGTACACGGCCCAGGTCGACCACCCGAGCGAGGTCGACCTCTACAACGGCTCCGCCCAGCAGATCACCGGCGCGGCCGAGGCCACCGTCGGCATGAAGGTCACCCGCAGCGGTTCGACCACCCAGGTGCACGACGGCACGGTCACCGGCCTGAACGCCACCGTCAACTACTCCGAGGGCACGGTCAGCGGTCTGATCCAGACCGACGTGTGCGCCGAGCCCGGGGACAGCGGCGGCTCGCTGTTCTCCGGCGACAAGGCCGTCGGCCTGACCTCCGGCGGCAGCGGCGACTGCACCTCCGGCGGGGAGACCTTCTTCCAGCCGGTCACCGAGGCGCTGTCCGCCACGGGCTCGCAGATCGGCTGACCCGCACGGCGTCCGCCGTCGAAGTCCCGCCCCGCGCGCGAGGGGCGGGACTTCGTGCTGCCGACGCCCGGTCGCGGGTATTTGCGCAGGTGGGAGGGGGTCCCCGCGATGTCGCACACTTGTTCGAGAATGGGGGTATGGTGGGTGACGGAGTAGGGAACTGATGTTCGAGAGCCGTTCGGGGCTCACGAGTGCGGGAGGTGCGTGTGCCGGGCTTCGCGCATCTGCGCACCGTCTCCGGGTTCTCCCTGAGATACGGAGCCTCCCACCCGGAGCGGCTGGCCGGGCGCGCCGGGGAGCGGGGCATGGACGCCCTCGCCCTCACCGACCGCGACACCCTCGCCGGGACGGTCCGCTTCGCCAAGGCGTGCGCCCGGGAGGGTGTCCGCCCGCTGTTCGGCGTGAACCTGGCGGTGGCCGGGCCGGAGACCGCCCGGCGGGAGAGGCGCCGCACCCCGGTGCGGGGCGGTGCCTTCGTCGACGAGTCGGCCCCCGGGTGACCTTCCTCGCCCGGGACGGCGCCCGCGGCTGGGCCGACCTGTGCGGGATCGTCACCGCGGCGCACGAGGCCGAGGGCCCACCGCTGCTGCCCTGGTCCGGCAACCACGGCGACGGCCTGACCGTCCTGCTCGGGCCGGGTTCGGACGTGGGCCGCGCCCTCGCCGCCGGGCGCCCCGACCGGGCCGCGAGGCTGCTCGCCCCTGGCGCGAGGTCTACGGTGACGCGCTGCGGCTGGAGGCCGTCTGGCACGGCCGCGCCGGTACCGGACCCGGCTCCCTGCGACTGGCCGCCCGTACCGTCGGCTTCGCCGCCGAGCAGCGGGTCCGGCCGGTGCTCAGCAACGCCGTCCGCTACGCCGACCCCGGTCAGGGGCCGGTCGCCGACGTCCTGGACGCCGCCCGCCGGCTGGTGCCGATCGACCCCCGCGGGGAGCTGGACCCGGGTGAGGCCTGGCTGAAGGACGCGCCGGCCATGCTGGCGGTCGCCGAGCGGGTCGTGGAGGCGGCCGGCTACCGGCGCGACACCGCGCACCGGCTGCTGGAGCAGACCGGGGCCACGGCCGCCGAGTGCCTGGTCGACCCCGAGGACGACCTCGGCATCGGCACCGTCCACTTCCCCGAGGCGCACCTCGTGGGCGCCGGCCGCCGCACCGCCCAGCGGGCGCTCGCCTCGCGCGCGGCGGCCGGAATGGTGCGGCTCGGTCACGGCGGCCGGCGCGAGTACTGGGAGCGGATGCACCGCGAGCTGGACATCATCGCCCACCACGGGTTCGCCTCCTACTTCCTCACGGTCGCCCAAGTGGTCGACGACGTGCGCGGGATGGGGATCCGGGTGGCCGCCCGGGGCTCCGGCGCCGGCTCCCTCGTCAACCACCTCATCGGCATCGCGCACGCCGACCCGGTCGAGCACGGGCTGCTGATGGAGCGCTTCCTGTCCAAGGAGCGGGTGGTCCTGCCGGACATCGACATCGACGTGGAGTCCGCGCGCCGGCTGGAGGTCTACCGGGCGATCATCGGCCGGTTCGGCACCGAGCGGGTCGCGACCGTCTCCATGCCCGAGACCTACCGGGTGCGGCACGCCATCCGGGACGTGGGGGCCGCGCTGTCCATGGACCCGGCCGAGATCGACCGCGTGGCCAAGTCCTTCCCGCACATCCGGGCCCGGGACGCCCGCGCGGCGCTGGAGGAACTGCCCGAGCTGAAGGCGCTGGCGGGGGAGAAGGAGAAGTACGGCAGGCTCTGGGAACTGGTCGAGGGACTCGACGCGCTGCCGCGCGGAGTCGCCATGCACCCGTGCGGGGTGCTCCTGTCCGACGCCTCGCTGCTCGCCCGTACGCCGGTGGTGCCGACCAGCGGCGAGGGGCTGCCGATGTCGCAGTTCGACAAGGAGGACGTGGAGGACCTCGGACTGCTCAAGCTGGACGTGCTGGGTGTGCGGATGCAGTCGGCGATGGCGCACGCGGTCGCGGAGGTGGAGCGGGCCGCGGGGGAGCGGATCGACCTGGACGCGGTGGCGCCGGGCGACCCGGCGACGTACGGGCTCATCCGGTCCGCCGAGACGCTGGGCTGCTTCCAGATCGAGTCGCCGGGCCAGCGGGACCTGGTGGGCCGACTGCAGCCGAGCACCTTCCACGACCTGGTGGTCGACATCTCCCTCTTCCGGCCGGGACCGGTCGCCGCCGACATGGTGCGGCCGTTCATCGAGGCGCGGCACGGGCGGGCGCCCGTCCGCTACCCGCACCCGGACCTGGAGGCGGCGCTGAAGGGCACGTACGGGGTCGTCGTCTTCCACGAGCAGGTCATCGACATCGTCTCCGTCCTGACCGGCTGCGGGCGCGGCGAGGCGGACCGGGTCCGGCGCGGGCTGTCCGACCCGGAGTCGCAGGGGCGGATCAAGGTGTGGTTCACGCAGACCGCGACGGCGAACGGGTACGACGCGGAAACGGTCCGGCGGACCTGGGAGATCGTCGCGGCCTTCGGCTCCTACGGCTTCTGCAAGGCCCACGCCGTCGCCTTCGCCGTGCCGACCTACCAGTCCGCATGGCTGAAGGCGCACCACCCGGCCGCCTTCTACGCCGGGCTGCTCACGCACGACCCCGGGATGTACCCCAAGCGGCTGCTGCTGGCGGACGCGCGGCGGCGCGGGGTGCCGGTCCTGCCGCTGGACGTGAACGTGTCCGGAGTCGCACACAGGATCGAACTGGTGTCTGAATCGGGGTGTGGGGACTGCGGCTGGCCCTCTGCGACGTGCACGGCATCAGCGAGGCCGAGGCGGAGCGGATCGCGGCCGGGCAGCCGTACGCCTCCCTGCTGGACTTCTGGGAGCGGGCCCGCCCGAGCCGACCGCTCGCCCAGCGGCTGGCCCAGGTGGGCGCGCTGGACGCGTTCGGCGCCAACCGCCGTGACCTGCAACTGCACCTGACCGAGCTGCACCGGGGCGCCCGGGGCGGCGGCGGGGGCCAGCTCCCGCTCGCCGGCGGACGCGAGACCGCCCCGGCGGGCCTGCCCGACCTGACACCGGAGGAGCGGCTCAGCGCCGAGCTGGGTGTGCTGTCCATGGACGCCTCGCGCAATCTGATGGACGACCACCGGGAGTTCCTCGAGGAGCTGGGCGTGGTGTCCGCGCGCCGGCTGCGCGATGCCCGGCACGGGGAGACGGTGCTGGTGGCGGGCGCCAAGGCGGCCACCCAGACCCCGCCCATCCGGTCCGGCAAGCGGGTCATCTTCTCCACGCTGGACGACGGCACGGGCCTGGTCGACCTCGCCTTCTTCGACGACTCCCACGACGCCTGCGCGCACACCGTCTTCCACTCCTGGCTGCTGCTGGTGCGCGGCGTGGTGCAGCGGCGCGGTCCGCGCAGCCTCAGCGTGGTGGGCTCGGCCGCCTGGAACCTCGCCGAACTGCTGGAGGTGCGCCGCGAGGAGGGCCTCGACGGGGTCGCCGCCCTCCTCGCCGGGCCGCCCGGCGGCGCCGCGGACGGCCCCGCGCCGCAGGACGGCGGCGGTCCCTCCCGGACCCGTACCGCCGGTGCGGACGGACCGCCCCGGCCGGCCGGTTCGGCTGCCCGGGACCCGATGGAGGCCCGGACCATCCGCATGCCCACGGGGTACGAGATGCACCCCTGGGCCGATCTGCGCCCCGCGGGCGAAGGGCCCGCGGTGGGAAGGAAGTTGTGGCACCAGAGTCCGGGGAGTGCGGGATGACCATCCTCTGCGTACGTTTCCAGCTGCCGCCGATGTACGAGGCTGCCCTGCCCGGCCTGCTCGGGCTGCTGGAGGAGTTCACCCCGGTCGTGGAGGCGCTGCCACCGGACGGCGCGCTGGCCGATCTCCGGGGCGCCGAGCGCTACTTCGGGCGCAGCGCGGTGGAACTGGCCTCGGTGATCCGGGTCCGCGCCCTCGCGCTGCACGGTGTCGACTGCGTGATCGGCGCCGGACCGGGCCCGATGCTGGCCCGTATGGCGCTGCGCGACGCCCGCCCCGGGGTGACCCGCGCCGTCCCCGGGGAGCCGGACGCCGTCGCGGAGTTCCTCGCCGGCCGGCCCGTGGCCGCGCTGCCCGGCGTGGGCCCGGCGACCGCCCGCACCCTGTGCGAGTACGGCCTGGACACGCTGGGCCGGGTGGCCGGCGCGCCCCTGTCCACGCTCCAGCGGCTGATCGGCGCGAAGGCGGGCCGCGAACTGCTGGAGAAGGCGAACGGCGTCGACCGCGGCCGGGTCGTGCCGAACACGGTCTCCCGGTCCCTCGCCGCCGAACGCCCCTTCGACCTCGACGAGCTGGACCCCGGCCGGCACCGCAGGGCGCTGCTGTCGGCGGCCGGGGAGATCGGGGCCCGGCTGCGCGCGGTGGAGAAGGTCTGCCGCACCCTGACCCTCACCGTGCGCTACGCCGACCGCACCTCGACCACCCGCAGCCGCACCCTGGCGGAACCGACCGCGCACTCCGCGGCCCTGACGAGGGCGGCCTACGGCATGTACGAGGCGCTCGGCCTGCAGCGCGCCCGGGTCCGCGCGCTCACCCTGCGCGCCGAGGGCCTGACCTCCGCCGATCAGGCCGCCCACCAGCTCACCTTCGACCCCGTGGACGAGAAGGTCCGCCGCATCGAGGAGGTCGCGGACCGCGCCCGGGCGAAGTTCGGGCCCCGGGCGGTGATGCCGGGGACGCTGGCCGCCTGAGGTCCCGGCGTCACCGGCTCAGTTGGCCCAGGGCGGGGTGATGACCGTGCCGTCGGCCAGCCGGGCCGTGAGGCCCACCGAGGTGGTGACCCAGGAGAGCGCGGTGTGGCCGGTGGGGTTCTCCACGGTGAGGGTCGCGCCGGAACCGACGATCACCGTGTCACCGGCGCGCACGCGCTCGGTATCGCCGTCGAGGGTGATCAGCAGTTCGCCGACGAGCAGGTGGAAGATCTCCTCCCGGTCGACGGTGTGGGCCGGCGCCCTCGTCCCGGCGGGGATCTCGCCCCGCCACGCGCACAGCTCCCTGCTCCCGGTGAGCGGGGTGGCGTACGAGACGAAGCGGGCGCCGTGGATCTCGTGGGTCACGGCCTCGGACGAGCGGACTACGGGCATGGTGGTCTCCGTTCCAAATGGTCAAGCAGATTGACTATATGGTCAAGCTGCTTGACCTGTTCGTCAAGGGTGTTTCAATGCCTGCGTGCAGAACTCCGAAGCCATGGCCCTGTCCGCCGCCCTGCTCGCCGTCGCGGGTGACCTCACCCAGCGCATCCACGACGGGGTCGTGGCCCGCGGCTTCACGGACCTCCGGCCCGCCCACGGCTTCGCCTTCGCGCGGCTCGCGCCGGACGGCGCCACCGTCACCGACCTCGCCGCGCACCTCGGGGTGACCAAGCAGGCCGCCAGTCAGCTCGTGGACGAGATCGTGCGCAAGGGGTACGCCGAGCGGCGCCCGCATCCCGCGGACGCGCGGGCCCGGCTCGTCGTGCTCACCGGGCGGGGCCGGGAGTGCACCCGGGCCGCGGAGGCGGCGGCGGCCGAGGTGGTGGGGGCGTGGGCCGAGCGGCTGGGCGAGGGGAGGTCGCCGCGCTGCGGGAGCGCCTGCTGCGGATCGCGCCCCACGGCCCGGTGCGGCCTGCCTGGTGACGGTCCGTCGGCTCGGGAGTGCGGGGCGCGGGGGCCCGGGGGCGCGCCCGTGGTTACCACTGGAAGTTTTTACTGACGCGTAACTTCACACGTGAGCTACTCGCCCGTAACTTGACGAGTGAACAGCATCCTCGTGATCCGGATCACAGGGACAGGTCGTCCACCCCACCTCCCTTGAGCCGCAAGGAGATCACACGATGCTGCCCTGGAAGCGAGTGCTCAGACCCCTCACCGCGCTGCTCCTCACCGCCGCCGTCGCCGTCGTCCCCGCCGCCGCAGCGCACGCCGACACCGCCCCCAGCTCGGGCTGGAACGACTACTCCTGCAAGCCCTCCGCCGCCCATCCCCGCCCGGTCGTCCTCGTCCACGGCACCCTGGGCAACTCCGTCGACAACTGGCTCTCCCTCGCCCCGTACCTGAAGCACCGCGGGTACTGCGTCTTCTCCCTCGACTACGGCCAGCTGCCCGGCGTCCCCCTCTTCCACGGCCTCGGCCCCATCGACAAGTCGGCCGAGCAGCTCGCCGCCTACGTAGACAAGGTGCTCGCCGCCACCGGCGCCCCCGAGGCCGACCTCGTCGGGCACTCCCAGGGCGGCATGATGCCCCGTTACTACCTGAAGTTCCTCGGCGGCGCCGCCAAGGTGAACGCCCTCGTCGGCCTCGCCCCCGACAACCACGGCACCGACCTGAGCGGACTGACCAACCTGCTGCCCTACTTCCCGGGTGCCGCGGACCTGATCAAGTCCAACACCCCCGGCCTCGCCGACCAGATCGCCGGCTCCGCCTTCCTCACCAAGCTCAACGCGGGCGGCGACACCGTCCCCGGAGTGCGCTACACCGTCATCGCCACCAAGTACGACGAGGTGGCCACTCCCTGGCGCAACCAGTACCTGAGCGGCCCGGACGTGCGCAACGTCCTGCTCCAGGACCTGTGCCCGCTCGACCTGTCCGAGCACGTGGCGATCGCCCTGGTCGACCGGATCGCCTTCCACGAGGTGGCCAACGCCCTCGACCCGGCCCACGCCACTGCCACCACCTGCGCGTCGGTCTTCAACTGACGTGCCGCCGGGGCCCGTCCGGCCTGAGCCGCCGGACGGGCCCCGGAGTCCTCGCCGGGCTCAACGTCCCGGCCGGCCGCCCGCCGCGCGCCGCCGCACCGAGAGGAACAGCGCCGCCGAGCCGAGCGCCAGTGCCGCCGCCCCGCCGACCGCGACGTACGAGGTCCGGGTGGCGGCGCCCGTCTCGGCCAGGTTCCGCGCGCCACCGGCGGCCTTGGGCCGGCTCGCCGCGGCCACCGCCGCGGTGGGCCGTGCGGACGTGCTCGCGTCGTCGTCCCCGTGCCCGTGGTGCTCGACCGTCGACCTGCCGGAGCCCGCCTCGATCTGCTCGTCGGAGGGCGCGGAGGCGCTCGGGGCGGGGGTGGCCTCGCTGCCGGTGGCGCCCTCGGTACCGGTACCGCCGGTGCCACCGCTGCTGCTGCCGCTGCCGCCGAAGTCCACGTCGGAGCAGGAGTAGAAGGCCTCCGGGCTGTCCGAGCGCTGCCAGACCGCGTACAGCAGATGCCTGCCGGTGCGCTCGGGAAGGGTGCCGGTGAACGTGTAGAAGCCGCCCGAGGGAACCGGGTCCGTGACCGTCGCGACCGGGTGCGCCAGGTCAAGGCCGGACCAGGCGAGCGGCTTCGCCGGGTCGTAGCCCGACCTGGTCGCGTACACCGTGAAGGTGCCCTTGTGCGGTGCGGTCACCCGGTACCTGAAGGTGTACGCCCCGCTGTGCACGCCGGTCGCCGGCCAGTCGGCGCGGGCCAGGTCCAGCCCCTTGAACTCCTCGTTCCCGGCGCTGCACAGCTCGCTGTCGGGGATCAGCTCCCGGTGGCGGCCGGCGGCGTCGCCGATCCGGACGCCGTTCCAGTCGTAGAGCGCCTGGGTGCCGCCCGCCGCGACGGCCGCCCGGCACGCGGCCGACTCCGGGCTCTCCGGGCCCTCGGCGTAGCACTGCGCGACCCGGCTGACCGGGCCGCCCATCGAGCCGTGCGCCGACGCGGGCACCGTGGCGAGCGCGGTCATGCCGAGAGCGGCGACGGTGACGGCTGCGGCCTTGCGGCGTGCGGGCATGTGGGGGCTCCTTGGAACGGTCGTCCGGGGGTGGCGGATCCCGTGGGGGTGTTCCGAAGCTAGCCCCGGGAAGCCGCGCGATCGCCCGCTGGGAGCGGTTCCGGGAGATCCTTATGGCGGCGTTAAGGGAGTGCTGAGGCTGGGCTCAGGCAACCGCCCGGCGCCGGCGCGGCCGTGACGCGGGGCGATCGGGTGAACGCGCGGCGAAGCGGGTCGTTTGAGCGCGGGAGAACGGTGCAGGCGGAGGTGGTACGACGGCGAAAGGAACATGTTCATGGCGGCGACCGACCAGGACGAGTCCGTGGACCACGCTGCGGTCAGGCGTCACCGGACGCTGTTCCGCGCGATCGAGCGACGACGGCATCCGAAACTCCGCCGCAGCGACATCACGGTGACCGACGAGGCCGCGGTCAAGCGCGCCACCAAGGCGGCCGCACTCGGCAACGCGATGGAGTGGTACGACTTCGGCATCTACAGCTATCTCGCCTCGACCATCGGCCAGGTCTTCTTCCCCTCCGCGAGCGGTACCGCCCAGCTCCTCAGCTCGTTCGCGACCTTCGCGGTCGCCTTCCTCGTACGCCCGCTCGGCGGCATGGTCTTCGGGCCGCTCGGCGACAAGCTCGGCCGCAAGCGCATCCTCGCCGCGACCATGATCATGATGGCGGTGGGGACCTTCGCCATCGGCCTCATCCCCTCGCACGCCGCCATCGGTCTCTGGGCGCCGGCCCTGCTGATCCTGTTCCGGCTGGTGCAGGGGTTCTCCACCGGCGGAGAGTACGGCGGCGCGTCGACCTTCATCGCCGAGTACGCCCCGACAAGCGGCGCGGCTACTTCGGCAGCTTCCTGGAGTTCGGCACGCTCGCCGGGTACGTCGGGGCCTCCGGTCTCGTCGTCGTCCTCACCAGTCTCCTCAGCGACGACCAGATGCTGAACTGGGGCTGGCGCATCCCCTTCCTGGTCGCGGCCCCGCTCGGCCTCATCGGCCTGTACCTGCGGCTCCGGCTGGACGAGACGCCCGCCTTCCAGAAGCTGGAGGGCGGCCAGGTCAAGGCGAGCGAGGCCGCCGACGCGGTGGAGACCTCGGCCGCCGGAGACCTCGGCAAGATCTTCACCCGCCACTGGCGGCCGCTGGTGCTGTGCCTCGCGCTCGTCGCGGCGTACAACATCACCGACTACATGCTGCTGTCGTACATGCCGACGTACCTGTCCGACGAGCTCGGCTACGGAACCGACCACGGGCTGCTGATCCTGCTGGTGGTGATGGTGCTGCAGATGTGCGTCATCAACCAGGTCGGACGGCTCTCGGACCGGTTCGGGCGCAAGCCGCTGCTGATGACGGGCATGCTCGGGTTCCTGCTCCTGTCCGTGCCGTCCTTCCTGCTCATCCGGCAGGGCGGCGTCGTCCTCATCACCCTGGGCCTGGTCCTGATGGGCCTCTCCCTGGTGGCGATGCTCGGCACGATGTCGGCGGCGCTCCCGGCGATCTTCCCCACCCACGTCCGCTACGGCTCCCTGGCCGTGTCCTACAACATCTCGACGTCGCTCTTCGGCGGCACCACCCCGCTGGTGATCACCGCACTGATCGGCGTCTTCGGCACCAACCTCATGCCGGCCTACTACGCCACGGCCGCCGCCCTCGTGGGCGTCGTCGCCGTCCTGTGCATGAAGGAGACGGCCAACGAGCCGCTGGCCGGCTCCCCGCCCTCCGTCGAGACGGAGGAGGAGGCCGCCGAGCTCGTCCAGGTCCAGTTCTCCGAACCCAGGTTCTGAGGCCGCCACGGCCCGCCGGGCCGGCGGGGGCGGGCCGGCTACCCGTCGGGCCACCAGGTGCGTGCGATGTCCTTGCGCACCTCGGGACGCCCCGCCGGGCGCTCCTCCGCCTCTTCCCGGAGCCGGCGGCTGTCCGTCCTCTTCAGCGGCTTCTGCACGGTCACACGGCGCATGGCTGCCTCCTCGCGGTGCCCACCGGGTTCCGCGTCGCCACGGAGACAGGCACTTTTGGGGAGACTTGCTCATCCATGCCGGATTGTCAGTGGCGGATGTCACTCTGCGGTACATGACGAACGAGAGTGAGCGACGGGCCGCGACGGACACCGGGGCGGACTGGGACGCGCAGGCAGCCGCCTTCGACGACGAGCCCGACCACGGGCTGCGGGCCCCCGAGGTGCGTGCCGCCTGGGCGGACCGGCTGCGCGGCTGGCTGCCCGGACACCCCGCCGACGTCCTCGACCTCGGCTGCGGCACCGGCAGCCTCTCGCTCCTCGCCGCCGAGCAGGGACACCGGGTGACCGGGGTGGACAGCTCCCCGGCCATGGTCGAACTGGCCCGCGCCAAGCTCGCCGGACGCGACGCGGCGGTCCTGAGGGGGGACGCCGCGTCACCGCCGGTGGGCGAGCGGAGCCATGACGTGGTCCTCGTCCGGCATGTGCTGTGGACGCTGCCCGACCCCGCGCGCGTCCTGCGCCACTGGCGCACCCTGCTGCGGCCCGGAGGGCGGTTCGTGCTGGTCGAGGGCGTCTGGGGGACCCTCAGCCCGGTGGGCATACCCGCCGCCCGGCTCGTGTCCCTGCTGGAGCCGCTGACCTCCGGCGCGCGCGTGGAGCGGCTGTCGGGCGACCCGGTGCTGTGGGGCAAGGCCGTGGACGACGAGCGGTACGCGGTGCTGGCGACCGCGTAGCGGGGTGCGGGCCCTGCGGGGCCCTCGCGGATCTCAGGCCGGCAGGTCGCCGAAGCCGACCTCGCGGGCCAGCGTCTCCAGCTCGTCCAGGGCGGCCACGGCGGCCGACGCGGCCCCGGGGTCCCGCTCCGCCAGCCCGCTCTCGGCGAACTCGTCCTCGTCCAGCCGCCGTACGTCCCGGCCGTCGGCCGAGCACCACAGGTCCAGGTCGAGGTCCTCGACGACCAGCTCGGTGCCGGACCGGACGGCGGGCCGGGTGATGTCGCAGTACCAGCCCTTCAGGGTGCCGTCCCCGGCCCGGACCTCCTTCACCGCGTACCACCGGTCCAGCCAGTAGTGCTCGGTGAACACATCGCCCGGCTCGAAGCGCACGAACCCGAAGTCGCGCACGCCCTCGCCCGCCCACGGGGCCCGTACCGAGACGCGGACGCCGTCCTCGTGCAGCAGCTCCGCCGGGTAACGGATCTTCGTATGGCCGCCCTTGACCAGGACGACCTCCACCCGGCCGGCCGGGTCAGCCGGCGGGGCGGACATAGCGCACCTCCGTCGCGCAGATCTCGTACCCGAGCCACTTGTTGACCGCGATCATCGGGTCGTTGCCGGCGTCGTTGCCCGTGAAGGCCTCGGTGACGCCGGCGGCCCGGGCCCGGTGCAGCGAGTGGATCTTGGCCAGTTTGGCCAGGCCGCGGCCGCGGTGGGTGCGCAGGGTGCCCGTCATCGCGGTCACGTAGCGGCCGCCGCCGTCGGTGTAGGCCACGGTGAAGGCGACCGGCCGGCCGTCGACGACCGCGGCGGTGGTCAGCTCGTGGTTCAGCAGCGGATGCCGCCAGTTCTGCTCGAGCCAGGCGTCGTAGTCAGTCAACTCGATGGGCACCATGCCTGGTTCGTCGGCCACCGTCGCCGCCTCCAGCTCGAACAGCGGGCGCGGGTCGTCCGCGAAGTCCGCGGCCGTGCGCAGCTCGACGCCCCGCGGGGTCTCCGGGACCGGCGGGAGGGTGCCGTCGGCCAGGTCGAGACGGAGGAAGTGGGCCGGGCGGCCCTCGGTGAAGCCGTTCCGCTCGGCGAAGGCGCGGTTGGCGGGCTCGTCGAGGACCCAGGTGTACAGCGTGGTCGCGCCGACGGCGTTGAGGTGCTCCTCGGCCGCGCGGACGAGCATCCGGCCCGCCCCCTGCCGGTCCGGTCCGGGCGGACGTAGACGTTGAGGAGGCCCTGGCCCGGCTCCGGGCTGTCGTACGCGAGGGAGACCCCGGCGGCGCCGATCACCTCGCCGTCCTCGACGGCGATCAGCGGGCGGAACCGGGCGTCGGGATGGCTGTGGGTGACGAGGTGGCGGACCGACTCGGGGGTGAACAGGATGTACGGCAGGGCGAGATGGCGGACCCGGGCGTAACCCTCGGTGTCGGCCGGGTCGTCGGGGCGCAGGTCGCGCACGATCACTGTCATGGGGAGGCACCGTACGGGCCGGGGCCCCGGGGGTGCCTCCCATTTTCCGCCGGGTGCGGGACAATCGGCCCTGTGAGCCTGAAGATCCACATCGATGACAGCGCGCCGCCGTACGAGCAGGTACGGGCGCAGATCTCCGAGCAGGCACGGTCCGGGGCCCTGCCGGTGGGCTACCGGCTGCCGACCGTGCGTGGCCTGGCCGAGTCGCTGGGGCTCGCGGTGAACACGGTGGCCAAGGCGTACCGGGCGCTGGAGGGCGACGGGGTGATCGAGACGAGGGGCCGCAACGGCACGGTCGTGGCGGCCGCCGGCCCGGCCGCGGTGCGCGAGGCGGCGTCGGCCGCCCAGGCCTACGCGGAGCGGGCGCACCGGCTCGGGCTGGGCGAGGAGGACGCCCTGGCCGCAGTGCGGGACGCCCTGCGCGCGGCCTACGGGGACTAGGGGGCGGCTCCCGGGGGCGTCTCCCCGGCCCGGACGGCGGGCCCCGGGTCAGCGCACCCGCGCCGGTTCCGGTGTCCGGGTCACCGACAGGCCCGCCCGGCGCGCCGCCCCCGCGAACGTCACCGCGTCCCGCACCGCCGCGCCCCGGGATCGTTGTTGAAGTACGCGTACACGTCCTCGCCCTCGGGCCAGGTCGTCGCGATCCGGTCCGCCCAGGTCTCCAGGGAGCGTCTGCCGTAGCGCGGCCACGGATGCGCGCGCCCCTGGTGGAAGCGGACGTAGCCCCAGCCGGCGGTGCGCCACAGCGGGGTGACCGGCCGGGCCAGGACGTCCGCCCAGCACAGGGCGGCGCCCCGGGACGACAGCACCTCGCGCACCTCGGCCGTCCACCAGGAGTCGTGCCGCGGCTCGACGGCGACCCGTGCGCCCGGCGGGAAGCAGGCCAGGCAGGCGTCCAGCAGGGACGGGTCCGCGCGCAGGGTCGGCGGGAGCTGGAGCAGGACCGGGCCCAGCCGGTCGCCCAGACCCGCGGCGTGGGTCATCAGCCGGTGCACCGGCTCCTCGGGCTCCTTCAGGCGCCTGATGTGGGTCAGATAGCGGCTGGCCTTGACCGCGACCACGAAGTCCGGCGGCACCCGCACCCGCCAGGCGGCGAAGTTGTCGTAGGTCGGCAGCCGGTAGAACGCGTTGTTGATCTCCACGGTCAGGAACTGGCGCGTGTACTCCTCCAGCCACAGCCGCGCCGGAACCCCCGCCGGGTAGACGACGTCCCGCCAGTCCTTGTACTGCCATCCCGACGTGCCGACGAACACGGTCATACGGCCATCAAAGCACCGGGGGCCGCCACCCACAGGTCCGCCGGGACCGGAGAGCCTCCGGCTACAGGTACAGCCCGCGTCCGCCCCCTCCCGAGCCCCCGGCACCGACGTCGGCGCCGTGCCTCGGCGCAGCGCGTACAGCTCGGCCAGGGTGGCGCCGTCGCGGCCGACGCCCTCCTCGGTGCCGAGCCAGCCGACCGCCTCGGCGCGGGTCAGCGGGCCCACCTCGATGCGGGCCAGACAGCGGCCGGGCCGTACGACGGCCGGGTGCAGCCGCTCCAGGTCCTCGTTGGTGGTGACGCCGACCAGGACGTTGCGGCCCTGGCCGAGCAGGCCGTCGGTGAGGTTGAGCAGCCGGGACAGGGCCTGGCCCGCGGTGTGCCGGGCCTCGCCCCGGATCAGCTCGTCGCAGTCCTCCAGCAGGAGCAGCCGCCAGCGGCCCTTGCCCGCCGCGTCCTCCTCGCCGATCGCGATGTCCATCAGATAGCCGACGTCGGAGAAGAGCCGCTCCGGGTCGAGCACGCAGTCCACCTGGCACCAGTCGCGCCAGGAACGGGCGAGCGTGCGCAGCGCGGAGGTCTTGCCGGTGCCGGGCGGCCCGTGCAGCAGGAGCAGACGGCCGGCGATGTCCTCCGGGGTCGTCTTCATCAGGCGGTCCATCGCGTCCGCTACGGGCGCGGTGTAGTTGGGCCGGACCTCGTCCCAGGTGCCCGCCGAGATCTGCCGCGTGGTGCGGTGCGGGCCGCGGCGCGGGGAGACGTACCAGAAGCCCATGGCCACGTTCTCCGGCTGCGGCTCGGGTTCGTCGGCCGCGCCGTCCGTCGCCCGGTCCAGGACCGTCTTCGCCAGTTCGGCGCTGGTCGCGGTCACCGTGATGTCCGCGCCCCGGTTCCACCGGGAGACCAGCAGCGTCCAGCCGTCGCCCTCGGCGAGGGTGGCGCTGCGGTCGTCGTCGCGAGCGGCCCGCAGCACCCGGGCGCCGTCCGGCAGCAGGGTCGCGCCGGAGCGCACGCGGTCGATGTTCACCGCGTGGGAGTACGGCTGCTCGCCCGTCGCGAAGCGGCCGAGGAACAGCGCGTCGACGACGTCGGACGGCGAGTCGGAGTCGTCGACGTGGAGCCGGATCGGCAGAGCGTCGTGTGGGTTCGCAGACATGCCGCCATGATCCGGCACCGATGCCCTCGGCGCACGGCATTTCCACCCCTTGTCGGGTGTTCCTCCCACCGCCGTGAGCCCGGTTCCCACCCTCGCGGTCATCCGTGACGAGACGTCATCAGCGCAGGAGGGGAGCTCGGTGCCGACGGCACGGCGCCCCGCTCGGGGTGCCGCCGGGACGCCCTCCGTCCCCGGGCGTGCGGCCCCCGAGGCGCCGTGAGGCATGCGCCGGGCGTGCCCGCGGGGCCGGCTGACGGCCCGTCGGGCGGGTGGGGCGGCGCGTGTGCGCAATACGCCGGGCGGTGAACTTCCTGGGGCGATTGCGTCGAGAGGTCGTGAGAAGTCGTTGAGATCGAAAAAGTTCTTGGCATGGACACTTCCAGTCAACACGCGTAGTTGCTACGACAGTTATGGCAGAGATCCTGCTAAAGGGAGGTTCCATGAGACGTTCCCGACTTACCGGATTCGTGACCTCGCTCCTCCTCGCCACCGGCCTCTCCCTCACCGGGGCAGCCACGGCGCAGGCCTCCTCGACCGCCGTGACCGGCGGCTACGTGGCGCTCGGCGACTCCTACTCCTCGGGGTCGGATCGGGCAGTTACATCAGCTCCAGCGGCAGTTGCGACCGCAGCACCAAGGCGTACCCGTACCTGTGGAACGCCGCCCACAGCCCGTCCTCCTTCGCCTTCAACGCCTGCTCGGGCGCCAAGACGGGCGACGTGCTGGCCAATCAGCTCGGCTCGCTCAACTCCTCCACCGGCCTGGTGTCGATCACCATCGGCGGCAACGACGCCGGTTTCGCCGACGTCATGACGACCTGTGTCACCTCGTCCGACAGCACCTGCCTGGCCAAGATCAACACCGCCAGGGCGTACGTCGACTCCACGCTCCCCGGCAAGCTCGACACCGTGTACGACGCGATCAGCGCCAGAGCCCCCTCCGCCCGGGTCGTCGTCATCGGCTACCCCCGCTTCTACAAGCTCGGGCAGACGTGCCTGGGCCTCTCCGAGACCAAGCGGTCCGCGATCAACGACGCGGCCGACTACCTCGACAACGCCGTCCAGAAGCGCGCCCTCGACCACAACTTCGTCTTCGGTGACGTACGCACCACGTTCACCGGCCACGAGATCTGCTCCAGCAGCTCCTGGCTCCACAGCGTCAACTGGCTCGACATCGGCGAGTCGTACCACCCCACCGCGACCGGCCAGTCCAGCGGCTATCTGCCGCTGCTCACCAACGCGGCCTGAGCCGGGCGGGTGAGGCCGTCAACCAAGGCTCCTCCAGGGCCGACCCGTGGGAGTGAACTCTCAGGGCGAGCCCGAAGGTGAGGCGGAGGCCCCGTCCGACGGGGTCTCCGTCGCAGTCGTGCAGGTGACCGAGAACGGCACCGCGTTCGACGTGGTCCGCACCGGAGCACGCACCTCCACGCTCATCCCGTTCTCCACCGTCCCGCCGTCGGTGTACGCGGTGACGGTCACCCGCGCCTGCCTGCTCCTCCCGCCGTCCGCCGGGAACGTCAGCGTCCTCCATCCCGGGTCGGAGAGCGAACCGTGCGCGAGCACCCATCGGTACTCCACCCGCGCCGGCAGCCGCCCGACGGTGAACGTCGCCGTGAACGCGGGCGCCTGCGCGTCCGGCGGCGGACAGCTCCCGGCGTACGCCGTGTGCGCGCCGGCCAGCGTGACGTGCACCGACTGGGCGGGACGGCCGCTCGCCGCACCGCTGCTCGGCGCGGGCCGCGGCGCCCCGGTGCCCTCGCCCGCGTCCGTGCCCGTCTCCGTGCCCGTGTCCGTGGCGGTGCCGGAGGCGCCGGAACGGGTGCCGCCCGTCCGGCTGGTGTGCGTGCCCTCGTCCGCCCGGCCCCCGCCGCCGTGGTCGCGGAGGGCGTACGTCAGGCCCGCGACCGCCAGCAGGACCGCCAGCAGACCGGCGACGAGCACCGGTCCGCCCCGCCGGCCGCGCTCCGCCCCGGCGGCCGTGGCCGAGGGTTCCGGACGCCCCGCCGCCGGCGGGGCGGGGGAGGGCCGGCGCGGCCGGGCCGCGAGCGTCGTGGCGTACGGCGCCGCCGCCCGGGTCGCCGTCGTGCCGCCCGCCGCGACGATCCGCAGGTCCCGCTCGGCCTGTTCGGCGGGCAGCCGCTCCGCCGGGTCCTTGCGCAGCAGCCCCTCGATGACCGGGGCCAGCGGCCCGGCCCGGCGCGGCGGCGGCAACTCCTCGTCCACGACGGCCCGCAGGGTACTCAGCGGGGTGTCCTGGCGGAACGGCGAACTGCCCTCGACGGCCGCGTACAGCAGCACGCCCAGCGACCACAGGTCCGACGCCGGGCCCGGGGTCCGCCCCAGCGCCCGTTCCGGCGCGAGGAACTCGGGCGAGCCGATCACCTCGCCGGTCATCGTCAGCGCGGAGCTGCCCTCGACCGTGGCGATGCCGAAGTCGGTCAGCACCACCCGGCCGTCCTCGGCCAGCAGCACGTTGGCCGGCTTCACGTCCCGGTGCAGCACCCCGGCCGCGTGCGCGGCACGCAGCGCGGCCAGCACCTCCGCGCCGATGTGCGCCGCCCGCGCCGGCGGCAGCGGACCCTCGCCGTCCAGCCGGTCGGCCAGCGACCGCCCGCGGACCAGCTCCATCACGATCCAGGGGCGGCCGCCCTCCAGCGCCACGTCGTACACCGTGACCACGTTGCGGTCGGCGACCCGGGCCGCCGCCCACGCCTCGCGCTCCAGGCGCGCGTACATCCGCTCGACGTCGGAGGCGGGCAGTCCCGCCGGGGCCCGGACCTCCTTGACGGCCACCTCGCGGTGCAGCACCTCGTCACGGGCCCGCCACACGGTGCCCATGCCGCCCTCGCCGAGCGGGGCCAGCAGACGGTAGCGGCCCCGATCACGCGTTCACGGCCCGGCTCTTCGGACACGGCTGCCCCCTACGGCATCTGACGTGATTCCTCCACAAAAGTAGCTCAGCCGACCGCGGACGCGGCCCCCTTGAGCAGCAGTCCGGCACCCAGGGCGACGACGACCAGCGCGGACGCGAGCGGCAGGGTGCGGCGGACCAGTCCGGTCAGCGGATGGGACGTCCAGCGCGGGCGCCGGTCCAGGACCCGGGCGACCCCCGAGCCCAGCCGGACCACCGCGAACCCGGCCGCCGTCAGCGTCAGCGCCAGACCGGCGCCGTACGCCACGACCAGCAGCAGCCCGAACCAGGCCTTGCCGAGCGCCGCGGCGCCGACCAGCACGACCACGGCGGAGGGGCTGGGCACCAGACCGCCGGCGAACCCGAGCAGGATCGTGCCGCGCAGGGTGGGTGCCGTGGGGTGACTGTGGGTGTGTCCGCCGTGCGTGTGCACCACACCGTCGTGGTGGGCGTGGTGGTGCTCCTCGTGGGGGTGGTGAGGGTGGTGCCGGTCGTGAGGACGGTGCCCGTGGTCGTGATGCCCGTGGTCGTGGTGTCCGGCGTGGTGGTGTCCGTCGTGGTGGTGGTCGGGGTGGGGGCGACCGGCGCCCGCGGCTTCCTCGTCCGCGCCGACCAGCACCAACGGACGCTCCCGCGGCACCGGTCGGGCCCGCGGAAGCGCACGCGCGCGTACCCGGTCGCGCCAGGCCCGGCGCACCAGACCGGCGCCCGCCGCGAGCACCAGGGCGCCGCCCGCCATGCCCAGCCAGGCGATCACCGAGGGCGTGGCCGCCGACCCGGCGGTGACGAGCAGCCCCAGCGCGACCACGCCGAGGGTGTGCGTCACCGTCACCGACGCGGCCAGCGGCAGTACGTCCCGCAGCCGGGACCGGCCCCGCGCGCGGCCGCCGTCGCCGCCATCAGGGTCTTGCCGTGCCCAGGGGCGAGTGCGTGCAGGGCGCCGAGCGCGACCGCGATGAGCAGCGCCAGCACGGCGAAGCCGAGGGTCAGGTCGTGCCGGGCGACCAGATCGTCCAGGGCGCGGGTCCAGCGGTCGGCGCCCCGGGGCAGGACCGCGGCGCCGGGCGCGTCCTGCCGCTCCTCGGCGAGGGCCGGTCCGCCGGGCGCACCCGCAGGGAGGCGCCGGTGGTGTCGGCCGGTGAGGACAGCAGGTCCTTGGGATACGTGGTCAGTTCGTGCGAGACGGACCGGGCCGGCACGTCCGTCGCCGTGAGCGTCATGCGGTCGCCGCGCGCGGTGATCTCCCGCCAGCCCGGTCCGCCGTCGGCCGCGGCACCGCGGAAACCGAGGGCGACGGGCTCGCCCTTCGGCAGCGGCGCGGTGAACCGGCACTCCAGGCGCAGGGTGTGCAGACCCGCCTGCCCGGGCCGCAGCCGGGCCCGGGCGCCGGCCGGCGTCAGCGCGGTGGCGCGGCCCGCGACGGTCAGGGCGCTGTCCCCGGCGGCCTCGGCGCACCGCCGCTCGGCCCACGCGCCCAGACCCAGTCGCCGGACGGCGGGCCCGGCCTGGGTCGCCGGGATCTCCGCCAGGTCCTCCACGTGGTCCACGAGGAGCCGGCCCGGAGCGGCGACGAGCCCGTCGTACCGGTTCACCGTGAAGTTGCCGAGGGGGTGCGCGCTCGCCGCGGCGGCGGGCAGCAGCGCGAGGCCGCAGGCGGCGGTCAGAACGGCCGCGACCAGGGCGACCGGGCGGCGGAGCGTCACTTCGCGGCCTCCAGTGCCTTCCGGGCCCGCGCCGCGCCCAGCGGCGAGAAACCGGGGTTCAGCCGCAGCGCCGCCCGCAGCGAGGCACGGCCGTCCGCGGTGCGGCCCGTGGCCAGCTCGATCATGCCGCGGTGCTGGAGGAAGCCGGCGTTGCGGTAGCCGGTGGCCGTGGCCCGGCGGGCCAGCGGGAGAGCCTCCTCGTCAAGGCCGTTGACGTGCAGCGCCCAGGCGAGGGCGTCCGCGGTGTGCACGGTGTGCCGGCGCGCCCACTCGGCGCGGGCGGCGCGCAGCGCGGACGCCTTGTCGCCGTGGTCGGCGGCGGCCAGCGCGGTGTCGAGGTCGACGTCGACACCGTTGGCCCGGGCCAGGGCGGTCCAGGCGTCCACGAGCGCGTACTGCTCGTGCGCACGCGCCCGGTCGCCGGCCGCGCCACGGGCCTCGTACAGCTCGCCGAGCGCGACCAGCGGCCCGGGCAGCGGATAGCGGGCGACCACGGACCGCAGCCCCGGATCGCCTCGTCCCGGTGCCCGCTCGCCGCCTGGGCCCTGGCCCGGCCCTCCAGCGCCGGCAGGTAGGTGTCGTCGGCGGCCAGGGCCCGGGAGTAGTAGCCGAGCGCCGACGCGTACTGCCCCTGGTTCCAGGCGAGCTGGCCGAGCTGGGCGGCCACGTAGGCCACGTCGCCGGGTGAGGCGGCGGCGTCGAGCGCCTGCCGCAGCACCCGCCGGGCCGCCGGCACGTCACCGCGCAGCTCGCGGACGTAGGCGTACCGGGTGAAGACCGGTACCCCGGGCCTGCGTTCGTCGGCGGTGGCGGCCGCCCGGGACGCCTCCCGGTACCGGCCGAGCTCCACCAGGGCGTCGATCCGCGAGCACAGGGCGCGTTCGCCGTACGGGTTCCGCCGCAGCGCCCGGTCCGCGTAGCCGAGGGCGCCGGCGAAGTCGTGCCGGGCGGCGGCGAGGGCGGCCCGGCCGGCCAGCGCCTGGTCGTTGCCGGGGGCCAGCTCGAGGGACCGCTCCAGGGCCTTCTCGGCCTGCGGGTACCGGGCCGGGTCGCCCTTGGTCCGCGCCTGCTCGACATAGGCCAGCCCGAGCGTGGCCCAGCCGCCGTGGTCGCGGGGCTGTGACCGCAGATGGCTCTGCAGGGCGGTGACGGCCGCGTCCAGGTTCCCGCCGCCCAGCACCCCGGGATCGACGGCACCGGAGGCCGCCGCCGGTACCGGCCGGCCGTCCCCCCGGCGCCGACGGCGATCGCGCCGCCGGTCAGCGCGACCGCCAGCAGCACCGCCGGCCCCGCGAGGCGCGCGGCCCGCAGGCGTCGCGCCGCGGCCCCGGTCCGCCGCACGGCGGCCACCCGCTCCTCGGCGCCCGCCTCGCCGCGCCGCTCGTCCGGCGGGGTGCCGGACTCGGGCGGCGGGGCGGGTTCGGTGCCGGGCGCCGGGGTGCCGGACCCGGCCGAGCGGGCCGGACGCCCGCCGGTCTCCTCGTCGTTGGTGCGCGGGGCCATGCCGTCTCCTGGATCGCCTGGTGCCGGTGGGAAGCGGGAGGGCGCGGCCCGCCGTGGGGGAAGGGAAGCGGGCCGCGCCGGTTCGGGGGTGTGTCAGTACGGGCGCTGCATCCGGCGGCGCCACCAGGCGAGGGCGGTGCCGATCAGCAGGATGCCCGCCGCGCCCGAGGCCGCCGAGGCGGCGATCAGCACGGTGTTCCCGGAGCCGGAGGAGCTTGCCCCGGCCGGCCGCAGCGCGTCGCCGAGCTGGCTGCGCACGTCCGCGCCCTTGGTCGTGCCCTTGGCGAGCGCGCCGCGCGAACCGGCGGTGGGTTCGGCCACGTACGGGAAGTACTTCTCGAACTTCTTGTCGTTCTTGTCCACCGCGTCGCCCAGGTCGTTCTTGGCGCCGACCAGTTCGCCCTCCACGACCTGGAGCGCCTCGTCGATCACGTCGTCGGTGAGCCGGCGGCCGTTCGGGAAGCCCGCGTTGTCACCGTCCAGGACACCGAGCCGCTTGGGATGCATGGCCGGCTTGACCGAGGTGTTCAGCCGCAACTGCTCCGAAGGCTTCACGTTCGGCGGCTGGTTGAGGCCCTTCACGCCCTTGAGGAAGACGTCGACCAGGTCGTTGCGCGGCTCGGCGGGCGCCTTGATCTTGTAGATGCCCTCGATGAGCTTCGGCAGCTCGGGGTTGGTCACGTTCTTCAGGAACTGGGCGTCGTACGCGGGTTGCGACGCGTTGAACCGGTCCTTGTCCTTCTGCGGGTTGACGACCTCGTTCACCAGCGGGTTGCCGAGGCGGGAGACCTGCGAGTAGTAGCCCTGCGCGTTGCGGCGCTGGGTGGTCGACCAGATACCGACGACCGGCTGCTCGCCGGACTCGCGTATCAGGTCGTTGGGGACCTGCAGTGCGATCGTGTTGACGTTGTAGCCCTTGAGCGTGTCCCGGCCGACCTCGGTGAGGTTGCCGCCGTAGAGCAGGTCGAACACCCGCAGGTCCAGGAAGAACGGGTCGTCGGCCTGGCCGGCGAAGGTCGCGGCACCGCCCGCCGCCTTGTACACGGCCTGCGAACGCAGCTTGCCGTAGTCCGGCATGGACGCCTTGCCGACGTTCGACGGTGCCACCGGCACGTCGTCCGCGACCTTCGTCCGCGACACCTCGTGCTGGTTCCTCATCCGGATCAGGTCGATGTCGTACGTCTGCGTGATGTTGAGGTCCGGGTCGTCCAGGCTGGTGACGGGACCGGTGTTGTACAGGAACGTGTCGCCGTTCTTCGTGTGCGTCTTGAAGGTGTAGCGGAACAGCAGCTCGCCCTGCGCGTCACCGTTGTTGTCGATGTGGATGTCGTACTGCGCGTCGTCCGCGAACGTGTAGAAGTTCGGGCCGCCCGCCGGCTCCTCGAACGGGATCCAGTCGGCCACGATCGTCGTGGTGTCGGGCTTGTCCGGGCTGACGAACGCGTAGAGGTCCGTGTTGTCGTACTGCGGGGTCCCCGAGATGAGCGGGGCCTCGCGGTGGGAGGAGGCGGAGGCCGCCCGGGTTCCAGCGTGGCGACGCCGGCGGCTGCGAGCCCCCGGCGGCCAGCGCACCACAGATGAGCGTGACCAGGCCCTTGCGACCGGTGCCGCTCCTGGAGAAGAGAGGTGTCATGCCGTCCGTCCTCAGTACCCGACTTGCTTTGACGGACGGGTATACGGAGCGGGATCGCCGATCGGATTGGTCGGCCGGAGAATTTCTTCAGGTCCTTCCGGGACCCGCGTTTTCGGCCCGCTGATGCGTATCAACCGCCGGAGGTGTGCGCTCGTGCGGATGCGTGGAGTCAGAGGCGGGGGCCGGTCAGGCTGCGGCCACGGAGGGCGGACCGGTGTGGAGGCGGACGAACTGCTGGTGCTCGTGGCGGGCGGCGACCAGAGGGCGTTCGAGGACCTGTACGCACTGGTCTCCGGCCCGGTGTTCGGGCTGGTGCGGCGGGTGGTGCGCGATCCCTCGCAGTCGGAGGAGGTGGCCCAGGAGGTGCTGCTCGAACTGTGGCGCTCCGCGGGCCGGTTCGACCCCGGCGGGGCAGCGCCCTGTCCTGGATCCTCACCCTCGCCCACCGTCGCGCCGTCGACCGGGTGCGCAGCGCCCGCGCGGCCGGCGAACGCGAGCAGCGGGAGGCCCTGCGCGCCGGGGAACCGGCCTTCGACCACGTCGCCGAGGAGGTGGAGGCCGGACTGGAGCGCGAGTGGGTGCGCCGCTGCCTGAACCGGCTCACGGCGCTGCAACGCCAGTCCGTCACCCTCGCCTACTACGACGGGTACACCTACCGTGAGGTGGCCGAGCGGCTCTCCCTGCCGCTCGGCACGGTCAAGACCCGGATGCGCGACGGGCTCACCCGGCTGCGCGAGTGCCTGGGAGGTGCCGCGTGAGCGTCCTCGGCCGCCTGACGGGCCGCGGGGACCTGCACTCCCTCGCCGCCCCCTACGCGCTCGACGCCCTCGAACCCGGCGAACGGCGCCGCTTCGAGAAGCACTTGGGGAAATGCGACCGCTGCGCCGCCGAGACGCGCGCGCTGTCCGAGGACGCGGTACGCCTCGCCTGGTCCACGGCCGCTCCCGCGCCCGCCGCCCTGCGCGACCGGGTGCTGGCCGCCGTCCGCGCCACCCCCAGGAACAGCCGCCCGCCCGGGAGCGCGCGCCCCAACTGCCCCCGCACGTCTGGGGCGGCCAGCCGCCACCGGCGCGCGCCCGTACGCCCCGGACGCGCCCTCTCCTCGCCCCGTTCGCCACGGCGACCGCCGCCGCGGCCCTCGTCGTCGCCTCCCTCTTCGCCGTCCAGGCGAACCGCACCCAGGACCGGCTCGACGCCGAGCAGGTCCGGGCACGTGAGATCGCCCACGTTCTCGCCGCTCCCGACGCCCGGGCCACCACGAGCGCGGACGCCCGGGGCCGCGGAATCGGAGTGATCGCTTCCGCCTCGGAGGGACGGGCCGTCGTCACCCTCAGCGGATACGGCACCCCGTCCGGTGGCCGCGTGCACCAGCTCTGGCTCATGCGCCCCCGTGCGCTACCGCGCTCCCTGGGCCTCCTCGCGGGCGACACGCCCTTGGTCGCCAAGGGGCTCGGCAGATCCTCGACGTCACTCGCCGTGACCGTCGAGCCAGGTGGTGGATCGACACAGCCCACTGGTCAGCCGGTTGCTCAACTCACCCTGAAAGCGGTCGGATTCGGAGAGTAGTCGGCGACGCATGGTCAACCTCCTTATGGGGAAGGTGAATCCTGTGGGCGAGATACACGGGTGCTCCACCGGGGCGATAGGGTTACCCTGCCCGGGCCGGGTGGACTCGTACGGGTGGGGAGTGACATGGAGCAGATAACAGTGCGCAGCAGGGCCAGGGTCCCTGCGATCACCTGCGGGAGCAGCGCGACCAGTTCGCGCCTCGACCGCCATCTGTCGGTGCTGGCGGGTCCCGCCATACCGCAGATCGAGACGGCCGAGGCCACCTCGCTGATGCGTGAGCTGACGGCACGTGACACCGCGCACCAGCGCAGCGACCGGGGCCGGCGGGTCAGCCGGGTCTCCCTGTTCGCGCCGCTGCGCCGGCTGCGGCGCTCGCTGTTCGGCGGGCACTGAGCCGGCGCCGAGCCGAGTACCGAGCGAACCCCGCGAGGCCCGCGGGGTCCCTGAAGCAGGCCGGCGGTCCCGGAACCCGTCCGGGGCCCGCGCTCAGGCCGCCACACCGTCCCGGCGCAACGCTGCGATCTCGTCGTCCGTCATCCCCACGGCACGCAGCAGGGCCGCGGTGTGCTGTCCGAGCGCGGGCACGTCGCCCATCCGTGCCTCGTCCCCGCCCGGCAGCGTGATGGGAGGCAGCAGCGCCTTCAGCGGCCCGACCGGCGTATCCACCCGACGCCACCGCTCCCGGGCCGCGAGCTGCGGATGGTCCGCCAGTTCGTGCAGGTCGCGCAGGCGCGCGCAGGCGATCCCGGCCTTCTCCAGGAGGGTCAGGGCCTCGTCGGCGCCGAGCGACCCGAGCGCGTCAGCGACCAGCTCGTCGGTCCGCCCCCGGTTCGCCACCCGGGCCGCGTTCGTCGCGAAGTCCGGGTCCGTCCCCAACTCCGGCCGCCCCATGACCTGTCCGGCCAGCCGGCGCCACTCCCGGTCGTTCTGCACCGACAGCAGCACCCGCCCGCCGTCCGCCGTCGGATAGGCGTCGTACGGGGCGATCACGGCGTGCGCGAGGCCGGTGCGGGCCGGCGGCTCGCCCCCGTGCATCGCGTGGTGCAGCGGATGCCCCATCCACTCCGCGAGCGCCTCCAGCATCGACACCTGCACCGGCCCGCCCCGGCCGGTGGTGCCCCGCCGGACCAGCGCGGCCAGCACACCGGAGAAGGCGTACATGGCCGCCGCGATGTCCGCCGCCGGGATGCCCGCCTTGACCGGCTGCCCGGGCGTGCCCGTCACCGACACGAGCCCGGCCTCGCACTGCACGAGCATGTCGTACGC
Source organism: Streptomyces sp. DHE7-1 (assembly GCA_016432725.1). GTDB lineage: Bacteria > Actinomycetota > Actinomycetes > Streptomycetales > Streptomycetaceae > Streptomyces. Next base: position 1,687,955 of record JACJDG010000003.1, on the reverse strand, counting down.
CCGCTTGTCCGCGTACGGGCCCGAACCGCCGTACCCGGAGATGTCCACGGCGATCAGCCGCGGGTGCGCCGCGCACAGCGTGGCCGAGTCCAGCCCCAGCCGGGCGGCGGCCCCGTGCGCCAGGTTCTGCACGAACACGTCGGCCTCCGCGACCAGTTGCCGCACGACCGCCAGGCCGCGCGGGTCCTTCAGGTCCAGGGCGATGGACTCCTTGCCGCGGTTGCACCACACGAAGTGCGAGGCGAGACCCCGGCGGCGGTGTCGTAACCCCGCGCGAAGTCACCCCCGTCGATCCGCTCCACCTTCACGACCCGGGCGCCCAGATCGGCGAGCTGCCGGGTGGCGAAGGGCGCGGACACGGCCTGTTCGACGGCGACGACGGTGATGCCCTCCAGGGGCAGCGGCAGATGATCCATGAGCCGGATGATCTCCCCTGACCGGCGGTCCTGTCAGCACCCCGCCACCACGCCCCGTCCCGTGACCGCACGGACCGGGACCGCGCGGGACGCCGGCTCGCCCTGATCGCCGAGGTGCCGGCGGCCGTCCGCGGCCCGGGTGCGGCCCGGTGGCCGCGCGGCGGCCGGACGGCGGACTCCTTGCCGGGTGAGGTCCCCCGGGGTCACGCGGACGTCGACCCGTCCGCCCGGCCGCCGGACGCGGCGGCTCTCCGCCCGGCCGGAGGCCGCTCCGCACGACGCGACCTAGAGCAGGGCGAACTGGCCGTCCGGGCCCTCCTCCCGGTGGTCCAGGACCGAAGCGGGGCGGCGGGCGGAGGCGGGGACCGGCAGGACGCCCGCGCGGCGCAGCTCGGTCGCGGTGACCGGCGAGGTGACCTCCAGGGCGGCGCGCAGCGGTCGCAGTTCCGTCAGCAGGGACAGCACCGTGATCAGCCCCAGCAGCTCCGAGGTCCAGGCCTGCGGCCAGGCGGCGGGACCGATCGCGGCCAGGGTGCCCGGATCCGCCGCGGCGGTGCGGGCCGTGAACCAGGCCTCCAGGACCCGGACCCCGCCCACCTCGTGGTCCCAGGCCTCCGGCGGCACGGGGGAGACCCGGCCCCCGTCGAGGTGCAGCGCCTCCTCCTCGCGGTCGTAGTGCAGGGTGAGGGGCCGCGCGGGCAGGGGGCGCGGACGTAGGGCGGCGGCCGCCGGGCAGTCTGGGGCGTTCGCCGTCGCGGCGCATCAGCCACAGCATGCGGCGGCCCACCTCCACGCCTTCGTCCCAGACACCGGCGTCCCGGGTGAGCGGGACGGTGAGGCCGGGGCGGACCGCCGCCAGGATCCAGGCCAGCACGTCCGTTGCCGTGGGGCGTTCTCCCAGCAGGCTCGCCAGGTGGTCCAGCAGACCGGGCGCCAGGTTCGGCTCCGTGCCGTCCGGGCGGCGGTACAGCGGCCGGACGCGGCCGGGGCGCACCAGCGGCAGGAGCGAGGTCGCGAGCAGCGGGCCGTCGTCGCCCGTCTCGACCAGGAACACCTGCCGCTCGCCCGCCACCCGCCACAGCTCCGGCCGGGCCACGTCGAGCAGCCGGTGGTCCGGGATCAGCCACTGCTCGTCGAAGGGCGCCGCCAGCACCCGTACCGGCTCGGCGCAGGGGCCCTCGGCGCGCGCCAGCCGTTCGGTGCCGGAGGACTGGCCGGGGAGCTGGCCCACCGCGGAGTGCGCCGTGCGGGAGCGGGTCGGCTCGAACAGGGTCTCGCGGTCCTGGCCATGGGCCCTGAGCAGTGCCTCCCAGCGGGCCCGCAGGGAGGCGGGATCGGGCGCCGTCGGCCAGGCGCGGCCCGGCCGCAGCGGTGCGACGGACCACGGCATGAGGTCCGCCAGTGGCGGAGCGTCGTCGTGCGGCACGCTGGGCATCGTAGAGCCTGCCGGCGACGGCCGGGTCAGGTGGCGTCCAGGGTCACCGTGAAGGAGAAGCGGTCGCCCCGGTAGTGGATGACCACCACGTCCAGCGCCCGGCCGGCGGCGTCGTAGGTCACGCCCGTGTAGTGCAGGATCGGGCTGAGCAGCGGCACCTTGAGCAGCCGAGCCGTCTCCGGGTCGGCGAGCCGGGCCTCCACGGTGTCCGTGATGCGGCTGATGTCCGCGCCGACGACGTCCCGCAGCACCTTCGTCATCGGCCAGCGCACCAGGTCCCGTACGTCGATGCGGGCGGCGAGTTCGGGGCGGACGTGGTTGCGGGCGTGGTTGGTCGGCTCGCCGGTCTTCTCGTCGCTGCGCAGCCGGTGGTACGTGGCCACCTCCGCCAGGTCCGGGAAGTACTCGGCGAGTTCGCCGGTCACGGGCGTGCTGCCCTGCTCCAGCAGTTCGGTCGTCATGCCGGACTGCTGGGCGACGATCGCGTCCACCGAGCCCAGCAGCCGCACCGGGGCGCCGCGTCGCGCGTCCGGCTCGATGAACGTGCCGCGCCGCCGGTGCCGGCTGATCAGCCCCTCGTCCTCCAGTTCCTTCAGCGCCTGCCGCATGGTGAGCACGCTCACCCCGTAGTGCTCCGCGAGCCGCTCCTCGGTGGGCAGGCGCAGCGGGTCCCGCGGTGAGCGGCCGAGTATCGAGGCGCGCAGCGACTGCGACACCTGGTACCACAGCGGCAGCTTGCGGTTCAGGACGATCGAATCCGGGGCGAAGGAGGTCACGGGCCTATCCGTACCTGTTCGGGATCGTTCGGTGCAACGGAGCCGTCACCGTGCGCGGAAGTGACGTTCGAGGCCCTGCCAGACGTCGTCGTACCGCTGCTGGAGGTGTCCGGCCCCGGCCGCCTGCGGGCGAGCGTGAGCGGCCAGCGGGTCTCGAACATGAACGCCAGCCCGTCGTCGACCCGGTGCGGCTTCAGCTCGGCCGCGCTCGCCCGGTCGAAGGTCTCCCGGTCCGGGCCGTGCGCCGACATCATGTTGTGCAGCGAGCCGCCGCCCGGCACGAACCCCTCGGCCTTGGCGTCGTACGCGCCCTCGATGAGGCCCATGTACTCGCTCATCACGTTCCGGTGGAAGTACGGCGGCCGGAAGGTGTCCTCGCCCACCAGCCAGCGCGGCGCGAACACCACGAAGTCCACGCCCGCCAGGCCGGGGGTGTCCGACGGAGAGGTCAGCACCGTGAAGATGGACGGGTCGGGGTGGTCGTAGGAGATGGTGCCGATCACATTGAAACGGCGCAGGTCATAGACGTACGGCACATGGTTGCCATGCCAGGCGACCACGTCGAGCGGGGAGTGGTCGTACGTGGCGGTCCAGAGGTTGCCGCAGAACTTGTTGACCACCTCCACCGGTCCCTCCACCTCCTCGTACGCGGCGACCGGCGCCCGGAAGTCCCGGGCGTTGGCCAGTCCGTTGGCGCCGATGGGCCCGAGGTCGGGGAGCTGGAACGGCGCCCCGTAGTTCTCGCACACATAGCCGCGGGCCGACTCGTCGAGCAGTTCCACACGGAAGCGCACCCCGCGCGGGATCAGTGCCACATGCGCGGGCTCCACATGGAGTCGGCCGAACTCGGTGTGCAGCAGCAGGCCGCCGCGCTCCGGCACGATCAGCAGCTCCCCGTCGGCGTCCGAGAAGACCCGCTCCATCGAGGTGTCGGCGTGGTACAGGTGCACGGCCATGCCGGTCCGCTGGGTCGCGTCGCCGTTGCCGCCCAGCGTCCACAGGCCCGCCAGGAAGTCGGTGCCGGCCGGCGGCTCGGGCAACGGGTTCCAGCGCAGCCGGTTGGGGTCGGGCACGGTCTCGGTGAAGGGCGCCGTGCGGATCGCGCCGTTGCCGGTGCGGGTGAACGCGGGGTGCGCGGCCGACGGGCGGACGCGGTACAGCCAGGAACGGCGGTTGTGCGCCCGCGGTTCGGTGAACGCCGTTCCGCTGAGCTGCTCGGCGTACAGGCCGAGCGGCGCCCGCTGCGGCGAGTTGCGGCCCTCGGGCAGGGCGCCCGGTACCGCCTCCGAGGCGTGCTCGTTGCCGAACCCCGTCAGGTACGGCAGTCCCTCGGCGGTCTTCCGTGCGTCCCCGCTCATTGCTCGCTCCCTTGCGCTCCTGATTCCTATGCATCACCGTAGGAATGGTGGAGGCCGGGCGCAAGGGGGTGCCGGGTTCCCGCGCCGGGTCCACCCGAAGGGGTGGGCCGGGAACCAGACTTCAGGGGATCCGGGAGGGCGGGGCGGTGTTCTGGCCTCCCGGCATGTCATGGAGGACATGGACGCGCGGGACCCTGACCGCGCTCGCGGTCTCGGTCCTGCTGCCGCTGGGAGCGGGGGCTGCGGGACCGGCGAGGCGCACGACCGCACCGGTGCCGTCGCGCCGTCGCCGGTGGGCGAGGTGCTGGACGGCACGGACGAGGCCGGCCGGCACCTGCGCGGGGCCGGCGGCGCGGGCGCCCCGGAGATCGCCGTCGAGGTGGCCCCGGCCGCCGCGGGCGGCTGGGACGTCCGGCTGACGCTGCGCCACTTCCGCTTCTCCGCACCGCACGCCCGGCCGCGGGCGGTGCCCGGGCGCGGGCTCGCCCGCCTCTTCGTCGACGGCCGCCGGGTGACCCGGCTGCGCGCGCGGGAGTACCACCTGGCCGGCCGGCTCGTCCCGCACGGCACCCACCACGTCACCGCCCGCCTGTACGCCGACGACGGCACGGTGTGGGCCGTGCGCGGCGAGCCGGTGCAGGGCACCGCCGACATCACGGCCTCCGGCGCGGAGGCGCGGCCGGTCACGGACACCGGTGCCGCCGGGTCCTGAGCACGTCCGGGCCCGCGCTCCCGTCCGGTGAGCGCCGGGGACCGCCCTCTCCGCCCCGCCGGCCGGTGCGGCGGCCCCGGCCCGGTGGCCCCGGCGGGCGCCGCGGCCGCCCTGTTCCGCACGCCGATGAGTGCAACGGCCACCCTTTTCCGTACTGGGGGCGAGGTTCACCCGGCCCCGGCGGAGAGGCATCATGAAGTCCGTGCCCCACGCGACATCGCTGCGCCGCGCGCCCGTCCAGCGGCGCAGCGCCGAACGGCTGACCAGGATCCTCGACGCCTGCGCCGACCTCCTCGACGAGGCCGGCTACGACGCCCTGAGCACCCGGGCGGTGGCCGCGCGCGCCGAGGTGCCCATCGGCTCGGTCTACCGGTTCTTCGGCAACAAGCGGCAGATGGCCGACGCCCTCGCCCAGCGCAACCTGGAGCGGTACAGCGAACGCGTCAGGGAACGGCTGAAGGGCGAGCGGCGGGGGGACTGGCGGGCCGCCGTGGACGCCGTGCTGGACGAGTACCTGGCCATGAAGCGCACCGCTCCCGGCTTCGCCCTCGTGGACTTCGGCAACCAGATCCCGGTCGGCGCCCGGCAGGCGGAGCCCAACACCCGGGTCGCCGACCGGCTCACCGACCTGCTCTCCGGCTACCTCGGCCGCACCCCCGGCGAGGATCTGCGCCGCGTCTTCCTCGTCGCCGTGGAGAGCGCCGACACCCTCGTGCAGCTCGCCTTCCGGGTCGATCCCCAAGGCGACGAGGCGATCATCCGCGAGACCCGCGAGCTGCTGCGGGCGTACCTCGGACGCGTCCTCGACTGAACCCGCCCAGCGGCCGGGGCGTCGCGGGGGCTCCCCTCCATGCCTACCGGTCGGTATGCTCACCCCCGAGCCCGCCGGAGCCCGCCCGGGCCGACCGGGGCGGGCCGGCACCGCCGCCGATCCTCCAGGAGGACCCGTGCCCCGCACCGCCCTGCGAATCTGCCCCCTGTGCGAGGCCACCTGCGGGCTGACCCTCACCGTCGAGGGCACCCGGGTCACCGGTGCCCGCGGTGACCGCGAGGACGTCTTCAGCAAGGGCTTCATCTGCCCCAAGGGCGCCTCCTTCGGCGCCGTCGACGGCGACCCCGACCGGCTGCGCGCGCCGCTGGTCCGCGAGGACGGCGCGCTGCGCGAGGCCACCTGGGAGGAGGCCTTCGACGCGGTCGCGGCGGGTCTGCGCCCGGTCGTCGAGCGGTACGGGCCCCACGCCCTCGGAGTGGTCCTCGGCAACCCCAACGTGCACACCATGGCCGGTGCCCTCTACCCGCCGGTCCTGCTGGCCGCCCTGCGCACCCGCAGCCTGTTCACCGCCTCCACGGTCGACCAGATGCCCAAGCACGTCTCCAGCGGCCTGCTCTTCGGCGACGCGAACGCCATCCCGGTCCCGGACCTCGACCGCACCGACCACCTGCTGCTGATCGGCGCCAACCCCGTGGAGTCCAACGGGAGTCTGTGCACCGCCCCGGACTTCCCCGGCAGGCTGAAGGCCCTCCGGGCCCGCGGCGGCCGGCTCACCGTGGTGGACCCCCGCCGCACCCGCACCGCGAAACTCGCCGACCGGCACCTCGCGATCCGCCCCGGCACCGACGCCCTGCTGCTCGCCGCGCTGGCCAACGTGCTGTTCGAGGAGGAGCTGACCGACCTCGGCGCGCTCGCCCCGCACGTCCAGGGCGTCGACGAACTCCGCGCGGCCGTCGGTGACTTCACCCCCGAGGCGGTGGCCGGCGCCTGCGACCTCGACGCGGACCTCATCCGCACCCTCGCCCGTGAACTCGCCGCCGCCCCACCGCCGCCGTCTACGCCCGCATCGGGAGCTGCACCGTCCCGCACGGCACCCTCGCGAGCTGGCTGGTCGACGTCCTCAACGTCCTCACCGGCAACCTGGACCGGCCGGGCGGCGCCCTCTTCCCGCAGGCCGCCACCGACCGGACCCCCCGCCCGGCCGGCCCCGGCCACGGTTTCGCCCTCGGCCGCTGGCACTCCCGGGTGCGGCGGCTGCCCGAGGCGAAGGGCGAGTTGCCGCTCTCCGCGCTCGCCGAGGAGATCGACACCGCGACCGACGAGGGCGAGCCGGTCCGCGCGCTCGTCGTCGTCGCGGCCAACCCGGTGCTGTCCGCGCCCGACGGCGACCGCCTCGACAAGGCCCTGGACTCGCTGGACTTCATGGTCAGCGTCGACCCGTACCTCAACGAGACCTCCCGCCACGCCGACGTCGTACTGCCCCCGCCGCCGCCCTCGCAGAGCCCGCACCACGACTTCGCCTTCAACACCCTCGCCGTGCGCAACCAGGTCCGCTACAGCCGTCCCGCCGTCCCCCTCGAACCCGGCCGGATGGCCGAGACCGAGATCCTCGCGCGGCTGGTCCTGGCCGCGACGGGCATGCACGGCGCCGACCCGGCCGCCGTGGACGCGATGGTCGTCGACCAGACCCTCGGCAAGGCCGTCCAGGAACCCCACTCCCCGGTGCACGGCCGCGATCCGGGGGATCTCGCCGCACAGCTCACCGGGGAGAGCGGCCCCGAGCGGCGGCTCGACCTGATGCTGCGCCTCGGCCCCTACGGCGACGGCTTCGGCGTCCGGCCCGGCGGCCTGACGCTGCGCAGGCTGCTCGACCACCCGCACGGCATCGACCTCGGCCCGCTGCAACCGCGCCTGCCGCAGCCCCTGAAGACCGTGAGCGGCAAGGTCGAGCTGCTGCCCGCGCCGATCGCCGGCGACCTGCCCCGGCTGCGCGAGGCAATGCGCGAGCGCCCCGCCTCACTGGTCCTCGTCGGCCGCCGCCACCTGCGCTCCAACAACAGCTGGATGCACAACGTGCCCGCCCTCACCGGCGGCAGCAACCGCTGCACCCTGCAGCTGCACCCGCGCGACGCCGCCCGCCTCGGCATAGCGGACGGCGAACCGGTGCGGGTCAAGGGCGCCGGGGGAGCGGTGACCGCGCCCGCCGAGGTCACCGACGCGGTCCGGCCGGGTGTGGTGAGCCTGCCGCACGGCTGGGGCCACGACCGCCCCGGCGTCCGGCTGAGCCACGCCGGCACCGACCCCGGCGTCAACGTCAACCAGCTCCTCGACGGCAGCCTGCTCGACCCGCTCTCCGGCAACGCGGTCCTCAACGGAGTCCCGGTCGAGGTGGCGGCCGTGCCCGACGAGCTCACCACGCTGACCTGAGCAAAGCTGTGACCTGGACTTTCGCGCTTATTGCTCGCGTGTCAACCACTTGTTAACGCCGTTTGACGGGACCTAACGTCGTCGCACCGCCGGCCCCAGGTGGGATGTTCAAGGGCGAACGTTAGGTATCCACATGCTGACCATCCTCGGCTTCGCCATGATCGCGACCTTCCTGGTCCTGATCATGCTGAAGAAGATGTCGCCGATCGCGGCGCTCGTGCTCATACCGGCACTCTTCTGTGTCCTCGTGGGCAAGGGCGCCCACCTCGGCGACTACGTCATCGACGGCGTCACCGGCCTCGCCCCCACCGCGGCGATGCTCATGTTCGCGATCGTCTACTTCGGTGTGATGATCGACGTCGGCCTCTTCGACCCGGTCGTCCGGGGCATCCTGAAATTCTGCCGGGCCGATCCGCTGCGGATCGTCGTCGGCACGGCCGTCCTGGCGGCCATCGTCTCCCTCGACGGCGACGGCTCCACCACCTTCATGATCACCGTCTCGGCGATGTACCCGCTGTACAAGCGGCTGAAGATGAGCCTGGTCGTGATGACCGGCGTGGCGGCCATGGCCAACGGCGTGATGAACACCCTGCCGTGGGGCGGACCGACCGCGCGCGCCGCGACGGCGCTGAAGCTGGACGCGAGCGACATCTTCGTCCCGATGATCCCGGCCCTGGCCGCGGGCCTGCTGTTCGTCCTCGTCCTCGCCTACGTCCTCGGCCGGCGCGAGCGCGGCCGGCTCGGCGTGCTCACCCTGGACGAGGCGCTGGTGGAGGCGCCCGAGGCGGAGACCGTGCTGGTCGGCGCCGGTTCCAGCGGCACCCCGAAGCGCACCGTGGGCTCCGGCACCGGCACCGGCTCCGGCTCCGGCTCCGGCGGCAGCCTGCCCGAGGCGCCCGAGGACGAGGGCTTCCAGGGCCTCGACCCCGCCCGCGCGACCCTGCGGCCGAAGCTGTACTGGTTCAACGCGCTGCTCACGGTCGTCCTGCTGACCGCCATGATCATGGAGTGGCTGCCGATCCCGGTGCTGTTCCTGCTCGGCGCCGCGCTCGCGCTGACCGTCAACTTCCCGCACATGCCCGACCAGAGGGCCCGGATCGCCGCGCACGCCGAGAACGTCCTCAACGTCTCCGGCATGGTCTTCGCCGCCGCCGTCTTCACCGGCGTGCTGCAGGGCACCGGCATGGTGGACCACATGGCCGAGTGGCTGGTGCGCAACATCCCCGACGCGATGGGCCCGCACATGGCCCTCGTCACCGGCGTACTGAGCATCCCGCTCACGTACTTCATGTCCAACGACGGCTTCTACTTCGGCATCCTGCCGGTGCTCGCCGAGGCGGGCCAGGCCCACGGCGTCTCCACCGTGGAGATCGCCCGCGCCTCGATCGTCGGCCAGCCGCTGCACATGTCCAGCCCGCTGGTCCCGGCCGTGTACGTCCTCGTCGGCATGGCCAAGGTCGAGTTCGGCGACCACACCCGGTTCGTCGTGAAGTGGGCCGTCCTCACCTCGCTGGTGGTGCTCGGCGCGGGCGCCGTCCTCGGTATCCTCTGATCCGCCGGACGGTCAACGGCAGGTCGCCCGGAAGGAGAAGGTCTCATGGCGCCCGGTGGGAACCGCGGCTGGCTGCTCCGCCTCGTCGTCGCCTTCGGTCTCGCGCAGGGGCGGTGTCGATGGCCCGGCCCGCCGTCTCCTACCGGGCGCTCGCGCTGGGCGCCGACGAGCGGGCGGTCGGCGTCATCGCCGGGGTGTACGCCCTGCTCCCGCTGTTCGCGGCGGTGCCGCTCGGCCGCCGTACCGACCACGGCCGCTGCGCACCGCTGCTGCCGGCGGGCGTAGTCCTCGTCTCCGGGGGCTGCGTACTCAGCGGACTGGCCGACTCGCTGTGGGCGACGGCCCTGTGGAGCGGGGTGATGGGGCTCGGGCACCTCGGCTTCGTGATCGGCGCCCAGTCGCTGGTGGCCCGGCAGTCCGCACCGCACGAACAGGACCGCAACTTCGGGCACTTCACCATCGGCGCCTCCCTCGGCCAACTCGTCGGACCGGTCGCCGCCGGCGCCCTCATCGGCGGCCCCGACATGGCCGGCAGCAGCGCCCTCGCCCTCGTCGTCGCGGGCGCGGGCGGGGCGCTCGCGCTCACCTCGCTGTGGCGCGTCGAGGACCGCACGGCGGTCGGCTCCCCTTCGCCCGGGGGCGGCAGAGTGCCGGTCGGCGGGATCCTGCGCGCCCGGGGCGTGCCCGCGGGGATGCTCGTCAGCCTCTCCGTGCTCTCCGCCACCGACATCCTCACCGCCTATCTCCCGGTGGTCGGCGAGCACCGGGGCATCGCGCCCGCGGTGATCGGTGTCCTGCTCGGTCTGCGCGCCGGGGCCACCATCGCCTGCCGGCTCGTCCTCACCCCGCTGCTGCGGCTGCTCGGCCGTCCGGCGCTGCTCACGGCGACCTGCTTCCTGGCGGCCGTGCTGTGCGCGGGGGTGGCCGTGCCGGTGCCGGTGTGGGCGCTCGGCACGATGCTCACCGTCCTCGGTTTCTGCCTCGGCGTCGGACAGCCGCTGTCCATGACGACGGTCGTCCAGGCCGCCCCGGCCGGCGCCCGCTCCACCGCGCTCGCCCTGCGCCTGACCGGCAACCGGCTCGGCCAGGTCGCCGCCCCGGCCGCCGCGGGCCTGGTCGCGGGCGTGGCCGGGGTGGCCGCGCCGTTCGTGATGCTGGGCGCGTTGCTGCTGCTGTCCTCGGCGGTGGCGGTGCGGTCGCCCGAGGGCGGAAAGCGGCCCTCCGAGGCCGATCCGACCGCGGAGACGGGCCGGAAGGCAACGGCGTTGCGCCGCACGAGCGATATCTGACGGCGCGTCCGGCGTTGGTGCCGCGGGCCGTGGAGCGCATGCGTGAGAGTCCAGAGGAGAGCGATTTGTATGAAAATCGTCTAACTCGGAGGAGCTTGCATGCCCACCCTGACACTTCCACGGACCTTCTCCCGCGCGGGTGCCACCGTCGTCCTCACCGCCCTTGCCGCGGCGGGCGCGTCATGGGTGGCGGCGCCGGCGGCGACGGCGGTAGGGGAGAACGGCGACATCCGGATCCACAACGCGCGCTCCACCAACCCGCCGTCGTTCATCGGCTCGGCGAAGGACGACCCGGTGGTCTGCAAGTTCTTCCTCGAGGCCGTCAACTTCGACGCGCTGCCCGCCATCACCTACACCATCACGCCCCAGCCCCCGCTGCCCACCGCAGCCACCGTGACGGGCAGCATCCAGCTCGCCGGCGGCGCGGGCCACACCGACCCGCTGGGCCTCGCGGACGGGCAGTACAAGATCAGCTGGACCGTGGGGACGCCCCGGCCCTGAAGGAGAAGGTCTTCCGCGTCAACTGCCGGGACGGCCGGGCGGAGGGGCAGCAGGGCCCGGGCGGTCAGATCGAGGACCACCAGCAGAACAACGGCCAGCAGAACCACGACCAGCAGAGCGACTCGGCCTGGGGCTCGGGCGGCGACCACAACGACGGCCCCAAGGGCGGTGTGCACGCGGGCGGCGGCGGCCTCGTCGACACGACGGGCGCGTTCTCTCCGGTCGCGGCCGCCGCGGCCGTCGGACTGGTCGCGGTCAGCGGCGCGGTGTACATCCGGCTGATCCGCCGGCGGCCCCATGGTGCCGCGTAGGCGCCGACCCAGGCCGTGGTACCGGACCCGTGCCTACCGCCTCGCCAGGACGGCCCTGCTCGCGGGCGTCCTGGTGACGGTGGGGGTCCGGTGCGGCGGACCGGACGGTCCGGCCCAGGCGGGTGGCCGGAGCGGCGGTGACGGACGGCAGGGGGAGTCGGACCAGGCGCCCCCGCCCCGCCCTCTGTCCACCCGGTCCCGGCCGACGGACCTGCGCATCCCGTCCCTCGGCATCGACGCCCCGGTCATGGGCCTGCGACTCGACCGCGAGCGGCAGTTGTCGACACCGCCGCTGGACCGCCCGAAGGAGGTCGGCTGGTACCAGGACGGTCCCACGCCCGGCGAGACCGGGACCGCCATCGCCGTCGGCCATCGCGACACCCGGACCGGCGCCGCCGTCTTCGCGGCCCTGGCCCAGGTCGAGCCGGGCAAGCCGATCGAGGTCAGGCGCGCGGACGGCCGTACCGCCGTCTACAGCGTGGACCGGGTGAAGGTGTACGACAAGGCCGGCTTCCCCGACAAGGAGGTCTACGGCCCCTCCCGGCGCCCGGAGTTGCGCGTGCTCACCTGCGGCGGTCTGTACAGCCGGCGCACCGGCTACACGAGCAACGTGGTGGTCTTCGCCCACCTCACCGCGACCGGCTGACCCCCCGGCGCCGCCTCCCGCCGCCCGCACCGGGCGGCCCGGAGCCCGAACCCGCCCCTCCGTTTCGGCCCCCGCCTGGGGTGCGGTTCCGGACATCGTCACCACTCTTCCCCGGCCGGGCACATTCCGTTAACTTCCGTGACTCGTGGGGCCTGTCGTCCCCTTCCCGCCGGCCACGCGGCGGGAACGCGACGGCATGCCCCTGGGCCCCGTACGTCCGCACGGGGCCCCGGACCACGGAGCAGCGGCGCTCCGCACAGCCCCCGGGGGCAGCACCCATGACACGCGCCATCTCTCTGCACGACGTGAGCAAGTCCTACGCCCGGGGCCCCCGCGTCGTCGACCGGGTCTCGCTGGACATCGCACCCGGTGAGTTCCTGGTCCTGCTCGGCCCCTCGGGGTGCGGCAAGTCCACCGTGCTGCGCATGATCGCCGGACTCGAGGAGATCGACGCGGGCGAACTGCACCTCGACGGCGAGCACGCCAACGACTGGCTGCCCGCCGAGCGGGACATCGCGATGGTCTTCCAGAACTTCGCCCTCTACCCGAGCATGACCAGCCGCGACAACATCGGCTTCCCGCTGCGTATCGAGGCACCCGCCGCCGACCCCGCCCCGCGCGTGGACGCGACCGCCCGCATGCTCGGCATCGAGGACCTGCTCGACCGGTTCCCCGGCCAGCTCTCCGGCGGCGAACGCCAGCGGGTCGCCATGGGCCGGGCCATCGCCCGGCACCCGTCCGCGTTCCTGATGGACGAGCCGCTGTCCAACCTCGACGCCAAGCTCCGCAACCACCTGCGGGCCGAGATATCCCAGCTCACCCGCGAGCTCGGCGTGACGACGGTGTACGTCACGCACGACCAGTCCGAGGCGATGTCCCTCGGCGACCGGGTCGCCGTGCTGCGCGGCGGGGTGCTCCAGCAGGTCGGCACCCCGCGCGAGGTCTACGCGCTGCCCCGCAACGTCTTCGTCGCCGCCTTCATCGGCACCCCGCGCATCAACCTGCTGCGCGGCCTGGTCCGGGCCCCGCTCGACGGCGCCATGACGATCAGCCTCGGCAAGCAGTACCTGCGCCTGCCCGAACCCCTGTCCCTCGACCACCAGTTGCTCCGCGTCCAGCAGGGCCGCGAGATCATCGTCGGGCTGCGCTCGGAGGCGGTGCGCATCGCCAAGCACAGCGCCGCCCGGCCCGGAGAGGTGCCGCTGACCGGGCTGGTGGAGCACATGGAGTTCCAGGGGCACGAGACCCTCGTGCACTTCGACACCGGCTCGCGCCCCGCCGTGGTGCCCGAGCTGGAGGCGCCGCGCCCGGCCGCCCGGGCCGCGCGCCGCCGCCGGAGGGAGGGCGCGGGTGTGCTGGACCGGCTGCGGGAGCGGGCCGGGTCGCTGCGGGCCGGTCCGGTGGTGGTGCTGGAACAGCCGCAGGAGACCGTGCCCGAGCCGGCGCCGCCGGAGGGCCGGCTCCCCGGCGACCTGGTGGTCCGCACCACCCCCGACATCCGGCTGCGCCACGGCATGCAGGTGCCCCTGCTCGTCGACCTCGCCCACCTCTTCGTCTTCGACCAGCACGGCGACCGCATCTGCCCGGCCCCGGCCCGGCTGCCCGACCTGGGGGAGTGAGCCGCCGCCGGTCCGGCGATGATGTCCGGGTACGTCCGGGTGCCGGGGAACCGCCGGCGCCCGGGCGAGTCTGGCGCGCGAAAACTATCGCCGCTAGTTTGTGTGCCGGACGACGGACACCCGCCGGGAGGAAGCAGCATGAAGGCACATGACGGCCTGTACATCGACGGCGCCTGGCGCCCCGCCGCCGGCCGGGACGTGATCGAGGTCGTGAACCCCGCCGACGAACAGGTCATCGGCAGGGTCCCGGCCGGTGACGCGCTGGACGTCGACACCGCCGTACGCGCCGCCCGCGCCGCACTCGCGGGCTGGGCGGCCACACCCCCGGCCGAGCGCGCCGCGCGGCTCACCGCCCTCCGCGACGTCCTGGTGGCCCGCAAGGACGAGATCGCCGAGACGGTCACCGCCGAGCTGGGCTCGCCCCTGCCGTTCTCGCAGGCCGTGCACGCGAGCGTGCCGATCGCGGTCGCGGGCTCCTACGCCGAGCTCGCCGCGGCCCACACCTTCGAGGAGAAGGTCGGCAACTCCACCGTGCTGCACGAGCCGGTCGGCGTGGTCGCAGCGATCACCCCCTGGAACTACCCGCTGCACCAGATCGTCGCCAAGGCCGCCCCGGCGCTCGCCGCGGGCTGCACCGTCGTCCTCAAGCCCGCCGAGGACACCCCGCTCACCGCCCAGCTCTTCGCCGAGGCCGTCCACGAGGCCGGCTTCCCGCCCGGTGTCTTCAACCTCGTCACCGGTCTCGGCCCGGTCGCCGGGCAGGCGCTCGCCGAGCACCCGGACGTCGACCTGGTCTCCTTCACCGGCTCCACGGCGGTCGGCCGGCGGATCGGCGCGACGGCCGGCGCCGCGGTGAAGAAGGTGGCGCTCGAACTGGGCGGCAAGTCCGCCAACGTCATCCTGCCCAGCGCCGACCTCGCCAAGGCGGTCAACGTCGGCGTCGCCAACGTGATGTCCAACTCCGGCCAGACGTGCAGCGCCTGGACCCGGATGCTGGTCCACCGCGACCAGTACGACGAGGCCGTCGAACTGGCCGCGGCCGCCGCCGCCAAGTACGGCGACCGGATCGGCCCGGTCGTCAACGCCGGACAGCGGGCGCGCGTGCTCGGATACATCGAGAAGGGCGTCGCCGAGGGCGCCCGCCTGGTGGCGGGCGGCCCCGGGGCACCGCGCGAGCGCGGTTACTTCGTCAGCCCGACGGTCCTCGCCGACGTCACCCCGGAGATGACCGTCGCCCAGGAGGAGATCTTCGGGCCGGTCCTGTCCGTCCTGCGCTACGAGGACGAGGAGGACGCCCTGCGCATCGCCAACGGCACGGTGTACGGGCTCGCGGGCGCCGTCTGGGCCGGGGAGGAGTCCGAGGCGGTGGCCTTCGCCCGCCGTATGGACACCGGCCAGGTCGACATCAACGGCGGCCGGTTCAACCCGCTCGCCCCGTTCGGCGGCTACAAGCAGTCCGGGGTCGGCCGGGAACTCGGCAGCCACGGACTGGCCGAGTACCTCCAGACCAAGTCCCTGCAGTTCTGAGGAGTCAGCGAGCCATGGCCGTACGAGCCGCCGTCCTGCCCGCCATCGGCGCCCCCCTGGAGATCACCGGCATCGAGCTGCCCGACCCGGGCCCCGGACAGGTCCGCGTCCGCCTCGCCGCCGCCGGCGTCTGCCACTCCGACCTGTCCCTGTCCAACGGCACGATGCGGGTGCCGGTCCCGGCGGTCCTCGGCCACGAGGGCGCCGGCACCGTGGTGTCCGTGGGGAGGGCGTCACCCATGTCGCGCCCGGTACCCCCGTCGTCCTCAACTGGGCGCCCTCCTGCGGCACCTGCCACGCCTGCGCGCTCGGCGAGGTCTGGCTGTGCGCCGACGCCCTGTCCGGCGCGGCGGGTGTGCACGCCCGCACGAGCGACGGCACCGAGCTCCACCCGGGCCTGAACGTCGCCGCGTTCGCCGAGGAGACGGTGGTCGCCGCGAACTGCGTCCTGCCCCTCCCCGACGGCGTCCCGCTCACCGACGCCGCCCTGCTGGGCTGCGCCGTCCTCACCGGGTACGGCGCCGTCCACCACTCGGCACGGGTCCGGCGGGGCGAGACGGTCGCGGTGTTCGGCGCCGGCGGCGTGGGCCTCGCCACGCTCCAGGCGGCCCGCATCGCCGGTGCCTCCCGGATCATCGCCGTCGACGTCTCGCCGGAGAAGGAGGAACTGGCCCGCGCGGCCGGCGCCACCGACTACGTCCTCGCCTCCGACGGCACCGCGCGCGAGATCCGCGCCCTCACCGGCAGGCAGGGCGTCGACGTCGCCGTGGAGTGCGTGGGCCGCGCGGTCAGCATCCGCGCCGCCTGGGACTCCACCCGCCGGGGCGGCCGGACGACCGTCGTCGGCATCGGCGGCAAGGACCAGGAGGTCACCTTCAACGCCCTGGAGATCTTCCACTGGGGCCGCACCCTGTCCGGCTGCGTCTACGGCAACTCCGACCCGGCCCGCGACGTCCCGGTCCTCGCCGAGCACGTGCGGGAGGGCCGGCTGGACCTGTCGGCGCTGGTCACCGAGCGGATCGCGCTCGAGGGCATCCCGGCGGCCTTCGAGAACATGCTCGCCGGCAAGGGCGGCCGCGCGCTGGTGGTGTTCTGAGCGACCGGCGCCCGCCGGTTCAGCGGACCTTCTCGGGTCGCGGCTCCCCGGCCGCGACCCGGCGCGACCGTCCGGCCGTCCGGGACCGCGACACCGCCACGCCCGCCAGGCACAGCACCCCGCCCACCAGCGTGAGCGCCCCCGGGACCTCGCCGAGCACCAGCCACGACATCAGCACGACCAGCGCCGGCACGGCGTACGTGGTCGCGCCCATCCGGCTGGCGGTGGTGCGGGCGAGGGCGTAGGCCCAGGTCGTGAAGGCCAGCGCGGTCGGGAAGACACCGAGGTAGACCATGTCGAGGGTCGCCGACACGGGTGCGTGGGCCGCGTCGCTCACCAGCTGTCCGGCGAACGGCAGGCAGACCACGGCGCCGACGAGACACCCGAACGTGGTCACCTGCAGGGCGCTCGCCTGCCCCAGGGCGGGCTTCTGCGACACCACCCCGGCGGCGTACGTCACGGCGGCGAGCAGACACGCCACCACCCCGAGCAGCGAGGCCCCGCCGCCACCGGACGACATCGAGAGACCCACCGTCACGGCACCGGCGAAGGACACGGCCATCCCCGCCAGCAGCCTCGGCGGCATCGGGTCACCGAGCAGCCGGGACCCGAGCAGGGCGATCAGCAGCGGGCCGACGTTCACCACGAGGGCGGCCGTCCCGGCGTCCACCCGCTGCTCGCCCCAGTTCAGGGCGACCATGTAGAACCCGAACCAGAGCACCCCGGAGAGGGCTATGCCCCGCCAGGCCGATCTGGGCGGCAGCCCCTCCCGCCGTACGACGCACAGGACGCCCAGGGCCAGCGCTCCGGCCAGCAGCCGCCCGAGCGCCAGCGCCCCCGGCGAGTAGGCGTCACCGGCGCTGCGGATCGCCACGAAGGCGGAGGCCCAGAGCACGACGGTGAGGGCGGCAGCGGCGGCGGGCAGCAGGGGGTGACGTGGGGCGTTGCTCATCATGCTCCTGAGGCTAGGGCCTGTCTGACAATTCCCGTCTGCCGCGCGACGCCATGCACGCACTCTCGCCGCACCGGCCCCAGACCCGAGTACGTCCGGTACGCGGCCCTGGAGCCGGCCCGCCGAGAGCACGCACCTGACGCCGCGCGGCCGCCCTTCGGGCGACGACGCGAATTGTCAGACAGGCCTAGGCGGGACGGTGCGGTGGCGGCCGGCGGAAAAGCGAGGGCGCCTTGAGGGCGGGGGACGCGGGGACACCCGAGGGGCGCGGGGGACGGCGCGACCGGCCGGCGGGCCCGGACCCGGAGACCGGCACGACGACCCACCTCCCTGACGGCGCTCAGCACAACGCCTCCCGCTCGACGCCCAGCAGTTCGTACAGCGCCCGCGCTCCCGACGGAGTCACCCGCACCGCCCGCTCGGAGCCGATCCGCTCGCACCAGCCCGCGTCCAGCGCGTGGCGGCACAGCGCCGCGCCCGCCGAACCCGCGAGATGGGGCCGCCGCTCGGTCCAGTCCAGGCACGCGCGGGCCAGTGGCCGCCGGGCCGACCGGTCGAGGGCGATCCCGGCCGTGCCGTACCACCGGAGCCCGGCGTCCGTCAGCGCGAACCCGGTGTCCTGGCGCAGCAGTCCCCGTTCGGTGAGCGCGTCCGTGATCGCGATGCCCAGCCGTCCGGCGAGATGGTCGTAGCAGGTGCGGCCCCGGGCCATCGCCGAGCCCGCGCTCGACTCCCGCAGGGTGCGCGGGCGCGCGGTCCGGGCGGGCGCCACCTGGGCGGCCAGGTCCTCGACGAGCTGGGCCACCCGTGCGTCGGCCAGCCGCACGTACCGGTGCCGCCCCTGCCGCTCCTGCGCGAGCAGTCCGCCGGCGACCAGCTTGCCCAGGTGCTCGCTGAGCGTGGACGGGGCCACCCCGGCGTGCCGGGCCAGTTCCCCGGCGGTCCAGGCCCGCCCGTCCAGCAGCGCCAGCAGACACGCGGCCCGCGTCTCGTCGGCGACGAGCGAGGCGAGCGCGGCGAGCCCCGCGGCCCTGGTGTCCTTGGCGGTCATGCACCCAGCATGCGGCACCGGCGCTTCGGCGCCGGCCGAAGTGTCCCGGTGCCCTCACACGCTCTGCCGCGCCTGCTCGTACTGCTGCGCCAGCCCGTCCAGCAGAGCGGTGAGACCGGTCCCGAAGGCCCGCTCGTCGATCTTCTCCTGCTGCTCGGCGAGCAGATGGGCCTGTCCGAGGTGCGGGTAGTCGGAGGGGTCGTACGCACTCGCGTCGTCCACGAAGCCGCCCGCGAAGGAGCCGAGCGCCGAGCCCATGATGAAGTACCGCATCAGCGCGCCGATGGACGTGGCCTGCGCCGGCGGCCAGCCCGCGTCGACCATCGCGCCGTACACGGCGTCGGCCAGTCGCAGGGCGGCGGGGCGGCGGCCGGGCCCGCGGGCGAGCACCGGGACGATGTTGGGGTGGTCGCGCAGCGCGGTCCGGTAGGAGACGGCCCAGTCGTGCAGCGCGGTCCGCCAGTCCCGGCCGTCCTCGAACATCGACAGGTCGACCTGTCCGCTCACCGAGTCCGCGACCGCCTCCAGGATCTCGTCCTTGGTGCGGAAGTGGTTGTAGAGCGAGGGCCCGCTCACGCCCAGCTCGGCGGCGAGCCGCCGGGTGGAGACGGCCGCCAGGCCCTCCGCGTCCACGAGTTCCCGGGCCGTCTCGACGATCCGGTCGGTGCTGAGGAGGGGCTTGCGCGGTCGGGCCATGGCGCACATAGTAGGGCTGCGAGCGGAAACTAGCAGTGCTAATTTAAATGTACGTCTTTCAAGATCCGTATCCGTGTGGGGTGATCGCGTGGTGAACCTGGAGCTGAGCGAGGAGCAGGCCGCCGTACGGCAGCTCGCCCGGGACTTCGTGGAGCGCGAGATCGCCCCGCACGTGGTCGCCTGGGACCGCGCCGAGGAGGTCGACCGGGGCATCGTGAAGAAGCTCGGCGAGGTCGGTTTCCTGGGGCTGACCATCGACGAGTCGTACGGCGGCTCCGGGGGCGACCACCTGGCGTACTGCCTGGTCACCGAGGAACTGGGGCGCGGCGACTCCTCGGTGCGCGGAATCGTGTCGGTGTCCCTCGGGCTGGTCGCCAAGTCGATCGCGGCCTGGGGGAGCGAGGAGCAGAAGCGGCGCTGGCTGCCGGGGCTGACCGCCGGCGAGTACGTCGGCTGCTTCGGCCTCACCGAGCCCGGCACCGGCTCCGACGCGGGCAGCCTCGCCACCCGGGCGGTGCGCGACGGCGACGGCTTCGTCCTGAGCGGCACCAAGATGTTCATCACCAACGGCACCTGGGCCGACGTCGTGCTGCTCTTCGCCCGGTCCACCGACGCCCCCGGCCACAAGGGCGTCTCCGCGTTCCTCGTGCCCACGGACACGCCCGGCCTGACCCGTCGCACCGTCCACGGCAAGCTCGGCCTGCGCGGCCAGGCCACCGCCGAGCTGGTCCTGGACGACGTGCGGGTGCCCGCCTCGGCGCTGGTCGGCGAGGAGGGCAAGGGCTTCTCGGTCGCCATGTCCGCCCTGGCCAAGGGGCGGATGTCGGTCGCCGCCGGATGCGTCGGCATAGCCCAGGCCGCGCTGGAGGCGGCGGTGCGGTACGCCGGCGAGCGCGAGCAGTTCGGCAAGCCCATCGCCCGGCACCAGCTCGTGCAGGAGCTGATCAGCGACATCGCCGTCGACGTGGACGCCGCCCGGCTGCTCACCTGGCGAGTCGCCGATCTGATCGACCGCGGCCGGCCGTTCGCCGTGGAGTCCTCCAAGGCCAAGCTGTTCGCCTCCGAGGCCGCCGTCCGCGCCGCCAACAACGCCCTCCAGGTCTTCGGCGGCTACGGCTACATCGACGAGTACCCGGCCGGCAAACTGCTGCGCGACGCCCGCGTGATGACCCTCTACGAGGGCACCAGCCAGATCCAGAAGCTGCTCATCGGGCGTGAGCTCACGGGGGTGTCGGCCTTCTGAGCCGTGCTCACCGGCCTTCTGAGTAGCCGTTCTGAGTATCCCGGCGGATGTGGCACGGGCCGTGTCCGCCGATGCTCGTCGCATGAGTGACACACCGGTCAAGCAGCAGAACACGGCGGCCTTCTACGGTCAGGCCGTCGCCTCCTTCGCGGTCGCCATGGCGGCCACCGCCATCGGCATCCTCCGGCTGGCCGCCGACGCCTGGGTGCGTTCCTTCCTGGCCATCGCCGTTCTCTACCTCGTCACGTCCGCCTTCACCCTCGCCAAGGTGATCCGGGACCGGCAGGAGGCCGGGCAGATCGTCAGCCGGGTCGACCAGGCCCGGCTGGAGAAGCTGCTCGCCGAGCACGATCCCTTCGAGAAGCTCTGAGCGGCCCCGGGCCCGCGCGCACTCCGCTGAGCGGCCGCTCTAAGCGAGCGCTCACCTTCGGCGGTATGGTGGTGCTCCTGTCACCGAGAGGGGCGAGCGAGCGATGAGTACGGCGGAGGAGACGACCGGCGGCGAAGTGGAGCCGTGGGAACAGGTCACCCCTGACGCGGCACGGCGGCTGCTGGTCGCGGCCGTGGAGGCCTTCGCCGAGCGCGGCTACCACGCGACGACGACCCGCGACATCGCGGGCCGCGCCGGCATGAGCCCGGCGGCGCTCTACATCCACTACAAGACCAAGGAGGAGCTGCTCCACCGGATCAGCAGGATCGGCCACGACAAGGCCCTCGACATCCTGCGCACGGCGGCCCGGCGCGAGGGCACCGCCACCGAGCGGCTCACCGACGCCGTCAGCTCCTTCGTCCGCTGGCACGCCGGGCGGCGCACCACCGCGCGGGTCGTGCAGTACGAACTCGACGCGCTCGGCCCCGCGGCCCGCGCCGAGATCGTCGCACTGCGCCGCCAGGTCGACGCCGAGGTGCGCGGGATCATCGACGACGGTGTCGCCGCGGGCGAGTTCCGGGTCCCGGACGTGCAGGGCACCACCCTCGCGGTGCTGTCGCTCTGCATCGACGTGGCCCGCTGGTTCAACGTGGACGGGCCCCGCACGCCCGAGGAGGTCGGCGAGCTCTACGCCGGCCTCGTGCTGCGCATGGTGGGCGCCGAGCCGGACTCCTCGGCTCAGAGGTAGTACCGGGACACCGACTCCGCGACGCACACGGGCTTCTGCCCGCCCTCCCGCTCCACGGTGAAGGCGAGGGTCACCTGGATGCCGTCCTTGACGTCCTCGACGCCCGTGACGGTCGCGGTGGCCCGCAGCCGGGAGCCGACCGGGACGGGGGAGGGGAAGCGGACCTTGTTCGTCCCGTAGTTGACGCCCATCCGCACGCCCTCGACCCGGATCAGCTGCGGGCCGAAGAGCGGCAGCAGGGAGAGGGTGAGGTAGCCGTGCGCGATGGTCGTCCCGAACGGCCCCGCGGCGGCCTTCTCCGGGTCCACGTGGATCCACTGGTGGTCCCCGGTCGCCTCCGCGAACAGGTCGATCCGCTTCTGGTCGATCTCCAGCCAGTCCGTGTGGCCCAGCTGCTCGCCCACGGCGGCCTTCAGCTCGTCGGGGGAGGTGAAGGTCCTCGGTTCTGCCATGTTCCCGGCCTCTCGCTCGCATTCCTAAGCAACTGCTTAGCATGGTCGGGTGCGAGTGCGATGTCAACGGATCGGGGGCCGACCGGGTCGGTAGGCTCTGAGGGGTGCCCCAGATCCCCGAGAAGATCCACGAGCTGACCGTCGGCCAGTTGTCCGCGCGCAGCGGAGCCGCCGTCTCCGCCCTGCACTTCTACGAGACCAAGGGTCTGATCACCAGTCGCCGCACCGCCGGCAACCAGCGCCGCTACACCCGTGACACCCTGCGCCGGGTCGCCTTCGTGCGGGCGGCCCAGCGCGTGGGCATCCCGCTGGCCACGATCCGCGAGGCGCTGGCCCGGCTCCCCGAGGAACGGACCCCGACCCGTGAGGACTGGGCCCGCCTCTCGCAGGCGTGGCGCTCCGAACTCGACGAACGCATCCGGCAGTTGAACCGGCTCAGGGACCACCTCACCGACTGCATCGGCTGCGGTTGCCTGTCCCTGGAGAACTGTGTGCTGTCCAACCCGGACGACGTCTCCGGCAACCGTCTGAGTGGCTCCCGCCTCCTGCCGGAACGGCCGTAGCGGCGGCCGGGGCGCGGTCTCGGCATCCGCACCGCCGGCCACGCCGCACGGCTCATGGCTCATGGCTCACGACGGGCGTGCGGACGCCCCGTACCGGACCAGTCCCTCGGCCACCAACTGGGCGTTGGAGGCGGCGCGTTGTCCGTCCGGCAGGAACATCGTGTCCTCCAGGCCGATCCGGGTGGCGAGGCCCAGCCGTCCGGCCAGCCGCAGCACGGGCCAGGCGCCGCCCTCCTCGCCGTGCAGCAGGACCGGGCGGCCGTGCGCGGCCCCCAGGCGCTCCAGCAGGGCGCGGGCGGTCGTCTCCGCGGTCGCCGGGACGGGGTCCGTCACCTCCGCGAGCACCCGCAGCACCCGCGGGCCGAGCGGGGAGGCCGCGAACCGGGCCGCGGCGTCCGTGCCGGACCAGATCCCCGCCTCGACGCCCACGCCCATGGCGAGCAACCGCGCGGCGACCTCCTCGGCGCCCGGCTCGTGCCAGTTGACCGAGGCGAAGTCGGGCAGCACCGACCAGGCCCGCACCCGGTCGAGCCGGGCGGCCGGGTCGGGTTCGGCCCACGCTCCGGTGGTCACCCCGACCGGCACCGCCACCCGCGCCCGTATCGCGTCGAGCACCGGCGCGAGCACCCGGGGGACAGACTGTCGTGCCCGCACGGCGTCCTCGGGTGGACATGCACCTCCGTGGCACCCGCCGCCACGGCCTCGGCGGCGGACCGTGCCAACTCCCCGGGGACGACGGCACACACGCGCCGTCGGCGGCCGAACGGCGTCCGTTGAGACATACCTGCACCATGCCCCGATGGTGCCAGGGGTCACGGACGGAGTGGTCGGGCACCTCTGGGGGTGCGGCATCCCCCTTCACACCCCGGTGCGTCCCCGTCGGTCGGGCCGGCCCGTGGTTCAGGCCGACATCAGCAGGCGTTCGCTTCTGGAGTACGCCAGCGCCTGCGGGGTGAGTACGGGCCGGGGCACGAGGATGCCGCAGTCCGCGCAGACAGGTCCGGACGACGGCTCGTGGTCCAGGCCGTACCGCCACACCAGCCGCTCCCCGTCGCAGACCGGGCAGCACTCGCCCGGTTCGCGGTTCAGTGCGGTGATGAGCCGGCGCAGCACCTCCGCCAGCGGCTCGCCGGGATGGACCCGGGGGTCGTCGCACCAGGCGACCCCGAACCCGCCCCAGGTCAGGCGGTGCCAGTCGTCCACCGTCCCCGGCCGGCGCAGGCCGTCGTGCTTCTCCTTCTTGCGGCGCTCGGCGAACTCGGCCTCGTAGCCGAGCCAGACCGCCCGCGCCTCCTCCAGCTCCTCCAGCGCGGCCACGAGCCGCACCGGATCGGGGGACCGGTCCTCCGGGCCGAAACCGGCCCGGGAGCACAGATGGTCCCAGGTCGCCCGGTGCCCATAAGGAGCGAACCGCTCCAGGCACTTGCGCAGCGAGTAGCGCCGCAGCGCCAGATCACACCGCGGATCTCGCACCTGTCTCGCCAGACTTCGGAATCCGGCCATCGCCATGCACCTCCGTCACACCTGCGTCCGCTCTTGCGTCACTTCTCCGTCGCCGTACGGGTTCCTCGGGACCTCGCCGAATAGACGTATCGACACACGATCCGGCTCCATCCGTTTTCCGATGCCCTCCCATAAGGCGCTCCGGGTTGACCGCCGGGCGCCCCTCCGGTGACCCCGAAAGTTGACGCATGTTCATCTTCAATCTCGGGGATACCGGCGGTAACGTCCGGCCCACCCCGTCGGGAGGAGCTGCCATGCAACGGCGCGCCCCACGCAACGTGCTGTTCGACAAACTGAGAACTCCCCGCAGGCTCACCGGGTTCCTGAAGACGGCGTCGATATGCGTTCTCGTCGCCGGACTTCTCTCCCCGGTCGCCCGGGCCACCGCCGCGGAGGCCGCCGCCACCTCGGACGACCACTGCGGCGGCCAGTGCTCGGACATCCTGCCGCCCGGTGAGAACGGCAACGCCACTCTCGCCCAGATCCTGCTCAACCAGGCCTTCGGCACCCAGCCCGCACACGCCGAGGACCAGCTCGGCCCCTACGCCGGCCTCGCGACCGGATACCGGGGCTCACCGACGCGAAGATCAACACCTTCTTCAACGACGCGTCCTTCGGCGTCCCTTCCGACCAGGTCGCCTCCACCGAGAGACCGGCCGGCCGCGGCGACGTGAGCATCGTCCGCGACAAGAAGACCGGTGTGCCGCACATCACGGGCACCACCCGCTACGGCACCGAGTTCGGCGCCGGATACGCGGCCGCCGAGGACCGGCTCTGGCTGATGGACGTCTTCCGGCACGTGGGCCGCGGACAGCTCACCGGCTTCGCGGGCGGCGCGGCCGCCAACCAGGGCCTGGAGCAGCAGTTCTACCGCGACGCGCCGTACACCGAGGCCGATCTGCAGGCGCAGATCGACAACGCCGTCACGCACAACGGCACCCGCGGACAGCAGGCCCTCACCGACGCGAACGCCTACCTCGACGGCATCAACTCCTACATCGACGCCTCCGACAGCGGCCGCTACTTCCCCGGTGAGTACGTCCTGACCGGCCACAAGGACTCCGTCACCAACGCCGGCACCATAGACCACTTCAAGATCACCGACCTGGTGGCGCTGGCCTCCGTCGTCGGCTCGCTGTTCGGCTCCGGCGGGGGCGGCGAGGTGAACAACGCGCTCTCGCTGATCGCCGCCCAGTCCAAGTACGGCGTGGAACAGGGCACCAGGGTCTGGGAGTCGTTCCGGATGCGCAACGACGCCGAGGCGGCCCTCACCGTCCACGACGGCACGAGCTTCCCCTACGCCGGCCGGCCCGCCGACCGCGAGGGAGCGGCGCTGCCCGACGCCGGATCGGTGACCGAGGAACCCCTCGTATACGACCGCACCGGCAGCGCGGCCACCGCCGGCGCGAGGAACGCCTCCGGCGCGGCCGCCAGAACCTCGCTGAGCTCCGCCCGGCGGGGGATGTCCAACGCCCTCGTGGTCAGCGGCAAGTACACCGCGAGCGGCAGGCCCGTCGCCGTCTTCGGACCGCAGACCGGTTACTTCGCCCCGCAGCTGCTCCTGCTCCAGGAGATCCAGGGACCCGGCATCAGCGCCCGCGGCGCCTCCTTCGCGGGTCTGAGCATGTACGTCGAACTCGGCCGCGGCCAGGACTACTCCTGGAGCGCGACCACCTCCGGCCAGGACATCATCGACACCTACGCCGTCGAGCTGTGCCAGGACGACCACCACTACCTGTACCACGGCACCTGCACGGCGATGGACCAGGTCGAGCGGAAGAACGCCTGGAAGCCCACGGTGGCCGACGGCACCGCCGAGGGCTCGTACACGATGCGGGTGTGGCGCACCAGGTACGGACCCGTGCAGTACCGCGCGACCGTCGGCGGCAGGAAGGTCGCCTACACCACCCTGCGCTCCTCCTACCTGCACGAGGCCGACTCGATCATCGGCTTCCAGATGCTCAACGACCCCGGCTACGTCAAGGGCCCGAAGGACTTCCAGAGCGCGGCCCGGCACATCAACTACACCTTCAACTGGTTCTACGCCGACTCGCAGCACACCGCGTACTACAACAGCGGTGACAACCCGGTCCGGGCGAGCGGCGTCGACGCCGAGTTCCCGGTGCTGGCCGAGCCCGCCTACGAGTGGCGGAACTGGGACCCGGCCACCAACACCGCCGACTACACCCCGGCCTCCGCCCATCCGAACTCCGTCGACCAGGACTACTACGTCTCCTGGAACAACAAGCAGGCCAAGGACTACACGACCGCGTCCTGGGGCGACGGGTCCGTGCACCGCGGCGACCTGCTCGACGACCGGGTGGCGAAGCTCGTCGCGGCCGGCGGGGTGACCCGTACCGCGCTGGTGCAGGCCATGGCGGACGCCGCCCTCACCGACCTGCGCGCCGAGGACGTCCTGCCCGAACTGCTCAGGGTGATCGGCTCCTCGCCGGTGACCGACCCCACGGCCGCCACCGCCGTGAGCAGACTCCAGGCATGGGTGACCGCGGGCGCCAGGCGCACCGAGACCGCCGCGGGCTCCAGGAAGTACGCGGACGCGGACGCCATCCGGATCCTGGACGCCTGGTGGCCGCTGCTGGTGAAGGCCGAGTTCGAACCCGGTCTGGGCGGCGACCTGTACACGGCGTTCACCGGCAACCTGCCCGTGGACGAGGCCCCGTCGGCCGGCCACGGCCCGACCGGATCGCACGCCGGCAGCTCCTTCCAGTACGGCTGGTGGAGCTATGTCGACAAGGACATCCGGGCGGTGCTCGGGGAGCCCGTACGGGACGGCCTGGCGCGGAAGTACTGCGGCGGGGGCGCCCTGGGCGCCTGCCGGGACGTGCTGATCGGCACCCTGAAGGAGGCGGCCGGGAAGACCGCCGCCCAGGTCTACCCCGGCGACGACCAGTGCTCGGCGGGCGACCAGTGGTGCGCGGACTCCATCGCGCAACGCCCCCTCGGCGGCGTCAAGCACGGCCGGATCGGCTGGCAGAACCGGCCGACCTACCAGCAGGTCGTGGAGTTCACCTCGCACCGGTGAGGCACCGGCGACGGCGGCGGGTCAGGCGATGCGGCCCGCCGCCAGCACCACCCGCGCCAGCTCCGGATGCACGATGTCGCTGTGCGCCCCGCTCGGCGCGCCTCCGCGCCGCACCACCGCCGCCACGTCGACGTTGACGCAGCCGGACGCGGGCAGCGGTCCGCGCAGGGCCGCGGCGAGGTCCAGGGCACCGGTCCCCGGCACCCCCTGAACCCCGTCGTGGCCCATGGCCCCCCACCGGTCGCCCAGCATCCGGCCGAGCGCGAGGCCGCCGACCGAGCGGTCGTCGTCGGCGCAGCGCGACGCCAGCGGGTAGAACGTGGCGAGCGCCGAGTCGAAACGCGAGTAGCAGCACACCAGCGGGCCGTCGATCCGCTTCTGCCGGTCCCCGAGCGCCCCCGCGCGGTCCCGGTCGTGCGGCAGCCGGGCGGCGAACGCGTAGTGCGAGAAGGCGCCCTGGAGCAGCGTCACGGACTTCACCGCGCGCACCCCGGAGGGCAGCCCGCGCAGCGCGAACGACACCAGCCGCCCGCCGAAGCTGTGCCCGACCAGGTGCACCCGCACACCCGGCGCCGCGGCGGCCAGCCGTCCGAGGACCGGCCCCAGCCCGTGCTCGCCGACCGTCCCGGCCCGCCGCTTCATGGTGTAGTACGTGGCCTGCCGAAGGAGTTCCTTGGCACCGTCCCAGGGGTTCGGCAGCGTGAACCCCTCCGCCGTGCCGAGGCCCGCCAGGGCGTCGGCCAGCTCCGCGCAGGCCGCCACCGGGTCACCGCGGAACAGGGCCGGGCGGTCCTCGTCCGGGACGTCCGCCACCCCGGGCGCGCCCTGCCCCGGCTCGGCGAGCAGCCGCACCAGCCGGCCGAACTCCGCGAGCCCCTCGTCCCCGGCCGGCTGCTCGTCCAGCAGCCGGGCCAGCCGGTCGAGCACGGTGGCCCGGTCCGGGAAGGCGGCCAGCAGGGCGCGCCGGGTGTCCTTGTCCAGCGCCGGGCCCGGTGCCGCCTGCGCCGCCGCGGCGGCCACCGACCGGGGCAGGTCCCCGATGGGCTCGTCGCAGAACCGCATCGACGGCCAGACGACGCCGACGTACCCGATCCGGGCCCTCGGGCGAGGCCCGGGAACGGGGCGAAGAAGTCGCGGTACAGCGCCGTGGCGCCGGAACGGTCGTTGTTCCAGCCGTGCGCGAAGACGATCAGGTCACGGACACCGCGGTCCGTGACCCCCGCCCGCAGCCGGTCCCGTTCGGGGCCGTCCACGTCCCCGTCCGCGTCGAAGGTCAGCTCCCAGTAGGGAGTCACGCTCATCCCAGGATCCGCCATGCCAGGCTCCCTCGTGCCCCGAAACGGTGCGATCTGGGCGCATCGTCCTGCGGTCCGGGGAGTTGGCCAGAGCGGGCGGCTCACCGGTAGAGGAGATATTTTCCGCGGACCCGCCGGAACGCCGCCAGCTCCTCCTGCCAGGCGCCGACGACCTCGTCGGTGTCCGCGCCCGCGTCGATCATCGTCCGCACCCGGGTGGAGCCGGTGAGCTTGTCGATCCAGTTGTCCGGGCGCCACGCGAAGCCGTCCCAGACCTTCCGGGCGGTCACCAGCAGCGCGATCCCGGTGCGCACCGGATCGAAGGCGGCCCGGTCGTGCACGTGGATCTGCACGCCGCCGACCGTCTTCCCCTGGAACTTGGAGAACGTGGGCGCGAAGTACGCCTCCCGGAACCGCACGCCCGGCAGTCCGGCCTCGTTCGCCGCCGCCGCCCACCGGCCGTCGATCCCCTCGGCCCCCAGCAGCTCGAACGGCCGGGTCGTGCCGCGCCCCTCGGACAGGTTGGTGCCCTCGAACATGCAGGTCCCGGAGTACACCAGCGCGGTGTCCGCGGTGGGCATGTTCGGGCTCGGCGGCACCCAGGGCAGGCCCGCGGCGTCGTAGAACCGGTCGCGCTTCCAGCCCGACATCAGGACGGTCTCCAGCGGGACGGGCTCGTCCAGGAACTCCCCGTTGAACAGCCGGGCCAGCTCGGCCACCGTCATCCCGTGCGCCTGCGCGACCGGCTGCCGGCCGACGAACGTGGCGAACTCCCGGTGCAGCACCGGGCCCTGGGCCGAGCGCCCGGTCACCGGGTTGGGCCGGTCGAGCACGACGAACCGCTTGCCCGCCAGCGCGGCCGCCTCCATGCAGTCGTAGAGGGTCCAGATGTACGTGTAGAAACGGGCGCCGACGTCCTGGATGTCGAAGACGACCGTGTCCACGCCGGAGGCGGTGAAGACGTCGGCCAGCGGCTGACCGCTCTTCAGGTACGTGTCGTAGACCGGCAGCCCGGTCGCCGGGTCGTCGTAGCGCCCCTCGGAGCCGCCCGCCTGGGCGGTACCCCGGAAGCCGTGCTCCGGGCCGAAGACGGCGGTGAGCCGCACCCGGGGGTCCGCGTGCATGACGTCGACGATGTGCCGGGCGTCCCGGGTGATGCCGGTGGGGTTGGTGACGACGCCGACGCGCCGGCCGTCGAGGACGCGGTACCCGTCGGCCGCGAGCCGCTCGAAGCCCGTGCGCGGGTGCTCCGCGGCGGCTGCCGGTGCCGCCGGGAGGTCCGCGGTGGCCTTGGCCGCCGCCAGCAGGGCCGGCGTCGCCGGGACGGCGGCGGTGACCGTGGCCGCCGCCAGTACGCTCCGTCTGGACAGGTGCACGAGGAGACCTCCATCGGGTGGGGACGTGCGGACCGTGCGCGGCGGGTCGAGCCCGCGCCGCGGAGTCGCACACCGGTACGGCCCCGCGCCCCTAGGTTTGATCCGGCCGGCCTTCCCTCACACATACCGACCGGTTAGTCTGGCCGTCGCCGAGCCGAGTCGCGTCGTGTAGAAGGAGACCGATGGTGGAAACCGTGCGGGATGCGGGAGTGGTCGTCACCGGAGCGGGCGGAGGGATCGGGGCCGCGCTGGCCCGGCGGTTCGCCGCCGAGGGCGCCCGCGTGGTCGTCAACGACCTGGACGCGGACAAGGCGAAGGCCGTGGCCGCGGAGACCGGCGGGATCGCCGTGCCCGGTGACGCCTCGGCCGTCGTCGACCAGGCCCGTGACGCGCTCGGCGGCACCGTGGACGTCTACTGCGCCAACGCCGGCGTCGCCTTCGAGGACGCCGGGCCCGGCGCGCCCCTGGACGAGCGGGCCTGGGCGCTGTCCTGGGACGTCAACGTGATGGCGCACGTCCGCGCGGCCCAGGCGCTGCTGCCCGGCTGGCTGGAGCGCGGCGCCGGCCGGTTCGTCTCCACCGTCTCGGCCGCCGGACTGCTCACCATGATCGGCGCCCCCTCCTACGCCGTCACCAAGCACGGTGCGCTGGCCTTCGCCGAGTGGCTGTCGCTGACCTACCGCCACCAGGGGGTCAAGGTGCACGCCATCTGTCCCCAGGGCGTGCGCACCGACATGCTGGCCGCCACCGGCAGCGCGGGCGACCTGGTGCTCCAGCCCACCGCGATCGAACCCGAGGACGTGGCGGACGCCCTGTTCCGGGGCATCGAGGAGGACCGCTTCCTGATCCTGCCGCACCCCGAGGTCGCCGAGTTCTACCAGGCGCGGGCCGCCGCCCCCGACCGCTGGCTCGCCGGCATGAACCACATCCAGCGCAAGTGGGAGGCCGCCCGATGAGCGGCTCCGTCTACGCGGCCCGGCCCTGGCTCGCCCTGCTCGACGAGGCCCAGCGCGCCCCGGTCGACCCCGCCGACTCCCTGGTGCACGCCCTGCGCCGCGCCGTCGCCGAGACGCCCGACCGCACCTTCCTCACCTACTTCGACGCCTCCCTCGGCTACCGGGAGGTCGACGAACTGACCGACTCGGTCGCCGCCCACCTCGCGGAGCGCGGCCTGGAGCGCGGCGACCGGGTCGCCGTGCTGCTGCAGAACTCCCCGCACTTCGTGCTCGCCGTCCTCGGCGCGTGGAAGGCCGGCGCCACCGTCGTGCCCGTCAACCCGATGTACAAGTCGGCCGAGGTCGCCCACGTGCTGCGGGACGGCGAGGTCGCCGCGCTGATCTGCTCCGACCGGGCCTGGGAGTCGTACCTGCGGGACACGGCCGCCGACTCGCCGGTGCGGATCGTGCTCACCGGCTGCGAGCTCGACTTCCAGACGCGCGACGACGCGCGCGTGCTCACCTTCGAGCGGCTGCCCCAGGCCCCCGACGCCGACGACCTCGTGGCCGTGGCCCGGCGGGGCGGCCGGCCCCCGCGGGCCGCGACCCCCGCCCCGGCGACATCGCCCTGATCAGCTACACCTCCGGCACCAGCGGCACCCCCAAGGGCGCCACCAACACGCACGGCAACATCATGCACAACGCCGAGCGCCAGCGGACCGGCCTCGCCCTGCCCGAGGCGCCCGTCTACTACGCGCTCGCGCCCCTGTTCCACATCACCGGGATGGTCTGCCAGCTCGGCGCCTGCCTGAACAGCGCCGGCTCCCTCGTGCTCACCTACCGCTTCGAGCCCGGCGTGGTCCTGGCGGCCTTCGCCGAGCACCGCCCGCACTACACGGTCGGCCCGTCCACCGCGTTCATGGCCCTCGCCGCGCACCCGGACGTCGGCCCGGACCACTTCTCCTCCTTCGTGAACATCTCCTCCGGCGGCGCCCCCGTGCCGCCGGCCCTGGTCGAGCGGTTCCGCGAGCGCTTCGGGCCGTACATCCGCACCGGGTACGGCCTCACCGAGTGCACCGCCCCCTGCGCCTCCGTACCGCCCGGCCTGGAGTCACCGGTCGACCCCGTCTCCGGGACGCTCTCGGTCGGCCTGCCCGGCGCCGACACGGTCGTACGGATCGTGGACGACCGGGGAGAGGAACTCCCCTTCGGAGAGCAGGGCGAGATCGTCGTACGCGGCCCGCAGGTCGTCCCCGGCTACTGGCGGCGCCCCGACGCCACCGCCGAGACCTTCCCGGACGGCGAGCTGCGCACCGGGGACATCGGGTTCATGGACGAGCAGGGCTGGCTCTACGTCGTCGACCGCAAGAAGGACATGATCAACGCGTCCGGCTTCAAGGTCTGGCCGCGCGAGGTCGAGGACGTGCTGTACACCCATCCGGCGGTGCGCGAGGCGGCCGTCGTCGGCGTCCCCGACGGCTACCGCGGCGAGACCGTCAAGGCCTACATCAGCCTGCGCCCGGGCGCCGACCCGGACCCGGATGAACTCGCGGTGTACTGCAAGGAGAGACTGGCCGCCTACAAATACCCGCGCCAGGTGGAGATCCTGCCCGACCTGCCCAAGACGGTGAGTGGGAAGATCCTCCGGCGGGAACTGCGCACCCGGGCGCAAGGCGGCGCGAACGACAGTCGGTAGACACGACGGAAAGGCAGGTGGCGGCAGTGCCCAGGACGACGGACGGAGACGGGACGCCCGTCCCGCAGCGGCTGCTGGACGCCGCCACCCGCCTCTTCGCCGAGCAGGGCTACGACCGCACGTCGGTGCAGGAGATCGTGGAGGCGGCCGGCGTCACCAAGGGGGCGCTGTACCACTACTTCGGCTCCAAGGACGACCTTCTGCACGAGGTGTACGCGCGCGTGCTGCGCATCCAGCAGGAGCGCCTCGACACCTTCGCGAACGCGGACGAGCCCGTGGAGAAGCGGCTCAGGGGCGCGGCGGCCGACGTGGTCGTCACGACGATCGAGAACCTCGACGACGCGATGATCTTCTTCCGCTCCATGCACCATCTGAGCCCCGAGAAGAACAAGCAGGTGCGCGCCGAGCGCCGGCGCTACCACGAGGGCTTCCGCGCGCTCATCGAGGAGGGCCAGCGCGAGGGCGTCTTCTCCACCGCGACCCCGGCCGACCTGGTCGTGGACTACCACTTCGGCTCGGTCCACCACCTGTCGACCTGGTACCGCCCCGACGGCCCGCTCACCCCGCAGCAGGTCGCCGACCACCTCGCCGACCTGCTGCTGCGGGCGCTGCGCCCGTAGCAGCCACGCACGAACGAGGGGCGGCCGCCCGCGCGGCCGCCCCTCACCCGCGTCCGCTACAGGTACTTCTTCAGCTCGCGCCGGGCCAGCGACCGCTGGTGCACCTCGTCCGGGCCGTCGGCCAGCATCAGGGTGCGGGCGCTCGCGTACAGCTCGGCCAGCGGGAAGTCCTGGCTCACCCCGCCGGCGCCGTGCAACTGGATCGCGCGGTCCAGGATGCCGACCACCGCGCGCGGGGTGGCGATCTTGATGGCCTGGATCTCCGTGTGAGCGCCCCGGTTGCCGACGGTGTCCATCAGCCAGGCGGTCTTCAGCACCAGCAGCCTCAGCTGCTCGACGGTGACCCGCGCGTCCGCGATCCAGTTCTGCACCACGCCCTGCTGGGCCAGCGCCTTGCCGAAGGCGGTCCGGGACACCGCGCGCCGGCACATCAGCTCGATCGCCCGCTCGGCCATGCCGATCAGCCGCATGCAGTGGTGGATCCGGCCGGGGCCGAGCCGGGCCTGGGCGATGGCGAAGCCGCCGCCCTCCTCGCCGATCAGGTTGGCGACCGGCACGCGCGCGTGGTCGAAGACCACCTCGGCGTGGCCGCCGTGCGAGTGGTCCTCGTAGCCGAAGACCTGCATCGCGCGGCGCACGGTCACCCCGGGGGTGTCGCGCGGCACCAGCACCATGGACTGCTGCCGGCGGATGTCGGCGCCGTCCGGGTCCGTCTTGCCCATGACGATGAAGATCTTGCAGTCGGGGTTCATCGCCCCGGAGATGTACCACTTGCGGCCGGTGACGACGTACTCGTCGCCGTCCCGCTCGATGTGCGTGGTGATGTTGGTGGCGTCCGAGGAGGCCACCTCCGGCTCGGTCATCGCGAACGCCGAGCGGATCTCCCCGGCCAGCAGCGGCTCCAGCCACTGCTTGCGCTGCCGCTCGTCGCCGAACTGCGCCAGCACCTCCATGTTCCCGGTGTCGGGCGCGGCGCAGTTCGTCGCGGGCGGCGCCAGGTGCGGGGAGCGGCCGGTGATCTCGGCGAGCGGCGCGTACTGCAGGTTGGTCAGCCCCGCGCCGTACTCGGCGTCGGGCAGGAAGAGGTTCCACAGGCCCTGCCGGCGCGCCTCGGCCTTCAGTTCCTCCACCACGGCCGGGGTGTCCCACGGCGAGGCCAGCGCGGCCCGCTGCTCCTCGGCGACCGGCTCGGCCGGGTACACGTAC
Source organism: Streptomyces sp. DHE7-1 (assembly GCA_016432725.1). GTDB lineage: Bacteria > Actinomycetota > Actinomycetes > Streptomycetales > Streptomycetaceae > Streptomyces. The sequence continues at coordinate 1,653,769 of JACJDG010000003.1, read as the reverse complement.
TCGTCCATGAAGGCCAGCAGCCTTGCGCGCAGCTCCTCGGTGCGCGCGTCGAACGCGAAGTCCATGTCCGGTCAGCCTTCCTGAAGAGTGGTCAGTCCGTGGTCGATGAAGACGGGCACCAGCTCGCCGATCCGGTCGAAGCCGCGGCCCACCGTCTGGCCGAGCGTGTACCGGTAGTGGATGCCCTCCAGGATCACGGCGAGCTTGAACCAGGCGAACGCCGTGTACCAGGAGACGGCGGAGACGTCGCGCCCCGAGCGGGCGGCGTACCGCTCGATCAGCTCGGCGGGCCGGGGTGCCCGGGCGCCTCGGCGGTCGTGGACACCGGCGACTTCGGCAGGCCGAGCGGCGTGCTGTACATCACCAGCAGGCCCAGGTCGGTGAGCGGGTCGCCGAGGGTCGACATCTCCCAGTCGAGGATCGCCCGGATGGTGTCGTCGGGGCCGATCAGCACGTTGTCCAGCCGGTAGTCGCCGTGGACGACGGCCGGGGCGGGCGAGGTGGGCAGGGCGCGGCCGAGGGCGGCGTGCAGTTCGTCCACGCCCGCCAGGTCACGGTTGCGGGAGGCGTCGAGCTGCTTGCCCCAGCGGCGGAGCTGGCGGTCCAGGAAGCCCTCCGGGCGCCCGAAGTCCTGCAGCCCGACGGCCGCGGGGTCCACGGCGTGCAGCCCGACCAGAGTGTCGACGAGCGAGAGCACGGCGTCCCGGGTCCGCGTCTCGCCGAGGGGGGCGAGCTGCTGGGCGGTGCGGTAGGGCGTGCCCTCGACGAACTCCATGACGTAGAACGGCGCCCCGAGCACCTCGTCGTCCTCGCACAGCAGCACCGGCCGGGGGACCGGTACGTCCGTCGGGTGGAGGGCGCTGATCACCCGGTGCTCGCGCTTCATGTCGTGCGCGGTGGCCAGCACGTGCCCGAGCGGCGGCCGCCGGACGACCCAGCGCGAGGTGCCGTCGGAGAGCGCGTAGGTGAGGTTCGACCGTCCGCCCTCGATCAGCCGGCCCGTGAGCGGCCCGTCGACCAGGCCGGGCCGCTCACGCTCGAGCAGCGCGCGCAGCCGGTCGAGATCGAGTCCGGGCGGGTGGTCGGCGCTCATACATCACTCCTACGAACGGGTGAACAGGAACGCGTCTCATGATGCCGACCGGTCGGTATGCAGTCCAGTGCGCGTGCCGAACCGGACCCCGAACGTGACCGGAGCCACGATAATCGGCGCACCCCGCGCGCGGCGGGTGGTCATGGCGTCCGCCTTCGGGGTACGGGTGGGAGCGACGCAGACGCTGTCACGCGAACGGTGCACATCCCGGCATACCGGTTGCGCGGCGCACGAGGACCCCGGAGGGTCGTGGGCATGAAGGCCATCAGCTACAGCCGCTACGGCGGGCCCGAGGTGCTGGAGTACGGCGAGGCGGACGACCCCAAGGTCGGCCCCGACTCGGTGCTGGTCAAGGTCCGCGCGGCGGCCGTCAACCCGGTCGACTGGAAGTGCCGCGAGGGCTACCTGGACCAGGTCCTGGACGCCGTCTTCCCGGTGATCCCCGGCTGGGACGTCAGCGGGGTGGTGGTGCGGCCCGGCGCCTCGGTACCGGAGTTCTCCGTCGGCGACGAGGTCATCGGCTACGTCCGCGAGGACTTCCTGTCCCGGGGCACCTTCGCCGAGTACGTCGCCGCGCCCGTGCGCACCCTGGCGCGCAAGCCGCGCAACCTCTCCTTCGAGGAGGCGGCCGGACTGCCGCTGGCGGGGCTGACCGCCTACCAGGTCCTGGTCAAGGCGCTGGAGGTCAAGCGCGGCGAGACCGTCCTGGTGCACGCGGCGGCCGGCGGCGTCGGCTCGCTGGCCGTACAGATCGCCGCCCACCTCGGCGCCCGGGTGATCGGCACGGCGAGCGAGCGCAACCACGACTTCGTGCGCGGGATCGGCGGCGAGCCGGTGAGCCACGGCGAGGGCCTGGCCGAGCGGGTGCGCGGACTCGCCCCGGAGGGCGTGGACGCGGTCTTCGACACCGTCGGCGGTGACACCCTGAAGGTCTCGGCCAACCTGCTCGCCCCGGAGGGGCGGCTGGCGTCCATCGCCGACCCGGAGGTGGTCGGCTACGGCGGCCGCTACTGCTTTGTCCGGCCCGACGCCGAGGACCTGAACAGGCTGTCCCAACTGGCCGAGCAGGGGGTGGTGTCCGTACACGTCCAGGAGACCTTCCCGCTGGAGCGGGCAGCCGACGCGCACCGGCTGAACCAGGAGGGGCGCACCCGCGGGAAGATCGTGGTGACGGTCGGCTGGGAGACCGAGGAAGCCTCCTAGGGCCTGTCTGACAATTCGCGTCGTCGCCCGAAGGGCGGCCGCGCGGCGTCAGGTGCGTGCTCTCGGCGGGCCGGCTCCAGGGCCGCGTACTGGACGTACTTGGGTCTGGGGCCGGTGCGGCGAGAGTGCGTGCATGGCGTCGCGCGGCAGGCGGGAATTGTCAGACAGGCCCTGGGGGGGCGTCTCCCCGGTCTTCGCGGGTCCGCGACGCCAGGCACGGCACCTGGCCGCACGGCCGAATCGCCTACGTACGCCCGGTACGAGGGCGACTCGACCGCACGCCGAGGCGCCGCACCGGACGCCGCGGCCTGATCCACGAAGACCGGGGAGACACGCCCAGCCCCGGCCGCCGCCGGCTCAGACCACCAGCACGACCGCGCACACGGCCATCGCCACCGCGCACAGCGCGGCGGCCGTGGCGTGCCTCGGCGCCAGCGCGGGCGGCCGGAGCCCGGCCGCCAGGGCGCGGATGCGATGGTGGGCCACCCACAGGAAGCCCAGCCACAGCACGCAGCAGGCCGCGCATCCGACGACCGCGGTGGCCGACGCCCCGCCGTGCAGCGCGGCCCGCACGGCGAGCACGGTGGCCACGGCGGCCGACAGCGTCGTACGCCGCCAGGCCAGCCGGGTGCGCTCCGGCTGCAGGCCAGGATCACGGCCGGCGGTGCTCACCCCGCCCATCCGACCAGCACCACCACGACCATCGCGACCGCCACCACCGCGACGACCAGGCTCAGCACCGCCGGGAACCGGGAGGCGGGCAGGTCCTCGCCCCGCCGCATCGCCCGTTCGCAGCGCACGTAGTGGTTCACCGCGCGCAGCGAGCACAGCACCCCCGCGCCGAGCAGCGCGAGCGCCAGGCCGACCCGCCACGCCCAGCGCAGGTCCGGCAGGAACTGGTCCACCGCGAACCCGCCGCCGATCAGCGCGAGTGCGGTCCGCAGCCAGGCCAGGAAGGTGCGCTCGTTGGCCAGCGAGAACCGGTAGTCGGGCGTGCCGCCCTCTTCGCGCACCCGCTCCGGGGCGAACCAGAGCCGGACGTTGCGTACGAACTCACTCACGCGCAGGACCCTACCCGGGCGTCACCCGGCCGACCGGAACGCCCGCAGCCGCTCGTAGGCCGCCACGCCGTCCGGCACCCACTCCCACTCGCCGAGCCGCCGCTCCACCTCGTCCGCGGGCAGGAAGTCGTGCCACTGCACCTCCTCCGCCTGGGGCCGCACGGGCAGGTCGCAGCGCACCTCGTACACCGCCGACCACCAGCTCTTCCCGGCCCCGTCGTCGTAGAGGAACTTGAAGAGGAACTCCGGCCGGGGCAGCCCCGACACGCCCAGTTCCTCCTCGGCCTCGCGCAGCGCCGCCGCGTCGTAGGACTCGCCCGCGCCCACCACGCCGCCGACGAACATGTCGTACAGGGAGGGGAAGACGAGCTTGGTGGGGGTGCGGCGGTGCACGAACAGGCGGCCGGCCGCGTCCCGGGCCTGGACGAAGACGCACCGGTGGCGCAGGCCCCGGGCGTACGCCTCGCCGCGCGGCACCCGCGCGACCACCCGGTCGTTCTCGTCGACGATGTCGAGGATCTCGTCAGCAGGGTTCATGCCCGTCATCCAAGCAGGGCCCGGCGCGAGGTCTCAGCGCGACTGGAGGTCCCGGGCGCGCTCCGCGCCCACCGCGCCCGACGGCATCGCCGGGTGCATCCCGAGCAGCACGATGCCGGCGACGACCGCCGCGAGCCCCGCGGCCTCCCAGGCCAGCGCCCCGGTGTCGGTGCGCAGCCGGTCCCCGAGGAAGCCCACCCCGCACAGGATGCCGGCCAGCGGCTGGGCCGCGGTGAGCGCCGGCAGCGACATGCGCAGCTCGGCGGTCTCGAACGCGCTCTGCACCAGGACCAGTCCGGTGACACCCAGCGCGGCCACGCCGTACGGCTGCCAGCCGGTCAGGAGTTCCGTGAGGCCGCCGGCCGCGAAGCGGGTGCCGCAGATCCGGGTGAGCGCGTCCTGCACGCCGTACAGCAGCCCGGCGGCGGTGGCCAGCAGCACCGGGCCCCCGTCCAGCCGGGAGCGCTTGGCACAGGTGGTGAGCACCAGGGCCGCGCCCAGCATCACGCCGATGATCAGCCAGTGCCGCACCGGATCGGTGACGGCGCTGCCACCGCGCGGCTCACCCGCCACGATGAACGCGCTCACGCCGCCCGCCAGCAACCCGAGCCCGGCCCAGCCCTGACGGCCGAGCGATCTGCCCGTCCGCAGCCGGGACAGCGCGAGCGCGAACAGCAGGTTCGTCGCGAGCAGCGGTTCGACCAGCGAGATCTCGCCCTTGCCGAGGGCGACGGCGCCGAGCACCATGCCGGCCACCATCAGGGCGATGCCGCCCAGCCAGCGCGGCACCCGCACCAGGTCCAGCAGCAGCCGGAACGAGAGGAAGTCGCCGAGCGGCGCCTGTTGCGCGGCGCTCTGCTGGAGCACGAACCCGAAGCCCACGCAGGCGGCGGCGCTCACGGCGAGCACGAGAACCAGAACGGACACGCTGCGTACCTCGATCATCCGGCCGGACAGGGCCTGGTGGCCGACTGTAGCGCTCCGGGGACACCGCGCCATGGCGTACGCCACACCGGCCCGGCCGCGGGCGCCCCGGACCCGGCGGCGACCAGCGCGTCCGTGCCCCAAGTGCCCCGCCTCACCGGCTGGTTGAAGAGGGCAACACTCCGGTTCCGCTTGACGCAAACCTTGGCTGAGGGTTTGCTGTGCGTGATCGGTCGATGGCAGCCCGAGAAACAGGAAGTCCCGCGGTGCCCCCAATCCCGTCTCTGCTCGGCGCCCGCCGTGCCCTTCCGGACCAGCCGGGCGACACCGCCCCGGCCGGCTCCGGCGCCTTCGACGAGGCCCTGGACGACGCCGAACTCCTCGCCGCCCGCACCTCGCTGGCCCAGGGCAGGCGACAGGCCACCCGCGCCCTGCTGCGGCGCACCGGCGACGACTGGGACCGCCGCGGCCACCGCCTCACCGTGCTCGCCGGCGCGCCGTACGCCGCCGCCTGGGCCCAGGACTGGCTGCTCGCCGAACCGGACTCGCCCGACGCCGCGGCCCTGCACGCCCTGGCCCTGGTCCGGCGGACCTTACGCGGCAAGGAGAACCCCGACCGGGCCCGCGCCGCCTGCCGCGCCGCGGCCGCCCTGGCCCCCGCCGACCCCACCCCCTGGCTCGGCCTGCTCCAGCTCGCGCGGCTGCTGGGCCCCGAACACGAGCTGCTGCGCGCCTTCGCGGAACTGCGCGAACGCCACCCCGAACACCACCACGCCCACCACCTGCTGGTCGCCCGGCTCGCCGAGCGGCCCCAGGGCGGCCGGGCCGAGTCCCACGAGGTGTACGACCTCGCCGAGCGGGCCGCCGCCGAGGCCCCCGCCGACTCCCCGCTGGCCGTCCTCCCGGTCGTCGCGTACGCCGAGCGCTACCGCGTCCTGGCGGCCACCGGCCTGGCCCCGGCCGATCCGTCCCGAAGCCGGCACTGGTCGGGCCCCGGGCCCGCCGCGTCCTGCGCGCGGCCTTCGACTGGTGGCTGGAGTGGGAGCACGACGAACACCCCCGCCGCCACACCGACCTCAACCACCTCGCGTTCGCGATGTCCTGCGCCGGCCGCCCCGCCGAGGCGGCGGCCCTGTTCCGGCGCATCGGCCGGCACGCCACCCCGGTCCCCTGGTCGTACCCGCACCGTGAGCCGTGGCCGGCCTTCCGCGCGGCCCGCGCCCGCGCGCTGGGCGGACACCCGCGGACGCACGGCGGGAGCGCTCCCGCACCCGGGCGGGGAGTCCTTACGGAACTCTGACCGATGTCCGCACACGCTGGCCCCGCCCCGGCCGGAAGTGCTCGAATGAACACGTGAACCCCGAACCGCCCGAGGACCCCGGCGCTCAGGGCCGGCCCGTCGGCCGCCGCGTCTTCCTCGGCACCCTCGCCCTGGGAGCGCTGGGCGTCGCCACCGCTCCGGTGGTGCAGCGCGGCCTGGAGGGCGTCCTCGGCGGCCTCGCCGGCGACGATCCGACCGGCCTGACCGGCCTGCTGCCCAACGGGGGCGGCTTCCGCTACTACTCGGTGGCCGCGTCCGTCCCGCACAAGAGCCCCGCGGACTACCGGCTCACCGTCGACGGCCTGGTCGACCACCCGCGCACCTACACCCTCGCCGACCTGCGCGCGCTGCCGCAGACCCGGCTGGTCAGGGACGTCCAGTGCGTCACCGGCTGGCGGGTGCCCGGCACCCCATTCCAGGGCGTGACGCTCTCCCGGCTGCTGGACGCGGCCGGAGTGAGGTCCGCCGGCCGGGCGGTCCGCTTCACCTGCTTCGACGGCACCTACTCCGAGAGCCTCACCCTCGACCAGGCCCGCCGCCGGGACGTCCTGGTCGCCCTGCGCATGCAGGACAAGGACATCGGCCACGACCACGGCGGCCCCGTCCGCCTCTACGTCGCGCCCATGTACTTCTACAAGTCCGCCAAGTGGCTCTCCGGCATCACCGTGACCGACCGCGTCCGGCCCGGTTACTGGGAGCGGCTCGGCTACGACGTCGACGCCTGGGTCGGCCGGTCGAACGGGCGGACCGATGAGCCTACGAGCTGACACGCCGGCGCCGCCGGACTCCCGTGTCCGCCGCTTCGGCCCAACCCAGCGCTGGGTGCACCGGGGCACGGCCGCGCTGATGGGCGTGTGCGTGCTCACCGCGGCCTGCCTCTACATCCCGCAGCTCGCGGTGCTCGTCGGCCGCCGCGCACTCGTCGTCCGCATCCACGAGTGCGCCGGGCTCGCGCTGCCCGTCCCCGTGCTGCTGGGCCTCGCCTCCCGCGCCTTCCGCGCCGACCTGCGCTTCCTCAACCGCTTCGGCCCGCACGACCGCGTCTGGCTGTGGGCCGCGCTGAGCCGGGACAAGCGCCGCTCCTCCCGGCCGGCGGGCAAGTTCAACGCCGGCCAGAAGGTCTACGCGGCCTGGATCGCCGGGGCCTCGCTGGTCATGCTCGGCACCGGCCTGATGATGTGGTTCACCCGGCTCACCCCGCTGGTCTGGCGGACCTCGGCGACCTTCGTGCACGACTGGCTCGCCCTGACGATCGGCGTGGTGCTGGCCGGCCACATCGGCATGGCGCTCGGTGACCCGGAGGCGCGGCGCGGGCTGCGCACCGGCACGGTGAGCAGGCGGTGGGCCGAGCGGGAACACCCGCTGTGGCGGCCCTGAGACGGCGCTCACCCCCTCCTCGGCCGTCGAGGAGGGGTGAGCGGTGTCCTTCACGCCCACACGCGGGGCGCCTTCGGGTGCCGCGCGCCTATATGACGAGTGACAGCAGCAGGACCAGCCCGCCCGCGACCACCGAGATGATCGTCTCCATCACCGACCAGGTCTTCACGGTCTGCCCGACGCTCAGCCCGAAGTACTCCTTCACCAGCCAGAAACCGGCGTCGTTGACATGGCTGAAGAAGAGCGAGCCGGCGCCGATGGCGAGGACCAGCAGAGCGGCGTGGGTGGTCGACATGTCGGCCGCGAGCGGCGCGACCAGACCGGCCGCCGAGACCGTCGCCACCGTCGCCGAGCCGGTGGCCAGCCGGATCGCGACCGCGATCAGCCAGGCCAGCAGCAGCGCCGGGATCGACCAGTCCTTGGAGATGTCCAGGATCATCTGGCCCACACCGCAGTCGATCAGCGTCTGCTTGAAGCCGCCGCCCGCGCCCACGATCAGCAGGATGCCGGCGATCGGCATCAGGCCCTTCTCGACCGTCCGCTGCAGGCGGTCCTTGCTGAACCCGGCGGGCCGGCCGAGCGTGAAGAAGCCGACGATGACGGCGGCGAGCAGCGCGATCAGCGGGGAACCGACCACGTCGAAGACCCGCTGCGTCATGTTCGCGGTGTCGTCCACCACGATGTCCACCAGCGCCTTGGCCAGCATCAGGACCACCGGGAGCAGCACCGTGGCCAGCGTCGCGCCGAAGCCCGGACGGCGCTCCAGCTCCTCCGACGGGCGCTGCGGGATCATCCGGTCGGGAGCGGGGACGTCCACCCAGCGGGCGGCGAAGCGCGAGAACACCGGGCCGGCGATGATCACCGTGGGGACGGCGACCAGGATGCCGAGCGCCAGCGTCACACCCAGGTTGGCCTTGACCGCGTCGATCGCGACCAGCGGGCCGGGGTGCGGCGGGATCAGGCCGTGCATCACGGACAGGCCGGCGAGCGCCGGGATGCCGATGCGCATCAGGGAGTAGTTGCCGCGCTTGGCGACCATCAGCACGACCGGGATCAGCAGCACGATGCCGACCTCGAAGAACAACGGCAGACCGATCACCGACGCGATCAGCACCATCGCCCACGGCATCGACCGGCCCCCCGCCTTGGCGAGGATCGTGTCGACGAGCTGGTCGGCGCCGCCGGAGTCGGCGAGGAGCTTGCCCAGGATCGCCCCGAGCGCGATCAGGACGCCCACGCCGGCCACGGTGCTGCCGAGCCCGGTGGTGAAACTGACGATGGCCTTGTCCAGCGGGGCCCCGGCGACCGCGCCGAGCACCAGTGACCCGATGGTCAGCGACAGGAAGGCATGGAGCTTGAACTTGGTGATGAGCAGCACGATGACGGCGATGCCCACCAGGACGGCGATGCCGAGCTGGGCATGGCCGGCGGAGGTGATCGGCGGAGGTGCGTCCGCTGCCAGCATCTCGACGCTGAGTCTGGTCACGGGGGTTCCCTTGCAGGTACGGGGGACGGGGGTGAGGTGTTACGCGGAGGTCGCGGGAAGCGCGTCGAGGGCCCGCACGGCGCGTGCGGTGATCTCCTCGGGGCTGCCGGCGACGTCCACGGCCACTCCGGCCTCGTCCGTCTCCAGCGGCTGCAGCGTGGCGAACTGGGAGTCCAGCAGCGCGGTCGGCATGAAGTGACCCTGCCGGTGGGACATCCGGTCCTCGATCAGCTCGCGGTCGCCCGTGAGGTGGAGGAACACCACTCCCGGAGCGACGGACCTGAGCCGGTCGCGGTAGGACCGCTTCAGGGCCGAGCTGCTGACCACGCCGCCGAGCCCGGACCGCCCGTGCGCCCAGTGCCCGATGGCCTCCAGCCACGGCCACCGGTCGGCGTCCTCGAGCGGAACGCCGGCCGTCATCTTCTCGATGTTGGCCCGCGGGTGGAAGTCGTCGCCCTCGGCGTACGGGACACCCAGCCGGGCCGCGAGCAACGGACCGATCGTGGTCTTGCCCGTCCCGGCGACGCCCATCACGACGACGACCTGGGGGGTGCGCATGACTGCCTCGCTGTCTTCCTCGACATCCGACGCCACTTCGGCGTCGCCACACTGAAACCTATTAGGTACGACGAATTCAAGAGTGTGTGACATATAAGTCTGACTTTTTGTCGCCGTGATCCAGGCCGTACGCTGACTCCATGAGCACACCGGGCCGGGGGTTGCACGGCCGCGTACTGGACACCCTCGGTCCCGCGATCACCGCGGGGGAGTACCCGCCGGGCAGCGTGCTGCGCACCGACGAGCTGGCACAGCACTTCGAGGTCTCACGGTCCGTGATGCGCGAGGCGGTGCGGGTGCTGGAGTCCATGCACCTGGTCGAGTCCCGCCGCCGGGTCGGCGTCACCGTCCGCCCCAAGTGCGAGTGGAACGTCTACGACCCGCAGGTCATCCGGTGGCGGCTGGCGGGCGCCGACCGCCCGCACCAGCTGCGCTCCCTGACCGTGCTGCGCTCCGCCGTCGAACCGGTGGCCGCCGGCCTCGCCGCCACCCACGCCACACCCGAGCAGTGCGCCGAACTCACCGAGTGCGCCCTCGGCATGGTGGCCAACTCACGCGGACACCGGCTCCAGGACTACCTGGTCCACGACATGGCCTTCCACCGGATCATCCTGACCGCCTCCGGCAACGAGATGTTCGCCCGCCTCGGCGACGTCGTCGCCGAGGTGCTGGCCGGGCGCACCCACCACGAGGTCATGTTCGAGGACCCCGACCCGGCGGCCGTCACCCTGCACGTCAAGGTCGCCGAGGCGGTCCGCGAAGGCGACCGCGCCCGCGCCGAACGGCTCACCCGGGAGATCACCGAGGGCGCCCTCCAGGAACTGGACATCCTGGCACCCTGACCTGCCGGAGAGGGAACCGCGCCGGAGACGGGGCCGCACCGCACGCCCCCGGCCGGGATCAGTCGAGGAAGTCCCCGTCGACGTACACCCACGCCCCGTCCACCCGCTCGAACCTGCTCCGCTCGTGCAGCGAACCGCCCCGGTAGGAGGCGCGGAAGGTCACCGTCCCCGCGCGGTGGAACGCCGAACCCTCCCCGGTCTCCAGGATCTCCAGCCCCGTCCACCTCGTCCGGGGATCCAGCTCCAGCCGCTCCGGCCGGGTCCTCGGGTGCCACGTCCGCCGCAGGTACTCCGCGTCCCCCCGGACGAACGCGCAGTACCGCGACCGCATCAGCGCCTCGGCGGTCGGAGCGGCGGCCGCACCGGAGTGGAAACGGCCGCAGCAGGCGTCGTAGGGCAGGGGAAGTCCGCAGGGACAGGCGCGCGTGGTCATGCCCCGCATTCTGCCCGGACCGCCGCACCGGACCGCCGCCGGGCGGCCCCCGCCCGGCCGGTGCACAGTGGAAGGGGTGACGCGCGCCGGCGCGTCCCGTTGGCCTCGCAGCGCAGTGAGGAGAGGCGGACGATGACTCGACCCTGAGCAGCCGTCCTCCGTCCGTCAAGGAATGGCGGCTGAACCTGTACCTGTCCGAACACGACCCGGACACCACCGCCCGGATCGTCCTGGACACCGGAGACAACGTCCTGGAGAGCCGCGCCGAGGCCCGCCGCAACCCGTACGACACGGCGGTGCCCGACATCGGCGACGAACTGGCCGCCGGACGCGCGCTGATCGCCATGGGCCGGGTGCTGCTGCGCGCGGCCGCGGGCGACATGAAGGAGATGGGCGCGACCGACCGGGAGGCCCCCGCGCCGCTCTGGCTGTCCCGGGAATGAGGGAGCCCACCGTGCTCTTCACCGACCGGCTCGAGGCGGGACGGCGGCTGGGCGCCCGCCTTGAGTACCTCAGAGGCCAGGACGTCGTGGTGCTCGGCCTGCCCCGGGGCGGGATCCCGGTCGGCGCGCAGGTCGCCGAGGCCCTCGACGCCCCGCTGGACGTCTGCATGGTCCGCAAGCTGGGCGTGCCCAGCCAGCCCGAGCTGGGCATGGGCGCCATCGGCGAGGACGGCGTCCGCGTCATCAACCAGCAGGTGCTGCGCGGCGGCGGGGTCTCCCCGGCCGACCTGGACCGGGTCGAGACGCACGAGCGCGCCGTCCTCGCGCAGCGCGCCGCCCGCTACCGCGGCGACCGCCGGCCGGCCGCGGTCGCCGGCCGCACCGCCGTGATCGTCGACGACGGCGTCGCCACCGGCTCCACCGCGCGGGTCGCCTGCCGGATCGCCCGGGCCCGCGGCGCCGCCCGGACCGTGCTCGCGGTCCCCGTCGCCCCCTGGGACTTCCCGGACCGGCTCGCCGGGGAGGCCGACGACCTGGTCTGCCTGGCCACCCCCGCGGACTTCTACGCGATCGGCCAGTTCTACGGCGACTTCACCCAGGTCGCCGACGACGAGGTCACCGCCTGGCTGCGGCAGGCGGCCCACCGCCACGAACGCTTCGCCGGCACCGGTCCCGGGACCGGGAGGCCGAGATCGCCGCCGGAGCCGTCCGGCTGCGCGGGCGGCTCACCCTCCCCGCGGGCGCGACGGGGATCGTGGCCTTCGCCCACGGCAGCGGCAGCGGCCGGCACAGCCCCCGCAACCGGTTCGTCGCCGAGGGGCTGAACCGGGCCGGACTCGGCACCCTGCTCTTCGACCTGCTCACCGAGGACGAGGAGCGCGACCGGGCCAACGTCTTCGACATCGGCCTGCTCGCCGGCCGGCTCCGCGACGTCACCCGGTGGCTGCGCGAGGAACCCGACGCCGAAGGGCTCGCGGTGGGCTACTTCGGCGCCAGCACCGGCGCGGCCGCCGCCCTGTGGGCCGCCGCCGAACCGCGGGCCCGTCCCGCCGCCGTCGTCTCCCGCGGAGGCCGCCCCGACCTCGCCGGGCCCCGGCTGCCCGAGGTGACCGCGCCCACCCTGCTCATCGTGGGCGGCGCCGACCGGCAGGTGCTCGAACTCAACCGGCGGGCGCGGGCCGCGCTGCGCTGCGAGAGCCGGCTCGAGGTGGTGCCCGGCGCCACCCATCTCTTCGAGGAGCCCGGCACGCTGGAGCGGGTGACCGAACTGGCCCGCGACTGGTTCACCGACCACATGGCCCCCGCGCACGTGTAGGCCGGGACCATGCGCGAAGGCGCCGTCACCCTGTTCCTCGCCGGTGACGTCATGCTCGGCCGGGGCGTCGACCAGATCCTCCCGTACCCCGGCGACCCCGCCCTGCGCGAGGATTACGTGCGCGACGCCCGGGACTACGTGGCCCTCGCCGAGGCCGCGAACGGTCCGATATCCCGCCCGGTGGACCCGGCCTGGCCCTGGGGCGAGGCACTGCCCTGCCTGGACCGGGCCGCGCCCGACGTGCGGGTGATCAACCTGGAGACGGCCGTCACCCAGGACGGTGACTTCGCGCCCGGCAAGGCCGTGCACTACCGGATGAACCCCGCCAACCTGCCCTGCCTCGCCGCGGCCCGCCCCGACGTCTGCGCCCTCGCCAACAACCACGTGCTCGACTTCGGGCCGCGCGGCCTGGCGGAGACGCTGGACAGCCTGGCCGGGGCCGGGCTGCGCACGGCCGGAGCGGGCCCCGACGCGGTCGCGGCCTGGCGGCCCGCCGCCGTGCCCCTGAGGTCGGGCGGACGCGTCCTCGTCTTCTCCTTCGGCATGCCCTCCAGCGGCATCCCGCACGGCTGGGCCGCCACCGCCGACCGCGCCGGGGTGGCCCTGATCCCCGCGCCGACCCCGGCCGGCGCGGCCGCCTTCGCCGACTGCCTGCGCCAGCTCCGGCGGCCCGCCGACCTCGTCGTCGTCTCCGTCCACTGGGGCCCCAACTGGGGATACGGGATCCCTCGCGGCGAGGTCCGCTTCGCCCATGCCCTCGTCGACGCCGGCGTGGACGTCGTCCACGGCCACTCCTCCCACCATCCGCGCGCCCCCGAGGTGTACCGGGGCCGGCTCGTCCTGTACGGCTGCGGCGACCTCGTCGACGACTACGAGGGCATCAGCGGGTACGAGCGCTACCGGGACGACCTGCGCCTGCTGTACCTGGTGACCCTGGAGGAGGGCACGGGCCGGCTGACCCGCCTGCGGATGGTGCCCCTGCGGGCCCGCCGGATGCGCCTGGAACGGGCCTCGGCCGACGACACCGCCTGGCTGCTCACCGTGCTCGACCGGTGCGGCCGCGACCTCGGCACCCGCGTCGAACGGAGCGACGACGGCACCCTCACCGCACGTCCCCTGCGCGCCACCGCGCCCAGATGAGGCGCCGCCCGGCCCGCGGCCCCGACGGCACCGTCGGGGCATGCGAAAGGCCCCCGCGGAGCGAGGGCCTCACTGGTGTCCGAGGGGGACTTGAACCCCCACGCCCGATAAAGGGCACTAGCACCTCAAGCTAGCGCGTCTGCCATTCCGCCACCCGGACAAGGTGTCTGTCGTGCGGGGTTTCCCCCGCGGCGACGAAGGAAACACTACCAGGCTTTCGGGGGTGGCCGATCACACCCCGTCCCCGCGGCCGGTCCGGCGTGAACGGCGCGTGACGGGCCGGACCCGCTCTTGGGCGCGGGGCGGGGCCGGAGGGAGGATGGACGGGACCACCAGCAGTGACAGTGGGAGGAATCAGCGTGAGCGAGACGGACAACGCCAGGGGCGTCACCGGCGAGGACGAGGTCGTGGACCTCTGCCGCGAGCTGATCCGGTTCGACACCAGCAACTACGGCGACCACTCGGGACCCGGCGAACGGGCGGCCGCCGAGTACGTCGCCGAGAAGCTCGCCGAGGTCGGGCTGGAGCCGGAGATCTTCGAGTCGCACCCGGGACGCGCCTCCACCGTGGCCCGCATCGAGGGCGAGGACCCGTCCCGGCCCGCGCTGCTCATCCACGGCCACCTGGACGTCGTACCGGCCAACGCCGCCGACTGGACCCACGACCCGTTCTCCGGCGAGGTCGCCGACGGGTGCGTGTGGGGCCGCGGTGCCGTCGACATGAAGGACATGGACGCGATGACCCTGGCGGTCGTGCGCGACCGGCTCCGCAGCGGCCGCCGGCCCCCGCGCGACATCGTGGTCGCCTTCCTCGCCGACGAGGAGGCGGGCGGTACGTACGGCGCGCGCCACCTGGTCGACAACCACCGCGGCCTGTTCGAGGGCGTCACCGAGGCGATCAGCGAGGTGGGCGGTTTCTCGTTCACGGTGAACGAGCAGCGGCGGCTCTACCTGATCCAGACGGCCGAGAAGGGCATGCACTGGATGAAGCTGACCGTGGCCGGCACCGCCGGGCACGGGTCGATGATCCACCGGGACAACGCCATCACCGAGCTGTCCGAGGCCGTCGCCCGGGTCGGCCGGCACCGCTTCCCGGTCCGGGTCACCAAGACCACCCGGGCCTTCCTGGACGAGCTCGGCGACGCGCTCGGCACCGAGCTGGACCCGGAGGACATGGAGGCCACCCTCGCCAAGCTCGGCGGCATCGCCAAGCTCATCGGCGCGACCCTCTCCAACACCGCCAACCCCACCCAGCTCGGCGCCGGCTACAAGGTCAACGTCATCCCCGGCGAGGCCACCGCGCACATCGACGGCCGCTTCCTGCCGGGGTACGAGGACGAGTTCCTCGGCGACCTCGACCGGCTCCTCGGACCGAACGTCCGCCGGGAGGACGTGCACGCCGACAAGGCGGTCGAGACCACCTTCGACGGCGCGCTGGTCGAGGCCATGCAGTCCGCGCTGCTCGCCGAGGACCCGACCGCCAAGGCGATCCCCTACATGCTCTCCGGCGGCACCGACGCCAAGTCCTTCGACGACCTCGGCATCCGCGGCTTCGGCTTCGCTCCGCTGAAGCTGCCTCCGGAGCTGGACTTCGCCGGCATGTTCCACGGCGTGGACGAGCGGGTGCCGGTCGACGGGCTGCAGTTCGGTGTCCGGGTGCTCGACCGTTTCATCGACGCGTCGTGACGCCTTGGGCCGAGGTAATCGGGCGGCTGTGCGAGATCGACTGAGAAGAGTGAATGCGACGATAAGCTCGTAGCCTCATTACCCCCTCCTCGTTACAGGTGATGTGATCCCCGCACCTTGGGATCGCATTGTCAACTAGGAGGAATAAATGATCAAGAAGGTCGTCGCTGCCGCGGCCGCCACCGGTGGTCTGGTTCTCGCGGGCGCGGGCCTGGCCGTCGCCGACTCGGGTGCCCAGGGTGCCGCCACGCACTCGCCGGGCGTCGTCTCCGGCAACGTCATCCAGGTGCCCGTCCACGTTCCGGTGAACGTCTGCGGCAACACGGTCGACGTGATCGGGCTCCTGAACCCCGCCTTCGGCAACGCCTGCGTCAACGACTGACACGGGCTCCCCGAGGGGCGTCCTTTACGAGCCGTCGGCCCCGGAGCGCGTGCCATGCGCTCCGGGGCCGACCGGCCTTTCTCCGTCGAATTCCTTTTCGCGGAGTGTACAGAGATCATCGAAGGCAGGGGGGAATTCCGTAATGCGACAGAGCACCCGCAAAAGTCTTATGACCATGGCCGCCGCCACCGGCGTCATCGCCGCCGCGAGCGGCTACGCGCACGCCGACGCCGGAGCGGCCGGATCCGCCAACGGATCGCCGGGCGTGCTGTCCGGCAACACCGTGCAGGCACCGGTGCACGTTCCGGTGAACGTCTGCGGCAACACCGTGAACGTGGTCGGGCTCCTCAACCCGGCCGTGGGCAACGCGTGCGCCAACCACGGCGGCAGCGGCGCGGGCGGCCACGGCGGCTCCCACGCGAGCGGCCGCAGCGACCACTCGCCCGGCGTCGGCTCCGGCAACACCGTCCAGGTGCCGGTCGACGTCCCCGTGAACGCGTGCGGCAACAGCGTGGACGTCGTGGGCGTCGGCAACGCCACCAGGGGCAACGAATGCTCCAACGGCGGCGGGCACCACAACCCGCCCGGCAACCCCGGGCACCCGGGTCACCCCGGTAACCCGGGCACTCCGGGGCACCCCGGTACTCCCGGTCACCCGGGCACGCCCCATCACCCCGGTACTCCCGGTCACCCGGGCACGCCCCATCACCCCGGCAACCCCGGTCACCCGGGTACGCCCCATCACCCCGGCAACCCCGGTCACCCGGGCACGCCGGCCACTCCGCCCACCGACACCGGCCGGACGCCGCACGGTTCGTCCCAGGTCAGGACGCAGGGCGGTGGTGCGGAGCAGTCCGTGGGCGGTGGTCAGCTCGCCCACACCGGAAGCGAGATGCCGCTCGGGATCGCGCTGCCGGCCGGCGCGGGCGCGCTGCTCGCGGGCGCGGTGCTGTACCGCAAGGCCCGCGCCGCCGCCTGACCGGGACACCGCGGCCGCGAGGCCGGGAAAACCGGAGCGGGCCCCGCCGTCGACGGCGGGGCCCGCTCCGTTGGTCATGCGTCGTCATGCCTCACCACGTGGCCCGCACCTGGCGGATGATCCGTCGGCGCAACCGCACCTTGCGGCTGCCGTCGCGCAGCAGGCTCAGTCGGTCCAACTCCCAGTGTCCGTACTCGGCATGGTCCGTCAGCAGACGCGTGGCGTCCTTGCGGGACACCCCGCGAGGCACGTACACGTCGACAAATTCGTATTCCGGCATCGCATCTATTGTGCGGGCTGGTGCCCGGTACGGATAGCGTCTGCACTATGTCTGATGCTGCGCAGCCCACCGCTGCCGAGGTACGCGCCGCCGTCGAGGCGGTCAAGACCGCTCTCGACCGTCACCTGGCCGCGGTCGAACGCAGGACGGGGAGGACGACCAGGCCGTGTACGAGGCGTTCAACGAGCTGGCGTCGGCCGCCGAGGCGTACGACGAGCTGCTCTACGACCGCTACGACGAGGTCACGCCGTTCGAGATCCCCGGTGCGGAGGAGTCGCTGCCGCCGTACTCGGGCCCCGGGGAGCCGAACGCCGTCAGCGTGCTGATCCGCCGCGACTACTCCGTGGCGGAGCCCCAGCGGCTGCTGGCCCAGGCCCAGCGGGTCGAGGCGGCGGAGCACGAGGACGGCGAGGGCGCCAACGAGGAGGCCGCCGCGACCGTCCCCGGGGCGCTCGGTGTTCTCTTCGGCGAGTTCGAACCGGACGAGATCGCCTCCCGGCACAAGGAGTTCGGCCTGGAGGAGGGCGACTCCACGCTCTGGGTCACCGCCGCCGACGAGCCGGCCGACCCCGGCGAGTGGCTGGAGGCCCCTTCGACGAGGTCGACCCGGAGCGGGTGCTGTGCCGGTTCGACGTCAGCGCCGTGTTCGACGAGGACCACGAGGACGACGACGAGGACCACGAGGACGACGGCATCGACGACGAGGCCCTCGACGACCTGGACGGCGAGGACGCCGACGACGAACTGGACGGCGACGACGACCTGGAGCCGCTCGACGCCGAGCGGTGACCCGGTCCGGCGGCGCCACCGGGGCCACCGGCCCCGCGGAACCGCCGCCGTCGCCGGGTGCGGGGCCGGCGGGCCGGTCAGCCCGCCGCGGGGACCTGGGCGCGCAGCAGCGTCTGCAGACGGGTCGTCCGGGGCCCCGGCCCGGCCTCCGCCACGGCCCTCGGCAGTGCCTGCTCCACACCGTGCACCACCGACAGATGGCGCTCGGCCCGGCCGAACGCCGTGTACACCCAGGGTCTGGTGAGGGTCTGCGCGGCGTCGCCCGGCAGCACCACCACCGCGGCCGGCCAGCGGCCGCCCACCGCCTGGTGCGCGGTCAGCGCCCAGCCGTGCCGCACCGACTGCTCCACCCGCTCCCTGGGCACGACGACGGGCTCGCCCGCGCACTCCAGACGCAGCCCGGCGGCGTCGGCGTCCACCACGCGTCCCGGCACCGTACGGCCCGGGGCGGGGGAGTAGGCGATCCGGTCGCCGGGATCGAAGCCGCCGAAGCGGCCGGGCCCCGGGTTGAGGCGTTCCTTCAGCACGGTGTTCAGGGCCCGGGTGCCGGCGGCGCCGCCGTGGCCCGGGGTGATCACCACCGTCTGCTCGGGCGGTACCCCGATCGCCCGCGGCACCGAGTCCGCGACCAGTTGCACGGTCCGGTGCACGGCCTCGCCCGCGTCCCGCACCGGAACGATGACGATCTCCTTGCCGGGCGCCTCCACCTGGGTCAGTTCACCGGCCCCGACGCCGGAGACCAGCTCGCCCAGCGGGCCGGGGTCGGGGGTCCGGGAGGCGATCTGCGGACAGGCGCGGGCGGCCAGCAGATCGGCGAAGACCCGGCCGGGGCCGGCCGACCACAGCACCGAGGGGTCGCCGCTGAGCACCAGCCGGGCACCGTCGGGCAGCGACTCCACCAGCATCGCGCCGCTCTCCACGTCGAGTTGGGGCGCGTCCAGCACGATCAGCAGATCCAGGTCCAGCGCGCCCTCCGCGTCCCGGCCGGGCCCCTCGGCCCCGGAGAGGACCCCGGCGACCGTGCCGGCGGCCGGGGCGCCCCGGCGTCACCGAGCAGGGCGGCGAGGCGACGGGCACCGTCCGTGGTGTGGCAGACGGCGAAGGCGCGCAGCCCGGCCGCCCGGGCCGCGCCGAGCAGCGCGGCCGGTTCGGCGCGGGCCGTCTCCCCGCCGGTGTGCAGCACCAGGGCGTGCCCGGCGGCCGCGCGGGCCAGTTCGGCCCCGCCGCCGGACGCCCCGGCGGCGGCCGCCTCCCAGGGCCCCGGGGCCTCCTTCGGCAGCGAGTTGACCAGCCGGGCCAGGCCGTCGGCGAGACTCTCCTCGGCGAGCGCGTACCGCTCCAGACCGGCGAGGACCCGGACCGGGCGCTCCTCCTCGTCGCCGTCCTCCCGCGGGGCCGGGGCGCCCGGTTCCTCCAGGGCGTCCTGGAAGAGCAGCGCCTCCGCCTCGGCGACCGTGCTCTGCACCGCCGCGTCCGGGTCCGGCACGCCGCGCCGCGCCAGGGCCGCGGTGAGCGCCGTCAGTTCCAGCGCGGTGTGCCCGGCCAGCGCCGCCTGCTCCAGCAGCCAGACGGTCATCGCGCGGCCCCGCCGTTCGTCGTCCGGGCCGCACTCCGCGCCGAGCAGCGACCGCGCGAACCCGTCGGCCTGCTCCGGCCGCACCCCGCCGATCCGCAGGAGCTGCCAGGGGTCCTCGCGCAGCGCGGTGTCGGCGCCCTCGCCGAGTCCCGACGCGACCTGGACGGCCAGGGCCTCGGGCGCTCCGCCCTCGGCGAGCACCCGCCGCACGGCCTCCACGGTCTCGGGGGCGGGCCCGTGGACGGCGGCGGGTGCCGCGGCCGCGGCGGGCTGCGGCCGCCGGACCGGCTCGGGGGCCGGGCGACGGGGGCCGCGGGCTCGGCGAACACCGCGGTGGCCGGCTGCTCGCCGCTCTCCACCGCCCGGACCGCGGCGAGCAGGTCGGCCGCCTTCCCGCTGAGCGCGGTCCCGCTCGCGATGGGCGCCGTACGCCCGGCCTTGCGCCGCTCGATCCGCTCCCGCTCCAACCGCTGCGCGGCCAGCTCGGCCTCCGCCTCGGACCGCTCCGGCCCGCCCGCGTCGCCCGCGGGCTCCGCGCCTGTGCTCCCGGGCCGCCGCCGGCCGCCGCGTCCTGCTCCGGGGTCCGCTCAGTGTCCGGGCTCTCCGGGGCGTCCGGGCCCTCGGGCCCGGTGTCCTCCGTGTTCTCCGGCTCCGTGCTCACAGCGTGCTCCAGTCGTGATCGGGATAGCGGTGCACGGGCGCCGACACATCGTCCAGCGCCCGGCAGATCTCGTCAGGAAGACTAAGCGCCTCCACTGACAGTGCCGCCGTGAGCTGCTGCGCGTTGCGCGCGCCGACGACCGGGGCGGCCACACCGGGCCGGTCCCTGACCCAGGCGAGGGCCACCTGGAGCGGGGTGACCGCGAGACCGTCCGCGGCCGTCGTGACGGCGTCCACGATGTGCGAGGCGGTGTCGTCGAGGTAAGGCTCGACGAACGGCGCGAGGTGCTCGGAGGCACCGCGCGAGTCCGCCGGAGTGGTGTGCCGGTACTTGCCGGTGAGCACACCGCGGCCCAGCGGGGAGGAGGGCAGCAGACCGACGCCCAGGTCGAGCGCGGCGGGCAGCACCTCGCGCTCGGCGCCGCGCTGGAGCAGCGAGTACTCGAGCTGGGTGCCGGCCAGCGGGGTGCGGCCCGGCGCGGCGAGCTGCCAGGTGGCCGCCTTGGCGAGCTGCCAGCCGCAGAAGTCGGCGACGCCCACGTACCGGGCCCGGCCGCTGCTGACCGCCAGGTCGAGGGCGTGGAGGGTCTCCTCCAGCGGGGTGCCGGGATCGAAGGCGTGGATCTGCCACAGGTCGACGTGGTCGGTGCCGAGGCGGGCGAGCGAGGCGTCCAGGGCGGCGAGCAGATGGCCGCGGGAGCCGTCGACGCGGCGCTCCGGGTCCGGGACGCTGCCCGCCTTGGTGGAGATCACCAGGTCCCGGCGGGGCACCAGGCCGTCCATGAGCCGCCCCAGCAGGTACTCCGCCTCACCGTCGCCGTACACGTCCGCGGTGTCGACGAGGGTGCCGCCGGCCTCCCAGAAGGTCTTCAGCATGTCCGCGGCGTCGTGCTCGTCGGTGTCCCGGCCCCAGGTGAGGGTGCCGAGCCCGATGCGGGACACGCGCAGGCCGGTGCGGCCGAGATGCCTCTGCTCCATGTGCGGGAGATTACTGGCCAGAACTGCTGCCGTGGGTTGCCTGTGGACAACCGGATCCGCCCGGGCGGGCGCCCGGATTTCCGCGCCCCGCCGGCACCGGCACCGGCCGGGAGCGGCGGACGGGGACTGTGCGGGGACGGCCCCGGCTCGCTAAGGTCGCAGCCAACGGACGTTACTCATGGGTAAGGGGATTCGGCCATGCAGCTCGGGATCAACCTCGGCTACTGGGGTGCCGGGATGGACGCGGACAATCTGGCCGTCGCGCAGGAGGCCGAGCGGCTGGGCTACGCCGTGTGCTGGGCCGCCGAGGCCTACGGCTCGGACGCGGCCACCGTGCTCAGCTGGGTCGCCGCCCAGACCGAGCGCATCGACGTGGGCTCGGCGATCTTCCAGATCCCGGCCCGGCAGCCGGCCATGACCGCGATGACCGCGGCCACCCTGGACTCGCTGTCCCAGGGCCGCTTCCGGCTCGGCCTCGGCGTCTCCGGCCCGCAGGTCTCCGAGGGCTGGTACGGCGTCAGGTTCGACAAGCCGCTCTCCCGCACCCGCGAGTACGTGGAGATCGTCCGCAGGGCGATGACCCGCGAGCGGCTGTCGTTCGAGGGCGAGCACTGGACGCTGCCGCTGCCCGGCGGCCCGGGCAAGCCGATCAAGCTGACCGTGCACCCGCAGCGCGAGCACATCCCGCTGTACATCGCCGCCATCGGCCCGAAGAACCTGGAGCAGACCGGCGAGATCGCCGACGGCGCCCTGCTGATCTTCCCGTCCGCCGAGCACCTCGAGGACACCACGATCACGCACCTGCGCGCCGGACGGGAGAAGGCCGGCAAGACCCTCGACGGGTTCGACATCTGCCCGACCCTGCCGCTGGCCGTGGGCGACGACAAGGACGTGTCCCGCCTCGCGGACACCTTCCGCCCCTACACCGCGCTGTACGTCGGCGGCATGGGCAGCTTCAAGCAGAACTTCTACAACCGGCTCGCCCAGCGCATGGGATACGAGAAGGAGGCCGCCGAGATCCAGGAGAAGTACCTGTCCGGCGACAAGCAGGGCGCCGCGGCCGCGATCCCGCACGACCTGATCGACCGGACGACGCTGCTGGGCTCCGTGGACCGCATCGCCGACCGGATGAAGGCCTACGCCGCCGCGGGTGTCACCACGCTCTCGCTGGCCCCCGCGGGCTTCACGCTGGACGAGCGGATCGCCTCGCTGCGGGCCGGCAGCGAGGCCCTGGAGCGCGCCGGCCTCGGCTAGGCCGTGTCCGCGAAGTCGCGTCGTTCGCCCGCAACGCAGGCGTGACTTTGCGGACACGACCTAGCACCCGCCGCGGGAAGTTCTGCGGCCGTGGTGGGGGCTCGGGGTCTTCCCCGCCACGGCCGTCACGCTGAACAACGCCCCGGACGCCGGGTGGTTACGACCCCCGGCCCCCCTTCTTGCGGACGGCCCGCCCGTCGCCCTCCGACGGCCCGCTCACAGCCAGCCGCGCCGCTTGAACTGCCGGTACAGCAGCACCTCCAGCGCGGCCATCAGCACGACCACCACCGGGTACGACCACAGCCAGTGCAGCTCGGGCATGTGATCGAAGTTCATGCCGTACACACCCGCGATCATCGTCGGCACCGCGGCCATCGCCGCCCAGGAGGAGATCTTCCTCATGTCGTCGTTCTGCCGCACGCTCGTCTGCGCCAGGTGCGCCGACAGGATGTCCGACACCAGCCGGTCCAGGCTCTCCACGGACTCGTTCACGCGCGTGAGGTGATCGCTCACGTCCCGGAAGAAAGGCCGCGCCTTGTCGTCGACGTACCGCACCCCGCCGCCGCCCCCGCCGATCGGTCCGGTGCCGGCCAGCCGGGTCAGCGGCACCGCGAGCGGTCCGGTCGCCCGGCGGAACTCCAGCACCTGCCGCTTGAACGCGTAGATCCGCGAAGCGGTGAGCCGCGACCCGCCGCTCACCGGCTCGAACACCTCCGCCTCCAGCTCCTCCAGGTCGGTCTGCAGTTCCGTCGCCACCTCCAGGTAGTGGTCCACGACGGCGTCGGAGATCGCGTACAGCACCGAGGTGGGGCCCTTGCCGAGCATCTCCGGGTCGTCCTCCAGCCGGCGCCGCACGGCCGCCAGCGGCGCCCCCACGCCGTGCCGGACCGTCACCACGAAGCCGTCACCGACGAACACCATGACCTCCCCGGCCGAGACGGTGTCGCTCTCCGGCTCGTACACCACCGGCTTGAGGACCATGAAGAGCGAGTCGTCGTACACCTCCAGCTTGGGCCGCTGATGCGCCTTGAGGGCGTCCTCGACCGCCAGCGGATGCAGCCCGAATTCACGGGTGACCAGGTCGAACTCCCGTTCCGACGGTTCGTGCAGCCCGATCCACACGAAGCCGCCCGCCGCCCGCGCCTCCTCCAGCGCGTCGGACAGGTCCTCGGGGCCCTCGGTACGGTGCCCGTGCCGGTACACCGCGCAGTCCACGATCACGGAGCGCATTCTCCCTTCGGCCGTTCACCAGTGCATGTACTGATGCCCTTACCCTGGGCCGCATGCCCACGCTGATCCTCGTCAGGCACGGACGGTCGACCGCCAACACCTCGGGCGTGCTCGCCGGGTGGACGCCAGGCGTCTCCCTCGACGAGCGCGGCGCCGCACAGGCCGCCGCGCTGCCCGCACGGCTCGCGGGACTGCCGATCGCCGAGGTCGTCGCCAGCCCCCTGCAACGCTGCCAGGAGACCGTACGGCCGCTGCTCGACGCCCGGCCCGGACTGCGCGCCCACACCGACGAACGCGTCGGGGAGTGCCACTACGGCGACTGGTCCGGACGCAAGCTCGCCGAACTGAAGGACGAGCCGCTGATGGAGGTCGTCCAGGCCCACCCGTCGGCCGCCGCCTTCCCGGCGGCGAGTCCATGCGGGCCATGCAGACCCGCGCCGCCGAGGCCGTGCGCGAGTGGAACGCGCGGGTGGAGCGCGACCACGGCGCCGACGCCGTCTACCTCGTGTGCTCGCACGGGGACATCATCAAGTCGCTCGTCGCCGACGCCCTCGGGCTCCATCTCGACCTCTTCCAGCGCATCTCCGTGGAACCGTGTTCCATCACCGCGATCCGTTACACCCGCCTCAGGCCGTTCCTCGTCCGCCTCGGCGACACCGGTGACTTCGCCTCGCTCGCCCCACGCGAGGAGCCCGGCGAGGGCGACGCACCGGTCGGTGGTGGTGCGGGCGCACCGTGATCGTCGCCCGCAGTAGGGTGAAGCGATCCACCCCGTCGCAACCGCCACGGCCCGCACCGCAGCAATCCCCGAATCCAAATGGAGACAGGACGTGTCCCGTCAGGTGTTCCTCTTCGACCCGCCGGACCGCTTCGTCGCGGGCACCGTCGGGCTGCCCGGACGCCGTACGTTCTTCCTCCAGGCCGTCGCCGGCTCCCGGGTGACGAGCGTGGCCCTGGAGAAGACCCAGGTCGCCGCACTCGCCGAGCGCATGGACGAACTGCTGGACGAGGTCGTACGGCGCAGCGGCGGCAGCGCCGCCGTCCCCGCCGTGGCGCCCACGGAGGTCGCCGACACCGGCCCGCTGGACACCCCCGTCGAGGAGGAGTTCCGGGTCGGCACCATGGCCCTGGCCTGGGACGGCGAGGAACAGCGCATGATCGTGGAGGCGCAGGCCCTGGTGGAGCTGGACGCCGACACCGAGGAGGACCTCGCCGAGGCCGAGGAGCGACTGCTCCAGGACGAGGAGAACGGGCCCCCGATGCTGCGGGTCCGGCTGACCGGCGCGCAGGCCAGGGCCTTCGCCAAGCGCGCCCTGGACGTCGTCAACGCCGGGCGGCCGCCGTGCCCGCTGTGCAGCCTCCCGCTCGACCCGGAAGGACACGTATGTCCGCGCCAGAACGGATACCGCCGCGGAGCGTGACGGCCGCGGAAGACGGCGCCGCCGAGCTGCTTCTGCGCGGTGAGCTGGCCGTGCGCGGACGCATCCGCGAGGCGTCCAACGCGGCGCTGTTCTGCACGGTCGCCCTCGACGGCCGGGAAGCCTCCTGCGTGTACAAGCCGGTGGCCGGGGAGCGCCCGCTGTGGGACTTCCCCGACGGCACCCTGGCCGGCCGCGAGGTGGCCGCCTACGAGGTCTCCGAGGCCACCGGCTGGGGCCTGGTCCCGCCGACCGTGCTGCGCGACGGCCCGTACGGCGAGGGCATGTGCCAGCTCTGGATCGACACCGTCGCCGAGGCCGAGCTGCTCGCCCTGGTGGACGCCGAGGAGCCGGAACCCGGCTGGAAGGCGATCGGGCTCGCCGAGGTGGGCGAGGGCCGTACCGCGCTGCTGGTCCACGCCGACGACGAGCGGCTGCGCCGCATGGCCGTCCTCGACGCCGTGATCAACAACGCCGACCGCAAGGGCGGCCACCTGCTGCCCACCGCGGAGGGCCGGCTCTACGGCATCGACCACGGCGTCACCTTCAACACCGAGGACAAGCTGCGCACGCTGCTGTGGGGCTGGGCCGGGGAACCGCTCACGGCCGAGGCCTTGGAGGTGCTGCGCGCGCTGCGCGGATCCCTCGCCGGGAGCGGTGAGCTGGCCGGGCGGCTGGCCCCGCTGATCACCCCGGCCGAGATCGACGCCACGCGCGCGCGGGTCGACGCGCTGCTCGCGGCGGGACTCCACCCGGAGCCGGGAGGGGAGTGGCCCGCCATCCCCTGGCCGCCCGTGTGAGCACATCACGGCGCCAACCACAAGAACGCACAACCGGCCATCCGGGCCGATCCCGTTCGTATCCGCTGCTCGCGGCCGGTTAGGCTCATGTACATGCATGCCTGGCCCGCTTCCGAGGTCCCGCCCTGCCTGGTCAGGGCCGCGACCTGAGGATCCACGACACCGCGACCGGCGGCCTCGTCACCCTCGACCCCGGTCCCGTCGCCCGTATCTACGTCTGCGGCATCACGCCGTACGACGCGACCCACATGGGTCACGCGGCGACCTACAACGCGTTCGACCTCGTTCAGCGCGTGTGGCTCGACACCAAGCGGCAGGTCCACTACGTCCAGAACGTCACCGACGTCGACGATCCGCTGCTGGAGCGCGCGGACCGGGACGGCGTCGACTGGGTCGCCCTCGCCGAGAAGGAGACCGCCCTCTTCCGCGAGGACATGACCGCCCTCCGGATGCTCCCGCCCAAGCACTACATAGGCGCCGTCGAGGCCATACCCGGCATCGTCCCGCTCGTGGAGCGGCTGCGTGAACTCGGCGCGGCCTACGACCTCGACGGTGACATCTACTTCTCCGTGGAGGCCGACCCGCACTTCGGGCAGGTCTCCCGCCTGGACGCGGCCGCCATGCGGCTGCTCTCGGCCGAGCGCGGCGGCGACCCGGACCGGCCGGGCAAGAAGAACCCGCTGGACCCGATGCTGTGGATGGCCGCCCGTGAGGGCGAGCCCAGCTGGGACGGCGGCAGCCTCGGCCGCGGCCGGCCGGGCTGGCACATCGAGTGCGTGGCGATCGCCCTCGACCACCTGGGCATGGGCTTCGACGTCCAGGGCGGCGGCTCCGACCTGGCCTTCCCGCACCACGAGATGGGCGCCTCGCACGCCCAGGTGCTCACCGGCGAGTTCCCCATGGCCCAGGCGTACGTGCACGCCGGCATGGTCGCCCTGCACGGCGAGAAGATGTCGAAGTCCAAGGGCAACCTGGTCTTCGTCTCCGGGCTGCGCCGCGACGGCGTCGACCCGGCCGCGATCCGGCTGACCCTGCTCGCCCACCACTACCGCTCCGACTGGGAGTGGACCGACCAGGTGCTGCGCGACGCCGAGGACCGGCTCGGACGCTGGCGGGCCGCCGTCTCCCGGCCCGACGGCCCCTCCGCCGACGCGCTCGTCGAGGAGATCCGCGCGGCCCTCGCCGACGACCTCGACGCGCCCGCCGCGCTCGCCGCCGTCGACCGCTGGGCCGACCTCCAGCAGCGGGAGGGCGGCACCGACGTCGGCGCCCCCGGTCTGGTCAGCCGGGCCGTGGACGCGCTGCTCGGTGTGGCCCTCTGACGCACCTGCCCGGTCCGGGCCCGGACCGACGGCGAAGGGGCGGTACGCGACTCGCGTACCGCCCCTTTCTCCGTCCTGGCTCAGTCCTGCGAGCCGTCCTCGTCGCCGTCCTCCGTACCGCCGGGGGTGTCCGTGTCCGGCTTGGCCGGCTTCGGCGGGCGGGTGCGCCCGCCGGGGGCGTCACGGGGCGTGTCCCGCCGGAACGAGCCGCCCTCGCCGCCTTCCGCCGTGGCGTGTCCGCCCGGCGGGCCGACGTCGCGGCGCCGCAGGTAGCGCTCGAACTCGCGGGCGATCGCCTCGCCGGACGCCTCCGGCAGCTCAGCGGTGTCCCGGGCCTCCTCCAGCGTCTGCACGTACTCGGCGACCTCGCTGTCC
This sequence comes from Streptomyces sp. DHE7-1, assembly GCA_016432725.1. Classification (GTDB taxonomy): domain Bacteria; phylum Actinomycetota; class Actinomycetes; order Streptomycetales; family Streptomycetaceae; genus Streptomyces. The sequence continues at coordinate 1,626,308 of JACJDG010000003.1, read as the reverse complement.
TCGGCGGCGAGCTGGTCCACCCCCACCTGCCAGGCACGCGCGTCCTCGGGCAGCTCGCCCTGCGGGATGCGCAGGTCCAGCAGGTCCTCCAGCCGGTTGAGCAGGGCCAGCGTGGCCTTGGGGTTGGGCGGCTGGGAGACGTAGTGCGGCACCGCCGCCCACAGCGACACCGCCGGCACGCCCGCGTGCGTGCAGGCCTCCTGCAGGACACCGACGATGCCCGTCGGACCCTCGTACTTGGTCTCCTCCAGGTCCATGCGGCGCGCCAGGTCGGCGTCCGAGGTGACCCCGCTGACCGGCACCGGACGCGTGTGCGGGGTGTCGCCGAGCAGGGCGCCCAGGACGACCACCAGCTCCACGCCCAGCTCGTGCGCGAAGCCGAGCAGTTCGTTGCAGAACGACCGCCAGCGCATGGACGGTTCGATGCCCCGGACCAGCACCAGGTCGCGCGGTTTGTCGCCGCCCACCCGGACCACCGACAGTCTGGTCGTCGGCCATGTGATCTTGCGCACCCCGCCGTCCATGAACACCGTGGGGCGGTTCACCTGGAAGTCGTAGTAGTCCTCGGCGTCCAGCGCCGCGAACACCTCGCCCTTCCACTCGCGTTCCAGATGCGCGACCGCCGTCGAGGCGGCGTCACCGGCATCGTTCCAGCCCTCGAACGCGGCCACCATGACTGGGTCGATCAGCTCGGGAACCCCTCCAGCTCGATCACCCAGTGCCTCCTTCCGACGTGCTCTCGCCTGACCACACAACCTTACGGCGTCCGGCGGGAGCGCCCGCGACCCCTTGACCGGGGGCTGCCCGGATCACTGCCCCGTTCGTCACACCTGAACACCCGGCGCGCCCGCACCGGACCGCTCCGCTCCGCCGGCGCCCGGCCCGCGGCGGGACCGTGCCCAACGGGGCCGAGGGCACCGCTGGTTGCGGCACGGCGGCCGCCCCGACGGGGCAGGGGCAGCCGGAAGGACGGGGGAGGGGCAGCGGAAGGGGCGGCTCCATCGGCGTGGAGCCGCCCCTTCCGCCCTTCCGGACCCGGTGCGGCGGGTTCCGGCGCGGCAGCGGCGGCCGGCCCTGGTCAGGGAGGGGGCCGGCCGCCGCCCGGGCCTACTTGCCGTCGAGCAGGTCCTGGACCTTGGCGCGGATCTCGTCGGTCGCGAGGCCGCGGATGGTCAGCGTGGTACGGCGGCGCAGCACGTCGTCCGTCGTCTCGGCCCACTCGTGGTCGCGGGCCCAGACGACCTGCGCCCAGATCTCCGGGGCGTCCGGGTGGACGCGCCGGGCCAGCTCCGGGTCCTCGTTCGCCAGCCGGGCGATGTCGAAGGCCAGGGAGCCGTAGTGGGTCGCCAGGTGCTTGGCCGTGTCGGCGGCCATGCGCGGGCCGGGCGCCGGGTTGTCCACCAGCAGGCGGTGGGCGACCGCGCGCGGGTTGGCGACGCCGGGCAGCGGGATCTTCTTCGGCAACGAGGAGATGGGCTCGAAGTCGTCGCCGAGCGGGTGGCCCGGCAGCTCCTCCAGCTTCTGCATCACGGTGCGGCCGATGTGCCGGAAGGTCGTCCACTTGCCGCCCGCGACGGACAGCATGCCGCCCTTGCCCTCGGTCACGACCGTCTCGCGCTTGGCCTTGGCGGTGTCGCCGGGACCGCCCGGCAGCACCCGCAGGCCGGCGAAGGCGTACGTCATCAGGTCGCGCTGGAGCTGCTGGTCCCGGACGGAGAAGGCGGCCTCGTCCAGGATCTGGGCGATGTCCTTCTCGGTGACCGAGACGTCCGCGGGGTCGCCCTCGTACTCCTCGTCGGTGGTGCCGAGCAGCAGCATGTCCTCCCAGGGGAGGGCGAAGGTGATGCGGTACTTGTCGATCGGGGTGGCGAGCGCGGCCTTCCACGGGGCGGTGCGCTTGAGCACCAGGTGTGCGCCCTTGGACAGGCGGATCGAGGGCGCCGCGTTCGCGTCCTCCATCCGGCGCAGGTGGTCGACCCAGGGGCCGGTCGCGTTCAGCACCAGGCGGGCGTTGACCCCGAACTCGGAGCCGGATATGCGGTCCCTGAGGTCGGCGCCGGTGACCCGGCCCCGGGTGAAGCGCAGCCCGGTGACCTCGGCGTGGTTGAGGACGACCGCGCCCGACTCGACGGCCGCGCGGACCGTCATCAGGGCCATGCGCGCGTCGTTCATCTGGTCGTCGCCGTACACGGCCACGGCCTTGAGGTTGTCGGTGCGCAGCTCGGGCACGTCCTGCGCCGCCTTGGCGGGGGAGAGCAGGTGGCCGACGCCGTCGCCGAACGCGGAGAGCGCCGAGTAGGCGAAGACGCCCGCGCCGAGCTTCGCCGCGCCGTGCGGCCCGCCCTTGTACACGGGGAGGTAGAACGTGAGCGGGTTCGCCAGGTGGGGGGCCACCTGGCGGGAGACCGCACGGCGCTCGAAGTGGTTCTCCGCCACCAGCTTCACCGCGCCGGTCTGCAGGTAGCGCAGACCGCCGTGGAGCAGCTTGGAGGAGGCGGAGGAGGTGGCACCGGCGAAGTCGCCGGCGTCGACCAGCGCCACCCTGAGTCCGGACTGCGCGGCGTGCCAGGCGGTGGAGATGCCCAGGATGCCGCCGCCGATCACAAGAAGGTCGTACGACGCCTTGGCGAGTTGCTCCCTGGTCTCGGCTCGGCTCGGGTTCGAGCCGGAGGCCGGGTGCGTTCCCAGGGCAGGCACGGACTGCAGGGTGGACTGACTGGTCATGTCGGGTACTTACTCCTCGTCAGAGCTGTCGGAACTCAGCTCAGCTCTCGTCCTCGATCCAGCCCATGGTCCGGTCGACGGCCTTGAGCCAGTTCTTGTACTCACGGTCGCGGGTCTCCGCGTCCATGTGGGGGGTCCACTCGGCGGCCCGGCGCCAGTTGGCGCGCAGTTCGTCGGTGCTGGACCAGAAGCCGACGGCGAGGCCGGCGGCGTAGGCGGCGCCGAGGCAGGTGGTCTCGGCGACCATCGGGCGCACGACCGGTGCGTCCAGGACGTCCGAGAGGGTCTGCATCAGCAGATTGTTGGAGGTCATGCCGCCGTCGACCTTGAGGGTCACCAGCTCGTCGCCGGAGTCCTTGACCATGGCGTCGGCGATCTCCCGCGTCTGCCAGGCGGTGGCCTCCAGGACCGCGCGGGCGAGGTGCGCCTTGGTGACGTACCGGGTCAGGCCGGCGATCACACCGCGGGCGTCGGAACGCCAGTGCGGGGCGAACAGGCCGGAGAAGGCCGGTACGAAGTAGGCGCCGCCGTTGTCCTCGACCGAGAGCGCGAGCGTCTCGATCTCGGCCGCGGTGGAGATCAGGCCCATCTGGTCGCGCATCCACTGCACCAGGGAGCCCGTGACGGCGATCGAGCCCTCGAGGGCGTACACCGTCGGCTGGTCGCCGATCTTGTAGCCGACGGTGGTCAGCAGACCGGCGTAGGAGTTGATGATCTTGTCACCGGTGTTCATCACCATGAAGGTGCCGGTGCCGTAGGTGGACTTGGTCTCGCCCTCGGAGAAGCAGGTCTGGCCGAACAGGGCCGCCTGCTGGTCGCCGAGCGCCGAGGCGACCGGGATGCCGCCCAGCAGGTCGCCGAGCTTGCCCCCGGTGACCTCGCCGTACACCTCGGCGGAGGGGCGGATCTCGGGCAGCATCGCCAGCGGCACGCCGATGGACTCGGCGATCTTCTCGTCCCACCGCATGGTGTGCAGGTTCATGAGGAGGGTGCGGGAGGCGTTGGTGACGTCGGTGACGTGCTTGCCGCCGTTGACGCCGCCGGTCAGGTTCCAGATGACCCAGCTGTCCATGGTGCCGAAGAGGATGTCGCCCGCCTCGGCGCGCTCCTTGAGGCCTTCGACGTTGTCGAGCAGCCAGCGCGCCTTGGGGCCGGCGAAGTAGGCGGCCAGCGGCAGGCCGGTCTCGCGCCGGAAGCGGTCCTGGCCGACGTTGCGGCCCAGCTCGCGGCAGAGCGCGTCGGTGCGGGTGTCCTGCCACACGATGGCGTTGTGGACGGGCTCACCGGTGTTCTTGTCCCACAGCACGGTGGTTTCGCGCTGGTTGGTGATGCCGATGGCCTTGATGTCGTCGCGCGTGATGCCGGCCTTCTGGACGGCGCCCGCGACGACCTCCTGGACGTTGGTCCAGATCTCGTTGGCGTTGTGCTCGACCCAGCCCGGCTTCGGGAAGATCTGCTCGTGCTCCTTCTGGTCGACGGAGACGATCCGGCCGTCCTTGTCGAACACGATGCAGCGCGAGGAGGTGGTGCCCTGGTCGATCGCGGCGATGAACGGGCCTGCGGTGTGGGCGTCGGTCACTGTGTGCTCCTGAAAGATCCGTGGTGATGGGGCTTTACGTACGGCGCGTGCGCGGAGGCTCGGTGCTTCCTAGACGAAGGCGACGTTGTAGATGCCTGCGGCGATGGCGCCGCCGATCAGCGGACCGACCACCGGGACCCAGGCGTAGCTCCAGTCGGAACCGCCCTTGTTGGGCAGGGGCAGCAGGGCGTGGACGATGCGGGGGCCGAGGTCACGGGCCGGGTTGATCGCGTAACCCGTGGGGCCGCCGAGGGAGAGGCCGATGGAGACGACCACGAGGGCGGTGATCAGGGCGCCCAGGGTGCCCAGGCCGTTGCCCTTGTCGTTCAGGCCCTGGGTGAGGACGGCGAGCACCAGCACCACGGTGCCGATGATCTCCGTGAGAAGGTTCTGCACCGCGTTCCGGATCTCCGGACCGGTGGAGAAGACGCCCAGGACCGGGCCGGCGCCCTTCTCCTGGGCCTCGACGGCCTTGGCCGTCGTGGCCTGCGCGCCCGGACCGCCGACGATCTCCTTGTCGGTGAGGTGCGCGTGGAACTGGCCGTAGTAGGCGGCCCAGACCAGGGCCGCGCCGATCATGGCGCCGAGCAGCTGGCCGCCCCAGTACACGGGGAGGTTGCTGAAGTCCTTGTCCTTGATCGCGAGCGCGAGCGTCACGGCCGGGTTCAGGTGGGCGCCGGAGAGCGGCGCCGAGGTGTAGACGGCCGTCAGTACGGCGAAACCCCACCCGAAGGTGATGGCGAGCCAGCCGGCGTTACGGGCCTTGGAGGCCTTCAGCGTCACGGCGGCGCACACGCCGCCGCCGAGCAGGATGAGTATGGCGGTACCGATGGTCTCGCCGATGAAGATGTCGGAGCTGGACACCCGCGACTCCTTTGTCCTTCGTCCAGGGAAACCGAACCCCGGGTCCCTCCGGGGTTCTGGCGCCCTCGGGGGTGAGAGCGATGCCGGCCCTTGGCGTTGTCACACTCTAGCGCGTATTGCCGTTAGATGTTCGACAATGCCGACCGATGGACGGGAGTCTTGCTTCGGCGTCGCGCATGCGTCAAGGGTTCTGTTATCGAAAACAGGATCGTTATTGATCGCTGCCGGTTATCGCTCTTCCTGCACTGACATACCTGCTCGCCCGATATGTCCATTTCAGGGTATGGCGAGAACCGGAACGCCGCCTCGCGTCCCGGTCGTCCTGTCTCAGCTCGATGCCCGCGGCTTCGTCCGGCCGTCACCCGGCGGTGGATCGCCGCCGGTCAGAAGCGCCCCGCGCCCAGGTCCCGCGACACCGCGCGGGCGCAGTCCCGCACCGCCGCGATCAGCTCGGGGCGCACCTCGCCGTCCCGGCACAGCCGCTCCACCGCGCCCGCGATGCCGACCGCGCCCACCGGCATCCGGCGCCGGTCGTGGATCGGCGCGGCGATCGACGCCACGCCCTCCCAGGTCTCCTCCACGTCCGCCGCGTAGCCACGCGCGCGCGTGAGGTCCAGCAGGTGCTCGAAGTCCGCAGGCTCGCACACCGTGCGGTCCGTGAACGGTTTGCGGTCGGCCTCCATGGCCTCGCTGTGCGCCACCGGGTCGTACGCGGACAGCACCTTGCCCAGCGCCGTGGAGTGCAGCGGCTGCATCGCCCCTATCTCCAGCACCTGCCGGCTGTCGTCCGGCCGGAAGACGTGGTGCACGATCAGGACGCCCTGCTGGTGCAGGACGCCCAGGTAGACGCTCTCCCCGCTGGAGCGGGCCAGGTCGTCGGTCCACACCAGGGCCCGCGCCCGCAGCTCGTGCACGTCCAGATAGGTGGTGCCGAGACGCAGCAGCTCGGCGCCCAGCTGATAGCGGCCGGAGACGCCGTCCTGCTCGACGAACCCCTCCTGCTGCAGGGTCCGCAGGATGCCGTGGGCGGTGCCCTTGGCGAGGCCCAGTGACGAGGCGATGTCCGAGAGGCCGAGCCGCCGCTCGCCGCCCGCGAGCAGGCGCAGCATCGCCGCCGCCCGTTCGAGCGACTGGATGTTCCGTGCCATCGCCGTCCTGCCCTCCGTCCCCTTCGACCATTGCCGAACAGCGTGCAACACCCTGTTCGGCAATGTCGAACACTACCGGTCCATGTCGACCTCCCGCCAATGGTCGGACGACACCTGTTACATCCCGCACGGCACGCCGGTGGCGATCCGGCCATCCGGCACGCCCCGCGTCCGCCTCGTGGACGCCGGTGCCCATCCAAGCCCACTCCCGGTTACCCTGACGCCGTGCCCTGCCCCGGTTCCCGCCGGGGACGGCGCATAGCCGACAGCCGTCGCACCCCAGGGAGCCCCTTAATGGCCTCGTTGCCAACGACCCCTTCCGCCGACAGCCGGACCCGTGCGTCCGCGCTCCGAGAGGCACTCGCCACCCGTGTGGTGGTCGCCGACGGAGCGATGGGCACGATGCTCCAGGCCCAGGAGCCGACGCTGGAGGACTTCCAGCAGCTCGAGGGCTGCAACGAGATCCTCAACATCACCCGCCCCGACATCGTCCGCTCCGTCCACGAGGCGTACTTCGCCGTGGGCGTCGACTGCGTCGAGACCAACACCTTCGGGCCAACCACTCCGCCCTCGGCGAGTACGACATCCCGAGCGCGTCCACGAACTGTCCGAGGCCGGCGCCCGTGTCGCCCGCGAGGTCGCCGACGAGTTCACCGCCGGGGACGGCCGGCCCCGCTGGGTCCTCGGCTCCATGGGCCCCGGCACCAAGCTGCCCACCCTCGGCCACGCCCCCTACACCACCCTGCGCGACGCCTACCAGCGCAACGCCGAGGGCCTGGTCACCGGCGGCGCCGACGCGCTGCTCGTGGAGACCACCCAGGACCTGCTGCAGACCAAGGCCGCCGTGCTCGGCGCCCGCCGCGGCCTCGACGCCCTCGGCCTGGACCTGCCGGTGATCGTGTCCGTGACCGTCGAGACCACCGGCACCATGCTGCTCGGCTCCGAGATCGGCGCCGCCCTCACCGCGCTCGAACCGCTCGGCATCGACATGATCGGCCTGAACTGCGCCACCGGCCCGGCCGAGATGAGCGAGCACCTGCGCTACCTCGCCCGCAACGCCCGCGTCCCGCTGTCCTGCATGCCCAACGCGGGCCTGCCGGTGCTCGGCAAGGACGGCGCCCACTACCCGCTGAGCGCGCCCGAGCTGGCCGACGCCCAGGAGACCTTCGTCCGCGAGTACGGCCTCTCGCTCGTCGGCGGCTGCTGCGGCACCACCCCCGAGCACCTGCGCCAGGTCGTCGAACGCGTCGAGGGCCTGACCCCGCGCACCCGCGACCCGCGCCCCGAGGCCGGCGCCGCCTCCCTCTACCAGAGCGTGCCCTTCCGCCAGGACACCTCCTACCTCGCCATCGGCGAGCGCACCAACGCCAACGGATCCAAGAAGTTCCGCGAGGCCATGCTCGGGGGCCACTGGGACGACTGCGTGGAGATGGCCCGCGACCAGATCCGCGAGGGCGCGCACATGCTCGACCTGTGCGTGGACTACGTCGGCCGCGACGGCGTCGCCGACATGGAGGAACTCGCCGGCCGCTTCGCCACCGCCTCCACCCTGCCCATCGTCCTCGACTCCACCGAGGTCGACGTCATCCGGGCGGGCCTGGAGAAGCTCGGCGGCCGCGCCGTCATCAACTCGGTGAACTACGAGGACGGCGCCGGACCCGACTCCCGCTTCGCCAAGGTCACCGAGCTGGCCCGGGAGCACGGCGCCGCGCTGATCGCGCTCACCATCGACGAGGAGGGCCAGGCCCGCACCCCGGAGAAGAAGGTCGAGATCGCCGAACGGCTCATCGACGACCTGACCGGGAACTGGGGCATCCGTGAGGAGGACATCCTCATCGACACCCTGACCTTCACCATCTGCACCGGTCAGGAGGAGTCCCGCAAGGACGGCATCGCCACCATCGAGGCGATCCGCGAGCTCAAGCGCCGCCACCCGGCCGTCCAGACCACCCTGGGCCTGTCCAACATCTCCTTCGGCCTGAACCCGGCCGCCCGCATCCTGCTGAACTCCGTCTTCCTCGACGAGTGCGTCAAGGCCGGCCTGGACTCGGCCATCGTGCACGCCTCCAAGATCCTCCCGATCGCCCGCTTCAGCGAGGAAGAGGTCCGTACGGCCCTCGATCTCATCCACGACCGCCGCGCCGAGGGCTACGACCCGCTGCAGAAGCTGATGCAGCTCTTCGAGGGCGCCACCGCCAAGTCCCTCAAGGCCGGCAAGGCCGAGGAACTGGCCGCGCTGCCCCTGGAGGAGCGGCTCAAGCGGCGCATCATCGACGGCGAACGCAACGGCCTGGAGGCTGACCTCGACGAGGCCCTCCAGGACCGGCCCGCCCTGGACATCGTCAACGACACCCTCCTGGACGGCATGAAGGTCGTCGGCGAACTGTTCGGCTCCGGCCAGATGCAGCTCCCCTTCGTGCTCCAGTCCGCCGAGGTCATGAAGACGGCCGTCGCCCACCTCGAACCACACATGGAGAAGTCGGACGCCGAGGGCAAGGGCACCATCGTGCTGGCCACCGTACGCGGCGACGTCCACGACATCGGCAAGAACCTCGTCGACATCATCCTGTCCAACAACGGCTACAACGTCGTCAACCTGGGCATCAAGCAGCCCGTCTCCGCGATCCTGGACGCCGCCGAGGAGCACCGCGCCGACGTCATCGGCATGTCCGGCCTCCTGGTGAAGTCCACCGTGATCATGAAGGAGAACCTGGAGGAGCTGAACCAGCGCGGCCTCGGCACCCGCTTCCCGGTCATCCTCGGCGGCGCCGCCCTCACCCGCGCCTACGTCGAGCAGGACCTGCACGAGATCTACGACGGCGAGGTCCGCTACGCCCGCGACGCCTTCGAGGGCCTGCGCCTGATGGACGCCCTCATCGGCGTCAAGCGGGGCGTGCCCGGCGCCAAGCTGCCCGAGCTGCGGCAGCGCCGGGTCCGCGCCACCGCCGCCGCACAGGTCGAGGAGCGCCCGGAGGAGGGGCACGTCCGCTCCGACGTCGCCACCGACAACCCGGTGCCCGCCCCGCCGTTCTGGGACACCCGCGTCATCAAGGGCATCCAGCTCAAGGAGTACGCGAGCTGGCTGGACGAGGGCGCGCTGTTCAAGGGCCAGTGGGGCCTGAAGCAGGCCCGCGCCGGCGACGGCCCGACCTACGAGGAACTGGTGGAGACCGAGGGCCGCCCCCGCCTGCGCGGCCTGCTGGACCGGCTCCAGACGGAGAACCTGCTGGAGGCGGCCGTCGTCTACGGCTACTTCCCGTGCGTCTCCAAGGACGACGACCTGATCGTCCTGGACGAGCGGGGCAACGAACGCACCCGGTTCACCTTCCCCCGCCAGCGCCGCGGCCGCCGCCTGTGCCTCGCCGACTTCTTCCGCCCGGAGGAGTCCGGCGAGACCGACGTCGTCGGATTCCAGGTCGTCACCGTCGGCTCCCGGATCGGCGAGCGGACCGCGGAGCTCTTCGAGGCCAACGCCTACCGCGACTACCTCGAACTGCACGGACTGTCCGTACAGCTCGCCGAGGCGCTCGCCGAGTACTGGCACGCCCGGGTGCGCGCCGAACTCGGCTTCGGCGGCGAGGACCCCGCCGCCATGGAGGACATGTTCGCCCTGAAGTACCGGGGCGCCCGCTTCTCCCTCGGCTACGGTGCCTGCCCCGACCTGGAGGATCGCGCCAAGATCGCCGAGCTGCTGCGGCCCGAGCGGATCGGCGTCCAGCTCTCCGAGGAGTTCCAGCTCCACCCCGAGCAGTCCACCGACGCGATCGTGATCCACCACCCGGAGGCCAAGTACTTCAACGCCCGCTGACCCACCCGCCGGCCCCCGCCTCCGGGCACACAGAAGGGCCTCCTGGCCTGCACAGGGGTGTTTCAGGGGGTACCCCGGACCCGGAGGGATAAACGAGGCGCTTCGGGCGCCGGGGACGTACAATGGTCGGTCCACCGCAGGCCGGTTCCCCGCATGGGAACCGGCCTGGTCGTCCCTGAGGAGGTGCGCCAGGATGACCAGCACTGTCCCAGCGCTCGGAACCCGTACGGCCGAAGGCTCCGCCCTGCAGGCGGTCCTCCTCGACATGGACGGCACCCTGGTGGACACCGAGGGTTTCTGGTGGGACGTGGAGGTCGAGGTCTTCGCCGCCCTCGGCCACGTCCTCGACGAGTCCTGGCGGCACATCGTCGTTGGCGGCCCCATGACCCGCAGCGCCGGCTTCCTCATCGAGGCCACCGGCGCCGCCATCTCCCTCGCCGAGCTGTCCGTGCTGCTCAACGACGGCTTCGAGACCCGCATCGGCCGGGCGCTGCCGCTGATGCCCGGCGCCGCCCGGCTGCTCGCCGAACTCCACGAGCACGGCATCCCCACCGCCCTGGTCTCCGCCTCCCACCGGCGCATCATCGACCGCGTGCTGACCGTGTTGGGCCCCACCACTTCGGCCTGTCCATCGCCGGAGACGAGGTCTCGCGCACCAAGCCCTACCCCGACCCCTATCTGCTCGCCGCCGCCGGACTCGGCGTGGACCCGGCCCGCTGCGCGGTCGTCGAGGACACGGCCACCGGCGTCGCCGCCGCCGAGGCGGCCGGCTGCCAGGTGGTCGCCGTCCCCTCGATCGCCCCCATCGCCCCGGCCGAACGACGCACCGTCGTCTCCTCCCTGGAAGAGGTCGACCTGGCATTCCTGCGCGGCCTGATGACGCGAATGCGCTAGCCGTTGACCCGTGGCGCCCCGGCCCCGAACCGGCCGAGTACCAAGTTCTATGGGTGTGTTGGACAAATTTTCGGGGAAGTACACCACGGGGTGAATTCCACGGGGTCGCCGGCCGAATTCCGGTAAGCGCCAACTCCAGCTCGCGGATGTGACGTTCCCCACGCGACGAGTCCTCGACAACGTTGCCCAAGTATGCAGACCGCCCCGATCCGGCACGGGACGGCGTGCCCTTGTGTCCCGATTGGGGAGACGCTGCACTAATCCTGCCGCTGTCGGGTTTTCGGTGTGTCCACACCCGGTTTCACTCCGTGATGGACGCTCAACTCACGCGCCAGTGAACCCCCGTGCGGGCGCGGACTAATCTCGTCGCGAGAACATCGAAGCAACCCCCGTGGCTCGCCGCACCACCCATGCATGCCGAGTACATGGACTCGAACAGCTCTGGAGAAACTCCCGCATGAACCGCAAGACTTTGGTGCTGCCGGCAGTGGCCGGCCTGCTGACGCCGGTTCTCGCCGCGTGCGGCGGATCCGACAGCGGGAGCAAGAGCGGGGACGCCATCGTCGTCGGCACCACGGACCGGTTCGAGGCCACCAGCGACGCCCCGGCACCCCTCGACCCCGCCTACGCCTACGACGTCGGCACCTGGAACATCCTGCGCCAGACGGTGCAGACCCTGATGACCCAGCCCAAGGGCGAGGGCAACCCCGTCCCGGAGGCCGCCGAGAGCTGCTCCTTCACCGACAGCGGCAACGAGCGCTACGCCTGCAAGCTGCGCGAGGGCCTGCAGTTCTCCGACGGCGACAAGGTCACGGCCGCCGACGTCAAGTACTCCATCGAGCGAGCCCTGCGCATCAACGCGGACAGCGGTGTCGCCACCCTGCTCAACACCGTGGACACGGTCGAGACCCAGGGCGACCGCGAGGTCATCTTCCACCTCAAGACGGCCGACGCCACCTTCCCGTACAAGCTGTCGACCCCGGTCGCGGCCATCGTCAACCCCAAGGACTACGCCAAGGACAAGCTGCGCGACGGCTTCGACGTCGACGGCTCCGGCCCCTACACGCTCAAGGCCGACGTCAAGGACAACGCGATCGTCAACGCCACCTTCACCAAGAACCCCTCCTACAAGGGCAGCGTGACGGTGAACAACGACGAGGTCGAGATGCGCTCCTTCGACGACGCCGACGCCATGGGCCAGGCCATCGAAAAGGGCGACATCGACCTGATGACGCGCACCATGTCGCCGTCCCAGATCGACAAGCTGGACTCCGGCTCCCAGGCCAACGTCGACCTCGTCGACATGCCGGGCCTCGAGATCCGCTACCTCGCCTTCAACACCGACGCGCCGACCGTGAAGACCAAGGCCGTCCGCCAGGCCATGGCCCAGGTCATCAACCGCGGCGAACTCGTCTCCAAGGTCTACGGCACCCAGGCCGAGCCGCTGTACTCGCTGGTCCCGGCCACCCTCACCGGCCACTCCAACTCGTTCTTCAACAAGTACGGCAACCCCAGCGCCGCCAAGGCCAAGGGCCTGCTGGAGAAGGCCGGCATCACCACCCCGGTGAAGCTGACGCTGCACTACACCACCGACCACTACGGCTCGGCCACCAAGCAGGAGTTCCAGATCCTGCAGAAGCAGCTCAACGGCAGCGGCCTGTTCGACGTCACCATCCAGGGCCACCCCTGGTCGACCTTCCGGCCCGCCGAGCAGAAGGGCCAGTACGACGTCTACGGCATGGGCTGGTTCCCCGACTTCCCCGACGCCGACAACTTCGTCGCGCCCTTCCTCGACAAGGGCAACTTCCTCGGCTCGCCGTACTCCAACGGGACCATCCAGCGCACGCTGATCCCCGAGTCCCGGCGCGAGGCCGACCGCCTCAACGCGGTCAAGACCCTCACCGCGATCCAGGACACCGTCGCCGAGGACGTCCCCGTGCTGCCGCTGTGGCAGGGCAAGCAGTACGTCGCCGCCCGAGACAACGTCACCGGCGTCTCCTACGCCCTCAACTCCGTCGCGTCGCTCCAGCTGTGGGAGCTCGGCCGCGGTGTGAGCGGCTGACGACCCGCCCCACGCGACACCGAGGGCGCCCCCTCCCGCACGGGAGGGGGCGCCCTCGGTGTCTTACCGCGCGGAACTCAGCTCGCGCCGGGCCGCACCAGTCCGCTCTCGTACGCGTACACCGCCGCCTGCACCCGGTCGCGCAGCCCCAGCTTGGTCAGCACATGCCCGACATGCGTCTTCACCGTCGTCTCGCTGACGAACAGATCCGCGGCGATCTCCGCGTTGGACAACCCGCGCGCCACCAGCTTCAGCACCTCCACCTCACGGTCGGTGAGGGTGTGCAGGGTGTCCGGAACGGACTCCTCACCGGACGGCAGATGCGTGGCGTACTTGTCGAGCAGGCGGCGCGTGATGCTCGGCGCCAGCATCGCCTCCCCGGCGGCCACCACCCGGATCGCCTGCACCAGCTCGTTGGCGGGCGCGTCCTTGAGCAGGAACCCGCTGGCCCCGGCGCGCAGCGCCTCCACCACGTACTCGTCCAGGTCGAACGTGGTCAGCACCAGCACCTTCGCAGGGCCGTCCGCCCGGGACCGGTGATCTGCCGGGTGGCCTCCACACCGTCCATCCGCGGCATCCGGATGTCCATCAGCACGACGTCCGGCTGCAGGGCCCGTACCTGATCGAGGGCCTGCAGACCGTCGCCGGCCTCGCCCACGACCGCGATGTCCTGCTCGGCCTCCAGGATCATCCGGAAACCGGTACGCAGCAGGGGCTGGTCGTCGACCAGTAGGACGCGGATGGCCACGTGACTCTCCTTCGCTAGTCCGCACCCATTCTGCCCTGCGTCCCGCCGGCCACCGGCGGCGCCCTCGCAGGCGGCCGCCGGACGCTACTCGCCGGCCGTGGCGGACCGCACCGGCAGGGGATAGGGCGGGGAGTACCGCCGAACTCCGGGCAGTGGGACCGGTGATCGCACCAGCCGCACAGCTTCGTCGGCCGGGGCCGCCACTCACCGGTCCGCGTGGCCTGCGTGATCGCGTCCCACAGCGCCAGCAGCTTGCGCTCCACCCGCTCCAGGTCGGCCGGCACGGGGTCGTAGGTCAGCACGTCACCGCTGCCGAGATACACCAGCTGCAGCCGGCGCGGGACGACCCTCTTCAGCCGCCACACCACCAGCGCGTAGAACTTCATCTGGAACAGCGCGCCCTCGGCGTACTCCGGCCGCGGCGCCTTGCCCGTCTTGTAGTCCACGATCCGCACCTCGCCGGTGGGCGCCACGTCGACACGGTCGATGATCCCGCGCAGCCGCAGCCCCGAATCCAGCTCGGCCTCCACGAACAGCTCCCGCTCGGCCGGCTCCAGCCGGGCGGGATCCTCCAGCGTGAACCACCGCTCCACCAGCCGCTCGGCCTCACCCAGCCAGCGGGCCAGCCGCTCGCCCTCCGGATCCTCCGCGAACAGCTCCCCGACCTCCGGCCGGCTCTCCCGCAACCGGTCCCACTGCCCGGGGATCAGCGCCTTCGCCCGGGGGCCGTCCGCTCCGCGGCGGGCGCGTCGAACAGCCGCTCCAGCACGGCGTGCACCAGCGTCCCGCGCGTCGCCGCCTCGCTCGGCTTCTCGGGCAGCCGGTCGATCACCCGGAACCGGTACAGCAGCGGACACTGCATGAAGTCACCGGCCCGCGACGGCGACAACGAGGACGGCGCGACGGCCACCCGCTCTCCCGCCGTCCCCGCCGGACCGGCCCCGGACACCACCGGCTCCCCGGCGGACACCACCGGCTCCCCGGCGGACACCACCGGCTCCCCGGCGGACACCACCGGCTCCCCGGCGGACACCACCGGCTCCCCGGCGGACACCACCGGCTCCCCGGCGGACACCACCGGCTCCCGGCGGACACCACCGGCTCCCCGGCGGACACCACCGGCTCCCCGGCGGACACCACCGGCTCCCCGGAGGTCACCACCGGCTCCCGGCGGACACCACCGGCTCCCGGAGGTCACCACCGGCTCCCGGAGGTCACCACCGGCTCCCCGGCGGACACCACCGGCTCCCCGGAGGTCACCGCCGCGTCCGGCGCCGGTTCCGCCGACCGCGCCGCCGGAACCCTCTCCCCGGCCGGACCCGGCAGGGCCCCCGCGTCCTCGATGCTGCTGTCCATGACCCCAGACCATACGGCCCGGCACTGACAGCGACCCGGCCGCGGGCCGCGTTAGGCCGCGCGACAGCGGGGCAAACACAAGGGGTGCCGGGGCGGAACGGACCACCACGGCCGCATACCATCGACCCGAGACCTTCCGCCCCATGGCGCGGAAGACGCTTCGAACGAGGGGACAGCGTGGACGTGAGCGGCGGGAGCGGGCAGCCGCGGTCCGGCAACGACGAGCCGGCCGAGCACCCCGCGGGCCCTACGGTCCCGACGACCGGACCCACCGGTCAGCACCCCGGCCCGGAGCCCGACGACGCCCCCGAGCCCGCCGGCACCCCGCGCCCCGGCCCGGAAGAGCACGGCGCCCCGGCGAACCCCGCGACCCGGACGACCACCACGGCCGGGACGAGCGCCCCGGGACGAACGCCGGGCCCGGAGGCCCGGGCCCGGGCGACGCCACCGGAGACACCACCGGCCCCACCCACCCGCCACCGACGACGAAACCCCCGCCGCCGGCACCCACCCCGCCGAACACCGCTCCCTCGCCCACTCCGGCATCGCCAAGGGCGAACCCCCGCAGCCACGGCCCAGGGAACCCGGCGGCGGACTGCTCATGGGCCGCCCCTTCGGCGTCCCCGTCTACGTGGCACCCAGCTGGTTCCTCGTGGCCGCCCTCATCACCTGGGTCTTCGGCGGCCAGCTCGACCGCGTCCTGCCCGAACTCGGAGCCGCCCGCTACCTGGTCTCCCTCTTCTTCGCCGTCGCGTTCTACGCCTCCGTCCTCGTCCACGAACTGGCCCACACGGTCGCCGCGATCCGCTTCAGGCTCCCCGTCCGCCGCATCCAGCTCCAGTTCTTCGGCGGCGTCTCCGAGATCGAGAAGGAGGCCGAGACCCCGGGACGCGAATTCGTCCTCGCCTTCGTCGGCCCCCTGCTCTCCCTCGTCCTGGCCGGCCTCTTCTACCTGGCCATGAAGCCCGTGCGGCCGGACAGCGTCCCCGGCGTCCTGCTCGCCGGCCTGATGATCTCCAACCTCATCGTCGCCGCCTTCAACCTGCTGCCCGGCCTGCCCCTCGACGGCGGCCGCATGCTCCGCGCCGTCGTCTGGAAGATCACCGGCAAACCCATGAGCGGCACCGTCGCCGCCGCCTGGGTCGGCCGCGCCCTCGCCATCTCCGTCCTCGTCGGCCTGCCGCTGCTCAACCAGTCCGGCGCCTTCGGCGGCGGCAACCAGGACAGGGGCGGCATGGACACCGTCACCGACGCCCTGCTCGCCGCCATCCTCGCCGCGATCATCTGGACCGGCGCCGGGAACAGCCTGCGCATGGCCCGCCTGCGCGAGCACCTCCCCGAACTCAAGGCCCGCGCCCTCACCCGGCGAGCCGTCCCCGTCGAGACCGACACCCCGCTGTCCGAAGCCCTCCGCCGCGCCAACGCCGCGGGCGCCCGCGCCCTCGTCGTCGTCGACCCCGACGGCAACCCCCTCTCCCTCGTCCGCGAGGCCGCCATCGTCGGCGTCCCCGAACACCGCCGCCCCTGGGTCGCCGTCAGCGGCCTCGCCCAGGACCTCACCGACGGCATGCGGGTCTCCGCCGAATTGGCCGGCGAGGAACTCCTCGACACCCTCCGGGCCACCCCCGCCACCGAATACCTCGTCGTCGAGGAGACCGGCGAGATCTACGGCGTCCTCTCCGCCGCCGACGTCGAGCGCGCCTTCGTCAAGGCCATGGCCCGCCCCTGACGGCCCGCCGCCCGTGGTCGGCGGCCCCGCAAACGCCGGTAGGCTGGTCACATGTCCGAACCGACCGGTGCCGCCCGCAGGCGCGGGCCCTTCAAGGTCGGGGACCAGGTTCAGCTGACCGACCCCAAGGGCCGCCACTACACGTTCACGCTCGAAGCCGGGAAGAACTTCCACACCCACAAGGGCTCCTTCCCGCACGACGAACTGATCGGCGCTCCCGAAGGCAGCGTTGTCCGCACCACCGGCAACGTCGCCTACCTCGCGCTGCGCCCCCTGCTCCCCGACTACGTCCTGTCCATGCCCCGCGGGGCAGCCGTCGTCTACCCGAAGGACGCGGGCAGATCCTCGCCTTCGCCGACATCTTCCCCGGCGCCCGCGTCGTCGAGGCCGGCGTCGGCTCCGGCTCGCTCAGCAGCTTCCTGCTGCGCGCCATCGGCGACCAGGGCATGCTGCACTCCTACGAGCGCCGCGAGGACTTCGCCGAGATCGCGCAGGCGAACGTCGAGCGCTACTTCGGCGGCTCCCACCCCGCCTGGCAGCTCACCGTCGGCGACCTCCAGGACAACCTGTCCGACACCGACGTCGACCGCGTCATCCTCGACATGCTCGCCCCCTGGGAATGCCTGGAGGCCGTCTCCAAGGCACTCGTCCCCGGCGGCATCCTGTGCTGCTACGTGGCCACCACCACCCAGCTCGCCCGGACCGTCGAGTCCATCCGGGAGATCGGCTGCTTCAACGAGCCGACCGCCTGGGAGACCATGATCCGCAACTGGCACATCGAGGGCCTCGCCGTCCGCCCGGACCACCGGATGATCGGCCACACCGGCTTCCTGCTCACCGCCCGCCGGCTCGCCGACGGCGTCGAGCCGCCCATGCGCCGCCGCCGCCCCGCCAAGGGCGCCTACGGCGAGGACTACGCCGGCCCCAACGCCGACGGCGGCACCGGCCGCTGACCGGCCCCTCCCGACCGGCACAACACGAAGGCGCCGTGGCCGAGTTCCCCACCACACCCGGGAACCCCGCCACGGCGCCGACTCGTTGACACGGCACCAGGCCGCGCACGCCCCCGCGCGGACACCCCGCCTGCGAGAATCCCGTACCGACCCCGCCGTTCCCACGCACTGTGACGTGTGGCACCATGCTGGCCACCCCCCCACCGGCACAGCCCTCACAGGAGACACTCCTAGTGCAGCCATCCGCCGTTCCGGAGCTCGCCCACACGCACACCCGGCCCATCCACTGGGTCGCCACCGCCGCCGCGATCGCCGGCGTCGTCGCCCTGTCCTCCGCCGTACAGCCCGGCTCGGCCACGGCCGCCCAGCCCACCACGCGCACCGAGGCCGGGTCCGCCCCCGCCGACGCCGCGCCGCCCGGCACCGACGGCGTCCACTTCCCGCTCACCTGCGGGCCCGTGAAAGCGGTCGTGGTCAAGAAGATCACCGGCGACCTGGACGGCGACGGCACACCGGAAACCGTCGCCGTCGTGCACTGTGACGCCCCCATGGGCACCCCGCCCGACGGCGTCTACGTCCTCACCCGGGGCACCGCCGGCGGCCCCGCCCGCGTCGTAGCCACCCTCGTCGACCCCAAGGACCGGCGCACCGTCACCGACTTCGCCCTCGACGCCGGCACCGTCACCGCCACCCTGCTCGGCTACTCCACCGCCGACATACCCAGTTGCTGCCCCGACCTGAAAACGCCCACGAGCTGGCACTGGAACGGAAAGGCGTTCATACGCACCACGCCCACCGCGTCCCACACCGTGTGACACGTTCCGGCCACACCCCCAAGGCGCGCGCCCGCCCCTGGAACACGGCACGCGCGCGGCCCGCCCGAAGACGGCCCACGCGCGCGCACACCACAGCCGGTCACCGGCCGGCCCCTACTCCGCGTCGGGACCGTGGACCTCGACCTTGTCCAGAACCCGGCGCACGTGGATGCACTCCCCGGGACACTCCTTCGCCGAGTCGACCACGTCCATGAGCAGCGGCAGCGGCACCGGCACCGTGGCACCCTCGGCCTGCAGCAGCTCGTCGTCCGCGCCCTTCACGTAGGCCAGCCCGTCGATATCCAGCTCGAACACCTCGGGCGCGTACTGGGCGCAGATCCCGTCGCCGGTACACAGCGCCTGGTCGATCCAGACCTCCAGCGCCTCGCCGTCCGGGGCCTCCTGCTGCACGGTCACCTCTCCTGCCGTCTAATCGCCGGACGGCACCCCCCGGCCCGACGGCCAGCGAGGTCCGCACCAGCGGCTGTTGAACACCCCGACCCTACCTCCGCCCGCATACCCGCCCGAGGCCACGGGTATCGGGTTTCCCTCGGCACCCCCTCGGGTACGAGCGCCCGACCGGGAAAGGGAGCCCCGGCACCGGGCGAACACTTCCAGCCGCCCCGACGATGACCACGACCGACCAGACCGTCGCTCTGCGTGATGACCGCACGAGCGCACCGAGACGTGCCCCGGAACCGGCCGACCGGCCCGGAACGGACAACTCCAGCCACACAGGCCGGGTATTGACCGCCACGGACCAGGAACAAGCGGCTTCCGAATCACGTTGAGTGGGTATCCCCTCCGTGCGAGAGGGAGCGCACCGGGTGACCGACGACACACCTTGACAGTCTTTGTGATCTAGGGGTTTCAATCGACACCCACCCAGGTAGGGTCTGGAAGCGTCCAGCTCCCCTTGGAGGAGGTGAGGACCGTGGCAGCCCACGACGACGACATGAACCGCGGCATCCGCCCGGGACGAGGGTCCGAAGACCCCGCCGGGCAGATCGCCTACCTTGAGCAGGAGATCGCCGTCCTGCGACGCAAGCTCGCCGACTCTCCGCGGCACACGAGGATTCTCGAAGAGCGGATCGTCGAGCTGCAGACCAACCTGGCCGGCGTCTCCGCCCAGAACGAGCGCCTGGCCAACACACTCCGCGAGGCCCGCGACCAGATCGTGGCCCTCAAGGAGGAGGTCGACCGGCTCGCCCAGCCGCCCGCCGGCTTCGGCGTCTTCCTGCAGGCCAACGAGGACGGCACGGCCGACATCTTCACCGGCGGCCGCAAGCTCCGCGTGAACGTCAGCCCGAGCGTCGACCTCGACGACCTCAGGCGCGGCCAGGAGGTCATGCTCAACGAGGCGCTCAACGTGGTCGACGCCATGGAGTTCGAGCGCGTCGGCGACATCGTCACCCTCAAGGAGATCCTCGAGGACGGCGAGCGCGCCCTCGTCCTCGGGCACACCGACGAAGAACGAGTGGTCCGGCTCGCCGAACCCCTCCTCGACGTCACGATCCGCCCCGGCGACGCCCTCCTGCTCGAGCCCCGCTCCGGCTACGTCTACGAGGTCGTCCCCAAGAGCGAGGTCGAGGAACTCGTCCTCGAAGAAGTCCCCGACATCGGCTACGAGCAGATCGGCGGCCTCGGCAACCAGATCGAGGCCATCCGCGACGCGGTCGAGCTGCCCTACCTCTACCCCGACCTCTTCAAGGAGCACGAGCTGCGCCCGCCCAAGGGCGTCCTGCTCTACGGACCGCCCGGATGCGGCAAGACGCTCATCGCCAAGGCCGTCGCGAACTCGCTCGCCAAGAAGGTGGCCGAGGTGACCGGACAGGCCGCCGGCAAGAGCTTCTTCCTCAACATCAAGGGCCCCGAACTCCTCAACAAGTACGTCGGCGAAACCGAGCGCCAGATCCGCCTCGTCTTCCAGCGAGCCCGTGAGAAGGCCAGCGAGGGCACCCCCGTCATCGTCTTCTTCGACGAGATGGAATCCCTCTTCCGCACCCGCGGCTCCGGCGTCAGCTCCGACGTGGAGAACACCATCGTCCCGCAGCTCCTCGCCGAGATCGACGGCGTGGAAGGCCTGCAGAACGTGGTCGTCATCGGCGCCTCCAACCGCGAGGACATGATCGACCCGGCCATCCTGCGCCCCGGCCGCCTCGACGTGAAGATCAAGATCGAGCGGCCCGACGCCGAGGCCGCCAAGGACATCTTCGGCAAGTACCTCACCGAGCGCCTCCCGCTGCACTCCGACGACCTCGGAGAGCACGAGGGCGACAAGGCCACCACCGTCCAGAGCATGATCCAGACGGCGGTCGAGCACATGTACGCCGAATCCGAGGAAAACCGCTTCCTGGAAGTCACCTACGCCAACGGCGACAAGGAAGTCCTCTACTTCAAGGACTTCAACTCCGGCGCCATGATCGAGAACATCGTCGGCCGCGCCAAGAAAATGGCGATCAAGGACTTCCTCGACAAGAACCAGAAGGGCCTCCGCGTCTCCCACATCCTCCAGGCCTGTGTGGACGAGTTCAAGGAGAACGAGGACCTGCCCAACACCACCAACCCCGACGACTGGGCCCGCATCTCCGGAAAGAAGGGCGAACGGATCGTCTACATCCGCACCCTCATCACCGGAAAGCAGGGCGCCGACACCGGACGCTCCATCGACACGGTGGCGAACACCGGTCAGTACCTGTAAAACCAGGGCGGCTGCGGGTGCCCACCACGGGTACCCGCAGCCGACTGCTTTTCAGGCCACGACCGGAGCAGCCAATGACGCAAATGATCTCCCCACCAGCGCAAAGGCGTTCTAGGCTCTTTCCTACCGCCGAGTCGCACAGTGCGGGGACGGGCACCGCGCACGCACCGGAGCGCCGGCGGTACGCGAGCGGTACCCACGACCGAGGGTGCCGCCGGGCAAGGAGGGCCGCATGACCGTACGGCGAGTAATGGGCATCGAGACGGAGTACGGGATCTCCGTCCCCGGCCACCCCAACGCCAATGCCATGCTCACCTCGTCCCAGATCGTCAACGCCTACGCCGCGGCGATGCACCGGGCCCGCCGGGCCCGCTGGGACTTCGAGGAGGAGAACCCGCTACGGGACGCCCGGGGCTTCGACCTCGCCCGCGAGGCCGCCGACTCCAGCCAGCTCACCGACGAGGACATCGGCCTCGCCAACGTCATCCTCACCAACGGTGCGCGCCTCTACGTCGACCACGCCCACCCCGAATACAGCGCCCCCGAAGTCACCAACCCCCGCGACGCCGTCCTCTGGGACAAGGCCGGCGAACGCATCATGGCCGAGGCCGCCGAACGGGCCGCACAGCTCCCCGGCGCCCAGCCCATCCACCTCTACAAGAACAACACCGACAACAAGGGCGCCTCCTACGGCACGCACGAGAACTACCTGATGAAACGGGAGACCCCGTTCTCGGACATCGTGCGCCACCTCACGCCCTTCTTCGTCTCCCGCCAGGTCATCGCCGGAGCCGGCCGCGTCGGCATCGGCCAGGACGGCCACGAACACGGCTTCCAGCTCAGCCAGCGCGCCGACTACTTCGAGGTCGAGGTCGGCCTGGAGACCACGCTGAAGCGGCCCATCATCAACACCCGCGACGAACCGCACGCCGACGCGGAGAAGTACCGCCGCCTGCACGTCATCATCGGCGACGCCAACCTCTCCGAAATCTCCACCTACCTCAAACTGGGCACGACCGCCCTGGTCCTGTCCATGATCGAGGACGGCTTCATCGCCGTCGACCTGGCCGTCGACCAGCCCGTACGCACCCTCCACCAGGTCTCCCACGACCCCGGCCTCCAGCGCCTGATCACCCTCCGCAGCGGCCGCACGCTCACCGCCGTCCAGCTCCAGATGGAGTACTACGAGCTGTCCCGCAAGTACGTCGAGGAACGCTTCGGCGCCGACGCGGACGACCAGACCAAGGAAGTCCTCTCCCGCTGGGAGGACACCCTCAACCGGCTCGAGAACGACCCGATGAGCCTGGCCGGCGAACTCGACTGGGTCGCCAAGCGCGAGCTCATGGAGGGCTACCGCCGCCGCGACGGCCTCGACTGGGACGCGGCCAAGCTGCACCTCCTCGACCTCCAGTACGCCGACGTGCGCGCCGAGAAGGGCCTCTACAACCGCCTCGCGGCCCGCGGACGCATCAAGCGCCTGCTGGACGAGGCCGAGGTCGAGAAGGCCCGCACGACGCCTCCGGAGGACACCCGCGCCTACTTCCGCGGCCGCTGCCTGGAGCAGTACGCCGACGACGTGGCCGCGGCGAGCTGGGACTCGGTCATCTTCGACCTGCCGGGCCGGGATTCGCTGCAACGGGTCCCAACCCTCGAACCGCTTCGCGGAACGCGAAATCACGTCAAGGAGCTGCTCGACCGCTGCCGCACGGCGGAAGACCTGGTCAGGGTCCTGTCCGGCGGCTGAGCGGGACCAGCGGGTCACTCGGACCCGCCCGGGCGGCCGGGGTGGAAACCCACCGTCCGGGAATCATCGAGATGGCCCCCGTACGTTGTCGAAACTGCGGGCCGATGTCGGACCCGGCTTGTAGGGTCTGATCATCACCGATCGGCAGGAATGCCGACCCGTCGACCATGTCGGGCGAACAGAGCGGGGTGAGGGATATGGCAACCAAGGACACCGGCGGCGGCCAGCAGAAGGCCACGCGCTCCACGGAGGAGGTCGAGGAGCAGGCGCAGGACGCGCAGGGCTCCGAGGACCTCAAGGAGCGGCAGGAGAAGCTGAGCGACGACGTGGACTCCGTCCTGGACGAGATCGATGACGTACTCGAGGAGAACGCCGAGGATTTCGTTCGGAGCTTCGTGCAAAAGGGTGGTCAGTAAAGGGCTTAGGGCACTTCGTCCTTCGAATTGAAGGTCGCGGGGGAGAGTGTGGTCGCCGAGCCGAGCGCCAAGAGATGCGGGAAGTGCGGGAGAGGCCTGCCGCCTGACGCGTTCGCGCGGGACAAGAACCGGCGTGACGGCCTGCAGGTGCACTGCCGGGAGTGCGTGGCGCGGTACAGCGCCGCGCACCACCGGCGCCGCCGGGAGGCAATGGGCAAGGCTGTGCGGGAGAGAGCGGACGTCCCGCCCGGGCACAAGCTCTGCCGGACGTGTGGTGAGGTCAAGCCGCACAGCGACTGGCATCGCAACGCGACCGCGTCCGACGGGTTGGCGACGCGCTGCAAGACGTGCCGCGCGATTCAGGGACGGCAGGGGCACCTGAAGCGGCAGTACGGCATCACCGAGACCGAACGCGATGAGTTGATCGCCTCCCAGGGGGGCGTCTGCTGTATATGTCTGGCTGCTGTGCCCGCACATGTGGATCACTGCCATGAGACGGGTAGGGTCCGAGGCGTACTGTGCTTCAGCTGCAATGCCGCACTGGGGCAGTTCAAGGATCAGCCCGAGGCCATAAGGCGGGCTGCTGCATACGTGGAAGGAAACGCGTGGAAGCCAACACTCGTAGCACCGGGCGTCTACCAGCTGCCTTCCTGACGCCAGGGTCCTCCTCCTTCATGGACTTCCTCTCCGAGCACCAGCCCGAGCTGCTGCCCGGCAAGCGGCAGCTCCCGCCCACCCAGGGCGTGATCGAGGCGCCGCACGGGACGACGATCGTCGCCGTCACGTTCCCCGGGGGCGTCGTTCTCGCCGGTGACCGCCGGGCCACCATGGGCAACGTGATCGCCCAGCGGGACATCGAGAAGGTGTTCCCGGCGGACGAGTACTCGGCCGTCGGCATCGCCGGCACCGCCGGTCTCGCCGTGGAGATGGTGAAGCTCTTCCAGCTGGAGCTGGAGCACTTCGAGAAGGTGGAGGGCGCGCAGCTCTCGCTGGAGGGCAAGGCGAACCGGCTGTCGACGATGATCCGGTCCAACCTCGGCATGGCGATGCAGGGGCTGGCGGTGGTGCCGCTGTTCGCCGGGTACGACGTGGACCGGGAGCGGGGGCGGATCTTCTCGTACGACGTGACGGGCGGCCGTTCCGAGGAGCACAACTTCGCGGCGACGGGTTCGGGCTCGATCTTCGCGCGGGGTGCGATGAAGAAGCTGTTCCGCGAGGACCTGTCCGAGGAGCAGGCCACGACGCTGGTGGTCCAGGCTCTGTACGACGCGGCCGACGACGACTCGGCGACCGGTGGTCCCGATGTCGCCCGCCGGATCTATCCGATCATCACGGTGATCACCGAGGACGGTTTCCGCCGGCTCACCGAGGACGAGTCCTCGGGCTGTCGCGTGCGGTGCTCCAGCGGCGGCTGGAGGAGCCGGACGGTCCGAAGGCCGCCCTGCTCTGAGCGTGGCCCGGCTGTTCTCGAGGTGATCCAGTGACCATGACAGAAAGGGACGGATAACCGGTGTCGACGCCGTTCTATGTCTCACCCCAGCAGGCGATGGCCGACCGGGCGGAGTACGCCCGCAAGGGCATCGCGCGTGGCCGCAGCCTGGTGGTCATGCAGTACGCCGACGGCATCGTGTTCGTCGGCGAGAACCCGTCCCGTGCGCTGCACAAGTTCAGCGAGATCTATGACCGGATCGGTTTCGCGGCCGCCGGCAAGTACAACGAGTACGAGAATCTGCGGATCGGTGGTGTGCGGTACGCCGATCTTCGTGGTTACACCTATGACCGTGACGATGTGACGGCCCGGGGTCTGGCGAACGTGTACGCGCAGACGCTGGGCACGATCTTCTCCTCGGCGGCGGAGAAGCCGTACGAGGTGGAGCTGGTCGTGGCCGAGGTGGGCGCGACGCCCGAGGGTGACCAGATCTACCGGCTGCCGCACGACGGTTCCATCGTGGACGAGCACGGCTCGGTGGCGGTGGGCGGCAACGCGGAGCAGATCAGCGGTTTCCTGGATCAGCGTCATCGTGACGGGATGTCGTTGGCGGAGGCGCTGAAGCTGGCCGTGCAGGCGTTGTCCCGTGACACCAACGGCAGTGAGCGGGAGATCCCGGCGGAGCGTCTGGAGGTCGCGGTGCTGGACCGTACGCGGCCGCAGCAGCGCAAGTTCAAGCGGATCGTGGGCCGTCAGCTGTCGCGTCTCCTGGAGGCGGACGGTGCGGCCACGGAGGCGGAGAGCTCCGTGGAGGAAGAGGAGTAGGCCCGTTCGCGGCGGTTCCGCCGCCGTCCGATCTCTGTCGCGCCCCGGCCGTTACGGCCGGGGCGCGGTGCGTTCCGCGTCCGGTCGGGGTTGTTCCGCGTGCGGGTCGTGCCGGGGGACCGGAACCTGGAGGGGTGGGCGGCGTTCGCCCGCCGACCTGTGGGATGGCCCGCTGTGCCGGGGCACTCGGAGGGGCACGGCAGGACTGTGCGGAGGTGGAGGAGTCATGGCGGAGCAGAGGTCGTCCTCGGTTCTCACCGCTCCGGTGCGGGGCGCGGCGGCGGTGCTGGGGCGGTTGCCCGGTGCCGGGATGGTGAGCAGGGTCGCGGAGGGGGCGCTGGACAAGGTGGGTGCGGTGTCGCCGAGGAGCCGGCGGCTGGCGGTGTACACGGGGCGGGGGTGCTGGGGTGGCGGGGGTGGTGGAGTGGCCGGTCGCGTTGACGGGTGCGGCGGTGGCGTGGCTGACCCAGCCGCGGCCCGGTGCCGGGCGGGCGGGGGCCGGTGCGGGCGGCGGCTCGGGGAGCCGGTGGAGGACGGTGAGCCGGTGGAGCGTGCGGATGTGGCGGACGTGCCGGAGGAGCCGGTGGCGGTCGAGCCGGACGACGAGGCGATGGCGTGGGCGGCGACGCATCGGACGGCGCCGGCCGGGGAGCGGCCGGGGCGGCGGCACGGTGGGGCCGGTGATCATGGGGGTTCGCCGAGCACGGTGGGCATGGCGCGCATGGTGGGCCTCTCGGGCCCACGGCGCGGCCGGGTCGTACGGTGCGCTGAGGGGGTTCGAGGTGTTCTCGTTGCTGACGGTTCCGTCGGCTGCCGTCCGGTTGGTGCCGGCGGCGCCGCGGTTGCTGGCGCGGGTGGCCGTTCCGGTGGTGGGTGCGGCGGCGGGGCGGTGGCGGGTACGGCGCGTGCGGGGGTGCGGGGCGCGGACGCGGCGGTGCGGGTGGGCCGGGTCGCGGGTAACGCGCTGCCGGGTGGTGGGGGCCGGTGGCGTGCGGGTGCCCGGCAGCATGTGGCGTTGCGGCCGGCGCACGCGGAGGCGGCGCGGCACGGCAGGGAGCGTCTGGGGCGGCGGGTGGCCGCGGCGGTGGCGGAGCATCCGGATGTGCTGCTGGCGTACTGGGACGAGGGGCTGGCCCGGTTGGTGGTGACGGCGTCCGAGGACGGGCTGACGGACCGGGTGCTGGACCACGTGGTGGATGTGGCGGCGTGCCATGGTCTGGAGCTGGGGGGTGATCCGGAGGAGTTGTCGCATCCGGCGGATCCGGTGGCGGTGCGGGTCGCGGCGGCGGCGCTGGTGGCCGATGTGGTGGGTACGGGTGCGGCGTTCGCGGCGTATGCGTGGCGGTTGCCGCCGTCGCCGCGGACGGTGACGGCGGCGGTGACGTTCCTGCGGGAGAACCCGCGGGTGCGTGCGGTGCTGCGCCGGCGGCTGGGCGGGCCGGGTATGGATCTGGTGCTGGCGGGTGCGAACGCGGTGGCGCACGGGGCGGGGCAGAGTCCGGCTTCGCTGGTGCTGGACGGGGCGTTGCGGGGGTGTCAGCTGGCGGAGGCGGTGGCGCGGGTCGCCGCGTTCGACTCGGTGCATGACGAGTTGTGTGCGCCGGAGCGGGTGAGTGTGGGGGCGGGGAGTGGGACCGGCCGCCGTTGCGGTCCACGCCGGCGCAGGAGTACGCGGCTCATGCGGCGGCGGGGAGTGTGATCGGCGCGCTGGCGACGTTGCTGGTGAAGCATGACGGTGCGGAGGCGGCGGAGGCGGTGCTGGCCGGTTCGCCGAAGGCGGCGCGGTACGGTCCGGCGGCCTTCCACGCGGTGCTGGGTGGTGCGCTGGCGCGGGTGGGGGCGTTGGTGCGGACGCCGGAGCGGTTGTGGCAGTTGGAGCTGGCGGGGACGGTGGTGCTGCATCCGAGTGCGCTGCGGGCGGCGGACGGTTCGGTGGATCCGTGGACGGAGCCGGTTCTGGACGCGGCGCGGCGGGCGGGGTTGCGGGTCGTGGTGGTGGACGATCCGGTGCTGGAGGATTTCGCGGGTCTGGCGGATGTGGTGGTGGACGCCCGGCGGCCGCTGGACGACGTGGTGTGCGAGATGCGTGGTGGTGAGGGGGCTGTGATCACGGTCGCCCGGCTGGGTTCGGCGGACGACGCCGCGGTGCTGGCGGGGTTGCGGGCCGGTGATCTGGCGGTGGCGCTGGTGGACGGGGACGGTGCGGTGGTGTGGGGGGCGGATGTGCTGGCCCGGCGTGGTCTGCCGGATGTGTGGCGGGTGCTGATGGCGGTTCCGGCGGCGCGTGCGGTGGGTGGCCGGTCGCAGACGCTGGCGCGGTCGGGTGCCGCGCTTTCGGGGTTGCTGGTGGCGGTGGGGAGTCGAGGGCGGGCGTGGGCGGCTGGCGGTGCTGCCGGGGATGCGGCATGTGCCGGTGGATCTGGCGGCGGCGAGTGCGTTGTTCTCCGGGGTGCGGGCGGGTCTGGGGTGGCGGCGGCGTCGGCTCCGCGTCCGCGTCCGCGGGTGCACTGGCATGAGCTGGAGGCGGAGGAGGCGCGGGAGCGGCTGGGCCGGGAGCCGGTCGCCGAGGTGAGCGGGCTGGACCGGGTGACGGCGGGGTTGCGGGGGCGGCGGGTGCGGTGGCCGGGCATCCGGCGGTGGGTCCGGTGCGCTGGAGTGTGCGGCTGGGCCGGGCGGTGAGCGGTGAGTTGCATGATCCGCTGACTCCGGTGCTGGCGGTGGGTTCGGCGGCGTCGGCGATCTTGGGTTCGGTGGTGGACGCGTTGCTGGTGGTGGGCGCGCTGGATCTGAACGCGCTGGTGGGTGGGGTGCAGCGGTTGCGTGCGGAGCGGGCGTTGTCGGGGTTGCTGGCGGATCAGCAGCGCAAGGCGCGGGTCGCGCCGTCGGAGGAGGAGGCGCCGGCGGGTGGGACGCGCACGGTGGACGCGGGTGGGCTGCGGCCGGGTGACGTGATCGAGCTGGCCGGGGACGACGTGGTGCCGGCGGATGCCCGGTTGTTGTGGGAGGAGGGTCTGGAGGTCGACGAGTCTGCGTTGACGGGGGAGTCGCTGCCGGTGCAGAAGCAGACGGACCGGACGCCGCACGCGGTGGTGGCGGACCGGCGGTGCATGGTGTTCGAGGGGACGACGGTGGTGGCGGGGACGGCGCGGGCCGTGGTGGTGGACACCGGTGACCGTACGGAGGCGGCGCGTGCGGTTCATCTGGCCGCGCGGACGCCGCCGGCGGGTGGGGTGCAGGCGAGGTTGCAGGAGCTGACGCGGCGGGCGCTGCCGTGGACGCTGGGGGCGGGGCGGCGGTGACGGGGCTGGCGTTGCTGCGGGGGACTCCGGTCCGGGACGCGGTGAGCGGTGGGGTGGCGGTGGCCGTGGCGGCGGTGCCGGAGGGGTTGCCGCTGGTGGCGACGGTGGCGCAGCTGGCGGCGGCGCGGCGGTTGAGCCGTGACGGGGTGCTGGTGCGGACGCCGCGCACGCTGGAGGCGCTGGGGCGGATGGACACGGTCTGTTTCGACAAGACGGGGACGCTGACGGAGAACCGGCTGCGGCTGGTGCGGGTGGCGGACGCCGGGGGCGGGGTGTGCGCCGCGGGTGAGGTGGCGGCCGCGGAGACGGTGCGGGCGGCGGCGCGGGCGTGTCCGCGGCTGAACGGCGGGTCGCAGCGGCCGGTGCACGCGACGGACGAGGCGGTGCTGGACGCGGCCGGGGACGATCCGGGGTGGACCCAGTTGGAGGGGCTGCCGTTCGAGGCCGCGCGCGGGTACGCGGCGGCGGTCGGCCGGACGGATGACGGGGTGCGGATGCTGGTGGTGAAGGGTGCTCCGGAGACGGTGCTGCCGGCCTGCCGGGATCTGCCGTCGCACGCCTGGGAGGGGGCGCATGTGCTGGCCGGTGACGGGCTGCGGGTGCTCGCGGTGGCCGGGCGCCGGCTGGCGGAGGGGGAGGGGGCGGCCGGGGTGCTGGAGGAGCCGCTGCGGGAGCTGGTGTTCACGGGGCTGCTGGCGCTCTCGGACGTGCCGCGGGAGACGTCGACGGCGTTGGTGCGGGGTCTGTACGAGGCCGGGGTGCGGCCGGTGATGCTGACCGGGGACCATCCGCAGACGGCGCGGGCGATCGCCCGGGAGCTGGGGTGGCCGGAGGAGCCGGTGGTGGTGACGGGGAGGAGCTGGGCGCGGCGGACCGTTCGGGGCGGGCCCGGATGCTGCGGGACGCGGGTGTGGTGGCGCGGGTGGCGCCGGAGCAGAAGCTGCAGGTGGTGGAGGCGTTGCGGGACGCGGGCCGGGTGGTGGGGATGGTGGGTGACGGCGCCAACGACGCCGCGGCGATCCGGGCGGCCGACATCGGTGTGGGGATCAACGCCCGGGGGTCGGCGGCGGCGCGCAACGCGGCGGACATCGTGCTGACGGACGACGATCTGACGGTGCTGATCGACGCGGTCGTCGAGGGGCGGGCGCTGTGGCACAGCGTGGCCGACGCGATCGCGATCCTGATCGGCGGCAACGCGGGTGAGGTGGGTTTCGGGCTGCTGGGCACGCTGGTGTCGGGCCGGGCGCCGTTGTCGACGCGGCAGATGCTGCTGGTGAACCTGTTCACGGACCTGTTCCCGGCGATGGCCGTGGCGGTGACGCCGAAGGCCGGGGCGGAGGCGGCGGAGCGGTCGGGTCCGCGGTCGCCGGAGGACGCGGCGGGCGGGGTGCTGGGGGAGCCGTTGATCCGCCAGATCCGGCACCGGGCGCTGACCACGTGTCTGGGCGCGGTGACGGCGTGGCTGGTCGGCCGTCTCACCCGGGTACGGCACGCCGTTCGAGCACGATGGCGCTCTGCGGGGTGGTCGGCACCCAGCTCGCGCAGACGCTGCTGGACCGCCGGGACAGCCCGTTGGTCCGGGTGACGTCGCTGGGTTCGGCGGTGGCCCTGGTGGCTCTCATCCAGGTGCCGGTGGTGAGCCACGCGGTCGGCTGCACCCCGTTGGGCCCGGTGGGATGGGCCGGTGTGGTGGCGGGCATCGCGGTGGCTCTGGCGGGCCAGCGGGTGCTGCCCCGCCTGGAGGAGACGGTGACCCGGCTGATGCCGGCGGGCGCCGGCGCGTGACGGACGGCGCGGGGGCGGGGGAGCCGTCCGGAAGCCGGTGGGGCCGGCGGGCGGTGCGAGTCGCTCGCCCACGCTGATCGTGCCGACCGGGCTCTGCCTCCTGCGACGGCCGGTACGCGGGCGCGAGGCCGCGTCGTGGCCGCCGGATCGGCCGAAGGCTGGTGCTGGGGCCGAAGGAGGGCCGCGAGTCCGTGGTGGGGCCCGCCGGGGCCGACACGGGCTACTCGTCCCGGGCACGCCGGGGCGTGACGCCTCCCTGTTCCGGGCTTGCCGGGGCGCGACGTGGGCTCCTTCTTCCGGGCCTGCCGGGGCGCGACACGGCCTGGATGTCCGGGCCCGGCGCGGGCGCGACCGGGCCGTCGCGCCCCGTCAGGGCCTTTCGGCCCCTGCCGGGCCCGTGGAGCCCCGGGTGACGAGTTCTACGGGGATGTCGCCGCCGGGAGGTTCGCGGCCGTCCAGGACGGCGAGGAGGGCTTCCATGCCGCGTTGCCCGAACAGTTCGGCGTCGAGCCGGACGGTGGTGAGTTCGGGGTCGAGCGCGGTGGCGAGGGCCAGGTCGTCGAGGCCGGTGACGGACACGTCGTCGGGGACGCGCAGGCCGAGGCGGCGCAGCGCCTTGTAGGCGCCGGCGGCCAGTTTGTCGTCGTCGCACACCACGGCGGTCGGGCGGGGGCCGGGGCGGCCAGCGCGGCCTCGGTGGCGGTGCGGGCACCGTCGATGGAGATGGGGGCGGGGGCGGTCCGGATCCGGGTCCCGGGCACGGCGGCGAGGCGGGCGGCGAGTTCCCGGGCGCGCATCTCGAAGGTCCAGGAGGGCACGTCGGCGGCCAGGTGCAGGAAGTCGCGGTGGCCGAGGGCCAGCAGGTGCTCGGTGACCTGCCGAACCCCGTCGGCGATGTCGAGGTTCACGGTGGCGGCGCCGAGGCTGCCGTGCGGGTCGCTGTCGAGCATGACGAGGGGGAGCTGGTCGCCGCGGATGGCGCTGAGGGCGTCGGCGGCCATGGAGGAGGCGATGACGCCGTCCAGGGCGGCCTGCGCGGAGGCGAAGGGGTCGCGGGCGGGGCCGATGCCCTCGGGTGACGGGTACAGCACGACGCCGAAGCCGTGCCGGGCGGCGACGCGCGCGGCGCCGGTGTAGACGCCGGCGAAGAACTCCGTGGTGAGCGCGGGGACGACGAGCAGGACGGTGCGGGTGCGGCCGAGGCGCAGGTTGCGGGCGGCGAGGTTGGGCCGGTAGCCGAGGTCGCGGGCGGCTTCCCGGACCCGGTCGGCGGTGGCCTCGGAGACCCGGCCGCGCCATTTGTCGCCGAGCACGAGGGAGACGGCCGCCTGGGAGACGCCGGCCGCCTGCGCGACGTCACGGCTGGTCGGGCGGGTGCTGCTGCGTGCCACCGCGGGGGTGCTCCTGTTCTGGCGGTCGTCCGCGCGAGGGGCCGTGGCCCGCCGGCTCGCGTCCGGTCGTCTGGACGGGTGAACAGCGCACATGGTACGTATGACGGGCGGGGTTATACGTAACACTTGGAGGCGCGACATGGCCGCGGGGTACCTGGAGATCCTCAGGGCGAGACACGCGGCCCGGCTGCTGACCGGCACCCTGGTGGGCCGGCTGCCCAACGCGACCGCCGCGATCGCGCTGGTGCTGTTCGTCCGCGCCGAGGGTGGTACGTACGGCCTGGCGGGCGCCCTCGCGGCCGTGTACGGCGTCGCCAACGCCGTCGGCCAGCCCGTGCTGGGCCGCCTGGTGGACCTGTACGGCCAGCCGCGCGTCCAGCTGCCCGCCGCCGTCCTGTCGGCGCTGGCGATGACCGCGTTCGCGTTCTCCGGCACCGGATCGCTGCCCTCGCCTGCGCCGCCGTGGCCGCCGCCGGCCTGTTCACCCCGCCGCTGGAGGGCGGTCTGCGGGCCCTGTGGCCCTCCGTGCTGCGCCGCGAGGAGCAGGTGCACACCGCGTACGCCATGGACGCCGTCGCCCAGGAAGTCATGTTCACGGTGGGCCCGTTGCTGGTCACACTGTGCGTGTCGCTGTGGTCGGAGCGGGCGGCGCTGCTGGTGCTTAACGCCGTCGGCGTCCTCGGCGCGCTCTCCGTTGTCCTCTCGCCGCCCTCGCGCGCGTGGCGCTCGGCGCCGCGCGAGGCGCACTGGCTGGGCGCCCTGCGCTCGCCCGGGCTGCTCGCGCTGCTCGCCGCGTTCCTGTTCGTCGGCATCGCGCTCGGCTCCATCACCGTGGCCTCCGTGCCGTACGCCGACGAGCACGGCGGCGACGCGGTCTACGGCTGGCTCATGGCCGCTCTCGGCCTCGGGGCGCTCATCGGCGGCACCGTGTACGGCGCACGCTCCTGGAGCGGCGCGCCCGAGCGGCGACTGCGGGTCCTGGTCGCCCTTCTGGCGGTCTGTTACCTGCCGCTGATGCTCATGCCGGGCCCCGTCGCCATGGTGCTGCTCAGCCTGGTCTCCGGGGTGTTCCTCGCCCCCTGCATCGCCTGCGCGTTCATCATCGTCGACCGGCACGCCCCGAGCGGCACCGTCACCGAGGCCTTCTCCTGGCTCGTCACGACGTTCACGGTGGGAGCCTCGGTGGGAACGGGCCTGGCGGGCCCGGTGGTCCAGGCCGGCGGCCCGCTGTGGGGATACGCCGTACCCGGCGCCGCGGGAGCCGTGTCCCTGCTGGTCCTCCTCGCCACCGGGCGGGTCCTCGCAGCTCCCGCGCGGAGCGGGGTTGTTGCGGCTTCATCGGAAAATGATCCAAATCGTGCTGCCGAACCCCGTTTCAGCTCGGGGGATCGGGCGTAATGTTCAGTCATGGACCGCCGCATTTTCGGGCTGGAGAACGAGTACGGCGTCACATGCACGTTCAGGGGACAGCGGCGCCTGTCTCCTGACGAGGTGGCGCGGTACCTCTTCCGCCGTGTCGTGTCATGGGGCCGCAGCAGCAATGTCTTTCTGCGAAACGGCGCCCGGCTCTATCTGGACGTGGGGTCACATCCGGAATACGCCACACCCGAATGTGACAACGTGACCGAACTGGTCACCCACGACAAGGCCGGCGAGCGCATTCTCGAAGGACTCCTGGTGGACGCGGAACGACGCCTGCACGAGGAGGGAATCGCGGGCGACGTCTACCTCTTCAAGAACAACACCGACTCGGCGGGCAACTCCTACGGGTGCCACGAGAACTATCTGGTGGCCCGGCACGGGGAGTTCTCCCGGCTCGCGGACATCCTCATCCCCTTCCTGGTGACCAGGCAGCTGCTGTGCGGTGCGGGCAAGGTCCTGCAGACCCCGCGCGGCGCGGTGTACTGCGTCAGCCAGCGGGCCGAGCACATCTGGGAGGGCGTCTCCTCGGCGACGACCCGTTCCAGGCCCATCATCAACACCCGCGACGAACCGCACGCGGACGCCGAGCGCTACCGCCGGCTGCACGTCATCGTGGGCGACTCGAACATGTCCGAGACGACCATGCTGCTCAAGGTCGGCGCGACCGACCTGGTGCTGCGCATGATCGAGGCGGGCACCGTGATGCGCGACCTCACCCTGGAGAACCCGATCCGGGCGATCCGCGAGGTCAGCCACGACATCACCGGCCGGCGCAAGGTGCGCCTGGCCAGCGGCCGGGAGGCGTCCGCGCTGGAGGTGCAGCGCGAGTACTTCGACAAGGCGGTCGACTTCTGCGACCGCCGCGGCATCCGCACCGGCACGGTCGCGCAGGTCCTGGAGCTGTGGGGCCGCACCCTCGACGCCATCGAGACCGAGGAACTGGACCGCATCGGCACCGAGATCGACTGGGTCATGAAGTACAAGCTCATCGAGCGGTACCGGGCCAAGCACAACATGACCATGTCGCACCCGCGGGTCGCCCAGATAGACCTCGCGTACCACGACATCCACCGTCGCCGGGGCCTTTACTACCTGCTGGAGAAGAAGGGCCAAGCCGCCCGGATCTGCAACGACTTGAAGATCTTCGAGGGCAAGTCGGTCCCCCCGCAGACCACTCGGGCCCGGCTGCGCGGCGACTTCATCCGCCGGGCACAGGAACAGCGCCGCGACTTCACGGTCGACTGGGTGCACCTCAAGCTCAACGACCAGGCACAGCGCACCGTGTTGTGCAAGGACCCGTTCCGCTCGGTGGACGACCGCGTGGAGAAGCTCATCGCCGGAATGTGACACCGCACGCGAGTCAAGCCTTTCCGGGCCGAAATGCCGGAACGCCACACGGGCGCCGTACGTTTACCGTACGGCGCCCGCCTCGCGTCGTAGAGTTGCGCGCACGCCAATCCGCAAGATCGACCGATTACGAGGCCCTTCCCGTGCGCCGACGCTCACTCCTCCTCGCCGCCGTACCCGCAGGACTGGTCACGCTCGCCGGATGCGGCGACGACAAGTCCGAGTCCAGCAAGGCCGGCGCGTCGCCGACACCGTCGGGCCCGGCGTCCTCGGTACCCCCGCCCAAGATCGTGGACGGGCCGCTGCCGGCGATCACGGCGGGCACGAAGTTCGGGGAGAAGCCGACCGTCGCCAAGGGGCCGGGCGACCCCTCGAAGGATCTCGCGGTCAAGACGGTCATCGCGGGCAGCGGCCGCACGGTCGCGGAGAACGACTTCATCGAGGCGAACTACCTCGGCCAGATCTGGAGCACGGCGAAGGTCTTCGACAACTCCTACGACCGCCACCGCCCGCTGGTCATGCAGCTCGCCCAGGGCAGCCTCATCGACGGCTGGCGGTACGCCCTGCAGGGCAAGAAGACCGGCAGCCGGGTGCTCATCGCCGTACCGCCCACCTGGGGCTACGGCACGTCGGGCAACGCGCAGGCGGGCATCAAGGGCACCGACACCCTGGTCTTCGTCATCGACGTGATCAACTCGTTCAACTCCAAGAGCTCCGCCCAGGGCAAGGAGGTCCCGCAGGACGACCCCGCGCTGCCGACGGTCGGCACCAACACCGACGGCAAGGCGCCGGAGATCAAGCCGGCCAAGCAGAGCACCCCGCCCAAGGAACTGGCCTCCGTCTACGTCCTGGAGGGCGACGGCCCCGAGGTCAAGGCGAACCAGGCGGTGCTGTGCCAGTTCAAGGGCGTGGTCTGGGGGACCGACAAGGCGTTCCAGCAGACGTACGACTCCGGGCGGCTCAGCCAGTTCTCCCTGGAGCAGATGCAGCAGGTCGTCAAGGGGCTGTCGCAGGGACTGACCGGCAAGAAGGTGGGCAGCAGGGTCCTGATCGTCGTGCCGCCGGACCTGGGCTACGGCGACACCCCGCCCAGCGGTAGCGGCATCAAGAAGGGCGCCACGCTGGTGTTCTCGGTCGACATCCTCGCCGCGATGTGACCCGTGCCCGCCGCGGCGCCGTGGCGGGCGGCAGACCAGCGGGGATGACAGACTGTCCATGTTTCGTCTCGTAGACAATGCAGGAGCTTTTGACGTGAGCATCGAGAAGCCCGAGATCGACTTCCCGGGCGGCGAGCCGCCGGCGGACCTCGAGATCAAGGACATCTGGGAAGGGACGGCGAGGTCGCCGGAGCGGGCGACATCGTCAAGGTCCACTACGTGGGCGTCGCCTTCTCCACCGGCGAGGAGTTCGACGCCTCCTGGAACCGCGGCACCCCGCTGGACTTCCAGCTCGGCGTCGGCCAGGTCATCCAGGGCTGGGACAAGGGCGTCCAGGGCATGAAGGTCGGCGGCCGCCGCCAGCTGACCATCCCCGCGCACCTCGCGTACGGCGACCGCGGCGCCGGCGGCCGGATCGCCCCGGGCGAGACGCTGATCTTCGTCTGCGACCTCGTGGGCGTTGCCAAGCGCTGACCGAACCTGGTCGAAGGAGGGCCCGTGCTGTCCGCACGGGCCCTCCTTGCGTGACCGCCGCTGTTCAGGACGGCTCCGCTTCCCCGGTCCGGCTTTTGCCCCGACACCCCGGGGCGG
This sequence comes from Streptomyces sp. DHE7-1, assembly GCA_016432725.1. Lineage (GTDB taxonomy): Bacteria > Actinomycetota > Actinomycetes > Streptomycetales > Streptomycetaceae > Streptomyces. The sequence continues at coordinate 1,589,521 of JACJDG010000003.1, read as the reverse complement.
TACGGTCATCGGTCGGAAGCACCATAGGGAAGGCGAAGGGCGTCGATGGCCATTGCCAAGGCCGAGCGGCTGATGAACCTCGCGCTGTGCCTGCTCGGCACACGCCGGCCGCTCAGCAAGCGCGAGCTGCGCGACTCCATCGAGGCCTACGTCGAGGCCTCCAGGCCGGAGCGGGGCGCGGCGGCCAGCGACGACTCCTTCAACCGCATGTTCGAGCGGGACAAGGACGACCTGCGCGAGCTGGGCCTGGTCATCGAGACCGTGGAGAACATCGACGGCGAGGTCGGCTACCTCGCCCGCCGGGACAGCAACCGCCTGCCCCCCATCACCCTGGACGCCGAGGAGGCCGCCGCCCTGGGCCTGGCCGCCAAGGTCTGGCAGCAGGCCCGGCTGGCCGGCGCGGCCAGCGGCGCCCTGCAGAAGCTGCGCGCCGCCGGGCTCCCCGAGGACGTCGACCCCTACGAGGCGCACGGCGCCCTGGAACCGCGCATCCCGGTGCACGAGGCCGCCTTCGAACCGCTGATGCTGGCCTGCCGCGACCGCCGTCCCGTGGTCTTCGACTACCGCAAGGCCTCCGCCGCCCGCCCCGAGCCCCGGCACGTCGAGCCGTGGGCGCTGGAGTGCTGGCGCGGCCACTGGTACCTGGCCGGTTTCGACCGGGACCGGGGCGCCGAGCGTGTCTTCCGGCTCTCCCGGATCACCGGCCGGGTGCGTTCGCGCGGCACCGGCTTCACCGCGCCGGTGCCCGACGTGGTCACCGTGCGTGAGACGGTGGCGAGCTGGGCCGGCGAGATCGCCGACCGCTCGGCGCTGATCCGGCTGCGCTCCGGCTCCGGTTACCCCCTTCGGGCGAAGGCCACCGCGGTCCGGGAACTGGGCGACGGCTGGGACGAGTTGGAGATTCCGTACGGGCACGGGCTGGACGCCTGGCTGGTGGAGTTCGGACCGGACGCGGTGGTCGTGGAGCCGGCCGAGCTGCGCGCGGACGTGGTGGACCGGCTGCGTGCCGTGGCCAAGGGCTGAGGGGGAGCGGAGCACAACCATGGCAGGCAAACCGGTCAGGCCCGTGAACGCCATCGACCAGACCCGGCGGATGCTCTCCCTGGTGACCTACCTCAGGGAGCGCCCCGGCGCCCGGATCGCGGACGTGGCGCGCGCCTTCGGCATCACCGAGGACGAGCTGGTCTCCGACCTCGATCTGCTGCCCATGTGCGGCACCAGCTTCCGCGGCGGCGACCTGCTGGACATCGACACCGACGGCGAGCGCATCTGGTGGCACAACCCGGCCGCGCTCGGCGAGGACGCGGCCGAGCCGCTCCGGCTCGCCGCCGACGAAGCCACAGCCCTGCTGGTGGCCGCCCGCGCGGTGTCCACCCTGCCGGGCCTGAGGGAGAGCGATCGTCAGGCGCTGCTGCGGGCGACGGCCAAGGTGGAGACGGCGGCCGGGGAGGCGGCCGGCGCCAGCGCCCGGCTCTCGGTGACCTTCGAGTCCGAGGGCGGGGTCTTCGCCGACGTCGACCGGGCCATCTCCGAGCGCCGCCGGCTGTGGATCCGCTACTACTCACCCGCGCGCGACGAGATCACCGAGCGGGAGATCGACCCGATCCGCCTGGTCAGCGTCGGCCACACCTACGTGGAGGCCTGGTGCCGCCGCTCCGAGGCGCGCCGCACCTTCCGGCTGGACCGGGTCGCCGAGATCAGGATCCTGGACGAGCCGTCCGCGCCGCCCGAGATGGAGCTGCGGGACCTGTCCGAGGCCCTGGTGCAGCCGGCCGCCGAGGATCCGGAGGTGGTCATCGAGGTCGGTCCCGGCGGCCGCTGGGTGGCCGAGTACTACCCGCACGACAGCGCCGATGAGCTTCCCGACGGCGGGCTGCGTATCACTCTGCGCACCCCCGATCCGGCCTCGCTGAGACGGCTGGCCCTGCGCCTCGGCCGTGACGGCCGGATCGTCTCGCCGCCCGAGCTGGCCGACAGCGCCCGCCGGGCGGCCCGCGAGGCGCTGGCGGCGTACGACACGGCCACCCCGCCGGCGCGCGGTGGTGCCGACGACCGGCGTGACGACAGGCAGGAGCGAGAGCGTTGAGCGAGTCTCCGGTGTGCGGTGCGAGCCAAGCCACGAGGGAGGCGGGCGGCCAGATGACGGTGGCGTCCGCCTTCGCCGGGATGAGGAGAGCCGTCCCGGTGCTGTTCCGGGCCGGCTGCCCGGACTGCCGGGGCCGCTTCGAACTCGCCGCGGGCGCGCTGCGCCTGGCCATAGGTGCCACGAGCCGGACGACCTTCTACTCCTTCACCTGCCCCGACTGCGGCGTCTCGGTGCGCAAGCCCGCAGGGGAGCGGATCGTCGAACTGCTCACCGGCGGCGGTGTCCGCACCCTGCGGCTGCACTCCACCGTGTAGGACCGTCTAAGGTCGACGTCATGTTCTGGCCGATGTTCGCGGTAGCCGTGGGTTTTGTGACCGTCGCCGTCCTGGGGGTGCTCGCCGTGCGGGTCTTCGTCGAGGCACGGCGGCTCGGGCAGCAGGTCGCCGACTCCGCGCGCCGTATCAACCGGGCCGCCGAGGACCTGGAGCGGGCGACGGTGAGCGCGGCCCGGGCCGTGGACACGCTGTGAGTCCCGCACCTCGTGCGGTCTGGGCTACTTCGCCCTGTCATGGCCCGGGCCCCGCCAGGTACGCTGCTGGTCGCGGCCCGGTGAACGAGGCACGGGCCGCCGGCAGAGAAATACGCAGGGGGATTGTTCCGCGTTCACTCCCGGGCGTTACGATCGCTGCCAGCACGATGGTCAGACTCGTGTCCGACCGGTCGGACACCCACCCGCCTCGGTGAGAAGGTGAAGAACTATGTTCCGCAACGGACTTGAGCCGTGGCACCTGCTGCTCCTCGTACTGGTGATCGTCCTCGTCTTCGGTTCCAAGAAGCTCCCGGACATGGCGCGCTCGCTCGGCAAGTCCGCGCGCATCCTCAAGAGCGAGGCGAAGGCGATGAAGGACGACGGCAAGCAGCCCGCGGCCGGCACCGCCCAGTCCACCGAGGACCCCGCTCCGGCGCAGCGCACGATCCAGGCCGCTCCCGGCGACGTGACCAGCTCCCGTCCGGTCAACGAGCCCACGGACACGACCCAGCGCTGACGCGAGGACTGGAGCCGATCCGGTCCGCTGCACGAGATGAGGATGTGGGTTGCCCAAGTCTGCCCGCAAGAGTGAGAGAGATCCCGAGGGGCGGATGCCGCTCGTGGATCACTTGCGTGAGCTGCGCAACCGGCTCGCGAAGGGTGTTCTGGCGATCCTGGTCGTCACGATCGTGGCGGCGTTCTTCTACCGGGACATCATCGACTTCATCACCGAGCCGGTGCTCGACGAGATCGGCTGCCACCAGTCCTTCGGGGAGCTGGCCCAGGCCGAGAACGTGCACTGCGCGCACCTCACCGTCAGCGGTTTGCTGGCTCCGTTCACCCTGGCCCTGAAGGTCGCCCTGATGGCCGGTGTCGTGCTCGCGTCACCGGTCTGGCTGTACCAGTTGTGGGCGTTCGTCGCCCCGGGGCTGCACCGCAGTGAGAAAAGGTACGCCTACGCGTTCGTCGGATTCGGCTTCCCGCTCTTCCTGGGTGGTGGCTACCTCGCCTACCACGTGCTGCCCACCACGGCGAAGGTGATGATCGGTCTGACCCCGTCCGGGGTCGAGAACCTGCAGCCGCTGGACGAACTGCTGGACCTGGTCACCCGCATGGTCGTCGTCTTCGGCCTCGCCTTCGAGATGCCGCTGCTGCTGGTCATGCTCAACCTCACCGGTGTCCTGTCCGGCCGGCGCATGCTCGGCTGGTGGCGGGGCATGGTCGTCGGCATCACCGCCTTCGCGGCCGTGGCTACGCCCAGCCCTGACCCGATGACGATGCTGGCGCTGGCCGCGCCGATCTGGGCGCTCTACTTCATCGCTGTGGCCATCGCGCTGTTCAACGACCGGCGCCGGGCCCGCCGAGCGGCCGAGGGCCCCGGCGACGACGAGGCGTCCGAACTGGACCTCACGCCCGAGGCGATCGGCGAGATCGAGCCGGTGAGCGCCAGTCTCGCAGTGCCGGAGCAGACGACCGTCGCGCGTGCCGAGGCGAGGGACTACGACGACTTCACGTAGGAGAGACCTGGAGATCGTTCCGATTCGAGGAGGCACCCCTTCAGGGATGCCTCCTCGATTTCGTTGCGGCAGTGGCCGGATCTCGATCTTGTCCGCCCGCGGAATGGACACTTAACGTCACCAGGTGTTTGCGAGGTCTTTAGCTGGTTTCGGGTGTTCAGGGCCTCGCTTCTTCGTGTCCGACTTGGGGAGGGGACAACATCATGAACGGTGTCTTGAGGTCCGCGTTCGTCACGCTGGCAGCCGGGGGAGCGCTTTTCGTGGCGATGAGCAGTCCTGCGGTCGCCGCCGATGACGACACGGGTGTCGTCGGCGGGTCTCCGGCCAGTGGCAGCACGTGCATCATCAACATCCAGGGCGCCAAGGGCTGCTTCCAGCCCTACGGCGACGTGATCTGGATCAAGGACACTTCCCTGGACGGTTACGGTGTCTATGCGAAGTGGACGAACCAGCTCAAGAACTCCAGCGGCAACTGGCAGACCTATCGGACCGGTAAGTGCTCGAACCCCGGGAGCTCCGGCGACTGGGCCGCGTGCAACAAGGACTTTTACGAATCGAGCAGCACCAATGCGTACGGCGGCAAGGGGAGCCGTATCCAGGTGACGGCCTGCGTGGCCAGCATCGGTGACGACGAGTGTGACACCAGCACCTGGATCAGCAACAACGGCTGATACCCCCGGCGCGGCCGGTACCCCCGCTGGGGTGCCGGCCTCGGCGCTTCCCGGCTCGGGGTGATCGGGATAATGATCGTCCTGTTGTCAGTGCGGCCCGGTACGCTCGAAAGCACGATGACAGAGGACCTCTCACCGGCCGAGCGGTACGCGGCCGCCCGTCTGCGGGCAGCCGAGCAGGCCACCGCGCTCGCGTCCTTCCGCGAGATGTACGACTTCGGCCTCGACCCCTTCCAGATCGAGGCCTGCCAGGCGCTCGAAGCGGGGAAGGGCGTGCTGGTGGCCGCCCCACCGGCTCGGGCAAGACGATCGTGGGCGAGTTCGCCGTCCACCTCGCCCTGCTGCAGGGCAAGAAGTGCTTCTACACCACCCCATCAAGGCGCTGTCCAACCAGAAGTACGCCGACCTGTGCCGCCGCTACGGCGCGGCCAAGGTCGGTCTGCTCACCGGCGACAACAGCGTGAACTCCGACGCCCCGGTGGTCGTGATGACCACCGAGGTGCTGCGGAACATGCTGTACGCCGGCTCGCAGACCCTCCTCGGCCTCGGTTACGTGGTCATGGACGAGGTGCACTACCTCTCCGACCGCTTCCGCGGCGCCGTCTGGGAGGAGGTGATCATCCACCTGCCCGAGTCGGTGACCCTGGTGTCGCTGTCGGCGACCGTGTCCAACGCCGAGGAGTTCGGTGACTGGCTGGACACCGTCCGCGGCGACACCGAGGTGATCGTCTCCGAGCACCGGCCCGTGCCGCTGTTCCAGCACGTGCTGGCCGGGCGTCGGATGTACGACCTGTTCGAGGAGGGCGAGGGCCACAAGAAGGCCGTCAACCCCGACCTCGCCCGGCTCGCCCGCATGGAGGCGAGCCGGCCGTCGTACCAGGACCGGCGGCGCGGGCGCGCGATGCGCGAGGCCGACCGGGAGCGCGAGCGCAGACAGCGGTCCCGGGTGTGGACGCCGGGCCGGCCGGAGGTCATCGAGCGCCTCGACGCCGAGGGCCTGCTGCCCGCCATCACCTTCATCTTCAGCCGGGCCGCCTGCGAGGCCGCGGTGCAGCAGTGCCTGTACGCGGGCCTCAGGCTCAACGACGACGAGGCCAGGCAGCGGGTGCGGGCCCTCGTCGAGGAGCGGACCGCCGCCATCCCGACGGAGGACCTGCACGTCCTCGGGTACTACGAGTGGCTGGAAGGCCTGGAGCGCGGTATCGCCGCCCACCACGCGGGCATGCTGCCGACCTTCAAGGAGGTCGTGGAGGAGCTGTTCGTACGCGGTCTCGTCAAGGCCGTGTTCGCGACCGAGACGCTCGCGCTGGGCATCAACATGCCCGCCCGTTCGGTGGTCCTGGAGAAGCTCGTCAAGTGGAACGGCGAGCAGCACGCCGACATCACCCCCGGCGAGTACACGCAGCTCACCGGCCGGGCCGGCCGCCGGGGCATCGACGTCGAGGGCCACGCGGTCGTGCTGTGGCAGCGCGGCATGAGCCCGAGCACCTGGCCGGTCTCGCCGGCACCCGCACGTACCCGCTGCGCTCCAGCTTCAAGCCGTCGTACAACATGGCGGTCAACCTGGTCGGGCAGTTCGGCCGGCACCGCTCCCGCGAGCTGCTGGAGACCTCCTTCGCGCAGTTCCAGGCCGACAAGTCGGTCGTCGGGATCTCCCGTCAGGTGCAGCGCAACGAGGAGGGCCTGGACGGCTACAAGGCCTCGATGACCTGCCATCTCGGCGACTTCGAGGAGTACGCGCGGCTGCGCCGCGAGCTGAAGGACCGGGAGACGGAACTCGCCCGGCAGGGCGCCAGCGAGCGGCGCGCCGAGGCCGCCGTCGCCCTGGAGAGGCTCAAGCCGGGGGACGTCATCCACGTGCCCACCGGCAAGTACGCGGGCCTCGCCCTGGTGCTGGACCCGGGCCTGCCCGCCGGGCGTTCCAACGGCCACCGCGGCTTCGACGCCCACGACGGCCCGCGACCGCTGGTGCTGACGGCCGAACGTCAGGTCAAGCGGCTGGCGTCGATGGACTTCCCGGTGCCGGTCGAGCCGCTGGACCGGATGCGGATCCCGAAGTCCTTCAACCCGCGCTCCCCGCAGTCCCGCCGGGACCTCGCCTCGGCGCTGCGCACCAAGGCCGGGCACATCCCGCCGGAGCGGGCCCGCAAGAAGCGTTCGCAGGCCGCCGACGACCGGGAGATCGCCCGGCTGCGCACGGCGATCCGCGCGCACCCCTGCCACGGCTGCGACGACCGCGAGGACCACGCCCGCTGGGCCGAGCGCTACCACCGGCTGCTGCGGGACACCTCGCAGCTCGAGCGCCGGATCGAGGGCCGTACGAACACCATCGCCCGGACCTTCGACCGGATCGTGGCGCTGCTCACCGAGCTGGACTACCTGCGCGGTGACGAGGTCACCGAGCACGGCAGGCGGCTCGCCCGGCTCTACGGCGAGCTGGACCTGCTGGCCAGCGAGTGCCTGCGCGAGGGCGTCTGGGAGGACCTCGCCCCGGCCGAACTCGCCGCCTGCGTCTCGGCGCTGGTGTACGAGGCCCGGGTCGGCGACGACGCGATGGCGCCCAAGCTGCCCACGGGCAGGGCGAAGGCCGCCCTCGGCGAGATGGTCCGGATCTGGGGCCGGCTGGACGCCGTGGAGGAGGAGTTCCGGATCAGCCAGACCGAGGGAGTCGGCCAGCGCGAGCCGGACCTCGGCTTCGCCTGGGCCGCCTACATGTGGGCCTCCGGAAAGGGCCTCGACGAGGTGCTGCGCGAGGCGGAGATGCCGGCGGGCGACTTCGTGCGCTGGTGCAAGCAGGTGATCGACGTGCTCGGGCAGATCTCCGCCGCCGCGCCCGTCGAGGGCTCGACCGTGGCGAAGGCGGCGCGCAAGGCCGTGGACCAGCTCCTGCGCGGCGTGGTGGCCTACTCTTCGGTGGGCTGAGCCCGCCCGCCCGACGCGACCGGCCGCGGCCGGTCGCGTCGGGCGCCGAACCCCCTCATTCACTCGTCACGGTGAGGGGGTTTCGTATGCCCTTGCGCCGTCACGGATGGTGTTCGAACAAACGCACAGCGTGTAAATGGAGCCGAGCGTACTCCTGTTGCGCGGGTGAATTCAGGTGCTTGCCGAATATGACACGGCGATGATCCGGTCGGACTAAGCTCGCCCGCGACGCACCGAGTTGAGCCAATTCGGGCGTCCGTCACCAAACCTCCCGAAGATCCCGTTACTTCCGTGAATCTTCCCCGCGCAAGCTCCCCGACACCCAGCCGACTCGTCTCAGAAGGCATCCATGGTGAGTGTTCGAAAGCCTCCCGGTGGCCATGAACTTCCCCTCGCGCGCGTGCTGCTGCCGCCGGCCATAGTGATGGCAGGGGCGACCGGGGCCGCCGCCGCCCTGGTCCCGGCCTCCGCGCGGATCGCCGTCGTCGGATGCGGGACCGTGGCCCTGCTGCTGATCGTCGCCCTGGCCGCGGAGATCGTCCGCCGCGGCCGCGGGCTCCGCGAGACACGCGCCGAACACGCCCGCCACACCGCGTATCTGGAGCACCGTCTCGCCATCCACGACGCGGAGATCGTCCGGCTCGGCACCCAGGTCCTGCCCACCGCGCTGCTCCACCTCCGCGCCGGAGAACCGCTCCGGGAGGTGATGCGCAAGGTCGTCGACGGCGACCCCGAACTGCGCCACCTGCCCGACTCGCACCGCACGCTGCTGCACACGGCACTGCGCGGTGCCGACCACGAGATCTCGATGCGCGACGCCACCGAGCGCTCCTTCGTCAGCATCGCCCGCCGCGTCCAGGCCATCGTCCACCAGCAGGCCAGCGAACTGCGCGAGATGGAGGAGGACCACGGCCGCAACCCCGAGGTCTTCGACGACCTGCTGCGCATCGACCACGGCACCGCGCTGATCGGCCGCCTCGCCGACTCCATCTCCGTGCTCGGCGGCGGCCGCCCCGGCCGCCAGTGGCCCCTGCCCGTGTCGCTCTACAGCGTCCTGCGCGGCGCGATGTCCCGGATCCTGGAGTACCGGCGCATCGACCTGAACTCCATCGTCAACATCAACATCAAGGGCACCGCCGTGGAGCCCATCATCCACGCCGCCGCCGAACTGCTCGACAACGCCACCCGCTACTCGCCGCCGTCCACCAAGGTGCACGTCACCGCCGTCGAGGTGCAGACCGGCCTCGCCATCGAGATCGAGGACGCCGGCGTCAGCCTCAGCGAGGAGTCCCGGGCCCGCATCGAGAAGGCGATCACCGACGCCATGGCGGCCGACGACGCCCACAACCTGGGCGAGAGCCCGCGCCTCGGCCTCGCCGTCGTCGGCCGGCTCTGCAAGGCGTTCGACATGCAGGTCTCGCTGCGCGCCTCCGCCTACGGCGGGGTCCGCGCGATCCTCGTCGTGCCGCGCGTGATGACCACCACGGAACCCGGCGTCGGCGCCGCCCACGGCATCGGTGCCACCGCCGTGCCCATGCCCGAACTCGGCGCCGTGGAGGGCCCCAAGCGCCCGCCCAAGAAGCGCCGCCCCACCAGCCCCCGCATCCCCGCCGGGATCTCCATGGAGGACGACGTCCCCGAGGTCACCGAGTGGACGGCGGGCGGCCTGCCGCAGCGCCGCAGCCGGGTGAAGACCCCGCTCAGCCGCCGGATCGCCGAACAGGCCGCCATCGAGCAGGCCGAACGCGAGGGCAGGCCCACCGTCTGGTCCCGGCCGGCGCCCGAGCCGGAACCCGAGCCCGAGATCGACCCCGAGCTCCAGAAGCTGAAGGACCGGCCGCCGGGCATGTGGGTCGACGCCTTCTGGGACGGCCTGAAGAAGGGCATGCCCGAGGGCGCCACCGCGGCCGAGCTGACCGACTTCACCCGGAACCCGACCGCTTACCTGCACCTGATCGACGATTCGGCAGGCCCCACCGAGGCCGACGACGAGGGGAACCTCAAGTGATCCAGCAGCGAGGCAACATTGACTGGATGCTCAAGCAGCTCAACGACGGTGTCCCGGGCATCCAGATGATCGTGGTCCTCTCCGCCGACGGACTGCGCATCGCCCGGCACGGCGGCGACCCCGACACCGCCGACCGGGTGGCCGCCGCCTGCGCCGGACTGCAGAGCCTGGCCGGCGCCATCACCCAGGAGATCGAGGGCAGCGGCGACATGAAGCTCGTCGTCATCGAGATCGACGGCGGCTACTTCTACCTCATGAACGCCGGCGCCAACGCCTTCCTCGCGGTGCTCGCCGACGTGACCTGCGAACCGGGCCGGATGAGCGGCATGATGCGCGACCTCGTCGTCCGGATCGGCACCCACCTGACGAGCCCGCCCCGGCGCAACGGGCAGACCGTATGACTCCGCCGCGCCGCAAACGCCGCAGGCCACCGCAACTGCCGTCGCCCCCGCCGCCCCCGCGGCCGGCGAAGGCGGCGGACGGCCCCGAGCGGCCCGGCAACCCCGAGCGGCTGTACACCATCGCCGGCTCCGCCGACGGCGCCCGGGCCGAACTCGACCTGGTGACCCTGATCGTGGCGCACTCCGCGCCGACACCGTCCGCCTCCCCCGAGCGGGCGGCGGTGCTCCGGCTCTGTACCGCGCCGCTGTCCGTGGCCGAACTCTCGGCCTACCTCAACCTGCCGTTCAGCGCGACGACCGTCCTGCTCACCGAGCTGATCACGGCCGAACTGGTGCAGGCGCGCGCCCCGATCGTCCGCCAGGCGCTCCCCGACCGTTCACTCCTCGAAGCGGTGATGCATGGACTTCAACGGCTCTGACACCATCCCCGGCCCACGCACCGAGGACCATCTGCCGCAGACGGCCCAGGCCGCGGTGAAGATCGTGATCGTGGGCGGGTTCGGCGTCGGAAAGACCACCATGGTCGGCTCGGTCAGCGACATCAGGCCGCTGACCACCGAGGAGACCATGACCCAGGCCGGTATCGGGGTCGACGACAACTACGGCTCCGACACCAAGACGGCCACCACGGTGGCGATGGACTTCGGCCGCATCGGCATCACCGACAAGCTGGTGCTCTACCTCTTCGGCACCCCCGGCCAGGAGCGCTTCTGGTTCCTGTGGAACGGCCTGTTCGAAGGCGCCCTCGGCGCGGTCGTCCTGGTCGACACCCGGCGCCTGGAAGTGAGCTTCGACGTCATGGGACGGCTCGAGGAACGCGGCGTGCCCTTCGTCGTCGCCGTCAACACCTTCCCGGACGCGCCCCGTTACCCGATCGAGGAACTGCGCACCGCGCTGGACCTGGCCCCGGAGATCCCGATCATCGACTGCGACGTGCGCCGCCGGGCCTCCAGCAAGGACGTGCTGATGACCCTGATGCGCTTCCTGCACTCCCTGGCCCTGTCCGGCGCCCTCCGCTGACCCGTGTCCGACCCCCACCCCATCCGTTCCGGAGCTGCACCGTGACGTCTGAACCCCAGTCCCTGACCGGCCTCGAACCCACCTCCGGCCCGCCCCCGGCTGCCCGGCCCACGGCCTCGGCCCCGGCGAGGCGCACCGGATCCACGGCCCCGACGCCGAGGACCTGGGCGGCCTCTACGAGCACCTGCGGGAGCTGCACGGGGCCGTGGCGCCCGTCCTGCTGCACGACGACGTGCCGATGTGGGTGGTCCTCGGCCACGCCGAGAACCTCCAGATGGTGCGCAGCCCCTCCCAGTACACCCGCGACAGCCGCGTCTGGTCCCCGCTGCTGGAGGACCGGGTCAAGCCCGACCACCCGCTCATGCCGCACATCGCCTGGCAGCCCATCTGCTCGCACGCCGAGGGCGACGAGCACCAGCGGCTGCGCGCGGCGGTCACCGGCGCCATGGCCCCCATCGACCACCGCGGCCTGCGCCGTCACATCGGCCGCTACACCCAGGCCCTGGTCAACGACTTCTGCGAGCGCGGCCGGGCCGACCTGGTCTCCCAGTTCGCCGAGCACCTGCCGATGGCCGTGATGTGCGAGATCCTCGGCATGCCCGAGGAGTACGGCGACCGGCTGGTGCAGGCCGCCCGCGACGCGCTCAAGGGCACCGAGACCGCCATCCAGAGCCACGCCTACGTGATGGAGGCGCTCGGCCGGCTCACCACCCGCCGCCGGGCGCGCCCCGAGGACGACTTCACCAGCCACCTCATCACCCACCCGGCGGGACTCACCGACGACGAGGTCCGCGAGCACCTGCGGCTCGTCCTGTTCGCCGCCTACGAGGCCACGGTCAACCTCCTCTCCAACGCGCTGCGCATGGTGCTGACCGAGCCGGGCTTCCGCGCCCAGCTCAACGGCGGCCAGATGACGGTGCCGGAGGCCATCGAGCAGTCGCTGTGGGACGAACCGCCGTTCAGCACCGTCCTCGGCTACTTCGCCAAACAGGACACCGAACTGGGCGGGCGGCGCATCCGCCGGGGCGACGGACTGCTCTTCGCGCCCGCCCCGGGCAACGTCGACCCCCGGGTGCGCCCGGACCTGTCCGCCGGCATGCAGGGCAACCGGTCCCACCTGGCGTTCGGCGGCGGCCCGCACGAGTGTCCCGGCCAGGACATCGGCCGGGCCATCGCCGACGTCGGTGTGGACGCGCTGCTGATGCGGCTGCCCGACGTCCAGCTCGACTGCGCCGAGGAGGAGCTGCGCTGGCGCTCGTCGATCGCCTCCCGGCACCTGGTGTCGCTGCCGGTGCGCTTCGAGCCCAAGGCCCAGCAGGACGTGAGCCTGCCGCCCGGCCCGTCGACCGTGCCGCCGCAGCGCTCCGCCCCGCCCGCCGCCACCGCCTACGGCGAGCCGGCTGCCGCCGCCGCACCCCGGCCGCCGGTTCCCGCGCCCGTCCACGCCGCTCCTGCCGTCCCCGCGGCGCCGCAGCCGGCCCGGCGCGAGAACATGTGGCAGCGGCTGCTGCGCTGGTGGCGCGGGGAGTGAGCGAGGCGCGCCCCGCGGGGCGTGAGCGGGACCGCTAGGGCCTGTCTGACAATTCCCGCCTGCCGCGCGACGCCATGCACGCACTCTCGCCGCACCGGCCCCAGACCCGAGTACGTCCAGTACGCGGCCCTGGAGCCGGCCCGCCGAGAGCACGCACCTGACGCCGCGCGGCCGCCCTTCGGGCGACGACGCGAATTGTCAGACAGGCCCTAGGGCTCCTGCCCGGCCCACCCGGCCGGGCAGGACCAGGCCCGCAGGGTCCGCCCACTGACGAAGGTGTGCCGCTCCCCGGTCACCGGGTCGGTGAACTCCAGCCTCCGGGCCAGCAGTTGCAGGGGGCGCCGGAAGTCACCGGACGGGACGGGGCCGGTCACCTCCGGGTACAGCGGGTCGCCGAGGATGGGGACGCCCAGCGCGTTCAGATGCACCCGGAGCTGGTGGGTCTGCCCCGTCTCCGGCAGGAGCCGGTAGCGGCCCAGACCGTCCCGGTGCCCGGTCAGCTCGACCCGGGTCACCGCGTTCGGCTCGCCCTCGACCTCCCGCGCGGCCTGCACCCCGCGCTCCTTCACGATCCGGCTGCGCACCGTGCGGGGCAGGGCGAGGTCGGGATCGTACGGTGCCACGGCCTCGTACTCCTTGCGCACCAGCCGGTCCCGGAACAGCGTCTGGTAGGCGCCGCGCTCCTCGGGCCGCACCGTGAACAGCACCAGGCCGGCGGTGAGCCGGTCCAGCCGGTGCGCGGCGCTCAGCGCCGGAAGGCCCAGCTCGTCGCGGAGCCGGGCCAGCACGGTCTGGGTGACGTGCGAGCCGCGCGGGGTCGTCGCGAGGAAGTGCGGTTTGTCGGCCACGACGATGTGCTCGTCCCGGTGCACCACCTGCAGCGGGAAGGGCACCGGCACCTCGGCGGGCAGCTCCCGGTGGAACCACACGAACATCCCCGGCCGGTAGGGCGCCTCCGGCTCGACGGCCCGTCCGTCGGCGCCGACGAAGAGTCCCGCGTCGAACATGGCCTCGACGGTTCCGGGTCCGGCGCCCGTCAGCCGTGCCACGAGATGCTCCCGCACGGTCGCCCACGCGCCGTCGTGCGGCAGCCGCACCCGCACCGGGTCGACGCCGTGGCGCTGGGGGAGCGGGGCGGGCGGGGCGGGGTACGGCGTCTCACGAGGTCAAGCGTACGAGCGCGGCGGAAGGCCGCGTCCCTCCGGCCGCGTGCGGGGAGGTGGTGACGGGGGCCGGTCGCCGTGCGGGCGCCGGGGTCAGGCGGCCGCGGCGTCGCCGGTCTCCTGCTCGGCCTCGATGCGGGCGTTCCACTCCCGCTTGGAGGCCTGCCAGCCGTCCTCGTTGTGGCCCAGGCGCCAGTAGCCGGAGACCGACAGGTCCTCACGGGGGATCTGGAGCTCGACGCGGAGCATCCGGCGCAGTTCCTTCACGAACGCCGCCTCGCCGTGCACGAAGGCGTGCGGCCGGCCCTCGGGGAACTCCAGCGCCCGCACGGCCTCGATCAGGGCCTGGCCCACCGGCCGGTTCCCGCGGTGCAGCCAGACGACCTCCACCTCGGAGTCGATCTTCTGCTCCTCCTCCGGGCCCGCCACCTCCACGAAGGCTTGCGCCGGGGCGCCGGCCGGCAGCGTCTCCAGGGCGCGGGCGATCGCGGGCAGCGCGCTCTCGTCACCGGCGAGCAGATGCCAGTCGGCACCCGGGTCGGGGCGTAGGCGCCGCCGGGCCCGGTGAAGCGCAGGGTGTCACCCGGGCGCGCCCGCGTGGCCCAGGGCCCGGCCAGGCCCTCGTCGCCGTGGATCACGAAGTCCAGCGTCAGCTCACGGTGCTCGGGATCCCAGGCGCGCACGGTGTACGTCCGGGTCACCGGCCACTGCTCACGCGGGAACTCGGCCCGGACGCGCTCCAGGTCGAAGGGCTCGGGATAGGTGACGCCCGCGGGGCCGAACAGCAGCTTCACGTAGTGGTCGGTGCAGGTGTCCGCGGCGAAATCGGCGAGACCCTCGCCGCCGAGCACCACGCGCTGCATGTGCGGGGTCAGCCGCTCGGTCCGCACCACCTGGGCGGTATAGGGCTTGCGCGGCTTTCGTCCCGGACGCTCTGCCATCACGGCCTCCTGCTGCATTGGTTAGGTTTACCTAAGTTAGCATCACGTACCGAGCGTCGTCAGCAGTCGTCCCAGGGAGCCGCCCAGTCCCCAGCGTGCCGCCAGTGCCTCCAGTCCCGCCGGGTCGCGCGGGGTGCGCGGCAGGGCGGTGTCGACGTCCGGCAGCGGGACGTCGCCGGCGACCCGCACCACCTTGGGCGCGACGGCGACGTACGGCCGGGCCTCGGTCAGCCGCTTGCGCTGCGACGGCGTGAGCTTCGCCCGCGGGTCGTCGACCGCCGCCATGATGCCCGCCAGGTCGCCGAACTCGGCGAGCAGCTTGGCGGCCGTCTTCTCACCGATCCCGGGCACGCCCGGCAGGCCGTCGCTCGGGTCGCCGCGCAGCAGCGCCAGATCCGCGTACCCGCGCCCGTCGACCCCATACTTCTCGCGCAGCACCGCCTCGTCGGTGAGCTGCAGGGTGCCGACGCCCTTCAGGGGATACAGCACCCGCACGCCGCGCTCGTCGTCGACGAGCTGGTAGAGGTCGCGGTCGCCGGTGACGATGTCCACGGAGCCGCCGGCCCGCGCGGTGAACGTGCCGATCACGTCGTCCGCCTCGTACCCCGCGACGCCCACCCGGGCGATGCCGATGGCGTCCAGCACCGCCTCGATGACCGGCACCTGCGGGGAGAGCGTGTCCGGCACCTCCTCCTCGTCCGGCGCGCCCTCGTGCTCCGCGGCGACGCGGTGCGCCTTGTACGTCGGGATCAGGTCCACCCGCCACTGCGGCCGCCAGTCGGCGTCCATGCAGGCCACCAGCCGCTGTGGCCGGTGGTCCTTCACCAGCCGGTCGATGAAGTCCAGCAGTCCGCGCACCGCGTTCACCGGGGTGCCGTCCGGCGCCCGCACGGAGTCCGGCACGCCGAAGTAGGCGCGGAAGTAGAGCGAGGCGGTGTCGAGGAGCATGAGTCGTCCGGTCACGCTCGCATCATGCCGTACGCCACTGACACGGCCCCGATGTGACGTAAGACACTTAAAAGTTTGACCAATCGGGATCTGGGGAGGCGCGGCTTCTGTCATGTACGGCCGAGACGAGAGGCACGCGTGCAACCAAGGCTTGAGGCCGAGCACCTGTTCAAGGTGTTCGGCAGACGACCGGACCAGGCAGTGGAGAAGCTGCGCGAGGGCACCGACCGGGAGGAACTGCGCGCCGACGGCCTCACCGCCGCCGTGATCGACGCTTCCTTCCAGGTCGAGGCGGGCGAGATATTCGTCGTCATGGGGCTGTCGGGGTCCGGCAAGTCCACCCTGCTGCGGATGCTCAACGGCCTGCTCGAGCCGACCGCCGGCCGCGTCCGCTTCGACGGCAGGGACCTGACCGGGCTCGGCGACCGTGAGCTGCGCGAACTGCGCTCCAAGAAGATCAGCATGGTCTTCCAGCACTTCGCGCTCTTCCCGCACCGCAGCGTCCGCGACAACGCCGCTTACGGCCTGTCCGTGCAGGGCGTGCCCCGCGCCGAGCGCGAACGCCGCGCCGACGAGGCGCTCGCCCTGTGCGGTCTGGCCGGCTGGGAGGACTCCTGGCCCGACGAGCTGTCCGGAGGCATGCAGCAGCGCGTCGGCCTCGCCCGCGCTCTGGCCACCGACGCTGACCTGCTGCTGATGGACGAGTCCTTCAGCGCCCTGGACCCGCTGATCCGCCGGGACATGCAGGACCAGCTCCTGGAGCTGCAGAAGACCCTGAAGAAGACCATCGTCTTCATCACCCACGACCTCAACGAGGCGATGCGCCTCGGCGACCGCGTCGCCGTCATGCGCGACGGCCGGATCGTCCAGACCGGCACCGCCGAGGACATTCTGCTGCGCCCGGCGGACGACTACGTCGCCTCCTTCATCAAGGACGTCGACCGCTCCCGGGTGCTGACCGCCGCCGCGGTGATGGACACCGACGTCCGCGGCGACGAGGCCGACTGCGGCTGCGAGACGGCCGCCCCCGGCACGCCCTTCACCGAGCTGTGCGCGATCAGCGCCCGGCTCAGCCACCCCGTCGCCGTCCTGGACGCCGGCCGCGAGCTCGTCGGCGTCGTGCCGCGGCAGCGTCTGCTCGGCCTCCTCGGCGACGAACAGGGCGACCCCACCGCCTGCGACAACGACAACGGCGGAAAGGTGATCGCCCGTGCCTAGAATCCCTCTCGGTGACTGGGTCGACTCCGGCGTCAACTGGCTCGTCGACCACCTGTCCTGGCTCTTCGACGCGATCCGCGCGGTCATGGAGGGCATGTACGACGGCATCGACGCCGTCCTCGCCGCTCCCGAGCCGCTGCTCATGGCCGGCATCCTCGGCGTGATCGCCTGGTGGCTGCGCGGCCTGCTCGGCGGTGTCCTCGCCTTCGCCGGGTTCGCGCTCGTCGACTCGCTGGACCTGTGGGACCGGGCGATGTCCACGCTGGCCCTCGTCCTGGTGGCCACGGTGATCGCCCTGGTCATCTCCATCCCGCTGGGCATCTGGGCCGCCCGCTCCAAGACGGTCAGCGCGGCCGTCCGGCCCGTCCTGGACCTGCTCCAGACGATGCCGTCGATGGTCCTGCTGATCCCCGCGATGCTCTTCTTCGGCCTCGGCACCGCCGCGGGTGTCGTCGCCACCCTGATCTTCGCCCTCGCCCCCGGCGTCCGCATGACCGAGCTGGGCATCCGGCAGGTCGACGCCGAACTGGTCGAGGCCGCCGAGGCGTTCGGCACCACGCCCCGCGACACCCTGTGGCGCGTGCAGCTCCCGCTGGCCCTGCCGACCATCATGGCCGGCGTCAACCAGGTGATCATGCTGGGCCTGTCCATGGTCGTCATCGCCGGCATGGTCGGCACCGGCGGACTCGGCGGCGCGGTCAACGAGGCCATCGGCCAGCTCGACATCGGCTACGGCTTCGAGGCGGGCGTCGGCATCGTCGTCCTCGCCATCTACCTGGACCGGGTCACCGGCGCCCTCGGCACCCAGCTCTCCCCGCTCGGCCGCAGGGCCGCCGCCAAGACCCGGACGACGACCTGGTCGTACCGTCCGCGCCCGGTGGTCGCCGTCGCCGGTGTCGTCGCCCTCGCGCTCGTCGCGGGTGGTCTGGGCATCTTCGGCTCCTCCGGCACCTCCGAGGCCTCCGGCACCGACGTCGGCCGGGGCAAGGAGATCAACATCGGCTACATCCCCTGGGACGAGGGCATCGCCTCCACGTTCCTGTGGAAGGAGCTGCTGGAGCGGCGCGGCTTCAAGGTGAAAACCACCCAGTACGCGGCCGGCCCGCTCTACACCGGCCTCGCCACCGGCCAGCTCGACTTCGAGACCGACTCCTGGCTGCCCACCACGCACGCCGAGTACTGGAAGAAGTACGGCGACAAGCTGGACGACCTCGGCAAGTGGTACGGCCCCACCTCCCTGGAGCTGAGCGTCCCGTCCTACGTGAAGGACGTGAACTCCCTGGCGGACCTGAAGGACCACGCCTCCGAGTTCGACGGCAAGATCGTCGGCATCGAGCCCAGCGCCGGCATGATGGGCCTGCTCAAGGACAAGGTCCTCAAGAGCTACGGCCTGCAGGACAAGTATCAGGTCGTCGACGGCTCCACGCCCGCCATGCTCGCCGAGCTCAAGCGCGCCTACGCCAAGAAGCAGCCGGTCGTCGTCACCCTGTGGTCGCCGCACTGGGCGTACAGCGACTACGACCTGAAGAAGCTGAAGGACCCCGCGGGCGCCTGGGGCAAGGGCGACGGGGTGCACACCCTCGCCCGCAAGGGCTTCGCCGACGACAACCCCGAGGTCGGCGCCTGGCTCAAGGACTTCTCGATGACCGAGAAGCAGCTCACCGGCCTGGAGGCGCAGATCCAGAAGGCCGGCAAGGGCAAGGAGCAGGACGCCGTCCGCACCTGGCTGAAGCAGCACCCGGGCCAGGCCGACAAGTGGGCGCCGATCGACCGCAAGGGCCACGAGAGCCAGGCGGCCGGATGACCTGACCGTCCCGGTCGCCGCCCGAGGGGTGGGCGCCGCCGACACGTCCACGCACGTGTCCGCGGCGCCCACCCCTCGCGGCTTCCCCCGGGCCCCGGCACGGCCCGTTGGCCCGCCCGGCGCCCCCGGGACCATCCACGGTAAGGATCCGGCCAACCACGGAGGGTCATCGGCATCGCTCCGGCGGAACATCGGGGGCCGTCCGGGCCTTGGAACAAGGGAGACCCGTCCCGTACCGCGAGCCGTCGCACTGGCGTGAACCGTGGGGGTGCGGGCCCACCGGCGTGTCGGGGATGTGACAGGCGCGTGAAACGGTTTGCCGAACATGCGTAGGGTGCAGACAACTCTTCGGGGGACCGCCCGGCGACGGGCGACCGGACGGCGGCACGACGAGTGAAGGAGGGAGCCGGAGCGATGGGCGACCACAAAGAGCAGCAGCCCGTGCGGGTGGGCGCGGCCGTGCGGCGGCGCCGTCGCGCGCTCGAGCTCACTCTCGCCGTCGTGGCCGAGCGCACCGGACTCTCGGTGCCCTTCCTCAGCCAGGTCGAGAACGACAAGGCCCGCCCCAGCCGCGGCTCCCTGGAGAAGCTGGCCGACGCCCTGCGCACCACCGCGGTGGAACTCCTCGCCGCCGCCGACCCGGCGGCCAGCGTGGACGTCGTACGGGCCGAGCCCGTCACCGAGTCGGACTGCCTGCCCCGCACCCGCTCCCTGGTGCGCGGGCACCACCAGTTGCACGCCTCGGAGTTCACCGGTGACCACGAGGCGGGACGCGAGTTCCAGCACCGCAACGACGAGCTGATGTACGTCGCCGACGGCGCCGTCGAGATCGAGGCCGAGGGCCGCGCCTACCGTCTGGGCCGCGGCGACACCCTGTATCTGACCGGCGGTGTCCGCCACCGCTGGCGCGCGACGGTCCCGGACACCCGGGTGATCGTGGTGGCGGTCGCCGAGCACATCGAGGCCGTGCAGGACCGGGCGCGCTAGGACCCATGGTGCGCGTGGTCTCCCTGGTGCCCTCGCTGACCGAGGCGGTCGCCGCGACGCTGCCCGGCGTGCTGGCCGGGGTCACCGACTGGTGCACGCACCCCGCGGACACCGGGGCCGTCCGGATCGGCGGCACCAAGAACCCGGCCGTCGACCGGATCGTCGCCCTCGCCCCCGACCTGGTGATCGCCAACGAGGAGGAGAACCGCGCCCCCGACCTGGACGCCCTGCGTACGGCGGGTGTCGAGGTGCTGGTCACCGAGGTGCGCACGGTGCCGCAGGCGTTCCGCGAGCTGGACCGGGTGCTCGCCGCGTGCGGCGCCCAGGCCCGGCCCGGCTGGCTGGACGAGGCGGAGGCGGCCTGGGCGGACCTGCCCGAGGCCCCGGCCCCGACGACGGCGGTCGTGCCCGTCTGGCGCCGCCCCTGGATGGTGCTGGGCCGGGACACCTTCGCCGGTGACGTGCTGGCCCGCCTCGGCGTGCGCCACCTCTACGCCGGCCACCCCGACCGCTACCCCCGGGTACCCCTGGCGGAGCTGGTGGCGGCGGCCCCGGACCTGGTCGTCCTGCCGGACGAGCCCTACCGCTTCACCGCCGGGGACGGCCCCGAGGCCTTCCCCGGCCTGCCCTGCGCACTCGTCAGCGGACGCCACCTGACCTGGTACGGGCCGTCGCTGGCCGAGGCGCCGCGGGTGCTGGGCGGGGCGCTTCGGGCAGCTCACCGCTGAGCAGCCCGCGTACCGTCCCCGAGGCGGCCGCCAGCCACGCGACGGCCAGCAGGCCGTAGAGACCGACGGCCAGGACGTCGTACACCGCGAGTCCGGTGCGCCCGGCGAGGGAGGCGGCGCCGGTGACGCAGGTGCCCACCGGGAACGTGCACGCCCACCAGGTCATCGAGAAGCCCATGCCGCGCCGCCGGGCCCGCACCACGTGCGCCGAGGCGAGCGCCAGCCACAGCAGCGCGAACCCCATGACCGGCACCCCGTACAGCACCGCGAACACGCCCAGCCCGCGGTCGTAGGGCGCCGGTACCACCCCGGGGGCCGCGTCCGCGATCAGGCCCACGGCGGTGGTGGACTGCCCGAGCGGGCCGAGGACCAGGAACAGGCCCGGGGTGAGCGCGAGCGGCAGCGGGCCGGAGACGAGCGGCCGGGCGAAGACCAGCGGCAGGGTCGCCAGCGTCGCGAGCAGACTCAGCCCGAACATCGCGAAGCACCCGAGCAGCAGGGTCTCCCGCGGCTGCCCCGGCGGCAGCAGCGGCACGAGGCGCGGGCCGACGGCGGCGGACACCATCGGCGCGACGAGCGGCAGCAGCCAGACCGGAGCGGCCTCGCGGGGCCCGCCCCGGTGGTGCGCGGCCATCAGGTACGGCACGGCCACGGCGGCTGTCAGGCCCACCGCCGTACCGGTGGTGAACAGGACCGCGTCGAGCGCCAGCGCCGGGCCGGTGCCGATCCAGTCCCGCCCCACGGCCGCCGCACCGCCGCCCACGGCCAGCAGGGCCATGGACAGGCACCCGTAGAAGGGGGCCGTGGCCGGGTCCAGCAGGCCGGCGCGGGCCCGGTCGCGGTGGTGCGTCCAGTGCCGGGCGCGGGCGGTCAGCAGTGCCGCGAGCACGACGAGGGACAGCGCCCACAGCGCGGTGCACGCCCCGCGCAGCCCGGGGACGTGCACGGGCAGCGCGGCGCCCGCCGTGCCGACGACCGAGGTCCCCATGACGGAGGCGTACCAGTGGGGGCCGAGGTGCCGGACCCGGGCGGCACGCACGGTGGACAGGGAGTGGGCTGCGATGACCATGACCGTACGATCCCGCCGCCGGCCCCGGCCGACCAGGGAGTCCCGGTGTATGGGGGCATAAGCTGGTCTTATGAGCGAGCGGAACGCGACGGACGACGGCCCGCCCGGCGGTTCGCTGGCGCACCGGGTGCCCGACCTCGGCGCGCTGGAACTGCTGCTGGCCGTGGCGCGGCTGGGCAGCCTCGGTGCCGCGGCACGGGAGGTCGGCATCACCCAGCCCGCCGCCAGCAGCCGCCTGCGCTCCATGGAGCGGCAGCTCGGCGTGGCCCTGGTCGACCGCTCGCCGCGCGGGTCCCGGCTCACGGACGCCGGCGCCCTGGTGACCGACTGGGCCCGGCGGGTGGTGGAGGCGGCGGCCGCCTTCGACGCCGGCGCGCGGGCGCTGCGCGACCGGCGGGACTCCCGGCTGCGGGTCGCGGCGAGCATGACCATCGCCGAGTACCTGCTCCCGGGCTGGCTGCTCGCCCTGCACGCCGAGCGGCCCGACACCGCGGTGTCCCTGCTCGCGGGCAACTCGGCGAAGGTCGCGGAACTGCTCCTGGACGGCGAGGCGGACCTGGGCTTCGTGGAGGGACTGACGATCCCCGCGGGCCTGGACTCGGCGGTGATCGCCCGGGACCGCCTGATCGTCGTCACGGCGCCCGGCCACCCCTGGGCCCGCCGCCGGCGCCCCCTCACCCCGTCCGAACTGGCGGCCACCCCGCTGATCCTGCGCGAACGCGGCTCGGGCACCCGCCAGGTGCTGGACACGGCGCTCGGCGGTCTGGCCAGGCCGTTGATAGAGCTGTCCTCCACGACGGCGGTGAAGGCCTCGGCGGTCAGCGGCGCCGGCCCGTCGGTGCTGAGCGAACTGGCGGTGGGGGAGGAGCTGGCGATGCGGCGCCTGGTGCGCATCCCGGTCGACGGCGTCGCCCTGCGCCGTGACCTGCGCGCGGTGTGGCCGACGGGACACCGGCCCACCGGACCGGCACGGGAACTGCTGTCGCTGACGCGGGGCTAGGGCCTGTCTGACAATTCCCGTCTGCCGCGCGACGCCATGCACGCCCTCTCGCCGCGCCGGCCCCGGACCCGAGTACGTCCAGTACGAGGGTCCGAGTCCGACACGGCGAGAGCACGCGCCTGACGCCGCGCGGCCGCCCTGCGGGCGACGACGGGAATTGTTAGACAGGCCCCAGGGGGCGTCTCCCCCTAGGGGTCGTCTCCCCGATCCTCGCGGGTCCGGCCTGCTCAGGACGCGGCGGCCCGTACCAGCGCCCGCATGATCCGGGTGTCGTCCCCCATCTCCGGATGCCACTGGACGCCGAGCACCCACCCCGCGCCGGGCGGCAGTTCGACCGCCTCCACGGTCCCGTCCGCCGCGTGCGCGGAGGGCACCAGCCCCTCGCCGAGCCGCTCCACAGCCTGATGGTGGTACGTCGGCACGGTCGTCTCCTCCGGGACGATCCCGGCGTACCGGGTCCCCGGCACGGGCTTCACCGGATGCCCGCCGAAGACTCCGACCAGCTCCGCGTGCCCGTCCAGGTGCTGCACGAGCGTGCCGCCGCGGGCGACGTTGAGCAGCTGCATGCCCCGGCAGATCCCCAGCAGCGGCACGCCGGCCGCCAACGCGGCGTCGACCAGGGCCAGTTCCCAGGCGTCCCGCTCCGGGGCGGGCGGCCCCGTACGGGGCGACCGCTCGGCGCCGTAGCACGCCGGGTCGACGTCCGGGCCGCCCGCGACGACCAGCCCGTCGAGGCGGGCCACCATGGCGGCGGCCCGCGCGGGCTCGTCCGGCGGCAGCATGGCGGCCAGGCCGCCGGCCCGCTGCACCAGCCGCGGATACGCGGCCGGCAGCAGCGCGGCCGCCAGCTCCCACACCCCCCACCGCGCAGCCGGCTCCAGGTACGTGCTCACACCGATCAGCGGCCGCACCGTCCCACCGCCCTTCCCGAAACGCAAAGGTTCACCCGCGCACCTTTGCAGAGCCCGGTCATGCCAGAAACCCCCGCAGCAGCGCCGCCGTGCCCGCGCAGTGCTCGCGCATCATCTCCCGCGCGCCGTCCGCGTCCCCGTCCAGCACCGCCTCGACCAGCGCGGTGTGCTGCCGCTGCGAGTGCTCCAGGTTGCGCACCAGCAGCGGGATGCAGTCCAGCAGGTCGTTGACGCTCGCCCGCACCGCCGCGTACCGGGCGGCCAGCGAGGGCGAACCGCACAGCTCGGCCAGCGTCAGGTGCAGCAGCGTGTCCCGCCGCCGGTAGTCGGCGAGCGGGGCCTCGTGGGTGCGGTGCAGCGCCTCGCGCAGCCGGCCGGCCTGCTCCGGGGCCAGCCCGTGCGCCGCGCACAGCCCCGCCGCGCCCACCTCCAGCACCTCGCGGAAGCGCAGCACGTCCTCGATGTCCACCTCGGCGATCCGCCGCCGCAGCTCGTCCTCGCCGCCCGCGTCCGCGCGCGGCCGCACGAACGTCCCGCCGTAGCGCCCGCGCCGCGACTCCACGAGGCCCTGGTCCTGCAGTACGCGCAGCACCTCGCGCAGCGTCACCCGGCTGATGCCCAGCCGCTCCGCCAGCTCCCGTTCGGCGGGCAGCCGCTCACCGCCCGGCACCAGGCCGAGCCGCACCACCTGGAGGATCTGCTCCAGCGCCTCCTCGAAGCCGTTGCCCGCCCGCACCGGCCGCAGCACCGCGGCGAGCCGGTCGTCCGCCGCCCGTGCCCGCTCCCCCGTGCGTCCGTTTCCCGCGGCATCCGGCCGTGCCCCCTTCCCAGGCAATGGTCGTGAGCAATACCTTATGGCTCCCGGTCCGGCCGACAAAGTGCCGAACAGCCGAAGGAGGATCTCCCGTGGCAGACCGCACACCCCCGCTGAGCGTCGAGGAGCTGCGCGCACTCGTCGCCGGCGGTGAGATCGACACGGTCGTCCTGGCCTTCCCCGACATGCAGGGGCGGCTGCAGGGCAAGCGGTTCGCCGCCCGCTTCTTCCTGGACGAGGTCCTGCACCACGGCACCGAGGGCTGCAACTACCTCCTCGCCGTGGACACCGAGATGAACACGGTCGACGGCTACGCGATGTCCTCCTGGGACCGCGGCTACGGCGACTTCGCCATGCACCCCGACCTCGCCACCCTGCGCCGCGTCCCCTGGCACCCCGGCACGGCCCTGCTCGTCGCCGACCTCGCCTGGAGCGACGGCACCCCGGTCGTCGCCGCGCCCCGCCAGGTCCTGCGCCGCCAGCTCGAGCGCCTCGCCGAACTCGGCTACACCGCCCAGGCCGGCACCGAGCTGGAGTTCATCGTCTTCAAGGACAGCTACGAGCAGGCCTGGGACGCGAACTACCAGGGCCTCACCCCGGCCAACCAGTACAACGTCGACTACTCCATCCTCGGCACCGGCCGCGTCGAGCCCCTGCTGCGCCGGCTGCGCAACGACATGGCGGGCGCCGGCCTGACCGTGGAGTCCGCCAAGGGCGAGTGCAACCCGGGCCAGCACGAGATCGCCTTCCGCTACGACGAGGCCCTGGTCACCTGCGACCAGCACGCGCTGTACAAGACCGGCGCCAAGGAGATCGCCGCCCAGGAGGGCGTCTCGATCACCTTCATGGCCAAGTACGACGAGCGCGAGGGCAACTCCTGCCACATCCACCTCTCGCTCGCCGACGCCGACGGCGGCAACGCCATGGCCGGACCGGACGGGATGTCCGGCGTGATGCGGCACTTCCTCGCCGGGCAGCTCGCCGCCCTGCGCGACTTCTCGCTCCTCTACGCGCCCAACATCAACTCCTACAAGCGGTTCCAGCCCGGCTCCTTCGCCCCCACCGCCGTCGCCTGGGGACACGACAACCGCACCTGCGCGCTCCGGGTGGTCGGCCACGGCCGCTCCCTGCGCTTCGAGAACCGCCTCCCCGGCGGCGACGTCAACCCCTACCTCGCCGTCGCGGGACTGGTCGCGGCCGGTCTGTACGGCATCGAGCAGGGCCTCGAACTGCCCGAGCCGTGCTCCGGCAACGCCTACACCGCGGACTACGAGCACGTGCCCACCACCCTGCGCGAGGCCGCCGAACTCTGGGAGAACAGCCCCGTGGCCAAGGCCGCCTTCGGTGACGAGGTCGTGGCCCACTACCGGAACATGGCCCGCGTCGAACTCGCCGCCTTCGACGCCGCCGTCACCGACTGGGAACTGCGCCGCTCCTTCGAACGCCTGTGACGAGAACGCCGGTGAAAGGTCCTCACGTGTCCGAACCGCACGAGCTGAAGGTCCTCAACCCCGCCACCGAGGAGGTCGTCGCCACCGTCCCCGCGGCCGGCGCGCCGGACGTCGACGCCGCCGTCGCACGGGCCGCGCGCGTCCAGCCGAAGTGGGCCGCGCTCCCGCCCGCCGACCGGGCCCGGCTGCTGCGCCGCTTCGCCGACACCGTCGACGGCCACGTCGAGGAACTGGCCCGCCTGGAGGTCCGCGAGGCCGGGCACACCATCGGCAACGCCCGCTGGGAGGCCGGCAACGCCCGCGACCTGCTGCTGTACGCGGCCGGCGGCGCCGAACGCCTCCTCGGCAGCCAGATCCCGGCACCGGGCGGCTGGAACGTCACCTTCCGCGAACCCCTCGGCGTCATCGGGGTGATCGCCCCCTGGAACTTCCCCATGCCCATCGCCGCCTGGGGCTCCTTCCCGGCGCTCGCCGCGGGCAACGCCGTCGTCCTCAAGCCCGCCGAGACCACCCCGCTCACCGCCCTCCGCCTCGCCGAACTCGCCCTGGAGGCGGGCCTTCCCGAGCACCTCTTCCAGGTGCTGCCCGGTCACGGCCACACCGCCGGACGCGCCCTGGCCGACCATCCGGACATCGCCAAGATCGTGTTCACCGGCTCCACGGCCACCGGCCGCGAGGTCATGGAGCGCTGCGCCCGGCTGGTCAAGCCGGTCACCCTCGAACTCGGCGGCAAGAGCCCGAACATCGTCTTCGCCGACGCCGACCTCGAGGCCGCCCTCGACCCCTGCTCGTTCCTGGACAACGCCGGCCAGGACTGCTGCGCCCGCACCCGCGTCCTGGTGCAGGAAACCGTGTACGAGGAGGCCCGCGCGTTCCTGGCCGATGCGCTGGCCTCCGTGGTCGTCGGCGACCCGGCCGACGAGAAGACCCGGATGGGCCCGCTGATCTCCCGAGCGCAACTGGACCGCGTCCGGTCGTACGTCCCCGAGGACGCCGAGGCCCTGCGCGGCGCCGCCCCCGACGGCCCCGGCTTCTGGTTCCCGCCGACCGTGCTCACCGGCGAGCGGCCCGACTCCCCGGCGGCCCGCGAGGAGATCTTCGGCCCGGTCGCCGTCCTGCTGCCCTTCACCGACGAGGAGGACGCGGTCCGCCTCGCCAACGACACCCCCTACGGCCTGTCCGGCTCCGTCTGGACCCGGGACGTCGGCCGCGCCCTGCGCGTCTCCCGGGGCGTCCGCGCGGGCAACCTGTCCGTCAACTCCCACTCCAGCGTCCGCTACTGGACCCCGTTCGGCGGCTTCAAGCAGTCCGGGCTCGGCCGCGAACTCGGACCCGACGCCCTGACCGCCTTCACCGAGACCAAGAACGTCTTCATCAGCACGGAGGGCCCCGCACAGTGAACGCAGAACACGTCTGCCGCCGCCTGGTCGGCCGTACCGCCGTAGTCACCGGAGCCGGCAGCGGCATCGGCCTCGCCAGTGCCCGCAGGCTCGCCTCGGAGGGCGCCCACGTCGTCTGCGGCGACGTCGACGAGGAGCGCGGCAAGGCCGCCGCCGACGAGACCGGCGGGCTCTTCGTGAAGACCGACGTCACCGATCCCGGGCAGGTCGAGGCGCTGTTCGCGGCGGCCCACGACACCTACGGCAGCGTCGACGTCGCCTTCAACAACGCCGGGATCTCACCGCCCGACGACGACTCCATCCTGGACACCGGCCTGGAGGCCTGGAAGCGCGTCCAGGAGGTCAACCTCACCTCCGTCTACCTGTGCTGCAAGGCCGCCCTCCCGTACATGCGGCGCCAGGGCCGGGGCTCCATCATCAACACGGCGTCCTTCGTGGCCCGGATGGGAGCGGCCACCTCGCAGATCTCCTACACCGCCTCCAAGGGCGGCGTGCTCGCCATGTCCCGTGAACTGGGCGTGCAGTTCGCCCGGGAGGGGATCAGGGTCAACGCCCTGTGCCCCGGCCCGGTCGACACCCCGTTGCTGCGGGAGCTGTTCGCCAAGGACCCGGAGCGCGCCGCGCGCCGCCTGGTGCACATCCCCGTCGGACGGTTCGCCCGGGCCGAGGAGATCGCCGCCGCCGTCGCCTTCCTGGCCAGCGACGACGCGTCCTTCGTCAACGCCACCGACTTCCTGGTGGACGGCGGGATCGCGGGCGCGTACGTCACCCCCCTGTAAGGGACGAAGGTGTACGGTCCGCGCATATGCGACTACTTCTCGCGTGGACCCTGGCAGCGGCCGCCGCCCTGGCGGCCGCGCCCACCGCGCCGCCGGCGCGGCCCGACTGCCCCGGCTGACCACCTCCTGGCACGGCGACAACCGTGCCCGTCTGCAGCGCGTCATCGACGCCCGCGGCACCTGCTCCGGGCACACCGGCGCGGTCGCCGCGTTCGACTGGGACAACACGGTCACCAAGAACGACGTCACCGACGCCACCCTCTCCTGGGCCCTGCGCCACGACCGCCTGCCGCGCCCCGCCCGCTGGAAGGACACCAGCGCCTGGCTTACCGAGGCCGCCGACAGGGCCCTGACGGCCGCCTGCGGCGCCGGGGCGGGCACGTCCTTGCGGACCTCCACCCGGCCGCGCTGCACGGACGAGATCCTCGAGATCCGCGAGAACGCCACCACCACGAGCGGCGCGCGCGCCTTCGCCGGCCACTGGAACCACCGGCGCACGGTGCCCGAGTACGCCTGGGTCCCGCAGCTCTTCGCCGGCCGCACCCCCGCCGAACTCGCCTCCTACGCCCGCGCCGCCCGGCGCGAGGCCCTGGCCGCCCCGGTCGGCGCGACCCGCGTCCTCGGCACCCACACCGTCCCGGCCTACGTGCGCCCCTACGCCCAGCAGCGCGACCTCATCCGCACCCTGCACCGGGCCGGGTTCCGGGTCTACGTCGTCTCGGCGGGCGCCGAGCCCGTCACCGAGGTCTGGTCGAGGGGCGTCGGCGTGGACGCGGCGCACACCATCGCCATCCGCCCGGTCCTGGACCGCCGCGGCCGGATCACCACCCGGACCGAGGGCTGCGGCGGCGTCCCGGCGACCCGGGGCACGGTGATCCCGTACATCGACGGCAAGCGCTGCTGGATCAACCAGGAGGTCTACGGCGTGCGGGGCGCCGCGGCCTGGCGGCGGCAGCCCTGGGAGCGGCGGCCCGCTCTCGCGGCGGGCGACGCCGACACCGACGTCACCTTCGTCGGCGACGCCACCGGCGCCCACCTCGTGATCGACCGCGAAAAGCCCGAACTGATGTGCCGGGCCTACGACGACGCCGACCGGCGCTGGCTGGTGAACCCCATGTTCATCGACCCGCTGCCGCCCCGGACCGCGCCGTACCCGTGCTCGACCACCGCCTGGACCGCGCCCGACGGCACGCCCGGGCCGGTCCGGCGCGCCGACGGATCGGTGGTGCCGGACCAGGCCGGCCGGACGCCCTGACGTCCGCCGGGCGCGGTCCGGGCGCGGATCACAGGAAGGTGCGGCCCTCACCGCGGTAGGTGGGCACGGCGGCCGTGACCGTGTCGCCCTCGATCAGGTGCAGGACGTCGAACCGCTCGCAGAGCTCGCCCGCCTTGGCGTGCCGGAACCACACCTTGTCGCCGATCAGCAGATCGTCCGCGGGTGAGCCGAGCAGCGGGGTCTGCACCTCGCCCGGCCCCTCCTGCGGGTCGTAGGCCAGCCCCTCCGGCAGGTACGGCACCGGCAGCCGGTCGGGTCCCGCGGCGCCGGAGGCCGGATAGCCGCCGCCCAGCACGGTGACGACACCCACGCCGGGCCGCCGCACGACGGGCTGGGCGAACAGGGCGGCCGGACGCCCCGTGAAGGACGTGTAGTTGTCGAAGAGCCGGGGCACGTAGAGCCCCGAGCCGGCCGCGATCTCGGTGACGGCGTCCTCGGCGGCGGTGTGCTGCACACTGCCCGTCCCGCCGCCGTTGACGAACTCCAGGCCGGGCGCCACGGCGCGGACCGCCCGCACCGCCGCCGCGCGCCGCTCGGCCAGCTCCCGCCGCGCGGCGGCCTGCATCAGCCGGATCGCCCGTGAGCGCAGCGGCCGCCCGGCCACCGCGTCCCCGACCCCGGCGACATGGCCCTCGTACGCCATGATCCCGACCAGTCGGAAGCCGGGCCGCCGTGCCACCGTCCGTGCCAGGTCGGCGAGTTGGGCGGGGGAGTGCAGCGGCGAGCGCCGGGCCCCGACCCGCACCCGGCCGCCCAGCAGCCGCAGTGTGGTGTCCAACTCCAGGCAGACGCGCACCACTTCACGTCCGCCGTCGCGGGCCGCGTCGATCAGGTCGAGCTGGGCCACGTCGTCCACCATCACGGTGACCGCGCCGGCGAGCTTGGGATCGGCGGCCAGCTCCGCGAACCCCGCCCGGTCGGCGGACGGATAGGCGAGGAGGACGTCGTCGAACCCGGAGCGGGCCAGCCACAGGGACTCGGCGAGGGTGAACGACATGAGGCCCTGGAAACCGTCCCTGGCCAGGACTCTTTCCAGTAGGGCCCGGCAGCGCACGGACTTGCTGGCGACCCGGACCGGCTTGCCGCCGGCCCGGCGCAGGAGGTCGTCCGCGTTCGCGTCGAACGCCTCCAGATCCACGATCGCGAGAGGGGCGTCCAGATGGGCGGTGGCCCGGTCGTAACGGGCCCGGTCGGCGGCGCGCGCAGTCATGACGGAAGCGTGCCAGACAGGATTACCGCAGGGTAGGGGGACGATAGGGGCAGATGCCACCGGCTCGTGGACTGGTTCTCGTTCTCTCCCGGACAACCCGTAGAGTGACGCGCACGAACGGCGGAACGCTCCCGGCCGCATCACCTGAACCGGGATGCCGGTCCAGCCGTACGGGTAGGTATGCGTGCCCGGACGGAGCTTCGCACCGGGCATCGCCGACGAGCACAGAGCGGCCCGCACGCGCAGACGGCCCGGGCACGAGGAAACGGGGGGTGCATTGAGCACGGAAGCGCGCCGCACCCCGGTCCCACCGCGTCCCGCCACCCCGCCCCGCCCCGCGGACCCGCCTCGGGGCCACGCCCCGGAGACCGCCCCAGCCGACACCGGCACGACGTCACCCCGGCCCCGCACGACCGGTCCGGCAGCCGCCCCGCGGAGCGGCGACGCGCGGTCCGCCGCCCAGGGGACGGACACCGCCGCGGCCGGCGCCCGGCCGGGTGACCGGGGCGGCGAGTCCTGGACCGCGCACGGCGCCCTGGGCCGGGGCGGCACGGCGCCCGGCGGTGCCGGTGCGCCGAGCGAAGGCCGGGGCCGGGAGGCCCGTGCCGACGCGACCGTGCCCGCTCCCGCGCCGGGCGGCCGAGCCGGTGGCCCGGGCACCCCGCAGGGGACCGCGTCCCGGCCGGTCGGCCGCCGCCCGGGGCCCCCACCGCTGCCGTGCCCGCCTCC
The DNA here is from genome assembly GCA_016432725.1 of Streptomyces sp. DHE7-1. Taxonomy (GTDB): domain Bacteria; phylum Actinomycetota; class Actinomycetes; order Streptomycetales; family Streptomycetaceae; genus Streptomyces. Next base: position 1,558,408 of record JACJDG010000003.1, on the reverse strand, counting down.
GCGCCGGACGACGCCGACGACGACGAGCCCTCGGTCTTCGCGCCGCGCGCCGCGCGGAACCCGGCCGGCCGGGTTCCCGGGGAGACGCGGCAGGGCGGCGAGCGGTCCAGCACCGCGCGCCCGGCCGCCGGACCCCGCTTCCCCGCCTTCCCGTCCGCCACCGGGACCGGCGGCACCGATCCGTCGGACCCGCCTCCGCCGCCCGCCTCCGCCCGCTTCCCCGACGCCCCGCCGAACGCGGCACGCGCGGGGGCGCCGTCGCGCCGGCCGGGTGCTCCGGCGGAGTCCGCGTCGGAGACGACGACCCGGCTGCGCCCGGTCCCGTCCGCGCCCGAGCAGCGCCGCTCCGGTTCCGGCGGTGAGGCGGCCGCGCGGCCGGCCGCTCCCGCCGAGTCGGGCGCGGAGACGACGACCCGGCTGCGGCCCGTCCCGTCCGCGCCCGAGCAGCGGCGTTCCGGGTCCGCCCCGGGCCGGGGCGGACCGGTCCCCGCGTCCGGTTCCGACCGCCCGGCCGCCGCGCGGCAGCCCGCCGCCTCCCGTCCGGTCTCCGCCCAGCCTCCCGCGCGCCCGCTCTCCCAGCCGCCGTCCGCTCCCGCCCGCCCCGCCTCCGCGCAGCGGCCCGCCCCGCCGCCGGGCGTCACGGCTCCGTCGTCCCCGGCGCCGTCCGGTTCCGGCGTGCGGGACGGGCGGCCCGCGTGGAGTCCGGGCGACCCCGCCCATCCCGCGGGCCCCGCGCCGCTGTCGCCGGACCCCGTGCTGTCCTGGAGCGCGGGCGGCGCCGCCCGGCCCGTCGTGTCGTTCGGGGAGCCCGAATACGGCGAGCGGCCGCGGACCCGCGCCCCGGCATGGCTGCGGCCCCGCACCGCGGCCGCCGCCGCGTGCCTGGTCCTCGGCCTCGGTCTCGTCGGCGGTGCGGTGACCGGGAGCTGGCTCACCGGCGACGGTTCCGACGGCAAGGCGGGCACCGGGTTCAGCGCGGCCGGCACGCTGTGGCACAGCATGCCCGTGGACCGGCTGTTCCCGCCCGTCGTCCAGGGCACCGGCGCCGGCCCCGGCGGGGCCGACCGGACCTGGACGCGGATCGCCGTCGCCCCGGACAGCGGCTGCGCCGACGCCTTCGACCCGCTGCTGCGCAAGGTCCTCGCCCCGGTCGGCTGCCGGCGGCTCCTGCGCGCCACGTACAGCGACGCCACCCAGAGCCACGTCACCACCGTGGGCCTGCTGTTCACCAAGGGCGACCCCGCCGCCATGTCGGCGCTCGCGGCCCGCTTCCGCGACGAACACCTGGACCGGCGCGCCGATCTGATGCCCCGGTCCTACGCCGCCAAGGGCACCGCCGCGGCCCGGTTCGGTGACCGGCAGCGCGCCACCTGGACCGTCTCCGTCCTCACCGACGCCCCCGTCGTCGCCTACGCGGTGTCCGGCTGGGCCGACGGCCGTACGGTCGACTCGCCGCAGCCCGCCGCGGACGCCGCGCGCTCCGGCGCCGGCTCGGCACCCGCGCAGGCCGGCCTCGGCCAGGAGGCGCAGGGCCTGGCCGACCGCGTCGAACGCCGGCTGCGCCAGACCGCCGGACCGGCCACGGAGAGTCCCTCATGAGGCGAACACCGCGCCGCCGCCCGCGCGGAACCGGGTCCGCGGTGAGCCTGCTGCTCGCCGGCTCCCTGGTTCTGCTGCCGTCCGCCACCGCCCACGCCGACGGCATCCGCGCCCAGCAGTGGAGCCTGTCCGCCCTGCGCCTGGACGAGGCCTGGCAGACCACCAAGGGCCGGGGCGTCACCGTCGCCGTGCTGGACACCGGGGTCGAGGCCGACCACCCGGACCTGGCCGGCAACGTCCTGGACGCCAAGGACATGATCGGTTTCGGCGCCGGTCCCGGCGACCGCGACTGGGCCCGGCACGGCACCGCCATGGCCGGCATCATCGCCGGGCACGGCCACGGCGCCGGACGCACCGCCGGTGTCATGGGCGTCGCCCCCGAGGCGAAGATCCTTCCCGTGCGGGTGATCCTGGAGGACGGCGACTCCGCCCGCGGCAAGGCCCGCACCAGCCGGGGCAACGCCCTCGCCGACGGCATCCGCTGGGCCGCCGACCACGGCGCCGACGTCATCAACCTCTCCCTCGGCGACGACTCCGACTCCGCCCACCCGGAGCCGAGCGAGGACGAGGCCGTGCAGTACGCCCTGAAGAAGGGCGTCGTGGTCGTGGCCTCCGCGGGCAACGGCGGTGCCAAGGGCGACCACGTCTCCTACCCGGCCGCCTACCCGGGCGTCATCGCCGCCACCGCCGTCGACCGCTACGGCACCCGCGCCTCCTTCTCCACCCGCCGCTGGTACGCGGCGGTCAGCGCGCCCGGCGTGAACGTGGTCATCGCCGACCCCGACCACAAGTACTACGAGGGCTGGGGCACCTCGGCCGCCGCCGCCTACGTCTCGGGCGCTGCGGCACTGGTCAAGGCGGCCCGTCCGGGGCTGACCCCGGCCCAGGTCAAGAAGCTCCTGGAGGACACCGCCCGGGACGCTCCGGTGGGCGGCCGGGACGACTCCCGCGGCTTCGGCATGATCGACCCCGCGGCGGCCCTGAAGGCCGCGGCCCGCCTCGAACCCCGGAGCCTGCGCCCGGCGTCGTACGGGGAGAAGTACTTCGGTCCCGGCCCGGACACCGCCACGGCCACCGGCTCGACGTCCGGCTGGGCGGGCCCGCTCGCGGGCGGCGCCGGCGCGGTCCTGCTGGTGGCCGGTGTGGTCCTGTGGCGGGGCCGGAACCAGGGACGGCGGCGCGAGGACGAGTTCTAGGGTCCGCCGCCGCACCGCCGCACCGCCGCACCGCCGCACCGCCGCACCGCCGCACCGCCGCACCGCCGCACCGCCGCACCGCCGCACCGCCGCCCGAACCCGGGCGGACGGCGGGCAGCCGGCGACCCGTTCTAGACCCGCGCGGCCCCGGAGAGCACCGCGGTCGCGGGCACCGGTCCGAACGCCTCCCGGTGATCCGCCGCCCAGCGGGCGTACGACCGGGCCGCGCGGCCGGTGAGGCGGGTGACGGACGGATCCACCGTGGCCTTGCCGCCCCTCGACTGCCGTTCGGCGCCGCGCAGCAGCGCCTCGACCACATGCGGCGGATGACGGCGCGACCAGCGGACCGCGGCCTGCTCCGCCGTCAGCGCGCGGCACACCAGCGGGCGTCCCAGCACCCGGGACAGCTCCCGGGTCTGCCCCACGGCGGAGATCGCCTCCGGGCCGGTGAGCGCGTGCACCCGGCCCGCGTGGCCGGGTGAGGTCAGCGCGGCCACCGCGACCTCGGCGATGTCACGGGGATCGACGCAGGCGCTCGGCGCCTCGGGGTGCAGGGCGTGCACCACGCCCTCGGAGCGGATCGAGCCCGCCCACGCCAGCGTGTTCGACATGAACGCGCGCGGCCGCAGCAGCGTCCACTCCAGGCCGCAGGAGCGCACCAGGTCCTCGCAGTCCCGCTGCCACCGCGTGATCAGGTCGTCGGCGTCGTCCTCACCGGCCGCGTACGCGGACAGCTTCACCACGTGCCGCACCCCGGCCGCCTCCGCGGCCCGCAGGAAGCGCGCGTCGCTGTCGCCGCCGGGATCACGGGTGACCAGGAACGCCCGGTCCACCCCCGCGAGCGCGCGCAGCAGGGACCCGTGGTCCTGGTAGGAACCGACGGCCACCTCGCAGCCCGGAGCGAGCACCGGCAGCCGGGCCGGGTCACGGCAGAACACCCGCACCGGACCGGCCGCCGCCAGCGTCCGCGCCACCTCGCCGCCCACCACACCGGTCGCGCCCGTCACCAGAATCATGCGGAGACCTCCCCAGCGGGACCACGGGGACCGGACCCGGCCGGCGACCGCGTCCGGTCCCTCGGAAAGCGGACGGATGACCGATTGTGGTCCGGGCCGCTGACCCGCCGCTGACATGCGGACAACGCTGTCATGCCGGAGGCCCCTGCCGCCGGCAGGGGCCAGCGGCATGTCAGGCGGCTCGTCAAGACTGCCGCGGACACCGGGCCGACGACGGCCCGCACCGATGCGGCCGGCCACCGGGCCCGGCGCCGCGGACGCGCCCCACGTGGTGGACCGGGGGCCGGGCGGCGCGCCGCCACCGCGAGCGCGGGAACAGACGCCGCGGGCCGGCCCGGGCCGAGCGACAGCACAGTCAGGAATCGAGGAAGACGGATGACCACGCCAACGACCCGAGCCCAGACACGCGTTCAGCAGAGCGGCCACGGCCCGGCCGGGGCACCGCGCCCCGCGGCCCGGGGCTACGACGCCGACCCCTGGCTCACCGACCTCACCGTCGACCAGAGCAACCCGTTCTTCTACGACCACCCGCTGGACCACGTCCCCGGCATGCTTTTGGTGTGCGCCATGGCGGACGCCGTCAGCGACCGCGTCGACGTCCCGGCGGGCTCCCGGGTGAAATGGGTCGTCAACTTCCGGGTGATGCCCGAGCTGACCCCGCGCCTGGTGCTCTACGCGGCGCCGCCCGAGAACGGCCGCCACACCCTGCGCGTCACCCAGGGCCCCGCCGTCGTGTCGGACAGCTGGTTCACCCTCACCGCCGACCCGGAGGCCGACCGGCCCGCCGCCGCGTCCTTACCGCCCGCCCCGGCCGCCGAGCCCGCCCGCGCCTTCCTGGTGCACCGCACCCGCCCGGAGAACGTCATGCTCGGCGAACCCCTCGCCGAGGACGGCGTGTTCACCGCCGCGGTCCTGCTGCCGGAGGCCGGGCACACCCTGGCGAGCCGGCGCCCGGACCGGCGCTCGGTGAAGTCGGTCGTCGAGGCCGGCCGCCAGTTCGCCACCTGGCTCTCGCACCGGGTCGGCGGCTGGCCGGACGAGGTGCAGATGCTGTGGCTGCGGCTCACCGCCGACCTGCCGGCCGACCTGCCCGCCGGGCTCCCGCTGGCGCTGCGCTGGCGGCAGACCCGCATGTCCGACGACAAGGCCCGGCTCACCTTCGAGCTGATCGCGGGCGACGGACCGGGCACCCGCATCGGCAGCCTCGTCTACGTCAGCAAGGGCCTGACCCCCGAGGCCTACCGGGCCTTCCGAGCCGGTGCCGGGACGGCGGCATGAACCAGCGCCTCGTCGTCCTCGTCCTGCGCGCCCTGCTGCCGCTGACCTGCGCCCTGTTCGCCCTCGCCATCGCACTGCAGCTCACCTCGGACACCGCGGGACCGCACGCCGTGGCGGCCCTGTTCGCGGGCCTCTACGTGCTGTGGATCCTCGCCGAGACCGGCATCACCGTGCGCCACCCCAAGCAGTCCGCCGCGGAGAACAGCACCCTGCTGCCGTACGCCCTGACCCGGGCCGGCACCGGTGTCTCCGCGGTGCTGTGGCCGCTGCCCTGGCACACCTGGTCGGTGTGGCTGACCGTGCCGGTCGTGGTGTTCACCGCGTCCGTCGCCCTGCGCCTGACCGCCATCCGCACCCTCGGCCGCTTCTACTCCCACCACGTGGTCCGCTACTCGGACCACTCCATCGTCACCAACGGCCCCTACCGGCACGTGCGGCACCCCGCGTACACCGGGATGCTGCTGGCCAACGCGGCGTTCACGGCGTTCTTCTGCAACCCGCTCAGCGTGCTGTTCCTGCTCGCCCTGGCCGCGGTGATCGTGTGGCGGATCCGGGTCGAGGAGCGCGTGCTGTGGGCCGTCCCCGGATACCCGGGATACGCGGGCGGCCGGGCGCGGCTGCTGCCGGGGGTGTGGTAGCCGATGGCCCCCACCACCCCGCTCGCCCACCCCGGCCCCGCCACCGGACGCGGCCCGCTGCTGGCCGGCACCGGCGGCGGCACCGGCACCGCGCCGGCCGACCCGGTCCTGGTGGGCCACAAGTTCTCCCGGCAGCACGAGATGCTCCGCGCCGGGCTGCCCGTACCCGCCTTCTTCGCCCTGACCGCCGAGGCGTACACCGCCTGCGTGCCGGTTCCCGCCGGCTTCCCGGGCGCCGGGGCGAGCACCGGGGAGCTGACCGCATGGGCCCGTACAGCCCGTGACCGGGTCCGCGCCACCCCGCTGCCGCCCGGCCTCGCCCGGCAGGTGCTCGCCGGTTTCGACGAACTCGCCGGACCCGAGGGGCTGGTGGCGGTGCGCGGCTGCGTCGCCGCCCAGCCGGACGGCAGCGGCGAGGACGGCGCCGACGACCCGTTCGCCGGCCTCTCCGACAGCTACCTGTACGTCCGCCGGGAAGCCCTCCTGGACCGCGTCGCGGACTGCTGGGCCTCCGCCTACAACCCCGAGGCCGTGCTCTACCGCGTGCGGCGCGGCGTCGACGCCACCGCCGTCAGGGTCGCGGTCGGCGTCCAGCGGATGGTGCCCGGTGTGCGGTCCTTCGTGATGTTCACCAGCGATCCCCGCGGCGGCGCCGACCAGGCGGTGGTGGCCGCCGCGCACGGCATCGGCGAGGGCATCGTGCAGGAGAAGGCCGACATCGACCACTTCTTCGTGGACCGCGCCACCGGCGCCGTACGCGCCGAACTCGCCGTCAAGTCCGTGATGGCGGGCCTCGACCCGGCCCGGCCGGACGCCGGACCGGTGCCGCTGCCCGTCCCGGACGCGCTCGGCGCACCGCCCGTGCTGTTCGACGACGAGGTCCGCGCCATCGGCGAGCTCGCCGCCCGCGCCGAGGAACTCTTCGGCGGCCCCCAGGACATCGAGGGCACCCTCACCGCCGACGGCCGCATCCACCTCGTCCAGGCCCGGCCCGTGGTCAGCGCCGCCGTCCCGGGCGGGGAGAGCGCGCCCCCGGTGCCGTGGACCAACCACAACCTCACCGAGTCCTTCCCCGGCGTCACCTCCACGCTGACCTACTCCCAGGCCCGCGTCTTCTACCGGACCGGATTCGCCGACTTCTACCGGCGGCTCGGCGTCCCCGAGGACTCCCTGCGCCGCAACCAGCACCACCTCAGCCGGATGATCGGGCACCTCGACGGACGGGTCTACTACCGCCTCGACGCCTGGTTCGCGCTGCACGGCCAGATACCCGGCTTCGACCTCATCCGCCCCATGTGGCAGCGCTCCCTCGGCCTCACCGAACGCGACGAGGACACGGCCCCGGACCCGGTGGCCCGCCGCCGCGCCTGGAAGCAGGTGCTGCGCGCCGCCCCCCGCCTCACCCGCGCCTACGTCGCCCAGCCGCGCCGGCTGCGGGAGTTCCTGCGCTGGTGGGACGACCTGATGGCGCGCTGGCCCTCCTTCGAGGACTGCACCGCCGACGAACTCATCGCCCGCTACCGCACCATGTGGACCGAGGCCGAACACCGCTGGGGCGTCACCATGGTCGCCAGCTACTTCGCCCTGGTCTCCCTGACCTGCGCCGACGCCCTCCTCGACCGCTGGGTGCCGGACGGCGCCGCACTGCTGCCCCGGCTGATGGGCGGCGGCCGCCCCAACCGCACCCTCGCCTCGGTCCGTTCGGCGCTCGCCCTCGCCGAACGCGCGGCCGCCCACCCGGCCCTGCGCACCGCCGTCCTGGAGCGCCCCGCGCCCGAGGTCTGGCGGGAGATCACCGAGGGGAAGTACGGCACCGGCACCGCCGACGCCTTCGCCCGGCACCTGCGCACCTACGGCGACCGCGCACTGCACGACCTGAAGCTGGAGGTCCTGACCCCGCGCCAGGAACCCTGGCAGATCGTCACCGCGCTGCGCCCCTACATCGGCCAGGGACTGACCGTCGCCGCCAACGAGGCCGACGAGGCCGCCGCCCGCGCCGCCGCCCGGGACGCCCTGCGCGAAGCCTGCCCCGCCCCGCTCAAGCGGGCCGCGCTCGGCGCCGTGCTGGCGTCGCTGCGGTTCAGCGTCAAGGCCCGCGAGGACACCCGGTTCTGCCGCAGCCAGCTCTACGGCGTCTCCCGCGAGGTCATGCGCGGGCTCGCCCGGCGGCTCGTCGAGGCGGGGCTGCTGGACCGGGCCGAGGACGTCGTCCACCTCCAGACCGAGGAGGTGCTCGGCGCCTTCGACGGCACGCTGCCCGACACCGACCTGCGGGGGCTGGTGCGCCGGCGCGCCGCCCGGTTCGCCAGGAGCGCGGCCGCCGCCGACCCGCCCGCCTACTTCACCGTCCCCGGCGGCCTGCCCGTGCCGGTCGCCCTGGCCTCCCGTCAGGACACCGCCGCGGCCGGCGGACCCGACGCGGACGGCGTGCTGCGCGGCATCGCCTCCAGCAGCGGCACGGCACGCGGCCGCGCCCTCGTCGTCCGGGACACCGACGTGCAGCCCGAGGCCTGCGTGGGCCGCATCCTCGTCGCCAAGGAGACCGACCCCGGCTGGCTGGCGCTGATGATGGCCGCCAAGGGCATCGTCGTCGAGCGCGGCAGCCTCGTCTCCCACACCGCCATCAGCGGCCGGCTGCTCGGCGTCCCCACGGTCGTCGCGGTCCGCGAGGCGATGACGGCCATCGAGGACGGCGCCTGGATCGAGATCGACGGCACCGCCGGCACCGTACGCCTGCTGCCCGGCGACGGCACCGGGGCGGAGGAGGACGGACCGTGCGCGTAGCGAACCTGTTCATCGACGGCCTCGGCTGCTACCTGCCCCGGCCCCACCCGGCCGACCGCGCGGTCGCCGAGGGCCGGTACGCCGAGGACGAGTGGCGGGCCGGCGGCTGGACCGGCGCCGCCGTCGCGGGCGACATCTCGCCGCCCGAGATGGCGGTGGAGGCCGCCCGCACCGCACTGGAACGCTCCGCGCACCCGGCCGCCGACATCGCGCTCGTGCTGCACGCCTCGCTGCACGAGCAGGGACCCGAACTGTGGACCCCGCACCAGTACGTGCTCCGGCACGCGGTCGGCACCCGGGTCCCGGCGATGGAGGTACGGCAGGGCTGCAACGCGGCCCTCGGCGCCCTGGAACTGGCCCACGGCCACCTGAGCGCCGACCCGTCCCGCACGGCCGCGCTGGTGACCGCCGCCGAGAACTTCGGCACCGAACGCGTCGACCGCTGGCGCTACCAGAGCGGCGCCCGGATGAAACGCCCGTCGATCCTCGGCGACGCGGCCACCGCCGTCGTGCTGTCCACCCGCGGCGGCTTCGCCCGCGTCCTGTCCCTCGTCTCCGGCTCGCTGCCCGAGCTGGAGGAGATGAACCGGCCGCGCGGCCCCCTCTTCCCGCCCCGGCGCACCCGCACCGGCCGGATCGACCTGGTCGCCCGGATGATCGACTACGCCCGCAGCGACCCCGGCGCCGCCACCCTCGCCCGCAAGGCCGTGGACGCGGCCCGCACCGAGACCGGACTGCGCGCCATCGAGGACGCCGGGCTGCGGCCCGGTGACATCACCCGCGTCACCCACGTGCTGTCCGGCGGCCCCGAGTACATCCGCTCGGTCCTCGAACCGCTCGGCATCGACCCGGCCCGCGGCGTCCTCGAGTTCGGCCGCGCCCTCGGTCACATGACCACCAGCGACCACTTCGCCGCCCTGCACCACCTCGTCGAGACCCGCGAAGTCGGCCCCGGCGACCGGGTGCTGATGCTCAACAACAGTTTCGGCGTCTCCCTGTTCGCCGCCGTCGTCGAGATCACCGCCACCCCGTCCTGGGCCACCGGGACGCCCTCCCCGTACAAGGAACGGACATGACCCAGCAGCAGACCCTCGCCCCGGCGCCCGGGCCACGACCGCCGTGGACCGGTGGATCGACGCCCTGAAGGACGGCTGGCGGGCCCGCGACGCGGACGCCGTCGCCGCCCTCTTCACCGACGACGCCGTCTACCACCAGGGCCCCTACGGCGCCCCGCACACCGGCCGGGAGGCCGTCGCCGCGCACTGGCGCACCACCCTGTCCCGGCAGAAGGACGCCCGCATGTGGTTCGGCGAGCCCGTCGTCTCCGGCGGGCGGGCCGCCGTCGAATGGTGGTGCGTCCTGTACGACCCGGAAACCGGCGCGCCACGCAACGCGGCCGGCTGCCTGGTGCTCCGCTTCGCCGCCGACGGCCGCTGCGCCTCCTTCCACGAGTACTGGCACGGTGCCCCGGACCAGGAGCTCGAGCCCGCCGAGGGTGGCTGCGATGACCGGCGCGCCCACCCTGCGGTGCCCGGTCACCGGGGCCGGCCCGGACCGGGAGCCGCCCGCCTACCCCTTCCCCGACCTGCCCGGCATCTGCCTCGACCCCGGCCGGCTGGCCCGCCTCCGCGAGGAGCCGCTGGTGCCGGTGCGGCTCGGGAACGGCCGGGACGCGCTGCTGGTGACCCGCCACGAGGACGTCAGGACCGTCCTGTCCGACGACCGCTTCAGCCGCGAGGCCTGGGCCGGCGGCACGCTGTTCGCCCGCAGGTCCAGCGCCCTGGCCCTGGTCACCAGCGACGCGCCCACCCACACCCGGCGCCGCAGCCGGGTGCAGGCCCGCTTCACCCACCGCAGGGCCGAGGAGGACCGCCCGCGCATCGCCGCGATCGCCGCCGGGCTCCTGGACCGGCTGCGCGCCGCCGACGGCCCCGTCGACCTGATCGCCGAGTTCACCACGCCGTTCCCGTACCGGGTGATCTGCGAGATGCTCGGCGTGCCCGTGGCCGACCTGGACCGGCTGCTGCCCGAGGTCACCGTCATGATGTCCGCCGGGCGCTTCACCCCCGAGGAGAGCGCCCGGGCCCACGCCTTCATGTACGACTACTTCTTCGGGCAGCTCACCGAGCGCCGCGCGGCCGTCGAGGCCGGCCGGCCCGGCGACGACCTGCTCACCCAGCTCCTGACCGCGCCGCCGGACACCAGGCTCACCGACGAGGAGATCGCCGTCTTCGGCTTCGGCCTGATGATGGCGGGCGGCGAGACCACCGCCTCCCACCTCGCCATGTGCGTTCTGCACGTGCTGACCACGCCCGGCCTCGCCGACCGGCTGCGCCGCGACCCCTCGGCGGTCCCGGCCGCCGTGGAGGAACTGGTGCGCTGGGTCTGGTTCGCCGGCACCGGCGGCCAGCCGCACGTCACCACCGAGGAGGTGTGGCTGGCGGGCCGCGCCCTGCCCGCCGGCCAGGTGGTCGTCCCGCTCACCGACGCGGCCAACCGCGACCCGGACGTCTTCCCCGACCCGGACGTCTTCCGCGCCGACCGCTCGCCCAACCCGCACATCGGCTTCGGACACGGCCGCCACCTGTGCCTCGGCGCGGCCCACGCGCGCGTGGAGCTCCAGGAAGGCCTCACCGCCGTGCTCGGCCGGCTCGACGGACTGGAACTCGCCGTCGACCCGGCCGAACTGAGCTGGCGGGACCGGATGTTCATGCGCGGCGTGTGGGAACTCCCCGTACGTGTCCGCCCGGCCGGACAGGCCCGGCCGTGCTGAGCCGCTGGGCCCGCTTCGTGGCGGGCAGCTACCCGCCGCTGCCGTCCGTGGCGCTGGCGTTCCTGTGGGCCTACGGCGTCTCCGGGCTGTTCGCGGTCGTCCAGCCCGCGCACCCCGCCTGGCGCCCCGGCCCCGGCACGCTCACCGCGGCGCTCACGCTCACCGTCACGCTGCTGCTGATGCGGGCCGTGGACGACATCCGCGACCTCGCCTACGACCGCGCGTTCAACCCCCGGCGGCCGCTGGCCTCTGGAGCCGTGCGCGAGCGCGACCTGCTCGTGCTGTGCGCGGTGGGCGCCGTCGCCGTCCTCGCCCTGAACGCGGGCCGCCCCGCCGCCCTCGCGGTCCTCGCCGGACAGCTCCTCTACTGCGCCCTGGTGCTGGCCGCCGACCGGGTCCTGGGCTGGCCGCCGGGCGACCGGCTGCTGCTCAGTCTGCTGATCAGCTTCCCCGCCCAACTGCTGCTGCACGTCTACCTGTACACCCGCTACCTGGGCGACACCGGGCAGGGCGCCGGCCGCGGGGGAGTGCTGGCCATCGTGATCACCGTGCTGGTCACCGTCCACCTGGAGTTCGCCAAGAAGATCACCCGCAGGATCGAGCCGGGTGAGCGCAGCTACGTCAGCACCCTCGGCCTCGGCGGCACCGTCGCGGTGGCGCTCACCGCGCCCGTACTGGCGGTGCTGCTGCTGGTCACGCAGGCCCGACCGGAGGCGCTGCTGGTGCCGCTGGCCCTGCTGCCGCTGCTGCTGCCCGCCCGGGCCGGCTGGCGCTTCTTCCGGGCCCGCGCCCCGCGCTGGCCGGCCGCCTCGGCCGCCTACTACGTCCTGTCCACCTTCGCCTGCTACCTGGCCCTCAGCCTGGCCTACGGCTGACCGGCCTCACGAACCGGATCCGCCGGCCCGCGTCCCCGGGCCGGCGGATCCGGCCCCCGGGGAGGCGGCGGAGCCGGCGCGGGTGAAGGCCGACACCGCCGCCTTCGCGGCCGCCTCCACCAGCGAGATCCCCTCGGCCTGCGTGGCGGTGCCCCGCGACAGCACCGCCACCAGGTACTCGGTGCCGTCCACCGTCACCCGCCCGATGCTGTTCACGTCCCACAGCCCGGTCGTGCTGCGCGCCAGCCACCCGTTCTTCAGCGCCCACGAGGAACCGGCGGCCGACACCCCCCACCGCTGACCGGCCTGCACGGCCCCCATCAGCTTCCGCACGTATGCGCGCGAGGCGGCGTCCAGCTCCGAGTCCTCCCCGAACACCTGCCGCAGCAGCAGGAGCTGATCGGCCGCGGTGGTCCGGGTCAGCCCCCACAGCTCGCCGTCGCCGCCCGAGGTGTGCGTGAGCCCGAACCGCTCGTTCGCCGCGTCCAGCCCCGCGGCCCGGCCGATCGCGTGCCACAGCTCGGTCGCGGACGCGTTGTCGCTGTTCTCGATCATCCTCGTCGCGTACGCCCGCTGCACCGCGGTCGGCTCCCGGCCCGCGTCCTGCGCCTGGAGCAGCAGCGCGGCCAGGATGTCCACCTTGACGATGCTCGCCGTGTCGAAGGTGTCCGTCCCGTACGCGGCGCTCCGCCCGGAGCCCGTCTCCAGCACCGCCGCCGACACCCGGGCCCCCGCCGGGACGGTCACCGACCCCATGGCCCGCGCCAGCAGCGCCTCCCGGTCCGCCGCCGTCACCGGCTGTGCCGCGCTCTCCACCGACGCCTCCTCACCCGCCGCGGCCGAGCCGGAGGCCGCCGGCGACGGGGCCGACGATACGGTCCCGGCACCGGAGTGCGCGCGCGCCGTCACACAGGCCGTGCCGCCCGCCGCGACCCCGCCCGACGCCACCACGGCCAGGACGGCGGACAGCAGCGGACGGCGGGCGCGGCGGCCACGACGGCCGGAACCGGAGGACTCCATGCCCGCGATGCTCGGGGCGGTCGCTGTGCGTTCCGTCGGACGGACCTGGGAACCACGTCAGCGAACTCCCGGGTCCGCTGTGAATCCGGCTCCGGGCCCGGACGGGCACGGCTCGGGCCTGCCTATAGGGTCGGGACCGTGGCGAAGAAGAACATTCCCGACTCCGGCTACTCCGACGACGACGGCTCCGCCGACCCCCGGCTGAGCGCCGCGCTCACCGCCTGGGCCGGGGACCGCACGGCCGTGGACCCGGTCCTCGCGGCGCTGAAGGGCGCCCGGCTGCTGGTTCCGGTCGTGGCCGTGCTCGGGAGGCCGAGGAGGACGAGAGGGGACTGCGCCGCGAGAAGACCAGCGACATGGCGGTGCCGACCCTCAAGGCGGGCGACCGCACGGCCCTGCCCGCCTTCACCTCCACCGAGTCCCTGGCCCGCTGGGACCCGTCGGCCCGGCCCGTCGCCGTCCCCCTGCACCAGGCGCTCGAGGCCGCCGCGCACGAGAAGGCCGACACGGTCGTGCTCGACCTCGCCGGACCCGTGCCCTTCGAGCTGACCGGCCCCGCGCTGCTCGCCCTGGCCGAGGGACGCACCAGCGCCGACCCGCTCACCGACCCGGCCGTCCTCGAGGCCGTGCGCGGCGCCGTCGCCGCCGAGCCGGCGGTCCTTCGTGCCCACCTCGGCCCCGGGCAGGCCGACGGCACGCTCGTCCTCGTCCTCGATCCGGCCGCCGCGCCCGCGGAGGCCGCCCGCGCGGTCGCCGGGCGGCTGGCCGCCGACGAGACACTGCGGGCCCGCCTGGTGCGGGGCCTCGACCTGGCACTGCTGCCGGCCGGGACCGCGCCTTTGGGCGAGCCCTTGTTCGTGCGGGAGTGAGTACGCCGATCGCGTACGGGACGGGTCAGCCGTAGACCGGGCCGGTGTACTTCTCGCCCGGACCCTGGCCCGGCTCGTCCGGCACGATCGAGGCCTCGCGGAACGCGAGCTGCAGCGACTTCAGGCCGTCCCGCAGCGGGGCCGCGTGGAAGGAGCTGACCTCGGTGGTGCTCGCGTCCAGCAGACCGGCGAGCGCGCCGATCAGCTTGCGGGCCTCGTCCAGGTCCTTGTACTTCTCGCCCTCCTCGCTCAGCCCGAGCTTCACGGCGGCGGCGCTCATCAGGTTGACGGCGACCGTCACGATCACCTCGACGGCGGGGACCTCGGCGATGTCCCGGGTCATCGCGTCGAAGTCGGGGGACTCAGGAGGGGTGTCACTCATGCCCCACACGATAGGCGCTCCCCGTCACGCCTTCTCAATTAGCCCTTGTCAAGCGATCCTGCTAACCTTGTTGACGACCGGCCGGACACGCTGTGCCCGGCCCACAAGTGGAGGCTCCGATCTCCCACCTGACCATCCCCCGGGACGGCAGGTCTTCCGGTCAGGCGGCCACCATCGTTCCGTACGGACGATGGAGCCGTCCGAACTGCGCCCCGCGGTCTCCGCGGCGGTGCTCCGGTTGTTTTGGGAGCCCCGCCTGTGATCGTCCGGGGCATTTTTTGTGCTTCGGCGCGGTTGGTCTGTCGAAACAGACATACGCGGCTGTCCGCCAGGCGGTCGCGTGGTGCTACCGAGGAGGATCCATCAGCGCCGAGCCCCGCATCAACGACCGGATTCGCGTTCCCGAGGTGCGACTCGTCGGTCCCAGTGGCGAGCAGGTGGGCATCGTCCCGCTGGCCAAGGCCCTGGAGCTTGCGCAGGAGTACGACCTGGACCTGGTCGAGGTCGCGGCGAACGCCCGTCCGCCCGTGTGCAAGCTCATGGACTACGGGAAGTTCAAGTACGAGTCGGCCATGAAGGCCCGTGAGGCGCGCAAGAACCAGGCGCACACGGTCATCAAGGAGATGAAGCTCCGGCCGAAGATCGACCCGCACGACTATGACACCAAGAAGGGTCACGTCGTCCGGTTCCTCAAGCAGGGCGACAAGGTCAAGATCACGATCATGTTCCGCGGCCGCGAGCAGTCCCGCCCCGAGCTGGGCTACCGACTGCTTCAGCGTCTCGCGGAAGACGTCCAGGACCTCGGTTTCGTGGAGTCGAACCCGAAGCAGGACGGCCGAAACATGATCATGGTCCTCGGTCCGCACAAGAAGAAGACCGAGGCGATGGCCGAGGCTCGCCAGGCGCAGGAAGCCCGCAAGGCCGACGCGAAGGCCAACCCCGGCAAGTCGCAGAACGCCGCCGAGGCCGGTCTCGAGGCCGAGGCGCCGTCCGAGGAACCTGCCGAGGAACCTGCCGAGGCGTGATCCCGGGGGACGCGAGTCCCCGAGGATGTAACCGAAACAAGAGCGACGCTCCACCGTGCCCGGTTTTCACGACCGGGCACCGGAGCGCCACCGACGAGGAGAGAACGGCGCTATGCCGAAGAACAAGTCGCACAGCGGTGCCAGCAAGCGCTTCAAGATCACCGGCTCCGGCAAGGTGCTCCGTGAGCGCGCCGGCAAGCGCCACCTGCTCGAGCACAAGTCGTCCCGTGTGACGCGTCGCCTCACCGGCAACGCCGAGATGGCCCCGGGCGACGCCGCGAAGATCAAGAAGCTTCTCGGCAAGTGACGCCCGGCGTCGCCCTGGCGACGCCGTACGTCTGGACCGGGACCCATTCGTTTCCGGGCCGCGTGAGTATCCCCCGCGGCCCCGCTACAAGGAGTTAAGAAGTGGCACGCGTCAAGCGGGCAGTCAACGCCCACAAGAAGCGCCGGGCGATCCTCGAGGCGGCCTCCGGCTACCGCGGTCAGCGTTCGCGCCTGTACCGCAAGGCCAAGGAGCAGGTCACCCACTCGCTGGTCTACAACTACAACGACCGCAAGAAGCGCAAGGGCGACTTCCGTCAGCTGTGGATCCAGCGCATCAACGCCGCTGCCCGCGCCAACGGCATGACCTACAACCGCTTCATCCAGGGTCTGAAGGCCGCCAACGTCGAGGTGGACCGCAAGATCCTCGCCGAGCTGGCCGTCAACGACGCCAACGCGTTCGCCGCGCTGGTCGAGGTCGCCCAGAAGGCTCTGCCGAGCGACGTCAACGCGCCCAAGGCCGCGTGACGCTGCGCTGGCTCTAGGCCGGCTCATGGACCCGTAGGCCGTGACGGCCTGCGGGTCCTGCTGTTGCCCGGCGGAGCGATTCGTTCGACTGCGGGCCCGTCGTGGCTGGTCGCGCAGTTCCCCGCGCCCCTTGGGGGCGCTGTTCCCTGCCGGCGCGGTGGATGGAACCGTGCGTCGAGGTTCTCCTGAAGGTGAAGAAGAAGATGCCCCCCGTCAGCCCCGAGCTGATCTCCTCCCGGTCCGGTCGTGTCGCCGCTGCCCGGCGGCTCGGCAAGCGGAACTTCCGGGGCAAGGACCGCCTGTTCCTCGCCGAGGGGCCGCAGGCCGTCCGGGAGGCCGCGGGGCACCGGGTGGACGGGACGCCCACGCTCGTCGAACTGTTCGCCACGGTCGAGGCCGCGGAGCGGTACGCCGACATCGTCGGGGCGGCGCGCGAGGCCGGCGCCCGGGTGCACCTCGCCCCCGAGGACGTCATCGCTGACATCTCCACCACCGTCACCCCGCAGGGCCTGGTCGGCGTCTGCCGGTTCCTGGACACCCCCTTCGAGGACGTCCTGGCCGCCCGGCCCCGGCTGGTCGCCGTACTCGCCCACGTGCGCGACCCGGGCAACGCCGGCACCGTGCTGCGCTGCGCCGACGCCGCCGGCGCCGAGGCCGTCGTCCTCACCGACGCCTCCGTCGACCTGTACAACCCCAAGGCCGTACGCGCCTCCGTCGGCTCCCTCTTCCACCTGCCGGTCGCCGTCGGCGTGCCCGTCGAGCGGGCCGTCGAGGGGCTGAAGGACGCCGGGGTGCGCATCCTCGCCGCCGACGGAGCGGGCGACCGCGACCTGGACGAGGAACTCGACAAGGGCACCATGGGCGGCCCCACCGCCTGGGTGTTCGGCAACGAGGCCTGGGGGCTCCCGGAGGAGACCCGCGCGCTGGCCGACGCCGTCGTGCGCGTCCCCATCCACGGGAAGGCCGAGAGCCTGAACCTCGCCACCGCCGCCGCCGTATGTCTCTACGCGTCGGCGCGTGCCCAGCGCGCCTCCGGAGGGTGCCGCTCCGTCACCCAGAGCTAGTAGGGTGGCCAGCTCGGGGCCCTGCGCCGTCTGAGAGGTGGGGTACGGGGATGAGGGTGGTCGGCAGCAGCACCGCGCCGGACGGGCGTGACGTGCGCCGCGCACCCGCGCCCGGGCACGCCGGCCGCTCCGGCACCGGTCCCGGCATCGACCCCGACGAGCTGCCCGACGGCCTGGTGACCGCCGACGAGGACGGCCGCGTGACCTGTTTCAACGCCGCCGCCGAGCGCATCACCGCCATCCGGGCCGAGGACGCCCTCGGCCGGCACCTGGAGAAGGCGCTGCCCCTGGAGGACCTGGAGGGGCGGCGCTGGTGGCAGCTCACCGACCCCTACGGCGGCCTCGCCATCCGGGTACGGCAGCCCGAGCGCAACCTGCTGCTGCCCGGCGGGCGGGAGGTGCTGGTCTCAGCGCGGTACGTGCGCGACGAACCCCTCGGGCCCGTGCGCGGGATGGTCGTCTCCCTGCGGGACACCGAGGCCCGGCACCGCACCGAGCGCAGCCACGCCGAGCTGATAGCGACCGTCGCCCACGAGCTGCGCTCCCCGCTCACCTCCGTGAAGGGGTTCACCGCCACGCTCCTCGCCAAGTGGGAACGCTTCACCGACGACCAGAAGCGGCTGATGCTGGAGACCGTCGACGCCGACGCCGACCGCGTCACCCGCCTGATCGCCGAGCTGCTGGACATCTCCAGGATCGACAGCGGGCGGCTCGAGGTGCGCCGGCAGCCCGTCGACATCGGCGCGGCCGTCGGCCGGCACATCCAGGCCTACGTCGCCGCCGGCCAGCGGGCCGACCGCTTCCTGCTGCGGGTCGAGCAGCCGCTGCCCGCCCTGTGGGCCGACCCCGACAAGGTCGACCAGGTGCTGAGCAACCTGCTGGAAAATGCGGTGCGGCACGGCGAGGGAACCGTCACCATTGACGTCACGCCCGCGCCGTCCCCGCGCGAGGGCGAGGAAACGGCCACGTCGGTCACGGTGAGCGACGAGGGGCCCGGCATCCCGGAGGAGTCCATGAACCGCGTCTTCACCCGCTTCTGGCGGGGCAGCAAGCGCGGCGGGACGGGCCTCGGGCTGTACATCGTCAAGGGCATCGTCGAAGCCCACGGCGGCACCATCACGGTCGGCCGCGCCCCGGCGGCGGCGCCGAGTTCCGATTTACGTTGCCCGTGTGCACGCCGGCGTATCTCGCCTAGCGGCCCACGGGCCATTCGTCCACCCCCACGCCGTTAGAATCGGCCTTTGGCACCTTTGTGTCCTGCACACGGCCCGCCGAGAGCCACAGCCGGCTCGACGTCGGTGACGGGGACCGTCCGCCAGCCAACCGGAAGCACGGGAAGAGATGTCGGCACCGAATAAGTCGTACGACCCTGTCGAGGTCGAGGCGTTGAAACCTGAAGAGATCGAGCGCATGCGGGACGAGGCGCTCGCCGCCTTCGCCGCCGCGGACTCCCTCGA
Source organism: Streptomyces sp. DHE7-1 (assembly GCA_016432725.1). Taxonomy (GTDB): domain Bacteria; phylum Actinomycetota; class Actinomycetes; order Streptomycetales; family Streptomycetaceae; genus Streptomyces. Next base: position 1,539,640 of record JACJDG010000003.1, on the reverse strand, counting down.
CGCGCTCCACGAGGCCAAGGTCGCCCACACCGGCCCCGCCTCCCCGCTGGCCCTCGCCAACCGCGAGATCGGCGCCCTGCCCCGCACGCCAAGGCCGAGGCCGGCAAGCGGGTGGGCATGGCCCGAGGCGCCGTGAACAAGGCCCTCGCCGGCCGTCAGACCGAGCTCGAGGCCGAGCGGGACGCCCGCGTGCTGGTCGAGGAGGACGTCGACGTCACGCTGCCCCACGACCGTGTCCCGGCGGGCGCCCGGCACCCGCTGACCACGCTCTCGGAGCGCATCGAGGACGTCTTCGTCGCCATGGGCTACGAGGTCGCCGAGGGCCCCGAGGTCGAGGCCGAGTGGTTCAACTTCGACGCCCTGAACATCGGCCCGGACCACCCGGCCCGCGGCGAGGCGGACACCTTCTTCGTGACCGGCCCGGACGGCACCGCCGACTCCGGCGTCGTGCTGCGCACCCACACCTCGCCGGTGCAGATCCGCTCGCTGCTCAGCCGTGAGCTGCCGGTCTACGTGATCTGCCCCGGCCGCGTGTACCGCACCGACGAGCTGGACGCCACCCACACCCCCGTCTTCCACCAGGTCGAGCTGCTCGCCGTCGACGAGGGCCTGACCATGGCCGACCTCAAGGGCACCCTGGACCACATGGTCCAGTCCCTGTTCGGCGAGGGCATGAAGACCCGGCTGCGGCCGAACTTCTTCCCGTTCACCGAGCCGTCCGCCGAGATGGACATGGTGTGCTACGTCTGCCGCGGCGAGTCCGTCGGCAACCCCGACCGGCCCTGCCGCACCTGCTCCAGCGAGGGCTGGATCGAGCTGGGCGGCTGCGGCATGGTCAACCCCAAGGTGCTGGCCGCCTGCGGCGTCGACCCGGAGAAGTACAGCGGGTTCGCCTTCGGGTTCGGCATCGAGCGGATGCTGATGTTCCGCCACAACGTCGAAGACATGCGAGACATGGTCGAGGGTGACGTCCGGTTCACCCGGCCGTTCGGGATGGAGATCTGATGCGGGTCCCGCTTTCCTGGCTGCGGGAGTACGTCGACCTGCCGGCGACCGAAACCGGCCGTGACGTACAGGCCAAGCTCATTTCGGCCGGCCTCGAGGTCGAGACCGTCGAGCAGCTCGGTGCCGACCTCAAGGGGCCGCTGGTCGTCGGTCAGGTGCTGACCATCGAGGAGCTGGAGGGCTTCAAGAAGCCGATCCGCTTCTGCACCGTCGACGTCGGCCAGGCCAACGGCACGGGCGAGCCGCAGGAGATCGTCTGCGGTGCCCGGAACTTCGCCGTCGGCGACAAGGTCGTCGTGGTCCTGCCCGGCGCCACGCTGCCCGGCGGCTTCTCCATCGCCGCCCGCAAGACCTACGGCAAGACGTCCCACGGCATGATCTGCTCCACCGACGAGCTGGGCATGGGCGACGACGGCACCCACGGCATCATCGTGCTGCCGCCGGAGACCGAGGTCGGGCAGGACGCCGTCGAGCTGCTCCAGCTCGTCGACGAGGTGCTGGACATCGCCGTCACCGCCAACCGCGGCGACTGCCTGTCCATCCGCGGCGTCGCCCGCGAGACCGCCATCGCCTACGGCCTGCCGCTGCGCGACCCGGCACTGCTCGACGTGCCCGCCCCGAACGCCTTCGGCTACCCGGTGCAGGTCGCCGAGCCGGTCGGCTGCGACCGCTTCACCGCCCGCACGGTCACCGGCCTGAGCCCCGAGGCCCGCTCCCCGATCTGGCTGCGGCGCCGGCTGCAGAAGGTCGGCATGCGCCCGATCTCGCTCGCCGTCGACGTCACGAACTACGTGATGATGGAGCTGGGCCAGCCGCTGCACGCCTACGACCGGAACCTGGTCCAGGGCACGATCGGCGTCCGCCGGGCCGAGGAGGGCGAGAAGCTCGTCACCCTCGACGGCACCGAGCGCAAGCTGCACTCGGAGGACCTGGTCATCACCGACGAGCGCGGCCCGATCGGCCTGGCCGGTGTCATGGGCGGCGCCAACACGGAGATCGCCGACCACGACGACACCGGGAACGGGGTGGACGCCTCGACCGACGTGGTCATCGAGGCCGCCCACTTCGACGCCGTCTCGATCGCCCGTACGGCCCGCCGTCACAAGCTGTCCTCCGAGGCCTCCCGCCGCTTCGAGCGGGGTGTCGACCCGCGGGCCGCCGCGGCCGCCGCGCAGCGCACCGTGGACCTGCTGGTGCTGCTCGCCGGCGGCACGGCCGAGGCCGGCGTCACCGAGGTCGTCGCGCCCACCGCCCCGCGGACCGTCACGATCCCCGCCGACCACCCTGACCGGGTCGCTGGCGTGGACTACGGCCGCGCGACCGTGGTGCGCCGGCTGCAGGAGATCGGCTGCGACGTCCAGGGCCAGGACGAACTGCTCGTCACGGTGCCGTCCTGGCGGCCCGACCTCACCGAGGCCAACGACCTGGCCGAGGAGGTCATCCGCCTGGAGGGCTACGAGAACCTGCCCTCCACGCTGCCGAAGCCGCCCTCCGGCCGCGGCCTGACCCACCGCCAGCGGCTGCACCGCCGGGTGGGCCGCGCGCTGGCCGGCGCCGGCTACGTCGAGGCGCCGAACTACCCGTTCCTCGGCGAGCAGGTCTTCGACCAGCTCGGCCTGGAGTCCGGTGACCCGGCCCGCCGCGTGGTGAAGCTGGTCAACCCGCTCAACGACGAGGAGCCCGCGCTCCGCACGACGCTGCTGCCCGGCCTGCTGGGCGCGCTGCGCCGCAACGACGGCCGCGGCTCGCACGACCTGGCCCTGTTCGAGACCGGACTGGTCTTCCAGCCCGGGAGGAGCAGCGCGCCGGCGTGCACCTGTCCGTCGACCGCCGCCCGACCGACGAGGAGATCGCGTCGCTGAACGGCGCGCTGCCCGAGCAGCCCCGGCACGTCGCCGTGGTGCTCGCGGGCGCTCGCGAGCGGGCCGGCTGGTGGGGCAAGGGCCGCCCGGCGGACTGGGCCGACGCGATCGAGGCCGGCCGCGTCGTCGCCGCGGAGACCGGTGCCGACCTGATCGTGCGCAAGGGCCAGTACGGTCCCTGGCACCCGGGCCGCTGCGCCGAGCTCGTCGTCGCCGACGGTGGCACGGAGCGGGTCGTGGGCCACGCGGGCGAACTGCACCCGCGGGTCCTCAAGGCGCTGGGCCTGCCCGAGCGCACCTGCGCGATGGAGCTGGACCTGGACGCCCTGGAGGCGGTCGGCGACGGCGTGGTGCAGGCGCCGAGCATCTCCACGTTCCCGGTGGCCACGCAGGACGTCGCCCTCGTGGTCGACCGGCCGGTCCCCGCCGCCGAGGTGGAGGCCGCGCTGCGGGAGGGCGCGGGCGAACTGCTCGAGTCCATCCGGCTGTTCGACGTGTACGAGAACGCGGAGCAGCTCGGCGAGGGCCGCAAGTCCCTGGCCTACGCGCTGCGCTTCCGCGCGGGTGACCGGACGCTGACCGTGGACGAGGCGTCCGCGGCCCGGGACGCGGCGGTCGCCCTGGCGGGCGAGCGGACCGGAGCCGTGCTGCGCGGCTGATCCGCGTCGACGCGGCCGCCGGCCCGTCTCGTTCACCTGCCGGCGGCGACGGACCGGCCCCTCCGGGGGCCGGTCCGTTCGCTTTGCCCACCGCCCCGAACCGCCGGAGGGCGACCCGGCCAAGCCACCGCTTTTTGAGGGGGAGCCGGCGGCTTGGCCGGACGACCAGTCAACCGGCGGCACCACGCTCCGCGACAGCGCGCGCACGCCGCGGATGCGCGTACTCCGTTCACACCCCGTGTGAAGGCCGAGCCACTACGCTGACGGACACCAGGCCACTCGGGGGGCATCCATGCAGCCCAACACTCTGCTCGACGCGATCCTGGACGAGGCGGGGATCTCGCACGCCGGTCTCGCCGCCCACGTGAACCAGGCCGGCCGTGCACGGGGTCTCGCGCTCCGCTACGAACACACCGCCGTGGCACGGTGGTTGAAGGGCCAGCGGCCGCGCGGCCAGGTGCCCGACCTGATCTGCGAGGTGCTCGCCGGACGGCTGCACCGCCCGGTCACCCTCGACGACATCGGCCTCGGCGTGCCCGGTGAGCCCAGCGCCCCGCACACCGGCTCGCTGTCCGGCTTCGTGGAGCGGGCCACCGCGCTGTGGCGCTCGGACGAACAGCAGCGCCCGCATGTGCTCGGCGCGCCGGCGGTCACCGGCACCCCCGCCGTCATGCCGGTGTGGGAGTGGGAGAACCCGCCCGAGGACGTGGACGTCTCCCGGGCGGCCGGCACCGGGTCACCGCGGCCGACCTCGAACTGCTGCGCGCGGCCCGCACCCACTACGAGCAGATGTACCGCAAGGCCGGCGGTGTGGCGACCCGGGCGCGGATCGTCGGCTTCCTCAACGCCGAGGCGGCCCCGCTGCTGCGCGGCGGCTACACCGACGCCACCGGGCGCCAACTGCACCGCGCCACGGGCGGGTTGGTGGCGATCGCCGGTATCTGCGCCTACGATTCGGACGCGCACGGGCTGGCCCAGCGCTACTTCCACCAGGCACTGCGGCTGGCAAAGGCCAGCGGGGACCGGGGGCTCGGCGCGTACGTGATCGCGCTGCTGGTCAACCAGGCGCTGTTCATGCGGGAGCACCGGCAGGCGGTGGCGTTCGCCGAGGCGGCCCTGCGCGCGGCGGGCAAGCACATCACCCCGGCCCTCGCCTCCGACCTGTACGCGATGCAGGCGAAGGCGTACGCCCACCTGGGAGATTCCGGCAGCGCCCTGTCCTGCATCCGCCGGGCCGAGACGGCCGCCGACCGCATCCGGCGGGGGTACGAGCCGGACGAGACGGGATACGTACAGCCCGGCCTGGTCAACGTCCAGGTGGCCGAGGCGCTGCTGAGCCTCGGTGAGCTGGCCGCCGCCCGGGAGCACGCGGCGGCCGCGGTGGACAACCCCGCGCACGACCGCGGCCGGGTGCACCGGCTCGCCATGCTCAGCACCATCGAACTGCGCCAGGGCAACGCCGACAACGCGGTGGCCACGGCCGTGCAGATGGCCGAGCAGGCGCGCGGGATGGAGTCCCAGCGACTGCGCGACAGACTCCGCGCGGTGCGCGAGCACCTGGTGCGCTGCGGCTCGGCCGGGACCGCCGAGGCCGCCGAACTCATCGACGGCGCACTGCGCGTACCGCTGTAGGCGCACTGTAGGTACACAGCCCTGCTGCGATATTGCCCCTTACTCGGTGGAAGGTGGCAGAACCGTGCAGTGGACGAAACAGAACGAACAAACTGTTTATGAGAACCGCTGGTTCAGCGTCAATCTCGCAGATGTGGAGCTGCCGGACGGCCGGCATCTCGACCACTTCCTGATCCGGCTGCGGCCGGTCGCCGTCGCCACGGTCGTCAACGAGGCCAACGAGGTCCTGCTGCTGTGGCGGCACCGCTTCATCACCGACAGCTGGGGCTGGGAACTGGCCGCCGGTGTGGTGGAGGACGGCGAGGACATCGCGAGCGCGGCCGCCAGGGAACTGGAGGAGGAGACCGGCTGGCGGCCGGGACCGCTGCACCACCTGATGAGCGTGGAGCCGTCCAACGGCCTCACTGACGCCCGGCACCACATCTACTGGTCCGACCACGGGAGTACGTAGGACACCCCGTGGACGACTTCGAGTCGGACCGCCGGGAGTGGGTCCCGCTCAAGATCGTCCCCGACCTCGTCGCCCGGGGGAGGTCCCGGCCGCCAACATGGCGGCCGCGTTGCTCCTGCTGCACCACACGAGGCTCGCCGACGACCGGGCCTAGGTGTATTGACCCGCGTCAACAACCCTGCGGGTCAATACTCCTAGCGGGCCAGCGCCTGCCAGACCGTCACGACGAGTGCTCCGAGGGCGGTGAGGACGGCCAGCGAGGGCAGGGCCAGCGTGCGTGCTCCAGTGAGCTCATGCGCGTGTGCAGGTCGTCCACCTCCTTCGCGGTCTCCTCGGCGCGGTGACTGAGCAGGGCGAGTCCTCCCTCGACGCGGGCGTACGCCACGTCGAGGCGGCGCCGTAACTCTGCGAGTTCTCCATGGACCACGGGATGCTCCGGTTCGGCGCTCACGGGTCCACTCCTTTCCGTAGTCGGACGTGGTGGTTCCGCACCACTTGCATGCGCATGCAGAGTCAACTCCGCTGGTAAGCGCGTGGGGAGCGTGTGTGACGGGCATATGCGGGCCCGGCACGCACACGGTGTGTGAAACAGATGGGCCCGGCACCGAAATCGGTGCCGGGCCCACGGGTGTAGCGGACGGTAATCAGTAGCTGTAGAAGCCCGACCCCGTCTTCCGGCCGAGCCGGCCGGCCTCGACCATGCGCTGGAGCAGCGGGGGAGCGGCGTACAGCGGCTCCTTGTACTCGGCGTACATGGAGTTGGCGATGGAGACGATGGTGTCCAGGCCGATCAGGTCGGACAGCTTCAGCGGGCCCATCGGGTGGGCGCAGCCCATCTCCATGCCGTTGTCGATGTCCTCGCGGCTGGCGATGCCGGACTCGAACATCCGGATCGCCGACAGCAGGTACGGCACCAGCAGCGCGTTGACCACGAAGCCGGAGCGGTCCTGGGCGCGGATCGCGTGCTTGCCGAGCAGCTTCTCGGCGAACGCCTGGGCCCGGCTGAGGGTGCCCTCGGAGGTGGTGAGCGCCGGGATCAGCTCCACCAGCTTCTGCACCGGGGCCGGGTTGAAGAAGTGGACGCCGACGACGTGGTCGGGCCGCGAGGTGGAGACCGCCAGCTTCACCAGCGGGATGGAGGAGGTGTTGGAGGCGAGGATCGCGTCCGGGCGGGTCACCACCTGGTCGAGCACCTGGAAGATCTCCGTCTTCACCTGCTCGCTCTCCACCACGGCCTCGATCACCAGATCGCGGTCGGCGAACTCGCCGAGGTCCGTGGTGAAGCTCAGCCGGGCGAGCGTGGAGTCCCGCTCCTCCTCGGAGATCTTGCCGCGCTCGGCGGCCTTGGTCAGGGAGTTGAGCAGCCGGGTCCGGCCGATCTCCAGGGCCTCGCCGGTGGTCTCGGCGACCTTCACGTCCAGTCCCGCGCGGGCGCACACCTCGGCGATGCCCGCGCCCATCTGGCCGCAGCCCACGACTCCGACGCGCTCGATGTCGGTCACATCGTCCCCTTCGCTGGTTCTCCGGCTTTGTCCGGGTGTGGCAGGACTCCGGGTCGGCGCCTGCTCCGATCGTGCACGTTACCGCCAAGTATCGATGATCGATCGCGCGGGTGGGGGCATCCTGGGGCCCGGAACGATCCGTGAGGGTGCGGATCCGGAGCGTATGGGGGTGCGGGAATGGGGCGGATCTCACGCCGGGCGTTCGCTGCGGCGGCGCTGTCGACGCTGGCGGCGGCCCAGGCGGCCGGGGCCCAGGAGGCGGTGGCGGCGCCCGGCCTGCGGGGCGCCGGCGCCGGGCGGGGTGCGGCGGGCGGGCACGGCGCACCCGCCGAGATGCGGGGCGTGTGGGTCGCGACCGTGGCCAACCGCGACTGGCCGTCGAAGCCCGGCCTCACGGCCGCCGAGCAGCGCGAGGAGCTGATCGGACATCTGGACCGGGCGGTCCGGGACCGGCTCAACACGGTGATCCTCCAGGTGCGGCCGACGGCGGACGCCCTGTGGCCCTCGCCGTACGAGCCGTGGTCCGAGTACCTCACCGGTACCCAGGGCCGGGACCCCGGCTGGGACCCGCTGGGCACCGCCGTGCGCGAGGCCCACGCCCGCGGCCTGGAACTGCACGCCTGGTTCAACCCGTACCGCGTCGCCAACCACACCGACCCCGGCCGGCTGGCCCCGTCCCACCCGGCCCGGCTGCACCCGGACTGGGTGGTGCCGTACGGCGGCAGGCTCTACTACGACCCGGGGCTGCCCGAGGTCCGGGCCTTCGTGCAGCGGGCCATGCTGGACGCGGTCGCCAGGTACCCGGTCGACGCCGTCCACTTCGACGACTACTTCTACCCCTACCCGGTCGCCGGACAGACCTTCGACGACGACGCCTCCTACGACCGGTACGGCGGGGACTTCGCGGCCCGGGCGGACTGGCGCCGGGACAACATCGACCGGCTGGTGCGGGAGATGGCGGCGGGCATCCGGCGGGTCCGGCCCGGCACCCGGTTCGGGATCAGCCCTTCGGGGTGTGGCGCAACGCCACGACCGACCCGCTGGGCTCGGACACCCGGGCGGGCGTGCAGACGTACGACGACCTGCACGCGGACACCCGCACCTGGGTGCGCAACCACTGGATCGACTACATCGTCCCGCAGATCTACTGGAACATCGGCTTCGCCGCCGCCGACTACGCCACCCTGGTCGACTGGTGGGCCGGGGTGGCGCGGGGCACCGGTACCCGCCTGTACGTCGGGGAGGCGCTGTACAAGGCGGGGGCGGCGGGGCAGCCCTCGCAGTGGCAGGACCCCGTCGAGCTGTCCCGGCACCTCACGCTCGCCGCCCGGTACCCGCAGGTGCGCGGGCACGTGTTCTTCGCCGCCAAGGAGGTGGCGGCGGACCCGATCGGGGCGATGGCACGGGTGGTCGCCGACCACTACCGGCAGCCGGCGAGGACCCCGCGCTGAGCTACAGCCGCTGTTCCTTCTCCTTGTGCTTGATCTGGCAGTCCGGGCCGGGTGACATCACGGCCTCGTGTCCGTCGGCGAAGCGGACCCGGTAGGGCGGGCTGCCCTCCGTGCCCATCACCTCGACGACTTCCGACACCTGGTCGTGCTGGCCGACCACCCTGCCGTGCTGGACAAGCTGGTCTCCCACGGATGCACGCATCGGCAGGCCCTCCTCACGTCACGACCGCTGGGTGACGGCGATGCACACGAGTACGGCGACGGCGGTCAGGGGAGCGGCCGCCGTGAGGTTCTCGCCCAGCAGCAGCGCCGACCACACCAGTGTGAGCAGGGGCTGGGCCAACTGCAACTGGCTGGCCTTCGGGATGCCGACGGCCGCCATGCCCCGGTACCAGACCACCAGCCCGAGGAACTGCGAGCCCAGCGCCACCCACAGCAGACCCGCCACCCCGTGCGCGGTCAGCCGCACCGGCTCGTACGACAGCGCCAGCGCGGCGGCCGGCACGCTCAGCGGCAGGCACAGCACCAGGGCCCAGCCGATGACCTGCCAGCCCGGCATCACCCGGGCCAGCCTGCCGCCCTCGGTGTACCCGGCCGCGCACACCAGCAGCGCGGCGAACAGATACCCGTCGGCGGCGGTGAGCGCGCCGCCGCTCTGGACGACGGTGAAGGCGACCACGGCCGCCGCGCCCGCCAGCGCCGCCAGCCAGAACCGCCGTGCGGGGCGGTGGCCCGTGCGCAGGGCCGAGCAGGCGGCGGTGGTCAGCGGCAGCAGGCCCACCACCACGGCGGCGTGCGCGGTGGTGGAGGTACGCAGGGCCAGCGTGGTCAGCAGCGGGAAGCCGAACACCACTCCGCCGGCGACGACCGCGAGGCCTGCCAGCTGCCGGCGCCCGGGCAGCGGCACGCGCAGGGCCAGCAGGCAGCCGCCGGCCACGAGCGCCGCGAGCACGCTGCGCACGGCCACCAGCGACCAGGGCCCGAAGCTCTCCAGGCCCCAGGCGGTGGCCGGGAAGGTGAGGGAGAAGGCGAGGACACCGAGCGCGGCCTGACCGGTGCCGAAGCCCCGGCGCTCGGCGGCGGGGGCGGTGACCGCTATCGGGGTGGCGGCAGTAGCGCTACTCTCTACTCTCATGGAACAGAGTAGCAGTGTGGGTGAACTGGCGGAACGGCTGCGCCGGGAACTGGACCGCTACTCGCACGGTGGAAAACTCCCGTCCAGCCGGGCCCTGGTCGAGCGGTTCCGGGTGAGTCCGGTGACCGTCTCCCGGGCCCTCGCCCAGCTCGCCGCCGAAGGGCTGGTGGTGACCCGGCCCGGCGCCGGTGCCTTCCGGGCCGGACCGCGCACCGCCGCCGCGCCCGCCGGTGACACCTCCTGGCAGGAGGTCGCGCTGAGCGCCGACGGCGCCGACCTGGTGCCGCGCACCGTGGACGCCTCCGGGGTCACGGTCTCGCTGGCCGCGCCGCCACCGGGCGTCCTGGAGTTCAACGGCGGCTATCCGCACCCCTCCCTGCAGCCCGAGCGGGCGATGGCCGCCGCCCTCGCCCGGGCCGGGCGGCGGCCCGGCGCGTGGGGCAGACCTCCGCTGGAGGGGCTGCCGGAACTGCGGGAGTGGTTCGCCCGCGGCATCGGCGGCGCCGTCACCGCCGCCGAGGTGCTCGTCGCGGCGGGCGGCCAGTCCGCGCTGGCCACCGCCCTGCGGGCGCTCGCCCCGCCCGGTGCCCCGGTGCTCGTCGAGTCCCCCACCTACCCGGGCATGCTCGCGCTCGCGCGCGCCGCCGGGCTGCGCCCGGTCCCGGTGCCGGTCGACCCCGACGGGGTCCGCCCCGGCCTGCTCGCCGACGCCTTCCGGGCCACCGGTGCCCGGGTCTTCGTCTGCCAGCCACTCTTCCAGAACCCGACCGGTGCCGTCCTCGCCCCGGCCGCCGCGCCGAGGTGCTGGGCATCGCCCGGTCGGCGGGCGCGTTCGTGGTCGAGGACGACTTCGTGCGGCGTCTGGTGCACGCGGACGCCGGGCCGCTGCCCCGGCCGCTGGCCGCCGACGACCCCGACGGCGTCGTCGTCCACGTCGGCTCGCTGACCAAGGCGACCTCGCCCAGCTTCCGGGTGAGCGCGCTGGCCGCCCGGGGCCGGTGCTGGAACGGCTGCGCGCCATCCAGGTGGTGGACAGCTTCTTCGTGCCCCGGCCGCTCCAGGAGGCGGCTCTGGAGCTCGTCGGCTCCCCGGCCTGGCCGCGCCATCTGCGGACCCTGTCGGCCGAGCTGAAGGCCCGCCGCGACGCCATGACCGCCGAGCTCGCCCGCTGTCTGCCCGGACTCGCCCTGCCCCACATCCCGTCCGGCGGCTACCACCTCTGGCTCCGCCTCCCCGAGGGTGCGGCGGGCACCGGCGGCTCGGGTCCCGAGGCGGAGTCCGCCCTCACCGCCGCCGCCCTGCGCGCGGGCGTCGCCGTCACCCCCGGCCGTCCCTACTTCAGCGCCGAACCTCCCGCCGGCCACCTCCGGCTGAGCTTCGCGGCGGTCGCGGGCACGGGGAGATCACGGAGGGGGTGCGCCGGCTGCGGGCCGCCTGCGACGAGGTCTTCCGGCCCGGACGCCGCTGACCTGGGGCGGTGGCCCGAACGTCCTGGCCGGGCGGGGAAACGGAGTCGACGCCGGCCGCGGCGGGCTGTGAGGATTCCGGCATGAGCGACGCACCCGAGCTGCCCGAGGGCTACGAGTTCTCCGCCGAGACCAACCGCGTGGACGTGGACCGCGTCCACGGCTGGCTGTCCCGCGACGCCTACTGGGCGATCGGCCGGTCCCGCGAGAAGCACGAACGCGCGATGGCGGAGTCCGTCAACTTCGGGGTGTACGACGCCGCGTCGGGGGAGCAGGTGGCGTACGCGCGCGTGGTCACCGACCGGGCGCTGTTCGCCTGGCTCGCCGACGTGTACGTCGACCCCGGCGTGCGCGGCAAGGGGGTCGGCACGGCGTTCGTCGGCCGGATCCGCGAGCACCTGCGGCCGTACGGGCTGCGCCGCGTCCTGCTGGCCACCGAGGACGCGCAGGAGGTGTACGCGAAGCTCGGCTTCCGGGCGGTCGACCACCCGGAACGGTGGATGATCCACACCTTCGAGTGAGCGTTCATTTACCCTCGGTAACCGATGGCTTGTGCCTCTTGACCTGCGTACCCCGAGGCTCACCATCTCCGCATGCCACTTCGGGTGACGTTCGTCGCCGCCGCGCGCAGTTCCCCGCTGCTCGCGGAGCGCTTCGAGGACGACCGGCCGCTTGACCAGGCCGGCTGGGACGAGGTGCAGCGCGCCGCCGGGACCTGCTGCCGCTGTCGGCGGCCGAACTGCGCTACTGCTCACCGACCCCGCGCAGCCGTGCCACCGGCGACGCCCTCGGCTACGCCCCACTGGTCCAGCTCGCCCTGCGCGACTGCGACATGGGCCGCTGGCGCGGGCTGACGCTGGGCGAGGCGATGGCCCGCGAGCCGGAGTCCGTGGACGCCTGGCTCGCCGACCCGCGCTCCACCCCGCACGGCGGCGAGTCGCTGCTCGCCTTCGTCTCCCGGGTCGGCGGCTGGCTCGACACCCGTCCCGTCGACGACGGCGGCCGGATCGTCGCGGTCGCGGAGCCGTCCGTGATCCGCGCGGCCCTGGTGTACACCCTGAAGGCGCCGCCCGCCGCGTACTGGAACATCGACGTCCGCCCGCTGTCGGTCACCACCGTGACGGGCCGCTCGGGCCGCTGGAACCTCCGTCTCGACGGCGTCCTCGCTCAGCCCTCGCGCACGTAGTCCGTGGTGAGCACCAGGTCCTTGGCCGGGCCGCCCACCAGCCACACCGTGCGCCAGCGGTCGGCGTCGGTCACGGTGAACTCGCCCCGGTAGAAGTCCGCGGCGCAGGGGTGGCCGGCGACGTACCGCCCCGAGGTCAGGTCCAGCTCGTGGAAGGGCCGGCCGTCCGCGAACCGCACGTCCGCCGTGCCCGGCTCCCGCCCCGGCAGGAACCGCAGCGTCCGCGTCGCCGGCCGGGGCACACCGCGCCAGGTGAACTCCCCGGACTCCTCGTGCAGCAGCCCGCCGCCGTCGAGCGGGCCGAAGACGGTGACCCCCGCGAAGTGCCCCTCGTCCCCGCCCGCGAGATCCCGCACGCTCCGCTCCACCCGCCAGCGCCCGGCCAGATAGGCCAGCACATCGGGTACGGGCAGCACCCCGCTCATCGCCGGCCCCTCCAGGACCCCCGGCGCGGACCGTCCGGCGACCCGATGGAGGACTTCCGCCCGGACCGGAGGCGGATCTCGTGGTGCGAGGTGTGGCCCGTCGCCCGGAGGGCCTCCTCGTAGGCGGCCGGTGCCGCGCCCGCACGGCCGCCGACCGCGCCGCGGCGACGGATCGCGCGCGCGAGTCCCGTACGGGCCGGCGGGACCGCGGCGAGGCGGCCGAGCACGATCGGACAGGGCGTCGGCGCAGGCATGCCCCGAGTCTACGAGCGGGCCCGCGCCCGGTCGGCCGCGGCCCGTACGGCGCCGGACCGTCCCCCTGGGACCGAGCGCGGGATCAGGCGGAGTCGGTCCCGGGCGCGGGCCGCTGTCCCACCGGCAGCAGCCCGCGCTCGGCGAAGACCTTCTTCGCGGCGAACGTCGCGTTCAGCGCCTTCGGCATCCCGCAGTAGACGGCGGAGTGCAGCAGCGCCTCGGTGATCTCCTCCGGGGTGAGGCCCACGTTCAGGGCCGCGCCCACGTGCACGTCGAGCTGGGCCTCGCAGCCGCCCAGCGCGGTGAGCACGCCCAGCGTGACCAACTGGCGGTCGCGCGGTGCCAGTCCGGGCCGGTCGTAGATCTCCCCGAAGGCCCAGGAGACGACCTGGTGGCCCAGCTCGGGGCTGATGTCCGCGAGCGAGTCGACGACCCGCTGCCCGGCCTCGCCGTCGACCTTCCGCAGGACCTCCAGGCCGTGGGCGAAACGCTCGTCACGGGTGGTGCTCTCGCTCATGCCGGTACATCCCTTCCGGGCCGCCGCTCGGCGCGACGGCCGTTCGCCGTTGCCGTCACGCTAGGAGTTGGAGCGCACTCCAGGTCAAGGCCGGTCCCGGCGACCCGGTCGTCGTCATGGACGCCGCGCGCGAGGCGGGCCGCGGCTCCTGGAACCCGCGCGACGAGGCCCCTGCCCGTGTGACCATCATCACTGCCGTCACGGCCCTCGCGGGCGCGCGGGTGGTCATGCTGGGAGTCGTCGGGGAGTGCACCGGCCGCATCTTCCACGAGGTGAAGGGGCGGCCGCACTTCCTGGTGAAGGCGACCGACGTGGAACGAACGAAAGACCTCATCCCCGATGCCGGAAAAGACCGTGGTACCGAGACAGATCGTCACCTTCGCCGTGGTCGGCGTCGTCAACACGGCCGTCTACTACGGTCTCTACCTGCTGTTCCTGCACCGGCTTCCCTATCTCGGTGCGCATGTCCTGGCATTTCTGCTCAGCATGGTCGGATCCTTCTTCCTCAACGCGCGCTTCACCTACCGGACGCGGCCCACGTGGCGGAAGTTCCTGCTGTTCCCGCTGACGAACGTCACCAACTTCCTCGTCACCACCGCGGGTGTGTACGTGATCGTGGACGTCCTCCACGCAGGAAACCGTTTCGCCCCCTGCTCGCCTCCGCGGTGGCCGTCCCGGTGACGTTCGTCGTGTCCCGCCGCATCATGCTGCCCGGCGGCCGGAAGGTCCGGGACCGGCCGGAGATGCCCGCGTGACGTAATCCGGTTGAGGCACCGGCCCGCGGTGCGCGAGGGTCCGCCGCATGGAGTTCTTCTGCCACCACCGCGACCGGCCTGGCTCCGGGGCACTGCGCGACGAACTGCTGGAGGCGCACTGGTCCTACATGGACCGGTACGCGAAGGAGCTGATCGCGCGCGGCCCGACCTTCGCCGCCGGCGGCGAGACGCCCACCGGCAGCGTGCACATCGTCGACCTGCCCGGTCCCGCCGCCGCCCGCGCGTTCGCCTTCGACGAGCCGAACCACCAGGCCGGCGTCTACCGGGACGTGCTGCTGCGCCGGTGGCGGAACCTGCTGGGACGCACCATGTGGGACTTCCCCGGTGGGCCGGCCGGCGGCAACCGGTACCTGGTGCTCGGGCTCGGCCTCGAGCGGGCCGCCGAGCTCGCGGTGCCGCCCGGCCGGGACGACCTGATCGCCTTCGGGCCGCTGCTGTCCGACGACGGCGCCACCTGGCTGGGTACGGCGGCACTGGTCCGGGCCCCGGACCCGGCGGCCGCCCGCGCCGTCCTGGCTCCCGGCGGGTACGCCGCCGTGGAGGTCCACGACTGGGAGTTCGGCGGGAGGCGCTGAGGAACGCCGGCGGACGCCTGCCGGGCCGGGCCCGAGCCCCCATGCCGGGCCGGTCCGGTGGCCGGCCGCATCCGGTTGGCCCGTCCGGTGTACCCGGGCCGCCCGGCGGCCCGGTCTCGCCGGACCGGCGCCCGCGGCCGCCTAGCATGCTCACCGCTCAGGGGTTCCGGACAGGACGGGGACGGCGCCATGCCCTTCGCGGAGTCCACCGCCGGCGGTGACCCCGGCGCCGCGGCGGCACCACGCTCCACGGCACCGCTGCTGGCCGTGTGCGCCGGATACTTCATGGTCATCCTGGACGTCACGATCATCAACGTGGCCGTGCCCGTGGTGGGCCGGGACCTGCGTGCCTCGCTCACCGGCGTCCAGTGGATCACCGACGGGTACACCCTGGTCCTCGCCGGGTTCCTGATGACCGGGGGAGCGCTGGGCGACCGGCTGGGCAACCGGCGTGTCTTCTGCGCGGGCGTCGGGGTGTTCACGGTGGCCTCGGCGGCGTGCGCGTTCGCCCCGGGCGCCTCTTTCCTCATCGCGGCCCGGCTCGTGGAGGGACTCGGCGCGGCCCTGATCGTGCCCGGCTCCCTCGCCCTGCTCCAGGAGGCCTACCCGGCGCCGGAGGCCCGCTCCCGCGCCTTCGGCCTCTGGGGGCGATGGCCGGGATCGCGGCCTCCGCCGGGCCGCTGCTGGGCGGGCTGCTGGCGTCCACGGTGGGCTGGCGCTGGGTCTTTTTGATCAACCTGCCGGTCGGCGTGGTCTGCCTGCTGCTGACGGCCCGCTTCGTCGCGCCCTCGCCACGGCACCCGGACCGGGCCCTGGACTGGCCGGCGCAGTGCGCCGTGGTGGCGGCGGTCGCCCTGCTCACCGCCGCGCTGAACGAGGCGGGACGGCGCGGCTGGACCGACCCCGCCGTACTCGCCGGTCTGGCCCTGGCGGTGCTCGCCGTCGCGGCGTTCGCGCTGCGCGGGCGGCTCGCCCGGTCTCCCGCCCTGCCGCCGCGGCTGCTGCGCTCGCGCGCGATGAGCGGCGGT
The DNA here is from genome assembly GCA_016432725.1 of Streptomyces sp. DHE7-1. GTDB lineage: Bacteria > Actinomycetota > Actinomycetes > Streptomycetales > Streptomycetaceae > Streptomyces. The sequence goes on along the minus strand of JACJDG010000003.1, from coordinate 1,523,715 downwards.
GCCGTCGTAGGGCTGCTGTTCAACTTCGGCTTCTACGGCATGGTCTTCACCGCCAGCCTGTACTTCCAGCACCAGCGCGGCTTCAGCGCCCTGAGGACCGGGCTCGCCCTCTTCCCCGCGGTGGCGATGACGATGTTCGCCTCCGTGCTGTCCGGCCGGCTGAGCCGCCGCACCGGAGACCGCCCGCTGGTCGTCACCGGCATGCTCCTGGGCGCCCTGGGGCTGGCCGGCTGGACCGCGGCCGGACCCGACCCCGCGTACCCGCTGCTGGTGCTCCCGATGATGGCCGCCGGTTTCGGCACGTCCTTCGCGCTGACCGGCGCGACCGCCACCGTGATGGGCGCCGCGCCCCCGGCCTACGCGGGCGCCGCCTCCGCCCTGTTCAACACCACCCGCCAGATCGGCAGTGCCGCCGGCGTCGCCCTGGGCGGCAGCCTGCTGGCCACCGGCACCGACTACGGCACCGGCCTGCGCGTCTCCATGGCCGTCGGCGCCCTCGCCTACCTGTCTGCCGCTGCCCTGGCCTGGCGGTGCGTCCCGGCCCGGCGGGCCGCACGCGCCGTGTGACCGCCCGCGAGACGATTGCATAAACGTGCAGCGATACGTATAGTCATGCCATCCAGAGGAGGGTGGACATGGCGGTACGTGCGGCGGTGGCCGGAGCGAGCGGATACGCGGGCGGTGAGGTCCTGCGACTGCTCCTCGCGCATCCCGAGGTCGAGATCGGTGCCCTGACCGGCGGCTCCAACGCCGGCCGGCGGCTCGGCGCGCTCCAGCCGCACCTGCTGCCGCTGGCCGGCCGGGTGCTGGCCGAGACCACCCCGGAGAACCTCGCCGGGCACGACGTCGTCTTCCTGGCGCTGCCCCACGGGGAGTCCGCCGCGGTCGCCGAGCGGCTCGGCCCGGACGTCCTCGTCGTCGACATGGGCGCCGACTTCCGGCTGCGGGACCCGGCCGACTGGGAGCGGTTCTACGGCTCCCCGCACGCCGGTACCTGGCCCTACGGCCTCCCCGAACTGCCGGGTGCCCGCGCCGCGCTGGAGGGGTCCAAGCGCATCGCGGTACCCGGTTGCTATCCGACCGCCGTGTCCCTCGCCCTCTACCCGGCCTACGCCGCCCGCCTCGCCGAGCCCGAGGCGGTGGTCGTCGCCGCGTCCGGCACCTCCGGCGCGGGCAAGGCGCCCAAGCCGCACCTGCTCGGCAGCGAGGTCATGGGTTCCATGACGCCGTACGGCGTCGGCGGCGGCCACCGGCACACCCCCGAGATGATCCAGAACCTCAGCGGGGTGGCGGGGGAGCGGATCTCGGTCTCCTTCACCCCCACCCTCGCGCCGATGCCGCGCGGCATCCTCGCCACGTGCAGCGCCAGGGCCGCCGCCGGGGTCACGGCCCAGTCCGTCCGCGCCGCCTACGAGAAGGCCTACGCCGACGAGCCCTTCGTCCACCTGCTCCCCGAGGGGCAGTGGCCGGCCACGGCGTCCGTGTACGGCTCCAACGCCGTGCAGGTGCAGGTCGCGTACGACGCCGCCGCGGGCCGCGTCATCGCGATCAGCGCCATCGACAACCTGACCAAGGGCACCGCGGGCGGTGCCCTGCAGAGCATGAACATCGCCCTGGGTCTCCCCGAGACCACGGGACTTTCCACGATCGGAGTCGCACCGTGAGCGTCACGGCAGCCAAGGGATTCACGGCGGCGGGCATCGCCGCCGGGATCAAGGAGAACGGCAACCCGGACCTGGCCCTCGTGGTCAACGACGGGCCCCGCCGTGCCGCCGCCGGCGTCTTCACCTCCAACCGTGTGAAGGCCGCCCCGGTGCTGTGGTCCGAGCAGGTCCTCAGGAGCGGCCAGGTGTCGGCCGTGGTGCTGAACTCCGGCGGCGCCAACGCCTGCACCGGCCCCCAGGGCTTCCAGGACACCCACGCCACCGCCGAGAAGGCGGCCGAGGTGCTCGGGCGGGGCGCCATCGAGGTCGCCGTCTGCTCCACCGGGCTCATCGGCGTGCTGCTCCCCATGGACAAGCTCCTGAAGGGGGTGGAGACGGCCGCCGGCGCGCTGAGCGAGCACGGCGGCGAGAAGGCCGCCATCGCCATCAAGACCACCGACACCGTCCACAAGACGTCCGTGGTCGGCAGGGACGGCTGGACCGTCGGCGGCATGGCGAAGGGCGCCGGCATGCTCGCGCCGGGACTCGCCACCATGCTCGTCGTCCTCACCACCGACGCCGACCTCGACGGCGAGGTGCTGGACGAGGCGCTGCGCGCCGCGACCCGGGTCACCTTCGACCGCGTCGACTCCGACGGCTGCATGTCCACCAACGACACCGTGCTGCTGCTCGCCTCCGGCTCCTCCGGCGTCACCCCCGGGTACGACGAGTTCGCCGAGGCCGTCCGGCAGGTCTGCGACGACCTCGGCCGGCAGCTCATCGGCGACGCCGAGGGCGCGGCCAAGGACATCAAGGTCGAGGTGATCAACGCCGCGACGGAGGACGACGCCGTCGAGGTGGGCCGCTCCATCGCCCGCAACAACCTGCTCAAGTGCGCCGTCCACGGCGAGGACCCCAACTGGGGCCGCGTCCTGTCCGCCATCGGCACCACCGCGGCCGCCTTCGACCCGGACCGGCTGAACGTCGCCATCAACGGCGTCTGGGTCTGCCGGAACGGATCGGTCGGCGAGGACCGCGAGCTGGTCGACATGCGCTACCGCGAGGTGCACATCGTCGCCGACCTCGCGGCCGGCGGCGAGACCGCGACCATCTGGACCAACGACCTGACCGCCGACTACGTCCACGAGAACAGCGCCTACTCCTCATGACCACGACGCGGAAACACACGGCACTGCCCAAGGCCCAGATCCTCATCGAGGCCCTGCCCTGGCTGACCCGGCACCACGGCAGGACCGTCGTCATCAAGTTCGGCGGCAACGCCATGGTGGACGAGGACCTGAAGGCCGCCTTCGCCCAGGACGTCGTCTTCCTGCGCCACGCCGGCCTCAAGCCGGTCGTGGTGCACGGCGGCGGTCCGCAGATCAGCGCCGCACTCGACCGGCACGGCATCGTCAGCGAGTTCAAGGCAGGCCTCCGGGTCACCACCGAGGACGCCATGGACGTCGTACGGATGGTGCTCGCCGGTCAGGTGCAGCGCGAGCTGGTCGGTCTGCTCAACCAGCACGGGCCCCTCGCCGTCGGTCTGACCGGCGAGGACGCCCACACCATCACCGCCACCAGGCACCAGCCCGAGATCGACGGCGAGCTGGTCGACATCGGGCGGGTCGGCGAGATCACCGCGATCGACACCGGCGCCATCGAGGCACTGCTCGCCGACGGCCGCATCCCGGTCGTGTCCTCGATCGCCAGGTCACAGGACGACGGACATGTCTACAACGTCAATGCTGATACGGCGGCTGCGGCACTCGCTGCGGCACTGGGGGCCGAGACCCTCATGGTCCTCACCGACGTCGAGGGCCTCTACGAGGACTGGCCGAACTCCGACGAGGTGATCAGCCGCCTCACCGCCTCCCAGCTGGAGAAGCTGCTGCCGGAGCTGTCCGCCGGCATGGTCCCGAAGATGGAGGGCTGCCTGCACGCGGTGCGGGGCGGCGTGCGCACCGCCCGCGTCATCGACGGCCGGGTGCAGCACTCGATCCTGCTGGAGATCTTCACCGACGAGGGCATCGGCACGATGGTCGTGCCCGACGACACGCAGGGGGAGCAGTCATGACGGGCAACCAGGAGCTGACCGCGCGGTGGCAGGGCGCGCTGATGAACAACTACGGCACCCCCCGGCTGCCCCTCGTCCGCGGTGCGGGCGCCCGGCTGTGGGACGCCGACGGCAAGGAGTACCTCGACTTCGTCGGCGGTATCGCGGTCAACGCGCTCGGCCACGCCCACCCGGCCGTGGTGGCGGCCGTCAGCCGGCAGATCGGCTCCCTCGGCCATGTCTCCAACCTGTTCGTCGCCGAGCCGCCGGTCGCCCTCGCCGAACGCCTGCTCCAGCTCTTCGGCCGGGACGGCAGGGTCTACTTCTGCAACTCGGGGCCGAGGCCAACGAGGGCGCCTTCAAGATCGGCCGGCTCACCGGACGGACCCACATGGTCGCCACCCAGGGCGGCTTCCACGGCCGGACCATGGGCGCCCTCGCGCTCACCGGCCAGCCCGGCAAGCAGCAGCCCTTCCTGCCGCTGCCCGGCGACGTCACCCACGTCCCGTTCGGCGACGCGCAGGCGCTGGCCGCCGCGGTGACGGAGGAGACGGCCCTCGTCGTCATCGAGCCGATCCAGGGCGAGAACGGGGTCGTGGTGCCCCCGGCCGGCTACCTCAAGGCGGCCCGCGCTATCACCGCCGCCACCGGCGCCCTGCTGGTGCTGGACGAGGTGCAGACCGGCGTCGGCCGGACCGGCAACTGGTTCGAGTACCAGGCCCACGAGGGCGTCCTGCCGGACGTCGTCACGCTCGCCAAGGGCCTCGGCGGCGGGCTGCCGCTCGGCGCCACCGTCGCCTTCGGGCGCGCCGCCGAACTGCTCCGGCCCGGCCAGCACGGCACCACCTTCGGCGGCAACCCGGTCGCGTGCGCCGCCGGACTCGCCGTTCTGGACACCATCGCGGACGAGGGACTGCTGGAGAACGTCAAGCGGCAGAGCGAGAAGCTGCGCGACGGAATCGAGGCGCTGGGCCACCCGATGATCGACCACGTCCGGGGCGCGGGCCTGCTCCTGGGTATCGTGCTCACCGGGCCGCACGCGCCACAGGTGCAGCAGGCGGCCCAGGAAGCCGGGTTCCTGGTGAACGCGCCCGCTCCCGACGTCGTACGGCTCATGCCGCCGCTGAACCTGCGCGACGACGAGACGGGCGCCTTGCTGCGGGCACTGCCCGGCATCCTCGACGCAGCCGACGGGGACGGACGATCCGGGGAATGAGACGACGATGAGCCAGGCGCAGGACCACGAGCAGGCGGCGGGTGCCGGACCCGCCGTCCCGCAGACCCGCACCGCCCGTCACCGCCGGATCGTGGACATCCTCAACCGGCAGCCGGTGCGGTCCCAGAGCCAGCTCGCGAAGCTGCTCGCCGACGACGGGCTGAACGTCACCCAGGCGACGCTCTCGCGGGACCTCGACGAGCTGAACGCGGTGAAGATCCGCAACAACGACGGCGACCTGATCTACGCGGTGCCCAGCGAGGGCGGTTTCCGCACCCCGCGCGCGCCGCTGGGGGAGTCGGCGAAGGAGGAGCGGATGCGGCGGCTCTCCCAGGAGCTGCTGATCTCCGCCGAGGCGTCCGCCAATCTCGTGGTGCTGCGCACCCCGCCCGGCGCGGCCCAGTTCCTCGCCTCCGCGATCGACCAGGCCGAGCTGCACGACATCCTCGGCACCATCGCGGGCGACGACACGCTGCTGCTGATCAGCCGGAACCCGGACGGCGGGCAGGCGCTCGCGGCCCATCTGCTGCGGCTGGCGCAGAACGGCCCGTGACCCGCGTGCGGGGCCCGGCCGACCGGCGGACAATGGCCGTGTGATCTTCCGGAGCCGGGGCGCAATCCCCAGGCGTCGGCCGACCGTATACAGAGGTGTGTCGGGTTACGGGACACCGGTGGAGCGCCTTCCGGACGAGGCTCTGCTGTCCGGGCTCTCCACCGGTGACCAGGAACTCGCCGTCGCCTTCGTACGGAGGTTCCAGCACAGGGTCTTCGGTGTCGCGATGGCCGTCACCGGTGACCCGCAGCTCGCCGAGGACATCGCCCAGCAGACGTTCGAGCGCGCGTGGCGTCACGCGCAGATCTACGACTCGCGCCGCGGGTCGGTCACGACCTGGCTGACGACCATCGCGCACAACCTCGCGATCGACGCCGTCCGCGCCCGCCGGACGCAGGCGGTGGCGCCCGAGGACCTCGAGGCGCTCCTGGGCGTCGTCACCGAGACCCCCGAGCGGTGGGCGCTGGCCGACGAGGCCTCGTCCCAGCTCCGGGCCGCCCTGGCGCGGCTGCCGCGGGAACAGGCGCGTGCCCTGGTGATGGCGGGTGTCTACGGAATGACGGCCCAGCAGATCGCCGAACGGGAGAAGATCCCGCTGGGCACCGCCAAGACGCGGATCAGGGCGGCCATGGGGAAACTGCGGACCACCCTCGCGGATCCGAAGCGAGGCAACCATGTCCAGTGAGGTGACCTGCGGGCGACTGCGGGAACTCGGCGCCGAGCTCGCGCTGGGCGTGCTCGACGGCCGCGAGCGCGCCGCCGCCGTCGCGCACCTGGACGGTTGCGCGGAGTGCCGCGAATACGTGGAGCACCTGACCCTCCTCGGTGACCGGCTGATCGGCCTGCTGCCGGACCGCGAGCCGCCGCCCGGCTTCGAGACCCGGGTGGCGCACGCCCTGACCCAGGACATGAGGGCGGACGAGCGGCGCCCGCCCGCGCGCGCGTCCCTGCGTGAGGGGCTGCGCGGCCGAGCCCGGCGGACGAGACTGCGGCTCGCGTCGGTGGCGGTCGCGTTCGCCGTCGCCTTCGGGTTCGCCGGCTGGGGGATCGGCACCGCCATCCAGGAGGTCACGGCCGCGCCCGCGGCGCCCGCCGGGACCGAGACCATGCTGGTCGGCGATCTGACCTCGGCCGGGGCCGGACCCCGGCCCGCCGGGGAGGTCTACGCCCATCCCGGGAGCCCCGGCTGGGTGTTCATGTCCGTCGACCTGACGGGCCCCGGCAGCGCGTACGAGGGCAAGGTCACCTGTCTCCTGGAGCGCCCCGACGGCTCCACGGTCCGGCTCGGCGAGTTCCCGATGCACGCGGGGCGCGGCGCCTGGGGCGTGGCGGCCCCCGTCGATCCGGCCGCGGTGTCGGGCGCCCGCCTGACCTCCCCGGACGGCACGGTCCTCGCCACGGCCCCGCTGGAGACCGGCCAGGTCCGCACCGGCGACGCGTGAGCGGCGAGGCGTGAGCGCCCGTACCGGCCTCAGCCGGGGGAGCGGGCGCCGGGCCGGGCCGAGCCCAGGGCGGCGGACAGCTCGGTGACCGACGGCCGGGCCGGCGGACCGGGGCGCAGACAGGCGTCGAGGGCGGCGGCGAGAGCGGGCGGCAGGCGCCGGCGGGACGCGACGGGCGGGGCGGTCCGGTCCAGTCGCCGGCAGCGCCGTCCGTCCGGGTCCCCGGTGCCGTCGTCGCGGCCGAACGGCGGCTCGCCCACGGCCACTTCGAACAGGGTGACGCCGATGCCCCACACGTCGGCGGCGGCCGTGAGCGGGTCGCCGGCGGCCTGCTCCGGGGCCAGGTAGCGGAACGTGCCCACCCCGCGGGGGCCGGGCCGGGAGGCCGCGCGACACTCAGGTCCAGCACCTTCGCGTATCCGCGGTCCACCACCACGTTGCCCGGCTTGACGTCCAGGTGCAGCAGCCCCTGGCGGTGCAGGTAGTGGACGGCGGAGCAGAGCTGGACCCCGAGGAGCGCCACGTCGGCGGCGGACGCCCGGTGCCGCAGCCGCCGCACCAGGTGGGACAGTGTCTCCCCGGTCAGGGTCTCCAGGACCACGAGCGGCTCGGGCGACTCGAAGGTCTCGTAGCCGCGGACCAGATGGGGATGGCTGAACTCCCGCAGCCACCGGCCCTCCCGCAGCAGCCGCTCGCCCAGTCCCGCCTCGCCCCGCCGGTCCGGCCGCAGCACCTTGATCACGCAGCGGCAGTCCCGCTCCTCGCTCCAGGCGTCGTGGACGTCCAGCCAGCGGGTCCGGGTCAGATGGCCCAGGATCTCGTAGCCGGGGACCGGCCGCGTGCCCGGTGCCAGGGCCGGGGCGGGTTCCCGGGCGGTGGGGCGGCGGGGGCGCTCACGACGGCACCCGTCCCGGGGAGGGGACGCCGGTCGGGGCGTGCAGCCGGTACAGCCGCGCGTAGGCGCCGTCGTGGCCGAGCAGGTCGTCGTGGGTGCCCTGCTCGACGACCCGGCCGTGGTCCAGCACAACGATGCGGGTGGCGTCCCGGACGGTCAGCAGGTTGTGGGAGATCACGACGGTCGTCCGCCCGGCCATCAGCCGGCGCAGCGGGTCCATGATCCGCCGGCCCGACCGTACGTCGAGGCCGGTGGTCGGCTCGTCCAGCACCAGCACGGGCGCGTCCCGGATCATCGCCCGGGCGATGGCCAGCCGCTGGCACTGTCCGCCGGACAGCGTCCGGCCCCGCTGGCCGACCAGGGTGTCGTACCCGTCCGGCAGCAGCTCGACGAACTCGTGCGCGTCCGCCGCGCGGGCCGCCGCGACGATCTCCGCCTCCGTCGCCTCCGGCCGGCCGTAGGCGATGTTCTCCCGCACGGTGCCGTGGAAGACGAGCGTCTCCTGCAGCACCACGGCGACGCTGTCCCGTACGTCGGACAGGCTGAGCTCCCGCAGGTCCCTGCCGTCGAGGCGGACCGCACCCCGGTCCGGGTCGTAGAAGCGCAGCTGCAGCTTCGCGATCGTCGACTTGCCGGCTCCGCTGGCCCCGACCAGCGCCAGCGTCTGACCGGGGGCCACCTCGAAGGACACCTCCGACAGGGCCCAGGACTCCGTCCCGGGGTAACGGAAGCAGACGCCGTCGAACTCCACCTCGCCGCGCGCCCGGCCGGTGCGCCGGGGGTGCGCGGCCTCGACGACCTGCGGCCGCTGGTCCAGCAGCTCGATGATCCGCTCTGCCGAGGCGGAGGCCGCGTAGAACGTGGTGCCGAGGTGGGACAGGCCGCGCACCGGGCCGTAGAGCTTGCCGATCAGCGCCAGGAAGACCAGCAGACCGCCCAGCGTGAGCTGTCCCTGCGCCAGCTTCCAGGTGCCGAGGCCCATCACGGCGATACCGCCGGCCACCTCGATGATCTCCACGACGGGGCCGTACACGGCACGGATCCGGGCCGACGTCATCGCCGCCCGGAACCTGCCGAGGTTCTCCTGCTCGAACCGGCGCTCCTCCCACCCCTGCCGGTTGTACGCCTGCACCAGGGCGACATTGCCCAGCGACTCCTCGGCGATCGCGCTGATCGAGCCGCTGCGCCGCCTGCGCTCCCGCGACGCCGCCTTGATCAGCCGTGAGAAGTGCCGGGCGGCACCCCAGAACAGGGGCACGATGGCGAGGGCGAGCAGGGTCAGGTCCCAGCGCAGGTAGAACAGCAGCCCGAGGAAGACGCCCAGGCGGATCACGTAGTACAGGACGTCCGCCACCCCGGAGAGCAGGAACGTCTCCACCGCGTCGACGTCGCCGGTGACCCGTGACAGCACGTCGCCGAGCCGCCGGCGCTCGAAGAAGCCGAGCGACAGCCCCTGGACGTGCCGGAAGACGTCGGAGCGCAGCGAGAGCAGGAAGCGTTCGCTGACCCAGGTGGACGTCACGTTGTCGCCGAAGCCCAGGACGCCGGAGCAGAGGATGAGCCCCAGATAGGCGGGCGCGATCCACAGGAAGGGGCGCAGATCCCGGGGGACGAGCACATCGTCCACGACGATCTTGAAGAGCCAGATCTCGGCCGCGTCCACGGCCGGACCGGCCAGGCTGAAGAGGGCCAGGGGAACGAGCCAGCGCCGGCCGCCACGGGTGTACGGCCAGAACCGCCGGAACACTTCACGCAGGGGCACCGGGGGCGCGGCTGCGACCACGGCGTCGGAGGTCTCCCTCACCGACAGCAGACGCCGCAGGAGGTGCGCCATGGCATCCGTTCCTCGGAAGTCGGCGGCGGAGCGGACCGGGTCCTCCGGTCACCGGTCCGTTCCGCCTCGGGATGCGATCAGTAGCCGCCGTGGCCGCCGTGGCCGTGACCACCGTGGCCGTGGCCTTCACCGTGGCCGTGACCATGTCCGTGGCGGTCCCCGAAGTCGTGACGGTCGCCGTGGTCGTGGCCGAAGCCGTTCCGCGAGCCGCCGTCGAAGGACGAGTCGTCGCCGTGGTCATGGCCGTTGGCCGGCATGAGATTGCTGAAGATGGCCATGCGTTCCTCCTGAAACTTGCTTCACAGGGGATACGGGCCAGGGCCGGAGCCGGATGGCGTTCGGAGGTAAAAAGAACCCAATTGAACTTTCAGCCCAGCCGGTCCGCCAGGCCCCCGGTGCACCGCACCTCGTCCCCGGCCGTGATCAGCAGGCCCTCCACGCCGGGCAGCGAGTCGAGCCACGCCAGCCCCGCCCGCGACCCCATCGCGAACGCGGCCGTGGCCCAGCAGTCCACCCAGGTCAGCCGCGGCCCCACCACCGTCACCGAGACCAGGTCGGTGACCGCCGGGCGGCCGGTGCGCGGATCCACGATGTGCGCGCCCCGTTCCGCCGTGCCGGACGTGGCCACGGACAGCTCCTCCACGCCCGCCGCCGAGACCACCGCCGCCAGCCCGCCCGGCCGGAGCGGGTCGGCCACGCCCACCCGCCACGGCCGCTGCGGCTCCGGCGCGCCCAGCATCTGGACGTCGCCGCCGCCGTTCACACTGACCCCGCACACCCCGTCCACCGCCGCCAGCAGCCGGGCGGCCCGTTCCGCCGCCCAGCCCTTCACGATCCCGGTCGGGTCCAGCCCGCCCTGGTACCGGGGGCTGAACCAGCCCTCGCTGACCCGCTCCGCCTCGGCCGCCAGCTCCAGCACCTCGGCCATCTCGGGCGCGCACCGCGCGACGGACAGCTCGCCCCGGGCCAGCCGGGACAGCTCGCTGTCCTCGCGGTAGGTGGAGAACAGCGCGTCGGCCCGGTGCAGTCCGGCGACCGCCCCGGCCAGCGCCTCGCGCACCGCGCCGGGCAGCCCGCCGCGGACGTCGAAGGAGAAGACGGTGCCCATGACCTCCTCCGCGTGCCGCACCGCGCCGGGGGCGCCGGCCGGTCCGGACATCGGGTCAGCCACCGGCCTGGTCGAGAGCCGACTGCAGCGACTGCTTGTAGCCGGTGCTGGTGTAGGTGGCCCCGGACACCGCGTCGATGTCGGCGTTCCCGGCGGCCACGGCCTCCTGGTTGAGCTTCGGCACGGCGAGCGCGGTCTTCTGGTCGCTGACCCCGCCCTTGGGCGCCTGCACCGCCTGCGCCTGTTCGATCCTGCCCCCGCTGACCGTGATCCGGACCTGCACCGGGCCGTACTGGGTCTGCGCGACCCGGCCGGTGAGGATCCGGGTCCGCGTGGCCCCGAGCCGGAGGACCCGGCACCCGAGCCCGACCCCGCACCCGAGGACCCGGCGCCCGAGCCCGACCCGGCATCCGAGGACCCGGCGCCGGCGGACGACGCCTTCATCTTGTCCAGCGCCGACTGCAGCGACTTCTTGTACCCCGCGCTCGTGTACGTGGCCCCGGACACCGCGTCGATGTCGGCGTTCCCGGCGGCCACGGCCTCCTGGTTGAGCTTCGGCACGGCGAGCGCCGTCTTCTGGTCGCTGACCCCGCCCTTGGGCGCCTGCACCGCCTCCGCCCCGGTGATCTTCCCGTCCGCCACGGTCAGCCGTACCTGCACGGCCCCGTACTGGGTCTGCGCCGCGTCACCGGTGACGGTGCCCGCCGCCGTGCCGCCGCCCTGCTGCCCGCCCTGCGGCGCCTGCTGCGCGCCCGCTCCCGGCTGCGCCGCCGCACCGGCCGCCGGCGCCGCAGCCGGGTCCGACGCGGGCTTCAGCGACAGCAGCAGCACGACTCCGGACACGGTGGCCGCGGTGGCCAGCACGACGCGCCGAATGGGGTGGCTCTTCCTCATCGCTTCGCAGCTCCCGCTCACATCTCGAACGACTCGTGGTGGATGCGGCGCGCGGGGACCCCCGCGCCGCGCAGTGCCTCGTACACGGACTGCGCGAACCCGGGCGGCCCGCACATGAAGACGTCGTGGCGGTCGACGTCCGGGATCTTGCGCTGGAGGTTCTCCGCCGAGATGTCCGGCCGCTCACCGTCCGGGCTGTTGACCGCGTACATCAGCCGGGCGCCGCGCTCCTCGGCGATCGCGGCCAGCTCGTCCCAGAGGGCCAGGTCCTGGGTGGTGTTGGCCCGGTAGAGCAGGGTGATGTCGCCGGCCGCCCCGGGCAGCGTCTCGAACAGGGCGCGCATCGGCGTGATGCCGACGCCGCCCGCCACCAGCAGCACCTTGCCCCGGCTGCGCCGCTGCGCGGTGAGCGCCCCGTACGGGCCCTCCGCCCACACCCGGGTGCCGGGCTCCAGTTCGCGCAGCCGGGAGCTGTGGTCGCCGATCGCCTTCACGGTGATCCGCAGCATGTCCGGCCGGGGCGCCGCCGACAGCGAGTACGGGTGCGAGCTGAACCGCATCCCGGGGGCCAGGAACCGCCAGCGGAAGAACTGCCCCGCCTCCGCGCCCATCCGGTGCAGTCTCCGCCCGCCGATCAGCACCGACACGATGCCCGGCGTCTCCTCGATCACCGCCTCCACGCGCATCCGGTGACGGGCGTTCAGCCGGACCGGGGTGAGGATCCGGTACCAGAGCACCAGCGCCGTGACGGCGCCGTACAGCCCGTACCAGAAGGTCTTGGCGAGCGGCTCGACCGCGAAGTCGTTGCCGGTGCTGATCTGATGCCAGAACGTCAGGAACACCGCCGCGTACGTCAGCAGGTGCACGTGGTACCAGGCGTCGTACGGCAGCCGGCGGCGGATCCCGCCCACCGAGCTGACCCCGATCAGCACGAACAGACCGGTGCCGACGGCGGCCTTGCCCATGTCGGGGAGCTGGTCGACGGAGTCGACGGTCTGCCGCACCACGTCACCGAGCGACTTGCCCGCCTGCAGGGCGTAGCCCCACATGGTCAGGAACACGTGCGCCACGATCAGGCAGAGCGTGTAACGGCCGCTCATCGCGTGCCAGCGGGCCACCCGGTCGGAGCCGACCCGCCGCTCCAGCGCCGGCACCCGCGCCATCTGGAGCACGACCAGCGCCATCAGATAGCCCGCCAGCAGGCCGGTGATCCGGCCCGCGTTCAGGATCCTGCCGTTGTTGTCCGCGATGGCCGGGGTGTTGTGCCACCAGAGCCACAGCACGGCCGCCGCGCCCGCCCAGACCGCGATGAGCAGCGGAACGGCCGGGGAGCGGCGCGGGCGGATGCGGCGCATCGTCTGGCGGCGGGCGGCACGTCCGCCTGCGAGCGTGGTGGTCACGGTTCCTCCGTGGGGACTTGACCCTTGGCCCAGAGATACGCGCCGGGTGCGCCGAGTGTTCAGAGGCCCGCCGAGTCCAGCGCGGACTGGAGCGACTGGCGGTAACCGTCGCTGGTGTACGTGGCCCCCGAGACCGAGTCGATCTGCGCGCTCTGCGCGTCCAGCGCCTCGCGCCGCAGCTGCGGGACGGCGTAGCTGTTGATCTCCTGGTCGCGCGGGTTCTCCGTCGGGTAGGTGACCGCGGTGACGTCGGTGAGCTTGCCGCCTTGGATCGTCACCCGCACCTGGACGGGGCCCCAGCGGGTCTGGACGGAGTCACCGGTGACCGTCCTCGTCCCCGTGGCGGGCGCCTTCGTCGTCCCTGGGGAGACGCCGGCGCTGCTGCTCGTCGGCGCGGGCGCGGGGTGCCGGCGGCGAGCGCCGGACCGGCGTGCGGCTTCAGCGACAGCAGCAGCACCATCCCGGAGACGGTGGCCGCGCTCGCCAGCACGATGCGGCGGAAGGGCCGGTTCTTGTTCAGCGCGTGCACGGAGAAGCACCCTCACAGCTCGAAGGACTCGTGGTGGATACGGCGGTCCGGGACCCGGGCCGCCCGCAGCGCCCGGTACACGTCCTGCGCGAAGCCGTGCGGCCCGCATATGTAGACGTCGTGCCCGGCCAGGTCCGGGACGGCGGCCCGCAGGGACTCGGCCGTGAGGGCCGGGCGCCGCCCGTGCGGTCCGTTGAGCGCGTACAGCACCCGGGCGCCGCGCCGGCGGGCGATCGCCTCCAGCTCGCCGCCCAGCGCCAGGTCCTCGGCGGCGCGGGCCCGGTACAGCAGGGTGACCTCGCCGGGGAGCGTCTCGAACAGCGCCCGCAGCGGGGTGATGCCGACGCCGGCCGCGATCAGCAGGGAGCGGTGCGAGGTGGCCCGGTCGGCGGTCAGCGAGCCGTACGGGCCCTCCGCCCACACCCGGGTGCCCGGCCGCAGCAGCGGCACGGCCGCGCTGTGGTCGCCGAGCGCCTTGACGGTGATCCGCAGCAGGTCCGGGCGCGGCGGTGCCGACAGCGAGTACGGCGTGGACGTCCAGCCCATGCCCTCGCCCAGGAACCGCCAGCGGAAGAACTGGCCCGGCCGCGCCCCCAGTTCGTCCAGGTGCCGGCCGCGCACGACGACCGAGTACACGCCCGGCGCCTCCTGGTGCACCGAGTCCACCCGCAGCCGGTGCCGCCGGTTGAGCCGCACCGGCGCGAGGATCCGGAACCACACCACCAGGGCCGCCACCCCGAGGTACAGCGCGTACCAGAGGCCGGTGGCCACGGGCCTGCCGTTGAACTGGTCGCCCAGCGAGAGCTGGTGGAAGAAGGCCAGGAACACGGCCGCGTACGTCAGCAGATGGACGTAGTACCAGAACTCGTAACTGGTACGGCGTCGTGCCGCCCGTGCCGAGGTGACGCCGACCGCGAGGAGGATCACCGTGCCGGCGGTCGCCTTCAGCATGTCCGGGTAGTCCAGCACCACCGTCACCGTCTCGTGCCACAGCGAGGCCCGGTCCTGCGCCGCGTAACCGGCGAGGACGAACACCACGTGCGCGAGGAGCAGGCAGATCGTGTAGCGGCCGGCCATCGCGTGCCAGCGGGCCACCCGGTCCGAGCCGATCCGCCTCTCCAGGAGCGGGACCCGGGCCATCAGCCCGACCAGCACCGCGCAGGCGTACCCGCACAGCAGACCGGCGATCCGGCCGGCCCCGGTCAGCCAGCCGGCCGTGCCGACCACGGAACCGGTGTCCGTCCACCAGAGCGCGATCACGGCCGCCACGCCTGCCCACAGCGCGGCGAGCACCCAGGCCGCCGGGGAACGCCGCGCGGTCCCCGGCCGGGGCGGGGCCGCCCGCCTCGTCTCCACGGTGGTCATCTGTGCCGTTCCCTTCGTCCGTCAGCCATGCCACTGTGCGGGCCGAAGTTCTGAGGCACCTCTGAAAAACCCGCTTCGGAGGGGTCCCGGAGGGCTTTCTCAGAGGAATCTCAGGGAGCTGCCCGCACGCTCAGAGGAAACTCAGAGGGGTGCGGGCGGACAGCCGGCCCTCCGAGGGGCGATGCTGGTAGACGCCATGAACACCACTCGCTCCGGCCGCCCCGCCCTCACCCGGCCCGACGGCACCCCGCTGCGCGTCCTCGTCGTCGACGACGATCCCGACCTCGCGGAGGTGCTGACCGGTGCCCTGCGCTACGAGGGCTGGGAGGTGCGCGCGGCCGGCGACGGCGCCGCGGCGGTCAGCGCCGCGCGCGAGCTGCTGCCCGACGCCGTCGTCCTCGACGTGATGCTGCCCGACACCGACGGCTTCGCGGTGCTGCGGCGTCTGCACGAGGTGAAGCCCGAGGTGTGCGTGCTGTTCCTCACCGCCCGGGACGCGGTCGAGGACCGTATCGCCGGCATCACCGCGGGCGGCGACGACTACGTCACCAAGCCCTTCAGCCTCGAGGAGGTCGTCGCCCGGCTGCGCGGCCTGCTGCGCCGGGCCGGCATGGCCCGCCAGCTCGAGGACGGGCCCCGGCTGGTCGTGGGCGACCTGGTCATGGACGAGGAGGCCCGCGAGGTGACCCGGTCCGGGGAGCTGATCGAACTGTCCCCGACCGAGTTCGAGCTGCTGCGCTTCCTCATGCGCAACCCGCGCCGGGTGCTCAGCAAGGCCCAGATCCTCGACCGGGTCTGGTCCTACGACTTCGGCGGCCGGGCCCATGTGGTCGAGCTGTACATCTCCTACCTGCGCAAGAAAGTGGACGCGGGGCGCGAACCCATGATCCACACGGTGCGCGGGGCGGGCTACGTACTGAAGCCGGTGACCCGGTGAGGGCCGTGCGCCGCCTGCCCCGCCCCGCACGCTGCGCGCGAGGCTCACCGTCGGCCTCGTCGTCCTGCTCGCGGTGAGCTGCGCCGCCGTGGGACTCGCCGCGGTCGTCGAACTGAACGGCTTCCTGACCCAGCGCCTGGACGAACAGCTCGTCCAGGTCGGCACCCGCTTCCCGGAGAGCATGGAGCACGAGGCGCCGCGCACCGACCACGACGGCGACGAGCCCCTCGACACCCGCCGCCAGGCCACCGGCACCTTCGGCGCGCGCCTGGTGAACGGCGAGGTCACCCACAAGGGCCTCATCCGCTCCGGTGACCCGTCCGCCGACCTGAACGTCGACCTGACGGCCGGGGACCAGCGCCGGCTCGCCCGGCTCCCGGTGGACGGCCGCCCCCACACCATCGAGCTCTCCGCCCTGCACGACTACCGGGTGATCGCCTCCCCGGGCCGCGACGGGGACGTCCTGATCGTAGGCCTGCCGCTGGAGCCGGTCGAGGCCACCGTGCACCGCCTGGAACGGGTGGCGGGAGCCGTCTTCGGTCTCGCCCTCGTGATCACCGGCGTGGCCGGGGCGCTCTGGGTCCGCTGGTCGCTGCGCCCGCTCAGCCGGGTCGCGGCCACGGCCACCCGGGTCAGCGAGCTCCCCCTGGCGAGCGGCGAGGTCGCCCTGCCGCCCCGCGCCCCGGTGTCCGAGCCGCGCAGCGAGGTGGGCCAGGTGGCGGCCGCCTTCGACCGCATGCTGGGCCATGTGGAGGGCGCCCTGACCAAGCGGCACGCCAGCGAGGAGCGGCTGCGCCGCTTCGCCGCCGACGCCAGCCACGAGCTGCGCACCCCGGTCGCCTCGGTCCGCGGCCACGCCGAACTGGCACTGCTGCACCCCGGCCCGGTACCGGCGGAGGTGAGCCGGGCCCTGGAGCGGATCGCCGCGGAGTCCTCCCGCATGGGCGAGATGGTCGACGACCTGCTGCTGCTGGCCCGCCTCGACGCCGGCCGCCCGCTGGAGCGCCGCCCCGTCGACCTGACCCGGCTGGTGCTGGACGCGGTGACGGACGCCCGGGCCGCGGGCCCCGGCCACCGCTGGACCCTGGACCTGCCCGAGGAACCGGTGACGGTGACGGGCGACGCCCACCGGCTTCAGCAGGTGCTGGCCAACCTGCTGGCCAACGCCCGGCTGCACACCCCCGACGGCACCGAGGTGACGGTGACCCTGGCGGCCGCGGACGGCACGGCCCGCCTCTCGGTCCACGACGACGGTCCCGGCGTCCCCGAGGACGTCCGACCGGGCGTCTTCGAACGCTTCACCCGCGCCGAACACCGCCGCCGCGCGGACGCCTCCGGCGGCGGCGCGGGGCTCGGTCTGTCGATCGTGGCGGCCGTGGTGGAGGCGCACGGCGGAAGCGTCGAGCTGGTGAGCGAACCGGGGTCCACGACCTTCACGGTGCTGCTCAGTACCGCGTGACGGCCGTGGCGCCGTCCTCCGTCCCGATCGCGACGTGCGGCTCGCGGGCCGGATCCGCCCAGCTCAGGATCTTCCGCATGGCGTCCTCGGGCACGGACACGCAACCCGCCGTCGCGGCCTTGCCGTTCACGTGCAGGAAGATTCCGGCGCCGCGCCCGCGCACCGGCCGGTCGTAGTTGAAGCCGATGACGAGCGCGTACCCGTACTGGGGGTCGTAGGAGCTCAGCTTCTCGGACTGGGCGGCCCGGCAGTCGGCGGGCAGCGGTTCGGTCCAGCGGTTGTACGACGCCGAGTCGTTGTCCTGGCACCACCAGGAAGCGGCCGTCACCGGCCGGTACCCGACCCGGGTCCCGGCCGGTGCCGCCTTGAGGCCGAAGCCGAACGGGATGCCGTACAGCCCGGTCGGCGTCGTGTCGGTGCCCTGCCGGCGCGCACCGCCCTCCACCAGCCCGTTCGCCCCGAACCGGGCGGGCGCGGAACCGGCCTCCACCCACTGCCCGTCCCGCAGGTCCCACCAGGTCACCGTCCCCGACGTCGAGCCGGTGCCCGGGGCCGACGCGGTGATCAGCTGGGTGCCGCCCCGGTGTCCGCCATCCGTGCGGGCAGCGGCTCCGGGCCGTGGCGGGGGAGACACCGAGCACGCAGACGGACGCGGACACGAGGGCGAGGACGACACCTTGGCGCATGGCTCAGACGCTAGACGGGGGGAGCGGCAAGGGCAGCCCGGGTAGTCCGTTCGGCGGCCCCTGGAAGGCGACCGGCTCCCGCCCGGCCACGCCCCCGCCGGATGCCCGGACTTTCCCGGAAAAATCCGGCTCGCCCGAGCGGCGATTGACGAATCATGCGGAGTTCTGCATACTCATGCATATCAGCGAATGCACTGTGAGGAGAAAACCCGTGACCGAGCGCGTCGTACTCGCCTATTCAGGCGGTCTGGACACCTCCGTCGCCATCGGCTGGATCGCCGAGGAGACGGGCGCCGAGGTCATCGCCGTTGCGGTCGACGTCGGCCAGGGCGGCGAGGACCTGGACGTCATCCGCAAGCGCGCCCTCGCGTGCGGCGCGGTCGAGGCCGAGGTCGCCGACGCCAAGGACGAGTTCGCCGACGAGTACTGCCTCCCGGCGATCAAGGCCAACGCCCTCTACATGGACCGCTACCCGCTGGTCTCCGCGCTGTCCCGGCCGACGATCGTCAAGCACCTGGTCGCCGCCGCCCAGAAGCACGGCGCCACCACGGTCGCCCACGGCTGCACCGGCAAGGGCAACGACCAGGTCCGCTTCGAGGCCGGCATCGTCGCCCTCGCCCCCGACCTGAAGTGCATCGCCCCGGTCCGCGACTACGCGATGACCCGGGACAAGGCGATCGCCTTCTGCGAGGCCAAGCAGCTCCCGATCGCCACCACCAAGAAGTCCCCGTACTCCATCGACCAGAACGTCTTCGGGCGCGCCGTCGAGACGGGCTTCCTGGAGGACATCTGGAACGCCCCGATCGAGGACATCTACGAGTACACCTCCAACCCGGCCGTCCAGCGCGAGGCCGACGAGGTGGTCATCACCTTCAAGGAGGGTGTCCCGGTCGCCCTCGACGGCAAGCCCGTCAGCGTGCTGCAGGCCATCCAGCAGCTCAACGAGCGGGCCGGCGCCCAGGGCATCGGCCGGATCGACATGGTCGAAGACCGCCTGGTCGGCATCAAGTCCCGCGAGGTGTACGAGGCCCCCGGCGCGATCGCCCTGATCACCGCCCACCAGGAGCTGGAGAACGTCACCGTCGAGCGCGAGCTGGCCCGCTACAAGCGGCAGGTCGAGCAGCGCTGGGGCGAGCTGGTCTACGACGGTCAGTGGTTCTCCCCGCTCAAGCGCGCCCTGGACGGCTTCATCGACGAGGCCAACCAGCACGTCTCCGGCGACGTCAGGATGACCCTGCACGGCGGCCGCGCCGTCGTCACCGGCCGGCGCTCGGAGTCGTCGCTGTACGACTTCAACCTCGCCACCTACGACACCGGCGACACCTTCGACCAGGCCGCGGCGAAGGGCTTCATCGACATCTACAGCCTGTCGTCGAAGATCGCCGCCAAGCGCGACCTGGGCTGAGCCAGGGCGGGGGCCCGTACGGGTCACCTCGCACGCATCGCCTGACAGCCGCCTCCCGCCTGCAAGGGTGGGGAGGCGGCCGCACAGAGACGACTTCCGAGGAGCAACGCAAGTGAGCAGCAACAGCGGTGACGTACGGCTCTGGGGCGGCCGTTTCGCCGACGGTCCCGCCGAGGCCCTGGCGAAGCTGTCCGCGTCCGTCCACTTCGACTGGCGGCTCGCGCCCTACGACATCGCGGGCTCCCGCGCCCACGCGCGCGTGCTGCACAAGGCGGGGCTCCTCACCGAGGACGAGCTGACCCGCATGATCGCCGGCCTCGACCGGCTGGAGGCGGACGTGGCCGACGGCTCCTTCGTCGGCACGGTCGCCGACGAGGACGTCCACACCGCGCTCGAGCGCGGCCTGCTGGAGCGCCTCGGCCCCGACCTCGGCGGCAAACTGCGCGCCGGCCGCTCCAGGAACGACCAGGTCGCGACGCTCTTCCGGATGTACCTGCGGGACCACGCCCGGATCATCGGCGGCCTGATCGCCGAACTCCAGGACGCCCTGATCGGCCTCGCCGAGGCCCACCCGGACGTGGCGATGCCCGGCCGGACCCACCTCCAGCACGCCCAGCCGGTGCTCTTCGCCCACCACGTGCTCGCGCACGCGCAGTCCCTGTCCCGGGACGCCGAGCGGCTGCGCCAGTGGGACGAGCGCACGGCCGTCTCGCCGTACGGCTCCGGCGCCCTGGCGGGCTCCTCGCTGGGCCTGGACCCGGAGGCGGTGGCGAAGGACCTCGGCTTCGAGCGCGGCAGCGCCGGCAACTCGATCGACGGCACGGCCTCCCGTGACTTCGTGGCGGAGTTCGCCTTCGTCACCGCGATGATCGGCGTCGACCTGTCCCGGATCGCCGAGGAGATCATCATCTGGAACACGAAGGAGTTCTCCTTCGTGACCCTGCACGACGCGTTCTCCACCGGCTCGTCGATCATGCCGCAGAAGAAGAACCCGGACATCGCCGAGCTGGCGCGCGGAAAGTCGGGCCGGCTGATCGGCAACCTGACGGGTCTCATGGCGACGCTGAAGGCCCTGCCCCTGGCCTACAACCGAGACCTCCAGGAGGACAAGGAGCCGGTCTTCGACTCCTGCGACCAGCTCGAGGTCCTGCTTCCGGCCTTCACCGGCATGATGGCCACCCTCACAGTCAACCGCGAGCGCATGGAGGAACTGGCCCCGGCCGGTTTCTCGCTCGCCACCGACATCGCCGAGTGGCTGGTGAAGCAGGGCGTGCCGTTCCGCGTGGCCCACGAGGTCGCGGGGGAGTGCGTGAAGGTCGCCGAGGCCGAGGGCAAGGAGCTGGACGAGCTCACGGACGAGCAGTTCGCGAAGATCTCCGCGCACCTCACCCCGGAGGTCCGCTCGGTCCTCGACGTCCCCGGCGCGCTCGCCTCCCGCAGCGGCCGCGGCGGTACGGCGCCCAGCGCGGTCGCCGTCCAGCTCGCCGAGGTCAAGGCGGACGTCGCGGCGCAGCACGCGTGGGCCACCGCCCCCGGAAGGCGCACACCGGGCCGCTCGCCGGGGCGTAGGGCCCCCGCCCCGCCGAAGCGGCGATCCGTCCGGGTCGCCGGGCGGACCCCGAGGTCGTCGCGGGTTACGTTGGTCGTCGAAGCCGTACCGGAGCCGACCGAACGGAGCCCGCGATGCCTTTCGCCCGCCTCTCGACCGCGACCACGCCGACGAGCCACATCGGCCTCGGCCTGGCCGCGGTGGGCCGCCCCGGCTACATCAACCTCGGCCGTGAGCAGGACCTCGGGGAGAACCGCAGCATCGAGGCCCTGCGCGAGCGCACCCACGAACTCCTCGACGCCGCCTACGCGCAGGGCGTGCGCTACATCGACGTGGCCCGCTCCTACGGCCGTTCGGAGGAGTTCCTCGCCGGCTGGCTGGCCGCCCGCCCGGACGTCGTCGACGTGGTGGTCGGCAGCAAGTGGGGCTACACCTACACCGCCGGCTGGTCCACCGACGCGGAACGGCACGAGGTGAAGGACCACGGCCTGGCGACCTACGAGCGGCAGCGCGCCGAGACCGGCGAACTCCTCGGCGACCGGCTCGACCTCTACCAGATCCACTCGGTGACCCCGGACAGCCCGGCCCTCACCGACAAGGAGCTGCACGCCAGGCTCGCCGAGGCCGCCGCCGGCGGCCTCACCGTCGGCTTCTCCACCAGCGGACCCGCCCAGGCCGACGCCATCCGGGCCGCGCTCGAGGTGACGGTCGAGGGCGAGCCGCTCTTCCGCACCGTCCAGTCGACGTACAACGCCCTCGAGACCTCGGCCGGGCCCGCGCTGGCCGAGGCGCACGACGCCGGGCTGACCGTGATCGTCAAGGAGGGCATGGCCAACGGCCGGCTCGCCGCGCCGCACGCCCCGGACATGCTGAGGTCGGTGGCCGAGGAGACCGGCCTCGGCTGCGACGCCGTGGCGCTCGCCATGATCCTGCGCCAGCCCTGGGCCGGGGTCGTCCTCTCCGGCGCCGCGACGCTCGACCAGCTCGCCTCCAACCTGCACGCCGCCGTCGTGGACCTGGACATGGACCAGCTCACCCGGCTCGCCACCCTGGTGGAGGACCCGCAGGCCTACTGGGAGCGGCGCGGGCAGCTGCCCTGGCACTGACACACACCCGCTGCGAACCGGTCCGACCAGCAGTCATGAGTCACGCATGCCCATGGTGAGACGTCAATGTCTCATATGGGCTATGCTTGTCTCATGGCTCTCGATCGTGACCACGTGCTGCGCAGCGCAGCCGCCCTGCTGACCCGCAAGTCCACCGCGACCATGGACGAGGTGGCCAAGGCCGCCGGGATCAGCCGGGCCACCCTGCACCGCCACTTCGCGGGACGCGACGCCCTCGTCCGGGCCCTGGAGGCGCTCGGCATCGCGGAGTGCGAGGCCGCCCTGGACGCGGCACGCCTGGACGAGGGTCCAGCGGGCGAGGCCGTCGGCCGCCTGGTCCGTGCCATCGAACCCGCGGCCGGCCTGCTCGCCTTCCTCTACACCGAGAACCAGCTCTTCGAGGGCGAGGAGCAGAACCAGGGCTGGACCCGCCTCGACGAGCGCCTCACGAACCTGTTCCGGCGCGGTCAGGAGAGCGGCGAGTTCCGCATCGACCTGACCCCGGCCTGGCTCACCGAGGCGCTGTACGGCCTGCTGGCCTCCGCCGCCTGGGCGGTCACGGAGGGCCGGGTGGCCGGCAAGGACTTCAGCCACATGGTCGTCGAGCTGCTGCTCGGCGGCGCACGACGTGCGAACGCACCGCGAAGAGAGGAATCATGACCAGCACCCTGCAGCCGGCCGGCACGACCGGGCGGTGAAGCGCCCGGGCCGCTGGCTCGCGCTCTCGGTCCTCGTCCTGGCCGTGCTGCTGGTGGCCGTCGACGCCACCGTGCTCGGCCTCGCCACCCCCTACATCAGCGAGGACCTGCGCCCCACCGGCACCCAGCTGCTGTGGATCGGCGACGTCTACTCGTTCGTCATCGCCGGACTGCTGGTCTCCATGGGCAGCCTCGGCGACCGCATCGGCCGCAAGCGCATCCTGCTCGTCGGCGCCACGGCGTTCGGCGCGATATCCGTCCTGAACGCCTACGCGACCACACCCGGACTGATGATCCTGGCGCGGGCGCTGCTCGGTGTCGCGGGCGCCACCCTGATGCCCGCCACCCTGGCCCTGATCCGCAACCTCTTCCACGACGCGCGCGAGCGCAGCCTCGCCATCGGCATCTGGGGCGCCACCGCCTCCGCCGGCACGGCCGTCGGCCCCATCGCGGGCGGCTTCCTGCTGGAGCACTTCTGGTGGGGCTCGGTGTTCCTGATCAACCTGCCGGTGATGGCGGTGCTGGTCCTGGTCGGCATCCGCACGCTGCCCGAGTCCCGCAACCCCCGCCCCGGGCCCTGGGACCTGAGCAGTGTCGCGCTGTCCCTCGTCGGCATGATCGGCGTCGTGTACGCGGTCAAGGACGCCGCCGCGCACGGCCCGACCCCGGTCGCGCTGACCGCGGGCCTGCTGGGCGCGGCCGCGCTGTACGGGTTCGTGCGCCGCCAGCTCACCATGCCGGTCCCGCTGCTGGACATGCGCCTGTTCCGGCGCCGCGGCTTCAGCGGTGCGGTCCTCGCCGACCTGCTGACCGTGCTGGGCATGTCCGGCCTGGTGTTCTTCCTCTCCCAGTACCTGCAACTCGTCCAGGGCAGACGCCCGTTCGAGGCGGGCCTGGCCGAACTCCCCGCGGCCGTGGGCGCGGTGGCGGCCGGCCTGGTGGCGGGCCGCGCGGCGCGCCGCTTCTCGGTGCGGGTGGTGGTCTCCGGAGGCCTCGCGGCGGTCGGTGCGGCCCTGGCCGTGCTGACGACGCTGAGCAGGTCGACGGGCTACCCGCTGCTCGGCGCGGCGCTGCTCGTCGTGGGCGTGGGCGCCGGGTTCTCCTTCACGGTGACGGCGGACGTCA
Source organism: Streptomyces sp. DHE7-1 (assembly GCA_016432725.1). Taxonomy (GTDB): domain Bacteria; phylum Actinomycetota; class Actinomycetes; order Streptomycetales; family Streptomycetaceae; genus Streptomyces. The sequence goes on along the minus strand of JACJDG010000003.1, from coordinate 1,499,818 downwards.
TCCTCGCCGGTGTCCCCAAGGACGAGGCGGGCGCGGCGTCCGCGGTCTCCGAGACGGCGTACGAACTCGGTGCCGCGCTGGGCATCGCCCTGCTGGGCTCCATCGTGACGGGCGCCTACCGCGGCTTCACCGGCCCGGCCGGCACCCCGGCCCAGGCCCACGAGTCACTGGGCGGCGCGGTGGAGGCGGCGAGGGACATGCCGGCCCTCCCGGCGCAGCACATGCTGGACGCCGCCCGCGACTCCTTCGTCCACGGCCTCCACCTCGCCTCGGGCGCCGGAGCGGCGGTCCTGCTCGCCACAGCAGCGGCGGCCTGGTTCCTCCTGAAGAACCAGAACCTGGAAAACACCGGCTGAGCCAAGCGCCCCGAAGGGCGCGGGGAACTGCGCGACCGGCCAGGAAGTACCTGCGGGCGCGACGAAGCAGCACCCCCACGGCGGTGAATCGCCCAACCGCCGGAGGCCTACGCCGCCTTCGCCTTCGTCGCGTACATGTCGACGTACTCCTGCCCCGACAGCCGCATGACCTCGGCCATCACCGAGTCGGTCACCGCCCGGAGCACGTAGCGGTCCCGGTCCATCCCCTCGTACCGGGAGAACTCCATCGCCTCGCCGAAGCGGACGGTCACCCGGCCGGGCCGCGGGATGCCCGCCCCGCCCGGCTGCAGCTTGTCCGTGCCGATCATCGCGAACGGGACCACCGGGGCGCCCGTCATCAGGGTGAGCCGGGCGATGCCGGTGCGGCCGCGGTAGAGGCGGCCGTCGGGGGAGCGGGTGCCCTCGGGGTAGATGCCGAAGATCCTGCCCTCCTCGAGGACGCGGCGCCCGGTCATCAGGGCCGCCACACCGCCGCGGCCGCCGTCGCGGTCCACCGGGATCATGCCGACGCCGGTGAAGAACCACGCCATGAGGCGGCCCTTGAGGCTCTTGCCGGTGACGTACTCGTCCTTGCCGATGAAGACGACCTGACGGGCGCAGACCAGAGGAAGGATCATCGAGTCGATGAAGGTCAGATGGTTGCCGGCCAGGATCACCGGCCCGTCCCCCGGGATGTGCTCCACGCCCTCCACCTGAGGGCGGAACATCAGACGCATGATCGGTCCGAGCACGGCCTTGATGAGCGCGAAGCGGGACAACGGGTCCTCCGATGTCGAGGTGGGCGATATGTGTCTGTGCAGGTGAGGACATTACTCGCGGCTCCGGGGGAAGCGCACATCGGGGAGGCCCGGTTCACCGAGGTCTTACGCACTGTTGACACTGGTTTACCTGCGGTGAAGCACCGGAACACAGGTGTGGCGTCCGGGTGGGCGATGTGACGGACATCGCGCGGAGCCCGCATGGTCCGGCTGCCCGCCCGGCGCCCGGCGACACCGACGTACCGTCAGATTACGCCGCCCGCCGGACATCCGGCGTCACCCGCGTGTTCGAACAAGGGTCTCCCGTACGTCACACCGGCACCCCTACGATCGGCGCGCACCGGCGCCCCGGAACCGGAGCGCCGGGTACGGACACCCAGCGAACGGCAGGAGGGCGCATGGACCGCATGGACGGCGACCGGGCGAACGAGGGGCAGCGGACCAGGGGACGGCGGGCCGTGCTCGGCGCGGCGGTGCTCGGCGCGGGCGGGGCGGTCCTCGGACTGCCCGGCACCGCCCGGGCCGCCGGCGCGGGGACGGCCGCACACGGCGGGCGCGGGCTGAAGGGCCTGCCGGTCCCGACGATCATCGGCCACCGGGGGCCAGCGGCTACCGCCCCGAGCACACCTTCGGCTCCTACGAGCTGGCCCTCGACCTCGGCGCGGACATCGTGGAGGCGGGTGACCTGGTGCCCACCCGGGACGGCCATCTCGTCTGCCGGCACGAGCCGGAGATCGGCGGCACCACGGACGTCGCCTCGCACCCCGAGTTCGCCGGCCGCAGGACCACCAAGGTGCTGGACGGCGTCTCCACCACCGGCTGGTTCACCGAGGACTTCACCCTCGCCGAACTGAAGCGGCTGCGTGCCGTCGAGCGCATCCCGGCCAACCGGCCGCACAACACCCTCTACGACGGCCGCTGGGGGATCCCCACCTTCGAAGAGGTCCTGAAATGGCAGGACGAGCAGACCCGCAGGCGGGGCAGGCAGGTCTGGATCTACCCGGAGACCAAGCACCCCACCTACTTCCGCAAGCTGGGTCTGGGCCTGGAGGAGCGGGTGGCGAAGCTGCTGCGCAAGCACGGCAAGGACGGCCGGAACGCGCCGGTGATCCTGCAGTCCTTCGAGCCGACCAGCATCCAGCGGCTGAACCGGCTCGTCGACAACCCGCTGGTGGTGCTGCTCTCCTCGGCGAACAGCCGCCCCTACGACTTCGTCGACACGGGCGACCCGCGCACGGTCGCCGACCTCATCACGCCCAAGGGGCTGCGCGACATCGCCGGTTACGCCCAGGGCATCGGCCCCACCCTCGACCTGGTCATCCCGAGGAAGGCGGACGGCACCCTCGCCGAGCCGAGCACGCTGGTCGCCGACGCGCACAAGGTCGGGCTGATCCTGCACCCCTACACCATGCGCAACGAGAACCCGTTCCTCCCGGCCGAGTACCGCAAGGGAAGCGCGGCGGACGCCTACGGTGACGCCTTCGGCGCCTTCGCCACCTACTTCGCCACCGGCATCGACGGCGTCTTCACCGACAACGCCGACACCGGCCTGCTCGCCCGGGCCGACTTCCTGGCCCGCTGACCCGCGGCCCACGTCAACGCCCAGCGGCCACGCACCCTTTCGGGGTGAGTGCGCGCCGTCCCGGAACCCGGCACCGGGGCGGCGCGTCGTTCCGCACATGACGCACGACCTGGTGGCCGCCCTGGGCCCCCTGCTCACCGCCGAGGCGTCGGCCGAGGCGCAGGCGGCCGGGAGCGATCCGGCCGACCTGGAACAGGCCGTCTGGCTGCGGCTCCTGGAGCGCCTGGCGGCCGCCGGGCCGCCGCCCGACCCGCACGGCTGGCTGCGCGGCGCGGTGCGCGCCGAGGCCCGCCGCGGCCGCCGTACCGCCCGGCGCGAGCGGCCGTACGCGGCCGAACCGGCCGACGACGCGCACCCCGGTCCGGAACAGGCCGCCCTCACCGCCGCCCGGCACCGCGCCCTGCGCGAAGCGGTCCGCGCACTGCCCGGGCGCTGCCCCCGGCTGCTGGCGGCGCTGCTCTCGCCGAAGGACCCGACATACCGGGAGATCGCCGGGGAGTTGGGTATCTCACAGGGCAGCCTCGGACCGGAACGCTCCAGATGTCTGGGATGTCTGCGGCGATTGCTCGCGCCGGAGGTTGCGGCCCGCGAAGCGCGGGATAGGAGTGTGGGACAACCGGCGATCAGGTGAGCGGGAGGCGTGCGCACATGGGCATGAGCGTGACCATCTCGGTGGCGACCGAGCAGGACGTGGAGCAGATCTTCAGGCTCCAGTACCTGTGCTTCCAGGGCGAGGCGGCGCTCTACGGCAACTACCGCATCGACCCGCTCGTGCAGAGCCTCGACTCCGTCCGTCAGGAGGTCGTCGCCGACTGCGTGTTCGTCGCACGGCTCGGCGAGGAGGTGGTCGGCTCGGTACGCGGCAAGGTGACCGAGGACGGCGCGGCCGCCATCGGCAAGCTCTGTGTCCACCCGCGGCTCCAGGGCCACGGCATCGGCGCGCGGCTGCTGCGCGCGGCCGAGACGGCGCTGTCCGAGCAGCGCGGCGCCACCCGCTTCCGCCTCCACACCGGGCACCGCAGCGAGGGCAACCTCCGGCTGTACCGCCGGGTCGGCTACGAGACGGTGGGCCGGTCCACGGGCGCCGACGGTGTGGAGCTGATCGTCCTGGAGAAGCGGGCCGGCACCTACGCTGCTACCGCGTGACGCGCTCGCGCGACCTGCGCAGCCAGTACATCGCCGACAGCGGCAGCAGCACCGGGATGAAGACGTACCCCATGCCGTAGTCGGACCACACGGTCGCGTCCGGGAAGGCGGAGGGGTCGACCAGGGTCCACGTACCCACGATCAGCACGCCCGCGAGCTCGGCGGCACAGCACACCAGTGCCGCCCTGCGGGCCCTCTCCCCGCCCCGCACCAGCGAGTACGTGATGAACCCGTACACCAGGCCGGCCACCGCCGACAGCGAGTAGGCCAGCGGCGCCCGGTCGAAGTCCGTGGCGATCTGGTACACCGAGCGCGACACCGCCCCGACGACCATCACGCCGTAGAACCAGACCAGCAGCATGCCCGGACCGCTGATCAGCCGGTCCCGCTTCTCCTGAACCGCCGTCATCTCAGGCTCCCCAGATGTCATACAGCCGCACCTCCAGCACGGCGAGGACCACACCGCCGGCGGCCACCGTCACGGAGCCCCAGCGGGTCCGCTCGGCCAGCGACATGAAGCCCGCCGCCGGCACGCAGGCGAACGCGCCCAGCAGATACGCCACGAAGATCGCCGTGCCCTGCTCCGGCTTCTCGCCCCGCGCCAGCAGCACGACCCCGACGACCAGCTGGACCACGGCCAGCAGGGACACCACGGCCATGCCGATGAAGTGCCAGTCCTTGGTCGGCTGGTCCCGGTAGGCGGCCCAGCCGCACCAGGCGGCCAGCAACAGCGCGGTGAGCCCGGTCACCAGCGTCAGGGCATTGAGCATGCGGTGACCCTATTACGGCGGAAACGGCCCGCCGCCGCCGACCCCGTCGTACGCCGTAGGGTCTGGACCATGACGATCCACGCACAAGCCCTCCTGTTCGACAACGACGGCACCCTCGTCTCCTCCCTCGAATCCGTCGAGCGCTGCTGGACGCGCTGGGCGCGGGAGTACGGGATCACGGCCGAGGAGTTCGGGCGCGTGGAGCTGCACGGGCGGCCCGCGGCGGAGATAGTCGCCGACCTGCTGCCCGCCCGCCTCGTCCCGGAGGCGGTCGCGCGGGTCGAGCAGCTGGAGGTGGAGGACGTGCCGGGCGGAGGGGTGCGGCTGCTGCCCGGGACGCGGGACTTCCTCGACTCGCTGCCCGCCGACCGCTGGGCCGTCGTGACCTCCGCCACCCGGCGGCTCGCGGAGGCGCGGCTGAGCGCGGTCGGCATCCTGCCGAAGACGTTCGTCGCCGCCGACGACATCACCCGCGGCAAGCCCGACCCCGAGCCCTACCTGCTGGCGGCCCGGCAGCTCGGCGTGGACCCGGCCCACTGCGTGGTCTTCGAGGACGCGCCCGCCGGACTCCAGGCGGGCCGCGCCGCCGGCATGACCACCGTGGCGTTGACCACAACCCACCGGGCCGCCGAACTCCGGGCCGACCTGGTGGTCGGGGACCTCTCGGCCTTGTCCGCACTGGTCACCGACGAGGGAGTGGAGATCTCCGTCCGCGGCTGAGCGCGTCCCCTCACTGTCCATCGCTGTCCACTATGCGGACGACGGTCGCCGGTCAGCACCGTCCCTCTGGTTTACTGATCGCATGACCACGACGAGCAGCCGCATCCCCGCGACCGAGGCGACCATGCCGCCCGGTGCTCGCTGTATGTGTCGAATGTGCGCCTTCTAGAGGGCCCCGCACCACCTGAGCCTCGCGCCCCGAAGCGAGAGCCGTGGCCAGTCCCCGCCGCCGTCGCGGCACCGCGGACTGACGCCATCCCCACTGCCCCGAACGGCATGGGGAGCCCGCCGCGCACACGATGTTCTCCCCGGTTCCATCGCCACAGCGAGAACCGTGCCGCGTCCCTGACCGAATGCAATGAATGCACCCGTGCCCGGGCACACCCACGCCCGCGCACTCGACAGTGACGGAATCCCTGTGATCACCACATCGGGCCTGACCAAGGTCTACCGCTCCCGCGGCCGCGAGGTCACCGCCCTCGACGGCGTCGATCTCCACGTCCGCGAGGGCGAGGTCTACGGCGTCATCGGCCAGTCCGGCGCCGGAAAGTCCTCGCTCATCCGCTGCGTCAACCTGCTGGAGCGCCCCACCGCCGGCACCGTGACCGTCGCCGGACAGGACCTCACCGCCCTCGCCGGCCACGGCCCGCGGGCCGGCCGGGAACTGCGCCGGGCGCGCAGCCGGATCGGCATGGTCTTCCAGCACTTCAACCTGCTCTCCACCCGGACCGTGCAGGACAACGTCGAACTGCCGCTGGAGATCCTCGGCAAGTCCGGCAAGGAGCGCTCCCGCAAGGCCCTGGAACTGCTCGACCTGGTCGGCCTCGCCGACAAGGCGAAGGCCCACCCCGCCCAGCTCTCCGGCGGCCAGAAGCAGCGCGTCGGCATCGCCCGCGCCCTGGCCGGGGACCCCAAGGTGCTGCTCTCCGACGAGGCGACCAGCGCCCTCGACCCGGAGACCACCCGCTCGATCCTCCAGCTCCTGCGCGACCTGAACCGGCAGCTCGGCCTGACCGTCCTGCTCATCACCCACGAGATGGACGTCGTGAAGTCGATCTGCGACTCCGCCGCCCTCATGGACAAGGGCCGGATCGTGGAGTCCGGCACGGTCAGCGAGCTGCTGGCCACCCCCGGGTCCGAACTGGCCTCCGCCCTCTTCCCGGTCGGGGGCGAGGCCTCCGGCGCCGACCGGACCGTCCTGGACGTCACCTTCCACGGCGAGGCCGCCACCCAGCCGGTCATCTCCCAGCTCTCGCGCACCTACAACATCGACATCTCGATCCTCGGTGCCGCCATCGACACCGTCGGCGGACTCCAGATCGGCCGTATGCGCATCGAACTGCCCGGCCGCTACGAGGACAACGTGGTGCCGGTCGGATTCCTGCGCGAGCAGGGCCTGCAGATCGACGTCGTCGACCACGAGGGCCAGGAGCCCGTGCTGGTGAAGGAGGGTGCGAAGTGACCTGGTCCGAGATGTGGTCGCTGCTGGAACCGGAGTGCTGGAACACCGCCTACATGGTGGGCTGGTCCACGCTCATAGCCATCGCCGGCGGTCTGCCGCTGGGCATCCTGCTCGTGCTCAGCGAGCGCGGCGGGCTGCTGCAGAACGTCGTGGTGAACAAGGTCCTCGGGCAGGTCGTGAACATCACCCGCTCCATGCCGTTCATCATCCTCATGGTCGCCCTGACCAGCTTCACCCGGTGGGTCACCGGCACCAGCATCGGCCGTGACGCGGCCATCGTGCCGCTGGCCATCGGTGCCATCCCGTTCTTCGCGCGCCTCGTCGAGACGGCCGTCCGCGAAGTGGACGGCGGGCTCGTCGAAGCCGTGCAGTCCATGGGCGGCAACACCCTCACCATCGTCCGCAAGGTCCTGGTGCCGGAGGCTTTGCCCTCGCTGATCGCCTCCGCGACCACCACCCTCGTCGCCCTCATCGGCTACTCCGCCATGGCGGGCACCGTCGGCGCCGGCGGCCTCGGCGACCTCGCCGTCCGCTACGGCTACCAGCGCTTCGAGACCGGCCTGATGTGGGTGATCGTGGCGATCCTCGCCGTGGTCATCTCCCTCATCCAGTTCGCCGGCGACTTCGCGGCCCGCGCCCTGCACCACCGAGGCACCCGTTCCGGCCCCGCGCCGAGGCTCCGCCTGCTCAAGGCGAAGGAGCCCGCGGCCGCCGACGTCACCGAGGTCGCCTGAGCGCCACCGCCCCCCGAACTCCCCGTGCACCCATCACGGGGCCGCACCACCCTTAAGGAAAGGCACTTTTCGTGCGTAACACCGCCAAGCTCACCACCGCCGTCCTCGCCGCCGGAGCCCTCACCCTCGGGCTCAGCGCCTGCGGCTCCGGCAAGGACTCCGCCGGCTCCTCCGACTACAGCGGCCCGCTGGTCGTCGCCGCGAGCCCGACCCCGCACGCCGAGATCCTGAACTTCGTCAAGCAGAACCTGGCGAAGAAGGCGGGACTCGACCTGGAGGTCAAGGAGTTCACCGACTACATCACGCCGAACACGGCGACCGAGGACGGCTCGGTGGACGCCAACTACTTCCAGAACCAGCCGTACCTCGACGACTTCAACAAGAAGCGCGGCACCCACATCGCCCCCGTCGTCACGGTGCACCTGGAGCCGCTCGGCCTCTACTCCCACAAGGTCGAGAAGGCCGACGCCCTGAAGAGCGGTGCGACCGTCGCCGTCCCGAACGACGCCGTCAACGAGGCCCGCGCCCTGAAGCTGCTCGCCGCCAACGGGCTCATCACCCTCAAGGACGGCGTCGGCACCGAGGCCACCCCGCGGGACATCACCAAGAACCCGAAGAAGCTCCAGTTCAAGGAGGTCGAGGCGGCCCAGACCGCACGCTCCCTGGACGACGTGGACGCCGCGGTGATCAACGGCAACTACGCCATCTCCTCCGGCATCAAGCCCGCCAAGGAGGCGCTGGTCCTGGAGTCCGCGAAGAACAGCCCGTACGGCAACTTCCTGGCGGTCGAGGAGGGCAACGAGAAGGACCCCAGGGTCAAGAAGCTCGCCAAGCTGCTGACCTCGCCCGAGGTGAAGAAGTTCATCGAGGACAAGTACCAGGGCTCGGTCATCCCGTCCTTCTGAGCCCATATCGCCACGCACGGGGTCCGCTTCCTCACCTGGTGGGGTACCCCCACGCCTTTCGGGCCGTGGGGGAGGGCCCCGTTGTGCGATTCGGTGCTTTCATGCTGCATGCTGGGCAGTTCAGCAGCCCCTGCAGGTTTTTCCGAAGGTTACGGAGCGGCGCATGAGTAGCACCTTCCCCAACATCTCCATCAGCACGGAGCGGTTGGTGCTGCGGCCCCTCGACGAGGACGACGTGCCCGCGATGGCCGAGATGATGAACGACGAGCAGGTCGCCGCCTGGACCGACGTACCGCAGCCGTTCACCGAGAACGGCGCCCGGCACTGGATCACCGCGTACGCGCCCGCCGAACGCGCCGCGGGCCGGGGCCTGGACCTCGCCGTCACCGAGTTCCTCACCCAGCGCCTGGTCGGCATCGTCCAGCTGACCAGGACCGACTGGCACGTCCGCGCCACCGAGCTGTCGTACATCATCGCGCCCTGGGCTCGCGGCGAGGGGTACGCCTCCGAGGCCGCGCTCGCCACCGCCCACTGGCTCTTCGGCGACCAGAAGTTCGAGCGCATCGAGCTGCGCACCGCCGCCGACAACACCGCCTCCCAGCAGGTCGCCCAGAAGATCGGCTGCATCAGCGAGGGCGTGCTGCGCAACGCCTGCATAGCCCACGTCCGCACCGCGGACGGCACCTGGGCCGACAGCCGTACCGACTTCATCGTCTGGAGTCTGCTGCCGGAGGACCTCGAAGGCGGCGACGAGCAGTTCGCCGACACCGGCGGTTTCAGCTCCTACGCCGACTGGAACTGACCCCACCGGGGCCGGGCGCACGATCCGCACCGCCCCCACCGCGCGTCCGCCGGCTTCGCCAGGTACGCTCACGGAGCCCACTCGGGGCCCCGTACCCCAGACGACCCGCGAAAACGGAGACTGACGACGATGGCCGACCGGGTCACGGTGATCGGCTGGGACGGCTCGCCGCCGACCGAAGCGGCACGCGCCGCCCTCGGTGCCGCCACGCTCGTGGCGGGCGCGGCCCACCACCTGGAGCTCCCCGAGATCCCGCCCGCCGCCGAACGCGTCCGCCTCGGCAGCGTCGCCCTCGCCGCCCGCCGCGTCGCCGCGCACCGTGGCACCGCGGTCGTGCTGGCCGACGGCGACCCCGGTTTCTTCGGCGTCGTACGGACCCTGCGCGCACCGGAGTTCGGGCTGGAGGTCGAGGTCGTCCCCGCCGTCTCCTCCGTGGCCGCCGCCTTCGCCCGCGCCGGCATGCCCTGGGACGACGCCCAGGTGGTCGTCGCCCATCCCCGCACCCTGCGCCGTGCCGTCAACGTGTGCCGGGCGCACACCAAGGTCGCCGTCCTCACCTCACCGGGCGCCGGCCCCGCCGAACTCGGCCTCCTGATGGAGGGAGTGCACCGGACCTTCGTCATCTGCGAGGAACTCGGCACCGCACGCGAACAGGTCACCGTCGTCACGTCCGACAAGGCCGCCGACCACACCTGGCGCGACCCCAACGTCGTCATCGTCGTCGGCGGCCGGGCGACGACGGCCGAGGACGGCGGCTGGATCGCCGGCCGCGACCCGGGCGCCGGGCCGCGCGGCTGGGTGCGCCCGGACGAGGAGTACGGCGCGCCCGGCGACCTCGGCGAGGGCGAGACCCAGCTGCTGCGGGCCGCCCAACTCGCCCGCCTCGGCCCCCGCGTCGGCGACCTCGTCTGGGACATCGGCTGCGGCAGCGGCGCGTTGGCCACCGAGGCCGCGCGCGCCGGGGCCGCCGTCATCGCCGTCGACCGGCTGCCCGACGCCTGCGCCCGGACCGAGGCGTCCGCGCGCCGCTTCGGCGTCCAGCTCCAAGTGGTCCACGGCGCCGCCCCGCACGTCCTCGAGAACCTGCCCGAACCCGACGTCGTCCGCGTGGGCGGCGGGGGAGCGGCCGTGGTCTCCGCGGTCGCCGACCGCCGGCCGCAGCGCATCGTCACCCACGCCGCCACCCGCGACGAGGCCGAACTCGTCGGCCGCGGCCTGACCGAGCACGGGTACCGGGTCGAGTGCGCCCTGCTGCAGTCCGTCGAACTGGACACCAGGGCCTGGACGGAGACCGAGCGGAACGTCGCGTTCCTGCTCACGGGGGAGATCCAGCGGCGCGAAGCGCCTCGCTGACGGGCGGCGGCCGGACGACGGGACGGGCCCGGCCGATCGCGCCCCGTGATCCTGTTGTCGTACCGCGCGCGGTAGGCTGGCCGATCGTTGTGCCGTACCGGTGGCCCGGAGCTTCGTTCATCAATGTCCGGAAAGCGCGCCCGTTTTGGGGTGGGTGTGGTACGGCAGAACCCGAGGACGCGCAACGTGGCGCAGTCCACAGCGGGCTGTCGCGGATCATGCTGTCGCGACGGCGGAACGGCCGGGACAATGCCACTGAATGGCTTTGTCGCCTTTTCCGGGCGGTCGTTCGTGCCGCTGGGCACGCACGCTCGTTCTTGACTACGGGGCGGTCGGTGCGCCGTTCCGGGTGAGCTGGTCGTAGAGAAGCACTAACCGATGGGCGAGGGGTACGCATGACCGACACCGGCCAGGTCCCGGCCGAGGGACAGCCGGAGAGCGCAGGCATGGTGGAGCAGCCGGGCGTCCCCGCGCACGGCGCGTACACCTACCTCTCCGAGCTTCCCGCCGAGGACGAAGACCTGCTGCTGCCGGGTGCTCAGGGCGCCTGGGGCAACGAGGTTCCGCCGCCCGCGCCGGAACCGGTCGTCGAGACCTTCCACGAGCCGGGTCCGCACGAGACGGCCGGCCGGGACAGCGGCTCCGTCGACCTCAGCGGCGTCCGGCTGCCCGACTCGGGTCCGGCGTCCGTACCCCCTTCCCCCATCCTCTCGGCCCCGCACGACGCCACGGCGGCGCCCCAGCAGCAGCGCCGGCCGCTGCACCTCGGCCCGCCGATCCCCGACGCCTCCGCCAGCCCGGTCCGCTCCCTCGCCGACCGCGGCCCCGCCGGAGCGCCGGTCCGGCATTCCGGCCCCGGCACGACCGGGCTCGAGTACCTCGACGTCCAGGCCCTGCCCGGCGTGGCCCCGCAGAGCGCGGCCCCCTGGGGCGCCGCGCCCGCCGCCGTGGCCCAGGTCGACGCCCAGGTCCCGGCTGCGGAAACGGTTGCTCCGGCCGCCGGGCCCGAGCCGGTCGCCGGCGCCGCCCAGGCCGCGGTGGCCCGCCTCACCACCCAGGTGGCCGCGCAGGCACCCGCCGAGGAGCCCCAGGACGACGCCGTGGCTAAGGGTGCGCACGGTCACGACGGGGTCCAGCCCGCGCTCGGTCACGACGGGGTGCACGTCGCCGCGGCGGACCAGGGGCAGGAGGCCCAGGGCGGTCCGCTGCCGACGGACGCCGGCCAGGAACCGCAGGCCGCGGCCAGCGCCGGTGCGGACGAGCCGCCCGTGGTGGAGGCACCGCCGGTGGCGGAGACCGACGTAGCGGTGTCCGAGGCCGAGGCCGCGGAAGCGGTGCAGGGCGCCGAGCCCGGACGGCCGGCCGCGGGTCCGGACGCCGCCGACCTCGCGGACCAGGCCGCTCCGGGCACGCTCGCGCAGGCCGCGGAGGACCCCGAGGCGCCGCACGCGCCCGGGCCCGCGGTACCGGCCGAGGCAGCCGAACCCCTCCAGCCGGGGGAGAACGTCCCGGTCGCCGCCGAACCCCTCCAGCCGGGGGAGAACGCCCCGGTCGCCGCCGAGGCACTGCCCGCCGGGGACGCCCCGGACGTGGACGTGGACGTGGCGCCCGGCGCCCTCCCGGAAGCCGCCGACGCCGTTTCCGCACCCGGTGCCGCTCCGGTGGCGGAGGCCGCCGCCGTCACGCCTCAGGGCAACACCGAGCCGGCCGAAGAGGTTCAGCCGGCCGAAGCCGTCGCCGCGCGGGTTGCAGCTCCCGTCGAGGTGCCCGACGCGGTCGAGGCGCCCACCGAGGCCCAGCCCGCCGCGCCGGTCGGGATCCCCTCCGCAGTGTCCGTGGCGGCCGAGGCCGCCGCACCCGCCCCTGCCGTGGAGCCGCTGCCGGCACCCGAGCAGGCACAGGCGCCCGAGCCGGTCCCGGCCCCCGAGCCGCCTCGGACTCCCGACCCGGTCCAGGCCCCCGAGCCGGCGCACGGCGCCGAAGCGGCCCCGGCCGCCCAGTCCGGCGCCCCGGTGCCCGAGGCCGAGATCGCCCCGCCGGTCACCGAGGCCGCCGCGCCCGCCGTCCCGCAGGCGCAGGACCCGCAGCTCACCGTGCCCGCCGCCGAGGACGGCGACGCGGCGACCGTCCCGCAGCAGCCCCAGGCCGTCGAGGAGCAGCCCCAGGCACGGCCCGCCGAGGACGGCGCCGTCCCGGCCGCCGCCGACGGCACGCCGGCCCCGGCCACCGGCCCCGGCGTGCCCTCCGGCCCGCAGCAGCAGCCCGTCGAGCCGGTGCCCGCCGAGCAGACGTCCGCCGGGCCGGCGACCGTCGAGGCAACGCCCGCACCGGTCGCCGCCGAAGCCACGGCGCCGCCCGCGCCCGCCGGAGGGACGGACCCGGCCGCGCCCGCCGAGCGCCTGCCCTCCGCCGTTCCGCTGCAGCCGCACCCCGAGCAGCCGCTCGGCGAGTTCGTTCCCGTGGACGGCCAGGTGCCGACCACCCCGCACCTGGCCCCCACCCCGCCGCACCCCCTCGTGCTGCCCGCCCAGGACCAGCAGGAGCCCGTGGCCACCGTGCCCGCGCCTCGCGAGGCCGAGCCCGGCGCGGCACCGGTCGCGCAGGACGCCGACGCCGCTCCCGCCGTCGTACAGCCCGACGTCGTACAGCACGCGGAGGACCTGCTGACCACGGCCGCCGACCAGGAGGAGGGCACGGCCGCGGTGGAGGAGCCGAGACGGTCCGCCGGACCCGCCGCGCCCGCCTACGACGACGCCGAGCGCGAGGCCGTCCTGAAGGTGATGCGCGAGCGCCGCGACATCCGCAACGGCTTCCGCGGCGACCCGATCCCGCACGAGGTGCTGCTGCGCGTCCTGGAAGCCGCCCACACGGCGCCCTCCGTGGGCCACTCCCAGCCCTGGGACTTCGTGGTCATCCGCTCCGCCGACACCCGGCGGGCCATGCACGAACTCGCCATGCGCCAGCGGGACGCCTACGCCAAGTCGCTGCCCAAGGGCCGGGCCAAGCAGTTCAAGGAACTGAAGATCGAGGCCATCCTCGACACCCCGGTGAACATCGTCGTCACCGCCGACCCCACCCGCGGCGGCCGCCACACCCTGGGCCGGCACACCCAGCCGCAGATGGCCCCGTACTCCGCCGCGCTCGCGGTGGAGAACCTGTGGCTCGCCGCGCGCGCCGAGGGCCTCGGCGTCGGCTGGGTCAGCTTCTTCGACGAGCGCGAGATGGTCCGCGCCCTCGGCCTGCCCGAGCACCTCGAGGTCATCGCCTACCTGTGCGTCGGATACGTCGACGAGTTCCCGGACGAACCCGAGCTGATGCAGGCCGGCTGGTCCAAGCGGCGCCCGCTGTCCTGGGTGGTGCACGAGGAGACGTACGGCCGCCGCGCCCTGCCCGGAGAGGAACCCCACGACCTGCTTGCCGAGACCGTCGCACAGATCCGCCCGCTCGACGCCAAGGCCCTCGGCGAGGCCTGGGAGCGCCAGAAGCGCATGACCAAGCCGGCCGGCGCGCTCGGCATGCTGGAGATCATCTCCGCCCAGCTGTCCGGGCTGTCCCGGCAGTGCCCGCCGCCGATCCCGGAGCCCGCGGCCGTCGCGATCTTCGCCGGCGACCACGGGGTGCACGCCCAGGGCGTGACCCCTGGCCGCAGGAGGTCACCGCGCAGATGGTGGCGAACTTCCTCGGCGGGGGAGCGGTGTGCAACGCCTTCGCCGGCCAGGTCGGCGCCGAGGTGTGTGTCGTGGACGTCGGTGTGGCCGCCGACCTGCCGGCCACGCCCGGACTGCTGCCCCGCAAGATCCGCGGCGGCACCTCCGACATGACCACCGGCCCGGCGATGACCCGCGAGGAGGCCAAGGCCGCCATCGAGGTCGGCATCGAGACCGCCCGCGACCTGGTGGCGGCCGGCAACAAGGCGCTGCTTACCGGTGAGATGGGCATCGCCAACACCACCGCGTCCGCCGCGCTGATCTCGGTGTACACCGGCGCCGACCCGGCCGAGGTCACCGGCCGGGGCACCGGCATCAACGACGAGACGCTGGCCCGCAAGACCGAGGTCGTCCGCCGCGCCCTGGAACTGCACCAGCCGGACCCGGCCGACCCGATCGGCGTCCTGTCGGCGCTCGGCGGCTTCGAGCACGCGGCCCTGGTCGGCCTGCTCCTCGGCGGCGCCTCGCTGCGGACGCCGGTGATCCTGGACGGCGTCAGCGCCGGCGCGGCGGCCCTGGTCGCCCGCGCGATCGCCCCCGAGGTCCTCGCGGCCTGCATCGCCGGCCACCGCAGCGCCGAGCCCGGCCATGTGGCGGCGCTCAACAAGCTGGGCCTGCGCCCCCTGGTCGACCTCGACCTCCGCCTCGGCGAGGGCACCGGCGCCCTGCTGGCCCTGCCCCTGGTCCAGAGCACCGCCCGCGCGATGCACGAGGTGGCCACGTTCGACTCGGCGGGCGTCACGGAGAAGTAGCGGCCCCGCGGGCGGTCCGGTGTTCAGCTGCCGGACCGCCCGTGCCCCGTTCGCTCCCACGTCTTAAAATCCGCACGTCAGGGCCGCTCCAACGCCGCGGCGCGCCCATCGCAGAGCTGCACGAGGAGCCCTCCCTCATGGCCGAACATCCCGCCTACCCCGTAGGCCTCCGCCTCTCCGGCCGCCGCGTGGTCGTCCTCGGCGGCGGACAGGTCGCCCAGCGCCGCCTCCCCGCGCTGATCGCGGCAGGCGCCGACATCGTCCTCGTCTCCCCGGAGGCCACGCCCTCCGTCGAGGCCATGGCCGACGGCGGCGAGATCATCTGGCAGCGCAGGCCGTACGCCGAGGGCGACCTCGCGCAGGCCTGGTACGTCCTCATCGCCACCAGCGACGCCGAGACCAACGCCGCCGCCTCCGCCGAGGCGGAGCGCAACCGCGTCTGGTGCGTACGCTCCGACGACGCCGACCGGGCGACCGCCTGGACCCCGGCGACCGGACACAGCGAGGGCGTCACGGTGGCCGTCCTCACCACCGACGCCCGCGGCCGCGACCCCCGGCACACGGCGGCCGTCCGCGACGCGGTGGTCGAGGGCCTGCGCGACGGCACGCTCGTCGCCCCGCACCACCGCACCCGCACCCCCGGGGTCGCGCTGGTCGGCGGCGGCCCCGGTGACCCGGACCTGATAACCGTGCGGGGCCGCCGTCTGCTCGCCGAGGCCGACGTGGTCATCGCCGACCGCCTGGGCCCCCGCGACCTGCTCGCCGAACTCCCGCCGCACGTCGAGGTCATCGACGCGGCGAAGATCCCCTACGGCCGCTACATGGCCCAGGAGGCCATCAACAACGCCCTGATCGAGCACGCCAGGCAGGGCAGGTCGGTGGTCCGGCTCAAGGGCGGTGACCCGTTCGTCTTCGGCCGCGGCATGGAGGAGGTCCAGGCGCTCGCCGAGGCCGGCATCCCGTGCACGGTCGTGCCCGGCATCTCCAGCTCCATCTCCGTGCCCGGCGCGGCCGGCATCCCGGTCACCCACCGGGGCGTGGCCCACGAGTTCACCGTGGTCAGCGGCCATGTCGCCCCCGACGACGAGCGCTCACTGGTCGACTGGCCGTCCCTGGCCCGGCTGACCGGCACGCTGGTGATCCTGATGGGCGTCGACAAGATCGGGAAGATCGCCGACACGCTCGTCGCGCACGGCAGGCCGCCGCAGACCCCCGTCGCCCTCGTCCAGGAGGGCACGACGGCCGCGCAGCGCCGCGTCGACGCCACCCTCGCCACGGTCGCCGAGACCGTACGCACCGAGGACGTCAGGCCCCCGGCTGTCATCGTCGTGGGCGAGGTCGTGAACGTGGGCCCCGAACCCGCGGTCTGACCAGACACGACCCGAAGCGGTACCCGGGGCGTCCCGCCCTCTTCCCCACCGCCGGCAACCGACCCACCCCAGGACAAGGCAGTATCACCCCGTGGCCGAGCTCATCACCATCGAGGACCCCGACGACCCGCGTCTGCGTGACTACACGGGCCTGACCGACGTCGAGCTGCGCCGCAGGCGCGAGCCCGCCGAGGGCCTGTTCATCGCCGAGGGCGAGAAGGTCATCCGAAGGGCCAGGGACGCCGGGTACGAGATGCGGTCCATGCTGCTCTCGGCCAAGTGGATCGACGCCATGCGGGACGTCATCGACGACACGCGGGCGCCGGTGTACGCGGTCACCCCGGACCTGGCCGAGCGGGTCACCGGTTACCACGTGCACCGCGGCGCCCTCGCCTCCATGCAGCGCAAGCCGCTGCCGGCGACGGCGGAACTGCTGCGGAACGCCCGGCGGGTCGTGGTCATGGAGGCCGTCAACGACCACACCAACATCGGCGCGATCTTCCGTTCCGCGGCCGCCCTCGGCATGGACGCGGTGCTGCTCTCACCCGACTGCGCCGACCCGCTGTACCGGCGGAGCGTGAAGGTCTCGATGGGCGCGGTCTTCTCCGTGCCCTACGCCCGCCTGGAGACCTGGCCCAAGGGCCTGGACCCGGTCCGCGAGGCCGGCTTCGCGCTCCTCGCGCTCACCCCCGAGGCCAAGGCCCGCACCCTCGACGAGGTCGCCCCGCACCGCATGGACCGGGTGGCCCTGATGCTCGGCGCCGAGGGCGACGGCCTGTCCGCGAAGGCGCTGGCCGCCGCCGACGAACGGGTGCGCATCCCCATGGCCCACGGCGTCGACTCCCTGAACGTCGGCGCGGCCGCCGCGGTGGCCTTCTACGCCACTCGTCAGAGGTCCTGACCGACCGCGGAGGACCGGAGGGGGCGCCGTCCCGCGGGCGGCGGGTCCAGGACACGGAACGGCATCTCCCCGCGAGCGGCCCGTTTTTCGTGTCTTCCGGGGGTACACGAGCGCCGAACCCACTGGAGAGCGGCGTCAGGAGTGCCATGCGCGTCAAGGTCGGATCCCTCAAGACCAGATCACTCGGCAGGCGCCTGCACCGCTGTGCCCGTGAGGTGTTCGGCTGGGAGAGTCTGCGCCCGCCCCAGCTCGCCGCCATGACGGCCGTGATGGAGGGCCGCGACACCATCGTGGTGATGCCGACGGGTGCGGGGAAGTCCGCCGTGTACCAGGTGCCGGGCGTGCTGCTGGACGGGCCGACCGTCGTGGTCTCGCCCCTGATAGCGCTTCAGCGTGACCAGGTCGCCCATCTCTCCGGCATCGAGGCGTTCGACGCCTCGGCCGTCAACTCCGCGCAACGCGCGAGTGACAACGAGGCCGTGTGGGAGCGCGTACGCGACGGCAGTGTGGACTTCCTGTTCGTCTCGCCCGAGCAGCTCGCGAAGGACGAGGTGGTGGAACAGATCGCCGCGGCCGCTCCCGCGCTGATGGTCGTCGACGAGGCACACTGCGTGTCCACCTGGGGATACGACTTCCGGCCCGACTACCTGTCCCTGTGCCATGTGCGCGAACGCATCGGCCGGCCTCCGCTCCTCGCCCTCACCGCCAGCGCGGCGGCTCCCGTGCGGGCGGACATCGTGGAGCGGCTCGGCATGCACGAGGTGCACGAGGTGGTCGCCGGGTTCGACCGCCGCAACATCACGCTGGAGGTCGTACGGCACCGGCAGAACGCGGAGAAGCGCCGGTGGGTGGTGGAACGGGCCGCCGCCGAGGCCAAACCGGGCATCGTCTACGCGGGAACGCGGCGGGAGACCGAGGAGTACGCGCGGGAACTGTCCGCGCTCGGGTTCGACAGCGCCGCCTACCACGCGGGCCTGCCGGCGGCCGAGCGCACCCGGACGCACGACCGTTTCCGGGACGGCGAACTCGACGTGGTCGTCGCCACCTCCGCGTTCGGGATGGGCATCGACAAGCCGAACATCCGCTTCGTGCTGCACGCATCGGTGCCGGGTTCCCTCGACACCTACTACCAGGAGATCGGCCGGGCGGGTCGCGACGGAGAACCGTCGACGGCGATCCTCGCGTACCGGCCCGAGGATCTCGGCGTCCAGCGGTTCCGCACCGGCGCCGCCCCGACCCGGAGGTGCTGGGCGGGCTGATCGACGCGGTGCGCGAGCACCGGGGACCGGTCACGGCCACCGCTCTGCGCGAACGCACCGGCCTGTCCCAGACGCCGCTGACGTCGATGCTGCACCTGTTGGAGGAAGCCGGAGCCGTGACGACGGAGAAGCGCGGCGGCGTTCGCGCCGTGCCCGGGGCGCGGCGGGACGTGTGCGTCCGCGAGGCGATGCGGATCGCTTCCGCCCGAGTCGACCTGGAGCGTTCCCGGGTGGAAATGATGCGGGCGTTCGCGGAGACGAACGGCTGTCGCCGGCGGCACATGCTCGGATACTTCGGTGAGAGCCTGGCGGACGGCGACTGCGCGGGCTGCGACACATGCACCCGTGCACGGGAGTTGAGGGACGACCCCGCACGGCCGGGAGACATCCTGTCCGGTACGGGCCCGGACCCGCTGGAACCCGTGGCGGCCGACGGCGCCTTCCCGCCCGGGACGCGGGTGGGGCACAGCGCGTGGGGCGAGGGCGAGGTGATGAGCGAGGAGGGGAACAGGATCACGGTTCTCTTCGAGAGCGTGGGCTATCGCACGCTGTCCCTCCCCACCGTCCAGGCCCGCGGCCTGCTGACGCCGGTTTCGCCCGTCGCGACGACGGGCTGACCCCCCCCCCCGACGCCGTCGGCGCGTCTCGCGCCCACACCCGGCCCGGCTCGCGCGCGTCCGGACGGAGGCGTTCGAAGTCGCGTCCGTGCCCGACCCGGGGCATGGACCGCCGGTTCGGCCCACCGCCTCCTACGCCGGGGTCCCTGCCTCCGGGCGCGGCCCGCGGGTATGCGGCACCGGCTCCGCGCCGGTCGCCGCCCGCGGGTCCGGCCGCGCGTGCTGCTGCCGCCGCCCGTCGTCGCCCAGACCGCGTGCCGGACCCTGGCAGCCCTGCGCGACCGCGATGCCGAGCGCGACCAGCAGCGTCACCACGACGAACACGAACAGCCGCTGCCGCAGCAGCCGCGGATTGGCCGGCCGCAGCCGGCTTCCCGTCGGGCGCGGCGCCGGCCGCCCGGTACCGCTGCGCGGAGCGGGCCGGCTGCCGGAGCGCGGGCCGCCGCCGCGCGGGGCGGGGTGGACCGGGCCGCGCCCGGCCGCGAGGCCACCCCGCCGCTCCGCGGAGCGCTGCCGCCGCGGGCGGCCGCACCGCCCCTGGCGGGCGTGTTCCCGCGCGGCACCGGAGTACCGGGAGCCGTGCGCCGCTGGGCGCGCTGCTGCTCGGGGTAGGTGTCGACGAGCCGGCCGGTCGGCAGGTCCGCCTCCGCGACACGAGGCCCGGGCGGCCGTACGTCGGCCAGGCCCTGTGCCTCGCGGGCGGCGATCTCCTTGAGCCGGAGCGAGAGTTGCAGCGTGCTCGGGCGGTCGTCGGGGTCCTTGGCCAGACAGGCCCGGACCAGCGGGGCGATGGCGTCCGGCACACCGTGCAGCTGCGGCTCCTCGTGCACCACGCGGTACAGCATCACCTCGGAACTGCCCTGCCCGAACGGCGAGTCGCCGGTCGACGCGTAGGCCAGCGTCGCCCCAGCGAGAACACGTCGGTCGCCGGGGTCACGGCGGCGCCGCGCACCTGCTCGGGCGCGAGGAAGCCCGGCGAGCCGACCGCGGTGCCGACGTGGGTGAGCGTGGAGGCCCCGGTGGCCCAGGCGATGCCGAAGTCGATGATCCGCGGCCCCTTCGGGGACAGCAGGATGTTGGACGGCTTCAGGTCCCGGTGCACGACGCCGGCCTCGTGCACGGCGACCAGTCCCTCGGACAGGGCCGCGCCGATAGCCGCCGCGTCGGCCGCGCCGAGCGGGCCGTCGTCGGCGACCTTGTCGTGCAGGGAGGGCCCGGGCACGTACTGCGTGGCGAACCAGGGCCGCTCGGCCTCCAGGTCCGCGGCGACCAGCCGGGCCGTGCAGCCGCCCCTGATCCGCCGGGCCGCCGAGACCTCGCGGGCGAAGCGCGACCGGAACTCCTGGTCCTCCGCCAGATCGGGCCGGATCACCTTGAGCGCGACCCGCTGCCCCTTCTTGTCGGAGCCGAGGTAGACCACGCCCATCCCGCCCGCGCCGAGCCGTCGGTGAAGCCTGAACGAGCCGACGACGCGCGGGTCCTCGCGCCTCAGGCGCATCATCGCCATGTCCATCCCCGCTGCCCGGTCCCTGTGACGTGGCACAGCTTACGTTTCCACGGCCGCCCGCGCGCATAGGCCGCGCCCTCTCGGCCCGAGGGATTGTCCACCTCGGACGGGCGAGGTGAGGCAAGGTCAGGAAGCCGTTCCGGTCGGGGAGATTGAGGCCGAGGCGCCACCAACCCGGCCTTGCCGTAGGCATGTTGACCGGGGGCGCCGCGACCCGGCGCAGGCCACGACGGCCGGGACGCGGCGCCCGCGACCGGACCGCACCGCGCCCGGCGGGACCGGCCACCGGACGATCAGGACACCCGACGCCGACCGCCCGGAAACGGAGGAAGTGATCGAACTCACTCGAAGTGACGCACCGGCGGGTCCGGACATGACGGGACACAGCGGACGCCCCCTCCGGGAAGACCCCGAGAGTCAGGTTCATGTCTCCACCCAGGGGAGTACTCCGCCGGTCGTCGCTCATCCTCCGGGAGGCCCGCCAATCGGTACGAGGGCATGACGCCCACCTCGCGCCGCGCGCCTAGATTTGAGGTCAAGCGGCGGGTGGCAGCACTCGTCCCCCGAGGTCAGACACCCGCCGCTGCTGGCAACAAGAGCCAGTACGACAGAGACGGTCAGGAGAGGGACCATGGCCCACACGGCACCACGGCGCACCACGTTCGCCCCCCGCCGCACGGGCCGTCGCCACCCCATGGTGGCGACGCTCATGGCCCTCCCCCTGGCGGCCCTGCTCCTGCTCGTCTTCGACGGCTGGGAGACGGTGGCCACACAGGCGTCGTCCGTGGGTGTGATGCTGGGGCGCTGAGCGGCGACCCCAGGCCCGGAAGAGCGGTCCGGGCGGGGACATCCATCCATGAAACCCCGTGGGGACGGGGGTGCGGCGGACGGCACAAATGCCGGCGCAGCTGGGGAGCTGCGCCGGCATTGCGCCGTTCCCCGACCCGGCTACGAGCGCCGCCCCACTGGACCGCGGGCGCGCACCCGGGCCCGTGTGACGGCGGCCTGCCCCCGCCCGGCAGCAGGCATCCGTCCCGCCCGGCAGCAGGCAGCATCCGCCCCGCCCGGCTTCGGCGCGTGGGCCGCCCGGCTTCGGGTGCCGGGCCCGCGTAGCCGCGGGCATGCGTGCCGCCAGGGGCGGCACGGGTGGGCGGTGGGGGTCCCCCCGCTCGAGCGAAGCCGAGAGTGGGGGAGGCACCCCGCAAGCGCGGGTGAGCGAAACACCCTTCGGCCGACAACGGCACGGCCCACCTCCCGGCACCGCCCACCCCGACCCCACCGAGCCCAGGACACCGTCGACAGCTCCGCCCACCCCAGGCGTACGCTCACCCCGCGCACCCCGACACCCCCCCGAGGCCGAAGCAACGCCGTGACCCTCCTGACCGCCCTGGCCCAAGAGGCCGTCGCCGCCGCCCACCCCCACCCCCGCGGAGCCCCCTGCCCCTGCCCGGGCGCGACCCTCGCCGACCGCCCCGACGCCACCGTCGTCCGCCACGCCGGCATCGTCGCCAAGGCCCACGCCCCGGACACCGACGCCACCGGCCTCACCCTCCGCCTGGCCGCCGCGGCCCGCGTCCCGGACGTGCTCCTGCCCCCGCTCACCGCCGCCGCCACCGTCCTGCACGACCGTCTCGTCACCCTCTGGCCGTACGGCGCCCCCGTCGACCCGGACGACCCCGACGCCGCCCCCTGGGAGGCGGCCGCCACCCTCCTCGCGCGCCTGCACCGAACGGCCCCCGGCGACGGCGTCGCACCGCCCCCGATGCGCGGCCCGCTCAAAGCCGCCCACGCCATCGCCCGCCTGCGCGCGTGCCTGGGCGCCGCCCCGCATCCGGCCGGACCCCCCGTCCTCCGCGCCTGGGCCGCGCTCCCCGCCTGGGCCCGCGCCGAGGCCCCCATGCCGGGCATCCCCGCCCTCTGCCACGGCGACCTGCACCTCGGCCAGCTCGTGCGGTACCCGGCGCCCGACGGCCCCTGGCGGCTGATCGACGTGGACGACCTCGGCCTCGGCGTCCCGGCCTGGGACCTCGCCCGTCCCGCCGCCTGGTACGCCTGCGGCCTGCTCCCGCCCGACGAGTGGGCCCGGTTCCTGGCCGCCTACCGCGAGGCCGGCGGCCCGGCCGTACCGGCGGTCGGCGACGCCTGGCCCGCTCTGGACGTCCCCGCCCGCGCGCTCACCGCTCAGACCGCGGCCCGCGCCCTCGCCAAGGCGATCGCCGCCGGCCGCCCGCTGGACGAGGTGGAGCAGGCCCTCGTCGACGCCTGTGCCCGAATGAGTCCCGTACCCCGCCAGTTGGCGCCCGGTTTCCCGGCGTAGGGTGCAACCGACCGGGGCCGCACGGAGTCTGTCCTGGGGAAACACGAAGCAGGACCCAACGGCGAGGAGTTGAGCCGACCATGCAGTGTCCGAAGTGCCATGCGCCGATGCACACCTACAACCGCAACGGCGTCCAGATCGAGCAGTGCAGCGGCTGCCGCGGCATCTTCCTCGACTACGGCGAGCTGGAGGCGCTGACCCGCCTGGAGTCCCAGTGGTCCCAGCCTGCGCCCCCGCCCCGGCCGCCCCGCAGGCGTACCCGGCCCCGTCGGCCCCCGCCTGGGGCGCCCCGCACGGCGGTGGCCACCACGGCGGCCATTACGGCGGTCACCACCGCCACAAGAGCTTCGGCCACATGCTCTTCTCCAGCTGAGACCGGAACACGAGGAAGCCCCCGGCCGTACGAGACGGCCGGGGGCTTCCTGCTGTGTGGACGATACTGGGATTGAACCAGTGACCTCTTCCGTGTCAGGGAAGCGCTCTCCCGCTGAGCTAATCGTCCGCGAGCTGTGACCCGTGAGTCACAGACGGTGCGCGATACTGGGATTGAACCAGTGACCTCTTCCGTGTCAGGGAAGCGCTCTCCCGCTGAGCTAATCGCGCGGGTTCGGGTCCTGCCGTACGAGCCGGCGGAACCAGTGGACGATACTGGGATTGAACCAGTGACCTCTTCCGTGTCAGGGAAGCGCTCTCCCGCTGAGCTAATCGTCCTTGGAGGTGGAGACGGGATTTGAACCCGTGTAGACGGCTTTGCAGGCCGTTGCCTCGCCTCTCGGCCACTCCACCAGGAGTGTAGGGGATCGGGACGACCCCTTCTTCCTTCGAGCGGACGACGAGGCTCGAACTCGCGACCTCAACCTTGGCAAGGTTGCGCTCTACCAACTGAGCTACGTCCGCCTGTCGTTTCGGTCCGCTCTCGCGTCCCGGCGACGTGTTGAACTCTAGCGGATTCCCGGGCCAGTACAAAAACGCGTTTGCGCAGCGTGCTGCGCTGCGCTCGGCGGATGTGGCGGCCGGCTGCTCCCGGGGGACATCTCCCGGCCGCGATTCGGACACCAGCCCTAGACTCGACCTCGTGCTTCACCACCCTTCCGGCCCACCTCCCCTGGCCCGCTTCGGCACCCGCCTCGCCACCGGCCTGCTCGACGTCACCGACGACCCCGCCGCCCTGGAATCGGCCGGTTTCTGGGCGGTCTGCGCGGACTTCGAGGGCCGGCTGACCTGCGCCCGCTTCGCCGAGGTCCGGCAGGAGCCGGTGCCCGCCCCGGTGCCGGGCGCCTGGCGCGGCCCGGCGGCCGGCGACTGGACCTCCTCGCTGGACCGCGCCGGATACACCGCGGCCGTGGGCCGGATCCGCGAGCACATCGCCGCCGGCGAGGTCTACCAGGCCAACCTCTGCCGGGTACTGAGCGCGCCCGTCGGCCCCGACGCCGACGTGGACGCACTGACCGCCCTGCTGGCCCGCGGCAACCCGGCGCCGTACGCGGGCACCGTCCGGCTGCCCGGGCACGGCGTCGAGATCGCCACCGCCTCGCCCGAGCTGTTCCTGCGCCGCGCCGGAAGGACCGTCGAGTCGGGCCCCATCAAGGGCACCGGCCGCACCGAGGCGGACCTGCTGGAGAAGGACTACGCCGAGAACGTGATGATCGTGGACCTGGTCCGCAACGACATCGGACGGGTCTGCGCCACCGGCAGTGTGAGCGTCCCCGACCTGTGCGCCGTGGAGAAGCACCCCGGCCTGGTCCACCTGGTCTCCACGGTCCGCGGCGAACTGCGCCCGGACGCCGGCTGGCCGGAACTGCTCGCCGCGGCCTTCCCGCCCGGCTCCGTCACCGGCGCCCCCAAGTCCAGCGCGCTCAGGATCATCGAGGCCCTGGAGCCCGCCCCGCGCGGTCCGTACTGCGGCGGCATCGGCTGGGTCGACGCCGACCGCGGGGTCGGCGAGCTGGCCGTCGGCATCCGCACCTTCTGGATCGACCGCTCCGCCCCCGGCGCGCCGGTGCTGCGCTTCGGCACCGGGGCCGGCATCACCTGGGGATCCGATCCCGAGGGGGAGTGGCGGGAGACCGAACTGAAGGCGTCCCGGCTGCTCGCGGTAGCGTCGGGGCTGTACCAGGAAAGTGGAGGGGCTCTCACATGAGGATCTGGCTCGACGGCGCGCTGCGGGACATCGATTCCGCCCGGGTGTCCGTCCTCGATCACGGGCTGACCGTCGGCGACGGCGTCTTCGAGACGGTGAAGGCCGTCGACGGCAGGCTCTTCGCGCTCACCCGCCACCTGGACCGGCTGACCCGCTCGGCCCGGGGCCTGGGCCTGCCCGACCCCGACCTCGACGAGGTCCGCCGCGCCTGCGCGGCCGTGCTCGAGGCCACCCCGATGCCGCTCGGCCGGCTGCGCATCACCTACACCGGCGGCCACGGACCGCTCGGCTCCGACCGCGGCGAGCACGGCCCGACCCTGGTGGTCGCCCTCGGCGACACCGCCCGCCGCCCGGAGAGCACCGCCGTGATCACGGTGCCGTGGACCCGCAACGAGCGGGGCGCGCTCACCGGCCTGAAGACCACCTCGTACGCCGAGAACGTCGTCGCCCTCGCCCGCGCCCACCAACACGGCGCCTCCGAGGCGCTGTTCGGCAACACGGTCGGGCAGCTCTGCGAGGGCACCGGGTCGAACGTCTTCGTCGTCCTGGACGGCGAGATCCACACCCCGCCGGTCGCCTCCGGCTGCCTCCCCGGCATCACCCGCGCCCTCGTGGTGGAGTGGACCGGCGCCAGGGAGACCGATCTGCCGCTGGACGTGCTGGAGCGCGCCGAGGAGGTCTTCCTCACCTCCAGCCTGCGCGACGTCCAGGCCGTGCACCGGATCGACGACCGGGAGCTGCCCGGCGCCCCCGGTCCGGCGACCCTCAAGGCGATGCGGATCTTCGACGAGCGCTCCGGGCACGACCTGGATCCGTGACCGGCGCGAAATTCGGCTGACCCGGGGCCGCCGAGCGGGTAGAACACCCGTGATGACGACGACCCTGCGGCCGGCCGAGCCGCTTCAGCGCAACAGCGACGGAACGCGCTCACGCCGGTACCAGGTGTGTGTGAACAGCCGTCCCGTCGGTGTGCTCCACCTCGGCACCTCGGCGAACCTGGGTGACTCGGTGGCACGCATCATCGAGGTGCGGATAGCGGAGCCGGACCGGCGGCGCGGCAGGGGGACGGTGGCCGCGCTCGCCGCGGAGGAGATCGCCCGCGGCTGGGGCTGCACCCAGATGGACGTCGTGGTCCCGGCGGCGGCGGAGGGCGCGCTGCGCATGGCCGGCGCCCTCGGCTACTCCCTGCGCAACCGCGGCATGGAGAAGCGCCTGGACGGCACCCCGCCCGGACTGCCCCGGAGAGCCGGGGCGGCCGATGACCTCCGCCGAGTTCACCGCCTGGCAGGAACACGCGTCCGCGGACTACGCCCGGATGTGGATCGAGCGGGGCGTCCCCGAGGAGGCCGCGTACGCCAAGGCGCGCAGGGACCACGAGACACTGCTGCCGCGGGGGCGGTCGACCGCGGACATGAGCTTCAGCGTCCTGGAGCACGCGGGGACGAGGGTCGGCGTGCTGTGGCTGGCCCTGCAGGAGGAGAAGGCGTTCGTCTTCGACGTCGAGACCGACCCGGAACACCGGGGCCGGGGACACGGCCGGACGCTCATGCTGCTGGCGGAGCGCCAGGCGATCGACGCCGGCCGGCCGGTCCTCGGGCTCAACGTCTTCGCCGGCAACGCGCCGGCCGAGCGGCTGTACGAGTCACTGGGCTACGAGACGACGGAGTCCGCCTTCACCAAGCCGCTGCTGTAGCCGGGCCGCTCACGCCCGCTCGGCCAGCAGCCGGTCGGCGATCTCCTCGATCCGCCGGCGCAGCCCCTCCTGGCTCTTGCCGCCGTCGAGGCGTTCGCCGCCGATGACGTACGTCGGGGTGCCGGTCACGCCGATGGCCTTGCCCTCGGCCTGGTCGGCGTCGACGATCAGGATGTGCCGGCCGTCGATCAGCGCGGTGTCGAACTCCTCGGCGTCCAGACCCAGTTCGCGGGCCACCTCGACCAGGAGGGGTTCTCCCGCGCGGTCCAGCTCCGCGACGCGCTCCAGCACCGCTTCCACATACGGCCAGCCCTGGCCCTGCGCCAGCGCCTCCTCGGCGGCCTGGGCGGCGGCGAAGGCGTGCTTGTGCTTCTCCAGCGGGAAGTGCCGCAGCCGCAGTTCCAGCCGGTCCCCGTAGCGGGCGCGCAGGGCGCGGACGTCGTCCAGGGCGCTCAGACAGTCGGGGCACTGGAGTTCGCACCAGACGTCGAGGACGAGGGCATCGGTGGGCTGGGGTGAGGAGTCGCTCATGGTCACCAGTCTTCCAGGCGGGCCCCCGGGGCCGAATCGGGCGCCGCCCCGGATCCCGCCACCGCCCCCGGGGCCGCTCACCCGCGCCCGGCCGGCGGGCCCCGGGGTCGCTCCCGCGCACAGGATCGGGGAGGGGCCGGTCCGGATCCGGGAAGGGCGAGGACCGGACCTGCGGAGGAGGCGACCCGGAGATCTCCCTGATGTCGGGCCCGGGCATGGCCTGCCGGGACCGGGACGGTGCAGGATGGAACGGACGAAGCGCACGCCCCGTGCCGCTCGCGTCCCGCCACCGACCGAGCCCGCCAGGAGGACCGGATGATTGCCGAGACCGTCTGCTCCGCCGTCTCAGCGGCGGGCCTGGGCATCGCGGTGGTCACCGCGTACCGCAAGCGCTACCTCACCGCCGCGCGGATAGCGGCCTACTCCCTCGTGCCGATCGGCCTGGTGATGACCGGGATCGTCGGCTGGCTCTCCGACACCGCCCTCAGCCCTACCGCCTGGGCCGGCTTCGGCGTGCTGGGCGCGGCCTGGCTGCTGTTCGCCGGGACGCGCGCCGTCGAGCGCCGGCGCGGCGGCACCCGTGCCGAGCGCAGGGCCGAGCGGGCCGCCGCCCGCGGCGCCCGGGCCGACGCGGTGGCGCCGGCCGCCTCGGCCCCCTCGCTGGGCGCCGGGAAGAGCCCCGCGGCCCGGCCCGCCGCCCCGTCCGCCGGCACGACCTCCGGCGACGACTTCAGCGACATCGAGGCCATCCTCAAGAAGCACGGCATATGACCTGAAACCGTTCACAACCGGAACCAAGGTGAACCGGTCAGTGGGGAAAACGGTGAACACCCGCACACGGTGAGTGTGCTGATCGCCAA
Source organism: Streptomyces sp. DHE7-1 (assembly GCA_016432725.1). Lineage (GTDB taxonomy): Bacteria > Actinomycetota > Actinomycetes > Streptomycetales > Streptomycetaceae > Streptomyces. The sequence continues at coordinate 1,471,555 of JACJDG010000003.1, read as the reverse complement.
CGGGGTGCCGTCTGGTCCATCATCACCGCGAGATGCTGGACACGTCAGAGAGCGAGGCCGCGCCGCCGAAGGACGAGCCGCGCGGGTGCCTCTTCGCCCTTTCCCAGCCACCGCTGATGATCTTCCTTGCGGTGATCGGGTGTCTCATCCTCATGGCTGCGCTGCACGACCTGCTGTTGCTGTGAGCCGTACACGTCCGTCCCGGCGTCACCCGCCGGGACAGGCGTCGCCCCGATGAGTGCGGGCGTCCGGCCCGGCCGTCAGCCCGCCGCCTCCTTGCGCCGTGCCCGGTACGCGGCCACGTGCAGGCGGTTGCCGCAGGTCCGGCTGTCGCAGTAGCGCCGCGAGCGGTTGCGGGACAGATCCACGAAGGCGCGCCGGCAGTCCGGGGCCTCGCACCGCCGCAGCCGCTCCTGCTCCCCGGCCACCACGAAGAACGCGAGCGCCATGCCGCAGTCGGCGGCCAGGTGGTCCGCCACGGAAGCGCCGGGAGCGAAGTAGTGGACATGCCAGTCGTAGCCGTCGTGGTCCGTGAGGCGCGGCGTGGTGCCGGCCGCGGCGACCAGCTCGTTGATCTGCGCCGCCGCCGCCCGGGCGTCCGGCGCGGCGAAGATCCCCGCGAACCGGCTCCGGACCTTGCGCACCGCCGACAGGTCGAACTCCGACAGCACACCGACGTCACTGACGTTGTGCCCGCGCACGAAATCGGCGAGCGCCGCGACGTCCGGCAGCCCGTCCGCCGCCGACTCGTCGTCCGGCGCGGAGTTCACCAGATCCACCACGGTGTCTAGGGCGCAGCGGGTGTCGTGGGTGATCAGCACGTTTCGCTCCCTGGCCTGGAGGTCGGGCGGGCGCCCGCCGATGCCGGCCGATAGTAGCGACAACCGCGCCCACCGCACCGGGTACCGCCCGCCGGCGGACCGCCGCACGGCGCCCCCGTACCCCTGGGGGTCCCGAGTCTCCCACGCCCGGACACGCGCGGTACACACGCAGGCGGGCGCCACCACCGTGAGCGCTCACGGTGACGGCGCGGGCCAGTGCCGTATGCGGTTGTCCTGAGCCCGAGCCGTCTCCCCGAGTGGACGGCGCCGGGCGGTTTGGTGGGGCGCGGACCTAGCTCTCCGCCAGGATGTGCGACAGCTCCTGATCCAGATCGAAGTGCCGGTGCTCCGTGCCGGGCGGCACGGCGGCGTCGGTTCGCTTGAGGAAGGACTCCAGGGCCCGCGCCGGGGCCTCGAGCAGAGCCTCGCCCTCAGGGGAGCTGAGGGCGATGCAGACCACGCCCTGCCCATGACTCCGGGACGGCCAGACGCGGACGTCTCCGGTGCCGGTGGGGCGGTGGAGACCCTCGGCGAGGAGGTCGCGGGCGAACACCCACTCGACGGTCTCCTCGGCTCCGGTGTGGAAGGTGGCGTGCACGGCGTAGGGGTCGGCCGTGTCGTACCGCAGGCCTGCGGGGACAGGCAGGGAGGACTCGCTCGACACAACGAGGCGCAGGTGCAGCTCGCAGCTGACCGTGGTGTTCATAAGCGCCAGGGCCTTTCGCTCAGTGTGCGCTCGGGGATTCGCACGTCGGCGAAATCGACATGCCACCTACGGTGCCGTTGTAAACCCCTCTGAGGGTTTTGCGTGCCTTTACGTAACTCTTCCGGCCGAGAACTCCTGTGAGACCTGCGACCATTCCAGTGACTGATTCACTACGGTAGGGTTTGTCTGTATGAATACGGGGAGTGACGAGCGGGGCGGCGTTGCCGCGGCCATCGACGAGGCGGACGAGATGAAGGCAGGCGAGGAGCGGGCCGAGCGGGGACTCGGCTCCCGGGCTCCGCAGTTCGTCAAGTCACGCAGAGTGCTGCACGTGAGCTGGCAGGTCGGGGTCTTCGTGATCGGCCTCGCGGTGGTCGCGGCCGGTGTCGTCATGCTGCCGCTGCCCGGCCCGGCTGGGTGGTGATCTTCGGGGGCATGGCGATCTGGGCGACCGAGTTCGTCTGGGCCCAGCTCGTGCTGCGCTGGACCAAGCGCAAGGTCACCGAGGCGGCGCAGCGTGCCCTCGACCCCCGGGTGCGCCGGCGGAACATCACGCTGACGGTGATCGGCCTGGTGATAATCGGCGTGCTAGCGGGGATCTACCTGTGGAAGTTCGGCTTCGTCATGCCCTGGAAGATCGAGGACCAGTGACCCGGGTCGCCGCAGGTTCGCCCGGTGCCGGCGGCCGTGTGTCCGGCACCTGGTCGGAGGCACCCCCTGACATGGGGTAATGTTCTTCCTGCGCCCGGGCGATTAGCTCAGTGGGAGAGCGCTTCGTTCACACCGAAGAGGTCACTGGTTCGAACCCAGTATCGCCCACCCGGAAGACGGCCCACCTGCGAACAGCAGGTGGGCCGTCGTCGTTGAGGCGCGCAGGTCCGGAAGGCCGCCTCCCGTGTCCGGCCCCTCGGCCGCACCCGCCCCCTCCGCCGGGCCGCTCGCCCGGTCATCCGCGGGCCCCCCGCCGCCTCCGTGACCTCCGCCGTCCCGCGGCCGGAGAAATTCCTGTCCGGATCACCGGGCTCGCGGCGACGGCCGGGTGCGGTGACGGCAGTGGTTCCGGGGACGGCGCGGTGACGATCCGTTACTTCTGGCGGGATGCCGAGGAGTGAGCAAAGAAGCACCCCAAGATCGAGGTCAAGACCGACTTCCAGACGTATCAATCGTTCTGGGAGAAGTTCCGGGCGCGGGTCGCCGACGGAAATCCCCCGGACGTTTTCCAAAACGCCGTCACCTTCCTTCGGAAGTACGACAAGCGCGGAATTCTCCTCGCACCCCAAGTCCCGCGCGCGGGACCGCAAGCTGAGCCCGGGTCACTTCCGGGCGAGCGTCACGAGGGCCGGAGAGGGCGACGGCAAGCGACTCGGAATTCCCGTCGACGCCAACGCCATGGCGCCCGTCATCGGCGAGAAGCTCTCCCGGCAGGCGGGTGTCGAACCGGAGCGGGGCTGGACCTGGGACAGCACTTCGAGGCCTGAAGACCGTCCACGACCGGACGAAGATCGTCGGCGACACCGGCTGCTTCACCATCACGTACCCGTACGACCTCCGTCTCCGGCAGAACGGCAAGACCTTCTCCACCAAGGGCGGGCTCGGTTCGACGCCGCCGATCCGACGGAGTGGAGGACGGACGGATACAACCGGCGAGCCGGCAAGTGCACCGTCTCCCTCGGCCTGATGCGGTCCGATTGGGAGGGCGCGGAGGCGAGCTGAGTGCCCATCAACGACACCGCGCTTCCACGGCCTCGCGGCCATCGAGAAGCTGGCCCTGCTGGGCGGCCGGATGCCCGCCTGGAGGGGGGCGACGGGGGAGCGCCGTCGCACGGGCGGCGGCGCTCGTCCCCGAGGTGTGGTGCGCGTCACTCGGCGGCGCATGAGTACGCGTACTCAGATCCACGCCCCGCGGCGGGCAGACTCGGGCCATGGACTGGAACCACTACCGTTTCCGCGCCCTGTGGTCCCTGGCCGCCCCGCCGGCCGCCGTGTTCGCCGTGCTGGAGCGGCCTGAGGACTATCCCCGCTGGTGGCCCCAGGTGCGCTCGGTCACCCGCCGCGACGCGGCCACCGGCGTCCTCACCGTCCGCTCCCTGCTGCCGTACGACATGAGGATCGTCGCCCACGAGACGCGCCGCGACCCGGCCGCCGGCGTCCTGGAGGTCACCGTGTCCGGTGACATCGAGGGCTGGGCCCGCTGGACCGTCACCGCAGCGGGTCCGGGCACGCTCGCCCGCTACGACCAGGTCGTCGACGTGACCAAGCCCCTGCTCCGCCGTCTCGCCGTACCCGGCCGGCCCCTCTTCCGGGCCAACCACGCCCTGATGATGGCCTCCGGCCGCCGCGGACTCCTGTGCCACCTCGAAGCGGTTTGAACCAACCCCGCGGAGCCCTGTATTGTTCAGTGCGTTCCCGGGCGATTAGCTCAGTGGGAGAGCGCTTCGTTCACACCGAAGAGGTCACTGGTTCGAACCCAGTATCGCCCACCGGGAAAAGCCGGTCTGCAGACGCAGACCGGCTTTTTTTCATGGCCGTGCGAACGTCTTGAGGGCGGCATCCTGCTGACCGAACGCGTCGACAGCCGGCACCAGGTCGCCTGGCTGCTGACCGCACGAGCGAGGGTCACATCACCGCCCGGGGCGACGACCGGCATCCGGTCATCCGGCGCCCCGACTCCGTGGAGCCCGGCGACCAGGAGACCGAGGAGGTACTGGACAGGATCTTCTCCGGCCGTACCCGTCCGGGAGCTCCGGCGGGGGTGGTGGAGGCCCCACCTCCGGAGGCGTCGGCGTTGCCGGAGGCTCCTGGTGAGACTCGGTGGCGGCGTCCCGCGCCGTCACGCCGCCGCCGGCAGCTCCGGTCGCAGGGGCCAGTCGGTGCTGACCGTCTCCTCCGAGCCGCTGCGGGCGAACCAGGCCTGCAGGCCGCGGGCCTGGGCCGCGTGCCAGCTGGTCTGGAGGGTGTGCAGCTCGGAGGGGGAGAGGCGTTCCAGGCGGGTCGCGAAGCGGCGGCCCACCGCCCGTACGACCTCCAGCGCGGCCAGCGCGTCCGCCGCCGCGTCGTGCGCGCCGTCCAGATCGACACCGTAGTGCGCGCAGAGGTCCGTCAGCGTGCGGCGGCCCTTGCGGTAGCGGTCCAGGTGCTTGTCCAGCACCCGCGGGTCCAGTACCCGCAGCGGGGCGGCCTGGAGCCAGTGGTCCAGCGAGGAGGCCCGGTGCCGGCGCAACTCCCGGTCCAGCAGGGTCAGATCGAAGGGCGCGTTCATCACCACCAGCGGCCGCCCCATCGCCGCGTGCTCGGCCAGCTGATCGGCTATCTCGTACATCACCGGCGCCGGCCAGCGGCCGTTGTGCTGCAGGTGCTCCTCCGTCAGTCCGTGCACCGCGGTCGCCGCCTCGGGCACCGGCACACCGGGGTTCACCAGCCAGCGGACGATCCGCGGCCGGGTGCCCGGGGCGTCCTGGACCACGACGGCGGCCGACACGATCCGGTCGGCCTCGACGTCCACACCCGTCGTCTCCGTGTCGAAGGCGGCCAGCGGCCCCTCGTACCAGCTCGTCATCGCAATACAACTCCTCGTTCACCCAAGGCGGGTGACATCCCGTCTTCTGCCTGTTTGGTGATACCCGGGCCGTTTGCGCCGTACGCCGGAAGGACACAACAGGAGTACGGGTCTTTGCAGTTCAGCGGCCCGCAACGGGGAAACCTCTGGCTCGGAAGGCTGTTGGGCATGGCCATTGCGCAGCCCGAGCGGGGCGGGCTGCTGCCCGAACGCGCGGGTCACCTCCGCGGCACGCTCGCCACCACCGCCTGCATGGAGACACTGCAGGTCGGCTATCTGCACGCGGTCGCCGCCGCGGCCGGCTGCTCGCTGTCCCAGCCCTTCCCGGACAACGGCATCGACTGGCACGTCAGTCACAGCGCGCCCGGCCACACCGTCGACGACGAGGTCACCATCAAGGTGCAGCTCAAATGCACCTACCAGATCCCGCCCAACCCCCGGGCCCCTCCTTCTCCTTCACGCTCGACAACGACCACCTGCGCAAACTCGCCCGCACGCCCGTCTCGGTGCACAAGATCCTGGTCGTCATGCTGGTCCCGCGGTCCCAGGACGAGTGGCTGCGCGCCGGCCACGACCGGCTCGACCTCAGGCACTGCTGCTACTGGGTCAACCTCGCCGGCCGGCCGGTCACCGGCCGGCACCGGACCACCGTGCGGATACCGACCTCACGCATCTTCGACGACCGGGCGCTGTGCGAGATCATGACGCGGGTCGGAACGGGAGGCAGGCCATGAGAAGCCGTCCCCAGGAGGAACTTCCGCGCCAGGCCCGGCCGCACCCCGACGACCCCGGCTGGCACCGGCCGCCCGACCCCGCCGCCGTCGACCCCGCCGTGCTCGGGGCCCTGCTGCGCCGGCACGGCTGGCAGCGGCGCGGGGGAGCGGCCGGGCGCTACGGCCGCTGGACCCCGCCGGGTCCCGGTGGCGCCGGGACCAGCCTGCTGGTTCCCGAGAACCGCGCCTTCCCCGACAGCGACGACCTGCTCGGCGAGGCCCTCGACGCGCTCGCCCGCAGCGACACCCCGTCCGCGCGCGAGGTGCTGATCTCCCTCGCCGTGCCCAGCGACGAGATCCGCTGCTGGCGGGACACCCCGGGCGGACCGTCCGGGGCCGCGCCCTGGACGGCCGACGAGCGGCTGCGCGGCGCCGCCCGCCAGTTGCTCCTCGCCGCGGCGCTGGCCACACGCGCGCGTGCCGGCTACCACGGTGCCCGGCACCGCTCGGCCGCCGCGGCCCTCCTGGAGAACGTGCTCGTCGGCCCCGGCGCGGAGGGAAGCCGGCTCACCGCCTTCGTGCCCGTGCCCACCGGCCGTCCGCTCGCCGTCCGTCTCCACCAGGCGCTGTACGCGGTCCGCGAGGCCATCGACTACCAGCGCGCCACCGGTGGCATGGACGCGTTCGACGGCGCCGTCGAGGCCGGCGCCAGCCGCGAACTGACCGACGCGCTCACCGCTCTCGTGCGCGGCACCGAGGGCGCCCGCGTCGCCGTCGCCTGGGCACCCGGAGCCGGCGTCCCCGAGGGCTGCGCGGCCCCCGCCGAACCCGTCGAGTTCTCACCCGGCGACCTGCCCGCCCTGCGCGCGGCCGGCGCCCGCTACCTGCGCGACGAGCCCTCCGTACCGGTCCGGATCACCGGCGCCGTCGTGCGGCTGCGCCGCTCCGGCCCCTTCGGTGAGGGCGCCGTACGGCTGCGGGTGCTCGCGGGCGCCGACGTCCCGCACGTCCGCGTCACCCTGGGCGAGGAGGACTACCGCATCGCCGGTCACGCCCACCTCGTCGGGCTCCCGGTCCGCGTGCACGGCAGGCTGGAGCGCCGGGGCGGCTTCCGCAGGCTGACCGGCGCCGGCTCCGTCGTACCCGTGCAGGTCGACGACGCCGAGCGGGACCGGCTGATGAAGTCGCTGCACGAGAACCTCGACTTCTTCGAGGAGGCGTGCGGGGAGGCGTACCGGGACGGGGACTGAGGCGGACCGGGGACCCGGTGGGAAGTGTCGGGAGGCGGACCGACAGTAACCGTTTCGCGGTCGGCGGTCCCGGGTCGGTACGATCCGTTGTGCGCGCGCTCCGGGTATGGCGCCGCACCCACCTTCAGTCAGGAGAGACCGGTGTCAGACGTCCGTGTGATCATCCAACGCGATTCCGAGCGGGAAGAACGCGTGGTGACGACGGGCACTACGGCCGCCGACCTCTTCGCGGGCGAGCGCTCGATCATCGCCGCGCGCGTGGCCGGCGAGCTCAGGGACCTCAGCCACGAGCTGTCCGACGGCGACGAGGTCGAGGCCGTCGAGATCTCCTCCGAGGACGGCCTGAACATCCTGCGCCACTCCACCGCGCACGTCATGGCGCAGGCCGTGCAGGAGCTCTTCCCCGAGGCGAAGCTGGGCATCGGCCCGCCCGTCAAGGACGGCTTCTACTACGACTTCGACGTCGAGAAGCCGTTCACGCCGGAGGACCTCAAGGCCGTCGAGAAGAAGATGCAGGAGATCCAGAAGCGCGGGCAGCGCTTCTCCCGCCGCGTCGTCACCGACGAGTCCGCCCGCGAGGAACTGGCCGACGAGCCGTACAAGCTGGAGCTGATCGGCCTCAAGGGCTCGGCGTCGCACGACGACGGCGCGGACGTCGAGGTCGGCGCCGGCGAGCTGACGATCTACGACAACCTGGACGCCAAGACCGGCGAGCTGTGCTGGAAGGACCTCTGCCGCGGTCCCCACCTGCCCACCACCCGCCTGATCCCCGCGTTCAAGCTGATGCGCAACGCGGCCGCCTACTGGCGCGGCAGCGAGAAGAACCCGATGCTCCAGCGCATCTACGGCACCGCCTGGCCGTCGAAGGAGGAGCTGAAGGCGCACCTCGACTTCCTCGCCGAGGCCGAGAAGCGCGACCACCGCAAGCTGGGCAGCGAACTCGACCTGTTCTCCATCCCGGAGCAGATCGGTTCCGGCCTCGCCGTCTTCCACCCCAAGGGCGGCATCGTCCGCCGTGTGATGGAGGACTACTCGCGCCGCCGGCACGAGGAGGAGGGCTACGAGTTCGTCTACACCCCGCACGCGACGAAGGGGAAGCTCTTCGAGACGTCCGGGCACCTGGACTGGTACGCCGATGGCATGTACCCGCCCATGCAGCTCGACGAGGGCGTGGACTACTACCTCAAGCCCATGAACTGCCCGATGCACAACCTGATCTTCGACGCGCGCGGCCGCTCCTACCGCGAACTGCCGCTGCGCCTGTTCGAGTTCGGGACGGTGTACCGGTACGAGAAGTCGGGCGTCGTGCACGGCCTGACCCGTGCCCGCGGCTTCACCCAGGACGACGCGCACATCTACTGCACCCGTGAGCAGATGTCCGAGGAGCTGGACAAGACGCTCACCTTCGTCCTCGGGCTGCTGCGCGACTACGGCCTGACCGACTTCTACCTCGAGCTCTCCACCAAGGACCCGGAGAAGTTCGTCGGTTCGGACGAGGTCTGGGAGGAGGCGACCGAGACGCTGCGCCAGGTCGCCGAGAAGCAGGGCCTGCCCCTCGTGCCGGACCCGGGTGGCGCCGCCTTCTACGGCCCGAAGATCTCCGTCCAGACCAAGGACGCCATCGGCCGGACCTGGCAGATGTCGACCATCCAGCTCGACTTCAACCTGCCCGAGCGCTTCGACCTCGAGTACACCGGCCCCGACGGTGCCAAGCAGCGCCCGGTGATGATCCACCGCGCCCTGTTCGGCTCCATCGAGCGGTTCTTCGCGGTGCTCCTGGAGCACTACGCGGGCGCCTTCCCGGCGTGGCTGGCCCCCGTCCAGGCGATCGGCATCCCGATCGGGGACGCGCACGTGGACTACCTGGAGAAGTTCGCGGCCGCGGCCCGGAAGCAGGGTCTGCGCGTCGAGGTGGACTCCTCCTCGGACCGCATGCAGAAGAAGATCCGCAACGCCCAGAAGCAGAAGGTGCCCTTCATGGTCATCGCGGGCGACGAGGACATGTCGGGCGGCTCGGTGTCCTTCCGCTACCGCGACGGCTCGCAGGAGAACGGCATCCCGTTCGACGAGGCCATCGCCAAGATCGCGAAGGTCGTGGCGGAGCGGACCCAGATCTGATCCGCACCACCCGAAGGGCCCCCGGGGATCACTTCCCCGGGGGCCTTTCGTCGCCCTCGCGGGAGAAGGTCTGCATCAGCCACGACGAGAACGAACCGGTCACGGCGCCGAGCAGGCCGAGACCGCCCGCCATCATCCCGGTCGCGATCACCCGGCCGGTCGGGGTCACCGGGGTGATGTCCCCGTAGCCGACCGTGCTCAGGGTCGACGCGGCCCACCACACGGCGTCGCCGAACGTCAGCATGGTCGCGCCGGGCGCCCCGCGCTCCTGCTGGTAGACCGCGAGAGCGCCCGAGAAGCCGAGCAGCAGCGTCGACAGGCTCGCGTAGGCGATCACGCGCGCGTACAGCGAGAGCCTGGGCTCCCCCTGCCGGCGCTGGACCACGTCGTAGAGCGGGACGATCCGCAGCGGGCGCAGCAGCGGCAGGAGCACCACGACCGTGTGCAGGAAGTGCGTGCTGACGAAGCGCAGGAACCGCTGGCCGCCGAGCCGCCAGCGCACCAGGTAGTCGGCGGCGAACAGCCCCCAGAGCGCGAGCATCACGATCAGGCACAGGCTTCGCCAGAAGGCCTCGACGCCGGTGGCAAGGACCCGGGTGGCATAGGCGGCGATGAAGATCAGCGACCCCAGGAAGAGCGGGATCTCGGTGCGCTGCTCCCAGCGGGCCGCGGGGCTGTCGTCGTCCACCGGCCCAGCTTGGCCGGTGACGGCCTTCCCTCCGCCCCGGCGACACGCCGCGAACGGGCGAAGCCATATGCTGCCTTGCATGACGAGTGAGCCGGAACAGCAGATCGGAGTGGGGACGCAGGACGCGTTCCAGCGCCTGTGGACGCCCCACCGGATGGCCTACATCCAGGGCGAGAACAAGCCGACCGGTCCGGGGGCCGACGACGGCTGCCCCTTCTGCTCGATCCCGGCCAAGTCCGACGAGGACGGCCTCATCGTCCGCCGCGGCGAGCACGTGTACGCGGTCCTCAACCTGTACCCGTACAACGGCGGCCATCTGATGACCGTGCCGTACCGGCACGTGGCCGACTACACGGACCTGACCCTGCCGGAAACGGCCGAGCTGGCCGAGCTGACCAAGCAGGCGATGACCGCGCTGCGCACCGCGTCCGGCGCGCACGGCTTCAACATCGGCATGAACCAGGGCACGGTGGCCGGCGCGGGGATCGCCGCCCACCTGCACCAGCACATCGTCCCGCGCTGGGGCGGCGACACGAACTTCATGCCGGTGGTCGGCCAGACCAAGGTGCTGCCGCAGCTGCTGGCGGACACCAGGAAGATGCTGGCGGAGGCCTGGCCGGAGTCGGCGTAGGCCCGCGGGTGCCCTCGGTCCCGAGGGCACCCGTCGCCGTCACGCGTCGTAGAGGTCGGCCTTCCGCGGCGTCGGGTCCTGCACCAGGCCGCTGAGGACGGACGAGCGGTTGCCGAACTTCTCGGTGTCCACGCCGTTCTCCTTCAGCACCCGGATCGCGGCCGAGTGCACCACCCGCAGCACGGGAGTGGCCGCGCGCAGCGCGTCGTCGGCCATGAACCGGTGCCGCCACGGCTGGTCCGCCCAGGCGTGCCGCAGCCCGAAGGGCTCCGGCAGGACGAGCGAGCCGCCGAGCCACTTGAGCATCGGCGGATACCAGGTCAGCGGGGCGCGCGCGGTGAGCCGCACCACCTCGTCGGTGGGTACCAGGGGCAGGCTGACGGTGCGGTTCTCCCAGGGCTTGAGCGACTTGGCGACCTCCTTGGTGGGCGCCGTCGGCTTCGTGGTGAACAGCGGGTTCACCGGTCCCAGGGCGTGCCCGGTCACCTCGATGCGCAGCGTCTCGTGGAGCACCGTCACGGTGATCATCATGGTGATGACGAGCTGCCCGTCCCACAGCGTCCACTGCACGCCCAGGTAGTGCCGGTCACCGCTGCCGAACTGCTGCTTGTTGCAGATGTCCTGGATCGCGTGCTGCTTGATCTGGAACGCCTCGACGTCCGTGCCCTCGGGCCGGGACACCTCCTTGGCGTTCTCCCCGATGGGCGTCACGATCCAGTGCCGTATCGACGGGCGGGGGAATCCGCCGGTGTTCAGCGGTCCCCGCTCCAGCATGCGGAGCTGGTCGTGGATGGCGCGTATGACGTCCCAGCTCCGGAAGGGGTGGATCTCCCGGGTGGCGTCGGCGGGCTCCAGGTCCTCGGCGAGCTGCCAGGAGCCCCAGCGGGTGCCCATGCCGAGTATGCCCTTGGGGCCGGCGTAGAAGACGGAGTTGGACCGCTGCTCGGCCCCCAGCCGGGCCAGTGACTGGCGCAGCTGCTCGGCCGCGGTCTCGCCCGGGGCGCGCGGCACGGCCTCGGGCACCTTGGCGCCGACGCTGCTGCCCGAGAGCAGGCCCTCCCAGCGCGCCCGCAGATCCCGGGCGCTGCGCTCGCAGATCCGCTTGGCCCAGAACCAGCCGAGCACCGGGATCACGACACAGCCCCGCGCGTACCACCCCCAGAATCCGCCGAAGGGCATCTTCAGCAGGAAGAGCGCGGCGAGCACGCCCACCCCGGTGAGCAGGACGGTGGCGAGCGTCCCGGCGCGCCGGTCGTCGCGCTTGGCGACGAACATGCGCAGCTGGAAGACGAGCAGCCAGCCGATGAACCCCGGCAGGAAGATCAGCCCGCACAGCACCACGACGACGGACAGCCGGTTGTCGCGCTCGCGGCGGATGTTGTTCGCCGCGAGCGCGTGCTCCACCACGACCTGGGGCTCGGCGCCGAAGGACTGGATGAGCGGCTTGCGGCCCGGCGCGAGCATGCGGTCGACCACGGCCCGTGAGAAGGCCTCGCCGAGATTGGGCTTGAGCAGGGATATCCGGCCGGCCTTGACGGTCGACTGGTGCCATTCGTTGTCGGTCTTCTTGATGTCATCGATCACGTTGTCCCGGTAGGCCGCCGAGGCCAGCGCGTACGTCGCCGCCTGTCCCTCGTCGCCGGAGACGGGCACCTGCGGGCCGTCCCACTCCGTACCAACCGACATTCCCGCCCCCTCGCCGCCGGTGTCGCTCCTGCGGCCTTCCCGACTTCACTGCCCCGCACACCTGTTGAACAGGCCAACCTGCCGAATCGGCATGACAACCGCACGACTTCGGCACGACGTGATCAGGTGATCAGCGTATCCGCAGCCACCGACAGCGCGCCGGTGGACGGCCGAAGCCGCCCACCGGCGCCCGGAGCCGACCGGGTTCGGTCACGGCGCCTCGCCCGCCTGTTCGCGGATCCGCTCGGCGATCTGCGGCGGCATCGGCTCGTGCCGCGCGTAGGCGCGGTCGAAGCGGGCCGTGCCGTGGGACAGTGAGCGCAGGTCGATCGCGTACCGGCCGATCTCGAACTCGGGCACCTCGGCCCGGATCAGGGTCCGGCCCGAGCCCACCTGCTCGGTGCCGAGCACCCGGCCGCGCCGGCTCGACAGGTCGCTCATCACCGGGCCCACGTAGTCGTCCGGGACCAGCACGCCCACCTCGCTCACCGGCTCCAGCAGATGGATTCGCGCGCCCGCGGCGGCCTCGCGCAGCGCCAGCGCGCCCGCCGTCTGGAAGGCGGCGTCGGAGGAGTCCACCGAGTGCGCCTTGCCGTCCAGCAGCGTGATCCGGACGTCGATCAGCGGATAGCCCGCCGCGACGCCCTTGGCCGCCTGCGCCCGCACGCCCTTCTCCACGGACGGGATGAACTGGCGTGGTACGGCACCGCCGACCACCTTGTCGACGAACTCGACGCCCGAGCCGCCGGGCAGCGGCTCCACCTCGATCTCGCAGATGGCGTACTGTCCGTGCCCGCCGGACTGCTTCACGTGCCGGCCGCGCCCGGCGGCCTTCACCGCGAACGTCTCCCGCAGGGAGACCTTGTGCGGGACGACGTCGACCTGGACGCCGTACCTGCTGCGCAGCCGCTCCAGGGCGACGTCCGCGTGCGCCTCGCCCAGGCACCACAGCACCACCTGGTGGGTGTCCTGGTTCTGCTCCAGGCGCATCGTCGGGTCCTCGGCGACCAGGCGGGCCAGGCCCTGCGAGAGCTTGTCCTCGTCGGCCTTGCTGTGCGCCTGGATGGCGAGCGGCAGCAGCGGGTCGGGCATCCGCCAGGGCTCCATCAGGAGCGGGTCGTCCTTGGCCGAGAGGGTGTCACCGGTCTCCGCGCGGCCGAGCTTGGCCACGGACACCAGGTCGCCGGCGACGGCGTGCGTCACCGGGCGCTGCTGCTTGCCGAACGGGGTGGACAGGGCGCCGATCTTCTCGTCGACGTCGTGGTCCTCGTGCCCGCGGTCCGTCAGCCCGTGCCCGGAGACGTGCACCGTCTCGTCCGGGCGCAGGGTGCCGGAGAAGACGCGGACCAGGGAGATACGGCCAACGTACGGGTCGGAGGAGGTCTTCACCACCTCGGCGACCAGCGGGCCCTCCGTGTCGCAGGCCTTCAGCTCCCGCGTCCTGCCGTCGATCGTGGTGACCCCCGGCAGGGGGTGCTCGAACGGCGTCGGGAACCCACCGGTGATCAGCTCCAGCAGCTCCACCGTGCCGAGGCCCTGCCGGGAGCCCTCGGCGGCGGGAGCGGCGGCCAGCACGGGGAAGAACGTGCCGCGTGCCACGGCCCGCTCCAGGTCCTGGATCAGCGTCTTGACGTCGACCCGCTCCCCGCCCAGGTAGCGGTCCATGAGCGTCTCGTCCTCGCTCTCGGCGATGATCCCCTCGATCAGCCGGTCGCGGGCCGTCTCGATGTCCGGGAGCTGGTCCTCGCCGGGCTCGGACTCCTTGCGCTCGCCGGTCGAGTAGTCGAACAGCTTCCGCGACAGCAGGCCGACGAGGCCCGTCACCGGAGCGTGCCCGTCGGGGCCCTCGGGGCCGCGCAGCGGCAGGTACAGGGGCAGCACGGCGTCGGGGTCGTCGGCGCCGAACGCCTCCGCGCAGACCCGGGTCATCTCCTCGAAGTTCGCGCGCGCGCTCTCCAGGTGCGTCACCACGATCGCCCGGGGCATGCCGACGGCCTGGCACTCCTCCCAGACCATCCGGGTCGAGCCGTCCACCCCGTCCGAGGCCGAGACGACGAAGAGGGCCGCGTCCGCCGCACGCAGACCGGCCCGCAGCTCCCCGACGAAGTCCGCGTATCCGGGAGTGTCGAGGATGTTGACCTTGATCCCGTCCCATTCGACCGGGACCAGCGAGAGCTGCACCGATCGCTGCTGCCGGTGCTCGATGTCGTCGTGGTCGGAGACGGTGCCGCCGTCCTCCACGCGGCCCGCCCGGTTCACCGCCCCCGCGGTCAGCGCGAGGGCCTCCACCAAGGTGGTCTTGCCCGATCCGGAGTGGCCGACCAGCACCACATTCCTAATGGACGCGGGGTGGTCGGCCGCCCTTGCCCTGCCGGCGGCTCCGGGATGTGTCTGTGCCTTGTCGCCCATGATCCTGCCTCCCGTGCACGGTGAGGTCACTGTGGGCGCGGACACGCGGGACCCGCGTGCTCTGGCGGCTCCGGCGACGCCCGCGGTCCTTCGAGCTTTCCACTCCCGTAACGCCGCGTCCATACGAACGGCCGCGAACGGCCACGGCGCCCCGGGCGCGCCACGCCCGCCCGCGCCCCGGGGTGCGCGCGGGGCGCCGGTGCGGGCTCACGGGTGCCCGCCCGTCACGCACGCGCACGCGTGACTACGATGGGCCAGCCGGTGGCCACCAGGGCCACGGCGACAACGACCGTCGGGAAGGCCATGCTGAACAAGTACGCGCGTGCATTCTTCACGCGTGTCCTCACGCCGTTCGCCGCGTTTCTGATCCGCCGGGGTGTCAGCCCCGACACGGTCACGCTCATCGGCACCGCCGGTGTGATGGCGGGCGCGCTGGTCTTCTATCCCCGAGGCGAGTTCTTCTGGGGCACGGTCGTGATCACGCTCTTCGTCTTCTCCGATCTGGTCGACGGCAACATGGCCCGCCAGCTCGGCCGCTCCAGCCGCTGGGGCGCCTTCCTGGACTCCACCCTGGACCGGGTCGCCGACGGCGCGATCTTCGGCGGCCTCGCGCTGTGGTACGCGGGCAACGGGAACGACAACGTCCTGTGCGCCGTCACGATCTTCTGCCTGGCCAGCGGCCAGGTGGTCTCGTACACCAAGGCGCGCGGCGAGTCGATCGGCCTGCCGGTCGCCGTCAACGGGCTCGTCGAACGCGCCGAGCGGCTGGTGATCTCGCTGGTCGCGGCCGGTTTCGCGGGACTGCACAAGTTCGGTGTGCCGGGCATCCAGTGGCTGCTGCCGGTCGCCCTGTGGATCGTCGCCGTGGGCAGCCTCGTGACGCTGATCCAGCGGGTCGTCACCGTCCGCCGCGAGTCCGCCGAGGCCGAGGCGGCGGCCGGGGAGAACGCCTCCCAGGGGAGGGAGGCGGCCAAGTGAGCACCGCGGACCGGCTCACCGACGCGCTGTACGGGCTCGGCTGGAGCACCGTCAAGAACCTCCCCGAACCCGTCGCGGTCCGCCTCGGCCGGACCATCGCCGACCTCGCCTGGAAGCGGCGCGGCAAGGGCGTACTGCGTCTGGAGGCCAACTACGCGCGCGTGGTGCCCGACGCCGGCCCGGAGCGGCTGGCCGAGCTCTCGCGCGCGGGGATGCGTTCCTACCTGCGCTACTGGATGGAGTCCTTCCGGCTCCCGGCCTGGAGCCCCGAACGTGTCAGGGGCGGCTTCCAGCCCAAGGACCTCCACCACCTGACCGACGGGCTCGCCTCCGGCCGCGGTGTGATCCTGGCGCTGCCGCACCTGGCCAACTGGGACCTCGCCGGCGCCTGGGTCACCACCGAGCTGGGGACCCCGTTCACCACGGTCGCCGAGCGGCTGAAGCCCGAGACCCTCTACGACCGTTTCGTCGCCTACCGCGAGGGCCTCGGCATGGAGGTGCTCCCGCACAGCGGCGGCTCGGCCTTCGGCACCCTGGCCCGGCGGCTGCGCGACGGCGGCCTGGTCTGCCTGGTCGCCGACCGCGACCTGTCCGCGTCCGGCACCGAGGTGGACTTCTTCGGCGACCGGGCCCGGATGCCCGCGGGACCGGCCCTGCTGGCCCAGCAGACGGGCGCGCTGCTGCTGCCCGTCACCCTCCGGTACGACGACTCCCCGGTCATGAAGGGCCGCGTGCATCCCCCGATCGAGGTACCGCGGACGGGTACGCGCGCCGAGAAGACGTCCGCCATGACACAGTCGCTCGCCGACGCCTTCGCCACCGGGATCGCCGAGCACCCGGAGGACTGGCACATGCTCCAGCGTCTGTGGCTCGCCGACCTGGACCCCACGAAGGGACCCTCGTGAGAATCGGGATCGTCTGCCCGTACTCGTGGGACGTGCCCGGCGGCGTCCAGTTCCACATCCGCGACCTCGCCGAGTACTTCATCCGGCTCGGCCACGAGGTCTCCGTCCTCGCGCCCGCCGACGACGACACCCCGCTGCCGCCGTACGTCGTGTCGGCCGGCCGCGCCGTCCCGGTGCCGTACAACGGCTCGGTGGCCCGGCTGAACTTCGGTTTCCTGTCGGCCGCGCGCGTGCGCCGATGGCTCCACGAGGGCGCGTTCGACGTGGTGCACATCCACGAGCCGACGTCCCCCTCGCTCGGCCTGCTGACCTGCTGGGCGGCGCAGGGCCCCATCGTGGCCACCTTCCACACCTCCAACCCCCGCTCGCGCGCGATGATCGCCGCCTACGCGATCCTGCAGGCCGCGCTGGAGAAGATCAGCGCGCGGATCGCGGTGAGCGAGTACGCCCGGCGCACCCTGGTCGAGCACCTCGGCGGGGACGCGGTGGTCATCCCCAACGGCGTCGACGTCGACTTCTTCGCCGACGCCGAGCCCAGGCCGCAGTGGCAGGGCGACACGATCGGCTTCATCGGCCGTATCGACGAGCCCCGCAAGGGCCTGCCGGTGCTGATGAGGGCGCTGCCGAAGATCCTCGCCGCCCGCCCGCAGACCCGGCTGCTGGTCGCGGGACGCGGCGACGAGGAGGCGGCCGTCGAGGAGCTGCCCGCGGAGCTGCGCTCGCGCGTGGAGTTCCTCGGCATGATCAGCGACGAGGACAAGGCCCGCTTCCTGCGCAGCGTCGACCTGTACGTCGCGCCCAACACCGGCGGCGAGAGCTTCGGCATCATCCTGGTCGAGGCGATGTCGGCGGGCGCCCCCGTCCTCGCCTCCGACCTGGACGCGTTCGTCCAGGTCCTCGACCAGGGCAAGGCCGGCGAGGTCTTCGCCAACGAGGACGCCGACGCGCTGGCCCGGGCGGCCGTGGACCTGCTGGCGGACCCGGAGCGGCGCGCCGAACTGCGGGAGCGGGGCAGCGCGCACGTGCGCCGCTTCGACTGGTCGACGGTCGGCGCCGACATCCTGTCGGTGTACGAGACCGTCACGACCGGAACGGCGGCGGTGGCCACGGACGAGCGACCGGGCCGGCGGTCACGGTTCGGGCTGGCCCGGGACTGAACCGACGGGGGCGACGGCACGGCCTGGGCGTCCCGATAGCCTTCGCCCGTGACCGCAACCCTCATCTGGATCCTCCTCGCCCTCGTCGCCGTCGGCGTCTATCTGAGCTGGACGGCCGGGCGGCTGGACCGGCTGCACGTGCGCATGGACGCCGCGCGGGCCGCGCTGGACGCCCAGCTGCTGCGGCGGGCCTCCGTGGCCCAGGAGCTGGCCACCTCGGGCGTCCTCGACCCCGCCGCCTCGATAGTGCTCTACGAGGCCGCGCACGCCGCCCGGCAGGCGGAGGAGGACCAGCGGGAGGTCGCGGAGAGCGAGCTGAGCCAGGCCCTGCGCGCGGTGTTCGAGGACCCGCGGCAGGTCGAGGTCGTCCGGGAGGCCCCGGGCGGCGACGAGGCGGCCCGTGAGCTGGCCGAGGCGGTACGCCGGGTCCCCATGGCCCGCCGCTTCCACAACGACGCCGTGGGGGCCGCCCGCAGGCTCCGCGAGCACCGCAAGGTGCGCTGGTTCCGGCTGGCCGGCCACGCCCCGTTCCCGCTGGCCTTCGAGATGGACGACGAGCCGCCCGCGGCCCTGGTGGAACGGGCCGCCTGAACCCGGCGCCGCGCCCCGCGACCGCGCAAAACGATCCACCGGGTCGGCATTGGCCCTTGCTGTGGACTGGTCCCCTCGCGTTTCCTCATCCGTGCAGTCACCCTTCTCCACTCAGTGAGGTCACCCGTGTCCACCACCGACAACCAGGCTCCCGAGACCGGCACCGCCCGTGTGAAGCGCGGCATGGCCGAGCAGCTCAAGGGCGGCGTGATCATGGACGTCGTCACGCCGGAGCAGGCGAAGATCGCTGAGGACGCGGGCGCCGTCGCCGTCATGGCCCTGGAGCGGGTCCCGGCCGACATCCGCAAGGACGGCGGCGTGGCCCGCATGTCCGACCCGGACATGATCGAGGGCATCATCGACGCCGTCTCGATCCCGGTCATGGCCAAGTCCCGCATCGGCCACTTCGTCGAGGCCCAGGTCCTGCAGTCCCTCGGCGTCGACTACATCGACGAGTCCGAGGTGCTCACCCCGGCCGACGAGGTCAACCACTCCGACAAGTGGTCCTTCACCACCCCCTTCGTCTGTGGTGCCACCAACCTGGGCGAGGCCCTGCGCCGCATCGCCGAGGGCGCCGCGATGATCCGCTCCAAGGGCGAGGCCGGCACCGGCAACGTCGTCGAGGCCGTCCGCCACCTGCGCCAGATCAAGAACGAGATCGCCCGCCTGCGCGGCTTCGACAACCACGAGCTGTACGCCGCCGCCAAGGAGCTGCGCGCCCCCTACGAGCTGGTCAAGGAGGTCGCCGAGCTGGGCAAGCTCCCGGTGGTCCTCTTCTCCGCCGGCGGTGTGGCCACCCCGGCCGACGCCGCGCTGATGCGCCAGCTCGGCGCCGAGGGCGTCTTCGTCGGCTCCGGCATCTTCAAGTCCGGCGACCCGGCCAAGCGCGCCGCCGCCATCGTGAAGGCCACCACCTTCTACGACGACCCGAAGATCATCGCGGACGCCTCCCGCAACCTCGGCGAGGCCATGGTCGGCATCAACTGCGACACCCTGCCCGAGACCGAGCGCTACGCCAACCGCGGCTGGTAAGGCGACACGGCACATGAACACCCCCGTCATAGGCGTCCTGGCGCTCCAGGGCGACGTACGGGAGCACCTCATCGCCCTGGCCGCGGCCGACGCCGTGGCCAGGCCGGTGCGGCGCCCCGAGGAACTCGCCGAGGTCGACGCCCTCGTGCTGCCCGGCGGCGAGTCGACCACCATCTCCAAGCTGGCCGTCCTCTTCGGAGTGATGGAACCCCTCCGCGCGCGCGTGCGCGGCGGCATGCCCGTCTACGGCACCTGCGCCGGCATGATCCTGCTCGCCGACAAGATCCTCGACCCGCGCTCGGGCCAGGAGACCATCGGCGGCATCGACATGATCGTGCGCCGCAACGCCTTCGGACGTCAGAACGAGTCCTTCGAGGCCGCGGTCGACGTCCGGGGCATCCCGGGCGATCCTGTGGAGGGCGTCTTCATCCGCGCTCCCTGGGTGGAGTCCGTGGGCGCCGGGGCCGAAGTGCTCGCCGAGCACGAAGGACACATCGTCGCGGTCCGCCAGGGCAACGTGCTCGCCACGTCGTTCCATCCCGAACTGACCGGCGACCACCGCGTGCACTCGCTTTTCGTCGACATGGTGCGCGCCGACCGGGCACCGGAGTCCTTGTAGGATCTCTGGAGTTCGTTGCAGAGATGGGTTGAGCGAAGGAGACAGGCAGATGTCCGGCCACTCTAAATGGGCTACGACGAAGCACAAGAAGGCCGTGATCGACGCCAAGCGCGGCAAGCTCTTCGCGAAGCTGATCAAGAACATCGAGGTCGCGGCGCGCATGGGCGGCGTCGACCTCGAGGGCAACCCGACTCTCTACGACGCCGTCCAGAAGGCCAAGAAGCAGTCGGTCCCCAACAAGAACATCGACTCCGCGATCAAGCGCGGCGGTGGTCTCGAGGCCGGTGGCGCCGACTACGAGACGATCATGTACGAGGGCTACGGCCCGAACGGTGTCGCCGTCCTCATCGAGTGCCTCACCGACAACCGCAACCGCGCCGCCTCCGACGTGCGCGTCGCCATGACCCGCAACGGCGGCAGCATGGCCGACCCGGGCTCGGTGTCGTACATGTTCAGCCGCAAGGGCGTCGTCATCGTCCCCAAGGGCGAGCTGTCCGAGGACGACGTCCTCGGTGCCGTCCTGGACGCGGGCGCCGAGGAGGTCAACGACCTCGGTGAGACCTTCGAGGTCATCAGCGAGGCCACCGACCTGGTCGCGGTCCGCACCGCCCTCCAGGGGGCCGGGATCGACTACGACTCCGCCGACTCCAGCTTCGTGCCGTCCGTCCAGGTCGAGCTGGACGAGGAGGGCGCCAAGAAGATCTTCAAGCTGATCGACGCGCTCGAGGACAGCGACGACGTGCAGAACGTCTTCGCCAACTTCGACGTCAGCGACGAGATCATGGAGAAGGTCGACGCGTAACGCCGCCGTGTGAGCGGTACGGCGGGCCGGTGGAACACGTCCACCGGCCCGCCGCCGTTGTCAGAGGCAGCCGCTAGCCTGGCGGCATCCGTGGATCACCAGGCGTCCGCGGATGACCAGAGAGGGAGGGCGCGGTGCGCGTACTGGGGGTGGACCCCGGCCTGACCCGGTGCGGTGTCGGTGTCGTCGAGGGAGTCGCGGGGCGCCCGCTCACCATGATCGGCGTCGGCGTCGTACGGACGCCCGCGGACGCCGAGCTGGGGCACCGCCTGGTCGCCGTCGAGCAGGGCATCGAGGCCTGGCTGGACGAGCACCGGCCCGAATTCGTCGCCGTGGAGCGGGTGTTCAGCCAGCACAACGTGCGCACGGTGATGGGCACCGCCCAGGCCAGCGCGGTCGCCATGCTGTGCGCCGCCCGCCGCGGCATCCCGGTCGCCCTGCACACCCCCAGCGAGGTCAAGGCCGCCGTCACCGGCAGCGGACGGGCCGACAAGGCACAGGTCGGTGCCATGGTCACCCGGCTGCTCCGGCTCTCCGCGCCGCCCAGGCCGGCCGACGCCGCCGACGCCCTCGCGCTCGCCATCTGCCACATCTGGCGCGCGCCCGCGCAGAACCGACTCCAGCAGGCCGTGGCTCTGCACTCGGCCCAGGCAACGAAAGGCCGTACGGCATGATCGCCTTCCTCAGCGGCACGGTCGCCGCGCTCGCCCCCGACGCGGCGGTGATCGAGGTGGGCGGCGTCGGCATGGCCGTCCAGTGCACGCCGAACACCCTCTCCACCCTCCGCGAGGGCCGGCCCGCCAAGCTGCACACCTCCCTGGTCGTCCGTGAGGACTCCCTGACGCTGTACGGCTTCGCCGACGAAGACGAGCGCCAGGTCTTCGAGCTGCTCCAGACCGCCAGCGGGGTCGGACCGAGGCTCGCCCAGGCCATGCTCGCGGTGCACACGCCGGACGCGCTGCGCCGGGCCGTCGCCACCGCCGACGAGAAGGCGCTCACCGCGGTGCCCGGCATCGGCAAGAAGGGTGCCCAGAAACTCCTGCTGGAGCTGAAGGACCGCCTCGGCGCGCCGGTCGGCGCCCCCGTGGTGGGCGCGCCCGTCACCCAGGGCTGGCGGGACCAGCTGCACGCGGCCCTCATCGGCCTCGGGTACGCCACCCGCGAGGCCGACGAGGCGGTCGCCGCCGTGACCCCCCAGGCCGAGGCCGCGGGCGGCACCCCGCAGGTGGGTCAGCTGCTGAAGGCAGCGCTGCAGACCCTGAACCGCGCCCGCTGACCGACTCCACCACCCCGAGGCACACCACATGAACTGGGACGACACGACCGACTCCGCCGCCCCCGAGCGGCTGGTGGGCTCCGCCGCCGACGGCGAGGACCAGGCCGTCGAGGCGGCCCTGCGCCCCAAGGACCTCGACGAGTTCATCGGCCAGGAGAAGGTCCGCGAACAGCTCGACCTCGTCCTGCGCGCCGCACGCGCGCGTGGCGCCACCGCCGACCACGTGCTGCTCTCCGGCGCCCCCGGCCTCGGCAAGACCACCCTGTCGATGATCATCGCGGCCGAGATGGGCGCCCCCATCCGCATCACCTCCGGCCCCGCCATCCAGCACGCCGGCGATCTCGCCGCGATCCTCTCCTCGCTCCAGGAGGGCGAGGTCCTCTTCCTCGACGAGATCCACCGCATGTCCCGGCCCGCCGAGGAGATGCTGTACATGGCCATGGAGGACTTCCGCGTCGACGTCATCGTCGGCAAGGGCCCCGGCGCCACCGCCATCCCCCTGGAGCTGCCCCCGTTCACCCTGGTCGGCGCCACCACGCGCGCGGGCCTGCTGCCGCCCCCGCTGCGCGACCGCTTCGGCTTCACCGCGCACATGGAGTTCTACGAGCCGCACGAGCTGGAGCGCGTGGTGCACCGCTCGGCGAGCCTGCTCGACGTCGGCATCGAGGCGGACGGCGCCGCCGAGATCGCCGGCCGCTCCCGCGGGACGCCCCGCATCGCCAACCGTCTGCTGCGCCGCGTCCGGGACTACGCGCAGGTCAAGGCGGACGGTGTGATCACCCGCGAGATCGCCGGGGCCGCCCTCGCCGTCTACGAAGTGGACGCGCGCGGTCTCGACCGCCTCGACCGGGCCGTGCTGGAGGCGCTGCTGAAGCTGTTCGGCGGCGGTCCGGTCGGCCTGTCCACGCTCGCCGTCGCGGTGGGCGAGGAGCGCGAGACGGTCGAGGAGGTCGCCGAGCCCTTCCTGGTCAGGGAGGGACTGCTGGCCCGCACCCCGCGCGGCCGGGTCGGTACCCCGGCCGCCTGGGCGCACCTCGGTCTGACCCCGCCCCGCACGGCCACCGGGGGAAACGGACAACAGGACCTGTTCGGGGCGTGACGGCGAGGGCATTGGCGGGGCAGGAACCCAGGTGCCATGCTGAGCGTTGTTCCATGCGCGCGGACTCGCTTAGACTCCGCCGATGCCGCCCTTGCGGGTGGCGCCGACCCACCCCCATCAACAGGCCGCTCTCACCGCGCGGTCGCGCGAAGGAATCCCCGTCCCGTGAATACCTTGACCCTTCTCCCGTTCATTGTGCTCATCGCGGCCATGTTCCTGATGACGCGCTCGGCCAAGAAGAAGCAGCAGCAGGCCGCGAGCATGCGCAATGAGATGCAGCCCGGCTCCGGCGTCCGCACGATCGGGGGCATGTACGCGACGGTCAAGGAGGTCAGTGAGGACACGGTCCTCCTCGACGCCGGACCGGGCGTCGACCTCCTCTTCGCCAAGAACGCGATCGGCGCCGTCCTCACGGACGACGAGTACAACCGGATCGTCCACGGCATCGAGCACGACCTCAAGGCCGACGCGGACGTCGTCCCGGACGACGCCTCCTCCCTCACGGAGACCGACGAGCCCGCCGCTGCCGCCGCCTCCGGCGACAAGGCCGTCGACTTCGGCAAGAAGGACGTCGCCGAGGACGGGACCGGCGCCGCCGAGGTCGCCGAGGCCAAGAAGGACGAAGAGCCGAAGAAGACCGACGGCGACTCCGAGGCGAAGTAGTCACGCCCCGGGTGTGCGGCGCGGCCCGGCCGCACCCCGCGCACCCAGGGTGCTTCTGTTCGCCGCACGGAGCCCGACACCATGTCATGGCTGACCGCGCCGATCCGGCGCGGGGCGGCCCGAGAGGGAGTACGAGAAGGTGGCAGCACCTAAGAGGGCCGGAGCGCGAGCGCCCAGAGCAGGCCAGGGCGCTCGCTGGCCCTCATTTTGATCGCCATCGTGGCGCTCACCGGAGGGATGTTCCTCTCCGGGCACACGACACCGCGCCTCGGCATCGACCTCGCCGGTGGTACGAGCATCACGCTCAAGGCGAAGGCCGACCAGGGGTCCGCGATCAACCAGGCCAACATGGACACCGCGGTCGACATCATGAACCGCCGTGTCAACGGCCTGGGCGTCTCCGAGGCGGAGGTACAGACCCAGGGGCGCGATCACATCATCGTGAACATCCCCAAGGGCACCAACTCCAAGGAGGCCCAGCAGCAGGTCGGCACCACCGCCAAGCTGTACTTCCGCCCGGTGCTCGCCAGCGAGCCCAGCGGCGCCACCCCGGCGAGCCCCTCGCCGAGCGCGTCCTCCAGCGGCGGCGCCTCGCCGAGCCCGTCCGGCTCCAGCAAGGAGAAGGCGTCCTCGTCCTCCTCCGCCTCGCCGTCGGCCTCCGCCACCTCCCAGGGCCGCGCGGTCACCGACGCGCTGAAGGCGGACGCCTCGCCGTCCGGCTCGTCCTCCCCGAGCGCCTCGTCCTCGTCCGGCGCCAAGACCTCCGCCAGCCCGTCCGCCTCGGCCTCGGGCAACCCGGACACCGCCAGGCTCCAGGCCCAGTACGCGGCCCTGAACTGCGCCAAGCCCGCCGAGCGGGCCAAGGCCGGCACCAACGCCAAGCCCGGTGACCCCACCGTGGCCTGCGGCCAGCGGGACAAGACTTGGTACAAGTACCTGCTCGGCCCGGCCGGCGTGGACGGCACCGAGGTGAAGAAGGCCCAGGCGATCTTCGACACCCAGGGCGGCTCCGGCTGGCAGGTCCAGATGACCTTCACCAAGTCCGGTTCGAGCAAGTTCGCGGACATCACCGGCGCACTCGCCAAGAACCAGAGCCCGCAGAACGAGTTCGGCATCGTCCTCGACGGCGAGGTCGTCTCCAGCCCGTACGTCCAGAGCGCCATCACCGGCGGCCAGGCGGAGATCTCCGGCAGCTTCACGCAGGACGAGGCGCAGAGCCTCGCCAACATGCTGTCCTACGGCGCGCTCCCGCTCTCGTTCAGCGAGGACACCGTCACCACGGTCACCGCCGCGCTCGGCGGTGAGCAGCTGCGCGCGGGTCTGATCGCCGGCGCGATCGGCCTCGCCCTGGTCGTGATCTACCTGATCGCCTACTACCGCGGCCTGTCGCTCGTGGCCATGGCGTCCCTGCTGGTCTCCGCCATCCTCACCTACGTGATCATGGCGCTGCTCGGCCCGGCCATCGGCTTCGCGCTGAACCTGCCGGCCGTGTGCGGTGCCATCGTCGCCATCGGCATCACGGCGGACTCGTTCATCGTGTACTTCGAACGCATCCGGGACGAGATCCGCGAGGGCCGTTCGCTGCGCCCCGCCGTCGAGCGGGCCTGGCCGCGCGCCCGGCGCACCATCCTGGTCTCCGACTTCGTGTCGTTCCTCGCCGCCGCGGTGCTGTTCATCGTGACCGTCGGCAAGGTGCAGGGCTTCGCGTTCACGCTCGGCCTGACCACCGTGCTCGACGTGGTCGTCGTCTTCCTGTTCACCAAGCCGCTGATGACCCTGCTCGCCCGCCGCAGGTTCTTCGCGGACGGCCACAAGTGGTCCGGACTCGACCCGAAGAGCCTGGGTGCCAAGCCGCCGCTGCGCCGCACCCGCCGTCCCGCCGGTCCCGCCGCCGGCCCTGTCGACCCGAAGGAGGCGTGAGCGATGTCGAAACTCGGCAACCTCGGCGCTCGACTGCACCGCGGCGAGATCAGCTACGACTTCATCGGCAAGCGCAAGATCTGGTACGGCGTCTCCATCCTGATCACCATCACGGCCATCGTCGGCCTGGCGGTGCGCGGGCTGAACATGGGCATCGAGTTCCAGGGCGGCGCGGTCTTCACCACGCCGACCAAGATGAGCACGTCGGTCGCGCAGGCCGAGGAGTTCGCGACGAAGGCCTCCGGCCACGAGGCCGTCGTGCAGAAGCTCGGCAACGGCAGCCTGCGCATCCAGATCGCCGGCATCGACACCGACAAGTCCGGCGAGATCAGGCAGACGCTGGCCAAGGACCTCAGCCTCGACCCGGAGAAGCTCAACGCCGACCTGGTCGGCCCGAGCTGGGGCGAGCAGATCGCCAGCAAGGCCTGGCAGGGTCTGGCGATCTTCATGGTGCTCGTCGTCATCTACCTGGCGATCGCCTTCGAGTGGCGGATGGCCGTCGCGGCCCTCGTCGCGCTGATCCACGACATCACCATCACCACCGGCATCTACGCCCTGGTCGGCTTCGAGGTCACGCCCGGCACGGTCATCGGTCTGCTGACGATCCTCGGTTACTCGCTCTACGACACGGTCGTCGTCTTCGACAGCCTCAAGGAGCAGACGAAGGACATCACGAAGCAGACCCGCTTCACCTACAGCGACATCGCCAACCAGTCGATCAACGGCACGCTGGTCCGCTCCATCAACACCACCGTGGTCGCGCTGCTGCCCGTCGCGGGTCTGCTGTTCATCGGCGGCGGTTTCCTCGGGCCGGCACCCTGAACGACATCTCGCTGTCGCTGTTCGTCGGTCTCGCGGCCGGCGCCTACTCCTCGATCTTCATCGCCACCCCGCTCGTCGCCGACCTCAAGGAGCGCGAGCCGGCGATGCGTGCGCTCCGCAAGCGCGTCATGGCCAAGCGCGCGCAGGCCGCCGCCGGCGAGGACGTCGTGGCGGGCCGGCCCGGCGAGGGCGACGAGCACGAGGAGGCGGCGGCCGCCGTGGTCGGCCCCCGCAACCAGCCCGCCTCCCGCAACCGGGGCCGCGGCCGACCCTCCGGGAAGCGCCGATGACCGAGCTCGCCGACATCACGTCGCTGCTGCTCAGCCGCATCCGGGACGTGGCCGACTACCCCGAGCCGGGCGTGATGTTCAAGGACATCACCCCGCTGCTCGCAGACCCCGCCGCGTTCTCCGCCCTGACCGGCGCGCTGGCCCGGATCGCCGCCGAGACCGGCGCGACCAAGGTCGTCGGCCTGGAGGCCCGGGGCTTCATCCTGGGCGCACCGGTCGCGGTCCAGGCGGGCCTCGGCTTCATCCCGGTCCGCAAGGCGGGCAAGCTGCCGGGCGCGACGCTGCGCCAGGCGTACGACCTGGAGTACGGCTCGGCGGAGATCGAGGTGCACGCGGAGGACCTGGTGTCCGGCGACCGCGTGCTGATCGTCGACGACGTGCTGGCCACCGGCGGCACCGCCGAGGCCGCGATCCAGCTCATCCAGCGGGCGGGCGCCCAGGTCTCGGGGCTAGCGGTCCTCATGGAGCTGGGCTTCCTCGGCGGCCGCGACCGCCTGGAGCCCGCGCTCGGCGAGGCACCGCTCACGGCGCTCCTGCGGATCTGACATCCGCCGAACCGCCGACGGCCGTCCCCGGTACCTCCGGGGGCGGCCGTTCGCCGTGCGGCCACCCGCCGCACGCCCTGGATCCCGTTCCACGTCACCGGCGCGGAATCCCGGGGGAGTCCCTCGCGTTGCACGGGTAGACGGTCCTCACAGCCGCCTGCGGGCGATGCCCGGGCGCAGGATCGCTACCATGGGGTTTCCGGAGCCTGACCGGGGGACCCGGATCGCGCACGAGGAGTCCTCTTGCCAGACGAGGCCCAGCCACTGACCGCCGCCAAGCCCGAGCCCGCCTCGGCGCCCGCGGCCAAGCCCGCGCGGAACGTGTCGTCCGCCACGAACGACACCCGCGGGGCGGTCGAGCACGCCCAGTCCGCGCCCGTCGAGAAGACCCCCGAGGCCACCCGCCCCAAACCGGCCCCGCCCGTGCGCCCCGCCGCCGGCCAGCCCGCCCGCTCCGGCTCCTCCAACCGCGTCCGCGCCCGCCTCGCCCGCCTCGGCGTCCAGCGCGCGAACCCGTACAACCCGGTCCTGGAGCCGCTGCTTCGGATAGTGCGCAGCAACGACCCCAAGATCGAGAACGCCACGCTCCGGCAGATCGAGCGCGCCTACCAGGTGGCCGAGCGCTGGCACCGGGGCCAGAAGCGCAAGAGCGGCGATCCGTACATCACGCATCCGCTCGCCGTCACCACCATCCTCGCCGAGCTGGGCATGGACCCGGCCACCCTCATGGCGGGACTGCTGCACGACACCGTCGAGGACACCGAGTACGGCCTGGAGGACCTGCGCCGCGACTTCGGCGACGTGGTCGCCCTGCTCGTGGACGGCGTGACCAAGCTGGACAAGGTCAAGTTCGGCGAGGCCGCGCAGGCCGAGACCGTGCGCAAGATGGTCGTGGCGATGGCGAAGGACCCGCGCGTCCTCGTCATCAAGCTCGCCGACCGCCTGCACAACATGCGCACCATGCGCTACCTCAAGCGCGAGAAGCAGGAGAAGAAGGCGCGCGAGACGCTCGAGATCTACGCCCCGCTGGCGCACCGGCTGGGCATGAACACCATCAAGTGGGAGCTGGAGGACCTCGCCTTCGCGATCCTCTACCCCAAGATGTACGACGAGATCGTGCGGCTGGTCGCCGAGCGGGCGCCGAAGCGCGACGAGTACCTGGCCATAGTGACCGACGAGGTCCAGGCCGACCTGCGCGCCGCCCGCATCAAGGCGACCGTCACCGGTCGCCCGAAGCACTACTACAGCGTCTACCAGAAGATGATCGTCCGCGGCCGTGACTTCGCGGAGATCTACGACCTGGTGGGCATCCGTGTACTGGTCGACACGGTCCGGGACTGCTACGCCGCACTCGGCACCGTGCACGCGCGATGGAACCCGGTCCCCGGCCGGTTCAAGGACTACATCGCGATGCCGAAGTTCAACATGTACCAGTCGCTGCACACGACGGTCATCGGACCCAACGGCAAGCCCGTCGAACTGCAGATCCGCACCTTCGACATGCACCGGCGGGCCGAGTACGGCATCGCCGCCCACTGGAAGTACAAGCAGGAGGCCGTCGCCGGCGCCTCCAAGGTCCGCACCGACGTGCCCAAGGCGGGCAAGGGCAAGGACGACCACCTCAACGACATGGCGTGGCTGCGCCAGCTGCTGGACTGGCAGAAGGAGACCGAGGACCCCGGCGAGTTCCTGGAGTCCCTGCGGTTCGACCTCTCCCGCAACGAGGTCTTCGTCTTCACCCCGAAGGGCGACGTCATCGCGCTCCCGGCCGGGGCGACGCCGGTGGACTTCGCGTACGCCGTCCACACCGAGGTCGGCCACCGCACCATAGGAGCACGGGTCAACGGCAGGCTCGTACCGCTCGAGTCCACCCTGGACAACGGCGACCTGGTGGAGGTCTTCACCTCCAAGGCACCCGGCGCCGGCCCGTCCCGGGACTGGCTCGGGTTCGTCAAGTCGCCGCGCGCCCGCAACAAGATCCGGGCCTGGTTCTCCAAGGAGCGCCGCGACGAGGCGATCGAGCAGGGCAAGGACGCCATCGTGCGGGCCATGCGCAAGCAGAACCTGCCCATCCAGCGCATCCTCACCGGCGACTCGCTGGTCACCCTCGCGCACGAGATGCGCTACTCGGACATCTCCGCGCTCTACGCGGCGATCGGCGAGGGCCATGTCTCCGCGCAGAACATCGTCCAGAAGCTCGTGCAGGCCCTCGGCGGCGAGGAGGCCGCCACCGAGGAGATCGACGAGACGGTCCCGCCGGCCCGCGGCCGCGGCCGCAAGCGGCGCTCCAGCGCCGACCCGGGCGTCGTCGTCAAGGGCGTCGACGACGTGTGGGTCAAGCTGGCCCGCTGCTGCACGCCGGTGCCCGGCGACCCGATCATCGGCTTCGTCACGCGCGGCAGCGGTGTGTCGGTTCACCGCAGCGACTGTGTGAACGTCGAGTCGCTGTCCCGCGAGCCGGAGCGCATCCTCGACGTCGAGTGGGCCCCCACCCAGTCCTCGGTCTTCCTGGTCGCCATCCAGGTCGAGGCGCTGGACCGCTCCCGGCTGCTGTCGGACGTCACCCGGGTCCTGTCCGACCAGCACGTCAACATCCTGTCCGCGGCCGTGCAGACGTCCCGCGACCGGGTGGCCACCTCCCGCTTCACCTTCGAGATGGGCGACCCCAAGCACCTCGGGCACGTCCTCAAGGCCGTGCGGGGCGTGGAGGGCGTCTACGACGTCTACCGCGTGACCTCGGCGCGCAGCCGGGCGTAGCAGGACACGCAAGAGGGCCCCGTACGGGCGTACGGGGCCCTCTCACGTGCGCGGCGGGTAACTCAGCCGCCGAACTCCTGCAGGCCCTTCAGAGCCTGGTCCAGAAGCGCCTGACGGCCTTCCAGCTCCCGCTCCAGCTTGTCGGCCCTGGCGCCGTTGCCCTGGGCGCGGGCCTGCTCGATCTGCGCCCGCAGCTTGTCCACGGCCGCCTGGAGCTGGCCGGTCAGGCCCGCGGCACGCGCGCGAGCCTCCGGGTTCGTCCGGCGCCACTCGGCCTCCTCGGCCTCCTGCAGCGCCCGCTCGACCGTGTGCATCCGGCCCTCGACCTTCGGTCGCGCGTCCCGCGGAACGTGGCCGATGGCCTCCCAGCGCTCGTTGATCGTGCGGAAGGCCGCCCGCGAGCTCTTCAGGTCCGAGATCGGCAGGAGCTTCTCGGCCTCCTCGGCCAGCTCCTCCTTCAGCTTCAGGTTCTCGGCCTGCTCCGCGTCCCGCTCGGCGAAGACCGAGCTGCGTGCCGCGAAGAACACGTCCTGGGCGCCGCGGAAGCGGTTCCACAGATCGTCCTCGTGCTCGCGCTGGGCGCGGCCCGCGGCCTTCCACTCCGTCATCAGATCGCGGTAACGGGCCGCCGTCACGCCCCAGTCCGTCGAACCGGACAGCGCCTCGGCCTCGGAGACCAGCCGCTCCTTGGTCCGGCGGGCCTCCTCGCGCTGCGCGTCGAGCTGCGCGAAGTGCGCCTTGCGCCGCTTGGAGAACGCCGACCGGGCGTGCGAGAAGCGGTGCCACAGCTCGTCGTCCGACTTGCGGTCGAGCCGCGGCAGACCCTTCCAGGTGTCCACCAGGGCGCGCAGCCGCTCGCCGGCCGCCCGCCACTGATCGGACTGCGCGAGCTGCTCGGCCTCGGCGACCAGGTCCTCCTTGGCCTTACGGGCCTCGTCGGACTGCTTGGCCCGCTGCGCCTTGCGCTCCTCGCGCCGGGCCTCGACCGTCTCCACCAGCTTGTCGAGGCGGGTCCGCAGCGCGGCGAGGTCACCCACCGCGTGGTGCGCGTCCACCTGCTCGCGCAGGTGGTCGATCGCGGTCCGGGCGTCCTTCGCGGACAGGTCGGTGGTCTTGACTCGCTTCTCGAGGAGGCCGATCTCGACAACCAGGCCCTCGTACTTGCGCTCGAAGTAGGCAAGCGCCTCCTCAGGGGAGCCGGCCGCCCAGGAACCGACGACCTGCTCACCGTCGGCCGTACGCACGTACACGGTCCCCGTCTCGTCGACGCGGCCCCACGGGTCGCTGCTCACAGCGCCTCCTCCACATGATGCCTGCGAGGGGCCTCAGCACCCCCGGGCATCGTCCACAGTTTCGTCACGGCCAACATAGGCGACCGGCGGGTGACCTGTCCGCATCCAGCGCGGGCGAAATTGCGCTGGCAGCCGCTCCCGGTGTCCCGCCGGGTCAGGACTTGGTGACGGTCGCCTTGTCGATCACGACCGTCGCGTTCGGCGCGGTGTTCCCGGTGGTCGGGTCGGCCGCCTGGGCACCGGCGTCGGCGATCTTCTTGAGCACCTTCATGCCCGACTCGCTGATCGTCCCGAACGGCGTGTAGCTGGGCGGCAGCGGGCTGTCCTTGTAGACCAGGAAGAACTGGCTGCCACCGGTGTGCTTCTGCCCGGTGTTCGCCATCGCGACCGTGCCGGCCGGGTACGAGTTGCCCTTGAGGCTCTTGTCCTTGAGGTTCTCGTCCGGGATGGTGTAGCCCGGTCCGCCGCTGCCGGTCGCCGTGGGGTCGCCGCACTGCAGCACGAAGATGCCCTCGGGAGTGAGCCGGTGGCACTTGGTGTGGTCGAAGAAGCCCTTGCCGGCGAGGAAGTCGAACGAGTTCACCGTGTGCGGGGCCGCCGACGCCTTCAGTGACATGTCGATGTCACCGCACGTCGTCGCGAGCTTCATCGTGTACTTCGCCGACGTGTCGATCGTCATCGCCGGCTCCTTCTTCCAGCTCAGCTTCTTCACCGAGCCCGCCGCCGGCTTCCCGCACGGGTCCGGCGCCTTGCTGCTCGGGGAGGCGCTCGGAGACGCGTCCGCGCCGGCGCTGGTCTTCTTGTCGTCGTCGTTCTTCAGCACACCGGTCGTGTACAGCGCGACGCTGCCGATCACGACCACGCCGAGCACCGACGCGATCACGGAGTTGCGCATGCGTGCCCTGCGCCGCGCGCTGGTGCGCCGCTGCTGCTGCCGCAAGAACTTCTCCCGGGCGAGCTGACGCCGCCGCTGCTCCTGGCTGACCACCGGGTTCTCTCCTCATGCGTGTCGTGTTGCCGACGGTACGCGTGCGTCCTGTGAGCCGACGGCCGCGTGTAGCCCCGTACCGTATATGGGTTCGCTGAGGAAACGGCAGCGCCGGTAGGCTTCTGGACCACAGGCGGCCTGTTCGCAGGCCCTCCCGTATCGACACAACGAAGGACGATCGTGCTCATTGCCGGGTTCCCCGCCGGGGCCTGGGGGACGAACTGTTATCTCGTCGCCCCCGCCGCCGGTGAGGAGTGCGTGATCATCGACCCGGGCCACGAGGCCGCCGACGGAGTCGAGGAAGCGCTGAAGAAGCATCGGCTCAAGCCCGTCGCCGTCGTCCTCACCCACGGCCACATCGATCATGTGGCCTCGGTCGTCCCCGTGTGCGGCGCGCACGACGTACCGGCCTGGATCCACCCGAGCGACCGGTACATGATGAGCGACCCCGAGAAGGCGCTCGGCCGCTCCTTCGGCATGCCGCTCATGGGCGAGCTGACCGTGGGCGAGCCGGACGACGTCCGGGAGCTGACCGACGGCGCGCGGCTGGAGCTGGCCGGTCTCACGTTCTCCGTCGCGCACGCACCGGGCCATACCAAGGGGTCGGTGACCTTCCGGATGCCCGAGACCGCGGACATCCCGCCGGTCTTCTTCTCAGGGGATCTGCTGTTCGCCGGCTCCGTCGGACGCACCGACCTGCCGGGTGGCTCCACAGAGGACCTGCTCGACTCGCTGGCCCGCGTGTGCCTGCCGCTCGAGGACTCCACCGTGGTGCTGTCCGGCCACGGCCCCCAGACGACCATCGGCCAGGAGCGCGCCACCAACCCGTATCTGCGGCAGGTGGCGGCCGGCCAGGGAGCCCCGCGGGCTCCCCGACGAGGAATGTGACGAGAGACTTCCGTGAGCACCTTCCAGGCCCCAAGGGCACCTACGACCTGATCCCGCCGGACTCCGCCGTCTACCTGGCGGTCCGTGAGGCGATCGCGGCCCCGCTGCGCGACTCCGGCTACGGCTACGTCGAGACCCCCGGCTTCGAGAACGTCGAGCTGTTCGCGCGCGGTGTCGGCGAGTCCACCGACATCGTCACCAAGGAGATGTACGCCTTCGAGACCAAGGGCGGCGACCGGCTCGCCCTGCGTCCGGAGGGCACGGCGTCCGTGCTGCGCGCCGCCCTGGAGGCCAACCTGCACAAGGCGGGCAACCTCCCGGTCAAGCTCTGGTACTCCGGCTCGTACTACCGCTACGAGCGCCCCCAGAAGGGCCGCTACCGGCACTTCTCCCAGGTCGGCGCCGAGGCGATCGGCGCGGAGGACCCGGCGCTGGACGCCGAGCTGATCATCCTGGCCGACCAGGCCTACCGCTCGCTGGGCCTGCGCGACTTCCGCATCCTGCTGAACAGCCTGGGCGACAAGGAGTGCCGGCCGGTGTACCGGGCCGCGCTGCAGGAGTTCCTGCGCGCCCTGGACCTGGACGAGGACACCCGCCGCCGCGTCGAGATCAACCCGCTCCGGGTCCTCGACGACAAGCGCGAGTCGGTGCAGAAGCAGCTCACCGGCGCGCCGCTGCTGCGCGACTACCTGTGCGACGCCTGCAAGGCCTACGACGAGGAGGTCCGCGAGCTGCTCACCGCGGCGGGCGTGGCCTTCGAGAACGACCCGAAGCTGGTCCGCGGCCTCGACTACTACACCCGGACCACGTTCGAGTTCGTGCACGACGGCCTCGGCTCCCAGTCCGCGGTCGGCGGCGGCGGCCGCTACGACGGCCTGTCCGAGATGATCGGCGGCCCCGCGCTGCCGTCGGTGGGCTGGGCCCTGGGCGTCGACCGCACGGTCCTCGCCCTGGAGGCCGAGGGCATCACGCTCGACCTTCCGTCCGCGACCAGCGTCTACGCCGTCCCGCTCGGCGAGGAGGCCCGCCGCGTCCTGTTCGCGAAGGTCACCGAACTGCGCAGGACCGGCATCGCGGCCGACTTCGCCTACGGCGGCAAGGGCCTGAAGGGCGCCATGAAGAACGCCAACCGCAGCGGCGCCCGGTACGCGATCGTCGCCGGTGAACGGGATCTCGCCGAGGGCGTCGTACAGCTGAAGGACATGGAGTCCGGCGAGCAGACGGCGATCGGTGTGAACGAGATCGTGGCGGAGCTGGAGTCGCGGCTCGGCTGAGCACGCGCGCGCGTGGGCGCCGGAGACCCCGAGGGGTGTCCGGCGCCCGTGCCGTGGGCGGCGCGGCCACGGTCCGGAGCCGAACGAACGGGGCCGGTCATACGTACATGCTTATGCGGAGCGAACGGTGAACCCCCGCGCGCGTGCGGCAGAATGAGGCTTGCCCGAAGAAGGTCCACCTCTCGAGTGACGGAATCGGCGTGATGAGCAAGACGACAGTCAAGGACGTCTCCAGCGAGCCCGGGTCCGGGCAGGCCGCCGGCGCACCGCGCACGGCGGGCGGCAGCCGCGCCTTCGCCATCCTGCTGGTGATCACCGGCGCCGCGGGGCTGCTGGCCGCCTGGGTCATCACGCTCGACAAGTTCAAGATCCTCGAGGCCAAGGTCGCGGGCAAGACCTTCACCCCCGGCTGCAGTCTCAACCCGGTCGTGTCCTGCGGCAGCGTCATGGAGAGCAAGCAGGCCGCCGCCTTCGGCTTCCCCAACCCGATGCTCGGCCTGGTCTGCTACGGCATCGTCGTCGGCGTCGGCATGAGCCTGCTGGCCCGCGCCCGCTTCCCGCGCTGGTACTGGCTGACCTTCAACTTCGGCACGCTCTTCGGCGTCGCCTTCTGCACCTGGCTGCAGTTCCAGTCCCTGTACCGGATCAACGCCCTGTGCCTGTGGTGCTCACTGGCCTGGGTCGCCACGATCGTCATGTTCTGGTACGTGACCTCGTTCAACGTCCGCAACGACTTCCTGCCGGCCCCGCGCTGGCTGAAGTCCTTCTTCGGCGAGTTCACCTGGGTCGTACCGGTCATGCACGTCGGCGTCATCGGCATGCTGGTGCTCACCCGGTGGTGGGACTTCTGGACGAGCTGACGGCCGGCTGACCGCCCGCGCCGGACTGTCGGTGCGGTGTTCTAGGGTTTCTGCGTGGAGCCCGACCTGTTCACCGCCGCAGCAGAAGAACGCCAGGAGAAGGACCCGGCCGCCAGCCCCCTGGCGGTGCGGATGCGCCCGCGCACCCTCGACGAGGTGGTGGGCCAGCAGCACCTCCTGAAGCCCGGCTCGCCCCTGCGCCGCCTGGTGGGCGAGGGGGCGGACCAGAACGGCGGGGCCGCGGGCCCCTCCGGCGAGGGCGGTGGGGGAGACGGGTGGGACCCGCCGGGCCGTCCTCGGTGATCCTCTGGGGCCCGCCCGGCACGGGCAAGACGACCCTGGCGTACGTCGTGTCCAAGGCCACCGACAAGCGCTTCGTGGAGCTGTCGGCCATCACCGCCGGCGTCAAGGAGGTCCGCGCCGTCATCGACGGCGCCCGCCGCGCCACCGGCGGCTTCGGCAAGGAGACCGTCCTCTTCCTCGACGAGATCCACCGCTTCAGCAAGGCCCAGCAGGACTCCCTGCTCCCCGCGGTCGAGAACCGCTGGGTGACCCTGATCGCGGCGACCACCGAGAACCCGTACTTCTCGGTGATCTCCCCGCTGCTGTCCCGCTCCCTGCTGCTCACCCTCGAACCGCTCACCGACGACGACGTCCGGGGGCTGCTGAAGCGGGCCCTCACCGACGAGCGCGGACTGGGCGGCGCCGTCGCCCTGCCCGACGACACCGCGGACCACCTCCTGCGCATCGCCGGCGGTGACGCCCGCCGCGCCCTGACCGCCCTGGAGGCCGCCGCCGGAGCCGCCCTCGACAAGGGCGAGAGCGAGATCAGCCTCCAGACGCTCGAGGAGACCGTCGACCGCGCCGCGGTGACGTACGACCGCGACGGCGACCAGCACTACGACGTCGCCAGCGCCCTGATCAAGTCCATCCGCGGCTCCGACGTCGACGCGGCGCTGCACTACCTGGCCCGCATGATCGAGGCCGGCGAGGACCCCAGGTTCATCGCCCGCCGCCTGATGATCTCCGCGAGCGAGGACATCGGCCTCGCCGACCCGAACGCCCTGCCCACCGCGGTCGCCGCCGCCCAGGCCGTCGCCATGATCGGCTTCCCGGAGGCCGCCCTCACCCTGAGCCACGCCACCATCGCCCTCGCGCTCGCCCCCAAGTCCAACGCCGCCACCACCGCGATCGGCGCCGCGCTGGAGGACGTGCGCAAGGGGCACGCCGGCTCCGTCCCGGCGCACCTGCGGGACGGGCACTACAAGGGCGCGGCCAAGCTCGGCCACGCCCAGGGGTACGTGTACCCGCACGACCTCCCCGAGGGCATCGCCCAGCAGCAGTACGCCCCCGACGCCCTCAAGGACCGCGAGTACTACACACCGACCCGGCACGGCGCGGAGGCCCGGTACGCGGACGCGGTGGAGTGGACGCGCAAGCACCTCGGTCGCAAGCGGTCCTGAGCAGCCTGTAGACTGCCCCGAAGTGCTGAGTCCCGCGCAGTCAGAGCGGGACAGCCAGCCGGAGACCCGGTCCTTCAGGACCGGCTCCAGGAGCGTCGCGCACCGTCGAACGGTGTCGCGGGCAGCCCACCACCACCCGGAGTTCCGGGAGCGGTCGGTGGGCCACTCGCGTGCTGCACGTATGTGCCCAGATCAGGGGAGCGGCTGCCCGGCAGGGTCCCGAGCGGACCCGGCGGGTTTCCCCGGCTGCGGATGCGACCTCCCTCAACCCTGACAAGCCGAAAACCAGGAAAGAGAAACAGACAGTGGCGAACCAGTCCCGCCCCAAGGTCAAGAAGTCGCGTGCCCTCGGCATCGCGCTGACCCCGAAGGCCGTCAAGTACTTCGAGGCCCGCCCCTACCCGCCGGGTGAGCACGGCCGCGGCCGCAAGCAGAACTCGGACTACAAGGTCCGTCTGCTCGAGAAGCAGCGTCTGCGCGCGCAGTACGACGTGTCCGAGCGCCAGCTCGTCCGCGCCTACGAGCGTGCCTCCAAGGTCCAGGGCAAGACCGGTGAGGCCCTGATCATCGAGCTCGAGCGCCGTCTCGACGCGCTGGTCCTGCGTTCGGGCATCGCCCGCACGATCTACCAGGCCCGCCAGATGGTCGTCCACGGCCACATCCAGGTCAACGGCCAGAAGGTCGACAAGCCGTCCTTCCGTGTCCGTCCGGACGACGTCGTGCAGGTCCGCGACCGCTCCAAGGACAAGACGCTCTTCCAGGTCGCCCGCGAGGGTGGCTTCGCCCCCGACGGTGAGACCCCGCGCTACCTGCAGGTGAACCTCAAGGCCCTGGCGTTCCGCCTGGACCGCGAGCCGAACCGCAAGGAGATCCCGGTGATCTGCGACGAGCAGCTCGTCGTCGAGTACTACGCCCGCTGATCCCGGTCACGGCGTAGGCACTCCGCCCGCCGCCTCCCCGCCCTTCCGGGTGCGGGAGGCGGCGGGTTCGCGTTTGCCGGCCTCCCCGCGCGCGTGCGGCACCGGTCCCCGCGGGCCGGGCACCCCGTGCGCCGGGCGGACCCCGTCATGGGCGAGCGCCCGGGCCACGGCCGCGTCCCGGTCCAGCCGGGCCCCCTCGCCCAGCAGCTCCTCGTACCGCCCGTCGCCGAGCGCCCGCCGGGCCGCCGCCTCGCACAGCTCGTGCGGGGCGTTGTAGTGCACCGAGCCGAACAGCGGCAGCCCGACCGACGGCCACAGCCGGCCGGCGGCACCCTGCAGCACCGCGGCCTCGGCCGGATCGCCCTGGGACGCCGTCACCAGGGCCAGCAGCTCCAGCGACAGCACCGAGCCGAGCAGGTCGCGGAAGGCGTGCGCGTTGCCCAGGCAGTCCACGAGCAGCTCCCGCGCACGACGCTGGTCCCCGTCCCGCCAGGACGCGTACGCCAGCACGTACAGCGCGTACGAACGGGCCCAGTGCTCCCCGTGGTCCTCGCACACCCGGCGCACGTCCTCGCACAGCCGTACCGCGTCCGCCAGGTCGCCCTGGAACGCCCGCGCCATCGCCAGCTCCACCTGGCTCATCAGCACGTTGCTGTTCAGCTCGCCGATCTCCTGGTACCGCCCGAGCGCCGAGCGCAGCAGCCGCTCCGCCCGCGCCATGTCGTCCGTCACCAGGGCCAGACAGCCCGTGCGGTGCTCCGCGTACGCCACCGCCGTGCCGTCCGCCACCCGCTCCGCCTGCTCCCGGCACTCCCGCAGCGCCGCCAGCGCCGGCACGGTGTCGCCCTGGAGGATCGCCACGTAGCCGAGCACCCACAGCGCCTTCAGCCGCGACCGCTCGTACCCCGACTCCAGCTCCACGCTGCGCTCCAGCCAGCGCCGCCCCTCCGACAGCCGTCCGCAGCCCGCCCAGCAGAACCACAGCGAGCCCGCCAGGTACTGGCCCAGGTGCGCCTCCTGCGGCTCGGTGAGGCAGAACTCCAGGGCGCCGCGCAGATTCGGCAGTTCCGCCTCGACCCGGGCGGCCACCTCCCGCTGCCGCGGCGAGAACCAGTCCAGCTCGCACATCGTGGCCAGCCCCAGGCACCAGTCGCGGTGGCGCCGCCGCAGCCGGGCCGTGTCCCCGGCGGCCTCCAGCCAGTCGGCGCCGTAGGCCCGGACGCTGTCCAGCATCCGGTACCGGGGCCCGTCGCCGTCTCCTCGCGGGTCACCAGCGACTGGGCGAGCAGTTCCGACAGCACGTCCAGGACGTCCTCGGCGGGCAGCCCGTCCCCGCTGCACACGTACTCGGCCGCGTCCAGGTCGAAGGTGCCCGCGAACACCGAGAGCCGCGCCCACAGCAGCCGCTCGGCCGGAGAGCACAGCTCATGGCTCCAGCCGATCGCCGTGCGCAGCGTCCGGTGCCGCGGCAGGGCGTCCCGGCCGCCGCCGGTCAGCAGGCGGAACCGGTCGTCGAGACGTTCGAGCAACTGGGCCGGGGACAGCGCCCGCAGCCGCCCCGCGGCCAGCTCCACCGCCAGTGGGATCCCTCGAGCCGCAGGCACAGCTCCCGCACCGCGGGGCAGTCGTCCACCGCGGCACCGTGCTGCCTGGCCCGGTCGGCGAAGAGTTCGACCGCCTCGTCCGTGCCCAGCGGCGCCAGCGGGAACAGCCGCTCGCCCGCCAGCCCCAGCGGACGCCGACCCACGGCCAGCACCCGCAGCTCCGGCAGCCTGCGCAGCAGCTCCGCGACCAGTTCGGCGCAGGCGTCCACCAGGTGCTCGAACCCGTCCAGCACCAGCAGGAAGCGGCGGCCCGCGAGATGGCCGAGCAGCGACTCGCGGAGCGGCCGGGTGGTGTGGTCGGTCAGCCCCAGCGCCTCCGCCACCGCGTAGTCGACGAACAGCGGGTCCCGGACCGGCGCCAGCTCGACCCGCGACACCCCGTCCCCGGCCGCCGCCCGCACCGCGGCCCGGAGCGCGAGCCGGGACTTGCCGACCCCGCCGGCGCCGGTCACCGTCACCAGCCGGGCCGACGCCATCGCCTCGGCCAGCCCGCCGAGTTCGGCCGTACGGCCGACGAAGGCGGTGAGTTCAAGGGGCGGATCGCCGTCCGCGCAGGGGCCGGGGCGCTGAGGACCTCGCATGGGACACGGAGCGTACTGAACCGTGTTCATTCCGTACAATCGCTTCCCGCGACTCCGCCCGCCGCCGGCGGTAATCCGGTACGGAGCCCCGCCACCGGCGCGATAGGCTCGGTGCACTGCTTTTCTCATGGTTCCGATGTTCAGAGCACGTATCAGGGAGCGGGTGCGCACAGTGTCCGGTGGAGAGGTGGCCGGGATCCTGGTGGCCGTCTTCTGGGCGATCCTGGTCTCCTTCCTCGCCGTCGCACTGGTGAGGGTGGCCCAGACGCTCAAGGCGACCACCAAGCTCGTGGCGGATGTGACCGACCAGGCCGTCCCGTTGCTCGCGGACGCCTCCGCGGCCGTGCGCTCCGCGCAGACCCAGATCGACCGGGTCGACGCGATCGCCTCCGACGTCCAGGAAGTCACGTCGAACGCCTCCGCGCTCTCCACCACCGTCGCCTCCACCTTCGGCGGCCCGCTGGTCAAGGTCGCGGCCTTCGGCTACGGCGTGCGCCGGGCCCTGGGCGTCCGCCGGGAGGACGCGCCCGCGAAGGCGCCCCGGCGCACGGTGATCGTGGGCCGCACGGTTCCCGCCGCACGCCGCAAGCGGAAGAAGGACTGAGACCCAGCGATGTTCCGCCGTACCTTCTGGTTCACCTCGGGCGTCGCCGCCGGGGTGTGGGCCACCACCAAGGTCAACCGCAAGCTGAGGCAGCTGACTCCGGAGAGCCTCGCCGCCACCGCGGCCAACAAGGCCCTGGAGACCGGCCGGAGACTCAAGGACGGCGCGGTCGGCTTCGCGCTCGACGTCCGCCACAACATGGCCCAGCGGGAGGCCGAGCTGGGGGAGGCGCTGGGTATCGACGCCGCCCCCGAACTCCCCGCGCCCGGGCGGTACGCCGCCCTGGAGAACGACCGCAGCAACCCGAAGTACGTCGAGAACACGACGTACTCGTACAACCGGAATGAGGACCACTGATGGAGTCGGCCGAGATTCGCCGCCGCTGGCTGAGCTTCTTCGAGGAGCGCGGGCACACCGTCGTCCCTTCGGCGTCGCTCATCGCGGACGACCCGACTCTGCTCCTCGTCCCCGCCGGCATGGTCCCCTTCAAGCCCTACTTCCTGGGTGAGGTCAAGCCCCCCTTCGCGCGCGCCACCAGCGTGCAGAAGTGCGTGCGCACGCCCGACATCGAAGAGGTCGGCAAGACCACCCGGCACGGCACGTTCTTCCAGATGTGCGGCAACTTCTCCTTCGGCGACTACTTCAAGGAAGGCGCCATCAAGCACGCCTGGGAGCTGCTCACCTCGCCCCAGGACAAGGGCGGTTACGGCCTCGACCCCGAGCGCCTGTGGATCACCGTCTACAAGGACGACGACGAGGCCGAGCGCATCTGGCACGAGGTCGTCGGCGTGCCCAAGGAGCGCATCCAGCGCCTGGGCATGAAGGACAACTACTGGTCCATGGGCGTCCCCGGCCCCTGCGGCCCCTGCTCCGAGATCAACTACGACCGCGGCCCCGAGTTCGGCGTCGAGGGCGGCCCCGCCGTCAACGACGAGCGGTACGTGGAGATCTGGAACCTCGTGTTCATGCAGTACGAACGCGGCGAGGGCACCGGCAAGGACAACTTCGAGATCCTCGGCGAACTGCCGAGCAAGAACATCGACACCGGCCTCGGTCTCGAGCGGCTCGCCATGATTCTGCAGGGCGTGCAGAACATGTACGAGATCGACACGTCCATGGCCGTCATCGACAAGGCCACCGAGCTGACCGGCGTGGCCTACGGCGACGCCCACGCCTCGGACGTCTCCCTGCGCGTGGTCACCGACCACATGCGCACCGCCACCATGCTCATCGGCGACGGTGTCACCCCGGGCAACGAGGGCCGCGGCTACGTGCTGCGCCGCATCATGCGCCGCGCCATCCGCAACATGCGCCTGCTCGGCGCCACCGGCCCGGTCGTCAAGGACCTGATCGAGGTCGTCATCGGCATGATGGGCCAGCAGTACCCGGAGCTGGTCACCGACCGCGAGCGCATCGAGAAGGTCGCCCTCGCCGAGGAGAACGCCTTCCTGAAGACGCTGAAGGCCGGCACCAACATCCTCGACACGGCCGTCACCGAGACCAAGCAGTCCGGCGGCACCGTCCTCTCCGGCGACAAGGCGTTCCTGCTCCACGACACCTGGGGCTTCCCGATCGACCTCACCCTGGAGATGGCCGCCGAGCAGGGCCTCTCCGTGGACGAGGACGGCTTCCGCCGCCTGATGAAGGAGCAGCGGGAGCGGGCCAAGGCCGACGCCCAGGCCAAGAAGACCGGTCACGCCGACATGGGCGCCTACCGCGAGATCGCCGACGCCGCCGGTGCCACCGACTTCATCGGCTACACCGACACCGAGGGCGAGACCACGATCGTCGGCATCCTGGTGGACGGCGTCTCCTCGCCGGCCGCCACCGAGGGCGACGAGGTCGAGGTCGTCCTCGACCGCACGCCGTTCTACGCCGAGGGCGGCGGCCAGATCGGCGACACCGGCCGGATCAAGGTCGACTCCGGTGCCGTGATCGAGATCCGCGACTGCCAGAAGCCGGTCCCGGGCGTCTACGTCCACAAGGGCGTCGTCCAGGTCGGCGAGGTGACCGTCGGCGCCAAGGCCCACGCCTCGATCGACTCCCGGCGCCGCAAGGCCATCGCCCGCGCCCACTCGGCCACTCACCTGACCCACCAGGCGCTGCGCGACGCCCTCGGCCCGACGGCCGCCCAGGCCGGTTCCGAGAACCAGCCCGGCCGCTTCCGCTTCGACTTCGGCTCCCCGGCCGCCGTCCCGACGGCCGTGATGAGCGACGTCGAGCAGAAGATCAACGAGGTGCTCGCCCGCGACCTCGACGTGCACGCCGAGGTCATGGGCATCGACGACGCCAAGAAGCAGGGCGCCATCGCCGAGTTCGGCGAGAAGTACGGCGAGCGCGTCCGCGTGGTGACCATCGGCGACTTCTCCAAGGAGCTGTGCGGCGGCACGCACGTGCACAACAC
Source organism: Streptomyces sp. DHE7-1 (assembly GCA_016432725.1). GTDB lineage: Bacteria > Actinomycetota > Actinomycetes > Streptomycetales > Streptomycetaceae > Streptomyces. The sequence continues at coordinate 1,428,643 of JACJDG010000003.1, read as the reverse complement.
CGCCCAGCTGGGCCTGGTCAAGCTGCTCGGCGAGTCGTCGATCGGCTCGGGCGTGCGGCGTATCGAGGCCCTGGTCGGCGTCGACGCCTACAACTTCCTCGCCCGTGAGCACACGGTCGTCGCCCAGCTCCAGGAGCTGGTCAAGGGCCGCCCGGAGGAGCTTCCGGAGAAGATCTCCGCCATGCTCGGCAAGCTGAAGGACGCCGAGAAGGAGATCGAGAAGTTCCGCGCCGAGAAGGTGCTGCAGGCCGCCGCCGGTCTCGCCGAGTCCGCCAAGGACGTCCGCGGCGTCGCGCTCGTCACCGGCCAGGTCCCGGACGGCACGACCCCCGACGACCTGCGCAAGCTGGTTCTCGACGTGCGCGGCCGCATCCAGGGCGGCCGGGCCGCCGTGGTCGCGCTGTTCACGGTCAACAACGGCAAGCCGCTGACCGTCATCGCCACCAACGAGGCCGCCCGCGAGCGCGGCCTCAAGGCCGGTGAACTGGTCCGGACCGCCGCCAAGACGCTCGGCGGCGGCGGTGGCGGCAAGCCGGACGTCGCCCAGGGCGGCGGCCAGAACCCGGCCGCGGTCGGCGAGGCCGTCGACGCCGTCGAGCGGCTCGTCGCCGAGACCGCGAAGTAGGAAGCGGCCCGAGATGCGCAGAGGACGCCGGCTCGCGATCGACGTCGGGGACGCCCGGATCGGGGTCGCCTCGTGCGACCCCGACGGGATCCTCGCCACCCCGGTGGAGACCGTCCCGGGCCGGGACGTCCCCGCCGCCCACCGTCGGCTGCGGCAGCTGGTGGAGGAGTACGAGCCGATCGAGGTCGTCGTCGGACTCCCTCGCTCCCTCAAGGGGGCGAGGGTCCGGCCGCCGCCAAGGTCCGCGCCTTCGTCCAGGAGCTGGCCAAGGGCATCGCGCCGGTGCCGGTCCGGCTGGTGGACGAGCGGATGACGACCGTGACGGCCAGTCAGGGACTGCGCGCCTCGGGGGTGAGATCGAAGAAGGGCCGCTCCGTGATCGACCAGGCCGCCGCGGTCATCATTCTGCAGCAGGCCCTGGAATCCGAACGGGTGTCAGGCAAAGCACCCGGCGAGGGCGTCGAAGTGGTCATCTGATCGCGATACGGTAACGTTCCGCGCGATGCGGCGGTGTTCGAACAGCCGCCGCACAGCAAGAGGCGGTACGGGAACCGGCCGCGTGACCGTCCGCCTCGCGGCTCTAGGGGATCGATGACTGAGTATGGCCGGGGCCCTGGCTCCGAACCGTGGCATCCGGAGGACCCGTTGTACGGGGACGGCGGATGGAGAGGGCAGCAGACCCACACGGGTCAGCAGTCCCTCTACGACGGCCAGGCGCAGCAGCAGTACCCGCAGCAGCCGCAGCACGGCGACTGGACCCAGGGCGGGCAGCCCGGTCACGACCAGCAGCAGTACCCGTACCACCCCGAGCAGGGCCGGCAGGAGTACGGCCACCAGTACCCCGGCCAGGACCAGCAGTACGCCGCGCACACTCCGCAGCAGTACCAGCACCAGGACGTCTGGAACACGAGCGGCGCCCAGGGCCAGGTGCCGTACCCGCCCGATCCCGGCGACCCGTACGGCCAGCAGCCCGCCGCCTACGGCGCGCAGCAGCACGACTTCTACCGCACCGAGGACGCCTATCCGCCGCCGGAGCCGCCCGGCCGCCGGCGTCCCGAACCGGAACCGGAACCCGCGGCCGGCGAGGAGGAGCACGCCTTCTTCTCGGGCGAGGACGACGAGGACGACGCCGAACACGAGCTGCAGAGCAGGCGCGAGCGCCGGGGCAAGGGCAAGAAACCCGTCAAGGGCAAGAAGCGGCGCAACGGCTGCGCCTGCCTGGTCGTCTGCCTGGTGTTCGGCGGAGGTCTCGGCGGGGCCGGCTATTTCGGCTGGAAGTTCTACCAAAATCGTTTCGCCCCGGCCCCCGACTACGCGGGCGAGGGCACCAGCGAGAGCGTGACCGTCGAGATTCCCAAGGGCGCCGGCGGCTGGGAGATCGGGCGGCGGCTGAAGGAAGCGGGCGTGGTCAAGAGCGCCGACGCGTTCGTGAGCGCCCAGGGACAGAATCCCAAGGGGGACACCCTCCAGGCCGGCGCGTACCTCCTGAAGAAGGAGATGTCCGCCGCCAGCGCCGTGCAGCTGATGCTGGACCCGAGGAGCCAGAGCAACGTCCTGGTCAAGCCGGGCGAGCGCAACGCGCAGGTGTACCAGGCCATCGACAAACAGCTCGGGGTCTCCGCCGGCACCACGAAGAAGGTGGCCAAGGCGGAGTACAAGAATCTCGGCCTGCCGAGCTGGGCGCAGAACAGCGGTTCCATCCAGGACCCGCTGGAGGGCTTCCTGTGGCCGGCCACGTACCCGGCTGCGAAGGGCATGAAGCCCGAGGCGGTCCTGAAGCAGATGGTCGCCCAGTCGAAGCAGAAGTACGCCCCGTACAACCTGCCCGCCAAGGCGAAGGCCATGGGCCTGAAGAACGCGTTCGAACTGCTCACGGTCGCGAGCCTGGTCCAGGCCGAGGGCAAGACGCACGACGACTTCCGCAAGATGGCCGAAGTCGTCTACAACCGTCTCAAGCCCACCAACACCGAGACCAACCAGTTGCTGCAGTTCGACTCGACCTACAACTACCTCAAGGGCACGAGCAACATCCATATCTCCGAGAAGGAGATCAACAGCAACCGCAGCCCCTACAACACCTACACCAACAAGGGTCTTCCGCCCGGCCCGATCGGAAATCCCGGCGAGGACGCCCTGCGGGCGACGCTGAATCCGACGCACGACGGCTGGTTCTATTTCGTGGCGACGGACGGTACCACCAACACCGAATTCGCCAAGACCTACGCGGAATTCCAGGAGCTCAAGGACAAGTTCAATGCCTCCTCGGGCAACTGACGCCCGCCGGGCCGCCGTGCTCGGTTCGCCCATCGCCCACTCGCTCTCCCCGGTGCTGCACCGGGCGGCCTACGAAGCCCTCGGGCTCGGCGGCTGGTCGTACGACCGGTTCGAGATCGACGAGGCGGCCCTGCCCGGCTTCCTCGACGGGCTCGGACCGGAGTGGGCGGGGCTGTCGCTGACCATGCCGCTCAAGCGGGCGGTCATCCCGCTGGTGGACGAGATCAGCGACACGGCGGCCGCCGTCGACGCGGTCAACACGGTCGTCCTCACCGAGGACGGCCGCCGTCTCGGCGACAACACCGACATCCCGGGCATGGTGGCCGCGCTGCGCGAACACGGCATCGAGGAGGTCGAGTCGGCGGCGATCCTCGGCGCCGGCGCCACCGCCTCGTCCGCGCTCGCCGCACTGTCGCGGATCTGCACCGGCGAGGTGGTCGCCTACGTGCGCAGCGAGGCCCGCGCCGCCGAGATGCGGCAGTGGGGCGAACGGCTCGAGGTGGACGTCCGCACGGCGGACTGGGCCGACGCCGAGCGGGCGCTGCGCGCCCCGCTGGTGATCGCCACCACACCGGCCGGCACCACCGACGCCCTCGCCGCCGCCGTGCCGGAGCGCCCCGCCACCCTGTTCGACGTGCTCTACGACCCCTGGCCGACCGAGCTGGCGGCCCGCTGGTCCATGTTCGGCGGCGCGGTGGTCGGCGGTCTCGACCTGCTCGTCCACCAGGCCGTCCTCCAGGTCGAGCGGATGACCGGCCGTGCCCCGGCGCCTCTGGAGGCCATGCGGCACGCCGGTGAGAAGGCGCTCGCCGGGCGCTGACCACCCGGTATCGCGTCCACCACGCGTCCGCCTGCTGGACCGGCCGCCGGATCAGCGCCCCGGACGTGGGAGGATCGGTGGTGGCGGGCCGGGGTCGCGCACCCGGTCGCGTCGTCGCCGTACGCGAGGACACGCGTACTCAGGGCAGTACCGGGCGCGAACACTGAGGAGCACCGTTGAGCAGGCTGCGTTGGCTGACCGCGGGGGAGTCCCACGGTCCCGCACTTGTCGCGACGCTGGAGGGGCTTCCCGCCGGCGTGCCGATCACCACGGAGATGGTGGCGGACCACCTGGCGCGGCGGCGGCTCGGCTATGGCCGCGGTGCGCGCATGAAGTTCGAGCGGGACGAGGTCACCTTCCTCGGCGGTGTCCGGCACGGCCTCACCCTCGGCTCGCCGGTCGCGATCATGGTGGGCAACACCGAGTGGCCCAAGTGGGAGCAGGTCATGGCGGCCGACCCGGTCGACCCCGAGATCCTGGACGGGCTCGCGCGCAACGCGCCGCTGACCCGGCCCCGCCCCGGCCACGCCGACCTCGCCGGCATGCAGAAGTACGGCTTCGACGAGGCCCGCCCGATCCTGGAGCGCGCCTCCGCCCGCGAGACCGCCGCCCGGGTGGCGCTCGGCGCGGTGGCCCGGTCGTACCTCAAGGAGACGGCCGGCATCGAGATCGTCTCCCACGTGGTGGAGCTGGCCTCCGCCAAGGCTCCGCACGGTGTCTACCCGACGCCGGCCGACGTCGAGCGGCTGGACGCCGACCCGGTGCGCTGCCTGGACGCCGACGCCTCGAAGGCGATGGTCGCCGAGATCGACCAGGCCCACAAGGACGGCGACACCCTCGGCGGCGTGGTCGAGATCCTGGCCTACGGCGTGCCGGTGGGCCTGGGCTCGCACGTGCACTGGGACCGCAAGCTGGACGCGCGCCTCGCCGGCGCGCTCATGGGCATCCAGGCGATCAAGGGTGTCGAGATCGGCGACGGTTTCGAGCTCGCGCGGGTGCCCGGTTCCAAGGCGCACGACGAGATCGTGCGGACCGACGAGGGCATCCGGCGCGTGTCCGGCCGCTCCGGCGGCACCGAGGGCGGTCTGACCACCGGTGAGCTGCTGCGCGTGCGGGCCGCGATGAAGCCGATCGCGACCGTGCCGCGGGCCCTGCAGACGGTGGACGTGGCGACCGGCGAGGCCGCCCAGGCGCACCACCAGCGCTCCGACGTCTCCGCCGTGCCGGCCGCGGGCATCGTCGCCGAGGCGATGGTCGCGCTCGTCCTCGCGGACGCGGTGGCGGAGAAGTTCGGCGGCGACTCGGTCGCCGAGACCGGCCGCAACGTCCGGTCGTACCTCGAGAACCTGCGGATCCGGTGAGCGCGATGCCTGCCGTCGTGCTCGTCGGTCCGATGGGCGTGGGCAAGTCCACCGTGGGCCGGATGCTGGCCGAGCGGCTCGGAACCGGGTTCCGGGACACGGACGAGGACATCGTGGCCGCCGAGGGCCGGACCATCGCCGACATCTTCGTGGAGGAGGGCGAGCCCGCCTTCCGCGCCCTGGAGAAGCGGGCGGTGCACGAGGCCGTCACCGGGCACGAGGGTGTCCTCGCGCTCGGCGGCGGAGCCGTCCTCGACGCGGACACCCGGGCGCTGCTCGCCGGCCACCGGGTGGTCTACCTCTCCATGGACGTGGAGGAGGCCGTCAGGCGCACCGGCCTCAACGTGGCCCGCCCGCTGCTCGCGGTCAACCCGCGCAAGCAGTGGCGCGAGCTGATGGAGGCGCGGCGGCACCTGTACGAGGAGATCGCCACCGCCGTCGTGGCGACGGACGGCCGCACCCCCGAAGAGGTCACCCAAGCCGCGCTGGACGCACTGGAGTTGAAGGAAGCATGAGCGAGTCAGTCACCCGGATCCAGGTCGCCGGCAGCGCCGGCACCGACCCCTACGAGGTGCTGGTCGGCCGGCAGCTCCTGGGGGAGCTGGCCGGGCTGATCGGCACGAAGGCCAAGCGGGTGGCGGTGATCCACCCGGAGGCGCTGGCCGAGACCGGCGACGCGCTCCGCGCCGACCTGGCCGAGCAGGGCTTCGAGGCCGTCGCCGTCCAGGTGCCCAACGCCGAGGAGGCCAAGACCGCCGAGGTCGCCGCCTACTGCTGGAAGGCGCTCGGCCAGTCCGGCTTCACCCGCACCGACGTCATCGTCGGTGTCGGCGGCGGCGCGACCACGGACCTCGCCGGATTCGTGGCCGCGACCTGGCTGCGCGGGGTGCGCTGGATCGCGATCCCGACCACCGTGCTCGCCATGGTGGACGCGGCGGTCGGCGGCAAGACCGGCATCAACACCGCCGAGGGCAAGAACCTGGTGGGCGCCTTCCACCCGCCGGCCGGTGTGCTCTGCGACCTCGCCGCGCTGGACTCCCTCCCGGTCAACGACTACGTGTCCGGGCTCGCCGAGGTCATCAAGGCCGGCTTCATCGCCGACCCGGTGATCCTCGACCTCATCGAGTCCGACCCCGAGGCCGCCCGGACCCCGGCGGGGCCGCACACGGCCGAGCTGATCGAGCGTTCGATCCGGGTCAAGGCCGAGGTGGTCTCCTCCGACCTGAAGGAGTCGGGTCTCAGGGAGGTCCTCAACTACGGCCACACGCTCGGTCACGCCATCGAGAAGAACGAGCGCTACAAGTGGCGCCACGGTGCCGCGGTCGCGGTCGGCATGCACTTCGCCGCCGAACTCGGCCGTCTGGCGGGCCGGCTGGACGACGCCACGGCGGACCGTCACCGGGCCGTCCTCGAAGCGGTCGGCCTGCCGCTGCACTACCGCTACGACCAGTGGCCCAAGCTGCTGGAGACGATGAAGGTCGACAAGAAGTCCCGCGGTGACCTGCTGCGGTTCATCGTGCTCGACGGACTGGCCAGGCCGACCGTGCTGGAGGGCCCGGACCCGGCGGTCCTGCTCGCCGCCTACGGAGAAGTGGGCGAGTAGGCACCCCGCAGTACCGCTCCGTCCGATTCCCTTCGCGGAACGGGCACTTCGGGACGCCCCCGGTCGTTGCACCGAACGACGGCCGGGGCGGTACCGTTCGGGAGGGTCCCTCCCGTGCCCCGTAGGCTGTGGGGGGAGCGGGCTCCGCACCCGCCTGCCAGTGCCAGATGTGTGTACGAGACGGAGTGGCAACGGATGCAGCACGCAGTGGGGTCTCCGCTGCCACCGCCCCACGAGCAGGGGCGGGGACCACACGTCGGCTGGTCGTCGGCCGCGCACCACCCGGGAGCCCCGCAGGGTCCCGCACCCGTGCCTCCGCCGCCACCCGGCTACCCGGGAACCGGCGTGGGATCCGTACCCCCGTCCGGCCCGATGCCCCGTCGGCGCCCATACCCCCGTCCGGCCCGATGCCTCCGTCCGCGCCCGTGCCCCCGTCGGGCCCGGTGCCGCCGCCGCACGCGCAGCCTCCCGCCCCGCGGCACGCCCCCGCGCCGCCGCCCCCGAGACCACCGGCCACCTCCCGCTGCCGCCCGGCGGCCTCGTCGGTGTGCCCGCCGCGCCGCCGGCCTCGGCCCCCGCGCCCGACCCGGCGGCGACCACCCTGGCCGTCCTGCTGATCGGCCCGGCGGGCGCCGGCAAGACCAGCGTCGCCAAGTACTGGGCGGACCACCGGCGGGTGCCCACCGCCCACATCAGCCTGGACGACGTGCGCGAATGGGTCCGCTCCGGCTTCGCCGACCCCCAGTCGGGCTGGAACGACCATTCCGAGGCCCAGTACCGCCTGGCCCGCCGGACCTGCGGCTTCGCCGCCCGGAACTTCCTGGCCAACGGCATCTCCTGCATCCTCGACGACGCCGTCTTCCCGGACCGGCCGGTCGTGGGCCTCGGCGGCTGGAAGCGCCACGTCGGACCCGGCCTGCTCCCGGTCGTCCTGCTCCCGGGCCTCGACATCGTCCTGGAGCGCAACGCCGAACGCTCCGGAAACCGCCGCCTCACCGACGAGGAGGTGGCCAGGATCCACGGCCGCATGGCGGGCTGGTACGGCTCGGGCCTGCCGATCATCGACAACTCCCAGCTCGACGTCCCCGGCACGGCCCGGCTGCTGGACGAGGTCCTCGCCAGGGCGATGGCGAGCCCGCCGAGCTGGTGACCGGCGGGAACGCCCGCTCCGAGCCCCACTCGGCCCCGCCCAACCGGCACAATCCGCCCAGAACTCCTACGCTCATCACATGTCAGAGGTGCACGCGACCCGCCGATCCCGCCTGAGGGAGCGCTGCAACGCGGCCGGCGCCCCCGCCGCCCTGGTCAGCCGCCCCGCCAACGTGCGTTATCTGGCGGGCGCCGCCCCCAGGGCGCCGTCCTGCTGCTGGGCGGGCAGGAGGACCTCCTGGTGTGCCCCGCACCCCCGGAGGACCGCCCCGCCGACGGGCGGCCCGACGAGGACGTGCGCCTGCACGTCCTCTCCTCGCCCGGGGCGAGGCGGCGGTCGCCGCGGCCGGCCTCGCCGCCGCCCAGGGCTGCGACGCCCTGGCCGTGGAGGAGCACGATCTCACCGTGTCCCGCTACCGGGCCGTGTCCTCCGCCGCGCCGGGGCTGCGCCTGGCCGATCTCGGCGGAGCCGTCGAGCAGCTCCGGGTCGTCAAGGACGAGGAGGAGATCTCCTGCCTGCGTATCGGGGCCGAGATCGCCGACCAGGCCCTCGGGGAACTGCTGGAGTCCATCCTGGTCGGCCGTACCGAACGGCATCTCGCCCTGGAGCTGGAGCGCCGGCTGGTCGACCACGGTGCCGACGGGCCGGCCTTCCCCACGTCGGTCGCCACCGGGCCCAACTCGGGCCGGCGCGGCCACCGGCCCACCGACCGGCGGGTGGAGGAGGGCGACTTCCTCTCCGTCTGCCTGGGCGCCACCTACCGGGGGTACCGCTGCGAGATCGGCCGCACCTTCGTCATCGGCACCTCGCCCGCCGACTGGCAGATCGAGCTCTACGACCTGGTCTTCTCCGCCCAGCGGGCCGGACGCGAGGCCCTCATGCCGGGCGCCGCGTACCGCGAGGTGGACCGCGCGGCCCGGCAGGTGCTCGACTCCGCGGGCTATGCGGAAGCACTTCCACCGCTGACCGGACACGGTGTCGGACTCGAAATCGACGAGGACCCGCAGCTGGCCCCCGCCGCCATGGGTAAACTGGACGCTTGCGTGCCGGTCACCGTCGAACCGGGGGTCCACCTCCCGGGCCGGGGCGGCGTCCGGATCGATGACACGCTCGTCGTACGCCCAGAGGCGGACGGCGGACCCGAGCTACTCACCATCACGACCAAGGAGCTGCTCGCGCTGTAGGAGTGCGTGCCCCGGGGTCGTACGTCAGTCCAGGAGATTCCGCAACCGTGGCTTCCACGAACGACCTCAAGAACGGCCTGGTGCTCAAGCTCGAAGGCGGCCAGCTCTGGTCCGTCGTCGAGTTCCAGCACGTCAAGCCCGGCAAGGGCCCGGCATTCGTGCGCACCAAGCTCAAGAACGTGCTCTCCGGCAAGGTCGTCGACAAGACCTTCAACGCCGGCGTCAAGGTCGAGACGGCCACTGTCGACAAGCGCGACATGCAGTTCTCGTACATGGACGGCGAGTACTTCGTCTTCATGGACATGGAGACCTATGACCAGCTGATGGTCGACCGCAAGGCCGTCGGCGACGCCGCCAACTTCCTCATCGAGGGCTTCACCGCCACCGTCGCCCAGCACGAGGGCGAGGTGCTCTTCGTCGAGCTGCCGGCCGCCGTCGAGCTGGTCGTGCAGGAGACCGAGCCGGGCGTCCAGGGTGACCGCTCCACCGGCGGCACCAAGCCCGCCACCCTGGAGACCGGCCACCAGATCCAGGTCCCGCTCTTCATCACCACCGGTGAGAAGATCAAGGTCGACACCCGTACCAGCGACTACCTCGGCCGGGTGAACAGCTAACCGTGGCCGCCCGCAACACGGCCCGCAAGCGCGCCTTCCAGATCCTCTTCGAGGGCGACCAGCGCGGCGCCGACGTCCTGACGGTCCTCGCGGACTGGATCAGGCTCTCCCGGTCCGACACCCGGCAGCCGCCGGTGAGCGAGTACACGATGCAGCTCGTCGAGGGCTACGCCGAGAAGGCGAAGCGCATCGACGAGCTGATCGCGAGTTACGCGGTGGACTGGACGCTCGACCGGATGCCGGTGGTGGACCGGAACATCCTGCGTCTGGGCGCCTACGAGCTGATCTGGGTCGACGAGACCCCGGACGCCGTCGTCCTGGACGAGATGGTGCAGCTGGCCAAGGAGTTCTCCACGGACGACTCGCCCTCGTTCGTCAACGGCCTGCTGGGCCGGCTGAAGGAGCTGAAGCCCTCGCTGCGCCGCGACGAGGCGTAGACGGTACGACCAGACGCCACAGGGCCCGCGGTGAGCGATCGCCGCGGGCCCTGTGGCGTCCGGGTGCCCGGGTCGCCCCGGAAGGCCCTGAGGGGGCGCACAAAGCCGCCGGGGTGGCCGGAACCGTAGAGTTCCGGCCACCCCGGCGGCACGTTTCTGCTGAGGCGCTGTGCGGCTCAGGCGTCTTCGTGGGTCGCCACGGCGCGGCGCGCGTCCGCGTCCAGGACGCCCCAGCTGATCAGCTGCTCGGTGAGGACCGAGGGGGACTGGTCGTAGATGACGGCGAGTGTGCGCAGGTCGTCCTGGCGGATCGACAGCACCTTGCCGTTGTAGTCACCGCGCTGGGACTGGATCGTCGCCGCGTAGCGCTGCAGCGGGCCCGCCTTCTCGGCCGGCACGGTGGCCAGCCGCTCCAGGTCGAGGACCAGCTTCGGCGGCGGCTCGGCGGCGCCGCCCGGCGTGGTGCCCGGCAGCAGCTCCTGCACCGGGACGCCATAGAAATCGGCCAGCTCGGCCAGTCGCTGCACGGTCACGGCACGGTCACCGCGCTCGTAGGAACCGACCACCACGGCCTTCCAGCGACCCTGGGACTTCTCCTCGACACCGTGGAGGGAAAGGCCCTGCTGGGTGCGGATGGCCCGGAGCTTGGCCCCGAGCTGTTTGGCGTATTCGCTGGACATATAGCTCCCCGGCACTGTGTCGACGCGGTCGGCTGTGATTTCCGCCGCGCGGCTGGTAACTCACTGTGAGGTTACGCAGCGTGACTCTCGCGCGTCAAGCCGAATGGGCCACCCCGACTCTTCCGTTCCGGTGGTGGCCGATTACGCCGGACGGGTGATCGAGGACTCCTGGGGACCTGCTACGGTTGATGGCGCAAATCCGACGTCCTTTAAGGTCCGTCCCGTGAGGCGGAGAAGGGGTCCGTTTCGTATGGACACGCACGCCAACCCGTCCGCGTCCGATGCGCGGCCCGTACTCGAGGGTCCCGACATCGCACGCGTGCTGACCCGCATCGCCCACGAGATCGTCGAACGCGCCAAGGGCGCCGACGACGTGGTGCTCCTGGGCATTCCGACCCGGGGGGTCTTCCTCGCCCAGCGGCTCGCCGTGAAGCTGGAGGAGATCACCGACCGCAAGGTCCCCGTCGGCTCGCTCGACATCACCATGTACCGCGACGACCTGCGCATGCACCCGCCGCGTGCGCTGGCCCGCACCGTGATCCCCGGTGACGGCATCGACGGCCGGCTGGTCGTCCTCGTCGACGACGTGCTCTTCTCCGGCCGCACCATCCGCGCCGCCCTCGACGCCCTGAACGACATCGGGCGCCCCCGCGCGGTGCAGCTCGCGGTCCTCGTCGACCGCGGCCACCGCGAACTGCCCATCCGCGCCGACTACGTCGGCAAGAACCTCCCCACGTCGCTGCGGGAGACGGTCAAGGTCCAGCTCTCCGAGGAGGACGGTCGCGACACCGTGCTGCTCGGTGTGAAGCCGGCCGGCCAGTAGCGAGTCCGGCGTACGGCCGCCCCGGCGCGCCCGTACACGCACCGGTCTGCCCCGAATCTCCCTGAATGAACTGCCTTACGGAGCCTGACAGATGCAGCGTCATCTCATCTCGGCCGCCGACCTCACCCGCGACGACGCCGTCCTGATCCTCGACACCGCCGAGGAGATGGCCCGGGTCGCCGACCGGCCGATCAAGAAACTGCCGACCCTGCGCGGCCGCACGATCGTCAACCTCTTCTTCGAGGACTCCACCCGCACCCGGATCTCCTTCGAGGCCGCCGAGAAGCGGCTGTCCGCGGACGTCATCAACTTCTCCGCCAAGGGGTCGTCGGTGTCCAAGGGCGAGTCCCTGAAGGACACCGCCCAGACCCTGGAGGCGATGGGCGTCGACGCCGTCGTCATCCGGCACGGCGCCTCCGGAGCGCCCTACCGCCTGGCCACCTCCGGCTGGATCGACGCCGCCGTGGTCAACGCCGGCGACGGCACCCACCAGCACCCCACCCAGGCCCTGCTGGACGCGTTCACCATGCGCCGCCGCCTGGTCGGCCGGGACGCCGGCCTCGGGCAGGACCTGAGCGGCAAGCGGATCACCATCGTCGGCGACGTCCTGCACAGCCGGGTCGCCCGCTCCAACGTCGACCTGCTGCACACCCTCGGCGCCGAGGTCACCCTGGTCGCCCCGCCCACCCTGGTGCCGGTCGGCGTCGGCAACTGGCCCTGCGAGGTCTCGTACGACCTCGACAGCACGCTGGTGAAGTCCGACGCCGTGATGATGCTGCGGGTCCAGCGCGAGCGGATGAACGCCGCCTTCTTCCCCACCGAGCGCGAGTACTCGCGGCGCTACGGCCTCGACGGCGAGCGCATGGCGAAGATGCCCGAGCACGCCATCGTGATGCACCCCGGCCCGATGGTCCGCGGCATGGAGATCACCGCCGAGGTCGCCGACTCCGACCGCTGCACGGTCGTCGAGCAGGTCGCCAACGGCGTCTCCATCCGGATGGCGGTCCTGTACCTGCTGCTCGGCGGCAACGAGCCCGCTCTCAACAACGCCCGCACCACCGAGGAGAAGTAAGAAACATGAGCAAGATCCTGATCCGTGGTGCGAAGGTGCTCGGCGGCGAGCCGCAGGACGTGCTGATCGACGGCGAGACGATCGCCGCGGTGGGCCGGGACCTCGGCGCCGAGGGCGCGGAGGTCGTCGAGGCCGCCGGCCATGTGCTGCTCCCCGGCCTGGTTGACCTGCACACCCACCTGCGCGAGCCGGGCCGCGAGGACTCCGAGACCGTGCTGACCGGCACCCGCGCGGCCGCGAGCGGCGGCTACACGGCCGTGTTCGCCATGGCCAACACCTTCCCGGTCGCCGACACCGCCGGCGTCGTCGAGCAGGTCTACCGGCTCGGCCGGGAGCACGGCTACTGCGACGTGCAGCCCATCGGCGCCGTCACCGTCGGCCTGGAGGGCAGGAAGCTCGCCGAGCTGGGCGCGATGCACGAGTCCGCCGCCGGCGTCACCGTCTTCTCCGACGACGGCAAGTGCGTGGACGACGCCGTGATCATGCGCCGCGCGCTGGAGTACGTGAAGGCCTTCGGCGGCGTCGTCGCCCAGCACGCGCAGGAGCCGCGCCTCACCGAGGGCGCCCAGATGAACGAGGGCGTCGTCTCCGCCGAACTGGGCCTGGGCGGCTGGCCGGCCGTCGCCGAGGAGTCGATCATCGCGCGGGACGTGCTGCTCGCCGAGCACGTCGGCTCCCGCGTGCACATCTGCCACCTGTCGACCGCCGGATCCGTGGAGATCGTCCGCTGGGCCAAGTCGCGCGGCATCGACGTCACCGCCGAGGTCACCCCGCACCACCTGCTCCTCACCGACGAGCTGGTGCGCTCGTACAACCCGGTCTACAAGGTCAACCCGCCGCTGCGCACCGAGCGGGACGTGCACGCCCTGCGCGAGGCGCTCGCCGACGGCACGATCGACATCGTCGCCACCGACCACGCCCCGCACCCGCACGAGGACAAGGACTGCGAGTGGGCCGCCGCCGCCATGGGCATGGTGGGCCTGGAGACCGCGCTGTCGGTGGTCCAGGAGACGATGGTCGACACGGGCCTGCTGGACTGGGCCGGCGTCGCCGACCGGATGTCCGTCCGGCCCGCGCAGATCGGACGGGCCACCGGACACGGCCGCCCCGTCTCGGCTGGTGAGCCCGCCAACCTCGTCCTCGTCGACACCGCATACCGTGGCCGGGTGGACCCCGCGGGCTTCGCCTCGCGCAGCCGCAACACCCCGTACGAGGGACGCGAGCTGCCGGGCCGTGTGACGCACACGTGGCTGCGGGGCAAGGCCACGCTCGTCGACGGGAAGCTCACGTGACACCTGTAATCCTGCTGGCCGAGGCGCAGAGATCGGCCGAGGTCACCGACTGGGGCGCCCGCATCGGCTGGCTCGTCGGACTCGCCCTCTTCGTCGCGCTCGTCTACTGGCTGATGCGCGAGGGCTGGAAGTGGCGCGGCACCCTCCAGGGGGACCTGCCCGCCCCGCCCAGCGCGCCGGACACGACCGGCCCGGTGAGACTGAGCATGAGCGGCCGCTACCACGGCTCCACGACCGCCGGGCAGTGGCTGGACCGCATCGTGGCCCACGGCCTCGGCACCCGCAGCCGGGCCGAGCTCACCCTGACCGACGCGGGCCTGGAGGTCGAGCGCCCCGGAGCGAACGACTTCTTCGTCCCCACGGCCGCACTCCGCGGCGCCCGGCTCGACAAGGGCATCGCCGGCAAGGTCCTCACCGAGGGCGGACTGCTGGTGGTGACCTGGGCGCTCGGCGACAGACTGATCGACTCCGGCTTCCGCTCCGACCACGCGGCCGAGCACAGCGAGTGGGCCGACACCCTCAACAAGATGATCAACGACACGGAAGGCGCACGATGACGACCTCCACCAGGGGAACCGCGAAGGTTCCCGCCGTACTCGTCCTGGAGGACGGCCGCACCTTCCGCGGCCGCGCCTACGGGCAGTGGGGGAGACCTTCGGCGAGGCCGTGTTCTCCACCGGCATGACCGGTTACCAGGAAACCCTCACCGACCCGTCCTACGACCGCCAGATCGTCGTGGCGACCGCCCCGCAGATCGGCAACACCGGCTGGAACGACGAGGACGACGAGTCCCGGCGCATCTGGGTCTCCGGGTACGTCGTGCGCGACCCCGCGCGCGTGCCGTCCAACTGGCGCGCCAAGCGGTCCCTGGACGACGAGCTGGTCACGCAGGGCGTGGTCGGCATCTCCGGGATCGACACCCGCGCGCTCACCCGCCACCTGCGCGAGCGCGGCTCGATGCGCGCCGGCATCTTCTCCGGCGAGGCCGTCGCCGCCGAGGCCGAGCTGGTCGAGCGGGTGCAGGCGCAGCCGCACATGAAGGGCGCGAGCCTCTACGAGGAGGTCGCCACCAAGGAGGCGTACGTCGTCCCGGCGGTCGGCGAGAAGCGCTTCACCGTCGCCGCCATCGACCTCGGCATCAAGGGCATGACCCCGCACCGCATGGCCGAGCGCGGCATCGAGGTGCACGTGCTGCCCGCCACCGCCACGCCCGACGACGTCTACGCCGTCGAGCCCGACGGTGTCTTCTTCTCCAACGGCCCCGGCGACCCGGCCACCGCCGACGGCCCGGTCGCGCTGATGTCCGCCGTCCTGGAGCGGCGCACGCCGCTGTTCGGCATCTGCTTCGGCAACCAGATCCTCGGCCGCGCCCTCGGCTTCGGCACCTACAAGCTGAAGTACGGCCACCGGGGCATCAACCAGCCGGTCCAGGACCGTACGACCGGCAAGGTCGAGGTCACCGCGCACAACCACGGCTTCGCCGTCGACGCGCCGCTCGACAAGGTCAGCGACACCAGGTTCGGCCGCGCCGAGGTCTCGCACGTCTGCCTGAACGACGACGTGGTGGAGGGGCTGCAGCTGCTCGACCAGCCGGCCTTCTCCGTCCAGTACCACCCCGAAGCGGCAGCGGGCCCGCACGACGCCGCCTACCTCTTCGACCGCTTCGTATCCCTGATGGAGGGCCAGCGTGCCTAAGCGCACCGATATCCAGTCCGTCCTGGTCATCGGCTCCGGCCCGATCGTCATCGGCCAGGCCGCCGAGTTCGACTACTCCGGCACCCAGGCGTGCCGGGTCCTCAAGGCCGAGGGCCTGCGCGTGGTCCTCGTCAACTCCAACCCCGCGACGATCATGACCGACCCGGAGATCGCCGACGCCACCTACGTCGAGCCGATCACCCCGGAGTTCGTCGAGAAGATCATCGCCAAGGAGCGCCCGGACACGCTCCTGCCCACCCTGGGCGGCCAGACGGCCCTCAACACCGCCATCGCGCTGCACGAGAACGGCGTCCTGGAGAAGTACGGCGTCGAGCTGATCGGCGCCAAGCCCGAGGCCATCCACAAGGGCGAGGACCGCGACCAGTTCAAGGCGGTCGTGGAGGAGGTCCGCCGCAAGACCGGACACGGCGAGTCCGCCCGCTCGGTGATCTGCCACACCATGGACGACGTCCTCGAGGGCGTCGAGACGCTCGGCGGCTACCCCGTGGTCGTCCGCCCGTCCTTCACCATGGGCGGCGCCGGCTCCGGCTTCGCGCACGACGAGGAGGAACTGCGCCGCATCGCCGGCCAGGGCCTCACGCTCTCCCCGACCACCGAGGTGCTCCTGGAGGAGTCCATCCTCGGCTGGAAGGAGTACGAGCTGGAGCTGATGCGCGACAAGCACGACAACGTCGTGGTCGTCTGCTCCATCGAGAACTTCGACCCGATGGGCGTGCACACCGGTGACTCCATCACGGTCGCGCCGTCGATGACGCTGACCGACCGCGAGTACCAGGTCCTGCGCGACATCGGCATCGCCGTCATCCGTGAGGTCGGCGTCGACACCGGCGGCTGCAACATCCAGTTCGCGGTGAACCCCGAGGACGGCCGGATCATCGTCATCGAGATGAACCCGCGCGTCTCGCGCTCCTCGGCGCTCGCCTCCAAGGCGACCGGCTTCCCCATCGCCAAGATCGCCGCCAAGCTGGCCGTCGGCTACACGCTCGACGAGATCCCGAACGACATCACGCAGGAGACCCCGGCCTCCTTCGAGCCCACGCTCGACTACGTGGTCGTCAAGGCCCGCGGTTCGCCTTCGAGAAGTTCCCGCAGGCGGACTCCACGCTGACCACCACCATGAAGTCGGTCGGCGAGGCCATGGCCATCGGCCGCAACTTCCCCGAGGCCTTCCAGAAGGCGCTGCGCTCGCTGGAGAAGAAGGGCAGCCAGTTCGCCTTCACCGGCGAGCCCGGCGACAAGGAGGCGCTGCTCCGCGAGGCCGTGCGCCCCACCGACGGTCGGATCAACACCGTCATGCAGGCCATCCGCGCGGGCGCCACCCCGAGGAGGTCTTCGAGTACACGAAGATCGATCCGTGGTTCGTGGACCAGCTCTTCCTGATCAAGGAGATCGCGGACGAGCTGTCCGAGGCGCCCGAGCTGACCGCGGACCTGCTCGCCGAGGCCAAGCGCCACGGTTTCTCCGACCAGCAGATCGCCGAGATCCGCGGTCTGCGCGAGGACGTCGTGCGCGAGGTCCGGCACGCCCTCGGCATCCGCCCGGTCTACAAGACGGTCGACACCTGCGCCGCCGAGTTCGCCGCGCGGACGCCGTACTTCTACTCCTCCTACGACGAGGAGTCCGAGGTCGCGGCCCGCGAGAAGCCCGCGGTGATCATCCTGGGCTCCGGCCCGAACCGCATCGGCCAGGGCATCGAGTTCGACTACTCCTGCGTCCACGCCTCCTTCGCGCTGTCCGACGCCGGGTACGAGACCGTGATGGTCAACTGCAACCCGGAGACCGTCTCCACCGACTACGACACCTCCGACCGGCTGTACTTCGAGCCGCTGACGCTGGAGGACGTGCTGGAGATCGTCCACGCGGAGCAGCAGGCCGGTCCGGTCGCGGGCGTGATCGTGCAGCTCGGCGGCCAGACCCCGCTCGGCCTGTCGCAGGCCCTGAAGGACAACGGCGTGCCGATCGTCGGCACCTCGCCCGAGGCGATCCACGCCGCCGAGGACCGCGGCGCCTTCGGCCGGGTCCTCGCGGAGGCCGGACTGCCCGCCCCGAAGCACGGCACGGCCACCACCTTCGACGAGGCCAAGGCCATCGCCGACGAGATCGGCTACCCGGTCCTGGTCCGGCCCTCGTACGTCCTCGGCGGGCGCGGCATGGAGATCGTCTACGACGAGACCCGCCTGGCCTCCTACATCGCCGAGTCGACCGAGATCAGCCCCTCCCGGCCGGTCCTCGTCGACCGCTTCCTGGACGACGCCATCGAGATCGACGTCGACGCCCTGTACGACGGCGAGGAGCTGTACCTCGGCGGCGTGATGGAGCACATCGAGGAGGCCGGCATCCACTCCGGCGACTCGGCGTGCGCCCTGCCCCCGATCACCCTCGGCGGCTTCGACATCAAGCGTCTGCGTGCCTCCACCGAGGCGATCGCCAAGGGCGTCGGCGTGCGCGGCCTGATCAACATCCAGTTCGCGATGGCGGGCGACATCCTCTACGTCCTGGAGGCCAACCCGCGCGCCTCCCGTACGGTGCCCTTCACCTCCAAGGCGACCGCGGTACCGCTGGCCAAGGCCGCCGCCCGGATCTCGCTGGGCGCGACCGTCGCCGAGCTGCGGGCCGAGGGACTGCTCCCGGCGAACGGCGACGGCGGCGAGCTTCCGCTGGACGCGCCGATCTCCGTCAAGGAGGCCGTGATGCCGTGGTCGCGCTTCCGCGACATCCAGGGCCGCGGCGTCGACACCGTCCTCGGCCCGGAGATGCGCTCCACCGGTGAGGTCATGGGTATCGACTCGGTCTTCGGCACGGCGTACGCCAAGTCGCAGGCCGGCGCCTACGGGCCGCTGCCCACCAAGGGCCGCGCCTTCATCTCGGTCGCCAACCGCGACAAGCGCTCGATGATCTTCCCGGCGCGCGAGCTGGTCGCGCACGGCTTCGAGCTGCTCGCCACCTCCGGCACCGCCGAGGTGCTCAAGCGCAACGGCATCAACGCCACGGTCGTGCGCAAGCAGTCCGAGGGCACCGGCCCGAACGGTGAGCGGACCATCGTCCAGCTCATCCACGACGGCGAGGTCGACCTCATCGTCAACACCCCGTACGGCACCGGCGGCCGCCTCGACGGCTACGACATCCGTACCGCGGCGGTGGCCCGCTCCGTGCCGTGCCTGACGACCGTCCAGGCGCTCGCGGCGGCCGTCCAGGGCATCGACGCCCTCAACCACGGCGACGTGGGCGTCCGCTCGCTCCAGGAACACGCGGAACACCTGACCGCGGCCCGCGACTAGCAGCCCCGAGGGGGACACCGGAAACGGTGTCCCCTCTTCATGAGGACACCATGTACAAGATCTTCTTCAATCTCGTCTTCAAACGGATGGACCCGGAGACGGCCCACCACCTGGCCTTCCGCTGGATCCGCCTGGCCGTCCGCGTCCCCGTGCTGCGCACGTTCGTGGCCGCCGCCCTCGCGCCCCGCCACCAGGAGCTGCGCACCGAGGCCTTCGGGCTGCGCATGCACGGCCCCTTCGGGCTCGCCGCCGGCTTCGACAAGAACGCCGTCGCCATCGACGGCATGTCGATGCTGGGCTTCGACCACGTCGAGATCGGCACGGTCACCGGGGAACCGCAGCCCGGCAACCCCAGGAAGCGGCTGTTCCGGCTCGTGGCCGACCGCGCGCTGATCAACCGCATGGGCTTCAACAACGACGGCTCACTGGCCGTCGCGGCCCGCCTCGCCGCCCGCGAGCCGGTGTTCCGGACCGTGGTCGGCGTCAACATCGGCAAGACCAAGATCGTCCCCGAGGAGGAGGCCGCCGGCGACTACGTGAAGTCCGCCGAGCGCCTCGCGCCCCACGCCGACTACCTGGTCGTCAACGTGTCCTCCCCGAACACGCCCGGTCTGCGCAACCTCCAGGCGACCGAGGCGCTGCGCCCGCTGCTCGCCGCGGTGCGCGAGGCCGCCGACCGCGCGGTCCCGGACCGGCACGTCCCGCTGCTGGTGAAGATCGCCCCCGATCTCGCGGACGAGGACGTCGACGCCGTCGCCGACCTGGCGGTGGAACTCGGTCTGGACGGCATCATCGCCACCAACACCACCATCGCGCGCGAGGGCCTCGGCCTGACCTCCGCGCCGTCCCTGGTGAAGGAGACCGGCGGCCTCTCCGGCGCGCCGCTGAAGGCGCGCTCCCTGGAGGTGCTGCGCCGCCTGTACGCGCGCGTGGGCGACCGGATCACTCTGGTGGGCGTCGGCGGCATCGAGACCGCCGAGGACGCCTGGCAGCGCATCCTGGCCGGTGCCACGCTGGTGCAGGGCTACAGCGCCTTCGTCTACGAGGGCCCGTTCTGGGCCCGCGCGATCCACAAGGGCCTCGCCGCGCGCCTGCGGACCAGCCCGTACGCCACCCTCGCCGACGCGGTCGGCGCCGACGTGAGGAACGACGCATGACGGTCCTGGAGCCCTTCGGCGCGCGCCTGCGCCGCGCGATGGACGAGCGCGGTCCGCTGTGCGTCGGCATCGACCCGCACGCCTCCCTGCTCGCCGAGTGGGGCCTGGCCGACGACGTGGCCGGTCTGGAGCGGTTCAGCCGCACGGTCGTCGAGGCGGTGGCCGACCGGGTCGCCGTCATGAAGCCGCAGAGCGCGTTCTTCGAGCGGTTCGGCTCGCGCGGCGTCGCCGTGCTGGAGCGGACGGTCCAGGAGGCGCGCGCGGCCGGCACCCTGGTCGTGATGGACGCCAAGCGCGGCGACATCGGCTCGACCATGGCCGGGTACGCCGAGGCCTACCTGCACAAGGACTCCCCGCTGTTCTCCGACGCGCTGACCGTCTCGCCCTACCTCGGCTACGGCTCGCTCAGCCCGGCCGTGGCGCTGGCCAGGGAGAGCGGTACCGGCCTGTTCGTGCTGGCGCTCACCTCGAACCCGGAGGGCCCGGAGGTCCAGCACGCGGTCCGTGCCGACGGGCGCGACGTGGGCGCGACCATGCTGGCCCACCTGGCGGCCGAGAACGCCAGCGAGGAGCCGCTGGGCTCGTTCGGCGCGGTGGTCGGCGCCACGGTGGGCGACCTGTCCTCCTACGACCTCGGTGTCAACGGCCCGCTCCTGGCGCCCGGCGTGGGGGCGCAGGGGGCCACGGCCGCCGATCTTCCCCGGCTCTTCGGGTCGGCGGTGCGCAACGTGGTGCCGAACGTCAGCCGGGGAGTGCTGCGCGAGGGTCCAGACGTCGGAGCGCTGCGGTCGGCCACGGAGCGCTACGCGGAGGAGATCCGGACCGCCGTCGCGGGCGCCTGAGCTGCCCCGGGGGCGTTTCGGTGCGCGGTCGGCGGGCGGTCCGAGTGTGAATACATCCTCAAATCGAGGGCAGTATGTCTGAAATGTCCGGCCTGACGGCGGCTGACCTGTACTTTTCCGCTGTTCTCGCTGACTCTGGCGGACTTGGCCGCTAGTCTCCGAGCAGTGGGGGCACCTCCCGCGCCTCCGCAGGTAGTGGGGGAGAACGGGCAGCGTGTTGCTCGTGGCTCCCCAGGTGTGGGGCGACTAGGTTCCTCACCGGTCCGTATCCGACAGTTCGACATCCGAGGTGACGTAGGCGTGGCTCTTCCGCCCCTTACCCCTGAACAGCGCGCAGCCGCGCTCGAAAAGGCCGCCGCGGCTCGCCGGGAGCGGGCCGAGGTCAAGAATCGACTCAAGCACTCCGGCGCCTCCCTGCACGAGGTGATCAAGCAGGGCCAGGAGAACGACGTCATCGGCAAGATGAAGGTCTCCGCCCTGCTCGAGTCCCTGCCGGGCGTGGGCAAGGTCCGCGCCAAGCAGATCATGGAGCGTCTGGGCATCTCCGAGAGCCGTCGCGTGCGCGGTCTCGGCTCCAACCAGATCGCCTCCCTGGAGCGTGAGTTCGGCAGCACCGGCTCCTGAGTCCGGTTCCCGCCGGACCGGGAGTCCCGGGCACTCCGGGATTGCTGGAATAATCGCTGCATGGCTGTAACACCCCGGGGACGACCCCCGTGCCCCCGGACGCACGTCCGCGGCTGACCGTGCTCTCCGGCCCCTCCGGGGTCGGCAAGAGCACGGTCGTCGCTCATATGCGCAAGGAACATCCCGAGGTCTGGCTCTCGGTGTCCGCGACCACCCGCAAGCCGCGCCCCGGCGAGCAGCACGGTGTCCACTACTTCTTCGTCACCGACGACGAGATGGACAAGCTGATCGCCAACGGCGAGCTGCTGGAGTGGGCCGAGTTCGCCGGCAACCGCTACGGCACGCCCCGCACGGCCGTGCAGGAGCGGCTGGAGAAGGGCGAGCCCGTGCTGCTGGAGATCGACCTCCAGGGCGCCCGGCAGGTCCGCGAGTCGATGTCCGACGCCCAGCTGGTGTTCCTGGCCCCGCCCTCCTGGGAGGAGCTGGTGCGCAGGCTGACCGGCCGGGGTACCGAGCCGCCCGAGGTCATCGAGCGCCGCCTGGACGCGGCGAAGACCGAGCTGGCGGCCGAGCCGGAGTTCGACGAGACCCTTGTCAACACCTCCGTCGAGGACGTGGCCCGCGAGCTGCTAGCCTTGATGGACGTTGTGTGATCGTGACCGCCGCACCCAGGTGCACGCGGTTCCTCGCACCGACTGATTCTTTCCCATCCATCGGAAGGTAGAGCGTGTCCTCTTCCATCACCGCGCCCGAGGGCATCATCAACCCGCCGATCGACGAGCTGCTCGAGGCCACGGACTCGAAGTACAGCCTCGTGATCTACGCGGCCAAGCGGGCCCGCCAGATCAACGCGTACTACTCGCAGCTCGGTGAGGGCCTGCTCGAGTACGTCGGTCCGCTCGTCGACACCCACGTCCACGAGAAGCCGCTGTCGATCGCCCTGCGTGAGATCAACGCCGGTCTGCTGACCTCCGAGGCCATCGAGGGCCCCGCCCAGTAGCACCGCGCGGTAGTACTTTCAGATCGCGGTTGACTTATCCACAGGCCCGGCAGTCATGCTGCCGGGCCTGTGGTGTGTGATGGACCCGTACGTTGCCGAGCCCGGGAGAGATGGTGCACAAGCCGAGGGTCGTTCTTGGGGTCAGTGGCGGCATCGCCGCGTACAAGGCCTGTGAGCTGCTGAGAAGGTTCACGGAGTCGGGCCACGACGTGCGCGTGGTGCCCACCGCGTCCGCGCTGCACTTCGTCGGCGCCGCCACCTGGTCCGCCCTCTCCGGCAACCCGGTCTCCACGGAGGTCTGGGACCACGTCGACGAGGTGCCGCACGTGCGCATCGGCCAGCACGCCGACCTGGTCGTGGTGGCCCCCGCCACCGCCGACATGCTCGCCAAGGCCGCCCACGGCCTCGCGGACGACCTGCTGACCAACACCCTGCTCACCGCCCGCTGCCCGGTCGTCTTCGCGCCGGCCATGCACACGGAGATGTGGGAGCACCCCGCCACCCAGGAGAACGTGGCGACGCTGCGCCGCCGCGGCGCCGTCGTCATCGAGCCCGCGGTGGGCCGTCTGACCGGGGTCGACACCGGAAAGGGCCGGCTGCCCGACCCGGGGAGATCTTCGAGGTGTGCCGCCGGGTCCTGGCCCGCGGCGCCCAGGCGCCCGATCTGGTGGGACGGCACGTCGTGGTCTCCGCCGGCGGCACCCGCGAGCCCCTCGACCCGGTCCGCTTCCTGGGCAACCGCTCCTCCGGCAAGCAGGGCTACGCCCTCGCCCGCACGGCCGCCGCCCGCGGCGCCCGGGTCACGCTGGTCGCCGCCAACACCGGGCTGCCCGCCCCGGCCGGCGTCGACGTCGTGCCGGTGGGCACCGCCGTCCAGCTCCGCGAGGCCGTCCTGAAGGCCGCGGCAGACGCCGACGCCGTGGTCATGGCCGCCGCCGTCGCCGACTTCCGTCCCGCCGTCTACGCGTCCGGGAAGATCAAGAAGAAGGACGACCAGGAGCCCGCGCCCGTCACCCTGGTACGGAATCCGGACATCCTCGCGGAGATCTCGGCCGAGCGTGCCCGGCCCGCGCAGGTCGTCGTCGGCTTCGCCGCGGAGACGGACGACGTGCTCGCCAACGGTCGCGCCAAGCTCGCCCGCAAGGGCTGCGACCTCCTCGTCGTCAACGAGGTGGGGGAGCGCAAGACCTTCGGCTCCGAGGAGAACGAGGCCGTGGTTCTGGGCTCCGACGGCAGCGAGACCCCCGTTCCGCACGGTCCCAAGGAGGCCCTCGCGGACGTCGTCTGGGACCTGGTGGCCGCCCGTCTCGGCTGACCCGGCCGCCGCCGTTGCGCCGTCCGGGCGCGGCCCGGTTCGGCCGTCCGGGCCGTTCTGACCGGGCCGTCCGACGTCGGTTTTCCGCCGCACAATGTCGCGTGGCGGCCCTGGCCAAGGCCGCTCGGCATTGTGCAGAATGCCCGTGCCGCAGGTCACAGCACTCCCGAGTGGCGAGACACGTGGGCCGGCGGCCGAGTGCGACCGATAAACTGTTCTCGGACGACGTCGGGTGCAGCCCCCGCGTCATCTGCCAATGATCAGCCAGCAGCCGCTGCAACCCCAGGGAGCGTTGTGTCCCGTCGCCTGTTCACCTCGGAGTCCGTGACCGAGGGTCACCCCGACAAGATCGCTGACCAGATCAGCGACACCATTCTCGACGCGCTGCTGCGCGAGGACCCCTCCTCGCGTGTCGCCGTCGAGACGCTGATCACCACCGGCCTGGTCCACGTGGCCGGCGAGGTGACGACCAAGGCCTACGCGGACATCGCGACCCTGGTCCGCAACAAGATCCTCGAGATCGGTTACGACTCCTCGAAGAAGGGCTTCGACGGAGCCTCCTGCGGCGTCTCGGTGTCGATCGGCGCGCAGTCCCCGGACATCGCGCAGGGCGTCGACACGGCCTACGAGTCCCGGGTCGAGGGTGACGAGGACGAGCTCGACAAGCAGGGCGCCGGCGACCAGGGCCTGATGTTCGGCTACGCCTCGGACGAGACCCCGACGCTGATGCCGCTGCCCGTCTTCCTGGCGCACCGCCTGTCGAAGCGGCTCTCCGAGGTCCGCAAGAACGGCACCATCCCCTACCTGCGCCCCGACGGCAAGACGCAGGTCACCATCGAGTACGACGGCGACAAGGCCGTCCGCCTCGACACGGTCGTGGTCTCCTCCCAGCACGCCTCGGACATCGACCTCGAGTCGCTGCTCGCGCCCGACATCCGCGAGTTCGTCGTCGAGCCCGAGCTGAAGGCCCTGCTGGAGGACGGCATCAAGCTGGACACCGAGGGCTACCGGCTGCTGGTCAACCCGACCGGCCGCTTCGAGATCGGCGGCCCCATGGGCGACGCCGGCCTGACCGGCCGCAAGATCATCATCGACACCTACGGCGGCATGGCCCGCCACGGCGGCGGTGCCTTCTCCGGCAAGGACCCGTCCAAGGTCGACCGCTCCGCCGCCTACGCCATGCGCTGGGTCGCCAAGAACGTCGTGGCGGCGGGCCTGGCCTCCCGCTGCGAGGTCCAGGTCGCCTACGCCATCGGCAAGGCCGAGCCGGTGGGTCTGTTCGTGGAGACCTTCGGCACCGCCAAGATCGACCACGAGAAGATCGAGAAGGCGATCGACGAGGTCTTCGACCTCCGCCCGGCCGCCATCATCCGCGACCTCGACCTGCTCCGCCCGATCTACGCCCAGACCGCCGCGTACGGCCACTTCGGCCGTGAGCTGCCGGACTTCACCTGGGAGCGCACGGACCGCGTGGACGCCCTGCGCAAGGCCGCGGGCCTGTAGTCCCGTCCCGGTCGTCCCGCCGAGGCCCGGCTCCCCTTCGGGGGCCGGGCCTCGGCGCGTGTGGCGCGTGTCCGGCGCTCCGGCGCGGTCCCGGCCCACCTCCCGTGCCCGGGGGTTCCCACTCCGAGAGCCGGTTGTCGGTGGCGTTTGGTAAGAATGCAGGCGTGAGCAGCGAGAACGGTTCGGGGGGCGGCGGGGCCGAGGGGCACCGCCGGAGCAGCTCGCGCTCATCCGGGAGAGCGTGCGGGGCGCCAAGGTGCCCCGGGCCAAACCGCGGACCTGGCGGGGCGCCGCGCTGGCCGGGGAGCTGCCCGTGGCGCGGGTCCTCGTCGACAAGGGCGTACTGCACCTGGACCGGTACTTCGACTACGCGGTGCCCGAGGAACTGGACGCCGAGGCGCAGCCCGGGGTCAGGGTGCGGGTGCGGTTCGGCGCCGGGCGGGGGCGCGTGCGCGAGGGCCGGCGCGAGGGCGGCGGGCTCATCGGCGGGTTCATCGTGGAGCGGCGGGCCGAGTCCGACTACTCCGGGCCGCTCGCCGCCCTCGCCCAGGTGGTGTCACCCGAGCCCGTGCTCAGCGAGGAGCTGCTGGGGCTCGCGCGGGCCGTCGCCGACCGGTACGCGGGGAGCCTCGCCGACGTGCTGCAGCTCGCCGTGCCGCCGCGCAGCGCCCGCGCCGAGCGGCGAGCCTCGCCCGACCCGCTGCCCCCGCCTCCGGCGCCGGAACCGGGCTCATGGACGCGGTACGAACAGGGGGCCGCCTTTCTCGGGTCGCTGGCCGCCGGCGCCGCCCCGCGCGCCGTGTGGAACGCCCTGCCGGGCCCGCTGTGGAGCGAGGAGCTGGCCCGGGCCGTCGCCGCCACGCTCGCCTCGGGACGCGGCGCGCTCGTCGTCGTACCGGACGGGCGGGCCGCCGCGCGCGTGGACGCCGCGCTGACGGCGCTGCTCGGCGAGGGCCGGCACGTGCTGCTCACCGCCGACGCCGGCCCCGAGAAGCGGTACGGGCAGTGGCTCGCCGTGCGGCGCGGGTCCGTGCGGGCCGTCGTCGGCACCCGGGCGGCGATGTTCGCGCCCGTGCGGGATCTCGGGCTCGTCGCCGTCTGGGACGACGGGGACGGCAGCCACAGCGAGCAGCACGCCCCGCAGCCGCACGCCCGGGACGTGCTGCTGCTGCGCGCCACGCTCGACAAGTGCGCCTTCCTGCTCGGCGGCTGGAGCTGCACGGTCGAGGGAGCCCAGCTCGTCGAGAGCGGCTGGGCGCGGCCCCTGGTCGCCGGCCGGGAGCAGGTGCGGGGGGCCGCCCCCTCGTCCGCACGGTCGGGGACGACGATCTCGCGCGCGACGAGGCCGCCCGCGCCGCCCGGCTGCCCACGCTGGCCTGGCAGGCGGTCCGGGAGGGGCTGCGGCACGGTCCGGTGCTGGTGCAGGTGCCCCGCCGGGGCTATGTGCCGCGCATGGCCTGTGCGCAGTGCCGGGCGCCCGCCCGGTGCCGGCACTGCGCGGGCCCGCTGGAGGCCCAGGACGCCGGTGCGCTGCGGTGCGGCTGGTGCGGGCGCGAGGAGGGGGCCTGGCACTGCCCGGAGTGCGGGAGCTTCCGGCTGCGGGCCCAGGTCGTGGGGGCGCGGCGGACCGCCGAGGAACTGGGGCGGGCCTTCCCCGCCGTACCGGTGCGCACCTCGGGGCGTGAGCACGTGCTGGACACGGTGCCGGGCACGCCCGCGCTGGTGGTGAGCACGCCGGGGGCGGAGCCCGTCGCCGAGGGCGGCTACGCGGCCGCCCTGCTGCTGGACGGCTGGGCCATGCTCGGCCGGCCCGACCTGCGGGCCGGCGAGGAGGCGCTGCGCCGGTGGATCGCCGCCGCGGCGCTCGTCCGGCCGCAGGGCGAGCGGGGCACCGTGGTCGTGGTGGCCGAGCCGACCCTGCGGCCCGTGCAGGCGCTGGTGCGCTGGGACCCCGTGGGGCACGCGGTGCGGGAGCTGGCCGAGCGCGCCGAGCTGGGCTTCCCCCGGTGTCCCGGATGGCGGCCGTGTCGGGGACGGCCCAGGCCGTGGCCGAGTTCCTCGGCGCCGTGGACCTGCCCGCGGACGCCGAGGTGCTGGGGCCGGTGCCGGTGCCCCCACACTGCCGGGCCGCCCCGCAGACCCGGCGCGCCGCCACCGGGTGAGCACTGGGAGCGGGCCCTGGTGCGGGTGCCGCCGGGCAGTGGCGCCACGCTGGCCACCGCCCTGAAGACGGCTCAGGCCGCGCGGATGGCGCGGGGGAGCGAGGAGCCGGTACGGGTGCGGATCGATCCCCCGGACATCGGCTGACCGCCCGCGGGCCGCGGCCCGGACGGGCCCCGCGCCGTCCCGGGCATACGTCTGCCCTCCCGGCGTCTCCCGGGAGGGCAGGGGTGAGTTCGGGGCCGGCCGGCACGCTCAGCCGTTGCGCGGGCCCGGGAAGGCCGTCGGCCGGGCGTCGTCGCGGAGCGTCGGGCTGCCCGCGGTCGGCTGCGTCGGCATGGAACGGGCCGCGGGCACCGTCGGCACCGCGGGCAGGGGGGAGTCCACGTCGAGGGTGCGGGTGCCCGACGCCTCCGTGGCCCGCTCGTTCTCGGCGGCCGCCTGCGTGGCCGCCCGGCGGGCGCCGTAACGGCGGTGCACCGCCTGCTTGGTGACACCGAGGGCCGAGCCCACCGCGTCCCAGGAGAAGCCGAGCGAGCGGTCGAAGTCCACGGCGGCGGTGACCAGCGTCTCGACGCTGTCCCGGAGCTCCTGGGCGAGGCGGACCGTGGGGGCGGGGGCGCGTCCGTAGACGACGAAGCCCGTGGACGGGCCGGAACGGCGCGGACGGTAGACGTTGCCCAGCTGGGCGGTGAGCGTGCGCAGCGCGTCCACCTGCCGGCGGACCCGCTCGATGTCCCGCACCAGCAAGTGCAGGCTGGCCCGGGCCTGGGCGTCGTGGGTTGCGTGGTCGGCCATGAACAAGCCTCTCGAACCGGCGTTGAAAGGAATTGGGCCGCTGGCGCGGCACGGTGGGGTCAACTCTCTCTTGACCAACGCGTGGACGCGCCGCTGGTCACGGGGTGGGGGCGTACGGGCATATTCGTACGCCGCCCGTCACCCGCGCACCACCGGCGCGGTCCGGCCGCCGTCGGCTCCCGCGTGGGTCCGCGGCAGTGGGGCGGTGGACCCGGCCCGGGTCATAGACTGGTGCGCTGCCCGTCCGACCCCCGCCCGAGAGGCCCGATCCCGCCCATGAAGCTCGTCTTCGCCGGTACCCCCGAGGTCGCCGTTCCCGCCCTGGACGCTCTCCTCGCCTCCGGGCGGCACGAGGTGGCCGCCGTCGTCACACGGCCCGACGCGCCGGCCGGACGGGGGCGCAGGCTGGTCGCGTCCCCCGTGGCCGAACGGGCGGCGGAGGCCGGCATCGAGGTGCTGAAGCCGGCCAAGCCGCGCGACCCGAGTTCCTGGAGCGGCTGCGGGAGATCGCCCCGGACTGCTGCCCCGTGGTCGCCTACGGCGCCCTGCTGCCCAAAGCCGCCCTGGACATCCCGGCGCACGGCTGGGTCAACCTGCACTTCTCCCTGCTGCCCGCCTGGCGCGGGGCCGCGCCCGTGCAGCACGCCCTCATGGCGGGCGACGAGATCACCGGCGCCTCCACCTTCCTCATCGAGGAGGGGCTCGACTCGGGACCGGTGTACGGCACCGTCACCGAGCAGGTCCGGCCCACCGACACCAGCGGCGACCTGCTCACCCGGCTCGCCTTCGCCGGCTCGGGCCTGCTGGCCGCGACCATGGACGGCATCGAGGACGGCACCCTGAAGGCCGTACCGCAGCCCGCCGAGGGCATCACCCTCGCACCCAAGATCACCGTCGAGGACGCCCAGGTGGACTGGGCGGCACCCGCCCTCCGCGTCGACCGGGTGGTGCGCGGCTGCACGCCCGCCCCGGCGCCTGGACCACGTTCCGCGGCGAACGGCTCAAGCTCGTCCAGGTCACCCCCGTGCCCGAGCGCACCGGCCTCGCCCCCGGGCAGCTCGCGGCCGGCAAGAACAGCGTGCACGTGGGCACCGGTTCGTACGCCGTCGAGCTGCTGTGGGTGCAGGCGCAGGGCAAGAAGCCGATGCGCGCCGCCGACTGGGCGCGCGGGGCGCGCATCGCCGAGGGGGAGACGCTCGGGGCTGAGCCCCGAGCGGCGGGGGCGCGGCCGCGGCGACGTAACCTGGGAACCGCACCCCCTTCTTCACATCCGGAGCACCTTTTTCGTGAGCGAGCAGTCCCAGCGGGCGCGCAGGCCCGCCAAGCCCTACCGCCGTCCCCAGAAGGACCCCGTCCGCATCCTGGCCTTCGACGTGCTGCGCGCGGTGGACGAACGGGACGCGTACGCCAACCTGGTCCTGCCGCCGCTGCTGCGCAAGGCCCGCGAGAAGGGCGGCTTCGAAGCGCGGGACGCCGCCCTCGCCACCGAGCTGGTGTACGGGACGCTGCGCCGGCAGGGCACCTACGACGCCGTCATCGCCGCCTGCGTCGACCGGCCGCTGCGCGAGGTCGACCCGCCGGTGCTCGACGTGCTCAGCCTGGGTGTGCACCAGCTGCTCGGGACCCGGATCCCCACCCACGCCGCCGTGTCCGCCTCCGTGGAGCTGGCGCGGGTGGTGCTCGGGGACGGGCGCGCCAAGTTCGTCAACGCGGTGCTGCGGAAGGTGGCCCAGCACGATCTCGACGGATGGATCGAGAAGGTCGCGCCCCTTACGACGACGATCCCGAGGACCATCTCGCCGTCGTGCACTCGCATCCGCGCTGGGTCGTCTCCGCGCTGTGGGACTCCCTCGGCGGCGGCCGGGCCGGCATCGAGGAACTGCTGGCGGCCGACAACGAGCGGCCCGAGGTCACGCTCGTGGCGCGGCCGGGCCGGGCCACCACCGCCGAGCTGCTGGGCGAGGAGGCCGCCGTGCCGGGCCGCTGGTCCCCCTACGCCGTGCGGCTGGCCGAGGGCGGCGAGCCTGGCGCGGTGCCGGCCGTGCACGAGGGGCGGGCCGGAGTGCAGGACGAGGGCAGCCAGCTGGTCGCCCTCGCGCTCGCGAACGCCCCGCTCGACGGCCCCGACGCCACGTGGCTCGACGGCTGCGCCGGTCCCGGCGGCAAGGCCGCGCTGCTGGCCGCCCTCGCCGCCGAGCGCGGGGCGTCGCTGCTGGCCGCCGAGAAGCAGCCGCACCGGGCCGGGCTGGTGGCCAGGGCTCTCCGGGGCAACCCGGGCCCCTACCAGGTCGTCACCGCCGACGGGACCCGCCCGCCGTGGCGGGCCGGCTCCTTCGACCGGGTGCTGATGGACGTGCCCTGCACCGGGCTCGGCGCCCTGCGCCGCCGCCCGAGGCGCGGTGGCGGCGCCGCCCGGAGGACCTGGACACCTTCGGGCCGCTCCAGCGCGCCCTGCTGCGCACCGCGCTGGACTCGGTGCGGGTCGGCGGAGTGGTCGGCTACGCCACCTGCTCGCCGCATCTCGCCGAGACCCGGGCGGTCGTCAGTGACGTGCTCAAGCAGCGCCCGGACACCGAGCTGATCGACGCCCGCCCCCTGCTGCCGGGTGTCCCGGCGCTCGGCGAGGGGCCCGACGTGCAGCTCTGGCCGCACCTGCACGGCACCGACGCGATGTACCTGGCCCTGATCCGCCGCACCGGCTGACACCGGCCGGACGTGCCCCGGGGCGCGCGGGGGACCGCGCGCCCGGCCGTACCCGCCCGGTGCCGGGACACCCCCCGCCCGGACCGCCGTCACAGGCCGGCGCGGCGGCATGGCAGGCTTGGGTCATGGCCGCGCAGATCAACCCCAGCATTCTGTCCGCCGACTTCGCCCGCCTCGCGGACGAGGCCAGGGCGGTCGAGGGAGCCGACTGGCTCCATGTCGACGTCATGGACAACCATTTCGTCCCGAACCTCACGCTCGGTGTGCCGGTCGTGGAGTCCCTCGCGCGTGCCACGGGCACTCCGCTGGACTGCCATCTGATGATCGAGGACCCCGATCGCTGGGCGCCGCAGTACGTCGAGGCGGGGGCCTCGTCGGTCACCTTCCACGTCGAGGCGGCCGCCGCGCCGGTGCGCCTCGCCCGGGAGATCCGCGCCAAGGGCGCCCGCGCCTCCATGGCGCTGAAGCCCGCGACGCCGATCGAGCCGTACGAGGACCTGCTGCCGGAACTCGACATGCTGCTGATCATGACGGTCGAGCCGGGCTTCGGCGGGCAGGCCTTCCTCGACATCATGCTGCCGAAGATCCGCCGCACCCGGGAGCTGATCGGCAAGCACGGCCTCCAGCTCTGGCTGCAGGTCGACGGCGGTGTCTCGGCCTCGACCATCGAGCGGTGCGCGGACGCGGGGGCGGACGTCTTCGTGGCCGGCTCGGCCGTGTACGGGGCCGACGACCCAGCGGAGGCGGTGCGGGCGCTGCGCGCCCAGGCGGATTCCGCGACCGCCAAGGCGTCCTGGGCATGCGGCCACTGAGCCACGGCTGTGTGAACGCTTGAGTGAACGCCGCCCATGTGGGCGGATGAGCCGCGCCGGATCTGCAAGGATGAACGGCGAATCCAGAGTGTGAACAGCAGTGAGGAGATCGCCGTGTCGGGTATGTCGGCGGGCCGGTCAGCCATGCGGATGGGACCCGCTGAGCTGGTGCAGGCGGCGGCCATGGCCCGCCGCTTCTACCTCGAGGGCAAATCCAAGATCCAGATCGCGGAGGAGTTCGGCGTCAGCCGCTTCAAAGTGGCCCGGGTCCTGGAGACGGCCCTCGAACGGGATCTCGTGCGTATCGAGATCCGGGTGCCGGCCGAGCTGGACGCGGAGCGCTCCGACGCGCTCCGCGCCCGCTACGGCCTGAGGCACGCCGTCGTGGTCGAGTCCCCGGCCGAGGCGGAGGAGACCCCGACCCCGAGAATCTCGGCGAGGTCGCCGCAGATCTGCTCGGTGAACTCGTCAACGAGGGGGATGTGCTCGGGATGGCGTGGGGCCGGTCCACCATTCACATGGCGGCCGCGCTCGACCGGCTGCCGCCGTGCACGGTGGTGCAGCTCACGGGTGTGTACGACGCCGGGACCTCCGAGCGCGGCTCGGTGGAGGCCGTGCGCCGCGCCGCCCAGGTGTCGGGCGGCGACGCCCACCCCATCTACGCGCCGATGCTGCTGCCGGACGCGGCCACCGCGGCCGCGCTGCGTAACCAGACGGGGATCGCCCGGGCCTTCGAGTACTTCGACAAGGTCACGGTCGCCTGCGTCTCCATCGGCTCCTGGGAGCCCGGTATCTCGACGGTGCACGACATGCTCAGTGACGAGGAGCGCGCGCACTACGCCTCGCTCGGTGTCGCCGCCGAGATGGCCGCGCACCTGTTCGACGCCGAGGGGCGCCGCATCGGGCGGGACCTGGGGGAGCGGTGCATCACGGTCAAGGCCGACCAGCTCCGCCGCATCCCGGAGGTCGTGGCGATCGCCGGTGGCCAGCGCAAGGCCTCCGCGATCGACGCGGTGCTGCGCTCCGGGCTGGTCACCAGCCTGGTCACGGACACCTCGGCCGCCGACTACCTGATGACGGCCGGGCCGACGCCGAAGCCCGCGCTCAGCCGCGCGGACCCCGACGGGCACTGACCGACCCCTTCCGGGCCCCGGCATGACCCGTCGGGCTCGACGGAGCCCGCCGGATCACGCCGGACCGGCGGGTCGCGGTGCGGACGTGACGGGACGGCCGTGGCAGCATCGGCGGCATGCTGCTGCCGCGGTTCGTCCCCCACGCGCTCCCTAGGCCCGTTCGCCACGCACGCCCGAGGACGGTTCTCCACGCGTTCCAGGGGCCGTACTCCGGTCCGGGGCGCGCCGCGTTCCCGCCGTGCTCGCGGGCGCGCTGCTGGCGCTGGCGGTCCTGCTGACCGGCTGCTCCGGCACGGGCGGAGCCGCGCCGGCGGACACGGGCGCGTCCGCCCCGGAGTGGGCCCGGGGCATGGCCACCGTCCAGGAGTCCCGGCTGCCGGCCGAGGCGCGCCGGACCCTCGCCCTCATCGACAAGGGCGGCCCCTACCCGTACGCCAGGGACGGCGTCGTGTTCGGGAACTTCGAGGGACATCTGCCGAAGCGGCCGCGCGGCTACTACCACGAGTACACGGTGCCCACCCCGGGTTCACCGGACCGCGGGGCACGACGGCTGGTCACCGGCCGGGACGGGGAGATCTACTACACCGATGATCACTACAACTCGTTCCGGGCGGTGCTGAGATGACCGAAGACCTGACGGGCCGCCTCGTGGTCGCCCTCGACCTCGACGGGGTCACGGACAAGGCGGGTCTGATGGACCGCACCGCCCGGGCCCTGGCGCTGCCCGACTGGTTCGGCCGCAACTGGGACGCGCTGGCGGACTCCCTGGCCGACCACACCGTCTGGCCCGAGGACGCCGTCGAACGGGGGCTGCTGGTCGTCGTGCGGGGCTGGCGGGAGTACGCCCGGGCCAACCCCGGGAGTGGCTGACCGCGCAGGACGTGTTCGAGGAGGCCGTGGACCGGACCCCCGCG
This sequence comes from Streptomyces sp. DHE7-1, assembly GCA_016432725.1. Taxonomy (GTDB): domain Bacteria; phylum Actinomycetota; class Actinomycetes; order Streptomycetales; family Streptomycetaceae; genus Streptomyces. The sequence continues at coordinate 1,394,753 of JACJDG010000003.1, read as the reverse complement.
CTCACCGTGGTCCTGGCCCTTGGCGGATCCTCCGAGGGCCCTTCCGGCGGGCCTGGAGGTTCTGTGGGGGCGTGACGGGCCGGCCGTCATGGGACAATGAGGTACGTGCTCTTTTCCCCCTGGCGCACCCGTCGGGGGTCACCTCTGATCGACTGGGATGTGCGGCACGTGCGTTTCCTCAATGACATCCAGCCCGCGTACGACCTGACGTACGACGACGTCTTCATGGTGCCCAGCCGCTCCGCGGTCGGGTCGCGTCAGGGCGTGGACCTCGGCTCGCCGGACGGCACCGGTACCACCATCCCGCTCGTCGTCGCCAACATGACCGCCATCGCCGGCCGCCGCATGGCCGAGACGGTCGCCCGGCGCGGCGGCCTCGTGGTCATCCCGCAGGACATCCCGATCGACGTGGTCACCGACGTCGTCACCTGGGTCAAGAGCCGTCACCTGGTGCTGGACACCCCGATCGTGCTGGCCCCGCACCAGACCGTCGCCGACGCCCTGGCCCTGCTGCCCAAGCGCGCGCACAACGCCGGTGTGGTCGTCGACGAGGAGCAGCGGCCGGTCGGCGTCGTCACCGACGCGGACCTGAGCGGTGTCGACCGCTTCACCCAGCTCGAAGTGGTCATGTCCAGGGACCTGCTGCTGCTGGACGCCGACATCGACCCGCGCGAGGCCTTCAACACCCTCGACGCGCACAACCGCCGCTACGCACCGGCCGTGGACAAGGACGGCCGGCTCGCCGGCATCCTGACCCGCAAGGGCGCCCTGCGGGCCACGCTGTACACCCCGGCCGTGGACGCGAACGGCAGGCTGCGCGTCGCGGCCGCCGTCGGTATCAACGGCGACGTGGCCGGCAAGGCCAAGCAGCTCCTCGACGCGGGCGTGGACACGCTCGTCATCGACACCGCGCACGGCCACCAGGAGTCGATGATCAGCGCGATCAAGGTGGTGCGCGCGCTCGACCCGCAGGTGCCGATCGCGGCGGGCAACATCGTCTCCGCCGAGGGCGTCAAGGACCTCATCGACGCCGGCGCGGACATCATCAAGGTCGGTGTCGGCCCCGGCGCGATGTGCACGACCCGGATGATGACCGGCGTGGGCCGGCCGCAGTTCTCCGCGGTCCTGGAGTGCGCCGCCGAGGCGCGGAAGTACGGCAAGCACGTGTGGGCCGACGGCGGTGTGCGGCACCCGCGCGACGTGGCCATGGCCCTCGCGGCCGGCGCGTCCAACGTGATGGTCGGCTCCTGGTTCGCGGGCACCTACGAGTCCCCGGGCGACCTCCAGCAGGACGCGAACGGCCGCCTCTACAAGGAGTCGTTCGGCATGGCCTCCGCGCGCGCGGTGCTCAACCGCACCTCGGAGGAGTCCGCCTACGACCGTGCCCGCAAGGCCCTGTTCGAGGAGGGCATCTCCACCTCCCGCATGTTCCTCGACCCGGCCCGCCCGGGCGTCGAGGACCTGGTCGACTCGATCATCGCGGGCGTCCGCTCCTCCTGCACGTACGCCGGTGCGGGTTCCCTGGAGGAGTTCGCCGAGAAGGCCGTGGTCGGCATCCAGAGCGCCGCCGGCTACGCCGAGGGCAAGCCGCTGCACGCCAGCTGGAACTGACACGGCCGGCCGTCACCGGCCCCACCCGCCGTGCGGCCCCCGCCGGTCCCGTTCCCGGGACGGACGGGGGCCGTCGGCGTGCCCGGGGCGCATCGCGCCGGCCGGGTGCGAACCTTCCGCACCCGGCCGGCCGTGGGGCTTCCGCTGCGTCAGGCTTCCCTTCACGGGCTGCGGCGGCGCGAGTCACTCGCCGGCGACGGCGCGCCGAGCGGGCGCCCGGCAGGGACGGGCCGCCGGAACGGCCCGCGCCCGGCGAGGCCGCTGCGGGGAGCTGGAGGAAGCGTGCGAAAAGGGACCGGCGGAGCCGCCGCGCAACGGTTCGCGGTCCGGGCGCAACAAAAGGGCACCGGGCCCCGATCAACGCAATGATCATGCGGGCATGCGCAACCTTGCTGCATTACGCCCGCGAAGCCGCGCCTCATAGGGTGCTGGGCTGTAGGTGGCGTGGCGGGGACTCCGCTCGGCGGGTTCCTGCCCCCAGGGGGCTTCCGCCGGTCCTCGTCCGTCCTGACCGGCAGCGATAAGGAGCCAGCACGTGCTCGACCAAGGCGCACCCCCGCAAGACCAGAGAACGGCCGCCCCGCGTCCCCGGGCGTCGCCGCGCGCCTCATGCGTCGCAAGCCCGTGGAACGCCTGGTCGCCGAGGGCGGTCAGGGTGAGGGAGGGACGCTGCGGCGGTCCCTCGGGCTGTGGCAGCTGACCATGATCAGTATCGGTGCCACCCTCGGCACCGGTATCTTCGTCGTCCTCGGCGAGGCCGTTCCCAAGGCGGGTCCGGCCGTCACCCTCTCCTTCGTGATCGCCGGACTCACCGCGCTGTTCTCGGCGCTGTCCTACGCCGAGCTGGCGGGCACCATCCCGGTCTCCGGATCGTCGTACTCGTACGCATACGCAACCATGGGCGAACTGATCGCCTGGGTCTGCGGCTGGTGCCTGCTCCTGGAGTACGGCGTCTCGGTCGCCGCCGTCGCCGTCGGCTGGGGCGAGTACCTCAACGAACTGCTCGACGGCACCATCGGCGTCACCATCCCGGACGCACTGTCCGCCCCGCCCGGTGACGGGGGCGTCTTCAACCTGCCCGCCCTGATCGTCGTGCTCCTCGCGATGGCGTTCCTGCTCGGCGGCGCGAAGGAGTCCGCGCGCGCCAACACGATCATGGTGTGCGTGAAGATCGCCGCGCTGGTCCTGTTCTGCGCCATCGGCTTCATGGGCTTCAAGTCGGGCAACTACGCGCACTTCATGCCGCTCGGCATGGCGGGCGTCAGCGCGGCCGGCGCCACGCTGTTCTTCTCCTACATCGGCTTCGACGCCGCCTCCACCGCCGGTGAGGAGGCGAAGAACGCCCAGCGGGACCTGCCGCGCGCGATCATGCTGTCCCTCGTCATCGTGACCACCCTGTACGTGCTGGTCGCGGCCGTCGCCGTCGGCGCGCGGCCCTGGCGGAGGTTCAACGACTCCGAGGCCGCGCTCGCCCAGATCATGCGGGACGTCACCGGGCAGAGCTTCTGGGCCACCCTGCTGGCCTTCTGTGCCGTCATCGCCATCGCGAGCGTCGTCCTGACCGTGCTCTACGGCCAGACCCGCATCCTCTTCGCCATGGCCCGGGACGGGCTGGTGCCCAAGGTCTTCGCCCGGGTCCACCCGAAGACGGGCGCGCCCCGCGCCAACACGGTGATCGTCTCGCTGTTCTGCGGCGTCCTCGCCGCCGCCGTCCCGCTGGGCCAGTTGGCCGACGCCACCAGCATCGGCACGCTGTTCGCCTTCGCTCTGGTCAACGTGGCCGTGGTGGTGCTGCGCCGGACCCGCCCAGACATGCCGCGCACCTTCCGCGTCCCGCTGTCGCCGGTGCTGCCCGCGCTGGGCTTCGCCTTCTGCGTCTGGATGATGGGGAGCCTGTCCGCCGTCACCTGGGTGGTCTTCGGTGTCTGGATGGCCGTCGGGCTCGTGTTCTACTTCGGGTACGGCTATCGCCGCTCCCGTCTCGCGACCGCTGAGGACGTCGCGGTGGCGGCGGAGAAGTGACCGACCCGGAGAAATGAACCACCCCTCGTGCTGAACGATCTCGACGAACGCATCGTGCACGCCCTCGCCGAGGACGCGCGCCGCTCCTACGCGGACATCGGGCAGCTCGTCGGCCTGTCCGCGCCCGCCGTCAAACGGCGCGTGGACCGGCTGCGGGCCACCGGAGCCATCACGGGCTTCACCGTCCGGGTGGACCCGGCGGCACTCGGCTGGGAGACCGAGGGGTTCGTCGAGATCTACTGCCGGCGCAACACCTCGCCGGAGACCATCCAGCGGGGCCTGGAGCGCTACCAGGAGGTCGTGGCCGCGTCGACCGTCACGGGTGACGCGGACGCGATCGTCCAGGTCTTCGCCTCCGACATGCGCCACTTCGAACGGGTGCTGGAGCGCATCGCCGGTGAGCCGTTCGTGGAGCGGACCAAGTCGGTGCTGGTGCTGTCGCCGCTGCTGCGCCGCTTCTCCTCGGGGGCTCCGGGCTAGAGCCCCGGTTGCCAGGGATGATCACCCCGGAGCCTCCCGGTGAGGCTCCGGAGGTGACCCGGAGTCACCGCGGATCACCATTGCGGTCCCGATGGTCATCCCGTAGGTTGTGCCGGACTTTCTACTGACTGGTAACACCGGCAGGTAACCCATGCGCTGGCCCGTCGGCCGTCCCACCACCGTCCGCGCGCGGATCGTGGCGCTCGCCCTCGCCCCGGCCGTCGCGCTGATGGGCCTGTGGAGCTTCACCATGGTGTCCGTCACCGCCGAACCGCGCGCGCTCGTCCGACTCCAGGGGGTGTACGAGGACTTCGGCACCCCGGTGGACACCGCGGTCGGCCAGATCCAGATCGAACGCCGGATGTCCGCGGCCTACCTGGGCGCCCGCCTCGACACCGCCGCCGGCGGCGACTTGCTCGAACAGCAGCGCCGTACCGACCGGGCCGTCGACGCCATGCGGCGGGCGGTCCGCGACGGCGACCGCGGCCGGCTCACCGGGCGGCAGCGGCAGGCCGTGGACGCCATGGTCGCCGCCACCGGGAGGCTGGAGGGCCTGCGGGAGCGCGTACTGACCCGGCGGGTCACCTGGGACCGGGCCGTCGAGGAGTACGGCGAGCTCGTCGAGCCCGGCTTCGACGTCCAGTCCACGCTCACCGCCCTCCAGGCCGGGCAGCTCGCCCGGGAGGCGCAGGTCGTCATCGAACTGGTGCGGGTGCGGGAGTTCGTGTCCCGGGAGGACGCCCTGGTCGCCGGGGCGCGGGCGGCGGGCGCGCTGACCGACCGGCAGTACGACACCCTGACCGCGACCATCGAGGACCGGCGGGTCTTCGAGCGGACGTACGTACCGGACCTGCCCGCGGACTCGCGGCGCCTGTTCGAACAGTTCCAGCACGCTGAGCCGCACCGCTCGCTGGTGCGCGGCGAGGACGCGCTGCTGCGGGCCGGCGCCGCGGGGGCCGGACGGGCCGTCGCGGCGGACACCTGGCGGTCGGCCGCCGACCGGGCCGTCAAGCGCTACATGCTGCTGTGCACCCGCTCCGCGGAGAACTCCGCGGCACGCGGCCGGGCCTTCGCCTTCCACGAGCTGACGAAGGCCGCCGTCGTCGGAGCCGTCGGGCTGGCCGCCGTGGCGCTGTCCCTGTGGCTCGCGGTACGCGGAGCACGGAGGGTGTCCCGCCGTCTGGAGACCCTCCGGGACGCGGCCGACGTCCTCACCGTGCGGCAACTCCCCGACGTCATGCGGCGACTGAGCGCGGGCGAGCAGGTGGACGCGCTCGCCGAGGCACCCCCGCTCGCCGCCGACGACGTCCGCGACGACGAGATCGGTCAGGTCGGCCGGTCCTTCAACACCGCGCGCCTGGCCGCCGTGGAGGCCGCCGTCAAGCAGGCCGGCCTGCGCCGGGGGTTGTTCGCGGTGCTGCTCACCATCGCGCGGCGCAACCAGGCACTGGTGCACCGCCAGCTCAAGCTCGTCGACACGCTGGAGCGGCGTACCGACGACCCGGAGATCCTGCGCCAGCTGTTCCGCATCGACCACCTCACCACCCGGATGCGCCGGCACGCGGAGAGCCTGATCATCCTCTCCGGCGCGGCGCCCGGCCGCCGCTGGCGCCGGCCGGTGCCCGTGGCGGACGTGGTCGCCTCGGCGGTGAGCGAGATCGAGGACTACACGCGCGTGGTGGTGCCGCCGATGCCCGAGGTGGGCATCGCGGCCGACGCGGTGGCCGACGTCGTCCACCTCCTCGCCGAGCTGCTGGAGAACGCGACGGTGTTCTCGCCGCCGCACACCCAGGTCACCCTGCGGCCCGGACGGGTCGGCGGCGGCTTCGTGCTGGAGGTCGACGACCGCGGACTCGGACTCGACGCCGGGCAGCGTGCCGAGGCGCACCGCACCCTCACCGACCCCGACGCCTTCGACCCCACCCGGCACGACCGCCTCGGCCTGTACGTCGTCGGCCGTCTCGCCGCCCGGCACGGCATCGAGGTGAGCCTGGGGAATTCTCCGTACGGGGGTACGACGGCGGTGGTGCTGCTGCCTCCGGCGGTTCTGGCGGACGCGGAACCGGCGCGGGCACACCCTCCGCGGACCCCCGTGGGCACGACGACACCGGGACCGCCTTCCGACACGCCCCCGGCCCCGGAGCCACCCGCCCCGGGGCCGCGCCGGCCGCTCCCGGGACGCCCAGCGCCCCGCTCCCCGACCTGCCGTCCCGGACGCGCGGCACCCCCGCTCCGGCGCCGGAGCCACCGGGCACCCCTGCCACCGACCGGCCGCGGTGCGACACCCCCGCTCCGGCGCCGGAGCCACCGGGCACCCCTGCCACCGACCAGCCGCCCCTCCCGGCCACACCCGCACCGGACGACACCCCCGCCCCCGAGCTGCCGTCCCGTACGCGGGCCACCTCCATGCCGGGGCCCGTGGGGCACGGCGCCCCGGCCCGTCCCCGGCCGGACGCCTCCGCGCCCGACGCCTCCGCGCCCGAGCCTCAGGACGCGTTCGCCCCGGCCCCGCACGGCGCCCCCGAACCGCACGGCGCCCCGGCGCTGCCCACCCGGACCCGTCAGGCCTCTCTCGTCCGGGAGTTGCGGGGTGAGGCGGTGGGGCCCGCCCCGGTGCCGGTGCGGGAGGTCGGTGCCGAGGAGATGCGGGCGATCTTCGGAGCCTTCCAGCGGGGCCTGGACCGTGGCCGCAGGGGGCTGCCCGCGGCCGGTGACCCGGACGCGGCGGACCCTCGCGAACCGGACGCAGCGCACATCCACGCCGACGAAGGGACGGACACCGACGATGCACGGTGACGACCAGACCCCCGCGAACCCGGCCACGCCGGCCGGTGCCCCCGGCACCGGTCTCGGCTGGCTGCTGGACGACCTGGTGGCCCGCACCGGCCATGTCCGACAGGCCGTGCTGCTCACCGCCGACGGACTGCCCCTGAGCCGCTCGGAGGGTGTACCGGACCGGGACGTCGAGCACCTGGCCGCCGTATGCTCCGGCTTCCACGGGCTGGCCCGCTCGGTGGGGGAGCGGTTCGAGGCGGGCGAGGTGCGGCAGACGATGGTCATGCTGGAGGACGCCTACCTCTTCGTCACCCCGGCCGGCCACGGCAGCCGTCTCGCCGTGCTCAGCGAGGCGGGCACCGACGTCGGACAGCTCGCCCACGAGATGGCCCTGCTGGTCCGCCGCCTCGGCCGCCACCTGGACGCCGCCGCCCGCTCGGCCTCCTGACCCCGCGGTGAGCGACGAGCACTGGTACGAGGACGAGACCGGGTCGATGGTCCGCCCCTACACCGTGACCCGGGGCCGCACCCGCCCCTCGGACCGGCACGCCATCGACCTGATGTCCCGGGTCACCGCGCCGGAACCCGACGGCGCGGCCCGGCCGGTGCTCGACCACGCCCCGGCGGCCCTGCTCGACCTGGTCCGGCGGGGCCCACGCACCGTGGCCGAGCTGGCGGCGGACGCCGACCTGCCGCTGACCGTCGTCCGTGTGCTGCTCGGGGACCTGGCCGAGGCCGGCCTGGTCCGGATCGACGAGCCGGGCCGCCACCCCGTCACCGGCCCCGCCGCCGATCCGGACCTGCTCCGGGAGATCGTGGAGCGGCTGCGGGAGCTCTAGGGGGCGGCTCCCCGGTCTTCGCGGGTCCGCGACGCCCGGCACGGCACCTCGCCGCACGTTCGAATCGCCCACGTGCGCCCGGTACGAGGGCGACTCGACCGCACGCCGAGGCGCCGCACCGGACGCCGCGGCCTGATCCACGAAGATGGGGGAGACGCCCCCCAGCGCGCCGGCTGCCACGGCACGACGTGGAAGTCGCCCGTGCTGCCGCACCCTCTCGAACGGCGCCGAGGAGACACACCTGGGCAGGTCCCGCGGCCCCGTGTCCTTCGTCGCCGCCCAGCTGTAACCCATACGACGCCGCATGACGGTCCTCTCGGCAGACCGGGCGGGTGAACCGTACGCCCACCACTCTCCCGGCGCCGCGCGTCCGGAACATCGCTCCCGAGACGGCCTCCCGCCTCCCTCGTCCGGCGGGGACCCCCGCCCTGACCTGCGTCCCAGGGCGCACACGGGCTCCCCCGAGGGGCGCGCAACGAATCGCCGCCCGACCCCCACGCCACGCAACGAACCGCGCACCGGCGCGCAATGGCTCCTTCTTGTCCGGCCGAGCGCGCCGACCGTACCGTCTAACTGGACCCCCGAACCCCCTTCCCGGTGAGGAAACGCATGCGCACCGCCCTGCTCCAGAGCTCCGGCCGCCCCGGCTCGATCGCCGAGAACCTCAAGGTTCTCGACGAGGCCGCGGGCCGGGCCGCCGCCGCGGGCGCCGCGCTGCTGGCCGCGCCGGAGATGTTCCTCACCGGGTACGCGATCGGCGGCGACATCGCCCGCCTCGCCGAGCCCGCCGACGGCGACTCCGCGGACGCGATCGCCGAGATCGCCGGCCGGCACGCGCTCGCGATCGCCTACGGCTACCCCGAGCGCGACGGCGACACCGTGTACAACTCCGCCCAGCTGATCTCCGCCGCCGGTACCCGGCTCGCGAACTACCGCAAGACCCACCTCTTCGGCTGCTTCGAGCGGGACCACTTCACGCCCGGCGAGCAGCCGGTCGTCCAGGCCGAGCTGAACGGGATGACCGTGGGCCTGATGATCTGCTACGACGTCGAGTTCCCGGAGAACGTACGGGCGCACGCCCTGGCCGGCACCGACCTCCTCCTCGTGCCGACGGCGCAGATGCACCCCTTCCAGTTCGTCGCCGAGTCCCTGGTGCCGGTGCGGGCCTGGGAGAACCAGATGTACGTGGCGTACGTCAACCGGGCCGGCCAGGAGGGCGAGTTCGAGTTCGTCGGCCTGTCGGTGCTGGCCGGCCCCGACGGCGTCGCCCGCACCCGCGCCGGCCGCGAGGAGCAGCTGGTCCTCGCCGACGCCGACCCGGGCTTCCTGGCCGCCTCCCGCGAGGCCAACCCGTACCTGAAGGACCGCCGCCCCGGTCTGTACCGGTCCCTCGTCTGACCACCCCCACCGAGCCCTCCCCGAACCACCCCCGCGCAAGGAGTCCGTACCCCATGACGTCCACCGTGCCCAACGCCGTCGAGCACGCAGACGAGCAGCAGCCGCCGATCACCATGTTCGGCCCGGACTTCCCCTACGCCTACGACGACTTCCTCGCCCACCCTGCGGGCCTGGGCCAGGTCCCGGCGACCGAGCACGGCACCGAGGTGGCCGTCATCGGCGGCGGGCTGTCCGGCGTGGTGGCCGCCTACGAGCTGATGAAGATGGGCCTCAAGCCCGTCGTCTACGAGGCCGACCAGCTCGGCGGCCGGCTGCGCACGAGCGGCTTCGAGGGCTGCGACGAGTCGCTCACCGCCGAGATGGGCGCGATGCGCTTCCCGCCGTCCTCCACCGCGCTGCAGCACTACATCGACCTGGTGGATCTCGAGACCAGGCCGTTCCCGAACCCGCTCGCCGAGACCACCCCCTCCACCGTCGTGGACCTCAAGGGCGAGTCGCACTACGCCGAGACCGTCGACGACCTGCCCCAGGTGTACCGGGACGTCGCCGAGGCCTGGAACAAGTGCCTGGAGGACGGCGCCGACTTCTCCGACATGAACCGCGCGCTGCGCGAGCGGGACGTGCCGCGCATCCGCGAGATCTGGGCCCGGCTGGTCGAGAAGCTCGACAACCAGACCTTCTACGGCTTCCTCTGCGACTCCGAGGCCTTCAAGTCCTTCCGGCACCGGGAGATCTTCGGCCAGGTCGGCTTCGGCACCGGTGGCTGGGACACCGACTTCCCGAACTCCATCCTGGAGATCCTGCGCGTCGTCTACACCGAGGCCGACGACCACCACCGCGGCATCGTCGGCGGTTCCCAGCAGCTCCCGCTCCGGCTGTGGGAGCGCGAGCCGGAGAAGATCGTCCACTGGCCGTACGGCACCTCGCTGAAGTCCCTGCACGTGGACGGTGAGCCCCGCCCCGCCGTGACCCGGCTGCACCGCACCTCGGGCAACCGGATCACCGTCACCGACGCCAACGGCGACATCCGCACCTACCAGGCGGCCGTCTTCACCGCCCAGTCCTGGATGCTGCTGTCGAAGATCGCCTGCGACGACTCGCTCTTCCCGATCGACCACTGGACGGCGATCGAGCGCACCCACTACATGGAGTCCAGCAAGCTCTTCGTCCCCGTCGACCGGCCGTTCTGGCTGGACAAGGACGAGGAGACCGGCCGGGACGTCATGTCGATGACGCTCACCGACCGCATGACCCGCGGCACCTACCTGCTCGACGACGGCCCGGACAGGCCGGCCGTGATCTGCCTGTCGTACACCTGGTGCGACGACAGCCTGAAGTGGCTGCCGCTGTCCGCGAACGAGCGGATGGAGGTCATGCTGAAGTCGCTCGGCGAGATCTACCCGAAGGTCGACATCAGGAAGCACATCATCGGCAACCCGGTGACCGTCTCCTGGGAGAACGAGCCCTACTTCATGGGCGCGTTCAAGGCCAACCTGCCCGGTCACTACCGTTACCAGCGACGTCTGTTCACGCACTTCATGCAGGACCGGCTGCCCGAGGACAAGCGGGGCATCTTCCTCGCCGGTGACGACATCTCCTGGACGGCCGGCTGGGCCGAGGGCGCCATCCAGACCGCCCTGAACGCGGTCTGGGGCGTCATGCACCACTTCGGCGGGGAGACCGACCCGACCAACCCCGGTCCGGGCGACGTCTACGACGAGATCGCCCCGGTGGAACTGCCCGAGGACTGACCGGGCCCGACGGGGGAACGGACCGGGGCGCGGGCGGCCGGACTCAGACGCCGGCCGCCCGCGCCTTCTCGAACACCTCGGCGGCGGCGTCCTTGAGTTCCTGGGCGTCGCGCGGGGTGGTCTGCAGGTCCACCAGGATCTCGTCCAGGCCGATCTCCGCGTGCCGGACCAGGTCCTCGACGATCTGGTCGGCGTCGCCCTGGAACGGCCGCCGGCCGTCGCCCTCGTAGGGCTTGGCCGAGTGGACCGCGTTGACCCGCAGCACGGTCCGGATCGGCTTCTCGCGGCCGCGCTCGGCGGCCAGGTCCTGCAACTGGGCCCACTGCGCGGCGATCTGCTCCACGCCCGTGCCCACCGGCAGCCAGCCGTCGGCGTGGTCCACCAGGCGCCGCTGCGCGCGCCTGCCGCTCGCCGCGAGCAGGACCGGGATCGGCCGGGCCGGCTTGGGGCCGACCACCGCGGAGGAGATCCGGGAGACGCGGCCCTCGTGCGCGACCGGGTCCGGACCCCACACCGCCCGGCACACCTCGATCAGCTCGTCCAGCACCTGCCCGCGCTCCTCGAAGGGCCGTACACCCGTCGCCGCGTACTCGTCGTGGGACCAGCCGGTGCCGAAACCGGCGAGCACCCGGCCTCCGCTGGCCGCGTCCAGCGTGGCCAGGGACCTGGCGAGCTGGAAGGGCAGGTGCAGTGGGGCGACCAGCACGCTGGAGCCGAGTTCGACGCGTTCGGTGGCGGCCGCGGCCAGGGTCAGGGTGACCAGCGGCTCGGCGACGCCGCGGTAGGAGTCGGGCCAGGGGAGGCCCGGGATGCCGTACAGGCCCTGGCCCGCGGGTTCCGGGAACAGCGCGCGCTCGTACACCCAGAGGCTGTCGTATCCGATCCGCTCCGCCGTGCGCGCCACGTCGGGTACGTCCCTGCCGAGGTCGTACTGCCGGTTCTGCGGGAGGCCGAGGCCCAGCCGAGTAGCCATGTGCCGTGAACTCCTTCGCGGTCGGTTTCGGGTTCAACCTACCGAGATCACCGCGAAGTTCCAGGAGACCCGGCGGAGGATGGCCGGAACGCCCCGGTTCAGGCGCCGCACGGCGTCAGCAGCATCCGCCCAGCGAAGCCGACCGCCGCGTCCAGCCGTTCGGTGAACTCCCCGGCGAGGTCCCCGCAGCGGCGCAGCGCCCACAGCGCCCGGGCCGCCGCCCAAGTCGCGTCCCGTGCCCGTTCGAGGCTCCAGGAGCCCAGGAGATGGGTGACCGGGTCGGCGATCTGGAGCAGGTCGGGGCCCGGCATCAGATCTTCGCGGATGCGTTCCTCCAGCGAGGCGAGGAGGTCGCCGACACGGTCGAACTCGTCCTCCAGATCGGCCGGTTCGCAGCCGAGCGAACGGCAGGCGTCCACCACGGCGAGCGCCAGGTCGTGCCCGATGTGCGCGTTGATGCCCGCGAGTGCGAACTGCAGCGGCCGCACCCCGGGATGGCGGCGGAACTGGAACAGGGGCCGCCAGCAGGCCGGCGGACGGCGGTCCCGGTCCGCCGCGTCGACCGCCGCCAGGTAGCGCTCGGCGAACCGCACGTCCAGCGTGGCCGCCGCCCGCCGGTCCGCGAACACCCCCGCGTCCAGACGCCGGCCGACCTCCTCGGTGACGGCGAGGTAGACGCGGTTGAACACGGCGACCCCGTCCCGCTCGGGCAGCTCCGCGTCGAGGGCGCGCATCCGGGCCAGGACGGCGTCGACGGGAGCGGTGAAGTGTTCCAACTGCGCCATGGGGAAGGGTCGCAGCCCCGGACCGGCCCGCGTGCCGACCGGCCCGCCGCTTCCCCGGAACGGGGGAACGGCGGGCCGGCCGGCGACCCGGCTACGACGTGGCGCGCCCGCCGTTCTCGTCGTAGCTGGACGTGCCCTCGTCCAGCAGCGGCTCCTGCGTCTTGAGATGGGCGGGCGCGAAGGCGCGCAGCGCGTGGTAGCCGGTGATGACGACCAGGGTGCCGAGCGCGATGCCGCTGAGCGAGAAGGTGTCGGTGAACTTCATGGTGACGTTGCCGACGCCGATGATGATGCCCGCGGCGGCCGGGACCAGGTTCAGCGGGTTGCGCAGGTCGACCTTGGCGTTGATCCAGATCTGCGCGCCGAGCAGACCGATCATGCCGTAGAGGATGACGGTGATGCCGCCGAGCACCCCGCCCGGGATCGCGGCGACGACCGCGCCGAACTTCGGGCAGACGCCGAAGAGGAGAGCGAAGCCGGCCGCGGCCCAGTAGGCGGCGGTGGAGTAGACGCGGGTCGCGGCCATCACGCCGATGTTCTCGGAGTACGTGGTGGTGGGCGGGCCGCCCACCGCGGTCGACAGCATCGAGCCGACGCCGTCCGCGGAGATGGCCGTGCCGAGCTTGTCGTCCAGCGGATCGCCGGTCATCTCCCCGACCGCCTTCACGTGCCCCGCGTTCTCCGCGATCAGCGCGATGACCACCGGCAGGGCGACCAGGATCGCCGACCACTGGAACGAGGGCCCGTGGAAGGACGGCAGGCCGATCCAGTCGGCCTTGGAGACGCCGGAGAGGTCCAGCCGCCAGTGGTCGGTGAGCTTGCCGCTCGCGTCCACCGAGTGGATCTTCCCGAAGATCCGGTCGAAGGCCCAGGAGATCCCGTACCCGAAGACCAGTCCCAGGAAGATCGCGATCCGCGACCAGAAGCCGCGCAGACAGACGACCGCCAGCCCGGTGAACAGCATCACGAGCAGGGCCGTCCACTGGTCCTGCGGCCAGTACGTCGACGCGGTCACCGGCGCCAGGTTGAAGCCGATCAGCATCACGACCGCGCCGGTGACGATCGGCGGCATGGCGGCGTGGATGATCCGCGCGCCGAAGCGCTGCACCGCGAGTCCCACCAGGAACAGCACGGCGGCGACCACCAGGACCGCGCCGGTCACGGTGGCGCTGGTGCCGCCCTGCGCCCGGATGACCGCGGCCACCCCGACGAAGGACAGCGAGCAGCCCAGATAGCTCGGGACCCGGCCCTGGGTGGCGAGCAGGAAGATCACGGTCGCTACGCCCGACATCATGATCGCCAGGTTCGGGTTGAGGCCCATGAGCACGGGGCCACGAAGGAGGCTCCGAACATCGCCACGACGTGCTGGGCGCCCAGGCCCACCGTGCGCGGCCACGAGAGCCGTTCGTCGGGGCGTACCACCGCTCCGGGTGCGGGCGTGCGCCCGTCACCGTGCAGCTTCCAGCGCACGCCGAGGTCCATGGTGGGGTTTCGCTTTCTCTGTACGTGAAGACTGTTCCGGACCATTGTCGGGGGTACCTGGTCGCTTCACGCGCACCCGCCCCCGCCGGCGGACCGCGTTCACGGGGCTGACCTGCGGTGACCCGCCGACCCTTCTGAGCGGTCGCTTAGTATGGAGCCGTCCGTCCACGCCGTCCGCGCGGCCCGTCTCACCGCCCAGGAGCACCACCGTGACCGCCGAAGCCCCGATCGCCCCCGCCGTCGCCCACGGCCGGCTGATCCCCGTCACCGTCCACTTCGACGACCTGGACGCGCTCGGACTGCTGCACAACGCCCGCTACCCGCTGATGGTCGAGCGCGCCTGGACCGAGCTGTGGAACGAGCACGGCGTCCGCTTCGACGGCGACTGGCACGCCGCCGGCGACGCCTGCAACGCCGTCCGCGAGCTGAGCATCGGCTACGAGGCACCGGTGACCCGCCCGGGCACCTACGCCGTCCACCTCTGGCTGGAACGGCTCGGCACCACCGGCCTCACCTACGGCTTCCGCTTCTGCTCGGCCGACGGCGCGCAGACCTACGCGCGCGGCACCCGGGTGCTGGTCCGGCTGGACGCGGCCACGCTGCGCCCGGCGCCGTGGAGCGACGCCTTCAGGGCCGTGGGCCGGGAACTTCTGCGACCCGCGGACTGACCTCGGCGCGGCCGCCGCGCTCGGCGGTGCGCAGCACGCCCGCGAACACCGCGAGACCGCAGGCCAGCACGGTCACCACGCAGAACGAGACCATCAGGCTGGTCGCCTGCGCCACCCCGCCGATCAGGCTGGGCGCGACCAGCCCCGAGGTGTACGTGATGGTCGCCACACCTGCGATGGCCTGACTGGGGTTGGGGCCCGCGTGCCCGGCCGCCGCGAAGCACAGCGGTACGACGACCGCGATACCCAGCCCCATCAGCGCGAACCCGGCCATCGCCAGTGCCGGTTGCCCGGCGAGCACGATCAGTACGCCGCCGAGCCCGGCCAGCACGCCGCCGGCCCGCACGGTGCGGACCGCCCCGAAGCGGTTCACGACCGCGTCCCCGGCGATCCGGGCCACCGCCATGGTCAGCATGAACCCGGTCGTGCAGGCGGCCGCGACCCCGGCCGAGCTGTCCAGCCGGTCCCGGAGGAACACCGCCGACCAGTCCAGGCTCGCCCCCTCCGCGAACACGGCGCAGAACCCGACCGCGCCGATCAGCAGCGCCGAGCGGGGCGGCAGCGCGAACCGCGGGGGCGGCTCCTCGTCCTCGGCGGGCTGCACGTCCAGCACGCCCGAGCAGACCACCAGGCCGAGCACGGTGAGGACGGCCGACGCCAGCGCGAAGTGCACGCGCGCGTCCGCGCCCAGGTGCGCGGCGAGGGTGCCGGCCGCCGAGCCGATCAGCGCGCCCGCGCTCCACATGCCGTGCAGACCCGACATGATCGACTTGCCGAGCAGCCGCTCCACCTCGACACCCAGGGCGTTCATCGCGACGTCGGCCATGCCCGCGCTCGCGCCGTAGACGAACATCGCCAGGCACAGCGTGTACATGTTCGGCGCGAGGGACGGCAGCATCAGCGAGAGGGTCCACAGCGCGAGCAGCCCGCGCAGCGCCGTACGGCTGCCGAACGTGTGGCTGATCCGGCCCGCCAGCGGCATCGCGCAGGAGGCGCCGAACGCCGTGAACGCCAGGGCGAAGCCGAGCTGCCCCGCGCTCAGCGAGGCGTGCTCCTGCACCCAGGGCACCCGGGTGGCGAAGGTACCGGTCACGGCGCCGTGCACGGCGAACACGGCCGCCACGGCGTACCGGGCGCGCCTCACCTCGTCACGCGCATGGCTCACGTCACCCATGGTCCAGTCCCTCCCCGGGGTGTTCCCCGCAGCGCCGTCGCTGCACCGCCGTAAACTATCAGGGACCCTGCCTGATAGATAGTGGAGAAGTCGGCCGCGCACGTCTGGGAGGATGCCCGTCATGCCCGCATCACCGAGCACCGCCCGGGCCATCAACGACCGGCTCGCCCTGCGTCTGCTGCAGCGGGAAGGTCCGCTGACGGCAGGGCAGTTGAAGCAACTCACCGGACTGTCCCGGCCCACGGTCGCCGACCTCGTCGAGCGGCTCAGCGCCTCCGGTCTGATCACGGTGGTGGGGAGTCCGGCGAGCAGCGCCGCGGCCCGAACGCCCGCCTGTACGGCATCGTCGCGGACCGCGCCCACCTGGCCGCGCTCGACGTCCGCACCGAGGGCGTCCTCGTCCTGGTCTCCGATCTGGTGGGGCGCGTGCTGGCGGAGGGTTCGGTGCCCATCGGCGGGAACACCGGGACCGGGCCCGCCGTGGAGCAGGCGGTGGCGGCGGTGGAGCGGACGGTCGAGCGGGCCGGGGGCCGGCGGCTGCACACCGTCGGGATCGGCGCGCCGGGCCTGGTCGACCCCGCCACCGGCGACCTCCGCGATTCCGGCGGACTGCCGGCCTGGCATCGCAGGCTCGCCGCGGCCCTCCAGGAACGGCTGCCCGAGGCCCGGGTGACCGTGGAGAACGAGACCAACCTGGCCGCCCTGGCCGAGCAGCGCGAGGGCGCCGCCCGCGACCGCGACACCTTCGTCCTGCTCTGGCTGGGTCACGGGGTCGGCGCCGCGGTGGTCCTCGACGGCGCCCTGCGCCGCGGGGCCTCCGGCGGCACGGGCGAGATCGGCTTCCTGCCGGTTCCGGGCACGGCGACCCTGCCGTCGGCGACGGACTGCGACGGCGGCTTCCACTCCCTGGCCGGAGCGGCCGCGATCGCCCGGCTGGCCGAGGAACACGGACTGCCGGGGCCGAGCGGGCGGACGGCCCGGGCGTGGCGGTGGTGGTGCGTGAGGCCGCGGCGCGGGCGACGGAGCCGTCCGGCGGGAGGGCCGAGGCCGCCGGACGTTTCCTCGACGCCCTCGCCGACCGGGTCGCCATCGGGGCCGCCTCCGTCGTCTCCATCCTCGACCCGGGCTGCGTGGTCCTCGGCGGGGAGATCGGGCAGGCCGGGGGAGCGGTGCTCGCCGAACGCGTCGCCGAGCGGCTCCGCCGGATGTCCCCGCTGGTCACCGAGGTCCGGGCGGGCCGGCTCGGCGGCACCGCGGTCCTGCGCGGCGCCCTGCTGACGGCCCGGGACCGGGCCCAGGACGAACTCTTCGCCCCCGCCGTCCCCTAGACCGCGCCGGCGAGGTCACGCCCGCCCCGCGACGCCCGGCACGCAGCCCCAGGGAGAACCCCCGCCGGCGCACCACCGGCCGAGACCCCGGGTGCGCCCCCCCACGAGGACACCCGGCCGTGCTCCCCCCGGCCTCCGGCCGGGACCCCGGAGCGCGTGCCGTCCGCCGTTACCGCTGGAGTTCCGGTCGCCGGGTCAGGTACTCCTCGAAGGTGCCCTTGCCCACCGCCCGCTCCGGTGCCAGGTGGCCGCCCGCGCGGAAGGCGCGGTACGTGCCGCCGGCGAGTGGGACGTTGACCACCGCCCGGCGCCGCCCGGTCGCCCGGAGCCAGGCGCGGGCCAGCGACTCGAACGACCGCACCTGCGGGCCGCCCATGTCGGCCACCCGCCCGGCCGGCGGCGCGACGGCCAACTCGGCCAGCCGGTCCGCGACTTCGGCCACCTCGACCGGCTGGTCCGACACCCCGGCCGGGAGGACCAGGACCGGTGACCTGGAAAGTCCCCGCAGCGCCGAGGCCACCAGATCGTGGAACTGCGTCGCCCGCAGCACGGTCCAGCCGAGCCCCGACTCCTCGATCCGCCGCTCCACCGCGAGCTTCGACCGGTAGTAGGTGAGCGGCACCCGGTCGACGCCCACGATGGAGATGTCGAGCAGATGGCCCACGCCGGCCCGCCGCGCCGCCGCGATCAAGTGGTCCGCCGCCCGCTCGTCCCCGCCGCGCGGGCTGCTCGCGCAGTGCACGACCGTCTCCACGCCCGCCAGGGCCGTGTCCAGGGCCGGGCCGCCCTCGCGCAGG
Organism: Streptomyces sp. DHE7-1; assembly: GCA_016432725.1. Lineage (GTDB taxonomy): Bacteria > Actinomycetota > Actinomycetes > Streptomycetales > Streptomycetaceae > Streptomyces. The sequence goes on along the minus strand of JACJDG010000003.1, from coordinate 1,376,670 downwards.
TCGACGGCGTGCGGCCGGGCGCCCCGGCTGAGCACCCGCACCTCGTGCCCGTCCGCCCGCAGTCGTTCGGTGACGAGCCGGCCGAGCGTGCCGGTCCCGCCGGTCACCAGGATCGTGGTCATGCTGTTCCCGTCCCTCCGGACACCCGGGCACTCCCGATGAAGTGCCCTCCGTCCCCTGGGACAACGCGGCTCCGCGAAACGTGACGGTTCCGCGGCGGCGGCCGCGTCCGCCCTGGCGGCCCGGCGGCGGGCAAGGGCCGTCGTCACCGCCGCCGGGCCCGTCCGCACCCTAAAAGGACTAGACCAGTGCGGTCAATGGTCCGGACCAATAGGTGCCAGTGGAGGGCCGGAAGAGCGGTCTGTGAGTCACTCCACATCATTCACCCGCATGGACCCCTGGCGGCCGTGGCACACTGGCCGTGTACCAGAAGCAGCGCACTCCGGGGTCGGTGAAAGTCCGAACCGGCGGTTACAGTCCGCGACCCGGTCGCTTCCAGCGGCCGGTTGACCAGGTGAAATTCCTGGACCGACGGTTAAAGTCCGGATGGGAGGCAGTGCGCGGCGGGCGGGCATGTCCTCATGCGCGTCGCCGTATCTGGGCTCGTCCGCGTGCGGACGGGTCCCTGTTCGGCGTCGTCCCGGAGCTGTCCTCCCGTTCATTCTGTCGTCTTCGACAGGCCCGGAGTCCGTGCCCCATGAGGCAGGAGGACCCGGGAAGTGTTCACCGGAATCGTCGAAGAGCTTGGTGAGATCACCGCCGTCGAGAATCTCGGCGACGCCTCCCGCTTCCGGCTCCGCGGCCCCGTCGTGACCGAGGGCGCGCAGCACGGCGACTCCATCGCCGTGAACGGGGTCTGTCTGACCGTCGTCGACCACGAGGGCGACGAGTTCACCGCCGACGTCATGGCCGAGACGCTGAAGCGCTCCAGCCTGGGCGCGCTCGGTGTCGGCTCCCGCGTCAACCTCGAGCGCCCCACCGCCGTGGGCGCGCGCCTCGGCGGGCACATCGTGCAGGGGCACGTGGACGGCACCGGAATCGTCCTGGAGCGCACGCCGTCCGACAACTGGGAGATCGTGAAGGTCTCGCTGCCCGCGGACCTCGCCCGCTACGTCGTGGAGAAGGGCTCCATCACCGTCGACGGCATCAGCCTCACCGTCGTCGACGCCGGCCCCGACCACTTCACGGTGAGCCTCATCCCGACCACCCTCGCCCTGACCACGCTGGGCCACAAGCAGCCCGGCGACCCGGTCAACCTCGAGGTCGACGTCATCGCCAAGTACGTGGAGCGGCTGCTCGCGGCCGGACAGGGGGACGGCAAGTGAACTGGATGAACTCCGAGGCCTTCACCCTCCTCGGCCAGCACATCATCTGGTCCGACATGATCGGCAACGTCCTCGGCCTCATCACCCTGGCCCTCGGCTGGCGCCGCTCGCTGTGGACCTGGCCCGTGCAGTTCCTGTCCGGCCTGGTCCTCTTCGGGGCCTTCTACGGCCACCTGGCCGGCAGCGCCGGCAAGCAGGCCGTCGTCATGGCCGTCGCGCTGTACGGCTGGTGGCAGTGGCAGCGCCGCGAGGACCGCGCCCCGGACGGCCACATCGTCCCCCGGTTCGCCGGCTGGACCGAGCGGGCGGTGATGCTCGCCGCCGCGGCCGCCGGCACCGTCGCCGTCGCCCTGCTGTTCAAGGCCTACCCGAACCTCTCCTGGGACCCGTGGCCCGACGCCTACATCTTCGTCGGCACCATCGTCGCCATGTACGCCCAGGCCAAGGGCATGGTCGAGTTCTGGATCGCCTGGCTGCTCGTCGACCTCGTCGGCGTGCCCCTCAACTTCGCCAACGGCTACGCCTTCTCCGGCTTCGTCTACGTCATCTACGGCGCGCTCGTCCTGTGGGGCATGCGCGACTGGTGGCTGCGCTCCCGCGAGGACGCGCGGCCCGTTCTGGAAGGAGCGCCGGCATGACCTCGGCACCTCTGCTCCACAGCACCGACCGCATCGAGGACTTCGCGCTCGACCCCGTCGAGCAGGCCATCGCCGACATCGCGGCCGGCCGCCCTATCGTCGTCGTCGACGACGAGGACCGGGAGAACGAGGGCGACCTCGTCGTCGCCGCAGAGAAGGCCACCCCCGAGATCGTCGCCTTCATGATGAGCGAGTGCCGGGGCCTGATCTGCGCTCCCATGGAGGGCGAGGAACTGGACCGGCTGCGGCTGCCGCAGATGGTCGACGACAACACCGAGTCGATGAAGACCGCCTTCACCGTCTCCGTCGACGCCTCCGCCGCGCACGGCGTGAGCACGGGCATCTCGGCCGCCGACCGCGCCACCACGCTCCAGCTGCTGGCCAGCGGCACCGCCGAGCCCACCGACCTGGTCCGCCCCGGCCACGTCTTCCCGCTGCGCGCCAGGCCCGGCGGCGTGCTGACCCGCAACGGCCACACCGAGGCCGCCGTCGACCTCGCCCGGCTCGCGGGCCTGCGCCCGGCCGGCGCCATCGTGGAGATCGCCGGCGAGGACGGCCGGATGCTGCGGCTGCCCGAACTGATCCCGTTCGCCCGCAAGCACGGCCTGACGATCATCTCCATCGAGGACCTGATCGCCTACCGCCGCGACAGCGAGCCCACCGTCCGCCGCGAGGCCGAGACCCGCCTGCCCACCAGGCACGGCACCTTCACCGCCTACGGCTACCGCTCCACCGTCGACGGCGTCGAGCACGTCGCCCTCGTCCACGGCGAGATCGGTGACGGCGAGGACGTCCTGGTCCGCGTCCACTCCGAATGCCTCACCGGCGACGTCTTCGCCTCCCTGCGCTGCGACTGCGGCCCCCAGCTCGACGCCGCCCTGGAACGCATCCAGGCCGAGGGCCGCGGCGTCGTCGTCTACCTGCGCGGACACGAGGGGCGCGGCATCGGCCTGCTGTCCAAGCTGCGCGCCTACCAACTCCAGGAGCAGGGCCGCGACACCCTCGACGCCAACCTCGAGCTCGGCCTGCCCGCCGACGCCCGTGACTACGGCGCAGGCGCCCGGATCCTCGCCGACCTCGGCGTGCGCGGCGTCCGACTGATGACCAACAACCCCGACAAGACCGACGCGTTGCTGCGCCACGGCCTGAAGGTCACCGGCCGCGAGCCGATGCCCGTCCAGGCGGGCGAGCACAATCTCCGGTACCTGCGCACCAAGCGGGACCGGATGGGGCACGACCTGCCCTGGCTGGACACCCGGCCGTGGCCGCCTCCGCGGCCGCGCCCGCGTCCACCTGCGGCAACCAGTAAGCGAACAGCACTGAGGAGAGATGTGAGCGGCAAGGGTGCACCGGAGCTGTCCGTACGGGGCGCGAGCGACCTCAGGGTCGCCGTCATCGCGGCCCAGTGGCACGAGAAGGTGATGGACGGTCTGGTCAACGGCGCCCTGCGCGCCCTGCACGACCTGGGGATCGACGAGCCGACCCTGATCAGGGTCCCCGGCAGCTTCGAGCTCCCGGTCGCCGCCAAGGTCCTCGCGGGCCGCGGCTACGACGCGGTGGTCGCCCTCGGCGTCGTCATCCGCGGCGGGACCCCCCACTTCGACTATGTGTGCCAGGGGGTCACCCAGGGCCTCACCCAGGTCTCCGTCGAGACCGGTGTCCCCGTCGGCTTCGGCGTCCTCACCTGCGACACCGAGGAACAGGCCCTGGACCGGGCCGGCATCGAGGGCTCCAGCGAGGACAAGGGCCACGAGGCCGTCACCGCGGCGGTCGCCACCGCGACCACGCTCCGCTCGGTATCCGAACCCTGGCACTGAGGAGTCGCCCGCACCGCGTAGGGTGGGCATCACCATGTCCAAGAAGACTTTCGAGGAGCTCTTCACCGAGCTCCAGCACAAGGCCGCACAGGGCGATCCCGCCACTTCCCGCACCGCAGAGCTGGTCGGCAAGGGGGTCCATGCCATCGGCAAGAAGGTCGTCGAGGAGGCCGCCGAGGTGTGGATGGCCGCCGAGTACGAGGGCAAGGAGGCGGCGGCCGAGGAGATCTCGCAGCTGCTGTACCACGTCCAGGTGATGATGGTCGCCCGCGGCATCTCCCTGGACGACGTCTACGCCCACCTCTGAGCCGCGCCGGCTCAAGAACCCCATCTCCCTGAACGCAAAGGAAGCCGACCTCATGCTGCGCATCGCCGTCCCCAACAAGGGTTCCCTGTCCGGCCCTGCGGCGGACATGCTGCATGAGGCCGGCTACCAGCAGCGCCGGGAGTCCAAGGAGCTGCGGATCGTCGACCCGGTGAACGAGGTCGAGTTCTTCTACCTCCGCCCCCGCGACATCGCGATCTACGTCTCCTCCGGCCGGCTCGACATCGGCATCACCGGCCGCGACCTGCTGGTCGACTCCGGCGCCGACGCCGAGGAGATCCTGCCGCTCGGGTTCGCCCGCTCCACCTTCCGTTTCGCCGCCAAGCCCGGCACCGCGACGGGTGTCGCCGACCTCAAGGGCCGCACGGTCGCCACCTCCTACGAGGGCATCGTCGCCGGGCACCTCGCCGACAGCGGCGTCGACGCCTCCGTCGTCCACCTGGACGGCGCCGTCGAGACCGCGATCGAGCTGGGCGTCGCCGAGGTCATCGCCGACGTCGTGGAGACCGGCACCAGCCTGCGCAACGCGGGCCTCGAGGTCTTCGGCGAGCCCATCATGAAGTCCGAGGCCGTGGTCATCCGCCGCACCGGCGCCGACGGCGAGGAGCCCAAGGTCCAGCAGTTCCTGCGCCGCCTGCAGGGCGTCCTGGTCGCCCGGACGTACGTGATGATGGACTACGACTGCCGTGTCGAGCAGCTCGAGAAGGCCGTCGCGCTCACGCCCGGCCTGGAGTCGCCGACCGTCTCCCCGCTGCACAACGAGGGCTGGGTCGCGGTCCGCGCCATGGTCCCCGCCAAGGAGGCGCAGCGGATCATGGACGACCTCTACGAGATCGGTGCGCGGGCCATCCTCACCACCGCCATCCACGCCTGCCGCCTGTAAGAGGTACGCGAACAGATGTCCGAGCTTCCCGCCCTCCCCGTGACCTTCCGGCCGGGCCACACGAGGGTGATCCTGCTCACCGCCGGTGTGGCGATCTTCCTGGTCATCTCCGGTGTCGCCATGCTGCTGGACCTGGGGCCGGGTGAGCGGGCCAGCTTCTTCGTCACCGGAGCGCTCATCTTCTGGGCGCTCGCCCAACTGGCCCGCGTCAAGGTGGTCGCCGACGAGGCCGGCGTCACCGTGGTCAACATCGCGAGCAAACGGCGCCTGGCCTGGGCGGAAATCCTTCAGGTGAACCTCCGTCCGGGCGATCCCTGGGTGTTCCTCAACCTGAGCGACGGCACCAGCCTGCCCGCGCTCGGCATCCAGCCGGGCCTGGCCAGGCAGCGTGCCATCGCCGACGCGCGGACGCTCCGGGCGCTCACCGAGGCCCGCTCGACGGCACCCGCGGGCGAAGATCAGGGATGAATCGGTGACGTCCGCCCTGACACACCGGGCCGTGTCTTGATTAATCTGGAGGTGGAGGCGTTTTCGTCGCGCCTCCACCCCTGTGGCGCCGCGCCCGGTGCACAGGGGTTCCTGCTACCCGAGGAGTGACCCCCTCCGGCGATGGACGGATCGTCCTGTAGTACCTGCGCCGCCCCCTCCCCCACCACATGGAGGCGGCGGCATCATGACCACCCCCTGCTGCTCCTCGCAGCGGCCTTCCTGCTGATCCTGGCCAACGGCTTCTTCGTGGCCGCCGAATTCGGCCTCGTGACGGTCGAGCGCCCGGACGCCGAGAAGGCCGCCGCCGACGGCGACAAGCGCGCCGGCACGGTGGTGGAGTCGCTGAAGGAGCTCTCCTTCCAGCTCTCCGGCACCCAGCTCGGCATCACCATCACCTCCCTGGTCGTCGGCATGCTCGCCGAACCGGCCCTGGCCGCCCTGCTGCACGGCCCGTTCACCGCGATCGGCGTCCCCCGGGGGCCGTCTCCGGTGTGGCCGTGGTCACCGGCATGCTGCTGGCCTCCGCGATCCAGATGGTGATCGGCGAACTCGTGCCCAAGAACTGGGCGGTGTCGCGGCCCCTCCAGGTCGCCCGCTTCGTCGCGGGCCCCCAGCACCTCTTCTCCCGGCTGTTCCGCCCGGTGATCTCCGTGCTGAACACGGTCGCCAACCGGCTGGTGCGCGCCCTGGGCGTCGAGCCCGCCGACGAGCTGGCCTCCGCCCGTACCCCGGGCGAACTGGTGTCCCTGGCCCGGCACTCCGCACAGGCCGGCGCCCTGGAACAGGACACGGCCGACCTGTTCGTACGCACCCTGTCCCTGGGAGAGCTGACCGCACAGCACGTCATGACCCCCCGGGTCAAGGTCAGCGCCCTGCAGGACTCGGCCACCGCCGAGGACGTGGTCAACCTGACCCGGGCCACCGGCCTGTCCCGCTTCCCCGTCTACCGGGAGAAGATCGACGACGTGGTCGGCATGGCCCACCTCAAGGACGCCCTGGCGGTCCCCGTGAACGACCGGCTGCGTACCCCGGTCGGCCGTATCGCGCGCCGGGCGCTGCTCGTGCCCGAGACGCTGCCCGTACAGCCCCTGCTCGCCCGGCTGCGCAGCGAACAGCCCATCGCCGTCGTCGTGGACGAGTACGGCGGCACGGCCGGCGTGGTCACCCTGGAGGACATCGTCGAGGAACTCGTCGGCGAGGTCCGTGACGAGCACGACGCCAAGGACGCGCCGGAGCTGGCCCCCGCCCCGCCGGAGGACGGCCGGCCCGCCTGGGACGTGGACGGCGGCTGCCGTGTCGACGTCCTGAAGCGCATAGGCCTCGACGTGCCCGAGGGGCCGTACGAGACCGTCGCCGGGCTCGTCGCCGACCTGCTCGGCCGCATCCCGGCCCCGGCGACCGGGCCGAACTGCCGGGCTGGCGGCTCTCCGTGCGCCAGGTGGGCCACTACCGCGCCGAACGGGTCCGCCTGGTCCGCACGGCCCCGGCCATGAACGTCGTGGAGGCCGTCCGATGAGCGTCCTCCAACTGGTCTTCGCCGCGGTGCTCGTGCTCGCCAACGGCTTCTTCGTCGGCGCCGAGTTCGCGCTCGTCTCCGTCCGCCGCAGCCAGATCGAACCGCTGGGCACGGCCCGGGCCCGCCAGGTGCTGTACGGCCTGGAGCGGCTGCCGCAGATGATGGCCGCCGCCCAGTTCGGCATCACCGTCTGCTCGCTGACGCTCGGCGCGGTCGCCGAGCCCACCGTCGCCCACCTGCTGGAGCCGGTCTTCGAGTGGATCCACCTGCCGGAAGGCATGATCCACCCGCTCGGCTACGTCATCGCCCTCGCCGCGGTGGTCTTCCTCCACCTCGTCATCGGCGAGATGGTGCCGAAGAACCTCGCGATGGCTGCCCCGAGAAGGCCGCGCTGTGGCTCAGCCCGGGTCTGGTCGCCTTCGCCCGGGTGTGCCGGCCGATCACGGTGGCCCTCGGCGCCTGCGCCCAGGGCATCCTGCGGCTCTTCCGGGTCGAGCCCAAGGACGAGGTCGAGGCGGTCGTCACCAGCGAGCAGCTCAACCGCCTGCTCGAGGACTCCGGCCAGGCGGGTCTGCTGAACCCGGAGGAGCAGGAGCGGCTGGAGGACGCGCTGGAACTGGGCTCCCGCCCGGTGACGGACGTCCTGCTGCGGCGCGAGTCCCTGATCACGGTGCCGCCGTCGGTCACCCCGGGCGAGATCGTCCAGCTCACGGCTCGCACGGGCTACTCCCGCTTCCCGGTCGCGGCGGCGGACAAGGGGCCCTTCATGGGGTACGTCCACGTGAAGGACGTCCTGGACCTGGAGGACTCCGACCGGGCCGTCCCCCAGCACGTCTGGCGCCCCATGACGACGCTCCGCTCGGAACTCCCGCTGGACGACGCCCTGACGGTCATGCGCCGGGCGGCCACCCACCTGGCCCAGGTCGCGGACGCCTCGGGCCGGATCCTGGGCCTGGTGGCTCTGGAGGACGCCCTGGAACTCCTGGTCGGCGAGGTCCGCGACCCGGCCCACCGCAGAGTCCCGGACATAAAGCTCACCGAACCCAGGGCCACGGGGAATCCGGAGCAGGCCATGGCCTGACCACCGGCCTCCGACCCCGGCTCACCGCCCACCCGGCCACGCGGCCCGGTGGGCGGTCCGCGTTCCGGCGGCCCGTCCGGACGGGCGTTCCGCGTTCCGGCGGCGCGCCCCCTCCGCCCGGCACCGGTCACCGGCGCCTAGAGCGCGGACGGATCCTGGGGCCCCCGCCCCGACAGCACTTCCCCGTACGCCTGCATCAGATCCGGCAGCCGCAGCGTCGCGAGGTCCCCCGGGACAGCACCCCGGGATACCCCGACAGGCGCAGGTCCCGGTAGGCGCAGCTCTTCTCGTACAGCGTCCGGAGGAACCGCCCGTTGCCCAGTTCGTCGATCCACCCCTGATCGACCACGTGCCCGGCGATGGACCGCAGTTCCTCCAGCGCCTCCTCGTCCCAGCGGTCCCCGTTCTCCGCCGCGAGCACCTTGCCGATCTCGGTGAGCTCCAGCGGCCGGTAGGAGGGGAAGTCGACCCGCGAGGTGAAGCGGGAGGAGAGCCCGGGGTTGGCGGTGAGCAGCCGGTCCATGCCCTCCGGATAGCCCGCCAGGATCACCACCAGGTGGTCCCGGTTGTCCTCGGCCCGCTTCAGCAGCACCTGCAGGGCCTCGTCGCCGTACGCGTCCCCCTTGCCGTAGCCCGAGTTGGACAGCGAGTACGCCTCGTCCACGAACAGCACCCCGCCGATCGCGGAGTCGATCAGCTCGTTGGCCTTCACGGCCGTCTGCCCCAGGTACTCCCCGACCAGATCGGCCCGCTGGGCCTCCACCAGATGGTCGCCGCCGAGCAGCCCCAGCGCGTAGAACACGCGCCCGAGGATCCGCGCGACCGTGGTCTTCCCCGTCCCGGACGGCCCGGAGAAGACGAAGTGCCGCTTGGGCGGCTGCACCGGCAGCCCCTGCCCGGCCCGCAGCCGGGCCATGTTCAACTGCGCGGACAAGGCCTTGACCTGGCGCTTGACCGGCTCGAGCCCCACCATCCGCTCCAGCTCGGCAAGCGCCTCCTCGAGTAACACGGGATCGGTCGGCCCGGCGGACAGGACGGAGGACGGCATCCCGCTCTTCACCCGCACCACCGGGTCGGAGACCGACGGCAGCGGCCCGGTCGGCAGGTCCGGCTCCGTCAGCCGCAGATCGCGGCCCTCCGTGCCGAAGAGCGGATCGAGCGTGTCCGGGCCGTCCATGACGTCCGCCCCGGCACCGGTCAGGGTGATGGCCGCCAGATCGGCCGGATCGTCGTACCCGTCGCCCTCGGCGATCGCGGCCAGCCGGGCCGAGGTGTCCATGAAGGCCGGATCGATCCGGTGCACCGCCCGGTACAGGGGGAGCGCCGCCGCGCTGCGCCCGGTGCCCTCGTGCGCCCGGGCCAGCCAGTACCGCAGCTCCTTGCGCTGCGGCTGCTCGCTGCGGCAGCGCATCAGGGCCGCCGCGAGCAGCGGCTCGGCCTGGCCGTACATCTCCAGACGGACCCGGGCCATGCCGCCGAAGAGACCCGCCTCGATGCCGAGCAGCGGGTCGTCGAGCAGCGGGTCGGTGTGCCGCACCAGCTGGTCCCAGTCCTTGACGAGATAGGCGCGGCAGGCGTGCAGGAAGCGGACCTGCGGGTCGGTGTCCACCGGGGGCAGCCCGGCGAGCGCCCGGTCCAGCTCGGGTACGTGCCGGCCGTCCAGCCAGTGCGAGGCGTGCGCCAGCAGCAGGTCGCGCGGGCTCTCCAGCACCGGCTGCACCCACCAGCCTAGCCAGTACCAGGAGTTGAGGGTGCGGCGGTGCCGGGCGCGCTGCTCCCCGAAGCGCTCCCGGTGCCGGAACATCCGGAGCAGCGCGGTGGTCGTGTCGACCCGCAGCGCGTGCAGTCCGAGCCAGGCGTCCGCCATCCCCGGGTCCATCCGGACCGCGACGCGGAACTCCTCCTCCGCCTGGGGATAGGCGCCCATCGTGTAGGCGTCCACACCTCGCAGCCAGGCGAGGTCGGCCGGGGCCTCGGGGCCCTGCGTGCCGAAGTCCATCACGTCCCCCACAGACCGTGCCCCCGTTGGTTCACCGCCGGGCAGTCGCCCGACGGCCGCCGCGGACGAACCGCTGTGCCGCGGACCGGAGTTGCAGGTGCGCGAGGCCGTCGCTCGAAGGTCGCACCGAGGGCATCGTACCCGGGGTACGACCGCGTTCCGAAGGGTGCCGCACGGCCCGTTCGCCGAGGTGGGAGCAGACGGGGCGCAGACGAAAAGGTGACCGAGGGTGATTGTTTCGGTGCGCGAGGCGGCCGGACGAACGGTCCGCGGGCAGAACGAAGCCCCCGATCACGGGGGAACAACCGGGGGCTTCGCGTCTGCGGGCGGCTTCGAATGGCCGCACATTCAGAACGTAAGACCTGCAAGGCTCCCGGGTCAAGCGGACCTGGAGCACTCAAGAAAGTTCCCCCGCAAGGGTCTTGGTGCGCTCACCGCACCGCGGACGGGTCGTCACCGTGAGTGACGTTCTGGTCCGGTCCGGGGGCGCTCGCCGGTCCCGGCAGCACCTCGTATCCCACCGGTGTCTGCCGCACCAGGAGATCCGCATGGGGGCGCGAGGGATCGACGGCGAAGTGCGCGTGCTCCGCCTCGACCCACCCGGACCAGAACTCGCGCTGCGCCTCCCCGTCGCGCATCCGGCCGCGCGCCCAGGCCTCCTCGCGCGGCAGTTCCATCCACAGCAGCCGGGCCAGATACGGCCGCAGCGCCCGGCGTCCGGCGCCGACTCCCTCGATGACGACCATGGGTGCCGGCGGCAGCGGCCTGGGCGGGCCGAACGCCCGGGCGTGCCAGTCGTAGGGGGTGTACCGCGCGCTCTCGCCCCGGGCCAGCGGGCCGATCACCTGTGCCGTCAGCCGCTCGGTCCAGTCGAAGAGCCGCTCGTGGCTGGCGATGTCGTCCAGGTGCAGCACCGGCGCCCCGCCGAGCGCGGCGGCGAGCCGTCCGGCGAAGGTGGACTTCCCGGACCCCGCGTGGCCGTCGACGGCGATCAGGCGGACCGGCCCCAGCGAGGGGGGCAGCGCGCGCAGCCGGGCGGCGAGGTCGTGAATGGCGATTCCCGAGGTGTGGTGAGGTGTGGGGTGTTTTCCGGAAACAGTGTAGTAGGGGCCCATAGCGCCCCTGGCAGTGGCTTGCCGCAGGGGTCCGGAGCGGCCAGAAAACGTCACTTCTTGAACCACTGGCCGAGAGCCGGTCAATCGGACGGATTAAAGCATCCGAATCCGTTGACCGATATGTGAAATTCGGCGTTCCAGGCGTGCCGACCGCTGAGTAAGGTGCCTCCTGCGCGAGTGCGGCGCGTCGTTACGGGGACGGACAGGAGAACATGGCCGCGGAGTTATTCGAGGGGCAGTACGTGTGGCATCCGGCGGCCGACGACCGTGTCCTGGCGCGCGTATGCGTCGATGTGCGCGCCGGCCGTTATCGAAGCGCCGGCGAAGCCCTCGCCGAGACGCGTTCCGACTTCGCCCTGCGTGCCCACCGCTCGCTCGTGCTGGCCTCCGAGGCGGCCGGCACCGACCTCGTCGAGCGCTGGCTGGCCGAGGAACCGACGCCCGAGGCGGCGCTGCTGTGGGCCCGGGTGGCCGTGCAGCGCGCGATGCGGGCCGCCGACGCACGCGACGACCGGGCCGAGGCGCTGGAGCGGATAGCGCTCACCGCCTGCGACCGGGCCGCCGCGCTGGCCCCCGACGACCCCACCCCGTGGGTCGCCAAGCTCACCATGGCCCGGCTGCACCGGCTGCGCGATCCCGCTCCGCAGGGGCTGCTCACCGCCCCGCCGGGCCCCTGGCGGCTGTTCGCGCACGTCCTGTCCCTGGACCCGTGGAACCGCGAGGGCCACCACCGCTTCCTGTCCTGCTTCTTCACCCGCTACGGCGGCTCGGTCAACGCGGCCTGGGACGTGGCCGCCTTCCTCAGCCAGCGCGCGCCCGCCGACTCCGCCCTCCGGCTGCTGCCGCTGGTCGCCCTGGTCGAGAGCTACAACCCCACCCAACTGCTCGCCGACCGGGTCTGGGAGCAGCCCCAGTGGCGCTCCACCGCGCTCGCGGTCTACCACAACTGGCTGCCCGCGGTGGCCGGCTACCGCTTCACCCCGGTGCTCGACCTGGCCTACCTCGCGCACGCGCTGGTCATGGCCCAGTGCGGGTTCGAGGCCCGGGCGGTCTTCACGGCGATGGGCCCGTACGCCTCACGCATGCCCTGGAGTGCCTTCGGCGAGCCCGCCGAACAGCTCTCCCGGGCCCGGCGCGGCTGCGGCCTGCCCGTCCCGGGACCCGCCTGACCCGTACCTGCTCCGCCCCCCACCAAGAGAAAGGTCGATCTGTGTCGGAACGGATATCGGCTCCACGGGCGAAAGCCCGCGGGGGAGAGGACGCGGTCGTGCTCGACGACGACGCGACCCTGCACGCGATGGGTTATCCGCGGAAACTCACCCGACGTTTCAAGGCGTTCGACAATTTCGCGATCTCCTTCACCATCATCAATATCCTCTCGGGTATTTTCTCGTCCTTCGGATTCGGTATGAACGCGGGCGGCCCCCGCGTTCTCGTGTTCGGCTGGATCGGCGTCTCCGTCATGGTGCTGTTCATCGGCGCCGCGATGGCGGAAGTCGCTTCGGCGTATCCGACGAGCGGCGCGCTGTATTTCTCCGCGGGCAAGCTCGCCAAGCGGCACAAAGGCGCCTGGTCCTGGTTCACGGGCTGGCTGAACTTCGTGGGCCAGATCGGCGGCACCGCCGCCACCGGGTACGCGGCGGCCACGTTCATCCAGGCCTTCGTCGCCCTGCAGTGGCCCTCGTACCAGCCGACCGCGCACCAGACGGTCCTGATCACGGCGGTGATCATCGTGGCGCAGGGGCTCGCCAACACCTTCACCGTCCAGCTCGTCGCCGTACTGAACCGTATTTCCGTATGGTGGCTGCTGATCGGACTCGTGGTGATCGTGACCGCACTCATCGTGATGCCCGACCATCATCAGTCGGCGTCCTTCGTGACGCATTTCGAGAACAACACCGGCTTCACCAACGGACTTTACGGCGGCATGCTCGGTCTGCTCGTCACCAGCTGGACCTTCACCGGCTTCGACGGCAGCTTCCACATGTCCGAGGAAACGGTCCAGGCGACGGTCAACGCCCCCAAGGGCATCACCCGTGCCATCGGCTATTCGGCGATCACCGGCCTGATCCTGATGCTCGCGCTGGTCTACAGCATTAGCGACTACGGCAAGGTGGCCGGTTCGGCCGCGCCGCCCGTCCAGATTCTCATCGACGGCCTGGGTCTCGGCACCGCCAAGGTGATGCTGCTCATCGTCATCGGCGCCATGCTCTTCTGCGGCCTGGCCAACCTCACCAGCAACACCCGGCAGATCTTCGCCTTCTCCCGGGACGGCGCGATGCCCGGCTCGCGCTGGTGGCACACGGTCTCGCTGCGCACCCGGACGCCGGTCAAGGCGGTGTGGCTCGCGGTGGGCTGCTCGCTCGCCCTGGTGGTCCCGGGCTGGTGGTCGCACACGGCGTTCACGGCCATCGTGAGCGTCAACGTGGTCGGGCTGTTCCTCGCCTACGCCGTGCCGGTCTTCCTGCGGCTGCGGCTCGGCGACGAGTTCCAGCCCGGCCCCTGGCACCTGGGCCGCTGGGGCAAGCCGATCGGCTGGATCGCGGTGACCTGGATCCTGCTCAGCAGCGTGCTGTTCATGCTGCCGCAGGCCTCGCCCATCACCGCCGACTCGTTCAACTACGCGCCGATCGCGCTGGCCGTCGTCCTGCTCGTGGCCACGGTCTGGTGGTTCGCCACCGCCCGCCGCCGCTTCCAGGGTCCGGTCAGCTACGGCCGCCCCGACGAGGTCGCCGCGATGGACCTCATCTGACCCGCTGAACGGCACGGCCCCGGCGCACGGCACACCGCCGCGCCGGGGCCGTGGCGCGCTCCCCGGAGCACTCCCGCAGGTCCCGTCACTGTTCTAGACCAATATTGGTGGCGCGCCATACGGCGGAAGTGCTGGCAGGGGCATGCCGTCTCCGTTCATAGTTGGCGCACCAACAGCACCAGCCCCGACCCGGACACCTGGGGGTAACCGCGCCCATGAGCAGAGCCCAGCAGCCCTCCCGCAGAACCGTTCTCGCCGCCGCGGTGGTCGCCGCGGTCGCCTCGGGAACCATGCCCGCGTCGGCGGCCACCGCGTCGGCGCCCGCCGGCACCGGCACCTCCGCCGCGCCGGGCCGCCCCGTCGACTACCACGCCTGGACCTCGTACCGCGACTGGCGCGGCGGGACCGCGGAGGGCGTCCGGGCCGTCCCGGGCCGCCGCCCCGGCGCCGAGATCGGGGCCGCCGCCGGCCGCACCGACTACACCGACCCGCACACCGGCCGCACGGCCACCTGGGAGTACGCGACCTGGACCTCCCCGGTCCACCGGCTCGCCGTGCCGGCGACGGAGGTCATCGCCTCCTGGAACGCGCACACCCCCGAGGGCACCTGGCTCCAGGTCGAGCTGTGCGGCACGTACTCCGACGGCACGGACACGCCCTGGTACGTGATGGGCCGCTGGGCCGCCGGCGACCAGGACATCAAGCGCACCTCGGTGGACGACCAGACCGACGGCAAGAGCACGATCTGGACCGACACCTTCTCCATCGACGACGCGAGCACCGGCCTGCGCCTGGCCTCCTACCGGCTGCGCCTCACGCTCTACCGCACGCCCGGCACGCGTCTCACCCCGACCGTCTGGCGGCTCGGCGCCATGGGCTCCGACATCCCCGACCGCTTCACCGTCCCCGCGTCCGCGCCCGCCCTCTCCCGCGAACTGGCCGTCCCGCGCTACTCGCAGGAGATCCACAAGGGCCAGTACCCGGAGTACGACAACGGCGGCGAGGCCTGGTGCAGCCCCACCTCCTCGCAGATGATCATCGAGTACTGGGGCGGCCGGCTCACCCCCGAGCAGCTCTCCTGGGTCGACCCGTCCTACGCCGACCCGCAGGTGGACCACGCAGCCCGGTACACGTACGACAACCAGTACGAGGGCTGCGGCAACTGGCCGTTCAACGCCGCCTACGCGGCCACCTTCGACGGCATCCAGGGCGTGGTCACCCGGCTCACCTCGCTCACCGACGTGGAGACCCTGGTCGCGGCCGGCATCCCGGCCATAACGTCCCAGTCCTTCCTCAAGACCGAGCTGACCGGTGCCGGATACGGCACCTCCGGCCACCTCATGACCGTGATCGGCTTCACGGCCGACGGCGACGTGATCGCCAACGACCCGGCCTCGCCGAGCGACGACGCGGTGCGCCGGGTGTACCTGCGGCGCGAGTTCGAGAACATCTGGCTCAGGACCAAGCGGTACGACGCGACCGGCAAGGTCAGAAGCGGCACGGGCGGGGTCTGCTACCTCTACTTCCCGGCCCGCCCGACCGCGCGGCAGCGCAAGGCGCTCGCGGCGGTGGGGGTGTGCTGATCCGGACCGTGTGAGCAACGTCTCCGCCGCGAACGCCGTCGCGGGTGGCAAGGTGGACAAATGGGTGGGGGGATTCCACTTCGTACGTCCGACGTCTGTGAGAACACCATGACCGCACACCCGGCCACCGCCACCCGCGTCGGCACCGGCGGCCCCAAGGAAGACGGCCCGGAGATCCTCGAGCACATCATGGGCTGGGTGCTCGTCGTGGTGGTCGCGATGCTGGTGACCCGGCTGGGCCTGCTCTGAACAGGCCCGGCCCGGCGCCGGGCCGGCATGTTCTGACATACTGCGGATGTCCCGCCGACCTCCTAGACCAGGGTCGAAAGTGAATATGCGTCCACAGCGTGCCGCCGTCCGTCCCCGGACGCGCGGCACCGAGCGTTCCGAGGCGCGTCGCGCCGAACTCATCGCCATCGGACGGAAGTTGTTCGCCGACACGTCCTACGACGCACTGTCCATGGACGACATCGCCCGGCAGGCGCACGTCGCCAAGGGCCTGATCTACTACTACTTCCAGTCCAAGCGCGGCTACTACCTGGCGATCATCCACGCCTCCGTCGCCGACCTGGTCGACTTCGCCGCGAGCGGTGTCGAACTGCCCGCCGTGGACCGGGTGCACCGCACCATCGACACCTATCTGCGCTTCGCCGAGCACCACCAGGCCGCCTACCGCGCCATCGTCAGCGGCGGGGTCGGCTTCGACACCGAGGTGCACGCCATCCGGGACGGCGTCCGTGAGGCCATCGTCGCCACGATCGCCGAAGGAGCCTACGGCCGCCGGGACATCGCCCCGCTGGCCCGTATGGGGCTGCTCTCCTGGGTGTGCAGCGTGGAGGGCGCCACCCTCGACTGGATCGACCGCCCCGAACTGTCCCGGGACACCATGCGCGACCTGCTGGTGAAGACCCTCGGCGGGGCGCTGCGCGCCGTGGAGGAACTGGACCCCTCCTACCCGGCGCCGCAGCCGGCGCGCCGCGACGCGTAGCGGGCGTGGGCCGGAGGCTCGCGCTCCTCCGGCCCACGCCCGAACGTCACCGTCCCGAGGGTCAGTTGATCGCCTTGATCAGCTCGCCGTTCGCGGTGTCGCCGCTCAGCTCCCAGAAGAACGTGCCGCCGAGTCCCTGCTGGTTCTTGTACGCCATCTTCGTGCCGATGGTCGCCGGGGTGTCGTAACTCCACCAGTCGCTGCCGCACTTGGCGTACGCCGTGCCGCCCACGGTGCCGGTCGCCGGGCACTTGGTCTTCAGCACCTTGTAGTCGTCGATGCCCTGCTCGTACGTGCCCGCCGCCGGGCCGGTCGCCGTGCCGCCGGGCGCCGCCTGCGTGACGCCGGTCCAGCCGCGGCCGTAGAAGCCGATGCCGAGCAGCAGCTTGGAGGCGGGGACGCCGAGGCCCCTGAGCTTGGCGATGGTCGCCGAGGTGTGGAATCCGGCCTTCGGGATGCCCGCGTAGGAGTTCAGCGGGGAGTGCGGGGCGGTCGGGCCGGTCGCGTCCCAGGCGCCGAAGTAGTCGTAGGTCATCGGGTTGTACCAGTCGACGTACTGCGCCGCGCCCGCGTAGTCCGCCGCGTCGATCTTGCCGCCGCTGGTGGCGTCCGCGGTGATCGCCGCCGTGACCAGGCTGCCGGGGCCGAACTTCGCCCGCAGTGCGGCCATCACGTTCCTGAAGGCCTCCCGGCCGCTGGTGTCGCAGGTGTTGCCGCAGGCGTTCGGGTACTCCCAGTCGATGTCGATGCCGTCGAAGACGCCCGCCCACTTGGAGTTCTTCACCAGGTCGTAGCAGGACTGGGCGAAGGCGGCCGGGTTCCTGGCCGCCTCGCCGAAGCCGCCGGACCAGGTCCAGCCGCCGAACGACCACAGCACCTTCAGGCCCGGGTGCTTCTTCTTCAGCTTCAGCAACTGGTTGAAGTTGCCGCGCAGCGGCTGGTCCCAGGTGTCGGCCGCACCGTCGACGGACTCGGCGGCCGTGTAGGCGCGGTCGGTCGCCGCGTAGGAGTCGCCCATCGCGCACTTGCCGCCGGTGACGTTGCCGAAGGCGTAGTTGATGTGGGTCAGTTTCGCCGCGGAGCCCGAGGTCTCGATGTTCTTGACGTGGTACTTGCGGTCGTAGGTGCCCCATTCGGTGAAGTAGCCGACGACCTTCGAACCGGCCTTGACCCGCGCGGCCGCCGGAGTGTCCGGGGCGGCGGCGGTCGCGCTGCCCGCGCCGGCCAGCAGCCCGGTGCCGAGGACGGCGGAACACGCGGCGGCGACGAGCGCCCGGAACCGGGCACGGGGGCGGTGGGGAGTGTGCATCGGGGTTGCTCCTCGTGGGGGAGAGGGGAACGCGCGCCGATTGGCATGAACGCGGTAAAGCGTTGGTCATGCACAGTAGGAGGACTAGACCAATAGGTCAATGGTTCGGACCAATCTCGAGGGTGGATAACGCTTCGGCTGGATTCTTGGAGTAAGCGGTCGTTAACTGGTGACGGGAGGTCGCTGATCGGGCATACTCACGGCACACAGCCGCTGGTCAGCAGCTTCCGAGACCCGGAAGCGGGTGCCTCGGCCGGAACCGGAACGATCAGGCGGAGCCGCCCCACCCAAGGCGCACATCCGCCCCGTGTGCCCGAACAGGGAGGAGACCGACGCCATGTCCGACCGCGACCCGCAGCCGGTGGAGCGTCAACTGCCGACGGAAGAGGCGAGGGATCTGCTCGCGCTCGTCCGTGAGCTGGCGCAGCGCGAGATCGCGCCGAAGGCGGCCGAGGAGGAGGACGCGGGTCGTTTCCCGCGCGAGGTCTTCACCCTGCTCTCGGAGACGGGCCTGCTGGGCCTGCCCTACGACTCCGAGTACGGCGGCGGCGACCAGCCGTACGAGGTCTACCTCCAGGTCCTGGAGGAACTGGCCGCGGCCCGCCTGACCGTCGGCCTGGGCGTCAGCGTGCACACCCTCGCCTCCTACGGGCTCGCCGCCTACGGCACCAAGCAGCAGCAGGTCGAGCACCTGCCCGCCATGCTCGGCGGCGGCCTGCTGGGCGCCTACTGCCTCTCCGAGCCGTCCTCCGGCTCCGACGCGGCCTCCCTGCGCACCAAGGCCGTGCGGGAGGGCGACGACTGGGTGATCACCGGCACCAAGGCCTGGATCACGCACGGCGGCATCGCCGACTTCTACACCGTGATGGCCCGCACCGGGGAGGACGGCCCGCGCGGGATCACCGCCTTCCTGGTGCCCGGCGACGCCGAGGGCTGAGCGGCGCCCTGCCCGAGAAGAAGATGGGAATGAAGGGCAGCCCGACCGCCCAGGTCCACCTCGACGGCGTCCGCGTTCCCGACAGCCGGCGTCTCGGCGAGGAGGGGCAGGGCTTCGCCATCGCCCTGTCCGCCCTGGACTCCGGGCGGCTCGGTATCGCGGCCTGCGCCATCGGCCTGGCCCAGGCGGCGCTGGACGAGGCGGTCGGCTACGCCGCCCAGCGCCGGCAGTTCGGACGGCCCATCGGGGACTTCCAGGGCCTGCGCTTCATGATCGCCGACATGGCGACCCAGATCGAGGCCGGCCGGGCGCTCTACCTCGCCGCGGCCCGACTGCGCGACGCGGGCAGGCCGTTCGCCAAGCAGGCCGCCATGGCCAAGCTGCACTGCACCGACACGGCCATGAAGGTCACCACGGACGCCGTGCAGATACTCGGCGGCTACGGCTACACCGCCGACTTCCCGGCCGAGCGCTACATGCGTGAGGCCAAGGTCCTGCAGATCGTCGAGGGCACGAACCAGATCCAGCGGATGGTCATCGCCCGTCACGTGGCGGGACCGGAGGGTCGCTGAACTCGCCGCTGCGCACCGTCGGGGCCGCCAGCCTGATCCACTCGGGGTCGTGGCGGCCCGGCAGGGTGCGGCCCCCGTCGGCCCACGCGCGCATGAGGGCGCGGTAGATGGGCGGGTCCTGCGGCGCGGGCGGCGGAACCGATCCTGCGGGGCGGGGTACGAAGATCCGGCGCTGACGCCCGGTGGCCGTGTGCAAGGCGGTCATGCCAGGAAGAACGCGGCGTGGGCCGGACGGGTCACCGCCCGGCCGAATCGCGCTTCAGTTCACCGGCGTCCGCCCCGCGTGCCGACGGAAGCGCCGTACCGGCGCCGCCCGCGAACGACCGCTCCCCCCGTTTCCGGACGTGTCCGTCCCGCGCCACGGCGGCCGGAGCGGCCGTGGCGCGGAGCGGTGCGTCCGTACGGGGTGTGGCTCAGGCCGCCTGGCCGCCCATCGCCCGCACGCGCATCGGGCGCGAGCCCGGGCCGCCGACGTGCGAGAAGGGCTGCGTCCGCCAGTCAAGACCCTGGGGGAGCGTCAGCAGCAGGGCGGTGTCCTGCTCCTGCGGGACGAAGGACTCGTCCGCGGGGCGGGCCTCGGTCGCGGCGCGGCCCGTGCCCGCGCACACCGTGAGGCCGAACGGGTTCCACGGCGAGGCGCACAGCGCGTGCTCCGGCAGGAACTCCTCGTCCGCCAGCAGCGCGATGGGCTGCGCGCAGTCCGGGCAGAGCACCCGGTACATCTCGAAGGTGTCGTATGCGTCGAGTTCGTCGGCCTGGTCGGCGTCGGGTTCGACGCCCTCCGGCTCGGGCTCGACGACCTGCTGCTGCCGCTTGGACGCGGATCGACCAGGGCGCTTGACACTCTGCATGGGATTCTCCCCTAAGGCTGGGCCGTGAAGGCACTGCGGCCTCGACCACAGCAAGCACTTCCCGCCACGTCCGGGGGTAATCACGAGACCATCACGGAGGGCGCCCGTCCGCTGTGGTCTTCGTCACACGCCTTGCGCGGGTGTACCGGTGCGGCGCTTTTGTCCCCCGTCGTCCGCCCGCTCCGCACCCCCGCGCGTCGGCCGCGCTCCGCCCGCACCTCGCAAACCGGGCATGACCAGCGTTGCCCAGGTATCCGAGGAGATCACGCGCACTGTAGGTTTTGGCGCCATGGAGGAGCTGGACCGTCAGATCGTGCAGCTGCTCGTCAAGGACGGGCGGATGAGCTACACAGACCTGGGCAAGGCCACGGGCCTGTCCACGTCGGCCGTGCACCAGCGGGTGCGCCGGCTCGAACAGCGTGGCGTCATCCGCGGCTACGCCGCGGTCGTCGACCCCGAGGCCGTCGGGCTGCCGATGACCGCTTTCATCTCGGTGAAACCGTTCGACCCCAGCGCCCCCGACGACATCGCGGACCGCCTCGCCGGCGTCCCCGAGATCGAGGCCTGCCACAGCGTCGCCGGCGACGAGAACTACATCCTCAAGGTGCGGGTGGCCACCCCGCACGAACTGGAGGAGCTGCTGGCCCGGCTGCGCAGCCTGGCGGGGGTCTCCACGCGGACCACCGTCGTGCTGTCCACCCCGTACGAGGCGCGCCCCCGCGGATCTGAAGCGGCCGCCCCGGTGCCCCGCGTGCCCCACGCGCGCGAGAGACTGTGGGGCATGAGTGAGCAGTCCGCCGACCCCAAGACCGTCCTCCTGCGCCGCGGAGAGGTCCACAGCCCCGCCGACCCCTTCGCCACCGCCATGGTGGTGGAGCGCGGACAGGTCGCCTGGGTCGGCTCCGAGGGTGCCGCCGACGCCTTCGCCGACGGCGTGGACGAGGTGGTCGACCTCGACGGCGCCCTGGTCACCCCCGCCTTCACCGACGCCCATGTGCACACCACCGCCACGGGCCTCGCGCTGACCGGCCTCGACCTCTCCGACGCACCTTCCCTGGAGGCGGCCCTCGCCCTGGTCCGCGACTTCGCCGCGGCCCGGCCCGGCGACCGGGTGCTGCTCGGCCACGGCTGGGACGCCGCCCGCTGGCCGGGCGGCCGGCCGCCGGCCCGCGCGGAACTGGACGCCGCCACCGGCGGCCGCCCGCTCTACCTCTCCCGCATCGACGTGCACTCGGCGGTCGTCACCACCGCCCTGCTGGACATGGTCGCCGGTGACGTCACCCGCGAGGACGCGCCGCTCACCGCCGACGCCCACCACGCCGTGCGCGAGGCCGCCCTCGCCGCCGTCACCCCGGCCCAGCGCGCCGAGGCGCAGCGCACCGCCCTCGCCCACGCCGTCTCCCTCGGCATCGGCTCGGTGCACGAGTGCGGCGGCCCGCAGATCTCCTCCGAGGACGACTTCACCGCCCTGCTGGGGCTCGCCGCCGAGGTGCCCGGACCGCGCGTGATCGGCTACTGGGCCGAGCAGAACGTGGACAAGGCCCGCGAACTGGGCGCGCTCGGCGCCGCCGGTGACCTGTTCGTGGACGGTGCCCTCGGCTCGCACACCGCCTGTCTGCACCAGCCGTACACCGACGCCGGCCACACCGGTACCGCCTACCTGGACGCCGACGCCGTCGCCGCCCATGTCGTCGCCTGTACCGAGGCGGGGCTCCAGGCCGGCTTCCACGCCATCGGCGACGCGGCCGTGACCGCGGTCGTGGAGGGCGTGCGCGTGGCCGCCGAGAAGACCGGACTCGCCCGGGTCCGTGCGGCCCGGCATCGTGTCGAGCACGCCGAGATGCTCACCCCCGAGGCCGTCGCCGCCTTCGCCGAGCTGGGCCTGATCGCCTCCGTGCAGCCCGCCTTCGACGCGCTCTGGGGCGGCGAGGACGGCATGTACGCCCGGCGTCTCGGCGCCGAGCGGGCCCGCGCCCTCAATCCGTTCGCCGCGCTGCTGCGGGCCGGGGTGCCCCTGGCGTTCGGTTCCGACAGCCCGGTCACGCCGCTCGACCCCTGGGGCACGGTCCGCGCCGCCGCGTTCCACCACACGCCCCAGCACCGGGTGTCCGTCCGCGCCGCGTTCACCGCACATACCCGCGGCGGCTGGCGCGCCATCGGCCGCGACGACGCGGGCGTCCTGGTGCCCGGCGCACCCGCCGACTACGCCGTCTGGCAGACCGGTGAGCTGGTCGTCCAGGCTCCCGACGACCGGGTGGCCCGCTGGTCCACCGACCCGCGCTCCGGCACCCCCGGCCTGCCCGATCTGAGCCCCGGCGGCGAGCTGCCCCGCTGCCTGCGCACCGTGGTCGGCGGACGGACGGTGTTCGTACGGCCGGGCGAGTGATCTCCCGGGGTGGCGCCACGGCGCTCCTGGGGTGCCGCGGCCTCGCCCTACCTGCGCATCCTCCGGGTCCGGTGTGGCAGGTGGTACGTCCATGCAGGTCAGGAGGCTGTTGACAGTCGGCGGCCGAGGGCCGGTAGGTTCGGCGGCGTCCACCACCGGACGCCCGACCGTGGAGTGTTCGCGCACTCGTCGCAGCGCCGCTGGGTCAGGGACGGTGTGCCGCACCGGGCACCGTCGCTGGCAGCCAGGCTCAGCGCCCGCGCCGACGGGGGAACGCTCCGGCCGGTCGGCAAGGTGTGACCCGGGTGGGGCCCGGTTGCTCAGTAGACAACGGCTTTCGGTCGACCCGCAGCCAGCGGGTCCCAGGTCGGCCCGAAGGGTGCCGGGCCCCATCCGCAGTGGAACGCGGATGCCGAAAAACACATTCTTACTCCACGCTTGAGGAAACAACACCGCCGTACGACCGTGCCGTCGCGTCATCGCAGGCCGCGAGCACTATGGTGGACGCCTGCGTACGACATGAAGGGGCAGCAGTGAACGACGGCGACGGGACCCTCGCGGCCAAGGCCCAGGGGAGGCAGTTCGGTCCGCTCGGCACGGCCTTGGTGATCATCCCGACCTACAACGAGGCGGAGAACATCAAGTCCATCGTCGGCCGGGTGCGCAAGGCCGTCCCCGACGCGCACGTGCTGGTGGCGGACGACAACAGCCCCGACGGCACGGGCAAGCTGGCCGACGAACTGGCCGCCGAGGACGACCACGTCCAGGTGCTGCACCGCAAGGGCAAGGAGGGCCTGGGCGCCGCCTATCTGGCGGGCTTCCGCTGGGGCATGGAGAACGGCTACGGCGTCCTGGTCGAGATGGACGCCGACGGCTCCCACCAGCCCGAGGAACTGCCCCGGCTGCTCACCGCGCTCAAGGGTGCCGACCTGGTGCTCGGCTCGCGCTGGGTGCCCGGCGGCCGCGTGGTGAACTGGCCCAAGTCCCGCGAGTTCATCTCCCGGGGCGGCAGCCTCTACTCCCGCCTCGCGCTCGATCTGCCGCTGCGCGACATCACCGGCGGCTACCGCGCCTTCCGCCGCGAGACCCTCGAGGGCCTGGGTCTGGACGACGTCGCCTCCCAGGGCTACTGCTTCCAGGTCGACCTGGCCCGGCGCGCGGTGAAGGCCGGGTACCACGTGGTCGAGGTGCCCATCACCTTCGTGGAGCGCGAACTCGGCGACTCCAAGATGAGCCGCAACATCGTGGTCGAGGCGCTGTGGCGGGTCACCGCCTGGGGTGTCGGGGACCGAGTCGGCAAGGTCACCGGCAAGGCGGGGCAGGACCGGACCCGGCCGCACGGCGCCCGCTGACCGTCCCGCCGCCCCGCTTATCCCGTCCTGAGCCGCGCCCAGGCACACTGGGAGCATGACGACTGGCGCCCCACCTCCCCTTCCGCCACCCGGCCCCGCCGATCCCGGCTGCGCAGGTACCTGCCGCTGGGCATCGTCGTGTGGCTGGTTCTGGAGGTGTGGCTGCTGACGCGGGTCGCGGGCGCGGCCGGCGGCCCCACCGTGTTCCTGCTCCTGGTCGCGGGCGTCGTCGCCGGCTCGGTGATCATCAAGCGGGCGGGGCGCCGCGCCTTCCAGAACCTCAACGAAGCACTTCAGCGAGGCGGTTCGCCGGCCCGTGGCGGCGGCAACGGGCTGCTGATGCTCGGCGGTCTGCTGCTGATGATCCCGGGCCTGATCTCCGACGCGGCCGGACTGCTCCTGCTGCTCCCGCCGGTCCAGCGGGCCGTGAGCCGCTGGACCGAGCGGACCCTCGACCGCAGGCTCCGCCGCGTCGCCCCGGGCAGCCTCGGTGACGCCTTCCAGCAGGCCCGTATGCACCGCCCCGACGGCAAGGTGGTGCAGGGCGAGGTCATCAGGGAGGACACCGCCGAGCCCAGCGGGCAGCGCCCGCCGCTGACCCGCTGACCCGCTGACCCGCTGAGGCCCAGGGCGCGGCCGCCTCGCGTGGCTGTCCCGGGACAGCACGAAACCGCGGGCGCCGTACGTGGATCACGTACGGCGCCCGCGGTATTCCGTGTTCTCGCGCGTTACGCGCTCTTGCGGCTGTCCCTGGGGTGAACCGCGATGTTCATCGCCCCGAGCGCAGAACCGCCAGACGCTCCTCGAGGACCTCTTCGAGCTCCTCACGGGTGCGCCGCTCCATCAGCATGTCCCAATGGGTACGCGCGGGCTTGGCCTTCTTCTCTTCAGGGCCGTCGCCGTCCACCAGGAGTGCCTGGGCCCCGCAGACCTTGCACTCCCACTCCGGCGGGATCTCCGCCTCGACCGAGAAGGGCATCTCGAACCGGTGCCCCTTCTCGCATGCGTACTCCACGGCCTGGCGCGGAGCCAGGTCGATACCGCGGTCCGTCTCGTAGCTGGTCACTACGAGGCGCGTACCGCGAAGAGCTCGCTCACTCATGAATCGTGCCTCCCGGGCTTGTCGCCCACAGGACAGGTGTCGCTGTCGTCGTCATCCGGTCAACGTCCGGTCGGCGGTAAAGATTCCCGTTCCGGGTCATGCGTCGCCGTCGTAGCCGCCCCTTGTTCTACCCACAGGCGCCCGGTTTGTCACATCTGCTAGCAGATGTCACCCAGCGTTTCGGCATCTTTGACGCGCAGTAACGGTACGCCTGGCAGGCCAAACGCGTACACTACCGCCCTTTCGTGTCGAGTGCTAAATCGTGTCCGGAACCGGGTTGCCCGCATCCTCGATCGCACGCCTCACCGGCACCCGCGCGAGCAGGACGAACCCGATGACGAAGAAGGCCACCAGCGAGATGATCGCCGAGCGGTAGCTCCCGCTGAGCTGGTAGGTGACGCCGAACAGCAGCGGGCCGAGCCAGCTCATCCCGCGGTCGCTCATCTCGTACGCGGAGAAGTACTCCGCCTCCTTGCCGGCCGGCACCAGATGGGAGAAGAGCGACCGGGACAGGGCCTGGCTGCCGCCGAGCACCAGGCCGATCCCGGCGGCCAGCACGAAGAACCACACCGGGGCCCCGGCCGGCAGGAAGTACCCGGCCGCCAGCGTGGCCGTCCAGGCGACCAGTGACCCGAGGACGGTCCGTTTGGCCCCGTGGCGCCGTGCCAGCCGCCCCATCGCGAGCGCGCCCGCCACGGCCAGCACCTGCACCAGCAGCACGGCCGTGATCAGCGTGGACTGCCCGAGCCCCAGCTCCTCGGAGCCGTAGACGGAGGCCTGCGAGATCACCGTCTGGATGCCGTCGTTGTAGACGAGGTACGCCAGCAGGAAGGCCAGCGTCAGCGGATGCCGGCGCATGTCCCGGAGCGTCGCCGCGAGCTGCCGCGGGCCCGGGGCGGAGGCGCCCTCCCCGCGCGTGTGCCGGTCGCGCAGCCGCCGCAGCGGGACAAGTGTGAACAGGCCCCACCACAGTCCGGCCGAGGCCAGGCAGACGCGGACGGCGGCGGACTCCGTCAGGCCGAAGGAGGCGTGCGCCGAGTACAGGACCAGGTTCGCGACGAGCATCAGGGATCCGGCCGCGTAGCCGAAGGCCCAGCCGCGGGAGGAGACCGCGTCGCGCTCCCCGGGCGGCGCGATCTGCGGCAGGTAGGAGTTGTAGAGCATCATCGCGACGGACTGCGCCGCGTTCGCCACGACGAGGAGCGCCCCGCCGAGCAGATACCGGTCGCCGTCGAGGAAGAACATGCCGGTCGTGGCGGCGGCCCCGGTGTAGGCCGCCGCCCCCAGCAGCGGTTTCTTGCGGCCCGTGCGGTCCGCCGCGGCGCCCACCAGGGCATCACCACGACCGCGAGGATCACCGACAGGGACACCGAGTAGGCGAAGAAGGAGCCCGCCCGGACCGGGATGCCCAGCGGATGCACATAGCCGTCGGCGTCGGCCGCGTTCCGGGCGACCGAGGTGAGGTACGGGCCGAGGAACACGGTCAGGACGCTAGTCGAGTAGATCGAGCACGCCCAGTCGTAGAAGTACCAGCCGCGCTGCTCGCGCCGTCTGCCCGCGGCTTCGCCGGCCGTCCCCGCCCGCACGGTGTCGGTGCCCACCCGTGCCCTCGCTTCCCCGCCGCAGTGCCGTGCGAAGGCCTGGACCCGGGTGCCGCGTCGCTCAGACCCAGACGCCGCGGTCCTCCATGACCTTGCGCAACGTGTCGATGTGATCGGTCATGATGCCATCGACGCCGAGGTCCAGCAGCCGGTGCATCCGCTCCGGCTCGTTGACCGTCCACACGTGCACCTGCAGCCCGCGCGCGTGGGCCGCGCGCACGAAGCGGTGGTCCACCACCGGGACGCCCGACTGGGCCTCGGGCACCTGGGCGGCGACTGCCGACCGGCGCACCGCGGCCGGCAGGCCCCAGGAGCGCAGCCGCAGGCTGAGCACCCCGCGCGTACCGAACGAGGTGGCCAGGCGGGGCCCGGCCAGCCGCTGCGCCCGCAGCACCCGCGCCTCGGAGAACGAGCCCACGCACACCCGGTCCCAGGCGTTCGTGCGCTCGATCAGCTCCAGCAGGGGCCGCAGCGCCGGTTCCGCCTTGACGTCGACGTTCCAGCGGGCCTCGGGGAACGTCTCCAGCAGGTCCTCGAAGAGCGGCACCGGCTCCCGCCCCGCCACGCGCGCGTGCCGTACCTCCTGCCACGGCAGGTCGGCGATACGGCCCGCGCCGTCCGTGACCCGGTCCAGCGTCGCGTCGTGGAAGGCGACGAGCCTGCCGTCCGCCGTCGCGTGGACATCGGTCTCGATGTACCGGTAGCCCATCTCGACGGCGCGCCGGAACTGGGCCACGGTGTTCTCCAGCCCGTCGGCCGCCCCGCCGCGGTGGGCGAAGGCGATCGGGCCCGGATGGTCCAGGTAGGGGTGGCGCAGGGGCGGCGTCGTCAGGGTCACGGACGCAGTATCGCCCCATCGGGTGTCACCGCGGCAACGGCGGTGCTGCCGCCCGGTGCCGGCGGGGCGGCGAACACCTTCAGGAAGAGCTGCGCCAGCGGGCCGATCGACACCGCGTAGAGCACGGTCCCGATCCCGATGGTGCCGCCCAGGGCGAACCCGGAGACCACGACGGTGACCTCGACCGCCGTCCGCATCAGCCGGATCGAGCGGCCGGTGCGCCGGTGCAGCCCCGTCATCAGCCCGTCGCGCGGGCCCGGCCCGAAGCTCGCCGCGATGTACAGGCCGGTCGCCGCCCCGTTGAGCACGATGCCCGCCACCAGCAGCGGGACGCGTACGGCGAGGGCGTGCACGTCCGGCAGGAGCGCGAGGGTGCCGTCCATGGCGAGGCCGACCACGAAGACGTTGGAGACCGTCCCGAGGCCGGGCCGCTGGCGCAGCGGGATCCACAGCAGCAGCACCACCGCCCCACGGCGATCGACACCACGCCGATGGTCAGCCCGGTGAGTTCGGCGAGCCCCTGGTGCAGCACGTTCCAGGGCTCGAGGCCCAGCCCCGCCGCCACGAGCAGCGCCGAACTCGCGCCGTAGAGCGCGAGGCCCGCGTACAACTGGATCAGCCGTCTTCCGAGACGGTCGGCGGTGGACACGACATACCCCCTGGGTGGTGGCGGTGGACTGACGCATGTCACTCTGGAGCCTGGGAGGACATCCCATCCATGGCCAATCCGGGGAAGGTGGACTGATCGGCATGGCGCATTGGACCTCTGCGGTGGGTGCCGCGCAGCTCGCCCGGCTGCTGACGTCACAGCAGGACCGCCCCGCCGGCCCCGGCAGCCGCCGTCCGCCCGCCTACCGGGCCCTCGCCGACGGCATCCGGCTGCTGGTCCTCGAGGGCCGGGTCCCCGTCGCCGCCCGTCTCCCCGCCGAGCGTGAACTGGCCCTCGCCCTCACCGTCAGCCGCACCACGGTCGCCGCCGCCTACGAGGCGCTGCGCGCCGAGGGCTTCCTCGAGTCCCGGCGCGGAGCCGGCAGCTGGACGGCGGTGCCCGCCGGCAACCCGTTGCCCGCCCGGGGACTGGAGCCTCTGCCGCCCGAGGCCCTCGGCTCCGTCATCGACCTGGGCTGCGCCTCGCTCCCGGCCCCGGAGCCGTGGCTCACGCGCGCCGTCCAGGGCGCCCTGGAGGAACTGCCGCCCTACGCCCACACGCACGGCGACTACCCGGCCGGGCTGCCCGCCCTGCGCTCGATGATCGCCGAGCGCTACACCGCGCGCGGGATCCCCACCATGCCCGAGCAGATCATGGTGACGACCGGCGCGATGGGCGCCATGGACGCGATCTGCCATCTGTTCGCGGGCCGCGGCGAGCGCATCGCCGTCGAGTCGCCGTCGTACGCCAACATCCTCCAGCTCATGCGGGAGGCGGGCGCGCGGCTCGTGCCCGTGGCCATGGCCGAGGGACTGGCCGGCTGGGACATGGACCGCTGGCGGCAGGTCCTGCGCGAGGCCGCGCCGCGGCTCGCCTACGTCGTCGCCGACTTCCACAACCCCACCGGCGCGCTCGCCGACGAGGACCAGCGGCGCCGGCTGGTCGACGCGGCGCGCTCGGCGGGCACCGTCCTCGTCGCCGACGAGACGATGACGGAGCTGTGGCTCGACGAGGAGTACGACGGCGGGATGCCGCGCCCGGTCTGCGGCTTCGACCCGGCGGGCTCCACCGTCATCACGGTCGGCTCGGCCAGCAAGGCCTTCTGGGCGGGTATGCGCATCGGCTGGGTGCGCGCTGCCCCGGACGTCATCCGCAGCCTGGTCGCCGCGCGCGCGTACGCCGACCTCGGCACTCCGGTGCTGGAACAGCTCGCGGTGAACTGGCTGTTCAGCACCGGCGGCTGGGAACAGGCCGTCGCGCTCCGCCGGGCCCAGGCCCGCGAGAACCGCGACGCCCTCGTGACCGCGCTGCGCCGGGAACTCCCCGACTGGGAGTTCGAGGTCCCGAAGGGCGGCCTGACCCTGTGGGTCCGCGCCGGCGGTCTCTCCGGTTCGAGGCTGGCCGAGGCGGGGGAGCGGGTCGGTGTCCGCGTCCCCTCCGGACCCCGCTTCGGCGTCGACGGCGCCTTCGAGGGCTACGTACGCCTTCCGTTCACGGTGGGCGGAGCGGTGGCGGACGAGGCGACGGCCCGCCTGGCAGCCGCGTCCCGCCTGGTGAGGACGGGCGCGACGGGCGACGCGGAGTCCCCCGGACCTTCGTGGCGTGACACCGTCGTGGCCGCGGGCGTGCGTGCCCCTCCGGCACACCCGCCCCCGGCCGACGGTGCTTCACGGACTGTCGACGGCGGCGGCCTTCGCGGCCACCGGTTCCGCCTCGACCGCTTCGAGCGCCTCGGCCGTCTCGGCGGTCTCCGCGTCCACGGGCGTGGTGCGAGGCGGCAGCAGCCCCAGCACCGCCTGCCGGTCGGCGTCGCTCGTCGCGTCGTCGTAGGGGTCCGGCGTCGCGGGCACCTGAAGCCGGTGCACCGGCCCGGTCCCCAGCCGCGCGTACCCGCGCCCCGGCGGCATCTGGGCCGGCGGACTGGTGTGCGGCGGCATCCCCAGCACCGCCTCCACCTGCTGCGGCGCCGCGGGCCCCAGCACGACACGCGCGCGTGCGTGCTGCCGTACGGCCTCGCTCAGCGACTCCGCGCTGTCGAACTGCTCGGCCACCACCACGGTCACGTTCGCGGCGCGCCCGTGCCGCAGCGGCACCTGCAGGAACGTCTGCGGATCCCGGCGGTGGTCCGCCTCCGCGAGGTGGGTGAAGACGGTCGGCCGGTCCAGCAGGAGCCACAGCGGGCGCCGGGTGTCCTCGGGCGGTGGGTCGCCCGCCTGCCGGGCGCGGTTGACGGCGGTGAGCCGCCGCTCGGTCTCCTGCGCGGCCCACTCCAGGCTGGCCAGCGCCCCGGCCGGCGCGCACTCCACGGCCAGGACGCCGTCCCGGCCGATCATGCACGCGTACTCGCCGGTGCCGCCGCCGTCGACGACGAGCACGTCGCCGTACTGGAGGGCCTGCAGGGCGATCGAGCGCAGCAGGGTCGAGGTGCCGCTGCCGGGGTGCCCCATGGCCAGCAAGTGCGGCTCGGTGGAGCGGATGCCGGTGCGCCACACGACCGGCGGCACGTCCCGCTGCTCCTCCTCGTACGAGAGCGGCAGCGTGCGCTGGACCTCGCTCGGGTCGGTGAACCCGAGGACCGTCTCGCCGGGTGCGGTGACGAACCGCTGGGCGGCGATGCCCGCGGGCAGGGGCGCGAGGACGGACACCGTGAGCCGGTTGCCCTCCTCGTCCCAGCCGAAGTGGTACTCGCGGCCCCGTCCGGCCTTCGCGGCGAGCAGGTGCTCGATCCGCGCGCGGGCCGTGGCCTCGCCGTCCGGGAAGTACGCGGGGTAGCGGATGACGAGGTGGGCGAAGCGCCCGTCGTCGTCGAACTCGTGTGCCTCGAAGGCCTTCGCCCATTCCCCGCCGTGCGCGTACAGCGGTGCCGGGTCCTCGGCGGTGGTGAAGTACGGCACGAGGGCCTCGTAGAGCGCCTGGAGGCGCTCGGCCTGTGTCTCGTCCGGCCCTTCGGGCTCCGGCGGGGTGCGGTCGCGGCCCTGCCGGGCCGCCGCCGCCATCACGGTGATGACGGCGAGCAGCGGTCCGTACGGCATCAGCGCCACGACCAGGACCACCGAGGCCGCCAGGAACAGCAGCGGCCCGCGTTTGTCCTTGGGTGTCTCGGCCCACCTGCGCCGCCCGGCCGAGGCCAGCCGGCGCAGCCCGCGCGAGATCGTGATCAGCGGGTGGAGGACATCGGTGGCGCCGTCGGCCGCCGTCCGGGCGAGTTCCCGGCTCCGGGCGATCTGCGTCCGGGCGATCTGCGCGCTGTCTTTGCTCAGAATGCGGGGAAGTGGGCGCCGGGCCACTGCTGTCTCCTGTTGGTGCGTACGGGCGGGGTGTTCAGGCGTCAGAACTTGATGCCGCCTAGGAGGCTCGCCAGGCTCTCGCCGCCCGCCTTGATGCTGGGGGCGATGGCCGTGCTGGAGAGGTAGAAGCCGAACAGGGCCGAGACGCAGGCGTGCGAGCCCTTGAGCCCGTCCTTGCGGAAGAAGAGGAAGACGACGATGCCGAGCAGGACGACGCCGGACATGGAGAGGATCATTTGAGACCTCCTGGTGTCGAGGGGACAGTCACCGTGAGTACTTCCAGGATCACAGGATGTATCTATACGATAAAAGGTGCAACTGGGTGAATTACGGTTCTTTTCCCTCGACTGGCGGAGCCGTCGGCGGGCCACGTGAACAGGGCGCTTGCGTTCGCCGGGGCCTGGGGTGATCTTTACCTCGGGCACTTCCGGTCATGTGAGGCGCGAGCCAGTACCCTTGCGGTTCACCTGAACGGTTGTAACGAGAGGCGGTCACGCCGATGACTGACGTTCCCGACCCCGAGGTCGTGGAGCTGGCGACCAAGATCTTCGATCTGGCCCGGCAGGGGCGGACCGAAGAGCTCGTGGCGTATGTCGACGCCGGCGTGCCCGCCAACCTCACCAACGACCGCGGCGACTCCCTGGTGATGCTCGCCGCGTACCACGGTCACGCCGACGCGGTGCGCGCCCTGCTCGCCCGCGGCGCCGAGGCCGACCGCATCAACGACCGGGGCCAGACCCCGCTCGCGGGGCCGTGTTCAAGGGTGAGGCGGAAGTGATCCGAGCCCTCCTGGAGGGCGGCGCCGATCCGGCCGCGGGCACCCCCTCGGCCGTCGACACGGCACGCATGTTCGGCAAGGCGGAACTCCTGGAGCTGTTCGGCGCGCACTGACGCGGCCGTCCTGACCAGGCACGACACAGACAACGGGGGAGGCGGTACGAGGCCGCCGGAAATACGGTCGCGGCAGCTCACAGCGCGGGTCATCATGACGACGTGATTCACGGACGCGAGGGCTGGGCAGGTGTTGCCGCACCGCGCGGACCGTGACGCGGTCCGCATGGGCCACCGACGAGAGGCAGAGAGAGATGGTCTACAGCAAGCAAGAGACGGCGGGCGCTCCGACGTTGTGTCACGCGGCCAGGTAATGCGTGTTTCCCGGTTGCGTCGACGCTTGATGTGAGGCTGTTTCCCATGTTCGATCCGGTCATAGCGCCCAGCGGTACGCTGCTCGGCCTGCTTCAGCGGGGCCGCGGCGACGGCACGCTGCACGCGCTCACCGCCCCGCGCGCCGAGGCGCTCGCGGCCCTGAACCACTGTGTGCTGCGCGACCCCCGCCACGACTGGCAGGTGGAGAACCGCTCCCTCTACTACGCCCGGCTCTATCTCGACCTCGACGGCGAACTGGACGCCGTCGAGTCGCACCTCTTCGGCGCCGAGGACGTCCTCGACACCGAGGACTGCCGTACCGGCCTCGCCCTGGCCGTGCTCGGGCACCTCGCCTCCTACGGCAGGCGCGACGCGCTCGAGCTGCTGCGCAGGTACGCCGCCCAGGGCTCCAACTGGGCCTGGGCCCTGGACGAGCTGGCCCTCCGGGACGACGACGCGGGCCTGCGCGCCCTCGCCGCCCCGGTCCTGGCCCGCTTCGCCACCGACGCGGAGGGCGAGGCCGAGCTGGCCGCCGCCGTCCGTGATGCCTTCGAGCCGAGGCCCTGGCGGCTGTGGGCCGAGGATCCGCGCGCGTCGATCGCCACGCGCGTGCGTGCCGCCCAGGAGACCGGCTGTTTCGACCGCTGGCAGCGCCAGATGCGGCCCACCGGACCCCGGCCGGGCTGGAGCGTGCGAGCCGTCTTCGAATGGGCCCAGCTGGGCATGGAGCGCGGCGCCGCGCTCCATGTGCCGGCCGCCCGCTGCCTGGTCGCCGTGGCCGGTCCCGACGACCGGGCGGAGATCCTCCAGGCCGCCCGGACCGGCACCGACGGAGCCCGTTGCACCGCCCTGCGCTATCTGGCCGACAGCAACGACCCGGACGTCCTCGGTCTGATCGAGGCCGCGGTCGCCGACGGAACGCCGGTCGTCGTGGAGGCCGCCGTGGACGCCTTCGAACGGATGCGCAGTATCGCCGCCGTCCAGCGCGCCCGGGGCTGGACCCAGCGCCCCGACGTCCTCGGGGCCGCCGCCGGCCGCATGCTCGCCTGCCGCGGCGGGGCCCAGGACAGCGACCTCGTCCTCGGCGCCTTGCGCGAGGCCGTGCGCGGCGAGGGGCCCGACGCGCCCACCCTGTGGACCCTGGTCGACGGCGCCGGACGCCTCGGCATCGCCTGCGCGGCCCCGGTGCTGCGCCACGTCTACCGCGAGACGGCCTCCTCCCATCTGCGCGGCCGCGCGGCCCGCGCCCTGGCCGCCACCGATCCCTCTTTCGCCACCGGCTTCGCCGTCGAATGCCTGTGGGACTGCGAGGAGACCACCCGGGAGATCGCCGCCCGGCACGCCGAGACCGGCGACATCCGCGTCGTCGAGCGGCTCCGCCGCCTCGCCGCCGACCCGGCCGAGGAGGACGAGGTGCAGACGGCGGTCCGCAGCCGCTTCGGACCGGACGCGCAGGGCATGTGACCCGGGCCGTTCACGCCGGGGTGCGGAGCATGTGATCCGGGCCGTTCACGCCGGGGCGCAGCGGGTGTCACCCAGCCGCCCGCGCCGGGGCACGGAGCCGGGCCGCCCGCGCCGGGGCACGGGCTCCGGCAGGCGCCCGACGGGCGCGCGGGACACCCGGGGCCGGTCCTCACCCGCTGCCGCCCGCATGCCGCCGCGAGGGAGACCGCCCGCGTGTGAACACCGGGTGACCCGCGGGACAGGCGGGCATGGCGGCCGTCCGACCCGCGCGGGTGCGCGGTCCAACGCTCACGGGACGTTCCCCGGCCGGACAGATCGACGTCGACGCGGCCACGTCCGATACGGCGACAACACCCGTATGCGTGTCGTCATCGTGACCGAATCCTTTCCCCCGACGTGAACGGCGTCGCCCACTGCGCGCTCCAGACCGCCCGCCACCTCGTGGACCGCGGTCACCATCCGCTCGTCGTCGCTCCGGCCACCGCACCCGGCACCGGTGCCGACGACCTGGCGGAGCCGTGTCCCGTCGTCCGTGTCCCCTCCCTCCCGCTGCCCGGCTACCCGCAGGTCCGGGTGGCCCTGCCCAGCCGGCGGCTCGCCGCCGCGCTCACCGGCCACCGTGCCGACCTGGTCCACCTGGCCGGTCCCTTCGTCCTCGGTGTCCGGGGCATGGCGGCCGCCGCCCGGCTCGGCATACCCGCGGTCGCCGTCTACCAGACCGATCTGGCCGGATACGCCCGTACCTACATGGGTGCGGGCGAGGCGGCCGCCTGGCGCCGGATCCGCTCCGTGCACACCGCCGCGGACCGCACGCTCGCCCCGTCCAGCGCCGCGCTGCGCGACCTCGAGGCGCACGGTGTGCCCCGGGTCAGGCTGTGGCCGCGCGGTGTGGACACCGTCCGTTTCCGGCCGGCCCACCGGGACGAGGCGCTGCGCCGTGAACTCGCCCCGAACGGTGAGCTGATCGTCGGCTACGTCGGCCGGCTCGCCCCCGAGAAGCAGGTCGGCCTCCTGGCCGGTGTCTGCGGGCTGGAAGGCGTGCGGGTCGTGGTCGTCGGCGACGGGCCCAGCCGCGCCCACCTGACCGAAGCCCTGCCGGGCGCGGTCTTCCTGGGCCGGCGCACCGGCGACGAACTGGCCCGGATCTTCGCCTCGCTGGACGTGTTCGCGCACACCGGCCCCTTCGAGACGTTCTGCCAGACCGTCCAGGAGGCCATGGCCAGCGGCGTTCCCGTGGTGGCTCCCGCCGCCGGCGGGCCGCTCGACCTGGTCGCCCACGGGCGCACCGGGCTGCTCGTCCCGCCGGGCGACGAGGCCGCCGTACGGGAGGCCGTGCGCACCCTGGCCGCCGACGCGGGTCTGCGGGCCTCGTACGGCGCCGCCGGGCGGGCGACGGTCGAGGGACGCACCTGGGCCGCCGTCGGCGACCGCTTGATCGCGCACTACGAGGACGTGCTCGCCACCCGGAGGACGGCGGTGGCGGCATGACCGGCACCCCCCTGCGCATCGTCCGGCTCGCGAACTTCGTCACCCCGGCCTCCGGGGGCCTGCGCACCGCCCTGCGGGAGCTGGGCAAGGGGTTCCGGGCGGCGGGCCACGAACCGGTGCTGGTGGTGCCGGGCGAGCGGCACACCGACCGCGACACGGAGCAGGGCCGGGTCATCACGCTGCCCGGACCGGTGCTGCCCGGCACGGGCGGCTACCGCGTCCTGGCCGACCGGCGGCGCCTGGCCGCACTCCTCGAGCGACTGGCCCCGGACCGCCTGGAGGTCTCCGACCGCACCACCCTGCGCTGGACCGGCCGCTGGGCGCGCCGCGCGCGCGTGCCCGCCGTCATGGTCTCCCACGAGACCGCCGACGGCGTGCTGCGCACCTGGGGTCTGCCGGAGCACCTCGCCCGGCGGGCCGCCGACGCCCTCAACACCCGCACCGCGCACGTCTACGCGCGCGTGGTCTGCACCACGGAGTTCGCCGAGCGCGAGTTCGTGCGCATCGGCGCGCGCAACGTCGTACGCGCCCCGCTGGGGTCGACCTGACGGAGCGGCACCCGGTCCTGCGGGACCCCGGGTTGCGGGCTCTCCACGCGCGCGGCGACGAGGCGCTGCTCGTCATGTGCTCGCGGCTGTCCGTGGAGAAGCGGCCCGGAACCGCCCTGGACGCCCTGGAGGCGCTGCTGCGGCGCGGCCGGCCGGCGGTGCTGGTGGTGGCCGGGGACGGGCCGCTGAGGACGCGGCTGGAGCACCGGGCCCGCGAACGCGGACTGCCGGTGACCTTCCTGGGCCATGTCGCGGACCGCACGGACCTCGGCACGCTCCAGGCGTCCGCCGACGTGTGCCTGGCGCCCGGGCCCGCGGAGACCTTCGGACTGGCCGCCCTGGAGGCCATGGCGTGCGGGACGCCCGTGGTGGCGAGCGCGTCCTCGGCGCTGCCCGAGGTGCTCGGGTCCGCCGGCGCGGCGGCGGACGACCGGGGCGGGGCCTTCGCGGACGCCGTGGAACTGCTGCTGGGCCGCCCCGAGCCCGAGCGGCGGGAGGCGGCACGCGCGCGTGCGGAGTGCTTCGGCTGGGGCGCTGCCGTGGAGGCGTTCCTCGCCGCGCACGACGCGGAGGTGCTCGGGCGTGCGGACACTCCGGCCCGTCCCGCCACCCGGGAGGGCGACCGGCCTGCCACCCGGGAGGGTGCGGCGTGAGACCCGTCCCGCTTCGTGGCGCTGGGACGTGCTGACGGAGAGCGCGGGCGATCCGCTGGGAGAGGCCTGGCGAGGCCGGGCCGCCCGGCCGCCGTCCTCACCGGGGACCCGGGCCGCGGCCCGCGCGCGTCCGCCGCGGTGGCACAGGCGCCGGCCGCCCGCACCCCGGCGGGGCGACGGCGGCCGGACCGCCGCCGGGGATCAGCGGCGCCGTACCGCGACGAACCGCACCGGGGTGCCCGGAACCGCCTGCGCGGCCGCCGGCAGGTCGGCCGTGCGCACCACGGCGATCACCGGGTAGCCCCCGGTGGTCGGATGGTCGGCCAGGAACACCACCGGGCGGCCGTCCGGCGGCACCTGGACCGCGCCCAGCACCATGCCCTCGCTGGGGAGTTCGCCGCCGCGGGCCCGCTCAAGGGCGGGCCCCTCGGTGCGCAGTCCGATGCGGTTGCTCGCGGGGGACACCCGGTACGCGCGCGTGGTCAGCGCCCGCAGGGCACCGGCGGTGAACCAGTCGTCGCGCGGGCCCGTCGTCACGCGGAGCACCAGTTCGGCCGGCGGCCCCGGCTGCGGGACGGCGTCCACGCGCGCGGGAGGGCCGGCCGGGGCGCCCAGCGGCAGCACCGCGCCGTCCGTGAGGGGCGCCGGACCGAGGCCGGACAGCAGGTCGCGGGAGCGGCTGCCGAGGACGGGTTCCACGGCGATGCCGCCGGACACGGCCACATAGGAGCGCACGCCGGCCACGGCCGTGCCCACCTCCAGCAGCGCACCGGCGGGCACGGAGACCGGGGCGCCCCAGGCGGTCGGCCGGCCGTCCACCGTGACCGGGCACGGCGCACCGCCGACGGCGACGGTCACCGCCGAACGCGGGCGCAGCGCACAGCCGTTGACCGTGGTCTCCAGGACGGCCGCGTCCGCCGGATTGCCGGCCAGCCGGTTGACCAGGGCCGCCGCGCGCGGGTCCAGTGCCCCGGAGCGTGGCACGCCGAGGTGGGCGTACCCGGGTCGCCCGTGGTCCTGCACGGTGGTCAGCGCCCCTGCCCGCACCACGACGAGCGCTCGGTCGGTCATGCGTCCTCCCCGGGTGCCGGGCACACGCGCGCGTACGCCGTCACGCGTCCTCCACCGGTGTGAAGCGCACCCGCGTGCCCGGTGAGAGCAACGCGGCCGGTACGCGCGTGTGGTCCCACAGCACCGCCTCCGTGGTGCCGATCAGCTGCCAGCCACCCGGCGAGGAACGCGGGTAGACACCCGTGTACGGCCCCGCCAGCGCCACGGCGCCGGCCGGTACCGCCGTGCGCGGGGTGGCCCGGCGCGGGACGTCGTAGCGGGCGGGCAGCCCGGTGAGATAGCCGAAGCCGGGCGCGAACCCGCAGAAGGCCACCGTGAACTCGGTGTCCGCGTGGATGCGGACCACCTCGCTCACGGGCACGCCCCAGTGGGCGGTGACCTCCGCGAGGTCCGGGCCGTCGTAGCGCACGAGGAGTTCGACCCGCCCCCGCGTGTGCGGGGAGCGGCGGGTGCTTCGCAGGAGGTCAGTTCGGCTGCCAGACGGGCCGGGTCGGCGAGGCCGTCGAGCAGGACCGTACGGGCCGCGGGGACGATCTCGCGGACGGTCAGCGAACCCTCGGCCCGGCGACGCAGCAACTCCGCGTGCAGCGCCTGTGCCTGCGCGCCGGACTCGGCCTCGACCAGCAGGGCGTCGTCGCCGACGGGGAGGGCCGTCACGCGGCTCACGCGAAGGCCTCCACCCGGACGCCCGCCGCCATCAGCCGCTCCCGCACCCGGCGGGCCAGGTCCACCGCGCCGGCCGTGTCGCCGTGCAGACACAGCGAGCGGGCGCGCACCTGGATCCGCGCGCCGGAGTGCGCGATCACCGAGCCGGAGCGCGCGAGACCCACCGAACGCTCCACGACGGTCTCCGGATCGCTTACCACGGCACCGTCCCGGTCGCGCGGCACCAGCGTGCCGGCGTCGGTGTAGGCGCGGTCGGCGAACGCCTCCGGGACGGCGGGCAGGCCCGCCTTCCCGGCCAGTTCCAGCAGCCGCGAGCCGGGCAGGCCCAGGACCGGCAGCGAGGCGTCGGCCAGCAGCACGCCGTCGACCACCGCCGCGGCCTGGTCCTCGTCGTGCACCACCCGGTTGTAGAGCGCGCCGTGCGGCTTGACGTACGCCACGCGCGCGCCCGCGGCCCGGGCGAACACCTCCAGGGCGCCGATCTGGTAGGCCACTTCGGCCGCCAGCTCGGCGGGCGGCACGTCCATCGCGCGCCGCCCGAACCCGGCGAGGTCCCGGTAGGAGACCTGCGCGCCGATCGTCACCCCGCGGGCGGCGGCCAGCTCGCACACCCGGCGCATGGTGGCCGCGTCGCCGGCGTGGAACCCGCAGGCCACGTTGGCACTGGTGACGACGGACAGCAGTCGCTCGTCGTCGGTCAGCCGCCAGCGGCCGAAGCCCTCACCCAGGTCGGCGTTGAGATCGATCGCGGTCATGGTCCCCTCGTGCCCTTCCGGTCCTCGTGTCGGGTGCCGCCCGGTTCCTCGTGCCGGGCGTGCCGCTCGCCGGCGTCAGTCGACGCCGACCACGCGGTACTGCTCGTCCCGCGCGTCGGTCAGGAACATCTGCCCCGGTGCGTGGGTGATGGCGAACGGCGGCCGGGACGCCATCACCGCCGCCTGCGGGGTCACCCCGCAGGCCCAGAACACCGGGATGTCGTCGGGCGCGGCGTCCACCGGCTCGCCGAAGTCGGGCCGGCCGAGGTCCTCGATGCCGAGGGCCGAGGGATCGCCGCAGTGCACCGGGCCGCCGTGCACGGCCGGCAGCAGGCCGCTCTCCCGGATCGCGGTGCGCAGGTGCTGCGGGGGCACCGGACGCATGGACACCACCATCGGCCCGCGCAGCC
This sequence comes from Streptomyces sp. DHE7-1, assembly GCA_016432725.1. Classification (GTDB taxonomy): domain Bacteria; phylum Actinomycetota; class Actinomycetes; order Streptomycetales; family Streptomycetaceae; genus Streptomyces. Next base: position 1,337,074 of record JACJDG010000003.1, on the reverse strand, counting down.
GGCCCGCCGGACGGCACTGTCTGCCGGTCACGTACATCGGCACGTTGCGGCCCTGCTCGACGTGCCGGATCGGGACGCCCGCCCCGGCCAGGGCCCACTCGAAGGTGAAGCTGCAGCCCAGCAGGAACGACACCAGGTCGTCCCGCCAGTACGCGCGCGCGTCCGTCGGCTCCTCGGCCAGTTCGCCGTCCCGCCAGACCCGGTAGCGCGGCAGGTCGGTGCGCAGGTCCGCGTCCGGGGCGAGCACGGTCGAGGCGGAACCCGCGTCGGTGACGTCCAGCACGGGACAGGGCTTGGGGTTGCGCTGGCAGAACAGCAGCATGTCGTAGGCCCAGTCGGCCGGCACCGAGATCAGGTTGGCCTGGGTGTGCCCGGCCGACACACCCGCCGTGGGTCCGGAGAGGCCCTCCCGGAAGCGGGCCCGCGCGGTCCGCGGGCTCCACGCGTGCGCGTGCTCGTCGACGAGGGCCACGGGCCGGTCGGAGGTACGGTCCGTCCGCGTCACGCCAGTTCCTTCCCGCGCGTCTCCGGCAGCCCGAGCAGGGCGAGCGCCGCCAGGCCGTAGCCGACCGCGCCGAAGACCAGCGCGCCGCCCACGCCCCAGCTGTCGGCCAGGAAGCCCACCAGGGTCGGGAAGACGGCGCCCACCGCGCGGCCGGTGTTGTACGTGAAGCCCTGACCGGTGCCGCGGACCGCCGTCGGGTACAGCTCGCTGAGGTAGGAGCCGAAGCCGCTGAAGATCGCCGACATGCAGAAGCCGAGCGGGAAGCCGAGCACCAGCAGCAGGGTGTCGGCGCCGTGCGGGATGTGGGCGTAGGCCAGCACACAGACCGCCGAGAGCAGCGCGAACAGCCAGATGGTGCGGCGCCGTCCGAGCCGGTCGGTGAGGTATCCACCGGTCAGGTAGCCGAGGAAGGCCCCGGAGATCAGGAACGTCAGGTAGCCGCCGGTGCCCACCACGGACAGGCCGCGCTCGCTCTTCAGGTACGTCGGCACCCAGGTCGCCAGCGTGTAGTAGCCGCCCTGCACGCCCGTGGACAGCAGGCTCGCGAAGAGCGTCGTGCGCAGCAGCCCCGGATCGCCGTCCGAGGCGGGCCGGAAGATGGCCGCGAACGAGCCGCGCCGCGGGCTCTGTTCGCGGGCCGCCGTCGCCTGGGGAGCGTCGTGCACCCGGCGGCGCAGCCACACCACGAGCAGCGCGGGCAGCGCCCCGGTCCAGAACATGATCCGCCAGGCCAGGTCGTCGCCGGCGACGGAGAAGACCAGCGTGTAGACGACCGCCGCCAGCGCCCAGCCGACCGCCCAGGAGCTCTGGATCGCGCCGAGGGTACGTCCCCGGTGCCGGGCGCTCGCGTACTCGGCGACCAGGATGGCGCCCACCGCCCACTCGCCGCCGAAGCCGAGGCCCTGCAGAGCGCGGAAGACCAGCAGTGTCTCGTAGTTGGGCGCGAAACCGCAGGCCACGGTGAAGACGGCGTACGTGACCACCGTGATCATCAGCGCCCGCACCCGGCCCAGCCGGTCCGCGACGATTCCCGCGACGGCCCCGCCGACCGCGGAGACCACCAGCGTGACGGTGGTGAACAGGCCGGTCTGGCCGCTGTCCAGACCGAAGTACGCCGCGAGCGCCACCATGCTCAGCGGCAGCGTGAAGTAGTCGTAGGAATCCAGGGCATATCCGCCGAAAGCTCCGGCGAACGCCTGGCGGCCGCGCGGACCGAGCGCGCGCAGCCAGCCGAACGCGCCGTCCTCGGCGGCGCGTTCACCTGGTGCCGGTCCCAGGTCCGGTGTCGCGGACCGGGGCGGAGGGGTCGTGCTCATGGGCACCTCGCAGAGAGGGGGACGGAGGGTGCGGGGAATTGAGCAGTGCCGTGCGGGCGCTGTGCCGTGCCGAGCACCGTAGAGGATCGTTCAACGATCCTTCAATACCCCTGTTGTCTCGTCCCCCCGACTGCGATTGAATTCCGGGCATGGCAGAGCAGCTGACGGGACTGGCCGACGACCGTGCCCTCCTGGGGCGCACCAGCACCGCCGAACGGGTCTCCGACATCCTCCGCAGCCGTGTCGCCGAGGGCTATTTCCCGCCGGGCACCCGCCTGTCCGAGGACGCCATCGGCGGTGCGCTCGGAGTGTCCCGCAACACACTGCGGGAGGCGTTCCGGCTGCTCACCCATGAGCGTCTGCTCGTCCACGAACTCAACCGCGGCGTCTTCGTCCGGGTCCTGACCGTGGAGGACGTCGAGGACATCTACCGCATCCGCGCCCTGGTCGAGTGCGCCGTGGTCCGCGGCCTCGGTGAGCCGCCGTACGCGCTCGACGGGCTGGCCGCGGCCGTCACCGAGGGGCAGCTCGCCACCCACGAGAACGACTGGAAAGCGCTGGGCACGGCCAACATCCACTTCCACCGCGAACTGGTGGCGCTGGCCGGCAGTGAACGCACCGACGAGCTGATGCGCAGCGTCTTCGCCGAGCTGCGGCTCGCCTTCCACGTCGTCGACCACCCGCGCCGGCTGCACGAGCCGTACCTCGCCCGCAACCGCCAGATCCTGCAGTCCCTGCAGGCGGGGGACCGGCGCGAGGCCGAGCGGCTGCTGAGCACCTACCTCGCGGACTCGCTGGAGCGGGTCGTGGAGGTGTACCGGCGCCGGGTCGGCGAGGACCCCTCGTCCTGACGGCGGGCTCCGACCCCTCCCTGGCACCCTTCCCCCCGGACGCGGGCCCCGCCGGGATCCACGCTCCGCCGCGCCTCTCGCGGCGTCCGTGGAACCCGCCCCGGCATCTGTCGAGCGTCTGTGACGGCCGTCGCTTCTGCGTCGTTTGGGTCGTTGTCAGACCGAGGACCTAGTCTGTGCACCGTGACTTCGCCTGCATCGACGGACAGCGTTCCGGCCCAGCTCAGCGCGGGACCGCGCCCGGCACCGGGCCCGGCCGCCGACGAGGGGCTGGCGCGGCGGCTGCGCGCGCTCGCCTGCACGGCGCCGCTGCACGACCTCGACGCGCGCAAGGCCAACCTGGCCGGCGAGTACTCGGTGTACGGCATGGCCGAGGTGGCCCTGGCCGCCATCGACCTGGTCACGCTGAACATGGACTTCGACACGGGCGCCGACCACGAGCAGATCGTGGCCCGGCTCGTCCCGCGGATCGCCGCCCAGGCCCCGCACCGGCCCGCCGCCGAGCACGAGCGCGTGGCCCGCTGGGTCCTGGAGAACCTGATCAACGTCGGCAGCGTGGACCGCGGCTTCCGCGCGGTGTACGGCACGTTCGCGCCGGACGGCACCTACGTCCGCCGCGACTACGACTTCAAGCTGATCGAGGAGGTCCCCGGCCCCGGCGGCACGGTCTACCTGCGCACGACCGACGAAGCGGTCAACGTCCTCGTCGGCGCCCTGGACACCGATGTGACCAGCGCGCAGATCGCCGCCGAGGTCAAGCTCGAGGTGCTGGTCAACCGGGGCCGCCTCGCCGACGCCCAGCTCGCCGCCGAGCAGGCCCGCTACCGCACCGTGCAGTACTCGGAGACCCTGCGCCGCGCCCTGGAGGCCACCCGGCGCAACGTCCGCGCGGTCGACTGGCTGAACGCCGTGCCCGACATGATCGCCGAGGCCCTCGACCACGTGGCCGACCGCTACCGGCACGAGAACGCGATCCTCACCAACATCCGCAAGGCCCGCGACGAGACCGAGGACTCCGGGAACAAGCGCCGCGCGGCCGAGCTGGTGGACATCGTCAAGGACTGCATCCGCCGGCACACCCAGCTGCAGTCCCGGCTGCTGGAGGCGGGCCCGCTGTTCCGGGCCGAACAGGACAGGCAGGCGTTCGCCCCGGCGGCGTCCACCTCCGGGACCGATCTGTACGGCCACCTCCTCGCGCCCGCGCTGCCGCTGCCGTTGGAGCGGGCGGTCCGCGTCACGGACGCCTTCTTCGCCAGCGCCACCGGGCTGCGCACCCCGGTGTCGGTGCGGGTCGGCGACCTCGTGGACATACTGCTGACGCCGCCGGTGGAACGGGAGCACCTGGGCGCGGAGATGCCCGAGCCCGACCTGATCGCGACACCGGACGACAGCCGGTTCAGCGAGGAACAGCTCGCCGCCGCCATGGAACTGCTGGACCTGCCGGCGGACGCCCCGCGCAGGCTGTCCGGACTCCTGGCCCAAGCACGCGGACAGGACCCCGAACTGCCCTACCTGGTGGCGCTGCTGGCCGTGCACGCGGCCAGCCCCGCGGTCGGCACCGCCTACCGGCAGGGCGAGCAGAAGCTGCTGTTCGCCGTCGACGACGGGACGGAACTGGACGATCCCGAGTTCGGCGGGGCCGACCTCATCGTCGGAACGGCGCTGCTGGACGCGGCGGGAATGGCCGCCGACCGGACGGAAGCAGCATGAGTGAGCGAGACCGCGACAAGGAGCCCAGACCGTGACCGAGCACGTCGAGTGGAGTGACACGGAGGCCCCGGCCCCGTCGGCGTCCGCCGCCGTCACCCCCGCCGACGCCGCCGACGCGGCGCGGCTCGTCGCCTTCGGGCTGCAGCCCAGACTGCAGCCCGCGCGCGACCAGGAGTACACCGACCTGCTGCGCCGCTACCGCGAGGAACCGGCGTTCGCGCGGCTCGCGGACGCCGTCGCCGCCGGCCTCGGCCTGATCGTGCTCGAGGTGTCCCCGCGCGCGGGGATGGCCGTGACGGCCTCCGAGGACTCGGTGTTCGCCGTTCGCATGGGCGACTACGCGCGTCGCACCACCGCCGACTCAGGGGACCGCTTCCTGCACGGGCTGGCCCATCTGGCCGTCGCCGCGCTGGCGTTCCCGCGCCCGGAGGACCTGGCCGACGACGCCTACATCGGCCGGATCACCGTCAACGGCGTCGACGCCTTCGTCCGGCAGGCCTGCCGCCGGCTGGAGGAACGGGCCGAGGAGCGCGGCGAGAACACCGACCCGGCCACCGACGCGCCCGGCCTGGAGGCCGCCTGGCGGATCTGGGCCCGGCGCAGCGCGACCGGCGCCACCAAGGACGCGCGCCGGCCGGCCGCCTCCACCACGGGCATCGTCGCCAAGGCCGCGGCCTTCCTCACCGACTCCGGCTTCCTGCAGCGCACGGGGACGAGCACGGCGGCACCTACCGCACCACCGCGCGCTACCAGCTCCAGGTGCGCGAGCTGGCCGGCGGGCCGCGATGGCCGAGCTGCTGGAGCTGGGCGTCGTCCCGGTCACCGACGGCTCGGCCAGCCTGCTCGCCGCAGAGGACACCGAAGACCTGGACCTGGTGGCCGACGCCGGGCTGCCGTTCCACTCCTGATCCACCGCATTCCTGACCAGACTTACGAGAGTCCGCCATGTACGAGCTGTCCCGGATCCGCCTCTACTCCATCGGGCCGGCCGGTGCGCGCTACGCCGACACCGTGCTCGACCTGCGGGGCGTGGGCGGGCCCGTGCCCGACCCCGCGCCCACACAGGCGGAGTTCTTCGCGGAGGAGCCGTCCGGCCCGCCGCGCCGGCCCGCGCCCGCCGGTGTGCTCTTCCTGGAGAACGGCGGCGGCAAGTCCGTCCTGCTCAAGCTGATCTTCTCGGTGATGCTGCCCGGCCACCGCAACACTCTCGGCGGCGCCAGCTCCGGCGTGCTGCGCAAGTTCCTGCTCGCCGACGACTGCGGGCACGTGGCGCTGGAGTGGCAGCACGTGCAGACCGGCGAGTGCGTCGTCGTCGGCAAGGCCAGCGAGTGGCGCGGACGCCAGGTCTCCAGCGATCCGCGGAAGTTCGCCGAGGCCTGGTACTCCTTCCGGCCCGGCCCCGGCCTCAGCCTGGACAACCTGCCCGTCGCCGAGTCCACCGCGGTCCGGCCGCCCGTCGAGGGCAGTTCGGGCGCCCAGGGCCGGCGCCGCACCATGAAGGGCTTCCGCGACGCCCTCACCGAGTCCGGCAAGGCCTACCCCCACCTCGAGGTGCACTGGGAGGAGATCCACGACCGCTGGATCGAGCACCTCGGCGACCTCGGCCTCGACCCCGAACTCTTCCGCTACCAGCGGGAGATGAACGCCGACGAGGGCGAGGCGGCGGGCCTGTTCGCGGTCAAGAAGGACTCCGACTTCACCGACCTGCTGCTGCGCGCGGTCACCGACACCCGCGACACCGACGGCCTCGCCGACCTGGTCAGCGGCTTCGGCAACAAACTCGGCCGGCGAGCCGAACTGATCGCGGAGCGGGACTTCACCGCGGGCTCCGTCGACCTGCTCGGCAGGATCGTCGAGGCCGCCGGGACACGCGCACGCGCGCGTGACGTCCACTCCGGCGCCGAACGCCGTACCCGCACCCTGGCGCGGCGGCTGTCCGCGCGCGCCGTGCGGGAACGCGTGCGCGCCGCCGACCTGGCGCAGCGTGTGACCGCCGCCGCCTACGCCGTCACGCACACCGAGGGGGCGCGCGAGCGCAGCTCGCTCATCGCCGCCGAACTCGCCTACCGGCACGCGTCCCTGGCGCTCGCCGCCGCCGAGAAGGGCGCCGCCGCGCAGAAGCGCGAGCTGGCCGACGCACGCACCCTGCACTCCGCCTGGCAGGCCGCCGAGGTCGTACTGCGGCACCGGGCCGCGGCCGACCGGGTCGCGCGCGTGTCCGCCGCCATCCAGGAGGCCGAGCGGGACGCGGCCCCCGCGCTCGCCGCCCGCGCCAAGGCCGCGGTGGACCTCGTACGGGCCCTGCACGCGGCCGCCGAGAGCGCCGAGAGCCTCGCCAACGAGGGAGAGGAGCGCTCCGCGGCCCTCCAGGAGGTCGGCGAGATCGGCTACCGCGACTCCACCGCCGCCGCCACCGAGGGCCAGCGCGCCCGCAGCGAGGCGGGACACCTGCGCCAGCGGCTCACCGAGGTCGAGCAGGAGACGGCCGAGGCGGTGCGCGCGGGGTGGCTCGACGACAGTGCTCCGGACGCCGACCCGGCCCGCGCCGCGCTCGCCGCGAGCGACGCCGAGAAGACAGCCGTCGCCGCCTGGGACACGGCCCGTGAGGCCGCCCGCAAGGCCACCGAGCACGCCCGCGAGGCGGCCTCCACCGAGGCGCGCGCCGAGCTGACGGCGGCCCGCGCGGCGGACGCCGCGACCGCGGCCGAACGCGCCCACGACGCCGAACTGCGCCTCGCCGAGTCCCTGGCCGCCGAGGACCGGCTCGCCGAGCTGCTGAGCCTGCCGGCCGCGGCCGGGGCGGCCCGGCCCGGGGTGCCGGCGCCCAGGAGCGAGAGCGCCGACCCGTCGGCGCGGACGGGCGATCCGGCCGCGGCCCCCGTTCGCGCGCCGAGGGCCCGCTGGGACCGGAGGAACTCGACCGCTTCGCCGACGAGTTGCGGGAACTCCTAGACGACGCCGTCGCGACCGCCGAACGGCACCTGTTCGACCTGCGGACGGCCGCCGCCGACGACTCCCGCATCCTCGGCGCCCTCGGCGACGGCGGGCTGCTGCCGCCCGGACCCGACGTGCTGGCCACCGTGGAGTTCCTCGGCGAGCACGGCATCCCCGCGCTGCCCGGATGGCGCTACCTCGCGCAGGCCGTCGACCCGGCCGACCACGCGCGCGTGCTCGCAGCCCGGCCCGAACTGGTCGACGGTGTCATCATCACCGACCCCGGCACCCACGCGCGTGCCCGCGAGGCGCTCGGCGACGCCGCCCTGCTGCCCCGCTCCGCCGTGGCCGTCGGCACTGCGGCGGCCCTGCTGGCCCCGACCCCGGCACCCGGCACCACCCCCGGTGACGTCTTCCTGGTGCCGCCGAACCCGGCCATGCACGACGAGCACGCGGCGGACGAGGAGCGGCAGGCCCTGCGCGCGCGGGCCACCGAGCGCGACGAGGAGATCCGCGCGCTCGCTGCCCGGCTCGGCCGGGACCGCGAGCTGGCGGCCCGCCTCACCTCCTGGCGCACCGGCTGCCCCGCCGGTCGGCTCACCGAACTGGGCGAGGCGGCCCGGGAGGCACGCGGGTTCGCCGAGGAGAGCGAGGCCGAACTCGCCGAGGCCCGCGCCGCGCGCGCGGAGGCCGACGAGACCGCCGCCGAGGCCGCGCAGGTCCGCGACGAGCGGCAGGAGGCGGCGCAGCGGGCCCGCCGTGCCGCCGACGCACTCGCCGGGCTCGCCTTCCGGCTGCGTGAACGGGCCGGCTGGCAGGTCAGGCTCCGCGAACTGGCGGACGAGGCAGCCGAGTCGGAGGCCCGCGCGCAGGCCTGTCTGGAGCGCGCCCGCGCCGCCGACGAGGACCGCCGCGCCGCGCAGCGGGCCGCCGACGACGCCCGGCGCACCGCGCGTGCGCTGCGCGCCGAGCGCTCCGAGATCGCGGGTGCCCCGACGACGTCCCGGCCGCGGACACCGACGCGCCGAAGGCCTCCCTGCCCGCCCTGCGCGAGGCCTACCGGGCCGCCTCCCAGGTGTACGAGAAGGTCGGCGTCGGCGCAGACCTGCGCGCCGAGCAGGCCCGCGCGGAGAGCGACGAGAGCGCCGCCCGCGCCGAACTGGACCGCCTCAGCAACAAGGTCCGCACCCGCGCCGAGCAGCTGCTCCAGTCACCGGACGGCTCCGACGGCCCTCCCGGCAGGCGGCCGCCGCGCGCGCGGAGGAGCTGGTGCAGCTCCTGGAGACCCGCATGTCCACCGCGAGCGAGCAGCTCGGCCGGCTGCGCGGCGAGGCCGAACGGCACGCCCCCGAGGACGGCGAGGCACACACCGAGCTGCCCGAGGAGCTCACCCCGCGCGACGCCGAGCACGCCCAGGCCCTGCTGCGCACCGCCACGGCCGAACTCGCCGCCCGCACCGAGGCGCTGGCCCAGGCCCGGGACGCGCACGCCGAACTGCTGGACGCCCACCGGGCCGCCGAGGACGCCGCCGGCGGCTTCGACGAGATCGCCGCGATGCTCCGCGACCTGCTGCGCGAGCACGCCGCCGACGAGGACCAGGAGGAGCCGGAGCCCTACCCCGGCACCCTCGAGGAAGCCCGGCACTCGGCCGCCGAGGCCCGGCGCTCCCTGCGCGGCTGCGCCGCCGACCTGTCCGCCGCCGAGACGGCCGTGCGCGAGGCGAGCGACGTGCTCGTGCGGCACGCCAACTCCACGCGGTACGAACAGGTCCGCACCCCGGCCCGGCAGCAGATCCGGGAACTGCCCGCCTCCGCGCTGCCCGAGCACGCCCAGAAGTGGGCGGACGCCTTCGCGCCCCGCCTGCGTGTCCTCACCGACGAACTGGCCCAGCTGGAGCGCAACCGGGACTCGATCGTCGACCGGCTCCGGGGACTGGTCGAGTCGGCCCTCGCCACTCTGCGCTCCGCCCAGCGGCTCTCCCGCCTGCCGGAAGGACTCGGCGAGTGGTCCGGGCAGGAGTTCCTGCGCATCCGCTTCGAGGAGCCCGACCAGGCGACGCTCACCGAACGGCTCGGCGAGGTCGTCGACGAGGCCACCCGCGCCGCCGTGAAGAAGAACTCCGACCTGCGGCGCGACGGCATGTCGCTGCTGCTGCGCGGAGTGGCCGCCGCGCTGCAGCCGAAGGGTGTGGCCGTGGAGATCCTCAAGCCGGACGCCGTACTGCGCGCCGAACGCGTCCCCGTCGGTCAGATGGGCGACGTGTTCTCCGGCGGGCAGCTCCTCACCGCCGCCATCGCCCTGTACTGCACGATGGCCGCCCTGCGCTCCAACGACCGGGGCCGGGACAAGCACCGGCACGCGGGGACGCTGTTCCTGGACAACCCCATCGGCCGCGCGAACGCCACCTACCTGCTGGAACTCCAGCGCGCGGTGTCCGACGCGCTGGGCGTGCAACTGCTGTACACGACCGGCCTGTTCGACACGACCGCGCTGGCCGAGTTCCCCCTGGTCATCCGGCTCCGCAACGACGCCGACCTCAGGGCGGGGCTGAAGTACATCAGTGTCGAGGAGCACCTCCGGCCCGGTCTGCCGCAGCAGCCGCGGGCCGGTGAGGCGGTGCACAGCGAGATCACGGCGACCCGCATGTTCAAACGGCCGGCCTCCGCGAACTCCTGACCGCAAGTGCGGGGCCGGACCGGCCCCGCACTTGCGGACGGCTCCGTCAGGAGTGGGACAGCTGCCCGGCGCCGCCCCTCCGGCGTATCCGCGTCTGCTCCCGCAGGGTGGCTCGTTCCTGGCGCCGGCGGGACCGGCGCTCACGGCGCAGCGCCCGGGCCGTGCTGCTCGGCTCGGAGACGACGCCGTACCGCTGGTTCCACACCTGACGGGTCACCCAGACGTCGGCGACGCCCCACGTGGCGACGATCGTGCTGGCCACCGTGCTGATCACCATCGGGAAGGCCAGCCACGAGCCGGCCATCGTGCACAGGAACGCCACCACCGCCTGGATCAGCGTCACCGAGGCGATCAGCACCGCTCGCACCGCCGCCGTACGCACCGGATCCGGCAGCCGGCGTCGCTTCGCCGGCTCGTCGACCCACAACTGCCGCTGCCGGAATTCTCCGGTGTGCTCCTCGGCGCGCTCCTGTGCCGGAATGTCGCGATCCGGTGCTTCCAGGTGCCGCCGCGCCGACGAGCGCTCCGCCACGCTCTCCACGGTCGTTCCGCGCCGCTCCGCCGTGCCCATCACCGTGTCACTCCCCACCGCCGGCGGGCCCCTTGCCCGATGTCCGAAGACGCCGACTCCCATTGGCTGCCCGGCATGCGCACATTTACGCCGCCGGGATGCGGGATGCGGCTCCTGCGTCCGATTCCGCCCCCATTTCCCATGAGGAAAGACGCGTGACAAGCCGCGAAGATTCCCTTCGGCGAAAAGTTCCGGCCAACCAATTGTCCGTACTGCTCCGGCCGGTCCGGTGACGGGCCCCCGCACCCCGGGCGCAAAGTCCCGCAATGCCCGGACAACTCGTCATCTACCGCCTCCGGTGCGGAAGTTCGCACGCCACACGCGTCTTCGAGTTATCCGTGCGGCGGTAGTAGGCTCGCGCCGTTTGTTGACGCACATGTGTACCCCCGACCGCCGGGGGTCGAGCTGGGGGAGGCCATGCGCTTTCGCGGGAAGTCGATCCGCCGGAAGATCGTGGCGCTGCTTCTCGTGCCGCTGGTGTCCCTGACCGCCATCTGGGGCTTCGCCACGGTACTCACGGGTCGCGAGGTCACCCGGCTCTTCACCGTGTCCGACATCGTGCAGGACATCGGCTATCCCACCGAGGACGCCGCCCGCGGCCTGCAGCAGGAACGCCGTCAGACCCTCGTCTACCTCGCCGACCCGCGCGCGGCCGACGCCCTCTCGGCGCTGAATCGCACCCGCACCGCGACCGACCGCTCCCTCGCGGAGATCCGCGACCACGCCCGGGAGCGGGACGTCCGCGACGGCATGGACGGGGACGACAGCGAGCGTCTGACCACGGTCCTGGACGCCTTCGACGGCCTCGACTCCCTGCGCCGCGGCGTCGAGGCGCGCACGGTCAGCCGTGCCCAGGCCTTCGACCGCTACAACCGCCTCGTCGACCCCTGCTACACCCTGCTGGCCTCCCTGGACGGCATCGACAGCGTCGAGATGAACGAGCAGGCCCGCGCCCTCGTCAACCTCTCCCGCGCCCGAGAACTCCTCTCCCGCGAGGACGCGTTGCTCGGCTCCGCGCTGGTGGTGGGCAAGGTCTCCCGCGACGAGGCCCGCGACATCTCCGACCTCGTCGCCCAGCGCGACCTGCTCTACGACATCAGCCTGCCGCTGCTCCCCGCACCGGAACGCGACCGGTACGAGCGCTTCTGGGAGAACGTCACCACCGCCCCGCTGCTGGCGGCCGAACAGTCCGTCACCGGCACCGGTCCCGGAACCCCGCGCGGCGTCACCGCCCGGAGCTGGGACTCCACCGCGGCGGGCGTCCTCGACGAACTCGGCACCCTCGACGACCAGGCCGGCGACCGGTTCCAGGACCGGATGCGGCCCGTCGCGGTCGGCGTGATCGTGCAGGCGGCCGTCGCGGGCGTCCTCGGCCTCGTCGCCCTCCTCCTGTCCCTGGTCCTCTCCGTGCGCGTCGGCCGCAGCCTCGTACGGGACCTGCGCAAGCTGCGCCTGGAGGCGCACGAGGCGTCCGGCGTGCGGCTGCCCAGCGTGATGCGCCGCCTCTCCGCCGGTGAGCGCGTCGACGTGGAGACCGAGGTACCGCGGCTGGAGTACGACAAGAACGAGATCGGCGAGGTCGGCCAGGCCCTCAACACCCTCCAGCGCGCCGCCGTCGAGGCCGCGCTGAAGCAGTCCGAACTGCGCTCCGGCGTCTCCGAGGTGTTCGTCAACCTCGCCCGCCGCAGCCAGGTCCTGCTGCACAAGCAGCTCACCCTGCTCGACACCATGGAGCGCAGGACCGAGGACACCGACGAACTCGCCGACCTCTTCCGTCTGGACCACCTCACCACCCGCATGCGCCGGCATGCCGAGGGCCTGGTGATCCTCTCCGGCGCGGCACCGTCGCGGCAGTGGCGGCGCCCCGTGCAGCTCATGGACATCGTCCGCGCCGCCGTCGCCGAGGTGGAGGACTACGAGCGCATCGAGGTCCGGCGCCTGCCGCGGGTCGCCGTCACCGGCCCGGCCGTCGCCGACGTCACCCATCTGGTGGCCGAGCTCCTCGAGAACGCCACGGTCTTCTCCCCGCCGCACACCGCCGTACAGGTCCTCGGTGAGCGCGTCGCCAACGGCTTCACCCTGGAGATCCACGACCGGGGTCTCGGAATGACCGCCGAGGCGCTGCTGGACGCCAACCTCCGGCTCGCCGAGACACCCGAGTTCGAGCTCTCGGACACGGACCGGCTCGGCCTGTTCGTGGTCAGCCGTCTCGCCCAGCGCCAGAACGTCCGGGTCTCCCTGCAGCCCTCTCCCTACGGCGGCACCACCGCCGTCGTCTTCATCCCCGACCTGCTGCTGTCCGACGACGTGCCGGACACCAACGGCATCGGCTTCCGTCTCGACCGCGAACGCCCGGCCAAGGAGGCCGGACCGGCCCTGGGCCTCGGCCCCGCCCGGTCCCAGACCGCCGTACAGCTCCCCGGCCTGCCGACCTCGCTGCTGGACGGCCCGGTCGAGCTGGAGGCGCCGGTGGACCTGGACGCCATCGACGACTTCCCCGGTGCCCTGACGGACGAGGAGAGCGAGCGCGGCGGCCTGTTCCGCTCCCGCCGTACCCGCGACCACGCGGACGAACGGCGGATCGTACTGGCGGACGAGCCGCACCAGCCGATCCCGCCGCGCGCCGCCGACAGCCCGGACCCCGACCGCGTCGGCGGCCCCATACCGCCGCCACGGCGCCAGACGCCCAAGCTGGTCAGCTCGCACGGCCGGCCCGTCGTCGAACAGCGCGTCCGGCGCGGCGACCCCGACGACCAGCCCGGGCCCGGCCCGCGCCGCACCGACGCCGCGGGACCGGCCCGCTGCCCGCCCGCCGGCGCGGCGCGGCGGCCCGGCGGGCGCCCGCACTTCCCGAGGGCGCGGACGAGTACACGGTCCTCCCCGGTGACCGGGCGGAGCGGACCCCCGAGGTCCCGGCGCTGCCCCGGCGGCCCCGGCCCGCGCCGGCCGCTTCCGGCCGCGGTCCCGGCGAGGGCGCCCCGCCCGCGGGCGACGGCTCCGGCCCGGAGACCGCGGGCGGTGCCGGGCCACTGCCCCGGCGCGTGCGGCAGGCCAGCCTGGCCCCGCAACTGAAGCAGGAACCCGCGCCGCGCCCCGAGCACGCCGAGGAACCGGCCGACCGCGACGCCGACGAGGTCCGCAACCGGATGGCGTCGCTGCAGCGCGGCTGGCAGCGCGGCCGTGAGGAGAACGCCTCGGGCGACGACACACCCAACGGCACAGCACAAGGAACGACTAAGGGGGACGGTCGATGACCGCACCGAAGGCCACCGGCCACACGGAGCCGAACAAAGGCGAGCTGAACTGGCTCCTGGACGAGCTCGTCGACCGGGTCGCCAGCATCCGCAAGGCCGTCGTGCTCTCCGGCGACGGCCTGCCCACGGGGTCTCCAAGGACCTGACCCGGGAGGACAGCGAACACCTGGCCGCGGTCGCGTCCGGCTTCCACAGCCTCGCCAAGGGCGTGGGCCGCCACTTCGAGGCGGGCAGCGTCCGGCAGACCGTGGTCGAGCTCGACGACGCCTTCCTGTTCGTCACCGCCGCCGGGGACGGCAGCTGCCTCGCCGTCCTCTCCGACGCCGACTCCGACGTCGGACAGGTCGCCTACGAGATGACACTGCTGGTCAAGCGGGTCGGCGTGCACCTCATCACCGCACCGCGCACCGATCTGCCCGCAGGCGGGTAGTGGGATGACATGAGCGGAGACGGTCAGGGAAGCAGCCACTGGTTCGACGACGACGCCGGACCGGTCGTCCGCCCGTACGCCATGACGCGCGGCCGCACCACGAGCGAGGGACAGCACCGCCTCGATCTGATCGCGGTGGTCGTCACCGAGCCGGGCGCGGAGGACCCGGAGACGGATCCGACGCTCGCCCCCGAGCACGTGGAGATCGTCGGGCTCTGCGCCGGGGCACCGCAGTCCGTCGCCGAGATCGCCGCGGAACTGGACCTGCCCATCGGCGTCGTGCGCGTCCTGATCGGGGATCTCGTGCACGCGGAACTCGTCCACGTGACGCGCCCGGTGCCCCCGGCCGAGCTGCCGGACGAGAGTATTCTGCGCGATGTGATCAACGGCCTCCGGGCGCTGTGACCGGCGCGGAAGCGGAGTGACGACGTGACTGGCTGGCAGTTCTGGGTCGACCGAGGCGGCACCTTCACCGACATCGTCGCGCGACGCCCCGACGGCCGGCTGCTCACGCACAAACTGCTGTCCGACAACCCCGAGCGGTACGCCGACGCGGCGGTCGCGGGCGTACGGGAGCTGCTGCACGGCTCCCGGGAGCCCGTGGACGCGGTGCGCATGGGCACCACCGTCGCCACCAACGCACTGCTGGAACGCAAGGGCGAGCGCACCCTGCTGGTGATCACCCGCGGCTTCCGCGACGCGCTGCGCATCGCCTACCAGAACCGCCCCGCCATCTTCGCCCGCCACATCCGGCTGCCCGGGCTCCTGTACGAGCGGGTCGTCGAGGCCGGCGAACGCGTCGCCGCCGACGGAACCGTGCTGCGCGCCCCCGACCTCGACGCGCTCGCCGGACCGCTCCGCCAGGCGTACGACGACGGGATCCGCGCGGTGGCCGTCGTCTGCCTGCACAGCCACCTCTACCCCGCCCACGAACGCGCCATCGGCGACCTCGCCGCCCGCACCGGATTCCCGCAGATCTCGCTGTCCAGCGAGACCAGCCCGCTGATGAAGCTCGTCCCGCGCGGTGACACCGCCGTCGTCGACGCCTACCTGTCCCCGGTGCTGCGCCGCTACGTACGTCACGTCGCCGACGAACTGCACGGTGTGCGGCTGATGTTCATGCAGTCCAACGGCGGGCTCACCGAGGCCGGGCAGTTCCGCGGCAAGGACGCCGTCCTCTCCGGACCGGCTGGCGGCATCGTCGGCATGGCCCGCATGTCGCAGCGGGCCGGCTTCGACCGCGTCATCGGCTTCGACATGGGCGGCACCTCGACCGACGTCTCGCACTTCGCCGGCGCGTACGAACGCGTCTTCACCAGTCGGATCGCCGGCGTACGGCTGCGCGCCCCGATGCTGGACATCCACACCGTCGCCGCCGGCGGCGGCTCCGTGCTCCACTTCGACGGCTCCCGCTACCGCGTCGGCCCCGACTCGGCAGGCGCCGCCCCCGGGCCCGCCTGCTACCGCGCCGGCGGACCGCTCACCGTCACCGACGCCAACGTGATGCTCGGCCGCATCCCGCCCGCCCACTTCCCCGCGGTGTTCGGCCCGGACGGCGACCAGCCCCTCGACGCCGCCGTCGTACGCGACCGCTTCACCGCCCTCGCGCACGAGATCCGCGAGCGGACCGGCGACGACCGCACGCCCGAGCAGGTCGCCGAGGGCTACCTGCGGATCGCCGTCGCAAACATCGCCAACGCCGTCAAGCGGATCTCCGTCCAGAAGGGCCACGACGTCACCCGCTACGCCCTGACCACCTTCGGCGGGGCGGGCGGCCAGCACGCGTGCCGCGTCGCCGACTCCCTGGGCATCCGCACCGTTCTCGTACCCCCATGGCCGGTGTGCTCTCCGCGCTCGGCATCGGCCTCGCCGACACCACGGCCATGCGCGAACAGTCCGTCGAGACCCCCCTGGAAGCCGCCTCGATGCCGGGCGTCCGTGAGACGGCAGACGCCCTGGAGCGCGCCGCCCGCGCCGAACTGCGCGCCGAGGACGTCCCGGAGGACCGCATCGAGGTCACCCGCCGTGCCCAGCTCCGCTACGACGGCACCGACACCACCCTCACCGTCGAGCTGACCGAACCCGGCACCATGACGCACGCCTTCGAAGAACGTCATCGCGCCACGTACTCCTTCACCCTGGACCGCCCGATCGTCGTCGAAGCCCTCTCCGTCGAAGCCACCGGCATCACCGCACCCCCGATCTCTCCGCCCTCGCCCCTTACGAGGGCCACCGCGCCGCACCGCGAACCGTCCGGCTGCACACCGGCGGCGCCTGGCACGACGTACCGCTCCACCGCCGGGAGGCCCTTCCTCCCGGCGAGACCGTCACCGGACCGGCGATCATCACCGAGCCCGGCGCGACGACCGTCGTCGACGACGGCTGGCGGGCCGCGGCCGGACACGACGGGCATCTGGTCATGGAACGCACGGCGGTCACGGAGAGTTCCGAACTCGACACGGAAGTGGACCCCGTTCTGCTCGAGGTCTTCAACAACCTCTTCATGTCGATCGCCGAACAGATGGGCGCGCGGCTGGAGTCCACGGCCCAGTCCGTCAACATCAAGGAGCGGCTGGACTTCTCCTGCGCCCTGTTCGACCCCCTCGGGAACCTGGTGGCCAACGCGCCCCACATCCCGGTCCACCTGGGCTCCATGGGCACCAGCGTCAAGGAGGTCGTCCGCCGGCGCGGCGCCTCGATGCGCCCCGGCGACACCTACGCCGTCAACGACCCGTACCACGGCGGCACCCATCTGCCCGACGTCACCGTGATCACCCCGGTCTTCGACACCGAGGACGCCACGGTCACGCGGAGTGAACCCGAGATCCTCTTCTACGTCGCCTCCCGCGGCCACCACGCCGAGATCGGGGGCATCGCCCCGGCTCCATGCCCGCCCACAGCCGGACCATCGACGAGGAGGGCGTCCTCTTCGACAACTGGCTGCTCGCCCAGGACGGCCGCTTCCGTGAGGACGAGACCCGCCGCCTGCTCACGGAGGCCCCCACCCCTCCCGCAACGTCCGCACCAACCTCGCCGACCTCCGCGCGCAGATCGCCGCCAACCGCAAGGGCGTCGACGAGGTCCGGCGCATGATCGAGGAGTTCGGCCTCGACGTCGTCCAGGCCTACATGCGGCACGTCCAGGACAACGCGGAGGAGGCGGTCCGCCGGGTCGTCGACGCACTGGACGACGGGGAGTACGCCTACGAGACGGACTCCGGCGCCGTCATCCGCGTCCGGGTGCGCGTCGACCGCGCGGAGCGGCGCGCGACCATCGACTTCACCGGCACCTCCGCCCAGCTGGCGACCAACTTCAACGCCCCCTCCTCGGTGGTCGACGCGGCCGTCCTGTACGTCTTCCGCACGCTGGTCGCCGACGAGATCCCGCTCAACGACGGCTGTCTGCGCCCGCTGGACATCGTGGTACCGCCCGGCTCGATGCTCGCCCCCGAGCCGCCCGCCGCCGTCGTCGCCGGCAACGTGGAGACGTCCCAGGCGATCACCGGTGCCCTCTACGCCGCGCTCGGCGTGCAGGCCGAGGGCTCCGGAACGATGAACAACGTCACCTTCGGCAACGAACGCCACCAGTACTACGAGACCGTGGCCTCCGGATCCGGCGCCGGCGACGGCTTCCCCGGTGCCGACGTCGTGCAGACCCACATGACCAACTCGCGGCTCACCGACCCCGAAGTGCTGGAGTGGCGGCTTCCCGTCCGGCTGGAGGAGTTCACCGTCCGGCGGGGCAGCGGCGGTGCGGGGCGCCGACGCGGCGGCGACGGTGCCGTGCGCCGCATCCGGTTCCTGGAGCCCATGACCGTCTCCACGCTCTCCCAGCACCGCCGCGTACCGCCGTACGGCATGGCCGGCGGAGAGCCCGGAGCGCTCGGCGCCAACCGGGTGGAACGGGCCGACGGCACGGTCACCGATCTCGGCGGGAGCGGCTCGGCGGACGTAGGTCCGGGCGACGTTCTCGTCATCGAAACCCCTGGTGGCGGCGGTTACGGCCGACCGTCACCCGAACACGATCAAGCAGGAGAAGAGACGGATGATCTTCGGGCGTTCTGAGCGCGGCAAGCCCCGGTCGAGCCCGTCACGCTCAAGATCCTGGTGGCCGGCGGCTTCGGCGTGGGCAAGACGACACTCGTCGGCGCGGTCAGCGAGATCAGGCCGCTGCGCACCGAGGAACTGCTGACCGAGGCCGGGCGTCCGGTCGACGACACCAGCGGCGTGGAGGGCAAGCACACGACCACCGTGGCCATGGACTTCGGCCGCATCACCCTGCGCGAGGACCTGGTGCTCTACCTGTTCGGGACACCCGGACAGGAGCGCTTCTGGTTCATGTGGGACGAGCTGTCCGAGGGCGCGCTCGGTGCCGTGGTCCTCGCGGACACGCGCCGCCTGGAGGACTGCTTCGCCGCCGTCGACTACTTCGAACGGCGCTCGATCCCCTTCGTCGTCGGCGTCAACTGCTTCGAGGGCGCCGACCGTTACCCGGCGGACACCGTACGGCAGGCCCTCGACCTGGACGAGGAGGTGCCGGTCGTGCTGTGCGACGCACGCGACCGGGAGTCGGTCAAGGAGGTGCTCATCGGCGTCGTCCAGCACGCGATGGAGTACGCGGCCGGTCGTCGACGGACCGTCGCCACCTGATGCCCGCCCCGGACCGCGGCACGGCCCGTACCCCCGCCGACAGGGGTACGGGCCGTGGTCCCCGCGGACGCCCGGCACGCGCGTGAGGATCTCACGCACCTCGCACGCGCGCGTGCCGGGTGTCCTCGCCCCTACATGTCGTCGTCCTCGAGCCAGCCGAAGCTCTTCTCCACCGCCCTGCGCCAGTTGCGGTACTCGCGGTCGCGCGCCTGTGCCTCCATCGCGGGGGCCCATTCGGCGTCCCGCTGCCAGTGCGACTTCAGCTCGTCGAGGTCGTTCCACACGCCGGTCGCCAGACCGGCCGCGTAGGCGGCTCCCAGGCAGGTGGTCTCGGAGACCCGCGGCCGGATCACCGGAACCCCGAGCACATCGGCCTGGTGCTGCATGAGCAGGTTGTTCTTCGTCATGCCGCCGTCGACCTTCAGGGTCGTGATCCGGACCCCGGAGTCCTGGTACATGGCGTCCACGACCTCCCGGGTCTGCCAGCTCGTCGCCTCCAGCACCGCGCGCGCGAGGTGGGCGCGGGTGACGTAGCGGGTCAGGCCGGTGACGACACCGCGCGCGTCGGAGCGCCAGTAGGGCGCGAACAGTCCGGAGAAGGCGGGCACGATGTAGGCGCCGCCGTTGTCCTCGACGCTCGCCGCGAGGGTCTCGATCTCGTCGGCGTCGCGGATGATGCCGAGCTGGTCGCGGAACCACTGCACCAGGGCGCCCGTTATCGCGATGGACCCTTCCAGGCAGTACACCGGCGCCTCCCCGCCGATCTTGTAGCCCATGGTCGTCAGCAGACCGCTCTTGGACACAACCGGACGGTCGCCGGTGTTGAGGAGCAGGAAGCTGCCGGTGCCGTAGGTGTTCTTCGCGGTGCCGACGTCGTAGCAGGCCTGCCCGAACACGGCCGCCTGCTGGTCGCCGAGCGCCGAGGCGACCGGTACCCCGGCGAGCGGTCCGACGGCGGTGCCGTACACCTCGGCGGACGACCTGATCTCCGGCAGGACCGCCTCGGGCACGTTCATCGCGGAGAGGATGGCGGGGTCCCACTGCAGCGTGTTCAGGTTCATCAGCATGGTGCGGCCGGCGTTGGTGACGTCGGTGACGTGCCGGCCGCCGTCCGAACCGCCGGTGAGGTTCCAGATCAGCCACGAGTCGATGGTGCCGAAGGCGATCTCACCGCGCTCGGCGCGCTGCCTGAGCCCCGGCACGTTGTCCAGCAGCCAGGCCGCCTTCGGCCCGGAGAAGTAGCTGGCCAGCGGGAGCCCGGTCGGCTCCCGGAAGCGGTCCTGCCCGTCGGTGCCGCCCAGTTCACGGCAGAGGGCGGCGGTACGGGTGTCCTGCCAGACGATCGCGTTGTGCACGGGCTTGCCGGTGGCCCGGTCCCACAGGACGGTGGTCTCCCGCTGGTTGGTGATGCCGAGCGCGCTGAGCCGGTCGGCGCGCAGCCCGGCCTTGGCCAGCGCCCCGGCCACCACGGCCTGCACCTTGGACCAGATCTCGGTGGCGTCGTGCTCCACCCAGCCCGGCTTGGGGAAGATCTGACGGTGCTCGCGCTGGTCCACGGCGACGATCGCGCCACCGTGGTCGAAGATGATGCAGCGGCTGGACGTGGTGCCCTGGTCGATGGCGGCGACGTACTTCTCGGCGGTGTCCGTCATGGGTGTCCCTGGGTCGCTGGGTCGGGTCGCTGGATCGGGCCTTCACGGCCGGGCCCCGCGCGCGGTGCGCGGTCGGGTCGCCCGGTCAGAAGGCGACGTTGTAGACGAGGCCCGCCAGCGCGCCGCCGATCAGCGGGCCGACGACCGGGATCCAGGAGTAACCCCAGTCGGACGTGCCCTTGTTCGGGATCGGCAGGAAGGCGTGCACGATGCGCGGGCCGAGGTCACGGGCCGGGTTGATGGCGTATCCGGTGGGGCCGCCGAGGGAGAGCCCGATACCGACGACGAGCAGCGAGACGATCAGCACCGTCGTGCCGGACTCGCCGAGCCCCTTGGTGAGCCCGAAGGCGAGGACGGGCAGCACGAGCGACATGGTCGCGATGATCTCGGTGACGAGGTTGGCGACCGGACTCCTGATCTCCGGGATGGTCGAGAAGATGCCCAGCGTGGGCGCCGGTTCGTCGTCGCTTCCCTCCGGCGTGCCCTCCTTGCGGACATTGGCCTGGAACTGCGCGAGATACACGAGGTAGGCGAGGACGGCGCCGAGCATCGCGCCGACGATCTGGCCCAGCAGATAGACCCAGACCTTGTCCCACTTGCCGGTGTCCACGGCGATGCCGATGGTGACCGCGGGATTGAGCTGCCCGCCGGACAGGGGCGCGGCGGTGTAGGCGCCGGCCAGCACGCCGAATCCCCAGCCGAACGCGATGACCACCCACCCGGAGGCGCGCGCCTTGGAGTGTCTGAGGGTGACGGCGGCGCAGACACCGGCACCGAACAGGATCAGGATCGCGGTTCCGATGACTTCGCCGACGAATATGTCTCCGTTGCTCATGGCGGCTCCCTTGACGCCGGCCTGGGGCGAACAGCCCCGGCCCTCCGTGCAGGAACGGTTCCTTTGGCGACTTCAGCCGAAGGCAGGGAGGGCCCCGCGCCCCGCCCGGCGTCCGTGACGAGCGTGCCGTCGCAGCCGTATCGCCTCCAGGGGCAGGCCGGTGGGCAGGGAAAACACCCGTGGCGCAGTGCCTGAATACGCCATGAATGTACGGCGATGTCGGCTGACACCGGGAAGTGTTCACCGGCGCCGGGAGGCCGTCAAGGTCGCCGACGGCAACGGTGACAGCGGTCGCCCAGGCGTGCGTTCCGGCGGCTCCCTTCCCGCAGGTCGGGGCTCGAACGGCCGTGTACGGCCGGGTATTTCACCCGAGCGGCTCGGCCGTCGCGCGGCCCGCCCGGGCTGGTGCCGCGCCGCGGCCGCGCCGGATCTCCTGCCCGGGCAGCCCCGCGCGTGCGAGCACCCAGCTCGTCCCGGCCAGGGCCTTCGCGGCCCTCTTCACCGGCGCCAGACGAGCGGCGGCCTGCCGGTGGTCGGAGACGCTCCCGGGCCGGCACACCACGGTCGAGAGGGACAGCGTGACCAGGCGGCCGCCGGCCGACCAGGGAGCGTCGAGCACGGCCTCGGCCAGTGGCTCCAGGGCCTCCTCCTCGGCCAGCACCAGGAAGTCGTCCCCGCCGATGTGACCCACGCGCGCGTGCCCCGCCGCGGCCTCCTGCAGCGCCCGGCCCACCGAGCGGATCAGCTCGTCGCCCGCGGCGAATCCGGCCCCGTCGTTGACCTGCTTGAAGTGGTCGATGTCCAGCCAGCTGAGCGCGAACGCCCGCCCCTCGGCGATCCGCCGGTCCACCTCGCCCGTGATGGCGTCCGAACCGGGCAGCCGGGTCAATGGATTCAGACCGGCCGCCTCCTCCACCCGGGTCTCGGCCAGCGCCCGCACGAGGTCCGCGAGCCGCACCACGCCCACGCACCGGCCGCGGTGGTCGACGACGGCCACGTCGTCCGAGGTTCGGTCGCTGCCGCCGACCGCGACGACGTCCAGCACCTCCCAGGCGGTGGCGTCCACGCCGACCGCGCGCGGCGCGTCGCCCAGCTTGTACGCGGGCCGGTCCGCGTACAGGGCGTGCCCGTACCGGCCGGACATCGACAGCAGGAAGCGCGACCGGTGCACCGAACGGACCGGCACCCCGGCCTGGTCCACGAGCAGCACCCCGGAGACCTTCGGCGTACCGGTCAGCAGCGCGCGGACCTGCCCCGCCGAAGCCGTCACGGGCAGAACGGCCGCGGGGCGCACGAACTCCCGCACCGGCGGCCCCGGCCGGTGCCGGGCCGGATCCACGGGGGAGTGGGGCGGAACGTACACCTCCGCCGCCGGGATCCGGGCCGGCGGCGCGAACAGCTGGCCCTGGGCGAGCTGCGCACCGGCCGACAGCACGGCCGTGCACTGCAGTTCGGTCTCCACGCCCTCCACCGCCAGCAGGGCGCCCAGCTGCTCGCACAGGGTCCGCATCGCCCGCACGGCGGCAGGCCGGGCCAGCAGCGAGACGTCGAGCTTGACCAGGTCGGGGGAGAGGTCGGTGAGCAGCCGCAGGGGCACGTCCCCGTCCCCGATGCCGTCCGCACTGATCCGGAACCCCTGCTCGCGCAGCGCGCCCACCGCCTCCAGCAGCGCCCGCTGCGGCACATGGGTGCAGGGCGGCACGATGTCGAGGGTCACCTCCCAGGGCATCCGGCCCGCCGCGCGGACGGCGTCGTGCAGCCGGGCGAGGCCGCCGAGGTCGGCGAGGGTGGCCGCGAAGACGTTGAGGTGCAGCGGCAGCAGCGTCTCCTTGCGCGTCGCCGCGCGCAGCGCCAGCACGGCCAGCACGGCGTCGACTTCGGGGTCCCGGCGAGCCTCGGCCAGCACGTCGCCGGTCTCCGGGCGGGCGAGCACCTCCAGTGCGGCGACCGCGCCGGTCCTCAGGTTGACCACCGGCTGGAAGGCGAAGCGGAGAGTATCCGTCCAGGAGCGCACGGGAGCATGATGGCGCCGCCGGAAAGCGCCCAGGCCCAGTTCATGAGACGTTCACGCAGCATTCCGGGGCGATCACGGAGCGTGGAGGGCGGGCGGTGGGAGCGCGCCCGTGACGAGCCGACCGGGCTCCCCGGTTCCACGTCGGCTGCCTGTTCGTCAGTGCCGGAAGAAGTCGCTCCTCTGATCGGATACAGTCCGCGCGTGTCCGAAAATCAGCATTCAACCGCCAACTCCGCGCCGGGATCCCACTGTTCCAGCTGCGGGGCGTCCTACGGAGAGGGCGTGACGGGCTGGCCGCGCACCTGCCCCTCCTGCGGCACCGTCGCCTACCGCAACCCGCTGCCGGTCGCCGTCGCGCTCCAGCCCGTCTACGACACCGCCGGCACGGCCCTGGTCGTCATCACCCGCACCATCGGCCCCGCGCGCGGAGGAACGGCCCTGCCCGGTGGCTACATCGACGACCGGGAGGACTGGAAACAGGCCGTCGTGCGCGAACTCAAGGAGGAGACGGGCATCGACGCCGCCGCCCGTGACGTCCGCCTCGTGGACGCCATGAGCTCACCCGACGGGCACCTGCTGCTGTTCGGGCTCCTGCCCGAACGCCCGGCCGAAGGACTCCCGCCGTCCGGCGCCACGGACGAGACCGAGGGCTGGCACCTGCTGCGCCGCCCCGAGGAACTCGCCTTCCCGCTGCACACGCTCGCCGTGCGAGGCTGGTTCGAGGGCCGCTACATCTGAGCCGTCCGCTCAGCCGAGTCCCCGTACCCGCACCGGGTGGGGCGGCTCCGCCGAGCCGTCCTCCCGCTCCCAGGTCACCGCCACCCGCCGGCCCTGCCGGCGCGCCGTATAGCGCTCGATCACCGGTTCGTCCCAGCCGTCCCCCGCGTCCTGGACGACCAGCCCGCCCCCGGTCCGTCCGTGGACGGGCGCCCACACCTCCAGCTCCAGCCCGCCGTCCTCGCCCCGCACGGGAACGACCGCCCCCGCGCGCGCGAGCACCGGTATCCGCGACAGCGGCGTGTCCAGGAAGACCCGCCCCGGACCCTCGTACGCCTGCTCCGTCACCGTGTCGTACCAACGGCCCCGCGGCAGCCGCACCGCGCGCCGGCCGGTACCGGGATCGAGGACCGGCGCCACCAGCAGCTGGTCACCGAGCAGAAAGGCGTCCTCGCAGTCGCGCAGCGCGCGGTCCTCGGGCGCCCCCCACCACACCGGCCGCACGTAGGGCGCGCCGGTGCGCCGCGCCACGTGCGCCAGCGTCACGAAGTACGGCAGCAGACGCCGGCGTTCGAGCAGCGCCGCGCGCGCATGCCCCAGCACCTCGGCACCGAACTCCCACGGCTCCCTGCGCCCCGCGCGCAGACCGGCGTGCGTCCGGAACAGCGGCAGGTACGCGCCCAGCTGGAACCAGCGCAGATACAGCTCCGGCGACGGACTGCCGTCGAAGCCGCCCACGTCCGGCCCCGAGTAGGGAACCCCGCACAGACCCATCCCCAGCACCAGCGCCAGCGAGGCCCGCAGCCCCGGCCAGCCCGTCGCCACGTCCCCGGACCAGGTGCCGCCGTAGCGCTGCATGCCCGCCCAGCCGGACCGGGAGAAAAGGAACGGCCGCTCCCGGGGCGACAGCTCGCGCAGCCCCTCGTAGCCCGCCCTGGCCATGCAGAGGGCGTACACGTTGTGCGCCTCGCGATGGTCGCCGCCGCGCCCCTCGACCGCGTGCCGCGCCGAACGGGGCAGCGTCGTCTCACCGAAGGCGCTGAACGACGTCGGCTCGTTCATGTCGTGCCAGAACCCGGCGAAGCCCTGCGCCAGCCGCTCCTCGTACAGCCCGCCCCACCACTTCCGCACGCGCGCGTGCGTGAAGTCCGGGAAGACCGACTCGCCGGCCCACACCTCGCCCCGGACCGTCCGCCCCGAGCCGTCCCGCACGAACGCGTCCAGGGCCGAACCGCTGTCGTACACGGCGCCACCCGGCACGGCCTTCACCGCCGGGTCGACGATCGACACCAGCCGCACCCCTTCCCGGCGCAGCTCCTCCGCGAGCACCGGCAGCTTCGGGAACCGCTCCTGGTCGACGGTGAACGTCCGATGGCCGTCCAAGTGGTCGATGTCCAGGTGCACGGCGTCCAGCGGCAGATCGCGCTCCTGGTAGCCCGCGACGATCCGGCGCACCTCCTGCTCATCGCCGAAGCCCCACCGCGCGTGCTGGTGGCCGAGCGCCCACGCGGGCGGCAGGGCGGGCGCCCCGGTCAGCGAGGCCCAGGTGAGCAGCACGCGCGCGGGCGTACCCACCATCACCCAGCAGCGCAGCGGCCCCCCGTCCATGCGCAGCTCACAGCGTCCCGCCCGGTCGTGTCCGGACCCGGCGCCCTCCTCGCCCTCCCGCAGGCTCACCGTGCCGTCCCACGTGGTGTCGTGGAACATCAGATGGGTCGCGGCGTCCGCGACGACCAGCTGGAGCGGCATGGTCACGTACAGCGGATCGTCCCCCGGACCGAACGCACGGCCCGGATCGGTGTTCCACAGCCGGTAGGTGCCGTCGCGCAACCGCGGGCCGCTCGCGCGCCCGCCCAGACCGAAGAACCGCGCGTCCGCCGCGACCTCGGACCGCTGCGTCCAGCGCGCCGGCCCCCGGCCTCCGGCTCCCACCAGCGAGGCGGCATCTCCCGCCGCAGCACCACACCGCCCGGGGTGCACACCTGCAGCGCCCCGTGCCGGGAGACGACGACGGTCACCCGCTCGGCCACCACCCGCCAGCCACCGTCCTTGTCCGGCTCCAGCACGGCCCGCGGATCGGGCTCCGGGCACACCCCGGCAAGGGCGTACGACGGCTCCGGAGCCGCCCCGTCCCAGCCCCAGAACACCGCTCCACTGACCGTCACGGTGATCCGCAGCTCGGACCGGCTGAACCGGATCAGACCGCCCCCGGCCCCGGCTCCGCCCCCGCACCCGACCTGGGACCCGGGCGCGCTCGGCCCCCGCGGGGCAGCCCGGCGGCGTCGATCCGCCGTCTGCGCCACGCCGCCCGCACGGTACGCAACCCCTGAGCCGCCCGCCCCGAACCACCCGCACTCACCGAACGCACCAGGTCACGACCGTCCATGCTGTTCACCCTGCCACTGATCGCCCCGCGCGCGCGTGTCGTTCAACTGCCGTTCACCCGTGCCCCGGCCACATCTTCACGACACGGACTATGTGGGGTCCGCCCTGGTGCGGAAGTCGATCACATGGCATCGTCCCTGTCAGCCGCGTCACGCGCACACCCCAGCCCGTGCGCGGACCGACGCACACGACGCGCACAGCCCGGGAGCCGCCCCATGTCGACAGCGAACCCCCAGCCGCTCTGGCAGCCCGATCCCGAGCGGATCGCCCAGGCCCGCATCACCGAGTTCCAGGCATGGGCCGCCGAGCACCACGGTGCCCCGGCCGAAGGCGGCTACGCCGCACTGCACCAGTGGTCCGTCGAGCAGCTGGACACGTTCTGGAAAGCCGTCACCGACTGGTTCGACGTCAGATTCTCGACGCCCTGGACGCGCGTGCTCGGCGACCGTTCGATGCCCGGCGCCGAGTGGTTCCCCGGCGCCACCCTCAACTACGCGGAGCACGCCCTGCGCGCCGCGGCTGCCCGCCCCGACGAGCCGGCGCTCCTCCACGTCGACGAGACCCACGAACCGCGCCCGGTGACCTGGGCCGAGCTGCGCCGCCAGGTCGGCTCCCTCGCCGCCGAACTCCGCGACCTCGGCGTCCGCCCCGGCGACCGGGTCAGCGGATACCTCCCGAACATCCCCGAGGCCGTGGTCGCCCTCCTCGCCACGGCCGCCGTGGGCGCCGTGTGGACCTCCTGCGCCCCCGACTTCGGCGCCCGCAGCGTCCTCGACCGCTTCCAGCAGGTCGAACCCGTCGTCCTGTTCACCGTCGACGGCTACCGATACGGCGGCAAGGAGCACGACCGCCGCGAGGCCGTCGCCGAACTGCGCCGGGAGCTGCCCACCCTGCGCGCCGTCGTCCACGTCCCGCTCCTCGGCACCGAAGCACCCGAGGGCGCCCTGGAGTGGTCGGCCCTGACGGCCGCCGACACCGAGCCCGTCTTCGAACAGGTTCCGTTCGGCCATCCGCTGTGGGTCCTGTACTCCTCCGGGACCACCGGCCTGCCCAAGGCCATCGTCCAGTCCCAGGGCGGCATCCTGGTGGAGCACCTCAAACAGCTCGGCCTGCACTGCGACCTCGGCCCCGGGGACCGCTTCTTCTGGTACACCTCGACCGGCTGGATGATGTGGAACTTCCTCGTCTCCGGCCTGCTCACGGGAACGACGATCGTCCTGTACGACGGCAGCCCCGGCTACCCGGACACCGGCGCGCAGTGGCGCATCGCGGAGCGCACCGGCGCCACCCTCTACGGCACGTCCGCCGCCTACGTCATGGCCTGCCGCAAGGCGGGCGTGCACCCCTCCCGCGACTTCGACCTCTCCCGCGTCAAGTGCGTCGCCACCACCGGCTCACCGCTGCCGCCGGACGGATTCCGCTGGCTGCACGACGAGGTCCGCGACGACCTGTGGATCGCCTCCGTCAGCGGTGGCACGGACGTCTGCTCCTGCTTCGCGGGAGCCGTACCGACCCTGCCGGTGTACACCGGCGAGCTCCAGGCGCCCGGTCTCGGCACCGATCTGCAGTCCTGGGACCCGAGCGGCAAACCCCTCGTCGACGAGGTGGGAGAACTGGTCGTCACCAACCCCATGCCGTCCATGCCGATCCACTTCTGGAACGACCCCGACGGCAACCGCTACCACGACAGCTACTTCGACACCTACCCGGGCGTCTGGCGGCACGGCGACTGGATCACCCTCACCTCGCGCGGATCGGTGGTCATCCACGGCCGCTCCGACTCCACCCTCAACCGGCAGGGCGTACGCATGGGCTCGGCCGACATCTACGAGGTGGTGGAACGGCTGCCCGAGATCAAGGAGTCCCTCGTCATCGGCATCGAACAGCCCGACGGGGGCTACTGGATGCCGCTCTTCGTGCACCTGGCACCGGACGCAGTCCTCGACGACGCGCTCCTGACCCGGATCAAGCAGGCCATCCGCGAACAGCTCTCCCCGCGCCACGTACCCGACGAGGTCATCGCCGTCCCCGGCATCCCGCACACCCTCACCGGCAAGCGCATCGAGGTCCCGGTCAAGCGCCTGCTGCAGGGCACGCCCCTGGAGAAGGCCGTCAACCCCGGCTCCATCGACAACCTCACGCTGCTCGGCTTCTACGAGGAACTGGCCCGCAAACGCGCCTGACCCCGCGTGCACCCGCGTCCGGCCCCGGACCGCCCGCCACGGCGGCGAAGTCCGGGGCCCGACGCCTCCTTCAAGGTCGTTGTCAGTGCCCACGGTTACTGTGAGTGAGCATTGATCGACAGCGCACTTGGGGGAAACATGGCGCACACCGACCAGCGGACGATGCGACGCGTCCTGCAGCGCGAGATCGCCGGCACCATCGGCCTGCTCACCGACGAACACGACTTCAGCGTCATGCGGCGCTACCGCAGCTTCGTCTTCGACGACCACAGCACCTACCTGCGACAGGTGGAGTCCCTGCTGAAAAGCCGGGCGGCCCGGGGCGGCCACACCACGCTGGCCCTGTTCGACCCGGAGGACTACGCGGCGTTCTGCGCGGAAACCGGCCTCGACCCCGAAGCATCCGCCAGCCGTGCCCGGTTCACCGCGCGGCTTGCCGCCACCGGCCCCACCGTCCCCTACGACGGCCGTCCTCTCACCGCACTCCTGCCCGACCTCGTCGACGAGGCCGTACGACAGGCCACCTGGGAGTACGCCACCATCCTGCTGACCCGCCTCGGTCCCTGCGCCACCTGCGGCGAGGACATCGGCCGCGCCGCCTTCACCCGGGCCTCCGACCTCGTCGCCCGCATGCTCGACACCGCCCCGCCCGGCGACCGCCACCTCGTCTGCAGCGTCTCGGCGCCGGCGGAGACCCTCGTCGCCGTCCTCCACGCCGACCAGGGCGCCGGGGACGGCACCGGACTCGACGAGGCGGAAGCCCTCGAATTCACCGGCGTCCTCGCCCTCGGCCTGGCCACCAGGAGTCCCGGCGGCCTGGTCATGCGCGTCAGCTCGCCCGGCACGGCCGACCGCGTGCACGGCTGGCGCCTGCGCGGCGGCGACCTCGTGGCCCTCAGCGCCGCCGAGGTCTTCGACGCCTACTGCACGGACGTCGAGTCCGGCGACCTCATCAGCCCCGAACCCGGCGTCGACTACTGCGCACCGCCCGACCTCGGACAGGAGGACACGCCACCGGAACACCGCCACTGAACGCGCCAGGGGCGCCCCACCGACGGCGGGGCGCCCCTGAACCGGCCATCCGGTACGAGCCGGGACCGACTACTCCCCGGACAGCACCGCCTGCGCGGCACCGCGGGCCTCGTCGGCGCTGTCAGCCGCCCGTGCCGCGGCGGCGGCCCGCTCGCACTGCGCCAGCGTGTACTTCGCCAGCGTCGCCCGCACGTAGGGAATCGACGCCGCGCCCATGGACAGGGAGGTGACACCCAGACCGGTCAGCACACAGGCCAGCAGCGGATCGGACGCCGCCTCGCCGCACACGCCGCAGCTCTTGCCCTCGGCCTTGGCCGCCTCGGCGGACAGCGCCACCAGGTCGAGCAGCGCGGGCTGCCACGGGTCCTGGAGCCGCGACACCGCACCTACCTGGCGGTCAGCGGCGAAGGTGTACTGCGCGAGGTCATTGGTCCCCAGCGAGAGGAACTCGACCTCCTGAAGGATCGAACGCGCCCGCAGCGCGGCGGACGGGATCTCCACCATCGCGCCGAACTTCGCCCGGAGCCCCGCCGCGCGGCAGGCGTCCGCGAACGCCCTGGCGTCCGCACGGTCCGCCACCATGGGCGCCATGACCTCGAGATAGACGGGCAGCCCTTCCGCCGCCCTGGCCAGCGCGGTGAGCTGGGTGCGCAGGACGTCGGGGTGATCCAGCAGCGTCCGCAGACCCCGCACGCCCAGAGCCGGGTTCGGCTCGTCCGCCGGGGTCAGGAACTCGAGCGGCTTGTCCGCGCCCGCGTCCAGCACCCGGACCACCACACGGCCCTCGGGGAACGCCTCCAGCACCTGCCGGTAGGCCTCCACCTGCTTGTCCTCGGACGGCGCGTTCTTGCTGTCGTCCAGGAACAGGAACTCCGTGCGGAACAGACCGACACCCTCGGCGCCGGCCTCCACGGCGGCCGGCACGTCCGCGGGGCCGCCGACATTGGCCAGCAGCGGCATCTTGTGCCCGTCGGCCGTGGCACCCGGACCGGTGGAAGCCGCCAGCGCCGCCTTGCGCTCGGCGGCAGCCGACTCCAGCTCGGCCCTCTTCTCGGCGCTCGGGTTGACGAAGACGTCACCGCTGCTGCCGTCGACCGCGATCACCTTCCCCTCGGCCAGTTCCCCGGCGCCCGGCAGCGCCACGACGGCCGGCACGCCCAGGGCGCGGGCCAGGATGGCGCTGTGACTGGTCGGCCCGCCCTCCTCGGTCACGAAACCGAGGACGAGCGTGGGGTCGAGCAACGCCGTGTCAGCGGGCGCCAGATCACGCGCCACCAGTACATAGGGCCTGTCACTGTCCGGGACTCCCGGCATCGGGACGCCGAGCAGCCGGGCGACGATCCGGTTCCGGACGTCGTCCAGGTCGGCCACCCGCCCGGCGAGATACTCCCCGGCGCCGGCCAGCAGCTCGCGGTACGCGGCGAACGCGTCGTACACGGCACGCTCGGCCGTGCTGCCGACGGCGATCCGCCGTTCCACGTCCGCCATCAGCTCGGGGTCCTGGGCCATCATGGCCTGCGCCTCGAGCACCGCTTGGGCCTCGCCGCCGGCCAGATTGCCGCGTGCCATCAGATCGGCCGCCACGGCGTCCACCGCCTGGCGGGCCCGTCCCTGCTCGCGACCCGCCTCGTCCGGGGTATCTGCTTGGCAGGCGGTTCGAGTACCGCCGTTCCCATGTGCCGAACCTCGCCGATCGCCACACCGTGGCTCACGCCGACGCCTCGCAGCGTTGTCTCCATCTCACCGTCTCCGATAGTGCGGCGGGACCGCCGCCGCGGTGGTCTTCCAGTACGCCGCCGGACGGCGGCCCTGCCGTCAGTTCCAGGAGAAGAGGCTGTCGCCGGCCTTCACGTCACCGCTGTCCCGCAGTTCGGAGAGGGACTCGGCGGTGGCCTCCAGGGCCACGACGGGGCACACGGGCGACTTGCCGGCAGCCTCGACCGCGGCCGGGTCCCAGCGCACGATGCTCTGCCCACGCGTCACGGTGTCGCCCTTGCTGACGAGCAGCTCGAAACCCTCGCCGTTGAGCTGAACGGTGTCGATGCCGAGGTGGGTGAGCACACCGTGCCCGGATCCGTCGACCACGACGAAGGCGTGCGGGTGCAGGGAAATGATGACGCCGTCCACCGGCGCGACGGCCTCGGAGGGCTCACGCACGGGGTCGATCGCGGTACCCGGGCCGACCATGGCCCCGGAGAAGACGGGATCCGGCACTTCGGCCAGTCCGATGGCCCGACCGGCGAGAGGGGACGTCACGGTGGTCATGGGAAGCCTCCCAGGAGTGGAGCTGCGGGTGGGGCCGTCACTGCCTGTCCCGTAAACGGCGCGCTGAGCAGCAGCGTATGCCAAAGGAAGTGACGGTTCCGTATGGAACCTACCAGCAAGTGGTCTAGACCACCAACACCGCCGATTTGCATGGCCTCTGAGGCCCCGTGTACTGTCGTACTCCTGCTTGGGGCGGTGCGGCGCGAAAGTGTCGCGGCCCGGCAGCAACCAAACTGGTCAGATCCTCTCTCGGGATCGCTTCCGCATGTTCGCGGAGAGGCGGTCAGGGAGTCGGAAAAACACTGATAGAGTTTGGAACACCGAAGGGAAGCGCCCAGAGGAAAGCCCGAGAGGGTGAGTACAAAGGAAGCGACCGTTCCTTGAGAACTCAACAGCGTGCCAAAAATCAACGCCAGATATGTTGATACCCCGTCTCCAGCATCTGCTGGGACGAGGTTCCTTTGAAATAACACAGCGAGGACGCTGTGTGCGAGGGGATTATTCCTCCCTTCGCACCGCTCTCGTGGTGTTAATCCCGATTACGGGAAAACATTCACGGAGAGTTTGATCCTGGCTCAGGACGAACGCTGGCGGCGTGCTTAACACATGCAAGTCGAACGATGAAGCCCTTCGGGTGGA
Source organism: Streptomyces sp. DHE7-1 (assembly GCA_016432725.1). Classification (GTDB taxonomy): domain Bacteria; phylum Actinomycetota; class Actinomycetes; order Streptomycetales; family Streptomycetaceae; genus Streptomyces. The sequence goes on along the minus strand of JACJDG010000003.1, from coordinate 1,304,456 downwards.
TTAGTGGCGAACGGGTGAGTAACACGTGGGCAATCTGCCCTTCACTCTGGGACAAGCCCTGGAAACGGGGTCTAATACCGGATAACACTCCCTCTCTCATGGGTGGGGGTTAAAAGCTCCGGCGGTGAAGGATGAGCCCGCGGCCTATCAGCTTGTTGGTGAGGTAATGGCTCACCAAGGCGACGACGGGTAGCCGGCCTGAGAGGGCGACCGGCCACACTGGGACTGAGACACGGCCCAGACTCCTACGGGAGGCAGCAGTGGGGAATATTGCACAATGGGCGAAAGCCTGATGCAGCGACGCCGCGTGAGGGATGACGGCCTTCGGGTTGTAAACCTCTTTCAGCAGGGAAGAAGCGAAAGTGACGGTACCTGCAGAAGAAGCGCCGGCTAACTACGTGCCAGCAGCCGCGGTAATACGTAGGGCGCAAGCGTTGTCCGGAATTATTGGGCGTAAAGAGCTCGTAGGCGGCTTGTCACGTCGGGTGTGAAAGCCCGGGGCTTAACCCCGGGTCTGCATTCGATACGGGCTAGCTAGAGTGTGGTAGGGGAGATCGGAATTCCTGGTGTAGCGGTGAAATGCGCAGATATCAGGAGGAACACCGGTGGCGAAGGCGGATCTCTGGGCCATTACTGACGCTGAGGAGCGAAAGCGTGGGGAGCGAACAGGATTAGATACCCTGGTAGTCCACGCCGTAAACGGTGGGAACTAGGTGTTGGCGACATTCCACGTCGTCGGTGCCGCAGCTAACGCATTAAGTTCCCCGCCTGGGGAGTACGGCCGCAAGGCTAAAACTCAAAGGAATTGACGGGGGCCCGCACAAGCAGCGGAGCATGTGGCTTAATTCGACGCAACGCGAAGAACCTTACCAAGGCTTGACATACACCGGAAACGTCTGGAGACAGGCGCCCCTTGTGGTCGGTGTACAGGTGGTGCATGGCTGTCGTCAGCTCGTGTCGTGAGATGTTGGGTTAAGTCCCGCAACGAGCGCAACCCTTGTCCTGTGTTGCCAGCATGCCCTTCGGGGTGATGGGGACTCACAGGAGACCGCCGGGGTCAACTCGGAGGAAGGTGGGGACGACGTCAAGTCATCATGCCCCTTATGTCTTGGGCTGCACACGTGCTACAATGGCCGGTACAATGAGCTGCGAAACCGTGAGGTGGAGCGAATCTCAAAAAGCCGGTCTCAGTTCGGATTGGGGTCTGCAACTCGACCCCATGAAGTCGGAGTTGCTAGTAATCGCAGATCAGCATTGCTGCGGTGAATACGTTCCCGGGCCTTGTACACACCGCCCGTCACGTCACGAAAGTTGGTAACACCCGAAGCCGGTGGCCCAACCCCTTGTGGGAGGGAGCTGTCGAAGGTGGGACTAGCGATTGGGACGAAGTCGTAACAAGGTAGCCGTACCGGAAGGTGCGGCTGGATCACCTCCTTTCTAAGGAGCACTTCTTACCGGGCTTGCCCGGTCAGAGGCCAGTACATCAGCGAATGTCTGATGCTGGTTGCTCATGGGTGGAACGTTGATTATTCGGCCGGATTCACGGGTCGGAGGCTGCCAGTACTGCTCGCAAGAGCGTGGAACGCATGATCTTCGGACGGGATACGGTCGGGCACGCTGTTGGGTGTCTGAGGGAATGAACTTCTCCTCAGTCGCCGGCCCCAGTGCACTCGAATCTTCTGGTTCGGGGTGATGGGTGGCTGGTCGTTGTTTGAGAACTGCACAGTGGACGCGAGCATCTGTGGCCAAGTTTTTAAGGGCGCACGGTGGATGCCTTGGCACCAGGAACCGATGAAGGACGTGGGAGGCCACGATAGTCCCCGGGGAGCCGTCAACCAGGCTTTGATCCGGGGGTTTCCGAATGGGGAAACCCGGCAGTCGTCATGGGCTGTCACCCGCTGCTGAACACATAGGCAGTGTGGAGGGAACGAGGGGAAGTGAAACATCTCAGTACCCTCAGGAAGAGAAAACAACCGTGATTCCGGGAGTAGTGGCGAGCGAAACCGGATGAGGCCAAACCGTATGCGTGTGAGACCCGGCAGGGGTTGCGCATGCGGGGTTGTGGGATCTCTCTTCTGTCGTCTGCCGGCGGCAGGACGAGTCAGAAACCGTTGATGTAGGCGAAGGACATGCGAAAGGTCCGGCGTAGAGGGTAAGACCCCCGTAGTCGAAACGTCAGCGGCTCGTTTGAGAGACACCCAAGTAGCACGGGGCCCGAGAAATCCCGTGTGAATCTGGCGGGACCACCCGCTAAGCCTAAATATTCCCTGGTGACCGATAGCGGATAGTACCGTGAGGGAATGGTGAAAAGTACCGCGGGAGCGGAGTGAAATAGTACCTGAAACCGTGTGCCTACAAGCCGTGGGAGCGTCGGAACAAGGCTTGCCTTGTTCTCGTGACTGCGTGCCTTTTGAAGAATGAGCCTGCGAGTTTGCGGTGTGTTGCGAGGTTAACCCGAGTGGGGAAGCCGTAGCGAAAGCGAGTCCGAACAGGGCGATTCAGTAGCACGCTCAAGACCCGAAGCGGAGTGATCTAGCCATGGGCAGGTTGAAGCGGAGGTAAGACTTCGTGGAGGACCGAACCCACCAGGGTTGAAAACCTGGGGGATGACCTGTGGTTAGGGGTGAAAGGCCAATCAAACTCCGTGATAGCTGGTTCTCCCCGAAATGCATTTAGGTGCAGCGTCGTGTGTTTCTTGCCGGAGGTAGAGCACTGGATAGGCGATGGGCCCTACCGGGTTACTGACCTTAGCCAAACTCCGAATGCCGGTAAGTGAGAGCACGGCAGTGAGACTGTGGGGGATAAGCTCCATGGTCGAGAGGGAAACAGCCCAGAGCATCGACTAAGGCCCCTAAGCGTACGCTAAGTGGGAAAGGATGTGGAGTCGCACAGACAACCAGGAGGTTGGCTTAGAAGCAGCCACCCTTGAAAGAGTGCGTAATAGCTCACTGGTCTAGTGATTCCGCGCCGACAATGTAGCGGGGCTCAAGCGTACCGCCGAAGTCGTGTCATTGCAGCATATACGGCCAACGCCGGCTGTGATGGGTAGGGGAGCGTCGTCTGCCGGGTGAAGCGGCACTGGAAGGTAGTCGTGGACGGTTGACGAGTGAGAATGCAGGCATGAGTAGCGATACAAACGTGAGAAACGTTTGCGCCGATTGACTAAGGGTTCCTGGGTCAAGCTGATCTGCCCAGGGTAAGTCGGGACCTAAGGCGAGGCCGACAGGCGTAGTCGATGGATAACCGGTTGATATTCCGGTACCCGCTGTGAAGCGTCAAACATCGAGCATCGTGATGCTAAGGCCGTGAAGCCGCCCTGATCTCTTCGGAGTTGAGGGGAGTGGTGGAGCCGCCGAACCAAGCGGTTAGTAGGTGAGTGATGGGGTGACGCAGGAAGGTAGTCCATCCCGGGCGGTGGTTGTCCCGGGGTAAGGGTGTAGGACGAGTGGTAGGCAAATCCGCCGCTCATGTGTCTGAGACCTGATGCCGAGCCGATTGTGGTGAAGTGGATGATCCTATGCTGTCGAGAAAAGCCTCTAGCGAGTTTCATGGCGGCCCGTACCCTAAACCGACTCAGGTGGTCAGGTAGAGAATACCGAGGCGTTCGGGTGAACTATGGTTAAGGAACTCGGCAAAATGCCCCCGTAACTTCGGGAGAAGGGGGCCACACTCGGTGATCCGATTTACTCGGTGAGCTGGGGTGGCCGCAGAGACCAGCGAGAAGCGACTGTTTACTAAAAACACAGGTCCGTGCGAAGCCGTAAGGCGATGTATACGGACTGACGCCTGCCCGGTGCTGGAACGTTAAGGGGACCGGTTAGCTCTGATTCGTCAGGGCGAAGCTGAGAACTTAAGCGCCAGTAAACGGCGGTGGTAACTATAACCATCCTAAGGTAGCGAAATTCCTTGTCGGGTAAGTTCCGACCTGCACGAATGGCGTAACGACTTCTCGACTGTCTCAACCATAGGCCCGGTGAAATTGCACTACGAGTAAAGATGCTCGTTTCGCGCAGCAGGACGGAAAGACCCCGGGACCTTTACTACAGTTTGATATTGGTGTTCGGTTCGGCTTGTGTAGGATAGCTGGGAGACTTTGAAGTTCACACGCCAGTGTGGGTGGAGTCGTCGTTGAAATACCAGTCTGGTCGTGCTGGATGTCTAACCTGGGTCCGTGATCCGGATCAGGGACAGTGTCTGATGGGTAGTTTAACTGGGGCGGTTGCCTCCTAAAGAGTAACGGAGGCGCCCAAAGGTTCCCTCAGCCTGGTTGGCAATCAGGTGTTGAGTGTAAGTGCACAAGGGAGCTTGACTGTGAGACCGACGGGTCGAGCAGGGACGAAAGTCGGGACTAGTGATCCGGCGGTGGCTTGTGGAAGCGCCGTCGCTCAACGGATAAAAGGTACCCCGGGGATAACAGGCTGATCTTCCCCAAGAGTCCATATCGACGGGATGGTTTGGCACCTCGATGTCGGCTCGTCGCATCCTGGGGCTGGAGTCGGTCCCAAGGGTTGGGCTGTTCGCCCATTAAAGCGGTACGCGAGCTGGGTTTAGAACGTCGTGAGACAGTTCGGTCCCTATCCGCTGTGCGCGTAGGAATATTGAGAAGGGCTGTCCCTAGTACGAGAGGACCGGGACGGACGAACCTCTGGTGTGCCAGTTGTTCTGCCAAGGGCATGGCTGGTTGGCTACGTTCGGGAGGGATAACCGCTGAAAGCATCTAAGCGGGAAGCCTGCTTCGAGATGAGTATTCCCACCTCCTTGAGAGGGTAAGGCTCCCAGTAGACGACTGGGTTGATAGGCCGGATCTGGAAGCACGGTAACGTGTGAAGGTGACCGGTACTAATAGGCCGAGGGCTTGTCCTCAGTTGCTCGCGTCCACTGTGTTGGTTCTGAAACCACGAACAGCCCCACGTTGCCACAGCGTGGACGGTTGTCAGTTTCATAATGTTTCGGTGGTCATAGCGTGAGGGAAACGCCCGGTTACATTCCGAACCCGGAAGCTAAGCCTCACAGCGCCGATGGTACTGCAGGGGGGACCCTGTGGGAGAGTAGGACGCCGCCGAACTCCTTTTAAAGCTCCGGCTCTTGGGCACTGCCCAGGGGCCGGAGCTTTTTTGCGTTGGGGTAGGGTCGGGGAGCATCGTTTCGCTCCTTACAGCACAGGAGGCCCCCGGGTGGAGGTCCAGGAGACCCGTGTCCAGACGGACCGGGTCCTCACCATCCCCAACATCCTCAGCATGGCTCGGCTCGCCGGCGTCCCGCTCTTCCTGTGGCTCATCCTCAGGCCGGAGTTCGGCGGCCCCAAGAGCGACGGCTGGGCCCTTCTTGTGCTTGCCCTGAGCGGCATCAGCGACTACCTGGACGGAAAGCTCGCCAGGCGCTGGAACCAGATCAGCAACCTCGGCCGGCTGCTCGACCCCGCGGCCGACCGGCTGTACGTTCTCTCCACCCTTCTGGGCCTCACCTGGCGGGAGATCCTGCCCCTCTGGCTGACCGGCCTCCTGCTCGCCCGCGAGCTCGTTCTGCTGGTGATGGTCGGCATCCTGCGGCGCCACGGCTATCCGCCGCCCCAGGTGAACTTCCTGGGGAAGGCCGCCACGTTCAACCTGATGTATGCCTTCCCGCTCCTGCTGCTCAGCGACGGAAACGGATGGATCGCGTCACTGGCCGCTGTTTTCGGATGGGCGTTCGCAGGTTGGGGTACAACCCTCTATTGGTGGGCAGGAGTGCTCTACGTGGTACAAGTCCGCCGCCTCGTTCGCGCGGACGCCACGGCCGATTGAGCCCCGCTGATTGTCCGGACAAAGTGGTCCGATGGCCCGCCGCGCCGAAGTGCGGGACAATCTGGACGGGTGAAGTCGGCTAGACCGTCGTCTCTTTAGGAGGACGCTTCCGACATGAAGGCCGTCGTGATGGCCGGTGGCGAAGGCACGCGCCTTCGCCCTATGACCTCCAGCATGCCCAAGCCGCTCCTGCCCGTGGTCAACCGCCCGATCATGGAGCATGTGCTGAGGCTGCTCAAAAGGCATGGGCTCAACGAGACCGTTGTCACCGTGCAGTTCCTGGCATCGCTCGTCAAGAACTACTTCGGCGACGGCGAAGAGCTCGGAATGGAGCTCACATATGCCAACGAGGAGAAGCCGCTCGGTACCGCCGGAAGCGTCAAGAACGCCGAAGAGGCGTTGAAGGACGACGCCTTCCTCGTCATCTCCGGTGACGCACTGACCGACTTCGACCTCACCGATCTGATCAATTTCCACAAGGAGAAGGGCGCACTGGTCACCGTTTGTCTGACCCGGGTGCCCAATCCGCTGGAGTTCGGCATCACCATCGTCGACGAGGAAGGCAAGGTCGAGCGCTTCCTCGAGAAGCCGACCTGGGGCAGGTCTTCTCCGACACGGTGAACACGGGCATCTACGTCATGGAGCCCGAGGTCTTCGACTACGTCGAGGCCGATGTGTCCGTCGACTGGTCCGGCGACGTCTTCCCGCAGCTCATGAAGGAAGGCAAGCCGATCTACGGCTATGTCGCCGAGGGCTACTGGGAGGACGTCGGCACCCACGAGAGCTACGTCAAGGCGCAGGCCGACGTCCTCGAGGGCAAGGTCAACGTCGACATCGACGGGTTCGAGATCTCCCCGGGCGTCTGGGTGGCCGAGGGCGCCGAGGTGCACCCCGACGCGGTGCTGCGCGGGCCGCTCTACATCGGCGACTACGCCAAGGTGGAGGCCGGCGCGGAAATCCGCGAGCACACCGTCGTCGGTTCCAACGTCGTCGTCAAGAGCGGTGCCTTCATGCACCGGGCCGTCGTGCACGACAACGTGTACGTCGGTCAGCACAGCAATCTGCGCGGCTGTGTCGTCGGCAAGAACACCGACATCATGCGGGCCGCCCGGATCGAGGACGGCGCGGTCATCGGTGACGAGTGCCTGATCGGCGAAGAATCGATCGTTCAGGGCAATGTGCGGGTCTACCCGTTCAAGACCATCGAGGCCGGCGCCTTCGTCAACACCTCGGTGATCTGGGAGTCCAGGGGACAGGCCAACCTGTTCGGCGCCCGCGGCGTGTCGGGCATCCTCAACGTGGAGATCACGCCCGAGTTGGCCGTACGGCTCGCCGGCGCCTACGCGACCACGCTGAAGAAGGGCTCCACGGTCACCACGGCCCGTGACCACTCCCGAGGCGCCCGCGCACTCAAGCGTGCGGTGATCTCCGCGCTCCAGGCCAGCGCCATCGACGTACGGGACCTGGAGAACGTGCCGCTGCCCGTGGCCCGGCAGCAGACCGCGCGCGGCAGCGCGGGCGGCATCATGATCCGGACCTCCCCGGGTGTGCCGGACTCCGTCGACATCATGTTCTTCGACGGGCAGGGCGCGGACCTCTCGCAGGGCGGCCAGCGCAAGCTCGACCGCGTGTTCGCGAGGCAGGAGTACCGCCGGGCGTTCCCCGGTGAGATCGGCGACCTGTACTTCCCCGCCAGCGTCTTCGACTCGTACACCGGGTCGCTGCTGCGCAACGTCGACATCACCGGCATAGCGGAGTCGGGCCTCAAGGTCGTCGTGGACGCGTCCAACGGCAGCGCCGGTCTCGTGCTGCCCAGCCTCCTCGGCAAGCTCGGCGTGGACTCCCTGACGATCAACCCCGGTCTCGACGAGTCCCGGCCCACCGAGACCGAGGAGATCCGGCGCAAGGGTCTGGTTCGCCTCGGTGAGATCGTCGCGTCCTCCCGGGCCGCGTTCGGGGTGCGGTTCGACCCCGTCGGCGAGCGGCTGTCGCTCGTGGACGAGAAGGGCCGGATCATCGAGGACGACCGGGCGCTGCTCGTCATGCTCGATCTGGTGGCGGCGGAGCGTCGCAGCGGCCGGGTGGCGCTGCCGGTGACCACGACCAGGATCGCCGAACAGGTGGCCGCCTATCACGGCACCCAGGTCGAGTGGACCACCACGTCTCCCGACGACCTCACGCGCGTGGGGCGCGAGGAGGGCACCATCTTCGGTGGTGACGGCAAGGGCGGGTTCATCGTCCCCGAGTTCAGCAGCGTCTACGACGGCACGGCGGCCTTCGTGCGGCTGATCGGACTGGTGGCCCGTACGCAGCTCACGCTGAGCCAGATCGACGCGCGGATTCCGCGGGCGCACGTCCTGAAGCGGGACCTGGCGACGCCGTGGGCCGTCAAGGGCCTTGTCATGCGGCGGGTCGTCGAGGCGGCCGGTGACCGTTCCGTCGACACGACCGACGGTGTGCGGGTCGTGGAGACCGACGGGCGCTGGGTGATGGTGCTGCCCGACCCGGCCGAGGCCGTCACCCATCTGTGGGCCGAGGGTCCGGACGACGCCTCGGCGCAGGCCCTGCTGGACGAGTGGGCGGCCGTGGTGGACAGCGCCGGGCGGTAGGACCGGCGGCTCCGGACGGCGAAAGCCGCTGCACGCACGCGTGCCGGGCAGGTGTCCCCGAGGGGCCTGTCCGGCACGCCGGTGGGGCCGTTCGGAGGTACTGCCCGCGACATGCGACGATGTGCGGCATGCCGCAGCAATCCCCCGTTCGGAGCAGCCCCCCGCGGTCGTCGCGTCCGGACGCGTCCATGTCGTTGATCACCAACGTCATGGACCACAGCCTCGACGACGGCTACGCGGAGGCGGCCGCCCGGCGGGCGGCGCAGGGCGAGGCAGGCGGACTGCCCAAGACGCTCAGGGCGAAGCTGGGCCTGGCGGCGGGCTTGGTGCTCGCCGCGCTGGTGGTGACCGTGGGAGCGGCCCAGGCGAGGATCGCGGCACCCGTGGTGGCCAAGGAACGCCAGGAGCTGATCGACCGCATCGACCGGGAGACCGCGGACGCGGACCTGCTCGAGAGCGATGTCGACAAACTGCGGGACGACGTCGACAAGCGTCGGCGGGCGGCGCTGAGCCGCAGTGGCGGCGGCTCGGAGGCCGACGTGGTGGGCGTGCTGTCGGGCGCGACCGCGGTGCACGGCCCCGGCGTCAAGCTCGTGGTGAACGACGCCAAGGAGGCGAGCGCCGGCGGCGACGGCTCCAATCCGCGGGAGACCTCGGGCTTCTCCGACACCGGCCGGGTGCGCGACCGGGACATGCAGCGGGTGGTGAACGGGCTGTGGGCCTCGGGCGCCGAAGCCGTCTCCATCAACGGGCAGCGGCTGACGGCCCTGTCCGCGATCCGGGCCGCGGGTGACGCGATACTGGTCGACAACAGGCCGCTGGTGCCGCCGTACACGGTGCTCGCGGTGGGGGACGGGCAGAGGCTGAGCACCAGGTTCCAGGACAGCGCCGACGGGCTGTACCTGCACGCCCTGGAGGAGAACTTCGGCATCCGCGCCACCATCTCCACCGAGGGGGACGTGCGCCTGCCCTCCGCACCGAGTGTGATCGTACGCACAGCACAGCCGAACGCCGACAAGACTGAGAAGGGCACATCGTGATCGCCGTACTGGGCCTCATCGTGGGAGTCGTGGCCGGCCTGTTGGTCCGGCCGGAGGTTCCGGCGGTCGTCGAGCCTTATCTGCCGATCGCCGTCGTGGCCGCGCTGGACGCGGTGTTCGGCGGTCTGCGGGCCATGCTCGACGGCATCTTCGACGACAAGGTCTTCGTGGTGTCGTTCCTGTCCAACGTGGTCGTGGCCGCGCTGATCGTCTTCCTGGGCGACAAGCTGGGCGTCGGGGCGCAGTTGTCCACCGGCGTCGTGGTGGTCCTCGGTATCCGTATCTTCTCCAACGCCGCGGCGATCCGGCGCCACGTCTTCCGGGCTTGAGAGCGATGAGCAACCAGGACGAGCGGCCGGAGAACAGGCTGCGCAAGGAACTGCCCGACGAGGTCCCGGCCCCGGCCCAGGCCGCCGAGCCGGAGCGAGCCCAGGCCGGTCCGGAGCGGACGCCCGCGGAGCCGCGGCGGACTCCGGCCGAAGGAACCGGGGGAGCCGATGGCGCCGAGCCCCCGCTCACCGGCCGGCAGCGGCTGGTCAAGGGGGTGTGGCCGCCGCGTGTCACCCGCGCCCAACTCATCGTCGCGGTCCTGCTGTTCGGCCTCGGCTTCGGACTGGCCGTGCAGGTGGCGTCGAACAGCGACAGCGACAGCGCGCTGCGCGGGGCACGTCAGGAAGATCTCGTTCGCATCCTCGATGAACTGGACGACCGTACCCAGCGTCTTGAGGACGAGAAGCAGGGACTCGACAAGCAGCGCCAGGAACTGCAGAGCAGCTCCGACCAGGCCGCCGAGGCGCGCCGGCAGACGGCCGAGAAGGAGAAGCAACTCGGCATCCTGGCGGGCACCGTGGCGGCGCAGGGTCCCGGCATCACCATGACGATCGAGGACGCGAAGGGGACGGTCAAGGCGGACATGCTGCTCGACGCGATCCAGGAACTGCGCGCGGCCGGCGCGGAGGCGATCCAGGTCAACGGCGTGCGCGTGGTCGCGAGCACCTACTTCACCGATGCCGGCAAGAGCGTGAGCGTCGACGGGAACAAGATCAACGCCCCGTATCGTTTCCAGGTCATCGGCAAGCCGCAGGATCTCGAACCGGCTCTGAACATTCCGGGAGGCGTGGTGCAGACTCTGGAGAAGGAGCAGGCCACGGCGACCGTCGAGCGGTCGGACAAGATCGTCGTGGACGCCTTGCGACAGGTGAAGCAGCCTGACTACGCTCGGTCGTCCTCCCAGTGAACCGGTGGTGCATGGGGGACGTCCGGCAGGGGCATGAGGTTGCGGGGGTCGGCGCACCGAAGAAGTGGCGCGTGGTGGAAACTGTCCGGTGGATACGGACGTTGTGAGGATGTCCGGGTCGACCGGTGTAGGCAATCAGGGTTCGTCCTGCCCCACGGGCGGGTCTGTTTCGGTCAAGGGGAATCGCCCGTGAAGTTGTTTGCGAAGTTGTTCGGCAAGAGCGCGCGAGAGGGCAGCGACAACGCGACCGCTCGCCATCGCGCACAGCCTGACGCAGAGGGTCAGCGTCCGCTGTTCCGTGACCAGGTCGCTGGTCCGGGCGGTGACATTTCCGGAGGCCAGGGCGCGGCGTCTGTTGACCCTGCCCAGTCCGGCGGCATAGGTTTCGGGCAACCGTCAACCTCAAGTACGGGTGGAGGGTTTGCCTCCGACCCCTATGCGTCGAACGCCCCCGCGGGGCCACCGCGGCAGGAGGATCCGTCCATGTCCGTCCTGGTGTGTACGAGGTGCGGTAACCGCAACGCGGAGAACGCCCGCTTCTGCTCCAACTGCGGTGCGCCGCTGCGCCCCGGCGTGGCGCCGGAGCGTGCCTCGGAGACCACGTCCACGATCTCCATCTCCGGCATCGAGGCCTACGACTCCGAGGTGACCGGGCAGACGCAGGTGCCGATGCTCTCGCCCGAGGCGCAGGCCGCGGTCGACGCGCTTCCGCTGGGCTCGGCCCTGCTGGTGGTGCGCCGGGGGCCCAACTCGGGCAGCCGCTTCCTGCTGGACAGCGACCTGACCACGGCCGGGCGCCACCCGCAGAGCGACATCTTCCTGGACGACGTCACGGTCTCCCGCCGGCACGTGGAGTTCCGGCGCTCCCCCGACGGCTCGTTCACGGTGGCCGACGTGGGCAGTCTGAACGGCACGTACGTCAACCGCGAGCGGATCGACCAGGTGCCTCTGTCGAACGGCGACGAGGTGCAGATCGGCAAGTACCGGCTGGTCTTCTACGCGAGCCGGCAGGGCATCTGACCCCCTGGACTCCGTCCGGGGGAACCCAGGGAAGGTCCATGCTGCACACACCGAGCGGCGGTGCCCGAAGCGGTACCGCCGCCACGGACGGACTGATGAGCATCGGCGCGGTGCTGAACGCGCTGCGTGACGAGTTCCCCGACGTCACCATCTCCAAGATCCGTTTCCTGGAGTCCGAGGGGCTCGTCGAGCCGCGGCGGACGCCGTCGGGATACCGCAAGTTCGGCCCCGGGGACGTCGACCGCCTCGCGCACGTCCTGAGGATGCAGCGGGACCACTACCTGCCGCTCAAGGTGATCCGTGAGCACCTGGACGCCATGGAGCGCGGTGAGGCCGTGCAACTGCCCGTGGTGGGGCGCCAGCGCACCGGGGAGGAGCCGCTGGAGCCGTCCGAGCGGCCCACGGTGGCCCGGGTCGGCCGTGCCGAGCTGCTGGCGGCGGCGGACATCGGCGAGGACGACCTCGCGGAGTGGCAGTCGTACGGGCTCATCGCTCCGCTGGAGGACGGTGTGTACGACGCGTCGGCCGTCACCGTGGCCTCGCTCGTCGCCGAGCTGGGCCGGTTCGGGATCGAGCCGCGCCATCTGCGGGTGATGAAGGCCGCCGCCGACCGGGAGGCGGGTCTGGTGGACCAGGTGCTGGCTCCCCTGAAGCGCCATCGCAACCCGCAGACCCGGGCCCACGCGGAGGCCCGGGCGAAGGAGCTGGCGGCGCTCACGATGCGGCTGCACGCGGCCCTGGTGCAGACCGCTCTCGGTGTGCGCCTGCCCTGAACGGCGGGGTGCCGGCGCGGCCGGATCGGGCACCTGTTCCCGGCCCGACTACCCAAAGGTCCCGAGCACGGCCTAGGGTTGCTGTGTGAACGAGCTCGATGTCGTAGGTGTCCGGGTCGAAATGCCCTCCAACCAACCGATCGTGCTCCTGCGCGAAGTGGGGGCGACCGCTACCTCCCCATCTGGATCGGGCCGGGGGAGGCGACGGCGATCGCCTTCGCCCAGCAGGGCATGGCCCCCGCGCGACCGCTGACCCACGACCTGTTCAAGGACGTGCTGGAGGCCGTCGGCCAGGAGCTGACCGAAGTGCGCATCACGGATCTGCGTGAGGGCGTCTTCTACGCGGAGCTGGTCTTCGCCAGCGGGGTCGAGGTGAGCGCGCGTCCGTCCGACGCCATAGCGCTGGCCCTGCGTACCGGGACGCCGATCTACGGCAGCGACACGGTGCTGGACGACGCCGGCATCGCGATCCCGGACGAGCAGGAGGACGAGGTGGAGAAGTTCCGCGAGTTCCTCGACCAGATCTCGCCCGAGGACTTCGGCACCAGCAGTCAGTGAGATGCGGCGGACCCGCGACCCGAGGTCGGTGACCTGTGGGCCGGCCGCCGCGCATCATGGCAAATGCCACCGGCCATCCAGAGCGTCATGCCGTCTTCCGCGAGAGCATTCGGCTAGCCTTTCCCCGCGGTGGGGCACGGGAAACCACTCTTAGGGTGATTATCACCCGGCGTGGCGAGTGTGGCGATCGTTGACGCACCCCTGGTGACTGCCTACCGTCGAGAAGGCAGGTCAAGGACGGAGGTCGGCGTGAGAACGAGCGGCGACGGTACGGCTGGGGGTGCCCCCGGACGCGGTTTCGGGGAGAGCGGTCCGTACCCTCCCCCGAGTTCCCGGCCGCGTTCCAGCGGCCAGTACGCATATCCCGGCGGCGCGGCCGACCCCGCCCCACAGCGACCGGCGGCGGTGCCGAACGGCGAAGGGGTGGCGGTCATGGCGTCCGAGGAGATCGGCTACCGGGGACCCACGGCCTGCGCGGCCGCCGGCATCACCTACCGGCAACTGGACTACTGGGCCCGCACCGGACTGGTGGAGCCGAGCGTGCGGTCCGCCTACGGGTCGGGCACCCAGCGCCTCTACAGCTTCCGGGACGTGGTCGTCCTGAAGATCGTGAAGCGGTTCCTGGACACCGGGGTGTCGCTGCAGAACATCCGCACGGCCGTGCAGCACCTCCGGGAACGCGGTTTCCAGGACCTGGAGCGCATGACCCTGATGAGCGACGGTGCCACGGTGTACGAGTGCACCTCGCCGGACGAGGTGCACGCCCTGCTCCAGGGCGGCCAGGGCATCTTCGGGATCGCCGTGGGCGTGGTCTGGCGGGACGTGGAGGGCGCGCTCTCCCAGCTGCACGGGGAGCGTGTCGACACCGGGGAGACCCTGGTCGGGCACAACCCCGCGGACGAGCTGGCGCGGCGGCGCAACCGGGCCGTCTGAGCGCGCCCCGCTGAGCCGCACCGCACCGGGCGGGCCGCGCACCCGCGTTGTCAGTGGTGTGGTGCAGCATCGGACATGTGAGAAACGCGCCCACGATCCTGCATCTCGACATGGATGCCTTCTACGCCTCGGTGGAGCAGGCGTCCAAGCCGAGCCTGCGGGCAAGGCCGTGGTCGTGGGCGGACTCGGGCCGCGTGGCGTGGTGGCCACCGCCTCGTACGAGGCGCGGGTGTTCGGGGTGCACTCGGCGATGCCGATGGCCCAGGCGCGCCGGCTGGCGCCGAACGCCGCGTACCTGGTGCCCCGCTTCAGCCTCTACCGGTCGGTGAGCGACCAGGTGATGGCGCTGCTGCGGGAGCTGTCACCGCTGGTGGAGCCGCTGAGCCTGGACGAGGCCTTCGTCGACCTCGAGGCCCGGGAGGCGGCCTGGGACGCGGAGTCGGCACGCCGGGTGGGGACGAAGCTGCGCACCGACATACGGGCGGTCACCGGGCTCACCGGGTCCGTGGGACTCGCCGCCTCCAAGATGCTCGCGAAGATCGCCTCGGAGGAGGCCAAGCCCGACGGCCTCGTCCTCGTCGAACCCGGTACCGAGCGGGCCCTGCTCGGGCCGATGCCGGTGCGGACCCTGCCCGGGGTGGGCCCGGCGACCGGGGACCATCTGCGGCGGGCCGGGATCACCACGGTCGAGGAGCTGGCGGAGGCGGGCGAGGACGAACTCGTACGGCTGCTCGGCAAGGCGCACGGCCACGCGCTGTACGCGATGGCGCTGGCCCGCGACGACCGGCCCGTGGTGGCCGAGCGGGAGGCCAAGTCGGTGTCGGTGGAGGACACCTACGACGTGGACATCCACGACCGGCTGCGGGTCGGCATCGAGGTGCGGCGGCTCGCCGAGCGGTGCGTGGGCCGGCTGCGCGGGGCCGGGCTGTCGGGGCGGACCATCGTGCTGAAGGTCCGCAGGTACGACTTCTCGACGCTGACCCGGTCCGAGACGCTCAGAGGGCCCACGGACGACCCCGCGGTGATCCGGGAGGCGGCGGAGCGGCTGCTGGACTCCGTGGACACCACGGGCGGGGTACGGCTGCTCGGGGTGGGAGTCACCGGGCTCGCCGACTACACCCAGGAGGACCTGTTCGCCCAGGCGGCGCAGCCGTCGTCGGAGGCACATGTGCCGGAGGAGGCCGTGGCCGAGTCCGTGCCGGAGCGGCCGGAGCCCGTCGGCCGGCGGTGGCGTGCCGGGCAGGACGTGCACCATGCCGAGCTGGGTCACGGCTGGGTGCAGGGGAGCGGCCTGGGCCGGGTGACCGTGCGTTTCGAGACGCCTCAGTCGGAGCCGGGGCGCGTGCGGACGTTCGGCGTCGAGGATCCCGCGCTGGAACCGGCGGATCCGCTGCCGCTGGTGCTGGGTACTGATCCGCTGCCGCCGGTGCCCGACGCGGATCCGCCGTCGCGCCTGCCGGGTGCCGTCGACGCCGATCGGTAGGAGCGATCGCGGCACGCGGCTGCCCTGGTCGCTCGCGGGGTTCCGCGTGCCCCGCGGGGTCGTCGGCGAAGCGGGCTCAGGGTTCCTCGGTGCCCGCCAGCTTGCCGAAGTCGCGGTCCGCGAGCGGGGAGGGCGCCGCCACGTCCAGGCCGTAGTGGTGGTAGAGCTGGAGTTCCTGCTCGGGGGAGAGGTGGCGGCCCACGCCGAAGTCGGGAGCGTCCTTGATGAGCGCACGGTCGAAGGGGACCCGCAGGGCGCCCTCGACGATCTCGCTGGGTTCCAGGGGGACGAAGGCGTCCCGGGAGAAGAGACCGGTGCGTATGGCCGCCCACTCCGGCACACCGGTGGCGTCGTCGAGGTACACCTCGTCGATGGTGCCGATCTTGGTGCCGGTGCGGTCGAACGCCTTGCGGCCGATCAGGTTGCGCGGATCGATGTCGGTCTGCACGGTCCCTCTCCCTCCACGTGGTCGCAACTCATCCGTAAGCACTACGAAAGAGCACAATCAGTGAGGCGGCCACTCGAAGGCCCGGGCGTTGACCTCGCTGGTAGGCTGACAGCGGCTGCTGACCCCGTGCGGGAGAGTCCTCCGACCACCCTCGGAGGCGCCGAAGGAGCAAATCCTCCCCGGAATCTCTCAGGCTCACGTACCGCACGGACGAGGTCACTCTGGAAAGCAGGGCGGATGTCGACGGCGTCCGCCCTCACCGACGGTGAAAGCCGGCGCCCACGGGCCGCCGGTGAAGCTCTCAGGTCGAGATGACAGAGGGGGAGGCCGTCGGGGTATCCGTACCGGGGTGCCCCTCGAAGGTCGCGTCAGACCAGGAGGCCTCCGCAATGACCGCCCATCGCACCCCGCTCTCCGAGCTCGAAGCGGGCATCCCCTTCGAGCAGCGCCACATCGGGCCCGACCAGGAGGCGCGGGCCAAGATGCTCGCGCACGTCGGCTACGGCTCGCTCGACGAACTGACCGCCGCCGCGGTCCCGGACGTGATCAAGAACGCCGACGCCCTGGACCTGCCGGGCGCCCGCACCGAGGCCGAGGTGCTCGCCGAGCTGCGCTCGCTCGCCGACCGCAACCAGGTCCTCGGCTCCATGATCGGCCTCGGCTACTACGGCACCTTCACCCCGCCGGTCGTCCTGCGCAACGTCATGGAGAACCCGGCCTGGTACACGGCCTACACGCCGTACCAGCCGGAGATCTCCCAGGGCCGGCTCGAGGCCCTGCTGAACTTCCAGACCATGGTCGCCGAGCTCACCGGGCTGCCGACGTCGGGCGCCTCCCTGCTCGACGAGGGCACCGCCGCCGCCGAGGCCATGGCGCTGTCCCGGCGCATGGGCAGGAACAAGAAGGGCCTGTTCCTGATCGACGCGGACGCCCTGCCGCAGACCGTCGCGGTCATCGAGACCCGCGCCGAGCCGACCGGTGTCGAGGTCGTCGTCGCCGACCTCTCCGACGGCATCCCGGCGGAGATCGCCGAGCGCGAGATCAACGGTGTGCTGGTCCAGTACCCGGGCGCCTCCGGTGCCGTCCGTGACATCAAGCCGCTCATCGACCAGGCGCACGAGCTGGGCGCCCTCGTCACCGTCGCGGCCGACCTGCTCGCGCTCACCCTGCTGACCTCGCCGGGCGAGCTGGGCGCGGACATCGCCGTCGGCACCACCCAGCGCTTCGGCGTGCCGATGGGCTTCGGCGGGCCGCACGCGGGCTACATGGCGGTGCACGAGAAGTTCGCGCGCAGCCTGCCCGGCCGTCTCGTCGGCGTGTCCGTCGACGCCGACGGGCACAAGGCCTACCGCCTCGCGCTGCAGACCCGCGAGCAGCACATCCGCCGCGAGAAGGCCACCAGCAACATCTGCACCGCCCAGGTGCTGCTCGCCGTGATGGCCGGCATGTACGCCGTCTACCACGGACCCGAGGGGCTGCGGACCATCGCCCGCCGCACCCACCGCTACGCCACGATCCTCGCCGAGGGCCTGAAGGCGGGCGGTGTCGAGATCGTGCACGGCGCCTACTTCGACACCCTCACCGCGCGTGTGCCCGGCAGGGCCGCCGAGGTCACGGCCGCCGCCCGGGCCGGCGGCGTCAACCTGCGTCCGGTCGACGCCGACCTCGTCTCCCTCGCCTGCGACGAGACCACCAACCGGGCGCAGGTGGAGGCCGTCTTCGCCGCCTTCGGCGTCGACGGCGACATCGAGGCGCTGGACGCGGCGGCCGGCGAGGCCCTGCCCGAGGCCCTGCTGCGCACCGACGACTACCTCACCCACCCGGTCTTCCACGAGCACCGCTCCGAGACCGCGATGCTGCGCTACCTGCGCCGGCTCGCCGACCGTGACTACGCGCTCGACCGCGGCATGATCCCGCTGGGCTCCTGCACCATGAAGCTCAACGCGACCACCGAGATGGAGCCGGTCACCTGGCCCGAGTTCGGCCAGATGCACCCCTTCGCGCCCGCCGAGCAGGCCGAGGGCTACCTCACGCTCATCCGCGAGCTGGAGGACCGTCTTGCCGAGGTCACCGGCTACGACAAGGTCTCGCTGCAGCCGAACGCCGGTTCGCAGGGCGAGCTGGCCGGTCTGCTGGCCGTGCGCGGCTACCACCGCGCCAACGGTGACGATCAGCGCACCGTCTGCCTCATCCCCTCCTCCGCGCACGGCACCAACGCGGCCAGCGCCGTGATGGCCGGGATGAAGGTCGTCGTCGTCAAGACCGCCGAGGACGGCGAGATCGACGTCGCCGACCTGCGGGCGAAGATCGAGCAGCACCGCGACGAGCTGGCCGTGCTGATGATCACCTACCCGTCGACGCACGGTGTGTTCGAGGAGCACGTCGCCGACATCTGCGCCCAGGTCCACGACGCGGGCGGCCAGGTGTACGTCGACGGCGCCAACCTGAACGCGCTGGTCGGCCTCGCCAAGCCGGGTCACTTCGGCGGCGACGTCTCGCACCTGAACCTGCACAAGACGTTCTGCATCCCGCACGGCGGCGGCGGTCCCGGCGTCGGCCCGGTGGCAGTCCGCTCGCACCTGGCGCCGTACCTGCCGAACCACCCGCTGCAGCCGGCGGCCGGCCCCGAGACCGGCGTGGGCCCGATCTCCGCCGCGCCGTGGGGCAGCGCGGGCATCCTGCCGATCTCGTGGGCGTACGTCCGCCTGATGGGCGGCGAGGGGCTCAAGCGCGCCACCCAGGTCGCCGTGCTCTCCGCCAACTACGTCGCCAAGCGCCTCGAGCCGCACTACCCGGTGCTCTACAACGGCCCCGGCGGCCTGGTGGCACACGAGTGCATCATCGACCTGCGTCCGCTGACCAAGGCGACCGGCGTGAGCGTGGACGACGTCGCCAAGCGGCTCATCGACTACGGCTTCCACGCGCCGACCATGTCCTTCCCGGTGGCCGGCACCCTGATGATCGAGCCGACCGAGTCCGAGGACCTCGCGGAGCTGGACCGGTTCTGCGACGCGATGATCGCCATCCGTGCGGAGATCGAGAAGGTCGGCTCCGGCGTGTGGCCCGCGGAGGACAACCCGCTGCGCAACGCGCCGCACACCGCGCGGGCGCTCGGCGCGGACTGGGACCACGCCTACAGCCGCGAGGAGGCCGTCTTCCCGGGCGGTGTCGCGGTCGCGGACAAGTACTGGCCGCCGGTGCGCCGTATCGACCAGGCCTTCGGTGACCGCAACCTGGTGTGCTCCTGCCCGCCGCTGGACGCGTACGAGGACTGAGCGAGCCGTACGTGTGAGCCCCGCCCGTGGTCCGGGCGGGGCTCCCGCGTCTGCGCGCCCTGCCCGGCCTTCCGGGCGGTGCACACAGGTCCGCGCGCCTTTCAGGCCGTGTCCAGCGACACCTCGGTCGCCTTGATCAGGGCGACCACGTCGGAGCCCACGAAGAGGCCGAGGTCCTCGGCCGCGTCCCTGGTGATCACCGCGGTCAGCTCGCCGCCGGCCACGGACACCTTCACGGAGGCCATGACCTCGCCCCGGGTGAGACGGGTGATCGCACCGGGGAGCTGGTTGCGGATCGACAGCCCCTCGATCCCGCTGGTCGACAGGGAGACCTCGGTCGACTTCACCAGGGCGCGGACGGCGGTGCCGGGGGCGAGACCGAGTTGCTCGGCGGCCTCCAGGGTGATGGCGGCCGTCAGCTCCTGGCCGCCGTCCAGCCGCACCTTGACGATCGCCATGACCTCGCCGCGGTGGATCTCGGTCACGCTGCCGGGAAGCTGGTTGCGGATGCTCAGTGTCATGAGCACCCACCGTAGGGCGCCCGGCCGGTCAGGCCGGGTATGCGTGGGTCTGCGTCGCCTTCACTGTCGCCCAGACCGATGCACCGGGACGCAGGTCCAGCTCGGCGGCGGCGACCGTGGTGAGGTCGGCGGCGAGGGGGAGTTCGCCGCTGAGATCGGCGCGGATCTGGTCGCCGTGCGTCTCCAGCCCCGCGACCTCGCAGCGCCACAGGTTGCGGGCGCTGGCACCGGTGGGCCGGTCCCGGAAGAGGGTGACGGCGGCGGGCGGGAAGGCCACGAAGACGGGACCGGACAGGTCCTCCGTGGTCGTCACCGAGGGGCCCGCGTCGAGCCGTACGGTGTGCCCCCCGGCCTGCCCGCGGTACAGGTTGAGGCCGACCAGCCGGGCGATGTAGTCGGTGCGCGGCCTGCGGGCGATCTCCGAAGGGGTGCCGTGCTGCACGACATGGCCGTGCTCGACGACCACCAGCCGGTCCGCGAGCACCATGGCGTCCAGCGGGTCGTGCGTGACCAGCACGGCGACGGCCTCGAACTCGGCGAGATGGCGGCGGAGCTGGGCGCGGACCTCCAGCCGGGTGCGGGCGTCCAGCGCGGCGAGCGGTTCGTCCAGGAGCAGCAGACGGGGCCGGGTGGCCAGGGCGCGGGCGAGCGCGACGCGCTGGGCCTGGCCGCCGGACAGCCGGCGGGGCTTGGCCGAGGCGTGCCCGGCGAGTCCCATACGGTCCAGCCAGGCGGCCGCCTGCGCCCGCGCCTCGGCCTTGCCGGCGCCCCGGCAGCGCGGCCCGAACGCCACGTTGTCCAGCGCGGAAAGGTGGGGGAAGAGGAGGTAGTCCTGGAAGACGACGCCGACCGGGCGGGACTCGGGCGGGGTGCGCTCCAGTGGGGTGCCGTCCAGCCGCAGGTGGCCGCCGGTGAGCGGGAGCAGTCCCGCGAGGGCACGCAGGGCGGTGCTCTTGCCGGCGCCGTTCGGGCCCAGCAGCGCGATGACGTCGCCCGGGGCCGCGGTCAGCGCCACGTCGAGCCGGAAGCCGTCCCGGTCCACGACGAGGCGGGCGTCGAGCCCCTGCTCGCCGGCGGTCCTCGGACCGGCCTCGACGGGGGCGGCGGTCCTGCTCACGGGGGCCGGGTCCGCCGTCGGCACCCACGCGTGGCCGGCCTCCGTCCTCAACTCGCCCTCCACGCCCGCTTCGCCGCCCTCCCTCATCCGGTCCTCCCTCACCATCGTGCCCTCAGGTCCCGGTCAGCCATCGGTCCCGCAGTCCGGCCAGCACCGCGATCGACACGGCCAGCAGGACCAGGCTCAGGGAGATGGCCGCCTCCGGGTCGTTCTGCAGGGCCAGGTAGACGGCCAGCGGCATGGTCTGGGTACGGCCGGGGAAATTGCCCGCGAAGGTGATCGTCGCGCCGAACTCGCCGAGCGCGCGGGCCCACGCCAGCACCGCTCCGGCGGCGACACCGGGGGCGATCAGCGGCAGGGTGACCCGGCGGAACGCGGTGAACCGCGAGGCGCCGAGCGTGGCCGCCGCCTCCTCGAAGCGCGGGTCGGCGGCGCGCAGGGTGCCCTCGACGCTGATGACCAGGAACGGCATCGCGACGAACGCCTCCGCGATCACGACCCCGGCGGTGGTGAAGGGCAGGGTGATCCCGAACCACGCGTCCAGCCACTTGCCGACCACGCCGTTGCGGCCGAGGGCGAGCAGCAGGGCCACGCCGCCCACCACCGGGGGCAGCACCAGCGGCAGGGTGACCAGGGCCCGCACGAGACGGCGGCCGGGAAAGTCGGTGCGCGCCAGCAGCCAGGCCAGCGGCACGCCCAGCACCAGACTGACCCCGGTCGCCGCCGTGGCGGTGAGCAGGGACAGCCGGAGTGCCTGCCATACCTCGGCGCTGGTCAACTGATCGGGCAGGCTGTCCCAGGGGCGCGGACCAGCAGCGCGAGAAGGGGCAGCAGCAGGAACGCGAGGGCCACGACACCGGGCACCAGCAGCGGCAGCGGTACCCCGCGCGCGCGTCGGCGCCGCGGCCCGCCCGTACGGGGGCCGGCCGTGGTGCCGGGCTCGGCGGGCGAGGTCACGGCTCGAGGAACCCCGCCCCGCCCAGGACCCGCCGGCCCTCGGCGGACCGCACCAGCGCGATGAACGCCTTGGCCGCCGGGGCGTTGTCCGCGTTCCTCAGCAGGGCGATCGGGTAGTCGTTGACGGCCTTGGCCGACTCGGGGAACTCCACGCCCTCCACCTTGTCACCCGCCGCCTTCACATCGGTCCTGTAGACCACGGCTGCGTCGGCCTCCTTCAGCTCCACCTTGGTCAGGGCGCTCTTGACGTCCTGCTCGTAGGAGACCGGGGTCAGCTTGAGCCCGCCCGCGTCCAGGGCCTTCTGGGCGGCGGCGCCGCACGGCACCGTCCGGTCGCACAGCACGACCTTGAGACCGGACTCGGTGAGGTCCTTCAGGGAGGACACCTTGCCGGGGTTGCCGGGCAGGGTGGCGATCTCCAGCTGGTTGCGGACGAAGGTCGCCGGGGTGCCCACGGCGTCCTTCCTGTCCGTCACGATCGCCATGGTCTTGGGGCTGGCGGCGGCGAACACATCGGCCGGCGCTCCGCTGGTGATGCTCGCGGCGAGCGTGTCGCTGCCGCCGAAGTTGAAGCTCACCCTGGTTCCGGGGTGCTGCTTCTCGAACTCCTCGCCCAGGGTCGTGAAGCTCTCCTTCAGGGAGGCCGCGGCGAACACGGTGACCGAGCCGGACAGCTTCGGGGACGCGGAGCCCGAGGTGTCCGAGGAGCCGGTCGGCGAGTCGTCGGAGGACGAGGAGCAGGCGCTGAGCGATATCAGGGCGGCGGCTCCCGCACCGGCCAGCTGCAGCATCCGCCGGGTCCGGCGCACGGAACGGGTCATCACGGATCTACTCCTCGAGTCCTCGAACGAACTGTCGCGCCCTGCCACGGCCGCGGACCGGCCATGCGCCGATGATACTGCCGCATCTGCCAGGCGTAAGTCTGCTGTCTCATCGCATGAGCGAGACAGTTCCGCTGCTGGACTGGCATGTGCGTTCGTACGGGGGTGGGCGGCCGGGTACCGTCATCCGGGATCGCCCCCGACTTCGCCGGTGCGGCCGTGCTGCTCGCGGTCACGATCGACGGCATGCCGCTGGACGCGGCCGGCCCCCGGTTGGTGCTGCCGCAGGACCGCTGCGGGGCCCGGCACGTCAGCGGCATCACGGCGATCCGGGTCGACAGGGGGTACGACTGCGGCAGGCCGAGGCCGGCTCGGGCCGGTCACGCGCACACCGGGTGACGGCGAGGGACCGGGCGCCCGCGGTGGGGACCGGTCAGACCCGGTCGATGTGCACGCTGGTGGACTTCACGCGCGCGGTGGCCTCCACCCCCACTTCCAGGCCCAGCTCCTCCACCGCCTCCCGGGTCAGCAGCGACACCAGCCGGTGGGGGCCCGCCTGGATCTCCACCTGGGCGGCGACGTCGCCGAGCTTGATGGCGGTGACGATGCCGGGGAAGGCGTTGCGGACGGAGGTGTAGGGCGCGTCCTCCTCGCCGCCGCCCGATCCGGCCAGTTCGACCGAGAACGCGGCGAGGTCCTTGCCGTCGATGAGCCGCCGCCCGGCCTCGTCGCGATGGGTCGCCACCCGGCCGGCGTCCGCCCAGCGACGGGCGGTGTCCGGGCTCACGCCGAGCAGCCGCGCGGCCTGGCCGATGGTGTAGGACTGCATGCCGGTCACGATAGGGCCATCACAGGGGAACCAAGGACATGGCCCCGGCAGGCGCGTCCGAGTCGGGGGTGGGGCATGGCGGCACCGGGGCCTTCCCGACACCGCCGGCGGTGCCCCTCAGCCCGTGTGCACGCGCGGGCGCCGCGTGCGGTCCGGTTCCGCCTCGCGCAGGACCTCGCGGGTGACGGGGGCGACCTCGCCCTGTCCGAAGAGGAAGAACTGCAGGAAGTTCGCGAACGGGTTGCCCTCGGTCCACTCGAAGTAGATGTGCGGGGTGCAGCCGGTCACGTCGCGAATGTGCAGGAGGAGCGCGGCGAGGGCGTTGGGGATGGAGGAGGACTCCACGGTCAGGACGCGGTAGCGGTTGTGCAGGACCTCTCCGCGCACGGTCAGGCCCGCCTCGAACTCGGAAGGGTCGGTGACGGTCACCTCGACGAAGACGAAGTCCTCCTGTTCCGGCATGTCGTTGTCGGCCCGGATCTGCTCGACCTTGTCGCGGTACTCGGCCTTGTCCCGGCCGTCGGGCTGGTTCGCGATGAACCGCATCTTGCGGCTGGCCATGTCCCTGACGAAGCGCTCCGCCATCGGGTCCATCGCCACGCTCGTCACACGCAGCTCGAAAGCGCGGGCCAGCCGGGACAGGAAGGAGACGAGGATGATGCCGGCGATGAAGCAGGCGCCGATCTTCACACCGTCCGGGCGTTCGATGACGTTCACGACGGTCGTGTAGAGGAACACCACCGAGATGACCGCGAAGGCGATGCTCCAGCGGTGCTGCCCGGCCCTGCGCGCGGCGATGGTCACCGCGATCGCGGCGGAGCTGATCAGCACCAGCACGCCGGTGGCGTAGGCGCCGCCCTGCTTGTCCACGTTGGCGTCGAAGATCCAGGTGACGAGGAAGGCGACGAGGGTGAAGACGATGACCATCGGGCGCACCGCGCGGGCCCAGTGCGGGGCCA
This sequence comes from Streptomyces sp. DHE7-1, assembly GCA_016432725.1. Classification (GTDB taxonomy): domain Bacteria; phylum Actinomycetota; class Actinomycetes; order Streptomycetales; family Streptomycetaceae; genus Streptomyces. Next base: position 1,280,093 of record JACJDG010000003.1, on the reverse strand, counting down.
TGCCGTACCGGGGCAGATAGCGCGGCATCAGGTTGAGCAGTCCGGCCATCGCGGACGCCCCCGCGAACCACAGGATCGCGATCGTCGAGATGTCGTAGACCGTGCCGAAGGCTCCGCCCAGGTACTCGTGCGCCAGGTACGCGAGGGCGCGGCCGTTGGCCTGGCCGCCGGGCTTGAACTCGTTCTCCGGGATCAGCAGCGTGGTGATGAAACTGGTGGCGATCAGGAAGCAGCTCATGATCAGGGCCGCCGTGGTCAGCAGCTTCTTGGTGTCCCGGATCCGGCCGGCCGGCCGCTCCTCGGTGTCGCCCGGCTCGCCCTGGACATGCGGCATGACGGCCACACCGGTCTCGAAGCCCGACAGACCGAGCGCGAGCTTGGGGAAGACGATCAGGGCGACGCCGATCATCACGAACACGTTGCCGTGCTCCGCGGTCAGGGCACTGCTCCAGTCGGCCACCACGTGCTCGGCGGTGAGGACGTGCCAGAGTCCGTCGACCACCACGACCAGGTTGAGCCCGAGGTAGATGCCGACCAGGGCGACGGCGACGCCGATGGCCTCCAGGAAGCCCTTGAGGAACACCGCGCCGAGCAGGGCGACCAGGAACAGCGTGATCGTCATCTGGTGGCCCTGGAGCGTGCTGTTCAGGTGCGGGTTCTCGACCAGGTGGGTGGAGGCGTCGGCGGCGGACAGGGTGATGGTGATCAGGAAGTCGGTGGCCGCGAACCCCAGCAGGGTCAGCACGAACAGCTTGCCCTTCCAGAACGACAGCAGCCGTTCCAGCATGGCGATGGAGCCCTCGCCGTGCGGGCTCTCCTCGGCCACCCGCCGGTACACCGGCAGGGCGCCGGCCAGGGTCACGATCACCAGCACGATCGTCGCGATCGGTGACAGCAGGCCCGCCGCGAGGGCGGCGATGCCCGGCTGGTAGCCGAGGGTCGAGAAGTAGTCGACGCCCGTCAGGCACATCACCCGCCACCAGCGCTGACCACGGTGCGGAGCCTCCGGGACGGCGTGGGGCCCGGTGTGGCCGCCGTGCTTGCCCATGTCGGACAGCCCCTCCAGCATCCAGGCGCGCAGGCGACTGGGAGGAGGGTGCTCGGTCGTGGCCATCGGCGTGCTCCAGGTGTGTGGCTCAGTGGTTTCCGGCCATCACGCAGACGGCGGCACCAGCGTAAGCAGAGAGTGACGTCGTGGCCCCTGGATCGAGGGGCGGAGGGCGTCAATCTTGCGTTAAGACTGGACCGGCGGGAGGGGGCGAAGCATCAAGAAGCGGAGGCCGGAGGCCGATGGAGGGGTATGGGGTGGTAGGGGGAGGGGTGGCCGCGGACCAGGGGGCGGCGGGCACCCAGCGTCATCTCGTGCGACCCCTCCATGCTGCTCCCGCGCAGGAGGATCCGCAGCCGCAGTGAGGGGTGAGCCGGCCTCACAGATCCCTGGTGTCCATGCGCCGGTGCCACGCGTTGCGCCGGTGGACGGCCACCAAATCCGACGCGAGCGGCGACGGAGGCACCGCCAGTACCGGGCAGCGGGCGTGGGTGACACAGTGCCGGCAGACGCGGCCCGAGAAGGCCCGCTGCAGACCCCGCCGGCCGGCGCCCACCACCAGCAGGTCGCTCTCGCGGTCGGCGGTCGCCACCAGCGCCCTGCCCGGGGTGCCGCGCACGATGACCGCGCGCATCGGCACCCCCGGCCCCTCCTCGCCGAAGATCTCGCCGAGCACCGAGGCCAGCCGCTGCTTGGCCAGCCGCTGCCACTCCTCCACCAGCAGGGCGGCGGCGGGGGAGCGGCGCGCGGTGGCATCGCCGCCGGGCGGCTCCCAGGCGAGTACCGGCCATAGTTCGGCTCTCAGTCCGCGGGCCAGCGCGGTCGCCCGGCGCAGGGCCGTGACGCTGCCCAGGGAGCCGCTCACGCCGACCACCACGCGGGCCGCCGCCGAGGTGTCGTAACCGGACATGACTCCACCGTTCCTCACGGATCGCCGCGCGGGCTCCGGCTCGCCGGCCGGGTCCGCGTGCAGGGCCTCCCTTCCATCCCACTCCCGACCGCGCGACGGGACCAGCCGTGCGGGCCCTGCGGCAGCCCGCCTCAGTGAACTTCGGCGCCATCTTCGAAACTTTCGGCACCGCATCCGGATCCTGTGGAGGCGTGGATGCGGACGTACGACGACCCGGTCGTCCCCGGCTTCCACCCGGACCCGAGCGGCCCCGGCAGCATCGCCTTCTCCGTCGCGACTTCCGAAGGGGTTGTCCGGCCGGCCGAACCCGACGGCCGCTGTCCGTCCACCGCAGTGGCGGGCGGGTTCACCGGTCGCGTCCTCGGCACGTACGTCACCGAGGGGCGTGCGGCCTCGACCGGTTCTCCTGCGAGCCCGTCGGCCGGTGCGCAACACCTTGACGCTCTTCACGTGCCTTTCTAGAGTCGCGGATCGGAACGTTCGGGAATTGATCCGAATGTTTCGGGCCGCCGGAGTTGCCGAGTGCGATGAACGCTTGCGGTGTGCCTGGCTTTTTCGCGTCTGGAACCTCTCCGAAGCACGTCCGAAAGTTTCGAAGGAGCGCATGATGGGCGACCCCGCACTGTCCCGCCGCGGCTTCCTGGCGGCCTCTGTCGCCGCCGGCCTCGGGGTGACCGCACTCAGCGGCTGCGGCGGCGACTCGGACGGAGGGTCGTCCTCGGGGACGACCACGATCGAGTGGTGGAACATCTCGACCACCGAGCCGACCAAGACCGTCTGGGCCGGCCTCGCCAGAAAATTCGAGGCCCAGAACCCCAAGGTCAAGGTGAAGATCGTCCAGCTCGAGAACGACGCCTACAAGTCGAAGATGACCGCGCTCACCGCTTCGGGGAAGCTGCCGGACATCTTCCACACCTGGGGCGGCGGTGTGCTCCAGCAGCAGGTCGACGCCGGTCTGGTCGAGGACCTCACCGACGGCACCAAGGCGTGGGCCGACGGACTGCTGCCGGTCGCCGGGCAGCCCTACCTGCTGGACGACAAGGTGTACGGCATCCCGTTCGACATCGGCATGATCGGGTTCTGGTACAACAAGGCGCTCTTCGGGAAGGCCGGGATCGCCACACCCCCACCACCTGGAGCGGCTTCCTCGACGCCGTGCGGAAGCTGAAGTCCGCCGGTGTCACCCCGATCGCCCTCGCCGGCAAGGAGAAGTGGCCCGGGATGTACTACTGGGCGTACCTGTCGATGCGCACCGCGGGTGCCGGGGCACTGCAGAAGGCGGGCGACAGCAAGGACTTCACCGGCGCCGACTTCGTCGACGCGGGCCGGCACCTCGCGGAACTGGTGTCCCTCCCGCCGTTCCAGAAGGGCTTCCTCGGAGCCGCCTACTCCACCCCGAGCGGACAGGCGGCCACCGTCGGCAACGGCAAGGCCGCGATGGAACTCATGGGCCAGTGGGCCCCGGTCGTGGAGGCGGACGCGGGCAAGGGGCTCGGCGCGGACCTCGGATTCTTCCCGTTCCCCGAGGTCGAGGGCGGCAAGGGGAAGATCACCGAGGTGTTCGGCGGAGGCGGCGGGCACGCGCTGCGCAAGGGCGCCCCGCAGGCCGCCGTGGACTTCCTGAAGTTCTTCGCCAGCGAGACCACCGACCGTGAACTGGTCAAGAAGACCGGGGTGCTGCCGGTCGTCCCGGCCGCCGAGAGCGCGCTCACCGACGCCAACCTCAAGGCCGTGCAGACCCAGTTGAAGGCCACCACCGGATTCCAGCTCTACCTCGACCAGGCCTACGCGCCCGCCGTCGGGCAGGAGGTCAACGACAGCGTCGCCGCGCTGATCGCCGGGTCCAAGTCGCCCGAGCAGGTCGCGCAGTCCATCACCAAGACGGCCAAGGAAGAGCAGTAGCCGCCGATGACCTCCACCTATCTCCCCGACCGGCGGAGCGGCCCGGCCGTCGACCGTCCGCCCCCGGCCGCGAGCGCGGTCCGCGGGCGGACGCGGCGGCGCGCGCTGAACTGGCTCACCGCGGTCGGTTTCCAGCTCCCCGCGCTGGTGCTGTTCATCGGACTGGTGCTGCTGCCGATGCTGTTCGCGCTGTACGCCGCCTTCTTCCGCTGGGGCGGGTTCGGCATGCCCACCGAATACACGGGCGCGGACAACTTCAGCCGCCTCTTCCAGGACCCGGTGTTCCTGGGCGACCTGTGGCGCTGCCTGGTCCTGGTCGTGCTCTCGCTCGCCCTGCAACTGCCCTTCGCTCTCGCCATGGCGGTGCTGCTGGGCCAGCGGCTGCGCGGCCGGGCGGTGTACCGGATGCTGTTCTTCGCGCCGTACGTGCTGTCCGAGGCCATCACCGGTGTGCTGTTCGGCATGATCTTCGCCCCGACGACGGTCTCGTCGACCACGTCCTCGGCGCCGTCGGCCTCGACGGGCTGGGCGGTGAGTGGTTCGCCGATCCCTCCTACGTCATGGCCACGATCTTCCTCGTCATGACCTGGAAGTACTTCGGCTTCCACATGATGCTGTACCTGGCCGGACTCCAGTCGGTCCCGGCCGAGTTGAACGAGGCGGCGCTGATCGACGGCGCCGGGCCCTGGCAGCGCTTCCGCAACGTCACCCTGCCGCTGCTCGCGCCCACCCTGCGCATCAGCGTCTTCCTGTCCGTCATCGGGTCGATCCAGCTCTTCGACCTGGTGTGGGTCGTCACCCAGGGCGGCCCGGACCACCACTCCGAGACGATGGCCGTGACCATGTTCCAGTACGGCTTCAAGCGCTACCAGGTCGGCTACGCCAGCGCGATCAGCGTGGTCATGTTCGGCATCTGCCTCGTCTTCGCCCTCGCCTACCAGCGGTTCGTGCTCCGCCGCGATCTCCAGGGGGCCACCACGACGATGAGGGGAGCCGGCACGTGACCCGCCGGACCGTACGCACACTTCCACTGCACGTGATCCTCGTCGTGGTCGGCGCGGTGATGGTCGTCCCGCTGCTGTACGCGATCCTCTCGGGCTTCAAGTCCACCGACGAGCTGTCCCGCAACCCGTTCGGGCTGCCCGACCGGTGGCTGACCGGCAACTACACCGACATCCTGCGCTCCGGCGACTTCTGGCGGCTCCTCGGCAACAGCACGCTGATCGCCGTGGCGACGACCGTGCTGGTGGTCGCGGTGTCCGCGCTCGCGGCCTTCTCCTTCGCCCGGTTCGCCTTCCGGGGCGGGAGTTGCTGTTCACCCTGTTCACGCTGGGGCTGATGTTCCCGTTCGCGGTCGCCGCCCTGCCGCTGTTCCTGCTGCTGCGCTCCCTCGGCCTGCTGGACAACCCGCTCGGCGTGATCCTCCCGCAGGCCGCCTTCGGACTCCCGATGACGATCATCATTCTGCGCGGCTTCTTCCGGCAGATCCCCGGAGAGCTGGAGGAGGCGGCAACCCTGGACGGCTGCAGCGCCTTCGGGTTCTTCTGGCGGGTGCTGCTCCCCATGGCCCGGCCCGCGCTCGGCACCGTCTCGGTCCTCGCGGTCGTCACGAGCTGGAACAACTTCCTCCTGCCGCTGCTGGTGTTCACCGACGGCACCTGGTGGACGCTCCCCGTGGGCGTCCAGCAGTTCCAGGGCCAGTACTCGGCCGAGTACGCCCGCGTCTTCGCGTACCTCGTGCTCGCCATGGTCCCCGCCCTCGCCTTCTACTCGGCCGCCGAACGCCAGCTCGTCGGCGGTCTGACCGCGGGCGCCACCAAGGGCTGAGCCGCAGCCCCCGACCCCGGCAGACAGGAGTCGCACCATGCGCAGGAAACGCCTCGGACTCGCCGGCGCCCTCGCGGATCCCGGCCTTCTTCCCGGAGAGGGCGCGGCCCTGCCCTGGGACGAGCGGCTGACGCCCAAGCGCGCCTGCTCCGCGTTGCTGGAAGCGCTGCGGCAGCGGGCCGTCACCTGACGTAGCCGGGCCGGAACACGGGTCGGGGCCGGTGCGCACCGTATCTGTGCGGCCGGCCCTCGGATCGCCGGGCGGCGCGGCGGAGCCGCCCGGAGCGCTCGCCTAGGCGGCGGTCATCACCTGGTCCGCACCGAGCGGGCGGTGCGGGGCGATGACGCGGCCGTCGGGCAGAAGCTCACCGGTGTCCTCGAAGAGCAGGACGCCGTTGCAGAGCAGACTCCAGCCCTGCTCCGGGTGGTGCGCCACGAGGCGGGCGGACTCCCGGTCGGCGGACTCGGCTTGCGGACACGGTGGCTGGTGCTGGCACATGGATGGGATCTCTCGCTCTGTGGTGGTCATGTCCGTCCCCCGTGGTGAATAAGTCGGTCGGAACCCAGTGTTGCCCTCTGGGCGTCAATCCGCAGGGATTTCGTAGCACCGCTTCTCACAGGTTCATGACGCGTCACCCGTGCGGACGGTTCATTCCAACTGCACTGTCACTTCGGGTGGTTCTGGGGGGCCGGATAGGGCTAGTCCGGTCGGTGGAGATCCTTTTTCGGCTCGTAGGAGCGGTGAATTGCTCGTACGAGCGACCGGTTGCCGGAAAAACAGTCGTACCCCGCTTCCCTTCCGGGGAACGGGGTACGCGCGCCTCGTTCAGGCAGGGATGGAACCGAGCAGTGGTACGGGAGTCGCCCGATGGGTCAGCACCGGGAGCAACTCGGCGACGCGGTGCGGCCGGTGGGCCGGGATGCCGGGTGGCGCCGGGGCCAGGGGCACCAGCAGGTCGGTGGCGGCCGGATGCCCCTCGGAGGCGTCGGCGGTGACGTCGCCGTGCAGCCACAGCGTGAGCATGTACAGACCGGGCACGGACAGCAGGCGCGGCTGGTACGGCTGGGTCAGCGCCTCGGCCTGCTGCAGGGCGCGTTCGGTGGAGGCGATCCAGGGGCCCTCGAAGAAGTGCGAGAAGGCCCAGCCGTCCGGGGTCAGCATGGTGTCGGCGGCGGCCACCGCGCGATCGCCGCAGCGGATCACGAAGCGCCAGCCGGCCGGCCTCGTGGCGGACAGGCCCTGGGCGGTGATCCGGTCCAGCACGTGCACCGGAAGCGGGAGTTCGGGCGTCGTGGGTCCCTGTGCGGCGCGCAGGGAGGGAGTTCGGGCCTCGCGGACCGCGGTGGGGGAACCGAGGGCCGTGAGAACGGAACGCAGTGCGGGCGCGGGTGCGGCGGGCGCGTGCAGGGGCATGGTGGGTCGCCTCTCGTTCGACAGGCGCGGCGGCGCGAGGAGGGTGGGGCGGACGGCGCTGTCAGCTCACGTGGTGGCCTGAGAGGTGGGGCCCGGTTCGATGAACGAGGGTGCGGCTGTGGCCCGCCGCTGAATCGACGGCAGGAACACGACAGAAACCGGGACCGCGGGCACCAACCTTAGGCCTTGTTCGCGAAGTTTATACGACGGGTGTTCAGACGATGTTTCGTCTACCGCATTCCGGCCGACCCGGCAAGGCGTCATTCAGCCGCTGATTCGTACGCGAACATCCCGCTTTCCGTGTCCGGCGGCCCCGCTGACCTCGCAATACGCCACGATCGCGGTCGGCCGATTGTCGTCGGCGTTTTTCACGAGGCGATCGGGGCACACGAACGTGCGTGATGCGGCATGCCGCGTGAATGTGCCGCCGGGAACATTCCGACAGAGTAGCGGGTGCCGGGCCCGCGCGGGACGTTATCGATCGCTTCCGCTGGGCATCATCCAAACCCGGGAACCCGGCGGCCGGTCTGCGGCCCGCCCATCCGAGGAGGGAAACCCAGATGGGGGAGAAGGTCGTGGCAGGGCAGTTCGACCTGTCCGATCGCCAGCGCTACCGCGAAAAGCTCCAGAAGTGTCTGACGGGACTCGAGCGGCTGCTGGACGAGAAGAGGTTCGACCGCGCCAAGAACCTCATGGGCGTCGAGATCGAATTGAATCTCGCCGGCCGGGACGGCATGCCGAAAATGTTGAACGGGCAGGTACTGGAGCGCATAGCGAGCCGCGATTTCCAAACGGAACTCGCGATGTTCAACCTCGAGGTGAACATCGCCCCGCACCGGCTGGGCGGCCGGGTATTCGACCGGCTCGCCGAGGAACTGCGCACCTCGCTGGCGTACGCCGACCGTAAAGCCGGCGAGGTGGACGCCGGTATCGTGATGATCGGGATTCTGCCCACGCTGGACCGCGACGACCTGGTCTCCTCCAACCTCTCCGAGGTCGACCGCTACACCCTGCTCAACGACCAGATCGTGGCGGCGCGCGGCGAGGACTTCCAGCTCGACATCGACGGCGTGGAGCACCTGCGCTGCACCTCGAAGTCCATCGCCCCCGAGGCCGCCTGCACCTCTGTGCAGCTCCACCTCCAGGTCACCCCGGCCCGCTTCGCCGACGTGTGGAACGCCGCGCAGGCCGCGTCCGCGGCACAGATCGCCGTCGGCGCCAACTCGCCGTTCCTGTTCGGCCGCGAACTGTGGCGCGAGTCCAGGCCGCCGCTGTTCCTGCAGGCCACCGACACCCGCCCGCCGGAACTCCAGGCGCAGGGCGTACGGCCGCGCACCTGGTTCGGCGAACGGTGGATCTCCTCCGCCCGCGAGCTGTTCGAGGAGAACCTGCGCTACTTCCCGGCGCTGCTGCCGATCTGCGACGACGAGGACCCGCTGAAGGTCCTCGACGCCGGCGGCATACCGAAGCTCGCCGAACTGGTGCTGCACAACGGCACGGTGTACCGCTGGAACCGGCCCGTCTACGACATCGCGGACGGCGTGCCGCATCTGCGGGTGGAGAACCGGGTACTGCCGGCCGGCCCGACCATCACCGACGTGATCGCCAACGCGGCCTTCTACTACGGCCTGGTGCGGGCCCTCGCCGAGGAGTCGCGCCCGGTGTGGACCCGGCTGCCGTTCGAGGCGGCCGAGGCCAACTTCGACGCGGCCTGCCGGGACGGCATCGACGCCCGCTTCGTGTGGCCGCGCCGCGGCCGCTACGGCGGTACGGGCGAGGTCGACGCCGTCACCCTGGTCCGGGACGAACTGCTGCCGCTCGCCGCGGCCGGACTCGACGCCTGGGGCGTGGAGGCGGCCGACCGCGACCTCTACCTGGGTGTCATCGAGGAGCGCTGCCGGCGACGGGTCAACGGGGCGGCCTGGCAGTCGGCCACCTTCCACCGGGCCCTGGAGCAGGGCCTCGGCCGCGGCGCCGCGCTGGCCGCGACGACACGCCGCTACGCCGAGCTGATGCACGTGGGCGAGCCGGTGCACACCTGGCCCGTGGGGCTCCCGGAGCCGGTGCCGCTCGGCTGAGGAGGGACACGGTGATCCGGGCCCGTCGGCGAGGCGGGCCCGGGTAAGCGCTCCTGGAAGCGATCCGGCATGCTGTGAGCTCGCACGGCCGGAGCGACGACAGGAGTGCACGTGGAGGCGGACCCGGCGGCCGAGGGCCCTGCGCGGGGAGTTTCCCGCGGCGCGTTCTCCGGGACGAGACACTGCTCGTGCTGGCGCTCTCGCTCGGCGCGAGCGGCGTATCCGCGCTGATCAGCTTCGTCGGGTCGGTCACGAAACCGGGCGGGCTCAAGGACCAGGCGGCCACCCTCAACGCGTCCGCCGCGCCCGGGCGCCCCTGGCTCGACCTCGCCTGGCAGCTCTTCGGCATCGCCTCAGCGCTGGTGCCCGTGGCCCTGGTCGCCCACCTGCTGATGCGCGAGGGCGAGAGCCTGCGCACGCTGGGCTTCGACCGCACCCGCCCCTGGCCCGACCTCGGCCGGGGCGCGGGCGTCGCCGCGGTGATCGGCAGCACCGGGATCGCCTTCTACCTCGCCGCCCGGGGCCTCGGCTTCAACCTCACCGTGGTGCCCGAGGCACTGCCCGAGGTGTGGTGGAAGTACCCCGTGCTCATCCTGTCCGCGGTGCAGAACGCGATCCTCGAGGAGGTCATCGTCGTCGGCTACCTGCTGCGCAGGCTGGGGCAGCTCGGCTGGACGGCGGGGTCCGCGCTGGTGGCCAGCGCGGTGCTGCGCGGCTCGTACCACCTCTACCAGGGCATCGGCGGTTTCGTCGGCAACATGGTGATGGGCGTGGTGTTCGTCTGGCTCTACCGCCGCTGGGGCCGGGTCGGGCCGCTGGTCGTCGCCCACTCCCTGCTCGACATCGGCGCGTTCGTGGGATACGCCCTGCTCGCCGGCAAGGTGGACTGGCTGCCGACGGCCTGAGGACGGCCCGGCCCGGCCGGGCCGGGCCGGAGAGCGGTTCGTGCGCCGGCCACGGCCGGTCAGGCGAGCAGTTCGCCCTCGATGACGGTGACCGCGCGGCCTCTCAGCAGCGTGCGGTCGCCCCGCAGGCCGGTGCGGACCAGTCCGGAGCGGCGGGAGGCCTGCAGCCCCGTGAGGTCGTCCCGGCCGAGCCGGGCCGACCAGTACGGGGCCAGCGCGGTGTGGGCGCTGCCGGTGACCGCGTCCTCGTCGATGCCGACGTTCGGGAAGAAGCAGCGCGAGACGAAGTCGTGGCCGAGGGACGGGTCGTCGGCGCGGGCGGTGGCGATGACGCCCCGCGAGGAGTGAGTCGTCAGGGCCCTGAGGTCGGGGGTGAGTCCGAGCACCGTCCGCTCGTCGGCCAGTTCGACCAGCAGGTCGCCCACGTCGGGCCCGGTGTCGTAGGCGGCGAGCGGGTCGGCGCCCAGCGCCTTGCCGACGCCGTCCGGGATCTCCACCGCGGTGAGCGGGGCGGTCGGGAAGTCCATGGTGATCCAGCCGTCCGGGCCCGGCGTCGTGACGAGGACACCGCTGCGGGTGGCGAACCGGACCGGCCCCGCGTGGGCGCCGGTGGTGTGCAGGACGTGCGCGGTGGCGAGCGTGGCGTGCCCGCACATCGCGACCTCCGCGACGGGCGTGAACCAGCGCAGCGCCCAGTCCGCTTCGCCGCCCGCGGGCAGCCGGTGCGCGAACGCGGTCTCGGCGTGGTTCACCTCCATGGCGATGTCCTGGAGCCGGCCGTCGTCCGGGAAGACGTCGTCCAGGAGCAGGACTCCGGCCGGGTTGCCGCCGAAGGGGCGGTCGGTGAAGGCGTCGACGATTCGGATGCGCATGGCGCAGACGCTAGGCCCGCGGCAGACCGGTGACCAAGGCCAATCCGCGAGTCCTGGACCGATTTCGGCCGGGCGGCGCGGCCGGCGGGTCCACGGAGCCTCCGCTTTCGTACGGGTGCGAGAGGGCCTTGTCTCCCGATCGGTTCCGATATATCGTTGAGGCATCGCGTAAGAACGCGATGCGAACGTGACAGATCAACGATGGAATGGAGTGATCACGATGCGCAGCCACGGATTCGAGCGTGGACATCGTCAGGACGGCCCGGGCCGGCACGGCCGGGGCGGATTCGGCGGCTTCGAGGGGCGCCGGGCTGCCTTCGGGCCCTTCGGTCCGGGTGGACCGGGCTGGGGGCCCGGAGGGCCCGGCTTCGGACCAGGACCGTGGGGGCCGCGAGGACGCGGGGGACCCAGGGGGCGGGCGCGGCGTGGTGATGTGCGCGCCTCGATCCTGGCCCTGCTCAAGGAGCGGCCCATGCACGGCTACGAGATGATCCAGGAGATCGCCGAGCGCAGCGGCGGCGCCTGGAAGCCCAGCCCCGGCTCGGTCTACCCCACCCTCCAGCTGCTGGAGGACGAGGGCCTGATCGTCAGTGAGAGCGAGGGCGGCAAGAAGCTGTTCGCCCTGACCGACAGCGGCCGCACGGCCGCCGAGGACGGCCCGGAGGCTCCCTGGGAGGAGGCCTCGCGCGGGGTCGACTGGGAGGCCCTCGGCGAGATCCGGCAGGCAGGCATGGGGCTGATGCAGGCTTTCGGGCAGGTCTGGAACACCGGGACCAAGGAGCAGCGCGAGAAGGCGCTGGCCGTCGTCACCGACGCGCGGAAGAAGCTGTACCTCATCCTCGCCGACGAGGACTGAGCCGTACGGCACACGGGCGCCCCGCGGAACCTCCGCGGGGCGCCCGTGCGTCGACGGCCTGATCTCCTCCTTGAGGATGAGATCCCGGCGGGCGATGTCCACTCCGTGCGGGACGCGAAGATGGTTCCCGCCGTGGATGACCGGGCCGCCCGGGACTGATGGGGTAAGGGTGTGCATCCCCGTACAGCCCGCTGGAGCATCCCCGAGCAGGGAGTCCCGCACACGGACGACGATGCCGGGCTCGGTGCCGAGCTGGCGGCGGTGGTCGCCGGTGCCCGCCGCCGGGCGGTCCGCGACGGGGACCGCCAGATCGACACCGCCCACCTGCTGCACTCGCTCCTGGAGCACGACCCCGAGGTCCGGGCCGCCGTGGGCGGGGCCCCGCGGCTCGCGCGGCTGCTCGGCTATCTGGTGCAGCGCAGCATCGGCTACGGGCTGCGCTGGCAGAACACCGTGGAGGGCTCCGGCGCGCTCGCCGGTGTCCCCGGCCCCGCCCCGCAAGGCGGTGAGCGGGCGGGCGGTGGTCCGCACGGCGACACCGGTCAGTGGTCGCCCGTCGCGGCCGTCGCCCTGGAGGAGGCCCGCCGGCGCGCCCGCCGTCGCGGTGCGGCCCGCACCGGCGGCACCGACCTGCTCGCCGGACTCGTCGTGGACCCGCGGTCCCGGGCGGTCGAGGTCCTCGAGCGCGCCGGCGTCCGCACCCGCGAGCTGGGTGCCCGGCTCGACGGCCGCGCGGCGGACGTCCGGCCGTGACACCGTCCATCCCCTGAGACAGGTGTCAACGGGGATGACGCTCATGTCAACGCCTGTCATCATGTGCCGGTGCCTATATCTGCAAGCAGCCCGGCCGTCCACGGCAGAGGCGTCGGGCTCGGTCTCGCGCTCCTGTCCGCGCTGGCCTTCGGCGGGTCCGGAGTCGCGGCGAAGCCGCTGATCGAGGCGGGACTCGACCCGCTCCACGTGGTGTGGCTGCGGGTGGCGGGCGCCGCCGTGGTCATGCTGCCGCTCGCCGTACGGCACCGCGCGCTGGTGCTCCGCCGCCCCGCGCTGCTCGCCGGCTTCGGGCTGCTGGCCGTGGCCGGCGTCCAGGCCTGCTACTTCGCCGCGCTCTCCCGCATCCCGGTCGGCGTGGCGCTGCTCGTCGAGTACCTGGCCCCCGCGCTCGTGCTCGGCTGGGTGCGGTTCGTGCAGCGGCGGCCGGTGACCCGCGCCGCCGCGCTCGGCGTGGTCCTCGCGGCCGGCGGTCTCGCCTGCGTGGTCGAGGTCTGGTCGGGACTGAGCTTCGACGCGTTCGGCCTGCTGCTCGCGCTCGGCGCCGCCTGCTGCCAGGTCGGCTACTTCGTCCTGTCCGACCAGGGCAGCGAGGCGGGCGAGCGGGCCCCCGACCCGCTCGGCGTCATCGCCTACGGCCTGCTCGTCGGCGCCCTCGTGCTGACCGCCGTGGCCCGCCCGTGGACCATGGACTGGTCGGTGCTGACCGGCTCCGCGCGGATGAACGGCACCACTGTCCCGGCCGTCGCCCTGCTGGCCTGGATCGTCCTCGTCGCCACGGTCGTCGCGTACATCACCGGCGTGCTGTCCGTGCGCCGCCTGTCCCCGCAGGTCGCCGGAGTCGTCGCGTGCCTCGAAGCGGTCATCGCGACCGTGCTGGCCTGGGTGCTGCTCGGCGAGCACCTGTCCGCGCCGCAGATCGTCGGCGGCGCCGTGGTCCTCCTCGGCGCGTACATCGCCCAGTCCTCCGCGCCCGCCAAGGGCGCGGCGGAGCCGGTGGCCGCGGGCGGTGGCGCCGAACGCGAGTTGTCGGCACGCGGAACGGCTGCCTAGGTGTACTCGGTCATGACTTTGGTGACAGTCGACTGATCGGGGCTGGCCTGCGAGCGCGGTGTGTCGCCGTCGAGTGTTGTAGAAGGTCAGCCACGGCGCCAGTGCGTGGTCGCGTTCGGTGTTGCTGGTGAACACCTGGCGGTAGGCCCACTCGGTTTGCAGAGTGCGGTTGAAGCGTTCGACCTTGCCATTGGTCCAGGGCAGTGCGGGCGGATGAACCGTTGCTCGGCGCCCAGGTCGGCTACGGCCTGGCGGAAGGCAGTGCTCTTGCGGTAGGTCCAGGCGTTGTCGGTGATGACTCGTTCGATGCGGCCGATGCCGTGGGCGGCGAAGAACTCGGCGGCGCGGGTGAGGAAGCCGGCGCAGGTGTCGGCTTTCTCATCGGCATGAATCTCGGCGTAGGCCAGGCGGGAGTGATCATCGACGGCCGCATGGACGTAGTCGTAGCCGATCCGGGCCTGCTTTTGCGCGTAGGTCTTCCCGGCTTCCCGGCCATGGGCTCGCCATCCTCCGCCGTCCGGGATCCGTCCGATCTTCTTGACGTCGATGTGGACGAGGTCGCCGGGCCGGTCGTGTTCGTAGCGGGCAGGACTGCGGCGTTCGGCACGGATGGGCTGTCCGGTCAGCGGGTCGCAGGATGCCAGGTGCGGGATCTGATGGCGGCGCAGGATGCGACTGACGGTACGTGGCGGGACGCCGGTTTCCGCGGCGAGGAAGTCTGGCCCCCGCCGGTGAGTGCGCCGTGCGTCGAGCACCGCGGCCTCGACGTGTCCGGCAGTACGTCTCGGGCAGGTGTGGGCCGGCTGGACCGGTCGTGCAGGCCGTCCCACCCCTCGGCCCGGAAACGCGCCACCCAGCGGTGCGCGCACTGGCGCGACACTCCGAGCTCCTTGGCCACGTGTGACACCGGACGCAGATCGTGCACGACACGGCGCACCAGAAGGCATCTGCCATGAAAGGTCAGCCGGGCATTAGCGTGGGTCACCAAGACCTCCGGTTGTCGTGAAGACAGGCATCTCCACTACGCCCGGAGGTCTTCTCTTGATCAACTACCGACGCGAGTCATCAACCTCTTGGCCGAGTACACCTAGGGCCTGTCTGACAATTCGCGTCGTCGCCCGCAGGGCGGCCGCGCGGCGTCAGGCGCGTGCTCTCGATGTGTCGGACTCGGACCCTCGTACTGGACGTACTCGGGTCCGGGGCCGGCGCGGCGAGAGGGCGTGCCTGACGCCGCGCGGCAGACGGGAATTGTCAGACAGGCCCTAGGGTGCTGGTCATGACGTCCGACGCGCTCGTCCTCTCGCCGCCCGCCGCCTGAGGCGGGCCACCGCGATGAACGCCCGGTGCGCGGCGCCGGGCGGGACGCCGCCGCCTGCAGACGAAGTCCGCGCGCCCCGCTGAGCCGGGTCGCCTTCCGAACTTCCGCACTCCGGTGCGCTTCTGCGGAGAGAATCCTCGTGTCGAACGCCGTTTCAGGCCTGCCCGTCGGGCGCGGCCTGCTCTACCTGATCGTCACCGGTGCCACCTGGGGCACCGCGGGTGCGGCCGCCTCGCTGGTCTACCGGACCAGCGAGATGGGTGCCTTCACCCTCTCCTTCTGGCGCTGCGCCGTCGGACTCGCGCTGCTGCTGGCAGGCCGGCTGCTGCGGGGCCGGACCCGGGCGGCCGCGACCGAACCGCTGCGTCGCAGGGCCGCGAAGGCCGCCGCCACCGGCATCGGGCTGGCCGTGTTCCAGACCGCCTACTTCGCGGCCGTGGGATCGACCGGGCTCGCCGTGGCCACGGTCGTCACGCTGGGCGCGGGCCCCGTGCTGATCGCCCTCGGCGCCCGGCTCACCCTGGGGAGCGGCTCGGCGCGGGCGGCGCCCTCGCGGTCGCCGGCGCCCTCACCGGCCTGGCGGTGCTCACCCTCGGCGGCTCCGCCACGACGGTCCGGCCGCTCGGGGTGCTGTACGCGCTGGCGTCGGCGGCCGGCTACAGCGGCATGACGCTGCTGACCCGCCGCTGGGGCGTGACGGCGCGGCCGACGCCTCCGGCACCACCATCGGCGCCTTCGCCGTCACCACCCTGTTCCTGCTGCCCTTCGCGCTGGGCGAGGGGCTGCTGCCGCACACCGGGCACCCGGTGCGGCTGCTGGTCCTGATCGCGTACATCGCGTCCGTGCCCACCGCCCTCGCCTACGCGCTGTACTTCGCGGGCGCCGCCGTCGTCCGGTCCGCGACCGTCTCCGTGATCATGCTCCTGGAGCCGGTGACCGCCGCCGTTCTCGCCGTCGCGCTGCTCGGCGAGCGCCTCACGGCGGCCACCCTGGCCGGCACGCTGCTGATGCTCGGCGCCGTCGCGGGCCTGGCGCTGGGCGAGACCAGGGGCGCCGGACGCCGCGAGCCGGCGCCCCTGGTCTCCTAGGTGTATTGATCACGAGCGTTGTTAACGGTGCCGGGTCTTGATCATGGCGAAGACCTCCGGTGTGGTGGAGGTGTCTAGGCTCCACACCGCACACGGAGGTCTTCGTGTCCCACCGTAATGCCCGGCTGACCGTTCACGGCAGGCGGATCCTGGTCGAACGCGTTCTCACGGGCCGGCCGGTCGCGCATGTCGCGGCCGAGATGGGGATATCCCGTCCCACCGCCCACAAATGGGTCCGCCGCTGGCGGACCGAAGGCGACGCGGGCCTCGCCGACCGTTCCAGTCGGCCCCGAACCACCCCGCACCGCACGTCCTCAGCCACCGAAGCACGTGTCTGCCACCTGCGGACCAGCCGCAAGCTCGGCCCGGCCAGGATCGGCCCGATCCTGGGCCTTCCCGCCTCGACCGTGCACCGGGTCCTGGTCCGCCACGGCCTGAACCGTCTGGCCTGGCTGGACCGGCCCACCGGCGAGCCGATCCGCCGCTATGAGCGGGCCCGGCCAGGCGAGCTGGTCCACGTCGACATCAAGAAGCTGGGCAACATCCCCGACGGCGGCGGCCACAAGGTCATGGACCGCCGCCAGGCGATGGACAACAAACTCGCCACCACCGACCGCCGCCGCAGCTGCAAGCCGGTGATCGGCTACTCGTTCGTCCACTCCGCCGTCGACGACCACTCCCGCCTGGCCTACAGCGAGGTCCTCACCGACGAGCGCAAAGAGACCGCCGCCGGCTTCTGGCAGCGGGCGAACGCCTTCTTCGCCGCCCACGGCATCACCGTCGAACGCGTCCTGACCGACAACGGCTCCTGCTACAAATCAAGACTGTTCACCCAGACGCTGGCCACGGCCGGCATCACCCACAAGAAGATCAGGCCCTACCGGCCGCAGACCAACGGCAAAGTCGAACGCTTCAACCGCATCCTGCTCGACGAATGGGCCTACCAGCGGCCCTACACCTCGAACACCGAGCGGACAGCGGCACTGGCAGACTTCCTCCACACCTACAACCACCACCGCTGCCACACCGCACTGGGCGGACACCCGCCCATCAGCCGCGTCAACAACCCTGCGGGTCAATACACCTAGGTCGTGTCCGCAAAGTCGCGTCGTTCGCCCGCAGGGCGGGCGTCGCGGCGTCCGGTGCGTGCTCTCGGCGTGCCGGCCGGAAGCCCTCGTACTGGGTGTACTCGGGCTTCCGTCCGGTGCGGCGAGAGTGCGTGCCGGGCGCCGCGACGCAGGCGTGACTTTGCGGACACGACCTAGCTCACGGGGTCAGGTAGTCCGGGAGCTCGATGCCGGGCGCCAGGTCGGGGTTGGGCACAGGGGCCTCGTAGCCCTTGCGGAGCGGTACGACCCCGGCCCAGTGCGGCAGGGACAGGTCCTCGGGCTCGTCGTTGGCGGCGCCGGTGCGGATCTTCGCCGAGACCTCGTCGAGGTCGAGGCGGATGACCGCGGTGGCGGCCAGCTCCTTCTTGTTCGCGGGCCGGGAGTCGGCGGCCCGGCCCGGCACGACCTGGTCCACCAGCGCGTCCAGCGCCAGCCGCCGCTCCTCGGGGTCGGTGACCTCGTGGGCGGTGCCGTGCACCACCACCGAGCGGTAGTTCATCGAGTGGTGGAAGGCGGAGCGGGCCAGCACCAGCCCGTCGACGTGGGTGACCGTCAGGCACACCTGGAGGCCCGGGTCCGCCTCGCCGGTCATCCGCAGCGGGCGCGAACCGGTGGACCCGTGGACGTACAGCCGCTCGCCGACCCGTCCGTAGAGCGTCGGCAGCACCACCGGCGCGCCGTCGCGGACGAAGCCGAGGTGGCAGACGTAGCCCTCGTCGAGTATCGCGTGCACCACGTCCCGGTCGTACGACGCCCGGTTCGCGGAACGCGTGGGCACGGTGCGGTCGGTCGGCGTGTACGCGGCGGACGGCGACGAGGCTTCCCGGGTCCCCTGCATGGCGGTCTCCATTGCACTAGTGCATAATTGACTTTGTGCTAGGAGAGTATCTGATTCAGGGCCGGGGCGCAGCGGAGATCGCGGCCAGCGTCGAGCGTGCGGTGGGCGCGGGGGAACTGGAGCCGGGTCAGCCCCTGCCCCCCATGCGGGATCTGGCGGACCGGCTCGGGGTGAACCCCAACACGGTCGCGGCCGCCTACCGCACCCTGCGCGAACGCGGGGTGATCGAGACCGCCGGGCGGCGCGGCAGCCGGGTCCGCCCGAAGCCCGCCACGACCGCCCGCGAGCAGATCCGGGTGGAGGTGCCGGCCGGTGTGCGGGACGTGTCGGACGGCAACCCGGACCCCGCGCTGCTGCCCCGCCTGGCGGACGCCTTCGCGGCGGCCGCCGCGCACGGCGACCGGGAGCCGGTGCTCTACGGGCACGACCCGGTGGAACCGGAGCTGGCCCGGCTGGCCCGCGCCGCGCTGGACGCCGAAGGGGTGCCGGACGGCCCCGTGGCCGTGGCCTCCGGTTCCCTGGACGTCATCGAACGGGTCCTCGCGGCCCACCTCAAGCCGGGCGACCGGGTGGCGGTGGAGGACCCCGGCTGGGGCAGCGTGCTGGACCTGGTCCCGGCGCTCGGCCTGCGCTCCGTCCCCGTCGGTGTCGACGACGAGGGTCCGCTTCCCGGCGAGGTGCGCGGCGCGCTGGAGTCCGGGGCGCGGGCGCTGATCGTCACCGACCGGGCGCAGAACCCGACGGGTGCCGCGCTGACCTCCACGCGCGCGCGGGCGCTGCGTTCGGTCCTCCGGGACCACCCCGGGACACTGCTGATCGAGGACGACCACGGCCACGGCATCGTGGACGTCCCGCTGCGTCCGCTGGCCGGTGTCACCCGCCACTGGGCCTTCGTCCGCTCCGTGGCGAAGGCCTGGGGACCGGACCTGCGCCTCGCGGTGTTCACCGGGGACGCCGTCACCGTCGACCGGGTGCGCGGGCGGCAGCGGCTGGGCCCGGCTGGGTGAGCCGGCTCGTCCAGCGGGCCGTGGTGGAACTGTGGCGCGGCGGCGCGGTGGACCCGGGCGCGGTGGCGGCCTCCTACGGCGCCCGGCGGGAGGCTCTCGTCCGGGCGCTGGCCGCGCGCGGGGTGGAGGCGCACGGACGCAGCGGGATGAACGTCTGGGTGCCGGTGCCCGACGAGACGGGCGTGGTGGCCCGCCTGCTGCACGCGGGCTGGGCGGTCACCCCGGGCGCCCGGTTCCGGCTCGCCTCGCCGCCGGGCGTCCGCGTCACGGTCTCGTCCCTCGCCCCGCGGGACGTCGTGCCGCTGGCGGACGCGGTGGCGGCGGCGGTCCGCCCTTCCCCGGCCCGCTCCTACGGCTGACCGGCCCGCTCCCACGGCCGAGGACCGCGCCGGGGGCGGCGGCTCAGCCCCGGGGCCTGACCTGGGTGAGCGCGGCCCCGGCGAGCACGACGACCGCGCCGACCGGGGTGGTCCAGCGCAGCGACTCGCCGAGGATCGCGACGCCCGCCGCCGTGGCGATGACCGGGATGAAGTACGTGACCATCTGGGCCGTGGTGGGCCCGACCTCGGCGACGAGACCGTACTGGATGAGCACCGCCAGCCCCGTGCCCAGCGCGCCCAGCGCGGCCACGGCCAGCAGCGGGACGACCGGGAAGTGGTCCGGGAAGGGTGTGAACAGCGGTGTCACGACGGCCAGTTGGGCCGTCGCCAGCAGGAGCTGGGCCCCGGTCATGGACAGGTGCGAGTTTCCGGTACCGGCCAGGGTCCGGCGGACGTGGATCCAGCCGACCGGGTAACTCAGCGAGGCGAGCAGCGCCATCGCCGTGCCCGTCGCGTCCAGCCCGTGGAAGCCCTGCCAGGCGCCCAGCACCGTCAGCACCCCGAGGAAGCCGAGGCCGAGCCCGGCTACGCGCACCCGGGTGGGCCGGTCCTCGGAGAGCGCGACCATCGACAAGGCCATGCCCCACAGCGGCGAGGTGGCGTTGCAGATGCCGGCCAGCGTCGAGGGGATGGTCAGCTCGGAGTACGCGAAGAGGGAGAACGGCAGGGCGTTCAGGAAGAACGCGGCGATCGCCATGTGCCCCCACACCCGGGCGCCGCGCGGCAGCCGTTCCCGCTTCACCGCCATCGCCGCCGCCAGCACCGCCGTACCGAAGACCAGCCGGCCGAGGGTGACCTGGAACGGCGCGTAGCCCTCGGTGCCCACCTTGATCAGCAGGAAGCTGAAGCCCCAGATCAGCGAGAGGGCGCCGAAGCGCAGCCGCCAGTCGAGGCGGGCGCGGGGCCGGGCGGGTGCGGGGGACTGGGTCCGGGGTGCGGTGACCGTGCTCATGACGTCAACGATGCGTGACGCTGACCTCGTAGCACAATCGAGAATTCTCACCGGATACCTCTTAGAATCACTTACATGTTGAACCTGGAGCGCCTGCGGACCCTGGACGCCCTCGCCCGGCACGGCTCGGTCAGCGCCGCCGCCGAGGCCCTGCACGTCACGACGTCCGCGGTCTCCCAGCAACTCGGCAAGCTGGAGCGCGAGGCCGGGCAGCGGCTGCTGGCGAAGAACGGCCGGGGCGTACGCCTCACGGACGCCGGGCGGCTGCTGTCGGAGCACGCGGCCCGCATCCTGTCCCAGGTCGAACTCGCCCAGGCCGATCTCGAGGCACACCGCGGCCAGGTCGCCGGCGAGCTGCGCGTCTCGGCGTTCCCGACCGCGGCCCGCGGTCTGTTCCCCACCGCGCTCGCCGACCTGCGCGGCCGGCACCCGGGCCTGCGGGTGCGCTCCAGCGAACTGGAGCCCGAGCACGGCGTCGCCGCCGTCGTGCGCGGCGACCTCGACCTTGCCGTCGTCCTCGACTGGTACAACAAGCCGATGCCCGTGCCCGACGGCCTGGTCAAGGCACCCCTGCTGGACGACCCGGCCGATGTCGCCATGCCGGCCCGGCACCCGCTCGCGGACCGGGACGAGGTGGACCTCGCCGAGTTCGCGGAGGACGAGTGGATCACCTGGGGCGAGGGCGAGTTCTGCCACGAGTGGCTGATGTTCACGCTGCGCTCGAAGGGCATCGAGCCGATCGTCGGGCACCGGGCCGGCGAGACCCACACCCAGCTCGGGCTGGTCGCCGCCGGGCTCGGCGTGTGCATCGCGCCGCTGCTGGGCCGGCACCCGGTGCCCCCCGGCATCGTCATGGTCCCGCTCAGCCAGCGGGTGCGGCGGCACGTCTACGTCGTCTGGCGGGCGGACGCCGACCGCCGCCCCTCGATCCGCGCCGCGGTCGAGGCGCTGCGGGCGGCGGCCGAGCGGGTGAGCGAGGTCTAAGGGGCTTCTTCCCGGGGCCGGCCGGCAACTCCCGCCCGCCGCGCTCCGGACGGACGACGGGAAGGGCCGGACACGCCCCGGGGCGTGTCCGGCGCTCTCGTGTCCCGCCGGGACCGGCGCCTCAGCGCACCGCCCCGAGCTTGCGGAAGTCCCAGGACACGATCTTGTCCGGGGTCAGCCGGGCCCAGGCGTGCCGGCCGTCGTGCGGCATCTCGTCCAGGCCGAAGTACTTGCGCGCGAACACCGTCTCCGGTGTGTCGAGTTCGGCCCGCAGTTCCCCGGTGCGGGGCACCTCGCCCACGAACTCCACCCGCCCGGACAGCTCGGCGCCGCGCAACTCGTCGTACTCCTCACCCGAGTCGACCACGACCGCCACCCGGGGATCGCGGCACAACTGTGTCCAGCGCCGGCTGCGCACCACGGAGTACAGCCACAGCGAGGTGCCGTCCCAGGCGAACCACAGCGCGCTGACGTGCGGCGTGCCGTCCGCCGAGACGGTCGCGACCCGGCAGGTGCGCCGGCTGGTCAGGAAGTCGTCCAGCTCCCCGGGCGTCATCATGATCTTCCGGCCACGGCGCTGCTGCGTCACGGTCATACGGCCCCCTCATCTCCCACGTCGAACCGGCGGAACCCGTCCCTGGCGTGATCCTCCGAGATCGCGGCGGGAAAGGGAACAGGACGAGTGCGCCGGCCTCGCCGGCGCCCCTCACCCCAGCTTGATCTCGTCGCCCGAGACGGTGATCTTCTGGGCGGCCAGCGCCTGGGTCGCGGGCCCCTGCTTCACACTGCCGTCCTCGACGGAGAAGTGGCTGTTGTGGCACGGGCAGACGATCGCGCCGCCCGAGATGCTGGACACGGCGCAGCCCTGGTGGGTGCACTTGGCGGAGAACGCCTTGTAGGTGCCCGCGGTCGGCTGGGTGACCACGACGCCCCGGTCCTTGAAGATCTTGCCGCCGCCCTCGGGGATGTCCGAGGTCCGGGCCAGCGCCGCGCCCCCGGCCGAGTCGCCGGACCCCGCCGAACCCCCGTCCTGCGACGAGCCGGTGGACCCCGTCGCGCCCGCGGTCCCCGACCCGGTGTCGACGGTGTCCGAGGAGCCGTCGCCCGAACCGCAGGCGGTCAGCGCGGCGGCGAGCCCGGCCGCTCCGGCCGCCGCCACGACGGTACGGCGGGCCGGTCCCGATTCGGGCTTGAACGATGCGCTGGTCATGACGTGGTTCCTTCCGCGGAGCGTCTCGTGATCCGTCCAGGGGTACGGTCCCCGGCCGCCCCTGTTCAGAAATGCACCCGGATCCTTGCCTTCCGGAGGCCTGGCGGGCATGAAACCACGGCCACCGGCCGGATTCCGGGACCACGGCCGCGCACCGTCCGGCCGCCTGCCGGCCGGACCGGTCCCGGCCCCAGTAGCCTGGGGCGATGCTCAAGGAAGTCACCGCCACCCGCTACATCACACCTTTGCGTGAGGGCGGCTCACTGCCGGGACTCGTCGAGGCCGACGACTTCGGTACGTACGTCGTGAAGTTCACCGGTGCCGGACAGGGCCGCAAGACCCTGGTCGCCGAGGTGGTGTGCGGTGAACTCGCCCGCCGGCTCGGCCTGCGGACGCCCCGGCTGGTGACGGTCGGGCTGGACCCCGTCCTGGGCCTCGGCGAACCCGAGCAGCAGGTGCAGGACCTGCTCAGGTCCAGCGGCGGCACCAACCTCGGCATGGACTTCCTCTCCGGCGCCCTCGGTTACGACCCGCTCGCCTTCCCGGTGAGCCCCGCCGAGGCCGGGCGCGTCGTCTGGTTCGACGCGCTGATCAACAACGTCGACCGGTCCTGGCGCAACCCCAACCTCCTGATGCACCGGGGCGAGCTGTGGCTCATCGACCACGGCGCCACGATGATCTGGCACCACAACTGGCCCTCCGCCGAGGCCTCCGCGGCCCGCCCCTACGACGCCGCCGACCACGCCCTCGCCCGCTTCGCGCCGGACGTCAGGGCCGCCGCGGCCGAACTGGCCCCCAGGATCACGGGGGACCTCCTCGCCGAGGTCACCGCCGAGATCCCCGACGCCTGGCTGGCCGACGAGCCGGGCTTCGGCACCCCGGACGACCTCAGGGACGCCTACGCGCGGCCGCTGCTCGCCCGGGCGGCCGCGATCGCCGAGCGCATCACCGGCATCGAGGAGGGCAAGTGAGCGAGCGTCACATCCACATGGCCGGCCATGTGACCGAGCGCCACATCACCCGGACGGGCCAGGGCGGCGACCGGGACGTGTTCGAGTACGCCCTGCTGCGGGTCGTCCCGCGCGTCGAGCGCGGTGAGTGCGTCAACGCCGGCGTGGTGGTCTACTGCCGCGCCCGGGCCTACGTCGGCGCCCGCATCCACCTGGACGAGGCCCGGCTGCTCGCCCTGGACCCCGCGGCGGACGTGGCGGGAGTGCGGGCCGCGCTCGGCGCCGTCGAACGGGTCTGCGCCGGTGGTGAGGAGGCCGGGCAGGCGGCCGGCGACGACGCCGGACGGCGGTTCCGCTGGCTGATCGCGCCGCGCTCCACGGTGGTGCAGCCGGGGCCGGTGCACACCGGTCTCACCGCCGATCCGGCGGCCGAAACGGAGCGTCTGCTGGACCTCCTGGTGAGGTAATGGATCACACCGGCACGGTGTCCCGTTGACACCGGGTGCCAGGGCTTCTAGCGTCGCGGGTGCTGAAGGTACTAAGCGGTCGCTCACCGCACTGGCCGGCTCAGCCAGGAGCCGCACAGGTTCTCTCAAGGGCGAGGAGAAGCAGCAATGTCCACCACTGAACAGCGGGTCGCGGTAGTCACCGGCGCGGCACGCGGCATCGGCGCCGCCACCGCCGTACGGCTGGCCGCCGAGGGTCGCGCGGTCGCCGTGATCGACCTCGACGAGGCCGCCTGCAAGGACACCGTCGAGAAGATCACCGCGGCCGGCGGCCGGGCGATCGCGGTCGGCGCGGACGTCTCCGACGAGGCGCAGGTCGAGGCCGCAGTCGCCCGGATCGTCGAGGAGCTGGGCGCCCCGACCATCCTGGTCAACAACGCCGGCGTGCTCCGCGACAACCTGCTGTTCAAGATGAGCGTCTCCGACTGGGACACCGTCCTGAACGTGCACCTGCGGGGCTCCTTCCTGATGACCAAGGCGGTCCAGAAGCACATGGTCGACGCGGGCTTCGGCCGGGTGGTCAACCTGTCCTCGTCCTCCGCGCTCGGCAACCGCGGCCAGGCCAACTACTCGGCCGCCAAGGCGGGCCTGCAGGGCTTCACCAAGACCCTCGCCATCGAGCTGGGCAAGTTCGGCATCACCGCCAACGCCGTCGCCCCCGGCTTCATCGCCACCGAGATGACCAAGGCCACCGCCGACCGGGTCGGCATGGGCTTCGACGACTTCAAGACCGCCGCCGCCACCCAGATCCCGGTCCAGCGCGTGGGCGAGCCCGAGGACATCGCCAACGCCATCGCCTTCTTCACCGGCGAGGCGGCCGGCTTCGTCTCCGGCCAGGTGCTGTACGTCGCCGGCGGACCGCTCGACTAGGAAGTCTGGGGAACCACGGACATGACTGAACTCCCGGAGCTCTCCGGCAAGACCGCCCTCGTCACCGGCGCCAGCCGCGGCATCGGTTACGGCGTCGCCGAGGCGCTCGTCGCCCGCGGCGACCGCGTGTGCATCACCGGACGCAACGAGGACGCCCTGAAGGAAGCCGTCGAACGGCTCGGCGCCGACCGGGTCATCGGTGTCGCCGGCAAGGCCCACGACCTCGGCCACCAGGCCGAGGCCGTCGAGCGGACCATGGAAGCCTTCGGCCGCGTCGACTTCCTGGTCAACAACGCCGGCACCAACCCCGTCTTCGGGCCCATGGCCGACCTCGACCTGGACGTCGCCCGCAAGGTGTTCGAGACCAACGTGGTCTCGGCGCTCGGCTTCGCCCAGAAGACCTGGCACGCCTGGCAGAAGGACAACGGCGGCGCGATCGTCAACATCGCCTCGGTCGCGGGTCTCGCGCCCTCGCCGTTCATCGGCGCCTACGGCGTCAGCAAGGCCGCGATGATCAACCTGACCCAGCAGCTGGCGCACGAGTTCGCGCCCCGCGTGCGGGTCAACGCGATCGCCCCGGCCGTCGTGAAGACCAAGTTCGCCCAGGCCCTCTACGAGGGCCGCGAGGCCGAGGCGGCCGCCTCCTACCCGCTCGGCCGGCTCGGTGTGCCCTCCGACATCGGCGGGGCCGCCGCGTTCCTCACCTCCGAGCAGTCCGACTGGGTCACCGGTCAGACGCTCGTCGTGGACGGCGGCATCTTCCTCAACGCCGGCGTGGGCTGACCGGTACCGTCCGGTCGTCTTTTTCGGGCGCCGTTTCCCAGCGGAACGGCGCCCGAAACGCCGCACAAAACACGCACAGCGGAATGACAACGTAGTCATCGCGCAATCGATCAAGAAGGCCTGCTCCGGGGGAGGTTCACGAGGCGGGACGCTGCGGTATGGTCTGCCGACCCTTGGTATGGCAGATCGAGGAGCGTGCGCGTGTTCAACCGGAACCGATTCCTGCGGAGAGTCGCGGCGATCGCGTCCATATCCCTGGTGGCCGGCTGCGGTCTCTTCTCGGACGGGGATTCCGACAGCAAGGGCCCGATCGTCGTCGGAACCACCAGCGCGCCCAGCACCCTGGACCCGGCCGGCGCCTGGGACGGCTCCTGGGAGCTCTACCGGAACATCTACCAGACCCTCCTCGCCTATCCGAACGGCGCCACCACCCCGCAGCCGGACGCCGCGGAGAGCTGCTCCTTCACCGACGCCGGCAGCCGCACCTACCGCTGCAAGCTGCGCCCGGACATGCAGTTCGCCGACGGCGACCCGCTGAACGCCGAGGCCGTCCAGCACTCGATCAACCGCATCCGCACCATCGACGCACCCGGCGGCCCCGCCGGCCTGCTCGGCAGCCTGGACAAGGTGGAGACGGTCGGCGACAACGAGGTGGTCTTCCACCTCAACCAGTCCGACGCCACCTTCCCGTTCGTGCTCGCCACCCCGGCCATGTCCATCGTCGACCCCGACGACTATCCGGCGAGCTCGCTGCGCAAGGACAACAAGGTCTACGGCTCCGGGCCGTACACGCTGCAGTCCTACGAGGAGGGCAAGCAGGCGGTCCTGGCCCGCAACGACCACTACCAGGGCTTCGCCAAGCGGCAGAACAGCGCGGTGACCATCCGGTACTACCAGGACTCGGCCACCATGGTGAAGGCGCTGCGCGACAAGCAGATCGACGTCACCTACCGAGGCCTCGCCGCCGACGACATCCTCACCCTGCAGCGGGCCGGCACCACCGACCTGCAACTGGTGGACGGCACCGGCACGGACATCAGCTACCTGGTGTTCAACCCCAAGGACTCGTGGGCCAAGCAGCCCGCCGTGCGCAAGGCCATCGCCCAGGTCGTCGACCGGGGCGCCATCGCGCACAAGGTCTACAAGGACACCGTGGTCCCGCTGTACTCGATGGTCCCGGCGGGCCTGACCGGCCACGCCACCAGCTACTTCGACGACTTCGGCGACCCCAGCGTGGCCAAGGCCCGCAAGATCCTGACCGACGCGGGCATCACCCAGCGCGTCCCGCTCACTCTCTGGTACACCACCGACCGGTACGGCTCCGAGACGGCCGTGATGTTCCAGGAGCTGAAGCGCCAGCTCGACGCCTCCGGACTGTTCAGCATCACCCTCAAGAGCCGCCCCTGGAAGACCTACGTGGTCGGCTACCAGAAGGGCGAGTACCCGGTGTTCGGCCGCGGCTGGTTCCCGGACTTCCCGGACGCGGACAACTTCATCGCCCCGTTCGTCGGCGAGCACAACGCCCTGGGGACGCCGTACCCGGCCAAGCAGATCACCAACGTGCTCCTGCCCCGCTCGCGCGCCGAGGGCGACCGCGGCAAGGTGGTCAAGGAACTGGAGGCCGCCCAGCAGATCATGGTGAACGACGCCCGGCTGATCCCGCTGTGGCAGGGCCGGCAGTACGTGGCGGCGAACGAGGACATCTCGGGCGGCGAGCGCGCCCTCGACCCCTCGACGATCATGATGATGTGGGAGCTGCACCGCAAGACGAGCTGGTGACGGTCCTTCCGCCCCGGCTGTCAGTGGTCGCCTGTAGGTTCTGGAACCTGAAGTGACCGCACATCGTGAGGACGTTGACGTGACCGACATCGCCATGCTGCCCGAGTCCTGGCGCGGGGTTCTGGGCGACGAACTGCAGCAGCCCTACTTCAAGGAGCTGACCGAGTTCGTCGAGGACGAGCGGGCGAGGGGTCCCGTCTACCCTCCGCGCGAGGAGGTCTTCGCGGCGCTGGCCGCGACGCCGTACGACAAGGTCAAGGTGCTGATCCTCGGCCAGGACCCGTACCACGGCGAGGGCCAGGGCCACGGTCTGTGCTTCTCGGTCCGTCCGGGCGTGAAGACCCCGCCCTCCCTGCGGAACATCTACAAGGAGATGAAGGAGGAGCTGGGACTGCCCGTGCCGGACAACGGCTACCTGATGCCGTGGGCCGAACAGGGCGTGCTGCTGCTCAACGCGGTGCTCACGGTCCGGGCCGGGGAGGCGAACTCGCACAAGGGCAAGGGCTGGGAGAAGTTCACGGACGCGGTGATCCGCGCCGTGGCGTCCCGCCCCGACCCGGCGGTCTTCGTGCTGTGGGGCAACTACGCGCAGAAGAAGCTCCCGCTGATCGACGAGACCCGGCACGTGGTGGTGAAGGGCGCGCACCCCTCACCGCTGTCCGCGAAGAAGTTCTTCGGCTCCCGTCCCTTCACCCAGATCAACGAGGCCGTGGCCGGCCAGGGGCACGAGCCCGTCGACTGGCGCCTCCCGGACCTGGGCTGACCCGATCGGCCCCGCACGGCTCCGTGTCGCACGGGGCTGCCTGCCCCGGATCGCCGGTGCCTGCGGCTAGCGTCGGGACGGACGGTGACCCGACAGCCGACGACGGCCGGAGGACGTGGTGGCGGAGCGACAGGAGCAGCCGGCGCCGGACGCCGTGCTGACGCGGATCGGGCAGGTCGTGATGCTGCATCACGGCGGCGACCGGGAGGAGGCACGCCGCCGCCTCCTGCTGCTGTGGGCGGAGGTCGGCGAGGACGGCGCCCCGCTGCACCGCTGCACCCTGGCCCACTACCTGGCCGACACCCAGGACGACCCCGCCGACGAACTCGCCTGGGACCTGCGGGCGTTGTCCGCGGCCGAGGAGCTGACGGACGGCCGCGGCGCCGGTGACCCGGCCCACCTCCGCGCCTTCCTGCCCTCGCTCCACCTCAACCTGGCCGCCGACTACGCCAGACTGGGCCGTGCCGAGGCCGCCCGCAGCCATCTGGGCCGGGCCCGCCGCACCGCCGGCTCGCTGTCCGACGACGGCTACGGCGACGGGGTGTGGGCGGCGATCAGCCGCCTGGAGCTGCGGCTGGGGGAGGAGGGCACCCCGGGCGACTCCTTGGGACCGCCGCGCCGGCGGCCCACCGGCTAGCGGGGCCCGGTGACCGCCCCGCCCGCGGCCTCCAGCAGTGCCCGGCCGCGTCCGTGGCGCGCGGGGTCAGTGACCGTAGGTCTGCTCGCAGATCTCCGACTCGGGGCTGCCGCCGCGCCAGCCGCCGTACTCCCTGCCGAGGGCGCACACGTCCGGGGCCTGCGGCACCTGCGCCGCGCCCGGCAGTCCCCCGCCCCGCTGCCGGGGGCGGTCCGGGTGCGCGGGAGCGGGTGCGGGCGGAGCGGCCGGAGGGTGGGTCACCGGGGGTGCCGCGGGCGTCCGGCGCGGGGCGGCCGGCTCGTTCCGCCGTGGCCGCCCGGACGGGCCGGCCATCTCCAGCGCCTCCCGCGCCGGCGCCTGCACCACCCGCGGCACGGCACTGCCGTCCGGACGGGGCCCCGTCCGCTGCGAGGACACGGTCTCAGACGGGGGCCGGGGGTCGCCGGGCGCTGTACCGTGACACAGCCGGAGAGGGCCGAGACGGCCACGGTGACCAGAAGCGCTGTGGTGGTCGTCGTTCGATGCACCCGTGCAACTCTGCTGGTTCGGCCACCGAGTTGACACCGTGTGCGGGGGGTTGATGCCCCGCACGGGTGATCTCGTGCCCCGTACGGAGGGCCCCGGCGCCCTCAGGGTGACGGTCAGTCGCCGGTGGCGCCGTCGATCCGCTCACGGACCAGGTCGGCGTGGCCGTTGTGCCGGGCGTACTCCTCGATCATGTGGGTGTAGATCCAGCGGAGGCTGTGCCGCTCACCGGTGTGCCGGTGCCGGCCCAGGGACGGGTCGTCCAGGGCGAAGCCGGCCGCGTGCCGCCGGGCCGCGTCGATCTCGGCCTGCCAGGTGGCGTACGCCTCGGCCCAGGTGTCCGCCTCGGTGAGCCGGAACTCGCCGTCCGGGTCCGCGTCGCTGTAGTGGATCGGCTTGGCGTCCTCGTCCGCGAGGACCCTGCGGAACCAGGACCGCTCCACCTCCGCCATGTGCCGCACCAGCCCCATCAGGGACAGCGTCGAGGGCGGTACGGAAGCAGTGCGCAACTGGGCGTCGGTCAGGCCCTCGCACTTCCATGCCAGGGTCTGCCGGTGGTAGTCGAGCCAGCCCTCCAGCATGGTGCGTTCGTCGGCGTCGGTCGCGGGTTCCCGGCGTTCATCGGTCATTCCCGCATCCTCGCCCAGCCCCGGCCGTTCCCACCAGGGAATTCCGGTCCCGGGGCACGCGGGCCCGAGGGGCGCCGGCCGGCCGCCCCGTATGCTTCCGGCAGGGAAACCCGCAGGCAACCGGTAGGGGAGAGCACGTGAAGGTCGGCTGCATCGGACTCGGGGACATCGCGCAGAAGGCGTACCTGCCCGTGCTGGGCACGCTGCCGGGCGTCGAACTGCACCTGCAGACCCGGACGGCCGCCACCCTCACCCGGGTCGCCGACTCGCTCCGCCTGCCGGACGCGCAGCGGCACACCACCCTGGACTCCCTGCTCGCGGCCCGCCCGGACGCGGCCTTCGTGCACGCCCCGACCGCCGTCCACCCGGAGATCGTCACCCGGCTGCTGGAGGCGGGCGTGCCCACCTACGTGGACAAGCCGCTCGCCTACGAACTCGCCGAGTCCGAGCGGCTGGTCGCGCTCGCCGAGCGCCGGAACGTCTCGCTCTCCGTCGGCTTCAACCGCCGTCACGCCCCGGCGTACGCCCAGTGCCTGGACCATCCGCGCGAGCTGATCCTCATGCAGAAGAACCGGATCGGGCTGCCCGAGGAGCCCCGCTCACTGATCCTCGACGACTTCATCCACGTCGTCGACACCCTGCGCTTCCTGGTGCCGGGCGTGATCGACGACGTGACCGTGCGCGCCCGGGTCGAGGACGGGCTGCTCCATCACGTGGTGCTCCAGCTCGCCGGGGACGGCTTCACGGCGCTCGGCGTGATGAACCGGCTCAGCGGTTCGGCCGAGGAGGTCCTCGAGGTTTCCGGGCAGGACAGCAAGCGTCAGGTGCTCAACCTGTCCGAGGTGATCGACCACAAGGGGCAGCCGACGGTGCGCCGGCGCGGCGACTGGGTGCCGGTGGCCCGGCAGCGCGGCATCGAGCAGGCGGTGCTGGCCTTCCTCGACGCGGTGCGCGCCCAGAAGGTGCTCAGCGCCCGTGACGCACTGGCGACCCATGAGCTGTGCGAGCGCGTGGTACGAGCGGTTCCGGACCGGTCCGCCGCAGCCTGAGCGCCCGTGCGCCCTCGCCCACGCACAGCGCCGCCAGCACCAGCAGCGCGCCGTGCACCGGCCAGTCGCCGTAGCGCACGTACGGGGTGACCCCGTGGGCCAGCGGCACCTCGTACACGTGGGCGGTGCTCGCGCCGGTGCCGAGCCACGGGCCGAGGCGCCGGCCGTCCGGCCCGTAGACGGCGGAGACACCGGTCAGGGTCGAGTGCACCATCGGGCGGCCGGTCTCGGCGGCCCGCAGCGCGGCCAGCGAGGCGTGCTGCTCCGGGGCCCAGCTGCCCTGGAAGGACGAGGTGGAGGACTGGCCGATCAGTACGTCCGCGCCGTCCGCGGCCAGTCGCCGGCTCATGTCGGGGAACGCCGTCTCGAAGCACACCAGCGGGCCGGTCCGCAGGCCGTGCCCGACGTTCATCACGACCTGCTCGCTGCCGCGCCGCCGGTCCTCGCCGGCCGCCCTGCCCACCGAGGTGGCCCAGCCCAGCACGGAGCGGGCCGGGACGTACTCGCCGAAGGGGATGAGCCGCATCTTGTCGTAGCGCTCGCCCGTCGGGCCGTGCGCGCCGACGAGGACCGAGCTCTTGTATATCCCGGGCCGGTCGGAGCGGCGGGCGTCCACGTTGACCAGCAGGTCGGCCCCGGTCTGCCGGGACAGCGCGGCGACCCGCCGGGCCAGGTCGGGCCGGTCCTCCAGGTCGAAGCCGACGCTGCTCTCGCCCCACACGATCAGGTCGACGCCCTGTCCGGCCAGTCGCCGGGTCAGTCGCTCCTCCCGGTCGAAGCGCCGGCCGGCGCTGTCCGCCCCGGCGACGACGCCCGGCTGGACGACGGCGATCCGTACCCCGCCGTCGACGTCCGGGCGGGGCGCCCATGCCCAGGCGGCCGACGTGGCGGCGGCCGTGACGACCAGTGAGGCCACCGCCGGTATCCGCGACGCGCGCACCGACACCAGTACCGCCACCGCCACGTTGACGGCCACCACGAGGAAGCTGAGCAGCCACACCCGCCCACCGAGGCCAGCCGCAGCGCCGGCCCCACCTGCCACTGGCTGGAGCCGAGCATCCCCCAGGGGCCGCCGAGCCCCTGCCAGGAGCGGACCAGTTCCACCGCCAGCCACGCCGAGGGCAGCACCAGCAGCGCGGCCGCGCCCCGCCCCGGTGTCGCGCGGCCGCCGAGGAACCGGCGGACCAGCCAGCCCCAGGGCGCCCAGAGCGCGCCCAGCAGCCCGGCTATCAGGAAGATGAACACGTGCAGGCTCGGCAGCAGCCAATGGTGCAGGGCCACCATGAAGCCGAAGCCGCCGCACCAGCCGTCGTACGCCGCCCGGCGCGCGGTCGGCGCGGAGCGCGCCAGCAGGATCCAGGGGACCAGGGCGACGTACGCGAACCACCACAGCGCGGGCGCGGGGAACGCGAACACGGGCACGGCGCCCGCGAGGGCGGCGACGCCGGAGCGCCGCCAGGGGAGGTGAGCCAGTGGTCGATCGTCCTCATAAGGAGTCTCCCTACCCAGCACTGCCTCCAGTGTGCGCGCCGGGGGCGATCTCCGACAGGGCGCGCCGGGGCACGCCGCGGCTCACCCGGGGACGGCCGCCGGGCCGGGCTCGGGCGTCCGGCGCCACTTCTCGTGCGCGACGACCCGGCTCAGCCGCCAGCCGTCCGGTGTGCGCAGCAGCCCGAACTCGTACCGGCCGCCGCACACCAGGTCGGGGCCGCCGGAGCCGCCGTCGCCGGCCAGCCGCATCGGGTTGACGTAGTCGGCCCGCACCCGGGCCGTGTCCCCGGTGTCGTGCTCGTGGATCCCGAACCGCACCCGGCGGTTGACGATCAGATGCTGGCGGGTCCCGAAGGACTCCATACTCTCGGCGAGCCACCCGGCCACCCGGCCGGCCTCGCCCTCGATGCCGCCGGCGGAGCGGTAGTCGGCCCGCCCGTCCGCTGTGAACAGTCCCCGGTAGGCGGTCCAGTCCCCGTCGTCCACCGCCACCGCGTACTCGGTGACCGTCTCGTCCACGGCCAGCCGGTCCATCACGGTCGCGAGCTCCACACGCTGCGTCATCGGCACAGTGTTGGCCAAGGGAGGCCGGGTGCCAAGTGCGCGGACGATATTGGGGGTGCGCACATACGGCCGAGGAGGCGCACCGGGAGGCCGCCGCCGGAGGCGGCGCCGCGAGCACCGGCGGACGCGGCGCTCGGGCCGGGTGCCGAAGAGCGTTGTGCGTCCGGCCGGCGCCGGTCGGGACGTGGCCGGGTGCCGGCTCTCCGTGGACTCCCCGACTCCCGCCTCAGGCGGCCTCGATGACGCGGCCTCGGACGGCCTGGGCCCACTCGACCACCAGCAGCTCGTACTCCGCGCGCTCCTGGGGTGACAGGGTGCCGCCCGCGCGCACCCAGAGTGCCCGGATCCGCTCGTTCAGCTCGGCGGCGGAGCGCACGGAACCACGGGGCGTGAAATCGGGGGACATGCGGCCCAGCCTAGGGGCAAACACTGACGCTGCGCTACCGATCGGCTACTCAAGCCGCGCAGGTTGGCCGGTGCCCGGCGCGCTCAGCTCGCGGATTCGGCCGCGTGCGGGCTCAGCACACCCGCCGCCACCAGCGCGATGATGACGACGCCGAGGGCGATCCGGTACCAGACGAACGGCATGAAGCTCTTGCTGGAAATCCACTTCATGAACCAGGCGATCACCGCGTACCCCGACGCGAAGGCGATCACCGTCGCGAACAGCGTGGGCCCCCAGGCCACTTCGCCGCCGCCCAGCGAGTCCTTCACCTCGAAGACGCCGGACGCCAGCACCGCCGGGATGGCCAGCAGGAAGGAGTAACGGGCCGCGGACTCACGCCGGTAGCCCATGAACAGGCCGCCGCTGATGGTGGCGCCGGAGCGGGAGACGCCGGGGATGAGGGCGCAGGCCTGGCAGAGGCCGAAGATCAGACCGTCCTTGACGCCCAGGTTCTCCAGGGTCTTGCGCTGCTTGGGCGCCCGATGCCGGCCGCCCTGCTCGTCGCGGGCCGCCAGCCGGTCGGCTATGCCTATGACCACGCCGACGACGATGAGCATCGTCGCGGTGATCCGCAGGTCGCGGAACGGGCCCTCGATCTGGTCCTTCAGCGTCACGCCGAGCAGGCCGATGGGGATCGAGCCGACGATCACCAGCCAGCCCATCTGGGCGTCGTGGTCGCGTCGCATGGTCCTGTCGGACAGCGACCGGAACCAGGCGGAGATGATCCGGCCGATGTCCTTGCGGAAGTAGATCAGCACCGCGGCCTCCGTGCCGATCTGGGTGATCGCCGTGAAGGCCGCCCCCGGGTCCTCCCAGCCCGAGAAGGCCGCGGTCAGCCGTAGGTGCGCGCTGGAGGAGACGGGGAGGAACTCGGTCAGCCCCTGGACGAGTCCGAGGACGAGGGATTCAAACCAAGACATGGAGGTGAGGCGTCCAAGTGCTGAGGGGTCTACGTGGTGATCATGTGACGAAGGCAGCGTAGCGGGCGCCGGTTCCCGGCAGGGCAGAGGGGTTGGGCAGGCTTCCCGGGGCCGGGTGCCGTCCCGCCCCGGCGCCCCCGCCCACGTCGCAGCACGGGAGAAAGGGCTTGCTCCCCGTGCGGGGCGAGCGGGCGGCTCGACATGTACCGGCAGGGGCACCGGGCGCCCGGCGCGACCGCCGCCCGGTCGCGTCTCAGGCCGTGGCCGGGCCGGCGACCGTCCAGCCGGGGGACTGCGGGTGGGCCGTCAGGTCCTCGTGCCGGACCGGGGCGCCGCAGGCCCGGCAGGTCACCTGGGGGACCAGTTCGCTGCCGCAGCTGTGCTCGACGACCATCGGCAGGTCGACGCCGTCGCGCAGATGACGGTCGCCCCACTCCTTGAGGGTCATCAGGACCGGTTCCAGTTCCAGCCCCGCCCGGGTCGGCCGGTACTCGAAGCGCTGCGGGCGCTCGCTGTAGACCCGCTTGGTGAGGATCCCCGCGTCCACGAGCCGGCGCAGCCGCGTGGCCAGGATGTCGCGCGGCGCGCCGATGTTGCGCACCAGCTGGTCGAAACGGCCGTTGCCCAGGCACACCTCCCGCAGTACGAGCAGCGAGTACTTCTCGCCGACGAGTGCGAGTGCGTCGGCGATGGAGCAGGGACGCGGGTCCTTCGTGGCGGCCATGCGGGCCAGTCTAAGTGAGGGTTTGATTTTCCAACGCACCGAGCTATGGTGAGTTGGAAATTCCTACTCACCAGTAGTCGAGCGTGCGAACGCTCAGCCATCGCGGGAGGCCCGCACCATGCGCGACGCAGTCATCGTCGAAGCCGTACGCACCCCCATCGGCAGGGGCAGGCCGAACGGCTCCCTCGCCCACGTCCACCCGGTCCAGCTCCTCGCCCACACCCTGCGCACCCTGGTCGAGCGTTCCGGCGTCGACCCGGCCCTGATCGACGACGTCATCGGCGGCACCGTGGACCAGGTCGGCGAGCAGGCCATGAACACCACGCGGTACGCCGTCCTCGCCGCCGGCCTGCCCGAGACGGTCCCGGCGACCACGGTGGACCGCCAGTGCGGCTCCTCCCAGCAGGCCGTGCACTTCGCCGCGCAGGGCGTCATCTCGGGCGCGTACGACCTCGCCGTCGCCTGCGGCGTGGAGTCGATGAGCCGGGTGCCGATGTGGTCCAACGTGCCGGCGGGCAAGGACCCGTTCGGACCCGGCGTCGCCGAGCGCTACCCGGAGGGACTGGTCCCGCAGGGCATCAGCGCCGAACTCATCGCCGCGAAGTGGTCCCTCACGCGCGCGCGGATGGACGAGTTCGCGGTCTCCTCGCACCGGAAGGCCGACGCCGCGTGGCAGGGCGGCCTCTTCGACGCGGAGGTGGCGCCCCTGGACGGCGTCGCCCGCGACGAGTGCGTACGGCCCGGCAGTACCCCGGAGGTCCTCGCCGGACTCAGGCCCGCCTACTACGACGCCTCGTTCGCCGAGCGCTTCCCGCAGATCGAGTGGAACGTCACCGCGGGCAACGCGAGCCCCGTCAACGACGGCGCCTCGGCCGTGCTGATCACCTCCAGCGAGACGGCCGCCCGCCTCGGCCTGCGCCCGCTCGCCCGGCTGCACAGCTTCGCCGTCACCGGCTCCGACCCGCTGCTGATGCTCACCGGCGTCGTCCCGGCGACCGAGAAGGTGCTGCGCCGCGCGGGGCTCGGCCTGGACGACATCGACCTCTTCGAGGTCAACGAGGCCTTCTCCAGCGTGGTCCTGGCATGGCAGCAGGAGACGGGCGCCGATCTCTCCAAGGTCAACGTGCACGGCGGTGCCATCGCCCTCGGCCACCCGCTCGGCGCCAGCGGCACCCGGCTCACCACGACGCTGGTCCACGCCATGCGTGAGCGCGGCGCCCGCTACGCCCTGCAGACCATGTGCGAGGCGGGCGGACTCGCCAACGCCATGATCCTGGAGAGCGTCTGACGGCCCGCAAGCCGGGTCAGCCGGCGCGCAGCTGGTGGCGCTTGCGCCAGGCCACCACCGTGCCCACCAGCGCCGGGAAGGCGATGCAGGCCATCGCGATCAGGAAGGCCGGGGAGGTCGGCGCCGAGGCACGGGCGCCGGCCACCGCGTAGGCGGCGGTGTTCGGGATCGAGCCGAGCGCCGTCGCCAGCAGGAACGGCAGCCAGCCCATACGGGAGACGGCGGCACAGTAGTTCGCCGCCCAGAACGGCACACCGGGGAAGAGCCGGGCCACCATCATGGACCGGAAGCCGTGCCGGCTGAGCTGTCCGTCGGCGGCCCTGAGCCAGCGCCCCCGCAGCAGCGGACGCAGCGCCTCCTGCCCGAGCACCCGGCCGAGCCCGAAGGCCAGTCCCGCCCCGAGCACCGTGCCCGCCAGCGCCGTCGCCACCCCCAGCTCGGAGCCGAACAGCGCGCCGGCCGCCAGGTTCAGCAGCGGGCGCGGCACGAAGGCCACCGTGCACAGGCCGTAGGCCGCCGCGAACACCAGGGCCGCCGCGGCCCCGCCGAGCTGTGGCGGCCAGCCGTGCGTCAGCAGCCGCTGCGGCTCGAACGCCAGCACCCCCGCCGCGGCGCCCGCGAGCAGCACGAGCAGCACGGACAGACGGGCGTACGGCGACAGCAGCGCGCGGGTGCAACGGACGGCGAACCCCGCGCGGGACGGGGACGGTCCGGCTGCGACCGCGGGGACGGCGAGCTCCGTGGCGGCGGCCCGGGGAGAGACCGTGACGGTGCCCCCAGAGCGGTTGGTGGCATCGAGCATCCGGCGACACTAACCGACGGATACGTGTGATCGCCGTATGGTCCGTCTCACCGGCACGGGGACGCCGGGTGGCGCGGTCCGTCCCCGAACGACGGGCCGCGCCCCCGCCCGCCCTACCCGCCGGCCCGCCCCGGCCGCGGCGAGCGCCGTATCGTTCGGTCCATGACCGCCGCCCCGCCCGCCCCGCCGCGCGTGCCGCGCAGCGCCCTGGCCGACGCCGTGCTGGAGCGGCTGACCGTCACCTACGCCGCCGCGGCCGATCCGGAGCGGGCGCCGGTGATGCGGGCGTACATGAAGGACGTCGCGCCCTTCCTCGGCATCCCCACCCCGGACCGCCGCGCGCTGTCCCGCGCCGTCCTGGCCGGCACCCCCCGCCCCGACGAGTCCGACTGCGCCGCGATCGCCCTGCGCTGCTGGCGGCTGCCCGAGCGCGAGTACCACTACTTCGCGGTGGACTACCTGCGCCGGCACGCGGCCCGCTGCTCCTCCGCGTTCCTGCCCGTGGCCCGGCACCTGGTCACCACCGTCCCGTGGTGGGACACCGTCGACGCGCTCAGCGCGCACCTGGTCGGCACCCTGGTCGCGGCCGACCCGGCGCTCACCGCCGACATGGACGCCTGGATCGCCGATCCGGACCTCTGGGTGGCGCGTACGGCCCTGCTGCACCAGCTCCGCTACAAGGAGCGCACCGACGCCGGCCGGCTGTTCACCCACTGCCTGCTGCAGTCCGGGCACCCCGACTTCTTCGTCCGCAAGGCCATCGGCTGGGCCCTGCGCGAGTACGCCAAGACCGACCCCGGCGCGGTGCGGGACTTCCTGGCGCGGGAGCGGGGCCGGTTCGCCCCGCTGACGGTCCGTGAGGCCCTGAAGAACATCGGGCCCTGAGGCACGACGAGCGCTGCAGGATCACCGGGCTCCGAAGGGTACCGGGCCCCGTCGGCGCCTCGGCTCGCACGGCACGGAAAACCATTCGACGCCGGACGCACCGTCGGCGATGATCGTCGTCATGTTCCGGTACGCCTTCCTCCTCGCAGCATCCGCCGTCGCGGATGCGCCGAAGGCTGCCGTCCCCTTCCTCGTGGCCGCTGCCGACGGCGCCCGAAGCTGACCCTCTCCGGATCGACCGGCGGACCCCGCAGGGGGAGGGTCGGTGAGTTCCTCGGGGTCCCGAACTCCCGTACCGCTGAGACGCTTCGAGGTACAGCCATGTCCAAAACGGCATACGTGCGCACCAAGCCGCACCTGAACATCGGCACGATGGGCCACGTCGACCACGGCAAGACCACCCTGACCGCCGCCATCACCAAGGTCCTGGCCGGGCGCGGCACCGGCACGTTCGTCCCCTTCGACCGCATCGACCGCGCCCCGGAGGAGGCCGCCCGCGGCATCACCATCAACATCGCGCACGTCGAGTACGAGACGGACACCCGGCACTACGCCCACGTCGACATGCCGGGCCACGCCGACTACGTCAAGAACATGGTCACCGGCGCCGCGCAGCTCGACGGGGCGATCCTCGTCGTCTCCGCGCTCGACGGGATCATGCCGCAGACCGCCGAACACGTGCTGCTGGCCCGGCAGGTGGGCGTCGACCACATCGTCGTCGCCCTCAACAAGGCCGACGCCGGCGACGAGGAGCTCACCGACCTGGTCGAGCTGGAGGTCCGCGAGCTGCTCAGCGCTCAGGGGTACCCGGGTGACGCGGTACCCGTCGTACGGGTCTCGGGACTGCGGGCGCTGGAGGGCGACCCGCGCTGGACGGCGTCCGTCGAGGCGCTGCTCGACGCGGTGGACACCTATGTGCCGATGCCCGAACGCTATGTCGACGCGCCCTTCCTGCTGCCGGTGGAGAACGTGCTCACCATCACCGGCCGGGGCACGGTCGTCACCGGAGCCGTGGAGCGCGGGACGGTCCGCCTGGGGGACCGGGTGGCGGTGCTCGGCGCGGACGTGGAGAGCGTGGTCACCGGTCTGGAGACCTTCGGCAAGCCGATGGAGGAGGCACAGGCCGGGGACAACGTGGCACTGCTGCTGCGGGGCGTGCCCCGGGACGCGGTGCGGCGGGGGCACGTCGTGGCGGCGCCGGGAAGCGTGGTGCCGGCGCGCAGCTTCGTGGCGCGGGTGTACGTGCTGTCGGCGCGGGAGGGCGGCCGCAGGACCGCGCTGACGACGGGCTACCGGCCGCAGTTCTACATCCGCACCGCGGACGTGGTCGGGGACGTCGACCTGGGGGAGACGGCGGTCGCCCGGCCCGGCGAGACGGTCGAGATGACCGTGGAGCTGGGGCGGGAGGTGCCGCTGGAGCCCGGACTCGGGTTCGCCGTCCGTGAGGGCGGCCGGACGGTGGGCGCCGGGACGGTTCTCTCCGTCGGCTCGTAGGAGCCGGGGCGCGGGGCCCGCGGGCCGGTGACGCCGGTCGCGCGGCGCCCCGCGGCCCCTCGCGCCGGGGGGCGTCCCGTACCGGTGACAATGGTGGCGTGAGTGAAGCCATACCCGTGACCCGGGCCGTCGATCACGGCACCGCCAAGCTGATGCCCGACGTCGACCGGGAGCGGGCCTGGCTGCTGACCGTGGACGGCGCGCCCCAGTCGTACGTCGACCTCGACGAGCCCGGCCACCTGGAGTTCGAGTACGCGCGGCGGCTCGGGTTCGCCCTCGACCTGGTGGACGGACCCGGGTGCCCGCTGGACGTGGTGCACCTCGGCGGGGGAGCGCTCACGCTGCCCCGCTACCTCGCCGCCACCCGGCCCGGCTCCCGGCAGCACGTCGTCGAGGCCGACCGGGCGCTGCTGGAGCTGGTCGTCGAGCGTCTGCCGCTGCCCGGGGACGCGGGGGTCACGCTGCACACCGCCGACGCGCGGGCCTGGCTGGAGGCCGCCCCCGACGACTCGGCCGACGTGATCGTCGCCGACGTCTTCGGCGGCTCCCGGGTCCCCGCCCACCTCACCTCGCTCGCCTACGCGCGCGAGGCCGAGCGGGT
Source organism: Streptomyces sp. DHE7-1 (assembly GCA_016432725.1). Lineage (GTDB taxonomy): Bacteria > Actinomycetota > Actinomycetes > Streptomycetales > Streptomycetaceae > Streptomyces. The sequence goes on along the minus strand of JACJDG010000003.1, from coordinate 1,239,866 downwards.
GCTGCGGGCCGGCGGGGTCTATCTGGCCAATCTGGCCGACGGGGCCCCGTTCGGCTTCCTGCGGTCCCAACTGGCGACGTTCGCGGCCGTGTTCGAGCAGCTCGCGCTGGTCGCCGAGCCGGGTGTGCTGCGCGGCCGGCGGTTCGGCAACGCGATCCTGGTGGCCTCGCACCGGCCCTCGACACGGCCGGCCTGGCCCGGCGGGCGGCCGCCGACGCCTTCCCGGCCCGCGTCGAACACGGCGCGGCGCTGCGGGACTTCACCGGTGGCGCGCGGCCGGTCCGGGACGCCGAGGCCGTCGCCTCACCCGAGCCCCCGACGGGGCTTTCGGCATCGGCTGAGGGAAGCCGGGGCGCGGTCGTCCGCGCGGTGCGCCGGGTCAGCGTGCGCACGTCGGGGACCAGCAGGACCAGGGCGGTGACCACGACGACCAGACCCGCGCAGCCCCACAGCGCGGACGTCCGGCCGAAGACGGCCTCCGCCGGACCGGCCAGCGCGGTGGCCAGCGGCACCAGGGACACCGAGCCGAACCAGTCGTACGCCGAGACCCGGGAGAGCTTGTCCTCGGGGATCTCCTGGTGCAGCGCGGTCATCCAGGAGACGCCGAACACCTCCACCGTGGTGCCCGCCACGAACATGACCGCGTACAGCACGCCCACCGGCACCGGTACGGCCAGCGCGGCCGACGGCAGCGCCAGCGGGAACACGCACAGCGTGCCCGCCAGCAGCAGACGGCGCGGTCTCCAGCGGGTCATCAGCAGGGCGCCGGCCACCGTGCCGGCGCCGAACGCGGCCAGTGCCAGGCCCCACGGCCCCGCCCCGCCGAGGCTGTCGCGGGCCACCAGCGGACCGTAGACGGCGTCGGCGGCGGCGACGACCGCGTTGGCGATGGAGAACTGCACGACGATGCCCCACAGCCAGGGCCGTCCGGCGAACTCCCGCCAGCCCGCGCGGAGATCGGCCAGCAGGCCCTCGCCGGGGCGCGCGGCGGGATGTGACCGACGTCGAGGAAGACGCGCAGCGTTCCGGCGAGGGCGAAGGCCGCCGCGTCGACGGCGAGGACCCAGCCGGGGCCCACGGCCGCGACCAGGGCGCCGCCGAGGGCCGCGCCGCCCAGGGCCGCGCCCTGGGTGGCCATGCGGAACAGGGCGAAGGCCCGGCCCGCCTGTTCCCCCTCCACGGAGGACATCAGCATGCCCTCGGCCGCGGGGCCGAAGAACGCCTGCCCGGTGCCGCCGAGCGCGGTGAGCAGCGTCATCTGCCACAGCCGGGGCTCACCGGTCAGCACCAGCACCGCGAAGGCCGCCTGGGAGAGGCAGTTGAGCGCGTTGGCGGCGACCATGACCCGGTGCCGGGGCAGCCGGTCCGCGACCGCGCCGCCGATGAGCAGGAACACCACCAGCGGCAGGGTCCGGGACGCGGCCACCAGACCGACGTCGCCCCCGTCCCCGCCCGCGTCCAGCACCGCGAAGGCCGCCGCGATCAGCGATCCGTTCGCGCCCAGGCTCGTCACGATGGCCGCGCCGGTCAGCAGCGAGTAGTTGCGGCCCGCCCAGGCGGGTTCGCGGGGCGGGAGGCGGAGTCGCCGACGGTGGAGTTCACCGGGTGACTATCGCCGCTCGCCACCCGGCCTGCCAAACGGATTCCCTGCCCGCCACCGCCGCCGCCTGTGGTCCGCTCAGCTCTCCGTCGGGTCGCCGTGCAGCCGCACCGTGCTGAGGATCTTCATGATCGTCTTGGTGTCGATCTCGCCGTTCACGCCCTTGGCGCCGTAGAAGTCGAACGAGACGATGTCGTCGGCCGAGTTCTTGAAGGCGAACGACAGGGCCTTGCCGTCGCTCGCGCACTTGCCCTTCTGCGGGCTGTTGCTGGAGCGGGCCCACGCGTAGGCGCCCCGGACCCCCGAAGCGGTCTTGTACGCCGTGGCCTTCTTGTCGTAGGTGATGCTCTTCTTGTCCGGCTGCGTGTAGCCGCCGTACACGTACCAGGGCACCCGGGTGACCGCCGCCTGCTCCGGGCTCTTCGCGCCGCTCTCGCCTCGGGTGCCGGCGACCGCCAGCGCGGTGTCCTCGGTCTTGCCGTCCTTGTCGCTGTCGGTCGTGCACCACTTCGACTTGTAGGAGGCCGGAGCGGCGACGGAGGTGATCAGCTTGTCGTCGTCGGCGTGGTCCTCCATGAAGATGGAGACGTCCGTGGACTCCAGCTCCCAGTCCGCCGGGACGTCGAAGGCCGTGCCGAACTTCGGGTTGACGACGACCTTCCAGCCCGCGACGGTGGGCTTCTCGGTCGCGTCGCCGCGCGGGTTGTCCTCCGGCGCGGACGAGGACACCGACGGTTCGGGCGACGGCGACTGGCTGGCCGTCCGCTTGCCCTTGCCGTTGCCGGCCTCGTCGTCCTTCGAGCCCCCGAGGACCAGGTACCCGGTCACGCCGGCGGCGACGACGACGGCGCCGGCCGCGACGATGGCGATCAGCTTCGTCCGGCCGCCACCGCCGCCACCCTGCGGGGCTGCGGCTGCGGTGCTCCGGCCGGTCCTGGCTGTCCCCACTGCGGCTGCTGCCCGTACGGGTTCGCCTGCGGGTACTGCTGGTAGCCGGGCTGCTGGTACGGATTCGGCTGCTGGTAACCCGGCTGCTGATACGGGTTGTTCTGCGGGTTCTGCGCGCCCCCGGGCGGCTGCTCTCCTGGCCACATGGCCAGCAACCCTAGTGGGCCCACGGAAACGATTCGGTCACCGGCCCTTGTCAGGGACGTACCGAAACCGCGGCGGCCCTACTTCCCGTAGAGCCGGACCGTCGCCATGATCTTGCGCACGGTCGTGTCCGGGACCTCTTCCGAGACACCGGCGGCACCGACGAAGGACCACGCGAGGAACGCGCCGTCCGCGTCCTTGAAGGCGAACGTGGTCGCCTTGCCGTCGTAGTCGCACTTGTCGTGCTTCGGCACCCCGGACGAGCGTGAGGTGGCGACGCTGCCCGTGACGCCGGACGCGGTGGTGTACGAGGTCACGGGGCCGGTTTTCACCGCCTTGTGGTCCGGCTGGGTGTACCAGCCGTAGACCCAGTTCGCGGACTCCTGGCGGGCCATCTTCGCGGTGTCCGTGGCGTTCTTGTTGCCGCGCGTGCCGACGTTGGCCAGCGGGTCGTAGTCGGTCCGGCCGTCCTTGTCGTCGTCCGAACCGCACCACTTCTCCTTGAGCACGGCGGGGGCCTTCATGCCGGCCAGCACCTTCTCGCCGGGGGCGGAGTCGTCGGTGACGTAGGTGACCCAGGTCTTGGCCCGCACCTGCCACTCGGGGGGAACGTCGAAGGCGATGCCGGTGTCCGGGTTCACCACGACCTTCCAGCCGGCGACGGTCGGCTTCTCGGCGCCGCCGGCCGAACGCGGGTCGTCCTCCCCGGACGGCGAGGCGGAGGCGGAGGCCCTTGGAGAGGCGGACGACGCGGTCGGGCCGGGGCGGGCCTCGTCGTCCTTCTCACCACCGAGCAGCAGGAATCCGGTCACACCGGCCGCGACGACGACGGCGCCGGCCGCGACGACGGCGATCAGCTTCGTCCGGCCGCCGCCGCCCTGCGGGGGCTGCGGCCGAGGTGTTCCGGCGGGCCCGGGCTGTCCCCACTGCGGCTGCTGACCGTAGGGGTTCGCCTGCGGGTACTGCTGGTATCCCGGCTGGTGGTACGGGTTCTGCTGCTGGCCGCTTCCTGGCGGCTGTTCCCCTGGCCACATGGGCCGCAACGATACAGCGGTGATCACCACGGCACTGGTCAGCCCTGCTACTCATGAGTAACATGCCCGCATGAGCGCAGACCAGATGTCGATCGGCGAGATGCTCGCCGCCACCGTGCCGATGGCCCGGACGCTGAACCTGGAGTTCCAGGAGACCTCCGCGGAACGAGCCGTGGTGTTCCTGCCGGACCAGGGCGACTTCCACAACCACGTGGGCGGGCCGCACGCCGGCGCGATGTTCACCCTGGGGGAGTCGGCCAGCGGCGCCATCGTGCTGGCCGCGTTCGGCGACCAGCTCTCGCGCGCCGTGCCGCTCGCCGTCCGGGCCGAGATCGCCTACAAGAAGCTGGCGATGGGCGCCGTCACGGCGACCGCGACCCTGGGCCGCCCGGCCGCCGAGGTCGTGGCCGAACTGGACGCGGGCAAGCGGCCCGAGTTCCCGGTGACGATCGAGATCCGGCGCGCGGACGGTGCCGTGACCGGCGAGATGCAGGTCGTGTGGACCCTGCGCCCCAACCAGCAGGACTGACGGGGGATCCGGGGGAGGGGGCACCGGACGCCGGCCGGGACCCGGTCCGTCCGCCCCCTCTCCCCTCCCGCGTCGTCTCAGGCCGCCCGGCGCCGCTCCCGGCCGCCGGCCCTCACGGCCCCGTGGTCCGCGCCGTCATCCAGCTCCGCCACGAAATCCCTGAGCCAGGAACGGAATCCGGGACCGAGGTCCGGTCGGGCGCAGGCCGGACGGACCACCGAACGGTGTCGCCCTTGGCGGCCGGCGCCTGCTCCAGTTCGAAGGCGTGGTCGAAGTGGTCCTCGATGGCCCGTTGGTGAGGGCCGGTGACCATCAGGATGTCGTCGAGGCCCGCCGCGGCGGCCTCCTCGACGACGTACTGGATGGCCGGCTTGTCGACCACCGGCAGCATCTCCTTCGGCGTCGCCTTGGTCGCGGGCGGGAACCGGGTACGGAGCCCGGCGGCCGGCACGACCGCCTTGCGCCCCGGGCGGGGAGGGGTGGCGGCGGTGGCCTGGGGGTGGGGGGCGATCATGCGGCCATGCTCCGGTACGAGGATGGGAGCGCGCCCGGAGCGACCCCGGTACCGGCTGTGGGCGGCCGTCGGCGGGCCGCCGGGAAGTTGGGGATTCCGTGTGTCATCGGGCCTTTCATGTCCGCTAGTTGAGAGTTGTGCGACCCCGGCTTCGGCCATGTCTGTGGATACCGCCGGTAACTATTGTTCATTTCCCGGACGTTGCCGCCGGCTCCATTCGGACCGCTTGTTTCCAGTGATGCGATTGTGCCAAGGTGAGCCCTCCCTCCAGGGGTAAAGGCCGGATCCTGACGCGCGGCCCGGCCCCACCCCCAGGTACGCACCGACGCGGTGCCGCTTTCCGACAGGACGCCAATCCGTACGCCGCCGTCCCGCGGCTGGAAAGGAATGGGTTCCGTGCAGTCCCCCCACCCCCCACACCCGCCCTTCCCGTCCCGCCCCGGCTCCCCGTCCGGGGAGTCCGACCACACCCTCGCCGCCCGGCTGGGCGGGCCCCCGGCCGGCCGTCACGATGCCGTCGCCCTGCTGCTGGCCCGGCACTGGCAGGCCACCTTCGACTACGCCGCCGTCTGCCTTGCGGCCGCCGGCCCGTCTGCCCGGCTGGTGACCTCCGCCGCCTTCCAGCAGGTCCTCGGCCGGCCCGCGACCGGCGCGGCCGGCGGCGCCCTGCGCCCGCGACTGCTGACGGCGGTCCGCGACACCGTCCGCGCCTGGGCCGCCGACGAGGCGGCGTGCGTGGTGCTGCCGGAACTGCGCAAGCCCGGCGGCGGCCGCGGTCTGCGCGCCACGGCGCCCCGCACGCCCGAAAGGCGACGACTCGCCGAACGCGCTTTCCACGCCCTTCCCGCGGCTTCCCAATGCCTTCTGTGGCATACCGAGGTCGAGGCGGAATCCATAAACATACCCGCTGGTCTGCTGGGTATGGACACGGCCACGGCGGCGATGGCGCTGAGCCGGGCCCGGGCGGAATTCCGGGCGGGCTGCCTACGTGCCCACCGGGAACTGGCGCCCTCCCCGGAATGCCTTTTCCACACCTGCCTGCCGGACGATCCCATTGGGTCGGGCGGAGCTCCGCTCCCGGATGCGCGACGGCATCTCACCGCCTGCTCCCACTGCCGTCACGCCGCCGAGCAGCTGAGTCAGGCCGACGGCGGACCCGGCGTCCTGATCGCCGAGAGCGTGCTCGGCTGGGGAGCCCGGCGCTACCTCGACTCCCGTCCCGGCCGAGTCGCCCGCGAGGAGCCCCGGGCCCCGTCGGGGCGCCCGGCGGCGACGACCGGCCGGCCCGGCACCGCGCCGGAGGCCGGACGCCGCACCACCGCCTTCGCGGTCGGGGTCGGCCTCGCCTCGCTGGGGCTGCTCGCCACCGCCCTCGTGACCGTGGGCGGGCCCGACGACAACGCTGTCCCTCCCCCGCGACCACCCTGGGCGCCCCCGCCGGACGCCAGGCGGGCCCCGACGCCACCGGTACACGGCCGCGCGCCACGTCCTCGGACGCGCCCCCGGCCGCCGCGCCCGCCGGCGGCCGGTCCGGATCGCGCACGGCAGGCTGCGCGGTCTTTCCGGCTCGTGTCCACAGCCGCGCGGGACCACCGGAGTCCGGCCGGGCGCCGGGATGCGGGACCTGCCCGGGACCGTCGTGCTCGGGACGTGCCGGTGCCGCACTCACAGCGCCCTGGCGCGGATCAGCGCCGACAGCGTCAGGGCGCCCGGCAGCAGCGGCAGCCAGTCGTTCAGCACCCGGTGACCGATCACGGTCGCGGCCGCCACCGCCGGCACCGCGCCGAACGACACCAGGGTCCACACCAGGGCCGCGTCCACCGCCAGACCCCCGGCGCCGGCACGGCCCCCACGGCGGTGCCCGCCGCGAGATGGGCGAGCACCACCTGCTCCCAGGGCAGCCCCAGTCCCAGCGAGGTCCCGACGCAGACCAGCGTGCCCGCCTGGACCAGAGGCATGGCCGCCGACCCGCCCCACAGGGCGAGCACCCGGCAGGGGCGGCCGTGCACGGCCCGCGCGTCGGCGAGGGCGGCGCGCACCAGACCCGTCACCGGCCGGCGCACCGGCGGCACGACCGTCAGCAGCACCCCGGCGACGGCGAGCGCACCACCCGCGGCCGCGGCGGCCGGCACCGGTACCGGCCCGTCCGGGACCAGCTCGCCGAGCCGGCGGCGGGCCGGGCAGGCCGCCAGGAAGGCCAGCAGCACCAGCGTCCTCGTCACGGACCGCGCCAGTGAGTACAGGCCGATCGACGCGGTCGCCCGGTCCAGGGGCACGCCCCGGGCGCGCAGGAAGCGCAGGGTGACGGCGTGCGCGCCGAGGCCGCCGGGCAGCACATGGTTCGCCGCGCCGGCGGCGAACTGCGAGGCCAGCAGGAGCCCCGGCGGCAACTTGTCCGGCAGCGCGCCCTGCCGCACGCAGGCGGCCGCGACCCAGGTGAGACAGGTGAGAGCGGCCCCGGCCAGCAGCCATCCCGGGTCGGCCGCGGCCAGCCGGGACGCCCCTTCGGACGCCACCGGCCGGTCGGCCAGCACCCAGCACCCGGCGAGCAGCACGGGGGACAGGCACAGGACGAGCCGGACGGGCCGGGCGGCAGGCAGGGAGACGCGGCGCGCGGGAGGGCACGGCGGCGGACCGGCGGGCGGGGAGAGCGGCGGGAGCGGGGACGGTGAGGACACGGGGACGACGTCCTTCCGCATCGGGCCCGGCCGGAGGGGAGCGGCGGGAGCCAGGGGAGGGGGGAGCGGCGGAGCCTCGGGGAGCCTTTCCCTCCGGCGTGACACCGCGATGGCCGGGAAGCGACGGGGCGAGGGCGCGGTGGTGCCGTGCGGCCCGTGCGCAGGCCGCCGTTCAGCGCCGACCAGGTAGCCTTCCCATGGGGCGCGCTGCGCAAGCCACGCCCGCGTACGGACAGGGACAGCGACTCGGGAGGAACCGGCGGTGCACGTCCAGGAATGGCTCGACACGGTGCCCGCGGCCGCCGTCTACGCCGTGGTGGCCCTCGTGATCGGCCTGGAGAGCCTGGGCATCCCGCTGCCGGGCGAGATCGTCCTGGTCTCGGCGGCGCTGATGTCCTCCCAGCACACGGGCATCAACCCGGTCGTGCTCGGCGTCTGCGCGACCGCCGGTGCCGTCATCGGCGACTCCATCGGCTACGCGATCGGCCGCAAGGGCGGGCGCCCGCTGCTGGCCTGGCTGGGGAGGAAGTTCCCGAGGCACTTCGGCGAGGGCCATGTCGCCACCGCCGAGCGGTCCTTCGAGAAGTGGGGCATGTGGGCGGTGTTCTTCGGCCGTTTCGTCGCCCTGCTGCGCATCTTCGCCGGACCGCTCGCGGGCGTGCTCCACATGCCGTACTGGAAGTTCCTGATCGCCAACGTCCTCGGCGGCATCTGCTGGGCCGGCGGCACCACCGCCGTCATCTACTACGTGGGCGTCGTCGCCGAGGACTGGCTGAAGCGGTTCTCGTACCTGGGGCTGGCCGGGGCGGTCCTGATCGGACTGGCGTCGATGCTGGTCATCAAGCGCCGCGCCAAGAAGGCGCAGGAGCAGCGCCGGCAGGAGCCGGAGCCGGTACCCGCGGGGGACTGAGCCGCCCGCGGACCGCTCGCGGACTCCCTACTCGTGCACTGCGCGATGGGTCTTCGCCAGATCCGCGTACAGCGTGCCGTTGAGGGTGACCCCTGCCGTTCCTCCTCGGACAGCTCCCGCCGCACCTTGGCGGGGACGCCCGCCACCAGTGACCCCGGCGGCACGACCATGCCCTGCGGGACCAGGGCCTGGGCCGCGACCAGCGAGCCCGCCCCGATCACCGCCCCGTTCAGCACGGTCGCGCCCATCCCGATCAGGCAGTCGTCCTCCACGGTCGCGCCGTGCACCACCGCGTTGTGCCCGATGGAGACCCGCTCCCCGACGGTCACCGGGAAGCCCGGGTCGGCGTGCAGCGTGACGTTGTCCTGCACGTTCGCGTCGGCGCCCACGGTGATCCGCTCGACGTCCCCGCGCACCACGGCGCCGTACCAGACACTGGCGCCGGCGCGCAGTGTGACGTCCCCGATCACCGAGGCCGTGGGCGCCACGAACGCCTCCGCGTCGACCTGCGGTTCCTTCCCTGCGATGCCCACGATCAGCGCCTTGTGCGTCATCACCGTCTCCTCGTCCGCCGTAGTACTGCGCACGGTACGTCAGGACTGGGGCAAAGATCACAGCGGCCCGCGCCCTCGCCCCGGGCCCCCGCTGAGTAACGTGAGCCCGTGCCGAAGCGCAAGAACACGTTCTCATCCCGGCGGCGGGGCCTCGCCCAGCGCGCCGTCCACGCGGCCTGGGCGTGGGCGCAGCGCGCGGGGTCCGTCAGCGCGGAGCACCCCGGGAGGTTCCGCTTCGGCTCGCTGGGCCCGGTCACCAGGCTGGCCTTCCCGCTCGGCACCGTCTTCGGCGAGCCCTGGATCCACATCGGCTCGCACTGCATCATCGCCGAGCAGGTCACGCTGACCGCCGGCCTGATGCCGGACCTCGACCTCGGTCCGGACCCGATCCTGCGCATCGGCGACGGGGTCGTCCTCGGCCGCGGCAGCCACGTCATCGCCGACACGACGGTCACCATCGGCAGCGACTGCTACTTCGGGCCGTACGTCTACGTCACCTCCACCAACCACTCCTACGACGACCCGCACGAGCCCATCGGCAGGCAGTGGCCGCGGATGGAGCCGGTGGAGATCGGCCCGGGCTGCTGGATCGGCACCGGCGCGGTGATCCTGCCCGGTGCGCGGATCGGCCGGAACGTGGTGGTGGCGGCCGGTGCGGTGGTGCGCGGCACGGTGCCCGACCACGCCGTGGTGGCCGGGGCACCCGCCCGGGTCGTACGGCGCTGGACGCCCGACGCGGGCTGGCAGCCGCCGCTGCGGACCCCGGCCCCGGTGCCGCCCCCGGAGGGGATCACCCCGCAGCAGCTGCGCGCCCTCGCGGACCTGGACGAGGAGGGCATCGAGGAGCTGGCGCGGCTGGAGGCCGACGGCTGACGCGACCGGTCGCCGGGGGATACTGCTCAGTACAGTTTGCTGAACCCCGGACATTGGACGGATCGTGTCGGACCTCGAACTCCTGACCCAGTCCCTGGCCCGCAACGTGCGGCACTGGCGCGCGGTGCGCGGCTTCACGCTGGACGTCCTCGCCGCCCGGGCCGGAGTCAGCCGCGGCATGCTCATCCAGATCGAGCAGGCCCGCACCAACCCGAGCATCGGCACCGTCGTCAAGATCGGCGACGCGCTGGGGGTGAGCGTCACCACCCTCCTCGACTACGAGCGGGGTCCGAAGGTCCGCATCGTCCCCGCCGAGCGCGCCGTGCGGCTGTGGCACACCGAGGCCGGCAGCTACAACCGGCTGCTCGCTGGAACCGAGGCGCCCGGGCCGCTGGAGATCTGGGACTGGCGGCTGATGCCGGGCGAGAACAGCCCCTCCGAACCGCACCCCGCCGGAACGGTGGAGCTGGTCCATGTCACCGCGGGCGAGCTGACGCTCACCGTGGACGGTGAGGAGTACCGCGTGCCGGCCGGCGCGAGCGCCTCCTTCGAGGCCAACGTGCCGCACCTGTACGGCAACCGGGGCGACGTGCCGATGGAGATGATGATGGCCGTCTCGGTGCCGCCCGTTCACTGAGACGCCGGTATCCCGGCCTGGGGCGTCTTGTTAGCGTGCGGCCATGCGCGCACCCATCGGAGACTTCGAGACCGCCGTTCCCGCCCCGGACTGCCTGGACGAGCTCACGGCGCCCGTCGCCGACGCCGTGCGGCACTGGCGGGGCGGCGTCCCCGCCGACCGGATCGTCTGGGTGGACACCGACCCGCGCTGGGCCGACACGGCCGTCTTCGTCGAGCACTACGGGCGCGACCTGCTGGAGCGGTCGGCGAACTGCGTGGTGGTCGCGGGCAAGCGGGGCGGCGCGACGACCCTGGCCGCGTGCCTGGTGCTCTCCACCACCCGGGTCGACGTCAACGGCGTGGTGCGCCGCCAACTCGGGGCCCGCAAGGCCTCCTTCGCCTCGATGGAGACCGCGACCGGCGAGACCGGCATGGAGTACGGCGGCATCACCCCGGTCGGACTCCCCGCCGGCTGGCCCGTCCTGATCGACGCGGCCGTGGCCGACCTGCCGTACGTCCTGGTGGGCAGCGGTCGCCGGCGCGGCAAGCTGCTGGTCCCCGGCAAGGCGCTCGCGGAACTGCCCGGCGCGGTGGTGCTCGAAGGACTCGGCACCGCCTGACACCGGGGGCGGCGGGCCCGCGCCGGACGCGGACGCGGGCCCCTCACCAGCGGTGCCGCGCTCAGAACGCGGTGGCCGAGCCCACGTACTGCTCGGCGAACGCGGCCGCCGCGGCGGGCGAGGCGAAGAGCCGGCGCAGCCGGGCCAGAGTGGTGCCGGCCCGGAACGCGTCGCCGGACGACACCCCGTGGTAGATGTCCGACAGCCACTGCGAGAACTCCTGGTAGTCCCACACTCTGCGCAGCGCCGCCGCCGAGTAGCCCGCCAGGCCGCTCCCGTCGCCCCGGCCCACGTACGCGGCGAGCGCGTCGCCCAGCAGGAACGCGTCGTGCAGGGCCAGGTTCATGCCCTTCGCCGCGATGGGCGCCGTGAGATGACCGGCGTCGCCGGCCAGCAACAGCCGCCCGTGGGACAGGGGTTCGACGACGTAGTGGTGCATGTCCAGCACCCGCTTCTCGATCAGGCGCCCCTCGGTCAGCGGTGGCGCCCCGGCCGCGCCGAGCCGGGTGCGCAGCTCGGCCCAGACCCGGTCGTGCGGCCAGTTCTCCGGATCGTCCCCGGGCGGGCACTGCAGGTAGTAACGGGTGACCTCGGGGCTGCGCGGCATGTGACCGGCGAAGCCGCGCGGGTGGACGCCGAACACCACGCAGTCGGCGGAGGGCGGGGTCTCGGCGAGCAGCGCCAGCCAGCCGATGCCGTCGTCCTGCCGCGCGACGCGGGTGCGCTCGGGCGGTATCGCGTCCCGCGTCACCCCGCGCGCGCCGTCGCAGCCGGCGACGAAGTCGCAGCGCAACAGAACCCGTTCACCCGTCCGCGGACACCGGTACGACACCGCGGGCCGGTCCGAGTCCAGGTCGTGCAGCCGTACGTCGCCCACTCCGAAGCGGATGTCACCGCCGCGTACGTCGGCGTACTCCCGTACCAGGTCGGTCACCAGCATCGGCTGCGGGTACACGTAGTGGTGATGGCCCATCAGTTCCCCGAAGGGGAAGCGGAACCGCTCGCCGTCGAAGCGGAACTCGCAGGCGTCGTGCGGCTCGGCGCGCTCCAGCAGGCGCTTCGCCAGGCCCCGCCGCTCGAGTTCGCGGACCGCCCATTCCTCGAGGACGCCCGCCCGGGCCGGGTCTCGACGAACTGTCTGCTCTCGGTCTCCAGGACCACGCAGTCGACGGAGGCGGCCCGCAGCAGGGCGGCGACGGTGAGCCCGGCGGGCCCGGCGCCCACGACGACGACCGTACGGTCTTCCGTACGGCCGTCGACGGGCGCGGAGCCGAAGTGGGGGGAAGGGTCTGTCACCTCCGCATTATGACGGTGTCCCGTCAGCCGCAGCGGGTGGCCGCGGCCGGCGGGACACCGGTGTCCGGGAGCGGGGTCAGTGCGCCGGGGCGTCCGTGACCACGACCTCCTCGATGCTCCGCTCGATCGCCTCGGTCTTCGACGCGGTGGCCTTGGCCCAGTAGTAGACGCCGAGCGAGAAGGCCGCGACCACCAGGATGTCCCACCACAGGGCGATGTAGCCACGGCCGCCGAAGCCGCCCAGCCAGGAGATCGCGCCCAGGCCCAGCAGGTAGCCGGGGAGCCACTGCGCGGCCTTGAAGTCCAGCCGGGGCGCGTCGGGCAGGTTCTTGCGGACGGCGTACCAGGCGTAGGAGCCGAGCAGCACGTAGCCGAGCAGGATCGCGAAGCCCAGCCGCCACAGGGTGTCCCAGCCGGCCCAGTAGATGATGAGGTTGGCGACCACGAACGACAACGGCGAGATCACCTTGCCGAAGGGCAGCCGGTAGGGGCGCTCGTGGTGCGGCAGCCGGTCGGCGAAGACGCCGTACGCCAGGGGAGCGCCCGCGTACATCAGCACGCTCGCCGAGGTGATGAAGCCGACCAGCTCCTGCCAGCTCGGGAACGGCAGGAAGCAGACCACGCCGGTCACGAAGGACATGACGAGGCCGAACCACGGCACGCCGCGCGCGTCGGTCTTCGCGAACGCCTTCGGCGCGTAGCCGTTCTTGGCCAGGCCGTAGGAGACGCGCGAGGTGGCGGTCGTGTAGATCAGGCCGGTGCCGCCGGGGGAGATGATGGCGTCGACGTAGAGCACCCAGCCCAGCCAGCCGAGGCCCACCAGGGTCGCCAGACCCGCCCAGGGTCCGCTGATGCCGGCGAAGTCCAGCTTGGCCCAGCCGTGCGCGAAGGAGGTGTGCGGCAGCGCGCCGATGAACACGACCTGGAGCAGGATGTAGATCACGGCGCCGATCGCCACCGAGCCGAGGGTCGCCCGCGGCAGGTCGCGCTTGGGGTTGCGGCTCTCGCCCGCGAGCTGGATCGCCTGCTCGAAGCCGAGCAGCGCGAAGATGATGCCGCTGGAGCTGATCGCGCCCAGCACACCCTTGGCACCGAAGGGCGCGAAGCCCTCCGAGGTGAAGTTGCCGGGGTGGAAGTTGCCCACGGCGATGATGAAGATCGCCCCGAGCGGAACGGCGATCTTCCACCAGGTCGCGGCGCTGTTGGTGTGGGCCAGGGCCCGGACGCCGAAGAAGTTGACGCCGACGAAGACGGCCATGAGGACGACGGCGGTGAGGAGACCGCCGGTCGTCAGCGTGCCGTCGGCGTGCTGCAGGCCCTGGGCCCAGCCCCAGTGACCGGCGTAACCGATCATGGCCTCGACCTCGATCGGGCCACGGTGGCCGCCTGCAGCCAGGCGAACCAGCCGAACGACATGCCGGCCAGGCCGCCGAAGGCGTAGTGCGGGTAGCGGGCGGTGCCGCCGGCGACCGGGAACATGCCGCCGAGTTCGGCGTGCACGAGTGCCAGCAGGACGATGGCGACCGCGCCGATCACCCACGAGACGATCGCCGCGGGGCCGGCCACGACCACCGCCTTCTCGGCTCCGTACAGCCAGCCGGAGCCGATGATGGAGCCCACCGAGGCCCACATCAGTCCGATCAGCCCGACGTCCCGGCGCAGACCGCCGCCGGACTCCGTCGTGGCCTGTGGCACGGCATGGTCGACTTTCACCATGTCTGGTGGCCTCTCAGATCGTGAGCGTGCGAATAACGAGCAAGGAGGCCACAGGCTAGGAAAGCGTTCCGCTGTCGCAAAAGACTGTTTCCCAAAACTTGACCCGGGATCTTGACTGTCTTGGTGACGGTCTTCCCACAGGTCAAGGCCCAGGTGGAATGTCAATATTCAGCGGAGAATTGTGAGAAGAAGGTGAGACAGCTCAATGCAGGCGGGGAATTTCGATCGCCGGGCAGCGGTCCATCACCATGTCCAGCCCCGCGGCCCGGACCCGCTCCCCGGCGTCCTCGTCGACGACCCCGAGCTGGAACCACACCGCCTTCGCGCCCTTCGTCACCGCCTCGTCGGCGACCGCGCCGGCCAGCTCGGCGTTGACGAACACGTCCACGACGTCGACCTCGAAGGGGATCTCCGCGAGGGAGGCGTAGCCCGGCTCGCCGTGCACCGTCTCCGCCTTCGGATGCACCGGCACGATCCGCTTGCCGAACCCCTGCAGCACCCGCGCCACCCCGTAGGCGGCCCGCCGCCGGTTCGCGGACAGGCCGACGACGGCCCAGGTGTCGCCCAGCTCGGTCAGGATCCTGCGGATGGTCGCCTCGTCGCCGTGCACGGCCGCCTCCTCGGGCTGCGGGGGAACTGTCGTGGGAGCAACAGCGCTCACGGGGTGCTGATTCCCCCGGTCACCCGCCACGGTGTCCGGAATCGGCGCAAGGTGCCCGCGTACGGCCGCCGCCGCGCCTACGCTCGGGCCGTGCTGCGCATCCTCGACGCCCGAACCGGTGAATCCGTCTCCGCCGCGCCCGCCCGCCGCGGCCTGACCCGGATCGAGGCCTACGCCTCCGGCCTGGACCTGACGGCCCTGCGGGTCCTGCTCACCGCCGATGTCCTCGTCCGGGCCCTGGAACTCGGCGGCACCCCCGTGTGGACCATCCTGACCGCGCCCCACCGGCTCGCCGAGCTCCGCGCGGCCGCCACCACCCTGTCCATCCGCCCCTTCGAGGACGGCCGCGACCTCGCGTCGGGCCTGGGCGAGGCCCAGGTCCTGCACGTGACGGGAGAGCGGGGCACGGCGCCGGGCGGGGGAACGGTGGTCCGCGTCGCTCCGGTGACCTGGACCGGGGAGCCGCCGGGGCCGGACCCGGCAGCACCGTCCGGCGGCGCCGACGCGTCCGGCGCGGCGCTGCGTGCCCTGCTCTCCGCCGACGCGGACTCCGGCGCCCTCCGGCTGGCCCTCCTCTCCGTGCCGCGCGACGCCCCCGTGACGCTGGACGCCGGACGGCTGGGTGAGGCCGAGCGGACGCTCGCCCGGTGGCGGCGGGCCGTGGCCGAGTGGGCGCGGCACCCCTCGCGGCCGGTGCCGGAAGAGGTGCGGACACGGTTGCGGGCCGCCTGGGAGGACGATCTCGACGTGCCCGGTGTGCTGGACGTGCTGCGCGACGTGGCGGTCGCCCCGGACATCCCGGACGGGGCCCGGTTCGAGACCTACGCGTACGCCGACCGCCTGCTCGCCCTCGACCTCCCCCGGGACCTCGGGAGCCTCGGGTGATCGAGCGGGCGGGCGCGGGCCCGCTGCGGCGGCTGGTCGTGCTGCGGCACGCCAAGTCCGACTGGCCGGAGGGGGTCGCGGACCACCGGCGTCCGCTGGCGCCGCGCGGCCTGCGGGACGCCCCGGCCGCCGGCCGCGCGCTCGCCGAGGCCGACTGTCTGCCCGACCTCGCCCTGTGCTCCACCGCCGTACGCGCCCGGCGCACCTGGGAACTGGCCTCCGCCCAGTGGGGCACCCCGCCCCCGGTCCGCTACGAACCGAGGCTGTACGCGGCCGCCGCACCGGACCTGATGGAGGTCGTGCGCGAGACGCCGCGCGAGGTGGAGACCCTGCTGCTGGTCGGGCACAACCCGGGGCTGGAGGAACTGGTCCTCGCACTGGCCGGGGACGGTCTGGACGACAACCTGGAGCGGGTGCGCGCGAAGTTCCCGACCTCGGCGCTCGCCGTGCTGGCCTGGCGCGGCACCGGCTGGCCGGCCCTCGTCCCGGGCGCGGCCCTGCTGACGTCGTTCACCGTGCCGCGCGGGACGAAGGGGCCGAAGCGGTAGCGCGGAGCGCGCGGTCCGCACCGCGAGCGGGGGCGCGGCGGTGCTCGCATAGGCTGGCGGGATGCAGGACGAGTACCGCACAGTCGCCCGCGCGGGCGTGCACGAGACCGAGATCAACCGCTCCCGCTTCCTGTGCTCCCTCGCCCCGGCGGCCACCGAGCGGGAGGCCCAGGAGTTCCTCGCGGCCGTCCGCAAGGAGCACGCCGACGCCACGCACAACTGCTGGGCGTACGTCATCGGTGCCGACGCGGCCGTCCAGAAGGCGAGCGACGACGGCGAACCGGGGGGCACGGCCGGCGTCCCGATGCTGCAGATGCTGCTGCGCCGCGACATGCGGTACGTGATCGCCGTCGTCACCCGCTACTACGGCGGCGTCAAGCTCGGCGCCGGCGGTCTCATCCGGGCCTACGGCGGCTCCGTCGGCGAGGCCCTGGACGCGCTCGGCACGATCACGCGGCGCCGGTTCCGGCTCGCCACGGTGACCGTCGACCACCAGCGCGCGGGCAAGGTGCAGAACGACCTGCGCGCCACCGGACGCGAGGTCCGGGACGTCCGCTACGGCGAGGCCGTCACGATCGAGATCGGTCTGCCGGACGCCGACGTCGACGCGTTCCGCGCCTGGCTGGCCGACGCGACGGCGGGCACGGCCGGTTTCGAGCTGGGCGGGGAGGCCTACGGCGACGCGTGACGTTCACCGCCCCCATAACGGAATTAAGCCTCTAATCGGACATAACGCCCGTGCGTGGGGCGGGTCGTGACGGGCTGATACGGGAGTAACCGCCCGTGATGTCAGACCCGGCCGTTAGTCTCGAGGATCATGAGACTCCTGCACACGTCCGACTGGCACCTGGGCCGGGCCTTCCACCGGGTGAACATGCTCGGTGCCCAGGCCGGGTTCATCGGCCACCTCGTCGCCACCGTGCGTGAGCACGCGGTGGACGCGGTGGTCGTGTCCGGTGACGTGTACGACCGCGCGGTGCCCCCGCTCGCCGCGGTCGAGCTCTTCGACGACGCCCTGCACCGCCTCGCGGAACTCGGGGTGCCCACCGTGATGATCTCCGGCAACCACGACTCGGCCCGCCGTCTCGGCGTCGGCGCCGGCCTCATCGACCGGGCGGGCATCCACCTGCGCACCGAGCCGTCCGCCGTCGGTACACCGGTGGTGCTGCGGGACGCCCACGGGGACGTCGCCCTCTACGGTCTGCCGTACCTCGAACCCGCCCTGGTGAAGGAGGAGTTCGCGGTGGAGAGGGCGGGCCACGAGGCCGTGCTGGCCGCCGCCATGGAACGGGTCCGCGCCGACCTCGCCGGCCGCGCGCCGGGCACGCGCTCCGTCGTCCTCGCCCACGCCTTCGTCACCGGCGGCCAGGCCAGCGACAGTGAACGGGACATCACCGTCGGCGGGGTCGCCGCCGTGCCGGCCGGGGTCTTCGACGGCGTCGACTACGTGGCGCTCGGGCACCTGCACGGCTGCCAGACCCTCACCGAGCGGGTGCGCTACTCGGGCTCCCCGCTCGCCTACTCCTTCTCCGAGGCCGGACACCGCAAGAGCATGTGGCTCGTCGACCTG
Organism: Streptomyces sp. DHE7-1; assembly: GCA_016432725.1. Classification (GTDB taxonomy): domain Bacteria; phylum Actinomycetota; class Actinomycetes; order Streptomycetales; family Streptomycetaceae; genus Streptomyces. Next base: position 1,222,168 of record JACJDG010000003.1, on the reverse strand, counting down.
GCCGCCGACGGCTCCGTCACCGCCGAGCGCCTCGACGTCCCGGTGCCGCGCCCGCTGGCCCGCCTCCGGGGCACCCTGGAGGAACTGCTCGCCGACCCCGGTCTCGCCCGCCACGAGGACGCCTGGATCGAGGCCACCCTCACCGACCCGGTCCGCCCCGCCGACCCCATGGCCCGCCTCGCCGAGCGCTTCCCGCACACCCTCAGCCTGGTCTTCGACCCGGACCGGGAGGCCGACGACCCGCGGGTGTCGTACGCCCGGCGGCTCGCCGGCCGCGGCGACCAGGAGATCGCCGAGGACTTCGTCACCCATGTGCGCGGCGCCGGTCCCGACGAGCGGGAGGCGGCCGTCCTGCGTGACGCCTTCGACGCGGTGCGTGCCCACGACGCGGTGCGGGAGGTGGCGCGGTGAGGCTGCACCGGCTCGACATCACCGCCTTCGGGCCGTTCGGCGCCTCCCAGAGCGTCGACTTCGACGCGCTCTCCACCGCCGGGCTGTTCCTGCTGCACGGCCCCACCGGCGCGGGCAAGACCTCCGTCCTGGACGCCGTCTGCTACGCCCTCTACGGCACCGTGCCCGGCGCCCGGCAGACCGGCCAGGGCATGAACCTGCGCAGCGACCACGCCGAACCCGGCACGCGCACCGGTATCCGCCTCGAACTCACCGTCGCCGGACGGCGGCTGGAGATCACCCGGCAGCCGCCGTGGGAGCGGCGCAAGCTGCGCGGCACCGGCACGACCGTCGACAAGGCACAGACCTGGCTGCGCGAGTACGACGCCCCGGCGGCCACCTGGAAGGACGTCAGCCGCTCCCACCAGGAGATCGGCGAGGAGATCACCCAGCTCCTCGGCATGAGCCGCGAGCAGTTCTGCCAGGTGGTCCTGCTGCCCCAGGGCGACTTCGCGCGCTTCCTGCGCGCCGACGCCGAGGCCCGGGGCCGGCTGCTCGGCCGCCTCTTCGACACCCAGCGCTTCGCCGACGTGGAGAAGCGGCTCGCGGAGCGCCGGCGCGCCGGCGAGACCCGGGTGCGCGAGGGCGACGCCGCACTGCTCGCCGACGCCCACCGCATGCAGCAGGAGGCGGGCGACGCCATGGAGCTGCCCGAGCTGAGCCCCGGCGAGCCGGGTCTCGCCGAGGCCGTGCTCGACGCCGCCGCCGTGGCCCGCAGCACCGCGCGCGAACACCTCACCATCGCCCGGTGCCGCCTCCGGGCCGCCGAGTCCGCCCACGACGCGGCCCGGCACTCCCTGGACGAGGCGCGCGAACTCGCCCGCCTGCAGAGCCGGTTCGCCGAGGCCTGGCAGCGGGCGGAACGCCTTCGGGACGGGGCCGGCGCGCACCACGAGGCACAGGAGCGGATGGCGCGAGCGCGCAAGGCCGAGACGGTCGCGCCCGCCCTGGAGCTGCGGAACGCGGCCGAGGCGGAGCACCGCGGGGCCGCCGCGGCCGAGGCGCGCGCGCGTGTCGGCCTGCCCGGCTCGCACGCCGGTGACGGCCCCGCGGGCCTCACGGCCGCCGCCCGCCGGGCCGCCGAGGAACTCGGCGGCCTGGAGTCGGCCCGGCGCGCCGAACGGCGGCTCACCGAGGCCGCGCAGGAGCGGGCCGCCCTCGACCAGCAGGAGCGCGTCGACGAGGACGTGCTGCGCGAGGCCGACGCCTGGCTCGCCGACTGGGACACCACCCGGGCCGCCCTGCGGTCCCGTGTCGAGTCCGCCCAGGAGGCGGCCACCCGCGCCGAACAGCTCGCCGTCCGGCGCGAACCCGCGCAGCGGCGCCTCGCCGCGGCACGCAGCCGGGACGAACTCGCCTCCGGCCTGGAGCGGGCCCGGCACCGGGCGCTGGCCTCGCGGCAGCAGGCCGTCGACGCCCGCGCCCACTGGCTCGACCTCAAGGAACAGCGTCTCGACGGCATCGCCGCCGAGCTGGCCGGGCAGCTCGCAGACGGCGAGCCCTGCGCCGTCTGCGGAGCCACCGAGCACCCCGCACCCGCCCGCAAGGTCGCCGGGCACGTCGACCGCGAGACCGAGGAGCGCGCCCTCGCCGACTCCCGGCGGGCCGAGGAACGGCACGCCGAGGACGAGCGGCGCCTCGGTGCCGTCCGCGAGGAGCTGGCCGCCGCCACCGCGGAGGCCGGCGACACGCCCACGGACCGGCTCGCCGCCGACGCCGACGAACTCGAGCGCGCGTACACGAGCGCCCGCCGGGACGCCTCCGCCCTGCACGCCGCCCACGAGGAGCTGCGCCGCGCCGAGCAGGAGCGTGAACGGCGCCTCGACGAACGCCAGCGCGCCGCCGTACGGACCGCCGCGCGCCTGACCCGGCGCGAGAGTCTGGAGCGCGAACAGGAAGCCCTGGAACGGGAGTTGGCGCAGGCGCGCGGATCCGCGTCCAGCGTGGCCGCCCGGGCCGCGGAACTGGAGCGGCGGACGGCCCGGCTCAGCGAGGCCGCCGACGCCGCCCGTGCGGCCGAGGACGCCGCCCACCGGCTCAAGGACGCCGACGCCCGCCTCGCCGACGCCGCCTACCGCGCCGGCTTCGACACCCCGCGGGCCGCGGCCGCCGCCCTCCTCGACGCCGCGGCCCACCGCGAGCTCCAGCACCGTCTGGACGCAAGGCAGACCGAGGAGGCGGCGGTACGCGCCGTGCTCGCGGAGGCCGGCACCTCCGCCGCCGCCGAGCGACCCCCCGCCGACCCGGACGCCGCGGAGCGCACGGCGGCCGAGGCGGCACGCCGGCTGCGCGAGGCGGCCTCCGCACGGGACGCGGCGGACCGCCGCGTCGGCGAACTGGACCGGCTCTCCGCCCGCGCCGCCGAGGGCGTGCGCCGGCTCGCGCCCCTGCGCGAGGAGTACGACCGGGTGGCCCGCCTGGCCGCGCTCACCGCGGGCACCTCCGCCGACAACGAACGCCGGATGCGCCTGGAGTCGTACGTGCTCGCGGCACGTCTCGAGCAGGTCGCCGCCGCCGCGACCGTGCGCCTGCACCGCATGTCCTCCGGCCGCTACACCCTGGTGCACTCCGACGGCCGCACCGGACGCGGGCGCAGCGGCCTCGGGCTGCACGTCGTCGACGCGTGGACCGGCCGCGAGCGGGACACCGCCACCCTGTCCGGCGGTGAGACCTTCTTCGCCTCCCTCGCGCTCGCCCTCGGCCTCGCCGACGTCGTCACCGACGAGGCGGGCGGCGTCCGCCTGGACACCCTCTTCATCGACGAGGGCTTCGGCAGCCTGGACGACCAGACCCTGGACGAGGTCCTCGACGTCCTGGACAGCCTGCGCGAACGCGACCGCAGCGTGGGCATCGTCAGCCATGTCGCCGACCTGCGCCGCCGCGTCCACGCCCAGCTCGAGGTGGTGAAGGGCAGATCGGGGTCCACGCTGCGGCAGCGCGGCGGCTGAGCGGTCAGCGGCCGAGCGGGCGCCGGGGGAGCGGCGAGGAGTACACCACGCTCGTGGTCACCGAGCCCAGCCCGCCGATCCTTCCGGAGATCTCCTCCAGGTGCGGCATCGACCGGGCGGCGACCTTGATGACGAAGCAGTCGTCACCGGTCACGTGGTGGGCCTCCAGGATCTCCGGCGTCGCCGCCACCAGGTCGTGGAACGGCTTGTAGTTGCCGTGCGGGTAGCGGAGCCGGACGAAGGCGAGGATCGGCAGGCCGAGCCGCTCGGGGTCCACGACCGCCGCGTACCCCTGGATCACGCCGGCCTCCTCCAGCCGGCGGACCCGCTCGGTGACGGCGCTCGGTGACATCGACACGGCCCGCGCCAGCTCCGCGTAGCTGGCCCGGCCCTCGCGCTGCAGGACGTCCAGGATGCGCCAGTCGGTGGCGTCCGGGGAATACACGGTCATGCCGGATCAATAGCAGGGGAAACACCGGTCGATCAAGCGGAAGCCCGGGGATCGCCCTTCGCCGGACGGGCCGACGGCCATAGATTTCAGGCCATGATCACTGACTCCGTGAACCCCGTCCTGCGCGTCGCGCCCGCCGCCCCGGCCGAGGCCGCCGCCCACTTCCGGGCCTCGCTGGCCTTCCACGCCGACGTATCCGACGTCGCCGCCGCACTCGCGGCCGGCGGCGACCCCGGTTTCGTCGTGGTCGACTCCCGTTCCACCGAGTCCTGGGACCAGGGGCACGTCCCCGGCGCCGTCCACCTGCCCACCGCGCTCGTCCCGGAGCAGGCGGAGCGGCTCCTCGACAAGGCCGTGCCCGTGGTGACGTACTGCTGGGGCCCGGCTGCAACGGCGCCACCCGGGCCGCCCTCGCACTCGCCGAACTCGGTTACCGGGTCAAGGAGATGCTCGGCGGTTTCGAGTACTGGGCACGCGAGGGCTTCGCCTACGAGACCTGGCAGGGCGCGGACCGGCGCGACACCGACCCCCTGACCGCGCCGGCCGACGGTGAATGCGGCTGCTGACCCCGCCCGGTGATCGCCGTGCGTGTAGGTTCTGCCCATGTCTCGATACGCGGATCCGGGCGCACTGCAATGGGTGGAGTCGGGCGGAGGTCCCCTGATAGCCGTGCCGGAGACGGTCCTGCCGTTCTGGGCGGGCGCCGACAGCGAGGAGTTCGCCACCGACTACGACCGCGCCTGCGAGGTGGACGGGTACGCGGGCCTGCTCCCGGTCGGCGACAGCGCGGCCCTCGTCCTCGGTGACGAGCCCGCCGCCACCGCCTACCTGCCCGACCAGGGTGTCTTCGTACGCTGGTCGGCGGCGAACTCCGAGCGCGAACTGCTCGCCCACGTTCCCGCCGCGCTCGGCACCGCCGTGTGGGAACCCGAGGTCCGCTGGCAGGTACCCGGCCCGGTGGTGCTGTTCGACGCCGCCCGGCCGGGCGGGGTGGTGGACCGGACGGGACACCTGCGCGTACCGCTGGCACCGGGCCCGTACGCGGTCGCCGCCGCCTACGCCCAGCCGGGCCCGGAGACCTGGCTGGGCCTGGTCAGGATCAGACCGCTCGCGCCCTGATCAGGCGGCCGCGGGTCAGCGCCGGTCGTCGAACGCGATCCGCAGGTGGCGCGGGCCGCGCAGCACCGCGTTCTGCCGGTAGGGCGGCGGATCCTCGACCAGCCGGGGGTTGTCCAGCCGCCGGGCCAGCTCGGACAGCGCGATCTGCGTCTCCAGACGGGCCAGCGGAGCGCCGAAGCAGCTGTGGATGCCGCTGCCGAAACCCAGGTGCTGGATGTCGCCGCGGTCCGGGTCGAACCGCTCGGGATGCTTGAAGCGCTCCGGGTCCCGGTTGCCGGCGGCGAGCATCAGCCAGATCCGCGAGCCCTTGGGGATGGTCACCCCGCGCACCTCGATGTCGGCGATGCAGGTGCGCTGCGGCACGATCTGCACCGGGGGCTCGTAGCGCAGCAGTTCCTCCACGATGTTGGCCGCGAGGCCGGGGTCCTCCCGCAGCCGTCGCAGGACGTCCGGGTGGCGCAGCAGGGTGAGCATGCCGTTGGTGATGAGGTTGACCGTCGTCTCGTGACCGGCGATCAGCAGCAGCACCGCGGTGCTCATCACCTCCATCATGGTCATGGCGCCTTCCGGGCCGCTGCTGTCGGCGAGGTCGGACAGCATGTCGTCCTGCGGATCCTTGGTGCGCTGCTCGACCAGCCCGGCCAGGTACATGCCGAGCTGCATCCGCGCCTCCTGCGCCGCCTTCACGAACTCCTCGTCCGCGCTCTCGCGCGTCTCGGGGTCCAGGCTGGCGACGAGCGGATCCACCCAGGAGCGGAAGCGCGGCTCGTCCTCGCGGGGCACTCCCAGCAGCCGGCAGATGACCGTGACCGGGAACGGGTAGGCGAACTGGTCCACCAGGTCGATCTCGCGCGCGTCGCCGAAGCCGTCGATCAGCCCGCCGACGATCTCGTGCAGCTCGCCCCGCATGGACTCGATCCGGCGCGGCTTGTGGGGCGGCCCGAAGGCGCTGTTGGCGATCCGCCGCAGCCGGTCGTGCTCGGGCGGGTCGAGCCGGAGGAAGGACGGGGGCAGTCCGGTGCTCTGCGCCTCGGCCAGTTCGTCCCCGGCGGCGGCCAGGTTGGCGGCGTCGGAGCTGATCCGGGGATCGTGGAGCAGGCCCTCGATGTCCCAGTACGAGCTGATGACGTACGGGCCGTCCTCCTCCTCGTGCAGCACGGGCGTCCGGCGGAGCTCCTCGTACAGCGGATACGGGTCGGCGCGGTTGGCGAAGTCGGTGATCCGGCGGAACAGTGAGGCCTGCGTCATGACAAGTCCTTGGGGCGTCGGGGCCGCGGCGGCGTTCAGTGGTGGGCCGGTGTGAACACCAGTTGCTGGTCGGCCGGGGAGTAGCCGCTCAGCGTCACGGTGGGGCCGTGGGTCGGCAGGGACGGGTCGGGGAAGTCCGCGTCGACCGGCTGCCGGCCCTCTGGGCGCCGGTCCACCGTCGCGTACTCCACCGGGAACGGCGCGCCCCGCTCGATCTGCCGCTGGTAGAACTCCAGCCAGCGGGTGTTGTCGAAGCTGACCGCGGCGACCACCCGCCCCTTGTGGCCGTAGACGCCCACGAACCGGCGCTCGGCCAACGAACCCTGCGTGATCATGATCTGGTCGCCCATCGGCGGGACGCCGACGGACTTGATGTTCACCCGGAACTGCGAGGACCAGAAGGCCGGCATCCACAGGTGCGGGCGCCGGTCGGCGCCCCGGCAGATCATGTTGTGCGCGGCGGTCTCCGCCTGGGCGACGGCGTTGCCCCAGTGCTCGAGGGAGAGGAACTGGTAGCCGAACAGCGCGTGCGGCGAGCGTGCGACGTCACCCGCGACGAACACGTCGTCGGTGACGATGCCCCGGAAGTCGAAGGCCCGGCAGCCGGCGTCGCAGGCGATGCCCCGCGGTCCCGCGCCGAGCCCCGACCCGGCCAGCCACTCGGTGTTGCGCAGCGAACCGAGCGAGACCACCACGACATCCGTCTCGACCTGGCCGCCGTCGGACAGATGGACCACGCGGACCCGGCCGGCCGGGTCGCCCTCCAGTGCGGTGACCGTGACCCCGGTCCGCAGGTCCACGCCGTTCTCGGTCTGGAGATCGGCGGCGACGGCACCGATCACCCCGCCGAGCGCGCCGACCAGTGGGGCTCCGGCCCGCTCCGCCAGGGTGACGGCGAGGCCCATCTCCCGGCAGGCGGAGGCGACCTCGCAGCCGGCGAACCCGGCGCCGATGATGAACACCCGGCGCGCCGACCTCAGCCGCTGCAGCAGCCGGGCCGCGTCGTCGCGGGTGCGCAGCAGGAAGACGCCGTCCAGCCGGCCCTCCTCCTCCTTGAACCAGGGCCGGGCCCGCACGCCGGTCGCGATCAGCAGCCGGTCGTACTCCACCTCGTCCCGTCGGCCAGCCGCACCCGCTTGGCGGACAGGTCGAGACCGGTCGCCGCCACGCCGAGCCGCCACTTGGCGTCGATCTCCCGGCGGTGGGGCAGCTCGGTGTGGTTCGGGGACGCCTTGCCCAGCAGCACGGCCTTGGACAGCGGCGGCCGGTCGTACGGCTCGTACGGCTCGTCACCGATCATCGTGAGCGAGCCGGTGAACCCCTCGGCGCGCAGCGTCTCGGCGGCCCGCAGACCGGCCAGCGAGGCGCCGACGATCACGATCCGGCCCTCGCGCCGGAGCAGGTCCACGGGGTCAGCGGCCATCGGAGGCCTCCCCGGCGGTGATCGCCTGGACCGGGCAGGCGGCGACCGCCCGGGCCAGCCGTTCGCGCTGTCCCTCGTCCGCACGCGGGTTGTAGACCAGCGACTCCTCGCCGTGCATGGCGAAGACGTCGGGTGCCAGGAACGCGCACTGCGCGTACCCCTGGCACTTGTTGAGATCGACGACGAGCCGCATCGGCGCTCCGCCCTTCCGGTGGCCAGGTCCGGTGCTCACCACCCGCCCAGCGCGGGCGCCCCCGGACGGCGGTCATGTCCCGCTGGCCAGCATGGAAGCCGCGCGGGGACGGCGCGCGCCGGGCGGTCCGTTCGGGTGAGCGGCCCCGAGCGGCGGACGGTCCGGACCCGCCGTCTCACGGGGCAGCGGGATCGGGTGGTCCGGTGCGCCGGTTCCCGAGGATGTACAGGCTCAGCACCAGCGACCAGACGGGAAAGGCGAGTTCGGCCCAGGGGACGTTCGACGAGATGAACAGCAGTGTGAACGCGGTCAGGACACCCAGGATCATGAGCCAGCGCGGGAGGACGCCGAGCCGGTGCCCGATCACCGACAGGGAGGTCACGAAGACGGCCGCCATGCGCATCGCGTACCCGGTCAGCAGCGAGTACGCGAGATCGCGTCCCAGGTCCCACGCGGCCGGGTCGGGCGTGCCCCCGGAAGACCGGCCGATCTCCAGCACGGCGGCGGCCGCCGCCGCGCCGCCGAACATCGTGGCGGTGAAGACCAGCCCGCTGCCGAGCAGCACCGTGGCGAGGAACCTGTCCTCCACCTCACCCACATGGGCCCGCACGGCGCCGAGGAACCACAGGAAGAAGATCCCGGCGAACGGGATCAGGTCGAGCGCCCACTGCACCGCGTTCCGCTGCCCGGAGGCGGTGGCCGCCTGTGCGGCGACCGCCTCGGCTTCTTCCGGAATGGCGAGTCTGACCAGCACGATCGCCACTGCCAGCAGTACCGCGAACACCACACCCGCCAGCCCGGCGGCCCGGGCCGTCTCCATCGCCTTCTGCCTCGGTCCCATGTCCCGCATGCCGGCCCGCCTCCCGTCGCACAGCCCGGGCACCAGCAAGCGGCCTCGTCCCGGTCCACGCCACCGGGGACGTCCGTACGGCCGAGCGGCCGCACGGGACGTGACCGGTGCCCGCGGACCGGAACCGGCGGGCACCAAAGGGGGCTCCGGGCGGGAGACGGGTGCGGGTCAGAGCCGGGAGAGCTCGTCCAGCAGATCGTCCAGGCCCAGGGAGCCCTGGGACAGGGCGGCCATGTGCCAGGCCTTCAGGTCGAACGCGTCACCGTGCCGCGCGCGGGCGTTCTCACGGCCCAGCAGCCACGCACGCTCGCCGAGCTTGTAACCGATCGCCTGGCCCGGGATCGTCAGGTACCGGGTCAGCTCGCTCTCCACGAAGTCCGCCGGACGGCTGCTGTGGGAGCCGAAGAACTCCTGCGCCAGCTCCGGCGTCCACCGCTCTCCGGGATGGAACGGCGAGTCCGCCGGGATCTCCAGTTTCAGGTGCATGCCGATGTCGACGATCACCCGGGCCGCGCGCATCATCTGCGCGTCGAGGTAGCCGAGCCGCTCCTCGGGGTCGGTGAGATAGCCCAGTTCGTCCATCAGCCGCTCCGCGTACAGCGCCCAGCCCTCCGCGTTGGCGCTGACCCCGCCGACCGTGGCCTGGTAGCGGGAGAGGTCCTTCGCCACGTGCGCCCACTGCGCGAGCTGCAGATGGTGCCCGGGCACGCCCTCGTGGTACCAGGTCGAGACCAGGTCGTACACCGGGAACCGGGTCAGGCCCATGGTCGGCAGCCAGGTGCGGCCCGGACGCGAGAAGTCCTCCGACGGCGCGGTGTAGTACGGGGCCGCGGCGCCGCCGGGCGGGGCGATGTGCGACTCCACCTTCCGGACCCGGTCGGCGAGTTCGAAGTGCGTGCCGTCCAGGTCCGCGATGGCCCGGTCCATCAGGCCCTGCAGCCAGTCGCGGACCTCGTCGACGCCCTCGATGTGCCGGCCGTGTTCGTCCAGGTGCGCCAGCGCCACCCAAGGCGTCGCGGCGCCGGGCAGGATCTTCTCCGCCTCCAGCTTCATCTCGCCGAGGATGCGGTGGAACTCCGACCAGCCGTACGCGTACGCCTCGTCCAGGTCCAGGTCGGTGCCGTTGAAGTAGCGGGCCCAGCGGGCGTACCGCTCGCGGCCCACCGTGTTCGGGGCGCCCTCGACGGCCGGCGCGTACACGTCGCGCATCCAGTCCCGCAGCCCGGCCAGCGCGGCCGTCGCCGTGCGGGCCGCCTCGTCCAGTTCCGCGCGCAGCGCGTCCGGCCCGGCCGCGGCGAAGTCCTCGTACCAGCCGCGTCCCTTGCCGTCGGTGTCCGTCCACTCCGAGAGCTGCCCGATGTACGTCGCGGTCGGCCGGGGCGCCGCGTACAGCTTGCGCTCCAGACCCAGCTCCAGGGACTCCCGGTAGCCCGCGACCGCGGCCGGCACCGCGCGCAGCCGCTGCGCGATCGCCGCCCAGTCCTCCTCGGTCTGCGCCGGCATCACCGTGAACACGTCCCGCACCGAGTGCCCCGGTGTGCTCATGTTGCCGACGGCGCGCAGGTGTTCGTCGGCCTCGTGCACGGCCAGTTCGGCGGTCAGCCGCTCCCGCAGCAGCCGGCCGCAGCGACGCTCCACGTCACTGTCCGCACCGGGCCGCCGCTCGGCCTCGTCGAGCCGCGCGAGCGTCGTCCGCATCAGCTCCGCCAGGGCCTCCTGGCCGGCCGGGGAGAAGTCGGGCAGCCTGGTCGAACTCTCCTTCACACCGAGGTAGGTACCGGTGACCGGGTCGAGGGCGATGAGGTCGTCCACGTATGCGTCGGCGACCTGACGGGGCAGCGGGATCTGGGTCTCAGACATGGCGCCATCCTCATACGCGGACAGTGTCTGCGTCACCCATGTATCCCGGATTCAGCCGGGGGCAGAAGGGGCCCGCAGTCCCACTGCTGGAAGATCAGCCGGGTCTCCACCCGGGCCACCTCCCGCCGCGCGGTGAACCCGTCCAGCACCAGCCGCTGCAGATCGGCCATGTCCGCCACGGCCACGTGCACCAGGTAGTCGTCGGGGCCGGTCAGATGGAACACCGTCCGCGACTCGGGCAGCGCGCGGATCCGTTCCACGAACGGTCCCACCAGCTCCCGGCGGTGCGGCCGCACCTGCACCAGCAGCAGCGCCTCCAGGCCGCGCCCCAGCCTGGCCGGGTCGAGCCGGAGCTGGTGGCCGAGGATCACGCCCGCGCGGCGCAGCCGGGTCACCCGGTCCAGACATGTCGACGGAGCCACCCCGATCTGGGCGGCGAGATCGCGGTAGGTGGTCCGGGCGTCGTTCTGCAGCAGCCGCAGCAGATGAAGATCCACCGGATCCAGTGCGACGGATTCGGCCATGTGCCGAACGTAGCACGGTGTCTCACTCCCAGGGCCCGTCCGGTGTTCAACCTTCCGCCCATGGACACAGCGAGCACGGGTGCCTACGACGACGTACGCACCGCATCGAGAGCACTGGCCACCGAGGCCGTGCACGCCGGCCGCGACGATCTCGCCCGCCAGGGGCTGCACGCCCCGCCGATCGACCTGTCCACCACCTACCCCTCGTTCGACAGCCGCGGCGAGGCCGCCCGCATCGACGCCTTCGCCACCGACGGCGCCGACCCCGAGGGCCCGCCGATCTACGGCCGCCTCGGCAACCCGACCGTGGCCCGCTTCGAGACCGCCCTCGCCCGGCTGGAGGGCACCGAGTCCGCCGTCGCCTTCGCCAGCGGCATGGCCGCGCTCAGCGCGGTCCTTCTCGCGCGGTCCGCGACGGGCCTGCGCCATGTGGTCGCGGTACGCCCGCTGTACGGCTGCAGCGACCACCTGCTGACCGCCGGGCTCCTGGGCACCGAGGTCACCTGGACCGACCCGGCCGGGATCGCCGACGCGCTGCGCCCCGACACCGGTCTGGTGATGGTCGAGTCACCGGCCAACCCGACCCTCGCCGAGGTCGACCTGCGGGCCGTCGCCCACTCCTGCGGCTCGGTCCCGCTGCTCGCCGACAACACCTTCGCCACACCGGTGCTGCAGCGTCCCGCCGAACACGGCGCACGCCTGGTGCTGCACAGCGCCACCAAGTACCTCGGCGGCCACGGCGACGTCCTGGCCGGTGTGGTGGCCTGCGACGAGGAGTTCGCCGGACAGCTCCGGCAGATACGTTTCGCCACGGGCGGTGTCCTGCATCCGCTGGCGGGCTACCTGCTGCTGCGGGGCCTGTCCACGCTGCCGGTCCGGGTCCGGGCCGCCTCCGCGAGCGCCGCCGAACTGGCCGGCCGGCTCGCCGCCGACCCGCGGGTGGCCCGCGTCCACTACCCGAAGCTGGGCGGCGCGATGGTCGCCTTCGAGGTGCACGGCGACCCGCACGAGGTGATCGCCCGGGTCGGCCTGATCACTCCGGCGGTCAGCCTCGGCAGCGTCGACAGCCTCATCCAGCACCCCGCGTCCATCAGCCACCGCATCGTCGACGCCGACGACCGGCGCGGCGCCGGGGTCAGTGACCGGCTGCTGCGGATGTCCGTGGGCCTGGAGGACGTCGACGACCTGTGGGCGGACCTGGATCAGGCGCTGGGGGAGCGGGCCCGCACGCCGGTCCCGCTGCGGGACGCCGTCCCCCTCCAGGAGACCGTGGTCTGAACGGGCTCGCACCGACGGCGGCGGCCCGGGACGGGGGTCCGGGCCGCCGTTCCCGCCGCGGCCTCAGTCGCGGCGGGCCGCCTCGCCGAGCCGCTCCCCGCGGCCCTCGTGCGACGTCCGGGCCGCGACGGCGGCTGGGCCGAGCCGTGCCGTGACCACCAGGGTGCCCTCCTCGATCTGGTAGTCCAGGGGCAGCCCGAGGCCGCGCATCGCCGCGACCATCCCGGTGTTGGAGGCCTGCGTCACGGCGTACACGCTCTCGCAGCCGGCCTCCGCGGCCATCGCCACCAGGCGGCCGAGCAGTTCGGCGCCGATGCCGCGCCGCTGCCAGGCGTCCTCGACCAGCAGCGCGACCTCGGTCTCGTCGCCGTCCCACAGCAGGTGGCCGAGGCCCACGACGCGCCCGGAGGCGGTCTGCGCGGCCAGCGTCCGGCCGAAACGGGGACTGAGCAGGTGGTTCAGATAGCGGTCGGTGTCCCCGGCCGGCCCGTGGTAGCGCAGGCCCAGGGTGCGCCGTGAGCACCGCTCGTGCATGGCCCTGGCCGCCGCGAGATCGCCGGTGTCCACCCGGCGCACGGTGATGTCGGCGCCCTCGGGCAGCGTCAGCACGTCGTGGCCGTCCGGAATCCGCGGACCGAGCCGGCTGTCCAGCTCCACCAGCGCCCTGGCCCGCGCGAACTCGGCCGGGGTGAACGGCAGATACGCCCGCTCCACGGTGAGTACACCGCCCTCGGGGGCCCGCAGCCGCATGACGGTGTCCTCCAGAACCCCCTCCTCGGGCACCGGCTCCGGCCCGCGGCCCCCGCCGAAGGGCCTGGCGGGCAGCGAACGGATGGTGCAGCGGCCGAGCAACTGCCTGAGGGCCAGCGGAAGTTCCGCGGTGTCCAGCGCGGTGCGCGCCGCGAGGGCCAGGACCCGGGTCGGGGCGTCCACCAGATCGTGGGCGTCCGCCCGCTCGATCCAGGTGGACGTGCCGCCGGCCAGCGACACCGTCCGGGTGAGCTCGGTCGCGGCGAGCGCCTCGGGCGCCCGCAGCAGGAACTCGTCCACGGTGCCCTCGGCCAGCGGGTGGGTCTGCAGGCTCAGGATGTCGACACGCTGTCCGGCCAGCGCCGTGCACAGCGCGGCCAGCGAGCCGGGTTCGTCCCGCACGGTGGTCCGCATCCGCCACAGCGTGCTCGCCCGGGCCGTGTCCGGTGCCGACGCGTCCCGGTCCTGCGAGGGCCCGGCCGGCCGCACCTCGGCGGCCGGCCGGGCACCGGTATCCCCGTTCGGCGGCGCGTGCCCGTGGCGGCGTGCCCACCAGGTGTGGAAGCCCGCCGTCGCGGCCAGCACGACCGCCGAGATCACCAGCAGCGCGGGACCGTCGGGGCCGTGTCCGACCAGGTTGGCCACCCCGTCCGCCACCGCCACCGCGGTGAACAGGGCGGCGAGTTCGACGAGGTCCCGCCGCCAGTGGTGCACGGGCCGGCCGTGCTTCGTCCGGGTCACTCGAGACATATCTGAAGTCATGCAGCCACTGTGAAGGAACGGTGTTGCGTGATCACGAACGATGTGTGACCGATGGGTAAAGCATGCTTCCGTCCTTTTTGTTGGACTTTCCAGTACTGCGGCCGGCTCAGGCGGCCGCTGCCACGGCCAGGGCGTCCCGCAGCCGCCGCGCCTCCGTGACGAGACGGGAGGAGCCGCCGCGGGCGGCGGTCTCCGCCAGATGCGGCAGCTCCCCGCCCGCCCCGGACCGCTCGGCGCACTCCGCCGCCACCGCCAGCAGGTCCCCGAGGCCCCGCGCCGCCACGGCGGCCGCCTCGGGGCGCGCAGACGCGAGTCCGGCCAGCGGAACGGGCAGGGCGTGCCGGAGCATCCGCCATGTCGTCGCGTCGGCGCCCGTCGACGCCGCCGTCCGCGCCGAGTCGGCCAGCCGCCGCGCCTTCACGGCTCCGCTCCCCACCAGTTCGCCCAGATCCGTGCCCAGCCGGACCGTGTCGAGCTGTCCCCGTGCGGCCAGCGCCAGCAGGGCGTCCACCGCGGCCAGCCGGTCCTCCTGATGCCGTGCGCCGAGCCCGTACGCCACGCACAGGTGCACGGCGTCGCCGGCCTCGCCGTCCGCCTCGGCGAGCAGCGGCAGCACGCTCGCGCCCCGGCCGTCCTCCACCGCCGTGGCCGCGAGGTCGGGCAGCAGCCGCGCCGCGACCAGCTCGCGCCGCTCCGGCAGCACGGCGAGCCAGTGCGGGCGTATCGAGTCGTCCCAGTGGTGGCAGTGGTGTCGCTCGGTGAACGCGGACACCGGACGGGCGAGCCACTGGAACTCCGGCGGGAAACCCCGCCGCAGCTCGGGGACTTCGGCCGTCTCCACCAGGATCTTCGGACCCCTGGTCCGCCGGCCGGCCGCCTCCGGGGCGGTGGCGCCGGTACGCAGCCAGTGGGCGAGCCGCGTCGCGGAGGACTCGGTGCCGGCGCCCAGCCAGCGGGCGAGCCGGGCACCCTCCCGGGTCCCCAGCGTCCTCGCCCGGACCGCCGCCTCCCGGGCCGCCGCCTCGTCGTCCCTGCGCACCCGCAGCAAGGCCTGGCCGAAGTCGGTCGGGCACACCCGCGCGTCCAGACGCCGGTACTCGGCGAGGCGGTCCACCAGCTCGCCGGGCTCCAGCAGCCCCGTGCTCCAGGTGGGCGTGGCGAGCAGCAGCGGAAGCGGCTCCGCGCGCAGACGGTGGGCCAGCGCGTGCAGCCGGGCGTCGAAGACCCGGGCGAGACCGCTGTGCGCGCAGCCGTGCGCGCTCGGCGGACGTCTCACGGCATTGAGGAGGTCGGAGGTGCGGACCCGGTCGTGCAGGACCGCGAGGAGCAGATCGAGGCCCTCCCGGGCGTTGCTGTGGCCGAAGCGGGTGTCGACGGGCAGGTGGTCCACGCCCTGCCGGTTCGCGGCGGCCCACCAGCGCTGCGAGACCACCGGCACGAGGGCCTCGCGCAGAGCGTCCGGGTCCCGGTACGCGTGACGTGCCAGGCCGTCCAGGGCCCGCTCGAACGTGGCGACGTCCCCGCCCGAGGCGAGCAGCGCGCCCAGCTCCTCGGCCAGTTCCTCGGCCGTCTCCGGCGCGGGTGCGAGCCTGGCCGGCTCGGGCACGGGCGGCAGCACCTCCTCGTACGTCGCCCGCGGCTCCACCGCGATGTCCAGCAGGGCCGCCGCCCGGGTGCGCAACGCCGGCGTCAACTGATCGGCGGCGGAGCAGAGTTCGTCCCGCGCCTCTTGTCCGTCCAGCTTCCCCAGGTGCCGTTCGACCAGTTTGAGCGCCCGTTCCTGCATCTGGACGTCCTCGTGGCCGAAGGTCCGCGCCACGACGGGCAGCAGCTCCGCCACGGCGCCCGGGTCACGCGTGAGGACCTTGCCGAGCAGCACGAGCTGGGCGCGGACCAGCTTCCTCTCGACCCGGAACAGCAGCCCCTCGGAGGCTTCGGCGAGCTGGCGCACGGTCAGCCCGCCGTCCAGCGCCAGCGCGCCGAGGACCGTCTGCGCGTGCGCGGCGACGGGGGAGGCCGCGTCACGCGCGAGCGCCGTCCAGTCGGCGATCCGGGCCCGCTCCTCCTCCCGGGTGAGCCCCAGCCCGGCCAGGACCGGCAGCAGGATCCGGTGGTCGGTGCCGCCGGCGCCGCGCAGCAGCCGGGACACACAGGCGTCGAGGAGGAGCGCGCGGTCCAGCAGTCCCTCCCGGGCCAGCGCCGCGAGCGCGCTCGGCCAGGAGTCCGGCCCGTCGCCGAGCAGCCAGCGGATCCCGGTCAGATCCGTGAGGGCGAAGAGACCGGCGACCAGCGGGGCGAGGTTCGGTTCGCGACGCAGGCTGTCGAGGACCCGGCCTCCGCGCCGGCCGCCGCCGATGTGCCGGACCCAGCCGGTCACGTAGGCGTCCGTCGCCGGCACCTCGCACCCCGACCGGCTCACCAGCCCTGCCATCAGCTCGTACGGCACGTCCGCCGACACGGGACGCCGCGCCAGCCGGTGCGCGACATCGGCCAGCCAGCCGGCGCCCCGGGTCTCCAGGGCGCCCAACAGTGCGTCGGTGGGCGCGTGCTGCCAACGCATGTCGCCGGCCCCGATCCAGGCGGCGGCCGCGGCGGCGCCCGTGTGGCAGGCGGCCCCGGCCAGGTGCAGAGCCGGGCGGACCCCCTCCGAGCGGCTGTCCCACGGAGAGAACTCACGCAACTCCGCGCGCAGCGCCTTCAGTCCGGGCAGGCACGCGCGACGCTCGGCGTCCGTCATGCCCCGCACCACGCGCAGCGTCTCCGCCGTGTTCCCGGCCCGTACCGCCTCCATCAGCGCACTCATCGCACACCCCCGTCGATTCCCGCCGGGGCCGGCTCCACCGCGGCGCCCCGCCGCACCATCCGCACAGCCAGGGCGTGCTTGCACGGTCCGCGCCCGCCCCGGTACTTCGCCCACCACAGGCAGCTGCAGCTGAGCACCCCCGCCTCGTCCCGCACGCGGTGCGCGTGCCCGTCCTCGGCGGTCACCGTGGCCACGGTGCCGTCCCGGGTCACCGCGCCGGCCGCCACCAGCGCCCGCGCCGAGCGCAGCCGTGGGTTGTGCCGTTCGACGCGCCCGGCGTCGTAGGGCAGCTCCCGGTGGAAGTAGGCGGCCTCCGCCGTGTCGTAGCCGACGCGGCCCGAGGTGCCGAGGCGGACCAGGGCGGCGCGCACCCTGCCGGGTGCGAGACCCGAGGCCGCCACGAGGTCGGCCACGTCGATGCGGGGCTCCCACGCCAGCAGGACCGAGATCAGCTCGGCGTCCCCCGCGGCCTCCTCGGTCGCGAGCGCGTCCAGGACGCCGCCGTCGCCGGAGAAGCCGCGGGATGCGTCCGGCGACAGGGTCAGCGTGAGCCGCATGCCGGGCAGGACGATCTCCCAGGACGCGGCCGCACCGGCCGCCCCCGCCGCGGTGCCGACCGCGGGTCCGTACACCCGCAGGGCCGTCGCGTGCCGCAGCACCCGCCGCAGCGCGGTCAGCCGCTCCGGGCCCGGCAGGCACACGGCGCCCGGCACCGGCCGGGTCGTCGGCCGGAGGCCGCGGCCCACCGGCACCACCCAGCGCGGCCCGCCGGCCGGCCGCCGCCCCCGCCCGCGCCGGGCAGCCCGCGCAGGAACCGCACCGCCTCGCCGGCCGGGAGCTCCGCCCGCAGGTCGAACCCGGCCGCGATCACCTGGGCCTCGGCGAAGCCCCGCAGCCACCGGTCGGGCAGCGGGACCTTCTTCTCGATCACGCGGCCGGCCGTAGTGGTGACCGCCAACTCCTCCGGACCGACCCGCAGATGCATGGGATCGTCCGAGCCGATCCGGGACAGGGCCTGTCGCAGCGGGTCGTTGACGTCGACGTTCGTCGTGCCGTGCCCCACCTCGCCGCCGTCCAGGCCGGGGCGAGGACGTCCAGCCGGGCGTACACCCCGCCGCAGCCCGAGAAGGACTCGAAGCGCAGCCGGTCCCCGCTGCCGGTCACCACGGGGTCCAGCGAGGCGGGCGACTGCGGCTGGTAGTAGCGCGTCGCGGCCACGTCCGCCACCGCCAGCAGCGCCGCCGCGGCGGCCTGAGGCGCGGTCAGGAAACCGGAGAAGAACCGCGGATGGTCCTCCGCGCCCGTGGGCGTCGCGCCCCGGGACGTTTCCAGGCCGAGGCGGCGCCCGTGCGCCGCGGACTCCAGCGCGGAGGGTCGCCGATAGGCCACGGCCTGCAGTGATCGCGTCATGGGAGAAACCGTAGAGGCGACCACTGACAACCGTTCCGGCCTGCGAGAACGCCCTCCGGACGGGAGTTGGCGGGGACCCGGGACGTGCCGCGCTCCGGGGGATGACGCCGGTGCGCGGCACGGCATCGAGGGTACGGGACCCGAGGGCGCCGGCCGGGTCCTACTGACCGACCCGGCCCGGCTGCAGCGTCCGCGTGAAGAGCACCGTGCCGTCCTGCTCGCGCAGCCGTACCGTCAGTTCGCCGCTGCCGCCGTCGATGTCGACCTCGCCGAAGAACTGGTAGCCGCCGGCCGGTGAGACGTTCGACGCGGCCGGCGCCTTCACGAACACCCGCTCCGGGCCGAAGGTGCCGTCCAGCGCGCTGGCCGGGAAGGCGCCGGCGTTCAGCGGGCCCGAGACGAACTCCCAGAACGGCTCGAAGTCGGTGAACGCCGCCCGCGACGGCTGGTAGTGCTGCGCCGAGGTGTGGTGCACGTCCGCCGTCAGCCACACCGTGCCGGTGATCCGGCGGTGCTTGACGAAGCGCAGCAGCTCCGCGATCTGCAGCTCCCGGCCCAGCGGCGCCCCGGGGTCGCCCTGCGCGACCGCCTCGAAGTTCGGCCTGCCCTCCGTGGTGTCGGGCACCACGAGACCGAGCGGCATGTCCGCGGCGATCACCTTCCACACCGCCCGCGACCGTGCCAGCTCCCGCTTCAGCCAGTCGAGCTGCTCACGGCCGAGGATGCCCTGCGGGTCCGAGGTCTGGTCGTCGGGCGAGTTGGCGTCCCGGTAGGTGCGCATGTCCAGCACGAACACGTCCAGCAGCGGCCCCTGGCGCAGCACCCGGTGGACCCGGCCCTCCTTCGCGCCCGGCCGCAGGGTGGAGAGCGGGAAGTACTCGCTGAACGCCCGCCGGGCGCGCGCCGCCAGCACGTCGATGCTCTTCTCGGTGTACCGGGTGTCCGAGGAGGCGATCACCTCGCCCGGGTACCAGTTGTTGCGCACCTCGTGGTCGTCCCACTGCACGATCGACGGCACCTGGGCGTTGAACCGCCTGAGGTTGTCGTCCAGCAGGTTGTAGCGGAAGTTGCCCCGGAACTCGGCGAGGGTCTCGGCGACCTTCGCCTTCTCCTCGGTGGTGACGTTCCGCCAGGTGCCGCCGTCGGGCAGGGCCTGGGTGGCGGCGACGGGACCGTCGGCGTAGACGGTGTCGCCGCTGCACAGGAAGAAGTCCGGGTCCAGCTTCGCCATCGCGTCGAAGATCCGGTAGCCGCCCAGGTCGGGGTTGATGCCCCAGCCCTGCCCGGCCAGGTCGCCCGACCACAGGAAGCGCACGCCGTCCCGGCGGTGCCGGGAGGCGGTGCGGAAGGTGCCGGTCACCGGCTCGCCGGTGCGGCGCGGGTCGTCGGGGTCGGCGAGCAGCACCCGGTAGTGGATCTGCTCGCCGGAGGGCAGGCCGTGCAGCCGGGTGGTGCCGGTGAAGTCCGTGCCGGCGCCCAGCAGTGGGCCGTGCCACCGGCGCGGGTTCCGGAACGACTCGGTGGCCGCGGTCTCCACGATCATCCGGGCCGCCCGGTCCGAACGCACCCAGACCAGGCCGGAGTCGGCGCTCACGTCGCCGGTCTGCACGCCCCAGTCCGCCGTGGGACGCCCGGAGCGGGCGAAGGCGGGGGCCGCGCCGAGGCCCACGGGCAGGGTCAGGGCCGCCGACGCGGCCAGGGAGCCGCGCAGCACGCCGCGGCGGCCGGGGAAGGGACGGTGGGACATGGCTGTGCCTCCAGGGACGGGATCCGGCCGGTGTGCGGAGCCACACCTACTGGGGCGTCGCGGCGCGCGCGCGAACCGCAGGTGAACAATGGGCCGTCCCCGGGGCGTTCGGCCGGTCAGCGGCTGCCGTCGAGGATGACGCGGGCGACCAGCGCCGGGTCGTCGTTCATCGGGACGTGCCCGCAGCCGGGCAGCCGTACGAGACGGGCGTGCGGAATGATCGTCTTGGCGCGGACACCCTGGCGGCGCACCAGGAGCCGGTCCTGGGTGCCCCAGGCGACGGTGACCGGCAGCCCCGGCAGATCGTCCGTGAACCGGACGGTGACACCCGCTCGCAGGGTCGCGCCGAAGCCGGTGGCTCCGGCCAGCGCGAGTGTCTCGGCGACCACGGCCTCGGGGAACGGCGGCCGGGGCGGCGGTAGATGGTGCTGGTCAGCGCGGTGCGCCCGGCCGCGGAGCGCGACAGCCGTTCCACCAGGGGCAGCGGCAGGCGCTGGGCCACGCCCCGCATGGTCTGCAGCATCGCGAAGGCGTAGCGGCGTTCGGCCTGCGTCCAGAACCCGGCGGGGGAGAGGGCGGTGACGGACCGCACGAGCCTCTCGCGGCCCAGCTCCAGGGCCAGCAGGCCGCCCAGCGAGTTGCCGGCCACGTGCGGGCGGTCGAGTTCCAGCTCCTCGAACAGGGCCGCGAGCACGGCGTTGGTCGTGGGCAGGTCGTAGGTCAGGCCGCCCGGCAGGCCGGGGACGCGCCGAAGCCCGGCAGGTCCACCGCGATCACCTCGCGCTCGGTGGCGAGGATGTCGACCACCGGGTCCCAGGCCTGCCGGTGGTGGCCGATGCCGTGCAGCAGGACCAGTGGCGCACCGTCTCCCACGCGCGCGTAGGAGACGGTCACGTCCCTCGGGCCGTGCGGGGTGGGGACCGGGAAGGTGGCGGTGGCGGACATGGAGTGCTCCTCGTCTGGTCTGCTGACGGACGCCGTAGACAGCTTGTCAGCAATTGCTACCGACGGGTAGCCCCTTGCCCGCCCCGAGTTCCGCGGCGCTGACCGCCCCGGGCGCCGCGGCGCGCCCGGCTCCTCCGGGACGTCGCACCCGCCCACCTGTGCGAACGCCGTATGAACGCTGCGCGCCGCCGCCCCTGTGTGTTCCCTCAGGGACCGAGGATTGGTCTTGACCAAGGGGTGGGCCGCCTTATGGTCGCAGACAAGTGCAACAACCTTTAATAAACAAGGGCGCTAAAAACCGCCGGACCACGGCACTTGCGGAGGACAGGGTGGGGACCACGCAGCTGGAACCGGTGCCGGAACCGAAGTACTGGCACCTCAAGACCGTGCTCAGCGAGGCACTTGACTCGGAGTTCTCGGTCGGCGAGATCCTGCCCAACGAGCGCGATCTGGCCGCCCGCTTCGGCGTCGCCCGTGCCACGCTCCGCCAGGCCCTCGAACAACTGGAGCTGGAGGGCCGGCTGCAGCGCCGGCGCGGCGTCGGCACGACCGTGGCGCCCCCGCGCGTGGGCGTGGCCGTGGGCAGCCCGCAGCACTCCTGGCCCGGCTCCGCCGACGACGCCTGGCAGCCCGTGGACTGCGTCCGCTCCGCGCCGCCCGCCGCGGTGGCCGCCGCCCTGGAGACCGCCGCCGGTGAGCCGGTGCACGTCGTGCGCCGCTCGCGGATGTCGGGCGGCCAGCGCGTCGCCACCGAGCTGCTCCACGTCCCCGACGCCGCGGTGCCCGACCTGACCGCGATCGACGCCGCCGGCGCGGCACGCGCGCGTGCGGTGCTCCGCGAGCTGCAGCGCCTGGAGCTCGAGGGCCAGGACCGCGCCGTCGAGCTGGGCTCGGCCCGCGCGGACGACGCCAAGGACCTCGACCGGCTGCCCGGCGCGCCCGTCCTCGTCGTCACCACGCGTTTCTTCGCCGAGGGCCGCACCGCCGCGCTCTCCGTGGCGACCTACCGCGCGGACACCTGCCGGCTGACCTTCGGCGACTCGCCCGACGTGGAGATACACCACGACCCCGAGCGGCGCGCCTCCTGATCCACGCCTTCCCGCCCGCGCCCCGGACTCGCACCGGGGCGCGGGCGGGCGTTCTCCGCGCCGGACACGCCGGCCGTCGCCGCGCCGGACATGCCGGCCGTCGCCGCGCCCACGACGAGCACGCGACCGGTCTCAACGCCGCGCGGTGACCGTTCCCTCCACCGCGAACAGCTCCGCCTCGACGTGGTCGAGGGCCAGCCGCAGCGCGCCCGTGGCCACGGCCGCCCCGCCGAGCGCGGACAGCGCCACCCTGGGCGGGCGCAGGCAGTAGCGCGCGAGCTCGCGGCGCAGCGGATCGAGCACACCGTCCAGGCCGGCCGCCCAGCCGCCGATCACCACCAGCTCGGGATCGAGGGCCAGCACCAGCGCGGCCACGTCGTGGACGAGCCGCTGGATGAACCGTTCGACCGCCGCCCCGGCCCGCTGGTCGCCCTCCCGGGCCAGCGCGAACACCTCGGCGACCGCCTGCTCGTCCAGCGGGTGCAGCGGCTCGTCGGTGGTGGACAGCAGGGTCTCCGGGGTCACCTCCCGGCCCAGCAGATGCAGCGCGCCGATCTCCCCGGCCGCCCCGCCGTACCCCCGGTGCAGCCGCCCGCCGATCAGCGCGCCCGCGCCCGGGCTGAGCCCGGCCAGGACGAACACCAGGTCGTCGGTCTCCGTCGCCGCGCCCTTCCAGTGCTCGGCGACGGCCGCCGCGTTGGCGTCGTTCTCCACCAGCACCGGGCACCTGAAGGAACGGCTCAGCCGTTCCCCGAGCCGCAGGCCCGTCCAGCCCGGCAGCGCCGTGCCCAGCCGTACCGTCCCGTCCGCCTCCACGATCCCGGGAGAGGCCACGCCGACCGCCCGCAGCGAGCCGCGCGCCACCCCGGCCCGGCGCAGCAGTTCGGCGACCGCCCCGCGCAGCCGGTCCAGCCGCTCGTCCGCGGGCGCCGTCTCGGCCACCTCCTTGGCCTGCGTGCCCAGCACCCGCCCGTCCAGGTCGGACAGGAGGGCGGCGACCCGGTGCGGACCGATCTCCAGGCCCAGCAGGTGTCCCGCCTCGGCCCGGAACCGGAACCGGCGGGCGGGCCGCCCCTGACGGCGCGCGGTGCCCTCGTCGGCGGCCTTCTCGACCACCAGACCGGCCTCGATGAGCCCCTCGACGACGCCCTCGACCGTCGGCCGGGACAGACCGGTGACCCCGGTGACCTCGGTGAGTGTCGCGCAGTCCGTGGCCCGCAACGCGTGCAGCACCACCGCGGAGTTGATCCTTCGCAGCAGCGAGGGATCGCCGCCGGTAAGCTGCCCCACCGTCCGTCCTCCCAGCTCGCGGGCGTGTTGGGCGGATCGTACTCGGCCCGGCCCACCCCTGCGAGTGCCGGGCCCCGCCGGCCCGGCGGCCGCCGCCGGGGTCAGCCCGGCGAGACGAACCCCGACTCGTACGCGGCGATCACCGCCTGGGTGCGGTCCCGCGCCCCCAGCTTGGCCAGCACGGCGCTCACGTGCGACTTCACCGTCTCCGCCCCGACCACCAGCCGGGCGGCGATCTCCGCGTTCGACAGCCCCCGCGCCATCAGCCGCAGCACCTCCGCCTCCCGCTCCGTCAGACCGGCCCCGGTCAGCGGTGCGCCGGCCGCGCGCCGCTGCCCGAACCGGTCGGCCAGGCGCCGCACCGACGCCGGGAACAGCAGCGACTCGCCGTCCGCCACCAGCCGCACCGCGTGGACGATCTCGGCCGGCCGGGACCGCTTCAGCAGGAACCCGTCGGCGCCGGCCCGCAGCGCCTCGTACACGAACTCGTCGTCCTCGAAGGTGGTCACCACGATGATCTTGGGCGGTGCGTCCACCGTGCGCAGCACCGCGCGCGTGGCCTCGATCCCGTCCATCAGCGGCATCCGGACGTCCATCGCGACCACGTCCGGCCGCAGCCGGCGCACGAGCGGGATGACCGCCGCCCCGTCGGCTGCCTCACCCACCACGCGGATGTCGGGCTGCGACTCCAGCACGGCGCGCAGACCCGCGCGCACCAGGGGCTCGTCGTCGACCAGGAGTACGGTGACCGGCATCCGGCCAGCGTAGATCAACCGAGCGGAAGCTCCGCACGCACCTGCCAGTCGCCCTCGTCGGGGCCCGTGCGGGCACTGCCCCGAGCAACGCGGCGCGCTCGCGCATCCCGCGCAGCCCGCTGCCCCGTCCGGACACGGGCAGCCCGGCCGGCAGCGGGTTGCGGACCTCCAGGGTGAGTGCGTTCCCGCGCACGGCCACCCGGACCCGCACCGGTACGGCCCCGGCATGCCGCAGCACGTTGGTGAGCGCCTCCTGCAGGATCCGGTACCCCTCGCGCGAGACCGGCCCCGGTACGGCCGCCACCGGGCCGGTCACCTCGGCGTCGACCTTGGCGCCGGAGGCGCGGGCCGACTCCAGCAGCCGGTCGGCGTCGGCCAGGGTGGGCCGGGCGCTCGCCGGCCGCTCCGACTCGCGCAGCACCCCGAGCACCCGCTCCAGATCGTCGAGTGCGGCCCGGCCGGTCTCCTCGATGGCCTCCAGGGCCCGGTCGGTGAACTCCGGATCACCCGCGGCCCGCGCCGCCCCCGCCTGCACCACCGCCACCGTCAGGGCGTGCCCGATGGAGTCGTGCAACTCCCGTGCGATCCTCGCGCGTTCCAGCAGCCGTTCGGTGCGCTCCTCCAGCGCGGCGAGCCGCTCGGCGGCGGACGGCCCGAGGAACCGGCGGGCCCACGCGGTGATCAGCTCACCGAGTCCGACGACGGCCCCGTACAGGACGAGCAGCGGCACCGGCGCCAGCAGCGCCCACGCCCGGCCCGGCGGCAGCAGGTCCAGCACGGGCACCCCGGAAGGAGCTTGCCCCCAGGCGCACTTCGCCAGTTCGTACGCCGCGATCGGCATCCACACCGTGCAGAGCGCCGTCACCCAGCCTAGGAGCACCCGCAGCTCCAGCCACAGCACCGTGCGGCCACGGTCCCGCCAACTCGTCGACGGGGTCGCGGAGATGCCGGGATCCTGCGCGCCGGGTGTCAGCAGCAGCCGGCCCTGGACGCCCTCGCCCACGCGCACGGCGGGCACGAGGCCGACCGCGACGAGCACGAGCGCGGGCACCCAGGGCTTCGACTCGTCGACCAGCATCCACACGCTCTGCAGCAGCATGGGAACCCACAGATGCAGCAGGCGTGTGTACGTCGTCCCGCGCGACAGCGGGCGCAGGAAGCGGACCATGGGCCCATCCTCGCAGGGGCCACGGCGGCGAACCTCCCCCGCACGGGGAGAGGCTGTCCACCGGCGGGGGAGGATCCGGCGCCCGTTCCCCGCGAGGCTGTTCGCCATGACCAGCATCGACGTACGAGACCTCACCAAGGAGTACGCCGGCCGGCGCGCCGTGGACCGGCTCACCTTCGGCGTCCGGCCCGGCCGCGTCACCGGCTTCCTGGGGCCCAACGGCGCCGGCAAGTCCACCACCATGCGGCTCGTCCTCGGCCTCGACCGGCCCACCGCCGGGACCGCCACGATCGGTGGCCGCGCCTACGCCGAACTCCCCGACCCGCTGCGCCGGGTGGGCGCCCTCCTGGACGCCGGGGCCGCGCACGGCTCCCGGACCGCGCGCGACCATCTGCGGGCCCTGGCGGTGAGCAACCGCATCCCGGCCCACCGGGTGGACACCGTCCTGGAGCGGACCGGGCTCGCCGCGGTGGCCCGCCGCCGGGTGCGGACGTACTCCCTGGGCATGCGCCAGCGGCTCGGTATCGCCGCCGCCCTCCTCGGCGACCCGGAGGTGGTCCTGCTGGACGAGCCCGCCAACGGCCTGGACCCGGAGGGCATCATCTGGATCCGCACCCTGCTGCGGGGCCTCGCGGACGAGGGCCGTACGGTCCTCGTCTCCAGCCATCTGATGAACGAGACGGCCGCCTTCGCCGACCACCTGGTGATCCTCGGCCGGGGCCGTCTCCTCGCCGACACACCGGTCCAGGAGTTCATCCACGCCCGCGTGCGCCCCTCGGTCAGGATCCGCACCACCGACGCCGGCGCGCTCGGCGGCCTGCTCACCCGCCACGGCCACGACGCCTCCCAGGACGAGGACGGCGTCTGGACCGTACGGCACGCGCGCGTGGACGACATCGGCCGCCTGATCTCGGAGGCGGGCGTACCCGTGCTGGAACTGTCCGCCCAGGAGGCCACGCTGGAAGAGGCCTACCTCGATCTGACGGCCGCCGAGGCCGAGTTCACCGCCCAGCCCCAGGAGGTCTGACCATGCCGTTCACCCCGGTTCTGCACGCGGAGTGGATCAAGATCCGTACCCTGCGCTCGCTCGTCGGCAGCCTGGCCGCCGTCCTCCTCGCCACCGTCGCGTTCTCCGCGCTCGCCTCCGCCGACACGGACGGCACCGACCCGCTGTTCTCCGTGTTCTTCGGCGTCAACTTCGGGCAGATCGCCGCGATCGCCTTCGGCACGACGGCCGTCTCCTCCGAGTTCCGGGGCGGTGCGCTGCGGCTGACGCTGGCGGCCGTACCGGACCGGCGGCGATGGTTCGCCGCGAAGGTGACGGCGATCGCCCTGCCGGTGCTGGCGACGGGTCTGCTCACCGGCCTCGTGACCCTGCTGGTGGGCAAGGCAGTCCTCGGCGGGTCCGGCCCCGCCTGGACCGAAGGGCTGCGCGGCGCCGTGGGCTGCGGCCTCCAGCTCACGCTGATGGCCCTGTTCGCCGCGGGACTCACGACCGTGCTGCGCAGCGGCGTCGCGACGCTCTCCGTGCTGATCCCGTTCCTGCTGATCGTGTCCTTCGTCATCGGCGACATGTCCTCGGGCGTGGCCGACCTGCTGCCCGACCGGGCCGGCCAGGTCGCCCTGCACAGCACCCATGACGGAGCGCTCGGCCCCTGGACCGGCCTCGGGGTGGCGGGGCTCTGGGCGGCGGCCGCCCTCTGCGCGGGGGCGTGGAGTGTGCGGCACAGGGACGCCTGACGGCACGCCAATTGTCAGTGGGGCCCGTTTTACTGGAGCCCATGGACATCGCGAACTGTCTCGCTCTGATCGAGCGGCTGTGCGCACGGGACTTCCCGGCGGAGCACGGCAGGACGGACGTCGGGACGGGAGGGCCCGGTTACCTGATAGCCGAAATACAGACCAGCGGCGACTTCCACGAGGACGGCGGCGCCGGGTGGGAGACGGTGCAGGCGCAGTACGAGGCCGACCGGGACGCGCTCGGCGAGCGCCTCGCCGAGCGGTGGGGGCCGGCGGACGTGTTCAGCCTGGCCGGCGTGTTCCTGCGGACCGCGGAGGGGCAGGAGGCGGCCGAGCCGTGGGGCACGCTGGCCTCGCACGTACCGGATCTGCACCTGTGGCGGGCGGAGCCGGACCGCTGGGTCGCCCTGGGGGTGTCCCAGTGGGACGGTGAACTGCCCTTCCAGCTCCTGGCGGTGGTCACGGAGACGGACCCGCCCTGACCCGTCAGTCCCGCTCCTCCGCCGCCTTCCGCAGCCGCGCGAACTCCTCCGCCATCGTCGCCGCGGTCCAGTGCGCGTTCAGCCCGCTGGGGTTGGGCAGCACCCACACCCGGGTGTCGCCGATGGCGCCCTCCTGCGGACCCACCCCTGCCCTGCGGTCGCCGAAGGCGGCCCGGTACGCCGTCACGCCGACCACCGCGAGCCACTTCGGCCTCAGCCGCGTCACCCTGGCCGTCAGCGACCGGCCGCCCGCCACGTACTCCTCGGCGCTCAGCTCGTCGGCGCGAGCGGTCGCCCGCGCCACGACATTGGTGACACCGAGCCCGTACGTCAGCAGTTCCCGCTGCTCGGCGGGCTTCAGAACCCTCGGCGTGAAGCCGGACAGGTGCAGCACCGGCCAGAACCGGTTGCCCGGGCGGGCGAAGTGATGCCCCGTCGCCGCGGACATCAGACCGGGGTTGATGCCGCAGAAGAGCACCCGGAGGCCGTCCGCGACCACGTCCGGGACGAGGCGGTCGCGGGCGGCCTCCAGTTCCGCCGGGGTGAAGCGGGTCAGAGGATCGCTCCCGGGGTGTAACCCGCGGCCTCGGGGTGCTGCTTGACGATCTCCTCGATCCGGCCGACGACCACACCGACCTGGGCGGCGGCCGCACCGGTGAAGGACAGCTTGTCGGCCATCAGCGCGGCCAGTTCGTCGCGGCCGAGCGGCAGCCGCTCGTCGGCGGCGAGCTTGTCGAGCAGGTCGTTGCGCTCGGCACCCTGCTCGCGCATCGCGAGCGCGGTGGCCACGGCGTTCTCCTTGATGGCCTCGTGCCCGACCTCACGGCCCACGCCCGCCCGCACGGCGCCCATGAGCACCTTGGTGGTGGCGAGGAAGGGCAGGTACCGGTCCAGCTCGCGGGCGACGACGGCCGGGAAGGCACCGAACTCGTCGAGCACGGTCAGGAAGGTCTCCAGCAGGCCGTCCAGGGCGAAGAACGCGTCGGGGAGGGCCACCCGGCGCACCACCGAGCAGGAGACGTCGCCCTCGTTCCACTGGTCGCCCGCCAGCTCGCCGGTCATCGAGGCGTAGCCGCGCAGGATCACCATCAGGCCGTTGACGCGCTCGCAGGAGCGGGTGTTCATCTTGTGCGGCATCGCCGAGGAGCCCACCTGGCCCGGCTTGAAGCCCTCGGTGACCAGCTCGTGCCCCGCCATCAGCCGGATCGTCTTCGCCAGCGAGGACGGCGCCGCGGCGAGCTGCACCAACGCGGTGACGACCTCGTAGTCCAGCGAGCGCGGGTACACCTGGCCGACCGAGGTGAACGCCTGCGAGAAGCCCAGGTGCCGCGCGATGCGGTCCTCCAGCTCGGCGAGCTTGGCCGCGTCGCCGCCGAGCAGGTCCAGCATGTCCTGGGCGGTGCCGACCGGGCCCTTGATGCCGCGCAGCGGGTAGCGGCCCAGCAGCTCCTCGACGCGGCCGTGGGCGACGAGCAGCTCGTCGGCGGCGGTGGCGAACCGCTTGCCGAGGGTGGTGGCCTGCGCGGCCACGTTGTGCGAGCGGCCGGCCATGACCAGCTCGGCGTACTCGCCCGCCAGTTTGCCGAGCCGGGCGAGGACGGCCACGGTGCGGTCGCGCACCAGCTCCAGGGAGAGCCGGATCTGAAGCTGCTCGACGTTCTCGGTGAGGTCGCGGGAGGTCATCCCCTTGTGCACGTGCTCGTGCCCGGCGAGGTCGTTGAACTCCTCGATCCGCGCCTTCACGTCGTGCCGGGTGACCTTCTCGCGTTCGGCGATCGAGGCCAGGTCGACGGTGTCGAGGACGCGCTCGTAGTCGGCGATCGCCTCGTCCGGCACCTCGATGCCGAGGTCCTTCTGGGCCCGCAGCACGGCGAGCCAGAGCTGCCGCTCCAGCCTCACCTTCTGCTCGGGGGACCAGAGCGTGGCGAGCTCGGCGGAGGCGTAGCGTCCGGCGAGGACGTTCGGGATGCGGGGCTTGGCGGGAGCGGAAGTCACGTGTCCAGATTCTACTGGCGGTTCGTGCAGGCCAGCGCCACGGCCCCGTTCGGCGGAAGCTACGAGAGCCACGTCACGTGGGGGAGGTGGCCGCCCGTCGCCGGAACGCGGCCCGGCCCTCGGCGAGCGCCGGCGGCCTACCCCTCGTACGGAAGCAGTTCGGGACGCTTGGCTGGGCGGCCGTCGCCGGAGGAGCGGCCGGTCAGGCGGCGGCCGATCCACGGCAGCAGGTGCTGCTGGGCGAAGCGCGCGTCGGCGATCCGCCGGTGCATCCAGCCGGGCGGCAGCGTCGCCGGTACCGGGACGCGCCACTCGGTGTCCTCGGGCTCGTGACCGAGCGCCTGCCACACGGCCTCGGCGACCCGGCGGTGTCCCTCGCCCGTCAGGTGCAGCCGGTCCACGTCCCACATCCGGGGTCGGCCAGCGACGGCGCCGCGTACAGGTCGACGACCAGCGCGCCGTGCTCGGCGGCCAGCTCGTCGATGCAGGTGTACAGCTCCTCCATGCGCGGCCGGAACCGCTCCAGCACCGGGCCCTGCCGGCCGGGGCTGCGCATCAGCACGAGCTGTTCGCAGTTCGGCGCCAGCCGCTCCACGGCCTCCGTCAGCAGACCCCGTACCCGGCCCATGTCGCACTTGGGGCGCAGCGTGTCGTTGAGCCCGCCGACCAGGGTGATCACGTCGGCGCCCATCGCGGCCGCCACCTCGACCTGCTCGTCGACGATCTGCTTGATCAGCTTGCCGCGCACGGCGAGGTTGGCGTACCGGAACCCGGGGGTGCGGGCGGCCATCCGCGCGGCGAGCAGATCGGCCCAGCCCCGGTAGGAGCCGTCGGGCAGCAGGTCCGACATGCCCTCGGTGAAGGAGTCGCCGAGGGCGACCAGGCTGGTGTGCGCGGGAGGTATGGAATTCGTGTGCATGGCGTCAGCGATGGTAACCCGGCTCCATACCCGTCGGTCGGTCGCCCTCGGCCCGCCCGGAGACGGGCCGAGGGCGACCGGGCGGGACGGGCTCAGGCGGGCTGTCCGAACAGCTCCCGCAGGACGTCCTCCATGGTCACGAGGCCCGCCAGCCGGCCGTCGTCGCCGAGCACGCCCGCCACGTGCGTCCGGCTGCCGCGCATGGCGGTGAGCACGTCGTCCAGCGGTGTGCTCTCGCGTACGCGCGCGATGGGCCGCATGTCCCGCAGCCGGAACGGCAGGTCCCTGGGCAGGGCGTCCAGCGCGTCCTTGACGTGCAGATAGCCGACGATCCGGCGGCCCTCGTCGACCACGGGGAACCGGGAGAAGCCGGACTCGGCCGACAGCCGCTCCAGCTGCTCGGCGGTGACGCCCACGCGCGCGTAGACCACCCGCCGGAGCGGGACGACGACGTCCCGGACCGGGCGGCGGCCCAGCTCCAGGGCGTCGTGCAGCCGCTCCTGCGCCCGGTCGTCGATCAGCCCCGCCTCGCTGGCGTCCTTGACGATCTCGGCGAGCTCGGTGTCCGTGAAGGTCGCCGACACCTCGTCCTTGGCCTCCACCCTGAGCAGCCTCAGCAGCCCGTTCGCGAAGGCGTTGATCGCGAAGATCACCGGGCGCAGCGCCCTGGAGAGCGTGACCAGCGGCGGACCGAGGAGCAGTGCGCTGCGCACCGGCTCGGCGAGCGAGATGTTCTTGGGCACCATCTCGCCCAGCAGCATGTGCAGATAGGTCGCCAGGGTCAGCGCGATCACGAACGACACGGCGTGGCCCACGCCCGGGGACACGCCGACCGCGTGGAAGACCGGCTCCAGCAGATGCGCGATCGCCGGCTCGGCGACCACACCCAGGACCAGCGTGCACAGCGTGATGCCGAGCTGGGCCGCGGCCAGCAGCGCGGACACGTGCTCCAGGCCCCACAGCACGCTCTTCGCGCGCCGGTCGCCCTCCTGGGCGAGCGGTTCGACCTGTGAGCGGCGCACCGAGATCAGCGCGAACTCGGCGCCCACGAAGAAGGCGTTGACGACCAGGGTGGCCAGGCCGATCAGCAATTGCACGGCGGTCATCGCGCCCCCTCCGTCCGGCGGTCGTGCTCCTCGTCGTCCAGCGGCGCGTGCAGCAGCACCCGTGCGGCGCGGCGCCCCGAGGCGTCCACCACGTCCAGCCGCCAGCCGGCCACCTCGACGGTGTCCCCGACGCTGGGTATGCGGCCCAGCTCGGTGGCGACGAGGCCGGCCAGCGTCTCGTACGGCCCCTCGGGCGCCCGCAGGCCCACCCGGGCGAGCTGGTCGGTGCGGGCGGCGCCGTCCGCGGAGTACAGGGCCCGGCCCTCGGTGTCCGCCCCGGCGGGGCCAGGTCGGGTGTCTCGTGCGGATCGTGCTCGTCCCGCACCTCGCCGACGACCTCCTCGACGATGTCCTCCAGGGTGGCGACACCGGCCGTACCG
Organism: Streptomyces sp. DHE7-1; assembly: GCA_016432725.1. Classification (GTDB taxonomy): domain Bacteria; phylum Actinomycetota; class Actinomycetes; order Streptomycetales; family Streptomycetaceae; genus Streptomyces. Next base: position 1,190,484 of record JACJDG010000003.1, on the reverse strand, counting down.
CCGTACTCGTCGATGACGACGGCCATGGTGCGCCTGCCGGAGAGCCGGTCCAGCAGCCGGTCCACGGTGAGGGACTCCGGCACCATCAGGGGCTCGCGCATCACCTGGCCGACGGAGCGGCGGGTGCGCTGGTCGGCGGGCACGGCCAGGACGTCCTTGATGTGGGCGACGCCCACGACGGAGTCGAGGCTGCCCCGGTAGACGGGGAACCGGGACAGGCCCGTCGCCCGGGTCGCGTTGGCCACGTCCTCGCAGGTCGCCTGGGCGTCGAGGGCGACGACCTGGACGCGCGGGGTCATCACGTTCTCCGCGGTCAGGTCGGCCAGGTTCAGGGTGCGGACGAACAGCTCGGCGGTGTCCGCCTCGAGCGCGCCCGCCTTCGCGGAGTGCCGGGCGAGAGCCGCCAGCTCCTGCGGCCCGCGTGCGGAGGCCAGCTCCTCCGCGGGCTCGACACCGATCCTGCGCACCACCCGGTTGGCCATGTTGTTCAGGTGCGTGATGAAGGGGCGGAAGGCGGCGCTGAACCAGCGCTGCGCGTTGCCCACCCGTTTGGCCACGGCCAGCGGCGAGGAGATCGCCCAGTTCTTCGGCACCAGTTCGCCGACCACCATCAGGAACACCGTGGACAGGGCGGTGCCCACCACGAGCGCGACGGAACTCGCCGTGGTGGCGGACAGGCCCAGCGCCTCGAACGGGCCGGCCAGGAGCTTGGCGACGGACGGCTCGGCGAGCATGCCGACCACCAGGTTGGTGACCGTGATGCCGAGCTGTGCGCCGGAGAGCTGGAAGGTCAGGTTGCGTACGGCCTTGAGGGCGCCGGCGGCGCCCCGCTCGCCCCGCTCGGCGGCCCGTTCGAGCTCCCCGCGCTCGACGGTGGTCAGCGAGAACTCGGCCGCCACGAACGCGCCGCAGGCCACGGCGAGCAGGATGGCCACCAGGAGGAGCAGCACTTCGGTCATCGGGTCACCCCCGTCCCATGATCGGGCAGGGCGCGGCGGAACGCGCGGTGTCGGGGACTGGGAGGATCGCCCATGGGCGGACTCTCACAACCTTTCATGGAGGACCGAGTGCTCCGTCAATGGTAAAGGATGAGCAAAGAGTCCTCGGGATCCATCCACAAGCGGCGGGACGCCGGTCCGCACGGGGACGGAATCCGGCCCGCGAGAGGCCGCGGGTCAGTCCGCGAGCGGCTTCACCCAGCGCCGCCAGCGCTCCTCGGGGCCGTAGCCCGAGGCCCGCCACGCATGGTGCGCGCTCTCGTTGCGGACCAGCACCATCGCGTCCGCGCGCCGCCCGCCGAGCGCCGCGAAGCGCTCCTCGGCGGCGGCCAGCAGCGCCGAGCCGATGCCCTGGCGCCGCCGCCCGGGGGACACCGCGAGCCGGTACAGATGGCAGCGCCAGCCGTCGAACCCCGCGATCACCGTGCCGACCAGTTCGCCCGCCAGCTCGGCGAGGATCAGCGCCTCGGGATCGCGGGCGACGAGCCGCTCCACTCCGTCGCGGTCGTCACTGATGCTGGTGCCCTCGGCGGCCGTCCTCCAGAACGCGAGAACGGCGTCCAGGTCGGCGGGCAGGGCGGGGCGCAGGCGAAGTCCGGTCATGCGAAGACCCCATCACACGACGGCACTTCCGCCCCGGAATTCCATCATGCGGACTCCTCGCGCAACCGGGAGAGCACCGGGGCGAACGCCTCCATCGACGGCTCCAGGACCGCCAGGTACGAGAACCCGAACCGCTCGCGCCGCGCCCGCACCCGGTCCACGAGGTGATCGAGCGGGCCGACCAGCACGATGGGCAGGGCCAGAGCCCGGCGGCACGATTCCATCACGCCCGTCCGCCCCCTGGGGAAGCCCGCGCGGCCGGACGATGGAGCCCACGTCGGCGCAGCCGCCGGGATCGCCCGCCGCCCGGACCCGCGCCGACCCCGCGCGCCCCGCCCGAGCCTGCGCCGTGCCGTAAAAGCGAGCGGTTTCACTCGTGCGCGATGGCCGCCAGGACGTTCATCCGGGACGCCCGCAGCGCCGGCAGCAGGGCCGCCACGACGCCGACGACCGCCGCGCCGATCACGACCGCGACGACGGTGCCCCACGGGACGGCGAGCACGGTCATCCCCTGCAGGGCCAGCACCCGCTGCATGCACACACCCCACACCAGACCGAGCCCCAGTCCCAGCACCGCCCCGAACACCGCGATCACCACCGACTCCAGCCGGATCATCCGGCGCAGCTGCCGCCGGCCCAGACCGATCGCGCGCAGCAGCCCGATCTCCCGGGTGCGCTCCACCACCGACAGGGCGAGGGTGTTGACCACGCCGAGCACCGCGATGACGATCGCGAGCCCGAGCAGCGCGTACACGAGGTACAGCAGCACGGCGATCTGGTCGTGCACGAGCTGCTTGTAGTCGGCCTGGTCGCGCACCTGAACCTGCGGGAACGGCTCGAGCGACCTCTCCAGGGCCGAGCGCAGCTCCCGGGCGCCGGTACCAGGGGCCGCGTTGACGTAGAGCGCGGAGTCCTCGCCGTACGGCACGTGCTCGCTGAGTGTCGCGAGGCCCAGGAAGACACCGCCCTGCGAACCGAAGGCCTGCGAGCCCTCCTGGTCGGTGAGGGCCCCCACGGTCAGCTCCGCGCGGCGCCCGCCCTGGAACTCGACCGGGAGCACGGTGCCGATCCGCACCCGGTGGTCCTCGGCGAAACCGGCGTCCATGGCGAGGTGTCCGGCCGCCAGCGCCGCGGCCGAGCCGCCCCGGGCGTAGGTGAGATGGGCGACGTCGTCGAGCCGGGGGTCGTACCCGGCGGCCGTGGTCCCGACGCGCTTGCCGTCGGGCAGCCGCAGGGCGATCGGGGCGATCCGCTGCCGCACGACGAGCCCGGCGCCCGGGGTACCGGTCACGGCGTCCGTGACGTCCTTGTTGAACGGCCTGAACTCGGTGCCCTGCACGATGTAGTCGGCGCCGAGCGTCCTGTCGATCTGCCGGTCGAACGACGCCGAGATCGACGCGCTCGCCACGGACAGGCCGCCGACCAGGGCCAGACCCACCATCAGCGCGGCGGCGGTGGCGCCCGTGCGGCGTGGATTGCGCAGCGCGTTGCGCTGGCTCATCCGGCCGACCGGCCCGAACAGCGCGGGGAAGGCCCCGCCGAGGACCCGGATCACCGGCCTCACCAGCAGCGGGCCCGCGATCACGGTGGCGATCAGCGTCAGCACCACCCGAGGCCCAGCAACGAGGCCGCCGGGGCGGTCCGTCCGGCGGCCGCGCAGCCGGCCAGCGCGGCCGCGCCGGCCGCCCCGACCGCGCAGCCGACGACGGCCCGGGTCCGCAGCGGCTTGCCCACACCGGCGACCTCGGCGTCCGCCAGCGCCGCCATCGGGGAGACGGCCGCCGCCCGGCGCGCGGGCAGATACGCGGCGACGAAGGTGACGCCGACGCCGACCACGTACGCGGCGACCGGGGTGCCCCAGCCGATGACCATCTCGGCCGCCTTCAGGTTCGTCCCGAACGCGGCCATCAGCCGGATGAGACCGAATGCCAGGCCGATCCCGGCGGCGAGACCGAGCGTGGAGCCGGCCACTCCGAGCAGCACCGCCTCCGTGAGCACCGACCGCCGCACCTGCCGCCGGTCCGCGCCCAGCGCCCGCAGCAGCCCCAGTTCCCGGGTGCGCTGGGCGATCAGCATGGAGAAGGTGTTGACGATCAGGAAGACACCGACGAGCACGGCGACGCCCGCGAAGCCCAGCATCACGTACTTGATCACGTCGAGGAAGCCGCCGAGGTCGGCCGCCGCGGACCTGGCCTGCTCGTCCGCCGTCCGCAGGTCGTACGTGCCGGTGCCGATCGCGGCGCCGACCCGGCGCTTGAGCTCCCTGTCGGTCACGCCCTTCGCCGCGTCCACCGAGATGCCGGTGGCCCGGTCCGCGGAGCCGAGCAGCGCGCGTCCGGCGACCGCGGGGTCCAGGAACACCCGGGCGGCACCCGGGTTGGTCGTGGTGAAGGTGGCGATGCCCACGACCCGGACCCGGAACGAACCCGGCTGCGCCTGCACCGTCAGCGGGTCACCGATGCGCACGTGCCTCTTGCCCGCGGTGTCCGCGTCGAGCAGCGCCTCGCCCGCGCCGTGCGGGGCGTGACCGGAGGTCAGCTTCACCGGGCTGTGCCGGGTGACGTACCAGGAGCCGGCCAGCGTCGGGGCGCCGGTGGTCGGCCCCACGGACCGGTTGCGGCTGTCGACGACCACCACGTTCCGTACCGAGACGTCCGCGTACGCGGCGGCCACGCCGTCCACCTTCGCGATCCGGTCCCTCAGGCTCGCCGGGAGGGTCTGGACCACGCCCCCGGGCACGGCGGACTTCAGGTCCTCCCTCGGTTCCACGGTCACGTCCGCCGCGGTGGAGGCGAAGAGCCGGTCGAAGGTGCGGCCGACGGTGTCGGAGAAGATCAGGCTGCCCGCGACGAACGCCACGGACAGCACGACGGCCAGCGCGGACAGCGCGAGCCGGCCCTTGTGGGCGAGGAAACCGCGCAGGGTCGCCCTGAGCATCGGGTCAGCCCTCGGGGGCGGTGACGTCGTCGCCGAGCCGGCCGCGCACCACGTCGAACGCCTTCATGCGCTCCAGCACGGCGTCCGCCGTCGGACGCGCCATCTCGTCCACGATCCGTCCGTCGGCGAGGAAGAGCACCAGGTCGGAGTGGGCGGCCGCGCCCGGGTCGTGGGTGACCATGACGACCGTCTGTCCGAGATCGTCCACGGCGCTGCGCAGAAAGCCCAGCACCTCGAGCCCGGCCCGCGAGTCCAGGTTGCCCGTCGGCTCGTCGGCGAAGATCAGCTCGGGCCGGGAGGCCAGCGCCCGCGCGCACGCCACCCGCTGCTGCTGACCGCCGGAGAGCTGAGCGGGCCGGTGGGAGAGGCGGTCGCGCAGCCCGAGGGTGTCGATGACCTGGTCCAGCCAGGCCGGGTCGGGCCTGCGGCCCGCGATGTCCATGGGCAGCGTGATGTTCTCGGCCGCGGTCAGCGTCGGGATCAGGTTGAACGACTGGAACATGAAGCCGATCCGGTCCCGCCGGAGCCGGGTCAGCTCCCGGTCCTTCAGGCCGGTGATCTCGGTGTCGCCGAGCCGGACCTGACCGGCGGACACGTTGTCCAGGCCCGCCAGACAGTGCATCAGCGTGGACTTGCCCGAGCCCGAGGGGCCCATCACGGCGGTGAAGCGGCCGCGGGCGATGTCCACGTCCACCGAGTCGAGGGCGAGCACCGCGGTCTCGCCCGAGCCGTACGCCTTGGTCAGCCCTCGCGCGCGGGCAGCGATCCCGCCGTCCGGCGTCAGGCCCGGCGCGTGCTCCGCAGCAGGTGTGGACAAGACCGCCTCCCGGTCGTCGACTCCCTCGTCCCGACCGAGCCTAGTGTGACCGGCCCCACAGCCGGTATCCCTCCTGGGGCCGACGACACGCACACCGTGTAAGGGACACCGTCCCCTGGCCGGTCCAGCGGGCCGCCTCCACGGGTGCCGGCCGGCGCGCGCCCGGCGGCCGTGGCCGTGCCTCCGCCCGGCCCGCTCCCGCGCGCCGGGCGGAGGCACGGGAGCGGGGCGTGCGTCACGGTCGGCGCCCGGCCGGTTCCCCGGGCCGCCAGGCCGTGCCCAGCGCGCAGTACGAGGTGGGCAGCCTCGGTCCCCGCTCCGGCAGCAGCACCCGCCGCTGCGGGCCGAGTTCGAACCCGGCGTCACGCAGCCCGGCCACCGGGTCACGGGCCAGGTGGCAGCCGCCGCTCATCGCGGGCCACAGCGTGCGGTCCAGGGTGCGCTGGGTCAGCACCATCATCCGGCCGCCGCCCCGGCCGTGCTCGAAGAACCGCACCTCGCCACCCGGTCTGAGCACCCGCCGCACCTCGCCCAGTGCCCGTGCCACGTCCCGCACGCTGCACAGCACCAGCGACAGCACGGCCGCGTCGAAGGCCTCGCTCTTCACCGGCAGCGCCTCCGCGACCCCCGGCACCACGTCGACCGGCACCGGGACCCGCAGGGCGGACTCCAGGGCCAGTTTCCGCAGCAGCGGCTCGGGTTCGATCGCGACGACCTCCGCGACCGCCGCCGGGTAGTGCCCGAAGTTCAGCCCGTTCCCGGCACCGATCTCGATCACCCGCCCGGACAGCCCGGCGAGCAGTCGCTCGCGTATCCCGGCCATCCCGAGCCGGGTCTCGGCGCCCACGCTGAGCCGGGCGTAGTAACGGGCGAAGAGCGGGTGGTGGACGGGACTCCGCGCCACCGTGCCGGAACCGGCCGACGACAACCGCATGGCAACCTCCCGGACAGGGCCTACGGTGATTGTCCCCCGGGGAGCCCCGGCACACCCCGCCGCGTCCATGGTCATGAGCGGCGGGACGAGGTGTGCGGGGCGGTCCCTCAGGGTGCCTGGCGGACGCGGAACGCCTCCGCGTCCCACGTCCCGTCCAGCCGCGCGCCCAGCCAGCCCGGCGCGGCGGCCCGGAAGGCGGCGGGCGGCAGCGCACCCGCCCCGGCGGGCAGCGCGCCGAGCAGCGGGGCGTCCGCGACCTCCGGCAGGTCCGCGACGTTGCAACGGCAGGCCAGGTCCGGCTCGTCGGGCCAGCTCCCGATCACGACCCCGGCGAAGTCCAGCTCGCGGGCCCGCAGTTCACGCGCCGTCAGCTCGGTGGTGTTGAGCGTGCCGAGGCCGGCCGAGGCGACGACCAGCACCGGCGCGTTCAGCAGCCGGGCCGTGTCGGCGAGCGTTCCGCCCGCCGCGTCGAACCGGACGAGCAGCCCGCCCGCCCCCTCGACCAGCACCAGATCGTGCTCGGTGGCCAGCTTGGCCGCGGCCTCGGCCACCTCGTGCGGATGCACCGGTGCCATCCCGGCCCGCCGGGCCGCCGTCCCCGGTGCCAACGGCTCCGGGAAGCGGGCGAGTTCGCCGGCCGTGACCGGTCCGGCCAGCCGGGCGACCTCGTCCGCGTCGCCGCGCTCGTCCGGCCGTACGCCCGTCTGCGCGGCCTTCAGCACCGCCACCGAACGCCCGGCCGCGAGCGCCGTGGCGGCGACGGCCGCGGTGGTGACGGTCTTGCCGACCTCCGTGCCCGTGCCCGTGATCACCAGTACCGGCATCTCATCCCTCCCGTGCCGCGGCGCACACCGCGCGCGCGATCCGCGCCACGTCCTCGTCCGAGGTGACGTACGGCGGCATCGTGTAGACCAGGTCGCGGAACGGGCGCAGCCACACGCCCTCCCGCACGGCGGCCCGGGTGGCCGCGGTCATGTCGACCTCGTGGTCGAGCTGCACCACGCCGATGGCGCCCAGGACGCGGACGTCCTTCACCCCGGCAGGGCGGCGGCGGGCGCCAGGCCGGCGCGCAGGCCCGCCTCGATCCGCCGGACCTCCGACCGCCAGTCCTGCCCGAGCAGCAGGCCGATCGAGGCACAGGCCACGGCGGCCGCCAGCGGGTTGCCCATGAACGTCGGGCCGTGGGCCAGCACCGGCACCTCGCCACGCGAGATGCCGTCCGCCACCCGTGCGGTGCACAGCGTGGCCGCCATGGTGAGGTAGCCGCCGGTCAGCGCCTTGCCCACGCACATCACGTCCGGGGTGACGCCCGCGTGGTCCGCCGCGAACAGCTCGCCGGTGCGCCCGAATCCGGTGGCGATCTCGTCGAACACCAGCAGTACGCCGTGGTCGTCGCACGCCTCGCGCAGCACCCGCAGATACGCGGGGAGTGGAACCGCATCCCGCCGGCCCCTGCACCACCGGTTCCACGATCACCGCGGCCAGCTCGTCGGCGTGCCGCCCGATCAGCTCGCGCAGCCCGAGCGCGTACGCCTCCTCGTACTCGGCGGGCGGCGCGTCCGCGAACACCTGACGCGGCAGCACACCGGTCCACAGGTCGTGCATCCCGCCGTCCGGGTCGCACACCGACATCGGGTTCCAGGTGTCCCCGTGATAGCCGCCGCGCCAGGTCAGCAGCCGCCGCTTGGCCGGGCGGCCGAGCGAGCGCCAGTACTGCAGGCACATCTTCACCGCGACCTCGACCGACACCGAACCGGAGTCGGCGAGGAACACGTGCTCGAGTCCCTCCGGCGACATGTCGACAAGGAGCTTCGCCAGCCGTACGGCGGGCTCGTGGGTGAGCCCGCCGAACATGACGTGGCTCATCCGCCCGAGCTGCTCACGCGCCGCCTCGTTCAGGACGGGGTGGTTGTAGCCGTGGATCGCGGACCACCACGAGGACATGCCGTCGACCAGCTCGGCGGAACCGTCGGCCGGGCGCAGCCTGACCCCGCTCGCCGACTCCACGACGAGCGGTTCGCCGCGCCCGGGCATCGGACCGTAGGGATGCCACACATGGCGCCGGTCCAGTTCCAGCAGCTCGGGCACGCTCAGGCCGGGCAGGTCAGGCATTGGGCGCGAGGTCCGTTCCGGCGCCCCGGCGGCGCACGGCGACCAGGTCGGTGCGGGCCTCGGCCGCCGCGGGCTCCGGCGCGGGCGCCGTACCGCAGACACCGCCGCCCTCGTGCGATCCGCATCCGGCCTCCGCGTGCGAACCGCAGCCAGCCTCGGCCTGCGAGCCGCACCCGGCGCTCTCGTGGGAGCCGCAGCCGCCCGCGGCCGCCGCCCGGTGCTCCGGCAGGGTCACCTGCTCGGCGCCCTCCACCTCGAACCCGGCGTCCGCGATCATCTCCAGGTCGGCCTTGCCCGCCTGGCCCTCACTGGTCAGGTAGTCGCCCAGGAAGATGGAGTTGGCCAGGTTCAGGGCCAGGGGCTGCAGGGAGCGCAGGTGGACCTCGCGGCCGCCCGCGATGCGCACCTCGGCGTCCGGGCAGACGAACCGGACCATCGCGAGGATGCGCAGGCAGCGCTGCGGAGTGAGGTTCCACTCCTTGGCCAGCGGGGTTCCCTCGAACGGGATCAGGAAGTTCACCGGAACGGAGTCCGGGTCGAGCTCGCGCAGCGAGAAGACGACGTCCACCAGGTCCTCGTCGCTCTCACCCATACCGGCGATCAGCCCGGAGCAGGCGGACAGTCCGGCCGCGTGCGCCTTGTTCACCGTGTCCACCCGGTCGGCGTACGTGTGGGTGGTGGTGATGTCCCCGTACGTGGCCTCGGAGGTGTTCAGGTTGTGGTTGTAGGCGTCCGCGCCGGCCTCGCGCAGCCGCTCGGCCTGGCCGTCGGAGAGCAGGCCGAGACAGGCGCACACCTCCACGTTCTCGTGCTGGTCCTTGATGGTCCGGATGGTCTCGGAGACCCGGTCCACGTCCCGGTCCGTCGGGCCGCGCCCCGACGCCACCAGGCACACCCGCTTGGCGCCGCCCGCCAGGCCCGCGGCGGCGGCCTCCGAGGCCTCGCCGGGCTTGAGCCAGGTGTACTTGAGGATGCCGGCGGTCGAGCCGAGCCGCTGGGAGCAGTACGAGCAGTCCTCCGGGCACAGGCCGGACTTGAGGTTGACCAGGTAGTTGAGTTTCACGCGCCGGCCGAACCAGTGCCGGCGCACCTTGCCGGCCGCGGCCACCACATCGAGCAGGTCGTCGTCGGAGGTGGCGAGCACGGCGAGAGCCTCGTCGCGGGTCGGCGACTCGCGCCGAAGCCCCTTGTCCACCAGCGTGTTCAGCAGATCCATGAGGCACGATCCTGTCCTACGGGACCGCCTCGGGCCAAGGAGAGTTTGCACAACGGACACGGTTCACCGTGTGGGTATTGCCACACCCTGGGTGGGCGGCCGTGCGGCTAGTGTCTGTCCGCTACCTACAAAAGCCCCGGAGGACCCATGGCGTTCGGCTGGATCGACGAGCAGGCCGAGGCGCGCCGTCGCGCCGGACTCGTCCGGACCCTGCGCCCGCGCCCGGCCGACTCGCCGCTGCTGGACCTGGCGAGCAACGACTACCTCGGTCTCGCCCACCATCCCGAGGTCGCCGAGGGCGCCGCCGGGGCCGCCCGGACCTGGGGCGGCGGGTCCACCGGGTCCCGGCTGGTCACCGGCACCACGGAGCTGCACACGGAGCTGGAGCGGGAACTGGCGGACTTCTGCGGTTTCGAGGCGGCCCTGGTCTTCTCCTCCGGCTACGCCGCCAACCTGGCCGCCGTCACCGCGCTCGGCCCGCACGGCTCGCTGATCGTGTCCGACGCGGGCAACCACGCCTCGCTCATCGACGGCTGCCGGCTCGCCCGGGGAACCACCCAGGTGGTCGGGCACGCCGACCCGGAGGCCGCGGACAAGGCGCTCGGCACGCACCGGGGACCGGCGATCGTCGTCTCCGACACGGTGTTCTCCGTCGACGGCGACGCGGCGCCGCTGGCCGCCCTGGCCCAGGCGTGCCGAGAGCACGGCGCGGGTCTGGTCGTGGACGACGCGCACGGGCTCGGGGTGCTGGGCGACGGCGGCCGGGGCGCCGCGCACGCCGCCGGGCTCGCGGGCGCCGGGGACGTGGTCGTCACGGCCACGCTGTCGAAGTCGCTGGGCAGCCAGGGCGGGGTGGTGCTCGGGCCCGCCCGGGTCGTCGCCCATCTGGTCAACGCGGCCCGCACGTTCATCTTCGACACCGGTCTCGCCCCCGCGGCCGTGGGCGCCGCGCTCGCGGCGCTGCGGCTGCTGCGGCGCGAGCCGGCGCGGGCGGAGCGCGCCCGCGCGGTCGCCGCCGACCTGCACGCACGGCTGACCGCCGCGGGCCTGGAGGCGGTGCGACCGGACGCCGCGGTGGTCTCCGTGCGGGCTCCGTCCCCGGAGCAGGCCGTGCGCTGGGCGGCCGACTGCCGTACGGCAGGTCTGGCCGTGGGCTGTTTCCGTCCTCCTTCCGTGCCCGACGGCATCTCGCGGCTGCGGCTGACCGCCCGCGCAGACCTCTCCGGGGCCGAGATCGAACGCGCTGTACGTGTGATTCGCGAGGCGCGACCATGAGTCGGCGTGACACGGCCGCGTATCTGGCGAAAGTAATCGGATGTGATCAGGCGGGGTCGGTCCGCTGATCGGTGGTCAGGTCGGGTTCGACCCGGTCACCGCAGGGTGGCCACGAAGCCCGCCCAGCTCTCGGGGGAGAAGAGCAGCGCGGGTCCGGCGGTGGCCTTGGAGTCGCGCACGGCGAGCAGTCCGGCCCACGGGCCGGAGCGCGGCCGGGCCGTCTCCACGCAGTTGTTCGCTCCCGTGCTGTAGCTGCTGCGCAGCCACCGCACGTCGTGCAGATCGGTACTGGCTGGGACGTTCCGAGGCAGAGCTGTCATGGTGCCTCCTTACGCGCCGTCACCTATCCCGGCGATGTAGTCCGACGATTCCTCGGGCGAAAGGGCGTGGAACTGAAGGGTGTCGAAGGCCTCGGCGTAGGCCATGAGGTCTTCTTTCCGTTCCAGATAGAGGCTACTCGTCAACTGGTCGAGAACAACAACGTCCAGATCAGAAGTGCTCGGAAATGAGAAAATAACGAAAGGCCCAGTGAGGCCGACATGCGCCCCCGCAGTGAACGGCAGCACCTGGAGCCGTACTTGGGGCAGTCGCGCGGCCTCCACCAGGCGTTCCCGTTGCCGCGCCATCACCTCCGGACCGCCGACCTCGCGCCTGAGCACCGCCTCGTCCAGCACCGCGGTCAGCTCCAGCGGCGGCTCGGACCGGAGCACGTCCTGCCTCGCCAGCCGCACCTCCACCAGCGCGTCCAGCCGTTCCTCGTCGACGCCCTCCACCGCCGCCCGGGTGACCGCGCGCGCGTATTCGGGCGTCTGCAGAAGGCCGGGAACCACCGTGGTCTCCAGGGTGCGCATCCCGCTCGCCTGCGACTCCAGACTGATGAAGTCGCGGTAGGTGGGCGGCAGTACGCCCCGGTAGGCGTGCCACCAGCGATTGCGGCCGCCCGCGTCCTCCGAGCCGGTCAGCATCAGCAGCATCTCGCGCAGCTGCCGGTCGTGGACCTCGTAGGCGTCCAGGAGCAACCGCACGTCGGCCGGCCGCACCCCGCTGGCGCCGGTCTCGATGCGGCTCACCTTCGACTGGTGCCAGCCCACCAGGAGGGCCGCCTCGCCACTGGTGAGCCCGGCCCCGGTGCGCAGCGCGCGCAGTTCGGCGCCCAGCTTGCGGCGCCGCACCGCGGGACCGTTCTGCATGGGAACTCCTTACTCCTTCCGGGCCGCCCGGATACGGTCTCGCGTCGCAGAGTTCACCGCTTCGGGCGACAGATATATGCATATCTTGGTGGATCGCTCCCCCGACCGGCCCGGTGGTGGCAGTCTGACGAAGAAGCACCAGTCCGGGACCGTACTCGAACCATCCGCTCCTCGTCGGACTGCGGTCCCGTGGGAAAGGGACGACGTCGCCATGGCAGACCACCTGGAAGCATCCGTCACTCTGCCGAGCGATCCCGCCTCGGTCTCCGCGGCCCGCTCCTACGTCGCGGGCACCCTCGCGGAGTGGGGCCTGCCGTCGGACACCGACATGGCCGACACCGTGCGGCTCATCGTCTCGGAACTCGCCACCAACGCCGTGCAGCACACCTTCGGTCAGTCACCCACCTTCACGGTCGACATCGCGCTGGACCGTGACGAACAGCTGCGCATCGGCGTCACGGACAGTCATCCGCGCTTTCCGAAGAGACTGCCCGCCGCCGTCCAGCAGGACAACGGGCGCGGCATGGTCATCATCCGCTGGCTCACCGCCGAGTGCGGCGGCAGACTCCGCGTCCGCCCCACCCGCGAGGGCGGCAAGACGGTGTCGATCGAACTGCCGTGGACCCTCCGGGCGGAGCCGCTCACCGCGGCCGGGCAGCAGGAGCCCTAGACGAGGTACTCCGGAGGCCGGGTGGCCGGGCCCCGCGCGCGGCTTCGCGGGCGGCCCTCACGGCCCGTCACGGAGCCGGACGCGGCTGCGCCGCCCCGGGCCGCCCGCGTGCTTCAGGCGGGCGCCGGGACGGCGCCGACGGTCAGGGGGCGGCCCTGCTGCTGGAGCCGCTTTGGCGTCGGGCGGGGTCAGCTCACCCGGCCGTACCAGACGCTTCGGGTCCAGATCTTCTCGAGCCGCACCACGGACCCGGTCTTCGGGGCGTGCCAGATCTTGCCCTTCCCGGCGTAGATGCCGACGTGGTAGACGCTGGATCCAGAGTGGAAGAAGACCAGGTCACCGGCCCTGCGGTGACCGGCGGAGATATGACGGGTCTTGTTGTACTGCTGGGCCGCCGTGCGCGGCAGCTTCTTGCCCGCCTTCTTGAACGAGTAGAGCGTCAGCCCCGAGCAGTCGAACCGGCGCGGACCGGTTGCCCCGTACTGGTAAGGAGCGCCCTTCTTGGACGCGGCGATGTGCAGGGCCTTGGTCGCCATGGTGGCGGCCGAGGCCTCGCCGGCCAGGCCGGGCACGGCGATGGAGCCGCCCACCGCGGCGAGCGTGAGAGCCGAGGCCGTACCGGCTCGGGCCATCATCGACGGGACACGATTCAGCGCAGTCATGCGCAACCCTTCGTCAGCCGCCTGTGAAGGATGACCTGTCGGATTCGGGCTGGCGAAGTGGCCCGGCCGCGTTGCCGCGGCTTCACCCCAAGGGCTGCTCGGCACGACCGTCCGTCTGCGACGAACGTCCGTCCCGGCGACCCGTCTTGATTGGGTCCTCCACTCCTGCCGATCCACTCCTGTCGACCGGTCATCCGGGCGGCGGCAGGACTCGGCGTCCGCACGGATCGCCCCGCCGCGGTGGCGGGGTCTTGTCGTCAGACAGGGATCTTCACTCACAGGTGTCCGAAAATCCCAACGGAACCGGGGATTTGTGGCGTTACTCACCACTCACCCGTTCGGGTGGACAATGCTCTGTTCGAGTCGTCGTCAACTTCCGCGCGTAGCCCCGGACCTGGGGCGGAGCACCTCGGCGCACCTCTCCGGTCCGCCGATCGCGCAAGTCGGGACGTCAGAAAAAAAGCCCGGAGATACGCCGGCCGGGGGTACGTCGTTCGGGCCGTTTCGACTCGGCGCGGGGCGGACCGTCGACGAAGAGGTCCGCCCCGCCGGAGCCGGTGTCCTGGTCAGCCCACACCGTCGGGCGGGAGCACGACGCGCGCGGTACGGCGCTCGCCGTCGAGCACCCGCAGCGCCCGTGCCAGCGTGTCCCCGTGCAGCTCCGTCTCGCCTCGCCGGTGCATCAGGGCGAGCGCGTCGCGCAGCTCGGCCGCCTTGCGTACCAGGGCCTGCGCCGCGCGCAGCCCGCTGTAGGTGTCGCCCGGCCGCGCCGGGTTGATCCGGCCGAGCAGGTCGGCCGCCTCCAGGTAGCGGTCGATCAGCTCGCCCTCGGCCCTGGTCAGCGCCGGCAGCGGCGGAAGCTCCGGTGGCGGCATCGGCGGCTCACTCCGCCCGCTCGGCGCCGGGACCGGCCTTGCGGCTCGGTACGACGCCGTCCACCAGGCCGTACGCCAGCGCGCCCGGCGCGTCCAGCACCAGGTCCCGCTCCAGGTCCTGGGCGACCTGTCGCGGCGCGCGCCCGGTGTGCCGGACCAGCATCTCCTCCATCAGCGCCCGCATCCGGGTCAGCTCCCCGGCCTGAACAAGGAGGTCGCTCGGCCGTCCCTGGGCCGGTTCGGCCAGCGCGGGCTGCTCGAGCACCACGCGCGCCCCCGGCAGGATGAACCGCTTGCCCGGCGTGCCGGCCGCGAGCAGGACCGCGGCGCCGGAGGCGGCCTGGCCCAGGCAGTAGGTCTCCACGTCGCAGTGGACGTAGCGCATCGTGTCGTAGACGGCCGTCATGGCGCCGAACGAGCCGCCCGGGCAGTTGAGGTACAGCGTGATGTCCCGGCCCGGCGCCGCGTGTTCGAGGTGCATGAACTGAGTGATCACATCGGTCGCCGCGGTGTCGTCGAGCGGTGTCCCGAGGAAGACCACCCGGCTCTCGAACAGCTTCGAGTAGGGATCGAGCGTGCGGTGCCCGCCGGTGCCGGTGCGTTCGGTGAACTCGGGCAGGACGTGACGGGCGGACGGTCGTGCCATGGGCGTACCCCTCCTCGCGACGAGGCCTCCGGCGGCCCCGCTTCTGTACAAAATGTACAGGAAGTACGTGACGTTATGATGGGGCATGGCCTACGAGATTCCGGTGACGCAAGCCAGGGCTGAGTTCGCCGACCTGATCAACCGGGTGGTGTACGGCGGCGAGCGCGTCGTCGTGACGCGGCACGGCAAGCCGCTCGTCGCACTGGTCTCGGCCGCCGATCTGGAGCACCTGGACGCCCTGGAGCAGCCGGCCGATAAGGAGGTCGTCAGCTCCGTGTCCAAGGTCCGCGAAGCCGCGCCCGCGGCCCAGGAGCGGCAGCGGTTCGGCATCGCCGCCGAGCACCGGGGGCCCGGCGTCTCCTAGTCGCGGCGTGCCGTGGGCCCTTCGGCGCCCGCGTATGGGGCGGCCCATTGCGTGGTCATGGGCCGATCAAAGGCTGGTTAACGTCGCTGAAACTCCGGCGAACTAGCCTGCCGATCCACGCCACCAGGGGTTTTTCTGCCCGCGTTGATCACCATCGGGGCAATTTGTCTGTGTGTTACATCTGTCCCCGTCGCGGTGGCTGCGGCAACCGGATCCCGCACGGTCCGGAGCGAGGACTGTGAGGTGGGACGTGCAACTGACCCCGCACGAGCAAGAGCGGCTGCTGATCCATGTGGCGGCCGACGTCGCCGAGAAGCGCCGGGCCCGCGGGCTGCGGCTCAACCACCCCGAGGCGGTCGCCCTCATCACCTCGCACATCCTCGAAGGCGCACGGGACGGCCGCACCGTCGCCGAGCTGATGTCGTCCGGCCGGGGGCTGCTCACCCGGGCCGACGTCATGGACGGTATCCCGGAGATGATCCACGACGTCCAGGTGGAGGCCACCTTCCCGGACGGCACGAAGCTCGTCACCGTGCACGAGCCGATCGTCTGAGGGGGCCCGCGATGATTCCCGGAGAAGTCCTGTTCGCGGACGGCCCCGTCGTCTGCAACGAGGGCCGCGAGGTCACCCGCCTGACCGTCCTCAACGCCGCCGACCGGCCGGTCCAGGTCGGCTCCCACTACCACTTCGCCGAGGCCAACCCCGGCCTGGAGTTCGACCGTGCCGCCGCGCACGGCAAGCGGCTGAACGTCGCCGCAGGCACGGCTGTGCGCTTCGAACCCGGCATCCCCGTGGACGTGGAACTCGTGCCCCTGGCCGGCGCCCGGATCGTGCCCGGACTGCGCGGCGCGACCGGAGGTGCCCTGGATGCCTGAGATCTCCCGCGCCGCGTACGCCGACCTGTTCGGCCCCACCACCGGCGACCGCATCCGGCTGGCCGACACCGATCTGCTGATCGAGATCGAGGAGGACCGCTCCGGCGGGCCCGGACTCGCCGGGGACGAGGCGGTCTTCGGCGGTGGCAAGGTCATCCGCGAGTCCATGGGCCAGTCCCGGGCCACCCGCGCCGAGGGCACCCCCGACACCGTCGTCACCGGAGTGGTCGTCGTCGACCACTGGGGCGTCGTCAAGGCCGACGTCGGCATCCGCGACGGCCGGATCACCGGTATCGGCAAGGCCGGCAACCCGGACACCATGGACGGCGTCCACCCCGACCTGGTGATCGGCCCCGAGACCGAGATCATCGCTGGCAACGGGCGGATCCTCACCGCGGGCGCGATCGACGCCCATGTGCACTTCATCTGCCCGCAGGTCGCCGACGAGGCCCTGGCCGCCGGCATCACCACCCTGGTCGGCGGCGGCACCGGCCCCGCCGAGGGCTCCAAGGCGACCACCGTGACGCCCGGCCCCTGGCACCTGGCCCGGATGTTCGCGGCGATGGAGCAGTACCCGCTCAACATCGGCCTGCTGGGCAAGGGCAACACGGTCTCGCACGAGGCGATGCTCTCCCAGATCCGCGGCGGCGCCCTCGGGCTCAAGCTGCACGAGGACTGGGGTTCGACCCCGGCCGTCATCGACGCCTCGCTGACCGTGGCCGACCGGACCGGCATCCAGGTCGCCATCCACACCGACACCCTGAACGAGGCCGGATTCGTCGGCGACACGCTCGCCGCGATCGCCGGGCGGGGGATCCACGCCTACCACACCGAGGGCGCGGGCGGCGGGCACGCGCCGGACATCATGACGGTCGTCTCCGAGCCGCACGTGCTGCCGAGCTCGACGAACCCGACCCGGCCCTTCACCGTCAACACCGCCGAGGAACACCTCGACATGCTGATGGTCTGCCACCACCTGAACCCGGCGGTCCCGGAGGACCTGGCCTTCGCCGAGTCCCGCATCCGGCCGTCCACCATCGGCGCCGAGGACGTCCTGCACGACCTGGGCGCGATCTCGATCATCTCCTCGGACTCGCAGGCCATGGGCCGTGTCGGCGAGGTCGTCCTGCGCACCTGGCAGACCGCCCACGTCATGAAGCGGCGGCGCGGCGCGCTGCCCGGCGACGGCCGGGCGGACAACCACCGGGTGCGGCGCTACGTCGCCAAGTACACGATCAACCCCGCGCTCGCCCAGGGCCTCGCCCGGGAGATCGGGTCGGTGGAGACCGGCAAGCTCGCCGACCTGGTGCTGTGGGAGCCGGCGTTCTTCGGCGTCAAGCCGCTCCTCGTCATCAAGGGCGGCCAGATCGCGTACGCGCAGATGGGCGACGCCAACGCCTCCATCCCCACCCCGCAGCCCGTCCTGCCCCGCCCGATGTACGGGGCGATCGGACGGGCACCGGCCGGGAACTCGTTCAACTTCGTGGCACCGCTCGCCCTCGAGGACGGGCTGTCGGAGCGGCTCGGGCTCGGCAAGCGGCTCGTCGCCATCGACTCGACGCGATCGGTCACCAAGGCCGACATGCGGGAGAACGACGCGCGCCCGCGGGTGCGCGTCGACCCGGACAGCTTCGCCGTGCACATCGACGGTGAGCTGGTCGAGGCGGTTCCGGCCGCCGAACTGCCCATGGCCCAGCGTTACTTCCTCTTCTGATGTCCAGGGGAGCACTGCTCGTCCTGGCCGACGGCCGCTTCCCGCCGGAGGGCACGCCCACTCCGGCGGGGCGGAGGCCGCCGTCAAGGCGGGCCGGATCACCTCCGCCGCCTGCCTGGAGGACTTCTGCCGAGGACGGCTGCACACCGCCGGGCTGGTCGCGGGCGCGCTCGCGGCGGCCGCCGCTCTGGGCGTCGAACCGCGGGAACTGGACGCGGCCGCCGACGCCCGTACCCCCTCACCCGCGCTGCGAGCGGCCGCGCGGCGGCTCGGGCGGCAGTTGCTGCGAGCCGTCCGTGCCTGCTGGCCCGGCGAGGAACTCGACGCGCTGGCACGTGAGTTCCCCAAGGGCGCGCACCAGCCGGTCGTGCTCGGCCTCGCCGCCCGCGCGGCCGGTCTCGAACCCGCGGACGCGGCCTACTGCGCGGCGTACGAGAGCGTCAGCGGCCCGGCGACGGCGACGGTGCGGCTGCTGAGCCTCGACCCGTTCGACGCGACCGGTGTGCTGGCGCGGCTGGCGCCGGAACTGGACCAGGTCGTGGACCGCGCGGTGGCGGCCGCGCGGAGGGTTCCCGACGGGGGCGTGGACGAACTGCCGGCCGGGTCGGGACCGCTGCTGGAGACGGGCGCCGAGTGGCACGCGGCCTGGCCCGTGCGCCTGTTCGCGTCCTGAGGAACCACCACCCGCAACCGCTGCCGTTGGACGGGGACGCCGTCTCCTCCGGGCGAGCGTCTCAGACAGGAGCCGTACATGCACCTCGACCACATCCATCACGGTCCCGCCGCCGTGAGCGCCGACGCCCACCGGCCCGACGGGGTCCGGCGCGCCCTGCGCATCGGGCTCGGCGGTCCCGTCGGGTCCGGGAAGACCGCCACGGTCGCCGCGCTCTGCCGGGCCCTGCGCGCGGAGTTGTCCCTGGCCGTCGTCACCAACGACATCTACACCCGGGAGGACGCCGAGTTCCTGCTCCGGGAGGCCGTGCTGCCGCCCGAGCGGATCACGGCGGTGGAGACCGGCGCCTGCCCGCACACCGCGATCCGCGACGACATCTCCGCCAACCTGGAGGCGGTGGAGGACCTGGAGGACGCCGTCGGGCCGCTGGACCTGATCCTCGTGGAGTCCGGCGGGGACAACCTCACCGCCACCTTCTCCAAGGGTCTCGTCGACGCGCAGATCTTCGTGATCGACGTGGCCGGCGGCGACGACATCCCGCGCAAGGGCGGACCCGGGGTCACCACCGCCGACCTGCTCGTCGTCAACAAGACCGACCTGGCGCCCTACGTCGGCTCCGACCTGGCCCGGATGGCCGCCGACGCCAAGGCGCAGCGGGCCGAACTCCCGGTGATCCTGCAGTCGTTGCGCGAGGACGCGGGAGTCTCGGACGTGGCCGAGTGGGTGCGGGGGCGGCTGGCCGCGTGGACGGCGTGACGGCGGCCGGCGTCCGGGCGGACGCGCGGATCGTCGCCCGGAGCGACGGCCGGGGCGGCACCGCCCTGCCCGTACTGGACGGCGGGGGCCCGCTCGCGCTCCGCCGTGTCCGCGCGAGCGGCGACGAGGCACGGGTGATGGTCGTCGGCGCGATGAGCGGCCCGCTCGGCGGCGACCGCTTCGGAGTGCGGACGCGGGTGGAGGAGGGTGCCCGGCTGCACGTCGGCTCGGCCGCCGCCACCATCGCGCTGCCGGGCCAGCACAAGGGCGAGGCGCGGTACGACGTACGGCTCGACGTGGCCGGGGCGCCCGGCTCGACTGGCTTCCTGAACAGCTCATTTCGGCCGGTGGCAGCGATCTGCACGTCACCACGCGGGCCGAACTCGCCCCCGGGGCACGGCTCGTGCTGCGCGAGGAGCAGGTGCTCGGACGGACGGGGAGGAACCCGGGCGGCTGACCAGCCGGCTCACCGTGCGGCTCGCCGGCCGGGTCCTGCTGGACCAGGAGCTGAGCTGCGGGCCCGGCGCGCCGGGCGGCTGGGACGGCCCGGCCGTGCTCGGCGGCCGTCGAGCCGTGGGACAACTGGTGGTCGTGAAGCCCGAGTTCGGGGAACGGCCGCCCGCCGCGCGGGTGCTGGGGGAGTGCGCTGCGCTGATGCCGCTCGCCGGACCGGCGGTGCTCGTCAGTGCCGTCGCCCCCGACGCGCTGAAGCTGCGCCGGCTGCTCGACGAGGCGCTCGCCCTGCTCACCTAGGTGTTCCGCTCAGGAGACGCACTGATCCGTTTATCGGATTGGTAAAGAAGGTCTGCCTCCTCTGTTCTCAGGTGGCTCACAGCCGCGAGGATCCCCGTCTGACCACTCGCAGCGATGTGCAATGGGAGCCCACTTGAGGGACAACAGACCGAAGAGCCGCCTGCTGGCGCTCGGTTCGGCCGGAGCGCTCGTCACGGCGACCCTGATAGCCGGCGCGGTGTCGGCGCCCGCGGCCAGCGCCGACAGCCGCCACGGACGGGACCGCGAGGCCGTCGGCGCCGAGATCGCCGCCGCCCGCGCCGCCAAGGCCGGCATCGACTGGCGGGACTGCCCCGCCGACTGGGGGCTGGAGAAGCCCATCCAGTGCGGCTGGGTCTCCGTGCCGCTCGACTACAGCAAGCCCAACGGCAAGCAGATCGAGCTCGCCGTCGACCGCATCGGGAACACGGGGACCGAGAAGGAGCGCCAGGGCGCGCTCGTCTACAACCCGGGCGGCCCCGGTGGGTCCGGCCTGCGTTTCCCGCGCCGGGTCACCACCAAGAGCGCCGTCTGGGCGAACGCGGCGAAGGCCTACGACTTCGTGGGCTTCGACCCGCGCGGCGTCGGCCACTCCGCGCCCATCTCCTGCGTGGACCCGCAGGAGTTCGCCAAGGCGCCCAAGGCCGACCCGGTGCCGGACACCGAGGCCGACAAGACCGCCCAGCGCAAGCTCGCCCGCGCGTACGCGCAGGGCTGCGCCGAGCGCAGCGGCACCATGCTGCCGCACATGACCACGCCGAACACCGCCCGCGACCTGGACGTCATCCGCGCCGCGCTCGGTGAGCGCAAGCTCAACTACCTCGGCGTCTCCTACGGCACCTACCTCGGCGCCGTCTACGGCACCCTCTTCCCGGGCCACCTGCGCCGCATGATCGTGGACAGCGTGGTGAACCCGTCGAAGCGGAGCATCTGGTACCAGGCCAACCTGGACCAGGACGTCGCCTTCGAGGGCCGCTGGAAGGACTGGGAGGAATGGGTCGCCGCCAACGACGCCGCCTTCCACCTGGGCACCACCCGCGCCGCCGTCCAGGCCAAGTGGCTGGAGCTGCGCGCCACCGCCAAGAAGAGCCCCCTCGGCGGGGTCGTCGGCCCGGCCGAGCTGATCTCGTTCTTCCAGAGCGCCCCGTACTACGACTCCTCGTGGGTGCCGGTCGCCTCGGTGTTCAGCAAGTACGTCGCCGGTGACACCCAGGCCCTCGTCGACGCCGCCGCGCCGGACATGGCGGACACGGCCGGAAACGCCGCGTCGGAGAACAGCAACGCGGTCTACACCGCCGTCGAGTGCGCCGACGCCAAGTGGCCCACCAGCTGGAGCAAGTGGGACCGGGACAACACCCGGCTCCACCGGGACCACCCGTTCATGACCTGGGCCAACGCCTGGATGAACCTGCCCTGCGCCACCTGGCCGGCCAAGCAGCACACGCCCGTCGAGGTGGGCACCCACCGCGGTCTTCCGCAGGTGCTGATCGTCCAGTCGACGCATGACGCCGCGACCCCTTACCAGGGCGCCGTCGAACTGCACAAGCGCTTCAAGGGCTCCCGTCTCATCACCGAGCGGGACGCCGGCTCCCACGGTGTGACGGGCCTGGTCAACCCCTGCATCAACGACCGGGTCGACGCCTATCTCCTCGGCGGCAAGCTGGACTCCGCCGACGTGACCTGCGCGCCGCACGCGACGCCCAAGCCGTAACGGGCGACGGTTCGGACCACGAGGGGCGGCCGGGCTTCCCGGCCGCCCCTTCGTCATGCCCCGGCCGACCAGGCGTCCTCGGCCGCGTAGTCGAAGGCACCGGGGTACGCCCGGGCCATGACCGGGAAGCGTTCCCGCCAGTCCCCGTCGCCCAGCGCGGCCGTCAGCCACTCCACCGTCTCCGGCAGGCTGTCCCGGTACGACACCACGGGCCGGTAGCCCAACTCCCGTTCGGCGGCGGACATGTCGAAGACCACCGGCAGCGGCATCGACCACGGGCTCCCGCCCACGGTTCCGCCGGGCGGCGGACCGTCCAGCAGCGTCGTCTCCGTGCGGACGCCCATGACCGCGTCGATCGCCGCCCCGATCTCCGCCGCCGTCGGTGCCTCGCCGTCACAGGCGTTCAGCACCCGCGATCCCGGCCGGGCCGCCGCCAGCCGCACCAGTTCGGCGATGTTCCGGGCGCCCGCCGGATGGAAGCGGCTCTCCCCGCGGTACGCGAGCACCCGACGGCGCCTGCCGTCCAGGTTGCGCTTCACGAAGTACAGCTCGCGGGGGAGCGGGCTGTGCGGACCGTGCACCGCGCCCGCCCGCAGCACCGTCGTCGGCAACGCCGTCTCGGCGAGGCGGAGTTCGTGTTCCAGGGCCGCCTTGCGGGTGGAGTAGGTCGCCGCGCCCGGCGCCACCGCCGGCTGGGACTCGGGGACCGGCACCGGATACTCGGGGAAGCCGCCCGGCTCGCCGGAGGTGTCGAAGCCCCGCCCCGCGCCGTCCTCGTACACCGACACGCTGGAGACGACGACCGCGGAGCCGATCCGGTCGGCGAGGGACGTCAACTGCCGTGCGTGCGAGGCGTCGTACGCCACCACGTCGACCACCAGGTCGCAACCGCCGCCCACCACGGCGGCGAGCGCGCCGTCGTCCGAGCGGTCCAGCCGCGCCACCCGCACGCCGCCGTCCCACGTCTCGTCCCGGCCGCCGCCCCGGGAGGCGGCCGTCACCTCCCAGCCGTCCCGTGCCAGCGCCGCCACCACCGGGCGGCCGATCTGTCCGCTCGCCCCGATCACCAGTGCCCTCTTCATGCGGCGAGCCTAGGTACGGAGCACCCCCGGTTCCGAGCCGTTCTGCCGAGGGCAGAGATCAACCGCGCGGCGTCCGGGGGAACTTGCGCTCCTTCTTCGCGTCCGCCTGCTCCGCCTTGACGACGGCCGCGTACTGGTCGACGTACTCCTGCTCGGACAGGGAGAGGATCGCGTACATGATCTCGTCGGTCACGGCCCGCAGCACGGCCTTCTCCTTCTCCATGCCGGCGTAGCGGGAGAAGTCGAGAGCCTCGCCGAAGCGGATCGTGACGCGGCGGACGTGGGGGACGACCTTGCCCGGCGGCTGCGCCTCGAAGGTGCCGATCATCGCGCAGGGCACGACCGGCACCCCGGCCCTCAGCGCCATGACCGCGACCCCGACCTTGCCCTTGTACAGCCGGCCGTCGTGCGACCGGGTCCCCTCCGGGTAGATGCCGAGCAGCTCGCCCTTGCCCAGCACCCCCAGCCCCTCGCGGATCGCGGCCTGCCCCGCCTCCTTGCCCGAGCGGTCCACCGGGATCTGTCCGGCGCTGCGGAAGAAGAACGCGGTGAGCCGGCCCTTCACGCCCGGACCGGTGAAGTACTCGGCCTTGGCGAGGAAGGTGATGCGCCGCTTCAGGATCGCCGGCATCAGGAAGTGGTCCGAGAAGGACAGATGATTCCCGGCGACGATCGCCGGACCCGACGCCGGCACATGTTCGAGGCCCTCGATCCGGGGCCGGAAGACCAGCCTGAGCAGCGGGCCCAGAAGGACGTACTTGAGCAGGTAGTAGAACAACGGGTCGCTCCTCACTCCTGGCGGACTGGCTCAACCACCGCGTTCTTCCACGTCATTCGGCCCGTCGTGGGATGTCAGTGTAGGTGCAGGCGCGGCCCTCCGGCACCGGTCCGGACCGTGTCGGGTCCGGTCCTGACCGGCTGCCCCGAACGGGTGCCGCCCGAACGCCGCGGGGCCCCGGTGCCGCCTGCGGCCGGCCGGACGGCCGACTCGGCGGGCCGTCCGGCACGGGCCTCGGCCGAGCGGCACCGCTCACCGCCGCGGCGGGCCGGGTGCCGCACGAGCCGCGGGCCGAACGCACCACCCACGCCGACGCCACGCACCCGTCCGGTGTTCCCGTAGGCGACGGCCGGGTCCCGGGTGGAGCGGCGGGACACCGGCGCCCGCCACGGCCGCCCCACCGGCACGCCGCCCGGCGAGCCCGGCGCCACCGCCCCAGCGGCACGCCGCCCGCCGAGCCCGGCGAGCGGGCCCGGGCGGCCCCGGCCGCGGAGACCGGGGCGGTGCCGCGGCGGCTGCCGGACCGGGCGCCGGCCGGTACCGCGAGCCGACCCTGCCCGGCCCGGCGGACTCGGCCCGTCTCCACGTCTCCGGCCGACAGGGCACGGCGCTCATGGCCCACGCCCCGCGCGGCCCGGCGCCCCGCGCGGCCCGGACGCCATGACCCGTGCGGGCGGCCGGCCGCGGCGCCGGACGGCCATGCCGGGCGTTCAGGGCGCGCCCGTCGCGGGCAGCTCCAGACGCAGCTCGTAGCCGCCGTCCGTCGTCGGTCCGGACGTGATGGTGCCGCCGAGCAGCGAGGCGCGCTGGCCCAGGCTGACGAGGCCGTAGTGCGAGCTGGGCAGCGGGAGTCCGGGGCGGGTCGGCGCGGAGTTCGTCACCGTGACGTGAACGGTGCCGTCCTCGTGGCCCAGGCAGACGGTCGCGGCGGCGCCCGGTGCGTGCTTGCGGATGTTGGTCAGCGCCTCCTGGATGGTGCGGTAGACGGCGCGCTGCACGGTCGGCGGAAGGTCCTCCGGGAGATCCATGCGCAGTTTGGTCTCGATGCCGCTGCCCGCGACGAGCTGCCGGAGGTCGGCCAGGGACGGCTGCGGAGTCAGCTCGGTCGGGCGGCCGCCGGAGGCCCGCAGGACGTTGACCATGTGCCGCAGCTCGTCCAGGGTCTGGACGCTCAGCCGCCGGATCGTGGCGGCCGCCTCCTTGGCCTCCGGGTCCCGGCTGCCCACCTGCAACGCGCCCGCCCGTACCGCGATCAGGCTCACCTGGTGGGAGACGACGTCGTGCATCTCGCGGGCGAGCTGCGCGCGTTCCTTGGACAGCGCCGCCTGCGCGGTCAGCAGCTGCTCGTGGTCGCGCGCCTCGGAGATCTCCGTGAGCCGCAGCGACAGGTCGCGCCGGGTCTGGACGAGCTGGCCGAGGAACAGGGGAGCGGCGGCCATCGCCGCGGTGTAGGTCAGGGTGATCAGGGTCGAGGTGCCCAGCAGGTCTATCGCCGGCGACGGCCATCGGGTGACGTCGCTGAACGTGAACGCCAGGCCGCACAGGACCAGCAGTGCACGGCGGCGGGTGAGCGAGGCCAGGGTGTACAGCGCGGCCAGCGCGGCGAAGACGGCGTCGGAGAGCAGGACGGACGGCAGGGTGAGCAGGAACGTCAGCAGCGGCAGGCGGCGGCGCAGCAGCAGCGCGAAGGCGGCGATCAGTGCGAAGGTCATGCGCAGCGGCTCGTCGCTGTCGAAGTGCACCCAGACGTCGAACAGCGAGCAGACGACGACGGCGGCGTCCAGCAGCGGCGCGGGCGGACGGCGGGCTGTCATCCCTCCCCTTCTCGAGGAGGCCGGCCCGTTGAGCCAGCAGGGCGGCCTGGACACGGCCGCCCACCTCCAGTTTGGTGAGGATGGCGCTGACATGGTCCTTGACCGTCCCCGTGCTCAGGTGCATCCGGGAGGCGATGTCACCGTTGGACAGCCCCTCCGCGACCAGAAGCAGGACATGGCGCTCACGCTCGGTCAGCCGTTCGATGGTGCGCGCGGCGGCCTCCTGCGAGCCGGCGCCCAGGAAGCCGTCCACGACCGTCCGGGTCACCTTGGACGACAGGACGGTGCCGCCGTCGGCCAGGGCCCGCACCAGGAAGGGCAGCTCCTCGGGGTCGGTGTCCTTGAGCAGGAAGCCCGCCGCGCCCGAGCGCAGGGCCGTCTCCACGTACTCGTCCATGTCGAACGTGGTCAGCATGGCCACGACCGGGGGCCGCGGCAGCCGGCGGATCTCCGCCAGCACCGTCAGCCCGTCCACGTCCGGCATCCGGATGTCCAGCAGGACGACGTCGGGCCCCGTCTCCCGCAGGGCGGCGAGCGCCTGGCCGCCGGGCACCGCCGCCACGACCTCGATGTCGTCCGCGGCGTCGAGGATGTGCTGGAAGCCCGTACGGATGAGGGCCTCGTCGTCGACCACCAGTACCCGGATCACGTGCGCTCCACTCGCTGCCGGTTTCCAGTCTGATCCGTACCGCGCCGAGTGGCGCGCCGTGACCGCCCGGCGCCGGTTTCAGCCGGGCGGCGGGCCGTCCCAGCCGGTCGGCGGGGCGGTTGTGGACATTCGCCGGATGGTGGGGAGCCGTGGCGGCCACGGAACCTGGTACGCATGAGCCCGGAGCCGGTCCGCGCCCGGTCCGCCCCGACCGAGTGCCGTGCCGGTGCACCAAGGAGGTCAGCCGCATGACGATCCGCCTCACGTTCCTGAGCGCGAGCGGCGGGGAGCCCACCCCCGGCACTCGCTTCGGTGACTTCTCACCGACCGAACGCGAACTGGACGAGGCACGCGCCGCCCGGGCCGACCTCCCGTCCCACACCCGGGCCGTGCGCGCGCCGTCCCTGCGCTGCCGGCGGACCGCCGAGGCACTGGGCCTGGCGGCGGCGAGCGAGCCCGCGCTGCGCGACCTCGGCCTCGGCGCGTGGCGCGGCCGGACGGTCGACGAACTCGTCGCCACCGACCCCCACGCCTTCACCGCCTGGCTGACGGACCCGGACGCCGCACCGCACGGCGGGGAGTCGGTACGCCGGTTCTGCCGGCGCACCGCGAACTGGCTCGACGCGGTCGCCGACGAGCCGGGCCACGTACTGGCCGTCACCGAACCGGCCGTCGTCCGGGCCGCGCTGGTGCACGCCCTGGCCGCGCCGGCGAGAGCGTTCTGGCGCTTCGACGTACCGCCCCTGTCCCCGGTGTCCCTCACCTGGCAGCGCGGTCACTGGGACGTCAGTACCGGCTCCGCCGCCTTCGAGGCGACCCGGCGATGCACCGTGATCCACCGGAACCCGCGCCGGCACGCCGCCCAGGAGGCCGTTCACGCCCTCGTCCCGGCCACCGGGAACTGGACCGACCCTCTGCGGTACCCCCGGGGCGACGGAGCCGGCTACGCGTCCACGCGCCCGTAACGGCGCCCCCTCGCCGGCCGTCGCGGCCGTGGGGCGAGTCCCGGCGCCGCTCGCGCCGCCCGCCCCCGTACGATGTCCGCGATGCCCCGCAACCAGCAGCGCGCCCCGCGACCGCCCCGGCGGTCCCGTCGTGCGCTGCTCGTGCTGGCGGTACTGGCCGGCCTGCTGGGCATGCACGCCCTGGCGCCCGGCGGCGGCGCCGGGCACCCGGCACGGGCCCACGCCGAGTCCCGTACGGTCGCCGCCATGGCCCAGGACGCCTGTCCGGACGGCCACTGCGGCGGCGACCACCTGCACCACGCCGACCCGGCCTGCGCGTCCGGCGCCGTCGAGGACGGCCCACAGCCGCCCGCTCCGGTCCCCGGCCCGGTGACCTCCCCGGCGCCGGCCGGCGCGTGCGGCTCCCGCGCCGTCACCGCACCGGACGGCGCCCGCGCACCGCCCACCCTGGCCGAACTGCAACTCCTGCGGATCTAGAGGCACCCGACGACCGCCGGCAACGGCGGCCGTCCACCCACGCGTGCCCGAAAGACCTTCCGACAGCAGGAGATCCCAGCATGACCATCCGTACCCTGACGCGCCGCGCCGCCCTTCTCGCCGCCACTGCGGCCGCCTCGCTGGCCCTCGCCGCCTGCGGTGGCGGCGACGGCGCGGCCCACGCGGGACACGGCGGTTCGGCGTCGCCCGCCGCGTCCGCCACGGCCGGCACCCACAACGCCCAGGACGTCACCTTCGCCCAGGGCATGATCCCGCACCACCGGCAGGCCCTGGAGATGGCGAAGCTCGCCGACGGCCGGGCCTCCTCGGCCCGGGTGAAGGACCTCGCCGCCCGGATCGAGAAGGCACAGGACCCGGAGATCCGCACCATGACCGGCTGGCTGACCGCCTGGGGCGAGCAGGTGCCCATGGCCGGCATGGACCACTCGGGGCACGCCGGCATGACCGGCATGGCCGGGATGATGAGCGACGACGACATGGCGGCCCTGAGGAAGGCCACCGGCGCGGACTTCGACAGGAGGTTCCTGTCCCTGATGGTGGAGCACCACCGGGGCGCCGTCGAGATGGCCGGCACCGAGAAGTCCGGGGGAGCCTACGGCCCCGCCCGGACCATGGCCGGCGACATCGTCCGGGCGCAGAACGCCGAGATCCTGGAGATGAAGCGGATCCTCGGCGGGAGCTGACGCGGAGCGGGGGGCCGGCACCGGTCCGGCCCCCCGCTGCCCTCAGCCCAGTACCTTCTCCAGGGAGCCCAGCGCCGAGCGCAGCTCCTCGGCGGTGATGGTCAGCGGGGGCGCCAGCCGGATCGTGGAGCCGTGGGTGTCCTTGACCAGGACGCCCTCCCGCATGAGCCGCTCGCTGATCTCACGGCCGGTGCCGATCGCCGGGTCGACGTCGACGCCCGCCCACAGGCCGCGCGCCCGGAAGCCGGTCACGCCCTTGCCGACCAGCTCGGACAGGCCGTCCCGCAGCACCAGGCCCAGCTCGGCCGCCCGGCTCTGGTACTCGCCCGTCTCCAGCAGCCCGACGACCGCCGTGCCGACCGCCGCGGCCAGCGGATTGCCGCCGAACGTGGAGCCGTGCTCACCCGGGTGCAGCACGCCCAGCACCTCGCGCCGGGCCACCACCGCCGACACCGGCACGATGCCGCCGCCCAGTGCCTTGCCTAGGAGCAGCACGTCGGGGACGACGCCCTCGTGCTCGACGGCGAGGGTGCGGCCGGTGCGGCCGAGGCCCGACTGGATCTCGTCCGCGATGAACAGGCAGCCCTCGCGGCGGGTCAGCTCACGGACACCGGTCAGATAGCCCTCGTCCGGGATGACGACCCCGGCCTCGCCCTGGATCGGTTCGATCAGTACCGCGGCCGTCGTCTCGTCGACCGCCGCCTCCAGCGCGGCCAGGTCGTTGTACGGCACGACCCGGAAGCCGGGCGTGAAGGGGCCGAAGCCCGCGCGGGCCGACTCGTCCGTGGAGAAGCTGACGATCGTCGTCGTACGGCCGTGGAAGTTCTCGGCCGCCACCACGATCGTGGCCCGGTCGGCGGGGACGCCCTTGACGTCGTACGCCCACTTGCGGGCCACCTTGATGCCGCTCTCCACGGCCTCGGCGCCCGTGTTCATGGGCAGCACCATGTCGAGCCCGGTCAGTGCGGCGAGCCGCTCCGCGAACTCGGCCAGCCGGTCGTTGTGGAAGGCGCGGGAGGTCAGGGTCAGCCGGTCGAGCTGCCGGTGCGCGGCCTCGATCAGCTCCGGGTGCCGGTGGCCGAAGTTGAGGGCCGAGTAACCGGCCAGCATGTCGAGGTAGCGGCGGCCCTCGACGTCCTCCACCCAGGTGCCCTCGGCCCGGGCGACGACCACGGGCAGCGGGTGGTAGTTGTGCGCGAGTACCGGTTCCTCCGCCCGGATCAGGTCCTCGGACGTACGGGTGCGCGCGGGTGCGGTCATCAGCGGATCTCCTGGGTGCAGCACTTGATGCCACCGCCGGCCTTGTGGAACTCGGACAGGTCGACGGGGACGGGAACGTAGCCGTGGCCGTCCAGGCGCTCGGCCAGCGCCTCGGCCTGCGGGGCGATGAAGACGTGCCTGCCGTCGGACACGGAGTTCAGGCCGAAGGCCATCGCGTCGTCGCGCGTGGCGAGCACGGCGTCCGGGTACAGGCGCCGCAGCACCTCCCGGCTGCCCGGGGAGAACGCCTCCGGGTAGTAGACGATATTGTCGTCGTCCAGGACGAACAGCGCCGTGTCCAGGTGGTAGAAGTACGGGTCCACCAGCGTCAGGCCGATCACCGGGTGGCCGAGGAACTCCTGGGCCTCGCGGTGGGCCTCGCGGGTGGTGCGGAAGCCGGTGCCGGCCAGTACGTAGCGGCCCGTCCACACCAGGTCGCCCTCACCCTCGGTGACCGACTCGGGGCGGTGGACGTCGAACCCGGCAGCCTTGAACCAGGTGTCGTAGTGGACCGACTCGGGGCGCCGCTCCGCGGCGTGGAACAGGGACCCGAAGACCCGCCCGCCGACCACGAACGCGGCGTTGGCGGAGAAGACCATGTCGGGCAGGCCCGGGACCGGATCGACCGCGTCCACGGTGTGGCCGTGGCCGCGGTAGGCGCCGATCAGGGCCTGCCACTGCTCCCGGGCCAGGTCCACGTCGACCGGCTTGTCGGGATGCATCCACGGATTGATCGCGTACTGCACGGCGAAGTGTCTGGGTTCGCAGACGAGGAAGCGCCGATGGCGCGGCACACGGCTCTCGGGCACAGAGGGTTCCCTCCGCTTTCCTGTGTGTCACTGAAGGATGACACCACGGTAGAAAGCGACGCAGACGGACGACAAGAAACAAAGGCTGCGCACATGTGCAGCATCGCTGCGTCCGCGTCGACGCAAACGCATCATCGCTGCGCGAGAATGGGTTTGGCACGCACTCATTCCGGCGCGGCCTGGGTCGCGCCCGCCTCGGGGCTCTCGGGGAGCAGATGGGAGAGCACCATCACGCTGATCGTCTTCCGGATGAAGGGCTCGGCGCGGATCCGCTCCAGCACCTCCTCGAAGTGCTCCACGTCCCGCGCCCGTACGTGCAGCAGCGCGTCCGCCCCGCCGGTCACCGTCATGGCCGCCGCGATCTCCGGATGGTTGCGGACGACCTCCGCCAGGCGCCGCGGCGGGGCCGCGCCCTCGCAGTACACCTCGACGTACGCCTCGGTGCGCCAGCCCAGCGCCGAGGGCTGCACGGTCG
Source organism: Streptomyces sp. DHE7-1 (assembly GCA_016432725.1). Lineage (GTDB taxonomy): Bacteria > Actinomycetota > Actinomycetes > Streptomycetales > Streptomycetaceae > Streptomyces. The sequence goes on along the minus strand of JACJDG010000003.1, from coordinate 1,159,671 downwards.
CCGTGAAGCCGGTGATCACCCCGGTCTCCCGCAGCCGGTCCACGCGCCGCTTGACCGCCGTGGACGACAGCCCGACCGCCGCGCCGATCTCGGCGAAGCTGGTCCTGGCGTTCGCCATCAGCGCGGTGATGATCTTCCGGTCGAGGTCGTCGAACGACGCGGCCCTGCTGTTCATGCGGGCACTGTAATCAGCCGTGCCCGCGGCCGGGATCCGTGCCCGCGACCGTGCCTACGACTGGGTGACGATCATCGCGAGTGTCAGCAGCCCGAGGACCACCCAGCCGAACCACAGCCAGCCGTTGCTGCCGAGCGCGACGGTGTACGCCGTCACGACGACGAGCCCGCCGACCGTCATCGCCCCCATGGCCTTGGTGGAACCGTTCGTGGAACCGGGCATCGCGACACCCTCCTCATGGTCCGTCCACCACCATGGTGCCCCGGTTTCCGCCCGGAAGGCATACCGCGTGCTCAGCCCTCGCGCGCGTTGAGGGAGGCCAGGTAGGCGTTGTACGCCTCCAGCTCCTTGTCGCCGTCCCGGTCCGCGGCCCGGTCCTTGCGCCTGGCCTGCCGCTGCTCGGAGCCGTACCACTGGAACAGCAGCGCGATCAGCACCAGCACGGACGGGATCTCGCTGAACGCCCAGGCGATGCCGCCGGCCGCGTTCTGGTCGGCGAGCGCGTCGATGCCGAGCGAGGCCGGCGGGTCCCGGAACGTGGCCACCATCGGCGTGGACCCCATCATCAGCGCGATGCCGAAGAAGGCGTGGAACGGCATGCCCGCGAACAGCTCCAGCATCCGCATGAGGTAGCCCGGCCGGTGCGGGCCGGGGTCCACGCCGATGATCGGCCAGAAGAAGACGACGCCCACGGCGAGGAAGTGCACCATCATCGCGACGTGCCCGGTCCGGGAGCCCATGAGGAAGTCGAACAGCGGGGTGAAGTACAGGGCGTACAGGCTCGCGATGAACAGCGGGATGGTGAACACCGGGTGCGTGATCACGCGCATGTAGCGGCTGTGCAGCAGCGCCAGCAGCAGCTCACGCGGGCCCTTGCGGCCCCGGCCGGCGGTCGGCAGCGCGCGCAGCGCCAGGGTCACCGGGGCGCCGAGCAGCACCAGGATCGGCGACAGCATGCTGATCACCATGTGCTGCACCATGTGCACGCTGAACATGACCATGCCGTAGTCGTTCAGCCGGGTGCACATCATCAGGGCGATGGTGAGGACGCCGACGACGTAGGACACCGTCCGGCCGGCCGGCCAGGAGTCCCCGCGCCGCCGCAGCCGCACGACACCCCATCCGTACAGGGCCAGCCCGGCCAGGCAGGCGACGAGGAAGAACGGGTCGGCCGACCAGTGCAGACCCCGCGCCAGCGTGAACGGCGGCAGGTCCATCGTCATGCCATGGCCGCTGTGATCCATCCGCCGGCTCCTGATTCGTGGGGGTTGTACGCGTCTGTCCGCCCACAAGAGTAGAACCGCCCCCGGTCGTCGCCGTGACCGGGGGCGGGTGGTCCGGAGCGGACGACTACAGGACGCACTCCGCCTCGTCGTACCGCTCGGCGGGCACCGTCTTCAGGGTCTCCACGGCCTCGGCCAGCGACACCATCACGATGTCGGTGCCGCGCAGCGCCGTCATCCGCCCGAACTCGCCCCGGTGCACGGCCTCCACCGCGTGCCATCCGAAGCGCGTGGCCAGCACCCGGTCGTACGCCGTCGGCGTGCCGCCGCGCTGCACGTGCCCGAGGATCACCGGCCGTGCCTCCTTGCCGAGCCGCTGCTCCAGCTCGACCGAGAGCTGCCGCGCGATGCCCGCGAAGCGTTCGTGGCCGTAGATGTCCTTGCCGCCCTCGTCGAACTCCATGGCGCCGGGCCGCGGCTTGGCGCCCTCCGCGGCGACCACGATGGCGAACCGCTTGCCCGCCTCGAACCGCGCGCCCACCTTCCGCGTCAGCTCGTCGATGTCGAAGGGCCGTTCCGGGACGACGATGGCGTGGGCGCCGGCCGCCATGCCCGAGTGCAGCGCGATCCAGCCGGTGTGGCGGCCCATGACCTCGACGATCAGCACCCGCTGGTGGGACTCGGCGGTGGTCTTCAGCCGGTCCAGCGCCTCAGTGGCGACCCCGACCGCCGTGTCGAAGCCGAAGGTGACGTCCGTGACCGCGATGTCGTTGTCGATGGTCTTCGGCACGCCCACGATGGGCAGCCCGTGGTCCGACAGCAGCCGGGCCGCCTTCAGCGTGCCCTCGCCGCCGATCGGGATGATCGCGTCCAGGCCGAGCTCCGCGACATGGCCCCGGGCCCGCTCCACGCCGTCACGCAGGTGCTCGGGACGGACCCTGGAGGAGCCCAGGATGGTGCCGCCGCGCGCCAGGATGCCGCCCACGGCATCGAGGTCGAGCTTCGTGTAGTCGCATTCCAGGAGGCCCTTCCAGCCGTCCCGGAAACCGATGACCTCGTCACCGTGGTCGGCCACGGCACGGTGCACGACGGACCGGATGACGGCGTTCAGGCCGGGGCAGTCGCCGCCGGACGTGAGGACACCAATGCGCATAGCCCGAAATACCTTCTCAACGTGGGCCGGGAAACCGGACCACGTCGTCCGGCGGATTCCCGGTCACCCTACCGGCGTGAGGGGGTGGCTCCGTAGCGGGCGTCCGCCTGATGGACGCGCCCGCACATGTGAGCGGACGAGCCGTCAGGCGGGCCCGTCACGAGCCTGCCGGAGAGCGCTGAGAGGACCCTGACGCGAGCCTTACGCGCGTCTCACGCGGGCTGCTGCGCGGACGCGATGCGCTCGTTGCGCAGCGCCTCGTACCAGCGGTCGTCGACCGGCGGCAGCGCGTTGACGTCGAGCGCCAGCTTCAGCAGCAGGTCGGCGATCTGCGGGTTTCGCGCGAGGACCGGGCCGTGCATGTACGTGCCGAAGACGGTCCCGTTGAACGCGCCCTCGGTGCCGTCCCGGTGCCGTTGCCCTTGCCGATCCGGGTGCGGGCGAACGGGCGGGCGCCGGGGCCGATGTGGGTGACGCCCTGGTGGTTCTCGAAGCCCGTCAGCGGGGGCAGGCCGAGCTGCGGGTCGATGTCCGCGAGGACGTCGCCGACGCACCGCTCGCCCTCGCCGCGCACCGACGTCACATCGAGCAGGCCGAGGCCCGGCTCGCGCTGGCCGAGGTCGTTGATGAACTCGTGGCCGAGGATCTGGTAGCCGGCGCAGACCGAGAACACGATCGCGCCGTTCTCCACCGCCCGGTGCAGATGGCCGTCGCGACGCAGGCGCTCGGCCGCGAGCCGCTGCGGCCGGTCCTCGCCGCCGCCGATCAGGTAGATGTCACCGGACGTCGGGATCGGCTGGTCGCTGCGCACGTCCAGCCGGGCCACGTCCAGGCCGCGCTGGCGCGCCCGGCGTTCCACGACGAGCGCGTTGCCCTGGTCGCCGTAGGTGCTCAGCAGGTCGGGGTAGATCCACACCAGCCGCAGTTGGTTGTCGCTCATGAGGTGATCGCCCTTCGAAGATCAGTTGCCGACGCGGCGGCGCAGGTCCTGGAACGCGGTGTAGTTCGCGATGACCTCGATGCGTCCCGGCGGGGCCGCCTGGACGGCCTGGTCGAGGTTGTCGCACACCTGGAACTGCTGGTTCGCGACTTCGAGGCGGACGGCGAGGTCCAGCTTGCGGTCACCGATCACGAAGATCGGGTGGCCGGTCAGCCGCGTGTAGTCGACGTCCCACAGCCAGGAGGTGTCGGTGCCGTCGGCTCCGCGCGCGTTCACGGAGAGGATCACCGGGGTGGGCGGCGGGTCGATCAGGGAGAACGTCTCCAGCCAGCCGGCCGGGTTCTTGGCCAGCAGCAGCCGGAGGTCACGGTTCATGAACTGGACGACGTCGTACCGGCCGGCCACGGCCTGCACCTGGTACATCCGCTCCAGGGCGACCTGCGGGGGCACTCCGAAGACGGCGGCGACCGCCGCGGAGCTGGCCGCGTTCGCCTTGTTGGCCCGGCCCGGCAGCTGCAGGTGGATCGGCCAGGCGGAGCCGTGCGGGTCGAGGACGTGGTCCCCGGACAGCGCCCAGCTCGGCGTGGGCCGCCGGAAGCCGCACTCGCCGCAGAACCAGTCGTCGCCCGGACGCTGCATCACGCCACCGCAGGACGGGCAGGACCAGGCGTCGTCCTTCCACATCTGGCCGGCCGCGACCCAGATCACATTGGGGGAGGACGACGCGGCCCACACCACCAGCGGGTCGTCGCAGTTGGCGACGATGACGGCCTTGGAGCCGGCCAGACCCTCGCGCCAGTTCTCGGCGAGCATCCGGGTCTCGGCGGCGCGGTCGAGCTGGTCCCGCGAGAGGTTCAGCAGGGCGATGCACTTCGGGCCGGTGTCCCGGGCCACCCCGGCCAGGTACTTCTCGTCGACCTCGATGACGCCGAACTTCGCGTCCGAGCCGCCGGCCAGCGCCGAGGTGATGCCCGCGGGCATGTTGGCGCCGAGCGCGTTCGACACCACGGGACCCGCGGCGCGCAGCGCCTCGGCGATCAGCCGGGTGGTCGTGGTCTTGCCGTTGGTGGCGGACACCAGGGTGACGTCCAGGTTCTGGGCCAGCCGTCCGAGGAGGTCGGGGTCGAGTTTCAGCGCGACCCGGCCACCGATCACCGACCCGCTGCCGCGTCCCGCGGCGCGCGATGCCGCGGCGACCGCCTTGCCCGCGGTCACGGCCAGCTTGGCCCGCGGCGAGAGCGGGTCCGAGTTGCCTGCCATCAGTTCTCGATCCTCCTTGCGTACGCGCCGCGCCTGGGGCCATCCGGCAGCGTGGTGTGGACCTCAGCCTATCGAGATCCATTCGCACACCCGAATCGCGGCCCACGCCTCGCGGCGGGCAGGGGCCGAACGAACCGTACCCTTGCCGCCATGCGACACCGCCCCATCCCGGGCGCCCACGGGCGCGTCCGGCCCCTTTCCCTGCTCGGGGACCCCGTTCTGCACGGGCCCTGCGCGGACGTCACCGACTTCGGCCCCGAACTGTCCGCACTCGTGGAGGACTTGTTCGCGACCATGTACGCGGCCCAGGGGGTGGGCCTGGCCGCGAACCAGATCGGTGTCCCTTTGCGGGTGTTCGTCTACGACTGTCCCGACGACGAGGACGTCCGGCACCTCGGCCACGTGGTCAATCCGCGCCTGGTGGCGGCGGACGGCGTGGTGATCCGGGGCCCTGAGGGCTGTCTCTCCCTGCCAGGACTGGAGGCGGGGACGGAACGGTACGACCACGCGGTGGTCGAGGGCTTCACGGCGGCCGGGGAACCGGTCACCGTCCACGGCACGGGATTCTTCGCCAGGTGTCTCCAGCACGAGTGCGACCACCTGGCGGGCACGGTGTACGCCGACCGTCTGACGGGTCTGCGCCACCGGCGGCTGCGGCGGCGGATCGACCGGGCCGCCTGGCACCGCGCGGGCGGCCGGGCCGGGACTTAGGGGGCGTCCCCCCGGTCTTCGCGGGTCCGCGACGCCCGGTGCGGCACCTCGCCGCACGTTCGAATCGCCCACGTACGCCCGGTACGGGGGCGACTCGACCGCACGCCGAGGCGCCGCACCGGACGCCGCGGCCTGATCCACGAAGACCGGGGAGACGCCCCCTGGGGCCGGGGCCCGCGGTCAGAAGCCCGGGCCGCCGACCCGGTCCCCGGCCGCGGCGAGCCTGCCCCACAGCAGGTCGGCGAGCGAGCGGACCAACTCGGCCCGGGAGCAGGGGCGTTCGCCGAGCCACCAGTCGCCGGCCGCGTGCATCATCCCGACGATCCCGTGTCCCCAGACCCGGGCGAGCTGCTGACTGCCCGGTCCGAGGTCCAGCCGCTCCTCGATGACCTGGGCCAGTTCCTCGCCCATCCGGCGAAGCAGCGGGGCGCTGTGCTTGCCGACGTCGAACCCCTGGTCGCCGCCGGTGCTGCCCTCGGCCGGGTGCATGAGGAACCGGTACACCTGGGGCCGGGCCTCGATCGCCGCGAGGTAGGTGTCCAGGGTGGACTCCACCCGCTCGCGCCGCTCGGCGGGCGCGTCCAGCGCGGCGCGCAGCGAGTCGAGCAGCGCGTCCGTGTGCCGCTTGGCCAGGGCCGCGTACAGGCCGCCCTTGTCGCCGAAGTGCCGGTACAGGATCGGCTTCGTGATGCCGGCCTCGGCGGCGATCGCGTTCATCGACGCCTGCGGGCCGTCGCGCAGCACCACCCGGTCGGCGGCCTCCAGCAGCTCGCGCCGTCGGCGGTCGGCGGACCGCTGCTGATCGGTCCGCTGCGTGGTGTCCATGTGGTCTCCCCACCCGTGCTGATTCGGTGACGCCTGCGCAAACTAACACTGTCCGCGCGCCTGGCATCGAACGGGATGCCGAGGCGTCATCAGGAGTTGACTTTTCCTACTGGTCGGTAACACACTCACGTTACCGCTAGTAACATCACTGGTAGGGCCGCACGTACCGCCGCTGGAGGGGACATGGCCGAGTTCACCATGGAGCTCAACGACGAACAGAAGGAGGTCCGGGACTGGCTGCACGGCTTCGCGGCCGACGTCATCCGCCCCGCGGCCGCCGAATGGGACGAGCGTGAGGAGACTCCCTGGCCGGTCATCCAGGAGGCCGCGAAGGTAGGCATCTACTCCCTCGACTTCTACGCGCAGCAGTACTTCGACCCCACCGGCCTCGGCATCCCGATGGCCATGGAGGAGCTGTTCTGGGGCGACGCGGGCATCGCCCTCTCCATTGTGGGCACCGGGCTGGCCGCCGTGGGCGTTCTCGCCAACGGAACCGAGGAGCAGATCGGCACCTGGATCCCGCAGATGTACGGCGACCAGAACGACGTGAAGGTGGCCGCCTTCTGCTCCTCCGAGCCCGACGCCGGCTCCGACGTGGCCTCCATGCGCACGCGCGCGGTCTACGACGAGGCCAAGGACGAGTGGGTGATCAACGGCACGAAGACCTGGGCGACCAACGGGGGCATCGCCAACGTCCACGTCGTCGTCGCGGTCGTCGACCCGGAGCTGGGCTCCAAGGGCCACGCGTCCTTCATCGTGCCGGCCGGCACGCCGGGACTCGCCCAGGGCCAGAAGTTCAAGAAGCACGGCATCCGCGCCTCGCACACCGCCGAGGTCATCCTCGACAACGTCCGGGTCCCCGGTTCCTGCCTGCTCGGCGGCAAGGAGAAGCTGGACGAGCGGCTCGCCCGGGCCCGGGAGCGGGCCAGGGCCGGCGGCGAGCGGGTGAAGAACGCGGCCATGGCCACGTTCGAGGCCTCGCGGCCCGCCGTGGGCGCGATGGCGGTCGGCACCGCCCGGGCCGCCTACGAGGTCGCGCTCGACTACGCGAAGACCCGCGAGCAGTTCGGCCGGCCGATCATCGACAACCAGGGCGTGGCCTTCCAGCTCGCGGACATGCGGACGCAGATCGACGCCGCCCGGCTGCTGGTGTGGCGGGCGTCCTGGATGGCGGTCAACGGCAAGCCGTTCACCGCGGCCGAGGGCTCCATGTCCAAGCTCTTCGCCAGTGAGACGGCGAAGAAGGTCACCGCGCAGGCCATCCAGATCCTGGGCGGCAACGGCTACACCCGCGAGTACCCGGTGGAGCGGATGCACCGCGACAGCGCGATCTACACCATCTTCGAGGGCACGAGCGAGATCCAGCGCCTGGTCATCGCCCGCACCCTCGCCGGGATGCCGATCCGGTAGCGCGCGAGGGCGCGGGCGCCGTGCGGCCCCGCGCCCCTGCGCTGTCGTCGTCGGTGCTGTCGTCGTCGGTCATCTGTGCCGCAGCGGTGTGAGCTGCTCGATGTCATAGCGCCGGCGCAGCCGCTCGATCGCCTCGCGGTCCGGCGGTCCGCCGTCGCCCAGGATCTCCAGCAGCTCCTCGAAGTAGCGCTCGTGGTCCGGCGGCGGGGACGCCTGGAAGAACATCCTCGCCGGCGTGTCCGTCGGATTGGCGAACGCGTGGGGACAGCCGGGCGGTACGACGATGACCGTGCCCGGCGTCGCCCGGACCACCCTGTTGCCCGAACTCGACTCCCAGCGCTGCCAGTTGTCGGGAGTGCGGATGCGCGGCTCGAAGGCCAGCACGTCCAGTTCGCCGTCGAGGACGTAGAACAGCTCCTCGCTGCGCGTGTGCACGTGGGCGCCGACGTCGAACCCCGGCGGAACCTCCACCTCGAAGGTGGAGGCCATCCGCGAGTGCGTGCCGGTGACCTTGAACGTCACCCGCTGGGCCGGTGTCTCGACGACCCGGCCGTGGCCCGGTGGCACCAGCAGCCCCTCGGCCGGCGCCACCTCCTGGGCCGGCGGATCCGCCTGGGCCGGCGCGGCTCCCCGTGCCGCGGGCCCTTCGGGTACCGCCAGCCCCTCCGTCGTGGTCATCGGGGGCTCACCACGTCACCGGCAGGGCCGCGGGCCCGCGGATCAACGCGCCCTTCCTGAAGGGCACCTGGGCCGGGGCCACGGCCAGCCGGAGGCCCGGCATCCGGTCCAGCAGGGCGTCCACCAGCAGCTCCGACTCCAGCCTGGCCAGCATGCCGCCGGGGCAGTAGTGCGGGCCGAAACCGAACGCCACGTGCGGGTTGGGGCTGCGGGTGACGTCGATCGTCTCCGGGTCGGGGAAGACCTCCGGATCGCGGTTGGCGGCCAGGTAGGAGACGTAGATCGCGTCCCCGGCCCGGATGCGGGTGCCGGAGATCTCCACGTCCTCCAGGGCGATCCGGGACAGCCCGACGGCGTTGCGGTGCGGGATGTACCGCAGCAGCTCGTCGATCGCCCTCGGTCTGATCCCCGGGTCGGAGCGCAGCCGCGCGGCCAGTTCGGGACGGGTCAGCAGCAGGTAGAACATCTGCCCGCTGTTGTTGGTGACCGCCTCGCCGCCGATCTGGAGCAGGACCGCGAGGCCGACGGCCTCCTCCAGAGTGACCTCCTGGCGGCCCACGGCGGCGCCGAGGAGCGAGGTCACGTCCTCGCCCGCGCTGTTCTCGCGCAGGGCGACGAGATCGGAGAAGTAGGCGCTCATCTCGCGCTTGGCCTTCTCGCTGAGCTCCTTTCCGTGCGCGGAGGACAGGATGAGCTGGGTCCACGTGTGCATGCTGTGCCGGTCGGCGGCCGGCACGCCCATCAGCTCGCAGATCACCGCGATGGGGAAGGGGCTGAGCACCGCACTGGTCAGGTCGGCGGGCGGCCCGTCCTGCAGCAGCTCGTCCACCAGCTCGTCCAGCATCGCGCGCGCCCTGTCGCGGATCCGCTCCACGCCCTTGGCGGTGAACGCGGCGGCCACCGAGCGGCGCAGCCGGGTGTGGTCGGGCGGGTCGAGGAAGCCGACCGCGCCCCGGTCCGGGATGAAGTGCGGGGCGAGCCTCGTGACCTGCTTCTCCATGACGGCCTCGCGGCCGAAGCGCGGGTCGTTGGCCACCATGCGCACGTCGTCGTACCGGGTGACCAGCCAGGCCCAGCCCTCGCCGTTGGGGAGCTGGATGCGGGTGACCGGGCCCTCGCTCATCAGGTCGGCCAGCACCGGGTCGAAGTCCGTCCCGGTCAGGTCGGCCACCGGCCAGTGCCGGACCGGGGGCATGGTCTCGGTGAGGGTCTCCTCGGTCATCGTGCCGTCTCGCCGTCCTGGACCCAGCGGCCCACGGTCATCTCGGCGGTGATGCCGGGCCCGAACCCGGCCAGCAGCCCGCGAGCCCGGTGCTCGGCACCGCCCTCGTCGAAGAGCCGGCGCAGCGCGTCCAGGACGACGGCGCTGGCGATGTTGCCGTACTCGGTGAGCGTCGACCGGCTGAACCGGAACGCGTGCGGTTCGACCCGCAGGAACTTGCTGAGGTCGTCGAGTATTCGGGGCCCGCCGGCGTGGATGATGTAGAAGTCCAGGTCGGAGGCGTCCCAGCCGTGGTTTCCCGCGAGGTCCTGGAGCGCCGGGGCGAGCGGCTCCATGGTGGTCGGCACTCGCTTGTCCAGCAGGAAGTGGAACCCGGTCGCCCGGACGTCGTACGCGATCCAGTCCTCGGTCTTCGGGATCAGGTACGAGCCGTTGCGCTCGAGTTGGACGCCCGTGCCGCCGCGCCCGCGCACCACGGCGGCGGCGATGCCGTCACCGAACAGGCCGTTGGACAGCAGCGAGCCGACGCCCAGGTCGGTGGGCTGGTAGCACAGCGAGCAGAACTCGCAGGCCACGATGAGTGCGTTGGCCTCGGGGTAGGCCGAACAGAAGTCGTGCGCCCGGTTGATGGCCGCGCCGCCGGCCGCGCAGCCGAGCTGGGCGATCGGGAGCTGCCTGGTGGTGCTGGAGAAGTCCATCGCGTTGATCAGCCACGCGGTGAGCGAGGGCATCATGAAGCCCGTGCACGACACGTAGATGATGACATCGATGTCGGTGGTCAGGAGCTCGGCGTCGTCGAGCGCCCGCTGGATGACCGCGGGGACGCGAGCCTTGGCCTCCGCCTCGTAGAGCTTGTTGCGGTCCTCGAAGCCCGGATGCTTCAGGGTTTCCTCGATGGGCTGCACGATGTGCCGGGTGCGGACGCCCGTGTTCTCGATCAGCCGGAGGGCCAGCGGGAGCTGGGGGTGGTCCGCGTGGTGCAGGCGCGCCAGCTCCAGCGTCTCCTCCATCGTGATCACATGCTCTGGTACGGACACCGAGGGTCTGCACAAAGTCGCCATGAGCCGTCCCTGCTTTCGCCGTCCGGCAGGCCTTCGCCCGCCGTCAGAAGGTGGTCCACCCAGGTTCACCCGACGGGGCGACGATCTCGCGTCGGACTACTCCGAACCGGTGACAAGGGGTCAGGGACGGCCACGCTGCGAAACCCCCCGGAACCGCTACGGCGCCCCGCTGCTGTGGGCGATGCACGCCACGTCGATACGGTCCGCGAGCTTCGCCAGTTCGATGGTCAGCGCGGCCACCGTGTCCTCGTCGAGCCGCTCCCCGGCCTCGACGAGATGCAGCCACCGCCCGCCCACGGTCCGCAGCAACTTGCTCACGTCGGCCGCTGCCACCTGCAAGGTACCTCGGTCGTCGACGATCAGAGGCAGGGTCACTTCGCGGTTCACAATCGGGATGGTAGCCGCGCGGCCCTCACGCACCCTGCCAAACCGTGGTGATGTTGCAGAACTCCCGGATTCCGTGCCCGGACAGCTCACGCCCGTAGCCGGAGCGCTTCACCCCGCCGAAGGGGAACGCCGGATGGGACGCCGTCATCCCGTTCACGTAGACGGCGCCCGCCTCCAGGTCCCGGGAGAACCGCTCCACCTCGCGCTCGTCCCGGGTCCACACGTTCGAACTCAGGCCGAACGGCGAGTCGTTGGCGATGAGCACCGCCTCGTCGAGGTCGCCGGCCCGGTACAGCGTGGCGACCGGCCCGAACGCCTCCTCGCGGTGGATGCGCATCTCCCGGGTGATGCCCGCCAGGACGGTCGGCGGGTAGTACCAGCCCGGTCCGTCCGGGCGCTCGCCGCCGCAGAGCACCTCGGCCCCCGCGCGCTTCGCGTCGTCGACCAGCTCCTCCAGGTCCCTGCGCCCCTGCTCGCTGGCCAGCGGGCCGACCTCCGTGTCCTCCTCCAGCGGGTCGCCCGTCCGCAGCGCCGCCATGCCCGCGACGAACCTCTCCGCGAAGGCGTCGTAGACGTCGCCGTGCACGATGAACCGCTTGGCCGCGATGCAGGACTGCCCGTTGTTCTGGACGCGGGCGGTCACGGCGACGGCGGCCGCGCGGTCGAGGTCGGCGGAGGGCATGACGACGTACGGGTCGCTGCCGCCCAGCTCCAGCACCGTCTTCTTGATCATCTCGCCGGCGGTGGAGGCGACGGCCCGCCCGGCCGGTTCGCTGCCGGTCAGCGTCGCGGCCCTGACCCGCTCGTCGCGCAGGACGTCGTCCACCGCGGCCGAGCCGATCAGGAGCGTCTGGAAGCACCCCTCGGTGAAGCCCGCCCGGTGGAACAGGTCCTCCAGGTACAGCGCCGTCTGCGGCACGTTCGAGGCGTGCTTGAGCAGTCCCACGTTGCCGGCCATCAGCGCGGGCGCGGCGAAGCGGATCACCTGCCACAGCGGGAAGTTCCAGGGCATCACGGCGAGCACCGGGCCGAGCGGCCGGTAGCGGACCCGGACCCGGGAGGCGCCGGAGTCCCGCACGTCCTGCTCGGGCGGCTCCTCGTCGGCCAGCAGTCCCTCCGCGCGTTCGGCGTACCAGCGCATCGCCTTGGCGCACTTGGCGGCCTCCGCGCGGGCCTGCGCGACCGGCTTCCCCATCTCGGTGGTCATCACCCGGCCGATCTCCCGCTGGTCCTCGTCCAGCAGGTCGGCGGCCCTGTTCATCATCGTCGCGCGTTCGGCGAACGTGGTCGTCCGGTACGTGCGGAACGTGGCCTCGGCGAGCTGGAGCCGGCGCTCCAGCTCCTCCTCGCCCATGGCCTCGTACGTCTTGAGCGTCTCGCCGTTCGCCGGGTTCACCGTCGCGATGGGCATGGCTGACCTCCCTGGGAGCGGGCTTGCTTCGACCTTCGCGCGCGACACCGCCCGTCGCAACGCGTACGCCGCTGTTCAGACCGAATGCTCCGCCAGCCGGTCGAGAAACACCGCCTGCGCCGTGATGATCACCTCGCGGGCCCGGTCGAGACCGAACCACGCGACCCGGTCCAGCTCCGGGAACTCCTGGGTGCGGCCGGACCTCGGCGGCCACTCCATGGTGAAGGTGCCCGGCTCGATGGTCTCCGGGTCCAGGTCCGCCTCCACCGCCCACGCGGTGACGACCTTGCCGCCCCGCTGCACGACCTCGCCCAGGGGCACGGCCTCCCCGTCGGGCGGCGCCAGCCCCAGTTCCTCGCGGAACTCCCGCCGGGCCGCCTCCCAGGCGGGCTCGGCGGCGTCGTACTCGCCCTTGACCACGGTCCACGCACCGGCGTCCTTCCGGGCGAAGAACGGCCCGCCCATGTGGCCGAGCAGCACCTGGAGTCCGTCGTCGGCGCGCCGGAACAGCAGCAGGCCCGCGCTGCGCCTCGTCGCCCTGACGGTCATGGCCCGACCTCCGGGTGGGCCGCCAGCAGGGCCTCGACGGTGTCGGCGTCCTCGGGCCGCTTGTCCTCGCGGTAGCGGATCACCCGGGCGAAGCGAAGGGTGACGCCGGCCGGGTAGCGCGAGGAGCGCTGCAGACCGTCGTAGGCGATCTCCACGACGAGTTCGGGGCGCACCCTGACCCCCCAGGCCCCGTCCTCGACGGCCAGTTCCCGCAGTCTCCGCGTCTGCCAGGCGAGCATCGCGTCGGTCATGCCCTTGAAGGTCTTGCCGAGCATCGCGAAGCCGCCGTCCGGGGTCCGGGCGCCGAGGTGGAGGTTGGACAGCCTGCCGGTGCGGCGGCCGTGGCCCCACTCGGCGGCGAGCACCACCAGGTCGAGGGTGTGCACCGGCTTGACCTTCAGCCAGGAGGCGCCGCGCCGGCCCGCGCTGTAGGCGGCGTCCAGCGCCTTGACCACCACGCCCTCGTGGCCGCGGGCCAGCGTGTCCGCGAGGAACCGCTCCGCCGCGCCGGCCTCCCCGGGCCCGGACACCACCGTCCTGCGGACCCGCATGGGCTCCGGCACCAGCCGGGCCAGCTCGGCGTGCCGCTCGGCGAACGGCAGGTCCAGCAGGTCGCGTCCGTCGACCGACAGGGCGTCGAAGAACACGGGGGAGACGGGGACCTCGCCGGCCGCCCGTGCCACGTCCGTGCGGGAGCCGACCCGGCCGGCCGTCTCCTGGAAGGAGCGGGGCCGGCCGGCCGCGTCGAAGGAGATCACCTCACCGTCCAGGATGAACTTCTCGCCCGCGAGACCGAGCGCGGCGGCGCTCACCTCGGGCAGCCGGTCGGTGATGTCGTCCAGGGTGCGGGTGTGGATCCGGACGCTGTCGCCGTCCCGGTGGACCTGGACGCGGATGCCGTCCAGCTTCTCCTCCACCGCGCAGGACCCCAGCTTCTCCACCGCCTCGGCGACCGAGGAGGCGCTGTGCGCGAGCATCGGATGCACCGGCCGGCCGACGGTCAGCCTGAACCGCTCCAGCGACCCGGGTCCCTCGGCCAGCAGTGCCTGCGCCACCGTCTGCAGCGATCCGGCGAGCATCACCGCCCGCCGCACGTCCGCCGGGTCCGCGCCGGTGGCCCGGGCGAGCCCCTCCACCGCCACCGCGTCCAGGGCGCCCTGCCGGACCTCGCCGGTGAGCAGGCCGCGCAGGAAGCGCTGTTCGGTCTCGGTGGCCGCGCCCATCAGTTCCTCGACGAGCCGGAGCCGCTCCGCCTGGGAGCCGGGCCCGGACACCTTGCCCAGCTCGCCGAGCCGGGCGTCGACCTCCCGCACCGTGAGCGCCGGTCCGGCGGCCGGCGGGACGGGACGGCTCAGCACCTTCCAGCCCACACCGATCCGGCCCTGCGGGAGCCGCCCGGCCAGGTAGGGGATGACGATCGGGACGTCGTCCGCCTCCGCCTCCCGGAACAGCTCCGCGAGCAGGGCGGTCTTGCGGGATCGGGCCGCCGTCGCGGCGACCTCCCCGGACACCTCGGCCAGCCGGGTCAGCAGCATGCAGTCATGGTGCACCGCGGGGGCGGGGTCTACACCTGCGCGGCCGCGTCGAGGTCGGCGAAGAGCAGTTCCGCGTTGATCGCTGCCCCGGCCCGGTAGCCTCGGCTGGCCGCGTTCACCACCTGCTCGGCGAAGCCGCTCGCGTTGCCCGCCGCCCACAGCCCCGGCACGCTCGTCAGGCCCCGCTCGTCTACCACCGGGTAGCCGCCGAACGGCGTCTCCTGGAGCTCCGCGCCCAGCCGCACGAACAGCTCGTTGCGCGGGACGGCGCGCGGGGCGACGTAGAGCACCTCGCGCTCGTGGACCGCGCCCGCCCCGGAGGGGCCGTCCCCGGCGAGCCGGACGCCGGTGAGCCGGTCTCCGTCGGCCAGCACCTCGGCCACCTCGCCGGGCACGACCTCGACCCCGGCGGCGTCGAGCCTGCGCCGGTCGACGTCCGTCAGTTCCGCCTCCCGCACCTGGTGCAGGAAGAGCCGCACGTCCTTGGACCACTGGGTGACCATCAGCGCCTGGTGCACGCTCAGGGGACTGCTCGCGACCACGCCGGTCGCCAGGTCGCGGACCTCCCAGCCGTGGCAGTACGGGCAGTGGACCACGTCCCGGCCGAACCGTTCGGCGAGGCCGGGGATCGGCGGGAGCTCGTCCGCGAGCCCGGTCGCGACGACCAGGTGCCGGGCCCGGGCCACGCCGCCGCCCGCGAGCGTCACGGTGAAGTCCCCGTCCCGCGCCGCGTCCACCGACCGGTCCCGGACCAGTTCCACGCCGTACCGGGCGATCTCCTCGCGTCCGGTCGCCAGGAACTCCGCCGGGGACATCCCGTCCCGGGACAGATAGCCCTGCAGGTGCGCGGACGGCGCGTTGCGCGGCTCACCCGCGTCGACGACCAGCGTGCGCCGCCTGGCCCGGCCCAGCACCAGCGCCGCGGACAGCCCGGCCGCCCCGCCGCCGACCACGACGGCTTCGTAGCTCTCGGTCATGTGACCACCTCCGCCGCCGACGGTCGCGCGGAGGCTGCCGTGTTGACAAACTTCTTTGCCGATTCTGCAATGAGGTCATGAGTGGTGAACGAACCGGGAGTGCGCGCAGCGGCCAAGGCGCCGAGGACGCCGACGGCGTCCTGGCGGGCGTCGGGCCGAGACTGCGGCGGATCCGCAAGGAGCGGGAGGTGACGCTTGCGGCGCTGTCCGAGGCCACCGGCATCTCGGTCAGCACCCTGTCCCGGCTGGAGTCCGGCCTGCGCCGGCCCAGTCTCGAGCTGCTGCTGCCCATCGCGCGGGCCCACCAGGTGGCGCTGGACGAACTGGTCGGCGCCCCGCCGGTCGGCGACCCCGTGGTGCGGGCGAAACCGGTCGAACGAGGCGGCCGCGTCTTCTGGCCGCTGACCCGCCAGCCCGGCGGACTGCAGGCGTTCAAGATCCTCGAACCGCAGCGCAACCAGGAGCCGGACCAGCGCACCCACGAGGGCTACGAGTGGCTGTACGTGCTCTCGGGGCGGCTGCGGCTCGTGCTCGGCGAGCACGACGTGGTGCTCTCGGCGGGGGAGGCGGCGGAGTTCGACACCCGGGTGCCGCACTGGTTCGGGTCGACGGGGAGGGGCCGGTGGAGTTCCTCAGCCTGTTCGGACCCCAGGGGAACGGATGCACGTACGGGCGCGGCCCACACGCAAGTGACGCGGACTACTGTTCCCTGATCGGCAAGCGACCGCTTAGTATGCCGTCGGAACCCGGTCAGACGAAGCAGTCCCGTGGAGGCCCCGCATGCAGGCATGGCAAGTGCACGAGAACGGCGAGCCGCGCGAGGTGATGCGCCTGGCGGAGGTGGAGCGGCCCACGCCCGGTGACGGCCAGGTGCTGCTGCGCGTGCGTGCCGCCAACATCAACTTCCCGGACGCCCTGCTCTGCCGGGGGCATTACCAGGTGCGCCCCCGCTGCCGTTCACGCCCGGCGTGGAGATCTGCGCCGAGACCGAGGACGGCCGCCGGGTGATCGCCAACCCCGCGCTGCCGTACGGCGGTTTCGCCGAGTACGCCGTCGCCGACGCCCGCGCGCTGCTGCCCGCGCCCGGCTCCCTTGACGACGCCGAGGCCGCCGCGCTGCACATCGGCTACCAGACCGGCTGGTTCGGGCTGCACCGCCGGGCCCGCCTGGAGGCGGGGGAGACCCTGCTGGTGCACGCCGCCGCCGGTGGGGTCGGAAGCGCGGCCGTACAGCTCGGCAAGGCCGCGGGCGCCACCGTCATCGGCGTGGTCGGCGGCGCCGAGAAGGCCGCCGTCGCCCGCGAGCTGGGCTGCGACGTGGTCGTCGACCGGCGCGCCGAGGACGTCGTCGCGGCCGTGAAGGAGGCCACCGGCGGCCGGGGCGCCGACGTGATCTACGACCCCGTCGGCGGCGAGGCCTACGCCCAGTCCGCCAAGCTCGTCGCCTTCGAGGGGCGGATCGTCGTCGTCGGGTTCGCCAGCGGCGCCATCCCGAGCCCCGCCCTCAACCACGCCCTGGTGAAGAACTACGCGATCCTCGGCCTGCACTGGGGCCTGTACAACACCAAGGACCCCGGGCTGGTCCTGCACTGCCACGAACAGCTCACCGAGCTGGCCGCGGCGGGCGCGATCAAGCCGCTGGTGAGCGAGCGGGTGCCGCTGGACGGCGCCGCCGACGCCGTCCAGCGGGTCGCCGACGGGGTGACCACCGGCCGGGTGGCCGTGGTCCTGGACAAGGGAGCCGCCGCATGACCGACGCAGCGGAACTGCGCCGCCGTACACAGGATTTGCTGGCCGCACACCCGCCGGCCGGCACCGGGCGCCTGGACTTCCTGCGGGCCCGGTTCGACGCGGGCCTGGCCTGGGTGCACTTCCCGGCCGGCCTCGGCGGGCTGGACGCCCCACGTTCCCTGCAGGCCGTCGTGGACGCCGAACTCGAGGCCGCCGGCGCCCCGGACAACGACCCCCGGCGCATCGGCATCGGCCTCGGCATGGCGGCGCCGACGATCCTCAGGTACGGCACGGAGGAGCAGAAGCGGCGCTTCCTGCGGCCCCTGTGGACCGGCGAGGAGGTCTGGTGCCAGCTCTTCAGCGAGCCGGGCGCCGGCTCCGACCTGGCCGCGCTCGGCACCCGGGCGGTCCGCGGGAGCGAAGGGGACTGGGTGGTCAACGGGCAGAAGGTGTGGACCTCCAGCGCCCACCTCGCCCGCTGGGCCATCCTCATCGCCCGCACCGACCCGGACCTGCCGAAGCACCGGGGCATCACCTACTTCCTCTGCGACATGACCGACCCGGGCGTCGAGGTGCGCCCGCTGCGCCAGATCACCGGCGAGGCCGAGTTCAACGAGGTCTTCCTGACGGACGTCCGCATCCCCGACAGCCGGCGCCTCGGCGAGATCGGGGACGGCTGGCGGGTCGCGCAGACCACGCTGAACAACGAGCGGGTCGCCATCGGCGGCATGCGGCTGCCCCGCGAGGGCGGCATGATCGGCCCGGTGACGAAGACCTGGCGCGAGCGGCCGGAGCTGCGCACCCACGACCTGCACCAACGGCTGCTGAAGCTCTGGGTCGAGGCCGAGGTGGCCCGCCTCACCGGTGAACGCCTGCGCCAGCAGCTCGTCGCCGGCCAGCCCGGCCCCGAGGGCGCCGGCATGAAGCTCGCCTTCGCCCGCCTCAACCAGGAGATCAGCGGCCTGGAGGTCGAACTCCGCGGTGAGGAAGGGCTGCTGTACGACGACTGGACCATGCGCCGCCCCGAACTGGTGGACTTCACCGGCCGCGACGCCGGATACCGCTACCTGCGCTCCAAGGGCAACAGCATCGAGGGCGGGACCAGCGAGGTCCTGCTGAACATCGTCGCCGAGCGTGTCCTCGGCCTGCCGGCCGAGCCGCGCACCGACAAGGACGTCGCCTGGAAGGACCTGGCCCGATGAGCACCCAGCCGGATCTCCTCTACTCCGAGGAGGAAGAGGCGCTGCGCGCCGCCGTCCGCGATCTGCTCACGGACCACTGCGACGCGGCCGGCGTGATCGCCCGCACCGAGTCGGACGCCCCGCACGACCTCGCGCTGTGGAAGTCCCTCGCCGACGGCATGGGCCTGGCCGGACTGCTGGTGCCCGAGGCGCTGGGCGGCCAGGGCGCGACCCACCGCGAGGCCGCCGTCGTCCTCGAGGAACTGGGGCGCGCCGTCGCGCCGGTGCCGTATCTCAGCAGCGCGGTCGTCGCCACCGAGGCCCTGCTGGCCTGCGGGGACGAGGAGTTGCTCGGCCGCCTGGCGTCCGGCCGGACGGTCGGCGTCCTCGCGGTGGGACTGCACGCGGCCCCGGACGCCCGCCCTCGCACCGCGCGGGTGGAGAACGGCTCGCTGCACGGTGAGCTGACCGGCGTGGCGGACGCGACCGCGGCCGACGTCCTGCTCGTCCCGGCCGACGACGGCGGGCTGTACGCCGTGGCCGCCGGGACGGCGACCGTCACCGCGCAGGTCTCCCTCGACCTGACCCGTCCGGTCGCCACCGTCACGCTCGACGGAGCGCCCGGACGCCGCGTCGGCGACGCGGAACCGGCCGTGCGACGGGCCCTGCGGGCCGGCGCCGGACTGCTCGCCTCCGAACAACTGGGCGTGGCCGACTGGGCGTTGACCGAGACCGTGCGGTACCTGAAGGAACGCAAGCAGTTCAACCGGCCGGTCGGCGGCTTCCAGGCGCTCAAGCACCGGCTCGCCCAGCTCTGGCTCGAGGTCGTCAGCCTCCGGGCCGCCGCCCGGGCCGCCGCCGACGCCCTCGCCACCGGCGCGGACACCGACGTCACGGTGGCCGTCGCCCAGGCCTACGCCGGGCCGGTGGCCGTCCGCGCCACCGAGGAGGCGGTCCAGCTCCACGGCGGGATCGGGATGACCTGGGAACACCCCGCGCACCTGCACCTGAAGCGCGCCAAGGCCGGCTCGATCGCCTACGGCACGGCGGGCGCCCACCGCGAGGCACTGGTCGCGCTGGTCGACCTGCGGGCACCCTGACGCACGGCGTGTGAAGCCCGCCCCGCCCCGGGGCGGGCTTCCGCGTGCGCGGGCCCGCGCGACGGAGTGAACAGGGGGCGGCAGTCCGGCCCAATCCTTCGGCATCCCCGGTGCCGCGCACGCGCGCGGGCAGCGCGTCAGGTTCCGGGCCACCCCGGACACAGCCGGACCGGCCCGCGACGCGCCGTGGGCGGAACTCCTCGCGGCCGGCGTCGACCACCTCGACACCGACGACCTCACCGGCCTGAAGGCCTTCCTCGACGCACACCCGTCCGTCTGACATCACACGATCGGAGGACACGTCAGCCACCCGCACAAACCCTCCACTACGCCACACTTGCGGCCGAACGCCGCTCAAGGGGCGTGGCGGAGGAGGTTGACGATGGCCATTTCCATCTCTGTGGTGCTGCTGCTCCTGATCCTGGCGGTGGTGTTCATCCGCAACGGCGCGCTGAAGATGTCGCACGCCCTGGTCTGCATGCTGCTCGGGTTCTACCTGGCCAGCACCAGCATGGCGCCGACCATCCACAGCGGGCTCACCGCGACGGCCGACCTGGTGAGCAGCCTGCGGCCGTGACCCGCGAGGTCAGCGGGAGAAGACCCCGATGCCGTTCGGCACCGGGCGTTCGGCGCCGCCGCTCGGATGGTTGCGGACCGTCACGCCGCTCGCGCCCCTGTCGCGGGTGACCATCTCGCTCGACCCGCCGCCGTCGAGGTTGAACGCGTCGGAGGCGCCCAGGCCGCGCATGGTGGCCGCCTCCTCGGCGATCGTCAGGCCGGTACGGGAGTCGTCGGCGCCGTCCAGCGCCAGCAGCAGCATCTGCCGTCCGCCGCCCCGGAGGCCGGCGACGGTGCGGACGGCGGAGGTGCTGTCGTCGAGTCCGGACAGCGGCGTGCCGTCACGGAGCACCGGACAGCCGCCGATCGCGAACGCGTAGGGCACCTTGGCGGTGGCCGCCACCAGGCCGTGAGTCACGGACACCGGGTCGCCCACGGCCAGCTCGCGCAGCTCCCGCGCCCCCGCTCGCGGCCCACCAGCACCGTGGTGCCCGAGGGGATCGGACCGCTGCCCGGTCTGCCGGCGCCGGCGACCACCCGGCCACCGCGCACCGTCACCTCGTAGGCGTCGGTGCCGCAGGGCGCCGCCCGGTCGGTGTCCGTGCCGCAGACGGCGCGCGCCCGGGAGACGCCGCCCCACCGGGAGGTGAACGCGCCCACCGAGTTCTGCGGCAGCGCGTACTGGTTGAGGCCGCCCAGCCGGAGCCTCCCCCGGGTGTCGTCACGGAGCCGGTGAGGGAGAGGCGGTCCAGGCGGGCCCGCCGGTCGGTGCCCACCCCGAGCACCTCCCGTGTGGTGGTCCCGGGCGGCAGCGCCGGCCCGAACCGCTGTCCGTCGGGCACCGCCGCCTTGAGCACCCGCCCGCCCGCCACCGCCGGACCCACGGTGGCCCCGGTGGCCTCGACGCCCGGGTGCTGGGTCTCGGTGATGTCGAAGAAGTCGCCGTTGACTCCGGCGACCGCGCCGGCCGTGTCCGCCAGCCGGGACACGGTCGCCCGGGCGGCCACCGCCCGGGGTGCAGCAGGTCCACCCGGACGTGCGGGTTGCCCAGGTCGACGGTAAGCAGATGGGCGTGGGTGCGCCCGGCCGCCGCCGTGATGTCGAACTCCCGGTACGTGACCCCCGGGGCGATCCGCCTGCCGGTGCCGCCCTCCGGTACGCCACTGGCCGGCGCCGCCCCGTCAGGGCCGCGCCGGCCAGCACACCGAACGCCGTGAGCACCGTGAGAGCCGATCTGCCCGCCCTCGTCCGCCGTCCGTCCCGTTTCATCGCGCCCCCTGATGACTCGTCAACTGCCGTCAGCACTCAGGGGAAGTGCACCAGACGACGGTGACGTACGGGACGGCTAGGCGTCGACTACGCGAGAACGGGTGAGAAAACGCACCCCCTCGGGTGCCTCCAGCGAGAAACCGCTCCCTCGTCCGGGTACGACGTCCACGATCAGCCGGGTGTGGCTCCAGACCTCGTACTGGCTCCGCGACATCCAGAAGGTCACGGGCTCCTCGACGCCGTCCACCGCCAGTTCGGCCAGCAGCACGTCGGAACCGCCGGTGCGGAACTCGCCGTCCGGGTAGCACATGGGCGCGCTGCCGTCGCAGCAGCCGCCGGACTGATGGAACATCAGCGGTCCGTGCGCGGCACGCAGCCGGCGGACCAGCTCGGCCGCCTGCGGGGTGAGTTCGACGCGGGGCAGTTCCTCTTGCACGGTCACCGTCCTGGAGCACCGGGAGCTGGGATCCCGTCGAGTCTCACGTCTCCCCGGCCGCGCGTCCAGCACGCGGGGCCACGTCCGGTGCCGCCGACGGGAGTTGAGGACGTCCGCCGCCCCCGGTGAGCGCGCCGGCGGGAGCCTTGGACGAGTGTTCGACTTCCGTTTCCGGCGCTGTATAGGATCCCGCCTGAATTGATCATGTAACCCGAGAGGGTGCACGTGGCAAGGGGGCGATGTGCGCGATTCCGCCAGCTATTGGCATGTTCATGGCAGTCTTTTCGGGTCGAGGACGCCGCGTCCGGACGCGGGCGCCGGTGCGCGCGGCGGCCACCGCCACGGCGAACTCCGACCATCCGAAGGAAACCGTTGAAGCCGATAAGACAGCGGCTGTCGGTGCCGGTCGTCACCCTGGTGGCCACCGCGCTCACACTGCCGCTCACCCTGCCCGCGCAAGCGGCCGAACCCGCACCGCCCAAGGGCGCCACCCAGTGGAGGGCTCCCCACACCAAGGACGTCGACAAGCCCGCCTCGGTACCCGCCGGGAACCGGTCCAAGGCACTCGGCGAGCACTACCGGAAGTCCTCCGACCGCGCCTTCACCACCTCCGGCGACGCCACCGGATTCCACCTGCTCGTGGCCGGCGAGAAGGACGGCTACGCGTGGAAGACCGCCGCCACGCTCAGCGAGCCGGGCTTCGACACGGACGGCTGGATCGGCAACGCCTGCCTGACCGCCTCGGGCAGGCGCGCCGCCGTCGCCTACGCGCCGCGCACGTTCACCAACAAGCCCGAACTGATGGCCCGGGGCGCGTTCACCGCCCTCGTGGACCTCACCACGGGCAAGGTCACCAAGCTGCCCTTCACCGCGTCGCTCGCCTACTTCTCCCCGGGCTGCGGCACCGGTGAGCAGGCCGTCTTCACCCAGCTCTCGGACGACGGCGACAAGAGCCAGCGGTCCCGCCTGATCCGGGTCGACGCGGCCACCGGCCGGCAGGACGCGCCGCTCACCTATCCCGGCGAGGTCACCTCGGCCGTGCCCACCCGGAACGGCATCGTCGCCGCGCACGGCAACCGGCTGGTGAGCGCGCGCGCCAAGGGCAGGCTCACCGAGATCGCCGCCACGCGGACGGTCCCCTTCCAGCTCACCGTGGACAGCGCGGGCGGTGTGACCTACATCGACCGCACCAGGACCAGCGGCACCCGGAAGACGTCCACCGGCTACGCGCTCCACCTGGACGCGGCCCGGCTCGGCCGGAAGCACGCCAGGGCCACCACCGTCGCCCAAGGCAGGCTGACCGACTGGGACCTGGCGTCCTCGGCCGACGGAACCGTGTTCGTCACCGGCAGGGCGAAGACCACCGGCACCCTGCCCGGGACCGTCAGGAACCCCGGCCACATCGCCAAGGGCGCCCTGATCTCCAGCCACGGCCACGCCGCCGTCACCACGGCATGGGCGGACGGCGAGGCGGCACCCCTGCGCGGCGACGAGGCGGCCGGCGCCCGCACGGCCCGCATGACAATGCGCCTGCTGCACAGCGGCACGACCGTCACCCTGGACTCCCGCCCCGGGAAGAACCGGATCGGCGGGCGGAAGGCGGCCCGGCAGGGAGCGGCCTTCTCGCCCGCGCTGCCGCGGCCCGAGAAGACGTCCGGGGGCCCGTCCACACAGACCGTGCGCCTCCAGCCGCTGTCGGCGTCGCCCACCGGGCCCAGCGAGGACGAGACGGAACGCACCTGCGGCGTGGCCCGCAACGACGTGCGCAAGATGGCCTTCCAGCCCACCCCGCGCCAGGTGGAATGGGCCGTGGACCAGGCCGTCGTCGGCAAGCTCGACTTCTACCGCTCGCCCAACTGGAAGGGCACCGGGATGGGCGGCTACCAGCCGCAGGGCCTGTTCCCGGCGACGGTACTTGAGGGCGACCCCAACGGCCGGCTCGACACCGAGGACGGCACCAACGACCGCTGGCACATCCCCGCGCAGATCCTCCTCGGCGTCACCGCCCAGGAGTCCAACATGTGGCAGGCGGGCCGCTACGCCGTCCCCGGCGTGACCGCCAACAGCCTCATCGGCAACTTCTACGGCATCAAGTACTCCGCCGACGGCACCCAGAACGACCCCTGGAAGATCGACTGGTCCAAGGCGGACTGCGGCTACGGCATCACCCAGGCCACGGACGGCATGCGCCTGCCCGGCCACGACCAGCCCACCAAGTCCGTCCTCCAGCAGGAGGCCGTCGCACTCGACTACACCGCGAACATCGCGGCCGGCGCGCAGATCCTCTCCCAGAAGTGGAACGAGACCCGCAAGGCCGGGCTCAAGGTCAACGACGGCCACCCGCAGTGGATCGAGAACTGGTTCTTCGCCCTGTGGGCGTACAACTCCGGCTTCTACGCCGACGCGGACTCCGCCGGGCACCAGGGCGTGGGCTGGACCAACAACCCGGCCAACCCGCTGTGGAAGGCCAACCGGCTGCCCTTCCTGGAGAGCGCGGTCGGCGGCGACGACTACAGCCACGCCGCGCACCCGCAGGACTGGCCGTACGAGGAGAAGGTGATCGGCTGGGCCGCCCGCCCCATCTCCGCCATGTTCGCCCCGGGCGACATGCAGGCCGGATACCGCCCCGCCTGGTGGAACACCATCGGCGACCGCAGCAACGCCAAGCCGCCCGTCGACCTGTTCTGCGACTCCTCCAACAGCTGCGAGCCGTCCAAGATCGGCGACAACGACTCCAACGACCCCGGCCAGGGCGCCTGCACGCTCGACTCCGGCACCAGTGACACCAACCCGCACTGGCTGCACTGCTGGTGGAACAAGTCCGTCCAGTGGAAGAACTGCACCACCGGCGCGCAGTGCGGCAACCAGGTGCACCGCTTCAACACCAGCTACCCCGAGCAGCCGGACGCCAACTCCTACCCGCCGCGCTGCAGCAGCGGTCTGGCCTCCGACGCCCTGATCGTCGACGACGTCGACGACGGTGTCACCCCCGCCGGCTCCGCCGGCCGCAGTTGCGGTCCCGTCAAGTCGGACGGCACGTTCACCCTCAGCTACCACGCGTGGAACGGCACCTACCCCGGCAAGATGGACACGCACCAGATCGGTGCCGGCTACGGCAACCACTTCTGGTTCGCCCACACCCGCCAGCCCGAGTCCGGCGACAAGGCCGACCGGATGGAGGTCACCGGCACCTGGAAGCTGGGCAAGGCGGTCCCCGGCGGCCAGGCGAAGGTGTACGCGCACATCCCCGACCACGGGGCCCAGACCGGCGAGGCCGACTACCGCATCAAGACGGCGTTCGGTGTGAAGACCAAGACGGTCTCCCAGTCCGCCAACCAGTCGAACAAGTGGGTCGACCTGGGCGCCTACCGGTTCAACGACAGCATCCCGGAAGTCAGCCTGTCGAACTTCAACAGCGGTGGCACCGGCGACAAGGACATCGCCTACGACGCCGTCGCGTTCGTGCCCGGCAACTACGACGGCATGCCGAACATCGCCTTCTCCGACCCGGACGTCAGCTCTCCGCAGCCCGGCGACCTCACCACTCCGCAGGACATGACCCCGACGGGGTGAGCATCGGTGACCCGCTGGACTCCATCCAGCAGCAGTACTCCGACCCGAAGCACACCTACGTCCCCTGGTGCGCGGCCAAGCCCTTCGGCTGGGGGACCAGCCGCAAGATCTGGACCAACCGCACCGAAGGCTGCATCAAGGGCCGCTTCGGGTTCGTCAAGTCGGTCAACGGGGAGGTCACCGGTACCGCGACCTTCGAGTTCCAGGCCGAGATGAAGCTGTACTCCGACGAGATCGGCTGGAACACCGCGTTCAAGTTCCGGATCGTCGACGCGTCCGGCGAAGCGGCGACCGAGCCGATCTACCTCACCGTCGACGACTCCTGCTCCCTGGACTGCAAGAAGAACGGCCCGCGCTCCGACTCCGGCAACCTGTGGTGGGAGTACGGCCTGGGCGACCACCACGTGTACTCCATGTCGCAGATCTGGAACTGGGGTGAGTCCAGGCCGTCCGACCTGGCGTTCCTCAAGTGGTCCATGCGGGGCGAGATCGGCGGTGTCATGTCCTCCAACGACACGGACGTCACCAGCGGCGCCGAGGCGCAGATCCGCTGCGACTCCACCGTCCCGCAGGCCTACCCGGGCTGCGTGTTCGACCGGTACAAGCCGACCTACGTGATGAACTCCAAGAAGTTCCCCGCCGCGGCCGCCCACGCCTGGCTCGTCCAGAACAAGCTCCCCGGGCACTTCGGCAGCAAGACCCTGGGCACGCCGCTCACCTACCTCGGCAGCAACGTGATGTCGGCGAGCGATCCCACCAAGAAGCAGAGCACCGCCAACCGCGAGGTCATCTGCCCCACCAGCTGGCCACGCAACCAGGACGTCACCCTGTCCCCGGAACTGAACGAGGGGACCCGCCCAAGGACGACCGGCCGTCCTGCGACGAGTTCGCCTTCGCCGCCAGCTACGACAGCGCCGGCATGGCAAACGGATACAACCCGGTCGCCTCCGGTGACGAGTGCCTGCAGACCTACGCCAAGAAGGGCGGCGACGGCGTCTGGCACCTGCTGTCCGACCCCCGCTACCCGCTGCCCGAGTGGAACGAGAAGTGCGGCCGGGCCACCATCTCCAACAACCAGAACACCCAGTCCATGCGGCCCTTCGGACAGTTCATCGTCCGCAACAGGCTGACGGACAAGGACCAGTACTGGCTCGACCTCGACGGGTTCACCCCGTGACCGTGAACCGCTGAACAGCACTGTGGCCCGGAAGCCTCCCGCTCCCGGGCCACAGCCCTGTCCGGGGACCGGCTACCAGCGGACGAGACCCTCGCGCACGGTCGGCAGGTGCGGGGCCCGACGGCCCATCACCGTGAACGGGCCGACGCCCTCCAGCGCGTCCGCCACGGTGCCCAGGTATTCGGCCAGGGACGGGAAGGCCGGCTCGGGGAAGCTCTCCTCCTCGTACGTGTACACCGGCGCCGGATCCTGCCCGCCGGACACGTCGAGGAACAGCCCGGAGTGCGCCTCCCGCTGCCGGAAGGCGGGGATCCAGCCCTCCTTCCAGTACTCGTAGCGGGACCCCGGCTCCTGCAGGGAGAGGCTGGCCCGCCTGTTGCCCGTGTAGAGCGAGCCGATGAGCTCGACGTCGTTGAACACCAGACCGGAGGGGAACGGGGCGTCGCCGCCGTCCTGGAGGGCGCCGCCGGCCGCGGCCCGGTGCCCGGCCGTGCTGCCGTTGTTCACCATCAGGACCTGCCGCAGGTCGGCCGGCAGGTCCAGCCCCATCCGGGACTCGGCCCGCCCGATTTCCTCCCGCGTGGCCGGAGGGTTCAGGGCCTCGGCATGCGCGGGGGCGTTCGCGGAGATCCATCGGGCGATACGGGACCACGCCTCGACTGCGCTGCTCAATGCGGTCTCTTTCCTCACGGGAACGCTTCGTGCCTCGGAGCTGACCGAATGATCGCACGAACGACGGACGCCGCTCAGATTCGGTCCTGGCCCAGCTCCGTGCCCAGCGCGACGTTCCAGCGCCCCGCCCGGCCGGTGAACTCCGCAGCGGTCAGGGGCCGTACGTCGATCCGCCAGAAGGCGGCCTCCGGAGCGCCGAGCACCCGCACGGTCACGGCCCGCACGATCTCCGGCTCGACGACCGCCACCGTGCGGCCGGCGGACCGGGCGGCCTCCTCCAGCCAGCCCCGACCCGGGCGCACAGCAGGCGCACCGACTCTCCGCCGTGCGGGCTCGCCGCCGGGTCGGCCAGCCACCGGGCCAGCGCCTCCGGTTCCCCGGCACCGACCTCGTCGAGGGTCCGCCCCGCCAGCGGCCCATGTCCAGCCCGGCCAGGGCGGGTTCGGGGCGTGCGCCGAGACCCAGCGCGGCCGCCGTCTCCCGGCAGCGGACGGTGGGGGAGACGAGGACCGTGGCGGCCGGCCGCAGCCTGTCCGCCGCCGAGCGGGCGCGCGCCGCGCCGGCCGCATCGAGTGAGCACCCGTCGTCGAACCGGGCCTCCCGCAGGGCCGGGTTCATCGCCGGTGAGATCAACATCACTCGGGTCGTCACGAGGTCGCCTGCATGGTCAACGGCCCTTTCGGCACGGGGATTCCACAGGGTACGGCGGGTGCGGGGGCGCATCGGCCCGCACCCGTGCGCCCTTGGCCGCACCCGCGCTTCGCGGTACCTTCTCGGCGATACCGACGACGGAATGCGGAAGCCGGTGGGAATCCGGCACGGTCGCGCCACTGTAAGCCCCGTCCACACCACTCCTGGTGCGGGCCGGGCAAGTCAGACCCGCCCGTCGTCCCGTGCACCACCGAGCAGGGACGCGAGTTCCCCAGGAGGTCCTGCCATGGCGCAGTCCGCCGTTCAGCCCAGCACCAACCCCACCGCCATCCCCGCCAAGCTGCCGATCGGCGCCATCGCCCCGTGGGCGGTCTTCTTCGGCGTCATGATGCTGGTCCTGCTGTACTTCGTCGGCGCCGAACAGGGCGCGACGTCCGTGACGTCCGGCGAGAACGTGCACGAGTGGGTGCACGACGCCCGGCACCTGCTCGGCTTCCCCTGCCACTGACCGGGGCGAGGAAACGCACGAGCCCATGAATTCGGCAACTGTCCGGAACCTGTTGGTGCGTGGCATGCTCGCGGGACTCGCCGCGGGCCTGCTCGCCCTCGTCGTCGCCTACTTCCTCGGTGAGCCGCGGGTCGACTCGGCCATCGCCTACGAAGAGGCGCACTCCCACGAACACGGCATGGAGGCGGTCTCCCGCACGATGCAGTCGACCGCCGGCCTGTCCACCGGCGTGCTCGTCTACGGCATCGCGTTCGGCGGGATCGCCGCCCTCGCCTACTGCTTCGCGCTCGGCCGCATCGGCCGCTTCGGGCCGCGCGCGAGCGCGCTGCTCCTGGCGGCCGCCGGCCTCCTCGCCGTCTACGTCGTGCCGTTCCTGAAGTATCCGGCCAACCCGCCGTCCGTCGGCGACCCCGACACGATCGGCAAGCGCACGGCGCTGTACTTCCTGATGACGGTCCTGAGCGTGCTGCTGGCGGTCGCCACGGTGATCCTCGGCAAGCGGCTCGCCCCCCGGCTGGGCAACTGGAACGCGACGATGGCCGCGGGCGCGTTCTTCCTCCTGGCCGCCGGGCTCGCCTACGCGTTCCTGCCGGCCGTGGACGAGGTACCCAAGGACTTCTCCGCGAGCCTGCTCTGGCAGTTCCGCCTGGCGGCGCTGGCCGTCCAGGCGACCCTGTGGACCGCGTTCGGGCTGGTCTTCGGCGTCCTCGCGGAACGTGTGCTCACCGCGGAGCGCGGGGCCGGTGAGCGGCAGGCCGCCGGCCTGGGCACCCCGGCCGCGCACCACTGAGACGCCCGGCGCCCCGGTGCGAGGCACCGGCCCGCTCGCGGCCGGTGCCTCGCGTGGCCGCCGCGGACCCCGCGACCGTCGTCAGGAGCGGTCCGCGGGGCCCTGTTCAGAAGGCGTACCGGATACGCAGCCAGGGGGCGTGCGCCGCGACGAGCCCGCGCAGTTCGTCCAGGGCCCGCGCTTTGACCAGGTGGTCGTAGCGCACGTTCAGCGCCCCGTTCTCGGAGCGTTTGCCCTGCTGGATGCCCGGCTGCCAGAGCATGTCCTCGGCACGCGGATGCCAGCCGAGGTTGACCTCGTGCAGCTCCCGGTTGTGGGTCAGCATGATCACTTCGGCGGCCGCCTGCCGCTTGACCCGGTCCGGGAGCACGTCGTCGAGCCGCCGGAGCAGCTCGGCCCAGGCCTCCTGCCACCCGGGGCGCAGCACCACGGGGGAGAGGTTGAAGTGCAACTCGTACCCCGCGTCCAGGAAGTCGGCCGCGGCGGCGACGCGCTCGGCCACCGGTGACGTCCTGATGTCCAGCAGCCGGGAGTCCTCGCCGGGCATGACGGAGAAGCGGACGCGGGTGCGGCCCCGCGGATCCAGTGCCAGCAGATCGGGGTTGACGAACTTGGTGGCGAAGGACGCCTTGGCGGTGGGCCACTGCCGGAAGGCGTTCACGAGGTCGGCGGTGTTGTCGCAGATCAGCGCGTCCACCGAGCAGTCGCCGTTCTCCCCGATGTCGTAGACCCACGCCCGTTCGTCGCACTGGTTGGGTTCCCGCTTGGGGCCCTGTCGCGCGATGTGGCGGCCCAGGTGGGCGATGATCCGTTCGATGTTGGTGAAGACGGTGACGGGGTTGGCGTACCCCTTGCGCCGCGGCACGTAGCAGTACACGCAGGCCATCGCGCAGCCGTTGGAGGGACCGGGGGCGATCCAGTCGGCGGACCGGCCGTTGGGCCGTGTGGTGAGCGTCTTGCGTTCGCCCAGCACCAGCGTCTCGCCCTTCACCCGCACCCAGCGGCCGACGTTCCCCTCGTTCCCGTGCAGCTCCGGAATGCGCCAGTGGGAGTCCACCTCGACGACGCGCGCGGCGGGGTGGCGGGCGAGGATCTGGCGGCCGCGGGGCGACGCGGCGGCAGCGGGCTCGGCGTAGATCGTCCGCACCGGCAGGAGCCGGCGGGCGGCGTCGGAGTCGCGGAACGGCGGACCGGCGGCCCGCGTCCGTCCCGGCTCGTCCGTGGCGGGCGCGGCGCCGGGCAGGGCGTCGAGTCCGAAGAGCGCGCCGTCGTCCGGCGTGGCGGAGAAGTCCCTCATGTGTGCTTCGCCGAGTTTCCTGTCCGACGTCCCATGCGCCCCACTGTACGCAGCCGGGGTGCACCGGAGCGAAGGCCGTCAGGGGTTGAGCCGGACGATGGAGGCGTTCAATGCGGCCGCGAAGGCGCACCAGGCGGCGTAGGGCAGCAGGGCCCCGGCCGCGGCCCGGTCGGTGCGGGCGATCTGCCGGATGAGCTGCGCGTTGCCGAGGTTCAGCAGCACGTTGTCGGCGAGGGCGGCCTTCGGGGAACGGTGGGCGAAGAACAGCCGGCTCCAGGCCGCGTTCAGCGCCAGGTTCGCGGCCAGGTCACGCACGATGCCGGCCCGCCGGCGCGGATCCTGGGCGCGCCCGAGCGCGTGGCCCGCCGCGTAGGCGATCGACGCGTACAGCGGCGTCCACACCACGCCGAACGCCCAGGACGGCGGCTGCCAGGACGGTTTGCGCAGCGCGGCGTACCAGTCGCTGTCCGGATCGGTCGCCGTGGCACCGGCGACGGCCGTCGCGGCCACCGCCGCCGCGGCCGCGCCGTACCGAAGCCAGGGGCGGGGCCGCCGGGTGCCTCCACGTTCACTGATCACCTTCATGTCCTCACGTCTTCCCGGGCGGAGCCCGATGTCACCGGTCAGTCGCGGCGCCGCAGCAGCTCCGCCAGGATGTCGGCCCAGGGCAGGTGGGAGCTCTCGGTGCCCGCGGGCACCGCCTCGAACGTCTCGGCCAGCCAGCCCTCGAACGGATCGGCCGGTATGTACAGCACGGCCGCACCGCCCGGACCGCGCAGCAGGACCCGCAGCGTGGTGGCACCGTGGCAGCGGCAGGGCGGCCAGACGCGCACCGAGCCCTCGCCGGACGGAACACGCAGGCCGGCGTCGAGCAGGTCGCGTGAGAACAGCCAGGGCGCGACGGTCGCGGGGCCGTCGCGGAAGTCCATGCGCACGGCGAAGGGGTCGGCCGGGTCGTAGCTGAAGCGGACCTCGAGCCGGAGGGCCTCCGCATCGCTGAGGACCAGGTCGATGTCCAGATCGGTGTGGAGACGCCTGGTCCGGTCGGGGTCGGTGGAGTCCATGACGCCTCCCGGATGAGGTGGATCGCGGGCTCCACCCTGCGCGAAGCCCCGCACTCCACACTTCCGGGCGGGGGCCGGGGGTGGATGCGGTCGGCGTCGGGGACCGGCGCGGTAGACCTGAGGGACGGCCGTCGGCCGTCGGGGTGCAACCGTTTCGCGCCCGCCGCCGGAAGAGGTGGCGACGTGGGTGGGAGGGCGGTCCGAGCCCGCTCCACCCCCTGGGGGGCCTGGCACGCATCGGAAAGGATGTGTCATGAGGCTTCGCGACGAATGGCCGGTGGACCACAGGCTGGCGACGGTCTACCGGTACGGCGCCGGAATCTGCGGTGGCGTCCTGCTGCTCTTCGGCTGTCTCGGCTTCGCCGACGAACTCACCCCTTCGGCACCGACGGCACCCGAATCGCGGGCATGTCGACGAACGGGCTGCTGAGCCTGATCTCGGTGTTCTTCGGGCTGCTGCTGATCGGCGGCGCCGTGGTCGGGGGAACTTCGCCTCCACACTCAACATGGCCGTGGGGGCGCTGTTCCTCGTGAGCGGGTTCGTCCACATCTTCGTCCTGGACCGGAGCGCCAACATCCTCGACTTCGGCATGACGAACGTGATCTTCACCTTCGTCATGGGCCTGCTCATCATCACCTTCGGGATGTACGGCCGTGTCACGGGCGGGCTTCCGCACGACAACCCGTACTGGCGCCGCCGCCACCCGAGGGAGGCGGCGAGGGAGTCCCTGGCCGCCCGGCGCCGGGAGCGGGCCCGCACCGCCCTGGCCCCGGCGCAGGAGGCCCCGGCCCGGTACCCGGCCACCAGGTCGCACGGCTGAACCCGCCGTGCCGCACGACGGCCGTGGCGTCCCGGCGCGGCGGTCTCCCGGAACCCACGGCCGTCTCCTGGAACGACAGGGGCGGCACCGCCACCGGCGGTGCCGCCCCGCACGACGGGAGCCCTGCCCCGACGGCTCACAGATCGATCATTCGCACCACGAAGAACGCGGCGACGAGCAGGCAGCCGATCACGATCAGGGCCATCCAGACACCGGGATGTTCCCAGATGCCGCCGTCCGGCCGCTCGGGGTGCGCTTCCGCCGTCGATCCCTCGACGGGCGGCGTCTCTCCGGGAGGGCGCAGGGGATCGGTCATCGTTTCCACCTCCAGGGTTCGGGCGGTGGGAGCCGTTCACAGAGGCCGTGACGCGCCTCGGCGAACCGGATCCTCCCGAACTCTTCCGGGCCGGCCGGACCACCGGATGCGGCGGACACGCCCCGCCGGGACGCGCCGGCGGGTGCCCGGTGCGGGACGGCGTCACATCTTCGGAGGCACGACATGGAACTGACCGGATCACGGGTGCTCGTCGCCGGCGCCACCGGCGAGATCGGCTCGGGCCTCGCCCTCGAACTGCACCGGCGCGACGCCAGGGTCGCCGTGGCCGGCCGGGACCCGGACCGGCTCGCCCGCGTCGCCCGGGAGTGCGGCGGTGCCCCGGCGTTCGGCATCGACGCCTACCGCCCCGACGGTTGCGCCGCCGTCGTGCGCGACGCCGCACGGCGGTGGGACGGCCTGGACGCGGTCGTGGTCTGCGTCGGCGTCACCGCCTTCGGCCCCGCCTCGGAGATGGACGACGCCGTGGCCGAGCACCTCCTCTGCGTCAACGCGCTCGCGCCCATGGCACTGCTCCGGGCCGCCGCTGCGCTCGTCGGCCGGGGCGGGGCGCTGGCCGCCGTCACCGGTGTCGTCGTCGACCGGCCCATGCCTCGGATGGCCGACTACAGCGCGGCCAAGTCGGCGCTCGCGGCCTGGCTGGACGCGCTGCGCCGGGAACTGCGCGCGGCGGGCGTACGGGTGGCGGACGTGCGCCTGCCCCACGTCGCGACCGCCTTCGCCGACCGCGCCGTGACCGGGACCCCGCCCCGGCTGCCCCCGGGACTGGAGCTCTCCGACGCGGTCCGCACGGTGACGGAGGCACTGGCCCACGGAGACGGCGTCGTCCGGCACCCGGCCGGGACCCCGGACGCCCGGGCGGACGGGACCGGCCGCTGAGGTGGATATCCCCGCGAGAGCCCCGGCCGTGCCCCGTTCGGCGTATTGAGCCGCCGCCCACGTGATGGCCGCGAGCCGAACGGTGACGGAGGCGCCGGCCCACCTCGGTCGCCCAAGCGGTCGGGACCGGCCCCTGACGCGGAGTCCGTCCGCGCGGGCCCCGGCCGCGCCCCGCCCCCGGCGCCGCCCGGTGTTCTCAGCCGGCGCCCCCGCCCGGGCCGCCGCCCAGCGCAGGGAGGCGAGCCGGCCCTGGTCGGGTACGGTCCACAGCGCGTGCCCGCGCAGGCCCCAGCGCCGAAGCAGCGCGTTGGCGGCGAGGAAGCCGCTGGTGGCGGCCCGTTCCATCAGGGCCACCGGCAGGCCGGTGCGGACCGTGTCGCCCGCGACGACCAGTCCCGGCGTGGGAGTGCCGACCGTGGGCCGGTCGGCATGGCCGCCCACCGGGAACAGGGGGCAGTCGGCCCGCCACTCGTGCCGGGCGTCCACCACCCGGGCCAGGGCCGTCTCCGGGTACACACGGTGCAGTTCGCCGAGCAACTCCTTCTCCGTGGTCTCCCGGTCGGCGTCCTCGGGCACGGCGTAGGCGTGCAGTTCGACGACCGAGCCGCCGGTGCGGGCCGCCCACCGCGCCGCCTCGCCCTCCCAGTCGCTGAGCACACTGACGTTGTCCAGGGCCCCGAAACCGCTGGTGCCGAGGAACCCGGGCCGGTCCGCGCGCACCGGCCGGTCCAGCCACAGGCGGGACACCAGGAACGGCGGTGCGGTGCGCAGCCGCGCCACGCGCTCGCGCCACTCGGCGTCCCCGAGACCGTCGCAGCGGCCCACCAGGGAGCGCAGGCCCCCCGGGTCCAGAGCGAGCACCACGGCGTCGTACGGCTCCTCGCCGCCCGCGGCGGCCACGGTGAAGCCGCCCGACGGGAGGACGGAGACACCCTCCACAGCGGTGCTCGTGCGGACGCGCGCGCGAAGGCGCTCCAGACGCGCGGCGATCGGATCCCACAGTGCCTGCGGGAAGGGCTCCCTGGGCACGTCGAACAGCAGGCCCTCGGACGAGCCGAGGAAGTAGATGTGGAACATCAGCGCCATCTCGGCCGCAGACAGCTTCCGGGGGTCCGCGAAGAAGCTGCGGGAGAACACCTCGAAGGCCAGGTGCCGCGCCGCCGGCGGGAACCGGATGTCCTCGAGGAAGTCGTACGCGCTGACGCCGTCGAGCCGTTCGTACACCTCGGGCACCCGCACGTCGAGCAGTGGCAGGGCCGCGCGCGGGCGCATCCGGGCCAGGTCGCGCACGGAGAACGACTCGCTCAGCGCCACGAACCCGAGCGCGCTCAGCGGCGGGGTGCGCGGCACGTGCCGGAAGCTGTCCTGCCGCCCGCTGCCGTGCCGCAGCGGGTAGTCGGGCAGGCCGGTCAGGCGGGCCAGGGCGGGGTCGGTCCGGCGCAGCAGCGCGCGCAGGTTGTAGTACTGCCGGAAGAACGCGTGGAAGCCGCGGCTCATCGTGACCGTCGAGCCGTCGGCCAGCCGCGTGGACCAGCCGGCCAGCCGGCCGCCGAGCTGCGCGTCGCGTTCGTACACGGTGACCCGCGCCCCGCGCTCGGCCAGCGCGGTGGCGGCGGTCAGCCCGGCGATGCCGCCGCCCACCACCGCCACCCGCGGCGCGGTGGACTCCTCGGCACGGCCGGCGCCGGGCGATGCGGGCAGCAGCCGGGCCAGCCGGTCCCGGCCGGGACGGGCCGTGCGGACGCCGGACGCGGAAGGACGGCGCGGCCCGGTCATCGGCCCGCCTCCCCGCCGTCGGCGAACGGACGGCGGGCGACGACGGTGTGGGTGATGCCGGTCTGCCAGCCGGGCAGCGGCAGCACCCGCACCCGTTCGAACCCCGCCCGCTCCACCCGCCGTGCGAGCTGCCCGGCGGTGTCGAAGGAGACGACGCTGCGCCGCAGATGCCGGTAGAGCGGCCCGTCGCCGAGCAGCGTGGCGACCGGCAGGACGACCCCGCCGCACACGGTGTTCCACACCGCGCGGTGCGTCGCCCGCCCGCTCAGCGCGTACTCGTGCACCGCCAGCCGGCCGCCCGGTGCCAGCAGCCGGTACGCCTGGGCGAGCACCGCGTCCGGATCGGCGGTGTTGCGCAGCAGGTAGGCGGCGAAGACCGCGTCGAACGGGCCGCGCACCCCGGCCGCCGCCAGCCGCTCCGCAGACGCCTGCACGAAGCGCACCGGCGTCGGCCAGCGGCGCCGGGACGCCCGCCGCAGCATCCCGGCGGAGGCGTCGACGGCCGTGATGTCCGCGCCGGGCAGCGCGGCGGCCAGAGCCGCGGTCGAGGCGCCGGTACCGCAGCCGAGGTCCAGCACCCTCGGGCCCGGAACGCCGCCGGGAAGGCCGAGGCGCCGGGCTGAGCGGCGCAGGTGGGCGTGGTAACCGGGATTCGCCGCCACGAGCGTGTCGTAGCTCTTGGCGGCGTGGTCGAACGCGGTCGCCAGCTCGGCGTCGCGCAGCACGGGCATGCCATCTCCGTGGAAGGTCGTCGGTACGGGGTGGTCGTCGGATACGGGGATACGGGGATACGGGGTCGGCGGTCGGATGATGACGGGGGCAGGTGGTGACGGGGGTCAGGTGGCCGGGGCGCCGCGGCGCGGGGCGAACGGCAGGGCGAGCGCCGAGCCGAGCATCGCGGGGACGGGCACGTGCAGCCCGATGGACAGGTCCTCCGCGAGGCCCGTGCGCCCGTCCAGGAAACGCAGCAGACGCGGCGCGGGCACGTGGGTGAACAGGCGGGTGAAGAAGGCCGGACCGTCCACCCTGCCGCGGTCCAGTGCGTGCAGCAGCACCGCGTCCATGAGCCGGGAGCGGGCCGAGTGGGCGCGCGGCGGAACGGGACGGCGGCCGGCGTGCAGCGCCGCGGCGACCGCGTCCGTCTGGCGCTGCACGGCGCTGAAGGTGTAGCCGGTCGCGGGACGGGTGGCCCGGCCGCGGCCCCGATGCGGAACACCGAGGGGCCCGTCCGCCGCGGGAAGTCGGCGTCCGTCATCGGGATCACACCCTGTTCGCAGTCCAGCACCTCGTACTCGCCCGCGCCCAGCACGCCGGTGAGGTAGTGCCGCAGCGCCCGGTCGTAGGCCTCCCGGCCGAGAGGGCTGCGGGAGAACTCGGTGTACTCCACCAGCGCCTCCCGGGAGCCGGTGGGCAGCACGTAGCCGAACGACAGGCCGTGCGCGGGCTGCGGGGTGCGGAAGTCCATCAGCTCCACGACGCCGGGATCGAACACCGGGCGGCGGGTGCGCACGAACCAGCCACGGAAGTGCTGCAGCAGCGTCGTGCGGGCCGGTGGCAGCCGCTCCGGCGGCCGTGAGTCGAACACCCAGCGGGCGCGCACCGCCACCGGGCCGCCGTCGGCCCGGCGGGCGTGCACCACCGCGCCACCGGGCGTGGACTCCACCCGCTCGGCGGCGGCCTTCACGGTCGTCACCCAGGGGCTCTCCGCGAGCACTTGGCCGGCCAGGTCCTCCAGCGCGTCGGAGCGCAGCATCTTGTAGCGCAGCGGCTCGATGGCCGCGTCCACCGTCCGTCCGTCGGCGGAACGCACCCGCAGCCGCCGCCAGGAAGCCGTCAGCGCGGCGTCGTACGGTCCCGCGCCCGCCTCCCAGAAGCACCAGGTGCGCCGGGGCGCGCGAAGCGGCCCCGGCGGCGCCGCCAGCAGCACCGCCGTCACCCGGCGCCCGTCCGCGGGCGGGCGGGCCAGCCGCAGCGCCAGCGACAGCCCGGCGGCCCCGGCGCCCACGACGGCGACGTCCGACTCCACCTCCACGGCGGCTCCCTCCACGGCGGATCTCTCTGCGGACCTGCGGATCCGGCCAGTCTTCCCGCGCACCGGCCCCGCCGGATGCAGCGGTAAGCGTGTCGTGCGGGTGGGTACCCAAGGCGCCGGTATGTCCACCGAATGGCGCATCCGACGGGGCGACCCGCGCGGAATGTGTCACGACGACGTACCGGTCGCGACGGTGCCGGCACCGGGCGCCACCCGTGCCGGCTCACCACAGCGCGACTCGGCCGGCTCACCGACAGGTGGTCCGGCTCACCGACCGGCGAGAGGATTCGCGATGCGTTCCACCCAGGCGATCGGCCGTCTCACGGCAGACCCGCCGCGCAGGCCGCCCGCCGCGGCAGGCCCCCAGACCACCGGGGACCAGCCCGCCACCGGCGGCGCTCGCGCCGTCGACGAGGACGTGCCGGGCGCCGTCGGCCGTGAACTGCGCGAACTGCTCGCCGACCGTCTCGCGGGCTGCCACGGGCTCGACCCGGTGTTCGCGCGGGACGTCGCCGAGCGGACCGCCCGCTTCACCCGGAGCGGCGGCCGCCGCATCCGCCCCCGGCTGCTGTGGTGGTCGCTGCGCGCCTGCGGCGGCGGAGACCCGGCCCAGGTGCGCTTGGCGCTGCGGACGGCGGCGGCGCTGGAACTGCTCCAGACCTGCGCCCTGGTCCACGACGACCTGATGGACCAGGCGCCGACCCGCCGCGGCGCGCCGGCGCTGCACGCCGACGTGGCCGAGCAGTACGCCGGCGCCGCGGCCGGCCCCGCCGCCCAGCGGCTCGGCGCCTCCACCGCCGTGCTCGCCGGTGACCTCGCCCTGGCCTGGGCGGACGACGCCCTGTCCGGACTGCTGCTGGACCCCGGGCTGCCGCGCGACACCGCGCACCGGCTGCACGAGGTGTGGCGGGTGCTGCGCACGGAGATGGTGGCCGGCCAGTACCTCGACGTGCGCGGCCAGGCCGTGTCCTCCGGGACCCCGGCCCGGTCGATCCGGGCCGCCTGCCTCAAGAGCGCCCTGTACACGGTGGAACGGCCCCTGCAACTGGGCGCGGTGCTAGCCGGAGCCGACGACCTCACCATCCGGACCCTGCGCCGCGCGGGACGCTGCGCGGGCCTCGCCTTCCAGCTTCGGGACGACCTCGACGACCTCTTCGCCGACCCCCGGGTCACCGGCAAGCCGTCCGGCGGCGACGTCCGCGAGGGCACCCCGACCTACCCGCTGGCCGTGGCCCGGTCCCTCGCCACCGCCGCCGGCGACCAGCACGCGCTCGGCGTGCTCGAGCACGCCATGGGCCGCGCCGACCTCACGGACGGCGAACTGGCGGAAGTGCGCGAGGCCGTCGTCGCCACCGGAGCCCGCGACCACGTCGAGGCGCGGATCGCCCGGCTCACCCGGCGCTGCCTGCGCCACCTCGGCGAAGCCTCCCTGGAACCCGGCGCGGCCGCCCGGCTGCGCGGCCTGCTGGCGGAGATCACCGGCACGGCCGGCCAGGTGCCCGAGCCGGCCGCGGCCCCGCGCCCCGCCGCCATGGCCGCCGCCGGAACGGAGGCGGGCCGGTGACCCGGACCATCACGGGACCCACCGACCACGTGGTCGTGGTCGGCGCCGGACTGGCGGGCCTGTCCGCCGCGCTGCACCTGCTCGGCGCCGGCCGCCGGGTCACCGTCGTCGAACGCGACCCCAGGCCCGGCGGGCGCGCCGGCCGGATGGAACTCGGTGACTATCTGATCGACACCGGCCCCACCGTGCTCACCATGCCCGAGATCGCCGACGAGGCGTTCGCCGCGGTCGGCACCTCGCTGCGCGACCGCGTCGAGCTGATCGAGCTCCACCCGGCCTACCGGGCACGCTTCGCCGACGGCAGCACCCTCGACGTGCACACCGACGGCGAGGCGATGGAGGCGGAGATCGAGCGGTTCGCCGGCGGCGCCGAAGCGGCGGGCTACCGGCGGCTGCGCCACTGGCTGGGGCAGCTCTACCAGGCGGAGCGGGGCCGTTTCCTCGACGCCGACTTCGACTCACCGCTGCAACTGCTCGGCCCCGACCTGCTCCGGCTCGCCGCGCTGGGCGGCTTCGGCCGCTGGGAGGCGCAGATCGCCCGCCACGTGCGCGACGAGCGGCTGCGCCGTGTCTTCTCCTTCCAGGCCCTGTACGCCGGGGTGCCGCCGGAGCGGGCGATGGCCGCCTACGCGGTGATCGCCTACATGGACACCGTCGCCGGGGTGTACTTCCCGCGCGGCGGCATGTACGCCCTGCCGCGGGCCATGGCCGAGGCGGCGGCCGAGGCGGGGGCGACGTTCCACTACGGGCAGGGGGTGACCCGCCTGGAGCGCTCCGGCGATCGCGTCACCGCGGTGGTGACCGACGACCAGCGCATCCCCTGCGACGCCGTCGTCCTGACCCCCGAACTGCCGGTGACGTACCGTCTGCTCGGCCGCTCCCCGCGCCGCCCGGCACGCCTCAGGCACTCCCTTCGGCCGTCATCCTGCACGCCGGCTGCGACCGCACCTGGCCCGAACTGGCCCACCACACCCTGTCCTTCGGCCAGGAGTGGCGGCGCACCTTCCGCGAACTCACCCACACCGGTGAGCTGATGAGCGACCCCTCCCTGCTGATCACCCGGCCGACCGCGACCGACCCCGCCCTGGCCCCGCCGGGCCGCCATCTCCACTACGTCCTCGCCCGTGCCCCAACACCGACATCGGGCCGGACAACGCCGAGTGGGCCGGGCTCGGCGCGCGCTACCGCGACGGTCTGCTGCGCGAACTCGACCGCCGCGGCCTCGCGGGCATCGCGTCCGCCATCGAGGAGGAGTGCCTGGTGACCCCCGCCGACTGGAGCGCGCAGGGACACGCCGCCGGCACGCCGTTCTCCGCCGCGCACACCTTCGCCCAGACCGGCCCCTTCCGCCCGCGCAACCTGGTGCGCGGCACCGCCAACGCCGTCCTCGCCGGCTGCGGCACCACCCCCGGCGTGGGCGTACCGCCCGTGCTGCTGTCCGGGAAGCTGGCCGCGGCCCGCGTCACCGGCGGCACCCGTGTCCGCACCACCTCAGGCCGGGCCGCCCGGCAGACCGCAGAAGGAGTACGGCCATGACCACCCGCGAGCTGGACGCCGCTCGCATCACCGACCCGGAGCTGCGCGCCGCCTACACCCACTGCCGGGACCTGAACGCCCGGCACGGCCGCACCTACTTCCTCGCCACCCGCCTGCTGCCCCCGACCGGCGCCCCGCCGTGCACGCGCTGTACGGCTTCGCCCGCTGGGCCGACGACATCGTCGACTCGCTCGAGGACGGCCCCGGCGCCCCCACCGGTGACGAGGCGGCACGGAGGGCCGCCGCCCTGGACCGCCTGAGCGCCGACCTGGTCCGGGGCCTGGCGGGCGGACAGGGCGCCGAGCCGGTGGTCACCGCCCTCGCCGACACCAGCGGCCGGTACGCCATCGACCCGCGTCACTTCATCGACTTCCTGGCCTCCATGCGCAGCGACCTGACGGTCACCGAGTACGCCGACTACGCGGCGCTGCGCGGCTACATGCACGGCTCGGCGGCGGTGATCGGCCTGCAGATGCTGCCGGTCCTCGGCACCGTGGTGCCCCGTGAGGAGGCCGCCCCGTACGCGGCGGAACTGGGCGTCGCCTTCCAGCTCACGAACTTCCTGCGGGACGTCGGCGAGGACCTCGACCGGGGCCGGGTCTACCTGCCGCAGGACCTGCTCGCCGCACACGGCGTCGACCGCGAACTGCTGCGCCGCTGCCGCGACGAAGGCCGCACCGACCCCCGGGTCACCGCGGCCCTGCGCGCCTTCGCCGACCTCACCCGCGCCGCCTACCGGCGCGCCGCGCCCGGCGTACCGATGCTCGACCCCGTCGCCCGGCCCTGCATCCGCACGGCGTTCGTGCTCTACGGCGGCATCCTGGACGCCGTCGCCGACGACGGCTGGACCGTACTGAACCGCCGCTCGGCGGTCCCCCGCAGACGCCGCGCCCTGGTCGCGGCGGACGGCCTGCTGCGCGTGGCGGCGGCCCGCCTGACCGCCCGTCGCGGCTCCGCCCCCGCCGCGTACCCGTCCGCACCCTGTGAGGAGGCCGCGTGACGTCCGATCGTCCGTGGCGCCGAGCGGGTCTGCGTCCTCGTCCGCGGGGCGGGGCGGGCGCCCGCCGCGCTTCGGTGTCGCACCGGCGCCGGGCCCTGGCCGCCGCCGACGGCCGGCCGCGGGTGGCCGCGGCCGCCCTTGCCACCCGTGGCGGCTCCGCCCCCGCCGCGTACCCGTCCGCACCCTGTGAGGAGGCCGCGTGACGTCCGATCGTCCGTTCCGCCGAGCCCGTCTGCCCCTGCGCCTGCGCCGCGATCCCGTCGCCTGGGAACGCCAGCGGCCGACGTGGCGCGATGCGCGGCCCGCGCTCATCGCCGACGCGCTCAAGCGGGCGCAGCAGCGGCCCGGCGGCAACTGGTACGTCGTCGGGGCCTCCCGCGACCTGCCCCGGGACCGCCCGCTGGGCCGGACCGTCGCCGGCCAGGAGGTCGTGCTCTGGCGCGACGGACAGGGCAGCCTGGTCGCCGGCCCGGTATCTGCCCGCACCTGGGCGCGCCGCTGCGGGACAGCCCGGTGCGGTGCGGCACCCTGGTCTGCCACTGGCACGGACTCGCCCTGAACGGCGCGCCGTTCGGTGGCTGGGAGCCCTGGCCCGCGTACGACGACGGGGTACTGCTGTGGGTGCGGCTGGACGGCGTCGGGGGCGAGGAACCCACCCCCGGCCGCCGGTACCCGACCGGCCCGCCGTGGCCGGCGCGCTGACCGCCGTCTACACCGGGCAGGGCGTCTGCGAGCCGGCCGACGTGGTCGCCAACCGCCTCGATCCCTGGCACGGGGCCTGGTTCCACCCGTACTCCTTCGTCGACCTCACCGTGGTGGACGCCCCGGGCCGCGACGACGGCGAGGACGCGTTCACGGTCGACGTCTCCTTCAAGGTTGCCGGCCGGCTCGTCGTCCCGGTCCGCGCCGTCTTCACGGCCCCCGGACCCCGCACGGTCCTCATGCGGATCACCGGCGGCGAAGGGGAGGGGTCCGTCGTGGAGACCCACGCGACACCGCTCGGCCCGGACGGCGGGGGCAGGCCGCGCACCGCCGTGGTGGAGGCGGTCATGGCCACCTCCGAACGCCCCGGCTTCGCCGTCGCCCGCCGGACCGCCCCCGTCCTCCGCCCTCTCATGCGCCTCGCGGCCGGCCGCCTCTGGCGCGACGACCTGGCCTACGCCGAACGACGCTGGGAGCTGCGTTCCACCGGGCGCTTCCCCGGGTGAGCACCCGGCCGCCGACCGGGGGCCCGCCGCCCTGAGGCTCCCGGTCCGCTCCGGCGCGCGGGACGTGCCCGGCGGCGTCGCCCGCGCGCACCCGGAGTGACGCTTGCGGTGCGCGTCCCGCGCGGTCTGGCGGCCGTGACGCCCGGCGGGTGCGCGGCGGGCGGGGGAGCGGGCCCCGGTCCGAGCGGCACGGCCCGGGCGGCGTGGGTGAGTGCGTGGGTGAGCGCGTGTGAGCCGGCCGCCGACGGCTCCCGCGAGAGGCGGTCGGCCGGCGGGAGGAACGGGTCCGTCACCCGCTTCCGGCCCGCCGCGCTCATCCCCGCCCGGCCGAGCGGACGGTCCCCTCCGCGCCGTACAGACCGCACAGCGTCCGCACCGCGTCCCGGAGGCCGCCGCACCGCGGGAAGTCCCCGGTTGCCCTGCGGTCCCAGCCCGGTCCCGTCGGCAGGACGAGCGGGCGCCTGCGGGCACCCGCCGACCCCCACTGCAGGCCCGCCACGTGCCGGGCCAGCGGCCCGGACGCCGTCGACCGGGTCTGCGCCCAGAGCACGACGGCCACCGGACCGGTACGCCGGACACAGGCCAGCAGCGCCTCCACCGGCACGGCGGCACCCAGCATGCGCGTCGGAACCCCCTGCTCGGCCAGCGCCGCGTCCAGCGCCTCCAGCGGCAGCGAGTGCTGCTCGCCGGGCGCGCAGGCCAGTACCACCGGCTCGGTACCGGGGGCGTCGGCGGGACGCGGCA
This sequence comes from Streptomyces sp. DHE7-1, assembly GCA_016432725.1. GTDB lineage: Bacteria > Actinomycetota > Actinomycetes > Streptomycetales > Streptomycetaceae > Streptomyces. Next base: position 1,116,254 of record JACJDG010000003.1, on the reverse strand, counting down.
GCACCATCGGCGCACGGCGCAGAGCGGTGGAGATCTGCCAGGACAGCAGGTGCTCCACCTCCACGTAACGGTCGCCGGACGACTCCCACTTGCGGCCCACCGCCCGCAGCGTCGGGACCATGACCTCCTCCCACGCCGTCACCAGGCCGTGCTGCCTGACCGCGTCCAGCAGCCGGTTCTCCAGCTCCGGGCGTCCAGCCGTACCGCGGCCCGGGCGAGCCCCCGGCACTCCTGGCGCACGTCACCGAGCGGGAGCCCGCCGCCGGCACCGCCCCGGCGGACGGCCGTCGCGGACGGCTCGACCGGCGGAAGGTCGGGGACAGGCGCGGCCGGTGCCGGCGCGGGCGGAGCCCCCTCGCCGTGCGTGGAGCGGGCCACGCGTGCCGCCTCGGCCGGGGCGACGCCCGCCGCCGCCAGCCGGCACATCTCCTCGACCATCGCCACGTCCCGCGGGCTCCAGCGCCGGTGCCGGCCCTGCGACCGCGAGGCGGGCCCCAGCCCGTAGCGGCGGTCCCAGGAGCGCAGCGTGGTGGGGGAGACGCCGAGGCGCCGGGCCACCGCGCCCGTCGTCAGCCCGGCCGCCTCCGCCACGTCCACATCGCTCATGACCGTCGGCCCGTCGTCCCGAGGACCCGTGGGCCCGCTCTTCCCGCTTCCCGCCATGGGCTCCAGACTACTCGATGCGATATCGATGCGAGTTGTGCGGGCATGGATGTCCAGCGCAGGCTGGACACACGGACAGCGGAGTACACGGACGCGGTGGACACCGGGACCGAGCCGCTGACCGAGGGGCGCCGCAGGACACCGGCGACGCACACCGGGCTCACAGGGAGAGACGTGGTCATGGACCGAATCGCGGCTGTATCGGGCTCCGCCGTCACCGCCGGCCCGCGCCCGGCGCAAGCGTCACCGGCCGTCGGGGACGGCCTCACGCCGGCCGCCGACGACGCGTCCTGGTCCGAGATCCACCGCCGTTGGGGCGGACTGGTGCACGGGCTTGCTCAGCAGGCACTCGGGGACGCGCGGGACGCCGAGGACGTGGCCCAGCAGGTCTTCGCCGACGCCTGGCGAGGCCGGCACGGCTACGCGCCGGAGCGCGGCACACCGGCCGCCTGGCTGGTGGGCATCACCCGGCGCAAGGTCGCCGACGCGCTGGCCGCCCGGGCGCGGCGCGCGCGCCTCGTGGCGGCGGCCGCCGAACAACCCCCGGCCCAGAGCCGCGACGACACCGGCGAGCCCGAGGCCGCGCTGGACCGGATGGTCGTCGGCCGGGCCCTGTGCCAGCTCAGCTTCCCGCAGCGCCAGGTGCTGCACCTGGCCTACTACGAGGACCTGACCCAGACGCAGATCGCCCACGTCACCGGCTGGCCGCTCGGCACCGTCAAGAGCCACACCCGTCGCGGACTCGACCGCCTCCGCCACTGTCTGGAGGACCAGGGCATCGCCGACATGGGGCGCGCGCAATCGATGCAAGTCTGATGCGCCGCGGAGGTGCAGACCGAGCGGCCGGGCTTTCGCCCCGACCACCGGCCGCACTCACGACAGGACGGTCAGCCGGTCGGATGACGGCCGTCCCGTCGGGCGCCGGGTGACAGCGGACCGGAGGCCGTACGCCGGCCGGGAGCGACCTGCTGGGCGAACGCCTGCATGGCCACGTCGCTGTTGGCCGGCAGAACGGCCATCAGCCCGCGGTCCTGAGCCTCCGCGAGCGCGGGGGCGGCGGCGCTCCCCTCGGGAACGAACGCCAGCCGCACGTGCCCGTCCCCGGAGCCACGCCGGTCCACCGGCGAGACCGCGCCGTGGGTTCCGTCGGGCAGCGTCACCCACAGCTGGAAGTCGTCGTACCGGACGAAGTCCGCGCCCTTGACCGGCCATGGGTAGTGGTGCTCGCCGGGCACGCTGGGCAGGATGCCCTGGTGGTTGCCGTGGCTCAGGGGCACGCAGGAGTTGAACAGGGAGTCGGTCCACGCCTCGACGGCGTCGGCGTCCTCGATGGTCGTGCGCAGCAGGTCCTCGGCACGCTCGTAGCCCAGCTCGGCGAGGGCGGGCAGCGTGAGCGGGAAGGCGTCCACCAGCTCGGCGGCGTCCTGCCGGAGCCGGTCCACCTTCGCCGGGTCGGCACAGAACTGCATGCTCCACTCGATGCCGACCCGCGCGCGGAACATGAGCCAGCCGCGGGCTCCCTTGACCCACAGGCTGCCGCCGTGGTGCATCTCCCACCGCTCGGAGTCCGCCGGCCCCTCCTTCGCCCCCAGGGCCGGGGGCCGTAGGGCAGGTCGGCGTCGTCCATGACGTGGAGGATCTTCCGCGCCGTCGCCTTGGCGGCCCGGAAGTGTGACGATTCAAAGCGCTTCGGATGCTCGACGAGGCGGATCTTCCACGGATGGTTCTCCGATTCGATACCGCCCAGCCGTATATCGGGCTGGCCCATCGCTGATCTCCTTGGCTCGGCCTCACGGGCCGACCCCCGGCTCGCGGGCGGAGTCCCCCTGATGCGTCCCCCCGCTCACCCCCCTGATTCCCATCGTGCTCCGTGAACCGCCAGGTCGCGACCCCAGTGGCCACCAGCCGCACGAGGGACTCAACCTAGTTGCCTTGTCGACTTGTTGACGAGGTGTCGAGTGCCGTGCCGCGCGGCCGCGTGCCGGTCCGTGATCCGGTTGCGGGGCGTTCCGGGCGGAGTAGCCTGAGAGTTGATCGGTCCTGCCTGATTCTGGAGGTGGGCGATGTTTCTCCGATTGCTGCGGCGTCACAGGCCGCACCGGCTGGTCCTTCTCGGCAACGGCCGTCTGATCCGGGGTTTCAGCGGCGGAATGTACGACGGTCACGGTTACCAGCCCTGACACCGTTCGCGGTTGAATCCTGGAGGAAGTGCGGTGACAGAGGACACCCACGCCCTGGCAGCCATGGCAAGGCTTCTGTCACCGCACTGCCGTGTCACCCGGATGTCCGACGGAGCGCTCATCGCGGACTGGAAACGGACGAGATTTCTCGGCATGGCGGCGGCGGACGTCCGGAAACTGGCCGAGGGCAGCCCCGAGGAACGTGCCGAGCTCCTCGGCGCACTGCGAAGCGCCGGCTGTGCGACGGGCCGCCCTGCACCGCGGTCGGACCCGGCGATCGGCACCTGGCTGCGCGGGGTGCACCTGCTGATCCGGACCGCCGGATTCGGGCGCGTCCTGCGGCTGCTGGCCCTGGCCGCGCCGGGCTACACCCGCGCGGACACCCCTTCCGCCGACGAGGTGGCCCGCCTGAAGCAAGCGGTGCGGACACAGAGCCGCGGAAGCTGGCTCGTCAACGGCGACTGCAAGTCCGAGGCCGTCACGGCCTTCGTCCTGCTGCGCCGGTCCGGCCTGGAGGCCGTCCTGCACGTCGGTGTGCGTGAGCACCCCTTCGCCATGCACGCCTGGACGGAGTCGGCGGGCCTGTGCATCCCCGACTCCGATCCGCGCGGGCACGCCTTCGCGTCGGTGCTCGCGGTCGGCTGCTGGGGGCGGTGACATGGAAGCGCTCCGCCTCGACTGGGCCGGCGGCGCACCGGGACTGCGGACGGCGGGCGCCATGACGCGCCAGGGGCTCGTGACGACGGTCTCCTCGCCGGCCGGTACCGCGGCCGTCGTCGGCTGGGCGGGCTCGGCCCGCGACCGCGAGGCGGGCGCACGCGGCCTCCTCGACGCCCTCGGCCGGCCGGGAGCCGCCCCCCTGCCGCCACCCGGCGACTACGCGGCCGTTCTGGTGTACGGCGACCGCGTCCTCCTGCTGCGCGACGGGCAGGCACGCGTCCCGCTGTTCTTCCGCGAGTCCGCCGGCCGCGTGAGTGCCGTGAGCACCTCGGCGGGCGGCCTCGCAGGCGCCACCGACCTGGACCCCCGCTACTTCTGCCGGTACCTCACCGGAAACACGGCGCAGCCGCACACGGACCTCACCCCGTTCACCGGCGTCCACCGCGTCCTGGGCGGAGAGGTCGTCGAACTCTCCCGCACCGGCCGGATGCGCGCCCGTACACCGCGCCGCCTCCCCCGGGTGACCGGCCCGCCCGAAGCGGCAGCCGGCGGACCCACCCGCGCCGGGGCCGCGCGGGAGCTCCGGCTGGCGCTGGAGAAGGCGGTCCGCAGCCGGATGGGCACCACCACGGCCTGCCATGTCTCGGGCGGCACCGACTCCACCAGCGTCGCCCTCCTCGCCGCACGACTGCTGGCCGGTGACCGCGGCGATCCGGGGAACTGGTCCTGCTCGCAGGGCGTTTCGCGCACGGCGAGCTGGCCGCGGAACGGGCCTACCTGGACCTGGCGATGGAGGAGATCCGCCGCCACGCGCCCGCGGCCCGCCCGCTGGTCGTCGACGCCGACGACGTGGCCGACTTCGACGACTTCGAGCACCACGCCGGAGACGCGGACGAGCCGCATCCGCACGCCTTCCGCGCCCCGTTCTGGAGCAGGCTCCACGCCGCGGCCGCCGAACTGGGCTGTGACACCCTGCTGACCGGCTGCGGGGCCGACCCGGTCGCCGACGCCAACCCCTACGTCCTGCACCGGCTGGCCCGCACGGGCCGGCTCCGGCAGCTGACCCGGCAGGCCCGGGCCTGGGCCGCGGGCAGCGAACGGGGTCTGCGGGACGTCGTCCACGCCTACGTGGTCCAGCCGGCCCTGCCGCTCGCGACCGAGCGTGTCACGGCCCTGGCCCGCGGCGGCACCGTGCTCGGCGGACTCGGCACCTTCAACCGGCCCGGCTGGCTGCGGCCGGGGTTCGCGCGGGCGCACGGCTACCGGGCGGCCGGCGTCGCGGAGAGCCGCTTCGTCTTCGGCGGCACACCGGAACGGTCGCTGTACGACGCCGCCAACTACGCCGCCGCTCCCGACGCGCTGTCCTGGCAGCGGGCGCCTCGGGACGGCTTCCTCCTCTCGCACCCGTTCCTCGACCCGGCCGTCATCGCCACGATGAGCGGCCTGCCCGCCTCGGTCACCTTCGAGCCGGGCCGCCCCAAAGCCGTTCTCCGCGCGGCCATGGCGGACCTGCTCCCCGCCCGGATCGCCGGCCGGACGCTCAAGGTCCCCTTCGACGACCTCTACGCCCGCGGCCTGCGGGCCCACGGCGACGAACTCATCGCCCTGTGCCGTTCCGCCCGGCATCCGCTGGTTCCGGAGATGTTCGACGTGGAGACGCTGTGCCAGGCGATCCGGGAGGCCCGGCTCGGCACGGGTGACTCCTACGCCTGGGACCGGCTGAACCGCTCCCTCGCCCTGGTGTCCTGGCTGGAGCGGCTCAACGCTGGCTCTTGATGTCCCACAGGGTGCGCACATGCGGGCCCGCGATCAGGTCGACAAGGCCGTAGCGGCTGACCAGGTCGCGTTGTTCCGCTGGTGTGAGGACACGGTCCTCCTCTCCCTCGCGGGCGACGGACGTCACCACGCTCGCGCCCTGCGGGCCGAACTTCCAGTACACGGTGACGAAACGCGCATCCCTCGTGTACTCGTCGAGCGCGTTGTTCTCGTGCACCCTGGCCTGGTAGATGAGGGAGTCGACGCCTCTCTTCTGGTCCTCCTTCACCAGAGCGGACGTCTTGCCTCCACTCCAGGAGTTCCCCAAGGACTGGAGCGGTGGCTGCAGCACCAGCCGGTCCTTGCGCGCGAGGCTCGCGGTGGCGTAGAAGGCCACCTGGTCGTACGGCGTGTCGATGGGCAGTTGCACCACCAGCCGGGTGGCGAAGGTGTCGCTCGACTCGATCCACTGGCCATAGGGCATCCACGGCTGCGCCTCCACCAGCTCGCCGGGCTGGTGCACCTCCCGGCGGGAGAGCGGGTTCACCTCCGACGACCTGGCCCACTGCGCCGCGTCGTCCCGCCACTGCTGCCGGAGCCGGTCCTTGGGCTGAGTGGCACCCGTAACCCCATGGCGTGGACTTCGGTGCCGAGCACGTAGAAACCCACGGACCCGTGGTTCTGGAGCGTGATGTCGACCGGTACGGAGAAGGCTTTGCGGTCCTTGCTCAGCACGGCCTTGCCCAGGGACAGGGTGATGAGAGGCCGGGTCTCCTGCCGGTACGGCACGTAGAGGTTCTGATAGCCGAAATTGGCGACCGCCACGACCGAGGAGACGATCACCGCCGCGGCCACCCGTTTCGGAGCGGGAATCACGATCGTCGTCCGCCACACCGTGACAACAGCCCATGCCGAGCCCGCCGAGAGGGCGGCGATCACGGTCGGGTACCACTTGGAATCACCGTCCCGCACCGTTCCGACCAACACCAGGACATTGGTCAGCAGGGCCGCGAAAGAGCCGATGAGGGCGACCAGACCAGAGTACGGAAAGGAGTGCCGGATCCAGTGGTCCAGTACCCCGGCGGCGCCCAGCAGGGTGGTGAGCGCCACCGCGAGAAGCACGGCACCGGTGATCCGGCCCGGAAAGGTCAGCGCGTGGAAGAAGTCCTCGATACCGAACCGGGCCAGCAGCGCCGTCGTCAGGATCAGGCTCAACACCATCACCGCGAAGGACACCCGTGACTGCCAGGTGCGCAGCGACGGCCGCACCGCCTTCGGATGCATGCCAGGGTGAGGCCTGGGGGATTCCGCACCCGATCACCTCCTGGGACCGTGGGTCGCGCCCCTGCACGTGCGGGGTACGGGCACTCACATGCGCGAGGCGGAGACAGACATGTGCCGTGCGGAGACACAGGTGTGCGGCACGACAGCGGTTGCCCCGCCGCCGTGCCGAGGGTTCGTGACCCATCGTCCGTGGTGATCAACCGGGCCGCCATCCGAAGCCCCCGGACGTGGGACCCGCAGCCGCTCCCACGGTTTCACCAGTCGGGTTCCCCGACCATGCCGTAGGACCAGTGAGGGCCCTTGGACATCTCGAAGTGCAGATGCGGTCCCGTGGCGTTGCCCGTGGCCCCGACCTTGCCGAGCCGCTCCCCGGCGGTTACCCGCTGGCCGTCGCTCACCTGCCGCTGGGAGAGGTGGCAGTAGGTGTAGATGTGCCCGTTGTCGGCGCTCAGGCCGATCCACTGGCCGTACGCCCCGCCCTTGCCGTTCGACCAGGCGATGGTCCCGTTGCGTACGGCGACCACGGGGTGCCGGTCGGCGCGGCGAAGTCCTCACCCGTATGGCGGCTCACACCGTCCGGCTTCCAGGCGTAAGGGCCGCGTGCGTAGAAGGGGAAGGTGACTTCGTGGCCCGGCACCGGTGACGGCACCCGTGCGCCGTGGGCGGTGTCCGGGCGGTCGACGGTGAAGCCGGCGCGGCGTCCGAGTGCGCTGAGGGAGGCGTAGCCGGGGATGCCGTCGGCGTCGGCTCCGGTGAAGCCCTGGGCGAGCTGTTCCGCGCGGTAGGCGGCCCGGGTCTGTGGGCCGAAGAATCCCGTGGGGCCGTCGGGGATGGCGTGGCCCTGGGCGATCAGGGCCCGCTGCACGGTGCGGACGTCGTCGTTGCTCGCCCCGAGCCTGACGTTGGACAGTGCGACCATGACCGACTCCTAGTAGCCGTGGGGGCGACGGTGCGGGTCCGCTTGCTGCACCCGGGCGGCGAAGTTGGAGCCGGACGGGTTGACGTGATAGCGGTCGCGGACGTAGTTGACCGTCGCGCACATGTCGGCGACCACGTCGTACGGGGTGGTCGCGGTCCCCGCCTGGTGGTAGGCGGCGAACGTGGAGGGGATGCACTGGGTGGCGCCTCGCGAGCAGTTCTGCGGGTGGCCGTCGGGTGCTGTCCGGCCCCGGGCGTTGACGTCATTGAGGTTCACCCGCCACCGCGGGTCGTTGTAGGCGGACTCGCGCCTGGTGATGGTGACCAGTGCGGGGACGCCGTACGCGGGGTCCATGTCGGTCAGTTCGCACGCCTTCAGGGCGTAGCGCCGCATGGCTTCGAGCCCGGCCTCGTCGTGCGGATCGTCGTAGGTCACCTGGCTCAGGGTGAGCCGCCCGTTCCCCGTGACGGAGACGGTGTCCGGGCGGTCGACGGTGAAGCCGGCGCGGCGTCCGAGTGCGCTGAGGGAGGCGTAGCCGGGGATGCCGTCGGCGTCGGCTCCGGTGAAGCCCTGGGCGAGCTGTTCCGCGCGGTAGGCGGCCCGGGTCTGGGCGCCGAAGAATCCGGTGGGCCGTCGGGGATCGCGCGGCCCTGGGCGATAAGGGCCCGCTGCACGGTGCGGACGTCGTCGTTGCTCGCCCCGAGCCTGACCTTGGACAGTGAGACCATGACGGTTCGTTCCTTTCGGGTCGTCAGCGCCACGGGGTCACGGTGAGCCGGATCCGCGCGTCCTGCCCGAGGATCGGTCCCGCGGTCGCGGGCAGCGGGATGCGGCAGACCCAGGCGCCGGGGGTGGGTCCTCGTCGCGCAGGGCGTGGCTGTCGGGCCGGTAGGTGCTGATCGGGCCGTCGATCTCCGAGTTCCAGACGGCCGTGAGCGCGGGCGCGGGGACGGCGGGGTCGGTGCCGACGTCGACGACGAGGATGTCGTCGAAGTCGGCGGTCTGCTCCAGGTGGTCGTCGAAGCACAGCAGCCCGTCGCGGCGCCGCAGCGACAGGATCCGCAGATGCAGCGCGTACCTCATGGTGCCGGTCTCGTCCGGCCGCAGGCCGCTGCACAGGAACGTGGTCACCAGGGGAACCGTCGCACCGTCGTCCGGCGTGCCGTCCGTGGCGCCGTCGGGCAGCTGGACGGGGCACCAGTGGGCGCTAGTCCGCTCGTGCGTGACGATCCGCAGGCCGCGGACCGACAACCGGACCTCGGCCTGCCACACCGTGTCCTCGCGCCGCGGCAGCCGGACACCGACGAGTTCGGCCTCGGCCCTGCGGTCCCCGAACAGGAAGCGCCGCAGGTTCTGGTAGCCCTCCTCGGAGTTGACCAGTCCGTAGCGTCCGCTGTGACTGCGGTGCACGCAGGCCTGGTGCGCGCCGGGGACGTACGCGTTGTCGATCCGCACCAGACCGTCGCTGCGCGGCCCGACCGAGGCAGCGGACAGGCCGAGCGCCACGTCGTAGTCGGTCGGGTCGGTGCCGATCAGGCAGAAGACCCGCTCCGGTGGGAAGGGGAACTGCCCGTCCCCGGGCATCGCGCGGGCGTCCCACGCCGGCGGCGGACCGTCCGGGTCCGTCTCCGACTTCGGCGTCAGGTACTCGTACATCCGCTCGCGCCCGAAGATCTCCGCGCCGTTGACCCCGGTGACGTCACGCAGCCGCTCCAGCAGGCCGAAGCCGACGTCGAAGGCGATGCCGCCGTGCGGCGTGCCGTACGTGAAGAGCTTGGCCACGCAGTCGTCCGGATCGCGGCCGAGGTCGGGGAGGATCTTCTGGATCAGGCAGCGGCACACCAGCCCGCCCATGGAGTGGGCGACCAGATGCACCCGTTCCGCTCCGGACTTCGCCCTGACCGTGTCGATCAGCCGCAGCAGGTCCGCGGCGGCCGTCTCCAGCCGGAACTCCTGGGGCGGGCGCCCCAGGTGCTCGCGGACGGGTCGTAGAACCGGTGGATCCAGATGGTGTCCGGCGGGATCGTGTCATGACCGGCGAGATAGAGGGCCTGCCCGCCGTCGACGAGGATCCGGTAGCCCTCGTCCAGGTGCAGACGGAGCAGGGGCTCTCGAACTCGTGGAAGCAGGGGCGTCGTCCGGTCCGATACGGATGTGCGTGGAGCCCTCGTTGAACCCGTAGAACGGGTCCGCCACCGCCTTGTCGATCGCGGCGGTGCCGCCGGCGTATCCCCGGACGTAGACGATCGGCAGTCTCGGGTTCGGAGTCATGCGTCCTCCAGGCGGTCCGGAAGGATCGGCTGCCGCGCAGGCACGCCGTCGAGGCTACGGACCAGCCGTCAGCCCGGTGTCAATCCGGCGTCATCGGCCCGGTGGGAAGCAGCCGTGGCCGAACAGCGTCGAACGGGGAAGACACCGTGCGCCTCTCTTCCTCGGCTTCGGCAGGTGCGGACGGACGCCGCAACTGCGGGCAACAGCGCGTGATCGTGTCGACTGATGTCACGTCACATTCATTTGAAGCATCACTGGTTGACCGTGAAACCGCCTCCTCGGTGTCCCGGCTCCAGTGGCATGGATACGTCGCCGGGGTGAGAATCAGGGGAGAGGTGAGCGGCGCCGTCGCGCGCCGCCCTCGGTTCTCACGCCCTCGAAGATCTTCACGATCTCGAACTCGAACGAGGCGTTCACCCATGGCTCTCCACACGACGCGTCCTGTGGTTCCCGGGCTCTACCACGACCTGCGCGACCATCCCGCCGAGGGCCTTCACGGCGGTGGCGGCGGTGGCCACGGTGGCGGCTGGAACTCCGACGGGGCAGGCACTCCGGTGGCGGCTGGAACTCGGACCGCGGCCGGGACTCCGGCTGGGACAGGTCCCGCGGACCGGGCCCGGACCGGCACCCGGACCCCGGACCGGTGCACCCGGAGGACGTCGCCGAGGGCCCGTTCCGGGTGGTGCGGCCGGCGGACATGCTCGTCGTCGACATCAGCCTGATCAATCTGCGCCGGGACGGCAGTCGTCTGGTACCGCGGATCCCGGGTACGCCGGCGTTCGTCGTGGCCGTGCTGCCACCACAGCACGTCACGGAGCAGGCTTTCCCGGCGCGGACCGGGGCCCCGTCCGCACCGGTCAGAGCCTTCACCGCCGGCCCGACGACGCTGTCCTTCTCGGTGCCGACCGACCTGAACGGCCTGGACCTCTCGCTGGAGGCGCTGCTCGACTGGGAGCGGCTCGTGCCGCTGACGGATCTGTCCGGCCTGCCCACGGGCGCCGCGGGGCCCACGGGCTTCCAGGGGTCCCCGGGAGCGTCCTCGAATTTCCCACCTGGCTGCTCATCACCTACGACGGCCCGGTGGACTGGCTGAGCAGGCCGCAACCCCACCGGGCCGACGGGCGTACCGCCTTGTGGCACGCGCGACTGCACTCCACACGGGGCGGAGACGTCCCGCTCCGGGCCTTCGCGGCGGTTCCGGACCGCGACAAGCACCTCGGGAGCGGCTCCCTCAGCGACAGGAACCGGGCGGACATCGTCACCCTCACCAGCCGCACCGAACTCGTGCCACCGGGCGGCCCGCCCATCCAGGTCCCCAGCGCGTCATTGCAGTCGGAACAGTTCATCGTCACGCCGCTCGGCGCGTCGGCCCATCTGCACGGCGTCTGGGAGGAACCGCACCAGGGCGACGAAGACCGGTACGAGGCGGCCGGACGGCAATACCCCAACCTGGAGATGTACGACCACATCACGGGTCTGGGGCGTGACCAGTACGTGCGCGTCGTCACCCGCGGCCGTCTGTGCACCAGGCACCGGGCGTCGCACGTGGCGGAGTTCCGGCGGGTGTTCGTCACCGACCCGCGGGGCGGAATCGTCGCCTACCTGCGGCGGGAGGACCGCATCATCGTCAAGGAGCCGGAGGTCCCGTACCAGGCGGACGACTACCCGCACGCAGGGCGGGAGATGCCCTTCACCAGCCTGCGCGTCACCGACCGTGTCACACCGCCGATCAGGCAGCCGGAACCGGCTTCGAAGCAGCCTGGTTCGGATGCGCCGCTCATCGACAACGTCGCCTTCTGGGTGAGGCGCGACGACGACGGACAGGACTACCAGTTCACCCTGATCGGCACGGACCGTGAGGGCAGGAAGGTCAGCTTCAGGATGCCGCTGATCTATGTGCCGGACGGTCCACTCGTCGATCCGGCTGCACCGCTGCCTGGGGGCGGGTATGCGGCCATCGACACCGAGACTCTGGTGCGCAGGCTGCTCGGCGAGAAGCCCGACCGCATGACAGGCAAGGTGAACGGCCAGGTGATGGCCATGGCCCAGCCGCCGGAGGGCGTGCCCGGCAGCACCAGCCATCCGGTCGACGACCTGACCTTCGAGCTCCACAAGGTCGGTACGCCCTTCGTGTGGAAGGCGAACGTACGCGTTCCCGCCGTCGAGCAGTTCACCGGCAACGCCGGCTACCGGGGCGTCAGGTTCAACGACACCTACCTCGAGCGGGCCGTGGACGGCCATCCGGCGGGCGCCTACCTCGATCTCGAGTCGTCTGTCACGGTCTCCATCGGTACCGAGCAGGCCGGAGGCGTCGCCAGCCCCAGGACCGAGCTCAAGTTGATCACCGCCCAGGCCGGTGTCGTACCGGACGTCTACCGAGCGGACACGAATTTCGACAACATCAGGAAGTTGTTCGCCGGAGCCAGACTGCTCGGCAAGATCCCCCTCGACGAGTTCCTGCAGGACGTGCCCCACGCCGGGACGGCGCGGAACCTGGACGACGAGCAGATCGAGAACATCCTGAGTGCCCCGGACGGTGTGCTGCCGGCACCGGTGCTGAGGGTCCGCGACCTTCAGGACGGCCAGGGCAAGGAATTGCGCTACGTCTGGAAGACCCGGCTGGGCCCGAGAGTGGAACCGAAGCCGAAGCCCGATGAGCCCCGCCACCGCCGGTACCGGTCGACGTGGAGAACTCCATGCTGACACTGGACGCCCGGACCATCCGCTCACAGGACAACGTCGACAAGTCCACTGTGCAGGGCACACTGACCGACTTCGCCCTGGACTTCTTCGGGATCGCCCAAGTGCATTTCGACGAGCTGAGGTTCAGGTCCGGCCCGGGAAGAAGCCCGACGTCACCGCCGACGGCGTGAAGCTGACGTTCAAGAACGACCTGGAGTTCATCAACACCCTGCGCAGCGCACTGCCCGCCGACGCCTTCGGATCCGGCGCCTACGTGGACATCGACGCGAGCGGTGTCCGGACGGGGTACAAGCTCGTGGTCCCGACCCTGCCGATCGGCGTCTTCATGCTGTCCAACCTCTCGCTGGCCGCCGAGGTGGGGATTCCCTTCGGCGACGAACCGGTCTCGTTCAAATTCTCCGTCGCCGAGCCGCAGCATCCCTTCCACCTCACCGTGTCCCTTCTCGGTGGCGGCGGCTACTTCTTCATGGAGGTCGACACCGCCGGTATACGGCGGATAGAGGGGCGCTGGAGTTCGGCGGCGCCGCCGCACTGGACCTCGGGGTCGCGAGGGGCGGGGTCTCGATCATGGCGGGTATCTGCTTCACGCTGGAGAGAGGCACAGCGGCGCACGACGGCGAACCGGCAACGCTGGACAAGGTCTCGCTCGCCGGCTATCTGCGCTGCAGCGGCTTCCTGTGCGTGCTGGGCATCGTCACGGTGTCCGTCGAGTTCGACCTCGAACTCCGCTACGAGCACAACGGACGTGAGTCGGTGGTCCGCGGCAGGGGACGCTCACGGTCAGCGTGCGGATCGCCTTCTTCAGCAAGTCCGTGACGCTCGAACTCGAACGGAGCTTCTCCGGAGCCCCGCGCGACCCGACCTTCGCCGACTGCGTCCCGCTGGAACCGTACTGGCGCGAGTTCTGCCAGGCGTACGCTCCCCAACCCCACGGGTGATGTCCATGCCCCTCGAACAGCACATCAGCTGGACGGTCCTGCCCGCCGGGCTCTCGGAGGACGGCACCCGGGCACGGGTGTCGGTGTTCGTGACGCCTCGGCTGTACCCGTCCCCTACGGACCTGAAGCTGCGCGCCTTCACCGACTTCCACGACTGGCCGGGCACGGTCATGGGGATCACCTTCGCCTTCGCCACCACCAGTGACCGCGAGTCGCCGCCCGTGCCCTTCACCGACCCGCTCCGGCCGCAGGTCCCGGAACCGAACACGATCCTGTGGCAGAGTCTTTTCGACGGCGACACCCTGCTGCAGCCCTACCCCGACCCGTCCGGGCAGGACTTGACCAGCTACTCGGCCAAAGACGTCCGCTCGTACACCAAGGGCGTCTATGCCAAGGCGGCGAGGGAGCACGCGGAGGAGCCGCCTCCGGCGCGGGAGATGCTGCCCTCGCAGCAGGAGCTCCCCCGGGGACCCAGACGAAGCACCACCCGGACGGCCAGGACGACGTCACCGGTGCCGGCGCGGTTCCCACGGAGCTGAGGAAGCTGTACACGTTCTCCTTCCCCTCGAAGGCCGCCCGATCCGCGCCCGGCGGGCCGTCGAGTGGGGTGGAGACGGCGGCCGCCGCCGAGCCTCCGGCCGGTGAAACGCGCGCGGCCGACCAGGAGGAGCAACACCCGCCACCGTCGCCACCGCCGCCTCCCGACTTCCACACCGTGCTCGGCTCGCTCGGCGACCACCCGGTGCTGCTCCGGCACCTCGGGCTGGTGCTGACCTTCGAGGTGTCAGGGCTCCCCGAGTCCCACGGCGAGCGGTTCCTGACGGTCGTCCCCGCCTGGGTCTCGGCACTGGCACCCCACTCGCACGACGTCGCCTGCCTCACCCGCTACTACTTCGGCACGGACCCCTGGCCCCGGAACCGTCCGTCCCCGGCCGGCGCGTCTTTCTCGCCGCGCAGCCGCCTCCGGACCGCCCGGCAGGGCTGCGGGCGCACCTGAGGCCGCGGTGGCCCTGGCGGCCCCATCCCGCGGCCTGGAGGAATTCACGGCGGCCTTCTCCGTGGAGCAGGCGGACGTCGAGGACGCCGCGCTCAAGCTGGTTGCGGTGTCCGACGAGGCCACGGGACTGTCCCCGATGCGCAACCCCGGTATTTCCCTGGTCTGGGACGGGCGCATGGACGAACTGAAGCCCGAGCTGGCCAAGCCGATGGACCAGAACGACAGTCTCAAGGCCGTCGTCGACCACCAGAGGGAGCACGACGGACAGGCGCCCCGGAACCTCGAGGATCCCCCTGCCTCCCAGGACCGGCCGGTCCCGCCCGTGCTCGACGCCCGGGACCTGGTCCGCGGCCACCGGATGGACATCTGGGACGAGCAGCGGAACGCCTGGTTCTCGCTGCACGCCCGCGACGTGGAGTACCGGAAGGCCCACGGCGGGCCGCTCCTGCTGAAGGCCTCCGACGAGGGTTTCTTCCAGACCCACGCGGTCTCACCGCCGAACGGTTCGGCGCTGCACCTGCCCGAACGCGTGGCCGTCTGGCGCGGATGGTCCCTGTCCGCTCCGTTCCCGGGCCTCGTGCTCGACACCGACCACGGGGATCCGGACGGCCACACGCCCCCAACCCCCGGTGCCCCTTCGGAACGAGGCGCCGCCGGGGTGCCGTTGGAGATCACGGTCAAGGCGGGAAGCGGATCCTTGCCGGCCCTGCGGTACCGCCACGCCTACCGGGTGCGCCTGCGTACCGTCGACCTGGCCGGCCATGGCCTGGACCTCGACCGTGCCGATGCCCTGATGCACCTGCCCGGCGCGGCGATCCCCGACCGGTCGCTGGTCTTCCAGCGGTTCGAGCCCGTGTCGGCGCCGGCCGTGGTACAGAGACTGCCACTCGCCGAAGGAGCCTCCACCTTCCGGATGGTCATCCGCAGCAGCCCGGGGACCAGCCGCCACCGGCTGCTCCGCCCGGCCCCGCGGACAGCGGGACGAGGGTCTCGCTGGCCAATGTCCGACCCGAACTGAGGAACGACGACATCGCCGTCGTCCAGAGAGCACTCATAGCCCTGGGCTACGACCTGCCGGGCGGCGCGGACGGCTACTTCGGGAAGCTCACGAGAGACGTGTACGCCAAGGAGCAGCGCAAGCAGGGATTCTCCGGGAGCGACGCGGACGGCGCACCCGGCTGCGAGACCCTCACCAAGCTGGGCCTCAAAGGCGGCTTCACCGTCGACTGCGGCCCCGACGCGCGGCCGGTCACCGACACCGGCAGCACGGCGGAGCAGTACGCCGCGGAGTTCAATCGAAGGCCAATGGTCGTGAAAGAGGGGCACCGTCCCTACCAGGGGTCGACGAACGCCACCTGGTGGCGCCGAAGGTGGCTCTGCAGTCCGTAATTCGGTACGGACTGCTGGACGAGGCCATCGGCTCCACCGATCCCGGCGTGCAGAGCGCCGTCTACGAACTGGCCGTGCGCGAGAGCGGTTCCCTGGACGACCCCGGTCCGGACGTACGTCTGGAGCCCGTCGACTCACCCGCGGCGGACCCCGAGCACCCGGCGGTGATCGCGCTGCACACCGGTGAACAGGTCGCCATGTGCGGTCTGCCCGACCCCGAGGCACGCGCGGCCGCTCTCTTCGGCCTGCCGGGAACACGCGCTGGTGAGCCCTTCGTCATCCCCTGGGACGGCGATGTCTGGCACCGCCCGAAGTCCTTCCGGCTGCGGCTGGCCGAAGGAACCGCACCGCCCGCCTTCGACAAGGCGTCCCGGGTGCTGACCGTGTCACTGCCCAAGGGAGCCGTGGCCACCGTCCGCGTATGCTCCGGCATCGACTTCGACGAGAACCTCATGGGCATGGCTTCCTGGTGCCGTGAGATACCCGAACCGGCGGCAGCGGGGCTCGCCCCGCGGTCGGAGAGCGAGACCGCCGCGTGGCGAACCGACGTCGCGAGGATGGCGGACGGCGCGATGGAGCTGGCCGCGGCATGTCGCCACTGGATGTTCACTCCCTGGCACGAGCTGACTCTCGTCCACGCGGTCGACAAACCTCTGAAGACCCCCGTCCTTACCCTGCACCCGCCGATGACCGGACGCCCCGAGAAGGCGACGGCGCAGCATCTGGCCGGCACCATCGCGCTGGACGAGGCCAGCACGGGCCGGGTCGACCTGATGGCGGAGTGGACCGATGTGACGGACGCGGGCCCCGACGGACGTGCCACCCAGGAGATGACCGCGCCGGTGTTCGGGCTGCTGACGGCGAGAGCCGACACGAAAGGCGACCCCGGCAGCCAAGCCGCCGTCCTTCAGAACGGTGTCCTCACCTTCAGCACCGAGGCGGCCGAACAGGCCGCGGAAGAGGCCGCGAAAGCGGAATCGAAGGAAGTCCAGCCCCTCATCGGGAAACACGAGTTCGGCGACACGAAGTACCGCATGGTGCGGTATCACCCGCTGGCGGGAAGCCGGTTCGGCGACTGCTTCCCGGCGGACTTCGCCGAACCCGGCGCAAGCGAGCTGACCGTACCGGGCACCGCGTGGGAGTACCCGGTGCTCAGCAGCGCGGAACCCATGGCTCCGCGGGTCCTTTACTGCGTACCCACGCTCTCCCTGGATCAGGACCGAGGGACGCCGGGCGTCATCGTCCGCCGACGACGCGGTGGGGGCATCCGTGTGTACGTGGCCCGCCCCTGGTGGTCCTCCGGAGACGGTGAACTGCTCGGCGTGGTCCTCGGCAGGCCGCCCGGCGGCGACCCGGAGCTCCTGCGCGACGCCAATGTCACCCTGATGGGCCGCGACCCACTCCACCCTTCCGCACCGGTGGTGGCCCCGACCCCGGAGATGTTCACCAACGCGGTGGGGGAGCCCAGGCCACTCGTCATGGACCCCCTCTCCGGCGGTCTCCCCGTCACCGTCGTCGGCTTCGCCCCGCAGTTCGACGGGGACGACAAGAGCGACAGGGACGACAAGGACGAGAGGAATTCGGGGAACGGGGAGAGCGAGGCGAACGGCCGCTGGTTCTTCGACCTGGATCTGGACACCGGGGACGCCTGCCTGCCCTTCGTCCGCCTCGCCCTGGTCCGGTACCAGCCCCACTCGATCGACGGGGCCGAGATCTCACCGGTCGTCCTCGCCGACCTGGTCCGCACCCTGCCCGACCGGGAGCTCACGGTCCGGCCCGGCCCGCCGCTCACCGTCAGCCTCACCGGCCCCTCCTGGAACCCGACCGGTACCTCGCGACCGCAGATCACCGCCACCCTGCAGCGACGGCACGACGTCATCAGCGACCCGGATCTCGGGTGGGTGACCCTCGACGGCACCGCCACCACGCTCCGCTCGGCCGAGGCGGAGTCGTCCGACAGGCCGACCTACACGGGCCTCATCGAGGTACCGCCCGTGCGGCGCGGGGTCCCGCTGCGCCTGCTGGTGATGGAGACCGAGGGCATCCCGCCCGACGGCCCCACGCCGCCCACGCCTGCCGGTCCGGTGATCTACTGCGACACCGTCGACCTCCCGCCCCTGGGCGACGGCCCTGGCGGCGATCACGACAACCATGGCGACGACGACCGGCGTGGCGGGCCCGACCGGTCGGACGACGACCACGACGACCACGACGACCACGGCGGTCGCGGTCGCGGCGGCGACTTCCGCCACCGCTGAGTCCCGTGAACAGGTGCTGTGAACCGAGGAGGAGACCGTCATGCCCGACGAGACACTGCAGGACACCCTGCCCAGTCCGCAGACCGACACCACCGACCGGTTCGAGGCGGCACCGGACCCGGACGGGACTTTGATCCCGATACCGAGGGAGGCGCCCGCCGGGAATCCGGTCCGCGACGACGCCACGATCAGTGTCAGCCCGCTCCAGGGCAGCGGCTACTACGTGACGATCTACAACGGTCCTCCCGAAAGCTCGGGTGAGACCGACGACTTCATCGCCGAACTGCTCACCGAGGCGTCACTCGCGCACCTGGAGCAGCTGTTCGCCGAGACCGCGGCCGGAGGCGTCATCAGATTCCTGGCGGCACCGGTCGGAGTGCTCATCTCGCTGCTGAACTCGACCCCCACGCTGAACGAGCAGTTCATCCGCACGAGGCTCGACGACGGCACCCAGGTCACCTACGCCGTCCTCTCCCCGGCGGAGTGAACGCCGAGCCGCGACCGCGGCGGTGTCCGGTTCTCGCCGTTCCGCGTTAAATGCCTGGACTGAGATCCTCCCCCGACGGGACACTTCCGACTTCCGAACCTCCGGGAGTGTGATGGGGACGACAGACACGCGAGGGCCGACGCCGGGCAGGGGCGCGGTCGTTCTGGCGCTGCGCCGCTACGGCCTAGAACTGCTGCGACTAAGACGGCTGGCCCTGCCCGCCCTGCTGCTGCCGGCCGTGGGCAACATCGGCATCCGCTACGTCGCCCCCCTGCTGATCGCCAAACTGGCGGGGCAGGCCGCCGGCGGCGGTCTCACCCTCGGCTCGGCGCTGCCGTACGTGCTGGGCTTCGGGGTGACGCTGCTGCTCGCCGAGGCCGTTTGGCGGGTCGGGCAGCACTGCCTGAACCGCGTCGACGCACTGGGCATGGAACACCTGTACGTGAGCGGCATGGACGAACTCCTCGCCAAGGACGCGGCGTTCTTCCACGACAACTTCGCCGGCTCCCTGACCAAACGGGTGCTGAGTT
Organism: Streptomyces sp. DHE7-1; assembly: GCA_016432725.1. GTDB lineage: Bacteria > Actinomycetota > Actinomycetes > Streptomycetales > Streptomycetaceae > Streptomyces. The sequence continues at coordinate 1,097,220 of JACJDG010000003.1, read as the reverse complement.
TCGGCAAGCGCTTCGAGGACTTCGTCGACACGGTGACGTACCGGATCGTGGGCAGTCTCGTCCCCCTGGTGTTCGGTGCCGCGGTGCTGTGGAGTTACGCGCCCATGCTCGTCGTGGGACTCCTGGTGATGATCGCGTCGACCGTGGTGGCCGCCACGCCCCTGATCCGGCGCCGGCAGAGGCTCGTCAACGACCGTGAGGCGGCGATCGCCCGGGTCTCCGGGCACGTCGCCGACAGCCTCATGAACATGGAGACGATCCGCGCGTTCGCGGCCGAACGGCGCGAGGCCGCCGAACACCGCACCCGCGTCGCGGACTCCAGGCGCCTGACACTGCGGTCGTGGGACTACGGCAACCTGCGCGTCGACACCCTGATCGCCCCTCTGTCCGTGCTGACCAACGTGCTGGGTCTGTTGATCGCCATCACCTTCGGTGGTCCGGGTCAGGGAGTGGAGGAGGTCGTCGTCGCCTTCACCTACTACTCCAACGCCACCCAGATCATGTTCGAGTTCAACCAGATCTACCGGCGTCTGGAAAGCTCGATGACCGAGGCCGCGCAGTTCACGGAGCTGCTGCTGGATCCGCCCACCGTGCTCGACCCGACGGAACCGGAGCCGCTCGCGCCGCGGGACGCCGGAGTCCGCTACGAGGCGGTGACCTTCGCCCACACGGGCGCGAAGCCCATTTTCCAGGGGCTCGACCTGGACGTGCCGGCCGGCGCACGCATCGGTCTGGTCGGCAGGTCAGGCGGCGGCAAGACCACGCTCACCCGCCTCCTGCTGCGGATGTCGGACATCGACGAGGGACGCATCCTGATCGGTGGTCAGGACATCAGCCGGCTGCGCCAGAGCGACCTGCGCTCCCTGATCGCCTACGTGCCGCAGGAACCCGCCATGTTCCACCGCAGTCTGCGGGACAACATCGCCTTCGCCCGGCCCGGCGCCACCGACGCGGAGGTACACGCCGCCGCCGCGGCCGCGCACGTCACGGAGTTCGCCGACCAGCTGCCCAACGGCTTCGGCACCCTGGTGGGGGAGCGGGGGTGAAACTCTCCGGCGGCCAGCGCCAGCGGGTCGCCCTCGCCAGGGCCATCCTGCGGGACGCCCCGATCCTGCTGCTCGACGAGGCGACCAGCGCGCTGGACTCGGAGAGCGAGCTCCTCGTCCAGGACGCACTGTGGCGGTTGATGGACGGACGTACGGCCCTGGTGGTCGCCCACCGACTGAGCACCGTCGCCGGCATGGACCGTCTCGTCGTCCTCGACCGCGGGAGCGTCGTCGAGCAGGGCACCCATGCGGAGCTGCTCGCGGTGCACGGCGCCTACGCCAAGCTGTGGCGGCACCAGTCGGGCGGCTTCCTCGGCGAGAGCGCAGAGCCGGTCCCCGGGCTCCCGGTCCCGGACATGCAGGCGGTCGCCGACATCGGTCCGCCGGGCGAGCGGTGAGCCGCGACCCGCCCGGTGCCTGCTCGTCCGTCGCCGTCGCGCACTCGGCTCGCGGACGCCTCCGAGCGGGACCTTCGGCCCGCCCGGTGCTACGGCGCGGTGGGCGGGTGCGGGGAGCGGAGGACGAGCAGGGTGATCTCGCTGGGGGCGAAGACGCGGAACGGCGGGCCCCAGAAGCCGGTGCCGCGGCTGGTGTAGAGCAGGGTGCGGGCACCGTGGTGGCTGAGGCCGGCGAGGGCGGGCTGGTCGAGCCGGACCAGGTGGTGGAAGGGCCAGATCTGGCCGCCGTGGGTGTGTCCGGAGAGCTGGAGGTCGACGCCGGCGGCGGCCGCCCGGTCGATGAACTTGGGCTGGTGCGCCAGGAGCAGGACGGGCAGGTCGGGGTCGGCGCCGTCCAGGGCACCGGTGAGGTGGGCCCGGTGGCCCGCCAGACCGGAGGACTCGGCGGTGACGTCGTCCACCCCGGCGACCACGAGGGTGTCGCCGCCGCGTTCGATCAGCAGATGGCGGTTGCGCAGCGGCTCCCAGCCCAGTTCGTCCATCAGGTCGACCCAGCCCTGGGCCTCGCTGTAGTACTCGTGGTTGCCGGTGACGTACACACGGGCCCGGGTCGCCCGCACGGTGCCGAGTGGGGCGGCTTGGGCGCGGCGGCGTTCGGCCGTGCCGTCCGCGATGTCGCCGGTGTGGCAGACCAGGTCGGCTTCCAGGGTGTTCACGGTCTCGCACACCCGTGCCGACCAGCGAGCGCGGTCCAGCGGGCCGTAGTGGGTGTCGGTGATGAGGACGACGCGGGTGCCGTCAAGACCGGCTCCCAGCCGCGGGAGTCGCACGTCGAGCCGACGCACGCGTGGCACGCGGCGGGCTTCGGCGTACCCCCAGCCGAGGAGCACGGCGGTCACGCCGAGGACGGCCCAGGTGACGATGCGGGCCCGGTCCTGGCTCTCACCGACGCCGGCCACGGTCAGGGCGAGCCTCAAGAGGACGCCGAGCAGGACGGACCAGGTGAACAGGACCCAGCTCGCGCCCAGCAGCGTGACACCGGCGACCGCCGCCCCGTCCTGCTGACGCCGGCCGTGGCCGCGCACCATCGCGAGCGGCATGCCGACGAGGCCGAGGGCGAACAAGGCGGTGCAGGCCGCCGTGACGGGCAGCGGCCAGTGCTGACCGGTGTACAGGAGCACCCAGCAGGGCACGGCCCACAGCAGCACGGGGGCGATCAGGGGGATGTAACGCATCAGGCGGTGCAGTCGGCTCTGCCGCGGCGCTCGCGCCTCACCCTCGGAGGGCCGGGTGTTGCTGATGTCGGTCACGCTTACCCTCCCGGGCCGGACTGCCGTCCCCCGCACTGTATCCGGTCGCCTTTGACCAGCCGACCAGCCGACCAGCCGACCAGCCGACCAGCCGACCAGCCGACCAGCCGACCAGCCGACCAGCCGACCAGCCGACCAGCCGACCAGCCGACCAGCCGGTCGGCGTTCAGGGGCGCGGCCTCTCGGGGCGAAGGGCGCTGCAGGGGACGGCAGGACTCCGCCGTGGAGCCGTCGAGCCGGGGTGCCCGGAGGACGAAAGCGCCTCCGGGCACCCCGGTGGAGGCTCTAGAAGAAGCCCAGCTTCTTCGGCGAGTACGACACCAGCAGGTTCTTCGTCTGCTGGTAGTGGTCCAGCATCATCCGGTGCGTCTCGCGGCCGATTCCGGACTGCTTGTAGCCGCCGAACGCGGCGTGCGCCGGGTAGGCGTGGTAGCAGTTCGTCCAGACGCGGCCCGCCTGGATCGCCCGGCCCGCGCGGTAGGCGGTGTTCATGTCACGGGTCCACACGCCCGCGCCCAGGCCGTACAGGGTGTCGTTCGCGATCTTGATGGCGTCGTCGAAGTCGTCGAAGGAGGCCACCGACACGACCGGTCCGAAGATCTCCTCCTGGAAGATCCGCATACGGTTGTCGCCCTCGAAGATGGTCGGCTGGACGTAGTAGCCGCCCTTGAGCTCGCCGTCGTACTCGATACGCTCACCCCCGGTGAGGACCTTGGCGCCCTCCTGCCGGCCGATGTCCAGGTAGGAGAGGATCTTCTCCAGCTGGTCGTTGGACGCCTGCGCGCCGATCATGGTGTCGGTGTCGAGCGGGTGCCCCGGCTTGATCAACCGGGTGCGGGCCACCGCCGCCTCCAGGAACTCGGCGTAGTTACCCCGCTGGACGAGCGCCCGGGAGGGACAGGTGCACACCTCTCCCTGGTTGAGCGCGAACATCGTGAAGCCCTCGAGGGCCTTGTCCCGGAAGTCGTCCTCGTGCGCCCAGACGTCGTCGAAGAAGATGTTCGGGGACTTGCCGCCGAGTTCCAGCGTGACCGGCTTGATGTTCTCCGAGGCGTACTGCATGATCAGCCGCCCGGTCGTCGTCTCCCCGGTGAACGCCACCTTCGCCACCCGCGGGCTGGAGGCCAGCGGCTTGCCCGCCTCCGCGCCGAAGCCGTTGACGATGTTGAGCACGCCAGGCGGCAGCAGGTCGGCGATCAGGCTCACCCAGTAGTGGATGGACGCCGGGGTCTGCTCGGCCGGCTTGAGGACGACCGCGTTGCCCGCCGCGAGCGCCGGGGCGAGCTTCCAGGCGGCCATCAGGATCGGGAAGTTCCACGGGATGATCTGCGCGACCACGCCGAGCGGCTCGTGGAAGTGGTACGCCACCGTGTCGTCGTCGATCTCGCTCAGCGAGCCCTCCTGGGCGCGGATGGCGCCCGCGAAGTAACGGAAGTGGTCGATGGCGAGGGGGATGTCCGCCGCCAGCGTCTCCCGCACCGGCTTGCCGTTCTCCCAGCTCTCGGCCACCGCGAGCGCCTCGAGGTTCGCCTGCATGCGGTCGGCGATCCGCAGCAGGACGTCGGAGCGCTCCGCCACCGCCGTGCGGCCCCATCCGGGCGCGGCCTCGTGCGCCGCGTCCAGCGCCCGCTCGACGTCCTCCGCGGTGCCGCGCGCGATCTCGGTGAACGGCTGCCCGTTGACCGGTGACGGGTTCTCGAAGTACTGCCCGCGCACCGGCGGCACGTACTCGCCGCCGATGAAGTGGTCGTAGCGCGCCTGGTAGGAGACGATCGCGCCCTCGGAGCCGGGCGCCGCGTAACGGGTCATGCTGGTCTGCCTCCCGGTGAAGCGCTGCCCGCCGTTGGGCAGCTCTCGGCGCGAGGCTAGGCGCGCCGACGTTGCGAGGACGTTGCGCCGCGGCGCGGCGGAGGCCCGGGCTCCCGGCGGCGCGGGGGAGCCGGCACGGCCAGCTCGCCCTCCAGCGCCGCGAGCCGCGCCCGTACCGACGCCGACGGCCGCACCGCCGCCAGCGCCCGCCACACCTCCAGGTCGTCCTCGCCCCACGGGGCGCGCGCCCAGCCGGCGAGCAGGTCGGGGTCGCGGTGCGCGATCAGCGCCGACCGCATCCCCTCGGCGAGTCGCCGCCTGAGCCGTACCACCGCCGGGGCCTGCGAGCCCGGCAGCAGCGGACCGGTGTACGCCGCCACCGCCCCGGTCAGCGCGCCCGTCTCCAGCCGCCGCTCCACCACGGTCACGTCGGCCTCCACCGGCACCGTCAGCCGGTACGGCCGTGAGGCGAGCAGCCCCGGCCCGGTCAGCCGGCGCAGCCGCGCCAGTTCGGCACGCAGCGTCACCGGGGTCACCGCCGCGTCCTCGTACAGCGCGCAGAGCAGTTCGTCTCCGGTCAGCCCCTCGGGATGACGGGCCAGCAGCACGAGGATCTCGCTGTGCCGGCGGCCCAGCCGGACCCGCCGTCCGCCCAGGCGGAGTTCGGCCTCGTCCCGGCCCAGCGCGCTGAGCAGGGCCGTGTCCTCGGCGGCCCGGGACGGCGCCAGCAGCGCGAGCTGCGACTCGGCGGCGCGGGCCACCGCCTGCACGAAGCCCAGACTGTGCGGATGCGCCAGCCCGTCCCCGCCGGTGATGTCCACGGCGCCCAGGACCCGCCCGGTGTGCGGGTCGTGCACCGGCGCGGCCGCGCAGGTCCACGGCTGCACCCGCCGTATGAAGTGCTCGGCCGCGAACACCTGCACCGGCCGGTCCAGCGCGACGGCCGTCCCCGGCGCGTTGGTGCCGACCGCCGCCTCCGACCAGAGAGCGCCTGGCACGAAGTTCATCCGGTCCGCCAGGCGCCGGGTCGCCGGGTGCCCCTCGACCCACAGCAGTCGGCCGTGCGCGTCGCACACCGCCAGCAGATGCTCGCCGTCGGCGGCGAACGAGCCCATCAGTTCCCGGAACAGCGGCATCACCCGGGCCAGCGGGTGCTCGGCCCGGTGGGCGCCGAGATCGCCGTCGGTCAGCTCCACGTTCGCCGTGCCGTCCGGTCCCACCCCGGCCCGGGCGCTGCGCCGCCAGGATTCGGCCACCACCGAGCGCACAGGGCGCGGCACCGTCCCCGCCGTGGTGAACGTCTCGTGTGCCCGGCGCAGCGCCCGGACGCGCTCGGCGGGATCGGCCCCCGGTTCCAGGGCCACCCAGGGATCGGTCAACTGGCCCTCCCGGACGGTGAAACGGCTGGCACCATCGTCACTCGACGTGTTGGCGGGGACAACCGGTTCGACGGCTCGCCTAGCCGAAATTGACCAGTCTGATGTAGCGCACCCAGTCCCACAGCGGTCCGGGATCGGAGTGGTCGCTGCCCGGCACCTCGTAGTGGCCGATGATGTGCTGTCTGTCCCTGGGGATGCCGTAGCGGGCGCAGACCGACGCCGTCAGCTTCGCGGACTGCTCGTAGAGGGCGTTGGTGAAGTAGGCCGGCTGATCCACCCAGCCCTCGTGCTCGATGCCGACGCTGCGGGTGTTGTAGTCCCAGTTGCCCGCGTGCCAGGCGACGTCCCGCTCGCGCACGCACTGCGCCACGTTACCGTCCGCCGAGCGGACCACGTAGTGGGCGGACACCTGCTTGTCGGGGTTGCGGAAGATGGCCAGCGTGTCGGCGTACGTCTCCTGCGTGATGTGGATGATCACGCGGTCGATGGTGTAGCTGCCGGGGCGGTTCGACGCCGTGTAGTTGGTGGAGACCGCCGGCTGCCACTCGGCCGAGGGGTAGTCCACGGTCGTCTGCGCGCCCGCACGGACGTCGGGGAGCATGACGGAGGGGACCGCGGCGAGCGCCGCTCCCATCAGGATCCGTCGCCTGCTGAGCTGGAGTCCGGGCCGGTTCGTGTCCATCGTCTGCCGCCTTTCGGGAGCGGGTGGGGGGATGGGGGCCGTGCCGTGAGTGGTTGACGCGACGTCAGGGGTGGAGGTGCCGCGCGGTCCGGCGCGGCCGCGTGTGCGTGCCGCGCACCAGCCACCGCACCAGGTCAAGCTGCGATATCCGGAACGCGTCCTCCAGCGGACGCGCCGAGCCGGCCGGGATCGGCCGCGTGTCTGACTCCAACCGGGGCCACAGGGCGGCGGCGTCCTCGCGGTGGCCGGCGGCCACCGCGGTGTTCGGTGCGCACTCCACTGCCACCGTCATCCCTCCCCCTGTACGCCGGTGTGTCTCCCGCGAGGGATGTCGGCCGGCCTCACTCGACGCGTGCGCGTTCCTCGGCGCACGGGACGGCGCCGGGTGGTCCCGGCGGATGTGTCCCGTGCGAATTACGGTACGGGGTGGGAGAGTTGGGCAGAAGAGTGTGCCGTGGACCGGTGGACAGAGCGCGCTGTGTGAACAACTCGGCCACCTGAACGGGTGAGGCCGGGCCGCCCCTCTCGGGCCGCCCTCGCCCAGGGCCGCGCGCAGGAGGTCACCCTCGACCCCTCGTCGCCCGCCTCGGGCCGGCCCCGCCCTGGGGCGCCCGCTTCGACCCGCCGTCCGGGGCCGTCCGCCTCGGTTCGTCAGCCCCGTTCCGCCACGGGCCGTTCCGCGACGTTCGCCGGGTCGTCGAGGACCGCGCGGACGACGTAGTGGGCGGCGCCCAGCAGCGGGCCCTCGGGGCCCAGCGTGGACACGGCCACCGGGCAGACGGGGCCGGCCGTACGGCCCGTCAACTCCGCCTCCAGCGCAGGCAGCAGCCAGGGGGAGAGGCCCGCGAGCGCCCCGCCCAGGACGACCGCCTCGGGATCGAGCAGATTGACGGCCCCCGTCAGGGCGATGCCCAGGGCCGTACCCGCGTCCCGCAGCGCCCCGCGTACGGCCCCGTCGCCCTCCTCGGCGCGCTCGGCGAGCAGGCCGGCCAGGTCCTCGCGCGGCTCCAGACCGGCCGCGCGCAGCACCGCCTCCTCGCCGGCGTACTGCTCCAGGCAGCCACGTCCGCCGCACGGGCAGGCGGGGCCGTCGGGCCGCACGGGCACATGCCCTAGCTCGCCCGCGAAACCGCGGGTGCCGCGCAGCAGCTGCCCGTCCACGACCACCGCGGCGCCGATGCCGATCTCGGCCGACACGTGCAGGAAGTCGCGCGGGGTGCCGGCGCCGAGCCACAGCTCCGCCAGGGCGCCGAAGTTGGCCTCGTTGTCCACGGTCAGCGGCGGCCCGCCGGGCAGCAGGGAACCGAGATCCACGTCGTGCCAGTCGAGGTTCGGGGCGCGTACCACGGTGCGGCCGTCGCGTGCCACGAGGCCCGGCACGGCGACCGCGAGTCCGGCGGGCCACAGGCCGTCCCGCTCGATCTCCGCCAGGACCCGGCCGACCAGTTCCGTCAGCTCCGCAAGCACGGGCTTCGGGGCCCGGCCCCGGTTCGCGCCGTACCGTACGGCACGCGCGCGGACGGTGCCGCGCAGGTCGACCGCGCACACCGCGAGATGGTCGACGCCGATCTCCGCCCCGATGCCGGCCGGGCCGCGTCCGCTCACCGCGAGAGCCGATCCGGGGCGGCCCACCCGGCCCGGCCGCTCCGGGCCCAGTTCCTCCAGCAGCCCCCACCGGATCAGCTCGTCCACGAGGGTCGACACCGCGGCCCTGGTCAGCCCGATGTGCGAGGCGACCGCGGCCCGGGACAGCGGACCCGCCGCGCTGACGGCGTGCATCACCCGGGCGAGGTTGCGCCGGCGCATGCCCTGCTGGGTGTCCGGCAGGGGGCGCCCGGTGCCGCGTGAGCGGCCCTCGTGCAGCGGTGCGGTCATGCCCTTCGTCAATCCTCGGTCTCTGCGGCCGGACCCGGACCCGGCCCCGCGCCCGTCGCCGGGCGCGGGCTCAGTGCGATTCCGTTCCCCGCTCCAGCAGCGGGGCCGCGTCGGAGAGTACCCCGCTGATCCGCGCCAGCGTCTCCTCGTCCCGCTCCACGGCCTCCAGCACCGGGCCGGCGGCCGTGTTCCAGCGGCGTGCCACCGCGCCCGGATCCTCGCCGGTCAAAAGGCCGGCGGCCTGTGCGGCGGCCCCCAGCGCCACCAGTTCCCCCGCCCGGGGAATCTGGACCGGCCGCCCCGACAGCCGCCGAACGGTCTGCTGCCAGGCGGTGCCCCGGGCCCCGCCGCCGATCAGCAGCAGCGGCGTGCCGCGGTCCGCGTCCTCGTCCAGGACCAGTTCGAGCGCGCCGAGGAGGGCGTGCACCGCGCCGTCGTAGGCGGCCTGCAGCAGCTGGCCGCCGGTCGTGTCATGACGCAGCCCGTGCAGCAGGCCGGAGGCATGGGGGAGGTTCGGGGTGCGTTCTCCGTCCAGGTACGGCAGCAGGGTTACGGAGGCGCCGGACTCCACGGCCTCACGGTCCAGGCCCAGTAGTGCCGCGACCCGGTCCACGGCGAGGGTGCAGTTCAGCGTGCACGCGAGCGGCAGCCAGTCCCCGTGCGCGTCCGCGAAGCCGGCCACCGTGCCCGTCGGATCGGCGGGGCGCCGCCGGGCGACCGCGTACACGGTGCCCGACGTGCCGAGGCTCAGCACCGGGGTGCCCGGCCTGAGCCCGAGGCCCAGCGCGGCGGCGGCGTTGTCACCGGTGCCGGGTGCCACCAGGGTGCCCTTGGAGAACGGCAGACCGTGGCCGCCGCGCACGGTGCCGGCCACCTCGCCGGGCCGCACCACCCGGGGCAGCAGCGCCGGGTCGAGCCCCACATGGGCGAGCGTCTCCTCGTCGTACGCCTCCGTACCGGCGGCCCACCAGCCCGTGCCGGACGCGTCGCCGCGGTCGGTCGTGCCCTGTCCGGTCAGCCGCTCGGTGAGGTAGTCGTGGGGGAGCCGGACCGCTCTGGTGGCACGGACGGTCTCCGGCTCGTGCTCGGCCAGCCAGGCCCACTTGGTCACCGTGAACGACGCCCCGGGCACACTGCCGGTCCGCTCCGCCCACGCCTTCGGGCCGCCCAGCTCCTCCACGAGCCGGCGGGCCTGCGGCGCCGACCGGACGTCGTTCCAGAGCAGTGCGGGGCGCACCGGTTCGCCCCGCTCGTCCAGCGTGACCAGGCCGTGCTGCTGGCCGCCGATCGACACCGCGGCCGCCTCGTGCGCCGGCTCGCCGCACTGGCGCAGCGCCTCGCACAGCGCGTCCCACCACTGGCGCGGATCACTCTCCCGGCCCGCCCCCGAGGTCACGGTGTGCGGGGCCTGGCCGCTCGCCACCACCTCGCCGGTGGACGAGTCGACGACCAATGCCTTCGTGGACTGGGTGGAGGTGTCCACGCCCACGACGAGCGGACCCTCGGCTGCTGACATCGGGCTCTCCCTCTTTCCGCGGCTCCGCGGGATGCGCTGTGACCTGGCAGGACACGCGTCCGCGGCGGCGGTGGAACAGATCCCTCGCCGTCGAGGACACACCTTGTCTCTTCCCAGAGGTGTGTGCGCATACTAATTTGTAAACGGCCATGACGAAATAGTCGTACCAAGCAAGGAGCCGCGGCATGAGCTACCAGCCCACCCCCGAGGACAGGTTCACCTTCGGCCTGTGGACCGTTGGCTGGCAGGGCAGGGACCCGTTCGGCGACGCCACCCGCCGTGCCCTCGACCCGGTCGAGACGGTGCGGCGCCTGGCGGAGCTCGGCGCCCACGGAGTGACCTTCCACGACGACGACCTGATCCCCTTCGGGTCCTCGGACACCGAGCGCGAGTCCCACATCAAGCGCTTCCGCCAGGCCCTGGACGCCACCGGCATGACCGTGCCGATGGCCACCACCAACCTCTTCGCGCACCCGGTCTTCAAGGACGGCGCATTCACCGCCAACGACCGCGACGTCCGCCGCTACGCCCTGCGCAAGACGATCCGCAACATCGACCTCGCCGCCGAACTGGGCGCGAAGACGTACGTCGCCTGGGGTGGCCGCGAGGGCGCCGAATCCGGGGCCGCCAAGGACGTCCGCGCCGCCCTCGACCGCATGAAGGAGGCCTTCGACCTCCTCGGCGAGTACGTCACCTCGCAGGGCTACGACCTCCGGTTCGCCATCGAGCCCAAGCCCAACGAGCCGCGCGGCGACATCCTGCTGCCGACGGTCGGCCACGCGCTGGCCTTCATCGAGCGCCTGGAGCGCCCCGAGCTGTACGGCGTCAACCCCGAGGTGGGGCACGAGCAGATGGCCGGGCTGAACTTCCCGCACGGCATCGCGCAGGCCCTGTGGGCGGGCAAGCTCTTCCACATCGACCTCAACGGCCAGTCCGGCATCAAGTACGACCAGGACCTGCGGTTCGGCGCCGGTGACCTGCGGGCCGCGTTCTGGCTCGTCGACCTCCTGGAGGACGCGGGCTACGACGGGCCGCGCCACTTCGACTTCAAGCCGCCGCGGACCGAGGACCTCGACGGCGTGTGGGCGTCGGCGGCCGGCTGCATGCGCAACTACCTCATCCTGAAGGAGCGGGCCGCCGCGTTCCGCGCCGATTCGGAGGTCAAGGACGCGCTGCGCGCCTCGCGGCTGGACGAGCTCGTCCAGCCGACCGCGGCGGACGGCCTGCGGGGCCTGCTCGACGACCGCGCCGCCTTCGAGGACTTCGACGTGGAGGCGGCCGCCGCGCGCGGCATGGCCTTCGAGCGGCTCGACCAGCTGGCCATGGACCACCTGCTGGGCGCCCGGGGCTGAACCTGGATCCCGCCGGGGGCCTTCCGAAGTCGCGGGGCGGCCTCGGAAGGCCCCCGGGGTGGCTTTGCCGGTGGACAACGACCGGGTACGGACGGTGCCGGGGGACACCGCACGGGTACGGACCGATCACAGCGCCGTCGAGATGTCGCGCGCGCCGGAAGCGGCCCCTGTCAGGAACCCTCGGGTGACCGGGTCTCCGGGGTCGGTCGGGCCGTGGCCAGCGCTGTCGCCGGGTTCCGGTCCGGGGCACCCGCCGGAACCCAGTGGCCGCCCTCCTCCCGGTACGGCCACCAGCGGCCGTCGGGCCCGAGGCGCAGCTGGACCCCTTCGTCCCCCACCGTCCACCGGTTGCCGTCCTGCCGGAACGACGGCCGTTCGTCCGTCTCCCAGGCCGCTTCCAGGGCGGCACGCGCGCGTGCGAGCGCCGCGTCCCGGACCTGCCACCGCCCGTCCAGCACGGCCAGGGCCGGCGGCCCTCCCAGGCGCCAGGCGCGCACGGCCGTCGCCAGCCCCGCGCGGTCCCGCCCCGAGCCCTCGGCGAGCCGGTCGGCCGCGGCAGCGGGAACCGCACCGTCGGCGAGCCTTACGATGTCCTCGGCCGCCGTCAGCGCCCGGTGCTCCCGGTCCTGGAAGCCGCTGCCGCCGAGCGCCCGCCCCAGCAGCCGGTGGGCTTCCTGCGCCGTCTTCCCGGCCAGGTACCGCAGTGCCTCGGGATCGACCGCCGTCGGCGGCGCGATCCCGGTGTCGTAGGACGGTGGTCCGCCGGGCGCCTCCGGGACGGCGGGCAGCACGGGGAGCGCGGGCAGGATGTCTGCGGCCGCCCACGCCTCCGCCGCGTCCACGCCCTCCGCCCCGAACGGCTCCACCGGCGCGTCCGGTTGCGGGGTGCTCCGCTCGTTCAGTTCCCGCAGGAACGTGCTCTCTCCCCGGCCGCGCATCAGCAGGAGCACGAACGGATCCTCGTCCAGCAGCCGTGCCACCTGATGGCACAGGGCGGCGGTGTGCCCGCAGTGGTCCCACGCGCCGCAGTCGCACTCGGGTTCCAGCTCACCGAGACCGGGCAGCAGCTCGATCCCCCTGATCGCCGCGTCCTCGATCAGATGTGACGGCAGGTCCCCGTCGAGAAGCGCGGCCAGGTGTCCCGCCTGCCGGCCGGCCAGGTCCACGAACCGGTCCCACTCCCGCTCGGACAGCTCGGGCAGCAGGACGTCGGCGCGGTGCGCCGCGCCCTTCGGCTCGCGGACGACGGCCGTCACCCGGCCCGGCCGGACGGTCACCGCGCCCACCTCCCCCGCGCGCGCGAGCCGACGCCCCGCCTTCACCGCGGTGGCCTCCATCGCCGCGTCCTCCAGCGCGGCCAGCCATGCCCGGCCCCACCAGGTCCGCGCGAAAGCCCGCCCGCGCGCGGGCGGCAACGCGGCGAACGTGTGCTCCGGACCGCCTTCCGGCCCGTGCTCGAAACGGCTCATCGCGCCTCCCCGCGCAGTTCCACCAGCGCGGCGAGTTCCGCGTCCGTCAGCTCCGTCAGTTCCGTCGGCGCGGCCCCGCCGGTGCCGAGCACGGCGTCCGCGAGAGCGCGCTTGCGTTCGAGCATCTCCGCGATGCGGTCCTCGACGGTCCCCTCGGCGATCAGCCGGTGCACCTGCACCGGCCGGGTCTGCCCGATCCGGTACGCCCGGTCGGTGGCCTGGGCCTCGACCGCCGGATTCCACCAGCGGTCGTAGTGCACCACATGATCGGCCCGGGTGAGGTTCAGGCCCGTCCCCGCGGCCTTCAGCGACAGGAGGAAGACCGGCACCTCGCCGTCCTGGAAGCGGCGCACCAGCCTCTCGCGCTCGGCGACGGGGGTGCCGCCGTGCAGAAGCTGCGAGGGGACTCCACGGGCCGTCAGGTGCCGTTGCAGCAGACGGGCCATGCGCACGTACTGCGTGAAGACGAGCACTCCCGAACGCTCCGCCAGGATGGTGTCGAGCAGTTCGTCCAGCAGCTCCAGCTTGCCGGAGCGTCCCGCGAGTCGTGGATCGTCGTCCTTCAGGAACTGCGCCGGATGGTTGCAGATCTGCTTCAGCCCGGTCAGCAGCTTCACGATGAGGCCGCGGCGGGCCATGTCGTCGGCGTCCGCGATCAGGTCCAGCGTCTCGCGGACGAGCGCCTCGTAGAGACCGGCCTGCTCGTCCGTGAGGGCCACGGGATGGTCGGTCTCGGTCTTCGGCGGCAGTTCCGGCGCGATACCAGGATCCGACTTGCGGCGCCGCAGCAGGAACGGCCGCACGAGCCGCGCCAGCCGCTCCGCCGCGGCCGGGTCCCCGCCGCCCTCGACGGGCCGCGCGTACCGCTCGCGGAAGGTGCCGAGACGGCCGAGCAGACCAGGGGTGGTCCAGTCGAGGATCGCCCACAGTTCCGTGAGGTCGTTCTCCACCGGTGTGCCCGTGAGCGCCACGCGCGCGCGTGCGCCGATGGAGCGCAGTGCGCGCGCGGTCGCCGCGTGGGGGTTCTTCACGTGCTGTGCCTCGTCGGCGACGGTCATTCCCCAGGACACCTCGGCGAGCCGTTCGGCGTCCAGGCGCATCGTGCCGTAGGTGGTGAGCACGAACTCGCCGTCCGCCAGGGAGTCGAGGCCGCGCGCGGGGCCGTGGAAGCGGCGCACCGGGACCCCGGGCGCGAACCGCTCGATCTCGCGCTGCCAGTTGCCGAGCAGGGAGGCCGGGCACACCACCAGCGTGGGACCGGCCGACGAGCGGTCCGTCTGCCGGTGCAGATGGAGGGCGATCAACGTGATCGTCTTCCCCAGCCCCATGTCGTCGGCCAGACAGCAGCCGAGCCCGAGGGCCGTCGTCCGGGCGAGCCAGCCCAGCCCGCGCAGCTGGTAGTCGCGCAGGGTGGCGGCGAGTCCCGGCGGCAGGCCCACGAACTCGGCGGACTCCGGGTCCGCGAGCCGCTCCCGGAGCTCCGCCGGCCACCCCGTGGGCCGTACGTCGACCCGGACGCCGTCGGCCTCGGCGGAGCCCGTCAGGGCGGCCGCCAGGGCCTCGACCGGGGTGACGGAACGATCCTCGCGGCCCCGCGCGCGCTCCGCCTCGCGGGGGTCGACCAGCACCCAGCGATCGCGCAGCCGGACCAGGGGACGCTTGGCCTCCGCCAGCAGGTCCAGTTCCTCCCGGGACAGCTCGCGCCCGCCCAGCGCGAACGACCACCGGAACTCCGGCCGGGCGCCTGCGGAGAGGAACGACGGCCGTACCCCGCCCGCTCCGTCCGGCGGGCCGACCGACGCGTGCGTGGTCAGCCCGCGTGGCAGCTCCCTAGGCCAGTGCACGTCGACGCCCGCGGTGGCCAGAGCCCGGGCACCCTCGCCGAGGAGGTCGGCGATCTCGTCGTCGGCGAGATGTACCACGTCGGGCACGGCGGCGGTGAGCAGGGGAGTCAGCGGCGGCCATGCCCGGACCGCCCGGCGCAGCGCCAGGAGCGTGTCCGTCCGCGCGCGCGGTCCGAACGCCTCGTGTGCGGCCGCCGGACCGGACCAGAGGGCGGCGGCTTCCACGACGTCCGCCGTCCCGCTCGCGCCGTGCACCTGGAGCACCGCCCGGAACCACACCGGGGCGTGACCCTCGCCGGTGGCGTCGCACAGGCCGGGCGTCTCCAGCCGCAACGACAGCCGCACGCCCGTGTCGTGGCCGGCGGCGACGTCGTCGGCCCACTCGCGGAGGCCGGGCAGGTGCTGGGGTTCCTGCGCGGCGAACGCGGGGCCGCCCGTCACGAGTGCGGCGGCGGGGGAGCGGGGGAGGGTGTCGGCGACCGCGTCCAGGAAGGAGCGCAACAGCCTTTCCGGGTCCGGCAGGCGTGGCCGGCCCTCCACGTCGTGCGACGTGATGAGATGTGTGGCGTAGGCCTCCGGGGGCATGGCGGCGGCGAGTTCACGGACCAGTTCGGCGTCGCGCGCGGACAGCGGTCCCGTCCGCCATGCGTCGTGGCCTGACGGCGACAGGCCGGGCAGGAGAAGGCCGCGCGCCAGGAACCGCAGGGCGAGCAGGCCGGCCGTGCCCCAGAACTCGACGGCACGGTGCTGCCCGTCCCGCCGCCGCATGAGCCATGGCAGAGCCGCCCCGACCGGTAGCAGGACGGCGGGCAGGCGTACCCGTTCCACGTCGCCGTCCGGCGCGGGCAGCACCAGGTCCAGCTCCGTGACGGTGCCCCGGGCGACGGTGGGGAGGGCTTCGCCGTCCGGCTGCCAGAAGGCCATGGTGCCGGTGCGGGGCGGGTCGGACGGGACGAAGACCGCGCGGCAGCGGTTCAGCTCGGACGGGGCGGGAGGGTCGGGGAGTCGCGACGACTCGGACGGTTCCGTCCCATCGGTCGGTCGGGGGTGCTCGGACGGTTCAGGATGCTCGGACGGTTCGGTGGGCGGTGCGGTGGAGATCCTCTGCACGACTCTGCCCGCGCTCCTCAAATTTGACTACTGACTCGGAGTCGCCGAGGGTACAGCACACGGGACGTCCGGCCCGAGGCTCCGCGCTGTGATGCGGGCCACTAGGGGAGGGGCCTCGGGGAAGTATCAGGGTCGAGCTCCGGAACCGCGGGAAGCGTGCGGCCGTTCTCAGAACAGAGAGCGGCAAGGGCTGCCGCGAAGGAGGCGACGCTCATGTCCAAAAACGCGAAGATCGCCGCCGGGGGCGTGGCGGTCGGTCTGCTCCTGCTGATCTGGCTGCCCTGGTGGGTGGCGTTCCTGATCGTGGTGGGCGTCCCCGTCGCCGCCTACCTCGCTCTGGACCCCTCGCAGCGGCGCAGACTCCGTCGTGTCTCGCGCAAGGAACTGGGCCGCTGACGGGCCGGTGAGCCGCCATGGTCGCGGGCGGGGCTCACCGGCCGGCCGGAAGCCGGACGGGAAACCGGTCGACGGTGAGCCGGGCCGCTGCGGGCGCGGCGCGGCTCCACCGGCTCACAGGGGCCGTACGGCCAGCTTGTCGAGCGCCTCCAGCAGGCCGGGCAGTTCGGGGCCCCGGCCCACCGGCAGCACCTCGCCCGGCTCCTCGTCCAGCAGGACGAAGGCGATGTCGTCGGTGCGGGCCACGATCGACCAGCCGGGGCCGTCGGCCCGCAGCGTGCGGGCGTCGCCCGGGGCGAACGAGGAGCGGACCCGGCCGAGCGGCGGCGGCGAGTCGACGTAGGCGCGCGCCTCCGCCAGCACACGCCGTACGCCGCGGTGCCCCGACTTGGGTCCGCCGTCGGCGTCCTCCGTCGCCGGGGACTCCGCCGCCTCGGGCCGCGTGTCGGAGGAGGCCGAGTAGCCGTCGCCGATCTGTTCCCGCCAGACCGCCCACTGCAGCGCGATCTCGTCGGCGCCCAGGCGGCGCTGGGCCGGACCCCAGGAGCCGGTGTCCGGCGGGGCCAGCGCGGGTCCGTCGGCCTCGTCCGGAACGGGATCGTGCGGCGCCGGCACCCCAGGAGCGGCCACGGCGACCGCCAGCGGCCAGCCCGGCAGCGCGGCCACCACCGTGTTCTCGTCCGGCGACAGTTCGTACTCCATGCCGCAGTCCCAGGACGCGATCGCCACGGCGACCAGGGACACGTCGTCGATGGCGACCGTCCAGCGGGCGCCGTCACCGTCCTGCCCCAGCACCAGGCCGTACCCGTCGGCGCACGGCGCCAGGCCCAGCGCGGCGCAGGCCTCCGGATAGTCGTCGCCCAGCACGCTCGGGAACTGTGCGGGGGTCAGCAGCACCGCCGTGAGCACATACAGCGCCTCGTCCGCGGCGGCGACGGCCTGCTCGTCCGTCCCGGCCATCACAGCCCTCCCAGTGGTTCGTCCATCGGCGCGCACCCTAGTGCGAGTGGAAGGTGCTTGTCACGACTCCACACACCACGCGGAGCTGCAGGTTTCCACCTGGACGGGGGCGAAACGGCCGCCCGGCGGAAAGCCGTGGCCCGGGGCCGGCACACTCAGGCGGCCGGCAGGCCGAGGAGGTCGCGGGCGACCGCCCGGGGCGACTCGTTGCGCTCCCGGGCCAGGGCCACGACCGCCCGGCACGCCAGTTCGCTCACCCCGAAGGACAGCGCCTCCGGCGACACCCACGCCGACGCCTCGTCGATGCCGTCCTGGTCGTCCTCCGTTCGAGCCGCCACGTAGACGGCCGCCGCCTCGAACAAGTTGTGTGGACGCCGTTCCCGGCCGCCCGTCGCCTCCGCGCGCGGGGAGCCGAGGAACCTGGTGGCGTACTTGCGCATCGTGTCGAACACCTGACCCGCCTTCCTCTGTACGGGGTAGTCACCGACCACCCATCCGGCACTGTTCAACGTAGAGTTGAAGCTCCGGCGGTAAAAGGGGGCAGCGACGGTGCGCTTCGACCGGCTCAGGCGGATCCAGCGGATGGACCCGGTGAAGGACGCTCACGAGATCTACCGGCTCAGCACGGCGTTCGAATTTCCTTGGGACTACACGAGGGCCCTGGAACTGGCTTTGTACCGCACCTACGCCGTCCCCTCCATCGGGCGCCTGCTCGCGCTGACGGGGGAGCTGACCGAGCGCGCGCAGAAGCGGTACGACGACACCGCACTGCTCCTGGACACCGTCGTGGAGCACGGCTTCGCCGCCCCCGAGGGCCGCACCGCGATCCGCCGGATCAACCAGATGCACCGCAGCTACGACATCGGCGACGACGACATGCGGTACGTGCTGTCCACGTTCGTGGTGGTGCCCCGGCGCTGGATCGACACCTACGGCTGGCGCCGCCTGTCCCGGCACGAGATCGTCGCCGCCACCGAGTACTACCGCACCCTCGGCCGGCATCTGGGCATCCCCGGTGTCCCGCACACCTACGAGGAGTTCGAGGCGCTGCTCGACGCCTACGAACAGGACCACTTCGCCTGGGACGAGCAGGCCCGGCGGGTCTCCGACGCCACGCTCGACCTGATGGCGTCCTGGTATCCGCGCCCGCTGGCCCCCCTGCTGCGCACCGCCACCCTCGCCCTCCTCGACGAACCCCTGCTGCGCGCCTTCCACTACGAGCCGCCGGGAGCCGTCTCCTCCGCTCTGGTGCGCGGCGCGGTCCGGACGCGCGGCCGGCTGGTCCGTCTGCTCCCGCCCCGCCGCGCACCGCACTACGCGCGGCAGAACCGGGAGATCAAGAGCTACCCGAACGGCTACCGCCCGGCCGACCTGGGCACCCGTCCGGTTCCGGGAATGGGCGGCTGCCCCGTGCGCCACCTGGACGTCTCAGCGGGCGACGTCCCCGAGTGAGGCCAGGGTGTCGCGCAGCCAGGCGAGTTCGGCCCGGCTCGTGGCACGCGCGACGGTGAGGACGCCGCGCCGGAACGGATCGTCCAGTTCCTCGGCGCGCAGCGGCCGGTCGCCGTCGTAGAAGAAGCTCGCCGGTTCCTCCAGGAAGGCCAGCCGGCGCCGCAGCACCGTCGCCTGGGCGGCCGGATCGTCGAGGTGCCGCAGGAACGCGAGCAGCGTGAACCAGTGGTTCTCGTCGGTGATCTCGCGCTGCCCCGGCTCGGCCAGGCGGCGGTGCAGCTCCTGCCTGCCTTCCTCGGTGAGCGTGAGGACGTGACGCGGCGCGGCCACGGCGCCGGGTTCGGTGGTCCGCGCCAGCAGCCCCGCCTTCTCCAGCCGCTTGATCGCGGGGTACAGCGTGCTCTCGGCCACGGGCCGCACGTGCCCGGTGAGCGCGGCGATGTGCCTGCGCAGGACGTAGCCGTGCAGCGGGACGTCGTACAGGAAGCCGAGGATGGCGAGTTCCAGCATGGCCGCATTCTCCCGCATCAGCGCTGTACATCAAGGCGCGCATATTCCTGTAGCGCAATACATCGGTGTCGAAGTATGTTGTGCCGAGTGCAACCGAGCCGTTGGTGACGCAGGAGGGACGACGTGGAGCAGGCCGTGTTCGACGACAGGGGAAGCCGGATCCGGTGGACGGAGGTGTCCGGGGCGGAGCCCGCGCGCGTGTATCTGCACGGGCTGGGATCGGTCTCCTCCGTCTACCACGCGCATGTCGCGGCC
The DNA here is from genome assembly GCA_016432725.1 of Streptomyces sp. DHE7-1. Lineage (GTDB taxonomy): Bacteria > Actinomycetota > Actinomycetes > Streptomycetales > Streptomycetaceae > Streptomyces. The sequence continues at coordinate 1,077,857 of JACJDG010000003.1, read as the reverse complement.
CGCCCCGAGCTGGCCGGCAGGCGCAGCCTGTTCGTGGACCTGCTCGGGCACGGCATCAGCGACCGGCCCGAGCACTTCGGTTACACGCTGGAGGAGAACGCCGACGCCCTGGCGGTCGCGATGGACCAGGCGGACGTCACCGGAGCCGAGCTGATCGCGCACAGCATGGGCGGAGCCGTCGCGGTCGTCCTCGCCCATCGACGGCCCGACCTGGTCTCGCGGCTGGTCCTCACCGAGGCCAACCTCGACGCCTTCCCGCCGCCCGCGGCCGGCAGCAGCTCGATCGCCGCCTACGGGGAGGACGAGTTCGTCGAGGAGCGGTACGCGCGCGTGCTGGAAGCGGTCGGCCCGCTGTGGGCGGCCACGATGCGGCTGGCCGACCCCCGGGCGCTGCACCGCAGCGCCGTAGGTCTCCGTCGCGGCTCGGACCCCGTCATGCGCACGATTCTCGAGGGCCTGGACATCGACCGCGTCTATCTGCAGGGGAACACAGCGGCGAACTCCCGGGCAGGAAGAAGCTGGAAGCCGCGGGAGTCCGCGTTCTCACGGTGCCGGGCGCCGGGCACAACGTCATGTTCGACAACCCCGACGCCTTCGTGACGGCCGTGGCCGGACAGGGCTGACGCGCTCCCGGATCAGTCCTCGCGCGTCGCCAGCGCGAGGAAGCGGGAGTGCTCGTCGACGTATGAGGTCATGCGCCACCCCGCGCCCTCCAGCAGAGGGCGGAGGTTGGCCTCGGCGCGGAGGTCGTCCGGGGTGAGCCGCCGCCCCTGACGGGCCGCCAGGGCCGCCCGCCCGATGGGGTGGAACAGCGCGAGCCCGCCGCCCGGACGCACCACACGGGCCAGTTCCCGCAGGTTCTCGACGGGCTCCGGCAGGTGCGCGACCAGGCCGGCCGCGAACACCGCGTCCAGGGCGCCCCGGCGCAGCGGAAGCGCCGCGACGTCCGCGAGCAGCAGGCGGCCCTCCCGGTCCCGGCCGGCCCGCACGGCGGCCTGGAGCATCGCCGGGGTCAGATCGATGCCGAGCACCACCCCGGTGGGACCGACCGCGGCACGCAACGGCGGAAGAGCGCGGCCCGTGCCGCATCCGGCGTCGAGCACGCGGTCGCCCGGACGCAGTCCCATGTCCGCCACGGCGGCCGAGAAGGCGGGGCCGTCGTCGGGGAACCTGCTGTCCCACCCGGCCGCACGGGCGGTGAAGAACTCCTGGACGTGTGTGTGGTCGTCGCTCATGTCCGGCATGATTCCTCACCGACACGAGGGACACTCCTGTGCGCACGTTCGAGCGCGACCCGATCGTTCCGGCGCCTCTCTGCGTCATATTGCAACACCTTTCGAAATGCGCCCCCTTCGTGCGCCCCGGCCCCGGCTAGCGTCCCGGGCCATGGGACACCTGGACCACGCCGCCTTCGGCTGGCTGACCCCCGTGCTGTCGTATCTGATGGCCTGCACGGGCGCCGCACTGGGTCTGCGCTGCACCGTCCGCGCTCTCGCCGCTACCGGCCGGTCGCGCCGCAACTGGCTCCTCACCGCCGCCTCCGCGATCGGCACGGGCATCTGGACCATGCACTTCGTGGCCATGCTCGGCTTCCGCGTCAGCGGCACCGACATCCGCTACGACGTACCGCTGACCATCCTCAGCCTGGTCGTCGCCATGGCCGTCGTCTGCGCCGGCGTCTTCGCCGTCGGCTACAGCCGGGACCGCAACCGGGCGCTCCTGCTCGGCGGGCTCACCACCGGGCTGGGCGTCGCGAGCATGCACTACCTGGGCATGGCGGCCGTACGGCTGCACGGCGACGTCACCTACCGGCCCGCTCTCGTCGGCCTCTCGGTGCTGATCGCCGTCGTGGCGGCGACCGCGGCGCTCTGGGCGGGACTCAACATCAAGTCGCCCCTCGCGGTCACCCTCGCCTCCCTCGTCATGGGAGCGGCCGTCAGCAGCATGCACTACACCGGAATGTTCGCGGTGAGGGTGCGCGTCACCCCCTCCGGCGAAGTCCTGCCCGGGGCCACGGCGATGCAGTTCATCTTCCCCCTCGCCGTCGGCCTCGGGTCCTACCTGTTCCTCACCTCGGCCTTCGTCGCCCTCTCGCCCACGGCCGGCGAACGCGAGGCGTCCGCCTCCGCGCAGCGGCCCGTCCAGAGCGCCGTCCGCTAGCGGGACCCCGTTCCCGGACCCCCGTCCCACGTCCCGAGCGAGGAGGCCATGCGCCCACCCAGAGACACCCCGGACGCCGGCTCGACCGGACAGGTCCCGGCCCCGCCGCGCGGCCGCCGCGCGCACGCCGGACCGCCGGCCGACGAGGGCACGGGCCAGCCCCTCGACCGTCCCCTGTTCTCCCCGCCCGCGCGCGTGGGACGACGGCGCCTGCGCCCCCGTACGGTGCGCGCCAAGGTGATCTGTTTGCTGATGGTGCCCGTCGTCTCCCTGCTCGCCCTGTGGGGTTACGCCACCGTCAGCACCGCCCAGGACATCGCCCGGCTGCGCCAGTCCCAGCGCGTCGACTCGGAACTGCGCGCCCCGGTGGCCGCCGCCGTCACCGCCCTGCAGAACGAGCGGGCGGCGGCCGTGCGCTACGCCGCCGAGCCCGGCGCGGCACGGGGCGACGACCTGCGGACCACGGCAGCCCGCACCGACCGCGCGCTGACCGGGCTGCGGCTCGGCGACGACAGCACGATCGCCGACAGCCAGGAGCTCCCCGGCCGGGTCGCCGACCGGCTCGAGACGTTCGTGACCGGCGCAGAGCGCCTGCGCGCGCTGCGGACCGCCGTGCTCGACCGCAGAACCGGGTGGAGCCAGGCCTTCGACCAGTACACGGCGGCCATCGGTACCGCCTTCACGGTGGACGGCGCCCTCACCGGCATCCAGCAGGCCGACGTCGGATCGGACGCGCGCGTGCTGCTCGAATTCTCCCGAGCGGCCGAGGCGCTGGCCCAGGAGGACGCCGTCCTCGGCGGCACGCGCCCGGACGCCCGACCGCAGGGCGAACGGCTGCGGCTGTTCGCGGCCGCCGTCGCCACGCGGCGCGCCCTCACCGAGGCCGCCGTCGCCGACCTGCCCGGTACCCGGCGTGCCGCCTGGCAGGACCTCGCGGGCGGCGGCGCGCACACCGCCCTCACCGCCGTCGAGGACAGGATCCTCACCGCCGGCCCCGGAACCAGGGCGGCCGACACGGCACCGGGGACCGCCTGGAACAGCGCCCACGCGCGCGTACGGGACGACATGCGGGCCCTGGAGGCGGACACCGGCCGGGCCGTGGCGGGCCGTTCCGACCCCTACCGGCGCGGACTGCTGAGTCCGGCGGGCGCAGCCGTGCTCTTCGGTCTCCTCGCCGTCGGCACCTCGCTCGTCATCTCCGTCCGCATCGGCCGGGCCCTCGTGATCGAACTGGTCAGCCTGCGCAACGACGCCCTGGAGATCGCCCGCCGCAAACTCCCCGCCGCGATGCGGAAACTGCGAACGGGCGAGGAGATCGACGTCGAGGCCGAGGCGCCCGCCGGGCCGCCGGCGGAGGACGAGACCGGTCAGGTCGCCGAGGCCCTGACCGTCGTGCACCGCGCCGCCCTGCGCGCGGCGGCGGAGCGCGCCGAACTGGCCGGCGGCATCTCCGGGGTCTTCGTCAACCTGGCCCGGCGCAGCCAGGTGCTGGTCCACCGTCAGCTCAGCCTCCTGGACAGCATGGAGCGGCGCTCCGACGACCCCGACGAGCTGAGCGACCTGTTCCGGCTCGACCACCTCACCACCCGGATGCGGCGGCACGCCGAGAGCCTGATCATCCTCTCCGGAGCGGCACCCGGCCGGGCCTGGCGCACGCCGGTGCTCCTCACGAACGTCGTACGCGCGGCGGTGTCCGAGATCGAGGACTACGCGCGCGTGGAGGTGCGCGGGTTCCCGGCGGCGTGCGTCGTCGGAGCGGCGGTCGCCGACCTCACCCACCTGCTGGCCGAACTCGTGGAGAACGCGGCCCAGTTCTCGCCGCCGCACACGCGTGTGCGGGTCACCGGCGAGCCCGTCGGCAACGGCTACGTCCTGGAGGTCGAGGACCGGGGCCTCGGCATGGGCCCCGAGGTCCTCGCCGAGGCGAACCGGCGGATCGAGCAGTCCGAGGCGCTCGACCTGTTCGACAGCGACCGCCTCGGACTCTTCGTCGTCAGCAGGCTCGCCTCCCGGCACGGCATCAAGGTGCACCTGCGCACCTCCCCCTACGGAGGCACCACCGCGGTCGTCCTGCTGCCCACCGCCCTTCTGCACACGGGGTCCCCGGAACACCCCGCGCGGGAGGAGGCACCGGCGGCCCCGCAGCGCCGGACCGAGTGCGCGCGCGTACCGGAGGAGCCCCCGGCTCCTTCCGAGGTCACCGCCCGGACCGGCCGGCCCGCCCTCGCGGCCACCGCCCCCGCACACCAGCCCTCGAACCCTGAACGCCGGCCGTCGCGCCGCACGCCCCGGTCCTCGGCTCCGGCACCCCCGCCCCCGGCCCCCGCACACGAGCCGCCGCCCCCGGAGTCACCGCCCTGAGGCCGCACCGCCCGCCGCACGACTCCGAGCCCTCCGACGTCCTCCCGCGCCGCGTGCGCCAGGCGAACCTCGCCCCGCAACTGCGCCGGCAGCGCCCCGAGGAGCCGGACCCGGACGCCGCCCCGCGCGGTGACGACGGTCGTACCCCCGAACTCGTACGGGACCGCATGGCGGCCTACCGCGACGGCTGGGTCCGGGGCGGCGGACGGTCCGGCCGCGGTGCCGTCCCCGGAACAGGAACAGGCAGGCAGAGCAGCGAAGGAGACCCGGCGTGATCCAGGACCCGAACATGAGGGCCGCCCAGCGGTCCGGTGAACTCGACTGGCTGCTGGACGACCTGGTGATGCGGGTGAGCGAGGTACGGCACGCCGTCGTGCTGTCCAACGACGGCCTCGCCGTGGGCGCCTCCACCGGCCTCGGACGGGACGACGCGGAGCATCTGGCCGCCGTGGCCTCCGGCTTCAACAGCCTCGCCAAAGGCGCCGGACGCCACTTCGGCGCGGGCGGCGTACGCCAGACCATGGTGGAGATGGACGACGCCTTCCTCTTCGTCGCGGCCGCCGGAGAGGGCTCCTGCCTCACCGTGCTCACCGCCGTCACCGCGGACATCGGCCTGGTCGCCTACGAGATGGCGCGACTGGTCAGACGGGTCGGCGAGCACCTGCACACCGCGCCGCGCGTCTCCGCCCGGCCGCCCGTCGCCGGATGATCCGGAAGAGCGCGAGCCATGACCGACATCCCGACCGGCGGCCCGGGGCGACCGGGCGTCCAGTGGTACGACGGCGAGGCCGGCCCCCTCGTCCGCCCCTACGCCATGACCGGCGGACGCACCCAGCCGGGACCCTCCGGAGTGAGCTTCGACCTGATCGCCCTCGTCACCCTCGACCCGGACGCGCCGGGAGTGGACGACGACGCCGTACTCGGGCCCGAACACCGTTCCCTGATCGGACTGTGCCGTGACGAGACACAGTCCGTCGCCGAACTCGCCGCCGGTGCGGACCTGCCGGTGGGCGTGGTCAGAGTGCTCCTCGGCGACCTGCTGGAACTCGGCCGGGTCACCGTCAGCCGTCCGGTGCCCCGGCCCATCTGCCGGACGAACGCGTTCTGCGCGAAGTCATCGAAGGTCTGCGGGCGCTGTAGCCGCACCCTGTGGAACCCAACTCACGCCGAGAGAAGTGATCATGGTCTCCGAGCACTCCGACGCAGCAGCCGACACCTCCGCCCTGGCGCTGAAGATCCTGGTGGCCGGCGGATTCGGGGTCGGCAAGACGACCCTCGTCGGCGCCGTGAGCGAGATCCGTCCGCTGCGCACCGAGGAACTGCTCAGCGAAGCCGGTCAGTCGGTGGACGACACCGACGGCGTGGACCACAAGGTCACCACGACCGTCGCCATGGACTTCGGGCGCATCACCATACGTTCGGGCCTTTCCCTGTACCTCTTCGGGACGCCCGGACAGGACCGCTTCTGGTTCCTGTGGGACGAACTCTCCCAGGGGGCGCTCGGCGCCGTGGTCCTCGCCGACACCCGCCGCCTTGAGGACTGCTTCCCGGCGGTCGACTACTTCGAGCACCGGCGCATCCCGTTCGTGGTGGCCGTCAACTGCTTCCCCGGCGCGCGCGGCTACGGCGCACACGACGTCTCCCGCGCCCTCGACCTGGACCCCGGGACACCGGTAGTCCTCTGCGACGCGCGCGAGCGGGACTCCGGCAAGGAGGTGCTGATCCGGCTCGTCGAGTACGCCGGGCGGATGCACACCGCCCGGCTCCTCGACTCCGTGAGCTGAGCGCGCCCGCTCAGGCGGCCAGGTCCTTGACCGCCACCACCTTGTCGATGGTGACCCGGACCAGCAGCTCACCCGGGACGCCGTTGCGGGCCCCGTACTCCTCGGCGCGCTCCTCTCCCATGTACCGGGCGGCGATGCGGGTGGCCCACAGCCGCACGTCGTCCAGTTCCTCCGACAACTGGGCCCGGCCGCTCAGCACCACGAAGTGAAAGGGCGGCCGGTCGTCGTCCACGCACAGGGCGATCCGTCCGTCACGGGCGAGATTGCGCCCTTTCACGGTCTCCTTGCCGGTGTTGAACACCAGCTCGTCCCCGTCCAGCAGAAACCAGATGGGGGCCACATGCGGGCTCCCATCGGCGCTGACGGTGGACAACTTGCCGGTTCGGGTGCCGTTCGAGACGAACGCCCGCCATTCCTCATCGGTCATCTTCTGTGCCATACGCCCATCCTGCTTGCCCGGACGCCGGTCGTGGGGAAGGCTGGCGGACAGATCCTCCGGGGAGGAGGAGACGTCACACGGGGAGACGGAACATGGCGCAGAACCAGGGACTCGGCTGGCTCCTGGACGATCTGACCCAGCGAGTGGACCATGTGCGGCACGCGCTGGTCCTGTCCAACGACGGGCTGGTCACCGGAGCGAGTACCGGGCTGCGCCGGGAGGACGCCGAGCATCTGGCCGCTGTCGCCTCCGGGTTGCACAGCCTGGCGAAGGGTTCCGGACGCCACTTCGGGGCGGGCACGGTCCGCCAGACGATGATCGAGTACGACGACGCCGTGCTGTTCGTGACCGCGGCCGGCACCGGCAGCTGCCTGTGCGTGTTCAGTGGCGCCGAAGTCGACATCGGTCAGATCGCCTACGAGATGACCCTGCTGGTCAACCGCGTCGGCGAACACCTCGGGGTGGACGCCCGGCAGCCCGACCGCCCCGTCACAGACCTCTGACCTGCGCGCTCTCCCTGCACGGCAGAGTTGTCCACAGGCTCGCCGCCCCGCATCCGGTTCCGGCTACGGTGTGTGCACGGGCAGCGCACAGGGCGTGAGCCATCCACTCCACGGGGGAGTACCACCATGCCGGACGACACCCTTGTCCCCGCAGTACCCGCCACCAGCTCGCCGAGCCGAGCCGCCCGCGAACTGGGCCTCAAACGGGCGGAGTTCGACCTGGCCGTCCAACTCGGCCGGATCCGGACGGTGCCCGACGAGGGCGGCGGCGGAGGCCGCAGGGTGGAGCGGGCCGAGATCGCCCGGTTGCGCGCCCGGTACGGCTTTCCCAGCACCCTCCGTGAGCGCGTGCGGGTGGTGGGTACGGCGGAGGGCGCCGCGCTCATGGGGGTTCCCGCGGGCCGGTTCACCCGGCTCGCCCGTCTTGGCCTGCTGGTGCCGGTCCGGTATTACCTCAACCGCTATCGGGCCGTGGTCTGGCTGTATCTGGCGGAGGAACTGGAGCAGTTCGCGACCGGCGCGGAGAACGCCCGCCTGCTGAAGGGGCGTACGCCCGAGACCCTCAGGGGGCAGCTGGCGACCGGTGTCGATCTGCGGGCCCGCAACTGGCGTGGCCGGCACTTCGGGTTCCTGCTGCGGCAGGCCGGGGACCCCTGGACCCGGGCGGCGGCCGTGGCCGCGTTCCTGGCGCCCGCCGAGATCGCGGACGTCGTCCAGGACCCGCACGAGCGTGCCGCGCTGGAGCGGCTGCGGCCCGCGCCACCCGCCCATGGCGCACCGGGCTCCTCCTTCGCGCACCTCGCCGAGCACCTCATGACCGCGCAGGACTCCGACGAGATCGGCTGGCTGCGCAGCGATCTGGCCCAGGCGATGCGGGAGGCGCGCACCCAGTCACCCGCCCCGCGCCCGCCGGTTGCGCTCCCGAAGGCCGGGGAGCGCAGCGCCGGGGGATACGGCGAGGCCGGGCGGCGGGCGGCGCCGAGGCCCGACGGGGCCACGGAAAGCAGGTCGGGGCGGCGCCTCCGAGCGGTGGCACACACCGCGGCGACCGCACCGCCGGACCCCGGGGCGCCCTGCCGGCCGCCTGCTGCCCGGCCGGAGGCGCACCGGCCCGTCCGCGGCCTTCGGGCGTGGCTGTCACGCGCGAACTCCCGGCCCGCCGGGGCGGTACCGCGCTACAGGGCCCGGAACAGACCTTCCTGCACGACGGAGACGAGCAGCCGGCCGCGCACGTCGTAGATGCGTCCGCGGGCCAGCCCGCGTCCGCCGGTGGCGACCGGGGACTCCTGGTCGTACAGGAACCACTCGTCCGCGCGGAACGGCCGGTGGAACCACATGGCGTGATCCAGCGAGGCCATGTCGAAGTTCCGCGGACCCCACAGCGGTTCGACCGGAATACGGACCGCGTCCAGCAGAGTCATGTCACTGGCGTAGGTCAGGGCGCAGGTGTGCACCAGCGGGTCGTCCCCCAGCGGGCCGACCGCGCGCATCCACACCGCGCTGCGCGGCTCGGCACCCCGGATCTCCTCGCTGTTCCAGCGCAGCCGGTCCACGTAGCGGATGTCGAACGGCTGGCGTCGCGCCATCCGCTCCAACTGCTCAGGCAGCGCACCCAGATGCTTGCGGATCTCCTCGGACACCGTCGGCAGCGACTCCGGGTCCGGCACCTCGCGTGCGGGCGGCAGCTGGTGCTCGAAGGGTCCTTCCTCGGGCTTGTGAAAGGAGGCGGTGAGATTGAAGATCGTGCGGCCCTGCTGCACGGCCGTGACCCGTCGGGTCGTGAACGACCGGCCGTCGCGCACCCGTTCCACCTGGTACACGATGGGCACGCCGGGCCGGCCCGGGCGCAGGAAGTACGCGTGCAGCGAGTGCACCGGGCGCTCGCCGTCCGTGGTGCGCCCGGCGGCGACCAGCGCCTGGCCCGCGACCTGGCCGCCGAAGACCCGCTGCAGGGACTCCTGCGGGCTGCGGCCGCGGAAGATGTTGACCTCGATCTGCTCCAGGTCGAGCAGGTCGACCAGCCGCTCGGCGGGATTCGTCGTCATCGGTGGGGTACTCCCGTACTCAGAGCTGGCCGACATCGGTGACACGGACGACCGCACGGCCCTCGGCGTCGGAGGCGGTGAGGTCGATCTCCGCGCTGATACCCCAGTCGTGGTCGTCGTTCGGATCGTCGAAGATCTGCCGGACCCGCCACAGGCCGTTCTCCGGCTCTTCCTTGATCACCAGCAGCTTGGGGCCGCGGGCGTCCGGACCGGTGCCGAGGTCCTCGTACTCGTCCCAGTACTTGTCCATCGCCTCGCCCCACGCGTCGGCGTCCCAGCCCGACTCGGCGTCCATCTCGCCCAGTTCGCCGACCTGGTCGAGGGCGGCGAGCTCCACCCGGCGGAACATGGCGTTGCGGACCAGGACCCGGAAGGCGCGCGCGTTGGCGGTGACCGGCTTGACCTCGTCGGCCTTCTCCTGGGCCTCCTCGGCGGTCATCTCCTCGGGGTTGGCCAGCTGCTCCCACTCGTCCAGCAGGCTGGAGTCCACCTGGCGCACCATCTCGCCGAGCCATTCGATCAGGTCCTGCAGGTCCTCGGACTTCAGGTCGTCCGGGATCGTGTGGTCCAGGGTCTTGTAGGCGCTGGCGAGGTAGCGCAGCACGATGCCCTCGGTGCGGGCCAGTTCGTAGTGGGACACCAGTTCCGTGAAGGACAGCGCGCGTTCGTACATGTCGCGGATCACGGACTTAGGCGACAGCGGATGGTCACCGACCCACGGGTGGCTCTTGCGGTAGGTGTCGTACGCGTGGAAGAGCAGTTCCTCCAGCGGCTTCGGGTAGGTGACGTCCTGGAGGCGCTCCATGCGCTCCTCGTACTCGACGCCGTCGGCCTTCATCGCGGCGACGGCCTCACCGCGCGCCTTGTTCTGCTGGGCGGCGAGGATCTGCCGGGGGTCGTCCAGCGTGGACTCGACGACGGACACCATGTCGAGGGCGTAGGAGGGCGACTCGGGGTCGAGGAGCTCGAACGCGGCGAGCGCGAAGGTCGACAGCGGCTGGTTCAGGGCGAAGTCCTGCTGCAGGTCGACCGTGAGCCGGACGATGCGGCCTTCGGCGTCCGGCTTGTCGAGCTTCTCCACGATCCCGCCGTCCAGCAGCGAACGGTAGATCGCGATGGCCCGGCGGATGTGCCTGAGCTGCTGCCGGCGCGGCTCGTGGTTGTCCTCGAGGAGGTGGCGCATCGCCTCGAAGGCGTTGCCGGGCCGGGCGATCACCGAGAGCAGCATCGTGTGCGTGACCCGGAACCGCGAGGTCAGCGGCTCGGGCTCGGAGGTGATCAGCTTCTCGAAGGTGCTGTCCGTCCAGGCGACGAAACCCTCGGGTGCTTTCTTGCGCACCACCTTGCGGCGCTTCTTGGGGTCGTCGCCCGCCTTGGCGAGGGCCTTCTCGTTCTCGATGACGTGCTCGGGTGCCTGGGCCACGACGAGACCGGCGGTGTCGAAGCCGGCCCGGCCGGCCCGGCCCGCGATCTGGTGGAACTCGCGGGCGCGCAGCGTACGCACCCGGGTGCCGTCGTACTTGGTGAGGGCGGTGAACAGCACGGTGCGGATGGGCACGTTGACGCCCACGCCGAGCGTGTCCGTACCGCAGATGACCTTCAGCAGGCCGGCCTGCGCGAGCTTCTCCACCAGGCGCCGGTACTTGGGCAGCATGCCGGCGTGGTGGACGCCGATGCCGTGCCGGACGTAGCGGGAGAGGTTGCGGCCGAACTTGGTGGTGAAGCGGAAGTTGCCGATCAGCTCGGCGATCCGGTCCTTCTCCTCGCGCGTGCACATGTTGATGCTCATCAGCGCCTGCGCCCGCTCCACCGCCTGCGCCTGGGTGAAGTGCACGATGTACACCGGCGCCTGCTTGCCGGCCAGCAGTTCGGTGAGCGTCTCGGTGAGCGGGGTGAGCTCGTACTCGTAGGAGAGGGGCACCGGGCGGGTGGCCGAGCGGACCACGGAGGTCGGGCGGCCGGTGCGGCGGGTGAGATCCTTCTCGAAGAAGGACACATCGCCCAAGGTGGCGGACATCAGGATGAACTGCGCCTGGGGAGCTCCAGCAGCGGGATCTGCCAGGCCCAGCCGCGGTCCCCTCCGCGTAGAAGTGGAACTCGTCCATGACGACCTGGCCGACGTCGGCGTTCTTGCCGTCACGCAGCGCGATGGAGGCCAGTACCTCGGCGGTGCAGCAGATCACCGGCGCGTCGGCGTTCACGGAGGCGTCGCCGGTCAGCATGCCGACGTTCTCGGTGCCGAACAGCTTGCACAGCTCGAAGAACTTCTCCGACACCAGCGCCTTGATCGGGGCGGTGTAGAAGGTGACCTCGTCCCGGGCCAGCGCGGCGAAGTGGGCGCCCGCGGCGATCATGCTCTTGCCGGAGCCCGTGGGCGTCGACACGATCACGTTCGCCCCGGACACCACCTCGATCAGCGCCTCCTCCTGGTGCGGGTACAGGGTGAGGCCGCGCTCCTGCGCCCACGACTCGAAGGCTTCGTACAGGGCGTCGGGGTCGGCGGTCGGCGGGAGCTGATCGATGAGGGTCACGCCCCCATCTTGCCTGGCCCGGTGCCCGAGGGGGGAATCGGCTGCGAGTACGAAGATCACTGCGGCTACGCTGTGTCGCCGACGGCGCGTCAGCGCTCCAGGTCAACTGGACAGCGGCACACGAGGAATGGGGCGGAAAGCGGCCATGATGGGACCAGCACACTCTCTGTCGGGAGCCGCGGCCTGGCTCGGCGTCGGAGCGGCCGCCGCGGCGGCCGGACACCCGATGCCCTGGCCCGTTCTTCTCGCCGGAGCGCTGATCTGCGCCGGAGCCGCGCTCGCCCCGGACCTCGACCACAAGGCCGCCACCATCTCCCGGGCCTTCGGGCCGATCTCCCGGTGGATCTGCGAGATCGTGGACAAGCTCTCCTACGCCGTCTACAAGGCGACCAGGAAGAAGGGGGACGCCCGACGCTCGGGTGGCCACCGCACGCTCACGCACACCTGGCTGTGGGCGGTCCTGATCGGCGCGGGCAGCTCCGGCGCGGCGATCGCGGGGGCCGCTGGGCGGTGCTGGCGATCCTCTTCGTGCACATGGTGCTGGCGATCGAGGGCCTGCTGTGGCGGGCGGCCCGAGGGTCCAGCAGCGACGTGCTGGTCTGGCTGCTCGCGGCGACCAGCGCGTGGATCATCGCGGGGATCCTGGACAAGCCGGGCAACGGCTCCGACTGGCTGTTCACCGCGCCCGGGCAGGACTATCTGTGGCTGGGTCTGCCGATCGTGCTGGGCGCCCTGGTGCACGACATCGGCGACGCGCTGACGGTGTCCGGCTGCCCGATCCTGTGGCCGATCCCGGTCGGCCGCAAGCGCTGGTATCCGCTGGGGCCGCCCAAGGCGCTGCGCTTCCGGGCCGGCAGCTGGGTCGAGATAAGGGTGCTGATGCCCGTGTTCATGCTGCTGGGCGGTGCGGGCTGCGCGGCGGCGCTCAACGTGATCTGACGCGCCACGGCCCCTCAGGCCTTGTCGTCGCCCTCGCTCCCGCCGTAGCGGCGTTCGAACCGGGCGACGCGTCCCTCCGTGTCGACCGTTCGGGCCTTGCCCGTGTAGAAGGGATGGCTCTCGGAGGAGATCTCCACGTCGATCACCGGGTAGGTCTCACCGTCGTCCCATTCGATGGTCTGCTCGCTGTCCGCGGTGGACCGGGTGAGGAAGGCGTACCCGGCGGCGCGGTCCCGGAAGACCACGGAGTGGTAGTCGGGGTGCTTGTCCTGCTGCATGGCGGCTCCTCGCGCGGGGCGGTCGGGCAGGGGGCGTCCGGGTCAGCCGGAGAGGGTGTCCTCGTCCACGATGTGCATGGCCGCCTCCTCGGCGGAGGCGGCGGCGCCGTCGATGCCGACGTCGGTGGCGACCAGGGCGCTCTCCTCGTCCTCGTGCGCGCCCTCGTCCGGGGCGACCAGGCGGCCGGAGCGGGATGCGCCGACCTCGTTGTCGAGGAGTTCCCCGTCGGTGCCGTCGCAGTCGCCGATACCGTCTCCGTCGGGGGCGGAGGTCTCGGGCAGCTCCTCGGCGAGCCGCTGGTCGAGGGTCTCCCCCGTCAGGCGTTCGCGGGCCGTCACCCCGGTGTGTTCCACCGCCCACGGCCGCTCGGGAGGGGACCAGCCCCGGTCGAGGGGATCGTCGACACCGTCGTTGTCCAGAGTGTCCTCCGCGTCGAGGACGCCCGAGTCCTCCCGGATCTCCGAGGCATCGGGCTGGTAGACGTCGTCCCCCCATCCGTCGGCGCTGTCCACGGGTACCTCCATGTGGTGAGGACGGCCTTGTGCCCCCAGCAGGGGCAGTGCGCCGTCGGCACGCCCGGCACCGGTTGCGTACGCCGGGACCCGACGGGTTCCCGGCCGTCCCCCGAGCCGGTGCCGCTATCCAGCCTTCCACCCCTGTTCGCTCCCGCGCAACGGCACGGGTGGTGGCCTGAGGCCACGTACCCCGGCCGGGTCGTGCGGAACCGCCGTCCCGCCCCGCCCTCGTACGCCCGCCGGGACGCGACCGCGGCCGGGCCCACCGGCCGGGCCGCCCGCCCGGCCGAACCCCCGACTCCGGACACGTCCGCGAGCCAGGACGGTGCCGTGTCCGCCTGCCCGGCCACCGCCCGGCCGTGTGGCGCGGCGCCGCATGTCCGGGCTCGCGACGTCACCACTTCCGCCTCGCCGGGGCCCTCAGGCTCGCCCGGGCCGCCCGTGGGCCGCGTGCCCGGCCTCAGCCCCGCCCGCTCATCCGTGCCACGAGCGCCACAGCGCCGCGTACGCCCCGTCCGCGGCGACCAGCTCCGCATGGCTGCCCAGCTCGCTGATCCGGCCGTTCTCCACGACGGCGATCACATCGGCGTCGTGGGCGGTGTGCAGCCGGTGGGCGATCGCGACCACCGTACGGCCGTCCAGCACACGGGCCAGCGACCGTTCCAGGTGCCGGGCCGCTCGCGGGTCGAGCAGCGAGGTCGCCTCGTCCAGGACGAGCGTGTGCGGGTCGGCCAGCACGAGCCGGGCCAGCGCGATCTGCTGGGCCTGCGCCGGGGTCAGGGCCAGCCCGCCGGAACCGACCTCGGTGTCCAGTCCCTCCTCCAGCGCCCGGGCCCAGCCGTCCGCGTCGACCGCGCCCAGTGCCGCCCAGAGCTCGGCGTCGGCGGCACCCGTACGGGCGAGCAGCAGGTTGTCCCGCAGGGAGCCCACGAAGACGTGATGCTCCTGGTTGACCAGGGCGACGTGCGAGCGGACGCGTTCCGCCGGCATCCGGGACAGTTCGGCGCCGCCCAGGGTGACACGGCCGTCCCGGGGCGCGTAGATCCCGGCGAGCAGCCTGCCCAGCGTGGACTTGCCCGCGCCGGACGGACCGACCAGGGCCAGCCGGGTGCCCGGGGCGACCTCCAGGGACACCTGGCGCAGCACGTCGACGCCCTCGCGGTAGCCGAAGCGCACCCGGTCGGCGTGCACGTCCCGGCCGCCGGGGGCCAGCGAGGCGTCCCCGGCGTCCGGCTCGATGTCCCGGACGCCGACCAGCCGGGCCAGCGACACCTGGGCCACCTGCACCTCGTCGTACCAGCGCAGGATCAGGTTCACCGGATCGACGAGCATCTGTGCGACGAGCGCGCCCGTCGTCAGCTGCCCGACCCCGATCCAGCCCCGCAGCACGAAGAAGCCGCCCACCATCAGCACCGAGCCGAGCACGGTGACATGGACGGTGTTGATGACCGGGAAGAGCACGGACCGCAGCCAGAGGGTGTACCGCTCCCAGGCGGTCCACTCCTTGATCCGCCGCTCCGACAGGGCGATGCGCCGCTCGCCCAGACGGTGCGCCTCGACCGTGCGGCCGGCGTCCACGGTCTCGGCGAGCGCGGCGGCGACGGCGGCATACCCGGCCGACTCCGAGCGGTACCCGGAGGGTGCCCGTCGGAAGTACCAGCGGCATCCCACCACGAGCACGGGCACCGCGAGCAGTACGGCGGCCGCGAGCGGCGGGGCCGTCACCACCAGGCCGCCGAGCAGAAGCAGGGCCCACACCACGCCGATGGCGAGCTGCGGCACCGCCTCCCGCATGGCGTTGGCCAGGCGGTCGATGTCGGTGGTGATGCGGGACAGCAGGTCCCCGGTGCCCGCCCGCTCCAGCACGCCCGGCGGCAGCCCCACCGAGCGGACGAGGAAGTCCTCGCGCAGGTCGGCCAGCATCCGCTCGCCGAGCATCGCGCCCCGCAGCCGCACCTGCCGTACGAACACGGCCTGTACGAGCAGCGCCAGCACGAACAGCCCGGCGGTCAGGCCCAGATGCAGCTCCCGCGGGCCGTCCGAGAGCCGCTCGACGAGTCCGCCGAGCAGGTACGGGCCCACCATGGAGGCGATGACGGCGACGGTGTTGACGGCGACCAGGAGGAGGAAGGCCCGACGGTGCCGGCGGAACAGTTCGGCCACGTAGGCGCGCACGGTCGCGGCCGCGCCGACGGGCAGGGTGGTGGCGGTCGTCGGGGCCGCCGGGTCGTACGCCGGTGGCGCAACGCCGATCATGCGCTCTCCTCGATCTCGTCCAGCGGGCCGAAGGCGCCCAGGAGAGCGCCCCGTCCGGGCAGGTCCGCGTTCCGCTCGGCCGCGGCCCGCTCGGCGTCGGTCTCCCGTGTCACGACGGCCCGGTACCGCGGCTCCGCGTCGACCAGTTCACGGTGCACGCCCACGGTGACGACCTCGTCGTCGTGGACGAGGACGACCCGGTCCGCGTGGTCGAGCAGCAGGGGAGAGGTCGTGAACACCACCGTCGTCCGTCCCGAGCGCAGCCGCCGCAGACCCTGCGCGATCCAGGCCTCGGTGTGCGAGTCGACGGCGGAGGTCGGCTCGTCCAGCACCAGTACCTCGGGGTCGGTGATGAGCGACCGGGCCAGCGCGAGCCGCTGGCGCTGGCCGCCCGAGAGGGAGCGGCCCCGCTCGGTGATACGCGAGTCCAGTGGGTCGGTGGCGTCCAGCGACCCCTGCACCAGCGCGTCCAGGACGTCCTCGCACCGGGCGGCCGCCAGTGCGTCCTCGGCCCGCACGGCACCGGACGCCGGCACGTCGAGCAGTTCGCGCAGTGTTCCGGACAGCAGCACCGGGTCCTTGTCCTGGACCAGGACGGCGGTGCGGGCGCTGTCGAGCGGGAGGTCGTCGAGCGGTACGCCGCCGAGCAGTACCGGCGTACCCGCCTCGGCGGGGTGGCCGCCCAGGCGTTCCGCCAGCCGCCCGGCCGCGTCGGGGTCGCCGCACACCACCGCGGTGAGCAGACCGGAGGGCGCGAGCAGGCCGGTGGCCGGGTCGTACAGGTCACCGGCCGGCACCTCCGCTCCGCGCACTCCGCCGGCGTCCGTGGACCGTCGCAGTGCGAGCACGCGCGCGGCCCGCTTGGCCGAGGGACGAGAGAAGGAGTACGCCATCGCGATCTCCTCGAAGTGCCGCAAGGGGTAGTTGAGCACCATCACCGCGCTGTAGACGGTGACGAGTTCACCGACCGTGATCCGGCCCTGGCGGGCCAGGTGGGTGCCGTGCCAGACCACCGCGATCAGCAGCAGCCCCGGAAGCAGCACCTGGATCCCGGAGATCAGCGCCCACATCCGGGCGCTGCGCACGGCCGCGTGACGTACCTCCTGGGAGGCGCGGCGGTAGCGGTCGAGGAAGAGTTCCTCGCCGCCGATCCCGCGCAGCACGCGCAGGCCGGCCACCGTGTCCGAGGCCAGCTCGGTGGCCCGGCCGGCCTTCTCGCGCTGCACGTCGGCGCGCCGGGTGGCCCGGGGCAGCAGCGGCAGCACGGCGAGCCCGACGACCGGCAGTCCCACGGCGACGACCACGCCGAGAGCGGGCTCGTAGACGACGAGGCCCACGCAGACCACGACGACGGTGAGCGCGGCGGCGGTGAACCGGGAGACGGCCTCGACGAACCAGCCGATCTTCTCCACGTCGCCGGTGGACACGGCGACCACCTCGCCGGCCGCGACCCGCCGGGTCAGCGCGGAGCCCAGTCGGGCCGCCTTGCGGGCCAGCAACTGCTGGACCCGGGCAGCGGCTGTGATCCAGTTGGTGACGGCGGACCGGTGCAGGAAGGTGTCGCCGACCGCGATGGCCGTGCCGCACAACGCCATCAGGCCTCCGGTCAGGGCGAGTCGGCTGCCGGAGCGGTCCACGACGGCCTGGACGGCGAGACCGACGCAGAAGGGCAGCGCGGACACGGCCACGAAGTGGAGCAGGCCCCACGCCAGCGCCTTGAGCTGGCCGCCCAGCTGGTTGCGCCAGAGCCACCACAGGAGGTGAGGACCCGAACGCGCGTCCGGTACGCCCGGATCGGGATACGGAAGGTCTTGGATTCGCATGACGTCCCAGTGGCTCGTGTCAGGGAGGGCGGGGGAGCGGCGGCAAGCCGTGAAAGGGTCGCGTCGCGGACCGGGGAATTTCAACCGGTTTTCCCCCGGCGGCCCGCGTGATTCGCCGGGTTCCGGCCAACCGCGGGCGGACGGCGGTCGGAAGCCGTGACCCGGCCGGGTGAATGTCCGGAAGATCGCACGATGAACCGGTGGCCGATGCCAGCATGGGCCGCGTGCGGAGCGACAGTGCGCGGTGTGCGGCGTGGGTGGTGACGGCCGCCGGGACCCTGCTCGCGGCCCTGGCGGCGTGCGGCTCCCCGGGCGGCGGTGCGAGTGCCCCGGAACCGGACGGCCGGGCCGGGCGGTCCGGCATCGACGCGAGCGACCCGCACGGCGTCCCGGGTGTCGGGCCCGGACTGCGGCGGCGCATCCCGGCCGGTTCCGGACAGGTGGTGGCCGTCTACGGCGAGGGCAGGAACTCGGCGGACTCCACGGTCGTGCTGTACACCAGGCGCGGCGAGGGGTGGCGACGCGTCCGCGACTGGCCGGCGCACAACGGCAGGAAAGGCTGGACCACGGGCCACCGCTCCGGCGACCGGCGCAGCCCCGTCGGTGTGTACACCCTGACCGACGCGGGCGGCGTACTCGACGACCCGGGCACCGAACTGCCCTACACGCAGGACCGGTCCTTCGCCGCCCCGCGCTGGTGGGCCAGGCCGTACTGGCACGACTTCGACTACGTCATCGCCATCGACTACAACCGCGTCCGGGGCACTCCGCCGAACGACCCGAGGCGGCCCGAAGGGGACGGCAAGGGCGGGAGTATCTGGCTGCACATGGATCACGGCAGCGGCACGTCGGGCTGCGTCAGCATGTCCCGGCAGGCCATGGAGGTTCTGCTGCGCACCCTGGATCCGGACCGGCGTCCCGTGGTGGTGATGGGGGACAGGGCGGAGCTGCTGAGCCGGTGAGGATGGCGCCACGCCTCATTGCGGGCCGGCCCCGGAGCCCCGTAGAACCGGGCCCATGAGAAGACGGATAGTCATGTCCATGCTCGTGGGGGCGACCCTCTTGGCGAGCACGCTCTTCGGCACCGGCGCGGCCGCCGCCGGGACGGCGATGCGAGCGGCCGACGCTCCCGCCGAGTTCGGCACCGACTGGCACGATCCGGTGACCGCAGCCCCGCCCGTCACCCGGCCGCACACCAAGTCCTGCCGGGTCACCCTGGCCGAGAACCAGTTCCGTGACTTCACCCCCTACCGGGGCGCCTACACACCGCCGCGAGGCTGCGGCGACCGCTGGAGCAAGGTCGTCCTGCGACTCGACGGCAAGGTGAAGGGCCGGCAGTTCGACCGTCTCGGCTACCTGCGCGTCGGCGGTGCCGAGATCCTGCGCACCTCGACGCCGGAGCCGTCGCCCGACGGCATCGCATGGCACGTGGAGAAGGACGTCACCCGCTACAGCGACGTCTTCCGCGGCCCGCAGGAGGTCGAGATGCTCATCGGCAACGTCGTGGACGACACCTACACCGGCGTCATCGACGTCAAGGTGACGCTCACCTTCTACCGGGGCCGGCCCGACGCGCCGGCGCCCGACCGCGTCCTCACCCTCGCCGGCGCACCCGACGCCACCACCCTCACCACCCCACGCAACAGCGAGCGCATCGTCGCCGAGGTGTACGCCACCGGATCCGGTGGCGGCTGCGAGGAGTTCTGGTACCTGACCGTGGCCGACCCGGCCGCGTACTCCTGCAAGGCCGACCACGGCCCGTACCGCGAGGTGCAGATCAAGGTCGACGGACAACTCGCGGGGATCGCCGCGCCGTTCCCCCACGTCTGGACCGGCGGTTGGTCGAACCCCTTCCTCTGGTACGTCCTCCCGGCGCCGCGCGCCTTCGACGTGCGGCCCGTCGAGTACGACCTCACACCGTTCGCCGGGCTCCTGAACGACGGCCGCCCGCACCGCGTCGAGGTCTCCGTGGTGGGTGTGCCCGCCGACCGGTCGGGGTGGAGCGCCCCCGTGAACGTGCTGGTGTGGCAGGACGCGCACCGCGCCCACGTCACCGGCGCGCTCACCCGCTCCGAGGCGACCGACGTCGCCGACTCCTCGGTCTACACGCCGGGTGCGGAGAACCGCGTCGACACCGAGGCCGGACACCGGCTCACCGTCTCCGGCTACCTGAACACCTCGCACGGCCGCGTGAGCACCACCGTCACCCGCACCCTCGCCAACACCTCCGCGCACCGCTGGACCGACGGTGAGAACACCGACGGCCTCGACGCGGCCTGGACGGACGACGAGACCGTCGCGCTCCAGGGGAGCGGTCCGGCGCGGACGACGCACACCCACCGGACGTACACGATGAACGGCGCCACCGCCCTCGGTACGGACGACCGGCTGCGCACCGTACTCACCCTGGGCGACCGGGCCACGGTCGTGCGGCGCGAGGACGGCCGGCGCACCGCGTGGTCACGGCTCGACGACACCTACCGGGGCGACGCCGCGTACACGGTCGACGTCCCCCGTGACCAGCGGCACGCGGTCGGCACGTCCAGCGAGCGCTACCGCGTCGACGGCTCGGCGGGATGCTACGACCGTTCGCTGAGCACGGCGCAGGGCGCGCTGACGGAGGACCGCCGCCGCTGCTGAGGCCGCCGCCGGCCGCCCCCGCTCCCGCGGCACGGGGCGGGGGCGGCCGCGTGCGTTCAGCAGGGTTTGGCGGTCTCCGAGTCAACGAGCGTGTCCAGGAGTACGCCGAGCACCGCGCGCTCCTTCTCGGTCAGCGGGGCGAGTATCTCCTCCGCGGCCGACCGGCGCGCCCCGCGCAGTTCACGCAGGGTCTCCCGGCCGTCGTCCGTCAGCTCGATCCGGGTCACCCGCCGGTTCGACGGGTCCGGCACCCGGCGTACCTTGCCGTTCGCCTCCAGGCCGTCGACCAGCGTGGTCACCGCGCGTGGCACCACTTCGAGGCGCTCGGCGAGGTCGGCCATGCGCGGGGGCGAGCCGTAGTGCGCGAGGGTGCGCAGCAGCCGGGACTGGGCCGGGGTGACACCCAGCTCCCGTAGCTCCAGATGGCGTTTCTGGATGCGATGCACCCGGCGGGTGAGCCGCAGCAACTGCTCGGCGAGCAGGCCCTCGGGATCGGGGGAGGTCATGCGGGAACAATATCAGGATGCCGTTCATTGTGAGTATAGGTAACAATGAGCTACGATCCGTCAGTCGTCGGCGGCCGGTCCCGGCCGCCGCCCGCCACCTCCGTAGGAGCCCATGCATCCCGAACGAGAACCCTCCTGGACCCCGCCTGCCGACGCCGGTGAGCAGCCCCGGCAGGTGCGCCGCATCCTGAAGCTCTTCCGCCCGTACCGCGGGCGTCTCGCGATCGTCGGCCTGCTGGTCGGCGCCTCGTCGCTGGTCTCGGTGGCCACGCCGTTCCTCCTCAAGGAGATCCTCGACGTGGCGATCCCCGAGCGGCGTACCGGCCTGCTGAGCCTGCTCGCGCTCGGCATGATCCTGAGCGCCGTGCTCTCCAGCGTCTTCGGCGTCCTGCAGACCCTGATCTCGACCACCGTCGGCCAGCGCGTCATGCACGACCTGCGCACGGCCGTCTACGGCCGCCTGCAGCGCATGTCGCTCGCCTTCTTCACCCGCACCCGCACCGGTGAGGTGCAGTCCCGCATCGCCAACGACATCGGCGGCATGCAGGCGACCGTCACCTCCACCGCCACCTCGCTGGTCTCCAACGCCACCAGCGTCGTCGCCACCATCGTCGCGATGGTGGCCCTCGACTGGCGGCTCACCCTCGTCTCGCTCCTCCTGCTGCCGGTGTTCGTCTGGATCAGCCGCCGTGTCGGCAACGAGCGCAAGAGGATCACCACCCGGCGCCAGAAGCAGATGGCCGCGATGGCCGCCACGGTCACCGAGTCGCTCTCCGTCAGCGGCATCCTGCTCGGCCGCACCATGGGGCGCTCCGACTCGCTCACCGCCTCCTTCGCCGCGGAGTCCGAACAGCTGGTGGACCTCGAGGTGAGGTCCAACATGGCCGGCCGCTGGCGGATGGCCGTGATCACGATCGTCATGGCCGCCATGCCCGCCGTCATCTACTGGACCGCTGGGCTCGCCCTGCAGTTCGGCGGGCCGCAGGTCTCGCTCGGCACCATCGTGGCCTTCGTCTCGCTCCAGCAGGGCCTGTTCCGCCCGGCGGTGAGCCTGCTGGCGACCGGCGTGCAGGTGCAGACCTCCCTCGCCCTCTTCCAGCGCATCTTCGAGTACCTGGACCTGCCCGTCGACATCACCGAGCGTGAGCGGCCGGTCCGCCTCGACACGGTCAAGGGCGAAGTGCGCTTCGAAGACGTCGAGTTCCGCTACGACGGCAAGGGCGTCCCGGTCCTCGACGGGCTCGACATCACCGTGCCCGCCGGCGGGAGCCTCGCCGTCGTCGGTCCCACCGGCGCCGGCAAGTCCACCCTCGGCTGCCTGGTGCCCCGGCTGTACGACGTCACCGGAGGCCGCGTCACCCTCGACGGGGTGGACGTGCGCGACCTCGACTTCGACACCCTCGCCCGCGCCGTCGGAGTCGTCTCGCAGGAGACGTACCTCTTCCACGCCTCGGTGGCCGACAACCTCCGCTTCGCCAAGCCGGACGCCACCGACGAGGAGCTGTACGAGGCGGCCCGGGCCGCCCAGATCCACGACCACATCTCCGCGCTGCCCGACGGCTACGAGACCGTCGTAGGCGAACGCGGCCACCGCTTCTCCGGCGGCGAGAAGCAGCGTCTGGCGATAGCCCGCACCATCCTGCGCGATCCGCCGGTGCTCATCCTGGACGAGGCGACCAGCGCCCTGGACACCCGTACGGAGGCCGCCGTGCAGCAGGCCATCGACGCCCTCTCGGCCGACCGGACGACCCTCACCATCGCCCACCGCCTGTCCACCGTCCGCGGTGCCGACCAGATCGTGGTCCTGGACTCCGGCCGGGTCGCCGAACGGGGCACGCACGAGGAGCTGCTGGAACTGGACGGACGGTACGCGGCCCTGGTGCGCCGGGACGCCCGGCTGGCACCGGCGGGCTGACATACGGCGGCCCTCGCCGACAAGCTGACGATATGTCGGGTTTGTGACCATGCGCGTATTACCGTGCCCGCATGCAGATGAACACTCCACCACGGAGCACGATGCGACTGACGCGCCGGGGCAAGCTCGTCCTCGTCGTGACCGGCGCCGTCCTGGCCGGCACCGCCGTGGCGGTGCCGCTGCTGAGCCTGGCGAGCGGACGTACGGAGCAGCCCGGGCCCCGCACGCTGGTCATCCCGGAGGGCCGGCGCGCGAACCAGGTGTACGAGGCCGTCGACAAGGCCCTCGAACTGCCCCCGGGCAGCACCCGGAAGTCACTGGGCAAGGCCGGCCTCAAGCTGCCCAAGGAGGCGGCGGGCAATCCGGAGGGCTACCTCTTCCCGGCGGCCTATCCCCTCACGAAGGGCACCACCCCCGAGTCGCTGCTGCGGCTCATGGTCGACACGGCGGGCAAGAGGTTCGACACGACACCGGTGGCCGCCGGGGCGCAGCGCAACACGCTGAACGTCTACCAGACGGTCATCGTCGCCAGCATCGTCCAGGCCGAGTCGACCGCCAAGGCCGACATGGGGAAGGTGGCGCGGGTCATCCTCAACCGGCTGCAGCGGGGCATGCCGCTGCAGGTGGGCTCCACGCTCAACTACGCACTGAACCGCACCGGCGGCAACGCCGGCGACCACGCCGACTCGAACAGCCCGTACAACTCCTACCAGCGCGTCGGGCTGCCGCCCACCCCGATCGGCAACCCCGGCCCGGAGGCGATGCGCGCCGTGACCAGTCCGCCGTCCGGCGACTGGCTGTACTACGTCACGGTCAAGCCCGGCGACACCCGCTTCACCGCCGACTACGCCGAACACCTGCGCAACGTCGCCGAGTTCAACGCCCGCCACCAGAGCGCCACACCGTCACGGCAGCCCAGCGGCAGCCCGCGGCAGCCCTCGGTCACCCAGCCGCCGAGCTGAACCGGTGGAACGTCACGCGGCGACCGGCCGGACCGGGTCCCCGGGCAGCAGCCGCACGATGTCCCGGACGGCCGAGCGTCCGGCCCGGTTCGCGCCGACGGTACTGGCCGAGGGGCCGTAGCCGACGAGATGGACGCGTGGATCGGCGACCGCCCGCGTCCCCTCGATCCGGATCCCGCCGCCCGGCTCCCGCAGCCGCAGCGGCGCGAGGTGGTCCAGCGCAGCCCGGAAACCGGTGGCCCACAGGATGACGTCGGCCTCCACCCGGCGTCCGTCGTCCCACTCCACCCCGTCCGGGGTGATCCGGTCGAACATCGGCCTGCGGTCCAGGACCCCGTCGTCAAGGCCCCGCCTGATGGTGTCGTTCAGGGGCAGCCCCGTGACGGAGACGACACTCCTCGGCACCAGGCCCTGCCGTACCCGCTCGTCCACCAGCGCCACGGCCGCCCGGCCGGCCTCCTGGCCGAAGGGGCCCTCGCGGAAGACCGGGGGCCGCCGGGTGACCCAGGTGGTGGCGGCCGCGTAGGGGGCGAGTTCCAGCAGGTGCTGGGTACCGGAGGCACCGCCGCCCACCACCACGACCCGACGGCCGGTGAACTCCTCCGGCCCGGCGTATTGCGCGGTGTGCAACTGCCGTCCCCGGAAGGTCTCCTGACCTGGATAGCGCGGCCAGAACGGCCGGTCCCAGGTACCGGTCGCGTTGATCAGCGCCCGGGTGGTCCAGTCGCCGTCCGAAGTCTCCACGGTCAGCCGCCCGTCGGGTCCCTCGCCCCCGGACGTACGGCCGTCACGTCCACAGGACGGCGCACGCGCAGGTCGAAGCTCTGTTCGTAACGGTCGAAGTAGGCGCCGACGACCTCCGCGGACGGCCGCGCCGGATCGGCGTCCGTCAGCTCCATGCCCGGCAGGGAGTGCATCCCGTGCACCTTGCCGTACGTCAGCGACGGCCAGCGGAACTGCCAGGCGCCGCCCGGCCGGGGGGAGTGGTCCAGGACCACGAAGCCGCGGTCCGGCTCGAATCCGTTGCGCCGCAGGTGATAGGCGCTGGACAGACCCGCCTGACCAGCGCCTATGACGACCACGTCGACCTCGCGCGTCTCGCTCACGCCCCTGCCAACAGCGGGGCGGTCACGGATCTTCCCGCCCGCCCGGCACCCGCCCGAACACGGTCGGCGCCGCCTCCTCCCGGCGTGTGAAACCCGGCACATGGGTCAGGATGGAGGGCATGTCAGATGCCTTCACCACGCGAATGCTGAACGTCGCCACCGGTTCCCGGGAGCGGGTCGTCGACCTCACCGGCGAGTGCGCGGACTTCCTGCGGGAGGCCGCGGCCGGCCGCGACGGCCTGCTCAACATCTTCGTCCCGCACGCCACGGCCGGTGTCGCGATCATCGAGACCGGCGCCGGCAGTGACGACGACCTGCTCGCCGCCCTGCACTCCCTGCTGCCCGCCGACGACCGCTGGCAGCACCGGCACGGCAGCCCGGGCCATGGCCGTGACCACGTCCTCCCCGCGCTCGTGCCGCCGTACGCGACCCTTCCGGTCATCGGCGGGCACTTGGAGCTGGGTACCTGGCAGTCGGTCTGCCTCGTCGACACGAACAAGGACAACCGCGACCGTCAGGTGCGGTTGAGCTTCCTGGGCTGAGGGCGGTCCCGAGGCGCCGTGCTCCTCCCGCGAGGCCGACGTGCGCCGACGTGCGGGGCGTGACCCGCGGGTGAAAACTGAAGACCGGGCGCGCGGACGGGACGGCGCGTCCGCGCATCGGATCCCCGCTCCGTACAGAGGTCCTCGGCCATGGGCGCTATCGACGAAACGGCTGTCGGCAGACTGCGTGAGGCACTGCGGGGGCCGGTGATCGCCCCGCGTGACCCCGGCTACGACGAGGCCCGCAGCATCTACAACGCCATGATCGACCGGCGGCCCGCGGCCTTCGCGCGGTGCGTGGACGTGGCGGACGTGCAGGCGACTATCTCCCTCGCCCGGGACACCGGCGCCGAGCTGGCGGTGCGCGGCGGCGGCCACAGCGGGCCGGGTCTGTGCCTGGTCGACGACGGGCTCGTGCTCGACCTGTCGCCGATGCGCTGGGTCAGGGTGGACCCCGAGTCGAAGTCGGTCCAGGTGGGCGGGGGCAGCCTGCTCGGGGATCTCGACCACGCGACGCACGCCTTCGGGCTCGCCGTGCCCTCGGGCATTATGTCGACCACGGGGATCGGCGGCCTCACGCTCGGCGGTGGACACGGCTACCTCACCCGCAGGTACGGCCTGACGATCGACAGCCTGCTGTCGGCCGACGTCGTCCTCGCCGACGGCAGCTGCGTCACCGCCTCGGCCGAACGCCATCCGGACCTGTTCTGGGCGCTGCGGGGCGGCGGCGGCAACTTCGGCGTGGTCACCTCGTTCACCTTCCGGCTGCACCCGGCCGCCACGGTCGGGGTCGCGGTGACGGTCTGGCCGGTCGACCGCATCCAGGAGGTGCTGCGCTGGTACCGGGAGTTCCTGCCCGCCGCACCGGAGGAGCTCAGCGGCTTCTTCGCCGTGCTGGTCGTGCCGCCCGGCCCGCCGTTCCCCGAGCCGATCCACGGGCAGAAGGTGTGCGGTGTCGTCTGGTGCTACACCGGCGGACTCGCCGACGACCACCTCGCCGAGGTGCTCTCGGTGGTCAACGACCCGGCGCCGCCGGCCTTCCACTTCACCACCCCCATGCCGTACCCCGGGCTGCAGACCATGTTCGACACCCTGATCCCGAAGGGACTGCAGTGGTACTGGCGCGGTGACTTCTTCGACGCCGTCTCCGACGGGGCCGTGGACGTGCACCAGAAGTACGCCGAGAACCTCCCCACCGGCCTGTCGACCATGCACATGTACCCGGTGGACGGGGCGGCCCAGCGCGTCGGCCCCGACGACACGGCCTGGGCCTACCGGGACGCCGTGTGGTCCGGCGTGATCGGCGGCATCGACCCCGACCCCGCCAACGCCGGCCTGGTGCGGCAGTGGTGCGTCGACTACTGGACCGACCTGCACCCGCACTCGATGGGCGGCACCTACGTCAACTTCATCGGCGAGCAGGAGAACCCGGACCGGGTCCGGAGCACCTACCGGGGGCACTACGACCGCCTCACCTCGGTCAAGCGCGCCTACGACCCGGACAACCTGTTCCACGCCAACCAGAACATCCCGCCGGCCGCGGACTGACTCCGGCCCACCCCCGAACCGACGGCTCCGGGAGGACCTCGTGACCGCTTCGCCCGCCACCGACGCCCCGCCGAACCACTACGACGACCTGCGGGCCCTGGTGATCAACTGCACCCTCAAACGCTCGCCGGAGACGAGCAACACCCAGGGACTGATCGACCGGAGCACCGCCGTCATGGACGCCCAGGGCGTGCACGTCGACGTGGTACGGGCCGTCGACCACGACATCGCCACCGGTGTGTGGCCCGACATGACCGAGCACGGCTGGAAGACGGACGTCTGGCCGGACCTCTACCAGCAGGTCCTGGCGGCCGACATCCTCGTCCTGGCGGGCCCGATCTGGCTGGGCGACAACAGTTCCGTCATGAAGCAGGTGATCGAACGCCTGTACTCCTGCTCGAGTCTGCTCAACGACGCGGGTCAGTACGCCTATTACGGCCGTGTCGGCGGCTGCCTCATCACCGGCAACGAGGACGGCGTCAAGCACTGCGCGATGAACGTCCTCTACAGCCTGCAGCATCTGGGGTACACGATCCCGCCGCAGGCGGACGCCGGCTGGATCGGCGAGGCGGGCCCCGGACCCTCGTACCTCGACCCCGGATCGGGCGGCCCGGAGAACGACTTCACCAACCGCAACACCACCTTCATGACCTGGAACCTGCTGCACCTTGCGCGCGCGCTGAAGGACCTCGGAGGCATCCCCGCCTACGGCAACCAGCGCACCGCCTGGGACGCCGGATGCCGCCGCGACTTCGAGAACCCCGAGCACCGCTAGGGCACCGCGACCAGCCCGAGCCGCTGCGCGCGCAGCAGGGTGCCGACCCGGTCGCGGGTGCCCAGCTTGCGGTAGATGTTCTCGACGTGCTTGTGCACGGTGCGGGCCGAGATGCCCAGGCGCCGGCCGATGGCGTCGGCGGTCAGGGCCTCGGCGAGCAGCAGCAGTACGGCCGTCTCACGCGGCGTCAGCGCGCAGTCCGCCGCCCGTTCGTCGGTCGACGCCCCGGCCGGGGCGAGGGAGCGCCGCCACTCCTCCAGCAGTAGCCGCTGCCGCTCCACGGCCTCCATCAGCGGCTGGGCGCGCGCGGCCATCGTCAGGTGGTCGTCGGTGAAGTCCGTGCCGGACCGGAAGACCAGGCAGCCGGTGATCGGGGCGGAACTGCCGGGCAGCGGCACGCCCAGCACATGGTCGACGTCCAGCACCGCGCCGAGCAGCCGGGCCGTCGCACTGCCCCGCCAGCCCCCGCCGGCCGCGCGGCGCGCGGAGACCGGCGCCCGCCCGGGCCGTCGCGCGTAGTGGCGGGCGAAGGGGTAGCCGGCGCGCAGCAGCCCCAGGTCCGCCTCCGGGAGCCGCCCCAGTTCGCGGGCGGCGGCACCGGGGGCCGCGCCGACCGTGCCGCTGCGCTCGCTCCAGTCGTCCAGCTTGTGGACCGCGGCCTCGCCGCCGCACAGCTCGGTCAGCGCGCCGCTCAGCGAGGGCCACAGCCGTCCGGGCTCCCGCTCGTGCAGCGCCGCCACGGCCACCGCCACCAGACGTTCGTAGGCCTTCTCCAGCCCCTGTGCCACGTGCTTCGTCTCCGCGTGTGTCCCGTGCGCCGTCCTCCCCGACCGGCGCCGCGTACGTACTTGTACGCATACCCTCGCCCTCCCCGGATGCCGCACACTTCAACCCGGCGCGTCCGACCTGCTCGGACGACCGCCGGGCGGGCCGCCGGCGCGGGGGAACGGCGGCCCGCGCCGTCTTCGCGCGCCCGGCGCCCCTCAGGAGCCCCAGGCCGCGGCGCACAGTGCCCGGTCCACCGCGTCGGTGTAGCGGGCCGCCGCCAGCCAGGCCCGGGCGAACCGGTCCGGGTCCGCCGGGAGCAGACGGCCGAAGACGTCACGTGAACGCTCCGCCGCGGCCGCGTGCAGTTCCCGCAGGAGGTCACCCGCCGTCGCCAGCCCGTGGCGGCCCAGCCGCCGGACGTCGGCGTCCGTGTCCCCGGGGAAGGACAGCACGAGCCGTCCGCCCGAGGCGGCCTGCCGCACCCGGCGGCGCAGCATGTGCACCGGCGCCTCGTCGGGCGCGGGCACGGCTGCCGGGGGCGCCGGGGAGGCGGGCACGGCCGGCAGGTCGGCGTGCTGGAGCCGGTCCAGGCCCAGGTCGACGCGGGTGCCGGGGAGGGTGGGGTGCTCGGTCGCGAGCAGCAGGGCCCGGGATGCGGGGCCGGGTCCAGCCGGGCGACGATCCGGAGCCGGCTGCCCCGGGCGGCGGCCAGCAGCCGCAGGTTGTCGCGGTGGGGGAGCGCGGGGTGGTCGTGCGCGGCGGCCAGCCGCAGGAAGACGCCGCCGCAGTCGGCGAGCAGACAGTCGCCCGACGCCTCCCGGACCGTGCCCACCAGGGTCACGTCGAGGAAGAGCAGGCCGTGGCCGCCGTCCAGTGCGCCGGCCACCTGTTCGGCTGCCGGGACCGCCCAGAGCCGCTCCAGCGGGTCCGCGCGCCAGCCCGCGCCGGAGGCACGGACCGCCCGTACTCCCGCGCCCGCTCCCAGTCGCCCCGTCGGGGACACCGTGGCACCCGACACCGCGAGCCCCGCTCGTGACAGTTGACGATGGGTCAGGGCGGTGTCGCCGACGCGGACCGTCCGGTCGGCCGCGCCCACCGCGCGCCCGGCGCCGCCCGGCGCCACGTCCGGTACCTGGTACAGCCGCCCCTCGGCGTCCGCGGTCCACGTCACCGCGCCCGCGTGTCCCGTGGCGGTGAGCACCGGTTCGGTGAAGAGCCCGTACAGCCGCAGTGAGCCGTCCGGCCGGTACGGCTGCCGTGCCGTCCCGCGCAGCCCGGTCAGCTCCGGGCCCCGCGCGTGCGGGAGGCGGTGGGCGGCGGACAGCGCGTCGCGGAGCGCGCAGACGTGGTCCGCGAGGCGGTACGCCGGGTCGGCGGAGCGGGCCCGGCGCAGTGCGGTCACGACGGACACGGCCGTGGCGGCGGCCCGGGGAGCCCCGCGAGCCGGGCCGTGTGCGCCGCGCGCAGCAGTTCCGCCTGGAGCACCGCACCGGAACCGTCCGTACCGGCCTCCAGCACCGCCGCCGCGGCGGTGTGCAGGGCACGGGCGGCGGCACACTGCTCGGGCGTGGCCCTTTCGGTGTCCACCGCGCCGGGCGGCTCCGGCGCGGCCTCGCCCGCCGTCGCCGGGTCGTCGGCCTTCTCCGGTCCGGCCGCGGCGGACGGTTCGGCGACCGGTGCCGCCGACGCGGCCGCGGCGCGGTGCACACAGCCGGGCGCCAGCAGACAGCCGCAGCGGATCGCGTCCGCGTCGGTCACCGTGCCGCCGGGCGCGTGCAGTTCGACGTCGGTGCTGTCGTCGACGCCGATCCGCACGACGTCGCCGTCACGGACGACCGGGCGGTCCGCCAGCTTCGCGACACCCGCGTCGAGGCGCTTGCGCAGCCGGGGGGAGAGCGCCGCGACGAGCGCGGCGGTCACGGACGGGTCGACCGGAGGCAGATCCGGGCTCATGCGATCTTCTCCCCTACCCAGCGGGCGAGTTCGAGCGGGCTCAGGGCGGCCACCGGCATCCCCGCGGCGACCAGCTGCCCGGCGACGGAGGTGGCGTAGCGGGGCCGGCCGGCGTCGTCCAGGCTCGCGCAGCCGAGCACCTGGCAGCCCGCGCCGACCAGGGCCCGCACCTCGGCGAGCAGCCCGCCGAGCGGGTAGCCCTCCTCGAAGTCGCTGACGACCACGACGAGCGTGCGCGAGGGCACGGTGACCAGTTCCCGCGCGTGCCGCAGTCCGGCCGCGATGTGGGTGCCGCCGCCCACGCTGACCTCCAGCAGCAGCGACAGCGGGTCCGCCACGTGCTCCGTCAGGTCGATCACCTCCGTGGAGAAGGCCAGGAAGTGCGTGGACAGGGTGGGCACCCCGGCCAGTACGGACGCCGTGAGCGCGGCCCAGACCGTTGAAGCCTCCATGGACCCCGAGACGTCGGTGACCAGGATCAGCCGCCAGTCCGCCGCCCTGCGGGCCCGGGTGCGGAAGACGGGGCGCTCGGGGACGACCCGGACCGTGCCGTCCGGCATGCGGCGTGCGGTCGTCAGGTTGGCCCGCAGCGTACGGGGCAGGTCCAGGCCGCCACCCGGACGGCGGCTGGGACGCGGCAGCGCGGTGCCGTGCAGGGCCGGGCGCAGCCGGGTCGCCAGTTCCCGGGTCAGCTCGTCGACCAGCCGCTTCACCAGCGGGCGCAGCGCGGCCAGCCGGGCCTCCGGCAGTCCGCCCGCGTGCCGCAGCACCGAGCGGAGCAGATCGACCGACGGCCGTACGGCGTCCGGGTCGAGCTCCGCGAACACGTCCGGGCGGCCCGCCCCGGCGGCGGCCGCCAGCACCTCCTCCCGGACACCCGGGCCGAAGAGCGCGGCCAGTTCCTCCGACCACTCCCGCACCGAGGGGTACGACGTCTCGCGGCCGCCGCCGCTTCCCGCGCCGGTGAGGTCGCCCCGGCTGCCCTCGCCACGGCCGCTGCCGTACAGCTCGTCCAGCGCGGTCGCCAGGCGGCCCGCGGAGAGCGGCAGCCGGTCGGTGCGCCGGCCCAGCACCAGGCGCCACCGGTCGGCGGGCGCCAGCAGGTGCTCC
This sequence comes from Streptomyces sp. DHE7-1, assembly GCA_016432725.1. Classification (GTDB taxonomy): domain Bacteria; phylum Actinomycetota; class Actinomycetes; order Streptomycetales; family Streptomycetaceae; genus Streptomyces. Next base: position 1,046,397 of record JACJDG010000003.1, on the reverse strand, counting down.
GCGCCGTCCGCGCCGCCGGGGGCGCCCCCGGTCCCGCCGCTCCCGGCGCCGGCCGCCGGGGCGTCCGCGGGCCGGTGGCCCGAGGGAAGGAGTCCCCAGTCGCGGAGGGCTTCGCGGGCCGCCAGATCGGCGCGGGTCCAGGCGGCCAGCGCGACCGGGTCGACGGCTCCGGTGTCGCCCACCCGGCGCTCGTCCAGACGCTCCTCGACGGTCGACAGCAGCCGCTCGCGCGCGGCCGGGCTGAGCGCGTCGAAGCCGCCGCGCAGGGCGGGCAGCCGGTCCAGGAAGTCCCGGTCGGACAGTTCCCGCACCCGGTCCAGCAGCGGCTCCAGCGCGGGCGCCGCCGACTCCAGCAGCGGCCCGGCCGCGGTCAGCAGTCCGGTGAGCCGCGCGGTCAGCGCGGACCGGGAGGCGGCGTCGTGGGCCCCGTCCACCCAGGACGCCACCCGGCCGCCGAAGGCGCGCGGCTCCTCGTGTCCGAGCAGCACGCGTACCGCTCCGGCGGCGCCGCGCATCAGCGGGGAACCACCGGTGGCCAGCCGGGCGAGGGCGTCGGTGAGCCGGATGCCGCCCGACACGTCGGCGCGGTGGGCGAGTTCCAGCAGCGCGTGGGCGTCCGCGGGGTCCTCGGAGCCGGTGAGGCCGTCCACCTGACGCACCGCGGCGGCGGTGAGCAGCCCGGCGACGGCCGCCGCCCGTGCCGCGCGGTCCGCGTCGGCCGGCAGACCGGCGATGTGACCGGCGCCCAGACGGTCCAGCAGGGCGAGTCCGGCGAGCAGTTCGGGCAGCGTCCCGGAGCAGGGCAGCACCTCGGCGACGTCGTCCAGCCGCTCGTCCGCGAGCCGCTCCAGGCCGCAGTGCGCCGCCTGTTCCAGACCGGGCAGGACCTGGGCCGCGGTGGGCCCGCCGGCGTCCCGCTCGGTGCGCCGGCGCTCCCGCAGCAGGCCCTCGGCGGCCTGCGCCGGGGTGACCCCGCGGACCCCGGCCACGGTCAGCATGGCGGCCGTGGCGGGGGTCCAGCGCACCTCCCAGCGTGAGGTCAGCGCCTCGGCGCCGCCCGCGCCGGTGACTTCCCTGGACTCCGCGTACGGCACCGCGCACACCGTCAGGCGGCGCAGCAGGAGTTCGCGGCGGCGGTCCAGGCCGGAGCGGAGCGGGTCGAGGCGCAGGTCGCGCGCGCTGCCGGGGCCGGCGTCCGCCGGGCCGGGCAGGCCCAGCGCGGCCAGCTCGGCCTCCACCGCCGGGGCCAGCCCGCTGCGCGGCGCGCCCGGTGCCGGACGGCCGGTCCGGTCACCCACCAGTACCCTCTCCATCGCCCGCGCGACGGCCCGCCCCCGCCCGTGGGGCTCACCCTGGGCGAGCACCGTCTGCACGGCCTCCACCAGCTCGCCCCGGCCCGCCGCGGGCAGCCCCGCAGCCGTGCCAGGTCACCGGCGAACCGCACGACCTCCCGCGCGTCCGCGGGCCCGGAGGGGTGGCCGAGCGCCCGGAGTTCGGCGCACACCCGCACGGCGGCCCCGGTCAGCGCCTCCGCCAGCGCCGCCGGGTCGCCCGCGGCCTCGAGCACCCCTGCTGCCACTCGGGGTCGCGGATGCCGGCGGGGTAGCCGGAACGCTCGTCGAGGAGGGCGTAGGTGTAGGGGATGAGGGACGTCGTCCAGGGCGTGGCCGACGAGGGGCCGGCGGGGCCCGCCTCGGCGCCGTCGTCCGGCTCCAGCAGCGCCGGGGCGTGGAAGGCGCCGACGACCACGGCGGCCCGCTCACCGCCCGCCGTCGCTGCGGCCAGGCACGACCGCATCCACCGCTCCCGGCGCAGGTCCGGCTCGGGCACCCCGCCCGCACCCGCCGCCTCCTCGCGCAGCGCCCACCCGGTCAGCAGCGCGGCCCGCCGCAGGGCCTCCGGCGGCGAACCCGGGGCGGCGGTCTCCACCAGCCGGTCCCACAGGTCGTCACCGGGACGGCCGGTGAGACGGGAGCGCAGGGCATCGCCGAGCCCGCCGAGGCCGGGCGCCTCGGTCGCCCGTGCCTCGACGCCAGGGGGCCGCCGGCGGTCGTCCCCGCTCCACGCCCGGTCCGCGAGCGGCAGGTCGCAGGCGACCACCGGCACGTCGTGCCGCGCCGCCCAGCGCACCGCCACCAGTTCGGGTGAGAAGTCCGCGAACGGATAGAACGCCGGGCCGGTGCTCCCGTCGCCCGGCGCGGCGGCGAGCGCGACCGGGGCACGGGTCTCCTGGTGGGCGAGCCACGGCAGCCATTCGCTCAGCTCGGCGGGGAGTTCGACGAGCAGGACGTCCGGCTTCGCCGCGTCCAGCAGGGCGGGCACGGCCGCCGCCAGCGACGGCGCGTGATGCCGTACGCCGATGAGGTAGGGCCCCGCCTCGTCGGTGAGGGCCCGCACGGCCGCCTCGGGGGAAGGGTGGGGCACGGCCGTCAGCCCTCCAGGACCGAGCGCAGGTCCCACAGGGTGCGCCAGGTGGCGGAACCCTGCTCGGCGCGGCGCCGCACGGGACCGTCCCAGTAGCCGCGCAGCCTGGCCGCGTCGGCCGGGTCGTCCTTGCGCACGACGCCCAGGAGATGGCCCGGGAGCAGCTCGAGGACGTCACGGTCGCCGGGGAAGTAGGCAGCGGCCAGGCCCAGCGCGCCGGCCACGGCCACGGCCTCCGCCGTACTCATCACCGTCGAAGGCCGCTCCACCTCCCAGCCTTCCGCCGACCGGCCCTCGCGCAGGTCACGGAACGCGGTGACCAGCGCCTCCAGCACGGCGTCGTCGACCCGGAAGGGCGCGCCGGCCCGCTCCAGCGAGGCCCGTGCCTGGCCGCGCACCAGAGCGGTCTCGACGTCGAGGTCGGTGATGGGCCCCACCGTCTCGAAGTTGAAGCGGCGCTTGAGCGCCGCGGACATCTCCGAGACGCCCCGGTCCCGCAGGTTGGCGGTGGCGATCAGGTTGAACCCGGGCGCGGCGTGGGCCGACCCGTCTTCACCGCCCGCCAGTTCGGGCACCGCGATGAGCCGCTCGGACAGCAGCGACACCAGCGAGTCCTGCACCTCGGGCAGGCAGCGGGTGACCTCCTCGACCCGGGCGATGGCGCCCCGGGTCATCGCGGTGAGCACCGGGGACGGCACCAGCGCCTGCCGGCTGGGGCCCTGCGCGAGCAACAGGGCGTAGTTCCACCCGTACTTGAGCTGGTCCTCGGTCGTGCCCGCGGTGCCCTGCACCACCAGACCGCTGGTCCCGCACACGGCCGCCGACAGCAGCTCGGACAGCATCGACTTGGCGGTGCCGGGCTCGCCGACGAGCAGCAGGCCCCGCTCCCCGGCGAGCGTGACGACACACCGTTCCACCAGCGCGCGGTCGCCCACGAACTTGCTTTCCACCACCAGACGCCGCGGCACCCCGTCGGGGACCTCGGCGTCCTCGGGCAGCCGCAGCGCCTGACCGCCGCTGCCCATCACGAAGGTGACGACGGACCGGGGCGTGAGCCGCCACGCGGGCGGACGCGGCCCGGCGTCGTACGCGGCGAGAAAGGCGAGTTCGGTGGCGAACCGCTCCTCGGGCGGGACGATCTGACGGGTCGCGTCGGGAGCGAGGACGGTGCTCATCGGAGGGAGCCCTTCGGGGTGTCACGGGTGGTGGTCGTCGTGCTCGTCGTACGGCGGCTCATCGGCGCCGCCCCCCGCGCGTCGCGCGGGTGGTGAGCTCCTCGTACGCCGGGGCGTCGCCGGAGCGGACCCGGTCCCAGGCGCGGGCGAACAGCTCCGGCACCGGCAGCAGGGGCACGGCGCGCCGGTGGTCGGAGAGCGGGTACAGGCCCTCCTTCCAGGTCTCCGCCGGCAGCGCGGGCGACTTCAGCTCACGCCAGCCGCAGGGCAGGAACAGCGTCCGTCCGGCGCGCGAGCGCTTGGCCTCCACGACGAGACCGGTCGCGGCCAGTTCGGCGCGGGCCTTCTTCGTACGGGCGGGCTTCCAGCCGGTCCAGCGCGCGCAGTTGCGGTCCGTCGGGTCGGGCAGCGCCAGCAACTGGAGGTAGAGCGCCGCCGCGTCCTCGCTCAGCCCGCGCGCCGCGGCGACCTCGGTGACGAGTCCGGGCACGCAGACCGACGGGTCCTGGGCGTGGCCCGCGGGGCCGTCGGCGCCGGCGGCCACCGCCCGGGCCAGGTCGTCCCGAGCACGGTGCGCAGGACGCGCAGGCGGTGGCCGCGCACGTCGCCCACCAGTCCCTCCAGCAGCCCGAACACCGCGTCGTCGGGGCCGGCGAGCGCGGCGGGGCGGACCAGGACCATCTCCCTGTCGCGGTGCCAGGGGCGCAGCACGATCGCCTCGCCGACCCGGGTGAGACCGTGCGCGTCGCCGCCCCCGGTCTCCGGCAAGCCGTGCATGGTGCGCAGTTCGGCCGCTGTCGAGGCGCCCTTCTCCGTCCACTCGACGTCGACGGCGAGCAGCAGCTCTGGATCGGCCAGCCGGCGGCGCAGCGCGGCGAGACCCGCGGGCAGGGCCGCGCGCAGCGGGTGCCCGTACGGAAGGACGTAGGCGAGCGCGGACAGGGTGTTCAGGGCGGCCGGCAGATCGTGCCGGTCGGGCACGGCGGCCGGGTCCGACCAGGCCAGGTCGCCGTCCTTGCCGGGCCGCAGCACGGCGGTGTGCGCCAGCCAGGGGGTGCGGGACGGGTTCAGCACCGCCTCGCCGTACCCCACGCCCGCGAGGTCGGCCGCCAGGTCCTCGGGCACGCGCACCAGGGAGCCGAGCCGCTCGGCCCAGACCCGGCCCGCGGCGTCCGTGTCCGGCCCCGAGGTCCACAGCGCGGCGGGGTCGGCGGGCAGCAGGGCGCCCAGCAGCGCGTTGCGCTCCTCGCGGCCGAGGGCGTTCAGCCGGGCCAGGGCGAACTCGTTCTGCCGCGGCTTCAGGCCGAGCCCGGCCAGCCGCTCCGCGCCGGGCTCCTGCGGAAGGCCGGCCAGCAGCGCCGTGGACTGCAGCGGTCCGAGGCCGCCGCCGGTCGCCGCCACCAGCGCCGCGGGCGCTCCGGCGTGCCAGGGGGCGGCGCCCTTGTCCCGGACCAGGCGGACGACCGCGGCGAGATCGCCGGCGGACATCCCCGGATCGTGCCGGACGTCGGCTTCCAGCACGAAGTGCGCGACCGCGCCGAACGCGCCCGAAGGGTCGTGGTCCAGCGCCAGCCAGCGCACGCGGTCCAGCCGCGTGTCGACGCTCTGGCAGCCGATGACCACCACCGTACGGCCGTCTCGGCGCAGCACCTGACCGGACCGCTGCCGCTTGTCGTGCGGCTCGCTCAGCACGATCTCGCGCAGGGCGCCCCGGCCCCGGCGAGCGGACCCTCACCGACCGCCTCGAACAGCAGGAGCAGCGACTCCCGTTGCTCCTCGGGCAGGGCCGGCGAGGCGGCCCGCAGGGCGAGCCCCCGCAGAACACCCAGCACGGACGGCCACACCATGCCTATCCCGGGGACGGTGTACTCGTCGCTGACCCAGCCGTCGCCGACGGCGGCGAGCCGCTCCCGGTCGGTGAGCGGCTTGCCCGCGGCGGGTTCGCCGGAGAGCACGTGGTTCACCGAGCGGATCTGGCGCAGCACGCTCCACTGGCCCCGTGCCACCAGCCGCGCAGGCCGACGACACCGGAGACGGCGTCGTACAGCATGCGGTCCTCGCCGCGCTCGGGGCGGTAGTCGGCGAACATCTCCTCGGTCCCCGCGCGCGGCTGCCGCGGCCGCGGTGCGGCGGGCGTGGCGAAGGCGGTGGCCGACTCGGTCAGCCGCAGCGCCATCCGGACCAGGGCGGCGACCCCCATGAGCAGCCTGCCGTCCGTGCAGCCGGGCAGCGCCCGGGTGACGGCCTCGCGTGCGACCTCGTCCGCGGCCGGTACGGCGGCCCGCGCGGCCTCGTCCGAACCGGCGCGGACCACCGCCTCCTGACGTTCGGCCAGTGCCCGGCCGGTGACCCGCAGCAGCTCGGCCGCCTGTTCGTCGGTCAGCGAGCGCAGCACGGCCGAGCCCCGCTCGTCACGGGGCGCAGGGCGTGCCAGAAGGCGAGCGGCGGCACCAGCCGCGTGCCGGCGGCGAAATCGCTGCCGCGTTCGTCGCCCGGCGCCACCCGGCCGAGTTCGCCGCCCGGCGAGGTGTCGTCGGCGGCGAACAGGACGGCCTGGCCGTGCCGCTGCGCGACGACCGGCTCGGCACCGCCGGGCAGCCGCAGCGCGCCGACCGGCGTGACATCCGACCGGCCGTCGGGGCCGGCCGGCACGGACACCGTGCGCCCGTCCGGCGTCCCGGCGACCTTGCGGGCTTGATCGCCCTCGCCCTCCAGGCGCACCCAGCGGCCGAGCACGGTGCCGTCGGTGCCGAACGGGCTTTCCTCCAGGCCGGGTTGCAACGGCAGCACCTCGCACCGGTCGGTCAGCAGGGCGGCGTCGTCCCGGATGCCCGACCGCAGCAGGGCGGGCAGGGAGGCGCGGCCGTGGGTGCCGGTGACCGGGTCGTACTCCAGCCACACCGTCTCCCGGCCCTGCCTGCCCCGACGCCACAGCACGCTGCCGTCACCGATCACGGCGCGGCTCGGCGGCAGCACCGTGTCCCCGGCGTGCAGCGCCCGGCCGCCGGTGGCACGGCCGCCGCCGGGCAACGGGACCGAGGGGGAGCCGGCGTCGTTCCCCCACCGGTAGGACGGCAGTTGCTCGCCACCGAGGGCGAACACCTTGGTGGGGCGGGACGACCAGTAGCCGCGCTGCTTGCCGTCCTGCCGCCACATCACCAGCAGTTCGCCGTCCACGTACCGGCACCACGGGCGCTGCCAGCGGTCCAGTTCCGCGGGCAGGCGCAGGTCGTGTTCGAGCAGCACCTTCGCGGGGCCGACCACGACCGCCTTGTGCCGGTGCGCCAGGACCAGCGCGGGCCAGGCCTCGTGGAGGGTGGGCGTGGTGTCCTCGCGCCTCCTGCCCCGGCTCCGGCGTCGAGCAGGGCCAGTGCCTCCTCGAGGGCGGGCCAGCCCAGCTCGTCCAGGATTCCGGCGCGCAGGGTGCGGCCGAGCAGCGGCGCAACCGCCTGCCCGGCCACCACTGCGACGGCGTCCGGGGCGACCTCGGCCGCGACCGGCCGGAACGGCCGCAGCCGGTCGAGCGCGGCACGGGCGCCGGGCAGCCCCGTCACGCCCGTGTACTCCCCGGCGGCCTGTCCGAGCCACTCGCGCAGCACGTCGCGCAGCACCGGGTGCCCGGCGACCGTCCGCAGCAGGTCGGCGCTCCCGTTGTCCCTGCCGACCGCTTCGAGGGCCTGGTGCAGCAGCCGCCGGAACCTCGGGTCGGCCGCCACGGCCACCAGGTCACGGCGGCCGGCCCGGTCGTCCTTCAGCCAGCCGGGGAGGGGCAGATACGTGTTCACCTCCGCTCCGGGCACGGCGAGCGGGATGCCCTCCGCCGCGCACAGGTCCAGCAGGTCGAGGTCGGCGCCGGCGTGCCAGCGGCCGGTGAACAGGTCCACGGGCCGGCCGGCGTCCCGCAGCGGCCCGGCCATGCGCGCGACGAGCGCCAGCGTCGCCGGTGAGCGGCGCGAGTAGGACCCGCCGTGCTTGCGGAAGTACGCCCAGCGGCTCAGCCAGTCGGCGGGGTCGACGGCGTGCTCCTTCGCCGCCCGCGCGTCGGTGAGCAGCCGTTCGGCCCCGCACTCCGCGAGCAGCGCCAGCCAGAACTCGTCGTCCTCGGTCTCCCGGCCCAGGCCGGCCGGCATGATCTCCAGCAGCCGCGCCCGCACGGCCGGCCGCCGCTCGGCCAGGGCGGACAGGACCCCGCGGTAGGAGTTCCAGAAGGACGCGGGTGCCCGTACGGCGGCGGGGGAGGCCAGCAGGTCGGCCACGAGGGCGCTTTCCTCGGCGTCCCGGTCGAGTCCCGCCGCCCTGATCAGCCCGCGCGCGTCCTGCGGCAGCGAGGCGTACGGCGGCATCCCGGCCGCGCAGCGCTCCACCGTGAGCTGCCGGAACTGCGTCCACGCGGCAGCCGGGTCGAGCCGCCGGGCCAGGTCCTTCACATGCTCCTTGAGCGCCTTGACGGTCAGCGCCCCGGCGAAGGCGAACTCCAGGAACACCGCCCGCTGCCGCTCCTCGTCCACGGGGAGCGCGTGCACCCGCTCGGCCTGGCGGGCCTTGCCGAAGAAGGCGGCGGCGTACGTGGTGTTCTCGTGCTGCAGGAAGACCCGCGCGGCCTGCTCGTAGAAGGTGGGCAGGAAGTGCGGCACGGCCCGTCCGAGCCGCTCGCCGAGCGCCTCGAAGCCGTCCTTGGCGTGGCCGGGACGGGACTTGGCCTGGCGGGCCAGCCGCTCGACGTCCTTGACCAGGGCGAGCGCGTGATGCCCGTTCGCCGGGTCGTTCACCAGGGCCCAGGCGGGGAAGCCCAGTGTCTCCTTGCGGACCTGCCCGGCCTCCGGCACCTCCGGTTCGCGGGCCAGCCCGAGGAACTCCAGCGCCAGGTCCTCGGCCTCGCCCAGCGTGCCCGGCACGAGGCGCACGACAGGGCGGTCGTCCAGGGCGGGGTGGGTGTAGGTGCGGACGGTGAGCCCGTCGGCGTCCTCGCGCGCGGTGCTGCCGGGCGGTAGCACGGCGCCCGCGTCCAGCAGTGCGGCCGCGGTGGCCTCGTCGTAGCCCGTGATGGCCGTCATGCCGCCCGCTCCTCGTCCTCGATGTCCCGCCCGGCGTACAGCGCGGCCGCCATCCGCATGCCCTCCGACCAGGCGACGCGCCCCACCTGACCGAGCCTCAGCAGGCGGCCGGCGGGGTCGGCCCACACCAGCGCGCCGGTCTCGGTCTCCTCGTAGCCGTCGTAGTCGCCGACCCATACGCGTGCCTCGACGCCGCGTCCGTCCTCGAAGACGGAGCACACCGCGCTGCCGCCGCGCACGCGGTACCCGAGCTGGCCGGCCCTGCCGTGCAGGAAGCGCAGTTCCTTGTAGGAGCCGCCCGCGTACTCCTCCACCTGCTTGGCCTCGGGGTCGGCACCGGCCGGACGGTGCCAGACCTCGCGGAAGAGCTGCTGGGCGCGCTGCCCGACACCCAGTTCCACGGCGAACTCCCGCAGTTCCTCCAGGTCTTCGAGCAGCACGGGGTGCGGGATGCGGACGAGTTCGGGGGTGATGCGCACCGTGTCGCCGTCGAGGTCCACCAGGCCGAGGCCGCGCCCGGGGTCGGCGTCGCGCAGGAATCCGGCGACCCGGCCGTCGTCGCCGGTGACGACGAGGTCGCGCAGGGCCGCCTGCCAGGCGGGGTCCGGCCACACCCGGGCGATCACGGAGAGCGGCACCGGCAGCGAGCGGACCATCCACCGCTCGACGTCGGCCAGGCACTGCCGCTCGTGCCGCTCCAGCCACTCGGCGAGCTGCCTCAGACCCACGACCGCCGGTTCGTCGGCGAGCTTCGCGGGCACGGACTTCAGCCGGCGTCCGGCCGCGTTGCGGCACACCACCTTGCCGTCGTCGAGGGCGATCTCGTAATCGCCCGCGGCCACCCACCCCATACATGCCTCCCCGCACACGCAGTGATCAACTCTGCGGAACTGTAGGGGAGGCCACTGACAACGCCCCCGGTGGCGGGGGCGTCAGCCGTCTCAGGCGTCCGGCGCGCCCTTCTCCTTCTTGATGCTCTTCAGCCGCGCGCCCTCCTTGCGGACCTCGGCCTGGGTGGCCCGCTCCTTCTCCAGCCACTCGGGCCGCTCCTGCTTGAGCGCCTCGATCTGCTCGGTGGTCAGCGCCTCGGTGACACCGGCGCGCGCGAGGCCGGAGATGGACACGCCGAGCTTCGCGGCGACCACCGGGCGCGGGTGCGGACCGTCCGCTCGCAGCGCGAGCAGCCACTCGGGCGGGTTGGCCTGCAGCTCGTTCAGCTCGGCGCGCGTGACCACACCCTCCTGGAAGTCTGCGGGGGTGGCGGGGAGGTACACACCCAGCTTCTTCGCCGCGGTCGCGGGCTTCATCGTCTGGGTGCTCTGCTGCGAACTCATGAGGTCAAGGGTATCGGCCGGGTACGGGGCGGCCGACCACGGCCGGTAGCCTGGCCTGGTGACAGGCTCGGATGAATCACCGTCGTTCCGGCTGGCGTACGTCCCCGGAGTGACGCCGGCCAAATGGGCGCGGATCTGGCAGGAGCGCCGCCCCCGCAACCCGCTCACCCTGCTCCAGGTCCCGGCACCCGAGGCGCCGGGGCTGCTGCGCGCCGGAGAGGCGGACGCGGCGTTCGTGCGGCTGCCGGTCGACCGTACGTTCTTCAGCGCGATCCCCCTGTACACGGAGACCACGGTCGTGGTGGTACCCAAGGACCACCTGATCACGGCGGCCGAGGAGGTGACCCTGGCCGACCTCGCCGACGAGGTCGTGTTCCACCCCCTGGACGACGTCTTCGACTGGGCCGCCCCGCCCGGCGAGCCCGCCTTCGAGCGTCCCGCGACGACACCCGACGCGATCGAACTGGTCGCGGCCGGCGTCGGTCTGCTGATCGTCCCGCAGTCCCTGGCCCGGCTATACCACCGCAGGGACCTCACCTACCGTCCCGTCACCGACGCGCCCCAGTCGAGCGTCGCCCTGTCCTGGCCCGAGGAGGCAACCACCGACCTGGTGGAGGACTTCATCGGCATCGTCCGGGGCCGCACCGTCAACAGCTCGCGGGGCCGTGCGCCGGAGAAGGCCGAGGGGGAGCAGCGGCGCGGCGGGGCGCAGCAGGGTGGCGGCCGTCAGAAGCCGGCCGCCGGAAAGTCGGCCGGTGCGAAGTCCGGGAGCCGTACCGCGCGGGGCCGCTCCGGCTCCGGGGGCGGTGGGAAGGCGGGCAAGCCGGCCAAGCGGGGCAAGCCGCGCCGCAAGCCGTAGCCCGCCGCCGTTCCGCGCACCGGGCCTCGGAGCCCGGGGCGCACCGGCGAGTCCTGGGGCGCGCGGACTTCGGGTCTGCGGGCGCACGGGCCCGGCACGCTGGGAACGCCGGTCGCGCGGGTCCGGCAAGCTCAGGATCTCGGCCGAGCGGGTCCGGCAAGCCCAGGGCCTCGGCCGCGCGGGCGGCACGCCCAGGATCCCGGCCGCACGGGCCCGGCGCACTAAGGACCCCACGAGAGAAGGCCCGGCAGGCTCAGGACCCCGGTCGCACCGGTTCCTCTGCGCCGCCCTCCGCCGAGCCGTCCCGGACCCGCTCCCCGGCCCGTGCCGGTTCGGGCTGCGTCCGGCGCTCCCGCAGGTCCGCGATGGCCAGCACCAGCGCGACCATGATGAGCCCGACCGCGGTGAGCAGCCCGAGCTGAATGGCGGTGACGGAGTACCCGGGGCCGGCCTGGTGCGCGAAGTACACCGCGCCCACCACGGCGATGCCGGCCGCGGATCCGACCCGCTGGCCCGTCTGGAGGACCCCGCCGGCCGCTCCGGCCCGGTGCACGGGGACCCGGGTGAGGGTGAGGGTCGTGTTGGGGGAGACCGTCAGACCGGAGCCGATCCCGCCGACCAGCAGCGGCAGCGCGGTCGCCCAGCCCACGTTCGGCCCGGGCACCAGCTCCACCGCCGCGACCACTCCGAGCAGTCCCAGCGCCACCCCGCCCAGCCCGATGACGACCAGCCTGCGGCCGTGGCGCACCACCAGCCGGCCGCCTGCGGCCGCGCCGACCGCCGAGGCCGCCGCGAACGGCAGCACCGTCAGGCCGGCCGCCAGCGCGCTGTAGCCGACCGTGTTCTGCAGGAACAGCGTGTACACGAAGAAGACCGTGGTGAAGCCCGCGAAGTAGGTGAGGCTGATCAGGGCGCCGAGGGTGAACGAACGCAGGGAGAAGAGCTCCAGGTCGACCAGCGGGGCCCGCCCGCGCCGCCCCTGCCGCCTCTCCCACCCCCAGAACGCGGCCAGGAGCAGCGCCGCCACCGGCAGCAGCGCCCACTTCAGCCGCCCGGTCCACTGCTGCTCCTGCACCAGTGGCAGCATCAGCGCGAGCACGCCGGAGCCGAGGAGCAGCACCCCGAACAGGTCGAACGTCTCCCGCCTGTCGGTGGTCACCGGGAAGCGGGGGAGCAGCCGCAGTCCGGTGGTGAAGGCGGCCACCCCGATGGGCAGGTTGACGAAGAACACCCAGCGCCAGCCGTCCGCGGTGCCGACGGCGTCGATCAGCACGCCGCCCGCCAGCGGCCCCACCGCCGTCGAGACCCCGATGACGCTGCCGAGCAGGCCGAAGGCCTTCGCCCGCTCCGAGCCCCGGAACATCTGCTGGATCAGCCCCGACGTCTGCGGCGCGACCATGCCCGCCGCGGCGCCCTGGATCAGCCGGAACACCACCAGCCAGGACGGCCCGGGAGCGAGCCCGCACGCCGCCGAGGCCAGCGTGAACAGGGCCAGCCCGATCAGGAAGGCCTGGCGCCGGCCGTGCATGTCGCCCAGCCGGCCCGCGGGCACGAGCGCGAGCCCGAAGGTCAGGGCGTATCCGGAGACCACCCAGGACTGGGCGGCCTCGGAGGCGCCCAGCCCGTGCTCCATCGAGGGCAGTGCCACGTTCACGATCGAGGTGTCGAGCAGCGAGATGAACCCCGCCGTCAGACAGACCGCGAGCGCCTTCCACCGCCGTTCGTCGGGGGTGGGCCCTGCCGGGACTGTGCTCATGGGGTCACGCTAAGCAGCCGTTCGGCCGGGCGCACTCCGGGAGCACCGGCGTCGGTCCCGGGAAGGTCCCCTCCGGTTCAGCGGGAACCGGCCGTGGCCGTGAGCCACGCATAGGCCGTCCGGGCCGTGAACTCGGCCTGTCCGCCCCGCACCAGCAGCGCGGCCGTGGCGAACTCGGGCGCGCCCGCCTGGGCCGGCACGTACGGCACCGCGATGCAGCGCATCCCGGCCGCGTGCGCGGCCGCCGCGCCCGGCGCCGCGTCCTCCACGACCACGCAGCGGGCCGGATCCACCCCCAGCCGGCGGGCCGCCTCCAGGAAGACGTCGGGGGCCGGTTTGCCAAGGGGCACCTCGTCGGCGGAGACGACGGTGCGCACATGGGCGTCCAGTCCGGTGCCCGCGAGGACCGCCCCGATCGCCTCCAGGGAGGAGCCGGAGGCCACCGCCGGCGGCACGCCCTCGGCGGCCGGCAGCTCCACGAACTTCCGCATCTCCGGGTACGCGCGCGTGCCGTCGCGGGCCAGTTCCAGATAGCGCCGGTTCGTCGCCTCGTACAGCTCCTCCACCGAGGCGCTCAGGCCGTAGCGCCGCCGCCAGAGGACGACGGTCTCCAGGGTGCTGACGCCGACATAGCCCTCGTGCTCCGTCCAGGTGAAGTCCGGGACGCCGTGCTCGGCCAGGGTCAGCCGGCCCGCCTCGTAGTAGTTCGGCTCGCTGTCCACCAGCGTTCCGTCGAGATCGAAGACGACCGCGAGGGTGCCGGGCTCGCTCATGCCGTCCAGCATGCCCGGCGTCAGGCGCGGTCCGCCCGCCCGACCGACTCCACCAGGGGAGCAGTCGGTACGGCACGCGCTCGCGCAGGGCCACCTCGGTGCGGGTGCGCACCACGCCCGGCATGCTGATCAGCTTCTGGATCACGTCCTCCAGATGGGCGTTGTCCCGCCCCACCACCCGGGCCAGCAGGTCGCCGCCGCCCGTGATCGAGAAGGCCTCGACGATCTCCGGCACGGCGGCCAGCGCGTCGCCGACGTCGTCCAGGTGGCCCTGGGTGACCTCGATGTGCACGAAGGCCAGCACCGGGTGGCCGAGCGCGGCGGGCGACAGCGAGGGCCCCGTGCCGGTGATCACACCGTCGCGCTCCATGCGGTCCAGGCGGGCCTGGAGGGTGCCCCGGGCCACGCCGAGGATGCGGGCGTACTCGCGCACGCTGGTGCGCGGCTGCTCCAGCAGCAGCCGCAGGATGCGGGTGTCGAGTGCGTCCACGCTCATGAGGCACGACTGTACCAATGGCTCACCGGTGGGACCGCCGCGTATGCCGCCCGACCTGGTCCGTTGGTATTGCGGCGAACTTCCGACCGTGGATCGTGCTGGGCCATTGGATCAGTGATGCGGCCAACACTTGAGCCAGTGACCTCTGTGATGCTCTCATGGAGGGGTCGATGGCGCTGCGGATCCCCGCGGCGCCTTTTCTGTGCCGGTGCGCGAACCGGCGTATCAGGCGTTCCGGGTGTACCGGGGTGCCAACGGGAGGGGCTCAGTGCTGAAGAGGGTGTTCGTGGCGGCGGACCCGGCGCGGACGCGGCTGCGCTTCGCCGCGCGGGCCGTGCTCGGCATCGGGCTGGCGGTCGCCGTGTGCGGGTCGGCGGGGCAGCCCCTGGCCGGAGCGGTCACCGGTGGCCTCGCCGCGCTGCTCGCCCTGTTCACCGTTACCGACGCCACCGTGCGCGGACAGGCGGTCACCACCGCGCTGCTGCCCGTCGTCGGCCTGCCCGTGCTCGCCGCCGCGGCCGAGCTGCACGACTTCCCCGTGGCGCGGGACCTGGTGTTCCTCGCCGTGGTCGGCGCCGGCGTGTACGCCCGCCGCTGGGGCCCGCGCGGCCACAGCCTCGGTGTCTTCGCCTTCATGACCTTCTTCATGGCCCAGTTCCTGCACACCACGCCCGGAGAGCTGCCCGCGCTGTACGCGGCCGTCCTGCTGTCCGTGCTGAGCGCGGCCGCCGTCCGCTTCGGCCTGTGGTGCTACGAGCGCCGGATGCCCCCGGCCGCGGTGCCCGCGCCCCCGCCGGCAGCGGCCTGGCCCGGGTGACCACCCGGCAGGCCGTGCAGGCGACCGCGGGCGCCGGTTTCGCGCTCGTCGCCGGGCAGCTCCTGTCCGGGCAGCGCTGGTACTGGGCGGTGGGCGCCACCTGGTGGGTCTTCGTGAACACCGCCTCACGCGGCGAGACGCTGGTCCGCGGCTTCCGGCGGGTCCTCGGCACCGTCATCGGCATCGGCCTCGGCTTCCTCGCCGCCGTGCCGGTGCACGGGGCGGCCGTGCCCACCGCCGTCCTCGTGGCCGTCGCCGTCTTCGGCATCTTCTACACGGCCGCCGTGTCCTACACCTGGATGATGCTCTGGGTGACGGTCCTCGCCGCCTCGCTCTACGGCCTCCTCGGCGTCCTCAGCCCCGGCCTGCTCGCCCTGCGCCTGGCCGAGACCGGTGTCGGCGCCCTCGGTGCCGCGCTCGCCGTGCTCTTCGTGCTGCCCGTCACCACACACGCCACCACCGACGCCTGGATCCAGCGCGCCCTGCGCTGCGTGCACGCCTGCACCGCGGAGGCCGCCGCGCGGCTCGCCGGATCGGAGGCCGCCGACCCGGCGCCCCGCGTGGCCGAGCTGGAGCAGCTCCTCGGCCGGGTACGGCTCTCGGTGGCACCGCTCGTCCACCCGCTGAACCCGATGCTCGGCCGCAAGCGGCGCGCGCGCCGGGTGCTCGCCCTGCTCGACGACTGCGCCCGCGAGATCCGCGGTCTGGTCGCGGTCGCCGCGGATCCGGAGGCCTCGCACGACGCCCGCCTGGCCGCCGCCTGCTGGCGCGTGGAGGCCGCGGTGGAGGCGCTCACGGACGGCGGCCTCGAACAGGTCCACCGGCCCGCCGAGGCTCCCGCCGAGCCCGCCCTGGCCCATCTGCACGGCCTGGAGCGGGCGCTCGCCGAGCTGGCCGAGCCGCTGCGGGCACCCTCCGGCTCGCGGCTCGTCGGCGCCTGAGAGGAAACGTCCCCCGGTTGGTCTAGACCGGCTGCTACCGTCGGCACCACTGGCGCGGACCGAGAGGGGACAGCGGTGGCAGCAGTCGGCAGGCGGCAGAGGGCGTTCATCGGGTCGTACACGGCCGCGGGCGGCCCCGGACTGGTCACCGCGGAAGTCCACCCCGGCACCGGCGCGCTGACCCTCACCGGCCGCCTCGGCACCGTCCCCGACCCCGCCTACCTGGCCCTTTCCCTTGCCGGTGACATGCTCTACGCGGTCAGCGAGACCGCGGAGGGCGCCGTCGCCGCGTACCGCGTCGGCGGGGACAAGCCGGAACCGGCCGGGCCGCCCGTCCCGGTCGGCGGCGGGCCCACCCACCTCGCCCTGCACGCCGGTCACGTACTGACCGCCGACTACGGATCCGGCGGCGTCACCGCCGTACCGGTACGCCCGGACGGCACCCTGGCCGCCGCGCCCTCGGGCCGGCTGCGGCACACCGGCTCCGGCCCGCACGACCGCCGCCAGCGCGGCCCGCACCCCCACCAGGTGGGGCCCGACCCCAGCGGCCGGTGGATCGTCAGCGTCGACCTCGGCACGGACTCGGTACGCGTCTGCACCCTCGACGAGGGCGTGCCCGCCCTCCACCGCGAGATCGCGCTGCGCCCCGGATCGGGCCCCCGCCACCTGGCCTTCCACCCGGACGGCGAGCACGCCTACGTGGTCAACGAGCTCACCCCGACGGTCACCGTGTGCCTCTGGGACGCGGACGGCGGCTCGCTGAAGCCGCTGGCCGAGGTCCCGGTCCTGCCGGGCGCCCCGGCCGGCGACGCCTACCCCTCGGGTGTCGTGGTCTCGCCGGACGGCCGTTTCGTGTGGACCGCGACCCGCGGCGAGGACGTCCTGTCCGTGCTCGCCGTCCAGGGCGACGGTCTCCGGCTGACCGGCACGGTGCCGTGCGGCGGGCACTGGCCCCGCGCGCTGGCCGAGCACGACGGCTTCCTGTACTCCGCCAACGAGCGCTCCGGCGACGTGACCTGGTTCGACGTGCGGGAACGGCCGGGACTGCCCCGCTACGACGGCTCCGTCGAGGTCACGGCGGCCGCCTGCGTCGTCTTCGGCTGAACGTACGCCCGCGCGTCCCCCGGCACGTCGAAGGGCCCGCTCCGGTCACCGGAGCGGGCCCTTCGTGTCGAACGGGGGTGCCGTCGCGTCAGCGGACCGGCGTGCCCTGCTGCTGCGGCGAGGCGATGCCGAGCGCGGTCGTGTACTTGGCGAGGGCGAGCTTGCCGATCGCCGGGTAGGCGCCCAGCGCCTCGGCGGTGGCGCAGCCGGCCTCCTCGGCGGCCGCGGCCAGCAGCGCCGAGTCGATCTCGGGGCCGATCAGGTACGGCGCGAGGGCGAGCTGCTGCGAGCCGGAGGAACGCAGCTGCTCGGCGACCGAGGTGATGGCACCCTCCTCGTCGAGCGCCGCCGCCATGACGGGGACGGCCAGACGCGCGGCGAGCAGCATGCCGGTGATGCCGGCCGCCTGCACGGCCTCGTCACCGCCCACCGAGGCCAGGATGATGCCGTCCGCGGCCGTGGCCACGGTGAACAGCCGGGCGCGGTCGGCGCGGGCCAGGCCCGCCTCGGACAGGCGCACGTGCAGCGCCTCGGCCAGCAGCGGGTGCGGGCCGAGGACGTCGGTCAGCTCGGCGGCGACGCGGCTGTCCATCACGGCCTGGCGGACCTGGCGCAGCAGCGCGCTGTCCGGGCCGGCCAGCAGCGGGACGACGACCGCGACCGGGCCGTCGGGCTCCTTGACCTCGACGCCCGCGGCGCGGGCCTGTTCGAAGCGTGCGGTCCGCTGCTCGGCGGCAGCGGACAGCACCGCGCGCAGGCTCGGGAACTCGGCGTCGTCCCCGTCCAGGTAACCGATGCGGGCGTCCAGGCCGGGCAGCTCGGAGCGAGCGATGCTCACGACCTCCTCGGCGAGGCTGCGCGAGGCGGCGCCGGGCGCGCCGGGCACCGCGAGGACGAGCGCGGGCGCGCCCTCGGGAGCCACCAGCGGTTCCGGTCGGCGGTGCCTTCCGGGCTGGCGGGGTCGCGGCATTCGTACTGGCAGGCCGGACGCGGGCCCAGTGGGGGAGCTCATGGCGCCGCATGTTACTGGCTCTTTGGGTTCCCCTGTTCGGGGAGGGTGCAGGTGAGCGGTATCCGTCCGCTTTTGTCTGATGAGTTACGCCCGTTTGGCATGTGTTTCGGGCACGCGCCGGACAGATGGAACGAGAAGTGGGCGATCCTCCTATGTGCGGACGATATGAAGCATGGTCGATTCGCCCGGAAGTGTGAGCTGTTCGGCCGCCAGCTCACCCGCGATCCGCACACAGCCGTGCAGCGGGTCGCCCTCGGCCGGGACCAGCCGGGCCCGCGGCAGCCGGTGCGCCAACTCCTCACGCACCGGAACGAGCAGCGGGTCGCCCATGTTGAAGAGACCTCCGGTCAGTGCCACTTCGGCCGCTCCGGAGTCCGGACAGACGGCCGCGGCGGACTCGGCCATGGCGCGGGCCGCCGCGCGCAGGATGCCGGCGGCCACCGGATCGTGCGGGGCGCAGGCGGCCACTCGCGGCGCGAACGACGCGAGCAGCGCGGGGCGGTCGGAGCGCGGGTAGAGCAGGCCGGGCAGGCCGGCCAGCGGGCCGAACTGCTCCTCGGCGCCGGCCCGCAGCGGTGCGGAGCCGGCGTCACGGCCGTCATGGGCGCGCAGCGCCGCCTCGAGACCGGCCCGCCCGATCCAGGCCCCGCCGCCGCAGTCGCCGAGCAGATGACCCCAGCCGTCCGCCCGGTACCAGCGGCGCAGATCCGTGCCGATCGCGATCAGACCGGTGCCCCCGGCGACCACCGCACCCGGCCGCGGCCCCAGGGCACCCACGTAGGCCGTCACGGCGTCGGCGGCGAGCGCGACGGACCGCACACCCAGTTCACGGGCCAGCAGGCCCGGCAGTTCGGCGCGCAGGGCGTCACCCAGGGTGGCGAACCCGGCGGCGCCCACGACGGCCGTGCCCAGCTCGCCGACCACGGCCCGCGCGGTCAGCTCCCGGGCCAACGGGAGGAGTTGCGCCATGAGGTGCGCGGGGTCGATGCCCCGCGCACCGGTACGCACCGGCTCCCGCGACTCCCCCCGGGCCGACGGTGGCCGCCCGGGCACGCCGACGGCGACCCGGAGGCCGGAACCCCCGGAGTCCACGGCCAGGTAGCCGGCGGCGGTCACGGCAGGCGCCAGTCCACCGGCTGTCCGCCCTGCTCGATCAGCAGGTCGTTGGCCCGGCTGAACGGACGCGAACCGAAGAAGCCGCGGTCGGCCGACATGGGCGACGGGTGCGCCGACTCCACGGCCGGCAGCCGGCCCAGCAGCGGACGCAGGTTGCGGGCGTCGCGCCCCCACAGGATCGACACCAGCGGCTTGCCGCGCCCGGCCAGGGCCCGGATCGCCTGCTCGGTGACCTCCTCCCAGCCCTTGCCGCGATGCGCGGCCGGACTGCGCGGTGCCGTGGTGAGCGCCCGGTTGAGCAGCAGCACGCCCTGTTGCGTCCAGGGTGTGAGGTCGCCGGTGGAGGGCTGGGGCAGCCCCAGGTCGCTGTGCAGCTCGCGGAAGATGTTGATCAGGCTCGGCGGCAGCGGTCGTACCTCCGGCGCGACCGAGAACGAGAGCCCGACCGCGTGTCCCGGGGTCGGGTAGGGGTCCTGACCGACGATCAGGACCCGTACGTCGTCGAAGGGTTGCTGAAAGGCGCGCAGGACGTTCGGTCCGGCGGGGAGGTAGGTGCGTCCCGCGGCGATCTCCGCGCGCAGGAAATCGCCCATCGCGGCGACGCGTCCGGTGACGGGTTCCAGGGCCTTGGCCCAGCCCGGTTCGACGATTTCATGCAAGGGTCGTGGTGCCACGGGCGTCACCCTACTGCCGGGCCCCGGTCGCCGATCAAGCCGCGACCGGGCCCGGCCGGCCGCCGCCCTCACCTCCCTCGCACGATCACCCGGTTCAGCCGACCACGGCGGCCCGCACGCACAGCACATCCGGCAGATGGGACGCCAGTTGCCGCCAGGTGTCGCCGTCGTCGGCCGAGGCGAACACCTCGCCGTTGCGGTTGCCGAAGTAGACCCCGGCCGGATCGGCGTCGTCCGTGCAGAGCGCGTCCCGCAGCACGGTGCCGTAGTGGTCCTCGGACGGCAGCCCCTTGGACAGCGGCTCCCAGCTCTCGCCCGCGTCCTGCGTACGGTAGACCCGGCAGCGGCGCCCGGCCGGCACCCGGTCGGCGTCGGCGTTGATCGGGAAGACGTACGCCGTCCCGCCCCGGTGCGGATGGGCGGCCACCGCGAAGCCGAACGTCGACGGCAGTCCCGCGCCGATGTCGGTCCACTTCCCGCCCGCGTCGTCGCTGCGGTACACCCCCCAGTGGTTCTGCAGGTACAGCCGGTCGGGGTCGGCCGCGTCGCGCGCGACCTTGTGCACGCACTGACCGAACTCCGGATCGGGATCCGGCAGGAACACCGCGGACACACCGGAGTTGGACGGCGCCCAGCTCGACCCGCCGTCCCGGGTGCGGAACACCCCGGCGGTGGACACGGCGACGGTCACGGCCAGCGGATCGCGCGCGTCGGTGAGCACCGTGTGCAGCCCCTCCCCGCCACCGCCCGGCACCCACCGGGAACGGGTCGGGTGCTCCCACAGGGGGCGCACCAGCTCGAAGCTCTCCCCGCGGTCCTCCGAGCGGTACAGCGCGGCCGGTTCCGTGCCCGCGTACACCACGCCGGGTTCGGCGGCGGCCGGGTGGAGCTGCCAGACCCGCTCCAGTGAGGCGCCGGTGTCCTTGGGGAATCTGACGGCGGGCCGGGCCGGTTCGGTCCAGGTGCGGCCCAGGTCGTCGGAGTGGAACACCGACGGGCCCCAGTGCGCGCTGTCGCCGCCCGCCAGCAACCGGGGACGGTCTCCCCGGGTGTCGATGGCGACCGAGTAGACCGCCTGTGCGTTGAAGTAGGGAGTGTCGTCGAACTCCCAGCCGCCACCTCGCCTCCGCCCGATGAACAGACCCTTTCGGGTACCCACGGCGAGCAGGACCTCGGTCATGCCGGTCACCTCCGGGACGTCGTCGTCCAGGTAGTCGTCAGATACCGGTCAGTCTGCACCCCACCACTGACAGTCCCCCCTGTGAGCCGCGTCGCCGCAGGTCACAGCGGTGAGGTCGGCCCGCCGCGCGGACCGGCGCCGACGCGTTGCGCCATGCGCCTGCGCGGAGGGGGACTGTCGTGCGACCGTCGGGGAGACGGTTCGTCGTGAGCAACGGGGCGGCCGCGCCCGTATGGGAGTGCGGTCCGGCCCGTCGGTGCGCTCGTGAGGAGGATGCCTTTGAAGGCGTTCCGTGGTCCCAAGGTGCGGCTGTGGCGCTGGCGGCGCAATCCGCTGCGGCGCCGGTCCGACGTGCTGGAGGCCTGGGTGGTGCTCGCCGCCTGGCTGCTGACCGTCCTGGTGGGGGTGGCGGCCGGACTCGCCGCCGCCCGGTCGGTGGAGCACGGACTGGCCAGGGAGCGCGCCGCGTGGCGGCCCGTCGTGGCCCGGGTCGTCGCCCGGGCCCCCGGAAGAAGCGCCTCCGAGGCCTCGGGTGCGGAGCGGGTCTGGGCGCGGGTGCGCTGGACCGCCGCCGACGGCTCGGCGCACTCCGGCCAGGCCCGGGTCGTGCCGGGCAGCGCGGCCGGCAGCCCGGTCACCGTGTGGAGCGACCCGCAGGGTCACCTCGTCAGCCGCCCGGCCACGGAGTCCGAGGCCACCTTCCGCGCCGTTCTCATGGGCGGCCTGGTCGGACTGAGCGCCGCCGCCGTCCCCTTCGCCGGCGGACTCGCCCTCCGCGGCCGGCTGGAACGCCGCCGCATGGACGACTGGGACGCGGAATGGGCCCGGCTGGGACCGCAGTGGGGCCGGATGACGTGGTGACACCCGGGACCACGCCGGGATACGTCCGGAACGGATCACCGGCTCCCGAGCCCCCGCGGACCACGACGGCGCCCCGGGCCTCAGGGTCCCACGGAGCACACCGGCTCCCCGGGCCCCGGCGTCCCGCGGAGCACGCCGGCGTCCCGGGCCTCAGGCGTCCCGCGGACCACAACGGCCCACCCCCTACCGGCGTCCCGTAGACCATCACGGCCCACGGGACCCCCATACGTCCCCCGTGACCGGAAAGAAGCTCACCAGCGCTCGGGCGCGGCGGACACCACCTCCTCGCAGGTTCTGAGGAGCGCCTCGTCATCGGCGATCGCGCGGCCGCCGTGCCCGCCCGCCCGCGCCGTGTGCCGTCGTGGGGCGGCCAGTTCCGCGCGTACGAGGTCCCGCAACGGCGCGCCCGCCGGCCCCATCGCGACGAGGCACCGCGCGATCGGGCCCCGGGCGCCGGGACTCTCCGACCAGGCGGCCCGGAGCACCGGCAGGACGGGTTCCGGGTCCCCGCCGACGTGCCACAGCGCGCACGCGGCGAGGGTCCGCTGCCCGGCCTGACCCGACACGGCCGCCCGGCGGAGCTCCGGCAAGGCCGCGCGGGCCGCCGGGCCCATCCTGGCCAACTGCCGCGCGGCCAGGCGGCGGACGCCCGGCTCGCCCTGTGTCAGTTCCCGTACCAGCACGGGAAGCACGGCCGGGGCGTCACCGTCCGCCGACCACAGCGCGCCCGCCGCGGCGGCCGCGTGCCGGGTGTGCAGGAGCGCGCGCAGGACCGGTGCCGCCCGCGTGGCGGCGCCGAGGGCGTCCAGTGTCCCGACCGCCTGTCCGACGACTTCGTCCCGGCCGCCGAGGCCGTCCGGGGCGCCGGTCAGCAGTCGCAGCACCTCCGGCGCCGCCTCCACGTCCCCGATGGCCCGCAGCGCCGCCAGCAGCGGCGCGGCCCGGGCGCCGGCGTCCGGCGAGTCCAGCGGGATCCGCCCCAGCCGGTGCCGCAGCGCGGGAGCGAGGGGAGCGGCGGCCGGGCCCAGGTGCGCGATCTCGTCGCCCAGACCGCCGGGCACGACCGGGCCGGCCAGCACCTGGGCCAGCACCGGGACGGCCCGCGGATCGCCGCTGCGGGCCAGGGCCTTGAGGGCGCCGCCCACGGAGGGTGCGCCGCGCTCCCAGCGGTGGGTCCACAGATCGGGCCGGGAGGCGACGAGGGCGTGCAGGTCGTCCGCCGCGGGAGCGGCCAGGCCGTGAAGCTCCGACAGGACGGAGACGGCCGCGTCCCGCAACCACTCCTCGTCCGTGCCCAGTTGACTGCCGACCAGGGCCACCGGCCCGGTGAAGCGGGCCCGCCAGCCGCGGAAGAGCACGGCCGCCATCCATACGGCGTTGCCCCGGTCGACCGGGTCCGGGCTGGTCAACTGCCCGGTCAGCAGGGTGATGCGGTCGCCGGTCCGGTCCCCGAGCGCGGTGTGGAGGGTGCGCAGCAGCCGGGCGCCCTCCTCGTCGGAGGGGCGCAGCCGCCGTAATCGGCCCACCAGGGTGTCGTTGGCGGAGCGGTCCGGGACGCGCGCGCGGCGGGCGGACCGCTCCCGCAGCAGTCGTACGGCGGTCGGCACCAGGTCGGCGGGGAGCCGCCCGGGCGCACCGAGCGCGAGCTGGCCGAGCGCCGCGAGGCGCAGCCCGGGGTCGTGCGGCGGGGCGCTCTGCGCGGCCAGCAGGTCCACCGCGGCGGCCCGTGCCGGGTACCGGCGCGCGAACAGCCCGACCGCCTCGGTGAGGGCGAGCAGCGCCCGGCCGTCCCGCTCGACGGGTATCCGCTGCCGCAGCAGCCCCAGCACCCGTGCCGGATCGTCGACGAAGCGGACGACCGCGCCGGCCGCCGCCCGCCGCACCCCCGGGTCCGGATCCCCGAGCAGCGGCACGAACACCTCGCCGTCCGCCCGGACCGCCTCGCGCGCGCGTGCGTCCCCGCTCTCCGCCCCGATGCTGACCAGCAGTTCCACGATGCCGCCCCGATCCGGCACCGCCTCCCGGGCCGCGAGCGAGAACAGGAAGGGGACGCAGGCGAGCGTCGAGTCGTACACGTTGCCCTCGTGGTGCACCGTGCCGTACATGCCGTCCAGCGCGGTCTGACGTTCGGCGGCGTCCGCCGACGCCAGTCCGCGCAGCCATCGGGGCACGTCCTGTGCGCTGCCGTACGCGTGCCGCAGCGAGGCCCAGTCGACCTCGTCGATCCCGGTGAACACGATCCCCTCCCCCAGACGAGTGGCACCTGATCGCGAGTCTGCACCACCGCACTGACAACGAAGCGCGAGCATGCGCTGACTGTGTGCGATTCGTCGGCTGTCACCGGCCACCGCGAGGGAGGCCGGCACCCTCGCCGGGGAGGGGCTCAGCCCGCGTCGGGCAGGGCCCGCTCCAGGATCGCGTCCAGGCCGGTCCCGGCGGGCAGCGTGCCGAACGAGTGTCCCCAGTCGCCCCCCAGCCGGGTCGCGCAGAAGGCGTCCGCCACCGGGTGCGGGGCGTGCCGGACCAGCAGGGACGCCTGCAGCGCGAGCGCCATCCGCTCGACCAGCCGGCGGGCGCCCACCTGCCCGGTTTCGGCCAACTGCGTCCGCAGCCCGGCCACGGCGGCGTCCAGCCGGGCGTCCGCCCCGCGCGCGAGGGCCAGTTCGCCGAACAGGGCCTCCGCGGTGTCCGGTTCCCGCCCCAGAGCGCGCAGCACGTCGAGCGCGTTGACGTTGCCCGAGCCCTCCCAGATGGAGAGCAGCGGGGCCTCCCGGTAGTGGCGGGGCATCCCGGACTCCTCGACGTACCCGTTGCCGCCCAGGCACTCCAGGGCCTCCGCGGTGAAGGCCGGTCCCCGTTTGGTGACCCAGTACTTGCCCACGGCGGTCGCGATCCGCCGGAAGGCCCGCTCCCCGGCGTCCCCGCGCACCGCCCGGTCCGCGGCGCCGGCCAGCCGCAGGGTGAGCGTGGTCGCCGCCTCCGACTCCAGCGCCAGATCGGCCAGCACGTTGCGCATCAGCGGCTGGTCGATCAGCCGGGCGCCGAACGCGCTGCGGTGACGGGCGTGGTGGCCCGCCTCGACGAGGGTCTTGCGCATGAGGGTCGCCGAGGACATCACGCAGTCGAGCCGGGTGCAGTTGACCATCTCGATGATCGTCTTCACCCCCCGGCCCTCCGGCCCGACCAGCCATGCCACCGTCCGGTCGAACTCCGGCTCGGAGGACGCGTTGGACCGGTTGCCGAGCTTGTCCTTCAGCCGCTGGATGCGGAAGGTGTTCCGGCTGCCGTCCGGCAGCACGCGCGGCACCAGGAAGCAGGACAGGCCGCCCGGGGCCTGCGCGAGCACCAGGAAGACGTCGCACATGGGCGCCGAGGTGAACCACTTGTGCCCGCGCAGCGTGTAGACGCCCGCCTCCGCGGTGGGCATGGCCACGGTGGTGTTGGTGCGGACGTCGGAACCGCCCTGCTTCTCGGTCATGCCCATCCCGGCGAGCAGCCCGGGCTTCTCGGCCGGGACGCGCAGCCCCGGCTCGTACTCGCGGCTGGTCAGCAGCGGCTCGTAGACCTTGGCGAGGTCGGGCTGGGCGCGCAGGGCGGGCACGGCGGCGTACGTCATCGAGGTCGGGCAGCCGTGCCCGGCCTCCGTGTGTCCCCACACCAGGCCGCCCGCGGTGCGCGCCACGTGGGCGCCGGTGCGGTCGTCCGCCCAGGGGGCGCCGGCCAGGCCCTCGGCGACCGCCGTCCGCATCAGGTGGTGCCAGCTCGGATGGAACTCGACCTCGTCGACCCGGTGGCCGTAGCGGTCGTGGGTGCGCAGTTCCGGTTCGTGCAGATTGGCCAGCTCGCCCCACTCCTGGGCCTCCGCGCTGCCGGCCCGCCGCCCCAGCCGCCGCAGGCCGTCCTCGGCCCAGCCCGCACCCTCCCGGCGCAGTCCCTCGAGGAGGGCCCGGTCCTCCGAGGCGTCGTACGGGGCCAGGGGCGGGGCCTGGTTGGTCACGTCGTGGGTGGCGTACCGCGACCGCGGCTGCGCGGATGTCGAGTCCATGGAGTCATGTTGCACTCTCGCTGCGGCTGTAGCAATGATGCAACAACAACTCTCCGTACAGTGTCTGCCCATGCGCATGAACGTGTCAGCCGAGCCGGGCGGAGCGGCGCTGCGGCCGCTGTCCGCGCGGTCGGTCGTGCTGAGCCTGCTCCTGGGCGCGCATCCGCCCGAGCTTCCGGTGAAGGACCTCGTCGGGCTGGTGGAGCCCTTCGGCGTGGGCGGTTCCACGCTGCGGGCCGCGCTCAGCCGGATGGTGGCGGCGGGCGACCTCCGGCGCACCGACGCCGTCTACCGGCTCAGCGACCGGCTGCTGGCCCGTCAGCGACGCCAGGACGAGGCGCTGCGCCCTGCCACGCGCGCGTGGCACGGGGACTGGGAGATGCTGGTGATCACGGCGACGGGCCGAGGCCCCGCCGAACGGGCCGATCTGCGCACCCGCCTGACCGCCCTGCGCCTGGCCGAACTCCGTGAGGGCGTGTGGCTGCGCCCGGCCAACCTCGGCAGGGCGCTGCCCGCCGGCCTCACGCGCGTGACGCTGTCGTACACCGCGCGCCCCGACGGCGACCCGCACGACCTGGCCGCCCGGCTGTGGCCCCTGGAGGAGTGGGCCGCCACCGCGCACATCCTGCTCGCCCGCACCGCCGCGGCCCGCCGGCCGGCCGACCGTCTCACCGCCTTCGCGGCGGCCGTGCGGCACCTGCTCACCGACCCCGTGCTGCCGGCCGGCCTGCTGCCCGCCGGCTGGCCGGGGGAGGCCCTGCGCGCCGCCTACGCGGACTACCAGCAGGAACTGTCCGCGTCGCTCGGCCGGCGGAGCCGCGTGGGATAGCTCCGCCGCCGCACGCGCGGAGGCCGCCGCCCGGCGGGACGGCGGCCCCTCACACCCGGGGGGCGCTCACTGGTAGGTGATGTCCGATGAGGCGTACCTGCAGTAGGTGCCGCCGGCGCCCGAGCCGTTCGCCGCCCGTAGTCCTTCGTGCCGGACACCGGGATGGTGGACGTCACCGCCTGGCTGCCGTTGGCCGACGGCCGGCTCGCCGCGTCCGCCGTGGGTACGGGGTGGGAGCCCCGTCACGGAGCCGCCCGGCGGAAGCGGTGCCCACGGGGCTGTTCCACCGCGAGTGACCGGGCGCCGGCACCGGCCGCCGCCCGGCTGTCGGCTCAGGCCGTACCGGGGGCCGTTCGCCCGGTTCCCCGCTCGCCGTCTCCGGCCGGCGCCGCCCCGGGCCCGGCCTCGGCCCGCGCGCCGGTCCCGGCCGCCGCCGAACCGGTCCGGTCCGGGGCGTGGTTGAACAGCAGGTTGAGGACGATCGCCGTCAGACAGCCCGCGCTGATGCCGCTGTTCATCACCGTCTGGAACCAGTCCGGGAACTTCGCGTAGACCGTGGGCACGCCCACCGGCAGCATGCCGACCGCCACCGAGACGGCCACCACCGTCAGGTTGTGATTGCCTGTGAAGTCGACCCGGGCCAGCGTCCGCAGGCCGCTCGCCGCGACGCTGCCGAACATCACCAGGCCCGCCCCGCCGAGCACCGGCGCGGGAATGGCCGCGACCACCGCCCCCAGCTTCGGCAGCAGACCGAGCAGCACGAGGATGCCGCCGGCCGCCGCGACCACCCACCGGCTGCGCACCCGGGTCATCCCGACGAGCCCCACGTTCTGCGCGTACGCCGTGTAGGGAAAGGTGTTGAACACGCCGCCGAGAACGGTCGAGAGGCCGTCCGCGCGCAGCCCGTCGGCCAGGGACCGCGGCTCCACCCGCCGCTCCGTCAGCTCACCGACCGCGATCAGGTCACCGGTCGTCTCCGTCATCGTCACCAGCGCCACCACCAACATGGACACGATCGCCGACGCCCTGAACGCGGGCGCACCGAAGTGGAACGGGGTACTGATGCCCACCCAGTCGGCGTCACCGACGCCGCCGAAGTCGGTGAACCCCAGCGGCACGGCCACCCCCAGGCCCACGACGATGCCGGAGAGGACGGCGATCCGGCTCAGGAACGCGGGCGCGAACCGCTGCACGGCCAGTACCACCGCGAGCACGAACGCGGCCAGCGCCAGGTTCCGCGGCTCGCCGAAGTCCTTGGCGCCCACGCCGCCCGCGGCCCAGTTGCCCGCGACCGGGAGCAGCGACAGTCCGATGATCAGGATCACCGTCCCGGTGACCAGTGGCGGGAAGAAGCGCAGCAGCCGTCCGAAGACGGGCGCGAGCAGCATGATCGCCAGTCCCGCCACGATCACCGAGCCGTAGACGGCCGGCAGCCCGCCGCCCGTCGTCCCGATGAGCACCATCGGCGACACGGCCGCGAACGTACAGCCCTGCATGATCGGCAGCCGCACACCGAACCGCCAGAAGCCGACGCACTGGATCAGTGTGGCGATGCCGCACACCAGCAGGTCGGCGGTGATCAGATAGGCCAGATCCGCGGGCGGCAGCTTCATCGCCCCGCCCACGATCAGGGGTACCGCCACCGCACCCGCGTACATCGCGAGCACGTGCTGCAGGCCGAAGGCCGCGAGCTGCCGCACCGGGGGTACCTCGTCGACGGGGTGGATGTCTGCGGTCGTGGACATGGGGACTCCAGGGCGGCGGGTGGGCAGTGGCATCCGGACAGCACGAGACCGTAAGGGCCTTGAACAGTTTGTTGATTTCTGTGGTGTTGCCGGTGTGTGTCATGCCCACCTGGGCGCCGCCGACTCCGCTACGCGGTGCGCGCCGCCGTCAGCAGGGCGTCCCAGTCGGCCAGTTTGACCACGCCCCGCCCCAGCCGTGCGCCCAGCTCCGCCTCGGCGCGTTCGATGCCCAGCCAGCCGGTCCACGGCACCGGTTCGATCCCGGCCGTCCTCAGCGCCGGGAGCGGGTCGTCGGGCGTCCGGTCGCATGCGAGCGCCGGCGCGTCCGTGAGCAGGGAGGTGACCGTCTCCTTGGCACACGGCCGGTTGGTGCCGATCACGCCCGTCGGACCCCGCTTGATCCACCCGGCGACGTACTCGCCCGGTGAGACGGCGCCCTCGCGCAGGACGCGGCCCTGCCGGTGCGGCACGGTGCCGCTCGACGCGTCGAACGGCAGCCCGTCGAGCGGCACTCCCCGGTAGCCGACCGACCGCAGCACCAACTGGGCGGGCACGGTCTCGAAGCGGCCCGTGCCCGACACGCCGCCGTGGCCGTCAGGCGCGGTCCGTTCGAAGCGCACGGCGCCCACCCGGCCGTCCCGCGCGACCAGTTCGACCGGCCGCAGGAAGAACCGCAGCCGGATCCGGCGGGCGGCCCGGCCGTGCCGGTCCGCCGCCCACCCGCGCAGCGCCTCCACGTTGCGGCGCTGCACGGCCGGCAGCGCCGCCGGGTCGGCGCATCCGGGGTCCAGCGCCAGGTCGCCCGCGTCCACCGCCACCTCGGTGCCGGGCAGGCCGCCCAGCTCGCGCAGCTCCTTGGTGGTGAAACGGGCCTGCGAGGGGCCGCGCCGGCCGACCATGTGGACCTCCGCGACCCCGCTCGCCGTCAGCGCGTCCAGCGCCGCCTGCGGCATGTCCGTCGGACGCAGCTCGCCGGGGCCCCGCGCCAGCATCCGCGTGACGTCCACGGCCACGTTGCCCACGCCGATGACCACGGCCGACCGCACCCCGCGCACGAAGCCGGCGTCGGCCGCGTCCGGATGGGCGCTGTACCAGGCCACGAACTCGGTGGCCGACCAGCTCCCCGGCAGCTCCTCGCCGGGGATGCCCAGCCGGCGGTCCGCGGCGGCGCCCACGCAGTACACGACCGCGTCGTACAGCTCCCGGAGCCGCTCCACGGGCAGTCCGCCCGGGCCACCCACCCGGACCCCGCCGAGGAACCGCACCCGGTCGTGCTCCAGCACCGCGCGCAGGCTGCCCTGCAGGGACTTGATCTTCTCGTGGTCGGGGGCGACGCCGTAGCGCACCAGGCCGTAGGGGCACGGCAGCCGGTCCAGCACGTCCACGTGGACCTCGGGATCGAGCTGGACCAGGTTCTGGGCGGTGTAGCACCCGCTCGGCCCGGAACCGACGACGGCGACTCGCAGCACGGCGGTACTCCTTGCCCCGAAGGAGAAAGTGTGCGGACGGCTCCAGCATGGCACCGCCCGGTCCGGGGCGGCAGGGGCCGGGAGGGTGACCCGGACGCGGGTCCGCGCGGTCGCGCCGCCTCCGGACGCCGTCCGGTCGGTTCCCGCGGTGCGGCCTACTCGGCCGGTTCCCGCGGTGCGGCCTGCTCGGCCGGCTCCCCGGGCGCCGCCCCGGCCCGCTCCCCGGTCGCGAAGAAGCGCGAGAGATCCTGGCACGGTGCCGCCGCGGCGTCCGCGCCGCTGCCCGGGGGCGTGCCCAGCTCCCAGTCGAGCCGGTACCGCCTGAACAGCTCGGCCCGCAGTGCCGGGACCGGCATCGGTACCCCGGGCACCAGGGCCGCGAACACCGCGCCCATCAGCGTGGCCCGCAGCATCGGGTAGTCGGCAGTCACGTCGGCCGAGCCGTACCGGGCGACCGTGTCGCCCAGCAGCTCGGACAGCCGTCGCTGCTCCGGGCACTGCACGAAGCCCTCGGCCTGGAGCAGTCCGGCCATGTGCTGCCGCATGAGCACCGGGCGGTCGTGGGCGAGACCAAGGATCGCGTCGATGGCCCGGGCGAGGCGCTCGCCGCCGTCCTCGGTCCGGGGCTCCCGCTCCAGTGCCTCCTCCAGCGTGCGGTGCATCAGCCGGTGCACGGCCGACTGTACGAGCTGGCGCTTGCCGGGGAAGTAGTACGACACCAGTCCGCGCGCCGAACCCGCCCGGTCCGCGATGTCGGCCAGCGTGGTGGCCTCGAACCCGTGCTCGTCGACCAGCTCGACCGCGGCCTGCAGCAGCCGCTCCCGGGAACGCCGCCGCAACTCTTCA
Source organism: Streptomyces sp. DHE7-1 (assembly GCA_016432725.1). Taxonomy (GTDB): domain Bacteria; phylum Actinomycetota; class Actinomycetes; order Streptomycetales; family Streptomycetaceae; genus Streptomyces. The sequence continues at coordinate 1,015,887 of JACJDG010000003.1, read as the reverse complement.
TTGACCGAGGCGCTGCGCGGGGACATCCTGTAACTCCTGCGTTGACTGGCTGCCAGCCAACTATACTCGGACGCAGGGGCTCCGCCGTGTGCGGAGTCCGTTCAGAGCTGCCGTCCGTCTGGGGCGACACGGGGGATCGTCTCAGGCGGGCGGCTTGAACGCGCCGTCCCGGCGGGGCCGGGGCGCGAGGGCCCGGTCAGCCGGCCAGACCGAGCACCGGCAGCAGCGCGTCCGGCCGCTCCGCCACCGGCAGATGGTCCACAAAGTGCACGCGGCAGCCCAGCGCGGCCGCGCCGCCGTCCGCCGTCCTGTCGTCCCCGACCATCAGCACCTGGCTCGGATCGGCGCCCAGTTCCTCGCAGGCGGCCGTGAAGAGCCGCGGGTCCGGCTTCTGGACGCCGTGTTCGTACGACAGCGTGTAGGCGTCCACGTACGGGTCGAGGCCGTGTTCGCGGAAGACGGGGCGCAGGTCCCAGCCGATGTTGCTGACCACGCCCACGCCGGTCCCGCGCTCGCGCAGCGTGCGCAGCACGTGCGCGGCGTCCTGGTACGGCGCCCAGGCGGCGGGGGACATGTGCCGCTCGTACAGCGCGTCGTGCAGACCGGGACCGGGCAGTGGCACGCGCCGGGACAGCCCCGTGTAGGCGGCCCGGTGCTGCTCGGCGCTCTCGTCCCGGACGGCCCAGAGTCCGGCCAGTTCCTCCGGCACCTCGACCGGGCCCGCCCCGCCCGGCAGCGCGCCCGCAGTCTCCAACGCGGCGGCGGCCTGTTCGAGTTCGGGGCCGGTGAGCGCGAGTCCGGCCTCGTTCAGCACGGCACTCAGCCAGGACTCGGTGGACTCGATCCGGAACAGTGTCCCGGAGAAATCGAAGAGCACGGCAGCCATGCGCCGGACTCTACTCGGACGCCGGGTCCCTCCCGCCGCCTCCCGGCCGCTCGTACACCGCCACGGCGACCGCGACCACCAGCGCCCCCAGCAGCCAGCCGCCCAGCACGTCCGAGGGCCAGTGCACGCCCAGCCACACCCGGGTCAGGCCCACACCGGCCACCGAGACGGCGGCCACGCCGACGGCCGTACGCCACAGGACCCGGCCGGCGCCGCGGCGGTGCAGCAGCCACAGCAGGAGTCCGCAGACGACGGTGGCCGTCATGACGTGGCCGGAGGGGAACGCCGCGTAGTGCGCGCGGTCGACGGGGTCCGGCCAGACCGGCCGGGGCCGGTCCACGGCGGACTTGACGCCCTGCTGAAGGGCCGCGGCCAGCGCCACGGTGGCCACCAGCCACAGCGCCGTCCACCGGGCCCCACGGCGCCATCCGAGCCACACCGCCGCGGCGGCGCACAGCAGTCGCATGGTCAGCGGATCCCACACCCAGTCCGTGAGGACGCGGAACGCGTGGGTGACACCGTGGTCGCTCACCGCCCAGCGGTGGGTGGTGACGGAGACGTCGCCGTCCACGACGACCAGCGGATGCCAGCGCAGCACGACGACCGCCAGCAGGAGCGCGCTGCAGACCGCGAGGACGACGGCCGCGCGGAGCGCCGCGCGACGGGGCGGTGTGCGGGGCGGGGAGGTGGTCGGCCGGCGGCGCATGCCGCGATCCTCGTCGACGAGGCGGCGGATGGCCAACGTGCCCGGCCGCCGGGCCGGTCACCGGGGAACGGACGCCGCCCCGGGGATGCGGTGAGAGCCGCTAGCCCAGTGCCCGCAGGCCCGGTACGAAGGCCACCAGGACCGGGACCACCGGCACCAGGGCCGCGGCCGCGGTCAGGCGCAGCCGGTGCAGGGCCGGGAGGCGGTCCGGGGGAGTGAGCAGCCGGTGCACCCGCTGCGGCACGTGGGCCTGCGGAGTCGGGCAGGGGCCGAACACGCCCCGGTCCTCGTTGAGTCCGACCAGCGCCAGCGCGGTCGTCAGCCGGCCGAAGCGCCGGGAGGCCATGTCGTCGGCCGCCAGCTCGACCAGCCGGTGCATCTGGTCGCGGAACGCGGCGAAGACCGGTACCTGCGGGAACGCGTCCGCCAACGCCGTCGAGCAGTGCAGCAGCCAGTCGTGCCGGGCCTGCGCGTGCCCCTGCTCATGGGCGAGGAGGGCGTCCAGCTGACGCCCCTTCAGCCGGGTGAGGGCCGCCGTGGTGACGACGAGGCGAGGCGCCGCGCCGGCCAGCCACCAGGCGTCGGGGCGCTCGCCCTCGAGCACCACCAGCCGGCCGCCGGCCGGTTCCTCGCCGGGCAGCAGCGGGGCCCGCAAGAGAAGTCCGGCCCGGCGCGCACGCCGTCGCGAGCGGGCCCGTACGACCTGGCGCACCAGCATCGCCAGGCTCCACAGGCCGCCGCAGGCCAGCGCCACGGCGATCGGCGCCGCCCAGGGGCCGGCCGTGCCGAGGGCGTACGCGTCCACCACCGCGCGCGGAGCCGTGCCGAACACATGGCCGCGCACCGCCTGCCAGGCCGCGGCGGCGCTGAGCGTCATCGACAGGGCGCAGCACAGCAGGACGGCCGCCACCACGCACTGCCACGCCCACAGGGCGACCACCGGCTCCCGGTCCGGCCAGTCCGCCCTCGCGAGCAGCCGCGGGGCGAGTACGGCGGTCAGGGCGCCGAGCAGCATCAGGACCGCGGGCACCATCATGGGCAGCACCCTATGAGCGCACCGCCGCCCGCGACCGGTCCTCGGAGCCGAAGTGACGCAGACAACGCTCCGTCCTCCGTGCCGCACGGGCGCGCGGCGCCGTCAGGTTCCGCGCGCCGCCGGCGGCTCACATCGCCAGCAGCATCGCGACCATGCCGATCCCCATGGACAGCCGGCACGCCCGCGCCAGCTCCGGGCGGTCGCCCCAGCGCACCCCCGCCCGCGCGCCCGCCGGGACGGCCGAGGGCACCAGCCGGGCACCCGCCAGCAGCACGTAGCCGGTGAAGTAGAGCAGGAGCGCGCCCGTCACCAGCGGTACTCCGGCACCCGTGTGCGCATGGTGCGAGGCGGGGGAGACCGCCATGGCGAGGGACATGTAGACCATCGCCGCGGTGCCCACCAGGTGGTGCAGATGATGCGGTCCGGTGCGCGCGGCCCACAGAGCCCGCAGCGCGGCCGCCGCGAACACGGCCGCGTACAGCGGCCAGGCCCATCCCGGCGGGCTGAACACCGTAGCGGGCACGGCCATCGCGGCCATGCCGAAGCCCATCAGCGCCTCGCCGCCCGCGGCCCGGCGCTGCTCCTCGACACCGCTGCGCATCCGCAGCAGGCAGTAGGCGCCGGTGGCCGCGCACAGCGCGACCAGCAGCCAGGCCGGCGAACCCGGTCCGTGCACGCGCACCCCCCCGATCGTCGGTCGGTCGAGGGTTGCGATGCCCACGGCATGCGGCGCGCACGCAAGCGCAAGGGTGTACGCGGGGAGCGTTCGCCGGAGCACAGCAGGTGAGCGGGGAGAGAGCGTATATGTTTTACAGATAAAACACATGCTAAATTGGTAGGTATGAGCAGTGCGACCCGACTCCGTCTCCCCCTCGCCGGCGTGCTCCGCCTCGGGCGGCCCTCCGACATCTGGTTCAAGCCCGCGCTCAGCGTGGTCGTCGCCACCGCTCCGCCCAATCTGATCCTGCTGGCCCTCGGCCGCCTCGATCTGGCGGTGTACTCGATGGCCGGTTCGCTCTGTGCGCTCTACGGCCACAACCGGCCCTACGCCGCCCGGGCCCGCGTCCTCGCCTGGGTGGTGCTCGGCATGGTCGGCGGCCTCGCCGTCGCCCTGGTCGCGGCCTCGCTCACCACCAGCGCGGTCGTCCTGGTCACCGTGGGCGCCCTCATGGCGGCCGTGCAGAAGGCGGTCTGCGACGTCAGCCGCGTCGGACCGCCGGGGAACGTGATCCTCGCCTTCATCAGCTCCGCCTCCCTCTTCGTGCCGCAGACCCTGGGCCAGGTGCCGGGACACGTCGGACTGGCCCTGCTGGCGGGTGTCTGGGCCTGGCTGGTCGGCATGGCACCGGGGCTGCTGCGCCCGCACGGCCCCGAGCGCCGGGCCACCGCCCAGGCGCTGACGGCGGCCGCCGCGTACGCCGAGACGGACGGCACCGCCGAGGGCCACGCCGGGGCCCGCGCCGCCACCGCCGCCGCCGTGCACGCCGCCTGGCAGACCCTGCTGGCGGGCGGCGCCCGGCCCGACCGCACCCGGCGCGCCCTCGAAGGGCTCCTCGTCCGCGCCGAGGTCGCGCTCGCCGCCCCCGCCGACACCGACCCCGGGCGGCTGCGCGTCTGGGCCCGCGAGCTGCGCGGCACCGGCCGGATCCCGCGGGTGGAGTCCACACGCGAGTCCTCCGACGAACTCCTCGGTGTGGACGCCGAACTCGCCGTCCCGCGCCGCCTGCTGCGACACCGGCTCGCCCCGCTCGCACCCATCGCCGCGCGCACCGCGATCGGCTGCGCCCTCGCCGGGTACGCCTCCCTGGCCCTCGGTGTGGGCCGCCCTTACTGGGCACTGGTCACCGCGGCCTCCCTCTACCAGGTCAACGTCACCCTCACCTGGAACCGCAGCATCCAGCGCGTCGTCGGCAACCTCCTGGGCGTCCTCGTCTTCGCCGTGGTGGCGCCGCTGGCGCACCTCCACCCGGCGGCCCTGGTGCTGATCTGCCTCGCCTTCAACTTCGGCGCCGAGGCGCTGATCAGCCGCAACTACTGGCTCGGCACCGTCTGCGTCACGCCGATGGCGCTGCTCATCACCGAGTTCGCCCGGAGTCAGGACCCCGGCCGGCTCATCGGCGAACGGGTCGCCGACACCCTCGTCGGCGCACTGGTCGGTTTCGTCGCGGCCGTCGCCGTCACCAACCGCCGCGCGGGCGACCGCCTGGAACACGCGCTGACCGCCGCGGAACGCGCCCGCGAGAACGCCGCGCGGCTGCTCGCCGAGCCGCACCCGGCGCCCCGCGCCCTGGAGAGTGCCCGGCGTGCCCTGGCCGCCGCGCTGGTCGAGCTGCGCGCCACGGCCGACGCGGCCTCCGGCGAGTGGTGGCAGCGCGCCCTGCCCGCGGAGCGGGTCGTGCCGGCCGAGCAGTCCGGACACCGTACGCTCGCCGCGACGGTACGACGCCAGGGGCTCGCACCACAGGCGCAGGACACGGGCACCACGACGGAGGACGCACGGCCATGACCCCGACGAACGGACGACCGCCGGCCGCGCACACTCGGGCCGGCGCCCCGACGGGGACCGGGGCACCGGCGCCGGGCGGCTCCGGTACGGCCGGGCCGGGCTCCACGATCTCCGGGGGCGACGCTGCCGCCGGAAGCGGAGAGCACGACACCGTCGCAGCCGTCGTCCGGCAGTGGCGCGCCGTGCACCCCGAGCTGAACACCGGGCCCATGGAGGTCATCGGCCGGATCAACCGCTGCGCCGCCCTCCTCCAGCAGGCCGAGGACGCCCCCCTGCGCCGTGCGGGACTCAGCCGCCCCGAGTTCGACCTGCTCGGTGCGCTGCGCCGGACCGGCCACGAGCTGACCCCGGGCGAGCTGGCCCGGGAGACCTTCTCCTCGGGAGCCGCCGTCACCAAGCGGCTCAAGCAGCTCACCGAGCGCGGACTGATCGAGCGGCGCGGCGACACCCGTGACCGCCGCGTCGCCCACCTCCGGCTGACCGACGCGGGCCGCGACCTCGTCGACGGCATCCTGCCCGAGCAACTCGCCTACGAGACGACCGTGCTGTCCGTGCTCGCCCCCGAGGGCCAGGACGAACTCGCCGCGCTCCTGGGCGACCTGCTCAGCCGTCTGGAGGGCCGGACGGGCCCCCGCGCGCCTGAGCGCGGGAATAGCCCTCAGCCCTCCTCGCCGGCCCGGTGCACCCCGAACGCCGCGCCCTGCGGGTCCCGCAGCACGGCGATCCGCGGGCCGAGCCCCCGTGGCGCACGCAATTCGCTTGCCGCCCCCGCAGGCGCTCGGCCAGGGTGCGGACATGGACGCGGACGAGGCGACGGTGGGCGGGGTTCCCGAACTGGCCGGGGAGATCGCGGAGTACTACGGCCGGGACGGGGAGGACGGCAGGCTGCGTTCGGGCGTCGGACGCCTGGAGCTGTGGCGCACCCAGGACGTGCTGCGCCGGCTGCTGCCACCCGCCCCGGCACACGTCCTGGACGTCGGGGGCGGCAGCGGTGTGCACGCGCAGTGGCTCGCCGCCGACGGGTACGCGGTGGATCTGGTCGACCCGGTGCCCCTGCACGTCGAACGGGCGGCCCGGCTGTCCGGAGTGACCGCCCGCGTCGGCGACGCCCGTGCCCTGGACGTGCCGGACGCGTCCGTGGACGCCGTCCTGCTCCTCGGCCCCCTCTACCACCTGCCCGAGCGTGAGGACCGGGTCCGGGCCCTCGCCGAGGCCCGCCGTGTGCTGCGCCCCGGTGGACCGGTGGTGGCCGCCACCATCAACCGGTACGCCGGGGTGCACGACAACCTCGCCACCGGCCTGTACTTCGACCCCGACCGGCGGCCGCAGATCGACGCCTCGGCCCGGGACGGCCTCATGCGCCCCGCCGCCGGGGTGAAGTCGCTGTTCACCACGGCCTACTTCCACGAACCCGAGGAGGTACCCGCCGAGTTCACCGACGCGGGGCTCGGCGTGCACGGCCAGTACGGCGTGGAGGGCGCCGCCTGGCTGATGGGCGACATCGGCGGGCGGCTCGACGACCCCCGGGACCGGGAACCGCTGCTGCGCGCGCTGCGGCGGACCGAGTCCGTGCCCTCGCTGCTCGGGGTCAGCGGCCATCTGCTCACAGCGGGGAAGAAGGCCTAGATCTCAGATCCCGGGCCGGTACCGCAGTGGATGGTCCGCGGGGATCTCCACCAGCACGATGGGGGTGCCGTCCGGGTCGGCGATCCACATCTCGATCAGGCCCCACGGCTCCTTGACCGGGGCCGTACGATCTCGACGCCCTTGGCCAGCAGTTCCTCGTGCGCCGCGGTCACGTCCGCCACCTGGAGCCACAGCCGCACATCCGGCGGCGCCGGGGTCTCGGAGCGCCCGGAGACCTCCAGAAAACCGCCGCCGAGGAAGTACACGGTCCCGCGCTCGGGGCCCGTGCCGAACTCGCGGTGGACGGCCAGGCCCAGCCGCTCGCCGTAGAAGGCGCGGGAGCGCTCGGGGTCGGCGGGGCGCAGAAGTGTCCGGCTGCTGAGTACATGCACCATGCATCCGGAGCTTAGTGGCAGGGTTACCCTCGTCCCTGCTTCAGCAGCGCCCGAGATCGGAGACCGCCCCATGGAAACCGCCGCCACCGCACTGACGTTCCGCGACGCCGGTGACGCCGACGTCGACGCTCTGGTCGCGCTGATCGAGTCGGCGTACCGGGGCGACGCCAGCCGGGCCGGGTGGACCACCGAGGCGGACATCCTGGAGGGGCAGCGGACCGACCCCGAGGGCGTGCTGGAGGTCATCAAGGCGCCCGACAGCCGGCTGCTGACCGTCGAGCAGGGCGGCCGGATCGTCGCCTGCTGCCAGCTCGAGCACCGCGGCGACGCCGCCTACTTCGGCATGTTCGCGGTGAGCCCTACCCTCCAGGGCGCGGGGCTCGGCAAGGCCGTCATCGCGGAGGCGGAGCGCCAGGCGCACGCCACCTGGGGGGTCGGCGAGATGCACATGACGGTGATCTCGGTCCGCGAGGACCTGATCGCCTGGTACGAGCGCCGCGGCTACCGCCGTACGGGACGGACGACCCCGTTCCCGTACGGCGACGAGCGCTTCGGCATCCCGCAGCGCGACGACCTCCGCTTCGAGCTGCTGGTCAAGCCGCTGGTGTGACGGTCGGACGGGAGTCGGCGCGCCGGATCACGCGGTGAAGCGGCCGGTGCGCTTGATCTCCGGATAATCGGTGGTCGCCCCGTCGAGTCCGAGCGCGCGCACCAGCCGCAGGTGGTCCTGTGTGTTGACCACCCAGCCGATGATGGTCAGACCGGCCGCCCGCGCCTGCTCGACGACCTCCAGGCTCAGCCGCCGGATGTTGAGGCAGACGGTCGCGGCTCCCGCCGCCCTGGCGCGGTCCACCACGTCGGTGCCGTAGCGGCTCGCGATCAGCGCGGTGCGCACCCCCGGCACCAGCCGGGCGATCTCGGCGACGGCCTCGTCGTGGAACGAGGACACCTCCACCCGCGAGACCAGGTCCCGCCGGTGCATGACCTCCGCCAGCGCCCGGGCCGCCGCCACGTCCTTGATCTCCGCCTGCAACGGCGTCCGCACCGCGTCCAGGACCTCCTCGAAGACCGGCACGCGTTCCCCGCGGCCCGCGTCCAGCGCGCGCAGCTCCGCGAGGGTCATCTCGGCGATGGGCCCCGTGCCGTCGGTCGTGCGGTCCACCTCCGCGTCGTGCATGACGACCAGGGAGCCGTCCTTGCTCAGGTGCAGATCGAGTTCGATCAGGTCGAGGCCGGCCTGTTGCGCGGCGACGAAGGAACGAAGGGTGTTCTCGGGCTCCACACCCATGACCCCGCGGTGACCGATGGTAAGGAAGTTCAAGGTTCAACTCGCTTCCGCCGACGGCGGCTCGGCGCCCGCGGACCCGACGGGCGTCGCTGTCCACGCGGCAGAGTCGCAGCCTAACGGCCGGGTCCCGTGATGAACCCGCGTCTGCGCGGGGGATCGGAGTGCGGGGCGTGCGGTGACTGGCTCGTATCCGCCCCTGTCGTCACCCGGGCGTGGGCGCGTCCCCCGGGGAGTTGACCGTCCGGATCCAAGCGGTGGGCACGTATGAACGGCGCCACGGCTCTCAACGAAAGTGACCGCCGTCACGGTTTCAGGCAGGAAAAACAGCGGTGACCATGAGGTTGCGCAGAATAATTTCCCGAGCTGCCTCTTGCTGGGAGAAACGGGGTATGCGTACGGTGTGCATACGCGAGGTTCTCCCGTGGAGGATGGGACATGACGGAAATTCTTGTGCAGGCGGCTACGGAGGAGCAGGTTCCTTCGCTGACCAGGGTGGTTGAGCACCCGGCCTGGCCCGTGCTCAAGGATGCCGTGGAGCAGATCCGGCCATGGCAGTCCAAGGACGGATCGATCGACTTCGAGGCCGAGGGCGCCCCGGAGCGTTCCGACGCCGAGGCCGCCGTGCGCCGTGTCGTCGAGTCGGTCGAGCGGCTCTCCCCGCTGCTCCCGCACGACGCGGCCTATCACGAGGCGCTGGTCGCGGACCTGAGCCGCTGGGCGGAGGAGGGCTTCCCGGTACCGGACTTCCTGGACTCCCTGCTCGCGTTCCAGCCCGCGGCCGGCCGGGCGGACGGCCTGCAGCACCTTGTCGTCTTCCCGATGTACACGCAGAACGGCAACCCCGACCGCAACCTCGAGGCGGTCGTGCTGAAGATGGTCTGGCCGGACTGGCTGGCCGAGCTGGAGCGCACCCGGTACGACAACCCGCTCTTCTGCGGCATCAAGTTCGAGGACTTCACGGCCGGCTACGACACCAACTCCGCCGTCCTCTTCCCGGAGACCATCGCCGTGCGCGAGGCGCCGGAACGATTCTCCTGGGGCGGCATCTTCTGCGACCGCGAGGCCGCCCGCTTCCGCCGGGTCACCGACGCCTCCGTGGACATCCTGGGCCTGAAGCTGCCCGAGGACATCGCCGCGATGGTCCACGACCAGAAGCGCTGCGAAGAGGCCTTCGTGCTCTGGGACATGGTCCACGACCGCACCCACAGCCACGGCGACCTGCCGTTCGACCCGTTCATGATCAAGCAGCGCCAGCCGTTCTGGATGTACGGCCTGGAGGAGCTGCGCTGCGACCTCACCGCCTTCAAGGAGGCCGTGAAGCTCGAGGCGGACGGCGTCCCGCAGGCCCGTGACGTGCAGTACGCGGTGCTCTTCGACCGGATGTTCCGCTTCCCGGTCACCGGCGACCGCAACCGCAACTACGACGGCCTCGGCGGCCAGCTCCTCTTCGCCTACCTGCACAAGCACGACGTCGTCCGCTGGACCGACAACAAGCTCTCCATCGACTGGGAGCGCGCCCCGCAGGTCACCAACCAGCTGTGCGCCGACATCGAGAAGCTGTACAAGGACGGCATCGACCGCCCCAAGCTGGTGCACTGGTTCGCCGGCTACGAGCTCGTCGCCACCTACCTGGCGCCGCACCCCGGCTCCAAGTGGGCCAAGGGCCCGGACGCCCTGGACCTGAGCCAGCCGCCGCGCAAGCTCGTCGACGACGTGCTTCCGGACGAGTTTCCGCTGAGCATGTTCTATGAGGCCCTGTCCAAGAAGCTGAAGAACGTGATCGCCTCCACGAAGGGCATCACCGCGGACGGCGCCGAGCGGGCAGCCGCGTGAGCGACCGCCCGGACGACACTGCTCAAGAGGGGAAGAAGATGGTGGGGAACGGGTCTCTCAGTGGTGCGGTGATCGCGGTGGCCGGCGCGGGCGGACCCGCCGGGCACGCCACGCTGGTTCGGCTCGCGGAGGCGGGCGCGATCGTCGTCGGCGCCGACAACAACCCGGAGCGCCTGGCGGAGGCCGTGGACGCGGCCCGCTACGCGGGCGGCGGTGCCACGGTCACGGGGGAGACGGTCGACCTGCTCGACCTGGACTCCACCCGCGCCTGGGCGGACCGCACCGAGAAGGAGTTCGGCCGCGTCGACGGCCTGGTCCACCTCGTCGGTGGCTGGCGCGGCAGCGCCACCTTCGCCGAGACCGACCTCGCCGACTGGGACCTGCTGGAGAAGCTGCTGGTCCGTACCGTCCAGAACACCTCCCTGGCCTTCTACGACGTCCTGCAGCGCAGCGACCGCGGCCGCTACCTGCTGATCAGCGCCGCCGGCGCGTCGAAGCCCACCGCGGGGAACGCGGCGTACTCCGCCGCCAAGGCCGCGGCCGAGGCCTGGACGCTCGCCATGGCGGACGGCTTCCGCAAGGCGGGGGGCGAGGCGGGGCCGCGCTCGGCGGCTGCCATCCTGGTGGTGAAGGCGCTGGTGCACGACGCGATGCGCGCCGAACGCCCCAACGCGAAGTTCGCGGGCTTCACGGACGTCAAGGACCTGGCCGAGGCCGTCGAGGGCGTCTGGAGCAAGACCGCCGCCGAAGTGAACGGAAACCGTCTGTGGCTGACCGAGAAGCCGTGAACCCTCCCAGGACCGACGCGCGTCGTCATCACGACCCCGAGGTCCGCGGTTTCGCCAGTGACAACTACGCCGGAGTCCACCCGGAGGTGCTGGCCGCCATCGCCCTGGCGAACGGCGGCCACCAGGTGGCGTACGGCGAGGACGACTACACCGAGAACCTCCAGCGGATCGTCCGCGGCCACTTCGGCCCCACGGCGGAGGCCTTCCCGGTCTTCAACGGCACCGGCGCGAACGTCGTCGCGCTCCAGGCGGTCACCGACCGCTGGGGCGCGGTGATCTGCGCCGAGAGCGCGCACATCAACGTCGACGAGGGTGGCGCCCCCGAGCGCATGGGCGGTCTGAAGCTGCTCACCGTGCCCACGCCCGACGGCAAGCTCACGCCCGAGCTGATCGACCGGCAGGCCTTCGGCTGGGAGGACGAGCACCGTGCCATGCCGCAGGTCGTGTCGATCACCCAGAGCACGGAGCTGGGCACGCTCTACACGCCCGGCGAGATCCGCGCGATCTGCGAGCACGCCCACGCGCACGGCATGAAGGTGCACCTGGACGGCTCCCGGATAGCCAACGCCGCCGCGTCCCTCGACGTGCCGATGCGGACCTTCACCAACGCCGTCGGGGTGGACATCCTGTCGCTCGGCGGCACGAAGAACGGCGCCCTGTTCGGCGAGGCGGTCGTGGTCATCAACCAGGACGCCGTCTCGCACATGAAGCACATCCGGAAGATGAGCATGCAACTCGCCTCCAAGATGCGCTTCGTGTCGGTGCAGCTCGAGGCGCTGCTCGCCAAGGACCTGTGGCTGCGCAACGCCCGCCACGCCAACGAGATGGCCCAGCGGCTGGCCGAGGGCGTCCGGGCGGTCCACGGAGTGGAGATCCTCTACCCGGTGCAGGCCAACGGCGTCTTCGCGCGGCTGCCGCACGAGGTGAGCGTGCGGCTGCAGAAGCGGTTCCGCTTCTACTTCTGGGACGAGGCCGCCGGCGACGTGCGCTGGATGTGCTCCTTCGACACCACGGAGGAGGACGTCGACCTCTTCGTGGCGGCGCTCAAGGAGGAGATGGCGCGCTAGCTCCCAACTATGCATAGATATGCGGTCACCTGGAAATTCATTGGATGCCGGGTGATCGCATACCTATGCTCTGCGGGCATGGAGCTGATCCAGGACACCGCCGACCTCTCCGCCTACTTGGCCGCCGACGAGGTCATCGATCACCATCATCCGGTCGTGCGGGCGACGGCCGCCTGTCTCGCCGAAGAGGTCGCGGACTCGTATGCCTATGCACGGGCCGCCTATGAGTTTGTGCGCGACACCGTCCCGCACTCCGCCGACACGGACGACCCGCGCGTGACCTGGCGGGCCTCCGACGTGCTGGCGCTGCGCACGGGGATCTGCCATGCCAAGGCGCACGCCCTGGCGGCCCTGCTGCGCGCCGAGGGCATCCCCACGGCGCTGTGCTACCAGCGGCTGACGCACGACGACGGCGGCCACGTGCTGCACGGCCTGGTGGCCGTGCGCTTCCGCGGCGCCTGGCACCGGCAGGACCCGCGCGGCAACAAGCCCGGGGTCGACGCCCGATTCTCCCTGGACGGTGAGCGGCTGGCCTGGGTCCCGGACCCCGCGTCGGACGAGGCGGACCACCCGGTCCTGTACGCCGCACCCCATCCGGCCGTCGTCGGCGCGCTGAAGGCCGCCCGGGACCGGCCGCATCTCTGGCGGACGCTCCCCGGCGGCCTGTAGGGGCACGCGGCTCCCTGGGAACTCTCCCGCGGGCCCGTGAAGACAGGCCCGCGCCGGGTCAGTGCGCCTCGGCCGCCCGGAGCTGCTCCACCGTCGGCGCCGAACCGCCCAGGTGGGCCGGCATCCACCAGGAGTCCTCCGTGCCCCTGGGGCGCGCGGGGTAGGCGCGCTGGGCGGCTTCCAGCAGCTCCTGCACGCGCTCGCGCAGACGGCGGGTGATGGCGCCCGCGTACTGGTCGCGCGGGGCCTCGACGGGCTCGCCGACCCGGATGGTGATCGGGGTGTGGCTGCGCCCGAAGTTGCGCGGCTGCCCCTTGGTCCACAGTCGCTGGGTGCCCCACACCGCCATCGGGACGAGCGGCACGCCCGCCTCCTGGGCCAGGCGGGCGGCGCCCGACTTGAAGCTCTTCAGCGTGAACGACTGCGAGATCGTGGCCTCCGGGAACACCCCGATGACCTCGCCCGAGCGCAGCGAGTCCAGCGCGTGCTCGTAGGCTGCCTCACCCTGCCGGCGGTCCACCGGGATGTGCTTCATCCCGCGCATCAACGGGCCGGACACCTTGTGCCGGAACACCGACTCCTTCGCCATGAACCGCACCAGGCGCTTCTGCGGCAGGGCGGCCAGGCCGTTGAAGATGAAGTCCAGGTAGCTGATGTGATTGCTCACCAGTACCGCACCGCCCGAGCGCGGGATGTTCTCCGACCCCTGGCAGTCGATCTTCAGGTCCCAGGCCTTGAACAGCGTCTTGGCGAAACCGATGACGGGACGGTAGACCAGCTCTGCCATGGGCGGGGTGGACCCTTTCTGCTCTGCTCGGGAAAGGGGGCTCCCGGCGGGAAAGTTACGCAGCCGTAGGTTTTACGGCGTCTCGCAGATCGTGCCCGAAGAACGGACGGGTAGCCAGTCCTGGTGCCCGGACACGGCGAGATCCTCGTCACTCCGGGCGTACCGTCATCCTCTTCAGCAGCAGGTACAACTCGCACCCCATGCAGTGGCCGAAAGCGGCGTCGAGGAAGGCCGCCGCGAGCGCCGCGCCGGTCGCCGCGAGTCCCAGCCAGGCCGGCCCCACCGTCAGGCCCACCAGCGCGAGCCCGGCGAGGACCGGACCCACGGCCTGCGCGAACCGGGGCGGTTCGGGCGCCTCGAACTCCGTCGGCGGCCCGAGCCGCGGCCGCACCAGCGTCCGGAACAGCACGCCGTACGGCGACCGCCCGACCCCGCCGGCCGCACCGAGCGTGAACGCCGCCGTCTGCCAGGCCAGCGTCCAGGGGTTTCGTGTGATCAGCGCCACCGCGAGCACGGCGGTCGTCACGGCCGCACCGAAGCGCGGACCTCTCGCGTCGATGTCCATCAACGAAGCATTCCGCACCGCCCGCTCCCGCGGCAGGCGGGAATCTTTGCGGTCTCGTGAACGCTTGTGCCGATGATGACCGGACTGATGGTGTGCGTGGCGGCGCTCGTCGTGGCGAGCGCCTACGGAGCGCTGCACAGGCGGCGGAGCGGGAGGGTGCGGGTGTACGGGCGGGACGACGACAGACGGCTCGGTGCGGCGGAGCTGGGCGGCGAACTCGGCGCCCGCGCAACGCTGGTGCAGTTCTCCAGCGCCTTCTGCGCGCCCTGCCGGGCGACCCGACGCGTCCTCGGCGAGGTCGCGGAGATGGTGCCGGGCGTCACCCATGTCGAGATCGACGCCGAGGCCCGCCTGGACCTCGTACGCGCACTGGGTGTTCTCAAGACGCCCACCGTCCTGGTGCTGGACGCCGAGGGACGCGTGGTGCGCCGCGCCGCCGGGCAGCCACGCAGGGCCGATGTGATCGCGGCACTCGGGGAGGCGGTGTGAGGCCCCCGGGGCCCGGTGAGCCTTCTCCCGGATCGCGGACCGAACTTGACTGCGCGTGCCACGTGTCGTCAGCCTGACCCTGTGCCGACCGAACTCCTTCTCTTCGGGCGGGTCCACGTCGACCTGGCCCGCACCGCGAGCGCGCGCTGTCCGGGCTGTTGACCGACCCCGGCCCCGCTCGACCCCTCTCGCAGAAGGACAACTCCGTGACGGCCACTCCTGGACTGAGCACCTGGCAGCTCGCCTCTCCCGACCTGCTTCGCTCCACCTTCCGCCGGCACGCCGCCGGTGTCGCGGTGATCACCGCCCGCGGCGGCGCGGGACCTGTCGGCTTCACCGCCACCTCCCTCACCTCCGTCTCCGCCGAGCCGCCGCTGGTCTCCTTCGGCATCGGTACCGGTGCCTCCAGCTGGCCCGCCGTGGCGACGTCGGAGCACGTCGGCATCCACATACTCGGTGAGCACCAGAGCGACCTGGCGGCCACCTTCGCCCGCAGCGGAGCCGACCGGTTCGGCGCCCCCACGGCCTGGCGCGAGGGCCCGGAGGGTGTACCCGTGCTCGACGACGTGCTCGCCTGGCTGGTCTGCCGCGTGGTCGGCCGGGTCCCGGCCGGCGACCACCGGATCGTGCTGGCCGAGGTGGTCCTCGGTGACTCGACGGGCGCCGGCCGCCCCTCCTCTACCACCAGGGCCGCTTCAACGGACTGCGGGACTGAGCACACCGCCGCTGTCCTGCGGCGACGTCGAATTCCGGTTACGCTGCGTTGCGAAGGTCACAGTTCAAAGCGCTTGCTTAGCGGGCAGGAACTGGGTGTACTGACGAGTAATATTTCGGTCGGAGCGCGCGGACGCCCCGACCGGGATCGGCCGCTTGAGGCGCCTATGCTGCCTCCAAGAGGCAGCCCGGAAATGACGATGCAGTAGGAGAGCCGGCGTGAGCTTGAGGATCGTTGTCACTGTGAAGTACGTGCCCGACGCCACTGGCGACCGGCACTTCGCCGATGACCTGACCGTCGACCGCGACGACGTGGACGGTCTGCTCTCCGAGCTGGACGAGTACGCGGTGGAGCAGGCGCTGCAGATCGCGGAGGACGCGGACGACGCCGAGGTCACCGTGCTGACCATCGGCCCCGAGGACGCCAAGGACGCGCTCCGCAAGGCCCTGTCCATGGGCGCCGACAAGGCCGTCCACGTCGAGGACGACGACCTGCACGGCACCGACGCCATCGGCACCTCGCTGGTGCTGGCCAAGGCCATCGAGAAGGCCGGTTACGACCTGGTGATCTCCGGCATGGCCTCCACCGACGGCACCATGGGTGTCGTGCCGGCGCTGGTCGCCGAGCGTCTCGGCGTCCCGCAGGTCACCCTGCTCTCCGAGGTCTCGGTCGAGGACGGCACGGTCAAGGGCCGTCGCGACGGCGACGCCGCCAGCGAGCAGCTCGAGGCCTCCCTGCCGGCCGTCGTGTCCGTCACCGACCAGTCGGGCGAGGCGCGCTACCCGTCCTTCAAGGGCATCATGGCGGCCAAGAAGAAGCCGGTGGAGTCCTGGGACCTGTCCGACCTGGACATCGAGGCCGAGGAAGTCGGCCTGGAGGGTGCCTGGACCAAGGTCGAGGCCGCGGCCGCGCGTCCGGCGCGCACGGCCGGCACCATCGTCAAGGACGAGGGCGAGGGCGGCAAGCAGCTCGCCGAGTACCTCGCGAGCCAGAAGTTCATCTAAGGGCTCGCACCCGCTGACCGCCCCTCAACTTCGTTACGCAGGAGAGCAATCCCATGGCTGAAGTCCTCGTCTACGTCGACCACGTGGACGGTGCCGTCCGCAAGCCCACCCTCGAGCTGCTGACCCTGGCCCGCCGCATCGGCGAGCCCGTCGCCGTCGCGCTGGGCAACGGCGCCGCCGACACCGCCGCCACGCTCGCCGAGCACGGCGCGGTGAAGGTCCTCACCCACGACGCGTCCGAGTACGCCGACTACCTGGTCGTGCCGAAGGTGGACGCCCTGCAGGCCGCCCACGAGGCCGTCTCCCCGGCCGCGGTGCTGGTCCCGTCCTCCGCCGAGGGCAAGGAGATCGCCGCCCGCCTGGCGCTGCGCATCGGCTCCGGCATCATCACCGACGCCGTCGACCTCGAGGCCGGCGACGAGGGTCCGGTGGCCACCCAGTCGGTGTTCGCCGCGTCCTTCACCACCAAGTCCCGTGTCAGCAAGGGCACCCCGGTCATCACGGTCAAGCCGAACTCGGCCGCCGTGGAGGCCGCCCCGGCCGCCGGCGCGGTAGAGGCCCTGAGCGTGTCCTTCTCCGAGAAGGCCACCGGCACCAAGGTCACCGGCCGCACGCCGCGTGAGTCGACGGGCCGCCCGGAGCTGACCGAGGCCGCGATCGTGGTCTCCGGTGGCCGTGGCGTCAACGGTGCCGAGAACTTCTCGATCATCGAGGCGCTCGCCGACTCCCTCGGCGCGGCCGTCGGCGCCTCGCGCGCCGCGGTGGACGCGGGCTGGTACCCGCACACCAACCAGGTCGGCCAGACCGGCAAGTCGGTCTCGCCGCAGCTCTACATCGCCAACGGCATCTCCGGCGCGATCCAGCACCGCGCCGGCATGCAGACCTCGAAGACGATCGTGGCCGTCAACAAGGACGCCGAGGCCCCGATCTTCGACCTGGTCGACTACGGCGTGGTCGGCGACCTCTTCGACGTCGTCCCGCAGCTGACCGACGAGGTCAAGGTCCGCAAGGGCTGAGCCCCCCTCGCTCCACGAGGCCCCTGTGACCGGCGCGGTCACGGGGGCCTCGGCGCATGCTGGACCCAGCCGTACCGGTGCCGGCGGGCCTCGCGGGGGTGTTGACCGGCGGGAAGCTCCCCGGATAACTTCGTTCAACGGATTGTTGATTCCGTAGAGCGGAAAATTGGAGGGTGTGGGATGGGTCAGCAGGAGAAGGTGGCCACGAGCCTCGCGGGTGCCGTCAGCGAGGAGATCAGCGCCTCCCTCGCGCCGGTCGACGCGGAGCTGGCGCACCGCTACCCGGGCGACCCCGGTACCCGCCAGCCCGTCCACACGGTGTACGTCCCCGGCGACGTCTTCGACGCCGGCACCATCCGCTCGTGGGGCGACCGGGCCCTCGCGGCGCTCGACGAACACGCCCCCGACGCCGCCGCCTTCGCCGCGGTGCTGGGTCTGTCCGACGACCTCGCCGAGCCGGTGTACTCCCGCGTCCGCGCCAAGCTGGAGCGCGAGCCGGTGGAGGACCTGCGTGTCGACTTCGAGGACGGCTACGGCCCCCGCCCGGACGCCGAGGAGGACGAGGCGGCCGCACGGGCGGCCCGTCTGATCGCCGAGGCGTACCGCGACGGCACGGCGGCCCCGTACATGGGCATCCGCATGAAGTGCATGGAGGCCGCGGTGCGCGACCGCGGCATCCGCACCCTCGACGTCTTCCTCACCGGACTGATGGAGGCCGGCGGACTTCCCGCCGGACTGGTGCTGACCCTGCCGAAGGTCACGTACGCCGAGCAGGTCGGCGCGTTCGCACGGCTGCTGGAGGCCTTCGAGAAGGCCCACGGACTGGCGGCGGGCCGGCTCGGCTTCGAGATCCAGATCGAGACCAGCCAGGCCATCCTGGCCGCCGACGGCACCGCCACCGTCGCCCGGATGATCCAGGCCGCCGGGGCCGCGCCACCGGACTGCACTACGGCACCTTCGACTACAGCGCCTGCCTCGGCGTGTCCGCCGCCCACCAGGCGAGCGACCACCCCGCCGCAGACCACGCCAAGGCGGTGATGCAGGTC
This sequence comes from Streptomyces sp. DHE7-1, assembly GCA_016432725.1. GTDB lineage: Bacteria > Actinomycetota > Actinomycetes > Streptomycetales > Streptomycetaceae > Streptomyces. Next base: position 997,465 of record JACJDG010000003.1, on the reverse strand, counting down.
GCGGCCGCGGGCACCGGCGTACGAGTCTCGGACGGCTCCACCAACGTCCTCCCGGTCGGCCCGGCCGCGAAGGTCCACGACGCCTGGCGCCTGCACTACGGCCTCACCCGCCGCGCCCTGGCCCGCGCCTACTACCAGGGCTGGGACATGCACCCCGGTCACATCCCGACCCGGTACGCCGCCGTGTTCGCCTTCTACCGCGAGGGCTTCGAGCAGGCCGCGGGCCGTCTCGCCCGCTACGTCGGCCGGACCGGCGGCGACGTCATGGACGAGCCGGCCACCGCCAAGGCCCTCAGCGGCTATCTGCTGCGCGGTCTGGACTGCGGGGCCCTCGACATCGCCGAGGTGGCCCGGCTGAGCGGACTGACCCGGGCCGACCTGGAGGGCTTCGCGGCTCCCCGCCGCGGCGACCTGACGGCCTCCGCCACGTAACGGCGTCCGGCGTCCGGCGCGGGCGGCTCAGCCGGCGGGCGGCAGCTCGCCGGAGCCGCGGGTGATCAGCCGGGTCGGCAGCTCGATGCGCTCCGGCGCGACGAGCGAGCCGTCCAGCTGGCGGAAGAGGCGCTCGGCGGCCGTCCGGCCGAGCGCGGCCGCGTCCTGCGCGACGACGGTGACGCCGGGCCGGAGCAGGTCGGCCAGCTCGATGTCGTCGAAGCCGACGAGGGCGACCGGCCGGGTCCGCTCGGCGAGGACCCGGATCACCGTGACCGTCACCCGGTTGTTGCCGGTGAAGATCGCGGTCACGGGGAGGGGCCGGAGAGCATCTCCTCGGCCGCCCGGCGCACCCGTTCCGGATCCGTCGCGCCGAGGGACATCCAGGCGTCCTCGACGGGTATCCCCGCGTCCTCCATGGCCGCGCGGTAGCCGCGCAGCCGCTCCGCCGCGGTGTGGATACGGGGCATGTCGCCGATGAAGCCGATCCGGCGGTGGCCCTGCGCGATCAGGTGGGCCACGCCGTCGCGGGCGCCCCCGTGGTTGTCGGACAGGACGACGTCGGCGTCGATCTTGCCGGCGGGCCGGTCCACGAACACGGTGGCCACGCCCGCCCGCAGCTCCGGCTCCAGATAGCGGTGGTCGTCACCGGCCGGGATGATCACCAGCCCGTCCACCCGCCGCGCGCACAGGGCCAGCGCCAGTTCCTGCTCACGTTCCGGGTCCTCCGCGCTGGAGCCGTTGATCAGCAGGGCGCCGTGGGCGCGGGCCACCTCCTCGACCGCGCGGCTGAGGGGGCCGTAGAACGGGTCCGCGAGATCCTCCAGGATCAGGCCGATGCTGGCGGTCCGGCCCTTGCGCAGCACCCGTGCGCTGTCGTTGCGGCGGAAGCCGAGCGCCTCGATCGCCTCCTGCACCCGGCGCTCGGTGTCCGGGGTGACGCCCGGCTCGCCGTTGACCACCCGGGACACCGTCTTCAGGCCCACCCCGGCCCGGGCCGCCACGTCCTTCATCGTCGGGCGGTTGCCGTAACGGTTCCCGGTGAGGCGGTCTGCGCGGCGGGTGGTCTCGGGCACGATGCGGTGTCCTGTCCTGGGTCCGTGGAGTTCTGGGAGGGCGGCTGCGGTGTTCGATGGTCCATATGAGGATGTGGCGTCGAGCATAGAGCCTGGACAACGTTGTCAGATGCGCGAGAGACTGTTCACAGCTGTCTCCGGCCTGCGCCCCCACCGCCTGACCGGCCCGCGTCTGTTTGGTTCTCGAGCTTCAACGGGGAGATCTGACTCTGATGTACACCGACCTCGTGGCGGCCCTCGACATCGGCGGCACCAAGATCGCCGGCGCGCTGGTGGACGGTCTTGGACGGATCCAGGCCCGTGCCCAGCGCGCGACCCCGCCCAGCAGGACGGAGAAACGGTCATGCGGGCCGTCGAGGGCGTGCTCGGCGATCTCGCCCGCTCCCCGCTGTGGGGACGGACCGGCTCGGTCGGTATCGGCAGCGCGGGCCCGGTGGACGCCTCGGCGGGCACCGTGAGCCCGGTGAACGTGCCGGGCTGGCGTGGCTTCCCGCTGGTCGAGCGGGTGCGCGCGGCCACCGGCGGCCTGCCGGTGGAGCTGATCGGCGACGGGGTGGCCATCACGGCGGCCGAGCACTGGCAGGGGGCCGCCCGCGGCCACGACAACGCGCTGTGCATGGTGGTCTCGACGGGGGTCGGCGGCGGCCTGGTGCTGGGCGGCCGTCTGCATCCCGGTCCGACCGGCAACGCGGGGCACATCGGGCACATCAGCGTCGACCTCGACGGCGACCCGTGCCCGTGCGGTGCCCGCGGCTGCGTCGAGCGCATCGCCAGCGGCCCCAACATCGCCCGCCGGGCCCTGGAGCGGGGCTGGCGGCCCGGCCCCGACGGGGACACCTCCGCCGAGGCGGTGGCCGCCGCCGCCCGGGCGGGCGACCCGGTGGCCGTGGCCTCCTTCGAGCGGGCCGCGCAGGCCCTGGCCGCAGGTATCGCGGCCACCGCGACCCTGGTGGAGATCGACATCGCCGTGATCGGCGGGGAGTGGGCAAGGCCGGCGACATCCTCTTCACGCCGCTGCGCAGGGCGCTCACCGACTACGCGACCCTCTCCTTCGTCCGGCGTCTGACGGTCACGCCGGCGCAGATGGGCACGGACGCGGGCCTGGTCGGCGCCGCCGCGGCCGCGCTGTCCCGGCGTCCGGACGCGACGGCGGCGGGGTCTGAGCCGCGGTCCCGCGGCGTGCACGGTCCCCGGGGCCGTCGACGCGGCAGGACCGGCGGGGGCGAATCCGCGTCATCCGCGTGACCCTCCGCAGGGTTCGGCAGTTGATCAGGGCATGAAGAAGCGCAGCATGCTGGCCATCGCCTCCCTCGCCACCGGATTCGTCGTGGCCGCCGTCACCCCGTCCCACGCCGCGGACCAGGGGCCCGCCCGGGACCTCAAGCTCTCCAACACGCTCGGCGACGTCGACCACCTGGTCAGCGAGGCGACCCTCGCCGTGGCGGAGAACGCGCGCGGCAAGAAGTAGCCCGGACCGGACGGTGAAAGTGCCGGTGTCACCCTCACGGGAGGCACCGGCACTGGCGTATGCGCGCCCTCAACTGGACGTGGTTTCCGTGGCAGGGTGGAGCGGGCAAGCCACAGGGGGCCAACAGAAGAGGGGGAGTCCGTGACCGTCGTCTGGATCAACGGCGCGTTCGGTGCGGGGAAGACCACGACCGCACGGGAACTGATCGAACTGATCCCGAACAGCACGCTCTTCGACCCCGAGGTCATCGGCGCGGCACTCCCGCACCTGCTGCCGCCCAAGCGCCTCGCCGAGGTCGGCGACTTCCAGGACCTGCCGATCTGGCGCCGGCTCGTGATCGACACGGCCGCCGCGATGCTCGCCGAGCTGGGCGGCACGCTGGTCGTTCCCATGACCCTGCTGCGCCAGGAGCACCGCGACGAGATCTTCGGCGGCCTCGCCGCCCGCCGGATCCCCGTACGGCACCTGCTGCTCACCCCGGCCGAAACGATCCTGCGGGAGCGTATCGCCGGGCGCGGGTTCCCGCCGGACCCGTCCGCGGGCGAGAACCGGCAGCAGCAGTGGGCGTACGACCACCTCGAGCCCTACCGTGCCGCCCTGGCCTCCTGGCTCACCGCCGACGCGCACCTCGTGGACTCCAGCGGCCTCACCCCGTACGAGACCGCCGTCCGCGTCGCCGACGCCGTGGGCAGCGGTGCGGTGCGGCCCGTCGACATCGTGCAGACCCCCGAGCCCACCGCCGAGACGCTGGCCGCCGGTGTGCTGCTCTTCGACGAGCAGGACCGGGTGCTGCTCGTCGACCCCACCTACAAGCCCGGCTGGGAGTTCCCCGGCGGTGTGGTCGAGCGGGGTGAGGCTCCCGCCCGGGCCGGGATGCGCGAGGTGGCCGAGGAGACCGGGATACGGCTGCGGGAGGTGCCCCGGCTGCTGGTCGTGGACTGGGAACGGCCGGTACCGCCCGGCTACGGCGGACTGCGCCTGCTCTTCGACGGGGGGACGCTGGACTCCGCCGAGGCGTCCCGGGTGCTGCTGCCGGGGCCGGAGCTGCGCGGCTGGCGCTTCGCGACCGAGCAGGAGGCCGCCGGCCTGCTGCCGCCGGTGCGGTACGAGCGGCTGCGCTGGGCGCTCCGGGCCCGGGAGCGGGGTGCCGCGCTGTATCTGGAGGCCGGCGTACCGGTGGTGGGCCGGGCGGCCTGAGGCCTCTCGCGGCTCCGCTGTCAGCCGGTGGACGGTCCGCCCTCGGCCGCCGCTCCGCGCAGGGCGGCCGACGCACCGCCCACCACCGGTCGGCCGTGCCCGAAGCAGGCCACTTCGGCGTCGAGGGCGGTCAGCCGGCGCAGGGAACCCATCAGCCGAGGCCGGTCGAGGTTGAACACCCCCGGCATGACCGTTCCGTCGGCCGGCGAGGCGGCCACCGTGTCGCCGGTGAACAGCACACCCTCGTCCGGGAGGAAGACGGCGATGCTGCCGTCCGTGTGCCCGGGGACGTGGAGCACCCGCGCGCCGCCGCCGAAGCCGAGCACCGCGCCGTCCAACAACGCGGTGACGTGCCGGGGCCGCTCCGGCTCGCCCCCGGGCAGGTGCCGTGCCGCCTCCGCGTGGACCGGCAGCTCCCACTCCTCGAACCGCGGGGGCGGGCCCGGGCGTTCACCGAGCACGAACGGCGCGTCCCGTTCGTGCGCCAGCACCTCGGCACCGCTCAGCGCGGCGAACTCGGCCGCCCCGCCGGCGTGGTCCTCGTGGAAGTGCGTCAGCACGATCCGCCGTACGTCCCCGGGGGCGCGGCCGAGCGCCGTGACCGCCCGGGCGATCGCGCGGCCCGAGCCGATCGGCCCGGCATCGATCAGCGACAGCTCGTCGCCGTCGCGCCAGAGATAGGCCTGGCCGACCGGGAAGCGCAGCAGATGCAGGCGGGGAGCAGTTCCAGCACGTCCATCAGTCGAACGTAGGCGGCGCCCCCGCCCGCCGGCGAGGGCGCTCTGCTGCGGGCAGAAGGGTTCAGCCCGCCGCGTAGTTGGTCAGGAACAGTGCCTCGGCGACCGACAGCCGCTCCAGCTCCTGCGGAGACACGCTCTCGTTGACCGCGTGGATCTGCGCCTCGGGCTCGCTCAGGCCGATCAGCAGGATCTCCGCCTGCGGGTAGAGGCCGGCGAGGGTGTTGCACAGTGGGATGGAGCCGCCCTGGCCCGCGTAGCTCATGGTCTCGCCCGGGTAGGCGACCGCCATCGCGTCGGCCATCGCCTGGTAGGCGGGGCTGGAGGTGTCGGCGCGGAAGGCCTGGCCCTGGCCGATCTGCTCGGTGGTGACCCGGGCGCCCCACGGGGTGTGCGCCTCGATGTGCGCCTGCAGCAGCTTGGTCGCCTCGGCCGCGTCCACACCCGGCGGCACCCGCAGGCTGATCAGCGCCCGCGCCCCGGCCTGCACCGACGGCGTGGCGCCCACGACCGGCGGGCAGTCGATGCCGAGGACGGTGACCGCGGGGCGGGCCCAGATGCGGTCGGCGACCGAGCCGTCACCGATCAGACCCACGCCGTCCAGCACCCTGGCGTCCTTGCGGAACTGCTCCTCGGTGTACTCGAGGCCGTCCCACCGCGCGCCGGAGTCGAGCCCGTCGACCGTGGTGGAGCCGTCCTCGGCGCGCAGCGAGTCCAGGACGCGGATCAGCGCGCCGAGCGCGTCCGGGGCGGCGCCGCCGAACTGGCCCGAGTGCAGGTTGCCCGCGAGGGTGTCGACCTGGACCCTGAGCAGGGTCATGCCGCGCAGGGTGGTGGTGACCGTGGGCAGGCCGACGCGGAAGTTGCCGGCGTCGCCGATCACGATCGCGTCCGCGCGCAGCAGCTCGGGGTGCTGCTCGGCGTACCGCTCCAGGCCGCCGGTGCCCTGCTCCTCCGAGCCCTCGGCGATCACCTTGACGTTCACCGGGACGCCGCCGTTGGCCTTGAGCGCGCGCAGCGCGAGCAGGTGCATGATCACACCGCCCTTGCAGTCGGCGCTGCCACGGCCGTACCAGCGGCCGTCCCGCTCGGTCAGCTCGAACGGCGGGGTGGTCCATCCGGCCTCGTCCAGCGGCGGCTGGACGTCGTAGTGGGCGTAGAGGAGAACCGTTTTTGCGCCCTCCGGGCCCGGCAGGAAGCCGTACACCGACTGAGTGCCGTCCGGGGTGTCCAGCAGCGCCACGTCCTCGAATCCCTCGGCGCGCAGCGCGTCCGCGACCCAGTTGGCGGCGCCCTCGCTCTCGCTCCTCGGGAACTGCGCGAAGTCGGCCACCGACTTGAAGGCGACCAGTTCGGCCAGCTCCGCCTTGGCCCTCGGCAGCAGCGAGGCGACGGTCTCGGCGACCGGATTCGACGACATGGGCACGCTCCTCGTGGGTGCGACGTTGTACCGGGTGAGTACACCGATCCTCCCACAGCGGTCCGCCGTGATCGTCGCCGTAGGATGCGGGGGACAGGTGCGGAAGCGGCTTGATCGGAGCAGTAGACCATCGTGAGCGGCGAGAACTCTTCGGCGGACGACGTGCAGCGGGTATGGGACGTCGTCGTGGTGGGCGCGGGACCCGCGGGGGCCTCAGCGGCCTACGCGGCGGCGGTCGCGGGGCGGCGCGTGCTGTTGCTGGAGAAAGCCGAGCTGCCGCGCTACAAGACGTGCGGCGGCGGCATCATCGGCCCGTCCCGTGACGCGCTGCCGCCCGGCTTCGAGCTGCCGTTCCAGGACCGTGTGCACGCGGTGACCTTCTCCCACAACGGCCGCTTCACCCGCACCCGCCGCTCCCGGCAGATGCTGTTCGGGCTGATCAACCGCCCCGAGTTCGACCAGCAGCTCGTCGAGCACGCCCAGAAGGCGGGCGCCGAGCTGCGCACCGGCGTCGCCGTCCAGCGGGTCGAGCAGCACGGCTCGACGGTGCCCGACCGGCGCACCGTCGCCGTGGTGCTGCAGGGCGGGGAGACCGTGCTGGCCCGCGCGGTCGTCGGCGCCGACGGCAGCGCCAGCCGCATAGGCGCGCACGTCGGCGTGAAGCTGGACCAGGTCGACCTCGGCCTGGAGGCGGAGATCCCGGTCCCGGAGACGGTCGCCGAGGACTGGAAGGGTCGCGTGCTCATCGACTGGGGCCCCATGCCGGGCAGTTACGGCTGGGTCTTCCCCAAGGGCGACACGCTGACGGTCGGTGTGATCTCAGCGCGCGGCGAGGGCGCCGCCACCAAGCGGTACCTGGAGGACTTCATCGCCCGGCTGGGGCTGGCCGGCTTCGAGCCGAGCATCTCCTCCGGGCACCTGACGCGCTGTCGCGCCGACGACTCGCCGCTCTCCCGCGGCCGGGTGCTGGTCTGCGGTGACGCGGCGGGGCTGCTGGAGCCGTGGACCCGGGAGGGCATCTCCTTCGCGCTGCGCTCGGGCCGGCTGGCCGGGGAGTGGGCGGTCCGGATCGCCGAGGCGCACGACGCGGTGGACACCCGGCGCCAGGCGCTGAACTACGCGTTCGCGATCAAGGCGGGGCTCGGCATCGAGATGAGCGTCGGCAAGCGGATGCTGGCCGCGTTCGAGCGCCGTCCCGGCGTCTTCCACGCGGTCCTCACCGGTTTCCGTCCCGCGTGGAAGTCGTTCAAGGAGATCACGCAGGGCTCGACGTCCCTGGGCGAGCTGGTCCGCTCGCATCCGCTCGCGCAGCGCGCCCTGACCGCTTTCGACCGGAGCCGGGGCGCGGGCGCCGACGCGGCGGCGGAGGACACCGTCACTCCGTGACGGTGATCCGGAAGACGGGGTGGTCGCCGGCCGCCGCGAGGATCTCCGCGTCGGAGGACTTGGCCGTCACGCCCTGGAAGTACTGGTTGACCTCCCAGCCCCACTTCTCCAGGTAGGTCCGCAGGATCGGGAGCTTCTCGGCATCGGGGAGCTCCTCCGCGGTGAACGGGCGCACCTTGCGGCCCACCCGCAGTTCGCCGCCGCCGGCGACCCGCATGTTGCGCACCCACTGGGAGTGGCCGCGCGCCGAGACGAGGTAGCGCGCTCCGTCGTAGCTGTGCGGGTTGACCGGGATGCGCTGCATCTGTCCGCTCTTGCGGCCGCGCACGGACATCTCGGCGCTCCCGGCGAGGCTGAGCCCGTGCCGCGCGAGCCAGCCGATGACCGCGTTGAGCCGGACGTTCAGCGGGCTGCCCTTGAGGTAGTAGGGCGAAGAAGACGACGGCATGGTGGCCCCCACGGTTCGGGAGAGCAGTGCTCTCGGTTGACTCCAGTGTGGGGCAGTCGGGTGCTCCAGAGCAAGAGCGGTGCTCTCTTTTTTGTCCGCCGCTCTCGTTTGTGTGCACTGCTCCACCTTCGTGGCACACTGCTGCGATGAGCACCGCACAGGGCGCCCGCGCGCGAGCCAGGATCGAAGTGACCGCGGCCATCAAGGACGCGGCGCGCAGACAGCTCGCCGAGGAGGGCGCGGCCAAGCTCTCGCTGCGGGCCGTCGCCCGCGAGCTGGGGATGGTCTCCTCCGCGCTGTACCGGTACTTCCCCAGCCGGGACGACCTGCTGACCGCGCTGATCATCGACGCCTACGACTCCCTCGGCGAGGCGGCGGAGGCCGCTCACGCGGCGGCGCCCGCCGCCGATCCCGTCCGGCGCTGGACGGCGGTGTGCGAGGCGGTGCGCGCGTGGGCCCTCGGCCATCCGCACGAGTACGCGCTGATCTACGGCTCGCCGGTGCCCGGGTACTCCGCGCCGCAGACCACCGTTCCGGCAGCCGCGCGCGTCGGACTGCTCCTCATCGGCATCGTCCGCGACGCGCACGACAGCAGCGGCCTCACCGAGCTGCCCCTGCCCGCCGAACTGCGCCCCGAGGCGGAGCGGTTGGCGGCCGACCTCGCCCCCGACCTGCCCCCGAGGCGGCGGCGGCCCTGGTCGCGGCCTGGGCCGAACTGTTCGGGCTGGTCGGCTTCGAGCTGTTCGGGCAGTTCAACCGCGTGGTCGAGGACCGCGAGGCCTTCTTCCGCCACTCGGCGACACGACTCGCCACGAGCGTGGGCCTGACGGCCGGTCCTTGATGTCCGCGGGCGCGCCGGCGACCGGCTCGGGGTCCGTGCCGGTCCGGGCGCGCCGTGGCGGCCCGCCGGAAGCGTCCGGCCGACGGACCGGTGGGACGGATGGAGTCCTCCGATCCCGGCCCCGGTCCGGACGCGGGGCGACGAGGATCGCCGAAGGGGTGGCTCTGACGCCCCCTCCCTGGCGCCCGGAGGCAGGCGGAGCGGCCTTCCGGCCCGCCCTGGGTGCGGCGGTACTCGGCGAGGGCTTCCGGTGTATGGGTGTCCGATGCCGGGCGCCCGCTCGCGCTCCGGCGTCCGGGGCCGTCCGCCCCGGCCCCGGACGTCCGCCGCCGTGGCCCGAGTCCGGCCCGGGTCCGCCGGACTGTTCCCGGTCCGCGGGCGCCCCGAACGGCGGTCGTGCGTACTCCCCGGGGAGTACGCACGACCGCGTCGTCCGGCTGACGGCGTCGGGGGTGGCGGGCGTCTAGCGTGGCGGGCATGGAAGAGCAGCGCGGAGCCGGTGTCTCGCACCGGTGGCGGTACGGGCCCGCGTGGTGGGACCGGTCCGGGGATCCGGACCCGCGCCGTGCGCGTCTGCCGTGGCGTTCGACCGTACTGATCACCGTCCTCGTCCTGGTCGGCACGAACATCGGCGCGCACGGGCAGTCGCAGCGCGTACCACTGGACGGGTACGCGCGCGTGCTGCTGCTCGTGGCCTCGGCCCTGCTGCTGTGGAGGCAGCGCCGTCCGGTGGCCGTCGCCTTCGGCACGGTCGCGACGGTGCTGCTCTACACCGGCTCCGGCTACCCCTACGGCCCGGTTCTCCTGACCGTCGTGGTCGGCTGCTTCGGCGCCGTCGCCGCCGGTCACCGGCGGGCCGCCTGGGCGGCCCTCGGACTGCTGTGGGCGGGGCACGCGCTGATCACACTGTGGCTCTACCCGTGGCTGCCGCCCGCCGGTGACGGCGCGGGGAGCGTGGGCCAGGAGATCGTCGTCACCACCTGGGTGCCGGCCGTCGCCGCGGTGTGCGAGCTGGCGCGGGTGCGCCGCGAGCAGTGGGCGCGGGAACGCGCGGACCGCGCCCAGGCCGCCCAGCGGCGCGCCGACGCGGAGCGGTTGCGGATCGCCCGCGAACTGCACGACGTGCTCGCGCACAGCATCTCCGTCATCAACGTCCAGGCCGCCGCCGGCCTCGCGCTGCTGGACAGCGATCCCGAGCAGGCCCGCGCGGCGCTCACCACCATCAAGGCGGCCAGCAAGGAGGCGCTCGGCGAGGTGCGCCAGGTCCTCGACACCCTGCGGGCCCCGGCGCCGCGCCGCGCGCTCCCGCCCGGGCCTCGGACGGCTTCCGGAACTGGCCGGACAGGCGGCGGCCGCGGGCTTGAGCGTCGAGGTCGAGGGCGAGCCGCCGCGACTGCCGCCCGGCGCCGACCTCGCGGCCTTCCGCATCGTGCAGGAGGCCCTGACCAACCTCGTCCGGCACTCGGGATCCCGGCGGGCCCGGGTGCGCTTCGAGCACGACGGCCGCGAACTGCGGCTGTGGGTCGACGACGACGGGCCGCCGACCGGAGCCGACGCCGGTGGCAGCGGCAACGGGCTGGCCGGTATGCGGGAGAGGGCGGCCGCGCTCGGTGGCACCATCGAGGCGGGCCCCCGCGCCGACGGCGGTTTCCGGGTGCTCGCCGTACTGCCCACGCACGCCGGGGAGGACCAGTGATCCGGGTACTGCTCGCCGACGACCAGTCGCTCGTACGGGCCGGTTTCCGCGCGCTGCTCGACGCGCAGCCGGACATCGAGGTGGCCGGCGAGGCGGCGGACGGCGAGGAGGCCCTGCGCCGGGTGCGCGAACTGCGGCCCGACGTCGTGCTGATGGACATCCGCATGCCGCTGCTCGACGGGCTCGCCGCGACTCGGCGCATCACCGGGGACGGGGACTTGGCCGAGGTCAAGGTGGTCATACTCACCACCTTCGAACTCGACGAGTACGTCTTCGAGGCGATCCGCTCGGGTGCCTCCGGGTTCCTGGTGAAGGACACCGAGCCGGACGAACTGCTGCGCGCGGTACGGGCGGTGGTCGAGGGCGACGCACTGCTCTCGCCCGGCGTCACCCGCCGCCTCATCGCCGAGTTCGCGGCCCGCTCCAAGGAGCCCGCGGCAGCCGGCGGCCTCGCCCGGCTCACCGAGCGGGAACGGGAGGTGATGGCGCTGGTCGGCATCGGCCTGTCCAATGATGAGATCGCCCGCCGTCTGGTGGTCAGCCCGCTCACCGCCAAGACCCACGTGAGCCGCACCATGGTGAAACTGGGCGCCCGTGACCGCGCCCAGCTCGTCGTCCTCGCCTACGAGTCGGGACTGGTGCGGCCGGGCTGGCTGGGCTGAGATCCCGGCCTCCGGAACGCGCCGGCGTGCGCCCGGCGGGAGACGGCCCCCGCCGGGCGCACGCCTTGAAGCGCCGCCTAGTCGCGGACCGGCACGCGTTCCGCTCCCGCCTCCTCCACGGTGGACCGGGCGACGACGATCGACGGCAGGCTCCGGCGCGCGCGCATGCCGGTGAGCGTCATCAGCAGCCCGGCGACGGCGATTCCGGTGACCACCATGAAGCCCGGCCGGTAGCTGTCCAGGACGCCCTGCGGGGTGGTGGCGGGCGCGGCCGCGGTCACCACGGCCGTCACGACCGCCAGGAAGATCGCGCCGCCCACCTGCACCGAGGTGTTCAGCAGTCCGGAGACCATGCCCTGCTCGTGGTCCTCAACCCCGTTGGTGGCCTGGATGTTGAGCGAGGGGAAGACCAGTGCGCAGGCCGCGCCGATCAGCAGCATCGACGGCAGGATGGCGGCCGCGTACACCGGATCCAGGTCGACGCGCAGGAACAGCGCGTATCCGGCGACCATCAGGGCGAAGCCGGTCGCGATCAGCCGCTGGGTGCCGAACCGGTCGACGATCGCCCCGACCTTCGTCGACGAGATCGCCACCAGCGCGCCCGCCGGCAGGAAGGCGAGCGCGGTGTGCAGCGCCGACCAGCCGAGCAGCGACTGCATGTAGAGGGTGGTCAGGAACTGGAAGCCGACGTAGGAGCCGAAGAAGGCCACCGCGCCGAGCTGGGCCCGGACCTGGCTGCCGGAGCGCAGCACGCCGAGCCGGATCAGCGGGCTCGGCGAGCGCCGTTCGACGAGGACGAACGCGGTCAGCAGGACGGCGACGGCCAGGAAGGACAGCAGCGTGCGGGCCGTGGTCCAGCCCGCCTCCGGGGCCTGGACCACGGTGAAGACCAGCAGCAGCATCGACGCGGTGCCGAGGACGGCGCCCGGGATGTCGTAGCCGCCGTGGTTCTCCTCGCGGGCGCTGCGGGGCAGCAGCCGGAGGCCGGCGAGGAGGGCGATCACCGCGATCGGCGCGGGCAGCAGCATGGTGAGGCGCCAACTGGCCTCGGTGAGCAGGCCGGACAGGACCAGGCCCATGGAGAACCCGGTGGCGGCGCAGGTGGTGTAGATGGAGAGCGCGCGGTTGCGCAGCGGGCCCTCGGGGAACGTCGTGGTGATGATCGACAGGCCCGCCGGGGCCGTGAAGGCCGCGCTGAGCCCCTTGACGAAACGGCTGGCGATCAGCAGCGGACCCGAGTCCACGAGCCCGCCGAGCAGCGAGGCCAGCGCGAAGACGCCGAGCGCCACCAGGAACACCCGGCGCCGGCCCAGCAGGTCGGCGGTGCGGCCACCGAGCAGGAGCAGCCCGCCGTACCCCAGGATGTAGCCGCTGACGATCCATTGCAGCGTCGACGTGGACAGATGGAGATCGGCGCCGATGGACGGCAGCGCGACGCCGACCATGGACACGTCGAGCGCGTCCAGGAACATCGCGGCGCAGAGCACCAGCAGGGTGCCCCACAGCCGGGGAGTCCAGCGTCCCTCGGCGGCGGGGGTGGTGAGCGGAGAGGTCATGCGGTGAGACTACATGCATGCGCATCGAATGCAAGCGCATTTAATTACGATGCAACAATCGCGATTCTCTGCTACGGTGCGCCCATGACGGGGAAGAACGCCGAGCACGCGCTCGTGGAGCAGTGGCGGGACATCCTGTCCCTGCATGCCCGCACCCAGTGCGAGCTGGACCGGGCCCTGCACGGACACGGCCTGTGCGCCAGTGACTTCGAGGTGCTCGACGTGCTCGCCGAGGGCACGGCGGCGGACGGCGGCTGCGCCTACCGCGTGCAGGAGATCGCCGAGCGGGTCCATCTCAGCCAGAGCGCGCTGTCCCGTCTGATCGGCCGCCTCGAGAAGGACGGCCTGGTGTGCCGGGCCATGTGCGAGGAGGACCGGCGCGGGGTCCGCGTGGTCCTCACGGCCAAGGGGCGCGCCCTGCATGACGAGGTGCGGCCCGTGCAGCGCGCGGTGCTCGGCCGGATGCTGGCCGAGTCCGGCTGACCCGGCGTCAGATCCCGGAGTTCTCCCGCCACAGCGCCGCGAGCGCGTGGTCGCCCGTCACGTCCGGCAGTGGCGCCCGGTTCCACAGCGCCAGGTACAGCCGCTCGGCCGTTCCGGTCAGTTCGGCGTCCGGCTCCGCGTCCGCGTCCGCGTCCCGCGAGGTCACCGGCGGCTGGTCGGACAGCCTCACGGTCCACACGGCGTCCGGGCCCGCGTCCACCGCGCGCACCCGCAGCACGTGCGGCCGCTCGGTGCGGACCCGGCTCCGCGGCCGGGCGTGGAAGCCGCGCAGCAGCTCGTCGACACCGTCCGCGGCGAATTCCGCGGACACCGGTGACGCCTGCCCGCCCCGGGCCGCCTCCGCGTCGTGACGGTGGACGGCCGTCTCATGGGCCTGCCGGCGGGTCCAGAACGTCAGCGGCGACGGGCAGGGCGCCGGATGGAAGGTCCAGCAGTCCAGCTCGGCCGGAGCGCCGGCCAGCGTCTCGACCAGCCGGCGGTGGCTGTCCCGGTACCAGGCCACCAGCTCGGCCCCGTCCAGGTCCGGACCGTCGGGGAGGGGGCGCGGGGCGGTGTGCCCGTCGGCGACGATCGCGGCGGCCCACCGGTGCACGGCGCCCGTGTGCCGCAGCAGGTCCCGCACCGTCCACGCCGGGCACGTCGGCACCTTGGCGTCCGTGCCCGCCGACTCGGCGGCCGCGGCCAGCAGCCGGCCCTCCCGGTCCAGCGCATGAAGGAACTCGGCAGTCTCCATGGCGGCGAGTCTGCCCCATGGAGCGCCCTCGAAGGGACCGGTTTTCCCGGCCCGCGTGCTCGTGGGGCCAGGGGTGAACGGTGTCCGCGGGTCCGGCGCCGCCGCGCTCAGCCGCTCAGCTTCCGCCGGGTCGTCGCCCCGATGGCCGCGGCGACCGCGGCCAGGGCGGCCACGCTGGTGAGCGCGGCGGGCAGGGAGAACCAGTCGGCCATGAAGCCGATCGCGGGCGGCCCGAGGAGCATGCCGCCGTAGCCCAGGGTGGAGGCGACGGCCACACCGGACGGGCCGGCCAGCGCGCCCGCCCGTTCCACCGCGACCGGGAAGAGGTTGGCGAGGCCGAGCCCGGTGACGGCGAAACCGAGCAGCGCCGCCCACACGGAGGGAGCGAGCGAACCGAGCAGCATGCCGGCGGCCGCGGTGGTGCCACCGGCGATCACGGTGCGGGCCCGGCCGAGGCGTTCCAGCAGGGCCGTCCCGGTCAGGCGCCCGATGGTCATGGCGAGCGCGAAGAGCGAGTAGCCCGCGGCCGCGGTGCCGGCGGACGCCGTGAGGTCCTGCTGGAGGTGCAGGGCCCCCAGTCCGCCATGGCGCCCTCGCCGTAGGCGGTGCACAGCGCGATCAGCCCGAAGACGACGACCGCGACGCGGGTCCTGCCGTCCGGCCGCCGCGCGCCGTTCCCGGGCTGCGGGTTCCCGCGCTCCGGCGGGACCGGCGCCTCGTGCCGCAGCAGGGCGGGCCCGGCGACGGCGGTGACCAGCAGTCCGACGAGGGTGATGCCCAGCAGGTGCCGGGTGGGGGAGAGGGCGCCGGCCACCAGTCCGCCGAGGCCCGCGCCGATCATCCCGCCGAGGCTGAAGGCCGCGTGGAAGCTGGGCATGATCGGTCTGCGCAGCGCGGCCACCAGGTCGACGGCGGCGCTGTTGAACGCCACGTTGACCCCGCCGTAGGCCGCTCCGAAGAGCAGCAGGACGGCGCCCAGCGTCAGCGGGGAGTGGGTGAGGGGCGGCAGCGCGACGCTCAGGGCGAGGACGGTCATGCACACCACGGTCACCGGACGGCTGCCGAAGCGCCGGCAGAACCGGCCGGTCAGGGTCATGGTGAGGACGGCCCCCGCGGAGACTCCGAGCAGGGCGAGTCCGAGGGCGCCGGCGGAGGCGTGCGTCTGTTCCTTGATGTCGGGGATGCGGACGACCCAGCCGGCGAAGACGAAACCGTCCAGGGCGAAGAAGGCCGTGATCGCGGCGCGGAGGCGCGTGAGCCCGTGACCCGGCACGACGCTGTGCGTTCGGGTTTTGTTTATTTGCGGCACAAATGCAGGCTACGGGCGTCCGTCGAGTCGATGCAAGGGCCAACGGTCGCCCCGGTGACGGTTGTGGCCTGTGCGGGCGGTAATGGTAGCCATGTACATAGTAGCCATGTACTCTATTAGTCATGACTGACGGTTCGCCGGGCCCGACGCCTGGTTTCCTGGTGTGGCGGCTCGCCAACAAGTGGCGCGTCGCGGTCGATCGCGCGGTGGCTCCGCTGGGCCTCACCCACGCCCAGTACTCACTCGTCGCGTCGCTGCACGGCATGCAGCGCGCGGGTGAGCGGCCCAGCCAGCGCAGGCTGGCCGACCACACCGGCCTGGAGGCGCTGTACGTCTCGAAGCTGGCGCGCGCCCTGGAGTCGGCCGGCCTGATCGAGCGCACCCGCGACCCCCGCGATCCGCGCGCCGTGCAACTCGCCCTCACCGAGCCGGGGCAGGCCGTGACACGTCAGGCCATCGCGGTGGTCCAGGACCTGCTTCAGCAGTTGCTGGAGCCGCTGGGCGGCCTGGACGCGGCCCGGACGCGCGCGTTCACCGACGAGTTGACCACCCTGCTCGACGCACCTCTCGCTCCGTCCGCACCGATCGACGAGAACACTCAGGGGACACGACCATGACCACCACCGCACCCTCCGCCGACGCCCGCGCCCTGGGCCTGGCCCACTACGCCGCCCGAGGCGTCCTGGAGCACGTCCTCGCCCGGCACGGTCTCACGTTCCAGCAGCAGCTGGCCCTGCGCGCCGCCGTCACCGCCGACGCCCCGCGCACGCCGGACGAACTGGTCCGCGAGGTCCAGGACTCCCTCAAGGCCGATGCGGCCGGCATCCGCTCGAACCTCGACGGACTACGGGCCAGGGGCTGCTCGTCGCGGACGGCGCGCACCTTCACCCCACGGACGCGGGGCGCGGGCTGCTCGCCGCCGTCGGGGCGGAGACCGCCCCGTCTCCGCCCGCATCTGGGGCGGGATCCCCGCCGAGGACCTCGCCGCCGCCGGCCGCGTCCTCGCCCTGGTCACAGAGCGCGCCAACGCGGAGCTCGCGGCACTGAAGTGACGGGCCGCCGGCGTGGCGTCGGGCGCGGAGCTCCGGGCGTGCGGATCGGCAGCGGCCGCCCCGGCCGTGGGGACGGAGCCGCCCCGGCCATCGGGACGGAGCCGGCCGGCCGTCGGGACCGCATACGCGTCACTGCCGGGGCGTGGTCGGCGCCGGTGGTGCTCGCGGAGATCTCCGGCGGCTCCCGCTTCCCGCAGGTACCCGTCTCGTCACGCGAAGCGGCGTTCCGGGCGTCGTCGCGGCGTCAACGCGGCCTCCGGGGATCACAGTTGCCCGGCGGTGCCTCACCGGCAGGCCGGGTCCTCGGCCGCCCCGGCCACCCTGTGGTGCCGGCAACGGCTGTGACAGGGGCCGCGCCACGAGGCGGCCGTCGGCGCGGGCGAGGACGGAAGGGCCGAAACCGAAGCGGATACAGGTCGGTTAATGCTTGCGCACCGGCTGGTTGCCGAGGGGTGAGCAAGTCATGATGGCGTCATGACGTTGGCCTCGCGCGCGCTCGCGCAATTGGCGACCTGGCCGGACCTGAGACGAGCCGTCCCGAGCTGTGGCACGGGGGAGGCGGTCGACTCGGCCGAGGGTGAGATCGTCCACTTCCACTCCGACCGGGACGTCGACCTGCGGCTGACCGACCGGGCCGTCCAGCGGTTCGCCAAGGACCTCAAGGCCTCGGGCGCGGTCCGCATCGTGCCGGGCTCCCCGTGGGTCACCCTCCGGCTCGACGCCGCCAGCGACGTCGATCTGCTGCTGACCCTGGTGAGCGTGGCGCTGCAGGCCCGGCAGTCCTGGCCGGACCCGGAGGGCCGGCCGGTGTCCGGCTGCAACGACCAGCGTGGCGCCGGATTCGTGAAGGCCGACCTCAGCGGGTACTGAGCCCGCCGCCCGCGCCGGACCTCGACGGGCACTCAGGTCCGGCGGGTGTCCGGCGCGCCCTCGCGCGGAGCGTCACACCGCCAGAACCCGGATGCCCGCCTCCTCGAAGCGGTGCACGGTGTCCTGGGGTGCCGCCGTGTCCGTGACGAGGGTGTCCACCTGCTCCGCCGCGCAGATCCGGGCGAAGGCGCGCCGGCCCAGCTTGCTGGAGTCGGCGGCCACGACCACCCGCTCGGCGCGTTCGCACAGCAGCCGGTTGATCGCGGCCTCCGCCTCGTCGTGCGCCGCCGCGCCGTGCGTGACGTCGAACGCGACCACGCCGAGCACCGCCACGTCGAGCGTGATCTGGCTCAGCACCCCGTCCGCGAGGGGCCGATGAGCTCGTACGACTGCGGTCGCGCGACCCCGCCGGTCACCACGATCTTGAACTGGGGTCGCACCGCCAGCTCGTTGGCGATGTTCAGCGCGTTGGTGACGACGGTCAGGGCGGGTGAGCCGGAGCCCAGATCGCCGCGCACGGCGAGCGCGCGGGCCACCTCGGTGGTGGTGGTGCCGCCGGTCAGCCCCACCGCCTCGCCCGGCGCCACGAGCTCCGCCACCGCCTTGGCGATCCGCTGCTTCTCGGAGGCGCGGCGGGCCGTCTTGTAGCGCAACGGCAGCTCGTACGACACCCCGTGCACCACCGCCCCGCCCCGGGTACGCACCAGCATCTGCTGCTCGGCGAGCTGGTCGAGGTCCCGGCGGATCGTGGCCGCCGACACCTCCAGCTCGGCCGCCGCCTCCTCGACCTCCAGCCGGCCGCGCTCCACGAGCAGTTCCAGCAGCGCCTTCCAGCGGGCGTCCCGGGACATCCGCGGCCTCCGTTCTCCGTCTCCCCGGCGACCCTAGCGCACCTCGCCCACGGCCCGGATGCTTGATCGTGCTCGAAAGACCGCGATATCTTGCAAGAACAATCAGCAAGGAGGGTGTGGCATGAGCCATGTCGAGGACGAGCTGAACAGTCAGCCCGAGTGCTGGACACGCGCGGCCGAGGAGGCGGGGCGGCAGGGCGCCGCGCTGCCGGCACCGGGCGAGCGGGTAGCGATCGTCGGATGCGGCACCTCGTACTTCATGGCGCAGGCGGTGGCCGTCCTGCGCGAGAGCGCCGGGCACGGGGAGACGGACGCCTTCGCCGCCTCCGAGTTCCCGCCGGGACGCTCCTACGACCGGGTCGTCGCCCTCACCCGCTCCGGCACCACCACCGAAGTGCTGGAACTGCTCGGGCGGTTGCGGGGCGGCACCAGGACGACGGCGATCACCGCCGACCCCGCCACCCCGGTGATGTCGGCCGCCGACGACCTCGTCGTGCTGGACTTCGCCGACGAACGCTCCGTCGTCCAGACCCGGTTCGCCACCACCGCGCTCACCCTGCTGCGCGCCCACCTCGGACTGCACACCGCGGCCGTGGTCGCCGACGCCCGCACGGCCCTGGCGAGTCCCCTGCCCGAAAAGCTGGTCGACCGCACGCAGTTCACCTTCCTCGGACGCGGCTGGACCGTGGGTCTCGCGAACGAGGCCGGCCTGAAGATGCGGGAGGCCTCGCTGTCCTGGACCGAGGCCTACCCGGCGATGGAGTACCGGCACGGGCCGATCAGCGTCACCACCGAGGGCACCGCCACCTGGATGCTCGGCGAGGCACCCGCCGGCCTCGCCGAACAGGTGCGCGACACGGGCGGTTCGTGGATCGCCGGCACCCTCGACCCGCTCGCCGAACTGGTCCGCGTCCAGCGCCTCGCGGTCGCCGTCGCCGCCCGCCGGGGCCTCGACCCCGACCTCCCGCGCCACCTCACCCGCTCGGTGATCCTCGCCTCCTGACCCGCGCTCCGGAAGGGAGACGAGCCGTGCCCCTCGCGACCACCGGCGAGCTGGTGACCCACGCCGCCGAAAACCGTTCCGCCGTCGCCGCGTTCAACATCATCACCCTGGAACACGTCGAAGCCGTCATCGCCGGCGCCGAATCCACCGGCGCCCCCGTGATCCTCCAGGTCAGCGAGAACGCGGTGAAGTTCCGCCACGGACGGCTCCTGCCGCTGGCCCGCGCCGCCGTCGCCGCCGCCGAACGCGCCGACGTGCCCGTCGCGCTCCACCTCGACCACGTCCAGAGCGACGACCTGCTGCGCCAGGCGCCCGGCGCCGGGTTCGGCTCGGTGATGTACGACGCCGCCCACCTGCCCTACGCCGACAACCTCGCCGCGACCCGGGCGGCCGCCGACTGGGCGCACGCCCGGCACCTGTGGATCGAGGCCGAGCTGGGGCAGATCGGCGGCAAGGACGGCCGGGCCCCGCTGGACGCCCATGCGCCGGGGGCGCGCACCGACCCCGCCCAGGCGGACGACTTCGTCGCCGGCACCGGGGTCGACGCGCTCGCCGTGGCCATCGGCAGCGCCCACGCGATGACCACCCGCACCGCGGCGCTGGACCACGCCCTGCTCGGCCGGCTGTCCGCCGCGCTGTCCGTACCCCTGGTCCTGCACGGCTCCTCGGGCGTGCCGGACCACGGTCTGGTGGCCGCGGTCGCCGGCGGCATCGCCAAGGTCAACGTCGGCACCGCCCTCAACGCGGCGATGACCGGCGCGATCAGGGGCTTCCTGGCCGCCCATCCGGACGCGGTCGACTCCCGCAAGTACCTGCACGTGGGCAGGGACGCGATGGCCCGGGAGGTGGCCCGGATCATCGACGTCCTGGCCGGCGGCCGGACCGCGCCCCCGCGGATCAGGTGGTCAGCCCCGCTTGACGGCCTTCAGCACCACGAACTTCGGGTCGCTCGCCACCAGCTCGCTGTTGCCGAACAGCCGCTTCAGCTTGACGTGGTAGCCCAGATGCCGGTTGCCGATCACCCACAGCTCGCCGCCGGGGCGCAGCGCCCGCTTCGCCCCGGTGAACATCCGCCAGGCCGTCGCGTCGGTGGTCACCTGGTGGGAGTGGAACGGAGGGTTGTTCAGCACGAGGTCCACGCTGCCGGGCGCCACCCCGGCCAGGCCGTCCCCGACCCGGAACTCCGCGTGCCCGGGAACCCCGTTGGCCTTGTACGTCGCCTCGGCGGACGCCACGGCCTGGAACGACTCGTCCACGAACAGCACTTCGGCCGCCGGTTCGGCCAGCGCCATCGCCGTACCGACCACACCGTTGCCGCAGCCGAGGTCCGCCACCCGCCCGGCGCCCGGTCCGGCCGGCAGGTGCCGCAGGAAGAAGCGGGTGCCGATGTCGAGCCGGTCGGCGCAGAAGACCCCCGCGTGGTTGACGACCGGGCGCCCGGAGACCGCCCCGACATCCTCGGGGAGGTCGTAGCCGTACGGCCACGGGTTGGCGGGCCGCTCCAGGGCCGGGTCCGGGGAGCAGAGGATCAGCCGGGCCTTCTGCCGGGCCAGCGAGGTCCGGGTCGGCCCGAGGATCCGCTCGAACAGGTTCAGCGTGGAGGTGTGGATCTCCTTCACCATCCCGTGCCGACCACCACCGTGCCCGCGTGCACGGCGGGTGCGAGCCGCAGCAGCTGGTCCTCCAGCAGGGCCAGGCTCTTCGGCACCCGCACGAGCAGCACGTCCACCCGCTCCGGCGGCTGATCCTGGGTGGTCAGCAGCCGCACGGCACCGGGTTCGACGCCCGCCCGGGCCAGGTTCGCCCGCGTCGCCTCCTGGCTGAGGAAGGAGTCGGTGATCTGCGTCGGCCGGTGCCGGGCGAGCGCCGTGACCAGCGCGCCCCAGCGGTCGCCGACCACCACGACCGTGCCCGTCAGCGGCACCCCCTCCTCGGCCAGGTGCCGCAGCAGGTACGCGTCGGAGGCGTCCCAGGCGCGCAGCGGGTCGCGGGGATCATCGGGGAAGCGGGACAGCTGGAGCTCGCCCCATGGCGTCGTCATACGGTCGTTCATCGCGCTCCAGGCTAGCCGAGCCGCAGCTCACGACCGTTCGTGCAGGATGGAAGGCATGGATGGCATGGATGCGGAGCTGTTCGCCAGGGAGCCGACGCGGGTCGCGCCGGGCGCCGTGCACGTCCCCGGCTGGCTGCCCGCCGAGCGCCAGCGCGCGCTGCTCATCTCCTGCCGCGAGTGGGCCCGGCCCCCGGCCGGCCTGCGCACCGTCCGCACACCCGGCGGCGGCACGATGAGCGCCCGGCAGGTCTGCCTCGGCCGGCACTGGTACCCGTACGGCTACGCCCCCACCGCCGTCGACGGCGACGGGGCGCCCGTGAAGCCGTTCCCGCCCTGGCTGGACGAGCTGGCCCGGGAGGCCGTGACCGACGCGCTCGGCCCGCGGGCGCTCCCGGCCGAGCCGTACGACATCGCCCTGATCAACTTCTACGACGGCGACGCCCGCATGGGCATGCACCGCGACGCCGACGAGCGGTCGGACGCGCCGGTGGTGTCGCTGAGTCTGGGCGACACCTGCGTCTTCCGGTTCGGCAACACCGAGACCCGCACCCGGCCGTACACGGACGTCGAGCTGCGCGGCGGCGACCTGTTCGTGTTCGGCGGGCCGTCCCGCCTCGCCTTCCACGGGGTGCCGCGCGTGCGTCCGGGGACGGCGCCGCCGGAACTGGGCCTGACCGGGCGGCTGAACATCACCCTGCGGGTCGGCGGTCGGTAGCCCCGGGGCAGGCCGTCACGGCTGCGGATCATGGGAGACTCCCCTCATGACCGGCAAGGCGGACCCCCGTAAGGCGGGGGAAGGGACCACCCCCAGGGCGCGGCTGGACCGGGGGCGCGGTGCGCTCGGACCCGCGCTGGAGCTCGTGCACACCGGGCGGGCGCCGACCCGGGCCGTGCTCACCGCCGAACTCGGGGTGACCCGGGCGACCGCCGGAGCGGTGGCGGCCGAGCTGGAGGCGCTCGGGCTGATCCGGGTGAACGCCCGGCCCGGCGCGGCGGCCGGTTCCCAGGGCCGCCCCTCGCACCGCCTGGAGGTCGCCGAGGACGGCCCGGTGGTGCTCGCCGCGCAGGTCCACGCCGACGGCTTCCGGGCCGCGCTGGTGGGCCTCGGCGGGCGGATCGTGGCGACCGCGCCCGGCTGCGAGACCGTCGACGCGGACCCCGCGAAGGTGCTCGGCTCGGTCGTCGAGGCGGGCGCCGGACTCCTGCGCACGACCGGCCGCCGCTGCGTGGGCGCCGGGCTCGCCGTGCCCTCCGCCGTCGCCGAACCCGACGGCCTCGCCCTCAACCCGCTCCACCTGGCCTGGCCGGTGGGCGCACCGGTCCGCCGGATCTTCGCCGAGTGCGTGCGGGACGCCGGCATCACCGGCCCCGCCTTCGCGGCCAACGACGTCAACCTCGCCGCGCTCGCCGAGCACCGGCACGGCGCCGGCCGGGGCGCCCGGGACCTGCTGTGCGTGGCCACCGGGCACCGGGGCGTGGGCGGCGCACTCGTCCTCGACGGCCGCCTGCATACCGGGAGTTCGGGGCTCGCCCTGGAGGTCGGGCACCTCACCGTCAACCCGGAGGGCCGCCCCTGTCACTGCGGCAGCCGCGGCTGCCTCGACGTGGAGACGGACCCGCTGGCGCTGCTCGTCGAGGCGGGCCGCGACCCGGGCCCCGAGGTCTCCCTGCTCCAGCAGGCCAACGACATGCTGCGGGAGCAGTACACCGACCCCGCCGTGCGCACCGCCGCCGAGACCCTGATCGACCGCCTCGGACTGGGCCTGGCCGGTCTGGTCAACATCCTCAACCCCGACCGCATCATCCTCGGCGGACTGCACCGCACCCTGCTCGACGCCGACCCCGGACGCCTGCGTGCGGTGGTCGCCGACCGCAGTCTGTGGGGCCAGAGCGGCGGCGTGCCGGTCCTGGCCTGCACCCTGGACCACAACAGCCTGGTCGGCGCGGCCGAGCTGGCCTGGCAGCCGGTGCTGGACGATCCGCTGGCGGCACTGTGACGCGGGCGGGCCGGGTGGAACTGCTGGACGTCCCGCGCATCCGGCTCGTCGAGACCGCCGTGCCCGAACTGTCCCTCGCGCACCGGTCGGCCATGGACCGCCGGTGGGAGGAGGCGGTCCGGGCCAATCCGGCGCTCTTCGATGGTCCGGTGGCCGCGCTGACGGGCCTGGAGCGGGACGGGCGGGACGGTCTTGTGCTCCGGTGGGCCCGGGCCACGTACCGGTACCGCGCCCTGCGCGGGGTACCGGACGCGCCCAAGTGCTCCTCCCTGTTCGTCTCCGTGGTGCAGCCGTCCGACGACGGGCGTCTGGTGGTGGGGCGGATGGCCGCCTCGACGTCGGCGCCGGGCCGCTGGCAGCTTCCCGGCGGGACGGTCGAACCACCGGACGAGGGAGCCGAACTGGACGTCGACGGGCTGCGCCGGCACGCGGCCCGCGAGCTGTCCGAGGAGACCGGCTCCGGCATGCCGGCCGAGGCCCTCAGCCTGTGGCTGACCACCCGGGGCGCGGGCGGCGGCGTCGGCGTCATGTTCCTCGCCCCGCCGTGCCCCGGCCGGGAACTGCGCGAGCGGTACGCGCGGCTGGTGACCACGGAGACCGGCGAGGGCCGCGAGCCCGAGTTCGACCGGATCGAACTGATCCGCCCGCCGGCCGGCCTGGACGGGCTGGAGGGCCCGCGCGTCGACTACCTGGAACCGGTCCTCCGTCACTACGCGGACGCCTCGGCCTGAGCCGCGGGCCCGGCCCGGCGGCCCGGCCGCTCCGGGAGGCGGAACCCGCACGCCCGCGCGTGTTCGGTGTCTGCGTCCGGCGTCTGCGTCTGCGTCGGAGGGCCGGTTCCCCGCCGCGACAGGGGCAGACCTGGGCCTCGCCGCACGGCGCGCGGTACGTGCAATCGGACCGAGCGGATCCGGGCCGGATCGTGCGCCGGGAGCGCTGCGTTCCCGCGAGGCTCGATGCGGACGCGCGTCTCCCGTGCCGTGAGCGTCTCGTCTCCCTGGATCGCGGACCGGCGGTGCCGCGCTCTTCGTCGTCCTGGCGTCGGCCCCCACAGGAACTCCCCTCCGGCCGGGGACCCGCACGATCGCGCCGCGGCCGTGCCCGGGGCGGCGTACGGCGTCTCCCTCGGCGTACTCCCGCGGGGGTACACGCATTGCCGCCGGCCGCACGACGACCCGGACCCCCTGCGGAGGGAGTCTCGTGCCATCACCCGACGAACCGAGACGACGACGGAGACGAACGAGATGCAGACCCTGGCGAACTGGGACGGCGGGCCCGGCCCGTGGATCCTCTTCTTCCCCCTGATCTGGGCGGCCGCCGTGATCGGTGCCGTCACCTTCCTGCGCCGCACCGGCCTGCGGGGAGGGGCCCGTGGCGGCCGGTGACCGGTGGCCGCCCGGCGGGCGACGCGCCGCTCGCGGTACTCGGCCGCCGCTTCGCGGCCGGTGAGATCGACGAGGACGAGTACTGGCGCCGGATGTCCGTCCTGGAGGAGCACTTCGGCCACAAGGACGGTGCTGCCTGAGGAGCGTGACGGCGGGCGCGCGGAAGGCGGCCCGCGTGGCCGGCGCGGCGAGGACGTGGACGGCGGCGACGGCGACGGTGCGAGGGGCGCGACACCGGGAACGCGCTCCGCGACCCCTCGCGCCCCCGCCCCGTCCGTACGTCGTGGTGGCGTCGTGGTGGCGTCACCGCCCGGTCAGCCGGGAACGGCCGACCGGGCGGGAACGGATGCCACGGCCGAGGCATGCGCCACGGCGGCGGGGGCGGGGGCGGGAGCCGCGGGAACCGGCGTGGGCGCCGCGGTGACGGGTGCGGGAGCCAGGGCGACCGGCGTGGCCGCCGCCGGGGCCGGCCGTACCTCGGTGAGCCGGGGCGCGGGGCGCCGCTCGGCCGCGGGCCGGGGCGAGCGGGCCGGCCGGCGGACCGCAGCGGACGGCGCGGGCAGGGTGAACCACACGACCTTGCCGTCGTCGCCCTCGGGGCGGGCTCCCCAGCTCTCGCTCATCGCGGCCACCATCGCCAGCCCTCGGCCGCAGGTGGCGAGCGGGACCAGGTCCAGTGCCTCGGCGGCGTCGGCGACCACGGGGAGGCGCGGATCGTGGTCGCGCACCGAGACCGTGAGCCGGTCGACCAGCAGTTCCAGCTCGACGGTGCACGACTTGTCCGGCCGGGCGTGCCGGTGGACGTTGCTGAGCAGCTCGGTCACACCGAGCGCGGCCCGGTCTATCAACGGGTCCATGTGCCAGTAGCGCAGTTGCGCAGATACGATTCTGCGGACCTGGCCGATCCGCGACGGCAGGGCTTGGAGCTCCACCGTGCAGTGCCTGCTTGAGTGACTGATCACGGCTGCGACTCCCCGATGTGAGGTCCGGAGGAACCGGAGGAAACACGGAGAACAAACGGATCCAGCAGGGTGCTTGCGTCCAAACGTCCGCCTGCTGTGAGGGCCGGCGGGCTGGTTCGCAGCGTTATCGCCGGTAAACCCAGAGTGACGTGAGACCAGCGTGACGCAGCGGGTGCGCTCCCGCAACTCGCCACCGTCGGTTGCCGGTCAGCCGCCACGACCGGCCGCGCGGCGCACCGCTTCGATGAACCGCCGGGCCGCCGGCGGCCCCGGCTCGCCCGGCGCGGGGTCGTGCTCACCCAGCGTCAGCGAGTACCGCTTGCCGTTGAGGTCCGCGTGCGCCCGGGCCTCCGGGGCGAACCACGGCCTGGAGGCGCGCACCGCCTGCACCGGCGCGCTGTCGATCTCGCTGCCGTAGCTGGTGAGCAACTCCACCCGGCCGTCGCTGATCCGGACCTGCCCGGCCCGGGTGAGCGAACGCAGCCGTTTGCCGATCCGCACGCCCTTGGCCGTGAACTCCGGCTCCGCCATGTCCTGCCGCCCCCTTGTGCGCGTCCTTCGCCGCGGTGCCGGACCGCGTGGGTCCGGATCCGGCCCGCCCGGTCGTGCCGGTCCGGCCCGGCGCGGTGTCGTGCTCCCGTGTGCGCCGCTGTCCGGGACGATCGTCCCGTTCGGTGCAGTCTGCCCCGGCGAGGTCGGGAGCACCAGTACGCAGGGGGCGCGCGCGAAGGGCGCCCGGAGCACTCCCGCCAATGCGCCCCGGGGTGCCTCGCTCTGCTGTGCCCCAGCGTTCCTTTGAGTGGCCCAAAGATGCGTTTATGCAGGTGAGGCGAGGTGTGGAAGGTGCCTATGATGCGAGGTGCCGGCCGCAGGAGGCGCCGTCGGCGCCCAGCGTAAGGAGCCCCGCCGTGAGCACCACCCCACAGACCGGCACCACCGGCACCACCCTGGACGTCGACCGCAGCGACGCCGCCTACCGAGCCTGGCTGAAAGACGCCGTCCGCAAGGTGCAGGCCGACGCCAACCGCTCGGCGGACACGCATCTGCTGCGCTTCCCGCTGCCCGAGCGGTGGGGCATCGACCTGTACCTGAAGGACGAGTCGACGCACCCCACGGGCAGCCTCAAGCACCGGCTCGCCCGCTCCCTGTTCCTGTACGGCCTGTGCAATGGCTGGATCCGGCCGGACCGCCCGGTGATCGAGGCGTCCAGCGGCTCCACGGCCGTCTCCGAGGCGTACTTCGCCAAGCTGGTCGGCGTGCCCTTCATCGCCGTCATGCCACGCACGACGAGCGCCGAGAAGTGCCGTCTGATCGAGTTCCACGGCGGACAGTGCCACTTCGTGGACGACTCCCGGAAGATGTACGAGGAGTCCGCCCGCCTCGCGGTGGAGACCGGTGGCCACTACATGGACCAGTTCACCTACGCCGAGCGGGCCACCGACTGGCGCGGCAACAACAACATCGCCGAATCGATCTTCCGCCAGCTGGAGTTGGAGCGTTTCCCGGAGCCCGCCTGGATCGTCGCCACGGCGGGCACCGGCGGTACCTCGGCGACCCTCGCGCGCTATGTGCACTACATGCAGTACGACACCCGCATCTGTGTCGCCGACCCGGACAACTCCTGTTTCTTCGAGGGCTGGACCACCGGCGATCCGGACGTCACCTGTGACTGCGGCTCCCGGATCGAGGGCATCGGCCGCCCGCGCATGGAGCCGAGTTTCGTGCCCGGCGCGATCGACCGGATGATGAAGGTCCCGGACGCCGCCAGCGTGGCCGCCGTACGCGCCCTGGAGCGGGCCATCGGCCGCAAGGCGGGCGGCTCGACGGGCACCGGACTGTGGAGCGCGCTGAAGATCGTCTCCGAGATGGTGGCCGAGGGGCGCACCGGCAGCGTCGTCACTCTGCTGTGCGACCCGGGGGACCGTTACCTGGACAAGTACTACTCCGACTCCTGGCTCGAGGAGCAGGGCCTGGACATCGCCCCGTACACGGCCGCGATCGAGTCGCTGCTGGACACGGGCGTGTGGCCGGACTGAGGGCCGGCCGACGCCCCGTCAGATGTCCTCGTCGTCCTCGGTCTCGCCCGCCACTACCAGCCGGCGCAGGTGCTCGGCGATCTCCGTGCGCGCCTCGGCGGGCAGACCCGCGTCGGTGACCAGCGTGTCCACCTGCGCCAGTCCGGCGAACGAACTCAGGCCCACCGTGCCCCACTTGGTGTGGTCGGCCACCACCACGACCCGGCGCGCCGACTGCACGAGCCGGCGGTTCGTCTCGGCCTCCGCGAGGTTCGGCGTGGACAGCCCGGCCTCCACCGATATCCCGTGCACGCCGAGGAAGAGCAGATCGAAGTGGAGCGCGGCGATCGCCTGGTCGGCCACCGGGCCCACCAGCGAGTCGGACGGGGTGCGCACCCCGCCGGTCAGCACCACCGTCGCCGCGCCCTGCCGCTGCCCCGAGGTGCGCTGCGCCGCGTGGAAGACGTCGGCGA
This sequence comes from Streptomyces sp. DHE7-1, assembly GCA_016432725.1. Classification (GTDB taxonomy): domain Bacteria; phylum Actinomycetota; class Actinomycetes; order Streptomycetales; family Streptomycetaceae; genus Streptomyces. The sequence continues at coordinate 969,339 of JACJDG010000003.1, read as the reverse complement.
CCCGCACCGAGTTGGTCACCACGGTCAGGTCGGGCACCTCCAGCAGGTGCTGCGCGAGCGCGTAGGTCGTCGTACCGCCGGACAGGGCGATCGCCGTGCCCGGAGTGACCAGCCGGGCGGCGGACCGCGCGATGTCCTCCTTCGCGGTCAGCTCCAGCGCCGACTTCGCCTCGAAACCGGGCTCGTGCGTGCTCGCCTCGACCACCGGGACCGCGCCGCCGTGCACCTTCTCCAGCATGCCCTGGCGGGCCAGCGCGTCCAGGTCGCGCCGCACGGTCATGTCGGACACGCCGAGCTTGCGGGTCAGTTCGTTGACCCGGACACCGCCCCGGCGCCGTACCTCGTCCAGGATGAGGGCGCGGCGCTGCTCCGCGAGGAGGTTCTGATTCTCACTCACGTACGCTCCGGTCCCTTCGCCGCGATCCGTCGTCCGACCCGCCCGCCGCACCGGCTCCGACCTGGAGGTCCAGTGGTCCGGGGTGCACGGGCGTTCCATCCTTTCACGGGACGGCCGCGGTCGCGCCACCGCCTTTCCCGACGCGCACATGCCATCGCGGCCCGGGACACGGCCGGGGTACCGGGACCGCCGTCACACGGATCGGGGAGATTGCGTGACGAGAGGTGTACCAGGGCCCGGAAACGGAGAACCTGAAGCCCGCGTGGACAGGTGTCCGGCAGCCGCGTCACGGGGGAAGTGCTGACAGTGGAACGTGCCCAGGAACGCAGTCCCGGGCCGGCGACGGACGGCTCCGCCTTACGGCCCGCACCGGCGGGCGCCGAGCTGGAACTGCTGGTGCACGGCGTCGGCGGCACCACACCCGAGAAGATGCTCGGTGACCCGCGCACCGTGCGGGTCACCGGCGACGACACGGCAGCGATCTTCCGGCGCGCCGCCGACGCCGGGGAATGCGCGGCCGCGGACGGACCCCGTGGCGAACCGGTCCAGGAGGCGTACGTCTGGTGCAACCTCACCTCCGGCGACGGAACCCGCGCCCTGTGGCTCCTGCTGCTGCCGTTCATGGTGGTCAACCTCGCCCACTGGATGCGCCCCGCCGCCCACGGCCGCATGCGCACCGTCCGGCTCTACGGCCTCCTCGTGCGGCTGGCCGCCCTCACCCTGACCGTGCTGTTCACGGCCGCGGCCTGTGAGGTCGCCCTCGACCTGGTCGCCTGGCAGTGCGCGGGTGTCGCCGACTGCGCCCGCCGCCACACCTGGCTGGGCTTCCTCTCCCCGGCCGTGGCCGGCGACGCCTGGTGGACCCGGCCGGGCCGCCGCCTCGCGCTCGCCGCGCTGATCCCGGCCGCGCTGACCGCCCTGCTCTGGTACCTCTCGCACCGCACCTGGAACACCTACGAGTCCCACCAGCCGATGGCCCGGGACCCCGAGCCGGAGACCGACACGAGCGCCCTGGCCCGGCCCGGCTTCTGGTACGGGCGCCGCCTGGTGGCCCGGCTGCGCGCCGCCCACACCGCGGCAGGCCTGCTCACGGTCGCCGCCGCCGTCGCCACGCCCACGGCCCGCTTCGACCACCGCCCCGGCGGGCCGGCCGTGCTGAACGCGCTCGGCTGGCTCCTCGCGGCCGCCCTGCTCGGCTGCGCGGCCGCCGTGGTGGCCGTCGTCTGCCGCCGCGGCCGCAGCGAGCGGTGCCCCGACCACCGGCTCGACCGCCACCTCGTGCGCCGCCTGCCGCTCGGCGCCCTCGTCCTGCTGCTGCTCACCCTGGTCCACGCCGGCTGGTCCCGGCCCGGCTGGCGGTCCGCCGGCCGGCTGCCCGGTGACGCCGCCTTCGGCGCCCTCATGCTGACCCAGGGACTGCTCGTCGTCGTCCTCGCCGTCGTCGCCCGCGGCCTGTACCGCCGGCGGCCGGAGCCGCGCGCCGCGGGCCACGGCCTCGGCGGGCCGGCGGTGGCGCTGCTCGCCTGCGCGCTGGGCGGCGTGATGTCCGGCGGTGTCGCGCAGCGCGTCGCCGACTGGCTGGACGGCACCCGGTCCCTCCTCGACGGCCCGCCGGTACTGCTGACCTGGCAGGCCTCCGCCATCCCGCCGCTGCTCGTGGTGCTGCTGTTCCTCGCCGCCCACCTGGCCCGGCGCACCGCCCGGCTCGCCCGGATTGAGCGCGACCGGGTACGGCACGAGCATCCCGGCGAGCCCGAGGACCCCGCCCGCACCCGCCGTATCGCCCACGCGCGGGCCATGGCCACGCTCACCGACCGGGCGCCGCTGGTCATCGGTGTGCTCTGCGCCGCCACCCTGGTGCTGGGCGCGGCCGCGCTCGCGGGCGCCCTGGCCACCGGCGAGCCGCCCGAGGGCGCGGCCCGGCGGACGTACGACGTCGTCCGGGCGGCCGCCGAGACCTCGCAGGCGCTGGGCTCCTGGCTGGTCGGCATAGGGTTCCTGCTGTTCGTCACCTGGGGCCGGCGCGCTTACCGGGACGCCTCCGCCCGGCGCACCATCGGCATCCTCTGGGACGTCGGCACCTTCTGGCCGCGCGCCGCCCACCCCTTCGCCCCGCCCTGCTACGCCGAGCGCGCGGTGCCGGACCTGACCTGGCGGATGGCGACCTGGACCGCGCGCACCGGCGGCCGGCTGGTCCTGTCCGGCCACTCCCAGGGCAGCGTGCTGGCCGCGTCCGCCGCCTGGCAGCTGAGCCCGTCGACCCGCAAACGCGTCGCCCTGCTCACCTACGGCTCCCCGCTGGAGCGTCTCTACGGCCGCTGGTTCCCGGCCCACTTCGGTCCGCCCGCGCTGGCCGCACTGCACCGGGACGTCGCCTGCTGGCGCAACCTCCACCGCCCCACCGACCCCATCGGCGGACCCGTCCGGCTGCCCGGCGACTGCGGTCCCGAGGTCGACCACGAGCCCCTGCGCGACCCCCTCGCCTACGGCCGCACCCCCGAGCACCCGCTCCCGGCCCCGGTCCTCGGCCACTCCGACTACCAGGCCGATCCGGCCTTCGCCCGCGAACGGGCCCGTCTCCTGTCCCGCCTGCGCCCGGAGCTGCCCACCCAGCGTCCGCAGAGCCCGGAGCCGTGACGCCGGCGGCCGGAGGGCCCCGGTGAGAGCAGCTCGGGTCAGGGCAGCTCGGGCAGGTCCTCGCCGTACAGCAGGGTCAGGTCGTCGGTGCTGGGCTCCGCGAGCTGGGCGACGCGGCTCGCGTGCCGTTCCACCATCGCCTCGAAGGTCTGACGCGCGGTACGGCCGTTGCCGAACGCGGCGCCCTTCGGGATCGCCGTGAAGTACTTCAGCAGCGCCTCCGACGCTCCCGGGGTCAGCCGGTACTCGTGCTCGTCGGCCTGCTGCTCCACGATCCGGAGCAGCTCGTCCGGGCCGTAGTCCCCGAAGGTGATGGTCCGTGAGAAGCGCGAGGCGACACCGGGGTTGACGGAGAGGAAGCGCTCCATCTCGGCCGTGTAGCCGGCGACGATCACCACCACCGCGTCCCGGTGGTCCTCCATCAGCTTCACCAGCGTGTCGATGGCCTCCTTGCCGAAGTCGCGCCCGGCGTCCTCCGGGGAGAGCGCGTACGCCTCGTCGATGAACAGCACACCGCCGTGCGCCCGCTGGAAGGCCTCCTGGGTGCGGATCGCCGTCGAGCCGATGTGCTCACCGACCAGGTCGACCCGGGACACCTCGACCAGATGCCCCTTCTCCAGCACCCCGAGAGAGGCGAGGATCTCGCCGTACAGCCGGGCCACCGTGGTCTTGCCCGTGCCGGGGGAGCCGGTGAAGACCAGGTGCCGCTTGACCGAGGCCGCCTTCAGGCCCGCCTGCTGCCGGCGCCGGCCCACCTCGATCATGTCGGTCAGCGCCCGGACCTCCCGCTTGACGCTGTCCAGGCCCACCAGCGCGTCCAGTTCACCGAGCACGTCCTTCGAGGACCGGGCCGGCTGCTCCGGCCCGACCGCGGCGACGGCCGGTTCCGCGTCCAGGGCGCGCTGGCCGGGGATCGCTCCGAGCAGGCCCGCGGAGGAGGGCGCCGCCGACTGCTCGGCCGTCTCGCGCGCGCCCGGCGGCCTCAGGCCGCCGCTCTCGTCGCTGGTGCAGTCCTCCACCACCGGGCCCGTCCCGGAGCCGGCGTCCGGCCCGGCGTCCGCGAACTCGTAACCACCGCGCGCGCACCGCTCCGTACGGCACTTGCGCAGCGTCGTACGGCATCCGTCGATCACATGGAATCCGTAGCCCCCGCTGCCGCTGACCCGGCAGTTCACGAAGGTGCCCCGGCCGCCCGCGGAGACGTAGAAGCCGGCCTCGGCGGGGGAGTCGACGGTGCACCGCTCTACGGTGGGGTCGGCGCCCTTGGTGACGATCACCCCGGTCTGGGTGCCGTCCACCGTGCAGTTGGCGAGGTTGCCGCCGCTGCCGTGGTCGCGGAACCAGGCGCCGGTGGCCGCGTCCCGGATCCGGCAGTCGTCGAGCTGCGCCGTCGCGCCGTCGCTCACCGACACCGCCGTGTTGCGGACCTGGTACAGATCGCTGTCCACGACGTCCGCGCGCGAGCCGCGGTCCAGCACGAACAGCGCGTCCGGCACGTCGTGCACCCGGCAGGCGTCGAGCACCGCGGTGGCGCCGTCGCTGACCCACACCGCCGGGTAGTCACCCGTGCTGTCGAAGATCTCGCACTGGTTGGCGTCGACCCGGGTGCCCGGGTCCCACACCGAGAGGCCGTTGCGGCCGAACTGCCGGACCGTCGTCCTGGTCAGCGTGAGCACCGAGCGGGAACGCAGGTCGATCGCGTTCTCCGGGACGTCGTGGATCCTGCAGTCGGCGAGCGTGAGCACCGCGTCCGTGTCCAGCGTGACACCGTCGGCCGTGGTGCGGTGCAGATCGCAGTCGGTGAGATGCGCCGTGGCCCGCCCGGTGACCTGCACCCCGGAGCCCCGGACCTCGTACACCTCGCAACCGACCGCCTCCAGCGCCGAGTTCTCCCCGGTCGCGGTCAGTCCGTTGCCGGCGGCGTGATGCACGCGGCAGCGCTCCAGCCGCGGATGGGCGCCGCCGTGCACGGAGACCCCCGCCTGCCCCGCCGAGACGACCTCGCACTCCTCGAACACCCCGCCCGCGCCGTCGAGTACGGCGATGCCGATGCCGGCCGGGTTGTCGACGGTGCAGCGGCGCACGGTCGGACGCGCCCCGCCCCGCACCTCGATGCCCGCGGCGGACCGGGTGACGATGCGCACGTCCCTCAGCTCGGGCGTGCCCTCCTCCACCAGCAGGGCGGGCGCGGCGCCGTCCTGGCCCTCCACGTGCAGGTCCTGCACCACCGCGGAGGCCCGGACGGTCAGCGGGACACCGTCCGGCGGCGCGATCCGCACCGAGCCCGGCGCGCCCTCGGGGCCCCGCAGGGTCACCGGCCGCCGCACGACCAGGTTCTCCCGGTAGGTGCCGGGGGCGATGGTGAGGACGTCGCCGTCGGCGGCGGCCTCCAGGGCTGCGGCGAGCGAAGCATACTCACCCGTGCGGCGACGCCACCGCGAAGTACCGCTGTGCGTCACCTGGACCGTGCCCTGTGCCATGGCGTTGCCGTGCCCCCACCTCGTAGTACGCGGGTTTGGTGCCGAATGCGAGTCGGCCGCTCCACCGTAGCGTGCGCGCGGGTGGTGGGATGACCAGAGCGGGAAGGCCGTCAGCTCCCGGTGCCCGCCTTGCCCCAGTCCGGACCCGCCCGGTCCCAGGCCCGGTCCCAACGCGCGTACCGGCGGCGGACCATGCGCCACACGATCAGCCGCCGCCCGCATTCGACCAGGCCCGCCGTGAGCAACGCGGCGCCCAGGCCCGCCAGTACGGCGTGCGTGGTCGCCGTGGGGAGTCCAGCGGGCGTGTCGTGACACGGCCGTGCCGGTCCGTCCAGAGCGCGAAGCGGTCGCCGGGGTGCGGCGATCCGAGCTTCGCCAGTGCCGGTCCGCGCCGGTGGCCGCCACCGGGTGCCGGCCAGTCCGCGAGGACCCTGCTGTGGGCGTCCCCCACGGCGCTGGTGTCGGGGTCGGTCTCCACCGGGGCGCCGCCGAGTCTTCGCACCACGGTCGCGGTGACGAGGTGGCGTTCGTGCTGCTGCTCCCGCGCGGAGCGCTGCAGGGAGTCCTGAGCCGTCGTCCCGACCAGGACGCCGGTCACCGGAGCGGCCACGGCGATCAGCACCAGTGCCGCCAGGGCCACCCAGGCCTCGGTCAGATCGGTCGCACGGCGCAGCGGATTCCTCCGCCAGCGCCACAGTCCTCCGATGGCCCGCACGTCCCCCACCCCCTTCCGCTCCTCGGCGGTCCCCCGAGGAGCCGCCCGCCCCCGCGTCCGGGTCGGGGGCGAGTGGCCTCACCCCCGGCCCGGACCGTTCACGCAATCCTCATGGTGTCCCAACGACCGGTCCCCGCGCCGGGGTTCCCGGTAGTCACGACAGCACCCGTACCGGGTCGCCCACCCGGATGGTGCCGGGCGCGAGCGGCACCAGGTTCTGGCCGAACAGCAGCCGGCCGCCGACCTTGCGGTGCCGGGCGAGGGTGCGCAGGGGCTCGCGGCCGCGCCGGGCGGTGTCCTGGTCGGTCGTGGTCACCACGCAGCGCGCACAGGGCTTGGCGACCCGGAAGTCCACCCCGCCGATCGAGAGGCCGGACCAGTCGTCCTCCGCCCACGGCTCGGTGCCCTCGACGACCACGCTCGGCCGGAAGCGGTTCATCGGAAGCGGGCCCTCGTCGGCGTGATCGCCCCGCGCCACCAGTTCGTTCAGGGCGTCGAGGGAGGCGACGGAGGTCACGAGCAGGGGATAGCCGTCGGCGAAGCTCACGGTCTCGCCCGGTCGCGCGTACTCGGGGTCCAGCGGGCGGCGGGACGCCGGATCGTCCATGTGGACCAGCCGGACACCGGCGCCCAGATGGCCGGAACACCACATATGGGCGGAGTCGGACGCCGGGACCGCGGCCACCTCCGTGCCGAAGACGCTCACCGGCACCGTGGCGGCCGGTTCCGGGACCGCGACCTCCAGCGGATCACGTCCGGGTGCGGACAGGCGAACGCCGCCGCCGGGCAAGGGCTCGGCGGCGGCGAGTGCGAGACGCGGCTGTTCGCGCTGTGTGACGACCTTTCCCCCGTCGTCGATCAGTGTCCAGCGTCGGTCCCCGGCCAGCCCCCAGGGCTCCACCACGGCCTTCCGGGGCGAGACGCCCCGGAACGCCTTGACCGGATGGACGTGGATCGACCGCAGTCGCGCGTTCCCCATGAGGCCATCGTGCCAGGTGGCAGCGGCGGCCCGGGGTGCGGGTCAGTAGCCCCGGTACTGCTGGTTGTTGTACGGGTCCTGGTACGGAGCCGCGGCCGGCCGCGGGGCGGCGGGGCGCATGGCCTCGTACCCGGTGCCGCCGGCCATCGGGCGCTGCTGCTGCGGCGCCTGCGGACCCGGGTAACCGCGTGGCGCGCTCGCCTGCTGCGGGATGTACGCCGTGGGCGCCTGCTGCAGCGGGGCGGGGTGGTGCGCCTGCGGGTAGCCGTAGGCGGGGGCCTGGTGCGACGGACCGGCCGGGAGGGCGGGCAGCGCCGACGGCAGCGCGGGCAGGCTGCTGCCCGTGTCGTACGCGGCGGGGACCCGGATCGGGGCGATCTGCGGGGTACCCCGCTCGGCCACGAGGGAGTCGTAGATCGGGGTGTCCGGGAAGGAGGCGGAGTAGTAGCCGCCGCCATAAGTGGAGCGGGGGGAGGTCATGGCACATAAGTTAAGCCCACGATGTGCTGGTTGGGGAGACCGATAAGAGGGTTGTTTTCCGTGTCGGCAGTGACGTGGGATCCCCAATCCGAGCGAACTCGGCAAAAATGGACGCCGTTCAGGGTTTGGATCGTGTAAAAGCCGAGTTCCTGACGGGTTACCGGCGGTTGACCGGCGATCTTCGCCGGTCGTCCTGTGCGGCTCATGTGCGTCCGCCGTCCCCGGGAATAGGTTGGGCGGGTAGCGATCATCCGGGGCGCCCGGGAACGTCCGGGGCGCACGCCGACACGCGATGGGGGCGGACATGACAATGACGAAAGGGTCGAACGCGCCGGTGCCGACCACGGCCCTGCGCGTCGAACTGGGCTGGCGACCGGGGCCCTCGGTGCCCGACGCGGACGCCTCCGCGCTGCTGCTCGCGGCCGGAAAGGTCCGCTCCGACGGGGACTTCGTCTTCTACAACCAGCCCGCGCACCCCTCGGGCGCGGTCCGGCACGAGGGCAAGCGGACCACCGGTGAGCGGGTCACCGACACCCTCCTCGTCGACCTCGCGCGCGTGGAGAGCGGGATCGGCCGGATCGTCCTCGCGGCCTCGTCCGACGGCGGGACGTTCGGGCAGGTGCCCGGCCTCTACGTCGAGGTGACCGAGGACGGCGGCGGCGCGGTGGTCGCCCGCTTCGACAGCCCCGGAGCGACCTCCGAGACCGCCTTCGTGCTCGGCGAGTTCTACCGGCGCCAGGGCGGCTGGAAGTTCCGCGCCGTCGGCCAGGGCTACAGCAGCGGACTCGAGGGACTGGCAACGGACTTCGGTATCACCGTCGACGAACCGCAGCGGCACGCCGCGCCGTCCGCACCCCCGTCCCGCCCGTGACGCCGCCCGCCCGGCTCGCCGCACCGCCGCCCCCGCCCGTCGCGCCGCCGGTGACGATGCCGCCGCCGGTCACCGCGCCGGTCCCGCTGCCGCCGCCCCCGGCCGCCGCGACCGCGCCGGTCCGCCTCTCCAAAGTCACCCTCACCAAGGCCGCCCCGTCCGTCTCGCTGGCCAAGCAGGGCGGTACATCGGGAGCCATGCGGGTCAACCTGAACTGGCAGGTGCGCAAGCAGTTCCCCGGCCGGCGGGGCCGCTGGGGCGGCGGCCAGGGCGACGTCGACCTCGACCTGTGCGCCCTGTACGAACTCGCCGACGGACGCAAGGGCGTCGTGCAGGCCCTCGGCAACGCCTTCGGATCGCTGAACCGTCCGCCGTACATCCACCTGGACGGCGACGACCGCACCGGCGCGGTCGCCGACGGCGAGAACCTCACCGTCAACCTCGACCACAAACAGGACTTCCGGCGCATCCTGGTCTTCGTCACCATCTACGAGGGCGCCGCGTCCTTCGCCGACCTGCACGCCACGGTCACCCTCCAGCCGCAGCACGGCGCCCCGATCGACTTCTCCCTGGACGAGTGCACCGTCCCGTCCACGGTCTGCGCGCTCGCCCTGATCACCCACACGGGCGGCGACCTCGTCGTCCAGCGCGAGGCCCGGTACCTGGTGCCCGACCGGGGAATGAGCCCGCAGCGGACCATAGACCGCGCCTACGGCTGGGGCATGAACTGGACACCCGGCCGCAAGTGAACCGGGTCAGCCCTCGTCGGGCCGCACCTCCGGACGCGCGTAGGTGCGGCCCTTCCAGGCCGCACCCCGCCCCCGGTAGTGCTGCACGGCCGAGTCCACCGTCATCAGGAGATAGAGGAGAGCGGTGAAGGGCAGCAGCGGCGCGAGCCACGGCGGTTGCCGGTAGTAGCGCAGCATCGGCAGGTACGTCCCCGCCATCACCGCCCACGCCAGCGCGCCCGCCGCCGCCGTGGCCGCACTGCCCGCGGCCGCCCCCGCCACCACGGCCGCGGGCGGCACCAGGTACACCAGGGCGAGCCCGGCGACCGTGCCGAGCAGCAGCGGCGGGCTGTGCCGCAACTGGGCGTAGGCACTGCGCGAGACCATCCGCCACAGATCGCGCAGCCGGGGGTAGGGCCGCACGCTGTCCACCCGGTCGGCCAGCCCCAGCCACACATGACCACCGGCACGCTTCACCGCGCGCGCGAGGGCCACGTCGTCGATCACCGCGTGCCGGATGGCGTCCGGGATCCCCGCCCGCCCGGCCATGTCCGCGCGCAGCAGCACGCAGCCGCCCGCGGCGGCCGCCGTACGCGACCCCCGCCGGCCGATCCGGCGGAACGGGTAGAGCTGCGCGAAGAAGTAGACGAACGCGGGCACCACGAGCCGCTCCCACAGGCTCGCCACGCGCAGCCGCGCCATCTGCGACACCACGTCGAAACCGCCCGTGCGGGCCGCCGCCACCAGCTCCCGCAGGCTGTCCGGCGCGTGCGCGATGTCGGCGTCCGTCAGGAGCAGGTACTCGGGGTCACGCGCGCGTGCCATGTCGATCCCGTGCCGCACCGCCCAGAGCTTGCCCGTCCAGCCCGCCGGCGGCTCGCCGGGGGAGGCCACCGTGAGCGGCAGCCCTCCGTGCCGGCGGGACAGTTCCCGGGCCACCTCCCCGGTGCCGTCCGTGCTCCCGTCGTCCACCAGGACGATCCCGGCGCGCCCCGGATAGTCCTGGGCGAGCAGCGACGGCAGACTCGCCGGCAGCACCGCGGCCTCGTCCCGGGCCGGCACCACGACGCACACCGACGGCCAGTCACCGGGACCGCCGCGCGGCGGCAGCCGGACGTCCGTGCGCCAGAAGAAGCCCTGGCACAGCAGCAGCCAGCACCAGGCGACGAGGGAGGCGACGGCGATCCACACGAGGGCGCTCACGGGCGCAGTCTGCCCCACCCGACCGGCCGATCGGAGCCCATCGTCTATCGTGGCCGGGTGAAGATCGCGCTCATGGACTCCGGAATCGGCCTGCTGGCGGCCACCGCCGCGGTACGGCGCCTGCGGCCCGACGCGGACCTCGTCCTCTCCCTCGACCCCGACGGCATGCCCTGGGGGCCGCGCACCACCGAGGACCTCACCTCACGAGCCCTGGCCGTCGCCGACGCCGCCGCGGCCCACCGCCCGGACGCCCTGATCATCGGCTGCAACACCGCCACCGTGCACGCGCTGCCCGCCCTGCGCGCCCGTCTGGAGCCCGGCATCCCGGTGATCGGCACGGTCCCGGCGATCAAGCCGGCCGTCGCCGGCGGCGGCCCGGTCGCCATCTGGGCCACGCCCGCCACCACCGGCAGCCCCTACCAGCGAGGTCTCATCGAGGAGTTCGCCGACGGCGTCCGGGTCACCGAGGTGCCCTGCTGGGGGCTGGCCGAGGCCGTGGAACACGCGGACGAGGCGGCCATCGACACCGCCGTCGCCGCCGCGGCCGCGCTGACCCCGGACGACGTCACGACCGTCGTCCTCGGCTGCACCCACTACGAACTGGTGGCGGACCGGATCCGCGCCGCCGTACGGAACGGAAGCCCCACCCCCTCGCCCTGCACGGCTCCGCCGGGGCGGTGGCCGCCCAGGCCCTGCGCCGCCTCGGCGAACAGCCCACCCCCGAGGCCCCGGCCGACGGCACGCTGACGGTGCTGCTCAGCGGCCGCGAGGGCGCGCTGCCCGCGGCCGCGCTGCTCTACCCCGAGGGACGGCTGCTGCCGTCGGCCGGGCCGCTCGCCGACCGGCACCGACCCCTCACCCGGGACGCACCCGGCCGGTGTCCGGGCCGCCCGGCGGAGTCACCCTCCGCGAGCCGGTAGCCGCGCACCGAAACCTGAGTAACCTCGTATCCATGAGCGAGCACCGCCACGCCGAGGACGCCTCGCACCCCGACGTCTGGACCGGACGCGCCACCAGCCGGGTCCAGTGGCTGCTGGCGCTGGTGGGCGCCGCCTGCATGGCGCTCGGCATCGAGCTGGCCGTGGAGTCCGCCTGGACCTCCGGCGTCGCCGCGCTGGCGATGTCCGTCGTCGGCTGCATCGCGGCCGGCCTGCTGGTCCTCTTCGGCACGCTGGCCTTCGTGCACGTCGACCTGAAGCTTGAGAAGGACTGCCTGGAAGTGCGCTGCGGTCACATCGGCGTGCCGCGCCGCCGCATCCCGCTCTCCGAGGTCGCCGGAGCCGACTTCGCCGCCCTCGTCACCCCCTGCCACTGGGGCGGCTGGGGCTACCGCTGGCGCCCCGAGAAGGGCACCGCGGTCGTCGTCCGGCGCGGCGAGGGCATCGTGCTCCGGCTGTGGGACGGCCACACCTTCACGATCACCGTGGACAACGCCGAGTCCGCGGTCCGCGTCATCAGGGCCCGGCTGCGGGCCATCACGCCGGGCACCACCAGCTGACACCCGGCCGGCTCCGCCCGTGCCGATCCGCTACGGCTCCGTGCCGTCCCCGGTCCACGGCCGTGCCGTCGCCCACCCCGCCAGCAGACCGGCGCCCGCCGTCACCGTGGTGAAGCTGAGCGCGTTGCCGACCGCGGCGAGCACCGCGACCGCGGTCAGCGCCGCGCCCGCCGTGAGGGCCACCGGGGTGGAGCGCGGCGAGCGCCACAGGGCGTGCAGGATCCAGCCGTGCACGGCGACCAGCAGCAGGACTCCGATCAGGCCCTGCTCGGCCGCCTGCTGGAGCGGGGCCGAGTGCGGTCCGCCGCCGGCCGGTGCTCCCGGTGGACCGGCCGCCGCGAACTCGCCGAACCGGCCGGGGCCGACGCCGAGCAGGGTGTCGTGGCCCGCCAGCCGCGCGGCCTCCCGCCACAGCCCGAGCCGGCTCTCGGTGAACCGGCTCCGCAGGGCCCCGGTGAGACCGGCGGGCAGCGCGTCCGCCCCGGCCGCCCAGACCGCCGCCGCGGGCGCGGCCGCCGCGAGGGCCAGCCCGGCGATCCCGGCGCCCCGGCAGGGCATCGCGCCCGCCGCGAGCGAGCACAGCAGGACGGCCGCGCCGGCCGCGCAGCCGGCGGCCGAGCCCGTCGCGGCACCGGTCAGCGCGATGCCCGCGGCCAGCAGCCGAAGACCGATCCGGGCCGCCGGCCGGCGCGCCGACCAGGCGGCGCAGCAGGCCGCACCGGTGGCCAGCGCCAGTACGGCCGCGGTGGCACCGGCGTGCCCGAGGGGGACGGTGTACCGGGCGCCGGGGGAGAGGCCGGGCAGCACCAGCGGCAGCGCCCCTCCCACGACCGCACCGGCCGCCGGCGCGGCCACCGGCAGCAGCGACCCGGAGATGCGCCCAGCGGCATAGCCCGCGGCCACGGCGAGCACCGCGAGCAGCACGCCCTCGGGCCGCCCCTCGTGGGCCGCCGCCGTGATCAGCGACCAGGCGGCGCACGACCCGAGGAGGATCATGCCCACCCCGTCAGAAACGTTTCGTCCGGTCTCCCGGCAGTCGGCGCCGTAGTCGCCGGCCGCGGCTTCCGTTCCCCTCGACCCCACCCCGTAGCCCCTCGTACCCAGGTCCCCCGACCTGTGGCGGTCCCCGGCGGCGCGCACCGGGACCCGGCCGCACCGCTGAGGCTGGGCACACGGTAACGGCTGAGGGCCGCTTTGTGGACGAGTCGCGCGGCAGGACGTGACCGGTGACGGGGCGCCGGAGGCGGCCGGGACGTCCTGGACGGCGCTGTCGGCATCGAGGGGGCCGCCGTAGACTCCCCGGGTGACCGTCACCGCAACTTCCGTGGACCAGTCCGACCAGCTCAGGCCGCCCGCCGCGCAAGCGGCGCGCGGCGGCCGGCTCCTGCGGCTGGTCCCGGCCGCCGCCTCCGCCCTGTGCGGAGTGCTGCTCTACGTCAGCTTCCCGCCGCGCACCCTGTGGTGGCTGGCCCTGCCCGCCTTCGCCGGCTTCGCCTGGGTGCTGCGCGGCCGCGGCTGGAAGGCGGCCCTCGGCCTCGGCTACCTCTTCGGCCTCGGCTTCCTGCTGCCGTTGCTGGTGTGGACGGGGGTGGAGGTCGGTCCCGGCCCCTGGCTCGCGCTCGTCGCCATCGAGGCGCTCTTCGTGGCGCTGGTCGGCGTCGGCGTGGCCGCGGTGTCGAAGCTGCCGGCCTGGCCCGTGTGGGCGGCCGCCCTGTGGATCGCCGGAGAGGCGGTACGCGCGCGCGTGCCCTTCCGCGGCTTCCCCTGGGGCAAGATCGCCTTCGGCCAGGCGGACGGCGTCTTCCTGCCGCTCGCCGCGGTGGGCGGCACCCCGGTGCTCGGCTTCGCCGTCGTGCTGTGCGGGTTCGGCCTGTTCGAGGCCGGGCGTCTGATCGCCGAGCGGCGCCGCACCCGGACCCTGCGGCGCGGGGCGGCGGCCGCCGCCCTGCTGAGCCTCGCCGTCCCGGTCGCCGGAGCGGTCGCCGCCCGGCCCCTGGTGAGCGACAAGGCGCAGGACGGCAGCGCGACCGTCGCGGTCATCCAGGGCAACGTCCCCCGCTCCGGTCTGGAGTTCAGCGCCCAGCGCCGGGCCGTGCTCGACCACCACGTGAAGGAGACGCTCGAGCTCGCCGCCGACATCAAGGCGGGCAAGGCCGCGAAGCCCGACTACGTGCTGTGGCCGGAGAACTCCTCCGACATCGACCCCTTCACCAACCCGGACGCGGCCGCCGTCATCGACGAGGCGGCCAGGGCCGTCGGGGTGCCGATCTCGGTCGGCGGGGTCGTGGAGAAGGACGGCAGGCTGCTCAACGAGCAGATCCTGTGGGACCCGGTCAAGGGACCGACCCAGACCTACGACAAGCGGCAGGTGCAGCCGTTCGGCGAGTACCTTCCGCTGCGCGGCCTGGTCGGCGCGATCAACAAGGACTGGACCGGCATGGTCCGCCAGGACTTCAGCCGGGGCGGCGAGCCGGGCGTATTCGACTTCGGCGGTGCCCGGGTCGGCCTCGCCACCTGCTACGAGGCCGCCTTCGACTGGGCGGTCCGGGACACCGTGACGCACGGCGCCGAGATGATCTCGGTGCCCAGCAACAACGCCACCTTCGACCGCAGCGAGATGACCTACCAGCAGCTCGCCATGTCCCGCGTCCGTGCCGTCGAGCACAGCCGGACCGTGACCGTGCCGGTCACCAGCGGGGTCAGCGCGATCATCATGCCGGACGGCAGGATCACCCAGAAGACCGGCATGTTCGTGCCCGCCTACCTCGTGCAGAAGGTGCCGCTGCGCACCTCCGAGACGCCCGCGACCCGGCTCGGCATCCTGCCGGAGATGGCGCTGGTGCTGATCGCCGCCGGCGGCCTCGGCTGGGCGATCGGCTCCGGTGTGCGCGCCCGGCGCGCCGGTGACGCGTAGCCGTACGACGGCCGTACGCCCCCTGACATGCGCGGGAGCCGCGGACCGGCCCGTTAGGGTCGGTCCATGGCTACTCCTGACTTCATCCGCACCCTCCGGGCCAGCGCCGGTCAGCAGCTGCTGTGGCTCCCCGGGGTCACCGCGATCGTCTTCGACGACGACGGCAGAGTGCTGCTGGGCCGGCGGTCCGACACCCGCAGGTGGTCGGTGATCGGGGGCATCCCGGACCCGGGCGAGCAGCCCGCGGCCTGCGCGGTGCGGGAGGTGTTCGAGGAGACGGCGGTGACGTGCGTCCCCGAGCGGGTCGTCCTCGTCCAGGCCCTGGAGCCGGTCACCTACACCAACGGGGACGTCTGCCAGTACATGGACATCACCTTCCGCTGCCGTGCCGTCGGCGGCGAGGCCCGCGTCAACGACGACGAGTCACTGGAGGTCGGCTGGTTCACGGTGGACGCGCTGCCGGACCTCAACGAGTTCGGGCGCCATCGGATCAAGCAGGCCATGTCCGAGGCACCCACATGGTTCGACCCTATGACTAATAGCTGAAGTGTGGGTGGTCACCACATGTGGTGAGGGGTGGGCCCCGCCTATCGTCGGCTCATGACCACGTCCAGCCCGCCACCGGCCGCCCAGCCCACCGCCCCGCACCCCTCCCTCGACCTCGGCGGCCGCACCGCCCTCGTCACCGGCGCCGCCAGCGGCATCGGGCGCGCCTGCGCGCTGCGGCTCGCGGCCGCCGGCGCCGAGGTGAGAGCCGTCGACCGGGACGCGGCGGGCCTCGCCGAGCTGGCGGAACTCGCCCAGCGGGCCGGTGACCTCCCGGGCTCGGTCGTACCCCACGCCCTGGACCTCACCGACCTCGACGCCGCCGAGCGCGTCGCCGCCGGCACCGACGTCCTGGTCAACAACGCCGGACTGCAACTGGTGCGTCCGCTGGAGGAGTTCCCGCCCGAGGTCTTCCACACCGTGCTGACCGTGATGCTGGAGGCCCCGTTCCGGCTCATCCGGGGCGCCCTGCCGCACATGTACGCGCAGGGGTGGGGCGGATCGTCAACGTGTCCTCGGTGCACGGACTGCGCGCCTCGGCCTTCAAGTCCGCCTACGTGGCCGCCAAGCACGGCCTCGAGGGACTGTCCAAGACGGCCGCGCTGGAAGGCGCCCCGCACGGGGTGACCTCCAACTGCGTGAATCCCGCCTACGTGCGGACGCCCCTGGTCGAGAAGCAGATCGCCGACCAGGCGCAGGCCCACGGCATCCCCGAGGAACGCGTCCTGTCCGAGATCCTGCTGAAGGACAGCGCCGTCCAGCGGCTCATCGAACCCGAGGAGGTGGCCGACGCCGTGGCGTACCTGTGCGGCCCCCAGGCCTCCTTCGTCACCGGCACCTCCCTCGTCCTCGACGGCGGGTGGACGGCCCACTGAACGGTCCTGCGCCGCCGGGCCCCGGAGTTCTCCACAGGCCCGGCAGGCCGGGCCGCCGATGCGGAATCCTGTGACCATGTCTCGCGATCACGTCCAGCCGGCCGGAACCCCCGCCTCCGAGGGCGCCCCGGGGGTACCCGACGACGGCGCGGGCGCCCCCTACCTCGAGCTGCTGGCCCGCGACGCCCCGGTGGAGGCCTACGAGCAGCCGGTGCTGCTCGCCCGCGCTGAGGGAGAGCCGGCCGACCGGGTCGCCGCGCTGGAGCGGGCCAAGCTGCTCGCCCTGCGGGTCCGCTCCGAACTGGAGGGGCGCCGCCGCCGCGAGGCCGAACTGTCGGCGCTGTTCGAGACCGCCCACGACCTGGCCGGACTCCGGGACCTGGACGCCGTCCTGCAGGCCATCGTGCAGCGCGCCCGGTCCCTGCTGGGCACGGACGTCGCCTACCTCAGCCTCAACGACCCGGCACGCGGCGACACCTACATGCGGGTGACCGAGGGCTCCGTGGCCGCCCGCTTCCAGCAACTGCGGCTCGGCATGGGCGAGGGGCTCGGCGGGCTGGTCGCCCAGACCGCGCGGCCCTACGTCACCGACGACTACTTCAAGGACGCCCGCTTCCAGCACACCCGCGCCATCGACGCCGGCGTCGAGGACGAGGGCCTGATCGCCATCCTCGGCGTGCCCCTGATGCTCGGCCCGAACGTCATCGGCGTCCTCTTCGCCGCCGACCGGCGCGCCCGCGTCTTCGAACGCGGGCAGATCGCCCTGCTCGGCTCCTTCGCCGCGCTCGCCGCGGCCGCCATCGACACCGCCAACCTGCTCACCGAGACCCGCTCGGCGCTGGCCGGTCTGGAGCGGGCCAACGAGATCATCCGGGACCGCAGCGCGGTCATCGAGCGCGCCTCCGAGGTGCACGACCGGCTCGCCGAACTGGTGCTGCGCGGCGGCGGGGTCCACGACGTGGCAGCGGCCGTCTCCCAGGTCCTCGACGGGACGGTCGAGTTCACCGAGGCCGGCACGGCGCCGGCCGGGGCCCTGAAGGCCTCCCGGACCGAGGGGCACGCGGTACGGCACCAGGGTGACTGGGTCGCCGCGGTGGTCGCGGGCGGCGAACTCCTCGGCGCGCTCGTGCTGCGCGGCCACCCGGACCTCGACCCGGTCGACCAGCGCACCCTGGAACGGGCGGCGATGGTCACCTCGCTGCTCCTGCTCGCCCGCCGCTCCGCCGCCGAGGCCGAACACCGGGTGCGGGGCGAACTGCTGGACGACCTCCTGGACGCGCGCGAGCGCGACCCGCGCCTGCTGCGCGAACGCGCCGCCCGGCTGCACGCCGACCTGGACGCCACCCATGTCGTCCTCGCCGCCCGGCTCGAGGGGCCGGCCGCCGACGCCGACGACGAGGCGGCCGCCCGGCGGCGCCTGTGGTCCGCCGCCTCCCATCTCGCCGCCACCCGGCACGGCCTGGCCGCCGCCCGGGACGGCGGCACGGTCCTGGTGCTCCCGCTGGCCGCCGGCGACAGCGCCACGGAGCTGGCCCGCCGGACCGCCCGCCACCTCGGCACGGCCGTCCACCAGCCCGTCACCGTCGGCGCCTCCGCGCCGGTCACCGACCTCACCGTTCACCACGACACGGTGGCCGGCGCCTACGCCGAGGGCCGCCGCTGCCTGGACGCGCTGCGCCTGCTGGGCCGCGGCGGGGACGGCGCGGCGGCCGAGGACTTCGGCTTCCTCGGCCTGCTCCTCGCCGGCGACCGGGACGTGGGCGGCTTCGTCGGCCGCACCGTCGGCCCCGTCGTCGACTACGACGAGCGCCGCGGCACGGAACTGCTGCACACCCTGGACGCCTACTTCGCCTGCGGAATGAGCCCCGCCCGCACCAAGGACGCCCTCCACGTGCACGTGAACACGGTCGCCCAGCGGCTGGAGCGTGTGGGCAGGCTGCTGGGCGAGGACTGGCAGACGCCGGCCCGCGCCCTGGAGATCCAGCTCGCCCTGCGGCTGCACCGGCTGGCGGCCCCGGAACGGCACTGACCGGCCCCGCGAAGGGAGCCGGTCAGTGCGGTGCGCGAGCGGTGCGGCCGGTCAGACGGTGCCCGCCCTGGCCGCCGGGTTCGCGTCGGCGGGCTCACCGTCCCCCGCCTCCACGTCGGCGAGGTCCCGGTGCCGGGTCTCCTTGGCCACGCCCACGGCGATCAGGGTGAGCACGGCCGCCGCGATCACGTACAGCGCGATCGGGGTGGAGTTGCCGTAGTCGGCCAGCAGCGCCGTGGCGATCAGCGGGGCGGGCGCACCGGCGGCCACGGAGGCGAACTGGGCGCCGATGGAGGCACCCGAGTACCGCATCCGGGTCGCGAACATCTCGGCGAAGAAGGCCGCCTGGGGCGCGTACATGGCCCCGTGCAGCACCAGCCCGACGGTCACGGCCAGCAGCAGGTACCCGAAGGAACCGGTGTCGACGAGCGCGAAGAAGGGGAACATCCACAGCCCGACGCCGGCCGCGCCCAGCAGGTACACGGGCCGCCGCCCGACCCGGTCCGAGAGCGCGCCCCAGGCGGGGATCACGGCGAAGTGCACGGCCGAGGCGATCAGCACGGCGTTCAGCGCGGTCTGCTTCGAGACGCCGGCGGACGTGGTGGCGTAGACGAGGATGAACGCGGTGATGACGTAGTAGCTGATGTTCTCCGCCATGCGGGCACCCATGGCGACGAGCACGTCCTTCCAGTGGTGGCGCAGCACCGAGACGAGCGGCAGCTTCTCCGGCTCCTCGGTCCGCCGGGTCTCGGCCCGTCGCAGCGCCTCCTTGAAGACGGGGGACTCGTCCACGGAGAGGCGGATCCACAGACCGACCATCACCAGCACACCGGAGAGCAGGAACGGTATCCGCCATCCCCAGGTGCCGAAGGCGTCGTCCGAGAGCACGGCGGTGAGCAGCGACAGCACTCCGGTCGCGAGCAGCTGCCCGGCCGGCGCACCCGTCTGCGGCCACGCGGCCCAGAACCCGCGCCGCCGCGCGTCCCCGTGCTCGGAGACCAGCAGGACGGCACCGCCCCACTCACCGCCGAGCGCGAACCCCTGCACCAGACGCAGCGTGGTCAGCAGCACCGGAGCGGCGGATCCCACGGTCGCGTGGGTGGGCAGCAGACCGATGGCGAAGGTCGCCCCGCCCATCATCAGCAGGCTCAGCACCAGCAGCTTCTTGCGACCCAGCCGGTCACCGTAGTGCCCGAACACCAGGGCGCCCAAGGGGCGGGCCGCGAACCCGACGGCATAGGTGAGGAACGACAGCAGTGTGCCGACGAGCGGGTCGGAGTCCGGGAAGAACAGCTTGTTGAACACCAGCGCGGCGGCAGAACCGTACAGGAAGAAGTCGTACCACTCGATGGTGGTGCCGATGAGGCTCGCGGCGACGATGCGGGGAAGGTTCGAAGGAGCGGGTGGGGCGCTTGCGGGCGACGACATCGGCACCACTTCCTGCGTGTGACGGGGGACGTTTGCGTGTCGCCACACCGTAGGAACGAGTGGGTCGTAGGCGTATGTGGTGGGGCACCATAGTTTTCCGTGCCGGTGTGCGTGCGCCGACCATGGAGGACGACATCTCTCGGCCACCCGGGGACACCGGCGGATCACCTGCGGCGCCCGCCTCCGGCTACAGCGGCGCCGGTGAGGAGGCCCCCGCGATCAGCAGACGGGGGGTTCCCGTGCCGTCGGCGGGCACGCTCCACAGGTCGCTGCCGCCCACCCTGCCGTCGGCGGGCAGGGCGTAGGCGAGGGTGCGGTCGTCGAGCCAGGTGGCCTGGTCGTCGACACTGTGGCGCTCCGCCAGCGGCGTCCGGCGCAGGGTGCGCAGATCGAGGACGTACTCGTGCCAGAGCGTGGCGCCGGACAGCACCCGCTTCTTGAAGGCGACCCGGGTGCCGTCGGGGGAGAGCGAGGGGCACTCGACGTTCTCGGC
This sequence comes from Streptomyces sp. DHE7-1, assembly GCA_016432725.1. Classification (GTDB taxonomy): domain Bacteria; phylum Actinomycetota; class Actinomycetes; order Streptomycetales; family Streptomycetaceae; genus Streptomyces. The sequence goes on along the minus strand of JACJDG010000003.1, from coordinate 949,066 downwards.
CAGCGTGGTGACCGACCGCCGGGAGAGCGAACCCCGCACCAGATAGGTCTTCCCGGCGGTGTTGAGGGTGGCGTAGAAGGTGTCGTCGTCGGAGGCGAAGGTGACGCCCCAGAAGTTGATGTCCGAGGCGTGGTACGGCTTGCCGTCCCTGACGACCGAGAACTTCTCCAGGCTCGGGACCAGCCGCATGGTGCGGGTGTCCAGGATCGAGGTCCGGGTGGAGAAGAAGGCGGAGGAGTAGGACTCGCCGGAGACGAAGACGGTCCAGGCGGCGAAGCGGCCGCTGGGCGACACCCGGGCCCGGCTGGGCGTGCCCGCGAGCGGGAACTCGCGCCGGGTGCGGAGGTCGGCGTCCAGGAGCAGGGCGCGGTTGCTCTGCTTGAGGACGCCGGGGTCGGACCGGAGGCAGACGCCGGTGCCGGCCGCCGCGTAGAAGCGCGCGCACTTCAGGTCCGAGGCGATCCGCCGGCCGCCGGGGTCGGCCGACGGCACCGACGCGACCGAGGCGCGGTGCGGTCCGGCCGCCGCGTTCACGAACGCCAGGCGGTGCTTCCCGTCGAGCGTCAGCCTGCCCTCGCCGACGGCGGGGCCGCCCGCCCCCGGCCGGTCGGCGCGGTCGGCGCGGGAGGCGGCGTGCAGGACCACACCGGTGCCGAGGCCGGCGAGCAGCAGGACCGCCACGGCGAGTACGAGCAGGCGGCGGTGGAGCGTCGTCATCCGGATCCTTGGGGCTGAGGGGGTCGTCGGGTCCCGCCGGCCGGCCGCAGCACCACGGCCGCGACGGCCGCGCACACCAGCAGGCCGACCGCCGAGCCGGCCAGTGCCGGGCCGTCGCCCCACACCGTCCAGGCCGCGCCGAAGGCCAGCGAGCAGCAGAACCGGGCCAGCGCCTGGCTGGTGCCGACGATGGCGAGGCCACTGGCGCGCAGCTCCTCGGGCACGATGCCGGCGAGGGCGGCCGGGAGCACGCCGTCGGTGGCCGCGTAGAACGTGCCGTGCAGGGCGAGCACGGCGGGGCCAGGACCGGTGTGGCCGGGGCCCACAGCAGCAGGGCGTAGGCCACGAGCAGGCCCACGTGCCCGGCGAGGAACACGGTGCGCCGCCCGATCCGGTCGGCCAGCGCGCCGGCGGGCACGGCGAGCAGCAGGAACACCGCGGCGGTGCCCAGCGGCAGCAGCGTGAACCACTGCTCGCCGATGCCCGCGCGGCGCTGCAGGAGCAGGTAGACGAAGGCGTCGCTGACGGTGGTCAGGCCGAGGAGCGCGGCGCAGCCGGCCAGCGCCCGCAGCCGTGGCAGACGCAGCAGCGCGAGAGCCTCGCGCACCCGGACCGGCGGCCTGCCGTCCGGGCCGTCCGGTGCGTCCGCGCCCGCCTCCCGCCGCCTGCCGGGTACGAACAGAACCAGCACGAGCACGCCGAGCACGGCGACGCAGGCGCTCACCCCGAACACGGCGTCGTAGCCGTCCGCCGCCGCGCGCAGGATGAGGAAGGCCGCGAGCGGGCCGAGCATCGCGCCGGTGGTGTCCATCGCCCGGTGCACGCCGAAGGCCCGGCCCTGGTTCGCGGCCGGCGTGGCCAGGGAGATCATCGCGTCGCGCGGGGCGGTGCGCAGGCCCTTGCCGGTGCGCTCCAGGGCGAGGACGGTGCCGAGCGTGCCGATGCTGCCGGCGAGCAGCAGCAGTGGTTTGCAGAGCGCGGACAGACCGTAGCCGAGTCCGGCCAGCAGCTTGTGGTTGCGCACGCGGTCGGCGAGGTGGCCGCCGGTGAGCTGGACCAGGGCGCTGACGCCGTTGTAGACGCCGTCCAGGGCGCCGAACCCCAGCGGGCTGAAGCCGAGTCGGCTGACCAGGTAGAGCGGCAGGACCGCGGTGACCATCTCCGAGGAGACGTCGGTGATCAGGCTGACCGTGCCGAGCACGAGCACGACCGGGGCGACCCCGCGCCGGGGGCCGCGGCCCCGCGCGGTGTCCGCCCGGGCGGGTGTGGAGCGGTCGGTGAGGTACATGATCGGGGACTCCAGGTGCGGTGCGATCAGTTCTGCCGGCTGCTCTCGTCCCGCAGCCAGGTGCCGAAGTCCTCCGCCTCGATGGCCTTCCGGGCCCGCCACCGGGCGACGACCGCCGTGGCGACGAAGACCACGGCACCCGCCAGGAGCCCCGGCTCCGCGCGGACCACGGCCAGCAGGTCCGCCCCGCCGGTGCGCGCCGACGCCTCCCGCGGGTCCCGGTGCTTCTCGACCTGGGCGGTGGACACCGCGGCCCGGATCCGCCGTCTGACCAGATCCGGCCAGGTGCGCGGCGGGTGGACCACGACCCGGGCCGCACCGACCACGAGCCGCTCCTCGGGGGCGAACGCCAGGGACGCGGCCAGATCGTCCGCCATCAGCGGCGGCAGCGCCGCGATCCGGGCGTACCCGGCCTTGGAGACCGCGATGACGCCCCGGCCGAACAGCCCCTCGCGCACGGCCGGGAGCCGCTGCCACACGCGGTAGTAGGCCCGCACCGGCCAGGCGCAGGCGGCCAGCGGGAGCTGCCGTTCGGGCGCGGTGGCGAGGATGCCCGAGGCCTCGTCGGCGAGGGGCCCGGTCAGCGCCCGCACGTCGGCGCCCGTGATCACGACGTCGGCGTCCACGTAGATCCGCGGAAAACCGCGCGCGTGGTCGTCCCCCGCCCGCAGGGCCGCGTGCTTGGAGGGGACCGGGATCTCCACCACCGTCACGCGCGGCCCGCGCTGGGCGGCGATCCGCGCGGTGTCGTCCGTGCAGCCGTTGCACACGACCACGATGTCGGTCTCGTCCCCGGAGGGGTCCGCCAGCAGCGAATCGAGGAGCCGGCCGAGGACGCGCGCCTCGTTGTGCGCCGGGATCACGATGCTCGTCACCCGGGCAGTATGCCGTCGGTGTCGTCATTGCGCCGAGTGTTTCGTCCAACTGTTCCCGCGACTGCGTCCCGTGGTCTAGATTGAGGTCCGCCGGGCCGGTTTGGGAGGGACATCCGCACCTGACGCTCAGTCAAGTAGCGGATTCGTAAGCCGGATACGGCACAGGCAACAGCCAACATGCAGGGTTCGCGAGGCGGTTGGGGAACCGCTGACCGCGCCCTGGTTTTCCGGCGTCGATGTGTTGAGGAGACGCACCGGCGCCGTTCCGGCCCTGGCCGCGGACTTGCGACCGTATGTCCGCATCGCTCGGTCAGGGGTAGCCCGCATGTGGTGGGGGGGCATGACCATTGAGGTCACGCATGAGCAGGTGGTTCTGGATCACAGGAGTCCGGAAGCGCGCCGAAGACCTTGGGAACGGAAGTACCGTTCGGTCCTGTTGGTCGCGGACGGCCTGGCGGCCGTAGCCGCGGCCTTAGTGATCCACGGGGCCTACGGCCGCTGGACGGTGGCCCTGGTGCTGCCGCCGATGTGGATCGTGGCGATGCTGGCGCATCGCTGCTACGACCGGGGCGCCCTCGGTCTGGGAACCGAGGAGTACGTGCGGGTGCTGCGCGGGGCCGTCGCCCTGCCGGCGCTGGCCGCGTGCGCGTACTGGCTGTTCGCACGCGACCTGGGGCTGCTGCACGACATGATCGCGGCCGCGGTACCGGCCGCCGTGATCGCCCTGGCGGTCCGGTACGCGCTCCGCCGCCGGCTGTACCGGCGCTGGGCGCGCGGCCGGGACCGCACCACGACACTCCTGGTCGGGCCGTCGCACGGGATCGTCGAACTGGTCGCCGTGCTGCGCAGGCCGGGCGGCGCCAAGGAGTTGCAGGTCGCCGGCGTGTGCCTGAGCGACCCGGAGAACGCCGTCGCGATCCGTGAGCTGGGGCTCCCCGTCCTCGGCGGGATCGGCGACATGAACGACGTCGTCCGCGCCATGGGCATCGGCACCGTCGTGGCGCTCCCCGCGCCCGAGTTCGACGCCTCCGTGCTGCGCCGGATGTCGTGGACGGCCGCCGTGCAGGACGTCGACTTCCTGCTGGCCCCCGTGCTGACCGACGTGTCCGCCTCCCGGCTGGTGGTACGGCCCACCAACGGGGTCCCGCTGATGCGGATACAGGCACCGAACCTCTCCCGGGCCTCTCGGCTGCCCAAGGACCTGCTGGACCGGGCGCTCGCCGCGGCGCTGCTGGCGGTGCTCCTGGTGCCCATGCTGGTGATCGCCCTGGTCGTCCGGCTGGACAGCACCGGTCCCGCGCTGTTCCGGCAGCGCCGGGTGGGCCGCTACGGAAACCACTTCACCATGCTGAAGTTCCGCACCATGCGGCAGGACTCCGAGGCACTGCGGGCGGAACTGGAGCACCTCAACCAGAACAGCGACGGCCTGCTGTTCAAGGTGAAGGAGGACCCGCGGATCACCCGGGTCGGCTCGCTGCTGCGCCGCAGCTCGATCGACGAGATCCCGCAGCTCCTCAACGTGGTGCGGGGCCACATGTCGCTCGTCGGCCCCCGCCCCTCGCTGCCCGAGGAGGTCGAGGAGTACACGCCGGACGTCAAGCGCCGGCTGCTCGTGAAGCCCGGCCTCACCGGACTGTGGCAGGTGAGCGGCCGTTCCGACCTGCCCTGGGACGAGGCGGTCCGGCTCGACCTCGGATACGTGGACAACTGGTCGATGGGCCTCGACCTGACCATCCTGCTGCGCACCGGGTCCGCCGTGGTGCGCGGAGCGGGGGCCTACTGATGGACCGAAGGAAGAGGAACACAGTGACGCAGACCACGGATCCGCTGGGGGTCGCGGTCGTCGGGGCCGGCTACTGGGGCCCCAACCTGGTACGCAACTTCCAGGCCAGCGAGCGGTTCCGGCTGCGCTGGCTCTGCGACCTCGACGTGGACCGGGCGCAGCGGGTCCTCGGCGGCTACTCGACGGTCCAGGCCACCGCGGACTACGCGGCCGTCCTGGCCGATCCCGCCGTCACCGCGGTCGCCGTGGCCACCCCCGCCGGGACCCACCTCGACATCGCCCTGGCCGCCCTGCGCGCCGGCAAGCACGTCCTGGTGGAGAAGCCGCTCGCGGCCACCTACGCCGACGGGATGCGCCTGGTCGCCGAGGCGGAGGAGCGCGGCCTCACCCTGATGTGCGACCACACCTACTGCTACACACCCGCCGTGAGCCGCATCCGCGACATGGTCCGCTCCGGCGAACTCGGCGAGATCCACTTCGTCGACTCGGTGCGGATCAACCTCGGCCTCGTCCAGAAGGACATCGACGTCCTGTGGGACCTGGCCCCCCACGACCTGTCGATCCTGGACTTCATCCTCCCCGACGACGTCGAGCCGGTCGCCGTCGCCGCCCACGGGGCCGACCCGATCGGCACGGGACAGGCCTGCGTGGCCTACCTGACGCTCCAGCTCAACACGGGGGCCATCGCCCACGTGCACGTCAACTGGCTCTCCCCGACCAAGGTGCGCACCACCATGGTGGGCGGCTCCAAGCGCACCCTGATCTGGGACGACCTCAACCCGGTGCAGCGCGTCGCGGTCTACGACCGCGGGGTGGACCTGGCCGCGCCGCAGGAGATCGGCGCGGACGAGCGCAGGGAGATGCTCGTCTCCTACCGCTCCGGGACATGGTCGCCCCCGCGATCGGCGAGAAGGAAGCGCTGCGCAGCATGGTCGACGAGTTCGCCGACGCGATCGGCGGCGGGCGGGCACCGCTGACCGACGGCCGGGCGGGCCTGCGCGTGCTGGACATTCTCGAAGCGGCCTCGCGGAGCCTGGAGTTCCGGGGCGCGGTCGTCGGCCTGCGCGCCGGGCATTGACAGTTCCACCGATGGAGAGGGCAGTTCAGTTGAGCAGCGTACGGGGCAAGAAGATCCTGGTCACCGGAGGGGCGGGGACCATCGGGTCCAATCTCGTCGACCTCCTGGCCGAGGGCGGTGCCCGCGAGATCGTCGTGCTGGACAACTTCGTCCGCGGACGGATGGCCAATCTTGCCGGCGCCCTGCGCAGCGGCGTCGTCGAGGTCGTCGAGGGCGACATCCGTGACGCCGCCGCCGTGCGGAAGGCCACCGACGGCGCGGACCTGGTGTTCCACCTCGCCGCGATCCGCATCACGCAGTGCGCGGAGGAGCCAAGGCTCGCCAACGAGGTCATGGTCGACGGCACCTTCAACGTCCTGGAGGCGGCGGTCGAGGCCGGGGTCGGCAAGGTGGTCGCCTCCTCCTCGGCGTCCGTCTACGGCATGGCCGAGGAGTTCCCGACGACCGAACGCCACCACGCCTACAACAACGACACGTTCTACGGCGCGGCCAAGGCCTTCAACGAGGGCATGCTGCGCAGCTTCCACGCCATGTACGGCCTGGACTACGTGGCACTGCGGTACTTCAACGTCTACGGCCCCCGGATGGACATCCACGGCCTCTACACCGAGGTGCTCATCCGCTGGATGGAGCGCATCGAGTCGGGCGAGCCGCCGCTGATCCTCGGCGACGGCAGCCAGACCATGGACTTCGTCGACGTCAGGGACATCGCCAGGGCCAACGTGCTCGCCGCCGAGTCGGATCTGACCGACGAGGTCTTCAACGTCGCGAGCGGCACGGAGACCTCGCTGAAGGAGCTCGCCCAGGGCCTGCTCGACGCGATGGGCGCCGAGGGCCTGGAGCCCGAGCACGGCCCCGCCCGCGCGGTCAACGGGGTGGTCCGGCGGCTCGCGGACACCACGCGCGCCGCCGAGCGGCTCGGCTTCACCGCGCGGATCGACCTGCGCACCGGGCTCAGGGACCTGGTCGACTGGTGGCGCGCGGAGCGCGCCGCGGGGGAGGCCGCCCGGTGAGCGCCGACCGTGTCCCGGTGATGATCCCCTGGCTCGGCGAGGAGGAGGCCCGGGCCGCCTCCGAGGCGGTGCTCTCCGGATGGGTCGCCCAGGGCCCCGGGTCGCCGCCTTCGAGCGGGCCTTCGCGGAGCGGGTGGGCGCCGAGCACGCCGTCGCGGTCAGCTCGTGCACCACCGCCCTGCACCTGTCCCTGGTCGCGCTCGGCCTCGGGCCGGGCGACGAGGTCGTGGTGCCCTCCCTGTCGTTCATCGCCACCGCCAACGCGGTGCGCTACGTCGGCTCCGAGCCCGTGTTCGCCGACGTCGAGCCCGCCACCGGCAACCTGACCACGGCCACCGTCGACGCCGTCCGCACCCCCGCACCAGAGCCGTCCTCGCCGTCCACCAGGGCGGCGTACCGGCCGATGTGCACGCCCTGCGGGCCGCCTGCGCCGACTGGGACCTGCCGCTGGTGGAGGACGCGGCCTGCGCCATCGGCTCGACCGTCGGCGGCAAGCCCGTGGGGCACGGAGCGCTGATCGCCGCCTGGTCCTTCCACCCCCGCAAGGTCGTCACCACCGGCGAGGGCGGCATGGTCACCACCGACGACGCCGCGTGGGCCGAGCGCCTGCGCCGGCTGCGCGAGCACGGGATGAACGCCTCGGCGGCCCAGCGCCATGCGAGCAGCAAGCCGGTCCTGGAGAGCTACCTCGAGGTCGGCTACAACTACCGGATGACGGACATCCAGGCCGCGGTCGGCCTGGTCCAGCTCGGCAAACTCGACGCGATGATCGTCCGTCGCCGCGAACTGGCCTCCCGCTACGACCGGTTGCTGCGGGACGTGCCAGGACTCACCCCGGTCCGCGACCCCGGGCACGGGCAGAGCAACTTCCAGTCCTACTGGGTGCTCCTGGACGAGGGCTTCCCCGTCGGCCGGGACGACCTGCTGGCCGCGCTCGCCGATGCCGGAGTCTCCGCCCGGCGCGGGATCATGGCGGCGCACCTCGAACCCGCCTACGCCGGCCACCCCCGCGCCCCGCTCCCGGTCACCGAGCGGATCAGCCGCGACTCGCTGATCCTGCCGCTGTTCCACACGATGACCGAGGCCCAGCAGGACCGCGTCGTGACGGCGCTGCGCGAACAGGCCCGAAGATGACCGGGCTGCTGATCGTCGGCGCCGGCGGCTTCGCCCGGGAGACCGCGCAGGCCGTACGGGACACGGGCGGCACCGAGCTGCTCGGCCACCTCGACGACGACGCGGCCCTGCACGGAACCGAGGTGGACGGCGTCCCCGTCCTCGGCGGCTGCGACCTGGTCCACGACCTGGACCGGGCCCGCGTGGTCGTCTGCGTGGGCAACCCGCGGGACTACGCGTCCCGCGCCCGGCTCGTCGGCAGGCTCGGTCTGCCCGCGGACCGCTACGCCACCGTGGTCCACCCGACGGCCTCGGTGTCGAGGTCGTCCGAGGTGGGCCCCGGGTCGGTCCTGCTCGCGCACTGCGCGCTGACCGCCGCCGTGCGGGTGGGCGCGCACGTCGCGGTGATGCCGCAGGCCGTCCTCACCCACGACGACGTCGTCGGGGACTTCGTGACCATCGCGTCCGGCGTCCGCCTCGGCGGGGGCGCACGGGTGGAGCGGGGCGCCTATCTGGGCTCCGGCGCCCTGATCAGGGAAGGCACGACGGTCGGCGCCTGGTCGCTGATCGGGATGGGGAGCGCCGTGCTCGGCGATGTGCCGCCGGGCGAGGTCTGGGTGGGGAGCCCGGCCCGGCGGCTGCGCGCGGCGGACACGCCCGCACTCGACCAACTCGCCTCGCGCAACGACGACTTCGCGAAGCACGCACTGGGGGGACCAGTCACATGAACCAGATTCCGCTCGTGGACCTCAAGGCGGCCCACGAGGAGGTCGCCGACGAGGTACGGGCCGGGTTCGAACGTGTCCTGGCGGGCACCGCGTTCATCGGCGGAGAGGAGGTCCGCCTGTTCGAGCGCGAGTACGCGGACTTCGGCGGTGTCGCGCACTGCGCCGGTGTCGCCAACGGCACCGACGCCGTCGAACTCGCCCTGCGCGCCAGCGGGGTGGGACCCGGCGACGAGGTCGTGGTGCCCGCCAACACCTTCATCGCCACCGCGGGCGCGGTGGCCCGCACCGGGGCGCGGCCGGTCCTCGCCGACTGCCTGCCCGATACCTACCTGCTCGACCCCCGGGCCGCGCTGGACGCGGTCGGCCCCGCCACCCGCGCGGTCGTCCCGGTCCACCTCTACGGCCAGATGGCCGACGTGACGGCCCTGAGCGACGGGCTGCCCGGACACGTCCGGGTGGTCGAGGACGCGGCACAGTGCCAGGGCGCCACCCGCGACGGCCGGTCGCCGGGCAGCGGCGGCATCGCGGCGACCAGCTTCTACCCGGGCAAGAACCTGGGCGCCTACGGTGACGCGGGCGCGGTGCTCACCGACGACGAGGAGCGGGCCGGCCTGGTACGGGCCATCGCGAACCACGGCGGCGTCGCCAAGTACCGCCACGACGTGCCCGGTTTCAACAGCCGGCTGGACGGGCTGCAGGCCGTCGTCCTGCGGGCGAAGCTGAAGCGCCTCGCGGCCGGCAACGAGGCCCGCCGGGCGGCCGCGGCCCGCTACGACGAGCTGCTCGCCGGCCTCGCCGCGTCCGGCCGGGTCGTGCTCCCGGTGACGGCACCCGGCAACGTCCACGTGTGGCACCTCTACGTCCTCCAGGTCGACGGGGCCGACCGCGACGACGTCGTCGGCAAGCTCAACGCGGAGGGCATCGGTGCCGGGGTGCACTATCCGGCGCCGGTCCACCTGACCCCGGCGTACCGCCACCTCGGCCACTCCCGGGGCGACTTCCCGAACGCCGAGCGGACGGCGGAGCGGATCCTGTCGCTCCCGCTCCACCCGCACATCACCCCCGACCAGCAGCAGCGCGTCGTGGACGCACTCGCCCACGCCCTTCGCGGCTGACCGGGCACGGCTTCACAGCTCCACCCCGACCGCACGGGTCGGTCCTGCACAGCACCGTGAGAGGTACACATGAAAAAATGGAGCAGACGGATCCGGGGCGGCCGCCTCGCCGTCGTAGCAGCGTTGATCTGGGCGGTGCTCCCGCAGGCGGGGATCGCCCTGGCAGCCTCCGATCCGTGCGGAACGGGTTCGAACCCCGTCGTCTGCGAGAACTCCAAGCCGGGCAGCCCGAAGTCCGACTGGTTCTCGCCCAACGCCTACGGTGACATCAAGGGCTTCTCCACCAAGGAGAGCGTCCAGGCCGGTGACACCGTGCAGTTCAAGGTGCAGTCGAAGGTCCCGTACCACATCGAGATCTACCGCCTGGGCTGGTACGGCGGCGACGGTGCGCGCGAGATGTCCACCGCGGCCCAGGCCGCCGTCACCTACCCGGCCAACTACCTGACCAACCCCGCCGGCTGCACCAAGAAGAGCAGCACCGGCCTGGTCGACTGCGGCAACTGGCCGGTCACCGCGAACTGGACGGTGCCCGGTGACGCCGTCTCCGGCCTGTACATCGCGAACCTGACCCAGGCGGACGGCGACGGCCTGATGCCGTACCCGTTCGTGGTCCGCAGCGACTCCAGCACCTCCGACGTCGTCGTGCAGACCAGCGACCAGACCTGGCAGGCCTACAACGACTACGGCGGCCAGGACCTCTACGGCGGCACCGGGCCCGCGCCGGACGGCCGCGCCTACGAGGTCAGCTACAACCGCCCGCTGGACATCGGCGGCGACAACGGCATCTACGGCTCCGAGTACATGATGCTGTCCTGGCTGGAACGCAACGGCTACGACGTCAGCTATCTGTCCGGCGTCGACGTGTCGGCCAACGGCGCCACCCTGCTGAAGAAGCACAAGGTGTACCTGTCCTCCGGCCACGACGAGTACTGGACGCAGAGCCAGTACTCCAACGTGCTCGCGGCCCGGAAGGCCGGCGTCCGGCAGGGCTACTTCAGCGGCAACGAGGTCTTCTGGAAGACCCGGCTCACCCCGAGCATCGACGGCGCCGGCACGGCCAACCGCACCCTGGTCTGCTACAAGATGACCAAGATGGCGCAGAACAACGGCATCGCCGACCCGAGCGGCACCTGGACCGGCACCTGGATGGACCCCGCCAGCACCCAGTACGGGCAGGACTACCAGCCGCCGAACATCCTCACCGGCTCCATGTTCACCGTGAACGGCTACCGCAGCGACGCCATCACCGTCCCCGGCTCGTACGGGAAGAACCGGATCTGGCGCAACACGTCCGTCGCCGGGCTGACGTCGAGCCAGACCGCCACGTTCCCGACGGGCACCCTCGGCTACGAGTGGGACAGCGACATCGACAACAGCACCCGGCCCGCCGGGGCGATCGACGTGTCGTCCACGACGGTGGACATCAACGACGGCAAGCTCCGCACGGACTGGGGCAACGTCTACGGCAACGGCACGGCGACCCACAACCTCGTCGAGTTCCGCGACCAGGACTCCGGCGCCCTGGTGTTCGGGGCGGGCACCGTGCAGTGGTCGTGGGGACTGACCAACATCCCGACGTACAACCCCGACGACACCGTGGTCACCGAGGACGCCCGCATGCAGCAGGCGACCCTGAACGTCTTCGCCGACATGGGTGTCCAGCCGCAGACCCGGCAGAGCAACCTGGTCGCCGCCACGGCCACGACCGACACCACCGGCCCGGCCGTCACCGTGACGGCCCCGGCCTCCGGAGTCACCGTCCCGGCGCTGAAGCCGGTCACCGTCACCGGCACCGCCACCGACTCCGGCGGCGGCGTGGTGGCCCGGGTGGAGGTGTCCACGGACGGCGGCCAGACCTGGAAGGCCGCCACCGGCCTCGCGTCCTGGAAGTACACCTGGACCCCGACCACCCCCGGCGCCGTGTCCGTCAAGGTCCGCGCGGTGGACGACAGCGTCAACATCGGCGCCGTCGGCACCCTCCCGCTCACCGTCGGCCCGCAGGCCTGCCCCTGCACCGTCTGGCCCGCCTCGGCCGTGCCCGGCACCGTCAACGGCGGTGACGGCAGCTCGGTCGAGCTCGGCGTCAAGATCCGTACCACGGTCGCCGGTTCGATCACCGGTGTCCGCTTCTACAAGTCGCCCGTCAACACCGGCACCCACACCGGAAGCCTGTGGAGCGCCTCCGGCACCCGCCTGGCCACCGGCACCTTCACCGGCGAGACGGCCTCCGGCTGGCAGCAGCTGAACTTCTCCACCCCGGTGAGCGTCAAGGCCAACACCACCTACGTCGCCTCGTACTTCGCCCCAACGGCGGATACTCCTACGACGGCGGCTACTTCTCCGGCGGTGACGCGGGCCTCGCCCCGCTCACGGCCCTGAAGTCCGGTACCGACGGCGGCAACGGCGTCTACCACTACGGCTCCACCAGCGCCTTCCCGTCCTCGCAGTCCTCGGGCAGCAACTACTGGGTCGACGTGGTGCTGGACACCTCGACGGCCAGCACCACCGCGCCCACCGTCACCTCGACCTCCCCGACGTCCGGGGCGACCGGGGTGTCCATCACGGCCCCGGTGTCGGCCGTCTTCAGCTCGGCCGTCGACTCCGACAGCCTGACCTTCACCGTGAAGGACCCGGCCGGCGACACCGTGCCGGGGACCTGGACGCTCCCCGCGTCCAACAAGGCGACCTTCACCCCGTCGACGGAACTGGCGCTGCACACCACGTACACCGCCTCCGTCCAGGCCTCCGACCTCTGGGGCAACGCCATGGCGGACCCGGTGACCTGGACCTTCACCACCAGTACCACCCCGCCGGCGGTCACCTGCCCCTGCACCCTGTGGGGTCCCTCCGCCGTACCCGCCACCACGGACATGACCGGCGACACCAACTCGGTCGAGCTGGGCACCCGCTTCACGTCCTCCACGAGCGGCTGGGTCACCGGTGTCACCTTCTACAAGGGAACCGGCAACACCGGCACCCACACCGGCAGCCTCTGGTCCGACACCGGCACGCTGCTCGCCACCGGCACCTTCACCGGCGAGACGGCCACGGGCTGGCAGCGGATGACCTTCACCACCCCGGTGGCCATCGCCGCCGACACCCCGTACGTCGTCTCCTACCACGCGCCGAACGGCCACTACGCGGTCGACGGCGGCTACTTCGCCGCGGCCCACCAGTCCTATCCGCTCACCGGCACCGCCGACACCACCGCGCACCACAACGGGCTCTACCGGTACGGCGCCGACCCGGCCTTCCCCAACGGTTCCTACGGATCCGCGAACTACTGGGTGGGCCCGGTCTTCACCGCCGACAACCCGGGCGCGTCCCTGGCGGCGCCCGGCGCCTCCGAGGACAACGCGGCCACGCTGACGCACACCGCCGACGCGGGCAGCCCGCTCGTCACCACCCTGCCGGCGAAGACCGCGGTGTCGTCCGTCAGGGCGACCGTGACCGTCCTGTCCGGCCCCCGGGCGGCGGCGGCCAGGAAGCTCCACGTCACGGCCGTCACCTCCTACGACCGGGCGGGTCACAAGGTGTCCGTGCACCTGTCCGCCCCGCTGCCGGACGGCACCCGGTTCAAGGTCACGGTCACGGCCCGGGACAGGCACCACCACGCGGTGCAGTCCCGTACCTGGACCCTGACCGCCAGGACCGTCCACAAGAAGAAGAACTGACCCGTCACAGCGCACCGGTGGCGGCCCCCGCGAACCCGGGGGCCGCCACCGGGGATTGGCTTTCCCACCGATGAGCAGCGTCAGTGTTGTGATCCCTTGCTACAAGTACGGCCACTTCCTGGCCGACTGCGTGAGCAGCGTCCTGGACGAGCAGGACGGCGTCGACGTCCGGGTCCTCATCATCGACGACGCCTCGCCCGACGACTCCGCGGAGATCGCGCACAAGCTGGCCGCCTCCGACCCGCGGATCGAGGTCCGCGTCCACGAGACCAACAAGGGCCACATCGCCACCTACAACGAGGGCCTGCTGGACTGGGCCGACGGCACCTACGTCGCCCTGCTCTCCGCCGACGACCGGCTGGTGCCCGGCGCCCTGGTCCGGGCCGCCGCCCTGCTGGACGCGCACCCCGAGGCGGGGTTCGCCTACGGACGCCCCCTGCGCTTCCAGCACGGCGGACCGCTGCCGCCGGCCCGCACCCGCGGCACCGGCTCCGCCGTCTACCCCGGGCAGTGGTGGCTGGAGCGGCGCTTCCGCGAGGGCACCGGCTGCATCACCTCGCCGGAGGTCGTCGTCCGCACCAGCCTCCAGCGCGAGGTCGGCGGCTACGACCCGGCGCTGCCGCACGCGGGCGACATCGAGATGTGGATGCGGCTCGCCGCGCACGCCGACGTCGGCTACATACGCGGGGCCGACCAGGCCTTCTACCGTGTCCACGGCAAGAACATGTCCACGACCGACTTCGGCGGTCAGCTCGACGACCTGCGCCAGCGCCTCGTGGCCTTCGACTCGGTGCTCGCCAAGTGCGCCGACCGGCTGCCGCACGCCGACCGCCTCGCCGAGGAGGTCCACACCCGGCTGGCCCGCTTCGCGCTGCGCCGGGCCTACCGTGCCTACGACCGGGGACGCACCGGGGCCGTTCCGGTCGACGAGTGCGTGGCCTTCGCGGCGGAGTGCCTGCCGGGATACGCGGCGCTGCCCGAGTACCGCGCGCTGCGGCTCAGACGGCGGATCGGGCCGAAGGCGATGCCGTATCTCCAGCCGCTGGTGTGGTCGGCCGTGGCCGAACGCGGCCGGGAGTGGCTGTGGTGGGAGTCGTGGAAGCGCCGCGGTATCTGATGGGAGAACAGTTCGTCTCAGCCGGCCGCGGGGACCGGGCCGGCGTGCCGGCCGGGCGCGGCCTCGCGACGGCTCATCAGGTACCGGTCGAGCCACAACGCGCCGACGACGCCGCCCGCCAGGCCCAGCAGACCCGTACCGGCCAGCCCCCGGCTCCGGTCGCCCCGCACCTCGGCGGCGCTCGGCGAGGTCAGCACGGAGGCGGTGATCCGCGAACCGGCCGGCACCCGCTGGGCCGACTGCATCGCGTCGACGTGCCGGGTGTAGACGTCGACGATGCGGCGCACCGCCGTCACGGCGGCATCCGGCCCGGCGGCCTGCGACTGGATCTGCAGGGAGGGGATCAGATAGCGGGGCGTGGCGCTGGTCCCGCTGTTGCGGGGGACGAGATGATAGGTCCCCTGGACTCCCGCCGCCCTCAACTCCCTTTCCCCGGCCGGAGATTCGAGCTGCTGCACGACCCCGTAGGAGACCAGGGCGAGCGGCGGCTGCAGATTGGTGAGCTGGTTGGGCTGGTTCCGGGTCACCGGCGGCTTCAGGACGACGACCGCGGACCCGGTGTACTGCGGCGCGGGACGCACCACCTGGTACGCCGCGGCGGCCGTCAGCAGCAGTGCGGCCAGCACCACGTACCAGCGGCGGAGCAGTGCGTCGGCGACGTTCCCGGGCGACATACGAGATCCTTCCGTCAGCCCCGATACTGGCAGGACGCGCGGCCGGATGCCACCGAACGGGGGGATGGTTCATGAGTCTTGGTGAGATCTGGGCCATTCTGCGCAGACGCTGGTACTTCGTCGTGCCCCTCACCCTGCTCAGCCTGGTCTGCGGCGGATACCTCTACGTGACCGTCCCCGTCTCCTACCAGTCGCAGAGCTCGGTCACCCTGCTGGACTCCTCGGCGGTCTCCCGGCTGCCTCCCACCTTCGGCAACCCCATCTCGAACGCGGGCGGTTCGCTGATCGTCACGGCCGACGTGCTGATCAGGACCCTGGAGTCGAACGACGCCGCCAAGGAGCTGCGCGGCCGGGGCGTCACGGACCCCTACACGGCCGGCTTCGCGCCGACGGCCGACAGCCCGCTGCTCACGCTCAGCGTGACCGGGACCGACCGGGCCAAGGTGCTGAGGGAGACCAACACCCTGACCGAGTTCGCCGGCGAGCAGCTCAAGGCCCTGCAGGCCGCGGCCAAGGTCCCGCCCGCGTACTTCGTGCAGACGGCGCCCGTCGTCCTGCCGCAGACCCCGGTGGCGAAGTCGAAGAACCGCTACCAGGACATCGCGGCCGTCGTCATCCTGGGAGTCGTCAGCGCCTTCCTGCTGTCGATCCTGATGGAGGGCGTCGCGGTGGTCCGCCGCCGGCGGCACGCCGCGAGGAGCGCCGCGCCGCGGTCCCGGGACGCCCGCGCCCCCGTTCGGGTCCGGAGAGGACTGCTCGGCCGGCGGGTCGACGCCACGGCGATCCTCACCGTCTACCTGGTACTGGCCCTCTTCATCCCGTCGAACCTGGCCCTGCCCGCGCTCGGCGGGGTCGGCACCCCCGCCAACGTCTTCGCCCTGCTGGGCCTGTTGTGGTACCTCGCGACCTGGCTCGGCGGCCGCGTCCTGCCCGCGCGGGGCACCAGGCTGGCGCGCGTCGCGATGTGCGTGCTCGGGCTGGCCGTCCTGGCGGCCTACATCTCGGACGCGGCACGTGAGAGCTCGCACGCGGAGGTCCTGGGCGCCGACCGCGGCCTCATCGGGTTCCTGGTGTGGGTCTCGCTGGTCGTCCTGACCTCGGCGGGCATACAGGAGCGCGGCCGGCTCGACGTGCTGATGCGCCGGGTGGTGGTCCTGGGCTCGGTCGTCGCCGCGATCGGCTTCTACGACTTCTTCTCGGGAACCAACATCGCCGACTCCATCCACATCCCCGGCCTGCAGACCAGCGTCGCCCAGGTGAGCGTCATGGACCGCGGTGCCTTCACCCGGCCCCGGGCCACCACGGCCCAGCCGCTCGAGTTCGGCGGCATGCTCGCGATCCTGCTGCCGTTCGCCATCCAGCAGGCCTTCGACCCGGTACGCCGCCACCTCCACTGGACCCGCCGCTGGGGTCTGGTGCTGCTGATCGCCGGCGCGCTGCCCCTGACGGTGTCGCGGACCTCGATCATCGGCCTGCTGCTGGTCGCCCTGGTGATGGTGCCCCGCTGGCAGCCGGCCCGGCGCTGGGCCGCGATCGGCGTGATGACGGCCTCCGTGGCCGTCTTCAAGGTGCTCGTCCCCGGGCTGATCGGCACGATCACCGGCCTGTTCGCGTCGTTCCTGTCCAACTCCGACAGCAGCACCCAGGCCCGTACGGTCAAGTACAGCGCGATCGTGCCCTATCTGGAGGAACATCCGCTGTTCGGGCGGGGCTTCGGCACCTTCACCCCGGACCGGTACTTCTTCACCGACAACCAGTACATGCTGACCCTGGCCGAGATGGGCGCGCTCGGACTCCTCGCCATGCTCGTCCTGTTCGTCGCCGGCATCCACCAGGGCGGTGCCGTCCGGCGGCTGGCCCGTACCGAGGCCGACCGTGAACTGGGGCAGGCGTTCTTCGCCTCCTCGCTGGTCGCGCTCGTCGTGAGCGCCACCTTCGACTCGCTCAGCTTCCCGATGTTCGCCGGCCTGTTCTTCCTGCTGCTGGGGGCGGGTGGCAGCCTCCTCGGCTTCGTCCGGGGCGAGGCGGCCGGCGCCGCCGAGCCGGCCCCCGCAAGGACCACCGAACCCCAGCTCCCCCAACTCGTGGAGACCCGATGAGCCCCGTCGCCGTCATCGCCGTCACCTGGAACAGCGCGTCGGTGCTGCCCGGGTTCCTCGCCGCGCTGCCCGAGGGCATGGCCGGCCTCGACTGGCGGCTCGTCGTCGCCGACAACGACTCCGCCGACGACACCGTCGAGGTGCTCCGGTCGCTCGCCCCGGACGCCACGGTCGTCCAGACCGGCCGCAACGCCGGGTACGCCGCCGGGGTCAACGCGGCCCTGAAGGCGGCCGGCGAGTGGGAGGACGGATACGCGGCCGTACTCGTCTGCAACCCGGACATCCGGATGCGGCAGGGCTGCGCCAAGCGCCTCGTGGACACCCTCGGGGCCCATGTGGGCATCGCCGTCCCCCTGCTGTACGAGGAGGGCCGGGCGGCGCCCCTGCACTCGCTGCGCCGCGAGTCGAGCGTGCCCCGGGCCCTCGGCGAGGCCCTCATCGGCAACCGCCGGGCCGGGCGTTTCCCGGGCCTGAGCGAGCTGGTCACCGACCCCGCCGCCTACGCGCGGCCCACGCGCGCGGACTGGGCGACCGGCGCGCTCATGGCCCTCTCGGCCGACTGCCTGGCCGCCTGCGGGCCGTGGGACGAGTCCTTCTTCCTCTACTCGGAGGAGACCGAGTACTGCCTGCGCGCGCGGGACCGTGGCTACGCCACCCAGCTGGAGCCGACGGCCGAAGCCGTTCACCTGGGCGGCGAGTCCCGGGTCTCGCCCCGGTTGTGGACCCTGCTCACACTCAACCGCGTGCGCCTGTACGGGCGGCGCCACGGGCCCGGCGCCACGGTGTGCTTCCGGGCCGCCGTGTTCCTGCGCGAGGCGTCCCGCGCGGCCCTCGGCAGGCGGGCCAGCCGGGCCGCGGCGGCCGCGCTGCTCAGGCCGGGCGCGCTGCGGGTCACACCCGGGCCGTGAGGCGCGGCCGGCCTCCCGCTCAGCCGGACCAAGTGGTGTAGAAACTGCCGGGGTTCACCAGGTACCGCACGGTGGCGTGCGGCACGTGGCGCACGGTGTGTCGGCGGCTGTAGCGGTGGACCAGCTCCCAGTCCTCACGGGGCAGCACCTCCGGGGTCCGGCGCAGCCGGCTGAAGCGCAGGGTCCCGTCGCGCCGCCCGACGAAGGCGTTGGTGTCCAGGAAGGACTCGCGGGCGGACCGGCGGCGGTCGAACGGCACGGACAGGACGTCCCGTTCGGTCCCGTCCGGCAGGACCCGGCGCAGCGCCGTGTAGACGCCGTCGGGCCCGCCGGGGCCTCCAGCACCGCCAGCGCCCGCTCCAGATGGTCGGGCTCCCACAGGTTGTCGTCGTCGAGGAAGGCCACGTACCGCGACCGGGTCAGGCGGATGCCCACGTTGCGCACCACCCCGGCGACCCCGGTGTTCCGGGCCAGCGACACGGCGAACAGCCGTGGATCGTACGGGAGTTCGGGGAGGCCCGCGCCGTCGTCGACGACGATGACGACCTGGTCGCGGACGGTCTGGTCCAGCGCCGAGCGGACGGCCGCCCGCAGTTCCCCGGGGCGGCGGTGCGTGGCGATCACCGTCGCGACGAGGGCGGCCGGCGGGGGAGCGGTGGCGGCCGCGAGGCGACGGGTCTCGGCGTTCTCGACACGGCGCAGTCGCACCGCGGACGGAGCGAGCAGGACCTTGTTGCGGAGCTCGAACAGCACGAGCCAGCCGAAGGCGCCCTTGAGCAGTTCCCAGGGGGCGCGGGCGATACGTCTCATGGTTCTCTTCCTCAGCCGGCCGGCTCGGGGGCGACCGAGTGCCCGTGGGTGAACCGGTTGCCGCGCCAGACGTTGCCGGCCCCGCCGGCGTTCCAGGCGGTGACGGCGCCGTAGTGGCCGGAGTTGCGGTGGTACCGGGTGGAGAAGACGTTGTTCGTGACCTGGATGCCGGTGGCGCCCTCGCCGCCCCCGTACAGGGCGTAGGCGCCGCCGGCCAGCAGATTGCCGTCGATGACGGTGTTGGAGACGGGGCCGGTGTCGGCGAAGAGCCCGACGGCGGCCGAGGCCCCCTGGTCCACGGGGACGGAGTTGAGCAGCGTGTTGTGCCGGACGACGAGGCTGCCCTTGTTGCTGCCGCCGCTGATCACCGCGTCGGTGTGCTGCCACTCGCCGCCGGCGTTGCGGAAGGGCACCAGGTCGTGGACGTAGTTGTCGTGGAGGTTGCCCTGCCCCATGGAGAGGGCGTTGCCGAAGACGGAGACGTCGCACCAGCCGACCTCGACGGCGCTGCCGCCCATGTTGGAGACCGCGTAGTCCACGCCCCGTTGTCGGGGCCCTTGCCGGGGACGGCGGTGATGGTGCTGTGCAGGATCCGCAGACCGCTGTGCCCCGGCCGCAGGTTCACCCCCACCAGTTGGTGGAGGTGATCCTCGAGTCGATGACGGTGACGTCGTCCGCGTAGATGTCGAGTGAGCCGGTGATGTCCCACCCCCGGATGACGGTGCCGTCGGTCTTCACGCTCATGTTCCCGGTGGAGTGCGGCTCCAGCGGGATGCGGGGCCCGGTGGAGCGGGCGTCGGGGAAGCCCGCTTCGGCTTGCGCCGCCGGTGCCGCGGGCCGCGGGGACACCCCGCGGGGCGCGGGGCTCCCGGACGACGAGCCGGCCGGGGACGCCGAGCGGGCTTCCGGTGACGAGGGGTCCTCCGGCGCCGGGGGAGGCGGGTGGGCGGTGCCGCGGGAGGTGCCGTGGACGGACGGTGCGGCGTCGGCGCCCGAGGCGCACGCGGCGCAGAGTAACAGGGCGAGTGCGGCGAGCAGTTGACGGAGCCTGGTCACGCGGCCTCCGGGGTTCGGGCGCCGAGCAGGAAGCGGCGGCTGGGCAGGACGCACACCACATAACAGGCCAGCGCGGTGGCGCCGATGGCGAAGAGGGCGACGATGCCGTCGCCGAGGAGCCGCTTCGCGGTGAGGGTCACCACGGTCATCACGACTCCCCGAGGAAGGGCCAGGTACAGGCCCTGACGATGTGGGCGGGGCCGATCCCGGCCCGGCCGAGGGCGTACAGAAATACGGGGACGACGAGAACGGCCGCGACGATGACGTGTCCCTGGGAGACCCCGACGATGCCGCCGAGGCGGGCGCCGGCGACGAGGGCGGGGACGAGGGCGACGACCCACAGGCCCTGGACGAGGATGAGGGAGCGCCGTTGTCCGGCGGCGACGAGGCAGTCGTAGGCGAGTTCGCAGCCGATCCGGACCAGGCCCAGCGCCATCAGCCAGGGCAGCGCCGAGGCGGCGGGCACCCATGTGCTCCCGTAGACGAGACGGACGACCGGCTCGGCCAGTCCGCCGAGCAGCACGCAGAGCGGGACGGTGCCGGTGACCAGCACGCCGAGGGCACGGCTGAAGCCCTGTGCGAGGGCCTCCGGGGTGGCCGCCAGGCGGGAGAAGCCGGCGAAGGAGACGCGGCGGGCCGCCTCGGAGATGATGCGCACCGGCCAGCCCGACATGTTGAACGCCAGGACGTAGAAACCGAGGGCGACCGAACCGAGGGACGACCCGACGACCATCGTGTCCACGTTGACGACGGCGAGCGCGAGCAGGCTCGCCCCGGCCAGCGGGAGGCCGAACCTGAGCAGGGCGCGGGCCTGCCGGGGTCCCAGCCGAACCGCAGCATGCCGGGGGCGGCGAGCGCGCAGCCGAGGAGCGCGGCGACGTTGCCGGCCACCGCTCCCCAGGCGAAGCTCATCGCGCCCCAGCCGGCGAAGGCCAGCACCAGCGTCACGGCGGTGCTGAGGACGAAGTTGAGCGCGTCGATCACCATCCGCCTGCCCTGGGCGAACTCACGCGTCAGGTAGCCGGCGGGGACCTGGGCCACCCCGTCCAGCACCAGGCACAGGCACATCACCCGCAGCACGTCGGAGGCCCCGGGCGAGTCCAGCAGCCCGGCCACCGTTGGTGCCGAGACGAAGATGGCGGCGTACAGCAGGACGCTGGACGCGGTGCCCAGCGTCAGCACGGTCGGTGCGAAACGGCGCGGGTCGCCGTCCCAGCGGACGATGGCCAGGCCGACGCCCAGCTCGTTCGCGGAGAGCAGCACCAGGAGCACGGTCTGGGCGATGCCGTAGACGCCCCATTCGGCGGGCCCGAGGGCGAACCGCGCCAGCAGGATGCCGGTGGCGAAGTTGCCGAGGCGCATCACCACGGTGTTGATCAGGCTCCACCGGGCCGCGGAACGGACCTTGTGCCCGAGCGAGGGGGAAGCGGGGGTGTCGCCCGGCTCAGCGGTCTCGCTGTCCGGTGTGCGAACGCTGTCCATGAGTCGACTCCTCGTCGAGCGGCTCGGCGGCGGGCGCCACGGCCATGGCGGGCCGTCCGGCCCCGGCTCCGCGGCGGGCCTGTTCTCGGCGGACCGCGACCAGCTGGGCGGCGTCCTGAGTGCGATGGTCCGTTCCACGGCCGATTCCCCGGCCGCGGGCTCGGCGCCGGGCGGACCGGAGACGGCGGCCGGTCCGGAGACGGCCGCCGGACGCTCGGGTTCCGCCGCGCGCGCCTGCGGCCGCGGCCGGCGGCGCGCCTCCACGTAGAAGGCGGCGGCCAGACTCAGCACCAGGCCCAGGCCCCCGGCCATGACCAGGTACTCCAGCCGGGTCTTCGTCTGCGCCACCGGGTTCTGCGGGGGCACGATCGTGGTCATGCGGATCATGGCCTTCGGGGCGACCGACTGCTGCTTCTGGAACTGGTCCAGCCGCTCCCTGGCGTACGCCGTCAGGATGCGGTCCGAGGACAGCACGGCGGCCTTGTCGGTGCCGGTGACGGTGAGCCACATCAGCGGCCCCTGCGCGTTGTCGGCGAGCTTCGCCTCGAACGTGCCCTTGGCGCCACGGGACTTGAGTTCCCGCAGTGAACCGTCGGAGTTGAGGTTGCGGGCCAGGCTGTCGGCCATGCCGGTGAGCGAGGTCTGGGTGCTGAGGAACGGATTGCCGTCGTAGGCCACGGTGGCCTTCTGGGAGTTCAGAAGGGCCACCGTGCTCTGCGACTGGTAGGTGACGGGAACGACCAGCGCCACGCCGGCCGCCAGCGCGGCGGTCAGCAGCAGTCCGGGCAGCAGCACGTACCAGCGCCTGCGCATGACCCGGAAGATCTCAGCGAGATCCATGGTGGTCCCCCCTCACGCCCCGACCCCCGATGAGCATATGTTGCAAGCGGATCATATGGCTGCTGTTTGGTCGGTGGGCCTCGGCCGGCTGCTCGCGGTGCCTCCCTCCAGCAGCACGCCGGCGATGCGGTCGCTCGCCAGTCCGTCCCACAGTTCGGGCCGGCGCGGCGCGGGCGGCTCGTCCAGCACCCGGTGCACGGTGGAGACGATGCGTGCCGGGTCCCGGCCCGCCAGCACGTTCGTGCCCTGCTCCACGGTGACGGGCCGTTCGGTGTTGTCCCGCAGGGTCACGCAGGGCACGCCGAGCGCGGTGGTCTCCTCCTGGACGCCGCCCGAGTCGGTCAGCACCAGGCGCGCCGAGTCCTGCAGCGCGATGAAGTCCAGGTATCCGGCGGGCGGCACCAGCCGGATCCCCCGGGGACGCCGATGCCCGCCAGCCGCTCGGCGGCGCGCGGGTGCACGGGCAGCAGCAGTGGGCAGCGGCCGGCTATCTCGCCCAGGGCCTTCAGCAGCCCGGCGAGGACCTCGGGGTCGTCCACGTTGGCGGGCCGGTGCAGGGTGACCAGACCGTACTCGCCCCGGGTCAGGCCGTGCCGGTCGAGGACGTCCGAGGCGCGGGCCCGTTCCAGGTTGGCCAGCAGCGTGTCGATCATGACGTTGCCCACCAGGTGGATCTGGTCCTCCCGGTACCCCTCGGCGCGCAGGTTCGCGGCGGCGTCGGGGGAGGGGGCCAGCAGATAGTCGCTGACCCGGTCGGTGGCGACCCGGTTGACCTCCTCCGGCATGCTCCAGTCGCGGCTGCGCAGTCCGGCCTCGACATGGGCCAGCAGCGGGCCCGCCTTGGCCGTCACCAGGGCGCAGGCCAGGGTGGAGTTGATGTCGCCGACCACCACGACGACGTCCGGGGACAGCTTGCCGAGCAGGGGCTCGAACGCGGTCATCACGCGGCCGGTCTGCTCGGCGTGGCTGCCGGAGCCGACCCCGAGGAAGTGGTCGGGCGGCCGGATGCCGAGGTCGGTGAAGAACACCTCGTTCATGGCCGGGTCGTAGTGCTGACCGGTGTGGACCAGGACCACCTCGGCGCCCCGGCGTTCCAGCGCGTCCATCACCGGTTTGATCTTCATGTAGTTGGGTCGCGCACCGGCGACGCAGACGATGCGGGGCATGGTTCAGAGCACCTCGATCGTGGGCCCGGCCGACAGCCGGCGGCGGCAGTCGAGGACGAAACGGGCGTGCTGGGCGATGAGTTCGTAGTCGAAGCTGTCGTGGTCGGTGAGCAGGACCACCACGTCGGCGGCGGCCAGTTCCTCCGGCACCGGTTCCACCCGCACCAGCCGGGTGTCCACCGGCAGGCTCTCGACCACGTGCGGGTCCGCCGCCTTGACCTGTGCTCCCATGTCGAGCAGCAGCTGGGAGATGCGCAGGGCGGGCGACTCGCGGGCGTCACCGGTGTTCTTCTTGTACGCCAGGCCCAGCAGCAGGATGTTCGAGCCGTTCACCGACCGGCGTCTCTCGTTGAACAGGTCGCTGATGCGCCGCGCCACGTACTCGGGCATGTGGTTGTTGATGTCGTTGGCCAGCTCCACGAAGCGGAAGCTCTGGCCGAGTTCGCGCTGCACCCGCCAGGACAGGTACGAGGGGTCGATCGGGAGGCAGTGGCCGCCGACGCCCGGTCCGGGCGTGAACTTCATGAACCCGAAGGGCTTGGTCGACGCGGCGTCGATGGCCTGCCAGACGTCGATGTCGAGGTGGTGCGCGAACATCGCGATCTCGTTGACCAGCGCGATGTTGACGTGCCGGAAGGTGTTCTCCAGCAGCTTGGCCAGCTCGGCCTCCTTGGGCGAGCGCACCGGCACGGTGGTGTCGACGAGCTGCCCGTAGAAGTCCCGCACGGCCTCCAGCGAGGCCGCGTCGACGCCGGACACCACCTTCGGGGTCTCCTGGAAGCCCCAGACGGTGTTTCCGGGGTCGATCCGCTCCGGGCTGTAGCCGAGGTGGAAGTCGGGGCCCGCGGTCAGGCCCGAGCCGTCCTCCAGGATCGGGGCGAACAGCTCCTGGGTGGTGCCGGGATAGGTCGTCGACTCGAGGACGACGGTGGCGCCGGGGCGCAGATAGCGGGCGAGGGTGACCGCCGACTCCTTGATGTACCGCAGGTCGGGGTGCCCTCGTGCAGCGGCGTCGGCACGGTCACCACGGCGACGTCGAAGCCGCCGCAGTCCCGGGCCGCGTCGCTGGGGCGGTAGGTGCCGTTGTCCAGCGCGGCGCGGATCCGCTCCGAGGAGACGTCCTCGACGAAGGACTCGCCGGCGGCGAGGCTCTTGATCCGCCGGGAGTCCACGTCGTAGCCGATCACCTCGTGACCGACCTCGGCGGCCCGGACGGCCAGTGGCAGGCCGACATATCCCTGTCCGACCACGACGACGCGCATCAGTGACTCCTGTTCGCGGAGGCGGGCGACGGGGTGAGCCGGATGAACTCGCGCGCCGTCATGAGGACGAAGGCAGCATTGGTGGTGAGATAGCGCCGGCCCAGCCGGCGCGGCTCCTGCAGCGCCCGGTAGAGCCACTCGACGCCCCACCGCTGCCAGATCACGGGGGCCCGTCGGGTGACGCCGGCCAGGATGTCGAAGGAGCCGCCGACGCCGTGCACCACGTGGGCGCCGGTGCGCTCGCCGTACGCGGCGGTGAAGATCTCCTTCTTGGGCGACGTCATGCCGAGGAACAGCATCCGCGCGCCGCTGCGGGCTATGGCGTCCGCGACGGCCTCCTGCTCGGAGTCGTCGAAGTAGCCGTTCCGGCTGCCGGCCACCTTCAGGCCGGGGAAGCGGCCGGCCACCTCGGCCAGCATCCGCTCCAGCACCTCCTGGCGGGCGCCGAGGAAGTACACGGACATGCCCGCAGACTCCGCCTCGGCCAGCAGCCGCAGGAACAGGTCGATACCGGCCACCCGCTCCGGCAGCGGGGCGCGCAGGAGCCGGCCGGCCCAGACCACGGCCTGTCCGTCGGCGAGGACGAGATCACAGCCGGACACGGCCTCGGCGAGCCGCTTGTCCCGCCGCATGTTCACCAGCTTCGCGGCGTTGACCACGCCGATCTCCAACTGCCGGCCCTCCCGGACCGCGGCCAGGCAGCGCCGTACGGTCTCGTCCATGGTCAGCGGGTCGAGTTCGACCCCGAAGAGGGACTGACGCCCGCTCATACGCGGCCTCCCTGCCAGGCGTGGAGCATCCAGCCGAACTCGTACGGGCGGCATTCGCGGTCGACGGAGACGGGGCGGTACACCCGGTCCAGGGGCGTCAGCCGGAGGTTCGGGACGACCCTGGTGCCCAGGCCCCGGGCTGCGCGCACGGCCTTCTTCGGATCGCCCCGGAAGACCTTGCGCCAGGTGACGCCGAGCTCGTCCAGGATCAACGGCTCCTGCCCGCCCGGCCGTCCGGCCAGTTCGGGCACGTCCGTCATCCAGCGAAGGCCCTTGCGGACCGACGCCGCGAAGTCGGTGCCGCCGGCGTCGGCGAGGTCGAACAGGGCGGTCGGCGCCATCGCGTGCTGGTGGACGCTGTAGACCGGGTAGCCCTCCACGACGCCGCCGGTGCGCGCGTCGTAGTGCCACCACCACTGCCCGCCGTCGCCCTGAAGCTCGCAGATGCGCGCGGCGCAGGCCTCGGCCGCGGCCAGTGCCTCCGGATCGCCGTCCCCGTCGCCGCACGCGTGCGCCCGGGCCAGGGCCTGGAGCGGGTACGTCTGGTCGGCGAAGCAGCTCACGTGGGCCCGGTACCAGGGCACCAGCCCGGGCCGGTGGCGTGCGGGAAGAGCGGGCTTTTCCCGATCCGGGCCCGCAGCAGGCGGTCCCGGGCGGCGGTGAGCCGGTCCTCCACGTCGACCGTGCCGTGCGCCGCCGCCAGGGCGGAGAGCACCCACGCCGCCTCGACCGTGTACTGCGGCCCGCCCTCCTCGTCCAGGGCGCGCATCCGGTCGAGGGCGTCGGACAGCTTGGGATGCCCGGTGTCGGCGGCGGCCCAGGCGATGAGCGCCGCGTCACCGAGATTGGTCACCGCGGGCAGGGACTCGATCAGCAGACCCGTGAACTCCTGGGCGCTGCGACCGCCGAGCACCGTGCGCTGGCGCTCCTCGGGCAGGAACCGGACGCCGAGCGCGGTGATGGCCGCGTACCGGGTGCTGGTCCCGCGCCGCTCCAGCGTCCACGAGCCGTCGGGTGACCGGTGCCCGGCCATGGTGAAGGCGAAGGCCTCCTTGCCGGGAAGCAGCATCGACGGAAGCCCGGACTCGGCGACCGTGAGCAGTCGTCGGGCGAGCGTGAGCAGCGCCGGTTCCTCGCGGCCGAGCGCCGCCAGACGTGTGATGGTCATCGTTCGGACACACCAACCCCCTGTGGGTCCTGTTTTCGCGCAGACTTGAGATCGCCGCGGCGTGAACGGCCGGGCGGTGTAAGGGCAATGCGGAGGTCAGGCGCCGGAGCGGCTGCCGCTCCTCGCTTCAGGCACAGATGTCCCCACTCTGAAACCCCCCGGGTCGTGTGCTCCCTGTGCTGAACCTGCACAGTTCGCACACATGTTATGCCTGCACATGTTCGACGAACGGTGTTTTGGGAGAATCGGGACCATTACTTCTGGAGATCAACTGGTCATACGCGCGGGACGAGTTCGCCGTCCTTCTCGTCGTAGCGCTCGCCGGTCTCGGGGCACTCCCAGCAGCCCGGCTCGCCCTCGCGCTCCACCAGCCGTACGCCGGCCCGGCCGACCCAGCCGACGCGGCGTGCCGGGACGCCCGCCACCAGCGCGAAGTCCGGCACGTCCCGGGTCACCACGGCGCCCGCCGCGACCAGGGCCCAGCGTCCGACGCGCACCGGCGCCACGCACACCGAACGGGCCCCGAGCGACGCGCCCTCGCCGACCACGACGGCCACCGCCTCCCAGTCGCCGCCGCGCTTCAGCCGGCCCCCGGGTCCACGGAACGGGGAAGTGGTCGTTGGTGAGCACGGCCGCCGGGCCGACGAACACCCCGTCGCCGAGCACCGCGGGTTCGTAGACCAGGGCGTAGTTCTGGAGCTTCACATGGTCGCCGATCCGCACCCCGGGGCCGACGTACGCCCCCGGCCCACGATGCACCCGCCGCCCAGCCGGGCGTCCTCCCGGATCTGGGCCAGATCCCAGACCGTCGTGCCGTCGCCGATCGTGGCCGACTCGTCGACCTGGGCGGTGGGCTGGATCCTGGTGTTCAACGGGTCGGTCTCCTCTGGTGGTCGGTGCGGCCGCCGGGGCCGGTCACCGGGCGGGCGGTCGTCATGACGAGATCTGCACCTTGCTGTGGTCACCGAGTACGAACCGGTGGGCGGCGGGCTTGCGCGGGGAGGGGGTCACCTCGACGTTGCGGCCGATGAGGGAGGCCTCCACCCGCCGGACGCCGCTCACCGAGGACGCGCGCAGGACGATGGAGTACTCGATCTCGCTGTCCTCGATGCGGCAGTCGCCGGCGATCGAGGTGAAGGGGCCGATGTAGGAGTCGGTGATCACGGTGTCGGCGCCGATGGCCACCGGGCCCACGATCCGGCTGCCGGTCACCTTCGCCCCGGGCTCGATCCGCACCCGCCCGATGATCTCGCTGTCGTCGTCGACGGTGCCGTCGATCCGGCGCTCCAGCGTCTCCAGCACCGAGCGGTTCACCTCGAGCATGTCGGTGACGTTCCCGGTGTCCTTCCAGTACCCGGAGATCGTCGTGGAGCGCACGTCGCGTCCGGCGTCGATCAGCCACTGGATGGCGTGCGTGATCTCCAGCTCGCCGCGCCAGGAGGGCTCGATGGAGCGCACGGCCTCATGGATCGCCGGGGTGAAGAGGTACACGCCCACCAGGGCGAGTTCGCTCTTGGGGTGCCTCGGCTTCTCCTCCAGGCCGATCACCCGCCCCGCGGCGTCGAGTTCGGCCACGCCGAACGCGGTCGGGTCCGGCACCCGCGTCAGCAGGATCTGGGCCTGGGGCCGCTCGGCGCGGAAGGCGTCCACGAGATCCGTGATGCCGCCGACGACGAAGTTGTCGCCGAGGTACATCACGAAGTCGTCGTCGCCCAGGAACTCACGGGCGATCAGCACCGCATGGGCCAGGCCCAGCGGGGCCTCCTGCGGGATGTAGGTGACGGCGAGCCCGAACGCGGAACCGTCGCCGACCGCCTCCCGGATCTCCTCGGCCGTGTCCCCCACGATGATCCCGACCTCGGTGATGCCGGCCCCGGCGATCGCCTCCAGGCCGTAGAACAGCACCGGTTTGTTCGCGACGGGTACGAGCTGCTTCGCCGAGGTGTGGGTTATGGGGCGCAATCGGGTACCTGAGCCACCAGACAACAAAAGTGCCTTCATGCATATCAGCCTACTTACAGCGGACTTGCTGACGGAGGGATTCCGGGTACGAAAGATCCCGTCCTCACGGACCGTCATGCCGCCGGGCCGCGCGACCGTGGAGCGGGGGCGCGGCCGAGCGGGTGTCGCCGCCGGTCAGCCGGTCTTGTGCCCCCACCGCGGGCCGAGCAGGGCCCACTCCCGGTCCCATTCCTCGATGCGCCGCCGGTCGAGCCACCACCGTCCGGCACACCGGACGCCGAACGCCGCGCCGGTCAGGGCGAGCGCGGCCGAGACGCCCAGCAGCGCCGACTCGGCTGTCGCCTCACCGGACGTCGGCGGCGCGTTGCTCGGCCTGCCCCAGGCGTCGAGCCAGATCTCCACGGCGGAACCGGCCCGTAGCCTGCCGGGCACCAGCGTGCCGCCGCTGTGCCGGGTGCCGTCCGGGGCCGTCCAGCGGACCCGCGCCGAGGTCCGGTCGTCGCCCGGGCCCGCGATCGCCGTGCGCGGGGCGTCGTCGAGCAGCACGGCCGTGACCGGTGTCCGTTCGGCCCGCTGCCGGCCGAAGGACTCGCCCGCGGCCCGGGCGGTGACCAGGCCGACGAGCGTGCCGCCCACCACGACGAGCACCCACACGGCGAGCAGGAACCACGCCTCGAGCACGTCGTCACGGCGCCGGAGCGGATTTCTCCGCCACCGCCACAGCAGGACCCCCGTCCGCCCCCGTCCGCCGCTCATCCGGCTGTCCTCGCGCATCCGTCCCCACCTCCCGCTCGTCACACTCCGAAGGTCGCAGCCCGGGCGGTGCCGCGGCATGGGCCGGCCAGGCGCGGTCGCTGGGCCGACCGGGGCAATCCCGGGCGCTTCCGCTGGGCCGCCCGGCCCTCCCGCCGAGCCGTGCGGTCACGGGCCGTTCTCCGGGGCCGCAGGGACCGGTGGTCCCTCGCACCGCGGCGGGGATCCGGCCCAGCATGGAGCGTGATCCGGTCCACCACCAGGCGAATCCGGTCCACCGTGCGAAAGACGGGCTGTCCGATGTACCCGAACGATGGTTTCCGCGAACTCGGCCGTCACGAGTGCATGCGCCTGCTGGCCACGGCGCCCGTCGGCCGGATCGTGCACACCCGCCAGGCGCTGCCCGCCGTCGTGCCGGTGAACTTCCGCCTCGACGACGACGGGGCGGTGCTGCTGCGCGCCTCGGCCGCCTCGGAGATGGTCCGCGCGGTCGACGGCTCCGTCGTGGCCTTCGAGGCGGACGCGGTCGACGCGGACAAGCAGTCCGGCTGGAGCGTCGTCGTCACCGGGCGGGCCGGGGTCGTCACGGACCCGGCCGAGGTGGAGCGCCTGGACCGGATCGGCCCGCGCTCCTGGGTGCCCTCGCCCGAGGAGATCTTCGTGCGCATCGAGCCGGAGCTGGTCACCGGCCGGGAGCTGGTGGGCGGCCGCACGATGTACGGCGTGCGACTCCCCGCCTGACGCGCGGCACCCGGGACGTGACGGGCCTGCCTCCGCACACGGCCGTCCGTCGCGGGTTCCCGGTGAGGGGCCGGCGAACCCGCCGGGCGCGGACCCGTGACCGCGGATCGCACGGCACGGCGCACACCAGGGCCGTTCGGCCCTGGCTGTCCGGCCCGGACGGGGCAAGGATCCGTAGGGAAGCCGCCGGGCACCCACGGGCGGCCACGAAGAGCGCGGACGAGGAGCGGTCAATGGCGGACGGCGAGCAGGGCAGCCCGATCCGGGTCTTCCTGCTGGACGACCACGAGGTGGTCCGGCGCGGTGTGCGCGACCTGTTGAACGACGAGCCGGACATCGAGGTCGTCGGTGAGGCGGGCACCGTGGACCAGGCCCTGGTACGGGTCCCCGCCCTGCGCCCGCAGGTGGCGGTGCTGGACGTCCGGCTGCCCGACGGCGACGGCGTGAGCGTGTGCCGGGAACTGCGCTCGCGCATGCCCGAGCTGGCCTGCCTCATGCTGACCTCGTTCGACGACGAGGAGGCGCTGCTCGACTCGATCATGGCGGGCGCCTCCGGCTACGTCCTCAAGCAGATCCGCGGCTCGGACCTGGTGTCCGCCGTACGCACCGTGGCCCGCGGCCAGTCCCTGCTCGACCCGAGCGCCACCACCAAGCTGATGGCACGGCTGCGCGGAGGCCCGCGGCAGCAGGAGGAACCCGACGAGCTGCCCGGGCTGACCGACCGCGAACGGGAGATCCTGACCCTCATCGGCGAAGGGCTGACGAACCGTCAGATCGGGCAGCGGCTCTACCTCGCCGAGAAGACGGTGAAGAACCACATCTCCCGGCTGCTCGCCAAACTCGGCGTGGAGCGCCGCATCCAGGCGGCCGTCATCGCCACCCAGGTCCAGGACAGACGGGAACGGGAGGGGCGCTGACCGCCCGACGTCCCCCAGGGGGCGTCTCCCCGACCTCCGCGGGTCCGCGACGCCCGGCACGGCACCTCGCCGCACGGCCGAACCGCCCACGTACGCCCGGTACGAGGGCGACTCGACCGCACGCCGAGGCATCGCACCGGACGCCGCGGCCCGATCCACGAAGATCGGGCAGACGCCCCCTGGGGAAAGGGACGTTCGGCCCACGGAGCGAGACCTTCGGCATCCGGCGAGGTGCCACGCACCCGGCCAGAGTGAGTGTCGTCGGCAGGGGCCGACCACGTGATCCACGGGCCCGCCGCGGGCCCGGCTCCCGCACGAGGGCCCTCGCGGTACCGGCGGCCCCGCGCCGCGCGCCCCTTTGAGGACGACGCCCCCGCGCGTCCCCCGATCCACGAGAGGTGGACATCATGTCCCGCACCATCACCGTAGGCGTCGACGGTTCGGCCGAGAGCCGGGCCGCGGCGGAGTGGGCCGCCCGCGAGGCGCGACTGCGCGGCCTGCCGGTGAAGCTGGTCCAGGTCTGGCAGCCGGTGCCGGAACCCATGGCGGAGGCCCCGCTGCTGGGCGCCGACACCCACCAGCACTGGACCGAGCGGATCCTCCGGGAGACCGCCGACGCCCTGCGGTCGGCCCACCCCGGCGTCGAGGTGAGCACCGAGCAGCTCACCGGGCTGCCGTCCGCACTCCTGACCGCCGCGGCCGGGGAGGCCGAACTGCTCGTGCTCGGCTCGCGTGGACTCGGCGGACTCGGCGGATTCCTGGTCGGCTCGGTCGGGCAGTCCGTCGTGGCGCACAGCGAGCGGCCCGTGGTCCTGGTCCGCTCCGGCCAGGGGACCGACGGCGGGCACGGCACGGCGGACGGGGGCGTGGGCGACCCGGCGGGCCCGGTCGTGCTGGGACTGGACGTCAAGGCGCCGGACGCGGCCCTGATCGAGTTCGCGTTCGAGGCCGCGGAGCGCGGCTCGGTGCCGCTGCGGGTCGTGCACGCCTGGAACCCGCCGTCGTACTACTACTCGTACGGCATGGCCATGGACCCCGAGGTCACCACGACGGTGGCCCAGAGCCACGCCGCCGCCCTGGAGGAGGCCCTGAGTCCCTGGCGGCGGAAGCACCCCGGCGTCGAGGTCGTCGCGGAGTCCCGCTGGATCAGCCCCTCGCTGCTGCTGATCGAGGCCTCCCGCGACGCCTCCCTGGTCGTGGTCGGGCGGCGCGTGCGCCGCTCCCCGGTCGGCGCCCACATCGGCACCGTCACCCACGCCGTCCTGCACCACGCCGCCGCGCCCGTCGCCGTCGTGGCGCACGACTGACGCACGGCTCCGTCCGGCGGCCGCCGCCGCACCCCGGGGAGGGCGCGGCGGCGGTGCCGCGGGTGCGCGGCCGCTCAGAGTCCGGCGCTGTGATCGGGCACGTAGGTCTGCAGATCACGCGGCGGACGCTCGTAGCCGGTCGACGGCGGCCTCGACGGCAGTCGCAGCACCTGCGGCGGCACCTCGTGGTAGGGGACGGAGTCCAGCAGGTGGGCGATCATGTTCAGCCGCGCCCGCCGCTTGTCGTCGCTCTCCACGACGAACCACGGCGCCTCGACGATGTCCGTGTGGACCAGCATCTGGTCCTTGGCCCGGGAGTAGGCCTCCCAGCGCGTGATCGACTCCAGGTCCATCGGGGACAGCTTCCACTGCCGCA
Source organism: Streptomyces sp. DHE7-1 (assembly GCA_016432725.1). Lineage (GTDB taxonomy): Bacteria > Actinomycetota > Actinomycetes > Streptomycetales > Streptomycetaceae > Streptomyces. The sequence continues at coordinate 916,274 of JACJDG010000003.1, read as the reverse complement.
GCGGATCCTCCAGCCGGCGCCGGAAGCGCTCCTGCTGCTCGGTGTCGCTCACCGAGAACCAGTACTTGCGCAGCAGGATGCCGTCCTCCACCAGCATCCGCTCGAAGATCGGGCACTGGCGCAGGAAGAGCTGGTGCTCCTCCTTCGTGCAGAAGCCCATCACGTGCTCGACCCCGGCCCGGTTGTACCAGGACCGGTCGAACAGCACGATCTCCCCGGCGGCCGGCAGATGCTCCACGTACCGCTGGAAGTACCACTGCGAGCGCTCGCGCTCGGTCGGCTTCGGCAGCGCCGCGATCCGGGCGACCCGGGGATTGAGATGCTCGGCGACCCGCTTGATGGTGCCGCCCTTGCCCGCCGCGTCCCGGCCCTCGAAGACCACGACCAGCCGGGCGCCCTCGGCCCGCACCCACTCCTGCAGCTTCACCAACTCGGTCTGCAGGCGCAGCAGTTCCCGCTCGTACGCCTCGCGCGGCAGCTTCGCCGCCTTCTTACCGGCCATGCCGCCTCCACCACGCCCGCCGGCCCACCCGGTCGCGCACGCCAGGGCCGTACACCAGGACGCCACCGTACTTTCCGCCGGAGGCCGCCCGCCACCGCTCGCCGCTCCCCGGGACCGTCCGTCACCGTTCCACGCTCGCCGGCCACCGGACCCCGGCCACCGTCTCGCCCGGGACGCAGTCCCCGGCCACCGTACGTTGCCGGTCGTGGGACCGGGGACGTACGGCCCCGTGCCGTGCCCGGACAGCCCATGGGAGCGGTGCCCGAACCGCTGGATGCTCGAGACATCGAGACGCCTGGAGGAGATTGGTGATGTCGGACGACGTGCTCAACCGCCCCCCGGTCCACGCGCTGCTCGCGGACGGCACCACCGTGTGCATCCGTCCCGTGACCCCGGCCGACCACGACGGCCTGCGGCGGTTCTACGACGAGATGTCCCCGGAGAACCTGCGGCTGCGCTTCTTCACCGTCAGCCGGCGGTCCGGCGCCCTCGCCGCCGACCGCGCCTGCGCCCCGGCCCGCCCCGGATACCGGGCGCTGTTGGCCCGGACCGAGGACCGGGTGCTCGGCCTGGCGGAGTACGACACGGCCGCGTACGACACGGCGGGGGAGAAGAACACGGCCGAGATCTCGATCGCGGTCGGCGACACGCTGCACCACCTCGGCGTGGGCACCCTGCTCGTGGAGCACCTGGTCTCGGCGGCCCGCGCCGACGGCGTCACCACCTTCACGGCCGACGCGCTCAGCGAGAACCGGGAGGTGCTCCGGCTCTTCTCCGACCTGGGCCTGCGCGTCACCCGCCGCTTCGAGGGGCCCGAGGTCCGGTGCACCATCCGGCTCGACCAGGACGACACGTACCTGGCGGCCGTGGAGGCCCGGGGCCGGGCCGCCGACGTGGCCAGTCTCGTGCCGCTGCTGCGCCCCGACGCGGTCGCCGTGGCCGGCGCCGGACGCACCCCTGGCTCGGTGGGCCGAGCGGTCCTGCACCACCTGAAGGCCGGCGGATACACCCGCCGCCTGTTCGCGGTGAACCCGGGCGTCGACCACATCCTCGGCGTGCCCTCCTACCCGGCCGTCGGGGACCTGCCGGTCACCCCCGACCTGGTGGTCGTCGCCGTGCCCGCCGCGGCGGTCCCGGGCGTCGCAGAGGAGTGCGGCAAGGCCGGGGTGCGGGCCCTGGTCGTGGTGACCGCCGGCCTCGACGCCGACCAGGCGCGGACGCTGCTGGCCGCCTGCCGTGCTCACGGCATGCGGCTCGTCGGCCCGAACTGCCTCGGCGTCGCCAACACCGAGTCCGGTCTGCGCCTGGACGCCACCTTCGCCGCCGGGCATCCGCGCCCCGGCACCGCCGGTGTCGCCGTGCAGTCCGGCGGCGTCGGCATCGCCCTGCTCGACGGCCTGTCCCGGCTGGGCATCGGTGTCTCCTCCTTCGCGTCCCTCGGCGACAAGTACGACGTCAGCGGCAACGACATGCTCCAGTGGTGGGAGTGCGACGGCCGGACCGACCTCGCCCTGCTCCACCTGGAGTCCTTCGGCGGCCCGCGCGCCTTCTCCCGTACCGCCCGCCGGGTCACCCGCCGCATGCCGGTGCTCACCGTGGACGCCGGCCGCACCGCCGCCGGCCGGCGCGCCGCCGCCTCGCACACCGCGGCCGCCGCCACCCGCACGATGACCCGGCAGGCCCTGTTCGACCAGGCGGGCATCACCGCGACCCGCTCGGTGGGGGAACTTCTCGGCACCGCCGCGCTGCTGCACTCCCAGCCGCTGCCCGCCGGACCCCGCGTCGCGATCGTCACCAACGCGGGCGGCGCCGGCGTCCTCGCGGCCGACGCCTGCGCCGAGGCCGGGCTCACCCTGCCACCGCTGACCCGGAACTGGTCCGCGACCTGATCGCCGTGCTTCCCGAGGGCGCCACCGCCGGCAATCCGGTCGACGCCACCGCCGCCGTCACGGAGGAGCAGCTCACCGGCTGCCTGGAGCGGCTGACCCGGCACCCGGGCGTCGACGCCGTACTGGTCGCGCTCGTGCCCACCGCCGTCGCCGCCGCGACCGGCGACGACCTGGTCCGTGCCCTCACCGGCGCGTCCGGGCAGGGGACCGGGCCGGTGGCCGCGGTACGCCTCGAACAGGACCTGCCGGTCCGGCTGCTGCCCGCCGCGGGCGGCGGCGCCGTGCCTTCCTACGCCGAACCGCAGGCGGCCGCCCGGGCGCTGGCCCACGCCGCCCGCCGCTCCTCCTGGCTCGCCCGCCCCGCGGGCACCGTCCCGGACCTGGACGGCGTCGAGACGGCCCGCGCCCGGGAGGTCGTGCGGACCTTCCTGGCCGCGCATCCCGACGGCGGCCTGCTCGACCCGCGCACCTGCGCCGACCTGCTGGCCTGCTACGGCATCCCGCAGCTCCCCTGGGCCTGGGCGGAGACCGAGGACGAGGCCGTCATGGCCGCCGAACGGCTGCGCGGCCCGGACGGCCGGGTGGTCCTGAAGGCGCACTGGCCCGGCCTGGTCCACAAGAGCGAACAGCGCGCCGTGCACCTCGACCTCCAGGGCGACTCCCAAGTGCGCGCCGCCTTCCGGGACTTCGAGAACAGGTTCGCCGGGCTGCTCACCGGAGCGGTCGTGCAGCCACTGGCGGCGCGCGGCACCGAACTGCTCGCCGGTGTCGTCCAGGACGAGGTCTTCGGACCGCTCGTGCTGTTCGGGCTCGGCGGCACCGCGACCGAGGTGCTCGGCGACCACGCCGCCCGGCTGGCCCCGCTCACCGACCACGACGTGCACGACCTGATCACCGCCCCGCGCTGCGCCCCGCTGCTGTTCGGCGCGCACGGCAGCGGGCCGGCGGACCTGGAGGGCCTGGAACAGCTGCTGCACCGGCTGTCCCGCATGGCGGCCGACCTGCCGCAGCTCGCCGAGGCCGACCTCAACCCCGTGCTCGCCACCCCGGACCGGATCCGCGTGCTCGACGCGCGGGTGCGCCTGGTCCCGCGCGACGCCCAGGACCCCTATCTGCGCCGGCTCCGCTGAGGCGGGCCCGCGGACGGACCACGGTGGGGCCGGAGACCGGCCGCACCCGAGGTGAGAGGAGGCGGACCGCCATGACTGGCAGGGTTCTGGTGGCCTACGGTTCGACGAACGGATCGACGGCGAGGATCGCCGAGACCGTCGCCGGGGTGCTGTGCGAGGCGGGGCTCGCGGCCGAGGCGCGGCCCGCCGCGTCGGTGCCGGGCGTCACCGCGTACGACGCCGTGGTGGTCGGCGGCGCGCTGTACGCCGGGCGCCGGCAGAAGGAGGCGCGCCGCTTCGTGCGCCGTCACCGCCGGGACCTGGCCGCACGACCGGTGTGGTTCTTCAGCAGCGGACCGCTCGACCCCTCCGCCGCGGAGCGCGACATCCCGCCCGTGGCAGGGGTGCGGCGGGCGATGGACCGGGTCGACGCCAGGGAGCACGTCACCTTCGGCGGCTGCCTGGAGGACGGCGCCGAGGGCCGGCTCGCCCGGATGATCCTCCGCGGCGGCAAGGGCGGCGACTTCCGGGACTTCCCCGCGATCGAGACGTGGGCGGCCGGGGTCGCGGCCGAGCTGACGGCCCGCTGACCGGCGACCGGGCGCCGCGGCGGGCGTGGTGACGCGGTGTCCGGGGACGATGGGCCCCGCCTCCCGGCCCGGTCGGCCCTCTCACCCGCCCAGTCCCCGCCCTACGGTGGAGGGGTGATCGCCGGATGCGACCGAGGAGAACACGTGGAGATCGTTGCGTACGGCGTCCTCGCCGACGAGGAGCCGCTGCTGAGGGACGCGTTCGACAGCGCGTTCGCCGGCCGTCACGAGCTGCGCTGTCTGCGGCTGTTCCTGGACCGGGACACGGCGCCGACCGCCGTGGGCCACGAGGTCGTGCTCAGCAGTGTCAACGACACCCTGGACGCCGAGGCGCTGCGCTCCCTCGCCGAGGGCGGCACCCGGATGATCGCCCAGCGCTCCACCGGGTACAACAACATCGACCTGCCCGCCGCGAGGGAACTCGGGCTGACCGTGGCCCGGGTCTCGTCCTACTCGCCGTACTCTGTCGCCGAGTTCGCCTGGACCCTGGCCCTGGCGGTCGACCGCCGGATCGTCCGGGCCGCCCGGCGCACCCGGGACTTCGACTTCCGGCTCGACGGACTCATGGGCCGCGACCTGCGCGGCCGCACGGCCGGGGTGGTGGGCACCGGGAAGATCGGCGCCGCGTTCGCCCGGATCGCCCACGGATTCGGCATGCGGCTGCTGGGCTGGGACGTCGCCGAGAACCCCGACTGCCTCGCCCTCGGCATGGAGTACGTCCCGCGGGAGCGGCTGTTCGCCGAGGCGGACCTGATCAGCCTGCACGTCCCGCTGCTGCCCGGCACGCACCACCTGGTCGACGCCGAGGCGCTGGCGCTGATGAAGGACGACGCCGTCCTGGTCAACTCCAGCCGCGGCGGCCTGGTGGACACCGACGCCCTGCTGCAGACGCTGCGCGCGGGCCGGCTGAGCGGTGTCGGCCTCGACGTGTACGAGGAGGAGGCCGGCGTGTTCTTCCTGGACAAGTCGCTGGAGGTGATGACTGACGAACGCCTGGCGAGGCTGATGACCTTCGGCAACGTCCTGGTCACCTCCCACCAGGCCTACTTCACCAGGGACGCCGTCGGGCAGATCGCCCGGACCACCGTGACCAACATCGAGGACCACATCGCGGGCCGCTCCGGCGAGAACGTGCTCGTCCGTCCCGGCACGGCCTGACCCGCACCCCGGCACCGCCGGGCCCGTCGCGCAGGCCGGCCGGATACTGGAGACGGGGAGCCGAGGCGGCCCGATCCGCGAGGAGGGCGTGATGGACCCGCAGCAACTCGACGCGAAGGCCGCGGCCGCACTGGTCGCGGAAGCCGTGGTCGCCCCGTCCATGCACAACGCGCAGCCCTGGCGCTTCCGCCTGCTCGCGGACGAGGGCGTGCTCGAGCTGCGCCCCGATCTCGGCCGCGCCATGCCCCGCTCGGACCCCGGCAACCGGGCGCTGTACATCGGCTGCGGCGCGGCGTTGTTCAACCTGCGCGTCGCCGCCGCGCACGCCGGACTCGCCCCGGAGGTGAGGCTGCTGCCGGATCCCGGGGACCCGCTGCTGCTCGCGGCCGTCCGGCCGGTCCCGGCGCCCGGCCGTGCCGTACCGGACGAGGACGACCTGGCGCGGCTGCACCCGGCGATCCGCCGCCGGCACACCAGCCGGCACCCCTTCGACGAGAAGGACGTCCCCGAGGACGCCCGGACGGCCCTGCGGGCCGCCGCCGCACACGAGGGTGCCGAGCTGCTCTTCCCCGGCCCCTGGCACGTGGAGACCGTGCTCGACCTGGTGCACGACGCGGAGAGCCGGGACGCCGTGCACCCGGAGGGCCTGGAGGACCTGCGGCACTGGACCCGGCTGGGGCCCGAGGCGGAGACCGCCACCGACGGCGTGCCCGAGTACGCGTTCGGACCCCGGATGCGGGACGGCCGTGCGCCGCTGCGGGACTTCGCCGGGCGCCGGCCGGTGACCGACCGCGGCGCCACCGCCTTCGAGCGCAACCCGCACCTCGCCCTGCTGAGCACACCCGGTGACGCCCCCGCCGACTGGCTGCGCGCGGGCCAGGCACTGGAACGCGTCCTGCTGGAGGCCACCCTCGCGGGCCTCGCCACCTCCCTGACCTCGCACGCCCTGGAGAGCCCGGACCTGCGGCTGCTGGTCCGCGATCCGGTCGTCGGCCGGGGCAACGTCCAGATGGTGCTGCGGCTGGGCTACGGTCCCTTCGGCCCGGCCACCCCCGGCGGCCCGTGCGAGAGGTCCTGGACATCGTCCGGACGGCCTGAGCCACGGACGCGAGGGCCCCTCGCCGCCGGGTCGCGTGACGGCGCGAAGCCGTGAGGCCGGCCCGCGTGACGCCCAAGTTCCTTGGCCACCGGCCCGCGTGCCGGCGGGAAACCGCGACGGCCGGCCCACCTGACGGCCAAGTCCACCCTGCGGCAGCCCACTTGCCGCGCTCACTCACCCTCACCGCGTGCGGTGCGGCCCTCCCGGGCGGACCGACCGGCCCTGCGCGCAGGGCGGTTCGGCCCCATGCGCCGCGCCGGCCCCGCCGAGATGATCGGCGGGCCGGTCCGATCCGGACGCCGGATCCCGGCCGAGACGGTGAGCGCCGTCCCCAAGTGCACGCATCCATGGAGGGTTTCCATGCTTTCGCCCGAGTCGGCCGCCGTCGTCCGTGCCACCCTGCCCGCCGTCGGCGGTGCCCTGGACGAGATCACGGAGCGGTTCTACGGCACCATGTTCGCCGAGCAGCCCGAGCTGCTGGACGGTCTGTTCAACCGCGGCAACCAGGCCAACGGCGAACAGCGCAGGGCACTCGCCGGATCCGTCGCGGCCTTCGCCCGGGCTCTGCTGGCCGCCCCCGACACCCGGCCGGACGCGATGCTGGCGCGCATCGCCCACAAGCACGCCGCGCTCGGTGTGACGGCCGACCAGTACACGATCGTCCACAAGTACCTGTTCGGGGCGATCGGCGAGGTCCTGGGCGAGGCGGTCACACCGGAGGTGTCCGGGGCCTGGGACGAGGTGTACTGGCTGATGGCCGGCGCTCTCATCGCCCAGGAGGCCAGGCTCTACCAGGAGGCGCGGATCGACCCGCGCGACCCGTGGCGGCAGTGGACCGTGGTGGAGCGGCGGGAGGAGACCCCGACGTCGTCTCGCTCCTGCTGCGCCCGGCCGACGACGGCCCGCTGCCCGCGGCCCGGGCCGGCCAGTACGTCAGTGTCCGGGTGCGCATGCCCGACGGGGTCCGCCAGACCCGCCAGTACAGCCTGTCGGGCGCCCCCGGCGACCGGCTGCGGCGCATCACCGTCAAGCGGGTGGCGAGCCTCGCCGGCGCGCCCGAGGGCGAGGTCTCCGGCCTGCTCCACCGCGCCGTACGGGCCGGTGACGAACTCACCCTGTCGGCCCCGTTCGGGGACGTCGTCCTCGACGACGCCGACACCCCGCTCGTGCTGGTCTCCGCCGGCATCGGCTGCACCCCGATGGTCGGCATGCTCGAACACCTCGCCGCCACCGGTTCGGTGCGCCCCGTCAGGGTCCTGCACGCCGACCGCAGCCCGGCCGGCCACGCGCTGCGGGCCGACACCCGGCGCCTGGTGGACCAACTGGCGTGCGCACGGGCGGAGTTCTGGTACGAGCACGACGTGCCCGCCGAACCCGGGGTGCGCCAGGGGCTGATGGACCTCGACGGACTGGACCTGCCCGCCGACGCGGACGTCTACCTCTGCGGCTCGCTGCCCTTCATGCGGGCCGTCCGCGCCCAGTTGCTCCGTGCCGGCGTGCCCGCCCGCCGTATCCGCTACGAGGTGTTCGGCCCGGACCTCTGGCTGGCCCACGCCGAGGACTGAGCCCCGGGGAGCGAACCGGCGGTACGCCGCCCGGGCCGCCCGCCTCAGCGCGCGTCGGCGCTGCCCGTCAGCTCCCGGCCGGTGACCAGTTCGGCCTCGATGCGCACGAAGACCCCGTCGTGCGTGACCACCCAGGATCGCGGCCCGGTGCGCGAGAGCCGTTCGTGCTCGGCGGGACCGGTCACGACCGTCGCACGGCCCGTGACGACCACGCTCCACCCGGACCGGGCCCCGGCGTCGAAGTCGTCGGCCTCGAAGGCCACCACCACTCCGTCGATCGCCCGGACGAGGTCCGAGCCGGCCGAGATGCGCAGCACGACGGCGGAGTCCGTGTCCATGGAGAAGTTGACCGGCAGCGCCGTGGGGAGCGCCCGTCGGGTGTACACGACACGGCCGACCGGTACCTCGGCCAGGAGGCGCAGGCACTCCTGCCGGTCGAGCACGCGGAAGCCGTCGGTGGGGAACATCCGTCCATGGTCCCTCCGGGCCGCCGGGCACCGTTAGGGCCGGACGGCCCTTGACGAGGCGCCCCGGGGCCCGCCCGGGCGGCCGGACGCCGGGGGCCGACGGGCCGGGGAGAAGGGGCCGAACGGCCCCCTCCAGCAGGCGCCCCGGACGCCGATAGTGGGACCAGGACACCGGCACGCGCCGCGGGGCCGGACGATCCGCGCCCCGGTCCGGTCACCCGGCCGGCGTGCCCCGGCCGCCCGGATCCACTGACGACGAGGAGAACCGCGAGATGTGCGACCACCCGCGGCCGCCTGGCACCGGCGTCCGTCGAAGAGCCGATGGGGCACGGGGCGGTCGCGGGCCTGAGGAGCCTGGTGCGCGACGCCGACCGGGACGGGGACGTCACGCGGAAGGCAGAGGCCGCCCGGACGACCGTCGATGTGCCGGGCCCGCACACCGGGGCCGGGGCACCTGGACCGTTCCCCGCGCCGGCCGGTGACGTCCCGGAGCAGCGGAGCCGCCTGGAGGCCGTGCACCGCCGGGGCGGGGCCGTGCCGCGCGAGGCCGGGCGGTGGGGACCGGGCGGCTGGAGGCCGTCCTGGCGGTACGCGCCCGGGGCGGCACCCGTATGCCGTAGCCGCGGCCGTCCGCCTGACCCGGCGTCCGCACCGGTCGTGGGCCGCTTCGCGCGACGGGCCGGGCCCCGGCGCCCGGTTCCGGGAATTGTGGCGGCACGGGCGATGGCGTTCCCTGGGACGGGGACCGAGGGGAGCATCCGAAGGGCCGTCAGGCCCGGGAAGGGGCGAAACGGTGGCCACGGAGAAGGAGCGGGCCCCGGACGGCGAGCGCGGGCCGGGGCCCCCGGGTCCGGACGGCGGGCCGCCGGAGGCGCTGGTGCGCTCCCGGCGGTACTTCACCACCCGCCTGGTCCACGTGCTCACCGCACCGGTCGGCCATCTCACCCGCCCCTACATCGTCCACCGCAGCCGCGACACCCGCCTCGGCACCCGTGCGCCCCGCCGCGGCTGGGAACGCGTCGGCTGAGGACACGTCCCGCAGACCCAGGTCCCTGAACCGCCCGTACGGAAAGGAACCCCGATGTCCGTCGACACCCAGCAGGTGCCCGGCAACCTCACGGAGGAGGAACTGAGGTCGCTGGACGCCCACTGGCGCGCCGCGAACTACCTGTCCGCAGGCCAGATCTACCTCATGGCCAACCCGCTGCTGTCCGAACCGCTGCGCCCGGAGCACATCAAGCCGCGGCTGCTCGGCCACTGGGGCACCTCACCCGGCCTCAACCTGGTGCACACCCACCTCAACCGCGTGATCAAGGCCCGCGACCTGAACGCCCTGTGCGTCTGGGGCCCCGGCCACGGCGGACCCGCCGTGCTCGCCAACTCCTGGCTGGAGGGCTCCTACTCCGAGACGTACCCCGACGTCACCCGGGACGCGGCCGGCATGGCACGCCTCTTCAGGCAGTTCTCGTTCCCCGGCGGGGTGCCCAGCCACGTGGCCCCGGAGACGCCCGGCTCGATCCACGAGGGCGGCGAACTCGGCTACGCGCTCTCCCACGCGTACGGCGCCGCGCTCGACAACCCGGACCTCGTGGTCGCCTGCGTCATCGGCGACGGCGAGGCCGAGACCGGACCACTGGCCGCATCCTGGCACTCCAACAAGTTCCTCGACCCGGTCCACGACGGCGCCGTACTGCCGATCCTGCACCTCAACGGCTACAAGATCGCCAACCCGACCGTGCTCGCCCGGCTCCCCGAGGCCGAACTCGACGACCTGCTGCGGGGCTACGGCCACGACCCGCTCCACGTCACGGGTGACGACCCGGACACCGTGCACCGCGCCATGGCCGCCGCCATGGACACCGCACTCGACCGCATCGCCACCGCCCAGCGCGCCGCCCGCGAGGACGGCGCCACCGAACGGCCTCGCTGGCCGATGATCGTGCTGCGCACCCCGAAGGGCTGGACCGGCCCGGCCGAGGTCGACGGCGTGCCCGTGGAGGGCACCTGGCGCGCCCACCAGGTCCCGCTGGCCGCCGTCCGGGACAACCCCGGGCACCTGGGGCAACTGGAGCGCTGGCTGCGCTCGTACCGGCCCCGGGAACTCTTCGACGAGCGGGGCGCCCCGCGGCCGGAGGTCCTGGCCTGCGTGCCCGCGGGTCCGCGCCGGCTCGGCGCCACCCCGCACGCCAACGGCGGCCTGCTGGCACGCGAACTGCCGCTGCCGCCGCTGGAGCGGTACGCCGTAGCCGTCGACAAGCCCGGCGCCACCCTGCACGAACCGACCCGCGTCCTCGGCGACCTCCTCGAGGACGTCATGCGGGCCACCGCCGACCGCCGCGACTTCCGCCTCGTCGGCCCCGACGAGACCGCCTCCAACCGCCTCCAGGCGGTGTACGCGGCCAGCGGCAAGGCCTGGCAGGCCGGGACCCTCGACGTCGACGAACACCTCGACCGGCACGGCCGGGTGATGGAGATCCTGTCCGAACACACCTGCCAGGGCTGGCTGGAGGGCTACCTCCTCACCGGCCGGCACGGACTGTTCTCCTGCTACGAGGCGTTCGTCCACATCGTCGACTCGATGGTCAACCAGCACGTCAAGTGGCTGCGCACCACCCGCCGGCTGTCCTGGCGGGCCCCCGTCGCCTCCCTCAACTACCTCCTGACCTCGCACGTGTGGCGCCAGGACCACAACGGGTTCTCGCACCAGGACCCCGGCTTCGTCGACCACATCCTCAACAAGAGCCCGGAGGCGGTCCGGGTCTACTTCCCGCCGGACGCCAACACCCTGCTGTCCGTGGCCGACCACGCCCTGCGCAGCCGCGACTACGTCAACGTGATCGTCGCCGGCAAGCAGCCCTGCTTCGACTGGCTGCCGATGGACCAGGCGCGGGTGCACTGCGCGCGCGGCGCCGGGGTCTGGGAGTGGGCGGGCACCGAGGACGGGTCACGGGACCCGGACGTGGTGCTGGCCTGCGCCGGCGACGTACCCACCCAGGAGGTGCTGGCCGCCGCCCGGTTGCTGCGCCGGCACCTGCCCGAGCTGGCCGTGCGCGTGGTCAACGTGGTCGACATCGCGCGACTGCTGCCGAAGGAGGAACACCCGCACGGGATGACCGACTTCGAGTACGACGGGCTGTTCACTCCGGACAGGCCGGTCATCTTCGCCTACCACGGCTATCCGTGGCTGATCCACCGCCTGGCCTACCGGCGCACCGGTCACCGCAACCTGCACGTGCGCGGCTACAAGGAGATCGGCACCACCACCACACCGTTCGACATGGTGGTCAGCAACGACCTCGACCGCTACCGCCTGGTCATGGACGTCATCGACCGCGTCCCCGGGCTGGCGGTGCGTGCGGCGGCCGTACGCCAGCACATGGAGGACGCCCGTCAGCGCCACCACGTGTACATCCGCGAGCACGGCACGGACATGCCCGAGGTGGCCGACTGGACCTGGGACGGCTGAGCGGACCCGGCGGTCAGGGAGCCAGCGGCACGGTCCACTCGACGACCGTGCCGCTCGGCTCGTTCGCGGACACGGCGAACGAGCCCGCCATCTCCTCCGCGCGCCGGCGCAGATTGGCCAGCCCGCTGCGCCGGGTGACCGCCGGATCGATGCCGCGGCCGTCGTCGGCCACCCGCAGCCGCAGGGCGGCGTCCGTGACCTCGACCCCGACGTCGACCGACGTGGCGTGCGCGTGCCGGGCCGCGTTGGACAGCGCCTCGCCGAGCACGGCGAGCAGCTGCTCGCCCTGCTCGGCGGAGACGACGGTGTCCAGCAGCCCGGTCATGCGCAGCGCCGGGGCGAAGCCGAGCGATTCGGTGGCCCGTTCGGTGGCCGCGACGAGCTGGGCGCGCAGCCCGCTGCCGCGCCGCGCCTGGTCGCGCTCGCGCAGGGCGTAGATGGTGGAACGGATGATCTTGATGGTGTCGTCCAGGTCGTCCACCACCCGCTGGATCCGCTCGCTCGCCTGCGGCCGGTCGGAGACCCGGCCCAGGGTCGACTGCAGCGACAGCGCCCCCGCGAACAGCCGCTGGATGACCAGGTCGTGCAGGTCCCGGGCGATCCGGTCGCGGTCGTCCAGCACCACCATCCGCTCGGCGTCCCGCCGGTGCTCGGCGACGTCCAGGGCCAGCGCCGCCTGGTTGCCGAACCCGGTGACCATGTCGCTCACGGCGTCGGCGAACAGGGCCCCGCCGGGCAGGTTGGCCACCTGCAGCACCCCGCGGACGTGCTCCGGGGTGCCGAGCGGCACGAAGAAGGCCGGCCCCAGCTCCACCACCGAGGCGCTGCCGCCCTCCGCGCGAGGGTCGGCGCTCAGGGCGTCGCTGGTGATCGTCTCACCGGAGGTGAAGACCTTGGCGGCCAGCGCCGAGGGGGGCAGCACCAGACCCCGGACCTTCTCGGCCCCCGCTCCCGAGGCCGCCTCGATCACCAGCTCACCGCGATCGCCGACCGGGACCGCGAGGGTGACCAGGGCCGCGCCCGCGACCTCCCGCACCTTCGCGGTGAAGGACTCCAGCACCGCGCTCGGCTCGGCGCCCGACAGCAGGCTGCGGGTCAGGTCGTTGCTGGCCGCCAGCCACCGCTGCCGGCGCTGCGCGTCCTCGTACAGCCGGGCGTTGTCGATCGCCACACCGGCCGCCGCCGCCAGGGTCCGCAGCACCGCCTCGTCGTCGGTGTCGAACTCCGCCCCGCTGCGCTTGTTGGTCAGGTACAGGTTGCCGAAGATCTGCTCGCGGACCCGGACGGGGGCGCCGAGGAAGCTGCTCATCGGCGGGTGCCCGGCGGGGAAGCCCACGGACGCCGCGTGCCGGTGCAGGTCCGCGAGCCGCAACGGCTCCGGATGACGGATGAGCAGGCCCAGGATGCCCTCGCCGCGCGGATAGTGCCCGATCCGTTCGATGGTCTCCTCGTCCATGCCGACCGTGACGAACTGCTTGATCGTGCCCTCGTCGCCGAGCACGCCGAGCGCGCCGTACTGGGCGTCCACCAGGGCGACGGCCGACTCGACGATGCGGTGCAGCACCACTTCCAGGTCCAGGTCCGAACCGACGGCGAGGACGGCCCGGAGCAGCGTGTGCACCCGGTCCCGTGCCGCCCGGACCTGCGCCACCTGGGTCTGGAGGTCGTCCAGCAGCGCGTCCAGGCGCAGCTGCGGGGACATCCCTGACGCCTCCGCCTCGCGCCCGTACTGCGCGCGCTCGTCCACCACGGGCTCCCCTCGCCGGTCCGCCGACTCACCCCCAGGATGCCCGACGGGGCGTGGTCGTTCCACGGCGGCCCGGGGCCCCGGCGTGCGGCCGGCGTCCTCAGCCGAACAGGCTCGGTACACGGATCGTCCGGACGTGCCGCCACGTGCCCCCGGGCAGCAGCATCCACTCACCCGCCCCGCGCCGGGGTGCCCGGGCGGCACGGCCGTCCCGGGCGCGCACGGCCTCGGAGCGCGCGGCTCCGCGGGACGGCAGCCGGGCGCCGCAGCGCTCGGACTCGATCCGCGGCAGGGTTCGGACACGCTTGCTCACTGTTCCTCCCGGGATGTGCGGCGGAAGGTGCCGTCCGCCCGCGCTCCTTCGCGGGCCGCTGTGCCGTGCCGGGCCGGCGGGACTCCGGGGACCGGGCCCGTCCGCGGCGGCCCCCTCCGCCCCGGTGCAGGTCCGCCCCGGTTCACGCCGGCGGCGACGGGACCACCAGGACAGGGCAGCGGGCGTGGCGCAGCAGGCCCTGACTGACCGAGCCCAGCATCATGCCCGTGAAGCCGCCGTGCCCCCGGGTACCCACCACCAGGCCCAGCGCGTGCGCCGAGGCGTCCGCGAGCGCCCGCACGGGATGCCCGGTCAGCAGCTCGTGGCGCAGGTCCACCTCCGGATAGCGGTCCCGGCGGCCGGCCACCGTCTCGGACAGCAGCCGCCGGCACTCCTGCTGCGCCGCGTACTCGTCGAAGATCCGCAGCGGCCCCGGCTGCCACACGTACAGCGCCCGCAACTGGGCTCCGCGCAGCGCGGCCTCCTCGAACGCCAGGTCGACGGCGACGGCGGAACGCTCGCTGCCGTCGACGCCCACGACGAAGTACGCGGGCTCCTGCGTGACGTGCTCCGGCTCGGGCACGACGACCACCGGGCAGTGCGCGTGGGCCGCCACCGGCAGCGCGACGGCCGCCGAGCCGAACACCTCCTGCGTCCGGTTCAGATGCCGCGAGCCCAGCACCACCGACGTGGCGTCGCGGCTCTGTTCGCGCAGCACCCACACCGGGTCGCCCTCGGCGAGCAGCGGATCGACGACGGCGTCCGGGCAGCGCGCGGTGACGAAGTCGACGGCGTCGTCGAGCACCCGCTTGCCGGCCCGGTGCAGCGTGTCGTTCCACTGCTCCCAGGACGACGGGACGTCCGGCGCCCGGGTGCCTCTGGTCGGTACGCCCTCCACGTGCACCGGGCGCAGCGGGACCCGCCGCCGGACCGCCTCGTCGGCAGCCCAGGCCAGCGCCATCCGCCGGCCCGGGTCCGGATCGACACCCACCACGACCGGCCTGCGGTCAGCGGCGCCCGCCATGGCGGCCTCCCTCGTTCGCCGGGACCGGGGCCGGGGCAGCACGTTCATCGTCCTCGCCTCCTCGCGGCGGTGGCACGGGGGAGGACCACCGCTCCTTCCATGGAAGTCCCGGTACGGCCGGACTGCCAGTGCCAGGGGTCCCCGGCTTCCGGCGCCGGTGCCGGAAAGGACCCAGCGGCCCGCAAGAAGGGCTGTTCGGCCTACGCGCGAGGGGCCCGCGCGCGCTGCACTGGAGGTGCCGGCAGACCCGACGACCGCCGAGGAGGTCACGGTGATGGCCACACTGACACGCAGGCAGAAATTCCCGTTCCCGGACATGCCCGACTGGTTCGAGACCATTCCCAGCAAGTTCTCGATGCCCGCCGTACGGATCGAGGACTACACGGAGAGCGGCCGCTACGTCATGCGCGCCGAACTGCCGGGCATGGTCCCCGAGGACATCGACGTCGTCGTCGGCGAAGGCGTCCTGACGGTCCAGGCCGAGCGCACCGAACGGGACGTGGACAAGAACCACAGCGAGTTCCGGTACGGCGCCATGAGCCGCAGCGTGACGCTGCCGCGCGGCGCCGACGAGGACGACGTCACGGCCGACTACACCGACGGCGTGCTCACCGTCAGCGTCGGCCTGGGCGCCGAGCGGACGGAGGCGAGGCACGTCGAGATCAAGCACAAGCACTGACCGGCGACCGGTCCCCGGCCGGCGGGCTCCGCGCGGGGCCCGCCGCCGTCCGCCCGCACCTCTCCGTCACCGGACGGCGCGCGTCGCGGCCCAGCGCCGCCGTACCGCGTCCTCGTGCTCCGCCTCCTCCAGCGCGAGCTCGACGGCCGCCAGCTC
Source organism: Streptomyces sp. DHE7-1 (assembly GCA_016432725.1). Taxonomy (GTDB): domain Bacteria; phylum Actinomycetota; class Actinomycetes; order Streptomycetales; family Streptomycetaceae; genus Streptomyces. The sequence continues at coordinate 900,510 of JACJDG010000003.1, read as the reverse complement.
CCGCCGCAGCCGGGGGATCCAGTGCCGGCGCAGGGCCCGGACCCGCTGCCGGGTCCGGGCGGCCTCCGCGGCGAGCAGCTCGGCGGCCGCCCGGTGGACGGCGTGTTCGGCGGCGGCCCGCACCGCGGCGCGGTAGGCCGTCTCCGCGTGCGCGAGTGCCGTGTTGGGCGGCGCCGGCTCCTGAGGGGCGCGCACCGGGGCCGTCCAGGACAGGGCCGCCGGATGCCGGACGCCCATCACCGCGTCCCACTCGACACCGACCCGCGCCCGGTCGGCGGGCGTCGCCTCGGCCCACGCCCGTTCACCGCCGAGCAGCAGCCCGCGCACCAGCCAGCTGTCCGCCTCCGCCAGCCGCTCGCGCCAGACGCGGCCCGCCTCCCCGGCCGCCTCGCGCTCCGCGCCCTCCCGGTCCAGGAGCAGCCGGAGCTTGCGTTCCAGCAGTTCGGCCCCGCGCTCGGCGGTCGCCAGGCCGCGCCGCAGCCGCAGCCGGCCGGCCCGCCCCACCGGCCCCCGGCCCCCGCGCCCGCTCACGGCGTCCCCGCCCCGTCCGCGCCGTCGGCGGACGACGGCCGCCGGGCGTCGAGCAGCTCGGCCGGGAGCATGCCGAGCTGGCCGCGCGGCAACGTCAGCAGTACCTCCCAAGCCCGGTCCAGGGACTCGTCCAGCGAGCGGTTCTCGGCCGTGCCCTGGGCGAGGAAACGCTCCCGGAAGGCGTCCTCGAGGTCCAGGTGGCGCAGATCGGCCGGGGAGAGCGCCGGCCGCCCGATGAGGTCGGCCAGCTCCCGCACCTGCCGTGACCGGGCGAGCGCGGCGATGAGCTGCGCCGCGACGTCCGGATGGTCGGCGCGGGTACGGCCCGCGCCGGCGCCCTTGCGCATCAGCCGCGACAGGGAGGCCAGCGGGTCGACCGGGGGATAGGTGCCGGCCGTGTGCGCCTCGGCGGACAGCACGATCTGGCCCTCCGTGATGTAACCGGTGAGGTCCGGCACCGGATGGGTGATGTCCCCGGCCGGCATCGTCAGCACCGGCAAAATCGTCACCGAGCCCGGGCGGCCCCGGATCCGGCCGCACCGCTCGTACAGGGAGGCCAGGTCGCTGTACAGGTACCCCGGATAGGCCCGGCGGGCGGGTATCTCGCCGCGCGCGGCGGACACCTCGCGCAGCGCCTCCGCGTAGGCCGTCATGTCGGTCATCACCACCAGCACGTGGCGGCCCTCCGCGAACGCCAGGTGCTCGGCCACCGTCAGGGCGATGCGCGGGGTCAGCAGCCGCTCGATCACCGGATCGTCGGCGGTGTTGAGCAGCAGCACCAGGTCCCGCGCCGCCGAGCGCTCCGCCAGCCCCGCCCGGACGAACGCCGCGTCGGCGTGGGTGAGCCCCATCCCGGCGAAGACGACGGCGAACGGCTCGCCCCCGCAGGCGGCCTGCGCCGCGATCTGCACGGCCAGCTCCAGGTGCGGCAGCCCGGCCGCGGAGAACACCGGCAGCTTCTGGCCCCGCACCAGGGTGGTGAGCACGTCCACGGCGGTCACACCGGTGAGCACCGGCTCGTTCGGCGGCTGCCGGTGCACCGGGTTGATCGGGGCGCCGCCCACCGCCGCGTCGGCGGCGCCCAGCACCGGCGGGCCGCCGTCGGCGGGCTCGCCCCGCCCGTCGCAGACCCGGCCCAGCCAGCCGGTGCCGACCGGGACCCGCAGCGGCGCGCCCGAGAAGGCCACCCGGGTGCGGGTCCGGTCCATCCCGGCCGTGTCCTCCAGCACCTGCACCACGGCGAGGTCCCGGTCCACCTCCAGGACCAGCCCGTGCCGTCGCCCGCCCGAGCCGACCGCGATCGTGGCGAACTCGTCCCAGCCCACCCCGCTCACGCCCTCGACGACCACCAGCGGGCCGCGCAGCTCCCGCACCCCCGTGTACTCGACGTCGGCGGGCCCCTTCATGCCGCCGACCGCCCGAGCCGGTCCAGCACGGTGTCGCGGGCACGGCCCACCGGAGCGGTCTCGGCGGGCCCGGCGGTCTCCCGGGCCCGCAGCAGCGGGGTGAAGTCGACCGCCTCGACCGCGTCCGCCCCCGTACCGCCCTCCACCAGCTCGACGCAGCGGTCGATCACCGACAGCGCGGCCTCCACGAGCGCCGCCGTCTTCCCCGGCGCGCTGTAGGCGTCCGCCGGGGACAGCGCGCTCTGCTGGACCACCGCCTCGCGCAGCAGCCGCCCGGCGAGCACGCTGATCCGCTCACGGGGCGGCAGGGCCGTGACGCCGACCAGCTCCACGAGGTCGGCCAGCCGGTCGGCCTCGGCGAGCAGAACGGCCACCCGGGCCCGCCGGGCCGCCCACCCGGGATCACCGGCCCGCGCGTAGGCGGCGGCGAGCGCGGCCGCGTCCCGGGAGAAGGAGTCCGTCCAGGAGACGGCCGGGTAGTGGCGGGCGTAGGCGAGGTCCCGGTCCAGGCTCCACAGGCACCGTACGAACCGCTCGGTGTGCGCGGTGACCGGCTCGGTGCGGTCGCCGCCGGGCGGGGACACGGCACCGATCACCGTGACGGAACCGCGGGCGCCGCCGAGGGTGCGCACCGGGCCCGCCCGCTCGTAGAACGCCGCCAGCCGGGAGGCGAGTCCCGCCGGGTAGCCCTCCTCGGCCGGGAGTTCGCCCATCCGGGAGGCGAACTCGCGCAGCGCCTCCGCCCAGCGGGAGGTGGAGTCGGCGATGACGACGACGTCCAGGCCCATGTCGCGGAAGTACTCGGCGACCGTGGCGCCCGTGTGCACGCTCGCCTCGCGCGCCATCATCGGCATGTTGGAGGTGTTCGCGATGGTCACGGTGCGCTCCGACAGCCGTCCTCCGGTGCGCGGATCGGCGAGCTCGGACAGCTCCTCGATGACGTCCGCCATCTCGTTGCCGCGCTCGCCGCAGCCGACGTACACGATCACGTCGGCGTCGCACCACTTGGCGATCTGCTGCAGCAGCATGGTCTTGCCGGTGCCGAAGCCGCCCGGCACGGCGACCGTGCTGCCCCGGGCCACCGGGAACAGCAGGTCGACCGCCCGCTGCCCGGTGTGCAGCGGCTCGTCGGCGGGCAGCCGCCCGGCGGCCGGCCGGGGCCTGCGGACCGGCCAGCCCTGTGCCATGCGCACCTCGTGCCCCGCCACCTCGGCGAGCACGGCCTCCGCGCGGTACTCGCCCGCCGCCGCGACGCCGGTCACCGTCCCGGCCCGGCCGGGCGGCACGAGCAGGCTCAGGCGCACCCGCGCCCCGATCTCCCCGAGGACGTCCCCCTCCTCCACCCGGGCACCCTCGCCCACCCGGGGCACGAAGGGCCAGGTGCGCCGGTCCGGCGCGCCGTCCCCGGCACCGGGCAGCAGCAGGTCGCCGACGCCGGACAGCGGCCGCAGCAGACCGTCGAACACCCCGCCGAGCAGGCCGGGTCCGAGCACCACCGACAGCGGCCGGCCGAGCGGTTCGGCGGGCTGCCCGGGCGCCATGCCACCCGTGTACTCGTACGCCTGGACGGTGGCCGAGCCGCCGTGCACGGCGACCACCTCACCCGGCAGCCCGGCGGTGCCCAGCGAGGCGAGATCGTGCATGGCGACCGAGGCGGGGCACTCCATCTCGACCAGCGGCCCGGCGACCCGGAGGACGCGGGGTACGGCGTCGCGACGAGCCGGGTCCGGATCCGGGGCGGGAAGCCGGTCCGGGCTCGGGTCCGGGGTCTCCGGCGCGGGGCCGGACCGTGCGTGCGTGCCGGACCGTGCGTGCGTGCCGGACCGTCCGTGCGGGGCGCCGTCGCCGTCCGCCACACGTCCGCCGCCCGGGCCGGTCACGGCCGTTCCCACAGGTGCTCGGCCCGTACCCCGGCCCGGTCCAGGGCCCGGTCGGCGAGGGTGTCCGCCGACAGGTCGACGCGGCGCCCGGGCACCTCGGCGCTCACCCCGCCGCCCGGCGCGTCCGTGACGCGCGCCCGTGCCCCCAGCAGGTCCCGCGCCGCCGCCACCAGCCGGTCCCGTGCGCGAGGGTCCCCGGCCAGTGCCCGCCGCACACCCGCGCGGACCTCGGCCCGCAGGTCCGCGTAGACCTCGGCGCGGGCGGCGAGTTCGGCGGTCCACGCGTCCTCGGCCGCTCGCATCCGCTCACCCGCGGCCGCCGCGGCCCCGTCCGCGGCGCCGGCCTCGCGGGCCGCCGCGAGCACCCGGTCGGCCGTGTCCCGCGCGACGCGCAGCGCCTCCTCCGCGTCGGCCCGCGCCCGGTCGAGCACCGCCGCCGCCTCGGCCCAGGCCGCCCGCAGCAGTTCGGCACGCACCGGTTCCAGCGCGTCCACGGGCGCGGCCATCAGGGCATCACCACGGTCAGCGGCCGGGACGGATCCGGCACCGTCACCCCGGCCCCGAGCGCCTCGGCGGCCGGCGCCGTGAGGATCACCAGGGCGACGCCGCGCGGGAGCCGGCCCCAGGCCCGGCGGACGGCGTCCGGGCTCTCCGCGACCAGCACCTCCACCCCGGCGAGGGCCAGCCCGCTCACGTCCGGGCGCGCGCCGATGGCGGCCACGGTGCCCATCGTCAGGCCTTTCCGATCAGCAGGATCGCGACCACCAGCCCGTACACGGCGATGCCCTCCGCCAGGCCGACGATCACCATCGCCCGGCCGAACATCTCCGGGCGTTCGCTGAGCGCGGCCAGCGCCGCCGCACCCGTGTAGGCGACGGCGATGGCGGCTCCGATGGAGGCACCGGCCACCGCGATGGCCGCCCCGATCAGCGCGGCGCCGCCCGCTCCGCCCGGCGCCGCCGCCTGCGGCGAGGCCTGCGCGGGCGTGGTGAGCGCCGTGACCAGGACGGCGCAGGCGCCCAGCAGCAGGGCGAGGTTGGTGGCCAGCAGCCAGCGCACCGCGTGTCCGGGCCGGCGCCGGCGCAGCAGTGCCACGGCCCCGGTGACCGCGAGCAGGACCGGCAGGACGACGATCCAGGTGAGCATGGGATCACCTTCGTAGCAGCGCCTCGGCACGCTCCGCCGCGGGGACGTGCCAGGGACGGAACGGCCGGCCCTCCGTCTCGAAGAGCCGGGAGAAGATCTCGTAGAACGCGAGCCGCAGTGCCTGCACCCCGGCCACCAGCGCCTCCAGGCCGAGGGAGACGGCCGTGCCCACGACGAACAGCACCACCGCGCCGGCGATCCCGCCCGCCCCGCGGCCGGCCAGCGCCGCGGTGCCGCGCCACACCAGGTCGGCGAGCGCGGCGTGGGTGAGCCCGAAGGCCGCGAGCCGCGCGAACGACAGGGTGTTGGTCCCCGCGCGCACGACCACGTCGAAGAGCCGCACCACCGTCTCGGCCAGCCCCGCGCCGCCGCCCGCCGAGGCCCGGAACAGGCCTGACGCCAGCAGCGCGAGCCCGGACGCGGCTAGCGCGGCTCCGCCCGCCCACGGCACCGGCGAGTGCGGCACCAGGCCCGCCGCCGCCAGTGCCAGCCCCAGGTAGAACAGCAGCCCGGCACACCCGGAGGCCGCGTACAGCCCGGCCGCCCAGCCGTCCTCACGCACCCGGTTCACCGCGCCGGCGGCGTGCGCCAGGGCCAGCAGCCCCGCCCCGAGGACCACGGCGGCGGTCAGCAGCCGCGCGGGACTCTCCAGCGGGGCCAGCCACAGGACGGGCAGGAGGCCCGTCGGCCCGAAGAACTCCCCGTAGGCGGCCCCCGCCAGCATCGAGGCGAGTCCGGCGCCGGCGACGAACGGCCACAGCCGGCGCAGCGGTACCAGGCGCCGGGGCCGGCCGAGGCGCAGCGCCACTGCCCCGAGCAGCAGCAACGCGCCGTGTCCGACGTCGCCGAACATGATCCCGAACATCGCCACGTACGCGAGGCCCGCGGGCCACGAGGGGTCGAGATCGGCGTACCGCGGTGTGCCGTACGTCGTCACCAGCGGTGTGAACGACACCCCTCCGGTCTGCCGCAGCAGGGTCGGCGGATCGGTGCCGAGCGGCGTCGGCAACGGCACCAGGGCACCGCCCGCCGCGGCCAGCCGCCCCGCCACACGGGGCATCTCGGCCGCCGGGCACCACCCGGCGAGCGCGGCCACCTCGCCCCGCCGTACGGCGCTCCCGGCACGCTCCTCCAGCTGGGCCTCGCCGGCCAGCAGCCCCCTGTCGTCCCGCTGTGCCAGCCGGTCCAGGTCGGGCGTGGCGGCGGCCAGGACGGCCGTGTCCCCGTTCTCGGGCGTGGCCGGCCCGGCGCGCCCCCGCAGCCCGCGCAGCCGCTGGGCCGCCGGACCCGGGGCCGCGTCGGGCGCGCGGTCCAGCTCCACACAGCCCGCCTCGGCGATCCGCACCAGTGCGTCGCGCAGCGCCGTCCGGGGCACGACCACCGCGACGCGCCGCATCCGGACCGGTGTCATCGGCTCAGGCCAGGGCATCGAAAGCCTCCCCGACCCGGCCTCCCCGCGCCGCCGACTCCAGCGCGGCGCGCACCCGCCAGGCGTCCACGGACAGTACCGCGACCGCGCCGACGACCGTGCGGGGACCGAACCGGTTGTCGCGCAGCATGGCGGCACCGTCGTCCCGCAGCGTGCGCCACCAGCCCACCTCCGCCCGCCACAACGCGCCCGGCTCCCCGGCCTCGGCCAGGAGCCGGCGGGCCGGGGCCGGCAGCAGTTCGCGGAACCGCGGATAGGAGGCCGCGCCCGTCGCCCGCGCCCCCAGCAGCCGGGCGGCGTCGCGCCGTACCGGCTCCGTCAGCGGCCGCCCGTGCACGAACAGTTCACGCGCCGTCAGCAGCGCCGCGCGCCCCACCGCCCAGTCCCGCGCCTGCGGCACCGCGAGGGCGGTCCGCCGCGCGGCGGCCATCCGCATGCCGGTGAGCACGGCACCGGCGGAGTCACCGCCCGGATCGCCCCAGGCGGACGCGGTCAGCACGGCGCGCATCCCGGGCCCGGAACCCGCGCCCTCAAGCCGCCGCCAGGCGGTCTCCAGGGCGCCGAGCCGGTACGGCTCCACGGAGGCCGGGCCGTGACCGTCTCCGGCGAGCAGGGCGGCCACGTTGGCCACCTCGAAACCGCAGGCCAGCGGCACGAGCAGGCGTGCTCCGCCGCGCGGCAGCCAGCCCGCCAGCACCCGCAGGTGCCACAGCAGCGTGGCGGACACCGCCCGCTGGGCCTCGGACAGCCCGGCCACCGGCGGCGCGTACTTCCCGTACGGCGTCACGACCAGCTCCCGCAGGGCCTCGTCGAGATCCGCGCGGACCGCGAGCTCCCGGGCCCCGGCGTCGCCGACGCGGCGCAGGGCGAGCTCCCGGGCCCGGACCGTCCCGGCCACCCATGCGGTGCTCATGGCGCTCGGCCCGCCCCGGTGGCCCGGCGTGGGGTGTCGGTCACCGTGGGGTTCACCGTCCGGGCCGTTGCGGCCGGCCATGCGGTGCTCATGGTGTTCCGTCCGCCTCGGTGGCCCGGCGTGGGGTGTCGGTCACCGTGGGGTTCACCGTCCGGGCCGTTGCGGCCGGCCATGCGGTGCTCATGGTGTTCCACCGGTCCCGGTGGCCCGGCGCAGGGCGTCGGCCACTGTTCGGTCCACCAGTGCGGGCATGCGTTCGCGGGCCCGCGCGCGGACCGCCTCGGCGGTCCGGGCACCGGCCGCGCGCACGGCGTCGGCCCCGCGCCGGGCGTCCTCGAGGACGGGCGCCGCGGCAAGCCGCCGTACCTCCGGGGCCCGCTCCCGCGCGTCCGCCACGACCCGCTCCGCCCGCAGCGCGGCGTCCCGTCGCAGGACCTCGGCCGCCTCGTCCGCCGCCGCGCGGATCCGGGCCGCCTCCCGCTGCACGTCCGTCAGCCGCGCCAGCGCGGGCTCCAGCTCCGCGGCCCGCTCCGCCGCCCGGTCGGCGGGCACGCCGACGGCGGCCGCTCCGGGCGTACCGGTGGGACGGAACCGCTCCAGGAAATCCCGCAGGCTCATCTCCCGGCCTCCTGCCGGTCGGCTGCTCCTCCAGTTTCACCGTCCCCGCCCCGGCCCGCACCGGATAGGGCCGTCACGCCGCTCCACCAGGGCCGTTCGGCTCTAGGCGGCGGGCACGGGAGCGCGGTGACACTGGACCAGAGGCAACCCGACGGAGGCCACCGTGAACAGGCACGAGAACTTCTCCACGGGGGCGGAGGCCCGGCGGACCCAGCCCGGCCGTTCCTGGAGCCCCGGTGAGAGCGCCCGGCAGGACATGCTCGTCCGGTACCTGGGCGCCGTGGCCGCCGCCGCGGCCTGGCACGCGGGCCCCGGCGAGTCCCCGCCGGGCGAGACCTCCCAGCCGGCCCCCCGGGCCGCACCGCCCACACGGCCCACGACGCCGGGGCACGGCGCCGGCCCGGTGCTGGTTCGGGACGTGATGGACGTGCCCGCCGCGTCCCTGCGGGACGACCTGCCCTACCGGGACATCGCCCGGCTGCTCGCGCGCGAACAGGTCGGTGCCCTCCCCGTCGTGGACGGCGAGGACCGCGTGCTCGGCATCGTCTCGGAGTCGGATCTGCTGGCCAAGGTCGCGTTCGAGGCCTCGGGCCACCGGCCCGGACCCATCGGCAGGCTCCGCGAGCGGCGTCTGCACGAAAAGGCCCGGGGCGAGACGGCGGCCGACCTGATGACCAGCCCCGCGATCACCGTGCTGCCGGGCACCACCGTCGCCGAGGCCGCCTGGCTCGCGGCGCTGTCCCGGCTGAAGCGGCTGCCGGTCGCCGACCACGAAGGCAGGCTGGTCGGCGTCGTGGGCCGGGACGCCCTGCTGCAGACCCTGATCAGGGACGACGCCGTGATCCGGGCGGAGGTGGAGACAAGGATCCGGGCCGTCTGCTCCCCGCACGACCGCGGGACGGTGGATGTGACCGTCCACGACGGCATCGTCGAGCTGGCTGGGCAGGTGACCCCGGCGACCGGGGCGCGGCTGCTGGCCGAGGTCGAGCGGATCGCCGACGTGGTCGAGGTGAAGAACCTCCTCCGCGCGGACTGACACCGCCCGGTCACGGACGCCGGACGGCGGACGACCTCCGACCACCGGCCCACCAGCCTCCACCCCCCAACCGGCCACCCGCTGCACCGGCCGCCCCGCCCCCGGCGGGACGCACGCCCACCCACCCCAGACAGCCCCGACCGCCCCCAGTCCCCGGAGGTGGAGACCATGACCCGAACCGTCACCGCGGGCCTCGACGGCTCGCCCGAGAGCCGCGCCGCCGTCGAGTGGGCGGCCCGCGAAGCCGGGCTGCGCCACCTGCCGCTGAAGATCGTCAACGTCCGCGAGCCCGGCCCCGCCGCCGACGACCTTCCGCGCGAGGCCGCCGAGGGCGTCCGGCTGCGGCATCCGGGTGTCGAGGTGGTCACCGACCGGCTCACGGCAGACCCGGCCGAGGCCCTGACCGAGGCGGCGGACGCCGCCGAACTGATGGTCCTGGGCTCCCACGGGCTCGGCGCCGTCGGCGGGTTCCTGCTCGGCTCGGTCAGCCTGGCCGTCATCGCCCGCGCCGAGCGTCCGGTGGTGCTGGTCCGGGCCGGTGAGCAGGCCGCCGACGAGCACCGGCCGGACCCGGCGGGCGTACCGTCGGCCGCCGCCCCCTTCCGGCCCGTCGTCCTCGGCCTCGACACCGGGGCCCCGGACGACACGCTGCTGGAGTTCGCCTTCGCCGCCGCCGCGTGCCGGGACACCGCCCTGCGGGTCGTGCACGGCTGGAACGAGCCGCACGGCTCGGTGCACCCGCTCCAGGGCGACGCCGGAGAGCACGCCTCGCACGCTCGCGGGCAGGCCACCGTCCTGACCGAACTGCTGCGTCCCTGGCGGCAGAAGTTCCCCGACGTCCAGGTCATCGAGGCGAGCCGGTGCGGCAGCGCCGCCCGGGTCCTCGTGGGCGCCGCCCGTGACGCGGCCCTGGTCGTCGTCGGCCGCCGGGTCCGCACCGGCCCCCTCGGCGCCCGTATCGGCCACGTCACCCACGCCGTGCTGCACCACGTCGAGGCACCCGTGGCCGTCGTCCCGCACACCTGACTCCCGAGCCTAGGAGAGCCCGATGGAGCTTCCGATCGTCGTCGGCGTCGACGGATCCGGTCCGAGCCTGCGGGCCGTCGACTGGGCGGCCGACGAGGCCGCCCTGCGCGGCGCGCCACTGCGCCTGGTGTACGCCTCGCTCTGGGACCGGTACGAGGGCGCGCTGCTCGCCCAGGAGCTGGACCGTCCGAAGGAGGAGGTCATGGCGCAGGACGTGGTCGGCACCGCCCGGCAGCGCGCGAGGGCCCGCCGACCCGAGGTGCCGGTCCACACCGACGTACTGGGGGAGGAACCGGAGGAGGGACTGGTACGGGAGAGCCGCACCGCCCTCGCGGTGGTGCTGGGCTGCCGCGGCCGAGGCGGAGTGACCGAGGCGCTCCTGGGCTCGGTGAGCCTCACGGTCGCAGGGCGGGCGCACTGCCCGGTGATCGTGCTGCGCGGCAGCCACGACAACCGGGCCGGCTCCGCTTCGCGCGGCCCCGTCGTCCTCGGCGTCGGTGAGAAGCCGACGGTCTCGGCCGCCGCCCGCTTCGCCGCCGAGGAGGCGGTGCTGCGCCGGGTGCCCCTGGAGGCCGTACGGGCATGGCGGCACCCCGCGCACGCGACCACCGGGCACCCGCTGCTCACCGGTGAGCCCGCCCACTTCGAGGAGCAGCGGGCCGCCGAGGCGGTGGAGGAGGCCCTGGCCGACGCTCCGGCCGGTCTCGAGGTGACCCGCCGGGCCGTCGAGGGGCACGCCCGCGACGTCCTGGTCGCCGCCTCCCACGAGGCCGGCCTGCTCGTGGTCGGCGCCCGGCACCGGCACGGCCCCTTCGGGCCGCACCTCGGCCGGGTCGTGCACGGCGTCCTGCACCACGCGGCCTGCCCGGTCGCCGTCGTACCCGAAGCCTCCTGACACCGAGCCGCGGCCGAAGCCGAGCCGCGGCCGAAGCCGAGCCGCGGCCGAAGCCGAGCCGCGGCCGACACCGAGCCGCGGCGCACCGGACGGGAAGCCGGGCGACCTGGAAGCCGTCCGCACCCGAGCGGAGCCCGACCGCGTGGACGGAGACCCGATCGCGCGCCGGTCGCACCGGCACGACCGGGCCACCGGCACGCCCGGCGGCCCGGCCGCGACCACACCGGACGGGCGGCTCCGAGCCGCGACCGCATTGGACGGACCGCCCCGAGCCGCGACCACACCGGACGGGCCGCCCCGAGGAGGGCGGCCCGTCCGCCGGGACCAAGTCCCGGTCCGTCCGCCGCGACCAGAGCCCGGCCCGCCGTCACCAGGACCCGGCCCACCCCGTCGTGCCACCGGGGCAGGGCGCGCTCACCGGGTGTCGCCGGTGTCGACGTCGTCCAGTGCCGCCCGGCCGGCCTCCAGCCGGGCCACCGGGACCCGGAACGGCGAGCAGGAGACGTAGTCCAGCCCCACGGAGTGGAAGAAGCGGATCGACTCCGGGTCGCCGCCGTGCTCGCCGCACACACCGGTCTGCAGTCCCGGGCGGGCGGCACGGCCCTCCTCGACGGCGATCCTGACGAGCCTGCCCACTCCCTCGCGGTCCAGCGTCTCGAACGGCGAGGCGGCGAACACGCCCTTGTCGAGGTAGGCCGGGAAGAACGCGGCCTCCACGTCGTCCCGGGAGAAACCCCAGGTGGTCTGGGTCAGATCGTTGGTGCCGAAGGAGAAGAACTCCGCTTCCGCGGCGATCCGGCCCGCGGTGAGCGCGGCCCGGGGCAGCTCGATCATGGTGCCGACGGGGCACTCGACCGGCACGCCCGTCTCCGCGCCGACCTCGTCCAGGACCCGCCGCACCTCCTCCCGGGCGAGCCGGAGTTCCTCGACGGCGCCGACGAGCGGCACCATGATCTCCGCGCGGGGCGAGCCGCCGGCGCGGACGCGCTCCACCACCGCCTCGGCGACCGCCCGCACCTGCATGGCGACCAGGCCGGGCACCACCAGACCGAGCCGCACGCCGCGCAGACCGAGCATCGGGTTCTCCTCGTGCATCCGGTTCACCGCGGCGAGCAGTTCCGCTTCGCGGGCGTCCGCCCGGCCGCCCGCCGCCTCGGCGGCCGCGACGCGCACGGCGAGACCCGTGCGGTCCGGCAGGAACTCGTGCAGCGGAGGGTCGAGCAGCCGGATGGTGACGGGCAGTGCGTCCATCGCCTCCAGGATGCCCGCGAAGTCCTGTCGCTGGAGCGGCAGCAGAGCGGCCAGCGCCCGCTCCCGCGCGGCGTCCGAGGATGCGAGGATCATGTCCTCGACCAGCCTGCGCCGTTCGCCGAGGAACATGTGCTCGGTCCGGCACAGGCCGATGCCCCGCGCCCCGAACCGCCGTGCCCGCGCCGCGTCCTCGGGGGTGTCGGCGTTGGCCCGCACCTCCAGCCGCCGTACCGCGTCGGCGTGTTCCAGAGCGCGTGCGACCGAGGCGACCTCGCTGCCGGTCTGCTCGCCCGTCTCCAGGTAGCGCATCGTGGCCGAGGCGGCGAGCGGGACCGCGCCCGCGTACACGTCACCGCTGGAGCCGTCCACCGAGACGACCGTGCCCTCCTCGACGACGGTGCCGGCCCGCGTGGTGAACCGCCGCGCCCCGGTGTCGACGGTGATGTCCTGCGCGCCGCAGACGCACACCTTGCCCATGCCGCGGGCGACGACGGCCGCATGGCTGGTCTTCCCGCCCCGTCCGGTGAGCACCGCCTGCGCGGCGACCATGCCGGGCAGGTCGTCCGGTGTGGTCTCCTCCCGGACCAGCACCACCCGCTCACCTGCCGCGGCCCGCCGTACCGCCTCCGCGGAGTCGAACACGGCCGCGCCGACCGCGGCGCCGGGCGAGGCCGGCACGCCATGGGTGAGCGGGGTGCCGGCGGCGGAGGTGTCGAAGCGCGGGAACATCAGCCGTGCCAGCCCGTCGCCGCCGACCCGGGCCAGGCCCTCGTCGGCCGTGATGAGCCCCTCCTCCACCAGCTCGGCGGCGATGGCGAACGCGGCGCCGGCGGTGCGCTTGCCCACCCGGGTCTGCAGCATCCACAGAGTGCCGCGTTCGATGGTGAACTCGATGTCGCACAGGTCGCGGTAGTGCCGCTCCAGGGTCCGCGCGTGATCGCGCAGGCGGCGGTACGACGCCGGGTCCAGCCGTTCGAGTTCGGCCAGCGGCACGGCGTCGCGGACCCCGGAGACGACGTCCTCCCCCTGGGCGTTCGACAGGTAGTCGCCGTACAGCCCGGGGCGTCCGGTGGCCGGGTCGCGGGTGAAGGCGACACCGCTGCCGGAGTCCGGGCCGAGGTTGCCGAACACCATGCGTTGCACGGTGACCGCGGTCCCCAGGTCGTCCGGGATGTGCTCGCGCCGCCGGTACAGCCGGGCGCGCCCGGCGTTCCAGGACCGGAACACGGCGAGGACCGCCTGCTGGAGCTGCTGGGCGGGGGACTGCGGAAAGTCCCGGCCGGTCTCGTCCCTGATCAGCTGCTTGTACGTCTCCACCAGCCGGGCGAGGTCGCCCGCGTCGAGACGCAGGTCGTCGGGGGCCCCACGGGCCTCCTTCAGCCGGGCCATGACCTCGTCGAACCGGGCCGGTTCGACGCCCATGACGGTGCTGCCGTACATCTGCACGAGCCGGCGGTAGGAGTCCCAGGCGAAGCGTTCGCTGCCGGAGACCTTGGCCAGGCCGAGCACGGAGTCGTCGTTCAGGCCGATGTCGAGGACCGTCTCCATCATGCCGGGCATGGAGAAGCGCGCCCCGGAGCGCACGGAGACCAGCAGCGGGTCGTCGCGCTGCCCGAGCCGCCGCCCGGTGGCCGCCTCCAGCGCGGACAGGTGCCGGGAGACCTCGGCGGACATGCCCGCCGGCTCCTCGCCGTTCGCCAGGAAGGCGCGGCAGGCGTCGGTGGTGACGGTGAACCCCGGTGGGACCGGGAGCCCCAGCCGGGTCATCTCGGCGAGGTTCGCCCCCTTGCCGCCGAGCAGGGCGGCCAGTTCGCGGCCGCCGTCCCGGAAGTCGTACACGTAGCGGCTCATGACGCCTCTCCTCGGCTCGTCGGTCCGGTGCCGGTACCCGTCCAGCGTCCGCCGCCGGGCGGCGGCCGGGAGGTGCCCTCCGGCCCGTGGGCCGGGCCGACCGGCCCCGGACCGCGCCGCCGGGACGGGCCCGAGGCCCGACCAGGGCCCAACGGCCCCCGGACGGGCCTCATCGGCTCATGACGCGCCGTCCGGCACGGGCGACGGTGGACACAGACAGGCTGGCCCCCGCGCACCGGAGCGCTCGTCCCGGTGCCCTCCAGGAAGTGAGTCGCCGTGATGTTCTGGTACGACCACGATGCCGGGTGGGGCTGGTTCGCCATGTCCGTCGGCATGCTGCTCTTCTGGGCCCTGATCGTCGCCCTCGGCGTGCTGCTGTACCGCGCCCTGGCCCGGCCGCGCGAGGGCGGCGCGCCCGCCGGGACGCGGCCCGCGGGCCCCGCGGCCGAGCACCTCCTCGCCGAGCGCTTCGCCCGCGGCGAGATCGACGAGGAGGAGTACCGCCGCCGGCTCGCCGTCCTGCGCGAGGACGCCGGTGACGCCCCCAGGCCCGCCCGACGCTGACCCGCGCCCGCGCCCGCCCTCACGGGCATCGCGCCCGCCCTGCCGGGCCGCCGTGCCCGCCTTCCCGGGCCGCCGTGCCCGCCCTGCCGGGCACCGCGCCCAGCCCGGCGGTCAGGGCTCCGCCGGACCCTGCGGGTCAAGGCTCCGCCGGGCCCCTCACCACGGTGACCGGACAGTGCGCGTGGTGCAGCAGTGCCTGGCTCACCGAGCCCAGGAGCAGACCGGTGAAGCCGCCCCGGCCCCGGGCACCGGCGACGAGCAGTTGCGCCCCGCCGCTGGCCTCGATCAGTGCCGGGCGCACCCGGGAGCGCACCACGCGCCGCTCCACCCCGACCTCCGGACGGCGCTCCCGCCACGGGCGCAGACTCTCCTCCAGCAGGCGCTCCTCCAGGGCCTGCAGCCGGCCGGCGTCCGTCACCACGTCCAGCGGGTGGGCGGGTTCGCCGGCGTCGTCGCTCCAGGTGTTCCACACCCGCAGCGCCAGCAGGTCCGCGCCGCGCAGCGACGCCTCGTCGAAGGCGAGCCCGACGGCGGCCTCGCCGGCCGGTGAGCCGTCGGACGCCAGCAGCACGGGACCGTCCGGATCGGGCCTGCCGCGCACCACCAGCACCGGGCAGCGGCCGTGCGCGGACAGGTGCACTCCGGTGGAGCCGAGCAGCAGGCCGCCGAATCCGCCCAGCCCGCGGCTGCCGACCACGACGAGCGAGGCGGTGTGCGACTCGATCTCCAGCACCATCAGCGGCTCACCGGCGGCCACTTCGCGGGTGACCGCCAGCTCCGGTACCGCTTCGCGGGCGCGCCGTTCGGCCTGCACCAGGGTGCCGTCCACCATCTCGCGCGCCCCCGCCGCCGCCGGATTCCACGGCGGTCCGCCGGGCGGCAGATGCACCGCCGGCCAGCCGAAGGCGTGCACGAGACGCAGTTCCGCGCCCCGCAGCCCCGCCTCGCGGGCCGCGACCTCGACGGCGTCGAGGCTCGACGGCGATCCGTCCACTCCGACGACGACCGGTTTCGTCATGACACACCTCCGGGTAGCCGGCTGTACCTCCCGGCGCGCCCCGGCACGGGTGGAGCCGGGGGCCGCCCGCTTCTCGCGGGCCCTGATTGCACGGTGCGCGGTTTCGCTCCGCTTCACCGTGTCTCCTCGTGGCCCTCGGCTCAACTCCAGGACACCTCGTCCCGCGCGCGGACACCAGGGCCGCACGGCCCCGGCCGGGGGACCGGCCGGCCCCGGGGCCGCCGCGTGGCGGCCGCACCCGTCCCGTACGAAGCTGGAGACCCGGCCGACCGGGTCCGCCGGCCCGCACGGGCCGGACACGGCCGGGCCGAGAGGAGACGACGACGGTGACGGTTCCCCTGGTGGTCGGCCTCGACGGCTCCGAGGCGAGCCTGGCGGCGGTGGACTGGGCCGCGGGCGAGGCGGTCCGGCACGGGGTGCCGCTGCACCTGGTGCACGTGACGCCGGGGGACAAGGACACCGGCGCCCTGATCGGCGCCGCCACGGAGCGGGTCCTGCGGTGCGCCCCCACGGTGCCGGTGACCAGCGAGGTGCTGCACGCCGACCCGGCCGGCGCGCTGATCGGCAAGGGACACGAGGCCTTCGCGCTGGTCCTCGGTTCCAGGGGACTGGGCGATCTCGACGCGATGCTCCTGGGGTCCGTCGGCCTGGCCGTGGCGGCCCGGGCGGAGTGCCCGGTCGTCGTGGTGCGCGGCGCGGCCGAACACCGCCGGACCGCGTTCGGCAGCGTCGTCGTAGGCGTCGAGAACGGCGAGGGCAGCGGCACGGCGGTGGCCTTCGCCTTCCGCGAGGCCCAGGTGCGGCACTGCGGGCTGGTGGTGGTGCACGCCTGGACCGCGCCGCCCGTCGCGCACGCCACGGCGCAGGCGCCCTCCTGGGCGCTGGAGGCACACCGGCGCCCGCCGGCGCAGGTGCTCGACGACGCCCTGCGCGGACTGACGGAACGTTACGGCGACGTGCCGGTGACCCGCAGGGTGATCGAGGGACCGGCCCGCCGGGAACTGCTCGACGCCGCGTCCGCCGCGGACCTGCTGATCGTCGGCGCGCCCCGGCGGCACGGGCACCCGGGCCTCCAACTGGGCCTGATCGGCCACGCGATGCTCCACCACGCGCCGTGCCCGGTCGCGGTCGTACCCCGGAGCTGACCGGGACCGGTCCGCCCGCCCGCGGCCGGCGGGAGCCGCTCTCGGGCCGTCCGGCCGCCGGGGCCGGACGTCGCCACGGCAGGGCCGTTCGGCCCTGTGAGCGGGGTCCGCCGCCGACCGATCGTGGGACGACGGGGGAGCCGAGGAGGCGACGCCGATGTCGGAGGCGACGACCACCGATCTGTACGAGGTCACCATGGCCCTCTCGTACCTGCGGGAGGGCATGTCGGGCCCCGCGACGTTCAGCCTGTTCGTCCGCGACCTGCCGCCCGGGCGCGGATTCCTGGTCGCCGCCGGTCTCGAGTCGGCCCTGGAGTACCTCTGCGGCCTGCACGTCGGCCCCGAGGACGTCGAGGACTTCGCCGCCGCCCTGCACCGGCCGCCGGACGAACTGCGGCCCCTGCTGGGACTGGAGTTCACCGGCGGGGTACGGGCCGTGCCCGAGGGGCGGATCGTGCTCGCGGGCGAACCCCTGCTGGAGGTGACCGCGCCCCTGCCCGAGGCGCAGCTCGTCGAGACGTACGTGCTGAACCGGCTCAGCCACCAGACGCTGATCGCCTCGAAGGCGGCGCGCTGCGCCCTCGCGGCGGACGGCCGCCCGGTCGTGGACTTCTCCCTGCGGCGCACCCACGGCCCGCAGGCCGGGTTCCAGGCGGCCCGGCTCGGCGCGCTGGTCGGCTTCGCCGGGACCAGCAACGTGGCCGCCGCCACGGCCGTCGGCACACCCGCCGTGGGCACCATGGCCCACTCCTACGTGGAGGCGTTCCCCGGCGAGGAGGAGGCGTTCCGCGCCTTCGCCCGGACCCACCCGGGGCCGCTGACCCTGCTGGTGGACACCTACGACACCGAGGCCGGCGTCCGCGTCGCGGCCCGCGTCCTGCGCGACCTGGACCGCGGGCCGGGCTCCGCCGTACGCCTGGACAGTGGCGACCTCGGGGCCCTCGCGGTCCGTGCCCGGGCCCTCCTGGACGACGCGGGCCTGCCGGAGGTGCGGATCATCGCCAGCGGCGGGCTCGACGAGTACGCGGTGGACGACCTGAGGCGCGCCGGGGCCCCGATCGACGTCTTCGCCGTCGGCACCCGAGTCGGCGTCTCGGCCGACGCGCCGTATCTGGACTCCGCCTACAAGATGGTGGAGTACGACGGCAGACCGGTGATGAAGCTGTCGTCGGCGAAGGTGACGGCGCCCGGCCCCAAACAGGTGTTCCGCCGCCCCGGGTACGCCGATGTGATCGCCCTCGCCGACGAGCGGCCCCCCGGCGACGGCACGCCGCTGCTGGAGACCGTGATGGCCGGCGGGCGGCGCACCGGCGGCCCGGCCACGCTCGACGACGGCCGGGCGCGGTTCGCCGCAGACCTGGACGGGCTGCCGCCCGCCGCTCGCCGCGTCCGCGCCCCGGTCGCGCCCCGCGCGACGGTGTCCGGGCGGCTCGCCGCGCTGGCCGCCGACGTCCGGCGGGGCATCGAGGAGCGGATGTCCGCCGCCGGTCCCCGGCCGCCCGGCGCGGGATCCACCGCCCACGGGCCATACCGGCCGGTGGCCCACCGGCCGGTATCCAGGTGAGGAGAGAAGCGATGTCGCACACGGCTGAGTGGAAGGTCCGCCTCCACCTCTTCGAGGACGACGAGGGGACGACGAAGGCACATGTGGTGCTGGACACCGGCACCACGGCGCTCACCGGCGAAGGGGCGGCTCACTGCCACCCGGCGGACGCGAACGTACCGGAGATCGGCGACGAACTGGCGGCGGGGCGGGCCATGGTCGACCTGGCCAAGCAGCTGCTGACGACCGCCGAACGGGACATCCAGGGCATGGGGACACCCGGGCCGGCCCCGGGGACCCTGAAGACGGCATCACTCTGAGGAGAGGGCGGCGACCATGCGAGCTCACCTCGGCGACCAGCTCGTCGTCGAAAGCCCGGCGACCGGCATCGCCCGGCGCGACGGCGAGATCGTCGGACTGCACCACGACGACGGCACCCCGCCCTACGACGTGCGCTGGTCGGACACGGACCAGGTGTCGCTGGTCTTCCCCGGGCCCGACGCGCACATCCGCCACATCGCCCACGGCGCGCCCCAGTCCGGTCACGCGGCCCCGGCGGAGTCCGGTGCCGCCGTCCCGGCGTTCGGCGCCCCGGGAGGCGGCGACATCGGCCGGCGGGTGGCGGTGGAGCGCCGGCGGCGCGGGCTCACCCGGGAGGAGACGGCGGGCCGCGCCCGCATGTCGCCCGACTACCTGGCCTACCTGGAGGAACACCCCGCGGACCCGACGCTCGCCACCCTCGTCAGGCTGGCCGACGCGCTCGGCACGACCGTCGCCGCGCTGCGCGGCGGAGGCGCCGACCGGCCGCCCGGGCAGGGCCACGCGCTGCTCCACCCGCGCCTGCGCGACCTCGGCCCGGACGAGTGCCGCGCCCTGCTGTCCACGCACGGCGTCGGCCGCGTCGCGGTGACGGGGCCCGACGGGTCGCCCGCGGTCGTGCCGGTCAACTACGAGATCCTCGACGACGCGATCGCCTTCCGGACCGCGCCGGGCTCGCTGCCCGCGGCGGCCGTGGGCACGGAGGTCGCCTTCGAGGTGGACCACCTGGACGAGCCGCTCAGCCAGGGCTGGAGCGTGCTCGCCGTGGGCACCGCGCGAGCCGTCACGGACCCGGACGCCGCCCGGCGGCTCGCCGGGGGCGCGTACGGGGAGCCGTGGGCGGGCGGCGAACGCGAGATGTGGGTGTCGATCCGGCCCACCCGCCTCACCGGCCGCCGCATCAGCCCAGGCCCCTGACCGGGGCCGCGGCGACCGCGCGACAGCAGGCGGGGCAGCGAAGGGGGTCACGGTAGGGGGGGTGCGGCAACCGGACGGAGAAGGCGATGGCGACGATGGAACTCCCGCTGGTCGTGGGCGTCGACGGCTCGGACCCCAGTCTGCTCGCGGTCGACTGGGCGGCGGCCGAGGCGGCGCGGCACGGGCTGCCGCTGCGCCTGGTCCACGCCTCCCTGTGGGAGCGCTACGAGGGCGCCCGGCCGTCCTTCGGCACCGGCCGGCCCGCCGAGGAGGTCATGGCCCAGCACATCGTCGCCTCCGGCGCGGAACGCGTCCGCGCGCGCGAACCGGAGGTGAAGGTGTCCGGCGATGTGCTGCCCGCCGACCCGGTGGCGGTGCTGCTGGCGGCGGCACCCACGGCCTCGGCCCTGGTCACCGGCGTACGCGGGCGGGGCGAGATCGCCGGTCTGCTGCTGGGGTCGGTGAGCCTCGCGGTGGCGGCGCGCGCGGAGTGCCCGGTCGTCGTGGTCCGGGGGCGGAACGGAACGTCGCGGGGTCGCTGGGCCGCATCGTGGCCGGAGTGGGCGAGTCGGCGGGCAGCGCCGACGCCCTGCGGTTCGCCGCCCGTGAGGCGGAGGCGCGGGGCTGTGCCCTGACGGCCGTCCGGGCCTGGCGCACCCCGGCACAGCAGCCGGTGGACCACATGATGATCGCCGACGACGCGGCCCGGTCCCGCGAGGAACGGGCCCTGGCCGGCCTCGACGACGCCCTGCGGGAGACCGAACGGGAGCACCCCGGACTGGAGATCGAGCGCCGGCCGGCCGAGGGCCCCGCCCACCGGGTCCTGCTGGAGGCGTCGGCCGAGGCCGACCTGATCGTCGTCGGCGCCGTGCGGCGCGAGGGCCACCTCGGCCTGCAGCTCGGCAGGACCGCCCACACCCTGCTGCACCACGCGCGGTGCCCGGTCGCCGTCGTCCCGCACCGCGTGTGAGGTGCGCCGGGACCGTAAGGGAACCCTGCTGGCCGCTCGCGCCGAGGGCGCCCCGCCTCCCGCGGTGGCGGACGCCCTCGACGAGCGTGCGAGTCATTCCGCGACGAGCCCGGGCGGCCGGAAGCCGACTCGACGCCACCGGCGCGGTCGTGACGACCCGCGCCGCCGCGTTCGCCGGCACGGAGACCGTCGTCGCGACGGCGCCCGACCGGGACCGGTGTCTCAGTCCTCGGTCCACCCGTGGTTCCTGCCGAACCGCAGCAGCCCGAGCCGGACCTGAAGGATCTGCTCCCCGGTCAGGGACGGCGCGGTGGCCAGCAGGATCTCGGTGACCTCGTGGAGGTACTCGTCCGGGGTGAGGACGTCGCACAGCGGGTCGTCGCCGTCGGGGTGCCTGGCGTCCGGATGCCTGGGGGTGACCGGGAAGGGCACCGCGCCGCCGCCCCCGGCCGGTGCCGCCTGCCGGCCGGCGGACGCGGCCGGCAGCTTCACCGACGAGGCCTTCGGACCCCGGTCGCCCTCCTCGACCTCGAACTCCACCACGAGCCCCGGACGCAGCTGCTGCTCGGGAATGAGCAGATCGTTCACGTGCAGGAAGACGTCCTCGGTGCCGTCCTCCGGAGCGATGAACCCGTACCCCCGGGATCCGTCGAACCGCACCACCCGACCAGCGACCATGCCACCAACCCCAAAGAACCGGCCCCTTGCCCGGGCCGTCACCAGCGCAGCAGACTAGGCCACCGCAGGCCGTCGCGGCGAGCCGCGCCCGTCCCACCCCTCCCGAGGGCCCCGCCCCGCCACCACTCGTGCCGTCGTACGCGCCGGGATGCGATGATCACGGCGCCCCGCCCGGCCCAGGGCCCTCGCCGACGGAAGGACGACCCATGGCGACCGAAGCGGCTCCGCACCCGGCCGACCCGGACCACGCACGCATCCCCGGCACACCGGCCGGGGCACGGTCGTCCTGCTCAACGGCACGTCCAGCTCGGGCAAGTCGAGCATCGCCCGCGCGCTGCTGGAAGTGCTCGACGGCACCTGGTTCCACATGCCCGTCGACACCTTCCACTCCATGCGCGGCGGGCGGCCGCTCGCCGGCGCGGACCTCCCGGCCGAGATCGACCGCACCGTCAAGGGCTTCCACCGCGCGGTCGCCGGGATGGCGGCGGGCGGCAACAACCTCGTCGTGGACCACCCGCTCAGCCGCCACTGGCGCCTGCTCGACCTGCTCGGCCTCCTGGTGCCCGGGACACCTGCCTGGTCGCCGTCCGCTGCCCCCTGCCCGAACTGGAGCGCCGGGAGCGTGCCCGGGGCGACCGGCAGCCGGGACTGGCCGCCCTGCAGTACGAGCACGTCCACGCGCACGGGCCGCACGACGTCGAGGTGGACACCAGCGTGCTGTCCCCCCGGGAATGCGCCCTGCGCATCGCCGGCTTCCTGCGGGACCGGCCACGCCCCACCGCGTTCGAGAGGCTCCGGGCGGCGACGCGCGACGGGGTCTGAGCCCGGTCGGCGGCCGAGGCACCGCCGCGGCCCGCGCCTCTCAGGAGATGTCGGAGAGCCGGGCCCGGGGCCGGCCGACGGCCTCTTCCGTCGCCTCGTCGGCGGGCAGGCGGACGCGGACGGCGCGCGAGACGGTCCCGAACCCCGGCCTGATCAGGGAGCGCGCCCTCGACCGGTGACAAATTCCCTCCGATTCCTCCCGTGGGATCCGGTGCCCGCGGGTACTCGGATACGTCGCACCGGCACGCGACAGGTGTGGAGGTACCGGCATGACCGAACAGACCCCCTCGCAGGCCGAGGGCGAACGCAACGACGACGTGACGAGGCCCGAACCGCCACGCACCACTCCCTCGCAGGCCGAGGGCGAGCGGGACGACGAGGACGACGGCCGCGACGCCTCCGCCGGCGGCCAGTGACGACAGGGGCGCTCACCGGCGAGCAGACCTCGTCGGGAGCGGCCCGCGCCGACGGGCGCCACGGACTGACGGGCGCCACGGACTGACGGGCGCCACGGACTGGCGGGCGCCACGCGTCGGCGGGCGGAACTCGCGACGAGCGGAGGAGACCCGAAGGAGGAGACCCCATGACACGCGCACGCACCACCGTTCCCGACGTGCTGGCCGCGATCAGGGGCGTCCACTTCCCCGCCGGGAAGGACCGGCTGGTGACGGCGGCCCGGGACGCCGACGCACCGGAAGAGGTGCTGCGGGCGCTGCGCGGCATGCCGCCCGAGCGGTAGGCCGACCGCGAGGAGGTCGCCAGGTCGGTCCGGGTGGACCCGGCCGCGGACCCCGACCCAGCCACCGCGCGGCGGATCGCACGGGCACGCGAGGGCGGCAGGCCCGGACTGTCCCTGCATCTGCGCGAGGAGCCGAGGACGCCGATCCAGGAGGAGTTCGGCCGCTGACCCCCCGCGGCCGGCCGCCGAGCCGCCGCCGGTCGGCCGGGCCCGGTACGCGCCGTCCACCACCCTGGCGGCCGCCGACGCCGGCACCGAGGTCCTGGTTGGCGGCGGACGCCTGCGCGGGCGCGGACGACGACTCACACACCCGGGCAGTGCGGGCGATGGACCTGTACCGGCCGCTGATCAGGGTGACCACCGTCGACGAAGTGCTCGCGGAGGCCCTGCCCTGACCGGCCTCTCGACCGGCCCTGCCCTTACCGGCTCCGCCCTGACCGCGTCGCGCCCGGTTCCGCCCCGTCCGGGGCCGTCCTCAGAGCCGGACCGCTCTCCGCCGTCCGGCCCGTTCTCACCGGTCGGCCGCCGCTCCTCCCCGGAATCCGCACGCATGGCCCGAATCCGAACCGGGTACGCGAGGCGGGAGCACGCCCGGGCCCCCCGGCCGTGTGCCCGTACCGCCGCTACCTGGGGATCTGCCATGGAGACACCCGCTCACGACGACAATCTGCCCACGCCGGCCCAACAGGCGCTCGACGCGCTGGCCGTGAACGCCGAGGATCAGATCGCCCTGGACACCCTCGCGCACAGCGAGGTGCTCGTCCCGGTGCCGGACGAGGCGGTGGACGGGGAGGGCGCCGATTCCTCCACCGTCGCGCTGCCCGTCCTCGAGCAGGCCGACGGCGATCCGGTCGTCCCGGTCTTCACCTCGGAGGGGACGATGGCCGAGCTGCTGCCGTTCATCTCCCGCTACCGCCTGATACCGCTCGGCGCCCTGGCCTCCCAGTGGCCCGAGGAGGACCTCTCCCTCGCCATCGACGGCAGCTCCGCCCACGGGCTGACGCTGACCTCACAGGGGGTGCGCACCCTGCTGGCCCGCTGAGCGGCCCGTACGCGCGACGGAACCGCGGGGCCCACGACGGTGTCCCGCGGTCCGCTCCGGGTCATCCGGTCCGTTCGGCCAGCATCCGCTCCAGCACGGCCCGCTGCAGCGGCAGTACCTCGGCGTGCAGATCACGGCCCCTGGGGGTCAGCGCGACCCACACCCCGCGCCGGTCCTCCGCGCACACCGAGCGTTCGACCAGGCCGTCCTTCTCCAGCCGGCCGATCAGCCGGGACAGCGCGCTCTGGCTGAGATGGACCCGCCCGACCAGGTTCTGCACCCGGCACTGGTCGCCCTGCGCGGGCGACTCGGCGGCCAGGATGTCCAGCACCTCGAAGTCGCTGGCGCCGAGCCCGTGCGGATGCAGGGCGCGGTCGATCTCGCACATCGTGCGCGCGTGCACGGTGAGGATGTCCCGCCACCGTTCCTCGAGCCGGGCATCGGCCGTCTTGACTGCCATACCCGCACCGTAGCACCGTTCCGGCCAATCGTTGAGTGTGCAACTAGTGCGGATGCCGGGGCCCGTGACGGCTCAGGCGGCCGGGTCCTGGAGGAGGCCCACCAGGTTGCCGTCGGCGTCCCTGACGAACGCGATCAGCCGGCCGCCGCCGACGTCCTGCGCGTCCTGCACCGGCTCGGCGCCCGCCGCCACCAGCGCGGCCAGCCGCTCCCGCAGATCGGTGACGTGCCAGTAGGGGACCGGCCCGGTCATGCCCTTGGCGTGCCCGCTCGGATCGAGACCGACGTCCTGCCCGGCGGCCTTGAAACCGACGTAGTACGGCTCGTCCGCGTACGGCTCGACACCCAGCAGCGCCGCGAACAGAGCCTTGGCCTTCTCCAGGTCCTTGACGGGGTAGATGATCGTCTGCGCGCCGGCGGTCATGGAACTCACTCCTCGGAGGTCGGTGTCCCGACGGCTCCCCGCCGGTGACTCCACGCTAGGCCGGGCGGGCCCGCCGCCGCTTCTCCGATCCTGACCGGTTGCGCCGGCCCGGCCCCGGTCACCGCCGCCGCGGGGCCGGCGCGGCTCGGGCCGACTCGCGGCGGACCGGTTCCGCCGGGAGGACCCCCGCGGCCGGGCCCCGGCCGCCCATTCGGACGAGCGGGCCCCGCACGCGCCCCGCACCGTCCCGCCGGCGGTCCGGTTCCCCCGGCCGACGGTCGGCGGTGAGCGCCGGGGTCGCCGCGGTGGCCGCGGGGGAGTGGTCTACGGCCCGGTCCGGCCACCGCCGAACCGCCCCGGAGGGGACCCGGCCGTGGGCGGACGGCCGGGTTCCGTGCACTGCCCGTGAATTCCTCGCGCGGCAAAGGCCGTTCGGTACCGGTCAAGGGGCGACGAGTCTTGTACGGGACGCGTCCGGCTGCGCCAGAGTGGGAACACCGCGCACGAGGAGGCCGGGGACGGAGGCGGGACGGATGACGGGAACTCCCTCGGGCCGCGTACGGCAGACCATCCTTGACTGGCTCAAGGACCCGGCGGCGCACTTCCCGGCCGGGCGCGGGAGCGGCGACCCGGCCGAGACGGGCGTCACCGCGTGGGCCGTGGCCGCCAAGCTGGGTGTGCCCCGCCGGACGGCCGCCGCCCACCTCGACCTGCTGACCCGCCTGGGCCTGCTCCGCACCCGGCGGATCCGGTGCCGCACCCACTACCGGCGTGACGAGATCCGCATCGCCGAGGTGGCCCGCATGTTCGAGAAGGGCTGGTGAACACGAATGACCAAGGCACTCGTCCCACTCCACTACGTGCGCCTCGGCGGCCGCGGCCCGGAGGACGTGGTGACCGACGCCGAGGGCCACGTCCTGACCGGGACGGCGGACGGACGCGTCCTGCGCATCCGTCACCTCGCCGATCCGCGCGCGGTCCGGGTCGAGACACTGGCCGACACCGGCGGCCGCCCGCTCGGTCTGGAACCGCTGGCCGACGGCGGCCTGCTGGTCTGCGACGCGGAACGCGGCCTGCTCCGGGTCGACCCCGACGGCGCCGTGCGGGTCCTGGCGGACTCGGTGGCGGGGGAGCGGCTGCGGGTGTGCAGCAACGCCGTCGCGCTGGACGACGGCAGCGTGTGCTTCACCGTCTCCAGCCGCCGCTACCCCCTGGAGCAGTGGATCGGCGACATCGTGGAGCACACCGGCACCGGCCGGCTGCTCCGCCTTCCGCCCGGCGGCGGCACACCCGAGGTGCTGCTGGACGGCCTCCAGTTCGCCAACGGTCTCGCGCTGAGCGGTGACGGCACCTTCCTGGTGATCGCCGAGACCGGCGCCTGCCGGCTCACCCGCTACCACCTCACCGGACCGCGCGCCGGCCGGTCCGACCACTTCACGGACCTGCCGGGCATGCCCGACAACATGTGGCGCGAGAGCCCGGACGGACCGGTCTGGGTGGCCCTCGCCGGACCCCGCGTCCCTCCGCTCGGCCTGCTGCACCGCACCCCGCCGGGCGCCCGCCGGGCCGCCGCCCGGGCGGCCGTCCGCGCCCCGTTCCGTCCGGGCGGCACGATCGGCGTGGTGGCGGTCGACGACCACGGCCGCACCGTGCACCACCTGAGCCGCCACCGCTCCCGCTACCGCATGGTCACCAGCGTCTGCGTGAGCGCCGGTCTGCTGGTCCTCGGCAGCTTCTGGGAGCCGGGCGTCGCCGTCTGCGCGGCACCGGCCACCGGGTGACCCGGCGGTACCCTGGTGCCCGGCCGTGATCACCCGTCGTGGTCCGGCCGAACAGGAGATCCACGAGCATGACAGCCCCGGAAGCCGAGAGCCTCCGCGCCCGCCCCGCCCAGCGGCGGCGGTCCGAATGGCGCGCCCAGGCTCCCGTCGTCGCGGTGGTCGCCGCCGGCGGCTCCCTCGGGGCGACGGCCCGCTACGCGCTCACCCTGGCCTGGCCCACCCCGGCCGGCGGTTTCCCCTGGGCGACCTTCTGGACCAACGTCTCCGGCTGCGCCGTGATCGGCGTCCTCATGGTGCTGATCACCGATGTGTGGGCCGCCCACCGCCTGGTCCGCCCCTTCTTCGGCACCGGGGTGCTCGGCGGCTACACGACCTTCTCCACCTACGCCGTCGACATCCAGAAGCTCACCGACGGCGGGCACCCGCGCACCGCCCTGGTGTATCTCGCCGTCACCCTGCTCGCGGCCCTCGCGGCGGTGTGGGCGGCCTCGGCCGCCGCCCGTGCCCTGCTCACCAGGAGGCAGCGATGACATCCCTCACCGGCCGGGCCCTGCGGCTGACCGTGTACATCGGCGAGGACGACACCTGGCACCACAGGCCGCTCTACTCCGAGATCGTGCACCGCGCGCACGCCGCCGGACTCGCCGGGGCCAGCGTCTTCCGGGGCGTCGAGGGCTTCGGCGCCTCCTCACGCATCCACACCTCCCGGCTGCTCTCGCTGAGCGAGGACCTGCCGGTCGCGATCGTCGTCGTGGACACCGAGGAGCGCGTCAGGGCGTTCCTGCCGCAGCTCGACGAACTGGTCGGCGAAGGGCTGGTGACCTTGGAGGACTGCGAGGTCATCCGGTACGTGGGGCGGGGCCCGGACCCGGACGGAACGGACCCGAACGGTAAGAGGTCGTTGTGAACTGGCTGCTGGTCGTGCTGGGGGCCGCGGTCGGCGCGCCCCTGCGCTATCTCACCGACCGCGCCGTCCAGGCCAGGCACGACTCGCTCTTCCCCTGGGGCACGTTCGTGGTGAACGTCACCGGCTGCCTGGTCCTGGGGCTGCTCACCGGTGCCGCCTTGGCGGGAGCCGCAGGTCAGCACCTTCAGCTGCTGCTGGGCACCGGCCTGTGCGGAGCCCTGACGACGTACTCGACCTTCTCCTACGAGACGCTCAGGCTGACCGAGGCCGGTGCGGCCCTCTACGCTGCGGCCAACGCCGCGGCGAGCGTGGTGGCCGGTCTGGCGGCGGCCTTCGCCGGGGTCTGGCTCGCCGGCGCCCTGTGGGCGTAGCGACCGGTCCGCCGCACCGGGCATAGTAGGAACGTCTACAGCACTGTCGACCAACTCTCTTCAGAACTGGATCCCATGAGCGCCATCTCCGTCGGTCAGGCCGTCGTCCTCGGAGTAGTCGAGGGGGTGACCGAGTTCCTCCCCGTGTCGTCGACCGGCCACCTCAAGATCGCCGAGGGGCTCATGGACATCCCCGTCGACGACAAGTCCGTCGTCGGGTTCTCCGCCGTCATCCAGGTCGGCGCCATCGCGGCCGTGCTCGTGTACTTCTTCAAGGACATCAAGCGGATCGTCTCCGCCTGGTTCCGCGGCCTGACCAAGCCCGAGGAGCGCTACCACCACGACTACAAGTTCGCCTGGTGGGTGATCGCCGCGACCATCCCGATCGTCGTGGTCGGCCTGGCCGCGAAGCCGCTGATCGAAGGCCCGCTCGCCTCGCTCTGGGTGGTCGCCGGCTCCCTGATCGTCGGATCCGGTGTGATGTGGGCGGCCGACCAGATGGGCCGGCACAAGCGCGGTGAGGACGACACCTCCTTCAAGGACGCGATGCTGGTCGGCTGCTCGCAGATCCTCGCGCTGCTCTTCCCCGGCTTCTCCCGCTCCGGCGCCACCATGTCCACCGCGCTCATCCTCGACCTGGACCGGGTCGCGGCCACCCGCCTGTCGTTCTTCCTCGGCATCCCGGCCCTGACCGGCGCCGGCATCTACGAGCTGAAGGACGCCCTCGGCGCGGGGGTGGGCGCCGCCCCGCTGGCCGCCGGGACGATCGTGTCCTTCGTGGTCGCCTACGCCTCCATCGCCTGGCTGCTGAAGTTCGTCGCCAAGCACTCCTTCAACGCCTTCGTGATCTACCGGATCGTGATCGGCGTCGCGCTCCTCGGCCTGCTCGCCACCGGCACCCTCAGCAGCTGAGCGAAGTCACCGGTCACCCGCGGGGTGCGGCGGCCCGGTCCGGGCGCCGCACCCCGTGTCCGTTCCCCCGATCGGCCCGCCTTGACAGGGTCGCCCCGCAGGACGCAGGATCGCTCGTGTGAACCTGTCAGACAGCCAGACAGGTGGTCCCGGTCCGCGGCGCGTCAGCGCCATGGAGGCGGTCCTCGGCCACCTGCGCGGTGCCATCGAACGCGGCGAGTACGCCGTGGGCGACAAGCTCCCCTCCGAGGCCGAACTGTGCCGCACCCTCGAGGTCTCCCGGCCGGTGCTGCGCGAGGCGCTGCGCGCGCTGCAGACGATGGGCCTGACGGTCTCCCGGACCGGCAAGGGCACCTTCGTCGTCGCGGACTCGGTCGACGAGCCCACCTTCGGCGACTACACGGCCGGCCATCTGCTCGAGGTCCGCCGCCACGTCGAGATACCGGTCGCCGGCTACGCGGCGGTCCGCCGCACCCCGGAGAACCTGGACCGCCTCGACCGGCTGCTCGACCGCATGGAGCGGGAGACGGACACCACCGCGTGGGTCGCGATGGACAGCCTCTTCCACCTCGCCGTCGCCGAGGCCGCGCAGAACCCCGTCTTCCGCCGGGTCATCGAGGAGATCCGCGACGCGCTGGCCCGCCAGTCGGCCTTCCTCAACGAACTGGGCGGACGCCGCGAGCAGTCCAACCGGGAACACCGGGCGATCCTCGAGGCGCTGGCGGACGGCAGCGAACACGACGCCGTCCAGGCCATGAGCCACCACCTCGACCGCGTCGAGACGACCCTCACCGACATCGTGCGCGCCGGCCGCCCCGACGCGGCCGCCGACGGCGGCCCCGGCGCGTGACCCGCGGTCCGGTCCACGCCACCCGCGCCCCGCGCCCGTCCCGCCCTCCCCACCCCGACCACCGATTCAGGCAGTGATGTACAGCAGCTCTCCCGCCACCGCGTCCGCGCCCGCCGTCCGGGAACCCCGGCACGCCCCCGTCGCCCACCTCGTGCGCGGCGGAGTCGTCGAGGGCGTCCACTACGGCTCGGTCGTCGTCCTCGGCGCCGACGGCCGCGTCCAGCTCCAGCTCGGCGACATCGAGGCCGCGTTCTACCCCCGCTCGGCCCTCAAGCCGCTCCAGGCCGTGGCCATGCTGCGCGCCGGTCTCCCGCTGGACGGCGCGCTGCTCTCGCTGGCCGCCGCGAGCCACTCCGGCGAGGAGCGGCACCTCGACGGCACCCGGCGGATCCTGGAACTCGCCGGGCTCGGCGCGGACGACCTGCGCAACGTGCCCGACATGCCGTACGGCCCGGCCGTCCGGGACGCCTGGGTCCGCGCGGGCCGGGAGCCCTCGCGGCTCGCCCAGAACTGCTCCGGCAAGCACGCGGCGATGCTGTGGACCGCGAAGCTCAACGGCTGGTCCCTGCCGGACTACCTGGACCCGGCCCACCCGCTCCAGCGGGCCGTCGCGGACACGGTCGAGGAACTCACCGGCCAGCCGATCGCCCGGGTGACCGTGGACGGCTGCGGCGCGCCGCTGTTCTCCGTCTCCCTGCACGGCCTCGCCCGCGCCGCCGCCCGTCTCACCACCGCCGCGCCCGGTACCGCCGGGGCCCGGGTGGCCGACGCCATGCGCGAGCACGCCGAGATGGCCTCCGGCGCCGGCCGGGACGTGGCCGAGCTGATGCGGGCCGTGCCGGGCCTGCTCGCCAAGGACGGCTTCGAGGGCGTCCAGGTCGCCGCGCTCCCGGACGGCCGCGCCGTCGCCGTCAAGATCGCCGACGGCGCGAACCGGGCCCGCATACCGGTGGCCGCGGCGGCCCTGGCCCGGGCCGGCGTCGACCCCGCCCTGCTCACCGCGTTCGCGGGCGAGCCGCTGCTCGGCGGAGGGGAGCCGGTCGGCCGGGTGCGGCCGGTGGCGGCACTGGACCCGGTCCCGCTGCCGACCTGCGCCTGACCCCGCCCCCACACCCCCTGTCCCTCCGAAAGAGGCCGCACCCCGATGACCGCCGCCACCCGAAGCGAGCACGACCTGCTCGGCGACCGCGACGTACCCGCCGACGCGTACTGGGGCATCCACACCCTGCGCGCGACGGAGAACTTCCCCATCACCGGCACCCCGATCTCCGCCTACCCGCACCTGATCGACGCCCTGGCGGCCGTGAAGGAGGCCGCCGCCCTCGCCAACGAGGAACTCGGCCTGCTGGAGCCCCGGAAGGCGGCCGCGATCGTCGCCGCCTGCCGGGAGATACGCGCGGGCGCTCTGCACGACCAGTTCGTCGTGGACGTCATCCAGGGCGGCGCCGGCACGTCCACCAACATGAACGCCAACGAGGTCGTGGCCAACCGCGCGCTGGAACTGCTCGGCCACGGCAAGGGCCGGTACGAGCACCTGCACCCCAACGAGGACGTCAACCTCGGCCAGTCCACGAACGACGTGTACCCCACCGCCGTCAAGATCGCGACGGTGTTCGCGGTGCGCGGTCTGCTCAAGGCCATGGCCGTCCTCCAGGACGCCTTCGCGGGCAAGGCCTTCGAGTTCCGCGACGTGCTGAAGATGGGCCGCACCCAGCTCCAGGACGCCGTGCCGATGACCCTCGGCCAGGAGTTCTCGACGTTCGCCGTGATGCTCGACGAGGACCGGAGCCGGCTCGCCGAGGCCGTGGAACTGATCCACGAGATCAACCTCGGCGCCACCGCCATCGGCACCGGCCTCAACGCCCCGGCCGGCTACGCCGAGGCCGCCCGCAGGCACCTCGCCGCCATCACCGGACTGCCCCTGGTCACCGCGGCCAACCTGGTCGAGGCCACCCAGGACTGCGGTGCCTTCGTGCAGATGTCCGGTGTGCTGAAGCGGGTCGCGGTCAAGCTCTCCAAGAGCTGCAACGACCTGCGCCTGCTGTCCTCCGGTCCCCGCGCGGGCCTCGGCGAGATCAACCTGCCACCGGTGCAGGCCGGTTCGTCGATCATGCCGGGCAAGGTCAACCCGGTCATCCCCGAGGTCGTCAACCAGGTCGCCTTCGAGGTCATCGGCAACGACGTCGCCATCACCATGGCCGCCGAGGCCGGACAGCTCCAGCTCAACGCGTTTGAGCCGCTCATCCTGCACTCCCTGTCGGAGAGCATCACCCATCTGCGCAGCGCCTGCCTGACGCTGGCCGAACGGTGCGTCACCGGCATCACCGCCAACACCGAGCGGCTGCGCGCGGCCGTGGAGAACTCCATCGGGCTGGTCACCGCGCTCAACCCGTACATCGGCTACACGGCCGCCACCGACATCGCCAAGGAAGCCCTCGCCACCGGCCGGGGCGTGGCCGAACTCGTGCTGGAGAAGGGCCTGTTGCCCGCCGACCGGCTGGCCGGACTGCTGCGCCCCGAGATCGTCGCGGGCAGCGGGGCGCCCGCCGCCTGACCCGGGCGGGCACGCACGAGGCGCCCGGACCGGCCCGGGGGCACAATGGCGATCATGACAGCGACGTCGTCCCCCGCCTTCCTGCCGGTCCTGGAGCGCATCGCCCAGGAGCTGGGCCGCACGCCCGGCCGCGGGCGCCCCGCCGACTACATCCCGGCGCTCGCGGCCCGCGACCCGCGCAGCTTCGGCATGGCCGTGGCCGAACTGGACGGCACGGTGTACGGGGTGGGGGAGTGGCGGCAGCCGTTCTCCACGCAGTCCATCACCAAGGTGTTCACCCTCGCCCTGGACCTGGCCCGCGAGGGCGACGAACTCTGGGAGCACGTCGGCCGCGAGCCCTCCGGCAACCCCTTCAACTCCCTGGTGCAGCTCGAGTACGAGAACGGCATCCCGCGCAACCCGTTCATCAACGCGGGCGCGCTGGTCGTCACCGACCGCCTGCAGACCCGCACCGGCGACGCCTCCGGCGAACTGCTCGCCTTCCTGCGCACCGAGAGCGGCAACCCCGGGCTGGACTTCGACCTGGAGGTCGCCGCCTCCGAGACCGCGCACGGCGACCGCAACGCGGCCCTCGCCCATTTCATGGCGTCGTACCACAACATCGACAACGACGTACCGGTGCTGCTCGACCAGTACTTCCGGCAGTGCTCCGTCGCCGCCTCCTGCGCCGACCTCGCCCTCGCCACCGGCTTCCTGGCCCGGCACGGCATCCGCGCCGATGGCACCCGGCTGCTCACCCGCAGCCAGGCCAAGCAGGTCAACGCGGTGATGCTGACCTGCGGGACGTACGACGCGGCCGGTGAGTTCGCCTACCGGGTCGGGCTGCCCGGCAAGAGCGGCGTCGGCGGCGGGATCATCGCGGTGGTCCCGGGCCGCTGCACCCTGTGCGTGTGGAGCCCGGGGCTCGACGAGCGGGGCAACTCGGTGGCGGGCGTGGCGGCCCTGGACCGGTTCACCACGCTCACCGGTCTCTCGGTGTTCTGACCCGGGCCGGCCCGCCGCGCACACGCCGGTCACGTCCGGGCCGTCCGCCGGTGCGGGGAGCGTCGTCTTGCGGCCACCCGGCCTTGCCACGCTGACCCGGTGCCGGCCATCGCCCTTCCCCTCGACCTCCGCCGCTGCCAGGTGCTCGGGCTGGCCGGCACCGCCCTCCTCGCGCTGGGCGGGGAGACGGCCGGCGCCCTGCCGGTACGGGACCTGCTCGCCCCCGCCTCCGCGCGGGCGGCGCTCGGCCTGGTCGGGGTCTACTGCGGTGTCGTGCTGCTCACCGCCGCCTGGGCGCTGCTCGGCCGTCTCGTGCGGGGCCCGCGACCGCCCGGCGTGCGCTCCCTGCTGCTGGTGCTCGCCGTCTGGGCGGCCCCGCTGCTGCTCGCGCCCCCGCTCTTCAGCCGGGACGTCTACAGCTATCTCGCGCAGGGCGCCATGGTCGACGCCCACATGGACGTGTACGCCCACGGCCCCGCCCGGCTCGGCGGCCCGCCGGCCGACGAGGTGGCCCCGATGTGGCAGAACACGGCCGCCCCCTACGGCCCGGCGTTCCTCGCCCTGGCCTCCGCGCTGTCCGCCCTGACCCGTGGCGAGCTGCCCGCCGGTCTGCTTGGCATGCGCCTGGTGGCCGTGCTCGGCGTGGCCCTCATGGCGGCGGCGCTTCCCCGCCTGGCCCGGCACAGCGGCGCCGACCCGGCCGCCGCGCTGTGGCTGGGCGCCCTGAACCCGCTGGTCCTGCTGCACCTGGTCGCGGGCGCCCACAACGACGCGCTCATGCTCGGCCTGCTGGGACTCGGCCTGGTCGCGGCCCTCGGCCGGTGGCCCCTCCTCGGCACGGTGCTCATCACCCTGGCCGCCCTGGTCAAGGCACCCGCCGCGCTCGGCCTGCCCGCGGCCCTGATCCTCCAGCTCCACGCCGGCCGCGGCCCGCTGCGCGCCACGGTGACGACCACGGCCGGCGTCGCCACGACCACGGTCCTCGCCACCGCCGTGGCCGGCACGGGGTACGGCTGGATCGGCGCCCTGGACACCCCCGTCTCCTCGCGCAACTGGGCCCTGACCAGCCTGCTCGGCCGGGCCACCGGCGCCCTGCTCGAACACCTCGGCAGCGGCCTGGCCCCGCTGGCCGTGCCCGCCTGGCATCTGCTGGGCCTGGTGGCCACCGCCGTCGCCGTGACGCTGATCTGGCTCCGGCTGCGCCCGCTGCCGGTGTACGCCCTCGGACTCAGCCTGCTCGCGGTCGCCGTGTTCGGCCCGGCCATCCGGCCCTGGTACGTGCTGTGGGGCCTGTTCCTGATCGCGGCGGCCGCGCCCAGCACCTCGGTGCGGCACCGGGTCGCCGCCCTGACCGGGGTGCTGGCGCTCGCGGTGCTGCCGAGCGGCTGCCCGCCGGGCCCCGGCCAGCTCGCCCTCGCGGTCTGCGGCGGCGCGTTGGGCCTGGTCGTGCTGGGACAGGCCCGGCTGGCCGCCCGGGCACCGGCGGCCAGGCGCCCGGCATGACGGGCCCGTCCCTGCCGCGCACCGGCCGCGGCCGTCTGCTGCTCGTGGCCGTCCTGGCCGCCGCGGTGACCGTGTTCACGGCCACCGTGCCGCTGCTACGGGACTTCTTCGACCTGCGCGTCTACTACGGGACCGTGCACACCTGGGCGGGGCACGGCGGCCGGATCTACGACTACCGGGTGCCGGGGACGTCGTACGGCTTCACCTATCCGCCGTTCGCCGCGCTGCTCATGCTGCCCCTGGCCGCGATGGGCCGGCACACCGCGATCGCCGCCTCCCTGCTGGTGAACCTGGCCGCGCTGGCGGTGGTCCTGGGCGTCCTGGCCGGGCCCGGGCGGCGGCACGGCTGGTTCCGCTGGTCGCTGGCGCTGTGCCTGCTCGCGCTGTTCGAACCGCTCCGGGACACGTTCAGCTTCGGGCAGGTCAACCTGGTGCTGCTGGCCCTGGTGCTGGGCGACGCCTGGCTGCTGCGGACCGGCCGCGGCCGCTGGGCGGGCGCCGGGATCGGGCTGGCCGCCGCGGTGAAGCTCACGCCGGCCCTGTTCGTCGTCCTGCTGCTGCTCGCCCGGCGGTGGCGGGCGGCCTCGGTGGCGAGCTGCGTGGCTGTCGCGGCGACCGCGCTGGCCGCCTGGGCGGACCCGGGCGCCTCGCGTTCCTACTGGACCGGGGCGCTGTGGGACACGAGCCGCGTCGGGCGGCTCGACTACGTCTCGAACCAGTCGCTGCAGGGCGTCCTGGCCCGCCTCGGCGAGCCGGACCGCGCCCTGTGGGCCGGTGCGGTGCTGGTGGTCCTGTGCGGGTGGGCCCTGCGCGCCCGCCGGGCGGTGGCGGCCGGCGACTGGCCGGCTGCCTTCGCGCTCACCGGCGCGGCGGCCTGCCTGGTCAGCCCGGTCACCTGGGTCCACCACCTGGTGTGGCTGCTGCCGTCTCTCGTGGTGCTGGCGCGCGCCGGGCACCCGCGGCTCGCGGCCGCCCTGTACGCGGTGCCGTGCACCAGCGTGGTGTGGCTCTGGGCCGGGGACGCCTCCGGCCTCGGCGGGTTCCTCGGCTCCAACGCCTACACCTGGGTCACGCTCGGGCTGCTGCTGGGCCTGCCGGCCGGTCAGCCCCGGGCGTCCCGGGCGTTCTTGGCCCGCAGCGCAAGCGCCACCGCGGCCGCGCCGAGCCCGGTGAAGCCCACGACGGCCGCGGTGGGCGACCAGTCCGAGTCCTCCTCCGGCGCCGGGGCGGGCGTCGCCGCCGCGGGCGCCGCGGCCGCCGTGCCTCCGGGGCGCAGCGCGTCCAGCGATCCCACCGGGTCCACCCGCCCGGCCGAGGCGAAGCCCCAGTCGAGCAGTTGGCGGGCCTCCTCGTACACCGCCAAGCCACCGCCCTCCTGAGGGTTCATCACGGTCACCACGAGGGTGCGGCCGTCCCGGCGCGCGGCGGCGACGAGGGTGTTGCCCGCGTTGCTGGTGTAGCCGTTCTTGATGCCGATCAGCCCGGGGTAGGGGGCCACGCCGTCCTCGCCGGTGAGCAGCCGGTTGGTGTTCTCGATCTGGTACGGCCATCCGTCGCCCGGGAACTGCGACCGGACGGTGGAGCAGTACCGGGCGAAGTCGGGGTTGCGCAGCCCGGCCCGCCCGAAGACGGCAAGGTCGTACGCCGAGGACACCTGGCCGTCGGCGTCGTAGCCGTCGGGGGAGACGACATGGGTGTCCAGGGCGCCCAGGGAGTGTGCCTTGGCCTGCATCTTCCGGGCCGTGGCCTGCCAGCCGCCGCCGAGCGAGGCGAGCACGTGCACGGCGTCGTTGCCCGAGCTGAGGAAGACCCCGCGCCACAGGTCGGCCACCTGGTAGCTGTGCCCCTCCTCGACGCCGACCAGGCTGCTGCCCTCGCCGACGTCCTCCAGTTCCCGGTAGTCGACGGTGTGCCGCATGGTGGAGGGCAGGCCGGGCAGCACGGTGAGGGCGAACAGCGTCTTCATGGTGCTCGCGGGCGGCAGCTCGCGGTGCGCGTCGGCGGCGGCCAGCACCTCGCCGCTGTCGGCGTCGGCGACCAGCCAGGACAGTGCGGAGACGTCCGGTACCTCGGGGGCACCCCGGCGGAGCCTGACCTGCGTGCCGGAGCGCTGGAGCAGGGACGGCTTCGGCACCGACGCGTGAGGCCCGGGCGGTGCGGGATCCCCCGCGCGGTGTGCGGTGGAGGCGGCGGCCGGTGCGAGGGCGAGGGTGCCCGCCACACACAGGGAGCAGGCCGTGACGGCGACCCGACGAGAGAATCCGGTGATCATAAGATCAACGTAGGAAGCTGGGGCGAGTCCGGCGCGCTGTCCGGGCCGGACGGCCTACGGGAGCAACCCGGATGTAGCACGCGGGCGCCCCGGCGCGGTCCGGTCGCGGAGCGGTCGGGCGGCCCGGAGCCGTTCAGCCGGCGGGCAGGGTCGGCAGCACGCGGCGCAGGAACGCGGCGTTGTCGGGGTCTCCCGCATGCGCTCCAGCAGCGTCTCGAGGGGGCCGGTCCGCCCTCGCGGGAGCGCAGGGCCCGGCGCAGACCCCGGGTGGCCGCCAACTCCGCCGGGGTGAGCAGCAGTTCCTCCCGGCGGGTGCCGGTCGTGTCGATGTCCACGGCCGGGAAGACCCGGCGGGCAGCGGGCTCCCGGTCCAGCCGGAGCTCCATGTTGCCGGTGCTCTTCAGTTCCTCGAAGAAGTAGCCGTCGGCGCGCGAGCCGGTGTCCACCAGGACGGTGGCGAGGATGGTGAGCGAGCCGCCCTCCTCGGCCTGCCGGGCGGCGCCGAAGAACCGCTTGGGGCCGAGCAGCGCGCCGGCGTCGACACCGCCGCTCAGGGTGCGGCCGCCGGCGGCGGAGACGTTGTTGTGGGCCCGGCACAGCCGGGTCAGCGAGTCCAGCAGGATGACGACGTCCTCGCCGGCCTCGACCAGCCGCTTGGCCCGTTCGACGACCAGTTCGGCCAGTGCGGTGTGCTCCCCGGCGGGCCGGTCGAAGGTGGATGCGTACACCTCGCCGCGCACGGAGCGGCGCATCTCGGTGACCTCCTCGGGACGCTCGTCCAGCAGCAGCACCATCAGCCGGCAGTCGGGGTGGTTGCCGGCGACCGCGGCGGCGAGCTGCTGCAGCAGCACGGTCTTGCCGCTCTTCGGCGGGGCCACGATCAGCCCGCGCTGCCCCTTGCCGACCGGCGCGAACAGATCGGTGACGCGCCCGGCCAGGCCGGACGCCGGGTGCTCCAGGCGGAGCCGCTCATGAGGGTGCAGCGGGGTGAGCCGGTGGAAGTCCCGGCGGGAGCGGATCTCACCGGGAGCGTGGCCGTTGACCAGCGTGACGTCGGTCAGGCCGCGCTGCGCCGTGCTCTCGCCCCGCACGAGATCGCCCTTGCGCAGGCCGTGACGGCGGATCAGCGCCGGGGAGACCTGCGGGTCGGTGGGGAGGGCAGCAGGTGCGCGGCCCTCAGATGCCCCTTTCCGCGCGTGTCGATGTCCAGGACGCCGGTGACGGGCCGGGCGGCCGGGGGCCGCTGTGCGACAGGGGGGTGTTCGAGTGTGGTGGTCATGGTGGGAAGGTCCTTTCACGGACGGACGGCGAAGAGGGGAAGGGGGAGGGGGGGGGAGGGGCCGCGAGCGGGAGGCGGCCACGGAGGCGCCTCCGGGCGGCGGGAGCACACCTCGGGTACGGCACGGAAGGCCTGCTCACGAGGTGGTGCCGGGAAGCCGATGCGCCGGAGCCGGAAACCGGCGGTCGGATCGGCGCGATGAGGGAGAACTGGCACCGGCGTCCGCGGAGGGACGTGCACGGGTGCTCTGGGCACAGTACCACCCGGCGGAGCGGTATGTCCCTGAGGACGCCAACACGCGGTCGCCGCGGAACATTCCCCGTGACACCGAACCCCGGGCCCGACCGCGCCGGTGAGCCTACGATCGTCGGCGTCACCCTCGTCGAACGACCGTCAGGAGCTGCCGGTGGAGACCACGCCCGCCACGCCGCCGCACCGGCTGGACCCCGCGGGCGGCTGCCCGCACGCCGACAACGCGCGCCTGCTGGCCCGCGGTGCCGTGACCCCGGTCGAACTGCCCGGTGGCGTCGAGGGCGCGGCCGTCCTCGGACACGAGGCACTCCGGGAGTTCCTGCAGCACCCCGGCGTGGCCAAGGACGCCCGTCACTTCACGGCGCTCGGCGAGGGACGGATACCCGAGGGCTGGCCGTTGCTCACCTTCGCGACCGTGCCGGGCATGACCACCGCCGACGGAGAGGACCACCGGCGGCTGCGCTCCCTGGTCAGTCGCGCCTTCACCCCGCGGCGGACCGAGGAACTCAGGCCGCGAGTGGCGGAGTTGACCGAGTCGCTGCTGGACGGGCTGGCGACCGCCGCCGCGGCGGGCGGGGGCGTCGCGGATCTGCGCCGGCACTTCGCGCTGCCGCTGCCCATGGGCG
Organism: Streptomyces sp. DHE7-1; assembly: GCA_016432725.1. Classification (GTDB taxonomy): domain Bacteria; phylum Actinomycetota; class Actinomycetes; order Streptomycetales; family Streptomycetaceae; genus Streptomyces. The sequence continues at coordinate 861,597 of JACJDG010000003.1, read as the reverse complement.
TCATCAGCGAACTCCTCGGTGTGGAGGCCGGGTTCCGGGACCGGCTGCACCACCTCAGCAGCCTGATCGTGGCCACCGACACCGAGCCCGGAGCGGCCGTCGCCGCCAACCGCGAACTCCTCGCCGTCCTCGGAGAGATCGCCGCCGCCAAGGCCGCCGCCCCGGGGGACGACCTGACCAGCGCGCTCATAGCGGCCCGGGACGACGGCGGCGACCGGCTCAGCCAGCAGGAGCTGATCGGCACGCTCCTCCTGATGATCATCGCCGGGCACGAGACCACGCTCAACCTGATCACCAACGCCGTACGCGCCCTGTGCGGGCACCGCGACCAGCTCGACCTGGTGCGATCGGGCGGGGCGAGCTGGGCCGACGTCGTGGAGGAGACCCTGCGCTGGGACGCCCCGGTCAGCTGCTTCCCGTTCCGCTACCCGGTGCGCGACATCGTCGTGGACGGCACGCCGATACCCGCCGGCACGCCCGTCCTGGCCGGCTACTCCGCCGCGGGCCGCGACCGGGCGGCGCACGGCCCGGACGCCGACCGCTTCGACGTGACCCGGTCCGCCCGTCCCGACGCCGTGCGTCATCTCTCTCTCGGGCACGGCGCCCACTACTGCCTCGGCGCCCCGCTGGCCCGCCTGGAGGCGACGGTCGCCCTGGAGCGGCTGTTCACGCGCTTCCCCGGCCTCGAACTCGCCGTACCCGAGGCGGAGCTGGCCCCGCACGCCGGCTTCGTCGGCAACAGCGTGCGCGCCCTTCCGGTGCGCCCGGTGCGGTGAGTCGGTGGACCGGGCGCGTGCCCACCCGGCGCGGGAGGCCGGGCCACGTGTCCGGACCGCACGTCACCGATCCGTGCCAGATGTCCCCACACCATAACGATCCCGGACGTCAGGGGACTTGACCACCAAACCCGCACTATCGTCACGACATGTCCACGCCCCCGCAGTCCCCGCAGCCGGCCGACCGGCCCGCGCCGCAGCCCGGACAGCCGGCCCCGCAGCCCGCGGTGCCCCCGCAGCCGACGGCCTACCCCTATCCGAATCCGCAGTCCCCCGCGCCGGGTCGGTTCCACGCGGAGCCCACGCTGGTGGGCGGGCCGGGCGGGTTCCAGCCGCCGCCGCACCCCGGTCATCCGTACGCCCAGCCTCCGCAGTACGCACCCGTGCCGGCCCCGCCGGCCGGTGGCGGCGGGGCGGGACGGGCGGTGCTGTGGGCGGCCGTCGGAGCGGTCGTCGCCTCGGCGGCCTGGGCGGCCGGCGTGTTCCTCGTCGGCGGCCCGGGTGACGCCGCGGACCTGCGGGGGTACTCGGCACCCGCGAACATGTGCTCCGGAGCGGACTACTCCTCCTTCGAGGACGAGTACCCGCAGAACGACGCATCGCCCACCCACAACTCCCTCAAGGACGAGGCTCTGGACGAGAGTTACTGCAGCCTGGGCCTGAAGAAGACCGGGTCGAGCTACTCGGACGCCTACCTCACCATGCAGGTGGACCTGCACCGCAGGACCGACCCGGCGCCCGAGTTCACCGCCACCTGGAGCAACTACGGTGACAGTCACACCGGTTACGACGTCAGCCCGGTGAGGGGCATCGGTGACGAGGCCTACCTCGTCAGCCAGGACACCACCAGCGGCACCACCGGCGGCTCCCGCTACGCCACGCTCGCCGTGCGGGACGGCTGGGTGACGTACACGATGAGCTACAGCGTCTATCTCAGCTCGTACGACCAGGACAAGGACCCGCCCGCGCTCGCCGATGTGACGGACTGGCTGAAGACCGACAGCAGGGCGACGCTGGAGCGGCTCAAGGACTGACCGGCCACCCCGGTCCGGGGCTCACCGCTCACGCGGAGCGCGCTTCCGCCTCCCGCGCGATCGAGTCGAACCGGGCGCCCATGGCCGCGGCGAGGGCCTGGGCGCCCGAGAGCGGGCGCACCATCACCGTGAGCTCGTCGATCAGCCCGTCGGCGTCGAGGTGGATGAAGTCGCAGCCGCTCAGCTCCCGGTCGCCCACCCGGGCCCGGAAGACCAGCGCGTGGTCGCGGCCGTCGGCGCCGTCGAGTTCCCGCTCGTACCGGAAGTCCTCGAAGACCTGGGACACTCCGCGCAGGATCGCCGCGGTGATCGCCTTGCCCGGGTACGGCTTGAAGACGACGGGGCTGGTGAAGACGACGTCATCGGCCAGCAGAGCCTCGACGGCGTCCATGTCACCCGCCTCGACCGCCTCGCGGAACGCGCGCATCGGACCACCTCGCATAGTCAATTAATTGAATAGGTGCGGATGAGGGTAATCACCTGCTGCTAGCGTGTCCACATGTCGCTCAAGTACGCCGTCCTGGCCGCCCTGCTGGAGGGGGAGGCCTCGGGCTACGAGCTGTCGAAGGTGTTCGACGTCTCGCTCGCGAACTTCTGGCCCGCCACCCCCAGCAGCTCTACCGGGAGCTGGAGCGCCTCGCGCAGGACGGACTGGTCGAGGCCCGCACGGTGCCGCAGGAACGCCGGCCCACCAAGCGGATGTTCAGCCTGACCGAGGCCGGCCGGAGCCGGCTGCGCGCCTTCGCCGACGAACCGCCGAAACGCCCCACCGCCGTCCGCGACGAACTCCTCATCAAGATCCAGGCCATGGACGGCGGCGATCCCGGCGTCGCCCGGGCGCTCGTCGAGGAGCGCGCGGGCTGGGCGCGCGGCAAACTCGACCGCTACGAGCGGGTGCGCGCCCGTCTCCTCGGCGGGCGGACCGAGGAGGAGTACCTGCGCACGTCCGACCGGATCGGCCCGTACCTGACCCTCATGGCGGGCATCTCCTTCGAGGAGGAGAACCTGCGCTGGTGCGCGCGCGTCCTGCGCGTCCTCGACCAGCGAGTGTCCTCGTCACCGAGTGGTGGGTACGCCTAGGCTGAGACGATGTTCAGCCCCGAAGGCCCCAGCCTGCGCGAGCTCGCCGTCCAGGCGATGTCGTCCGTCGAGCACGGCTACGACCTGCTGGCCCCGAAGTTCGACCGCACCCCGTTCCGTACGCCCGGCCCGGTGCTGGAGTCCGTGGCCAAGGCGCTGGGGCCGCTGGGGCCGTTCGAGGACGGTCTCGACCTGTGCTGCGGCACCGGGGCCGGGACGGAGCTGCTGGCGGGACTGTGCGGCCGGAGCGTCACGGGTGTCGACTTCAGCGGCGGCATGCTCGACGTGGCCCGCCGCCGTGCGCCCTCGTCGGGCCCGGGGGTCGCCTGGGTGCGCGGCGACGCCCGGGCCCTGCCGTTCGGGCCCGCCTTCGACCTGGTGGTCAGCTTCGGCGCCTTCGGCCACTTCCTGCCCCGCGAACTGCCGGGGCTGTTCGCCCAGGTCCGCTCGGTGCTGCGGCCGGGCGGCCGCTTCGCCTTCCCCGTCTTCGCCCCGCCCCGCCTCTCCAGCCCCGCGTACTGGACGCTGCTCGGCTTCGACACGGCGATGCGGGTGCGCAACGCCCTGTGGCGGCCGCCCTTCGTCATGTACTACCGGACCTTCCGGTTCGGCGGCGTCGTGGACGGACTGGCCCGGGCCGGCTTCACCGTGGAGCTGCGGCCGCTGCCCGAGTTCGGGCGGCGCGACGACGGCAGCCCCGGGCCCGCCTCCTCGTGGCCGGGGCTCAGCCGGCCGCCGGCAGTGTGAACTCGTAGACCAGTGCGTCCCGTTCGGAGTCGACCACCAGATCGGTGATCTCCAGCGGGCGCGCGTACTGGTCGTGCACCCGGCGCGTCACCCGGACCGACGAGGCGTCGCCGACCTGGGTGATGGAGTCCCGGTGGTGCAGGGTGAGCCCGGCCTTGCGCATCCAGTCGTAGGCCCGGCGCAGCTGCGCCGGGGTGGCCCCGTCCGCCCGGTCGCGGTAGCGGCCCAGCTCCGCGACCTCGCTCAGTGCCACCGCGGAGAACGTCGTCACCGCCGTGCGCAGCGAGTGGCCGTCGGGCGCGGCCGAGCGGTAGCGGTGCACCAGCGTGGGCCGGTGGGGAGCCAGTCCGAGCGCCCGCGCGTGCTCCGGGACGGTGCCTCCCAGGTCACCGTCGCCCGGTCGACCGCACCCGGGTCCGCGGGCCGGGCACCCACCGGGAAGGTGAGCGAGACCGGGTCCTCCACCGGGCGGCCGGGCAGCGTGGCGTGGCTGCCCCGCCGGTCGGTGGCGACCAGGCCGCCGCGGCGCAGCACCTCCAGGGCCTGGCGTACGGTCTCCCGGCTGACACCGAAGTGCCGGGCCAGGTGCCGCTCACTGGGCAGCCGGTCGCCGGGCGGGACGGTGCCGGCGTGCAGTTCGTCGAGGAGCTGCGACGCGACCCGCCAGTACCGGGGCCGGTCGTCGGTGCCGTCGGTGTGCGGGGGTCGAGCGGGGTGGTGCGGGCCATGCCGCGCCTCCTGTGGTGACAAGACGTAGCCGAACGGGCTCATTGCGCGACCACATCTAGCATTGGTCTAAACCACAAGGGAAGGGCGGTCCGGTGGTTCGGCCGAAACCCACCCGCGCGACCGGGCCTCACAGGGCGCTGTAGACCGCGTTCACCAGGGCCTTCTTGCGCGGGTCGTCCGCGATGTGCGGCCCCATCCGGTTCATCGCGTACCCGAGCGAGACCTCCGCCTCCGGATCCGCGAGTCCGCAGGAACCCCCGAACCCGTCGTGTCCGAAAGCGCGCGGGTTCGGCCCGTAGGAGCCGTGCGGGCCGCTCAGCCACAGGCCGAGCCCGACCTCGGTGTCCCCCTCGAAACCGGCGCCCAGCACCAGATCGCGGCACCTGCCCTGCCCCTCGCGCACCCGCTCCGCCGCCCCCGGCGACAGGAACCGCCGGTCGCCGTAGGAGCCCCGGCCGGCGAAGACGCCGTACAGGGCGGCGACCGAGCGCGCGGTCCCGTGCCCGTTGGCCGCGGGGATCTCCGCAGCCCGCCAGGCGGCCGTGTTCGCCTGTGCCGCGCCCACCGGCGGATTGGCGAGGGCGGCGATCGCGGCCTGCGGCAACCGGCCGAAAGCGGCGGCTCGTTCGCCGTCGTCCCGGGACCGCGCATGGACCAGTTCGGCCGCCCGGCCGGCCTCCTTCTCCGGCAGGCCGATCGTGAAGTCCAGGCCGAGCGGCCCGGTCACCTCCTGCTCCAAAAACGCCCCGGGGCGCAGCCCCGACACCCGCCGCACCACCTCACCGACGAGGAAGCCCCAGGTCAGCGCGTGATATCCGGACCGGGTGCCCGGCTCCCACCAGGGTTCGGTGGCCGCCAGCCGAGCGGTCGTCAGCTCCCAGTCGTAGAGCTGCTCGACGGAGTGCGGCTCCCGCAGGCCGGACAGCCCGGCCCGGTGCGACAGCAGGTCCCGCACGCGGACGTCCTCCTTGCCCGCCGCCGCGAATTCCGGCCAGTACGCGGCCACCGGCCGGTCGAGGTCGAGCAGACCCCGGTCGACGAGCAGGTGCGCGCACAGGGCCACCGGTCCCTTGGTGGTGGACCACACGTTGACCAGCGTGTCCCGCTCCCAGGGCCGGGTGCGGGCCGCGTCCGCCCAGCCGCCCCACAGATCGACGACCGTCTCGCCGGCGACGGTCACCGCCACGGCGGCGCCCAGCTCGCCACGCTCCCGGAAGTTCTCCTCGAACGCCTCCCGCACCGCGGTGAAGCGCGGATCGCAGTGGCCCTGAACCTGTGCCTCGTGGGCGGACATCCAGCCTCCGTCGTCGCCGGGGACCCGGGCGGCGGCAGCGCGGCCCGGGGTGCCCTCGAACGTACCGACTGGTCGGACTGGTGTGAAGAAGGCGGGCGGGACGGGGCGCCCCGCCCGGGCGCGCAGCGTCCCGCCCGTCCGGTCAGGCGTACGCGCGCAGCCAGCGCAGCTTGCGCTCCTCCTGGTACGGCCCCCCGCCCTCGTGGTCGTTGAAGTCGTACACCTCGATCGCCTTGTCCTGCTGCGCCCAGGCGTTGAACGCCGCGAAGACGGTCGACGGCGGGCACGTCTGGTCCTCCAGGGCGGCCGAGAAGAGCGCCGGGGCCCGGCCGCGGGCCGCGAAGTGCACGCCGTCGAAGTAGGAGAGCGTGCGCAGCGCGTCCTCGGCGCGGCCGCGGTGCGTCTTCAGGAACAGGCCGATCTCACGGTACGGGTGACGGTCCGTCAGTGTCGTCGCGCGCGGGAAGTCGCACAGGAACGGCACGTCCGGGGCGACCGCGACCAGATCGGGCAGCAGACCGCCGACGGCGAGGGAGATGCCGCCGCCCTGGCTCTCACCGATCACCGCGGTCCGCGCCGCGTCGGTCAGCGGATGCGAACGGGCCGCCTCCACGGCCCGCACGGCGTCCGTGAACACCCGGCGGTAGTAGTAGTTCTCGGGCGCGTCGATGCCCCGCGTCATGTACCCGGGGAAGGCGGGCGCCGCGCCCACCGGGTCCGGCGTGCCACCGCCGCCGCCCCAGCCGCTGCCCTGTCCGCGTGTGTCCATCACGAAGTGCGCCCGGCCCGTCGAGGCCCACAGCAGGTCCTCGTGCGCCAGCCCGCGCCCGCCGCCGTAGCCGATGAACTCCACCACCAGCGGCAGCGGTTGCGCCGCCCCGGCCGGCAGCCGGAGCCAGCCCTTGACCGGATGGCCACCGAAACCGGCGAACGTCACGTCGTACACCTGGACCGTCGAGAGCCCGGTGTCCACCGGCTCGAACCGGGCGTCCAGTTCGTGCTCACGGGACTCCTGCAGGGTCGTGTCCCAGAAGGCGTCGAAGTCCTCCGGCGCGGTGGAGGCGCCGCGGTACTCGCGGAGTTCGTCGAGAGGGAGGTCGAACAGGGCCATCGGGAACCGCCTTCGGGAACGAAAGGACTGCGCGGGCTCACGGTACGCGGGTGGTCGGACGACTCGCCGCGGGCGTTCGGCACGCGCTTTCCGCCCGTCGCCGAGAAGTCCCGTCCTCACCCCGTTCTGTCGGCGATGGGAAGGGGGCTTCGTTGCCGGCCCGTCCAGGAGTGGCTGGTCGGGCCGGTGGTGCGTGGTGGTCGGGTCACCCGCCCGCTCAGGTCCGCGGCCGGGTCCACCTCGGACCCGTGAGCGCCCACTCCCGCTCCCACTCCTCCATCCGGTGGCGCAGCGCGGCCCGGCGCTGCACGGCGTACCCGAGGAGGATCACGGCCACCGAGCCGCCCGCGGCGCACAGGCCCACCGTGACCGTGTGCTGCCAGACCGCCACGTCGTTCGGCGGCGGGGCGACGGCGCGGCCCCGGGCGTCGAACCACACGGTGACCACGTCACCCGCCCGGCTCCCGGCGGGAACGCGGGCCACGGCGGTCCGTGTCCCGGTGCCGTGCTCGGTCCAGCGGACCTTGGCCTGATAGGGATGCGCGCGGTCGCCGCGCACGGGGTGCGGCCGCGCGGACTCGTCCCCGGCCACCGAGGCGCGCACCTGGTGCCGCTCGGTCCGCAGGGTCACGGCGCGAGACCGCGCCTGGTCATGGGCGTACAGACCGGCCGCCACCCCGGCCAGCGGCGTGACGACGAACAGCAGGACGGCGGCGACCAGGACCGTCCAGGCATCCATGACGTCCGACCGGCGCCGCAGCGGATTGCGCCGCCAGCGCCAGCCGCGCACCCGGGTACGCATGCCCACCTCCTCGCCGCAGCGGGAGCCGGAGGACGGCCGGGCCGGGGTACCGGCCCGGCCGTCCTCCGTCGCCTCGCACGAAGCGTCCGCACCCGTCTGGTACCCCGTGCGGCGCGCCCCGCGCACGCCGCCGACCGCGAAATCAAGCCCTCCTGGAGCGGCGCGCGGCGCCCGTCCCGTCGCCGCGCGGGCGCCCGGCGGGCTCAGCCGAAGCGCTCGATGCGGATCCGCTCGACCGGCTGCCCCGCCTGGACCAGCAGGCGCGAGGCGTGCTCGGCGAACCCGTTCGAGCCGCACACATAGGCCTCCCAGCCACCCGGAGGCCGCTCGGCCAGGAGCGGCGCCAGATGTGCGGCCGCCAGACGCCCCACCGGCACCCCCGCCGGAGCGCTCCGCGTGAACACGGCCGCCGTCTCCGCGCCCAGCTCGCGGGCGTAGATCAGCTCCTCGGGGCTGCGCGCCGACACCAGCATCCGCAGCGGCACGCCCAGGCCCAGAGCCCGGTGGTACCGGATCATCGACATCAGCGGTACGACGCCGGAGCCGGCCCGAGCAGCAGCGCGGGCCGGTCGCCGGGCCAGGCGAAGAAGCCGCTCAGCGGGCCGCGCAGCTCGACCGTGTCACCGGGGCGGGCCGTGGTGTGGAACCAGCCCGAGACCTCGCCGTCCCGCACGTGGTCCAGGGTCAGTTCGATGTGACCCGAGCCGTCGGGGCGGACGCGATCGAGTAGTGGCGCTGGGCCACGTAGCCGTCCGGCGCGGTCAGCCGCAGCAGCAGGTGCTGGCCGGGCAGGTGTCCCGCCCAGTCCGGCACCGCGAACCGGAAGGTGGACGCGTGCGGGGTCTCGCGGCGGATCCCGGTCAGGGTGGCGGTCTGCCACACCGCCGCTGCCTGCTCGCTCACGGCGATGCGCCCGGGCACGGCGAAGCGCGTCGCGGGAACGCGGGCGGGGGTCGCTGTCTCAGTCACCGGAGTACCGCTGCTCCTCCCAGGGATTGCCCCGCTCGTGGTAGCCGTTCCCCTCCCAGAAACCGGGCTCGTCGTGGTCGAGGAGCGTGATGCCGGCGATCCACTTGGCGCTCTTCCAGAAGTACAGGTGCGGCACCAGCAGCCGGGCCGGCCCGCCGTGCTCGGGCGCGAGCGGCTCGCCGTCGTACTCCCAGGCGATCCAGGCCCGCCCGCCCGTCAGGTCGGCGAGCGGCAGGTTCGTGGAGTAGCCGGTGTGCGAGTAGGCGACCGCGTGGGTGGCGGCCGCGTCCGGCCGCACCACGTCGAGGAACGTGTCCAGCGAGACGCCCCCGAAGCGCACCCCGAACTTCGACCAGCCGGTCACACAGTGGATGTCACCCTCGTACCCGGACGCGGGCAGCGCCCGGGCCCGCTCCCAGTCCCAGGTGTGCGGACGCTCCACCAGCCCGTCGACGCGGAAGGACCAGTCGGCGGGGGCGAGGTCCGGGGTGACCTCGGCGGACAGGACGGGCCACTCGTCGCGCGCGTCGTACTGCCCCGGCGGCAGCCCCGGATCGGTGACGCGGGGCGACCCGTGAAGCCTCGGGTGACGTTCATGCCGTCCACCGTACGCTGTACCCGCGGGTGCTCCGCCCCAGGTCAGTGCGGCGTTCGTTACAGCCGTGCGAACTCGTCGCGGCCGTGCGGACTCTCCGCGGAGCCGGGAACAGCCACCGGCCGCCGCTCCTTGCCGATCAGTGCCGGCCGGTGTGCCGGTGACGGTGCGACGAAAGCGAGGGAAGAGGATGTCCGAGGCGTACGCCTTCACACGGTACGGCGGCCCCGAGACCGGGGCCCCGCCCGGCACCGTCGCCGCGCTGGGCGGTTCCCGGGTCGCCCGGGCCCGCACCGCGCGAGTGCCGGACGAGGTGGCGGCGCTCGTGCTGAGCGGCGCCCTGGATCCGCACGTCACCCGCACCCTCCCGCTCGAGCGCGCGGACGCCGCCCTGCGCGTCGTCGAGGACGGGCACGCCCGGGGCAAGGTCGTCATCGAGGTGGGCGGATGAGCGCCGAGGCCGTCGCCCGCCCGCAGGCGCCCGTGGTCGCGCACGTCCTGGACAATCCCGCCCTCGCCTCCCTGACCGGGCCGCACGCGCACTTCGCGGAGCGGCGCGGCCGGGTGCTGCGCTATCCGCTCGACGTGTCCCCGTGGCTGGCGATGCCCGACGTCCCGGACGCGGACGACTGGGCGGACCTCGCGGCGCTGGCCGGCCCGGCACCGAGGTCCCCTCTCGGGCTACGCCGGGGAGGTCCCGGACGGCTGGGAGGTGACCTTCCGGTCCGAGGGGGTGCAGCTCGTGGACGACGGCGTCGCCGCCGCACCGGACCCGGAGGCGGTCCCGCTCGGCCCGCGCGACGTCCCGGAGATGCTCGACCTGGTGCGCCGCACCCGGCCGGGGCCCTTTCTGGCGCGCACCGTCGAGCTGGGGACCTACCTCGGCATCCGCCGCGAGGGCGTCCTCGTCGCCATGGCGGGGGAGCGGCTGCGCCCGCCCGGCTGGACCGAGATCAGCGCGGTCTGCACCGACCCCGGGCACCGCGGCGAGGGCCTGGCCGCCCGGCTGATCCGCGCCGTGGCGCACGGCGTCCGGGAGCGTGGCGAGACCCCGTTCCTGCACGCCAGTGCCCGCAACACGAACGCCCTCCGGCTCTACGAGTCCCTCGGCTTCCGGCAGCGCCGCCGCACCGCGTTCCTTGCGGCCCGCCCGCCGGAGCGGCCGGCGGCCGGGCGGACGGCCGCAGCGGTGTCCTGACCGGTGTCCTACGGCTCGTCGGGCCGGCCGTCGCGGCCGGCCCGCGTTGTACCGCTCCAGGTACCGCGCGAAGCGGACCAGGTCCTCCTCCGGCCACGCGGCGAGCCGCTCCCGGAAGGCGGCCCGGCGCCTGCGCGTGACCTGGGCGAGGATCTCCCGGCCGGCCTCCGTCAGGTCCAGCACCTGGACGCGGTGGTCGTCGGGGTCGGTGCGGCGCTCGATGAGGCCGGCCCGTTCCAGCGCGGTCACCTGACGGCTGACCGTGGACTTGTCCAGGGCGTGGTGCGCGGCCAGGTCGGTGGCCCGGCAGCCGCCGCTCTCCTCCAGATGCCCGAGCAACGTGTACGACACCAGTGACAGCTCGGGGTGCATGCGTCCCGCCGAGGCCCGGGCCCGGCGGGCGAAGATCGTCATCTCGCGCTGAATGGTCTCGACGGCCGTCTCCGCTGCCGCTGTCACGGAATACCTCCTCCGACGTTCTAGTTGTATAGTACAACTTGAACGGAAGTTGTATAAGCCAACCATCTGAATCTGGAGGCCGCCCGCGATGAGGTCACCGGCACTGCGCCATGTGCTCACCCACCTGATCACCCCGCTGCTGATGTGCCTGGGCATGGGGTTCGCGTACATGGGCGCCTTCGTCACGCCGGAGCCGAACCACCTGCCCGTCGCCGTCGTCGGCACCGGCCCGGGGCGAAGGTGTTCGCCCAGACCGTCAAGGACGGCGCGGGGGACCGGCTCGACGTCCGCACCGTCGCCACCCGCGCCGACGCCGAGCGCCTGCTCCGGTCCCGGGACATCACCGGCGCCTACGTGCCGGCCGCGAGGGCACCGGAACTGCTGGTCGCCACCGCCGCTTCCGACATGGGCGCGACGGCCGTGGAGAAGGTCTTCACCCCCGTGGCCGCGGAGCGGGGCGAGCCGCTGAGGGTCACCGACGTGGCCGCCCGGTCGCCGACGATCCCACCGGTCAGGGCCTGTTCTTCCTGCTGATCGCGGTCAGCATCGGCTCCTACGCCTCGGTCGCCGCCCTGGGCGCGGCGGGCGCCGCCCTCCCCATGCGGGTGCGGGCACTGCTGGCGCTCGGTGTCTCCGCGGTGGTCGCCGGCATCGGCGCCCTGCTCGCCGGACCGGTGTTCCACCTCGCGCACCACGACCTCGCCGGCGTCTGGGGGATGGCGTGGCTCTACTCCGCGGGCATCCTGCTCATCGGCACGGGCCTGCACACCTTCCTCAAGCGGTGGACCACGCTGACCATGATGGTGCTGTTCGTCATGCTCAACTTCACGAGCTCCGGCGGTCTGTTCCGGCCCGAGCTGCAGAACGGCTTCTTCGGTGCCCTGCACTCCTTCTGGAACGGCGCCGGCTTCGTCGAGGGCGTCCGCAGCCTCCTCTACTTCGGCGGCGACGGCCTCGGCCGCACCGTGTGGACCCTGCTGGTCTGGCTGCTCGCCGGCCTCGCGGTGACCGCCGTCGCCGCCGCCTTCGAGCACTCCCGCACCCCCGCGGCGGCGACTCCCGCGCCCGCGCCGCCCGCGACGCGGGCCGAAAGCGTCACGGAGCGGGAGACCGGGACGGCCGAGGAGGAGATGGAGGAGACGGTGGGGTGTGAGGTACGGCGTGCGGGTCGGCCCGGTCGCGGTGGCGGTCCCGGGCGGCCCTCGGAGTCACCCCGCGTCAGGTCCTTTCCCGGCCTCCGTGTGCCGCACGGCGGACCCGGGGCGCTGGGGTAAGGTGACCGTCCGGTCGCGGAGTGTCCGCGGTCCGAACGCCGTTGAGGAGGTGGGACCCATCACCGCTGTGTCAGCCCGGGTGCACTCTCCTCATGACAGCTTGCTCTGAGCGTGGGAGCGCCCTTCGGCTCCGGTTCTCCGAAAGGCTCTCGGCCCGCATGTCCTCCGTGCCCTCCCTGCCCCCGCTCTCCGCTTCCGCCGTCGTCTCCGCCCTGCGTGCCGCCGGGTGCGTCTTCGCCGAGGACGAGGCGGAGTTGATCCTCGGCACCGCCCGCACCTCCGTCGAACTGGCCGCGATGGTGGACCGACGGGCCGCCGGACTGCCACTCGAACACGTCCTCGGCTGGGCGGGGTTCCACGGTCTGCGCATCGCCGTGGAACCGGGGGTCTTCGTGCCGCGCCGCCGTACCGAGTTCCTGGTCGACCAGGCGCTGGCCCACGCCCCGGACGCCACGGTCGTCGTCGACCTGTGCTGCGGCTCCGGGGCGATCGGCGCGGCCCTGGCCGCCGCGCTCGGCCCCGTCGAGGTGCACGCCGCCGACATCGACCCCGCCGCGGTGCGCTGCGCCCGGCGCAACCTCGCCCCGTACGACGGGCGATCCCACGCGGGCGACCTGTTCGACGCGCTGCCGCCCGCGCTGCGGGGCCGGGTCGGCATCCTCACGGCCAACGTGCCCTACGTGCCGAGCGCCGAGGTGCCCTTCCTCCCGCGGAGGCCCGAGACCACGAACCGCCGGCCGCGCTCGACGGCGGCGCGGACGGACTCGACGTACTTCGCCGGGTCGCCGCCGGCGCCCGGGCTGGCTGGCGCCCGGCGGTGTCCTGCTGACCGAGACCGGCGAGCGCCAGGTTCCGGCGGCCGTACGGGCCCTCACCGACGCCGGACTGACGGCGCGTACGGCGGTGTCCGAGGAGCTGTACGCGCATGTGGTGATCGGCGTGCGGGAACGGTGACGCGTCCTACGGCAGCTCCTGCGCCCGGGCGATGAGCAGCGCCACGTCGTCGTGGTTGTCCGGGTGGTGCAGCGTGCGCAGGAGCAGGTCGCAGGCCTCCTCCAGGGGGCGGGCCGGGTCGTCCAGCAGGGACAGCAGGAATTCCAGGCGCTCGTCCAGCGAATGGCAGCGCGTCTCGACCAGACCGTCGGTGTAGAACACCAGCAGGTCGCCCGGCTCGAAGTCGACGGTGACGGTCGAGAACTCCACCCGCCCACCCCAGCGGCACGCCGGTGGGCAGGTCGAGCAGCTCCGGCGGGCGGCCCGGCCGGACCCGGGCCGGGGGAGGTGCCCGGCGTTGGCGATCCGGCACCGGCGCAGATGTGGATCGTGGACGGCGTACACGCAGGTGGCGATGGAGTGGTCCAGGGCCGAGGTCGTCTTGTCCAGGTGCTCCAGCAGCACCGCCGGGTCGAGACCGAGCGCCGCCAGCGTGGTGGTCGCGGTGCGCAGCCGGCCCATGGTCGCGGCAGCGCTGATGCCGCTGCCCATCACGTCGCCCACCACGAGCGCGGTCCTGCCGCCGTCCAGCGGGATGACGTCGAACCAGTCGCCGCCGACCTCGCTGGTGGCGCCCGCCGGCTGGTACCGGGAGGCCACCTCCAGGCCGGTCGTCACCGGCGGCCGGCCCGGCAGCAGGCTGCGCTGCAGGGTGAGCGCGGTGTTGCGGGCGTCCTGGTACCAGCGGGCGTTGTCGATGTGCACGGCGGCGCGGGCCGCCAGCTCCCGGGCCAGCAGCACGTCGTCCGCGTCGAACGGCGCCGGATTGCGGGTCCGTTTGAGATCGAGGGCGCCGAGCACCTCGCCGCGCGCGATCAGCGGCACGGCCAGGTAGGAGTGCAGGCCCGCCCGGCCCAGCAGGGCGGCCGCCTCCTCCGAACGGGCGATCCGCGGCAGGTCCTCGTCCTTCACCCGCGCCACGAGCACCACCTCGCCCGTACGCACGCACTGGGTGACCAGCCGGTCCGGCCCGTACCGGGCGACCTGGCCGGGCGGGTCGGCGGCGCACACGCCGTCCGAGCTCTCCGCCGGGCGCACCGCGAGGGCCCGGATCACCGCCCCCTCCGACGGGCCCAGCGTGCTGGGCCGGCCCTCCACCACCGCGTCCAGCAGATCCACGGCGGCGATGTCGGCCAGTGCCGGCACCGACACCTCGGCCAGCTCGCAGGCGGTGCGCTCCAGCTCCAGCGTGGTGCCGATCCGGACGGAGGCGTCGGCGATGATCGCGAGCCGGCGCCGCGCCGTCTCCGCCTCCTGCGAGGCCCGGTGCTGCTCGGTGATGTCGACCAGGGAGACGGCGACCCCGAGCACGTTGCCCATGGCGTCCTCGAGGCGGTACAGCGACTGCGACCAGGTGCGCTCCCGGTCCGGGTCGGCCGGCGTCCGGCCGACCAGCGGTGCGTCGATGAGCGGGACGCCGGTCTCCAGGACCCGGCGGGTGGCGGCCTCCAGCGCGTCGGTGTCCAGCATCGGCAGCACGTCGCGCAGCCTGCGCCCCGTGTGCTCCTCGGCCGGCACGCCGTTGTTCCGGGCCAGGGCGGGGTTGACGGTGACGAACCGGAGCTCGGTGTCGAGCACGGCGAGCCCGATCGGGGACTGCTGCACCATCCGCTCGGACAGCGCCACGTCCTGCTCCAGGCGCCGTACGGTCGACTGGTCGGCGGCCAGCCCCAGTGCGTACACGGCCCCCGGTCGTCCAGCAGCCGCATGTTGCGGAACTCCACCAGCCGGGTGCTGCCGTCCTTGCGGCGGATCGGGAAGCCGCCGGCCCAGCTCTGGCCGGTGCGCATCACGTCGGCGAACAGCTTGCCGACGAGCTGGATGTGCCGTTCGTCGACCATCAGCCGGGCGGCGTACTGGCCGAGGGCCTCCCGCGCCGAGTAGCCGAACAGCTCCTCGGCCTGCGGGCTCCACAGCACGATGCGGCCGCTGTCGTCCAGCACCACCGAGGCCACGCGCAGCACGTCGAGCAGTCCGCCGGCCCGCACCGGTCCGCGGAATGGCTCGTTGCCGTCCGCCACCGGAGCCCCGGCTGCACTCATGCCCCGCACCGCCTTCGCCCGCTCGCACGGCACGCCGTCCCCCGTGCCGACTCCCTTGTTCTATCGCGCTCACACCCGACTTTCCACGCCGTCGCACCTGTCTCCACCATCTCTCAACCGGGCGGCGGACGTACGCCGGAAGCACCGGTCCGCGGCGCGGACGGGGTGGCCGTGTCCCGCGACGGCCGCGCGGGACGGTGCCCCGGGCCGTGAGAGTTCACGCTCATGTTGCTCCATTGGCCTGTACATGACCACTCCTCCGGGCCAGACTGTCCGCCGACCGAGTGCACCCACCCCCCTCCTCCGAGGAGCCGGCCATGCCCGCGTCCCCTCCGCCAGGCAACGTTGTCACGCTGTCCTCACCGGACTCGTCATCCTGGCCACCGCCGCAGTCGTGTCCCTCGCCGCACCCGCCCCGGCCCACGCCGCCGACACCTGGACCGAGACCGGCTCCGACCGGGCCGATCCGCTGACCGAGAGCCAGGGTCTGGCCTCGGTGGAGGTCCCGGCGAACAGCCCCAACCGGTACACCGGCATCGGTACCATTCCGATAGGGGTGTCCAGTCGCGGCTGGAACCACGTGGGCGACCCCGACGCCTCGTACGACGGCCACTACATCGAGCCCTACCAGCGCGACTCGGGCAACTCGAAGATGTACCGCGTGCAGGCCCCGGGCGGCGGCTGGTCGGAATACGTCCACACGCTGAGCGCCGGGGAGGCCCTGAACAACTCCTGGGTGGCGGTCTCACCCGACGGGCAGTGGATGCTGTCGGGGAGTGGGGCACCATGAACCGCCTCCTCGTCCTCCCGACCCCCGGCGTGAACCCGGCCACCTCGCCGTCGGCGAACCTCCCGCAGGTCTCCACCGCCAACCTCGACCACGCCGTGCGGGACGTCCAGGGCTGCGACTTCTCCGGCCCCACCACCCTGCTCTGCTCCTCCGACGACCCGGACGGCTCCCTCTTCGGCGTCACCAAGCCGCTGCTGCGGATCGACCTGTCCGCGGCGCCGAACGGCACGGCGGACGTCACCGGCCACGTCACCGCCCTGCGCCAGCTGCCGCTGCGCAGCTCCTGTTCGGGCGCCTTCGAGGCGGAGGGCATCGACTACGACCGCCGGACCGGGGTCCTGCGCGTCGTCGTCGTGTCGCCGGGCTTCTGCGTCCTCACCGACAGCAAGACGTACAAGTTCACCCGCGGCTGAGACGTGCGGCCGCTCCCGCGGCTGAGGTGTGCTCGCCGGTCCGTGGTGCTTTGCTGAGGATGGACGCGGTTCGGCGGGGTACCCCGTTCCACCGCAGCGCGGCCAGGAAAGGAGCGATCATGGAGAACACGGACCGGTCGCACCAGGAGACCGTCTCGGTGGAGATCAGCGGTTCCAAGGAGGACGCCCGCCTCGTATTCGACGCACTGAACAGCTGTTTCGCGTCGGACCGGACCCCGAGGAGGTTCCGAGGCAGCTCCACGAGGTCCGTCCGATGGTGTGGCTCGGCACGTACGACGTCGCGGACGCCCGTGGGCCCGGCTGCCCACCCGTCCACCTGGACTCGTCCATCCTCGCGGACATCCAGGGAAGCTACTGGGCCGTGGACCGGTTCCGCACGACGCTGGACGCGATGTTCACCGTCGAGGAGACCTGTACGGCCTCCGGCGACCAGGAGCGGGACCTGCACCTGCGGCTGGAGAGCCGCTGACGGAGTCCGGCGGGACCGGACCGCACGGCACACCGCGGCGCCCCGGACGGCGAAGAGCCGGCCGGGGCGCCGTCGTGCGCGCGCGAAGTGGCCTGACTCACCCGCCCTCGTTTATGCAACTAGTTGCACAACGGGGTGCGCTTCCTCTACAACAAGAGGCGACCGCACCCCGCACGGAGGGCCCCATGAGCCGATACCCGCACCTGATGTCCCCGCTCGACCTGGGCTTCACCACCCTGCCCAACCGCGTGCTCATGGGTTCCATGCACGTCGGTCTGGAGGAGGCCGAGCGCGGCTTCGAGCGGATGGCGGCCTTCTACGCGGCCCGCGCCCGCGGCGGAGTGGGCCTCATCGTCACCGGCGGCATCGCGCCCAACGACGAGGGCCGGCCCTACGAGGGCGGCGCCAGGCTCACCACCGAGGAGGAGGCGGAGCAGCACCGGACCGTCACCGACGCCGTGCACCGCGAGGGCGGCCGGATCGCCATGCAGATCCTGCACTTCGGCCGGTACGCCTACCACCGGGACCTGGTGGCCCCCAGCCCGGTGCAGGCGCCCATCAGCCCCTTCGTGCCGCGCGAGCTCGACGACGCCGACGTCGAGCGGACCATCGAGGACTACGCCCGCGCCGCCCGCCTCGCCCGGCGGGCCGGCTACGACGGCGTCGAGATCATGGGCTCCGAGGGCTACCTGATCAACGAGTTCATCGCGGCGCAGACCAACCACCGCACCGACCGGTGGGGCGGCTCGTACGAGAACCGGATGCGCTTCCCCGTCGAGATCGTCAAGCGGGTGCGCGAGGCCGTCGGCGAGGACTTCATCATCATCTACCGGCTGTCCATGCTGGACCTGGTCCCGGGCGGCTCCTCCCTGGAGGAGGTCGTCACCCTCGCCAAGGCCGTCGAGGCCGCCGGGGCGACGATCATCAACACCGGCATCGGCTGGCACGAGGCCCGCATCCCCACCATCGCCACCTCCGTGCCGCGCGGCGCCTACACCTGGGTCACGAAGAAGCTGATGGGCGAGGTGTCCGTCCCGCTGGTGACCACCAACCGCATCAACACCCCCGAACTGGCGGAGGAGTTGCTCGCCGGCGGGTGCGCGGACATGGTGTCCGTGGCCCGGCCGATGCTCGCCGATCCGGACTTCGTCGCGAAGGCCGCCGCCGGGAAGCCGGAGGCGATCAACACCTGCATCGGCTGCAACCAGGCCTGCCTCGACCACACCTTCAGCGGGCAGATCACCTCCTGCCTGGTCAACCCGCGTGCCTGCCACGAGACCGAGCTGGTGCTGTCCCCGACCCGGCTGGCCAAGCGGGTCGCGGTCGTCGGCGCCGGACCGGCCGGACTGGCCTGCGCCGTCAGCGCCGCCGAACGCGGCCACGCCGTCACCCTGTTCGACGCCGCGGGCGAGATCGGCGGCCAGCTCAACGTGGCCCGCAAGGTCCCCGGCAAGCAGGAGTTCGACGAGACGCTGCGCTACTTCCGCCACCAGCTCGACGAGCACGGCGTCGACGTACGGCTCGGCGCCTGGGTCACCTCGGCGGACCTCGACGGCTACGACGAGGTCGTCGTCGCCACCGGTGTCACCCCGCGCGTCCCCGACATCCCCGGCGCCGACCACCCCCGCGTCGTCGGCTACCTCGACGTGCTGCGGGACGGCGCCCCGGTCGGCGAGCGGGTGGCCGTGCTCGGCGCCGGCGGCATCGGCTTCGACGTCGCCGAGTACCTCACCGACGGCGGCGACAAGGCGAGCGAGGACCCGCGCACGTACTTCCGCAACTGGGGCGTCGACATGGACTACCAGGCGCCCGGCGGCCTCACCGCCCCGCGGCGGCCCGCGCCGCCCCGTACCGTCCACCTCCTGCAGCGCAAGACCACCAAGGTCGGCGCCGGACTGGGCAAGACCACCGGCTGGATCCACCGCACCGAACTGAAGCACCGGGGCGTGACCATGGTCCCGGGCGTGCGCTACGACCGGATCGACGACGCCGGGCTGCACATCACCGTCGGCGAGGAGAGCACGGTCCTGGAGGTCGACACGGTGGTGCTGTGCACCGGCCAGGAGCCGCGCCGCGACCTGTACGAGGAGCTGGTCGCCGCGGGCCGCAGCGCCCACCTGATCGGCGGCGCCGACGTCGCGGCCGAGCTGGACGCCAAGCGGGCCATCAAGCAGGGCACCGAGCTGGCGGCGGCGCTGTAGGCCGCCGGCGCGCGTCCCTAGGATGACCCCATGTCACTCCCGCACGCCATCCTCACCGCCCTGCTGGAGAAGCCGTCCTCGGGCCTGGAGCTGACCCGCCGGTTCGACAGGTCGATCGGCTACTTCTGGTCCGCGACGCACCAGCAGATCTACCGCGAGCTGGGGAAGCTGGAGGGGGAGGGGTTCATCCGCGCGCTGCCGGCCGAGCAGCCGGTCCGCGGGCAGAAGAAGAGCTACGAGGTCCTGCCCGCGGGCCGTGCCGAACTGGCCCGCTGGACCGCCGAGTCCCAGGACCCCAGGCCGCACCGCGATGCCCTGTTCCTGCGGCTGCGGGCGGCCGCGGTCGTGGGCACGGCGGGCCTGGAGTCCGAGCTGGGGCGCCATCTGGACCTGCACCGGCGGCAGTTGGCCGAGTACGAGGAGATCGAGGGGCGCGACTTCCCGCCGGGCCGGGACACCCCGGAGGACCGGCTGCGCCACCTGGTCCTGCGGGCCGGCATCGACCTGGAGACCTTCTGGACCCAGTGGCTCACCCGGGCGCTGGAGGAGTTCGCCGGACTCCCCGCGGCCACGGGGGAGAACGGCACGTAACCGGCGGACGGCACGCCCGCCTGAGGGGCGCCGGACCGCCGGATCGCCGCCGGAACCGCCGGGCCGCCGGCTCAGAGCCGGTACGGCTTCGAACGGCGGCGCAGGAACCAGACCGTGGCGCCCACGGCGCCCGTCACCAGGGTCGCGCCGATGCCCAGGGTGAGCGGGCCGTAGTCACGGGAGGCGCCGCCCACACCGCCCTTCACGCCGCGCGACGGCGCGGGCGTGAACGTCGACGAGGTCGTGGGCGCGCTGGAGGCGCTGGGCGCGGAGACGATCACGGACTGGGTGCCCGCGGTCGTGCCGTTGGAGCACATCACGACCACCGTGTACGTCCCGGGCTCACCCCCGACCAGGCCGCGGACTGGCTGACGCTGGTGCCCGAGAGGGCGACCTGCCGCCCCTGGGAGAAGCTCCCCTGGCGGCTGCTGATGAGGGAGGCGTTGCCCCAGCTGCCGTTGCTCTGGGTGCACGCGCTGGTGACGACCGAGACCGTGGAACCGATGGTGCTCACGGATATGCCGGATGCCGCGGCCGACGGTCCGGCGAGTGAGGCCGGAAGCGCGGCGGCGGCCGCCAGGGTCAGACCGGAGCGGAGGAGACGTCGGGAGTTTCGCATTGGCTGGCCCTCCGGCGGCACGGTTGGCGGTACGTCCCATGCGCCGCCGAGGGTCGGGAAACGTCCGTGCTGCCTCAACGGCAGCAAACGCGGCGCCGGTCCCCGTCGCACCCGGACCGCGCCCAGTCGGGTGAGCGCTACCCCGTCCGGCGCGCCCCGGCTGGCGCTCCGCGCCCGGGCCTCCCTCCGCCCGTCAGCCGCCCGCGTTCCCGCCCGGCGTCACCGTCCGCTCGGCCGAGAATCCGCCCCAGGTGCCGTCAGGAAGCCGCGCCCCGAGCCGCACCCGGTGCGCTTCGCCCGCCTCGCGCCCGGCGAAGAAGCTGTAGTGCGCCCGGCCGCGCGGCGGATCGCCGCCCCACACCAGCGAGGTGGCCGTGGCGCCGTCGAGCTGGATCCGGTACTCGGTGATCACCCCGTCCACGGCCGGCGGATCCCAGGACAGGTCGATGTAGTACGCCCCGCCGGACCGGTGGCTCGACGCGGTGAAGGCGGCGGGCGCGGTGTCCCGGCCGTCGTCGGTGCCCGGGGTGGTGACGCGGACCGGCGCGCTCGCGGGGGAGAGGTTGTCGGCCGCGTCCCGGGCCCGCACGGTGAAGACGTAGCGGGTGCCCGGACGCAGCCCGGTGACCACGGTCGCGCGCTGCCCGCCGCCCACGCTGTGGATCTTCGCGCCGCCCTGCTGAATCTCGTACGACACCACGCCCCGGTCGTCGTGGGAGGCGGACCAGGACAGCTGGACCGCGCGGCTGCCCACCGCCCGCCCGGCGGGCCCGGCCGGGCGGGTCGGCGCCGAGCGGTCCGCCACCGCCGCGGCCGGCGTCCGCGCCCGCACCGCCCGGCTGGGCGGCCCGAGGCGGCCGTCCGCGTCCCGGGCCCGCACGGTGAAGGCATACATGGTGGACGGCCTGAGCCTGGTGACGTCCACCATGTGCTGTGAGCCCGGCACTTCGGTGACTTTCGCGTGGCCGCGGTATACCTCGTAGCCGCGGACCGGGGAGCCGCCCGCCACGGCGTTCCACATCACGTGCACGCTCGAGGCGCTGCCTGCCGCTGCGGTGACCCCCGTCGGAGCGCCCGGTGCCCGGCCGCCGTCGCCCTCGCCCGCCCCGCCCCAGCCGCAGGACACGACCAGCGTGAGAGCGGCGGAGGCGAGCAGGGACGTGAGAGGAACGCGGCGCACGGCTCTGCCTCCCCGGGGACGGCGTCACGGTAAAGGTCCGGACCAATATGGCCCCGCGGGCGCGGGCACGGCAAGGGGCGGTGCGGGGGCGTCCGGGGCGGACCGGCGCCGCCCGGGCGCTCCACGCCTTTTGGCTTCTCATCAGACGAAAGCGTCAAGGCGCTGCTCCATCCGGACCCAAAGGGGTGTCGCACTCGCCGATGGATGACGTTTTGGGCATGGTGTCCGGAATGTTCCCTAGGAGAGGGTCCCTCAGAGTGCGTGTCCAGACGCTGACGCTGGCCGCGGCCGGTGCCGCCCTGCTCGCCCCGACCACGCCGCCCGCCGCGGCCGTCCCGACCGGGGAGAGACCACCGGCAGCGCATGGCGAGGGTGCCGTGACCGCCGCCGACCTGCTGGACCGGGTGCGCTCCTGCGACCGGGTCTCCCGAGGCGGATACCGCACCGACGACGCCTCGTCCGCGAGGGTCTCCGTGTGCGACACCCGAGGGGCGGTGTTCTGGAAGGCCGACCTGGACATCGACTGCGACGGGCGGCCCACCGCCCGCTGCAACCGCCGTACCGATCCGATGTTCTCGGCCGCCACCGCCTACCAGCAGTCCGACGGCCGCCATCTGAACGCCGCGTCCCTGCCCTACATCGTGCTGCCGGTCCCGAGCCGCATCTGGGACCACCGCGACTACGGCGTCCGCGGCGGCTCCGTGGCGGCCGTGGTCTACCGGGACCGGGTGCAGTACGCGGTCGTCGGCGACGCCGGTCCGCGCGACATCATCGGCGAGGCCTCCTACGCCACCGCCCGCGGCCTGGGCATCCACCCCGACCCGATCAGCGGCGGTGCCGCCTCCGGCGTCACGTACATCGTCTTCAAGGACTCGCGCATCACACCGATCGAGAGCCACCGGGCCGCGGTGAAGGCCGGCGAGCGGCTGGCCCGCCACTTCGTCGACCCCGACTGAGCGGTGGCCCCGCCGGGCCACGGAACAGGGCGGCCCGCCGCGGTGCCGCCCGCCGGCGGCGACCCGGGTGATCGACCCGCGGTCCGCCGCCGGCCCCTGATCTCACTCCTTGCGGTAGTCGTACGCCTCGGCCGCCGCCGCCTCGACCGCGTCCAGGTCGGCGCCCGTCGCCGCCGTGACCACCGCGGCGACCGCGCCCTCCAGGAAGGGGGCGTCCACCAGGCGCGCGCCGTCCGGGAGTTCGTCGCCCTCGGCGAGCAGCGCCTTCACGGTGAGCACCGCGCTGCCGAGGTCCATGAGCACGGCGACACCCGCGCCCCGGTCCACGGAGGCGGCGGCGGCGGAGATCAGCTCGGCACTGGTGCCCAGCCCGCCGCCCTCGGTGCCGCCCGCCGCGGCGACCGGCACCGCCGTGCCCCCGCTCGCCAGCCCCTTCGCCAGCTCGGCGACGGAGGCGGCGACCTCCGCGCTGTGCGACACCAGCACGATCCCCACCAGCTTCTCGTCACTCACCGCGGGACTCCTCGCCGGCCGCTTCCACGAGCCCGGCGATCAGCAGGGCCGAGGACGTGGCGCCGGGGTCCTGATGGCCGATGCTGCGCTCGCCGAGGTAACTGGCCCGGCCCTTGCGGGCCTGCAGCGGGACGGTGGCCACCGCGCCCTCCTCGGCGGCCGAGCGCGCCGCGGCGAAACCGCCGCCCATCGCGTCCACTGCCGGGACCAGCGCGTCGATCATGGTCTTGTCGCCGGGGGTCGCCTTGCCGAGCGCCATCACCCCGTCCACGCCCGCCCGGAGCGCCTCGGCGAGCTGCTCCTCACTCACCTCGGCGGTGTCCCCGAGCGCCTTGCCCGTCCGGCGCAGCAGGGTGCCGTAGAGCGGTCCGGAGGCCCCGCCGACCGTCGAGATCAGCAGCCGCCCGGCCAGCGTCAGCACGCCCCCGGGGGTGTCCGGCGGCTCTTTCTCCAGAGCGGTCATGACCGCCGCGAACCCGCGCTGCATGTTGCTGCCGTGGTCGGCGTCGCCGATGGCCGAGTCGAGGGCGGTGAGCCGGTCCGCCTCCCGGTCGACCGACGCCGCGGTCGCGGCCATCCAACGGCGGAAGAATTCGGCGTCGAGCACTGGATCTCCTTGCGTGGTAGGGGGGTTGGCCGCTTCGTCCGCCGCGTCACATGCCCCAGCGCAGCCCGGGGGTCTTCACCGGCGCGTCCCACAGCCGCAGCAGTTCCTCGTCGACCTGGCACAGGGTGACCGAGGCGCCCGCCATGTCGAGGGAGGTGACGTAGTTGCCGACGAGCGTGCGGGCCACCGTCACGCCCCGTTCGGTGAGCACCCGCTGCACCTCGGCGTTGAAGCCGTACAGCTCCAGCAGCGGAGTGGCACCCATGCCGTTGACCAGGACCAGCACGGGGTTGTGCGGGGGCATGTCCTCCAGGATGGCGTGCACCGCGAAGTCGGCGATCTCCCCGGAGGTCATCATCGCCCGCCGCTCCCGGCCCGGCTCGCCGTGGATGCCGATGCCCAACTCCAGTTCGCCGTCCGGCAGATCGAAGGTCGGGCTGCCCTTCGAGGGGGTCGTACAGGCGCTGAGCGCCACTCCGAAGCTGCGCGCGTTCTCGTTCACCTGGCGCCCGATGGCCTCCACCCGCTCCAGGGGCTGCCCCTCGGCCGCGGCCGCGCCCGCGATCTTCTCCACGAACAGCGTGGCGCCGGT
The DNA here is from genome assembly GCA_016432725.1 of Streptomyces sp. DHE7-1. GTDB lineage: Bacteria > Actinomycetota > Actinomycetes > Streptomycetales > Streptomycetaceae > Streptomyces. The sequence goes on along the minus strand of JACJDG010000003.1, from coordinate 837,542 downwards.
GCCGCGCCGCCCGGCCGTGTACAGGCTGTCGGTCACCGCCACGTCGTCGTTGACCAGCACCTTCGCGACCTGGATGCCCTCGTCCTCGGCGAGTTCCGCCGCCATGTCGAAGTTGAGCACGTCACCGGTGTAGTTCTTCACGATGAACAGCACGCCGGCCCCGCTGTCGACGGCCGCCGCGGCCCGGGCCATCTGGTCCGGCACCGGGGAGGTGAACACCTCGCCGGGACAGGCCGCCGAGAGCATGCCCGGACCGACGAAGCCGCCGTGCAGCGGCTCGTGCCCCGACCCGCCGCCCGAGATGAGCGCGACCTGCCCGGCCACGGGGGCGTCCCGGCGCACGACCACCCGGTTCTCCACGTCCACGGTCAGCTCCGGATGAGCGGCCGCCATACCCCGCAGCGCATCCGCCACCACGGTCTCGGGGACGTTGATCAGCATCCTCATGGGTGCCTCCTGGCAAGCCTGGCGGGGGGCCGTCGGCCCGGTACCCGCTGGTCATATGGGCGATGTGAGAGGGCTGGAGACCTTGCTACTGGCAGTATCGGCCCTGCGGCACGGAAGGTCACGTGCGCGCCCCGCGTGCGGCGGCGGCCGTCCCCGTGCCGCCGGGTCCCGCGGCGGCGGCCGCTTCGGGACGCCCGCACGGGGAACTCGGCCCCCGCAAGAGCCCGGACGAGGGGGCACGCGGGCCGCCGGCCGGTGCGAGGAGGTGCCGTTTCCGTGGACGACTGGGAGACACCCGAGGACGTACGGCTCTCGTCGCGCGAGCGGCTCGCGCTGCTGCAGATCGAGGCGAACCTCCGGCAGGACCGCCGCTTCGCCCACCGCATGCACGCCGCCGCACACCGGATGACGGGGGCCTTCGGCAGCACCCGGAGCGGACGCGGCCTCTGGCTGCCGCTCTCCGTCCTGCTACTGCTCACCGCGTCCGCCTTCGCGGCCGTCATGGGGGTGCGCACCTCCGCACCCGCCCCCCTTTGGTGCTTCGCCCTGCTGTGGCCGCTCACCCTGGTCCAGTCCTTCCGGCTGCTGTGCCGCGTCACCCGCCGGACCGGGGCGGGCCACCGGCTCACCCGATGGCTCTGAGCAGCCGGGCCGGGGCCCGGAGCGGGCCGGTGCGCTCCTCGCCGCCCGGAGCGCCGGGGATCTCCGCCACCTCCCGGTGACCGGACGTCAGTTCGCGGACACCGTCGGCGCCATGACCGGTGCCGCTGCCTCCTCGGCCGCGCGGGAGCCGTAGGCGGCCCGCCGTCCGCCCCGGCGCCGGGTGCCCCGCCCGGGAACCGCGCGTGAGCGCCCCGGTCCGTCGAACCGTGCCCCGTCGCCGGGCGGCCCGCCCCGGACACGGCCCTGCCTCCCGTTCCTCGCTCCGGGGCCCCGCGCGGTCACCCGGTCCCGGCACTTCCCGGGGCGGGGTGACCGTCCTGAGTCGCGCGATCACGCGTCGTTCCGGAGAATGAGGATCCGAGTGCGAAGCCACCTGGCCCGGGAACGCCCGGCCAGGGCCGTCCAGCCAGCGGCGGCCGACGAGGGCGGTCCTCCGGATCAGTGGGGACCGGGCCCCTTCCGTCTTCCATCGCAGTCCCGCTCGACGAGCCGGCGACCAGGCCGGCCGGGCCGCGCCCACGCGCCGAACGCCCGCTCTCCGGAGCGTTCCGGCGCTCCCGCGAGCCCGGCGACGCGGATGACGCGGACTAAGGACGAGCCTCCATGACTGGTGAGACCCTCGCGGTTCCCTCGTGCCGTGCCGTCGCGACCGGTGGCGCCGGCTTCCCGGACCCGGGTTCCCGTGCGTGCGAACGGCTGCGGGACCCGGCCGCCCGGCCGACCGCGCCGGCGACCCACCGCGCGGTCGGCGGCAGAAGGCCGGCCGTCCGGGGGCGGGCCCGGGTTCCGCTCCGCCGCCCACCGCGGAAAGGCCTTCGCATGAGCGCCGCTCCCGCCTACACCGTCGTCGTCCCGACGATCGGCCGCGCCTGTCTCGCCGAGTGCCTGCGCGCGCTGGCCGCGGCCCACGGACACCCGCCGCACGAGGTGATCGTCGTCGACGACCGGCCCGCCACCGCCGACCCCGACACCGGCCTGCCGCTGGAGGCGGCCGGTCAACTGCTCGACCGGGTACGGGCCCTGCACACCGGCGGCAAAGGCCTGGCAGCGGCCCGCAACGCCGGGTGGCGGACCGTCCGTACGCCCTGGACCGTCTTCCTCGACGACGACGTCCAGGTGCTGCCGGACTGGTCCCGCGGACTCGCCGACGACCTCCGGGCGGCCGGTGAGCACGTCGGCGGCATCCAGGGGCGGCTGCGCGTACGCATGCCCCTGGACCGCCGGCACACCGGCCCGGAGCGCGTAGTCAGGGGCCTGGAGAACGCGGCCTGGACCACCGCGGACATGGCCTACCGGACCGCCGCGCTCATCCAGGTCGGCGGCTTCGACGAGCGCTTCCCGCGGGCCTTCCGGGAGGACGCCGACCTCGCCCGGCGCATGGTGCGGGCGGGCTGGACCCTGCACCGCGGCTCCCGTCTCACCCGCCATCCGGTCCGCCCGTCCCAGTGGTGGGCCTCGTTGCCCGCGCAGCGCGGCAACGAGATCCTGACGGTCCGGCTGCGCGGACCCGACCGGTGGGCCCGCGCACAGGCCGCCCGGGGACGGCTGCCGGGTCATGTCGCGGTGACCGGCGCCGCGCTCGCGTCCGCCGTCTGCGCGCTCACCGGCCGCCGCCGTGCCGCCGTGGTCTGCGCGGCGCTGTGGACGCTGGGCACGGCCGAGTTCGCCCTGGCCCGGATCCGGACCGGCCCGCGCACCGCCCGCGAGATGGCCGGAATGCTGGGCACCAGCGTGCTCATACCCCCGCTCGCGGTACGGCACTGGCTGCGCGGAGCCGTCCGCCACCGGGGCGCGATACCCCTGGGAGGCGCCACCGCGTGAGCACGGCCCGGCCGCCGGTCGTCGTCGTCCTGTTCGACCGCGCTGCGCGAAGCCTCGTCCCGGGCCCTGGCCGCCGGCCTCAGCAGTCCTGTTCGACCGCGCTGCGCGAAGTCCCGGCCCGGGTCCTGCCCGGCGTAGACGCGACGGTCCCTGGGCTCAGGAGCCTGGACACCCGGTGGTACACCCGGACGGCCGTACCCGACACGCACGGTGCCCCAGGACGCCGCCTCAGCCCGGCCGCCCCGGGCGCGGCGCCGGCGTGACCCGGTGCCGCCGGAACCGGAGCACCGTCCGCCAGGGCGGCGACACGCCCAGGGACGCGTCGTTGCTTCGGGCACCCGGGGGCGGCACAGTGGTCCCCTCCCCGGTCAAGAAGCGGCTGGCCGAGCCCTCCCTCCCAGGAAGTGCCCCGCCCATGGAAAAAGGCCAGCTTCCCGCTGCCCCGCTGCTGCTCCGAGCCGTACGGGAGAGCCGCCCCGAGTCCGGCCGGATCACCCTCCTCAAGGCCCGCGGAACGGTCGACGCGTCCAACGCCACGGAGTTCTCCGAGGCCCTGGCGGAGCATCTGCGCCAGTCCGACCGGGCCGGTGAACACCTCGTACTGGACATGACCGAGGTGTACCTGGCCAGTGCCGTGGCGGTGCGCTCGCTCGACCGGGCCACCGGCGGGCTCGCCCGGTCGGGCCGCTGCCTGCCGATCGTGCAGCCCCGCCCCCATGTGCGCGAGGCGCTGCGGCTCGCCGGTCTGCCGGGCGTCCGGGTGCACGCCAGCACGGCGTCCGCGCTGGACTCCCTTCCCGCGGACGAGTCCGCGCGGCCCGGCGGCCCCCACTGACGCGAATCGCCGGCCGGGATCCCGCGCGGTGCGGTTGAGGGCCGGGCACCGAGCGTGCAAGGTGGTGGTCCAAGGTCAGGAAGAGGCCTTTGCGGATATTCGAGGCTTTGTGACGTCCTGGTGTGGTGATGCCGTGAAATCCTCCTCCGCCCGCCCGGGCGCACCGGCCCCTCTCGTCATCGAGTCGTCCCTGGTGGAGGGGCTGCCCGCCGAGGGCGCCCTGCTCCTGCGCATGTCCGGCAGTCTGAGCCCGGACGGGGCCGAGGTCTGGTCGGACGAGCTGCGCGGCCACCTGGAGGAGGCCGACCGCGCCGGACTGCGGCCGGTTCTCGACATGGCCCATGTGCAACTCGGCGGCGCCGCGGTCCTGCACGCGCTGAGCGAGACCACCCGGGGCCGCGCCGGACGCCCCGATCTGATCATCATCCGGGCCCGCCCCGGCGTGCGCGAGGCCGTGCACCTCGCCCGCCTGAACGGCGTGCTGCTGTACGCCACCCTCGACGAGGCGCTGCGGGAGCTGGCGCGGGCCACGGTCCCGGCGGAGGACCTGCCGGCCTGGCGCTCGCAGATGGCCGACCTGTGGCGTCCGTCGTACGAGGACCTGCACAAGGAGGTCCGGGCCCTGCGGGCCCGGGTGCGTACCGCACCTGTGATCGGCATGGCGCAGGGCACGCTGATGGCCCGCTACGGCCTGCCCGACTCCGGCAGCGCCTTCCGGGTGCTGCGCGAGGCCTCCCAGCGGTTCAACGTGCCGCTGCGCGTGCTGGTGTCCGCCGTCGTGGTGGCCCGGCCCCCGGACGGCGAGGTGTGGTTCCCAGGCCGCCGCTCCCTGCCCGTGCCGCAGTTGCGGATCCTGGCCCGGGAAGGCCGGGACCCGCGCTGCCGGCGCCAGATGATCGACGCGGTGCTCCACGAGGCACTGGCCGTCGGCCGGGCCACCGCCGGGTACGTGCAGTTCGTGGACCCGGCGGTGAACGCCCTCACCCTGGAGACCCACTACGGCTGTGACGAAAGGCTTCTGGACCACCTCGTCCGGGGTCAGGACGAGGGCACGGCCGACGCGGTCGCCCGGGTCCGGGGCAGCCGGGTGAGCGTGCCCGATGTGGCGGCGGAGCCGCTGCTGTCCGACGAGACCAGGCGCGCCCTGCTGGCCACGGACACCCGCGCCCTGCACAGCGTGCCCGTCGTCTCCGCCGCCGGGTCCTGCACCGGCGTGATCACCCTGCACTGGCCCGAGACCGGCCACCTGCCGGCCGGTGACCGGAGCGAGGCCCTCGACGTGCTCGCCGCCGACACGGCCGCCTGGCTGAGCTGGTACCACCGCTCGGTGCTGCTGGACGCGCTGGAGCACCTGCACAGGCTCCTGACCCGCCGCGCGCCGTGAAAGACGCGCCGTGAAAGGGCGGCGGAGTGTCTCCGGAGCGGCCGGCCGCCCGGACCAGGGCCTGTCTGACAATTCGCGTCGTCGCCCGCAGGGCGGCCGTGCGGCGTCAGGCGCGTGCTCTCGCCGTGTCGGACTCGGACCCTCGTACTGGATGTACTCGGGTCCGGGGCCGGCGCGGCGAGAGGGCGTGCATGGCGTCGCGCGGCAGACGGGAATTGTCAGACAGGCCCTCGGACTTGTCGGGGCGCGATCCGTCGGCCGGCAGCGGCTAGGCTCCGGAGCATGCGGATCTCCGTCTCCTCCGACATGGACGAACCCGTGGCCCGGTACCTCGTCGAGGAACTGCGCCGGCGCGGCCACGAGGTGCGTGAGCACGGCGCGCTGCGCCCCGGTGCCGACCCGCAGTGGGCGGTCTGCTCCGAGGCCGCCGCCCGGGACGTCGCCGACGGCGCGGCCGATCAGGCGGTGGTGTGCTGCTGGAGCGGCACCGGCGCCTCCATCGCGGCGAACAAGGTGCCGGGCGTCCGCGCGGCCCTGTGCACGGACGCCGCCACGGCGGAGGGGGCGCGGCGCTGGAACGACGCCAACGTCCTTGCGCTCGGACTGAGGCTCACCTCGCCGCCTGTGCTGCGGGAGATCCTCGACGCGTGGTTCGCGGCCGAGCCCAGCCAGGACCCCGAGGACCTGCGCAACGTGGCCCGCGTCGGCCGCCTGGACGCCGCCGGGAAGGATGCCTAGCGGCGCGCGGCGGCCCGGCGCGGGCCGGATACGCGCGGCTCCCGTCGGGAACGGGTGCCGGGTCGTGGCCGGGGTGCGGCGGTCAGTGGGCGCCCAGCCCCCCGCCGCCGAAGGAACCGCTCGAACCCTTGCTCCAGCGCGGGCGCTCCTTCGAGTCGCTGGGCCTGGAGTCGAGGTTGGACAGCTCGTACGGGGTGAGCGGGCGGCCGCCCTTGGGAGTGACGGGAACCTCCTGGGACTCCCTGTTCTCCCGGATCTCGTGCACCGCGCCCTCCGGTGGCAGCTGCGGCTGTTCCTCGGGACGCGGCCGGGGAGGCTCGCGGTATTTCTCCCGGGAGTTCATCCAGAAGCCGCCGGCGAGCAGCGCCAGCACGGCCACGGCTATGACGAAGAACAGGAGACCCATCAGGCCGCTTGCCGCGGCCAGCTGCATCTGTGCGGTACTCATAGCTCAGGAATACCCCACCCAGAATGGGACGAACCGGACACCTTGCGTGGCCGTCCGTCACGGTCGGCCACACCTCCCGGGTCGCGGCACCCCCGGTCGCGGTCGACGCGTTTGCGCCGCCCCGGCAGGGCTACCCGCCGGGTGTGACCTCGCCGACGCAGCAGCAGCTCTACCGGTTCCTGGAGGACCGGTTCACGTGCGCCCAGGCGTGCGCGGAGTGCGCCAGGGCCTGTGCGGTGCGCGCCAGCCTCCTGGACCCGGACGGCACCGAGCAGCAGGAGCGCGTACGGCGGCTGGGGATCATGTGCGCCGAGGTGTGCGACGCGACGTGCCGCACCCTCTCCGAGCAGAACGGTCAGGACGAGGACGGGATCAGGGTGCAGCTGGAGTGGTGCCGCTCGGTCTGCCTGGAGTGCGCCCACGCCTTCGACGAGCACCCCGGCGCCGAGTCCGCCGCGGCGGTGTGCCGCGCCTGCGCCGTGGCGTGCACGGACTTCATGGTGGCGCTCGACTGAGCCCGGTCCGCGGCACCACACGGCACCACCGCGAGCCACCGGCGAGCACTCCGGAGCACCTGGGCCTCGTCGGCGAGCCCCGAGTGAGTGTCCTGGAACCCGGCATCGCGCTGCGTGAGTTCACGGCGAAGGGACGGCGGCCTCGCGCGTCCCGCGCGGGGGCGGCAGGGGCAGGCGCCGGCGGTGGGAGACCGGGCACGCCGGGTGGGCGAGCGCCATCTCCGCCCGTCGGCGCAGCCCCTGTTCGTCCCGGCGCGCGAGGCGCGACGGCGGCGGGTGGCGCAGCCGGTGTACGCCGTCCCGCTCCCGTACGCCGACGAGGTGTACGGAGCACCGCCCCCGTACCCGCCGTCGACGCCGGGCGGCCCGGGGGCGGCGGTGCCCTGCGGCACCGCGTTCCCGCAGGCCGGCGTGGGTGGCCCCGGCCCAAACACCGCGCACGGAGCGGAGCGGGGCCCGGTCCGGCAGGGCCGCCGGCACCGTTCAGAACCGGGCGGCAGGCGGCCATACTGGACGGGCAGGGGGGTATGTCACGGACCGGGACGGGTGCCACGCGGCCGTGCCGTCGTGACGACGTCCCCGTGGGGGGCGGCCGCACAGCGACGGGGGCGACGGCGCGCGATGGGGGAGAACAGGCTGATCCAGGGCCGTTACCGGCTGCTCGAACCGGTCGGGCGGGGCGGCATGGGCGAGGTGTGGCGGGCCCGCGACGAGTCGCTCGGCCGGCAGGTCGCGGTGAAGTGTCTCAGACCGCCCGCCCCGGAGCACGACGCGTCCTTCACCCGCGTCCTGCGGGAACGGTTCCGCCGGGAGGCGAGAGTGGCCGCGGCGCTCTCCCACCGGGGCGTGACCGTCGTCCACGACTTCGGCGAGGACGACGGAGACCTCTACCTCGTCATGGAGCTGCTCGACGGACGCGACCTGAGCCGGCTGCTGGAGGACAACAAGGGCCATCCCCTGCCCGTCGAGGAGGTGCTCGCGGTCGCGGAACAGGTGGCCGCCGCCCTCGCCCACACCCACCGGCAGGGTGTCGTGCACCGCGATCTGAAGCCCGCGAACATCGTGCGGCTGACCGACGGCACGGTGAAGATCTGCGACTTCGGCATAGCCCGCCTCGGCCAGGGCATCGGCTTCACCGCCCGGCTGACCGGCACCGGCGCCGCGATGGGCACCCCGCACTACATGTCCCCCGAGCAGATCGGCGGTGCGGAGGTGGACCAGCGCAGCGACCTCTACTCGCTGGGCTGCGTGCTGTACGAGATCGCCACCGGGGCACCGCCGTTCGACCTGGACGACGCCTGGGGGATCCTCATCGGCCACCGCGACACCCCGCCCCGCCCGCCCCGCGGGCACCGGCCCGAACTCCCCGCCCGCCTGGAGCGGATCATCCTCGACCTGCTGGCCAAACGGCCCGAGGAACGTCCCCGGGACGCGGCCGAGCTGGCCCACCGGCTGGCCTCGCTGCGTACGACACCGGGACACCCGCGGACGGTCGTGGCCGAGCGGCCCCGGACCGGCGGGGCGGCCGTGCGCGACCGGCGCCCGCCGTCCTGGACCCGTGACCTGGCCATCGGCCACAAGGTGGTCGGCGCCGTGCCGGGCCCCGTCCCGCCGGACCCCGGCGCCGCGCTCACCGTCGCCTGGACCGCCCGCCGCGACGCCACGGGTGCCGAGGCGGTGGCGGTGCCGGCCCGGCCGGCACCGGACCACGTGACCGCGCTCGCCGCCCGGCACCACGAGGGCCTGGCCGTGGCGCGGAGCGGCCGCTGGGCCGATGCACGCGAGATCCACCTGGCCGTGGCCGCCGAACGGGCGGCCCTGCTCGGCCCCGGCCACCCCGACACCCTCAGCAGCCGCTACGAGGCCGCCTTCGCCCTCAGCCGCACCGGACGGCCCGCCGACGCGCTGCGCGCCTACGCGGACGTCGCCGACGCCAGGGAACGCGTCCTCGGCGCCGACCACCCGGCACCCTCGCCGCCCGCCAGGAAACGGCCTACGTCCTGGGGCAGTTGGGCCGCCATTTCGAGGCGCACCAGGGTTACACCGCGGTACTGGCCGCCCGGACCCGGGTCATGGGCCGCGACCATCCGGACACCCTGCGCTGCCGCCACAACCTCGCCGTCACCCTCGGCCGGCTCGGCCGCCCGGGGGAGGCGTACCGGACGGCCCTCGACGTCGCCGCCGCCCGCGCCCGCGTGCTCGGTGCCGACCACCCCGACACCCTGGTCAGCCGCTTCGAAGTCGCCCACGCGCTGGGCCAGTCGGGCCGCTGGGAGGAGGCGCTGGACACCTACCGCGAGGTCGCGGCGGCGCGCGCCCGCACCCTCGGCCCCGACCACCCGGACACCCTCGCCGCCCGCCACGAGACCTGCATCTGCCTGGGCCGCCTCGGCCGCGGCGCGGACGCCCTCCGCCTCTGTCGCGCCCTGGTCGCGGACCGCACCCGGGTCCAGGGCCCCGCCCACCCCGAGACGCTGCGCGCCCGCCACGGCCTCGGCGTCAACCTCGGCCGCCTCGGCCGCTGGGAGGAGGCGCTCGCCGAGGCCCGCGACGTGTGCGCCCGGCGCGCCGGTGCCCTCGGCCCCGACCACCCGGACACCCTCGTCAGCCGTCGCGAGATCGCGGTCGCCCTGGGCTGGCTGGGCCGCTGGACGGACGCGCTCACCGAGTACCGCGGGGTCGCCGCCGCGCGCGAAGGCGTCCTCGGCCCCGCCCACCCGGACACCCTCGCCGGCCGCCACGACGAGGCCCACTGCCTGCAACAACTGGGCCACGACACCGAGGCCGCCGAGCTGTACCGCCGGGTCGCGACCCTGAGCCGGCGGCAGGCGTCCGGCGGGCACTGAGTCCACGCCGTCCGCGCACGCCTCTGGCCCCTCTTGATCATCACGTGTTACGAAGGACCATGCCTGCCAACGAGGGAACCCGGACCTACGACGCCGTCATCGTCGGCGGTGGTCACAACGGACTGGTCGCCGCCGCCTACCTGGCGCGTGCCGGGCGGTCCGTGCTGGTGCTGGAGCGGCTCGACCACACCGGCGGGGCCGCCGTGTCGACCCGTCCCTTCGCCGGGGTGGAGGCCCGGCTGTCGCGGTACTCGTACCTGGTCAGCCTGCTGCCGCAGAAGATCGTGCGCGACCTCGGGCTGCGGTTCCAGGTGCGCGGACGCACCATCTCCTCGTACACCCCCACCGAACGCGGCGGACGGGCCACCGGGCTGCTCGTCGGCGGCGGGGAACAGCGCACCCGGGAGGCGTTCGCCCGGCTGACCGGCGGCGAGCGGGAGTACGCGGCCTGGGAGCGCTTCTACGGCATGACGGCCCGGGTCGCCGAGCGGGTGTTCCCCACCCTCACCGAACCGCTGCCCGGCCGGGACGAGCTGCGCCGCCGGATCGACGACGACACCGCCTGGCGGGCTCTGTTCGAGGAGCCGATCGGGGTCGCCGTCGAGGAGAACTTCACCGACGACCTGGTGCGCGGTGTGGTCCTCACCGATGCGCTCATCGGCACCTTCGCCGACGCCCACGACCCTCCCTCGCCCAGAACCGCTGCTTCCTCTACCACGTCATCGGCGGCGGCACCGGCGCCTGGGACGTACCCGTGGGCGGCATGGGCGCCCTCACCGACGCGCTGGCGGCCGCGGCGCGCTCGGCCGGCGCGGTGATCGCGACCGGGCACGAGGCGGTCCGTGTCGACAGCGACGGGAAGACCGCGGAGGTCACCTACCGCACGGCCGACGGCGAGGGGGTCGCCGCCGCCCGGCACGTCCTGGTCAACGCGTCGCCGCACGAGCTGGCCACCCTCATGGGCGACCCCGCGCCCGAGCCGGCCGAGGGCGCCCAGCTCAAAGTGAACATGCTGCTCACCCGGCTGCCCAGGCTCCGCGACGACTCGGTCGACCCCGGGAGGCCTTCGCCGGCACCTTCCACATCGCCGAGGGCTACCGGCAACTGGCCACCGCCCACGCCCAGGCGGCCGCCGGGGAACTCCCCGCCGCGCCGCCCTCGGAGATCTACTGCCACTCGCTGACCGACCCCAGCATCCTCGGCCCCGGCCTCGCCGGGCGCGGCTACCAGACCCTCACCCTCTTCGGACTGCACACCCCGCCCGGCTGTTCGACCGGGACAACGACGCCGTCCGCGAGGAACTGCTGAAGTCCACCCTGGCACAGCTCGACGCCCATCTCGCCGAACCCCTCGCCGACTGCCTCGCCACCGACGCCGACGGCCGCCCCTGCATCGAGGCGAAGACCCCGCTCGACCTCGAACGGGACCTGCGCCTGCCCGGCGGCAACATCTTCCACCGCGCCCTGTCCTGGCCGTACGCCCAGGAGGGAACCGGGCGCTGGGGCGTGGAGACCGCGCACCCGGGCGTGCTGCTGTGCGGCGCGGGCGCGGTGCGCGGGGGAGGGGTGAGCGGGGTGCCGGGGCACAACGCGGCGATGGCGGTGCTGGAGTCGTAGCGCACGGGCGGCCACGGGGTTCTTGACCCGCCCGTCCGGCGGGCCGAGGATCGGCTGTCATGACGCAGGGACACGGCAGCACGGTCGACGGGGTGCTGCGGCGCAGCGCCCGGCGCACCCCGGCACGCATCGCACTGGAGTACGGCGAACGCGGCTGGACCTACGGGGAACTGGACGACGCCGTCACGCGCGCGGCGGGGCTGCTGCGCGCGGAGGGCCTCGCGCCGGGGGACCGGGTCGCCGCCTACGGGCACAACTCCGACGCCTATCTGATCGCCTTCCTGGCCTGCGCCCGCGCCGGCCTGGTCCACGTGCCGGTCAACCAGAACCTGACCGGCGACGACCTGGCGTACATCGTGGGGCAGTCGGGCAGCGCCCTGGTGCTCGCCGACCCGGACCTCGCCGGCCGCCTCCCGGACGGCGTGCGCGCGCTGCCGCTGCGGGACGCCGACGGCTCCCTGCTCGCCCGGCTGTCCGATGCCCCGCCGTACGACGGACCCGAGCCGCGCGCCGAGGACCTGGTGCAACTGCTGTACACCTCCGGCACCACCGCCGCGCCCAAGGGCGCCATGATGACGCACCGCGCGCTGGTCCACGAGTACCTGAGCGCGATCACCGCCCTCGACCTGAGCGCCGGCGACCGGCCCGCCCACGCGCTGCCGCTCTACCACTCGGCGCAGATGCACGTGTTCCTGCTGCCGTACCTCGCGGTCGGCGCGACCAGCGTGCTGCTGGACGCCCCGGACGGCGACCGGCTCTTCGACCTGATCGAACAGAGCCGGGTGGACAGCCTGTTCGCGCCGCCCACCGTGTGGATCGGCCTGGCCAACCGGCCCGACTTCGCCACCCGCGACCTCGACGGACTGCGCAAGGCCTACTACGGCGCCTCGATCATGCCCGTCCCGGTGCTCCAGCGGCTGCGCGCACGCCTGCCGGGGCTCGCCGTCTACAACTGCTTCGGGCAGAGCGAGATCGGCCCGCTCGCCACCGTGCTGGCCCCCGACGAGCACGACGGACGGCCGGACTCCTGCGGCCGGCCGGTGCTGTTCGTGGACGCGCGCGTGGTCGACGAGCGGGGCGAGGACGTGCCCGACGGCACACCCGGTGAGATCGTCTACCGCTCACCGCAGTTGTGCGAGGGCTACTGGGACCGGCCGAGGAGACCGCCGAGGCGTTCCGGGACGGCTGGTTCCACTCCGGCGACCTCGCGGTGCGCGACGCGGACGGCTACTACACGATCGTCGACCGGGTGAAGGACGTGATCAACTCCGGTGGTGTGCTGGTCGCCTCCCGCCAGGTGGAGGACGCGCTCTACACCCACGAGGCCGTCGCCGAGGCCGCCGTCATCGGGCTGCCCGACGAACGGTGGATCGAGGCCGTCACCGCGGTCGTCGTCCGGCGCGCAGACGTGACGGAGGAGCGGCTCGTCGCGCACGTGCGGGACAGGCTCGCCCCTTCAAGGCGCCCAAGCGGGTGCTGTTCGTGGACGAGCTGCCCCGCAACGCCAGCGGCAAGATCCTCAAGCGCGAACTGCGCGACCGGTTCGCACGCGGCTCCTAGGGGGCGTCTCCCCGATCGTCGCGGGTTCGGGAGACGCCCCCCAGGCCCGGCAGGTCCCTAGCGCGGGCGCAGGTCCACGATCCGGCGGATCTTGCCCACCGACCGCTCCAGCGACTCCGGCTCCACGATCTCCACGCCCACGGACACGCCGACCCCGTCCTTCACGGCCGCGACGATGGACCGGGCCGCCGCCTCCCGCGCCTCGGGCGTGGCGCCGGGCCGGGCCTCCGCGCGCACCGTGAGCGCGTCGAGGCGGCCCTCACGGGTGAGACGCAACTGGAAGTGGGGTGCCACACCGGGGGTGCGCAGCACGATCTCCTCGATCTGCGTGGGGAACAGGTTCACCCCGCGCAGGATCACCAGGTCGTCGCTGCGCCCGGTGACCTTCTCCATCCGCCGGAACGCCCGGGCGGTGCCGGGCAGCAGCCGGGTCAGGTCCCGGGTCCGGTACCGGACGACCGGCATGGCCTCCTTGGTGAGCGAGGTGAACACCAGCTCGCCCCGCTCGCCCTCCGGCAGCACCTCGCCCGTGATCGGGTCGACGACCTCCGGATAGAAGTGGTCCTCCCACACATGCAGGCCGTCCTTGGTCTCGACGCACTCCTGGGCGACCCCCGGGCCCATCACCTCGGACAGCCCGTAGATGTCGACCGCGTCGATCGCGAACCGCTCCTCGATCTCGCGCCGCATCCGCTCGGTCCAGGGCTCGGCGCCGAAGACACCCACCCGCAGCGAGGTGCCGCGCGGGTCCACGCCCTGCCGCTCGAACTCGTCCAGCAGCGTCAGCATGTAGGACGGGGTGACCATGATGACGCCGGGTTCCAGGTCCCGGATGAGCTGGACCTGGCGGGCCGTCATACCGCCGGACGCCGGGATCACCGTGCAGCCCAGGCGCTCGGCGCCGTAGTGGGCGCCGAGGCCGCCGGTGAACAGCCCGTAGCCGTAGGCGACGTGCACGGTGTCACCGGGGCGCGCGCCCGCCGCCCGGAGCGAGCGCGCGACCATGTCGGACCACACCGAGAGATCGTTGTCCGTGTAGCCGACCACCGTGGGCACTCCCGTGGTGCCGCTGGAGGCGTGCAGACGGCGGACGCGTTCGCGGGGCACGGCGAACATGCCGAAGGGGTACTGCTCGCGCAGGTCGGCCTTGGTGGTGAAGGGGAAGTGCGCCAGGTCGGCGAGCGAACGGCAGTCCTCCGGGCGGACGCCGGCCTTGTCGAAGGACTCCCGGTAGAACGGCACGTGCTCGTAGGCGTGCCGCAGTGAGGCGCGCAGCCGCTCGAGCTGGAGCGCTCGCAGCTCCTCGGTACCGAGCCTCTCGCCCGCGTCGAGCAGGTCCGTCGCATCCGCCATCGGGACTTCTCCCTCACCAGCCGCACATTACGGACGACCGATCATTCGGTCGATTCGTTCGAGGCCAGTAATTCAGGCCATCCGGCCGGCAGGCAAGAGGGGAGCCCGAAAAATTCCGCGCGAGGCGCGAGCAGGAGGACCCCGGTCCGCGCAAACGCGTTGCGGCCGGGCGGGACGAGCCTGAATGATCACCGCATGCCGACCTTCTCCGCCGCCGACGGGACCACGCTCGCCTACCACCTCAGGGGCGAGGGCGCGCCTCTCGCCGTCCTGCCCGGCGGGCCCATGCGCGCCTCCGGCTACCTCGGCGACCTGGGCGGCCTCACCGCACACCGCCGGCTGGCCCTGCTCGACCTGCGCGGCACCGGCGACTCCGGGTCGCCGGCCGACCCGGCGACCTACCGCTGCGACCGCATGGTCGACGACGTGGAGCGGTGGCGGATCCACCTGGGCCTGGAGCGGATGGACCTGCTCGCCCACTCCGCGGCCGGCAGCCTCGCGCTGCTGTACGCGGCCCGCCACCCCCACCGGATCCGGCGGCTGTTGCTGGTCACCCCAACCCCTCGGCCCTCGGCATGCGGGCCACGCCCGCCGACCGGCTCGCCGCCGCCCGGCTGCGGGCGGACGAGCCGTGGTTCGGCCGGGCCTTCCCCGCCTACGAGGCATGGCTCGCGGGTGACGCCGGCTTCGACGAGGTGTTCCTGCCGTTCTTCTACGGCCGCTGGGACGACACCGCCCGGGCGCACGCCGAACACGAGGAGGCACAAACCAACGACGACGCGGCCGAGCGCTACTTCGCCGAGGGCGCCTTCACCCCGGAGGCCACCCGGGCCGCGCTCGCCGCCCTCACCGCGCCGGTCCTGGTCCACGCGGGGGAGTACGACGGCGGGCCCAGCCCCGCCCTGGCCCGCCGCGTCGCCGCGGCCCTCCCCGACGCCGAGGTGAGCGTCCAGCCCGCAGCCGGTCACTACCCCTGGCTGGACGGTCCGGCGCACTTCGTCCGCAGCGTCCTCGGCTTCCTCGGGGAGGACGGCGTCCCGTCCCGGTGAGGCGCCCGGAAAGTCCTCCTCACGTGGCCTGTCCGCGGTGGGGACCGGTCGCTAGGCTGGCTCGCGGACGACGAACCGGGAGGAGCACGGACGTGGCCGAGACCATCACCCAGCAGCAGCCGCTCGTGGGCTGGGACAAGCCGGAGCTGGACCTCAGCGGGGCCGAGTGGCAGTCCAGCAGCCGAGGACTGGGCGATGTGCAGATCGCCTTCGTCGAGGGATTCATCGCGATGCGCAACAGCGGCCGCCCGGAGAGCCCGTCCCTGATCTTCACCCCCGCGGAATGGGGCGCCTTCGTCTCCGGCGCACGCGAGGGCGAGTTCGACCTCACCTGAGCCCGTCGCCCACCGCCCGCCGCACGCCGATCCGGGGGTGTTCCCGGCGGAATCGAGGACACGCGACCCACAGCGCCCCGCCGGGCCGCAGCCTGCGCGAGGCTTGGCCCCAGCACGGGGAAGGTCGTGTTCCGGAGGTGGGCAAGGAATGAGCACTGCGCCGGTCATCGCCGCGGTCGACGGCTCCGACGACAGCCGGCGGGTCCTGGAGTGGGCCGTGGACGCCGCCCGGCGCCGCGCCGCACCGCTGCGGGTCGTGCACGTCCGGCAGTACGCGGCCTGGGGACAGGCCGACGTCCTGGTCGCCGGGCCGCCCGACGCGGAGGGCGACCCGGTGCTCGACGACGTGCGCGCCCTGCTGCGGGACGTCGCGGACGCCCCGGTCGCCGAGTACGTCGCCGTGGAGGGCGTGCCCGGCGCGGTTCTTCCGGAACTCGGCGCCGACGCCCAGCTGTTGGTGCTGGGCTCCCGCGGCCGCGGCGGCTTCGCCGGACTGCTGCTCGGCTCCAACTCCCTGGCCGCCGCCCGCGACGCCGACTGCCCGGTGGTCGTCGTGCCTCGCCCCGGCCGCGAGATCCCCGAGGGCGCCCCCGCCGGACCCGGCCCCCGGGTGGTCGTCGGCCTGCACGCCGACAGCCCCGACGCGGCCGGCCTGGAGTTCGCCTTCACCGAGGCCGCCCCGCGCCGCGCCCGCGTCCAGGTGATCGCCGCCTACCCGTGGCCGGCGCAGACCTGGTCGGCGCCCGGCCAGACGGTGCCGCCCCCGGTCGGCCAGGACGCCGTCGAGCACGAGACCCGCTCCCTCGTCGAGGGCTTCCTCGCCCCGCACCGCGAGCGGCACCCCGGCGTCGCCACCGAGGTGCGGGTCCTGCCCGGTGATGCCGCCGGTCATCTCGTCACCGCGTCCGGGGACGCGGACCTGGTCGTGGTCGGCCGCCACCGGCGCCGGCTGCTCGCGCCCGCGCGCATGATGGGCTCCGTCACCCAGGCCGTCCTGCTGCACGCGGCGTGCCCGATCGCCGTCGTCCCGCCGGCACCACCGAAGGAGTGACACCCCGCTCCCGGGCAACCGCCCGGCCGGCACGGAAGATCCGGGCCGGGCGGGGGAATCCGGGCGCTGTCGTGCGGGCGCCCGCACGGCGGCGAACGCGCGCCTGCACGTACCATTGCGGCATGTCGTTCCTCCGCCGCCGCAGCGCCACTCCCGCCGGACCCGAATTCGACGTGCTGGCCATGGACCCGGGCGACTGGCCGGGCAACCTCGGCGCGGGCCTGCTGCCCGCCCCCGACGGCTCCTGCCAGGGCGTCTTCCTGCGCTACGACCTCTTCGGCGGCCGCGGTCCCGCCATGATCATCGGCAATCTCCCCGAGGGCTCCCCGGCCCGCGAGGTGGCCGAGGGCGAGATCCCCTTCGAGGTGGCCCAGCTGCTCCTGGCGCTGGAGAACGACGAGGAGATCACGGTCGTCGGCACCGAGGACACCCCGGTCCTCCAGGGCGACAACCTGCTGATCGTGCGGCGCCTGAAGCTCTCCGAGAGCCGGATCTCCTGCGTCCAGTTCGACCGCAGCGACGGCGTCCTGGTGACCATCGCCGCCTGGGACCGCCCCATCACCGACGACCTGTACGCCCTGCTGAAGCCGCTCCCGGCGGAGCTTTTCCAGCAGGGCTGACGACAGGCCCTAGCGAGCCGCTCCCGCGACGGTGACGTCCGCGGCGCGCACGAACGCCACCCGGTGCCCGTACTGGATCTCGTAGTACAGGTCCTTGCCGGTCACGACCCGGTGCGAGTCGGGGGTGAAGGTGACCGCGTAGTAGTACTCGCCGGGCACCAGGTCACCGACCGCGTACTTCTGACCGGCCGGGATCGTGTACTTCAGCGGCACCACCGACTGCGCGGGCACCCCCGCCGGGTAGGCCTCCTTCTCCGGGTACGCCCGGCCGTAGACCGGGATGCTCGCCGCGCCGTCCTTCGGGGTGACGACGAGACCTGCGGCGCGCACCGCGGTCGGCTGCTTGCGCGGGTTGTGGAACCAGGCCTTCTGCCCCAGGTACCAGATCGCCGTCCAGTCGCCCCAGCGGTCGGCCACGGCGAACCGCTGACCGGTCGAGACCCGGGACGAAAGGTCGTTGACCCCGTCGGTCGGTGCCGTGCCGAGCCCGACGTCCGTGATCAGCGGCGCGCTCTCGTCGTGGTCGGAGTACAGCCGCACCTCGCTGGAACCGTGCGCCGCGCAGGGCTCGCCCTTGGTGGCGCAGCCCGTGTACACCGGCTGGTTCGCCGCGTAGTCCGGCAGGATCGTCACCAGCGAGGAGTGCTTGCCGCCGGTGCGCTTGAACGGGTGGCCGAGCAGCTGGAAGTAGTGCCGCCAGTCCCAGAACGGGCCCGGGTCGGTGTGCATGCCGGGCACCGTGGCGGCCGTCGGGCCGGGCACGTTGTCGTGGCCCAGGATGTGCTGCCGGTCCAGCGGGATGCCGTAGCTGCGGGACAGGTACTTCACCAGGCGCGCCGACGACCGGTACATCGCCTCCGTGTACCAGGCGTCCGGCGAGGTCAGGAAGCCCTCGTGCTCGATGCCGACGGACCGCGCGTTGATGTCCCAGTTGCCCGCGTGCCAGGCCACGTCCTTGGCCTTCACGTGCTGGGCGATCAGACCGTCGGTGGAGCGGATGGTGTAGTTCCAGGACACGTAGGTGGGGTCCTGGATCAGCTTCATGACCCCGTCCCAGGAGCCCTCGGTGTCATGGACGACGATGTACTTGATCCGCTGCGACTGCGGACGGTCGCCCAGGTCGTGGTTGCCGTAGTCGTTGTCGCCGAACTCCTCGTACGGCGCCGGGACCGACTCGCACGACACCGACCTGGGGCACTCGACGTCGTCCGCGGGGGCGGCGGTGCGCAGCCCGGTCCGCTTCAACTGTGCCGTGTCCGGACTCAGTCGGGGCTGCGCCGCGAGTGCCATCCGCAGACCCTGGTCCGTGACGCGTTCCTCGCCCGTGCGCAGCACGTCGTACACGTCGTTCGCGTACGCCGCCGCGGTCGCCGTGTCGTCGGCGCCGGAGAAGCGGGCCACCGCGCCGTACCAGCCGGCCGGATCGGCGTCGAGCGGCTCGCCCATCTCCTTCTGCGCGGCGGCGAGCAGGGCGGCACCGCCGGCGATGTTCGCCGCCGGGTCGGTGCGCAGCTCGGCCGCCGGCAGACCGGTCAGCTCGGCGGCCCGGGGCAGCGTCCTGAGCCGGGCCGGCAGCTCGGAGTCCGCGGGCACCCGGGCGTCGGGGTGCGTGGCCGGGCGCGCGCTGTCGCCGCGGGCGTCCTCGGTGCCCCGGCGAAGTGCTCGGCCGTGGCCAGCGCGGTGCGCGCGTCGGTGAGGTGCATCGGGCCGTAGCCACCGGTCACGCTGGGCGCCCCGGCGTGCGTGTCCCAACGGGACTGGAGGTAGGAGACGGCCAGCAGGACGCTCTGCGGCACGTGGTACTCGGCGGCCGCGCCGGCGAACGCGCTCCGCAGCTCGCCCGCCGAGGACTCGGGAGAGCTCTGGGCCGGGCCCGCGCCGAGCAACGGCAGCATCAGGGCCGCGGAGGCCAGGGCGACGGCGGTGCGCCGCAGATGTCTCTGACCGGGTGTGGACGTGGGGTCGGTGGCGGATCCTCGCAATGCGGACTCCTGTGACAGGCGGGTCGTGGCGGGGCGTGCGGGGCCGAGCTTGGTCAGTGGTACCGGCTTGCCGACGATCCGTCAATGATGCCTTCGGCGGGATGATTTCCCATGTCACGGAGGTGTTCGGCGAGTTTCGCCGCGGTGGTGCGCGGGCCTGCGGGGCGTCAGTGGCGTACACCACTGGGAGTACCCGGCGGAGCCGGGACCGCGGCCGCGAGAAGGTGCCGGGAAGGTCCGCGCACACAAAGGTCCGCGGTGCGCCGCCGCATCGGGCGCACCGCGGACCCTCGTCCCGTCTCAGCGAGTGCCGACCGCCGCGCGCACGGCCCGGCGGGCCAGCTGGCAGTCGTCGTGCAGCCGCCTGAGCAGCAGCCGCTGTTCCTCGCCGGTCGACGCGGCACCCGGGAGTGCCGCGCCCGGCGCCACCGGGGGCGCCTCGTGCATCGAACGTTGCACGGCCGTCTCGTAGGTGCGGATCTCACGGGTCAGCAGGAGCATCAGGTTCACCAGGAACGCGTCCCGGGAGGCGGGCCCCGCCGACTGGGCGATCTGGCTGATCTGACGCCGTGCCACCGGGGCGTCGCCGAGCACCAGCCACAGCGTCGCCAGGTCGTACCCCGGCAGGTACCAGCCCGCGTGCTCCCAGTCCACCAGCACTGGACCGGCCGGTGAGAGAAGGATGTTCGAGAGTAACGCGTCGCCGTGGCAGAACTGGCCCATCCCCTGGCGGCCCGCCGCGTGCGCGATGCCGTGCAGCAGCTTCTGCAGATCGCCCAGGTCCCGGTCGGTCAGCAGACCCAGCTCGTGGTACCGGGAGATGCGCGCCGCGTAGTCCAGCGGGGCGTCGAACGTCCCCGCCGGGGGCCGCCAGGCGTTCAGCCGGCAGACCGCGCCGAGCGCGGCCCGGATGTCCGGCCGGGGCGGGGCCTCCACCGGATGCCTCTGGAGCGCGGCCACCCGGCCCGGCATGCGCTCGATCACCAGCGTGCAGTTGTCCGGGTCCGCCGCGATCAGCCTCGGCACCCGCACGGGCGGGCGGTGCCGGACGAACGAGCGGTATGCGGCTATTTCGTGGCGGAACCGCTCCGCCCAGGCCGGTGACTGGTCCAGCAGACACTTGGCCACGGCCGTGCTGCGTCCCGTCGTCCCGACCAGGAGGACCGAGCGTCCGCTCCGCCGCAGCACCTGCACCGGGGCGAACTCCGGGCAGATCCGGTGCACCGAGGCGAGCGCGGTGCGCAGCTGCGCGCCCTGCGGACCGGAGAGGTCGAGTCTGCCGCTGAGCGGCTGGGAGCCGGGCTGCCCCGGAACGCGCCGCGGCCTGCCCGCGCCCAGCAGGGGGCCGCCGGCCGCGCCGCCGGGTCGAGGAAGGGTCCGCCGCCCGCCGGGCGGGGACGCAGCGGCCGGGGCGGAGCGGACACGGAGGATGATGCTGCGTACATGGGAGATACAGATCCCTTCGTGTGCCTGCGGTGCCTGCCTGTACATCCACGCTGTGCTTGCGCCCACCCGGCCCGGCCGCCCGGGCACACCCTGGGGAGTGGGCCCGCTCTGGATGGTGACGACCGGGGCGGGGTGGCGCGTTCCTACTCGACACCCGATGCCCAGTGGCACACCATCTGGCGCACCCTGGCGAACCCTGGCGAATAGTCGCCCGGCAACTTGCACGGGGCTACTGTCAAGTCAGCCGAGAACCTGGGGGCTTGACGTGAGCGGACAACCCAACACCCGCCTTGCGGACCTGTTCGGCCTGGCCGGCTGGTCCAAGGGCGAACTCGCGAGGCTGGTCAACAAGCAGGCGGCGGCCATGGGCCACCCCCAGCTCTCGACCGACACCTCCCGGGTGCGGCGGTGGATCGACACGGGAGAGATCCCGCGCGATCCCGTGCCGCGGGTGCTGGCGGCCCTGTTCACCGAGCGTCTCGGCCGTGTCGTGACCATCGAGGACCTCGGTCTGGTACGGCACGGGCGTGCGGGAAGACGGCAGGGCGACGGGATCGAGGAACATCCCGACGGTGTGCCGTGGGCGCCCGAGCGAACCGCCGCGGTCCTCACCGAATTCACGGGAATGGACCTCATGCTCAACCGACGCGGCTTGGTGGGCGCGGGTGCCGCGCTCGCCGCGGGATCCACACTCAGCAGCGCCATGCACGACTGGCTGCACACCGACCCTGCCCTGAAGGCCGACGCCCCTGTCGTCGACGATCCCCTGCACGCCGACCTCGCTGGGTTCGACCGCTACGAGGCCGCCCCATCGGGTCGCAGGAGATCGAGGAACTGGAGCGCTCCGTAGAGGTGTTCCGGGCCTGGGACGCGGCCCGTGGCGGCGGCCTCCAGCGCAAGGCGGTCGTGGGCCAGCTCAACGAGGTGGGCGGCATGCTGGCCTACCACCACCCACCCCATCTGCAGCGGCGCCTGTGGGGCGTCGCCGCCAACCTCGCCGTCCTGGCGGGCTGGATGTCGCACGACGTGGGCCTGGAACCCACGGCCCAGAAGTACTTCGTCATCGCCGCGCACGCCGCCCGCGAGGGCGGTGACCGGCCCCGCGCCGGGGAGGCGCTGTCCCGGGCGGCCCGCCAGATGGTGCACCTCGGCCGGCCCGACGACGCGCTGGACCTGATGAAACTCGCCCAGTCCGGCTCGGGGGAGCGGCTCCAGCCGCGCACGAAGGCGATGTTCCACACCATCGAGGCCTGGGCGCAGGCGTCGATGGGCAAGGGGCAGGCGATGCGCCGCACGCTCGGCCAGGCGGAGGACCTGTTCGTCTCCGACCGGCAGGACGTGGAACAGCCGGGCTGGATGCAGACCTTCAAGGACGAGGACCTGTACGGCATGCAGGCCCTCGCCTACCGCACGCTCGCCGAGTTCGACCCGGACGCGGCCGCGCACGCGCAGTACTACGCGCAGAAGGCCCTCGCCCTGCGGGTGGACGGCAGGGAGCGGTCGAAGATCTTCGACCATCTCTCCATGGCCTCGGCCTGCTTCATCGCCGACGACCCCGAACAGGCCGACCGCTACGCACGGCTGGCCCTGATGTCGATGGGCTCGAACTCCTCCCGGCGCACCTGGGACAGGCTGCGCGAGATGTACCGGCTCACCGCCGAGTACGCCGGCTACCCGAAGATCCACGAGCTGCGCGAGGAGATCGAGCTCGCTCTGCCGAAGCCGCGGAGCAGGGGTGACGGCAGCGCACGGGCTTAGGGGGCGGTGCGCCGCGTCAGGTCAGCCGGTCAGCCGGTCACTCTGGCCACGAGGACGCAGGCGTCGTCCTCGCGCTCGGCTCCGCCGAACTCCTCCACGACCGTGCGCACACAGTCCTGAGCGGTGCGCGCCGTGCCGAAGCGGGGAGCGAGGTCGAGCAGACGGTCCATGGCGCTCGTGGAGCTGTGGCCCGGTGCGAGTCCGTCGGTGTGCAGCAGTACGAGGTCGCCGGGTTCCAGGGTGACTTCGGCCTGCCCGTAGGCGGCGCCCGTGGTGGCGCCGAGCAGGACGCCGTCCGGCGCGTTCAGCGGACGCCCCGTCCCGTCGCGGTACAGCAGCGGGGCGGGGTGTCCGGCCTGCGCCCACACCAGGGTGCGGTCCTCGGGCCGGTAGTGGCAGCAGACGGCGCTGCCGAGAGCGGGCTGCACGGTGGCGTCCAGTAACTGGTTCAGCATGGCGAGCAGTTCGCCGGGGCGGGTACCGGCCATCGCCATGCCGCGCACGGCGCCGAGCAGCATCGCCATGCCGGAGGTGACCGCGACGCCGTGCCCGGTGAGGTCGCCGACGCTGAGCAGGGTGGCGCCGTCGGCCAGCTCCAGCGCGTCGTACCAGTCTCCCCCGACCAGCGTGCCGGGGGCGGGCAGATGGTGGGCGGCCAGGTCGAGGGTGCGCGGCCCCTGGTGCGGGAGCCGCAAGGAGCCGCGCCAGGGCGGCAGTACGGCCTCCTGCAGCTCGGCCGCGAGGCGGTGCTCGGTCTGGGCCGACCTGCGCTGGTGCTGCAGCGAGTCGTGACGGTCGCGCACCGTCCGCCTGTGCCGGCGCAGCTCGCTGACGTCCCGCAGCACGGCCCACATCGAGGTGGTGCCGCCGTCGGGGCCCAGCACGGGTTCGCCCATCATGTGCACGGTCCGCGTCGAGCCGTCCGGCCGTACGACGCGGAACTCGCCGTCGATGGGGCGCGCGTCGACCAGGCAGTCGGTCACGAGTGCGGTCAGTTTCGGCCGGTCCTCGTCCAGGACCACGGAGGGCAGCTCGTCCAGGGTGAGCGCGGGCGCGGCCGGGTCGCGGCCCAGGATCTCGTAGAGCTCCCCCGACCAGCCGGCCTCGTCCGTCAGGAAGTTCCACTCGGCGCTGCCGACCCGGCTGAGCAGCGAGCCGGGCGTGGCGCCGTCCGGTGCCGGCCGGACGGCCGGTGCTTCGGCCGGTTCGGCCTCGGCGGGCACCGGTCCGTCCCGCAGCTGCGCCAAGTGTGCGTCGAGGTCGTCCAGTTGATGCAGCGCGAGGTCGTACAGGGCCCGCTGCCAGCGCTCCTCCGGGTCCGATCCGTCGTTCCGCGTGTCCCGCCGTACGGCGACCATGTCGCCTTTGAGCCGCCGCGTCTGCGTTATCAACGCCTCGACCGAGCCGCGCCCTGGCGGCTGGGCGGCTGAGCGGTCCGCGGAGACTGGGGACGGCATGACGCACTCCGATGGGGAGGGGACGGTACGGCCAAGAAGGACGGAGGGACCGTTATGACTGTTGCACAGCCCGCGACGCCCTGTAAGGGATTTGGCAACACACGATACGGTGGTGCTTCCGGCATATGCCAGAGTCTTCCCGGAGTGTTCCGAGCGTACGTGGGGCGTACGCGAGCTGAGGATCAAGTCGTAGGAGAACTACGGGACTTGTGCCATGCCGAAGGCTTTCGGGTCGCGCCCATCCAAGTGTTCGAAGCTCTGGTGTTCCATCGCGTCGCGCACTGTTCGACGCGCATCAATTCTGTCCGGAATTGACGTCCTGTGAAACGCCTTCGCGGACTCCTTAATTGCATGGACCTCATTGTCGAACAGCCCGCCCACGCCCGCCTCATCACCGCCGAGGACCGGGAGCTCCCGGTGTCGGCGACCCTGCGCTACACGGCGGACGACCCACTGGCGGTCTTCGTGGACTTCCCGCCCGAGGCCACCCTGGTGGGCGACGAGGTCACCTGGACCTTCGCCCGCTCCCTGCTGGACCAGGGACTGCGGGCTCCGGCGGGCCACGGCGACGTGCGGATATGGCCCCACGGCCGCACCCGGACGGTCGTGGAGTTCCACTCGCCGAGCGGCCTCGCCCTGCTGCAGTTCCCGACCTCGGCGCTGCGCCGCTTCCTGGTGAACAGCCACGCCCTGGTGCCGCCCGGGCAGGAGGACCTGGCGGCGGTCGTGGAGCGGGGGCTGAGCAGCCTGTTCGACGGGGTCTGAGCCCGGCGTCAGTGGCCGGCGCCGGCGTACAGGGCCGGGCGCGACGCGAGTTCGACGGTCGTCCGGCCGCCGGTCTCCAGCGCCCGGACCCCCGCCTCGGCGACGACGGAGGCTGCGTAGCCGTCCCAGACGTCCGGGCCGGTGACCTCGCCGCGCCGGGTGGCGTCCACCCATGCCTGCACCTCACGGTCGTAGGCGCCGGCGAACCGGACCAGGTAGTCCTGCGTCACCTCCTCGCCCGTGCCGCCCCGGTGGTGACGACCATGGAACGCTCGTCGCCGATCCGGGCGCTGCCCGCCTCGCACACGGCCTCGCAGCGCACCTGGTAGCCGAAGCCGCAGTTGACGAAGACCTCCACGTCGACCAGCGCGCCGCGCTCGGTCTCGAAGAGCACGAACTGCGGATCGGCCAGGCCCTCGGGCGCGCCCGCCGAAGGCGCGGGACGCAGCACGGTCACCGCCGTCAGCTCCTGGCCGAGCAGCCAGCGGGCCGCGTCGATCTCGTGCGACACCGAGCTGTTGATCAGCATGGCGCTGGTGAAGTGACCGGGGGAGGAGACGTTGCGGTGGGTGCAGTGCAGCATCAGCGGACGACCCAGGGTGCCCGCGTCGAGAAGCGACTTCAGCCGGCGGTACTCGGCGTCGTAACGGCGCATGAAGCCGATCTGCGCCAGCCGGCGGCCGAGCCCGGCCTCGGCCTCGACCACCCGCAGCGCGCCCGCCGGGTCCGGCACCATGGGCTTCTCGCACAGCACCGGCAGACCCCGCCGGAAGGCCGCCAGCAGTGCCTCCTCGTGCGCCGGCCCGGGGGAGGCGATCAGCAC
Source organism: Streptomyces sp. DHE7-1 (assembly GCA_016432725.1). Classification (GTDB taxonomy): domain Bacteria; phylum Actinomycetota; class Actinomycetes; order Streptomycetales; family Streptomycetaceae; genus Streptomyces. Next base: position 812,030 of record JACJDG010000003.1, on the reverse strand, counting down.
GGCCCCCACACCGGGCGCGTCCAGCGCGGCGGCCGGGTCCGTGTGCACGGTGACGCCGTCGACGCCGGCGACCGCCGCCTCGGCGCGCTCGGGCTCGGGGTCGGCCACGGCGGCCACCCTGGCGCCGCTGACGACCCGGTCCAGGCGCCGTATGTGGTCGGCTCCCATGTGTCCGGCGCCCAGTACGGCCACACCCAGCAGGTCACCCATGCGCGCGCTCCTTCTCGCCGACGATCACGCCGTAGGCTACGCCGCCGGGCAAGCGCTCTCCGTGGGTGTGTCAGTACCGCAGCACCCCCGCGATCCCGCCCGCGTCGCCGAGGGTGCCGTCGGGCACGAACCGCACGTCGGCGCCGGTCTCCAGGCACTGCTCGACGATCTCGTCGACGATGTCGTCCCGGGCGTCCATGTCACCGGGCTCGGCCGGGACCAGGTGGCCGCCGTCGTCGCGGACCGTCGCACGGTAGTTCTCCTCGACGGCGAGGAGCCGCACCCGGCCCTCCCGGGCGTTCTGCCACAACTCGTCCACCCCGGCCGCGAAGTTGCGCCGGCCCCGCGCCGAGACCAGTTCCCCGACGATCAGGTCGGTGCCCTTCCAGTCCTCCTCCCGCAGCACGGGCCGCAGCGCCTGCCACACCGCCTCGGGTCCGGCGTGCGCGAGACCGCCGTGCCGTACGTGGACGGCGCCCGCGGCGATCTGTCCGACCTCGTCCAGCAGTGACAGCGCCGCGTCCTCACCGGTGATGTACAGCCGGCGGGGCTGGTCCCGCAGGACCGTGGCCATCGCGGCGTCCGCCTCCCGCAGGAACCGGCGGGTGCCCTCGTCGGTGAAGGTGCTCGGGAGGTCGCCGCGGCGCATCTCGCGCTCGGCGTCGAAGTTCTCCTGTCTGCGGATCAGCGGGAAGCCGCCGGTGCGGTCCTCGGTCACCCGGTCCTCGCCGCCGCTCCACAGCGTGACGCGGTCGGCGGAGACCGACAGGACCCAGAAGGGGCGCTCGGCGACCTGCGCGGAGACGAGGTTGCGGGTGAGGAAGGTGTCCGAGAGCACCACGCGCTCGGGGACGGTGCGGGACAGGGACCAGACCTGATGCTCTCCCGGGGCGGCGAAGATCACCAGGCCGTCCTCGGCGTGCGCCAGGTCCACTTCCGCCAGCGCGCGGTCGAGCTGGGTCACGACCTCGGCGCGCCGCTCCCGGGTGACCGAGGGATCGGATTCCAGTCGCTTCTTGGCCTCGGCGACCACGTTGCGCAGCCGGACGGGATCCTGCCCGTTCTCGGGTTCGCGGCGGTGCGTCGGCGTCAGCACGGACACCGCCGGGTAGGGACGCGGGCGCCGCAGTTCGGCGAGGGTTGCGGGACTCAGTGCGTGCTCCATGACAGAACGATAGGGCGGTTTCACATATCCGGCACTTGGGCCGAAAGGGTGACCGGGCGTCGCGCTGGGTAGTCGATCGGATGCGCAAGGCGAGAGGTCCGCGCGGAGTGCCGGGGGCCGGTCGCCAGTCCCCGCGCGCCGCCGTCGGCGCGGTGGGAGAGACGTCCGGCGGCGTCCGTTCACGCCGTCGTCATCGACGCGGTTCGGGCCGGTGTGCTTGGATACGAAGCGTTAACGCACGGTCAGCAATTCCGACCAAACAGACTTGCTATGGTGCTACTTGTCGGTAGCAACCGCTGCGGGGGGACCGCGAGGAGCCGTCGGACCACGGCACACTCGCGCGGAGGGTCGAGCTCGACGACCCGGCAACGAGGCCGGATCGCGGCGGGCTTTCGGATGTGCGCGTGACGCCGCACCGAACTCCTCTCTCCTCGCCTTCTCTTCAGACAGGTGAGACTCGTCCCATGGCACGATCCCTGGTCGAATTACTGACCACGCACGCCTCGAACCACCCCGAGCGCACCGCGTACCGTCACCTCGTCACCGGTGACTGCGACGGAGAGATCCAGGAACTCACCTACCACCGGCTGGCGGTGCGCTCCCGTGCCGTCGCCGCCTGGCTCCAGGACCGCGGACTGACCGGCTCGCGGGCCGTGCTGCTGTACCCGCCCGGTCTCGAGTTCATCTGCGCGTACCTGGGCTGCCTCGCCGCCGGCGTGATCGCCGTGCCGGGCGTGCCCCCGCAGGGCCGTGCGCAGAACCACCGCGCGCTGACCCGGATGAAGCGCCTGATGGCGGACGCGGACGCCAAGGCGGTGCTGGGCGACCGCGGCGTCCTCGCCGCGCTCGACGGCATGGCGGAGCAGCTGCCCGAACTCAACCGGATCGCCCGCGTCGCCACCGAGGACATCCCCGACGACGCGGCGGCCGGCTGGCGCGAACCCGAACTCACCCCGGACACGGTGGCGTTCCTCCAGTACACGTCCGGTTCCACCTCCGCACCCCGCGGCGTCGCCGTCACCCACGGCAACCTGCTGGACAACGAGGCCGTCATCACCGAGCGCATGGGGCACACGCCCGAGGCGATGGCCGCCCACGACCACGAGATGTTCGTCAGCTGGCTTCCCGTGTACCACGACATGGGCCTCATCGGTCCGGTCCTCAACACGGTCTACCTCGGCGCCACCGCCACCCTGTTCTCGCCGCTGCACTTCCTGCAGCGGCCGGCCCGCTGGCTCACCGCTGTCAGCCACTACCGCCCGCACACCAGCGGCGGCCCCAACTTCGCCTACGAACTGGCCCTGAAGCACGCGGACCCGGAGCTCCTCGACAGCCTCGACCTCGGCTCGTGGAAGGTCGCCTTCAACGGCGCCGAACCGGTGCGCGCGGCCACCCTGCGCCGGTTCGCCGACACCTTCGGCGCGGCCGGCTTCCGCCGCGAGGCCCTGTACCCCTGCTACGGCCTGGCCGAGGCCACCCTGATGGTCACCGGCGGCACCGTGGGCGTCCCGCCGACCCTGCTCGCCGCGGCCGACGGGACGCCGAACGCGGGCGAGGCCGACGCGGCCGCCGTCGCCTGCGGCCGGCCCGGGCCCGGAGTCACCGTGGCGGTCGTCCACCCGGAGAGCGGGGAGGAGCTGCCCGAGGGCGAGGTCGGCGAGATCTGGGTCGGCGGCGCCAGTGTCGCCAAGGGCTACTGGCGCAACGCGCTGGCCACCCGCCAGACCTTCCGCGCCGAACTCGCCGGTCACGAAGGCCGGTTCCTGCGAACCGGCGACCTAGGCCTGCTGCGCGACGGCGAGCTGTTCGTCACCGGCCGGCTGAAGGACCTCATCGTCATCGACGGCCGCAACCACTACCCCCAGGACCTGGAGCTGACCGCCGAACTGACCCATCCGGCGCTGCGCCCCGGCTGCACCGCCGCGTTCTCCGTGGACGCCGGTGCGGACGGCGAACGGCCCGTGATCGTCGCCGAGATCGCACCGGACAGCGCCGGCGAGTCGGAGAAGATCACCGACGTGATCCGGGCCGCCGTCGGCGAGGCCCACGGCCTGTCGCTGCGCGACGTCGTGCTGGTCCGGCCCGGCACCATCCCCAAGACGTCCAGCGGGAAGATCCAGCGCCGTGCCACCCGGGGCGCCTACCTCGAGGGCACGCTCGCCGTGGTGACCGAGCCCGCCGTCTGACACCGCCCGCCGCCGGCGCGCCCGAACCGGCGCCGGCGGCCCGGCACGCCCCGGCCGCCACCGCGCGGCCCCGGTCAGTGGCGCACACCCCCCTGCTTCGCCGTACCGCGCACCCGATGCCCGGTACGGAGCACCGCCTGAACCCGAGTTCCCGAGGACAGCTGCCCAGATGCCTGCGAACGAGTCCCCGAAGCGGACCCCCGAACCGTCCCTCACGACCTCCGAGGGCGTCCGGGCCTGGCTGGTGTCGGCCGTCGCCGAGGCCGCCGGGACCGACCCGGCCCACCTCGACCCGAACCGTCCACTCGCCGAACTCGGCCTCGGTTCGCGGCATCTGGTCACCCTGGCCGCCGAACTCGGCGTGCTGACCGGACGCTCCCTGGAGCCGTCCCTCGTCTTCAACCACACCACGATCGACGCCGTCGCGGAGGCCGTCTTCGCGCCGTCCCCGGCGCGGCCGTCCGCACCGGGGGCCGCCTCCGAGGGCACCGGCCGGAATCACACCGGCGCCGGCGCCGGTGACGACGTGGCGATCATCTCCATGGCCTGCCGCTTCCCCGGCGGCGCCGACCACCCCGAGGCCCTGTGGCGGCTGCTGGACGCCGGACGGGACGCCATCGGCGAGGTCCCGGCGGGCCGTTGGGACACCAGCGGGCTCCACGACCCCGACCCGGAGGCCACCGGCAAGGCGTACACCCTGCGCGGCGGCTTCCTCGACGGCGGCATCGACCGCTTCGACGCGGCCTTCTTCGGCATCTCACCGCGCGAGGCCGCCGCCATGGACCCCCAGCAGCGGCTGCTCCTGCAGACCTCCTGGGAGACGTTCGAACGCGCCGGCATCCTCCCGGAGTCCCTGAGCGGCAGCTCCACCGGTGTCTACGTCGGCCTGTACGACAGCGGCTACCTCGCCGCCGCGTCGCTGGACCAGCTCGACGGTCACGTCGGCACCGGCTCGGCGGCCAGCGTCGCCTCCGGGCGCATCGCCTACACCCTCGGGCTGCAGGGACCCGCGGTGACCGTGGACACCGCCTGCTCGTCCTCGCTGGTCGCCCTGCACCTGGCGGCGCGCGCCCTGGCCAGTGGGGAGTGCGACCTCGCCCTGGCCGGCGGCGCCACCCTGCTCGTCACCCCGCGCGGGCACGTCGAGTTCAGCCGGCTGCGCGGGCTGTCCCCGTCCGGACGGTGCAGCCCCTTCTCCGCCGGCGCGGACGGGGTGGTGTGGGCCGAGGGCTGCGGTCTCGTCCTGCTCAAGCGGCTCACCGACGCACACCGCGACGGCGACCGGATCCTGGCCGTGGTCAAGGGTTCGGCGATCAACCAGGACGGCCGCAGTCAGGGCCTGTCCGCGCCCAACGGCCCGGCGCAGGAACGGGTGCTGCGGGCCGCCCTGCACGCGGCCGGGCTCGGCCCGCACGACCTGGACCAGGTGGAGGCCCACGGCACCGGCACCCGGCTCGGCGACCCCATCGAACTCCGGGCGCTGGCCGACGTGTTCGGCCCGGACCGCCCGGCCGGCCGGCCGCTCGTCGTCGGATCCCTGAAGTCCAACATCGGCCACACCCAGGCGGCCGCCGGCATCGGCGGCGTCATCAAGACCGTCCTCGCCCTGGCCAACGAGCACATACCGGCCTCCCTGCACGCCGAGCACCCCACCGACCACATCGACTGGTCGGGCACCGGACTGCGGCTGCCGGCCGAGGGGCTGCCCTGGCCGCGCCGCGCGGACCGGGTCCGCCGGGCGGGGGTCAGCGCCTTCGGGATCAGCGGCACCAACGCCCACGTTATCCTCGAGGAGGCGCCGCACACCCCCGCCGCCACCGCCACGCCGGCCGGCACCGCCCCGGCCGCCGCCACCCCCGCCGAGCGGCCCGGCCCCGTCCTCCTCCCCCTCTCCGCCCGCGGCCTGCCCTCCCTCCGGGGACAGGCCGCCCGGCTGCTGGAAGCCGTCGAGAACCACCCCGAGCTGCCCCTGGCGTCGGTCGCCGCGACCCTCGCCCACCACCGCACCCACTTCGAGCACCGCGCCGTGCTCCACGCATCCGACCGCGCCGGACTCCTCGACGGCCTGCGCGCCCTCGCCGACGGCCGGACCGATCCCGACCGCGTCACCGGACCCGTACCGGCCGTCCCGGCGGGAAGCTGGCCTTCGTCTTCCCCGGCCAGGGCAGCCAGTGGGCCGGGATGGCCCGCGACCTGCTGGACCGGGACCCCGTCTTCGCCGACGAACTCGACCGCTGCGACGCCGCCCTGCGCCCCTTCACCGACTGGTCGGTGGCGGCCGTGCTGCGGGGCGACGCGGGCGCCCCGTCGCCCGACCGCGTGGACGTCGTCCAGCCCGCCCTGTTCGCGGTGATGGTGTCGCTGGCCGCCGTGTGGCGCGCCCGGGGCGTGATCCCGGACGCCGTGATCGGGCACAGCCAGGGCGAGGTCGCCGCCGCCTGCGTCGCCGGCGCCCTCAGCCTGAACGACGCGGCCGCCGTGGTCGCCCTGCGCGGCCAGGCCCTGACCGGCCTCGCCGGCACCGGCTCCATGGCCGTCGTCGCGCTGCCCCACACCGAGGTGGAACCCCTGCTCGGCGACGGCGTCTCGGTCGCCGCCGTCAACAGCGCCCGGGCGACCGTGGTCGCGGGTGCCGTCGAACCGCTGGAGGCCCTGCTCACCCGTCTCGAGACGCGCCAGGTGTTCGTCCGCCGGCTCGACGTCGACTACGCCTCGCACAGCGACCGGGTCGAGCCCGTCCGGGCGCGGATCCTCGACGAGCTCGACGGCGTCGTCACCTGCCCCACGGACGTCGCCTGGTACTCCACGGTCACCGCCGAACCGGTCACCGGGGAACTCGAGGCCGACTACTGGTACGCCAACCTGCGTGAGACGGTCCGCTTCGCACCCGCCGTCGAGCGCATGCTCGCCGACGGCTACCGCCACTTCGTCGAACTCAGCCCCCACCCCGCCCTGCTCACCGCGCTGCGCACCCTCGGCGAGGACACCGGCCACGACCTGACGGCCGTCGGCTCACTGCGCCGCGACGAGGACGGTCCCGGCTGCCTGGACCGGGCCGCCGCGGAACTCCACGCCCACGGACGCCGGATCGACTGGCGCCGCCTGGTCCCCGCCGGGACCCCGCCGAGCTGCCCACCTACGCCTGGGACCCGGCGCGCCACTGGACCGAGCCCGAGTCCGCCGGCGGCGTCCCCGCCCTGTTCGACCGGTCCGCGCACCCGCTGCTCGGCGTGCAGCTCCAGTCCGCCGACGAGACCCGCTGGACCTTCCGCAACGAGTGGTCCCCGGCCACCGCCGACTGGCTGCCCGACCACACCGTCTTCGGCCGCACCGTGGTCTCCGGCACCACCCTGCTGGAGCTGTGCCGGGCCGCGCTCGCCGTGGCCGGCCCGGACGAGGCCGCCGACGTCACCGGCCTGCTGCTGGTGGGCCCGCTCGTCCTGCCCGCGTCCGGCACGGTCGAGGTGTCCGTCGAGGTCGTCACCGCCGGTCCCGTGCCCGAGGTCACCGTGCACAGCCGCCCGCGCGGCCAGGCCGGCTGGACCCTCAACGCCACCGCCTCCGCAGCCCCGCCGCCCCGGACACCGCGGAACAGCCGCCCGCCTGGCCCGAGTCCCCCGAGGAGGCCTGGACCGACGGGACCTACGACCGGCTGGCCGGTCTCGGTCTCGGCTACGGACCCGCCTTCCGGGGCGTCCGGTCGGTGGTCGGCGCCGGCGACGGGGAACTCCTCGCCCGACTCTCGCTGCCCGCCGACGCCCGCGACACCGCCGACCCGTACCCCGTGCACCCCGCCCTGCTGGACGCCGCCCTCCAGGTGACGGCCGCGCTCGGCCCGGCCGGCCGGCGGGCCCTGCTGCCCGTCGCCGTGGGCCGCTGCGTCCTCCCGGCCGTCACCGGGGGCGAGCTGACCGCGCGGGTGCGGCGCACCGGCGGCACCGGCACCGACCTCACCCTGGACGTCACCCTGTGGGACGCCGACGGCCTCCCCGCCGGCCGCCTGGAGGCCGTACGCCTGCGCGCCGCCGACCCCGCCGACCTCGACGCGGGCTCGGAGAACGCCCGGCACCTGTACGAGGTGGCGTGGACGGCCGCGGGCGGGGAGCCCGACGACGCGCCGGACCTCACCTGGGCCGTGGCCGGCGACCCCGCCGACCCGCGGGCCGCGGCCGCCCGGCACGCCCTGCCCGGCGCCGGGGACCGCGCCGACGTCGCCGTACGCCTCTGGCCGTCCCCGGAACCGGACGCCGATCCGGTGGCCGTCGCGCACGAGACGGCCACCGGCGCCCTCGAGGAACTGCGGCGGCTCGTCGCGCTCCCGAGGACCAGGCACCCGCGCGGACCGTGTGGGTGACCGGCGGCGCGATCGCCGCCGCGGACGGCGACCGGGTGCCCGCGTACGCCCAGTCGGTGCTGTGGGGCCTGGTGCGCAGCGCGCGCGCCGAACACCCGGACCTGGGACTGACCCTGCTCGACCTGGACGAGGCCGTCTTGGACCCCGTCCCCGCGCTCAGGGCCGCCGCCGGCCTCACCGGCGAGCCCGAACTGGCATGGCGTGACGACGAGTTGCTGGTGCCCCGGCTGATACGGGCCCGCCCGGGGAAGGCCGGACGAGAGCTGGCGGCGGGCCCTGACCGGGCGGTGGCGGTACCCACGGACGGAACCGTCCTGATCACCGGCGGCCTGGGAGCCGTTGGCGGGCACATCGCCCGGCTCCTCGCCGAACGCGGTGTGCCGAGGCTGCTGCTGACGGCACGCGGCGGCGCCGGAGACCCGCGTGCCGAGGAGGCCGTCGCCTCCCTGGCCGCGCTCGGCGCGCGGGCCGAGGTCGTCGCCTGCGACGTCACCGACCCGGCCGCGATCGCCGGCGTACTCGCCGCGGTGGGCGAGGAGTTCCCGCTGCGCGGAGTCGTCCACTGCGCCGGAGTCCTCGACGACGGCGTGATCGGTGAACTGACCCCCGAACGGCTGGAGCGGGTGCTGCGCCCCAAGGCCGACGGCGCCGCCCATCTGCACCGGCTCACCGCCGGCACCCCCTGGACCTGTTCCTGCTGGTGTCCTCGGCCGCCGGTGTCGTGGGCAGCCCCGGCCAGGGCAACTACGCGGCCGCCAACGTCCTCCTCGACCAACTGGCCCACCACCGGCGGGCCTCGGGCCTGCCCGGACTCTCCCTGTCCTTCGGCGCCTGGTCGGGCGAGGGGCTCGCCGCCGCCCACGCCGACCTCGACCGCATGGCCCGGCTCGGACACCGGGCCCTCACCCCCGAGCAGGGCCGCGACCTGGTGGCGCTGGCCCTGCGCGGTCACGCCCCGCACCTGGTCGGCTGGGTCCTGGACCTGCCCGCCTGCGCACGACGGACGCCGCGGACACCGCCCTGTGGCGCACGCTGCTGCCCGCGCCCCGCCCGGGCGGCGCGGCGGGCGGCGCCCTGGCCGGCCGGCTGGCCCGGCTGCCCGAACCCGAACGCGGCGAACGCGTCCTGGCCCTGGTCCGCGAGGAGGCGGCCCGCGCGCTCGGTCTGCGCTCCGCCGCGTCCGTACCGGCCGGCCGGCCGCTGCGCGACCTCGGCATGGACTCCGTCACCGCCGTCGAACTGCGCAACCGCCTCGCGGCCCGGCTGGGCGTCCGGCTGCCCGCCACCCTGCTCTTCGACCACCCCACCGCCGGCCGGCTGGCCGAGCACCTGCTGGCCCACGCGCTCGGGGACCCGTCACCGGCGACGGCCCCGGCCCGGGCGCGCCGGAGCGGCCCGGCCACCGGCGAACCGATCGCCGTCGTCGCCATGGCCTGCCGCCTCCCCGGCTCGGTCGGCGACCCGGAGGACCTGTGGCGGCTGGTCGCCGAGGGCCGGGACGCGGTCGGCCCGTTCCCGGCGGGGCGCTGGGACGTCGACGCGCTGTACGACCCCGACCCGGACGCCCCCGGCAAGTCCTACGCCCGTGAGGGCGGCTTCCTCGACGACATCGAGTCCTTCGACGCGGGCTTCTTCGGCATCACCCCGAAGGAGGCCGCCGCCATGGACCCCCAGCAGCGGCTGCTGCTGGAGACGGCCTGGGAGGCGCTCGAACGGGCCGGCATCGTGCCCGCCCGGCTCGCGGGCAGCACCACCGGCGTGTACGTCGGCATGTTCGGCAGCGACTACCTCGCCGGCTCCCGCCTCGACCAGCTCGACGGGTACGTCGGCACCGGCTCGGCGCTCAGCGTCGCCTCCGGCCGCCTGGCGTACGCGCTCGGCCTGCACGGCCCCGCGCTGACCGTGGACACGGCCTGCTCCTCCTCACTGGTCGCCACCCATCTCGCCGCCCAGGCACTGCGCGCGGGCGAGTGCGACCTGGCGCTGGCCGGCGGGGTGACCCTGATGGTGACTCCGCAGACGTTCGTGGAGTTCAGCCGGCTGCGCGGGCTCTCCCCGACCGGACGCTGCCGCGCCTTCTCCGACGACGCCGACGGCGCCGTCTGGGCCGAGGGCGCGGGCATGCTCGTCCTCAAGCGGCTCGGCGACGCGCGACGGGACGGCGACGAGGTGCTGGCCGTGCTGCGCGGCACCGCCGTGGGCCAGGACGGCCGCAGCCAGGGTCTGTCCGCGCCCAACGGACCGGCCCAGGTACAGGTCGTCCGCCGCGCGCTGGAACAGTCCGGCCTCGACCCCGCGGACATCGACTACGTCGAGGCCCACGGCACCGGGACCACCCTCGGCGACCCGATCGAGGCGAACGCCCTCGCCGAGGTCTTCGCCGGCTCCCGGCCGGAGGGCCGCCCGCTGTACCTGGGATCGCTGAAGTCCAACATCGGCCATGTGCAGGCCGCTTCGGGCGTCGCCGGACTCATCAAGGTCGTGCAGGCGATGCGGTACGGGACCCTGCCGCCCACCCTGCACGCCGGCACGCCGAGCCGGCACGTCGAGTGGGAGGGCAGCGGACTGCGGCTGCTCCAGGAACCGGTGGCCTGGCCGGTGACGGGGGAGCGGCCGAGGCGGGCCGGTGTCAGCGCCTTCGGGATCAGCGGCACCAACGCCCATGTCGTCGTCGAGGAGCCCCCCGCCCGCACCGCCGACGAGACCGAGGTCCCGGACGGCGGCGGGCTGTTCGTGCTCTCCGGGCGCAGCGAGGCCGGACTGCGCGGACAGGCCGCCCGGCTCGCCCGGCACGTCACGGCGGACACCGCGCTGCCGGACGTCGCCCACACCCTGGCCCGGCACCGCAGCCACTTCGAGTGGCGGGCGGCGGTCGTCGCGGACGGCCGGGAGGAACTGCTGTCCTCGCTCCGGGCACTGGGCAGCGGCCGCAGGCCGGTACCCGCGCCCCGCGAGGAGCAGTCCGGGAAGGTCGCCTTCGTGTTCGCCGGGCACGGCGGCCAGTGGACCGGCATGGGACTGGGGCTGACGGACCGGTCCGAAGCCTTCCGGGCGGAACTGAGCCGGATCGACGCCGCCGTCGAACGGCACGCCGGCTGGTCGGTGCTCAATGTGCTGCGCGCGCCGGAGGAGTTCTCCCCGCTCGACCGCACCGAATACCTCCAGCCGGTCCTGTTCGCCGTGAACGCGGCCCTCGCCGCCGCCTGGCGCGAACTCGGCGTCACCCCGGACGCCGTGGTGGGTCACAGCCTCGGCGAGATCGCCGCCGCCTACACCGCGGGCGCGCTCACCCTGGACGAGGCCGTCACCGCCGTCACCGGCCGGGCCCGGGCGGTGGTCCCGCTCGTCGGGCAGGGCGGCATGCTCGCGGTCGAGCTGCCGCCCGCCGACGTCGAGGAGCTGCTGCGGCCCCACGCCGGGAAGCTGTTCGTCGCCGCGGTCAACGGCCCCGTCGCCACCGCCGTCTCGGGCGAGTCGGAGGCGCTCACCGCGCTCCGCGCGGAACTGACCGGACGCGGTGTCCCCACCCGGGTGCTGTCGACACCGTTCGCCTCCCACACGCCGCTCATGGAACCCCTGCGCGCGGACCTCCTGGACTCCTTCTCCGGCATCCGCGGCACCCGCACACCGACCCCCCTCTACTCGTCCGTGCTCGCCGAGCCGATACCCGGCGACGAGCTGGACGCCGCCTACTGGTACGCCAACCTGAGCCGGCCGGTCCGCTTCGCGGACACGATCAGGCGGATGCTGGACGACGGCTACCGCTACTTCGTCGAACTCAGCCCGCACCCCTCGCTCCTCCCGGCGATCGAGGCGGTCGCCGGCGACGCGGGCGTCGACGCGGCCGGCGTCGGCTCGCTGCGCCGCGGCCGCGACGGGCACGACGTACTCCTCGGCAGGCTGGGGGAGTTGTACACGGCCGGGCACACGCCCGACTGGACCGCGCTGTACCCGCGCGGCCGCCGCACCGCCCTTCCGACCTACGCCTTCGCCCGGGAACGGCACTGGCTGGCCCCGGTCCGGTCCGGCGCCGCCGGAGGCTCGCCGCTCCTCGGCACCCACGTCCAGGCCGGCGACGAGCCCGGCCGCGACCTCTTCCAGACCGAGATCGACCTCGAAGACGGCCGCTTCGCCTACCTGAGCGACCATCGCGTCACCGGCGAGGTGTGGCTGCCGGGCGCGGCCCTCCTCGACATGGTGCTGGAGGCGGCGGCCCTCCTGGCCCCGGACGCCGACGGGGTGCGGCTCACCGATGTCCGGTTCGTCCAGCCGCTGCGGCTGGAGACCGGCCGGCCCGTACGGCTGCAGCTGGCCCTGCGCCCGGCCGAGGACGGCCACCGGGAGTTCACCGTCGCCTCCGCCCCGGCCGGCCGCCGGCAGTGGGAGCGGCACGTCACCGGCCGTGTCGCGGAGCAGGCAGGGCACGCCGGGCAGGCCGCGGACCCCGCCCCGGCCGACGGGCCCGGGCTCGACGCGCTGCGCGAGCGGTGCGCCGAACGGGTCGACGTGAGCGCCGTCTACGCGGGCCTCGCCGCCCTCGGCATCGACTACGGGCCCGCCTTCCGGGGCCTGGAGGAGGGACACCGGGACGGCGGCACGACAGCCCTCGCCCGGCTGGCCGCCCGGCCCGCCGCCGGGCACCTGCTGCACCCCGCCACCCTGGACGCCGCCTTCCACAGCGCGGCCCTGCCCGCCGCCGCGCCCGCCGGCCGGGCCTTCGTCCCCGCCGGCGCCGGCCGCGTGCGCCACAGCGGCGCGCGCACCACGCCCGCCTGGGTGAGCTGCGACCTGCGCTCGGTGGACGGCGACACGGCCACCCTGGATCTGCGCCTCTGGGACGAGGACGGCCAACTCGTTCTCGAGATCGACGAGTTCCGGCTCGCCGCGCTGTCACCGCTGGACGGCGCCCTCTTCGAGACGCGTTGGGAGCCCCGCCCCGAGGCGCAGGAACCGCCCGGTGAGGGAGGCTGGCTGATCCTCGCCGACGAGAGCGGCACGGCGGACGAACTCACCTCCCGGCTGGACGGCCTGGTGCCGTACGTCGTCGCCCGCCGGGGCACCGAGTACGCCGTCGAGGCCCCCGGCCGCCACGTCCTCGACCCGGCCGACCCCGCGCAGCTCGCCCGGCTCCTGGACGAGGCCTTCGCGGACGCGCCGCCCGAGCGGATCGTCCAGCTCTCCGCGCTCGACGCCCCGCCGGTGGCGGACGGCGGCAGCGCGCGGGAGGCGGCCCGGCTGTGCTGCCTGACCACCCTCCACCTGGTCCGGGCCCTCACCGCACGGGACCGTCCGCGGGGCGGGACACCGCGCCTGTTCGTCGTCGTACGCGGCAGCCAGGCCGCCGGGGACAGCACCGCCGTGACCCGCCCGCAGCAGGCGCTCGCCTGGGGCTTCGCCCTCGCCGTGGCCCAGGAGCAGCCGGAACTCGCCACCACGGTGATCGACCTGCCCGCCGAAGGCGGCACCGACCTGCTGTGGACGCAGCTCCGGCACGCGGACGACGAACGCCTCGTCGCACTGCGCGACACCGGGCGGCTCGTCCCGCGGCTCGCCCGCACCCGCCCCGACGACGGCGGTCATCCCGAGCAGCCGGACGGCGTGCACCTGGTCACCGGTGGCCTCGGCGGACTCGGCCGGGTCGTCGCCGAACGGCTGGTCCGCCGCGGCGCCCGGCAACTCGCCCTGCTCGGCCGCGGCGCCCCGGACGCGGCCGCCCGCGCCTGGATCGACGCCCTCGAACAGCGCGGAGTGGGCGTGCACCTGGTCCGCGCCGACGTCGCCGACCGCGACGGGCTCACCGCAGCCCTGGACGCCGTACGCCGCGAGGCCGGGCCCGTCACCACCGTGGTGCACGCGGCCGGTGTCCTGGACGACGCCACCCTGGCCAACCTCACCGAGGAACGCGTCCTGCGGGTCCTCGCGCCCAAGGTGCTCGGCACCGCCCTGCTCACCGAACTCGTCCCGAGGCGGACAACCTGGTGCTGTTCGCCTCGGCGGCGGGTCTGCTCGGCTCGGCGGGCCAGAGCCCGTACTCGGCGGCCAACGCCTTCCTCGACGCCTGGGCGCACCACCTCTCCCGCGCCGGCCGGCGGGCGCTCAGCCTGGACTGGGGCGCCTGGACCGGTGTCGGCATGGTCGCCGGATCCGACGCCCGGGCCGCCGAGACCGGCCGCTCGGGCCTGGTCGCCTTCTCCCCGCAGGACGGCGGCGAGCTGTTCGACCGGGTGCTGGCCACCGGCCGCCGCCAACTCGCCCCGATGGCGATCGACATGGAGCTGCTCGCCCTCGATCCGGACGCGGCGCGCACCCGGCCCCTGCTCGCCGGTCTGGTGACCGTCCCGGCCACCGGCGCGGACGACGACCTCGTACGGCGGGTGCTCGCGGCCGCCACCGAGGCGGAGCGCGCCGAGTGGCTCGAGACCTACGTACGGACCCGGGTCGGCGAGGTCTCCGGCGGCGCCGTGGACGTGTTCGCCACCACCGCCCTGAAGGAACTCGGCCTGGACTCCCTCATGCTCGTCCGGCTGCGCAACGTCTTCGCCCGCGAACTGGGCGTCGAACTCCCGGCCGCCGACGTGTTCTCCGCCGCCGACATCCGCGGCCTCGCCCGCGCCCTCGGCGAAGGGCTCCCCGAGCGCACCGCACCGGCGGAATCCGGACCGGACGCACCGGCCCGTGAGGTTCCGGAGACCGAACTGCGGCCCGCCACACGGGACGTCGTACGCCTGCTGCGCAGCGCCCAGCCGGACATGCCGCACGCGGCCCACGGCGTCGGCCTCGCCGTACGGCTCACCACCCCGGTCACCCGGGAGGACCTCACCGGTATCCTCGGCCGGCTCGTCGCCCGGCACGCCGCCCTGCGTACGGCCGTGGTGACCGGTGCCGACGGCCGGCGGCGGCTGCGCGTGGACCGGGAGCTGCCCGCGCCGCCGCTGCGCTGGACCGACGGCACGGACATCGACCCCGCCGAGCGGCTGCGGCTCCTGCTGGAACCGCCGTTCGACCTGGCGGCCCCGCCGCTGTGGCGGTTCGAGCTGGCCGACGGCGACCCCGGGGGCCAGGTCCTGGTGTTCGGCGCCCACCACGCGGTCAGCGACCTGCAGTCCCTGCTGCTGGTGGCCGCGGAGATCGACGCCGAGCTGTCCGGCACCCCGCTGGACGGCACCGTCACCAACCGGGACCTGGACCTGCTGGCCGCGGCCCAGCAGGGCGGTGGCGAGGGCCCCGGCGACGAGTGGCGCGCGGCCTTCCGGGGCAGCGAACGGCTCGACCTGACCCTCGCGCGCCCCCGCCCCGAGACCCGCTCCTACCGGTCCGGCAGCGTCACCGTGCCCGTCCCCGACGGGCTCATGCGGCGCGTCGCGGACGCCGCGAGCGGCCTGGGCGTCACCCCGCCGCCTACTGCCTCGGCACCCTCACCGTGCTGCTGGCCCGCAAGCGCGAACGGGAGCGGTTCGTGCTCGCGGTACCGGTGGACACCCGTATCCACGCCGACGCCTTCGGCGCGGTCGGCTTCTTCGGCGTCCCCGTGCCGTTCCCCGCGCGGGCGGAGGCGGACGAGCGGATCGCGGACGTACTGCTGCGCACCGACGGCCGGCTGCGGCAGATCCTGTCGAAGGGCGCCATGTTCTCCGACGTGCTCGCCACCCTCGCCCGGCAGGGCCTGCACCGGGCCAACGCACCGCTCGTCGAGGTCTACTTCAACTACGTGCGCTTCTCCGGTGAGCTGAAGCACCTGGAGGTGCTGCCCGCCGGCGTCGGGCACACCGACCTGGACCTGATGATCACCATGACCCCGGACGCGGGCACCGTCCGCCTCGACCACAACCTCGACATCCTGGACGCGGACACCGCCGCCCGGCTGGGGGAGGAGTTCCTGACGCTGCTCGCCGGGACCACCGAGGACGCGACCGGCCCGGTGCGCGAACGGCGGCCCGAGCCGGCCGCCGGGGTGCCGCGCCCGGCCCCGGCCGCCGGGGGACCGCGCCTCGCCCTGGCCGCCACCTTCGCCCTCGGCCACCTGCCCCTGATGTGCGAGGCGGCCCTGGAGGACGAGCGGGCGAGTACCGCCGAAGCGCCCTACCACCACGTGCTGGCCGCGCTCCAGGACCCGTCGGGCGTCCTCGCCGACCCCGCCACCGCGGTCGGTGTCGTCCTGCTGCGCGCCGCCGACCTGGAACGCTTCGGACCGGTCGACGACACCCTGCTCACCGAACTGCGCGACGCCTACCCGGCCGCCCTGAAGTCCCTCGCCGAGCGCACCCGCAGGCCCCTCGTCGTCGGCATCCTGCCCGGCGCCGGGACCACCGGACGGCTCCTCGACTGGGAGCGCGGCATCGCCGCCGACCTGGCCGGAGTCCCGGGGATCGCGGTGCTCGGCCCCGACGAGTGGACCCGCCACCACGCCGTCGGGCAGCGCTTCGACGAGCGCACCGAGCGGCTCGCCCACCTGCCCTTCACCCCCGACTTCCAGGCCGCCGTCGCGCTGCGCCTGGCCGAGGTGGTGCGGGCCGTGCGGCGGCCCGCGCCCAAGGTGATCGCCGTCGACGGCGACGAGACCCTGTGGGGCGGCGTGGCGGGCGAGATCGGTCCCGACGCGGTGGACCTCACGGGCCCGCGCGCCCTGCTGGCCCGCAGACTGCTGGGGTGGCGGGCGGCGGGCGCGCTGCTGGCCCTGGTCAGCAACAACGACGAGGCCACCGTCCGAGCGGTCCTCGACCGGCCCGACAGCCCGCTGCGGGCCGAGCACTTCAGCGTGATCTCCGCCGCCTGGGGACCGAAGCCCGCCCGACTCGACGAGGCCGCCCGGGGCCTCGGCCTCGGCCTGGACAGCTTCCTGTTCCTGGACGACAACCCGGCCGAGATCGCCAAGATGCGCGCGGCACTGCCGCAGGTGCTGTCGGTGACCTGCCCGCCGGCCGGTGAACTCGCCCCGTTCCTGGACCGGTTGTGGCCGCTCGTCCCGGCCGCCGCCACGGCCGAGGACGCCCTCAGGGCCCGGTTCTACGAGGCGGAACGCGCCAGGGACGCCGTCCGCGCGGGCGCCGGGTTCGAGGACTTCCTGGCCGGGCTCGGGCTCGAGGTCGACATCCGTGAACTCACCGAGGCGGACGTCGAACGCGGCGAACAACTCGTCCGTCGCACCAACCAGTTCACCCTGCGCGCCCGCTCCGCCGACGGCGGGGACCTCACCCGGTGGCGCGAACGGGGCGAGGTGTGGACGGCGGCGGCCCGCGACCGGTTCGGCGACTACGGCCAGATCGCGCTGCTCGCGATCGCCGCGGACGGCGACCGGCTCGACGTCCTCGCCTGGCCGATGAGCTGCCGCGCCCTCGGCCGGGGAGTCGAGGAGCGGCTGCTCGCCTGGCTCGCCGACCGGGCCGGGGAACTGGGCTGCACCAAGGTCCGGCTCACCGCGGAGCGCACCCCGCGCAACGCGCCCGCCCGCCGGCTGCTCGCCGCACTCGGCGGCGGCGACCCGGACGACGCGACGGTGGACGTCGTCGTCACGCCCGAGCATCTGCGGGCGTTCCGTTCCTGGGACCAGAGTTGAGCGACAAGACCAAGCACAACGCGAAGGGCTCTCATGCGTGACGTGAACGAGGCGATCGCCGAGTCGATCGAGCGGGGCGGCGGCGGACTCGGCGTGTCCGAACTGCTGGCCAGGGTGCGGGCGGCGGGCGGCGGGGCCGAGCCCGCGCCGGCCCCGGCGCCGGATCTGGACGGCCTCACCGCCACCGTCGCCGCCGCGGCCGGCCGTCATCTGCCCGCCGGCCGGCTGGACCCCGACGCCGACTTCTTCGACGCCGGCGGCACCAGCGTGGACGCGGTGGAACTCATCGCCGAACTCGAGGGCGAACTGGGCATCGAGGTGGACCTCGACGAGGTCTTCGCCGACGCCCGCCCGAGCAGCCTGGCCCGCCGCTGGCTGCCGCTGCTGGGCGCCGCACCGGCGGCGCACCCCGCAGCCGCCGAAGCGGCGCCGGAGACGGCTGCGCCGGGTGCGGGGTCCGCCGCCGAGGCGTCCCGCACGTCGCGGCCGGGGCCGGCCCCGGCCGCCGCCGGGTCCGCCCGCACCGCACCGGCCACCGGCGGGACACCCGGCGCCGCGGGAGCCCCCTCCGTGGCTCCGGCCCACGCGGCCGCCCCGCCCGCCGTTCCCGTACCGACGACGGCGCCCGGCACCCTCCCCGTTCCGGCCCCCGGACCCCGCCCGCCGTGCCCGGCACCCCGCACCGCACCGACGGCGACCGCCACTCCCGCGCCCGTCCGGAGGACCTCCAGCACATACTCGCCGACCTCGCCCTCGCCGACCGGCTGCCGTTCACGGACGTGCCCGAGCCGGTGCCGCCCCGCCGGATCCTGCTGACCGGCGCCACCGGCTTCCTCGGCAGCCACATGCTGCTCGACCTGCTGCGGCACAGCGACGCCCATGTGTACTGCCTGGTCCGCGCGGACGACGAGGCGGCCGCCACCGCACGGCTCGGCGACCAACTTCGCGGCTACCGCCTGCCCTGGTCGTCCGAGGTCCGCCGCCGGATCACCGTGCTGCCCGGCGACATCCGCCGCCCGCGGCTCGGCCTCACCGACGAGCGGTGGCACACCCTCGCCCACGAACTCGACAGCGTCGTCGGCGTCGCGGCCGCCGTGGACTTCCTGCGCGGCTACCCGTCGCTGCGCGGCAGCAACGTCCTCGGCGCCCTCACCCTCGCCGAGCTCGCCGCGACCGGCCGGCCCAAACCGCTGCACCACATCTCCTCGATCGCGGTGTTCAACGAGGTGGGCATCACCTCGATGGGCGAGGACGACCCGCTCGCCCACATCGACCGGCTCGTCTCCGGCTACGACCAGTCCAAGTGGGCCGCCGAGGTCGCCCTGCGCCGGGCCCGCGACCACGGCCTCGTCGTCACCGCGCTCCGCCCCGGCGGCATCGGCGGCCACACGAAGACCGGCGCCTACAACCCGCAGGACCTCAGCAGCGGCCTGATCTCCGCCTTCGGCCGCTTCCGCACCGTGCCGGCGTTCCGCCACCTCAACGCCGCCCCGGTGGACTGGGTCAGCCGGGTCGCCGTCGCCGCGATCTGCGAACCCGACGCGTGGGGCTTCGACTACAACCTCACCGGCGTGCCCAACACCCTCGACGACGTCGTACGGGACATGGCCTTCGGCGGCATGCACGTACGCGTCCAGGACTGGGACGAGTGGCGTGCCGGCACCCTCGCCCGCCTGGAGGCCGAGCCCATAGCCGAACTCGGCTTCCTGTCCCGGGTGCTGCGGAGCCCCACCGCCCTCAAGCTGTGCGAGGCCACCCTGCAGGGCCCGGCCGCCGAGGCCGCGCGCACCGACGCCCTGGTCGCCGCGCTCGGCCTCGCCCCCGCCGCCCGCTACGACGCCCAGGCCCAGCTGAAGACCTTCGAGAAGCTCGCCGGCGACGGCCTCGCCCGGCTGCCGCACAAGGACGACCAGCCCTACCTCTGGTTCTCCGAGACCACCGAGGGCACCGTCGGGCCGGTCGGCGCCGCCGCCTCGGCCCCCTGCTCGATGGCGCTCACCCTGTCCATCGCGAGCATGTACCAGCTGGTGAGGGAGCGCCGGGTGGACGTCACCGGACAGGTGACCTGCCCGGCGCTGCACCCCGAACCGCTCACCGTGGTGCGCGGAGACCTGTGGGTGCGCCCCGAGGAGGGCATTCCGCAGCAGCACGGCATGCGGCACCAACTGCTTCGCTACCGGCTCAAGTTGCGGGACGCCGACGGCGGACGGTGGTGGCTCGAGGGCCGCAAGTACGCGCGCGCCCGCCGGGACCTGTGGCGGCAGACCCGGGCGCTCACCGTGGAGATCGGCCGCGAGGGCGAGGCGGCGAGCCTGCTCGGCGAGGTCGTCGTGCCCGCCGACTCCTACGTCCGCGACCAGATCGACGGCATCCGTGTCGACCCGCGCCTGACCGGCCAGGAGAAGCGCGCCGCCAAGCTCACCTGGCTCGCCTGGTTCGGGCTGGAGATGGGCCGCGGCCTGGTCGCCCCGTTCGCCCGGGCCGCCGCCGACCTGCTCGACCTGCGCCGGACCCCGACCCTCACGGAGCACAACCGATGATCTTCAGGACCACCCCCGCCAAGGCGACCCGTCCGGCGCTGCGTAGGGTCCGCACCGGCGTGGCACCGCGCCCCCTGCGCCACCGACTGGACCCGGCCCACGTCGAGGAGGTCCCGTTCCGCACCCGCGACGGCGTCCGCCTGGGCCTGACCCGGATCGGCCCGGGCGACCCCGGCCGCCCCGCCGTGCTCCTGCTGCACGGGCACACCGCCTCCGCCGACATGTTCCTGCTGCCCGAGACCCGCAACCTCGTCGACGTCCTGCTCGACGAGGGGTACGAGCCCTGGCTGCTCGACTGGCGGGGCAGCGGCAGGCTCCCGTACAACGAGACGGGGGCCGGTACACGTACGACGACGTGGCCCTGTACGACATCCCCGAAGCCGTCGCCCGCGTCCGTGAACGCGTCGGCGACCGGCCGCTGTTCGTGGTCGCGCACTGCATCGGCTCGCTCACCCTGTCGATGAGCATGGCGGCCGGTCTGGTCCCGGGCCTGGCCGGGGTGGTGTCCCAGGGTGTCTTCCTCACGCCGAAGCTGGCCGGGCGGACCTCGTTGCGGATGTCCGTGGCGGGGGAGCTGCTGAAGACCCGGATCGACCACATCCCGGTCGACATCCGCAAGGTGGGCCTGTGGTCGAAGTACACCCCGCTGTTCGCGCTCGCCTCCCGCAAGGCGGCCTGTCCGGACCCGACCTGCCAGATCCTGCACAACTCGGCCTGGGGCACCGGCGCCTCCCTCTTCGTCCACGAGAACCTCGACCCGGCCACCCACGACCGGCTCGCCGAACTGCTCGGCCCCGCCCCGCTGTGGATCCTGCCCCATCTGCGCCGGATCGAGCTGGCCCGCACCGTCGTCCGCTGGCACGACACCGACCACCGCTACCGGGCCCTGCCGCCCAACGCGCTGGACGCCGCCGGCCGCATCGACACCCCGGTCCTGCTGCTCTCGGGCAGCGAGAACGGTCTGTGGCTGGACTCGCAGAAGCTCTGCCACGAGGTGCTGTCCCGCCGGCAGCCGCAGCTCGACGTGTCGTACACCGA
This sequence comes from Streptomyces sp. DHE7-1, assembly GCA_016432725.1. Classification (GTDB taxonomy): domain Bacteria; phylum Actinomycetota; class Actinomycetes; order Streptomycetales; family Streptomycetaceae; genus Streptomyces. The sequence goes on along the minus strand of JACJDG010000003.1, from coordinate 790,984 downwards.
GATCCCCGGCTACGGTCACCTCGACCCGTTCCTGGGCCGCGGCGCGGCGCTGGACGTCTTCGGGTACATCCTGGAGTTCCTCGGCGCGCACCGCTGAGAATCATCTCCGGAGGCCGGTGACGGCGGGTGGCACCGCCGGTTACCGTACCCGTCAGTAACCGGACTCGCCCCGCACCGCACCCCAGGAGGCCCCCATGCCGCAGCTCGACGTCGCCGGTGCCGTACTGACGTACGACGACGAGGGCCCCCGCGACGGCGCGGCGGTGCCCCTGGTCTTCGTGCACGGCTGGACGGCGAACCGGCACCGCTGGGACCACCAGATGGCGCACTTCTCGGCGGGCCGGCGGGTGATCCGGCTGGACCTGCGCGGCCACGGGGAGAGCACCGGGGCCGGGGTGCGGACGGTCGCGGAGCTGGCGGCGGACGTCCTGACGCTCCTCGACCACCTCGGGGTCGAGCGGTTCGTGCCGGTGGGCCACTCCATGGGCGGGATGATCTCCCAGACCATCGCCCTGTCCCACCCCGAGCGGGTGGAGCGGATGGTGCTGGTCAACTCCATCGGCCGGATGACCTACAGCCGCGGCCGGGGACTGCTCATGGCGGCGTCCACGCTGGCGCCGTACAAGCTGTTCATCGCGGCCAACATCCAGCGGGCCTTCGCCCCGGGCCATCCGCGCGAGGAGGTCCGCGAGTACATCCGCGCCTCCGGGGAGACGCCGCGCGAGGTCGTCATGACGCTGTACGGCGCCATGCGCGCCTTCGACGTCCTCGACCGGGCCGGCGAGATCAGGACCCCCACCCTGATGGTGCACGGCTACCACGACATCCAGCTTCCCGTCCGGCAGATGCTGCGGCTGGCCAAGGCCTACCCGGACGCGGTCGTCCGCATCATCGACGCGGGCCACGAACTGCCCGTGGAGAAGCCGGCCGAACTGACCGCGGCCCTCGACCGGTTCCTGACCGGGCCCGAGCAGCCCGGGGACGCCCCGGAGCCCGAGGGGACGGCGCAGCCGCCGAAGCCCGAGGCGGCCAGGCGGGTGTGACGCCGGCCCCGGAGCGTCCGCGTGCCCGGAGCGGGCCTCAGCCGACGCCGAGAGCCCGGTCCGCGGCCGCCGCCGTCGGCTGCCACCACGTCGTCACCGGCTCCCACACCAGCACCTCGCTGCCGGTGCCGAGCCGGGCCGCGGTGAAGGTGCGGCCCCACTGCGAGGCCGACGCGGCCACCGTGACCGAGCCCGTGCGCCGGGCCTCGGGATCGGCGAGATCGGCGATCGTGCGCACGGCCGCGTACGCCGTCCGGCCCGCCTTGAGCGCGTACGTGCCGCTGCCACCCGAGGGCACCGGCAGCGCGGCCCCGTCCAGGTCGCCGAACGTGATCGTGGGCACCCGGTCGACCACGCAGGTGCGGCCCCCGCGATTGGTCACGGAGACATGCAGCACGGAGGGGTCGGCGGACGCGGCCTTCGCCCGAACGGTCAGGGCCCGTTCCGCGCAGCGGGCGGGCCCGGCCTGCCGGGTGGCGGCCTGGCTCTGCGGCGCGGTGCCCAGCAGCGTCAGGGCGGCGCAGACGACGGGTACGGCGACGGCGGCTCGGATGCGCATGGCGGGTTCCCCCTGTCATGGTCGGGTGCGGGTACGGCGGGCCGGGGCACGCCTCGTGGGATGTGACGGTCCCGGCGGCCGGGAGGTTGCGCCGCGCTCGCCCCTGTCACCCGTTCGCTCCACGCCCGTCGTCAGTGGACGGTCCCGAACGTGGGGCTCCAGCCCTTGCGGTCCGCCGGGCAGGAACTGCCGTCGGCGGGCAGGGAGCCGTACAGCAGGAAGTCGTCGACCTTGCGGTGCACGCACTTGGACGACCCGTAGCCGGTGTGCCCGTCGCCCTTGTTGTCCAGCACGACGGCCGACGTGCCGAGCCGCCGGGCGGTCTCCTCGGTCCAGCGGTACGGCGTCGCCGGGTCACCGCGTGTCCCGACCAGCAGCATCCCGGGTGTGTCGACGTCCTTGACCCGGTCCCGGATGAAGTCCGTGCCCTTGGGGCGGCCGTAGCACATGAGGAGCTGGGTCAGCTTGAACCGGCCGAAGACCGGTGAGGCCTGGTCGTAGGCGGCGCGCAGGTCCTCCAGGTCCCTGGTGAGCTGTGCGTCGGAGGGCCGGTCGGGGTCGTCCGCGCAGTTGATCGCCACCAGGGCGGCCGGCAGGTTGTCGGCCGGGACGTCGCCGGCGTCCACGAGCCCGCCGCTCCTCCCGGCCACCGCGGTCCCCTGGACCGGTGCGGGCCGCCGGAGGGGCGGGGTGAAGCCGCCGCCCGGCCAGAAGGCGCCGGCGGAGAAGCTGAGCACGCCCCGGGTGTCGCCGTCGTCGACCAGCGACGCGAGCGCCCGCTCCAGGGTGGGCCACAGTTCCTCGCTGTAGAGGGCGGACCCGATGGCGCCCGCCAGGTCCTGCCCGGAGAAGGCGCCGCCGAAGTCCGTGGGCACCGGGTCCGCGTCGAGCGAGCGCACCAGACGGACGACCTGGCTCCCGGCCAGGCGCCGGTCCCGCCCGAACGGGCAGGCGATGTCCGTCGTACACCAGTCCAGGAAATCGTCCAGAGCCGTCTGGAGTCCCTCCGCTCCCGCGACGCCCTGTTCGGACAGGGGTTCGGTCAGGGTGTCGACACCGTCCAGGGTCATCCGGCCGACCCTGTGCGGGAACTGCGCCGCGTACACCGCGCCGAGCCGCGTGCCGTAGGAGAAGCCCAGGTAGTTGAGCTTCTTGTCGCCCAGGGCCTGGCGTATGACGTCCAGGTCGCGGGCGGCGTCCACGGTGCCTATGTGCCGCAGAACCGGGCCGGAGTTCCGGGCGCACTGGTCGGCGGCCTGCCTCAACCGCTTCAGCAGGGGCAGGGGCCGGGTGATGTCCAGGTTCTGGCCCGTCGCCACCGAGGTCTGGTCGCCGCCCTCGCCGCAGCTCACGGGGGAGGACCGGCCGACGCCGCGCGGATCGAAGGTGACCACGTCGTAGCCGTTCGTCAGGCCCATGAACGGTTTGCCGCCCACCGCCAGTTCACGCACTCCGGAGCCGCCGGGGCCGCCGAAGTTCAGCAGCACCGAGCCCCGCGACCGGCCCGTGGCCGTGTAGCGGGCCAGTGCCAGGTCGAGCGTGCCGGCGCCGGGGTGTGCGTAGTCGAGCGGGACGGTGACCTTCCCGCACTGGAGGTCCCGGGCATGTCCGCGCCCTCGCAGGCCGCCCACGCCACCTTCTGCCCGTAGAAGCGTGCGAGGCCGGGCCGCGGCTCGTCGGCCGCCGCCGCGGGCAGCCCGGACCCGAGCAGTGTCAGGGTCAGCGCGCCCGCGCCCGCGCACTTCCGCACGGCGGGCCGGGTGGACAGCTTGGCCAGCATCGTTCGCCTCCCGGGAGCGCACCCGACGGGACCGGGCGGCGCCCTCGCTCACCATAAGCGCGGTCCGAAAGAGCCGCCTCCGGGCGAGCGGGACGACTGTCGATGATCTATTCTTCGCACTTTCTGTGACGATCGGCGACTATTCGAAACTTTACGTGCGACTCGAAAGATCATGTCGCCCAATGGGGTGAAAGACTGATACGCCATAACCCCGATGGTTCGTCTGCGTTCTATCCGGTGTGGGCGAGTGCCCGCGACGATGTCTAGAAAGCAGGGAAATCCATGAGACGGGCTACCCGAAACGGTGTGTTCGCTGTCGTTGCCGCCTCAGGCGCGATGGCCGTGGCTATGCCGGTGTCCGCTGCGTTCGCGGCCGACGGGGCCTCCGCCGACGGTGCGGCGACCGGCTCGCCCGGGGTGATCTCCGGCAACACCATCCAGGTCCCGGTGCACATCCCGCTGAACGTCTGCGGCAACACCGTGAACGTCGTGGGACTGCTCAACCCCTCGGCGGGCAACGCCTGCGAGAACGGCGGCCACGCGGACAAGAAGGGCGGCTCGGACAGGGCCGGTTCCTCCTCGTCCCACGGCGGTGCGTCCGCGCACGGCGGCAGCAAGGACTCGCCCGGGGTGATCTCGGGCAACACCATCCAGCTCCCCGTGCACGTGCCGGTCAACGTCACCGGCAACTCGGTGAACGTGGTGGGCGTGGGCAACCCCGCGGTGGGCAACCACTCCAGCAACCACTCGGACACGCCGGAGACCACCACGCCGGAGCCGGTCACCACGACCCCGGTCAAGGCCCGGCCGGCCGCGCACACCCCGCAGGCCGCCCCGGAGCCCTCCGTGGCCACCCTGGCCCACACCGGCGCGGACATGACGGCGCCCGCGGTCGCCGGCAGCGCGGCTCTGCTGCTCACCGGAACGGTCCTGTACCGCCGCTTCCGGCCGAGCCGCATGCGCTGACCCCAGCGGTAGCAAGGCCCCACCGGACGCCGGCCCGGTGGGGCTCACCGCTGTCCCCGTCCCAACGGCGGCTGGCCGAAAGCCGGTTGGAAGGACGGGCGCCGCCGGTCCCGGCATGGCGCGGGCCCGGGGTGATCGGGAAGGATGCCCGGTGCGCGGCCGAGCCCCGCGCCGTACGGCAGCCCGAACCTCACGGACAGTGGAGCGCACCGATGACCTCACCGGCCCCGCAGGACCTCGTCGTCACCCAGGCCACGCTCGCCGACTGGCCGGTGATCAGCGGGTGGGCGGCGGCCGAGGGCTGGAACCCCGGACTGTCCGACGGGCCCGCCTTCTTCGCCCAGGACCCCGACGGCTTCTTCCTCGGCCGGATCGACGGGGAGCCCGTCTCGGCCATCTCCGTCGTCACCTACGGCTCCGGCTACGCCTTCCTCGGCTGCTACCTCGTCCGTCCGGACCTGCGCGGCCACGGCCACGGCCTGACCACCTGGAAGACCGCCCTGGCCCACGCGGGGAACCGCACGGTGGGCCTCGACGGCGTCGTCGCCCAGCAGGACAACTACCGCCAGTCCGGTTTCGAACTCGCCCACCGCACCGTCCGGTTCACCGGCGTCGCGCCCGGCGCCGGGTCGCCCTCGGGTGTCCGCCCCGCGAGCGCCGCCGACCTGCCCGCGATCACCGCGTACGACGCCCTGTGCACGCCCGCCGACCGCCCCCGCTTCCTCACCGAGTGGCTCACCGGCCCCGGTCACCGTGCCTTCGTCCGCCACGACGGCGACCGGCTGACCGGTTACGGAGTGATCCGCCCCGGCCACGACACCCTGCGCATCGGCCCCCTCTTCGCCGACACCGCCGCCGACGCCCGGGCCCTGTTCGCCGCTCTCACCGCCGACGCGGCCGGCCGTGAGGTCGCCGTCGACGTCCCCGAACCGAACACGGCCGCGATCGCCCTCGTCGAGGAGGCCGGCTTCAGCCCCTCGTTCGAGACGGCCCGCATGTACACCGGCCCGGTCCGCACCCACGCCCAGGAACGCGTGTTCGGCGTGACCACACTCGAACTCGGCTGACCTGGGCGCCGCACCGGTCGGTACGCCCGGTGCGGGTGCGGCCGCGACGAACCAGGCGACGGCCCGCGCCGGCTCCCGGCGACGGGAAAACCCCTTTGCCCCGGAGGGAAGGCCGGTGCTGGAGTGGGCGCATGGATCCGGATCATGCCGCACTGCTCGCCCTGTACGACCGTGACATGCGCGAGGGCGCCCGTCCCGACGGGCCCGAAGACCGGATCGAGCGGGCCGGTGCCGTGGTGCGCCGGACCGCCGACCCGCACGGCTGGAACGGGGTTCTCTGGTCGGACCTGGACGAGGCGACGGCGGACCGTGCGATCGCTGAGCAGATCGCCCACTTCACCGGCCTGGGCCTGGACTTCGAGTGGAAGCTGTACGCCCACGACCGGCCGGCGGACCTCGGCGCCCGCCTCACCGCGGCCGGCTTCCGGGCCGAGCCCGAGGAGACACTGATGGTCGCCGAGGCCCGCCGACTGGCCCTGGACCCCGGGACACCCGACGGGATCCGGGTCGTCCAGGCCACCGACGCGGCCGGCGTCGAACTCGTCGTGCGGGTGCACGAGTCCGCCTTCGGCACCGACGGCACCCGCTTGCGCCACCAGCTGCTGGCCCGGCTGGCCGCCGACCCCGGCACGGTCGTCGCCGTCGTCGCGCTCGCCGGGGACGAGCCGGTCGCCTCGGCCCGCATGGAACTCGTGCCCGGTGCCCGCTTCGCGGGCCTGTGGGGCGGCGGCACCGTCGAGGCCTGGCGGGGCCGGGGCGTCTACCGCGCTCTGGTCGCCCACCGGGCCCGCGTCGCCGCCGCCCGGGGCTGCCGCTACGTCCAGGTCGACGCCTCACCGATGAGCCGCCCGATCCTGGAACGTCTCGGCTTCCACGTACTCAGCACCACGACGCCCTACCTCTACGGAGGCTGACCTCCGCTCAGCGGCGAGCCCTGGACCGGTCCAGGGCGGCCACGCCCACGGCCGCCAGGGCGATCTGGATCAGCCACTCGATCCAGTCGGGCCCCTTGGTGTCCGCGACCCCGATACCGGCGGCGATCGCCGAACCCACCAGCGCGGCCACGATGCCGACGACGATGGTCCACAGGATGCCGATGTGCTGGCGCCCGGGCACGACGAGCCGGCCCAGCACACCGATGATGATGCCGATGACGATGGCACTGATGATGCCCGATATCTCCATGTCGACTCCTCCGGTCCGGCCCCCGCCGATGTGCCGTCTGCCCGCTGCCGCCGGATGCACGCCGCCGCTGTCATTGCCGGGACTTTCTGTTCACCGGCCCGTTATGCCATGTACCTTTCAATCAATCGACGCGTGTAGAACCCTCATGCGTGCTCTACGCGCGCAGACAAGGCGCCCCACCGCCTCTCCCCACTCCCATGGAGGTTCGCCGGATGTCCGGATCGAGGAGATCCCCCCGCTCGCTCACCACCGCGCTCGCCGGAATCGGACTGCTCGTCACCGCCGCGGCCCTGCAGTTCGGCGCCGCCGCCCCCGCCCACGCGGCCACCACGCACCGGATCCTGTTCGACAACGCCCACGCCGAGACGGCGGGCAACGCGGACTGGATCATCTCCACCAGCCAGCCCGACCCGCTCGGCCAGGACTCCACCCCGTCCGCCGAGACCGACTGGACCGGCGCCCTGTCCTCCTGGGGCGTCTCCCTGCAGAAGGCCGGCGGCTACAGCCTCAAGACCCTGCCGTCGGGCTCCGCTCTGAACTACGGCGGTTCGTCGGCCACCGACCTGTCGAACTTCGACACCCTGGTGCTGCCCGAGCCCAACACGCTGTTCACCACCGCCGAGAAGACGGCGATCATGAACTTCGTGAAGAACGGCGGCGGTCTGTTCATGATCTCCGACCACACCGGCGCCGACCGCAACAACGACGGTCAGGACGCGGTCGAGATCCTCAACGACCTGATGACCAACAACAGCGTCGACTCCACCGACCCGTTCGGCTTCTCCATCGACTCGCTGAGCATCGGATCCGACCACCCCTCCGCGATCAGCGACAGCACGGACCCGGTCCTGCACGGTTCGTTCGGCACGGTCAGCAAGAGCCTGATCGCCAGTGGCACGACGGCCACCCTCAAGCCCGCCGACAACCCGAGCGTCAAGGGCCTGCTCTACCGCACCGGTTACTCCGGGAACACCGGCGCCTTCTTCCTCACCAGCACCTTCGGCAGCGGCCGGGTCGCCTTCTGGGGTGACAGCTCGCCCATCGACGACGGCACCGGCCAGTCCGGCAACACGCTCTACGACGGCTGGAACGACACCAGTGCCACCAACGCGGCCCTCGCCCTCAACGCCACGGCCTTCCTGGCCGGTTCCGGCACCACGGGAGGCGGTGGCGGCACCGGCACCTGCACCGCCGCCCAGCTGCTCGGCAACAACGGCTTCGAGTCCGGCGCCACCGCCTGGACCGCCTCCGGCGGTGTCATCACCAACGACTCCGGCGAGGCCGCCCGCACCGGCTCCTACAAGGCCTGGCTGAGCGGCTACGGCTCCGCCCACACGGACACGCTCGCGCAGACGGTGACCATTCCGGCCGGATGCACGAACGCCGTCCTGAGCTTCTACCTCCACGTCGACACCGACGAGACCACCACCTCCACGGCCTACGACACCCTGAAGGCGCAGGTCCTCGACAGCGGTGGCACGGTGCTCTCCACCCTCGCCACCTACTCGAACCTGAACGCGGCGAGCGGCTACACCCAGCGCAGCCTCAGCCTCGCGGGCTACGTGGGCCAGACGGTCACGGTCAAGTTCACCGGCACCGAGGGCTCCACCCTGCAGACGTCGTTCGTCATCGACGACACCGCGCTCAACGTGAGCTGACGCCTTCGGCGACCCGATGGGCCCGGCACCTCGTGCCGGGCCCATCGTGCTGTCTACCGGATGGCCCAGCTCCACAAGCGCCCGGCGCCCGGCGCGGTCAGAGTGGGCAGCATGACAGAACCTGGCGGGCGACGGCGTGGCGGCACGGCTTCGACCGCGGCGCGCAGGCGCGGAGCCCGCGGTGCCCAGGACGCCGCGCGGATCGCCGCCGACGAGCTGACCGAGCTGATCCGCCACCGGCTGGAGGGCGTCTCCGCGGTGTACCGCGGAGAGGAAGGCGGCTGGATCGTCAACGTCGACGTACTGGAGCTGGCCCGCATCCCGGACACGACCAGTCTGCTCGCCACCTACGAGGTCGAGCTGGACCCGGAGGGCGAGCTGCTGCAGTACCGCCGGATCGCGCGCTACCGGCGCGGTGCCCAGGACCAGTGACCAGCCCGTCGGGACCGCTTCCGGAAGGACCGCCGCATGATCACCTACGACGACGAAATAGTCTGCGCGCCCCGCGCCGGCACCCTGTACGACGTCCTCGAACTCATCCTCGACCGCGGCATGGTGATCGACGTCTTCGTGCGCGTCTCCCTGGTCGGGATCGAGATCCTCAAGGTGGACGCCCGCATCGTCGTCGCCAGTGTCGACACCTATCTGCGGTTCGCCGAGGCGTGCAACCGCCTCGACCTGGAGCACGACGTGCGCAGCAAGACCGTGCCCGAGCTGTTCGGCGGAGGGGCCGCCAGGACCGTGGCCAAGGCGGGCGCCAAGCGCACCGCCCGCTCGCTGACCTCGAAGGTGCGGGACTTCCTCGCCCCGGAGGAGTCCGAGGAGTCCGAGGAACCGGAGGAGCCGGAGGAGTGGGAGGAGGAGCCCCGCAGGGCCCGCGTCGCCCGCGAGCCGGAACGCAGGCGGCCGGTGCGCCGGCCGCCGGAGGAGGGCCGCGGCGGCACGGGCCGCCGCCGCGCCGAGGACGACGAGCGGCCCCGTCCGCGCTCCCGCCGCCCCGCCAGAGAGGACTGAACGTGACGGACACCGCCACCATCCGGAGCACGCTCTACGTGTACGGCATCGCGCACGCCGGTGTGCGGGTCCCGCGGTCGCCGGGCGTGGGCGGGGCACCGGTACGGCTGCTCACCGAGTCAGGCCTGTGCGCCGCGGTCTCCGACCCGCCCGAACAGGTCCGGGCACGCCGCCGCGACCTGACGGCCCACCAGTCGGTGCTCGCCGAACTCACCGCGCAGGGCCCCGTCCTGCCCATGCGGTTCGCGATCGTCAGCCCCGACCCCGCCACCCTGCGGGCACAGCTGCGGGCCGACCGGGGGCGTCTGTCGGCACAGCTCGACGCGGTGCGGGACTGTGTGGAGATGAACGTCAAGGGCTCGGTCGTGTCCGGATTCCTCGCCGACCTCGTGCGCAGCGACGAGAAGCTGCGCGACCTGGCCCGCCGGACCCGCCGCAGACCCGACTACGAGGCCAACGTACGGCTGGGCGAGGCCCTCGCCCGCGGTGTCCGGCGCGAGGCCCGCCGCGCGGCGCACGAGGTCCTGGCCCGGCTGGCGCCGCTCGCCGTGCGAGCGGTCCAGGGACCGCTCGACGACGAACTGGTGCTGAGCGCCTCGTTCCTGCTGCGCACCGCCGACGAGGAGCGGTTCCGGAAGGTGGTGGCCGAACAGGCGCGGGGCTTCGGGGACCGGCTGGCGCTGAGCGTGACCGGCCCCTGCCGTGCTACAGCTTCGTCGAGACGCGTCCCGCACCGGCCGGGCGGTGAGGCCGTGGGCATCGTGAGCGGACTCCTGCTGCTGCCCCTGGCTCCGGTGCGCGGCACGGTGTGGGTCGCCGACCACCTGCTCCACGAGGCCCGGCGCCAGACCCACGATCCGCGGGCGGTGCAGGCCCGGCTGGCCCAGCTCAACCGGGACCTCGACGACGGTGTCGTCGACGAGGCCGCCTTCGAGAAGGAGGAGGAGCGCCTGCTCGGTCTCCTGGAGGATCCGGCGCGCCCCATGAGCGGAACGCGCCCCATGAGCGGAACGCCGGGGCCCGCCGGCTCCCCGCGGGGCGGCACGGGCGGGCGACGGCGCGCCGCCGGCCGGCCGCCGGCCGACCCGCGCCGACGAGGTTCCGCGGCAGCGCACCGACCCGACCGTCCCTGACCCGAGTCGCCCGGCACCGCCGGCATCCCTGGAGCCCCCGTGACCGACGTCTCCGCCTGGCACACCGATCCGGCGCCGCAGGACTACGCGCCGGCCACCACCAACCTCGCGGACCTGCTCGAACGAATCCTCGACAAAGGCATCGTGATCGCGGGCGACATCAAGATCGACCTGCTCGACATCGAGCTCCTCACCATCCGTCTGAGGCTGTTCATCGCCTCGGTCGACACCGCCCGGCGGGCGGGCATCGACTGGTGGGAGACCGATCCGGCCCTGTCCTCGCGTGCCGCGCACGACGCGCTCGCGGAGGAGAACGAGCGTCTGCGCGCGCGGCTGGACGCCCTCGAGGGCGCCGGGACCGAGGCGCCGGACGCCTCCCGTGAGGAGATCCGGTGAACCGGCCCCCGGCACGAGCCGCCGTCCCCGCCGGCCGGCAGAGCACGCGGGACACCCTCACCTACGTGTTCGCCGTGACCCGCACCCCGCCGCCCTCCGAGGCGCTGACCGCAACGGCGGGCCACGACGCGGGCGGCCCGCTGCGCCTGGTGGCCGCCGGACCCCTCTGGCTCGTGGCCCAGGACGTACCGGCGGCCGCCTTCGACGCCTCCGCGCTCGGGGAGCGGCTGAACCGGCCGGAGGAACTGGAGCGCTGCGCCCGCGCCCATCACCGGGGCGTGGGCGCGGCCGCCCGGTCCGGCCCCGTGGTGCCCCTGCCGATGGCGACCCTGTACCTCGGTGACCTCAACGCGGCAGGGGCCGTGTCCGGACGGGAGGCGGAGCTGTGCGCCCTGCTGGACCGGCTGGGCGGCCGCACGGAGTGGGCGGTCAAGGTGCACGCCGCCGAGGTGTCCGCTCCCGGTGCCTCGGGCGCCGGAGCCGCCGGGCCGACGCCGGCCGGCGGCCGGGACTACCTCAGCCGGGTCAGCGCCCGGCGGCGCACCCGGTCGGAGGCACACGAGCGGGCCGTGGCCGGGGCCCACGAGGTCGACCGGGAGCTGCGGCGGTACGCCGTCGCCGCGACCCGGCACCGGCCGCAGAGCGAGCAGCTGACCGGCCGGAACACCCCGCAGCTGCTGAACGCCGCCTATCTCGTCGACGACGCGGAACGCGCGGGCTTCGCCGGGGCGCTGGCACGGCTCACCGCGGTCGGGACCCGTCCGGGGATCGACATCACCGCGTCGGGGCCCTGGATCCCGTACTCCTTCGCACGGCTCGACCAGGAGTGGGACGTCACCGCGGACCCGCGAGGGGCGGCCGCCGAGCACGAGGGCCGCGCATGACCGTACCGGCGAACCGCGAATCCGCCCCGGCGCCCGTGCCCTGGGAGGAGTCCGAACCGTACGCGCCGATCGGGGTGCCCCTCGTGGACCTGCTGGACCGCGTGCTGGCCACCGGAGTCGTGATCAGCGGCGACCTGGTCCTGGCGGTCGCGGACGTGCCCCTGGTCCGGATCTCCCTGCACGCCCTCCTCGCGTCGGTCAGCGACCGGGTGCCGGCGCCCTGGCCGGACAGTGGGCCGCTGTGACCGCGCCGCGCGCCCACTCCCTGGACCTGGACCCCGAGGCGGTCGCGGGCGACCTGGCCGCGCTGGTCCTGACCGTGGTCGAGCTGCTGCGCCAGTTGATGGAGCGTCAGGCCGTGCGCCGCTTCGACGAGGGCACGCTGAGCGCCGAGCAGGAGGAGCGCCTCGGCACGGCGCTGATGCTGCTGGACCGGCGGATGGACGAGCTGTGCGCGCAGCACGGTCTGAGCCGGTCCGACCTCAACCTCGACCTGGGCCCGCTCGGTCCCCTGCTGGCCGATCCCGGTCCCTGACCCCCGTGCCGGGCCGTCTTCGGACCGCGGCCGATCCCGGTCCCCTGACCCCCGTGCCGCGGCCGTCTTCGGACCGGGTCAGCCGGCCGGCAGCGTCCGCTCCGGGGTGTTCCAGCCGGACACCCGCACCCGCGGGGCCGATCCGTGCAGATCGGCGGTCCGGTAGGTGGCGGTCAGCGTCACCGACTCACCCGGCCAGAGACCGGCCTCGTTGTCCGACCAGCGCACCGGCAGCACCGGCCGGCCCCGGTCGTCGACCAGATGCACGTCCGTGAACAGGGACGGCGTCCTGCCGCCGCCGGTGTGCCGCAGGGTGACCGTGGTCGTGGACGTGCCCCCGGACGATCTCGTCGCCGCCGTCGCCTCCACCGGCACCCGGGCCATCGAGGCGAGCCCCTTGAGGTCGGCGTAGCGGCTGGTCGGTGTGTGGTACCAGTCGGTGTGCGCCCAGTCGAGCGTGTCCTGCGCCGTGGAGAGCCAGTAGACGTTGCGGCTCACCTCCCGGCCGTCCTCGTCGGTCAGCGTCAGCCGGAGCAGGTACGTGGAGGGCAGGCCGCTCACCGACGCGGGCAGGGTGAAGGCGGTGCGGTGCGCGCCGTCGCCGTCCACGGACACGTCGCCGACCGACCTGTCGTACCGCTGCGTGCCGTCGGGATCGAACAGGGTCGCCCGGGCGGTGAGCCGGGCGGCCGGGCCGTGCCGGCCGTTCACGACGACGACCGAGCGGTCGTCGTAGGAGTACTGGACGTGCAGCGGCTCGTTCGCCTTCTTCGCGCCGAAGTAGGCGCCGCCCTGGTCCAGGTAACGGTCCGTCAGCTGCCAGTGCAGGGACGTCCAGCCGCTGTTGAACATCCAGTAGACCACCCCGGTGGCCGGCTTGTCCGCGTCCGTGGCGTTGCGCGCGTAGGCCTCGTACTGGGCGCGGACGTTCTCGTACTGGGCGAGCTGCGCCTTGCGGACGTAGTCGGTCAGGTCCTTCGGGGCGCCGTAGCGGCCGGTGAGCGCGGCGTCGTAGATCTTCAGCGTGCCGAAGACGGACGAGGGGGAGCGGTGGTACTGCCGGGCGCCCGGGTCCTTCCACAGGGTGTCGAGTTCGGCCGGGGTCATCATCCGGCGCAGGGTGTCGAGGGTCGGGATGTCGGGGCCGGCGCTGGTCTCGGAGTTGAAGCCGGTGGCCCGCCCTCGCGCTTGGCGTACCAGTAGCCCGGCGGCACCCAGTCGTACGGCCCGGTCATCTTCATCCCCGAACGGCCGAGCTGCGGTGAGGAGTTCTCGGAGGCGGCCGGGATCACCGGGGCGGGCCAGTCGGCGGCCCTCAGGGCGTCCAGGTAGTTCCGCTCGATCGTCGCGTCGGGGCCGCGTCGCTGCCGATCAGGAACGAGATCACGCTCGGGTGGCCGCGCAGCCGGGCGGCCTCGGCGGCCATGGACGCCTTGGCGACCCGGTGGTCCGCCTCGGTCCACTTCTCGCCGGAGCCGTCCTCGTTGACGTTCCCCTCCCACTTGTCGCAGCACTCCCAGCCGGGCAGCGTGAGCAGGCCGTAGCGGTCGGCGAGGTCGAAGAACTCGTCCGGTTCGATGTGGCCCTCCAGCCGGAGGGTGTTGAGGCCGAGGTCGAGCGCGTACTCGAGCCGGTCCGCCGCGTAGGTGCGGTCCCAGCGCAGGAACTCGTCGGGCGACCAGCCGCCGCCCTTGATCAGCAGCTTGCGGCCGTTGATCCGGTACTGGCGGGCACCGTCGGCGTCGAGGGGGCCTGGACGTCACGGATGCCGAACGTCTCGTGGGCGGTGTCCGAGGCGGTGCCGGCCACCGAGGCGGTGAGGTCCAGGTCGTACAGGGGCTGCCCGCCCATGCCGGCGGGCCACCACACGCGCGGTGAGCCGAGGTGCAGACCGGGCGCGTCGGCGGGGGAGAAGGTGACGGTCTTCGTCTCGTGCGGGGCGAGCGGCACGGCGCGGGTGAAGGCCGTTCCGGCGACCCGGCCGGTCACCTCGGCGGTGACCGCCTCGTCGGAGTCGTTGCGGGCCCGCGCCTTCACGGTCAGGTCGGCCGTGGCGAGGGACGGCACCGCCAGCCGGGTCACCACGTGCGCGTCGCGCAGCGCCACCGGGCCGCCCCGGCGCACCAGGACGTCACGGACGATGCCCATGTTCCGGTCGGGCGGCGGCTGGAGCCAGTCGAGCCAGCCCATGGTGAGGTCGGCGTCCGGGTTGTTGGGCCGGATCCGGAACGCGACCGTGTTGGTGCCGGACCGCACCAGCGAGGTGATGTCCAGTTCGTGCCGGGTGTAGGCGCCGGTCACGTCCGCGGCGGTGGCCACCGCGTGGCCGTTGACGTAGACGTCGGCCGCCGAGACGACCCCGCTGAAGTCCAGGTGGGTGCGCCGGCCGGTGTCCTCGACGGTGAAGTCGGACCGGTACCACCAGGGGACGTCGAAGTCCTTCCGCGGGATCTTCGTCAGGTTCGTGGAGTGGAAGGGATCGGCGTACACGCCGTCGGCGAGCAGGGCGGCCAGGACCGTCGACCGGGGGCCCGCCGGATGCCAGCCCGCGGCCGGATAGCCGGGGGAGGAGACGGCGGCCGCCGGGTCGCCCACCTTCGCCGTCGACTGGACGGCGTATCCGGCGAGCGGGGTGGCGGAGCCGGCCGCGGCGGGCACCCGGGTCACCGCGGCGTGCCGCTCGGGGGCGCCGCGCCGCGGTCCGCCGTCGCGGCCCGGGCGCTGGTGGACAGCGCGGCGAGCAGGCTCAGGAGCACGGCTGCCGTGACCGGCCGGCGTCCGGGGGCGGGGCGAGCGAACACGGCGGTCTCCAGCCTCGTGTCGTCGGGAGCCCGGCGAAGTCAGGAAACTTTACTAACCTGGCTCGAGCTGTGGCGCGGCGCGGGCCGCGTCGACGACCGTAGGCCCCGCCCGCCCCGACGAGCGGCACGAACCGCTCGGCTGTCGCCCGTCCGGCGCCGTGGGGCCGTACAACTTCATCCGCCGGCCGGCCCGGCCGGGCGAACCGCCGCCGCGCACCCGGTCCGCACGCCCCACGCGTCAGGAGTCCCCATGTCCGGTAGCCCGCCACCCACGGGTGGCTTCGTCCGCAGGGTCGGCCCCTTCCAGGCCACGGCCATCAACATGAGCCAGATGTGCGGCATCGGCCCCTTCGTGACCATCCCGCTGATGGTGAGCGCGTTCGGCGGCCCCCAGGCGGTCGTCGGCTTCCTCGCGGGCGCCGTGCTGGCCCTGTGCGACGGGCTGGTCTGGGCCGAGCTGGGCGCCGCCATGCCCGGTTCGGGCGGCAGCTACGTCTACCGCCGTCAGGCCTTCCGGCACCGCACCGGCCGCCTGATGCCGTTCCTGTTCGTGTGGACGGCGATGCTCTTCATCCCGCTGATCATGTCCACCGGGGTGGTGGGCTTCGTCCAGTACCTCGGCTACCTCGCCCCCGGCCTCGGCCGGACCGCCGGCGACCTCGTCGGCCTCGGTGTCATCGCCCTGGTCGTGCTCCTGCTCTGGCGCGGCGTCGAGCACATCGCCCGCATCACCGCCGTGCTGTGGACCGTGATGATCGCCTCGGTACTCCTGGTGATCGCCGCCGCGGCCACCGCCTTCAGCCCGCACCTGGCCTTCACCTACCCGGCGCACGCCCTCGACGTCACCTCGGACCACTTCTGGCCCGGCTTCGCCGCGGGCCTGACCATCGGCATCTACGACTACCTCGGCTACAACACCACCGCCTACATGGGCGCCGAGATCAAGGACCCCGGCCGGACCCTGCCGCGCTCCATCGTCTTCTCGATCCTCGGCATCATGGCGATCTACCTGCTGCTGCAGATCGGCACCCTCGGGGTCATCGACTGGCACCGCATGACCGACCCGAACGACATCGCGTCCACCTCCGTGGCCTCCGCCGTGCTGGAGCGGACCTGGGGCCGGGGGGCCGCCGACACCGTCACCGTGCTGATCCTGGTCACCGCCTTCGCCTCGGTCTTCACCGGCCTGCTCGGCGGGTCCCGCGTGCCCTTCGACGCCGCCCGCGACCGGGTGTTCTTCCGGCCCTACGAGCGGCTGCACGCCAGGCACCGGTTCCCCGCGCTGGGGCTCGTGACCATGGGCGTGATCACCGCGATCGGCTTCCTGATCGGCCGGCACACCGACCTCGCGACACTGATCCAGCTCCTCACCACGGTCATGGTGATCGTCCAGGCGCTGGCCCAGATCGTGGCCCTCGTCGTCCTGCGCGGACGACGGCACACGCTGCGCCACCCCTACTGGATGTGGCTCTACCCGCTGCCCGCCGTCCTCGCCTTCACCGGCTGGTGCGTGATCTACGGATACGCCGACGAGAACGCGCCGGGGCGCCACCCCGTCGAGTGGTCCCTGGCCTGGCTGGCCCTCGGCTGCGTCGCCTTCCTGGTCTGGGCACGGCTGGAGCGGGCGTGGCCCTTCGGGCCGAAGGAGACCGCGGACGAGCGGACGCAGGGGCGACCGGTCCTCGAAGCCGGCTGAACCCCGGCCGTTCCGCGGCCGCGCGGAACACGTCGGGAGGCCGGTCCGCCCGGGCGGACCGGCCTCGGATTCTTCGTGTCTTTCACTGTCTTCGCCTGGTCCTCCTTCCTCGCGTCCGTTCTCAGGAGCCCTTCTCCCAACGGCCGGTCTCTCGGTGGCCGGCCTCTCTACGTGCGTGGGGCGCTCTTCTGCGCCGTGCCGGCGCACATCAGCCCGAGGACCAGGGCGAGGGCGCCGATGACGATGTTGTTCACGATCACGCCTGCGTCCGGGCCGCTGCCCACGATCCACGGAGCGATGATCATCCAGACACCCATGGCGCACATGGCCCAGCTCAGGCCGTACATCCGGGCCGGCGCGGTGGTGAAGCCCAGGGCCAGCAGCCCGATCGCGATGCCCATGATCAGGTTGTGGGTCGCGAGCGCCGGCTGGCTCGCCGTGTAGTGCAGGATCCACGGGGACGCCGCGCAGTACAGGCCGAGCAGGAAGACCGGCCCGTCCACGAGCGCCACGTCGCGGCCGCCGAGCATGCGGGCGTAGCGCGTCCGCATCTCGGATATGTCGGGGTGGGTCGCCATGTCACCCCTGTGCGAGACGTTCGCCATGTCCCGCCTCCTTCGTGACTCGCAGGCCGGCCGCGCCCGGCTGGGGCGTGCGGTAAGCGCCGCTTCTGTGCATTCTGCCCTTGTTTCTCCCCTATGTGTAGGCCCTGAACGCGCGGACCCGGGTGGCGGGCACGCCTCAGTCCTCGCGGCCGCGGGCCCGCTTGAACCGGGTCAGGCCCTCGGAGAGCTCGACGATCGGATCCGGGTAGTCCAGCGCGGCCCGGTCCGGTCCCGCCAGCTTCCACGGCTCGTGCACCAACGGGGCCTGCAGCGGCTTCAGTTCGGGCACCCAGCGGTGGACGTAGGCGCCCTCGGGGTCGTACCGCTTGCCCTGGGTGACCGGATTCAGGACGCGGTTGGGCCGGGTGTCCGTGCCGGTACCGGCCATCCACTGCCAGTTGAGCTGGTTGTTGGCCACGTCCCCGTCGACCAGCAGATCGAGGAAGTGCCGGGCGCCCACCCGCCAGTCGACGTAGAGCGTCTTGGCCAGGAAGCTCGCGGCCAGCAGCCGGCCGCGGTTGTGCATCCAGCCCTCGTACCGGAGCTGGCGCATCGCGGCGTCGACGATCGGGTAGCCGGTACGCCCCTCCCGCCACGCCTCGATGTCCTCCCGGGCCGTCCGCTCGGTGCGCCAGCGGTCGTGCTTCGTGCGGTAGTCGGTGCTGGAGGCGGCCGGCCGGGCCGCCAGCACCTGCCGGTGGAAGTCGCGCCAGGCGAGCTGCCGCACGAACGCCTCGGCGCCCGGGCCGCCCGCCCTGCGGGCGCGGTGCACCAGTTCCACCGGGGAGAGCGTGCCGAAGTGCAGGTGCGGGGAGAGCCGGGAGGTGGCGTCGCCGGCCAGGTCGTCGTGCCGGTCCTCGTAGCGCGCCACACCGCGGCGCAGCCAGGCGGTGACCAGCTTGCGGCCGAGCACCTCCCCGCCCCCGGCCAGCCCCTCGGACACGCCCGTCAGCCCGTCGCGCGAGGGAAGCTCCTCGGACCCGACGCCCTCCGGCACCCTGACCGCGCGCGGAGCGCCGAGCGCGTCGCGCAGCTCCGTCCGCGACCACTGCCGGAAGTAGGGCGTGAACACCGCGAAGTGGTCCGAGGAGGCGGGCGTCACCGCGCCCGGGGTCAGCGCCGTGGTCACGGTGTCGTGGACGTGCAGCCGGCGCCCGTCGGCCTCCAGGGCCCGGCGCAGCCGCTCCTCCCGGCGGTGCGCGTAGGCGCTGACGTCGGCCGCCATGTGCACCTCGTCGGCGTCGGCCTCGGTGACCACCTTGCACACCTCTTCGACCAGGTCGCCGGAGCGGAGCACCAGCCGGCCGCCCCGCTCGCGCAGACCCGCGTCCAGATCGCGCAGGCAGTCGGCGAGGAACGCCAGCCGGTTCGGCGCCGCGTACCCGGCCTCGTCCACGCCCCGGTCGCGTACGAAGAGCGGCACCACGTGCCGGGTGCCGTCCAGCGCCGCCCGCAGTGGCGGATGGTCGTGCAGGCGCAGGTCGGCGGTGAACAGGACGACCGAGACGTTCATGGTGCGGCTCCGGGGCGGCGGTCGGGAGAGCGGGCGCTGGACGGTGGTTCCTTCCGGTCCACGGCGCCCGGCGGATGCGTGGCGTCAGCGCGCGGCCGCCCGTTCCCTCCGCCGGGGCAGCGGGGTGGTGCCGGCCGCGGCGCGGGCGATGTTGCGGGCCATGCCGCCGAACACCACGGCGTGGAACGGTGAGACGCCCCACCAGTAGGCCTGCCCGAGCAGCCCGTGCGGATGGAACAGCGCGCGCTGCCGGTACCGGCAGCGACCGGCGCCGTCGGGCTCCACGTACATCTCCAGCCAGGCCAGCCCCGGCAGCCGCATCTCCGCCCGCAGCCGCAGCAGACGCCCCGGCTCGATCTCCTCCACCCGCCAGAAGTCCAGTGAGTCCCCGACCCGCAGCCGCTGCGCGTCCCGGCGGCCGCGGCGCAGTCCGACCCCGCCCGCCATCCGGTCCAGCCAGCCGCGCAGCGCCCAGGCGAGCGGGAAGGAGTACCAGCCGTTCTCCCCGCCCACCCCCTCGACGACCCGCCACAGCGCCTCGGGCGGAGCGTCCACCGCGGTCTCCCGGACGTCCGTGTACAGGCTGCCGCCGGCCCAGTCGGGGTCCGTGGGCAGCGGGTCGCTCGGCGCCCCCGGTACCGCGGCGGACGTCCAGCGGGTGACCACCTGGGCGTCGCGGATCCGCTGCAGGGCCAGTCGTACGGCCTCGTCGAAGGGCAGCGGACGCCCGGGCGGGTACGGCACGTACTTCTCGATGTCGCGCTCGTGGCAGACCACCTCGTGGCGCAGCGACTCCGCGAGCGGCCGGGCGATGGACGCCGGCACCGGTGTGACCAGGCCGACCCAGTGGCTGGACAGCCTCGGGGTGAGGACCGGCACGGGCAGGATGACCCGGCGCGGCAGCCCCGCCACCGCCGCGTAGCGGACCATCATCTCCCGGTACGTGAGCACCTCGGGCCCGCCGATGTCGAAGGTGCGGTTCACGTCCGGCGGCAGTCCCGCGCTGCCGACCAGGAGGCGCAGCACGTCCCGTACCGCTATGGGCTGGATGCGGGTGTGCACCCAGCTCGGGGTGACCATGACGGGCAGCCGCTCGGTGAGGTAGCGCAGCATCTCGAAGGAGGCCGAACCGGAGCCGATGATCACGGCCGCGCGCAGTACGGCGGTGGGCACCCCGGATTCCATCAGGATGCGGCCGACCTCGGAGCGGGACCGCAGGTGCGGGGAGAGCTCGTGCTCGGGTACGTCCTCCGGGGTGAGCCCGCCCAGGTAGACGATGCGCCGCACGCCGGCCGCCCGGGCCTGCTCGCCGAAGATCCGGGCCGCCTCGCGGTCGGTCTTCTCGAAGCCGTCGCCGGTGCCGAGGGCGTGGACCAGGTAGTAGGCCACATCGACGTCCCGCATGGCCTCCGCGACGGAGTCCGCGTCGGTGACGTCCCCGCGCGCCATCTCGATGTCACCGGCCCAGGGATGGTCGCGCAGCTTGCCGGGGGAACGGGCGAGGCAGCGGACCCGGTGGCCGGCCGCGAGGAGCTCCGGGACGAGGCGGCCGCCGATGTATCCGGTGCCGCCGGTCACCAGGCAGCGGGTACCGCCCTTCACGTCGTCGCCGTCCATCCGTCTCCGCCCTTCGTGCCGTCGACCGGGGTCCTGCCGAGTTCCCCTGTCCGGTTCTTCGACGCACGCGTGCCGTACGGATGCGGGACATGACGGCGGCCGTCCCGGGCAGGCGGTGAGTACGGGCCGTGAACGGTCCGGGCCGGTCCCGACGCTGGAGGTGTGAGCCGCCATGAGCGCAAAGGTGCTGGAACGATTCCCTGCGGGAGCCCCGCGTGGATCGTGGCCCGCGGAGGAGTACGCGGCCGCGCGCCGCGCCCAGGGCGAGGCCGCCACCGTGGTGATGGATCTGAGGTCGGACGCCTTCCTGGTCGTGGTGCCGGGCCAGGAGGAGGACTGACGGCCCCGGCGGACAGCGCGGTCGTCACCGCGCGGTCCGGCCGGACGGGTACGCGCCGCCGGGTCCCTCTCCTCACCTCGTGAGCGGGGGACCGCGCGCGTCTCCCGATCCCGGTGCCCCGCCCGCGTGCCGCGTGCGAGACTCCGCCGATGACCATCGAAACGATCACCGCGGAAGCCTCCGGCACCTACCGCCTCGGCGACCTGCCCGTGCACCGCCTCGGCCTCGGCGCCATGCGGCTGACGGGCAGCGCCGCCTTCCACATCGGCACCCCGAGCGAGCGGGAACGCTCCCTCACCGTGCTGCGCGAGGCCGTCGAACTCGGTGTGAACCACATCGACACGGCGGCCTTCTACTTCTCGGCCCTGCGCTCCGCGAACGAACTGATCAACACGGCGCTGTCCCCCTATCCCGACGGCCTGGTCGTCGTCACCAAGGTCGGCCCGCACCGCGACGAGCAGGGCGAGTGGAGCACCGCGGCCCGCCCAGACGAACTGCGCGGGCACGTGGAGGAGAACCTGCGCCAGCTCGGCCGGGACCACCTCGACGTCGTCAACTACCGCCGCCAGAGCCAGGACTCGATAGCCGAGCACTTCGGCGCCCTCGCCGAACTGCGGGAGGCCGGGCTGATCCGGCACCTCGGCGTCTCCGGCGTCGAACCGCGGCACCTCGCCGAGGCCCTGGAGATCGCGCCGGTGGTGTGCGTGCAGAACCGGTACGCGGTGGACCGGCCCGACCCCGTCGGTGACGAGGTGCTGCGCCTGTGCGGCGAGCACGGCATCGCCTTCGTCCCCTTCTACGCCGTCGCCGGCGCGGCCGGGGAGCGCGGCGCGACCACCGCCCACGACGAGGCCGTCCTCTCCGTCGCCCGGACGCACGGCGTGAGCCCCGCCCAGATCCGCATCGCCTGGACCCTGCACCAGGGCCCGCACGTCCTCGCCATCCCCGGCACCGGCGATCCCGCCCATCTCGTCCAGAACGTCGCCGCCGGCGCGCTGCGCCTCACCGGTGAGGAGGTCGCCCGGCTCGACGCGGCCCGCTCCCAGGCCGGCTGACCGCGGGACCCGGCACGCGGGCGAGGCGGCCACGACCGGGGTGGTTTCCGACGGCGGCCGGGACACCCGCACCGGCGGGGACGGCGCCCGGCCGACTACACTGGCGTAGCCGGTCCGGTGGACCGCCGACGAGGACGGGGTGAGGAACGATCCGATGACCGAGGCCAGGGACGCGCGCAGGCCCGCCGGCGAGCTCGAAGCGAGCGTGATGGCCGCCCTCTGGGCGGCCGGCTCGCCCCAGACGCCCGGACAGGTCCAGCTCGGCCTCGGCGGCGGTCTCGCCCGTACGACGGTCACGACGATCCTGACCCGGCTGCATGACAAGGGCATCGTCGACCGGCGGCGCCAGGGGCGCGGCTACGCCTACTTCCCGGTCCAGGACGCCCAGGGCCTCACCGCCCGCCGGATGCACACCGAACTCGACCGGGACGGCGACCGCGAGACCGTCCTCGCCCGCTTCGTCGCCCAGCTCAGCCCCGGCGACGAACGCATCCTGCGGGACCTGCTCGAACCCGGCGACCAATGACGGCCCTGCTCCTGCTGCCGCTGCTGCTGCCGTTCGCCCTGCCGGCCATGGCCCGCCGGGCGCTCGACCGGCTCGCCCCGGCCGCCGCATTGTGGGCGGTCACCGCGTGCGCGGTCGTGCTGGCCGGCTGCTCGCTGGGCGCGCTCGGCGTCTTCCTGCTGACGGGTCTGCTCAAGCTGCCGCTGTTCGCCGCGCTCGGGAGCTCATCCACCCCTTGCGCACCGCCTCCGACCTCGTGGTCCTGCCCGCCGCCGCGGTCTCCGTCGGAGCCCTCGCGGCGTGCGCCTGGACGCTGGTCCGTTCCGTCCTGCGCCAGACCCGAGCCTTCCGGACCGCCCGCACCGAGGCCGGGCGCGGGCCCGCCGCGGGCGACCTGTGCGTGGTGGACTCCGTCCGCCCGGACGCCTACGCCCTGCCCGGCCGCCCGCACCGGATCGTCGTCACCACCGCCATGCTGCGCTGCCTCGACGGCCCCGAGCGCGAGGCGCTGTTCGCGCACGAGCGGGCGCACAACGACGGCGGCCACCACTACTTCCTCGCCGCCGCCGAACTCGCGGCGCACTGCCACCCCGCCCTCCGCCCGGTCCGCGAGAGCATCCGGCTGGCCGCCGAGCGCGCGGCCGACGAGGCCGCCGCCGCCCGGGTCGGGGACCGCCGGCTGACCGCCCGTGCCATCGCCCGCGCCGCTCTCGCGTCCCAGGCCGAGCACTCCGGGCGGCCCGCCTTCGCGGCCGCCGCTACCACCGGCCCCGTACCGCAGCGGGTCCGCGCCCTGCTGGCCGGCGCCCGCGCTCCGCGCCGGGCCGGCCGCCCGGTCGCCGCCCTGCTCCTCGTCTGCGCCACCGTCTCCTGCGTGGCCGCGGCCGCGGGTCTGGCCGACGTCCACCACCGGGTCGAGATCGCCCAGGGCGATCAGAGCCCGTAGCCGGACCGCCGGACCGCGTCCACCCCCGCCAGCCTCCGCGACGGCGACTGGCGCTCGCGGGGTTTTACGTATAACCTCACCCGCCAGTCCACCCCCACCGGAAGGTCCCGATGCGACGCGTTGCCCTGGTCACCCTCGTCGTGGACGACTACGACGAGGCCATCCGCTTCTACACCGACGCCCTCGGGTTCCGGCTGGTCGAGGACGAGCCCCGGCCTGACGGCTCCCGCTGGGTCGTCGTGGAACCGGACGCGCGGGGCGGGGGCGCGGCCGGGCACGGCACCGGCCTGCTGCTGGCCCGGGCCAGGAGCGCGGAGCAGCGCACCCGGCTGGGGGACCAGACCGGCGGCCGGGTCGGGTTCTTCCTGCACACCGACGACTTCGCCCGTGACCACGCCCGGATGACCGCCGCCGGCGTGACCTTCCTGGAGGAGCCGCGGCACGAGCCGTACGGCACGGTCGCCGTCTTCCAGGACCTGTACGGCAATCGCTGGGACCTGCTCCAGCCCGCCGGCTGACCTCTCCTCCCGCCACCCCGAACCACCTGCCCGAGGGAAAGAAACGCCATGACCGCTACGCGCGTAGACACCGACGTCCTCCGCCGCCTGCCCAAGGCCGTCCTGCACGACCATCTCGACGGCGGCCTGCGCCCCGCCACCGTCGTGGACCTCGCCGCCGCGGTCGGCCACACCCTGCCCACCACCGACCCCGACGAGCTGGCCGCCTGGTACTTCGAGGCCGCCAACTCCGGCGACCTGGTCCGCTACATAGCCACCTTCGAGCACACCCTCGCCGTCATGCAGAACCGCGAGGGCCTGCTGCGGGTCGCCGAGGAGTACGTCCTCGACCTCGCCGCCGACGGCGTCGTCTACGCCGAGGTGCGCTACGCCCCGAGCTGAACACCAGGGGCGGCCTGTCGATGAGCGAGGTCGTGGAGACGGTCCAGGAGGGCCTCGCGGCCGGCATGTCCAAGGCGGCCGCCGCCGGCACCCCGGTGCGCGTCGGCACCCTGCTCTGCGGCATGCGGATGTTCGACCGCGTCCGCGAGGCCGCCGACCTGGCCGTCGCCTACCGGGACGCCGGTGTCGTGGGCTTCGACATCGCCGGTGCCGAGGACGGGTTCCCGCCCGCCGACCACCTCGCCGCCTTCGAGCACCTGCGCCGCGAGAGCGTGCCGTTCACCATCCACGCGGGCGAGGCGCACGGCCTGCCCAGCATCCACCAGGCCCTCCAGGTGTGCGGCGCCCAGCGCCTCGGCCATGGTGTGCGCATCACCGAGGACATCGTGGACGGCAAGCTCGGCCGGCTGGCCGGCTGGGTGCGCGACCGCCGGATCCCGCTGGAGATGTGCCCCACCTCCAACCTCCAGACCGGCTGCGCCGCCTCGATCGCCGAGCACCCCATCACCGCGCTGAAGGACCTCGGCTTCCGGGTCACCCTCAACACCGACAACCGTCTGGTGTCGGGCACGACGATGACCCGGGAGATGTCCCTGCTGGTCGAGGAGGCCGGCTGGACGGTGGAGGACCTGCGCACGGTCACCGTGAACGCGGTCAAGAGCGCGTTCATCCCGTTCGACGAGCGCAGGGCGCTCATCGAGGACGTGGTCCTGCCGGGTTACGCGGCCGCGCTCTGAGCGAGCCCCCGCAGGTAGGCGGCCTGTCCGACGTGCTGGAGATCGTCGGACAGGACGCTGACCAGGCGGGCGCCGAGCGTGACCGGCGGGTCCCAGCGCTCGTCCACGATCCGCTCCAGGTCCTTGGCGGCCAGGCCGCGCAGGGCGCCCAGGGTCTGCTCGTGGACGGCGTCGTAGTACCCGGTGAGCACGTCGGCCGACTCGACCCGCACCTTCGCGACCTTCTCGGGACCGTGCCCGTAACCGGTGTCGTGGCGGGGCAGACCGAGGTCGAGGCGCTCCTCCCAGCCCTGGGAGAGCCAGACCTGTTCGAGGCCGAAGGCGTCGGCGACGTGGTCGTCCTGCACCCGGGTGAGGTGCCAGACGAGCCAGGCGGCGGAGTTGGCGCCGGGCGACGGGCGGAAGTGCAGCTCTTCGGGTCCCAGGCCCTTGAGGGCGGCGTGGACTTCTTCCTGGATGCGGCCGTAGCCGTCGATGAGGATGTCCTTGGCATGCATGACGTCCACCATCGCGCATCGGACCCGCTCGCGCGTCCGCTGCCGCCCGGCCGGCCGGGCCGGCGCCGGACCCGCCACCCGTCCAGCCCGGCCGATGCCGTCAGGGAGCCCCGTCGTCCGTCTCCAGCAGTGTGACCAGGGCGCGGGCCGCGGGACTGGTGGCACGCTCCGGGGCAGCAGGGCGACGGTCTCGTACTCCGCCTCGGCCGTCCCCTTCACCGGCAGCGCCGTCAGCGAGGGGCGCTTGTGCCGGAAGTGGCTCGGTACGACGGCGATGCCGAGGTTCTCGTCGATCAGGTCCAGCAGGCTGTGCACGTCGTTGACCTCCAGCGCCACCGTGCGCCGGACACCGGCGGCCGAGAAGGCGGCGTCGGTGGTGCGGCGCGGACCCCAGTCGGGGTGGAAGTCCACGAACACCTCGCCGGCCAGGTCGTCCGGCGCGAGCACCGCCCCGGCCCCGGCGAGCCGGTGGCTCGGATGGCACAGCACCGTCATGGGCTCGCTGGTCAGCGACACCGAGCGGAGCTGATCGGTGTCCGCCTGGGTGCGGTAGGCGAAGGCCAGGTCCAGCCGCCCGGCGGCCACCTCCTCGGCCAGGGCCCCCGAACCCGCCTGCCGCAGCCGGATCTCCACGTCCGGGTGCCGGCGCCGGAAGGCCGCCAGCAGCCCCGCCACGTGCACTCCGGCGATGCACTGCTCGGTGCCCAGCGCCAGCGTGCCGCGCAGCACGCCCTGCACGGCGGCCACCGCCTCGTGCGCCGAGCGCACCTGTGCGAGGATCCGCTCGGCCTCCACCAGCAGCGCACGCCCAGCCTCGGTGAGCGTGACCCGGCGGGTCGTCCGGACGAACAACGGCGCCCGCAGCTCCCGCTCCAGCGACCGGATGGAGGCCGACAGGCCGGACTGGGACACCAGGAGGCGCTCGGCGGCCCGGGTGAAGTGCTGGTCCTCGGCGACCGCGACGAAGTGCTGGAGATGGCGCAGTTCCATGATTGAGAAGCCTATCCGCTGAATTCCATCGGATTCTTCTGTTGGACCGCTGCCCGGCGTTCGGTGAAGAGTGGAACTGGTAGATCTTGTGCCAACCCCTCTGGAGTCGCGTTGTACACCGCACACCCCGACCGCTACGCGGACATGCCCTACCGGCGCACCGGACGCAGCGGCCTGAAGCTTCCCGCGCTGTCGCTCGGCCTGTGGCACAACTTCGGGCCCGACCGGCCCGTGGAGACCCAGCGCGCCATCCTGCGCCGCGCCTTCGACCTCGGCGTCACCCACTTCGACCTGGCCAACAACTACGGCCCGCCGCCCGGTGCGGCGGAGTCCGCGCTCGGTGAGGCGCTGAAGGCCGACTTCACGCCCTACCGCGACGAACTGGTGATCTCCACCAAGGCCGGCTACCTGATGTGGCCCGGCCCGTACGGCGAATGGGGTTCGCGCAAGTACCTGCTGTCCTCGCTCGACCAGAGCCTGAAGCGCATGGGCCTGGACCACGTCGACATCTTCTACTCGCACCGCTTCGACCCGGACACTCCGCTGGAGGAGACGATGGGCGCCCTGCACACGGCGGTGCGGCAGGGCAAGGCGCTGTACGTCGGCGTCTCCAACTACTCCGCCGAGCAGACCCGCGAGGCCGCCCGGATCCTCGCCGACCTCGGCACCCCGCTCCTGGTCCACCAGCCGCGCTACTCGATGCTCGACCGGCGACCCGAGGACGAGGGCGTGCTGGACGTCCTGGACGAACTGCGGGCCGGCTCCGTCGTCTACTCCCCGCTGGAGCAGGGCCTGCTCACCGGGCGCTACCTCGACGGCATCCCGGAGGGCTCCCGGGCCGCGAGCGACAGCCCGTTCCTGAACTCGGACGCCGTCACCGAGGACCTGGTCGGCCGGCTGCGCGCCCTCGACGGCATCGCGGAGTCCCGCGGGCAGACCCTGGCCCAGATGGCCCTGGCCTGGGTGCTTCGCGGCGGCCGGGTCACCTCCGCGCTGGTCGGCGCGAGCAGCCCGCGGCAGCTCGAGGACAGCGTCGGAGCGGTGCGCAACCTCGACTTCGACGACGAGGAACTGGCGCGTATCGACGCCGTCGTGAAGGGCTGAGAACAGCGGGAGCGGCGGCCGGGCCATGCGTGTCCGGCCGCCTTTCGCCGCGCCGCGGTCCGCGATTTCCGCGCGGCGCCGCGGCGCATTCCCCGAATTCCGAATCCGGAATTCCGTTTGCTGTCGCCGGCCTCGGCCTCAGGCCGCCGGCGGAACCCGGTCCAGGAAACCCAGCACCTGCCGGATGCGGCCCTCGCCGTCCAGGGTGACCACGTCGAACCCGGCCACCGGGGCCGAACCGTCCTTCTCGTTCACCAGCTCCCAGCCGAAGCGGGCGGTGTCGTGGTGCCCGTCCACCGCGCCGTGGGGGCGGAACACGAAGCCGGGGAACTGCTCGTGGACCGCGGCGATCACAGCCGCGACGCCCTCGTGGCCGCGCACCTCGGCCATCGGATCGGTGTATCCGCCGTCCTCCGTCCAGGCCGCGGCGACCGCCTTGCGCAGCGCCTTCGGCTCCACGGCGTTCCAGGCCTCGAAGTAACGGGCGACGGCGCTCTCGTAGTTCACGGACATGGTGAATCAGCCTCCATCGAGGTCGTAACCGCTGGTCGGGAACCGGATACGGGATTCGCCGATCCGGTGTGACCACCATGCCCGAGCGCCATGCGGACGGTCGATTACCTCCCGGGTAATGACGCGCCCGCGCATAACCGGGGTATTTCGGCCAGAGAGTGCGGTGAATATGCCAGGAGACTGGCCGGAAAGTCATGGTGACAGTGTTTCGGGAGTGGCGATACTCGAATAGCAGGGGCACTTCACCGCACAGGAGCCGCACCGAGGGCGAGGGCCGGCCGGCACACCAGCGAGGCGACGGGGGAGTGATCGTGCACGACGAATTCCTGTGCCATGTCACCGCGTACGGCACGTGCGGCGGGCAGCGCATCGGCGTTCCTTTAGGCACCTATCGCGCGCCCACGCTGGCGCTGGCCCTGTGGTGGCTGCGCGACCGGGCGTCCTGGATCGCCGAGCGGCTGGATCCGAGCCCCCGGGATCCCGCCTTCCCGGCGGCCGCGCTGGTCCCGGTCGCCGACACGGTGGCCGACGTCCCCGCCCTGCTGCGCGCCTGGTGCGCCGACGACGCCCGGCAGGCGCTGATCGCGGACGAACTGGCGGGCGGACGGCTGGTGCGGATCGCCGCCAGCGACGACACCACCGAGTACGAACTGCTCGCCGAGTCGGTGGACGCGCTGCGCATGCAGCGCACCCTCCCGGCGCTCGTCGTGCCCGTGGCCTGACACGTGCCACCGCGCTCGTCGCCCGGCTGCCGGGCCGCCCGGGCGCACGAATGGTCGAATCGGTACAATTCTGGGCATGGCGGAGCGGCCAATCGCCCCGGCGGCACCCGAACTCGTGCTCGAGACCGACGCGGGCTCCACGGTGATGAACCCGGGCCACGACTACCACGTCGGGCGCGATCCGCTGAGCGACATCGTGTTCGACGACGACCGGGTCTCGTGGCACCACGCGGTGCTCCGCTGCGACCACGACCGCTGGACGCTGCGGGACGCGCAGAGCACCAACGGCACCTACGCGGACGGTCGGCGCATCGACGAGTGGGACGTCCGCCCCGGCAGCGTCATCCGCTTCGGCAACCCCTCGGACGGCCCACGCGCCGTCCCCGTGGGACCGCCCGAGCCCGCAGAGCCCGCCGAGCCCGCCGCGCAGGGGCCGGCGGTCGTCTCGCACCCGGAGCTGACCGGAACCTACCGCGCCCCGAGCAGCGTCCGGCCGCTGCCCGTGCGCACCATCCGCATAGGCCGGGCCGAGGACAACGACCTGGTCGTCGACGACCTGACCGTCTCCCGCCACCACGCCGAACTGCGCGCCCACGCCGACGGCAGCTACGAGATCGCCGACCTCGGCAGCCACAACGGCACCTACCTCAACGGCGCCCCCGTCACCCAGGCCCCGGTCGGCCCCCGCGACCTCGTCGGCATCGGCCACATCACCTACTGCCTGGTCGACGACGAACTGCAGGAGTACGTCGACACCGGCGAGGTCTCGCTCGACGTGCAGGACCTCACGGTCACCGTCGACGGCGGCAAGGTCATCCTCGACCACGTCTCCTTTCCGGTGGGGGAGAAGTGCCTGCTGGCGGTAGTCGGCCCGAGCGGCTCCGGCAAGTCCACGCTGCTCGGCGCCCTCACCGGACAGCGCCCCGCCGATCACGGCACCGTCCTGTACGACGGCCGCGACCTCTACCACGACTACGCCGAACTGTGCCGGCGCATCGGACTGGTCCCGCAGGACGACATCCTGCACCCCCAGCTCACCGTGCGCGCCGCCCTGTCCTACGCCGCCGAACTGCGCTTCCCCGGCGACACCGCGCGGACCGAACGACGGGCCCGGGTGGACGAGGTGATCCGGGAACTGGGCCTGGAGGCACGGGCCGACCAGCCCGTGCACAGCCTCTCCGGCGGTCAGCGCAAGCGGGTGAGTGTGGCACTCGAGCTGCTGACCAAACCGTCGCTGCTCTTCCTCGACGAGCCGACCTCCGGACTCGACCCGGGCATGGACCGGTCGGTGATGCACATGCTGCGCGGCCTCGCCGACGACGGCCGCACCGTCATCGTCGTCACGCACAGCGTGCTCAGCCTCGACGTCTGCGACCGGCTGCTGGTGCTCGCTCCCGGTGGCCGGATCGCCTACTACGGCCGGCCCGAGGACGCCCTCGCCTTCTTCGGCTTCGAGCAGTGGCCGGAGGCCTTCGAGGCCTTCGACCGCGACCAGGACCGCGACTGGGCGGAGGAGTACCGCGACTCCCCGTTCCACCGGTACTACGTCACCGACGCCGGCACCCAGCCCCGCCTGCCGTCCGCCGCCCCTGCCGTACCCGTGCCGCCGCCGCCCCCGCGCGGCTGGAGCGGCCAGCTCCGCACGCTCGTGCGCCGCTACACCGCCGTCCTCGCCGCCGACCGCACCTTCCTCGTCGTCATGATCGCGCTGCCGTTCGTCATGGGCGCCATGGCCCGGGCCCTGGCGGGCAGCCGGCTCACCCGGGACACCGCGATGAACGCGCTGCTCATCCTGTGCGTCGGCGCGGTGCTCACCGGGGCCGCCAACGCGGTGCGCGAACTCGTCAAGGAGCGCGCGGTCTACCAGCGCGAACGCGCCGTCGGGCTGTCCAGATCGGCCTATCTGATGTCCAAGGTGGTGGTGCTCGGCACGGTCACGGTCGTCCAGGCCGTCGTGCTCACCCAGGTCGCCCTGCTCGGCGTCGACCTGAACGCCCCCGGCGGCCGGGGCGTCCTGCTGCCACCGCTCGCCGAGCTCACCCTCGCCGTCGCGCTGCTCGCCTTCACCGCGATGATGCTCGGTCTGCTGGTCTCCGCGCTGGTGCGCAAGGAGGAGGTGACGATGCCGCTGCTGGTGCTGCTCGCCATCGTCCAGGTCGTCTTCTGCGGCGCGCTGCTCCCGCTGCACGGCGTGCCCGGCCTGGAGCAGCTTTCCTGGCTGGTGCCCGCCCGCTGGGCGCTCGGCGCCATGGCGGGCACGATCGGGCTGGCCCGGATCGTGCCGGGCACCGTCACCGCCGACCCGCTGTTCCGGCACTCGTCCGGGATCTGGCTGCTGGATCTGGGCATGCTGCTGGTGCTCTCCGCCCTCTACGGCCTGCTGGTCGTCCCGCTGCTGCGCCGGCACGAACCCGCCGTGACGCGGAGACGGGCGGCCCGATGAGCCGACTGCGCGCCTCCGTGTTCCGGCCGACCCACGTCGTGCCGCCCGACGGCATGCCCGCCTGGGAGGCACCGGACCCGGCCCGCCCCGCGGTGTCCCTCGACCGGCTGCTGCCCGTCGAACTCGTCGAACGGCTCGGCGACTGGGCACACATCCGGTGCGCCAACGGCTGGACCGCCTGGGTCGACGGCCGCCACCTGGTCGCCGTGCCCCGGGACCCGCCCGCCGCCGGGGACGCGCCCGCCGCCACCGCGGACCCGCTCGCCCTGCTCGCCCGCGCCGAACGGGCCCTGGCCGGCTACCGGGCGGCCGTCCGCGAACTCGCGGACGGACGTCTGGACGGCCGGGCCTTCGAGGACCGCACCCGCGAGCTGCGCATCGGGATCGTGGTCGACGGCGAGTCGATGTGGGTGTACGACCCCGACGAGGGCCGCTGGATGTACGGCGACGGACGCCGGCTGCACACCTACACCACCGAGCGCCCGGCCTCCGCCGGCCCGGCCGATCACGCCCCCACCCGGTACGCGGCCCCCGGGGGTGAGACCTGATGGCCGGCCGGGCGGGCCTGTCCTCGGGGCGGCCCCCGGAACTCGTCGGGCGCCGGGTGGCGGGCTACCTGCTGGAGAGCGTCATCGGCCGCGGCGGCATGGCCGTCGTCTACCGCGCCCGGGACCTGCGCCTGGACCGCACCGTCGCGCTCAAGCTGCTCGCCCCGGAACTCGCCCGCAACGACACCTTCCGCAAGCGTTTCACCCACGAGTCCCGGGTGGCCGCCGCCATCGACCACCCGCACATCGTGCCCGTCTTCGAAGCCGGTGAGACGGACGGCGTGCTCTACATCGCCATGCGCTACGTCCCCGGCAGCGACCTGCGCCGTCTGCTGGACGAGCGTGGACCGCTGCCCTTCACCGACGCCGTGCGCATCGCCGCCCAGGTGGCCTCCGCGCTGGACGCCGCCCACGAACACGGCCTGGTCCACCGGGACGTGAAACCCGGCAACGTCCTGATCGCCCGCGGCACCGACAGCGACCACCCCGAGCACGTCTACCTCACCGACTTCGGGCTCACCAAGAAGTCGCTGTCCCTGACCGGGTTCACCAGCGTCGGCCAGTTCGTCGGCACCCTCGACTACGTGGCCCCGGAACAGATCTCGGGCCGGCCCGTCGACGGCCGCTGCGACGTCTACGGCCTCGCCTGCGTCGTCCAGGAGACCCTCACCGGACGCCCGCCCTTCCAGCGCGAGGACGACATGGCCCTGCTGTGGGCCCACCAGTACGCCGAGCCGACCCCGCCCCGCGCCGTCCGACCCGGACTTCCCCGCGCGTCGACGAGGTCTTCGCCCGGGCCCTCGCCAAGAGCCCGGACGCCCGCTACGACACCTGTCTCGACTTCGTCGCCGCGCTGCGCGCCACCCCCACCGCCACGGCACCGGACCACCCGGCACCGGCCGGGCCCCACCGCCGCAGCCGCCCGAGTGGGCCGGACCGGTCTTCCGCGGCGCCGGGGCCTAGGGCCGGTCGGGACGGGCCCTAGGGGGCGTCTCCCCGGTCTTCGCGGGTCCGCGACGCCCGGCACGGCACCTCACCGCACGGTCGAATCGCCCACGTACGCCCGGTACGAGGGCGACTCGACCGCACGCCGAGGCGCCGCACCGGACGCCGCGGCCTGATCCACGGCATCGGGGAGACGCCCCCTAGGGGACGTCGACCCGGCCGCGCCGGTGCACCGGCCGGGCGAGCACGGCGCCCAGGAAGCCGGTGACCAGCCCCCACAGCGCGCCCAGGCTCACCGCCTGCCACAGCCGGGGCCTGAGGAACAGCTCCCCGGACAGCCCGCCGCCCAGATCGCCGATGCCGAGCAGCGACAGGCCGTAGTGCGCCGAGATCCGGCAGAGCAGGCAGACCATCAGGACCGTCAGTGCCAGGGCGACGGCCAGCCGCACCGCGTGCTGCCAGGCCCGGACCCCGGCCGGGCTCCCAGCCGCCATCAGGAAGGCCGCCGCCGACGTCAGCACCACCTGGGCGACCAGCAGCCACCACATCGCGCCGTCCTGCTCGGTGAGCGTGCGCAGGTTCAGCGTCGCGACGTCCGGCGTGCGCAGGACGTGGTCCAGCACCTCGGGCATCGGCAGTCCGAACGGGCCGTCCACGCGGCCGTTCCAGGTGGCGCCCTGGCCGAGGGTGAGGGCGAGCCAGGCCAGGTTGGGCAGACCGAGCAGGATCACCGCGAAGGTCTCGGCGGGGTGCCCGCGCGTCGCCGCCGACACCAGCGCCACGACAAGGGCGACGGCGACGCAGCTGAGCAGCAGCAGGACCATGGCGTGCGCGGCCGGGCGCACCGGCTCGCGCAGCCGCAGCAGTCGCCCGGGCAGCGGCGCGCCGGGTGCCACCAGCAGGGCGAGCAGCAGCACTCCGGCCAGCCACAGCAGCCCGAACAGTACGGTCAGCGGCACGTCGGTGGTGAACCCGACCGTCGGCGCACCGCCGAACAGGTCGGTGAGATCGCTGAGGGTGCCGTTGCCCATGTCCACGGCGAAGGACTGACGGGCGGTGAGACCGAGGCCGATCAGCGCGAGCAGCCAGAGCAGCGCCAGCCGGGCGGCCCAGCCGGCCAGCTCCCGGACCGAGGCGACCGCCCGGTGCCGCAGCGGCCGCAGGAAGCCCGCGCCGATCACCAGGGCCCCGGCCAGGGTCACGGAGAGCGGCATCACGGTGAGACCGGCCCTGGTCCGCGCCAGCGGACCCGCGTCACCGGTGAGTTCGAGCGTGCCGCCGACCGCCGTCACCACGGTCGCGACCACGACCCGGGCGAACGCGCCGTCGGGCAGCCCCGCGGCGCCGGCCGCCCACAGCCCGAGTGCCGCGAGGACGAACATCATGGCGAGCCCCGACAGCACCGTCACCAGGGCCCGCCCCCAGCCGTGGCGGGCGGCGGGCCGTGCGTCGACGGTCACAGGGGTCACCCTTGCCAGGCTAGGCAGGGCCGGGGTGCCCCGCCCGCCGGGTGAGCCGTCCGGCGTCGGCTTGCGAGCGCCGGGGGACCCGGGCACACAATCTGGATATGAGCCGCGACCGCGACGGGAAGAAGTGCTCGTGAGCGTCGAACCTCCGTCCTCCGGCCGTCCGACCGGGCCGCCCGCCGGCCCGCTGTCGGGCCCCTCCCAGCCACCCACGGGACCACCCGTTCCCCCACCGCCGGGCGACGGCTCCGGCCCGTGGGGCGGGGGAGAGGGGCCGCACCGTCCGTGGTGGAAGTCCGTGCCGCGCGTGGCAGCGCTCACCGCGGCGGTGATCGCCGTGGCCGTGCTGGCGGTGGTCCTCACCCGGCCCGGCACCGGCCCCTCCGTCAAGGGCGGTGAGGTCTTCCTGCAGCCCGCGAGCCAGACCGGTCCCGACCCGTTCACGGAGTCGACGGTGCGCGAGGCGGGCGCGCCGACCTCTCCACCCGGGTCACCCTCCGCGTCCACCCGACGGCGCCCTCCGCTCCCGCGGGCGTGGTCCGCGGGGTGGACGGAGGCGCCCCCGGGCTCTACAGCGGGGTCAGGAACAGGCCGAGCTGCGACGTCGAGAAGCAGATCACCGCGCTGCGGGCCGACCCGGCGAGGAACCGCGCCTACGCCGCCGCGGCAGGCGTCCGGCCGTCCGACGTCCCCGCGTTCCTGCGGTCGCTCACCCCGGTCACACTGCGCGCCGACACCCGCGTCACCAACCACGGCTACCGCGACGGCCGGGCCACCGGCTTCCAGGCGGTCCTCCAGGCCGGCACCGCCGTCTTGGTCGACGGACACGGCGTGCCCCGAGCCCGCTGCGCCTGCGGCAACCCCCTCACCCCACCGGTCGCGCAGCCCGGCACCGTTCGGCTGACCGGTGACCGCTGGGCCTCCTACCGCCCGTCGGAGGTCGTCGTGGTGACACCCGCCCGGTCGGCGGTCCAGGCCTTCGTGATCTACGACCCCCGGGGCCGTGACTGGTTCCGCCGCGAGGCCGGCGACGACACCGGCCGCCAGGACGAGCACACCGAGGCCCCGAGGACACCCGTCCCTGGGTCCCGCCCGCCGGCTGCGTGTCACCCGGGACGACCGGCACCTCGGGGCGGCCCTGCCCGCCGACACCGAGCCTCGGCCGGTCGCCGCAGTCGCCTTCCTCCTCCCCGGCGACCCCGTCCGGCCCGGGTTCCCGGCCGCCGTCGTCGCAGGCCCCTCGCAGGCGCCGTCGTCCGAGTCGCCCCCGAGCGAGGCACCGTCCTCGGGTCCCTCGTCCGAGGCGCCGCCGGCCGGGACGCCGTCCTCCGGGGCCCCGTCGAGTCCCCCTCGTCCGCGCCCTCCGCGCCCGGCTCCGAACCGGCCCGGACCGCGCCCTCCGAACCACCCGCCGGGACCCGGCCGGCCGCGTGACCGGCGGGCATGACAGGCTGTGCGCGGTGGGCGAACGCACCGGGGGACTGCCGGGCCCGGCTCCGGGTACGAGGACAGGTGCAACAGCGACCGGCCGGACCGGGCCTTCCGAGAGAGACGCGCATGACCGAGCACCTGGGCGGGGCAGTGATACCGACTGGTTTCGACGTACCCGTGGAGCCGCTGAGACGCGCGGCGCACTACACCGGCGAACCCGGATGCATCGCCGAGGCCCGCGCCTTCGCCGCCCAGTTCCTGGAGCAACTCAGGCACGAGTGGTGCGCGGGCATAGACGGCCGCACCGACGGTGAGCTGCTTCTCGTCGTGAGCGAACTGGTCACCAACGCCGACCGGCACAGCAGCGGCCCGTACATCCTCGAGCTGGAGGGCACGGACGCGTCGGTCGCCGTCGCGGTCTACGACAGCAGCGCGACCCTGCCCCGCCGCTACCCGAAGAACCCCGAGCGCGTCGGCCGGCACGGTCTGGAGATCGTGCACGCGGTGGCGTCCCAGGTCACGGTGGAGCGCGTCCCGGTCGGCAAGCGCGTGTGCGCACGGGTCGACCTGAAGCGGTGAATCCTCCGGCGGGCGCTCCCGGCACGGATCGCCCCGGAACGGACGTGAGCCCGGGCGCCGAACGCCCGGGCTCACGTGTTGGTGGAGGAGTCGGTGGATGATCAGGCGCAGCCGAGCTCGCCCAGCATCCCCTGACGCAGTCGGGTGATGATCCGCTTGATCAGCCGGGACACGTGCATCTGGGAGCATCCCAGCCGCTCCCCGATCTCCGCCTGGGTCGCCTCCTCGACGAACCTCATGTGGATGATCTGCCGGTCGCGGTCGCTGAGCTCGTTCATGAGCGGGGCCAGCGCGTGGAAGTCCTCGACGAGCCGCAGGCCCTCCTCCTCCACGCCGATGAAGTCGGCGAGCACGGCCTCGCCGTCCTCGGGGCCGTCCCCGGTGAGCGCGGCGTCCAGCGAGGCTGAGTTGTAACCGTTGGAGGCGAGCTGGGCCTCGACCACCTGGGTCTCGGTGATGTTCATCAGAGTGGCCAGCTCGGCGACGGTCGGGTCCCGGTCCAGCCGGCTCGACAGCTCCTCGCGGGCCCGCGCCAGCTCGACGCGCATCTCCTGCAGCCGCCGCGGGACGTGCACCGCCCACGTGGTGTCGCGGAAGAACCGCTTGATCTCGCCCACGATGTACGGCAGTGCGAAGGAGGTGAACTCGACCTCGCGCGCGAGCTCGAACCGGTCGATGGCCTTGATCAGGCCGATCATGCCGGTCTGGACGATGTCCTCCATGTCGTCACCGCGGTTGCGGAAGCGGCCCGCCGCGAACCGCACCAGCGACATGTTCATCTCGATGAGGGTGTTGCGCGCGTACTGGTACTCGTGCGTGCCCTCCTCCAGCTCGGTGAGCCGGCGGAAGAACTGGCGGGACAGCTCCCGGGCGTCACGCGGCGCGATGGAGGCCGGGTCCGCGATGCCCGGCAGTGAAGTCTCCGCCGCCCTCTGCTGCTCGGTCCTCTCGACTACCTCTGCCTCCGACCGGATCCCGGCGGTTTTCATTTCCTCTCCCCACGTCAGTCACGGTTCGAGCCTGCCGCATCGGACTGTGGTCCGACCCCTGTGCATGTCGCGTCTCCCCCGCATACCCGGAATCCGGGTACGCATACCTGCTCACGGTGCTGCTCACGCGGCGGGTACCCCGGTGATCGAATACATGCCTCTCCGGTCCCGGCTGATTTTCGCGCGTGGGGGAATCCGCGCGCGGTCCGGTGCCCACCGCCGTCGCGCCCCTAGGCTGAGGGGGTGACCGACCAGGTGAGCGACGAAGCCCGAGTGATCCCCCTGCGCCGTGAGCCGCGCCGTCCGGACGCCGCCGGCCCGGCGCCCGCCCGCCCGGCGGGCCGCGGCCGGAGCCCGCGGAGCCCCTGTGGCGCGATCTGGTCGGGGACGTGCTGCGCCGCGAGCGGCAGGCCCAGGAGCGCACGCTCCGGGAGGTCGCCGACGCGGCCCGGATCTCCCTGCCCTACCTGTCCGAGATCGAACGCGGCCGCAAGGAGGCCTCCTCCGAGGTCCTCGCGGCCGCCGCCCGCGCCCTCGGACTGGGCCTCGGCGACCTCCTGTCGCGCACCGGGTCCGAGCTGGCCCGCCGGACGAGCCCGGCTCCCCGCACCGGGCGCCGGGCGCCGTACCAGGGACTCTGCCTGGCGGCCTAGGGGCGTCGCGGACCCGCGAAGACCGGGGAGACGCCCCCTGGGGCCCGGCCGACGATTCGCGCCCGCCGCCCCGGGCGGACGACGGGAATCGTCAGCCGGGCCCCGGCGCCCCGGCCGCGACCGTGATCAGTCGGCCGTGCCCTCGCGCAGCTGCCGGAAGAACGCCCGGACGTCACCGACGATCAGGTCCGGCTCCTCCATGGCCGCGAAGTGCCCGCCCCGGTCGAACTCCGTCCACCGCACGATGTTCTCGGTCCGGTCCGCCTTGTGGCGCAGCGGGATCTGGGGTTCGGCCGGGAACAGGGCCAGGGCCGTCGGCACCGGGGACGGTTCGGCGGGCCGGGCGGCACGGCCGGCCGCGTGCGCGCGCTCGTAGTAGATACGGCCGGACGATCCGGCCGTGCCGGTCAGCCAGTACAGCATCACGTTGGTGAGCAGCCGGTCCCGGTCGACCGCCTCCTCCGGCAGCTCCTTGGAGTCGCTCCATTCCCGGAACTTCTCCACGATCCAGGCGAGCTGGCCGACCGGGGAGTCCGTCAGCGCGTAGGCGAGGGTGTGCGGACGGGTCGACTGGAGCACCGCGTATCCCGTGCTCTCCCGCGACCAGTCCTCCCACCGGCTCCACGACCGCAGCGCGTTGTCCCGTTCCCGCGGCGTGAGCCCTGCGAGCTCCTCCTCGGTGGGCGGGGCGACCGCCTGGGCGCCGGGCAGCAGGTTGAGGTGGACGCCGGTCACCCGGTCCGGGTGGGCGCGGCCCAGCTCCCGGGAGACGGCCGCGCCCCAGTCGCCGCCCTGCGCGCCGAACCGCTCGTACCCGAGCCGCCGCATCAGCTCCGCCCAGGCGTCCGCCACCCGCCCCGCCTCCCAGCCCGGCTCCGCGGTGGGCCCGGACAGCCCGAAGCCGGGCAGGCTCGGTACGACGACGTGGAAGGCGTCGGCCGCGTCGCCGCCGTGGGCCACCGGGTCGGCGAGCGGCCCGGCCACGTCCAGGAACTCCACGATCGAGCCCGGCCAGCCGTGGGTGAGGATCAGCGGGGTGGCGTCCGGCTCCGGGGAGCGCAGATGCGCGAAGTGGATCGAGGCGCCGTCGATGGTGGTGGTGAACTGCGGCCACATGTTCCGCCGCGCCTCGGCGGCACGCCAGTCGTACTCGTGCCGCCAGTACCCCGCCAGCTCCCGCAGATAGCCGGCCGGGACTCCGTACTCCCATCCGGCGCCCGGCAGTTCCGCGGGCCAGCGGGTGCGGTCGAGACGGTCGTGCAGGTCGTCGAGGTCGCTCTGCGGGACCGACAGACGGAAGGGCCGGATGTTCCCGGCGGACGAGGAGGTCATGATCGGGATGCTAGGCGCGGGCCGTGTTCACCCGTGCGGACCGTTCTCCGCCGCCACCGATGAGTTCCGGGTGGAGCATCGGTCGTCACAGGTGAACGCGTTCCACGCCCCGGGAGGTACTCATGAACACAGACGGATTCACCACGTGTCTCTGGTTTGACGGCCAGGCCGAGGAGGCGGCGGAGTTCTACGTCTCCGTCTTCAAGAACTCCAGCGTCGGCCGGATCAGCCGCTACCCCGAGGGCAGCCCCGGACAGGCCGGATCGGTGATGAGCGTGGAGTTCACGGCCAACGGGCAGAAGTTCGTCGGCCTGAACGGCGGCCCCCAGTTCACGTTCAACGAGGCGATCTCGTTCCAGCTCCACTGCTCCGACCAGCAGGAGATCGACCACTACTGGAGCCGGCTCACCGAGAACGGCGGCGAGGGCGGCCCCTGCGGCTGGCTCAAGGACCGCTACGGCGTCTCCTGGCAGGTCGTCTACGACCGGCTGATCGACATGGTCTGCGAACCGGACACGGAGCGGGCGGAGCGGGTCACCCGCGCCATGATGAGCATGGGCAAGCTGGACGTCGCGGCGCTGGACAGGGCGTACGCGGGGGAGTAGCGCGGCCGGTGTCCCGCGCCCGGCGAGCGTGCCGGGCGCGGGATGACTAGCGTTCTGTACAGGGGCGGACCGATGCGGATCAGCCGAGCGGAGAGGGCCGCGACCATGGCCGTGCAACCTGAGGGAACGCCCTGCTGGGCCGATGCGATGTTCGGCGACCTCGAGGGCGCCAAGAACTTCTACGGCGAGGTCCTCGGCTGGAGCTTCGGCGAGTCGTCGTCGGAGTACGGCAACTACACCCAGGCGTACGCCGACGACCAGGCGGTGGCCGCCGTGGTGCCGCCGATGCCCGGCCAGGAGGGCCAGTCGCAGTGGTGCCTGTACTTCGCCTCGCCGGACGCCGCCGCCACCGCGGAGCGGATCCGGGACAACGGCGGAGAGGTGCTGATGGAGCCGATGCAGGTCGGCGAGTTCGGCACCATGTGCCTGGCCCGTGAGCCCAGCGGCGCCGTGTTCGGCGTGTGGCAGGCCGGCAGCCACGAGGGCTTCGACGCCACGGCGGTGCCCGGCGCCTACTGCTGGGCGGAGGTCTTCACCCGCGACCCCGACCGCACGGACGCCTTCCTGACCGCCGTCTTCCCGTACCGGGCGAAGCGGATCGCGGACGACGCCGTCGACTTCCGCATGTTCGACATCGGTGCGGACACCGTCCTCGGCCGGATGCGGATGACCGACGACTTCCCGCCCGAGGTGCCGTCGTACATCAACGTGTACTGGACGGTGGACGACTGCGACGCGGCCGTGGCCCGGGCCGCCGAGCTCGGCGCCGTCCTGCACTTCGGGCCCATGACCAGCCCCTTCGGCCGGTTCGCGGCACTCAGCGACCCGCAGGGCGCCAACTTCTCGGTGATCGATGTCAAGACCACCGAGGGCGAGATGCCGCAGATCGCTGAGGACTGACCCGCGGCCGGGCGGGACCGGGTCCGGCGGCCGCCGGACCCGTGGCATGATCGGCCGTATGCGTGAACGTGTGGTGGCCGCGTGCGACGGGGCTTCGAAGGGAAACCCGGGACCGGCCGGATGGGCGTGGGTGGTCTCCGACGACGAGCGGACCGCGGCCCGCTGGGAGTCCGGCCCGCTGGGCCGGGCCACCAACAACGTCGCCGAGCTGACCGCTCTGGAGCGGCTGCTCGCCTCCGTCGACCCGGACGTGCCGCTGGAGGTCCGGATGGACTCCCAGTACGCGATGAAGGCCGTCACCACCTGGCTGCCCGGCTGGAAGCGCAACGGCTGGAAGACCGCGGCCGGCAAGCCGGTCGCCAACCAGGACCTCGTGGTGCGCATCGACGCGCTGCTCGACGGCCGGTCGGTCGAGTTCCGCTACGTCCCCGCCCACCAGGTGGACGGCGACCCGCTGAACGACTTCGCCGACCGCGCCGCCAGCCAGGCCGCCGTCGTCCAGGAGGCGGCCGGCAGCGCGCTCGGTTCGCCGGAGCCCCCGCCCTCGCCCGACACGCCGGTGGCCGGCGCGGCGCGGAAGAAGGCGCCCCGCCGCGCCGGTGGCGGGTCGGCGGCCCGTTCCTCGGCCCGCACCATCAAGGCGAAGTTCCCCGGCCGCTGCCTGTGCGGCCGCTCCTACGCGGCAGGCGAGTCCATCGCCAAGAACGCGCAGGGCTGGGGCCACCCGGAGTGCCGCACCACGGACGCCTGACCGGCGGGGGCGCGGTCCGCGCCGGGCGTCAGCGGTCGAAGGTGTAGAACCGCGTGTGGTCCAGCAGGTCGGCCGGACGCACGTCGTTCCAGGGCTTCATCGTCTCGTTCAGATCGACGACGTCGGGCGTCCCGCCCGCCGGCACGTATCCCGAGTCGGGGTGCCGTCGCTGCCACTGGGCCCACAGCTTGTCTATGTAGGCGTGGTGCAGCCAGAACACCGGATCGTTGGGGGAGACACCGGTGGCCATCTGACCGCCGACCCACACGTGCACCCGGTTGTGCAGGTTCACTCCGCGCCAGCCCTCCAGGTGGTTGCGGAAGCCGTCCGAGGCGCTGTTGTACGGCGCCATGTCGTACGCCGGCATCGCCAGCACCGACTCCACCTCCGCCGGCGTCGGCAGCTCGCGCACGCCGGTGCCCAGCGAGCGGCGCAGGAACGAACGGCCGTCCACCCGGACGCTGATCGGCCAGTCGCCGCCGGCGGCGGCGAACGGGCCGTCCATCACCCGGCCGTCCGAAGCGCGCCCGGTACCGCCCAGGAAGTCCGGCGCCCACAGCGAGGCGCGCACCGTGCGGTCGGTGCTCCAGTCCCAGTACGGCAGCGCCACCGAGGGGTCGACCGCCTGCAGCGCCCGTTCGAAGTCCAGCAGGAATCTGCGGTGCCAGGGCAGGAAGGACGGGGAGCGGTGGCCGGTCCGCTCGCCCGTGTCGGTGTCGGACATGATGAAGCCGTTGTGGGTGCGGACGAACTCGTCGTAGCGTCCGCTGCGCTTGAGTTCGAGGACGGCGCCGGTGAACCGGCGCTTCTCGTCGGCGGTCAGGTCGGCCTGGTTCTTGCGTACGGACATGTGCGTGGTGCTCCGGAAAGTCCTTGCGAGGGCGGTCAGTTGGCGGGGAAGGGCAGCAGCGGGGCGCCCTGCAGCTCGTCCACCGCGGCGCGGGCGGCGGCGCGCGGGGTGGGCACCGGGTCGTAGTGGCTGACCACGCTGATCCAGGTGCCGTCCGCGTTGCGCATGAGGTGGAGCTGCACGCCGTCGACGAACACGGCGTAGCCGCCGCCGTGTTCGTGGTGATGGCCGCCGCCGTCCGACGGACGGCCCTGTATCCGGCGGCCCTTGTAGACCTCGTCGAAGGAGTCCGGTGCGCCGTGGTGGTGTTCGGCGGCCGGCGCGGCGGGCGCGGCGAGTGTGACGGCCGTGGCCGTGGCGGCGAGCGCGGCGGCCGTGGTGAGCGCGCGGCGCCGGGTGAGTTCGGGCATGCGGGACCTCCTGCGGGGAGCGACTGGTGACCCCGCATGCCTACCGGGCTTTCCGGGAGAGGGAGAAATCATCCGGAACCGGTTGGCTCTGATCCGGACAATTGGCTACATGTCGTGCAAGGTTGAACCAAGATGATCTTGCTGTGACGGGGGCCCGCGTCGTCGCGGAACGGGGAATTCCTTGCCCGCGCGGACGGCATTCCGGTGATCCTTCCCGCCGCGGGCCTCTGTGAGTGGCGCGGGTCACCGCGCCAGGCTGACGCGATCCGCAAACCCGCCCCCGCGCCCGACTCCCTGCTACCCTGCGGTGTCGTTCGGGCACGTTGAGTGATCGTCAGGGGTGTGCGCGTGAAGGTCGTCTGTGTCGGAGGCGGGCCCGCGGGCCTGTACCTCGCCATCCTGCTCAAGCGTCAGCACCCGTCCCACGACGTCACCGTCCATGAGCGCGACCCCGAGGGCTCGACCTACGGCTGGGGCGTCACCTACTGGCGCGGACTGCTCGACCGGCTGCACGCCCACGACCCCGAGACCGCGCGGGCGATCGAGGAGAGCTCGGTGCGCTGGAACCAGGGCGTGGCGCACATCCGCGGCCAGGTGGCCCGGCAGCCCGGCGACGAGGGGCACGGCATCGGGCGCCACCGTCTGCTCGAGATCCTCGCCGGACGCGCCCGCTCCCTCGGCGTACGGCTGGAGTTCGACAGCGAGATCCCGGCCGCGGCCCTGCCGGAGGCCGACCTCGTCGTGGCGGCCGACGGCGTCCACAGCGCCCTGCGCACCGGGCACGCCGCACACTTCGGCACCCGGATCGAAGAGGGCCGCAACCGCTACGCGTGGCTCGGCACCACCAAGGTCTTCGACGCCTTCACCTTCGCCTTCGTGGAGACCGCGCACGGCTGGATCTGGGCCTACGGCTACAAGTACGACGACGACCACAGCACCTGCGTCGTGGA
The DNA here is from genome assembly GCA_016432725.1 of Streptomyces sp. DHE7-1. Taxonomy (GTDB): domain Bacteria; phylum Actinomycetota; class Actinomycetes; order Streptomycetales; family Streptomycetaceae; genus Streptomyces. The sequence continues at coordinate 747,372 of JACJDG010000003.1, read as the reverse complement.
GTGCGCCCCGGACACCCTCACCGGCCTCGGCCTGGACCGGGCGGACCGGGGCGAGGGGCTCGTGCTGCTGGAGAAGCTCTTCGCCGGGGTGCTCGACGGCCACCCCCTCATCGACCGCTCACCGGCGTCCGGTGCCGCGCCGTGGCCCGCCTTCCGCACCCTGACCAACCGCACCTGGCACCACGGCAACCTCGTCCTGCTCGGCGACGCCGCCCACACCACGCACTACTCCATCGGCGCGGGCACCACCCTCGCCCTGGAGGACGCCATGTGCCTCGCCGGCTCGCTGCGGCGGCACGCCTCCCTCCCCGAGGCGCTGACCGCCTACGAGAGCCGGCGCAGGTCCGAACTGCTCTCGGCGCAGAGTGCCGCCCGCTACAGCGCCCAGTGGTACGAGAACCTGCCGCGCTACGTCGGGCTGCCCCCGCACCGGATGTTCGCCCTGCTCGGCCAGCGCCACTCCCCGCTGCTGCCCCATGTCCCGCCGCAGCTCTACTACGGCATCGACAAGGCGGCCGGCCAACTCGAGGTGCTGCGCAGGCTCAAGCGCTGGCTGGGCCCCGGGCGGCCCGCGCCCTGCACGCCCGGTCGACGGCCGGCCGGCGCTGAGCCGAAGGCGTTGGTGAATGGCCATTCACCCGATAGGGTGAATTGTTATTCACCAACGCCTACACGCTGCCGCAGGAGCGCCGATGGACCAGCCAGCACCGACGTCCCCGCCCGGCACCGACGTCGCGCCGGCGCGCCTGCGGGACCGGCTCACCATCCCCGTGCTGGCCTCGGGCGGCATCCTCATGGCCGTCATGCAGACGGTCGTCGTCCCCCTGCTGCCGGACCTGCCGCGGCTCACCGGGGCGTCGGCGGCCACCGTCTCCTGGATGGTCACCGCGACGCTGCTCTCCGGAGCGGTGCTCACCCCCGTGCTCGGCCGGGCCGGCGACATGTACGGCAAGCGGCGGGTGCTCATCGGCGCGCTGGCCCTGATGACCGCCGGCTCCGTGATGTGCGCCCTGTCCTCCGACATCCGCGTGCTCATCGCGGCCCGCGCCCTCCAGGGCGCCGCCGCTTCCGTCGTCCCGCTGTCCATCAGCATCCTGCGGGACGAGCTGCCGCCGGAGCACCGCGGCTCGGCGGTGGCGCTCATGAGCTCCACCGTCGGCATCGGCGCCGCGCTGGGCCTGCCGCTGGCCGCGCTGGTGGTGCAGTACGCCGACTGGCACACCATGTTCTGGCTCACCAGCCTCCTCGGCGCGCTCGGTGTGACGGCCACCTGGTGGGCGGTCAAGGAGTCCCCGGTGCGGGAGCCGGGCCGCTTCGACGTGCTGGGCGCGCTGGGCCTGGCCGTCGCCCTGGTGAGTCTGCTGCTCGGCGTGTCGCAGGGCGGCCAGTGGGGCTGGGGCAGCCCCCGTGTGCTCGGGCTGTTCCTCGCCGCGGCCGCCGTCCTCGCCCTGTGGTGGTGGCATCAGCTCCGCACCGAGCGGCCCCTGGTGGACCTGCGCCTGGTCACCCGGCCCCGGGTGGGCCTGTCCCATGTGGCGGCCATGCTGACCGGATTCGCCTTCTACGCCAACTCGCTGGTGACCGCCCAGCTGGTGCAGGCGCCGAAGGCGACCGGGTACGGCCTCGGCCTGTCGATCGTCGCCACCGGCCTGTGCCTGCTGCCCGGCGGCGTCACCATGCTGCTCTTCTCGCCGCTGTCCGCCCGCATCTCGGCCTCCCGCGGACCGCGCGTCACCCTCGCCCTCGGCGCCGCCGTCATCGCCTGCGGCTACGCACTGCGCGTCGCCGACAGCCGCGACCTTTGGATGATCATCCTCGGCGCCACGGTGGTGGCGACCGGCACCACCCTCGCCTACTCCGCGCTGCCGACCCTCATCCTGCGCGCCGTGCCGGCCGCCCAGACGGCCTCCGCCAACGGCGTCAACGTCCTGATGCGCACCATCGGCCAGGCCACCTCCAGCGCCGCCGTCGCCGCCGTGCTCGTCCACCACACCAGCCTCGTCGGCGGCCTCCCGGTGCCCACCCTGCACGGCTACCTGCTGGCGTTCACGATGGCGGGCGCCGTCGCCCTGATCGCCTGCGCCGCTGCCCTGTCCATACCGGGCGACGGGCCCGCCGGCGGCACCGGGCGCGCCCGCGGTGCCACCCGGGGCGCCCGCGACGGGGCGCTGGAGGGAGCATGAGTGCCGTGAGCACCCCATCCGGCCCCCGGGCAGCCGCACCGGCGCCCCGCGAAACCGCCCCACCGTCCCACGGGACCGCCCCCGCACGGCGTGACGCCGAGGCCACCAGGGCCGCCATCCTGAAGGCCGCCCGCCATCTCCTGGCCCGGCACGCGCACGCCGACATCACCCTGAGGGCGGTCGCCGAACGGGCCGGGGTCAGCCCGCCGCTGATCCTGAAGTACTTCGGCAACAAGGACGCCCTCTTCGCCCGCGTGATGTCCTTCGACACCGACGCCGACGACCTGCTCGACGCGCCCCTGGAGGAGCTGGGCCGGCACATGGTCCGGCACGTCCTGGCCAGCCAGCGCGACCGCGGCGCCGACCCGCTGGTGCGGATCGCCTTCGCCCCCCTGCACGGCGACCACGGCGAGGTGCTGCGCGCCAACTTCCGCGCCCAGGTGACCGAGCGCCTCGCGGCCCGCCTCACCGGCCCCGACCGGGGACTGCGCGCCGAACTCGCCGTCGCGGGCCTGCTCGGCCTGGGCGTGATGTACGGCGTGGCCCGCGGCCCGCACCTGCGCGGGACCGATCTCGACGCCATCGCCGACCGCTACGGCCCCCTCGTCCAGGCCCAGTTGAACCCCCGGAGCTGACGTCCCCGGCCGCCCCGGGCCGTCCGGCGCCGTCCGCCACCGGAACCACCCGGTCCGGCGGTCCGGCAGGCCGGATGACAGACTGGACGGTATGGACGAACGCGTGATGGACAGGTCCGGACAGTGGGCGTCGGTCGTCGGACTCGGCACCTGGCAGCTCGGCGCCGACTGGGGCGAGGTCGACGACAAGGAGGCCCTGTCCGTCCTGGAGGCGGCGGCCGAGTCCGGCGTCACCTTCTTCGACACGGCCGACGTGTACGGCGACGGGCGCAGCGAGGGGACCATCGCCACCTTCCTGAGCAGCCGGCCCGATCTGCACGTGCTCGTGGCCACCAAGATGGGCCGCCGGGTCGAGCAGACCCCGGAGAACTACGTCCTGGACAACTTCCGCGCCTGGAACGACCGGTCCCGCCGCAACCTCGGCGTCGACCGCGTCGACCTGGTGCAGCTGCACTGCCCGCCGGCCTCCGTGTACTCGTCCGACGCGGTGTTCGACGCCCTCGACACCCTGGTGGCCGAGGAGCGCGTGGCGGCGTACGGCGTGAGCGTGGAGACCTGCGCCGAGGCGCTGACCGCGATCGCCCGGCCGAACGTGGCGAGCGTGCAGATCATCCTCAACCCGTTCCGCATGAAGCCCCTCCTGGAGGTGCTCCCGGCGGCCCGGGAGGCGGGCGTCGGCATCATCGCGCGGGTGCCGCTCGCCTCCGGCCTGCTGTCCGGCAAGTACACGAAGGACACGGTCTTCGCCGCCGACGACCACCGCACCTACAACCGGCACGGCGAGGCCTTCGACCAGGGCGAGACCTTCTCCGGCGTCGACTACGCCACCGGCGTGGAGGCGGCAGCCGAGTTCGCCGCGCTGGCCCCGAGGGCTTCACCCCGGCCCAGCTCGCCCTGCGCTGGATCATCGAGCAGCCCGGCGTGACCACGGTGATCCCCGGCGCCCGCAACCCGCAGCAGGCCCGCGCCAACGCGGCCGCGGCCAAGCTGCCGGCCCTGTCCGGGGCGACGCACGCCGCGATCCGCGAGCTGTACGAGCGCCGCGTCCGGGAACAGGTCGAACACCGCTGGTAGTCACGGCGAAGCCGACCGTTTGAACGAATGTTCACCCGGTTAAACGGATCGCATGACGCACGAGGGCCGGCGCACGGGCCGCGACGAAACCGAGGAGGAGCGGGCCGACCGGATGTGGGGTGAACTCATCCAGGAGGTCCGCGTCGCCCAGACGGGCGTGCAGATCCTGTTCGGTTTCCTGCTGACGGTGGTCTTCCAGCCGAAGTACGCGACGCTGGCCCGCACCGATCAGCTCATCTACATCGTGACCGTCGTCCTGGGCGCCTGCGCCACCGGCGCCCTCATCGGACCGGTCTCCCTGCACCGCCTCGTCTCCGGGCGGCGGGTCAAGCCGCAGGCGGTGCGCATCGCCTCCCGGCTGACCTTCGTCGGCCTCGTGCTGCTGCTCGCCACGATGACCTCCTCGCTGCTGCTGATCCTGCGGGTCGCCACGCACGACGGCTATGTCCCCTACCTGGTCACCGCCGTGGTCGCCTGGTACCTCGTGTGCTGGTACGGCCTGCCCCTGTGGGCGCGCCGCCGGCACACCGGCGACAGGCCCTAGCCCGCGGTCCGCGCCGCCAGGGCCGCCAGTTGGCGGTCGTGCGCCCTGCTGAGCAGCAGCAGCGACAGCACCGCCCCGATCAGCGCGCAGAACATGTCCCACTGGGTGTCCCAGACGTCCCCCTGGGTGGCGAGGAAGGCGTCCGCGCCGTGACCGCCGATCTCGGCGGCCGCCCACTCCAGCAGCTCGAAGCAGGCGCTGAAGGCGAGACAGGCGCACACGGTGAGCGGGGCCAGCCAGCGGCTGCCGCGCAGCGGCGAGGTGCGGACGAGCAGTTCGCGCACCAGGACGGCCGGGACGAAGCCCTGCATCAGGTGCCCGAACCGGTCGTACGGGTTGCGGGACAGGCCGAGGCCGTCCCGGACCCAGTCGCCCAGCGGCACCTGCGCGTACGTGTAGTGGCCGCCGACGGCCAGCACCAGCGCGTGCGCGGCGAGCAGCCCGCACAGCAGTCCGGTCAGCGGGAAGCGCCGCCGGACCAGCACCACCAGGGGCAGCCCGGCCAGCGCCCAGAACGTCTCCAGGAACCAGGTGGTCCGGTCGCGCACGTCCCACGCCGACGCGGCGAGGCCCACGGCCACCACACCGGCGTACAGGGCGGGCGGCACACGGCGTGGCGCGGGGAGCGGGGCGGGGCGCACTGCGGTCATGGCGGGGCTCCTTGGCGGAGGGGTCGCGGAACTGGACGGAGCCCCATCCTGCGGCCGGCGGACCGGCGCGGACATGAGTACGGCTACTCAGCGCACCCCCGGCCCGCCGCTCAGCCCGTGGAGAGGATCTCCGCCAGCAGCTCGTCCACCTGGACCTCCTCCTGCCCGGGCGGCACCACTTCGCGGGTCTCGTGCAGGAACGCGGCGATCGCGGGCGCCCAGGCGTACACCACCGCGTGGTGGCGGCCGCCGTCGGCCCGGTAGTCGCCGAGGAACTCCATGCGCAGCTCCCGCCACCGCCCGGCGGATACCGGCCGCAGCCGGACGTCGCCCACCCCGACCGCACCGGTCAGCCCGTCGGAGAGCATCTCCCGGTCCAGCCGCCACCGGGCCAGCACCCGGCCGTCGTGGCCGAACGCGGCGGTGACGGCGAACGGGTCCTCGGCGTCGTAGCTCAGATGGGCGAGCACCGGACACCGGGCGGTGCCCTCCGCCTGGAGCTGCACCACCAGGGTCTTGTGCACGAAGCGGTTCACCAAGGTCCTCCGGAAGCAATCGGCCTAGGGACCTCTAGTACCCCGTACGGGCCTGAAATGCTCATCCTTCCGGCGCAATCCGAACCGTGTCCGTTTCCGCCCTTTCCGCGCCCCGCCCGCGTCAGGCGAACTCCTCGCGCAGGGCGGGCAGCAGGGTCTTCGCGGACCAGTCGATGAACTCCGGCTGCGAGTCGCCGCCGATCTGAACCAGGGCGACCTCCCCGAACCCGGCCTCGGCATAGGGCCGCACGGCCTCGACGAAGGCGTCCGGGTCGTCGCCGCAGGGGATGGCGGAGGCGACGTCGTCGGCCGTCACGAACCGGGTCGCGGCCTCGAAGGAGTCCGGGTGCGGCAGTTCGGCGTTCACCTTCCACCCCAGGCCGAACCAGCGGAACTGCTCGTGCGCCCGCTCGATCGCGGCGTCCCGGTCGGGGTCGAAGCACACCGGCAACTGGCCGACCCGGGGCTTTCCGGCGCCGCCGTGCCGGTCGAAGGCCTCCAGCAGGTCCTTCTTCGGCTCGGTGGCGATGACCAGGTCGGCGAGGCGCCCGGCGAGCGCGCAGGACTGCTCGCCGGAGACGGCGAGGCCGATCGGCGGCGCCTGCTCCGGCAGGTCCCACAGCCGGGCCGACTCCACGTCGTAGTGCGTGCCGTGACGGGTGACATGGCCGCCCTCGAACAGGGCGCGGATGATCTCCAGCGCCTCTTCCAGCATCTCGTGGCGCACGTCCACCGGGGGCCAGCCGCCCCCCACCACGTGCTCGTTCAGGTTCTCGCCCGCGCCGAGCCCGAGCCGGAACCTGCCCTCGGACAGCAACTGCATCGTCGCCGCCTTCTGCGCCACCACCGCGGGGTGGTAGCGGACCAGCGGGCAGGTCACGTAGGTCATCAGCGGGATCCGGGACGTGGCCTGCGCCGCGGCGCCGAGCACGCTCCACGCGTACGGCGCGTGGCCCTGGGACCGCAGCCACGGGAAGTAGTGGTCCGAGGTCACCGAGAAGTCGAAGCCCGCCTCCTCGGCCCGCACCACGTGGTCCACCAGGTCCCGGGGGCCGGCCTGCTCGGTCATCATCGTGTATCCGATTTGCACCATGGGACGCGAGTCCCCGGGCTGCCGGAGCGAAAACGGCCGGGTGCTCCGGTCAGGCCTCGGGCTCGCGGAAGGTCTGCAGGAAGGTCTTCAGGGCGATCGTGCCGTCGGCGTCGCCCCAGTCCGCGGCCGGCGTGGTGTACCGCAGCGAGAAGCCGCGCCCGCCGCCCAGCACGAAGCCCCGCCCGAGGGTGTGCGTCCGGGCGGCGCCGGAGCCCGCCACCCATTCCAGGTCGGCGGCCCGGTGCGTCCGGTAGGTGAGGGCCCGCAGGGTGCCGATCCGGTGGTAGCCGGGGAGGCGTGCCAGGGCCGGCTCGACCTCGTCGCGCCACACGGCGACCGGGTCCGGCCCGACGCGCTCGCTGTAGGTGACGGCGAGCGTGGGGGAGGCGGCGCCGGTGCCGAAGGTGACGCGGTAGGCGTCGTCGGCCGCGCGCGTGGTGGCCTGCCGCTTCCAGCCCGCCGGCAGCGCCACGGAGAAGCCCTCCGGAGCGGTGTAGCGCCGGTAGCCGGCGGGCAGGGCGGGGGCACCGCCGGGGTCGCGGGTCGCGGTGGGGACCGGGCCGCCGTCGCCGGCGGGGCCGGGCGGCGGTGCGGCCGTGGCGGTGGTCCGGGACGGGGCGGCCGCGGTGGAGGTGCCGGGCAGGCGGTGGGTCACGGCCAGCACGGCGGCCGCGACCGTGACGACGGCCAGCGCGGTCCCGGCCATCATCAGCCGCCTGCCCGGAGCCGGGGCGGCGTGCCGCACGGCCGCGTACGCGTCGCGCAGCCGCGGGGCGGGCGCGGGGCACCGGTCCGCGTCGGAGTCCGCGTCGAGGGCCCGGACCAGGGCGTCCCGGACGACGCCCCGGTTCAGCCGCTCACGGCAGTTCTTGCGCAGCAGGCCCTGCACGGCCTGGGTGAGCGGGCCCGTGCGCAGCGGGGTGCGCAGCGGCAGCCGGTCCACCGCCCGCAGGGTGGCGTCGGGCCGGCCACGGTCGCGGAAGGGCGGGCGCCCCTCGACCATCGTGTAGAGGATCGCCCCGAGTGCCCACATGTCGGCGGCCGGTCCGACGCGCTCGTCACGGGCCTGCTCCGGCGAGGCGTACGACGGCGCCGTCAGCCGCGGCGCCAGCGTGGTGCCCGCCAGCCCGAACCCGGCCACCAGGACCGGTCCGCCCTCCCGGACGAAGACCTGGCCGGGGCTCAGCTCACCGTGGGTGATGCCCTCGTCGTGCGCCGCCTGGAGCACGTCGAGGATCTCCAGGCCCAGCCGTGCCGCCCGGACCGGGTGGAACGGGCCCTCCCGGTCCAGGAGTTCGCCGAGCGGCGTGCCCTCGATCCGGTCCGTGACCGTCCACAGGGTGCCCGCCTCCACGACGGCGTCGACGACGGTGGCGACCCGGCCGGGGCACAGCAGCCGCATGATCTCGGAGGTCCGCACCACCCGGGCGGTGGCGCGCCGCACGGTGTCGGCGTCGGCGGTCTCCGGCAGCTCGGTCCGCGCCATCAGCCGGGGCTGGCCGGACGCGACGTCCTCGGCGTACCACCACAGCCGGTTCGCCTCGCGGGTGAGGACCTCGAGCAGCCGGTACCGGCCGGCGACCAGCTCGTGTGCGGAGACGTGCGCCTTGACCATGGTCATCCCTCGCTGAGACCCCTGACTCGACTTTCCCAGAGGTACGCGGGGTGCGCCGGGGTGCGTTCAAAGGATCCGCGACTCCATCCCCGTTCCTGCCTTTTATTCAACGCGTCGACGGGCCGGCGGGTTTACGAAGGCGGCTTACGGCCGGGCATCGACCCGCGGGTTACCGAAGGTATACGACCGGCTGTGCGGCTCGTTCCCCGGCCGCGGCGACGGGTTCAGAGCAGCCCGAACCGGTCCGCCCAGCCGAAGAGCTCCCCGGGTGCCGCGTTCCCCCCGCACACCACGAGCCCGAGCCTTGCTCCGCCGCCGACGCGGTCCAGCACCCGCCGCGCCGCCGGAAGCAGACAGCCGGCGGCCGGTTCGGTCCAGAGCTTGGCCCGCTCGGCGAGGTCCAGGCAGCCGCGCACCGCCTCCCGGTCCGGGACCACCAGGACCTCCTCGACCAGCGCCGACACATGGTCGTACGTCAGTCGCGACACCGAGGGCGCGCTCAGCGTGGTGACGAGCGAGGACACCGGCATCCGGCGGGGACCGCCCGCCCTGAGCGCGCCCGACATGGCCTCGGCGCCCTCCGTCTCCACGCCCCACACCCGCACCCCCGGGCAGCGGGCGCGCAGCGCGGCCGCCACACCGGCGATCAGACCGCCGCCGCCCACGCTGACCAGGACGTCCGTCGGCCCCTCGGCGCCGGCGGCGTCCTCGGCCAGCTCCAGACCCACCGTTCCCTGCCCGGCGACCACCACCGGATCGTCGAACGGGTGGACCAGGGTCAGCCCCTCGTCCCGCAGGTCCATCACCAGCTCGAAGGCGCTGTCCATGCCGTCGGTCAGCCGCACCGACGCCCCGGCCGCCTCGGCCAGCCCGATGGACCGCGCGGGCGCGGTACGCGGCATGACCACGGTCGCCTTCACGTCCAGGGCCGCCGCCATCTCCGCGACCGCGATCCCGTGGTTGCCGCCGCTCACCGCCACCACGCCGGCCGCGCGCTCGGCCTCGCCCAGCGACAGCAGCTTGGCCGTCGCGCCGCGCGCCTTGAACGATCCGGTGCGCTGCAGCAGTTCGAGCTTCGCGGTGACCGGGGCGCCGAGCAGGTCAGTGAGTCCGGGGCTCGGCACGGTCGGCGTCCGTACGACGTGGCCGGCGATCCGCGCTGCTGCTGCTTCGATGTCCGGGAGGCCGATCAGGCTGGTCAAGGTAGTTCACCTTCCCGGCGCGGAACGGGTAACCGCGCCGTCGGCACCCTGACCCGCGGACACGCGCGAGGTCAACTCTCAGAGATCGCGGTCCATCAGGTGGTCCAGCAGGCCGAGCAGCTCCCCCGCGGCGTCCGGCGCCCCCGGCAGCCCGGAGACCAGCTCCCGGGCGACGGACGTGTGCGCGCGGGCCTCCGCCAGCGCCGCCGCCCGGCCGCCCGCCTCCTCGATCAGCGCCGCCGCCTCCTCGGGCCGCCCCGCGGGGCCGAGCAGGGCGGGCAGATGGCGGGCGGCGGGGGAGCCGAGGGCGAACAGCACCGGGAAGGTCTTCTTGCCCTCCCGCAGATCGCCGCCCACCGGCTTGCCGGTGACCGCCGGGTCGCCCCAGACGCCCAGCACGTCGTCCACCAGCTGGAAGGCGACGCCCAGATGCCGTCCGGCCCGGTCCAGCGCGGTGACGGCCGGCTCCCCGGCGCCGCCGAGCGCGGCGCCCAGCGCGGCGGCGCAACCGAGCAGCGCGCCCGTCTTGTGCTCCGCCATCGCCCGGTACTCCCCGGGTGTCACACGTCCGGGACCGGCGCACGGACGGGTGGCGAACAGCAGGTCGTCGGCCTGCCCGCGCACCAGGTCGGCCAGGGCGGCGGAGAGCAGCCGGACACCGCCGGGACCGCCGGGCGCCGCGGCCAGCGTCTCCACGGCCAGTGCGAACAGGGCGTCCCCGGCGAGCACCGCCGGACCCGTGCCGTAGGCCTTCCACACCGCGGGACGGCGGCGCCGGGTCGCGTCGCCGTCCATGATGTCGTCGTGCAGCAGGGAGAAGGCGTGCACCAGCTCCACCGCGACCGCCGCGGGGACCCCGGCCCGCCCGTCGGTCCCCGCCGCCTCGGCGCCGAGCACCGCCAGCGCCTGGCGGACCCCCTTGCCGCCCGGCGCGGCGGCGGGCGCACCGCCCACCTCGCACCAGCCGAAGGAGTAGGCGGCCATCTCGGCCACCCAGGGATGCAGCCGCCCCACCGCCTCCGCCAGGGCCGGACGCACCAGCGCCCGGCAGCGGTCGAGGGTGCCCACGGCCGAGGGCGGTGCCTGCACCGCCGGGGGAGCGCGCTCACCGTACGGCCTCCGCGTCCAGGCCGAACTCCCGCTGCGCCCGGGCCACCATCTCCCGCGCGTGCCGCAGCCCCGAGCGCTCCAGCACCCGGGCCAGCTCGGCCAGTTCGGCCGCCGTCTCGGCGCGGTCGCGGCCCAGGTGGGCCAGCGACTTGGCGAGGCCGAGCCGGGACAGCGCCTCACCGCGCGGCTCGCTCATCGCCCGGAACTCCTCCAGGGCCAGCTCGTACAGCTCCCGGGCCTCGGGGTAGCGGCCGGCGCGGTAGAAGACGTTGCCGCGCATCTTGTGGTTGTAGGCGAGCGCGCTGGAGAGGTTCATCGCCCGGCAGGTGGTCTCCGCCCGCGACAGCAGCTCCAGTGCCCGCTCGGTGTCGCCGTCGCGGACCGAGACGATGTCGGCCAGGCCGCGCAGCGCCCAGGCGTGGCCGCGCCGGTCCTCGGCCCGCTCGGCTATCTCCGCCGCCTCCTCGAACAGCGCGTACGCCCGGTCGTGGTCGCCGGTGTTGCGGTGCATCTGCGCGATGCCCTCCAGCGCCCACACGGTGTGCCGGGCCTCCCCGCGCCTGCGGGCCTCGGCGAGCAGCTGCTCGTGCAGCCGGCCGACCGCCTCGTAGTCGCCCTGGATGCGCCCGGTCTCCGCGAGACCCGCCAGCGAGTAGCCGCGGACCACGACGTCGCCGCCCCGCTCGCCGAGTTCGGCCGCGAGCCCCAGCAGCCGCCACGCCAGCGGGAACGCCCCGCGCTGCCGGGCGAGGGTGCCGCCGCTCCACAGGGCCCACGCCATCGCGGCCGTGTCGCCCGCCTCCCGGGCGGCGCGGTAGCTCGCCTTCCAGGCCTGGTCGGCGTCCCGCACCCGGCCGAGCCGCCGGTGCGCCTCGGCGACGGCGAGCCCGCAGCGGGCCGCCTCTCCGGCCCGGCCGGACCGCTCGGCCTCGCGCAGCCGCTCGGTGCCCTCGGCCAGCACGTCGACCAGCGAGGAGTTCACGGACAGTGTGGTCAGGGCGCCCTGGTACTCCGGGGCGAAAGCCTTGCCGTACATGTATGCCCTTCTATACACGAAGTGTATACACGGTGTGTATAGCACACCGGAAAGGTGCCCCGGCCCGCAGGCCGGGGCACGGTCTGTCGTGGGTCAAGACGCCGGTGCGCGAGGCGGGGTTGCCCGTGCGGCGCAGATCACTTCACGGGGCGTCAGTGCTGCTGCGCCTTCTGCGGCGTCGCCTCGCTCGGCCGCACCACGACGAACCCCTCGCCCTGGAGCATCAGTTGCACCGCCTCGCCCGAACCGCCGCGCAGCATCGAGCCCAGGGACTGCGAGCGGTGCAGCGAGGTCTGCAGGTTCGCGGTCCAGCCGACCACCGCGTCGGTGTCGACGTACACCGGGTGCTGCGCCGAGACGGGTATCACCAGCGGGTTGCCCTCGCAGACCAGGCCCAGCCGGCCCTGGCCGCTGAACACGCTGTTGAAGAGGCCGCCGCCGGCGATGCCCGAGCCCTTCACGGTCTTGATCTCGTACGACAGCGAGGCGTCGAAGCACAGCACGTTGCGGCCGTTGACCGTGAACAGGTCGCCCGGCTCGACGTCGACGATGAAACAGTTCTGCGCCTCGTGGGCGAACCAGACCTCGCCCTGGCCGCGCACCGCCATCACGGGCAGCCCCTCGCCGGTGACCGCGCGCTTGAGCATCCCGCCGACGCCCTGGCCCTTGCGCTCGAACTGGAGGCTGCCGCGGTGGGCGATCATCGCGCCCTGGCGGGCGTGCATCTCGCCGTTCACCGCGTACTTGATGCACTTGGCGTTCTCGACGGTCATGCCGGCCTCGACGGCCGGCCGTACCACGTGCTCACTGGAAAAGAGGGAACCCTTCATGCGGGGCATGGTGTCCCGGACGCACTCGTTCCGCCAAGATCGCGGCCCGAGCCCGTCCGGTCACCGGTTCCCCATACCGCTCCGGCGCCCGTTACAGCGTCAGATCCGGCTCCGCGGCGGACGGGACGCGCAGCGCCTTGCCCGCGTCCTTCCCCGCGCTCCTGCCGCAGAACGCCGACTCCAGCGCGCCCGCGAGCGTGCCGAGCACCTTGGCGTTGTTTGAGGTGTTGACGGCGGCCGTGAGTGCGCGCTTGCCGTCCTTCGAGGCGAACGCGTACGTGTAGAAGCCCTGGACGGCGCCCGTGTGCCCGTACACCGAGACGCCGCAGGACAGGTCGCGCCGGCGCAGCCCGAGCCCGTACGACGTGGTGGCGTCGACCCGGTCGAAGCGCTCCATCTCCGCGAGCCGGGCGGCGGAGAGCAGCCTGCCGCGCAGCAGCGCGGAGTAGAAGGTGTTCAGGTCCCTGGCGCTGGAGATGAGCGCGCCCGCGCTCTGCGCCCAGGACACCGTCTGGTCGGTCGCGTCGACCAGTTTCGCGCCGGCCGCGTCCGGGGTGAGGTAGCCGTGGGCGTGCCGGCCCGGGATCTTGGTGTCCGGGTGCACGTAGAAGGTGTCGCGCAGCCCGAGCGGCGTGATCAGCCGCTTCTCGTAGGCGTCCCGCACGGAGCCGCCGGTGAGTTTTTCGATGAGGAGGCCGGCGACCACGTAGTTGGTGTTGGAGTACGAGTAGGCGGCGCCGGGCGCGTTGGTGCGGGGCTTCCTCAGCGACAGGGCGACCAGGTCGCGGTAGCCGAAGACCTTGTCGCGGACCGCCTCGAAGCCGGACACGCTCCGGGCGAACATGTCGTTGCTGTAGTCGTACAGTCCGCTGCGGTGGCCGAGCACGTGCCGGACCGTGATGCGGTCGTCGGGCAGCAGCTTCGGCAGGTACCGGTTGACGGGCGCGTCCAGGTCCAGCTTGCGCTCGTCGGCCAGTTGCAGCAGGACGACGGCGGAGAAGGACTTGGTGACGCTGCCGATGCGGAACCGGTCCGCGGTGCTGATGCCCTGACGGGTGCTCCGGTCGGCGACGCCCCGCGTCACCAGGTACGAGGCGTCGCCGTCGTCGACGCGCGCCAGCGCGCCCGGGGCGCCCTGGTCCACCGCGGCGTGCAGCACCGCGTCCAGGCCCCGACGTCGGGAGCGGGCAGCGCCGCCGCCGTCGGGGCGCCCGCCTCCGGGGTCGCGGCCCGCGCCGGGACCGCGAGCAGCGACAGGGCGGCCGCTCCGAGTACCGCACCCCTGCCCACCCTTGCTGAGACCATCCGGCTCCACTCCCGTCCTCGCGGTTCGCGATGCGACATCGGTCACATTCCGGCCTGGAACCTAGGGGATTGCGGCAACGTCTCCACAGTCGACACACAGTTGGCCATGCCGTGATCACCCTGTGGCAGTCATTTGCAAAGGATTGTCATAGAAGTCCGCGAAATGGATCATTCCGCCTTTACGTGTGCATGACTGATCCATAAGGGTTACCTCCGGGGCCCGACCAGCCCCCGTGGCGCTCAACTCCGCCACGTCTGAGGGCGGTTGGGAAACCTCCCGCCTCGAACGAAGGAACCCTGATCAGATTGCGTAGACCGCACATACGCACCGCGGCGATCGCCGTCGCGGTGGCGACCGCTGCCACCGGTCTGGCCGGTACGGCCTTCGCGGGTCCCTCCACCGGTGGGGAGCGCTCCGCCGCATCCACCGCCACGGCCGCCACGGCGGTGGTGAAGGCGGCGCAGGCCGCGGCCTTCGCCCACACCGCGGCGACGGGGGTCGCGCAGGGCGACGAGCTCCACGCCCAGGACGTGCTCCTCGACCCCGAGGGCGCGCGCCACGTGCGTTTCGTCCGCACCCACGACGGGATGCCGGTCCTCGGTGGCGACCTCGTCGTCCACCTCGACCGGCGGCTGGCCTACACGGGGGTCACCAGCGCGGCCACGCACGCGGTCGAGCCCGCGGCCGCCAAGCCCGAGCTGACGGCCGCCCAGGCCGCTGCCAAGGCCGCCCGCGCCGCCAAGGGCGAGGCCGGCGACGTCGAGCTGGTGGTGGACGCCCGTGCCGGCTCCGCCGCCCTCGCCTACCAGGTCACCGTGACCGACAACGGGACCGCCAACACCGTCGTCGTCGACGCCGTCACCGGCAAGGTGCGCAGCAACACCCCCGTCGCCGACGAGTTCCTGTCGCCGAAGCTGCTCGCCGCGATGCGCAGGAGCGGCCAGACGGCCGACCCGGCCACCGGCGCCGGCTCCACCGCGTGGTCCGGTCTGCTCGGCTCCCGTGTTTCCGGCGTCACGCACTACCCGGCGACCGCCAGGGGCACCGGCAAGACCCTCTTCGTGGGCAGCGTCGGACTGACCACCACGGCCACCTCGCGCGGTCACTACCAGCTCAAGGACCCGAACCGGTACGGCACCGAGACGCGTGACGCCAAGGGCAAGTACACCGAGTCCTTCGGCGCGGGCACGAAGTTCACCAACACCACCAACGTGTGGGGCAACGGCAAGACCTCCAGCCGGGCCAGCGCCGCCGCCGACGCGCAGTACGGCATCACCAAGACGCTGGACTTCTACAAGAAGACCTTCAACCGCAAGGGCATAGCCAACAACTCCAAGGCCGCCCGCGGAATGGTCCACTGGGGCAACAAGGTCGCCAACGCGTTCTGGGACCCGACCTGCAACTGCATGCTCTACGGCGACGGCGACGGCCAGATGTTCAAGAAGCCGCTCGTCGTCCTCGACGTCACCGGTCACGAGCTGACCCACGGCGTGGTGGAGGCGACCGCCAACCTGCAGCCGACCTACGTCGACGCCGACGGCAACCAGTACGGCGAGCCCGGCTCGCTGAACGAGTCGCTCGCCGACATCTTCGGCTCCAACGTCGAGTTCTACGCCAACAACACGAAGGACACGCCGGACTACCTGGTCGGCGAGAAGCTGGGCCTGGACCAGAAGTTCCTGCGCCGTCTCGACCACCCCTCGCTCGACAAGCTCGAGGGCACGATCGACTACTGGTCGGCGGACACGTACTACACCGAGGTGCACGCCGGTTCCGGTGTCTCCTCGCACGCCTACTACCTCCTCGCGGAGGGCAGCGGCACGAAGACGATCGGCGGCGTCAAGTACAACTCGCCGACGTACCACAACGCGTCCACGGTGAAGGGCATCGGCCGCACCAAGGCCACCGCCATCTTCTACCGTGCGCTGACCCGCTACATGGTCTCCACCACCGACTTCCACGGCGCGCGCGCCGCGACGCTGAAGGCGGCCAAGGACCTGTACGGCTCGACCAGCACCGAGTACAAGACGGTGGACAAGGCGTGGGCCGCGGTCAACGTGACCGCCGCCAACACCCCGGCCGCCCGTCACTGACGGACGTCCGCACCCCGCACCACCGGATGCCCCGCCCCGCGCGGGGCATCCGCACGTCCGGGCGCCCCGGTCCGCCGGGGTGGCGGACCGGCGGCAGCGGCGGGACCATGACGTCGGTGGCACACGCAGACACGTCGAGGACGCTCCGCCCGGAGCCAGGCGGGTCCGCCGGGGCCGAGGAGCCCGACCGGTGACCGGCCGGTCCGCCCGCGTCCGCCGCCTGGCCGCCGCGGTGCTGCTCACGCTCGCCTGTCCGTGGGCGCCCGTGCCCGCCGCGGCCGCACCGCCCGCACCCGCCGGCCAGGCCGGCCAGGTCGTCACGTGGTCGGCCAGCGCCGACCGCCTCGGCGAGGGCGCCGCCGACCGCGGCTACCGGCTGATCGTGCACACCAGCGTGGCCGGCAGCGCACTGCGCGTCCGCCTCTCCAACGCCTTCGGCGACCGGCCCCTGACCCTGGACAGCGTCCGCGCCGGCCTGCGGCGTACGGGCGCGGCGCTCGTCCCCGGCAGCGACCGTCCGCTCACCTTCCGCGGATCCCGCACGGTCACCCTGCCCGCCGGCACGGTCGCGTGGAGCGATCCGCTGCCCGGGAACGTCCCGGCCGGGGCCGATCTCGCCATCAGCCTGTACACCCCCGACGCGGCCGGCCCGGCCACCGGGCACGAGATGGCGCTGCAGACGTCGTACGTCGGCCAGGGCGACCACACCGCCGAGACCAGCGGGGCGAACTGGGCCCGGCCGACCGGCTCCTGGTGGTACCTGGACGCCGTCTCGGTACGCCCCGCGGACCCCGCCACCGGAGCCGTGGTGGTGCTCGGCGACTCCCTCACCGACGGCTGGCAGTCCACGCCGGGGCTTGACCGGCGCTGGCCCGACTACCTCGCCCGGCGCCTGCACTCGGCCCGGACGGCCGTCGAGGGCGTGGCCAACGAGGGCATGTCCGGCAACAAGGTGCTCACCGACGACGCCGGGACCGGCGCCCTGCACCGGCTGGAGCGGGACGTCCTGACCCAGCCCGGGGCACGTACCGTCGTGCTGTTCGAGGGAGTCAACGACCTCAAGGCCCACACCGGGGTCACCACGGCCGGACTGATCGCCGGATACCGGACGATCGTCCGGCGGGCCCACGCGGCGGGGCTGTGCGTGGTCGGCGCGACCATCGGTCCCTTCGAGGGCTGGTCCGAGTGGGACCCGGCCGCCGAGGCGGTACGCCAGGAGGTCAACCGGTTCGTCCGCGCCGGCGGGGAGTTCGACGCGGTCGCCGACTTCGACCGCGTCCTGCGCAGCCCCCACCTGCCCGGCGCCTGCTCGCCGGCTTCGACAACGGCGACCATCTGCACCTTGACGACGCGGGCATGCGGGCCCTGGCCGGAGCCGTCGACCCGCACGCCCTCGACTGCGCGCGCTGATCCCGGGCCGGCCGGGCCGCCCCGGCCCTCAAGGGGCTCAGCGCAGCGTGTCGGCCCAGTCGGCCGGCACCCGGCCCGCGGGGCCCGGCACCGGCTGGTCCTCCGGGTGCCAGGCCGGCGGCGCGAGTTCGGGGCCGTCGGTGTACAACTGGCCCGTCTCGAAGTTCCAGAACCAGCTCTCGCCCGGCTCGAAGCTGCGGATCACGGGATGCCCGGTCGCCTCGTAGTGGGCGGTGGCGTGCTTGGCGGGGGAGTCGTCGCAGCAGCCGATGTGACCGCAGGACGCGCACCGGCGCAGATGGAACCACCACCCGCCGGCCGCGTCGCACTCCACACAGCCCGCGCCGCTCGGCGGGACGCTCGGGTCGATGGCGTTCTCGCCGCTCATGCTGCCTCCTCGGGGTTCGTCAGGGCGGACCGCTCCTCCGGTGTCCCGGCGGTCAGCGGCAGCAGCACCTGGAAGCGGGTGTCGCCGGGTTCGGACTCAACACGCAGGGTGCCGTGGTGCTTGTTCACCACGATCCGCCAGGAGATGTCCAGGCCGAGGCCGGTGCCCTGGCCGACCGGCTTGGTGGTGAAGAACGGATCGAAGATCCGGCTCCGGATCTCCGGCGGCACCCCGGGCCCGGTGTCCCGGAACTCCACCAGCACCTGCTCGCCCTCCAGCGCGGTCCGCACGGTCAGCGTGCCCTGCCCGCCGGCGTCGTTCATGGCGGACACCGCGTTGTCGATGAGGTTCGTCCACACCTGGTTCAGCTCCGCCGGATAGCCGGGGATCTCCGGCAGCGCGGGCTCGTACTCCTTGACGACCTCGATGCTGGGACCGATCTTGCCGGAGAGCATCAGCAGGGTGCTGTCGAGGAGTTCGTGCACGCCGACGACCCGGTAGGGCGCCCGGTCCAGTTGCGAGTACTGCTTGGCGGCGTCCACGAGGTGCGAGATCCTGGTGGTGGAGTCCTCGATCTCGTCCATCAGCAGCTCGGTCTCGACCGTGTAGTTGAGCCAGCCGACCGCCCCGGGCAGGATCTCCGCGTCCACGGCCGCCGCGACCTGCTCCAGCCAGTCCACGTCGAGCCCGGCCTGGACGAAGGTGGGCGCGAGCTGCCAGCCGTGGTCGAGGCCGTGGTCCTCCAGCCAGTCGGTGAGCGCGTCCTCGCGGTCCGAGGCCTCCAGGGGGCTGAGCGACGGCGCCTTGGCGACCCGCTCGGCGGTGCGCTCCTGGATCTCGATCAGGCTCGCCAGGGCGTCCCGGGAGAACGGTCCCTCGGCGATCACCGCGAGTTTGTGCCGCATCTTCGCGACCCGCTCCCGCAGCGTCGAGGTGGCCCGGACGGCGGCCGCGGCGGGGTTGTTCAGCTCGTGCGTGAGCCCGGCCGACAACGAGCCGAGCGCCAGCAGCCGTTCCCGCTGCCCGATGGCCGCCTGGGTGCTCTTGGAGCCGAAGAACAGCCCTCCAGCAGATGCGTGGCCATCGGGAACCACTCGCTCATGACCTCGGCGAAGGTGTCCGCCGGCAGGACGAAGAAGCGCGTCGGCTCCGTCACCCGCATCGAGTTGTTGTACACCTGCCGCACCCGGTCGCCCAGGTACGCCTGCATCGCGCCGGCGTACACCCCGCGCTGCGAGGTACGGGACACCTCCACGTCGTCGCCGCCCACCCGCCGCGAGAGCACGACCGTGCCCTCGACCATCACGTAGAAGCAGGTGGCGGGGTCGCCCTCGGTGTACACCGGGCCCGGCTCGAACAGCTCCACCCGGCCCTCGCTGCACAGCCGGCCGAGCTGCTCCGGCGACAGCTTCTCGAACAGGAACAGGGAGCCGATCTCCTGCGGGCTGCACGGCACCGGCTGCCCGCTCACGACTGCTCCAGATACCGGTGGACGAGCATCACGGCCATGGCTCCCTCTCCGACGGCTGACGCGACCCGCTTGGCGGACTCGGCGCGGGCGTCGCCCGCCACGAACACGCCGGGGACGCTGGTCTCCAGGTGGTACGGCGCCCGGTCCAGCTCCCAGCCGGCCGGTGGGCGCCCGTCGGCGGTCAGGTCGGGTCCGGCCAGGATGAACCCGCGCTCGTCGCGCAGCACCGCCCCGCCGAGCCAGTCGGTCAGCGGGGCCGCGCCGATGAACACGAACATCCACTGGGCGTCGACGCGTTCGGTCTCCCCGCTGGACATGTGACGCAGCGTCAGCTGCTCCAGCCGGCCGGAGCCGTGCGCGGCGTCCACGACCGTGTGGCCACGCACCGAGATGTTCGGCGCGTCGCCGATCTGCTGGATCAGATAGTGCGACATCGAGGCCGACAGGTCCGGCCCGCGCACCAGCAGCGTGACCGACTTGGCGAACCGGGACAGGTACATCGCCGCCTGCCCCGCCGAGTTGGCGCCGCCGACGATGTACACGTCGTGCCCCTGGCAGGAGGACGCCTCGGTCAGCGCGGAGCCGTAGAACACCCCGCAGCCGGTCAGGTCCATGCAGCCCTCGGCCTGCAGCTGCCGGTACTGCACGCCCGTCGCCAGGATGACGCTGTGCGCCGCGATCGCCGAGCCGTCCGCGAACCGGACCACGCGGGCCGCCCCGTTGATCTCCAGTCCGGTCACCTCGCGCGTGGTCAGGATCTCGGCGCCGAACTTGGCCGCCTGCCGCCGCGCCCGGTCGGTGAGCTGCGCGCCGGAGACCCCGTCGGGGAAGCCCAGGTAGTTCTCGATCCGGGAGCTCTGCCCGGCCTGCCCGCCGGTCGCGGACCGTTCCACGAGCACGGTCCGCAGGCCCTCCGAGGCCCCGTACACGGCGGCGCCCAGCCCGGCCGGGCCGCCGCCGATCACCACCAGGTCGTAGAAGTCGGCCGTCGGGGTGGTCGCCAGGCCCACCCGTGCGGCCAGCTCCGGCGCCTCGGGCTCGACCAGGACCGTTCCGTCGGGGGTGATCACCAGCGGCAGCCGCTGCCCGTCCTGCCCGGCCGCGGTGAGCAGCCGTCGCCCCTCGGGCTCCTCCACCGAGTACCAGCGGTACGGCACCTGGTTGCGGGCCAGGAACTCCCGTACGTCCGAGGACCGGGCCGACCAGCGGTGTCCCACGACCTTGGTGCTGGGCACCGGCCTGTAGGCGCTCGTCCGCCAGGCCTGGAGCAGGTCGTCCAGCACCGGGTAGAGCTTCTCCTCCGGCGGGTCCCACGGCTTGAGCAGGTAGTGGTCCAGGTCGACGACGTTGATCGCGTCGATGGCCGCGCTGGTGTCCGCGTACGCGGTCAGCAGCACCCGCCGGGCACCCGGATACACGTCCAGGGCCTGCTCCAGGAAGTCGATGCCGTTCATCTGCGGCATCCGGTAGTCGGCCAGGATCACCGCCACCAGGTCCCCGCGCAGCTTCAGCTCGCGCAGCGCCTCCAGCGCCGACTCGCCGGACTCCGCGCGCACGATCCGGTACGACTCGCCGTAGCGCCGCCGGAGGTCGCGGGCGACGGCGCGGGAGACCCCCGGGTCGTCGTCCACGGTCAGGATGACGGTCCGCGCTGCGTCGGCGGCCTGTGCCATGCCTCTCCCACCCCGAGCGGTCGGATTCACGGGACGGCGCCGCCGGGGACACCGCACCGATTCCCGCCCATCGTATGTTCGATCGCCCGGCTTCGCTCCGGTATACGGCGAGGACGGCCCGGGCCCGCCGGACACTCCGTGATCTCCCTCTTCGCGGGTAGGGGGAAGGGCATGATCGGCACGGACCGATCGGCCCGTGGGGGAGACCGGCCCCGCGGACGCGGACGACGAGGAGGCCCGAGGCATGACACGCCCGATCACGGCAGGGGTGGACGGTACGGAGGAGAGTCTGGCCGCGCTGGACTGGGCGGCCCGGGAGGCCGTGCGCCGGGGGCTGCCGCTGCGCGTGGTGCACGCCTGGCGCTACGCGGAGGCACTCGCCACGGCCGACCGGGACACCCAGCACGGCTGGGTGTCCGAAGGGGTGCGGGAGGCCGTGCGCGCCGTCCTGGGCAGGCACCCGGAGCTCGAGGTGGACGTGGACGTGCTCGAGGGCGGCGTCGCGGAGGCGCTGACCGACGCGGCGGCCCGCTCCGAGCTGCTGGTGCTGGGCTCCCGCGGGCACGGCCCGGTGATGGGCTTCCTGCTGGGCTCGGTGGGCCGCCAGGTGATCGCCGAGACGGCCCGGCCCGTCGTCCTGGTGCGGGCCGGGGACCGGGCGGCCGCGGAGGCGGCCGGGCGGGACGTCGTGGTCGGCCAGCACGGCGGCCCGGAGGACAGCGCGGCCGCGCTGCGGTTCGCGTTCGAGACGGCGGCCGTGCGCGGTGCCACCGTCCGGGCGGTCCGCGCCTGGACGCTGCCGCCGGTCTTCGCCTACAGCCCGGGCTCGCTGAGGCTGCTGGACGAGGCGGGCGGCCTGGAGCCGTACGAGAAGCAGGCACTGGAGGACGCGCTCGCCCCGTGGCGGGATCGGTTCCCGGAGGTGCCCGTCGCCGAGCACGTCGAGATGGGCAGCGCCGGGCAGGTGCTGCTGTCGGTGGCCGGGCGGGCCCAGCTCGTGGTCGTGGGCCGGCGGTCCCGCCGTACGGCCGTGGGCGCCCGGATCGGCTCGGTCGCGCACGGCGTGCTGCACCACGCCGAGTGCCCGGTGGCCGTGGTGCCGCACGACGAGTGACCTAGGGGGGTGTCGTCGGCTCCAGGGTGGTGCGCGCCCTGGGCAGGACGTTGGCGATGTAGTCGGCGACGGCGGTGTCCAGGCCGATGTCCTGCTGCGCCCGTTCCGACAGGTACCAGCGGTGCTCCAGCAGCTCGTGGTAGATCTCGGCCGGGTCCATGGACCCGCGCAGCGCCGACGGCACGGCGCGCACGGTGGGCCGGAACACGTCCCGCACCCAGCGGTGGGCGAGCACCTCGGGGCGGGCGGCGAGGGGGTCACCGGGCGCGTAGTCGTCCTGGGTGGCCATCCAGCTCTCCAGGTCGTTGAGCAGCCGCCGCGCCTGGTTCTCCTCGGCGTCGAGGCCGGTCAGCCGGAGCAGCTGCCGCTGGTGGTGGCCGGCGTCGACGACCTTGGGCACGAAGGTGACCGTGTCGCCGTTGGACGAGTGCTCGATCTGCATCTCGGCCACGTCGAAGCCGAGTTCGTTGAGCCGGCGTATCCGGCGTTCTATGTAGTGGTATTTGCCCGCCGGATACACCGAGGTGCGGGTCAGCTCCTGCCACAGGCCGGCGTAGCGGGTGCAGATCTCGTGCCCGAACTCGACCGGGTCGACGGAGGGGTGCAGCGCGCCGGACGCCTCCAGGTCCAGCAGTTCGCCGCTGATGTTCACCCGGGCCAGGTCGAGGTCGTAGTCCCGCTGTCCGGGGCTGAGCCGGGGTGCAGGTCACCGGTCTCGGCGTCCACCAGGTACGCCGCGTAGGCGCCCGCGTCCCGCCGGAAGAGGGTGTTGGACAGCGAGCAGTCGCCCCAGGCGAACCCGCTCAGGTGCAGCCGGACCAGCAGCACCGCGAGGGCGTCCATCAGCCGGTGCATGGTCGCCGGGCGCATGGTGGTCTCGAACATCGAGCGGTACGGCATCGAGCCGCGCAGATGCCGGGTGATCAGCACCGGTTCCAGCGGGGCGCCGGCGCCGTCGGTGCGGCCGGTGACCACGGCGAGCGGGTCGACGGCCGGGATGCCCAGCCGGTCGAGGTCGCGCAGCAGCCCGTACTCGCGCAGCGCGGGCCGTTCGGCCAGCTCCTTGACCGCGATCACCTCCTCGCCGGCGCGGGCGTAGCGCACGACGTGCCGGGAGATGCCCGGGGGAGCGGCACGAGGAACTCCTCGGGCCACTTCTCCAGGGGTACGTCCCAGGGCAGTTCGAGCAGGAGCGCGGGGTGCTCCGGGTTCGTGGCGCTGATCTGCAATGCCATGGGACGAACCCTAAGGCCACGGTTCCGCCGGCGGGACGCCCGCTCCCGGCGGTCGGCGCCGACGGGGTATCGCGCCGGTGCCCCGCGAGGGGCCGCCCGATCCGTCACCGCACCCCGTGCGGGCGGAACTGGACGCTGATGCGCGGCCCCGCCGCGTGGGCGGTCTTGGGCACGCAGTGCTCCCAGGTCCGCTGGCAGGAGCCGCCCATCACGATGAGGTCGCCGTGCCCGAGCGGCCGCCGGACGCCCGGGCCGCCGCCCACGGGCCGCAGCAGCAGATCCCGGGGCGCGCCGACGGACAGGATCGCGACCATCGTGTCCTGGCGGGCGCCGCGTCCGATCCGGTCGCCGTGCCAGGCGACGCTGTCCCGGCCGTCGCGGTAGTAGCACAGCCCGGCGGTGGTGAAGGGCTCGCCCAGCTCCTCGGCGTAGCGGGCGGACAGGGCGCCTCGCGCCTCGGTGAGGACGGGGTGCGGCAGCGGCTCGCTCGCCCCGTAGAAGGCGAGCAGCCGCGGGACGGCCACCACGTTGTCGTACATCGTGCGGCGCTCCGCCCGCCAGGGGACGCCGGCCGCCAGCTCTTCGAACAGGGCGTCCGCTCCGCTCAGCCAGCCCGGCAGCACGTCGATCCAGGCGCCGGAGCCCAGCTCGGTCCGGCACAGCCCGTCCAGCGGGCCGAGCCGCAGCTCGTCGGTCTGGTCGAACAGGGAGCCCTGGAGGTGCGTGGCCATGGACCCAGCGTACCCCTAAATCGAATATATGTTCCAAGAGGCTCGTGTCCCGCTTGCGAGGGGCGGATCTCTTTCGATACATCGATGTATCGGATACATTGCCGTATCGAAAGGGGGGTCCATGGCGGCCAAGGACGACACGGCCCGGCGCGTCACGAGGCGGCGGGCCCGGACCCGGGCGAACCTGCTCGACGCCGCCTTCGCGGTGTTCGCGGCCAAGGGGTTCGGCAGGGTCTCCATCGAGGAGGTCTGCGAGGCCGCCGGCTACAGCCGGGGCGCCTTCTACTCCAACTTCGCCACCCTGGACGAGCTGTTCTTCGCCCTCTACCGGGAGCGGGCCGACCTCATCGCGGGCCAGGTGGCCGACGCGCTCGCGCAGGACGGGCCCGGCCTGGACGTCCCGGCCTCCGTGGACCGGGTGACCGAGGTCCTGCTGCTCGACGTGGACTGGCTGCTCGTCAAGACCGACTTCCTGGTGCACGCGGCCCGTGACCCGGCCGTCGCCGAGGCTCTCCTCGACCACCGTGCCCGGCTGCGCGAGGCCGTCGCCGACCGCCTCGGCCGGGTCCGGGGCCACACCGAACTGCCCGCCGTGCTCGGCGACGCCGACGGCGCCGCCCGCGCGGTGGTCGCGGCCTACGACGGCGTCACCACCCAGCTCCTGCTGGACAGGGACGTCGACGCCGCCCGCGGCTGGCTGAAGCAACTGCTCACCGCCCTGCTGACCGACGGCAGCGGCGCCCCGAATGAGTCGCGGACGGAAGGACACGGAGCCCATGGCCGCCATGGACGCGGACGTCATCGTCGTCGGAGCGGGCCTCGCCGGCCTGGTCGCGGCGCACGAACTCAACCGCCAGGGCCGCAGGGTCGCCCTGGTCGACCAGGAGAACGCCGCCAACCTCGGCGGCCAGGCGTTCTGGTCCTTCGGCGGGCTCTTCCTCGTCGACTCGCCCGAGCAGCGCCGGCTCGGCATCAAGGACTCCCTCGACCTCGCCTGGAACGACTGGCAGGGCAGCGCGCGGTTCGACCGGCTCGCCGACGAGGACTCCTGGGCGGTGCGCTGGGCCCGCGCCTACGTCGAGTGGGCGGCCGGTGAGAAGCGCTCCTGGCTGCGCGGGCACGGCATCGAACTGCTGCCCACCGTGGGCTGGGCCGAGCGCGGCGACCTCAGGGCCGGCGGCCACGGCAACTCCGTGCCCCGCTTCCACATCGCCTGGGGCACCGGCACCGGTGTGGTCGAACCGTTCGTCGAGTACGCCCGGCAGGCGGCACGGGACGGACTGCTCACCTTCCACCACCGTCACCGGGTCGACGAACTGGTCATCGAGGACGGCGCGGCGCGCGGAGTGCGGGGCACCGTCCTCGCCGCGGACGACTCCCCGCGCGGCGCCGCCTCCAGCCGCGAGCGCGCCGGCGACTTCGAACTCACCGCCCGGGCCGTGATCGTCACCAGCGGCGGCATCGGAGCCGACCACGACATCGTCCGCCGCTACTGGCCCGAACGGCTCGGCACACCCCCGCCGAGATGGTCACCGGCGTCCCCGCCTACGTCGACGGCCGGATGCTCGACATCAGCGCCGAGGCGGGCGTGCGCCTGGTCAACCGGGACCGCATGTGGCACTACACCGAGGGCCTGCAGAACTGGGACCCCGTCTGGCCCGGCCACGGCATCCGCATCCTGCCCGGCCCCTCCTCCGTCTGGCTCGACGCCCTCGGGCGCCGGCTCCCCGATCCGTGCCTGCCCGGCTACGACACCCTCGGCACGCTCGAGTACCTGCGCACCACCGAGGACATCGCAGGCCACGACCACTCCTGGTTCATCCTCACCCGGAAGATCATCGAGAAGGAGTTCGCGCTCTCCGGCTCCGAACAGAATCCGGACATCACCGCCAAGGACCGCAGGGCCGTGCTGCGCGACCGGCTGCTGGGCAAGGGCGCCCCGGCCCCGGTGCGGGCCTTCCTCGACAAGGGCGCGGACTTCGTCACCGCGGGCACCCTGGAGCAGCTGGTGGAGAAGATGAACGCCCTCACCGCCGAGCCGCTGCTGGACGCGGCCGAGGTGCGCCGCCAGATCGAGGCCCGCGACCTGCAGATGGCCAACCCCTACAGCAAGGACTCCCAGATCCAGGGCATCCGCAACGCCCGCCGCTACATCGGCGACCGGCTCGGCCGGGTCGCCTCCCCGCACCGCATCCTGGACCCGGAGGCGGGCCCGCTCATCGGCGTCCGGCTGCACGTCCTGACCCGCAAGACACTCGGCGGCATCCAGACCGACCTCGACTCCCGGGCCCTCGGCGCCGACGGCACCCCGATCGAGGGGCTGTACGCGGCGGGCGAGGTGGCGGGCTTCGGCGGCGGCGGTGTGCACGGCTACAACGCCCTGGAGGGCACCTTCCTCGGCGGCTGCCTCTTCTCGGGCCGCGCGGCCGGACGGGCGGCGGCGCGGCAGACGGGCTGACGACGGGCGCGGGGGCCGGGCCGGAGGGCCGTATTCAACCGCGCAGCAGTTCCACCAGCACGGAGGCGTGGCTCTGCTCCGGCGTCCTGGACGCCGTGAGCAGCGTCACCCGGCCCTCGCGCGCCGAGGTCCGCAGCCCGTCGAGCAGTTCGGCGGCCTCGGGTGCGGCGAGCTCGGCCTCGTAGCGGCCGCGGAACTCCTCGAAGGAGCCCTCCGAACCGTGGAACCACTTGCGCAGCTCGTTCGACGGCGTGAGTCCCTTGGGCCACTCGTCCACCCGGGCCTCGTCCTTGGACACCCCGCGCGGCCACAGCCGGTCCACCAGCACCCGCAGTCCGTCGTCCGCCTCCGGCGGTTCGTAGATCCGGCGCACGCGCACGCTCACGGTCGGGGCTCCTCTCGGGTCGCGGACGGTGCTGCGAGCGTACTGCCGGGCGGGCGGCCCACCGGGCGGCGACGCGGCGTGACTTGACCGGAATGAGGGCGAAACCGGGCCGGTTCCGCGCCTACTCTTCTGCGGAAACGATCTTTCACCACCCCCCTCGGAGGAACGTCCGTGACGCCACCGCGCAGACAGGCCAGCAGCCGACGTACCGCAGTTCTCCGCCGTGAGGCGGTCCTCGCCACCGTCCCCGTCGCCGTGGCGGCGCTGCTCGGGGCCGCCGGCCCCGCGGCGGCCGGCACGACCGGCGCCGCCGGCGCGGGCGACCCCTACTTCCCCTCAGCGGCAACGGCGGCTACCACGTCGGCCACTACGACCTGACGCTCCGTTACGACACCGCCTCCCGGCACCTGGACGGCACGGCCGTCCTCACCGCGCGCGCCACCCAGCGGCTGACCCGCTTCGACCTGGACCTCTCGGGCCTGAAGGTCACCGGCGTCACCGTCGGCGGCCACCGCGCGGCCTTCCGCCGCGACGGCCAGGAGCTCGTCGTCACCCCGCCGCACACCTTGCGCGCGGGCCAGCGGTTCCGGGTCACCGTCTCCTACCAGGGCACCCCCGGCCCGGTCACCGACCCGGACGGCTCGGCGGACGGCTGGATCCCCACCGACGACGGGGCGTTCGTCGCCGGGGAGCCGCAGGGCGCGATGACCTGGTTCCCGGCGAACAACCACCCCAAGGACAAGTCGTCGTACGACTTCACGATCACGGTCCCCGAGGGACGCACCGCCGTCGCCAACGGCGTCCTGCGCGGCACGCGCACCGCGCACGGCCGCACCACCTTCCGCTGGCACCAGGCCGAGCCCATGGCCGCCTACCTGGCCACCGCCACCGTCGGCAAGTTCCAGGTGGAGCGGTACACGACCCCCGACGGTGTCCAGGTGTACAACGCGGTCGACCCGCGGGAGGCGCGCGCGGCGGCACCCGTGCTGAAGAAGCTGCCCTCCGTGCTGAAGTGGGAGAGCGGACTGTTCGGGCCGTACCCGTTCCGGGCCGCGGGTTCCGTCGTCGACCACGCGCCCGACGTCGGCTACGCCCTGGAGACCCAGAGCCGGCCCCTCTACGACTCGGCGCCCGACGTGAGCACACTCGTCCACGAGAACGCCCACCAGTGGTTCGGCGACTCGGTCTCGCTGACCGCCTGGAAGGACATCTGGCTGAACGAGGGCTTCGCGACCTACGCCGAGTGGCTCTACTCCGAGCAGCACGGCGGCGACAGCGCGCAGAAGGCGTTCGACGCGCTCTACGCCCGCCCCGCGAGCGACCGGCTGTGGGCCTTCCCGCCCGGTGACCCGGGCAGCGGGGAGAACATCTTCGACACCCCCGTCTACGCCCGCGGCGCGATGACCCTGCACGAGCTGCGCCGGGCCGTCGGTGACCGGGACTTCTTCCGCATCCTGCGCGCCTGGGCGACCGCGCACCGCACCGGGCACGGCACGACCGCCCAGTTCACCGGACTCGCCGAGCGGGTGTCCGGCAAGAACCTGGACGGCCTGTTCCGCACCTGGCTCCACGAGCGGGGCAAGCCCGGCCGGGCCTAGACGCGGCCGCACCGCCGTGGCGGGCATGCCCCGGCGGTGCGAGTACGTGGCACCGGGCCGCATCCCCGGTGCGAGGGACGGGCGCCCGGCGGCCGGTTCAGCCGGAGCGCTGCCGCGAGCGGACGCGGCGCCTGAGCGCGCGGCGCTCCGTCTCGGTCGTACCGCCCCAGATGCCGATGGTCTGGCCCGTGTCCAGGGCCCAGTCCAGACACTGTTCCCGTACGGGGCAGCCCCCGCACACCGCCTTCGCCTCCTGTGCCTGCACCTGCGAAGGTCCGGTGGTGCCGATGGGGAAGAACAGGTCGGGGTCCTCGTGACGGCACGCGGCATGTTCGCGCCAGTTGTCCATCGAAGTCTCCTCCGGTTCGAGTCGTCCGTGCCAGTCGAATGTGTGCTTCCACTTCGGGTGACCGCTAGGGACGGCATGAAACAGGGAGTTGAGGGACGGGCCGGCGCGGACCGCCTCGCGGTCACTGCTCGCGCATGCCCCACGGGGAGCCGTACGCGGTCAGCAGGTCGAGGAACGGGCCGGCGGGGAAGGCCTCCGGGCCGAGGACGCCGGTGCCCGACCAGGCGCCGGTGGCGAGGAGTTCGAGGGCGACGACCGGATTGACCGCCGTCTGCCACACCACCGCCTGGCACCCGTACTCCGCCATGGACCACTGGTTGTCGACCACGTGGTAGAGGTACACCTCACGCGGCGCCCCGTCCTTCGTGCCGCGCACCCAGGTGCCCGCGCAGGTCTTACCGCGCATCCGCTCGCCCAGCGTCGCCGGGTCCGGCAGGCACGCGGCGACCACGTCCCGCGGCGAGACCGCGACCGGCCCGTCGGGGCCCGGCACGGTCACCGGTTCGGTGCGGTCAAGTCCCAGGCGGTGCAGGGTCTTCAGCGTCTCGACGAACTCCCGGCCCAGCCCGTACTTGAAGGTGACCCGGTCCGCGCCGACCCAGCGCGGCATCAGCAGCACCTCCTCGTGCTCCACGTTCACGCACTCCACCGGCCCGATCCCCTCGGGGAAGTCGAACACCTCGGGCTCGCTGAAGGGGCGGTGGTGAACCAGCCCCGCCCGGTCTCGTACACGACCGGCGGGTTCAGGCACTCCTCGATGGTGGTCCAGATGCTGAACGAGGGCGCGAAGTCGTAGCCGTCCACGGTGAGATCCGCGCCGTCGCGGACACCGATCTCCTCGACGGTGTCGAAGAGCTCGTCGGTCGCGTAGCGGGCGAACACGTCCGACAGGCCCGGTTCCACCCCCATGCCCACCAGGGCGAGCGCGCCCGCCTTCTCCCACTCCCCGGCCAGCGCGAACTGCTCGTCGCCCAGCTTGACCCCGCACTCCTCGTACGGGCGCTCCGGGTGCGGCCTGGACAGCGACATCGCCATGTCCAGGTAGGTCGCGCCGGCCGCGCGCGCCGCCCGGAACAGGGGCATGACGAACCGCGGGTCGGTGGCGTTGAGCAGCACGTCGCAGCCGTGCCGGGCGAGCAGCGCGGCGACCCCGGCCTCGTCGCCCGCGTCCACCTGTTCGGCGACGAACCTGTCCCCGGCCCCGCCGAGGGCCGCGACCGCGGCCCCGGCCCGCGCCGGGTCGTAGTCGGCGACCACCATCAGGTCGAGGAACGGACGCCGGGCCGCGATCCGGGTGATGGCGGTGCCGACTCCACCGGCTCCCACGAGCAGTACACGCATGACGGAAACTCCCTGCCTGACACGGACGACCACGGTCGTGGACGACCACGGTCACGAACGGAAACGGAACATCGGGGCAGGCGCGCCTTGCCCGGAATCCAACGCCGGACGGTGGCGTAAGGTCAATGGCGTTGGCATAAGACCGGAAGGAGCCGCTGTGCCCAAGCCCGTCGTGCCCGAGGAGAGGCGGCGCCGGCGCCGCCCGACCCGTGGCGGCACCGTGCTGTCCGAGAAGCTGATCGTCGCGACCGCGCTGCGGCTGCTGCGCGAGCACGGCAGCAGCGGGCTCACCGCCCGCCGCCTCGGTCTCGCCCTGGACTGCGACCCCAGCACGCTGTACCGGTACTTCCGGGGCATGGACGAACTGACCCTGGCCATCGGCGACGCGCTCATCGGCGAGGCGCTGGCCGGCTGGGAGCCGACCGGACGGTGGCGGGAGGACCTGCGGACGATCGGACTGCGCCTCCACGGCGTGTACGTCGCGCATCCGCAGGCGGCGCTGCTCACCGCCAACCGGGTCACCGGCCGCGCCCATGAACTGGCCGCCGACGAGGCCGTGCTGGAGGTCCTGCGCTCGGCGGGGTTCCCGCTGCCGGAGACGGTCCGCGTCTACCACGCCTTCATCGACCAGACCCTGGCCTTCGCCGCCCTGGACTCCGCGTCACTGGCCCTTCCCAGCGCCTCCCTGCGCGCCGACGAGGACAAGTGGCACTCCACCTACGCCCGCCTGCCCCGTGACACCCACCCCCGAATCGCCGAGGCGGCCCCCCTGCTGGCCCGGCGCATGGTCACCAGCGCCTATCCGACGGCCCTGGAGATGCTGCTGGACAGCGCGGCCGCACGGCTCGGCACCCAGCGGCCCTGAGGGCCGGGACCGCGCCCCCGTTCCTCCCGATCACCGGCGCAGCGCCCGGGCCGCGGCCCGCGTCACCGCCTCGGCCAGCGCCGCCAGGGCGGGGGAGTCGAGCTTCCACTGCTGCCAGTACAGGGTGACGTCCACGCTCCGGTCCGGCGCCAGCAGCACGAGGCGGCCCGCGGCCAGCAGCGGACCGGCCTGGGCCTCCGGGATCATGCCCCAGCCCAGACCCGCGGCGACCGCGTCGGCGAAGCCCTCGGAGGTGGGTACATGGTGCCGCAGCGAACTCGCGGCCCCGCGGCCCAGCCGTCTGACGAAGTCGTCCTGGAAGTCGTCCTTGCGGTCGAAGACCACGACGGGCGCGGCGGGCAGCAGGTCCGGCAGGGACCCGCCCAGATGACGCTCGGCGAACTCCGGCGCGGCCGCCGGCAGATAGCGCATGCGCCCCAGCGCACGGACCGAGCAGCCCGGAACCGGATCGGGCGAGGAGGTCACGGCCGCCATGACCAGCCCCTCGCGCAGCAGCGCCGCCGTGTGCGCCTCGTCCTCCCGGTGCAGCTCGAAGCAGAGCCCGGGCACCTCGGTGAGCGCCCCGAGGAACCAGGTGGCCAGCGAGTCCGCGTTCACCGCGACCGACACCCGCGTCGGCTCCCCGGCACCGCTCAGCCCCAGCTCACCGCGCGCGTCCCGCTCCAGCCGGGCCAGCTGCCGGGCGAACCGGACCAGCACCGCCCCGGACTCCGTGGGCCGCACCGGCTTGGTGCGCTGGAGCAGCACCCGGCCGGTGCGCTGCTCCAGCGCCTTGACCCGCTGACTGACCGCCGACGGCGTCAGACGCAGGGCCGCGGCCGCCGCGTCGAACGTGCCCTCGTCCACCACGGCGAGCAGCGTCCGCACCTGCTCCAGGGGAAGCTCCGACATCACGAGCGCTAATGCTACGTAAAAATCTTTAGCTGTACGCGGAGTGATCCCCGATCTAGCGTCGAGGGCATGAACCACGCCCTGACCGCCGCGGCCGCCGGATTCGGCACCGGGCTCTCCCTGATCGTCGCCATCGGTGCCCAGAACGCCTTCGTCCTGCGGCAGGGGGTGCGCCGGGACGCCGTGCTCGCGGTGGTCGGGATCTGCGCCCTGTCCGACGCGCTGCTCATCGCGCTGGGCGTCGGCGGCGTCGGCGCGGTCGTCGTGGCCTGGCCGGGCGCGGTGCGGGCCGTCGGGATCGTGGGCGGAGCGTTCCTGCTCTGCTACGGCGCCCTCGCCGCCCGGCGCGTCCTCCGGCCCGGCGACGGACTGCGGGCCGAGGGCGAGGCGGCGGGCTCCCGGCGGCGGGCGGTGCTCACCTGCCTGGCGATGACCTGGCTCAACCCGCACGTCTACCTGGACACCGTCTTCCTGCTCGGTTCCCTCGCCGCCGACCGCGGCCCGCTGCGCTGGACCTTCGGCCTCGGCGCGGCCCTGGCCAGCCTCTGCTGGTTCGCCGTCCTCGGCTTCGGCGCCCGGCTGCTCGGCCGGGTCCTCGCCCGGCCCACCGCCTGGCGGGTCCTGGACGGTCTGGTCGCGGTCACCATGCTGGCGCTCGGCGCCGCCCTGGTCCTCGACGCCTGAGGCCCCCGGCACCCGCCGACCCGTGGCGCGACGTGGTCGGGCAGCCTCAGGAGTTCCTGCGATAGTGGGCCTCGAATCGAAAGATGTATCGAGCAACCTCTGACGAGCGACCAGGAACCCCGTGGACACGAGCGAGAGCAGCGGCACCGAACCGAAGACCACCGGCACCGGGCCCGGCACCACCGATGCGGGTCCCCCGCCCGCCCCCGCTCCGCCCGGCCGAGGCTGGCGCCGCTGGGCGATGGACACCCGGCCGCTGCGCATCCCGGCCTTCCGGCGCCTGTGGTCGTCGACCATCGTCACCGCCGTCGGCAGCCAGCTGACCGCCGTCGCCGTGCCCAAGCAGATCTACGACATCACCCACTCCTCGGCCTGGGTCGGCTACGCGAGCCTCGCCGGTCTGGTGCCCATGGTGGTGTTCGCGCTCTGGGGCGGGGCGGTCGCCGACACGGTGGACCGGCGAAAGCTGCTCCTGGTCACCAACACCGGGATCGCCCTGACCTCGGTGCTGTTCTGGGCGCAGGCCGTCTCGGGCCTGGACTCCGTCGTCGTGCTCATGCTGCTGCTCGCGCTGCAGCAGGCGTTCTTCGGGCTCAACTCCCCGGCCCGCAACGCCTCCATCGCCCGACTCGTACCGGCCGGGGAACTGCCCGCGGCGAACGCCCTCGGCTCGACCGTGATGCAGACCGGCCTGGTCGCGGGACCGCTGCTGGCCGGTGTGCTGATCCCGGTCATCGGGCTGCCCGAGCTGTACCTGATCGACGCGCTGGCCCTGTGCGTCACGGTGTGGGCGGTGTTCCGGCTGCCCGCGCTGCCGCCGCTCGGCGAGCGGGCAGCCCGGCGGGCCGGAGTGCGCGAGATCGCGGCCGGCTTCCGGTACATCTCCGGCCACAAGGTGCTGCTGCTCTCGTTCCTCGCCGACATCGTGGCCATGGTCCTCGGCATGCCCCGCGCCCTCTTCCCGCAGCTCGCCGCGGAGACCTACGCCCCCTGGGGCGCGGGCCTGGCGCTCGGCGTGCTGTTCGCCGGGATCCCGGTCGGCGCGGTGCTCGGCGGACTGTTCTCCGGCGTCTTCTCCCGGGCGCGGCGGCACGGCTGGATGGTCATCGGCGCGGTCGTCGGCTGGGGCGCGGCCGTCGCCGGGGCCGGGCTGAGCGGCAACCTCTGGGTGGCCTTCGCCTTCCTCGCCGCGGCCGGGCTCGCCGACATGATCTCCATGGTGTTCCGCGGGGCCATCCTGCTCTCCGCCGCCACCGACGACATGCGCGGCCGGATGCAGGGCGTGTTCACCGTGGTGGTGGCGGGCGGCCCGCGCCTCGCCGACGTGCTGCACGGCACCGCGGGCTCGGCGTTCGGCCCCAGGGCCGCCGTGGCGGGCGGCGGCGCGCTGGTGGTCGTGGTGATGCTGGCGCTGGCCGCCGCGGTGCCGGCCCTGCGCCGCTACCGGATCTGACGCGGCGGGCCACGGGGCGGCCGCCCGGCGGCCGCCCCGGCCGGGTCAGAGGGGGCCGCCGCGCCGGCGGACCGCGTACTGGTCCATCAGCTTGCCCCGGGTGGTCTCCAGCCGGTGGGCGAGGATCTCGGCGACCGTCCGCACCAGCGACAGCCCGAGCAGCGGGTCCTCCACGCTCAGCGCGAGCACCGACGGCCCGTCGAACTCGTAGGCCCGTACGTTGCTGAAGGCCACGGCGCCGAAGTCCCACTGGTACGGCGGGAACAGCCAGGACCAGCCGAGCATGTCGCCCGCGCCGAGCGTGGCCACGGTGACCCGCTGCCGGGACGTGACCTGCTGGTCCAGGTGGACCGCGCCCGAGCGGATCACCCAGAAGCGGTCGGCGGTGCCGCCCGGCTCGAAGATCCGGGAGTCCTCCGGGAAGGAGACCTCCTTGGCCAGCTCCATCAGCCGCTCACGTTGCGCCTGCGGCAGGGCGGTCAGCAGTTTTATCGCTTTGGTCATGGCGCGGGACTCCTCGCCGGCAGCGGTCGGGGTGTGTTCCCCAAGCCCATTTCAGCCGCTGCCGCCGTCCCGGGCACCTCGAAGGACTGGCGCACACCCCGGAAGACCTGCCTCCGGACATGAAAAAGCCCTGGCTGGACGGGGGAGACCAGCCAGGGCCGTACGCGGTGGTGATGGAGGACGGTTCCGGTCGACCCCGTCACCACGTATGTATGAACGATAAACCATCTTTCCGTCATTCGCCCAATCGAGAGCGGGTCAGGTGACCTGTTTCACCTCTCTCCGCTCCGCCGCGCCCGGGTCGACGATCTCCTCCAGCACGCCCAGCACCGCCTCGTAGGCCCCGGCCCGGACGGACGCCTCCCGCGCCCCCTCCGGATCGGTCGCCGTCAGGCTCTGCGCCCGCTCCCGCCACGCCCGTTCCTGGTCGGCCGTCCAGTCCTTGCCCCGCCTGATCCGCCGCAGCAGTTCGTCCGCGTCCACGACATCCGTCATGGAGTCCGCCTACCCGCCCCGCGCCCGGTGATGACAAGGGCACCGACGGTGTTTGACGGCGCCGGGAGGGGTCAGCCGAACAGGAGACCCGGCGATCCGGGCAGTACCGAGGGAGGGAAGGCATGCGCCAGACGTACAGGACCGATTCCCCGACGGGACCGCGGGAGGCGTGCCGGTCTCTGCCGTGCCGGCCGGCCGACGCCCGCACCACCGTCCGGCGGGTGGTGGCCGAACGCTGCCGGACCCGCGCCATCCCCTGTGACGACGACGCGCTGGACGACGTTCTGCTGGTCACCTCGGAACTCACCACCAACGCCATCCTGCACGGCGGGGGCATCACCGGGTTCGCCGTCGACGTCGACGGCGGCGGGGTCAGCGTGTCGGTCAGCGACCGCAGCGACGAGGTCCCGGTGGTCGAGGCGCCGGTGGACGAACAGGGCCGCAACCGGCTCGGAGGCCGCGGCTGGCCCATCGTGTGCCTGCTCGCCCGCGACGTCAGCGTCGCGGGGCTGCCCCGCGGCGGCAAGCGCATCACCGCCGTCGTACCGCTCGGCCGGTAGCGGTAGGAGAAGTTCCGTTAGCGGCGTTTGCCGCGCATGCGCAGGGGCAGACGGAACCTCGTGCTTCGGACCGGAGGCGCGCGCCCGGCGGGATGAGAACGCCGCAGGCCCCTCCGGAGGCCTGTGTTCCTTTCCGCGGCAGACCCTGACAGCACCGTTCGGGCCGGGACCGGGAATCATGGTCCGGCCTCCTGCCCGGAAAACACGTTCAGGAGCGATTCCGCATGCTGACCGACGAGTCCACGAGCCCTTCCGGCACGCCCGGCACCCCCACCGCCACCGCCTCCCCGTCCGGGCGGCGGACCCACGACGACGCCCCTGTCACCGCGGACCTCTTCGCCCGGCTGGCCGGGCTGGAGGACGGACCCGAGCGGGACGCCGTGCGCGACGAGCTGGTGACCGCCTGGCTGCCGATGGCCCACCGGATAGCGGGACGCTTCCGCGACCGGGGGAGTCCGTCGAGGACCTCAGGCAGGTGGCCGCGCTCGGTCTGGTCAAGGCCATCGACCGGTTCGACCCGTCCCGGGGCGCCTTCGAGAGCTACGCGGTGCCGACCATCACCGGCGAGGTCAAGCGGCACTTCCGGGACCGGATGTGGGCCCTGCGGGTGCCCCGCCGCGTCCAGGAGCTGCGCAACCGGGTCCGCGTGGCCCGACGTGAACTCACCCAGATGCCCGGCAGCCCCGAGCCCACCCCCGCCGACATCGCGGCGCACACCGGCCTCACCGAGGAGGAGGTCGCCGCGGGCATGGAGGCGCTGGAGAGCTTCAGCACCCTCTCCCTGGACGCCGAACTCTCCAGCGGTGACGACGGATACAGCCTCGCCGACACCCTCGGCGCCGCGGACGGCGCGTACGACGTCGTCGTGGACCGCGAGGCCGCCAAGGAGGGCCTGCGCCGGCTGCCCGAACGGGAGCGGGCCATCCTCTACATGCGCTTCTTCGAGGACATGACGCAGAGCCGGATCGCCGACCGGCTCGGCATCTCCCAGATGCACGTCTCCCGGCTCATCAGCCGGAGTTGTGCCCGGGTCCGCGACGAGGTGCTGGGGCAGCGCCAGGGCACCCGGAAGTCCCGGTGAACCCCCGGCCCGGACCGGGGCCCGCACCGACGGGCCCGGTCCGGGCGGACGGTCACTTCACGCGGGGCTCGGGGGTGACCCCGAGCGGGCGGCCGAGACCCGCCACCGCCTCGTCCAGCCGCTGCAGATGGCGCAGCACCCGGTCGGTCACCCGGCCGTAGCGCGGACTGCGCAGGGTGCCCGGTTCCAGCAGGGAGGCGATGCTGGGGCCGGTCTCGACCGTCGACGCGGACCGCGGGTCCGCCACATGGACGGCGATCGCCTCGATGTTCCGCACGATCCGCCGGCCCACCGTGCGCAGCCGCGGATCCGCCGCGATGGACGCGTGCGTGGGCAGCAGTTCGGCGGTGGCCGCCAGGGAGCGGGCGTGGTACGCACACGTCTCCAGCAGCGCCATGACGTACCGGGCGGTGTCGCGGCGCGAGCGCAGCGGGGTGACCGGGTGCGTCAGCGGCTGGGTGGCGGCCCGCAGATCGGCCAGCGCCTGGTCCAGCTCGCGGGCCTTGTCGACCAGGTCGACCGGCAGCCCGCCGCTGAGCTGGTCGGCGGCGGCGCGGGTAACCTCCGCCAGCTTCTCCAGCACGTCGACCAGGAGGTCGTTCGTGCGCCGGTCGGTGTGGATCGGCAGCACCAGCGCCGCCGCGAACACGCCGCAGGCCGCGCCCAGCACCGTCTCCTCCACCCGCAGCACCAGCACCGACAGGCTGTAGGTGTTCAGGAGCGTGTACAGCAGCCCCAGCATCGCCGTGACGAAGAACGACATCAGCGTGTACGACAGGGGCGCGGTGTAGAACATCGCGAAGACGAAGAGCAGCACCAGCGCGAACGCGAGCCACGTGTGGTTGCCGACCAGTCCGGCGAGCGCGATGCCGGCCACCACGCCGAGCACCGTGCCGAGCACCCGCCGGTAGCCCTTCACCAGGATCTCGCCGGTGGAGGAGGTGTTGATGAACACGATCCAGCAGGTCAGCACCGCCCAGTACCAGCGCTGGCCGGACAGCATCTCGCCGCCTGCGATGGCCAGCGCGGAACCGACCGCGACCTGCACGGCGGCCCGGGTGGTGGGCCGTCCCAGTCCGGCCGGCTCCGGCTTGTCCGCCTCGGCCTCCTCGCTGCCCTCGATGGCGGCGTCCTCGGCGTCCAGCTCCTCGCGGGAGCGGGCGGTCGCCGGGGTGTCGTCGGACTCGTCCTGCGGCCCGTCCAGGGCGATCCGCAGACCGAGCACGGCCCGTCCCGCCTCACCGATGCCCCGGAAGACGTCCTGCACGGCCGGTGAGGCCTTCGGCAGGTTCTCCTCCTCGCGGTAGCCGAGCAGCCGGTTGCGCAGGTGCGCCAGCGCGGTCCCCGAGGCCTCGCCGGCCGGCCGCAGGACGAGCAGGCGCAGCGCCGCCAGATCGCGCCGCAGCTGTGCCGCGGCCCCGTCGCGCACCGGCAGTTCGCCGCCGGACGGCAGGGGAGCGCCGGGCAGGTGCAGGGTCAGCGTGTCGGTCCGCTCGGCGCTGCGCGCGGTGAGCAGCAGCAGCCCGAGCCGCTCGGCGGCGATCTCGGCGTCCGCGATCCGGCGCTGCAGCAGCCGGGCCGTCGCCTCGTCGGCGGTGCCGTCGGCAAGCCTGCCCTGGATCATCAGCGCGGTCTCGTGCAGCCGCGCGGTACGGGTACGCAGCTCCTGGAGCACCTTGTCCACGTCGTCGGGACCGGCGTCCAGCAGCTCGAGCTGGGTGCCGAAGAGCTGCCCCAGCCGGGCGCGGAACGCGCGCCGGAGCCGGTCCAGGGTGCCCGCCGGGGTCTGCGGCAGCAGGACGAAGCGGGCCAGGGCGGCGCAGCCGAACGCCACGGTGATCACGACGTACAGGGCGGGCAGCGTGTCCGGGGTCGCGTGCACGAACAGCGAGAGGAAGTAGACCTGGAAGCCGACCAGGCCCAGCGCCGTGCCGCGGTCCCCGAACCGGCGGCCGTAGACGGCGCAGAAGATGAGCACGACGAAGAACAGGTCCCCACGACGACCCGCTGGTTGAGCAGCGCCCCCAGGGAGACCGAGGCGAGTGCCACCGGCAGGCCCAGCGCGAGGGTGACGGCCTGCTGGGGACGCTGCTTCTCCCGGATGGCGAAGGTCGCGACCATCGCCGCGATGGCCCCCGCGACCAGCTGCTGCACCGGGACCAGCAGCGCACCCAGCACCGCGAGGGTCAGGGCGATGGCGGTGACCGTGCGCAGACCCGCGGTGAGCCTGAGCAGTCCGGGATCGGACGCGGCCAGCCGGTCCCACATCCGAGCCCACCCCGACCGAACCGCTTCCCTCACGCCGCCGCGCTCTCTCCCGTGCCAGTACTCGATCTAGGAACCAGCATGGCACGAGGACCTCGACTACCTGCTCTCGGCCAGCGTGTGCGCCACCAGGGCGTTGGCGTGGCCGTGGCCCAGACCGTGCTCGTCCTTCAGCCAGGCGACCAGCTCCATGTGCCGGGTCAGCGGCGAGGAGCGGAGCAGCTCCTGCCACTCGGCCACCGGGCGGCCGTACTTCTTCTCGATCGCGGGGAAGTAACTCGCCGGGCCCTTCACGGTCTTCTCGGTCATGCCGGTGTCCCTCCGTGTGATGTCTCCTGGTCACCGTGAAAGACCGCCGACCGGATGGAAAGTGATCGGCGGTCCTCCGGTGATCCCGGTCACATCAGGAGCTGCCGGCGGTCTGCTCCTCCACCCGGGCGCGCACCTGCTCGGGAGTCAGATAGGAGTCGGTGTACTCGAAGTCCTTCAGCCGGGCCGGTTTGCGCGCCTGGAATCCGGTGCGCACGAAGTCGTCACCGGCGACCGCGTTCAGCAGCCAGTTGGTCACGACCCGCGTCTTGGCGACGTTGGTGCGCAGCGCCCCGAGGTGGTACCCGCGGGCCACGGCCTGGGCCGGGACACCGCGCAGCTCGACGCCCAGCGGCTTGGACACGGCGTCCTTGCCGCCGAGGTCGACGACGAGCCCCAGGTCATGGTGCACATACGGTTCCAGGGGCCGGCCGCGCAGCGCCGCGATGACGTTGTCGGCGACCTTCTTGCCCTGGCGCAGGGCGTGCTGGGCCGTGGGCGGGCAGACCGCGCCGTCGCCCTTGGCCACGTCCGGCACGGCCGCCGAGTCGCCGAGCGCGAACACCCCGTCGTGACCGGGCAGGTTCATCTCGGCGCCGACCGCGAGCCGGCCCCGGACCGTCTCCGCGCCCAGCGTCGCGATGAGCGGGCTGGCGACCACACCGGCCGTCCAGATCAGGGTGTGGGTGGGCACCACCCGGCCGTCGGTGAAGGTGACCTCCTCCGGGCCGGCCTTGTCGATCGACACGCCCAGCGAGACGTCGATGCCGCGCCGCCGGAGGATCTCCTGCGCGCTGCGGCCGAGCTTGTCGCCCAGCTCCGGCATGAGCTTGGGCGCGATGTCGATCAGATGCCACTTGATCAGGCCCGGGTCCAGCCGCGGATAGCGCTGGACGGCCGCGTGCGTGAGCCGCTGCAGACAGGCCGCGGTCTCCGTGCCCGCGTAGCCGCCGCCGACCACCACGAACTGCAGCCGGGCGGCCCGTTCGGCCGGGTCGTCGCTGGCGTCGGCGAGGTCGAGCTGCGAGATGACGTGGTCCCTGAGGTACGCGGCCTCGGCGAGGGTCTTCAGGCCGAAGGCGTGCTCGGTGAGCCCCGGGATGTCGAAGGTGCGGGTCACGCTGCCGGGCGCCAGCACGATGTAGTCGTACCGCTCGTTCACGAGCTTGTCGGTGATGGTGCGCACGACGCAGACCTTCGACTTCAGGTCCACGCCGACCGCGCCGCCCGGGATGATCCGGGTGCGGTACTTCTTGCTGCGCCGCAGCGACAGGGCGATCGACTGCGGCGTGAGCACGCCGGAGGCGACCTGGGGGAGCAGTGGGAGGTAGAGCTGGTAGGCGAACGGCGTCACCAGGGTGACGTCGGCCTCCTCGGGGGTGAGTTTCCGCTCCAGGCGGCGGACGCACTCGACCCCGGCGAAGCCTGCGCCAACCACCAGGATCCTCGGTCGTGTCACGGTGTCCATCCCTCTCTGCGGCTCCAGGCGGTCCGACTTGACGTCGTTCGCCTGCCCCGGATCGCTGCGACCATCTCGATCCCATCGCGACTCCGGCCGTTCCGCCAGCCGGGTGCGGCAGGCAGACGAACGAACGGGGGCACCGGCGTGCCCCGCGGAGCGGGAGTATCCGGATCACGCACGGCTACACGTCGCCACCGGCGAACGGCCCGCGCGGGCGTCACCAGGGCAGGAACACGTGGATGTCCTTGCCCTCGTCCTGGACCACCACGCTCACCTGGTCGCACAGCGTGTGCACGAGGTGCCAGCC
Organism: Streptomyces sp. DHE7-1; assembly: GCA_016432725.1. Lineage (GTDB taxonomy): Bacteria > Actinomycetota > Actinomycetes > Streptomycetales > Streptomycetaceae > Streptomyces. Next base: position 706,415 of record JACJDG010000003.1, on the reverse strand, counting down.
GATACCGCCGCCGCCCGCGTTCGGGTGGAACGGCCGCGGCTCGGGCCGGGTGGTGCTGGTGTCGTGCATCGTCACGTGCACCCCGTCGAAGGTGCGGCGCATGTGCAGGCCGAAGGGCCCGGGGCGTACTGGATGACATTGGCGGCCAGTTCCGTGACCACCAGGAGGATGTCGTCCCAGTACTCCGGCGCGGCCGGCGGGGCGTTCCGCGCCAGGTCGCACAGGAACTCCTCGGCGGCGAGCCGGGCACCCGTGACATTGCGCAGCTCGCCCGGGAAGGAGTACGTACGCTCGTACCTCTCCTCCGAGGGCGGTGTCCCATCCCAACGCGGCTCCGTCGACATCTCGCATTCCCCGGCCCCGTCGGCGGGGGCCGGGCGGCCCTTACGACCAGGGCGGTCGTCGTTGCTGATCACTCCCAAGCTGCGGGTTCCCACAGCCGGGCGGGATATCCGTCCCCCGCCTCCCCGGTCTTGCGGGCGACCCGGCTCCTCCCCGGCGGGACCGCGCACTCCTAACGGAAGACGCTGTCCGGCTCGTCCCAGTCGGCCGGCTCCTGGACGGACGGCCGCCGCGCCGTCCTGGACCGGGTCTCGTACATCGCGTCGATCTCGGCGGCGTAGTGCCGCGCTATGGCGTCGCGACGCAGCTTCAGCGACGGCGTCAGCAGCCCGTTGTCCGGGGCGAACGGCTCCGGGAGGACACGGTAGACCCTGATGGACTCCGCGCGGGACACCGCGCTGTTGGCCGAGGCGACGGCCCGGGCGATCTCCTCCATCAGCGCGTTCTCCTCGCGGGCCTCACGGCCCGGCGACTCGCCCTGCAGCGCCAGCGACGCCCGCCAGTGCGCGAGGAACTCCGGGTCCAGGGTGATCAGGGCCCCCACGCAGGGCCGGTCGTCACCCACCACCACCGCCTGGTGCACCAGCGGATGCAGCCGCAGCCGCTGCTCCAGCGGTGCCGGCGCCACGCTCTTGCCGCTGCTCGTGACCAGGACGTCCTTCTTGCGGCCGGTGATCGTCAGATACCCCTCGGAGTCCAGCCGGCCGATGTCCCCGGTGGCCAGCCAGCCGCCGTGCGACGTGCCCCGGCCGCGGCCCTCCTCGCCGACGTAGCCCTGGAACACCGACGGGCCGCGCACCAGGATCTCCCCGTCGTCCGCGATGCGGATCTCGGTCCCCGGCAGCGGACGGCCCACGGTCCCGGACTTCTCCCGGCCGAGCGGCTGCATGGTGATGCCGCCGGAACTCTCCGTCAGACCGTAGCCGTCGTGGATGCGCAGGCCGATGCCCTCGTAGAACAGGGACAGTTCGCGGCTGAGCGACGAGCCGCCCGAGCTGCCGTGCGTGGCCCGGCCGCCGAGCGCCTCGCGCAGCTTGCGGTACACCGTCCGCTCGTACAGCGTGTGCTGCAGCCGCAGGTCCAGTCCCGGGCCCGGTCCGCGGCCCAGCCGTCGCCGCTCCTGGGCCTCGGCGAAGTCCCGCGCGGTCCGCGCGGCCCGCTCGAACAGGGCGCCGCGGCCCGCCTCGTGGGCCGTCCGCAGGAACGTCTTGTACAGCTTCTCGAAGACCGACGGCACCCCGTACAGATACGTCGGCCGGAAGGTGCGCAGCGCCGAGGCCAGCGCGGCCCCCGTCATGTCCGGCTCGTGCGCCATCAGCACCCCGCCGCGCAGGCACACCTGCTGGATCATGATCCCGTACACATGGGAGAAGGGCAGGAAGGCGAGCACGGACGCCTGCTCGCCCGGCGGCGCCGCGGTGTGCCCCAGCCGGCCAGCAGGGTGTCGCACGGGTAGGCCAGGCCGCGGTGGCTCAGCGCGCAGCCCAGCGGCCGGCCCGAGGTGCCCGAGGTGTACGCGATGGCCGCCGTCGCGTCCGGCAGCACGATCCGGCGCAGCGAGTCCACCGTGGTCAGCGGGACCAGCGCGCCCTGCTCGGACAGCCGGGCGAGGGCGCCCGCGTCGAGCTGCCAGACGTGCCGCAGGCGCGGCAGACCGGCGCACACGGTGCCCACGGTCATCGCGCCCTGTTCGTCCTCCACCACGATCGCCACGCAGCCGGCGTCCCGCAGGATCCACTCCACCTGGTCCCGCGAGGACATCGGGTGCACCGGGACGACCTCGGCGCCGACGGTCCACAGCGCGTGGGCGAACACCGTCCACTCGTACCGGGTCCGGGCCATCAGGGCCACCCGGTGCCCGGGCGAGATCCCGGCGGCCACCAGACCCTTGGCGAGGTCGGTCACCTGGTCCCGCAGCTCGACCGCCGTCACCTCCTCCCAGCGGCCGGGCGAGGCCCCCGAACGGCGGGCCAGGACCGGCAGGGCCGGGGTCCGTTCCGCCGTCTCGAAGACGCTGTCGGCGAGTCCGCCGGTCAGCGGGCGTGCGGCTGCCGGAGCGAGGGCGTCGTCGCGCATGCGCTGCTCCCGGGGTGTACGGAGGGTGACTCCGCCGCTCGGCTCGGTGCCGGCGGTGCTCGAATCTAGCCCAGGCAACCGGTTTCGGGACCCGGATCAGGCAAGTCGTGACCCGCTGATGATGCGGGCGTGTCCGGGGGACTCGGGGGACACGACTCGTGTGAGCCCCGATCCGGACCGATCCGGAACCCGAGCGCGGCACGGGGCCGGAGCCCGGAGGCGGAGTCCCGCCCGGCGAGACACCGCCCGCGGAGGGCGGCATGCCCGAGGCCGGGCCCGGGAGACGCACAATCCGGCCACGGGCTGGGCCAGGGCGCCGCTGACGCCGATCCTCGTCCTCGTCGCCCCGATCGCGGCCTTCTTCCTGGTCCACGCCCTCGTCCTGATCCTCCGAGGGACCGGCGGGCGGACGCGGTCCGCCCGGAAGCGGGCGCCGTCAGTCCTGCGTGCGGCGCACACACTCGGTGACGACGTCCCGCAGACTGCCGCCGCGCTCCATCCGCTGCCGCTGCTCGCGGGCACCGTTGCCCCGGCGCAGCAGTTCCTCGACGGCCTCGTCGACGCGGCCCGCGTCCCCGCTCGCCCGGAGCGCGTCCGCGGTGTGTTCCAGCAGCGCGCGCAGCACCTCGGCGGCGGGGCGGGGCCGCATGGTGCGGGGGTCCAGCAGGTCCTCCTCCAGGCCGGAGCGGGCGGCCCGCCAGGCGGCCAGCCTCAGCAGGCTCACACTGTGGCCGGCCGGCGCCCGGCCGTCCCGCCACTCCCGCGCCGCCGTCTCCACCAGGGCGCGGACCAGCGTGGCGACGAGGACGGCGGTGTCCGCGCGCAGGCACACGTCCGCCACCCGCACCTCCACGGTCGGGTAGTTCGCGGACAGCCGGGCGTCGAAGTAGACCATCCCTCGTCCAGGATGACCCCGGTCGCCACCATGTCCTCCACCCGGCGGTGATACCGCTCGGCCGAGCCGAACAGCTCCGTCGGACCCGCCGACGGCCAGCGCCCCCACACCCGGCTGCGGTAGCCGGCGTAACCGCTGTCCCGGCCCTGCCAGTAGGGCGAGTTGGCGCTCAGCGCGGTCAGCGGCGCGAGCCACGGCCGGATCCGGTCGAGGACCGCGACGCCCTCCTCGTCGGACTCCACCGAGACGTGCACATGGCAGCCGCACACCAGTTGTTCCCAGGTGGCGATGCCGTACTGCCCGGCCATCCACTGGTAGCGGTCGTTCATGCTGATCGAGGGGCTGACCGGGAGCGGGGAACTGGCGAGCGCGGCGACCGCGCAGCCGATCTCCCCGGCGTGCCGGGCCGCCTCCTTGCGGCAGCGCACGATCTCCGCGCCCAGTGCCGCCATGTCCGACTGCGGATGCGTGGCGAACTCCAGCATCTGCCCGAACAACTCCTTCTCGAAGACGTCCTGTCCGGGATCGTCCTGAGCGGCGCGGGCGAGGACGGCGGCCGAGAGCGCCCTGGGCTCGCCGCTGTCCGGGTCGACCAGGAGGAGTTCCTCCTCCACTCCCACCGTGCGCAAGGCCGTGCCGTCCTTCCGTCCGTGCCCCAGGGGCGGCCGCGAGTCGTCACGACCCCGACTGCCCTGGGGCGGCGGTCGACACCTGCGCGTCAGCGCTCGGGACGCAGCCAGACGGTCGCGAGCGGCGGCAGGGTGAGCCGCAGGAACCCGTCCTCCGGCTTGAGCGCCCCGGGAGCGCCGACGCCGACACCGCCGCCGCCGTAGCGGACGTCGTCGGTGTTCAGCGCCTCCGCCCAGGCGGGGGCCTCCTCGGGCACCCACAGGCGGTAGTCGTGCCGGACGACCGGGGAGAGGTTCGACACCGCCAGCAGCGGGGACCCGCCGGCGTCGAACCGCAGGAACGCGAAGACGTTGTCCTCGGCCGCGTCGCACAGCACCCAGCGGAAGCCGCCCGGGTCGGTGTCCCGCTGCCACAGCGCCGGCGTGTCCCGGTACAGCGTGTTCAGGTCCCGGACCAGGTCCCGCACACCGCGGTGGTCACCCGCCGCGCAGTGGTCGGCCTCCAGCAGCCACCACTCGGGCCCGTGCGCCTCGGAGAACTCCCCGCCCTGCGCGAACTCCTGCCCCATGAAGAGCAGTTGCTTGCCGGGATGGGCCCACATGAAGCCGAGGTAGGCGCGGTGGTTGGCCCGCCGCTGCCACCAGTCGCCCGGCATCTTGGACACCAGCGCCTGCTTGCCGTGGACGACCTCGTCGTGCGAGATGGGCAGGACGTAGTTCTCGGTGTAGGCGTACACCATCGAGAAGGTCATCTCGTTGTGGTGGTACTTGCGGTGCACCGGCTCCTTCTGGATGTACTCCAGCGAGTCGTGCATCCAGCCCATGTTCCACTTCAGCCCGAAGCCGAGCCCGCCGCTGTCGGTCGGCCGGGTCACCCCGTCCCAGGCGGTGGACTCCTCGGCGATGGTCACCACCCCCGGGCAGCGCCGGTAGACGGTCGCGTTCATCTCCTGCAGGAAGGCGACCGCGTCCAGGTCCTCCCGGCCGCCGAAGACGTTCGGCGTCCACTGCCCGGAGTCGCGCGAGTAGTCCCGGTAGAGCATCGAGGCGACGGCGTCCACGCGCAGCCCGTCGATGTGGAACTCCTCGCACCAGTACACCGCGTTGGCGACCAGGAAGTTGCGCACCTCCGTGCGCCCGTAGTCGAACACGAACGTGCCCCAGTCCGGGTGCGTGGCGCGCTGGGCGTCCCCGGGTTCGTACAGCGGGTCCCCGTCGAAGCCGGCCAGCGCCCAGTCGTCCTTCGGGAAGTGCGCCGGCACCCAGTCCATGATCACGCCGATCCCGGCCCGGTGGCAGGCGTCCACGAAGTACCGGAAGTCGTCCGGAGTGCCGAGCCGGGCGGTCGGGGCGTAGTAGGAGGTGACCTGGTAGCCCCAGGATGGGCCGTAGGGGTGCTCCATGACCGGCATCAGCTCGACGTGGGTGAAGCCCATGTCCTTCACGTACGCCGGGAGCTCCTCGGCCAGTTCACGGTAGGTCAGCCCCTTCCGCCAGGACGGCAGATGGACCTCGTACACGGAGAACGGCGCCTCGTGCACCGGGGTGTCGGCGCGGTGCGCCAGCCACTCGGCGTCGCCCCACTCGTGGTGCGCGGCCGTCACCACGGAGGCCGTGTCGGGCGGCGTCTCGGTACGGCGGGCCATCGGGTCCGCCTTGAGGAACCGGTCGCCGTGCCGCGAGGTGATCTCGAACTTGTACCGCGCGCCCTCGCCGATGCCGGGCAGGAACAGCTCCCACACGCCGGACGCGCCGAGCGAGCGCATCGGGTACTGCGTGCCGTCCCAGTACGTGAAGTCGCCCGCGACGCGTACGCCCTGGGCGTTCGGCGCCCAGACCGTGAAACGGGTGCCGGCCACCCCGTCGTGGGTCATGGGCTCGGCGCCGAGCGCCTGCCACAGCCGCTCGTGCCGGCCCTCGCGGATCAGATGGAGGTCCAGCTCGCCGAGCGCGGGCAGGAAGCGGTACGGGTCGTGGGTCTGCTGCTCGCCGTCGTCGTAGGCCACCCGCAGCGTGTAGGACGGGATCCCGTCGTACGGCAGCACGGCGGCGAAGAGACCGCCGCCCTCCGAGGCGAGTTCCCGGTGTGCGCCGTCGACCACGACGCTCACGGCGCGCGCGTTCGGGCGCAGCGTCCGGAACAGGACGCCGCCCGGCACCGGATGGGCACCCAGCACGGCGTGCGGGTCGTGGTGGGCGCCGCCCAGCAGCCGGTCGCGCTCGGCGGCGTCGAGCGCCGGGGCCGCGGTCGCGGCGGGTCCGGAGGATTCGGGAAGCACGGTGTCGCGCAGTGCCATGACGTCAGCCTCCCCACACGGCGAGTCGCTTGATCGCCGCCATCGGTACCGGCAGCCAGTCCGGTCGGTGTCTCGCCTCGTACAGCACCTCGTAGACCGCCCTGTCCGTCTCGTGCGCGCGCAGCAGCGCGTGCTTCTTGCGTGGGTCCCAGCCGGCGCGGGCCGCGTAGCCCGCGCAGAACGCCTCCCGGCAGCGGCGCGCCCACTCGGGACGCCAGGGGCGGCGCTGCCGGGCCGCGTAGTCGAAGGAGCGCAGCATCCCGGCCACGTCCCGCACCGGGGAGTGCGCGGCCCGCCGCTCGGCGAGCGGCCGGGACGGCTCCCCCTCGAAGTCGATGACGAACCAGTCGCGCCCGGCGCGCAGCACCTGTCCGAGGTGCAGATCGCCGTGGATGCGCTGGGCGGGCGGCCCGGTGTCGCAGGTGGCGAGCGCGCCGAACGCGGCGCGCAGCCCGGGATGTAGGGCCGCAGCCCCGGCACGGCGTGCGCGGCGGCGTCCAGCCGGGCGCACATCGCCTCCGCCGTACGGCCGTTCTCGCCCGGTCCGGCGGGCGGGAAGGCCTCGGCCAGCGCCACGTGCACCTCGGCCATGGCCCGGCCCAGTTCGCGGGCCTCGGCGGTGAAGTCGTCGCCGGCGGCGAGCGCGCTCAGGGCCAGCGTCCAGCCGTCGGTCGCGTCGGGCAGGAACGGCTGCAGCACCCCCAGCGTGGCCGGCCGGGGAGCGGTCGTGCTGAACCAGGCGACCGGGGCCGGCACCCGGGCGCAGCCCTGTGCGGCCAGCGCGCCGGGCACCTCCAGGTCGGGGTTGACGCCCGGCTGGATGCGGCGGAACAGCTTCAGGATGTACGCGTCGCCGTAGACGATCGAGGAGTTGGACTGCTCGGCGTCCAGCAGCCGCGGCGGCAGCCCGCCGGGCAGTTCCACGGCCGGGGCGGTCTCGAAGCGCAGCGGACCCGCCGAGCCGGGGCGGCGCAGCCGCTCCAGGAGCAGATGGGCGGAGCGCGGGTCGTGCAGGGCGTCGTAGACGGCGAGTCCGGCCAGCGGCCCCTCCCCGGCCCGTCCGATGAACGCCCGCTCCAGCCGCGGGGCGACCTGCTCGCGCAGCCCGAGCAGGAGCTGGTAGCAGTCCCCGGGCGGGGGAGTGCCGCCCGGGTCGGCACCGGCGCGTGCGAGGCGTGCACCAGCAGGTGCAGGCACCCGGGGAACAGCTCGGTCACGGACAGCACGGACAGATCGGTGACGGGCCGGTCCTTGCCCGCGAACCAGCGTTGTTCGGGGAGCCAGTCGCGCAGCAGCCCGCCCAGCGAGGCCAGCGGCCGGTCGGCTCCGGCCGTGGTTCTCGGCCGGAGGGTGATGGTCTTCGGCATGGTGACGCGTCCTTTCCTCGGCGCCGTGCGCTCAGCGGCGGCGGCCGATGCGGGATGCGACTCGGGTGAGCCGGAACCAGTAGAAGCCGTGGCCCGCGAGGGTCAGCAGGTAGGGCAGTTCACCGATGGCGGGGAACCGCACCCCGCCGATCAGCTCCACGGGATGCCGTCCGTCGTAGGCCCGCAGGTCGAGTTCGGTGGGCTGCGCGAACCGGGAGAAGTTGTTGACGCACAGCACCAGGTCGTCGCCGTACTCGCGCAGGAACGCCAGGACCGCCGGGTTCGAGGACTGCAGCTCGGTGTAGGACCCGAGCCCGAAGGCGGGGTTCTGCTTGCGGATCTCGATCATGCGGCGCGTCCAGTGGAGCAGGCTGGACGGGGAGGACATGGACGCCTCGACGTTGGTGACCTGGTAGCCGTGGACCGGGTCCATGATCGTGGGCAGGAAGAGACGTCCCGGGTCGCACAGCGAGAAGCCGGCGTTGCGGTCGGGGGTCCACTGCATCGGGGTGCGGACGGCGTCCCGGTCGCCGAGCCAGATGTTGTCGCCCATGCCGATCTCGTCGCCGTAGTACAGGATCGGAGATCCGGGCAGGGACAGCAGCAGCGCGGTGAACAGCTCGATCTGGTTGCGGTCGTTGTCGAGCAGGGGTGCGAGCCGGCGCCGGATGCCGATGTTGGCGCGCATCCGCGGGTCCTTGGCGTACTCGGCCCACATGTAGTCGCGTTCCTCGTCGGTGACCATCTCCAGGGTCAGCTCGTCGTGGTTGCGCAGGAAGATGCCCCACTGGCAGTTCGACGGGATCGAGGGGGTCTTGGCGAGGATCTCGGAGACGGGGTAGCGGGACTCGCGGCGTACGGCCATGAAGATGCGCGGCATGACGGGGAAGTGGAAGGCCATGTGGCACTCGTCGCCGCCGGAGGAGTAGTCGCCGAAGTAGTCGACCACGTCCTCGGGCCACTGGTTGGCCTCCGCCAGCAGCACGGTGTCGGGGTACTGGGCGTCGATCTCCTTGCGGACCCGCTTCAGGAACTGGTGCGTCGCCGGCAGGTTCTCGCAGTTGGTGCCCTCCTCCGCGTAGAGATAGGGGACCGCGTCGAGACGGAAGCCGTCGATGCCCAGGTCCAGCCAGAACTTCAGGGCGGCCAGGATCTCCTCCTGCACCGCGGGGTTCTCGTAGTTGAGGTCCGGCTGGTGCGAGAAGAAGCGGTGGAAGTAGTACTGGCCGCGCACCGGGTCGAAGGTCCAGTTGGAGACCTCGGTGTCGACGAAGATGATCCGCGCGTCCTCGTAGCCCTTGTCGTCGTCGGCCCACACGTAGTAGTCGCCGTAGGGACCGTCCGGGTCCTTGCGGGACTCCTGGAACCACGGGTGCTGGTCGCTGGTGTGGTTCATGACGAAGTCGATGATGACGCGCATGCCGCGCTGGTGCGCCGCGTCCGCGAACTCCACGAAGTCGGCGAGGTCGCCGAACTCGGGAAGGACCGCGGTGTAGTCGGAGACGTCGTAACCGCCGTCCCGCAGCGGGGACTTGAAGAACGGCGGCAGCCAGAGGCAGTCCACCCCCAGCCACTGGAGGTAGTCGAGCTTGGCGGTCAGGCCCTTGAGGTCGCCGATGCCGTCGCCGTCACTGTCGTGGAACGAGCGGACCAGGACCTCGTAGAAGACGGCGCGCTTGAACCACTCCGGATCCCGGTCCTTGGCGGGGTGTCCTCGAAAGTGTCCGGCACGGGTCGTTGACAGTCATGACGCTGAGGGCCCTCCGATCTGGGGCGTCGATCGCCCGACGTGGAGCACGTGCGCCGGCGTCCGGCCGGGTGTGAGACGCACGTAGTTGGTCCTGCCCCAGTGATAGCTCTCACCTGTCAGTTCGTCGTGCACGGACAGGGCGGCGTTCCAGTCCAGGCCGAGTTGCGGCATGTCCAACGAGACCGTGGCCTCCTGGGTGTGGTGCGGGTCGAGGTTGACGACCACGATGACCGTGTCCGGGCCCGTGCTCTTGCTGTAGGCGAGCACGTTGTCGTTGTCGGTCCGATGGAAGCGGAGGTTCCGCAGACGCTGTAGCGCGGGGTGCTGCCGGCGGATGGTGTTGAGCCGGGTGATGAGGGGGGCGATGGTGCGGCCCTCGCGTGCGGCGGCTTCCCAGTCGCGGGGTTTGAGCTGGTACTTCTCGGAGTCGAGGTACTCCTCGCTGCCCTCCCGGAACGGGGTGTTCTCGCAGAGTTCGTAGCCGCTGTAGATGCCCCAGGCGGGGAGAGGGTCGCGGCGAGGACGGCGCGGACCTCGAAGGCGGGCCGGCCGCCGTGCTGGAGGTAGCCGTGCAGGATGTCAGGGGTGTTGGCGAAGAAGTTCGGCCGCATCCAGGCCGCCGCCTCACCCGACAGCTCGGTCAGGTACTCCGTCAGCTCCTGCTTGGTGTTGCGCCAGGTGAAGTACGTGTAGGACTGCTGGAAGCCGATCTGGGCCAGGGTGTGCATCATCGCGGGCCGGGTGAACGCCTCGGCCAGGAAGATCACGTCGGGGTCGGCGCGGTTGACCTCCCCGATGACGCGTTCCCAGAACACCACCGGTTTGGTGTGCGGGTTGTCGACGCGGAAGATCCGCACCCCGTGGTCCATCCAGTGCCGCAGGACGCGCACGGTCTCGGCGACCAGGCCGTCCATGTCCGCGTCGAACGCGACGGGGTAGATGTCCTGGTACTTCTTCGGCGGGTTCTCCGCGTAGGCGATCGTCCCGTCGGGCCGGTGGTGGAACCACTCCGGATACTTGTGCACCCAGGGGTGGTCGGGGAGCACTGCAGGGCGAAGTCCAGCGCGATCTCCAGGCCGAGTTCGCGGGCCCGGGCGACGAAGTGGTCGAAGTCCTCCAGCGTCCCCAGGTCGGGATGGACCGCGTCGTGACCGCCCTCGGGGAACCGATCGCCCACGGCACCCCGACGTCCTCGACGCCGGCGGTGAGCGTGTTGTTGCGGCCCTTGCGGAACGTCGTGCCGATCGGATGGACCGGCGGGAGGTAGACGACGTCGAAGCCCATCCCCGCGATCGCCTCCAGGCGCCGCTCGGCACTGCGGAACGTGCCGTGCGGCCGCTCGGCGGTGCCCTCGGAACGCGGGAAGAACTCGTACCACGAGCCGTACAGGGCCCGCTCCCGCTCCACCAGCAGCGGCATCGCCTCCGACGCCGTCACCAACTCCCGCAGCGGGTAACGGGACAGCACCCCCTCCACCTCCGGCGAGAGCGCGGGCTTCAGGCGGTGGTGGACCGACCGCGTGTCGTCGCCGAGGGCGTCCGCGGCCTCCAGGACCAGGGCCCGCTCCGGCCCCTTGGGCACCCCGGCGGCGGCACGCTCGTAGAGCTCGGCGCCCTCCTCCAGGACCAGACCGGTGTCGATGCCCGCCGGGATCTTGACGGAGGCGGTGTGCCGCCAGGTCGCCAGCGGATCGCTCCACGCCTCGACCCGGAAGGTCCAGCGCCCGGTGGCGTCCGGGGTGATCTCCGCGCCCCACACGTCGCTGCCGGGGGACAGCTCCCGCATCGGCGTCCAGGGGCCACGGCGGCCCTTCGGATCCCGCAGGACCACATTGGCACCGACGGCGTCGTGCCCCTCCCGGAACACGGTGGCCGTGACCTGGAACGTCTCCCCGGTCACCGCCTTCGCCGGGCGCCTGCCGCACTCCACGGCCGGCCGGACGTCACGTACCGGTACGCGGCCGATGGCCGGGGTCCTGCGCATGGTTCTCACCTCCGCCGTGCGCGAAGCCGGGCCCAGGGCCCGGCTTCGCGATCCGATGCACGTCCGGCTGCTGCCGGTCCGTGGGGAACGCCATGTACGGTGCCAGGTCATGGGCTTGGCGCCGTGGAACGCCGCTCCGAAGGCGGCGCGCGCCGCGCCGCCCGGCCCGGCTGGGACCGGCCGTCCTGCTCGCGCAGGTAGCCGGCCAGACTGGAGCGCAGATAGCGCTCGGCCGCGTCCGCCGCCTCCCGGGCGCAGCGTTTTCCCATCAGCACGCACAAGGTGTAGCCCGAGTCCTCGAAGGTTGCCCGGACCGTGCGGTCGTGGGGCGAGGCGAGCATCACGCGCTCCCAGGCCCGGTAACGCCGCAACTGCCTGGCCACTTCGGCCTTGGCGGGGAGCAGCATGACCCTCTTCACCTTCCACGCTCTCGACTGGGCGCGTTCCCGACGGTCGGGTGGTGTCCGCGCAGGGGTGGGCACGGAACCGTTACGGCGATCGAGGCTTTCACTCATGGTGCACGCACGGACACGCACCGTCCTGTTGGACGTTCAACCACTAGGGCCGTTCGATGCTCGTGTTGCACGAATGGCGTAGCGACCCCACTGTGGGAGGTGACTCAGAAGCGATCACTGCTCACGCTCGGTGTCCGGGATCCCTCCCGGACGGGGTGAGGGAGCGAGAGCCTCGCGGGTGAGGAGCAAGCGACGATGAAGACCGCAGTGCCCTGCTACTACCACATCGATGTGGAAGTCAGCCCGGAACGGGTGGGACAGGTCAGCCGCATCCTGGGCGCCCATCTCCGCTACTGGGACCTCGACAACCTCGTGGCCCCCGTCCGCCGCGGCGCCGAACTGCTGCTGCGGGCGATCGACGAGCACGCCACGGACAAGACCATGTCGATCGAGATGTGGTGGAACGGCCAGCATCTGATCACGGCGGTCGGTGGCGACGACCGCGATCTGCGTCCGGACCAGGACCTTCGGCCTGCCTGGCGGACATCGCCGCCATGAGCGACGGGTGGGGCTGCTGCGCCTCGGAGACCGGAAGCGTCATCATCTGGTTCTCGCAGCGCGCCCGTACCGGCGAGCGCGTCCCGCTGGTCCCGACCGCTCCGGCGCCGAGCCTCTCCGAGGGGCTGCAGGTGCCGCGCGAGCTGCGGGTGGCCGCACTCGCCGCGCCGGCGACCGCCGCGGACGGCGTCCTGGAGGGCGCCCGGTGACGGCACGGAAGTCCCGGAAAGGGGTGCCCGTGTGGAGCGGGCACCCCTACCCGTTGGGGCCGTCTTCGACGGCGAGGGAACCAACTTCGCCCTGTTCAGCGAGGTCGCCGAGCGCGTCGAGCTGATCCTGGTCGACGAGGCCGGCGCCGAGACGCCGGTCCCGCTGCACGAGGTCGACGGCTTCGTCTGGCACGCCTATCTGCCCGGTGTCGGCCCCGGCCGGCGCTACGGCTACCGCGTGCACGGGCCCTGGCAGCCGTCCCTCGGCCACCGCTGCAACCCGGCGAAGCTGCTTCTCGACCCGTACGCCCGCGCCGTGGACGGCCAGATCGATAACCACGCCTCGCTGTACGAGCGTTCGCCCGACGGCCCGTCCCCGGCCGACAGCGCCGGGCACTCGATGCTGGGCGTGGTCACCGACCCGTACTTCGACTGGGGCGACGACCGCCCGCCGCGCCGCTCGTACGCGGACTCCGTCATCTACGAGGCCCATGTGCGCGGTCTGACCCGCGCCCACCCGGAGGTCCCCGAGCGGCTGCGCGGCACCTACGCCGGTCTCGCCCACCCCGCGGTCATCGACCACCTGACCTCGCTCGGCGTCACGGCGGTGGAGCTGATGCCGGTCCACCAGTTCGTCCAGGACGGCGTCCTGCAGGACCGGGGCCTCGCCAACTACTGGGGCTACAACACCATCGGCTTCTTCGCCCCGCACAACGCCTACGCCGCCTTCGGCAGTTCGGGCCAGCAGGTCAACGAGTTCAAGGCGATGGTGAAGGCACTGCACGCGGCCGGCCTCGAGGTCATCCTCGACGTGGTCTACAACCACACCGCCGAAGGCAACGAGTTCGGCCCGTCGCTGTCCTTCCGCAGCATCGACAACGCCTCCTACTACCGGCTGGTCGACGGCGACTGGGCGCATTACTACGACACCACCGGCACCGGCAACAGTCTGCTGATGCGCCATCCGTACGTGCTCCAGCTCATCATGGACTCGCTGCGGTACTGGGTGACCGAGATGCACGTCGACGGCTTCCGCTTCGACCTCGCCGCCACCCTGGCACGGCAGTTCCACGAGGTGGACCGGCTGTCCGCGTTCTTCGACCTGATCCAGCAGGACCCGGTGATCAGCCGCGTCAAGCTGATCGCCGAACCCTGGGACGTGGGGGAGGGCGGCTACCAGGTGGGCAACTTCCCGCCGCTGTGGTCGGAGTGGAACGGCCGTTACCGGGACGCCGTACGGGACTTCTGGCGCGGCGAGCCCGGCTCGCTGGGCGAGTTCGCCTCCCGGCTGACCGGATCGTCCGACCTGTACCAGCACAGCCGCCGCGCCCCGCGCGCCAGCGTCAACTTCGTCACCGCGCACGACGGCTTCACCCTGCGCGACCTGGTGTCGTACAACGACAAGCACAACGAGGCCAACGGCGAGGACAACCGGGACGGCGAGAACCACAACCGGTCCTGGAACTGCGGGGCCGAGGGCGACACCGACGACCCGGCCGTGCTGGAACTGCGCGCCCGCCAGCAGCGCAACCTGCTGGCCACGCTGCTGCTCTCGCAGGGCATCCCCATGCTGTGCCACGGCGACGAACTCGGCCGGACCCAGCGCGGCAACAACAACGCCTACTGCCAGGACAACGAGGTCTCCTGGGTGGACTGGGAGATCACGGACGAGCAGCGCTCGCTCGCCGCCTTCACCCGGTACGTGATCGGCCTGCGCGCCCGGCACCCCGTGCTGCGCAGACGCCGGTTCTTCCGCGGCGAGACCCCGACCAACGCCGGACAGCCGCTGCCCGACGTGATGTGGCTGCGGCCCGACGCCCGCGAGATGACCGAGCGGGACTGGCACCGCGAGGACGCGCACTCGATGGGCGTGTTCCTCAACGGCGACGCCATCGCCGAACGCGACCCGCACGGCCGCCGGGTGGTCGACGACTCCTTTCTGCTGCTGCTCAACGGCTACTGGGAACCGGTCGTCTTCCGCCTGCCCGACGAGTCCTTCGGCGAGCGCTGGACCACCCTGATCGACACCGCCGACCAGGACGGCATCCCCGACGAGCGCGAACGCAAGGCCGGCACCCGGCTGCGGGTGGAGCCGCGCAGCCTGGTCCTCCTCTCCCGCCCGGCCCGCGACACCACCCGCCCGGCCTCGACCCGGCGCGCGGCGCACGCTCGCGGCGCGGCGCACGTCCGGCGCGCGGCACCCGCTGATCTGCACGACCCCGGTCCGATCTGTTGCGGGGCGCCCACCGGCCGGTGGGCGCCCCGCAACAGATCGGACCGGGGTCAGCGCGTGCGGCGCGAGGTGACCGTGAACTGGGCGCCGTCCGGGTCGCGCAGGATCGCCTCCTGCTCGTCCTCGCTCAGCACGCTGCCGCCGTGTTTCTCGGCGGTGCGGGCACACCCCGTCACGTCGTCCACCGCGAAGTGGATCTGCCAGTGCGGCCGCACGGACGGGTCCGGGGCCGCCTCGACCGCGCCCGAGTCGATGCGCGCCACGACGTCCCCCGGCTGCGCAGCACCACCTCGCCGCCCTCGTACTGGACCTCGCAGCAGCCCGGCTTGCCGGACGCCCAGCCGAGGATCTCGCCGTAGAAGATCGCCGAGTCGAAGGCGTTGCGGGTGTGCAGCCGGATGAAGGTCGGGGCCGCCCGGCGCCAGGCCTCCCAGTTGCCGACCAGTTCGCCCTGCCAGATGCCGAAGGTGGCCCCGTCCCGGTCGGCGAGCAGCGCCGCCCGCCCCGGCGGGAACGACAGCGGCCCGACCGCCGCCGTACCGCCGCGCTCCCGGGCCCGGGCCACCGCCACGTCGGCGTCCGGCACCGCGAAGTACGGGGTCCAGGCCACCGCCATCTGCCACATCGAGGCGACCGCGGCGATCCCGGCCACCGGAACCCCGTTCGCCAGGGCGATGCGGAAGTGCTCGCCGAGCTTCGCGCCCCGCCACCGCCAGCCCAGCAGGGCCGAGTAGAACTCCTGGGTCGCGCCCAGATCGCGGCTCGTCAGGCTCACCCAGCACGGGGCACCGAAGACGGAGTGCGTCGAGACGAGCTCCCGCGTCCTCGTCCCGCCACCGGCAGGCTTGTCATCGTTCATGGTGTCGCGTCCTGAGTCTCGGGGCCCGGCGGCCACCGCTCACGCACCAGTGTCCAACCGGAAGGGCCGGATGTGCTCGTCGAGTACCCCGGTGCCGATCGTCCAGGCGGGTGACACGATGGGGGCATGACGCAGAGCGACGCGAACCGGATCGTCGAGCTGGAGGCGGAGGTCGACCAGCTGAAGGAGGCGGTGGTCTCGCACGCCGTCGTCGACCAGGCCATCGGGATGATGGTCGCCCTCGGCCGCGTGACCCCTGACCAGGGGTGGCAGGTGCTGAAGGACGTCTCCCAGCACACCAACATCAAGCTGCGCAACGTCGCGGAGCTGATCGTGATCTGGGGCCGCCGCGGCGAGATCCCGCCGGACATCCGCGCCGCGCTCGAGGAGAGCCTGGACAGCTACGGTCCCACCCAGGTGCCGGAGGCGGCGGGGACTGAGTCTCAGCCGGCCTCCGCGAGCAGTTCCTCGCGCAGCCGGTCGAAACAGCTGCTCAGCAGGCGTGAGACGTGCATCTGCGAGATGCCCAGGTGCTCGGCGATCCGGCTCTGCGTCATCCCGCCGAAGAACCGCAGGTAGAGGATGGTGCGCTCGCGTTCGGGCAGCGCCGCCAGGCACGGCTTGACGGCGGCCCGGTCGATGACCAGGTCGAAGCCGGGGTCCGGTGAACCCAGGGAGTCCCCGAGCGCGTACCCCTCCGTGCCGGCCACCTCGGCGTCCAGGGAAAGCGCGGAGAAGCACTCCAGCGCTTCCATGCCGGTGCGCACCTCGTCCTCGCTCAGCCGTGTGTGCGCGGCGATCTCGGCGACGGTGGGCGCCCGGCCGGGCGTGGTCTGGGCCAGTTCCTTGAGGGCGGCGCGCACCCGGTTGCGCAGGTCCTGCACGCGGCGCGGCACGTGCAGGGTCCACATGTGGTCGCGGAAGTGCCGCTTGATCTCGCCGGTGATCGTGGGCACCGCGTACGCCTCGAAGGCCCGGCCGCGGGCCGGGTCGTAGTGGTCGACGGCCTTGACCAGGCCCAGCGCGGCCACCTGGTACAGGTCCTCGAGGGATTCCCCGCGACCTCGGAACCGTACGGCGATCCGCTCGGCCATCGGGAGCCAGAGCCGGACCAGTTCGTCCCGGAGGATCCGGCGCTCGGGACCTTCGGGCAGGCTCGCCAGCCGTTCGAACGACTCGCCCGTGTCGGGTGCGTCGTCGTGGGGGTGAGGCCTGGTGCTGCGAGTGACAGGCATCGCGCGCACCTCTCTCAGCAGGTGCTGATCGACAGACACCGCGGGAGGGAGCGCGCTCAGATGCTGGAAGGAACACCGGGGCGCCCGGCCGGAACCGGCTCCCGCGGACGTGCCTCCTGTCCGAAGCACTCAGTAACACTTTCCCCTGACCGGGCATATCCAAACAAAACGGGCTATTCGGGTCATGCTCTCGCACGGGTCGGCGCGATGTGTGCCGTGGAGACGCTGAGGCCGCGGCACGACCGGCCCCCGACGTGATGTGCGGCACGCGCCCGGACCCCGTCCGGGAGGCCCCCCGGGGGATTTCTCCTGGGCAGCGCTTGATCACCGATCAAAGCGGGCGAACCCGCTGGCCACAGCGCATTCCGCTCATTTGACAGTGCGCTCGGCACACAGATAGACAGCAGCTCTCGAAAGGTGGAGAGGGGCATTGTGTACGAGCCGAACGTGGTCGGGGACTGGCAGGAGTACGACGAGCATGCCGGTCTGCGGATCCGCGTCCACCGCCTGGAGGCGGCCGAGCCGCCGCGCGGACGCGACGACGCGGCCGCGGGTCTGACGTACTTCAGTGTCCGGGTGACGATCGAGAACCGCGGCTCGCGGCACTACGGCATCCACCTCGAGGACGGCCAGCTCGACGTCCGCGTCGGTCCGGACGGGGAGGGTGCCTTCATCGACTGGCGCAACTCCCAGTTCATCGAGGGCTTCGACGTCTACCCGCTGCGCCGGGCCACCGCCGTGCTCTACGCGGCCGCTCCCGAGGCCTCCCTGACGCACGTGGACGTCCAGGTGCAGCTCCGGGTGGACGAGGAGTGGACCGACCGCCGGCTGTGGGCGGGCGGCGTCGGCGTGCTGGAGTCCACCGCGCCCGCCGCCCCGGCGGCCGGCGTGCAGAGCAGCCTGGCCCACCAGGTGAGCGCCTTCCTCAGGGAGCAGACGGAGCCGGGCGGCGCCTGAGCCGGCTCAGTGCGGGATGCCGTCGATGATCTCCCGCGCCCCTGCCGCAGCAGCGACACCGCCACCGACGTGCCGAGCGTGGCCGCGTCCAGCCGGCCCGCCCACTCGTGGGCGTTCAGCCGGGTCTTGCCGTCCGGGGTGAACACGCAGGCCCGCAGCGAGAGTTCACCGCCGCGGTCGACACGCGCGTAACCGGCGATCGGGCTGTTGCAGTGTCCCTGGAGCACATGCAGGAACATCCGCTCGGCCGTGGCCTCCCGGTGCGTGTCCGGATGGCCGAGGCCGCTGACCGCGTCGATCAGCTCGGCGTCGCCCTCCCGGCACTGCAGGGCGAGGATCCCCGCCCCGATCGGCGGCATCATCGTCTCCGTCGACAACACCTCGCTGATCACGTCCTCGCGGCCGATCCGCTCCAGACCGGACACCGCGAGCAGTAGCGCGTCCGCCTCACCGGCGGCCAGCTTGGCCAGCCGGCGGTTGGCGTTGCCGCGGAACGGCACGCACTGCAGATGCGGGTGCGAGGCGGCGAGCTGGGCCACCCGGCGCACCGCGGAGGTGCCGATCCGGGTGCCGGCGGGCAGCTCGTCCAGGGTGAGTCCGCCCGGGTGGACCAGCGCGTCCCGTACGTCGTCCCGCTTCAGGAACGCGGCGAACACCGTGCCGGCGGGCAGCGGCCGGTCGGCGGGCACGTCCTTGACGCAGTGCACCGCGAGGTCCGCCTCCCCGGCCAGCAGGGCCGCGTCCACCTCCTTGGTGAACGCGCCCTTGCCCTCGACCTGGGACAGGTCGCCGAGCCACTTGTCCCCGGTGGTCTTCACCGGGACGACCTCGGTGCGCACCCCCGGACGCAGTACCCCCAGCTCGGCGCGCACGCGCTCCACCTGGGCGAGGGCCATCGGCGAGTCGCGGGAGACGATACGGATCAACTCGGGCACGGACATGGTGGACACCATAGACCCTCACGAGCGCCGTCCCGCACGCTCCCGCCGGGACAGTCGTAGGTCGCCGGCGGTGGCCGTGAGGCGTCAGGCGTTCGGGTCGAAGGGGATGCCGGAGGGCTTCGCCGAGGTCAGGTGGGAGGCGAAACTCGCGTCCTTCAGGCCGAAGTTGGCGCTGCCGAAGTCGTAGGCGCCCAGTTTCTCGCGCAGCCCCGCCGGATAGCCGTTCCAGCCGACCAGCGGCGGGTACTGCCAGGTGTGCTCGTGGTTCTCCGGCGGCTCGTCGCCCGCGTTGGCGAGCCGGAAGCAGTGCGTGCCGATGCCGTCCTTGTGGTAAACGACCTTCGGGTGGCCGCCGTCGAAGCGGACCTCGGAGGCCGGGTGCACGGTGAACGAGCCGTGGTTGGACGTCGACACGTACCGCACCTGCCCGTCCTGCACCCACACCACCACGTGCTCCCAGTCGTGCCGGTGCCCGCCGATGCTGCTGCCGGCCAGCGCCTGGTCCTTCTCGAAGTACAGGCCGTACAGGTAGCCGCACCAGCCGTTGTCGCACTTGTAACGCGAGTAGCTGTTGGTGTTGTCCAGGTCGGAGGCGTCGTGGCAGTTGCCGTTCAGCGCGCCCGTCGGGTTCAGACCCCGTTGACCGTTCCGTCCGGTCCGATGGCGGGCGTCGGGTAGCAGCCGTCGGTGTCGTAGTCGAAGGCCGGCTGGTACGCCAGCTCCGCGGGCTCGGCGTTGCGGGCAGCGCGGCGGGCGGCGCGGCGAAGGCGGCGGAGGGGAAGGCCACGACGAGGACGGCGGCACCGGCCAGCGCGGCGAGCCAGTTCCGGGGGCGGATACGGGGCGACGGCATGGGGGACTCCAACTGCGGTGGGGGCAGGGGAGTTCAGCATCCCGGCCGCGCGCCCCGCTGCCAAGGGCCCCAGGCGTCACAGAAGTGAAGGACCGTGGAACAGCCGCGTCTAACCGAGGTCGTCCGGCAGATCGGCCGACGACTCCTCGGCGGCCAGGTCGGGGCGCAGCCGTTGCCAGGAGGGCTGGCGCAGCATCCCGGCCCGGGTGCGGGTGCTGTAGCTGACCTCACCGACCAGCCGGGGCAGCACCCACCGGGCGCCCGCGACGCGCGGCACGGGGTCGAAGGGGCAGCGGCCGCTCGCCGCGGCCCGCAGCAGCCGGGCCAGCTCCGTCCGCTCCGCCTCGCTCCAGCCGGTGCCCACCCCGCCGACGTAGCGCAGCCGCCCACCGGCGCGCTGGCCGACCAGTACGGCGCCGGGCAGTCCCGTCAGCCGACCCCTGCCGGGCAGCCAGCCGCCGATGATCACGTCCTCGCTGCGCAGGTTCCGGATCTTGATCCAGGAGCGGGAGCGCACTCCCGGCTCGTACACCGAGTCGAGGCGCTTGCAGACCAGGCCCTCGAGGCCGTGCTCCCGGGTCGCCCGGAGGGCCTGGGCACCGTGTCCGGTCACCGCGGCCGGCGTCGACCAGTGCGGTCCGTTCAGGCCCAGCTCCGTCAGCCGTTCCCGCCGCAGCGTGTAGGGGAGCCGGAGCAGGGGGCGTTCCAGGTGCGGGACGTCGAACAGCACCAGGTGGACCGGCACCTGTGCGGCGCGGCGCGCCGCCCGGGCGGGGGAGTGCGCGAGCCCCATCCGGCTCTGCAGCAACTGGAAGTCGGAGCGGCCCAGTTCGTCCAGGGCCAGCACCTCGCCGTCCAGGACGGCGGCGTGGTGCCCAGGGCGGTGCCGAGCGGCCGGAGTTCGGGGTAGGCGCCGGTGATGTCCTCGCCGGAGCGGGCGCGCAGCAGGACGCAGCCGTCGCCGGGCAGGTACACCATCACCCGCTGGCCGTCCTGCTTGGTCTCGTACGCCCACCGCTCGTCCTGGGCGGCGGGCGGCAGCGGGCCGGGGGTGGCGAGCATGGGCGCGACGAGCGGCAGGGTCAGGGCGGTCACGGCTGAAGGTGTCGACCGTGCCCGCCGCCCTCACGCGCCTTTCGGCCCCGGTTCCCCTGAACGGGCCCCGGGGCCGGTCAGGCTCCTGTCGGCGCACCGGCTCGGCCTCATCGGGTTCCGGCTCGGCGGCCGGCTCCCAGCGGCGGGCAACGGCGACCGGGGCTTCACCGCCTTCGCCCCGGCCGGCGGCTCCTCGGCGGTGTTCACCGGCATCGCGGAGCTGCGCCCGGCCCGGCGGCCGGAGCGCGCCGGCACCGAGCAGCGGCTGATCGCCGCGGGGTGACCGGGCCCGTACCGCACCCGCCCCGGGTGCCGGCCGGTACGGTGCCGCATCCGCGTTCCGGGTGCGGCACCGCGCGCTCTTCCCCATCCCGGCCGCCCGAAGCGGCACTGGCGGCGACTACCGTCGAGTAATATCCGGCGGCAGGTCACCAGAGGAGGAACCGTGCCCCGGTCCGAACGCTCACCCCTGCTGCTCGCCGGCCTGCTGGCCGCGGCGGGGGTCGCCCATTTCGCCGCACCCCGCCAGTTCGACCACCTCGTCCCCAGGGCTCTGCCGGGCACGCCCCGCGCCTGGACGTACGGCAGCGGAGCCGTGGAGCTGGCCCTGGCCGCCGGTGTCGCCGCGCGCCGGACGCGCCCCCTGGCCGCCAGGGCGGCCGCCGCCTTCTTCGTCGGGGTGTTCCCCGCCAACGTGAAGATGGCCGTCGACTGGCGCCACCGTCCCGCGCCCCAGCGCAACGCCGCCCTGGCCCGGCTGCCGCTCCAGGTGCCCCTGGTGCTGTGGGCCCGTGGCGTGGCCCGCGACGGGGAGGGACGGTCATGACCGGACGTGCCGAAGTGGGCGACAAGGTCGAGGACTTCGCGCTGCCCGACGAGACCGGCACCGTCCGCAGCCTCACCGGGTTGCTGGCGGACGGCCCGGTCGTGCTGTTCTTCTACCCCGCCGCCCTGACGCCCGGCTGCACCGCCGAGGCCTGCCACTTCCGCGATCTCGCCGCCGAGTTCGCCGCCGTCGGCGCCCGACCGGTCGGGATCAGCGGCGACAGCGTCGAGCGCCAGCAGGAGTTCGCCGGACGGCACACCCTCGGCATGCCGCTGCTGTCGGACGCCGACGGCGCGGTCCGGGAGCGGTTCGGGGTCAGACGGGGCTTCACCCTCGCCCCGACCAAGCGGGTCACCTTCGTGATCGGCCAGGACCGCACGGTCCTGGAGGTGGTCCGCAGCGAGCTGCGGATGAACACCCACGCCGACCGCGCGCTGGCCGTGCTGCGAGCCCACGGGGACTGATCCGGTCCGCCGCCGCGCTTGATGGACCGGAGCATTCGGATCATCCTGGGGCATATGGAGCGAGTCGCGGCCGCTGTGGTCATCGACGCCCAGGGCAAGGTGACCGGGTGGAGTCAGGGCGCGCGGCTGCTCACGGGCCGTGCGGCGGCCGAGGTCGTCGGCCGGCCGGCGGCCGAGCTGCTGGCCGGGGAGCCTCCCGGCGGCGTCCTGGCCGCCGGGACCGGCACCCTCACCCTGCTGCACCGTGAGGGACACCCGGTCGAGGTGACCGTGAGTGTCTGCCCGGTGCTCGACGCCGACGGCGTGCCGGCCGGACACGTGATCACCGCCGACCCCACCGGTCCGGTGCTGGTGGGCGAGGCCTTCCAGCAGGCCTCCATGGCCATGTCGGTCCTCGACCTCGAACAGCGCTACCTGCATGTCAACGGCGTCGCCTGCCGGCTGATGGGCGTGCCGGAGGAGACGCTGGCCGGCCGCTTCTACACCGACACCGTGGAGGAGAGCGAGCACACCCGGGGGTTGGTGCGCCATCTGCGCGAGGTGGCCGAGACCGGCCGGCCCGTCCGCTACGAGAGCTTCACCGGAGCCCCCGCGCTGCGCAGGGCGCACGCCTGGAGCATCGAGATGTGGCCCCTGTGCGACCGCTCCGGGGAGCCCACCGCGGTGGCCCTGGCCGCCTTCGACAGCAGCGAGGAGTTCTGGGCCAGGCGCCGCCTCGCCCTGCTGAACGAAGCCGCCTCCCGCATCGGCACCACCCTGGACGTGGCGCGCACGGCCGAGGAGCTGATCGAACTCCTGGTCCCGCAGTACGCCGACTTCGCCACCGTCGACCTGCTGGACTGGGTCCTCGGCGCGCACGAGCCGCCGGCGGCCCCCGAGAGCGGCACCGAGCTGCGGCGCGTCGCCCACCGCTCCGTCGTGGCGGGCAACCGGGGCGCCGCGCTGGACCCGGGGGAGTCGGAGGAGTACCGGCCGTCCACCCCGCCGGCCGTCGCCCTGCGCGAGGGCCGGGCGGTACTGGCCCAGGCCGGCGAGCCGGCGTTCGACCAGTGGCTCGCGGACCGCAACGCGCGCTCCCCGGAGGGCCGGCCCTACCGTGAGGGCGTCCACTCGATGATCGCCGTGCCGCTGCGCGCCCGGGGCATCACCCTCGGTGCCGCGGTGTGCGTGCGCAAGTACCACTCGGACGCGTACGGCCCCGACGACGCCGTCTTCGCCGAGGAACTCGCCAGCCGCGCCGCCGTCTGTGTCGACAACGCCCGCCGGTTCGCCCGCGAGCGCGACACCGCGCACGCCCTCCAGCACAGTCTGCTGCCGAGCGGGCTGCCGGGGCAGGCCGCCGTCGAGGTTGCCCACCGGTATCTGCCGTGCGGCTCGCTGGCCGGCATCGGCGGTGACTGGTTCGACGTCATCCCGCTCTCCGGCAGCCGGGTCGGTCTGGTCGTGGGGGACGTCGTCGGCCACGGCATCCAGTCCTCGGCGACCATGGGCAGGCTGCGCACGGCGGTACGGACCCTCGCCGACGTCGACCTGCCCCCGGACGAGCTGCTCACCCACCTGGACGACCTGGTCAGCCACCTGTCCGCCGGCGACACCGGCGAGGAGGTCGCCGAACTGGGCGCCACCTGCCTCTACGCCGTCTACGACCCCGTCTCCCGCCGGCTCAGCCTGGCCGCGGCCGGCCACCCGGCCCCGGCCGTCGTCCTGCCCGGCGGCACCGCCGAGTTCGTGCCCATGAGCGCCGGGCCGCCCCTCGGCGTCGGCGGGCTGCCCTTCGAGGCGGCGGAACTCGAACTGCCCGAGGGATCGGTCGTCGCCCTCTACACCGACGGCCTGGTGGAGGACCGCGACCGGGACGTCGACCGTGTCACCGAGGAGCTGCGCCACGCCCTCGGCACACCGGCCACCTCCCTCGAGGCCCTCAGCGACGACGTCCTCAAGGCCGTCATGCCCGAGCACCCCACCGACGACATCGCCCTGCTCCTGGTCCGGACCCGTGCCCTGGGCGCCGACCGGGTGGCCACCTGGGACGTTCCGTCCGACCCGGCCGCGGTGGCCGCCTTCCGGCAGGCGGCCACCGAGCGGCTCACCGACTGGGGCCTGGAGGAGATCGCGTTCGTCACCGAACTCGTCGTCAGCGAACTGGTCACCAACGCCATCCGCTACGGCGAACCGCCCGTCCAGCTCCGCCTGATCCGCGACGGCGCGCTCATCTGCGAGGTGTCCGACGGCAGTTCCACCTCGCCGCACCTGCGCCGGGCGCACGCCTACGACGAGGGCGGCCGCGGACTGCTGCTGGTCGCCCAGCTCACCCAGCGCTGGGGCAGCCGGCAGACGACAAGCGGCAAGACCATCTGGGCCCAGCAGCCGCTGCCCGGCACCTGATCACTCGAAGGAGCACCCCGGATTCGGCGCGTCCTCGGAGAACGGGGCGCCGTGCGGCAGCACGTAGAGCACCTCCAGGACGACCGGGGTGGTGCCGAGGTTGCGGCCGATGTGCACACGGTCCGGACCGGACGGCTCCTGTATCACCGCGCCCGCGCGGTACACGCCGTCCGAGGCGCAGCCGGAGTCGAAGTGGCTGAGGGTGCCCTGCTTCACCACGCCGTACAGCGGACCGTCGTGATAGTGCCAGCCGGTGCCCTGGCCGGGCGGGATGGTGATCTCGCGCAGGGTGTAGTCGGTGCCGCCGACCGTCCGCTGCGCGATGGTCCGGGCCGTCACCCCGGAGCCCGGCGGAGTGGCCCCCGCGGTGCCGCAGGTGAGGAACGCGGCGGCGGTCACCACGCCGACGAGGGCGGTGCGGAGTGCGGTGCGCATGCGGGAGCCTCCAGGGTCGCGAGCGGGTTACCGCCGCGAACATAGAGGCGCGAGGCCGGTGTTGGGGGCAGAACCAGGTGATCCGGTTACGGCGTCCGGTGGTCCGGGCGCGGCATCTGGCGTTCCGGCCACGGCACCGGTCGCCGCGCGCACGGCGCCCGGTCGTCCGCACGCGGTGTCCCCGGCCGGCGGCCCCAGCCGTGCCGGGCCAGGGCGGTCACCCCTCGACGGCGTCGGCGGCGACCTGGGCCAGGGTGCGCCCGGTGCGCACCGAGCGGGCCCGGCGCGGATCCGGGGTGCCGTGCCCCGCCGGCCGCGCGGACCCTTGCGCACCAGCAGCCAGGACTCCTCCTCGTCCGGGCCCCGCGGAACCGGGTCAGGGCCCACTCGCCGCGCAGCTTGGCCCCGTGCAGCCGGAACGTGGCGTGTCCGTGCTCCAGCGACTCGGCGAAGTCCACCGGACGCCCCCGGCGGTCGTGGCTCAGCGGCTCGTACGTCCCGTGCTCCCACACGATCACCGTGCCCCCGCCGTACTCGCCCTTCGGGATCACGCCCTCGAAGTCCTCGTACTCCAGCGGATGGTCCTCCGTCGGCACGGCCAGCCGCTTGTCCCCGGGGTCCGTCGACGGCCCCCTGGGGACGGACCAGGACTTCAGCACGTCCCCACCTGGAGCCGGAAGTCGAAGTGCATGCGGCGGGCGTCGTGGATCTGCACCACGAACCGCGGCCGCTCGTCAGCGGCCGCCGCCCCGCCGGACGGCTCGCGGGTCCGCCCGAAGTCGCGCCTGCCGCGGTAGGTCCGCAGCCGGTCCTCCGTCGTCACGTGCGGCTCCCTCCGTCCGTCCGCCCCACCAGCCCCGGGTACCCCGGTACGGACCGGGTCAGCCCGCCACGCCGTCCAGCTCGGCCACCGCGTCCTCGGGCAGGACCAGCGCGGCGGCGGCGACGTTCTCGCGCAGATGGTCCGGGGAGGAGGTGCCGGGAATGAGCGCGATGTTCGGCGAGCGGCGGAGCAGCCAGGCGAGGGCCACCTGCTGCGGCGAGGCACCGAGCCGCGCGGCCACCTCGGACAGCGTGTCGGACTGCAGCGGGGTGAACCCGCCGAGCGGGAAGTACGGCACGAAGGCGATGTTCTCCGCCGCCGTGCGCTCCACCAGTGCGTCGTCCCGCCGGATCGCCAGGTTGTACAGGTTCTGCACGGTGACCACGGGCGCGATGCCCCGGGCCTCCTCCAGCTGCGCCAGGGACACGGCGCTCAGCCCGAGGTGCCGGATCAGGCCCCGCTGCCGCAGTTCGGCCAGGGCGCCGAACATCTCGGCCACCGGTTCCTCGTTCGGGGCGTCCACGTCCCCGAGCCGCAGATTGACCACGTCCAGCGTCTCCAGACCCAGGTGCCGCAGGTTGTCGTACACCTGTGCCTCGAGGTCCGCCGGATGCCGGGACATGATCCAGCCGCCGTCCGCGCCGCGCCGCGCGCCGACCTTGGTGACGATGCGCAGATCGTCGGGTAGGGGTGCAGCGCCTCGCGGATGATCTCGTTGACGACGACGGGTCCGTAGAAGTCGGCCGTGTCGATGTGCGTGATGCCCGCGTCCACCGCGGCGCGCAGCACCGCGACGGCCCGGGCCCGGTCCTTCGGCGGTCCGAACACGTGCGGTCCGGCGAGCTGCATGGCGCCGTAGCCCATGCGGGTGAGGGTCAGACCGTCCGCGGGGGTGACGGTGCCGCCGAGCTGTGCGGTCATGTCGTGCCTCTCGTGCCGTTCGCCGAGCCGCCGGCCGGCGGCTCCTGTCCACCCTGCGCCCGGTGCGTCCCGCACGGCAGTGTCCCCGTGTTCCTGGGAGCGGCAGGACCAGTCACCGTCGCGCACGCCGCCGTACGGTGGTGCCATGGACGGTACGAACGCGCTCGGCGAGTTCCTGCGCGCCCGCCGGGGCCGGGTCCGGCCGGAGGACGTGGGACTGCCCGGCTCGGGACTGCGCCGGGTGCCGGGGCTGCGCCGCGAGGAGGTCGCGATGCTCTCCGGCATCAGCTCCGACTACTACCTCCGCCTGGAGCAGGGCCGCGACCGCAACCCCTCGGCGCAGGTCCTCCAGGCCGTCGCCCGGGTGCTCCGGCTGGACGCCGACGCCACCTCCTACCTCCTCGGCCTCGCCCAGGACCGGCCCCGCGAGACCCGGCCGGGGGCACGCACCGGGCCGGCACGCCACGGGGAGCAGGTGCCGGAGGGCCTGCTGCGCCTCATCGACGGCTGGCCGCGCAACCCCGCCTACATCCAGAACCGCTACACCGACTGCCTCGCCGCCAACGCCCTGGCCACGGCCCTCACCCGAACTACCGGCCCGGTGTCAACCTGCTGCGGGCCGTCTTCCTCGACCCCGCCGAGCGCGCGCTGCGCCGGGACTGGGACGACCTCACCGAGGAGGGCGTGGCCGCGCTGCGCGCGTACGCCGGGCCCGAGGCAGACGACGCGCGGCTGCGCGACCTCGTCGGCGACCTCTCGCTGCGCAGCGACCGCTTCCGGACGCTCTGGGCCCGGCACGAGGTGCGGCCCCGGCGCGGCCGGCTCAGCAGACTGAGCCACCCGCAGGTCGGTGACCTCGAGCTGTACTCGGAGAAGCTGACGGCGGACGGCACCGGCGGACTCACCCTGGTGGTCTTCCACGCCGGGCCAGGCAGCCGCAGCGCCGAACTCCTCGACATCCTCGGCAGCCTCGCCGCGCCCCGCACCGCCGCCGCCCGGGAACCCGCCGAGGAGCCGTAGCGGCGGAGGGCGGGGCGGCCGTGCTCACGGAAGCGGGGGCGCGGACGCGGGAAGTTCGCGGCGCACGGGGCCCCGGTGCCACGATCGGTCGTGGAGCCGGTTCGGACGACCAACGGAGCGCGCATGACGACGCACAGGACCACGGCGGAGCACACCGGGCAGGCGGAACGGACCGGGGGCGTGGAGGTGCACCCGGTCGCCGGGCACATCGGCGCCGAGATCACCGGCGTCGATCTCGCGGGCCCGCTGGACGACTCGGTGGTCGCCCTGATCAGGGAGGCGGTGCTGCGCTGGAAGGTGGTGTTCTTCCGGGGCAGGAACTGGACCACGCCGGGCACGTCGCCTTCGCCCGCCGGTTCGGCGAGCCGGTCGTCCTCGGCCGGCGGGGCAGCGCCTCACCGGAGGACCACCCCGAGGTGGAGACCACCGCCGACCGGCTGGAGCTGGGCGGCCGTTTCGGCATGGAGCAGGAGGAGTGGCTGCGCCGGCGCCGGCACACCCTGCTGCGCGGCTGGCACTGCGACCACGGCGCCCGCGTCGACCCGCCGGCCGCCACCGTCCTGCGCGCCGAGACCGTGCCGCCGTACGGCGGCGACACCACCTGGGCCAATCTGGCCGCCGCCTACGCCGGGCTCTCGGCGCCGGTCCGCGCCTTCGTGGACGGGCTGCGCGCCGAGCACCGGCTCGGCGTCGGCTACCAGCCGCGGCCCGGTGACGACGCCTACCTCCGTCACCTGCTGGACCGTCAGGTCGCCTCCGTGCACCCCCTGGTGCGCGTGCACCCGGAGACGGGCGAGCGCGTGCTGTACGTCAACGGCTACTACCTGGAGCAGATCACCGAGGTCTCCCGCCCCGAGAGCGCGGCCCTGCTGGAGATGCTGCTCGACCAGGCGGTACGCCCCGAGTACACGGTCCGCTTCCGCTGGGAGCCCGGGAGTGTCGCCTTCTGGGACAACCGGGCCACCATCCACCTGGCCCCGAGCGACAACGCCCACCTCGGATTCCCCCGGACCATGCACCGGGTGATGCTCGCGGGCGACGTCCCGGTGGGCGTGGACGGCAGGCCGTCCACGCCGGTCACCGGCACGGAGGCGGGCCGCTGGTGAGCCGGGGGGCGGGCCCCCGGCCCGGCGGCCCCGCCCCCGGCGTTTCATATCAGCGGGATCGTGACCTCGTCCTCGACCGGCGGATCCAGTTCCTGGGCGCGGTTGCCGGTCGCGGCGAAGCAGCGCAGCCGCACCGCCTCCGGTGTGACGTCCAGGCGCAGGAAGGACTTGAAGAACGGCGGGCTGTAGGTGACCGAACCCGGCGAGAAGAGCTGGGTGTAGAGCTTGCGGACGGGCAGCCGGAACCGGGAGGCCCGGTCGGGGCGGCGGCCCGCGCCCAGCAGGCCGGCGACGAGCCGCGCCCGCCGGGTGACCCGGACCTCCGGACCGGGCGCCCGGGCGGGCTCGATACCGAGACGCTCGGCCACGACCGCGGTCGCCTCGTCCTCGGAGAGGGTGAAGAAGCGGCGCAGCCGCAGGCGCCGCGCGTACACCTGGCTGTAGAAGGCCAGTGAGTCGCCGCGCAGCGGGTAGCAGCGGAACTCCCGCTCCGTGACGTTCGCGACGGACACCCGGGGGATGGTGTGCGTGGCGTGCATGAACGCGCCACCGCCGCCCGAGACCACGTACTGCACGGTGCGGCCGTCCACGTCGACCGGATAGCGCTGGTAGTTGTGGATGTCGCCGCCGATCGCGGCCACGTAGTGGTGCTCCGGGTCGCGCACGACGTCGTCGACCGTGCCGCCGCCCTCGACGGCGCAGGGGTGGTGCTCGCCGTCCACGTACAGCGGGGAGCCGGTGATGAGGATCTTGGGCTTCGGTCCCCGGGACACCTCCCGCAGCCACGCGCCCTGCTCGGCGTCGATCGTGCCGAGCAGCCCGGTGTCGATGCCGACGATCCGCACCGGTCCGGCGTCGATCGCCCAGTACGGGCCCGGCTGCACGGCCCGCTGCTCCGGCGCCGAGCGCAGCGCCCGTGCCTCGGCTAGATGCCGGCCGTCCGAGGGGCGCGCCCGGTGCCAGAGCAGGGAGCGCCACCAGGCGCGGGTGAGCGGGCGGGGCCGCGGTTCGGGGGCGGGCGGGGGAGCGTCGGCGCAGAAGACCCGCATGAACGCGCCGAGGTCCTCGTACCAGTCGTGGTTGCCCGGTACCGCGAAGACCGGCGCCGGATAGTCCTGGTACGGCCGGAAGAACTTGGTGCCGTAGTCGTCCGCGCTGCCGACGGGGTAGATGACGTCGCTCGCGATCACCGCGAACTCCGTGTCCCGGCCCGCCTCGAGGAGGCCCGGCACGGTGGCGTACTGGGAGGCGCCGCCCTCGCCGGTGTCCCCGACGACCATGAAGGAGAAGCGGTCCGGCACCTCCCGGCGCACCACCTTGTCCGCCGGCGCCCCGGCCGCCTCCTGCCCGGCCACCAGGCGGCTGCGGGTACGGCCGGTCGGGTCGCCGAACCATGACGCGAGCACCCCGTTGCGGGCGGCCCACAGGAGCCTCGGATCCAGCCAGGACAGCTTTTCCACGTGAACGGGCATCAGCCGCTGGTAGAGGCCGGGTTCGGAGGGGCCCCAGCCGGCGCCCCGGGCGGTATCGCGTGAGGATTCAGACACGCGAGCACGGTAACAACGCCGTCGTGGACGACCGCAGGGTGGGACCCGGTGTCAAGTGCTGGTAAAATAAGGCAACTTCGCGGTTCGACGCCGCTGATGCCGTGTTTCTCCACGCCCGGGGCCGCCCGCTGCGCCGGCCGGCGTGGCGCGGGCGTCCGGGGTCCCTCGGCCGTCGCCGCGGCAGGGTAGGGAAAACCCTCGAATTGCCTCTGGCGCTGCTGACATGCGCGAGTCAAGGCTGCCATTCTCCCCCAGCACGCAGTCGGTTTCGCGTGCAAGCACCTTGCTCCCCACGCCGTTCAGCTCGTCCCGGACAGCACACCCGTCTGTCCGGGTCTTCACCGGCCGTCACCCGGCGGCCGCAGCAGGAGGAAATCGAGTGAGTCGTCTTCCCCACAGACGGGCCTTGGCCGGAGCCGCACTGGTCTCCACCGCGGCCTTCCTCGCCGTCGGCATCCAGTCGGTGCCCGCCGCCGCCAAGCCCTCGGCTCCCCACGCCGGCCACCTGCGCACCGGCGGCCTGGAGGCCAAGCTCTCCCCGGCCCAGCACGCCAAGCTGCTCAAGAGCGCCCAGCAGAAGACCGCGGCGACCGCCCGCTCCCTCGGTCTCGGCGCCAAGGAGAAGCTGGTCGTCAAGGATGTCGTCAAGGACAACGACGGTACCCTGCACACCCGTTACGAGCGCACCTACGCCGGGCTCCCCGTCCTCGGCGGCGACGTCGTGGTGCACACCCCGCCGGCCTCCGTGGCCAAGGGCACGGTGAGCACGACCTTCAACAACAAGCACACCATGAAGGTCGCCTCCACCACCGCGACCTTCACCAAGGGTGCCGCCGAGACCAAGGCCCTGAAAGCGGCCGAGGCGCTCGACGCCAAGAAGGCCACCACCGACAGCGCCCGCAAGGTGATCTGGGCCGGCGACGGTACCCCGAAGCTCGCCTGGGAGACCGTGATCGGCGGCCTCCAGGACGACGGCACGCCCAGCGCGCTGCACGTCGTCACCGACGCCACCACCGGCAAGGAGCTGCACCGCTACCAGGCCATCCAGACCGGTACGGGCAACACCCAGTACAGCGGCTCGGTCAGCCTCAGCACCACGCTGTCCGGCTCGACGTACCAGCTCTACGACACCACGCGCGGCGGCCACAAGACGTACTCCCTCAACGGGGGTACCTCCGGCACCGGCACGCTGATGACGGACTCGGACGACGTCTGGGGCACCGGTTCGGGCTCCAACACCCAGACCGCCGGCGCCGACGCCGCCTACGGCGCCCAGGAGACCTGGGACTTCTACAAGAACACCTTCGGCCGCAGCGGCATCCGCAACGACGGTGTCGCCGCCTACAGCCGGGTCCACTACAGCAGCGCCTACGTCAACGCGTTCTGGGACGACAGCTGCTTCTGCATGACCTACGGCGACGGCACGTCCAACACGCACGCGCTGACCTCGCTGGACGTGGCCGGCCACGAGATGAGCCACGGTGTCACCTCCAACACCGCGGGCCTCGACTACAGCGGTGAGTCCGGCGGCCTGAACGAGGCCACCTCCGACATCTTCGGTACGGGTGTGGAGTTCTACGCCAACAACTCCACCGATGTCGGCGACTACCTCATCGGCGAGAAGATCAACATCAACGGCGACGGCACCCCGCTGCGCTACATGGACAAGCCCAGCAAGGA
The DNA here is from genome assembly GCA_016432725.1 of Streptomyces sp. DHE7-1. Lineage (GTDB taxonomy): Bacteria > Actinomycetota > Actinomycetes > Streptomycetales > Streptomycetaceae > Streptomyces. Next base: position 674,474 of record JACJDG010000003.1, on the reverse strand, counting down.
CGGCGGCTCCGCCGACAGCTGGTACTCCGGCGTGGGCAACCTGGACGTCCACTACTCCTCGGGTCCCGCGAACCACATGTTCTACCTGCTGTCCGAGGGCAGCGGCAGCAAGGTCATCAACGGGGTCACCTACAACAGCCCGACCTCGGACGGCGTCGCCGTCACCGGCATCGGCCGCGCCAAGGCGCTGCAGATCTGGTACAAGGCGCTGACGACCTACATGACGTCGAGCACCAACTACGCCGGTGCCCGCACCGCCGCCCTGAACGCGGCCGCCTCGCTGTACGGCACCAACTCCGCCGAGTACGCCGGGGTGGGCAACGCCTTCGCCGGTATCAACGTCGGAAGCCACATCAACCCGCCGAGCAGCGGCGTGACGGTGACCAACCCGGGCAGCCAGAGCGCCACCGTCGGCACGGCGGTCAGCCTGCAGATCCAGGCGAGCAGCACCAACAGCGGTGCCCTGACCTACAGCGCCACCGGTCTGCCGGCCGGCCTGTCGATCAACGGCTCGACCGGTCTGATCTCCGGTACGCCCACCACCGCCGGCTCCTCCAGCACCACGGTGACGGTGAAGGACTCCACCGGCGCGACCGGCACCGCGACCTTCGGCTGGACGGTCAGCACCACCGGCGGCGGCTGCTCCGCGTCCCAGCGCCTGGCCAACCCGGGCTTCGAGTCGGGCAGCACCGGCTGGACGGCGACGAGCGGTGCCATCACCAACGACACCGGTGAGGCCGCGCACGGCGGATCGTACAAGGCCTGGCTCGACGGCTACGGCAGCTCGCACACCGACACCGTGTCCCAGTCGGTGACGATCCCCGCGGGCTGCAAGGCGACCCTGACCTTCTACCTGCACATCGACACCGCGGAGAGCGGCACCACCGCGTACGACAAGCTGACGGTGACCGCCGGTTCGAAGACCCTGGCCACCTACTCGAACGCCAACGCGGCCTCCGGGTACAGCCAGAAGTCCTTCGACCTGTCCTCGCTGGCGGGTCAGACGGTCACGGTGAAGTTCAACGGCGTGGAGGACTCCTCCCTGCAGACCAGCTTCGTCGTGGACGACACCGCCCTGACGACCGGCTGATCACAGCACGAAGCGGTCCCGCACCCCCGAGCTCCTCCGGGGTGCGGGACCGTCCCACGTCTCAGCTCAGCGGATCCAGCGTCAGATACGCCTGCTGCGGGGCGCCGTCGTGCACCAGCGACTCCTGGTTGCCGACGTCGTCGAAGGCGAAGGCGTACGCCTTGCCGTCGGCCATCTGGGAGTGGACGGCACGCGCGTAGTGGTTGGTCACGCCGTCCTGGTAGAAGTTCGCCGCCGAGGTGTCGGGCTGGTTGGGGTTGCTCAGCAGCGTGGAGCGGTTGAAACCGGCGCACAGCGTACGGGAGATGGGACCGCGCACCTGGTCGTTGGGCGCGTCCAGCAGCTTGTGGCAGCCGAAGATGCTGGCGGCGTCCGGCTTCTGGAAGCTGGTGACCACCGCTCCGGAGGAGTTGGTGAAGTTCATGACGTTCCCCGACACCCGGCCGAAGTACTTGGTGTTCGGCTGGTCGGTGAAGGGCGTGACGGTCAGCGTCGACGTCGCGTACTTCTGCCACACCCGGTTGACGTAGTCGTCCATGACGTTCGCCGGCAGAGCCCCGGTCTCCACCCCGTACAGCGGGGAGAGCGCGCGCAGCACGGTGCCGTCGGAACGCGTCTGGACCAGGCCGGACCAGCCGCCCGACTGGCCGCGCAGGGTGTTGAACACGGCGTTGTAGCCACCGGACCTCAGATGGCCGGTGGTGCTCACACCGCCGTCCGCGCGCTGTACTCCGACCGCGTACGGTGCCGAGAACATGTCCACCTGGGTGCTGTTGAGCCACAGACCCGAGTCGTTCAGCGTGTACTCCGACCAGTTGAACAGGATGTTCCTGTTCGGGTCGGAGGGGTTCTGCACGGCCGGCTGCACCAGGCCGCCGGTGGTCAGCCGGAAGTCGAGCTTCTGGCCGTATGAGAAGTAGATCCGGCCGGAGAACTTGGGTATCCGGATCGTCTTCGACTGTCCGGGGGCCGGGCCGGCGATCGCCGCGTCCGGCGCCGGGGTCGGCGGGTTGCCGCCCGCGGGCCAGGCGTGGAAGGCGCCGCTCTCGTCGGCCCAGCCCTGCCGTCCGGAGGACAGCTGGGTGCCGAGGTCGTATACGTACACGGGCTCGGAGCGGCCCGAGTTGTTGGTGATCTTCAGGGGGATGGTGTCCGCGACGGCGGCGCCGGCGAGGTCCGGCGTGCCCAGCGCGAGCACACCGCCCACCAGGGCCGCCGCGGCCGCCAGGGGCAGCACGGGACGCGTACGACTGGGGAGCACTCTCCACCTCCGTGTGGGGTCGGGGTGGTACGTGATATTGGTCCGTACCTGTTCTGAGAGCGCTCTCAGCGTTACGGCCGATCACGTGCATGTCAATGAGTTGGACAGGATCCGGGTGGCGTCCGCGCCCGGGCGGACGCCGTGGCGGACCTCAGAAGGCGCGTTCGAGCAGGGCGAGCAGGGCGGCCCAGTGCCGTTCGTCGGCCTCCCGGTCGTAGGCGGTGGTGTCCGCCTGCGTGTACCCGTGCCCGGCACCCGGATAGACCTCGGAGGTGTGCCGTACGCCGGCGGCGGTGAGTGCGTCCGTCAGGCGCCGGATCTGCTCCTCGGGCATGGACCGGTCCTGGTCGGCGTGGCCGAAGTACAGCTCGGCGGTGATCCGACCGGCGCCCAGGTGCGGGCTGTCGGGGGCGTCGGTGGCGAGCCGGCCGCCGTGGAAACCGGCCGCTGCCGCGACGCGGTCCGCGTGGGTGGCCGCCGTCCGCAGGGCCAGCCGGGCGCCCATGCAGTAGCCCGTCAGCGCCACCGGGCCGTCGGCGACCAGGGGACTCCTGGCCAGCCAGTCCAGGTAGGCGTCCGCGTCCCGCCGGGTCTGGTCCGGGGTGAGGGAGGCCATGACCGGGCCGATCCGCTCCCAGATGGTCGGGTCGGCCGAGGTGTCGATGAACTCCGGGACCTCCCCGATCGGGGTACGGCCGTGCCGGTAGAAGACGTTGGGCACCAGCACGGTGTAGCCGGCGGCCGCGAGCCGGTCCGCCATCGAGCGCAGCTGCGGGCGCAGCCCGTATGCGTCCTGGTAGAGGAGGACCCCCGGCCGCGGCCGCCCATCGGCGGGATGGGCGAGGTAGGCGTCGGCGACGCCGTCCGCGGTCGGAACGTCGACGCCGGTTCCCTGTACGTCGGTCATGGTGAGGAGCCTCCCGGGTGGATCGGCCGACCGTGACACAGGTGTCCGCCGGCCTCGCGTGCACGCCTCATGCTGCCACGCAGGATCCACCCGGCCGGGGCGGCCTGCCCGTCACTCGAAGCGTGACGTGTCCCCCGCGCCCCGCCGGACGATCTCGGCCTCCCCGCCGGAGAAGTCGACCACCGTGGTCGGCTCGGTGCCGCACTCCCCGGAGTCGACCACGGCGTCCACCACGTGGTCGAGCCGGTCCTTGATCTCCCAGCCCTGCGTCATCGGCTCCTCCTCGTCCGGCAGCAGCAGGGTGCTGGACAGCAGCGGCTCGCCCAGCTCGGCCAGCAGGGTCTGGGTGACCACATGGTCGGGGATCCGCACGCCCACCGTCTTCTTCTTGGGGTGCAGCAGCTTGCGCGGCACCTCGCGGGTGGCCGGGAGGATGAAGGTGTAGCTGCCGGGGGTCGACGCCTTGATGGCCCGGAACACGTCGTTGTCGACGTGCACGAACTGGCCGAGCTGCGCGAAGTCCCGGCACATGAGCGTGAAGTGGTGCCGGTCGTCCAGACGGCGGATCGAACGGATCCGGTCCATCCCGTCGCGGCTGCCGATCTGGCAGCCCAGCGCGTAGCAGGAGTCGGTCGGGTATGCGATGAGCGCCCCCGAACGCACCGCGTCGACGATCTGGCCCATGCTGCGCGGCTGCGGGTTCTCGGGGTGCACGTCGAAGTACTTCGCCATTCACCGAGCTTAATGCCCTTCGCGGCGTGCCGCGGTCGCGGCCCGGCCGCGCCTCCCCGGCGGACGCGGCCCAGGCCCCTCGGGCAACGGCTCGACCCGCCGCGGGACGCCGCCGGGCACAGGGGAGACCGCTGCTCGCACGGCGGCCGGAACGCGCCGCTCACCGGGCGCGGACACCGGAGCCCGGACCCCCCGCCGGCGGTCGACGGGCCCGCACCGGAAGTCGCCGGAATTCGTGTGGTGTAGGACGTGGGACAGGGGGCAACCGATGGAAGAGCCGCCCGGGGCCTCCCCCGCCACCGGGCTGCGGCGCCTCCGCCGGCGGTCCATCCCCCCCGGACCGCCGGCGGAGCCATGTCCACGGGCGCCGCCGACGGCGCGAATCGGTGAATCGGGTAACGTCCACGTCCGAAACCCGAGGTCAGCGCGAGAACGAGGAGGGGCACGACGTGGCCGGCCGAGCGGACGAGGGCCCCGGCGCCGAGGAGCCGTACGCCGTCGACTGGGCCGGGCAGTTGCTCGACCATCTGCGTCCCGCGGCCCGTGACCCGCACCGGGTGGCCGGCTGGCTGGGGCAGGCCCTGCGGGCGACCGTGTGCCTCCAGGACGCGCACGGGCGCCTCCTCGCGGGGGAGCCGATGCCGCTCGACGCCGCCGTGCTCGCCGACGTCGGCGGCGGCCGGATCTCCTCCGCCGCCCTGGACGACGGCGAGCGCCACGTCCGCATGGTCGAGGTGAGGCACCGTGAGCAGGGTACGGGCGCCGTACTGGCCGTGGTCCGCGGCGAACCCTTCGACCGGCGCGCCGCCGAGCTCGTGAACCGCGCCGCCGGTGTGCTCGAACTCCTGCTGCGCGACCGGGAGCTGACGCACGCGGGGCGCCGGCTGCGCCGGGCCACGGCCGATCTGCGGCTCGCCATCCTGCAGTTGCTGATGGTGGAGGACATCGTCTCCGCCCGCAGGGTCGCCGCCGGCCTCTGGCCGGGCCTGCTGGAGGGGGACACCGCCCGGGTGTACGTGGTCGAGGGCGCCCCCGCCGAGCGGGACGCGCTCGCCGACGCCTGCGCGGGCGCCACCGACGGGCAGGCACTCGTGGTGCGCTGCCCCGCGATGGACGGCCATGTCATCGTCGTCAGCCCCGAGCCCACGGCGGGGCAGCGGCTGCGGTCCCTGCTCGACGGCCGGGCCGGCGTCTTCCTCGGCGGCAGTCTGCGCCAGCGGCTCGCCCGCACCGCCACCGCCTACGGCCAGGCCGTCAGCGCGCTCGCCGTCGCCCGCTTCCGCCCGGACCGGACGGCCGTGTACGCCGAACGCACCCACCCCGAAAGCCTCATGGACCCGGTCGCGCTGCACGCCTGGTCCGCCGGAGTGCTGCGCCCCCTCGACACCCTGGCCCACCACACCCGCGCCGAGCTCCTCGCCACCACCCGTCTCGGCCTGGAGTTCACCGCCGTGAGCGCGGCCAAGGTGCTCGGCGTCAGCCGCAACACCGTCCGCGCCCGCATGGACCGCGTCGAGACGCTGATCGGCACGGACTTCTCCGGCCTCACCACCCGGGCCGCCGTCCGGCTCGCGCTCAACTCCGAGGCGGCGCGGGGCCCGTACGACCCGGACGTCACGGCACCCGGTCCGTCGGCCGGCGTCCGGCTCGGCGACCTGTTCGCCCCACCCGCGCTGCGCGGCTGGGGCGGGGAACTGCTCGGCCGCCTGGACGGCGACGGCCGCGATCTGCGCCGCACCCTGCGCGCCTGGCTCGCCGCCGACGCCAACGCCGAACGCGCGGCACGGGAACTGGGCGTCCACGCCCAGACCGTGCGCGAGCACGTGCGGGCCGCCGAACCCGTGCTGGAACGCCAGTTGCTGGCCGGGGGAAGCGATCTTTACGAGGTCGTCCTCGCCCATCTGGCCTGCGGTGCCCTCACCGTGCCCGGTCTCGGCGGGGCGAACCGGGGCCAACCGGACTCGGCTGTGCACGAGTGAGTCGCCGGCGCCGGCGGAAGGGCACGGGCACGGTACCCGTCGCCGTGCCACGCGCGTAACGTCGGCGGTCCGCGGGGCACGACCGGCACGGGGGACCGGTCGGGGCCCCGCCCTCCGCTCCGCGGCACGGTCTCACCGCGCGGCGGGTTGGGCCGGCAGGTCGAAGACGTGGCCGGGCGAGATGATCCTCGTGATCGCCTGACCGAACAGGGTGCTCGGTTCCTGGTTGTCGTGGCCGATGTCGGTGTTGAGGGCCACCACGAGGGTCGTCCGGGCCTCGGGCAGGTAGACGGTCAGGGTCTCGTAGCCCGGCAGCGAGCCGTTGTGGCCGATCCACCCCTGGACGTCGAAGATCCCCAGCCCGTACCCGGCGCCCGGGATCGGCGTGGGCGGTGTGATCAGCCGCTGCCGCTGGGCGGCCGGACTGATCATCCGCCGGCCGTCCGGGAAGCGGCCGGTCGCCACCGTGGGCGCCCAGGTCCGCAGGTCGCCCAGGGTGGAGATCATGGCGCCGGCCGCCCATCCCCACGAGGGGTTCCAGTCGGCCGTGCCCTGCACCTTGCCGTCGGCCGTCTGGTCCGTGTAGCCCTGCGGGTGCGGGGAGGGGAACTCCGCGCCGGACGGGAACGAGGTGTCCTTCATCCCGGCCGGGACGAGGATGTGCCGTCGGATGTAGTCCCCGAGGTTCTGCCCGCTCTGCTTCTCGACGACCAGGCCGAGCAGGATGAGGTTGGTGTTGCTGTAGTAGAACTTCCGTCCCGGCGGGAACATCACCGGGTGCCTGAAGGCGTAGCCGAGCAACTGGCGTGGAGTGAAGGGGCGTTGCGGGTCGGACGTGAGGGCCTTGAAGAAGCCGTCGTCCTCGGAGTAGTTGAACAGCCCACTGCGCATCCCGGCCAGCTCGCGCAGGGTGATCCGGTCCCCGTTCGGCACCCCGCCGATGTACTTGCCGATCGGGTCGTCCAGGCCGGCCTTCCCCTCGTCGACCAGCTGCAGCAGCGCCGTCACGGTGAACGTCTTGGTCTCGCTGCCGATCCGCACGTACATGTCCGGCGTCATCCTCCGGCCGTCGCTCCTGTCGGCCACGCCGAACGAGCGGACGTGACTGCCGCGGTCCGGCGTCCAGACGCCGACGCTCACGCCGGGCACGTTCGCGGTGCGCATCACCTGCCGCACGGCGGCGTCGATCCGACGGGTCACGTCGGGGGTGAGGGCGCGGACGGCGTCCGGTCCGGAGGGGGAGGGGCTCGGTGACCCGGCGGCGGACACGGCGGGTGCGGCGGCCGGCGCCGCCCCGGCGGGTCCACCCGCGAGCGGTACCGTCAGTGTCCCCACCACGACGGCGGTCACGGCCCCCCGGCGCAGGCGTGCGAGCGAGTGCGACATGGGCGACTCCAACGACATGAGAGCCGGACGTGCGGTGGGCGAGACGTCGGAGCCCTGCCTGCTCAGGATAGGGGCGTCGCCCGGGCCCCGCCCGTCGGCCGCCGGTGGCGCCGCGGCAGGCCGCGGCCGCTCAACTCGTGGCGGAGCGGCGGCCTTCGGGGCGGCCCGCTATCGCCCGCACAGGGGAGCCGTGACCGCCAGCATGCCGTTGGCCTGCCGCAGCGCCGCCTCCAGGGTGCCGGGCGTGTGGAGCGCGCCGGTGCCGTCCGGCGGGATCAGCCACTCCAGCGAGCGGGCGGGCCGGTACGGCGGGGGCACCGCGACCCAGGACCCCTTGGTCGCGTACCGCAGGCCGGCGCCGACCCAGCCGCCGGCGGGGTCGGGCGGCAGGAAGAACCCGACCCGCCCCGCGGTGGTGTCCACCAGGGTCGGGCCGGGCACGGGCAGGGCGGGCCGCCACAGCAGGTCCAGGGTGAGCAGGCCGAGCCGGTCGGGCACGCTCAGCACGTCCCAGAAACGGCCCGCCTCCAGGACCGAGATGCCGTCACCGTGATCCCACTCCCATTTGCAGGCCCGCGGGTCGGCCGCCGCCGCGGCGAGCCACTCCACGCCCCGCATCCACATCGCGTTCGTCATGCACTGCTCCGGGTCGTCTCGCTCGTCCGCCCGCGGCGCGGGAAACGGTCATGACCGGGCACAGCGGTGCAGGCGCACGCCAACCCGGCATATGCATGCTGGTAGATATTTCTATCTGGCGGAAGGGGTGGCGCAGCCTGGCGTTTGAGGCGCGCCCTTGACACGCGCCAGTCCGCTGAACGGGCGGCAACGGAATCGATCGTCACGACGATCGATTCGATTGTCAGGGCTTGATCGGAAGTCGTTCCCGCCGTAGGCTCCCGCTGTTCCGTCGTCCAGCACCACCCGAGGTACTCCATGGACCGCACGCGTCTGCACGCACTCCTGGCCCGCGAGAGCGCCGAGGCCGAACGCCGGAACCCGCGTTCCAGGGCGGCCTACGCCCGGGCCGACCATCTCTTCGGCCGGGTGCCGATGACCTGGATGAACAAGACCGCCGGTGCCTTCCCCCGCTATCTCGCCGGGGCACGCGGGGCCCGGATCACCGACGTGGACGGCCACGAGTACATCGACTTCTGCCTCGGTGACACGGGCGCGATGGCCGGACACTCGCCGGCGCCCGTGGCCGAGGCGGTCCAGCACCGGTACGGGACCCTGGGCGGGGCCACCGCGATGCTGCCCACCGAGGACGCCGAGTGGGTCGGCGCCGAGCTGACCCGGCGCTTCGGCCTGGCCCGCTGGAGCTTCTCGCTGACCGCGACCGACGCCAACCGCTGGGCGATCCGCCTGGCCCGGGCCGTCACCGGCCGCCCGAAGATCCTTTTCAACAGCTACTGCTACCACGGCAGCGTCGACGAGTCGCTGATCGTCGTCGGTCCCGACGGCCGGGGCGCGGACCGCCCCGGCAACGTCGGCGCCCCGTGCGACACCACGCTGACCAGCCGGGTCGCCGAGTTCAACGACCTCGCCGGACTCGAACGCGAACTGGCCCACGGCGACGTCGCCGCCGTGCTCATGGAACCCGCGCTCACCAACATCGGCATCGTGCTGCCCGAGCCCGGCTACCTCGCCGGAGTCCGCGACCTGACCCGGCGCTACGGCGTGCTGCTGATCAACGACGAGACCCACACCTTCTCCGCCGGACCCGGCGGCTGCACGGCCGCCTGGGACCTCGACCCCGACCTGCTGACCATCGGCAAGGCGATCGGGGGCGGCATCCCGGCCGGCGCGTACGGCCTGTCCGACGAACTGGCCGAGCGGCTGCTGGGCCGCGACGACCTGGACCTGGTGGACATGGGCGGCGTGGGCGGCACCCTCGCCGGGAACGCCCTGTCGATGGCCGCGACCCGCGCCACCCTGGAGCACGTGCTCACCGACGAGGCCTTCTCCCGCATGGCGGGGCTCTCCGAACGCTTCGAGGCGGGTGTCCGGGCCGGTGTCGAGACCCACCGGCTGCCCTGGTCCGTCAGCCGGCTCGGCGCCCGCACCGAGTACCGTTTCACCTCCCCGGCACCCCGCACCGGCACCGAGTCCGCGGCCGCCGCCGACCCGGAGCTGGAGGACTTCCTGCACCTCTACCTCGCCAACCGGGGCATCCTGCTGACCCCGTTCCACAACATGGCGCTCATGTGCCCCGACACCACCGAGCAGGACGTCGACACCCACACCGAGGTCTTCGCCGCGGCCCTGGCCGAACTGGCGGAGTGAGAGAGGACGGCCGGCCCCGATGGACGAGATCGACCGCGCCATCCTGCGCGAGCTGCAGACCGACGGCCGCATCGCCTACGCCGACCTCGGCCCCAGGGTCGGCCTGTCCGCCTCGGCGGCCAGGCAGCGCCTGCAGCGCCTGCTGGACTCCCGGGCCGTCCAGGTCGTCGGCGTCACCGACCCGATGGCCATGGGCGGGCAGGCGATGGCCCTGCTCGGCATCGGCGTCGACGGCGACCCGCGGACCGTGGCCGACGCGCTCGCCGCCCGCCCCGAGGTGGTCTACTCGGTGCTCACCGCCGGCGGCTTCGACCTGTTCGTCGAGGTGGTGGCACCGGGGCCCAGGGATCTGCTGGACTTCGTCAACGACGTGGTCCGGCCCGTCGAGGGCGTCCGCGAGATCCAGTCCTTCCCGTACTTCGGTATCCACACCCACCGGTTCCTCTGGGACGTGGGCTGACCGGTGCGCCGCGCGGGCGGGGACCGGGGTACCGGTCAGATGTGGACCGGGGCACCGGTCAGGCGGCCGGCGGCAGGGGTGTGAGCACCAGCATGCTGGCGTCGTCACGGACCTCGTAGCTGAGCCGCGCCAGGTCCTCCCACACCGCGCCGGGCAGCTCGGCGGGGGCGGCCGCGGCCAGGTGCGGGAGCCGCTCGGGCAGCGGATAGAAGGCGCCGGTGGCGTCCCGCGCCTCCCAGACCCCGTCCGAGGCCAGCAGCAGCCGGTCGCCCGGGGTGAGGGAGAGCGTGACCTCCTTCGGCGGGTCCAGACCGACCAGCCCGATGCCCAGCGGCGGGCCCGGGGCCACGATCGTCTCCCGGGCCCGCCCCTCGTGCAGCAGCACGGGCGGCGGATGACCGCAGGCCACCACCCGCACCGCGCCGGCGTCGCCGGTGAACTCCAGGAGCACGGCGGTGGCGAACAGCTCCGTCTGCCCGTCGCCGGCCGCGTCCACGCCGAGTCTTCGGTCCATCCGGGCCGCGACCGCCTCCAGGTCCGGCTGGTCGAGGGCGGCCTCGCGGAACGCGCCCAGCAGGGACACCACCGTCGCCATGGCGGCCAGACCGTGACCCCGCACGTCACCCATCACCGCCCGGACACCGCCGGGCCCGTCCCGTACGTCGAAAAAGTCGCCGCCGACCAGCGTTCCGTCCTGCGCCGCCCGGTAGAAACCGCCGCAGCCGATCTGCCCGACCCGCTCCGGCAGCGGGGGCATCACCGCTCGCTGCACGGCCTCCCCGATCGCCCGCTCCACGACCAGCTGGGCGTCCCGGTGACTGCGCACGTAGGACACGAACACGCTCAGCACGGCGACGAACACGATGGTGAGCAGATCGGTGTTGCCGGGGCGGTTCAGATGCGTGGCCGGCACATGGAGCACCACGACGACCGCGCCGCCCAGCGCCGCCGTCCCCAGGGGCCGTACGACAGGACCGCGAGCGGCGGGATCGCGCCCAGCAGGAACCCGAGATCACTCGCCGTCGGGGTGGTGAGCGTGGCCACGGTCACCGCCACGAGCAGCAGCACCGGCAGCACCCGCACCCACCGCGGCGGCGGCGCGCCCCGCAGCCAGCCACGATCCTCCGCGTTCCGACGCGACGCCCGGCCGCGTACCCCAGTCACATTCCCACGCTACGCCGACCCCGGGGCCCCCACCTCCGTCGGCGCCGCCGCCCGGCGGGGCGGCCGTCGGGGCCCGCCCCTCGTCGATCCGCCGCCCGCCCCCGACGAACCCACCCCCGGCGAACCCGCCCGCCCCACGGACGGCGGCCCGCCGGTCACGGGGGCGGGTTCGCCGGCAGGACTACTCGGTCGTGCGGCCCGCCAGGCGGGCCTCGGCCGTCGCGAGGATCTCGGTGACGCGCAGGCCGAAGCCGGCGTCGCAGGGGTGCCGGCGGCCGGTCCGGGCCGCGGCCAGGAGGGCGTCGGCGGCCCGGGCGAGAGCGGGGACCGCGCCCTCGGAGCTCCTCGGCAGCACCGCTGTCCCGGTCTCACCGCGCAGCTCGAGGTCGGCCCCGGCCGCGGCCGGCGGTGCCGTCAGGCTCAGGGTGACCGTGCTGGACGCGCCGGTGGCGTGGTCGAGGACCAGGTGCACGGTGTCGGCTGGGCCGTGCACCGCGGCCGCGACCTGCCGGACATCGCCGAGCACCGGCAGCAGCAGGGAGAGCGCGTGCGGTCCCACGTCCCACAGCGCGCCCTTCTCCCGTCGCCAGGGGGAGTGCGCGAACGGGCTGTCACCGGTGAACACCGCCCCCAGCCACTGCGCCCGCGCCGTGAACCAGCCCGCCGTGGCGGCCTGTTCCTCGATCCACTCCTCCGGCTCCTTCTGGAAGCGGGTGGTGAAGAACACCACGGAGGCCACCTGGGCCCGGTCCACCGCCTCGACGACGGCCCGCCCCTCGGCCACCCCGCCGCCAGCGGCTTGTCCAGCAGCAGATGACGGCCCGCCCGGGCGGCCCGCACCGCCAGCTCCGCCTGCACGGACGGCGGCAACGCCATCGCGACCGCGTCCACGTCGGCGAGCAGCGCGTCCACGTCGTCGTACGCCCGCACCCCGTACCGCGCCGCCAGCTCGGCGGCCGCCTCCGGGCTGCGGCCCCACACCCCGGTGAAGTCCAGGCCGGGGTGCCCGGCGAGAGCGGGGGCGTGGGCCGCCTGGGCCCACGGGCCCGTTCCCAGCAGTCCGATGCGCATGTCGTCTCCCTTTCTCCGGACCGGATCCGACGGCGTCACGACGCCTCGTCCCGGTCGCCGCCCGCGTCCGGCACCGCCGGCTCGCCGCCGGCCGCCAGCCACCGTGCGATGGTCTCGGCGATCGGCTGGCCGGTATCCATCTCCACGAAACCGAACTGGCCCGACTGGTTGCACTCGAGGAACCACCAGATCCCGTCCGCGTCCTCCGCGAAGTCGAAGGCACCATAGGCGAGTCCGGCGTCGTTCATGTAGCGGTGGACTGCCTCCGCGACGCGCGGTGGCACCTCCGCCGGGAGCCAGGGCGAGACCGACGGCGCGAAGCGCACGTCCACGTCGTCGGGGTGGCCGTCCGGGTCGGCCGGTTTGCGCGCGGCCAGCAGCCGGTCGCCGACGACGGTGAGCCGGATGTCGGCCCGCTTGGGTATCCGCCGCTGCAGCAGGGTCGGGCCGAAGGCGACGGCTGAGAAGTCCGCGTCCGGCGCGACCCGGCTGGTGGGCACGGACCGCGGCGGCTCCTGCGGATGCGCGCCGGAGACCGGCTTGACCACCAGGTCCGGGAAGCGTTCGGCGAACTCCCGGGCCGCCTGCGGGAAGGTCGTGATCAGCGTCGCCGGCACGGCGAGACCGCTGTCCTGCGCGAGCCGCAACTGCCAGGGCTTGTGCCGGGCGCGGCGGGCCGCGTCCGGATGGTTCATCCAGCGTGCGCCGGTGGAGCGCAGCATGCCGTACAGCGCCTGGGCGGACTCCTCGGTCAGCCAGGCGGACGGCTGGGCGGCGCGGGCGGCCGCTTCCCCCGGCCTGCGCACCCAGACGGAGCGCAGGCCGCTCATGCTCACCAGGCGCCCGCCGACGGACAGATGCCCGCGACAGGCGCCGTGCACGAACTCGCCCGACAGGGCGACGCCGTTGGTGAGGTCGGCGGGATCCAGCCGGACCACGGGCACACCGGTCTGGCGCAGCCGGAGCACCACCATGTCCGCCGTCACGTCCTCTTCACTGGTCAGGATGAGCACGGTCATCTTCCGTGGGCCCGCGGTCAGTCGTCGAAGTGCGTCTTGGACCCGGCCGTCGAGGTCGTCGTCCCCAGTGCTCTCAACGTGGCGTGATCGGTGGCGGCTATCCGCCCGTCCGGGAGGACGTTCAACTGCAGTCCGGAGTCGTACGCGTACGGAGTGGTGACGTCCAACTGCACTGCGGGGCGCGCGTAGTTGAGCGTGAACGGTTGCATTGGTCTCTCCCTGATTCGGCTTTCACGTCCTTATACGAATCGAACGGGTGATTGGTTTCCTTACGCTCCGTAACCATGGTCCGGAGCAAGGCCGTTCGCAGGCGTCAGGTACTAGGACGCCGGCCGGGGCCGCGAGGCTGCGCGCGGTCGGCGCGGATTCATCCGGACAGGGCCCGTGCGCCGCGGCGACGGCCCGGTCGGCGTATCCGCGTCCGAACAGCACCACGTGCACCAGCAGCGGGAAGAGCTGGTGCAGACCCACCCGGCCGCGCCAGCCGTCCGCCAGGGGAGCGGCCTCCGTGTAGCCGGCCAGCACCCGGTCCAGCCCCGGGCAGCCGAAGAGCCGGAGCATCGCCAGGTCGGTCTCGCGGTGCCCGCCGTGGGCGGCCGGATCGATGAGCCGCACCTCCCCGTCCGCGCCCCACAGCACATTGCCGTTCCACAGGTCGCCGTGCAGCCGGGCGGGCGGCTCGGCCGGTCCCGCGAGGTCCGGCAGCCGCGCGCACACCCGCTCGATGAGGGCGGTCTCCTCGCTCCGCAGGACGCCGGCGTCGGCCGCGGCCCGCAGGTACGGCAGCACGCGCTGTTCGGCGTACCACTCGGGCCAGTCGGCCGCCGGGGTGTTGCGCATGGGCGCGGCGCCGATGTACGCCTCCGCGGGTCCGCCGGGCGGCGGCGCGCCGAACGCGGGCGCCCCGGCGGCGTGCAGGGCGGCGAGGTCGCGGCCGAAGCGGAGCGCCGCCGTGTCGCCCGGCCGCCCGGTCGGCACCCGCTCGGTGACCATCCACCACTCGTCGTGGCCGAGCACCGCCGGCACCCGCACCGCGTCCGCCTCGCCCAGCCAGCGCAGCCCGGTCACCTCGGCGCGCACCGCGCCCGGGGCGTCACCGCGCTTGACCATCACCACCGTGCCGCCCTCGAGCGTCACTTCGGCCGGCGACCCGGACGGCGCCCGCACGGCCGTGACCCGGCGCCCGGTGAGCCGGGACGCCGCCCGCCCTGGTTCCTCGTCTCGGTTGACCACGGCCTCAGCGTACGGCCCGGGAACGAGCCCCTTCTGAGGACGCTTCGGCCATTGCTCAGGTCATTTTCAGCCGGACTCGCGCGCTCCGGCGGCGGTCACGGCCGCGTGGGCTCCCGCAGGGGCAGCCCCACCGGGTTGCCGGCCGGCAGCAGTCCCGACTCCCCGACGGCGCGGGCCAGCGGCTCCAGCAGCCCGGCCAGACGGCCGGTGCGCTCCGCGCCGAGCGCGCGCCAGGGACGCTCGGCCGCCCGGTCCGTCCACTGCTCGACGCGCGCCCGGCCCGCGACGCCCGCGCGGGTCAGCGAACCGTCCGCGGCGAGGAACCCGCGCTCGCGCAGGGTGTCCTCGGCCGCCGTCCAGTCCGCCGGCTCCCACCTGCGGGTCTCCCGCAGGAACGGCCCGTCCGACTCGCCGGCGGCCGCCTTGAGCACCATGGCCTCCAGCGGACCGATCCCCACGCTCACCAGCACCGCCACATGGCCGTCGCCCCGGTGCTCCCGCAGCGTCGTCACCGCCTGCCACAGCCGCGCCGTCGCCCGTGCGGGCCGCTCCAGCGCCTGGTTCGCGGCGGCCAGCACCCGGCCCGTGGTGTCCGCCGCCGCTGCCGCCTCCCACGCGAGGTCGGCCGCCTCCGCGAACCGGGCGGACCGCGTCCGCTCCGCGCCGAACAGACGGGTCATCGCCGCGTCCATGGCCTCCTCCCGGGCCGCCAGCACGTCTGCGGGAGCGGCGTACTTCCAGGCGTCGGGGAGGGCGCGGGCGACCCGGGCGGGGTGGAAGACGCTGAAGGAACTCGTCACCACGCACGGGGCCACCGGGCCCAACGGGGCGGCGCGCAGCGCGAAGTACCCCATCCAGTACCCGCGCATCCCGAGGCCGTCCGCCGCCTGTCGTGCCTCGGGCGCGAAGTACACCAGATCGTGCACCGGTTCGAACAGCTCCCACATCTCCCGCGCCGTCGTGTCCAGCACCGCTTCCTCCCCGCACGTCGCCCCGCCCGGCCGCCGTCGGCCCGGCCCCGGGCCGTCGGACAGCCTGCTCTATGACGCCGGTCATAACAAGAGGCGTCCGGGAACGCGTGCGGACGCGCCGCACGGCGTCGCGGGGTCACCGCGGCATCGCCCGCACCCGTCCCACGGCGTTGCCGAGCAGTTCGGTGAACCACACGCCGCCGTCGGGCCCCGCCGTGACGCGGTACGGCACCCCGTCCGCGCCGCCCGGCACCGGGAAGGAGGTGATGACACCGCCCGCGCCGATCCGCCCGATCCGGCCGGCCTGGTCGGCGTACCACACCCGGCCGTCGGGACCGCGGGTGATACCGGCCGGCACGCTGTCCGGATCGGGGGGCCGGAACCCGGTGACACGGCCGGAGGAGTCGATCCGGCCGACCGGGTCCGGGCCGGACATGGTGAACCACATGCCGCCGGGCCCGGCGACGATCGCGTCCGGGAAGGCCCCGCCCCGGGGCAGCGGGAACTCGGTGCTCCGCCCGGTGACGCCGATCCGCCCGACCCTGCCGCCGGCCGCCTCCGTGAACCACAACGCGCCGTCGGCGCCCGCCGCGATGGAGCGGACGGCGGCGTCCGGGGTCGGCACCGGGTACTCGGTGACGCGGCCGGAGACGGTGATCCGGCCGATCCTGTCGCCGTTCTGCTCGGTGAACCACAGGGCGCCGTCCGGCCCGCTCGCGATGCCGGCCGGAAAGGCGTCCGGCGTCGGCACCCGGAACTCCGTGAGCCGCCCGGAGGTGGTGATCCGGCCGATCCGGTTCGCCTTCGCCTCGGTGAACCACAGCGCCCCGTCGGGGCCGGCCGTGATGTCGAGGGGGAGGCTGTCCGGGCCCCCGGCGGGGAAGTCGGTGACGTCGCCCTCGGCACTGACGCGCCCGATGCGGCCCGCTCCCGATCCCGCGAACCACAGTGCCCCGTCGGGCCCGGTGGTGATGCCGGCGGGAAGCGTGCCGGCCGTGGTGGTGATCGGATGCACCGTCATGTCGCCCACGTCGGCCCGGGCCGGCGCCGCGGCCACGGAGGCCCCGGTCAGCGCGCCCAGAAAGGCGACGAGGAAGCGGCGGAGCGGGTGCCGCCCGGTCAGGGTGAGACGCCGCATGGAGCCGCCCCTTTCTCGGCGGGCCGGGGGACGGGTGCGCCGCCGTCATGTGATGCACCGTCGGGTTCCCGGCACGCGCGCCGCCGCAGCACGGGCGGACCGGCCCGGAAGGGGGACCCCGTATCCGGGGCCACGGGCCGGCCGGCGCGCGCCCGGGTGACGAGCGGTGCCCCGGACGGGGGGTGCTCCGGCGTGTCGCTGGGGCAGACGGGTGGCGCGATGACCCGGCTGGGCCGCCCGGATGGTGCGCCGCCACGGGCTGGCTGACGGTGGTTCATGTCGCGACCGGGTCCATTCAGCTGATGACGTATCCGCTGCCCGGCCACGGCGGAAGGACACCGATATGCGCTCTGCCCGCATTCTTCTCGCCACGGCGGCCGCCTCCGCCGCCCTGGCCTTCGCCACGCCCGGTGCGGCTTTCGCCGCGCCGGCCGCGGACGGCGGCGGCCGGGACGACTCCTCGTACAGCAAGGAGCACGACAGCGACTCCGACAGCGGTTACGACAAGGGTTCCGGCCGGGACCACGAAAAGGGCTCCGGCAAGGGTTCCGGCAAGGACTACGACAACGACTACAGCAGCGAGGACGACGGTGGCCGCAGCCACGACGGACCGCGCGGCGGAATGCACACGGGCGGCGGTGCGCTCGCCGCGGTCCGCGGTGGTGACGACTGGGGCTCGGGCGACGACAGCCGGTTCGACCCGAGACCTACCGGGACAAGGGCAACGGCGGAGGCAAGGAAGGCGGCGGCGGTAAGGAAGGCGGAGGCAAGGAAGGCGGCGGTGGCAAGGAAGGCGGGGGCAAGGAGGACGGCGGCGGAAAGGACGACTGGGGCGGCAAGGACAGCGGCGGAGGCAAGGACGACTGGGGTGGCGGCGACCACGACAAGCCCCGTGGCGGCATGCACACCGGCGGCGGCGCCCTCGCCTCTCCCGGTGTCACCGCGGGCGGTCTGGCCGTGCTCGCCGTAGGCGCCACCGGCATGTACGCGATGCGCCGCAGGAAGGCCGGCGAGCCCGCGTCCTGACCGGCCCCCCTCCTCCCAGGGCCGCGTTCGCCGCCGGCGTCCCGCGCCGGCGGCCCGCGCCCGGAGGAGCCCGACGCCTGTGCTGCCGTGCCCGAATGAGGTGATGTCCGATGGCAGCAGACCCCACTTCCCCGGACCCCTCCTCCACTGATCCCTCGACCCCGGCCACCCCCGCGCAGGACCGGGCCGCGCAGCAGGCCGGCCGCGGCGGGCGGCTGACCCTGTGGGGCGTGGCGATCGTCTTCATCGCCGTCAGCGTCTTCGGCGGCCACCGCGGTGACGGTGACGTCCCACAGGCGCCCGGCGGCACGACGGTGAGCGCCGGTACACCGGCCGGCACCGACCAGCCCGCCACGGACCAGTCCGGCACCGATCAGGCGGAGCGGTCGCTGCCCCGCGCCACACCGACCCGTCTGGTGATCCCGAAGATCTCCGTGGACGCCCCCTTCACCCCCCTCTCCCTCGCCTCCACCGGGCAGCTCCAGCCACCGCCGGCGGCCGACACCAACCTCGTCGGCTGGTACGTCGACGGCGTCACGCCCGGCGAGAAGGGCACCGCGATCATCGCCGGTCACGTGGACACGGTGACGTCGGCGGCCGTCTTCGCCAACCTCTACGAGCTCGGGCGCGGCGACCGGTTCACCGTGGACCGGGCCGACGGGCAGAAGGCGGAGTTCGTCGTGGACGACACGGAGACGTTCGCCAAGGACGCCTTCCCCAGCGACCGCGTGTACGCCGACGCCGACCGCCCGGAGGTCCGGCTCATCACCTGCGCGGGCGACTACGACCACACGGTGCGGGACTACACCGACAACCTGGTCGTCTTCGCCCACCTGGTGTGAGGGACCGGCCCGCCGGGGCCGCTCAGCCGGTCCGGGCGGCCGGGCGGCCGAGCGGGCCGCCCGGGGCGAGGGCGAGCGAGGCGAAGCGTTCGCCGATCCGGCGGTGCGCGGCGGCGTCCGGGTGGAGCCCGTCGGGCAGCGGCAGTTCGCCGAAGTCGGACTCCCCGTACAGTTCACGGCCGTCGAGGTAGTGCAGCCGCGGGTCCTCGGCGGCCCGTTCCCGCACGATCCGGGCCAGCTCCTTCCGGATGACGCGCAGGGTGAGCTTGCCCTGCGCGACCTCCGCCGGATCTCCGGCGGCCCGGTAGCGGAGCCGTCCGGAACTCAGGGCGGACAGGTCGGGCGCGCTCGGGCCCGGCGTGTCCTCGTGGAGGGGGCACAGGACCGGCGAGACCACGAGCAGCGGTGTGCCGGGGTGCCCCTCACGAACGGTGTCGAGGAAACCGTGCACGGCCGGGCCGAGGGCGCGCAGCCGCATCAGGTCCGTGTTGACCAGGTTGATGCCGAGCTTGACGCTGATCAGGTCGGCGGGGGTGTCGCGCAGCGCGCGTGCGGTGAAGGGGTCGAGCAGGGCGCTGCCGCCGAGGCCCAGGTTGATCAGCTCCACCCCGCCGAGCGAGGCGGCCAGTGCCGGCCAGGTGGTGGTGGGGCTCGCGGCGTCGGAGCCGTGGCTGATCGAGCTGCCGTGATGCAGCCACACCGCGCGGCCCCGGTCGGGCACCGGTTCGACGGGCGCGTCGGTGCGCAGCGCGACCAGTTCGGTGGTCTCGTTGTGCGGCAGCCAGATCTCGACGTCCTTGTCCCGGTCCGGAAGGCCGGTGAAGCGCACGGTGGCGACCGGGCCTGGCCGGTGCTCGGCGGTGCCGGTGACCAGGTCGATCGTCAGGCTGTTCCCGCCGGCGGCGGTGGCCCGGCCTGCCGGGCTCCCGTCCACCAGCAGGTCGTACACACCGTCCGGGCGCGGTGGCGCGCCGGTGTAGACGCGCTTGGTGGGCAGGGTGTCGAGTTCGACGGCGGTGGCGCGGGTGCGCAGCGCCAGCCGTACGCCGGAGGGCTGGGACTCCGCCATCCGCAGCTGCGGATCGGCGCACTGGGCCCGGGCCCGGGCGGGCAGCCGGTGCGGCAGCAGCCCGTGCCCGGTGTGCTCCAGGTCGAGGGCGCCGCGCACGAGGCCGGCGGTCAGCGGGGTGGTGATCCAGTCGGACGGGGTGGAGGGCATCGTAAGCGCCTGTCTTGCCGGGGAGTTCAGGGGGTCAGGGGGCCGGCCACTCGCGCAGCAGCGCGTCGAGGGCGTCCAGGATGCGGGTCCACGACTCCTGGGAGTCGGGGGCGCTGTGGCTGAAGCCGCCGGCCGCTTCCAGATCGACGTAGCCGTGGAACACGCTGCCGAGCAGCCGGACGGCGTGGGTCTGGTCCGGTTCGGCCAGGTCGTAGCCGCGCAGGATCGCCCGGGTCATCTGCGAGTGCCGGCCGCCGGCACTCGCGGCGGCCGTCTCCGGGTCGAGCCGGAACCGTGCCGCCTGGTAGCGGCCCGGGTGCTCCCGGGCGTAGTCGCGGTAGGCGTCCGCGAAGGCGCGCAGGGCGTCCTTCCCGGCCCGCCCGGCCAGCGCCTCGGCGGCGCGGTCGGCGAGTTCCTCCAGCGCGAGCAGGGCGATGCGTGTCTTCAGGTCCTGGGAGTTCCTCAGGTGCGAGTACAGGCTGGCCACTTTCACGTCGAAGCGCCGGGCCAGCGCCGACACCGTCACCTGGTCGAAACCGGCCTCGTCGGCCAGCTCCGCCCCCGCCCGGACCAGACGCTCCGTGGTCAGACCTGCGCGCACCATCAGCTTCCTCCTCTTGGCTGAATCCATTATGCGCATGCCTAATGTCTTTAGGCAAAGAGGATAATGATGTAGCCGGGTCGGACCGGCGAGTAGGCGAGCGGGCCGCGTCCGAGGAGGCGGTGGGCGGCGCTCTCGCGGGGGGTGGAGAATCGAGCGGGGCCGGCCGTGGACCGGCGCCGACTGTCGACGGTGCGGCTGGGACGGGGAGTGGGCCGATGGAGCTGGAGCTACGGCACCTGCGGGTGCTGTGCGCGATCGCGGACGCGGGCAGCGTGGGCCGCGCCGCCACGCAGCTCGGCTACTCGCAGCCCGCCGTCAGCACCCAGCTCCGGCGCATCGAGCGCCATCTGGGCGAGCCGCTCTTCGAGCGCGGCGCGAGCGGGGTGCGCCCCACCCCGTACGGCGCCGAGGTCGTCGCCCAGGCGCGGGACGTCCTGGCCCGCGCCGACGCGATCGGCCACCGGCCGCCCGCCGGCCGCCCGGCCCGCACCCTGCGCGTGGCCGCGACCAACTCACCCATGCTCTCGGGCACCGTGTCCCGCGTCCGCACCCGGCTGCCGGACCTGTCCGTCGCCGTGACCAGCGTCTACGCCTCATCGAGGATCGTGGAACTGCTGGAGGAGGGGGCGGTGGACGCGGCCATCGCCGCCGACTACCCGGGCCGGGAGCTGGCGCACTCGCCCGCGGTGCGCCACCGCGGCATCGTCACCGAGCCGACGTTCGTCGCGCTGCCCGCCCGCCACCGTCTGCGCCAGAGCGCCCAGGTGCAGCTCGCCGACCTGGCCGAGGACCCGTGGTTCGTCACCCCGGACGACGGGGCCGGCTGGCCCGGGGTGTTCTACGACGCCTGTGCCGCGGCCGGGTTCACGCCCGTCACCGTGCACGAGTTCCTCGGCGACCAGACGCAGCTCCAGAGCATGATCGCCGACGGGCTCGGCGTGTCCCTGGTCCAGCCCACCCTGCGCCCCATCCCGCACGTCGCGGTCAAGCCCCTGGCCGGATCGCCGCTCTGGTGCCGCTATGTGCTGGCCTGGCGGCCCGACACGGCCGGCGACGACGTCGTGGAGGCGCTGATGCAGTCGGCCACCGGCGCCTACCGCGAACTGGTCGCCGGGGCACCGCACTTGAGGGCGTGGGCCGCGCGCACCTGGAGCATCGCCGGGGCGTAGCGAGACGGCCCGCCGTCTCTTCGCGGCACCGGAGGTGTTATGAGCGGGCGGTGCCATGTGCTATGTCACACGCCATTGTTGCCGGAGCGGTGCGCTGAGACATTCCTCCCACGCCTCGCACCCCACAGAGGCGCACCCCCTTCGTGGAGGAATCCCCGATGCGCCATCGCTTCGCGCTGCCCGGACGGCTGGCCGGCGCCGCCGCCGTCTGCGCCACCGTGGCCGGCCTGCTGTCGGCCCCGACCCAGGCCTTACCCGGACACCGGGCCGGCCCGACGGCCGCTCCCGCCGCACACCTCACCGAGCCGCCGCCCGCCGGACCGGTCACCGGCGCCACCGAACGTCCCGCCCCCGGCCGGGCACACTCGCTCAGCCCGGC
This sequence comes from Streptomyces sp. DHE7-1, assembly GCA_016432725.1. Classification (GTDB taxonomy): domain Bacteria; phylum Actinomycetota; class Actinomycetes; order Streptomycetales; family Streptomycetaceae; genus Streptomyces. The sequence continues at coordinate 652,541 of JACJDG010000003.1, read as the reverse complement.
CCAACTACCGCCCCAGAAAACGCCGTTCACCCACGACACGGTCCCCCTGTCGCCCGCCGCGGCGAAGGCCGCCTCCTGCGCGCCCGGCGACTTCGGCAGCCGTAGCGGGGCGGCGCTCGTCGCGCTCGTGACGTCCTCCACCGCGGACTGCGTCAACACCCTCTTCTCCGTCACCGGCACCGACGCCCGCGACGTGTTCCGCCAGCCGCAGATGCTCAGCGTCGCCCAGGGCTTCGCACGTGCGGCGGGGCGGTACCGGGGCGACAACTCCGCGGGTCTGCTGCAACTCGTCCTCTTCCTGCGCGCCGGCTACTACGTGCAGTTCAACCATCCCGGCGACGTGGGCCCGTACACCTCCCGCCTCACCGCCGCCACCACCGGCGGCCTGGACGCCTTCTTCGCGCGCCGCCACGCGCGGGACGTCACGGCGGTCAACGGCGACATCCTCGGCGAGACCGTGATCCTCACCGACAGCGCCGACCAGCAGGACCGCTATCTGTACGTCTACCGGCGGCTGCTGGACGCCTACGACCGCTCGTACGACGCGACCGACAGCATGGTCAGGGCCGTCAACGACGTCCACACACCGCTGTGGCGCGGCAACTGGAACCCCCGGTACGTGACGGCGGTCGCCGCCGACCCGCGCGTCACCGCTTCCCTGCACGACTTCGCGCTGCGCCACACGGACCTGCTCGGCACCGATCTGTCCTTCCTGGACACCAACGCCGGCATGAACCTGGCCCGTTACGTCGAGCACCCGGAACTGCGCGCCGCTGTGCGGCCGTTGGCCAGGGACCTGCTGGACCGGTCGCGGATCACCGGTCCGACGGCCGGACTCTGGGTGGCCGTCGCCACCCAGGCCTCCTCCTACGACGGCGCCGGCTGCTCCTACTACGAGGTCTGCGACCTGCCCGGCAGACTGACCGAGGCCGCACTGCCCGTCACCCACAGCTGCGACGCGGACCACACCGTCCGCGCCCAGGCCCTCACCGCGGACGAGCTGGACGCCGTGTGCGCGAGCGTGCTGAACCAGGGCGCCTACTTCCGCCACGTCGTCAGGGCCGAGGGCCGATACCCGGCCAGTACGTCTCGTCCATCCAGCTCGTCGTCTTCGCGAGCCGCGCCGACTACCGGACCTACGCGGGCGCGATCTACGGCGTCAGTACCGACAACGGCGGCATCACCCTGGACGGAGACCCGTCCGACCCGGCCAACCGGCCCACCTCGATCATGTACCAGAAGGACGTGGACGACGGTTTCCCGGCCCGGGTCTGGAACCTGAACCACGAGTACACGCACTTCCTCGACGCCCGCGACGACATGCGGGGCGACTTCACCGAGCAGACCTCGGTGCCGGACGTGTGGTGGATCGAGGGTCTGGCCGAGTACGTCTCCTACGGCTACCGGGGGCTGGCGTACGACCAGGCGGTCCAGGAGGCGGCGAAGCACACGTACCGCCTGAGCACGCTCTTCGAGAGCACCTACGGCAACAGTGACGTGACGCGCACCTATCCGTGGGGCTACCTCGCCGTGCGCTACATGGCCGAGCGCCATCCCGACGACGTCCAGCGCGTGCTCGCCCGCTTCCGCGCCGGTGACTACGCCGGCGGATACGCCGTGTACCACGACGGCATCGGCACCCGGTACGACGCCGACTTCGACCAGTGGCTCACCGCGTGCGCCGCGGGCGCCTGCGCACGGCCGCGGCGGGCCTGACCGCGAGCGCCGTGCGCGAAGGCCGCCGGCCGGGAGCCCGGTCGGCGGCCTTCGTGTGCGCTGGGCGCCGCGGCGTCAGACCGCCGTCGCCGCCGGGTAGGTCGGGTACTCGACGCCCGAGACGTGCTGGACGACCCGGACGACCTGGCAGGAGTAGCCGAACTCGTTGTCGTACCAGAGGTAGAGGATCGCGTTGTCCCCTCCACCTTGAGGGCGCCGGCGTCCACGATCGAGGCGTGGCGCGAGCCGATGAAGTCGCTGGAGACCGCGTCGGGCGCCGTGGTGAAGTCGATCTGGCGCTTGAGCGGCGAGGTCAGCGACACGTTCCGCAGGTAGTCGTGGACGTCCTCGCGGGTGGTCTCACGGGCCAGCTGGAGGTTCAGGATCGCGATCGAGACGTCCGGCACCGGGACGCGGATCGAGCTGCCGGTGATCGGCGCCTTGAGGTCGGGCAGCGCCTTCGCCACGGCCGAGGCGGCACCGGTCTCGGTGATCACCATGTTGAGCGGCGCGGAGCGGCCGCGACGGTCGGCCTTGTGGTAGTTGTCCAGCAGGTTCTGGTCGTTGGTGAACGAGTGGACGGTCTCCACGTGACCGCGCAGCACGCCGTACTCGTCGTCCATCGCCTTCAGCGGCGGGACGATCGCGTTGGTGGTGCAGGACGCGCAGGACAGGATCCGCTCGTCGGGCTTGATCGTGTCGTGGTTGACGCCGTGCACGATGTTCGGGACGTCGCCCTTGCCGGGCGCGGTCAGCACGACCTTGTCGATGCCGGGCGCAGGTGCTCGGACAGACCCTCGCGGTCGCGCCACTTGCCCGTGTTGTCGATGAGGATGGCGTCCCGGATGCCGTACTCGGTGTAGTCGATGTGCGACGGGTCGTCGGCGTAGATGACCTTGATCGCGTTGCCGTTGGCGACGATCGTGCTGTTGTCCTCGTCCACCGTGATGGTGCCCTGGAACTGGCCGTGGATGGAGTCGCGGCGCAGCAGCGAGGCGCGCTTGACGAGATCCTCGGCGGCACGGCCGCCCCCGCCGCGGACGACGATGGCGCGCAGCCGCAGGCCGTTGCCCGAGCCGGCCTTCTCGATCAGCAGCCGGGCGACGAGGCGGCCGATGCGGCCGAAACCGTACAGGACGACGTCGCGCGCCTCGCGGCGCTCGATCTTGTCGGCGCCGGTGGCGCCGGCGACGGCCTCCGCGGTGAACTCCGCCACGCTCAGACCGCGGTCGTCGGCCTTGTAGGTGGCGGCCAGCATGCCGAGGTCGATCTGGGAGGGCCCGAGGTCGAGGGTGGTCAGGGCCTGGAGGAACGGCATGGTCTCGGTGACCGACAGCTCCTCACCGGCGATCTGCCGGGCGAAGCGGTGCGTCTTCAGGATGCTGACCACCGACTTGTTCACCAGGGAGCGGCTGTGCAGCAGGACGGTCACGTCCCGCTCGCGGTGCAGCTTTCCGATGATCGGGATCATGGACTCCGCGGTTTCCTCGCGGTGCATCCAGTTGGTGAACGAGTCGTCGTTGACAGTCACAGATCTATCTTTCGAGCTAGGCAGCGCTCATATGGTAACCACACCCTACTTCGATCTTTCCGGGGGTCCCCGGCAGGGGGGCCACCGTTCCTGAATCAGGGTGGAAGAGGCAGGGACACGCGGGTCGCGCATTGCACGCCCGTACCGCTCTGGCCAAGGTCGGGGGCGTGAGCACGTCTTCCGTACCCAGGCCCGATCCGGCCGCCCCGTCCGGTCCCCTCCGCCGCTCGGGGCCCCTGGTGGCCCGGCACCGGATGCCGGAGGGCGCCCTGGCGGCGCTCGCGCTGTTCGCGGCGGTACGGCTCGCCGGGATCCTCGTGGTGATCGCCGCCGACCACCTCGCCGGCCGCACCCTGACCCGCAGCCTCGCCCACTCCTGGGACTCCCGCTGGTACCTGCACATCGCCACCCACGGCTACGGGCACCTCATCTGGATCACCCCGTCCGGCGCGGTGCAGACCGACTGGGCCTTCTTCCCCCTGTATCCGGGACTCGTCCGGGCCGTGCTCACGGTGCTGCCGTGCACTCCCGGGCAGGCTGGGCTGCTGGTCGCCTGGGCCGCTGCCGGCGTGGCCGCGTACGGGCTCTACCTCATCGGCCACCACCTCTACGGCCGGGGCGCCGCCACCGCCCTGGTCGCCCTGTGGGCCGTCCTGCCGCACTCCGTCGAGCTGACCATCGCCTACACCGAGTCCCTGTTCGCCGCGCTCGCGGTCTGGTCCCTGTACTGCCTGCTCAGGGGCCGCTGGCTGTGGGCCGGCTCGCTCGCCGCGCTGGCCGGACTGTCCCGGCCGACCGGGTTCGCCGTGGCCGCGGCCCTCGGGTCGCCGCCGCGCGCGAACTGCTGCGCCGGCGCGGCCGGGTGCCGGCCGCCCTGTGGGCCGGTGCCCTGCTCGCCCCACTGGGCTGGCTCGCCTATGTGCTCTGGGTGGGCGCCCGGACCGGCGACCTGTTCCGGGGCTACTTCACGGTCCAGAGCGCCTGGGAGTCGCGCTTCGACTTCGGCGCGGGGGCCGTGCGCTTCCTCCGGCTGCTGTTCCTGTACGGCGGCGGTGTCGTCTACCCCGCCGCGCTGCTCCTCGTCCTGATCGGTGTGGTCCTGTTCGGGCTGCTCTGCCTGGACCGCGCCCCGCTGGCCCTGGTGGTGTTCGCGGGAGTCCTGGTGCTGCTGGTGCTGGGCGGCTCGGGGTCCTTCTCCTCCAAGCCCCGCTTCCTGCTCCCGGTCTTCCCGCTGCTGATCCCGCCGGCCCGCGCACTCGCCCGCACCTGGCGGGTGCGGCCGGCCCAGGCCCTGCTGGTCGGCGGCGCCCTGGCCGTCGCGTCCCTGCTCTACGGCGCCTACGTGACGGTGGTGGCGCACTCCCCGCTGTGAGCCGTGCCGGCTGTGCCGGCCGTACTTGCCGTACCGGCCGCGCCGGGCGTGATCCGGGGCCTCAACCCGCGCTGGGAGGAGGCCGACGTGGACGTGGAACCGGCGACCATCGCCGACCGGGACGCGGCGACCGTCCACGCCCTCCCCGACACCTACGCGGTCAGCCGGACCCCGGCGCGGCCCGTGGTGCCGTCGCTCGTGGTGCCGGCCGGCGCGAACAGCCTCGTACCGCCCGCCACGGCCGAGGAGCCGGCACGGCGGGGCTTCGAGGTGCGCAGGGTGCCGGGCGCGGGCCACACCCTCTGCCGGGACGACTTCGAGGGGTTCATGACCGCGCTGGACGGGTGGGTCCGATCCGGAGCGGCGCTGGTTCCGCGGCGCCGTGCGAACGCCGTGAAACGGGGTATGCGTGGAAGGCCCGAGGAAAGGATCGTCATGACGACCTACGTCATCACCGTGCCCGGTACCTTCACGACGGGAGTCGGGGACGAGGCCCGCGCGCGGCTGAGCCGGGCGCTCCGGCCGGCCGATCCGCACACCACGCGGATGGGCAGTGCCGAGGACCTGGACGTACTGAACGTCAACGAGGACAACACCTTCACCCTCCGTCTGACCGTCGAGGCGGACACCGGCCCGCACGCCGAGGAGGAGGCCCGCCGGCTCGCGGACTCCGCTCTGCGGGGCGCCGGGCTCGACGAGCGGACGGCGCCGCTGGGTCCCGCGTTCGTCACCGGCATCGACTCGGAGGTCCGCTGACCGCGCGGATCGGGTGGTTCCTCCTCTGGGGGTAATCGCGACGAATGGGTAAAATCTAGGCGTTTGCTCTAGAAGGGTGCCGCCCAGTCGGATGTGATCGATGCCCCGCAAGCGCTCCATGGACGACGACGAGCTGCTGGTCCGGCTCGGGATGCTCACCGCCCAGGCACGCGAGCGCGCGGAGCTGCAGCGCACCCAGGTGGAGCTGGCCATCGCCCTGCAGCGCGGCATGCTCCCCCCGGACCTGCCCACCGCGCCCGGTCTGCACCTGGCGGTGCGCTACACCCCCGCCTGCCACGGGCTCAACGTGGGCGGCGACTGGTACGACGCCTTCACCCTGCCCGACGGCCGCATCGGCATCTCCATCGGCGATGTGCAGGGGCACAACATCGAGGCCGCCGCGTTCATGGGCCAGGTGCGGACCGCGTTGCGGGCCCTCGCCTCCGTCAGCACCGAGCCGGGCGAAGTCCTCGCCCGAACCAACGAACTGCTGCTCTCGCTGGGCATCGAGCTGTTCGCCACCTGCACCTTCATGCGGCTCGACCCCGCCACGGGCGTCATGGAGAGCGCGCGGGCCGGGCACATACCCTTCGTCTGGGCCACCGCGGACGGCAAGTCGGGCGTCGCGGACGACGAGGGAGGCCCGCCGCTCGGCATCCAGCAGGGCGCGGCCTACCCCGTCGCCCGGCACCGGCTCACCACCGGCGGGGTGTTCGTACTGCTCACCGACGGCGTGGTCGAGGGGCCGTCGCTCCCCATCGAGGACGGTCTCGACCAGGTGGTCCGGCTCGCCGGCATCGCCGCCGTCGCCGGCCTCGAGGCGCACGCGCTGGCCGCCGCGGTGATCAAGGGCGCCGAGAGCGTGGGGCACGAGGACGACGCCGCCGTACTGGTCGTGGGCCTCGACGGACCCGGCGCGCACTGGCGGGACGCGGTGGCCGGAGGGTCGCGGCAGCGGTCCGGCGTTCAGCCATAGAGCGGGACCGGACGCCTCTCGCCTCGCACAGGGAGGGCCACCGGTGTGAGATTGCTGCTGTGGTGCCATTCCAGGATCCGCGCCGGCCGGGCGGCTACGCCGTCCAGCTTCTGGCGGTCGCCGCCTGCTACTACGGGTCGGCGCGCCTCGGACTCCTGCTCCATCTGGCCGTCGAGGGTGCCGTCGTCACCCCGATCTGGCCGCCCACCGGGTGGCCGTGGCCGCCCTGCTGTTCTTCGGCCTCGGATGCTGGCCGGCCATCACGGTGGGCGCGCTGTTCGCCACCTGGTCGATCGGTACCCCGGGCCCGGACGTGATCGGCATCCTCTTCGGACAGACGGTGGCACCGGTGGTCGCGGTTCTGCTGCTGCGCCGGTACGGCTTCCGCCCCACGATCAGCCGGCTGCGCGACGGGCTCGCCCTGGTGTTCCTCGGTGCGCTGGCGGCCATGACCATCAGCGCGACCTTCGGCGTCGGCATCCTCGTCCTCACCGACAAGCTGGCCCCGCACGCCTTCGGGTCCGTCTGGCTGGCCTGGTGGGTCGGCGACGCCATGGGCGTCCTGCTCGTCACGCCGGTCCTCCTGCTGCTGCGGCGCACCCGCTGGCCACCACCGCTGAGGCGCTGGAAGGAGGCCACCGCGCTGGCCGTCGTCGCCTGCGCCATCGTGCCGCTGGCCGCCTACAGCTCGATCAGCCTGCTCTTCCTCGTCTATCCGCTGATCATCTGGGCCGCGCTGCGCTTCCGGCTCGCCGGCAGCATGGCCTGCGCCCTGTTGACCTCTGTCCTGGCCACCGTCACGGCCACGGACGCCGCCGGCGCCTTCGCCGGGCTGAACCGGGTCGAGATCATGGCGAAACTCCAGGCTTTCAACGGGACCATGGCACTGACCGCGCTGCTGCTGTCCGCCGTGATCACCGAGCAGCGCAACACCCGGCGTTCCGTCGAGAAGGCCTGCAAGGAACTGGTGGAGGTCCTGGCCCACCTCACCGCGGGCGAGACACCCCCGCCCCGGCCGCCCCGCGCTCCGAGGACCGGCCGCGGGAACCCGACAGCGGCCCGTGACACGGCCGGTCCACCCGGCGTGTCGAACGGCCGGGCAAGGGCACTGGAGGACGATGAGCGATGCCCTCAGGGGCACGGCGGGCCCGGAGGAACGGGGGCGGCATGGAGGAGCGGATGGCACCCGGCAGGGACGGCCGGACCCCGGACACCCCCGGGACCGGCTCCGGGGCCCCGGCGGGCCCGTGCCCCGGTCTCGCCGCCGGACGCGGCTCCGGAGTCCCGTGCGGACCCGACGCCGATGCCCCGGCCGGTTCCGTGAACGACGCCGGTTCCGTCCGGCCGCGTGCGGGGCGTGGGGCCATGCGGCCGGAGACCGCGGCGCCCGCCCGCGGCGCTGCGGACGGTCCCTCGGGCGAAGGGGGCGGTGTCGGCGTCGGGGCGACCGGGGCGGGCCGGTGGCGGCATGGGGACGGGGTCGGTGCGAGTGCTCGGGCGGGACGCGGCTCCGGAGTCCCGGACGGACCGGACGCGGGTGCTCCGGCACGCACCCAGGTGGACGCCGGTCATCCGGCGAAGCCTCGGAAGGACGCCGGGACCCCGGCCGGCCCCCGGAACACGCCGGCACTCCGGCCGGCCCCCCGACAGAGGCCGGCGCCCCGGCAACCACCCCGGACACCGTCGTGCCCGCGCCAGGCCCGGCGGTCGGGCGGACCGGTGGTGGTGACGCCCGGCGGCGGATTCCGCGGACCGACGTGGTGCTGCGCGACCCGCGGCTGGCCGAGGCCGTGGGGCGGCTCGGAGCGGATGTGGTCAAGGGCGCGGTCCGGCGGGCGCAGGGCCGGGCGCGGGAGGGCGGCATCACCCCGGAGCAGGTCCCGGACACCGCCGTCGCCCTGCTCCCCGGCACGGCCGGCGGGCTCCGGCCGGTGATCAACGCGACCGGCGTCCTGCTGCACACCAACCTCGGCCGGGCACCGCTGTCGGCGGCCGCCCGGCAGGCGGTGGCGGCGGCCGCCGGGCCGACCGACGTGGAACTCGACCTGGCGACCGGGGTACGGGCCCGGCGCGGCCGCTCGGCCATGGCGGCGCTCGCCGGCCGCGTCCCCGCCGCCGGCGCCGCGCACGTCGTCAACAACGGGGCCGCCGCGCTCGTACTGGCCGCCACCGCCCTCGCGGCCGGCCGGGAGATCGTCATCAGCCGGGGCGAGATGGTGGAGATCGGGGACGGCTTCCGCCTGCCGGACCTGCTGGTCTCCACCGGCGCCCGGCTGCGCGAGGTCGGCACCACCAACCGCACCACCGCCGCCGACTACGCCGCCGCCGTCGGACCCGCGACCGGCTTCGTCCTCAAGGTGCACCCCTCCAACTTCCGCATCACCGGATTCACCCGTGGCGCGGAGGTGAGCGAACTCGCCGGGCTCCCGGTGCCCGTCGTCGTGGACATCGGCTCCGGGCTGCTCGCCCCGCACCCGGAACTGCCCGGGGAGCCCGACGCCGCCACGGCCCTCGCCGCCGGGGCCGCCCTCGTCACCGCGAGCGGCGACAAACTGCTCGGCGGCCCCCAGTGCGGGCTGCTGCTCGGCCGCACCGACCTCGTGCGCGCCCTGGCCAGGCACCCGCTGGCCCGCGCCCTGCGGGTCGACAAGCTCACCCTGGCCGCCCTGGAGGCCACGCTCACCGGACCGCCCACTCCGACCGCCACCGCCCTCACCGCCGACCCGGCCGGTCTCGAGGACCGCGCCGACCGGCTCGCCGCCGCCCTGGGGGCCGACGGGATCGACGTCCGGGCCGTCGCCGGAGCCGCCACGGTCGGCGGGGGAGGGGCGCCCGGGGTCACGCTGCCCAGCGCCGCGCTGTCGCTGCCCGAGCCGTACGCCGCGGCCCTGCGCATCGGCCGGATCCCGTGGTGGGCCGGCTGGAGGCCGGGCGGTGCCTGCTCGACCTGCGGGCCGTGCCGCCGGAGGACGACGAACTGCTGGCCGGGGCCGTACGGGCGGCCCGCCCGGCCGCGGAGAGGTAGGCGCCGTGCACGTCCTCGCCACCGCCGGCCACGTGGACCACGGAAAGTCCACCCTGCTGCGGGCGCTCACCGGTATGGAGCCGGACCGCTACGAGGAGGAGCGCCGCCGGGGCTGACCCTCGACCTCGGCTTCGTGTGGACGCGGCTCGAACCGGACGGCGAGTACCTCGCCTTCGTCGACGTGCCCGGACACGAGCGCTTCGTCGCGACCATGCTCGCCGGTGCCGGCCCGGTGCCCGCCGTGCTGTTCGTCGTCGCCGCCGACCAGGGCTGGCAGCCCCAGTCGCAGGAGCACCTGGCGATCCTCGACGCGCTCGGCGTCCGGCACGCCGTCCTCGCGGTGACCCGCAGCGACCTCGCCGACCCCGAGCCGGTGCGCGCGGACGCCGCCGAGCGACTCGCCGCCACCTCCCTCGGCCCGGCGCGGTCCGTGGCCGTCAGCGCGGTCACCGGCGCCGGACTCGACGCCCTGCGCGCCGAACTGGCGGCACTGACGGCCGAGCTGCCCGCACCCGACACTGAGGCCGACATACGCCTGTGGCTGGACCGGGCCTTCACCGTGCGCGGCCACGGCACCGTGGTCACCGGCACGCTCGGCGCGGGCACCCTGCGCGTCGGCGACCGGCTGGTCACCGCGGCCGGGGACGTGCTGCGGGTGCGCGGCCTGCAGACCCTGCACGAGGACCGGACGGAGGCCGGCGCGGTGGCCCGGGTCGCCGTCAACGTGCACGGGCCGGGGGCCGGCGGACTGCGGCGCGGCCAGGCACTGCTGACCCCGGACCGCTGGCTGACGACCGGCACCGCCGACGTCCGGATCACCGGCGAGCCCGTCCGCGACCTGCCCCGCTCGGTCACCCTGCACATCGGCTCGGCCGCCGTCCCGGCGACCGTCCGCCCGCTGGGCGAGGACACCGCCCGGCTCACCCTGCACCGGACCCTGCCCCTGCGGATCGGAGACCGGGCGGTGCTCCGCGAACCCGGCGGCAGCCGCACCCCCTGCGGCGTCACCGTCCTCGACGTACGCCCGCCGCGCCTGACCCGGCGGGGCGCCGCCCGTACCCGCGCGGCCGAGCTCGCCGCGACGACAGGCCACCCCGACGGCGCCGCCGAACTGCGCCGCCGGGGTCTGGTCCGGCGCCGCGACCTGCTCGCCATGGGCGTGCGGCCGCCGTCCGAACCCGTCGCGGGGGACTGGCTGGCCGACGAGACGGTTTGGACGGGCCTCGGGGACCGGCTGGCCGCCGAGGTCGGCCGGTACGCCGGCACGCACCCGCTGGAACCCGGCCTCCCCGCCGAGGCGGCCCGCCGTCTGCTGGGTCTGCCCGACCGCGCCCTGGTGGACGCCCTCGTCCGGGCGGCCCCCGACTCCGCGAGCACCAGGGCCGGTTGTACGACGCCGACGCCGTCCGGCCCGCGCTGCCCCGCCCGTCCGGGCGGCCGTGGACGCCGTGCGCGGGGATCTGACCCGGACGCCCTTCCGCGCGCCCGAGGCCGGCCGGCTGACCCGACTGGGCCTGACCGGCGCGCCGTTGGCCGCCGCCGTCGCCACCGGCGCCCTGCTGCGGATCGCCGACGGCATCGTGCTGCTGCCCGGGGCGGACGCCGCGGCCGCCGCGGAACTGCGCCGGCTGCCGCAGCCGTTCACGCTGAGCGAGGCCCGGCGCGCCCTGGACACCACGCGCCGGGTGGCCGTACCGCTGCTGGAGCATCTGGACGCCCAGGGGTACACGGAACGCGTCGACGACCAGCGACGGCGCTGCCGGCCCGGGCCGGGGAGCGGAGGCGGACGGGAATCGAACCCGCCTGCCCGAGATCCTCGGGCACCTCGGTTTTGAAGACCGGGAGGGCCACCAGGCACCCACACGCCTCCACCGTTCGACCAGGCTAGTGCCCCGGGAGACACACATGACACCGACCCGCCAAGCGTCCGTACGCCTCACGCAGTTCGCCCACGGCGGCGGCTGCGCCTGCAAGATCCCGCCCGGCGAGCTGGAGGACGTGGTAGCCGGACTCGGCGCGCCGCCGCCCGAGGGCGCCGGCCCGCTGCTGGTCGGCCTCGCCACCGGGGACGACGCCGCCGTCGTCGCGCTCCCCGGACAGGACTTGGCCATGGTGTGCACCGCCGACTTCTTCACCCCGGTCGTCGACGATCCCTACGACTGGGGACGCATCGCCGCCGCCAACGCGCTGTCCGACGTCTACGCCATGGGCGGCCGGCCCGTCCTCGCCGTCAACCTGCTCGCCTGGCCCCGCGACCGGCTGCCCTTCGAACTGGCCCGTGAGGTGCTGCGCGGCGGCCAGGACATCGCCACCGAGGCGGGCTGCCACATCGGCGGCGGGCACAGCGTGGACGACCCGGAACCCAAGTACGGCATGGCCGTCACCGGACTCGCCGACCCCGCCCGGCTGCTGCGCAACGACGCAGGCCGCGCCGGTCTGCCGCTGTCGCTGACCAAACCGCTCGGCCTGGGTGTGCTGAACAACCGGCACAAGGCCACGGGGGAGCGGTTCGGGCAGGCGATCGCCACGATGACGGCCCTGAACCGGGACGCGTCCGCCGCCGCCCTGGCCGCGGGCGCCACCTGCGCCACCGACGTCACCGGCTTCGGGCTCCTCGGCCATCTGCACAAACTGGCCCGGGCCTCGGGCGTGACCGCCGTGGTCGACACCGCGGCGGTGCCGTACCTCGACGGCGCCCGGGAGGCCGTCCGGGACGGCTACGTCAGCGGCGGCACCCGGCGCAACCTGGACTGGGTCGCGCCGTGCACCGACTTCGGCGGCGCGGACACGGACACCCGGCTGCTGCTGGCGGACGCGCAGACCTCGGGCGGGCTGCTCGTCGCCGGCGAGGTGCCCGGAGCCGCGGTGGTGGGGGAGCTGGTGCCCCGCGGGGACCACTCGATCGTGCTGCGGTGAGCCGCCTCGCGGCCTCGTCCCGGGCCGCTCGACCGGCCCGGGACGAGCCGCGCTACGGTTCTGTTCCGGTGTGCTCGTCGATGCCCGCCCGGGCGCGGTAGGAACGCACCAGCTCCAGCGACGCCGGACCCCGCGGACGGCGACCCGGACGGATGTCGACGGCGAACGCCTTGGCCTCCTGGATGTGCGTGTTCGGGTCCAGGGACAGGTGCAGCAGTTCGTTGGCCGCGTCCCCGGTGCTGTAGCCGTTCGGGCCCCAGTGGTAGGGCAGACCCACCTGGTGCAGGGTCCGGCCCTGCACCCGCAGCGGCGCCATCCGGTCGGTCACCAGCACCCGCGCCTCGATCACCCCGCGCGCGCTGACGATCGTCGCCCAGCCGGTGTGCGCGAGGCCCCGCTCGGCGGCCAGTTCCGGGGAGATCTCGCAGAAGAACTCCGGCTGGAGTTCGGCGAGGTACGGCTGCCAGCGGGACATCCCGCCCGCGGTGTGGTGCTCGGTGAGCCGGTAGGTGGTGGCGACGTACGGGAACACCTCCGCGCCGGGCTCGGCGCCGCTCGGCTGGTAGCGGTTGTCCGGGAGCGTCGGCATCAAATGCCGTACCGGATTGCGCTGCTGCCCGTACAGCAGGTTCGGGAACGGGGAGTCCTGCGGTTCGTAGTGCGTCGGCAGCGGGCCGTCGGTGAGCCCCGACGGCACGTACAGCCACGCCTTGCCGTCGGCCTGCATGATGAACGGGTCCCGGCCGGACAGCGCCTCGGGGCCGGTCGCGCCCTCGGGCGGCTCGTGACCGGGTGCCTTGTCCTTCTTGAAGTCGGGCACGTCGTGCCCGGACCACTCGCCGTGCTCCCCCGGTCCGGATCCCACCAGACCAGGGCCTTGCGCTCGCTCCACGGCCTGCCCTCCGGATCCGCCGAGGCGCGGTTGTACAGGATGCGCCGGTTGGCCGGCCAGGCCCACGCCCACTCGGCCGCCACCCAGTCCTGCTCCCGGCCCGGCTTGCGGCGCGCGGCCTGGTTGACGCCGTCGGCGTAGACCCCGCAGTAGATCCAGCAGCCGCAGGCGGTGGACCCGTCGGACTCGAGCTGTTCGTAGGACGAGAGCGGACGGCCACCGGCCCCACGGCCGTTGATCTCGGCCAGCACGGCCTCCGCGTCCGGTTCGACCAGCTCGCCCCTGGTCGGGTAGTCCCAGGTCAGGTCGAGCACCGGACGGTCCATCTCGTCGTCGGACCCGGCCAGCCGCCGCCGGATGAGCCGCCCGAGGTGATACGTGAACCACAGGTCGCTGCGCGCCTCGCCGGGCGGCTCCACGGCCTGGTGGTGCCACTGCAGCAGCCGCTGCGTGTTGGTGAAGCTGCCCTCCTTCTCGGTGTGCGCGGCGGCCGGCAGGAAGAACACCTCGGTGGCGATGTCCTCGGTGCGCAGCTCCCCGGTCTCGATCTCCGGTCCGTCCTGCCACCAGGTCGCCGACTCGATGAGCGAGAAGTCCCGCACCACCAGCCAGTCCAGGTTGGCCATGCCCATGCGCATCAGCTTGGCGTTGGCGTTGCCGACCGCCGGGTTCTCCCCGACCAGGAAGTAGCCCTTGCACCTGCCTTCGAGCTGCGCCATGGCCGTCTCGTAGGTGGAGTGGGAGCCGGTCAGCCGCGGCAGGTAGTCGAAGCAGAAGTCGTTCTCCCGCGTCGCGGTGTCGCCCCAGTACGCCTTGAGCAGACTCACCAGGTAGGCCCGCATGTTGCCCCAGTAGCCCTTGTGCGCCGCCTCGGCCTCCACGAAGGCTTCGAGGTCCTGGTTCTGGTGGGCGTGCGGCATCGGGATGTAGCCGGGCAGCAGGTTGAACAGGGTCGGGATGTCCGTGGAGCCCTGGATGGAGGCGTGCCCGCGCAGGGCGAGGATGCCGCCGCCCGGGCGGCCGATGTTGCCGAGCAGCGTCTGCAGCACGGCGGCCGCGCGGATGTACTGCACGCCGACCGTGTGCTGCGTCCAGCCGACCGCGTACGCGAACGCCGTGGTCCGGTCCCGTCCGGAGTTATCCGTGACCAGCTCGCACACCTGCCGGAACAGGTCCCGCGGCACCCCGCAGACCTCCTCGACCAGCTCCGGCGTGTAGCGGGCGTAGTGCCGCCTGAGCACCTGCAGGACACAGCGCGGATGGGTCAGCGTCTCGTCCCGTTCGGGCTCGCCCTCGCCGATCACGGCGCCGCCGGAGCCGTGCGCCTCACCGCGCGCCGCCTCGGTGACCGAGCTGTCGTCGGAGCGCTCACCGCCGGTGCGCTCGTCGTACTCCAGATCACGTTCGCCCGAGGCCGCCTGCATCTCGGTGCCCTCGTACTGCCAGCTGCTGTTGTCGTAGGAGCGGCTGTCGGTGTCCAGGCCCGAGAAGACGCCGTCCAGGTCCTCCGTGTCCCGGAAGTCCTCCCGCAGGATCACCGAGGCGTTGCTGTACGCCAGCACGTAGTCCCGGAAGTACTTCTCCTCCCGCAGGACGTGGTTGATGATGCCGCCGAGGAACGCGATGTCCGAGCCCGCGCGCAGCGGCACGTGCACGTCGGCCAGCGCGCTGGTCCGGGTGAACCGCGGGTCGACATGGATGACCTTCGCGCCGCGCGCCTTCGCCTCCATCACCCACTGGAACCCGACCGGATGGCACTCGGCCATGTTCGATCCCTGGATGACGATGCAGTCCGAGTTCTGCAGGTCCTGCTGGAAGGTGGTCGCGCCGCCGCGTCCGAACGAGGTTCCCAGACCGGGAACGGTGGAGGAGTGTCAAACACGCGCCTGGTTCTCGATCTGGATCGCGCCCAGCGCGGTGAACAGCTTCTTGATCAGGTAGTTCTCTTCGTTGTCGAGCGTCGCCCCGCCCAGACTCGCGATGCCCAGGGTGCGCCGGGTGCGCTTGCCGTCGGCCTCCCACTGCCAGCCGGCCCGCCGCGCCTCGACGACCCGGTCGGCGATCATCTCCATCGCCGTGTCCAGGTCCAGCCGCTCCCACCGGGTGCCGTGCGGCCGCCGGTACAGCACCTGGTGCTCGCGCGCGCTCCCCGTGGTGAGCTGCAGACTGGCCGAGCCCTTGGGGCACAGCCGGCCGCGCGAGATGGGGGAGTCCGGGTCGCCCTCGATCTGGGTGACCTCGCCGTCCTGGACGTACACGTTCTGCCCGCAGCCCACCGCGCAGTACGGGCAGACCGACTTCACCACCCGGTCCGCCGAGGCCACCCGGGGCTCCAGCCGCGCGCTGCGCCCGCTCTTGGCGGCGGCCCCCCGGCCCAGCGGGTCCGTGCCCGTGAGCTGGCGGTAGACCGGCCAGGAGTCGATCCAGGTGCGTACGCCCACGACTCGCTCCTCCCGTCGGCGCTCCTCGATTCTCACGCCACCGCGCGACCGCGGCATCCCGGCCCCGGTGTGCGGCGGGGTACCCCCGGCCCGAACGGCCAAACAGGCGTCGCCGCCCCGGGCCGCGCGCACCGGGGAACCGGTTCAGCCGCCGCGCGCCGCCAGCCGCTCGCGCTGCGGTACGACCGTGTACTTCGGGTCCTCGGCGGAGTCCACCCCGGCCTGGAACACCCCGAAGCGCAGGGCCGCCGAGCCGGACAGCAGCGCGGCACCGGCCGCCAGGGCCAGGCGCCGGTCACGCACCCGCCCGGACAGTACCGCCAGAGCGGCGCCGCCCGCCGTCAGCGCCTCGGCGGCGCGCAGCAGCCGGTGCGGCCTGCCCGTGTCGTAGGGTTCGGCGGCCAGTCCGAGACGTCCCTTCATCAGCCGGAAGGCGCCCAGTTCCAGCGCGGCACCGAGGGCCGCCATCCGGCGTGCCGGGCCCGCCTGGCCGGCCGGGGCGGCGGCCAGCGCCAGACCGGAGGCCGCGGAGGCCGCGGATCCCGCGAAGACGTAGGGGAGCTGCCGGTAGCCCTCGTGCCAGGACGGCACCGCCGTGTCCGAGAGGAGCACCGCGGTGTAGGTCGCCACCGCCGGGCCCAGGACAGCGGCGCCCGCCGTGGCGGCCGAGCCCGCGAGGCGGTAGCGGCCCGCGACGTCGGCGGCCGCCGACGCCATCGCCAGCGGGGCATAGCCCACCAGCAGCCACGAGCCCACGCTCATCGGCGACGTGGGCTTGAACACCCGGAGCATGTGGAGGAAGCGGGCCGGGCGGCCCAGGTCGTGCACGAGCGCGACCAGGGACAGCGAGATGGCCCCGGCGGCCCCGAGCTTCGCCGGCCGGGCCAGCCCCGGCCGCCCGCTGAGCGAACCCCCGGCCGCGAGCAGCGACGACGCCCCGGCCAGACCGCCGAGATACAGGTAGCCGGCGATGTCGAGCGCCTTCCACGTCGGCTTGTTCAGCACCGGTTTGCCGTAGTACGACGAGAACTCCGCCTCCGGGACCATCGGCTGCTCGCCCCGGCCGCGCCGGCGCCGGCGGCGACCGGCCCGCGCGCCCGTCGGGGCCTCACGGCCGGGCCGCCCGCCCCGCAGGCCGTCCCGGGTGACGTCCGAACCGCTCATCGCGGCCTCCTCACGAAGCTGGTGACGGCGAGCGCGGCGAGCGAGCCGGCGGCCAGCGCGGCGTGCCGCCACATGCCGGGCAGGTCCCGGGTGGTCACGACCGGGTCCGGGGCAGGCCGTACACCTCCGGTTCGTCCAGCAGCAGGAAGAACGCGCCGTCCCCGCCGACCCCGTCGTCCGGGCTCTCGCCGTACAGCCGGGCGTCGCTCACCCCGGCCTCCCGCAGCCGGGCCACCCGGGACGCGGCCCGCTCGCGCAGTTCGTCCAGCGGGCCGAACTGGATCGACTCGGTCGGGCAGGCCTTGGCGCAGGCCGGTTCCATCCCGACGCCCAGCCGGTCGTAGCACAGGGTGCACTTCCACACCCGGCCGTCGTCCCGGCGCTGGTCGATGACGCCGTACGGGCAGGCGGGCACGCAGTAGCCGCAGCCGTTGCAGATGTCCTCCTGGACGACGACCGTGCCGAACTCGGTGCGGAACAGCGCGCCCGTGGGGCACACGTCGAGGCAGGCCGCGTGGGTGCAGTGCTTGCACACGTCCGAGGCCATCAGCCAGCGCAGCTCGGTGCGGCCGTCGGGCGAGACGGGGGAGATCTCCCCGGCCGGGGCACCCGCGGGCGCGGCGCCGGGCGGGGAGCGGTGGCCCCCGGCCCGGCGAGCCGGCGCCGGTGCCGAGGTCCGCCGCCGCGGCGAACACGTCGACGTCCTCGTGGACGACCCCGGGCTCCTGGCCGCCGAAGGGTTTGCGCTGCTCGATGAACGCCACGTGCCGCCAGGTGTCGGCGCCGAGGCCCTGCGTGTTGTCGTACGACATGCCGGTCAGTTCGAGCCCGTCCTCCGGGACGGCGTTCCACTCCTTGCAGGCCACCTCGCACGCCTTGCAGCCGATGCACACGGAGGTGTCGGTGAAGAAGCCCATCCTGGGCGGGGCGTCCGGATAGCCGGCGGCACCCGCGACGTCCGGCTGGGGCCGTGGAGCAGATGCCCGGGTGCCGGTCCGGCGCCCTTCGTGCCGTCGTCGTCCGGGGTCATGCCGCACCCTCCTCGCTCGGCCCTCGCCCCGCCGGCGGCCGCGGCGCGCAGACGTCCTGGGTCCGGGTCCTGGTGCCCTGTCTCGAGCGTGGCACGGGTGCCCTCGCTCCGCGCGCCCGAAACGGCCCCGCGGCGGCCGCACCACCTCTGGGGCGGCGCCGCCGGGCGGGACGTTCCGGGAGGCGCACCGGGCGATGTTCCGGGAGGGGCCGAACGCAATGGGTACCCGGGAAAACGCGCCGTACACCCCGGATCGCGGATCGCGCCGTGAACTTCTTCCGGCCGGGCGGCTGCTTTGTGAGGCATCGTGAAAGTGGGTTAGCCTGCGACGTATTTTTCTCATCAGGCAAATCCGTGAACTGCGGAAATGCACACACCAAGGGCCGGGTCAGGCCGCGTGCCCGGTGGTGGTTCCGAGCCCTCTGCCCGAGGGCTCCTGGGGAGCGGAACGAGGGTGCGCATGGCCGGCAAGGCGACTGGGACGATCGACGCGGTCCCGGGTGAACAGGAACTGAGACGGCTCCTCGCGGGGCTGACGGCGGTCCGTGACGGTGACTTCGGCACACGACTGCCGGACGACTCCAGCGGACTGATGGGCGACATCGCCACCGTCTTCAACGGCATGGTCGACCAGTTGTCCGTGTTCACCTCCGAAGTGACCCGGGTGGCCCGCGAGGTGGGCACCGAGGGCACCCTCGGCGGCCAGGCGGAGGTGCCCGGCGTCTCCGGTACCTGGGCCGACCTCACCGACTCCGTCAACGCGATGGCGGGCAACCTCACCACCCAGGTGCGCGACATCGCCCAGGTCGCCACCGCCGTCGCCAAGGGCGACCTGTCGCAGAAGATCGACGTCCCCGCGCGCGGAGAGATCCTGCAGCTCAAGGAGACCGTCAACACGATGGTCGACCAGCTCTCGGCGTTCGCCGACGAGGTGACCCGGGTGGCGCGCGAGGTGGGCACCGAGGGGCGCCTCGGGGGCAGGCGCAGGTGCCCGGGGTCGCCGGTGTCTGGCGGGACCTCACGGATTCGGTCAATTTCATGGCCGGAAATCTCACCGCTCAGGTGCGCAACGTCGCCCAGGTGACGACGGCGGTGGCGCAGGGCGACCTGTCGCAGAAGATCACGGTGGACGCCCGGGGCGAGATCCTGGAGCTGAAGAGCACCATCAACACGATGGTGGACCAGCTCTCGGCGTTCGCCGACGAGGTGACCCGGGTGGCCCGCGAGGTCGGCACCGAGGGCCGGCTGGGCGGTCAGGCGGACGTCAAGGGCGTCAAGGGCACCTGGCGGGACCTCACGGACTCGGTCAACTTCATGGGCGGGAACCTCACCGCCCAGGTGCGCAACGTCGCCCAGGTGGCCACCGCGGTGGCGCAGGGCGACCTGTCGCAGAAGATCACGGTGGACGCGCGCGGCGAGATCCTGGAGCTGAAGAACACCATCAACACGATGGTGGACCAGCTCTCGGCGTTCGCTGACGAGGTGACCCGGGTGGCCCGCGAGGTCGGCACCGCCGGCAACCTCGGCGGACAGGCCACCGTGCGCGGGGTCTCGGGCACCTGGAAGGACCTCACCGACAACGTCAACGTGATGGCGTCCAACCTCACCGGTCAGGTCCGCTCCATCGCCCAGGTCGCCACGGCCGTCGCCAAGGGCGACCTGTCGCAGAAGATCACCGTCGAGGCCAAGGGCGAGGTCGCCGCGCTGGCCGACGTCATCAACACCATGGTCGACACGCTCTCCGCGTTCGCGGACGAGGTGACCCGGGTGGCCCGCGAGGTCGGCACCGAGGGCCGGCTCGGCGGACAGGCCCATGTGCCCAACGTGGCCGGCACCTGGAAGGACCTCACCGACAACGTCAACTCCATGGCCAACAACCTCACCGGCCAGGTGCGCAACATCGCGCTGGTGACCACGGCCGTGGCCCGGGGTGACCTGTCCAAGAAGATCGACGTGGACGCGCGCGGCGAGATCCTGGAGCTGAAGACGACCATCAACACGATGGTGGACCAGCTCTCGGCGTTCGCGGACGAGGTGACCCGGGTGGCCCGCGAGGTGGGCACCGAGGGCCGGCTGGGCGGTCAGGCCGAGGTCGAGGGCGTCTCCGGCACCTGGAAGCGCCTGACGGAGAACGTCAACGAGCTCGCCGGCAACCTCACCCGGCAGGTGCGCGCCATCGCCGACGTGGCCAGCGCCGTCGCCGAGGGGACCTGACCCGCTCGATCACCGTCGACGCCTCCGGCGAGGTCGCCGACCTCAAGGACAACATCAACTCCATGGTGGAGTCCCTGCGCGAGACCACCCTGGCCAACCAGGAGCAGGACTGGCTCAAGACCAACCTCGCCCGTATCTCCGCCCTCATGCAGGGCCACCGCGACCTGCCCGTCGTCGCGGAGCTGATCATGGACGAGCTGGTGCCCCAGGTCTCCGCCCAGTACGGCGCCTTCTACCTCGCCGAGGACGGCGAGAGCGGGCCCGAACTGCGGCTCGTCGGCTCCTACGGCAGGCCGGAGGAGGACAACCGGCCCGCCCGCATCCCGTTCGGCCGGTCCCTGGTCGGCCAGGCCGCGCGCAGCCGCCGCACGATCGCCGTGGACGAGCTGCCGGCCGGCTACGTCACCATCTCCTCCGGGCTCGGACAGGTCGAGCCCACCGCCCTGCTGCTGCTCCCCATCCTCTTCGAGGAGCAGGTCCTCGGCGTCATCGAGCTCGCCTCGGTCACCACGTTCACCCCCGTCCAGCGGGACTTCCTGCAGCAGCTCGTGGACACCATCGGCGTCAACGTCAACACGATCGTCGCCAACGCCCGCACCGACGAACTGCTGGAGGAGTCCCAGCGCCTCACCAGCGAACTGCGCTCACGTTCCGCCGAGTTGCAGGCCCGCCAGGAGGAACTCCAGCAGTCCAACGCCGAACTGGAGGACAAGGCCTCACTGCTGGCCGACCAGAACCGGGACATCGAGGCGAAGAACCTGCAGATCGAGCAGGCGCGGCAGGAACTGGAGGCTCGCGCACAGCAGTTGTCGCTCGCCTCGCGCTACAAGTCCGAGTTCCTCGCCAACATGAGCCACGAGCTGCGCACCCCGCTCAACAGCCTGCTCATCCTCGCCCAGCTCCTGGCCCAGAACCCCTCCCGCAACCTCACCCCGAAGCAGGTCGAGTACGCGGGCATCATCCACTCCGCGGGTTCCGACCTGCTGCAGCTCATCAACGACATCCTCGACCTGTCCAAGGTCGAGGCCGGGAAGATGGACGTCAGCCCCGAGCGGGTCCCGCTGCGGCAGCTCATCGAGTACGTCGAGGCCACCTTCCGCCCGATGACCTCGCAGAAGAGCCTGGACTTCACCGTCACCACCGCGCCCGGCGCCCCCGCCGACCTGCTCACCGACGACTCCCGGCTGCGCCAGATCCTGCGCAACCTGCTGTCCAACGCGGTGAAGTTCACCGAGCAGGGCAGCGTCGAGCTGCGCATCGAACCCGCCCCGACGACGAGGTGCCCGAGGGCGTGGTGCGGGGCGGAGCCGTCGTGGCCTTCCGGGTGAAGGACACCGGCATCGGCATCCCCGAACAGCAGCGGGAGACGATCTTCGGCGCCTTCCAGCAGGCGGACGGCACCACCAGCCGCAAGTACGGCGGTACCGGCCTCGGCCTGTCCATCACCCGGGAGATCGCGCATCTCCTCGGCGGCGCCGTCACCGTCACCAGCACACCCGGCAAGGGCAGCACCTTCACCCTCTTCCTGCCGGTCGCCCGGGAGGACTTCGAGGACCTGCTGCGCAGCGCGCCGAAGCCGCCCGAGCTGTCGCCGGCCGGCGCGGCGCCCGGAACCGTGGCCCTGGAGGCAGGGCCCCGGCGTCCGCCAAGCGGGAACGCCCGCGCCGCCTGCTGGTGGTGGAGGAACGGCCGCGCGGCCTGCTCACCCTCGTCGCCGAGAGCGTCGTCGGGGATCTCGGGCACGGCCGTGCCGAGGGCACAGCCGTCGACATCATCGCCGCGGTCGGGGCGCACGAGGCGGCCGGTGCCCTCGCCGCCGAACCCTGCCACTGCGTCGTCGTCGAACTCGGCGCGCCGGACGGGGAGTCGGCACGCTTCCTGCGGGCGCTGCGCGGCGACTCCGCGCTGGCGAGCGTCCCGGTCCTGGTGCACAGCTCGCACCGCACCGAGCACCTCACCGAGGACACCGCGGGCGGCTCGCTGGAGTACCTGTACAGCCTGGACGAGCTGCGCGAGCGGATCGCCCTGCACCTGGCGGCCGAGGAGCCCGGCGAGGTGCTCACCCTGGTCCGCGGCGAGGAGCCGCAGCTCACGGCGGTCCAGCCGGTCGACGAGCGGACCCGGGGCCGTACGGTCCTCGTCGTCGACGACGACGCCCGGAACCTGTTCGCGCTCAGCGGCATCCTCGAACTGCACGGTTTCCGCGTGCTGCACGCGGAGAACGGCCGCAAGGGCATCGACACGCTGGTGAACAACCCGGACGTGGAACTCGTCCTGATGGACGTGATGATGCCCGAGATGGACGGCTACACCGCCACGGCCGAGATCCGCAGGATGCCCCGGTACGCCGACCTGCCGGTCATCGCCGTGACCGCCAAGGCCATGCAGGGCGACCGGGAGAAGAGCCTCGCGTCCGGCGCCAGCGACTACGTCACCAAGCCGGTGGACACCCAGGACCTCATCGCCTGCGTCCGGCGCTGGCTGCCGGCATGAGGACGCACGCCATGACCACCGCCCGAGGGCAGGTAACCGGTGAACGACCATGAACCGCTGACCGAGGCGGCCGGGCTGGACCCGGGTTCCGCCGGTGCCGGCCCGCTCGCAGCCCCCGGCCCGCCCGGGCCCCGGCACCGGCCGGCCCGGCGGAGGCCGCGGCACCCTCCGGGCCGGACGAGGAGAGCGTCCCCGCGGGCCCGTCCGGGACACCGGCCACCTCGCCCGTGGGCAGGCTGGCCGCGACCGTCGAGCGGCTGCGCGGAGAGGTGCGGGCGGCGCAGGCCGAGGCCGAGGGCCGGGCACTGCTGGAACTGGCCAAGGGCATCCTGGTCGAGCGCCTCGGCTGCGGACCGGCCCAGGCCGCCCGGCAGCTCGCCGAACTCACCGAGCAGGCCCGGGTGACCCCGCTGGAGTTCGCGGTCGAGGTCATCAACCAGGCCGCCCGGGACCGGGTCTCGGAGGTCGCCAAGGCCTTCCTGGCCGCCACCGCGGACCCTGCCGAGCAGGTCGAGGACTCCGCCGCCGTGCGGCTGCGCAGCGCCGAGAGCGGCGTCCTCGCCGCCCACGACACCCAGGCGGTGGCCGAGTCGCTGCTCCAGCACGCCCTGCGGCCGCTCGGCGCGGTGGCCGTCGCGGTCTGGGCCACCGGCTCCGACGGGTCGCTGACCCTCGCGGGCAGCGCGGGGTTCGCGCAGGCCGAGGCGGACCGCTGGCGCTACGTCCCGCCGGACGTGGCCACCGTGGCCCGGCGCGGCCTGACCGAGCCGGACGGCCAGTGGCTGACGTCCCTGGCCGAGTCCGGCCTGCCCACCATCGGCCGCCGTGACTTCGCGGAAGGAGCCCGGGCAGCCGTACCGGCCGGCGTGGGCGGCCGCATCCACGGCGTCCTGGAGATCGCCTGGCCGGGTCCCGAGGGCCCGAAACCGCCCCAGGTGGTCCGCCAGCTCGAGGCGCTCGCCGAACTGTGCGCGCACACCCTGGAGTCCCACCCGCTGCTGCCCGGGGCCCAGGAGAACCGGGTGCTGCCCGACGTGGTGGAGCTGATGGATCTGGCGGACGGGCTGCACGACCCGGCCCTGGTCCTGGTGCCGCACCTCGACGACACCGGACAGCTCGTCGACTTCCGCATCCAGCACGTCAACAGCCACTTCCTCGACCCGGCGGGCCGGCCACGGGCCGTCGTCGGCGGCGCCCTGCTGCTGGAGGCCTACCCGATGGCCGCCGGGACCAACGAGTTGTTCCAGCGGGTGGAGCGGGTCTACGCCACCGGCGAGCCGTTCCGCGCCCACCGCATGCGGCTCACCGCCCTGGTCGACCAGGTGCCGCTGTCGGCGGTCGCGGACATCAGCATCAGCCGGCACGGCTCCACCGTGCTGCTGATCTGGCGGATCGAGGACGAGGCGGCCCGCCTGGCCAGCCTGCTCCAGCACGCCCAGCGGCTCGGCCGCATCGGCGGCTTCGAGGAGAACCTGCTGACCGCCGAGATCACCTGGAACGGGCAGCTCTTCGACCTGTACGGGCGGCCGCCCACCAGCCCTCCGGTCCGGCTGGAGGACCTGGCCGCGCACGCCCACCCCGACGACGCCGTCGGCATCGGCCGGTTCCTGCGCACCCTGGTGCACCACCGGCGCCCGGCCTCCGTGGCCTTCCGGCTGCAGCGGCCGGAGGGGGTGACCCGGCACGTGCGGGTGGTGGCCGAACCCGTCCTGGACACCGACGGCCAGCTCCTCGTGATCCGCGGCGCCTACCAGGACATCTCCGCCCAGCACTGGACGGAGGTCGCGCTGTCCGCGACCCGTGACCAGCTCGCCCACACCGAGCAGCAGGCCGACGAGCGCAACCGGCTGGCCCTGCAGCTCCAGCACGCCATCATGCCGCCGACGCAGGCCCCCTGGAGGTGCCCGACCTGCAGGTGGCCGTGCGCTACCGGCCCGCCGAGACGGAGCAGCTCGTCGGCGGCGACTGGTACGACGCGGTGGTGCTGCCCTCGGGCCTGGTACTGCTGTGCGTGGGCGACGTCGCCGGGCACGGCATAGAGGCCGCCACCAGCATGGTCGTCCTGCGCAACGCGCTGCGCGGACTGGCCGTGACCGGAGCCGGGCCGGCGCAGCTGCTGTCCTGGCTGAACATCGTCGCCCACCATCTGACCGGGGCGGTCACCGCCACCGCGGTGTGCGGTCTGTACGACGGTGAGCTGCGCACCCTGCGCTGGGCCCGCGCGGGTCATCTCCCGCCGGTCCTGGTGCGGGACGGGGAGGCCACCGCCATGCCCACGCTCAAGGGGCTGCTGCTGGGCGCCGTACCGGACGCCGTGTACGAGGAGACGGAGGTCCAGCTGGCGGCGGGGGACACCCTGCTGATGTACACCGACGGTCTGATCGAGCGACGGGACCGCTCTGTCCAGGAGTCCCTGTCGCACCTGCTGTCCATGGCCCGCTCGGCGCCCTGCGGTCTGGACCAGCACCTGGACCGGCTGCTCACGCACAGCAGGTCGGACACCGACGACGACACCTGCATCGTGGGGCTCAGGCTGGCCTGAGCCGGGCGCCGCCGCGCGTCACCCGGCGGCGCCGCTGTGCAGGGCGACGGTGGCGGTGACGCGCTTGCCGCGCGGCAGGGGGTGACCTCCAGTCCGCCGCTGAGCATGTTCACCAGGAGCAGTCCGTGCCCGCCCACCCGGCCAGGGTCGGGCGGGGGCTGCCGGGGCAGGTCGGGGGAGGTGTCGACGACCGTGATGCTCAGCGCGGTGGCGCCCGGCGTCAGCTCCAGCCGGAGCGCGCACGGGCCGGGAGCGTGCTTGACGGCGTTGGTGACGAGCTCGCTCACGACGAGCTGGGCATCCTGGACCGCGCGCCGGCCCGGTGCGGGACGAGCCCGTGCCAGGAGGGCGCCGACCGCGTCCCTCGCCTCGGCTATGCAGGGCGCGCCCAGGTCCCAGGTGCGGCTGTCCCGCAGGGGCCCGGGGCGGGCCCGTGTGGCCGTGTGAGTCGACAGGTGGATGTCCATACCTCGTTGCCCTCTTCCTCCGGGGTCGGGGTCCCTTCCTGATCTGAGAGGCTCGTGCCGTCCTTGTCGCGGATACCCACCGAAGGGTCGATACACGCGAACCGGGACAGGTCGTGGACATCGGGTCGATCGATCTCCACGGCCTGCCCCGGCGTGCTGATCCGGTTCGGTGCTCGTCAGTGCTTGAAGGCGTCCTTGCCCTTCTCCTTGGCCTGCCGGGCGTCGCCGCGCGCGCCTTCCATGCGGCCCTCCGCCTCCATGCGCTCGTTCCCGACGGCGCGGCCCACGGCCTCCTTGGCCTTGCCCTTGGCCTGCTCCGCCTTGGCCTTTGCCTTCTGGTTGCCAGCCATGGGTGGTCACTCCCATCGTCGTTCCGGTGTGCGGTCGACATCCGGTTTGCCGCTCTGACCCGGTCCAAACCAGATCTCCCCCATCGCGCCAGGTTCGACTCGTCCCGCCGTGGGCCGCGACGCCGGTCGCCACCCCGGCCGTCCGGTCTCCGGTTGCCGTTTCCAGACGGCTGAGAACAAGGTGAGAAAAGGAGTCGGCCGGCGGCGGACACGGGTCCGCGCCGACCGGATCGTGGCATGTACGTGTGGATGGATCCCGCGGGTCGCGCGCCATGACGGCGGGCGCCCGTCCGGCCGTGCTGCCGGTGGCCGACCGGGCCGTGGTTCTGTGCCTGTCGGGGGCCCTCGATAGGCACGGCGCCGGCATGCTCGGCCGTGAACTCGACCTGCGGCTGGCGCGCGCCGACCGGCGCGGGCTGCGCCTCGTTCTGGACGTCTCGGGCGTCAGCCGGATGAGCGCCGAGGTCCGGGACGCCCTGGACGCCCGCACCCGGCACCTCGGGACCGGACCGGTCCTGGTCAGCGGCGCCCGCCCCGAGGTGCGCGGCGTGCTCACGGCCGCCGAACTGCCGGGCGTCCGGCTGTGCCCCACGCTGGAGGCGGCCCTGGCCGCCGTACGCCGCGCGGCGGCCGCCGGACCGCGGCCCGGAGCGGCGGAGGCGCTGCCGGAGGACGTGCGCAGCGAGGTGTTCGGGCTGCGGGCGAAGGCGCGCACCAGCGGGCTCATCGGCATGGCCCAGGGCATGCTGCTCGCCCGTTACGGCCTGACCGGCCCCGAGGAGGCGTTCGCCCTGCTCCGGGACGGCTCCCAGCATCACAACGTGCCGCTGCGGGTGCTGGCCGCGGCGGTGGTGAGCGCGCCGGCGCCGCACACGCCGGGGGAGTGGTTCCCCGGCCGCCGGCACCTGCCGCCGCCCGTCCTCGGCCTCGCGCCGTCCGGCCGGGTGGACGTGCGCGACCGCCGGCAGGTGCTCAAGGCGGCCGTGTACGCGGCGGTGACCCTGACGGACGCGGACGCGGCGGAGATCCACCTGACCGACCACACCCGCGAGGAGGCCCTCGTCCTGGAGGCCCACCACGCGCTGGACGCCGCCTACCGCGACTGCCTCGCGCTGGTCTGCGGTCCGCCCGCGGTGTGCGCCCGGGCCCGGGCGGCCGGCGGGCCGGTGACCGTGGCCGACGTGGCCGCCGATCCCGGGCTGGCCGGGCACCCCGTCGGCCGGGCCACGCTCGCCGCGGGCAGCCGTGCCGTGCACGGCACCCCGATGACGACGGCCGCGGGGGACTGCAAGGGAGTGGTCTGCGTGCACCGGGCGGAGCCGGGCGTCTGGCTGGACCGGGGCCAGGAGGCCGCCCTCGACGAGGTGGCCGCCGACCTGGCGGCATGGCGCTCCTGGTACCGCCGCACCGTGGTGCTGGACGCCCTGGAGTACCTGCACGCACGGGGCGGTGAGCGGCGCGGCGGCTGAGGGGTGCGGCGGCTGAGGGGTGCGGGCCCCTGCCTCCCGGTGCCCGGGTCAGGGACGGCCGACCGTGTCCGGGTCCCGCAGCGCGGGCTCGGCCTCCCGGCGAGTGACGCGTCGTCGTCCGCGGCGGGCCCGGCCGCCGGTTCCGGACGACGGCCGCCCAGGCCGGCGAGCCGGCGGGCGACGGGTTCCGTGTACCGGGCGGTGAGGGGACCGAGGACGACCAGGATGAGGACGTAGGCGGTGGCCAGCGGGCCCAGGTCGGAGTCGATGCCCGCGGTCACCGCGAGACCGGCGATGACGATGGAGAACTCGCCTCGGGCCACCAGGGTGCCGCCGGCCCGCCATCTGCCCTTCGCGGAGACGCCCGCCCGGCGCGCCGCCCAGTAGCCGGTCGCGATCTTCGTCAGCGTCGTGACGACCGCCAGGGCCAGGGCGGGGAGCAGGACCGGCGGGATGCTCGCCGGGTCGGTGTGCAGGCCGAAGAAGACGAAGAACACCGCGGCGAACAGGTCCCGCAGCGGCGCGAGCAGGTTGTGCGCGCCCTCGGCGACCTCGCCGGAGAGCGCGATGCCGACCAGGAACGCGCCGACCGCCGCCGAGACCTGGAGCTGCTGGGCCACGCCGGCCACCAGCAGGGTCAGTCCCAGCACGACGAGCAGCAGCTTCTCCGGATCGTCGCTGGAGACGAAGCGGGAGATGTGCCGCCCGAACCGCACCGCCAGCAGCAGGACCAGCCCGGCGACGCCGAGGGCCACGGCCAGCGTGACACTGCCCGCCGCGAGACCGGTCCCGGCCAGCAGCGCGGTGACGACCGGCAGGTAGACCGCCATCGACAGGTCCTCCAGCACCAGGATGCTGAGGATCACCGGGGTCTCCCGGTTGCCTATCCGGCCGAGGTCGCCGAGGACCTTGGCGATGACACCGGAGGAGGAGATCCAGGTGATGCCGGCGAGGACGACGGCGGCGATCGGCCCCCAGCCGAGCAGCAGCGCCATGACGGCACCGGGCAGCGCGTTGAGGGTGGCGTCGACGATCCCGGCCGGGTACTGGGTCCTGAGGTTGGAGACCAGGTCGCTCGCGGTGTACTCCAGGCCGAGCATCAGCAGCAGCAGGACGACGCCGATCTCGGCGCCGATCGCCACGAACTCCTCGCTGGCGCCGAGCGGCAGCAGCCCGCCCTCGCCGAAGGCCAGCCCGGCCAGCAGGTACAGGGGGATGGGGGAGAAGCTCAGGCGCGCGGCGAGCCGGCCCAGCAGCCCCAGGCCGAGGATGATCGCGCCGAATTCGATGAGGAAGACCGCGGAGGAATGCATCCGCGTCACTCCCGGCCGAGGACGACGGCGGCCGCGTCGACGCCCTCGCGGGTGCCGATCACGATGAGTGTGTCCCCGCCGGCCAGCCGGAATCCGGGACCGGGCGAGGGGATCGCCTCGGCGCGCCGCAGCACGGCCACGATGGAGACCCCGGTCTCGGTGCGCATCCGTGTGTCGCCGAGCAGCCGGCCGTTCCAGTGGGAGACCCCGGACAGCTCGATCCGCTCGGCCACCAGGCCCAGCTCCGTGGTGGAGAGCAGGTTGGGGCTGTGGTGCGTCGGCTGGAGCGCCTCGGCCAGCGCCTGCGCCTCTCCGCCGGTGAGGCGCGCGGACAGGGCGCAGGCGTCGGGATCGTCGCCCTGGTACGCGCTGAGCGTTCTCGCGCCGTCGCGGTGGGCCACCACCGACAGGCGCCGCCGCTCCCGCGTCGTCAGGTCGTACCGCACACCGATTCCCGGCAACGGCGTACTGCTGGTGCGTGCTGCGCCCATGACCGCCCCCCTGCTCGATTTGAAGGTTTCTTGGGGAAACCGTTACCGGGATCTTAACCCTTCGCGGCGCACGGCCGTTCGGGGTCCCGGTTCGAGCAGGTGCGGTGGGGTGGCTAGGAGACGGACCCGGGGCCGCGCTCGCCGTCGTGCGGATCGGGCTGACAGGTGCGGCACAGTTCGTGCTCACCGTCGCGGGTGACGACGGTTCCCCAGCCGAGGCAGTGCTCGCAGTGACGGGCGAGGCCCAGGTCGGGGTGGGGCGGCGGGAAGGGGCTGTGGTGGGCTCCGTAAGCCATACGGGGAGCGGCTCCTCGAGTCGCGGTCGCGGTCCGGATGACTTCTATTATGTCCGACTTTTCCCTTATGTCTATGCCCCGTGTCACTCAGTGCCAGGAATCACCCGAGGGTTCCCTGGCGCGCCTCCCGCCACAGGTCCACGCCGCCGTCGGTGGCCAGCTTGTCGATCTCGGCCAGTTCCTCGGCGCTGAACTCGAGGTTCTCCAGCGCGGCCACGTTCTGTTCGAGCTGTTCGGTGCGCGAGGCGCCGATGACCAGCGAGGTGACCCGCTCGTCGCGCAGCGCCCAGGCCAGGGCGAGCTGCGCGAGGCTCTGCCCGCGGCGCGCGGCGACGTCGTTCAGGGCCCGCAGCCGGCTCCGCATGTCCTCGGTCAGCCAGGCCGGATCGAAGGACTTGCCGGCGGCGGCCCGCGAGTCCTGGGGCACACCCTCCAGGTAGCGGCCGGTGAGCAGCCCCTGGGCGAGCGCCGTGAACCCGATCACGCCGAAGCCCTCCTCCTCGGCCGTGTCCAGCAGGCCGTCGGTCTCGATCCAGCGGTTGAGCATGCTGTACGACGGCTGGTGGATCAGCAGCGGCGTGCCCAGCTCGCGCAGGATGGCGGCGGCCTGCCGGGTGCGCTCGGCGTCGTAGGAGGAGATGCCGACGTACAGCGCCTTGCCCTGGCGGACGGCGGTGTCCAGCGCGCCCATCGTCTCCTCCAGCGGCGTGGTCGCGTCCAGCCGGTGCGAGTAGAAGATGTCCACGTAGTCGACGCCCATGCGGCTCAGCGACTGGTCCAGCGAGGCCAGCACGTACTTGCGGGAGCCGCCGCCCTGCCCGTAGGGGCCGGGCCACATGTCCCAGCCCGCCTTGGTGGAGATCACCAGCTCGTCCCGGTACGGCGCGAGGTCGCGGCGCAGCAGCCGGCCGAAGTTGATCTCGGCGGCGCCGTACGGCGGGCCGTAGTTGTTGGCCAGGTCGTGGTGGGTGATCCCGAGGTCGAAGGCGCGCAGCGCGATCTCGCGCTGGGTCTCGAAGGGGCGGTCGTCGCCGAAGTTGTGCCAGTAGCCCAGGGACAGGAGCGGGAGGTCCAGTCCCGAGCGGCCGGTGCGCCGGTAGCGCATGGTGCCGTCGTAGCGAGCGGGGTCCGCGACGTGGTTCATCGGGTCGTCTCCGGGTGGTGCCGTAGGGGGTGCCCTTGGTGTGCGAGGGGGCACGTCCACCCTGCGCCTCCATGATTCGTAAGTCCAACCACCGCCTGTCATGGCATTGAGCGGCCCGGCTTCTGAATGCGGCTGCGCGTGGCACCCGGTGTCGGGCCGTCGGGGTGATCACTTTGCTGTGTGGCGGGTGCGAAGCGGGGCAGACGGGTGGGCACGCGGTGAGAGGTGCCGGCCGATCGGGGGCCGGCCGGCGGGCAGTGGGAAGGGAGGCGCCCATGAGCGGGGTGACGCCTGAGGGCGAGCGCCGGGCCGGGGCGAGGCCGAGGACTCCGAGGGCCGTCGCGGAAATGCCGCGCCAGGTCCGCGAGGAGCTGACCCGCAGGCTGCGCCGCAACCGCCGGGCCTTCCGCAAGGACGACGTCCAGGTCGTCGAGCCGCCGCTGCTCAGGCGCGCGGTCGGCGCCTCCGCGCTCGGCAACTGCATGGAGTGGTTCGACTTCGGCGTCTACAGCTACCTCGCCGCCACCATCGGCAAGGTGTTCTTCCCCGGCGCCTCCCCGGCGGCCCAGGTGATCTCCTCCTTCGCGACTTTCGCCGCCGCCTTCGTCGTGCGACCCCTCGGCGGCCTGGTCTTCGGGCCGCTCGGTGACCGTGTCGGCCGGCAGAAGGTGCTCGCGACCACCATGATCATGATGGCGGCCGGAACCTTCGCCATCGGAATCATTCCCGGCTACGCCACCATCGGCATCGCCGCTCCGGTGCTGCTCCTGCTGGCCCGTATGGTGCAGGGCTTCTCCACCGGCGGCGAGTACGGCGGCGCCACCACGTTCGTCGCCGAGTACTCGCCGGACCGCAGGCGCGGATTCCTCTCGAGCTGGCTCGACTTCGGCACCTTCGTCGGCTACGCCCTCGGCTCCGCCCTGGTGACCGCGCTGAACCTGATGCTGACCGACGCCCAGATGCTCTCCTGGGGCTGGCGGGTCCCCTTCCTGATCGCCGGGCCGCTCGGCGTGATCGGCCTCTACATGCGGCTCAAGCTGGAGGAGTCGCCGGCCTTCCAGCAGCAGCTGGACGACCACGAGAAGAGCCTGGCGCAGGAGTCCGCGGGCAGCGAGTTCAAGGACATCGTCAAGAACCACTGGCCCGCCCTGCTCGTCTGCATGGGCCTGGTGCTGCTCTACAACGTCACCAACTACATGGTCACCGGCTATCTGCCGACCTATCAGACCGAGACGCTGCACCGCTCCAGCGGCTCCGCCGACGTCCTGGTGCTGATCGGCATGGTGTGGATCGTCCTGCTGATCACCTTCCTCGGCCGGCTCAGCGACCGCGTCGGACGGCGCCCGCTGTACGCCGTCGCCGCGGCCGCCATGATCGTGCTGGCCGTTCCCGCGTTCCTGCTGATCAAGGCGGAGGGGACCTGGCCGCCGATCCTCGGCGTGCTGCTGCTGTCCACCCTGCTGGCCTGCTTCGCCGCACCCAGCGCGGCCACCCTGCCCGCGCTCTTCCCGACCGCCGTCCGCTACGCGGCCATGGGCATCGGCTTCAACATCGCCGTCGCCGCGTTCGGCGGCACCACACCGCTGGTCACCGCCGCGCTGGTCGGCGCCACCGGTGACGACCTGATGCCGGCCTACTACCTGATGCTGGCCGGCGCGATCGGCCTGCTGACGGTGAAGTTCCTGCCGGAGAGCGCCCAGGTGCCGCTCAAGGGCTCGCAGCCGATGGTCGGTTCGCAGGAGGAGCGGCGGGAGCTGATCACCACCTCGAAGGAGCTGTACGCCTTCGCGCGGGAGCGGGCCGGGGCGCCGCGGGGCTGAGTCCCCGGGGGCCCGCGAAGCGGACTGTTCGATCCTACGAACTTCGCGCCGGACGGGTTACAGGTCCCCGCCGCACACGATAGGAAACTTTCCTATCAGTCAGGCACGGACCAACTCCCAGCCCCCCACCTCCCTTTGGAGTCCCTGTGGCGTACACAGACCGCCGCCCGGCAGCCTCCCGCACCGCGTTCTCCCGCCGCTCAGCCGTCGCCCTGCTGGGCGCCGCCGCCACCGGCACCCTGCTCGCCGGCGTCCCGCGTACCGCGCGGGCCACGGCCGCCGCGCCCGGCCTCGACGACCCGGCGAAGAAGGAGATCGCCATGCGGCTCGTCTCCAGCGCGGAGAACTCCTCGCTCGACTGGAAGGCCCAGTACAAGTACATCGAGGACATCGGCGACGGGCGCGGCTACACCGCCGGCATCATCGGCTTCTGCTCCGGCACCGGCGACATGCTCGACCTCGTCCAGCTCTACACCGACCGCGCGCCCGGCAACGTCCTGGCCCGCTACCTGCCCGCCCTGCGCCGGGTCGACGGCAGCGAATCGCACGACGGCCTGGACCCCGACTACCCCCGGGACTGGCGCAGGGCCGCCCAGGACCCGGTCTTCCAGCGGGCGCAGAACGACGAACGCGACCGGGTCTACTTCGACCCCGCCGTCGCCCGGGGCAAGGCGGACGGGCTGCGCGCGCTCGGCCAGTTCGCCTACTACGACGCCATCGTCATGCACGGCGACGGCGACGATCCCACCAGCTTCCGCAACATCCGGAGCCGGGCCCTGCGCGTCGCCGGGCCGCCGGCGCAGGGCGGCGGCGAGACGGCGTACCTGAACGCCTTCCTCGACGCGCGGGTGTGGGCCATGAAGCAGGAGGAGGCGCACAGCGACACCAGCAGGGTCGACACCGCGCAGCGGGTCTTCCTGCGCAACGGCAACCTCGACCTGAACACGCCGCTGGACTGGAAGGTGTACGGCGACAGCTACCACATCGGCTGAGGCCTCCCGGCCGGAATCACGACAGACGCGGCAGGCTCGCGGCGCCCGGAACCGGGAACGTCGATCCCAGCGCGGTGGCCTGCCGCCCCGTCACGCGCTGGATCACCGCGATCGCCAGGGCGCCGGCGGCCAGTTCGAGTCCCTCGGCCACCAGGAGCAGGGCCGGCGGCGTCCGCTGCCCCGGCCCGCCGCTCACGCCGGCGACGAGCGCGTGCCCGATCCACGTCGCCCACCAGACGTTCACCAGCACCCGGTCGCGCCGCCCGGCCGCGGCGGGGCCGCCGGCGCGGAGTACGTCGAGGACCAGACCGCGCGGCACCCACATGTTGATCACCGGGATCAGCCAGGAGAACACGGCCCACGGGGCCGAGCCCCGCAGAGGGCTCGGGGACAGCGCCTGTGCGATGCGCCGGGCGCGGGTGAACCAGACCAGGAACAGCACCGCCGCGACGATCATCAGGTTCACGTACACCTGGGAGACCCGCCCCGACGTGCTCTCGGGCGTGTCCAGCGGATGCAGCGCGTGCACGCGCACGGTCACCGCCCGGACGGCCTCCGCCACGGCCGCGGCGGCCACGGCGGCCTGAGCGAAACGGGCGAGCAGCCACGGGGCCTTGACGGTGGGTCCGGGCACGGGAGGGTACCTGCCTGTCGTGGAGGCGCACAAGAGCGTGGCCGAAGATGATCGTCGGAGAAGCGGATCATAGGGCAGTTCGCGGCCGGTGCGCCCCGCTCGATGCGGGCGCACTCGCACGCCGGGGCCCCGACGGGGAAAGATGGCACCGAGCGATCGATCACACCGATGCGGAGGAGCGGATTCATGCCGCACGAGCGAGCGGGACGGCCGGCCGGCCCCGAGGACCTCATCGACGTGGCCCGGCTGGTCACGGCGTACTACGCGCTGCGCCCCGACCCGGCCGACCCCGGCCAGCGGGTGGCGTTCGGCACCTCGGGACACCGTGGCTCGTCCCTGGCGAGCGCCTTCAACGAGGACCACATCGCCGCCACCAGCCAGGCGATCTGCGAGTACCGCGCGGCACAGGGCGTGAACGGTCCGCTGTTCCTCGGCGCCGACACGCACGCCCTGTCCGAGCCGGCCCGGGTCACCGCGCTGGAGGTGTTCGCGGCCAACGACGTGACCGTGCTCATCGACAGCGCGGACGGATACACCCCGACCCCGGCCGTCTCGCACGCCATCCTCACCCACAACCGGGGCCGCGACGCGGGGCTCGCCGACGGCGTCGTCGTCACCCCCTCGCATAACCCGCCCGCCGACGGCGGCTTCAAGTACAACCCGCCCAGCGGCGGCCCGGCGGCCTCCGACGCGACCACCTGGATCCAGGACCGCGCCAACCAGATCATCACCGGCGGCCTGAAGGAGGTACGCCGGCTGCCGTACGCCCGCGCGCTCGCCGCGGGCACCACGCGGCGCTACGACTTCCTCGGCGCCTACGTCGGCGACCTGCCCAGCGTCCTGGACCTCGACGCGATCCGCGCGGCCGGCGTGCGCATCGGCGCCGACCCGCTCGGCGGAGCGTCCGTCGCCTACTGGGGCCGGATCGCGGAGCAGCACCGCCTCGACCTGACCGTGGTCAACCCGCACACCGACCCCACCTGGCGGTTCATGACGCTGGACTGGGACGGCAAGATCCGCATGGACTGCTCGTCGCCGTACGCGATGGCCTCGCTGATCGAGCAGAGCGACCGGTTCCGCATCGCCACCGGCAACGACGCCGACGCCGACCGGCACGGCATCGTCACCCCGGACGCGGGCCTGATGAACCCCAACCACTACCTCGCCGTCGCCATCTCCTATCTGTACCGGCACCGCGAGCAGTGGCCCGCCGGCACCGGCATCGGCAAGACCCTGGTCTCCTCCACGATGATCGACCGGGTCGCCGCCGACCTGGACCGGCCACTGGTCGAGGTGCCGGTCGGGTTCAAGTGGTTCGTGGACGGACTCGCCGGCGGCACCATCGGCTTCGGCGGCGAGGAGTCGGCCGGGGCGTCGTTCCTGCGCCGGGACGGCTCGGTGTGGACCACCGACAAGGACGGCATCCTGCTGGCCCTGCTCGCCTCCGAGATCACGGCGGTCACCGACCGGACCCCGTCGGAGCACTACGCCGGCCTGACCGCCCGCTTCGGCGAGCCCGCGTACGCCCGTATCGACGCACCGGCGACCCGGGAGCAGAAGGCGCTCCTCGCCAGGCTGTCCCCGGCCCAGGTCACCGCCGACACCCTGGCGGGCGAGGCGGTCACCGGCGTCCTCACCGAGGCGCCCGGCAACGGCGCCGCCATCGGCGGGATCAAGGTCACGACGGCCAACGCCTGGTTCGCGGCCCGCCCTTCGGGCACCGAGGACGTCTACAAGGTCTACGCCGAGTCCTTCCTCGGCCCCGACCACCTGGCCCGGGTGCAGGAGGAGGCCAAGGGCGTGGTCCGGGCCGCGCTCGGCGGCTGACCCCCACGGACCGTACGACGGCCCGGCGCGCTCGCGCCGGGGCCGTCGCCGCGCGGTGCTCAGCCGCGCCCGCGCCCGTGGTCCAGCCGGTCCAGCACGGCCCGCGCCATGGCGTCCTCGCCGAGCGCGTTGGGATGCGCCGGAGCCGCGGGCGCGGCCGGCCGCAGCGGCTCGATCCAGCGGTCGGCGGGCGCCTTGCACATGTCGTGGCCCACGGTGGGCCCGTAGGTGTCGACGTACTCGACCCGGTTCCAGGCGGCGACCGCGCGCAGCATCAGGTTCAACCGCTTCTCGGTGTCCCGGAGATAGGAGAAGTCCTTCGCCGCGAACGGCACGGCGGGGAAGCAGCCGACGCCGTCGTCGGGGAGCAGGTCCGGGTAGCCGACGAGGAGGACCCGGGCGTGCGGTGCGCGCCGGTGCACGGCCCGGAGCACCTGGTCGATCTTCGGCGCGGTGCGCAGGACGGCGAGCGCCAACTGGTCGTACCCGCCGGCCTTGTACGAGCGCTCACAGGGGTTGCCGGCCGGATCCTGGACGCCGAGACGGGCGCAGGTGCTGATGATCGAGCCGAACCCGACGTCGTTGCCGCCGATCTGGACCGTCACCAGGTCGTCGTTCCGGTCCAGCGCGTCGAGCTGGGCCGGGTTGCCTCCCTGCGCCTGCCACATCTCGTTCGTCGTGGCCCCGGCGCAGCTCACGTCCTGGAACGACTTCGTCCCGCGCCACGACGCGAGCAGCGAGGGGTAGTTGTGGTCGGAGCGGCCGCATTCGGCGTTCACCTGCTGCGGGATGAGCGGGCCCGAGGTGTAGGAGTCCCGAGGGAGACGTAGTCGAGCTCGTGGGCGGGTCCGGCGGGACGGGCGGCGGCGGGCACCGCGGCGGCGGCGACGAGGGCGCAGCCCCCGAGTGCCGTCCCCAGTACGGTCGTCCGCCGCCGGCCTCTCGCCCCGTCGGCCGCGCGCGTGTCGTTCGCCATGGTTCCTCCCCAGAGGCCGGGCACGCAGCGCCCCGAGCGGCGCTCCGCGATTCAACTCGGCCTGTATACCGCCCAGTAGGTCGCGCGGGCCATAAGCGGGAAGGAACATTCGCGGCCGCCGGGGGAGGAGCGGGGCGACCGCGCGCGACGCCCCGGCGGCCGGACCGTCAGACCCCGGAGGCGGGTTCCGCCGCGGCGGCCGGGTCCGTCAGGGCGGCCGGTTCCATCACGGGAACCGCGGGAGCCGCAGGGGCCACGGCGGCCGGGTCCAGCACCGCGGTCGGCCCCAGCAGCGAGTCGTCCTCGGGGCGCGCCCCGGACAGCCGGTGCCGGGCGGCTATCAGCGCCATGTCGACGTCCTTGGTCCCCGTGGCCACGCACAGCGAGTAGGCGATGTCCGCCAGCCGCTGCCGGGCCTGCGGACTCTCCTCGGCGCCGAGCAGCGTCAGGGTCTCGTACTGGGCGATCAGGTCCTTCAGTACCGCGGGGTGTGCCATCAGCATGAGATCCGCCTTCCTGGTGCGTAGCCGAGGTCGATCAAGTCGAGAGCCGACTACCCGCGCCCCGCCCCGGCATGTCCCCCGATCCGCCGCGAAACCGATCCACCCCGGTCCCGGCGCGGCCCGGCGGTCCCGGCGGAGCCGATCACGCCGTCGTACGGATGTGAAAGGCTGGGGGCCCATGACACCCCGGCCCAGGAGGAGTTGCCGCATGGCCGTCATCCACCGCACCACCCTCACGCCGACCAAGCTGGAACTCCTCGCCGCATGGCTGCCCACCCGCCCCTGGTACCGCGGGGGACCGGTCCCCGAGCTGGAGAAGTCCGGCGGCTTCCGGCTGGACGATCCGGCGGGCGAGGTCGGGATCGAGTTCATGGTGACCACCGAGACCTCCGGCCCCGAGCCGGTCGCCCACCTGGTCCCGCTCACCTACCGCGGCGCCCCGCTGACCGGCGCCGAGCACGCGCTGATCGGCACCTCGGAGCACGGTGTGCTGGGCAAGCGCTGGGTCTACGACGGCTGCCACGACCCGGTGCTGGTCACCGAACTGCTCTCGCTGATCGAGGGCCGGGCCCGGGCCATGGCGCAGAGCGTCACCGACACACCCGACCGGGAGGTGAGCCGCGCCTACACCGGTGAGCCCTTCCCGCGGGGCGGGCTCGACCCGCGCCCCACCGACGACGCACACGGCACCCACCTGCCCGCACCGCACGGCACGACCCTCCATGTGCACCGCGTCCCCGTCCCCGTCGCCGGGAACCCGCCGCCGCCCGGCGGTGACCCGCTCGGTCATGTCGCGGGCGGCTGGCCCGGACCGGACGGCACCCGCCTCGGCGCCGTGCTCATGACCCTGAGCCCCCGCTGAGCGCCGCACCCGCATGGCCCAATGTCCGGCCGGAGTGACACCGCACGGCCGAACCCGGAGTGCGGCGCCGTCCGACCCGGGTCAGATGGATCCCGTGCGAAGCCATATAACCCTTCACAGCCGCCGCTCACGCTGGTCCGTCACCGGCGCCCTGACCGGCCTGCTGCTGTCACTGACGACACCCGCGGCCGTGCCCTCGCCGGCCGGCGGGTCAACGCCCGAACGCGGTAGCGCCTACATGGGCATCGGAGTGCTGACCCACGACGGCACCGGCCCCACGGACGAGGCCACGCCGACGGTTCCCCGGGCGACCCAGACCGAAGGCGTGGACGTCGCCAGCTACCAGGGCAACGTCGCCTGGCCGACGCTGTGGAACAGCGGCGTCCGCTGGGCCTACACCAAGGCCTCCGAGGGGACGTACTACACGAACCCCTACTTCACCCAGCAGTACAACGGGTCCCGTGACGCCGGCATGATCCGCGGCGCCTACCACTTCGCGACCCCCGACACCACCAACGGCGCCACCCAGGCG
Source organism: Streptomyces sp. DHE7-1 (assembly GCA_016432725.1). Taxonomy (GTDB): domain Bacteria; phylum Actinomycetota; class Actinomycetes; order Streptomycetales; family Streptomycetaceae; genus Streptomyces. The sequence continues at coordinate 613,797 of JACJDG010000003.1, read as the reverse complement.
GACTACTTCGTCGACCACGGCGGCGGCTGGTCCAAGGACGGCAAGACCCTGCCCGGTGTGCTCGACATCGAGTGGAACCCGTACGGCGCCGACTGCTACGGGAAGTCGCAGAGCGGGATGGTCACCTGGATCCGGGACTTCCTGAACCGCTACAAGACCCGTACCGGCCGCCACGCCGTCATCTACACGGCCACGAGCTGGTGGACCCAGTGCACCGGCAACTACGGTGGCTTCGGCGCGAACAACCCGCTCTGGATCGCCCGTTACGCCTCGTCGGCGGGAACGCTGCCCTCGGGCTGGTCGGCGTACACCATGTGGCAGTACACCTCGACCGGTCCGACGGTCGGCGACCACGACAGGTTCGACGGCTCGGTGGACAAGGTCGTCGCGCTCGCCAAGGGATGAGCCGCGGCCGGGTGGCGGACGGCAGTGCCGTCCGCCGCCCGGCCGCGTCACGACGGGACGACCAGGCGGTCCGCCAGGCGGTGGGCCTGGGCGAGCAACGCCCCGTAGGTGGCGATGTCGTCCGGGTCGTCCGTCGTCGACCGGACCAGGTCCCGGCGCAGTTCCTGGAGCGTGCCGCGCAGTTCCGCCACCGCCTCGCGCAGTCCGTCCTCGCTCGAGTGACCGAACCGGCTGTGGCTGTAGAGCCGCAGGGCGTGGGCGGTCTGGTACAGGAACGCCGCGTAACGGCGCGCGAGTTCCGGGTGCGGCCGGGGCGCGGGGCGGTCCTGCGCCGCGGCCTCGAGCACCGTGCGGGTCACGCCCGCGGTGTGCACGGCCGCGTAGTCCAGCACCAGGACGGCGTCGTCGTACCCCTTGCCGGGCAGCGCCGCGGCTCCGTTCCGGCGGCGCGGATTGGCCCGCAGGCTCTCCCGGCCGAGGTCCACCGCGGCGTGGGCCTGCTCCACCCGGGAGCGCAGGCGCAGGGCGCGCTCGTGCCGGGCACCGGCCTCGTCGGCGTCCCAGCGGCCCTCGGCCAGGCCGTCGGCCACGTCGCGCAGGATGTCGTGGGCCTCGTCGGTGGCGTCCCGCAGCACCGCGCTGGTGTCGCGCAGGTACACCGGCGGGCGGATCAGCGCGTTGACGGCGATGCCGACCAGGGCGCCGAAGAGGGCCTCGCCGAGCCGGGCCGCCGAGGTGCCGACCGACACGGACCCGCCGGTCAGCACGAACAGGGCACCGGTGGCCGCGTAGATCCCCTGGCTGCCCAGCCGCCGCCAGTACCCCAGCAGCATCGCCGTGGGCAGGACGATCGCCATCGCGGTCATCGTGTCGTTCAGCAGCAGCCCGACGACGGTGGCGACGACCGTGCCGGCCGCGATCGCGGCGAGCTGCTGCAGTCCGCGGGCGATGGACCGGTACACGGTGGACTCCACCAGGACCACCGCCACCCAGGGCGCGACGAACGCCATGGGTGCCTCGAGCCACCAGCCCGCCACCGCCCAGGCCACCCAGGCGGCCAGCGCCGCCTTCAGCGCCTGCACGATCAGATCCCGCTCCCGGCCGGGCGCCGCCGCGGCGCGGCGGACCGCCGCCACCGCCTCCGACAGGTCCCGCCGTACCGCTTGCCACATCAATACCGTTCCACGCACGACGCACCGGGTGCCACCAGGAGCCGGTGCCCATGCAGGGTCAGCCGGGTCAGGTCGGAGCCGGGCGGAGCGCGCGCAGCACCGCCCAGGCCACGGAGACGAACGGGACGGCCACGACCGCCCCGATCACTCCCCCACGATGCTGCCCGCGATGACGGACACGGCGACGACGAGCGGGTGCAGCCGGACCGCCCAGCTCAGCACCAGCGGGTGCAGCACATGCCCTCGAACTGGCCGATGACGACGATGAGCGCCAGCACGGCCACGGCGGTCAGCGGCCCGCGCCCGGCCAGGGCCACCACGGTGGCCACCCCGAGCGCCACCGGCGAACCGACCAGGGGCACGAACGCGGCGAAGAACTCCAGCAGCGTCAGGGGCAGCGCCAGCGGTACCCGCAGCACGAGCAGGGCGATGCCGACGAGCACGGCGTTGGTGGCGGCGACGATGATGATCCCCCGGGTGTACCCGGCGAACGTCCGCCAGGCCGTGCTTCCCGCCCGGTCCCAGGCGCCGCGCGCCCCGCTCGGCAGCAGCTGGTCGCGCGCCCAGGCCCACAGGCGTTCACCGGAGTGGATGAAGAAGACCGAGGCGAAGAGCGCCAGCGCGCCGCCGGTGACCAGTTCCACGACCTTGCCGAGCTGGGTCACCGCGCTGCTGAGCAGCCTGGACCGGTGGGCGTCGATGTAGTTCGTCACCTGGTTCTCCAGGGCGGAGAGCCGGCCCGCGCTGAGCCGCAGCGGCGGACGCTGCAGCCACAGCTCGATCCGCTGCACCCCGCCGCGGAACTCGCCCGCCAGCGTGGCCGACTCGCTCGCCACCGCGTTGCCCACGAGCGCGAGCAGGGAGAGCAGCAGCAACAGGCTGCCGAACAGGGCGACGGCCACGCTCAGCGGCCGGGGCAGGAAGCGGTCGAGCAGATCGGCGAGCGGGCGCAGGACCGAGGTGACGATGAGGGCGAGGAACAGCGCCACGGCGATGAGCTGGAAGCGGCCGAGCACGGTGAAGACGCCGTACACCACGGCGCCGACCAGGATGAGCCGCCAGGCGTAGGCGGCCGTGATCCGCAGCCACGGCATGACCCGCGCCGTCACCGCGGCGTCGTGGCCGGGGCGGGCGCCCGCCGGGAGACGTACGGTCCGCGCGGGCCGGCTGCCCGGCACCGTCCCACGTGTCCGGCGTCCCCGGCCCGTCCGCCGTCCCGGACCGCCCACCCGGCCTCCCGTGCGCTCGAAGTGACGATTGTGTGACTTCCGGTCACCGTCGAGAACGTTACGGGCCGCCGGGCGCCGAACCGGACCAACGCGCCCGGGCCGCGTGCCGCGGTCCGTTCCCACCGGCGCGCCGGGGCGTCACAGGACCTTCACATGCCGTGGATGTCGGGAGTACGGCGGCACGGGCACTCGGCCGCCGTACTCGCAGGGAGGAGTTCCTCCAGTGGTCCTTGTCGCACTTCTGCTGCTTCCCGCGCTCGGCGTGCTGCTCTTCGGCCTCGACCAGGTCGAGGACCGCTGGGTCACCCGGCCGGCCGGGGCGCGGCACGCCCGGCGGCGGTCCTTCCTCCGGCGCCCCTGGGTGCGGGTGCCGCACCGCCGGTGACGGACGGCCGCTCCGGGTCGCGCCCGCCGCCGCTACTCCCCGCTCTCTTCCACTGCGCGCTCCACCGGGAGCAGCTCCCGGATGTCCGCGGGAAGCGCTCCGGCCATCCGTTCGGTCAGCTCCGGGGCGAGGGCCGCGTCGAGCACCTCCAGGACGGCCGCGGCCTCCCTGAGCGCCGTGTCCTCGTCCGTGCCCGCCCGGTCGGCGATCCGTCCCGCGAACACCGCGAGGCCGAAACGCTCACCGGCGTGACCCGAGTCGGCGCCGGTCTCGTCGGCCGCCCGGCGCATGGCGGCCGCCAGGTCCGGTGGCAGCTGGGCGGCCACATGGCGGGCCAGCCCGGCCGGCAGCCGTTCCGACAGCGTGCACACCACCGCCCGCGTCGCCCGCTCCGCCGAGCCGCCGTCGGGCAGCCCGGCCAGCGTCCGCACCTTGCCGATCATCTCGTCGTGATGCATCAGGCCGGCTCCTTCCTTATGAGCGGCGCCCCGGCAGCCGGCTGTGCGGCCGGCTCAGCCCTCGACCGTCCGCCGGGTCCACGTCCACGCGTACCGCGGCCGGTTGACCGCCGCCAGCGCGCCGCCCCCCCTGCCGCCCGGCCGGGTCGGCCGCGGGGACGCGGCACGGGAGGACATCGGAGCCCTCGCCACCCGGGCCGACGCGCGGCACGGGCACCTTGGCAGGTCGCCCACCGCCCTGCGCGTGCCGGTGCCCCGCGAATCGTCGTTCAGGACCTCGCCCGCCTCGCCCGCCTCGCCCTCGTCGGCGCCGCGGGTGAACGGGGCGCGCAGGAAGCTCGTGATCTTTTCCCTGGTCAGCAGCCGGGACACCGCGTACGTCGCCGTGCCCGGCAGGGCGACGTCCGGGGGCGGAAGTTCCCCGGCGGCGTCACACCCCGGCGCCGAGCCACCGCCGCGTACGTGCCCACGCCCGCGGCGAGGACGGAGGCGAGCGCGGCGTACCCCTGCGAGGGGCACGTCGCCCGGTCGTCGTACCGTGCGTCGTCCGTCGGCATGGGGCCTCCCGGTGCGCCGCCCCGACCCGGTGCGCGGCCCCGAGTTCCCTGGGTGCCCCGGGCCACACGTCACCGCCACCGTGACGCGGAGCCCCCGCCCCGTGGTCCCCGGCGGGTCACGGACAAGCCGGCAGCGCTCACCCGCCTCCGGACCGGCGCCCGCCGCCCGACGGACCCGCCCCGGCGACACCGAACGACGCCGAACGATCGGAAACGCGCGATGCGAGCCGGTTGGCGGAAGGTATCCGACCGAGCCTGACGAAACGCCGCACCGGTTCTTCACGGCACCCCGTGAAGGGACGAACATGCCCCGTCATGGACATTCTGCTCGTCGCAAGCGCGTTCAACAGCCTCTCCCAACGGGTGTACGCCGAGCTGTCGGACCTGGGCCACCGGGTGGACGTCGTGCTGGCCGCGCAGGGCACCGAACCGGTCCGGGCCGCCGTCCGCGAGCTGCGCCCCGATCTGGTCGTCGCGCCCATGCTGAAGTCGGCCCTGCCCGAGGACGTCTGGCGCGACCACACCTGCCTGATCGTGCACCCGGGACCCCCAGGTGACCGGGGCCCGTCCGCACTGGACTGGGCGATCACCGAACAGGCCCCGAACTGGGGCGTGACCGTCCTCCAGGCCGAGGCGGCCATGGACGCGGGCGACGTCTGGGCGTCGGAACCCTTCCCGGTACCGCCCGTCGGCAAGAGCGACCTGTACCGCAACGAGGCCTCCGACGCCGCCGTGGCCGCCGTCCTGCTCGCCGTGCGCCGGTACGCCGACGGCTCGTACAAACCCCGCTCGCAGGCCGATGACCCGGCCACCGCGCCGCACATCGTGTGGCGCGGCTTCCTCCGGCAGGAGCGGCGCCGGATCGACTGGGAGAACGACGGCACCGAAGCCGTGCTGCGCAAGCTGCGCGGCGCCGACTCCCAGCCGGGCGTCCTCGACGAACTCCTCGGCCGGGAGGTGTTCCTGCACGGCGGGCACCCCGAGGACCGTCTCCGCGGCCGCCCCGGCGAACTGCTCGCCACCCGGTACGGCGCGGTCTGCCGCGCCACCCGCGACGGCGCCGTCTGGATCCCGGAACTGCGCCCGCGCAGGAACTCCGGCGACCCCGCGCCCTTCCGCCGCCCGGCCGCCTCCGTGCTCGCCTCCTTCCCGGACGCCCCCGCCTGCCCGAGGACACCGTCCCCCTGGAACCGCCCCCGGACCGGCGCACCTGGAGCGACATCCGCTACCGGCGGCGCGGCGACGCGGGCTTCCTGACCTTCTCCTTCCCCGGCGGGGCGATGGGCACCGAGCAGTGCCGCAGGCTGCTCACCGCCTACCGGTACGCCCTCGCCCGCCCCACCCCGTACTCGTGCTCGGATCGGACCGGGACTTCTTCTCCAACGGCATCCATCTGAACGTCATCGAGGCGGCCGCCGACCCGGCCGAGGAGTCCTGGATCAACCTCAACGCCATGGACGACCTGGTGGAGGCGGTGCTGCGCACAACCGACCGGCTGGTGGTGACGGCCCTCCCCGGCAACGCGGCCGCCGGCGGCGCGATGCTCGCCCTCGCCGCCGACGAGGTGTGGTGCCGCACCGGCACCGTCCTCAACCCGCACTACCGGCGCATGGGCCTGTACGGCTCCGAGTTCTGGACCTACACCCTGCCGCGCCGGGTGGGAGACGGCCTGGCCCACCGGCTGACCGGTGAGGCGCTGCCGCTCAGCGCCGCCTCGGCCGGCCGGATCGGACTGGTGGACCGGATGGTGCCCGCCGCGCCCGGGGAGTTCCGCGCCCAGGTCGAGCGGCTGGCCGCGGACCTCGCCGCCGCCCCGGACCTCGCCCGGCGGATCGCCGACAAGGACACGGCCCGCCGCCTGGACGAGGCGCGTCGGCCGCTCGCGGAGTACCGGCGCGACGAACTCGACCGTATGCACGCCGTCTTCTCCGACCCCGGAGCCCCGTACCACGCCCTGCGCTCCGCCTTCGTGCGCAAGAAGCCGGCCGGCTCCGTCCGGCCACTGGCAGCGGTCACCGGAGACCTCGGATGAGCGCCCCGCCCGGCCGGCTGCTCGTGGCGGGCGTCGGCAACATCTTCCTCGGCGACGACGCCTTCGGCCCCGAGGTGATCAGCGCCCTGGAGCGGCGCCCGCTGCCACCCGGCGTCGCGGTGCGGGACTTCGGCATCCGCGGCATGGACCTCGCCTACGCCCTGCTCGGCGGCTGCGCCACCGCGGTCCTGATCGACGCGGCCCCGCGCGGGCACCGCCCCGGCACCCTCACCCTGGTCGAGGCCGAACCGCCCGACGGGAGCGTCGCGCCCGAGGCGCACGGCCTCGACCCGGAGAAGGTGCTGGCCCTCGCCACCCACCTGGGCGAGGAGCCGCTGCCCCGCGTCCTCGTGCTCGCCTGCGAGCCCGCCGTCCTGCCGGCCGGCGACGAGGACATCCTGCCGGGGCTGAGCGAACCGGTGCGGGAGGCTGTCCACTGGGCCGTCGACGCACTGCACGCGCTCGTTCCCGTCCTGCTGGCCGACCCCGCCGCCCCGCGCCCCCGTTGGGCCGCCCGATGGAATCCGGGCCCCCGCACACGGCTGCGCTGCACCGCCTCACGGCCGACGCGGCCGAAGATCGGTGAGACCCGGGCCGCACAGGGCGTGGCCGGGGCCTTCCGTCCCACGACCGCGAGGAGCTGCGCCCATGTGCCGGTCCGACGTCAAGCAGGCCGTCCTGGCGAAGAACGACGACCTGGCCGCGAGCCTGCGCGAGGACCTGGCCCTGAAGGGCGTGACGGTGGTCAACCTGCTGTCCAGCCCCGGCAGCGGGAAGACCGAACTCCTCGGCCGGGTCCTGGCGCGGGCGGTGGAGCGGGGCGTGCCCGTCGCCGCGCTCACCGCCGACCTCGCCACCGAGAACGACGCCGTCCGGCTGGCGCGCTCGGGCGCGCCGGTCCGGCAGTTGCTCACCGACGGGCTGTGCCATCTGGAGGCCCGGCAGGTACGCGGCCACATCGAGGGCTGGCTGCCGGAGGACACCGCGGTGCTCTTCGTGGAGAACGTCGGCAACCTCGTCTGCCCGGCCTCCTACGACCTCGGCGAGACCCTGCGGATCGCACTGATGGCGGTCACCGAGGGCGAGGACAAACCGCTGAAGTACCCGACCGCGTTCGGCTCCGCCCACCTGGTCGTCATCACCAAGACCGACCTGGCCGAGGCGGCCGGCTTCGACGAGGCCGCCTTCCGCGCCAACGTCCAGCGCGTCAACCCGGGCGTGCAGATCGTACGGTCCTGCGCCCGCACCGGCGACGGGTCCGACACCCTCCTGGACCACGCCCTCGCCGCCCGCGACGCGGCCCCGCCGCACCGGCCGCCGCTCGCCCCGCACCCCCACGGGCACCACCACCCCGCCTCCGCCCCCGCCTCGTGACCGCGCCCGTCACCGGCCGGGTGCGCCGCCGGATCACCGTGTACGGCACGGTGCAGGGCGTCGGCTTCCGGCCGTACGTGCACCGCCTGGCCGCCGAGCTGGCCCTCGCCGGGTTCGTCGGCAACACCGCGAGCGGCGTGCTCATCGAGGTCGAGGGCCCGGCGCAGGACGTGGCCCTCTTCCACGACCGGCTCGTGAAGGATCCGCCCCCGCTGGCCGTCGTGACCGGCGTCGGCCGTGAGGACATCCCCGCCACCGGTGCCGCCGGCCCCTTCACCATCCACCGCACCGGCGAGTCCACGGGCCGCACCCAGCTCCCGCCCGACACCGCGACCTGCCCGGACTGCCTGCGCGAACTGGCCGACCCCGCCGACCGCAGGCACCGCCACCCGTTCATCACCTGCACCCACTGCGGCCCCCGCTTCACCATCGCCACCGCGATGCCCTACGACCGCGCGGCCACCACCATGGCCGGTTTCCCGCTGTGTCCCCCTGCGCCCGCGAGTACGGCGACCCCGCCGACCGGCGCTTCCACGCCCAGCCCGTCGCCTGCCCCGACTGCGGCCCGCGGCTCACCCTGACCCCGGCCGCCGGCACCGGCGTCCGCCCGGCCCGGGACGCTGGCGCCCTGGCCTCGGCCCGGGCGCTGCTGGCCGCCGGCCGCATCGTCGCCGTCAAGGGCGTCGGCGGCTACCACCTTGCCTGCGACGCCACCGACGCCCGGGCGGTCGCCACCCTGCGGGACCGCAAGGAGCGCGGCGGCAAGGCCTTCGCCGTGATGTGCGCCGACGTGGGCACCGCGCAGGACATCGCCGTCCTCACCCCCGCCGAACGCGCCGCCCTCACCAGCGCCCGCCGCCCCGTCGTCCTGCTGCGCCGCCACCGGGCCCCGGCCGGACCCCGGCTCGCCGACCAGGTCTGCCCGGGCAGCCCGTACATCGGCGTCATGCTGCCCTACACCCCCCTGCACACCCTGCTCCTCGGCCTGCCCGGAGATCCCCCCGGACCGCGCGTCCTGGTCATGACCAGCGGAAACCGCTCCGGTGAACCCATCGTCACCGACGACACCGAGGCGCTGGACCGCCTCGCCGGCCTCGCCGACGCCTGGCTCGCCCACGACCGGCCCATCGCCTCCCCATGCGACGACTCCCTGCTGCGGGTCCGCCCCGACGGCACCGAACAGGTGCTGCGCCGCTCCCGCGGCTACGTCCCCGCCCGCTGCGCCTGCCGGTCCCGGTCCGCCCCGTGCTCGCCGTCGGCGGAGACCTGAAGAACGCCCTGTGCCTGGGCGACGGCGACCAGGCCTGGTTCGGGCCGCACATCGGAGACATGGGCGACCTCGCCGCCCTCGACGCCGCCGCGCGGGCCGAAGGCCATGTCACCGGCCTCACCGGTGTCACCCCCGGGCTGATCGCCGCCGACCTGCACCCCCGCTACCACTCGGCCGGCTGGGCCCGGCGCCTGTCCGACGACCGCGGTCTGCCACCCCCCGTGCTGGTCCAGCACCACCACGCCCACGTCGCCGCCGCGATGGCCGAGCACGGTCTCGACGGCACCACACCGGTGATCGGCGTCGCCTTCGACGGCACCGGGTACGGCGACGACGGCACCGTGTGGGGCGGCGAGGTGCTGCTGGCCGACTACTCCGGCTTCCGCCGCTTCGCCCACCTGGCCACGGCCCCCTGCCCGGCGGCGACGCGGGCGTGGCCAACCCGTGCCGGCTGGCACTGGCCCGGCTGTGGGCCGCCGGGCTGCCGTGGGAGCCGGACCTGCCGAGCCTGCTCGCCTGCACCGACGCCGAACTCTTCGTACTGCGGCAGCAGCTGGAACGGGACGTCGCCTGCGTGCCCACCTCCAGCATGGGCCGCCTCTTCGACGCCGTGTCCTCGCTGACCGGCGTCTGCCACCGCACCACGTACGAGGCGCAGGCCGCGCTGGAGCTGGAGGCCGCGGCGACCGAGGCCTGTGGCGCGGACACCGGGGCCTACCCGTTCCGATTCGGCGCCGGCCACCGGATGGAGGCCGCGCCCCTGCTGGAGGCGCTCCTCGCCGACCGGCGGCGCGGCACCCCCGCACCGGTGCTCGCGGCCCGCTTCCACCGCGGGGTCGCGCGGGCCGTCGCGGAGGTCTGCCGACGGGCCCGCCGGTCGGCCGGCCCGACCACCGTGGCCCTCACCGGCGGTGTCTTCGCCAACGGACTGCTGGAGGAGGAGTGCGCCGCCCTGCTGGACGCGGACGGCTTCACCGTCCTGCGGCACCACGAAGTGCCGCCCAACGACGGCGGGCTGGCGCTCGGCCAGCTCATGGTCGCGGGAACGGCAAACCACCACGAGACGGAGTGACCCATGTGTCTGGCAGTGCCCGGCAAGGTCGTGTCCATCGACCATCACGCCGACCCGCTCACCGGGCTGGTCGACTTCGGCGGAGTGCAGAAACAGGCGTGCCTGGAGTACCTGCCCGACGTGCGGGTGGGGGAGTACGTCATCGTCCACGTCGGCTTCGCGCTGCAGCGCCTGGACGAGGAGTCGGCCCGGGCCTCCCTGGAGCTCTTCGAGCAACTGGGCCTGCTGGAGGAGGAGTTCGGCGACGCCTGGGAACAGGCGGCCCGGCAGGGGAGCGGGAGTGAGGTCCAGTGAAGTACATCGACGAGTTCAACGACCCCGGCCTGGCCCGCCGGTTGCTGGACGAGATCCGCGCCACGGCCACCCGGCCGTGGGCCCTGATGGAGGTCTGCGGCGGCCAGACGCACTCCATCATCCGGCACGGCATCGACCAGCTCCTGCCGGAACAGGTGGAGTTGATCCACGGGCCGGGCTGCCCCGTCTGCGTCACGCCGCTCGACGTCATCGACAAGGCGCTGGCGATCGCCGCGCGCCCCGGCGTCATCTTCTGCTCCTTCGGCGACATGCTGCGGGTGCCCGGCACCGACCGCGACCTGTTCCGGGTCAAGAGCGAGGGCGGTGACGTACGGGTGGTGTACTCGCCGCTCGACGCCCTGGAGCTCGCCCGCAAGAACCCCGGCCGGCAGGTCGTGTTCTTCGCGATCGGCTTCGAGACCACCGCCCCCGCCAACGCCATGGCCGTCCACCAGGCCCGCAGGCTGGGCCTGACCAACTTCAGCCTGCTGGTCTCCCACGTCCGGGTCCCCCGGCGATCGAGGCCATCATGACCGCCCCGCCTGCCGGGTGCAGGGCTTCCTCGCCGCCGGGCACGTGTGCAGCGTGATGGGCACCGCCGAGTACCCGGAACTGGCCGAGAAGCACCGGGTGCCGATCGTCGTCACCGGGTTCGAACCGCTCGACATCCTCGAGGGCATCCGCCGCGCCGTCCACCAGCTCGAACGCGGCGAGCACCGCGTCGACAACGCCTACGCCCGCGCCGTGCGCGACGAGGGCAACCCGGTGGCGCAGCGGATGATCGAGGACGTGTTCGAGGTCGCCGACCGCAACTGGCGCGGCATCGGCCTCATCCCGGCCAGCGGCTGGCGGCTCGGCGAGGCCTTCCGCGACCACGACGCCGAGCACCTCTTCGACGTCACGGACATCCGCACCGAGGAACCCGCGGTGTGCCGCGCCGGCGAGGTCCTGCAGGGCCTGATCAAGCCGACCGAGTGCGAGGCGTTCGGCAAGGCCTGCACCCCGCGCACCCCGCTCGGCGCCACCATGGTCTCCAACGAGGGCGCCTGCGCGGCCTACTACCTGTACCGCCGGATGAGCGGCGGCCCGGCACCCCGGGGATCCCGCATTCCGCAGGAGGAGATGAACCCCGTTGGCTGACCTCGCCACCGAAGCGGCCCCGGCGCCACGCAGGCGCCCGCCGACGCCGCCGAAGCGCCCGTCGACCCCGCGAACTGGACCTGTCCCGCCCCCTGCGCGACCAGCCGGTCGTGGTCATGGGCCACGGCGGAGGCGGCGCGCTGTCCGCCGAGCTGATCGACCAGGTCTTCGCCCCCGCCTACGGCAACCCCACGCTCGCCACGATGGCCGACTCCGCCGTGTTCGACCTGGGCGGCGCCCGGCTGGCCTTCTCCACCGACTCCTACGTCGTACGGCCGCTGTTCTTCCCCGGCGGCTGCCTGGGCGATCTCGCCGTCAACGGCACCGTCAACGACCTGGCGATGAGCGGCGCCCGGCCGGCCTACCTCTCCACGGCCTTCGTCCTGGAGGAGGGCGTGGAACTGGCCGTCGTCGGGCGGATCGCCCGTGCCATCGGCTCGGCGGCCGAGGCGGCCGGGGTCACCGTCGCCACCGGCGACACCAAGGTGGTGGAGTCCGGACACGGTGACGGCGTCTACGTCACCACCGCCGGCGTCGGCCTCGTCCCCGACGGCGTCGACATCCGCCCGCAGCGCGCCCGGCCCGGCGACGCCGTGATCGTCAGCGGGCCGATCGGGCTGCACGGCGTGGCGATCATGAGCGTGCGTGAGGGCCTGGAGTTCGGCGTGGAGATCGCCTCCGACACCGCACCGCTGGCCGGTCTGGTGGCCGCCATGCTGGAGGTCACCAAGGACGTCCACGTCCTGCGCGACCCCACCCGGGCGGCCTCGGCGCCTCGCTCAACGAGATCGCCCGCGCCTCCGGCACCGGCGTACGGCTCCAGGAACGCGCCCTCCCCGTGCCCGACGAGGTCGCGAACGCCTGCGGGTTCCTCGGCCTCGACCCGCTCTACGTCGCCAACGAGGGACGGCTCGTCGCCTTCGTGCCCGGGACCGGGCCGACGCCGTCCTGGAGGCGATGCGCGCCCATCCGCACGGTACCGGGGCGACCGTCATCGGCAGTTGCGTCGAGGAGCACCCCGGCATGGTCGTCGTGGCGACCGGGCTCGGCGGCACCCGGGTGCTCGACCTGCCGCTGGGCGAGCAACTGCCCCGCATCTGCTGAAGCGGCCCCGGAACGGGAACGGCCCGCGCTCAGCGCGGGGCCGGCACCGCTTCGACCTCCGTGATCTCCAGCTCCCGTCCGCTGCGCAGCTCCTGCGAGGGACGGTCGCAGCGGGGACACCAGAAGAACGGCGGCATGCCCACCGCGAACTCCTCGGCGCACCCGCCGCACCAGGCCAGTGCCGCCACCTGCTCGACGACGAGCCGGGCCCCGGCCAGTGCCGTACCGTCGCGGGCCACCTCGAAGGCGAACCGCAGCGCGTCCGGCACCACACCCGCCAGCTCCCCGACCCGGACGGTCACCGCCGACACATCGTCGGCGCCGTCCGCCCGGGCGATCTCCTCCGCCTGCTCCACGATCGCGGTCGCGATCGACAGCTCGTGCATGCGGCGGACTCAGGGGTACCGGCGGTGCGCGCGGAGCCCGCCGGTCATCCGGTAGATCCGCACCTCCCGCAGCAGACCGGGCAGCTCCTTCAGGAACAGGGCCGTCACCACGCCGCCCACCAGGGCGGCCTGCGCGAGCAGCACCTGCCGTCCGGTCGTCACCGACCTCGTCTTCCTTGCCGTTCCACAGCGCTTCGTCACGTTCCGCCCTCTCATCCCGGGGAGATGTTCGGCATGGCGTCGATCAGGGCGTCATGCCGCTTCCAGTGGATCCCGGTGGAGCGGCGGGCGTCGGAGGTGCCGTCCTCGTGGAATCCGGTCTGTCGGTCGCACGGGCCGCTGTTGCCCTGGTGCAGACCGGGCACATGGCTGGGTGTGTCGGGCTTCGCCTGGGCGCGGCCCACTCGGATGCTGCCCATCGTGTCTCTCCTTCCAGGTCCTCAGCGCCGCTCGGTGAGCTCCGCGAAGAACCGTTCCACGGCCGGCCAGACCCGGCCGCCACCGGACAGGCCCGCCACTCGCGGCGGACCAGGGCGACCATCCGGAAGCAGTCGTCGACCGGCACGATCCAGTGTTGCTCGGAACCGCGCGCCGTGTTCAGCAGCAGCGCCTCCACGTCGGGTTCCATCGAGGCGAGCGGCGCACAGGTGCCGGCCAGCCGCCGCCAGGCCGCCGCGTCCACCTCCCACCGCATGGCCCCGGCCGGGCTGGGGCCCTGCGCGGTGACCGTGCCGTCGGAGCGCGGCACGAAGAACACCAGGCCCACCGGCACGCCCAGCACCGCCGTGTCGACCGGCGGCAGCCGCAGACGGCGCCGCGGCACCAGCCGGTAGCGGCCCTCGCCCGCCCCGTCCCCGGCGAACAGCACCGAGCAGGGTCCGCACACGCACCGCACGTCCGCGTCGGCCGTGTCGTACAGGTGCGGGTGCGTCTCGGCCACCGGGGCGGCGCACAGCTCGCACACCTCGGGCTCCCCGGCCGCCGCCCGGTTGGCGGCCGAGCGGATGACCCGGGCCAGCGCTCCCTCGGCGGTCACCGGGCCTCCTGTGCGGCGGCCCGGCGTCTGATGGAATCGAGCGGTACGAACGCGGGGGCGGCCCGCCGCTCCTCGGCGACCGGCTCCACCGCCGTCAGCTCCGGAGCGGCGGCCAGCACCGCCGCGCGGACCACCTCGGTGACGTCGGCGGACCCGCCGCCGCACCCGGAGCCGCATCCGCCGCCGCTCACCCGCACCCGGGCCACCTGACCCTCGACGCCGGCCCACTCGACGTCGCCGCCGCGCTCGCGCACGGCGGGGCGCAGCTTCTCGACCGCGCGGGCGGCCCGGCGCTCGACCGGCTCGGGGTGCACGGAGTGCAGCACCAGCAGGTGGCCCAGCAGTTCGTCCTCGGCCAGCCGTTCGCTCAGCCGCTCGTCCGCCACGTCGACGATCCGGGCCAGCGCCTCGCCGTACACCTCGGTCAGCAGCAGCACCGACTCCAGCGCCTCCCGGGCGGCCGGGCCCGGCGCGGACTCCAGTCCCGCCAGCACCTCGTCGAGCCGGGCGAGCCGCGCCTCCACCGCGGGGTCCGGGAGCCGGACGGCGGCCTCAGCCATGGTTGGCGCCGTACGTCGGGGAGTGCACGGTGGTCAGGGTCTTGCCCTTGCCCATGTACATGTGGACGCCGCACGGCAGACAGGGGTCGAAGCTGCGCACGGTGCGCATGATGTCGACGCCCTTGAAGTCGTCCGGCCCGTTCTCCTCGAAGATGGGCTGGCCCTGCACGGCGTCCTCGTAGGGCCCGGGGGTGCCGTAGATGTCGCGCGGGCTGGCGTTCCACGGGGTGGGCGGGTAGGGGTGGTAGTTGGCGATCTTCTTGTCGCGGATCACCAGGTGGTGCGAGAGGACACCGCGCACCGCCTCGTGGAAGCCGCAGCCGATCGCGTCGTCCGGCACCTCGAAGTTCTCGAAGACCTTGGTGTCGCCGCTGCGCAGCATGCCCATGGCCTCCTCCAGGAACTGCAGGGCCATGGCGGCGGCGTAGGCCACGAAGTACGGCCGGGCGCGGTCCCGTTCGATGGTGTTGCTCCACTTCGGGATGTGCCACTCCAGCGTGGTCTCCGGCAGCGACTCGCCCTTGGGCAGCGAGATCCGCACGCTGCTGCCGGTGGCCTTGACGTAGGGCGTGTCGACCAGGCCGCTCAGCGCGGTCGACCACAGGCGCGCCAGGGGACCGCCGCCGGTGTCCAGGGCGAGGTGCTCGCCGCTGTCCCGGTGGTACCAGCGCGGGCTCATCACCCAGCTGTAGTTGCCGTCGAAGTCGCGCTTCTGCGGCACGGGAACGGTGGTCTGGTTCCACGGGTGGCGCATGTCCACGGGGTTGCCGAGCGGGTCGTGGGTGACGAACGGCTGCTCGTTGACCCAGTCCTCGTAGAAGGAGCTGCCCAGCATGATGCGCAGCCCGAGGTTGATGTCGACCAGGTTGTTGGTGACGAGCTTGCCGTCCACGACGATGCCGGGGGTGACGTACATCGCCTTGCCCCACCGGTCCATGTTCTCGTACCGGTAGTCGACGACGTCCGGGTTCTGCCAGGCGCCCCAGCAGCCGAGCATGATGCGGCGCTTGCCGACCTCCTCGTAGCCGGGCAGCGCCTCGTAGAAGAAGTCGAAGACGTCGTCGTTCATCGCCACCGCCTTCTTCACGAAGTCGATGACGTGCATCAGCCGGCTGAGGTAGTCGGTGAAGGTGTTCGGCTGCGGCATCGTGCCGACGCCGCCCGGGTACAGCGTGGAGGGGTGCACATGGCGCCCCTCCATCAGGCAGAACATCTCCCGGGTGACCCGGCTGACCTTCAGCGCCTCCTTGTAGACCTCGCCCTCGAAGGGGTTGAAGGCCTTCATGATGTCGGCGATGGTGCGGTAGCCGTGGATGTCCCCGCGAGGCGCGTCGGTCCGCTGGGCGCGGGCCAGCACCCCCGGGTTGGTGGCCTTGACCATCGCCTCGCAGAAGTCCACGAAGACCAGGTTGTCCTGGAAGATCGTGTGGTCGAACATGTACTCGGCGGCCTCGCCGAGGTTGGTGATGTGCTCGGCCAGCTTCGGCGGCTTCACTCCGTACGCCATCTGCTGGGCGTAGTTGGAGCAGGTGGTGTGGTTGTCGCCGCAGATGCCGCAGATGCGCGAGGTGATGAAGCCCGCGTCACGCGGGTCCTTGCCCTTCATGAACACCGAGTAGCCGCGGAACAGCGACGAGGTGCTGTGGCATTCCACGACTTCCTGGTTCGCGAAGTCGATCTTCGTGTAGATGCCCAGGTTGCCGATGATCCGGGTGATCGGATCCCAGGACATGTCCACGATCTGGGCGGGTTTGCGCTGTGTCTGACGGGACTCGGTGGTGGTCATCTGCGGTACTGCCCCTCGCTGTTCGGGATCGGCGGTTCGGTGGGGGGTTGCGGCGGGGAAGCGGTCACGGGCGGTAGCGCGGGTCGTAGCCGCTGGTCAGCTTCCGCTTGTTGTGGCGCCACCTGGGCTCGTGGTTCACCATGTCGTTGGTCAGGCCGCGCAGCCGGCGGATGACCGCCCCGTAGGGCTTGATGACCATGGACGACAGGGTGCCGCCGGGCGGCTCGTCCATGAACGGCATGAAGGCGTCGGGGAACCCGGGCATCGTGCACCCGATGCAGATTCCGCCGACGTTGGGGCAGCCGCCGATCCCCGCCATCCAGCCGCGCTTGGGCACGTTGCAGTTGACCACCGGCCCCCAGCAGCCCGTCTTGACCAGGCACTTGGGGGAGTTGTAGTCGAGCCCGAAGTCGGCCTGCTCGTAGTACGAGCCCCGGTCGCAGCCCTCGTGCACGGTCTTGCCGAACAGCCACTGCGGACGCAGCATGTGGTCCAGCGGGGGCGGGGGAGCGGAACCGGCCGCGTGCTGGAGCACCCAGATCAGGGTCTCCATGAAGTTCTCCGGCTGGATGGGACAGCCGGGCACGTTGACCACCGGCAGACCGGCCTGGGACTTGAACTCCCAGCCCAGGTAGTCCGCGAGGCCCATGCAGCCGGTCGGGTTGCCGGCCATGGCGTGGATGCCGCCGTAGGTCGCGCAGGTGCCGGCGGCCACCACCGCCCAGGCTTTGGGCGCCAGTTGGTCGATCCACCAGTTCAGGGTCTGCGGTTCCCCGGTCTCCGGGTCGTTGCCGAAGGACGTCCAGTAGCCGTCGCCGTCGATGATGTTCTGGTTCGGGATGGAGCCCTCGATCACCAGGATGAACGGGGCCAGCTCGCCCCGGGCCGCCGCCCGGTAGGGCGCCAGGAAGTCCTCACCGCCCAGGCTGGGCGAGAGCACCTTGTTGACCAGGTTGACCTTGGGCAGGCCCGGGATCAGGCCGAGGACGACGTCCTCGATCGAGGGCTGGTCGGCGGCCGTCAGGGAGACGGTGTCGCCGTCGCAGCTCATTCCCTCCGAGATCCAGAGGATGTGGATCTCGTCGATCCCCTGGCTCGGTCCGGCCCCGCCGGGCTCGCGGCTTGCTTGGGTGGTACCGCTCTGGCTGCTCATGTGGTCGGCCTTTGCTGCAGTCGGTCGGGGAGTCGGCCGGCGGTCTGCGCCGGCGTCTCGGAGGCGTCCGTCGCGCCGTCCATCGAGCCGTCCCTCCTCCGGCCTGCCGGCCGGGCGTCGGAGCCGCGGGAACCGCGGCCGGGTGGGGCAACCGGGTCCGCGGAGGCGAGTGGTTCGACCTCGTCGGGCCGGAAGTAGTGGAAACGGCCGTACCATCCGTGGAGTTCGGCCGCGGGATCGTCGTCCACGGTCACCGCGAGGTGCGTGCTGCCGTCCACGTCGTGGAAGACCGCCGCCACCCGCGCGGTCCGGCCGGCCAGGAACATGTCCTGGGCGTCGGCGCCCCGGCCGCGCGGCCGCAGCCGCACCGGGCTGCCGCCACCCACGTCGACACCGTCGACCACGACCGTGTCGGTGGCCGGGGACAGCCCGTCGTCGGCGCCCTCCTGCCACCAGGTGGGCCGGGCGGCGGGGGCGGCGGGCGGTGCGGGCGGTGCGGGCCGCGCCGGCGTGAGCGAGCGGATGGCGCCGTGCAGCCGGGCGAAGATCTCGGGGGGCATGCTGTCGACGCGGTCCAGGATCCGGGCGGCGCGCGGGTCGGTGGCGCGGGCCTCGGCCTTCTCCTCGTCGGTGAGCAGCATCGTGCGCAGCGTCAGGATCTCGTCGATCTCCGCCGCGTCGTGCAGATCGCCCGGGCTCTCCGGCGCCACCTGCGGCCGGTCCGGGAGGATGATCGGGCAGGACAGCACGACCGGCCCGGTGGGGCCCGTTTCCTCGGGCTCGCCGCCCAGGACCGGGTACGTGAACGCGTTGACACAGCCGCGCGCCTGCTCCGCCAGAGAGGCCGGCGGGTCGACGAGCGACACGAACTCCAGGTCCTCGCCGCCGATCAGGGTGTGCGCGGCGAGCAGCGCGTGCCGCATCGCCTCGCCGCGCACGGCGCGGACGTCCGGCGCCCGTCCGGTGTTCTCGGTGCGCACGCGCAGCCGGTACACGTCCTCGGTGAGCCGCTCGGCCAGCACCGTGGTGCGGGCCCGGACCTCCTCGCGCCGCCGCACCACCCGCCCGGCTCCGCCGGGCAGCGGCTCGCTCTCCTCACCGGCCGGCGCCCCGGCCGCGGCACCGCACTCGCCGCGCAGCAGGTCCGCCAGCGGCCACGCGAGATCGATCTCATGCGGCACCGCCTCGTCGAAGGTGAGATGGTCGCGCCCGTCGTCCGTCCGCAGCGACTCGACCGCGCGGTCCCAGCCGTCCGCACCGGCGGCCCGCACCTGCTTGTGCTGCATCTGCAGGTACCGCACGCGCACCCGTACGACCGCGTCGGGGCGCCGTACGCGCACCAGGCACTCGGTGCGCTGGTACCAGGAGTCGGCGGAGCCGGAGACGCCCGGGACGACGGGGCCGTCCGCCTCCACCCAGTCACGGGGGAGCAGCACCCCGAACTGCCACCGGACACGGTTCTTGGCCGAGGACCGGCGGTAGGGGTACAGCAGGTAGCCCTCGTAGAGGACGGCGTCGGCGACGCCGCTCACTCGCGCGAAGGCGTCGCCGGAACCGCCGTCAGGCGTGTCGCCGCCCACCAGGGCGACACCCGCCACGCCGCCAACGCCGCCCGACTCCGGCATACCGCCTCCTCGTCACAGGTGCACCGGCCCATCTCTTCCACCACGGAAACACCCCTCACCGGACCTCGCCCCTCCGGCGGAGCCACGTTGGGCCGGTCAGGCGACAGCGGAATGCTTCGGGTGCGTCGAAACTTTCGACTCGCATTGCCGGAGAGTCGATCAATAAAGGCCGCGACAAGGAGTTCCGTTTCGGCCGATGTCTAAAAACAGTCGCCTGAACTGCTGTTTACTGGCCACCTCTCCGAGAGGCCTGAGTGCGAATGTTTCGAAATATCTATCGAAACAGTTGACACTGGGTGCGGTCGATCCAACACTCGTGGACGTCGGCGGGAGTCATGAGGAGGCTGCATTGACATGCACGCGACTTATCTGAACGGCCGCGCGGGCGATCGCCTCATCCCGCTCGTCAGAAGCGCCTGCGCCATGGTTCTGGTGGTCATGGCGGCACTGCTCCTGCCCGGCACCGCGCACGCGGACACCGTGATCACGTCCAGTCGGACCGGCACCGACAACGGGTACTACTACTCCTTCTGGACCGACGGCGGCGGCTCGGTCTCCATGAACCTGGGCTCGGGCGGGGCCTACGGCACCTCGTGGAGCAACAGCGGGAACTTCGTCGCCGGCAAGGGCTGGAGCACCGGGGCCCGCCGGAACGTGACCTACTCGGGCAGCTTCAACCCCTCGGGCAACGCCTACCTCGCCCTGTACGGGTGGACCACCAACCCGCTCGTTGAGTACTACGTCGTCGACAACTGGGGAACGTACCGGCCCACGGGAACCTACAAGGGCACCGTCACCAGCGACGGCGGTACGTACGACATCTACGAGACCACCCGGGTCAACGCCCCCTCCATCGAGGGCACCAGGACCTTCAACCAGTACTGGAGCGTGCGGCAGTCCAAGCGGACCGGCGGGACCATCACCGCCGGCAACCACTTCGACGCCTGGGCGCGCGACGGCATGAACCTGGGCACCTTCAACTACCAGATCCTCGCCACCGAGGGCTACCGGAGCAGCGGGAACTCCAGCATCACGGTGTCCGACTCCGGTTCCACCGGCGGTGGCGGAACCGGTGGCGGTGGCGGCAGCGGCGGCTGCACGGCGACCCTGTCCGCGGGGCAGCAGTGGAGCGACCGCTACAACCTGAACGTCTCGGTGAGCGGGGCCGCCGACTGGACCGTCACGATGAAGGTCCCGTCCCCGGAGAAGGTCCTCTCCACCTGGAACGTCGGCGCCGCCTACCCGGACGCGCAGACCCTGGTCGCGAAACCCAACGGCAACGGCGACAACAGGGGCGTGACCCTGCAGACCAACGGCACCTGGACCTGGCCCACGGTGACGTGCGGTGCGAGCTGAAGTGATCACCGGAGCAACGGAGTCGAGGAGGAGCGAACCCCCATGCGCAACAGCCCGCGCCTGCCCTTGCGGGCCCCCGTCACGGCACTGGCCGTCGCCGTGACGGCCGTGGCGAGCACCGTCACCGCCGCCGGCGCCACCACACCGCGCGCCGCCGGCTGCGCCGGATACGTCGGACTCACCTTCGACGACGGCCCGTCCAACGCCCACACCCCCGCCCTGCTGGGCGCCCTGCGGCAGAACGGGCTCAGGGCCACCATGTTCAACGAGGGCCAGTACGCCGCCGCCTACCCGGCCCAGGTGCGGGCCGAGGCCGACGCCGGCATGTGGATCGGCAACCACAGCTACACCCATCCGCACCTGACCCAGCTCGGCCAGGCGCAGATGGACTCGGAGGTCTCCCGTACCCAGCAGGCGATAGCGGCCGCCGGTGGCGGCACTCCGCGGCTGTTCCGCCCGCCGTACGGCGAGACCAACGGCACGCTGCAGGCGGTCGAGGCCAAGTACGGCCTGCGGCAGGTCGTCTGGGACGTCGACTCGCAGGACTGGAACGGCGCGAGCACCGACGCGATCGTCCAGGCGGTCGCTCGGCTGGCCAACGGCCAGGTCATCCTCATGCACGAGTGGCCGGCCAACACGCTCGCCGCCATCCCGCGCATCGCACAGGTGCTGGCCTCCCGCGGTCTGTGCGCGGGGATGATCTCCCCGCGGACCGGCCGCGCGGTCGCACCCGGCGGCGCCTTCGACGGCGGGCGCTGAGCCACCGGCCACGGTCGCCGCGTCGCCGGGGGACGCGGCGACCCCCGGCGGGCGATCGTGGCCCCCGCAGGCGGCCCCGGCCGGCCGGGGCCTCGGGCCGGCGGATCAGCCGTCCCGCCGGCGCTCCTCGTCCCGCCGGAGGCGACGCGTCCGGCGGGCCTCCGCCAGCAGCGGCAGCAGCGACAGTGCCACGATGACGGCGACCAGCGGCAGCAGGTAGTCGTCCACGTGGGAGACCGACGAACCCAGGAGGTAACCGGCGAGCACCAGGCTCTGGGACCAGAGCAGTCCGCCCACCGTCTGCCAGAACGTGAACGCCCGCACCGGCACCCCCAGCGCGCCGGCCGCCGGATGCAGGACGGTGCGCAGCATCGGGACGAAGCGGCCGATCACCAGTGCCTTGCCGTACCCGTACCGGGCCAGGAGCTGCTCCGCCCGTGCCGTGCTTTCCTTGACCCGTCGGCTCGACGAGCGCTCCAGCAGGGGCCGCCCGCCGTGCCGCCCGAGCAGATAGCCCACCTGGCCGCCCACCACGGAGCCGACGGCCGCGCACAGCATGACCTGCCACAGCTCCAGCCGCGGCCCCTGCCCGTCGCCCGCCGCGCACAGCACCCCGGCGGGGAACAGCAGCGTGTCACCGGGCAGGAAGAACCCGACGACGAGCAGGCCCGACTCGGCGAAGATCACCGCCAGAACGCCCAGCGCCCCGAAGGCGGCAAGCAGCGAGGCGCTGTCCGTCGGGTTGACGGCGATCACCACGCTCGCCTCCCTCCTGCACCCGCTCGCCGGCCGCTTTCCCCCAGTGTCCCGTGCGCGAGGCCGTACACCGGCCCGACAGTCCGACCAGGCATCCGTGACCCGGACCGAACCCCTTTGTCCTGAGAGAGGAAAAAGTCTGCGGGAATCCGTGCGCGACTTCTTCCCAGCCTCGGCAGCCGCTGCTACTTTCCCTGTGAAAGCCAGCCACTGGCGGCCGAAAACTGGCGGGGAGGGGCACGTGAGACGCATGACGGCACGACCGGCGAACGCGCACCAGGCCCGCCTGCTGAAGCTGCTGCGTGACGGCGGCCCCAACTCCCGCGCCCACCTCGGCGACCAGGTCGACCTGTCCCGGTCCAAGCTGGCGGTGGAGGTGGACCGGCTGCTGGAGACCGGCCTGGTGGTGGCCGACGGACTCGCCGCCTCGCGCGGCGGCCGCCGCTCCCACAACGTCCGGCTCGACCCGGGCCTCAGGTTCCTCGGCGTCGACATCGGCGCGACCTCGGTCGACGTCGCCGTCACCAACGCCGAACTGGAGATCCTCGGACACCTCAACCAGCCGATGGACGTCCGCGAAGGCCCCGTCGCCGTCTTCGAGCAAGTCCTGCACATGGCCGGAAAGTTGAAGGCCACCGGGCTCGCCGAGGGCTTCGACGGCGCCGGCATCGGCGTCCCCGGACCGGTCCGGTTCCCCGAGGGCGTCCCGGTCGCCCCGCCGATCATGCCGGGCTGGGACGGCTTCCCGGTGCGGGAGGCACTCAGCCAGGAACTCGGCTGCCCGGTCATGGTCGACAACGACGTCAACCTCATGGCCATGGGCGAGCAGCATGCCGGGGTCGCCCGCACCGTCGCGGACTTCCTCTGCGTCAAGATCGGTACCGGCATCGGCTGCGGCATCGTCGTCGGAGGTCATGTGCACCGCGGTACCACCGGCAGCGCGGGCGACATCGGCCACATCCAGGCCGTGCCCGACGGCCGTCCCTGCGCCTGCGGCAACCGGGGCTGCCTGGAGGCCCATTTCAGCGGCGCCGCGCTGGCCCGGGACGCGGTACAGGCGGCCGGTCAGGGCCTGTCCGCGGAACTCGCGGCCCGGCTGGCGGCGAACGGCACCCTGTCCGCCGTCGACGTGGCCGCCGCGGCCGCGGCGGGCGACGCCACCGCGCTCGACCTGATCCGCGAGGGAGGGACCCGCGTCGGCCAGGTCATCGCCGGCCTCGTCTCCTTCTTCAACCCCGGCCTGGTGGTGATCGGCGGCGGGGTGACCGGCCTCGGCCACACCCTGCTCGCCGCGATCCGCACCCAGGTCTACCGCCAGTCGCTGCCCCTGGCGACCGGCAACCTGCCCATCGTCCTGGGCGAACTGGGACCCACCGCCGGTGTGACCGGCGCGGCCCGGCTGATCAGCGACCACCTGTTCTCACCCGCGTAACGAGCGACCGCCCACTCGTCCGGGCAGCACGCACGGCCCGCACTGACTCGTGCAGACAGCGCCACCCGCCCGCACCCCCGAGCCCCGTCCCGCCCCGAGCACCCCCACCGCGTCACCCCCCGGCAGCCACACCGGCCGGCCCTGCCACCGGCCCGCTCCGCCCTGCCGTCTCCACCCGCACTCGCACCGACAGCGCTCAGCCCTGCCCGAACGACGCCTGCCCGGCACCGCGCCCGGCAGCAGGCGCGGCACGCCCTGACACCCGGCCCGCACGTCCGCCGAGGGGAATCCGATGGCACCAGAAGCACCGCTGCTCAGCATGACCGGCATCACCAAGTCGTTCCCCGGCGTCCGGGCCCTCGACGGCGTCGACCTCGACGTCCAGGCGGGAGAAGTGCACTGCCTCCTCGGCCAGAACGGCGCCGGGAAGTCCACCCTCATCAAGGTGCTGGCCGGCGCCCACCAGCCGGACGGCGGCACCATCCACTGGCGCGGCGAACCCGTCACCCTGCGCTCGCCGATCGCCGCCACGCGCCTCGGCATCGCCACCATCTACCAGGAACTCGACCTGGTCGAGCACATGTCGGTGGCCGAGAACGTCCACCTCGGCCACGAGCCCACGGCCGCCGGCTTCGTCGTACGCGGGAGGGCGGCCCGTACCTCGACGGGCCTGCTGCTGAAACGGCTCGGGCACCCCGAGATCGATTCGGGCCGCCTGGTCGGGAACCTGTCGGCGGCCCAGCAGCAGATCGTCTCCATGGCCCGGGCGCTCTCCCACGACGTGCGCCTCATCGTGATGGACGAGCCGTCCGCCGCGCTCGACCCGGACGAGGTCGACAACCTCTTCCGGATCGTCGGGAACCTCACCGCCGAGGGCGTCGCGGTCGTCTACATCTCGCACCGGCTGGAGGAGATCCGCCGCATCGGCGACCGGGTGACCGTACTCAAGGACGGCCGGGCGGTCGCCCGGGGACTGTCCGCCAGGACCACCCCCACCAGGGACGTCGTCGCCCTGATGACCGGACGCGACGTCGAGTACGTGTTCCCCGCCCAGCCGGCGGCGCCACTCGCCGCCGAACCCGTGCTGCGGATCCGCGGGCTGGCCCGGGACGGCGAGTTCGCGCCGTTCGACCTCGACGTACGGCCCGGTGAGATCGTCGGCCTCGCCGGACTGGTCGGCTCCGGGCGCTCCGAGATCCTGGAAACGGTCTACGGGGCGCGGCGGCCCAGCGCGGGCCGGGTCCTGGTCGACGGCGAGCCGTTGCGGACCGGCAGTGTGCGCGCCGCCGTGCGGGCCGGACTCGGGCTCGCCCCCGAGGAACGCAAGGCACAGGCCCTGCTGATGCTGGAGTCCGTCACCCGCAACGTGTCCGTCTCCACCCTCTCCCGCTTCTCCCGGGCCGGCTGGGTCGACCGCAGAGCCGAACGCGCCGCCGCGCACTCCGCCACCCGCGAACTGTCGCTGCGGCCCGGCAACCCCGACGTGCCCGTGCGCACCCTCTCCGGCGGCAACCAGCAGAAGGCGGTCCTCGCCCGCTGGCTGCTGCGCGGCTGCCGGGTGCTGCTGCTGGACGAACCCACCCGCGGCGTCGACGTGGGCGCCCGCGCCGAACTGTACGCCGTCGTACGCCGCCTGGCCGACGAAGGCCTCGCCGTACTCCTCGTCTCCAGCGAGGTGCCCGAGGTCCTCGGCCTCGCCGACCGCGTCCTGGTGCTCCGCGAGGGCCGGGTCGTGCACACGGCACCCGCCCAGGAACTCGACGAACACCGAGTCCTCGACCTCGTCATGGAAGGAAGCCCGGCGTCATGACGCAGCCCGTCTCCCCGCCCCGGGACACCACCGGCACGCCGCCCTCGGCCGGCCGGCTCCCCGCCTGGCACGGCCTGCCGGCCCGCGCCGACGTCCGCACCCTGTCCCTGCTCGGCGTGCTCGCCGCCCTCGTGGTCATCGGCGGCGTCACCAGACCCGACGAGTTCCTGGACACCCGCAACCTGCAACTCGTCCTCACCCAGGCCTCGGTGATCGGCGTCGTCACCGTCGGCATGACCTTCGTCATCACCGCCGGCGGCATCGACCTCTCGGTCGGCGCGATCGTCGCCCTCGCCTCCGTGTGGGCCACCACCGTCGCCACCCAGGAGTACGGCTTCACCGGCATCCTCTTCACCGCGCTGGTCGTCGGTCTGGGCTGCGGACTGGTCAACGGGCTGCTGATCGCCTACGGCGGCATGGTCCCGTTCATCGCCACCCTGGCCATGCTCGCCTCGGCGCGCGGCCTCGCCCTGCAGATCACCGACGGCCGCACCCAGATCGTCAGCGTCGACAGCGTCCTCCGGCTCGGCGAACGCGGCTCCTACGTCCTGGGCGTCCCGCCGCTCGTGCTGGTCTTCGCGCTGGTGACGATCGCCGGATGGCTGCTGCTGAACCGCACCACCTTCGGCCGCCGCACCGTCGCCGTCGGCGGCAACGCCGAGGCCGCCCGGCTCGCCGGCATCGACGTCCGCCGCCAGCGCCTCTACCTGTACCTGCTGTCCGGCCTGTGCTGCGGCATCGCGGCCTTCCTGCTGATCGTGCTCTCCGGCTCCGGCCAGAACACCAACGGCAACCTCTACGAACTCGACGCCATCGCCGCCGCGATCATCGGCGGCACCCTGCTCAGCGGCGGCCGCGGCACCATCACCGGCTCCGTGCTCGGCGTCCTGATCTTCACCACGATCACCAACATCTTCGCCCTGAACAACCTCCAGAGCGACGTCCAGCAGATCGCCAAGGGCGCGATCATCGTCGCCGCCGTCCTGGTCCAGCGCCGCACCGCGAGAACGAGCTGAGGAAGGGTCCACCGCCATGCCAGAGCACACCAGCCCCGTCACGAACGGCGTCACCAGCCGCAGAGGACTCCTCTTCGGGACCGCGGCCGTCTCCGCCGGTGCCTTCCTGACGGCCTGCACCAGCAACGACACCAAGGACGAGGGCGCCGCCGCCGACACCCGTCCGGCCGCCGACGACAGGCCCGGCAAGCACGTCACCATCGGCTTCGCCGGCCCGCAGGCCGACCACGGCTGGCTCAACGCCATCAACGACAACGCCAAGAGCCGGGCGAGGAAGTACTCCGACGTCACCCTGGAGATCACCGAGGGCTCCAACGACACCGCCCAGCAGATCGGCCAGATCGAGACCCTCATCAACAAGAAGGTCGACGTCCTGGTCGTGCTGCCCGCCGACGGCAAGGCACTCACCCAGGTCGGGCTGAAGGCGATGCGCGCCGGCATCCCCGTCGTCAACCTCGACCGCGTCTTCGACTCCGCCCAGGCGTACCGCTGCTGGATCGGCGGCGACAACTACGGCATGGGCCTGAGCGCCGGCAGCTACATCGGCGAGAAGCTCAAGGACAAGCCGGACGCCCGGGTGATCGAGCTGGCCGGCCTGGACAACCTGGAGCTGACCAGGCAGCGCACCCAGGGCTTCGACGACGCCCTGAAGAACTACCCGGGCATCAAGAAGGTGGCCCGGCAGGCGGCCGACTTCACCGTCGAGTCCGGACAGGCCAAGATGGCCCAGCTCCTGCAGGCCCAGCCCGAGTTCGACGCCCTGTGGAACCACGACGACGACCAGGGCGTGGGCGCGCTGCGCGCCATCGAGCAGGCCGGCCGGGACGGCTTCCTGATGGTCGGCGGGGCCGGCGCGCTCTCCGCCTTCCAGGCCATCAAGCAGGACGACGGCGTACTGAAGGCCACCGTCCTCTACCCGCCCACCATGGCCGCCTCCGCGATCGACCTCGCCCGCGCCCTCGGGCAGGGCAAGGGCGTCGGCGGCCTCGCCGAGTACGAGATCCCCGCGTCGATCACGCTCTACTCGGCCGTCGTGGACAAGGACAACGTCGACCAGTACATGCCCACCGGCTTCCGGTGAGCCCGGGGCCCTCGGGCCCTCGCCCGCACCCCCACCGCGCCACGACGACGAGGAGGACGAGCGCATGGAAGAGCCGCAGCAGTCGACGGAGCCGGCGGCCCCGGCCGGGGACCCGGCGGAGGACAAACCGCCGCTGCGCGTCGGCATGGTCGGCTACGCCTTCATGGGCGCCGCCCACTCGCAGGGCTGGCGCACCGCGGGCCGGGTCTTCGACCTGCCCCTGCGGCCCGTCCAGGCGATGATCTGCGGCCGCGACGAGGCCGCGGCCCGGGCGGCGGCCGGCCGGCACGGCTGGGCGGCGGTGGAGACCGACTGGCGTGCCCTGATCGCCCGGGACGACATCGACCTGGTCGACATCTGCACACCCGGCGACAGCCACGCCGAGATCGCGCTGGCCGCGCTCGCCGCCGGCAAGCACGTGCTCTGCGAGAAGCCGCTCGCCAACACCGTGGCGGAGGCCGAGACCATGACGGCCGCCGCCGAGGAGGCCCAGGCCCGGGGCCGGGTGGCCATGGTCGGCTTCAACTACCGCCGGGTGCCGGCCACCGCGCTCGCCCGGCGTCTGGTCGCCGACGGCAGGATCGGCACCCTGCGCCATGTGCGGGTGACCTACCTCCAGGACTGGCTGGTGGACCCCCGGTTCCCGCTGACCTGGCGGCTGCGCAGGGAACGGGCCGGCTCCGGCTCGCTCGGCGACCTCGGCGCGCACATCGTGGACCTCGCGCAGTACCTGGCAGGGGAGCGGCTCGCCGGGGTGTCCGCCCTGACCGAGACCTTCGTACGGGAGCGGCCGCTGCCCGGCGGCGCGGGCAGCGGCCTGACGGCGACGCCGGCGGCCGGCACCGGCACGGTCACCGTCGACGACGCCGCCCTGTTCACCGGCCGGTTCACCTCCGGCGCCCTGGCCTCCTTCGAGGCCACCCGCTACGCCACCGGCCGCAAGAACGCCTTGCACGTCGAACTCAACGGCGAGCGCGGCTCGTTGTCCTTCGACCTGGAACGCCTCAACGAGCTGTGGTTCCACGACGCCACCGAACCGGGCGCCGTGGCCGGCTTCCGCCGGATCCTCGTCACCGAACCCGAACACCCCTACCTGGAGGCGTGGTGGCCGCCGGGCCACGGACTCGGCTACGAGCACACCTTCGTCCACCAGGTCCGCGACCTCGTCCACGCCATCGCCGAGGGCCGCCGCCCCGAGCCCTCCTTCGCCGACGGACTGCAGGTGCAGCGCGTGCTGGCCGCGGTCGAGGAGAGCGCCGAGAAGAACTCCGTCTACACGTCCGTCGCGGACTGAGGAGGCCCGCCATGCCGCGCCCGTTCACCCTGTTCACCGGCCAGTGGGCCGACCTGCCCCTGGAGGAGGTCTGCCGGCTCGCCCGCGACTTCGGCTACGACGGCCTCGAACTCGCCTGCTGGGGCGACCACTTCGAAGTGGACAAGGCCCTGTCCGACCCCGCCTACCTCGCCTCCCGCCACCAGCTCCTCGACAAGTACGGCCTGAAGTGCTGGGCCGTCTCCAACCACCTCGTCGGCCAGGCCGTCTGCGACGCCATCATCGACGTACGGCACCGGGCCATCCTGCCCGCGGCGGTGTGGGGCGACGGCGAGCCCGAGGGGGTGCGGCGGCGGGCGGCCGACCGGATGCGGGACACCGCCCGCGCCGCGGCCGCCTTCGGGGTCGACACCGTCATCGGCTTCACGGGCTCCGCGATCTGGCACCTCGTCGCCATGTTCCCGCCCGCCCCCGAGTCGATGATCGAAAGCGGCTACGAGGACTTCGCGACGCGCTGGAACCCGATCCTGGACGTCTTCGACGCCGAGGGCGTGCGCTTCGCCCACGAGGTCCACCCGAGCGAGATCGCCTACGACTACTGGACCACCCACCGCGCACTGGAGGCGATCGGCCACCGCCCCGCCTTCGGGCTGAACTTCGACCCCTCCCACTTCGTCTGGCAGGACCTCGACCCGGTCGGCTTCCTGTGGGACTTCCGCGACCGCATCTACCACGTGGACTGCAAGGAGGCCCGCAAGCGGCTCGACGGCCGCAACGGCCGGCTCGGCTCCCACCTGCCCTGGGGCGACCCGCGCCGGGGCTGGGACTTCGTGTCCGCCGGGCACGGTGACGTGCCCTGGGAGGACGTCTTCCGCATGCTGCGCTCAATCGACTACCGGGGTCCCGTCTCCGTCGAGTGGGAGGACGCCGGCATGGACCGGCTGCAGGGCGCTCCCGAGGCCCTGGCCCACCTCAGGGCCCATGACTTCGAGCCGCCGTCGGCCTCCTTCGACGCGGCCTTCTCCAACTGACCGGCGCACAGCGGTCAGGCCGCGACTCCGGGATGACGGCGCATCCCGGGACGGCTCCACGCCGCCCCTGGCGGACACCGTCCCGGACCCCCTCTGTCGGGTCCGTCCCACCCGCCCTACACTGCCCATCCGCAGACATGTGGGGACAGTTGACGGGGGGAGCCGCCATGTCCGGAAATCCGTACGGCCCGGAACCGGGATTCGCCGTACCACCCATGCCCCAGGGACCACCGCCCGCACCGCCCGACGGGCTGCGGGCCGCCGCCGTCGCGGTGCTCAACCTGAGCGGCCTCGGCCTCGGTTACGCCCTGGTCCGCAGATGGCTGCCGATGGCCGCCTGCTGGGCGGCCACCGCGGTCCTGCTGTTCGTCGCCCTGCCCGCCGACGCCGACGGCGTCCCGGGAACAGCCCTCGCCCTCTACGGCGTGCTGCTGCTGCTCGCCGCCGTGCACGGCGCGGTCGTCGGCCTGCGCACCCGGCTCACCGGACCGGCCGGCGCGCCCCTCGCCCTGCTGCTCGCCGTGCTGCTGCTGGCCGTCCCGGCGGGCGGCGCCCTCTGGTACCAGAACGCGCGGGAAGAGGCCGTGCAGCAGGCGCTCCTGGACCGTCTGGAACGGGCCGACCACCTGGTGACGGCGGCCGGCCGGCACTCCTTCGCCACCGCCAGGTCCGACTACCGGACCGCCCTGGACGTCTACCGCGACCTCGCCGTGAACCACCCCGGCTCCCGCGCGGCCGGTCAGATCCCGGACCGCATGCGGACCTACTACACGACCGTCGGGGCGCCCTACGGCCACAAGGACTACTGCGCGGCCGTCGAGCCGCTCACCTACCTGCGCACGGTGCCCCGCACCATGCCGGAGCGGCAGCTCGGCTCGCTGGCGCGGTGGCCGGACGACCGCCTCGCCGACTCGCTGTACGAGTGCGGCTCGGCGGGCCTGACGGACGGCGGGGCGGACTGGGTCGCGCGCTTCGGCGACCTGCTGACCACCTTCCCGCGGTCCGCCCCGGCGGCCAGGGTGGCGCCCGCGGTGGACGCGGCGGTACGGAAGGCGGAGAAGGACGTCCGCGGGGACGAACCGTGCGCGGCCGTCGAGCGGTTGAACAGCCTGGACAGCCGGATCACCGACCTCGCACGCAGTGCGCCGGCCGCCGCGGACACGGCGGACGACCTCACCGGAACCGCCGGCCGGGCGGGCCGCAGCGGGAGCGCGGGGCAGTACGCCTGCGGCGTCGACCAGTTCGAGGACGGCGACTTCGACGCGGCGCAGAAGACGATGGAGGACTACGCCGACGGCAACAAGCACGGCGGGAACCTGGAGCGCGCCAAGAAGATAGCCATCGGCGCCGAGGTGGCCCGTACCCTGCCGGCCGCGGGGAAGAAGCTGCCCACCACCGCCTCCGGCGGCAGCATCTCCGTCACGGTCAAGAACGACAGCCCCGACGACGTCACGGTCCTGTACACCGGACCGGTCACCGGCAGCTTCACCCTCAAGGGGTGCGGCGGCTGCAAGGCGTACTCGCTGTCCAGCACACTCCTGAACGGCTTCAAACCCTGCGACGACAGCGGCCGGCGCTACCCGCAGCGCACGCTCAGCCTGCCGGTCGGCACCACGTACTTCGTGCACAAGCCGCACGGCGGCAGCACCGCCACGCCCGCCTCCGACACCGCCAAGCTGCGGCCCGGTTACATCTACACGGAATGCGCCTACACGACGCGGACCCTGGGGTCCAGCTACTGACCGGAGCGGGGCGGGCCCGGCCCGCCCCGCGTCCGGCCGCTGCCGTCAGCGCTGCCGGGCGGCGCGCCGGCGGACCGCCAGCACGGTGCCCGCGCCGAGGACCACGGCGCCGGCCGCCGCGCCCGCCAGCGGCAGGGCGGACCCGGTGCCGGTGTCCGCCAGCCCGCCGCCGGTGGCCGCCGACCCGGAGGTGCCGGTCGTGGCGGTACCACCGGTGCCACTCGACCCGGAACCCGAGGCCGCCCCCGGCGCCGAGCCGCCGGTGGTCCCCGTGCCGGAGCCCCCGGTGGCGGACGTCGAGCCGCCGCCCGTCGGGGAACCGGCGCCGGTGGCGTCCAGCACGATGTCCGCGGTGTCGTTCTCCTTGTGGGTGTCGAACGGGCGCGGCTGCCCGGCGAGCGCCACCGAACCCCTGGCCCCCGGCACGGCCTTGTCGATTCTCAGCCCGAACCGGTAGGTCCCGCCTTCGCCCTCGTTGATCCAGGCCTGGGCGGTGCCGCACTCGTAGGTGCCCGACCCGAGGCTCTTGCAGAATCCGTCGGTCTTGGTGACGGTGGTGCCGGCGGGCACCTTCACACGGACCCGGGTCGCCCCGGCGCCGATCTCCCGCAGCACCCAGCCGGGCCCGGCGTTGGTGAACTTCACCACCAGCGGCACCGTGTCACCGGCCCGGCCCTTCAGCCTCGCCCCGCTCACCTGGAAGTCGGCCGTGTTCCTCGCGGTCACCTTCACCGTCGTCCCGTCCCAGCCGGGGTGCTGGGCGCTGCCCGGAGCGGCCGGCGTCTCGTCGGGCCGCTCCACCAGCTTGAGCGCGGGACCGGTGCCCCGCACCGGCTCGGAGGCGCCGTCGCCCTGACCGGTCTCGGTGCTGCCGACCGTCACCCGCAGTTCGTCGTAGAGAGCGTGGTCGAGCGCCTTCAGGGTCAGTGGCCGCTCGGGGGCGTAGACGACGCCCGGCCTGACCGTCTGGTCGAACTCGCAGACCACGACCGAGTGGCTCGGCTCCTCGTCGAAGTCGGTGATCTCGAAGCGGAGGCAGTTGGAGGGCACTTCGGTGTGGCCGAGCCCGCGGGTGACGGAGTACGACATCCAGATCTTGCCGAGCGCGGCGGGACCGGTGTTGGTGAAGGAGGTGGGAACCGTGAAGCGGCTGCCGGGCCGCAGTCCGTCGAGCGGGGCGATCTTCCCGAGGACCAGGCCGGGTTCCGGGTCCGCGGCACCGGCGGGGCGGCACCGAGGGCGATCAGGGCGACGGCGCCGACGGCGGCGGCGGTTCGGCGCGTCGCACGGGAGCCGGGGAGCGTGGGGGGCATGGAGTCCTCGTGGGTGGAGCGGCTGTGGCGGGCAGGTGAACCTGGAGGGAACGCGCGTTCCCCGAAGGAAGACCTGTACGACCGCCCGAGGGTTGCACGCGGATCCGGATCGCTCACGGCCGCGGGGTGCCGTCGCCCCCCGCCCGCCGGACCAGCCACTCCAGGGCGCCCTCGGCGCCGGCCAGCACGGAGATGTGCCCGTCGTCGGGCCTCGGCCGGAGTTCGGCGGTGGGGCAGCGGCTCGCCAGCCACCGTCCGTGGGCGAACGGGATGACCCGGTCCCGCCCGCCGTGCAGGGCCAGCACCGGAGCGGTGACCGAGGCCGGATCGCATCCCCACGGACGGACGTAGGCCAGATCGTCGTCGACGAGCCCGCCGGGGCCGGCGGCGACGGCCGGCCGGACGACCTTGTCGAACCAGGACCAGTCCCCGGCGAGCGCCGCGTGGTCGGCCGGGGTGAACATCTCGGGGTCGTACCGCGCGTCCGCCTCGTGCCGTTCCTTGGCCTCGCGACCCGCCGCGGCCGCGAGGAGCGACGCACGGCAGGACGGGGCCATGCCCGCGAACCAGTCGAGCCCCTCGGCACCGAACGGGGCCGGCCCCGACACGGCGGCCACGCCGAGCACCCGCTCGCCCAGCACCGCGGCACAGGCCAGGGCGTGAGAGGCACCGCCCGAGTGGCCCATGACGGCGAACCGGCCGAGGCCGAGCGCGTCGGCGACCCGGCGGGCGTCGTCGGCGGCCGACGCGACGGTACGGCCCGGCATCGGGGCCGATCCGCCGTACCCGGGCCGGTCGTACGACACCCAGCGGATCCCCAGCCGGGCGGAGGCGGCGAAGAGCGGCTCGGGCGGCAGGCCCACGTTGGGCGTGCCGTGGTGCCACAGGACGGGCAGACCGCCGGGGCCGGTGTCGTAGACGTGCAGTACGCGGCCGTCGGGCGCATCCACGACGGACTCGCCGACTCGAACGTTCGCCATGGTGCGGTTCCTCCCGGAGGGGCGCGGACGGGTGATGCTGCCGGCGTACCGACCTCGCGGCCGAGCGGAAGTCATCGCTCCTCAGGCGCCCACCGCACGCAGCGTCTGGGCGGGGCGGCCGGCCGCCCGGCGCGCCAGCCACTCCTGGTACGCCGGCGCCTGCCGGGCCGCCTCCCCGTAGGCCTCCTCCAACTCGCGCCAGCCGGTCATGAGTTCGTCCGCCGTCCGGGCCGCGAGCAGCAGCCGTACTCCTATCGGGTCCCCGTGCAGGGGCCGGATGACCAGGTCGGACCGGGGCGGGACCGCGGTCGGCTGGCTGACCGTGACCACCTCGCCGATGGCGGCCAGGAAGTAGGCGGTGAGGTAGTCGCCGTGCAGCAGGTCGGGCTCGATGCCGGCGGCGCGCAGCACCCGGCAGACCCCGTCCCACTCGCCGTCGACCGTGGCGTCCACCATCCAGCGGTCGTGCGCCAGGTCCGCGAGACGCACCTCGCGCCGGGCCGCGGCGGGGTGGTCGGCGGCCAGGGTGACGAACTGGGGTTCGCGCTCGACCAGGACCCGCAGACACAGTCCGTCCGGGACGCGCAGCGGGCTGCCCTCGACCTCGTGCACGAACGCCAGGTCGAGTCTGCCCTCGGCGACCTGACGCAGCAGGGCGTTCGCGGACACGTCCATCTGCAGGCTGGGCTCCACGGCCGGGACGCGGGCGCGCAGCCGGCTGAGCCAGCCCGGAATCGCCCGGCTGGCCGTGGCGCCGATGCGCAGCCGGGGACCGCCCGCCGCGCGGGCGGCCGCGGCCCGTGTCTCGGTCACGATCGCGGTGAGCTCGGCGACCAGCGGCCGGGCACGGCTCACCACGATGTGTCCCAGCGGCGTGGGGCGGCTGCCCGTGCGGTCGCGGGTGAACAGCCGGCCGCCCAGCAGCTGCTCGATGCGGCGCAGCTGGGTGCTCAACGAGGGCTGTGCCATGCCCAGTTCGCGAGCGGCCTTGTGCAGGCTGCCGGCGTCGGCGATGGCGCACAGCACGCGTAAGTGCCTCACCTCGAGCTCCATGCGCGGAGCGTAAGGGTTGCGTCTGATGAGGCGCCAGATGTTCAAACGCCAACGGAACAGCACGAGTCGCCCTGATAGCCGTGCGCTATCCCCAGTTGCCATCATCCGCTCGGCCACCGGACTGACCCAGACTCGTGGGCGACCGATCGTTCACCACCCCACACGAACGAGTAGGAGCCCCCACATGACGTCCACCCGTACGTCCTCCACGTCCGCGAAGGCCTCCATGAGACTGCTGGCGCTCGGCCTCGGCGTGACGTTCGCGGCCCTGGGCGGCGCGATCCCGGCGAGCGCCCAGACCACCGGCGCCACCGACACCGTCCGGGCCGGCTACACCGGCTCGGCCCACGAGGCGGCGAACAACAAGGCGTTCTTCCAGGCCGTGCTCGACTCGGTGGCCAGGAAGCAGGCGGCGCACCCGAACCTGCAGTCGGTGACCGTGTACTACAACGCCTCCCAGGCGCCGACCTTCCGCTCCCAGATATCGAGCGCCGCCTCGATCTGGAACAGCTCCGTGAGCAACGTCAAGCTGGCGTCCACCACGGGCAGCGCCGACTTCTCGTACTACGAGGGCAACGACTCCCGCGGCTCGTACGCCTCCACCAACGGCCACGGCAGCGGCTACATCTTCCTCGACTACGCGCAGAACCGGCAGTACGACTCGATCCGCGTCACCGCGCACGAGACCGGCCACGTGCTCGGGCTGCCGGACCACTACAGCGGCCCGTGCAGCGAGCTGATGTCGGGCGGCGGACCCGGCACGTCCTGCACCAACCGCTACCCCAACTCCACCGAGCGGGCACGCGTCAACCAGCTGTGGGCCAACGGTCTCGCCAAGGCCCTGGACAAGCTGAACAAGGTGCGCTGACACCCGGGGGAGACCTCCGCCCCTGCCGGAGCGGGCCGTGCCACCGGCGGCACGGCCCGCTTCGCCGTGCCGCCGCACCGCCCGTACGTCCGCCGATGGCGGTACTAGGCGTGTTCTTCCGCCCGCCGCGCACGCGGCCGGTTGAGCTCCGCGGTCAGCAGGTGCGCGTCGAGCAGGGCGACGTCGGCGGTGCGGGCGGCCCGTGAGTGGCCCGCGAGCATGCGCTTGGTGAGGGTGACGGCCTCCGGTGAGCGCCGCACGAGCGGCCGCACCCATGCCTGGACGGCGGCGTCCAGCTCGCCGGGCGGTGTGACCTTGTGCAGCAGACCGAGCCGGTGTGCGGTGGCGGCGTCGAAGACGTCGCAGGTGAGCATGAGTTCACGGATGCGTGCGGCACCGCCCTCCACGATGAGCCGGCCCATGGCGCCGCCCCAGGCCGGCGGCAGCCCCACGCCGATCTCGGGCATGCGGAACCGGCAGGTGTCCGCGCCCGCGCGCAGGTCGCAGAACGAGGCGAGCGCGAGGCCGGCGCCGATGACCCGGCCGTGCAACCGGGCGATGGTGACGGCGTGGGTGTTCTCCAGGGCGTCGCACACCCGGTGGGCCTTGTCCGCGATCCGGCGCATCAGGGCCCCGGTCGGGTCCTCCTCCAGCGCGGCCCGGTACTCGTCGCGGTCGGCGCCCAGACAGAAGTCGTCCCCGGCGGCCGACAGCACCAGCACCCGGACGTCGGGGCGGTCGTGCAGGCCGTGGAGGAGGTCGGCGAGGGCGTCCAGGGCGGCCACGGTCAGCGTGCTGTCCCGGCCCGAGGGGTTGAGCCGGACCCGCAGGACCGGCCCGTCCTGCTCGGCGTCCAGTGCCCTGCCGTGGGACGCGGCGGCGGGGGAGGGGGTGATGATCTCGGTCATGAGAGGGCGACGTCCAGGTTCAGCAGCCGCCGGAAGGCGACACGGGGCGCCCACGACGGCCGGCGCACGAGGGTCAGGCCGGGGAAGCGCCGGACCAGTTGGTGGAGCAGGGTCTGGGCCTCGAGGCGGGCCAGCGGAGCGCCGAGGCAGTAGTGGATGCCGCCGCTGAAGGACAGGTGGCCCGGTTTGCGGTGCAGGTTGAACAGCTCCGGGTCCTCGTGCCGGGCCGGGTCGCGGTTGGCCGCGCCCACCATGAGGTGGACCATGTCGTCCCGGCGCACCTCGGTGCCGCCGAGCACACAGTCCCGGGAGGCGACGCGGCTGATGACGTGCGTGGGCGGGTCGTAGCGCAGCGACTCCTCGACGGCCGCGGGGACGAGGTCGGGGCTGACGGCGAGCCGGTCCCACTGCCGGGGGTGCTCCAGCAGCAGCAGCGCCGTCGTCGACAGCAGCGTGGACGTGGTCTCCAGTGCGGCCAGCAGGAAGAACAGGGCGAGGTGGTAGACCGCTTCGTCGGCCTTCTCCCGGTCGCTCTCCATGCCGTCCCACACCGCGATCCAGCGGGACACCGGATCGTCCCCTGGGCGCGCCCGACGGTCGCGGACGAGCGCGGTGAAGTAGCCGCGCAGCTCGGCCGTCGCCGCGTCCGACAGGGCCAACTGGCTGGCCGAGGGCAGCAGTTCCTGGGTGAAGACCTGGTCGTGGGTCAGCTCCCGCAGCCGGGGGAAGTCGGCGGCGGGCAGTCCCATCCAGTGGCCGATGGTGGCCACCGGCAGCTCCTCGCTCACCAGAGCGTTGAAGTCCGCCTCGCCGTCGCGCAGCCGCTCGGCGAAGGTGTCGAGGAGTCCGCCGGTGATCCGCTCCACCGTCCCGCGCAGTTCCTCCAGGGAGCTGCGGTCGAACATGCCCGCCGACCGGCGCACCCAGGTGTGGTCCGGCGCGTTGAGCGCGGGCAGCGTCCTGCTCATCTCCCGTGAGGAGGGCGCCGTCCAGCGTGTTCCGTCTCCTTGCTGCTCCCGCCAGCGCGCGTCGGGTTCCAGCCACTCGCGGCCGCGCAGGACCTGGTCGCACAGGTCGAAGCCGGTGACGAGATGACCTCCCCACGGTGCCGCGACCACTCCGCCCCTCGACCGCAGTTCCGCGTAGACCGGAAAGGGGTTCGCCTGACCTTTCGCCGTCCGCAGCCGGGAGAAGAGCGAGACGGCGAAGCGTCTGTCGGCGGGCGGAGTTGTCGCGATCTCCACGACGGTCCCTTCTTGATCGTCAGCATCGGGCGCGCCATGCATACCCAACCGATGGCTGATACATACAAGATGACTATGCGCGGCGCGCGTTGCCTACGTCACTCCCCCCTGGTCCATGCCAGGAACCGGCTGAACAGACCGGGCCTGCCCTTGGGCGCGGCAGGTGCCGCCGACTGCGGCGACGGGCTCGGGACCCGGTGCGCGGCGCTCGTGGCCGGCTGGGGCTCCGCCGACCGCGCGGGCGTCACGCTGCGGGGGGTGAACCGGACCGGCAGGTTCACCAGGGACCGGCTCCAGGGGGCCGGCACCCAGTTCAGGTCCTTGAAGGGGACCCGGACCTCGACGTCGGGCAGCCGGTTGAGCAGCGACTCGACGGCGGTGACGGCGATCACGAACGCCGGGTCCTTGGCCGGGCAGGCGTGCGGCCCCGCCCCGAAGGCCAGATGGGCCTTGGCGCTGAGCTGTTCGCGGTGCTCGGCCAGCCGGGGGTCGGTGTTGGCCGCCGCGAAGGAGATGAGCACCGGGTCGTTGGCCCGGACCGTCCTGGCGCCCAGCTCCACGTCGTGAGTGGGGTAGTGGGCCGCGTAGTTGGCGATCGGCGCGTAGTTCCAGAGCACCTGGGTGACGGCGTCCTCGACCGGCAGGCCGGTCTGCCAGTCCTCGCCGAGGATCAGGGCGCAGGCGCTGCCTATGGTCGCCGAAAGCGGAGCGGTGCCACCGGAGAGCAGGGTCACGAGCTGGTGCAGCACCTCCTCGTCGGTGAGCTGCGCGGAGTGCTCCATCAGACGGGTCGTCAGGTCGTTGCCGGGCCGGCGGCGCTTCAACGCGATCAGCTCGCCGAGCGCCTCGCCGAGCACCTGGTCCGCGCCCGCCGTGCCGTCGAAGATGCCGCTGATGCCTACGATCACACGGTCACCGATCTCCGGCGGGCAACCGAACAGGTCGCTGAAGACCAGCAGCGGCAGCGAC
This sequence comes from Streptomyces sp. DHE7-1, assembly GCA_016432725.1. Taxonomy (GTDB): domain Bacteria; phylum Actinomycetota; class Actinomycetes; order Streptomycetales; family Streptomycetaceae; genus Streptomyces. Next base: position 575,168 of record JACJDG010000003.1, on the reverse strand, counting down.
TGGGCGTACTCGGCCATCAGCTCGGCCTGTCCGAGCCGGTCCGAACTGAACCGGCTGATCAGGTAGTCGGCCGACTGCTGCGTCTGCCGCACCAGCTGGAGCTCGTTGACGCCCGCCAGACTGTCGGTGACCGCCTGGCGCAGCCGGGCGTGCGCCGCCCCGTCGCTGAACAGCGCGTTGGGCCGGTACCCCATCATCGGCAGGGCCGGGCTGTCCGCGGGCACGCGTCCCTCGTTCAGCGCCCGCCAGCGCCGGGAGTCCCGGACGAAGGAGGCCGGGTTCTGCAGGATGTACAGGGCGGCGTCGTAGCTGGTGACCAGCTCGACCTCCACTCCCGGGGCGATGTCCACCGGTGCGCTCGGGCCGAGGCGGCGCAGCTGTTCGTAGTGGGCGTCCGGATCGGAGCCGAACTCGGGCCCGTAGAGCGGGACGTTGCCGTGCGCGGGGCAGCCGGGCGGTGGCCCCTGGATGCCGGGAGGCTGCTGCATGTGGGGGTGGCTCCTAGTCGAGAAGGGACAGAAGGTGGTGGACGAGGGTGATCAGGGCCTGCGCGGACGACTGCTGGTCCCGTACGTCGCAGGCGACGACGGGGGTCCGCTCGGACAGGTTCAGCGCCTCGCGGATCTCCGCGAGCGGGTAGTTGGTCGTGCCGTCGAAGTGGTTGACGCCGATGGCGTACGTGAGGCCGAACCGCTCGACCAGGTCGAGGACGGGGAAGGAGTCCGACAACCGCTCGGGGTCGACGAGGACCAGTGCGCCGAGCGCGCCCCGCGACAGCTCCTCCCACATCTCCTTGAAGCGCTCCTGACCGGGTGTGCCGAAGAGGTAGAGCACCACCTCGTCGCTGATGGTCAGGCGGCCGAAGTCCATGGCGACCGTCGTGGTGACCTTGTCCGGGGTTCCCGACAGGTCGTCAAATCCCACACTGGCCTCGGTGATCTCCTCCTCGGTCCGCAGGGGCTCGATCTCGGAGATGCTCCCGATGCACGTGGTCTTCCCGACCCCGAAGTGCCCCACCACGAGGATCTTGACCGCGGTGAGAACACCTGAATCCAGGTACACGAATCACGCTCCGAATCGGGCTTTGAGGCCGTCGAGTACGGCGTTGAGCACTTCCCGGTCGACACGTTCGGCGGGTGGAACCGGCTTACGCGCGATGATGTGACCGCTCTCCTCCATCTGCGCCAGGAGAATCCGTACGATCCCCAGGGGCAGATGGGTGTGGGCGGCCACTTCGGCCACGGAGAGAAAACCTTCCGCCACCAGTTCCAGAACCCGGCGCGCCTCCGGTGAAAGGGTGCGCACCGAAGCGGCGGCACCCTCTTGCGCGGACACCAGCGTGGTGCGCTCGTAGGTATTGTCCGGTGGCAGGGCCCGTCCGTTGGTGATCACGAAGAGCGGGACTAATGCCGAGGTCAGCTCGAGTTCCTCGTGCGGCTCGTCATTCACGTACGGCTCGCCTCCCCGCGGGGTGCCAGATATCCGTTCAGCCGGGGTACCGCCTCGTGCAGACGGGTGGTGAACTCCTCGATATCGGCCTCGTGTTCGGCGGCCGCGGCCAGGAAGGCGCCGTGCCCGGCCGAGATCAGGAAGATCCAGCCGTGCTGGAACTCGATGACCGTCTGCCGCCACTGCGCCGCCGGATCCGGCCCGGCGAACTGCGAGGTGGCCCTGCTGTAGGCGTGGATGCCGGTCATCGCCGCCGAGATGGTGTCCGCCAGGTCCTGGCTCATGCCCGTGGTGGCGCCGCGGGGCAGGCCGTCGTGGCCCAACAGGACGGCGTGACGGGCGCCTTGCACCTCACCGACGGCCGCGTCGAGGTCCGCGATCGGGATGCCCGTGCCGCCCACCGGCACCTGCTGGGCACCGCCGGAGGGCCCGTCCCCGCTCTCCGTGTGCACGCGCGGCGGCGAGGTGAGGTTGTTGCCGAGCCGGGCGACGAGCCGGTGCATGCGGAAGGAGATCTGCTGCATGTCGACGTCGGGGGCCGCGGCCGCGGCGAGATAGGCGCCCTGGCCGGCGCCGATCAGGAAGATCCAGCCGTGCGAGAACTCGATGATGGTCTGGTTCCACTGCCGGTCCGCGCCGGGCCCGGCGAAGTGCGAGGTCGCCCGGCTGAGCGACTGCATGCCCGCCATGGCGGCGGAGATCGTCCGCACGTCCTTCTGTTCCATGCCGTCGGTCGCGCCGCGGGGCAGGCCGTCCGCGGACAGCAGGACGGCGTGGCGCGCCTTCGGCACGTTGTGCACGATGTCCTCGAGCATCCACGACAGGTCGCTGGTCATGCGTCATCGGACCCTTCGGACGGCGCCGAGGCGAGATTGCGGCCCGAGAGCGTGCCGCGCTGGAAGGCACCCAGGCTCCGGCCGACGGCCCGGCCGGCGTCTTCCGCCGCCGGGGCGGGCGACGCGGCGGCGTCCTGGTCGGGAACGCTGGCGATGGGTACCTGACGGGCACCCCGCCGGGGCAGGCCGTGCGCCGTGCGGGATACCGGCTCCGGCCGGCCCACGCTGCCACGGATACCGCTGACCTGGGGCTCCTCGGACACCGCCGGCTCCTCCTCGGTCCACAGTTCCTCCGGCAGCAGGACGACCGCCCGCACACCGCCGTAGCGGGAGACGCCCGTGACGTCCACCCGGAATCCGTACTGCCGGGCGAGCAGGCCGATCACCGGGAAACCGAACTTCGGCTGGTTCCCGAGATGCGAGAGCCGGGGGCTGAAGTCACTGGAGAGCAGCGCGGTCGCCTTCTGCCTGTCCTCGTCGTTCATACCGACACCGGCGTCGTCGATGACGATGCACAGGTTCTTCTGCACCCGCTGGAAATTGACCTCGATCGGCGAACCCTGCTGGGAGAAGCTGGCGGCGTTGTCAAGAAGTTCGGCGACCGCGAGGGCGACCGGGGAAACGGCGGACGCCTTCAATGCGAGACCGGTCTGCTGCATGATTTCGACGCGCCGGAAATTTCGAATCTGACCCTGCGCGCTGCGCACCACGTCATAAACATTCGCGGGCTTATTGCGACGGCCCAGCGGTGCGCCGCACATCACCGCAATACCCTGCGCCTTGCGTGCCATCTGCGCATTGGCGTGACTGACTTCCAGCAGATCGCCCAGCACGGAATGGCCGCCGTATTTGCGCTGGATTTCCTCGAGCAGTGCGAGCTGTTCCGCGGCAAGGCTCTGCAGAAAGCGCGCCGATCCCTTGAGGACGGCCTTCGTGCTTTCCTCGGCCGCCTCCTCGGCGTCCGCGATGGTCTTGTCGTGCTCGGCCCTGTGCTGCTGCAACTGTGCGCTTAAAGCGGCAAGTTGGCTGTCGGCCGCGCTCAGCTGCCGGGTCAGCTCCGCCTCGGCCAGGCGCTTCTTCGCGGCGATGGCCTTGTTGCGACGACTGAGCGCGAGTGCCGCGGCGACGGCGATGACCGCCACTGCGACCAGGCACCAAACGAGTGCGTCTCGAAACATGGATACCTTTCCTATGTGTAGCCCGCAACCATCGGTGGACGGACATCGGGGGAATCCGTGACACAACCGCTCGGAACGACTCAGCCGACTTCGGGTCGAGAAGTCGGTCCCAGTGCAGCTCCCGAGCCGAGTGGACCAAGGTCGCAGACGCGGGGATGCTATCACCGACTTGGCTAAACGTTTGCAACGCGGAGTGGTCGTATCAGGTCGTCCCGGAGCGCTGGTTCCGCCCCTTTTGCGGACGTACCGGTTGCCGCGTGCGGCGCCGGTAACCACCGGTTGTTCGCCGGGTCGCCTATTGAATGCGCGGCGGCCGTCATTTTCCCGTCATCCCGCCGGACTCATTGCCTTTTGTCGGACTTGGGATCACGCGCGCCCGTATACGACGCCGGCCGCCGCGGCGACCGGCGCACCGGCCCCTGCGGCGCGGCCGCCGCGAGCGGCACGGCCAGTCCCGCCACCACGCCGCCGACACCCCACCAGCCCCGCCGCCGGTGCATCAGTGGCTCGGCGACGAGCAGGGCGAACGGCAGTTCCAGGATGAACAGCGGCCGCGCCAGCGCGAGCGGCCCGTTGACGAGGGCCAGGCTCTGGCACACCGCCGCGCCGAGCGCCCCCGCCGTGCCCAGCACCCATGCCGTCGGCCGGACGGCGGGGACCGCCGGTGCGCACCCGGCGCGGCACGCCGCCGCCGGGTGCGTGGTCCGGTCACCGCTGATGCGGCTCGGCGTCTGTGGCGGAGTCGCCGGCCAGCGCCGCTCGCATCCGGCACAGCCTCTTGTGCTGGAGGTTGCCGAACGGGATGAACCAGCCGAGGAAGACCACGGTGAGCAGCGCGAGGCCCAGGGTCTGGCGCGGCCCGGCGGTCAGCGCCGTCAGCGCGGTCACCGAGCAGAAGAGCACGGCGAGTACGACCTGCGCGGCGACGCGGTGCCGGGTGCGGTGCAGGCGCTGCTCCACCAGGGCGCGCATGGCCTCGCGCTCCGCGGGATCGGTGGGGACCTCACCCTTGCGCAGCCTGCCGTCCAGGCCGACGAGCCGGTCCCTGGAACCGCCGGCCGCGCGCTTCTCCCTGCGGCGCGCCACCACCACCACGGCGATGCCACCCAGCGAGCACAGCGCCGTCCGCGCCAGGACGGAGGCGGGCGAACGGCCGGGATAGAGGAGCAGGATCAGGGCGCTGCCGAGCAGGACGGACACGATGATCTGCACCCACAGATGGCGGCTCAGGAAGTCGTTCAGGCGTTCCACGGCCTCTCCCGGCCTCAGAGGCGCGGCCGGCGGCGGCCGGCCACCCGGACGGTCAGCGCCACGGCGAGCAGGACCCAGGCCACCGCGCTGTACACCCATGCCGTCGTCCCGCGCACCGCGCCGACGGCGCTCCACACCGCCCAGAGGGCGAGGACGGCGCACCCCGCCGTCCACGCGATGCCGGTGATCCGGGCGCGCAGCTGCGCGCGCTGCGCGGTGCCCGGTTCCAGGTCACCCAGCCCCCGGTCCAGCGGTGTCCCGCGCGATGTCATGGCCGGTCTCCTCCCGTCGCGGTGTCAAGGCCTGTCGCTTACCCGGCCGCGGCGGGAGCATGTCGTCAAGTTCCGTACACCATACGGAAGTTGATGATCCGCTTCGGGGGTGCGCCGCCCGGTCGTGCCGCCCCTCACACCCGGCTCGACGTGGCCGTGTCCGCGGACAGCCGCTGGGCGGCGTAGATCGGGACGACCGACGCGAGGACGAGGACGGCGGCCACGACGTTCACCACGGGCGCCTGTTGCGGCCGGGTCATGTTGTTGAAGATCCAGATGGGCAGGGTCTCGATGCCCGGGCCCGCGGTGAAGGTCGTGACGACGATCTCGTCGAAGGACAGGGCGAAGGCGAGCAGGCCCCCGGCCAGCAGGGCGGAGCGGACCAGCGGGAAGGTGACGTCCGCGAAGGCGCGGAAGGAGTTCGCGCCGAGGTCCATCGCCGCCTCCTCGTACGACGCGGCCGTACGCCGCAGCCGGGCGACCACGTTGTTGAAGACCACGACGATGCAGAAGGTGGCGTGGCCGACGATCACGGTGAACAGGCCGAGGCCCACGCCGAGCGGCTCCAGGACGGTGCCGAACGCGGAGTTGAGGGCGATGCCCGTGACGATGCCGGGCAGCGCGATCGGCAGCACCACGACGAAGGACACCGTGCCGCGGCCGAAGAAGCGGTACCGGGCCACGGCGAACGCGATCAGCGTGCCGAGGACCAGCGCGACGGCCGTGGCCCGAGACCCGCCTTGACCGACACCCACACCGCCGCCCGCGCTCCGGAGCTGCCCGCGGCCACCGACCACCAGTGCAGGGTGAGCCCCGACGGCGGCCAGCTCGCGCTGCGGTCCGGGCTGAGGGAGTTGACGAGGACGAGCAGCAGCGGGACGTAGATCACCGCGAAACCGAGCGCGGCGCCCAGGCGCAGGGCGATCCGCGCGGTGCGGCCGAGATGCATGGCGCTCCTCCTCTACAGGTTGTTCAGCGCGCCGGTACGGCGGATCGCCAGCAGGTACAGGACGATCACGACCACGGGCACGGTGCCGAGCGCCGCGGCCATGGGCAGGTTGAGTTCGATGTTGGAGTACACGAGGTTGCCGATCAGCTGGGTCTTGCCGCCGACGATCTGCACGGTGATGTAGTCGCCCAGGCTCAGTGAGAAGGTGAAGACCGATCCGGCGGCGACCGAGGGCAGCACCATGGGCAGGACCACCGAGCGGAACGTGCGGCCGGCCCGCGCGCCGAGGTCGGCCGAGGCGTCGAGCAGGTTGTCCGGGAGCTGCTCCAGGGCCGTGTGGATCGGCAGGATCATGTACGGCAGCCACAGGTAGGTCAGGGTGAGCACGGTGGCGGTCAGGCCGAAGCCCGGGCCGCTCAGCCCGAACGGCCGGAGCATCCAGTCGGCCAGGCCGCCCTCGGCGAGTATGAGCCGCCAGGCGTACACCTTGACCAGGTAGCTCGCCCAGAGCGGGGTGAGGATGGCGACCACCAGCAGCGGGCGCCACTTCGGCCGGGCCACCCGCGCGGTGCAGAAGGCGACCGGGAAGGCGATCACGACGCACAGCACGGTCACCGCCAGGGCCACGCCGACGCTGCGGAGGACCACCTGCCGGAACACCGGTGTGGTGAAAAGCGCGCGGAAGTTGTCCGTCGACCAGACCTTCACCACCTCGGAGGTGAAGGAGTTCGTCGTCCAGAACGCGGAGACGAACAGAACGGTCAGCGAACCGAGGTACAGGACGGCCAGCCACAGCAGCGGGGCGGTGAGCAGCAGCGTCAGGCGCAGCCGGGGCCGTCGGTGCAGTGTCCCGGCGAGCCGCCGGACGGTGCCCCGTCCGGCGGCCGCGGTCGCATCGGTCGTCACCGCTCAGCCCTTGATCTCGGTCCAGGCCTGCACCCACTTGGCGTAGGGCACGCAGCGGACGTCGGTACGCCCGTCGAGGCACTGCTCGATGGGCGTGTTCCAGAAGGCGATGTTCTTCCAGTAGCCCTCGTCGGCGGCGTGGTAGGTCGCGCAGAAGGTCTTGTCACTGGTCTCGGAGCAGGCCTTGGCGTTTGCCGGGGCCTCCCCGAAGTACTCGGCGACCTGTGCGTTGACCTTGGGGGAGACGATCCAGTCGAGCCACTTGTAGGCGCAGTTGGGGTGCTTGGACTTCGCGGAGACCATCCAGGTGTCGGACCAGCCGGTCGAACCCTCCTTGGGGACGAGGGCCTTGACCTTGGCGCCCTCGTCGGCGGCCAGGCCGGCGATGACCTGCCAGGTGGTGCCGACCACGGAGTCCCCGCTCTTGAAGGCCGAGACCTCCTTGAGGTAGTCGCTCCAGTACTCGCCGATGTCACCGTTCTGCTTCTTCAGCAGCGCCACGGCGGCGTCGAACTGCTTCTGGTCGAGCGCGTAGGGGTCCTTGATCTTCAACTCGGGCCTGGTGGCCTTGAGATAGAGGGCCGCGTCGGCGATGTAGATCGGCGAGTCGTACGCGGTGACGTGCCCCTTGTGCCGCGCGGCGTCGTCGAAGACGGCCGACCACGAGGTGGGCGCCGGGCTCACCTTCTCGGTGTTGTACATCAGCAGGTTGGCGCCCCGGCCGTGCGGGATGCCGTACATCTTCCCGTTCACGGAGTTCCAGGAGCCGTTCTTCAGTCCGCTGAAGACGTCCTTGTAGTGGGGGACGAGCGCGGTGTTGACCGGGGCGGCGTCACCGGAGGCGATCAGGCGCAGGGAGGCGTCACCGGAGGCGGAGACCGCGTCGTACTCGCCGGTCTTCATCAGCTTGACCATCTCGTCGGAGCTGGCGGCGACCTTCGAGTGCACCTGGCAGCCGGTCTGCTTCTCGAAGTCGCTGACCCAGTCGACCTCGGGGTCGTTGGAGCCGTCCTCGACGTAGCCGGCCCAGGCGATCAGATTGACCTGGCCCTCGGTGCGGCCGAGTTTCGTGGGCGCCTTGAGGTCGGGCGGGTTGAGACCGGTGGCGGCGGAGCCGCCGGAGCCGGAGGAGTCGCAGGCGGCGGCCAGCAGCAGCGCGGCGGCGCCGGCCGCGGCCTTCAGGGTACGGGTGAGACGCACGACGTTCTCCAGGGGTGAGGGAGCCTTGCGCGAGCGGGGGACGGACGGCGGAGCGGAGTCGGGTGGGGCCGGGGCCGGTGGTCAGGTGGGCAACTGGACGGCGTGACCGCGGTGCCAGCGCAGCCTGACCCGGGTGCCGCGGTAGGCGGCGACGTCCTCGGAGGAGGTCTCCAGGTTCTGCTGCAGGGCGGTGAGCCGGCCGCCGCCGTCGAGGTCGACGAGGAACCGGGTGGCGTCACCGAGGTATACGACCTCGGCCACGGTGCCGGTCGCGGTGGCGTGCCCGGGCTCGTCCGCCTCGGCGGACTCCTTCAGCACGCGGATCTTCTCCGGGCGGATGTTGTACGTGCCGGGCGCGCCGACGATCCGCCGGGCCGTCTCGCCCTCCAGCAGGTTCGAGGTGCCGACGAAGGAGGCGACGAAGGGGGTGGCGGGGCGCTCGTAGATCTCCGCCGGAGTGCCGACCTGGGCGATGCGGCCCTGGTCGAAGACGGCGATGCGGTCGCTCATCGTCAGGGCCTCCTCCTGGTCGTGGGTGACGAAGACGAAGGTGATGCCCACCTCCCGCTGCAGCGCCTTGAGTTCGACCTGCATCTGTTCGCGCAGCTTGAGGTCGAGGGCGCCGAGCGGCTCGTCGAGCAGCAGGACCCGGGGACGGCCGACGAGGGCGCGGGCGAGAGCGACGCGCTGGCGCTGGCCGCCGGACAGCTGGGCGGGGCGGCGCCGGCCGTAGCCCTCGAGGCGGACCTCCGCCAGAGCCTTGCGGGCGCGGACCAGGCGTTCGGCCTTGCGCACCTTGCGGATCTTCAGCCCGTACGCGACGTTCTGCTCGACGGTCATGTGCGGGAACAGGGCGTAGTCCTGGAAGACGGTGTGCACGTCCCGCTCGAAGGGGGCGAGGCCGGTGACGTCCTGCCCGGCCAGTTCGATGCCGCCCCCGGTGGGGGTCTCGAACCCGGCGATGAGCCGGAGGACCGTGGTCTTCCCGGATCCGGACGGGCCGAGCATCGAGAAGAACTCCCCGTCCCGGACCTCCAGGTCGACTCCGGCCACGGCGGTCGTCTCACCGAACGACTTCCGCAGATCCTGCAGCCGGATCGCAATTCCCTCCATGCGGGAACCTTTCTGGAGCGCTCAACGTTGAGCGCAAACATATGAAGTCATAGTTCTAATCTCAAGGGCCCTTAAGGTAAAGCTTGAGTCAACGCATGAGGTGGTGGCCGTGAGGCAGCACGAGAGGGAGGGCGGCGCCCGCTTGGCCGTCTTCACCCCGGTGGACGGCGGGGCGCGGGTGGACGCCGTCGTCCGCCGTATAGGGGACGCCATCGAACTCGGCCTGCTCGCCGACGGCGAGCAACTGCCCGGCGAGAGCGACCTGGCGGGCCGGCTCGGCGTCTCCACCGTGACCCTGCGCGAGGCCCTCATGGCCCTGCGGCAGCAGGGCCTGGTCACCACCCGCCGGGGCCGCGGCGGGGGCAGCTTCGTCTCCCTGCCCGAGGTCCCCGCCGCCGACCGGCTGGAGGCCCGGCTGCGCGGCTGGAGCACCGACGAACTGCGCGACCTGGGCGACCACTGGGCCGCCCTGTCCGGCGCCGCCGCCCGCCTCGCCGCCCAGCGCACCGAACCCGGTGACCTGGACCCGCTGCGCCGCACCGCCGAGGAACTGGCGCGGGCCCGGGAGACGGCCGCGCGCAGCCGCCTGTACGGCCGCTTCCACGTCGAACTGGCGGCCGCCGCCCAGTCCGCCCGGCTCACCCGCGAACAGGTGGCCCTCCAGAGCGAGGTGGGCGCCCTGCTGTGCCTGGTCCTCGACAGCGACGAATATCGTGAAGAAGTGGCGGAGCGTCACCGCTCCGTGATCTCCGCCGTGCAGGATGGGGCCGACCAAACGGCCGGCACGCTGGCCGAGCGGTGCGTCAGGGACGCCACGGAACGGCTCGTCGCCGTGCGCCTCACCCTCTGACGCGCCGCGTCCGGTTCCCGTCCGCTGGAGGACATCATGGGCTGGAGCCCCGGGCAGGCCGCCTCGGCGGCAGCCACGCTGGACACGGACGTCGAGGCCTGGGTGGCCTCCCGGGTGGGCGGCGCGCTGGAGACGGTCTTCGAGGCCGTCGCCGCCATCCGCGCCGACACCGCGGCCCTGCTCGCCAGGGTGTCCGCCCGGGGCGGCCGCCCCGCGAGCGCCGACCTCGCCGCCCTCCGTCCCGGCCTGCACCACCGCCTGACCTGCCAGGAACTGGTCTCCGGCGCCGGCTTCGTGGCGGCCCCCGGTCTGCTGGCCGACGTACCGGCGTGGCTGGAGTGGTGGCAGAAGGGCACCGACGGAGACCTGCGGCCCCTGCTGCTCGACCTCGACCCCGACCACTCGGCCTACTCCGACTACACGCACTGGGACTGGTTCACCCTGCCCCGCGACACCGGCCGCCGGGCCGTGGCGGGCCCCTACGTCGACTACCTCTGCTCCGACGAGTACAGCCTCACCCTGTCCGCGCCCGTCGAGACGGAAGGGCGCTTCGCCGGGGTCGCCGCCGCCGACGTGTACCTGCGGCACTTCGAGGCCGCCGTACTGCCCCTGCTGCGCAGGCTGCCCCGCCCCGCCCACCTGGTGAACGCCCGCGGCCGGGTCGCCGCCTCGGCGGACCCCGCGCACCTGGCCGGCTCCCTCACCAGGGGCCCCGGCTTCGGCGCCCTGCTCGCCGGGTCGGCGCCCGCCGAGCACGACGGCCTCCGGCTGGTGCCCTGCCGCGGCGTCCCGCTGGTCCTCGTCCTGCGCGAGGACTGAGCACGCTCCGGCGCGTGCGCGGGCGCCCTTCACCCGGACGGGTCATTCCCGCGGTGTTCCGGCCGTCCCGGCGCATGGTCGGGCCCCAGCCGGTGAGACATCGGTCATGGAACAACCGACATCGAGCGGCCCGGTTCCGGCTCCGCGCACTCCGGCCCGGTCCGACGTGGTGTTCACCGCGGACTTCACCTCGGAACGCCAGTGGGTCGCGGGCCGTTCGTGGGCGTATCCCGACGGCGGCCCGGACAACCCCGGCGACGACAAGCTCGACCACCTGGTGTCCGACGCCGCCTACAGCCGGTCGGGCGTCTTCCGGGCCAGACGGAGGCCGGACGGCCGGTGGAACACCGGACTGCTGACCACGGAGGGCAGCGAGGAGGCGTTCCTGCTCCGGACCGGAGACGTCCTCACGGCCCGGGTACGGCTGCCGCGGGAGACCGGCGCCTGGCCCGCCATCTGGACCTGGCGCGACGGCGGCCAGGAGATCGACGTCTTCGAGTACCACCCCGACAACCCGGATCTGCTGGAGCTCTCCAACCACGTTCGCGGCAGCGGCAGTTACTTCCGTGACGACGCCGTCCGCCCCGGCGCCTGGATCGACCTGCGGACCGACTTCGGCGCCCGGTCCGTCGTCTGGTGGGTGAACGGCACCCGCGCCTTCGCGGACCGGCGCGGGGTGGGTTCCGGCTGGCACGCCCACCTCATCGTCAATCTGTCGGTATGCGCCGGGCGTTACCACCCTCCGCCCGACCGGTCGACGACCGCGATGTCGTTCGAGGTGCGAGACCTCGTCGTGCGGCGGCCGCGCGGCGCCACGGCAAGGCACGAGGAGACGGTGACGGAAGCCGCCGAGGAACGGCCCGCCTGACGGACGCCACGGGCATCGGACCCGGCGGGCGCGCCCGGGAGCCCGGACGGCTGCCGTCGCCGGCCGCGTTCCCCGGGCCGCCCGGTCAGTCCACCGGCCAGGTGTGGACCGGGGCGTTGAGGTGCATGTAGTCGATGTACAGCTCGGTCATGCGGCGCAGCGCCTCGTGGCGGCCGGCCTGCGTGCCGGACTCGATGCGGTGGAACATCTCCTTCTGCCACACCGCCCCGTTGCGGGCGGTGACGCAGCGCTGCTCGATGATGCCCAGCAGCGGCTCCCGCCAGGCCGAGTCCATGCCGGACTGCTCCAGCCCGCGATGCGCCATCGGCAGCAGCCGGCGCAGCACCAGTTCGGGCACCGGCACCTCGCCCATGCCGGGCCAGTACAGCAGGGCGTCGATCCCTGCCGGGCCGCCGTGTGGAGGTTCTCCTCCGCCGCGGCGAAGGACATCCGCGACCACACCGGCCGGTCCTCCTCCACGAGCGCGCGGGTCAGCCCGTAGTAGAAGGCGCCGTTGGCCAGGGTGTCGGCGACCGTCGGCCCGGCGGGCAGCACCCGGTTCTCGACCCGCACGTGGGGCTTGTCGTGGGAGACGGCGTAGACCGGCCGGTTCCAGCGGTAGATGGTGCCGTTGTGCAGGGACAGTTCGGCCAGCCCGGGGACGTCCCCGCGGTCCAGCGTCTCGCCGGGATCCTGTTCGTCGCACAGGGGCAGCAGGGCCGGGAAGTAGCGCAGGTTCTCCTCGAACAGGTCGAAGACGCTGTTGATCCACCGCTCCCCGAACCACACCCGGGGCCGCACCCCCTGGACCTTGATCTCCTCGGGGCGGGTGTCGGTCGCCTGCTCGAACAACGGCACCCGGGTCTCGTGCCACAGCTCCTTGCCGAACAGGAACGGCGAGTTGGCCGCCAGCGCCACCTGCACCCCGGCGATGGCCTGCGCCGCGTTCCAGTAGCCGGCGAAGTTCTCCGGTGACACCTGGAGATGGAACTGCGTGCTGGTGCACGCGGCCTCGGGCGTGATCGTGTCGGCGTACGTCCGCAGCCGGTCGACGCCGTCCACCTCGATCCGCAGGTCCTCGCCGCGCGCCGCGAAGACCTGGTCGTTCAGCAGCCGGTAGCGCGGGTTCTCCGACAGGGTCCCCTCGCCTATGTCGTCCTGCCGCAGGGTGGGCAGGATGCCGATCACGACCAGGCGGGCGCCCACCGACCTGGCCCGCTCGTCCGCGTGGTTCAGCGCCGCGCGGATCTCGGACTCCCAGGCGTCGGGGCCGCCCTCGGTCAGCGCGCGGGGCGGCACGTTGATCTCCAGGTTGAACCGGCCCAGCTCGGTGGACCAGGCGGGGTCCGCTATCGCCTCCAGCACCGCGGTGTTGCGCATCGCGGGCTCGGCGGCGTCGTCGACCAGGTTCAGCTCGATCTCCAGCCCCACCTGGGGCCGCTCGGCCTCGAAGAGCTGATCGCGCAGCATCTGCGCGAAGACGTCGAGACACTCCTGCATCTTGATCCGGTACCGGCGCCGGTCCTCACGGGTGAAGACGAGCGCCGGGACGTCCCGTCCCATCGGCCCTCCTGGATCGCGCTCCTCGAAAGACCTCCCGTCCCAGGGTGGCATCGTCGGGCGAACCGCACCATGCGGGGCGGGGATTGCCCGGCGCCGGGTGCGCGGGCCTCACAGCGCCCGGGCGACGAGCAGCGCCACGTCGTCGTGGTCCTCGGGGTGCCGCAGGCCGTACAGCAGCAGGTCGCAGGTCTCCTCGAGCGGCCGTCCCGGTTCGTCGAGGAAGCCGAGGAGCACGTTGAGCCGGTCGTCGATGGGGTGCTGCCGCGTCTCCACGAGGCCGTCGGTGTACAGCACCAGCAGGTCGCCGGGCCCCAGCTCCACCGTGGCCGTCTCGAACTCGACGCCCCCGACGCCGAGGGGTGCCCCGGGGGCAGGTCGAGCAGCTCGGGCGCCCGGCCGGGACGGGCGAGGGCGGGCGGCATGTGGCCGGCGTTGGCGATGGTGCACCGCCGGGTGCGGGGGTCGAACACGGCGTACAGACAGGTGACGATGTAGTGCTCCAGATCGCAGGTGATCCGGTCCAGGTGCTGGAGCACCGCGTCGGGGGCGAGGTCCAGGTCCGCGTAGGCGCAGGTCGCGGTGCGCAGCCGGCCCATGGTGGCGGCCGCGTCGATGCCGTTGCCCATGACGTCGCCCACCACCAGCGCGGTCTTGTCGTCGGCCAGCGGGATGACGTCGTACCAGTCGCCCCCACCTCGCTGGTGGCCTGCGCGGGCTGGTACCGGGAGGCCAGCTCCAGGCCGGTGTGGTGCGCTGAGTGGTCGGGCAGCAGGCTGCGCTGGAGGGTGAGCGCGGTGTTGCGCACGCTCTGGAACCAGCGGGCGTTGTCGATGGCGATCGCGGCGCGGCCGGCCAGCTCGCCCGCCAGCACGACGTCGTCGTCGTCGAAGGGCAGCGGGTTGCGGGTGCGTTTGAGGTCGAGCGCGCCGAGCACCTCGCCGTGCGCGATCAGCGGTACGGCGAGATACGAGTGCACGCCCGCCCGGGCCAGATAGGCCCCGGCCTCCTCGTTGCGCGCGATGCGCGACAGGTCCCGCTCGCCGACGTGCCGGACCAGGACCGGACGGCCGGTGTGGACGCACAGGGTCACCAGCCGGTCACCCTCGTAGGACGCGAGGTCGCCGGGCGGGTCGGCGGCCCGCAGCGCCACCGTGGGGTGGGCCGCCCTGAGAGCGAGGGCGCGGAACAGCTCCGGGCCGTTGTCCGGGCGGCGGACGCGGCGGCAGGCCAGGGCCGAGTCCAGCACGTCGACGGCGACCACGTCGGCGAGCACCGGAGTGGCGATGTCGGCCAGCTCACGGGCGGTCTGCTCCACCTCGAGCGAGGTGCCGACCCGGGTCGAGGCGTCCGCGATGAGCGCCAGCCGCCGCCTGGCCCGGTCCGCCTCGGCGGCCGCGTGGTGCCGCTCGGTGACGTCGACGACCGAGGCGGCCGCGCCCAGCACCCGCCCGCCGGGGTCCTCGAGGCGGTAGAAGGACAGCGACCAGGCGTGCTCGTGCTCCGGATCGGAGGGCGGCAGACCCACGTGGTACTGGTCGAGCAGCGGCAGGCCGGTGGCGAGCACCTGACGCAGACAGGACTCGACGGTGCCCACGTCGAAGAACGGCAGCATCTCCCGCAGCCGGCGCCCGATGTGGTCCTCGGCGGGAACGCCGTCGATCCGCTCCAGTGCCGGGTTGACCAGCAGGTAGCGCAGATCGGGGTCCAGCAGGGCCAGGCCGATCGGCGACTGGTTGATCAGCCGCTCGCACAGGGCCAGGTCG
This sequence comes from Streptomyces sp. DHE7-1, assembly GCA_016432725.1. Taxonomy (GTDB): domain Bacteria; phylum Actinomycetota; class Actinomycetes; order Streptomycetales; family Streptomycetaceae; genus Streptomyces. Next base: position 560,151 of record JACJDG010000003.1, on the reverse strand, counting down.
GTCTCCACCCGCTGCAGCAGCGTGTGGTCGGCCGCGATGCCCAGGGCGTACACCTGTCCCACGTCGTCCAGCAGCCGCATGGTGCGGAACTCCGTCAGGCGGCTGCTGCCGTCCTTGTGCCGGATGGGGAAGGCACCGGCCCACCCCCGGCCGGTCTGCAGGACCTCGGAGAACAGGCTCACCACGGCCTGCAGGTGCTCGGGCCGGACGAGCAGCTGGGCCGCGTACTGGCCGAGCACGTCCTCGGCGCTGTACCCGAACAGCTCCTCGGCCTGCGGGGTCCAGAAGACGATGCGCCCACTGGTGTCGAGCGCCACGGCGGCCACGCTGAGCACGTCCAGCAGGCCGGTCGGGCGGGGCCGCTCGGGGCTGTGCTCGTCGCCGGCGCGGAAGGAGTCCACTGCCATACCGGATCCACCTCCACCGGTCGGTCGTCGGGGGCGTACTCCGAGCGCTGCGGACCGGTACCTCCATGCTGCCCCCGGCGCCGGGCCCGCCCCAACCGCAGAGCGGCCCGCGCGCTTCGGGCGGACCGGCAGCGCCAAGGGGAGGACGCGGGGCGGAACCCGCCGGACCGGGCCGCGGCGTGGGACTGTCCGCGGAGCCACGTGATCTTCCCGACGATTCCGCCTCCGTCCCGCCCCGTCCACGCGACGGCCGGTGGCGTCGTGGCGGGCCGGGCCCGGGGTGCCGGGTCGCCGCTCGGGCATCGCGCGCGGGACGTCGTCGGCCGCCCCGCGGGCCGGCTGCCGGCGGGACCCGGAGCCCGGCGCGAGCGGCCGCCGGCGCGCGGTACGGGCGCGCCGCGATGCGAGGGAACGGTCCGGTCCCCTCCGGGACGCCCGGCCGCAGGCGGTCCGGGCCGGGCAGGGGATCCCTCGGGACAGGTCAGCCCTCGGACCCGGCGGGGGTGTGGTCGGTGCAGTGGGCGGCGAGCGAGCCGGGACCGCCGCCGGTCATCGGGATGCCGTCCAGGAACTCCCTGGGCAGGTCGAACGCCTCGACCAGCTCGGTCATCCGCGGCGCGAGGTCGCGCAGGACGTCGTCGAGGAGCTGGGGGAGGGCGCGCACCTGGTCGGCGGAGAGGTGCCCGTCGGCCAGCAGGTCGCCGGTGAACTCGCCGAGCTGCTCCAGCAGGAACAAGCGGCACAGATCCTCCAGCAGACCGCCCGCCTCCGGGTGCCGCGCCCGGGCCACCGCGGCCAGGAAGGCGTCGGCCGCCTGCAGCCGGGCGTGCACCGAGACCATCTCCAGGGCGGCGGAGGACGCTCCGTTCCACCGCTCGACCGGATCGCCGGAGGGACCCCGGCGCAGGGCCGCCCGCGCCCGGTCCTGCCAGACGGCCTCGGCCCGGGCCAGCAGCCCGCGCAGATGCCGGACGTCCGTCAACCGCTCCACACCGCCCGGGGGTTCGGGCTCCTGGCGGGGCGGCTGGTGCTCGAACAGCATCTCGGCGGCCGCCTTCACCCAGATCACCAGGTTGTCGCCCTCGGCGGTGATGGTGCCCTCGATGTACTGCGGGAACTCCGACAGGCCGTTGGCGGCGAACAGGCCCTGGGCGCCGCACCGTTCCCGGCACTCGACCGTGATGTCCCGCGCCTGCCAGGTGATCCAGCCCTTGGCCACGGCGATCAGCCGTTCGGCGTCCGCCCGTTCCCCGGCTTCCGCCCCGGGGTGCCCGGCGGCCCAGCGGGCGAGTGCCGCCCGGTGCAGGAAGGTCATGGCGTAGGCCGTGGCGATGCCCTTCAGCAGCCGCCCGTGATGCGGGCGATGGGCGTTCAGCGGGACGCGCTGACCCGCGCGCGGCCCGCTGACCAGCCGGTGGTCGCCGTAGCGTACGGCTATCGCGAGCGCGGCCCGGGTCGCGCCGACGGCGGCGCCGCTCATGCACAGCTTGCCCATGGTGACCCGGCCGATGGAGTGCAGGAACCGCTTGCGCCGGTTGCCGAGACCGCTGTGCAGCCGGCCCTCGGCGTCCAGCCGGCCGTGCTCGGACTCCAGCAGGGCCTCGCGCGGCACTGTCACCCGGTCGAACGCGGTCAGGCAGTGGTCCACGGGGGCTCCGGTGCGCAGCGGCAGCCGGCGGACCCGGACCCCCGGCAGCAGTCCTCGCTCGTCGCTCAGCGGGGTCAGGAACAGGAAGACGCCCTCGTCCCGGCCTTCGACCAGGAGGCGGGCGGCGACCACGGCGCTCTTCGGCCCGCCCGTCATGCTGGTGTTGGGCATGAACTTCTGCGCGCCCGCGTGCGGGGTGTCGAGCACGAAACCCCGGTCACCGGGTCCAGCTCGGCGGTGGTCTCCAGCGCCGAGGCGTCGTTGCCGTGATCCAGCTCGGTGCACAGGAACGTTCCGGTGCGCCGCAGGGCCGTGAAGTCGGACAGGTCCCGGCTGCCGGAGCCCCCGTGGTCGAGCAGGCTGCCGAGGAAGAGGTTGTAGTGGATGCTCGCCACCGTGCACAGGCCCCCGCCGCCGTCCACGATCGCCGCCCACTCGTGCAGGGCCGCCAGCAACCGGGGATCGTCCGCCAGCCGTTCGGCGTCCCCGGCGGTGTCGTTCACCAGGCGCAGCCACTCGTAGGAGAGCGCGGCCCGCTCGGCGGCGCCGAGTCCGGGGCGGTGGCGGAAGGTGTCCTTGGCGACGAGCTCGCGCCACATCCCGTGGACGCGCTCGCGGTCGTCGCCGTCGAAGAGGAGCCGGGTCAGCTCGCCGTGGTCCTCGATCTCCGGCAGAGGGGGGAGATGTACCTCGGACGTCAAAAGGGTCATGACCCTCTCCCGTGGTCGCGGATCCGGCAGGGTGGGTTGCGCAGAGTCAGAAGATACGGACCTCCCGGTTTGCTTATCAAGCCAAATTTCTGCCAACGGTGGCCGAACAGGGCCGTCTTGTGAACCCGGCCGGATCGCCCAGGAGCGGAATGCTCAACTCCCCCGGGGCGCGGTCTTCTTCCCGTCGCGGACAGGCCCGGCGGGGTATTGAGATACCGGTCGACAGGTTTTATCGTGGCGCCGGCGACGGCCCGGGGAGCCCGTGCGCCCGGTGAAGAGGAGGCATCCATATGGTTGAAGGGGCATCTTCCGAGGTGGCACGATACGTACCTGTCGGTTTCTTTTCGTGGCCGACCGGTCTGTGAAGCCAGTGCGGAGGATGTGCCGTGGCCCTGCAGGAACGAGCGATCAGGACGAGGCGCAACATCCTGGTGGCAGCCGCCGACGTGTTCGCCGACGTCGGCTACGAGGCCGCGACCATCTCGGAGATCCTCCAGCGGGCGAACGTCACCAAGGGTGCCCTCTACTTCCACTTCGCCTCCAAGGAGCAGCTCGCCCAGGCGGTGCTGACCGACCAGCTGAAGGCGGTGCCGGAGTCGCCGCCGCGCGAACTGGTGCTCCAGGAGGGGCTGGACGCGGGCTTCCTCCTCGCCCATCTGCTCGGCTCGGGAGATCCCATGGTGCGCGGCAGCATCCGCCTCACCGTGGACCAGGGCTCACCGCACGACGGGCTGGACCGCCGGGTCCCCATGGCCTCCTGGGTCGACTACAACGCCCTGCTGCTGGAACGGGCCAAGGCGAACGGGGAACTGCTGCCCCAGGTCGACGTCCGGGCCGCGGCGAAGGCGTTCGTGGCCGCGTTCACCGGGGCGCAGGTGCTCTCCAAGATCATGAACGACCACTCCGACCTGATGGAGCGGGTGGTCGACCTCTACCGGCACCTGATGACCAGCATCGCCGTCCCCGCGGTCCTGGTGCGTCTGGACATGTCGCTCGACCGGGGCAGACGCGTCCACGAGGAGGCCATGGCGCTGCGCGGGGAACCGCAGGAGGCCCCGGCCGCCCGCTGAGCGGGAGGCCTCCGCGGAGTACGGCCGCCGGCCCTCTCCCGGAGCGGGGGAGCGGACATCGCTGCCATGGGCACGTCGCCACGCCACAACGTGATGCAGGACCGACCCAGGGAGCACACCGATGGAACAGACCGCCTGCCCTTACGCCTTGGACCTCACGGGCCGGGACCACAGGGGCGAGGCCGCGAAACTGCGCGCCCAGGGCCCCGCGGTCCAGGTCGAGTTGCCCGGCGGGATCCTCGCCTGGGCCGTCGTGGGCCAGAGCCACGTCGAGCGGCTGCTGACCGACCCGCGCGTCTCGCGCAGCGCGCGGCTGCACTGGCCGCCGTTCATAGCGGGGGAGATCACCGAGGAGTGGCCGCTCTACCCGTGGGTGGCGAACGAGAACATGCTGTTCGCCTACGGGGAGCACCACACCAGGCTGCGCCGCCTGGTGGCCGGCGCGTTCACCGCCCGCCGCTCCGAGACGCTGCGGCCCCGCGTCCGGGAACTGTCCGCCGAACTGCTCGGCGAACTCGCCGCCCTGCCTTCCGGCGGCCCGGTCGACCTGCGCACCGCCTACGCGGAGGTGCTGCCGCTCAGGGTCGTCTGTGAACTCTTCGGTGTGCCGCGGGGCGCCGAGACGGACGCCCTGTCGGCCGCGCTGAGCACCGTGTTCAGCTCCACCGTCACGGGCGCGGAGATGGAGGCGGCCAGGCTGGAGGCCTTCGGGCGGCTGGCCGCGCTGGTCAAGGACAAGCGGGAACGGCCGGGCGACGACCTGACCAGCTCACTGATCACGGCCCGGGACCACGGGGACCGGCTCACCGAGGACGAACTCCTCGGCTCGCTCTTCATGTTCATCGCCGCCGGCCAGGACACCACCGCCACCCTCATCACCAACGCGGCCGGCGCTCTGCTCACCCACCCCGAACAGCTCGCGCACGTGCGCGAGGGCCGGGCAACCTGGGCGGACGTGGTCGCCGAGACCATGCGCGTGCACACGCCCGGGGCGTACGCGCCGATGCGGTTCGCCGTCGAGGACATCGACCTGGACGGAGTGCTGATCCGCAAGGGCGACTGCATCCTCGTCAACTTCGCGGCGGGCGGCCACGAGACCGAGCGGCACGGGCCGGACGCGGACCGCTTCGACCTGTTGCGCGACCGCGACCGGGACATCCTCGGCTTCGGCCACGGACCGCACCGCTGCCTCGGTGCCCCGCTCGGGGAGATCGAGGCGGCCTCCGCGCTGTCCCGGCTCTTCGAGATGTTCCCGGACGCGGAACTCGCCTGCGCGCCGACGGAGTTGGCACCGCTGCCGACGTTCATGCTCAACGGCTACCGGTCGCTGCCCGTCCTGCTGCGCCCGCAGGACTCCTGAACACGCGGGAGGCCGCCCGCCGGAAGTCCGCCGCCCACCAGGGCCGGCGGACTTCCCCTGCTTCGCCCCGCCGACCGGACACGCGGTTTTCCTCGAAGTGCCGTACGGCCGACTCCCCGCGTGACAAGGGCATTTGCGCGGCCTTACGGGTTTTCGCGCCCGGCCGCGGGCCAGGCCTTGCCGTGCCCGTCCCGCATAAACATACTGAACATGCGGTTTACGGGGCCGAGGAGTGGCCTGCCTCCGCGCCGGCCCAGGAGGAGGGCGTCATGGTCAAGCAGGTTCGGGCGGTTCGCACCCGGCAGGCCCTCATACGCGCGGCGGCGGAGGCGTTCGCCCACGACGGCTACGCCCGCGCCTCCCTGCCCGCGATCAGCGGCAAGGCCGGGGTCAGCGCCGGGGCGCTGCACTTCCACTTTCCCAGCAAGGACGCCCTCGCCCGCGAGATCGAGGGCGCCGCCGCCTACTCGGTGCGTGAGCTGACCGAGTGCGCGCGGTCCGCGGACATCGGGGCGGCGGGGACGCTGGTCGCCGCGATCCGCCGGCTGGTGGTGGCCCTGGCCGCCGACCCCGTGGTGCGCGCCGGGTTCGTGCTGAGCGCCGATCCCGCACGCCACAACGGGACGGCGGTGCTCGACACCTGGCACGACTGGGTGCGCGACACGGCGCGGCAGGCCCACGAGGCGGGGGAGCTGAGGGACGGCGTCTCGCCGGATGGCGTGGCAACGGTCGTGGTGGCGGCGACGGTCGGCTTCGAGCGGCTCGGGGCCCGGACCGCGACCCGGAGTCGGAGGACCGCATGGTGGAGTTCTGGACCTGCCTGCTGCCCCGGCTGACCGCCGCGCCCGCCGCCGGTCCCGCCCTGCTGCCGCCCGGCGAGCCCGCCGTCGGCCGGGGCGCCGAGAACAGCATGGCCGGTCTGTAGGCCGCGGCTCGCTCCGGTTGAGTCACGGGCGGGCCGCGGCACGTACCGGGGCACGACGGGGAACACCCGGATGCGAGGATGAGGCGCCATGACGGCAGGGTGGGGGTCGCGCGCGGCGCGTGCCGCGGTGTTCGCGGCCGTCTGCGTGCTGCTCGCGGCCCTCGGCCACGTCCTCATGTCCGGCCGGCACGTCCCCGGCTGGACGCTCGCGGCGGGACTGGCCGTGACCGGCGCCGCCGGCTGGGCGCTGACGGGACGTGAGCGGGGGCTGCCGCTGGTCGTGACGGTCGTGGTCGCCGCCCAGACCGGGCTGCACGAGGCCTTCTCACTGGCCCAGCCGTCCACCGCCACCACGGGTTCCGCCACCACGGGATCCGCCGGCATGGGCGCCATGGACATGGGGGCCACGGGCTCCATGAACGCGGGCAGCCCCGGTGCCGGCCTCATGGGCCACATGAGCCACATGAGCCACATGGGCCGGATGGCGCACATGGCCGGCACGGGCCACATGCGGCACACCGGGGACGGCGGCTTCTCGGCGGGCATGCTCACCGCCCACCTGCTCGCCGCGCTGCTCTGCGGCCTGTGGCTGGCCCACGGAGAGAAGGCCGCGTTCCGTATCCTGCGGGCCGCGGCGGCCCGGCTGGCGGCGCCGCTCGGACTGCTGCTGGCCCTGCCCGTCACTCCGGCGCGTCCGCGACCGCGGCTCCGCCGCCGCCGTTCGGCGCGGGCACCGCGGCTGCTGCTCCTCGTCCACTCGATCGTCTCCCGGGGTCCGCCCGCCGGGGCCGCTGCCGTCTGACGGCAGCCGGAATCCCGGGCCGCCGCCGCGCGCCCCGGGCCCCGGCCCCACCCGCGCACGCCCCGCGACTTCCCGCGCGTGCCGCGGCGGCCGGCCCTCTCACCGGACCGCCGGCGCCGAAGCGTGCCCGCGGCCCGGATCCGGACGATCCGAGAAGGACTCCAGGTGATCACTCCTGCCCTCCTGTCCACCGCTCCCGAAGATCGCGCGCCCGCCGACGAGCCGGTCACCGCGTGGGCCCTCGCGGCCCGGGCCGGCGACCCCCGCGCGCTGGAACACTTCGTCCGCGCGCTCCACCGCGACGTGCGGCGCTACGTCGCCCACCTGTGCGCCGACCCCCAGGCCGTCGACGACCTGGCCCAGGACACGTTCCTGCGCGCGCTCGGCAGCCTGCACCGGTTCGAGGGCCGTTCCTCGGCGCGCACCTGGCTGCTGTCCATCGCGCGCCGCGCGGTGATCGACAGCCATCGGCACGCCGCCACCCGGCCCCGGCTGTCCGACGCCCCCGACTGGCAGACCGCCGTGGAGCGCGCCCAGCCGCGCGGTCTGCCCGGATTCGACGAGGGCGTCGCCCTGCTGGACCTGCTGGCCGCGCTCCCGGACGAGCGCCGCGAGGCCTTCGTGCTGACCCAGCTGGCCGGGCTGCCGTACGCGGAGGCGGCGCGCGCCGGCGGCTGCCCGGTCGGCACGGTCCGCTCCCGCGTGGCGCGGGCCCGGGCGACGCTGACCGGCCTGCTGGACGAGGCCGCCTGACGCAGAACCGCCCGTGTCCTGCCCCGGCTGCGTATCCGCGCCTCCGGGGGTACCCGGGGACATGGCGCGACTGCATCTTCCAGGGCACAAGGACCATCACGACGGCGACGGGGCGAGGGAGCCCGAGCCGCCGTCACCGGAGCACGCCGGGCCCGGCCCGGAGGTCGAGCGGCGCGCCCCCGACGCGCCGACGAAGCTGCCGAAGGCGGCGTGGGGCCAGGTCCTGAAGGGCTCGCTGCGCGAGTTCAAGGACGACGAACTGACCGACCGGGCCGCGGCGCTCACCTACTACGGCGTGCTGTCCCTCTTCCCGGCGCTGCTGGTGCTGATCTCCCTGCTGGGCATCACGGGCAAGTCCGCCACGGACAGGGTGCTGGCCAACCTCAAGCACCTCGCGCCCGGCCCGGCCCGCGACATCCTCACGCGCGCGGTGGAGCAGTTGCAGGGCAGCGCGGGCACCGGCTCGGTCCTCGCCGTCGTCGGTGTGCTGCTGGCCGTCTGGTCGGCCTCCGGCTACGTGGCCGCCTTCATCCGCACGGCGAACGCCGTCTACGACGTCCCCGAGGGGCGGCCGATCTGGAAGATCCTCCCGGTGCGCCTCGGCGTGACGGTCGTCCTGATGGTGCTCGCCGTGCTCAGCGCCCTCATCGTGGTGTTCACCGGCGGCATCGCCCGGCGTGCCGGGGACGCCCTCGGCATGGGGGACGCGGCCCTGACGGCCTGGGCGATCGCCAAGTGGCCGGTGCTGGTCGTCCTGGTCGTCGTGATGATCGCGATCCTGTTCTGGGCGACCCCGAACGCCAAGGTCAGGGGGTTCCGGTGGATCACCCCCGGCAGCTTCCTCGCCCTGCTGCTGTGGCTGATCGCGTCGGCCGGGTTCGCGCTGTACGTCGCCGGGTTCGCCTCGTACAACAAGACCTACGGGACCATGGCCGGCGTCATCGTCTTCCTCGTCTGGCTGTGGATCAGCAATCTGGCCATCCTGCTGGGCCTGGAGTTCGACGCGGAGACCGCACGGCAGCGGGCCATCGCCGGCGGGAATCCGCCGGAGGCGGAACCGTACGTCGAGCCGCGCGACACGCGCGCGTGGGACGAGGAGGACGTACGCCGGCTGGACGACGCCTGAGCCCGCCGGGCCGGAACCGGTAGGGCGGCCCGCGCGCGGGAACCTGTCGTCGCATGCACATCGATCTGACTGGACGCACCGCCCTCGTCACCGGTTCGACGCAGGGCATCGGTGCCGCCATCGCCGCCGGCCTCGCCCGTGCCGGCGCCCGGGTGGCGGTCAACGGACGCAGCGAGGAGAGCGTGTCGGCCGCGGTCGCCACGCTGGCCCGGGAGGTCCCCGGCGCCCAACTGGTGCCGGTGGCCGCGGACGTGGCGAGCGAGGAGGGCGCCGACCGGGTGGTCCGACTGCTGCCGCGGGTGGACATCCTCGTCAACAACCTCGGCATCTTCGGCTCCGCCGACCCGCTGGAGATCACCGACGCCGAGTGGCGGCGGTACTTCGAGGTCAACGTCCTGGCCGCGGTACGGCTCACCCGGGCGTACCTGCCCGGCATGACCGAGCGCGGCTGGGGCGGATCCAGTACGTCGCCAGCGACTCCGCCGTCGTCATCCCTGCCGAGATGATCCACTACGGGATGTCCAAGACCGCGCTGCTCGCGGTGAGCCGCGGCTTCGCCAAGAAGGCGGCGGGCACCGGCGTGACGGTGAACTCCGTCATCGCCGGGCCCACCCACACCGGCGGGGTCGAGGATTTCGTGTACGAACTCGTCGACCGGTCCCTGCCCTGGGACGAGGCCCAGCGGGCCTTCATGCGCGAGCACCGGCCGCAGTCCCTGCTGCAGCGCCTGATCGAGCCGGAGGAGATCGCCAACATGGTCGTCTACCTCAGCTCCGAGCAGGCCTCGGCCACCACCGGGGGAGCGCTGCGCGTGGACGGCGGGTACGTCGACGCGATCCTGCCCTGACCGGCCCCGCGCTACCAGGTCACCGGCAGGACGCGCGGCCCGCGGATCAGTCCCTCGCGCTGGAACTCGACGTCCTCGGCCGCCACGGCGAGCCGGAGCCTCGGGAAACGGCCGAGCACGGCCTTGATCATGACCTCGGCCTCCATCCGGGCCATCAGGGCCGCCAGACAGAAGTGCGGGCCGTGCCCGAAGGCGAGGTGCCCGGCACCGTCCCGGCCGAAGTCGAGGACGTCCGGGTCGGGGAAGACCGAGGGGTCGCGGTTGGCGGCGACGTAGGCGTTGTAGACGACGTCGCCCTTGCGGATGAGCCGGCCGCCGACCCGCACGTCCTCGGTGGCGATCCGGGGGATCCCGACGCCGTTGCGGTGGGGCACGAACCGGTAGAGCTCCTCCACCGCCTTCGGCACCAGCGCGGGATCGCGCCGCAGCCGGTCGCGGTGGGCCGGATGGGTGAGCAGCGCGTACATCATGGAGCCGCTGTTGTTGCGGACCGCGTGGCCGCCGCTGACGTAGACGGCCATGGCGAGGGAGACCGCCTCGTCGTCGCTGATCTCGCCCGCGGCGACGGCCTGGGCCAGCACACTGGCCAGGTCCTCCCGGGGCTCCTCACGACGGCGCGCGAGCAGGTCCACGACCCGGCCGCGGGTCGTCTCGCGCGCCGCCCGGTTGCGGTCGCCGCCGTCCGGGTCCTTGGAGAGCAGCGCCTCGGAGTTCCCGGCCCAGTCCCGCCAGTCGTCCTCGTCCGCGCCGAGGAAGAAGCACACGACGGCGATCGGGAACGGGGTGTGCAGGTGTTCCATCAGGTCGGCCGGCGGTCCGGCCTGCTCCATGCCGTCGAGCATCCGGTCCGCGGTGCGCTCGGCCAGCGGACGCAGCCGGTCCATGCCCCTGGCGGTGAACGCCCGGGCCACGACCCGGCGCAGCCGGGTGTGCCGCGGCGGGTCGATGTACTGCAGTCCCGCCGTCTGTGACGCCACGGCCTGCGGCGCCATGCTGGTCACCGGGCGCCCGACGAGCTCCGCCCGGGAGAAGCGCGGGTCGGAGGTCACGAGGCGGACGTCCTCGTACCGGGTGACCAGCCAGGCGTCGCCGGAGCCGTACGGCAGGGTGATACGGGTGACCGGTTCGTCGCGGAGCACCTCGTCCAGGAACGGGTCGGGCTCCAGGGCGGGCAGGTCGTCGACGGGCCAGTGCCGCACCTGTGGGGCAGGTGCCGCGTGCTCGGTGTCGAAGCTCATGTCGCATCACTCCTGACTGTCCCGATTGCGAAGTGCCGGTCCGCCGGTGAGCGGCCGCGCGTCAGCAGGTCCCGTGCTCCACGCCGGAGTATCCGGGGGAGGGGCCGTCGCGGTGCGGACGCGGTGTCCGCCGTACGACCACCCGGGGCGGCCGTGGCGTCCGGAACCCTCCGCCCGGTCGCGGGGCCGGCTCGTGTGCTCGCCCGGCGCCGTCCGCGCTGCCTCGCCCGGACGGCCGGGGCGGTCTGCCGCCGTCGGCCACGCTGCGTCCCTTCGCCGAACCTTTCTGTAGCGTGCCGCAGCCGCCGACGGCCCGCACGCCGGGAACGCCGGGAGCGCCCTTCGGCGGCCGGGAACGCCGCACCGCCTCGGCATGTGCGCTCATGCCATCACTGACAGTTTCGATGTGTGGTTCTCGACCATGGCCGGGCGGGCGCGGGAGGCCAAGCATGTGCACGGCACGCTCCAGCTCCCTCCGTCCCGCACCACCGGACCCGGAAGGCCGCACCATGCACCCCAGCCGTCGAAGCACCCTCCTGTCCGCCGCCCTGCTCGCGGCGGCGTCCGTCACCCCCGCGGTCTCGGCCCGGGCCGACGACGGATCGCCCGGCCGGGGCGGCGGCCGGCGCCGGATCACGGTTCCGGGCGCCGAACTGCAGCAGATCTCCCGCCACGACGACCTGACGACCAGCGCCCTCGCCGGCACGGCGTACACCGACACCGCCGACTGGGCCGGACTCGCCGCCAAGGGCACCCGCAATCCCACCGGCGTGCCCGGCGTGCAGATCGACGGCTACTTCCCGGGCTCCTCGCGGCTGAACACCCTGCACGGCTGGAACCACGACGCCCAGTTCGTGATCCGGCTGCCCGAGGACTGGAACGGCAAGCTGGTCGTCACCGGTGCGCCCGGTGTCCGCAAGCAGTACGCGATGGACACCCTCGTCTCCGACTGGGTGCTGGCGCAGGGGTACGCGTTCGCCGCCACCGACAAGGGCAACAGCGGGCCCGACTTCTACACCGACGGCAAGCGCCCCGGCGACGCCGTCGTCGAATGGAACCGGCGCACCACCCAGCTGACCCGCGCCGCCAAGGCGGTCGTCGCCCAGCACTACGGACACGCCCCGCGCCGCACCTACATGACCGGCATCTCCAACAGCGGCTACCTCACCCGGTGGCAGCTGGAGAACCACCCCGAGCTGTACGACGGCGGGGTGGACTGGGAGGGGCCGCTGTGGCGCCCGGAGGGCCCGAACCTCTTCACGTTCCTGCCCACCGCCGTCGCCCGTCAGCTCGGCCGGGCCGGCGACGAGGACATGTACGCGGCCGGGTTCGCCCGCGGCTCGGAGTTCCTGTGGCCGTACCACGAGAAGGTCTACTGGGGACTGACGCAGAAGACCTACCGCGCCGAGTTCGACCCCGGCTACGACCCCGACTGCCCCGGCGCCTCGGCCGGTTCGACGGTCGAGGAGATCCTGGCGCCCTGCCCCTCCGACGCCGGCTACGACTACGCGGCCCGGCCCCGCGCCGTCCACGACGCGGTCGGCCGGGTCGCGCTCACCGGCCGGATAGGCAAGCCCATGATCACCGTGCACGGCACCCTGGACGCGCTGATCCCCATCCGGGTCCAGTCCGACCTGTACGCGCGGATGATCGCCGAGCAGGGCCGCTCCCGGCTGCACCGCTACTACCGGATCGAGGGCGGCACCCACGTCGACAGCCTGTACGACTCCTATCCGGACCGGCTGCGCCCGATCCTGCCCTGCTACCGGGCCGCCTTCACCGCCCTGACGGACTGGGTGGAACACCACGAGGAGCCCCGGCGAGCGGCACGGTGGCCCGGCCGGCCACCGGTGACCTGGTCAACACGGGATCGCTGACCTGACCGCACGGCGGTCCCGCCCGGGTCCGTCACCGGTCCCGCCCGGGTCCGTCACCGGCCCGGCCCGGACCGCCCGGCCCGCCCAGGGCTCAGCGAAGTACCGCGGCCGCCCGTTCCAGGGCGTCCCGGGCGGTGGTGAGCGCCTCGGCGCGGTCCTCGGGGACCAGACCGATCCGGGTGCAGCGGTCCAGCAGGTCCGACGCCTCCAGGGCGCCCTCGTGCAGGGCGGCCCACACCAGCTCGGCCCGGGTGACCGGCTGGCCCGGCAGGACCGCCTCGGCCAGCGCCGGGTCGCGCTCGGTCAGGGCCTGCACGGCCGGCGCCTCGGTGCCGTGCCGGCGGACCAGGCGGCGCGGCGCGGGCAGGGCCCGCAGCGTTCCGGCCGGGGCGGCACCGACCAGCGGGAGATCCATGGTGGGGAGGGCCGGGCGGGCAGGCCGCGGGCCTCCAGGGCGGCGTCCACCGCGTCCTGCGCCATCCGCCGGTAGGTGGTCAGCTTGCCGCCGACGACGGTGGTCACCCCGTCCGCCGAGGTCAGCACCGCGTGCCGGCGGGAGATGTCGGAGGTCCGGGCCGGTGCGTCACCCGCGCCCCGGGACGCGTCCGTGTCCAGCAGCGGGCGCAGCCCGGCGAAGGCCCCGACGACCTCGTCCCGGCGCACGGGCACGTCCAGAACGGACCCGAGCACGTCCAGCAGGAAGCCGATGTCGGTCTCGGGAACCTCCGGCACGTCCGGCAGCGGACCGTCGACCGGCTCGTCGGTGAGGCCCACGTAGACCCGGCCGTCGCCCTGCGGCAGGACCAGCACGAAGCGGTTGGTCTCGCCGGGGATCGGGATGTGCAGTCCGGCCGGCAGCGTGCCGAGCCGCTCCGAGCGAAGGACCAGGTGGGTGCCGCGGGAGGGGCGGATCCGGATGCCGTCGACCAGCTCGCCCGCCCACACGCCGGTGGCGTTGACCACCGCGCGGGCGCGGATCTCGCCCTCCTCGCCGGTCAGTTCGTCCCGGACGCGGGCGCCGGTGCCGGTCAGCTCCAGCACCCGCACCCGGGTCAGCACCCGGGCGCCGTGGGCGGCGGCGGTGCGGGCCAGGGCGGTCACCAGCCGGGCGTCGTCGGTCACCCGGCCGTCCCAGGACAGCAGCCCGCCGCGCAGTCCGTCGGCGCGCACCGCGGGCGCCAGGTGCCGGGCCTCCGTCGCCGACAGCCGGCGCGGCGCGGGCAGCGCCCGCCGGGGCGTCCGCGCGGCCAGCCGCAGCATGTCACCGGCCCGGAACCCGGCCCAGGCCAGCGAGGCCTGGGCCCGCGAGACCAGCGGGGTCAGCGGCAGCACGAACGGCTGGGCGGACACGAGGTGCGGGGCGGTGCGGGTCATCAGCACGCCGCGCTCGACGGCGCTCTCGTGCGCGACGTCGAACTGCGCGGAGGCGAGATAGCGCAGTCCGCCGTGGATCAGCTTCGAGCTCCAGCGCGAGGTGCCGAACGCCAGGTCGTGGGCGTCGACCGCGACGACGTCCAGTCCGCGGGCGGCCGCGTCCAGGGCCGCTCCGGCACCGGTGGCGCCGAGCCCGACGACCAGGACGTCGCAGACCCGGCCGTCCGCCGCCTCGGCGAGTTCGCGGGTGCGCCGGCCCGCACTGAGGGACGAGCCGGGTACGGCCTCGGGGTGGCTCATGGCGTCAGGGTCCTCTCCAGAAGGGCGCGCAGCTCACCGAGCAGGGCGGCGGAGTCGAGGTCGGGGTCGTCCTCGTCGGTCATCGTGCGCAGGGACAGGGCGAAGGACTGCACCACCAGCAGCAGGGCGCGTGCCTGCCGCTCGGTGTGGGCGGTGCGCACCGACCCGTCCGCGTGGCCCTCGCGCAGCGCCTCGGCCAGCAGTGCCAGCAGCGCCTCCTGGCTGGTGCCGCGCCGGTCCAGGACGTAGGGGAGCAGCAGTTCGGGATCGACGTCGACGATCTTCCGGAAGAGCGGGTGCGCGCGGAACGCCTCCACCCCCGCCACCAGCCCGTCCACGATCCGGGCGCGGGTCACGGTGTCCGGAGCGGGCTCCGGTATCGCCCGGGTGGCCACGTCGATCCACTCACGGGTCATCAGGTCGCCGACCAGGGTGCGCAGATCGGGCCAGCGCCGGTACAGCGTCATCCGGGAGACGCCGGCGCGGCGGGCCACGTCGGCCAGGGTCGTGCGGCGCACGCCGACGGCCAGCACACAGTCGCGCACCGCGTCGAGCACGGGATCGCTGTCCGAACCGTTGTGACGAATAGGCGTCATGTGTCACAGTGTAACGCCCCCGGGGCCGGGCGGAGCCGCCGCCGCGCGAACCGAGCACACCGACCTGTGAGGACGACCCTTCGATGGACATGCTGTGGAACGGCTGGGGCGACCCGGCGAAGGCCGCACCCCTGCCCGGCGCGGTGACCGGACTCCTCCGCGACCTGCTCGGGGTCACACCGCGCACCGCGCCGGCACTCGCGCTCGAGGACATCCGGCTGCCCGCCCCACGGCCGGCCCCGCCGCGCTCGAGGCGCTCGCCCGGGCCGCCGGCGGCGCGGAGCACGTCCTCACGGACGACGAGAGCCGCGTCCGGCACACCCGCGGCAAGTCCACCCCCGACCTGCTCCGGCTGCGCACCGGCGACGTCACCGACGTCCCGCAGGCAGTGGTCCTGCCCGCCTCCCACGACGAGGTCCTCGCCGTGCTCCGGGCCTGCGCCGAGCACGCTCTGGCCGTCGTCCCGTTCGGTGGCGGCACCTCGGTCGTGGGCGGACTCGCCCCCGAACGGCGCGCCTTCGTCGCCCTGGACCTGCGCCGCATGAACGGCCTGCTCGACCTCGACCCGGTCTCCCGCACCGCCGTGCTCCAGCCCGGCCTGCGCGCCCCGAGGCCGAGGCACTGCTCGCCGAACAGGGCTTCACCCTCGGCCACTTCCCGCAGTCCTACGAGTGGGCCACCATCGGAGGCTTCGCCGCGGCACGCTCCAGCGGACAGGCCTCCGCCGGCTATGGCCGCTTCGACGACATGGTGCTCGGGCTGACCCTCGCCACCCCCGAGGGCACCATCGAGACCGGCCGCGCCCCGCGCTCCGCCGCGGGACCCGATCTGCGTCAGCTCGTCCTCGGCTCGGAGGGCGCCTTCGGCGTCATCACCTCCGTCCTCGTACGGATCCGGCCGCTGCCCACGACACGCGTCTACGAGGGCTGGCGGTTCGCCTCCTTCGAGGAGGGCGCCGCGGCCCTGCGCCGGCTCGCCCAGGACGGACCGCGGCCCACCGTGCTGCGCCTGTCCGACGAGACCGAGACGCTCATCGGCCTCGCCCAGCCGGACGCCATCGGCGCCCAGCTCCAGCGGGGCGACGCCGGCTGCACGGCGATCACCGGCTACGAGGGCACCGCCGAGGACACCGCCCGCCGGCGGGAGCGGGCGGCGGCCGTCCTGCGGTCCTGCGGCGGCACCCTGATCGGCACCGAACCGGGCGAACGCTGGGCGCACGGCCGCTACTCCGCGCCCTACCTGCGCGACGCCCTGCTCGACGCGGGCGCCTTCGCCGAGACCCTGGAGACCGCCGCGTTCTGGTCCCGGATCCCCGAGCTGTACGGCGCGGTGCGCACGGCCCTCACCGAGACCCTCACCCGGGCCGGCACCCCGCCCCTGGTGATGTGCCACATTTCCCACGTGTACGAGAACGGCGCCTCCCTCTACTTCACCGTCGTCAGCGCCCAGGGCGAGGACCCGGTCGCGCACTGGGCACCCGCCAAGCGCGCCGCCAACGACGCCGTCCTCGCCGCCGGCGGCACCATCAGCCACCACCACGGCGTGGGCACCGACCACCGCGACTGGTACGTCCGGGAGGCGGGCGCCCTCGGCGTCGCCGCGCTGCGCGCCGTCAAAGACCGCCTGGACCCGGACGGACTCCTGAACCCGGGCGTCCTGCTCCCCACCGACTGAACCACCCGCCGTCCCTTCCGCTCCCACCGTCACCGCCCGGAGGCACACCGATGCGACAGTTCACCGCCGTCGTCAACCCGACCGCGGGTGACTCGACCGGAGCGGCCTCACTGCTCCAGGTGGCCCGCCTGCTCCGCGAGGCCGGAGCGGAGCTGGAGACGGAGTACAGCCACAGCCTCGCCCACGCCCAGGACATCGCCCGGCAGGCCGGAGAACGCGGCCGGGTGGTCCTGGCGGTCGGCGGCGACGGGATGGCCGGCGGCGTCGGCGGCGCGCTCAGCGGCACCGGCACCGTCCTCGGCCTCGTACCCGCCGGGCGGGGCAACGACTTCGCACGCGCCCTCGGCCTCCCCGGGACCCCGCCGCGCTCGCCGACATCCTGCTGCGCGCGGAGCCCGGACGGGTCGACACCATCGAGGTCGAGTCCGCCGTCCACCGGCGCACCGTGGTCCTCGGCAGCGTGTACGCCGGTGTCGACGCGCTCGCCAACCGGCACGCGAACCACACCCTGCTGCTGCGCGGCGCCGCCTCGTACTACGCGGGCGGCCTGCGCGCCGTCACCACCTGGCGGCCGGCCGACTTCCGCGTCACCGTCGACGGCGAGGAGCACCACCACCGCGGCTACACCGTCGTGGCCGCCAACTCCCCTACTACGGCTTCGGCCGCCTCATCGCCCCCGGTGCGCGGGTCGACGACGGGCTCCTCGACGTCGTGATGATCCGTGAGGCGCCGCGCCTGCTGTTCTTCACGCTGATGAACGAGCTGAAGACCGGGGCCCATGTGAAGCGCCCCGAGGTGGTGATCCTGCGCGGACGCGAACTGCGTATCGAGGCCTCCCGGCCCGTGCCCTACGGAGCCGACGGCGAGGTGGAGGCCACCCTGCCGGTGACGCTCCGGGTGCGTCCCGCCGACCTGCCCGTGCTGTACCGGCCGGGCACCACCGGCGGCTGAGGGACCTCCCCGGCCACCGGGCGGCCGGGCGGGGGCCCGGATCAGCCGGTGGTCGGCGGCCGGAAGCAAGCGTGCACGACCTTGCCGTCCGGACAGGGACGGGTCTGCCAGGTGTCGGCCAGCGCGTCCACGAGCAGCATGCCGCGCCCGCCCGGACGCTCGGGGTCCGCCGGACGCGGGACCGGAAGCTGCCGGGACCGGTCGTGGACGGACACGTGCAGACAGGTGCTGTCCCAGGTCAGCACCAGGTCGGCCGCGCTCTGCGCGTGCACGTGGGCGTTGGTGACCAGCTCCGAGATGGTCAGCAGCACGTCGTCCACCGTCTCCGGCGCCGACTCGGTCCAGCCCAGTGACCGCAGATGCTCGCGCGCCCAGTCGCGCGCGGTCTTGACGCTCGCGTTCAGCGGCAGTGAGCGTGCCCAGCCCACCGCCCGCAGTGATGATTCGCTCAAGGTGTGCCCTCCTGCTGTGCCCGTGCGACGCGCATACCCGCTCGGCGGGTATCGACGCGACCGGCACCCCGACGGGCACACCGGACACGGGGTGGAACGCCTCGACGCCCCCCCAGGGAGTGCGGGCCGCCTCCCCCTCCGCTCAGGTCCGGGTCTCCGCCTCCCACCGCTCCGGGCCCATGCCGCGCCAGTCGATCAGCGGCGAGTCCGCCACTTCCTCCGGCTCCATCTCCAGGCCCGCCCGGCGCAGGAACTCGACCAGATCGCGCACGCTGTGCGCGAGGCCGAGGATCTCACCGCCGACCCGCACCCGGCGTCCGCCGGTCGGGGACGGCAGCTGCACGATCACTGGGCGCTTGCCGGGCATGGCTCCAGCATCGGCCGAACCGCCCGCCCCCGCACCCGGGACGCGGACAGGTGTCGGGCGGGGCCGGGAAGGGCACTCGGCGAGGGCAGTCAAACGGACATATGCACCAGGAGGCGCACGTGGCGGTTCGGCATCGTCTGATCAAGGCAGCCCCGGACAGGGTGTGGGCGGTCCTCGCCGACGGCAGCCGGTACGCGCAGTGGGTGGTGGGAACCTCCGAGTCCCGGCCGAAGGACGGCGAGTGGCCGCAGGAGTCGGCGTCCATCAGCTACCAGATCCGGCTCGGGCCCTTCGAGGTCGGCAACGAGACGGTGGTACGCCGCTGCGTGGAGGGATCCATTCTGGAACTCGAGGCCCACGCGGGTCCGCTGGGCACCGCCCGCATCAGCATCGAGCTGCGCAAGTGGGGGAGCACTGCCTGGTCATCGTCGACGAGCACCCGCTCCAGGGCGCGGGCGGGACCCTGCACAACCTCGGCTTCGAGGCGCTCATCCAGCTTCGTCACCGGGCCATGCTCGCGCGCCTGGCGAAGACCTGCGAGGACGAAGGCTCCGGCGAGGAGCGGGACCGGCGGCCCCGGCCGGGCGGGCGGTACGCCACCGGCGCGGGCGGAGCCGGCGATGCCTGACGCCGTGGTGATCGGAGCCGGCCCCAACGGGCTGGTGGCCGCCAACCTGCTGCTGGACGCCGGGCTGAGTGTCACCGTGCTGGAGGAGCAGCCGGAGCCGGGCGGCGCCGTCCGGCACGACCGGGGCGTGGACCCCGACTTCGTCAGCGACATGTTCAGCTCCTTCTACCCCCTGGCCGCCGCGTCGCCCGTGCTCTCCGCCCTGCGCCTGGAGGAGCACGGACTGCGCTGGAGCCACGCCCCGAGCGTGCTCGCCCATCCGCTCACCGACGGCGGATGCGCGGTGCTGCACCGGCGGACCGACGACACCGCGGCCTCCCTCGACGCCTTCGCGGACGGCGACGGAGCCGCCTGGCACCGGCTGGTCGAGCTGTGGCGGAAACTGCGCCCCGGTGTGCTGGGCGCCCTGTTCACCCCCTTCCCGCCCGTCAGGTCTCTCGCGAGACTCGCCCTCGACCTGCGCGCCTCGGGCGGCCTGCGCGTGGCGCGCTCCCTGCTCCTGCCGGTGCGCCGCATGGGCGAGGAGGAGTTCCGCGGCGAGGGCGGCCGGCTGCTGCTGGCCGGCAACGCGCTGCACGCCGACCTCGCCCCCGAGTCCGCGGGCAGCGGAGGCTTCGGCTGGCTGATGTCGATGCTGGGGCAGACCTACGGCTTCCCCGTGCCGTCGGGCGGATCCGGAGAGCTCACCGGCGCGCTCGTGCGCCGGCTGCTCAGCCGCGGGGGAGAGCTGCGCTGCGGGCGGCGCGTCGAGCGGGTGGTCGTACGCGGCGGCCGGGCGGTGGGGGTCCGCACGGCCGACGGACAGGCGCTGCCCGCCCGGCGCGCCGTGCTCGCCGACGTCGCGGTGCCCGCCCTGTACGAGGACCTGGTCGGTCCCGAACACCTGCCCGGTCAGGTGCTGGAGGACCTGCGGCGCTTCCAGTGGGACTTCGCCACCTTCAAGGTCGACTGGGCGCTCGACGGCCCGGTGCCGTGGCAGGACGAGCGGGCCGCCGGCGCCGGGACCGTCCACCTGGCCGACGGCATGGACGAGCTGACCCGTTTCGCCGCGCAGATCGCCATGCGCCAGGTGCCCGACCGCCCCTTCTCCCTGTTCGGCCAGATGACCACGGCCGACGCCACCCGTTCCCCGAGGGCACCGAGGCGGCCTGGGCGTACACGCACATCCCGCACGACATCCGCGCGGACGCCGGCGACGAGGGCATCACCGGGAAGTGGGGGCCCGACGACCAGGAGCGCATGGCGGACCGGGTCGAGCGCCAGGTCGAACGCTTCGCGCCGGGTTTCCGGTCCCGCGTCCGCGCCCGGCGCATCCTGGCCCCGCCCGCCATGGGGTCACTCGACGCCAACCTGTTCGGTGGTGCCATCAACGGCGGCACCACCGCCATGCACCAGCAACTCGTCTTCCGCCCGCTGCCCGGCACCGGACGGCCGGAGACCCCGTGCCGGGTCTCTACCTGGCCTCGGCGGGCGCCCACCCCGGCGGCGGCGTCCACGGAGCGTGCGGGGCGAACGCGGCCCGGGCCGTGCTCCGCGGGGACCGGACCAGGGCACTCGCCGGCGCCCAGCGGATGCTCGCCCGGCGCGACCGGACCGGCCGCCGGCGCTGACGGCCGGCACCGGTGAACGGCATGACGGCCGGCAACAGCGAACCGCAGGGAGCGGCATGAGCGAACACCACCAGGACGGTCCCGACCTCCGGCACCGGCGCCCGGAGGGTGTCGACGACAAGACGGTCGAGGCCCTCGGATCACTGTCGAAGGCCCTGGAGACGACGGAACGGGCCCGCGGCAGCCTCTATGACTTCCACCAGCTCACCGGCGGCGCGGACCTCGAACTGGACCGTGCGGTCAGCCTGTTGCGGGAGGCCGGGCACCCGGAGTGGGCCGACAAGGTGGAGACGGAGATCCTGGGCCGCAACGTCATTCCCGGCCACTGGACCTTCCAGATCATCGAGGCCTACGACCGGACCTACTACCAGCCCTTCCGGGAGCTCGAGCGCAGCGCCGTCGACGAACTCGCCCAGGGACGGGACCACTTGTACGAGGCGGAGATGAAGGAGGCCCGCCGCACCGCCGGGCACCCGGACCACACGGCCCGCCCGGGAACGGAGGAGCCGTGACGCGTCCGGGCGGCAGCCCCTGCGGGGCAGGGTGGTCGTGGTGACCGGTGCGGCACGCGGCCTGGGCGCCGCGCTCGCCCTCGCGGTCGCTCGTCGCGGTGGTGTGCCCGCGCTGCTGGGCCACGAGCCGGCCCTGCTGGCGGAGGTCGCCGGCCGGCTCCCCGGCCCCGCCCTGGCCCACGAGGTCGACGTCACCGACGCCCCGGCGCTGCGGGCCGCCGCCGAGGAGGTGCGCCGGCGTCTCGGGCGCCCGTCGGCCGTGATCGCCAACGCCGGTGTCGCCGAGGGCGGCCCCTTCGTCTCCTCGGACCCGCCGAGTGGCGCCGGGTGATCGAGGTGAACCTCGTCGGCAGCGCCCAGACGGCCCGGGCCTTCCTGCCTGATCTCGAGGACACGGCGGGCTACTACCTGCAGATCGCCTCGCTGGCGTCGATGGGTGCCGCGCCCATGATGAGCGCCTACTGCGCCTCCAAGGCGGGTGTGGAGGCCTTCACCCACTCACTGCGGGCCGAGGTGGCCCACCGCGGGGTCGGCGTGGGCATCGCCTACCTCAACTGGATGGACACGGAGATGATCCGCGACGCCGACCAGCACGCCGTACTGCGGGAACTGCGCGGCCACATGCCGCCGCCCGCCCGCCGGACGTACCGCGCCGACGACGTCGCCGAACGAGTCGTCCGCGGTCTGGAACGACGCCGGACCGCGCTGTACACGCCGGCCTGGCTGCGGCTCGTCCAGCCGGTGCGGGCCGCCCTGCCCCGGTGGTCCTGCGGCTGTCCCGCCGTGAGCTGCCCCGTCTGGAGGCGCGCGAACCCCTCCGGCACACCGGGCTGCTCGGCGCCGGCGGCGACGCCGACCGCGCCGCGGCCGGCACCGGGCGGCCGGACGCCCGGTGACGACGGCGGGGGAGGCGGGAAGGGAGGCCGCGCCGGGCCGTTACCCGCCGGTGCCGGGAGCCGCCGGCGAGTGCCGCGGCGTGGGCCGCGGCACCCGCCGCGGGGTCAGCCCCGGTCGGCGAGCTTGCCGATCAGGTTGACCGCCGTGCCCACGCCGTCCTCCTCGCGGAGCCGTTCGCCGATGGCCGCGGCGCGCTCGCGCAGGTCGTCGCCGACCAGCCGGTCCAGCACACCCACCAGGTGCTCCAGCCCGAACTCCTGGAAGTTCGCGTACCCGCCGACGCCGAGGCGGGACACCCGCTCGCCCCAGAACGGCTGGTCGCTGAAGACGGTGTAGATCCAGGTGGGCAGCCCGGCCGTCAGGCCGGCGGCCGTGGTGCCGGCCCCGCCGTGGTGCACCACGGCCCGGCAGCGCGGGAACAGCCAGTCGTGGTCGACGGCGCCCACCAGCCGCACGTTCTCCGGCAGGTCGCCGGTCAGGCCGGACAGGTCCGACCAGCCCACGCCGACCAGCAGCCGCAGCCCGGTGCGCCCGGCGGCGCGCACGATCAGGTCGACCAGCTTCTGCGGATCCAGCACCGGCATGCTGCCGAAGCCGAGGAACACCGGCGCCGCGCCGTCCGCGAGCCAGTCGGCCAGCCCGCCGGGGACGACCGCCTCCCCACCCGTTCGCGCACCGCGTGCGGAAGCCGCCAGAAACCGGTGACCGTGTTCTGCGGCGCCCAGTCGTGCGGGCGCGGGACCACCTGCTCGCTGAACGCCTGGAGCGTCGGCAGGCCCAGGTCCACGGTCCAGGTCAGCGCCGCGCCGGGGGCGGGCGGCAGGCCGAGCGAGGCGCGGAACTCGTTGATGTCGTCCTTCTTGCCCTGCCAGTAGACGTCCTCGGCCACCTGGTGGGTCTGGAGGTGGTACTGCTCGGCCGGAACACCGTCCGGTACCGCCTGCGGGGTCAGCGGCTGGGGGAACTCGTCGGTCATCAGCCACGGCGTCAGGTGTCCGAGGACGACAGGCGTGCCGCGCGACTGGGAGACCGCGAGCGCGTAGTCCTCGGTGTTGACGCCGGTGACCAGGACGTCGGCGCCCTCGGCCGCCGCCAGCACCGCCGCGCCGATGGTGTGCCGTGCCTCCGACAGCATCTTCGCGATGCCCGCGAGGTACGCCTCCACGTTCCCGGCGGCCAGCCAGCGCCTGCCCTCCTCGGAGCGCAGCACCTCGCGGACCTCCAGGTCCATCTCGACGAACTCGGCGTCCGTCCCCGCGACCAGGCCGCGGGCGTCGCGGGGCGCGGCGAACACCACCTCGTGACCGGCGTCGATCAGGCCCTGGGTGAGGGCGACGTACGGTTCGAAGTCGCCGCGGCTGCCGGCCGTGGACACACCGATCCTCATGCCGCCACCTCCGTCCGGCGGGATACGGCGGTGGTGCGCCGGGCCGTTGCCTGTTCCATCTGGTACCTCACTTCGTGGGGTGCGGCTTTCGCACGGTTGGCGGATCTGGGGTCGTTGCGGGGGCGAGGGCGCCCGGCGGCAGGTGGGAGCGCTCCCATCTGCCGCCGGCGCGTGAGCGTGTGCTCGTGACGGCCGTGGGGCCCTCACCGGCGGACTGGAGCTACCAGATGACCGGCAGACTCCTCAGGCCGTAGACGAGGGTGTCGGTGCTGGCGGCGACCTCCTCCCGGGGTACGGCGAGCCGCAGTCCGGGCAGGCGGCGGAAGACCGCGCCGATGGCCACCTCGAGTTCCATGCGGACCAGCGGGCCGCCGGGGCAGAAGTGCGGACCGTGCCCGAAGGCCAGGTGGTGGCTGTTGTCCCGGTGGATGTCGAAGTCCGTCGCGGCGGCGAACACGGTCTCGTCGTGGTTGGCGCCCGGGATGGAGATGATCACGGCGTCCCCGGCCGCGATGCGGGTGCCGCCGATGGTCAGTTCCCTGGTGGCGACCCGGACAACGTTATCCTGGGCGATCGACCAGTAGCGCAGCAGTTCGTCGACGACCTTCGGCAACAGGCCTGGATCGGCGTGGAGTTCGGCGAGCACGTCGGGCCGGTCCAGCAAGGTGTAGACGCTGAGCGCGATCTGGTTGGCCGTCGTCTCGTGCCCGGCGATGAGCATCAGCCTCACCAGCGCCACCAGGTCCTCGCCGGAGAGCAGGCCGGTGCGGACGTAGTCGATGGTCAGGCGGCTGAGCAGGTCGTCCCGCGGTTCGCCGGCCCGCGCCTCGGCCAGCCGGGCGAGGTACTCGGTGGTGGCGATGAACGCCTCGATCGCCTTCTCCGGTTCCGCCTGGTTGAGTATGGCGCTGGTACTCGCCTTGAATTCGTTCATGTCCTCGTCCGGAACGCCGAAGATCCGGGCGATCACGGTGCAGGGGAGAGGCAGCGAGAAAGCCGCGTGGAAATCCACGGGGCCGGTCGCCCTGGTCATTTCGTCCAGTAACTCGTCCGCCACCGCCTCGATGAGCGGACGGAGGATCTGGGTGCGGTGTGCGGTGAATTCCGGAGCCACCATTTTCCGGTATGTGCCGTGTTCGGGCGGATCCATGCGCCAGAAGGAAACGGCTCTCGGAGGCACCGGGAACAAGAGTCGATTCGGCCAGTTCGGGTGCTGGTCGTCGACGCTCAGCCGGGGTTCGGCGAGGGCTTGGCGCACGTCCGCGTGACGGGCGATCAGCCAGGCGCGCCGCCCGTCCCGGAGCTGGACCTCGCGGGGCGGGCCGTCGCGGTACTCGGCCAGGGCCGGGGGCTGGGACATCGGGCACGTGCGCGGGAGCGGCCACTCCATGGGGGTCGCCTCAGCGTGGATCATGATTCCCTTTCTCGTTGCGCGGTCGGCTTGGATAGCGCTTTCTCGAAGGGTGTCCAGGTGGTTCCCACCCAGCTTGAGCAGGCCCGCTGACACGGCGCTGACATGGCCGATTTCTTTCCATGGTTCGTATGTCAAGATGCTCTCGGTGCCCTGACTTCCAGGAAACCGCGAATAGCTGGTGCACGTGACAACGCATGCCATTTGAAACGTAGTGGGATAAATCCCCGAGGGGGCATTCATGGCAACCGAGGAGTTGTCCGGGTCGGAGCTGAGGGAGGCGCCCGCCGCGCCCTCCGCGGAGCCGCCGCGCTGGAGTCCGCTCGTGCTGGTGTCGCTCGGCACCTTCATCACGGTGCTGGACTTCTTCATCGTGAACGTCGCCGTGCCCGACATCCAGAGCGAGCTGCACGCGAGTTCCGTCGCCGTGCAGTTCGTCCTCGCCGGATACGGCCTGCCACTCGCCACGCTGATGATCACGTCCGGGCGGATGGGCGATCTCTACGGCAGGCGGCGGCTGTTCGTGCTCGGGCTCGCGCTGTTCACCGCCGCGTCCGCGTGTGCCGGTCTGGCCCAGAACCCCGGACAGCTCGTGGCCGCCCGGGTGTTCCAGGGGGTCGCCGCGGCGCTCGTCACCCCGCAGGTGCTGGCCCTGCTCGGCGCGATGTACGAGGGGCGGGCGCGGACGCTGGCGTTCAACGTGTACGGCCTGGCGATCGGCATGGCAGCCGTGTTCGGGCAGCTCATCGGCGGCTCGCTGATCGCGCTCGATCCGGGCGGCCTCGGCTGGCGGGCGATCTTCCTGGTCAACGTGCCCATCGGGCTGGTCGCGGTGGTGCTGGTGCCCCGGCTGGTCCCCGAGTCGCGCGGCGGCGGCGGCCCCGGCCTGGACGTCGTCGGCATGCTCCTGGTCATGCTCGGCCTGGTCGCCGTCGTCCTGCCGCTGACCGAGGGCCGCGAACTGGGCTGGCCGCTGTGGTCGGTGCTCTGCCTCGTCGCGGCGGTGCCGGTACTGGGGGCGTTCGCGCTGCAACAGCACCGGGGCACGGTCCGGGGCGGCTCACCCCTGGTCGACACGACGCTCTTCCGCTCGCGGACGTTCTCCGTCGGTCTGGTGGCCATGATGTTCTACTTCGCCACCATGGGCGCCTGCTTCCTGGTGCTGTCGCTCTATCTCCAGCAGGGACGTGGCATGTCGCCGCTGGGTTCCGGCCT
Source organism: Streptomyces sp. DHE7-1 (assembly GCA_016432725.1). Taxonomy (GTDB): domain Bacteria; phylum Actinomycetota; class Actinomycetes; order Streptomycetales; family Streptomycetaceae; genus Streptomyces. Next base: position 534,014 of record JACJDG010000003.1, on the reverse strand, counting down.
GATGTACCTCCCGATGGGCGCCGGCTTCTTCGGCGCCACCGCCCTCGGCGGCAGGGCCGTGAGCCGGCTGGGCCGGTGGGCCCCGGCGGCCGGTGCCTTCCTGGTCGCCCTCGGCTACGGCGGGCTCGCCCTCCTGGTCCGGGAGATCGGCGCGGGCGGCGAGGCCGCCCTGCTCGCCCTGCCGCTGCTGGTGGCCGGCGTCGGTATGGGCCTGACGATGGCGCCGCTCTCGGCCATGGTCCTCGCTCCGGTGGGCCCCGACCACGCGGCCGCCGCGTCCGGCATGCTCACCACCGCCCAGGAGATCGGCGCGACGGTGGGCACGGCCCTGACCGGCAGCATCTTCTTCCGGCTGGTGTCCGACCACTCCGGCCCGGCCACGGCCCCCACGCCTTCAGCGTCTCCCTGACGGTCCTGGTCGCCTTCGACCTGCTGGTCGTGGCACTGGTGGGCCTCATGGGGCGGGACAAGGAGGGCGCGGTGTGACGCGGAGCCCCTTTCGCCGCGTCCGTCCCTCCGGTGCGGGGTACACGGGAGCGCGGGGGCGGCGCGGGACCGGCAGGCACCGCGGCCACGACCGGGGACCGCGACGAAGGGACCGACGACCATGGCCGGCAGCAAGCGACAGGGTTCCGGCAAGGACCTCGCCAAGGGCGACACGGTGGCCTGGAAGAGCCACGGGAGCACCACGGAGGGCGAGGTCGAGCGGAAACTCACCAAGCGCACCGAGGCCGCCGGACGCACGGTGGACGCCTCGCCCGACGACCCGCAGTACGAGGTGCGCAGCGCCAAGTCGGGCAAGCGGGCGGTGCACAAGCCGTCCTCGCTGCGCAAGAAGTGACCGCGGACCACCGCGGGAGGCGAGGACCGCCCCCATGCAGACATTCCTGCCCGACCCCGACTTCCACCGCTCTGCCCTGCTCCTGGACCGCAGACGCCTCGGCAAACAGCGTGTCGAGGCGCTCCAGGTCCTGCGCGGCCTGACCGTCCCCGGCTACGGATGGCGCCGGCACCCCGCCGTGCGCATGTGGACCGGATACGAGGAGGCCCTGGTCCGCTACGGCCTGGAGATCTGCCGGGTCTGGCGGGACCAGGGCCACCAGGACGGCTGCGCCGCCTCCCTGGTCGCCGGCCTCGCGGCGGAGCGCCCCGGCGCCCCCGTGCGCGACCAGCAGGCTCTCGCGGCCGCCGGCGAGCTGCCGCCCTGGCTCGGAGACGAGGACTTCCACCGCAGTCACCGCTCCGCGCTCGTCCGCAAGGACCCGGACGCCTACCGCCGGACGTTTCCCGGCATCCCCGACGACCTGCCGTATGTGTGGCCGCGGTCCGACCGGGAACGAGAGGAGGTGTCCGCCGGTGAGTGACGCGGGCGGCCGACGGGAGACGGGAGAAGCCGTGCTGCCGGACCTGCGCGCCCAACTCGGCGCGATGCTCTTCCGCCGGGTGGCGGGCCCCGACGGAGGGGAGATCCGCGCCCGTATCCACGGCACCCCGGGCCCCCGCTGGTTCGGGCCCGACCGGCCCATCCGGACCGTCCACGGCGACGCCTCGATGTTCATCGGCGGAGTGAGCGCCCTCCTGCTGCAGTCCCTGCATCCGCTCGCCATGGCCGCCGTCGACGCCCACTCCGGCTACCGCGGCGATCCATGGGGCCGGCTGCAGCGCACCAGCGCCTTCCTGGCCGTCACCACCTACGGCACGGCGGCCGACGCGCAGGCGGCCGTCGACCAGGTCCGCGGCATCCACGCACAAGTGCGGGGACACACCCGGCAGGGTGAGCCCTATCACGCCGCCGACCCCCATCTGCTCGGCTGGGTGCACACCGCCGAGACCGAGTGCTTCCTGCGCGCGCACGAACGCTACGGGGCCCACCGTCTCGACCGGGCGGGCTACGACGGCTACGCCGCGGACACCGCGACGGTCGCCGAGGCCCTCGGGGTGACCGACCCGCCGCGCGACCGCGAGGCCCTGTCCGACCGGCTGGAGCGGTACCGGCCGGAACTCGTGGCCACCCCGAGGCGCGTGCCGTGGCACGCTTCCTGCTCCTCGAACCGCCCGTCCCGCTCGCCGCGCGCCCCCTGTACGGCGCCCTGGCCGCGAACGCCGTGAACCTCCTGCCGGACTGGGCCCGCGCCCTGCTGCGGCTGCCCCGGGTGCCGCTGGTCGAGGACCTCACGGTGCGCCCGGCCGGTCACCTGCTCACCCGCACCATCCGCTGGGCCATGGCGCCGCCCCCGAAGCCGTCCTGACGGTGCGCGAATGCCTGGGGCGGCTTGCTTCCGGGCGGTGGATGCGGGACGGTTGCCAAAGGACAACATCCCCCGAGGCAGGAAGGTGGTGGGGCGCGCGGCTCGCGTGCCCCCGCGTGTGTGCGCTTCCCCGAGTTCTTTTGCCGACCCGCGGGACGCCGGCGTCAACGTCGGCGCGACCTGGGGTGATGCCCCCTACCCGGTCCTCGTGATCGACCGGAACGGCGGTCTCGTCGGTCTGAACGCCGCCGCCCGCCGGCTGCTTCCGTACGGGAACGGCGACGGCGCGCGGCAGCACCTCGTGCCGTCCTGGCTGTCCGCCGCCCACCGGCGCCTCACCGAGCGAGCGGCCGGCACCTTCGCCGGCCCCCTCACCGGAGAGATCGAGGAACGCCGCTACGAGGCCCATGCCACCCCGTCGGAGGACGGCACCGTGGTGTGGTGGCTCATCGACGACACCGACCGGCGTGTGGCCGAGACCGCCCTGCACAGCTCGCAGGAACGGGTGGCCGTCCTGTCGGCCGTGTCCAGCAGACTGCTGTCCACCCTCAACGTGCCGCGCTGCGCGGAGGCGACCGTCGGCATGGCCGCGGAGCACCTCGCCGAGGCCGCCGTGCTCGTGCTTCCCCCGCAGGGGCGCCGGCACACCCTGACCTACGCCCAGCGGGGCCGGCCCGTCCAGCGGGCCGTGCGGCACATCGACCCGCGCGCCGTACACGGCCTGGCGGAGGCCCTGCAGGGGTTCCCGCCGGTCCCGGCCCGGTGGATCGACCCCGACGGCCTCCCCGGCTGGGCGGTCCCGGAGGGCTTCGCCGGGCCGGTCGGCTCGGTGATCGTCACCCCGCTGCCCGGGCACGGCGTCCCCGCCGGGGCCCTCATCCTGCTGCGCTCCGGCACCGAGCGCGTCTTCACCGAGGGCGAGGAGGTCTTCGCCCGGCTGTTCGCCGCCCGGGCCGGAGCCGCCCTGTCCGCGGCCCGCCTGTACACCGAGCAGACCGCCATCACGGCCACGCTGATGCGCGAACTCCTGCCGCCCGCCCTGCACACGGTCGACGGGGTCGAGTACGCCGGGCAGTACCGCCCCGCCGGGGACGAGGAGCGGGTGGGTGGTGACTTCTACGACTTCCACCCCGGCGCCGAGACCTCCCAGGAGACCCTCGTCGTGCTCGGTGACGTCGCCGGCAAGGGCCTGGACGCGGCCGTGCTGACCGGCAAGATCCGCAACACCCTGCACGCCCTGCTGCCCCTGGCCGGAAACCACGACGAAGTGCTGAGACTGCTGAACGGCGCCCTGCTGACCACCCAGCACACCCGCTTCGCCACCCTGGTGCTGGCCTCCGTGCGCCGCCGTGACGACCGGGTGCACGTACGGCTGACCAGCGCCGGGCACCTGCCGCCGCTGATCGTGCGCCGTGACGGCAGCGTGGAGGAGGTGCCCACCCGGGGCACGCTGGTCGGCGCGCTGCCCGAGATCAGCTCGGTCGGCGCCGAGGCGGTGCTCGGCCCCGGGGAGACCTGCCTGCTGTACACGGACGGCATCACCGAGGCCCGTGGCGGTCCGCTCGGCGACGAGATGTTCGGCGAGCGGCGGCTGCGGCGGACCCTGGCCGAGTGCGCCGGGCTGCCGGCCGAGGCGGTCGTGGAGCGCGTGCAGATGCTCGCCGCCCAGTGGATCGGCGGCGGCCGCCACGACGACATGGCGACCGTCGCCGTCAGCGCCCCGGCGAAGGGCGCCCCGGCGAAGGTCCCGCCGGGAGCCCCGGACCGCGACGGCGCGGGCGAGCGCGAGGGGAGGCGCTGGTGAGCGTTCCCATACAGGCCGGCCGGATCGCGGACCGGCTCTGGCAGGCCGTCGTGGACGGCGACGAGTACAGCGCGGTCGGCATCGTGCACGGCGCGCTCGCCGAGGGCGTCGTCGACGAGGAGACCCTGCTGCTGGACGTCATCGCCCGGGTCCAGGAGAAGGTCGGCACCGAATGGGCCGCCAACCGCATCAGCGTGGCCCAGGAACACGCCGCCACCGCCATCAACGAGCGGGTGGTCGCCGCGCTGGCCCACCGTCAGGACGGCGGCCCGTACCCGGGTGCGTACCGCGGGCGGGTGACGGTCGGCTGCGTGGACGGGGAGTGGCACGCCTTCCCCGCCCGGCTGGTGGCGGAGATACTGCGCCTGCGCGGCTGGCAGGTGGACTACCTCGGCGCGCAGACGCCCACCCCGCACCTGGTCGCCCACCTGCACCGCACCAATCCGCGGGCGGTGCTGCTGTCCGGGTCGATCCCCACCCACCTGCCCACCGCGCACGCGGCCATCACGGCCTGCCAGGCCGTCGGCGTGCCGGTGCTGGCCGGAGGCCGCGCGTTCGGCCCGCAGGGCCGCTACGCCTTCGCGCTCGGAGCGGACCGGTGGGCGGCCGACGCCCGCGGCGCGGCGGCGGCAATGGAGGCCGACCTGCCGCACCCGGACCCGGCCGCCGCCCGGCAGATCGTGGACGACCTGCCACACCTGGCCGACCAGGAGTACACGATGGTCGCCCAGTCCCGCGGCACGCTCGTCAAGCAGACCCTGCTGGACCTGGAGGACCGTTTCCCCGCGCTGCGCGCGTACAGCGACGAGCAGCGGGAGCGGACCGCCGAGGACATCGCGCACATCGTCGACTTCCTGGCCACGGCGCTCTACGTCGACGACATCGAGGTGTTCACCGGCTTCCTCCTGTGGACCGCCGAGATCCTCGAGGCGCGGAGCGTCCCGGCGATCTCCCTGGTCAGCGGCCTGGACGCGCTGTCCGACCGGCTGCGTGACTTCCCGCGTACCATGAAAATGCTCCGTGAGGGCGCCACCGCCCTGCTCGAGCGTGCCCACTCGCCCGCGCACGGACCCGGACCCGACCTGCACGTATGACCCAGCACTCTGCCACCGAATTCAGCCTCACCACGGACAACGCGCCGTCCACCCTGACCGTGCGCGTCGCCGGGGACCTCGACTACGACACCTGCGACGAGCTGGTGGACACCGTGGTCGCCGGTCTCGCCGGCCCTCCGGCCCCCCGCCATGTGCGCCTGGACTTCGCCGCGCTCACGTGGATCGACTCCATGGGACTCTCCGCGCTGCTGATGATCCACCGGCACACCTGTGCGGTCGGCGCCGTACTGCACCTGGACAACCGGCCCGACGCCCTGGAGCGCATGCTGCGTCAGACCAACGTGCTCGGACACCTCACGGCACCCGTCGCGGCGGGCGAACCGGCCCCGCCGAATGAGGGCGGAGTCACCGGGGCGGTGGTCTCGTGACACCGGCCTCGCCTTCCCCCGGCCGCGGATGGCAGGATGACGGCATGCGGTGGGGATCCGAGACAACGGTGCAGGTCGCGCGGCACGCGCGCGTCCTGGAGATCAGGGTGCGCGGCGAGATCGACTTCGACGAGTGCGACCTGCTGCGCGCCGCCTGGGCCGAGGCCGACGAGTCCGACGTCCCCACCACCGTGGTGGACCTGTCCGGGGTCACCTTCGGCGACAGCCAGTTGCTCAGCGCCCTCCTCGACGCCCAGCGGCGCCACCGCGCGCGAGGCCGTGAGTTCGTCATCCTCGGCCCGCTGCAGGAGGGACTGGTCCGGCTGCTGACCATCAGCGGCACCCTCGGACACTTCACCATCACCGACTCCCGCGACAGCGCGCTGCGCAGCGACACGTCCTGAGCCGCGGCGCGCCACCGGGAGGGACGGGAAGGATGACGGGAACACCGAGGGGGACGGATTGTCCGTGACGCACGAGAGCGAGGGCGGCCCGGGGCCGCACACGACGGCGGGCCCACAGAACGGCCTGCCCGCAGCCGGGCCCGCCGAGCCGGCCGACGTGCTCCGCTTCAGCGGGACCTGGGCCGAAGGCGCCCTGCGCATCGCCGACGCGCGCGCCGCCGTCCGCACCCTGCTCGCGCGGGCCGGTCACCCGCCCACCCAGCGGGCCGGCCAGGACGCGCAGCTGGTGGTCAGCGAGCTGATCACCAACGCGCTGCGCCACGCTCCCGGCCCCTGCGGCATGCTGCTGGAGGTCGCTCCCGGCCGGCACGAGCTGCGCGTCACCGTCTCGGACACCTCGCAGCGCGCACCCGTCGTGCGGCCCGTGGACGCCGAGCGGATGGGCGGCCGCGGTCTGCACCTCGTGCTGCGGATCTGCGGCCGCCTGCGCGTCACCCGGCACGCCCAGGGCAAACAGGTCTCGGCCACGGTGCCGCTGCCCGGCTAGGCCGGGGGCCCGCTCAGACCTCGCGCCAGCGGGCGTTGCACCAGGAGAAGACGCCGAACGCCGCCAGGCCGAGGGCGATGAGGGCGAGCAGCCACGGACCGGCCGGCAGATCGCGGAACGAACGCAGCGTGTCGTCCATGCCCTTGGCCTTGCCGGGCTGGTGCTGCACCGCGGCGACCAGCGCGAAGACACCGGCGACGGCGAAGACGAGACCCCGGGCCGTGCCGCCGGCGATCCCGAAGAAGTCGGTGAACCGCCTGGCCTTGTGCGACATCTCCGCGGTCCGCAGGTGCTTGCGGAACTTCTTCATCACCGCCCGGGCGGCGATCCACAGTCCGGCGCCCACCACAACGGCCCCGGCGAGACCGACGATCCACTGTCCGCCCGGCCACTTCAGCACGGTGGCGGTGATGTCGTCGGTGTTCCGGTCGGAGGAGCCGCTGCCGCTGCCCTTGTCCCCGGCCGCGTACGACAGGACCGAGAAGGACAGGAAGGCGTAGAACACCGCCCGGGCCGCAGCCATGGCCCGCTTGGACGCCTTGCTCCCGTCCGCGCCCGCGGCGCCGAACGCCGCCTCCGACAGGCGCCACAGCGCCATGCCGGCGAGGGCGATGCCGACGATCCACAGCATCGCCGAGCCGAACGGCTTGGACGCGAGTTCACCGAGCGCGCCACCGCGGTCGGCCTGCTTGCCGCCGCCGTCACCGCCGAACGCTATCTGCAGGGCTATGACGCCCACCAGCAGGTAGATCAGTCCACGGGCGGCGAATCCCGAGCGGGCCGCCGCGGCCATCGCCGTGCTGTCGGCCGCGCGGCGGGCGTGGCCCCGTCCTCGCAGGGCCCATGACTGTGCATTCATACTGCGCCGATTCCCCCCAAGCCGGTTTCGACACCTGCCCGGCGGGGCCGCCTGTCCCGCCGGGCAGGACGAACTCCCTACAGGAACCTGCGGATCGGGGCGACCGAGAGCTCGCGGGCCCGCTGGAGCACCGGCCGGCGCTGCCAGCGCACGGGGTCGACCGGCTCGCCGCGCTTCAGGTCCTCGTCGAAGTCACTGTCCAGGCCGGCGGTGAACTCCTCGTCCAGCACGGCGAGCATGACTTCCTCGTCGTGCTCCATGGAGCGCCGGTTGAAGTTCGTCGAGCCGATCAGCGAGGCGACCGAGTCGACTGTGATGATCTTGGTGTGCAGCATCGTGGGCTGGTACTCGCGGATCTCGACGCCCTCGTCCAGCAGTCGCTGGTAGTGGTGCTGCCCGGCCAGCCGGCAGGCCCGCTGGTCGGTGTGCGGGCCGGGCAGCAGGATCTGCACCTGCACGCCGCGCCGGGCGGTGGCGGCCAGCAGGTCGACGAAGTAGTCGTCGGGCGCGAAGTACGCCGTGGAGAGGCGGAACCGCTCCTGCGCGGACGTCAACACGACCCGGATGAGCGTCTGCATGTCCTGCCAGCCGAAGCTGGCCGACCCCCGGACCACCTGCACGACCGCCTGGCCCGGCTGCTCGTGCTCGACGAAACGGTCCCGCTCGTCGTAGAGGGTGTCATGGCACTCGGCCCAGTTCTGCGCGAAGGCGGCCGCTATGCCGTCCACGGCCGGTCCGCGCACCTCCACATGGGTGTCCCGCCACTCGCCGGGACCGCGGGCGTCCCCGCACCACTCCTCCGCGATGCCGACGCCGCCGGTGAAGGCGACGGTCTCGTCCACGACCAGGGCCTTGCGGTGACAGCGGTGGTTCTGCTTCAGCGGGGACAGCCGCACCGGCTTGCGGAACCAGGCGACCTGGACCCCGGCCTCGTCCATGGCGTCCAGGAGACGGGGCTCGATCTCCTTCGCTCCGAACCCGTCCAGCAGCAGGCGTACCCGCACCCCCTCCCGCGCCCGGTCCGCCAGCGCGTTGGCGAACTCGTGCGCGATCTCGCCGCGCCAGTAGACGAAGGTCATCATGTCGATGGTGTGCCGTGCCGAACGGATCGCCTCGAGCATGGCGGGGAAGATCGCGTCGCCGTTGCGCAGTCGCGTGAGCCGGTTGCCCTCCGTCGCGGCGATGCCGAGCAGCCGTTCCAGCCGTCTTCGCAGCCGCTGCTTGCGGGCCTCCGTGTCCTCGGCCGTCGTGACACCCGTGTCCGGGTGCCCGTCCTCCTCCGCCGTCCGCTGCAACATGCCCTGCCTCCCCTGTCATGGCCCGCCCCCTCACCATGGCTCCGGGGCGGGCGCCGGATCCGCCGGGCGTACGTATACCCGCAGGGCGCGGTGCATGCCTTCGGACGGTGTCCGGTGACCGGACACACAGGCCGGCGGCGGGCTCACCCCGCCGTGTTGTCGACGCGCAGCCGTACCTGCTCCTCCAGGAGCCGCAGGCTGTGGTCGAGGGCGTCGTTCACCTGCCGCTCGCCCGGATCGTGGCTCTCGTCGAAGAAGGACAGGTGCACGGTCACCTCGCTGGCGCCGCTGCCGATGCCCGCCACCTGGAGCCAGCCCGCGTAGTCGCCCTGCTCGCGGGTGCCCCACTCGATGCGCATCTGGTCGAGTTCGGCGCGCATGAGGGCCGCCGTGTCCTCGCCGGTGCCGTCCTCGTGAACCGTGACGGCCGGCGGATCCTCGACGCGCACGTGCAGCTCCCGTGGCAGCCAGGCGTCGAGCTGGCCGACGTTGGCCGCCTGGTCGAAGACATGCTCGGGCTGTGCGGGCATCGTGCGGGAACGCTCGTACTCGGACATCGGGACACCGCCCCTCCGGTCGGAACACGTACCCCGCACGCGTGCCCCTTTCGCGCCGGCCGAAAAGCCCCGTTTCGTCCCGGCGCCGGACGGTTCCGGCAGCCCGTCTTGCCGAGCTCTCACCTGTGAATCGCCCCAGGATCTGTGCCTTTCGCGCCATGGGTTTGTTAGATTTCGCAACCGAAGAAGCCCAGGTGAAGCCCGCTCGTGCACCCGAACGGTCCGGCCTGCCGGGCCCGATCGTTCAGGGGAGTGGAAGATGAGCGACCCGTGGGACGGTCCGGGCGGCCAGGTCACGCGCGGCACGGCCCGGGTGCCCGCGCAGCGCACCGACGAGTCCGGCGCACCGCGGCCCTCCGGCGGCCGCAGCGCCGCCCGCCAGGCGGCACGGGAAGCCGGCCGGCCCCGCGCGGCGCACGACGGGCGCGCCGGAGCCGGCCGGTCCGGCGCGGCAGGCGCGCGCTGCGGATCGCCGGAATAGGCCTGTCGCTCGCCGTGCTGGTCACGGCCGGTGCCGGCTGGTGGTTCTACGAGCATCTGAACGGCAACATCCGCAGCGTCTCGCTCGACGGCAAGGGCGGCACCGAGAAGGCCGACGCGTTCGGCCGCACCCCGATCAACATCCTGGTGATGGGCTCTGACGGGCGCACCAGCAAGGCGGACTGCGAACTCGGCGGCGGCTGCTCGCGCACCGGCGTCCAGGACGGCAGCAACGCGGACGTGCAGATGGTGGTGCACATATCCGCCGACCGTTCCAACGCCACCGTGATGAGCATCCCCCGCGACACCATGACCAAGGTCCCGGCCTGCAAGGACAGCTCGTCCGGCCGGTCCACGGGCGGCTACTACGGCCAGATCAACAGCGCGCTGCAGTACGGCCCCGCCTGCCAGGTGGCCACCGTGCACCAGCTCACCGGCATCCCCATCGACCACTTCGTCAAGCTCGACTTCTCCGGCGTCGTCAAGATGTCGGACGCGGTCGGCGGGGTCTCCGTCTGCGTCACGGACGACGTCTACGACACGTACTCGCATCTGAAGCTGTCCGAGGGCGGCCACACCCTCAAGGGTGTCGCGGCCCTGGAGTTCGTCCGCTCCCGGCACGGCTTCGGCGACGGCAGCGACCTCGGGCGCACCATCTCCCAGCACATCTTCCTCGGCGCGATGATCCGGAAGTTCAAGAGCGCGGGCACGCTCACCGACCCGGGCGCGGTCTACGACCTCGCGGACGCCGCCACCAAGGCGCTGACCGTGGACGACGGCCTCGGCACCGTGAAGAAGCTGATCGGTCTCGCCACCGACGTGAACAAGGTCCCCACCAAGCGGATGACCTTCACCACCATGCAGACGGGCGCCGACCCTGGAGACAGCAACCGGGTCGTGGTGGGCTCCGGTGCCAAGGCGCTCTTCTCCGCCATCGCGAGCGACCGGTCCCTGACCACCGGTTCGGGCGGGAAGTCCGGGGCGGCCACGGCGACCGCCGGGGCGAAGGCCACGGCTTCGGCCGTGCCCGCCTCCGAGATCGCCGTCACGGTGGAGAACGGCACCGCGATCACCGGCCGTGCCTCCGCCGTCGCCGCCGCCCTCACCGCCAAGGGCTTCAGCACCGCTACGACCACGGCCAACGCCCCGACCCCCGCCGCCGGCACCACGCTCACCTACGGCGCCGGCCGCAAGGCCGAGGCGCGGACCGCCGCCAAGGCCCTGGGCCTGCCCGCCTCGCATCTGAAGCAGGGCAGCGGCAGCGGCCTCACCCTGGTCGTAGGCGCCGACTGGCCGAGCGGCACCAGCTGGCCGGGCGGCCCGTCGGCGGCCTCGCCGGCCCCGGCCGACACCAAGGCCGCCGTCTCCAACGCCCACGCCCAGACCGCCGACCAGGCCAAGACCTGCGCCAAGGTCAGTCCCTACAAGACGGTCAGCCTCAACGGCGTGCCCATGACACCGGCACAGGCGTACGCCGCCGCGCGCGGCAAACCCGACTCCGACGACTGAGCCGTCGCTCAGGACTGCCGCGCCCGGGCCGGAGCCGGAGGCGCGGAGCCCGCCGTGGCGGCGCTACTGTTGATCGAACCGGTGAGCGAGACGGGTGGTGGCGAATGGAGTGGCGGGAGTACGCGGAGGCGATGGCCCGGCTCGCCAGGGACCTGCTGGAGCAGGACTCGGTACAGGCGACGCTGGACGCGATCTCCGCCGCGGCGGTGGAACTCGTCGACGGCTGTGAGTCGGCGGGCATCCTCGCGGTGCGCAAGGGCAAGGCGGTCACCCTGTCCGCGACGCACGACATGGTCCGCGAGTGCGACCGGCTCCAGGGCGAGCTGGGGAGGGGCCCTGCTTCGACCTGGCCCGGCGCAAGAGCGGCGACCGTGTCTACCGCATCCCCGACATGAGCGCGCCGCAGCCCGACTGGGAGAGTTTCGCGGCGGCGGCCCGCGGACTGGGTGTGCGCAGCATGACGGGGGTGCTGCTGTACACGGACCAGGAGGACTTCGGGGCGCTGAACCTGTACAGCTCCCGTCCCGGGGCCTTCGGCAAGGACATCGAGACGGCCGGCTGGCTGCTGGCCTCGCACGCCGCCGTGGCGCTGGCCAGCGCGCGTACCATCGACCAGCTCGAGCACGGGCTGCAGAGCCGGCACGCGATCGGGGAGGCGATGGGCATCCTGCGCGAGCGCCACAGGCTGAGCGAGGAGGACGCCTTCAACGTGTTGCGGCGCATCTCGCAGGAGCACAACGTCAAGCTGCGCGACATCGCCGAGCGGGTACGCGACGACCGTCCGGGGCCGGTCTGACCGGCTCCGCGACGGGCGCCGTCCGTCCGGGCGGCGATCCGTCGCGTCTCGGTGGCGGGCCGTTCGGCGGATCCGCCCGGGTCCGCTCCCGCGGCGCCCGGCGCAGCGGATCCGGGTCCGCCGGCCCCGCGGGGCCGTGCGCGCCGGGCAGCAGGAGCGACACGTCGACGTGCTTGCCCTCGTCCCGTGCCGTCACGGACAGCGTGTGGCTGATCGCCTTGACGATCTCGAGCCCGTGGCCGCCGATCCGCTGACCGTCGTGGGACCGGACCTCGGGCATCCGGTGGGAGGAGTCCCACACCGAGATGCTGAGACGGTCGCCGTCGGGTGACACCTCCAGACCGAGCCCGCAGGGCCCCGACGTGTGCCGTACGACGTTCGTGATCAGCTCGCTGACCACCAGTTGCGTGTCCTGCACCACGCGGTCGGGGACGGGGATGCGGCCGGTGGCACGGACACGGTCCAGGAAGCGCTCCGCCGCTGCGCGGGCCTGGGCGGCGCTGATGGCACCGCTGTCCCAGGTGGTGTTCCACCGCAGCGAGGCGTCCCCGTTTCGTTCCGGCTCATCCGACGCCTTCTGCCTAAGCGGGATGGCCATGAAACTGCCTCGGTTGTCACTGGGTAGCTGATCTGAATCAGTCGGCTACCCCGAAGCCGGACCCGTAGCCGCCTTCCGGCCCACCAGTTGCGGACGAGCCGGTCACCGGCCCGGACGCGCTCGCTGTCCAACCGCGGCCCTCTACCGGGCGGTTCCGAAGTCCTGGGTCCAGTAGCTGTCGGGCTGCGCGAGGCCGACGCCGATCTCCTTGAACGCGCAGTTGAGGATGTTGGCCCGGTGGCCGGGGCTGGACATCCAGCCGGCCATGACCTCCTCCGCCGTGGAGTAGCCGTAGGCGACGTTCTCGCCGTAGGAGCTCCAGGAGTAGCCGGCGCCGGTGATCCGGTCGCCGGGGGAGGAACCGTCGGATCCGGTGTGCGACATGTTCTGGTGCGCGGCCATGTCCGCGCTGTGCTCCTGGGCGGCCTTGGTGAGGGTCGCGTTCAGGGTCAGGGGGGAGCAACCGACCTTGCCGCGCTCGGCGTTGACCAGTTCCACGATGCGGGCGGTGACGCCGGAGGCCGTGGCGGCGGGCTTCGGGGTGCTCGGGGCGGTGGTGGCCGCGGGCGCGGTGGGGCTCGGGGTGGTGCGGGGAGCCGTGGTGGCGGGCTTCGGGGCGGTCCGGGGCGTGGTCGCGGTGGGCCGGGGAGTGCCGGGGAGACCTTCACGATGTGCCGGTGCGCGTGCCGGTGCTTGTCCCTGAGCTTGTGCTTCGGCTTCGGCGGCGTCTCCGAGGGGGTGCTCGGGGCCGTGGCGGTCGGTGCGGTCGTCTCGGGTGCGGTCGCGCTCGGCAGTCGCGTCGGCAGCCAGCTCGGCGCGACGCCACCGTCACCGTGCCAGTAGCCCTGCCCGTAGTCGGCGTACCGGCTCTGGGCGGCCGCGTCCTGGACCGCGACGGGGCGGTCCGCTCCGCCGTCCGGCCACTCGCCGCAGGCCATGGCTATGGACGGCACTCCGACGGCACTCACGGCGACCGCAGCGATGATCACCCGCCGGTAATGCTGCTTCTTGCGATGCTCTCCCATTGCGTGACCTCACTCGCTGGTCGTTGCGCGCCCCGGTGTCGCCGGCGCGCCGCGGACTCCGCTCCCGACCTGCGGGAACGCCTTGCGGATCGTCATTCTTAGGAAGCCTTCACATGGCATGCAAAGAGGCCGTCGTACTACCGCGCCTAGTAGAGGGGGACGGCCCTTGCCAAGGGTGAGCGAGCGTGCAGGCCCGGCCGGAGGGGGCCGCGCCCACCGCTGCCGCTCCGTCAGAAACCGTCCTGCGCAGTGCGGGCGGGATGCGCGACCGGCCGGACGGCACGCCGTCCGTCCGGGCCTGATCCACTTCCGTACCAAGACGGACAAATCCCATATGTCGCCGGAGGGGCATCTACTAAGCGACCCGCTCATGTCGCGGGTGTGCTGTGACTGATGTCACGGAACCCCGGATTCCGGTTGTCTCTCGGGGTGCCCGCGGCCCGGCGGTGGCCGGTCCGGCCGGTCAGAGGCGCACGGTCATCCGCACGGCCACGTCGTCACCCGCCGACAGACCCTGCGGCGCACGCACCGCCTTCTTCAGCGGAAGCAGATAGCCGCCGTCCTTCGGGAAGAGCGATGTGGAGAAGTCACTGCCGCCGATCCGGGCGTCGACCGGGACGACGCCCCAGCCGTACGTGGCCGCCGAGGCGATCTGCCGGATGTCGGCGGACTCCTCCTCGGGCACGGCCACGAAGTAGAACGGGGACGGGCCACGCCACTCGATCACCCGGCCGGCGAAGACAAGTTCCATGCGGGTGTCTCCAGTTCACCGAAGAGGGCGCGGATCGCGCCCAGCGTACCCGCCGGGAGACGCCTCGCCGCCCTCCGCCGGCCCGGCCCGGTGCGTCAGGCCGGTTCGCCCCGCCAGGCGCCGTCCCGCCCGGCCCAGCGCACGGCCGGTGCCACGCAGAGGCCGGCGAGGGCGAACGCCGCACCGAGCACCGCCCAGCCGACGGTGCCGTGGGCGATCGCGGTGACCGTGACCAGCGCCGGTCCCGCCATCATCCCCGCCGACGCGCCCGCGCCGAACACTCCCTGGTAGACGCCGTGCGCACGGGCGTCGGCGAGTTCGTAGCCCAGGGTCCAGCCGCCCGCCGCCGACAGCACCTCGGCGAACACCTGCACCACCGCCCCCGCCGTCAGCGACAGCACCGCCCACACGGGGGAGAGGCCCGCGGACAGGGCGTACACCGCGCAGGCCGCCGCGAGCAGCAGCCCCGACCAGCCCATCGCCCGTACCGCCGTAGGCACTTGGGAGGCACGCCGGGCGACCCGCACCTGCAGCAGGGCCACCAGCACGCAGTTGACGATCATCAGCAGGGCCGCCGTCCAGCGCGGTGCCGTGGTGCGCTGCACGATCCACAGCGGCAGCCCCACCTCGGCCAGCGTGTACTGCACCACCAGCACCGCGTTGAGCACCGTCACCGTCAGGAAGGGCAGGTCGCGCACCGCCCGCCAGCGGTCGCCCGCCGGAGCGCCGGCCGCCAGCACCGCGCGGTCACGCGCGTGCGGCGCCGGCGGCAGCCGGGGCAGCAGCAGCGCCGGACCCGCGAAGGACAGCGCGTTCAACGCGATCACCGTCAGATAGGCGCCCGCGTGTCCACCTGCAGAGCTACCGCGCCCAGCGCGCCGCCCACGCCCATCCCGACGTTCGTCACCATCCGCAGGTACGCCCGCGCCTCCACCCGCGTCGCCGGCGGCAGCACCTCCGCGTACAGCGCGCCCTGCACCCCACGGCTCGCCATCTGCAGCCCCGTCGAGCAGATCACCGCGACGAGGAACGCCGCGTAGGAACCCACGAGGACGTACGACGCCGTGGCGATCCCCGTGCCGCCCCACAGCCAGGAGCCGACCCGCCGGGCGCCCCACCGGTCCGCCGCCCGTCCCGCGGGCACCCCCGCGGCCACGCCCACCAGGCCCGCCACCGTCATCCCGAGCCCGACCGAAGTCGCCTCCAGGCCGACGATACGCGTGAAGTACAGGACGCCCAGGGGGAAGTACAGCCCGTTGCCCAGGGAGTTGACGGCGGTCAGCACGGTGGCGAGGCGCAGCACCGGGTCGGCCGGCAGCAGCCCGCCCGCCCGGGTCGCCCGCCCCGCCCGCGAACCGCCCTCCTGGTCAACGGCCTTGCGAAGTGGTGTGGTGGTCATGCCCGACAGCCAACCCCGTCCGCGTCCCGGTCCGACAATGATTTAGCGTGACGCTCAATGATCGAGTTCCGCTTCGCCGTCGGCGACCTGGCCACCACCTCCTTCGCCTACTCCCCGCTGCAGGAGGCGGTGTTCTCGCTGCGCTGTCTGCACGACCCCGCGCGCTACCCGCACCACCGGCCGTGGCTGCGCCGCATCCGCCCGCGCCTGGAGCACCTGGACCGCGCACTGCTCACCGTGCTGGTCGCCCCGTGGCTGTGGGTGCCCGACTTCCTCACTCCGCGCCCGGCGCGGGCCCGGCCGGTCTTCGCGCACGAACTCGACGAGGTCCGCCGTACCCCACCGGAGGTCGTCGCCGCCGACTTCCGGGCCACCTACCGAGCCGCGGACACCCTGCCCCCGCTCGTTGCGCGGGGGTTGGCGGACCCGGCGGCCTTCCTGGTCCGGCTCACCGAAGCCCTCGACGCGTACTGGCGTACCTGTCTCGCCGACGCCTGGTGGCCGCGCACACAGAGCATCATGGAGGCCGATCTCGCCCACCGGGCGCGCGTGCTGGCGGAGCAGGGCGCGGCCGCGCTGTTCGCCGGGCTCGACCAACGGCTCGTGTGGACCGGCGGCCAGCTGCGGCTGAACCGCGAGGGCGACACCGCTCCCTGGCCGTCGGCCGACATCCGCATCGCGGGACGCGGCATGGTGCTGATGCCGACCCTCTTCGCGCGCGGCGCCCAGACGATGATCGACGCGTCCCGCCCGCCGCTCCTCGTCTATCCGGCGCGCGGCCGCGCCACCCTCTCCGAGACGCCGCCCCCGGTCACCGACCGCGCCCTGGTCCGGCTCCTCGGCCGGCCCCGCGCCCGGCTGCTGTGCCTGCTGGCCGAACCGGCCTCCACGACCGAACTCGCCCACCGTCTGGACGTCACCCCGGGCGCCGTCAGCCAGCACCTGGCCGTCCTCTACGACGCGGGACTGCTCAGCCGCACCCGCAGCGGCCGCACCGTCCGCTACCAGCGCACGCCCCTGGGGGACGCACTGTGCCGGTAGCGGACGGCGCGGCCGGGCCGTCCGGTCAGCCGGCGGCGAGCAGTTCGAGCGTGTCGATCACACGGTTGGAGAAGCCCCACTCGTTGTCGTACCAGGCGACCACCTTCACGTGACGCCCGTCGACCCGGGTGAGGGCCGAGTCGAAGATCGACGAGGCCGGGTTGCCCGTGATGTCGGACGACACCAGCGGGTCCTCCGAGTACTCCAGGACGCCGGCCAGCGGCCCCTCGGCCGCGGCCCGGTAAGCCGCCAGCACGTCGTCACGCGTCACGTCGCGCGCGACGGTCGTGTTCAGTTCGACGATCGAGCCCACCGGAACCGGCACCCGGATCGAGTCGCCCGACAGCTTGCCGTCGAGGTTCGGCAGCACCAGGCCGATGGCCTTGGCGGCGCCCGTCGTGGTCGGCACGATGTTGACGCCTGCGGCGCGGGCCCGGCGGGCGTCGCGGTGCGGACCGTCCTGCAGGTTCTGCTCCTGCGTGTAGGCGTGCACCGTCGTCATGAAGCCGTGCTCGATCCCCGCGAGGTCGTCGAGCACCGCGGCCAGCGGGGCGAGCGCGTTGGTCGTGCAGGAGGCGTTCGAGACGATCGTGTGCCGGGCCGGGTCGTAGGTGTCGGTGTTCACCCCGAACGCGAGGGTGACGTCCGCGCCGTCCGACGGCGCGCTGACCAGCACCTTGCGCGCTCCCGCCGCCACATGGGCCTGGGCCGCCTTGGCCGAGGTGAAACGGCCGGTCGCCTCCAGCACGATGTCGACGCCGAGTTCGCCCCACGGCAGCCGCTCCGGCTCACGCTCGGCCAGCACCTTGATGCGGCGGCCGTCGACGACGAGGGTGTCACCGTCGGCGGTCACCGGCCGGCCGAGCCGGCCGGCCGTCGTGTCGAAGGCGAGCAGCCGCGCCAGCGTGGCGGGCTCGGTGAGGTCGTTGACGGCCACGACCTCCAGGTCGCTGCCACGCTCCAGCAGGGCGCGCAGCACATTGCGGCCGATGCGGCCGAAACCGTTGATGGCGATACGAGTCATGAGTGGTCCCTTCGCTCGCCAACCAGGTTCGCGGGCGCGAGCGGCCGCTGACAGAGGCGGGATCGCCACAGTTCGCAAGGATCGCGCCAGCGTGCGGCGGGCTACTCGCCGCGCGTGAAGGTGCGCCGGTACTCGCTCGGGGTGGTCCCGAGCACCTGCTGGAAGTGCAGCCGCAGATTCGCGCCCGTGCCGAGACCCACGTCGGCGGCGATCTGCTCGACACTCCGCTCCGAGCGTTCCAGCAGCTCCCGCGCCACGTCGACACGGGCCCGCATCACCCACTGCATCGGCGTGTAGCCGGTGTCCTCGACGAACCGGCGCGAGAACGTGCGCGGCGACACGGCCGCGTGCTGTGCGAGCACCTCCAGGGTGAGCGCCCGGTCGAGCCGGTGCAGCGCCCATTCCCGGGTCGCCGCGAAGCGCTCGCCGAGCGGCTCGGGCACGCTGCGCGGCACGTACTGCGCCTGGCCCCCGCTGCGGTAGGGCGCCGCGACCAGGCGCCGGGCCGCGTGGTTCGCCGGGGCCACCCCGAGATCGCGGCGCAGGATGTGCAGGCACAGGTCGATGCCGGAGGCGGCACCGGCCGACGTCAGTACGCTCCCCTCGTCCACGAAGAGCACGTTCTCGTCGACCCGGACGAGGGGGTGCCGCGCCGCCAGAGCGCGGGTGTAGTGCCAGTGCGTCGTGGCTCGGCGGCCGTCCAGCAGACCTGTCGCGGCGAGCGCGAAGGCCCCCGTCGAGATCGCGGCCAGCCGCGCGCCCGCGTCGTGGGCGGCGAGCAGTGCGTCGACGACGGCCCGGGGCGGGTCCTCGCGGTCCGGAAAGCGGTATCCGGGGATGAAGACGCTCTCGGCCCACCCGAGCGCTTCGAGGCCGTGGGCGACGTGGTACGACAGACCGTCACCACCCGTCACCAGACCGGGCGCGGCTCCGCACACCCGCACCTCGTACCGCATGCTCGCCCGGGTCGCGAACACCTGTGCCGGGATGCCGACGTCCAGCGGTTTCGCACCCTCGAGGACGAGCACGGCGACACGGTGCGGATGCGGAGCTGAGGCGGACACGGTCAGCAGGTTACGCGGGCCCCGGTACACCGAGGACCGGCGTGTCCGGCACCGCTGCCGGACGGCCGGTCCGCGACCCTGCCCTCCTACCAGTAGTGCTTGCGCCCCGCGACCGCGTGCCCCATGGAGCCGAGGATCCACAGCACCGCGCCGATCACCACGAGGATGATGCCGATGGTCCACAGGATGGAGATCCCTGTGAGGAAGCCGATGATGAGCAGGATGACTCCGAGGGCGATCATGACGTGCCTCCTGTCGAAGTAACACTCCATTTGTCCGTGTGCCCCGAAGTGAGGCGTCAAGCCACCCGCCGAAGCAACAATTCAGGACAGATTCAAAACTTTAAATAAGTCTGAAGCGACAAATCTTGACGCCATCGACCGCGCTTCGTACCTTCCGCAACGGCCGCGACAAAAGACGAACTCGGCTGACACCCCACCTTGCTGGCAGCACGTCCCGTCCTTCGAGGAGCAGACGATGCGCGGAGAGAGATCAGCAGTCACCGGACCCGGGCGCGCACACGGACACGGACCGGGAACCGACGTCACGACCGGCACCGGTCCCAGGCCGCCGCGGCGCCCCCGCGCACGCGTGCGGTCCCTGCTGGCCGTCCTGGCGCTGGTGCTCGGCGCCCTGGCCGGCCTGAGCGGGCCGGCCGAGGCCGCCGGCTCGCAGCCCTGCGACATCTACGGCGGGGCCGGCACCCCGTGCGTCGCCGCGCACAGCACGGTTCGCGCCCTCTACGGCGCTTATGACGGCCCCCTGTACCGGGTCACCCGCGCCTCGGACGGCGCCGCCACCGACATCGGACTGCTGTCGGCGGGCGGCTACGCGGACGCCGGCCGCCAGGACACCTTCTGCGGCGGAACGACCTGCCGCATCACCGAGATCTACGACCAGACCCCCCGCCACAACGACCTCACCCCGGGACCCGCCGGAACCGCCGGCATGGGAGCGGACCGCGGGCGGACGCCGGTGAGATCGCGGTCACCGCGGGCGGCCACAAGGTCTACGGCGTGTGGATCTCACCCGGCGTCGGCTACCGCTACACCGGCGTGGCCTCCGGAGTCGCCGTGAACGGACAGCCCGAGGGCGCCTACATGGTGGCCAGCGGCACCCACGTCGGCTCGGCCTGCTGCTTCGACTACGGCAACGCAGAGAGCACGCCCGCCGACACCGGCAACGGCCACATGGACGCGGTCAGCATCGCGACCACGTGCTACTTCGCGCCGTGCACCGGCTCGGGGCCGTGGGTCGAGGCGGACCTGGAGAACGGCATGTTCCAGGGCGACAACGGCTCGAACACCGCCAACCGCGGCAACGACAGCGCGTACGTGACGGCGGTGCTGAAGAACAACGGCCGGACGAGGTACGCCCTGAAGGGCGGCAACTCCCAGTCCGGAGCGCTGACCACGTGGTGGGACGGAGCCCTGCCCACCCGGGGCGGCTACCAGCCGATGCACCAGGAGGGCGGCATCATCCTGGGCACCGGCGGCGACAACAGCAACTGGAACATGGGCACGTTCCTCGAGGGCGTGATGGTGGCCGGCTATCCGACCGACGCGGCAGAGAACGCCGTGCAGGCCAACATCGTGTCGGTCGGCTACTCCGGCCGGACGGACGTGCCCAACGGCCCCCAGGGCACGTTGACCGGCCCCGGCGGCAAGTGCGCCGACGTGGCGGCCGACGACACCGGCGTCAACGGCACCGCCGTGCAGCTCTGGGACTGCCAGCCGTACGCCGAGGACCAGTTCTGGACCCACAACCCCGACGGCTCGCTCGGCACGCTCGGCCGGTGCCTGGACGTCGAGGGCAACGGAACGGCGAACGGCGCGAAGGTCGAGCTGTGGGACTGCAACGGGGTCGGCGGCCAGAAGTGGGTGCAGCGGACGGACGGTTTGCTGCTCAACCCGCAGTCGGGCCGCTGCCTGGACTCGCCCAGCGGCGCCACCGCCAACGGCACCCGGCTGCAGATCTGGGACTGCAATGGATCGGCAGCACAGAGGTTCCGGCTGACCTGAGTGCACATCGTGTGCAGAAAAGGTCACAAAGGCTCCTCCGGTGTTGTTTTTTGCTTTCAATCACTGCCCGGAGCTGCGGCTATACCCAAGGGTTCCACTGAGGGTGAGGGGATCTGGTGGAGGTGTGTGCGGGAGCGGGCTCCGTCCCGCACACACAGGGTTGATCTGTGCGTGACAACTGGGCACGCTCCGAGACGCACCGGCTCTTCGTCGCCGGTGCGTCCCCCCACTCAACCCCCCACATACGACGAGGAGATCCCTCTTGACGACCCATCAGCACCGCATGGGGAAGGCAAGGATCGCCACCGCGATCGCCTCCGTGACGGCCGTCGTCGGCACCGCCATGGCCGTGTCGCCCGCAGCCCACGCCGAACGCCCCGCCGAGGGCACGGTCTACGGGCTGCACGCCCGGGGAGCGGTCGCCGGCAGCTACATCGTCCTGCTGGACAAAAAGGCGTCACAGGAGCGGAAGGCGGACCTGGCGGAACAGTACGGCGGTGAGATCGGCCGCACCTACGGATCGGCGGTCAACGGGTTCTCGGCCACGAGCCTCACCGAGACCGAGGCCAAGCGGCTGGCCGCGGATCCCGGAGTCTCCACCGTGGTCCAGAACAAGAAGTTCCACATAACCGCCACCCAGGACAACCCGCCGTCCTGGGGTCTGGACCGGATCGACCAGGCCGACACGGCCGGCGACCACAAGTACACCTACCCGGACAAGGGCGGGGAGGGGTGACCGCGTACGTCATCGACACCGGCGTGCGCATCAGCCACAAGGACTTCGCGGGCCGCGCCTCCTACGGCTTCGACGCCGTCGACAACGACGACAGCGCCGACGACGGCAACGGCCACGGCACCCACGTCGCCGGGACCATCGCCGGTACCGCCCACGGCGTCGCCAAGAAGGCCAAGATCGTCGCCGTCAGAGTCCTCGACAACAACGGTTCCGGCACCACCGAACAGGTCGTGGCCGGCATCGACTGGGTGACGAAGAACCACAAGGGCCCCTCCGTCGCCAACATGAGCCTCGGCGGCGGCGCCGACCCGGCCCTGGACGCGGCGGTGGGCAAGGCCATCGCCGCAGGTGTCACGTTCGCGGTCGCGGCCGGCAACGAGTCCACCGACGCCAAGAACAGCTCGCCCGCGCGGGTGCCCGAGGCCCTCACCGTCGCCTCCAGCACGAACGCCGACGCGCAGTCCGACTTCTCCAACTTCGGTTCCCTCGTCGACCTGTACGCACCGGGATCGGACATCACCTCGGACTGGAACGACAGCGACGAGGGCACCAAGACGATCTCCGGCACCTCCATGGCGACCCCCCACGTCACCGGTGCCGCCGCCGTCTACCTCGCCGGCCACCCGGACGCCACACCGGCTCAGGTCGCCACCGGCCTGACCGGCGGGGCGACCGCAGACAAGATCACCGGCACCGGCGGCGGAACGCCCAACAAGCTGCTGAAGGTGACCGAGTAACGAGACCGTCAGCGGCCCGGCGACCCCACTCGCCGGGCCGCTGACTGTTACTCACTTTCGGGTGAGGCCGGTGCGGTGGCTTCGGGGGCCACGTACCGGACGACTTCCTCACATGTCTCATTCACCGCATTAATGGACATTGCATCCGAGAGTCACGGAAATGTGCGTGAATGGTAACGGACCTCGTGTGTCCGCCGGCGGCGCGTCCCGCGGCCTGCACGGTGTGCCTGTGCGGCCGCCCGGCCGCCACCCGCACAACCCTGAGAAGGGGGACACCTTGTCCGCTTCTGTCTTCGTGACCGCACGTAGTGTCGCTGCCGCCACCGTCGCCGCGGCGGCCGTCGTGGGCGCGGCGGCACTGCCGGCCTCGGCTGCCGATCACGGCCGTTACCAGCGCGCACAGGTCGTCATCAGCGCCGTACAGCACGGCTCCCACGTCCGCGACGCCCGCGCCCTCAACAGAGAGTGGGTCGAGCTCACCAACGAGGGCCGCCGCGACGTCAACCTGAACGGCTGGACGCTGTCCGACGCCGACGGTCACACGTACGTCTTCCGCTACTACCGGCTCGAGGGCCACGAGACGGTCCGCGTCCACACCGGTGTGGGCCGGGACCGCGTCGGCGACGTATACCAGGACCGCGGCCGCCAGGTGTGGGACAACAACGACACGGCGACCCTGCGCGACAGCCGCGGCCGTTACATCGACTCCGCCTCCTGGGGCAACGACCGCCACGGCCGCTGGGGCGGCGGCTACCGCGACCACCGCGGCGACGACCGCCGCGGCCGCTGGGACGACCGTCGTTACGACGACCGCGACCACCGCGGTGACCGCCGCCACGACGACCGCGACCACCGCGGTGACCGCCGCGACGGCGGCTGGCACGGCAACCACCGCTGATCCGGCGCTGCGCACCGACTGACCCGTGGCGCGTCACTCACCCGAAGTGACGCGCCGCGGGCGCTTTTTCGCCGGATGCCCGGTGAATCGCCTTATTGCCCCCGCGGGTCCGGTTCCAGCACACTGCGTGGTGACCAGGGGGAGGGGTTCATGAGCATGTCCGCAGACGAACTGCGTTGGCTCTTGGGCGAGTTCATCACCGAGCAGCGCAGACTTGAACGACTTACGGCTTGGGGTGAGCCGACACCCACGCGGCTCGCCGACGCGACGGGGCTACTGGAATCCGCCAGGTCGCTGCTCGCCGAGGCCGAGGTCGTGATCCGGGAGGGGCCCGAGCCGGCCGGTGACGTCGATGCCGAGGACGCATGTACGTGCCTGGCCATCCTCGTGCCCAGCCTGCTGGCGTCCGTGGGTTACGAGGACCCGCCCCCGCCCACCTTCACAGGAATCCTGGCCGACCTGGCCGAGGCCCGCGACACCCTCCGCAACCCGAGGACCGAGCAGGCCAGGGCCGAAGCACTGGAGTGTCTCGACGACATCATCGACCTCGTCGGGGAGGAAGCCGAAGCGGCGCCGGCCGGAGAGGCGCCCGGATACTGGAGGCTGCGCCTCCAGGGGCGGTGAGAGTGTCGCGGGCGCTCATCCCACACCTGGCCACCACCACTGCCATCGCTCTGGTCTCCAGCGGCTCCGGCGGACCCTTCACCGCAGCTCTTTCGACGGTCGGGACCTCGATAGCGGCGCTCCTGCTGCCGACCGCGAAAGATCTGAGTGATCTGTTCCACCCTCCCGAACTGGGGCCGTCCGCCATCGCCCTGCACAGGATGGCGGCGGAGACCGCCATGGAGGAGGAGCGGCGGCTGCTGGTTCGGGCCGAGAACGGCGAAGAGGCTGCCCGCCACTGGGCTGAGCAGGCCCATGCCGCGGCGGGTCTCCATCAGCGCGTGCTCGCGCGTGTGCTCGGTGAGAACACGGCGGAGCCGCGGGCGGTTCCGGCCCTCGGCGGCTGGCAGCGGCGTCCGAACACCCGACGAAGGCGGACCGTGCGTGGCACTACGGGGCAGCCCTCCGCCGCGGAATCGGCGACGGCCGCAGACGCTCCCGACGCCCAGGAGCCCCGCCCGACGACTGTCCCGAGGCCCGGCACGCCGAACACCCCGTCCACAGACCCCTCGCGATCCCCCCGGCCAGGCGGAACCGGCATAGGCGGACTGTGACCCGACCCGCAGGGTCCGGGCGCCGGCGTCGGCGTCCGGACCCTGAGTCACGTCATGCCGCGAGCGCGTGGCCCGGGTGCAGGACGACCTTCGTGTAGCCCTCGATCCGCTTGTCGAACTTCTCGTACGCCCCGGGCGCGTCCTCCAGCGGCAGCTCGTGCGAGACCACGAAGCTGGGCTTGGCCCGCCCGGCGATGATCATGTCGCGCAACTGGCGGTTGTACCGCTTCACATTGCACTGACCGGTGCCCATCTGCTGGCCCTTCTCGAACATCCGGCCGATGGAGACCAGCAACTGGCCGTGCTTGGCGTGCTCGTCGGGACCGCCCGGGTCGGACGGCACGTACAGGCCGGGCACGCCGAGCATGCCGGTGGGCCGTACCGTCTCGACGAGGGTGTTGAGGACGACGGCGGGCTCCTCGTGGCTGACGTCCTTGTGGGACGTGGCCTGGTAGCCGACCGCGTCCACGCCCTTGTCGGTGCCCTCGCCCCCGGTCTGTTCCTTGATCTGCTCGGCCGGGTCGCCCTTGGTGAAGTCGATGGGGATGGCCCCGATCTCGGCCGCCTTGGCGAGCCGCTCGGGCACCCGGTCCACCGAGAAGACCTTGGACGCGCCGCGCAGCAGTGCCGAGTAGGCGGCCATCAGGCCGACGGGACCGGCACCGAACACGGCCACGGACTCACCGGGCGACACCTGCGCCAGTTCGCAGCCGTGGTACCCGGTCGGGAAGATGTCGGCGAGCAGCACGAAGTCCGTCTCGAACTCCTCACCCGGCGGCAGCTTCAGGCAGTTGAAGTCGGCGAACGGGACCCGCAGCCGCTCCGCCTGGCCACCCAGGTAGGGGCCCATCGCGACGTAGCCGTACGCGCCGCCCGCGAACCCGGGGTTCACCGTCAGGCAGAACCCGGTCTTCCCGGCGAGGCAGTTCTTGCAGAACCCGCAGGCCACGTTGAACGGCATCACGACCCGGTCGCCCTTTGACAGCGAGGCCACGCCGCTGCCGACCTCCTCGACGATGCCGAGGTTCTCGTGGCCGAAGACGATGCCGGCCTCCGCGGCCGTACGGCCCTCGTACATGTGCAGGTCGGACCCGCAGATCGCGGTCGACGTGACCCGTACGATCACGTCGTTCGGGTGCTGGATCTGCGGATCGTCGACGTCCCTCACCGTCACGTTGAACGGCTTCTCATAGACGACGGCTTTCACCTTCGGTCACCTCCGCGTCGAACGCCGGACGGCGGCAACGACGGGCCGCTCCGGAGGGCACCCGGGCAGGCGGGCCTGCGGCCGCGCCCCGCGGGCCCGGCGGAGTCCTCGCCGCGCTGCTGAACACTTCCAGCAAACGCCTGCCCGGCCCGATGCGCAAAGGCACGCCCCGGTGATCCCCAACCACCGTTGAAGCCGACGATCTTGGGCACGCTTAGCCAGGTGATCTTCGTCGTCGTCCTCCCGGAGGGAAGCCCCGCATGACCGTCCCCGCGCGCCCTTTTCGTCCCGTCGACCGTGACCGGCGTCGTTTCGATCTGCGGAAGACCGCCATGTTCTTCGTCCTGCTCGCGATCATCCTTTGCGTGATGTCCTTCGTGGCCCGTACCGCGGTCGGTATCGCCGAACGCCGTCCGCTCTGGGCCTTCGCACTGGCCATGGTGAGCCTCGCGACGGTGCTCACGGGCAGGTCCCGGTGGCGGCGCCTGTCCGTCGCGAGATGCGCGCGCCGCGCCACCGAGACCCTGGAGGCGGCGGCCGAGCGGGCGTCCGACACGCTGCGCGCCCCGGCCCCGGCCATGGTGGCGGCTCCGGCCGAGCCGATGGCGGCGGAGGTGACGGCCGCCGCGGCGCCGACCGCACCGGTCGGAGTACCGAGCGAGGCCGACGGGCCCGGTCCGGAAGCCACCTGCCCCGGCAGCGGGCTGGTCGGGCTCGGTGGCGAGGAGGCGACCGTCCCCTCGGCGACGTGGTCGATCACGCCGAGCTCGACCCCGACGCCTTCGAGCAGGCGATAGCCGACCTGTGCGTACGTGACCACTGCCGTGAGGTGGAAGTGGTGGGCGGCGCGGGTGACTTGGGCGCGGACGTCATAGGGG
The DNA here is from genome assembly GCA_016432725.1 of Streptomyces sp. DHE7-1. Classification (GTDB taxonomy): domain Bacteria; phylum Actinomycetota; class Actinomycetes; order Streptomycetales; family Streptomycetaceae; genus Streptomyces. The sequence goes on along the minus strand of JACJDG010000003.1, from coordinate 507,432 downwards.
TCACCCCGGACGGCCGGCGCGTGGTCATCCAGTGCAAGCGCTACTGCGACAGCAACAAGGTCGGCTCGCAGGACATGCAGCGCTTCGGCGGTACCTGCTACACCGTCCACGAGGCCGACGTAGCGGTGGTCGTCACGACGAGCGACTTCACGGCACCGGCCCTCGAGTACGCCCAGCAGTGCGGGATCCTGTGCGTCAACGGCGAGGAGCTGAGCGCCTGGACCGACGGCACCGGACCCTGCCCCTGGGATCTCGTGGAACCCGTCGCCTGAGGAGCGGCGGCCGGGCCCGTCCGGGTGCGGGGTACCAGGGGTCCCTGCTAGTCGGTTCCGGACTCCAGGACGCGACGGGCCGCCTCGGCCTCCGCGGCCGGCGGGGACAGCTCGTCGAGGGTGTCGAGTTCGGTGTCCGCCTCCAGCTCCCGTTCCCAGGCCGCCGCGAGCCGCTCCTGCTCCTCTCGGGGCCTGGCGGCCACAGCCTTTCGGTGCTCCGGGTCCAGGGCCACGAGGAAACGTCCCACCGGGTCCGTCGGCATACCGTGCTCCTTGTTCGCCGGGAAGGGGCAGCTCGCGCTCCAGCATGGCCAACGGCTCCCGCGCGGGCCGTCCGACACGGCCCGCGACCACCCTGATGGCCCCGCCGCCGCCCCGCCCTCCCTCTGTTCCCCGCCGGCACCCTGACCGCTGCGCGTGCCGGGTGCCCGACGGTGCGGGATTCTGTAAGCGTGTGTGGTGCCCCCGCCGCCCGGATCCCCGCGGCCTACGCCGCTTCGGGCCGCCGAGCGGTACGCGTGACGCTGGTCGCCTCGGCCGGGTTCTTCCTCTTCCGCTACGGTCTCGGCCTCCCCGTCGCGGCGACGTACGCGCTGTTCTCCGCCGTGGCGCTGGGCGGCCTGTCCAGGATCCCCGGCACCGGACGGCAGCGGGCCGCGACGGGACTGCGCGCGCTGCCGCTGTGCTGGCTGCTGGTGATCGTCGGCACCTGTCTGTCGGTGCGGACCTGGAGCGCCGTCGTCGGCATGCTGATCGTGGGCTTCGCCCTGGCGTTCGCGGCCGTGGGCGGCCCCCGCCCGGCCGGCGCGGCTCCCGGCCTGCAACTGCTCTACATCCTGCCCTCCTTCCCGCCGTACGACCCCGGCTCGCTCGGCGAACGCCTGATCGGTACGACCACGGGTCTGGTCCTGCTCATCGCCGCCGAGGCGCTCCTCCTCCCGGAGCCCGCGCCGGCGTCGTACCGGCAGCGGGCCGCCCACGCCGCAGGGACCGCGGCCCACTGCGCGACCCTGCTGGCCGCACCCCCGTACGCCCTGAGCGGCACGGACAGCGAGACCGCCCGGGAAGCCGGCGCCGCGCTGCGGCCCCTGGCCGTGCCGGAGGCGGAACGCCCCGCCGGACCGGGGCTGCGCGACCGCGCCCTCGCCCACACCGGCCTGGCCACCCGGACCCTGCTCAGCCGGCTGGCACTGCTGACCACGCCACCCGGCGACGACCAGGGCCCCCGGGCCACCGCGGTGCTGCGCGCGGTGGCGGGCCTGTCCACCGGGACCGCGAACAGCCTCGGATCGGGGCCGGCGCCGGTGGCCGCCTACGAGGAACTGGCCGCGGCCCGGGCCCACCTGGCGGCCACGTCCGCCGGACCCGCGCCCGCCGGTCCCGCGTTCGTCGGGGCCGCCACCGCGGTCGGCGCACGTCCTCCGGTCCTCCCGCCCGCCGTGCTGCGCAGGCACGCCGCCGTACTGGAGATCGCCGACGCCGCGCTGGCCATGGCCACGGCGGCCGACCTCGCGGTACGCGGCCGGCGGGCGTCGGTGCCGGTGCCGCCGGGCCGCTTCTGGTACGCCACGAGCCGGGCCCCGGTGCTGTGGTGGCACCGGATCCGCGGCCACGCCGGGCGCCGGTCGGTGTTCTTCCAGAACGCGGTCCGCATCGCCCTGGCCCTGACCGCGGCCCGGCTCATCGCGGGCGTGGACACCCTGCCCCACGGCTTCTGGGCGATGCTGGCCACGCTCACCCTCACCCGGACCACCATGGACGAGACCTGGAGCACCATCCGCCGGGCGCTCGGGGGCACCCTGGCCGGGGCGTTGCTGACCGCCGGACTGCTGACCCTGGTGGGCGCCCACACCGAGATCTACGCCGCCGTGCTCCCGCTGTGGATGCTCCTCGCCTTCACCCTGGGCCCGGTCAAGGGGGTCGGCTGGGCACAGGGCCTGTTCACGGTGCTCGTGGCCCTGGTCTTTGCCCAGCTGGCGCCCCCGACCTGGCGGCTGGCCGAGGTCCGCCTGCTGGACGTGTTGGTCGGCAGCGTGATCGGCGCGGTGTTCGGCCTGCTCGCCTGGCCCCGCGGCGCCCACGACGAGCTGCGCCACGCGGCGGCGGAACTCCTGCGCAGGGCGGCCGAGATCGTGGTGGCGACCAGCGCCGACGTGGCGGCCGGCGGCCCGGTGGCCGCCGCGCCGCTCGCGGTGTCCGGCCACCGCTCGCTGCACCGGGCGGTCATCCTCGCGGAGTCCGCGTACGCCCAGTTCCAGAGCGAGCCGACGCTCTTCGGGGGCGGGGGAGAGGGGCGGCGCTGCCCTCGGTGGACTGGCAGGCCACGCTCATCGCCGGACACCACACCCTCTGGGGATCCGAACGGCTGCTGGAACCGCCGCCCGCCACGCTGGGGCCGGACGCCGCCGAGTCCGCCGCCGGACTCGGGGACCGGGTGGCCGGGCGGATGCTGCTCGTCTCGGCGGCGCTCGACCCCGGGTGCGACACCCCGGCCGCGCCCGTGCCCCGCCTCGACCTCGCGGGATTCACCGCGGAACCGCCCGGCGCACCGCGGCTGTATTACGCGACCGTCTCCTGGCTGAGCGCCCTGATGACCGACCTGGCCCGCATCCCGCGCGCCGGTCCCGCACCCGAGCCCGCGACGATGACGGCGGCACGGACCGGCGACTAGGGGCGTCTCCAGCGGAATCCGCCCGTGCCGCGTTACGGCGGCGGCCGGTCAGGAAAGAAGCGCTTGCGGGAGCCGGCCGGGCGCATGGATGATCCATTCGAGGCCGGTCACCCACATCCGGTCGCCGACATCGTTCCACTGGAAGGGAAACCCCCATGCCCGAGCTGGACGAACGCTTCGACGTAGTGGTCCTCGGAGCGGGACCCGGCGGCTACGTCGCCGCCGTCCGCGCCGCCCAGTTGGGCAAGCGCGTCGCCGTCGTCGAGGAGAAGTACTGGGGCGGTGTCTGCCTGAACGTGGGATGCATCCCGAGCAAGGCGCTGCTGCGCAACGCCGAGCTGGCGCACATCTTCACCCGCGAGGCGAAGACCTTCGGCATCAAGGTCGACGGGCAGGTGACCTTCGACTTCGGAGAGGCCTTCCGCCGCAGCCGCAAGGTCGCCGACGGCCGCGTCAAGGGCGTCCACTACCTGATGAAGAAGAACGGGATCACGGAGTTCGACGGCCGCGGCACCTTCCTCGACCCGAACACGCTGGAGGTGGCGGGTTACGACGGCTCGACACGCACCATCGGCTTCGACCACTGCGTCATCGCCACCGGCGCCACGCCCAAGCTGCTCCCCGGCACCCGCCGCACCTCCCGGGTGGTGACCTACGAGGAGCAGATCCTCGCCGAGGAGCTGCCGGAGTCGATCGTGATCGCGGGCGCCGGGGCGATCGGCGTGGAGTTCGCGTACGTCCTGCACAACTACGGCGTGAAGGTCACCATCGTCGAGTTCCTGGACCGCATGACCCCGCTCGAGGACGCCGAGGTGTCCGCCGAACTCGCCCGCCAGTACCGCAGGCTGGGCATCGACGTGCTGACCTCCACGCGGGTCGACGCCATCGACGAGTCGGGTCCGCGGGTGCGGGTCACCGTCACCGCCAAGGACGGATCGCAGCAGGTCCTGGAGGCCGACAAGGTCCTGCAGGCGATCGGCTTCGCCCCGAACATCGAGGGCTACGGCCTGGACAAGGCCGGCGTACAGGTCACCGAGCGCGGCGCGATCGACGTCGACGGCCGCTGCCGCACCTCCGTTCCGCACATCTTCGCCATCGGTGACGTCACCGCCAAGCTGATGCTCGCGCACGCCGCCGAGGCGATGGGCATCGTCGCCGCCGAGACCCTTGCCGACGCGGAGACCATGGAACTCGACTACGCGATGATCCCGCGCGCGACCTACTGCCAGCCCCAGGTCGCCAGCTTCGGCTACACCGAGGCCCAGGCCCGCGAGCTCGGTCACGACGTGAAGGTCGCCAAGTTCCCCTTCACCGCGAACGGCAAGTCGCACGGCCTCGGCGACGCCACGGGCTTCGTGAAGCTGATCAGCGACGCCAAGTACGGCGAGCTGCTCGGCGGTCACCTGATCGGCCCGGACGTCACCGAGCTGCTGCCCGAGCTGACTCTGGCGCAGCAGTGGGACCTGACGGTTCATGAGGTGGCGCGCAATGTGCACGCCCACCCGACCCTGGGCGAGGCCGTCAAGGAGGCCGTGCACGGCCTGGCCGGCCACATGATCAACATGTGAGAGCGAGCCGTGGCCACGATCCCGGGATCGTGGCCACGGCCCGGCGCATGAGCGGTCAGTTGAGCGCTGGGGGCCCGTCATGGGCGCCGGTCCCCCACGCGGAGGGGTCGGCACCGACCGTGAACGCCAGCGTCCGCATCCCGCGCAGCTCACGCGTCGTCACATAGGTGCGGCCGTACGGGGCGCCGTCGATGCGCGCCGACTGGATGTAGCGGCTGCCGTCGGAGGTGCCGGGCGCCGTCACGGTGAGCGAGCCGCGCGGGTAGTAGCGGCGGTCCAGCGTGAGGTCGACGCGCTCGAAGACGGGCGTGGACAGGCCCCAGGTGTCGTAGCCGGGCTGCACCGGGAAGACGCCGATCGACGAGAGCACGTTCCACGCGGACATGGTGCCGAGGTCGTCGTTGCCGGTCATGCCGGTCGGGGTGTCCGTGAAGAGGGTCAGCGCGGCATGCACCACATCGGTGGTCTGCCACGGCCGGCCGGTCGAGAGGTAGGTGTACGGGGCGATGAGGTCGGGCTCGTTCTGCGGGTTGTACTTGTCCGCGTTGTAGTAGTCGTAGGGGCCGTTCACCCAGACCTCGCGCGCGGTCTTCGCGGGGTCCTTGACCAGCTTGTCGTAGGCGAAGAACGCGTCCAGCCGCTCGTTCGCCGCCTGCTTGCCGCCGATCAGGCCGACCATGCCCGGCAGGTCCTGCGGCACCAGCCACTGGTACTGCCACGCCGTGCCCTCGTGGAACCCCTCGCTCCGCGCCGGATCGGCCGGCCCGGTGAAGGCGCCGGAGGCGTCGCGCGCACGGAAGAAACCGGTCGAGGAGTCGAAGATCCGGCGGTAGTTCTGGGCCCGGGCCGCGTAACGCGCGGCGTCCGCGTCATGGCCGAGGTCACGGGCCATCTCGGCGAGCATGGCGTCCGACAGGGCGTACTCCAGCGTCGCCGAGGCGCCGTGGTCGTAGTCCGAGTCGCCCGGCTTCACGTGCGGGCGGCCCTTGACGTAGGGCGCGAAACCGTCCGCGACGTACTCCTTGTCGGCCTCGCGGCCCACCGCCGGCGAGTCGGCCGGCGGCACCCCGTCGGCGTTCTTCCGCAGGGCGCGGTAGGCCCGGTCCTCGTACCCCTTGAGCAGGCCCTGCTGGTAGGCGTTGGTGAGGAACGGGGTGACCGGGTCGCCGGTCATGATGTTCGTCTCGACCGTGCCGTAGCCCCACTTGGGCAGCCAGCCGCTCTCCTCGTCGATCCGGATCACCGATATCGCCATGTCCCGCGCCTCACGCGGTGCGAGCAGGGACAGCAACTGCGACTGGGTGCGGTAGGTGTCCCACAGCGACCAGTTCTGGTAGTACGTGAAGTCCCGGGCGCGGTGGATCTTCTGGTCCCAGCCGGTGTACCGGCCGTCGGTGTCGCTGCCGATGTTGGGGGCCAGGAAGGACCGGTACAGCGACGAGTAGAACGTGCGCCGCAGGGTCTCGCCGCCGCCCCGCACGCGTACGTCGTCCAGCCGGTCCTCCCAGGCGCGCCGGGCGGCGGCGCGCACCTGCTGGAACGAACGGCCGCCCTCGGCACGGAGGTTGAGCGCGGCGCCGTGGGCGTCCACGTACGACAGGGCGGTCGTGGCCTCGACGGTCCGGTCCTTGCTCGTGTCGAAGCGGACGTACGCGCCGTCGCGGCCGCTCTTCGAACCGTCGCTGACCGTGGAGCCGTCCCAGGTGCCGAACGCGGTGAACGGGCGGTCGAACCGGGTGACGGTGTACACCGTGTACGGCTTGGTGTCCTGGCAGAACCCGCTGCCGGTGATCGCCGTGCGCACGGTGTGGTCGTCGAGGACCTCGACCTTGGTGGACAGCGTCCGGTGCAGCGACTGGCCCGCGTTGAGCAGGACGTTGGCCTTGTCGGTGGCGGGGAACGTGTAGCGCTGCACACCGGTGCGCGCGGTGGCCGTCAGCTCGGCGTCGATGCCGGTCTTCAGCCCGACCTTGTAGTAGCCGGGGCTCGCCTGCTCCGTGTCGTGGCTGAACTCGGCCTGGTACTCGGCGTAGTCGGTCGATGTGACGTCGCCGGTGGTCGGCAGGACCGGCAGGTCGCCGCCCAGGCCGCAGCCGACGCCGGAGAGGTGGACGAGCGAGAAGCCCCGGATGTGGTTCTGGGCGTAGTCGTAACCGGTGTTGTGTCCGGTGTCGGGGGACAGTTGCACCATTCCGAACGGGACGGCCGCGCCCGGGTAGGTGTTTCCCTCGTTCTGGGTGCCGATGAACGGATTGACTAGGTCGGTCAGTTGACCGGCCGGTGCGGCGGCCGCCTGGGCCGTGGGCGCGGCGAGGGCGGCGCCGATCAGCGCGGCCGCCGCGACCACCGTGCCCGCGCCGCGTAGGCGTCGGCTCCAACTCGTGCGCGGATGAGTCCCACTCATGGGCGCGTACGCCTCCCGGGGCTAGACAACGTTGTCAGATCGCACAGCGCGCCCATTCTTTGTGCTGTACGTGTACGCGTCAAGAGTCTCGACGAAGGCGGGATCGCGGCCCGCGCTTCCAGGACCGGGAGGTGACACGGGCGGCGGACGGCCACAAGGAAAGGCAAGGAGGTCATACCGCTCCTTGCCACTCTCAACGTATAGCGCACGGGGGCCTTGCGGCAAGGCCCCCGTCCTGCCGCAGAATTCCCGACCGAAAGCAGGAGTCGAGGAGACAGGGGACTCGTGACCGACGTGATCATCGTGGGCGGTGGCCCGACCGGCCTGATGCTGGCCGCCGAACTACGGCTGCACGATGTGCGGGTGCTCGTACTGGAGAAGGAGCCGGAGCCGGCCGCTTTCGTCCGCGCGCTCGGTCTGCACGTGCGCAGCATCGAGGTGATGGACCAGCGCGGCCTGCTGGAGCGGTTCCTCGCCCACGGCCGGAAGTTCGAGACCGGAGGCTTCTTCGCCGGCCTGGGCACCTCCTGGCCCGGCCGTCTGGACACCGCCCACTCCTACGTCCTCGGCATCCCGCAGACCGAGACCGAGCGCCTGCTCCACGCGCACGCCGTCGACGCGGGCGCCGAGATCCGGCGCGGCCGGGAACTGGTCGGACTGGCCCAGGACGACGACGGGGTGACCGCCGAACTCGCCGACGGCACACGGCTGCGCTCGCGCTATCTCGTCGGCTGCGACGGCGGCCGCAGCACCGTGCGCAGGCTGCTCGGCGTCGGCTTCCCCGGCGAGCCCGCCAGGGTCGAGACCCTGCTGGGCGAGATGGAGATCGGGGTGTCGCCGCAGGATCTGGCCGCCAAGGTGGCCGAGGTCCGCAGAACCCAGACACGGTTCGGTGCGATGCCCCTCGGGGACGGGGCGTACCGCGTCGTCGTACCCGCCGACGGGGTGGCCGAGGACCGCTCGGTACCGCCGGTCCTCGAGGACTTCAGACGGCAACTGCGCCTGTTCGCCGGCACCGACTTCGGCGTGCACTCGCCGCGCAGGCTCTCCCGCTTCGGTGACGCCACCCGGCTGGCCGAGCGCTACCGCACCGGCCGGGTACTGCTGGCGGGCGACGCCGCGCACATCCACCCGCCGACCGGCGGACAGGGCCTCAACCTCGGTATCCAGGACGCCTTCAACCTCGGCTGGAAGCTCGCGGCCGAGGTGAACGGCTGGGCCCCGGAAGGGTTGCTGGACAGCTACCACACCGAACGGCACCCGGTGGCGGCCCAGGTACTGGACAACACCCGTGCGCAGATGGAGCTGATGTCCACCGAACCGGGTGCCCGGGCGGTCCGCCGGCTGATGTCGGAACTGATGGAGTTCGAGGAGGTCAACCGGCACCTGATCGAGAAGATCACCGCGATCGGGATCCGCTACGACTTCGGCGACGGACATCGGCTGCTCGGCCGGCGGCTGCGGGACGTGCGACTGGAGCGGGGGCGCCTGTACGCGCGGATGCACGCGGGGCGCGGACTGCTGCTGGACCGGACCGGACGGCTGTCGGTCGCCGGCTGGGCGGACCGGGTCGACCACGTCGTCGACGCCGCCGAGGAACTCGACGTCCCCGCGGTCCTGCTGCGGCCCGACGGTCACGTGGCCTGGGTCGGCGAGGACCAGCGGGATCTGGCCGACCGGCTGCCCGACTGGTTCGGCGCCCCGTCAACTGACTCCCGGCCCGGGGCGGTCGAGCGGTTCCGCCAGAGGTCGCGGAGCAGCGCCACCTCCGCCATGTGGTGGATGAACTCGAGGTTGCCGCCCCACAGCACCTCGAAGAACGGACTGTCCGGGTCGGAGCCGTACGGGTACTGCGAGAGGCCGACCGTGTCGAGCTGCTCGTCGGTCAGGGCTCCCACGTCGGCGCGCCAGCGGTCCATCAGCGCCCAGAACCGCTCGAGCGCCGGAGCGGCACGGGGGCTGAAGTCCACCAGCAGCACCGGGTCCCGCCGCCGTTCACCGAAGGTCCACTCCCACTGGCCCGCGAAGCAGAAGTGCAGGTGACCCAGCCGCCAGGCGATCGTGGTGACCGGGCTCGCCTCGGGCGCCGGGGGCCGGTGTGCGCGAGGACCTCCCGGACCCGCTCGGCACTCACTCCCCAGTCGTCGGCGATCTTCGCGACGGACATGCCCCCGGCGGCCTGCCGAGCGACCTCGGCGTACTCACTCGCCGGGATCCGCGGGGCACCCCGGTCCAGCACCCAGTCGCCCGGCCCGAACGCCCGGGGCGTCACCGCCTCGCCCCGGCGCCGAACCGACCAGCAGCCGGGGACCGGCTCCCACAGGTACTCCTCGTCGCCGAGCCCGCCCAGCCGCACCTCGGCCATCTCCCTGGCGCAGTCGAACTGGTCGAGCAGCAGGCCCAGCCGATCGCTCCGCATGCCCCGGTCCCCTTCCCGCCCGCGGATGAAGGCTGTTCCCGCGTGCCCCCGTAGTCCGGGGCCGCGCGGGCGACAGGCGTGCCCCAGTGTTGGGCCTCGGGGAGAGAACGGCAACGAGATTTCGTGGACGAGTCGCGTTCAGGACGGGGAGGCGTCGCCGCCGGGGAGCGGCCCGGTGGCCTTCGCCTTGTGGAGTTCGGCGGTGAACTGCGCGCCGGCGAGGGACCCGTACAGCCGGCTGTAGGTGCCCGGCACGTCGGCGTACAGGGCGAAGCCGGCCGAGGCGGTCAGCCGCAGTGCGGCGGCCGGCGCCCCGCCGGGCAGGCTGTGGCGGCTGCGGCGTGCCGGTTCGGGCCCGGTGTGGAAGACCACGACGACCAGCACCGCCACAAAGCTGTCAGCAGCCCACCCGTTGACCAGGTGCGATGCCCGGGGCCCCGCGCGGACACGGCGCTCTCACGGCAACGCGCGTACAGCGGACATACTCCCTTAGAGGGCGAATGTCATTCCATTGGCCGCGTATCCGGCCGGTCAAGGCGATTTCCACGTTTGTCACGGCGAGGATGGGGCCGACTGGCAACGCGAACCGCGACATCGGGAGACATCCAACCTGTGAGCATCCTCAACGAACCTCCCGGAGCAGCGGCAGCAGAGGACTCCTACGAGAACGAGCTGCCGGTCAGGCGCAAGCAGCCCGGCAATGTGGTCGTCAGATGGCTGACCACCACCGACCACAAGACGATCGGCACGCTCTACCTGTCGACGTCGTTCCTGTTCTTCCTGTTCGGCGGGGTGATGGCGCTGATCATCCGGGCCGAGCTGGCCCGGCCCGGCCTGCAGATCGTCTCCAACGAGCAGTACAACCAGCTCTTCACGATGCACGGCACCGTGATGCTGCTGATGTTCGCCACCCCGCTGTTCGCCGGGTTCACCAACTGGATCATGCCGCTGCAGATCGGCGCGCCCGACGTGGCCTTCCCGCGGCTGAACATGTTCGCCTACTGGCTGTACCTGTTCGGCTCACTCATCGCGGTGGGCGGTTTCCTCACCCCGCAGGGCGCGGCCGACTTCGGCTGGTTCGCCTACAGCCCGCTGTCGGACGCGGTCCGGTCGCCGGGCCTGGGCGCGAACCTGTGGATCCTCGGTCTGGCCTTCTCCGGCTTCGGCACCATCCTCGGCGCGGTCAACTTCATCACCACGATCATCTGCATGCGCGCACCGGGCATGACCATGTTCCGCATGCCGATCTTCACCTGGAACGTGCTGCTGACCGCCGTCCTGGTCCTGTTCGCCTTCCCGGTCCTGGCGGCCGCGCTGTTCGCCCTGGCCGCGGACCGCATCTTCGGCGCCCATGTGTACGATCCGGCCAACGGCGGCCCGATCCTTTGGCAGCACCTCTTCTGGTTCTTCGGGCATCCAGAGGTATACATCATCGCCCTGCCGTTCTTCGGGATCGTCACCGAGATCCTCCCGGTGTTCTCCCGCAAGCCCGTCTTCGGCTACATGGGCCTGGTCGCCGCGACCATCGCGATCGCCGGTCTGTCCGTGACGGTGTGGGCCCACCACATGTACGTCACGGGGGCGGTGCTGCTCCCTTCTTCTCCTTCATGACCTTCCTGATCGCCGTGCCGACCGGTGTGAAGTTCTTCAACTGGATCGGCACCATGTGGAAGGGCTCCCTGTCCTTCGAGACGCCGATGCTGTGGGCGACGGGCTTTCTCGTCACCTTCCTCTTCGGCGGTCTGACCGGCGTCATCCTGGCCTCACCGCCCATGGACTTCCACGTGTCCGACTCCTACTTCGTGGTGGCGCACTTCCACTACGTGGTGTTCGGCACGGTCGTCTTCGCGATGTTCGCCGGCTTCCACTTCTGGTGGCCGAAGTTCACGGGCAAGATGCTGGACGAGCGGCTGGGCAAGATCACCTTCTGGACGCTGTTCGTCGGCTTCCACGGCACCTTCCTGGTCCAGCACTGGCTGGGTGCCGAGGGCATGCCGCGCCGGTACGCCGACTACCTGGCGGCCGACGGCTTCACCGCCCTGAACACGGTCTCGAGCATCGGCTCGTTCCTGCTGGGCCTGTCGATGCTGCCGTTCCTCTACAACGTCTGGAAGACGGCCAGGTACGGCAAGCCGGTCGGGGTCGACGACCCGTGGGGCTACGGCCGCTCGCTGGAGTGGGCGACGTCCTGCCCGCCGCCGCGGCACAACTTCTACACGCTGCCCCGGATCCGCAGCGAGTCCCCGGCCTTCGACCTGCACCACCCCGAGGTGGCCCAGCTCGAACACGAGGCCAACGTCGGCCGGCGTGACGCGGTCGAGCCAGAGGGCGGCCAGAGGTGACGACGCCGAACCGTCCTGGCGCCCCCGGGGCGGCCAGGACGGCTCGCTCGCCAACGAGGTCGAGGGCTACCTGCTCCTGCACGCGGAGCTGGAACAGGCCCGGCGTGAGGCCGAGGCGCTCTGCGCACGCCTGCCGTGGCTCACCACCGGCCAGGCCGAGGACGTCACCCGGCACTACACCGAGCAGCGCCTCAGCCTGACGCGCCAGGCGCTCCAGGTCACGGTCGACCGTGCCAAACGCCTGCGCGGCGAATACGAGGCCCGCTACCGGGAGCTGCGCCGCATGCTGTTCCGACGCCACACCATGGCCGCCTGCTTCATCCTCACCTGCACCGGCACGGCGAACACCCTGGCGTGGTACGCGACCCGCTGACCCGCCCCCGGGGACCGTCGTGGGCATGTCCACCGTCCGCCCGGCTACAGGGCGATGAGTCCCGCCGCCGTCTCCCTGAAGCCACAGGCGCTCAGGTAGAACGAGCGCAGCGGGCCCTCGAAGTCGACGTGGAGCCACGCGCACTTCGCGGCCCGGGCCTGCCGGGCCGCGATCGCGACGAGTTCGGTGCCGATCCCTCGGCCGCGCCGCCGCCGAGCCACGACGGTGTCGAGCAGGAAGGCGTGCGCCCCGCCGTCCCAGACGACGTTGACAAAGCCGACCAGGTCGCCGTTCTCCCGCGCGCAGACCCAGCCGAGACTGTGCCGTTCGAGTCTCGCCCGCCAGTCGGTGCGGGTCACCGGGTGACCGAAGCCGTCTGCGTGCAGTGCGTCCAGGGAGTCGTTGTCCAGGTCGCCCCGCCACTCGTATGCGATCGTCATGCGCCGGCCGTACGGCGGGCCGGGAACTCCTGGCGCCGTCGCGTCATGAGGTGTGACTGGGCCGGGGCGTGGGCGGCCGGTGTGCTGCGCCGGTGAGCCGGTCGAGTATCCGCTGCTCCGAGGGCTGCAACGGGGGTTCCAGCGTCCGGGGGAGGGCCGGCCCGGTCAGGGCCGCGAACAGGGCCCGGGCCGCAGCGCGCGGGTGGCGGGCGCGGTGAGACTGGTGACGTCCCACAGCGCCGACGCCGCCTCGTAGGTGCCGGTCGCGGCGCGTGTCAGCCGGTTCGTGTACCAGGCGGCGACGCGGTCGGCGGCTCCCGGCTGCGCGCCGACGACGCCCGGGTAGAGGACGTCCACCCCGACGGCGGTCGACCAGGCCGTGTCGACATGGCGGGCCGCACCGCGCAGGACGCGCCGGGAGAGACCCGCACCGGTGAGGCCGTGCCGCTGGAGCTCCAGGGCCAGGACCTGGGCGCCGAGCGCCGCCACCGACATGCCCTGCCCGTAGGCCGGGTTGAAGGTCGCCAGTGCGTCACCGAGGACGATCAGGCGTTCGGGCCACTGGTCCGCCTTCTCGAAGTACCGGCGGTTGTTGTCCGTGCTGTGGCCCCGGCTGACCGCCACGTCGGTGAGCGGTTCGGCGCCGGCGATGAGGTGGCCGATGATCGGGTGCGGCAGGTCGAGGGTGTAACGCAGGAAGCCCTCGGCGTCCCGGGGCGGCTCCCCGCCCCGGGTGCCTGCCGCGCTGACCATCCACCGGTCGCCCTCGATGGGCAGGACCATGGCACTGCGGCCGGGGCGCCCGTCGTAGGGGTTCGCCTGCACCAGGGTCAGCGGGAACGATTCGGCACCCGGCGGGATCCGGTAGATCCGGGTGGCGTTGGTGAGCCCGGAGTCGATCTTCTTCTCCTCGACGCCGGAGATCCCGATGCCGGCCAGCCAGGCGAGGCTGCCCGAACCGCGGCCGCTGGCGTCCACGACGAGGTCCGCCTCCAGCTCGCGGCCGAGTCCGGGGTCCGCCCCCGGGCCGAGACGGACGCCGCGGACGTGCCGTGCGTCGCCGAGGAACCCCTCGACGGACGCCTGGTGGACGGACACGTTGGCCCGGGTCTCGAGGAGGATCTGCCGCAGCACCCAGTCGGTCAGCGCACGGGTGCAGGTGATCATGTGCGGGCCGCTGCGCTTCCAGCGGTGGAACCAGCCGCCGTCCGGAGTGAGGGCCAGCATCCCGTTGCCGAGCGCGATCTCGTGCGCCCCCGCCTGCAGCAGGCGGTCGCGCACGCTCACCGGGAACAGCGCCTCCATCGCGGACAGCCCGCCGGCCATCAGCAGATGGGCGTGCCGGCCCTGGGGGACACCACGCCGGTTCTCGGGGCCCTGGGGCAGCACGTCCCGGTCGAGCACATGGACCTGCAGCGCGGGTTCCGCCAGGGACAGCGCTGCTGCTGCCACCAGTCCGGCCGTGCCGGCTCCGATCACGACGGCTTTGTGCGGCAACGGGCTCTCCTCGTAATGGTCGTGGGACTGCGTCACTGGGTGCCTATTCGCTCCGGCGCCGCCTTGTGGAGGCGGTGCACGGTTTTCGCCAGCTCAACCAGATCGATGGTGATGCGGAACTTCTCCGGAGGATCGGCGGGGCCGGCGCCCTCGCCCGACGCACGCCGTAACCCGTCCATGATCATCGCTTCCTCCGATGCGGCACGTGCCCGGTCCTGCCGCTCGCCGCGCTGGACGGCCGCCGCGTACGCGCTACGGCCGACCCGCTGGTCGAAGTGGGCGGTGAGCTGCAGCAGGGCGTCGCGGATGTTCGCCTCCAGCAGGTAGAGGCGGTTGCTCGGCAGTTGCCACCACAACTGCCACCAGGTCGGCTCCGCCCTCGGCGCCGTCGCCACGTCCTTCACCGCCGGCCACAGGGGCTTCAGCGCGCGGTAGGTGGCCAGGCTCTGCCGCTCCGCTGCGGCGGCGGACGCGAGGCGCGGCAGCACGAAGCCGGCGGAGTAGATCAGGGCACCGAGAGCGGCGGCGGGAGGCGCCACGGTGGTCGACAGGACGTCCAGGTCGTACCCGAGCCAGCGCGCGGCGACCGCGGTCACCTTCGTGAGGGTGAATCCCAGGGAGTCGACCAGGAGGCCCACGAGGATCAGCCTGAGACCGATCCGGAGCAGGCCGGTGACCTCGTCGCGCGCCCATTTCAGGCAGACGGCGCTCAGCACGATGGTGCTCGTCAGGTGCCCCACGAGGTAGAGAGCGATCATCTCCCTCATGTACGGGGTGTTCGCGTAGTAGGTGTCCAGGTCGGTGAGCCGCTCCGTGCGCGCGTCCGCCAGGGCGAACAGCACGACGATGGCGACGACGAGCGTCCCGTACACCGCGACCGTCATCCGGACCATGCGCCGTATCCGCTCCTGGGGCCCGCCTCTCCAGTGGATCAGCAGGATGATCAGCGAGCAGCTGAAGGCGGAGATCGAGCCGTACGTGAGCGGGGCGCCGATGTTGGGGACACCGGTGGCGTGGTTGACCGCCGCGAGGGTCACCGGCGCCGACCAGACGAAGCAGACGGCGGCGAGGAACGTGGTGGCCCGGGTGGCGACGGTCAGGGCGAGCGGGGAGTCGTGCGTGGTCGGCGAAGCAGCATGGCGGCCAGGGCCAGAAGGACAGCCGCCGTATACACGACAAGACTCATGGGGTGGGGGACTCCGTTCAGGTCCTCTTGCTGCGTGGGGGATGGGTGGGAGCGGGGGACGGGGGCGGTCGTCGTCACACGCGCGGCCGGGCCGGTCCGGCCCGGCCGGCGACGTGGGCGGTGGCCCGCGCTACGCGTGCGGACTTCTTGAGCGCGTCGGCGATCAGGACCAGGGCCTCGGAGTCGCGGGGTGCGAGAGCCGGGTGGGTGCGCCGACGGGTTCCAGTACGGGCTGGGTACTTCGCTGCGCCGCCGCCGCTATGGTGGCGGCCCACGCCGCGGAGACGGCCCGCTCCCGGTCGCCC
This sequence comes from Streptomyces sp. DHE7-1, assembly GCA_016432725.1. Taxonomy (GTDB): domain Bacteria; phylum Actinomycetota; class Actinomycetes; order Streptomycetales; family Streptomycetaceae; genus Streptomyces. The sequence continues at coordinate 491,955 of JACJDG010000003.1, read as the reverse complement.
GTCCTCGTGAGCTCCGCGTCGTGGACCTCGTCGAAGAGCCGTGTGTCGAAGAGCGTCTCCAGCGCGTGGAGGCCGTTGAGGATGGTGCTCCGGCGCCAGGTGCCCCACAGGAAGGGGGAGCGGGGCCGCTCCACCCGCAGGGCACGGTCGCGCAGGACCGGGTCCAGCGCGGCGTCGAGGGACGACAGGCGGAAGAAGTCCCGCCACGCCGACAGGTGGTAGCCGGCCATCGGCAGCAGCACACCGGCCACCGTCAGCAGCGCCCCCAGGCCGGCGCAGACGGGCGGTACGGACGTGGCGAGCACCGACCAGTCCCGGCCCGACCACCGCGCGGCGACGGCGATCAGCTTCGAGACGCTGTACCCGGCGGTGATCACGGTGCCGGTGCCGATCGTCAGCAGACTGGCCCGCAGCCAGGGCCGCTTGCGTACCTCCGCCTCGAAGGCCCAGCGCAGCGACCACAGGGCACTGACCGTCACGGCCGTCAGGTGCGCGACCAGGTACAGGACGACCATCTCCGCGATCCAGGGTGTCGTCGCGTAGTACGTGTCGAAGTCGGTGCGCCGTTCGCGCGGTGCCGTGCCCAGCGCGAACAGGACGGCGATACCGGCGAGAACGGCCGCGTAGCCCCACATCCAGCGCCGCGTCGTCCGCCGTACGGTCGGGCCGCCACGCCAGCAGGCGATCAGGATCAGCAGCGAGGCGCTGTACGCGGTGATCGAGACGTAGGTGAGCGGGGCGGCCAGGTTGGGCACGCCGCTGACCCGGTTGATCACCCCGACCGAGGGGGCGCCCCGAAGAGGAAGCACAGTGACGCGAACGCCAGCACCCCGTTGATGGCGCGCTGGGAGAGTTCGCCGCGATGCCGGATCAGATCCGGCAGCTTGGCCAGGAGCCCGACCCAGAGCAGACCGCAGCTGACGTAGTTTATCGCCCCGCTCATTTCCGGTTTCCCCGATAGTTGAGTGCATCGGCGATGCGGCGGGCCGTCTCCCCGGTGATCACGTCCCGCTCCATCAGCGCCCGCATCTGCTGGCCGACCCGGATCCCGAACAGCTCGGCCTCTTTCTCGGGATCGTCGTCGAAACGGGAACGCGCGGCAGCCGGCTGGGCGCCGTGCTCGTGCCCTGATTCCAGGGGCCGCAGCCCCGTCGGCCCGCTGCTCCGCGGCGAAGCCCTCCCGCTGCCGCATGTGCCACAACTCGTGACCCAGTATCTGCGCCTGGTGCCAGATCTCGGCGCCCTGCTCGATGATGACGTCGTCCCTGTCCGTACGCTCCAGCCACATCCCCGTCGCCTTGAACTCCCGGGGATGGGCACGCGGTGCACCTCCAGCCTCCGGTCGCCGCGCCACTGCCGTGCGGACTCGACCAGGGCCGCGAACAGGTCCTCGGCGGTCAGGATCGCTCCGTCGCCGGGCGCGCCCCCGCCCGCGCCGGTGGTGGCCCGCAGCCTCTCCCGGATGGGGTCGATGAGGGTGGCGGCGAGCTGACGCATCTCCCTGTCGCGCCTGCGCAGCCTGTGCCACCGGCGAAGCCGGGCCGGTGAACTCATCGGCCGTCCAGGGCGATCGGGGACGTCGCCGGGCCCGGGGCCACGGCGGGGCCGTGCGGGGCGGCGGGGATCGGGGGCGCGCCGCGTACGCCGCTCGACTCGCGACGTCCGTGGGCATGCCGAAGGAGTTCCGGGGCTCCGGCCATTCGGACGCCGGCGTCGTCTGCTGCCACCGAGTCTTCTCCCGGGCGCGTAGCTTTGGATCAGGGAACGTGCCTGACGTGAGGGTATCCATAAGGTCCCGCGGCTGCCCGCCGGTGTCAGCATCTACCGCGCCATCCACTGCTTCCACTGCCCCTTTCCTCAGGCGCAGTTGACACTCCGTGATGTCACCGTCGGGATCACCACGCGGAGTGACCGGCCCGGCCCGCGCCGGACCCCGGCCCCAGCTCGGCCACTTATCGCTCAAATCCACCCGCACCCTCCGATAGCATGATCCGGCCCAGGACGAGCACGTTCGACGCCCGTTCCGCACCGGAAGAACATGCCATCCGGCACGAATAGCGACCCACTTACCTGAAAACCAACAAATCGGCCAAAAAGTTGATACCTATAACATCGCGGGTGTTCACGCGAATAAACAGCAGAGTCAAGTCCGTTCCGTGGCGCGAACCCCGGACGATCCTGTGGGTCACGGCGGGCGTCGTGACCCTCGGATTCCTCGTCGCGCTGGAGATCGCGGCACGCCACTACGGACTGGCGGGGCCGGTCACCAATCAGGCGCGCGAGGTGATATTCCCGCCCAAATCAGGCTTCCTGCTGTACGCCAGCATGGCGCTGATGATGGTCGTGCTCACCTGGCGGCAGCGGATCATCGCGGTGTGCGCCGCGATCGGCATCGACGCCGTTCTCCTGCTGGTGCGATGGGCGGCGGGCGCCGACCTGACCGAGGGGCATCCCTTCGGCAACGGCGCGCTGTGGGTGCTCCTCGGCTGTGCGGTCGTCGCGGTCACGCGCCGCACCGGCCCGGAACGCGTCCTGCTGCTGAAAGGCGTCGGACTGGGGCTGCTGCTCGTGGCCGGTCGCAAGACGGGCGACACCTGGCTGGTCATCACGTCGAAGACCCGCCCGACGGTGCTCGACCAGTACGTGGCCACCGCCGACCACGCGCTCGGCGACCCGTCCTGGGTGGTGGGCCGGCTCGTCCGGGCCACGGGGCCGATCGGCGCCCACGCGCTCGACTACGTCTACGCCCAGCTCGCGGTCGCCGCCGTGGTCGTCACGATGTACCAGCTCCGCAACGTGGCGGCCGAACGCCGCTTCCCGCGCCACCACCTGGTGCGCACGTTCCTGGTGATCGGCCTCCTCGGACCCGCCGTCTACATGGTCTTCCCGGTGGTGGGACCGGTCTTCGCCTACGGTGCCGACGGCGGGCACTGGGCGGTGGCCGACCTGTGGCCGGACACCGCGACCGCGGTCACCGGCCCGCACCACATGGCGTTCGACGGCATCACCCCGCGCAACTGCATGCCCAGCCTGCACACCGCCTGGGCCACCGCCATCTTCCTCCACTCCCGCAAGGGCCCCCGCCTGCTGCGCTTCGCCGGTACCTTCTGGCTGATCGCCACGCTGACCGCGACCCTGGGATTCGGCTACCACTACGGGGCCGATCTCATCGCCGGCGTCGTGTTCACGCTCACCATCGAAGCGGCCCTGCGCTCGCTGGAGCGCGGCTGGGACCGCACGGGTACCCGGATCGTCGTCCACGGCACGACGGTCTTCGCCGCGCTTCTGGTCTCCTACCGCTACCTGCCGGTCGAAATGGCCCGGTATCCGTGGGTGTCCGGACCACTGCTCGTCCTGGCGATGGCCTCGGTGATCCACGGCTACGTACGCACCACCAGACTCTGGGACCCGTCCCCGGTACCGGTCCCGAAGCCGGAACCGCAACCCGAACCGGCGTGAGCCCGCTGGAGGCGGCCCCGTCACCCACCGCCCGCGGAAACGGCGCAACATGCGCACGTGCCCTTCATTCCCTTGAAAAAACCAGCAAATTCGTGCGCTTGTAAAGGTGAACCAAGGGCATTCGGTGGCCAGGAGGTTGATAACTATGGTTCCCCTGCTTCTGGTTCTTCTGCTGGCCCTGATTCTCTTCGGCGCGGGTTTCGCCCTGAAGGCACTGTGGTGGATCGCGGTGATCGTTCTCGTCGTTTGGCTGCTGGGCTTCGTGGTCCGGCCCGCGGGCAGCGGCGGCCGCAAGGGTCGCTGGTACCGCTGGTAACGAGCATCCCGACGCATAGAACACGCCACGCCTGAACCGTGGAAGGGGCCCGGCCGCAACGGCCGGGCCCCAGGTGTGTGTGCGGGCGGAGGGAGCTCTCCTCACGCGGTGGCCGCCAGCGGGGCGGACGCTTCCCAGACGAATCCGTCGGGGTCGCTGAACGGGCCGGCGGTGCCGGAGAGCACGAGCCGGTGGGATCCGGTGCCGTCGGCGGGCAGTCCGGCGTCCTTGGCGAGCGCGCGGCGCTTGTACAGGGCGAGCTTGACGGACTCCGGTCCGGCGGCGAACTCGACGTACGTGCCGCCGAAGCTCTTGCCGACCGTGAGGCCCCGTTCGACGTAGAACCGCTTGCTGGCCTTCACGTCCTCGACGCCCAGCAGGAGCACGAGCTGGTCGAAGGCGCGGGTGGCCGGACCGGTGTCCTTCTTCGCCGAGGTGGCGATCTTCCAGACCGCGCCGTCCGGGGCCTGGACGACACCGCCGTACCCCCACAGCGACTTCGAGGCGGGCTTGAGGGTGGTGGCGCCGGCGTCGACGGCCGCCCCGATGAGGGCGTCGACGTCACCCGGCTGGGCCGCCACGAGCGACAGCGTGAAGCCGCGGAAGCCGCTCGTGGGCTCCTCACAGGCGCGCAGCCGTACCCACGAGGAGTCGAGCCCGAAGGCGGTGGCGTAGAAACGGGCGGCGGCCGCGGCGTCGGCCACCTCGAGGGTGACGGAGTCGAAGGAGGTCATGCCTCGACCGTAGGCAAGGACCGGGTGCCAGGGCTTCTCGAAAACTGACCGATGTGCTTCGACGGCGTCCGCCGCGCACCGCCGTGCGGGCGGAACGGGTGCCAGCGCGAACTCGGGTGGGCGCGCCGCGAGGCCTGCCGCGTCTTTCGGGGTACAGGTGTCCGGGGCGAAGGAAGGGGACCATGATGACTCGGCCCAGCGGGGAGCCGGACACCGTCGTCGTCGGCGCGGGGCTGGCCGGCCTCGCCTGCGCACTGGACCTGTGCGACGCCGGTCGGCGTGTCGCACTCCTGGAGGCGTCCGACGGCGTGGGCGGCCGCATGCGCACGGACCGGCGGGACGGATTCCTGCTGGACCGGGGCTTCCAGGTGTTCAACACCTCCTACCCCAGGTGAAACGACGCGTCGACCTGAGGAGCCTGCGGCTGCGTCCGTTCACCCCCGGCGTCATCGCGCACACCTCGAACGGCCCCGTCCGCCTGGCCGACCCGACCCGCCGGCCGAAGGACGCCGCGGCGCTGCTGCCCGGGCGGGTCCTGCCGGCCCGCGACCTCGCGGCCCTCGGGGCACTCACCGCGCGGGACACCCTGCTGCCGGCCGGCGCCCTCAAGCGGGGCGCGGACCGCTCCACCGCCGAGACCCTGTCCCGCGCCGGAGTCTCGGAGCGGACCGTGAACGAGATTCTGCGGCCGTTCCTCTCCGGTGTGTTCCTCGAGGACGAACTGGAGACGTCCGGCCGGTTCTTCCACCTGGTCTGGCGCAGCATGGCCCGCGGGACGCTCTGTCTTCCCACCGACGGTATCGGCGCCGTACCCGCCCGACTCGCCCGTGACCTGCCCGACGGTGTGCTGCGGCTGGAGACCCCGGTCACCGCGGTCACCTCCACCGGCGTGCTCCTCGCGGACGGCGGTGAGCTGCCCGCCACGTCCGTCGTCGTGGCGACCGACGCCGTCACGGCGGCCCGCCTGCTGCCCGGTTCGGCCGCGCCGGACAGCCGCACGGTCACCACCTACTACCACGCCGCCGAGCGATCCCCGCTGGCCGAGCCGACCCTGGTGGTGGACAGCAGCGGAGCGGTGCTCAACACCTGCGTCCTGACCGAGGTGGTACCCGCGTACGCGCCGTCCGGCACCGCGCTGATCTCCACCTCCGTGCTGGGACCCGACCGCCCGGAGTCGGGCCGAGCCGTACTGCGGCGCCTGGCCGAGCTCTACGGCACCGACACCGGCGAGTGGCGGCAGGTCGCCGCGTACACCGTGGAGGGAGCCCTGCCCGCGATGCGGCCGCCGTGGCCGTTGAGCCGCACGACGCGCTTCGCTCCGGGCCGGTACGTCTGCGGGGACCACCGGGCCACCGGGTCCGTGCAGGGTGCGCTGGCGTCGGGCACCCGGGCGGCGCGTGAGGTGCTGAGCGACCTCACGCGCGCGTGACCGGCACGCCGTACTCAGGGAGGCGAGTCGCCCCGCGCGCCTTCCTGCCGGCGTACCTCGGCCAGATCGGCGAGCCGGTCCAGCTGCCGCACGGGCTGTGAGATCCGCTGGTTGTGGCTGAGCCGTTCCCGGTGCCGGTCCAGGAAGGCCCAGTACCCGGCGGTGTAGGGGCAGGCGTGCTCACCGGTCCGCTCGCCCGGCCGGTAGCGGCAGGGTCCGCACAGATCACTCATGCGGTGCACGTACGAACCGCCCGAGGTGTAGGGCTTCGTCGTCATCCGGCCGCCGTCGGCGTACTGGGACATGCCGACGACGTTGGGCACCATGACCCAGTCGTAGCCGTCCACGAAGCAGCGGTGGAACCAGTCCGTGACCGCGGCGGGGTCCCAGCCGCGCTGCAGCGCATGGCTGCCGAGGATCATCAGCCGGGGATGTGGTGGGTCCACCCCGTGTCCCGTACCTGCTCCAGGACGGTGTGCAGACAGCGTGCCTCGACAGCGTCCGCGTCCAGCTCGTTCCACCACTCCGGCAGCGGGGCGGTGTGGTGCAGGACGTTCGAGTCACGGTAGTCCTCGCCGAAGTACCAGTAGAGCTGCCACACGTACTCGCGCCAGCCCGCGATCTGCCGGACGAACCCCTCCACGCTGCTGAGCGGCGCCCGGCCGGCGTGCCACTCCGCCGCGGCCCGTTCGACGCACTCGGCCGGGTCGAGCAGGCCCAGGTTGAGCGAGGAGGACAGCAGGCTGTGACTCATCACCGGGTCGGCGGCGAGCATGGCGTCCTCGTAGGGACCGAACGTGCCGAGCCGGTGGGAGAGAAACCGTTTGAGGGCGGCCCGGGCCTCGGCACGGGTCGCCGGGAACAAGCGGGGGCCGTCACGCCCGACGAAGGACACGTCACCGTCCTTCTCCCAGCGGTCGAGGTCGTGGCGGACCTCGTCGTCGATCTCGTCCTCCCGGGACGGTAGGGCGCCGGAACCTGGAGGGACGCTTCGTCGCGGGGCGGCGGCTGCCGGTTGTCGTGGTCGTAGTTCCACCGGCCGCCGACAGGGGCGTCGCCGTCCATCAGCAGGTCGTGTCCCCGGCGCACCCACCGGTAGAAGTTCTCCTGCCGCAGGCGTTTTCCGCCGTGCCCGTCCGCCCACGTCGCGAAGTCCTCCATGGGGACCAGGAAGCCCCGCGCGGGGCCCACGGTGACCTGGGGGAGTGAGCGCACCAGCCGTGTGGCCGCGTAGGACGTCGGGTGATGGACGGTCACGGGCCGGTCGCCCGCCGCGCGCTCCAGTCCCTCCCGGTAGGTGTCGGCCCGTACGTAGGTCGCCCGGTCGCCGAGCTCGGCCGCGCGGTGACGCATGGCGGAGAGCACCAGGTGTGCCTTGGCCCGGTGGAAGCGCCGGCGCCGGAACACCGACCGTGCTTCGATCATCAGCAGCGGTGTGTCCCGACCGGGGCCGTCGTCGCCGGGGGTGAGGAAGTGCGGCCCGAGCTGGTCGCCGAAGAGCCAGTGCACGGCGTGTCCCCGTTCAGCCGCGGTCGTGGCAGCGGGCGTGCGGTGCGTACCGGCCGTCGTCGTGCATGAGTGTCTCCCGTCGAGGCATGGGGTCGAAGCCGTGGGCCGGTGTCGACCGGTCACGGCCGGGCGGCAGCGGACGACCGTCCACCAGACACTTTCCGGGGCAGCCGGGCGCCGGATGCACAGGGCGCGACACGCCCCTCGATCGGGGCCACCAGGCGGCCGAAGGGGCGGCTCTCTCCACCCCGGGGTGCGGTGCGGCCGGTGGAGACCGCGACCCGTGCCTTCGGCCTTTTCCCCCTGCTCTCCACCCCTGCTCCGATCCGCCTCCAACCGCCCCGTGCCTAGCGTTGGTCCGTGGCGGGCGGAATACGAGGGAAGGGACGGGCAGCCCCTGCCCATCTACGTCGTGCCACTGCTCGCCCGGGTCCAGTGCCTGCTGCTCGCCGTGACCGCCGTGGTCACCGCCGCCCACGCCCGCCGGTACCGCATCCGTCACGGTCTCGCGCTGTTCGGCGGGACCGAGCGGTGACGCGGGAGGTCAGCCCGTGGCGGTGAGGGCGAGAGCGGTGAGGATGAGGGCGTACGCGGTCACGGTGAGAGCGGCCCGGGCCAGGCGCACCCCGCTCACCACACGCCGTTGCGGAGGCGGAGCGAAGCTGCAACAGGGCTTCGGACGATGCCAGTTGGGGGACTCCAGCCAGTAGGAACCCAGGAGTCGGGAGGTGCCGGTGGTGAAGGGGTGCTCGTCATACACGTGCGGGCAAACGGCCCCGCGGTAGGGCGAGTTGCGGTGGTGGACGCGGTCGGCATCAGACCGTGATCTCGCATAGCTCAGCGGCATCTGCCAGCGGACCGCACCGGAGCCTTCCGCGTGCCGTCCCTACTGGGTGAAACCCGCCTCACGGTCGGCGGCGGCGATCTGGTCGTGGAATCGCGTGTGGACCCAATGGCGCCGGCCGAGGATGTTCACTTCCCCCAGCGGCCGGTGACCGGGCCGAGCCGGGTGTCCCGCGGCATGGTCCCGGCCAGCCGCTGCGGGTTCGCGCCGCCGGACATCTTGCTGCTGTCCAGTACGTAGATGGCGTCCTTGGTGACGACCACGCACCGGTACGTGTTGGTCAGCATGGTCAGACCGGTGAGGTAGGTGATGACGAAGAAGCCGAAGTTGGGCGCGCTCTGGCAGATGAACGCCTGCCGGATCTCACTGCCGGCGGGCAGGAACGGCGCTGCGCGCTGCACGAGATCCGGCCGCGGCTCGGGGCCGCGTCGGCCGGTCTCGTCAAGTCGGTCGGTCATGTGCGGTCCCTTCCCTGTGGCTCGGGTCAGCATTCCACGCGCTGCTGACCTGTCGCGAGCCTGAGCGGGTCCGCACCCGACCGCTGTCTTCCGCACCCGGCCGGCGGAGTCGGAGCCCGCCGTTCCGGCGCCCCGACGCACGGCATGTCACCGGTTCCGCAAATTGGTGCGAGTGGCAGGCGTGGGTGCAGGATGAGGGGGTACGCGCTGCGTCATCGGCCGTCGGCCACTGAACAGCAGCGGTGGTTAAGACAACAGTGGCGGTCCGGAGATCTGGGAGGGGAAGCATGACGTCCACGAGCATGGTGGCAAGAGGTACGCGGACGGCGGAGCTGCCGGAGGTCGCCGACCCCTCCCGGGTGGCCCCCAGGGACGCCCGCGAGTTGTCGAGGTTGTTCTTCCACCAGTTGGCGGTGCTGGAAGAGGGCACGCCCGATTACCAGTACGCCCGCAACACGTTGATCGAGATGAACATGTCCCTCGTCCGCTTCGCGGCCGGCCGGTTCCGCAGCCGGGGCGCGGAGGAGATGGAGGACATCGTCCAGGTCGGCATGATCGGCCTCATCAAGGCGATCGACCGGTTCGAACTCTCCCGGGAGGCGGAGTTCACCTCGTTCGCCATCCCTTACATCGTGGGCGAGATCAAGCGGTTCTTCCGCGACACGACCTGGGCCGTGCACGTGCCCCGGCGCCTGCAGGAGGCCCGGGTGCAGCTTGCCCGCGCGACGGAGGAACTCCAGAGCCGCCTGGGCCGCATGCCGTCGGCCAAGGAGCTGTCGGAGCTGATGAGCCTGTCCGAGGAAGAGGTGCGCGAGGCCCGGCTGGCCGCGAACGGCTACAACTCCTCCTCGCTCGACGCCACGATCAACGGCAGTGCGGACGGTGAAGCCGCGCTGGAGGACTTCATCGGCACCGAGGACGCGGCCCTGGGGCTGGTGGAGGACTTCCACGCCCTGGCCCCGCTGATCGCCGGGCTCAGTGAGCGGGATCGGCAGATCATCCACATGCGGTTCGTGGAGGAGCTCACGCAGGCCCAGATCGGTGAGCGCCTGGGGGTCTCGCAGATGCACGTCTCGCGCCTGCTCTCCCGGACCCTCGCCCGGCTGCGCGAGGGCATGCTCACCAACCACTGACCTCTCGCCCCGCGCGTAACGGAGGCCCGTCACCGGTGTGACGGGCCTTCGGCGTGTCCGTTCCCGCCGGACGGCTGTGCGCTGCGGAGAGGGCAGGATTCGAACCTGCGTGGACCTCCGAGGAGGCCCGACCGTGAGGCGAGCTCGCTGGTCCCCGATCAACCACTCCGGGCACCTCTCCCTGCGTCCGGCCGGGGCGTCGTCCCCGTGCCGTTCACGAGTACGAGACTGCCGGAGACCGCTGACGGGAAGCTGACGCGGCCCCGGCACCCGTCGTCGGGGGCACGCGATCCGCGCCGTTCACCCGGCGCCGCGCCGGCTCACTCGCCGTCGAGCTGGTGGTCGGCCCAGACGTAGGTCTCCGGCAGCAGATCCGGGACGGGAACCGCCCGGACGCCGTCACCGTTTCCGACCACGACCCGGAGCGTGGGGAAGTAGTCGAGCAGAACCTGACGGCAGCGGCCGCACGGAGGGACGACCCCCCGGTCCCGGTCGCCCACGGCCACGATGCTCTCCAGCTCGTAAGCCCCCTGGGCGGCGGCCGCGCCGATGACGACCAGCTCGGCGCAGGGGCCCCCGGTGAAGTGATAGGCGTTGACCGCGGTGATGATCCGGCCGTCCCGGGCTCGGGCCGCGGCCGCCACGGTGTGGTTGTCGCCCCGGCAGCGCGTGGCGGCGACCTGCGCCGCGGCCTGGACGAGTTCGTGGTCCACGGGGTGGTCGTGCGTGGTCATCTGCTCCGCCTTCTTCCGGTGTCAATCGACCCTGACCCGCATGACGCGGCCGCGCAAGCCGATATCCACGGCGGGCTCCGATCGGCGCGCACGCGTCGTGAACCCCGGCGGCGTCAGTTCAGGTGCCGGGCGAAGAACCGCAGGGAACTGTCCAGTTCGGCCGCCGGGAGGTCTCCGTGCTTGCCGGGGTTGGCGTGCAGCGTCTTGTCCGCCGACGCCAGGGCGTCGAACAGCGCCAGGCCCGCCGCCCGTGGCACCCGCTCGTCGTCCCACTGCAGCAGGAACTCCACCGGGACGGTGATGCGTGCGGCGACCTCCGCCGATGCCGACGCGCCGCCCAGGCCCAGCACCGCCGCACGGACCCGGGGCTCGGCGGCGACGAAGGGGACCCCCAGGCCGCAGCCCAGCGACACACCCCAGTAGCCCACCGGCCCGCGACCGACGTACGTGAGCTCCTGGACCGCGTCCAGTACCGCCCGCCATTCCGGCACGGTCTGACGGGCCACCAGGGCGTGGAAGCCGGCGATCAGCGGGCCCAGTTCCTCGCCCGAATCGACGCGTGCCTGATTCTCGGTCGCGAGCCGGTCGTACTCCGGGTGTCGGGGCCGGTCGCCGTGGCCGGGCGCGTCGATCGCCACCACGGCGTAACCACACTCGGTCACCAGACGGCGTGCCAGGGCCGTGGGGCCGGGGGCCTTCTTGTGCCGGCCGCCGCCGTGTCCGATCAGGACCAGGGGACGCGTCTGTGTGGAACCCTCCGGAGTCCACAGCACGCCGGGGATCTCACCGAGGTGGAAGATTCGTTCGGTGACGCCGTCGGACGACGTCTCGGAGGTGAAGCGCATGGCGTTGGCCTTTCGGAATGCCTTACGCGGGCACTCCCAGGACCGTGCGAGAGAGGGAGTCCCGACCTGTCGAAGCGTTGATCGGTCTCACCTCCTCGGTTCGCAGTGGCGCACGACGGCGCCGAATTTATCACGACGTCGTCACCCACATCGCACAACGACATGGCGAGCGTGAAGTGCCCGCGTACGGAAGGAACCCGGCTCACCGGCACCCGGCACGGCGAGGCCGCCGGACGCGATGCCGGTGAGTCACCGCCGCGGGTCAGACCAGGGTCGTGATGCAGAACGGATGGCCGGCCGGGTCCAGCAGCACGCGCCAGCGTTCCGGCTGCGGCTGGAAGCCGGGCTTGGTGGCGCCCAGGTCGAGCAGGTGCTTCTCCGCGATGTCCAGGTCGTCGACGCCCAGTTCGATGTGGGCCTGCTTCTCCTGGGCGGGATCCGGCCAGGTCGGCGGGCGGTAGTCGGCCAGGCGGTTGAAACCGAGGCCGGTCGAGCCCTCCCTGCCGAGCAGGATGAAGTCGTCGCTGGAGTAGAGGACCGACATGCCGAGCGACTCGCCGTAGAAGCGGGCCATTTCGGCGGGGTCGGCGCAGTCGAAGGTGACGGCGGCGTAGCGGAACGCGGGTGCGGAAGTGGTGTCCGTGCTCATGGAGGGAACGCTAGGACGTGACCCGGACAGTTGCGGTCCTGGTTGTGGCGTGGTGTGGAAAACTTCCCCGGGTGATCAGCTCCTCCGCCCGCCTGCTGCGGCTGCTGTCGCTGCTGTCCTCCCGGCCGTCGTGGACCTGCGTCGAACTGGCCGAGCGCATGGAGGTCACGGACCGCACGGTCCGCCGGGACGTCGCCCGGCTGCGCGAGCTCGGCTACACCGTCGACTCCGAGGCCGGTCCCTGGGGCGGCTACCGTCTCCGCGCGGGTTCCCAGGTGCCGCCGCTGATCCTCGACGACGAGGAGGCGCTCGCCGTGGCGGCCGGTCTGAGAGAGGCGGCCCAGAGCGACGCGGCGGGCGGTGACCAGGCCGCGCTCTCGGCCCTGCTGAAGCTGCGTCAGGTGCTGCCCCGGCGGATCGCGGAGCGGCTCGGCGACCTGGACGACGCATTCGTCAGCCTTCCCACGGCCGACGGGCCACGGGTCGCGACGGGCCTGTTGCTGGAGTTGGCGGTCGCCTGCCGGCGGGGAGAGCGGGCCCGGCTGTCCTACGTCGACGCGCAGGGGCGGGTGACCCTCCGCGACGTCGACCCGTACCGTCTCGTGTGCACCGGCCGCCGCTGGTACTTCGTCGCGCGGGACGTGGAGCGCGGCGAGTGGCGCACGTTCCGGGCCGACCGGGTGGACCGGCTGCAGCCCACCGGCCGTCCGGCGGACCTCTCCGACCCGCCCGACGCGGCACGCCTGGTCTCCCGCAACATCGCGAACGGCCCCTACCCGCTCTCGGCGACCGTCCGTCTTCCCCTCCCGATGGACGCGGCGCTGAGGCTCGTCCCCGCGACGATCGGCACCCACCGCCCCGACGGCCCCGACGCGACCCTTGTCGACATAGGCGGCCCCGACCCGGACGGCCTCGCCCGCTACCTCCTCGGCCTCGGCACACCGCTCCGGGTCCTCGCGCCGGACGCCGTGCGCCAGGCCCTGCTGGACCGCACCCGCCGCCTCCTGGAGGCCCAGGAGTGACGCGGCCGCCTGATCATGACCGTCCACATCCCACCCGGCCCCGGCTCCCCGGCCTGACCCGGGCCGCCGCGTGAGCCGTGCCGCGCGGTCAGCGGGCGTTGGTGTTGGAGCCGCCGCAGGTGGTGCGCAGTCCCGAGTGACTGCCGTGCCAGTCCAGCACCAGGGTGGTGGCGTCGTCCGCCAGGCTCCCCCCGTACGCGTCGACGGCCGCCGTGGTCAGGGTCCGGACCACCTCGCGAGGGTGGTCGTCGCCGGTGTCCTTGATGAGGGCGGGCAGATCGATCGCGGCGGCCTCGCGGTCCAGCATGCCGTCGGTGATCAGCACCAGGCGATCACCCGGCTCGAGGTGGAACCGCTGCACCTCGTAGGCGACCGGAGCGGGTACCCCGAACGGCAGGTTCACCTTCAGCGGCAGCTCCTCGATCCGCCCGTCGCGCAGCCGAAGCGGCCAGGGGTGGCCGGCGTTCACCAGCTCGACGGCGCCGGAGTCCAGCTCGACGCGCAGCAGCTGGCCGGTCGTCATGCCGCGGCCGGCGGTCATGATCGCGTGGTGCGCCGCGTTCGCCTGGTCGAACAGGCCGCGGCCGGCGCGGCGAGCCCCGCGCAGGGCGTTGACGGTCAGCGTGGCCAGCAGCGCCGACGCCGTGTCGTGACCCATCGCGTCCGTGATCGACACATGGAGGACGTCCTCGTCGAGGGCGTAGTCGTAGGTGTCGCCACCGATGTCGTCGGCCGGTGCCAGACCGCCCGCCAGGGTGAACTGGGCCGCTTCGCAGCAGGGCGCCGAGGGCAGGAGCTGGTGTTGAATCTCCGCCGCCAGACTCATGGCGGTGGTACGCCGCCCCGAGTGGTAGAGGTCGGTGAAGCGCCGGTCGGTCACCACGATGTAGGCGAGGGCGTGCGCCGCCCGCGCCACCGCCTCGCGGACCGTGTCGTCCACCTGCGGCACCACCATCTCCAGCACGCCGATGCAGTCGCCGCGGTTCGTCACGGGCGCCACCAGCCGGCAGCCGGCCCCGCCGTCGTCCTCCTGGTGCAGTCGCTGGGAGCGCAGCACCAGGTCGTAGACGCTGCCCGCCAGCTCCATCCGCTCCGGCTCGTCGCGGCCCTGCGCCGCCGTGCCGGCTCTGGGCAGCCGCACCGCTTCCCGGCCCAGCATGTCCACGAGCAGGAAGGACACCTGTGCCGCCGAATACCGTTTCTCCAGGTTTCGGGCCACCACGTCCACCGACTCCACCGGGGCGGCGTCCTCCGCCGCCCGCAACACCTCGTCCAGGCCCAAGCCGTCCTCGTCGAACACACCCACCTCCCCGTTCTTCTTCTCCTTGTGCCCCGCGGCCCGGCCCGGATGCGCGGGCCCGGTGGCACCGGCCCGCCCGGGTGCCCGTCATCGGGCCGGACCGGTGTCACGAGCGCCGGCCGCGCAGTGCCAGGAGCGCGGCGGCGAGGTGCTCGGACACCTCGGGCGGGGTCGAGGCGTGCGGGGAGAGCCGCAGGGAGTTCTCCCGGGCGGTCAGCGCGATGCCCTCGGCGTGCAGCGCCTTCGCGACCTGCGCCGGTTCGTGACCCGGCATGGTGAAGGAGAGGATGCCCGCACGCCGGGCGGGATCGGCGGGGGACAGGACCCGGCCGCCGTGCCGGTGGACCACCTCGGTGAGTTCGGTGATCCGCGTGGCGATGGCCGCCTCGATCGCCGGCACGGTGTGCCGCTCGACGAGGTCCAGCGCGGCGGCGAACGCCGCGGCCGTCACGGGACTGAGATTCGTGACGGACCACCGCCGCGCGTCGGGGGCGGGTGAATGCTCCGCGCCGTCGAACACGCCCGCTTCCGTCACACCCGTCCAGCCGGTCAGGACGGGCTCCAGCATGTGCAGGGCCCGGTCGGACAAGGTCGCGAAGCCCGTGGCCCAGCCGGCGCGCAGCCACTTCTGGCCGCCCGCGACCACCACGTCGGCCGCCTCCCAGACCATGTCGGTCACCCCGAACGCCTGGATCGCGTCCACGACGAGCAGCCGGCCGGGCCCGATCGCCTCGCGCAGCGCCGCCAGATCGGCGCGGAAACCGGTCCGGAAGTCGACGGCGCTGACGGACACCGCCACCACGTCGTCGGTGAGGGCGGCGCGGACCAGGTCGGCGGTGACCCCTTCGCCGGGGCCCGGGTCGAGCCAGCGAGGCGTGGCCCGGCCCAGTTCGGCGGTGCGCCGCCACGGATAGTGGTTCGCCGGGAAGTCGGTGCGGGGCACGAGGACCACACCCTCCCGGACACCGAGGGCCGCGTGGAACAGACCGGTGGACGCGTTGGGCAGCAGCACGGTGTGCTCGGCGTCGCTCCCCGCCAGCCGGGCGGCGGCCGTGCGTGCCGTCTCCTCCGCGCGCATCAGGTCGTCCACGGTGGTGTGGCCCGCCTGCGCGGACTCGCTCATCGCCCGCGTGGTGGCGGCCACGACGTCGCGCGAGGGCGGCCCGAACCGCGCGAAGTCGAGGTAGCCGGCGGGGGTGTCGAAATGGGCGGCGTAGGAGGTGAGCACGGGATCCTTTCACGGCGGGCTCGGCAGTACGGGCGGGACCGGTAGGTGCGACGGCGCGGGCGGCGGGTGCCCAGGGCGGGGCGGTACCGCGATCCGGCCGGTGACCTGGGTCACATCCGTCCCCCTCGTGCGCCCCCGCCCGCTCGCACGGTACGCGTCGCCCGCCGCCCCGGCGGCCCCGGGGTGCCGCCTCCGCGCCGGTGCGGCTACGGGGCCGCTCCGCACCGCCCTCGGCTACGAGTGGTGCGCGGGGGACCCGGCGGTGTGCGCAGGGCGAGAAGGGCGACGTCGTCGAGACCCGGCGGGCGCACGCGCCGCAGGAGCCGGTCGGTGAAGGAGGTCAGCGGCCGGTGGGCCAGGGCCGCGGCGTGCTGGCGCAGCTCGTCCAGGCCCTCGTCGAGGGTGCGGCCGGGCGCTTCGATGAGTCCGTCGGTGTAGAGCAGGAGGGTGCTGTCCGGCGGCAGCGTGATCGTGGCGTCGGGCCGGTCGGTGCCGGTTCCGGTACCGAGCAGGATGCCGTGCCCGTCGGTGAGGTATTCGGTCAGGCCGTCGTGGGTGATGAGCAGCGGCGGGGATGACCGGCGTTCGTCCAGGACAGTTCCCAGCGGCCGTCGCCGGTACGGGTCAGCCGGGCGAAGATGAGCGTGGCCATCGCGACGTCGGTGATGGGCATGATCGCCTCGTCCAGCCGGTCCACGATCCTGCTGGGCGGTTTCTGCTGGGACCAGGCGTACGCGCGGAGCATGTTGCGCAGCTGGGCCATGCCGGCGGCGGCCTCCAGATCGTGGCCGACGACGTCGCCGATGGCCAGCGCGGTGGCTCCGTCGGAGAGGGTGAAGGCGTCGTACCAGTCGCCGCCGACCTGCGAGGCGTCCGGTGCGGGCAGATAGCGCACCGTCATCTGCAGGCCGGGCACGCTCGGCATCTGGGGCAGCAGATGGTTCTGCATGGTCTCGGCGATCGCGCGCTGCCGCTGGTAGAGGCGCGCGTTGTCCAGGGCGAGGCCGGCACGCCGGGCGATGTCCTCCAGCAGGGTGAGGTCGGCGACGGTGAAGTCGTCCGGCTGCCCGGCGCGGCCGAGCGTCAGCGCGCCCAGGACGTCCCGGGTGCTGCGGATGGGTGCGATGGCGGCGGAGCGGATGCCGGTGGCGTCGAACAGATGACGCTGTTCGACCGCGATGCCGGAGTCCGGGGCGACACGGTAGGTCTCCGGGCCGGCGAGGGTGGAAGCGATGCCGCGCAGTGCCCTGGACAGGGGCATGAGGGATGTCTCCGGTACCGGCGGCATGGGTCCCTGCAGCTCCTCGTGGTGGATCAGGGCGCCGCCGTCGGCCTGGACCACGGCGGTGCGCCACACCTCGTCGCGCTCGGTGATCAGATCGATGACGGCCCAGTCCGCCAGCCGGGGCAGGACCAGGCCCACCAGTCGGCGCAGCGCCTCGTCGACGTCGAGGGTGGAGGTCAGCTGGGTGGTGGTCTCGGCCAGGAGAGCCAGTCGTTCCAGGTCGGTGAGTGTCTCGGCCGTCTCGTCGGGGTGGGGGCCGGCCGGGTGCGGTCGTTCGAGGACGTGGAACACCACGAGGGTGCCGCTCGCGTCGTCCCCGATGTCGTACGGGGTGAGCATCCAGGAGATGGGCAGCAGGGTGCCGTCGGCGTGGGCGAAGTAGTCGGTGGGGCCGTGTGCCGGGTGCCCGGAGTGGAAGGCCTGCCGCATGCCGCACTGGGTGGCGGGCAGCCGCTGCCCCTGTGACCCGCGGTGCAGCAGGTCATGGGCGTCCTGCCCGATCAGATCCTGGGCGCCCCTGCCCAGCAGGTGTCCGGCGCGGGTGTTGACGGCGACGATACGGCCCTGCTCGTCGACGGCGTACGCACCGGCGCCGATGTCCTCCAGTGCGCGGGCCAGCCGGGAGGAAGGCGCCGTCCGGAACCGCTCATGGCGGGTCTCCGTGTTCTCCGGCCGCCCCATGTCCCTCGCCTCCAGGTCCTCGGATCGCGAGCCTCCGTGCTGTTCGTGAACGCGCGTGCGAGGCCCTTGCCTGTCTCTTGTACCCCGTGTGCCCCGCTGATGACGCGAATCCAGCCGTGTACGCCGTTCCGGCGCCCTGAAACCGTGCGTGGCGCACGGTTACACGGAGTGATTCGGCCCGGGTGGGTCAGGGCCTTTCGCGGAGCTGAAGGACGCCGGCCACGGAGAAGCACAGGGCGCCGGTGAGCGTGCCCCAGTTGGCGATGTCGGCGTTGACGAGGCTGCCCGTGGCGGGGCGGGTGAAGGCGGTGAGGGCGGAGACCATGAACAGGACGGAGCCGAGCTGATTGACGGCGACGATCCACCAGCCGAGACTGCGCGGACGGGCGCAGGGGCGGCCGCGGTGGCAGATCTCGGCGAAGCCCAGGTGTCCGGAGACCAGGAACAGCACGCAGCCGATCACGTCGGGCACCCAGATCAGCCGGTTGATCTGCTGAACGCTCAGTCCCCGGAGGAAGGAGTCGACCAGGTTGACCGCGAACACCAGCGTGCCCGCGAAGAGGACGAACGCGCTCAGCCAGTCCACCCGCATGGGCTCGTAGGTCCACCACCGCCAGCGGGGCGTCACCAGCCGGCCCTCGGTGTGGACCGGTGCGTTGATCACCTGGAGCAGCGACACATAGCCGCCGGTGTTGAAGAACAGACCACCCGCGAAGTAGACCGAGGCGCACCTGAGCGCGTCGCCGGAGCCGAACTGGGCGATGCCCGCACCGACCGCGAAGAGGGCTCCGCCGACGACGAAGGCGGTCGCCGCGACGGCGTTGAGCCGGCGCAGCCGGCCCACGGACACGGAGTCCGCGGGGCCTGACGGCTCGGCGCGGCACCGGGGGCCGGACGGCGACCGTTCCGCGCCGCCGGGCGGTCCGTGACTCCCACACCACGGTCTCGCCGCCGGGACGGTGCCACGTCTGTCTGGTGACGAAAGGTCCCGCGCCCTCGGCACGCTGCTCCGGCTGCCCCACGCGTCGAGGTTAGACGGCGGCCCGCGCCGTACGGCGTGCGAAACGCCGACCAGCCGGGCGGCGGGGCGGGAACCCACAGGGGGTGAGCCGGGCGAGGGGACGCGGGCGAGCGCGGCGCCCGGGCGGCCCCACCGGTGCCGCCGAGGAGCTACGACGCCACGAGGTCGCTCGGGCTGAAGGCGCGGCGGTAGGCGGCGGGGAGACCCCGAACGTGGTGCGCATGTGCGCGCGCAGGGAGTTCGCGGAGCCGAAACCGGCCCGGTGCGCGACCAGATCGATGGGGAGGTCGGTGGTCTCCAGCAACTGCTTGGCCAGTTCCAGGCGTTGGGCGGTGAGCCACTGCACCGGAGTCATGCCGACCTCGTCGCGGAAGCGCCGGGTGAAGGTGCGCAGGCTCATCCGGGCGTGATCGGCGAGCTGGATGAGGGACAGCGGCTCGCCGAGGTGCTCCAGCGCCCAGGCCCGGGTGGCGGTGGTGCTGGCGACGGTGGGTTCGGGGACCGGACGGTCGATGTACTGGGCCTGTCCGCCGTCCCGCCACGGAGGTACGACGCACATCCGGGCTGCCCGGTTGGCCAGGGCCGCGCCGTGGTCGCGGCGGATCATGTGCAGGCACAGGTCGACACCGGCGGCCACGCCCGCCGAGGTCAGCACGTCGCCGTCGTCGACGAACAGCACCTCCTCGTCCACCCTGACCTTCGGGTAGGCGCGGCGGAACTCCGGCGCCAGGTTCCAGTGCGTGGTGGCCGGCCGGCCGTCGAGCAGCCCGGCCGCGGCCAGGACGTAGGAGCCGGTGCAGATCGACACCAGCCGGGTGCCGGGCCGGATGCGGGCGATGGCCGCCATCACCTCCGGAGGCAGCGGCCCGCCCCGGCCCAGTTCGGGCATGGCATGCGTCGGCGGGACGATCACGGTGTCCGCGGCGGCCAGGGCCTCGGGTCCGGCCGCGGGCTGCACGGTGAATCCCGCGTCGCTGAGCACCGGCGCACCGTCGGCGGTGCAGATGGTGACGTCGTAGAGGGGGCGGCCCTCGGCGTCCTCCACACTGCCGAACACGCGGGAGGGGATACCCAGTTCGAAGGGCGGAACGCCGGGCAGCGCGAGCACGGCGATCCGGTGCAGGCGCGGCGGGGCCTCCACCGCCCGGTCCGCTGTGCCCGTCGTCTCCGATGTCCGCGTCTCACCCATGGCCAGATCCTGTCACATAGTGGCCGTACGGCCAACACCGCTGCGGGTCCGGCTGCCGGATCGTGGACTGCGTCGCGCCGGGGAGGTCCCGGTGACGTGCGGATTCGATACGGAAGACGAGGCAGTCAGCATGCGTGCGGTGGTCGTGGAGCAGTGGGGCGGACCCGAGAACCTGGTCGAGCGTGAGGTCGAGCGTCCCGAGCCGGGACTGAACGAGGTCCTGGTGCGGGTGCACGCGGCCGGAGTGAACCCGGTGGACTGGAAGACCCGCGCCGGCGGAGCCCTCATCGAGTGGGGGAGCGTTCCCGCGGTCGGCTGGGACGTGTCCGGCACCGTCGAGGCCGTCGGACCGGGCGTGGGGATGTGGCGTCCCGGCGACGAGGTCTTCGGAATGCCGCTGTTCCCGCGCCAGGCGGGGGCCTATGCCGAATACGTGGTGGCACCGGCCCGGCACTTCGCCCCCAAGCCGGCGAGCCTCTCACACGTGGAGGCGGCCGCCCTGCCGCTGGCCGCGCTGACCGCCTGGCAGGCCCTGGTGGACACGGCCGACGTGCGCCCGGGCGAGCGGGTGCTGGTGCACGCGGCGGGCGGCGGTGTCGGCCATTTCGCGGTGCAGATCGCCAAGGCTCGTGGTGCCTACGTCATCGGCACCGCCGGCGCCGCCAAGCACGACCTGGTCCGTTCGCTGGGCGCGGACGAGGTGATCGACTACCGCGCGGTGCGGTTCGAGGACGTCGTGAGCGACGTCGACGTGGTGCTCGACGGGCTGGGCGGCGAGACGGCCGAGCGCTCGGTGAAGGTGCTCCGGCCGGGCGGCCGGCTGATCACTCTGCCCGGCCCCGACGACGTACCCGCGACCCGGGACGGGGTCCGGGCGGTCTGGATGCTGGTGGAGCCCGACCACCTGGGTCTGCGCGAGATCGCCGCCCTGGCGGAGCGGGGCGCGCTCAAGCCCGTGGTGGAGACGGTCCTGCCGCTTGCGGATGCCGCGAAGGCCCACGAGACCGGCGAGCGCGGCCGGACCGCGGGCAAGATCGTCCTGTCGGTGGTCTGATCCCCGGCGTCCCGTTCGCCGGGGCGTTTGCCGAGCCGGCCGGGGTGGGGCCCTGTGGCGGAGAGGGCAGGATTCGAACCTGCGTGGACCCGCGCGGGGCCCGACCATGAGCGTGCTCGCGGTCCCCGATCAACCACTCCGGGCACCTCTCCTTGTTCCCGGCCCGGTGCGCTCCCGGCCCGTTCACGTGAACAAGACTGGCAGGACCCCCTGACGGGCCGCTGATCCGCCCCTGACGCGGATGCGTCCGGCAGGCACGCCCGACCTCACCGGCCGTGCCCGGGCGTCCCCCTGTCCCGCATCCTTCCCGCTGGGAGGTTTGGCCGGTCGAGACCCGGTGAAGAGTCTCGACCGGCCGGGCTCACCGCCGAGGGAGGGACCACATGAGGGTCGTTGTCACGGGCGCGTACGGATTCCTGGGAAGCCGGCTGGCCGGGGAGCTGCTTCGGACCCGGACGCTCGCGGGCGTTCCGATCACACGGCTGGTGCTCGCCGACCGCGTAGTCCCACCGCCTGACTCCGTACTGGTGTCCGACCCGCTCGTGGACGTCGTGCACGGCGAACTGACCGACCGGCTCGGTGAGGTGTTCGCCGAGCCGGTCGACGTGCTGTTCCACCTCGCCGCCGCGGTGTCCGCCGAGTGCGAGGCCGACGTCGATCTGGGCATGCGCGCCAACGTGGACACCACCCGCGCCCTGCTCGACGCCGCCCGTGCCCAGTCGGCCGCGGGCGGCCCGAGCGTGCGCGTGGTGTTCTCGAGCAGTGTCGCCGTCTACGGCTCCCATCCGGAGATGCCCCTGCCCGCGGTGGTCAGCGAGTCGACCCTGCCCACGCCGCGGTCGAGTTACGGGACGCAGAAACTCGTCTGCGAGCACCTGATCGCGGACTGCACCCGCCACGGCTTCCTCGACGGCCGCGTCGCGCGTCTGCCGACCGTCGCGATCAGGCCGGGCAGACCCAACGCGGCCGCCTCCGGCTTCCTGTCCGGCATCATCCGCGAACCCCTCGCCGGACTTCCCGCGACCTGCCCGGTGCACCCCGAACTGCGGGCGGCCCTGTCCTCGCCACGCCGCGCCGTCGCGGGGCTCCTCCGCATCGCCGAGGCCGAACGCGGCGCGGGGCCCGGCCGGCTCCACGGCCCGCTGCCGGTCAACCTCCCCGCGCTCACGGTGTCAGTGGCCCAGATGCTCGCGACACTGCGGCAGTTGGCCGGTGACGCCGTCGCCGACCTGGTGACGATCGAGCCGGACCCGGCCGTCGAGGCCATCGTGGGCTCCTGGCCCGCCGTGTTCGACAACCGGCGCGCCGCGGCGCTGGGTCTGGAACCCGACCCCGACTTCACCTCCCTCGTGCGGGACCACCTCAGCGACCGCACCGGCACCCCCTGACCGAAAAGCGTCCGCAAGTGTCGGCGAAAGCCTCGGAACGCATCCGAAACTCAGTGGCGGACCGGGGCCGCCGGTCAGCACCATGCAACGCATGAGTGATCAACCCGCACGATGGACCCAGGCGACCGTCTACCCCGACATGTGGACCGACCCGGACGACGACCCCCGGGACAACGGCAACAGTCCGGACGGCGAACTCGCCACCCTGCAGGACTTCCTGACGAACTACCGCATGACCCTGCGGATGAAGTGCGAGGGCCTGGACGCGGAACAACTGGCCCGCAGGTCGGTCCCGCCGTCGACGATGTCGCTGCTCGGCCTGCTCCGCCACCTCGCCGAGGTGGAACGGGACTGGCGCAACTGGCTCGGCGACGGCGAACCGCTGCCGAAGCTGTACGGCGAGAGGGACGCGGACTTCCTCGGCTCCGCCGCCGAGCAGGGCCTGGTCGACGCGGCCCACGCCGACCTGGAACGCGAACAGACCGCGACCGACGCGGCGCTCGCCGGGTACGCGGATCTGGGCGAACGCGTCGGCAGGGACGGGATCGCCGTCCGGGAGCTGCTGGTGCACAGGATCGACGAGTACGCCCGTCACTGCGGACACGCCGACCTGCTGCGCGAGTGCGTCGACGGACGAGTCGGCCAGTGACCCGGTGGCGGTGACGCGTTGACCCGGCGGTGACGCAAAGGGTGCTGTCAGAGCCTCGGGATACGCTCCGCAGCTGACGGCCCGGGCACGCCGGGCCGCAGGTGGGAGGGGTGCTGTGAGCTTCCACATGCATCTGCGCGCCGTTCCGGACTCCGAGGTGCGGCTCGAGTACGCCTGGCTGCACGCGTTCATGGGCGCCGCCTGGGACTGGGACGTCCATCAGGCCGAGCACCGGGCCGGAGTCGCGGAGTCCATCGAGAAGGACTTCAGCGCGGTGAACGACCTGTGCGAGGCGGGCGGTGAGCTGAGTGAGGGACAGGACGGGGCATGGGAGCTGCCCGTCTTCGGCGGGGACGTGATCAGCGATCCCACCGACGGGCAACCGCCCTTCGTCCGTCTGTCCCCGGAGGCGGTGCGCCGGGCGGCGGCCTTCCTCCGTGACGTCCCCTTCGACGTGCTCTGGGCCACGGCCGGCCCTGGGCTGCACGCCTCGTTCGGCCCCGGCTGGACGGAGGCGGACGTGAGGGGATCCACGCCCGGCACCACGCGGACCTGAGCGCCTTCTACCAGCGCGCCGCGACGGCCGGCGAGGCAGTCGTCAAGGCGTTCTGGTACTGAACCCTCCCCTTTCCGGACGCCTGGACCCCCCTTTCTGTGAGCGCGAGGAGGCGTCGGCACGGCTCGCACCGAGCCGGATCGAACCGCCGATTCGCGCGAAAAAGGGTGATGCGGCCCATAGGAGCCATGTCACGTCCTAAGCGGGTTCGTAGAAGCGGTCCGGGGCGGGCGGGTGCCCTGGGGGCGGGAAGTCCGATATGCGCCATGTCTACGCTCTTGGGTAGTAGGTCACACTCTTGCGCGGTTTCGGCGAGCCGCTAAACATGTTGGTCGTTGCCCCGGACGCCACGGGGCGACCGGGCGATCACCACCGGGCGCGCCCCGCTGCGCAGCGCAGCACGGGCCCTGGTTCCGAAGCCCGCATCGTGACCGGCACCCGGCCGGCGCCTACCAGACGTCCCCAGGAGTTCCTTTCACATGACCGCGATCACCGCCAACCGCCGCCTTGCCCGCCTGCGCACTCTCGCTCTGACCGGCATCGCCACGACCGGCGCCGCGACCGTGGCCCTCACGCTGATGCCGGCCTCCGCGCAGGCCGCCGAGGCACCGAAGAGCGCCCACAGCGTCTCCACGTCCTCGCGCGACAGCCACGCCGACGCCAAGGGCTCCACGGGCAGCGCCGGGAACCTCGACGGCTGGATCAAGAAGTCGCTGGCCATCATGAAGGAGAAGGGCATCCCGGGCAGCTACGAGGGCCTGCACCGCAACATCATGCGCGAGTCCAGCGGCAACCCCAACGCCCAGAACAACTGGGACGTCAACGCGCAGAACGGCATCCCGTCCAAGGGCCTGCTCCAGGTGATCGAGCCCACCTTCAAGGCCTACCACGTCGAGGGCACCCCCAATAGCATCACCGACCCGGTCGCGAACATCACGGCTGCCGCCAACTACGCCGCTGACCGCTACGGTTCCATCGACAACGTCGACTCCGCGTACTGAGCACCGCTGACGGGCCCAGTCGCCCGGCAACGGGTGTGAAGTCGACCATCGCCCGGCGGTGCCGCCGAGTCCTCCGGCCGGGCGCGACTTCCGTCGCGGACGCCGGACCGGATTCCGGCGCCGCGGCCAGACGGTCCCCTACACTGGCGCGCATGGCATGCCGCATCAGTGAGCTGGTCCTCGACGCCGCGGATCCCGAGCGGCTCGCCGCGTTCTGGAGCGAGGTGCTCGGCTACGTCGAACTGGGCCGGGAAGACGACGGAAGCATCGAGATCGGGCCGCCCGACGCAGGCTTCGGGGCCCACAGCCCACCCTCGTCCTCAGCCCCAGCAAAGACCCGCGGACCGGCAAGCTGCCACTGCACATCGACGTGAGCGCGACCGACCGCGACCAGGACGCCGAGCTGGAGCGCTTGCTCGCGCTCGGCGCCGAGCCGGCCGCCGTCGGTCAGACCGGCACCGAGAGCTGGCACGTACTCGCCGACCCGGAGGGCAACGAATTCTGCCTCCTGCGCAAGCGGATCCAGCCCCTCTGACTCCGTGAGATCCGCCGCCGCGCCGTGTGCCCCGCACCGGTGTCCGGGGCCAGATCCTCAGAACGCGTCAGGATCTTCGGGACGCGGCTCAGGGCGCCGTGAACAGCGTGGGGAAGCGGGGCCCGAGCCAGGGCCGACGGCCCCAGGCGAGGACCTGCCCGCGGGCGATGGCCCGCCACGGATCGACCCGGCCGAGTGCGATGAGCAGGAAGGCGACGGGGTCGAGCAGGATGGTGCAGTCCACCTTCTGCGACGACGTGCCCGGGGTCACCCGCACCGCACCGTCGGCCAGTGACACGCAGAACGTCTCACCTCCACGCAGCCGGATCCGGTAGCGGGCCTCGAGCCCGGCCGTGGCATCGGGATCGGCGACCCGCGGCATGACCGAGAGCATGAACGGCATGCACAGGCTCACCCGGGCCGGGTCGACCATGTGCGGACGCTTCAGGGCGCGAGCCAGGTCGTATCCATGGCCGAGCATGTGCGTGAGCAGGTAGGACGCGAGAACGGACCGGCTCATCGGGCCCAGGGGAGTGGCCGGCGCCTGGTCGTCGGCCGCGGAGCGCGGCAGCGCGTCCAGGAACCTCTCGCACTGCTCCGTGATCATCGTCGCGAGCGGCTCCGCCCGGCGCTCCGCGAAGACGGTCAGGGACTCCGCGTTGGCGGCGGCGAGGCTCTGCGGCGTTCCGTCACCGTAGGGGCGCTCCCGCCCGGCCGCCAGGTCGGCCATCAGCTCGTTCGCCACGGCAAGATGCGCGGCGACCTCGCCCACGGTCCACTCCGACCCGGGCACGGCGAGCGAGGTGTCGCCCGTGCTCCGCACCAGCGCGGCTATCTCCTCGGCGGTGCCCAGGATCGCCTGCCCCAGTCCCTCGGGCAAGGTCCACGATCCGTCCTGCCGTTCCGTACCGTGCACGTAGCTCGCTCCACTCGACACCCGCCGGCATGTCGGCGGAGCTGGTACCCAACCAGACCCGCCGACCCACGACAAGTCCCCTCACCTCCCCTGTCCCCTTCCTGGTGGGCGGCGGTCCCGGCCGCCGAACCGGGACGAGCGTCTATTGGTTTGCCGCCGACCGGCCCGGGCGGATAAGAAGATCGCATGCTGAGGGCGACAAGGTCGGGCTCAGGGCCCGGCACGAGGACGACATCCCGGTCCTGCGGGCCGAGCTCTACGACGACGTGGTGAACGCCTCGCGGGCGGAGGGCGGGCCCTGGCGGCCGATCACTCCCGGCTCGAAGGACCCGCGGCTCGTGGTGGACGACACGCAGCAGGGCAGCGTGCAGTTCTCCGTGGTGGAGCTGGAGGGCGGCACGCTGGTCGGCACCGCGACACTGTGGGGCATCGACAACCACAACCGGTCCGCGCACATCGGCCTGGGGCTGCTGCCGGCCTGCCGCGGCAAGGGCTACGGCACCGATGTAGTTGCCGTGTTGTCCCACTACGGAATCGTCGTGCGCGGTCTGCAGCGGCTGCAGATCGAGACGTTGTCGGACAACACGGCGATGCTGCGCTCCGCCGAACGCAACGGCTTCGTCCGCGAGGGGGTGCTGCGTTCCTCGGCCTGGGTGATGGGCGAGTTCCTGGACCAGGTGGTGCTCGGACTCCTCGCCCAGGACCGGAAGCCGAACTCCACGAACCGGCCCGCGGTCTGACGAGGCTCGCACAGCGGCCGGGCCGGGGCTGCCGTCACCGCTGAGCCGGACGGAGTCAGAGCATCAGCAGCAGGCGCGTGTTCGGTACGAGCTTGCGGTTCACGCTGGTGCTCTGCACGAAGATCGTGTAGTCGTCGTTGTGGTCCGGCTTGACGCGGATCTCGACGTCCGGCAGGCCGAGCAGGGCTCGGGCCTCGGGCCCGGTGTACACCCGGTCCGTCTTCTTCTCCAGCACGGCGATCTGCTTCTGCGCCTGGATCTTCTCCGACTTGCTGAGCTGGTAGAAGGCGCCACCGGTGCGGTAGCCGTGCCCGCACTCGAGGACCCACTCCCGGATCCCCGCGTCGCGGGCGACCGGGATCAGCTGGTACTCCGACGGCTTCACCGGGGTGAGGCCGGCCGCCTTGATCGTCTTCCTGTTGACCGTCTGCGCGCCCGTGGAGAACACCGACCGCGATCCCCGGATGCCCTGGGAGCGCCCCACCATGAAGTTCTCGGTAGCCTGCTGGATGACCTGTCCGGCCTCCTCGAGGCCCTGTGTGCTCGTGGCGTCCCAGATGGCTATGTTGTCCTTCGGGAAACCGCACTGCATGGCCTCGCGCTTGCCCATCTGGTCGGGCACGAGGACGGCGAGCGTCCAGTTGTCCTGCTGCGTCCGCATCATCTCGGCCACGGCCTGGACCAGTTCACGCGGATCCCTGGAGAAGGCGTCAGGGCAGCGATGGCTCGCGTTCTCCTGCCCGTCGGTGAGAACGAACGTCAGGAAGCTGTGGTCGCCGTACAGTTGGGCCGTCTGCGCCAGCTCCCGCTGTGACTTCAGGGCGGCCGCCAGCAGAGCCGTCATCCCCCCGACCCGGTAGAGCTGCTTCAGCGACGGCATCCGGAGCACGTCCTTGTCGTAGATGACGCACTCCACCTTGTCCGCGAAGACGTACACCGTGACGCGGGTCTCCTGGTCCAGTTCCCTGGAGCGGCGGGCGAGGTAGGCGATCTGCTGATCGGCGACGTCGACGACCTTGCCGCTCAGGTGCGACATGGACGAACTGGCATCCAGCACAAGCGCGACGTGGTTGATGTAGTTCTGGTTTCCGGACATGGCGGCTCCCCCTCGTTCCGACTTGATGCTCCTACCGTCTCACCCGCCACTGACAATCGGACTTGACGCCCGGATCGGGAGAAACGGGCCAGTTGACCAGGGAATCCATCGCCGCCGCCTCGTGCCCGCTCAGCTCGGCCGCCGGCCGGTGGGGAGGGAACAGGCCGGCGTGCCGCCGGGCAGCCGGTGGCGGTTGCGGGCGACGGCGCGGTAGACGCCGTGGGCGATCCAGCGTGCCGGTGCCGCTCGCAGAACGGCCCCCACGACGGCCCAGCCGCCGCGCGCGCTCGACAGCAGTTCGGCGACCGCCTGTGCGCCGCCGGACACCGTTGCGTCGGGGGTGATCCACAGAACCTCGTACGCGGCGCGCTCTTGTGTCACGCCAAGTGCGTCCAGGTCGGCCCGCTGCCGGGCCGCGATGTCGCAGCGCGGTCCGACCCACCTCTGCGCGAGGTGCACGCAGGCCGTGCAGAAGCCGCAGTCACCGTCGTACACCAGCACCGGTCGCGTCCGCATGACCTCCATGATGCGCGCTTGCGGTGCCGTCCGGCGGACGTGCAGGTCAGGCGGCCAGCGACTGGGCCGTCTTCCTGATCGCGCGGCGGTCTGCCCGCAGCTGCTCCAGGAGGGCGTCGGCGGCGACGAGGGCCTCGTCCACCGACTCGGTGCCGGTGAGGACGCACAGCGTCCCGGAAGTGTCCTCCAGCTCTCGGCTCGAGTGGCCGGTGGGCTGCAGGTCATGGCGGAAGCGCGCGTCGGCGAAGCGAGCCAGCACGGCACGCAGTTCCTTCTCCGCAGGCAACAGCACAGCGACAACCTCTCTCGAAAACGGACCGTCACCCGGTGCCCGTACCAGCCGTGTGCGCACACTCGCCCGGCGGCGCCACGTTCGAGGGCAAGCGGTTCCTTGCCCTCGGGGGTCGTCTGCCCCGAAGGGTCACCGTATGCACTACTTCCGGCACGCCCCGTCGACGACACCCTGAACTCACCCCGTGTCCAGCGGTCGTTGGCCCGCGAGTTTTGGAACACGCTTTACGCGATACACGCAACTGTGGCCCGCGCCCGCACTGTCTGACAGGGCGTTGGGCCTGTCAGGGCCGAATGACGAGAGAGTGGGGCAGGTCGTGGGACGGGGCAAGGGCGGCATAGGGATCGCGGTCGTGACGGGTGCGATGCTGATGGGCGTGAGCGCCTGTGGCGGAAACGGCGGTGACAAGGCCGGCGGGGACGACGCGAAGGCGCCCGGCAAGCAGAGCGCGAGCGCCTCTCCGTCACCGACGAAGCCCAAGGGGCCGCCGATGCTGCTGGAGACGATCACTCCGCAGACGGGGTCCACGGTCGGCGTGGCCATGCCGATCTCGGTGGTCTTCACGAACCCGGTGGCTCAGAAGGCGCGGGCCACGGTGGAGAAGCACATGAAGGTGAGTGCCTCGCAGCCGGTGGCCGGCGCCTGGCACTGGTTCGGCGACAAGCGTGCCGACTGGCGACCGAAGACGTACTGGCCGTCCGGCACGAAGGTGAAGATCGATGCCGACATGCAGGGCGTCAGCAACGGCAACGGCCGCTACGGCGTGCACGGCTACACGCACAGCTTCACGGTCGGCGACGATGTGCGCGCGGATGTGTCGGTGACCGGTCACACCATGAAGGTGACCAGGAACGACAAACTGGTGCGCACCCTGTCGATCAACGCGGGCAGTCCCCAGTACCCGACGTGGAACGGCACGATGGCCGTCATCGACAAGCAGGAGAAGGTCCACATGACCTCGTGCAGCGTCGGCATCAGCTGCGACAAGGGAAGTGCCAACTACTACGACCTGACGCTGCCGTGGGACGTCCACCTCACCCAGTCGGGCACGTACGTGCACTACTCGACCGGTGACCCCAACCCGGGCAGCGGCAGCGCGCGCGGCTCGCACGGCTGCGTCCACCTGTCGATGTCGGACGCCAAGTGGTTCTACGGCCAGGTCAAGCAGGGCGACCCGGTCACCATCACCGGCTCGTCCCGTGCCAAGGCCCCGGCGGACAACGGCTACGCCGACTTCAACCTGGGATGGGACCAGTGGCTCACGGGCAGCGCGTCCGGTGAGGGGACCACCGCGACCCTGTGAGGCACCGCGGGCGAAGCGGTGTCCGCCGTCGAGAGCAACGCTCCACCGCCCGCGCCAACGGCACCGAACGGCGATCGGCTCCCTCCCGTCCTGGGAGAGAGCCGATTCGCTGTATCCGGCCGAGCGGTGTCACGCGTGTCGGTGCGAGCGCCGGTTGCCGGTGACGAGGCGGTAGAGCACGAGCAGGATGAGGGAGCCGACGACCGCCGCGATCCAGGTGGAGAGGTCGAAGAATCCGTCGATGGAGTCGACCCCGAAGATGACCTTGCCGAGCCAGCCGCCCAGCAGACCGCCGACGATGCCGATGAGCATGGTGACGATGATGCCCCGGGGTCCTTGCCCGGCATCAGTGCCTTGGCGATGGCGCCGGCGAGCAGGCCGATGATGATCCAAGCGATGATGCCCATGTACGTCTCCGCTTCGTCGCATAAAGAACTTGTTAGTTCATCGTGTGTTCCGTATGCGTCCGAACAAACGTCCCCGATGTGCATGAGCTCGTCGTGGTTCCGGCCTGCCCGGAACAGAGGTGTGACGGGGTGTCTCCCGAAGCGGGCGTGGATGTGACACCCTTCAAGGACAGCCAGCCTGGTCTGGTGGGAGACCCCGCGCCGCCGTACGGCGACCGAAACCGAGTGGCCGATGGATGGTACGGGTGGTCTCGCTCGGCTGTGAGCGGTCCGAACCGCGCGCTTGACGGCCTACTTCCGGCAGTGGGAGCCGACCGTGATGGGCTTTGATCCCGAACGGTGGATCGACCATGCCGTCCTTCGACGTACGCGTCAGTAATCAACGCAACCGCACCATGATCACTGTGGCGGGCGAACTGGACTTCGACACCTGCCCGAGAATCACCCGGGTCACCGACACCGTGAGCATCCGTGACCGCGTCCTCTGTCTGGACCTGGCCGGTGTGTCGTTCATGGACGCCAGCGGCCTGGGCCTGCTGCAGAGCCTGCTCCGGGACACCGAGGCGCAAGGCGGAACACTGGAACTGTCCGGCCTCCAGGACCAGCCGCGCCGCGTCCTGGAACTCACCGGCACCGACGCCCGACGGCACGTACGCGCCGGGCCCGGTACCACGCTCGGGTCGTGACGCCGGGCCGGGCGTCGTGGTCAAGTCCCCCGCTTCCGGGCCGCGTTGTGGCGGCGGGAGGATCCGGTAGTCACGGCGTCCCGGCCGGGGTCGCCGGCGACCCGCGCCGAGAGAGGCGCTGCGGTCCTACTCGACGGCCGCTTCCGGCTACCGCCCGAGGTGACGCGGTGTCGTGTGGATGTCGCGGGCCTGGAATCTGACAGGTGGGAGGGGGGAAGGGCAGCCGGGTGCTTGCCCTTTCTCCCGTGATCGTCACGTCGTGAGATCGGCACCGCCCGGATGAAAGGATTCCTCCGGTTGCCGGTCCTGGGCGTCTCGCCCACCCGCGCGATCCATCTCGCGCCATTCCGGCCGCAGCCCTGTCAGGTTCGTGGTGAGGAAATACGCAGCCCCGCCGGCCAGCAGCACGGGCGCGAGTCCGACGGAGGCCACCGCGGCCCCGGCGATCAGTCCGCCGAGGGGGATACCGGCCCAGGCCAGAGAGTCACCCAGTGCGCTGACTCGGCCCAGCATCCGGCGCGGCACCCGTTCAAGGAGGACGGCACCCAGCACCGGGTTCAGGAATCCGGCCCCGAAACCACTGACGGCGAACACCGCCAGCACCGCTCCCATGGGCGCACCCGAGGCGAGGACCAGGAACCTCGGCGCCCCGGCCAGCAGGAACCCGGTGAAGAACACCACCCGGCGCCGCAGCCGGTGCGCGGCCAACGCGGCGATCAGACTCCCCGCGACCGCCGCGGCCCCCATCACGCTGCCCATCAGGCCGATCGCAGCCGGACCGTTGCCGGACTCCTTCGCCCAGACGGGCATGAGCACCGTGCTGAAGCCCGCATCCAGCAGGTTGGTGATCCCGACCATCACGATGACGCTCAGCAGCAACGGTTCGCCACGCAGGAAGGTGAAGCCCTCGCCGAATCGGCGCCAGTAGCCCTCTCCGGCCTCCCCGTCCTGCTCGGCCTGGGAACCGGATTCCTCGACCGCATGCCCCATCCCATGAGGCAGCACCACTCCGATGATCACTGATCCGAGAGCGAAGCAAACCGCGTTGACGACAAGCCCTGTCAGCGGGCCGAGCAACGCCACGAGGGCCCCGCCGGCCACCGGGCCCATGGTGGATGCGAGCCGCTCGATCACACCGGACAGACCGGTGGCCCGCTCCAGCGGGACGCCGCCGCGCTCGGCCGCCTCCGGGACCATGACCTCCTTGGCCAGGTCGCCGGGGCCGCGCACAGCGCCGATCAGCGCGACCAGGGCCAGCAGCAGTGGAAAGGACAGCAGGTCCAAGGCGTGGAGCGAGGGGACCGCCGCGGCGGCGGTCGCGCTGGCCAGATCAGTGGTCCAGGAAACGGCCCGCGGGCCGATCCGGTCCACCAGCGGCCCGGTGAACGCCTTGACCGCGACGTAGGGGGTCATCTCGCAGAAGGCGACCAGTCCGGTTTGTGTGGCGCTGCCGGTCGTGACGAGCACGAACCAGGGCAACGCGACGGCGGAGACCCGAGTACCGGTCAGAGACACGGCCATGGCCGCCAGGACCCCGCTCAGCGGGCGTAACGACCGTTCACGGGGTATGCCGCCGCCCGGGGTGCCCTCCGTCATGACGGCTCCGTTCCGGTCGCCTTCCGAGGACCGGCAGGGGCCGCCGACGCGGTGGACGTGTCCGGTTCAGGCAGCAGATGCGCGATGACGGTGACCCGCTCGGCTCCCTCCGGCGCCGTGACCGCGGACTCCGGGGTGTCTCTCCGGTAGCGGGCGACGACGGCCCGCAACTCCAGGCGCAGGGCAGCGGTCTCCTCAGGCGTGAGCCGCAGGGCCCAGTCGCTCATCTCGAAGGTGCCCGCCACGCGCGGGGCATCGTCTGCAGCTCGTTGACTGCTCGCTGCGCGCGCAAGGTGTAGGTGGCGGCCACGGATTGCAGGTAGGCCAGTGCCGCCTCGGGCTCCCGCTCGGCCAGTTCCGGGTCGTTGAGCTCCGTCATCTGGTGCAACGAGCGCCACCAGCGCTCTCGCGCGTTGCCGCGTTCCGTGTCTTCCTCGACGAAACCGGCCGCGCCGAGCTGGCGCAGGTGGTAACTGGCCGTGCCGGAGTTCACGCCGAGCCGCTCCGCGAGGCGGGTGGCGGTCGACGGGCCGTGCTTCCGCAACAGCCCGACCAGCTGTACCCGCACCGGGTGCGCCAGGGCGCGCAGGCCCTTGGCGTCGAGAACGATCGAGTCCGCCTCGATCTCCGGGCCGTCCGGCCCCGTACCTGTGTCCGTCATGTCGCGCACTCTAGACCCGAAGAGTTCTTCGCAAAGACTTCTTCGCGAAGAACTCTTCGGGGTTCTGGCGGGCGGGGCGTCGAGCGCCCTCTGGCCCCGCAACTCTTGTGCAGAACCGTTTAGTTGACGTGGGTGCCACGGAAGTAGTGCTCAACGCATGGGATGCCGAGGTGGGCTGAGATGTCAGGAAACCACCGAAAAGTGACGCTCGCTGACGTACGCGGCAGAGGAGTGCTCACCAACCGCGTCGATGCGACTCGAACCGCGTCCCGTGCTCACCGGGACGGGCAGCTCACTTACTGTCGCCGGGTATCACCTGGTGCTCGTCTCGGTGTGCCCCGCAGGGCGTGCCGAACAGGTCGGCCCGGCAGGCGCCGGGGCCCTCATAGGCGTGATGCCCGATCGTGCCGACGTCGATGGCGGTCTGCCCGGCCAGCGGAGGCGGAGTCGGCTGACGTTGCCGGGTCTCGAGAGCCTCCAGGCGGTCCACGATCTCGTGCCGAGACACCCGACGCCTCATGGCTTGCGCTCCTTCGCTCTGACCTCGACGCCGTACACCGGCCCCAGTTCGTGGGCACAGCGGTCAAGCCTTGCAGTGATATACGAGGATCTTCCCCCAGGAGTCGGGGAGCACGCTTCGCGTGGGGCGGTGCGTCCGCGCTCCACTCGCCGACCGCCGACCGCCGACCGCCGACCGCCGACCGCCGACCGCCGACCGCCGACCGCCCTCCGCGGGCAGCGAGGTCGCGCCGGGCAGTGCCGTGCACCCACACGGTCGGCCCGCTCCCGTTCGTCAGGTACCGGACCGATCACGGAGCCATGATGTCGAGCATCGTCGCCCACCGAGTCAGGTCGACCGCCGGCGCATGGGCGATCGGCCGCTGACACGGCTGGGTGTCCTGCTGCGACGGGTGCGCAGCGCCAGTATCAGGCAGACCGTGGTCGCGGCGATGGCGAGTGAGGCGGGCAGGCGTGCCCATGAGGTGCCCGCGACGGGTGCCTGTGCGGCGAGCAGAACCACTGCGGTTGCGGCGGCGGCCGCCAGTGCGGGTGTCGCCTGCGGGCGGCCGGGCGGGGCGGTGATGCCGGCCGTCCACGCGTCGGTGACGAGCAGGTAGGCGAGCAGCAGGGCGGCGATGCAGACGGCCAGCCAGAGCGCGGGCCCGGTGGTCGCGGCGACCGCGATCGCCGAGGCGGGCAGCACGGTGGTCCTGTGGCGGGCCACGAGGGTCCGCCAGTGCGTGGAGGTCTGGACCGGGCGTGCGTCCACCATCGGAGCGGCCCACCACGCGGCCGTCGCGGCCCCCAGGACCAGCATCTTGACCGGCACTGCTGCGTGCAGGGCGGCCGGAGGGTCGCAGGCGGCGACGGCCAGGGCCGTTCCGAGCAGGCGGTCGGTGATGCGGGAGGTGAGACGTACGAGGACCAGGACGGCTCGGCTCGCGGCCGGGCGCGAGCCTGACCGCGCGGTCCGGGTGGGGGTGGTGGTCATCGCGTCCCCCGTGAATGCGGGTGCGCAGCAGCGGCGCAAGGGCGAGGTCGAGGGTCTCGCCGGGCCGGTGTGCGACGACCGCGACGCCGCGTTCCACCAAGGCGAAGCGCATGGCGTCGCGGTCAGCCCGCCACAGCCGCAGCGCGAGTTCGCCTTCGGTGTCGCCAGGTTCCAGGACCGGCTCGCCACTGGGGATCTCGACCACGACCATCGGGTTGGCCCGTCCGCCCACCTGGTGCAGGATGTCGAAGATCCGCTGGTCGGTCAGCGGCGTGATGACGTACACCAGCGCTCCTTCGGGCAACGCGGGCGGGGGAGCAGGCTGAGGCCCTCCGTGCGGTACCCACGGTCCTTGCGGACCTCCAGCACACTCTCGACGACGCGGTAGAAGTACCCCTGCCCGTTGCCCGGTTGCAGCCAGCGGGTCGCACCACCGACCGACACCACGCCGACCCGGTCGTGGGTGCGCAGGTAGGCGCGGACCAGTCCGGCAGCGGCCCGGAAGGTCTCGTCGAGCGAGGACGTGCCGGTGACCGGGTCGACCACGTCGGACAGCACGTCCAGCAGCACCACGGTGTCGGCGGCGCGCTCCGCGGCGAACTGGTGGACCTGCAAGGTGCCGCGGCGGGTCGTGGCCGGCCAGTGGATCCGCCGCTGCCGTTCGCCACGCACGTACGGGTGCACGCCGGTGACCTCGACGCCCTCGCCGCGCTGCCTGGCGGTGTGCTCGCCGAGCCGTTGCGGCAGCCGGACAGGGATGGGCGTGAGGCCGGCGTGCTCGGGCAGCGGGAAGACGGCGACCTCACCGAGTTCCGCCCGGACGGTGCGCCGGGCCAGTCCGCCGCCGTCATAGACGTCGACGTCCACCGTGCCGAGCGTCCAGCGGCCCCAACGCCGCGCGGTCAGGACGAGATCGACGCGGTGCGCGCCGACCGCGAGGTGGTCGAGTCGTACTCCGTGACCGAGGGTGACGCCGGGGTCCAGACGGCCGGCCTCACCGTCGTACGACACCGTGATCCGCACCTTCACCTGCTCGCCTTCGAAGCATCTGCGCGGCTCCACCTCGGCCTCGGCCGTCACCGCCGCCGGGCGAGGCCCGCTCGGCAGGGCCAGCGCGAGCAGAACCAGGGGCGCGGCGGCCAGGGCGAGTACCCAGGCGTGCCCGGTGATCAGCGCGGCGGTCAGCGCGACGACGGCCAACGTGCCCAGCCGGAGGGCGCGTTCACTCGCCCGCCAGCCGGGTGGCGGCGGTGGTGAGGGTTGCGCGGTCACGTCGTCGGCCCCGTTCAGGGCCCGTCGGACGGCGGCGGCCCCTGTGCCGGTCGGCACGGGCTCCGTCATGATGCGATCGGCGTGCGCGGCAAGGTCTGCGGGGCGTGCACGGACTGCACGATCTCGCGCATCACGTCGTCGCCGTCGATCTGCCGGACCCACAGCTCGGGTTTGAGGGTGACGCGGTGTGCGAGGGCCGGCACGGCCACGGACTTGACGTCCTCCGGGGTCACGTAGTCCCGCAGGTCCAGGACCGCACGGGCGCGCGCGAGTTGTACCAGGGCCAGACCGCCGCGCGGAGATGCCCCTACCTGGACATGCGGGTGGTTCCGGGTGGCTCGGACCAGGGCGACGGCGTATTCCAGCAGGTCGTCGTCCACCTCGACGCTTTCGACGGCGGCCCGCATGGCCTGCACCTCGCCGGGACCGCTGAGCGTGCGCAGCACGGCCTCGGGCGCCGCCCGATCGACACGCGCGCGCAGCACGCCCACCTCCTCGGACGCCTCCAGATAGCCCATACGAACCCGCAGCAGGAAGCGGTCGAGCTGGGCTTCGGGCAGGGAGTAGGTGCCTTCGTACTCGATGGGGTTGGCGGTGGCGACGACCACGAAGGGCTCCGGCAGCGGCCTGGTGTTCCCGTCGATGGACACCTGGGACTCGGCCATCGCCTCCAGCAGCGCGGCCTGGGTCTTGGGCGGGGTGCGGTTGATCTCGTCGGCGAGCAGCAGGTGGGTGAAGACCGGTCCGGGCCGGAAGACCATGTCGGCGGACCGTTGGTCGTAGAACGGAGCTCCGGTGACGTCGGAGGGCAGCAGGTCCGGGGTGAACTGGATCCGGCGGAAGTCCAGGCCGAGCGTGGTGGCGAAGGAGCGTGCCAGCAGCGTCTTCCCGAGTCCCGGCAGGTCTTCGACGAGGACATGGCCGCCGGCGAGGATGCCGAGCATCACCAGCGCCAGCGGTTCCGCCTTGCCGACCACGGCCGTGCCGATCTCTTCAAGCACGGACGCGGCCCTTTCGCCCGCCTGCCGGGGAGTCAAGGTGTTTGCGTCCGGTATGGGTTGCGCGCTGGTCACGTCGGTTCCTCACAAGGCGGGGGTCGGGATGCGCGGGCTGGGGACGGCGGCCGCAGCGCCATCGGTCACAGGGCTTCCAGGCGGTCGAGCAGTGAGCGCAGGACGGCTTCGGGGAGAGTGGGTTGCGGAGTGGTCGCCTCGGGATCGACCCACGGCCACAGCTCAGCCCCGATCAGCGCCCGGGCCCGCTGCGGGTTCCGGTACAACGCCACGCCGTGCCGTTCGGCCAGCCGGGCAGCGAACAGCCGCTGCAACTGGGGCCGCATGAGGGTATCGAGGTGTGCCTGGCCGTCGTTCGACAGGGACTTGGCCACGATGCGCCGCCACCCGCCGAGTACCGGGGCGCGGCTGTCCAGCAAGCGCACCTGCCTGCGGTAGCCGCTGTCCTGGGCGGCGGCACCCGCGGCATGGCGCGCCATGGCGAGCGCGACTGCGGTGATGAGGGCGAGTCCGCCGGCGGCCGCGGCGGCACCGTCGGTCAGGGCGAGCAGTACTTCGGCCGCGACTGCGGCGGTGCCCAGCACAGCCAGCGAGTGACGTGGCGAACCGGGCTTCGTCAGCACGGAATCGGCGATGGCCCGGATCCCGGCACGCGTTCTCACGAGGCGCCCGTCACGGCTTCGTGTCCGGACATCTGCGAGCGCAGTCCGTCGGCGATCTCGGCGATCTCGGCGAGCGCGGCCGCGGCCCGGTCGCGGTGGCTGTCGTCCATCGGGTGCGTGGAGTAACGGGCCTCCCGGAACAGCGCGGTGAGCACGGCGGCGGCTGTCCCCGTCGACAGGCCGCCGGTGACGGCCCGCTCCAGAAGATCCTGCGGGCTGTCCGAGGCGAGCCGGGTCACGCCGGAGTCGGCGAGCGACTCCTCCATGGCGGCATAGCAGGCGATGACGGCTCGCCGGACGTCGGTCCCGTCCAGCAGAGCACGGCGCCCGGAGTCAACGGCCTGGGCGAAGCGCTCCTGCTCGTCGTCGAGCGTCGCGTACGTTGCCGGGGTATCGGGCACCGGCGGTCGGGTCAGATGCCGCCACAGGTGCAGCCCGGCGATCACGACGACCACGACGAGCAGGGCGATGCCCACACCGAGCAGGATGCGCGTCAGCCCGAAGTGCAGGCTGTGGCCGGTGTGCCCGGAATGCTGTGCAGGCGGCGCGGTAGGTGCCGGGTCTCGCCGCGGGCTGGGAAGTGGCAACGGCTCGTGGTCGCTCCTGTGTTCGGCCCCGTGTCCGCTGGACGGCCGGAACCGGTGCAGGGCGATGACGAGCAGCGGGACCACCAGCGACGCGCCCAGCAGCACGCGATCCACGCTGTCGACCACCCGCTGTTCCACCGCGTTGAGTTCCCGTGCGGCGGCGACCTGCTCCCGGTACTTCTCCCGCAGGGCCAAGCCGCCGACGAGTGACGTCAGGGCGAGGCCGAACACGAGGACGGGATTGCCGCCGAGCGGACCGCGGCCCTTGGCCAACAGGCCCGTGTCGGGGCGCAGCAACAGCGCTCCCAGGGCAACTCCGCCCACCACCAGCACGGCCAACGCGGCCGGCGCGGTACCGATCGTGCGCTGCCTCGGTCGTTCGCCCCCGTACGCTCCCGCCCCACCGCCACATCCCTCCCGTGTGATCGGCAGCTTCGCACAGCGGTCGTCGACGCACCAACGGGGGCACCGGTGCGGCGGTCCAGAGCGCTCCCGCGCTCGCCTGCCGGCGAAGCCGCACAGGCCGTCGGCTCGGTGGAGGCCGGTCAAGAAGGCAGCCCTGCTCCTTGACTCTGGAGGGGCTTCTCTCAGCGTCAGTGCTCAGCAATGCACGTCCACTTCCGTGACCTTGTTGCCGCCGTCCAGGGGCCGCTGACCCCATGCCGGGACGAAATCCCACGTGTTGTTCTGATACCACACCGTGAAGCTGTTGCCGTGGGCCTTGGCATAGTTGAAAACGCCGTAGATATGATTGGCTCCACAGCCGTCCATATTCCAGATCCCTCCGGACCTGTCGTACACGCAGGCCCGCCCGTAATCGCACTTGTAGGTCACGTACTGGGGATGGACGGCGGCAGCCGAAGCTGTGCCGGAGCCGCCGACGAGCGCGCCGGCGCCAAGGACGAGAGCCACAGCGGTACGGGTCACGTGCTTTTTGAGCAACTGCATCGAGAGTTCTCCCTGCCTGGGGCCTCATCGTGGCGCCAGTTCGATCCTGCGCCCGCGAGGACCTGCCGTTCGACCGACCTGTGCAACTCGCTGTGGCCGACCTCTTCGCGTCACACCGTAGGCACCGCTCGTGGAGACCAGCCATCCTTTCGAACACCATCGAAATGTGACACTCCTGGGGGCCGTTGACCGGGGCCGGCAGTGCCGCGATCCGCCGTTGGGGCACCGACCGCGGCCCTTTTGCAGCCGGCGTGTGCGCAGGAAGCGTGGAGCGCGCGGCGCACCGTGGCGAAGCGACCGCTTCGGCACATCGGTTCGAGCCGAGCGTAATGAGATGAATGAGATGACGGATGGGGTGAGGAAAAGGCTCGTCGCTATGCGGTGACCGAGGACAGGAATCGTCGTGGCGGGCAACCGGCACTTTGGGACGCCGACATAGGATTCCTCGCATGAACGGTCTGATGACGGCTGCTGTGCTCACCGGCCACGGAGGCCTCGACAAACTGGAGATCCGTCGCGACTGGCCGGTGCCCGTACCGGAGCCGCATCAGGTGCAGGTCCGGGTCACGGCCGCGGCGGTGAACAACACGGACATCTGGACGCGGGAGGGGGCCTATGGCAGCCCGGACGATCCGAACGCCGTGTCCGGGTGGCTGGGGCCGATCGACTGCCCGCGCATCCAGGGGGCGACATCGCGGGCGTGGTCAGCGCCCTCGGCCCGGGGGTCCCGCCGGACATGCTGGGACGGCGGGTCCTGGTCGACCCCGGCCTCTACCGTGACAGCAGTGCCGACAAGCCGCCGGTCGGGTTCTTGGGCAGCGAGGCCGACGGGGGATTCGCCGAGTTCGTCGTCGTTGACGCAGATCATGCGCACGATATGACCGGTAGTCCCCTGACCGACGAACAGTTGGCCTGTCTGCCCGTGGCCTACGGCACCGCCACCGGAATGCTCGACCGCGCCGGGGTGCTCCCCGGGGAACGGCTGCTGGTCACGGGCGCCTCGGGAGGCGTGGGACTGGCTCTCGTTCAGCTGGCGTCCGCGCGAGGCTCCGAGGTGGTGGCCGTCACGAGTGCGGCCAACGCCGAGGCGGTACGGGAATCCGGAGCCGCGCACGTCCTGCTGCGGGATGCGGAGGATCTGGCCGCGCAGGTGAGGGCCCTCGCCCCGGACGGCCTCGACGCGGTGGCCGATGTCGTCGGTGGCCCACTCATCGGCACGCTCATGCCTACGCTGCGGGACGATGGCCGCTGGGTGATCGCGGGGGCTGTGGCCGGCAGGGTCGTGGAGTTCGACCTGCGCCGGCTCTACCTGCACAACATCACGCTGATCGGTTCCTCGATGCACACACGGGCGCACTTCGCCGCCCTGGCCGAGGCGGCACGAGCAGGGGTTCTGGCCCCTCGCATCGCCGCGCGCTTCCCGCTGACCTCTCTGCATGACGCACAGCAGGCATTCGCCAGGACCCGTGAGGCCGGGAAGATCGTCATCACCGTGGCCGAACCGAGCGGCGATCACCGGTAGAGGCTCCTGGTACGTGCCGGGACGACCTTGGTGATTGGTGGCTCGGAATCCGCCGCGGAGTGCCGGAGGCGGGCCGCCGGTCCCGGGATCAGTCCTCCGGCTCCTCGTCCTCGCCGGCCGTGTCCCCGATGGCGACCCGCAGATCGTGCATGCCCTGCATCGTGTCGATGAGGGCTTCCTCCGCACCGCTCAGGGCCCGCCTGGTCCCTTCGACGTCGCCCCGGTCGGCGTGGAGCTGGGCGCTGAGGGCGTACAGGGCCGTCATCGCGGCCGCGAAGGACGCCTCCCGCCCCGGCGGTGTCTCGTCCGCTTCGGACTCCGAGACCTGAATGGCGGTGCGCTGCAGTCTGTTCGTCAGAATGTTGACGGCACGGCCCGGATCATGGCCCAGGTGCTCCGCCCAGCCGAGCATCGTGTCGAGGACGTCCTCGATCTCCCCTTCCTCCGACAGACGCGTCGCGGCCGTGATCTCCCACTCCGCCTTGGCCAGCAGATGGCCCAGCAGCCGCAGGCGATCGGACTCCTGCGGCTCCTCGCGCCGCGCTTCTGGATCCGCCGTCGGTTCGGCTCCCAGAGCGCTCAGCGCCGCATTGATCTGTTCAGCACTCACCGGACGCTCGCTCTTGATGGTCACGCTCTCAGCTTCACCCCTCCGAGGCGTCGTCGCCCGCCCATACACCCGGTGGGAGCATCACCGGCCCGGCCCAGGTGGGGTGCGGGCCGGATGCGGCATCCCTAGGCTGATGATGCTCGGGGCTACAGCGGAGGTGTGGGCATGCCCCGAACCATCTGGTCCGGTGCCATCTCGTTCGGTCTGGTCACCGTGCCGATCAACGTGGTCAGCGCGACCGAGGACCACTCGATCCGGTTCCACCAGTTCCACACCACGGACATGGGGCGGGTCCGCTACCGCAAGATCTGCGAGCTCGAGGACCGGGAGGTCTCCCAGGACGAGATCGGCAAGGGCTACGAGCTGACCAAGACGCAGGTCATCCCCATCACGGAGGAGGACCTGCGCAATCTCCCGCTGCCGACGGCGAAGGCGATCGAGATCGACGCCTTCGTACCGCTCGCCTCGATCGACCCGATCCGGATCGGCGAGGGCTACTACCTTCAGCCGGCCGGGAAGGT
This sequence comes from Streptomyces sp. DHE7-1, assembly GCA_016432725.1. GTDB lineage: Bacteria > Actinomycetota > Actinomycetes > Streptomycetales > Streptomycetaceae > Streptomyces. The sequence goes on along the minus strand of JACJDG010000003.1, from coordinate 450,096 downwards.
CGCGGCCAAGCCGTACAAGCTGCTCGCCCAGGCGCTCGGCCGCTCCTCAAAGGTGGCGGTCGCGAAGTACGCGTGGTCCGGCCGGGAACGGCTCGGCCTGCTCCGGGTGAAGGGCGACGTCCTGGTACTCCACGCCATGCGCTGGCCCGACGAGATCCGCTCCCCGAAGGAACTGCTGCCGCCGCCCGTCGAGGTGTCGGACGAGGAGATCGAGGGTGCGCTCGCACTGATGGAGACCATGACGCGCGAGGATCTGGAGGGGGAGGAGTTCCAGGACCGCTACACCGAGGCCATGGAGCAGATCATCGAGGCGAAGCGGGAGGAGAAGCCGCTGCCCGAGGTGCCGGAGCCGGAAGCGCCGGCCCAGGTGCTCGACCTGATGGCGGCGCTGAGCGAGTCGGTGCAGAAGGCGAAGGCCTCCCGCGGCGAGGAGGCCGGCCCCGCCGAGGTGCACCGGCTGCCCGAGCCGAAGAAGACGCCGGCCGCCAAGAAGCAGCCGGCGGGGAAGCAGCCGGCCAAGAAGGCCGCGGCGAAGAAGGCGACCGCCAAGAAGGCGACCGCGAAGGAAGCGGCCCCCAAGAAGACGGCCTCGCGACGGCCGCGAAGCGCTTAGCCCGGCGCTGTCAGGCCGGGGACGTTCCCGGACGTGCCATGCCGGGGTGCGGTGCCTTCAGGCCTCGCTGCCACGCCGTCTCCAGGTCGGCGTCGTTGGGAAAGCGGCCGTGGATCTCCAGAATCACCATTCCGTGGGCGAACGCCCAGGTGGCTCGGTCCGGATCCAGGCCGTGGCCGCAAGCGCGGAGCAGGGGCGGGGCGGCTCCGTCCTCCAGGCCTGTGGGGAGCTCGGCACGGGGCAGGGGATGTTCGGTGGCGAGGCGGTACAGGTGGGGATGGGCGCGGGCGTAGTCGCGGTAGGCGTCGGCGAGGGCTTCGAGGGAGCCGGGGTCACGGGCTTCGGCGGTCGCCAGGGCCTCGGCCGACTCGGTGAGGAGTTGCGCGATCGGCTCCACCTCGACCGCGTGTTTGTCGGGGAGGAGATTCGCGCCCATACCGGAGTCCGCGGCCCATCTGCGCGGCGTGGGGGAACGCCGGATCGGCGGTGCTGCCCGCGCGGCTGGATATCGTCGGGATGTGGACAGCGGGATCAGGCAGCCGTTCGAGGCGTCAGCGGGCGGGTCGCGGGGCGAGCTGCCGTCATGGGTGGCCCGGGCGTTGTGGTGGGGCCCGGCCGCTCTGGTGCTGACCGTCGTCGGCACGTCGGTGCTCGTGGCCGGTACGGAGCGCGGCTGGCGGCTGCCCGTGGCGCTGGCCCTGGTCCTGGCACAGGTCTGCGCTCTGCGGTGGCAGGTGCGCGCGCCGGTCCGCGTGCTGGCCGTGAACGCGGCGTTGGGCCTCGCGGTCTGGGCGCTGCTGCCCGCGGTGTCCTTGACGGGGGCGCTGCTGGCGGCGCAGGTGACGCTGTGCGTGCTGTCGGCCACCAGATCGCGGCGGGTGTCGCTGGGGGCCCTGGCGGCGATGTGCGTGCCCGCGCCACTGGCGTTCGGGCGGGCGGAGCCGGCGGGGCGGCGCTCTATCTGCTGACGGTTGCCCTGGCGTGGATGACGGGGCAGTGGCGCCGGGCGCAGCAGGCTCGCGTGAGGGCGGAGGCACGCCGGGCCGTGGTCGAGGAGCGCGCCCGGATCGCGCGGGAGGTGCACGACGTCGTGGCGCACACCCTGTCGGTGATGGTCGTTCAGGCGGGCGCCGCCGACGACGTGTTCACCGAGCGGCCCGACCAGGCCCGTCAGGCGCTGCGGGCCATCGAGACGGGCGCCCGCTCGGCCCTCGGTGAACTGCGCCTGCTGCTACGGGCGTTCCGGCCCGAGGCGGGGGAGGACGAACCCGGGAAGGCGGCGGAACAGCGGCCCTCGCTCGCACGCCTGGAAGAGTTGGCCGACACCGTGCGTGCCACGGGGATGACCGTGCGCGTGTACCGCGAGGGCACCCTGGACGGGCTGCCGGCCGCGGTGGACCTGGCGGCCTACCGGATCGTCCAGGAGGCCCTGACCAACACGCTGCGCCACGCGGCGGGCGCTGACGAGGTGCGGGTGCGGGTGACTGCCGTGGGGAGAGCCTGGAGGTCACGGTGGTCGACAACGGCCGTGGGCGGCAGGCCGGTTCGGCTTCGGCCGGGTCCGGTCGTGGTCTGGTCGGGATGGAGGAGCGGGCGCGGCTCGTGGGCGGTACGCTGCGCGCCGGTTCGTCGCCCGACGGCGGGTTCGAGGTGGCGGCGCGGCTGCCGGTGGGGGGCGTGTCATGACGGTGCGTGTGGTGGTGGCCGACGACCAGGCCCTGGTCAGAACCGGATTCCGCATGATCATCGACGCCCGGGACGACCTCGAGGTGACCGGTGAGGCGTCCGACGGTCAGGAGGCGGTGCGGCTGACACGGGAACTGTCACCCGACGTCGTGCTCATGGACGTACGCATGCCCGTCGTCGACGGCATCGAGGCGACCCGGCGGATCGTGGAGGGCGGCAGCCGGGCCCGGGTTCTGGTGCTGACGAGCTGGGACGTGGACGCGCACGTGGTCGCCGCGCTGCGGGCCGGGGCGAGCGGCTTCCTGCTGAAGGACATGCGCCCCGCCGAGCTCGTCGAAGCGATCCGCCTCACCGCGCGCGGGGACGCCCTGCTGGCGCCGGCCGTACTGAGTCGTGTCCTGGACCGGTACCTGCGCACCACACCCGACCCGGCGCCCCCGCCCTCCCTGCGGGATCTGTCCGGCCGCGAGCGTGAGGTGCTCGCCCTGATCGGGCAGGCGCTGTCGAACGCGGAGATCGCCGCGCGGCTGGGCCTGGCGGAGGCGACCGTCAAGAACCATGTCACCGCCGTGCTGCGCAAACTGGGCCTGCGTGACCGGGTCCAGGCCGTCGTCGCCGCCTACGACCACGGCCTCGTACGACCGCGCCGGCCCTGACGGCCGCAGCCCCGGGACCCGGCGACGCTCGTCTCCTCGGGACGATCCCGCCATGGAGCTCTCTTCATGACGCTCACCTCGTCACGAGGCTCCTGTCCTCCTCAGGTAGGAGACCGGGCCGCGATCCTCCCGCGGTCCCAGTGCCGGACCGCTCCCACGGCCGATCCGCCGGCCGTGTCGGCGGCCGTAGCGTCGACATGTGATCGACGACCTGCCCTCTCTGATGTATCTGCTCGCCCACGACGATGCGGCCGAAGGCCCCTACGACCGTCCCCGCACACAGCTTCTGGTCCGTGCCGCCGCCTTGGTCGACCTCGCGATGCGCGGCCGGCTGGGGGAGGAGGATGGCACGGTCACCGTGTCCGGTACCGAGCCGACCGGCGACCCCGTCCTGGACGGCGTGCTGCGCGAGGCGGCCGCCCCGCACGGCTGGCGGCACCTCATGCGCGTCGACCGCAAGCGGACCCTGACGCGAGTGGAGGACCGGCTCGCCGCGGCGGGAGTCCTCGGCGTGACGGAGCCCCGCACCCCCTTCGGCACCCGACGGCTGACCGTGACGGACCGCGCCGTGCCCACCGCGCTGCGCGCCCGCGTGTCCGCCGCGCTCCACGGGGACGGACCCGTGGGGGCGATCCCCACCGCCGATGCCGCTCTGCTGGCGCTCGCCGCGGCGGGCGGCGTCCGCGCAATCGTCTCCCGGCAGGACCGCAAGACCTACCGAACCCGTATCGACGCCTGCACGGGGACCCTCTCCGCTCTCGCGCCCGGCCTGGAGAAGGCGGTACGCGCGCTGCCGACCACCATGATCGCCGCACAGGGCGGCATGGGCGGGAGCTGACCCGCCCGGAGGGGGAGACGATGACCAAGCACCGCGTCCTGACCAGCCTGGGCTGCGCCCTCACCGCCGTCCTCGCGACGGCCTGGTCCTCCGCGGCACCACCGACACCGACCGCCCCGGCCGCCGCCACGGCACCGCAGCGCTCGCGGCCCGCCGCCACTACGCGGCCGGTCCGGCCCGACGCCGTCGCGACGCGGCCGGTCCGGTCCGGAGCCGCCACTACGCGGCCGGTCCGGCCCGACGCCGCCACGACGCGGCGGGCCCGGTCCGATGCCGCCACGGAGCGCTCCCGGCACTCCGACACGACGGTCCGCGCCCACTACGGTGCGGTGCGGGGTGCCGCGCACGACGGCTACCGCACCTTCGAAGGCATCCCGTACGCGTCACCCCCGGTCGGCAGGCTGCGCTGGGCCCCGCCCCATCGCGCGGCGCACTGGTCCGGGGCGAGGGACGCGACCCGGCCCGCGAGCGCCTGCCCGCAGCCGGCCGGCGAGGTGCCCAGCGGCAGCACCGACGAGGACTGTCTCCACCTGAACGTCACCACGCCCGACGGCGCCCGACCGTCCCGCCCCAAGCCGGTGATCGTATGGCTGCACGGCGGCGGCTTCACCACCGGAGCGGGCAGCTCCTACGACGCCCACCGCATGGCCACCCGCGGCGACGTCGTGGTCGTCACCGTCAACTACCGCCTCGGAGCCCTCGGTTTCCTCGCACACGGCGACCTGCCGGGCTCCGGCACCTTCGGCCTGGCGGACCAGCAGGCGGCGCTGCGCTGGGTCCGCGCCGAGATCGGCGCCTTCGGCGGCGACGCGCACAACGTGACACTGGCCGGGGAGTCGGCGGGCGGGTACAGCGTCTGCGCCCAGCTCGCCTCGCCCGCCGCAGCGGGCCTCTTCGACCGGGCGATCATCGGCAGCGGTCCGTGCACCGGCCGCCCGGACCGGCCCTTCGCGCCCTTCTCCGTACCCCTGTCCGCGGCGCGCGCCACGGGCGCGGACTTCGCGGTCCGGGCCGGCTGCGGCTCGGACCGTGACGTCATGGCCTGCCTGCGCCGCCTCGACGTCTCGCGGCTCCTCGCAGCCCAGGACACCGACCAGCAACCGGCTCACACCACCCCGCTGCTGCCCCGGGACCCGGCGGCGGCGATCGCCGCCGACCGCCTCCACCACGTCCCCGTCCTGATCGGCAACAACCATGACGAGGGCAACGGCTGGGCCGCCGGAATCATCCAGGCCGGTTATCCCGTGACTCCCGGTACCTGGCCCGACATCGCGGCCGCGTTCTTCCCGGGCCCGGGGCAGGCGAAGGCGATCGTCCGCGCATATCCGGTGCACCGCACCGACGGCGGTCCGGTGTTCGGCGCGGTCATCGGCGACGCCGACTTCGCCTGTCCGACCGCGCGCGCCGAGAGCCTTCTCGCCGCCCACGTCCCCGTCTGGAGCTACGAGTTCGCCGACGAGCACGCTCCGCCGCTCACCCCGGGCACACCCCCGTTCCCGCTCGGCGCGCCGCACGCGAGCGAGCTCCCCTATCTGTTCGACCTGGGCGGCCGCCCCGCGACCTCACCCCGGCACAGCACCGACTGGCCGACACCATGGTCGACTACTGGACGCGCTTCGCCCGCACCGCCGATCCGAACAGCCCGTCGTCGCCGCCCTGGCCCCGGCGGACGGTGCTCTCCCTGGCACCGGACCACATCGTCCCCACCGGCACGGCGCGCTCCCGCCACCACTGCGCGTTCTGGGACTCCCTCGGGTGACGCCGGAGCAGACCGCATCGGTGCGCCTCAGGGACGACGGACTCCTCGTTTACGACAACGGCCCGCCGGCGGCCGCAGCGACACTCTCCTCACCGGGCACGGCGGCCGGTCCCCGACCAGCCGGTCTCGACCGCCGCCGATGCTCCCCGCACCCTCGCCCGTCCGGCGCGATCATCGGCACGGGGCTTGTGCGAATCGCCTCCCGCCGTGTCACGGGGCTCCCGCGGGCTCCAGGTACACCTCGTCGACGTAGCACCAGGCCCACACCTCTCCCGGCTCCGTGGAGCGGGCGAGAGGGTGCCCTGTCGATTCGTGATGAGCGGTGGCGTGGGCACCCGGCGAGCTGTCGCAGCATCCCATGTGCCCGCAGGTCAGACAGAGCCGCAGACGCCCTCCGCCGTGCCCTCGCGCCTCGCACTCCAGGCACACACCGCTCCGGGGCGCCGGCGCCGGAGCGGAACTCGCATCCGCCGCGTGCGCGCAGGCGCGCCCCTCCGGACGGCCACCGTCCGGTCGCACCACCCAGCTCGTCATGGGCGTCCCTCTTCGCTGCTGATCGCCATTGCTTTCGTCACCTCTGCTTCGCACGCCCACGGGCAACCGGATGCGGCCTGACCGAGAGCGCCGTCCGAAGGGGCCGGCTGATCGCCCCGGGTTCGGCTCGATGGAGGTGCGGGGGAGCGGGGCGACATGCCGCCTACGCCCTGTCCACCTACGACCTGTTCAGCACGGACGGCAGCGACGGCCACTTCCAGTGGTGCGCGGCCCTGCTGAACCGCGACGCGGCCGTCGAGCGTGGTGCCTGACGCCCGATCAGCGGACTCGGGGTGTTCCGGGCAGACCGGTGCGGCCCAGCGCCGCCCGGAGCCGACCCCGCCAGGACCCGGGTGGAGCGCCCGTCCGCGGCGAGTGCGTGCATCGGCGCCGGTCGGAGGGCCTGAGCGCGGGCGGTGTGGGATCGCACCCGCGGGGGCACTGGGATGCTGCGGTGTCTCGCCCGGGGTGAAGAGAGACCCGCCCGAGGTGTGGGAGGGCACATGGACGTGCTGGCCCGGCTGGACCGATATCAGCGGCGGCACCGGTGGGCGGGCGTGCCGCTCGCCGTCGTGTACAAGTTCTTCGACGACCAGGCCACGTATCTCGCCGCACTGCTGACGTACTACGGCTTCGTCTCCCTGTTTCCGCTGTTGCTGCTCCTCGTCGCCATCCTCAGTGGTGCCCTGCACGGCAACCCGCAGCTGCAGCATTCCGTGCTCCACTCCGCGCTCGGCGAGTTTCCCGTGATCGGCGATCAGCTCGGGCAGAACGTCCACTCGTTCCACGGCAGTGGAGCCGCGGTCGCGGTGGGCGTGATCGGCAGTCTCTACGGCGCCCTGGGGTGGCACAGGCGGTTCAGCACGCCCTCAACAAGATCTTCGCGGTGCCGAGACACGCACGCCCCGACCCCTTGCGCTCACGGGCCAGGGGCGTGGGCTTCCTGCTGCTCCTCGCGGTCGGCCTCGGCCTGACCACGGCGCTGTCCGCCGCGGAATCCGCTGCCGGCATCTTCGGGAACAGCCTGGCGGTCGGATTCCGGGTGGCCGTCGGCGTCGCGGGAGTCGCGGTCAACGCCGCGCTCCTGCTGCTGAGCTACCGGATCATGACCCGGTCCCGCCCGCCGCTGCGCCTGATGTACGGCCCCGCCCTGGGCGCGGCATGCGCCTGGCAGGTGCTGCAGTGGGGTGGGTCCTACTACGTCGGCCACGTGCTCCGGGGCGCCACGGCGACGTACGGCCTGTTCGGCATCGTGCTCGGTCTGCTCGCCTGGGTCTACCTCGCTGCCGTGGTCTACCTGGCCACGGCCGAGGTCATCGCCGTGCGATGTCTGCGGTTGTGGCCGCGCAGTCTGCTCACGCCGTTCACCGACCACGTCCACCTCGCCAGGGGCGACGTGCGCGCCTACCGTTCGTACGCGAACGCCGAGTCGTTCAAGGGCTTCGAGAAGATCTCCGTCCGCTTCGGCGAGCCTCCGCCGCCTGCCATCGGCGACAAAGGACCTCCCTGACCCGTGGGCGTCCACACGGCACCCGCCGGTGTGCGGGCGTGGTGCGGCCGCCCGTGCCGGGTCCTACTGGTAGGTGACCGTGAGGGGTGTGTGCACGCTGCGCCGGGGGAGGGTGACGGTCAGCCTCCCGGTGCCGGTGTCCCAGTGGTACGCGTCGGGGGAGAGCCTCACACCGTCGGCGGCCACCTTGGCGGGTGCCTCGCCGCCCAGGAACGTCACCGTCCACCTGCGCTCGGAGACCTGGCCCGGGTAGGACCCCTTCACCGGACTGATCGACACGGTGTGGCGCGATCCGGCCTGCCGGTACCGGATCCTCGTCGTGGCGCTCTTCGGCGCGGTGGCGCCGTCGTCCTCGTAGAGGCTGTACGAGCCCGGCGCGCCGGTGGAGACGGTCAGGGTGACGTCGGTCAGGGCGGTGTGGTCGCCGTGCGGGACGTCGTGCGTGCGGGTGGGCAGGACACCGCCGGCCTTGACGAACACCGGCATCGAGTCGAGACCGGTGGTGATGTCGTGCGTGGCTCCGCCGGAGTAGGTCTTGCCGGTGAAGTAGTCCGTCCACCGGCCGGGCGGGAACCACACGGACGTGGTGGCGGAGTCACCCGGCGTGGTCGCGGGGGCGACCAGCACGTCGGAGCCGTAGAAGTACTCGCTGTTCGCGACGGCGGACGCCTGCGGCTCGTCCGGGTACTCGAGGTAGGTGGGGCGGACGATCGGCACGCCGGTGCGGTGCGCCTCCTCGGCGAGCGAGTAGGTGTAGGGCACCAGGTTCTCGCGGAGGTTGAGGAACCTGTCGGCCGACCGGCGCGCCGCCGCGCCGTACTGCCAGGGCAGCCGGTCGCTGTGATTGCTGTGCAGGCGGTCGATCGGCTGGAACGCGCCGAACTGCACCCATCGTGCGTACAGGTCGTCGGGCAGCTTGTACGTGGTGCGCAGCTTGCCGCCGTCCACGTACGTCTCCGAACCGGCCAGTCCCGTCGTGTCGTTGTGGCCGCCGATGTCGTGCGTGATGGCGGCCATCCCGGTCGCGGCGGACTCGCCCGGCGTGTAGCCGACCTCCTGCCGCAGCACGCCCCACGTGGAGGACGTGTCGCCGGTGAAGTGGACGGTCGTGCGCTTGTCCGCCCAGGGCCCGGTCGGCAGGGCCTGTTGGCCGCTGTAGCCGCCGGCCTGCAGTGAGCCGTAGGCCCGGGAGAGGACGAAACCCCGGTCGTCGGGGCGCGCGGCGGCGTACTGCTGGTTGATCCACGCGTCCGGGGTCACGCCAGGCATCGAGGACTGCGACGCGTCGCAGCACCAGTCCAGCCACCAGAAGTCGTTGCCCTGCTGATCCATCGTGCGATGCAGGTCCATGTACGCCTTGAGCTGGTCGGGGTCGCCGAAGTCGAAGGTGTGGCAGTTGTCCTGGACGCCCGCGCCCGAGGCGCAGCCTCCCTCTGCCAGCTTGCCCTTGGCCGTGGCCTGCGCCTGGGCGAACTGGGGGTCGGAGGCGAGGATGCTGGGATGCACGTTGAGCGTGTTGTGCAGTCCCTGGGCTGCCGACCAGTCGAAGAAGCCCTCGGGATCGGGGAACTTGGCGGGATCCATCTCCCAGCCGCTCCAGTTGTTCACGGCCTTGAAGTCCGTGTCGGTGACCAGGACGTCCAGCGGTACGCCCTCGGCTCGGAACGCCGGCAGGATCTCGTCCCGGTAGTCGGCCGCTGTGCGGTCGATGTACTCGGAGTACCAGACCCCGTAGGCCCATTGAGGCAGCAGCGCGGGCGGCCCGGTCAAGGCGGCCAGGTCCGCCAGCGCCTGCTTGTAGTCGTGTCCGAAGCCGAAGACGTAGCCGTCCTGGTAGGGGGCGCCGCCGTGGTCGGGCCGCCGCGTGACCTTCCGCGTCACGGTGTCGTACAGGGCCGACGGCGTGTCGTCCAGGAGGTACCACCCGTCCTTGTTGAGCAGGCCGGGCGTGGTCACGACGGGCGAACCGCCGCTCACTCCGTCCAGGCCCCGGCGGTACCCGCCGAGTGCGACGTGCGGCGGCGGTGCCGGCGCATCCTGGCCGGTTACGGAGACGGTGTCCGCGTTGACGTGACAGCTGGCCGCCTCCGGGCAGCCGAGGGTGATGTCGTCCGCGCCCGCCTCGAGGGTCACGGGTACGGAAGCCGTCTGCCAGTCGTCCCAGTCCTTCGTCGCCGGGAACGTCAGGGTGCGGGTGGTGCCGCCCGCGCTGACGGTGGCGGTGCGGCTCTCGTGCCGGCCGTCGCCTCCCGTGCCGTTGGCATACCGGACCCGGAGGGTGTAGACGCCGTCGGCAGGCACGCCCACCACATGCGTCGACAGGCTCGCGCCCCGGTCGAGTTCGCCGACGAAGCCGGGACCCGCGTATCCCGCGTGGTCCGTGGCACTGACCGCGGTACCCCCGATCCGCCCGGCCTCCGCCTCACAGCTCACGCCGAAACGGCAGTCCGGGATCGCGGTGGCCGAGGGCGGCGGATAGGGGTCGCCGGGCCGTACGAGTGCCACGCTGTCCAGGTTCACGTCACCGGAATCCGAGGCGGTCCGGGTCAGGGCGACGGTGTGGTGCCCTGTGCCGAGCTGAAGGCCGGCGCGGACCAGGCCCCATGTGTCCCAGTCGGTCGTGGTCGGCAGTGTCACCGTCTGCCGCGCGCCGCCGTCCACGGTCAGGGTGAGCGTGCGGGGCTCGGTCCGGCCGTCACCGCCGCGGGAGTTGGCGTACTTCAGGCCCAGTTGGTAGGTCCCGGACGTGCTGACATCGATGTCAGCGGACACCGAGGCGCCTGTGCCTTCGAAGCCCGCCGCGAAACCGGTCCCGGTGTGGCCGCTGTGGTCGGAGGCCACGGAGACCCCGCTGAGCCGCAGGCTCTCGGCTTCGCACAACGCGCCGGGCGTACAGGTCAGTCGGTGCCACGGGGTGGCCGTCACCGGTGTGCTGCCGGCCCTCAGGTCCACGGAGAGGTTCTGGGCGTCGAACGGTCCGGAGCCGACCCGGTAGCGCAGTGTCATGGCGCTCGTCCTGATGGAGAGCCAGCCGTCCGAGGCCGTGGTGGTGTAGGCCGCCGGTGTGAACCCGCCGCGGCCGATCGCGTTGAACGTCGGTGCGTCGGTGAACTGCTGGTCTCCCGCGTACTCGGTGCGGATCAGGGTCGGCGAGAGGATCTGGAAGCGGGCGTCCCCGACGTGACGGTCGGTATGTGAGCACGGGTCGCGCCTCCGGCCGCCTCCGCACCCGTGTTGGTCAGCGCCGTCGCGAGGGTCGTGACGAGGGCAACGGCCCCGCCCACCAGCCGGTTTACCGATCTGGGGCGGCGACTCGTCCTTGGGACTGGCATACGCAACTCCGTTCTCCTGTCGGCCGGGTGGCTCATCCGCCCTCGCGCACGTCGTGGTTTCGGCGACGTTGGGCAGGGCGGGTCCGTCTCCCGGAGGGCGCGGTGCTGAAGTACCCATGGCGTGCGGCCTCTTCGGAACGAGCCGCCTTCTCTTTCAACGATGTAAATCCCGCACCCAGCATGAGAGCACGCCGCTTCACGGGGTGTCCATAAGGCCGTGGGACGACCCGGTGCCCGCGGGCGCGCTGAACGTCGTCCGACGGGGTACACGGGCCGGCATGGCATCCACAACCGATCTCATGTCCCTGCGGGCCGTGCGACAACTGCGCCGGGTTCGCGCCTTCTACGCGATGGGCGCCCTGCTGTGGGCCGCATCGACCGCCTGGACGAGCTGGCATTCGCCCGGGACCCGGCAGATGTGGGTATCCGCCCTCCTCCTCGCCATCTTCGCCGGCCTCCTGGCCGCGACCACCCTGTGGTTGCAACGCTTCCGGACCGAGAGCACGGCGGCCGCCCCAAGCACCACGCCGCCTCGGGAGGGCGAGCGGACCTCGTCACGCGCACGCCTGACCCGCCGTGTGCCGAGTGGCCGGTCACCGGGCGCCCGGTGACCGGATCAGGCCGTGGTGCGGGTGACCGGGATCCACAATTGCGCGTCCGACCACGTCGGGTCGTCCTCGGACGGGCGGGTGCGCAGGATCTCCGGACCCGGACGGTACTCGTACGGGTTGGACGGGATCCACTGGGCGGCGACGGCGCCCCACATCCGCTGCAGCGCCTCCGGGAACGGACCGGTGTTGTCGAACACGGCCCAGGTGCCCGCCGGGCAGTCCAGCACGTCCAGGCCCTCGGGAAACTCCGCGGCCGAGGTCACCACGGCGTGGTAGTAGTCGAGTTCGCTGCCCTCCTCGAAACCCTCCGACAGACGTACGGTCGCTGACACCACGCCCTCGGGGTCCTGGTCCGAGAGGCCGGCGATCCGCAGCATCGTCTCCGGCGAGATGCTCCGGACGTGCTCGGCGATGTGCGGGTTGACGCCCTGGTGGATCAGCGGCACCCGGGCCTTCCTGCCGACGACCCGGAATGCGTCCTTCTCCACGATGCGGTACCGCATGGTGCTGTTCCCTTCGACGGTGAGACGGAAGGAGAGCCGGGGCTGCGAGTTCAGCGCCGCGCCGGTACGCCTCGCCTCGCCGGGACCGACGCCGTGCATGGCGCGGAACGCCCGGGCGAAGGCCTCGCCCGAGGTGTAGCCGTAGCGGACCCCGATCTCCAGCAAGGTGGGCCTGCCCGCCAGCACTTCGGCGCCCGCGACCGTGAGCCGCCGGCGCCGGACGTACTCCGACAGCGGCATCCCCGCCAGCGACGAGAACAGCCGCCGGAAGTGGTACTCCGACGTGAGCGTGATCCGGGCCAGCGCGGACACCTCGATGCGCTGGTCGAGATGCCCCTCGATGTGCTCCATGGCCTGGTTGAGCCGATCCAGCAACCCCGGCCTACCTTCCTTTGACCACCAACGTTAGGAAGGGCCAAGCCTGCCCCACCCGACAGGCTGTGCCCGCTCCGGTCGGGTGCGGCAGCCCTTTCCGTACCCGCGGACGTCGTCGCGGAGCGGGCCGGGGTGGGTGCATAGGATCGCCGGCATGGCACTGCGACCCGTTCAGGTGAACATGAAGGCCCGCGACGGCTCGGCGGTCGGCCGGTTCTGGGCGGAGGCGCTCGGCTGGACTGCCTACAGCCCCGGCGTGACGACGTACGTCGGACCCGGCGGCGGCCTCGTCTGGCCGGATCCGGTCGCCGTCTGCATCGACATCGTTCCCGTCCCCGAGCCCAGGACGAGGGCCAAGAACCGAACGCACCTCGATCTCGCCACCACCTCCGCGGCGCACCAGGCGGAACTGGTCGCGCGTCTGGAGGCTCTCGGCGCGACGCCCGTCCACGTGGGTCAGGGCGACGTGCCGTGGACGGTCCTCGCCGACCCCGAGGGCAACGAGTTCTGCGTGCTGGAGCCCCGGGAGGTCTACCGGGACACCGGGCCGATCGCCGCGGTGGTGGTCGACTGCGCCGATCCTCGGGCCATGGCCCGCTTCTGGGGTGAGGCGACGGACTGGACCTTGCACGACGTGACCGACGACAACGCGGTGTTGCGGTCCGCCAGGGGCACCGGCCCCTACCTCGAGTTCATCCGCACGCCCGGCGCGAAGACCGTGCCGGACCGCGTCCATCTCGACCTGCTGCCGTACCCCGGTGACGACAAGGAGGCGGAGGTGGCCAGGCTGCGTGCCCTCGGAGCCTGCGACCTCGACGTCGGTCAGGGCGACGTTCCGTGGACGTGCCTGGCCGACCCGGAGGGCCACGAGTTCTGCGTCCTCGCCCTGTCCTGATCGTCCTGAATCCGCTGGGCCTCGGTATCGTGGCGGTTGCGGTGCGGCCTTCTGGACCGCCGTCTTCTACCTGGACCGTCCGCTTCCGGACGCTGCCGTGGCCGGCGAACGCCGGGAGGCGGCCGGTCTCCATACGACCCCCTCGCCGGGCGCCAGCACGGGTGAGCCGTCGTGGGGGAGGGCAGCGCGGGCCGTGGAGATCACCGGCTCCCAACCGCGGCCGCCGGGGGTCGCGTCCATGTGAACCGTCCGATCGGTCAGGTTGAGCGTGATCAGGAGGTCCTCGGCGTCCGCAGGTCCCGGGCGGATGTAGGCCAGGACTTGGTCGGAGCCGTCGAGGAACTCGATCGCGCCGGGTCCGAGTGCGGCATGGCCGCGGCGGAGATCCAGCAGCGCCCGGGTGAGACCGAGAAGGGACCGGGGATCGGCTTCCTGTGCTGTCGCACTGCCTCCGGGAGGCATCGTGACGGGCAGCCAGGGTCTGACGCCCGGCTCGGTGAATCCCGCGGCCGGACCGTCGTCCCACGGCATGGGGGAGCGCGCGGGGTCGCGGCTCAGCGCGGGTGTGCGCAGCCCCCACGGGTCCCTGATGTCCCCGGGGCGATGTCCGCGTCCGGCAGTCCGAGTTCGTCGCCGTTGTACAGGATGGCCGTGCCGGGCAGCGTGAGCAACATCATCATGGCGTTCGGCGCCTGTGCCGCCCCGACCCGGGAGGCCACCCTCGGGTCGTCATGGGTGCCCATGACCCAGGTCGGCACCGCCCCGTCGGGGAGCGCCCGCAGGACCGCCCGGACGAGTTCCGCAACGGCCCGGGCCCGCCAGGGGGTCCGCAGCAGGCCGAAGTTTATGGGCAGGTGGAACTCGTCGAGGTCGCGTCCGAAGTAGCGGCTCCAGACCGGCCAGTCGTACTCGTGGATCTCGCCCACGCAGACGCGCTCGCCCCGGCCTCGCCGTAGGAGTCGAGCAGTCCGCGGAACTCCCGGTACATCTCGTGGACGTCGGGGTGCCCCTGGTCGTGGATGTGCTGCTGGCCGTCGTAGGCGCCCATGGGACGGTGGTGGGCCGTGAATTCCGCGGGCGCCGGCGGGTTGTCCCGCATGTGCGGATCCTTGGCGAGCAGCGGAGCGCAGTCCACACGGAATCCGTCGACACCACGGTCGAGCCAGAAACGTGCGACACCGAACATCGCGTTCCTGACCGCCGGATTGCGCCAGTCGAGATCAGGCATGGAAGGCAGGAACGAGTGCAGATAGTATTGGCCGCTCGCCGTGTCCCGGGTCCACGCGGATTCACCGAACAAGGTGACCCAGTTGTTGGGCGGCCCGCCTCCGGATACCGGATCCCGCCACACATACCAGTCGCGCAACCGGTTTCCCGGTCCCTTTCTCGACTCCCGGAACCAGGCGTGTTCACTCGAAGTGTGATTGGGCACGAAGTCGATCAGGACGCGCAGGCCATGGTCGTGGGCGCAGCGGATGAGCTCGTCGAAGTCCGCCAGATTCCCGAAGAGCGGATCGACGGCGGTGTGGTCGCGGATGTCGTACCCGAAATCCTCCATGGGCGAGGAAAAGAAGGGCGACAGCCACAGCGCGTCGATTCCGAGTGAGGTGAGGTAGGGCATCCGGCGGGTGATGCCGCCAAGATCGCCGACGCCGTCCCCGTCGGTGTCGAGGAAACTCCGTGGGTAGACGTGATAGATCACGGCACCGTCCCACCAGGGGTGCTCGGTCATCGGCGGATCCTCCGGCCGCGGTCAGAAGGAGCCGGTCTCGCAGCGGCGGACCCAGTCCGTCGCCGCGATCGCGTACACCGGATCGGGGCCAGCCCGTCCTCGCGTCGGCAGGCCTCGACGTACTTGATGGCGTGCGGGTCCTCGGTCGCCAGGGCTCGTTCGGCGAGGGTGGCGTAGTCCTGGGGCGGCTCCTCGGGACGGTGCTCGCGCCGTCCGGTCCCGTAGGCGCTGCGGATGGCCGCGGAGAAGCGGACCGCCGCGGTCACGCTCGGCCAGTGCAGCTCGGGAGGCAGGCTCGGCAGCACGAGGCGCACCGCCGCGGGCGTGGTCAGCGCGTGCACGAAGGCCATGGGAGTGCTGTGATCGTCCCCGAGGTAGCTGCCGGCGGCGGCCCTGGTGAGCCGGCTCAGCGCCCTGTCGGCGTCGTCCTCGGGAAGCAGGGAGTCCACGGCCGGCGCGAAGTCAGGTTCGAGCCAGACCGTTTCGAGCCGGATTCGGAAGATCATGCCCATGCCCTGGTCGCTGCGCAGCTTCGGGACCGCCGCCCACGTCTCCGCCAGGTCCCGCTCACGTGGTGTCGAAGGCGCCTCGGGCAGCTCCTGGTACCGGCCGGCCCAGTAGCCGAGTCCCCGGGCGAGCTCCTCCAGACGCCATGGCGTGTGGGCCTCCGTCAGCATCCGCACCGCGTGCCCGGTGCGGATGACGCCGTGGCCGCCTCCGGCGGCGAACCCGGGGAGCAGGCGGGGCCACCACCGGGCGAGGACGTCGGTCCACGCCGCCTCGGCGAGTTCCCGGCGGAAGAACTCGGTCCAGTCGCCGAGGAGGCGCATGTTGCCGAGAGCGGGCCGCCAGTTGTCGTGATCGATCCGGTGGAAGCGTCCGTAGGTATCCTCGTAGAGGATCTTGCGGTAGGCGGAGACCCACGCGCCGATCGCCGCGGTGTGCCCGAGTTGTCCGAGGGCCTCCGCGGCCATGGGCCCGTGGTTGCTCACACCGGGACCGAACTCGGGCCCGGAGTCGCCGAGGTACTGCAGAGCGCCGTCCAGCTCGTCCACTGATCCCCCTCTAAGATCGCTTCCCCCCATGGAAGGTTGAAGCCGCTCCTCCCGGCAACATGGCCACTGCACATTGGCTTGTTCCGGGCGGCCGGAAGGCTTCTGGGTCATGACCGCCCGGCCCGGAGGGGCGGATTTCGGCAAGCGGCCGGAACGATGGTGATCGGGCGCTCGCACGGGCGGTGCCCGGGATTCCGGTGTCCGCGCGGCGTGCTCGGCAGACGGGCCCGGCTCAATTCACCGAGTGTTTCCGGCTGACCGGAGCATGTGAAAACGAGACAGCCGTCCGGCGGATGTTGACGCCGACATTTGCCAAAACTACAGTCCTTCCTCGGCCGTGAAGTGGCCCGCCGTCGACGCATGACTCGACCCAGTTCAGTTCTTCGTTCGCATTTCCTTCACGGGATATTCAGCCGGCGGACTCCGTCCCCATCACCCATGTGGCGTCATCGCCTCGAACGGGCGCACGCCCCTGCCCGAAATGCCGCGTCGCGACGCGGCGACAGGGAGAATCCATGATCAAGCACACGTCCCCGATCAGCGGAATCGACGCCCACGGCGGTCTCGTGGTGACCGCCGGATATGACAACAGGGTCATTCTCTGGAATGCGTCGACCCGTACCGCCATCACCGAGGCGCGCCACGACCATCTCGCCAACCAGTGCAGGTTCTCCGCTTCCGGCCGCATCGTCGTGACGTCGAGCAGCGACTACTCGGCCCGCTTATGGTCCGTCCCGGACCTGCGTCTCATCACGGTTCTCGCCGATCAGAAGGACGACGTGGAGATGACCGTGGTCTCGCCCGACGAGACACGGGTGGCGACGGCGTCCCGCGACCACGTCGCCCGGATCTACGACCTGGACGGCCGGCTGATCCACCGCCTCGAGGGGCACGAGGCCGACGTCCTGTCCGTCGAATGGGTGCGCGCGGGAGCGGAGTTGGTGACCACCAGCGACGACGGCACCGTCCGCCGATGGGACGCGGTCAGTGGACGTGTGCTGAGCGTGATCGACCTCGGGGACGTGGAGACGGACACGGTCGCCGTGCTGGGCGTGGACCGCTTCGCGCTCGGCAACGACGAGGGAGAGCTGATCCTCATCGACCCGTCGGGCACGCGGCGCCACCGGGTGCACGACGCCGGGATCAAGCGGCTCGCCTACGACGCCGAGGGCGGCGTCCTGCTCAGTTCCAGCTACGACCGCACGGTGCGGCTGTGGCGTCTGGACGAGGGCGCGGAGCCCGTCCACCTGCTGACGAGCGAGGTGCCGGCCGGCGTCTGGCTGCGTTCCTGCGCCAAACTGGACGCCACCCGCTGGGTCTTCGGCACCTTCGGATCGAGCTACGCCGTCTTCGACCGGGAGACCGGCGGCTGGGACCTGAGCGCCGTCGAGCCCACCCCGGGCCTGAACGCGGTCGCGAACACGCCCGCCGGGCGGTTCACGGTCGGGGACAGCGGCACGGTCCGGCGCGACGACGAGGCGGTGGCCGAGCTCGGCAGTTGCTGCAACTTCGTCGTCCCCGTCGCGGGGACCGTCGTCAGTGGCGGCCAGCTCGGCGCCCTGTACGACGCGATCACCGGAGCGGTGCTGTACCAGCACCGCTCACCGCTGAACTGCGCGGCCGTGCACACCTCATCCGGCGGCGACACGCTGGTGGTCGGCACCTACACGGGCGAGGCACTGGTGCTGCGCGACGAGGCGGGTACCGGGCTGAAGCCGGTGGGCGAACACCGGATCCAGGACAACGCCGTGAAGGGCATGGCCGTCCAGAACGGGGTGCTGTTCAGTGTGTGCGCCACCGGCGCCGCGAGGTGGCACTCCCTGCCGGATCTGGGCCTCGTCGCCGCCGACGACGAGGCGCACGCGCGCATAGCCAACGGAGCGGCGGCGCTTCCCGACGGGCGGTTCGTCAGCGTGAGCCGCGACCTGACGCTGAGGATCTGGACCGCTGCCGGAGAACGGCAGGCGGTGGTGACGACCCCGCACCGCAACAGCATCAAGTGCGTCGCGGTCGACCCGCACACCAGCCTGATCGCGACAGGCGGCTACCACGGCCGGGTCGCCGTCTACGACCCGGCCGCCGGCGAATGGGTGGCCGACGAGCGGCCGACGACCGCCGGAATCTCCGCGCTGACGGCGGCCGGCTCACCGGGACGCTTCCTGGCCTCCTCGTACGACGGCCGGGTGTACGGGATAAGGACGCCCGCCGCCGTGAACACCGGCCGGAGCGAGTAGGAGCCGCCCGATGACGACATCCGATGAGACGTCGGTGGCACGCCTGGCGAGTGCCCCTGTCCCGGTCGGCTCGACCCTGATGCAGCTGACCGTCTTCGGCCACGTCGGCGCGGACGGTCAGGAGACGGAAGAAGTGGTCACCCTGCGCACGATCGCGCCCAGGAGGGAATCGGGCACCCCGCCGATCGCGCGCATCCACAGCGCCTGCTTCACCGGCGACGTCCTGGGCTCCGAGAAGTGCGACTGCGGCCCCCAGCTGTCCGCGGCCCTGGAGACCATCGTCCACTCGCACAACGGTGTCCTCGTCTACATGCTCCGCCAGGAAGGGCGGGGCATCGGTCTGGCGAACAAGATCCGCGCCTACGCGCTGCAAGCGGCGGGGCACGACACCATCAGCGCCAACCTCGCCCTCGGCTTCCCCGCGGAGGGGCGCGACTTCCGGATCGCCGCGGACTGCCTGCGCCATCTCGGCATCACCCGGGTCCGGCTCATGACGAACAACCCGGAGAAGGTCGGGCAACTCGCCACCCTGGGGATCGCGGTCGAGGACCGGGTTCCGCTCGGCGGCTTCCGCACGCCCTTCAACGAGGCGTACCTGGAGGTCAAGGACCGGCTGATGGGCCATCTCGACGCGCTGGGCGCGACCCGTCCCCTGCTCGGGCACCCGCTCGCCGCCCCACCACGGGGGGCGTCGTGACATCCGCGGCCCACGAGGCCGCGCGGACCTTCACCGAGGACGAGCGCACCGCGATGCGCCGAGCCGTGTCACTGGCCCGGCGCGGCCTCGGCACCGTGGCTCCCAACCCGGTCGTCGGGGCGGTGATCCTCGACCGCGAGGGCCGGCAGGCCGGGGCGGGCTGGCATCGGAAGGCCGGGGACCGCACGCCGAGGTCCACGCCCTGCGCGCCGCCGGACCTCTCGCCCGGGCGGCACCGCCGTGGTCACCCTCGAACCCTGCAGCCGGCAGGGCCGCACCGGCCCTGCACCCGGGCCCTGCTCGACGCCGGTATCCGCCGGGTCGTCTACGCCGTCTCCGATCCCACCCTCTCCGGCGAGGGCGCCGCGGCGCTGCGCGAAGCCGGAGTCGACGTCCGCTCCGGGCTCCTCGCGGAGCGGGCCGCGGAGGTCAACCACGCCTGGCTGGCCAGCTCGGTCACCCGGCGGCCGCACGTCACCCTCAAACTCGCGGCCACGCTCGACGGGCGCATCGCGGCGCGCGACGGGAGCAGCCGCTGGATCACCGGTCCGCCGGCGCGCAGGGACACCCATCTACTGCGCGCCCGGACCGACGCGATCGCCGTCGGCAGCAACACCGTCCTGGTCGACGATCCGGAGCTCACCGCCCGCGACCCCGCCGGGCGCCCACGGGGGCGGCAGCCGGTGCGGGTGGTCTTCGACCGTCGGCTGCGTACCACCGCCGGCTCCCGCCTCGCGTCCGACGGAGCGGCCCCACCTGGATCCTCACCACCCGGACGACGGGGGACGGGTACCTCGGAGCGGCCGAGCTGATCACCGTGGCCCCCGGCGCACGGTACCTCAGCACGTCCCTGCACGAGCTGTACGACCGGGGCATCAGGTCGCTCCTGGTCGAAGGAGGCGCGACGCTGGCCGGCGCCCTCCTGACCGAGTCCCTGGTGGACCGGATCGTCTGGTACAGCGCGGCCCGGCTGCTCGGACAGGACGGCGCGCCCGCCGTCCGCGGTCTCGATGTGCCGTCCTGCGGTGCCGCGCCGGTCTTCCGCGTGATCGGGACGCGCCGGCTCGGCGAGGACGTGCGCACCGTGCTGGAGCCCCGGTCCGCCCCTCACGAGGAAGGAGCGACGTGACCTCCCACGTCGTGCACACGAACCTGGTCGACGCCGACATCAACTCCCTCACCGACCGGGCGGCGATGGGGCTGCCCGAAGGCTACGTGGAGCCCAGAGCCGAGCGCCTCCGGTACTTCGCGCGAGTCGCCGGCCACCCGGCCGACGAGCTGGCCGCCGAGGTCGAGGACGCGTCACTCCCGCTCGAACACCGACTGGCGGCGGGTACCGCCCTGGCCCTCGCGGGTGACCCGCGGATTCGCTGGGACGCCCCGCGGATGCTGCGCGTACCCGCCGGCCAGGCACTCCTCGGCACACCCGAGGGCGAGGTCGACGCGCTGCACGCCGACTCCGCCCGGTTCGGCGTGCAGCGGTCCTGGGTGGAGAAGGAGTGCCCCCGCCACACCCTCCTGGTCGCGGACTTCGCCATCGCCAGACACCCCGTGACCAACGCGGAGTTCGCGGTCTTCCTCAAGGACACCGGCCATACGGAGATACCGAGCAACTGGAACTACGGCCGGTTCGACCCCTCCGCCGCCAACCACCCCGTGTACACGGTCACCGCGCAGAGCGCCGACGCCTACGCCGGCTGGCTCGCCCGTCGTACCGGCCGCCGCTTCCGGCTGCCCACCGAACAGGAGTGGGAGTACGCCGCGGCGGGACCCGACGGGCTGCGCCACCCCTGGGGCGACACATGGGACGCCCAGGCGGCCAACACTCTGGAGACCGGTCTGCTCATGACCAGTCCGGTCGGGGCCTTTCCCGAGGGACGGTCCTGGTGCGGGGCCCTGGACATGGCGGGAAACGTCGAGGAGTACACCAGCAGCACCTACCGCCCCTACCCGGGCGGGGAACTGGTGCGCGACGACCTGTACCTGAGGCTCGGCGCCTACCGCATCGCCCGGGCGGCGCCTTCAACAGGTTCCGTGATCTGGCCAGGTGCCAGCGCCGGCACGGCCCGTACCCGCGCTCGCTGTACGCGATGGGCTTCCGGCTGGCCGAGGACGTACCCGCGTCCGGGGAGGTCTGACCGGCGTGCGTATCGTCCATGTCCACTGGACCGGACTGCCCGTCACCGGCGGTGTGGAGACCCACCTGAACGCGGTCGTGGGTCAACTCGCGGCCCTGCCGTGCGAGGTCCGCTCCGTCGTCGGCACGCGGCAGTCACCCGGCTGCGTCTACGAACCGGCCCTCGACATCGCCGAGCCCTCCACCCCGACCGAGCCGCCCTGCTCGCCGAGCGATGCCGCGGCGCGGACATCGTGCACTGGCACAACCCCAGTGGCACAAGCCCGAGGTGGTGACCGCCGTCGTGGGACTGCTGCGGGAGCGCCGGTGGCGCGGGCGCTTCCTCTTCGACCTGCACAACATCGACGTGCGGCCGGAGCAGTGGGAGTTCCTCGCCACGCTCCCCGGCCCGATCGTCGCCCACTCCGAGTTCGTCGCCGAGGAGGTCCGACGCAGACTGCCCGACATCGACGTCATCGTCCTCGCGCTCGCGCTGCCCTTGGACGAGGAGCCCTACCGGCTGCCTGGAACGGGACGCACCACCGTGCTGCAACCCAGCCGGATGACCCGCTGGAAGGGCTCCCACCTGAGCCTGGAGGCGTCCATGACCCTGCTGGACGAAGGCGCCGACCTGCACTTCGTGCACGCGGGAACCCAGCACCTCATCTGGCCGCCCGGCATCCCCGAGTCCCTGCTGGAACAGGCGGCGGTCTGGCAGCGAAAGGGACGCGTGCACTTCATCCACTACGACCCCCGGCAGAGCTGGGCCGCGATCCGCGCGAGCGACATCGTCATCCATCCGACGATCGACCGGGGCGCGCACGGAGAGCCGTTCTCGCTCTCCGTCGCCCAGGCCGTCATCTGCGGACGCCGCGTCATCGCCAGTGACTCCGGCAACCTGCCGCTTCTCCTCGCCGACTACTCGGCCGCCACCATCGTCCCCGCCGGTGACGTCGAGGCACTCACCGGCGCGCTCAGAGAGGCAACCCGACAGCCCGCGACCGTACCGACCGCCGGTGACCGCGCTCTGGCGCGACACCTTCGCGACGGGTTCGCGACCGCGGGCCGACGCCACCTCGACCTCTACCGGACCCTCGCCGGCGCGGCGTGACGAGGCCGCCGCCAGGGCGGCCGGACCTCGCGCACGCCCGTCCGTCGAAGGACCCCCCTACCGGACACCTGGAGCCAGACATGCCCACCCCCATCATCCTGGACTGCGATCCCGGCCACGACGACGCGATGGCCATCCTGCTCGCCGTCGGTGACCCCCGCGTGGACCTCAGGGCGGTCACCACCAGCGCGGGCAACCAGACCGTGGCGAAGACGGCCCTGAACGCACGGCGTATGTGCTCCCTCGCCAAGGCCTTCGACGTGCCCGTCGCCGCCGGGTACGCCAAGCCGCTCACCGGCAGGCTGCTGATCGGAGACGACGTGCATGGCGAAACCGGCCTGGACGGCTGGGACTTCCCGGAGCCGGAGGTCCCGCTCCACTCCGCGCACGCCGTGGACCTCATCCACGACCTGCTCGCCGACAGCCGCGAACCCGTCACCCTGGTGGTGACCGGGCCCCAGACGAACATCGCGGGCCTCCTCGCCCTCCATCCGCAGGACAAGGAGAAGATCAAGGAAATCGTGTGCATGGGAGGAGCCACGCATCGCGGCAACACGCTGCCCTACTCGGAGTACAACATCCTGGTCGACCCCGAGGCCGCCCGCGAAGTGCTCGACAGCGGCGTCCCCATGACGTACTGCGGCCTCAACGTCACGCACCAGGCACCGGTCACCCAGGACGTCCTGCGGCGGATCGTCGACGTGGGCACGCACATCAGCAAGGCGTCGGCGGCCCTGCTCGAATTCCGTTCCAGCACCTACGACCAGATCTGGGACCTGCCCGACGCACCGCTGCACGACCCCGTCGCCGTCGCCCGCGTGCTCGATCCGAGCCTCGTGGAATGCGTGGAGGCCCCCGTCTCGATCGAACTGCACGGGGAGTTCACCCGCGGCGCGACGGTGATCGACCTCTACGGTGTCACGGGAAGGACCCCCAACGCGCAGGTGGCCACGCGCCTGGACACGGACCGGTTCTGGGACGTGTTCCTGACGGCGCTGGCCGCTCTGGGCTGACCCATGACTACGGAGGCTGACCGACCGTGCCCGTTTCTCCCGCCCCGACGCCGGGTGCCCGCTTACTGACAGCGCTGGCCGGGGCGCAACTGCTGGTGGCGCTCGACTTCTCCATCATCTACGTCGCGCTGCCCGACATCGGTACGAGCCTCCACTTCTCCGCGGTCGCGCTGCAGTGGATCGTGAGCGCGTACGCGATCTTCTTCGCCGGTTTCCTGCTGCTGGGCGGGCAGTTGGCGGACGTCTTCGGCTCCGGCCGGGTGTTCCTCACCGCTCAGCTGCTCTTCGCCGCCTCCTCGGCCGGCGCCGCGCTCTCGTCGTCCGCCGCGGAACTGATCGCCGCACGGGTCGGACAAGGGGTGGCGGCGGCCCTGCTGGTCCCGGCGACACTGGGCCTGCTCAGCTCCGCCTACCCGGCGGGCGCGGAGCGCGACCGGGCCGTGGCGGTGTGGGGCACCACCGGAGCGGTCGGGCTCGCTCTCGGCGTC
The DNA here is from genome assembly GCA_016432725.1 of Streptomyces sp. DHE7-1. Classification (GTDB taxonomy): domain Bacteria; phylum Actinomycetota; class Actinomycetes; order Streptomycetales; family Streptomycetaceae; genus Streptomyces. The sequence continues at coordinate 426,338 of JACJDG010000003.1, read as the reverse complement.
ACGGCGGGCGGCGGCATCCTCGCGGTGGCGTCGTGGCAGTGGATCTTCTGGATCAACCTTCCCATCGTGGCGGTCTGTCTCCTCGCCGCCGGGAACGCGCTCCGTGCCACCACGGCCGGGGAGCGGGCCCCCATCGCGGTCGCGGCCACCCTCTCGGCCTGCACCGCGGTCGTGGCCGTCGTGCTGGCCTTCACGGAACTCTCCCGCGCCCGGCCCGCCCTCCCCGTCGTCGCCACCGCCCTGGCGGTCACCGTACTGGCGGGCGGGCTCCTGGCGTGCAGCCAGAAGAGGCGCAGGCCGCTGGCGCCCCGGGCACTGCTCGGCGTGCGGACCCTGCGAACGGCCTGCCTGGTCGCGGCGCTGTACATGGCGAGTTTCGGCGCCGAGTTCTACCTCGTCACCCTGTACCTCCAGGAGGTGCGGGACTACAGCGCGCTCGCCGCCGGCATGGCCTTCCTGCCCCTGGCCGGGACCATCACGGTCGGCAACACGGTGGCCGGCCGGCTCGCCGGCCGGGTGCCGCTGAGGCGGCTGCTGTCCATGGCCTTCCTCACCGGTGCGGCCGGTCTCCTGGTGCTCGCACTGGCCGTCGGCGCCGAGGGCGGGTACCTGCCGGGAATCCTGCCGGGGCTGCTGCTGAGCGGACTCGGCCAGGGCATGGCGTTCACCGCCATGTTCATCACCGGAACGCGCGACCTCCCACAGACGAGCAACGCCACCGGGAGTGCCCTGGTGACCACGGCGCAGTACACCGGCGGCTCCATCGGCCTGGCCCTGCTGGTCCTGCTGCACGGAGAGCAGCCGACGGCCGGGGACTTCGTGCTGGCCTTCTGCGTCACCGCCGTCATCGCGGCGGCGGCCGCGCCGTCGGTGCTGATCCTCCTCAGCCGCACAGGGCGACAGCCCGCCCCTCCCACCCACCGAGAACAGCCCTCAGAGCACCCGACCGGAGGTCATCGATGAACACTGCCCGTCTACTCGACAGGACCGAACTGCCCCTGCAGGCCAGGCAGACGGTGGACGACTTCGAGAAGCAGCACGCCACCTATTTCAGCCACCTGGTCCATTTCGACCCGCATCTGCTGGAATCGCTGCACGCCCCCGGCGCGCTGCCGTACAACGTACGTGTCGCGTCCTCCGGCGATCCCGCGGTGATCGAGCGGATGGCCGAGGTCACGGCGGTCGCCAACCTTCCCGAACAGCGCGACGCCGACCGCGGCCGCTATCTGCGGGCGCTCCTCGACATCTACGGCATGCTTCCCGTCCAGGCGCGGGACCGCGCGTCCTTACCCGAGACCACCGTGATCGCTCCCGAGCGGGAGGGGCGCATCCTGGCCGAGAGCCTGGGCGTCCTGCCCCGGAAAAGGGGGTGGACGCCCCAGGCCAAGCGGATGCCGGTGGCCGGCGGCCTGCTCGTGGGCCTCGACGAGTGGCTGCCCTCGCGGGCGGCCCGGCTGGTCGTCGTCGACGGCGTCGTGGCCAGCGGAGTGACCCTGATGGCGATACTGCGACTGGCGTGCGAGGCGGGAGCCGAGGTGGAGGTCTTCACCTGCCACTCCACCCGGCAGGGCGCACTCGCGCTGGCACGGTACGCCGAAGAACTTGAGGTGTCGCTGACTCTGCACGTCGGCCACGTGTCCGGGGCGCTGAACGGAAAGTTCTACGCCGTACGACCGGACGCCCCCGACCAGGTGCTGCTGGGCGACGTCGGAGACACCATCAGCCCCGTCGCCTCCGACATCCCGCCGCGCGGACCACGACGTGACCGCGCCTGACCGCCCAGGGCTGCGCCCGAAACCGCCGCCGCCCGAACCCCGCTCCGGCCACGGAACCCTCGACCGGTACTTCTCCCTCAGCGCGCGAGGCTCGACCTGGCGTCGTGAGATCGTCGCCGGGGCGTCGACGTTCCTGGCGCTCTCCTACATCGTGGTCGTCAACCCGGCCGTCCTCGGCCAGGCCGGCATCCCCGAGCCGCCGCCTTCTTCGCGACGGCGGCGGTCGGCGGCCTCGCCACCATGGCCATGGGACTGTGGGCCCGGCTCCCCTTCGCCGTCGCACCCGGCATGGAGATGAACGCGATGATCGCCTTCTCCGTGGTCGGTGCCCTCGCTTACACCTGGCCCGAGGCCCTGGGCATGGTGTTCTGGTCCGGCGTCGCGATGCTCGCCGTCTCCCTGCTGCGGCTGCGCGAGGCCATGATCGACGCCATCCCCCGGCGGATGCGCACGGCGCTCGCCGCCGCGGTCGGCACCTTCATCGGTCTCGTCGGCCTGCAGATCGCCCACCTCGTCGTCACCTCCGACGGACGGTTGTCCGGGCTGGGCGACTGGACGGGGTCACCGGCCGTGGCCCTGTACGTCGGCCTCGCCGTCGCCCTGGGCCTGGACGCCCTGGGTGCCCGTGCCGCGGCGGTCCTGGGCGGCATCGCCGCCGCCGCGCTGTACTGCGCGTTCGCGGGCGTCACGACCGGGCCCGGCCCCGACGGCCTGCACGGCGGCGGGGCCGCTCTGCTCCGCTTCGACCTCACGGTCATCGCCGATCCGAAGGCGTGGAGCGTCATCCTCGTGCTCTTCGCACTCGACTTCTTCGGCAGCATCGCGAAGGTGGTGGGGCTGTCGGCGGGCACCCCGCTGCAGGACGGCACCGGGCAGGTGCCCGGGATGCGTCAGGCGCTGCTCGTCGACGCCGGCGCCACGGTGGCCGGGTCGGCGGCCGGATCAACCAGCTTCGTGGCCTTCGTGGAGAGCGCGGTCGGCATCCGCGCCGGAGCCCGCACCGGGGTCGCGGCGGTCGTCACCGGACTGCTGCTGTTCTCCTGCCTGTTCCTCGGTCCCCTTCTCGCCCACGTCCCGGTGGAGGCGACCACGGGCGCGCTGGTCTTCGTGGCCGTCAAGATGCTCACCGCACTGCGCCCGGTCGGCACCGACCGTCTGGGCCTGGCCGTCACGGCGGCCGCCGTCGTCACCACCGTCGCCACCCTCGCGATCGACCAGGCCATGGCCGCGGCCTTCGTCGTCAGCACCGGAGCGAGCGTCCTGCGTGGCCGTCGACCGCATCCCGCCCTCTGGGTGACGACACTGGTCCTCACCGCCAGCGTCCTCCTGCAGTACCTCAGCCTCTGACCAGCGCACGCGACCCCCTTCAAGGAGTTCCCATGCCCCACGACGACCTCCCCCTGCTCGCCGAGTCGGTGAAGCAGCCCGACGGCACCCCCGAAAGGCTGCGCCGCCAGATCGAGTTCATCATCGAGGTGGACCGGCTCAAGGACGTCTTCCGGCAGAGCCCGCTGCTGGCCGCGCAGCGCAAGGAGAACGACGCCGAGCACTCGTGGCACCTCGCCCTGATGACCCTGGTGCTCGCCGAGTACGCGGACGAGCCCATCGACACGAGCAAGGTCCTCGCCCTCGTGGTCCTGCACGACCTGGTGGAGATCTACGCCGGAGACACCTTCCTGTACGACTCGGCGGCCGCCGCCGACCAGGACGTCCGCGAACAACAGGCGGCGGACAAGCTCTTCGCGCTCCTGCCGCCCGACCAGCGTGACCACTTCCGTTCCCTGTGGGACGAGTTCGAGGAACGCGTCACGCCCGAGGCGCGATTCGCGAAGGCCATGGACCGGCTCCAGCCGCTGCTCCTCAACTACGGCAACCGCGGCGGGACCTGGCGCACACCGGGAGTCACCGAGGCGGACGTGCTCGCCCGGAAGTCGGTGATCCAGGATGCCTCCGCGGACCTCTGGCGATACGCGCAGGACCTGATCCGCACCGGTGCCGACAACGGCTGGGTGCCCCGCGCCGAACCGGGCGCCTGACGGCGGGGCTCGACGGCGGCCACTCGGTCGGGAAGGGCCGCGCCGACGCCGCCGTCGAGGCCCCGGTCCTCGGCCCGGGACGCTCACTTGCCTCCCGTCACCCGCGCCGGCGCGGTCCGTTCGGTGCGCGCCCCGCCCGAGGGCGGCGCCTGGGCGGCCGCCGCCCGCCTGACTCCCAGCCAGGTGAGGAACGCGAGGACGAACAGGCCCTCGACGATCAGGGAAAGCGGGCCGTACGGCGGCTCCCAGCCGGGCTCGTAGTAGCCGTCCGGCAGACCGACGGTACGCGACAGCCCGAATCCGACGATCATGCCGAGGCTGACGGCCGCTCCCGTCAGCCACGCTGTCATGGAGCGTTTCCCGGCCACGAGGGTGGCGGCCACGACGAGCATGACGCCACCGCCCACGGCGAACAGCACCCCCATGTAGAACTTCTCCTCCAGGTGGTCCGGGACGAGGAGCGCGTGCAACACGGCGTTGCCGACCGCACAGCACGCTCCCAGTCCGCGCAGAGCGATGTCGGTGACGGAGATGGAGTTCATGACGACTCCGGATGGGCACCGTCGGACGTGGGCCGGGCACGGCCTGGGCCTCCCCGGGTGCAGGGGGCCGAGGACGCTCGACTGAACACGCGGACCGGCCCCAACGCATTCGTACAGGCGGGATGGGAAGGGCCGTTCCGCACACGCACAGGGGTGGGTACGGTGCGCTCCGGCCATGAGCCCTCCGGTCGGGCTCTGCTCGGAGTCACTCCCTGGGGGACTGCCTCCGGCGAAGTAGGTACGGGAGCGGCGCGCCGGGGGATTGCCTCCGCCGCCCTTCTTCGTCACCCCTGCCGGCGCCGGCAGGGGTGACGGCGGACGTCCGGCTACGCGGCGGGATCTCCGGCAGGGGGAGTGGCCCACTCGACGAGCTGGACGACGATGCCGTCGGGGTCGGTCAGCTGGAAAAGCCGCTCACCCCATGGCTCCTCGCGCAGCGGCATGGTGATGGGCGCGCCGGCAGTGCGCAGCCGCCGTTCCTGGGCCTCGATGTCGGCCGCCCGCGCCGGTCACCTGCGCTCCAGCGCGGCCAGCCGCAGTTCGAGCTGGTCGACCCGGTGACGCAGCAGGGTGACCTGGGCTTCCAGGCTGACCTCCCGTTCCGCTCTGCGTTGAATGCGCGGTGACGAGGCGGCCCGCTCGATCACCGCCTCCAGCTGGACCAGGCGCTGGGGCCCGTTCGGGCCGTCCACCAGCCGGGACCGGATCTCGCCGTTGCGGTACCAGGACCGCAGGGCCGAACGGGACACGCCGGTCTCGGCTTCCGCCCTGGCCAGCGTGACCCAGGGTGTCTCGTCCAGCTGCTCGAACAGCTCCAGCTCGCTCTGCCAGCGCGCGAGCCGGTCCTCCCAGTCCGACGGTGTCTCCATCACACCCTCCCTTCCACACGGTGACCCTATCAATAGCAGTGTATTGACAGGGCTGAGACCCTGAAGACATGTCATTCGAGAGGTTCACGGTGAAAGCCCGCAAGGTGGTCGTCACGGCTCAGGAGGAGGCGAGGCAGCTCAAGCACGCCCACATCGGCACGGAGCACCTCCTGCTGGCGCTGCTCGAGGTACCGGACAGCGTCGCGGTGAAGGTCCTGCACCAGCTCGGGTACGACAAGGAGACGGCGCGCGCCGACATCGCCGCGGTGGTCGAGCCCGGCACGGAGGAGCTGAGCGGCCACATCCCGTTCGCGCCGCGCGCGAAGAAGACGCTGGAACTCGCCCTGCGCGAGGCGCAGCAGCTGCACCACAAGAACATCGGTACGGAACACATCCTGCTCGCCCTCGTCCGGGAGGGGGAGGGCGTCGGCGCGCAGGTGCTCGCCGCACGGATCGATCCGGTCAGCAGGATCCGAGCCGCGGTGCTGGCGGCACTGGAGGGATCGCGGGATCTCGGGACCGGGCCGTGGCCGGCCGGCACACCCGCCACCGAGGACACCGTCTCCACCGCCAGCGCGCTGGCCGGTGGCGCGCCGGTCGGCAGCCATCACCTGCTGGAGGCGATGCTGCGGACGGAGAACAGCATGGCGGCCAGGGTGCTGCGCGATCTCGGCGTCGACCCCGACACGGTCGCCGCCAAGATCGACGAACTGGATCCGGAGACGACGGCCGACGCGAACCCGGAGGAAGCGGCCGCGCGCAGGATGGAGATCCGGCTGGTCGACGACGAGGTGCACCTGATCCTCCGGGACCCGGCGACGGTCGCGATCGCCAAGCGGGTCACCGAGCTGGCCGACGGACCGGTCGCGGGCGTCGGGCCGGTCGCCGGCATGTTCGTCCCGCTCTGGCGGTCGACCAACCAATTGCTGTCGCAGATCCAGCGGATGCTCGAACCGGAACCCGAGGAGGAGGACGGGTCCGCCGCGGGCAAGGTGGCCAAGGCCGTGCGCACGGTCCTCGCGCCCCGGCTCCGCCGGCGAGCCGGCTGATCGGGTTCCCGGCCCGCGCGTTCGGTGAGCCGGGGACCGCCGTCCGGCACCCTCGGGGAATGCGGCCGAGGGTGCCGGGTGACGGCGGGACCGTACCCAGGGAGATGACGGGAACCGGGTGGAGTGCTCCAGCGCAGCGATGTCGTCGACGGGCGGTAGGGGCTCTACACGCGAACAGCACCGCGACGGCGCCGACTTCGCGGCAGCCGGTCAGCGAGCGTCCACCGGGCCGGAGGGGACGGCGCGCGCCCGGCGTGCTCACGCACCAGGGTTCAGGCCACGAGTAGGCGGAGGCCGAGTTCCGCCGCGTCGAGGTCGACCAGGTCGCGGTTGCGCTCGGCCCACCGGCCCGAGGAGAGATCGGCGCGGAGCCTGGTCACCGCCCGCTGCTCGGCCCGCGGCCCGACTCTGGTCCATACGGACACCGCGCGGCGCACGTGCTCGTCCAGGTAGGCCTCGGGCCGGCGCCAGTGGGCCTCGAAGAAGCCGTCGGCGCAGTCCCATGGGATGAGCACCGGCTCCAGACGGGCCCCGATCGCGCCGGCCAGCCGGTCCACCGAGGGCCGGCCCGCGACGAGTTCGCCGACCTCGGGCAGGTAGTCGCGGGTGAGCCAGAACCGGTGACGCCATCCGGCGTCACTCGCGTCGTGCGTGAACACCACCACGCGGCGGGCCACTCGCCGCATCTCGCGCAGCCCGGCGATCGGGTCCCGCCAGTGGTGAACGGTACTGAAGGCCATCGCGGCGTCGAAGGACCGGTCCTCGAACGGGAGGCTCTCCGCGGCGGCGGCCACGCAGGGCGCCGCGCCCGCGGGACGCTGCGCCCGCATGACCGACGACGGTTCCACCGCGGTCACGTCGCGGTCCGGGGGTTCGTAGGAGCCGGTGCCGGCGCCGACGTTCAGCACCGTTCGCGCGTCCCCGAGCGCAGCCCAGACCCGCTCGGCGATCCGCGGCTCGGTGCGTCGCGTCGCGGGGTACGCGGACCCGATGGTGTCGTACAACTGCGCCCCGAACAATCTGAGTTGATCCTCCGATGTGGTCCTGATCCCCATTGCCCGTGCCTCCAGTTCCCGGTCGATGGCCGTCACCATGGCGGCAGCGCGGTCACGCTGTTCCAGCAGCAGGCCGCGCAGCCGGTGCAGGTGCGCGACCGCGTCGGTGTCCGGGTCGTCGACCAACTCCGCGATCTCGCGCAGTCCGAAGCCCAGCCGCCGGTAGACGAGCACCTCCCGCAGTCGCTCGATGTCGCCCGCCGAGTAGGCCCGGTATCCCGCCGCGGTCCGCGCGGACGGCCGCACCAGGCCGATCTCGTCGTAGTGATGCAGCGTGCGGACGCTCACGCGGGCCAGCTCGGCCACACGTCCCACAGTCAGGTGTTCCTCCACGCCACCGACGATGCGGCATGACGCCACGTGAGGGTCAAGCGCCGGTACGCCCGCGAGCGGCCGATTTCCCCGTCCGGCATCCGGCATCCGGCTTCCGTGCCACAGTGGTCAGCAGGCGACTTGGCCGTCGCGGGCGGCACCGGGCTCTCAGGAGGGGATCACATGGCTTCGGAGGCAATCCCGCCCGAGGGGCGCCCGGTCCGTGATCTCGTCCGCGAGGTGGTCGTCGAGCTGGCACCGGACGAACTTCCGCTGCTGGAAGGGCTCTTGGCGCTCGACGACGCCGCGGCCGTCCGGCGTCTCGAGGGTCGCGGGCAGCGCCGGGAACCGCTGGGCTTCGGCATGGGAGAGATCGCCGTGCTGGTCACCCCGGTGGTCTGGCTGGCCCTGGACCAGGCGGCCCGGCGCATCGGCGACATCGCCATGCAACGTGCGTCGAGGGAGTCGGCCGGTGTGCTGCGACGGCTCCTGAACAGAAGCCGCCCGCCGGTCGCGGTGCCCCCGCTCACCCGTGCACAGCTGGCCGAGGTACGGCGGCTGGTGCTGGAGACCGCCGAGCAGCGCGGTCTCGCCGCCACGCAGGCCTCGGAGGTCGCGAACGCGGTGGTGGCCGGGCTGGTCCTGGCCGATCCGGCCTCCTCGGACGACGGCGGCCCGGCCTCTCCCGCCGTCACCGGCTCCACCCCCGGGAACTAGGTCGTGTCCGCGAAGTCACGCCTGCGTCGCGGCGCCCGGCACGCACTCCCGCCGCACCGGCCGGAAGCCCGAGTACACCCGGTACGAGGGCGTCCGGCCGCACGCCGAGAGCACGCACCGGACGCCGCGACGCCCGCCCTGCGGGCGAACGACGCGACTTCGCGGACACGACCTAGCGCGCCATGGGCGTGATGGCCCCTCGGCCCCGGATCGACGAACGGGCGATGGGCGCGGGTACCACCGTGCGGTTCGCCCTGCTGGTGGTTCTGCTCCTCGCCGCGGGCGGGGCGATGATGCTGCCCGTCGTCAAGTCCTTGCAGCGCAGGGACGCCTTGGGCTGCACGCTCGCCGCGGGGATCGACCCGGACCGGGGCGGGGACATGGCTTCGGTGATCAACGCCCTGAGCCAGGCCGTGGCCTATCGGGGCTGCATGGCCGAGTACGCACCGCCGCCGGCCCAGTGGCTGATCTACGGCTGGCCGGTCCTGCTGTCCGTCGCCGCAGCGCTGCTGTTCGTACTGCTGCCCGTCTGGAAGGCCCGGAGCCGGCGGGCCGTTCCGTTGGAATCGGTGGATCCGGACGGTGAGATCCGGGCGCTGCTGACCGGCATAGCGGCCACCGCCGGTCTGGCCCGGCTTCCCCGGGTCGTCGTCGACCGGGCCTCGGTCGCCACCGGCGCCGTGGTCTTCGGCCGCAACCGCCGGCCGACCGTGTGCCTGTTCGGCGGTCTGCTCGCCTGTCGGCGCAGCGACCCCGAGCGGTTCCGGGCGGTGCTTCTGCACGAGTTCGCCCACATCACCAACCGGGACATCACCGTCACCTACGGCACGGTCGTCGTCTGGCGCGTGTTCCTCGCGCTGGTCCTCCTGCCCTACCTCGTCTGGTCGACCCGACAGGTCCATGGCTTCCTCACCTGGTGGGGGGAGCCCACCGACCTCCCGTCCGTCACCCGTAACCTGCTGCTGCCCGCTCTCACGGTCGCGCTCGTCTCCCTCGCGCGGTCGGACGTGCTGCGCAGCCGGGAGGTCTACGCGGACGTGGCGGCCGTGCGCTGGGGCGCGGACCCGCACAAGTGGGATGTCGTGTCACGGACACCGGCGGGCGGCCGGCTCCGGAGCACGCTCCGCTCGCTGCGGGAGCTCTGGGGCACGCACCCGCGCTGGGAGGAACGCCGTGGCGCCCTGGCGGATCCGGCGCCGCTGTTCGGGGCCCACGCTCTGCCGATGTTCCTGACCGGGGCCGCGGCGACGATGGTCAACATCCATCTGCTGACCTATCTGTCGGCCTACAACGAATACAGCCTGTGGCGGGTCCAGCTGGTCTCGCTCGCCCCGGCCGCACTGGTCGCCGGGGTGATCGGAACCGCCCTGTGGCGATCCGTCGCCTACGCGGTCCTGACGGGTGACCGGATCCCGTCGGGGGCGCGGGCGGGCCTGTGGCTCGGCGCCGGACTCGGTGCCGGCGGACTGTTCACCGGCTACGGGATCAGCGGTGCCCAGTGGCTTCCGCAGCGGCCCGCCGTACTGCTGCTCGTCGTGTGCGCCGGGATCGCGTTCGCCTGGTGGGTCACCCAGTGCGCTCGCCTGTGGGCCGGTGCCTGGCGCGGGCGCTCCCTCCGTCCGCCGCTGCTCATCGGTCTGGTGTCCGCCACACTGGTGCTGTCGGCCTGGTTCGCCTGGTGGACCATGGACGGGGCGAGCTGGGCGGCCGGCGCGTCGTACAACACCTCTGGCATGCGGCAGGGCGTCCTGAACGCGTTCCCCGGTGCCGGTGGTGCGGTCGCCTCCGGCCAGGCTGCGACGAACGGTTCGACCGTCGTGGCGGCTCTGGCGGCCGCGTGGCCGATCCTGGGTGGATTCGTCGCCTCGCCGCTGATCCCCGCCGCGATCGCGGCCCTGTGGGTGGTGCCGCTGGCCGCCTGGGCGCTCGGCGCGACCCCGGGCAGCCCGCGCTGGGTGACCAACGCGCTGCCCGGCGGAGGCTGCCCGCCGGCGACGACGGGGAGCCGTCCCCGTCCCTGCGCCTGGCTCTGCGGCCCGGGGCGCTGGGCGGTGGTGCATGCTGGCTCGCCGTCGCCCTTGCCCAAGCCCTCCTGCCCGGACCGCCTTCCGGTCCGCAGCGCGAGATCGGCGTCCACGAGGCGCACTATCTGGCGTCGCTGTTCGTCGCCCTGGTGGTGCCGGCAGGAGTGGCCGCCGCCGTGGCGGCCACGCGGTCGGGCCGCGGGCGCCGGCTGGCCGCCGCCCTGATCGCAGCGGAATCGGCGGCCCTGCTGGGACTTGGCGGAATGGTCCTGCTCGTCTCCTCGGACGGGTGTCTCGGGCCGCTGAACACCCTGGAGAGCAGCTGCTCCTGGCGTCCGGTCTGGGACACCATGTCGTGGACACTGCCGCGGCTGGTCAACGGCGTCCTCACGCTGGCCGCGATCACCGCGCTCGTGGCGGCCGCGGCCGTGTCGGCCGTCCGGCGCGCCGGCCCGCGACGGACGCGGCCGACGGACCCGGCGGACGAGCGGTCCACACGCTCCGGCGGCCGATCCGCTGCCGCCCGCCGCCTCGGCATGCGCCTCGGGACGGCCACGGTGGCGGTGACGGCGCTGGCGATCGCCGTGGTGGAGCCGGTCTGCCTGGCGAGATTCCACACCATGATCCCCGACGCCGCCACCACCCAACGGACTGCCCGGCAGTGGGCGCGCCTCACGGTCGTGACGGTGTCGGCCGACACCAGGGCACGCCAGGTCCACGCCTGGCACCGGCTGGGCGGCCGCTATCTGCTGGAACACGCCAAGGCCGACGACGACTACCTGCGCGCCGTCCTGCGCGCGGCGGTGGCCGCCAAGAACGTCCGGCTGCCCTACCTGGGCCGCCTCCAGCCCCTCTGCGCCGACTACGGCAGAATCGCCGGGTGGGTGAACGGTTCCTACTTCCGTGTGCCCGACGGTGCGGCGCAGGCGGCCTGGCAGGCCCTCGGCCTCAGTGCGCAGCAGGGCAGCGCGGACTGCGAACGCGCCGTGCGGCAGCAGGACATCAACCTGTTCGTCAGGGCCATGCGGGAACTGCTCGCGGCCGGGAAGAGCGCCGGGCAGGTCACGACGCGAGTCGAAGCGGTGCTGAGGGAAGCGGGTTACGAGACCTACCTGAGTGCTCCGCGCAAGGCGCGTCAGCCGGGCTGGTGATCCGTCGCCTGGTGTCCTCGGATCGCCCGGCCAGGGCGCGAACCGCCTCGCACCGTAGCCAGCGCTCACCCTTACCCGACCGCCCGACCGCCCGACCGCCCGACCGCCCGGTCGGCGGCTCGGGGCCCGAACGGCTCAGCGGCCGTGTGGCAGCCCCCGCACCGGGCGGCGAGACTGGGGGACATCGGGCCGGAGATGGGTGAGCCATGAATACCGTCAACGAGACGATCGAGATCGCGGTGCCGGTGCGTACCGCGTACGACCAGTGGACGCAGTTCAAGAGCTTTCCCCGCTTCATGACCTTGGTGAAACGAGTGGAGCAGGTCAAGCCCAACGTCACCACGTGGGTCATCGGCGTCGGACCGGTGCGCCGCGAGTTCGAGGCGGAGATCGTCGAACAGGAACCCGACTCCCATGTGGCCTGGCGGAGCCTGGAACGTCGTCCCTCCCACCGTGGCGAGGTCTCGTTCCGGCCCACCGCGCGGGGAGGGACGTCGGTCAGCCTGCGGCTGGAGATCGAGCCGCGCGGAGTGCGCCGCCCGCTCACCGTCGTACCCGGGCTGACCAGGCGGGTCGTGCGCTCGGAGCTCGGACACTTCAAGGAGTACATCGAGGGGCTGGGGGAGGCGGGCGGCTCCTGGCGAGGGACGATCCGCAACGGACACGTGCGGCACGCGGAACCGGTGCCTGCGCGGTCGAGCACGACTTCGGACTGACTCGCCAGCTCCCAACTCCCTGCTCCCGGCTCCCGGCGTCCGGCGGTGGCCTGGCGGGCGCGGACATGCGATCAGGCTCGTCTGCGGCTGCCGATCCCCGGCTACCCCTTCGCCGCGTGTGTGCGCGCCGGCGGGCCGGGCGGATCGTCGAGGAAGGCGGCGCTCGGCACGTGGAAGAGGCAGCCGGTGACCGCGGTGGAGAAGTCCAGGATCCGGTCGTGGACGTCCGGGCGGTCGCCGAGGAACATGTTGCGCAGCATGTGCTCGGTCACCTCGGGCGTGCGCGCGTAGCCGATGAAGTACGTCCCGAACTCCCCGTCCCCGACGCGGCCGAACGGCATGTTGTCCCGGACGATCTTCCGCTCTTCGCCGTCCTCGTCGGTGACCGTGTTGAGGGCGACGTGGGAGTCCGGGCGTTTGACGTCGTCGGGCAGCTCCACGTTGTCCACCTTGGTCCGGCCGATCACCCTCTCCTGCTCCTCGACCGGCAGCGCCTTCCACGCGGTGAGATCGTGCAGGTACTTCTGGACGATGACGTAGCTGCCGCCGGCGAATGGCGGGTCCTCGTCGCCGACGAAGACGGCCTCTTCGGCCAGGCGGCCTTCGGGGTTCTCCGTACCGTCGACGAAGCCGAGCAGGTCGCGTTCGTCGAACGACTTGAATCCGTGGACCTCGTCGACCACGGTGACCGCTCCGCGCAGCCGTTCCGCGATCAGCTGGGCCAGCTCGAAGCAGAGGTCCATGCGGCGGGCCCGGAGGTGGACGAGGAGATCGCCCGGGGTGGACGGTGCGTGGTGCCGGGAGCCCGTCAGTGGCACGAAGGTGTGCAGGTCGCGCGGGCGCGGTCCGGTGAAGAGCCGGTCCCACGCGGTGGATCCGAAGCCGAGGACGCACGTGAGCCCGTCGTCCGGTGCCCGGAACGCCACCGACCGCCGCAACCCGGCCAGGTCGGGAAGCAGGTCGCGTACGACCGTCTCGCCCCCGGACGCGATCGTGCAGACGAGGAACACGGCGGACTCGGCCGGCGGGGCGATCACGGACTGTGACTCAACCACGGATATCGCCCTTCATGGTCGACCGCCTCCGCGACGGGCCGGTGGGCCGCCGCCACCGCTGCCCGCCGGTGTCCGAAGGCCTCTCGCCGTCCCCGCTGCCCGCCGGTGTCCGAAGGCCTCTCGCCGGCCCCGCTGCCCGCCGCACGGGAAGCAGCGGGACATGACCGGTGGCATCGTGGCCTGGGACGCCTTCATGGTCCCACTCGGCCGAGGCGGCGGCCAGCGCGCGCGTCCGGCCGCGATGACCAGGCAGCCACCTCACGCCGACGCCGGCAGGCCGGACGTGTGAGGCCACGGCGCCGGACGTGCGAGGCCAAGGCGCCGGGACTTCTTCCATTTCAGCTACAACCTCGGCATGACCCACCAGGTCTCGGACACCGGCGTCTTCCGTTCCGTGATCCGCGCCATCACGTTGCGGCACTGTCTCCTGTCCTACGTCTTCGGCACCGGCATTCTGGCGACCGCCATCAACCTCGTCGCGGGAATCCTCACCCGCTGACCACCACCGGCTTCGCCCGCTCCGGCGGTTCCGTCACCCTCGCGGCCGTCAGCCGTACGCCTCGTCGGCGCTGCACGGTACGGCGGCATGGATGAGCATTCCTGGTGCGGCGGCCCCGGTCACGGGGAACGTCGGTGACCTTGACACACGGCCGGAGGAACTGCGCCCATGCTTCGTCGGATCGTCGTTCTCACCGCGGTGGGTGTGCTGGCCACGGGAGTGGCCGCCGGGGCCGCGCCCGCCCGGACCCAGGCGGGCGGTGCCGGACCGCGGCCCCCCGCCACGTCACCGCCCCGCCCGGCGCGGCCAACGGCGAGGCATGGGCCTGGACACAGCTGACCGGACAGGGCACGCGGATCCGTTACGTGTCCACCGACACCAGCCAGACCTGCCCCGTCGTCCGCTACACCCTGGGCACGAGCAGGAACCCGTTCCCGATGACCCGGGTGAGCACGCCCATGGGATCCCAGTTCCCGACGACCGTGTGCGAACTGGCCGTGCCGCTCACCGCCTCGAACGCGGTACTGGAACAGTCGACCGTCCAGGCGGCCACGGTGCACCCGGCGAACCGGCAGCTCCCGCTTCCCGACTGGACTTCGACCACACGCCCGCGCAGGATCGCCGTCATCGGCGACACCGGCTGCGAGGTCCCCGCGGCGGGTCCTGTGCAGGACTGCGCGAACCATCAGACCGGCTGGCCCTTCCCGCGGATCGCCGCCGGCGCCGCCGGCAGCACGCGGCCGGACCTCGTGGTGCACGTCGGCGACTACCTCTACCGGGACGACCCGGCGAGGGCGAACGACAAGGCGGCCAACCCCGGCTGCACCACGACCGCCGACCGGGCCGGCTGGGACTGCGTGGTCGCCGACTTCTTCCGGCCCGCCGAGCCGCTGCTGGCCTCGGCGCCCGTCGCGCTGACCCGCGGCAACCACGAGGACTGCAACGCGGCACAGCAGGGGGGCGCGGGGGGTGCCTGGTTCCGGTACCTCGCCGACGACCTGCGCGCCAACGGCTCGTGCAGCGTGTACACCCCCACCACACCGATCAGAGCCGGCACCCTGAACCTGGTCTCGGTGGATTCCTCCTTCGCCGACCCGAGCGACACGGGAAGCACCGTGCAGGCCGGTATCTTCGCCAGGCAGTTCGACGCCGTGAACCAAGCGGCGCAGCAACATCCCGGCAACGACTACTTCCTGCTCACGCACAAGCCGCTGTGGATGGTGAAGTCGGCCGGTACCCTGCCGCAGAACGTGGAATGGGTGACCCACGTACTCGACGCGGCCGTCGCCCGCACCGGGCTGCACCGGCTGGCCGACAACGTACGACTGGTGCTCTCGGGCCACATCCACCTCTACCAGATGCTCGACTTCGACACCCGTCGTCCGCCTCAGCTGACCGTGGGCTCCTCGGGCGGGCCGCTGGACAACGGTCCGGACGACACCAAGGTCGTGGGGAAGACGATCGGCACACCGCCGCAGGCCGTCCACCAGTCGATCACGCAGGAGCAGACTCCAGGAGGCCAGGGCGTCTTCGGCTACGCGGAACTGGCCGACAGCGGCGGAACTTGGAACCTCACCTTCCACGACCCGGCCGGAGTTGTCAGAGGCCAGACGTGCGCACTGAGCACCAGTACGGCGAACAAGTCGTTCGTATGCCACTGACCTCCCGTGTCCGAGCCGGTCCACGGCTCCGCACCGGACATCGCGGGGCAGGGCCCGGCCACGGGCGACAGCGGTGTCCGGTGCCTCGGTCGCGGCGGGCGCCGACCGGAGTTCAGCGGGTCGACGAGGCGGCGTCGGTCTGCTGAAGTTCGGCCAGGAGCTGGTTCCGCCCGGCGAGAAGCTCGGTGAGGATGCGGCGAGCCGCACGCAGGAGTTCGGCGACGTCGCCGCCGGCCAGCGCGTACGTGACGGTGGAGCCCTCTCGTGTGGATACGACGATGCCGGCCCGGCGCAGGATGGCCAGCTGCTGGGAGAGGCTGGAGGGCTCGATCTCGATGTCGGCGAGCAAGTCCCGTACGGGGACCGGGCCGTGCTGCAGCAGTTCGAGGACCCTGATGCGGGTGGGATGCCCGAGCATACGGAAGAACTCTGCTTTGGCTTGGTAAAGAGGAACCTGCATAGCGTTCTTCCCGCCTGTCTAGGGCCTCTCATGGCGCGGCCCGCACCCGAGGACACGGCCGCGCCATGAGTCCTGCCTGTTCATCTTTCTCGCTCCGGACGGCCGCCGTTCACGAATTGTCGGCCTCTCCATGTGATGGCTTGAAGAATTCTTCAACTCATGGGCATGCGTCGGCCCGGCCGCGAGGAGGATCTAGACCTCGAGTTGCCCTTCGATCCGCTTGAGCTGATGGCGTGCCATGGCCAGGTTCGAGCGGTCGCGATCGATCACGAGGTAGAGGAACAGGCCGTTCCCCTCCCGGCCGGTCACCAGGCGCATGAGGTGGTACTGCCCTCCGAGCGTGATCAGGATGTCCTCGATCTGACTCCGCAGCCCGAGGAGTTCCATGGTGCGCACCTTGGCACGGATCACGTCCGTGTTCCCGGCCGCGGCGACCGTCAGGTCCAGGTCCTTGCCCCCGCCTAGGGTGCCGAGGGCCATGCCGCTGGTGTAGTCGACGACAGCCGCCCCCAGCGCGCCTTCGATCCCGGTCACCATTTCCTTCAATGCCACTTCCACGGTCGCCATCGGCGCCCTCCCCTTGGATATCGGCGGCGGCGGGCTCCGTTTCCGGGCCCGCCCGTGGACGCAACGTATGCGTAGTGACCCACCGGGGGAGAAGCTTGCTCAAGAACGATCAAGATTGATCGGCGAGCCCGCTAATGTGCTAATCGGTTGATCGCTCTTGCCGGATCGCCCAGCCCGGAGCGGCGGCACACCGACGGTGAACGATCAAGGAGTGGCCGCCGGGGGCGTGGGTGAGCCGAGGGTGATCACCCCTTCGCCCGTGCGCGCGGTGCCGGCGCCCTCCCTGAGGGATTCGCACCGATCGAGCAGGGCGTAGCCCTCGCAGAGCACGGTTTCGTGTCCGCCGTAGGACTCCAGGTTCACGACCGCCGCCTCAAGGTGCCGGATCTCGCGGGCCAGCATCGGAACACCGGCGGCTCCGTGGCCGTCCGCGGCGGCCGCTCGCCGGCGGAGCAGGGACGCCAGCTCGGCGCCGCTGGCGTTGCGGATGGTCTCGTCGTCACTGCCGCTGTGCCGGACGAGGCAGGCCTGGGCGTGTTCGATGACGCGGACGAGGGCCCGGCACTCCGGCAGGGACAGTTCGAAGGCCGGCGGCCCGTCGGGCGGTCGACTCACCGGACGGGCGTCGCCGCTGTCCGGCTCGGGAACCCTGGTACGTCTTCGCGCGCCGAATCCGCGCATCAATCCCCCAATAAAACACGCGAGTTGTCCGGGTGTACGCCTGCCCGATCTTCAGCAGTCCAATGCTCAACTGTTGTCCCGTGAAAACTTTCAGGCCAACCTTGATCAGGTAAAGACATGCCCATGGCCCCTCCGGAGCCGTGGCTCATCGCCCCGGGCCTGGGCGGTCAGCCGCCTCGATGCGGGTGGAGGTCACCGTGCGCCGCCCTCACCGATTTGGCCGAAGGAGGTCCATACGGGTGAGGACCCGGCGCGCGCCCGCGCGAACGGCCCGTCCCGCCGGGGTCCGTGGTCGACCAGCTGATGCGCGGTTCGTCGTGGTCGGCCGAAGCTGAGGGGAGCGAACCCGTCGGACGCGATACCGGACACCGGTGCATGTCGGCACCCCGAGAACCAGGAGCGCCAATGAACAGCCCCCTGCACGGCCGCACCGCCGTGGTGAGCGGTGCCAGCAAAGGCATCGGACTGGCCGTCGTCGAGGCGCTGGTGAAGGCCGGGGCGAAGGTGGTCGCCGGATCCCGGACCGCCACGCCCGAGCTGGAAGCACTCGTTGAGGACGGCGCGGTCACCTGGGTTCCCGTCGACCTCGGCGATCCTCAGGACGCGGAGCGGCTCATCGACGGGGCCGGGGGACGCGTCGACATCCTGGTCAACAACGTGGGCGCCGCGCCTGCCCGGACCAGCGGCTTCCTGTCGGTGACCGACGCCGACTGGCAGCACATCCTGAATCTGAACCTGCTCAGCACCGTACGGGTCACCCGAGCGGCCCTGCCGCTCATGCTTCGGGCCGGGCAAGGCTCGATCATCGCGGTCGCCTCCGTCAACGCCACCCTGCCCGACCCCCTGGTGATCGACTACAGCGCCAGCAAGGCCGCTGTCGTCGCCTTATCCAAGGCGCTGTCGAAGGAGGTCGGCTCCAAGGGCATCCGCGTCAACACGGTCAGCCCCGGACCGGTGCAGACCGACTTGTGGCTGGCTCAGGACGGGGTCGCGGCCACGGTCTCCGCGGCCGCCGGCATCACCCCGGACGACGTGGTCGCCCAAGCGGCCGGCTCGACCATCACCGGCCGCTTCTCCACACCGGCGGAAGTCGCCGACCTGGTGCTGTTCCTCGCCGGTGACCAGGCCCGCAACATCACCGGCAGCGACATGATCATCGACGGCGGGTTCATTCCCACCTGGTGAGACCGCGAGCAGCGGTCACGCACGGTCGGCGGACCCCCTCCCACCGCGGGCAGCCGTGTACGACAGCGGCTCCCGCGTCCACGGGCCCCGGTCAGGAGTTGACGATGCGCCGCACGTTGTCGACCGAGCCGCAATCGGCCTTCAGCTGACGCTCCCGCTCCTCCAGGAACGCCGCTCCCAGCTCCTCCCGCCGCTCCATCGCCACGTTCTCGCGGGCGCCGTTGAGGATCGTGCGCTCCTCCTCGTCGGCGTGGTGGGCGACCGCCTCCACCAGCCCCTCCAGCTTGGAGTCCCACTCCTCGGAGCCGACCTCCTCCACCTCAAGGAGGTCCAGGAGAGCCTTGTTGCCCTCGTCGTGCTCGTGCTCGCCGTGCTCGACCTCCTCGTCGTCGATGTTCTTGTACCTCTTCAGGGCCGGATAGACCTTGGCCTCCTCGGCCAGCGCGTGGGCGATCAACAGCTCCGCGAACTCACGGAGCGCGGCGGCGCGGTCCGCTTCGACGCTGCGCATCAGGCGGAACAGGTCCTCCATACGCCGGTGGTCCTGAAGGATGAGCTCGACGACGTCCCGTGTCTCGGCCATGGCAGGGCATCACTTTCTTACGAACGGCTGGGGTCACTGACGCATACCCCACCGTCCGCATTGATGGCCGCCGACTCCGCGACCGCACGCGACTGGCGGTAGGACCGGGTCCGTCGGTGCTCACTCGTCCCGCGCCCCCTCTGCTTCCGCCGGTCGACCGCGGCACGGCCGCTCGCCGTGTTTGGCGGGTTCTTGACGCAGCCGTGGGACTGGGGAGCGATCACACGGCAATGAGCAGGTGGTGATACGCATCGCAATCGTCGTCCTGACCCTCGTCGCAGGAGTACTCGCGTCCCTGGCGACGGTCTGGGTCTCCGCCTGGTGGTCGCTCGCCGCCGTGCCCCTGGTCCTGCTGGGCCTGCTCGCCGTGTCGGATCTGGTGCAACGCCGTCACTCGGTGCTGCGCAACTATCCCGTCCTCGGCCATGCCCGCTTCCTCCTGGAGCGCATCCGCCCGGAGCTGCAGCAGTACTTCATCGAGCGCAACTTCGACGGGCGTCCGTTCGACCGGGACGTGCGCAGCATCGTCTACGAGCGCGCGAAGGGCACCGACGCGGAGGAACCGTTCGGCACCGAACGGGACGTGTACCAGCCCGGTCACGAGTTCCTGGTTCCGTCGATGGCGCCGTGCCCGGTGCCGAGGACACCGCCGCGCGTACGGGTCGGCGGCCCGGACTGCGCACGGCCGTACGACATGGCACTGCTGAACGTGTCGGCGATGAGCTTCGGCTCGCTGTCGGCCAACGCCGTCCTGGCCCTGAACGGCGGTGCCGCGGCGGGGAACTTCGCCCAGGACACCGGCGAGGGCGGGCTGTCGGAGTACCACCTGCGTCCCGGGGGCGACCTGGTGTGGGAGATCGGCACCGGGTACTTCGGCTGCCGGACCCGGGACGGCGACTTCGACGCGGCCGAGTTCGCCGACAAGGCCGCGCACGACCACGTGAGATGTGTGTCACTGAAACTGTCGCAGGGTGCCAAGCCCGGCATCGGAGGCGTGCTGCCCGGAGCCAAGGTGAACGCCGAGATAGCCCGGGTCCGGGGCGTGCCCGAGGGACGTACGGTCATCTCCCCGCCGTACCACCGGGTGTACTCCACCCCGCGGGAACTCGTTCGCTTCGTCGCCCGCATGCGCGAGTTGTCCGGTGGCAAGCCCGCCGGGTTCAAGCTGTGCGTGGGCTCACGCCGGCAGTTCCTGGCCGTGTGCAAGGCCATGCTGGACGAGGGCACGACGCCCGACTTCATCGTGGTGGACGGCGCCGAGGGCGGGACCGGAGCCGCCCCGCTGGAGTTCGCCGACCATGTGGGCACCCCGCTCACCGAGGGCCTGCTCACGGTGCACAACGCCCTCGTGGGGCGGGACTGCGCGACCGGATCAGGATCGGTGTCAGCGGCAAGATCGCCACGGGCACCGACCTCGTCAAGCGCATGGTCCAGGGCGCCGACTACGCCAACGCCGCGCGGGCGATGATGTTCGCCGTCGGCTGCATCCAGGCGCAGCGGTGTCATACCAACACCTGCCCCACCGGCGTCACGACCCAGGACCCCCGCCGAGCCCGCGCCCTCGACGTCCGTGACAAGACGCAGCGCGTCCAGCGCTTCCAGGAGGCGACCGTGGCCAGTGCGCTGCAGATCATGGCGTCCATGGGCGTCACCGACCCCGCTGAGCTGCGCCCGCACATGCTCCGCCGACGCGTCGACCCCCTCACCGAACGTTCCTACGAGGAGCTGTACGAGTGGCTCGAGCCCGGGCAGTTGCTCGCCGGGCCGCCGGCTTCCTGGGCGGCCGACTGGAAGGCCGCCGACCCCGATCGATTCACTGTGTGACCTGGAGGACTCACATGCCCCGTACCGTTGCCCAAGTCATCGTGGACGCGCTGAGCGAACTCGGCGTGCGCCAGGTGTTCGGCGTCGTGGGAGACGCCCTCAACCCGCTGACGGACGCCATCCGCACCACCGACGGCCTGGAGTGGGTGGGCTGCCGGCACGAGGAGGCGGCCGCCTTCGCCGCGAGCGCCCAGTCCCAGCTCGGCGAAACCCTCGGCGTGTGCATGGGCACCGTCGGCCCCGGCTCCGTCCACCTCCTCAACGGGCTGTACGACGCAGCCAAGAGCCACGCCCCGGTCCTGGCCATCGCCGGCCAGGTGCCGCTCGCCGAGCTCGGCAGCGACTACTTCCAGGAGGTCGACAACGACGCCCTCTTCAGCGACGTCGCCGTCTTCCGTGCGACTGTCACCTCGCCCGACCAGTTGCCGCAGATGCTGGAGACCGCGGTGCGTCACGCGCTGGGCCGCAAGGGTGTCGCCGTCCTCACCGTGCCGGGCGACCTGGGCGAGCGCGAACTCACCGCCGACCGGCCCGCCCGCTTCTCCCTGAACGCCCCGGTGAGCCGGCCGGACGAGTCGGCCGTGCGCCGCGCCGCGGAACTCCTCGACCGCTCCGAGCGTGTCACCCTGCTCGTCGGCGAAGGAGCCCGCGCCGCCCGTCAGGACGTCCTCACCCTCGCCGACCGCCTGGCCGCGCCGATGGTGCTCACTCTGAAGGCCAAGGCCGGTTTCGAGGGCGACGGCAATCCCTTCCAGGTCGGCCAGACGGGCCTGATCGGCAACCCCGCCGCGGCGTCGGCTCTCGACGACGCGGACACCCTCCTGCTGCTCGGCACGGACTTCCCCTACCGGGACTGGTATCCGGAGGGCCGGACCGTGATCCAGGTGGACACAGAGGCCACCCACATCGGACGCCGCGTGCCGGTCGACGTCGGGCTGGTGGGGGACACCGGCGCAACCGTGCGCGACCTGCTGGACCACCTCACCGCCGCGCCCGGCGGATCCGACGGCGCACGCGACCGCTCGCACCTGGAGAATGCGCGTGAACGCTTCGACCAGTGGCGCACCGGTCAGGCCCGGCTCGCCGACCCCTCCCACGACAAGGGTGTCGTGGGCCGCATCCGCTCCGCTCTGGACAACCGCGCCCATGACATCCGCCCGGAGGTCCTGGCCGCCGCCGTCGACCGTGCGGCGGCGGACGACGCCGTCTTCACCTCCGACACCGGCATGGCCACGGTATGGCTTTCGCGCTTCGTCGAGATGCGCGGGGAGCGGCGGCTCATCGGCTCCTACAATCTGGGCTCGATGGCCAACGCCATGCCCCAGGCCCTGGGCGCGCAGGGCCTCGACCGCGAGCGGCAGGTCGTCGCGTTCTGCGGCGACGGCGGACTGAGCATGCTCCTCGGCGATCTCATGACCCTGAAGACGTACCGGCTGCCCGTCAAGCTCGTTGTCTTCGACAACCGCCGGCTGGGCATGGTGAAGCTCGAACAGGAGCAGGCGGGCCTGCCCGAGTTCGGCACCGTCCTCGACAACCCCGACTTCGCCGCCGTGGCCGAGGCCATGGGCATCACCGGCATCCGCGTGACGGATCCCGCCGACGTGGAGGGCGCCGTGCGACGCGCCTTCCAGGATCCGGGACCGGTGCTGCTCGACGTCCTCACCAACCCCGACGAGATCGCCGTCCCGGCCAAGCCGACCGTCGAGCAGGGCTGGGGTTCGCGCTGGCCAAGGTGAAGGAGATCGTGCGCAGCAGCGGGGAGCCGGAAGGGAACTGACCAGGACGTCGCGGGCTGCCGGGCGTCGGCCGGGGGTGGCGGGCCACTCTCCGGCCGACGCCCGGTGCCGTGACGGATCCTCTGCGGCCGCGGGCGGCTGTGGGAGGTGGCTTCCACGCTGGGCTCGGCTCCGAGCCGCGTGTGTCGACGCCCGCCGCTCACAGCTCGTAGTCGAACCAGATCCGATGCGTGCCGTCGGCGTGGACGGCCATTCCTCCGGCGCCGGTGATCCCCGCCAGCTCTCCCGTGCCGCTCGTGGGCACGATGGTGAAGAACTCCGGACTGATCGGGCCGCTCAGGCCGGGTGCGATCGTGGGCCGTAGGGCCGCCGCGCGGTCGGTGTCGAACGCCCAGTACCGGTCTCCGTAGCTGAAGTGCCACCATTCGGTCGGATAGTTGACGAACCCTGCCGCCGACATGGCGCGGCAGAGGGTTTCGCGATGCGCCCGGGCGGACGGACCGACCGCGGCCGCGTGGGTGTAGCAGGCGCCGTCGCTCTCCTCCGGAGAGGCGTTCATACGCGTTCCCATGTCCACCTCGTTGCCGTCGTGGTCGGCGAGAGTGAGGTCGACGGCGGCTCCGGCGCTGTGCGGTGCGATCCGCGGCGGGGAGACGTAGCGGCTCGCCGCCTCGTGGATCCGGCTGTCGGGCCAGTCGGGGTGGGCGTTCCGGAGGGACGCGGCGTACTCCTCGAAGTAGGCGCGCTGGAGGGAGAGCGGGCGATAGCCCTCCACGATCAGGAGGCGGAATCCCGACGGGAGGAGTCGCTGGGCGAGTTGCAGGCGGTCGACCACTCCTCGGCGCAGGTGCGCGAAGTGGCCGTCCGGGTCGTACCTGCGCTCGTCGACGAGGAACAGACCGGACGCGCGGGTGTCGACGAGTTCCTCCCCGCAGTCCTGGACGGGGACGGCGGCGACACGGGGGTCGGACATCAGGACGATGCTCAACTGGCGCTCCTCATCTGGGAGATCGAGACGGTGGGGTGACCGAACGAAGGGCGGCGTCCAGCATGCGCGTCAGTTCTCCGACCCGGCCACCGCCACCGGGGCCGGTGGGAAACGCCGGAGTACCTCCACGACGACCGGTGTCGCACGACGCACCGCTCGCCGGACGTGTTCGGCGCCGGTGTGCGGATCCTGGCCGGCGACGAGTTCCGCCGCCCTGGCCGCGTGCGCGCCCGCTCCGAGAATGTGCTTGACCTGGGTCGCCCTGGCCAGCGGATGCAGGTAGGCGGCGCCTGCCGCGGACATGGCGGCCCGGGCCGCCTCGCGCCCGGCCTCGGTGTCCGCGCTCTTGGCTGCCTTCAGGGCCGCCCAGGCCGTGTCACGCAGGGACTTCCCCCGCTCGCCGCCCCGAGCGAACTCCCAGGCCGCGCCGATGGCGTCCCGGGGCCGTGAGTCGTCGGGCTGATCGGCCTCGAAGACCTCGAGCACGACGTCCGCGCACGCCGCGGCGAACGCGGTGACCTCACGGAGGTCCTGCCTGCTCAGCGTGATCTCGTTCGCCTCGTCTGCCACGGACCCATTCTCGACCAGGCCGTCGGCGTCCCGGCATCGCCCCGTGCCTGCGGGCGAAGTAAGTCGGTGGAGGGGCTGTGGCCTGCTCTGTTACGGTCCAGTGGCCGGCCGCGGGACTCCGGTGCGACTTCCGGAACCTGCCTATGAAGCAATGATTCGCAGCTCGCGCCCCCATTCCCCGGCCGGCGTCCGTACTCATGGGGAAGGCCTGGATGGAGTCGTACGCGGACCTCGTCGCGGCTGACGACGTGCTGCTGTTCGTCAACGCCGCCATCACCTCCACGGGCCAGCGTGAGTTCCACAGCGACGGGGGCGAGCAGCGGCTGTCCCTGGACTTCCTGCACGCGTACATGCTGGGGAACTACCGTGACCTGTACGCCGGAGTTCTCGCGCTCGACATCAACGACCACAATGCGGTCCTCGTCATCCGACGGCTGCTGGAGAGCAGCGGTGAGGCCACCGCCGATCAGCGGCGCAACGAGGGCCGTCTGATCGCGGCCCGGCTCGCGACCCTGCCGCCGCAGCGCGTGTACGGACTGTTCGACGCTCTCGGCAGGGCCAGGGTCAACAACCGGCGCAGCCGCGCGATCATGCGTGACTGGCTGTCCACCCGCAAGGACCCGGCGTTCGACGCCGTGAAGTACCGCGGCGGCCTCAAGCGAGCCCTCCGGCACGCACACCTGGCCCCAGCCACCGAGGAACTGGGGACGTTCGTGTTCACGCCGCTTGCCCGACCGCACTACGCGACACCCGTCCTGGAGGCATGGCGTCGCGCGCACTTCGAGCAGGCCGCGGTGTACGAGCTCCCCTACACGGTCGCCGAGGGCTTCGCCGCCAAGCACGGCATTCCCCGGAACGTCTTCCTCGAACGCATCGCGCCACGGATGACCCGCCTGGAGAGCTTGCGGCTGCGCGAGTCCGCGCAGGCCCGAGGGGCAACACCGGAGCAGGCGGATTTGGCGGGGATGCCGCTGACCCGGTTGGCGACCTACGTGCTTTCGCTGCCGGTCGACGACCGCAGACGCCGGCGTGCCGAGTTGACCGAGGCCCTGGAAGCGGCCGCCGACCGGGTGGCCGGCGTCCACCGGGGGAGCTGGGGCAAGGTCAGCGCGGTCCTGGACGACAGCTATTCCGCGTTCGGATCGGTGCACAAGCGCCGGCGGCCGCTGGCCGTGGCTCTGGCCTGCCACCACCTGCTCGCGGCCCTTGCGGCTGACTACACGGGGCTGTGGACCTCCGGCCGGACCGACGCTCTGCTGGCGTTTCCGCACGGGCCGACGCCGGTCGGCCGACGGATCCTCGACGCGCTGGACACCGCCCCTTCCCGGCTGGTGATCGTCTCCGACGGATGGGACAACGCGCCTCCCGGCCTGGCCGCGGAGGTGCTGCGCATCTGGCGGACCCGCCTCGACCCCGAACGGCGCACCAGCGTCGTGCACCTCAATCCCGTCTACGACGCGGCCGACTTCGATGTGCGCCGGCTGTCCCCGACGGTGCCCACCGCGGGCATCCGTGACGCCGAGGACCTTCCCGCCCTCGTGGAGCTCGCCCAGTTCGCGGAGGGCCGGACGGGCCTGGCCGAACTGATCACCTACCTCGACACCCGTGCGGCCCGTCTGACGGGCGGAGACCACCGGGAGCCGGCGCGATGACCCGACTGGACCTGACCGGCCTGGCCACCCGCCCCTCCCAGGTCTGGAACGCCGTCCGGCTGGTGCCGCTCGTGCGCGACGAACCCGTCGAGGACCTCCGTCTGAGCCCGCAGCTCTACGGGGACGGCGCGGGACTGGTCGAGGTCGGCCCGCGCCACGCTTACATCTCCTACATCCCGCACGGATTCGTCGCCACATGGACCGCCGACGGGTCGCCGGCGGCCGCCTACGGCACCCAGCTCTCCGCCGACGGCGCCTCGGCTCCCGCCGCCACCATGGGTCTGCGCCTCCACCGCAGAATGGCCCGCCGCCAGGCCAAGGACCGGTTGCGGTTCCTGCCCATGCACCTGGCACTGGAGGGCTACCTGGCACTGCACTTCGGCGGACCCACCGTCGCCTGGGAGGAGTGGTCGCAGCGGGCCATCCGCCGGGGACTCTCCCCCGCGTCGAGGAAGCCTACGCGGGCACGGAAGTGCACGGGCTCGCCGACGCACTGCGCGTCTTCGAGATCCATCCCCACCAGTGCGGCGTCATGGTCTACGTCGCCGACGCGCTCGCCGCCGCGTTCGTCGTCCCGCATCCCGATGACTACCGCGCACTCCACCCGACGCTCCTGCGGGACCTCTACGGCGAACTGATCCACCACTACGCCACGTTGATGCCCCCGGTGCCGGACTTCCGGGCCCGCATACCCGATGCGGGGATCCGCTCCCTGACCCACCTGCGCACGGCGGTTGCCGAGCAGGAGCGCGACTGGACACGTTTCCACGACACGAGCATGGCCACCGGCCTGCTGTCACAGGCGTACACCTGGCAGTCGGTCCACCGGATGGGGCGCTTCACGCTCTCCCGCTTCCTGCCGACGTTCCGTCCCAAGCAGGAGAACCACATCGGTGAGGCCATCACCGACGACAGCGGCAGGATCGCCTACCTCAAGACGTTCCGGCTGTCCGAGAACCAGGTTCGTCGCGGTCACCTCCTCAGCAGGCTCGCCGCCAACGACTGGCACCTGGCGAGCACGGCGGCCGACCTCGGTGAGGAAGAGGCTCAGCTGGGGCTGCGGCTGGAGTCCGCCGGCTTCGGCTTCCTGCTCCGCCAGGACGTCCTGGACGGATACCGCAAGCAACGGGGACGTACCCGGGCCGGAGCCGACAGACGCTGATCGGCACGCACCCGTACCAGGCGGTCGACCCGGACGAAAGGGCCACCGGGTGATCCCCTTGCGCCCGGCCGCGGGGATGCTCGCCGCCCGCCCACACGCCCGCCACGGGCTCCCCTCCGCACGTGCCCCGCGGGCCCGCTCGCCGACGCTCACACCGTGC
Organism: Streptomyces sp. DHE7-1; assembly: GCA_016432725.1. Classification (GTDB taxonomy): domain Bacteria; phylum Actinomycetota; class Actinomycetes; order Streptomycetales; family Streptomycetaceae; genus Streptomyces. Next base: position 399,309 of record JACJDG010000003.1, on the reverse strand, counting down.
CCGATGCTGAGGGGACGAGCGCCGGCCAGAGCGGGCCGGGGTTCTTCGGGCGCATGGCGCGTCAGTGCGGGGAAACCCGGTCGGCAGCCCGTCGGAAGCGGGCCGTTACGGAGGAAACCATGTGCCGCCTCTTCGGCCTCAGCAGCGCTCCACTCCGTACGCACGCCACGTTCTGGCTGCTGGACGCCCCCGACAGCCTCAGTCGGCAGAGTCACCGCGACCCCGACGGCACCGGTCTCGGCCGTTTCTCCTCCGACGGCACCCCGCGCGTCGACAAGGCCCCCATCGCCGCGTACCGCGACCGTGCCTTCGCCGAGGAGGCCCGGCGGGACGAGTCCGCGACCTTCATCGCCCATGTGCGGTACGCCTCGACCGGCAGCCTCGACGTCCGCAACACCCACCCCTTCGAGCAGGACGGGCGGCTCTTCGCGCACAACGGCGTGATCGAGGGCCTCGACGCGCTCGACGACCACCTGGGCGAGGACCGGTCGCTGGTCGGCGGCGACACCGACTCCGAGCGCTTCTTCGCCCTGATCACCCGGGAGACCCGGCGCAGCGGCGGTGACGTCACCGAGGGCATCCGGCAGGCCGCCCGGTGGATCGCCGCGAACCTGCCCGTCTTCGCCATGAACCTGATCCTCATCACGCCCCAGGAGCTGTGGGCGCTGCGCTACCCGGACACCCACGCGCTGTATGTCCTTCAGCGTCCGGCGGGTGGCCGGCACGGCGACCGGCATCTCGATCACAGCGGCAGTCACGGGCGTATGCGCGTCCACTCGGCCGCCCTCGCCGAGCATCCCGCCGTCATCGTCGCCAGCGAGCGGATGGACGACCACCCCGACTGGCGCCTCCTGGAACCGGGCGAACTCCTCCACGTCGGCATCGACCTGCACGTGGGTCGCCACATCATCCTGCCGGATCCGCCGGCGCACCAGCTCACCCTCGACGACCTTCATCCCGGGGCGGCCGCCTCACAGAAGGCCGCCTAGTCCGCCCGGTCCGGAAACCGGGTCCGAAGACCCAGGACGCGAGGACTCGGGGAGCCCGCGCGACACGGACTCCCCGAGCCCGTCCCGGTGCGACTCGCCGGGGCGATGCCCGGCCGGGGCCGGCGAGCGGCGGGTCAGTGCTCCTGGGCGATCGCGGCGACGCCGGCGCGCGCGAACTTCTCGTCCAGGCCGCCGGAAGGGGCGCCCGCTACGCCGATGCCCGCGATCGGGGAGCCGGCGGCGGCCACGGGGGCACCACCGGCCAGGAAGAGGGTGCCGGGTATGTCCTTGCGGTTCGGGGCCTGTGCGAGGCGCTCGGCCGGTTCGGAGGTCGGGACGTTACGCGAGACGGCGGTGTACGCCTTCCTGATCGCGGAGTCGTAGGACTGCGGACCGGCGCCGTCGCCCCGCAGGGTGACGACGGTGCTGCCGTTGCGGTCCACGACGGCGACGGTGACGCGCTGGTTCTCCTTCTCGGCGGCGCTCAGCGCGGCCCGCGCGGCGTCGGTGGCGGCGTCGATCGCCGTCCGCCGTGCGGATCGTGCGGAGGAGGGGCGCTGCGGCAGGAGCAGGCGACGGGCGACGGCGTGTCGGGCGGGCGGAACACCGGCTCCGGCGGAAGGCTGGCGGACACACTGTGCGAGAAAGGGTGAAAGATGGTGGAAGTCACCACTCCGTATCCGACCGGCACACCGTGCTGGGTCGACCTGATGGCGAAGGATCAGCAGGCCGCGCTGGACTTCTACCGTGACCTACTCGGCTGGCAGGGCCAGCGAGGTCCGGCCGAGTTCGGCGGTTACGCGGTCTGCGAGCTGAACGGCAAGGCGGTGGCCGGGATCGGGCCGGCGATGGGCCCGAGGGAGCCCCGGAGCCGCCTACCGTCTGGACCAGCTACCTGGCCAGCACCGACGCGCCGGCGACCCAGGACGCCATCGTCGCCGCGGGCGGCACCCTGCTCGTCCCGGTGATGGACGTCGGCACGCTCGGCCGGATGCTGGTGGCCGCCGACCCCAGGGCGCGGTGTTCGGGGTCTGGCAGCCCGGTGAGTTCCACGGCGCCCGGGTGGTCAACGAGGCCGGCGCGCTGACCTGGAACGAGCTGCACACCAGCGACGTGCTCGGGGCCACCGCCTTCTACGGCGAGGCGTTCGGCATCGAGATCGAGCCGATGGAGGGCGCGGACTCCTACTGGGAGCTGCGGATCGGCGGGCGTACGGTCGGGGGCGCCACCCTCCTCGCCAACGACCCGCCCGGCACCCCGGCGCACTGGCTGACCTACTTCGCGGTCGACGACGTCGACTCCACCGTGGACGCGCTGGTCAAGCGCAACGGCACGGTGCTGGTGCCGCCGTTCGACATGATGGCCGGCCGTATGACGGTGGTCGCCGATCCGCAGGGCGCCCCGTTCGCCATGATCAAGCCCACTCCGCTGTAGAGCGCGGCCGCGCTCCGGGTGCCGCGGGCGCGCCATCGGGTGTCACCTGTCCCGGCGCCGCCCTTCCGCCGGACTTCCGGGCGGAAGGGCGACGCCGGTCGGGGCCGGCTCACCGCGGCGTCTCGGCCCTCGGCCAAGGGCGTGCTGGGGCTGCTACATCCTGCTCAACCGGACCGTCGGCGCCCGGCTGCCCGGCCTCGAGGGGCCGGCCACCGTGGCGGCGGTCTCCGGCGCCCTCTATCTGCCGGTCGGCGCCTGGGTGTTGTGGCACCACCGGCCGACACCGACGGCCCTGGGCCGCGCGCTTGTGGCCGGGGTGCTCTCCTCGGCGGTGCCGTTCCTCGCCGACCTGCTGGCCCTGCGCCGCGTCCCGGCGCACTTCTTCGGTGTGTTCATGAGCGTCAACCCAGTCGTCGCGGCCCTGGTCGGCATGGCCGTACTGGGACAGCACCTCGACGTCCCCGCCTGGTGCGCCGTCGCCGTCGTCGTCGGAGCGAACACCGCGGTCGTCTCCACCGCGCACCGATCCGGCGGCCGATGGACCACGACGTGAAGGACCGTGCCGTGCGAACCCGTTCGGCCCCATGTCCGGGGTCCCGGACGTAGCGGAGATCAGGCCACATGCCGCCGAGAACCAGTCACCTCGGCGACCGCACAGACTTCTGTGCACAGAAGTCTGTGCACAGAAGTCTGTGTCAACTACCTTGAGATGCATGGAACTTCCCGAGCAGCCCCGCAGGTGCAACTGACCGCGCGCAACCTGCGGGGCGTCGCACACCCGCTGCGGGTCCGCATCCTGACGGTCCTGCGGACGGAGGGGCCGGCCACGGCCACCACGCTCGCCCGGCGCCTGGACCTGAACACCGGCGCGACCAGCTACCACCTGCGCCAGCTCGCCGAGTACGGCTTCATCGTCGAGGCGCCGTCCCGGGGTGGCCGCCGGGAACGCTGGTGGCAGGCGGCGCACGTCAACACGGTCGTGACGGACGACTCGGTACTGGCGGACGACGACGGTCTGGGCGTCGCCTACTTGCAGGCGCTCGGCCGGGTCTGGTCCGACGCGATGGCCACCGCCATCGACGCGACGGCCGCGCTGCCCCCGAATGGCGCGACGCCCAGGAGTTCGGCGACTACGTGCTCACGCTCACACCCGCCGAGGCCGAGGAGCTGTCGGCGGAGATCCACCAACTGCTCCGACGGCGCAACTCTGCGCCGGAAACCGGGGGTTCGCCGCTCCCCGAGGGCGCGGCGCGGGTCGCCTTCCAGTTCCAGTTGTTTCCCACCAGTGCGGACCGGCACGTCTCCCACCCCACCGACTCGGAGTGAGAAAGATGACCTCTCGGCACGCGGCCGCCCAGCAGGCGGCGGACAGTGGCACACGTACGCCCTCCCCGGACGCCCCCGCCGACGGGACCCGGGTCCTGCGCGGACTGGTCGGCATGCTGTCGGCCAACGCGGCGGCCCTGTCGGCCAACCGGGTGCTCTCGATCGCCCTGCCGTGGTTCGTCCTGACGACGACCGGCAGCGTCGGCAAGACCGGTCTGGTCGCCTTCTGCCAGATCGTGCCCTACGTGTTGGCCCAGGCACTCGCGGGGCCGATCATCGACCGGATCGGCCCCAAGCGCATCAGCGTGGCCGGCGACCTCGCCTCCACCCTCGCGACGGCCACCGCCCCGCTGCTCTACCTCACCGGGCACCTGTCCTTCGGCCTGCTGCTGGGGCTGCTGGCCGTGGTCGGCGCGGCGGACGGCCCGGCCAACGGGGCCAAGGGACTCTTCGTGCCGGCGGCCACCCGCGCGGCCCGGGTGCCGCTGGAACGGGGGACCGGGCTGTCGGCGGCGGTCGAACGGACCGCGACGACCATCGGACCGGCCGTCGCCGGTGTCGTCGTCGCCTCCTTCGGCAGCCTCTACGCCCTGTGGATCACCGCCTGTCTGTTCGGCGTGTCGGCGCTGGTCGTCTCCACCACGCTCAGCGACCCGGTTCCCGAGCCGCACGAGACGCAGGTCGAGGAGGCCGAGGGCTATCTCTCGCGGCTGCGGCAAGGCGCCGTGTTCCTGCGCGACGCCAGACTGCTGCGCTCCATCGTGTGCATGCTCGCCGCGACCAACCTGCTCGACCAGGCCTTCATGTCCGTGCTGCTGCCGGTCTGGGCGAAGGAGACGGGCAACGGCGCGGAGGCCATCGGGCTGGTGGTCAGCGTCTTCGCCGCGACGTCGATCATCGCCGCGCTCGTGGCCGCGGGGGTGGCCGAACGGCTGCCCCGGCGTGCCGTCTACCTGATCGGCTTCACCCTGGGCGGCGTCCCGCGCTTCGTGGCCATGGCCACGGGGGCACCGCTGTGGCTGGTGCTGGCGGTGCTCGCGGTGGGCGGCCTCGGATCGGGATTCGTCAATCCGATCGTGGGGGCCTTGACGTACGAGCTGATCCCCACTCCACTGCTGGGGCGGGTCAAGACGCTGGCCCAGGCCGTCACGTGGGCGGGCATCCCGTTCGGCGGGCTGCTCGGCGCGGGACTGGTGACGGTGGCGGGCACCTCTGGCGCGCTGTGGATCGTGGGCGGGCTCTACCTCGTCGCCATCGGGGTGCCGGCCCTGAACCGGGAGTGGGCGGGCATGCGCAAACGGACGGTGTCCGACGCGAGCCCCGTCGGCACCGCGCACGGCACCGACGGCACGGACGGTACGGCTGTCGTCCCGGTGAAGGCGGCGGCCGCGTAGGCGGCGGTACGGGATCGGCGCCGGCGGGCGTTGGACCGCACCCGGCGCCGATCCCGCGTCACGGCGCCCGACCGGCCGGCGGATCCCCACCGCGTCCACGCCTCCGAGGGGCGAAGTGCCCACGTCCCGACGGTCAGAAGTGTCCACGTCCGGCGGGCAGAAGTAACCAGTTATCTCGTCAAGATCGCTCTGCGAGCATCGGATTCGGCTGAGTTTCCGAGGGGTTTTCGCGAACGGTCGATGACGAGGAACTGGTGGACACATGACGACGAATCCGATGATGGCCGCGGTCTCCGGCCGGGAGGCCGAGCAGGCCGTTCTCTCCCCCGCGGAAGCCCGTATCGCGACCGTGTGGAACGCGGTGCTCGGCGCCGAGGTGACCACGGCGGAGGACGAATTCTTCCTGCTGGGCGGAACCCGCCCGCAGGCAGCGGAAATGGCCCGCCGGATCGCGGAGGAATTCGGTTCGGAATTCGGCGCGGAGACCTTGCCGGAGCCGCTGACGGTGCGGGCGGTGGCGTCGTTCCTCGCGGAGGAGGCCCTGCGGCGGGCCCGCCGGCTGTTCGAGTCCGCCGACTTCGACGCCGGTGACGCGGCGGACGCCATCGACGCCATGGGCGCCCTGGTGGCGCCCGGGGACCAGGACGAGGTCCCGGTCATCCCGAGCGCACCGCGGGACGGCCGCCCGCTGCCGCTGTCGTTCGCGCAACACCGGCTGTGGTTCGTCGACCAGTTGGAGCCCGGCCGGGCCGAATACCTGATTCCCATGGGACTGCGCATCCGCGGCCCGCTGGACGTCCCGGCACTGCGCGCGTCGCTGTCGGAGCTGGTGGCACGGCACGAGGTGCTGCGCACCCGCTTCGTCAGCGACATCGACGGCAACCCCGGCCAGGTCGTCGACCCGCCCCGGCGGCTGCCGCTCGCCGTGCACGATCTGCGGTCCGTCGACGGGCAGGACGCGCGCGAGGAGGCGGCCACCGCGCTCGTGGACACCGAGGGCTTCCGCCCGATGGACCTCGCCACCGGACCGGTGGTGCGTGCGCTGTTGATCCGGCTGGCCGACGAGGAGCACCTGCTCTCCCTGACGGTGCACCACATCGCTTTCGACGGCTGGTCGGCGGGAGTGCTGTCCCGTGAGCTGACCGAGCTCTACGGCGCGCGGGTCGCGGGCAGGGCCGCCGGTCTGTCCGAACCGCCCCTTCAGTACGCGGACTTCGCGGTCTGGCAGCGCCAGTGGTTCACCGGCGAGGTGCTGGCGGAGCAACTGGAGTACTGGCGCGGCCGGCTGGCGGGCACCGAACCGCTGGAGCTGCCCACCGACCGCCGCCGCCCCGCACTGCGCAGCGGCAACGGCGCCATGCTCACCTTCCGCGTGCCGGCGGAGACCGCCGACGGCGCCCGCAGGCTCTCCAAGGAGACCGGAGCGAGCCTGTTCATGACGTTGCTGGCGGTCTTCCAGACGGTGCTGTCGCGCTACAGCGGTCAGGAGGACATCGTGGTCGGCACGCCCATCGCGGGCCGCAACCGGGCCGAGATCGAGAACATGATCGGCTTCTTCGTGAACACGCTGGTCATGCGCACCGACCTGTCGGGCGATCCCACGTTCACCGAGCTGCTCGGCCGGGTCAAGGACACCGCGCTCGGCGCCTACGACCACCAGGACCTGCCCTTCGAGCGCCTGGTGGAGGAGCTGGCGCCGCAGCGCGACCTGTCGCGCAATCCGCTGTTCCAGACGATGTTCGTCCTCCAGAACACCCCCGACAGCCGGTCGTGGGACCTTCCGGGCCTGAGCGTGCGGCAGCTCGAAGTGTCGGCCCAGGACTCCAAGTTCGACTTCACGTTCTACGCCACCGAGGCCGCCGACGGCGCTCTGGACGGCACCGTCGTGTACTCCACCGACCTGTTCGACGAGGCCACGATGGTACGGCTCGCCGGGCACTTCGAGACGCTGCTGGCCGCCGCCTGCGCCACCCCGGACGCCCGGCTGTCCGAGCTGCCGATGCTGACCGCCGCCGAGCGCCGGACGATCCTCGGCGAGTGGAACGGCGCCGACACCGACGCCCCGGACACGGTGACCGTGACCCGCCTGATCGAGGAGCGCGCCGCCCGCCACCCCGACGCGCCGGCCGTGACATGCGGCACCGATCACCTGACCTACCGCCAGCTCGACGACCGGGCCGAGTCGATAGCCGGCCGGCTGCGCGAGCGCGGCGCCGGGCCGGGCACCCTGGTCGCGGTCTGCCTGGACCGCGGTACGGACATGGTGTGCGCCCTGCTCGGCATCCACAAGTCGGGGGCGGCGTACGTGCCGCTCGACCCGGCGTACCCCACGGACCGGCTCGCGTACATGGTCGAGGACAGCGGCACCCCGCTGATCGTCACCCAGCCCGCGCACACCGGCCGCCTGCCCGCCCACACGCCGACGCTGCTGCTCGACGGGTCCTGGCCGCAGCGCCCGCACACCGCGTCCACCGGGGCGGTGACGCAGGCCGGCCCGGACGACGTGGCCTACGTGATCTACACCAGTGGCTCCACCGGCCGCCCCAAGGGGGTGCGGATCACCCACGGCGCGCTGCGCGCCCGCATGCGGGAGACGTGCCGTGAGCTGGGGTTCACGCCCGAGGACCGGGTCCTGCAGTTCGCGTCGGTCGCGTTCGACTCGTCGGTGGGCCAGATCTTCGCTCCGCTCGTCTCCGGCGCCGCCCTGGTGCTGCGCGACGACGCCTGGGACCCGGGCCGGCTGGCGGCGGCCCTGCGCGAGCACCGGGTCACGGTGGCGTGGCTCACCCCGTCGGCGTTCGGGGCGCTGGCCGCCGACCTGGACGGGCCGGAGGCGCTGGGCCCGGAGCTGCGGCTGGTCCGGCTCGGCGGCGAGGCGCTCCAGCGGGAGCAGGTCCGCCAGTGGTTCCGGCGCTGCGCGGTGCCTCTCGTCAACGGATACGGGCCCACGGAGGCCGCGCAGGAGGCGACGACCGCCAGGATCACCGGTCCCGTCGACCGGGTGCCGATCGGGCGGCCGGTCGCCAACGCGAAGGTGTTCGTGGTCGACCGCCACGGCCGGCCGGTGCCGGTGGGCGTGCCGGGTGAGATGTGGATCGGCTGCCCCGGACTGGCCGACGGCTACCTGGACCGGCCCGAGCTGACCGCCGAGAAGTTCACCGTCGTGGACGTGGACGGCACACCACGGCGCGTCTACCGCACCGGCGACCTCGCCCGGTGGCTGCCGGACGGACGGCTGGAGTTCGTGGGCCGCGCCGACAACCAGGTCAAGCTGCGCGGCTACCGTATCGAACTCGGCGAGATCGAGACGGCGTTGCTCACCCACCCCGCGGTCACCGGCGCCACCGTCGTACTGCGCGAGGACGTCCCCGGTGTGCAGAGGCTGGTGGCGTACGTGGTGCCCGCGGGCCCCTCGACGCGAGCGCACTGCGCGCCCACCTCCAGCGCGACCTGCCGGACTACATGGTGCCCACGGCCTTCGTGCCCCTGGAGCGCATCCCGCTCACCCCGAACGGCAAGACCGACCGCCGGGCGCTCCCCGCCCCCGCCGCCGACCGGTCCGGGCTGGACGCCGCGTACACCGCGCCCCGCACGGACACCGAGCGCACCGTGACCGAGGTGTGGTCCGAGGTGCTGGGCGTCGACCGGGTCGGCGCGCACGACGACTTCTTCGCGCTCGGCGGGCATTCACTCCTGGCCACGCAGGTGGTGTCGCGCCTGCGTCGGCGGCTGGGCGCCGACGTGCCGGTGCGCACCCTGTTCAGCGCGCCGACCCCGGCGCTGCTGGCCGCGGCCGTGACCGAACTGGACGGCACCGGCGCGGGCCGCATCCCGGCGGCGCCCCGCGACAGCGGTCCGCCGCCCCTCAGCTTCGCGCAGCAACGGCTCTGGTTCCTGGACCAGTTGGAGCCCGGCCGGGCCGAGTACCTGCTGCCCTTCGCCTTCCGCGTCCGCGGCCCCCTGGACATCGACGCCCTGAGCGCCGCGTTCACCGCGGTGGTGGCGCGCCACGAGATCCTGCGCACCCGGTTCGGCACGGACGCCGCGGGCTCCCCGGCCCAGCTCATCGACCCGGCGCGGCCCGTGCGTCTCCTGGTACGGGACCTGCGCGGGGCGGGTGACGCCGCCGCCCGCGAGGACGCCCTCGCGGACGTGCTGCGCGAGGACGGCCTCCGACCGGTCGACCTCGGCACCGGACCCGTGCTGCGCGCCCTGCTGGTCCGGCTCGACGACGAGGAGCACTTCCTGGCGGTCACCGTGCACCACATCGCCTTCGACGGCTGGTCGGTGGGCGTGCTGGTGCGCGAACTGTCCGCACGGTACGCCGAAGCCGTGTCGGAACGGGCCGGCACGCCCGGGCCCGATCCGCTCCCGGTGCAGTACGCCGACTACGCGGTGTGGCAGCGAGCCTGGCTGTCCGGGGCGCCGCTGGAACGGCAACTCGCCTACTGGCGCGATCGGCTGGGCGGACTCGAACCGCTGGAACTGCCGACCGACCACGCGCGGCCGGCGGAGCGCGGCGGACGGGGCGAGGTGGTCCGCTTCTCGGTCCCCGCCGAGGTCGCCGCCCGCGCCCGCGCCGTGTCCGCCCGGAGCGGCGCGAGCCTCTTCATGACTCTCCTGGCGGTCTTCCAACTGCTGCTGGCCCGCCACAGCGGACAGCGGGACATCGCGGTCGGCACGCCGATCGCCGGCCGCAACCGTGCCGAGACCGAGGACCTGATCGGTTTCTTCGTCAACACGCTCGTCCTGCGAACCGACCTGTCCGGCGACCCGGCCTTCACCGAACTCCTCGACCGCGTCAAGGACACCGCGCTCGGTGCCTACGACCACCAGGACCTCCCCTTCGAACGCCTTGTGGAAGAACTCGCCCCCGACCGCGACCTGTCCCGCAACCCGCTGTTCCAGACGATGTTCGCGCTGCAGAACACACCCGGGGCCGACGCCTGGAACCTGCCGGGCCTGTCGGCCGAGCCCGTCGACATCCCGGTCCGGGACGCCAAGTTCGACCTTTCGATGTACCTCGCGGAGGCGGCCGACGGCACCCTGGACGGCGCCGTGGTCTACGCGGACGACCTGTTCACCGAGGACACCGCGCGCCGCCTGGCCGGCCACTTCACCAACCTGCTCGCCGCGGCCACGGCCCGCCCGCACAGCGCCCTGTCCGAGGTGGAGATGCTGGACGCGGGGGAGCGGCACCGCATCCTCACCGAGTGGAACGACACCGCCGCGCCCGTCCCGGCCGCGACACTGCACCAGTTGTTCGAGCAGCGGGCGGCACAGGACCCGGACGCGGTCGCCGTCGTCTGCGGCACCGAAAGCCTGACCTACCGCCTGCTCGAGGAGCGGGCCAACCGCCTGGCCCACCGGCTGCGCGCCGTGCCGGTCATCGGTCCGGACGTACCCGTGGGGGTGTGCCTGGAACGCTCGCCCGCCATGGTGTGGACGCTGCTGGGCATCCTGAAGGCCGGCGCCGCCTACGTCCCGCTCGACCCGGAGCACCCCGCGGAACGGCTGGCCTACCTGGTGGCGGACTCCGGCGCGCCACTGATCGTCACCGACACCGCGCACGCCGCCCTGCTGCCGGACGGCCCGGACCTGCTGGCCGTCGACCGGCCCGCCGACCTGCCGGACACCCTGCCCACGGACGCGCCGGAACCCGTCGCGGACCCGGGCGACCTGTGCTACCTGATCTACACCAGCGGCTCCACGGGCCGCCCGAAGGGCGTCCGCATCGAACACCGCGGAGTGGTCAACTACCTGGCCGGCATGCAGCACGCGTTCCCGCTCGCTCCGGGTGAGGGCTTCCTCCAGGCCACACCGCTGTCCTTCGACGTGTCGGCGTACGAGATCTTCTGGCCCCTGTGGCAGGGCGCCACCGTCGTGCTGGTGCCGGGCTCCGACCGGCTCGACATGGCCGAGGTGTCCCGCCTGATGCACGCCCACCGCGTGGTCGGCCTGCACTTCGTGCCGAGTCTGCTGGACCTCTTCGTCTCCCAGGTACGGCCCGGGGACTGCACACACCTGCGGTACGCCTTCGCCAGCGGCGAGCCGCTCCAGCCGACACTGGTGAGCCGGTTCACCGAACGCTTCCCCGGAGACCTCGTCAACCTGTACGGCGCCACCGAGGTCTCGGTGGACACGACGTACTGGCGGGCCTCGCGCAGCGACCCGGCCGGACCGGTCCTCGCGGGCCGTCCCATGGTCAACCAGACGGTGTACGTCCTCGACCCGGACCGTCGGCCCGTGCCCGCGGGAGTGCTGGGCGAGGTGTACCTGGGTGGCGACAGCGTCGGGCGCGGCTATCACCAGCGGCCCGACCTCACCGCCGAGCGCTTCGTCGCCGACCCGTTCCGCGGCGGCCGGATGTACCGCACCGGCGACCTCGGCCGGTTCACCGCGGACGGCGAACTGGACCTGCTGGGACGCATCGACCGCCAGGTGAAACTGCGCGGCGTCCGGGTCGAACTCGGCGAGATCGAGGCGACGCTGCTCACCCACGGCGCGGTCGGGGCCTGCGCCGTGGTGGTCCGGGAGGACACACCCGGCGACAAGCGCCTAGTCGCCTACTGCGTACCCGCGCCCGACGGCACGGTGGACACCGGTGCCCTGCGCGAGTGGGCCGCCGAACGCCTGCCCCGCGCCATGATGCCCTCCGTGTTCGCGAGCCTGCCGGAACTGCCGCTCAACCGGAACGGCAAGGTCGACCACGCGGCACTGCCGGCCCCCGGCAACGACGGTGACGGCACGGCCGAATACGCCGCGCCGAGGGACGAGATCGAGGCGGAGATCGCCGGGATCATGGCCGCGGTGCTCGGCGTCGAACGCGTAGGAGTCCACGAGGGCTTCTTCGAGGCAGGCGGCCATTCCCTGCTCGCCATCCAGCTCGTCAACCAGCTCGAATCGGTGACCGGAGTACGCATCGGACTGCGACGCCTTTTCCAGTCGCCCACCGTCATCGGCATCAAGCAACAGCTCATCGAATCGTTCGACGCGCAGGAACAGGATTCCTGAACCAGCGGCCCATTGCCCACGCGAGAAGACGAAGAGGACGGAACATCATGGGCGAGAACTCGGTGGAGGCACGGCTGCTGTCCCGCATGCGGCGGCGTGCGGAAGCGGCCCGGATCGCACGCACCGACCGGGAGGGGGTCCGCTGCCGCTGTCGTTCGCACAGCAGCGGCTCTGGTTCCTGGACCGGTTGACCCCGGACAGCGCGGAATACCTGGTGCCGACGGTGCTGCGCGTGCAGGGCGCGCTGGACGTCCCCGCGCTCGGCACGGCGCTGTCGGCCCTGGTGGCCCGGCACGAGGTGCTCCGGACGGCCTTCCCGGCGGACGACAACGGCACGCCGCGGCAGGTGATCACCGCACCCTGGCCGGTGGAGGTCACGGTCCACGACCTGCGGGCCGAGAAGGACGCGGAGACCCGCGCGGGTGAATTGCTGCGAGCCGAGGCGACACGGCCGTTCGACCTGGACACCGGCCGGCTCCTGCGGGCCGACGTCGTGCGCCTCGCGGACGACGACCACTTCCTTCTACTGACGGTGCATCACATCGTTTCGGACGGCTGGTCCTCCGGGATCCTGGCCCGCGAACTGCGCGAGCTGTACGCGGCCGCGGTCAACGGACGTGAGGCGTCGCTGCCCGAACTCCCCATCCAGTACGCGGACTTCGCCGCCTGGCAGCGGGACCGGCTGAGCGGCGACTCCCTGGAGAGCCAACTGGCCTACTGGCGCGAGCGCCTCGCCCACGTGACACCGCTCGAGCTCCCCACCGACCACCAGCGTCCGGCGCAGCCGAGCGGCCGCGGTGACGTGGTCACCTTCTCGGTGCCGTCGGAGGTGGCGGAGGCGCTGCGGGCGACGGCGAGCGGGCAGGGCGCGAGCCTGTTCATGGCCCTGCTGTCCGTGTTCCAGATCGTCCTGGCCCGCTACTGCCGCCAGGACGACGTCGCGGTCGGCACCCCGGTCGCCGGCCGCAACCGTGCCGAGACGGAGGATCTGATTGGTTTCTTCGTCAACACGCTCGTCCTGCGCACCGATCTGTCCGGCGACCCGGCGTTCACCGAGCTGCTGGCCCGGGTCAAGGACACCGCGCTCGGCGCCTACGACCACCAGGACCTACCCTTCGAACGCCTCGTGGAAGAACTCGCCCCTGATCGCGACCTGTCCCGCAACCCGCTGTTCCAGACGATGTTCGTCCTCCAGGCGCCGGGCAGCGCGGAAGGCCAGGCATGGGAGCTGTCGGGCACGCGGACGCAGCCGGTGGAGATCGAGCGGGGCGTCGCCAAGTTCGACCTGACGCTGACGGCGGTCGAGTCGCCGGACGGCCTCCGTGCGGTGCTGGAGTACCGGACGGATCTGTTCGAGCGGGCGACGATCGAGCGGTTGGCCGGCCACTTCATGACGCTGGCGGCGTCGGTGGCGGCCGCGCCGGGGCGCGTCTGTCCGAGCTGAACATGCTTACGGAGGGGAGCGGAGGGAGGTTCTGGTCGAGTGGAACGGTGTGGCGGGTCCGTATCCGGACACGGCGACCGTTCACCGGCTCATCGAGGAGCGTGTGGCCGCGGGTCCTGATGCGGTCGCGGTCACGTATGGCGGGCGGCGTTGGACCTACGGGGACATCAACGCGCGGGCGAATCAGCTCGCTTATCATCTGCGGGGTGTCGGGGTCGGGCCGGACACGTTGATCGCTGTCTGTCTGGAGCGCTCGCCGGATCTCATCGCCACTTTGCTGGGGATTTTGAAGGCGGGTGCCGCGTTCGTTCCGCTGGACCCGGACTATCCGACCGACCGGATCACCTACATGGTCGAGGACGCGAATGCTCCGCTGGTCGTCACCAGCTCCGCTCTTACCGGGCGTATTCCGGAGGGGTTCCCGCGGCTGCTGGTGGACTCCCAGTGGCCGGCCGGTTCGACGGAGAACCCGCGGCCTGTTGCCTCGCCGGACGATCTGGCCTACGTGATCTACACGTCGGGTTCGACGGGGAAGCCGAAGGGTGTCGCTCTGGAGCACCGTGGTGTCGTCAACTATCTGCACTGGTGTGATCAGAACTATCCGGCGCAGATCCCCGGTGGCATCGGCAGCATTCTGTATTCGTCGGTGACGTTCGATCTGACGATCACGGCGTTGTTCCTGCCGTTGATCCAGGGCCAGCAGCTCGCGATCCCGGTCACCGGACCGGATCAGACGGCGTTCGACGCGGCGATCGATTTGATCTGCACCAACACCCCGATCAGTTTCCTGAAGGCCACCCCCTCCCACCTGGAGGTTCTGGCCGCGCACCTGGAGAGTCGGGACGCACGCCATCACATCACCACGATCGTCGCCGGTGGTGAGAACCTCACCCCCAGCTCGTCGCCCGCCTTCTGAAGGCCAGCAGCACGGCGACGACGATCAGCAACGAGTACGGCGCCACGGAGGGGTCGGTGGCGAACGTGATGAGCCTGACGACGGAGCCCGATCCGCACGGGGGACGACGACGTTGGGCCGGCCCATCACGAACACGACCGTCTACGTCGTGGACCATCACAACCAGCCGGCGCCCGTCGGCATCCCCGGGCATGCTCTGCTCGGTGGTATCTGCCTGGCCCGGCACTACCACAACCGGCCCGAACTCACCGAGCAGCGGTTCACGGTCAATCCCCTGAGCCCGCCTCGCCCGGATCCCCGGATCTACCACACGGGGACCTGGTCAAGTGGCGGCCGGACGGGAGTCTTGAGTTCATCGGCCGGATCGACAACCAGGTCAAGTTGCGCGGCTACCGCATCGAACTCGGCGAGATCGAAGCCGCCCTCAACACCCACCCCCACATCCACACCACCGCCGTCACCGTCCGCGAGGACACCCCCGGTGACAAGCGTCTGGTCGCCTACATCGTGCCCATCCCGGGACAGCACCCGGATGCGTCCGAACTCCGCACCCACCTGCAGCGGCAGCTGCCGGACTACATGGTCCCGAGCAGCTACGTCACCCTCGACCAACTGCCCCTCACACCCAACGGGAAGGTCGACACCAAGGCCCTTCCCGCGCCCGACCACCACCGGCCCGAACTCGCCACCACCTACACCGCGCCCCGGAACTCGACGGAGGAGATCCTCGCGGGTGTGTGGTCCGACGTCCTGGGCGTCGACACCGTCGGCATCCACGACAACTTCTTCGAACTGGGCGGGCATTCACTGCTCGCGACGCAGGTGACGTCGCGTCTACGGCAGCGGCTGGGGGTGGACGTCCCGGTGCGCGCCCTCTTCACCTCGCCCACACCGGCCGGCCTGGCCGGGGTTGTGAGCGAGCTTGGGACGGCCGACGAGGTGCCGTTGGTGCCGGTCGACCGTGACAGCGGTCCACTGCCGCTGTCGTTCGCGCAGCAACGGCTGTGGTTCCTGGACCAGCTGACACCGGGCAGCGCCGAATATCTCGTGCCGTTCGGTCTGAGGGTGCGGGGCGCGCTCGACACCGGGGCGCTGGGCGTGGCGTTCACCGGTCTGGTGACCCGGCACGAGGTGCTGCGGACACGGTTCGTCACGGACGGCTCGGGTCGTCCGGCGCAGATCGTGGACTCGCCGTGGTCGGTCACTCCGGTGGTGCACGACGCCCGGACCCTTTCGACGGCCGACAGGGAGCCGGCCGCGCTGGACATCATGGCAGTCGAGGCGCGACGGCCTTTCGAGCTCGAAGGCGGGCGGCTCCTCCGGGTCGACGTGGTTCGTGTCGCCGACGACGACCAGTACCTGCTGATCACGCTGCACCACATCGTCTCGGACGGCTGGTCCTCCGGGATCCTGGCCCGCGAACTGCGCGAGCTGTACGCGGCTGCCATCGCCGGGTGCGAGGCGAAACTGCCCGAACTCCAGATCCAGTACGGGGACTTCGCCGCCTGGCAGCGGGAGCAACTCAGCGGAGAGTTCCTGGAGACGCAGTTGGCGTACTGGCGCGAGCGCCTCGCCGGGGTGGCGGCCCTGGAGCTGCCGACCGACCACGGTCGGCCGGCCGAGCGGGAGGGTGCCGAGGGCGAGACGGTGTACTTCTCGGTGCCGTCGGAGGTGGCGGAGGCGCTGCGGGTGACGGCGAGCGGGCAGGGGGCGAGCCTGTTCATGGCCCTGCTGTCCGTGTTCCAGATCGTCCTGGCCCGCTACTGCCGCCAGGACGACGTCGCGGTCGGCACTCCGATCGCCGGCCGCAACCGTGCCGAGACGGAGGATCTGATCGGTTTCTTCGTCAACACGCTCGTCCTGCGCACCGACCTGTCCGGCGACCCGGCGTTCACCGAACTCCTCAACCGGGTCAAGGACACCGCGCTCGGTGCCTACGACCACCAGGACCTCCCCTTCGAACGCCTCGTCGATGAGCTGGCCCCTGATCGCGACCTGTCCCGCAACCCTCTGTTCCAGACCCTGTTCGTCTTCCAGAACACTCCGGACGACAACGCGTGGAGTCTGCCCGGCCTGACGGTCGAGCAGGTCGGTGTGGGCGGGCAGGACGCCAAGTTCGATCTCCAGCTGACCGCGGCAGAGACGGACGGTGAGCTGCTGGCGGCCCTGGAGTACCGGACGGATCTGTTCGAGCGGGAGACGGTCGAGCGGTTGGCCGGCCACTTCATGACGCTGGCGGCGTCGGTGGCGGCCGCGCCGGGGGCGCGTCTGTCCGAGCTGAACATGCTTACGGAGGGGGAGCGGCGGGAGGTTCTGGTCGAGTGGAACGGTGTGGTGGGTCCGTATCTGGACACGGCGACGGTTCATCGGCTCATTGAGGAGCGTGTGGCCGCGTGTCCTGATGCGGTCGCGGTCACGTGTGGCGGGCGGCGTTGGACGTACGGCGACGTCAATGCGCGGGCGAATCAGCTCGCTCATCATCTGCGGGGTATCGGGGTGGGGCCGGACACGTTGATCGCTGTCTGTCTGGAGCGTTCGCCGGATCTCATCGCCACTTTGCTGGGGATTTTGAAGGCGGGTGCCGCGTTCGTTCCGCTGGACCCGGACTATCCCACCGACCGGATCACCTACATGGTCAGCGACACGGACACGCCGTTGATCATCACCAGTACGGATCTCGCGCACCGGCTGCCCGACACGATCGACCACATCCTCGTCGACACCCAGTGGCCGGCCGGTTCGACGGAGAACCCGCGGCCTGTTGCCTCGCCGGACAATCTGGCCTACGTGATCTACACGTCGGGTTCGACGGGGAAGCCGAAGGGTGTCGCCCTGGAGCACCGTGGTGTCGTCAACTATCTGCACTGGTGTGATCAGAACTATCCGGCGCACCTTCCCGGTGGGATCGGGAGCATTCTGTATTCGTCGGTGACGTTCGATCTGACGATCACGGCGTTGTTCCTGCCGTTGATCCAGGGCCAGCAGCTCGCGATCCCGGTCACCGGACCGGATCAGACGGCGTTCGATGCGGCGATCGATTTGATCTGCACCAACACCCCGATCAGTTTCCTCAAGGCCACCCCCTCCCACCTGGAGGTTCTGGCCGCGCATCTGGAGAGTCGGGACGCACGGCATCACATCACCACGATCGTCGCCGGTGGTGAGAACCTCACCCCCCAGCTCGTCGCCCGCCTTCTCGACACGAGCAGCACGGCGACGACGATCAGCAACGAGTACGGCGCCACGGAGGGGTCGGTCGCGAACGTGATGAGCCTGACCACCGCACCGGACCCGCACGGGGGGACGACGACGCTGGGCCGGCCCATCACGAACACGACCGTCTACGTCGTGGACCATCACAACCAGCCGGCGCCTGTCGGTATCCCCGGGCATGCTCTGCTCGGTGGTATCTGCCTGGCCCGGCACTACCACAACCGGCCCGAACTCACCGAGCAGCGGTTCACCGCCAACCCTCTCAGCCCGCCGCACCCGGATCCTCGGACCTACCACACGGGGGACCTGGTCAAGTGGCGGCCGGACGGGAGTCTTGAGTTCATCGGCCGGATCGACAACCAGGTCAAACTCCGCGGCTACCGCATCGAACTCGGCGAGATCGAAGCCGCCCTCAACACCCACCCCCACATCCACACCACCGCCGTCACCGTCCGCGAGGACACCCCCGGCAACAAGCAACTCATCGCCTACGTCGTCCCCACCCCCGGCAACTCACCCACCACACACCAACTCCGCACCCACCTGCAGCGGCAGCTGCCGGACTACATGGTCCCGAGCAGCTACGTCCCCCTCGACCAACTCCCCCTCACACCCAACGGCAAGGTCGACCCCAAAGCCCTTCCCGCGCCCGACCACCACCGGCCCGAACTCGACACCACCTACACCGCGCCCCGGACGGACACCGAGCGCACTCTCGCCACGATCTGGTCCGAGATCCTCGGTATCGACACCGTCGGGATCCATGACAACTTCTTCGAACTGGGCGGGGATTCGATCATCAGCATCCAGATGATCGCCCGGGCCAAGAAGTTCGGCGTGCACCTCACTCCGCGGCTGATCTTCAAGAACCAGACCATCGCCGAGATCGCGGTGCACGCGGGTACGGCCCCGCCGGTCGACGCGGAGCAGGGCCGTGTGGTGGGCGAGGTCCCGCTGACACCGATCCAGCACTGGTTCTTCGAGAAGGACCTGCCGGCGTTCGACCACTTCAACCAGGCCGAGCTCCTGGTCACCGAAGGCCTCGACCCCGACCTGCTGCGGCTCGCGCTGGCCGACCTGATCGAACACCACGACGCCCTGCGGCTGCGCTGCGTGGCGGAGTCGAACGGCTGGCGGCAGTACCTGGACGAGACCGTGGACACGCACATCCTCGACGTGCACGACCTGTCCCGTGTCGCGGACGAGTCCCTCGCGTCGGTGTGGCTGGACATCGCGGAGGAGACGCAGCAGAGCCTCGACCTGGCCAAGGGCCCGTTGCTGCGGGCCGCCCTGCTGGAGCTGGGGCCGACCCGTGGGCAGAGGTTGCTAACGGTCGTGCACCACCTTGCGGTCGACGGGGTGTCCTGGCGGATCCTCCTGGAGGACCTGGGCAGTTGCTACGAGCGACGAGCCGCGGGTCTCGCGCCCCTGCTGCCGGCCAAGACGACGTCCTACCGGTCCTGGTCCCAGCGACTGCACGGCTTTGCGGACTCCGCGCAGGCACGGGCCGAGTTCGCCTACTGGGCCGAGCCCAAGCCGGCCGGCCGGGTGCCGCGTGACCGGGACGGTCGCAACGACCTGGCATCCGCCGCCAGTGTGGTGGCGACGCTCAGCCCTGAGGAGACGCGAGCCCTGCTCCGGGACGTGCCGCGGGTCTTCAGCACCCAGATCAACGACGCCTTGCTCACCGCGCTGGCTCACGCCCTCCGAGACTGGACGGGGGACGACGAGACCCTGATCGGTCTGGAGGGACACGGTCGTGAGGATCTGTTCCCGGACGTCGACCTGTCGCGGACGGTCGGATGGTTCACGTCCGTCTTCCCTGTGGCACTGCGGACGGCACCAGGCGCCACCGATGCGGTGGCCTCGCTCGAATCCGTGCGCGAGCAGTTGGCGCGGATCCCCGGCAAGGGCGTCGGCTACGGCATCCTGCGCCATCTCGGTGCCCCGGACATGGCCGCCGTACTGCGCCGGCAGCCCACCCCCGAAGTGAACTTCAACTACCTGGGCCAGTTCACCAGGGACCTGCCGGGCATCGGACGCTACGCCGGTTCCGACGAGCCCAAGGGCCACTCGATCAGCCCGGACGGCATGCGCTGGAACGTCCTGGACGTGACCGCCGCCGTCGAAGGCGACACGTTCGGCCTGTACATCAACTACTCGACCGCGCTGCACGAACGGCGCACCGTCGAGCGTCTGGCCGACGGTGTCCTCGGCCACCTGCGCGAGCTGATCGCAGGCAGCGCCGACGGAGCCGCCGACGCCCGCCGGGAATCCCCCGGTGTTCCCCTCACCGATGTCGGTGAAGCCGACATGGCCGCGATCCTGAAGAGGTTCTCGATATGAGCGCGCACAACGTGGAAGACGTCTACGGGCTCTCGCCCCTGCAGTTCGGCATGCTGTACCACTCGCTGGAGGACACCTCCGACACGCGCCCGTACATGGTGCAGATGACGGAGGAGGTCGAGGGCCTCTTCGACGAGACGCTGTTCGGCACGGCCTGGCAGCAACTCGTCGACCGCCACTCGATCCTGCGCAGCGCGTTCGTGTGGGAGGGAGTTTCCGAGCCGGTGCAGGTGGTGCAGCGTCGGGCTCCCCTGCCCTTCGAGGTCAGGGATCTGCGCGGTCTGTCAGGTCAGGAGGAGCGGCTGCGGGCCTTCCTGGCGGAGGACTGGGACCGCGGGTTCGACCTGTCACGGGCCCCGCTGGTCCGTGTGACCGTACTGCTGATGGGCGAGGAGCGCCGGATCGTCGTCTGGTCGTTCCACCACATCCTCCTCGACGGCTGGAGTGTGCAGATCCTCCAGAAGGAACTGTTCGCCCTCTACCGCGCGCTGCTCGACGGCACTCCGGCCGAGCTGCCGCCGGCAGTCCCGTACCGCCGCTACATCGAGTGGCTCAACTCCCGCCAGGAGGACGGATCCGCGGGCTTCTGGTCCGACTACCTGGCGGGCGTCACCGAGCCCACCGCCCTGAATGTCGACCGGGACACCGGTGACACGGGAGTCGGCGAGTTCGAGGTGTGCGCGCCGGCGGAGCTGTTCGCGCGGGCCCGGGACTACGCCAAGTCCCAGCGGGTCACGATGAACACGCTCGTCCAGGGCCTGTGGTCGATCCTGCTCTCACGGTACAGCCGCCAGGACGAGGTGCTGTTCGGCTCCACCAACTCGGGTCGGTCGATCGCTCTGCCCGGCGTCGAGTCGATGATGGGCCTGTTCATCAACACGCTGCCGGTGCGCGGCCGGCTCACGGGCGATCTGGTCGCCTCCGAGTGGCTGCGGGAGCTCCAGGACGAGCAACTGGAGATGCGGCAGTGGGAGTACTGCCACCTCGTCGACGTGCAGAAGCACAGCAGGATCCCGCGCGGCGAGCCCCTGTTCCGGTCCATCCTCGTCTTCGAGAACTATCCGGTGGTGCAGAAGCCGTCGGACTTCCCCGAGGGGCTGACCCGGCGCCTGGTCAACTGCGTGGAGCGCACCGGCTATCCGCTGACCCTCGTCGTAGCGGCAGGCCGGGCCCTGGAGTTCCGTTTCGTCTACGACCGGAGTCGGTTCGACGCGGAGACGATCGAGCGCATGGCCGGACACCTCGAGAGCCTGCTGACGTCCGTGGTGGACGCGCCCGGCGCCCGGATCGGTGACCTCAACATGCTTACGGAGGGGGAGCGGCGGGAGATTCTGGTCGAGTGGAACGGTGTGGCGGGTCCCTATCCGGACACGGCGACGGTTCATCGGCTCATTGAGGAGCGTGTGGCCGCGGGTCCTGATGCGGTCGCGGTCACGTGTGGCGGGCGGCGTTGGACGTTCGGGGACGTCAATGCGCGGGCGAATCAGCTCGCTCATCATCTGCGGGGTATCGGGGTGGGGCCGGACACGTTGATCGCTGTCTGTCTGGAGCGTTCGCCGGATCTCATCGCCACTTTGCTGGGGATTTTGAAGGCGGGTGCCGCGTTCGTTCCGCTGGACCCGGACTATCCCACCGACCGGATCACCTACATGGTCAGCGACACGGACACGCCGTTGATCATCACCAGTACGGATCTCGCGCACCGGCTGCCCGACACGATCGACCACATCCTCGTCGACACCCAGTGGCCGGCCGGTTCGACGGAGAACCCGCGGCCTGTTGCCTCGCCGGACAATCTGGCCTACGTGATCTACACGTCGGGTTCGACGGGGAAGCCGAAGGGTGTCGCCCTGGAGCACCGTGGTGTCGTCAACTATCTGCACTGGTGTGATCAGAACTATCCGGCGCACCTTCCCGGTGGGATCGGGAGCATTCTGTATTCGTCGGTGACGTTCGATCTGACGATCACGGCGTTGTTCCTGCCGTTGATCCAGGGCCAGCAGCTCGCGATCCCGGTCACCGGACCGGATCAGACGGCGTTCGATGCGGCGATCGATTTGATCTGCACCAACACCCCGATCAGTTTCCTCAAGGCCACCCCCTCCCACCTGGAGGTTCTGGCCGCGCATCTGGAGAGTCGGGACGCACGGCATCACATCACCACGATCGTCGCCGGTGGTGAGAACCTCACCCCCAGCTCGTCGCCCGCCTTCTCGACACGAGCAGTACGCGGACGACGATCAGCAACGAGTACGGCGCCACGGAGGGGTCGGTCGCGAACGTGATGAGCCTGACCACCGCACCGGACCCGCACGGGGGGACGACGACGCTGGGCCGGCCCATCACGAACACGACCGTCTACGTCGTGGACCATCACAACCAGCCGGCGCCTGTCGGTATCCCCGGGCATGCTCTGCTCGGTGGTATCTGCCTGGCCCGGCACTACCACAACCGCACCGAACTCACCGAGCAGCGGTTCACCGCCAACCCTCTCAGCCCGCCCCACCCGGATCCCCGGATCTACCACACGGGGACCTGGTCAAGTGGCGGCCGGACGGGAGTCTTGAGTTCATCGGCCGGATCGACAACCAGGTCAAACTCCGCGGCTACCGCCTCGAACTCGGCGAGATCGAAGCCGCCCTGAACAGTCACTCCCAGATCCACACGGCCGCCGTCACGGTCCGCGAGGACACCCCCGGTGACAAGCGTCTGGTCGCCTACATCGTGCCCATCCCAGGACAGCACCCCGAGGCTGCCGAACTGCGCACCCACCTGCAGCGGCAGCTGCCGGACTACATGGTCCCGAGCAGCTACGTCACCCTCGACCAACTCCCCCTCACACCCAACGGGAAGGTCGACACCAAGGCCCTTCCCGCGCCCGATCATCACCGGCCGGAACTCGCCACCACCTACACCGCGCCCCGGAACTCGACGGAGGAGATCGTCGCGGGTGTGTGGTCCGACGTCCTCGGCGTCGACACCGTCGGCATCCACGACAACTTCTTCGAACTGGGCGGACAGTCGATCAGCGCGGTCCGGCTGGTCTCCCGGCTGCGGGAAGCCGGTCTGGGCGTCGCCCTCCAGCAGATCGTGCGGCACCCGA
The DNA here is from genome assembly GCA_016432725.1 of Streptomyces sp. DHE7-1. GTDB lineage: Bacteria > Actinomycetota > Actinomycetes > Streptomycetales > Streptomycetaceae > Streptomyces. Next base: position 376,130 of record JACJDG010000003.1, on the reverse strand, counting down.
CCGTGGCCCAACTGTCGGCCGCGCTGGACGTCCCGCAGTCGGCGTCGTCCAGGCTGGTGGTGCTCTTGTCGCCCGCGGCGGACCCGGAGCTGCCCATACTCTTCTGTGTACACCCGGGCGGCGGCAGCACCCACCCGTACCGGGCGCTCGCACGGTGTCTCGCGGGCAGGTTCACCGTGTACGGCGTCCAGGCTCCGGGACTGAACGCGGACGAGGCGCCGCTCGTCGGGATCGAGTCGATCGCGGACCGGTACTGGCGGGAGATCCGCCGGGTGCAGCCCGCGGGTCCGTGCACGATCCTCGGATGGTCGACCGGTGCGGTGATCGCGCACGCCATGGGTGCGCAGGCCCAGAAGAGGTGGCCGGCCTGTTCCTGCTGGAGCCGGCGGTGACCGGCGACGACCAGCAGGACCGATTCCAGCGGCACGCCGAGGTGTACCGCCGGGTGAACGCGCTGTGGCACCGGGGTCAGGACCAGCAGGGTGCCGAACGGGTCTGCACAGAGCAAGAGTTGAGGCGTCTGGCGCCGGAGATGAACCTCGACGAGGACATGGTCACCCTCGATGAGTGGCTGCCCTTCGCCGTGCTGGAGGCCGAGGTGCGTTCACTCGCCGCCTACCGTCCCGGTCGCTCGGTGGCCCCCGCGACGCTGTTCGTCAGCGACACGGTGCGCGACGGCAGCGGCGACGAGGTGCCGGAGGCCCGGTACATCGCCCACTGGCGCGGGCTGTACCCGGCAGGGCTGGCCCAGCGGGCGATGCCGGGCCGGCACATGGAGATGGTCAGGGGTGACGAGCAACTGGACGCCCTTGTCAGCGCGTTGTGCGAGGCGATCTCAGTGTCGGCCGGCACCGGCGACCGGGAACGGGAGCTGCTGCCTGCCTGACCGCGCATCGTCGCGGGGAGTACCGGAGAGCACCGGCGCCGACGAGGGGCCCGCCACGGGAACGTGGCGGGCCCCTCGTCGTGTTCGTCGGCTTGCCGTAGTCCATGAGGCGCGGCGGCGGCCGCGGCCGGACGAGCACGGCGCACCGGCCGCCGCCACAGCCACCCGGCTGCGCCCTGCGCCCTGCGCCCCACGCCCCACGCCCTCTCGATTTCCCACCCGGATCAGCAGGCGTGCCCCGCCGTACACCACGGCGGGGACGGGGCCGCACGTGCCCCGTCCCTCGCTGTCGGCCGGGCAAGGCGCGGGCCTCCTGAGCCGCGGAGCGCATCCTCCGTCCACGTCCTCGTCTCCTCTTTCCTTTCCCGGCGCACACAGCGACGCCCCGGTCTCGTGGTCCCACCGTGGGTTCGGTGGGAGCGCGAGACCGGGGCGTCGGAGGTCGCGGCCGGTGCCGCCCGGCTCACCAGCGCTTCAACTCGGGGAAGAAGCCCGGTATCTCGGTGGCGCGGCCCGTGCGCAGCGCGGTCCGGTAGATGTGGTAACCGACGGCCAGGTCGAGGACGCCGAGGCCGAACGGGGAGAAGACGGTGGGGCGGTCGTGGTCGAGGGTCACGTCGCCGCGCAGCACGTCGGCCAGCGTGCCGTCGATGAAGTCGCGGGTGCCGTACTCGGTTTCCGTCAGGTGGGGCGAGGTCTGCGCGGTGAGACAGTGGTCGATGTCGTCCAGGACGTTGTGGCACTTGATCATGACGGTGGGGTGGATGTCGCGCAGGGACAGGTTCAGGATGAGCTGGCCGGGCAGGAGGGTCTGTCCGTCCGCCAGCCAGGGCGCCGGCGCGGTGGTGGCGAGGACGACCAGGTCGGCGGTGGCCAGGGCCGCGTCGATCTGCGGCACGGTGCGGGTCTGCCAGCCGTGGGTGCCGGCGGCGTAGGCGGCGAAGGTCTCGGCGTACGCGTCGACGTGGTCGTGGACCAGGCATTCGCGGACGTTGGTGCCGCGGGCCGCGAGGAAGTCGGAGACGGTCCGGCCGATGACGCCGGCGCCGACGAAGAGCACGGTCTTCGGGCTGTCGGCGTCGGCCAGGGTCTCCACAGCGAGCGCGGCGGACGCCGCGGTGCGGGCGGCGCTGATGCCGGACGCCTCCAGGCAGGCGAACGGGTAGCCGGTCTCGGCGTCGTTCAGCAGCAGGACGGCGGAGGCGCGCGGCAGGTTCCGGCGTACGTTCTGCGGGTAGCTGGCGATCCACTTGAGGCCGGAGACCGGGGTGTCGCCGCCGAGATGCGCGGGCAGGGCGATGATCCGGGCGCCGGGGTCGTGCGGGAAGCGCAGGAAGTGGCTGTTGGGGTTCACGGTGGCGCCGCGGCTGTGCTGGAGGTAGGTGTCCCGCACGATGTCCAGGACGTCCGACGGCGCGGAGCCGATGACATCCTGGGCTACGGAGCCGTCGATCACGTGGAAGGTCGACATCGGTGACTGCCTTTCGAGGGCACGTGGAGCGGGCGGACTGGCAGGCCTGGGAAAGAGCGGGATCAGGTGCGGACGCCGAAGTTCCGTTCGACCCAGTCGTTGTTGTAGACCGTGCCGAGGTAGCGCTCGCCGAGGTCGGGAGAGATCGCCGCGACGCGGGACCCGGCCGGGATGGTGTCGGCGCGGCGGCGGACGGCGGCCAGGACCGAGCCGGTGGAGCCGCCGGTGAGCAGGCCGTGGGTGCGGGCGAGCAGCCTGCACTCGCGTACGGCGTCCTCCTCGGCGACCAGCACGACGTCGTCGGCGAGGCCGGGTTCGAAGAGTTCGGGGATACGGCTGGCGCCCAGTCCGGGGATGCGCCGCGGCCCGGGGGCGGCGCCGAGGATGATGGATCCGAGGGCGTCGACGGCGACGATCCGGGTGTGCGGCGAGAATTCGCGCAGGTACTGCGCGCAGCCGACGAAGGTGCCCGTGGAGCCGACGCCGATGAACAGGTAGTCGAGGTGCTGGACTTCCTTGAGCAGGGTGCGCGCGGTCTGTTCGTAGTGGGCGCGCGGGTTGGCGGGGTTGGCGTACTGGTTGAGCCAGACCACGGTCGGGTCCGCTTCGATGTGACGCCGGATGTGGGCGATGCGGGACTGGAGGAAACCGCCGTTGGCGTCGACGGTGTCGACGACGACCACCTCGGCGCCCAGGGCACGCATGTGATCGATGCTGGTGGCGTTGGTGTTCGGGTCGACGACGCAGGTGAAGCGGTAGCCCTTGGTGGCGCAGATGGAGCTGAGGGCGATACCGAGGTTCCCTGACGAGGACTCGATGACGCGGGCCCCGGCATGAGGACGCCGCGGTGCTCGGCGTCCTCGATCAGGCTGAGCGCGGTCTTCAGTTTGACGGAGCCGGCCGGGTTGAGGCCCTCGATCTTCAGGAAGAGGTCCGAGCCGGGCACCATCCTCGGCAGCAGGACGAAGAGGTCGTCGGTGACCAGCTCGTAGGTGTGCTCGTAGATCATGTCCGGGGCTCCCACAGGTCTTCGGGCCGGTCTCCTCCGCCGTGTAGCGGCCCAGCGCGCTGACCGCCATGCGCAGTTCCAGTGCCATGGCGTCCAGCAGGCGTTCGAGTCCGTGCTCGGGGTCCTCGTCGGTGGCGATCAGGGCGGCGCGGCCGAGGCCGACGGCGCGGGCACCGAGGGCGAGCAGCTTCACGGCGCGGATGCCGTCCCAGACGCGTCCGCTGGCGAGGAGGGTGCGGCCGGCGGGGTCGACGCGGCGCAGGGCTTCGGCGAGCGGCAGTCCGACGTGGCCGAGGAATCCGGTCGGGGCCCAGCCGGTGCCGCCCTCGGCGCCGTCGACGGCCACGGCGTGGGCGCCGGCGTCCCAGGCGATGGCGGCGGCTCGGCCCACGTCGCGGCCGGGGAAGAGCTTCACCCAGCAGCGGGCGCGCGGGTAGTTGTTGCGCATGAGCTGGATCTGCCGGCGGAAGATCTCGTCGGTGAAGGTGCCGGGGCTGGCGCAGCGCAGGATCGACGAGGCGCCGGGGCCGAGCCGTTCGACGGCGTACTGGCCGGCGAGGTCGGCCGCGACCGTCTCGCTGACCATGGTGAGGCCGCCGAGGCCGGGCTTGGCGCCCTGGCCGACCTTGAGTTCGAAGCCGAGGCGGCCGGAGGTGAGGAGGCCGGTGACGGCGGGGTCGCTGTAGACGTGGTTCCAGACCTCGGAGTCGGCGTCCTCCGTGCTCTGCTGGACGCAGATGCCGCCGACGCCGTCGGGGAGTTCCTCGCAGTACGCCTGGATGCGTTCCAGCAGGCCCTTGCGGTGGTCGTCGCCGCCACCGCGGAAGCCGTTCATGGGGGCGACGTTCTCGCCGACGACCATGGGGATGCCGAGCCGTCCGGCCTGGCGGCTGAGGGCGAGACTGGTGCCGGCGACGCGGGTGGAGCCGAGGGCCGACAGATAGACGGGCAGCGGGGCGGTGAAGCCTCCGAGGGCGGTGTCGAGGCGGACGTCGGAGTAGAGGGGTTCGCGGCCGAGGTCGATGAGCTTGGCGAGGCGGCCCGGCATGAAGACGGGCGGGACCAGGCGCAGTTCGTCGATCTCGTCGCCGGCGGGTCCGGCGGCGGCGCCGAAGACGGCGGTGCCGTAGCTGTCCAGGGGCGGAAAGACGGCGGCGGCGCCGTCGCGGGCCCGGGCGCGGACGGTGTCCTCGGGCAGGCCGGGTGCGGTCAGCTGGGTCACGGCGACACGACCCCCGCGATCTTCGGGAAGGCGGTGGTCCGCCACGCGGAGTCCAGGCCGGTGACCCAGCGGGTCAGACGCTCGAGGCCGATGCCGAAGCCGGCGCTGCTGGGGATGCCGTGCCGGGCGACGTCGAGGTACCAGGCGTACTTGGAGGGGTTCTCGCCGGTTTCGCGCATCCGGGTGACCAGGGCCGCGTAGTCGTACTCGCGTTCGCTGCCGCTGCACAGTTCGCCGCAGCCCTCGGGGCGATGAGGTCGAAGTTGAGCAGGGTGCCGGGCTCGGCGGGGCTCTCCTTGTCGTAGAAGCCCCGGGAGCCCTTGGGATAGCCGACGATGAAGAACGGGGCGTCGGCCCGGCGGGAGATGCGCTCCTCGGCCTCCCACTCGATCTCGGTGCCGGCGGCCTGCGGGTAGCCGTCGCGGCGCAGACCGTCGACGACCTCGCCGTGCGGGACGCGGGCGAACGGCCGGGCCACGTAGCGGCGCAGGGCGTCGGGGTCGCGGCCGAGCTCGGCGAGGTCCTCGCCGCACTCCTCGACGGCGGTGGTCACGGCATGGCGGACCAGGCGCTCGGCGACGTCCATGGCGTCGTCACGGCCGGCGCCCGCGTACTCGACGTCGATCTGCCGGAACTCGGCCAGGTGGCGGTGGGTGCTGCTGGTCTCCACGGGTTCGAGGCGGACGTTGGGCGCGACGAGGAAGATACGGTCGAAGGCCAGCAGCGATGCCTGCTTGTAGAGGATGGCGCTGGTCATCAGCTTGTAGCGGTGGCCGTAGTAGTCGACGTCGACCTGCTTGGCGCCACGCGAACCCGGGTCGGTGACGGGGCCGATGACCGGGTGGGCCATCTCCACGGCGCCGTCGGAGCGCAGGAAGGCGCGGGCACCGGCCACGAGCGCCTGCTGGACGCGCAGGGCCGCGCGGGTGCGCGGGTCACGCAGGTGCTCCAGCGGCGAGGGCAGCGCGAGGGCTTCGGGAGCCTGCGGGAGATCCATCTGGATTGTCATGACTGTCGTGTCCTGTCCTGTCGTTGCCGGGTCGGGGTCACCGGCCGCCGGTGGCTCAGGGGCGCCGGGGTGGGGCCGCTCTGGTCAGCTCGCCCTCGTGAGGCGGGCGGCGGGGTCGTCGTAGCGGTTCTTGACGTGGTTGAGCGCGTGCAGCAGTCCGGACGAGGTCAGCCGCCGGGACGGCGGTGCGGCGGACGGCCGGCCGAGGGGAGCGAGCCGGTGCGGGACCACTCCAGCCGGCCGCGGTCGGAGATGAAGCTGCGGGTGCGCCCCGCGTTGTCGGGGTGCAGGCAGAAGGGGACGTCCAGGTAGCCGTGGGCGAAGGCGCGGACCAGGGCCTGGCCGAGATCGTCGTGCAGGTGCAGGACGGCCTCGACGAGGGAGCGGGCCTCCGCCTCGACGCCGGTGGACGGCGGCGGGCCGGCCGGCCGCGCCGTGCGGGCGGCGGTCGCGGCGGTCTCCAGCGCGGTGACGTTCTCCTCGACGGAGGGGATGCGGGCCGACTCCGCCGGGGTCTTGACGATGAGCCGGGCCGCGCCGGTGCGCACGGCGAGCCGGGCGGCGTCCGCGACGAGTCGCAGCGCCCCGGCCCGCGTCTCCGGATAGACGCCCATGTACGCGTAGACGACCACGTGCCAGGAGGTGTCGGGGAGGTGGTCGGCGGCGAGGGCGCGCAGTGCGTGGACGGCCTCCTCGTCCTGCTCGGGGCTGGTCTGCTGGGCGTAGCTGAGCGAGACGCTGCGCAGGCCGTGCCGGCGGAAGAACATGGCTTCCAGGACGGAGAGGGCGACGAGCAGGGAGGGCGGGCAGAGCTGGCCCAGCATGCAGCCGCCGAAGGTCTCCAGGTGAGGTTCGGTGCCGGTCTCGCGCAGGGCGGCGAGCCTGCGGCACGCCTCGGCCCAGGCGCTGACCGAGGTGGCCAGCGGGGTACGGCCGTAGGGCAGGCAGTAGGAGACGGGGCCGCCCTCGGTGGCGTCGAGTCCGGCGGCGACGAGGGCTTCGACGATCCGGCCCGGCCGTGCGGAGCCGTGCCGCACCTGGACGGGGAACCCGGGTCCGTGGACGCCGTCGAGGAGCCCGGTGGTGGTCTCCAGCGGCATGCTGACCAGTGGATAGCCGTTGAGGTGATGGCCCCGGGCGACGGCGCGGGCGGCGGCGGCGTAGTCGCCGACCCGGGTGAAGCTGTCCAGGGTGAGGGTGCCGACGGTGGTGGCGTCGGCGGCACGGGTGGCGATCAGGCCGGTACGCATCCGGGCGGGGTCGGCGAAACCCATGCGGGGCTGCACGACGAGGGTGCCGGTGCGCGCGGCTTCGGCGACGAAGCGGTGGAAGGCGCCACCGGCGGGGGCGGGTTCAGCGGACGGCATCGGCGTGTGACCTTCCGTGCCGGTGCTCGGGCAGGGCGTCGAGCAGGGCGAGCAGCCCGGGGACCGCGTTCGCGCCGGTCAGGACTGCGTCGAAGCCGGCGTCGGTGAGCGAGGCGTGGACGTCCGGGGCGGTGGTGCCCGAGGTGTCCAGCTTGCCTCCGACGACGAGGGGCACCTCGGCCAGTGCGGGCACGGCGCGCACCGCCCGGGCCAGTCCCGGGGCCTCCTCGGCGCCGTGTCCGTTGACGGTGCTGACGACGATGAGGCCGGGCGTACGGGCCGTGGCCTCCTCGACCAGGACACCGACCGGGACGCACGCGCCGAGATTGGTGACCTCCCAGCCCTGTTCCTCGAGCAGCAGTTGCAGGAAGAGCAGGTTCCAGGTGTGTGAGTCCGAGGCGATGGTGGTCAGGACGGCGTGGGGCGGGCCGTCCGGGGGCTGGAGATGCGGGTACACGACCGGCTTTTCCTCTCGACACCGTGATGGGGCCGCGACCGCTGCGATCGGGCCGGGTGCCCGTGAAGGCGCCCCTCCGTCGGGGCGTCCGGGCTGTCCACTAGTGACGTCGTCCATGGTGGGCCGGTGGTGATCGCCGGCGGCACTGGGCAGTTGTGACCACCCCGGGGGCGTCACTTGTGCCCACTGGGGTCACGCGTCCGCGCGTCCTAGCGTGCTCGGCGCGGACGTTCGGTACCGGCGGTCGCGGTTCCGCCGGCGGCCCGTTCACCGGGCCCGTCCGGAGGCCCGCTCCTCGCCGCGTGCCGCACCACGTGCCGCCCGTGAACCGCTTGCACCACCTGTACCGCCCGTACCGCTGACGATGTCCTGACGATGGGGAGTGAACGGTGGCTGATCACCTGCTGGGGGAGTGGCGGCACGCGCTGGCGGGCCCGGAGCCACTGGAACTGTCGTCGGACCGCGGGCCGTCGGACGACGGCCCGGGTCCCGCGGACCGGATCCCGTTCGACGTGCCCGCCCGGACCGCCGACGCGCTGGCCGCGCTGGCCCGCGACCGAGGCGTGGAACTGCCCGCGGTCCTGCTGACGGTGTTCCACACGCTGCTGGCGCGGCACGCGGGCCGGGGCGACGTCCCGGTGGCAGTGCCGGCGGACGGCTCGCGGGACACGGATACGGCGCCCCTGGTGCGGGGCGCCGCCGGTGACCCCGCGTTCACCGAGGCCCTCGCGCATGTCGCGCGGGGTCTGGCGGACGCCGCCGCCCGCGGTCCGGTGCCGGCCGGGACGGCCGGCGGCGCGGCGGTCGCGTCGGCCTGGTTCGCGTGGCGCACGGCCGGCCGGGAGGCCGTGGTGTTCCCGCCGGACGCGCAGGTCACCCTGGAGGTCGGCGAGGACGGCGGCGGGCTGAGCGGTGTCCTCGGCTACCGGACCGATCTGTTCGAACGGGCCACGGCGGAGCGGCTGACGGGACACCTCACGACACTCGCGCGGTCCGCCGCCCGGGCGCCCGGAATGCCGCTCAGCGCACTGGAGATGCTGACGGAGGCGGAACGGCGGCGCATCCTCACCGAGTGGAACGGGCAGCGGTCCGCGTTCCCGGACACCGCGACCGTGCACCGGCTGGTGGAGGAGCGGACCGCGCTCCAGCCCGACGCCGTGGCCCTGGAGCACGGCGGCCGGCGGTTGACCTACCGGGAGCTCGACGAGCGGGCCGAGGCACTGGCGCGGTACCTGGCGGAGCGCGGCGTCGGCCCCGGCGCGCTGGTCGCCGTGTGCCTGGACCACGGCCCGGACCTGGTGTGCGCGCTGCTCGGGGTGCTCAAGTCGGGTGCCGCGTACGTGCCGTTGGACCCGGCCTACCCGGCCGAGCGGCTGCGGTACATGGTCGAGGACAGCGCCGCCCCGGTGGTGGTGACGCAGTCCGGACACGCGGGTCTGTTCGCGCCGGGCACCGCGCTGCTGCTGGCCGACCGGGAGTGGCCGGCCGGCGGCACCGCCCCGGTCGTGGCCGCGGGCCCGGACGACGTGGCCTACGTCATCTACACCTCGGGTTCGACGGGCCGCCCCAAGGGGGTGCGGGTCGGGCACCGCGGTGTCGTCAACTACCTGCACTGGTGCGACCGGAACTACCCGCCGGCGCCCGGCGCGCGGATCGGCTCCCTGCTGTGCTCGTCGGCGGCCTTCGATCTGACGGTGACCGCGCTGTTCCTGCCGCTGGTGCAGGGCCTGTGCCTGGTGGTGCCACGGCCGGAACCGGGCCGCGGGGTGTTCGACGCGGCCGTGGACATCGTCGCCACCGGCGTTCCGATCAGCTTCCTGAAGGCGACGCCCTCGCACCTGGAGCTGCTGACCGCCCGGCTGGAGCAGGACGGCGTCCGGCACGGCGTCGCCACGGTGGTCGCCGGTGGCGAGGACCTGACGCCGGCGCTGGCGCACCGGGTGCTGGCCCTGGGCACCGCGGACACGGCGATCGTCAACGAGTACGGGCCGACCGAGGCGACCGTCGGCAACGTGGTCAGCCGGACGGAGTCGGTGGACCCGGCGGCGGACCACGTGCCGATGGGCCGGGCGATCGACAACACCGAGGTGTACGTGGTCGGGGCGCACGGTGAGGTCCAGCCGGTCGGGGTGCCCGGTGAGCTGCTGATCGGCGGTGTCAACGTGGCCCTCGGCTACCTGGGCCGGCCCGATCTGACGGCGCGCCGGTTCGTGCCGCACCCGTTCTCGGCCGACCCGGAGGCCCGGGTGTACCGCACCGGCGACCTGGTGAAGTGGCTGCCGGACGGGCGCCTGGTCTACCTGGGCCGGATGGACGACCAGGTCAAACTGCGGGGTCACCGGGTGGAACTCGGAGAGATCGAGAACGCCCTGCTGTCCCGGGCTGAAGTCGCGGCGGCCACGGTCGTGGTCCGCGAGGACGTCCCGGGTGACAAACGGCTGGTGGCCTACCTGGTGCCGGCCGGCGGCACCGCCCTGGCCGTGTCCGGACTGCGCGCCGCCCTGACGGGGGAACTGCCCGCGCACATGGTGCCCACCCGGTACGTCGTGCTGGAGCGGCTGCCGCTCACCCCGAACGGCAAGGTGGACCGGCGGGCGCTGCCCGCGCCCGAGAGCCACCGCCCGGACGTCTCCGCCGCGTTCACCGCGCCGCGTACGCCCACGGAGCGGGCGGTCACCGGTATCTGGGCCGAGCTGCTCGGCGTCGACGCGGTGGGCGCGGACGACGACTTCCTCGAACTCGGCGGCCACTCCCTGCTGGCCGCCCGGGTCGCCTCGCGGCTGCGCCGGGACCTCGGGGTGGACGTGCCGCACCGGACACTGTTCGACGCCCCGACGCCGGCCCTGCTGGCCGCGGCCGTGGACGCGCTGGATCCGGGCACCCGCGCCGCGATACCGCAGGCGGACCGGTCGGCGGGCGCCCTGCCGCTCTCCTTCGCGCAGCGACGCCTGTGGTTCCTGCACCAGCTCGCGCCGGACCGGGCCGAGTACACGATCCCGGTGGGGCTGCGGGTCGCGGGGGACTTCGCGCCGGACGCCCTCGGTGCCGCGCTGACGGCCCTGGTGGCCCGGCACGAGATCCTGCGGACCCGGTTCGTCGCGGACGCCACGGGACGCCCGTCCCAGGTCGTGGACGCCGTGCGGGAGGTCACGGTGGACGTCCACGACGCCCGGCACCTCGGCGCGGGCGCCGCGCGGGAGATCCTGCGCGAGGCGGCGGGACGGCCGTTCGACCTGGCCACCGGCCCGCTGCTGCGCGCGGTGGCGGTGCGGGCGGCCGACGCGGAGTGGCTGCTGCTGCTCGCGGTGCACCACATCGTCTCCGACGGCTGGTCCGAGGGGATCCTGGCCCGGGAGCTGGGCGAGCTCTACGACGCGGCGGTGACCGGCCGGCCGGACACCCTGGCCCCCCTGGGCCTGCAGTACGCGGACTTCGCGAGCTGGCAGCGCGAGGCGCTCGACGGACCGGCACTGGCGGGGCAGTCGGCGTACTGGAAGAGGCGGCTCGACGGAGTCCGGCCGCTGGAACTGCCCACCGACCACCGGCGGCCGGCCGAGCGGTCGGGCCGGGGCGGCACGGTGTCCTTCTCGGTGCCCGCCGACGTGGCCGGCGCGGCCCGGCGGCTCGCCGCGGGGCAGGGAGCGAGCCTGTTCATGTCGCTGCTGGCGGTGTTCCAGCTCCTCATGGCGAAGTACAGCGGCCAGGAGGACATCGCGGTCGGCACGCCGATCGCGGGCCGCAACCGTGCCGAGACCGAGGATCTGATCGGCTTCTTCGTCAACACGCTCGTCCTGCGCACCGACCTGTCCGGCGACCCGCTGTTCACCGGACTCCTCGACCGGGTCAAGGACACCGCCCTCGGCGCCTACGACCACCAGGACCTGCCCTTCGAACGCCTGGTGGAGGAACTCGCCCCCGACCGCGACCTCTCGCGCACCCCCCTGTTCCAGACGATGTTCGTGCTCCAGAACACTCCGGACGGCCACGCCTGGCGGCTGCCCGGAACGGCGGTGGAGCCGTTCGCCGTCCGCGCCGAGGAGGCCAAGTTCGACCTGACCCTGTTCCTCACCGAGCGGTCCGACGGCTCGCTCGACGGCGATCTGGTGTTCGCCCTCGACCTGTTCGCACCGGACACGGCGCGGCGGCTGGCCGGGCACTTCACCACGCTGCTGCGCGCGGCGGTCGCCGGTCCGGAGCGCCGGCTGTCCGAACTTGAGGTGCTGACCGGTGCAGAGCGGCACCGGGTGCTGGCCGACTGGAGCGGGGCCGCTGCCGCCACGGACACCGGTGTCGGTGCGACGGTGCACCGGCTCGTCGAGGAGAGTGCCGCCCTGCGGCCGGACACGACCGCGGTACTCTCGGCCGGCGGCGAACTGACCTACCGGGAGCTGAACGCCCGGGCCAATCAGCTCGCCCGGCACCTGCGCTCGCGCGGAGCCGGTCCCGGTGCCGCGGTCGCCGTCTGCCTGGAGCGCGGCCCCGAGCAGATCACCGCGCTCCTCGCGGTCCTCAAGTCCGGCGCCGCCTACGTGCCGCTGGACCCGGAGCACCCGGTCGACCGCCTCGCATACATGGTCGCGGACGCGCGGGCCGCGCTCGTCGTCACCGACAGCGCCCGGGCCGCCGCACTGCCCGACGAGCCGGGACGGTTCCTCACGGACCTGGACTGGCCGTCCCTCGCGGACCTGCCGACGTACGACCCCGAACCCTTGGCGGCCGCAGGCGACCTGGCGTACGTGATCTACACCAGCGGCTCCACCGGCCGGCCCAAAGGTGTCGAGATCGAGCACCGCGGCCTGGCCGGCCTGGTCCGCTGGACGGCCGACACCTTCGGCGCGGCCCCGGGCCGGCGAGTGGCGCTGCTGGCCGGCGTCGGGTTCGACGCGGCGGCATGGGAACTGTGGCCCGCCCTGGCGACCGGTGCCACCGTGTGCGTACCCGACGAAACGGTGCGGCTGACACCGGCGCTGCTCCAGCGCTGGCTGACCGAGCGTCGGGTCACGGGCACCTTCGTCTCGACGCCGATGCTGGAGGCGCTGGCGGCCCTCGACTGGACGGCGCCGACCTCGCTGGAGTACGTACTGACCGGCGGTGACGCGCTGCGCCTGCCGACCGGGCTGAACCTTCCCTTCCGTGTCTTCAACAACTACGGGCCCACCGAGTCGACGGTGGTGACGACCTCGGCCGAGGTCGTCCCCGGTACGGCCGTGCCGCCGATCGGCCGTCCGGTGCGCGGCACCTTCGTGTACGTCGTCGACCGCAACGGCCGACCGGTGCCGACCGGAGTGCCGGGTGAACTCCTCGTCGGCGGCGCCGGGCTGGCGCGCGGATACCGGGGCCGGCCGGACCAGACTGCGGAGCGGTTCGTGACCGCCGACGTCGACGGCACCCCGCGCCGGGTCTACCGCACCGGCGACCGGGTGCGCTGGCTGGCCGACGGGCAACTGGAGTTCCTGGGACGGCTGGACGACCAGGTGAAGCTGCGCGGGCACCGCATCGAGCCCGGTGAGATCGAGGCGGTGCTGCTGGCCGGCCCCGACGTCGCCGCGGCCACCGTCGTCGTCCGCGAGGACGCCCCCGGCGACAAACGGCTGGTCGCCTACGTCGTCCCGGCGGCGGACGGCGCGCCCCGCGACGAGGCCCTGCGCGGGCGGCTGCGCCGTGAACTGCCCGACTTCATGGTGCCGTCCGCGTTCGTGGCGCTGGAACGGCTGCCGCTGACCCCGAACGGCAAGGTGGACCGGCGGGCGCTGCCCGCGCCGGAGCCCCGCGCGTCCGGTGCGGGCGGCCCGGCCCCCGTACCCCGGTCGAGCATGCCGTCGCGGCGGCCTGGTCCCAGGTGCTGGGCACCGAGGTCGCCGGTGTGGACGACGACTTCTTCGAGCTCGGCGGCCACTCCCTGCTCGCCACCCAGGTGACGTCACGGCTGCGGGACGCGCTGGGAGTGGAGGTGCCGGTGCGGGAACTGTTCGCGGCTCCCACCGTCGCCGGGCTGGCCGCGGCCGTGTCCGAGCTGGCCGGCGACGGGGCGGCCGGTCCGGAGCCGATCCCGCCGGCCGACCGCACCGGCGGGCCGCTGCCGCTGAGCTTCGCCCAGCAGCGGCTGTGGTTCCTCGACCAGATGGAGCCCGGACGCGCCGAGTACGCCGTGCCCTTCGCACTGCGCGTCACCGGCCCGCTGGACACCGGTGCCCTCGACACGGTGCTGACCCGGATGGCGGCGCGGCACGAGATCCTGCGGACGCGGTTCGTCGCCGACGACGACGGTGAGCCGGGGCAGGTCGTCGATCCGCCGGCGCCGGTGCGTACGGCCGTCCACGACCTGCGGCACATCGCCGATTCGGAGGAACGGCACCAGGCGGCACGGCACTTGACCCGCGCGGAGGCAGCCCGCCCGTTCGACCTGGCGGCGGGACCGCTGCTTCGCGCACACCTGGTGCGGCTGGCCGACGCGGAGGCGTACCTGCTCCTCACGGTGCACCACATCGTCTGCGACGGCTGGTCGGAGCCGGTCATGGCGCGCGAACTCCGGGAGGGCTACCGGGCGGCGACGGCAGGAACCCCCTGCGCAGACACCGAACTGCCCGTGCAGTACGCGGACTTCTCCGTGTGGCAGCGCCAGCGGCTCACCGGGGACGTGCTGGAGGGGCAGCTCGCGTACTGGCGCGAGCGGCTCGCCGGGGTGGAACAGCTGGAACTGCCCACCGACCACCGCCGTCCGGCGGGGCGGCCCGGAGGCGGCGACACGGTGACGTTCGAGGTGGGCGCCGCCGTGGCCGCCGGGCTGCGGAAGGCGGCCAGGAACGGCTCGGCGAGCCTGTACATGGTGCTGCTGGCGGCCTTCCAGGTGCTGCTGGCCAAGTACACCCGCCAGGACGACATCGCGGTCGGCACCCCGGTCGCCGGCCGCAACCGTGCCGAGACCGAGGGCCTCATCGGGTTCTTCGTCAACACGCTCGTCCTGCGAACCGACCTGTCCGGCGACCCGGCGTTCACCGAGCTGCTGGCCCGGGTCAAGGACACCGCGCTCGGTGCCTACGACCACCAGGACCTACCCTTCGAACGCCTCGTGGAAGAACTCGCCCCCGACCGCGACCCGTCCCGCAACCCGCTGTTCCAGACGATGTTCGTCCTCCAGAACACACCGGACGAGGACGCCTGGAGCCTGCCGGGACTGGACGTGGAGCCGTTCACGGTCACGCTGCCGGACGCCAAGTTCGACCTCACCCTGATGATGTCCGAGGACGCGGACGGCGGACTGCGCGGCGCCCTGGAGTACCGGACGGACCTCTTCGAACGGGACACCGTCGCCCGGCTCGCCGGCCACCTGGGCACCCTGCTGGAGACGGTGGCACGCGACCCCGGGTACGGCTGTCCGGGCTGTGCCTGCTCACCGCCGAGGAGCGGCGGCAAACGGTGGTCGAGTGGAACGACACCGCGGCCGCCTTCCCGGACACCACCACGCTGCACGGGCTGTTCGAGGAACGGGCGGCACGGCAGCCGGACACGGTGGCCGTCGAGGGACCGCTGGGCACGCTGACCTACGGCGAGCTGAACGCGCGCGCCAACCGGATCGCACACCACCTGCGCACCCGGTACGGAGTGCGGCCGGACATGCCGGTCGCGGTGTGCCTGGAGCGCGGCCCCGATCTGGTGACGGCCGTACTGGGCGTCCTGAAGGCGGGGGCGCCGTACGTGCCCCTGGACCCGGACCATCCGGCGGAACGGCTGGCGTACATGGTGCGGGACACCGCGACCCCGGTCGTCCTCACCGGCTCCGCGCACACCGGCCGGCTCCCCTCGGACGTACCGCTGCTGCTGCTCGACGAGGACACCGCGACGCTGAGCGGCGAGCCGGACACCGATCCACGGCCGGTCGCCGCACCGCACCACCTCGCCTACCTGATCTACACCAGCGGCTCCACCGGCCGGCCCAAGGGCGTCCAGGTCGAGCACCGCAGTGTGGTCAGCCTGGTGCACTGGACGGCGCGGGAGTACGGACTGGAGCCCGGGCAGCGGATCGCGCTGCTGGCCGGGGTCGGCTTCGACGCGGCGGCGTGGGAGCTGTGGCTCGGCCTGACCCAGGGCGCGACCTGCTGCGTCACCACCGAGACCGTCCGGCTCACCCCGCACCTGCTGCGCGACTGGCTGTGCGAGCAGCGCGTCCACGCCACCTTCCTGTCCACGCCGATGCTGGAGGCCCTGGCGGCGCTGCCGTGGGCGGCGGACAGCACCCTCGACTACGTACTGACCGGCGGTGACCGGCTGCGGATGCCGCCGCGGGCCCGGCTGCCGTTCCGCGTGGTCAACAACTACGGCCCCACCGAGGCCACGATCATCGTGACCTCGACGGTGGTGGAGCCCGGGGACGCGGTCCCGCCGATCGGCCGGCCCATCCCCAACGTCCTGGCCTTCGTGGTGGACCAGCACGACCGGCCGGTGCCGGTCGGGGTGCCCGGTGAACTCCTCCTCGGTGGCGTGCCGTTGGCCCGCGGGTACCGGGACAGGCCGGAGCTGACCGAGGAGAGGTTCACCGCCTACGAGGCCGAAGGACTGAGCACGCCGGTCTACCGCACCGGTGACCTGGTGCGGTGGCGGGCGGACGGGCAGCTCGAGTTCCTGCGACGGATCGACAACCAGGTCAAGATCCGCGGCAACCGCATCGAACTCGGCGAGATCGAGGCCACTTTGCTCACCCACCCGGGCATCGGCGAGGTCAGTGTGATCGTCCGCGAGGACACGCCCGGCGACAAGCGTCTCGTGGCGTATCTCGTGGCCATCGCCGCGGACACGCCGAGCACCGCGGAACTCCACGCCCACCTGGGGCGGTTCCTGCCCGACTACATGATCCCGGCGGCCTTCGTCACGCTGGACCGGCTCCCGCTGACCGCCAACGGCAAGGTGGACCGTGCGGCGCTGCCGGTGCCGGACCACCAGCGGCCTGACCTGGGAACGGAGTACGCGGCGCCGCGCAACGCCGTCGAGCGGACCGTCACCACCGTGTGGCAGGAGCTGCTGGGCATCGAGCGCGTCGGCGTGCACGACAACTTCTTCCAGCTGGGCGGGCATTCGCTGCTCGCCACACAGGTCGCCTCCCGGCTGCGGAAGGCGCTGCGGGTCGATGTGCCGGTGCGGGCCGTGTTCGACTCTCCCACCCCGGCGCGACTCGCCCAGGGCATCGCCGACCTGATGATGGCGGCGATCACGGCGCAGTTCGAGCCGGCCGGGTGACGGCGTCCGGCGCCACGCCGTGAAGGGGCCGGACCTCGCAGACGAGGTCCGGCCCCTTCACGATGCGCATACGCGTGCGGAACGGCTCAGGCCACGTCCTCGGCGCGGATGCCGCCACTGGCGAGCGCGAGGGCGCCGAGCTGAAACCGGCTCTGGGCACCGAACCGGTCGGTCAGCTTCTCCGAGAGCCGGCGCACCGTGCGCAGCGAGACGTCCATCCGGCGGGCCGCAGCCGCGTCCGTGAGTCCCTGCGCCCACAGTTGAAGCACGT
Organism: Streptomyces sp. DHE7-1; assembly: GCA_016432725.1. Lineage (GTDB taxonomy): Bacteria > Actinomycetota > Actinomycetes > Streptomycetales > Streptomycetaceae > Streptomyces. The sequence goes on along the minus strand of JACJDG010000003.1, from coordinate 359,207 downwards.
GCTGCTCCTGGAGGGAGAGATTGCCACGGGTGCGGGGGCGCGCCTGCGCCAGCGGCAGGGCCTCCTTCCACAGCCGGGCGAACAGGGTCGCGAAGGCCTCCGTGACCGACTCGACGCCGCACGCCATCGCGCCGACCACGCCATGGCCGCTCGTGACCGGTACGACGACGTGCCTGTGGTCGGAGAGGATCATCCACACCGGCAGCGACGGCAGGGTGCGGACGGTGCCGCCGCACTCCTCGTTCCGGCGCAGGCGCTCCGTCGCCCCGGGGTCGTTGCGGACGCTCTCCAGCACGATCGCCCGAGCGGGCGTACCGCGTCGCCGCAGGACCTCGTCCACGGGGCGGCCTGCCTCCAGGGCCGCCGCGTCCAGCCGCTCCGCCGGTCCGACGGTCAGCCATTCGTGCGCGCACTCCTCGGCGAGAGCGGTGATGTGCCGCCACACGGCGTCCGCGCCGGCCAGCCACTCGACGTCGGGAACGCTGTCCCGGCCGCCGCGCCCGCGCTCCGACAGCAGCCGCGTCACCTCCAGCCGGCTGCCCTCCACCTGGAGCCGGTGACGGGCGAGTTCGTCCTGCTGCCGGGCGAGCATCGCGGCCAGCCCGACCTCCGGATCGACCGGCCGCCAGCCGCTGGCGGAGTCCCCGGGGACGACGAGCAGCAGGGCGGACAGCCGCTCCAGCCCGTCCCGGACCGTTTCCTCGCTCTGCGCCAGTTCCTCGGCCAGCTCGGCCACCTCCGCGCCGGGCCGGTCGACCATCGCGATGTACACACTCCGCGCAACGGAGTCGATACCCAGAGAGGTCCGCATGTCGTGCACTCCTGAATGTCTCGTCGTACGGCACCTGTTGGCTGTGGGACACGGGTCGAGCTCGGACCGGCGGCGCTCCCTCCGGGACGTCACCGCGGGAACCCGCCGGCCGGACATCAGTAGAGCGGGAGCCGGCGCGGCGGCGGATGCGGGGCGATCCCCCAAGTTCCTGTGGAGGCGGCGGACGCCCACCGCGACCGGGGCACGTACCGGACCGGAACCGGCCCGCGTCGCGTACGCCGCCGGGCACTCACGGCGATCGGGCGGCCGTCCGAACCCCGCGGGCCCGTACGGCGAGCGCGGCGAACCGGGCCGAGAGGGCGGCCGGGGTGGCGCGCGTACCCCTTGGCGGGGCACGGGTGCCCATGTACCCACAGGATCGGCCGGCCGCCCGCCCGCACTCCGGCCGCGCGGCACCCAGAGGCGCCCCCAGCCGCACGCACGCCGCAGACCTGCCGTTTCGCCTCGTCAGGCGGGACGGCCGCGTGCCCTCGTCCGCCGAAGTCGCGCGATCCGTGCCCCCTCGCCGCTCATCGGTCAGGAGCACCGTGCACGGGCCGCCGGAGAATATGGGGGACAGTTCCCATGCGGGGCCCGCACCGCATCTGTGAGTTTGTTCCCGTGACCGAAGCAGCCGCACCCGCCACCCCGCCGGACGCGAACCCCACGGCCCCCGTCCGGCGGGCCACCGCGATCCTCCAGGCCGGTACCGGCCGCGCCCCGCTCCGCACCGGCGCCCCCGACCCGGCAGCACCGATCCTCGAACTTCCCCGTACCGGCCGGGCCTTCGCGCGCTGAGAGTCACCCGGCGGACCAGCCGCCGCTCCGCTCCCTTTCCCGCACCCGCCCTCACAGACACGAGGTTCCTCGCATGGACGAGCTCCGCCGCAACGCCGACTCCGCCCCCGCCGACCTCACCGCCCGTCCGGCCGACGAGACGGACGCCGCCGGCGGCATCACCCTGTCGGGCCGCAACCGCGCCTGCGCCCGAGCCCGCGTCCTGGCCGGGATGGTCCTCACCAGCGGCCTCGTCATCACCCTGACCTCGATCGACACCTCGGTGTCGGCCCCGCACTGACCGTCCCGTGCAGCTCGGCGCGCCGGCCCGGCGCGGCCGGCCGGACCTCCTCGCCCGGCCGGGCGGCGCTCCTACGCGTCGCGCAGGGCGGCCGAGCGTGCGCACAGGTCCGCGCGGTTGGCCGCTCCCGTCTTCGTGACGAGACTGGCTATGTGCTTCTCCGCCGTGCGCGGTGAGATGAACAGCCGGTCGGCGATGTCCTTGTTGCTCAGCCGCTCCGCCAGCAGCCGGAAGACCTCGAACTCCCGGACCGTGACGCCCTGGGCGCGCAGCCGGTCGGGGATGCCGCTGGTGCCGGTGCGGTGCTGGTGCACGGAGGCGCCGAGCCGGCGCAGCCCGGCCCGGCAGGCCCCCGTGACGGCCTGGACGTCCCGCTCGTGGAAGTAGTGCTCCGCCCGCCGCAGCCAGCCCACCGGATCGCCCCAGCCGTCCTGGTGGGCGGCGTCCGCGATCAGCCGCAGCCCGAGGTGCTGGGCCAGCGGGTACGCCTCCGCCACCGCCAGCGCGGACTCCACCGCTGCCGCCGCCCGGTCCCCGGCACCCTCGCGGCCCAGCAGGACGGCGTCGGTGAGCAGCACGAACTGACGGTTCCAGCGCATCCGGGCGACGGCGGTGGCGGTGATCTCCTCATGCCGGGCCCGGTCCGCGTCCCCGGCGAGCACGTCGAGCAGCAGGACCAGGCCGTGGGTGCCGCTGAGGTGGTAGGTGGAGGGGTTGCCCGCCTCCAGCGCCAGCACCTGCCGCAGCTCCTCGCGGGCCAGGCCCCGGTCCTCCTCCAGCAGGGCGCAGAAGGCCCGCGCCAGGCCGCGGCCGAGGGGTTCCTCCTGCGACCCGGCGCCGTCCCATTCGGCGAAATCCGCCAGCGACCGTTCCATCGCCGCCCGGTCGGCGTGGTGGGCCGCCAGGACGGCCTGCGACATCAGGACGTACCGGACGGCCGGCGCGAGGCGCAGGCGGCGTACGACGGCCAGGCACTCGGCGGCGGCCGACCGGGCCGCGTCGTAGCGGCCGCTCAGCACCGCGTCCAGCACGAGGATGCCGTCCACGGTGTGGACGATGTTCACGGAGCCGAGGCGCAGCGCCTCCTCGCGGGCGGCCAGCAGCCCCGAGGTGTCGCCGTCGGCCAGCCAGTCGTTGCCGCCGAGCCGGGTGGCCGCGTACATGCGCTGCAGGGGCAGACGGTGGCGCTCCGCCGTGGCCAGTGCCTGCCCGAGCATCGCCGCCGACTCCTCGGGGTCCCGCTCGCGGGCCACCGTCGCGAGGAGTTCCCGGGCCTGGCAGGCCACGACGGGCAGCCCGTGCCGTTCGGCGGTGTCGGCGGCGGACCGGGCCAGTTTCTCCGCGTGCTGGGTGCGGTCGGAACCCGGCGTGTCGAGGGCCAGGTAGGCGGCCGTGACGTCGACGGCCGCGGCGGCCGACTCGTCCGGCGTCGCCGCGAGCACCTCCCGGGCGCGGGCTATCTGCCGGTTGCCGTCGCTCCACCGGCCCGCCGTGTGGGCGACCTTGGCCAGCCGGGTGTGCAGGGTGGCCAGGCGGACGGGGCTCAGCCCCGACCCGTCCAGCACGTGCAGGTCCTCGGCCAGGTCGAGGGCGCGGGCGAAGTCACCGGCCTCGGCGAGGGCCGGCAGCAGGTTCTCCAGCACCGTGGCCCGCGCCTGCGGGTCGCCCGCGTCGGCCAGCAGGCTCTCGGACCGGCTGAGCAGGGTGACGGCGGAGCCGAGCGCCCCGCCGACAGCGCCCGCCCGCCGGCGTCGGCGAACAGCAGCCCGGCCTCCACCTTGTCGCCGGCCGCGCTGCGCAGCCCGGCCGCCAGCGGGCACCAGTCGCCGGGCAGGCCGGGGTGCAGTTCCTCGACCGCCTCCGCGCCCCGCCGCGCCAGGTCCGCGCGCTGGCCCGGCGTCATCTGGGTGAACAGGGCCTCCACGGTGAGCGAGTGCCGGAAGGAGTACCAGTCGGGCGCGGGTTCGTCGGGGATCACCAGCCGCGCGGCCACGCCCGCGTGCAGATGGCTCAGCAGAGCCCGGTCGTCGACGCCGGTCATGCGCTGCAGGACCGTGAGCGGGAAGCGGCGGCCGAGCACGGCGGCGGCGGACAACAGGGTCAGGCCCTGCGCGCCGAGGCGGTCGATGCGCCGCAGAATGCCACGCGCCAGCGAGGAGGAAACGTCACTGCGCAGGTCGCCCACGGCCCGCCAGCCCTCCGGCCCCGCACCAGGGTGCCGGCGCCGATCATCGACTGGAGGAGCTCCTCGACCAGGTACGGGCTTCCCGAGCTGTCCTCCCACAGCCGTTCCAGCACCTCCGTGGGCACCTGCTCCGGGCCGTCGGCGCCGAGCTGAGCCGCGATCATCTCGTGCGCCTGGGGCCGGGTCAGCGGCGGCAGTTCCACCAGGGTGGCGGCGCCGCGCCGGCGGGCGGACTGCGCGAGGTCGAGGGCGTCGCTGAAGTCCGTGCGGATCGTGGCGAGCAGCAGGACCGGCGAGTACTCCAGGTTGTCCACCAGGTATTCGAGGACCCCGAGTGTCTCCGGGTCGGCGTCGTGCAGGTCCTCCAGCAGCAGTAACTGGCCCTGCCCGCGCCCGGCTGCCATGAGCAGACGCAGCACCGCCTCACCCAGGATCACCATGGAACTGCTGTCCCGTTCCCCGGTGTCCCAGTCCGGGATCAGCCGCCCAGAACCGGCCGGTAGGGGCCGAGGGCCAGGTCGTCCATGGGCTCGCCGCTGCGGAACAGCGACATCAGGGCTTCGGTGAGCGGCCTGAACGGTACGGCCGGACCCGTGGTGCTGCTGCGGCCGCGCAGCACCCGCATCCCGGCGCCCAGCGCCCCGCCGACGGCCTCCGCCGCGACCCGCGACTTGCCGACGCCCGCCTCTCCCACCAGGAAGACGACACCGCCACGGCCCTGGCGCGCGTCGGCCAAGGCGCTTTCGAGAAGGGACAGTTGGGAGTCCCGTCCGACCAGGGAGGGCGCATGGGAACGCATGAACGCAGATAGTAATCGGACGGCGGGGCCTGCGGCAGGCCGCGCGGACGCGGACTCGTTTCCGCCTCGCCGTGCCCGCCGCGCCCGAACGGCGGGTACGGCCCGTCGGGCGGGCCCTCGCTCCTGGCGGCCGGCACCGGCCCGGCGTCACCGCGGCGCGGAGACCGAGGTGTCGATCGTGCTGAGTGTGATGACGAGGCCGCTGGTGAGCACCATGCCGGCCAGCACACGGGCGCGTGCGCAGGCCCGGTTGCGGCCCCTGAGCGTGATGCCGCCCGCCGCGTCCTGGCCGTGCGAGGTGATCCCGGTGGCGGTCTCGGCGGTGGGAGCGTCTGCGGAGGCGGGGGTGAGGTGCTGGTCCATGACGGTGATCCCCTTCTGGTGTCCCGTGCGGGAGGGCACGGGGAGGCGGAGGAAGTGCCTTGGCGCGGGGGAGCGGGTGCGGACGGGTCAGCGGCCGGGCTGCTCCAGGAGCAGGAGGGACGGCACGTGTCCGGGCCGGGCGAGGCGGAGGAGTCCGTAGCCGATGCCGGAAAGTCCGGCCAGCAGCCCGGGGGAGGGGACGTGGTCGGGGTGGCACAGCGGTGGCTCCGCGCCTCGACGAGCGCGAGCACCTGCCCGGTACGTCGCGACAGCGCGCCCGCGGCGATGGGGTCGCCCCGACCGGCGAGCACGGCCAGGGCCTCCAGGGTGCCGAGCGCGCCCCGGCCGAGGCTCAGACCGGGGCACACCTCGGCGTCGGCCAGCGGGCCGTCAGCGTGCCGGCCGCGTCCTGGGGCGCGGCGGCGGCCACGCCGGCGAGCCCGGAGGCCCAGGACGCGTCCGCGGGCACGGTCCGTACCTCGCGTACCGCCGCACGCAGCAAGGCGTCCGCGGCGCCCGCGTGCGCGGCGGCGCGCTCCGGGCGACGGACGGCGTAGCGCCGCAGTGCCCAGCCGATCCCGGCCGCGCCGTCCGCGAATCCGGGACTGCCGCCGGTGCGCGCTCCGTCCCGAGGGCGGCCGGCGGCTCCGCTCCGCGGGCCGTCGCCAGGAGCAGATCCGCCACGGCGTCCGCCAGCCGCAGGGCCTCGGGGACCCGGTCGCCTCGTGCACGGCGACGGCGGCGGCCAGCGCCCCGGCCACGCCACCGGCCAGCCCCGGATCGGAGCAGGCGGCGACGGCGTGCCCGAGCGCGGTGAGCGCGTCCGGCAGACAGCCCGTCAGGTCCTCACCGAGCAGCGCGGACAGCCGTACGAGCGCGTGGACGATACCGCCGAGCCCCGTGTAGGCACCCGGTCCGGCCGCCGCGCTCAGTTCGGGATCGGCGGCCAGCGCCTTCATCAGGGCGGGCAGCGGCCGGACCGCCTCCCGGGCCAGCGTCGCGTACCGTCCGGCCCCGGTCAGCGCGTCCGCCTGGGCGAGGAACAGCGCCACGCCGCAGTACCCCTGACCCAGCCCGGCGCCCATCGGCAGCACGGCCCAGTGCGGTCCGGAGACCTGCTCCAGGCCCAGCCAGTTGGTCCGGCCGCCGCCGCGTATCGCGCGGGCGGCGATCTCGTCGGCGATGCCGCACGCGGCGGCCAGCAGCCGCGAGGCGTCCGGTACGACCGCCGGGAGCGGGGCGAGGGCGAGTTCGGAGCGCCGTGCGAGGGGCGAACCGGCACCCCGCGCCGCCAGCGTGGCCGCGATGACCCACTCCTGGTCGTGGCAGTCGACCTCGTCCAGCCGGGCCAGCTTCGCGCCGACCGCGGCCAGGCTCGCCACCGGCAGCACTCCCGGCAGCCACGTGCCGTCGGCCGTCCGGACCCCTGTACCGGACGGCCGATGCACGAACAGGGGGACGTCACCGCGCCACAGGTCCGCGGTCTCGTGCTCGACCAGCCGCCGACGCGCCTCGTCGTGCTCGGACTCGGTCCACAGCACCGCGAACACGCCCTCCCGCGCGAGCGCGTCGCGGAGCAGCGACGGGTGGGCGGATTCCTCCAGCAGCGTGGCGTACAGGCGGGTGGAGCGTGCGACGAGCCGTGCCGGGCTGTCGGCGTGCACCGTCAGCGGTCCGTTCGGGCCGAGCAGTTCACCACCGTGCGCGGCCAGCGCCGTGTAGGCGGTGCGGAATCCCTCCAGCAGGGCCGCCCGGTGGTCGGCCCCTTCCAGCGGCACCCCAGCGGGCAGCGGCTGGTTCTGCGCGGCGGGGCTGGGCACGGGCCCCCGTACGGCCCGCATGGTGTCCCTGCCGCTGTCCTCCCAGTGCAGACCCTCGCTCGGGAAGGTGCCGTCGGCGGACCGGCCGAGCGCGGAGATGTCCAGCGCCCCGTGCTCACCGATCAGCAGGTGGGGCAGCAGACAGGTGCGGTGCACCGAGGCCTGCAGGGCGTCGGCGGCCGGATCCGCACCGGCGGTCATGGCCTGCGGCAAACCGGTGTGCAACAAGGTCTCGGCGTCCACCAGGACGGGCTGGTCGCCGCAGGCGATGACGTTCTCGTAGTGCATGTCGGCGCCGTCCACCGCGTAGAGCAGGGCCAGCAGCGCACCCTGGCGCCGGTAGAAGGCGTCGGTCTCGGTGACCGACCGGCACCAGCGGTGCTCCACGAACTCCAGCCAGCCGTATCCCGGCCGCCGCACACTGCGCGGCGTGCGCAGCGCCAGGCCGGGCACCTTGGCGCCGAGCCAGGCCACCAGGCCGTCGAGCAGGGCGTGCTGGTCGAGCGGCCGGGGCTTGTACACGAGCCGGTCGCCGCAGGCGAAGCGCAGGATCGCGACCGCCCGGTTGCCCTGGTGGGCGTCCCCCAGGCCGAGGTCGACGCCGGCCAGCGCACCGGGCCCCCGCCCGTCGAGCAGCCCGGCGACCAGGTCCTCCCGGTCGGCCTGGAACCGCGTCACCAGCTCCGCCGCCGCGTCCGCCGCGTCCAGCGCGGTCTGCGCGAGCATCCGGGCCAGCACCGGATAAGCCGCGAAGAGCGCCGCCAGGCCCGGTCCGCTGCCGGTGGCGGCGACGAACGAGGCGAACCGCTCGCGCGGTCCCGCTCCGGCGAGCCGTCCCGCCCGCCGGGCCAGGGACAGCTCGTGGACCAGGGTCCGGGCGGCCTGCCGGACGAGTTGCTCGGTCAGCCGGCGTTCGAACGCGGCCCGCCACACGGCCTGTTCGGCGGCGGGGACGTCCGCCGTGCGGCGGGCGAGCCGGTCCGATGCCGGGGTGACGAGCGGCCGTACGACGGCGCCGAAGACCTCGGGGCCGGTGCCGTCCGCGGTCAGCTCGTCCAGGCTCTCGGGGCGGCGGCCAGCGCCGCTTCGGTGTACTCGGCCCAGTGGGGCTTGGCCGCGCGGGCGGCGAGCCGCTCGGCGGTCTCCGCGGCGAGGGCGGCCGCGGTCGCCCCGTCCACCGCGAGGTGGGCCAGGCGCAGGGCGAAGCCGCCGCCGTCCCCGACGTCCCAGGGAGCGGACCCGGTGGCCGGATCGGTGGCCGCCGCCGGCAGGCCGGGCGCGGCGAGCCGTTCCGCGAGGGTCAGCGCCGGGGCCCACCAGGCGAGCGGCAGGCCGGAGCTCCTGGGAGCCGGGAGGGTGGCGGTCCGGGGAGTGGGGAGGCTGGCGGTCTCAGTCACGAGGATGAAGGTGTCAGACCCCGGCGGCCCGCACATGGGGAAGTGACCCCCATATTCCTGCGCACCCGTCCCACCGATGGGGAGCGACCGTCACGTGACCGCCCCGGACCACCGTGAACCGCGGCCGGCCCCGTGGCGTACCGCGTCAGAGCCGGGGCGCGGGCAGCAACCGCGGTTCGATCCGTTCCTCGACCGCTTTGGTGCCCGAACGGCGGACCACATAGGCGCCCTTGCCGGGCAGTTCCGCCACGGCCTCGACCAGCTCGGTGCCCCGGTAGACCAGGCCGACCCCGTCGTCGGTGCAGTGCGCCACCGGAAAGGCGCCCTCGGCGACCATCCGGTGGATCAGCGGGCGGCGCCCCGGGTCGGAGTCGTAGTGGACGCCGTTGCCGTACGGCAGCAGGCCGAGCCCGTCGGTGACCGGGCGCAGTCCGGGCCCGAAGGAGTCCGTCGCACCGCCCTCGAACCAGCAGATGGAACCGGCGCTGACCCCGGCGAGCACCACACCCGCCCGCCAGGCGCGCCGCATGATCGCGTCCAGGCCGTGCACCCGCCACACGGCGAGCAGGTTGGCCACCGAACCGCCCATCACCCAGACCACGTCGTGGGCCAGGACCGTGGCCTCGACGTCCTCGACGTTCGGCATGGGGAACAGGTACAGGGGCGTGAGGTCGTAGCCCGCCGCCCGGGCCGCCTCCGCCACCCGCGCCGTCACGTGCTCGGCGTCACCGGTCGCCGTACCGACGTACAGGATGCGCGGACGTCTGCCGTGCACGCCGGAGAGGTCGACCGCGTGATGGACCAGCGCGTCGAAGAGCAACCGGGTGCGAGTGCCGACACGGTGCCCTCCGGACGTGGCGAGGACGGTCGGTTCCGGAGCGGTCACAGGCATGATCGTAGCGCGCCGAACTCGACCTCGGACGTGCGGAGTTCGTGAAGGAGCGGGTGCGTGTCCCGTCTCCCGTGCCGAACGGGCGGACGGTTCCCGCGACGCCGGGTACCGTCCCCGCACCCGCTGATCAGCCGTGCCCGCTCAGGGCCCGCGCAGGTCCAGCATGCAGAAGACCTTGTCGTAGCGGCGTTCGCCGACGGCCACGAAGCCGGGCAGCCGGCCGTACTCGGTGAAGCCCAGCGACCGGTAGAGGCGCAGGGCACGGGCGTTGTCGCCGCGGACGTCCAGGGTGAGGACCTCGATACCTGCCGTCCGGGCGTCGGCGATCAGGCCGGCGGTCAGCGCCCGACCGGCACCACGACCATGGGCGGCGGCGTCGACGGCGAGCTTCTCCAGGTCGGCGTGCGGTCGGTGGGTGGGGCGGGCGTAGCGGAGCCAGTACCCCAGCCCGACGAGCCGACGGCCGAGGTAGGCGGCGCGCAGGGCCGCGTCCCCGGCCCGCGCCGCCGACACGACGTCGCCGAGAAGGTCCGCCACCTCGTCCCGCGAGGGGGTTCCACCCAGCCCAGCGCGGCACCTCCGCTGACCAGGTCCGCCAGGATCCGGTGGGCGGACTCCGCGAATCCGGTCTCCAGTTCCGGATCGCAAGCCAGTTCCGCGGCATCCAGGACGGCGGGCCGAGTGGTCACATCGCTGGTCGAGGCCGGATCCATGACCGGCAGCCTAGTCGGGCGTGAACGGCCACGACCAGCCGAGATCACGGTCGGCGGTCCGACGGCCCCGATCGTCCGGTGAACAGTCGTCTCCCATGCCGCCCGCCTCGCCCGGAGCGCCGCATTCCGGTATGTCGAGGCAGGTGGAAGGCTTGGCGCATGGCCTTTCGACCGTGGCGGGACGGCCGCCTGTCCTGGTGGCCGGGTTACACACCCGCGCTGATGATGATCCCCCTGGGGCTGATCGTCATGGTCTGTGTGGTGGATGTGCTGGCTCCGCCGCACATCCACCTCGGGCCGCTGCTGGTGGCGGCACCCGCGATCACGGTGGCCTTCGCCGGGACCCGTGCGACGGCGCTGATGGGAGCGCTCGCGGTGGCGGCACAGGTGCTGATCGGCGTGCTCAGAGGGGTCCTGCCCACCGCCAACATCCAGGCGCAGATCATCGCTCTGATCGTCGTCTCCGTCGTCTGCGTCAGCATCTGCGTGGTACGGGAACGGCGTGAGCGCCAGTTGCACCGGGTGCGGTCCGTCGCCGAGGCGGCGCAGAGCGTCCTGCTGCGGCCGCTGCCCGCCCGCACCGGCCCGCTTCGCATCGCCGGCCTGTACCTCCCCGCCGAGGAGGAAGCCGATCTGGGCGGAGACCTCTACGCGGCCGCGCGGACCGACCACCACAGCACCCGGCTCCTCATCGGAGATGTGCGCGGCAACGGGCTGGCCACGATCAACAACGCGGCCCTGCTGCTCGGCGCCTTCCGTGCGGCCGCCCACCGGCAGGCCACCCTGCCCCGCCTCGCCGTCCACCTGGACGCGGCGTTCCGCTGGGACACCAGCCAGTGGCGGTCACAGGAAGCTCAGGACACCGACGAGGACTTCGCCACCGCGATCCTGCTCGACATCCCCGACCACGAGCCGGTCGTCCACCTCATCAGCTGCGGCCACCCACCGCCGCTGCTCCTGCGGGGAACCCGGGCCACCCCGCTCCTTCCCGAGGCGAGCCACCTCCCGGTCGGACTCGGCGGAACCTTCGGCATCTCCGCCTACGAGGTCCAGACGTTCCCGTTCGAGGTGGGCGACCTGCTGCTCCTCTACACGGACGGCGTCATCGAGGCGCGCGGTGCCGACGGACGCTTCTATCCGTTCACCGAACGGGCGCCCGCATGGGCGAGGGACGACCCGACGAACTCCTGCGCGGTCTCCGGGAGGACCTGCTGGCCCACGTCCAAGGGCATCTCGACGACGACGCGGCCGTGGTCGCGATCCGCCGCGTGGCACTCTGATCCTCGTCCGGCGCAGCATCGAGCGACGCGGTCCGGTCCCCGCCTCAGCCCGGACCGCGCCCGTCCCCGGACCGCGCCGGCGCCCCAGGCCGTACACGCGCCGTTCACCGTCCGGGCCGTGTGGCGTAACCGGGTCCTCCACAGGAATCGCGAAAGTGGGCTCTCCTGTTGCTGAAGTCCTGTCAGGAGAACACGCCCGCGATGGACAGCCCGACGCCGAGACCCGCCGAGAGACCCGCCGAGACCCTTGGCTCCTCCGACCGCACCCGTGCCACCGGGGAGAGTGCGGCCCGCAACCCCTGGTGGGACAACACCCGGTTCGTGTCCGCCGCACTGATCGTGGTCCTGCACACCATGGGCAGCATCATGGACCGCTACGGCGCGCTGCACGCCTTCCACGTCGCGGCCTGGGCGTTCCGAGTCCCCGCCTTCGTCGTACTGGCCGGGGTGTTCAGCAGCGCCGGGCCGCTCGGCCCGCGTCATCTGCGCACCCTGCTGCGCAGCATCGTGCTCCCCGCGCTGCTGTTCAGCGTGCTGTTCTCGGTGGAGTCGTACGCCCTCGGCTCGCCCTTCACCCTGCACATCACCCAGCTTCCGTGGACCCTGTGGTTCCTGATGTCGCTCTTCTTCTGGAGGCTGCTGCTGCCGCTGGTGGCCCAGCTGCGCCACCCGCTGGCGGTGACCACGGCGGTGGCCCTCGCGGTCGGCTACGTGGAGGAGTTCGGCCTTCAGTTCTCAGCCAGCAGGACCCTCGTGTACATGCCGCTGTTCTACTTCGGCTGGCGGCTCGGGCAGGGCATGTTCAGCAAGTGGTTCGAGAGCCGGTGGAGCCTCCCGGTGGCGGCCGCCGGAGTGGTCGCGGCGGGGCTCGCGGCCTGGCGGTGGCACCGGGACATCCAGGGCACCTGGCTGTCGATGCGCCACGCCTACAAGGCCGACACCGCGCTGGGCATGGAGGGCGCCTGGCTGGTGCGGCTGGCGGTCCTGGCCTCGGCGGCGACGCTGGTCCTGTGCCTGCTGCGGCTGATGCCGAAGCGACGGCTGCCACTGGTCTCCGCGCTCGGCGCGGGCGGCTTCACGGTCTACCTGCTGCATCCGCTCGTCATCCTGCCGCTGCGGGAGAAGGGCCTGATCGAGCGGGCCGACACCAAGCCGGAGCTGATCGCCCTGCTGCTGGGCGGCGTCCTGCTCACGGCGCTCCTCGCCTCGGCGCCAGTGCGCCGCCTCGTCCAGCCGCTGACCCGGCCCCCGGTCGGCTGGCTGCTGGCCCCGGACCCCGCTTCACCCGTCACGCCCGAGCAGCCGCGCACTCTTCCCTTGTCCAAGCAGGCACTTGGAGAGGACTTCCGTGTGACGCCCTGAGGCCCCCGGGATGCGCCCGTCTCCGACCGGTCCTCAGGAGCGGGCCTGTCGGCAGCGGGTCGGGAGGCCCCCGGCGCGGCGGCATCATCCCACCATGACCGCCACCCGCAAGTTGCGCGACGCGCCCACCGGTCAGATCGTGGAAGGAGACCGTGGAGGACCGCACCGTGCCGGACCGGCGCGTGGACGACCGGTGTCTGGAGCGGCGGCACCACGGCCACCACGGCAGAACACGGTGGTGGCCGTGCGGAGAACCGGCCCGAGCGGGCTCGCCGAAACGGACGAGCAGCTCGGGGAACCGGTCCGCTGCCCGCTCGTCAGAGACCGCCGGAGCCACGGGATTTCGGCCTCGATCACGCCGGGATCACTGACGGCCCCTCGGACGAGGCGCGAGGCCGTCCGCGTGGCCGCCCCACGGTGTCCCCTCCGGATCAACGCATCGGGAGGATGACCGTGATGATCAAAGGCCATGACGTATCCGCCTTCCAGGACGCGAACTTTCCCACCGCCGGTACCGGTTTCGTGTTCATCAAAGGAACCGAGGGACGGTCGTACGTCAACCCCAGGCAGAAGCAGCAGGCCGCGCACGCCCGCGCCGCGGGACTGGTCGTCGGCTTCTACCACTTCCTGCACCCAGGGCACATCAAGGAGCAGGCGGCTCACTTCGTGGAGGGCAGCGCCAGCATCGACTACGACATGCTGGTCGTCGACTGGGAGACCAACCCGGACGGCACCGCCGCGACCTGCGCGGAGAAGGACTCCTTCATCGCCGAGGTGAGGCGACTGCGCGGCTCCAGCCACAGGATCGGGCTGTACTGCAACCGGGACTTCTGGCGCCACCGGGACACCACCGGCAACGCGGGTGACTTCCTGTGGATCGCCGTGTACGGGGTGCCCGCGGGCAAGCCGGACATCCGGAGCAAGTGGGTGTTCCACCAGTACACCGACAAACCCCTGGACACCAACGTGAGCGTCTTCGCCTCCAAGGCTGAGCTGGTCGCCTTCGCGGGCGGCATCAACGGCGTGAAGACCCTTTCGCGGGCGGCGTCAACGGCGTGAAGGACCAGGGTCCGGGACGGGCGGGGCCTCAGGCTTCGCCCGTACGGGCGACGGCCGAGGTCAGCCCGAGACGGCTGCCGATCTCCCCGGCGACCTCCGGGTGGGAGAGGTACTCCGCGATGTCGTGGGCGCGGTCGCGGGCGTTGATGACGGCGACGTCGGTCACCGTGCCCGCCCACTCGTCGGCCAGGGGCAGCCGATGGCCACCGCGTCGGACGGTGACCACCCGTTGAGCCAGTCCGTCACCACGTCGGGGCGCTTGGGCCCGCCGATGAGCAGCCGCGTGTACACGCTGTCCAGACCCAGCGGACTGCCCACCGTGGTCAGGTGGACGGTGCGCAGGGCGGGGACAGCCGTGTGGTGAGGTCCATGCCGACCACCGTGCCGAGGCTGTGGCTGACGAGGATCATCTCGCCCTCCTCGGGCAGCGTGTCCAGCACACCGTCCAACACCGCGTCCCGGACCGGCCGGTCGTCCAGATACGCCGCGACGTCGTGCAGGACCAGGGCGATCGTCCAGGCGTCGAGGTCGCTCCTCGCGGCCAGCCAGCCCAGTTGACGGTGAAGACCCCGACGACGTCGCCGGCGGTGATCCGCTCGAGGTCGGGCTGCCTCTCCTCGGGGAGGTCCCAGCGGCGGGCCGCCTCGCCGATCATCTCCTCGTACACCGCTCGGGCGGTGGGCGAGACCGGCGCGACCGCCTCGGCCGGGGAGAGGCCGGCCGCCTCGGTGACCCGTGGCACGGCCTCGTGCGCGGCGAGCACCTCCACCAGCCGGTCACCGTAGTACGGGAACCAGGCGTCGGCCGGATCGACCGGCGGCAGCCCCGCACGGACGAGACCCTGATTGAGCCCGGCCGTCCACTCGCGGCGCAGGTCCCGCGGGTCCTTGCGCTCCTGGGATCGACCGTGCAGGAACACGAGATGACGCCCGCCGCCGAACGCGCCGTCCCGGGCGCGCAGGCCCGTATGCGTGACCCCGCCGCCGAGACCGGCCTCGGTACGGCGGCCGCGGGCACCGGGGTGGGAGCCGTGGACTCCGCCACCCCCAGCCCCGATTCGACGCCCATCTCCGCCAGCGGACCCGGCCGCGTGCCGGCCGGCAACTGTCCGAGGTGCCGCAGGATGGAGCTGACCCGCACCCCCTCGTTGGACACCCAGTCGACCGCGTCGTCGCCGTCCCCCGGCTGCCACACCCGCCCGTCCGTGCGCAGGACGTGCCCCCGCTCGTCGGTCTTCGGCACCCCGCTGTGGTGGAGGGCGACCACCTCCCACTGGTCGTTGAAGACCGGGGAACCCGAATTGCCGGGCTCGGTGTCCGTCCGGTACTGGAGGAAGTCGTCGAGTCGGACCTGCAGCATGTTGTCGCGGACGGCGATCTCCTTCAGCCGCCCCATCGGGTGGCCGATCACGTTGACCGGCTCACCGATGACCAGCTTGCCCGGCTGGACGCTGAGCCGGTTCCAGCCGAACACCTCGCCCGGCGGCCGCCCGTCCGGCCCGGCGGCCACCGGCACCAGGGCGTAGTCCAGGCGCTCGTCGGCCACGAAGAACGCGTCAGGGGCCAACTCCAGCCGCGTCGCGGGCTGCGGGGTGTTGTCGACGGTGACCTGGGCGTCGAACTCGACGAAGCACTGCCGGGCCGTCTCCGCGTCGGGAAGTACGTGGTGGTTGGTCATCAGCAGGCTCGGCGACACCAGGAAGCCGGTGCCGAGCGGCAGTTCGCGTCCGTTCTCCCGGATCGAGATCCGGGCGACGGTGCGCGCCGCCCGGGCACCGCGCGGCAGGAAACTCCACGCCTGCAGATCCTTCGACACCCCGAGGATGCGCTCGTAGGCGTCGGGCGCGGCCAGCGGCTCCGCGCGCACCGCCTCCACGGCCATGGCCGCGGGCACCGCGTGCCGTTCCAGCAGGCGCGTGGCGCGCGCCGCGAGCGCCTGCCGCGAGTCCGGGAAAGCGACCCCGGCGTCCTGCTGCCGCTCCACGGCCCGGCGCTCGTCGCCGGTCGCGCGGTACCGCTCGGCGGCCGCCACGAGTTGCTGCGCGCGTTCCTGCCGGAGCCTCTCCACCGCTGCCATCTCAGGTTTCCTTCGGTACGGCGTTGTGCCACGGCACGAACGCGTTGTCCAGCCCGGACAGGGCCGTACGCAGTTCGGGATGGTGCCGCAGCAGGACGGTGACCATGGTGTTGTCGTCGATCCAGGCCATGCCGGCCTTGGAGTAGACCTCGGGGTGTAGTACGTGGTGAAGAAGCGGTCGCTGTTCAGCCGGCGCGAGGCCATCAGGATGAAGATGCGGAACGCCGTGTCGCTGAAGGCGAACCCGGCCGGAAGCCGCTCCGCGTACAGTCCGACCATGAGGTCGACCTTCTCGATGTCCCCGCCGTAGAGCCGCTCGATCTGCTCGGCCCACGCGGGGTCGTGCGCCAGCTCCTCGAAGCTCTTGGCGGGCTTGAGCCGCAGCAGCCTCCGGAACTCGTTGTACCGGGGCACCCCGAGCTCCCGGGAGCGCAGGATGTCGGTCGCCGCGAGATCCTGCAGATGGCCGTCGGGCCGCTCGAACTCCTGCAGGAAGCTGGGGAAGTTGTGCAGCGTGACCAGCCCGGGATGGAGCGTGCCGAAGCTGTACAGCAGATCGGCCATCTCCGTGGTCTCCAGGAACTTCAGCGCTCCCGGGCCCGAGATGTCGCGCAGGGTGCACTGCCGCAGGGTGGAGTCGTCGGCGACGGAGCGCAGGTGCCAGTCGTCGCGGATCAGCGGGTGCATCCGGTAGACCGCGACGAACTCCTCGGTGAGGGCGTAGGGGACGCCGTAGTGGTCGGTCTCGCCGCCCGGGATGCCGCTGACGACCTCGCTGTCACCGATCCGGCCGAACAGGTTGTGGACGCGTTCGCCCGCCACGCCCCACCAGTTGGCCCGCAGCGCCTTGACGGTGGTGGGGTGGCTGATCACGGCCGGGGTCCACTCCACGGTGTGGATCTTGGCGAGGAGCGCGGCGTTGACCAGCCGGGCCCGCTGGAACAGCTCCTCGTCGCTCCAGGAGGGGTAGGCGCCGTGCAGGTGGTCGCAGATCGCGTTGTGCTCCCGGGTGAACAGGTCCTGCATCATCGCGAGGCCCAGCCAGAAGCCGGGAACCCGAGTGGGGTCCTGGGAGGGGTCCGCGGGAACGGGGGCCTGCTCGTCGTCCCACAGGTGCAGTGCGCCCAGTCGCCCGGTGCGCAGCTGGTGCTGCTCGATCTCGTTCCTGCCGTAGATCTGGGAGGCGTCCCACCAGTGGGAGGAGACGTTGACGCGGGTGTCCGGTGTGCCGGGTGGCGCCTGCGGGTCACGGGTCGGGTCGTCCGGGGTCCGGAAGATCTGCATGGGGTGTTCCGGCCACGGGTCGTCGTCGAGCAGGGGCACCTCCCAGGGCCGGTCCGTGGGGCTCGTACCGTGGCTGAACCAGTCGCGGATCATGAACTGGAGCCATGCCGACACGAGGGAGTTCACGGATTCGGCCGCGATGAGCTCGCGGCGGGTGAGCAGGGTGCGGCTGACCTCGCGCGGACTGGGCGCGGACAGGACGTCCTCGGGCGCGGCCGGGGCGATGTCCGCCAGTGGGATGTTCCGCCCGAAGCGGGTGCCCGCCATGCCCATGCGCGGGTCGCCGAGGTCGTTGTGGCTGCCGTCGGCGGTCCGGTTGACCCGGTTGCTCGCGGACGGCGGCGCGGGCTCCGGCCCGTTGACCGAGGGCAGCCCGCCGGTGTCGTACAGGTTCTTCTGCCGAAGCCTGACCCGCAGTCCGAAGAGCGTCAGCAGGCCGGCGACGACGGGGAGTCCGTCCCAGCCGAAGCGGCGGTCGATGTACTGGGCGGCGCCGGTGATGATCCGCCAGGGGAGTGACGTGCGGTATCCGGCCGGGGAACGTCGTGCGGCGCGTCGGTGCGTGCTCATCGCGGTACTCCTTGGGTGGCTCCTGTTCGTTCGCGCGTGCAGCGCGTTCGTGCGAGGGCGGCCCGTACGGGTTCAGGCGCGGGCCGCTTCGCCGAGGATCACGTCGCTCGCCTTCTCGCTGATCATGTAGATCGGCGCGGCGACGAAGAACCCGGGTATGCGGGGGAAGACCGAGGCGTCGACGATCCGCAGGCGGTCCACTCCGCGGACGCGGAAGGCGCTGTCGACCACGGCCGAGGGATCGTCGGAGCGTCCCATCCGGCAGGTGCACGAAGCGTGGTGGCCCCAGGCCTCGTCCTGGACGAAGCCGCGCACGGCGTCGCGGTCGCCGACGTCCTCGCCGGGCCACAGCTCCTTGAGGATCACGGAGCCGGCCCTGCGGTTCATCCCGCGCACGAACTCCACGGCGTCGGCCATCGCTTCGAGGTCCAGGCCCTCCTTGTCCGTGCCCTCGGTGAAGTAGTGGAAGTTGACCAGCGGGGTGTCGCGGGGGTCGGGGGAGCGCAGCCGGACCCGGCCTCCGGTGTTGTGAGTGCGGCTCTTGAGGATGGCCCAGGTGAAGCGGTCCTTGTGGTGGGTGAGGTCCAGGGAGTAGCCCGGCCGGTATCCCCGGAAGTCGAAGGGGCCGCCGAAGATGAACAGGTCGGGGGCGTCCAGGTCCGGGCGCGACTTCCGGGTGATGCCGAGGACGGCGCCGTTGGTGGTGTAGAGGCCCTTGCCCTGCTGCCAGTCCGAGTAGCAGCGGTCCGGTTCGCTCCCGGGCCGCGGAGCGTGGAAGGAGCAGTCCTTGATGACGGGGAAGTCGCGGTCCATCTGGCTGACCACGCCGACCTCGTACCGGTCCTGGAGATTGGCGCCCACTCCGTGGAGACCGACCCGCACCGGGATGTCGTGGCGCTGCAGCTCCTCGGGTGGTCCGATGCCCGAAAGCATCAGCAGCTGGGGTGTGTTGAACGCCCCCGCGGCCAGCACCACCTCGCGTGAGGCGACGGCCCGGCGCAGCACCGGGGGACCGGACCGCGGCCGCGAACCGGGATCGGCTCCGTAGGCGTGCGCCGCGTCCAGGTAGTCCACGCCCGTCGCCGCGTTGGCCCCGTCCAGCACGATCCGCGCGGCCAGCGCGTGGGTCCGGACCACCAGTCGATCCGGATGGCTCCGCTGTACGGCCTGGACACGCTCGCGTACGGCGCTGCGGCGGCCGTCGGCGGTGGATACGGGAATCTGCCACAGCCCCTGGAGCGCCTGGGTCTGCACCCGCCAGTCGTTGGGGTCGACGAGCGAGCCGAGGCCTTCGAGCGGGGACAGCGGCCGGCCGAGGAATCCCGCGAGGGTGTCCTCGGCGGCCGACAGGACGACCTTGAGCAACTGTTCGTCCTGCACGGCCAGTCGGGGGTCGGCCAGCGAGGTGGGCAGCCAGCCTTCGAACCCGTGCCGGGCGTCGTTGCGGTACCGCTCCGACACGAGAGGAAGCGCCCGGAGCAGCGCGGCCAGCAGCGGGTTGCCGGGCGGCTGCTTGGGCCGGGGCCGGTACGTGCAGCGTTCCAGACGCTCGAAGTACCGGCGCATGGAGGTGCTCCGCCAGGTCGTGTCACCGGTCTCCTCCGCGATGGCGTCCCAGTCGCGGTTGTAGGGGTAGACGGTGATCAGCGCGTGGTGCGCGGTGCACCCGCCGACCGTTCCGGCGCGCGGGTAGAGGACGCCCCGGTCCGGTACGAGCTTGCTGTCGCGCCGCTGCCGCTGCTCGTCGGCGTAGTGCCGGACGAAGTAGTTCCAGCACTGGACCGGGTCCTCGGAGGCGTCGGCGTGGAAGGCGGGCACGAGGTAGTTGTCGTTCTCCTCCGCACCGCCGGCGTCGAGGAGGAGGGTGCGCATGCCCGCGGCGGCGAGGTTGGCCGCGAGCGGCCCGCCACCGGCACCGGCCCCGACGACGACGTAGTCGAAGCCGGTCTCGGCGGGTGGAGTTGGCCCGGACTGCGTGTTCACTTCCGCTTGTCCTTCGAAGAGTTGGCGAGTGAGACGCCGGCGCCGATGGCGAGGGCGGTGTTCACGGCCGAGATGAAGGTGGTCAGGAACGCCGTGCGCGGCGGGACGTGCCCGTGGAGGCCGAGCGTGGCCGCCGTCGCGGTGTCGCTGCCGTGGATCAGGATGCCCTCGCACACGTCGTCGCGCAGCCGGTCCCCGCTGTGGGTCAGCAGGTCGAGGCCGAGGAGGACCGTTCGGATGCCGAAGAGGCGGAAGGCGTAGACGGCCGCCGGACTGGGCGGATCGCGGTCGGGGTCGAACCGCCGGATGAGCATCTCCGGTGCCAGCAGACCGGCCGCTCCGTTGAACAGTCTGATGCCGGCGAGGACATAGACGGGCAGAGGGCGGGCCGAGAGGGGAACCGTGGCCATGATGTCTCCTGGGGATGTGGTGATTCTCGCGCCGACAGGACCGTCGGCCGAACCCCACTAAAAAGGGAGAGGAACACCCTGGACGCACTCTTACTCGCAACGCTATGGGAACGGCTGCTCAGCTGCATCTCGAGGACGGCACGGTAATTACCGTCCCGTTCAACCAAATCTGTCTTTTCGGTTGTCGTGTTGCGTTTGCCAGCCACTTCGGACGGCAGGAAACTGGTGCTGTCAGCGTGACAGCGCCGCTGGGTACGGGGATGGCAGGTGTCACCGCTTCCCCCTTCGCTGCCCCATGAGCGGGCATCTGCGGTTTGTTCGCGACTGCCCATTTCGCATGTCGAAAAGCCACTCTCCCGCGTTGGTGAGCGAACGCGACCAGTGGTGATCCGGGAGCAGACGGGTGCGCGGTCGTGACGACGAACGATCAGCCGTCGGTCCTCTCGCGCAGGAGGTGCCCCATGAGCAGGACTCGCCCGATCAACTGCATCATCCCCCGTACATTCTCGACAGACTCCTGGACAGTGAAGACAGGGGGGTGCGACAGGCGGCTCTGGACACGCTGCTGGTCACCGCGCGGCTGCGGGGTGAGCGAGCGGTCCGGGCGTCCTTCGCCGGCGCGGCCGCCCCCGGAAACGGCCGGCGTACCGTCTTCGACTGCGAGCAGGGGGAGACGCTTTCCGACGCCGTTCTGGCCAGGCCCGAGGACGGTCAGGAGGTCGCGGACCCGTCCGTCAACCGCGCGTTCGACGCGCTCGGTCTCACCCGCGATTTCTACAAGGAGGTGTTCCAGCGTAATTCGGTGGACGGCAAGGGAATGCGTCTGGACGGATACGTGCACTTCGGCTTCCAGGTCAACAATGCCTTCTGGGACGGCCGGCAGATGCTCTTCGGTGACGGGGACGGTAAGAGGTTCAAAAACCTCACCGGATCCCTCGAAGTGATCGCCCACGAGCTGACGCACGGAGTCACGGATCACACGGCCGAATTCGAGTACCACAAACAGTCGGGTGCCCTGAACGAGTCGATGTCGGACGTCTTCGGGTCGCTGGTCAAGCAGTGGTCCCTGAAGCAGACGGCCGAGGAGGCGGACTGGCTGATCGGGGCCGACGTGTGGACCCCGGGCGTCGACGGCGACGCCCTGCGGTCGATGAAGGAGCCGGGGCACGCCTTCGACAACCCGCGGTTCGGAAAGGACCCCCAGCCCGACCGCATGGGCAGGTTCATCCACCTGCCCGACACCAAGCAAGGGGACTTCGGCGGAGTCCACTTCAACTCCGGCATTCCGAACAGGGCGTTCTTCCTGACGGCCGCGCACATAGGCGGATTCGCGTGGGAGGCGGCCGGAACCATCTGGTACGAGTCGCTCAAGGCGTCCAGCTCCCAGGACCAGTTCCAGGACTTCGCGGGCACCACCTTCCGGAAGGCCGGGGAACTGTTCGGCGCCGGCAGCCACGAGCAGTCGGCCGTGCTGTCGGCGTGGCAGGAAGTCGAGGTGCCGGTCCCGGGCGTCCCGGCCGGAGTCGCCCGGCTGCGGAGCCTCACGGTCGACGGGCACGGCGGCGCGGGCCGGGAGGACGGCATGACGGCCCTCGCCAGGCAGATCGGTGCACTGAACGACAAGATCACGGAACTGGCCAAGGAGATGGCCGCGTTCAGGGGGACCAGGTGAGGATGAGACTGGAGACCTACGGCGGGCTGGCGGCGGTGACGAACCTCCACAGCCCGCCCGAGGTCCTGGACACCGACGCCCTGTCGGAGACCGCCACGGCCGAACTGGCCCGGCTGCTGACCGAAGCCGCCGCTACGCCCCGGAGGAGCGGGCCGGCCCCGCCCCGGATGCGATGAGCTACACGATCACCGCGGAGTCCGGCGACCACGTGACGGTGCTCGAACAGTCGGACGCCGCCATGACCCCCGCCTTCGCGGCCCTGCTCACCTGGCTCAGGAAGCACTTCGCGCAGCAGTGACTGCTCAGCCCTCGTCGAAGAGCAGATCCTCCACCGGGTGCGACATCCGGACGGAGTGGCCATTGGTCACGACGACTACGTGGTGCAGCCCCACCAGCCGCTCACCGGTGGACAGGACCGTGAGCCTGTCCTCCTTGCCGGCGAGGTACGCGGGGAAGCAGGAGACCGGCATGCCCAGGTCGAAGTAGTCGACCAGCCGTCGGAACAGCTTCGGCAGGATCACGGCGTCGTCGGTGATCGTGGTCAGCGCGGTGACCTTGAACCCGGAGGTGGTCACGTCGTGTGACCACAGGCCCTGACCGGCGGTCCGGGCGTTCTGCGCGACCTTGGTCAGTTCCTCCCGCAAGTCGCGGAACAGGCTGGTGTAGAAGGTCGGATAGACCAGCCCCAGCGAGGCCAGGTGGTGGTTGGCGGTCTGCCGCAGCAAGGGCACGTCGACCGTGACCGCCGTACCGCCGGCCGCAGGCGGTGCGCCTCGCCCGACGAGGGCCACGGCGCGGTTGTGGATGTCGCCGCCCCCGGTGAGGACGTAGCCGGGCGTCGTTTCGGGCGTCGATGAAGCGACCTTCTCTCCCGGTTCGCGCCGCACGGTGTTGAAGCCGAGCCAGGTGAGGAGTTCGGACGCGGCCGCGTGGCCGAACTGGAGTGGCTGGTGTTCTCCGCCGTAGTGGGTCTCCAGCGCGTCGATGCCCTCCAGACGGAGGGGTGCGTCGCCTTCGACGGCGTGCACCGGGTGCTTGCCCCCGACGAGCGTCCAGTCACTGGGGTTGTCGGCGACGAAGTGGACGGTGTCTCCGTCCGGCTCGGTGCCCTTCAGGCGGAACTTGCCCTGGATGAGCAACATGGGCATGACGACTCCTGCAAGGGATGCGGAACGGGTTGTGGAGCCGCGAGGCCGGCTCGGAACTCGCGGGCCGATCAGGGCGGCAAGGCGGGTACTCGTGTGTCCCGATGCGTGGGATCGCCCTATGACGGTGGTTCGGTTCCGGCCTGCTCGCTCACCATGTGCCGCGCGTACCAGTCCGGCCAGTCGGGGTCCTCCGCGCCGATGCGTGCCTCGTGTTCGCCGTGGGCCGCCGCGGCGCGGCGGAGGGCGCTCGCCAGGTCCTCGGCCGAGGCGAACGCGGTGGTGGCGGGGTCCAGTCGTCCCGGGAGCCGGGTGGTGATCTCCTGCATGAGCCAGCCGTTGCCGTCCGGGTCGGTGAACGACAGGAAGGAGCCGTAGCTGCCGCGTTCGGGGTCGGGCCCCGGTACCCGTGCGTCGCCGCCGGCGTGGTGGAACACACCGCCGGCGTCGTGGAACACCTCGCTCGGGTCGGCACCACGCCGCGTCAGCTCGTCGCGGGCGGCCTCGATGTCGTCGACCACGAGATGCAGGCCCTGCGCCGAGCCCGGCGCCTGATCCGTGACGGACGTGCCGAAGATGACCGATGCGGGTGACCCCGGAGGGGTCACCTGGACCACCCGGAACCCGGCGTCGGGGGCGATGTCCGCGTCGAGTCTCCAGCCGAGCGCCGTGTAGAAGTCCTTGGCCCGGTCGACGTCGGACACCGGCACCACGACGACCTCCAGTTTCATGTCCATCGTCTGTGTCTCCGTCCAGAGATCGTGCCCTGGGCCGCTGCTCGCACGATCAGTGCGCGACGAGCTGCTGGCCGCCGTCGATGTCGTAGGTGGCGCCGGTGAGGGCGCCGTTGGCCATGATGTGCAGGGCCAGGGCGGCGACGTCCGCCGGGCCGACGACCCGGCCGATGGGCAGGGTCTTCCGCAGTTCCTCCCGGCGCGCTTCGAGCCGGTCACCGAGGAGGGAGGCCGACAGCGGTGTGTCCACGAACCCGGCCGCGATGAGGTTGACCCGGACCGGGGCCACTTCCAGCGCCAGGTTGGCGGTGAGCGCCGGCAGCGCCGCGGTGAGCGCCCCCGTCACGGCCATCCCGGCCGCGGGCCGCCGGCCGCCGGTGCCACCGATGAACAGCAGCGTGCCTCCGGCTTTGACCTTCTCCCGGCCGGCCCGTCCCGCCGCCAGCATCATCGCGATACGTCCACCGAAGTCACGTCCGGCGTCGGTCAGATCGAGATCGTCCAGGGGGGTGTAGGTCGGGTTGCCCGCCGTGACCAGCACATGGTCGACCTGCCCCGGCAAGTCACGTAGGAACCGCTCCAGCCGGTCGGTGTCCAGGGCGTCGAACGCGGCCGTGCTCAGAGGACTCAACTCCGCCGCGGCCCGCTCCAGGCGGTCGGCGTTCCGCGCCGCGAGCACCACATCGCCCCCGGCCGCACGCACCTGCCGGGCGGTCTCCAGACCGATTCCCGCGCTGCCTCCCACCACCACGACCGTTCGTCCGGCCAGGCCCCCACCCACCGGACGGGCTGCTCCGGCGGCACTCACAGCGGGTCACCGCCATGACATCGCGGCTCCCGTACCTCCCCGCCCACGCCACACATGCTCATGTTCGTGTCTCCCGGGCTGTGACTGGCTGACCCTCAGAAGAGCCGTCGCGTCCGGCGGATCCCACGGTCCGGAGGCCGGTTGGTTCCCGACGGGTCAGCGAAGGACCGATCGCTGAGGGGCTGCACCACAGCGAGGAAGTGGAGTGCGCGGCCATGAGGCCTCAGCCGCGGACGGCCGACCACACTGGTTTCAGTCTTTCACTCGTCCCGCCGGGACGCATCCGGGCCGACGCTCCCGGGCACGGCCGCCGACCGCTGGTGTCCGAGCGGCCGAGGCGGGCGACTCGTCAGGGAGTTGAGGCACCCCCGAAGGTGGTGAGGAGCGCCCGAGCGCGCTCTCGGAAGACGTTGTCCTGGTGAATGACGTGGTCCTCGACTCCGGAGCGCACGATCCGCGCGTCGCCCTCGGCGAGGACGGCGAGGCGGCGGAGGTGGTCGCCGGTCATCGCGTCGGCGCCGAGGGCTTCCAGCGCGTCGCAGGCGCCCGACGGATCGGCGTCCACTTCGGCGGACCGCAGGGCCGCGGCGGCGAGCGCGGTGCGCTCTCGCGCGCCGGGTTCCGCCACGGCTGTGAGCGCCTCCACCGCGGCGGGTGCCTGAGCCGGATCGTCGAGTGCGGCCCGCAGACGGGTGGCGAGCGGCCGGGCCGCGGGGCCGAGAAGGGCCGTCGTGCGGGCGGCCCGCGCCACCGACCACCGGGACCACGCGTTCTGTTCGGCGCGGGCGAAGACCGATTCCAGGACGGCGACCGCCTCGTCCGCCTCCCCTGTGACGCGCCACAGGGCCCCGGCGAGTTCCGAGTCCTTGTCCAGGGCGGGCGTGGTGTCATCACCCGGGTCGCTGAGCGCTTCACGCAGGGCCGGCGCCAGCACCGCTCCACGGGGACCGAGCGCACCGGCCGTCCTGGCGGCCTCCCGGACCTGACCGGTACCACGCCGGAGTTCCTCTTCGAGACAGTGCAGCAGGGGCCGACCTCGCCGAGGAGGGTGTACAGGGCCTGTGCCGCGGGGAGGACTCCCCGCTCGGCCTCCGTACGCAACGAGTCGACGGCCCGGGCGCGGTCCGCCGGGGCGCAGCCGGCGGCGACGGAGGCGATCGCCCGGGCGGCCTGGCCTGGAAAACGCGGGAGCGCCGCGCACAGTTCGGGCAGCGCCGGCGCGGCCTCGGCGCCCCATCCCGCCAGCAGATGCGTCAGCTGCCACGGTTCGTTGCCGTTCAGGTCGTCGAGCCGCGAGAGGCGGTCCCGGACGGCGCTGAGAAGGTCCCCGTCGAAGGGGAGAGCGGAGTCCTTCGGGCTCCGGAACCCGGCAGCCGCGTCGAGGGCCCGCGGACGCCGTCCCATGCCCGCGGCCAGGAGCGGGACCGCCTGTGCCGGCGCGACGAGCACGAGCGCGGCCAGAGCCCGGTCGGCACGGTCGTCGACCTGGTCGGGGTTCCGTCCGGCGAGCGGCGCGAGGACATCCGCCGCCGGTGCGGCCACACCGCCCAGTCGGCCCAGGAGGGACGACACGGCGACCACCGACTCCTCGTCGACGGCCGCCGCTCGCAGGTTCCAGACCAGTCGCCGCGGGGCACCGCGGGAGAGCATGCAGGCGCGGTCGGCCGCCCAGAGGCCTTCCGCCCGCACCTCGGCCCTGCCGTCGTGCAGGGCCGCGTCGACCAGTGCGAACGCCATCTTGCGCTCCGTGTGCCGGTCTCGGCCGAGGAGGATCTCGACCACGGAGGTGAGCGGCTCGCCGCGTTCGAGGTCGAGGTCGGAGCGCAGGTCGTCCGCGGGCAGCAGGGACAGCATCGTCGTGTGCATGGCCTCGGTCCACGGAGCGTCCGCGTCGAGGCCGGCGAAGACGGCGGCCATGCGCACCTCGGCGGGATGGGACGGCTCCAGGACGGTGGCGGCCAGCGCCGCGCCGCCCTGGGGATCGAGCCGGGCGATGCCCGCCAGGACCTCGGCGCGTGCGGCGGGTCCGGTCTCCTCGTCCCAGCGCGCGCGGAGGGCGTGGAGCGCGGTCCCGGTCGCGCGGGTGTGGGATACCGTCCAGGCCGCGGTACGGCGGACCTCTTGCTCCGGGGAGGCCAGCAGGGGCAGCAGCAACGGGAGCTGGTCCGCCACGGCCGCGCGGACCGCGCCCGTAGCCACGCCGTGCTCGTCCTCGCTCTCGGCCATGCCGCCGAGCAGTGCCAGGACGTCCGCCGTACGGTGGCCGGCCGCCGCGATCCTGGCGAGGAAGGGCACCGCCTCCACACTGGCGGCGTAGACGGTGCCCTGGTGCAGAAGGCTGCCGTGGAGCTCCGACAGCGCCTCCTCCGCCTCGTCGGCGTCGTCGCCGGTCAGCGCCCGCAGCAGCTCGGGGAGGTCCGCCGCACTGCCGTACGCGTGGGAGGACGAGGCCCAGGGGCGGGCGTCCAGGCCGTCGAGCGGGTGTACGAGATCCATGCGGAGCATCGTGCCAGCCGCCTCCGACACGACCTGGCCCGTGCCGCTCGCCCGTCGCCCGTACCCGGGAGAACACTCACGGTCCACCGCGCCGGTCGCGACACCGCACCTCGAACAGAAGGACCCGGCGGGTGTGACGTGGTTCTTCGGGGACCGAGGAGCCGCCGAACCGGCGGGACGGGGTCAGCGGCGGATCCGCAGGCGGTCCCGCCACGAGGTGCGGTCGGTTCCGGAGTCGGCCCCGGCCTGGTGGGCGGGGGAGGGCTCCGGGAAGTACGCGTTGTCCTTGGGACGGTTCCGGTCCGTCGTCGAGCGGGGGCGGGGGGCCGGCTCCAAGTGGGGAATGTGCTTGGAGCAGTGGACATAGGCCTCGTCGACGGTGACGTGCACCCACAGGTGCGGCTGGCGACCTGGCGCGGTGTCCGCCGGCAGGTGCGGGTACGAGGCCCGGAGTTCGTGGTCCGTGTACAGCCGGACCGTGCCGTTCACGTGCAGCCCTATGTGGTCATGGGTGAAGTCCATGAAAAGCATGCCGAGGTGGGGGTTCTCGGTCATGTTGCCCGCGCTGGCCAGGACGCCGTTGCCCCGGTACTCGGGGTAGGTCAGAGAGCGGTCGTCGAGGGAGACGCAGAAACCCGGCGGCCCGGCGCGGAAGCTGGCGTCGCACGCTCCCAGGGAGTCGGCGGTCGAGAGGAAGACCATGCTCTGCCGGGCTATGAACTCCCTCATGGCGGGCGTCAGGTAGTCGTGCACCTGACGGTCGTAGAAGACGGCCGCCCGGTCGGTGGTGCCGAGCTGCTGCTGCAGCATTCGTTCGCCGAAGGAGCCGGTCGTCTCGGGGGCGTTCACAGCTGGTCGGTCTCCTCGTCGGACGGGGGCGGCCCCAGCGGGGCGGTCAGCACGGGGGTGTCCCAGGGGTCGTAGTGGATGTGGCGAGGCGGAACACCGTGACGCCGCAGGGCCTGCACCGCCTCGCCCAGCATCTGCGGCGGGCCGCAGAGGTACGCCTCGTGCCGGTACCAGGGACCGAACTCCGCCAGCACCTCGGGCAGCGTGCCCTCCAGCCCCGCGATGCGCTCGTGGGACACCGCTGCCCGGACGCGGAGCCAGTGGTAGCGCTGGGACATGCGCAGCATGTCATCGAGCCCGTACAGTTCGTCCGCCGTTCTGGCGCCGATGAACAGGCTGACCTCCCGCGCGTCACCGATGCCGTCCCGGGCCGCCTCCTCGATGAGGGCGCGGATCGGGGCGAGTCCGGTCCCGCCGGCCACGAAGAGCAGGTCCCGCTGTGGGGTCTGACGCAGGACCATGTCGCCTTCCGGCGGCCCGAGCCGGACGGGGTCTCCCAGACGCGCGTGGTGCACGAGCGCGTTGCTGACCTTCCCTCCCGATACGGCACGCACATGGAAGGTCAGCCGCGAGTCGGGCCGTGGGGCGTGCGCGGGGGAGTACTGCCGCCACTGCCTGGGCACCCACGGCGTTTCGACCGTCACGTACTGGCCCGCCACGAACGGATACGGCAGCTGTGGCTGGACGGTTATCTCGGCGATTCCGTGTCCGCGGTGCACGTGCCCGACGATGTGCGCGTCCCACACGGCCGGCCGCTCCCGGGCGTCGTCCTCCGCGGCCCGGACCATCACGTCCGCGGCGGCGGTGTAGGCACGCTGCCACGCCCCGCCAGCGCCGGGCTCCAGGCCGGGCCCGCGAAGTGGGCGAGCGCCTGCAGCAGGCATTCGCCGACCGCCGGGTAGTGGGCGCTCTGCGTGCCGAACTTGCGGTGGCCGCGTCCCAGACGGGAGCAGAACGCCACGAGGTTGGCCGGGTCGTCGACCAGTTCCACGATGCGCAGCAGGGCGCGCACCAGACGTTCCCGCTGGACATCGAGATCCGCCGGAAACAAATCCCTGACCTGCGGGTAACGCGCGAACAGGATGCTGTAGAAGTGGGCGGCCAGCTCGGCGACGTGAGGACTGACGACGTCGAGGCTGGCCCGTACGAGCGCGATGTCCTCAGCACTGACAGGGGGCTGGGCTGCTGCTGTGTGACCGGGCATGGAAGGCGGACCCGGGCGGGCCGCGGCGGCCCTGCTCCATGCGTCCGCCGGCCCGGTGGCTCTGTCGGCGTGCGAGGTGAGTTGCATGGACTCGAACCTGCCCGTCATCGCCGATCCCAGGCATGATTCGTCACTGAAGCCGCACAGACGTGAAGGCAGGACACGTCTTCCACGAGTCGGCCCGGTTCAACCGTCTCGCCCGCGTGCCGCCGCCCGGCGGTCAGGACGTCCGATTCCTGTGAGTCGCCGCACTTTCTTCGGGCGCTGCCCAGTCCCGGAAGATGTCGGCCCGAAGGGGCTCGGGCCGGAGACGTCCGTCCGACGGCCGGGGCGGCGGAGGGGGCGACAGCCGCGCGCCCGGCCGCGGGTTTCGCGGGGTGGCTTCCGGTATGGACGTCGCCGTGGTGCGACGTGAATGCGACACGCGCGACGCCGGTGAGCAGGCGAGCGCTGTACATGGAACTCACGTACCTTCTTCTCTCCACGCCGGCACCCTCAACAGGAGCGGGACGACGTCATCGTCGGACGCTGGACCGGAACCGCCGAGAGCCCCGCCCACGCGTGAGCGGATGCCTACGCCGACAGCCCGGCCGCCTGGGACGCGCAACCGTCAGGCGCCCGTCACCCTAACGCCCGAAGACGTCGGCGAAAGACCCAGGAGAGAGCGCCGACGGAATCGATGGGGTACTCATCGGGAGTTATCACGCTTGGTCGTGCCATAGATTTTCCGAGACGGCCGGAAGGCATCGGTCCCCCGGGTAGCGACGCCGTCGGGGTCCACGGTGCCGGCGACGAGCCGTCCGGCACCGTGGTGCGAGAAATGCCGGGGCCCGCCCGGCCGTGCAGACCGAGCGGGGCGGGCCCCGGGTGTGCGGCCCCGTCCGGGGTGCGCCCTACCGGAGGTGGGGGACCTCCGCGCGACGCGCGAACGGCCGCATGGGGTGGGTCACGCGGTCCCGCAGGCTGCCCCGTTGAGGCTGAAGGCCGCGGGCTTGGCGAAGGTGCCGCCGTACGTCCCCTGGAAGCCGAAGGAGACCTTGCCGCCGGCCGGTATCCGCGCGTTGTAGGCGACACCGCTCGCCGTGACCGTTCCGGACGACGGGGTCAGGCTCGCGTTCCAGACGCCGGTGATCTGCTGCCCGGTCGGCAGCGTGAACCCCAGCCTCCAGTCGTCCACGGGGAGGAGCCGGCGTTGGTGACGGTGATGTCGGCGGTGAACCCGCCCTGCCACACGTTCGTCGCGTACGACACGGTGCAGCCCGTGGGGGTACCGGGGTTTCCGGTGTCCCCGCCGCCGGTGTTGACGGTGGAGGAGAAGGAGGTGACCGCGAGGCCGGTGCCGTTCTGCCAGGGCTCGAAGCCCGCCTGAACGCTGGTCAGGTACCAGTTGTTCTGTGCCAGCCCCCGGGAGACGGCCTGCCGGGCGAAGTCCATGACGTCGAAGTTCCAACTGGCGATCGCCGACGGGGCGACGAAGGACAGAACGTCGTTGGAGCCGTTGTTGCCGGACCATACCTGCCACTGGCGTCCTGCCACGGTCGCGGTACCCACCTGCGAGCCGACGGGCTGGACGGAACCCACCCTGTTGAACCAGATCATGATCTCGGTCCGGTTGACCCGTCGGTGCGAGGTGTGGGGTCGAGCCAGATGTCGTACGCGGCGTCGTACGCCGCGTCGCTCACGTAGCTGTAGGAGATGCCGGTCGGTGCGCTGGATATGGCGCTGAGCTGCGCCGGGAGGCGGGTGCCCGGCGAGCAGTTGGTGTAGTGGCAGCCGTTGTAGAGCGAGGGGTAGGACTTCGGCGCGCCGTTCGTCGGGACCGAGCCGTCGGCCTGGGTGATCCTGAAACCGGAGTCGGTCGCGGTGATGCACTGGGTCTGGCTGATACCCCAGCGGTTGTTCTGGACGACGTAGCGGCCCTGGATCGTGGTCGTTCCGAACGCGTCGCAGATCGAGGTGTCGGCGTGGGCCGCCGGGGCGGTGCCGAGCAGCGCCGCCAGGGTGGCGAGCGAGGCGAGCAGTGCGCCTAACAGGGCGTGCGTCCTGCTGGTGAGGGGGTGCCGTGAGGTTCGCATGCGGGTCCTCTCGGAGGGGTGGGGAGAGATAGCGGGAGCGCCCGGACCGGACCTGTATCCCGGGTTGGATTGGGAGCGCTCCCATCGCCTCCGTTTCGGGGGACTGTAGGAGAGCGTCGTGGCCCTGACAAGGCAGTGCGCGGGATCCCGTCGAAACTCTTTCGAAGGTGCAGGTCGGCCGGGTGGGGCGGATGCGGCGATCAGGCCGCCGCTGGACTGGGAGCGCTCCCGAACCGTCCTCGGGCACGCCTCCGCACCGCAGCACGCGGGTTCCCGCCGTGGTCCCGGCCGGCGGCTTCGCTCAGGCGGAGTCGCGCAACACCAGTTCGGTCCGGAGGATGACGTGGCGCCACGCCACGGACGGCTCCTCGATCTCCTGCAGGAGGAGACGGACCATGGTCCGGCCGATCTCCTCGAGCGGCTGACGCACCGTCGTCAGGCGCGGATCGGTCCGCTCGGCGAGCGGGAAGTCGTCGAATCCCACGACGGCGACGTCCTCCGGCACCCGGCGGCCCGCCGCCCGCAGCGCCGTCAGGGCGCCTTCGGCCGTGGTGTCCGAAGCCGCGAGGACACCGTCGATCTCCGGATGCCGTTCGAGGAGCCGGGCCATGGCCCGGTGGCCGCCCTCCTCGGTGAAGTCGCCCTCGCCGACCCACGACGGCCGGGCTTCCAGCCCGCCCAGCGCGAGGGCCTCCCGGTAGCCGCGCAGCCGGCACTGGGCGACGTACATGTCGAGCGGCCCGGTGATCGTGGCGATCGTCCGCCGTCCGGTGGCCAGCAGGTGGGCGACCGCGGTGCGGGCCCCTCCCGCGTTGTCGGCGTCGACGTAGCTGACCCGCTCCTCGCTCGAACGGCGTCCCATCAGCACCGTCGGCATCCGGGCCTCGGCGAGCATGTCGGGCAGCGGATCGTCGGCGTGGACGGACATCAGCAGGACGCCGTCGACCCGCCCGCCACGCGCGTACTCGAGGAAGCGCTGCCGCTCCGCGTCCGAGCGGACCAGGGTCAGCAGCAGTTGCGGCCCGGTGCCGGCCAGCGCGTCGCCGATCGCGTGGACGATCTCGGAGAAGAACGGCTCGGCGAACTGCCGCCACCTGGGCTCCGTCATCACGAGCGCGACGGCGTCGGCCCGCTGCCCGGCGAGCGAACGCGCCGCCAGGTTGGGCACGTACCCCAGTTCCGCGATGGCTCGCTTCACCGCTCGCCGCGTCGACTCCTTGACGCCCGCCGCATTGTTGACGACCCGGGAGACGGTGCCCCGGCCCACCCCGGCGCGGGCGGCCACCTCCTCGAGAGTCGGAGCGCCCGGCTGCCGCCTGCCCATGACCACCTCCCCAGAGATCACCGATACTACGGCGCCGGCGACACGGGCACAGGTCTTCCAGCGGCTCCGGATTCCCGGATCGCCTGCCGACAGGAGCGGTTGTGCGTGCTGGTGAACCCGGTGGGTCCCGGAATCCCGCACCGCACCGGCGGCGCATGCGATTCCCGTACTCAGGACGGCTGTCGTCACTCGGTGCGGTTCCGCAGCGCCACGAGAGTGTCCTCCACCAGCGCCCGCGCCTCGACCACCGTCATCGCCAACGACTCGGCCGTCTCGCCCGGAGCCCCCAGCAGTCGGCGGACTCGCGGGCCGAAACCGGTCGGTGCCAAGGGCAGTCCCTCGGCGACGGCCAGCGCGCCCTTCTCATTGAGGCACCATCGCCGTTCCGCGGCGAACACTGCCTGCACCAGCACGCCTACGGCCCGGGACAGGCAGAGCGAGACGTAGAGGACGTCCGCCCGGGCCACGCCCTTTCCCGCGAGACCGGTCAGGAACTCCGCTTCCCACGCTCCCGCCACCAACGCCTCGCGCAACGGCTCCGGATAGTCCGCGGTCCGGCGCCGAAGGCCCGTCAACTCGCCGGAAGAGTCGGCCAGTACCCGACCGAGCGCCACCTCGCCCGCGTAGCACGGTGACCAGAAGCCGAGCGGATGCCCCGGCTGCACACCCACTTCGTACCGGCCGGCGCGGCAGTCCGCCCACACCTGCTCGACCCGGTCCAGGTCCCGCAGGATCCAGTCCACCGCCACGCCGTCGACGCGGAGCCAGGCACCACCGTTCACCCAGGGCCCCCACTCACCCGGGCCGGCCACCTCCACATCGGGGCCGGCCAGCACGCGCAACGCGGCGAGATCGAGTTCGCCGCGGTAGTAGACGCCGAGGTCCCAGTCCGAGTCGGGACGGTGCTCTCCCCGTGCCCGGCTGCCGCCGAGCATGACTGCGACCACGCCCGGCACCTCGGCCAGGCGGCCGGCCATACCCTCGATGATCTCCTGCACGGAGCCAGTCTCGCAGTCGCGCACTCCGAGGGCCCGTCCGCGATGTTCTGCCGACCGGAGAATGCCGGCCTGTCCCAGTTCGTCGTTCACTACAGTCCAGTCGCATGACGACGGTGACAAGGCGCGAGGTCGAGTACCCGGCCGACGGCCTGACGATGATCGGGCACCTCGCCCTCCCGGCCGGCACCGACCGCCGGCCCGCGGTGCTCCTCGGACCGGAGGGGCCGGGTCTCGGCGACGTCGAGCGCGCCCGGGCCGATGCGCTGGCCGAACGGGGATACGTGGTGCTGGCCTTCGACCTCCACGGGGGACGCTACCTGAGTGATCCCGAGGACATGCTGGCTCGTTGCATGCCGCTTCTCGCAGACCCCGAGCGGATGCGGCGCATCGGCCACGCGGCCCTGGACGTGCTGCGCGCCGAGCCGCGTACCGACCCCGACCGCGTCGCCGCCATCGGCTACGGCACCGGGGGCGCCATCGGCCTGGAACTCGGGCGCGACGGCGTCGACCTGCGCGCGATCGCGACGGTCAACGCCCTGACCACGGGCCGACCGGAGGAAACGGCGCGCATCCGCTGCCCGGTGTGGGCCGGGGTCGGGTCCGAAGACCCGATCATGCCGGCCGCACAACGGGAGGCCTTCACCGCCGAGATGCGGGCCGCGGGCGTCGACTGGCGCCTCGTGGTCTACGGCGGCGCCTTGCACGCCTTCCACCACCCGCCCGTCGACCATCCCGTACGCCCCGGCGTCGGCTATCACCCGCAGCATGCGCGGCGAGCCTGGCGCGACGTCACCGACCTGCTCGCCGAGTGCATGCCCGTGACGGAGTGATACCAGGGCCGGTCGACCGGCGGTGGACCTGGCGGTCGCGGATCGTGGACGCGCTGGAGGCCGTTGCCGGACCCCTGGCGCGTCCGGGACCCCGGACGGCTGCCCGGCGAGCGGACGCGTCCCGGGCCGGCCGGCTCGGGCCGCCCACCACGTCCGCTCGGCTCGTCCCTGTCAGCGGTCGGCGGCGCCTCGGACGCCGCGACGGCCGTCAGGCGCTGGATGACGACGAGGGGCCGGGAGCCGGGCTGCCGGCCGGCGCGCCGCCGCCTCGCCGTCGACGAAGACCGCACCGCGCTTTCACGGCTCCGAGAAGATGCAGTGGTCGTACACGATCTCCTTGCGGACGTACACCGGCGCACCGTGCGGGTCCAGCGCCCGCTCGCTGATGCCGATGGCGCGCCGCACGCCCGCGCGGAAGCCGCGCCGCTGGGCCAGGACGACGTTCCCCTCACTCATGTCGCGTCGCCCCCGGCCGGCGCGGGGACGGCGGAGGACATCCGGCGCGGGGTGCGTGCGTCCAGCCGCAGCCGCAGCCGGCGCGGGTGGTAGACGGTGGCCAGCGGGACCGGGCGGACGTCCATGCCGGGCTCGCAGGTGACCCGCCAGCGGCCGAGGATGGTGGCGAGCCCCAGGGTGGCCTCGGTACGTGCGTAGAGGTCGCCGATGCACTTGCGGGCGCCGGTGCCGAACGGCACGTAGGCGTGGCGGGCGCCCGGCGAGACACGGTCGGGGAGCCAGCGGTCGGGGTCGAACCTCGTCGGGTCCTCGAAGGCGTCCTCGTCCTGGGCCACCGCGGCGGGGCTGAACACGACGGTGGAGCCGGCCGGCAGCAGGCGGCCCGCGAGCTCGGCCGGGGAGGTGGTGAGGCGGGTGAACAGCCAGGCCGGCGGGTGCAGTCGCAGCGTCTCGGAGATGATCCGGTCGGCCAGGGAGAGGTTCGGCAGGTCGTCCCACTCGGGGGCGCGGCCGTCGAGGACGGTGTCGATCTCGTCGTAGAGCGCCGCCTCGATCTCCGGGTGCTGGGAGAGGAGGTAGAAGACCCAGGTGAGGGTGCCGGCGACGGTCTCGGTGCCGGCCGCCATGACGGTGATGACCTGGTCGTGGATCTCCGTGTCGCCGAGCCGGCCGCCGTCGTCGTCGCGGGAGGCGATCAGGGCGGCGAGCAGGTCGTCGTGCTCGGTGTCGGAGCTGCGGTAGTCGTCGATGAGCCGCTGGGTGGTCTCGTGCAGGAAGTCCAGGTTGCTCCTGTACCGGCGCTGGGAGGGCAGGGGCATCCGGCGGATGGAGGCCGGCAGGAACATCTGCCGGAACAGGCCGTTGAGCACGACGTCGAAGGAACGTTCCACCTTGGCGGCCAGCTCGGGGCTGACGGGCGTGGAGTACAGGGTGCGGCCGACCGTGCGCAGGGCCATGCCGTACATCTCCTGGAAGGCGTCCACGACCATGCCGTCCTGCCAGCGCGACGCCGTGTCCTCGATCTCGGCGTGCATGGCCTCGGCGTACCGCTTGAGCTGGCCGCGGGTGAACGCCGACTGCATCAGCCGGCGCTGGCGGCGGTGGTCGGCGAACGGGCAGGTGACCAGGCCGTTGCCGGCGATGTCACGGGCGCGGTCGTAGAAGACGCCGCCCTTGTCGAAGACGCGGTCGTTGGTCAGGACCTGCCGCAGCAGTTCGGGGTGGGTCGGGACGTAGGCCGTGGTGGGGCCGATCCTGATCTCGACCAGATCGCCGTGGGCGGACAGCGAGGTCATGAAGTTCACGGGATGACGCATCATCTGGAGGGCGTGTCCCACGATGGGCAGCGCGCCGGGCGCCGCTCCCGCAGAGAAGGTGGTCTGCTCGCTCATTCGATTCTCAACTTCCCGTCTCTACTGATCTGTTGACAGCCGGTCCGGACCGCCCGCGGCGGTGCCGCCGCCCGCGCCGACCGGGCGCGCCGCGTGGGCTGGTGGGCGGCGCCGCTAACGGGCGGTGCTGCCGAGCTCCTCCAGGTAGCCCTGGGCACCGGCGGCGAGCGCGAACTCGGCGTCGTAGCGGCCCGAGGAACGGTGCCAGTCGTAGGAACCGCGGATCACGGTGCGCACCGCGTTGTCGCGGTAGCGCTCCAGTGCCTCGCGCTCGGCAGCGTCGAGCCGGTAGATGTCGCCGACCTGCGGCAGGCAGGACTCCAGCAGGAGGTACTGCTCCAGGCGGACCCGCACCTCGCTCTGGATGTGGGCGACGCTGCGGTCCTTGGACCAGCCGTGCTCCCGGCGCAGGATCATGACCATGTTGTTCTGCTCGCCGCGGGCCTCCTCCTTCTCCAGCGAGGCGATGTCGTTGAGCAGCAGATTGACGTCCACGGCGATCTGGAGCATCGCGGAGAGCACGGCGCTGTCGAAGACCCGGTGCGGCACCTCGAAGCGGCCCGCGCGCTCGGCGAGGTCGACCGTCGGCTGCACCCCGATGGTCTGCCGGCGCACGGCCAGGTACTGGGCGGCCGAGTTGTACGGCCGGTCCCGGAAGCGGCTCTCCGCCTCGTCGACGTAGCCGTCGAAGTAGCTGCGCCAGTGCCGGGCGCTGCGCGCGCACCAGGCGGGCGTCATGCCCTCGCTGGTGCGCCGCCAGATGTCGGCGAAGCCGTGGGCGATGGGGGGCGCGGTGTCGGGGAGGGGGCCGTCCAGCGCCGCCGCGACCGCGTCGGTGAGCTGTTTGGTCTCCTCCGGGTTCTCGCCGCGCGGCCCGTCGAAGAGGTCGTCGAACAGGAAGAACCACGACATCAGATCGACGCCCAGGTCCAGGTCGGCACCGGTGGCGTGGGGGTAGAAACGGGAGGCCAGGTCGGCGTAGCCGCCGCGCAGATGGCGCTCGGCCGCCGCCTCGGACTTGATCAGCCCGAGCGATCGTGGCCAGATGAGCTGCTCGGCGTCGGCGCGGGCGTGGTCCGGGCTCTGCCGACCCGGCAGGGGTATGTGGAAGTCGACGTCCTGGGGCATGGGGGAAGTCCTTAGGAGTGGGTTGCGGGGGATGCGGCGGGCATGGTCGGAGGGCGGGATGGGGGACGGGAGGGGTGGGGGCAGGAGGCGGGTCCGCTCTCAGACCTCGCGGTCCACGACGAACCGCCCGAGCGCGAGGAGGTCGTCCCGCGCTCCGGCGTCCAGCTCGACACCGCGCAGCGCGTCCTCGGCCAGCGCCATCCGCCGGGCGGCCTCGGCCAGCGCCCAGTCCCTGCCGCCGGCGTCCTCGATGAGGACGGCTACGCGCCGCAGTTCAGCCTCGTCCGGTTCGCCGGAGGCGCTGAACCAGGCGGCCAGCTCGTCACCGAGCGGACCGTCCTGGTTCAGCGCGTGGCTCACCGGCAGGGACTTCTTGCGGGAGCGCAGGTCGGAGTGGACCGACTTGCCGGTGACGGCCGGGTCGCCCCAGATGCCGAGCACGTCGTCGACGAGCTGGAAGGCGATGCCGACCTGGTCGCCGTAGAGCGCCAGCGCGTCCGCCGTGGCCTCCGGTGCACCGGCGAGGACGGCGCCGATCGCCGCGCTCGCGGACAGCAGCGCGCCGGTCTTGCCGGCGGCCATGTCGACGCACTCCTCGACCGTGACGTGCGAGCGCTGTTCGAAGGCCAGGTCCTGGACCTGGCCGCGGATCAGATGCCGGGTGGTGCGCGCCAGCAGCCGGGCGGCGGGCGCCGCCGTCGGCAGCCCGGTGTCCAGCAGCACCTCCTGGGCGAGCGCCAGCATCGCGTCACCGGTCAGGATGGCGCTGGAGGGACCCCACAGCTTCCACACCGTGCGCCGGTGCCGGCGCTCCTCGTCGCCGTCCATCAGATCGTCGTGCACGAGGGAGAAGTTGTGCACGAGTTCCACGGCGACGGCACCGGGCAGGGCGACCTCCGGCGGTGCGCCGACCGCCTCGGCCGACAGCAGCGCGAGCGCCGGCCGTACGGCCTTCCCGGCGTCGGCGCTGGTGGGCGCGCCGCCGGCGGTGGTCCAGCCGAAGTGGTAGGCGGCCTGGTGACGGGTGCGGTGGTCCAGCCGGTCGACGGCGGCCCGCAACGCCGGGGTGATCGTGACCCGGCTGTGGCTGAGGCAGGCGGGGGCGGTGCTCATGCGGCGGTCTCCGCGCGCCAGGGAGCGGTCGGATCGTCGAAGATGCTGACCACCTGGCGCATGATGCGCCGTTCGGCCGGTGCGAAGGCCTGCTTGGCGTGGACGGTGCCGAGCTGGTCCCACATGACGATGTCCCCGGGCTGCCAGGTGTGGGCGTAGGTGTACCGGGGCTCGCCCGCGTGCGCCAGCAGCTCGTCGAGCAGCTTGCGGCTCTCGTCGGGGGCGAGGTCCACGATCCGTTCGGTGTTCAGGGTGCTGATGTAGACCGACTGGCGGCCGGTGCGCGGATTGCGGGCGATGAGCGGGTGGACGGTGGACGTGCCGTCCTCGGGCTGGATCTCTTCGGTGCCCTCGCCGAGCGACACCTCGCCCTGGAGTTCCTCCTCGATGGTCTCCTCGTACCCGGTGCGCAGGGCGTGGCGGACCCGGTAGGAGTGCAGACGCCGGCGCTCTTCGGGCGACAGCGACTCGTACAGGGCGTACATGTCGGTGAAGAGCGTCTCCCCGCCGCCGGAGGACGGCACCTCCACGGCCTCCAGGAAACCGATCTGCGAGACGCGGGGGCGGAAGGAGTAGTCGGTGTGCCAGCCCATCCACTCGGCGTCGCCGACGCCGATCTTGCGGCCGTCCTCCACCAGGTTGGAGACGATCAGGATCTCGTTGTGGTCAGGGTGGGCGCCGCTGGTCAGGCCGGTCTTCGGGATGTGCCCGAAGCGGCGGCCGAAGGCCAGGAAGTCCTCGTAGGAGGGGTCTGGTGGCCGCGGAAGACGAGGACGAGATGCGCGTCGAGCGCCGCCCAGACCTCCTCCACCTGCGTGTCGTCCATGTCGCCGCTGACATGGGCGCCGTGCACGACGGCGCCGAGCGCGGCGCCGGGTATCGGTGTCACGTCCATGGGAGTTGCCTCCTTTCGCTGCAGGGTGGGGGTGGTCAGCGCAGTTCGAGGCCGGCGAGGTCGCCCGCCTCGCGCCAGCGCCTGAGGATGTTCACGAACTCCACCGAGCCGCCGCCGTAGCTCGAGTTCAGCAGGGGCAGTCCGCTCGGGTCGCCCTCGTTGTTGTAGAGGCCGGGCGTGCAGTTCTCCAGGAAGTCGATGTCGTTGGAGGCGAGCCGGAGGATCTCCTCCACCCATTCCTTCTCGCCGGCCTCGGAGGCCTCCACGACCTGGTGGCCGCGCTCCTCGACGCACTTGACGATGTGCGCGAGGTGCCGGGTCTGCTCGCCCAGCATGTAGGCGATGTTGACGTGCCGGCCGGCCTGGACCTTGGACAGGATGAAGCAGTTGGGGAAACCATTCACCTGGAGTCCGTGCAGGGTGTGCGCCCCGTCCGCCCACTTCTGCGACAGCTTCACGCCGTCGCGGCCGACGATGTCGTACCCGGCGCGGTCGGTGTACGGGACGGCGAACTCGTGCTCGTAGCCGGTGGCGAAGACCAGGCAGTCGACCGGGTACTCCCGGCCGTTCGCGACCACCCCGGCCGGGGTGAGCCGCTCCACGCCCTGCCCGTCGGTGTCGACCAGGGTCACGTTGGGCCGGTTGAAGGTCTGGAGGTAGCCGTCGTGGAAGCAGGGCCGCTTGCAGTACACGCGGTAGTAGGGCTTGAGGGCGGCGGCGGTCGCGGGGTCGACGACGACGTCGTCGATGCGGGCGCGCAGCTCCTCCATCTTGACGAAGTCCGCCCGCTCGGCGGCCAGCGCCCGCTCCTTCGGATCGCCGCCGGTGTCGCCGGTGGGCAGGATCGCGGCGGCCAGCTTCGCCGTGGTCTGGGTCCAGCGGTCCTGGACCAGGTCCTCGTCCTGCGGGACGCCGGAGGTCAGCGCGTGGAAGTTCTCCATCCGGCGCTGCTGCCAGCCCGGCTCGAGGCCGTCCGCCCAGTCGGGCGGGGTGGGCCGGTTGCCGCGGACGTCGACCGCGGCCGGGGTGCGCTGGAAGACGACGAGCTGTTCCGCCCACTCGGCGAGGTGCGGGGCGAGCTGGATGGTCGTCGAGCCGGTGCCGATGACGCCGACCTTCTTGTCCCTCAGCCCGGTCAGGCCGCCCGTGCTGTCGCCGCCGGTGTAGTCGAAGTCCCAGCGGCTGGTGTGGAAGGAGTGCCCGGCGAACGTCTCCAGGCCCGGCAGCCCGGGGAGTTTGGGCGGTGCATCAGACCGATCGACATGGCCACGTACCGGGCCCGGAACCGATCCCCGCGGTCGGTGCTCACCAGCCACTTCCCGGCGTCCTCGTCCCAGCGCAGCTCGGTGACGGTGGTCTGGAAGAGGGCGTCGCGGTAGAGGTCGTACCGCTGGGCGATCCGCTGGAGGTGGGCGAATATCTCGGGCCCGGTGGAGTACTTCTCGGTGGGTATCGTCCCGATCTCTTCGAGCAGCGGCATGTAGATGTAGCTCTCGACGTCGCACCGGACGCCCGGGAAGCGGTTCCAGTACCAGGTGCCGCCGACGTCGCCCGCCTCGTCGATCAGCCGGATGCGGTCGAGGCCGGTCTCCTTGCGCAGATGGGCGCCGGTGAGCAGGCCGCCGATGCCGGCGCCGACGACGGCCATGTCCACCTCGTCGGTGAGC
Source organism: Streptomyces sp. DHE7-1 (assembly GCA_016432725.1). Lineage (GTDB taxonomy): Bacteria > Actinomycetota > Actinomycetes > Streptomycetales > Streptomycetaceae > Streptomyces. The sequence continues at coordinate 318,340 of JACJDG010000003.1, read as the reverse complement.
GGTTCGCGCTCCCGCCGCTCGGTGTAGGGGTCCCGCGCGTAGCGGCTGAAGTCACCGCGCGCGAACTGGTAGGTGCGGCCGGCGCCGCGTTTGTCGCGTTCCTGCCGGTACTTCTCCCTCACCGCTTCCAGGTCGATGCTCAGTGCTCCATCGCCACGGTCGTCGCTTTCTTCGCGTGCCACAGCTCCTCCTCGGGGGAAGGGGCGGAAGGGGAACATGACGCCATACGTCGTCGAACTGATCGCGCAGCCGCAGCGGGGCGTCGGAGTTGCTGAAGAGATAGAAGCGGTCGGTGCCGAGGGCCTCCCACACGACGGCGGCGACGTCCTCGGCGCTCACCGACGTGTCACCTCCCGCGCCGCGCGGGGCCGTCAGGCCCTGGACCATGGGGGTGTCGACGCGGCCGGGACACAGCACCGACACCCGGATCCTGGTGTCCCGCAGGTCGGCGCGCAGACTGCGGGCGACCGCGAGGTCGGCGTGCTTGGAGGCGGCGTAGGCGGCGCTGCCGGCGCCGACGACGAACGCGGACATCGAGGCGGTGTGGATCAGATGGGCGGGCCGGCCGCGTTCCAGCAGCCGGGGGACGAAGGCGCGGGCCACCAGGACGTGCGCCCAGTGGTTGACCTCGAAGACCTGCCGCATCCGCTCCAGCGGCACCTCCCACAGGGGCTGACCGACGGGGCCGAGGACCCCGGCGTTGTTGCACACCACGTCGACGTCGCCGAGCACGTCGAACGCCGTCTCCGCGAGCCGTCCGACGGCCTCCGGGTCTGTCAGGTCCGCGGTGACGGCGGTGACCCGGGCGCCCTGCGCGGTGAGTTCGGCGGCCCGGCGGCGCAGTACGTCGCCTTCGACGTCCGCCATCACCACGCCGGCGCCGGCCCGTGCGAAGCGGGCGCTGAGGGCCAGGCCGATCCCGCTGGCCGCGCCGGTCACCACGGCTGTCCTTGTCTGCAACTGCACTTGGCTGTCTCCGCTTCTGCGCGCGGGAACGCCGAGGAACGGCGCGCCCTTGCCGACGAGAAGGTCTGGATCAGATCGCGCCGTTCGAGGGGCGCCGGTGTCACCTGGGGTCGGGGAGCTTCAGGCTGATCACGAGCACGGTCACCGCGAAACACACCAGCAGGGCGAGGACGAGCACGGCCGCCGACACCGTCGACAGCCAGCCGGACAGGGAGACGTAGAGGGTTCCGCCGACGGTCGCGCCCAGTGCGGTCGCCATCTGCTGGCTGGTCACCAGCACACCGCTGCCCATGCCGGCCTGCGCGGGGGTACGTCGGCGAGGATCATCCGGAACAGCGTCGGCCCGGTCAGCGCCGCCCCCACACCGAACAGGCCGATCCCGACGAGCACGAGCGCCAGGGAGGGGTGCGGCCAGCCCAGCCGGATCACCAGTGCCAGCAGCGCCAGGCCCGCGCACTGGACGACGGCGCCCAGGGTGACGATCCGGCCGCCGAGGGCCGCCGCGATTCTCGGGGTGAACAGCGTCACCACGAAGAACGCCGCGGCGAACGGCACCAGCACCCCGCCGGAGGCGAGCCCGTCCAGGCCGAAGTGGCCCTGCGCGACCAGCGCGTAGCCGAACAGGAAGGCGCCGAAGCCGGCCGAGAACGGCACCATCGCCGCCAGCCCTCGGTGCATCCCGGTACGGGACAGTACCGACGGGGCCAGTAGCGGCGATCCACCCCGCGCCTCCAGCCCGCGCTCGACCCGCACCAGTGCCAGCGCGCCCAGCGCGGCGACCACCAGCAGCGCCCACAGCCACAGCGGCCAGCCCAGGTCGGGGCCCGCCACGACCACGGCGAGGACACAGACCATGGTGACGCCGAACAGCAGGGTGCCGACCGGGTCGAAGCCCGGCCTCGCGTCCGCCCTGGTCGCGGGGACGCGCCGGACGGCCAGCAGCGCGGCCACTCCGATCGGCACGTTGATCGCGAACACGGCCCGCCAGCCGATCCCGGCGACGTCCAGCGAGACCAGCAGTCCGCCCAGGATCTGCCCGATGACCATGCCGAGGGCCGCGGTCGCGCCGTACATACCGATCGCACGGGCGCGCGTCTGCCCTGTCGTGACCGCCTGGATCGTCGCCAGCACCTGCGGTACGAGCATGGCGGCGGCGGCGCCCTGCAGCAGCCGGGCCGTGACGAGGAACTCGATGGTCGGGGCGAGTCCGCACAGCGCCGAGGTGACGGTGAACGCGGCGAGCCCGAAGGCGTACACGCGCCGTCTGCCGAAGGCGTCGCCCAGCCGTCCGCCCAGGACCAGGCCGAGGGCGTACGTGAGGCCGTAGCCGGACACCACCAGCTCCAGCGCGGCGGCGCCGCCGTGCAGGTCGTCGCTGATCGAGGACAGCGCCACGTTCACGATGGACGCGTCCACGATGGACAGGGCGTATCCGGTGAGCACCACCACGAGGGCGATGCCGCTGAGACCCACGGCGGCCGGTTCCGTGCCGGCCGAGGGCTTCTGTGCCGCGTCGGGCTCCGTCAGAGGGGGAGACCCTCGCGTTTCGTCATGCGTTGCCTACCCGGGCGCTTGTGGGGGACGGTTGAGGCGGATGCGGGGGTGGCGAGGTCACTCGGTGGTGGTGGGGGTGCCGGTGATCTTCGACATGATTCCCTTGGAGGCGTCCTTCGCCGAGTCCGGCCAGGGGGTCAGAGCGTTGAACCCGCGGTGCGAGGAGGCGGGCTGGACGCGGGTGTCCATCGACATCCGCATGCCGGCCGGGTCCACCGAGACGTTCGGAAGGGACTTGTGGCACATGAAGGCGTGGAAGAGGATCACGTCGCCCGGCTCCATGGGCGAGAACAGCAGCTGCTCGTCCGCCCCGAACTCCTGCGCCGGGATACCGCGCACGGCGTGCCCGAAGCGGCGGAAGTTCTCGGTGACGACGTGCTCGCGCGGGCCCTTCCGGTGACTGCCGTCGGCGACGGCGACCCACCTGTGCCGCGGGTCGTCGGGAGCAGCGGTATCCAGGCGGTGCGGAAGTCCTTGTTCGGGCCGATGTAGAAGCCGTCCTGGTGCAGCGGCGTCAGGAAGTGCGGCTCCGCGGTGTCCGGGGCGGAGGGGTAGTAGCGGATCGTCGTCGACTTGAAGACGAAGACGGGCTCGCCGAAGACCTGCTCCCAGACCTTGAGTGTCGAGGGGTGGTTCCACAGGTCGTCGTACCTGACGTAGTCGTGCATCGCCACTTCGTCGACCGCCTCGTAGGACTCTATGGTGAGGGTGTCGAGCGTGGTGCCGGGGCGGCGTGGCCGAGTGCGATCAGGCCGTCGAGCATCTGCCCGGCGGCCGTTGCCACGAGTTCACGGTCCAGGACGCCGCGCAGGTAGACGTAGCCGTGCTCGTCGTAGAACCGGTCGAGGGCCTCACGGTCGTCGAGAAGGGGCGTGCAGTCGACGTAGTCGCTGAAAGTGTCCGGCATGAATCCTTGTCCTCGTGACGTCTGGGCGTGGGTAAGGAGCGTCAAACATCCGGGCGGGCCGACGGGTTCGGGCTTGGGGGACGAGCCACCGGTCACCATGAACGGTGCACGGCTGCGGCGTCGGTCGCGCGACGCACCTCAGAAGGTGACGAGAATTTCGTCGAACCCGCCGGTGATCCGGTGCTCCTGCCAGCGCACCGATTCCTCGGGTACCGCGAGCCGCAGGCCGGGGAGTCTGCGGAACAGCCGCTCGAACACCGCGGTCAGCTCGATCCTGGCCAGCGTGCGGCCGATGCAGTGCCGGGCGCCGTGCCCGAACGCCAGGTGGGACCTTGGCTTGACGCGGCCCAGGTCGAACAGGTCGCCGTCGGGGAAGGCCCGGTCGTCGTAGTTGGCCGCGCCGATGGCCAGCATCACCGCGTCCCCGGTCCGGATCACCGTCTCGCCGACGGCGATGTCACCGTGTGCGTAGCGGGGGATCAGCGCGTTGGATCCCTTGCCGCCGACGCCCAGCCGCAGGATCTCCTCGACGGCGGCCGGCGCGAGTTGGGGATTCTCGACCAGCAGGGCGCGCTGGGCCGGATTGCGCAACAGCAGCAGGGTGCCCAGGTCGATGCGCACGATGGTGGTCTCGTAGCCGAACAGCAGTACCGCGTTGCCCAGTTGGGCGATGTCCGCGTCGGACAGTGTGTCGCCCGCCGCGGCTATGAGTTCGGACAGGATGTCGTCGCCCGGCTCGACCCGTTTGCGCGCCACGAGTTCCATCATGTAGTCGACGACCTGCTGGAAGGTGTTCGCCGAGTGCTGGTTGTCGCTCTGGTCGAACGTGCCTCTCGCCCACTGTCCGAACCGCTCCCGGTCGGCCAGCGGCACGCCGAGCAGATCGCAGACCACCATGGTCGGCAGCGGGAACGACAGCGCCCGGTGCAGGTCGACCGGCGGAGCAGTGGCGGCCAACTGGTCGAGGAGTTCGTCCACATGGTGCTCGATCCGGGACTTCATCAGGCGCATACGGCGCGTGGTGAACCGGGGGACGAGCAGCGCGCGCATCTGCGCGTGGCGGGCGGGTTCGGTCTCGTGGTCGTCCCCGGCCATGAGCGCGACCATGAAGGCCCGGGCCGCGCTCTTGGCCGACGGCTCCGGGTCGGGATTGCTGAGCCGGAGCCGGCGGTCGGCGAGGAGTGTCCTCACCTCGTCGTAGCGGGTGACCAGCCACGCGTCTTCACCGGGGGTCCGCACCCTGGTGATCGGCCCCTCCTGCTGCAGCGCGAGCATCTGGGGCGCGATGCCGATTATGTCTGGGTTGTCGAACGGTAACCTGGGAAGTTCCGTCATTGAGCCTGTCCTCGTGGCGTCGGGCAGGGGATTCGTCGGGCATCCGAGCGCGCCGACGACTTCGGTGACGTCGGGTGCGCCGCGCGCCGGTGCACGGGCGCGCCGAAGCGGCGGCCGCCGCTTCGGAGGGCGACCGTTACTGACGTGCGGGTGGTGCAGACGCCGGGTCGGCGAGAAGCTACAGAGTCGACCCGATGAGAAGCGAGAGATCGATGAGGCGGTTCGAGTAGCCCCACTCGTTGTCGTACCAGCCGACGACCTTGACCTGCGGGCCGGACACCCGGGTGAGCCCGGCGTCGAAGACGCAGGAGGCCGGGTCGCCCACGATGTCGGTGCTGACCAACGGGGCGTCCACGTAGGACAGCAGGCCCTTGTACGGTCCCGAGGCCGCCGCCGCGTACGCCTCCTTCACCTCCTCCACGGTGGTGCCGCGGCGGGTGGTGACCGTGAGGTCGGTGACCGAGCCGGTGGGGACCGGCACGCGCAGCGCGAAGGCGTCCAGCCGGCCGGCGAGTTCCGGCAGCACGAGGCCGATGGCCTTGGCGGCGCCGCTGGAGGTGGGCACGATGTTCAGGCCCGCGGCCCGGGCCCGGCGCAGGTCCTTGTGCGGGGCGTCCTGGAGGTTCTGGTCCTGGGTGTAGGCGTGGACGGTGGTCATCATGCCGCTGTCGATGCCGACGGCGTCGTGCAGCACCTTGGCCAGTACGCCGAGGCAGTTGGTGGTGCAGGAGGCGTTGGAGACGATGGTGTGGCGCTCGGGATCGTAGTCACCGTCGTTGACACCGAGGACCACGGTGAAGTCCTCGCCGCTGGCCGGAGCGGCGATGACGACCTTCTTGGCTCCGCCGTCGACGTGTGCGCGGGCCTTCGCCGCGTCGGTGAAGATGCCGGTGGACTCGATCACGATGTCCACGCCCAGGTCGCCCCAGGGCAGGGCGCCGGGGTCGCGCTCGGCGAGGACCTTGACCGTCCGGTCGCCCACGCGGATGGCGCCCGGCTCGGCGGTGACCTCCTCCGGGAAGCGTCCCAGAATCGAGTCGTAGGCGAGCAGGTGGGCCATCGTGGGCACGTCGCCCAGGTCGTTGACGGCGACGATCTCCAGCTCCGAACTCCGCGCGGCCGCGGCGCGGAAGACGTTGCGACCGATGCGTCCGAAACCGTTGATGCCGATTCGCACAGTCATTGGTGTGTCCTCACCTAGCGCTCTACAGGTCCATTGACGCGCCGTTGCGCCGAGGTGCCATGCAAACCGTGCGCCTGGCCGAGGCGCCGGCACGCAATCGATCAGGAGCTTATATAAGTCTGCGATACATTTCCAGGGTGACTCCTACTCAGCGTGCCGACAGCAACACCGACTTGGATGTCGGTGACCTCACCAGGGCGATCGAGAACTTCAATCGCTACTACATCCGGCTTCCCGCCGTGCAGAAGCTGTCGTTCACGACGCTGTCCGTGCTCGACACACTGGCCGTCAGCGGCCCGAAGCGGCTGACCGAACTCGCCAGGACCGAGCAGATCAGCCAGCCCGGTCTCACCCAGCTCGTCACCCGGCTCGAGCGCGACGGCCTCGTGGAACGCCGCCCCGACCCGACGGACGGACGCGCCGTCCTCGTCCACATGACCGAGGGCGGCCGCCGGATCGGCCAGTCCCGGCAGGAGGACCGCGGCCGTCACCTGACCCCGCTGATCGCCCAGTTGACGCCCGCGGAACGACAGGCCATCGCGGCGGCCCTGCCCGCCCTGACCCGGTTGGCGGAACTCGGGACCGCGGCGGGCCGGTAGGGCGCACTCCCCGTTCGAGGGTGTCGGCCGGGCCCCGGAACGACGAGGAATTCGGGTACCGAATGCCGGACGCCGGGCCGCACCGCCGTATTCCGGCGCCACGGCGCATGGCGCGGTGAGGCCACCGCGGCTCGTCGTTCCGGTAAAGCTCGGAATCCGTTCACGCGGACGAAACCGAATGCGCGCGGCCCATCGGTCCGGCGCGGCCGGTGGATCAGCCCTCCTGCGGCACGGCCATCTCCCCCAGGCGGGACCAGTCGTCCTGGGGGACCGTCACGTTCACGATGCGGGGCGTCTCCACGAGGTGACGTGGCAGTGCCTCGCAGGCGGTCCGGAAGTGGTCGGAGCCGACGTGTGCCGCCCCGGCCTCGTCGTCGCGGAACGCCTCGGTCAGGACGTACTCCGTCGGGTCGTCGATGCCGCGGGACCACTCGAACCACAGGCAGCCCGGTTCGGCGCGGGTCGCCCGGGTGAACTCCCCGGTGATCTCGGGCCAGGCGTCCGCGTGCTGGGGCAGGACGCGGAACTTCGCGGTGATGAAGATCATCGATGCTCCTCGCAGTGGGTGCGTGTGCCCGGCGGCCCGGGCCCTGGAGGTGTTCCCACTCAGGGGACGAGGATCGCGCGTCCCCTGACCCGGCCCGCGTCCAGGTCACCGAGGGCGTCCTGGAAGCGGTCGAGCGGATAGGGAGTGGTGTGCAGGCGGACCAGCCCCCGGGCGGCCAGCACCATCAACTCGCACAGATCGTTGTAGGAGCCGACGAGGTTGCCGATGAAGCTGATCTCGCTGGAGATGATGTCGATGGTCGGCACGTCGATGTTCTCGCCGTAGCCCACCACGTGGTAGTCACCCGCGCGGCGCAGCATGCGCACCCCGTCCCGGGTCGCGCCGCCCTCACCGACGAAGTCGATCACCACCTCCGCTCCCCGGCCGTCGGTCAGCTCCAGCACCCGCTCGACCTGTCCGCCGTCGGCGACGACGCCGTGGTCGGCGCCGACGGAGCCGGCCAGCTTCACCGCCTCGGGGTTGCGGTCGACGACCACGATCTCGGCGGCCGTGAGGGCCTTGAGCACCTGCACGCCGATGTGCCCGAGCCCGCCGGCGCCGATGACCACGCAGCGGTCACCGGGCCGCAGCTTCCGGGCCGCCTTGGCCACCGCGTGGTACGCCGTCAGACCCGCGTCGGCGAGGGCGGCGACGTCGGCCGGCTCCAGGGAGTCGTCCAGGCGGACCACGCTGCGGGCGGAGGTCTTCAGGTACTCGGCGTAGCCGCCGGCCGTGTCGATGCCGGGGAAGAGGCTCTGCTCGCAGTGGACGTCGTCACCGGACCGGCAGGCCCGGCACAGCCCGCAGGTGACCAGCGGGTGGACGATGACCTTGTCACCCTCGGCGACGTTGGTGACGGCGGTGCCGACCGCGTGCACCCAGCCCGCGTTCTCGTGTCCGATCGTGTAGGGCAGCGTCACCCCGGACTTCTCCGCCCACTGCCCCTCCAGGATGTGCAGGTCGGTCCGGCACACGCCGGCGCCGCCGATCCTGACGACCACGTCGTACGGGCCGGTGACCGAGGGTTCCGGCACGTCGGTCATCTCGGGGTCGCGGCCGTAGCCGACGACCTGGACTGCTCTCACGAGGCCTTCTCCTTGGGAAGCGTGGCGGGCCGCGGGTCCGCGGCCCGGGAGGACTGGTCGGCCGCGGACTCCGGGTAGCGGGTCCGCAGCAGACCGCGGCAGAAGTGGGCGTTTCCCTCGATGGAGATGCGGACCGCCCGGGCGAACCGCAGCCGCAGCGGGACCTCGTCCGGCGGGAAGGGCAGCCCTTCGTCGTCGACGAGTACGGGCGCCGAGGGCGCCGTGCCGAGACCGAGCGCCTCGCGCCGGCGCAGCAGCGCGCGGGTCGCGGCGGTGTCGGGCAGGTCGCCGAGGACCACGTCGTGCAGTTTCTCCTCGGGGAGCGCGGGATCCTGCCGCAGCAGCGCGGTGAGGGCCCGCTCCATCGCCGCGGCGTGGGCCTTGCGCCGGAAGACGAGCCGCAGCTCCTCCAGGCTCTCCTCGGCCTCGGCGCCGAACGTGCCCCGGTATCCGGCGTCGGCCGCGAGGCCGCGGTTGATCAGGTCGGAGTCGTGGTGGTCGTCGAGCAGGACCGTGACCCGGCCGGAGTCCGGCAGGGCGGCCAGCACGTCCTTGGCGTCGGACGCCATGAGGTAGGCGAAGTTCGGTGAGCAGAAGGAGGTCGGCAGCCGCAGATGCACCGTCAGCCCGCGGTCGGGTCCGGCCTCGACGGAGCGGACGAAGCCGAGGTCCGTGATGGGTTCGTCCAGCTCGGGATCGAGGACCGCGTCCAGCGCCTCCCTGGCCCGCTGCTCCAGCGTTCCGGTGGGCATGTCACGTCTCCGTGGGCTGTGCCGCGACGGAGGCGGCCCCGGCCGGCCCGGTGGCCTCGCTCGCGGCGGGGCCCGGGGCGGTGGGCGCGCCCTCGGCCTCGGCGGGCACCGGGATGCCGTACATGGCCGCCGCGTTCAGGCCGAGGATCTTCTTCTTCTGTTCGACGGTGATCGGCGCGTACTCGTCCTGCATGTCCTCCGGGATCTGGAAGCCGACGAACCGCTCGATCAGCCACCGGGGTGTCCACAGGGCGTAGTCGCTCGAGAACTGGATGCGGTTCTCGTCCAGCCAGTACAGCAGCTCTCCGATGATCTGCGCGAAGTAGCGCGGGCGGGTGTGGATGAACGGCATGGCGACCGCGAGTCCGGCATGGACGTTGGGCTCCTGGGTGGCGATCCAGCAGAAGTCCTCCAGCCGGGGCAGCCCGCAGTGCTCGACGACGAAGTTCAGCTCGGGGAAGTCCGTCGCCGCCTTGTCGACGTCCGCGACGTCGAAGGCGTCCCGGTCCAGCGGCCGGATCGTGGGCCCCTTGTGGACGTGGATGTTCTTGATGCCCAGTTCCTGGGCCAGCTCCAGGTAGCGGTAGGACCACGGGTCGTCCAGCTTGTAGCCGCGCGAGTCGCCGTGCCACTCCGCGGTGTAGAGCTTGGCGCCCTTGAGTCCGAACCGGTCGGCGTCGTGCCGAAGCCGCTCCAGGCCCCGCTCCTCGTACCGCGGGTCCCAGCAGTGGTTGTAGGTCAGCTTGTCCGGGTGCTGCCGGGCCAGCGCGAAGGCCTCCTCCGTCTGCCCGAAGCCGGTGCGGTAGAAGGCGCTGAGCAAGGCGGGCTGGAAGATCGCGTGGTCCACGTACCCGTCGACGAAGAGGTCCTTCATCAGCCGCTGCCCGCCGTAGTAGAGGTACTCCTCGTAGGGCCACACCTCCGGCTCGGGGCTGAGATTGCGGTGGTAGTCGTAGAAGCAGTCGATGAACTGCTTGCCGTGGATGTTGAGCTGGTTCTCGGGGCGTGCGTCCCACAGCGCGATGTGCGCGTCCACGATGAAGTAGGTCTCGCCGTCCTTGCTGTACACGTCGGCCTCCGTCCCTCTGAATGCCTCGTGCCACACCATCGACGTTAGGCACGGAGCAGGGGGCCTGCGAGTCGTCGCCCGCCTGCTCGAGCGGGGGCGCCGCCATTCGCGGGCCGGACTGGACCACGGGTGGCCCCCGTTTGCATTACCCCGCGCACGCAACTACCGTCGTACGCATGCAAGACGCGTCTGCATCTAAATGTGAGCGTCTGTGACGGCCCCGGTGGACGCCCCTACCGGCCTCACCCCCCACGTACCCGGGCATCGATCGAAAAGGCACTGCTCATGTCACTGAAGGAAATCATCCGCGGCCGTCTCGGTTTCGGTACCGCCCCGCTTGGCAACATGTTCCGCGCGATCCCGGACGAGGAGGCCCGTGCCACCGTCGAGGCAGCCTGGGACCAGGGCATCCGCTACTTCGACACCGCCCCCTTCTACGGCGCCGGTCTCGCCGAGGAACGCCTGGGCCAGGTGCTGGCCACCAAGCCCCGTGACTCCTACGTGCTGTCCAGCAAGGTCGGCCGGGTCGTCCTGGACGAGCCGGAGACCGATCTCCCCGACTTCGGCGAGAAGGGCGGACTGTTCGAGCACGGGAACCCCAACAAGATCCTCCACGAGTGGACCGCCGACGCCACCGAGCGCTCCGTCGAAGGCAGCCTGAAGCGTCTCGGCGTCGACCGGCTCGACATCGTCTGGGTCCACGACATCGCGCAGGACTTCCACGGCGACGCGTGGATCCAGAAGTTCGAGGAGGCCCGTACCGGCGCCTTCCGCGTTCTGTCCCGCCTGCGCGACGAGGGCGTCATCAAGGCATGGGGCCTGGGCGTCAACCGCACCGAGCCCATCGAACTGACCCTCGCCCTCGACGAGCCGCGGCCCGACGGATTCCTGCTCGCCGGCCGCTACACCCTCCTCGACCACGAACACGCCCTGCAGCGGCTGCTGCCCATGGCCGAGGACCAGAACGTCAGCATGGTCGTCGGCGGACCCTACAGCTCCGGCGTCCTCGCCGGCGGCACCAACTTCGAGTACCAGCAGGCGCCGCCGGAGATCATCGAGCGGGTCGAGCGGCTCAAGGCACTGACCGACAGGCACGGCATCAGCATCAAGGCGGCCGCCCTGCAGTTCTCCCTCGCCCACCCGGTGACCGCCGCCGCCATCCCCGGCGCCTCGCGCCCCGGCCGGATCGCCGAGGACACCGCCGCCCTCGACGAGTCCATCCCCGCCGCGTTCTGGACGGAACTCCGCGCCGGCGGCCTGGTCAGCCCGACCGCGCCCCTCCCCGACGGCGCCTGATCCCACCGCACCACCAGCACCACCTTCCAGGAGAAAGACCATGGCATCCGCCTCCGTCAGCCGCGTGGTACCGGCCTCACCCCAGCGGGTATGGGGCCTGATCGGCGGATTCGACGCCCTGCCCGACTGGCTCCCCTACATCCCCGAGAGCACCGCCCTCGAAGGCGGCCGGGTCCGCCGGCTGGAGAACTCCGACGGCGAGGTCATCGTCGAGCGTCTCGTGGACTTCAGCGAGACCGAACAGCACTACAGCTACACCATCCTCCAGGCGCCCTTCCCCGTCACCGGCTACCTCTCCACCCTGCGGGTCCATCCGGTCCCCGGCCGGGAGGACGCCGCCGAGGTCCAGTGGTCCGGACGCTTCGCCCCCGACGGCATCAGTGACGGTGAAGCGGTCGAGTTGTTCACCGGGATCTATCGCGAGGGCCTGGAGGCCCTGCACCGGACCCTCTCGGCCTGAGACCGCGACACGGCCCCAGCACCCGGCCGTGACGGCCGCCTGCGCCGAGCAGACCATCCGCCCACCCGGTGGACCCACAGGCCCGCCGGGTGGGCGCGATCCGAGTTGTCGTGTCGGCGTCGCGGCAAGGCCGCCCCTCCACCGCCCGCGCTTCGGGGCCGGCGCGCGGCCGCTGGTGCGGGCGCCGGGGCGACGCGGGGGCGGCCTTCGCGCGGCGGGTGCCGGCCGAGCCGTCGGGCTCAGCCGAGGACGATCTCCGGCGAGTAGAGGTCCAGCCACCCGGCGAGGTCGAGGGCGCGCTCCAGACCGCGTCGGGCCGCCTGTGTGCTGACCGGTGCCTCGCGTTCCGCGGCCCGGCGGACCCGGTCCCGGTCCACCAGGTCGAAGACGGCGTGGGAGGGCCGGGCGAGGAGCTTCTTGGCCTGGTCCTGCAGGGCGCGCGCGTACCGCGGGTCCTGCGTGGACGGGTACGGGCTCTTGACCCGGTCGTAGACCGAGCGCGGCAGCACGTCCGAGGACGCCTCGCGCAGCAGGCTCTTCTCGCGGCCGTCGAACGACTTCAGCGCCCAGGGCGCGTTGTACACGTACTCGACCAGCCGGTGGTCGCAGAACGGCACCCGGACCTCCAGGCCGACGGCCATGCTCATCCGGTCCTTGCGGTCGAGCAGGGCGCGGACGAACCGGGTCAGGTGCATGTGGCTGATCTGCCGCATGCGGTACTCGAAGTCGTTCTCGCCGTCCAGCCGGTCGACGGCCGCGACGGCGGTGCGGTAGCCGTCGGCGATATATCCCTTCAGGTCGAGGGAGTCGGTGAAGTCCGTGCGGAGCACATCGGCGTCCTCACCGAAATGACGCCTCATGGTCGCCAGCCACGGGAAGGTGTCGGCGCGGCGTGCCTCCTCGTCGAAGAACTGCTGGTAGCCGCCGAAGACCTCGTCGGCGGACTCGCCGGACAGGGCCACCGTGGACTTCTGCCGGATGGCGCGGAAGAGGAGCAGGAGCGAGGCGTCCATGTCGCCGAAACCGGCCGGCAGGTCGCGGGCCCGGATCACCAGCTCGCGCACGGCGGGATCGGCGAGGGACTCGGCGTCGAGCACGATGTCCTGGTGGTCGGTGCCGGCGAGCCGGGCCACGTCGTGCACGAACGGAGTGTCGGGCGTGCCCCGCAGTTCGTCGGCGACGAAGTTGTCCGTCTGACCGACGAAGTCCACGGCGAAGCTGCGCACCTTCTCGCCCTGTTCGGCCAGTTGCCGGGCGGCGAGCGCGGTCATGGCGGAGGAGTCGAGGCCACCGGACAGCAGGGTGCAACGCGGCACGTCGGCGACCAGTTGGCGGCGCACGATGTCGTCCAGGAGCGAGCGCACGGTGGCCACGGTGGTGTCGCGGTCGTCCGTGTGGGTGCGGGTCTCCAGCCGCCAGTAGACGCGGGCGGACAGGCCGGAGCGGTCGACTGTGACGACCGTGCCCGGCTCCACCTCGCGCATGCCGTCCCATACGGCGTGCCCGGGGTCTTGATCAGGACGAAGAGTTCGCGCAGGCCGTCCAGGGTGACGCGGCGGCGGGCCAGCGGGTTGGCGAGGATCGCCTTGGGCTCGGAGCCGAAGAGGACGCCGTCGGGGTCGGGTGGTAGTAGAAGGGCTTGATGCCCATGCGGTCGCGGATCATCACCAGCTTGCCGTCGCGGCCGTCCCAGACGGCGAAGGCGTACATGCCGTTGAGTCGTTCGGCGACGGCGTCACCCCATTCGAGGTAGCCGTGCAGGACCACCTCGGTGTCGGATTCGGTGGTGAACGCGTGCCCGAGGCGCTGGAGTTCGCGGCGCAGTTCGGTGAAGTTGTAGACCTCCCCGGAGTAGACCAGGGCGACGGCTCCCTCGGGGGTGGAGACGGACATCGGCTGGCGGCCGCCGGGCAGGTCGATGATGGCGAGCCGGCGGTGCCCCAGGGCGACGGGCCCCTCGGTCCAGGTACCGCGGTCGTCCGGGCCCCGGCAGGCCATGGTCTCGGTCATCGCATGCAATGCGGTGGCCTCCGTGGTCAGATCACGGTCGTAGGAAACCCATCCGGTGATGCCACACATGCGCTACCTCCCGCTCCGGCCGGCCGTCGGCTCGACGCTGAGCTGCGGTTTCGGGGTGGTCAGAGCCGACCGGCAAACCAGTTGTATCGAGCACCTATTTGACGAGCGTCCGTCAGGCACTCGGTGCCGGTCAACGCGGCCGTAACCCGATCGGCGCCCCGGCCGTCATGATTCCGGCCGCGTTTTGCCTCCGCGAAATGAACGAACCGCCGCGCCACCTGGCCGAGGGCGCCGGGAACCGGCCACAGGCAAAAACTTCCCCAAGCATGGTGCTCGTCGCAGCTTCGCAGTCAGAAATCTGTCCCGCACTCCCGCGGTCGCGCCGACCGAGCGAGGACGCCCGGCCGAACGCCACAAGCCGCTGGACGACCTTGCGGGCCTGACCCGCCCCGCCCCCGGTCATCACGTGCCGTGCGCCTCACATGGCGGCCCGGGTGTACGCCTGCTGCGACGGCGGCCTCGGTCACCACCCGTCGACTCGTCTCCCGCACACTCCGCCGACTGCCGACTGCCGACTGCCGACTGCCGACTGCCGACTGCCGACTGCCGACTGCCGACGGCTCGGCCGGTTCACGCCTGGAACTCGGTCAGGTCGACGGCGTGAACGCGCAGTGGGTAGCCGTACACCGGGTGAGCCGTCTCCCGGTCGGGCACCATGCCGAGCTTGCGGATGACGTTCTCGGAGGCGCTGTCTCCGACCCGGCTGATGCTGATGACACGGTCCAGTCCGCGGTCCTGGAGCGCGAACTCCAGTGTGGCGTGCGCGGCTTCGGACGCGTATCCCTGGCCCCAGAACTGTGCACCGAGCCGCCAGCTGATCGCCACCGCGGGCATCACCTCCGGCAGGAACTCGGGCACGGACAGTCCCGTGAAGCCGATCAGCTCGCCTGAACCCAGCAACTCGACGGCGAAGAGCCCGAAGCCCTCCTCGTCCCATTCGTCCTCCCACCGCTCGATGTCCTCGGCCGTGAGGTCCAGGTCGCGCACCGAGCCGTCGTCGATCCAGCGCATGACCCGCGGGTCAGCGTTGATCTCTGCCATCGGCACGAGGTCGTCGTCTTGCCAGCCGCGCAGGAGGAGACGGGGTGTGAGGATCTCGGTCATACGCCCATCCTGCCGAAGACACGCGCCTCACCGGTAATCCTCACCTGCCGGTCGCGCGCGCGAACCGGGCCGAGGAACGCGGTGCGAGCCCCAAATCGACAAGCGCCCAAGGGGCGGGGCGTGAGAGGGTGCGGTTCGATCCGGGACAGGGGGAGACGTGGGGTTGATCTACGGCTACGACATCTACCTGCGTCCTCGGAATGTCGCCAGGGCGCTGGCCAATCTGGCCGGGCTGGCGCCGCCGGCCCGGGCCGTGCCGCCGCTCGAGGTCACCCTGCCCGGTGGTGACCGGCTCGTCCTTCCGTTCACGTCGCGCTTCAAGAGCGATCCGGTCGACTGCTCCACGAGCGGCAGGCTCGAGCTCGACACGTCCCTCATGTTCGACGTCGATGACGCACTGCGCGAGTACGCGCAGACGGGTGGCCATGGCCCCGCGGCGGACGGGCGCATCCAGATCGGGTACGTCTACGCCACGATCCGGTTCGAATCCCTCCTGCATCCCGGCTACGCGTCGGTGGAGTGCTGGGCGGCGACGTCGGGGATGAGCCGCTTGTTCGCGCGGTCGGGCAACGTGAGGAAGCTGTTCACCGACCTCACCGCCGACAGCGGCGGAGTGTGCTGCCTGTTCGACACAGGCGACGGCGCTCCCGAGCAGGTTTGCTGGTTGAACGGTGAACCCACCCGGGAGACGGTCTCCGGTCCCCGTTTTCCGGACCGGCGAGCACTCGTGGCGACTTGGTCCGATCCCGAGCGGTGAGTGTCCATGCTGCTGCGCCCGGGGCCGGCGCCGCCGCGTCCGAAGCGCGGCGGGCGTAATTCAGGTGCCTTGGAGGAGCCGTCTGGGTACGGTCGGGCAGTGCCCGAGCTGAAGCGGCTGCATGCCGACCACGCTGCGGCGGTCCTGGCCTTCGAGCTGGCCAACCGCGCCTACTTCGCTGCCTGGGTCTCCGACCGCGGCGATGAGTACTTCGACCACTTCACCGACCGGTACGACGCCTTGCTGGCTGAGCAGGAGGCCGGGATCTGCGCCTTCTATGTGCTCGTCGCCGAGGGCGGCTCGGTGCTCGGCAGGTTCAACCTGGTCGACATCGAGGACCATACCGCGCAGCTCGGTTACCGCGTCGCGCAGCACGTCGCCGGTCGTGGTGTGGCGACCGGGACCGTCCGGGAGCTGTGCCGGCTGGCGGCCTCCCGGCACGGACTGCGCACTCTGAGGGCGGCCGCCGCCCGCCAGAATGCCGCCTCGCAGAAGGTGCTGACCAACGCCGGATTCATCCCCGTCGGCCCGGCCGAGCCGGCCCACCTCGGCGGCAAGGCCGGCACCTGGTACCAGCGCGACCTGCTGCTCCAGCCGTAGGGCGTGCGGGCGCCGGAGGAGCGGCTGCGAGTAGGCCCAGAGCTTCGGTCAGCAGGACGTCAGCGTGCGGTCAGCGGGTCCTGCCACAGTTGTTCCTGTGAACGGCAGCGGAGAGCATCCGCAGCCGGGAACAGGGAGAGGTGCCCGGAGTGGTTGATCGGGGACCAGCGAGCTCGCCTCACGGTCGGGCCCTTCGGGCCCACGCAGGTTCGAATCCTGCCCTCTCCGCCGTATGTCTTCTCAGCCCGCCGCAGCCGACATCCCGGATGCGCGGGCCCTGAGCGGCACTGCCCCGCCCTGCCCCGTTCGGAGCGCCAGGGTCTTCCCCGTACCGCGACCGCCTGAGGCGCTGAACCGTTCACGGGTACGTGGTGAACATGGTCGCTTCTGCCCCCAGTTGTCTTGTTACTCAATGCGGACATACCTGGTGGAACAACGCCCACCCCGACGCCATCTCA
This sequence comes from Streptomyces sp. DHE7-1, assembly GCA_016432725.1. Taxonomy (GTDB): domain Bacteria; phylum Actinomycetota; class Actinomycetes; order Streptomycetales; family Streptomycetaceae; genus Streptomyces. Next base: position 301,589 of record JACJDG010000003.1, on the reverse strand, counting down.
CGGGGTGCAACGAAACAGAGGATGCGACCGGCCACCCTGTGGGAGCAGGGGACGTGCCGCGTCCTGACAGACCATGGGGGAGTCTTCATCATGACCACGCATCGTGCCCGTACCGCCCGTTCCGTCGCTCTGGCTGCCGTCACCGCCGCGGTGGCGCTGGGTCTGACCGCCTGTGGCGGCGCCGCCGACGGTTCGAAGGCGGCAGGTGGCGACCGCGCCGCCGGCGCCGCGCAGAGCCGGTCCGAGTCCAACGGAGACGGCGAGGGCACCACGGAGCAGGCCAACCGCGGCGACGGCATCGAGGAAGGGACGCGCTCGGCGACCGCCTCGGGCGGGCGGTCGAGATCGCGAGCAAGACCACTACGGCGGACGCCCGGCAGTGCCGCGGAGACGAGATGCTGGTCACCGCGGTGCACCGGTTCGCCGGTCAGCCGGGCGACCACCTGTTGATCACCGCGTCGAACGAGAGCACCAAGCCCTGCTGGGTCACCTCGTACCCGGCCGTGAAGCTCGGCGACGACATCGACGGCCCCGCACTGCCGCACTCGAAGAAGGACACCCCTGGCGGCGACAAGCGCATCACGCTCCGGCCCGGAGACAAGGCATACAGCGCGGTGAACCTCTTCGACTACGGTTCGAAGAACCACACGGCGCGCTCGTTCGCCATCGCCCTGCGCGGCACGGACGGTCACGACGGCCCCTTCTACTCGGTCGACTCCAAGGGCCGGACGCCGCAGTTCAGCTGGAACGAGGCCGATGTGCTGAACTGGAACACCGAGAAGCCGTACGACTTCTGACGGATCGTCGACAAGCGGCACGTCACCACCTCGGCCGCGCTGGCGTCGCTGGCAATGCGGCGTCGACGCGGCCCCGACCGCCGGAGGTTGCCGCACATCACTCCGACCGTCAGGGGGCGCAATCGAGCTCCCCGCCGCCCGCAGGTACCGCACCTCCGGGCGGCGACACACGGATGGTCGGAGGGAATAGGGAATAGGAACCTGCGAATCAGCGTTCCGCCGACATGGGCGATACATCCCGGTACGGTCATGACGGGTCCGGCCCGTCCACCCTCTCGGCCGTCCGCGCACGCCTCGCGGCCGACCGCGCCGACACCCTCGCCCGGGCGGCCGCGCTGAGCCGCGACTTCGACGGGATCGTCGCCGCGAACGCCCTGGTCGCGGTGGACGACGAGCACGACCCCGAAGGGGGCACCACCGCCTTCGAGCGGGCCCACGTCGCCGCCCTGATGGCGCAGACGCGCGAGCACCTGGAAGAACTCGACCGGGCACTGGAACGGCTCGAACGGGGACAGTACGGGCAGTGCGAGGTCTGCGGCGGGACCATCCCGCCCGAACGCCTGGAGATCCGTCCGGCGGCGACCACGTGTGTCCAGTGCGCCCGTTCCGACCAGCGCCGCGCCTGACGCAAGCCAGGGCAACGCGGCGTAGAGCGCGTGACGGCATGCGCTGCGCCGAGCTCGTCACCATCGGCGTGGGTGCCCACTGCGTCGCCGTACTCGGGGCACATCAGATCCGCGTGGTGCCCGTCACTCAGGGCGCTGTTCACGCCCGCGGGCGTCTCGCCGTCTGGCGTCGCGTCCGTCGTTTCCACTCGGGCATGCCACCTACCCCCCCCGGCCAGCGGGCCTGTGTTGCCATGGGCCCGTGGAACACTCCCGCGGGTGCGCGTATCCACACCGGAAGGGGGCACGCGGAGATCAGCTCTGGGCGGTGGGCCGGACGACGATGTCGTTCACGTCGACAGCGGCCGGCTGCTCGATCGCGAAAGCGATGGCCCGGGCGATCGCGTCGGGCGGGATCGCGATGTCGTCCCGCATCTTCGTGATCTCTGCTCTGACCTGGCTATTGGTTGACGCCTCGGCGAAGTCGGTCGCAGTCGCACCAGGTGAGACGGTGGTCACCCGCAAGGAGTCCCCGGCTTCCTGACGCAGGCCTTCACAGATGGCCCGGACCGCGGACTTGGTGCCGGCGTAGACGGCCATGGTCGGCACGATGCGAAACGCCGCCGTGGAGGCGGTGGTGATGAAGTGGCCGGTGCCCTGCGCCCGGAAGACCGGCAGCGCGGCGCCGATCCCGTGCAGCACACCCTTCACGTTGACGTCGACCATGTGGTCCCACTCCTCGACGCGCAGATCGTCGAGAGGTGAGATGGTGCCTACCCCGGCATTGCTGACGAGCACGTCGAGTCGTCCGAAGCGCTCACTGGCCAGCGCGACCAGGGCCCGCAGATCGTCTCGCCGGGTCACATCGGTGCGGATCTGCACGGCCGTGCCACCTGCCTCCTCGATCCGGGCCACCAGTTCCGCCAGGCGTTCGGACCGGCGGGCGCCGACGACGAGTCGCGCACCGCGTTCGGCGAGCAGCAGCGCGGTCGCCTCGCCGATGCCACTGCCGGCTCCCGTGATCGCCACCACTTTGCCCTTGATTCCAGACATGAGTTGCCCTCTCCGTTTTCGGCACCGGGGCCGGAGTGCCGAGCGGCAGCGAGTCCTGGAGGAACGTCCGCCAAGCAGTTGCGCACTGGACGGCCAGGTGCCGGTGTGACCGTGTGGGGCCGTCGGCCAAGCCGCGACCCGCGCTCGCACACCAGTCTCCGGCCGGTTTAGTCTGGTATCCAGACCCGGTTTATTCTGGAACTGGAAGTGCCATCCGTCATGCCCACGCCGCCGGACCAACGCCATCAGCTGAGTGAATTCCTGCGCAGCCGGAGAGAACGCCTGACCCCTGACGAGGTGGGACTGCCTCAGACCGGCCGCCGCAGGACTCCGGGACTTCGCCGTGAGGAACTGGCACTGCTGGCCGGGATCAGCGCCACCTGGTACACGTACCTGGAGCAGGGCGAAAGATCCGCGTCTCCGAACAGGTGCTCAACGCCCTCGCCGCGGCGCTGCGGCTGGACCGGCACGAGCACGATCATCTTCTCCGGCTTGCCGGTCACGCTCCTGCGGCCGAAACCGAGGAACGCGAGCCGCTCCCTGCCGAGGCGGGTGCCGTCCCCCTACTGCTCCAGCCGAACCCGGCTTACATCATCGGCGGCAACTATGACGTCCTCAGTCACAACCAGGCAGCCCACGACTTGTTCCCGAGGCTCATCACTGAGGCGGACCGGCCCGCCAACTTCGCCCGCTGGGTGTTCCTCGAACCGGTGGCCCGGGACGTCCTGGTCGACTGGGAGCCCGAAGCACGCGGCCTGCTCGGCCGACTCAGGACGCTAGCGGCACGCCACTCCGGCGACCCGCGGTACACCCGACTCATCGAGGACCTGAACGAGGGCAGCCCGGAGGTGCGCGACTGGTGGCCACGGTACGAGGTGCAGGCCCGGCACAGCGGTCGCAAACGGCTACGACACCCGCAACGGGGAGCGATCGATTACGCGTACACCGCTTTTCACCTGGCCGAACAGCTGGAACAGACGCTGGTCGTCTATGCCGACAGCAGCGAACCGCCGACGGTAGCGCAGCCGTGACCGGCGAATGAAGGAAGAGGCCGGCGGCAGTACCAGCACTTGCGTACGGCGGCGCAGGACCAGCGGCCGAGCGCCGGGCAACTGCTGGAGAGAGGTTCGGGGGACCAGCCATTCTTCAACGGTGAGCCGCACACGGCTACTTCGCCGTCGGCTCCGGGACGGCTCCGACCCTGGTGGGGCACGACGAGCCCGGTCGCGACCGTGGCACCATGGACCGCGTGATGACGACGAACCGAAAGGTCCGTGCCGCGTAGACGGCCAGCACAGATCCGTGCCGGCGCCCCCGGCCACCGTCTGACAACAGGCGCAAGTCCAGTCATCAGTGGCCTGTCTTCCCGCTCGGCCGCCGGGTAGCGAGGCGCGGTCAGCCGCGACGTCGCGCGCGAAAACCCGGCGTCGCCGGCGGGCATCCCGGGGATACTGGGCGCCCATGGATGAAGTCGAAGTCGTCGTTGCCCATTCCGAGCGCGCGACTCTGCGCGTAGGCGACGTGTTCCTGAAGGTGGACGCCGATCAGGCGCGCATCGACGCCGAGGTCGAGGCGATGTCCCTCGCGCCGGTCCCCACGCCGGAGGTCCTGTGGAGCAGGCCGCCCGTGCTCGCGATCGCCGCACTGCCCGGGACGACGCTCGGGCGCCTCGGCGGGCCGTCGACCGGGTCGCCGGCGGGCTGGGGCGCCGCGGGCGCCGCCATCCGGAAGCTGCACGACGCGCCGCTGCCGTCCCGGACGGGACGGGCGGGCCGGAGCATCGTCGCGCTGGCCGCGGAACTCGACGGCGAGTGCGAGTGGCTCGTGACGAACGGCGTCCTGCCCGCCGACCTGGTCACCCGTAACCGCCAGGTCGCCGAGGCCGCGTTGCGGCCGTGGACTCCGGCGTTCACGCATGGTGACCTGCAGATCGCGCACGTCTTCGTCGACGATGACGAGGTCACGGGCATCATCGACTGGTCCGAAGCGGGGCAGGGGACGCCCTGTACGACCTCGCCACCTTCACGCTCGGGCACGAGGAGCACCTGGACGACGTGATCGCCGGCTACGGCACCGACGTCGACCTCGACGTGATCCACGCCTGGTGGTCGCTGCGGAGCCTGCTGATAGTCCGCTGGCTGACCGAGCACGGCTTCGACCCCTTCGAGCCGGGCTGTGAGGTCGACGTGCTGAGATCCCGGATGTGAGGCTGCCCGGACCCGACTGCCACGTATGCGCTTACGAATTCCGGCCGTTGGCGCACCTTTCGACTGCCACCCCCTGTTTACTGTTCGGTGGCGCTCTGCCACGCCGGAACAGGTCGAGGGGGACCACCTTGATGAAGAGGATCGCCGCCGTGGGTGCGGCCGTCGTACTGGGTTGGGGACTGGGTGTCACGCCGGCGCACGCGTCGTCGGGCTACTGGCACCTGCAGAACGTGGCCACGCACGATTGCCTGGACTACCGGGCCGACTACGGGCCCTACGCCACAGGGTGCAACGAGGGCGCGTACCAGACCTGGCTCATGAACAACGCCATCGGCCAGCTCTCCGAACTGCGGCAGAACGCGGGTGACAGGCTGTGCTTGGTCGCCCGCAACGGTCTGGCGACGATGAAGCCCTGTTCGTCCAGCGACCCTGCGGCCCTGTGGAAGGTGTACGCCACCGTCGCGGGCGTCGAGCTGATCAACAACGTGACCAAGACCTGCCTCGGTGAGGGGTCGGGCTCCATCGCCAAGGTCACGCTCGTCACGTGCACCGGCGGCAACTCCCAGCAGTGGCTGGCCTACGCCTGACCGGTTGACGCCTCGTGAGTGTCGAAGACGGTCAAGACCGTCGTGGCGCTCACGAGGCATCCCGGAAGCCTGCGGTCCTCTACTGGTCAGCCGAGGTAGATGCTGTGAGTTCCGGGCACCTGTACTGCCAGCCCGGGAGGGATCACGGAGACGAACCCGCCGGCGCAACCAGGGACGTTGTGGACCAGGGCGGGTGTGTCCGTGAAGTTGAAGACGGTTGACAGTTTCGCTATCTCGAAGCAGCCTCTCGGGTCATTGTGACGGACTCCGTCGATCGCGAGAAACCCGTTCGCCGCGAAAGCCGAGCCGGGAACGGTGAGCGCGAGCACTCCGGCGGTGGCGAACGTGGCGAGTGTCGAGCCGATGCGACGCATGAGGGACCTCCCGACTGGGCGGGCCAGGCACATCCCGGCCCTGCAACCGACCGTACGGAAACGTGCACGTACTGCATCCTGGTGTCGCCCATGTGGGCGACTGCGGCATCGACGCAGCCACCGGCCTCCCTGTTGGCGGCCGCGCAGGTGAACTCGGAGAGCATTTGAGTGGTCACATAGTGGGAACGACCGTCGTATGGAACGGCCCGAGGTGTGACCCCGGGTGTCGAGAGTGCGGCAGCGGCTCCTTCGCAGGGGTAGCAGTGGCCAGGGAGTACCGGGCGCGGAAGAAGGAGCACACCCCGTGACGATTCAGCGGATGGACAACGTGGGCATCGTCGTCGACGACCTGGAGGCTGCCGTCGCCTTCTTCACCGAGCTCGGCATGGAGCTGGAGGGCGAAGCACAGATCGAGGGGATGGTGGCAGACCGGATGCTCGGTCTCGGCGGGGTCCGCAGCGCCATCGCGATGATGCGCACCCCGGACGGCCACAGCAAGCTGGAGCTCACGAAGTTCCACACCCCCGCGGCCGTCACTCACGGACCGCTCGACCCGCCGCCCAACACCCTGGGCCTGCACCGTGTCATGTTCGCCGTCGACGACATGGACGACACCATCAGCCGTCTGCGCCGCCTTGGCGCCGAGCTCCTCGGCGAGGTGGCGCGGTACGAGAACGTGTACCGGCTCTGCAACCTCCGCGGTCCGTCGGGAATCATCGTGGCTCTCGCCGAACGGATCGGTTAGGTCCCGTCCCTCCGCCCAGCGCCGGTTCCGGACCTGTCCGGGCGAGCCCGCACCGCCGGGAGCAGGATGTCGCTCTTCGTCACCGCGCACCGCGTCGCACCGGTCGCCGGGTTGCACGGTCTGGTCGCACCGGACGAGACTGGAGGTCAGAGGCTTCCGTAGCCCTCCGGGGCGCGCTCACCCGGGTGATGGTGAGCGAGGCGATCAAGGTGGTTTCCCCTCCGGAATTGCGATTGCTCGGCCATTTCCGGCTGGAATGCACTGCCGGGCCCGTCGAACTGTGCCGTAACGGTCAGCGTCTGCTTGCGTTCGTCGCGCTGCGGCGGCGCGTCTCCCGCTCGGTCCTGGCCGGCACCCTGTGGCCCGAGGTGACCGAGGAGCATGCCCGGGGGAGCCTGCGCACCACCCTGTGGAAGCTGCCGCGCTGCGATCAGCCGCTGATCCGGTGCAGCGGGGACCTGCTCGTACCGGCTCCCACCCTGCGCGTGGACGTCGACGCCTTCACCGAGACGGCATTGCGTGTCGTGCGGGGCGGCAGCCTTCCGCGCCACACCCAGCTCCCGCAGGATCTGCTGGGCGCGGAAGACCTGCTGCCGGGCTGGGACGAGGAATGGGTCCTGCTGGAGCGAGAACGTCTGCGGCAACTCCGGCTGCATGCCCTCGACGCGTTGGCCGAGGCGCTCGTGCGAGAGGGCAAGCCGGCGCTCGCGCTCGAGGCGGCGTGGGAGAGCGTACGTACGGAGCCGTTGCGGGAGAGCGCGAACCGCGCTGCCGTCTCCGCCCATCTCGCCGAGGGCAACGTCAGCGAGGCGGTCCGCCACTACCACTCGTTCCGGCGGTTGCTGCGAGAGGAACTGGGAGTGGAGCCCTCCCTCAGTTCGCGCACCTGCTGGCCCCCATGGGGTCGCCCTCTTTCCAGGTGGGTGACGCCGCAGTGATGCCGGGCTGACGGCGCGCCCCCTAGCGTGGATCGCGACTCCGAGCACCGGCCTCAAGGCGGCCGATCGCGAGGGTTCGATCAGCGCCTGCCCGATATCCGCTCTTCGATGACGAGAATCCGGCTCGTGGCATCCGCGCCGGCGATGTCGACTGCCCGGCGCCGCCGTGCCGAGGCACGGGGATGACGGATGAAGCAGAAGCCCGGCGGAATTCGCTACTCACCGCCGGACGGTCAGGGTCATGCCGGCCTCGGGGCGACTCGTGGAGGTGACGGCATGGGAAATCCCGCCAAAGCTCCCGACGACTCGCGTCAGTGGGCGCGAGGGACGGACGCGAGATGCAAGAACTCGCCGGCCTGCCTCGCCCTGTGCCTGCTGGTCCTCCTGCTGACGACCACGGTGCTCGGGTACTTCGGCGTCGAGGATCTCGAGTCCGCGTTGAACTTCCCCGGCCGGGTGACGGGCGCGGCGCTCATCGTGGCCGCCGTGATCACGTTCCTGGGCGCTGCCGCCGTCGTGGACCACTGGACGTGGCGCAACTTTCCCTACTCCGGCCCGGTGGCGTTGGTAGCCACGTTCGTGGCCCTTTTGAGCAACGTCCTGCTTCTCGTCGGGATATTGAAGGACGGCGATTCCAATCTCTACCTCGCGCTGTTCTGCGTCCTCACGGCGGGATCGCTGGGGGCCGTCTTCGCGGTGTGGCGGACCTCGGTCGTCATTCCGGCTCCGAAGCGGGTGGCCGCTACGCTGATCGTCACCTCCCTGATCGCGGTCGGGAATTTCGGCTACCAGAACCTGTTCATGCCGTCCCAGCGCGAGGCGGACCCCGTCATCAGGCTGACCACGGGAACTCCGGTGACGAGCAGGGACCACAAGGCGTTCTCCATACCCGTCGACATCACGATGGAGAACCGCAGCGAAGTGGCCTTCTACGTTCTGGGTGACATATTCCACGCCATGGGGCAACGGGTGCCCCTGAGTCACAAGGACCGGCTTCGCCAGCAGTGGCGCACCGATTCCGGGCAGTGGCCGTCCTTCGAGGGCGCCAATCCGCTCTCCCGCCGCGAGATCCACCACCCGGGCCAGTTGGTGGAGGCGCAACCATGGATGCCCTACGGACGGTGGATCGATCCCGGGGCACCTTCTCCGCCCGCATGGTCGTGCAACTCCCGATGAACACGCCGTACGACGAGGTGACCTTCTATGCCAGCGCGAGCCTCGCGCGCAAGGACCGGATGTCCGTGAGAGACCTGAAGTTCGAGGGCTACTCCTGGCGGCAGGGCACCAACACACCTGGCTGGGTGAGTCAGCACAAGCAGTGGGACGCACTCGTTTTCAGCGGGAAAATACATGAGAGCAATGCGATCGACGAGCACACCAGAGATCGCCGGACCTTGACCGTCTACTGGCGCTTCGGCCAGCAGGGTGCGGACATCATGGAAGCCGTCACAGCGCACGGCGCCGACGCGAACTCGGCGGAGACGCAACTCCGGTACGGCATTCGGGGCGTCCAGACGGGACCGGTCGAGAGAACCCTCTGGGACATCAAGAGCCGGCGATGACCGGGCCGACACGGGGCGTCGATCGAGACGGGGCGGTGCGGCAAGCGGGCCTTCGCAGCGTCGATCGCGCTGCGCGGTCGCCCTCAGCCGAGCGGGGCGGCCAGGCGCCACCCCTCCTCGAGCAGCCGGTCGACCGCCTCCAGGGCGAGACGCAGCCGTGTCGAGCGGTCGCCGCGCACCTCCTGCCAGGGCACACCGCGACGGGCCAGCACCTTGCGGAACCGCTCGGTCATCCAGGGCCGCACCGCCTCACCGTCTCGCAACCCGTCATCGTGGAACGGCACACCCTCATGGTCGGTGAGCAGGTACAGCGCCCTGGGCGGCATGGCGTCGGAGAGGACGTGCACCGCCTCGGTGGTCCGGCCGACATAGCGCTCCTGCCAGACGGTGGTGGCCAGCGCGTCGGTGTCGCACACCAGCACGGGCCCGCCCGCTCGGGCGGCGCGCTCCTCCTCGGCCGACTGGCGGGAGGCGACGGACTCGAAGTCGGCGTCGCTCCAGTCGAGGTCGAAGACCGTGGGCTCCGGAAGGCCGCGGCGGGCGGCCAGGGCGCGGGCCACGGCCAGCTTGGCGACGGTCAGTTCCCGCCCGTACTCGGGGACCCAGCGGGTGAGTGCGTGCGGACCCCCACGCTCGCGCAGCGCCTCGGCCAGATCACGGGAGAGCGTGGTGGTGCCGGTGGATTCGGCGCCGAGCACCACCACTCGCCGGGCGAACCAGGCCCGCACCGGCGGCTCCAGCGCGTCCCAGCGGCCCACCGGATCGCTGCGCACCGCGGTGGCGGAGACCGCGAACGTCTCGCGTGCGACGTCCAGGCGGACATTGGCCGCGCCGAACCGGCGCGCCAGTTCGGCGCCGTACGGCTCTGAGGTGAACACCGCGTCCACCGGGACGTCCGCGTGCGGGCCGCCGGCCACCCCTCGCGCATCAGGGCGACGTGCCCTGCCCAGGCGCTGTCGCTGCCGTAGTCCACCGGGATGTTGTCGACGACGCCGGTGATGGCCACATGGGGCCGGTCCGCGTAAGCCTCGCGCAGCCAGGCGACCCGGTCGGCCAGTGGTATCGACTCCACGTCGGCCGCCATCGCCACGACCGTGACGCGTCGGCAGTTGTCCGCCGCGGTGCGCACCAGGAAGTGGTGACCGGTGTGCGGGGGATAGAACTTGCCGATGACCAGCCCGTGGTCGAAGGAGGCGGTCATGCCCGCACCAGGTCCGCCGCGTCGGTCGCCCGGCCGGCGGCCAGCTCCCGGTGCCAGCCGCGCAGTCCGAGCAGGCACATCGTCAGGAAGAGCACGTAGACGATGCCGGTCAGATAGAGCGCCTTGGCGAAGTACAGCGGGATGTAGACCACGTCCGCGGCCATCCAGAAGTACCAGTTCTCGAAGGACTTGGTGTTGAGCAGCCACTGGGCGGCCAGCGACAGTGCGGTGGTGAGGGCGTCCCAGAACGGTGCGACGTCGTGGGCGCGGGCCAGAACCACGGTCAGACCCCAGGTCGCGGGGCGGCGAGCAGCAGCAGAACGACGATGGTGCGCGCGGAGGCATGGGCCATGAGGCGGGGGAGCGGCGCTCGCCACCGCGCAGCCAGGTCCACCAGCCCACGGCGGCCAGCATCAGGTAGACGACCTGCAGCAGGGCGTCGGCGTACAACTGGGCGCTCCAGAACAGAACCAGGAAGAACAGGTTGTTGGCGATGCCGACGGGAAAGTTGGCGATCCGCGCCCTGACGGTCAGCCAGACGCAGGCCGCCCCCGTGGCGAAGCCGAGCAGCTCCGCCCAGGTCACCGCGTCGCGGCCGAAACCGAACAGCACGGTGTTCAGGGGCGCGACCATGTCGCCCAGGACGTCGCTGACAGCCATGGAGAGCTCCTTGCCCAGTAAATGTCAGCATGACGATAAAGGGTGGAGCCGTCGTGTGCCAAGCCCCTCTCCTGCGTCCTCTCGCCACCGGCAGGTCGTGAGATCCCGAACCGCTGAAACGCGTTGGCGGACCACGGCGGCCGTTGCTAGCCTCTTGGAAGCCGTGCGAGAGATCGAGGAGGTGGTACCCGTGAACACAGCATCGACGTGGGTGCTCTCCTCCGGGGTCACGGTCGGGCGATAGGTCGTCCGGGAGCGCCGTTCATGCGCCCTCCCGAAAGGCACGACCATGACCCTTCACCTCACTTCTGAGCGACATCTCGACGACGGCGTCCTCGAACGCGAGTTCACCCTCGGTGAGATCCCGGGCATCCTGTGGACGCCCGCGTCCGCGTCCCCGTCCGCACCGGTGCCGCTGATCCTGCTCGGCCACCCTCCGCTCGGTCTGCGCAGCATGTATCCCCGGCTGGTGGGGCGTGCGCGGCAGGCCGCTGCGGACGGTTTCGCCGCGGCCACCATCGAGCTCCCCGGAAGTGGTGAGCGACCCCGGTGGGCCGCCGCCGAGCAGGCCCGCGCCGACATGCGCCGGGCCATGGAGGCCGGCGAGCCGGTCGGCGACGAGATCGTCGACGCCCTCGTCCTGCCTCTGGTCGACAAGGCGGTCCCGGAATGGCAGACCGCCCTGGACGCCCTCCTGCCGCTGCCCGAGCTCGGCGGCCCGGTCGGGTACTCGGGCGGAGTGATCTCCATCGGTGTCCGCCTCGCGGCGGTCGAGCCGCGCATCTCGGCCGCCACTCTGTTCGCCGGGAGTCTCGTACCTCGCGCCATCGTCGAGGAGGCCCGCCGGGTCACCATTCCGCTGCACGTCCTGCTGCAGTGGGACGACGAAGGCAACCACCGGCAGGCGGCCCTGGACCTCTTCGACGCCTTCGCCTCCAAGGAGAAGACACTGCACGCCAACATGGGCGGGCACACCGGCGTCCCACAGTTCGCCTCAGAGGCCGCTGCCAGGTTCTTCGTCCGGCATCTGCACCAACAGGGGACGTGACCAGGCAGCGCACGCCTGCTCACAGGACGCTCCTGATGTCACCCTCGCTCCCCAGGCGCCGCGCCCCACCGGCCTCGCGTCGTCCACCGGCCCGCCGGACCCCAACCGCATCCGACTCGTGGACAGATGATCGAATGACGGAGCTCTGGTTGGGGTAGAAAGGTTCCCGGACGTCCTCCCGCAGTGGAAGACTCCGTTACTCACCCCAGCCGGCATCCCCGGCGATATCGAAGGACGCAGCATGGCCAGCGGCACCGTGAAGTGGTTCAACTCCGAGAAGGGCTTCGGCTTCATCGCCCAGGACGGCGGTGGACCGGACGTCTTCGCCCACTACTCCAACATTTCCGGCAACGGATACCGCGAGCTGGTCGAGGGTGAGACGGTCACGTTCGACGTCACGCAGGGCCAGAAGGGCCCCAGGCCGAGAACATCGTCCGCGGCTGACGTCCTCCACGGCCTCTGAAGCCATGTGCAGCACCACCGACGCGGGGCGGTGCGGGTCGCCGGCCGGTCGGGCTGGTGGCCCAGAGGCCGAAGGTGCGGATCCCCCGCCGCGAAGAAGGGGCCCGGCGTCAGTCGGGCCCCCTCAGGCATCAACGCCGGCAGGAAGTCGTAGACCGCCAACGCGGCATCCGCGTCTACACGCTCGGCCTGCTCCTCGCCGTTCGGGTCACCCCGGCGAGCTTCCGGGCATCGCCGGCGGCATCCCCCGCGCTCGGCCCATCGCCTTCACTTGTCAGCGTTGCGCTGCGTCTCGCCCTTGGGCTCTGTTGTCGCCTGGGCCCGCGCGGACGCGGTGTAGAAGACGGAACTGCCCTGCTTGTTCCGCTGCACCAGGCTCCTCGCGACGAGGTTCTCGAGGCTGGTGCGCACGACGTTGGACGAGATGGTGCGATCGGGGTGCGCGGCACTGAGTTCCTTGGACACCTCTGCCGCGGAACGGGGTTCCTTCTGCTCGATCAGGTGGTGGCGGATGAGATCGACCAGAGTGGGGCCGGTGACCTTCCGCGCGGCCGGCTTCCTGGTGGCAGACTTCGCAGCGGCCGGCTTCTTGCCCTTGGGGGACTTCACCGCGTCCGCCTTCGCCGTTCGCCGCCTACCGGAAGTAGAAGTGGCCTTCTCGCCGGAGGAGGTAGGAACGGCAGCGCCGTTGGCGTGGGAGGACGCGGTGGGCGGAGTGGGGACACCGAGAGCCTGCTGCATGTTCACCAGGACACCGTGATCGTGTTGCAGTGCCGTCAACTCCGCTTGGAGCGTGTTGAGTTCCTCGGCGATGCGCTCTTGTTCCTTGACGTTGCGCTCGAGGTCACTGGCCACCTGGCTGATGTACTGCGAGGTCAACGCAGTCGCTGACACCGTTGCGTCGGACATGGTCGTCTCCTTGGTCGGCGGCCGGGACGTGACTCTGGCGGGCCGACTGGGCGGGCCAGGGATGGCGTTGGGCCGCAACGTGCCCTGCTACAGCGATAGTACGGGTGAAGCGCCCTGTTTCTGCGGCGCGGGCGCTCTGTCCGCGAGAAGCCTGGGATCAGGCCACCTGTACGAAGGGGCACCGGTGATGAACATCCGAGCATGGAAGTGGACGCCGCTCTCGGGGTCGACGGCTCTGGTGGTCTCCGCGTGTGTGGGATGAGGCGGTTGTCCGCACGCGCAAGACGTCCACGGCTCTCAGCTCATCGGCACCTGGCGTGCCCGGGAGTGTGACACCACGCTGACGGGTTCGTGTCTCTCCTGGCGGGGCTGACCAGCGGAGCGAGGAAGAGGTGATCGGGCGACTCGGCGCCGGAGGTCGCGGCGCCGAGTGCACGGCCGCCTCAGGACAGCGGGACGCCGGCGATGGCGATGCGCTCCATCACTCGACGCCGGGGGTAGTAGTCGTTGACGGCGTAGTGCTGGACGGCGATGTTGTCCCAGATCGCGATCGAGTCGGGCTGCCAGCGGAACCGCACCTGGAACTCGGGGATCCGTGCCTGGAGCCCGAGCTCGTGGAGCAGTTCCCGGCTCTCGTCCTCGGGCAGTCCCACGATGCGGGTGGTGAACGGCTCGTTGACGTACAGGGTCCTGCGTCCGGTGCGCGGGTGCCGCACGACGACGGGGTGTTCCACCGGAGGCAGGGACCGGCGCAGCGCCGCTATCTGCTCCGGGGTCATGAACGTACCCCAGCTCGGCTCCCAGTCGTGCACGGCTGTCAGGCCCTCGACGCGCCGCTTCATCGCGTCACTGAGGTTGTCGTAGGCGGCGCCCATGTCGGCCCACATGGTGTCGCCGCCGGACGACGGGACCTCCACCGCGCGGAGCACCGATCCCAGGGCGGGCGCGGCCATGAAGGAGTGGTCGCTGTGCCAGACGTTCTCCTGGCCGACGGCCGCCGCGTCCTTCGCCAGTCGTGAGACACCGGCGGTGTCGCCCTTGGGAAAGAACGGATTGGGTTCCGGCTCCCCCACACCGCGGACAGGGTCAGGTGGGCGTCGACGTCGAACTCGCGCTGGTCGCGGAAGAAGATGACCTTCCATTCGAGCAGCGCCTGCCGCAGCTCCTCGGCGAGTGCCTCGCCGATCGGGCGGGACAGGTCCACACCGCCGACCTCCGCACCGATGTGCGGGGTCATCGGGGTGATCTCCAGCAGTCGGTACCCGACCTGAGGCGTGCCCGGCGTGGTCCGCTCCAGCGTACGCCTGCCGAAGTGGATCAGCGGCTTCTCCAGCAGGGGGTTCTTGTCGGTTCCGGCGGTCTCCATGTGGCCCTCCACGCTCGCATCCGAGAAAACGTTACCGGAAGTATCGATATCTGACGGGGTTGCGGCAAGGGCTTCTCCATGACCAGTTCGCCGCGTCGCCGGAGGGGTGCGTCATCCGAGGGTCCGGTCGCCGGAGTGCCACGCCTGCGGCGTGGTGGTGGGAGTAGCAGCAAGCGGATGGCCGGAGCGGCAAGCTGCCCTGAAGCTCTCGCCCCCGGACGAGCGGCCTCGCGGCAAACCCTCGCGCACCCTCGGGACATTCGCAGTGAACGGGTCTTGTCGTCACGCCAGGCGGTATCGATACTTCACGTAACGATTGTCTCGCCAGGTTGACCGGTGCCCGCCCTCGGGCCCCACCTGCCGGTGCCTCCTGTTCCGGGTCGCCCACCAACCATGTCTGCCCCAGCGCAGCCACCTCCGCGGAGTCCTCGTGCCCGACACCGAACTCACCGCCGCCACGCCGACCCGCCCCGGCCGGGCGAGCCGCAGCCACCGGCGGCAGGCCTGGACCGTCACCGGGTTGCTGGTGGTCTTCATGATGGTCAACTTCGCCGACAAGTCCGTCCTCGGACTGGCGGCCGACCCGATCCGTCGTGACCTGGGCCTGTCGGCGACCGGCTTCGGCCTGACGAACAGCGCGTTCTTCCTGCTCTTCTCGCTCTGCGGCGCCATGGGCGGCCTGTCGGCGGATCGGCTGCGGCCCCGCTGGTTGCTGCTGGGCATGGCACTGCTCTGGTCCGCGGCCCAGGCCCCGATGGCCCTCGGCGGAGGGCTGTTCACACTGGTCGCGTCGCGGATCGTGCTGGGTGCGGCGGAGGGGCCCGCCTTTCCCGTGGCCCAGCACACCGCCCTCGCATGGTTCCCGAACCACCGCCGCAACCTTCCCGGTGCTCTGCTCAGTATCGGCATCACCCTCGGCGTGGTGGTCGCCGCGCCAGGGCTGACCTGGACGATCCAGCACCACGGCTGGCGTTCGGCGTTCGCGGTGGTCGCCGTCGCCGGCGTCGTGTGGGCGGCAGTCTGGGCGCTGCTGGGCCGGGACCGAACCTCGGGAGCCGAGGTGCACACCGTCCACTCCGGCGGGGCCGCCCCCGGCGGCGCCGGCGGAGACGGCTCGCGGGCCCCCTCGTACCGTCGCATCCTGGCCACCAGGACCTGGATCGGCGCCACGATCGGCTACTTCAGCACCTACTGGATGATCGCCCTCTCACTGGTGTGGGTGCCGTCGTACCTGCACGACGGCCTGGGCTACTCCACCACCACCGCGGCAGGCTTGGTCGCCGCGCTTTGGGCGGTCAACGGCATGGTGCTGCTGGGCCAGGCGGGACTGACCGGCTGGCTGCTGCGACGCGGTGTGAGCAGCCGCTGGGCCCGCGGCCGCACAGGCGGCATCCTGCTGCTCGTCTCCGCGCTCGGCTGTGCTGCTTTGTCGCAGGCCGGCCGCGGCCCGGTCACCGTGCTGGTCCTGCTCATCGGCTTCGGCCTGTGCGGGGCGATGTCGACGGTCGCGGTGACCTCGGTCGCCGAACTCGTCCCGGCCCGTCGACGTGGCGGCTCCCTCGGTCTGATGAACGCCGTGGTCACCTTGGCCGGCCTGATCGCCCCGGCCCTGACGGGACACCTGGTCGACGCCCAGGGCAGCGACGGCTACCGGCACGCCGTGCTGCTCGCCGCCGCACTGCTCGCGCTGGGAGGAACGGCCGCTGTCACACTGATCCACCCGGCCCGCGACGCCCGGCGTCTGACACCCTGAAGATCAACCAGCCGGCTGGCCGACCGCACGGACGACCAGGTCCACCAGGTCCTCGACGAAGAGCGCGTTGGGCAGTTCCCGCTCCGCCAGCAGGCGGTAGACCAGGGGCGCAGCCACCAGCGTGGCCGCCGACCGGATGTCGACGTCGGGACGCACCTCCCCACGGGCGATGCCACGCTGCAGAATGCGTCGCGTCTCGGCCATCAGCCGTTCCGTGTAGTCCACGTACTCACCGCGGGGCCCTCCCGGCTCGGCCGCGGAGGTCATCAACTCCGTCAGCAGCCGGGCCGTACCCGGCAACCGGTAGGCGGCCAGGCGCGCTGTCAGCACCTCGCGCAGCTCAGCCCGGATGTCGCCCAGGTCCGGCACCGACAGGGGCCCGATACGCGATTCCGCCGCCGCGATGATCAGAGCCTGCTTGGACGGCCAGCGCCGGTAGATGGCGGGCTTGCTGACCCCTGCGCGGGCGGCCACGGCGTCCATCGTCACCGCCTTCACGCCGTGCTCCGTGACGAGCTCGATCACCGCCTCGAGGGTGGCGTCCGTGACCCGCTCCTGCCGCGGCCGTCCCGGCCCCCGCTCGGCCCTCTGTGTCTGTGCGCCGACCATGCTCCGAGAATACGGGGTGCCCGGAGGAGCTCCCCGGGGCACCGGCCGAAGAGACATTCAGTCCAGGCCTCGCACAGCGGCCGGCCCCGCCCGCTCGCTCCACATGCGTGTGAGTCGACGGCGGATGGGACGGGAGCCGGACAAGTGGTGGGGGAGGAGGCGGTACGGCGGTGCCGTCTATGCTTCAGGGCAGGGGTGTCATGACCAATCGGGACTGGTACGACGACAGGGACTACGAGGGCGCAGCCGAGCAGGCTGAGCGGATGGCCCGGATCGGTTGGAAAGCGATCGCCGGTGTGACGGGACTGCTGGGCATCGGCGTGATGATCCTCGTCGTCGGTTGCCTGGCCGTCGCCGTCGGCATGGCCTACGTGGTGGTTGCCACGCCGTAGCGGGGTCGGGTCCGTCGACGACGCCAGGCCCGCCGCGTCGTCGATACCGTGGCCCTGGCTGGGGGAGTGGCGCCGCACACGGGCCGGTCGGCGGGGTGGTTCCGGTCATCTGGCGGATGTTCCCGCAGCGCGTTCGCGAGCACCCTGGAACTCACGAGTCACGACACGGCGCCACCCGTGCCCGTGCCATGCCGCGCTGCCCGAGCGGTCTCATGCCACCGGACTCAGGTCACCGGAGTCATACCGGGCCCAGAAGGAGGTCGGTCCCATGATCCGCCTGACATTTCTGTGCGCCCCCGCCGTGGAACCGCTTCCCGGTGACCGCCCCCGCAGCGACCGCAGCGTAGGTGAGGCACGCGTGACGGGAGCAGAGCCACCTCCGCCCGACATGGTTGTCAGGGCCCCCTCCCTCCGCTGCTCGCAGGCCGCCGACGCCCTCGGTCTGGTGGCAGCGGCCGAGCCCGCGCTGCGGGACCTGGACCTTGGCAGGTGGTCTGGTCGCACCCTCGGCGACATCGCCGCAAGCGACCCCGACGGGTTCACCACCTGGCTCACCGACCCCGATGCCGCACCGCACGAGGGTGAGTCCGTACGTCAGCTCTGCGACCGGATCGCGTCCTGGCTGAGCGAAGTAGCGCCCGGCACGGGCCACGTACTGGCCATCACGGAAGCGGCCGTCGTCCGGGCCGCGCTCATCCACGCTCTGGCCATACCGGCAAGGACCTTCCCGCATGTCCATGTGCCGCCCCGGTCCGCAGTCACCTTCACGTCGCGCGACGGTCGCTGGGACGTACGGCTCGGCCACGCCTCCGTCGCTGAGTGCCGCCCATGGCCCGTCCCGCGTTCGGCGATGTCCGAGCCCACCGCAGGTGATCAACCCCTGCCGGTTGCCCGCCTGGGCGGTGCGGAACGATCAAGTTCTACCCGGGAGGCGATGTTCGCCGGCCATGGGTAGGCCCTGGGAGAAAGCGTTCGGGCCCGGCACAGCGGGGAGGCCGTGTCTCGCCTCTGCGATCGCGGGCCGTCGCCGCCTGCGCGCTCCGCACCCAGGCCCTGCGCCTGCGTTCGACAGGCCCGTCCGGGGCGGGGCGACTCTTCGGCCGAAGCCGGTTCGCCGTGTCCAGCCACGGATACCCAGACCAGGACGAGGGTCGGACAAGCGAGCCGGCCCATTGCGCGGGAAGGCGTTCGGCACCGAGCAACACGCCGTGTTGCAGGACCGCTGTCACTCCACCGCGTACACACGGCAACGGGGCGGTGCCCGGGCCCCGGACAGTGGACCGGCCTGACTGGAGGCGAGAGCACATGCACTCGGACGCCACTGCCAAAGGCACGACCGGTGCGGCGACAGTCACCGAGGCGCAACTGGCGGAGGTGCTGGCCGGTGTACTGCGCGCCGAGCGGGTGCCGGTGGACGGGGACTTCTTCGCAGATCTGGGTGCTGATTCGCTGGTGATGGCGCAGTTCTGTGCTCGGGTGCGGAAGCGGGACGACCTGCCGTCGGTGTCGATGAAGGACATCTACCGGGCCCCGACGATCCGGAGTCTGGCCGAAGCCGTGACCGCCAGCGCTTCCCCTGGGGCGCCGGCGGGCACTCGAGCCGACGTGACGGCGTCGACGGATGCGTCGACCGGCACAGAGGGCTCCATGGCGGAGGTGCTGGCCGGTGTGCTGCGTGCCGAGCGGGTGCCGGTTGATGCCGACTTCTTCACGGATCTGGGTGCTGATTCGCTGGTGATGGCGCAGTTCTGTGCTCGGGTGCGCAAGCGGGACGACCTGCCGACTGTGTCGATGAAGGACATCTACCGGTACCCGACGATCCGGAGCCTGGCCGACGCGTTCACGGAGACACCCACTGCCGCCCAGTCCTCGCAAGCCACGTCACAGGGCGACTCCCGCGTCCCCGCGGAGAGCGGCTCCCGCCCCGACGTGTCGGCTGCGCCCCGGTGCGGCCCATGGCGGCACGCGCTGTGCGGAACGGCTCAGCTACTGATGTTCCTCGTCTTCTCCTCTCTGGGCGCCACGATCGCCGTACTCGGCTACGAGTGGACCGTGGAAGGCGAGGGCCGGCGGGCACCTACGTGAGGGCGGTGCTGTTCGGCGCGGTGCTTTTGGCCGGCGCCTGCGCGTTGCCCGTCGCGGCCAAGTGGATGCTCATCGGCCGCTTCGCTCCCCGCCGGATCCCCCTGTGGAGTCCCGCCTACCTGCGCTTCTGGTGCGTCAAGACCCTCATCCGCACCAGCCCGGTACGCCTTTTCACCGGTTCACCGCTGTACGTGCTGTACCTCAGAGCGCTCGGCGCGCACATCGGAAAGGGCGTCACCTTCCTGTCCCGGACCGTCCCGGTCGGCACCGACCTCCTGACCATCGGTGACGGCACGGTGGTCCGCAAGGACGTGCTGTTGTCGTGTTACCGCGCGCAAGACGGCTGCATAGAGACGGGCCCCGTCACCCTCGGCGCCGATGTGACCGTCGGCGTTCAGGCCGTCGTCGACATCTACACGTCGATGGGCGACCACAGCCAACTGGGACACGCCTCCTCCCTGCACTCCGGGCAGGAGATTCCAGCCGGAGAATCGTGGCACGGGACACCGGCGGAGCCGACGACGACCGACTTCCGCGCCGTCGAACCCGCCGCGTGCGGCCCCTCCGCCGGGTCCTCTACAGCCTGTCGGAACTGCTGGCCCTGCTGCTGGTGTACCTCCCCCTGGCGCTGGCCGGCGTGAGCCTCGTGTTCACCACGGTGCCGCAGCTCAACGCGGTGTTCACGCCGGGGCCCCAAGCCTTCACCAGTCCCGCGTTCTACGTCGAGGCACTGGCCGCGTCCCTGGTGGCCTTCTTCGGAGGCATCGTCGCGGGACTGCTGGTCGTGAGCACGGTCCCGCGGCTGCTCAGCCTGGCGATGGAGCCGGGCCGGACCTACCCGTTGTACGGCTTCCACCACAGCATCCAGCGGGCGATCACTCGACTGACCAACATCAGGTTCTTCACCACACTCTTCGGCGACAGCTCCGCGATCGTGCACTACCTGCGGTGCCTGGGCTACGACCTGTGCCACGTCGAACAGACCGGCTCGAACTTCGGCTCGCTCGTCAAGCACGACACCCCGTACCTCAGCACCGTGGGCACCGGGACGATGGTCGCCGACGGACTCTCCATCATCAACGCCGACTTCTCCAGCTCGTCCTTCCGACTGTCCCGCACCTCGATCGGGCCGAACAACTTCATCGGTAACCGCATCGCCTACCCCGCGGGCGGCCGGACCGGCGACAACTGCCTGCTCGCGACCAAGACCATGGTCCCCGTCGACGGCCCGGTACGCGAAGGTGTCGGACTGCTCGGCTCACCCAGCTTCCAGATCCCGCGCTCGGTACTGCGCGACACCCGCTTCGACCAACTCGCCCAGGGTGCCGAAATGCGCCGCCGGCTCGCGGCCAAGAACAGGCACAACGCGGTCACCGCGAGCCTGCACCTGGTGGCGCGATGGTTCCACTTCTTCGTGCTCGTCCTCATCACCATGACCGCCGTCGAGCTCTTCCCGACGCTCGGTGTGCCGGTCTATGCGCTGGCGGGCCTGCTCACCGTCGTGTTCACCGTCTTCTACTTCGCCCTCATCGAGCGGACCGTCACGGGATTCCGTCCGCTCAGATCGCTGTACTGCTCGATCTACGATCCCGATTTCTGGGGTCACGAGCGGTACTGGAAGCTGACGTCGCACGAATACGTGCAGGCATTCAACGGCACCCCGTTCAAGGTCCTGGTCTGGCGGCTGCTGGGCGCCAGGATCGGACGCCGGGTCTTCGACGACGGCTGCGCGATCACCGAGCGGACCCTCGTCAGCGTCGGAGACGGAAGCGCTCTCAACGCGGGCAGCGTCATCCAGTGCCACTCGCAGGAGGACGGCACCTTCAAGTCCGACCGCGCCACGATAGGCGCGGGCGTCACCATCGGCGTGGGAGCCCTCGTGCACTACGGCACCACGATCGGCGACCGGGCACAACTCGCCCCCGACTCCTTCCTGATGAAGGGCGAGGAAGTCCCGCCTGAGGCACGGTGGGAGGGCAATCCCGCCCAGGAGGCGGATACCGTCCGCGATCGGTAGGCCGACCGGCCGATCCGCGGTCGACCTGCGGCTGACCGGTGCCGAGAAGGTGCCGTACCGGGATCTCGGCGGAGATCACGTGGCGTCCTGGACACCATCGCGACGGCCCGCCCGCGGGCCTTCGGGATCAAGGCCGTTGATGTCTCTGGTCAACAAGGTCTCGGATCTGTCGGGCGGGCGACCTACGCTGAGCCCCGTCCGCACTATCGGGGAGAGACGTGACAAGCAGGTTTACCGAGTTGACAGTTGACTGCCATGATCCGGAGAGGCTCGCGGCCTTCTGGTGCCAGGTCCTGGACTTCAAGGTGATCGACCGGAGCGAGGGCAAGGTCGAGATCGGCTCCTGGGTGCCGACCGTCGAGGAAATCCGGGCCCGCCAGATGCCGCCCACCCTGATGTTCATCCGTGTGCCTGAGGGCAAGACGGTGAAGAACCGGCTTCACCTCGACGTCAGCCCGATCGACGGCAGTACCCAGGACGAGGTGACCAGGTTGCTCGGTCTCGGCGCCGCCAAGGTGGACGTGGGCCAGGGCCCGGACCGGAACTGGGTCGTCATGGCTGACCCCGAGGGCAACGAGTTCGACGTCGTGCGCACCTTGGCGCCGCAGGACTAGAGCTGATGCGATGTGGGACCGGATCGAGCCGCTGATGCCGGCCGATCGGGCCCCACCATCATCTGGGATCGGTGGTGACGATGAAGGAGACGGCCTCTCAGTCGTAGAAGAAGAGCTCAAGGTCCTCGATGGACCCCGGCCCGGTAAGGAAACGCTCAGCCTTCGCGATCTCTTCTTCTGGTGGCAGTTCGCCCTTCAGGAGCTGCCGCATCCAGATTTCTCCCTGCTCGCCGACCGCATAGATGCCGGACAGCAGCTCGGACATGCCGGCAGGGTCTGACGGGACACGTCCGGAGACCGGTTGGAGCACCCAGCCGCCCGACCGGGCTGCGAGCCGCAGCACCCCGGCCCAGTTCGCGATCCTCCCGATGCGTACGTGCCAGGCCTCGGTGAACGGGGCCGTCCGCCCACCATGGAGAGGGTTGGTGGCGGCAGCTATGTCTTTGATGACTTGCCGTTCCACGGCGTCACGGACCCAGCGCCCTTCCTGCGCTTCTTCGATGGCGGCCTCCCACCACGTCCACCCGCCGTCGAGTCGGTCCGCGAATGTGTCCATGTGGACAGGCTTCCACGCCTGAAGCCGCAAGCACTCAGGGGGGCTCCGACCAGTGGATCGACTCATCAAGCTGCCCGGTCCAGCGCCTTGCACCGCAACCGCGGGGTCGGGACCACGCCTTGACGAGCCGGAGACGAGCGGACTCGACCTTTTCTGGGCAGCGGTCAGTCGATCAAGGGCAGCGGCACGTTCGGCAGGAGCCGGTGCTATCAAGCCGTAAGCCCACGCCAAACGCTCAGTCCACCCGTGGTCGTCGTCGACAGAAGAAGCCGTGGCGAGAGAGGGCACGGCGTGCGGGATGCGGGAAACTCCGGCACAGAGCGCGACCGACGCGACCGAGCGGTATCGGAGCGTACTGACCGGATACTGCCACCGCATGCTCGGCTCGTATGCTGAGGCCGAGGACGCCGTGCGGGAGACGATGGTTCGGGCGTGGCGGAACGTCGACCAACACTGGACGGCCCCTCCCCAATGCCGCACGTCATTGAGGCCGAACGTCCGCGCGACCGCTGTCCCTCCCGGAAAGCTGAGGCCATGGCCATCGATCTGAACGCTCTGCGAGCCCACTTCCCCTCCCTCGACACCGGCCTCGCCTTCTTCGACGGACCCGGCGGCACCCAGACCCCCGCCCCGTCGCCGACGCCATCACTGCCACCATGACCGGCCCCCTCTCCAACCGAGGCGTCACCAGCCCGTCCGAACTCAACGCCGAACACACGGTGGTGGCGTTCCGGGCCGCCTACGGGGACCTGCTCAACGTGCCCGCCGACGGCATCGTCCACGGTCGCAGCGCCACCCAGCTCACCTACGACTTCTCCCGTCACCTCGCCAAGGACTGGCAGCGCGGCGACGAGATCGTCCTCAGCCGTCTGGACCACGACTGCAACGTCCGCCCCTGGGTCCAGGCCGCCCAGCGCGCCGATGTGACCGTCCGCTGGATCGAGATCGATCCCGACACCACCGACCTCGACCTCGGGTCCTTCCGGCGGGCACTCACCGCGCGAACGCGTCTGGTCGCCCTCACCGCGGCTTCCAACGTCCTGGGCACCCAGCCGCCCGTCCGACAGATCGCCGACCTCGCGCACGAGGCCGGCGCCCTCGTGTTCGTGGACGGCGTGCACTACGCCGCCCACCACCTGGTCGACGTGCCCGCCATGGGCGCGGACCTGTTCGTCTGCTCCCCTACAAGTTCCTCGGACCGCACTGCGGCGTGCTCGCAGGCTCCCCCGGACTCCTCGAGACGATCCAGCCCGACAAACTCGTTCCGTCGTCCAACGCGGTGCCCGAGCGTTTCGAGTTCGGGACTCTGCCCTACGAGATCCTGGCGGGCGCCACCGCCGCCGTGGACTTCCTCACCGCCCTCGACCCCGGTACACAGACGACGCGTCGAGAGCAGCTCACGCACTCGCTGGGCTCCCTCCACTCACACGAGCGGACCCTGCGCACCAGGCTGGAGGAGGGCTGCGAGCCCTCGGAGCCGCCGTCACCCTGCACTCCAAGGCAGCCGACCGCACCCCGACCCTGCTGATGAGCTTCGACGGCCGGGACGCCCGCCAAGCCCAGGCACACCTGGCCGCTCGCGGCGTCGTGGCCCCCGCTGGCTCGTTCTACGCGTACGAGCCCTTCAACGCCCTCAAACTGCCGGACCCCGCACTGCGAGCCGGCCTCGCGCCGTACAACACCGCCGACGACGTGGACCGGCTCCTCGAGGGCCTGTCCACGTTCGTCTGATCCGGCCCGGACGGAACCAACCAGCACGCTCGCATCGCCCATGGCGGCCATCAGGCCGCGCACCGTCAGTTCGCCGGACGCCGGACGCCGGACGCCGGGTGACGCGAGCATGTCAGGGCACCGTCAGCGGACCGTCAGCGGGTCCTGCCACAGTTGTTCCTGTGAACGGCAGCGGAGAGCATCCGAAGCCGGGAACAGGGAGAGGTGCCCGGAGTGGTTGATCGGGGACCAGCGAGCTCGCCTCACGGTCGGGCCCTTCGGGGCCCACGCAGGTTCGAATCCTGCCCTCTCCGCCGAACCCCCTCCAGGGCAGTGCGAGCGGTCAGGGGCCGTGCATCAGCCCTCGATTGCACGACACCCGTAGGCTCGTCCCATGACAGAGAGTCGCATCACTGATCACTGATCACTGATCGGATGGCCACATCCGATCGACTGACCAATCCATCAAGGAGACACGCGCTAGTCGTCGGCCGGAAGGGTCAGGGTGACGGCGCGGTCGCGGACGGGCAGCAGACACCCCTCGCGCTCGCTGCACGCGCCGTAGGTGAGGAACACCCGCGCCCGGTCACGGTCCCCGCCCTCGACCCGTCGCACGGGAGTTCGAGGGTGACCTGGCCATCCCGGTAGACCGGCAGCCGGACGGCGAGACCCTCCGGGCGAAGTACGCGCTGCCGGGCCTCGGTGGTCGCCGGGCCCGTGGGCCGCAGGGCACCCGCGGCACGGATGCGGGTCGGGATGCCGATGCCGTCGACGCCGCCGTCGGGAAGGGCCAGGCTGTACACGTGGAAGCCGGCTCGCTCGGGCCGCAGGTCGGCGAGGACCCGCAAGTCGTTGCCGCGGGACTCCACCCGGACCGACACTGCCACGCCACCGGCCGAGAAGGGAGCGGCCACGGCGGCAGGACCGCTTTCGTGTACCCCCGCACAGCCGGTGAGAGGAAGGGCGGCCAGCGCCAGCGTGAGTGCCACACTCGTGGTCGCTCCGCCCGCTCGGAGCCGGGCGATCACGCCCATCGCTTCAAGAACTGCCCGACCTGGTCGGCCGACATGGTTCGTGCATTGGCGAACTCGCCCCGGTCCGTCGCCACCTTGGTCCTGCCGGAGGCAGGGTCGAGAACGGCCAGCGCCGGTATTCCGCTCGTCCGCAGGTTCACATAGCGCGCGGCCACATCGAGATTGTGATCGAACTCGCCGACGTCGACGGTTACCACGTGGTACCTGGCAAGCGTCGCGGACGGCCCGGGATCCTGGAAACGAGCGCTCAGGACACGGCAGTCCAGACACCAGTCGGCGCCGAAGTCTACGAGGACGGGCCGGCCGTCCTTCTTCGCTGCCTTCAGAGCGGCCTTGATCTCCGCCGCGGCGTCTGCGTGCGGGTCGTAGCCGTGCGCGGACGCGGTGGACGCCCTGGGCGTGGCGGGCGCCGCCAACTGGGTAGCCGAGGCGGCCGTGGCGGAGGAAGGGTCTTGTGGGCTGTGGTGGGCGTACCGGCACAGCCGGTGAGCGCCAGCAGAGCGGTTCCGGCCGACAGCAGTGCGGCCGGGAACAGGTGACGCCTCACGTGACTCCTCGTCGTCTCTCCGTCAAAGTCGGCCTGCGCGGGCCCGCAGGCCGTTCCCGTCCGTGCGCGGCCTGTTCGGGTGCTGCATGCGCACGGGTGATCCAATCACGCGTTGCACAGACAGGCGCACCCGTTATCGCCCGGCCTCGTGCCCACCCGCGAGACCGTGCGCCACGATCGAGCTCTGGCGGCTCGTCGGCGGCGCCGCCTACGTCGTAGCGCATGCCGTCGGGCGGATACTCATCGCAGGGTTCAGTGCGCCGTGTACGGCAGCCGCAGACCGAAGTCGACGCTCCGATCCGCTTCCCTGAGGATGCGAGCGGCTTCGGCGTTCACCTCAGCCGGGACATCGCCGCGTTCCCCGACGAGTTTGTCGTAGATCGGTGCATCGCCCCAGGTGTACCGCATGTGATCCTGCTGATTCACTGTCATGTCCCTTCCCCGTGTACACAAACGGCTTGTGAGTCTACGGGCGCACGGCGGGGTCGGTGATCCACCATCGGACTCCGGCGTCCCCACCGCCCCGGCGGTCTGCCTGACCTGCCCGGCCCCCACCCGCGTCTCGAACCGGTGGTCGTCAGCGAGTCCCTGCGGCCGGAGGAGATCTCCGCGCGCCTGGAGACCGGGCCCGACGAAGCGACCGCGCTCGGCAGCCGCAGGCGCCCCCAGTCGCCGCCGCGCGCACACGACCTGGATCCGGCGTGCCTCGGCCCCGGACGCGCCCGGACGGCCGGAGCACGGGCGCTGCTCGGGAAACGCCTGACGCCTCAGGGTCCGGTCGGGCCGAGACCCCGGTGTCGGCCCGACCGGACACCGGGCGCACCGGGGACTCGGCCGCACAGGGACGGCAGCCTCCGCTCTGCCGAGGCGGCGTCCACGTCGGACCGCTTCGCCGCGGCACGGAACGGGCGCCGGTCGAGGGGCGGGTCGGCTGAGAGTGCCGCAGGGCCGTATGCGCCATACGCTCGACACATGTCCGACGTCACGTCTTCCGGCGCCACGGCCGACGACCTTCCCGCACCGGCCGAGGGCCTGGTGCTCACGCACTTCCTCACGGTCAGTGACGTCCCCGCTCACGGGCGTTCTACGCCGAAATACTGGGTGGGAGGGTGGTACTGGACGAGAACCCCTGCATCGTGAAGGTCGCCAACGGCTGGATCATCATGAACCCGGGCGGTGGGCCCACCGACGACAAACCCGATGTCGTCCTACGCACGCCGGAGGACCCCCACACCGTCTCCAGCTTCCTGAACGTTCGGGTGGCCGACATCCACGCCTTCTACGCGACGGCGAGCGCCAAGGGAGCCGAGTTCCTCACCCCGCCCGTCGACCGCCGCGCCGAGCTGCGCTGCTACATGCGTGATCCGGACGGCTACCTCATCGAGGTGGGCCAGGCCACGGGGCTGCTCAAAGGCATCCTGGCGCGCGTCGACACCGAAACGTGACGAAGGCCGCCTCGTCCGGCATGCGTCCCTCGTGCCGCACGACCCGGCAGGTGGTGTCGACCCGGCCGCCGCAGCGGCGCAGCAGGCTGACGATCACGCGGCCGGAGCCCAACGACGACGACCGCGACCAAGAACTCCTCACCGACGCCCACGAGTGATCGCCGCGTCCGGCCGGGCCGCTCGCCGGTCTCCCTGGAGCAACGAAGGCACGTCTGCCAGGTCGACGCTCTGATGCACCCAGGCGTCTACACACGCCCGCTCATCGCCCGCGGCCAAGGTTGCCACTGGCTCCCGCCTCGGCGTGATGCCTGGAGGGCAGAGTCGGCAGCCGGCAGTCGACAGCACGTCCGGAAGGTGACCCTCCGGATCGATGCCGGAGTCGTAGCGGCTATCCTTGCTCACCGGCCGGGGCCGACTGCCGCAGCCAGGGTGTCCGGGCGCGGCCCGCCGCCGCACATCGCCAGGCGATCTTGGAATGGATTCCTCCGCTCCAGTGCTGCACCCCTGTGGGCTCACCCTCTTCCCAGGGCGCTTCGGGTCAGGACGACTGGCGCGACCGAGCGAGCAGACCGCGGATGAGTCCGCACCGCCCCGCCCCGCTACTGGTCCCCGGCCCGTCGTCTTCGAAAGGTTCTCCTGCACCATGCCCTTGGCTCTGCTGGCCCTGGCTGTCGTCGCGTTCGGCATCGGCACGACCGAGTTCGCCACCATGGGGCTGCTGCCCCAGATCGCCGACGGGATCGGTGTGTCCGTGCCGCACGCCGGCAATGTCGTGTCGGCGTACGCGCTCGGTGTCGTCGTGGGCGCACCGCTGCTGACGGGCATATGCGCGCGTGTGCCACACAAGCGGTTGCTGCTGCTCCTGACCGGACTGTTCGTGATCGGCAACACCGCGTCGGCCCTGGCCCCCGACTTCGGCACGCTCTTCGCCGCCCGTTTCCTGGCGGGCCTGCCGCACGGCGCGCTGTTCGGCGTCGGCGCCGTCGTCGCCTCGCGGCTGGTCGCTGCGGACAGGGCGGCACGTGCCGTCTCGAAGATGTTCCTCGGACTGACCGTCGCCAATATCGTCGGGGTTCCGGCCGCCACGGCCCTCGGCCAGCATCTGGGCTGGCGCTCCGCCTACGGCGTGGTCGCCGTCATCGGCCTCATCGCGCTGGCCGCGCTGGCCGCCTTCGTCCCGCACCAGCCGCGCGGGGAGCAGTCCGGCATCCGGCACGAGCTGCGGGCCATGGGTAACAAGCAGGTCGTCATCGGTCTGGCCACGGCGGTCGTGGGCTTCGGTGGATTCTTCGCCGTGTACAGCTACCTCGTCCCGATGCTCACGCACCTGACCGGGATCTCCGACGCGTCGACGACCTGGGTGCTCGCGCTGTACGGCGTCGGCATGACGCTGGGCACCCTGATCGCCGGACCGCTCACCGACCGCGCACTGCGCCCGACGATGTACTGGGGCCTCATCCTGCTGGCCGCGGCCCTGGTGACCTTCTTCTTCGCGGTCCACAGCACCGTCCCCGCCCTGGTGACGATCACCTTCATCGGTGCGATGGGCTCCCTCATCACCACACCCATCCAGATGCTGCTGATGGCCAAGGCCAAGGACGCCCCGACGATGGCGGCGGCCTCCAATCACTCGGCCTTCAACCTGGCCAACGCGGGTGGTGCCTGGCTCGGCGGCCTGGTCATCTCGGCAGGGTGGGGCTGGGCCGCGCCCAACCTGGTCGGCGTGGCGCTCGCCGTGGCCGGTCTGGGGCTGGCCTTCACGGGCGGGGTCATGGACCGGGGTCAGCGGCGCTCCGAAGTGATCACGCAGGCGTCGCCGGCCGAGCGGAAGGCATCGGTCACCACGGCGGACTGACAGGCGAGCGGCCTCTCCGCGTCCTGGCGGGGCGTCGCGTCCAGCGGACAGGCGGGGCCACTCGGACCGGCCTCGCCCCTGTTGCGGTCGCGGCGGGGTGCGGTGCGCCGGGGTAGCGGCGGCGCAGCCGGCCGTGCTCGTGGTCGGCGGTTGTGGCCGTCGCCTCCTGGCCTGCGGCGCACCGTCGCACGTGCCATCACCGCTGTCTATGGGGTTGCGGGTGGGTCCCGTGGCGCGGCAGTGTGCGCGCAACTTCGATCGCACAGCGCCTGTGGCTATGGAGGCACTTCCGTGGTGGTCGTTCCAGCTCGTCGTGTCGCACCTGTCGGGGGAGGCTTTTCAACCGATGAGGATGTCCCTCTCGACGACCGGCTCCTGAACCATGTCAGAGACCCCAGGCCCGGGGTGTGCGTCGTTCAGACGGCCAGTGGCGACGCGCCTGCATGCATTGATCAGCTCTTGAGCGCGTTCACGTCACACAACTGCGAGCCGTCGGTGTTGTCGCTGTCCCGGCGAGAAGTGGACGACGAGGCTCTGCGGGCATTCCTGCTCCACCAGGACGTCGTGTACGCCGGCGATGGCCACACCGTGAATCTGCCGGCGGTCTGGCAGGCCGACGCCACTCACCGGGTGGTCGAGGAAGCGCTGCCGTGCCGGTTGCCGGATGGAGCGACGTGTCATGGCCGCTGATGCCACCGTCTCGATCCAGGACAGGGCTCTGCGGCATGTCGCGGCAGCGTCCAGCGGGAAGCCGCTCCCTGAGGACCTACGGGTGACGATGCACTTCCATCCCGACCGACCCGCGAGGGAACGTCCCATCCTGATCCAGATGGCTGACGACGGTGTCTATAGGTCACAGTTCGTCACAGGAACGAGCAACGGCGGCCTGACCGCTCACCCGGGTGGGGACCGCTGGCACTGGGAGAGCCGCATCTTCGCCGGCGCGTACGACGACGCCACGCCCGCCGAGCGACCTGTCTACGGCGCGTTGAACTACCGCCGCGATCCGGTCGGCGGTGCGCCACGATTCGGCTCCTCCTTCTTCAGACTCACGCCCGAAGCCCTCACGCGCGCTACGTTCTGCTACCCGGACAGCTCCGCCGAGCCGTCTTCCTTCGGCGTCGCCCACCGATGCTCGCTCGTCGAGCTTGCCGAGGCGGCGGACACGGACCCTCTGGACGGGCACATCGAGGCACAGATCCATGGCCCTGTACGGTTCGACGTTGATGTAGAGGCACTGGTGCTCGACCCCAGCTATCGCGGCACAGCGGTCGAACACGCGGCACAACGCCTGCCCTGCCCGGTCGAATGGCATCCCGGCTTCCGGCTCAGCGTGGCCGAACTGCGCCACCATCCGCGTTACCGGGGCCAGGAGTACGTCGACCTGGGAGCGGAGATCGCCGACGACGGCCGGCTCACTCCCCGGATCATCGGGGACGCTGCCCGAACAGGCCGCTACGCTCTCCAGGACCTCAAGAAGGTCTGGCACTGCCTGGCCCGGTTCGGGAAGCTCAGCGCCTCTTGAAAGCCGTGCCCGTCAACAGCCCGCAAGCACGCCGGTCTACCCGGAGCCGGCCGCCCTGATGTGCTCGGAACTCGCGACTGCGGCCCTCCGGAAACCGTCCAACTCACTGCCGGGCAGGCGGCGACGCGCCCGCCTTCGCGCCCGTGACGGGGCCCCTGTCGCGGCCACCAGGTGTTGCCACTAGAGCCACGGCGTCGACGGATGGTGGTAGGTGGACTGGACCGTTGGCCAGTCGTAGCGGTTGACGTCGGGGCTCTCGACGATGGCCCGACCGCCGTTGCCGTTGACGAAGCCCGCGAGTCTGCGTTGGAAGGAAAGCCAGAGCTGATGCGCGGCGCCGAAGACGGTGGCCGCCGCGGAGCTGTCGATGAACGACGTAGTACGGTCCGCGCCGCGGGTGTAGAAGACGAACTCACCCGCCAGGCCTGGTGTGAAGCCGAACTCTCGATTGCCGCTGACGGGATGGCCGCCGTCGTCGGGCGTCCACAAGGTGGAGAACACCCAGTGGTCGGGCCCGTTTTCCGACAGGACGACCGAACCGTCATCGACGTTGACGCCCGAGGAGAACATGTCGATGGAGACGACCGCGCCGGTGAACGCCGTCGGCAGGAACGGCGGCAGCCAGGCCGCGGTGTCGATGTTGGGATCGTAGGGCTGGAAGTTGCAGCCGTCCGGTGAGCCGTCGACAAAGTCGTTGAGGTTGCGGCGCACGAACTCCAGCAACTGCTCGGCCGTCATGGTGCTGCTGCCGTCCGTCGGCAACGCTTCGACCCGTACAGGGTAGTAGTCGAGACTGACCGGGCCCTTGGCGTCCTCGATGGCGTGGACCACCCGAGAGGGGCCGAACAGCGAGAAGCGCGCATTCAGGCCTGCCTGCAGGGGCCCCGACGGGCGGAAGCTGATCAGACGCTCCCAGGCTTGCAACGCCGGTGGCGCCGGCACCGGCTGAGGCGGCGGGGCGGGCGCGGGTTGGGGCGTGAACAGCGCGTTGAGACGGCCACTGGTTCCGGGACCGACGACACCGTCGTGTGCCGGCAGTCCCGGGGGACGGGAAGCTGCTGGTCGACTTTGAACCGCCGCACGGTATCGGTGGTGGCGTCGTCGTAGGTGAAGGTCGTGAGCAACGGGTAACCAAGATCTCGCAGCGCGCCCTGAATGGCTCCGACGGCCATCGGGTCGTTCGACTCGTCGACGACGAGGTCGCCGTTGGCGTCAAAACCGTCAGGCGTCATGCGGGCACCGTTCACACACTGCTCGAACTGGCTGATGTCCGCGAATCGCGGTGCGACGGCGATACTCATCACGCGACCTCCTTGCTTCACAGGTCCGCGCACGCGGTCTGGGTTCCGCAGCAGAACGTCGGCATCTGGTGACGTCCGGGAGCGGCGCAGGGTGGTATGAGCCAAGGAACAAGTCAAGGTGTACAGGAGGCGTTCCGCGCATCGGCGGTAACGCGCAACCACACGGGTGCGACTTAACGAGGCCTCTCCAGCAAGACATGCTGTACATCCAGCTTGTGCCTCCTGGGGTGCCGTGTCCACCGCTGATGTCCAGGTGACTCTCGCCGCTCCGGGAACATGGCGCAGGAGCCCGGCTGGGGCCGGACTGTTCACATGGCTGCGGACGATCACCGTACCGTCAGCACGACCAAGGTCAGCATCACCGCCCCCGCGTACGACACCAGAAGGGCTGGCGGCACCCATGGTTGGGGTAGGCCCGCTGCGCGGGCGTGGCGGGCCCTCCTCGCGCACTCGACCACCCCGGTCAGACCGCCGAGGAGGCAGATCACGTGGGCCCAGTGATGCCAGCCCGTGCTGTCCTGGGCCAGGCCGAACGCGCCCCCGCCTGTCATCACCGTTGCCCACAAGTACGCCATGAACGGCACCACTTCGGGCTTGTCCTTCGCCGCTGAGCACTCCGACATGGTCCCCCTCGTCTCGTGGTCATGGACGCAGCCGGGTGGACCGGGGTTGCCGGAGCCTGTGGTGATGGCCAGGACTCATCGGTCGCCGTCCGGATCACTGATCCGGCGCCGCGCGAACAGCGCTCTCGCCGTGGCACGCGGGCGGGTCGCTGCTGCAGCCCCTGACCGGCGTCCGCACCTCCTGTGCGCGGGACCGCGTGGTCGTTGCCTTCCCACGGTATGAGGGGTCAGGTGAGGGCCTTGCGCAGGTAGGCGGGCAGCGCCTGACAGATGGCCGGGTCCGCTTTCCAGCCAGGGTCGGGGAGTTGACCTGGGGTGATGACGCACTGGCCGCCGTTGTCCGGGCGGACGACGACGCGGAACGTTTCACCCCGGCTGTCCCGGCCGGCGAGGTACGCGGCGAGGACGGCCCGGCCCAGCTCGGTGGGATCGACGTCGCTGGTGGCACGACCGAAGTCTTTGCAGATCCACACGCCGCTGAACCGTTCGTGCATCAGGATTTCCCACCGCACGCAGCTGGTCACTTCTTCGCCGAACACAATCGCGATCATCCCCCGCGAGTCGGCCCCCCGTACCGCTACCTGTGAGTACTGGCCGGAAAGCGCGCACGCAGGTGCTCGATCCGTGAGATCGGGGAGCCAGGATCGGGCCGCACGAGGGTGCACTCGCCGGGCGTGCGGCGCCTGCCAGAAAGCGATCACCGACCCAACGGAAACCTTGTGTGCGCCCGAGGTGTGAGCTCGCTCATACCAGTCGTCGACTGCCGCCGCTTCGGGTAGACACACGCTCATTGGCATGCGCATCACCGTCGCATCCAGTGAACCCGTCCAGATCCATCCCGGGCCAAGAGGGGTGATGGTGAGGCCGCCCCAGTCAGGCCGCGCGGCCTCACGCCTGTACCAGCCATTAGGCTTTGATCGCGTTCCGCGCATTGCTCCGAAAGGACACGCCATGGCCCACGGCACCCTCGCCGACGACATCCGGCAGAGGCTGGGCGAACTGAGCCCCGCCGAACGCAAGGTCGCTCGTGTGCTGCTGTCCGCCTACCCCTCCAGCGGGTTCGAGACCATCGCCATCATCGCCGAGCGCGCTGCGGTCAGCGCACCCACCGTCCTCAGATTCGTGGCCCGGCTCGGCTATCACGGCTTTCCCGAGTTCCAGGCCGCGCTGCGTGCCGAACTCGATGAACGCAGCGCCTCTCCGCTGGCCCTCTACGAGGCCATCGAGGACAACCCGAGCGACGACACCGCTTCCGGCCTTCTGGCACGCAGCGGCAAGGTGTTCAGTCACGCGGTCGCCCAGACCCTGGCCGAGACCCCGGCGGCCGACCTCGAAAGCGCCATCGCGCTGATAACCGACAGCAAACGACGCATCACGCTCGTCGGAGGGCGCTTCACCCATCTCCTGGCCCAGTATCTCGGCCTGCATCTCATGCAACTACGCGGCGATGTGCACTTCTTGCCCGGAGGCGACGTCGAGCGCACGGCCGCACTCGCCCAGCTCAGCCGCAAGGACGTCGTCATCATCTTCGACTACCGCCGCTACGAGGACGACAAGCTCTCCATCGCCCAGCTCACCCAGGAACACGGCGGCAAGGTCATCGTCTTCACCGACACCTGGCTGTCGCCCACCAGCGCCCACGCCCACGTCGTCCTGCCGAGCCAGGTGTCCACACCCTCGCCCTACGACAGCCTGGTCCCCACGCTCGCCGTGGTCGAGACGGTCGTCGCGGGTGTCGTCACCGCGCTCGGCGAAGCGGGCCATCGTCACATGAAGCACAGTGAGGACACCGCTCGCCGAGCCGGTCTGGTCTGACCGGGCCCGCGGCCCCGCCCTGCGGCGGACGGGCGCACCCACGACGCGCGCCTTCCGGAGGGTCGCCAACGGCGGCGGAGCGGACCCTCCAGGCCACGCTCCGCGAGTGCCCGACCGGACTCGGAGTCGGCACCGCGCCTGGCGGAACCGAGGGCTGACCGCGTCAGCCCATGTCCAGCACCTGATGCGTCCATCCCTTGCCCGGCGAGCGAAGCCCGGCGGAGCAGTACGGTGCGTGGCCTGGTCAGCCATCGAATTCGATCATCCCGCCGTCGGAGCGTCCGACCGCGATGACCACTCCCCGTGACCGCCGTTCCAGCCAATTCGCGGTGCGCCTCATCCGGAGGGCCGTGATGTACGGAAGAGGAGGTGAACACGCTGAGCAGTGAGTGCTACGCACCATGAGGAGACGGTATGGCCGATTTTGCCGATTGCGAAGTCGAGTCCGTATGGGACTACCCGCGGCCGCCCGCCGTGCTGCCGGACAACCGCCCGGTCCGTGTGGAGTGCGGTGGCCACGTGGTGGCCGAGACAAGGCACGCGGTCCGGGTACTGGAGACCAGTCACCCGCCGACCTTCTACATTCCGCCGGAGGACGTACGGTCGGATCTGCTGTTTCTCACCGAGGGCCGCACCTGGTGCGAGTGGAAGGGCAGCGCTCGTTACTGGGATGTGATCGTCGGTGACGTGGTGCGAAGCCGGGCCGCCTGGAGTTACGCGAACCCCGAGCCCGCGTATTCGGTCCTCCGGGACTACTTCGCCTTCTACGCGAGCCGTGTCGACCGCTGCCTCGTCGGCGGTGAAGAGGTGCAGGCACAGGAGGGTGACTTCTACGGCGGCTGGGTCACCAAGGAGGTGCGAGGGCCCTTCAAGGGCGCGCCCGGAACACGTGGGTGGTGAGCAGAGCTCGCAGCAGTGGTCTCTGTGCAGTGGGTGCGCTGCTCCTTCGTCGCGGGTCATGACCGCGTCGCATGGGTGCGGAGCGTAACGATGCGGGCCGGCCCGGATCGTTCTCCTGGAATCACGGACGTTCTGCACCGGCCTCCCTTAACGTGATGGGACGCAACGGAAAGGAGCGGACTCGTGGCGGAGAGTGGCTCCGAGGGGGTGGGCACTCGTGACGATGCCGTCGTCACCGAGTACTGGGAGGCACTGCACGATTTCGCCGACAAGCTGAACGCCTTTCACATCTCCCGGGGGTCGCCGTCCTATCGGGACATCGCCAAGGCCTCGCGCGAGCCGAAGCTCAGTCAGGTCGCCATCACCGAGTTCCTCGGGGCAGACGACTGCCTCAGTTGAAGGCGCTGATGGAGTTCATCCGGGTGGTGAGTCTCGAGCCGCACGCGGCCACCGACGAGGCCGAATCCCCTGAAGCCGTGCGGCAGAAGTGGCGTGAGCGCTGGATGCACGTCAGAAGACTTCAGCGTCAGGTGCAGGATCCGCTCGGCCACCTGAAGACCACCGTCAGAGACCCTCTCGACCGGGCCGAGAAGGAAGCAGAAGCACTACGTGCCGCCGCGCGTGGCGAAGCGACCCGGATACGTGCCGATGCCGAAGCCGACGCGGACCGCTTGACCGCTCAGGCCAGGGCGCGGGCCGACGAGATCCTCGGACAGGCCAGAGAGCAGGCTGAACGACTGCGAGCCGACGACGAGACGGCGAGACCCGACAAGGCTGTCACCACAAGACGGCTCGGTGTCCGTCTCCGCCGGCGGCCGTCCCGTCCCGCTGCCTATACGGCCGCCGCAGTGCTGGCCGTCGCCGGGAGCGTCTTGGGCGTGGTGCACTTCTACGGGCAGGCGTCCGGGTCCTGCCGTACGGCTCTGAAGGCCCCGCCTTCCGCCGCCCTCTCGGCGACGTATGCCGATCTCCGACCCATGGGTGCGGTGGTGGCGAAGGAGCATGCGGGGGCAGGGCGTCTGCCTGAAAGCTTCATCACCAGTACGGGCCGGCTCATCGTGCCGGGAACACCTGTGGCACCATCGGCTCCCCCTCATCCACACCTTCTGTCTCCGCCTCACCCACCCATCCGACCGCGCGCCCGTCCGCCGGCAGCACGACCTCCGCGGACCGGTGCCGCCAGGAGTAGGCCCTGCCTTCCCCTACTGCGTAGCCTGCGACGGTTGCGACGGGATCACGGTTGAGCCCGTGCGGACGACCGTGCCTTCACCATGGCCTTGCCGTGTGATCAGATCGGCCGGTACCAGCGGGTAGCGGCTCGGGGAGGGCCGCGGACGAGGGGGAGACCGCGATGCTCGATGTCGCCAGAGAGACGAGACAGCCGTGTCCGGAGTGCGGCACGGAGATCCGCGGCGACAGCCGGTTCGCCATCTGGTGCGCCGCCTGTGACTGGAACGTGGACCCGGAGGAGCCGCAGTCGGACGGGGGCCGCTGGACCGGGCCGAGCGGGCCCTGGCCCGACGACACGGGGAGCGGCTGCTCGACGAGATGATGAGCGGTCAGGTGCTGCGGCCGCGGCGCGACGCGTCGGCGGTCGCGGCCACCGTGCTCGCTCTGCTCGTGCACGGTGTCACCCTTGCGCTGGCCGTGCTCGGTGTCTGGTGCGTGGTGGCGGGCTGGGGTGGCGTCGGTGTGGTCGCGGGTGCAGTGCTTCTGGTGCTGTTCTGGGCGCTCGCGCCGAGGGTTCGCCGCCTGCCCGACGACCGGCCCGTGCTGTTCCGGTCTGACGCGCCCGAACTCTTCGCCCTGGTGGACGAGGTGGCGCATGCGGTGGGCACGCGCGGCGTGCACGCCATCGTCGTGGACGGGAGCATCAACGCCGCTGTCACTACGTACGGTGTGCGCGGCCGGCGACTGCTCGTGCTGGGCATGCCGCTGTGGGAGATCCTCACGCCCGAAGAGCGGATCGCTTTGCTCGGGCACGAGTTGGCCCACTACGCCAACGGCGACACACGCAACGGCTTCGTTGTCGGCACGGCGGTACGCACTCTGGCCCTCTGGCACCACACCCTCCAGCCGCTGCCGGACCCGTCCGGCATCGAGCTGGCCGTCAACGCCCTCTACGTCCTGCCACGCCTGCTGGTCCGGGGACTGCTGGTGCTGCTCGTCCGGCTGACGTCGAGAGCCGGAACGCGAGCCGAATACCTCGCCGACCGGCTGGCCGCCCGCACCGCCTCCACACAGGCCGCTGTGGACCTCATGGACCGGCTGCTCATCACCGACTCGCTCGCGGTTCTGCTGCGCAGCGAGGCCAACCGCGCGGCCCTCGGGGATCGAGGTCCGCCCGGGAGGCGAAGGCCCGGGCCGATGAACTCTGGAGCCTGCTCACCGCGTTCGCGGCGTCCATACCTGAGCACGAGTACGAACGGCAGCGACGCGCCGGTGCCCGGCGCGGGCACCAGGTCGACGCCACCCACCCGCCGACCCACCTGCGCCGCGCCTGCCTGCTCGCTGGTGAGTCCCTGCCCGCCGTGGTCCCGCCGCAGGACCATCGGAGCGAACGGATCGCCACAGAACTCGCCGCGGCTCGCACCGAGGCGGCCCGGCGCCTGCTGCGCGACGGCCTGGTGGACTGACACCGGGGCGGGGCTACAGATCACCGCCCGCCGACCGAGTCCTTCGTCGGCTGGTTGCAGCCTTCGACGCCGGGCGGACTGTAGCCCCTCTGCCAGTTCCGCGGACCACGAACGGGATCTTGAGACCACGAGCACCCCATGGCAGGCTCATGCCGCGTGATCGATGAATTCGCGAAGGACAGCCTGCACGGGAGACTGCGGCGGGACCGCAGGGCACTGCTCTGGAAACTCGACGGCTTGTCCGAGTACGACGCCCGCCGACCTTTGACAGCGACCGGGACCAACCTGCTCGGCCTGGTCAAACACGTGGCCACCGTCGAGGCCAGGTACTTCGGCGAGGTCTTCGACCGCCCTTCCCCGGAACCGCTGCCCCGGTGGCAGGACCACGACGGCAGCGATCAGTGGGCGACCGAGGACGAGAGCCGCGATCAGATCATCGGGTTCTACCAGCGCACGTGGGAACACTCGGACGCCACGATCAACGACCTGCCCCTCGACGCCCCGGCCACGTGCCGTGGTGGCCGGAGCCTCACCCCAACACGAACCTGTTCGCCGTCCTGGTCCACGTCCTCGGCGAGTCCATCCGGCATGCCGGGCACGCCGACATCCTGCGCGAGGGCCTCGACGGCCGGACCGGGGTGCGCGCCGAACACGAGAAGAAGATTGACGAGGAAGCCCGTGCAGCCCACTGCGCGAGGATCGAGCAGGCCGCCAGGTCGGCCGCGGCAATCCAGGCTCAGAGGTCGTTTCGAGTGACTTGATGTTCGTACTGCTCGATGCCGGGCGCGGGCGCCGAGGCACAGCCGCCAGTCAGCGGCTGATCAACTGGGCGCGCGGCTTCTCCGGACATTCGACTGGATCGGTGGGAGGGCTCAGCGGTGCAGATGGGACAGGATCTCTTCGTCGACGGCGTAGGGGCGTTCGCTGGGCAGGAGTTGTCGTGCGGCGTCCAGGTGTCCGTTCCGCACGTGGGCCCGGACGGTGCGGGCGAGCGATGTGACGTCCGTGATCGAGACGGTCCACTCATCTGCGTAGAGGCGCGCGGCTTCACCGGTGAGGCCGAGCTGGAGCGATCGGTGGTCAAGTGGTTGAAGGCGCAGATCGCGTTCGGGGTCCCACTGCACTCGGGCCGGGGCCTGCTTCAGCCGGCGTTTCCAGGCTGCGCGGTCGGCATGCAGCCCGGGCTCGTAGTGGGACAGGCAGGCATGGTGCAGCGCCCACTCGAAGCCTTCACGGAGGATCTCGACGGCGAGGACGGTCTCCTGTCCCTCTTTGGTGCCCCACCCGCAGCGGTACATCATCCACAGGAACGACGGCTTGATCCATGTCATCCGGTCCCGCCGCCACAGAGCCGGGAAACGGTTCTCCCGAGCCGCCGGGAGGCCGATCGCCGGAGAGTACGCCTGGTAAACGGTGATCGTGGAGTCCGTGTGCTGGGCTCTGATCTGGAATTTGGGCTCTGCCATAGGGACCAGGGTGGGGCTGAGTGCTTCGGGCACGCCATCGATTTACCAGTGCGTCAGGCCGCCGGGCCCGCGAGCGGATGTGGGCGGCGGTGCCGCCGGCGGCGGGGAGGAAGTGCCCGGACCGGCTCGCGAGCGACGGCAGCGCATCGGCAGTGCATCGCCAGTGCCTCGGCGTGTACCGTGCCGCGGTCTAGTGACTCTGTGTCAGCCGAGTTGCGTTGGGCGTCTGGTGGTAGAGCACTGTCCGGCCGGTTCGGGTGCGGGTGACGAGGCCGGCTCGGTGGAGTACGCCTAGGTGGTAGGAGACCGTGGCAGGACTGAGGTAGTGGCGTGCTGCCAGCTGTGCGGTGGAGGTTGGTTGTGTCAGTGCCGCGAGGAGTGCCGCCCTGGTGGGGCCGAGCAGCTGGGCTGTTTCGGCGGTGGGTGCTCCTGGGGAGATGGTGTCGGTGATGGTCTTGTCGCGCACGGGATGGACGAGCATCGGGGGCCTGGCTCCGTCACGTGTCGGGTCCACGGCCACGGCCGGTTGAGGCGCGACGAGGGATGGTACGACGATCACCTGGGGTACGGGCAGCGCGATCTGGTACCGGCTTTCGACGTGCAGGGTCCCGTCGGC
Organism: Streptomyces sp. DHE7-1; assembly: GCA_016432725.1. Lineage (GTDB taxonomy): Bacteria > Actinomycetota > Actinomycetes > Streptomycetales > Streptomycetaceae > Streptomyces. The sequence goes on along the minus strand of JACJDG010000003.1, from coordinate 261,576 downwards.
CCATCGGATGTGCGGGTGCAGTGAGTTGAAGAGTGCGGCCGCTCCGTGTCGGGCCAGCACGCCTGCGCATCTGTCGACTTCCGCGTCGAGCGCGCTTTTGGCTGCTTTCCAGTGCGGGGCGAAGGCGAGCTCCCAGTAGCGCCGCATCTCGTCCGCGGCCTGCCGGGCCACGTGTGCGCCGCCCCGTGCCATGGCCCGCCGTACTCCCGGCGGCAGCTCGCAGCCGGCGAGCCCGTTGCACGGCCGCCCGTCGCGGAGCGCCTGCAGTTCGCCCAGGACGCGCTCGGGCGGGGTGCACCGTACCCGCTGCAGCTCCTCTTCGACGCTGGGGGAGGGCTGCACGGGATGCGGGCTGAGGAAGTCGGGCACGTACCCGCCCGCGTCCAGCGCCAGTTCGGAGAGCAGGGGCAGCTGGGCCCGGCGCAGCACACGTCGGGCGCGGGCGACCCAAGGGTCGGCGTCGGCGGCCGGGCGCATGCCCCAGGGCAGCAGGGTCGCCACGACCTCGTGCAACGGTGAGATGGCGAAACGGGAACGGGCGAGCCCGGCGGCGTCCACGGTGAGCTCGATCAACGAACCTCCCGACCATCCAATCCCGTTGGCGCAGCGGCCGTCTTCGAACCTGGTCGAATCATGGCACGGAACGTCGCGACGGCACGCCCGATTGGCGCAGCCTGGTGGCCGCGGCTTGATCGCCGAGGGAGCCGGGGGTCGGGCCGGCATGGGGCGGTTGGTGCGGCAGGCCCTGCAGTACATCGTCGGGGAGGTAAATGGATGCGCGTCATGACACGTCTGCTCTGTCTGGGGGCTTCGGTGCTCCTGGCGGCGGCCGGCACAGCCGTTCCCGCGGGCGCTCGGGACCTACCCGAGGTCTACGTCGTCTCGCGGGATCCCGGCACCCTGCCGGAGGGAATCGCGGTGGAGCCGGACGGCACCCTGTACGTCACGTCCAAAGGCACCGGCCGGCTGTTCACGGGACGGATCGGTGATGCCGAGCTGCGGCCGTTCGCCGCTCAGGGCATCGCCGATCGCCCGAGCGCGCTCGGGGTGCACACCGATGCCCGCCACCGCGTCTTCTCCGTGGGCGGCTCGATCCTCACGGTGCACGACCGAGCCGGGCGCCTGGTCGCCCGCCGCAGGGCCGAGGACGGCCCTCTCGGCGCCGCGAACCTCAACGACCTCGTCATCACCAAGGACGCCGTGTACGTCACCGACTGGGCCAATCCCGTGATCCACCGAGCCGTACTACGCGCCGGTCGCCTTGGCCCGTTGCGTCCCTGGCTCGACATCCGCGGCGCTGCTCCGCGGTTTCCGGCCCAGTACTGGCTGCTCAACGGCATCACGGCTGACCGGACGGGCAGGACGCTGCTCGTGGCGTCCAACGGCACGGAGGCGGTGTGGCGGGTGAACACCACCACGAAGGCCGTCGAGGAGGTGCGACTCGGTGGGACGTCGTTCGGGCCGGACGGCATGCTGCTGCGGGGCCGCCATCTCTACGCGGTGCTCAACTACGGTGCACCAGCCGGGGTTTACATCGCCGAGCTGAGTAGAGATCTCCGCAGCGGGACGGTGGAGCATCGGATCACCGGTGACCGGTTCGCCCTGCCGACCACCCTCGCTCGTCACGGCTGCCGCCTCTACGTGGTCAACAGCCAGCTGGACGATCCGCCGGGGCAGCCGCCCTACACCGTCTCTGCCGTCCCCGATCCCACCTGCCGGTAGCCGGCACCGCCAGGTGAGGGGGTGCCCCGCAGCCCGGACGAAGCGGGGCCTCCGGCGGTCGAGCGGTCGGAAACGTGGACAGCGACGTGTGGCGGCGGGTGTCGGCCCCGCCGAGGGGCGCATGATGCACCGGGCACGCGCTGTCGGCACTGAAGGTGTCGGCGTCACGCGAGGCAGCAGGCCGCTGACGGCGCGTGCGCCGGGAGCGTCCACGCGGACGAACGTCTTCTGCGCGTCACACCGCGTCCATCACCGCGTCTATTCGGCCCAGGCATGCTCCAGCAGGGCACCGAAGGTGGCTGGCTCTCGCCCGATCAGCTCGGCGAGCGTCGAGTCGACGGCGCTGAACTCGCCGTTTCGTGCCGCTGCGAAGATGCTCAGGATCAGGTCGGCGATCGGGGCCGGCGCGCCGTGCGCCAGGGCCTGCTGGTGGAAGGCGTCGTCGGGGACGACGGTGCGGGTGTAGGACCGTCCGGTGGCGCGGGACGCGATCTCGGCGACGGTGCCGAAGTCGAGCGCCGCCGCGCCGGTGAGCGGCGGGGTGGGCCCCTCGAAGCGGCCCTCCTCGGCGAGGATCGCCGCGGTGGCATCGGCGAGATCGTCGTGGCCGGTCCAGGCGACGGGGCCGTCGGCGGGGAGGGCGATGTCGCCGGTGTGGCGGGCGGACTCCAGGAACTGGAAGGCGCTGGCCGCGTAGAAGCCGTTGCGCAGCGCGGTCCAGGGCAGGCCGGTGGCGTGCAGCAGGTCCTCGGTCCGGGCGTGGTCGCGGCACGCCTGGAAGCGGGAGTCGTGAGAGGCGCCCATCTGGCTGGTGTAGAGGATGCGGCCGGCGCCGGCCTTCACGGCGGCGTCGATGGCGGTGCGGTGGCCGGTGACGCACTCCTCGCCCGTGCGGTCGAGGGATACGAGGAGCAGTTGCTCCGCCCCTCGAAGGCATGCACGAGCGAGGCGGGGTCGTCGAAGCTGCCCCGCCGGACACGTACGCCGCGGTCGGCGAGGTCCTGGGCCCTGCGGGGGTCGCGGACGCTGACGCCGACGCGATCGGCGGGAACGCGCTCCAAGAGGCGTTCGACCGTGCGACGGCCGAGCTTTCCGGTGGCGCCAGTAACGATGATCATGGGTGCTCCCGATGCTGTTTCCAGTGGAATCGTTTCGACGTTAACACTGGAATATCGGTGGAATCAAATGCGCGATATCATCGGTTCATGGCTACCCGCGACACCATCGACAGCCCTCGTCACCGCATCGTCGAGGCGGCCGTCGAGCTACTGGAGACCAGCGGGCCGGACGCGGTGAGCACCCGTGCGGTCGCCGCTGCGGCCGGGATGCAGCCGCCGGCGATCTACCGCCTCTTCGGCGACAAGGAGGGTCTCCTCGAAGCCGTCGCGGAGCACGGCTACGCGCAGTTCCTGGAGAGCAAGCGCGCGCTGCTCGATCCCGAACCACAGGACGCGGTGGAGGACCTGCGTCGCGGCTGGGACATGGTGGTGGAGTTCGGCATCTCCCGCCCCGAGCTGTTCGCGGTGATGAACAGGGCCACCGGCCGGGGAGCGGACATGGCGCATCGCGCGGGCTTGGAGATCCTCCATGGCCGGGTGCGCCGACTGGCGGCCGGTGGATGGCTGCGGGTCGACGAGGAGCTGGCTGCCCAGGTCATCCAGGCCACCGGCCGAGGCGCGGTCATCACCTGGCACTCGACCCCGGCTGACCGTCGCAATCCGGAGCTGCTGACGGCCCTCCGCGAGGCCATGGTCGCCACCATCACTCGCGCCGAGCCGATGGTTCCTGCCGCGGAGACCGGCCCCGCCGCGGCGGCCCGCGCGCTGCGCGCCGCTCTGCCCGACGATGCCGATGTCCTGAGCGACGCCGAGCAGCTCCTGCTGCGCGAGTGGCTGACCCGCCTCGCAGCGGACCGCGGCGCTACACAGGCCTGATCGCGCGTCAGGAGGCCTCACGCAGATCAGGCCTCCCGAGTAAAGATCCGAGACCGCCCCCGCATCCGTCGGGGACGATCCCTCGGGGCAGCCACCCCTCTCATGCCGGCCGGTGCGCCTTGCCGGGCCTCGGTGTCGGGCAACGACATCAGCCGGGCTGGACGGCTCGGCATGTCGGCCTCCGCATGAAGCGGCAGCCGCCATGCGGGTCGGAGAGAAGCCTCAGCGCGGCCGAGATGCGATCAGTCGACGGGCGCGACCCCATACCGCCTCGAACTCTTCGGAGGAGAGCTGCTCAGGCGCGTGGCCTTCCCATTCGGAGACGGGCAACTCGGCTGTGACACCGAACCTGTTGTCGTACTCACCTTGATGCCCGAGGTTCTGGGCCCGCTGCCATTCCTCGAGGGAAGCTGCTGCGATCGGAGATGATGCAGGGCCCTGGAGTTCGACCTGGCGCGTCACCCAGCCTTCGGCGTCGAGCTCGAAGTAGAACCAGACGTCTTCCTCGTCCCAGTAACAGCGCATCCATGTCGTCACCGGTCCATGATGACGAAGCACTTCGGCCACGACCTGGGCCTCCACTTCACCATGCCGGCCCCCGTACTCGTCTCCCGCCGGCGGCCCCGCAGGGGAGGGGGAAGTCCGAAGCGGTGAGGTCAGACGCGGACGCCGAACATGAAAGGTCCGCCGATGGTGTCCATCGACTCGTACCGCACGACCGTGCCGGTGCGCGGGGCGTGCAGGATCTGGCCGTTGCCGGCGTAGAGGCCGACGTGGTGCAGGTCGTTGAAGAAGAAGACCAGGTCGCCGACCTGGAGCTGGCTGCGGGTGAGCCGGGTGCCGATGCCGGACTGGGCCTCGGAGGTGCGCGGTATGGAGACGCCGGCCTGGGCGTAGGCCCAGGAGGTCAGGCCCGAGCAGTCGTACGAGGACGGGCCGGTGGCGCCCCGGACGTAGGGTTTCCCGATCTGGCTCTGGGCGGCCGAGAACGCGGCGCCGGCCCGGCCGGATGCGGGGGTGTGGTGGCCGATGTTCACTCGCTCGGCTGAGGAGCGGCTGGCCCGTGCCTGCTCGGCGGCGAGGGCCGCCTTCTCCTTGGCGGTCAGGGTGTTGAGGAGTTTCTGCGCCTCGGCGAGCTTGCCCTGGACTTCCTTCTTCTTGTTGCCCAGCTCGGTGCGGGTGGAGGCCAGGTCCTTGAGCTTGCCCGTGGCCTCGGCGCGCTCCTGGGCGAGTTCGCGCTGTTTGTCCTGGATCTTCTTCAGCGCCTCGACCTGCTGGCCGCTCAACTGGTCGAGCGTGGAAGCCTTGTCGAGGTAGTCGTCCGGGTCGGAGGACAAAAAGAGCTGGACCGAGGGGTCGATGCCGCCGGAGCGGTACTGCGCGGTGGCCAGCGAACCCAGGCCGTCCCGGAGCTTGTTGAGCTCCTCCTGGCCGCGGGCCACGTTGTCCTGGATGGTGGAGATTTCCTTCTGCAGCTTCTGCTGCTTCTCCTTGGCCCCGTTGTACTTCTCGGTGGCCTGCTCCGCCTGCTCGTAGAGCTTGTCGACCTTCGCCTTGACCTCGTCCTTGCCGGGCTTCTCGCTCGGAGCGGCGTTGGCGGCGTTCGCGCTCAGCGCGACGGCGGCGGCAGCCGCGGTGGTCAGCACGGTGACACGCGTACGGCTGGGCTGCTTAGGGCGACGATGGGACGTCACGGATTCGGACTCCTGTTCCTTCGGGCACCGGCCGATGCGCCGGTGACCTGAGCGGGGGTGGTCCTGCATTGGTGACGGGGGAAGCGGCGTCCCCCGTCACCGGAGAGTGGATCACGGGGACGTGGAGGTGGACCATGCAGAACTACCGGCAGAAGTAGCCCGGTTGGCCCCCGCGTCCCAGGACGCCGCGCCGTGGCGCGGACGGGACTGTTCGCCATCGCTCAATCGAGCGTTCGGCAGCCAACGCAGTCGTTCGGGCTCCCTCGTCAGCGAACTTGGTCGCTCTGCTGTCCGATGCCTTTGACCCTGGCGGGAGTGCCATCCGGGGTGAACGAGTGGTGGAAGGTGAAGGCGTGCGGCGCGGACCCCTGGGCGTGGAGGTGTTCCAGCCTGGAGACTCCGTCCTGCCAGGTGGGTGTCATGCCGTCGGAGACCCACCAGAACACGTAGTTCGGGTGTCCTGTCCTCTCGAACCAGTCGTAGCGCCTGTTCAGCGCCTCGCGGTGCAGACCGGTGTAGATGGCGTCGAAGGCGGGGCGCAGGCCCGTCCAGAGTGAGAGGGTCGCGGCCAGGGCGGTGGTTTCCGCGGTGCGGCCTTTGCCGTACCAGGTCGGTACGGAGAACTCTCCCCATGCACCCCAGTCCGCCTCGAACAGTACGCCCCGGTTGACGTTCGCCGGTTCGGCATGCGCGAGGTATCCGGGCTGCTGGGTGATCTTCCGGTAGACGGCCTCACCGATGCCGTAGAACTCGCGTGTGAGAGGAGCGGGATCGGCGAGAGGTGACTTCAGGACGCCGAATGTGTACAGCGCGAGATGGGGCATGCGTCTCTCCCTGGTTCGGGTGCCTGGTGCGGACCCGGTTCGGTGGCGTACGGATGGGGCGAGGACTCGCGGAGCGTGACCACCCCATCCCGCCGCGGTCGGCTCAGCCGGACGGAACTCCTGTGCGACCGGGGGCGATTGCCGAGGACCAGGTGAAGGTAGCTGTCTCTGAGGACCATGTCTAAGTTGCGTTTCCCCGGTCCAAGTGGCCTCGTCCACCGATGATTGCGGGGACTGGAGCCGCGCGGGCCGCCGTCAGCTCGGCGCGTTTCGGCGGAGGTCGCCAGGCCCGGTCTGCGCCGAGCGGTCCGGCTCGGAAGGGGCGCGATCATGATGATGTGGGTCGTGCGGTTGGCGGGGATCAGCCGGCCCGTGTCAGCGCGCCGATGGGGTGAGGCTGGTGCGGTCGAACGGGCCACCGTGCGCGGCGGCGTAGGCGACCGCGTCGTTGACGGCGTCGAGGCCGAACGACCGGACCCGTTCCGGGGCGAGATCGAGAGCTCCCGAGGCGAGGAGCCGGATGATGCCGACATTGGCGGTGCGCGGGTACATCCACTGCCCGCGGACGGTGATCGAGTTGCGCATGATCCACGGGTAGGGGAGCGCGAGGTCGTCGCCACCGAGCATGCCCACCCCGCCCATGAGGACGACACGGCCGTACTCGCGCACGGTCATGGCCGCCGCGCGCGACGCCGAACTGGGTGCGCTCGGCGGGAGCAGATCGATCACCATGTCGATCGGGCCATCGGCCGCGGCCGACATCGCAGCGCGGTCGGCGGCCTCGTCTCCGGTCAGCGGGACCGGTCGTAGCCGCGGACCGAACCGGTCCGCGAGAAGGTCGAGCGCGGCCTGGTTGCGGCCCGGGGCGATGACGCGGCCCGCTCCCATCGCGAGTGCGACCGCGACCGCGCTGCTGCCGAGGTTGCCGGTGGCCCCGCTGACGAGCAGTGTCTCGCCGGCTGCGAGCCCGCCCGCGAGCAGCCCACCGTAGGGGATCGCGTGCACGGTGAGCGCGGCCCACCGGGCCGGGTCGTCCCCTGCCGCGGCCGGCAGGGGGAAGACGTTCTCCGTCGGGACCCGCATCAGCTCGGCGAACGAACCGTCGCGCAGGTGGCGGGCGAGCCGCGCACCGCCGTCGCCGCGCGAACTCCAGCCCTGGAGTGTGATGTCGGGCGTCAGCGCGTCGTCACGCGAGCGGACCGTGGAGTCGCACCAGACCAGGTCGCCGGCGCGCAGGCGGGTGGCGTCCGGGCCGACGTGGACGATCCGTCCCACGCCGCCGACACCGGGCACGACAGGAGGGACCAGAGGGTAGTTCCGCCTGCCGTCGAAGACTTCGGCCGCGTAGGGCGCCACGCCGGCGGCGAGGACCTCCACCAGCACCTCACCGCCCCGGCCTCGGGGTCCGGTACCTCCCGCACCGTGAGAGGGGCGCCGAACCGCGTCAGAACTGCTGCTCGCACGTCGTGACCTCCGTGTTCGTCCGTGCTCGTCGCTTCGACGCTAGGAGACGAGTGAGCATGCGGGAAGCGAAGATCTGGCATGCGTGGTATGCGTGTACCGCATGGACATCTCCAGCGCGGGACTGCGGGTTCTGCGGCAGATCGCGGAGTCCGGCAGTTTCACGGCGGCCGCTGCCCGACTCGGCTACACGCAGTCGGCCGTCTCACGCCAGGCCGCCGCCCTCGAACGCAGCGCCAACGCCACCCTGTTCGAACGCCGCCCGGACGGGGTACGGCTCACCTCTTCCGGCCTGACCCTCCTGCGGCACGCCCACACAGTCCTGGCCTCGCTCGCAGCCGCCGAGCGTGAGCTCACCGGTACCGCCCCCGGACCGAACTGGTACGGCTCGGGGTCTTCCTGAGCGCGGGCGCGGCGATGCTGCCCGCTGCACTCGCACATCTCACGGCGGCCGACCCCCAGATCACGGTCACCTCCAGCGAGGGCACCACACCCACTCTGATCCGGGCACTGCGCGCGGGCTCGCTCGACCTCGCCGTGCTGACATCCCGCCCACCCCACCGGCCCTTCGACGGCGACTCACCACGCCTGCACACCGAGACCGTCACGGACACCGAACTGGTCGTGGCCGCGTCGTCGACCGGAGAGTTCGCCGGACGCACCACGGTGCACGTCGACGAGCTGGTCGACGCCGCCTGGATCGCCACCCCGTCATCGGACTCCGAGCCGCTGCTCGGCGTCTGGCCCGGCCTGCCGGGACGGCCGCGCATCGTTCACTCCGTCCGAGACTGGCTGGCGAAGCTACAGCTGGTCGCCGGTGGCTTCGGCGTGACGACGGTGCCGTCCCGGCTCTCACCGGTGCTGCCACCAGGGGTGAACCTGCTGCGCGTCGACGGCGCGCCCCCCGAGATCCGCCGGGTACTCGTGGCACGCCTGTCGGGCCACCCCACTCCGGCGATCGCGGCCGTCACCCGAGCGATCACTTCGACCGCGTGAACCGCCGTCCACGGCGCGCACGATCGCGCGGTCCCCTTACCCCTCACGGTGGGGGGAACCGAGTCCGGTACGGGACTCCCACGACCGCCCGCTGTGCTGCCGGACGATGACCTGGAGCCCGAGGCCGTTACCGGTTGCTTCATCTCTCACCCCACGTCCACCGGCCAGCCTGTCCGCACCGTGTGTCGCGGACAGGCGGCCGATGTCGCCAATTTGGCCGGCCGGTTACCTCAGCGAGACCGCGTCGCCGGCGGACGTGACCCGCGCGGTCGTCGTGGTGCCGGGGAAGTGCCAGCGCCAGCTGCCGGCCGAGGTGGCGGTGACCTTGGCGCTGAGCTTCCCGGCGTCGCCCGTCCGCACCGTCTTCACCGTGCGGTAGTGGGCGGCACCGGCTGCCTTGAACTGGAGCTTCACGTCCTGGCCGGTGAACCCGGAGTACTTCAGGTGCTCCCAGTTCGCCCGGGTCAGCTTGCCGGAGACGGTGAGCTGGGCGCCCCTGGCGACGGGCTCGGGCGCGGCATCCGTGGTGAGCTTGGAGGCACGCTTCATCTTGAACTCGGCGATGTCGTCGGAGATCCAGTAGTCGCCGTCGTTGGCCTTGACCGTGGCGTTGACCTGCCAAAGGCCCGCCGCGTGGTCAACGTCCTCGGGCAGGCTGTCGGGGAGCCACTGCGGCGCGATCGTCATGGTGGCCGTGCATACCGAGGTGGTGTGGCTCCTCTTCACGCACTTGGTGCCGGTCCAGTCGCTGAAGCCCCAGCCGTTGCTCTTGTTGAACACACTGACGTGCGACAGGCCCTTCACCCCGGAGTTGTCCCGGATGGTGATGGCGATCGGGTAGGTGACGCGCTGGGACGTACCGATGATGACGTTCTTGCCGTCGTTGACGACGGCGGCCGTGACCCGGATGTCCCCGTTCCCTTCGGCGTGCGCCGCGGTGCCCGTGAGCAGCGTCAGGGCCGCCGCTCCGCCCGCCAGCGCCCAAGCCGCTCTGACCGGCCTGGCTGTTCTGTCTCGCATGATCCTCCCCTTGAGTAAGAGAGAAGAGCGTACTCGGCCAAGGGGCCCAGATCGCACGGGAGTTCGCCTCGGCGTCGGCTCGTCGGACCACGGGCGTCTTGAGGTCACGGGCGCGATCGTGCTCGGCCCGTCCGACGAGATACGGCTGCTGACGCGGTTGGGGGACGCACGGCAGGGGCTGGCGCTGCACCAGGCCGTCGGCCGGGGCGCAGGTGCCGCCCCGGCTTGGCGTCCTCCGCGTCGGCCGCCGCGGCGAGTCACCGTGGCGATTCCTCAACGGACGAGATTGTGTGTTCCTACCAAGCTGACGACGACGTTCTGGCAATCATGAAGCGCGCAGAAGCGCGGAGTATCTGCGGGGCAGGCAAAGGAATTCACAGCGCCGACGGTCAACCAGGAGCGTGCCAGGTCGGGAGAGTCGCATACGGTCGGCAAGACCTCCACCCGCGGCAAGAGGTCCGCGTTGCCGCGTGGCGCCGAGCGCTCACACGGCAACGCACATGGCCCACCAGGGACCGGCTCTACGAAGAGGCCAAGAAGGAGAACATCGAGGGTCGCTCCTCGATGAATAGGGACCAGTCGCGCAAGGCGGCCGGGCGCTGACCCCGGCCGCGGTTGGTGCGAGGCCTTCACCGCGGCGCATCGTGGCAGTTCGGCATCTTGCGAGGGATGAGCGATCGGGAACCCGCATGTCGTGCGCCATCCACGAAAGGCACCCATACGACGTGGGCTCACCCGGCTGATGGAACGGTCGACCTCCTAATGAGCGGACGGAGCGGCCGCACGGGCTACGGAGGCCCGTCGGCCGTCTGCGTCCGGCATGGCAGCGCGTATACGCGTCCTGACTGCGGTGTCACGCAGCTGCACCGCAGGCCACCGCTGAGGTCGGGTGCCTCAGGTACGGAGCCTGGCTTCGACACGGCCATCGCTGATGCGGGTGTCGAAGGCCGGCTGGGGTGCGGTGGCAGGACCCTGGACGTTCCAGCCGTCCGTCAGCCGGAACAGGCTGCCGTGCCACGGGCAGCGTAGGCAGCCGTCCTCGAGCACCCCTCCGAGAGCGGGCCGCCGAGATGGCTGCAGTGCTCCGCCAGCACGTGTACCGCGTCGTCCTGTCCGCGGACGACGACCACGGGGACCTCTCCGACCGTGCGGCGTACCGGCTCGTCACGGGGCAGGTCGGCCAGATCGGCGACGTGGTGCCATCCCGGCTGCACCAGCTGCGGAACGGCTTCGGCGTGGTTCGCTCCGGCCGCCTGCCGGTAGGCGAGATGGCCGCCGAGGGCGCCACCCGCACCGATGACGGTCAGCCCCGCCCAGCCGAGCACTCTGCCCGCAGCATGCCGTCCCCGCAGGCGGGCACTGAGAGAGGTGGCGTACAGGGCGATGCCGGCGGCGTTGGCAGCGGCGTGAACGAACCCGATCCGCTGCTGCGGGCGATTGCAGTCCGCCCAGTCCACCCAGCCCGCCATGGCGGCCGGCGCGGCCGCCAGCAGGCCGGTGGCGACCAGGATGTCCGCCGCGCGCCGCTGCCCGGGCACCGCGTCGAGCAGCGCCGCGGACAGCCAGCTGCCCACCGGTACCTGCACCAGCAACGGGTGCACCGGGTGGCCCAGCCACCGTCCGTGCAGCCCATCGCGGGCCGGCCCCAGCGGTGCCGCCTGAATCACCCGTTGCAGGGCGTCGAGCAACCGGTCCCCACCGGAGAACCGCTCCACCCGGTCCACGGCCTTGAGAATCCGGGCCGGGCCCTGGGGGCCAGGTGAGAGCCACTGGACCAGCGGAGATTTTTGATGCAGAACATCACTGAGCTTCATCCACCGCGAGTAGCCATTTCACCGATTCGTAACCCGTCACGGTGCGTGGTGCGGTGTGCTGCTGGGGCGTGAACACCGTCGACGCCTGCCGGCGTGCACTGTCTACCGTCCCTGGAACTCCCTAGGCCTCAGGGTCGACGGAGGTGCGTTTGTAGCGGCATGGGTAGGGATAGGGGTCCCCGCCGTCCGCGTGGACAGTCCCATCCATCTGCAGCTCTCCATGCTCCAGAAAGAATTGCAGAATTTGGACGTCATTGTGATTCTTGAAACTGAGCACTAGATAGGGCGACAGACCAGGGTCTTTATTGACTCCATGCCATTCGCCCTCGGATGAACGGCGTGTCACCTGCGCGTCCGGCACCGGACCGTCCCACTGGACCGGAAAGTCCTTGCTGGAAAAGGAGTAGTCATCGCGCAGTCGAACCATCGGCGATCCGCATTTCCGCTCCCCGTCCCACCGGCCCACCAATTCGGAATGCGTTACGGCCTCTGGAGTGACGACGGGTTTGCCCGACCCGCATGAGGACAGGCCGAGTGCCGTCACGGTGGCAGCCGCAAGGCTCGCACTGATGCGAAATATGTCGGATTTCACGCTATCTGCTTCCGGGTGCAATGTGGATGGCGCCCAGTATGCCGGTTGATGATCCTCAAGAGACGGCCCGGCCGAGGAGATCTTCGCAGCCTTGGACGAGCAGACCGACACCGTCCGGGAACGGAGGCGGCCGCGCTCACCGCCCCGACCAGACGCCCGAGTTCGAGCGGCGTGACCAGTGGCTGACGGGGCAGTCGGTTGAGCGAAAGGGCAATGGAGCTGCCTGCCACGGAGTGTTTGGAGACTGAGATGGTCATCGGCATCGTGATCGCCGCGTGTGTAGTCCTGGCCGTGCTGGCCTTCCTGCTTCCGCGTTTTTCGCGGCACCCGCAGAACGGAGCCCAGCGTGGCCTCGGCGCGGGTTCGCGTGTCGGATCGAAGGCGCCCGGCATCCTGGGCCGCCTGCTGGGCAAGTCCTTCAGCTCCAGCTCCCGGGCGGTGGGCCGCAGCGGTTCCGCCGGACGACAGGCCCGTGGCCGTATGCCGTTCTGAGCCGGGACGCCGCGTGGATGGACGCCGGCGCGCCAAGGGCCTGTCGCGAAAGCGACGGTAGCTGCTTGGCCGCGGCGTCCGATTCCCCCACGGGCGCTGTTAGAGGGGCGGGGCGAGGGTGCGTCCGGTTCAGGAACCGCCGCGTCGGCGGGGGGATCTTCTGGCCGGCCTCGACCGGCTGGTTTCCCGCTCTGACCGGGGCAACGGTGGGACCGGTTCGTGAGTCGTAGGGAGTAATACACATCGGTCTCCTGCGCTCCCCACCGACTGACTACGTGTCCGGTGGTTGGCAGCGAGGCCTGTCATCCCTGGGAGGGCACATGAGCCGTTTCGCCGCACCGCGTAGCGAAAGACGAAGCGGCGGGCGTGACATCGTCCCGCGCCTCTCCGCCGCATGTACCACTGGGCGCAAGCCCGCCGGTCGCGTGACGAGCCGCGGTGCCGTGGTGGGGACCGTCGCCGTTCTGTTCGTGGGAGTTGGAGCCTCGGCCGAGGCCGCGCCCAGTGATCCTGTGGTCAGCGGCGCCACCGTCAACCTCGGACGTGACGTCATCGTAGGCATAACGCACGACGTGGAGTTCCCGGTCACGGTCACCGGATCGGATAACCCTGGTCTGTCTTTCGCCGATGTGGATCTGAAGGGGCCGCACGGCGGCTTCTACACCACCGATGCGTTCTGTGAGACCGCGACAACATGCACGATGATTTTCACGGTGAACGCCCACCTGGCTCCGGGGAGCGACGACCCAGTGGACCTCGCCAACGCCAACGCGGGAAGATGGTCAGTCGACGCACTGGTCGACCTCAAAAACGGCGAGTCCGTTTTCGCCCCCGGTGCAGGGTCGTTCGGCCTCAAGCGTGCCGCGCGGCTCACCGTCAACGCCTCACCGGAACCGGTGGCCAAGGGCGCTCGGATCACCGTCACCGGCAAACTCGTAAGGGCCAACTGGGACACCTACCGGTATGCCGGGTATGCGGGCCAAGCCGTGAAACTGCAATTCCGGCCGAAGAGCAGCAGCACTTACACCACGGTGGCCACGGTGAACACGAGCGACACCGGAACCCTTCGCACCACGGTCAAGGCAGTGAGCGACGGCTACTGGCGGTGGAACTTCACCGGCACCCACACGACCGGCCCGGCCAAGGCCACCGGCGACTACGTCGATGTGCGTTCCTGATCCGGTAAGTACATTGACCTTGGAGCCATTGTCATCCTCCCTATAGGGGCTTTCGCCGTGTAGCTGGTGTACCGGAACGCGCAACTCGGTGCGGCGACCCTCGTCGCTACCGCGGTGAGGACGCGGCTGTGGGTGCTCCTTGCTGCTGTCACGGAGCAGCGACCGTGGTGCACCTCCCACGGACAGCCCCTGACCTCTCATCAGCGCCACGGCTTTGGCGCTGGACGAGTGGGCCGTCCGGTGGAATGTGTGTAGTGATCCCGGCGGAATGTGTGCGGTGATCGCGTGGAGCACTCAGTGCACCGCGTGGGTCACTCGGAGCATGGTGATCGGATTCCGGTGTGCAGCCAGGAAGGTGATCATGTGACGACTTCCCCAGGGTCCGACCCAGAGGCCCGTTTCGGCGCCTACGTGATGCGGCGACGAGGCCTGCGATGCCCATGCTCGCGGACGGAGATGGTATGGGTTGTTCTGATCCTGCTCGCGACGGCGGTGCCCGTGGCCTGGTGTGGCCTGCACGACTTCAGCCAGGCTCTGACTTTCGCTGGGTGCGTCACCGGAGCGGCCCTCATGGTGGCGGCTCTCATCATGCTTGTCGGGGTCTTCGCGGTCGTGGACTGCTGGGTTCGCGGGCCGAGTTCCAACTTCCAAGTGGTCGCGTTGGTCTCCACCGGCGTGGCGCTGTTGACGAACGGCCTGCTCGCGTTACAGGCATGGAATGACGGCGAGAAAGTCGTCTATAAGGTGCTGACCGTTGTGCTCAGCGTGAGCTCGCTGTCCGCTGTCGTCCTGGTGTCGCGAAGACTGGATGAGATCCCCACCCCGAAGCGCGTGGCTGCGGCACTCGTCATCTCCACGCTCGTAGCCGTCGCCAATTTCAGCTACCAGTACCTTTTCCAGCCGTACCGGCGCGAGGTCACCCCTCTCGTGCAACTGAACCCCGGCAAGGCAGTGCTCAGTGCGGACGGCAAGGTGTTTTCCGTGCCGGTCGACATCAAGCTCGCGAATCACAGCGATATGGGTTTTTACGTGCTGGGTGCCGAGTTCCATGCCATGGGTGAGGACGTGGAGGTGAGCCAGAGGGACCGGGAGCCGGTGAAGTGGCGACAGGACGCCGAGCAATGGGCTCAATACCAGGAGAAGCACCCCCTCACCCGCAGAGAGGTGTACCAGCCCGGCAAGCTGGTGGCAGCGCAGCCGTGGATGCTCCCCGGAAATTGGGTCGAGGAGAACGACGAATTGCTCACGCGGACCGTTGTTCAGCTTCCCAGAGACACGAATTTCGACAAGCTGACGTTCTACGCAACGCTGAACCTGGCGCGCAAAGACCGGCTCAATATGGATGCGTTCGGGAGCCCCAGCTACTCCTGGCGGGGTGTAGCGATGCCCCAGTGGATGGATCCAAAGGAGCGCGACACGATTATTCAAACGGCGGAGATGCAAGAAAGTAACGCAATCGATCAAATTACGAGAAAGAAGCGCCGCGTCACCACCTACTGGCGCTTTGGCGCACATGGTGTAGAAGTGGTGCCCGTCATCGCGCCGGTAGGTGAGGAAAACCGTACGCCTTCCGTGCGGGCGGGTCGCGAGGTACGGAGCCGCTACGGACTGCTCGACGTCTTGGCGGGCCCGGTCGAAGTGACGCTCGACGAGATCAAGGCTCGTCGCTGACCGACTGCTGCGGTCAGACGTGATCCTCACGTCTCGGGAACGGCGGGAACGGCACCCACGGTCGGCAGGTGACGCCCTGGCCCACGAGGCCGCGGCAACCTGCCTGCTGCACACGGGATCTGCCGCGCCACCGGCAAGGCTCGACCTGCGCTTCATGGGCGACCACCTGGTTCTGGAGGTCACCGGCACCAGCAGCGGGGCGATCGTCGAAACGTTCGGGGCTCCGAAGGCGGAGGACGTGAAGGTGACCGACGCGAAGCGAAGGCCTATGCCGGACGCGCCCAGGTCCTGACCCACACGGCCTGAGGGAGGTGGCGCGGGCGCACCGGCACCGCCGAGCCCGCACCGCCCATGAGCGCAAGCCGGACGCAGCACGTCAGACGGTCCATGCCTCACCCTGTCGACGGCGGTCCAACCCCACAGCCGAGAATTCGTCCTCCCCGGCGCCTGCCACTGCTCCCAACCGCCGCAGCGCCTGAGAGATCGGGCTGCCAGCCGACGGGAAGGGCGCGCCCTCCTCCACATGAAGCGGCCCCAGCACGACAGTGCCGCCGTCCCACACGGCAGCCCGCTGCTCGCCCGCACCACCGAAGTACTCAGCTTCCACGTACGCCACCGGCCCACCGGCAGACCAGTCAGCGAGGCTGTTCTCGAATCCTCCCGGCAACCGCCAGAACCCCAACGGGCCCACACCGCTGCGGTCCGTGACGGAATCGAACAGGGCGTCCGTCATCGGCAGCAGAGCAAGGCCCTGGCCGATCGAAGCCAGCCGAGCAACAGGCAGGTCCCGAGCCACACCCCGCAGCACCTCCCCGTCAGCTATCACTGCGTGCAGGTCGTAACCCATGCCGAAGCCCCCTCCAGATCAAAGTCCCATCCTGTCCCGCGCTGTGCGGCAGAACCCGCGGGTCCGCGACGGCGACATGGCGACATCGGCACGGTCCGCCGCCAGGGTGCCGCCAACGTCACCGAACTCTACGAAGGGTCGCCGTACGGCACAGCCTCCGCCCCAAGGCCCCTCACTCGCCGGCACCACCTCGGCACGGATCGAGCCCCACCACCATCGCTCGGTCCGACACAGGAGGCTCGGCCGGTGCGCTCTGTCTCAGATGACTGGCGACCGAGAGGTTCGACCGAAGCTCCTCACGCCTCGCCGAGGAATCCGGGATCTGCTGCCCCGTCTGCCGGGCGAAATCGGCTGCCACCCCGATCACCTCCCGCATCGGTACCGCTTGTCGGCTCGTGGCTGCGAGATCCGCTTGGGCTTCCGTCGACCACAGGAACGGAAACACCGTGATGCCCTGGGACGGGGCGAGCGCGGCGGCCTCCTGGCGCCAACCGGGCCAGCGCAGGCCGTCGTAGAACGTCTCCAGTCGGCCCGAGAGCAGCCAGGAAACCCACTCGGAGTGGCCCATGTCCAACGCCTCCCACTCAAGCGTGTCGGGAGCGAAGTAGGTCATCTGTCCGGGAACCCCCGGTCGGCCCGCTGCCGAGGGGGCATGGCCGTTCAGCGCGAAGACCCCGCCCACGACGTCGTGGCCGGCGACGAGACCGGCCGCAGGATGCCACGCGGGGTCGAAGACCGCGGGAAACCTGTTGATCCGCCCCAGGCTCGGCAGAGCCCCGTCAACGGCTGATCCACCGCCGAACACTCGAACCCACCCACGGTCCAGGAGCAACCCGCCCGTGTTCAGAACGAGAGCACCGAGCACCGATCGCGCCGTGACCTGCATCTGCAACAGGCACCGACATCCCTCAGGCCGGTCGGCAGGGAGCACCTCCGCGGACACGGTTGCCGCCGCGAGCGCCTCCTGGAGCGCAGGCCACGCCGGATCATCCACATCGGTCAACTCGTCGATCTCTCGCATCCGAGGATGATCGCACCAACATGCGCGAGCTTGCCGTGAAGGGGCCAGCATTCGCCGAGGCCAGGGAGCCTTTCCGGGCGTCCGGCGCAGTCTCCCACCGCAGATCCGTCACGAGTCTCGCATGACCAGCCGCCCCGACACGCCCTCAGAGGAAAACGCGCGCCACCTCCAGCCACCTCTGAGCGTCCTCGCCGGTCGCCGTCATGCCGGTCTCCGACCAGGGGCGACGTCGCGTGACACACAGACAGAAGTCGACGGCGTCGCCCTGTACCCGTTGCGCGGCAGCCTCGGGGCCCCACACCCAGGTCTGTCCGTCAGGTGCCGTCAACTCGATACGGAAGGGGTCCGCCGGCTCAGGCAGTCCGATGGCCGCGAAGGACAGCCCCCGCCCCAACACTCCCAGCGACGCCACGTGCCGCAGTCGACCCGTCGGGCGGCGCGCCACGCCCACCGCGTCGAAGACGTCCTGCCCGTGTGCCCAGGTCTCCATCAGACGAAGTGGTGCCATCAGCGCCGGGGTCACCTTCGACATGTACCAGGGGAAGGCGTGGTTCCATGGCGCGTCGCGCAGTGCCTCCGCCAGTTCGGCTCGACCGGCGCGCCACTCGTCGAGGATTACCGACCGCGGTTTGGCCGCTCCCGCGGCAGCGGCTCTGTCCGCGTACGCGCTGCCCTCGACTTCCGCCCGCTTTAGCTCGGCCTCGAACGCGTCCGGAGTACGTAAGGCGCTCAGTACGTTCGCGTCCGCCCAAGCGAGGTGGGCTATTTGGTGGGCGACCGTCCAGCCCGCCGCCGGTGTCGGTATGGACCAGTCGTCCACTGCCCTGACCAGGACGTCGAGCTCGTCGCCCTCCGCCACCAGCGCGGGCAGGACACCGGTGTCATCTACATCGGGGACCGCGAGGTTGTAGTTCAGCATGGGTGCCATGGTCCCACCCCTTCCTGACCATCACCGGCGTGACGCCTGGTCAGGAGCAGTGTCAGTCCGCGCGGTTTCGGCGACGGCTGGTGTCGACTCGGCATGTTCCGCTCCCCGCCTGACGTGCCGTCGAGCAGGGAGCGGATACGGCGCAGTCGGCTCGGAGTCGCCAGGGCCGGAGCCGTGGGTGAGCACCGCTGGGTGCCGTCGAGGCAGTAGTGGTCGCCGCGCAGGTCGGCGCCGTGCGCCCCCTCGACTCCCGCTCATCCGCCATCCTCCAGCTCGTACTGGGCGAAACCCGTGGACGGCTCGCACAGTGCTTCAGAGGGACTCCGACCCGAGCCTCACCCCCACACGGCCAGGTGCGGCGCCTCGCCCTCAGGCCAGGCAGGTGAGGGGACGTCCGCCGTTGTAGGCGACCATGTCGCCGAGGGCGGCCGCTGCGTCGACGGGCCGGCCGAGCGGGCCGTCCTCCAGCTCCGCGTAGGCCCGGTGCAGGTTGCCCACGATGCGTTCGGCGTCGAGCAGCCCGGCGTACTCGCCCAGGTCGGTCTCGCGGGCGGCCTCCAGAGGCGTCAGCCCGGCTTCGCGGCCAGCCCGGGCGGTGCGCTGCACGAACCGCAGGTAGCCGAGCACCTCGTCGACCAGCTCGGGACCGGCGACCCCGCCGTGGCCGGGGACGATCGTCGTCGCGCCCAACGGCTTGACCACCTCTTCCAGCACCTTCACGGCACCGGCCACGGAGCCCTGCAACAGGAACGGCGTGCCGCCGTTGAACAGCAGGTCGCCGCTGAACAGGACCCCCGTTCGGGCAGCCAGACGATGGAGTCGTTGGTCGTGTGGGCGGGCGTGCCGACGTGGCGCACCTCGGCGCGCAGGTCGTCGGACCACACCGTGACGCCCTCCGTGTAGGTGAGGAAGGGCGGTTCGATCGTGACGTCACCCCACTCGACGTCGGTCCAGAACGCGGCCGCCGCGCCCGGCTCGCCCCACTGCAGGACGCTCGTCCGGGTCGCCTCGTGGCCGACGATGGTGGCGCCGTCGAACAGGTGATTGCCAAAGGTGTGGTCACCGTGGTGGTGGGTGTTGATCAGGGTCCGCACCGGCTGGGAAGTGACGGTGCCGATGGCTTCCAGGTAGGCCCGCGTGCGCCGCACGGTCGAGCAGGCGTCCACGCTGATCACGCCCCGCCGCCCCGCGAGGAATCCGGTGTTGTTGATCCACCAGCTGCCGTCGGGCTGTATGTAGGCGAAGACGTTCTCGCTGACCTCCTCGACCCGGGACGGGGGAAGGTGGCTGACGTCGTGGTGGACACTGCTCACTGCGAACTCCTGTCGTGAGGAAGGGAGTCCGCCCGAGCGGTGACGTAGCTCCCGGCCGGGCTCGTCGAACTCCGCGGGGATCATCGCACCGGAGATCCACCCGCCGGTACCCCGACGCGGGGCGCCCGGCGGCCGGCGCCTCAAGGGCGCCGGGTGAAGTGGGTGACCGGGCGTTCCAGTCGTTCGCCGTCCACGATGATGTCGACCGCCTCGTTGTAGAACGCGAGCAGCCCCCTGACCGCGCCCACCGCGGGCAGCGGATCGGCGTAGCTCCACAGTACGTCGGCCGGTACGACGTCCCCGCCGCGCCAGGACCAGTACGCGGCGGTGCCCTTGTAAGGGCAGCCGGTGCTGTGGTCGGTGGGCTCGAACAGGTCCAGGCGGACGTCCTCGCGGGGAAGGTAGTAGCGGGTGGGCAGGCCCGTCTCGAAGAGCAGGACCGGGCGACGGGTGTCGGCGACCGGTGTGCCGCCGATCTCGACCTGGACGTGTCGGCTGCTGGGGAGGGCGTCGACCCGCTTGTACGGGTCGCGGGGGTGGACGAAGATCTCCTCTTCCTCCTCGTACCAGTGGTCGAGGCCGGTGCCGGTGCGCCGTGCCCACTCGAAGGCGATGTGGTCCGCCAGGGCGTCCGAGGGGAAGGTCCAGGCGGCGTTCGCCCGTGCCTCGCCGCCGGCCTCCAGATCGTAGAAGACCGTCGATCCGGTGTGGGTGCCGGTGGGCGGGTTCCGCGCCGGACGCAGCAGGTCCTCGCGGACCTCGGCGCGTGGAAAGGCGTACAGCGGCACCGGTACGCCGGGTTCCCACACGAGGACGGGACGGCGGCTGTCGACGACCGTGACCCCGGCCGTACGGCCGCGCACCCAGCGGCCGCTGGGCTCCCAGAGGAGGCCCTCGGGAGTACGGTGCGGCGGCCCCGAGGCGCTGTTCGTACTCATGTCCGGTACTCCTTCCGGGTCACCGGCGACGGCCGCCCGATATCCGGTCGTGCCGGGGCGCGCCTGCTGGAATGATCCCGTTGCGTGGTCACTACCCTGTGACCCTAAGACAACCATTCGGCCGGTGCGTTGGACGCGCGCCGGCCGGGGTCGCCGATGCCGGGGACCGCTCCCCGGGCTGCGGTGATCTTCCTGTCCAGGAGGACCCCCCGCATGTTCCGACGCATAGGCAACACCGTGGTCCGACATCCCGTCTGGACGATCGTGGCCTGGCTGATCGCCGCGGTGGCGATCGTCGCCACAGCTCCCGGCCTGCCTTCGAACAGTGACGAGAGCAGTTTCCTGCCGAAGAGTTACGAATCCATCAGAGCCGCGGAACTGCAGCAGAAGGCGTTCCCCAGCGCCTTCACGCCGTCCGCGATCGCGCTGTACCAGCGCACCGACGGCGGCCGGCTGACCGACGCCGACAAGCAGGACGTAGCCCGGATCACCACCGAGCTGGGCAAGAAGCACATCGACCAGGTGCAGAAGGTCGTCCCCGGCCAGCCGTCCAAGGACGGCAGGTACGACCTGACCCTGGTCCAGATGGACAGCAAGAAGGCCGGTCAGCCCGAACAGGCCGACGCGGCCAAGGTGTTGCGCGACGACGTGAAGCAGCTTGCCAAGGGCACACACCTGGAGGTCAAACTGGGCGGCTCGGCGGCCCAGGCACTCGACCAGCAGGACTCGTCCAAACGCGGACAGGCGCTGATCGGCATCGGCACCTTCGTCATCATCCTGGTCACGCTGCTGATCATCTTCCGGGCGCCGATCCTCGCCATCCTGCCGCTGATCCTCATCGGCCTGGTGTCTGCCGTCGCCAACGGGCTGATCGCCTATGCCACCAAGCTGTTCGACCTCCAGGCCAATAGTTCGATCTCGTCGATCCTGATCGTCGTGCTCTTCGGCGTGGGCACGGACTACTTCCTGTTCCTGATGTTCCGCTACCGCGAACGCCTGCGCGCCGGCGACGAACCCAAGCAGGCTATGGTCAACGCGGTCGACCGGGTCGGTGAGGCCATCGCCTCGGCCGCCGGGCGGTCATCATCGCCTTCCTCGCGCTGGTGCTGTCCACACTCGGCTTCCTCAAGCAGATGGGGCCGGCGCTCGCCATCGCGGTCGCCGCCACGCTGGTCGCGGGCCTGACCCTGATCCCGGCCGTGGTCTCGCTCATCGGGCCGAAAGTCTTCTGGCCGTCGAAGTCCTGGCAGCGGGAACCGGAGAACGCCCGATTCGCCGCCCTCGGCCGCGGGGTGCAGCGCCGCCCGGCACTGGCCGCCGGGCTGTCCGGACTCGTCCTGGTCGTGCTGTCGCTGGGCATTCTCAACTTCAACGCCACCTTCGACCTGGCATCCGGCTCCATGCCCAAGACCAAGGAGTCCATGGTCGCCCAGGACGAGATGCAGAAGGCGTACTCGGCGGGCGCGGCCGCTCCCACCGACGTCTACCTGTCCAGCACCGACGGCAAGCCGCTGGACCGGGCCGCGTTCGACGCCTACGCGAGCAAGCTCGGCGCCGTGGACGGGGTCGCGGACGCCAGGATGACCCAGGTCAACAAGGCGGGCACGACCGCGGACTTCACGGTCACGCTGAAGTACGAGGCGTCCACGGACAAGGCCATCGACGCCGTGGGCCAGGTGCGCGACGTCGCCCACGCCGACGCCCCCGACGGCACCGAGGCCCTGGTCGGCGGCATGTCCTCGATCTACAAGGACATCGACGCCGCGGTCAACCACGACTACCGCACGGTCTTCCCCGTCGCCGCGATCCTCATCATGATCATTCTGGGCTGCTGCTGCGCAGTGTGGTCGCACCCTGGTACCTGATGGCCTCAGTGGGCCTGGGATTCGGCGCCACCCTCGGTGCCACCGTGTGGATCTTCCAGAATGGCCAGGGACATTCGGGCCTGATGTTCATGCTGCCGGTGATCATGTATCTCTTCGTGGTCGCCATCGGCACGGACTACAACATCCTCATGATCGCCCGGCTGCGCGAGGAGGCCCGCGAGGGACGTGAGCCGCGCGAGGCCGCCGGCATGGCACTCCGGCACGCCGGGCCGACCGTCGCCGCGGCCGGCTTCATCCTGGCGGCCACCTTCGCCACGATGATGCTGGCGGGCAACGCGCTGCTCACGGAGATGGGTTTCGCCGTCTCCTTCGGCATCGCGGTCGCCGCCTTCGTGATGTCGATGTTCTTCACGCCCAGTCTCACGGCGCTGATCGGGCACGCGGCTTGGTGGCCGGGGCACGGCGACCGGGCCGCGGGGACCGCGACAGGCTCCGCCGGTGCGGACCTGGCGCACGGGGGCGAGGACCGCGACAGCGTCGCCCACGATCCCGCGGGCCGCAGCAGCTAGCGGCACAGCGCGACGAGCGGCCCCGCCGGGCGGTGTTCCGGCGGGGCCGTTCCCGTTCGTCCGGGGCGTCTCTCGTCGACTCCGCCGCTCTCGATACCGGCGGCCCGGAACCCAGGGCGACTACGGCCGCCCCATGGGCCCCCTCGCCATTGCCGGTTTCCTGCACCGCCACGGCGGCCGCCGACCTCAGGCGCCCGCACCCGGAAACCGGCGGCAACGCGGCCGGCGCCGCTCCTCTCGCCCCCGTCCTGCACCTGCTGGAGCGGCTCCCGGACCCGGCCGAGGTGGTCGCCGGAGCACTGGCGCGCCCGGCCCGGCTTCTTCCACCCGGCCACGGTGTTGGCCGGTGTCCGACAGGAGGACGAAATCTTCCGCGGCGAGGTGTTCGGTCCTGTCGTCACGATCCAGCCGTTCACGCGGAAGGGCGAAGATTTCGGATGGCGAACACCGTTCCGCAGGCTCTGGCCGCAGGCGTATGGACCCGCGGCCACGACCGGGCCACGCGCGCGAGACGTACGTTGCATACCGGCATCGTATGGGTGAACGCCCACGACACGGCTGTCTCGGAAATGCCCCGCGGCGGAGTGCGTCACTCCGGCGACGGCCGCGATCCGTCCCTCACCGGACCGCTCGACTACGCGCAGGTCAAGCACGTCATGAGGTGAGGGGACGGCGGGCGCGCCGCACCTCCCCGGTTTCCTGTAGGAGGCATGAGTATTGCCGCCGGACTGTGGCCGGATCAGGCATCTGACAGGTGTTCGGATGTGGCGATACTCGGGAGGCCGGGCAATCCGCCCGAACTCACCCTCCGGAGGCCGTAGATGCCGCAGTCCAGTGTTCACACCGCCGCCGTGCTCGAAGCCTGGCTGTCGGGCGCCGAGAGCGCCCAGGGCCAGATCAACCCTGCCGGCCCGCTGTACGTCGGCGGCGCCGCCGCGGAGGCCGCGCTGACCGACCCCAGCGACTCCCTGTACGGGTTCTGTTCCAGCCCGAGCGGGTCGCACGGCAGCTGGTGCTGCTGATCGTGTGAGCGGGGAGCCGCGCGCGGGGCGACGCGGCTCCCCTTTTCTGCCGGCGGGCCCAGCAGGGCGTGGACGTGGTGCGGAGAGGGAGACGGCGAACGGTGAGCGGACCGGTGGCACAGCGGCAGGAGACGGGCGAGACCGAGTGGTTCGCCTTGCCCGTACGAAACATCGCCCGGCCGTGGCGGGACGAGCTGGCCCGGCGGTTGGCCGCCGTCGACGATCTGGACCGCGCGGAGCGCGCAACGGTGCTGGAGGCCGGTCACACCGCGCTGCTCAGATCCCTGCACGCCAAACTGTCCCGCCTGTTCCTGATCGAACTGCACGCACTGCGCATGGCCGGGGGCGGGCCCGAACCCGAGGACGCGACGACGGGCACCGACACACGGACCTGGACCGAGTTCATCGAGCAGGCCGGTGAGGACGGCTACCTCGACCGGCTGACGGGCCGGTACCCGACCGTCGCGGCCCGCGTCGCCTCGGTGGCCGGCCTGTCGGTGGCGGCGACGACCGGGTTCGCGCAACGGCTGGCTGAGGACCGGGTACTGCTCCCGCGGCTGCTTGGGACGCAGGCGGGGGAGTTGCGCGCCGTCACATTCGGGGCAGGTGACAGCCACCGGGGCGGCCTGACGGTCAGCCGGGCCGACTTCGCCGGCGGGACCGTGATGTACAAGCCGCGTCCGCCGGAGACCGACGTGGCGCTCGGCGCGCTGCTGGACGAGATCTACGCCGACTTCCCAGGCGCCCCGGCGCCCCGGGAACGCATCCGGGTGCCGCGCATGCTGGGACGAGGCCAGTACGGCTGGGCCGAGTTCGTCGGCCACCGCTACTGCGCCGACGACGCCGAACTCGCCGCCTTCTACCGCAACATCGGGCACTGGCTGGCCGTCCTGCGCTTCACCGGCGGCACCGACATGCACGCCGAGAACATGATCGCCGCGGGCCCGGTGCCCGTGATCGTGGATGCCGAGACGCTCTTCGACGCTCCGGCTCCCTTCCCGCCCAGCGGCCGGGGCGACGCGGTGGACGTAGCGGCCGCGGCGATCCGCCGCACGGTGCTGCGGACCGGGCTGCTGCCCGTACGCGGCACCGGCTTCGCGCTCGGCGGGGTGGACATCTCCGGGGTCGGGGCGCTGCCCGGACAGCAGCCGCTGATCCCGAACCCGGTGATCGCGGACGGCGGCACCGCGGCGGCCCGCTTCGAGGTGGACCTGGTGGCCATGCCCGGTGCGGGCAACCATCCCAGCCCCACCCCCGTGCTGAGCGCGTACTGGGACCGGGTCCTGGCGGGCTTCAGGGAGATGACCGCGCACCTGCGCCGGGCCGGGACCGACCCCTACCGGCTGTTGCGCCGCTTCGAGGGCGCCCGGGCACGCCGGATCCTGCGGCCGACCCAGGCGTACGTCGACATCGGCCGGATGCTGTGGCACCCGGCGTCGCTGCACGACGAGCCGGCGGCCGTGGAACGGGCCCGGGACATCCTGCGGCGCAACGCCGAGGTGCTGCCCGGCGCGCCGACGGACCGGGAGACGATCGACGGTGAGATCGCGGAACTCCTGGTCGGCGACGTCCCCATGTTCACCTTCACCGTCGACACGGCGGCCGTGCGGGCCACGGTCGAGGACTGGCGTACGGCGGATCTCGTGCTGGAGGAGTCGGTGATCCAGGACGCGCTGGTGGGTGCCTACCTCAATGAGCGCTCGCTGCCCGCGCGGGTGCAGGAGGCCGCACACGATTCGCACGCCCGGGACGCGGAGCGGCGGCGCCGGGAGCTGGCCGCGCGGATGGTGCGGCGGCTGTGCGACGGCGCGGTGCGCGGCGAGGACGGCACGGTCACCTGGATCAGTCCGGTTTTCACACCCGCCGGATGGTCCATCAGGGTGCTGCCCGCCGACCTGTACACCGGGCAGGGCGGGGTGGCCCTGACCCTCGCCGAGTACGTGACCGAGGCGCGGGCCGGACGGGCCGACGAGGTTCCGGGCGTGGCCGAGACGTACGAGGGCGCGCTGCGGGTGCTGGCCGGTACCGAGGAGCGGACGCCGACCCCCTCGGCCGGGGCTTTCAGCGGAGCCGCGTCGCAGGTGTGGACCTGGCTGGCGCTGCACCGGGTGATGGGAGAGGACCGGCTGCTGGAGCGGGCGGCCGGCCGGGCCGAGCTGCTGGAGGGCCCGCTCGTCGACGACGACGTCGAGGTGGACCTGCTGAACGGGGCGGCCGGCGGCATCGTCCCCCTGCTCGACCTGGCCGCGGCGACAGGGCAGGACCGCTGGCTGGCCGCCGCCGCGCACATCGGGCGCAGACTGGCCGGGCTGGCCGACGTGGACGCGAGCGGCGCGCGCTGGACGACCCGGCTCAACCCCGAGGGCATCGGGGGCTTCGCCCACGGCGCGACCGGCATCGGCTGGGCCCTGGCCCGGCTCTCCCTGAGCGAGGCGGGGTCAGCGGCCGAGCGGCGCGACTGGAACCGGCTGGCCGAGCGGGCCTTCGCCTACCAGGAGTCGCTGTGGCGGCCCGAAGCCGGCAACTGGCAGGACGTCCGGGTCGGCGCCGAGGAGGACTTCTTCACGAGCTGGTGCCACGGCAGCGCCGGCATCGGCATCGGCATGCTCGACCTCCACCGGCGCACCGGCGATCCGGCCTGCCTGGACATGGCCCGGCGGGCGGCGGCCGCCTGTGCCGCCGAAGGCTTCGGCTGGAGCCACACACTGTGCCACGGGGACCTGGGACTGTGGCAGTTCCTCACCGCCATGGAGTTCGGCGAGCGCGCCGAACTGGACGGCGAGATCCTCACCAGTCTGGAACAGCGCGGTCCGGTCGGCGGCCTGGCCCGGGAAGCCTTCTCCCCGAGCCTCATGTCAGGGCTCGCGGGCGTCGTACACACGTTGCTGCGCATGCACCCGGTGGCCTCCCTGCCCGACCCCCTGCTCCTCGACTGACCGGCCAGGGGCCCGGCCCGGGGCCCCTGGACCAGCCGTCTTAGGGCGAACTCAATCGCCTGGAACCGGCTCGGACGGCGGCTTCCACTCCCGTCTGATGAGCCCGAAGACCCACGAGTCGGAGACCTCGCCGTTGACGACGCAGTCTTCCCGCAACGTCCCTTCACGAACGAAGCCGAGTTTCTCCAGCACGCGGGCGGAAGCCACGTTGCGCGTATCGGTCTCAGCTTGGACGCGATTCAGGTCCAGCGTGTCGAATGCCCACCGCAGCACAGCGCGCGCTGTCTCGGTCGCATAGCCGTGGCCCCAGGCCGCATCGTCGAAGCAATAGCCGAGCGACGCGCTCCGGTACTCCGGATTCCAACTGGTCAGGCTGCACCAGCCGATGAACGCCCCGTCGGAGACCCGATCCACGGCCAGTCGCGCCCCGGTACCGTCCTGTGCCATCTGCCGGCAAGCCATGATGAACTTCTCGGCCCGCGCGCTTTCGCTCCAGGGCGGCGCGTCCCAGTAGCGCAGCACGTAGGCGCTGCTGTGCAGTGTGAAGAGGTCGTTCGCGTCCGCGTCCTCGAAGGCCCGCAGCCGAAGGCGAGCGGTGTGCAACGACGGGGTGGGCAGCGATGTCCTCATGTTCCCTCCCCTGAGCGGTGGCCGATCAATGAGACATCCGGTGACGGGTCGCTCGCAACGGCTTTTCGCAGCGGGCGGGCAGAACGACGCGTCCGACTCTCTCCCGACCCCCTCCCGCGCCCCTTCGGCTCGTCCGGTGATGTCCCGCTCCTCCAGCCGCGTCAGGCAGGCGGAGAGGTACCAGGCAGCAGTCTCGACGTCCGGTCGCTCATCGCCCAGTGGTCCCGGGACTCGGCCGAGCCAAGCCCATGCTCATAGCTGCGCACGAGCCTGCAGGGGAGAATCGAGCTCCCCTTCGTCTGCGCCATGATCAGGCGACGGATATCGTCCCGGCATGACACGAGAGTTCGATCTTGCCGAGTCCCTCGCCAGAGGTGTCGAAGGCCGCAACGGCGCATGGACGTTCATAGAGGGCTTCGCTGCCGACTGGGCCGGCGCCGCTCTGGGGCGCGATGACGGTTGGACGGAAGCCGATCTCGAAGCTGCCGAGAGGAGACTGGGGCTCCGGCTGCCGGCGGCGTTGCGTGAGGCGTACGCACTGTTCGGACTCCGGCGGGATCTCACCAGCAACCACGATGTGCTGCTCGGGCCGGCGGAGTTGTATGTCGACGACGCCAAAGAGGCCTTGGTCTTCCGCCACGAGAATCAGGGTGCCGCGTCCTGGGGCGTCCTTCTCGACAGCCTCCCCGATGATGATCCTGCGGTCGCCATTCGGCTCGATCTTGCCGACAAGGGCGCGGAACGGTGGGAGGGTGGTTGGAGCGTCTGTCCCTGTGCTTCATGGAGATCGTCTTGTCCGAGTCCCTGCAGGCCGGTGAGGAGCTCTGCGACTACCTCGAACCAGATGACGACACTCTCGAACTGCTGGAGGCGAACTGCATCCGGTTGCCCTTCCCGGCTTACCCCGTCGGGGAGCAGACCCGGTGGTTCCTGGGTCAGGGCGTGCTCCTGCGCGATGACGACGGCGCGGCCGTCCTGGCCCGCGGCCGGACGGCAGAAGACCTCGACCGCCTCCGTGACCTGATGCCAGGCGACTGGCTCAACGACTGTCGCTGAATTCGTTCCCGACTCCTGCCGACTCCGGGTGCAACGGAACTTACGTTTTGTGTGTTACCCACAGCAGTTCCGCCGGCCAGCGGTGTGCCCAGTCGGGTGGGTCGGTTTCGTTGTAGCCGTTGGCTGTTCCGAGGTCGGGCCGCGGCTCGATGAGGTCGTCGATGATGAGCCCCGCGCCGCGCAAGACCTTGACCCACCCACCGTAGGTGAGCTGATAGCTGGTCGCTCCGTCGCCCTCGGCGATGGAGTTCAGCCCGAAGTAGTCCTGCTGCAACGTCGTGGTCACGCGGCTGGCGGCTTCGTCGTAGCAAGCTTCGAACCATGGGCTGGCGACGTTGAACACCAGGCGCCCGCCTCTGCGCAAGACGCGTGCTGCCTGCGGCACGGCCAAATGCGGGGGCGCCCAACTGAGCCCACCGAAGTCGCAGAACACCAGGTCGAAGCTGTCGGCGGCGAAGGGGAGCTGTTCGGCGGCTCCTTGCACCAGCGGATAGCGAATTGCTCCCATCGCGTCTGCCGCTGCGACGAGTTGGGCTTCGGAGAGGTCGAGCCCGACCACGGTGGCGCCCTCGGCGGCGAGCGCCCTGGACCACTGGCCGGCGCCGCAGCCGAGCTCGAGGACGCGCTTGCCGGTGACGTCGCCCAAGGCCTGCAGGTGCGCGTCGGGGATGGAGTACATACCCCACAGCCGGGGTGCGGCGCCGATTTGCGGGTCGTGCTCGTGCTGGTAGGCGCTGCTGATCTGGTTCCAGAGCCGCCGGTTGGCGGGAATGCTGTCCACGTGCCGACTCCAGCACTGCCTGCTGGGGGCGGTCAACACGATTAGCTCGCCGGCCGGCTCTCGCCTCGGTCGAGTCCTGCCCTGGGTAGGTGATTGGCTACGAGACTTCAGGCAGCCACCATGGCGCAATCCCCGACATCGTGCTTCTACGGACTCTCTCGATCGTGCGTCCACGGACTCTCTCGCTCGACCTACGGGCTCAGGTCGGCGGTGCGCGACGCCGCGGACCAGCTGCGTACGGCGAGCCAGGAGTTGTGGGCGCCGGACCTCTTCGAGCGGCCCACCTTCGAGACGGTCGAGGGTGGCATGTAGTGAGACGGACGACTGGCTGAGCGCCTGGTACCCGCAAACGGGCCGGGCGGCCCGGGCGGGGAGAGGACAGCCCAGGCTCCTCCGCGTGAGTCATCAACTGAACATGTTCAGTTGATGCATTTGTGCCCCATGGACTGGCGATCTCCTATCAAAGAAACCGCGAGGTGGCCACGCGCAGCACCGCCCACTCGGGCCTGTCTGACGGGTCGCGTGACCGCCCCGCGCCCGACTTCGGTGTCACCCGAACGGCCCGACATGACGTGTCGCCCACATGGATGAACAATTGATTGAGAAGTGTCCCAACCGAGGCAATCCGTGAAAGGCGAACCAAATGCGCATTCGACGAATCCTCGCCGCCGTCATCGCCACGGCAGCCCTCGCCGGACTCGGCCTCACAGGCGCCGCCACCGCCACCGCCGCCAGCCTCACCCCAGGTGAGTGCGAGCAGGGCGGCGGAACGGTCAATTGGGCGACCAACACCTGCAGCGGCGGTATGTTCGACGGGCAGATGGTCGACTAGGCCCCACTATGCGCCCCGCAGCCACGCGCTGCGGGGCGATACGGCTCCAATTCGGTGCAAGTCGTTCAAGCCCATCGCCCGCCAATTTGCGCAAGTTGTTGGCAACTTTGGGTGAATATGAAGAACCCCTCGTTACTTCAGCAGACTAGGTCGTGCCAGAAGCAAGCCAGGTCGTGCGCGGAGGATGACGTGAAGCCGCACAGCGGGTCTGCTACGGCCTAACCATCCCGTCCGCCGAGTCGGAGCCGGTGAAGTCGAGCGACCGTCAGGCGCAGTAGGCGTCCGCGCCCGGCCGCTGCCCCGTCGCCAGGAAGCGGGAGACCGTGCGGTCGCCGCAAGCGTTGCCGTTGGCCAGGTAAGCGTCGTGCCCGGTGGAGTTCACCGTCACCATGACCGCGCGCCGGCCGAACGCCTCCCGGAGCTTCCGGGCGCCGCTGAGCGGGGTCGCTACGTCCCGCTCGTTCTGGACGAGCAGGATGTTGGACGGCCCCCGGTCAGTGATCCTGACCGGTGCCTCACGCGGCGGATACGGCCAGGCGGCGCACGGCATCGCGTTGCGTGGCATGCCGGCGGTGAGCGGGTACTTGGCGCGGCTCTCGGCGACGTCCTTCTCGTACACGGCCTTCGACGTGGGCCACGCGATGTCGTTGCACAGCGTGCCGGCGCCGACGGCGGCGACGTTCTGAAGGACGGCCTCGGGTGGTGCCGCAGGCGCCGGAGGCACGGTGCCCTGCTGCGCGGCCCGCATCAGCTTGGCGAGTGTGGGATAGCGGTTGGGGGAGTAGAGGCTGTCGAGCATGGTCTGGCGCAGGACGTTGCCGCTCAGTTCCTCCGGGTTGGCGCCGGGCCAGGGGAGGGGTTCCCGGTCGAGCCCGGCGGCCAGCCGCAGGAACAGCGGCCGGACGTCGGCGGCCCTGCTCGCGACGCGGTCCGGGTTGTCCGACTTCGACGCCCAAGCGGCGAAGTCGGGGAAGGTGTCCTCCACGCCCTGCTCGTGCCCGGCCAGCCAGGCACGGGCGACGCGGGTGGGGTCGGGGTTGTCGTTGCTGTCCAACACGATGCGGTCGGTGCGGTGCGGGAACAGCTGCGCGTACACGGCGCCGACATACGTCCCGTACGACACGCCCCACGCGGAGAGCTTGCGCTCGCCGAGCGCGGTGCGGAGGCGGTCGATGTCGCGGGCCTCGTTGGCGGTGCTGAGGTGCCGGATCAGTTCACCGCCGTTCGCAGCACAGGCCTCCGCCATGCGGCGGGCGGTGGCCATGTTCCCGTCCACCGAGCCGTCGACGGCGGGCCAGGGCGGAGCTTGGAGGCGGCGAGGTCGCCGTGGTCCAGCCCGCAGCCGAAGGGTGTGGACGGGGCGAGCCCGCGTGGCGCGAAGCCGACCAGGTCGTACGCGTCCCGAACGTCCTGGGGGAGCTTCTGCCCCTTCCCCGAGGGGTCGTTCAGGCTTGAGCCGCCCGGCCCGCCGGGGATCAGCAACAGGGTGCCGCGCCGGGCATCGGGATTCTCGCTCGGGATCCGAGAGACGGCGATGTCGATGAGGGGACTGTCGGGGTCGGCGTAGTCCATGGGGACCTGGAGGGTGGCACACTGCTGACGGGGGTCGATGCCGGAGCCCTCGCAGGCGGTCCAGGCGAGGCCCTCGGAGCGACTCGAGGCCACGGAGGCGGTCAGGGGTGCGGTAACGGCGAGAAGAGCGGTGGAGACGCCGACGATGGCGACGTTGCGGATGGTGTGGGTGCGCTGCGTCATACGACGAGACTCGCGGATCTCAAGGGCGCGCCCCATCCGGGCAACAACCTGAAACGCCTTGGGGTTCACCCCACCATCCCCCTGACGAACTCCACCCAGGTGGCGCGCCCGACGAGCCACACGGGAGCGCCGACGACGACGGAGCCGTACTGCTGGTTGGCGTCAACGCTCGCCGCTGACTTCCGACGGGGCTGCGGAGACGGTCAGTCCTCCGGGCTCGCGTGGTCCGTCCGGTCCGGCAGGTAGCTCGCCAGGCCGCGCAGGATGATCTGCAGGCCGATGTCGAAGCGCTCGTCGGAGGAGTCCGTCACCATGAGTCCGGACAGAGCGCGCAGGTGCGGGAAGTCGGCCTCGGGCAGGGTCGCAAAGTAGTTCTGCATCTCGTCGGCCATCTCGCGCCAGTCGGGGCGGGCCAGGGATGAGGCGTCGCCGCCCTGCTGAGCGGCGCGGTCCTGCCACATGCCCTCCTCCAGGACGAACCCGTCGATGTACGTGGAGATCAGGTCACCCGCCTCCGCCGCGATACGGTCGGGCAGGCCCGCCGTGCGGAATATGGCGAGCAACCCCTCGACGTGTGGCAGCAGTTCGGCGGTGAAGGGGACGTGGGCCATGGAGATGCGGGCCATGTCGCGATGGGACAGCAGGCGCTGTCTGCCGGCCCGCGCGTAGTCCAGCAGCTGCTCCTGCCACCGGTCCGGATCTGCCGCGGGCATCTCGAAGCCGTCGAAAAGACGTGTGTACATCAGCTCCAGGAGGTCGTCCTTGGAGTTGACGTGAGCGTAGAGGGCGGAGACGGTCACGCCCAGTTCGGCGGCCACCTGACGCATCGACAGCCCGTCGAGTCCCTGCCGGTCAAGCACGGTGAAGGCGGCCTCGACGACGCGGTCGCGGGACAGCGGTGTGCGCGCGGGCGCGGCTTGGGGACGGGCGGGACGCTCCCGCTCCCACGGAGACGGCGGTGGGGTTGCTGGGCTGTCGGCTGCCGCGTCTGTCATGCGCTCAGTCTAGGCCTTGAGAGAACAGTGTTCTCCGCCGGTGAGTGGCGTTCTCCAGGCGCTCATCAGCCCGAGACGCGATATATCTTGTGCGGCATGGGTAGATTGCGCTATATCTTGATGAACAGCGTTCTCTCAATGAGCACTGTTCTGCTACGGTGAACACCGTTCATTATGTCCGTCCATCCATTCCCGCGCGCCTCGCGGACTGTCTCCGCGGTGCGCACTCCAATGCGAGGAGTTCCGATGTCCAGCACCGGTGTCGCGTCCACGGAGACGCCCACCGACTCGCCCGCGCCCTACCGGTGGCGCTGGGCTGCGCTCTTCGTGATCCTCGCGGCGGAGGTAATGGACCTCCTCGACGCCGTCGTCACGAACATCGCTGGGCCCTCCATGCGGGCCGACCTCGGCGGCGGGGCCTCCACCCTGCAGTGGCTCGCCGCCGCCTACACGCTGTCGATGGCCGTCGGGCTCGTCACCGGTGGCCGGCTCGGGGACATACATGGACGGCGCACGATGTTCCTGGTGGGCGCCGCCGGCTTCACCGTGGGCTCGCTGCTGTGCGCGGTGTCCGTGTCACCCGAGATGCTGATAGGCGCCCGCGTCGTGCAGGGCCTGTTCGGCGCGGTGATGCTGCCCCAGGGTCTCGGCATGATCAAGGAGATGTTCCCGCCCAAGGAGTCGCAGAAGGCCTTCGGGATGTTCGGTCCGATCATGGGGCTGTCCGCGGTGTGCGGGCCCATCCTGGCGGGCTGGCTCGTGGACGCCGACTACTTCGGCACCGGCTGGCGGATGATCTTCCTGATCAACCTGCCGCTGGGCGCCGCGGCCTTCCTCGGTGCGGTGCGCTACCTGCCCCGGGGCCGCTCCGAGAGCAAGCCCCGCCTCGACATCCCCGGCATGCTCCTGGTCTCGCTGGCTGCGCTGCTCATCATCTTCCCGCTGGTCCAGGGCCGCGAGTACGACTGGCCCGTGTGGACGTTCGTGATGATGGGCGCCTCCGTCGTCGTCTTCGCGGTCTTCGCCGGTTACGAGTCGCGCCGCAGCAGCGCCGGTCTTGACCCGCTGGTCGTCCCGAGCCTCTTCCGCAAGCGCGGGTTCAGCGGCGGCATGGTCCTCGGACTGGTCTTCTTCTCGACCATGCAGGGCTTCATGCTGGTCTTCAATCTCTACACCCAGATAGGTCTCGGCTATTCGCCGCTCAAGGCGGGTCTGGTCATGGTGCCCTGGTCCGGCGGCATGATCGTCGGGTTCGGGATCGCGCAGGGTGTCGCACGGTTCGGACGTGCCGTACTCCAGGCGGGCACCATCGTCATGGCGGTCGGCGTATTCGGTGTGTGGCTGACCCTCGACATGGTGGGCAGCGGCGTCGGACCCTGGCAGCTGCTGCCGTCCCTGCTCGTCACCGGCATCGGCATGGGCCTGCTCATGGCTCCGTTCTTCGACATCGTGCTGGCCAGTGTCGAGCAGCACGAGACGGGTTCGGCGTCCGGCACGATGACCGCGATGCAGCAGCTCGGAGGCGCCTTCGGCGTGGCCATCCTCGGCACCGTGTTCTTCGGTCTGCTGGGTGGCGGGATCGCCACCGCCGTCGACCACCGCTCGGACGGTCTGCGTGGGCAGCTGGCCGCCGCCCACGTCGCGCCCGCCGCACGGGATCGTGTCGTGGCGGACCTGCGCGAGTGTGCCTCGGACCGCGCAGTGGCCAAGGACCCCGCCGCCACCCCGGCGTCCTGCGCGCGCCTGGAGAAGGACACACGGTCCGCGGTGACCTCGCCCGAGGCCGGCACCCGGATACCCGCGGCCCTGCAAGCCACCGCGACCTCGGCCTTCAAGGGCGGTTTCGGATCGGTCATGAAGACGGTGCTGTGGATCGTCGACGGCATGCTCGCGCTGACCTTCCTCCTCTCCTTTCTCCTGCCGCGCCACGCGCGCCCCGAGGAGTCCGGCGGACACTGACACGGGCGCCGACCGCACCTGCGAACGGGGCGACCGGGCACCTCCTCGTCAGCGGTGCCCGGTCGGAAGGCGCCGGCGCACCGCACGCGTGGTGGAAGTCGCCGACTGCCAAGTCGATGGTGGGGCGGCAGAGACAGCTGATCAGGACTCTGAGGCACAGCGTCACCCTGTATGAGACGGGACCGTCGCTGACGTCTCTCACACAGCGTATGCGGAGGCGTAGAAGTCTCCCGGGCACCCGTGCGGCGCACCGGAGCATCGGGACCCAAGACGGTCGGCCCGGGGCATCGGTGGTGCCGCCGCTGTCCCCACTCGTCCATCCTGTGTGCGCAGCATTGAAGGGAAGGGGCGTCGGCCCCTACCTGTCCTCCAGCGGCCGGCACGCACGCTTCGCGCGCACCGACCGGTGCTGCGCCCGCTTCCTGCGGACGAGGGGGTTCAAAACGGGCCCCTACTTGTCTCCGGGGGTCAGTCCAGGAAGCTGTCGATGGGCGCCGCGCTGTATTCCGTCGCGCCCACCGTGGTGATACCGCTGGCTGACCCGGGCAGCCGCAGAGAATCGGTAGCGCTCACGTACAGGTCAGCCGTTCCGTCGCCGTCCGTGTCGCGCAGCCTTACCAGGCCGCCGAACTGGTCATCGGTTGTCAACGGACCCGGTACGCCGGGGGTGTTGCGGGCGAACCACTGCGAACCGGCACCGGACAGGCCGCCCGCCCGTCCCTTGAAGACATGCACGCCGCCCGCGTAGTCCTTGCCGTCGATCTCCTCGCCCGGCACGCCAACTGCGAGGTCCGCATAGCCGTCGCCGTTGACGTCGCCCGCCGATACGGATGAGCCGAAGCCGTCGTAATTTTCCGGGGATCCGGCGACGCCGCTGGTCGACTGGGTGAGGCGGGTGCTTCGGGACGGGCCGCCGGCCGAGCCGTACCAGACGCTGACCCGGCCCTTGTGCTTCGAGTAGAGGGATGTTCCGACGGCGATGTCGCCGTAGCCGTCCTTGTCGAAGTCGGCGATGACCCCGTCGCCGCCGCGCTCTGAGCTGCCCCCGTTGCCGGACTGCGACTCCAGGCGGAGGCTGTTGCCCGGGGTGAGCGAGCTCGCGCCACCCTTGATGAACCAGACGTCGGAGGCGATGTATTCGGGGCTCACTACGTCACCGATGATCGCGAGGTCGGTCTTCTTGTCGCCGTTGACCTTGCCGGAGATCAGGGCCGAGGCGTAGAACGACGTCGTCTTGTCCAGCTTGGTCACCGTGCCGGTGGTGCCGGAGCGTTTGATCGGGCCCCGGTAGACGTAGGTCATGGCTTCGTTGATGACGGCCAGGTCCTGCTTGCCGTCCCCGTTGAAGTCGCCGGTCGCCAGATCCTCGCCCATGTAGTTGTTCCGGCCCGGGTTCTTGTTCGGGAGGGCCGTGCCCGTGGACAGGCCAGAGGCGGAACCCCACAGAATCGTCACGGCACCCTGAGAGCTGTTCTCGCCGGTCGCTGCCACCGCAAGGTCGCCGTACCCGTCGCCGTCGAAGTCCGCGGCGGCCCGTACCTCGCCGAACATGTCGTCGGCCTCGTCGGAGCCGGGCACGCCGGGGCTCGACTGGGTAATGCGCTGCTTTGTGGGGCCGGGCCCGGTCGCGGTTCCGAAGACCACAGCGACGCCACCGCCTCCTCTGGCGCTGAAGCTCGAGTATGCGTAGTCGCGGTAGCCGTCGCCGTTGAAGTCGTCGCCGTACTTCGCGGGCGCGGCGCTCGCTGCCGCGACGGGCAGAGAGAGGGGGATGAGACCCGCTACCAGAATGGTGGCGAGCGTGGCCGTTGTGCGGACGGGCATGGGTGTCGGGGCTCCTTGGGAGTCACGGATCCGGTGGGCTCAGGCTGCGGAGATCTAAGCCCACGCGGGGTGCGTTGCCGGTGGTGCATGGGGTGTGCGAACAGGAGACGGATCATGGGGCCGAAGGGTTGTACCTTCGTGTAGAGGAACGTCGTAAGTGCTCTCAGAAAAGGGCCACTTGGCAGCCTTCCGAACCCTTGATGCCGCGCCCACGACCTGACGTTGCCCGCCCCGATGCTCGCTGCTGCTGTGAGCAGCCCTGACCTGCTTCAAGGACGGGCGACCGAGCCGCGGATATGACCCGCCTCCCGACCACCCGCGCCCTCGCCCCCGCCCTCGCCGAACAATAGTGACCTGGCTCTCGGGCCCGATCGACAGAAGAGGCCGAGAATCAGAACTGCGCGGTCTGGAAAGCAAGATAGCGGCTGAAGGCTTCGTGGCTGTCGGGAGTGAAGCGCCACTCCGCCAGGGCTGAGTGAAGCTCCGACTCGGTCAGCCAGCCATGCCAGGCGACCTCGTCGGGACCAGGGGTCAGAGCGTTCGGAATCACGACTTCATGCACGCCGAGCCAGTGAGGACTCAAGCCGCTGCGGTTGATGAACGTGAACAGCAAGCGCGGCAGACCACGAACACCCAGCTCTTCGGCCAGCTCCCGCCCGGCAGCCTGTTCATAGGACTCGCCGAGACCTACGGCGCCACCGATCACGACCTCATAGAGGCCGGGGAAGCGCGACAGATGCTCCGACCGCCGGTGGACAAGGACCCGGCCACGCTCGTCACGACACACCGACGAGGCGATTCGATGCAGCCAGCCCTCCCGGATGGCCTGCCGACGGGTGACCACCCCCAGGACACGATCTTGACAGTCGACACGCTCCACCAGCTCCTCCACGAAGCACACCTTGACAGAACCCACTGACAACGCCGCTTGCTGCGCCGCACAGACGCCTGCTGCGGCCCGCCCTGGCATGGCGGCCATATCCGACTCGCCGCCGACCGGATCCCGCTGATAGACAGACACGATGGAGGACAAGGACACGCAGGGGTTCCAGGCAGGGCAGTCCGGACTCATCGTGAGGATCCCGGAGGCGGAGCCTGCAGTGTGGGCATGGCGTGACCGGCTTGACCCCTCATCCCGCGCCGGCGTCCCGGCTCACGTCACCGTGCTCTACCCGTTTCTCGATGCGAGCCGGATCGACCAGGGTGTCTGCGCCGCGGTCAGTGAGCTGCTCGGGCGGCATCAGTCATTCGAGGCCCGTTTTGACCACTGCGGCCGGTTCCCCGGAGTGCTGTATCTCGCGCCCGAGACGGATACCCACTTCAGGCGGCTCACCGAGGCGATCGTCGAACGGTGGCCGGAAAACCCGCCCTTCGGTGGGCAATTCGACGATGTCATCCCGCACCTGACCATCGCGCAAGGCCAGGACGAGGTTGTCCTGGAGGAGATAGAGGCCGACCTGGTCACCAACCTTCCCATCGTCACGCAGGTCTCCTCGGTCGACATGCTGATCCATGACGGGACTATGTGGCGGCGGCGGGCCTCTTTCGCGCTGAGTTAGGCCCGGTTGAGGTGATGGGCCGGCCGCTGACCTGACCCATTGCATTCAGGTTTGTACGAGGCGGTAGGAGAAGGTGCCAATATCGATCATGCCGCCCCCGAAGGTGCGCGGACCAGAGCCGGCGAGGTGACCAAGGACCACCACGCGATCAGGCTCGATGACTTATCCCGGTCACTTATCCGGATCCGTATCGTCACCCGGCGACACCTCGGCGCAGAGGTCCCTCAGAACCTTTCGGTCGCGAGACGCACGGGGCGCCGGACCGTACGAATTCACTGGTCGGCACCGGGGCCGTTAC
Organism: Streptomyces sp. DHE7-1; assembly: GCA_016432725.1. Classification (GTDB taxonomy): domain Bacteria; phylum Actinomycetota; class Actinomycetes; order Streptomycetales; family Streptomycetaceae; genus Streptomyces. The sequence continues at coordinate 223,089 of JACJDG010000003.1, read as the reverse complement.
GAGATGCTGCACGTGTGATCGAGCGAAGCGTCGCTGTCCGAGCTGTGGAGGAACAGCTCGAGCGCGACTACCAGGAGTGGCGGGCTGTCAGTGAGGATGCGACGCGGATGGCTGTAGTCCGTGTTCAGGAGCACGAACTGGTGTGGATCGTCTCCTGGCAGTCCGAGGAGTTCGTCCGCACTCGGAACCCGGGTCACATGCTGGTCGGCAATGGGCCCTACCTGGTCGACCGCGTTGACGGAGGGCTTCACCAGATCGGTGTGATCTCCGCGACGACCGGGGAATGGGAGGCCGACTACCGGACCCGGATACGTGGGCTGCAGGTGCGTACCGCAGTGGACGATCTGCACGATGCGCTCCGCGGAGTCGCCGCGACGCGCGGACGCATGCATGCTGTGCGGACACTGCGTCAGAGAGTGCCTGTGCTATCGCCTGCGGAGGCCATCGAGTACGTGAGCGCCTTGGTAGAAGGTGATGCGCCCGTGCGTCTCGTGGCCGTCGCCACCGAGGAACTGGTGGAGCCCCTCGATCCGGTGCTTGCGGTGACGACCGTTCGGGCGGAGCGGTGATTCGAGCCGGTCGGAGATCAGAGGCGCAGGGTTGTGGCGTCAGAGATCGCAAGGCAGCTTTCCCCCGGGTCTCAGCGTCGTAGGCGAACCGCTCGGGGACAGTGGGACGCGTTTCTGGCACTCTCGCCAGCCGAGCTGTCGGAGACGGCTTGTAACCTGCACTCATTCGAGCATCGGACGATCATGTGTACCGGCATGCAGGCAACCGGTGGGCGTCCAGGGGCGGGAGCGCGGGGTTTCGATGAATGACGGACGTCCAATACAAAGCCGCCGACCGGGCCTCTCGGCCGGTGCGTGCATCATCGCCGGGGTCCTCCTCGCCGTGATCGGGGCCGTCGGCGCCTGGCTCCAGCACGACGCTCGCGGCCGGAATGCGGAGCCGCGTAAGGAGTTCACCGCGAACAACCCGCCTCCCGGTCTGCCCACCACGCTCACCACCGGCCAGCACCTCCACTGGTCCCGCTGCACCTCGCCGTCCACCGCGCGCACGGGCTACGACTGCGCCGTCATGAAAGCCCCTCTCGACTACCGGAAACCGGACGGCAGAACGATCGACGTCGCCCTGATCCGCCGCAAGGCCACCGGCCCGAACGCCCGGCGCATCGGATCGCTCGTCCTCAACTTCGGCGGGCCCGGGGTGTCAGGCGTGAGTGGCCTACCCGAACGCCTCAACCAGTACGGGCCACTCCTCGACCGCTACGACCTGGTCTCCTTCGACCCGCGCGGCGTCGGCGCGACCATCCCCGTGCGCTGCGGGAAGACCGCGGACGACACCGGCTACGACGGAACCGACGCCTGCGTCGAGCACTCCGGGGCGCTCCTCCGGTACATCGGCACCTCGCACACCGCGCGCGACCTCGACCTGCTGCGCTACCTGCTCGGCGACCAGCGGCTGCACTACTTCGGTGTCTCGTACGGAACGGCGCTCGGCGCGGTCTACGCCCACCTGTACCCGTCGCACGTCGGACGGCTCGTCCTCGAAGCGTCCGTCGATCCGACCGAGGACCTCGACGAGGAGCAGGTGTCGCAGGTCAAGGCGGTCCAGGCGGCGTTCGACCGGTTCGCTGTGCACTGCGCGGCCCATATTCGCCCTTGCCCGACCGGCGACGGGCCCGAGGAGGCCGCGCGGCGCATCGCGCGCCTGGCCGACCGCCTGAAGAAGAAGCCCGCCCCGGCCGGCGGCGGGAGGAAACTCGACGCAGACGACCTCGCCTACGACATCGGCGACCATCTCGACCGCGGCACGGACGGCTGGGCGCCGCTCGCCAGGGCCCTCACCGCGCTGATCGACCACAACGACGGCCGTCCGCTGAGCAAGGGCGCTGACGACATCGGCTCCGCCGACCGCGCGGCGACCTCGCGCGACAACAGCCGCGTCGCCCTCACCGCGATCACCTGCGCGGATTCCAGCCTGCGCCCCGGCTTCGAGCGCCTCGACCGGGACAAGGCCCGCGTCAAAGCCGCCTCGCCCGTCTTCGGCGCAGCCTGGTCCACCGGCGTCTACCTCTGTTACGACTGGCCGTTCGACGGCGAGCGCGCCACGCTCCAGGTGAACGCCGACGGCGCGGCGCCCGTCCTGGTGGTCGGCGGTACCGGCGACCCGACCACCCCATACCCCGGCGCCCGCCACATGGCCCGGGCCCTCGGCGACGGTGTAGGCGTGCTCCTGACGGCCGAGGAGGAGGGCCACGGCACATACCCGCAGAACCGCTGTGTCACGAAGACGGTCGACCACTACCTCCGCACGGGCCGCACCCCGGCCCCGGGGACGGTGTGCCCGGGCAGCATGTCCTGAGGCCCGGCGCCCTCCTCGATGACTTCGCACTTGTACTGCGTCTGGCGCACGGGACAACAGACCGGGAGAGCGCGTCGGCCGAGGGGAGACGAGAAGGGAGTCGAGAACCCTGTCGTGTTTCGGTGTGTTCGGGAGCGCTTCTGAGGTGCAAATCCCGCACCGTGGAGCGGCGTACGCTGCCGGAATCCGGCAGTGACTTGATATGGCGCATGTGCGAAGCTCCGGCCGTGCGAAGAACTGTCACCGTGCGGAGCGGGATCCTGTTCTCGATGAGCGTCGCCCTGCTGTCGTTCGTTGCGTTCACCTGGCTGCCGGGGCCCTCTCCGGTCGACGGCACAGGCTGGGCGATGGCGGTGATGGCATTGGCCTTCGTGATCTGTCTGTGTGCCGCGGTGCCCGTGATCCAGTCCGAGGCCAGCAGTCCCCCGAAGTGGATCCTTGGACGAGGCCTGCCTGGACAGGTGCGGGTGATGCTCGGTTTGCTGATCACCTCCGGCGTGGCGCTGCTCGCTGTGAACGTACTGGATGGCGGAGGGGCCTTGGAGACACCGCGAGTCGTGGGCGACCGGTACTTCGCCACCGACATGACGGCCTCGCCTCGCGTCAAGGTGGAGATCTCGCGGAGTCGGTACGAGTTCGAAGTCGAGGACGAGCAGCGCATGATGCTGGGTCTGCCGGGTCTCCTCTGCGCCGGGGCCACCTGGATCGTCATCGCGATCGGTGCACCGGTCCGCCCGCAAGCCGCATCCGGACGACGGCCGCATTGGGCGGACACCAGCGGCACCGCCGGCGGGGACCGTATCGCTTGATCCCGACACATCACGGCCTGCGCCGGCCGAGCCTAGAGTGCTGTCGCGAGGGTGTCCACGTAGTTCGTCACAGGACGATCTTGGACGCCCTTTCCCTCGTCTCCGCAGGCCCCCTTGGACCGCACCACCAGGAGGAACCAGTGTCATACCCGCATCTGCTCACCCCCGAGGAGAAGCTCGCCGACGCGAAGAAGCTGTTGAGCCTCCCGCGTATCGTCGTGATCTGCGGCTCCACCCGCTTCATGACCGAGATGAACGAGGCCGATCTGCGGGAGACCAAAGCCGGGAAGATCGTCGTCAAACCCGGCTGTGACATGAAGTCGCCGCACGAACTTTGGTCCGACCCTGCCGAGGCCGAGGCGCTGAAGGTTCGACTCGACGATCTGCACCGGGCGAAGATCCGGCTCGCTGACGAGGTGCTCGTAGTCGGCGACTACATCGGAGACAGCACCCGAGCCGAAGTCTCCTACGCCCGGTCGCTGGGCAAGCCCGTGCGGTTCACGCACCCCGAAGTCGACCCTGACGCCTGACTGTCCGCTGCCACCTCGACAACCAGGGCCGGCAGCCCGCCGCCTGACCGACTCGCGGTGGCTTCGGCCGCCGCCCACCTCACACCCTCCGCAGGCACCCCATGGAATCGATCGCCTCGGAGAGCACCCGAGTGCCGTGCCGCGCACAGGAGGCCGTCGGATGGGCCCCGCCCGGTGCACCGGATGGTGAAGTCGGTGTCGCGCCGGGCCAGCCCCAGGAAACCGCCGGGCTCAGCTGCGGCGGAGCATCCGGCGAGCCGCAGCGGTTTCTGCGCGTCATTGCGAGCCTGCGGCCCGCATGGTCGCGGTGATGGATTCGAGCACGGTGATCAGTTCGTCGAGCTCGGCGGGGGCAGGGCCTCGTAGGGTGCGGTGGCGAGTTCGTCGGTCAGGGTCTCGATGTGTTGTTTGGTCGCGCGGCCGGCGTCGGTGAAGTGGCCCTCGGCGTCGATGAGTCCGCGTTCGCGCATGCCGTCCATGACCGCTGCCAGGCGCTCTTTCGGCAGGTGGTGGATGCGCCCGAACGACTCTGGCGGGTGGATGCCCTGTTCCAGCGCGGAGAGCACGTGGGCCTCCGTTCCCCCGATACGCGCGCCGACGAGAGCGGCGATGTGCCCGTCGCCACGGTGCTCGCGCAGCATGGTCGCGGAATGCCACAGCCGGGCGACAGGGTCGCCGGGTACCTCGAGGGTGCGCATACCGGCGTACATCACCCGGCCCCCGGTGGGGGCGCTTGTCGCGGCCTTGGTGATGAGGTCCGCGGCGCGCACCAGGCCCGGGGAGTCGGCCAGCTCGTCGCCGAGGATACGCCGTAGGGAGGCCGCGCTGCCCCGCTCCCGAGCGGCGATGGAGGCCTCGGGCGGGATCGTCTCCCAGGCGCTGGGGATGTGCCGTGCGGCTTCGCCGTCGGCGAAGTTGTAGAAGGCTGCGTGCACGACTTGGGCCGGCACCCGTCCCAGCGGTGCGGCCCGGCTGCCGAAGTAGCCGTCCCAGTAGGTGCGGTGGCCGAGTGCGGCCAGTTCCTCGTTGCACTCGTCGGCCAAGTAGGTGACCAGGCAGATCGGCTCCAGGAGCTCGAACATGCGACGGGCGATGTGAGTCATCGGATGCAGGTGCGTGTTGCCCACCGGATTCTCCCTGCGTTAGGTGTACCGACTTGGACCGTCCGGCAGACCGCAACTCATCGGCGATCGAAAAGACGTAGTGCAGATGAGTGGCCCCTACGCGACCGCGTGCGCGAGAGCGGGACCCGCCCACTGCCGCTTTGCTTCCCACCCTGCACAGATCACGTACGCCCGTGCGCGTCCCTGTGGGACCGGCCGTGGCCTTTACCAGCAGCTCGCCATCAGCCGGTGCCGCTCATGTCCAACACCTTGGCTTCGTCCGGGGGCTGCACGTCCAATGGCTCATCGAAGGCACTGAACGACGTGGTGGTGTCGAATTCGTCGTCCTTGTAGACGACCTTGAAGATGTACGGCTTGCCCTTGGTAGCGACGTAGAAGGTGAAGGAGCCTTCCTTCCCGTCGGTTACCTTCAACCGGATCGCCGGGGCGCCGTTGACCCTGGTCGGTTCGCCCTTTTCCACCCGACCGAAAGAGGTGAACTTGTGCGTGCACTGGGAGAGTCCGTCTCCCGGCTGCGACTTACCGGCAGGGGTTTTGACCCACCGATCCTGCTTGTCCGCGCCGACCATGTGCCGGCCCGACTCCTCGAGGTAGGTCCGATTCGGGCGGACGTAGTCCATCCCGTCGATCCGTATCTGTTCGAGGCTGGCACCTGTGGACGAGGTCGACTTGAAGGAGCACTTGCCCTTGAGGTCGGTCGTCAGGCGGCTGGAGCGGTCATCACCCCCGGTCACCTTGGTGACCGCGTCGATCGACACTGACGTCAGAGCGCGCATCGTGGCATTCGCGTCGTCAAGCATCTGATCGGCGGAGACCGGCTCCGCCGCGCTGTCGTCTGCGCAGCCAGTCACGGCGACCCCCATGACCAGGCAAGCCAGGGCCGCCGTCACGGTGGTCGGTATCGTACGCACAAGAACCCCCCTCAGGTCTGAACCGGATCATGCTAAGGGACTCGGACCGCACCGCAGCCTTCGGGGAACGGCCGCCGGACGGCAGCGCGGTAGGGCAAACACGGTGACCGCAGCAGACCTCAAACGCCTCCAACGAGCCACCGTGCCACCCTGGCTGACCTCAGTATCCGCGACGTCCGTACTTAGCCTCGGAGCAGCCCAAGGACGCCAGGGGAATCTTGACCGGCCAACCCTGTTCGCGTTCGTCCATCGAGCTGACCGCTCAAGCCCTCACCGCCGTCGCGCCCGAGCGCGGTCTCCTCGCCTGCGAGAGGCGCACAAAGAGCGGGGAATCAGGTGGGGTTGGCGTCCCGGGCGAGTAGCGCGGCCTGTACGCGGTTGCTGACGTCCAGTGCCGTTAGGATGCGGCTGACGTGGGCTTTGACGGTGCTTTCGCGCATACCCAGGGCGGCGGCGATGTCGGCGTTGGTGTCCCCTTGAGCAAGCAGGGTCAGGACGTCGTTTTCGCGGGGGGTGAGTTGCTCGAGGCGGGCGCGTGCCGCGGCGGCCTGGGGTCGGCCGGCGTGGTGGTAGCGGTCGATGAGGCGGCGCGCGGCGGTGGGGTGGAGCATGGCGGAGCCCGTGGCGACGAGATGGACGGCGCGCAGGATCTCGGCGGGGTCGGTGTCCTTGAGGAGGAAGCCGTCGGCGCCGGCGGCCAGGGAGTTGTAGACGTATTCGTCCAGGTCGAACGTGGTCAGGGTGATGACTTTCGGGGGTGGGGCAGGGCGCGCAGCCGGGTGATGGCGGTGATGCCGTCCATACGGGGCATGCGGACGTCGACCAAGGCGACGTCGACGCGGTGCGCGGTGGCCAGTTCGACGGCGTGCAGACCGTCGGTCGCCTGGGCGACGACGTCGATGTTCTCGTCGCTGTCGAGGAGGTCGGCCAGGCCGAGTCGGACCAGGGCGTCGTCGTCGACGATCATGGCGCGGATCATGTGCGGGAGCCGTTCTGCTCGTGGTGTGCGGGGTGGGTGATGCGAGCGGCCAGGCGCCAGGAGCCGGCGCCGTGCGGTCCGGCACTCAGGTGCCCGCCCAGGGCGTGGACGCGCTCGCCCAGGCCCACCAGCCCGAAACCCGAAGGGGCGGGGTACGCGGTTGTCCTGCCGGCAGTGTTGATGATCTCCACGACGGTGGCGGGTGGTCCGTAGTCCAGGCGGATGCGGACAGGTGCGTCGGCCGCGTGCTTGCGGGAATTGGTCAGGCCCTCCTGGACAAGACGGTAGAGCGCCAGGCGGTGCGCGGCCGGCGCCTGCTCGGGCATGCCTTCGACGCGGAGGTCGACCTGCTGACCGGCTTCACGGGCCTGCTCGACGAGTTCGCGTACGTCCCGCAGTACCGGGGCGGGCGCCTGGTCCCCGGTCGCAGGGCCGGCGTCGTGCAGGGCTCCCAGGACGTCTCGCAGGTCGGCGAGGGCCTCGGTGGACGCGGCGCGCAGCAGTGTGAGTCGTTGGGCGACCGGGCTGGGCACTGTGTCGGCGCGGGTTGCCAGGACGCCGGTGTGCAGGGCGATGAGGCTGAGGCGGTGGGCGAGCACGTCGTGCATCTCGGCGGCGATGCGGGAACGCTCCGCGGCCCGCGCCGCCTGTTCGCGCAGCTCCCGCTCGGTCCGCAGGTGGTCGACCTGACTGTTCAGCGCCTGGACCAGGCGACGGCGGTTGCCCATCCACAGCCCCCGACCACGGCCAGGAGCAGGAAAAGGCTGGCCCCGTACTGCTGGGGCCGCCACAGCGAGACCGTGGCCGGCAGCGCGGTGCTTGCGGCCAGCGCGACAGCGCAACAGCCTGCGGCCACGGCGACACGACGGCGGGCGGCCAGATCGAACAACGCGATGAGCAGCAGCGGCAGCATCAGCCACCCCCACAGACACGTCGCCGTGGTTGTCAGCAGGGGAGCGACGAACCAGGGCAGTCGGCGTACCACCAGAGCCACCCCGCACAGCACAGCCGCCAGGGTACGGACCGTCAGGTACTGGCCGCCGAAGGAAGCGGCACCGTTCTGCACGGCGGCGGCGGTCAACACCAGCACCAGCCCGTAGCGCCCGTACACGGCCCACCGGGAGCTCTCTTTCCCGCTCATGCGGAAGAGCCTAAGGCGAGGCCAGGAAGCCCTCCTCCGACGTTCTTCCCTCACCGCCCCCTACTTTCGTAGGGGTGCACCGGGGCACAACGGCGGATCTGCTCGCGCGGCCTGGTGCCTAGCTTCGAATCCATGGACAACTGGACCACCTCACACGACCGGGTCCTCGCGCAGCGCCATGCCGAGGGCTGGATGTTCCTGCTCGAAGCAGCCCGCGATCTGCGCACCACCGGCGCCGTCACCCCCAGCGGCAAGGCACTGGCCCGTCTGCTCACCGATCCCGTCGATGAGCCCGGTTCGGGTCCTTCGAACGTCCTGGAGGTCGGCGCCGGAACCGGATCGGTCACCCGCACCCTCATCCCCCGCCTCGCCCACGGCAGCCGCCTGGACATAGTCGAGGCCAACCCCCGGTTCGCCGCCCAACTGCACGAACTCGTCCGCACCCTTCCGCATCTGGCAGGTGTCAGCGAACGTGTCCGCGTGCACCACGCTCTCGTGGAAGAACTCGACACCGATCACCGCTACGACGTGATCGTTTCCGGGTTGCCCTTCACCAACTTCACTCCCGCTCAGGTCGCGAAGATCATGGACCGGTACATGGATCTGCTGGAGCCCGGCGGCACCCTCACCTACTTCGCCTACCGGGGCACCCGCTACGCCCGCGCCGTCACCGCGACCCGCGCCGAAGCCCGCCGTCACCACGCCGTCGAGGAGGTGCTCGCGGACTACCAGCGCTCGTACGCGACCGGCTGCTGGACCGTGTGGGCCAACCTGCCCCCGGCACGGGTCTGGCACCTGCGCCGTCCCGCACCTCAAGCCTCGCCGGCGGCCCCCCTCACCGCTTTGACCGGAGCGAGCCGGTGAATGTGCTGCCCGGCCTGATCGGCCAGGTTCCCCCTCCGGCCGCCTATGCCCTGGTGGCGGCCGCGGTGCTGGCCGAATCCGTGCTGCTGATCGGCGCCTTCGTCCCGACGTTGACCTTGCTGTTGGCCTCCGGTGCGCTGGCTCGCGCCGGTGGTCTGAGTCTGAACTTGGTCATCGCCGTCGCCTCGTGCGCGGTCGTCGCCGGTGATGCCATCGGCCACCGCACCGGACGCCTGCTCGGCAGCCGCCTGCGGACCGGCCGTCTGGGCCGCCGCATTCCGGCCGCCGCCTGGCAGCGAGCCGAGGCTCTGATGACCCGACGCGGTGGCCGGGCCATCTTCCTCGCCCGATTCGTCGCCGTCGTACGCACGCTGGCCCCGCACCTGGCGGGCGCGACCGGACTGCCCTACCGGCGTATCGCCCCTACAGCCTGCTGGCGGCCCCCTGTGGGCCGGTGCCGAAGCCATGGCCGGGTACGCGGCAGCCACCTCCTTGCAGCGTGCCATCACGCTCAGCGGTCCCACACTGCTGGCAGCCGCCGCTCTGACCGCCGGAGCCGTCCTGACCGCTCGCCGGACCCGCGGCCGCGCTCGGGCAAGTGCGGCCGACCACCACCATCAGGCCTCGGCGTCGGACCGCGCTGATGCCCGGCCCGCGAAGCGCAGACACTGCGCGGCCACTGCTCATGGGGCGCGCCGCCTTGCCCTGGTGCGACCACCTCTCGCGTGTTCGCAGGCAGGGTGCGGGCGAGCGCGTCGAACGCCGCAACCGGTGCGCGGCCCCAGGCGCCGAGACCGGAGGGCGGGCTCGCCTGTCGGCGCTGCGGATTGAGGCAGGAAGGGGTGAGGGCGGCCGAGTGAGGGCCGCCCTGGGTCGCGATGCGCAGTGGATCTGCGCATCGCGGGAGCGTAGGGACGGGTTCAGGGGATGAGGTGGGCCAGTTCGCGCCACTCGGCCCGGGGCACGGGGGAGGAGGCGCCGACCACGTGCAGGCAGACGTGGTCGGCACCCGCCTGGTGGTGCGCGCGGATGCGCTTGTTGATCGCATCGGTGTCGCCCCAGGCGACGACGCTGTCGATGAGCCGGTCGCTGCCGCCGCCGGTCAGGTCGTCCTCCGTGAAACCCTGGCGGAGCATGTTGCGGGCGTAGTGGTCCATGCCGAGGAACATGCCGAGGAAGCCGCGTGCCGCGGTGCGCGCCGTGTCGGGGTCGGTCTCCAGCACGACAGCCTGGTACGGGGCCAGGAGCGGGCCGGCACCGAGCAGGTCTCGGGTTGTCGCGGACTGCTCAGGGGTGATCATGAACGGATGCACGCCTGCGGTGCGCTGCCCGGCCAGCTGGACCATCTTCGGCCCCAGGGCGGCCATCAGTCGCAGGTCGGCCGGTACCGGATCGGGGGCCTGTTCGAGCAGGTCGAGGTAGGCGCCCATGTCCGCGAGCGGCCGGTAGGGGCGTCCGACCGCGTGCGCCGCGGCCGGGTCACTCACCCCGAGGCCGAGGAGCAGACGGCCGTCGTGGTCGCGGTGCAGCCTGGTGTGGCCGGCGGCCATCTCGGCAGCGTCGTGCCGCCAGATGCTCAGCACCCCGACCGCGACCTTGGTCGCGCGGGTGGCCTTCAGGAGCCGTTCGGAATCGCCGATGATGTCCCCGCCCCCAGGCCGGGAATCCACAGCGCGCCGTAGCCCAGCTCGTCGAGTTCGGCTGCGGCTTCCCGGATCTCTCCCGGGTCTGCCATGCGTAGCTCGGTGCTCCAGATGCCTACTCGTCCAAGTGCCATCGTGTCTTCCCTGCTTGTGCTCGCACGGCCGCGCCGCGCGGAATCGGACGCCGCGGTGCGAGCGCCATGGGCGGCGGGCCGGCGGCTGTTGAAGAGGCTGTGGAAGAGGGGGACGCCTTCCCGTCACCACGGGCGGTAGGTGATGGCGGGAAGGCGGCCGCTTCAGGCCCGGCAGCCTGACCGGTGGTGGATCAGATCTGGTTGATGCCGCCGTCGACGAAGAGCTCGATGCCGGTGATGAAGGTGCTCTGGTCCGAGGCGAGGAAGACCGCCGCGGAGGCGACCTCGTCGGGGCGGCCCATGCGGGCGAGAGGCACCTGGCTGGCCAGGAAGCCCTTGAGCTGTGCGGCCTGCTCGGCGTCGGGGGCCAGGCCGTCGATGCCGGGGGTGTCGATGGGGCCGGGGCTGATGGTGTTGACACGGATCGTGCGGCCCTTGAGCTCGTTGGCCCAGGTGCGGGCGAAGGAGCGCACGGCGGCCTTGGAAGCGCCGTACACGCCGAAGGCCTCGTTGCCGACGGAAGCCGCGGTGGAGCCGGTGAGGATCACCGAGGCGCCCTCGTTCAGCAGCGGCAGCGCCTTCTGGACGGTGAAGAGCATGCCCTTGACGTTGTTGCCGAAGGTCTCGTCGAAGTGCTGCTCGGTGACCTGCTCCAGCGTGGAGAAGCCGCCGCCGCCGGCGTTGGCGAACAGCACGTCGATACGGCGGCCCTGCTGCTCCACTGCCGCGTAGAGACGGTCGAGGCCGGCCAGGTCGGAGACGTCGCTCTGAATGCCGGTGACGCCGGCACCGATGGACTCGACCGCTGCGTCGAGCGCTTCCTTGCGGCGTCCGGTGATGAACACGTACGCGCCCTCGGCGGCGAACCGCTGCGCGGTGGCCAGGCCGATGCCGCTGGTGCCACCGGTGACGATGGCCGTCTTGCCGTCAAGCTGTCCCATGATTTTTTCCCATCAATTCTGATGCTGCTGTGGTGATGGCGATCCGTCTCAGGCTCGGAGAGCCCGGGCGGCGCCAGGAGGGGCGCAGTGTTGTAACAAGAACTGTTACGACAAATTCCCGAACTGTGGCGCTGTTTTGTAGCGACTGATAAGAAACTAACTCCGCCCCTCTGGGTGTCAAGCGCCCCGGCTGCTCCTCGGGTGTCGGGATCCGGCTGGGCTCGCCCCTTTGTGGGCGGTGGATCCGGGTCGCCCGACGGCCGGGACGTGGTGTGGTCGGTGTCCGGCGGTGCGGGCCCGCAGACCGAGCGACCCTGGGCGTTATGTATCGCCCGCTAAGAAACTAGGGTTGACCGAGAAGGGCTGTCAAGCGGTAACATAGTGACCGCTACAGATGTGTCGCGGACCACGAACAGGCACCCAGGAGGCCCTCATGGCAGGAGGACGGCCACGCGCCTTTGACGCCGACCAGGCGCTCGACCGTGCGATGGAGGTCTTCTGGCGCCAAGGCTTCGAGGGCACCTCGATCTCGGACCTCACCCACGCCATGGGGATCAACCCACCGAGCCTGTACGCCACCTTCGGCAACAAGCAGGAGCTGTTCCGCAAGGTGCTCGACCGCTACGCCGATGGGCCCGCCCACTACATCCAGGAAGCCTTCTCGCAGCCCACCGCCCGCACCGTCGTCGAGCAGCTGCTTCACGGTGCGGCAGACGCCACCACCGACCCCCGGTACCCGAGCGGCTGCATCACCGTCCAGGGCGGCCTGGCCTGCGCCCCTGCCAGTCAGGCGGCTCAGGAGGAACTGGCCGCGCGTCGGAAAGCGGGCGAAGTCGCGCTGCACCACCGGCTGGAGCTGGCCCAGTCCTGCGGTGAGTTGCCACCCGGCAGCGACCCCGCCGGACTCGCCGCGTACTTCAGTACCGTCTACCAGGGCATCGCCGTCCAGGCCGCCGGCGGAGCCAGCCGCGAGCGGCTGCACGAGATCGTGGATCTCGCCCTCCAGGCCTGGCCCCAGCCCGAGGAGTGAACCCGGCCAGTCGGCCGCGCAGCGCACAGAAACCGTGACCGCTCGGGTGTCACACCTGCTGCTGGCCTCCGTCGACGAACAACTCCACCCCGGTGATGAAACTGCTGTGATCCGAGGCGAGGAAGACGACGGCGTCAGCGACCTCCTCGGGCCGCCCCATGCGACCGAGCGGCACCGTTTCGATCAGGGACCTCTTCAGCTGACGGGCCTGCTCGTCATCGGCTGCCAGCCCGCTGATCCCGGGAGTGTCGATCGGCCCCGGGCTGACGGTGTTCACCCGGATCGCCCGCCCCTTGAGTTCGTTGGCCCAAGTCCGCGCGAAGGAACGAACGGCCGCCTTTGAAGCGCTGTAGACCCCGAACGCCTCTTCCCCGCCGCTGCCTGCCGTCGAGCCGGTGAGAACGACCGAGGCTCCGTCGTTCAGCAGCGGGAGAGCCTTCTGCACGGTGAAGAGCATCCCCTTGACGTTCGCCCCGAAGGTGTCGTCGAAGTGCTTCTCGGTGACGTCTTCCAGACGACAGAACTCGCCCCCGCCGGCATTCGCGAAGAGGATGTCGATGCGCCTGCCGTGGTCCGTGACCGTCTCGAACAACCGGTCCAGGTCGGCCATCACCGCGATGTCGCCGCGCACACCAGTGGCACTGTCCGGGCCGACGGCCGCCACCGCGTCGTTGACTCCGGACTCTCGGCGACCGGTGAGGAAGACGTAGGCGCCCTCCTCGGCGAGACGCTTGGCGGTTGCGAGCCCGATGCCGCTGGTCGCGCCGGTGACAACAGCCGTTCTTCCTTCGAGCTGCCCCATCAAGGCCTCCAGGGATCGTTGCTAGAAGTATCCGCTGGCCGCTTGGCAGTCGCATGGGCAGGCGGCATGCGCGCAGTGGTCCTGGCGGTGTCGAGAGACTTGGTGGGCCCAGGCGCCGGGCCGACCTCCGGCCCCTGTTTGGGACGTGCCGACGAAAACTCGTACGGTTGCACCGAGGATGGGGTGAGCATGAGTGCTAACAGCAGGCTGACTGTCGCGGCCCACGTACTGGCCTGGATGGAGCTCAACCGGCGTCTGGGGCGGGACGTGGTGACCTCGCACCAGATCGCCGAAAGCGTCAACACCAACCCGGTCGTCATCAGGCGATGCTTGGGGATCTGCGCAAGGCGGGACTGGTCGAGTCCCGGCGGGGGCCCGGAGCCGGCTGGTCACTGCTCGGTGATCCTGCGAAGATCACCCTCTTCGATGTGTACCAGGCCGTCGAAGCAGGCCCCGTACTGGGAATGCACCACACTCTTCCCAACCAGTCCTGCCCGGTCGGCTTCGGAATCCAGCCCGCACTACAGCGCGTCTACGAGGGCTTGGAAGGCGTGGTGCGCGCTCAGCTGGAACGGACCACCATCGCTGACGTTCTCGCTGACGTTCTTGCCCAGCAGAGCCGTGCCGGAGCACCCGGTGTGACTCCTCTGGACCTCACCTCTCCATCGTGACGAAGCGTGCGGACCCCCCCCGCGACAGCCTTGGCTATGGACCTGGCGCCGACTGATGGTCGTCATGGCGATCCCATGACGACGGCGATCACAGAGTGGCCGCGTCTGGGCACGGCGACTTCCACCCGACGGCCTCACCAGGTGGGGACACCGTCGCCGGCGAGCGCCGCTCGCCGGCGGATGCGTTGCCTCAGCCGCCAGGGCGCGCCACTTTGGGAACAGGCTGCACGCCCCCCGGTGCGGGTCGGCGGAAGACCTCCGCCACAGTGATGTTCACGATCGTCACCACCGCCATGACCAGCGCCCCGACCGGATGACCGATCCCGTACAACGCCAGTGCGCCGCCGCCCAGCACCAGCGCCTTCACGATCAGGACGCCGGGCAGCGGCGGACGCAAGGGCGCCCGGGGTGCGGCGAACAGCCACCACAGCACCGCGGCGACGGCCGGTGCGCCGAGACCGAGAAGCACGTTGGCTGCCGCGCTGCCGCTCGCGGTGAATCCCCACCAGCACAGCAGCCCCAGCGCGGCGATCTCGATCAGAAAAGCCAGCAGCTCGTTCGCCAGGTACCAAGAGCGCTCATCGATGACCGCCGAACCCCGCTTGCCATTGCCCGTCATGCAACCCCTCCCCGGTTGACGCCCTGCGTGCGCTGAGATCTGAATACCAGGCCGTCCCGGCCTCCGTCCCCGGACTTTGCCGGGCGGGCTGTCTGCGCGGCGTCTGGTTCCCGGCTGCTTGCCGTCAGCTTGCCGGTGCGGTGGGGCTCCGCCTCACCCCAGGGTCGGTACGTCGGCGAGGCTCCGCTTGGCCTGCCTCGTGGTGTCGTCGGCGAGGATCTCGGGCAGCCCCGTCTCGATTCCGTACAGGGCCTGGGCGGCGATGTCGGCCGGGTCCGACTTCATATCGGTGGGAGCGCTCGCGGCCATGTCGGTGTCCATGAATCCGACGTACAGCCCCGAGACGGTGATACCCAGGGGTGCCAGCTCCTCGCGGGTCGCGTCCGTCAGGGCCCAGGCCGCGGCCTTGGAGGCGGCGTAGGAGCCGAGCTGGGCGGGGTGCAGCCAGGACAGGACGGACAGGACGTTGAGTATCGCGCCGCCGCCGTTGGAGGCGATGACCGGGGCGAAGGCCCGGGTCGCGGTGAGCGGGCCGTAGAAGTTGGTCTCCATCTCCAGGCGTACGGCGTCCAGGTCGCCGGTCATCAGCGACGAGCCGGTGGAGATGCCCGCGTTGTTGATCAGTAGCGAAACGTCCGAGGCGACATCGACCGCGGCCCGTATCGACGACGCGTCCGTCACGTCCAGAGCCAGCGGGGTCACGCCCGGCAGGTCCACGGTCTCCGGGCGGCGGGCCGCCGCGTACACCTTCGCCCCGCGCTCCACGAGCTGTCCGGCAAGGTGCCGCCCGAGCCCTCGGTTGGCGCCGGTGACCACTGCGACCGCGTTCTTAAGCTCCATGCTGCTCTCCTGATCCGTGCGGCCTTGAGCGGCCCGTCTCACTTAGATGACGTTAATAATCTAAACACAGGTCTACGATAGATGCCACTCGACATCCATAAAGGAGGTGGCCGATGGGCCGCGTATCTCAGGCACAGGCGCAGGAGAACCGCCGGCGGGTCGTGGAAACCGCCTCCAGGCTGTTGCGGGAACAGGGCACCCAGGTCAGCGTCGCCGACCTGATGAAGGCGGCCGGGATGACCCACGGCGGCTTCTACAAGCAGTTCGCCTCGAAGGAGGCCCTTGTCGACGAGGCCACCGCCTTCGCCTTCGCCGAACTCGCCCGGCATCACCTCGACGGACTCGCCCGGCACACCGGACAGCGCGAGGCGGCCCGGAAGGCGGCCATCGACACCTATCTCTCCGTGGAGCACCGGGACGACGCCGCCGGAGGATGCCCCGCGGCCGCCCTCGCCACCGACATCGCACGCAACGCCGGCAATGACGAGGCCCGCCGCACCTATACCGAGGGCGTGGCCGACTTCGCCGAGTTCCTCACACCCGAGGACACCGACGGTGCCGGAAACGCGGAGGGCATCACCCGCCTGTGCACCATGGTCGGCGCCCTCGTCCTGGCCCGCGCCACCAAGGGCTCCCCACTCTCCGAGGAGATCCTCACCACCGTGCACACAGCTCTGACGGCGGCCGACCAAGACAGCGAATCCAACCAGGCAGGCAGCTGACGATCTGCCCTCACGCGCAGGCGGCCCTGAGTTCCTGACCCGCGGGCCGACTCTCTTCTCCGAGGAGGATGCGTGAGGGCGCTCACCGCCGGCCGCGACGGGCGTTACCCAGTGCCCACTTGGCCATCTTCCGATCCCGCGGATCGGGTGCACCGAGACTGAGCGCGCGGAGCGCGTCCAGGCCGCTGCCGTCGTGCACGTGCTTGCGCTCCACGGCCTCCATGGCCATTGCGGCGTGCACGCGCGCGGTGCCGGGCAGATCCGGGTCGTAAACGATCCGGGAGAGGTCCGTCAGCAGATAGTCGTATTGCTTCAAGTCATGCCAATAATCGGCGGCCCCGGCCCCGAAAGTCAGTTCCGACGACTCTCTGTGGCGGGGAATCAGTAGGCGTAGCGGGGCTTTGGCCACCTCGGCGAGAGCTTCCGCGCCGCGCTCGTCGCAAGTGTCTCGACGTCGATGAGGTGGGCCCGTACCGCCTCGTACTCGACGGGCAGTGCCGTGAGGATCACGATGGTCGGTCGCGGCTGTGCCCCTGCTTCGAACACCCCGCGACGAGTGTCCGGTTGCGCCCGTGTCATCCGCCCTCACCCCTTGGTGCGTGGCTACCGAAGGCCGGGAGTGAACCGGGGGCGAGCCGGACCCGTGACGCGCGCTTCTTGGCCGTCACGGGCTTCGCCCCGTCGCCGGGTAAGACTCGGTGCTCGACCGGCTTGCCCACCCCTAACGGCAATCGCCCCACGAACAGGCATAGTGCCGGACAGCGCGGATCGGCACAGCCGAAAGCCCCAAAAGATCAACGGCCAGGACACCCCCGCCACTTCCATCGGTAGAGGTCGGCGCGCTGAGTCGCGAAAGGAGCGTGGTGGCCGTCGCAGAGCTTGTCGCGCCGCTGCCGTCGCCCGTCGTCGGGTGCGGATAGTCGTCACTCACTTTCGGGTGTCGGCTGGGCGGCTGAGCGGGGCTGCGGAGCGGCGTTCGGGGCGGTGGGCGGCTTGGAGAGGTGTCAAAAGGTGAATTTCGGGTGTTGATGGAGGATGAAGGCGAGAGTCACGGAAATATGGGCGATGTGTAACAACGCTCATGTACTGCGCGTGCTCGGCGTGCCGGTGGGGAGGGTGGGGTGTGCGGCCAGCCGGCCGTTCACCGCCTTCGCGTCAACCCTGCTCACGGCCTGTGGCCGCGGGAGGATTGCGCCCTGCCCTTCAGGGAGAGCCAGTGTGCGATTCCGCTTTCGCGCCCGGTGTCGGCACAACGCCATGGACGCGTCCCGGCCTGCGAGCGGCAGCGTGCGGCCGCTGTGGCCCTTCGGTGACAGCGCTCGACTGGCCAACGCCCGCCACCGGGATGCGGTGTCGGTGACCGACGAGGTGAAGGGCCCGCGCCGCCTCCCAGAGTGCTGGCACCGCCTGAGTCGTGCTCTTTCGGCGACGGTCGGGCTCTTCGTCACCGATCCACTCTGGAGCCGTCGCCGGCCGGCGGACGACGGTCGCCTCGATGGCGATCGCCGCGACGGCTGGGCGGAAATGGACTGTCCTTGGTGCCGATCACTGTCACGGGGCCAATGGACGGCGGCCGCGCACGAAGGCCAGGACTGGTAGCGAACCAAGTGCACAGCACACTCGGCGCCAGAGGCGCGAGGCGTGCGAACGAAGCAGAGGCAGAACGGAGCGAGATCATGCAGACCACGACCGCATCAACCGAACGAGTGCGGGACGACGCCGCGGCGGAGCACTTCCTGCTGGCGCCGCCCAAGCCCGCAGACCGCATTGCCTGCCGCGTCGATCCCCGAGACCTGCGGCGCCTCAACCTGTACGCGGTGCTGACCGCCGCCGGCATCGCTCCCTGGCCGGGGACCGGGAAGTCATCGAGGAGCTCAGCGTACTGCCCGACAGCGTGCACGAAGCCCTGCACCACTGGCTCAGCTCCGGCAGGTGAGGCGCCGTTCCCGCATGACGTGTCGGTGCCGGAGGGCCGGGCGGCACGGCGCCGCCCGGCCCTCGTGGAGGTGCTCCGCTCGGCTACTTGCCCGAGGCGTACAGCTGGGAGATCTCGGCGCCGCTGAGCGCCCGGTCCCAGACACGCACCTGGTCCACACCGCCCGGCCAGAAGTCGACCTTGCCGCTGTTGAATCGGGCCCGGCCGACCGAGAGCGGGCCGTCGGACGCCGGGTTCAGGCACTGACTGAACGAGCCCTGCTTCACGCCGTCGACGTAGAGCGAGTGCTCGCCCGTCTCGGCGTTCCGCACGCCCACCAGGTGGTACCACTTGCCGGTCTGCGGCGTGAACGTCGACAGGGCGCGCCCACCACTCGTGCTGAACGCGAACTTGTCGGTGTCGCCTGTCTTCTGCAGGAAGAAGGCCGACTGGGCCTCCCCGTCCTGGCCGACCGCGGTGCGCCAGCCGTCGAGACGGTCCAGCTTCACCCACGCCGACACCGTGAAGTTGCCGGAGGTGTCGAGGACGGGTCCCTCCGTCTCGGCGTGGTCGTCGACCCCGTCGAACTGGAGGTCCCCACCGGATGTGCCGGTGCCCCAGGCGGCGCCCTGACGCAGGCTCAGGTCGTGATCACCGGCTGCGTCCCTGGCGACGGTTCCGCTGCCTTCGTCCAGGGGCCAGGCACTCTTGCCGGTCAGGCCGGGTGTCCCGGGCGGGAACTGCGGCGGCGGGGCAGAACCGTCGGCGCCCTTGATCACCTTCTCGTTGATGTCCCGCACCTGGTCGAAGTCCATCTTCTTCACCTGCCGGTCGTAGGTGAAGAAGCCGTTGACCTCGTACTCGACATCGGTGATCTGGGTGTAGACGCTGCCCGAGATGCCGCACTGCCGGACGGCGGTGAGCAGGTCGCGCTGGTTCTCGACGTAGCGCCGGGTCAGCGTCGCCGCGTCCGGTTCCATCTCGTACGCGCCGCCGTCGCCGAACCACATGTGACCGGGCACCTCGAGTCCGAAGCCGCCGTGCTCACCGTCGATGGCCACGCGCCGTCCCTCCGGTACGGGTGACGCGGGCCCCACGTACTGGTGGAAGTCGACGACGTCGCCCTTGCCGGAATCGCCCAGCGAGTTGCAGCAGTTGACGCCGGAGTGGGCGTTGACCAGACGGGTCGGGTCCTGCTTGGCCACGTCGTCCGCGATCCGGCCGGTGGCCTCACGGCTCCATTCGCCCCACCCCTCGTTGAACGGTATCCAGCCGATGATCGAGGTCCAGCCGGCGTGCTGGTCGACCATGGTGTGCAGTTGCCGCTCGAACTCATGCCGGGCGTCCTCGGGCGGGGTGTTCTCGGCCCGGGACTTCGAGAAGTCGACCTTCATCGACGGCATGTCCTGCCACACCATCAGACCGAGTCTGTCCGCCCAGTAGTACCAGCGGTCGGGCTCGACCTTGATGTGCTTGCGGACGGTGTTGAAGCCGAGCCGCTTGTGCTCGGCCAGGTCGAACTTCAGGCCCGCGTCGGTCGGTGCGGTGTAGATGCCGTCCGGCCAGAAACCCTGGTCGAGCGTGGACAGCAGGAACGTCTGCTTGCCGTTGAGCGTGATGTGCATCCTGCCGTCGGAGCCCTTGGCGGTGCCGATCTCGCGCATCCCGAAGTAGGAGCCCACCTCGTCGACCGGCTTGCCGCCGCGCAGGAGCCGGACCCGAAGGTGGTACAGGAACGGCGAGTCGGGGCTCCACAACCTGGCCTGTGGGACCGGCACCTCGAGCGTCGACCCCGCCGGTCCCGTGACCCTGCCCACGGCCTCGTCGCCGTCGTACGCCGTCGCCTGCACCGTCATGCCGTCCGCGCCGGTGAGGCGCGGCGCGACGGACACGGTGCCGGTGTCCAGATCGGGCGTGGTGCGCAGTGAGTCGATGTGCCCGCTGGACACCGGCTCGATCCAGACGGTCTGCCAGATGCCGGAGTTGGAGGTGTAGAAGATGCCGCGGTCGGCCACGTTGCGCTGCTTGCCGACCGGCTGCCAGGTCTTGTCGGTCTCGTCGGTGACGCCGACTACGACCTCCTGCGGGCCGGCGCCCTTCAGCGCGTCGGTGACGTCCGCGGAGAACGCGTCGTAGCCGCCTCGGTGAGTAGCGACCTGGTGGCCGTTGACCCAGACCTTGGCGTCGTAGTCCACGGCCTGGAAATTCATGAGGAGTCGCCGGCCGGGCACGGCTGTCCAGTCGCGCGGGACGGTGAAGGTCCGGCGGTACCACATCCGGTCCTCGTGGCGCTTGATGCCGGACAGCGCTGACTCCACCGGGTACGGCACGAGGATGCGCTCGTCCAGGTCCTTGCCGAAGGGGGGCGCGTCACCGGCCTGGGCGGCGGCGAACTGCCACACACCGTTGAGGTTCTGCCAGCGCTTACGCGTCAACTGCGGTCGCGGATACTCCGGGTGGGCGTTGTCCGGGCCGACCTCGTCCGTCCACGGAGTCGTGAGCGGTGGCGTCTTGGGCGTCCAGCCCAGGGCGGCCGCACCGGAGTCACGGTCAGGACTGGCCACGGCGGGACCCGCGAACAGCGCGCCGACGAGTCCCATGGCCGCTGCCGTCGACGCCAGCACGCGGCGTCGACGGCCACCGGGACCCAGGGTGTGCCATGGCTTACGTCGTCTCACAGATCCTCCTGTCACTGCGTCTCAGCGAGTACGGCGGGGCGGGCGCCTGTCGCTGCCGCCTGCCCGGCCGGTGGTGCCTGAGCGTCGAGTCCCTGCCGGGCCCAGCGGTGACTTACAACGTTGGAAACGTGTAGCCGGAAGCATGACAGCACGCCATCGGAAGTGTGTCCAGACCTCGTGCGTCACTCGGAGCACGCGATCGGGCCCCGCCAATCGCCGTGCCGTTGTGGCGGGTTGTGCATCCAAAGCGCAGCGCTCTCGTCGGTCACGCGCGAGGACGGAGATCGGCTCTCCCTCGGAGCGGCGTCGCTAACGGCCGCGCATTCGTCGGCTGGTGACGAAAGATCGCCGCCCCCTCGGACAGCACCAGCCACCCCTGTCGCAGCACGGGAGACGCCCTCGGGGAGGGCTACGACGGGCCCGAGATGTCGTTGACCAGCACGGCTGCCCCGTCGAACCGCCCCGCCTTCAAGTCCCGCAACGCGTCCGGCGCCTGGGACAGGGGATACGGGTGGGTGGTGGCACGGACCCCGTGGCGCGCAGCCATCGCCAGGAATTCACGTCCGTCGTCACGGGTGTTGGACGTGACGCTGCGCAACTCCTTCTCGTAGAAGAGCTCTCGTTGATAGTCCAGCGGCGGGGTGTCGGTCAGATGGATGCCCGCCACCGCCAGTACTCCGCCGCGGTCCAGGGCGCGCAGGGCGACGGGGACCAGTTCGCCGGCCGGTGCGAAGAGGATCGCGCTGTCGAGCGGTTCCGGCGGCATGTCGTAGGCGCCTCCGGCGGACGCCGCGCCCAGTTCGAGCGCGAGCCGCTGTGACGCCTCGCCACGTGTGAGAACGTGCACCGTCGCGCCCTGCGCGAGCGCCACCTGGGCGCACAGGTGGGCGCTGCCTCCGAACCCGTACAGCCCGAGTCGCCCGCCCGAGGGCAGCGACGCCCGCCGCAGTGCGCGATAGCCGATGATGCCCGCGCACAGCAGCGGCGACTGTGCGACGTCCTCGACGCCACTGGGCAGCGGATAGGCGAAAGCCGCCGGAACGGTCGTGTACTCGGCGTAGCCGCCATCGGCGTCCCAGCCGGTGTACTGCGAGTCCGGGCAGAGGTTCTCGTTCCCGCGCAAGCAGTACACGCACGTACCGTCCGTGCGCCGCAGCCAGGCGACGCCGACCCGGTCCCCGGCCGCGTACCCGGTGACCGCCTCGCCCATGGCCGTCACCAGACCGACGACCTCGTGACCTGGCGTCACATGGTGCCGGTGCAGCGGCAGATCGCCCTCGACGACGTGGAGATCGGTCCGGCACACGCCACAGGTGCGCACACGCACAAGAAGTTCGTCGGGGCCCGGAACCGGCACGGGCTTCTCGACGAAGCGCAGCGGCGCCGCCTCAACGGGGCCCGGCTCCACCACCTCCCACGCCCCCATCGTCTCCGACATGTGTCCCGCCATGTGTCACCGTCACCCCGTCTCGCCACACGTCGTCGCCTGCCGGACCTGGTACCTCTCAGTCTCGTGCGCAGCCGGGACCACCGCCACACAGGCGGGCGTGACAGGCGTGCAGCGGTGCTCCGGAGTCCGCCGCCGGCGGCGAGCGCCGGTCCGGTGATGCACACGGCGGCCGGGCCGTCGAGAAGAACACGGCTACGGTGAAGTCCTCGGCGAGGCGCGTCACGCGGAGGGTGGCGCGCCAGGAGACCTCGCCCTCGGTCCTGCCTCCTGGTCCCGGCCTGTCCGGTGCGGCAGGCTGCGAGCGGCATGGATGGATCGACAGGCGCAATGCGCGCGGACGCGACGCGGGGCCGGATGAAGCCCCCGCGCTGTGGGTTTCCGTGGCAGGCTGCGCGACATGGTGGACGGCTCGAAGCCCTCTACGTCGTCCGGTGCAGTACCACCAGGGTGCTCGCGCAGTCACCGTCCGGAAGGGCCGGTACCGGCAGGCCGTAGCCGATCAGTGTGGCCCCGGACCATTCGACCCCGGTGTCCTCGTCCCGGTACCGGGCCTCGGGGTGCAGACCGCGCAGCCGCAGCGGCGGGTGGGCCGGCCCGAAGGAGGCGCTGCACCGCCAGACGAACACCGCGGCACGGCCGGCCTCGGAGTCGGTGTACTGGACGGCCGTCAGCGCCCCTCGCCCGGAGCCAGCAGCCGGTCCTGGCGGCCGTGCTGCACCAGCGGACGGATGTCCTTGTACCGCTGGACCAGCCGGGCCGCCTCCTCGAGCTCCGCGGCCGTCCACCGGGTCAGGTCGCCCCGATGCCGAGGACTCCCGCCATGGCCGAGTGGAAGCGGAAGGCGAGCGGGACCGACCGCCCCGTCAGCGGGTTGGGGCTGTCGGTCACCCAGGCGGACATGACTCCCGCCGGATACACCTGGCTGAAGCCGTGCTGGATGGTCAGCCGGTCCACCGCGTCGGTGTTGTCCGAGGTCCACACCTGGTCGGTGCGGCGGAGCATGCCCAGGTCCGTCCGGCCGCCGCCGCCGGCGCACGCCTCGACGCGCAGCGCGGGGAAGGCGGCTCTCAGCCGGTCGAGCAGCCGGTACACACCGCGGGCATGCTCGATGTACACCTGCCGGGCGGGCCGGCCGCCGTGGCCGCCCGCCTCCGTGAACGAGCGGTTGAAGTCCCACTTGAGGAAGTCCACGCCGTTGTCGGCGACCAGAGCGTGCAGCCACCCGTAGGCCCAGTCGGTCACCTCCGGCCGGGAGAAGTCCAGCACCAGCTGGTTGCGCAGCTCGGTGGCGTCACGGTCGGGGAGGTGCAGCACCCAGTCGGGGTGGGCGCGGAACAGGTCGCTGTCGGCGTTGACCATCTCCGGCTCCACCCACACGCCGAACGACATGCCCAGCCGGTGCACCTCGTCGGCCAGCGGTCGCAGTCCGCGGGGGAACCGCCGCCGGTGCGGGGTCCAGTCGCCGAGTCCCGCGCGGTCGTCGTCCCTGGCGCCGAACCAGCCGTCGTCGACCACGAACATCTCCGCGCCCAGGGACGCGGCGCGGCGGGCCAGCGCGAGCTGGTTGTCCTCGTCCACCTCGAAGGAGGTGGCCTCCCACGAGTTGTAGAGCACCGGCCGGAGCTCGTCCGGGTGCGGCAGGACGTGCCGCCGTACGTAGGTGTGCAGGGCACGGCTGACGCCGCCGAAGCCGCCCGCGGCGTACACCGCCACGCTGACGGGGGAGACGTACCGCTGACCGGGTGTCAAGGGGATCTCGACGCCCTCGTGTCCCTCCGAGGCGACGACACCGGCACGGCGGGCCGCGGTGCGCTGGACCGTCAGTCGCCAACTGCCGCTGGTGGCGAGCGCCGTGGCCCACACCTCGCCGTGTTCCTCGTCGGCGTGCCCGGCGTCGAGCACGACCCACGGGCTGGCGTGGTGGCCGGTGTGACCGCGCCGACTGGTCAGCGTGGTCTCCCCGACCGCCGGCGTCGTCCGCTCCAGACGGTTCTCGGCGGACCATCCGCCGTGGACGCAGGACAGCCGCCAGCCGGGCCGCTGAGGCAGCGGCCAGTGGGCGGAGGAATACCGCGTCAGGTGCAGCGGCTCCGCGTCCGGTTCGGCGGTGTGGGTCAGTTCCGTCCAGCGTTCGATCACGTCCCCGCCGGGCGGCACCCGGTAGTGCAGCTCCCATGCCAGGGGCCGGGATCGGTCCCGCAGTGCGACCACCAGGTGGTTGCCGTCGGCGATCCGGACGTCCTCGACGCGGGGTTCGAGGGGGCTGCTGCCGTCGGCGAACCGGACTTCCAGGGCCGGGACGCCGAACCGGGCGCCCCTTCCACGGGGTACTCCTCGACTCCGTCGTGGCGTCCCTCGAAACTGTTGTCGTGGCCGGCCCACACCGGCAGCGCCGCCGCGTCGGCCGGCGGGACGGGAACCCCCCAGTGGACGTGACGCACGGTGCCCTGCGCGCGGTCCACCCGCAGGACGTAGCAGGAGGCGTCGGTGCGCAGCACCACCGTGCCGCTGGGTTCGTCGAACTCCACGCTTGCGGGCAGTGCTGGTGAGGACACTGGGGCGGGCATGAGGACACTCCTCGGTGACGGACGGGGGACGCGCCGGGTGCGGTGGGTGTCGGCGCGCTGTTCAGGAACGCGGCTGGGCGGGACCCTCGCGGACGACGGCCACGCCTCCCGCGGGGATCTCCGTGAACGAGCCGTCACCGGCGGCGTCGAGGAGACCGGTCCCCTCGACCAGGACCTTGACGGGATCCCCGCCGTGGTTGACGAGGAAGAGGTAGGAGCCGTCCGGGCCGCACCGGCGGACCGCCTCGACCCCGTCGGGTACGTCGGCGACGGGCCGCAGTCCGGCCTCCTCGCCGATTCGCCGGACGAGCTCCCGCAGCGTCCCCCCTGACGCCCGGGTGGCCACGTACCAGCTCGTCCCCGCGCCGTAGGTGTGCCGGGTGAGCGCGGGGCCGCCTGCGGCCGGACCGCCGTCGGAGCCGTTCGCGAAGCGCAGCACCGGTGCGCAGCCGCGCGGTTCGACGCGTTCGGCCCACTGCCCGGCCGTCGAGCCGTCGCTCAGGGAGACGGTGTCACCGGGGCGCAGCGGCAGGTATTCGTCGATCCGCAGTCCGAGTACCTCTCGCAGTGCGCCCGGGTAGCCGCCGAGGTGGACTCGGTCATGGGCGTCGACGACTCCGCTGAAGCAGCCGACCGCGAGGTGCCCGCCGTCGCGCACGTACCCGGTGAGGGCGTCGGCGTGCTCGTCGGCCAGCAGATAGAGGTTGGGCGCGACGACGGCCTTGTAGGGCGTGAGGTCGGCACCGGGCGCGACCACGTCGCAGGTGATGTTCAGCCGCCACAGGGCCTCGTACCAGTCACGGACCGTGTCGAGGTAGCGCATGGGTCCGCAGGGGCGGGCGTCCATTTCCAGCGCCCACCAGTTGTGCCAGTCGAAGAGCAGCGCGACGTCCGCCGCGACCCGGGTCCCCGTCACCTCGCCGAGGGCGGCCAGGTCCGCGCCGAGGCCGCGCACCTCTCTCCAGATCCGGGTGTCCGTGCCGCCGTGCGGCAGCATCGCGGAGTGCCACTTCTCGGCGCCCGCCCGGGACTGCCGCCACTGGAAGAACATGACGCCGTCGGCGCCGCGGGCGAGGTGCGTGAGGCTGTTGCGGCGCATCTCCCCGGGCTGCTTGGCCACGTTGACGGACTGCCAGTTGACGGCGGAGGTGGAGTGCTCCATGAGCAGCCACGGGCGTCCGCCGGCGATGCCCCGCGCGAGGTCCGCGTTCAGCGCCAGGTCGATGTGGCCGTCCGGGTCGGCCGCGGGTAGATAGTGGTCCAGGGAGACGAGGTCGCAGTCCGCGGCGAAGGAGTGGGCGTCCACCTTCTTCTCCAGCGTGCCCAGGTGATTGGTGGTCAGCGGGATGCCGGGCGCGAGGCGCCGCAACAGGGCGGCCTCTGCACGGTGGCGTGCCAGGAGCGCGTCCGAGGAGAACCGGCGGTAGTCCAGGTCCTGCCCCGGATTGCGGAAGGCGGTCGTGTCCCGCGGCGGGTCGATCTCCTCCCAGTCGCCGTAGCGTTGGCCCCAGAAGTCGGTGCCCCACACCTCGTTGAGGGTGTCCAGGGTGGTGTAGCGCTCCCGCAGCCACCGCCGGAACGCGGCGGCGCTGGTGTCGCAGTAGCACAGGGCGTTGTGGTTGCCGAACTCGTTGTGCACGTGCCACAGGACGACGGCGGGATGGTTCGCGTACCGCTCGGCCAGCGCGGTGACGAGGGCGTCGGCGGCCTCGGCGTAGGCAGGGTGGCTCGGGCAGAAGACCTGCCGGCTGCCGTGGGCGAGCCGGGTGCCGGAGGCGGTGACCGGCCGGGCGTCCGGGTGCAGGTGCGTGAACCACGGGGGCGGCGCCGCGGTCGCGGTGGCGAGGTCCACGGCGATGCCGTTGGCGTGGAGCAGGTCGAGCACCTCGTCCAGCAGACCGAAGTCGTAGGTGCCGGGGCGCGGCTGGATGCGTGACCAGGAGAAGACGCCGACGGTGACGAGGTTGACGCCCGCTTCCCGCATGAGGCGGACGTCCTCCTGCCATACGTGCCTCGGCCACTGTTCGGGGTTGTAGTCCCCGCCGTAGGCGATGGAGCCCAGCTCGCGGGTGAGCGCGGTCAGGGGGTGGACGTTCGGCGGGTGGTCCGGGGTGCGGGTCACGACTTCACCGCCCCTGCGGCGAGTCCGGCCCGCCAGTAGCGCTGCAGGAGCAGGAAGGTGAGCACGATGGGTACGACCGAGATCAGGGCACCCACGATGGTCAGGGTCTGGAGCTGGGGCAGCCGGCTGGTCTGCGACTGCCACGTGAACAGGCCGAGGGTGACGGGGTAGAGATCGTCGTCCTGGAGCATGACCAGGGGCAGCAGGAAGTTGTTCCAGATGACGACGAACTGGAACAGGAAGACGGTCACCAGTGCCGGGGACATCAGGCGCAGGGCGATGGTGCGGAAGATGCGCAGTTCGCCGGCGCCGTCCATGCGGGCCGCCTCGATCACCTCGTCCGGCACCGAGGCCGTGGCGAAGATCCGGGCGAGGTAGACACCGAAGGGGCTGACGATGCTGGGCAGGAACACCGACCAGAAGGTGTTGGTTGCGTTCACCTGGGCGAACAGCAGGAACAGCGGCAGGGCGAGGGCGCTCGCGGGCACCAGGACCCCGCCGAGAACGACGGAGAACACCGCCTCGCGCCCCCGGAACTCGTACTTGGCCAGGGCGTACCCGGCAGCCGCGGCCAGCGTGGTGGCGACCGCCGCGCCCGCTCCGGCGTAGAGCAGGCTGTTGAGCAGCCAGCGGGCGAAGACGCCGTCCTGCTGCGCGAACAGCGCGGCGAGGTTGTCACCGAGGTGCCAGTGGGCGGGCAGCAGCCCGGGGTGGAGACGAGGTCGCCCTGGCTCTTGGTCGAGGAGACGAGCAGCCAGTAGACCGGCAGCAGCATGTAGCAGGCGGCCAGGACCATGAAGGCCACCGCGGCCACTACGGAGAGCCGCCCGGGCGCGCCCCGGCCCCGCTTGGTGGTGGCGTGGGCTCCTTCGACGCGGGTGAGGATGCTCATCCCTGCCTCCTGGAGGTCAGGCGCAGAAACGCGAACGACAGCAGAAAGGTCACGACGGCGAGCAGGACCGACAGGGCGGCCGCCTCGCTGTAGTTGTCGCCCGACGCCAGCGAGTAGGCCGCAAGGTTGGGCGTGTAGGTACTGGTCACGCTGGTGGAGATGGTCCGGAAGACCTGGGGCTCGGTGAACAGCTGGAAGGTGCCGATGATGGAGAACACCCCGGTGAGCACGAGTGCCGGGCGGATCATCGGGATCTTGATCCGGGTGACGATCGTCCAGCCGCCCGCTCCGTCGACGCGGGCCGCCTCGCCGACGTCGGCCGGGAGGGCCTGCAGGGCCGAGTACAGGATGAGCATGTTGTAGCCGGTGTAGGTCCAGGTGACCACGTTGCCGATGGAGAACAGGATGAGGTGTGAGCCGAGCAGGTCGACCTGGGCTCCGGCCGACCTCAGCATTTCCACGATCGGCGAGAGCCGGGGGTCGTAGAGGAAGGCCCACATCACTGCCGCGACGACGCCGGGGATGCCGTAGGGGACGAAGTACACGAGGCGGAAGAAGCGCCTGAGCCGGGCCACGGTGGAGTCCAGCAGCAGGGCCAGGACCAGCGCGAGCAGCAGCATGACGGGTATCTGCACCAGTGCGAACACACCGACGCGCACGACGCTGTCGCCGAAGAAGGGCTCGTGCACGACGTCGGCGTACTGCTCGAAGCCGGCGAACACCGAGTGGGTGTGCCCGAAGGTGCCGCCCGTGCGCTCGGTCTTGTGCAGGCTCTGCCAGAAGGCGTATCCGACCGGCACCAGGGTGAACAGGACGAACGGGATGAGGAAGGGCAGGAGGAAGGCGTAGGGGCGAGGGCCTGGCGCGCGGGTCTGCGGCGCGTCCGGGGAGGGGCGGTGGTGGTCACGAGAGGGCCTTCGGCAGGGAGGGGACCGCCCCCGCCGCGGTGGGGGCGGCGGGGACGCTCCGGGGTGGGGACGACCGGGTCAGCCGGTCACGTCGAGGGACTGCTTGCGCAGCGACTCCACGCTCTGGGACTGGGTCTGCTTCAGTACGTCGGCCAGCGTGCCCTTGCCGCCGACGGCGCCCGCGGTGCCGTCGCTGATGAAGCGGTACGTGTCGGTCATCGTCGGCCCCCAGGTGAAGCCGTTGTCCACGTTGGCCGATGCCTTGGCGAAGACGTCGAAGATCCGCTGCTTGCCGTAGAAGTCGACCGGCTGCTTCAGTGCCGGGAGGTCAAGTCCCCCCTTCGCGGCCGGATAGAGACCACCCTCACGGTTGAGGATCTCCAGTGCCTTGGGGTCACTGTTGAGCCACAGCGCGAATTGGGCCGCCTCCGCGGGGTGCTTGCTGCCGGAGAGCACGGCCGTGGTCGAGCCGCCCCAGTTGCCGGCCTGCTGGTCGCCCGGGTGCCACTGCGGCATGGGGGCCACTGCCCACTTGCCCGCCGTGGACTTGGCGTTGTCGCGGATGGTGCTGTAGCCCCAGGCCGCACTGATCCAGGTGACGACCTCGCCGTCGTTCCAGGACTTGTACAGCGCGGGCGAGAAGCCCTGCAGGTCGGTGGCGACGAGCTTGTCGTCGATCAGCTTCTGCCAGTAGTCGGCGACCTGCCGGCTCTCGGGCCGGTCGACCGTGACCTTCCAGGAGTCGCCGCTGCGCTGGAACATGGTGGCCTTGTTCTGCCACAGCAGGCCGGTGAACCAGTTCGGGTCGGTCTGCGAGTAGTGCGTGATGTACTTGCCGGCCTTCTTGATCTTGACCGCGTCGGCCGCGTACTCGTCCCACGTCTTGGGGGCCTTCAGACCGAGCTTGTCGAAGATGTCCTTGCGGTAGAACAACGCCATCGGGCCGGTGTCCTGGGGGACTGCCCAGATGCCGTCCTTGCCGTTGGCTCCGAAGCCGACCTGCGACCACGTCCAGTCGACGAACTTGCTCTGGGCGGCGTTCACTCCGGGGCACTTGGCGATGTCGCGCAGCCCGTCCTTGAGACGGAAACTCGCCAGTGAGTCGTACTCGATCTGGCCGAGATCGGGGGCGTTGCCGGCCTTCAGGGCGTTGGACATGTTCTGGTAGGTGCCCGCGTTGCCGGCCGGGGTGGTCTTCAGCTTGACCTGCACGTCGGGGTGCTCGCTGTTCCACAGGTCCACGGCCTTCTGCATGCCGGGGACCCACGACCAGTACTGCAGTGTCACCTTGCCGGAGGACGGCTTGCAGGACGAGCCTGCCGCGGCGTCGTCCTCTCCGCCGCCACCGCTGCCGCAGCCGGTCGTCATGGCGAGTGCCATGACCGCCGCGCCGATCATGCAGCGCCTGACCAGCGACCGTCTGATCAGGGATGAAGTGCGCTCGCGTATCGCCATGAGGTTGCTCCTTGCACCGGTTGTCCCGCTCCGACAAGCAATGGCGGCAACCTTCACAACGGGAATCCACAGAAGTCAACAGGTCAGGCGAAAATTTCCTGCACCGAGTCCACTTCGTGACGCACTCGACGGGATCGAAAACGAGCCCACAAACACATCATGACCTGCGATTTCACCGTGCCGATGAGCATGCGTCGCACGTCACTCTCGTCAGGCGCAATCGATTACGCTACGGTGGGCGCCGGGTCACGGCGGTGTGGTGTCGGGGTGGGTAGGACGCCTCGGCGGGCGTGCACCGCTCAGACCGAGGCCCGTGCGACGAACTCGGCCTTCACGCGGACGGTCTTGGGTACGCGCCGTCCGTCGAAACGCTCCCTGAGCAGCTGGGCGGCCGCGCGGCCGACATCCTCCGCGGGATAGCGAATCGTCGTCAGCTGCGGCCGCACCAATGAGGCGAAGGAGGCGTCGTCGTGACCCACCAGAGCCACGTCGCCGGGTACGTCGATGCCGAGCTCGCGAGCCTTGTCCAGCGCGCCGACCGCGATCACGTCGTTGGAGCAGAACACCGCGTCCGGCGGGTAGCGCCGGCTCATCAGCTCGGCGAACCCGGCGGCCCCCGCCTCCCGGGTGTGCTCGCCGCGCACCACGAGCGCTCCCGGCAGGGAGGTGCCGAACTGGCGGGCGAGTGCACGCAGAAGCTCCAGACGGGGGTCGCCGCCGGTGGCGTCCCGAGGCCCGGCGATCACCGCTATGCGGCGACGTTTCGCGGCGGTCACACGCTCCAGCGCCTGCCGGGTCGCGGCCCTGGCGTCGGGCGTCACCTGATCGACCGCCCCGAAGGGCACATCCGCGCTCACGACGGTCGGGACGCCGGCCCTCGACAGGGTGTCCAGATCCTTGGGCAGCAGCCGGAACGGAGTGATCACCACCCCGGCGAAGCGCTGCTGCACGGCCTCCGCCAGCAGCGCCCGCTCCTCCTCGCGGTCGGCCCGGGTGTTGCAGACGACGACGTGCATGCCCAGGCCGCGGAGTTCCTCCTGGAGCGTGGCCGCGAGCTGCGCGAAGAACGGGTTGGCGATGTCGGGCACGATCAGCGCCACCAGGCTGGAGCGTCCGGTCCTCAGGCTGCGCGCCGCGGTGTTCACGGCGAACCCGAGGTCGGCGATGGCGGCCTCGACCGCCGCACGCGTCACCGGGGAGACAGGCCGCTTGCCGGACAGGACATAGGAAACCGTAGCGGTCGATACGCCGGCGACCCGTGCGACGTCCGCCATGGTGACCTGCTCTCGCACTGCTCACGCTCCTTTCGCGTCGTCACCCTACTTCACGAGCGACAACGGCATGGAAGCGCTCTCTGCACGTTCCCGTCGCTTCCATCCTGCTGCATCGCAGCAGGCGGCCACTGGTCGGCGACACCGGTCCTGCGGCGGCTCTCGTGGCCGGTGGGTCCGGGCGCCCGTGGAGGCTCCAAGGGGGCCCGGTAGGGCTGCACGGAGCGGACCCTCTCGCGTGCCTGCGGTGCCACCGCCGGCAGCACCGGGAGGCAACAGCGGGAACGTCGTTGGCCGGTGATTCGAGCGAGGGCAAGAGGCTGATCCGTGGTAGTCGGCGGTAATCGGCGCGATGTGCGGACACGCTTCGCCCAGCGGCTGGACCGCCTCACGCACACGAACGGCGGGTTGGTCCGCACATACCGATCTGACCGCGTGGACGGAACGGGCAGAGGCGAAGGCGGTGACCGCGGCGTGAGAGGTCAGCAACCAGCCGGCTGGCTCACCCGCCCCAGGGTAATTCGGCCCGCCGGGCATCATTCCTGTCGGAGGGGGTAATCGCGGGAACTGTGAACGGGATATCGAAGATGACCGCGATCCGGCCGACGCCGGCGGGTCCCAGTGGCAGCACGCCGGGCGAGCAGGCCTTGCAGGCCACAGCGGCTCTGGAGGGGGACGGCTCGGTCATCGCTCAGGCGCGCCGCTTGGCCGCCGACTTCCTCATCCGCGTCCAGGCCTCCCACGGCCTGCCGGTCTCCGAGCGCGCCATGGATCTGACCCAGTTGGTGGTCAGCGAACTGGTCACCAACGCACGCAAGTACGCTCCGGGACCGGTGCTGCTGGACCTGCGGATCGCCGGAGGCACTGTCGAGGTCGCGGTGTGGGACTCCGACCCGGTGCTGCCCATCGCCCGGGCCGCGGACGTCGGCCGTGTCGGGCAGCACGGCCTGGAGATCGTCATGGCAGTCTGCCAGGGCTTCGAAGCCCAGCGGGAACCGGTCGGCAAGCGCATCACGGCCCGCATCGCCCTGATGGACGACCCGGGCGGCGCCATCGCGGGTCGCCACCCCCTGTAGCGGACAGTCCACGGCGTCGGCCGGCGAGGGCCCCTGCCCTGAGGGCTGCCCCCGGGGCAGCAAGAGCACCGTAGCGATCCCGGGCCTGCCTTCGATGCTTGCCGCGGGGCCGCCGGGCCGACAGCAGTCGCTGTCGGCCGGCGGCCCGGGCTCACTTCAGGTCTCGCGTGAAGAAGTGAGCTGCGGCGTTCCCGGCGAACTGGGGGACGTTGGTGTGCCCGCGACGCAGGATGAGGCCCTCATCAGGGTTGAGTACGGCGTGAGTTACTCGGCTGGAGGTGAGTATGGGTACTCATGTGGGCAGTGATCGGCTTCCTGCATGTTGCGTGCATGCGATCGACATACCTCTCGAAGCCTGTTCTGGTGGCCGCGCTCGGCTGCGTCGTCCTGTCCGGCTGCGGAACGCAGCATGCAGCCGCTGATCGAACTCCCGCGGGCAGCGCCGTCTCGGCGACGACGACCCCGCTGGATGCTCCGCGAAACGATCCGGAGATGCGGTTCCTTGAGCTGATCAACCGCGTCACGCTGGAGTGCGCCCCAGACGCTGCCGTCGACAAGGGTGATGGTGCACCGCCCGAGCCGGAGGACCTGCCCGGTTGGGAGAATGCGCCCGCACCTAGATACGGGCCGGGCGAGACTCCACCGGGGGTCGCGAACGCCGACGGCGACATTCCCGTTCCACTTCCTTCGGACGCTCCCGAGCCGCCGGAGTCGACCCCGTCCAGCGCCAAGCCCTCGCTCCAGGAGGTGCCGCTGACCGGCTCCGAGAAGTGCAGCGGTAGAGCGCACGCAAAGCGGGTCCGCGAGGCGTTCGACAACACGGAGACGACCAGCTACCAGGCGATGCGGAAGCAGCTGACGGACCTGGACTACCCGGCGTCGCGGATTCACCAGATGCCGAACCGCGC
Source organism: Streptomyces sp. DHE7-1 (assembly GCA_016432725.1). Classification (GTDB taxonomy): domain Bacteria; phylum Actinomycetota; class Actinomycetes; order Streptomycetales; family Streptomycetaceae; genus Streptomyces. The sequence continues at coordinate 189,723 of JACJDG010000003.1, read as the reverse complement.
GGGCGCGCCACGGGCAAGGCTCGACCTGCGCTTCATGGGCGACCACTTGGTTCTGGAGGTCACCGGCACCAGCAGCGGGGCGATCGTCGAAACGTTCGGGGCCCCGGAGGCGGAGGACGTGAAGGTGACCGACGTGAAGCGGAAGCCGAAGCTGGACGCGCCCAGGCCCTGAACGGACTCGCACGGGACCTGCGCACGCGAGGGGAGGCGAGAGCGGGCGCGTCAAGCGTCAAACTGAGTCGATGCTCCGACGTCCGGTCACTGTGGGGACGGCTGCCCGACGGGCGCTCGCCCAGAGCAGAGCAACGCCAACCTGCGGCGTGCCTGGATCGACCCACATGCGACCGGCGGGGGCGTGGTCAGAACCAGTGCAGGCAATGGGGGGAGCGCTCCGCGCGGAAGAGTGCGTCGGCCTGGGCTGCCGCGCCCAGGCGGTGGGCCCGGATGTGCCCTGCCCGCACCAGCGTGCTCGGGGCGACGCCGCCGAGGTAGACCGAACCGAGGTCGCTCACGTCCAGGGACAGGTCGGGCTCCCGATCCGTCGGAACGCAGTCGGCCTTGCCGTCCTGGACGGTCAGCAGGTAGCGGCCGTGCTCGCCAAGGAAGGGGTCTTCCACGTCGAGGACGAGCTCGCCGTCCACGAACCAGCCGCGCGCCGTCAGAGCACGCGGAATGTCCAGCAGCCGGACCCAGAGCCAGTCGGTGTCGCCGCTCACCTCACCGGCGCGGAAGTCCAAGAGCTGCCAGCGTAGCGGGTGATCGGGCGGGACGTGTTTGAACACCACCCGAGAGACGAGGTCGTGTCCGAGGAGGAACCGGGCCATGGCTGTGAAGACCGCGTCGCCAGTGCTGATGGTCTCATCGACCGTGAGGGTGCCGGACTCGATCGCGTAGCTGGCGTACCCGTCGGGGACCCCTTCGGTGTCGCGGTGAACGACCACATACCGTGGGGCCGGCGAGACGGGGGCTGCCCTGCGCGCAAGGTCCACCACCGGTGCGGTCGGGACAGCGCGCCGGGCTGTGAGCGGCGATACCGGTCGTAGACCTCTTCCAGTATGTGTCCGCATTCGGCACGTCTGAGTACCTCGATGGAGCCGCCGTCCGAGCCGGTCGCGGGAGCGCCGACTCCGCCGCGCGCCCGGGGAACGGCGAGGGCAGCCTCATGGCGCGGTACCGTCAGCCGCGCCGTGTAGGTAGCAGGCCCATAGCCGAACCTGCCGTAGATCGGGGCCTCAGAGGCCAGCAGTACGGCGAGGAATTCGTCACGGGCCCGCACCTGGGCCAGCTGATGCCGCATCATCGCGCTGAGTACGCCTTGGCGCCGGTGCGACGGCAGGACGCCGACGGCGGTCACCCCGGCGGCCGGGACCAGGGTCTCACCGGGCAGGGTGAGCTCGAAGGAGTAGGCGGCGGCGGTGCCGACAGGCCGTCCGTCGGTCGTCACGGCGAGCAGACAGCGGTCCGTCTCGAGCGCCGACCACCAGAGCCCACCACCTTCGATCGGGGTTTCCGGAAAGCGCCCGAACGCGGCATGGACTGTGGAGATGAAGTCCTCGAGGTCCTCATCGGTCGTTGAACGGATCTCCATTGCCACCGCGGCCTCCTCCGATATCGGCACCGCGACTGCGCGGTGTCCGGCCCCAGTGCAGCGTTGTCCCGCAGCCAGGGCAAGCGAATTACCGAGGGGCCCGGCCGGTGGACAGCGTGTTCGGCGGTGTTCCCGGGCAGGGCGGCGCCGGTGGTCTCACCGAGGTCCGCCCTGGGGTGGGCCGGGCTGCTCCCGGCGCCGTCGGCGGCCGACGATGACGGAGGCGGCGAGGAGGAGGGCGCCGATGGCGTAGGCCCAGGCCGCGGGCAGGAGGAAGGCCATGATGAAGAAGGCCGCGCCCAGGGCGGCGAGGGCGGCTTTGAGGAGGGCGATGCGTGCGAGGGGGCGGTCTCCGTGTGTCACGGTTGCTCACTGTTTTCTGCTTCGGCGCGGGTCCTGGGCAGGCCCCGGCCCGCCGCCCCGGGGGTCCGGCGGAGGCGGGTGCGCGCGGTCGATGGGTGGGGTCAGCGCCGTCCGATGATTTTGGCGAATGTCGCCAGGGAGACGGTGCCGGCCTTCTGGGCGGCGGTGCCGACCGTGCCCCAGCTGCCGATGGTCTGGCCGTAGTTGGCGGTCAGCGCGGCTCCGCCCGCGACGTTCTTCTCCTGACCCATGTCCGCGCCGGTGGACATCTCGACGACCAGCGGAATCTGGGTGGAGAGGTTGACCGAGCCCTGGAGGACCTTGCCGGTGAGTTTGCCCGCCTTCTCGGTCGCGCCGACGACCTTGGCGCCCTTGGTGCCGATGTAGTTGAACACCTTGGTCGCGTCGGAGGCCCCGGAGCCGCCGGTCTCGGCCAGGAAGGTGAGTCCGGCCCTGCGGACGCCGACGCTGGCCTTGTAGCTGGCCTTCGCGCCGGTACCGATCGTCTTGACGACGGCTCTGCCTGCCTTGAGGCTCTTGGCGACCGCGCCGACACCGGGCAGGGCCGCGAGCGCGTCGGCGCCGAGCCCGACGATCGTTGCCGCGTCCCAGTCTCCCTTGATCGCGGCGTCGACGGTGTGGGCGCCGAGCGCGCCGATCGCGGTGACCGCCGCGACCGGGCCCATGACGGGTGTGAGCACCGGGATCAGGGCGAGGACGCCCGCCACGGCCGAGACGATACCGAGAATGTCCCCGAACACCGACCAGAAGCTGCTGCCCTGCTCCGCCGCGGCCTTGCGGGCGGCCTCGGCCTTCAGGTACTCGAACTCCTGGCCCCTGGTCTGGATGACGCGGGTGAACTCACGGTCGGTGAGCAGGCACTGCAGCTGGAGTTCGGCCTGGAGGGCGAGCGCCGTGTCGATCAGGTCGTACAGGCGCCCGTCCTTGATCCACTCCCGGGGATAACTGCGGTCCGTGAGCCGGAAGTACACGCCCTCCCCTGAGTATCCGCCCATCGCGAGGGACGGGATCGGGCCGAGGTAGCGGGCGACTGAGGGATGCTGGAAGGCGATCACGCCTGCGTACTTGGGAAAGCCGGTGTCCCTCTGGAACGCCATCCACTCGCTGATGAACTTCGTAGGGTCGGCCTGGAACTGCTTCTGTTCCTCGTCAGTGAGGGCCGACGGGTCGAGTTCCCTGGAAAGCTCGGCGATCTTCTTGGCCAGGAGCTCCTTGAAGCCTGCCAGCTCCTGCGTGATCTGGTCGTCGGAGAACGCGTAGAAGCCGAGCTCGCCGTCCAGGCGGCGTAGCGCGCTGATGACCTGGTTGCGCTGGAACACGTACATGCGCAGGAGCTGGTCGATGCGGTAGTGGTCTTCGGGGCGTAGTGCCGCCGGGTCCCACCCCCAGATTTTCATCGCGTCCTGATGATTGGTGGTGTACATGTCGAGTTCGCTCTGGACGTTGAAGACGATCTTGTCGTGGCCTGCGTCGAAGCCCAGGGTGGGCAGGGGGGCGCTGAGTCCGTACTCGATCTTCATGATGGGTGTCCCCTCTCCCGGTCAGGCCGCGGCGGCGGTGTCGAAGGTGATGGTCCGGCAGACCTCGGCCAGGATCTCCACGCAGGAGTCCCACTCGGGGAGGTTCTCGGTGGCGATGGCGAAGTCGGCCATCGCCAGGCGTCCCGGGATGGGCACGAACACGTGGAGCTGCCGGACGACGGTCGGACCGCCGCCATCGCCGAGCAGGTTGACCGGGCGCTCGACCTTGCGCTCCTCGGTGAGCAACACCGCAGGCCCGGCTTCGAGTCGTACGACGCCGACTTCGGCGTCCGGGTAGATCGCACCCATGGTGCGTGCCAGACGGTGGACGGTGTGTTCGTTGGACAGTTCGCTGGGGCGGGCGGTGACCGTCAGGATCGCCGAGGCCAGTTGCGTGTCCGGGTTCTCCTTGGTGGGTCCGTAGAGCAGGGTGCCGGCGTAGACGGCGCCGGCGGCGGACAGCAGCTCGTACATCGACTGCTGGGTGATGACCGCCGTGGCGATCTGCTCGTCGGACGGCCTCGGGTCGACCATGTTCAGCCGCTCGATCAGCCGGTTGGTGTTCACCTCGGCCGACACGGAGAAGTCGATGTCGGTGAAGGCCTCAGGGACCTGGAAACTCAGCGGCAGGTCAATCGTGGCGTCAGCCATCAGGGTGCCCCTTTCACTCGGCGGAACAGGGCGGGACGCGTTCCGACCTCGCCCCGGCGCGCCATCCTGCGGACGACCACTCCTCGCGACAAGATCAACTTCCGGCCACTACGCACCCAAATATCCCAGTACGTTCCGCCACTCTCGCGCCCCACCAGGCACACAGCAGTTCCGAGGCGTCGGCGCGTCCGAATCGCACGTCACTCGAACGAGTGCCGGTCGGGCTGCCCGATGAGCACGTAAGACAGGTCGGAAACGGGTCATGACCTCAGGGAACGCGGGGCGTCGCCCGCGTGACCGGGGGAGAGGACGACGTCGAGTGGCCGGCAGCGACTGTCAGCGGCCTGGTGGGTCTGGGTGGTCAGTTCACCGCGGGACCGTCCGAGGGCATGGCGGTCCGGCTCGTCGGCAGCACCCCGGTGACGGGCTCCGGCGACGTGCGGTCGAGCGCGGACGATGCGGAGTCGACCGTGAGCCACGACGGCGAGCGTGACCGCGGCAGCGGCAGCGGCAGTGGCAGCGGCAGCGGCAGAGGCCGCGTCCGAGTAGAGACTAGATCCCCAAATCCTGCGCCAACACGGCCGCTTGCACCCGGCTGCGCAGCTCGAGCTTCGCCAGCATACGGCTGACGTGCGTCTTCACGGTGCCCTCCGCCATCGAGAGGCGCCGGGCGATCTCGGCGTTGGACAGGCCCTCGCCGACGCAGGACAGCACCTCCCGCTCGCGCCGGGTGAGCCCGTCCAGCACGGCGGGGTCCCCGCTCGCCCCACGCACCGGCCTCGCGGCGAACTCGGCGATCAGCCGGCGGGTGACCGCGGGGGCGACGATCCCCTCCCCGCGCGCCACCGTACGCACCGCCGCCAGCAGGTCCGCGGCCTCGGTGTTCTTCAGCAGGAACCCGGCCGCCCCCGCCTGCAGCGCCCCGAAGACGTACTCGTCGAGATCGAACGTGGTCAGCACCAGTACATCCGCGAGTCCCTCGTCACTGATACGCCTGGTCGCCGCCACCCCGTCCAGGCGTGGCATCGACACGTCCATCAGGACCAGGTCGGGGCGCAGCTCACGCGCGAGTTCCACCGCCTGCTCGCCGTCCGCCGCCTCGCCGGCCACCTCGATGTCCGGCGCGCTGCCCAGGATCAGGACGAGCCCGGCGCGGACGGCTGCCTGGTCCTCGGCGACGAGTACTCGGATCATGCGGGCTCTCCCTCGGTGAGTGGAAAGGTGGCGTGTACGGTCCACACGCCGCCGTCGGGCCCGGCCGCGAAGGTGCCGCCGAGCAGCGTCGCCCGCTCCCGCATCCCTGTCAGGCCGGCACCCGATCCGGGTGCGCGGGCCGCATCACCGGACCGGTAGGGGCTGGTCACGCGCACGTCCAAGGTGCCGCTTCGCTGCCGGAGGCCGATGTGGACGCGCCCCTTCGCCGCGTGCTTGAGGGCATTGGTGAGGGACTCCTGCACGATCCGGTACGCGGCCAGTTCCACGGGCGCGGGCACCGCTTCGTGACCGGCGTCCAGGGTCACGTCGAGGCCGTTGGCGCGGGCCCCGCCGACGAGCCCCCGAGACCGTCGAGGGTCGGGGTGGCAGCGGGTTCGAGATCGCCGTCGTTGTCCCGCAGGATCCCGATGAGCCGCCGCATCTCCGCCAGTCCGGCCACGCTGTTCTCCCGGATCACGCCCAGCGCGCCCTTCGATGTCTCCGGGTCGCCGAGGGAGAGCGCGGCGGTGGAGTGGATGGCGATCGCGGACAGATGGTTGGCGATCACGTCGTGCAGCTCCCGGGCCATCCGCGCCCGCTCGGCGGTGACCGCCTGGGCGCGGTCCATCTCCGCCAGTAGCGCGATCTGTTCGGCCCGCAGCCGCGCAGCCTCGGCCGCGTCGCGATGGTTGCGGACCACCCAGCCGGTGGCGGCGGGCGCGAACGCCACCACGCCGATGCCCACGCCGATCAGCAGACCCTGCGGATCGCGCCACAGCGCGGCCGGCAGGACCCCGCCGACGACCGTCAGCATGCCGGTGATCCAGGGGATGCGGCGGGCGGAGGCCGGGGTGCCGTAGAGGACAGCCGCGTACACCAGATCGGTGTACAGCACGACGGTGACGATGCTGCCGCAGGTCACCGTGTCCAGGATCAGCGCCGCGGTGCCGATCAGCAGACCGGCGCGGGGCGCGGCGCGGCGCAGCGGCTCGCAGGCGGCGGTCACCGCGAGCGGCACCAGCGGCGCCCATGAGGCGTCCCAGAGCACGAGGCCGTCCGAGGGCGTGCGCGGACGGATGCCGAGAACCCAGAGCAACGCCCCGCCGAGAAGGCCGCCTACGGCGATGCGCCAGTCGTCGCGGTGCGGGCGGGGGAGTGTGACGGCCATGGCTCCATCCAACACGACCCGCAACTGCCGAGCCTGCACCCCGGGAAGGGTCCCGAACTGCATCTTTCGCTTACCCGGAAGTCGTCGCCACCGGCGACGGCCCGGGGCCGGGCCACGCGAAGCTGGAAGCCGAGTGAAGGGAGCGGTCCGTGATCGTCGGACTCATCGCCGCCTGTGAGGTGGCCTTCTGGGTATTGCTGGCCGCCGGACTGGCCTTCCGCTACCCGCTGCGGATGCCCCGCACCGGGCTCGCGCTGCTGCTCTGCGAACCGCTGCTGGAGGTCGTGCTGTTCGTGGTCACCTCGATGGACCTGAAGAACGGAGCCGAGCCCGACTGGCGGCACGGACTCGCCGCCGTGTACATCGGCTTCACCGTCGGCCTCGGTCACTCGACGATCAAATGGGCGGACGCCCGCGTCGCCCACCGCTTCGCCGACGGCCCGCCGCCCGAGCGACCCCCGAAGTACGGTATGGCCCGCGCCGTCCACGAGTGGAAGGTCGCGGGCCGCTGGATCCTCGCCTCGGTGGTCGCGCTGGCCCTGCTGCAGGGGGCGGTCTGGTACGTGGGCGGGGACGGCGGGACCACCGGCCCGCTGCGGGCCTGGCAGTCGCGGATGCTGTGTCTGATCGGCATCAACGTACTGATCGCCGCGAGCTACACGCTGGTACCCAAGCGCGAGCCCTCGTGATCCGAGGTGAGGGCCCCCTCCGCAGCGGGCGGCGGCTTCGTCCAGGAGCGGCCACAAGCAACCAACCGGAAGAGGCAAAGGTGTTGGGGGAACGGTCACCGCGACCGTTCCCCAAAGACACCCGCTCAGCGCTTCCACGCTGCCTGGATCAGCATGTGCGGCCGGTGTACCAGGCGCCGTCGATACCGGAGGCGGAACCGATCCAGGTCACGCCCGGCCCCACACACCGCTCGCTGTTCGGCCCCAGTCGTCGATCTCGATGACGATGTGTGAACCGTCCGAGGTGCAGTGGTTGTAGTAGGCGTCGGAGTGGGTCTCGTAGAAGCCGCAAGGAGTCGCTGCGGCCTCACCGGCGCTCACGGTGACTGCGCCGGCGGAGGTGAGCAGCAGAGCGACCGAACCGAGGGCACCGGTGACCAGACGACGAAGACGCATAGGGGGCTCCAAACGGTCGAGTGACGGCAGCTCGTATCCCAAGTGGCTGCCGATCCGTTGTGCACGAGCCTCGCAGCTCAGGGCGGCCGCATCGGCCTCCAAGTGGACCGTTCACCCGGCAAATCGATTCACTTCTGCGCCGACCGGCTCATGTTCACCGTTTCCTACTGCGTCGGACCTCAAAGCCGCCCGGCGAACGCCGGCACGCTGAGCCGGAGTCGACCTCCCGGACGGCTGGATGAGCGACCACAGGATCCGGGTTGGACGAGCCGGGCGGTGCATGAACGCCCGTGTCCGGTGCCGTTGGTGTCACCTGCGGATGCCATCGGGATCCGGCGCAGCCTCTGGTTCCTGGCCGTCTTCTCCTGGGTCTCCCGCCAGTGACGGAACGCCACGGAGGTCGGTGAACCCCACTTCGAGGCCACGGCCGAGTCGTGCGGAGCAGTTGTGCATGAAGCCGTACATGCATGCCACGACGGTGCCCAGCAGGATCATCAGCGCAACGACCACGATGGCGATGACCAGGGTCTGCGACAGCGACGGCGCCGCGTCAGGGGCCACGACGTACAACACGAGCGACGCGACGAACACGACGCCGAGGACGCACACCCCCAAGCCCCCAGGACGAGGAAGCTCATCACCGTGATCGACCAGGGATTGGTCTCGGATACGCGTATGCGAGTGGACGAGCGCGGTGGATGGTGAGGGAGTGCCTCATCAGGGTCCGGCGCCTGCCGCGACGACTCGGGTTCGCGTGCCGTCGGATCCGACACGATGCGGGACGCGATCCTCGGTGTCCGCATACGCGTCACGCTGACTATCTTGCCGCGCTTGGTGGGGCTCATGTTCACTCCCTGTCTGGGCCCCACCTCGGACGTTAGGTGCAGTCGTGCGGTCTCGCACCCCAGGCGATGACGGTGAGTGACCAGGAGTGCCTGGCGGAGCCGCTTCTCCGGTTGAAATCAGCGTTCCTGGCCGGCGGGCGGCCTCGTCCTCCCGCTTGCCACCTCCCCAGGCCGTCCTAAATCGCCTGGTGACCGCGGCCCGCGATCTGTCGCACGCGCGCCACGGCGCCCTCGGCGGTCAGGGCTTTTCGCCCGCGCCGGCTGGGCGGACGGCGAGAACGACGGCACGGCCGTCGCCGAGGATGTCGTAGATCAGGCCGCCGTACCCGGGGGTACGGTGCCGGCCGGGTTCGACGGTGGGTAGAAGTCGGAGGCGGCCAGAAGTTTGCCGGTGCGGGTGTCGCGCCACTGGATCTGGTCCATGTAGTTGGCGCCGACGGGCCCGTAGTCGAACTTGGTCGGGTCCGTCTCGGTGTTCGAGTGGGCGTTGGCGTTGACGAACACCCGCTTGTCGGCCGGCCCGATGAGGGTGATGTAACTGTTGCTGCGCTGCTTGACCTTCCACGCCAGTGACATGTGGCCATCGCGGAAGTCGATGGCGGAGGCGGTGCCCAGGCCGAAGTCCATGACGTAGATCCGGTTGTTCGCGGCGTCGGCGGAGACCTTGGCGTAGTAGTAGCTCACCTGCCCGGGCTTCATGGCCGGGGTCGGGTCCAGGTGGGTCAGTCGCTTGGAGTCGCCCTGGTGGATGGCGTACACGCTCATGGGCACCTGGGAGGGGTGCCGTTGTTGGAGAAGACCACCCAGTCACCCATGATCACAGGTGCGCCGGCCGCGGTCTGGCCCGGTTTGGTGTAGGTGACCGGTCCCCAGGCGGCGTCCTGTTCGATGGTGCGCCCGTTCCAGACGTAGCGATAGATCTGGGTGGGGGTGGTGACGTAGGCGTAGTCGTGTCCCTGGTAGTGGCTGGTGGTCACCCGGCCCAAGACGTTGCCCTTCAGCTCCGTCCAGCTGAGCACCTTGAAGGTCTTCGGGTCGACCGTGCCGATGATCGAGGGTTTCGCGGAGCCGGGAGCGCCGGGGCACTTGTACGCGGCGGCGCTGTAGCCGTTGAGCGTGCAGCCGACGGGCCGGTTCATCGACCGGACGACGATCGTGCCGTCGGAGAAGGCGTCAATACCGTTGAAGGCACTGTCGTTGACGGGGCTGCTGCCGGTGGGCATGTCCTGCTGGAGCAGGATCCTGCCGGTGGTGCCGTCGAGCTTGTACAAGGTGTGGTCGGAGATGGCCACGAGGTTGCCGTCGGCCATGACGTCCACCGCGCCGGACACGTGCAACTCGTTGTTCTTGCGGGCGTCCGACAGGGGCGTGCGCCAGATCTGCTTCATCGTGCCGGGCTGAACCTTGGCGATGAAGGTCTGGAGTGCGGGCGGGTTCATGTCGCCGTTGCCGCCGAAGTACACGTACATGTCCTTCGTACCGCGTGTGGCGATGTCGAACTGCGAGTAGTAGACGTCGCCGGTGGTCGGATGGGCCTCGACCACATTGGGTCCGGTCATGGAGCCGGGGAACTGCGCGCACGGGTGGAGGCTGGTGCGTGCGGAGTCGTAGTGCTCGAACGGCACGAGCGTGCGGTACCAGGGGGCGTTGGGCTGCTCGGCCGCGCAGGCGGCTTCCTGCTGGGCGATGGTCGCGTCTCCGATGGGCGGGTTGCCCATGGACAGGTCGCGGGCTTCCGCCGACGCGGATGCGGCCGCCGAGGGGTCGGGGGCCCACCCGGTGTGCCGGACATCCCGGTTGCCGCGAAGGAACAACCGGCCGCGACGACCGTCAAGGCCGCCAGTGCCCCGGCCACGCGCGTGCGATGTATGCCTGCCTTCACTCTTTCCTCCTCTGGCCCGGCATGGAGCCCCGCGGCCGGTGCGTTCGGGCACACCGCGGCGCGGGGTGCGTCGAGTCTCCGAGTGCGTGGTCAACGGAGGTCGGTCGATGGGCTCGGGTGCCCTCTGGCCGGCCGTCCGATCGACTGCAAGGGCGACGACGCACGCGAGATGATCCGGGGCACCGTCACGGGTCGCCGGCGATGCCGCCGTACGCAGATCGAGCGTAGACACGCCCGTCGCGGCCCCACTGTTCGAAGTGGGCCGTTCGGGGTAGTCCCGACCTTGCCCGGGTCGCTCCGAAACTTGCATGACCTGCTGGCCCTTCGGCAGGTGACGACGCTGGGCACGAGGTCGACATCATCGGCGGAAGCCGTATGGCAGACGGTTCCGGGTCCCTCTACCGCACCTCGGGGCTCGGCGCGAGCAAGCCGGACCGAACGAGTGCAGAGCGCACCCGGGTGGTCCAACCGGCAGGCCCCGTGCCGAGCAAGTGGGTGACCGCGCCCATACGTTCACCTCGACAGGGCGGGGTCGGCCCAGGCTGTCGGCCGCCGGCCCCGGAGAGCACCGCGGCGTATGGAGATCCCGTGCGAATACCCGGATACACGGCCAGTGTCACTGTCCTGGCGACCGCCGTGGCCACGCTGGCCGGCTTCGCCCTCAACGCGACGAGTACGAGGGCAGTCGGCGTCCCGTCGGGCGGCAACCCCTCGGGCGCGGCCAGCACGACCGCTGAGGCGTCGCCCAGTGAACCCAGCAGCAGCGCGTCGACGCCGAACACGTTCACCTTTTCCGACGTGAGGGACACGCGGTACTGCGAGATGTTCCTCATCAAGAACGTCTCCGGTGGCACCCGAACGACGATTTACAACACGACCGGTCTCGACACATGCCCCACCGCCCAGTGGAACGCGCTGAACCCGCAGGCAGTCGCCCAACAGTTCGGTGTCAACAGCATGTACAAGAACGGCCAGCGCTTCTGGGTTCTGGACAAGTTCGTCATCGCCAACGCCAAGGACGTGCAGAACTTCGGGGGCATCCTCTCCCGCAACGTAGCCACCGCCGACCAGAGCGGCGCCGGGACCGCGCACCCCGCGCCCTACCGGCGCACCACGGTCAACCGCACCACCCAGTGGTTTTACGAGGCCGGCGAACTCGTCTACGAACTCGTGGCACCGAACGGCCAACGCTTCGCCATGCAGGCCTACTGCCGCATCGTCGATCCGGCGCTCACGATGGACGACCTCCCCGATCTCGCCTATCGCCTGCACCTGCCCCAGGGCTGGAAATTCCAGACCAGGTACCTGGACGGCAACATGTCCGTAGTGCCCGTGAACGGCAAGGCCACCATCACTCAGGACGAACTACAGAACACATACATGCTGGAGAACTCGTCCTGAGAGGGAGCCGCTCGATCGAACGGCCGCAACCCCGGTGTTGAAGGACCAGGATCGGACCGCATTGGCGTCGTCCGAAGCGCTACAAGTGAGGCTGGCGCGCCATTCATTGAGCGGACGCCCGATCAGGCATGGTCGCCATGAGGTGCCGGGCCGCCCAGTCGGGGCCGCGTCGGCCGAGTTCACGGGCCCAGCGTGGCATACGCGGCCGCACGGTGGCGGCCAGCACCCGAGCGCCTTCGCCACGTCACCGCGCGCCAGCGCGTTGGGGTCGAGCACGAGCCCCACGCCCGCCCGCTCCGCGTCACGTGCGATGGCGAACTGGTCGCTGGACAGAGGCAGGACCAGAGCCGGCACCCCGGCGCGCAGGCATTCGGTGAACGAGTTGCCCCCACCGTGATGCACCATGGCGTCCACCTGCCCGAGCAACTGCTGCTGCGGAACCGTGGACCGCACGACGACGCGTTCTCCGGCCAGGTCGGCGAGCGCCTCCGTACGGTCACCCGCGGCCACGACGACAGCCGTGTCGGCGCAACCCTCCAGCACATCCGACACCACGGAACGCAGCACGTCGGCGCGGGCCGACAGAAACGTTCCCAGAGCGACGAGCACGATCTTCCCGGAGCGTGCGCGCAGCAGTTCCAATTGCCCTGCCCATTCCGGGGACAAGGGTGTTGCCGGACCTGCCATGTGTCCCGCGAAGAAGTGCTCGGGACCGCTGGGTGGGGCCGGCAACCACGGCACTTCGGGATAGGCGTAGACGACCGCCCGGGGTGAGGTCAGAGCGAAAGCGCGACGCGGGACCGGTGCATGTGGCGCCTTGTCGTTGACGAAGGCGGCGAACAGTTCGGTGAACAGACGGTCGTTCGCCCCGGCGACCGCCCTCAGCTCGGCCAGCTGCGACGGCTGGGGACGCAGGACTCCCGGCCAGTCGTAGGGCACGCCGAACAAGGCGTCCCGTCCCGACAGCACGTAGGTCGGATGTCCGGGGCAGAACGTCGCGTACGCGAGCCCCAGACAGTGCAAGGCCAGGGTCACCGGATAACTCAGCTGGTCGACGACGTACCAGTCGGGCCGCAGCCGGTCGTCGACAGCCCGCAGTGCCGCGTGAACCTCCTCGGGGTCGGCGAGCATGTCCGCTTGCCGGTGCCGCGCCTGGGTGACCAGCGCCTCGACCGCACCCTTCCCGGTGGCCTGCACGAACTCGGACAACCGGGCGGCCTCGTCCGCTGCCTGCTCGGTGGCCTCCGCCACACCGGTGTTGGCGTTGCGCGTCACGGTCAGCGGCACGAAGCCGACGCCGGCACGTACCGCGAGCTCTTCGAAAGCGGGAGCGCAGGCGAAGTACACCTCGGCACCTCGCGCAACGAGCGCCGCCGCCAGCACGGACAGGGGGCGGCGTGAGAGGCGAAGGGCGGGCTGACGACGACGATACGTGGCATAACCGCGGCTTCCCTGGCCGACGCCCTCACGGATGCACCTCGGTGTTCCGCCCGCAGCGCACGAGCCCGGCACCCTGTCCCGGCCGTCGGCCGTCCTCCGGCACACCGTCTGGTCCGAATGGTGCATCCGCCCGACGCGCGGCGGGCGAAACCATCCGCGAACCCCCGAGCAACCAAGGAGAGACGGTGGCCGTAGCCGTATCCGCACCACCTTCGCGGCATGGTGCCACGCGCTGTACGGACGCGGACCCGCTGGTCGCCGCACGCCACGCGTTCTACACAGCTCCCCGCGGGAGCACCCCGCACCAGCACTCCCTCCCGCAGAACGGTGAGGAAGCGGCACCCGGTGACCTCGGCCGTCTGCTGGAGGCCGAGTACTCCTGCGGGCCCCGCAGCGTGCCGACGGACCTGGACTCGGGGCTCAGCCGCGAGGACGTCGTCACCGCGGCCCTGCGGCAGGCATGCCGCCTCGCCGTCCCCCTCACCCCCGACGCGGTGCTGACCCAGGCCCGGGGAGGCCCTCGTACGACCGCGGTCCTCAGCGAGATGTGGCCGCAGACGGTGCAGCGGTACGGGACCGCGTGGGCCGAGGAGGCCCTTCACCGCGAGCTGCGGGCGTCCTCGTCCGGCGCCGAACGCACTGCCCTGCTGCTCGATCTCGCCGAGGCGACCGGACTGCGCCCGGTCACCGCGGCCGACGCGGCGGCCCTGGCCTCGGACGGGGACCGCGGCGTGCGGCACGCCGTATGGCGCTACCTGCATCGGCACCCCGACGGGGCGGCACACCTGCCCGACGTCGGGGCGGCGGCCGACGTCTACGAACGACTCCTCCTCGGCCCCCTCCCTCCCGTGAGCGCGACAGAACCGGCCCGGCCGGGCCTCGTGATCGCTCAGGCCATGCTCGTCGGTGGACTCGACACGCCGGGCCAAGGCCAAAGCGGCGGGCTGTCCGTCCTGCTGGGCGGCCTGGGCGACCACATCGCGGCACACCAGGACGTAGCGGCCGTCGTCACCGTGGTGCCCGCCGGGCACGAGGCACTCATAGCCGACCCCCGACTGCTGCGCGAACGCCGACCAGGACACCTGGTACTGCACCTACCGGTCGACGCGCCGGCCGCGCCCCAGCAGCACCGGATGCACGAGCACCGCGCGGCACTCGCATGGTGGGCCACGCGGCTCCTGCGGGCCCTGCGGCGGCCGGTGGACGTGCTGCACCTGAGGTACGCGGACGACGGCAGCCTGGCACTCGCCCAAGCGGCTCGCCGCATCGGCACACGCCTTGTCTTCACCGCCGCGCCGGATCCGCACCGGGAGATCTCGGCGAAATACGCCCGGGCCGGCCGGTCCGACGCGGAGGCAGCCGAACCGCTCCGGCACGATCTGCACCGGGTCTTCCTCGCCGACCGCCTCGTCGACCACGCCGACACCGTGATCGGCATCCCCGGCCGCGAGGGCACTCAGGAACTGGTTCGGTACTTTCCCGTCCTCGGCACCCGCTACGGGACGGCCGGCCCCGCCGCGCCACCCGAGGGAATTGCCCCCTACGTCCCGGCCGCGCACGAGTCGACGCTGCGGAAAGAGATGCTGGCCGAGCTGTTCAGCGACGGTGACCGGGGCGACGCCTTGGCACCGGGGGACCGCAAGCTGCCCCTGCTGCTCTGCGTGGGCCGCCTGCATCCCGTGAAGCAGCAGGACTTGTTGCTGCGGGCCTGGCTCGCCACCGGGCTGTGGCGCCGAACGACGCTGGTCCTGGTGGGCGGCGCCACCGACCGGCCCACCCCGGCCGAACAGCAGATGCGCACCGTCCTGCGCGAACTCGTGGAAGACCACCCTGCGGCGGCACGCCGTCTGGCCCTCCTGCCGGCCATGCCCAACGACCGGGTACGCCGCCTGGAGCGGGCGCTGGCCGATCCGGCCGAGGGAATCCGGGCGTGGTACGTGTGCCCCAGCAGCAAGGAGGAGTTCGGCATCGCCATCCTCGAGGCTATGGAAGCCGGCCTGCCCGCGGCCGCCCCGCGTCGTGGGGGAGTGGGCCACTACCTGTCCGACGGCATCAACGGGATGCTGATGGACACCGCTTCCCCGGCCGGACTGGCCCAGGGGCTGCGCCGACTCACCGCCGTGCCCGAAAGTCGACGTCGCGGTCTGGCCCGGGCCGCGCGCCAGACGGCGACGGTGCGCTTCGCGGTGACCGACATGGCGGACGCCCTGGTCCACGAGTATGCCCGGACAGGGCGAACGTCCGACTCAACCGCCCGGTGACTCCGGCGAACCCTGCGGCCTTCCATGCCCGTTCCGACGTCGGTGCCGTCGTCGGAACGGGCGATGACTGCGGGAGCGAGGACGCCGCGAGACGAGGCAGCGAGCACAGGTCTCATCGCATTGGCATGGCGTCCCGGTGGAGCTCGGTCAGCACACGAACGGCGTCACGCAGGCTCTTCACCTGTCTCAGGTCCAGCGAATCGTCCGCGAGGGAGGGCCACCCGGGGCCGCACAGCAGCACGGGGGAGTTGGTACGCGCGCCGTGGACACCCCACCGGGCCGCTGCCACGCGACGTGCCAGGCGGAGGTCCGCCGTGGGGCGGGTCTGGGACCACAGGGCCACTCCGGCAGGCGCGACACGCTGGACCGTACTCATCAGCGCGTCGGGAGGCACGGCGGTCCCCAGCATGAGCACGGTCAGCCCGTCGTCGGCCAGCACGGCGGCCAGCACCTCGAAAGGGAGGGTGTGGTACTCCCCGGCCGGACAGGACAGCACGACGGGAAGGACGAGGGCACGCTGATCGTCGCGAGCCGCGGATTCGACGTACCGGTGCCGCAACGTCGCCGAGATGTGCCAGGACAGCAGGTGCTCGACCTCGACGTACCGCTCGCCGGACGCCTGCCACTTGCGGCCGACCGCACGCAGCGCGGGCGCCATCACCTCCTCCCAGGCCACAGCGGGCCCGTGGGCGGCCACCGCCTCGCGCAGCCGTTGCTGCACCTCGAAGGCATCCATCCGCATCGCGGCTCGTGCCAGACCTCTGCATTCGCGCCGCACACGCCCGAGTGGCAGCCCGCTTCCTGCCTGCTCGTGACGGGCCATGGTCTCGGCCTCGTCGTCGTGTGGAGCGAGGGGGACCCCACCGGCCGGTGCTTCGGTCGTGTCCGTGCGGTGTGCGTGTCGCTGTGCCACGCGGGCGGCTGCCGCCGGTGACATGCCGGTGGCGGTGAGTTGGCACATTTCCCGCATCATCGCCACGTCGTCGGTCGACCAGCGGCGATGGTGGCCGTCCGCCCGCACCGCCGGCCCGAGTCCGTAACGACGGTCCCAGGATCGCAAGGTCGTCGGGGAGACCCCGAGTAGACGGGCGAGCTGACCAGTGGTCATCCGCGCCTCCGGGGCGAGATCACCGTGTTGCACCGTGGGTATGACCCGACCGTTCGTCATGCAGGTGATTCGGACGTCGTCAGGCGCGCGGATGCGGTGCCGTCTGGGAGCGAGCCGTCCGCGACACGTCGAGCGGACTTGCAGCGTTAGTGCGCGCTCAGGCCGAGACGGCGTCTGGCCGAGCGCTTTCCAACGCGTCACCGAGGCGCTGCAGACCCCGTCGTGCGTGGCTCTTGACCGTCCCCAGGGGCCAGCCTGTCACCTGGGCGATCTGCGTCTGCGTGAGGTCCTCGAAGAAGGAGAGCGTCAGAACAGTGCGCTGCGGCCCGCTGAGCCGAGCCAGCGACTGACTCACCAGAACGCGGTCGAGTACCGCTTGCGGTTCGGACCCGCCGCGTCCCCCGTCCGCGGCGAGCGCAGAACCGGCTACAGCGACGAGATCGGCTCGCCGCGTGCGGGCCTGCAGCGCATCGGCGATCTTGCGCCGGGTGATTCCGACCAGCCAGGCCGACAAGGTGCCACGGTCGGGACGGAAGCCGGCGCGGCCGCGCCAGGCCGCCAGGAACACGGTCTGTGTCACGTCCTCCGCTTCCTGGGTATCACCCAGCACGCGGCGCGCGAGTGTCTGCACCATCCCGCCCCATGTCCGGTACACCTCGGCCAGTGCGGCCTCGTCACCGGCCGCGAACCGGTCCGGGAGATCCACCGCGTCACCGCAAGGAGGTTGCACCCGGCTACCGGCGAGGCGTTCGCGGACTGTATGCGTGGGCGCCATGGTCGCTCACTCCCGTTCTGGGTCGCGGGCGTCCCCAGGCCGGGGGCGCCTGCACCATCCACGGCAGGTGGATCGTGCAGGTCCACAGTCACCGGCTCCTGCTATCCGAGACAACTTGCACCGATACTGCATCGAATGAATTGCACCCGGGTTTGCCTGTCGAGTTGACCAGGGGGCGCCGCTCCGGCGTGAAAGCACCGTGCCTCACGTGAGATGACCGCGATGTTCGCGGGCGCCGCCCGTGCCCTCGAGCCCGGCGGCCGCCTCGTCGCCATCACCGTCAACCCCGGCTACGACGTGCACGGCGACGACCGGACCCGCTACGGCCCGACCGTCCACGCGGCCCGGCCCGCCCCGGCCGCCACGACCTGCGGATCGCGCTCCTGGCCCCCGACGCCGAGATCCCGCTGTCCATGGCCCGGTGGGATGCTGCCGTCTACGACGACGCCGCCGAGGCGGCGTACCTGACATCCCCGGTCTGGGCCCTTCCCGCGGTCCCCGAGGAGGAGCGGACCCGCCGTCCCCACGTGTATTGGGACACCGCGCAGAGCAACCCCTTCCCTGCCGGGCTCACCACCACCCGCCCCCTCTGATCACGACCGAGGCATGCTCTCCTCGCCGACGCGGTCAGGGCCCGCCGACAACCCCGCTGCCTGAGGTCCTCCGCGAGGCTGTCCGGCCGCCCCCGCGGCCTGCCCGGCCCTGTGGCCGATGCCGTCGCCGGCCTGGCGGGCCGACTCCCGTTTCGGTACGGCTCACCGCCGCGATCCGGCGGATCCGCTTGGCGGCTCCAGCGTCAGCCGCTCCTTCTCCGCCTTGAGCTTTCGCCACACAGTGCCGAGTGCCTCGAGATCGTCCTCGTCGAGGAGGTCGGTGAACACGGGTGCCAGGGCCTCGCGGCGAGTGGTGTCGGCTCGTTCGAAGAGGCGGCGGCCGTCCTCGGTCAGTGAAATCTCGACCGACCGCGCGTCGCGTACGGACGGGGTGCGGCTGACGAGACCCCGGGCCTGCAGGGCGTCGACCACCCGCGAGACCTGGCTGCGACTGAGCATGGTGCTGTTGCCGAGGACGGACGCGGGCACCGGATCGGGGCTGGAGGCCAGCCAGAGCAAGACCTCGAACCAGGACACCGGGAGATCGTGCGCCTTGACGAGTGCCCGGTCGACGCGTTCGGTCATCACGGTGCCGGCCCAGACAAGCCCGTAGAAGGCGTAGTCGGCGGCGGGCATCTCGGCCTGTGGCAGCTTCTTCGGCATGCGACGGAGTATAGGCGGGTTGCGTGTGCACACACATAACGCTATGTTGTGTGTGCACGCACATAAAAGTCCGCTCCACCGCCAGAGAGGCCCCGCCATGTCCGCCACCCCCGAACCGTCCTCATCACCGGTACCTCCTCCGGTATCGGCCTCGCCGCCGCCGTCGCCGCCGCCCGCGCAGGCTGGCGCACGGTCGCCACCCTCCGTGACACCACGCGCGCCGACGCGCTCCGCAAGGCCGCCGTCGAGGCGGGCGTCGAGCTCGACATCCGCCGGCTCGACGTCACCGACGAGGACTCCGTCACCGCGGCGATCGAGGGCGTGATCGCCGACTACGGTCGCCTGGACGCCGTCGTCAACAACGCCGGCGCCGGCCACCTGGGCACCTTGGAGAACGACTCCCTCGCGGACATCCGCAAGGTGATGGAGGTCAACTTCTTCGGCGTGCTCAGCGTCTCCAAGGTCGCGCTGCCGCACCTGCGCGCCGTCGGCGGCCGCCTGATCACCGTCACCAGCGTCGGCGGGGTCATCGGCCAGCCGTTCAACGAGGCCTACTGTGCCGCCAAGTTCGCCGTCGAGGGCTACATGGAGAGTCTTGCTCCCGTCGCCAAGAAGCTCGGTGTGAGCGTCGCCGTCGTGGAACCCGGCGCCGTGGCGACCGAGTTCGTCAACAACATCGGAGTCGACCTCGAAGCCGGTATCGACGCCGGCGCGTACACCGACCCGCTGCGCCACTACATCGACCGCACCGTGGAGCAGTTCCTGGACGGCACCGCGCAGACCCCGGCCAGTGCCGCGGAGGCGGTCATCGAGGCCCTGCACGCCGAGCGGCCCGCGTTCCGCATCCAGACCACCGACTGGGCCCGCGCCTTCGTGAGCACCAAGCTGGCCGACGCGGACGGCTCAGCCGTGCAGGCCCTCACCGGTTCCTGGGTCGGCTGACCGGCCGCACGTCCGCGCCGGGAGGGCACGTGTGTCGGGCGGTGATGCCGCCGCGGGTGCAGGGCGGGTTCGCGGCCGACCGGCAGCACCCCGCGGGCTTCCGGTTTTGACATGTCGTGGCCGAGGCTACGCGCGCCGCCGAGGACTTCGCCGCATTGGCGGGGCACCCAGGTGTCCGGCGCTCAGCCGGCCTCGGCGGTCACGCCAACGGCGTCTATCGGGGCTTCTCAGAACGCCTTCCAATGCCCCTCGGAGATCACTTCGACGGTGCCGTCGGTCACCTTGATGGCGGTCTGCTCATCAATCGCGTAGGCCGGACCCGCGATCTGGGCCGCCCATCGTTCCGCGGCGGCCGTGCTGTTGTCCGGGCACGCCGGATGATCCAGGTGCGGGAAGATCGAGAAATCGACAACGCCAAGCGTGTCGTCGCCACCGGCCGGCGGCTTCCAGCCCACGAATTCCTCGCCGATGCGAGGGGTCATCACCATGCTCCCGGCACTGAGTCCCACATAGACCGTGTCGGGCAGCGACGGCAGGAGGTCGGCCAGCCCGGAAGCGCGCATCCAGTGGCACAGGTACAGCGCGTCACCGCCGTTGACCAACAGGACATCGGCCTCCCTCACCCAGGAGACCCAGTGTGCTTTGTCGATGCTGGGCAGCGCGGTGAGCTCCAGCACACCCACCGACTTCCATCCCAGCCCGGTCATGAGAAGGGGAGACGATCCGCTGATGAAGCGCCACGGTCCGCCCGGATCGGCGTCGGGGGCTCCGTACCCCGCAGTGGGAATGCACAGGGCGCTGGACTCGTCGATGGGCTTACCCAGGAGGTCGACCAGTGCCTCCCGGATGCTCGGGTTCTTGATACCGGAGTCGGTGAGGAGAAGCTTCATCAGGTCCCTATGGTGCGAATCGCGCCCGGCAACGACCAGTTGGTCGCCACCGAGGTGATCCGCAACCGCCGGCCATTCTTATTCGGCTGAACCTAACCCGCCGCGCTCCATCAGAGGGGACTATTACAGGATTTCGAGGTCGTATCCATGAAGAAAAACGCCGGAGCGAGACTCAGGCGACACGGGTCAGCGGAGGGCACTCCCAAACCGCGTCGATCACTTCGGCGTGCGGCCGGTACATACGAAGGGCCACGAACCAGTTACCGCTTTTCGCGGTGGGCAGCCAGTTGCCTTCCCGACCCTGGTCGGGTGGCTCACTCTGCAGATGAATGGTCAGGCCGCCGTCCTCATCCCTCTGAAGGCCGGTGGTGCGGTCGCCGATCGAGTAGCGGTCCGCTTCGTTGGGGATGAGGTTCATGTCCTCCTGGTAGGCGCTCAGCGACCAGAAGGCATCGACGGGTGGCAGGGCGCCGGCCCGGAAGTGCAGTTCGTACCGGCCGTTGGACACCAGCTTGTTGCCGTCGGCGTCATCGAAGTTGAGCAAGTAGACGGCCTCGGCGGGGTCGTTGGCGGCGACCCCGAGCAGCGCCTGGTCGGCGGCGCGTTTGAGGAAGTCGTCGCCGAAGCGTCCCATCTGCGTGGGCGGATAGCGCCAGCCGTTGACGAGGTGGGCCCAGTCGCCGCTGAGGATCTGCTGCCGGAGCAGCGGGAGACCGACGGCGGCGGCCCGGATCAGGCTCTGCTTGACGGCGTCCGGCTGGGCTTCCACGTCGAGGCCGGGGCCTATGGCGATCTGGGCGAACTGTTCGAGGAGGAGTTGGTGGTGCGACGGTGGCGGGTTCTCGGCCAGCATCGCGTTCAGGGTCTTCCATGGCCCGAGGGGATCTTCCTCGACGGGGATCGGCGTCAGGACGTCACGGCTTTCGGGGACTTTCGCCTCCGGCTGGCCGTACAGGCTGAGCGGGGTGAGGCGGTAGTGCTCCTGGAGTTCCCGGACCCGTGGCACGTCGTCGGGGCCGTTCACAAGGGTGCGGCCGAGGATGAGGATCCAGGGACTGGGCGCCTTCTTCAGGCGACGGACCCCTCCGGTGGCTTGCCCTTCCAGTTCGGGCCTACGAGGGCGAAGTTGCCCGCGTCGGAGCCGGTGGTGCGTTGACCGACGTATGCGAAGTTGTCGGACGTCATACCGACCAGTTCGAAGGTGAAGTAGCGATCACCCATGTCCGGATGCGAAAGGATCACCGGCTCACTGCCGAGGTTCACCCATGCCACCGAATACATCGTGTCATTGTTGGGGCACCCGCCGTCGCGGTAGGTCGCGTCGAGCAACTGCTCCGCATGCCAGAAGTGATTGACCGGGGCGTACGGAATCGTCGCGGGATTTCGCGGCTGCGTCACCCAGGCGTGTCTCAGCTCGGCGTAGTAGATGTACGGGAACCCGTAGACGTACGCCTGCTCACCGAGGGTGTAGGCGTATTCGACCCGCCAGTCGTCCGTTCGCCCGGTCAGCGTCTTCACCGCCTGCCCCAGCGCCGGCACGATCTCGGGCAGGCGGCGCGCGCGATCGAGCGTGGACCGTGGGTGCAGCGTGGCATGCGCGGCGGCGCGTGCCACGGCGGCGGCCGCGCCGACCGCGTCTTCTGGGATCCGCCGCCAGGCAGGAGTCTGTGATGGCTCGGCCATGTCAGCATCACCATTTCGCTCAAGAGCATCGCGGGCACACACTCCGGCGCGCCGACCGCGCGAATCCGTCTCCCCGCGACCATTCTCCCTCGCCATGCCGGTCAACGCAGCCTGGGAACACCCGCCGCTCCTCCCGGGGACGGCGGTGGCGCGTGCCGGCTCCTTCTCGCTGTCGGGGCGAAGTCCGCACTCATACGGCCGACCGGCGAAGTCCGCCGACGAGCAGCAGTCCGGACGCACCGACGCTCGGGGAACGCCTGCGGCTTCCCGAGGGCTGGCGGTACCGCGTCGGCCCCCTCTACGAGGACCTGCGAGTAGGCGCACACGGCGACGCGTACATCGTCTTCGACAAGCACGAGAACAACTACCAGCACTACGCCTGACACTTGCACGAGCGGTCAGGGGTTGCGCCGGCTGCTGCGCGTGGAGGCGTCGAGTCAGTGCATTCGGTGGGCGGTCGTGGCCACTCAGAGCAGCAGCGTCGTGGCCGCGCGCTCCGCTCTCAGGTGCTGGCTGGGGTCCGACCACGCCGTGGCGGGAGGACTGAACGGAGGCACTCAAGGGCGGCCGACAGAACGGCACTTCGGGCCACCGTTCTATTGTGGGCTGATGCGCGCACGCCATATCGACCGGCCGGCCGATCTCGACGTCGTCCGTGAGTCCTACGACCACGTGGCAGACAAATACGCCCACATGGTGCTGACGACGGGCATGGGAGACATCCGTCGCCATCCCTGGCTCAAGGCGTCGATCGACGCCTTCGCCGACACCGTCGGCGACCTCGGGCCCGTCCTCGACGTCGGTTGCGGCCCCGGTACGGTGACCGGCTACCTCGCCGAACGCGGACTCGACGTGTCCGGGGTGGACCTCTCTCCCCGCATGATCGAGAACGCTCGCCGTCTGCATCCGCGTTGCCGCTTCAGCGTCGCCTCCGCCACCGAACTCGACCTCGACGAGGCCTCCCCGGCGGCGTGCTCGGGTGGTGGTCACTGTTCAACCTCCCCCGCGACGTCCTTCCTCAGGTCCTCGCCCATTTCGCGTACGCCCTGAAGCCGGGCGGGCACCTCATCGCCGGCACACACGTCGGCGACGAGGACGTGCTGCGCACCGAGGCCTACGGGGGAGTGCCGGTTCGCTGGACCACGCACAAGTGGCGACCGGAGCAGCTCGTAGGCCTGATCGAGCAGGCCGGCCTGCACCTGGTCGCCGAACTCCGGCTCCCCGCAGACGAGTGGAGCGGACCGGGCGTTGTCGTCATGGCCAAGCGCCCCGCCTGAGGATGCCGTGCGCTGCCCCGGTCGCCCCCGTCTCCGTCGTCAATCTCGCGAAGGGCCTCCGGGGCGACCGCTAAGGCGCCGCTTCAGTCGGCGAGTCGGAGGTTCAGGAGACCGTTCTCTCACCGACGCGGCGGTGTCGGCCGAGGCGCCACTTCGATAGATCGGCATCTCCTCTCGGCGTCATGCGTTTACTCCGCCGCCTGTACAGGCATGACGGCGGGTGTCGCGAGGCGCTGAACGGGGCTGGCCGCCAGGGAACTTGGCGATCTGGCCGCCCACCGCTTCCCACTGTCGGACGTGGCCTCATCAGAAGCCGAAGGAGCTGTGTGGTTCGGGGTCGGTCCGGAACATCCGGGCCAGCCGTCCGATCGCGCTATCGGTATGCGAAGTCAGGGCTCGGGGGACGTCGAGTAGGCGCGCCCAGAGATTGTCGGACTGGCGGGTGATGCGCATCGCCCGCAGGTTCGTGAGCTTCCACCGCAGGGGCTCGCCGCGCGGACGACCGGCCGCCACCACCGTCTTGGTCAGGTCGAAGTCGATCAGCAGTCCCCACAGGGCACGGAGCATCGCCAACGGCTCGCCTCGCTCCAGGGCCCCATCGAACATGCTCTGCATCATCTGCCGCAGGTATCCGCGTCGGCGGTGCGTCGGGATCACGGAGCCGGCGGTCGTGGCTGAAAGATTCGCCGCCGAGTGCGAGCAGCTGGCGGCCGGCGCGATGCCGACAGGTGCCAGGAGTGGTTGATCAGGCCTGACCGACCGACCCGCGAGGACGGTGTTCGGCCAGGGTGCGGCTGGTCGGGTTGGCCTCTACGGTGAAAGGGCAATCCAGGGGGGAAGTTGGTGCGTGGCTCGCTGTGTTGCTGCCGGTAGCCGTGTGCCTTGCTGAGTAGGAAGGCGGCCCTCTATGGCTACCTCGTCCGAAGCTCCGGTCTTTGAGACGCTCGCGGCGATGACGATGGACTCGTTCGAGCACTGTGGGATGGACGCGGCGACGTTGATCCTTACGCGTATCGCCGCGCTTGCGGCCATGGACGCTCCGGCGATCTCCTATCTCGCCCACGTCGATCCGGCGATCAAGGCGAATCTGACGGTGGAGCATGTGCAGGACGTGTTGGTGGCGATCGCCCCAGTGGTCGGAACGGCGCGTGTGATGGCCGCTGCCGGGCACATCACGGAGGCGCTGGGATTCGCCGTCGCCGTGGCGGAGTCCGACGCGGAGGCGATGGCGAAGGCGGAGAGCAAGAGCCGCAAGTCCTGACGGCCGCAGGCGGGCCTCCACCGGGATACCAGGGCTTGGCGTCCGCTGCCGGATACCTGCTGGCGAGGGCCTTGAGCACCGGGCGGGGCTCGGCTTCCTTCCGAACCGGGCTCCGCTCGGCAGCCTCGGTGCCTGCACTGCGGGAGTGCCCCTGAGGCGGAGCGTCATGCAGGCGGGCTGGGTCGGGGAAAGTGGTTCTCACCTCCCGGGGTCTACTCGGGAGGTGAGAACTGCCGCGGCTCCGGCCGCTGGGGGTGCGCCCGGATCTGCCGTCTTCCGAGGGCGCCAGCCGCCTATCGGGTTCAACCAGTCTGCGGACGCGGACGTGATGCCGCCCGCCGCCCCGGAGGACGGCGATACCGCAGACGGAGCCAAGCAAGGGGTCACACACTTCCTCACGAAGCCTGCGACCCACCGGAACGCGGCGGGGACTGCTCGCGCGGCGGGTCAGGCGGGGGCCGGGTAGCCCAGCGGAGCCGCGGCTTGTGCGACCGTCCCCCGACTGCTTCGTGAAGTCGGCCGTCACCTTCGCCTACCCGGCGAGACGCGTACGGGTGTCACGGCACATGGCCGGTGTGGACGACATCGGTCTGGGTCTCGTGCGGTGCGGGCTGTCGACGCGTGCTGTCAGATGCTGCTGGTACGCCCGCCGGGACGGGGAGGCTGCCGTAGCGCTCCATGCGTTGCCATCGCAGCCGGGTGCCGGACAGTGCGGTGAAGACGGACTGGATCACCACCAGATACATCAGCTGCCGGTAGACGAATTGCTGGAGTGGCAGGCTCCACAGCGGTCCCGGCCGTTCGCCGTCCAGGCGGAACGCGTAGAGGCCCGTCATCAGTTGCAGGAGCAGGAAGGCGACCCACAGACCGATGATCCGGACCGGGTCCAGGAAGGCGAGTCCGTAGAGGGCGAAGATGTCCACAACCGGTGCGAGGAGGGGCAGTAGCACCTGGAAGAGGAGGAGGTAGACCAGGCCTCTGCGGCCCAGCCTGCCGGCGGCGCCGCGCTGGACCAGCGCCCCGCGGTGCTTCCACATCGCCTGGAGGGTGCCGTAGCACCAGCGGTAGCGCTGACGCCACAGCGCGTTCAGGGACGCCGGTGCCTCGGTCCATGCGATCGCGCCTTCCTCGTAGACGACGCGCCAGCCGGTCCTGCACAGTGCCATGGTCAGGTCGGTGTCCTCGGCCAGGGTGACGTCGCTGACGCCGCCCAGGTCGAGCAGCGCCTGGCGTCGGAACGCCCCTACCGCTCCAGGCACGGTGGGCATGCATTGGGCGAGGTCGAAGAGACGCCGGTCGAGGTTGAAGCCGATCACGTACTCGATGTGCTGCCAGCGGCCCAAGAGGCCGCCGCGGTTGACGACCTTGGCGTTGCCGGAGACGGCGCCCACGCGAGGGTCCGCGAAAGGCTGCACGATCGTGTGGACGGTGTCGGTTTCGAAGACGGTGTCGCCATCGACCATGACCACCAGGTCGCAGGTGGCGGCGGCGAGGCCGGTGTTGAGCGCGGTCGGCTTGCCCGCGTTCGGCTGCCGGATCACATGCACCCCAGGCAGGTGAAGGGAGTCCACCAGGTCTGCTGTGCCGTCGGTGGAGCCGTCGTCCACCACGATGATCTCCACCGGATGGTCCGAGGCCGCCAGGGACCGTACAGCCGCCTCGATCCCCGCGCTTTCGTTGTAGGCGGGAACGATGACGCTGACCGGGTCGGTCACGGGCCGGCCCCATGGGCGGCCGCGGGCCCGCGAGCGCAGGCGCCGGTGACGCCGGGCGGCGACCAGCACGACCGCGGCGCGCAGCAGGCTGATCGCCGCGGCCGCGTACATCAGGACGCCGAGCAGCCACACGGCCCGGTCGCCGGTCTGCAGCACTTTGATGAGTGCCCATCCCTGGAGGCGGTCGCCCAGCGCGGCGCGCTGGACGGGCCCGGACATGCCGACAGCGGCTCCCACAGTGGCGAACCGGTACCCGTGGGACTTGAGGCGGGGGATGAGCGTGGCCAGCGCGGCGACGGTCTGCGCGCGGTCGCCGCCGCCGTCGTGCATCAACACGATGTCTCCGGTCCGACCGTGCGGCGTCGCGAGGGCGAGGATGCGGTCCGTTCCGGGACGCTCCCAGTCCTTTGTGTCCTTGGTGGAGAGCACTGTGACGTAGCCGGCGGTGTCGGCCTGCTGCAGGACGGACCAATCGGCGTTGTCCAGGGCGTTGCTCGTCGACGAGTACGGCGGCCTGAGCAGGGCGGTGGTGACCCCGGCCGCCCCCGCCACGGCCAGCTGTGTTTCGCGTAGTTCCAGGGAGCGCTGCCAGGGGGCGATGCGGGACAGGTGGGGATGAGTGAAGGTGTGGATGCCGACCTGGTGGCCGGCGGCGACGATTCGGCGGACGAGCTCGGGATGCTTCACGACTTCGGTTCCGACGACGAAGAACGTCGCGTGCACGTGGTTGCGGCGGAGCACGTCGAGGATGCGCGGCGTCCAGACGGGGTCGGGGCCGTCGTCGAAGGTCAGCGCGATGGTGCGGTCCTCCACGCGGGCGGTGTGCGCGGAGGCGGCGGCGTTCGCGAGAACGGGGCCGCCGCGGGTCACCTGTTCGGGCACCGCGTCGCTACGGCCGCGGACGTCGGTCGCGGCATCGGATGTGATTCCGAACAGGTGGTGTGTGTATCCCTGCAGCAGGAGACCCGTCGACAAGGTGACCGTGAGCACACCGAGCAGCAGCCAGTGGGGGCGCGGGGTGATCTGGCGGCCACGGACATAGCGGCGGGACGGGGCTTTGCGGTGTCTGCGGTTGGTCACGTCGGGTTCTTGGATCACTTCGAGGGGCGGTGGGACGAGCCGAGGGCGCGGCCCTTGGTGGACGGGGCGGGGGCCGAGGCCTGGGTGAAGGTCTCGGTAGGCGTGGGAGGGGTACGAGAGGTTGTTGCCGGGGCGGTGGCGGTGGCGGTGGCCGATGTCCGGGAGGGGGTGGCAGCAGACGGCACGTCGGTGGCGGTGTTCTTGTGCGCGGCAGCCGGTTCCGCGCTCCTCGCGTCGCCGGACGTGGGAGGGGCCGTGCTCACGTGGGTCGAGGCGGGATCCGCGGGGTGTGTTCTCGGGACGAACGGAGCACTGATCGTGGGGCCGCCCAGCAGCGAGCTGGTCAGCAGGGCGACGTAGCCGACAGCGGGAGTCACCAGCAGCCAGGTGGTGCGCAGCACGCGACGCGCGCGTTTCCCCGAAGTATCGACGAAGACGGGAGTGACGGACTGACTTGGACGTGCGTCCGGTTCCGGTGAGGTTTGGCTGTCCGGATCGCACACCGGCAGTTGCGTGGTGAGGACGGCACCGTGCAGAACGTCCCACGCCAACGCAGGGGGCTCGTGGGGTGGGCCCAACTCGCGGGTTGATCGCCCCAGGATGCCGGAGGGTACTGCGTGGCGACGCCCATCGTGTTCTCGTGGCCGTGGGGGTATTCGTACCCGTACCCGTACCCGTACCCGTGGCCCGCGTGCGGATCCTCGCCGTACCCTGTTCCGCTTTGGTCTGTCTGCTGCACCGAGTCGTGTCCCTTTGTCGCGGGGCGGCCGACCTGGTCGCCCATGCGGACAGAGCGCGTGCGGCCAGAAGTGTTACACCTCGTCCCCGCCGTCGGAGATAAATCCGGCGAGAACGGTGATTGGTTCTATAGGTGAGCGAACGCTTCGAAATACGCTTCACGCTGACAGCCGCTTCACCACCGCATATCCCTCCTCTGCCGTCTGGGTGTAGAACGCCCGCAGAGCCTTGTGCGCCCCAGCGAACGCCTCCCGGGTCTCGGGCTCCGCGGCCGTGCCGCCGTAGCGAGGCAGCAGCTCACCGCGGGCGGAGGCCCAAAGGGCGGGGAAGTCGGTCGCGCTCAGAAAGCGAGCCACGTGACGGGCTTGACCCGCGGTCAGTACCAGGAGTCGCGGCGTGTTCCGACCGGAGCGCGCCACCTGTCGGCCGCCGAGTACCACGTGGGTCTCAGGCAGGCCCTCGGCACAGCATGAGCGAGCGCTGATGTAAATGCGCTCCTGGTCCCGGTAGCGCTCGTCCAGTACCTGAGCGCGGTACCGGCTGGGCCGGTACCGCTCAGCCACGGCGTGGTCGAGAAACTGACGCTCCAGCCAGGTGCCACTGTTGCGCAAAGCCGAGGACGGCACAGCATGCAGATGCAGGTTTCCACTCATGCCTCAAGGAGCGCGCCGACGCGCCCAAGTATCACGTGAGCGCGGTACACGGGCGGTTCGCCCCAAACGCGCCCTCGGGTCTTTTGTGGCATGTGGGCCGTCAGCAGGCGCCGCGGGGACGGACTGAGCCGCTTTTGGTGAGGCCGGGGGAGTAGGGCGAACCCGGCTCCGCTTGCCGGGTGCGACCTGATGTGTGCAGGGCGGTCGGGAACCCGTGCAGTGGACGGGTTCCCGACCGCCACCCCTTTCGACGTGCCGCCCTCGGGGGAGTGACAAGCGGCACGGCAAGGGAGCCGGCGGTGCCGGGAGCCGGCGGGTGTGAGCTCTGGTCTGCCCGGTACAACCTGGTACTTGGCCAGCGCAGAGGCGGCGCGAAACGTCACCGGGCGCCGTCGGCGGCCGTCGATCGCTGTCGGCCGGCGCACCGGCGTCAGTAGACCTCCGAGACGTCGGGAGCGGCCTGTGGGCATCTCCGAGACGGCATGCATCTTTGCGGCCCGGCCGGCTTCCTCGAGCTCCGGTGTCTGCATGGACGGGACGGGTGAAGCGTGAAGGCCACAGCTGCGTTGTGACACTTGTGTGATGATCAACGCTGTTCCTTATAGGACCGTCGACGCGACCGGAGCGGGGCGGGCAAGTGAAATTCGCCATGAACCCGGTACGAACGAGGACAGTCTTGGGCCAGGCACGACAACCCCGGCGCATGCGGGCATACGACGGGGAATTGGGCGCGGCCGTCGCGCGGGCCCAGCACGGCGATGAAGCCGCATTCACGGTGGCCTACCGGCTTGTACAGCCAGGCCTGCTGGGCTACCTGCGCGGACTCGTCGGTGAGGACGCGGAGGACGTGGCCTCCGACGCCTGGCTCGAGATAGCCCGCGACCTCGGACGCTTCAAGGGCGACGGCGCCGGATTCCGCGGCTGGACCGCGACCATTGCACGGCACCGAGCCCTGGACCACCTGCGCCGCCAGCGCGTACGCCCGCAAGCCGCCGGCACCGAACACGACCTCCTGCACCTGCCCGGACCGCACGACACGCACGACCAGGCGCTGGAGTCTCTTTCCACCGAGCAGGCCCTGGAACTCCTGCGCGGCTTGCCACAGGACCAGGCCGAAGCCGTGCTCCTGCGCGTCGTCGTCGGGCTGGACGGCCCCGCAGCCGCACGCGTCCTCGGCAAGCGCCCGGGAGCGGTACGAACGGCCGCCCACAGAGGTCTCAAACGCCTCGCCCGCCAGCTGGGCGTCGACCCCGCAGCTGACAAAAGTGTGACGAACGGGGCGTGCCGAACGCTGGGGGAGTCGACATGAAGGACGCAGGAGCAACAGCGAGCCGCCGGCCCACATCAGGGGCCAGTGCCTGCTTCGAAACGGTTGAACAGGAGCGGAAGCTGACATGGGTGAACCACTGAGCGGCGACGGAGTCCCAGTCCGTCACCGACACGCCCATCATGACGGCGTCCTGCCCGACTCGCAGGACCAGCAGGACTCCATCGCTCTGCACGTACTGCTGGCCGCCACCCTGCGTGCCCGACACATCGCCCCCGAGGCCGAACAGCGGGCACTCTCCGCCTTCCGTGCCTCCAACCACGGACCGGACGCGCCCCGCGCACGGACACGGCGCCAGGACGACTGGCGTCCACCGGCGGCGAGGCACTCGCGACGCTCGATCCGAGCCACCTTCGGCGCGGTGCTCGCCAGCCTTGCTCTCGGCGGTGTTGCAGTCGCGGCCATCCACTCCGCAGGAGGCGCCGGCACGAACGAAGCAACGACGTCACCATCGGCGGCCGCCTCCCCACAGCCGGCCGATGCGGCCACCTCTCTGCCCTCCGGCAGATCCCGACCAGCGGACAGCTCCACGCAGACCCGCACCATGAGGTCGTACTGCCGCAACTATCAGCAGGCCCAGAAGCACGACGCCACACCCGACGAAACGGCCCTGCGTCACCTCAGCACGGCAGCAGGCGGCAGGAACAGGGTCGCCGCGTACTGCGCCGAGCAACTGACGGGGGAGAGGAGCGCACCGAACAAGCCCGCCGGTCCGGATCGACCCGGTGAACACACCGGAGGGCGCAAACACAGCTCAGGAGCGCACAGCGCCCAACCCGGCAACGGCTCGATCGGGGCCGACGCCGGCGACGTGCAACCGACGGCCGGGAACAGTCCGGAGAACGGCAGCAAGGAGGGCAGCCGGAACCGCCCCTGACCCCTACCTCGAACCGCGCCAGAACGGCACCGCGCTCGTTGAGACCCGGCGCAATCCGCACGCTCAACCGCCGCAAGCGCGCGATCCGTCGACGTTTCGTCCGCCCCCGGCGGCGTCCCTTGATCGCAGCCGCTGACGCTTCTGCATTCGTCGGCCGCGACTGATACGGGACTGAAAATCAGATTAGGAGCACATGGAAGTGGAGTCATACGAGCTACAGGGAGCCCTCGTGATCGTGGCGCAGGGTGCCTATGACCTGGACTCCCTCGCGCCGTTGTCCGCGATGCTGGAAACGGCCGCCTCGGCATCTTCTCCGGTGGTCCTGGAAACCTCTGGTGTCACGTTCGCGGACTCGACCATGCTGAACCTGCTGCTGCACACCCACCGCGCGATCGACCTGCGCATAGCCGCACCGAGTGCCCAGCTCCGACGACTGCTGGAGATCACAGGAGCCGACACAGTCCTGGTCGTACGGCCGACAGTGGAGGACGCCGCGTCCCAGACGGACTGACTCCTGCTTGCTGGCGTCGCTCATGGAGCCGATCGGGCCGGCGGTGAGTCCTGCGTGGTCGACAGCCAGGACCATGCGAGAGCGCGCACCGCTTCTCATCCAGCCACCCACGCCTGACTGCGGCGGGCCACCGGCTGTACTCCAGCAGCAGGCCGGGTCCGCTCGACGGCTGCATCGGCGGCCCGGGCCTGCTGCTCGTCCCGCTCCCGGAGCCGGTGAAGCGAAGACCCGATGGCCACCACCGGCCCTAGGTTGGCTTGATGTGGCTGGCGGGCGGGTTCTCGCCCGTCAGGCCGCGCCCTAGACTGCGACCGCTCCGAAATCTGGCGATCTTCTGGAGGGTGTGCAAGATGAACCGAGCGCTCGTAACCGCATGGGCGGCGGCCGCGTTGGTCGTGTCCGGGGCAGCACCACCGCCTCCGCTTCCGATGCTCCGCCACGAACCACGCATGGTCCTTGCCAGTACACCCAGACCCCGGACGAGCCGGCGGCGCGACCGGTTCCCCTGCCGCCCGATCCGCGACGTACCCCCAGCCACGGCATGGTCGACGTGACTGTCCGGACCAGCCAGGGCTCGCTCCCACTACGTCTGGACCGGGCGAAGGCGCCGTGCACCGCCCAGAGCTTCGTGCATCTGGCACGGCATCGGTTCTACGACCGTACGGTGTGCCATCGGCTGACGGCGTATCCGACGTTGAAGGTCCTGCAGTGTGGCGATCCGACGGGCACTGGCGAAGGTGGGCCGGGGTACAAGTACAAGGACGAGCTGCCGGTTGACCTGCCGCCGGCACCGAGCGATCCGACCGGCGTCCGTCGCCTGTACGGGCGCGGCTTGCTGGCAATGGCCAACGCCGGTCCCGACACGAATGGTTCGCAATTCTTCGTCGTCTACGGCGACTCCGCGCTGCGACCGAACTACACGGTCTTCGGTACGGTCGGTGCCGCCGGCCTGCAGACGCTGGACAAGATCGCTGCCGGCGGTATCGAACCAACTGCCCAGGACCCGGCGCCTGTCGACGGCACGCCCATGCTGCGGACCGAGCTGCTCAGCGTCCGGCCGTCCTGCCGGCATTGACGGACTGTGGCGCGGTCAACGCGATTCAGCCACGCGACTGGCCGCGCCACGGTGATGCCAGGCAGGGCGATGACGGTGTTCTCAGCGCGGGGCAACGGGCCGCGGAGGATGCGGCGCCAGTGCTCTGACCGGGAACGTTCACCGGCTTGGGGAGCGGGTGTTCGTGACGGTGCGGCCCCCACCCATGTGGAGTACGTGGTTTGTTTCGGCCGGTGCTGCTCAGCATGTGGAAGAGGATCCAGATCAGGGCCGGGCGGTGGTCAGGAGGGTTGAAGCCGCCACCGCTGCGTGCGGCCTCCTGTAGTCCGGCGCTGCCATGATCTCGCGGCAGAGCAATCTCGATGACCAATCGGTTGATCCATCGGGAAGGTGCTCCTCCTGCCGTCAGGCCGATCCACAAGTCCTGAGCTACTCCCGGCGCATGAGCTGAACCGATCACCCCACATGGAGGTTCTCGCGCGGCTAGGCCAGTGCGCCCGCGCTGCCCGAAGTTGTGGACCTCCAGAATGAGTCCTACTCCTCCTGACAGTGGATCGGGACTGCCCAACCGGATGATGCGCGGGGCGCGCGCGATCGGTGAGGGTGAGCCATATGAACAACGAGACCCGTGCTGCTGTGGACTCCCGTGCCGCCGCTCATTCCCGATCGACCTTCCGCGTCGCTGCCTATGCAGCGGCCACCTGGGCTACCGTCTTCTCTCTGGTCCATCTGTACTGGCTGTGCGGCGGCCGGTTCGGTCTGCCGTCCGGGCTCTCCATACGCGGCAACACGCCGCTCCTCGTCATCGACATCCTTGCTGTCCCCCTCTGCGCCCTAGCTGCTGCGCTGGCCCTGGCACTTCACCTGGACTGGGGCGCACGGCTGCCGGCCAGACTGCTCACCGCCGGCCTCTTAGGCGTTGCCGCACTGCTGCTCCTCCACGCTGCGCCGTCCATCCCGGACTGGGCGGCCCTGGCCGCTGGTACTCGGACGAGCACCGATCTCGACGCGATGAGTAAATTCTCGACCCTCCTGTACGAGCCATTCTTCATGGCGGGTGGACTGCTCTTCGCCCTCGCTTCCCTTGGCCGCCGAGCGACGAGGCCTGACGGTCGGCATCATGACGGCAACCGCATTGGTCTGGACGGCGTCCGGAAGAGGTAGCACATGGGCATCCGGTGTGGGGGATAAAGCCCTAGCGGTCTTGGGGGAAATTGAGAAAACCAGCGTGAGATGCCGGACAGGGCAGGTTCGGCAAGGCCGCACCGACTCAGGCCAGCTTCGCAGCTACCCAACCTGTGCTGTCCTTCTCATGGCACGGCCCGACCGGGACGATCACCGTGCCCGCCGAAGCTGAAAAGCTACTCGGCCTGAATCGCGTCCGCCGGGACCTCGAAGATGATCGTGAGTCCGTCGCGCTCGTTCCCCTGCTCTCCGACGCGCGTGAAGCCGAAGCCATCGATGCAGGCGAGGGAAGCGGCGTTGTCCGATCCGATCCTGGCGCGCACGGTCCTGACACCGGGTTCGGCGGCGGCCCTGACGAGCAGCGCCGTCAACATGGCGCGGGCATAGCCCTGGCGGCGGTACCTGGGCACGACGGTGTAGCCGACCTCGACCATGCCGGCCTCGTCCGGCGGCCCGTGGAACCCGGCGTCGCCGACGACGGCCCCGTCCGGCTCGGACACCGCGGCACGCGTGATCCAGGGCGCGGCAGAAGGGTCCTTGGCGAGCTGGTCGGCGCGATAGCCGAAGATCGAGCGGGCCCGGTCGCAGACGAAGTGTTCGTCAAGGGCGACCCCGGTCTCGGCGCTGCCGCCGGCGAGGTCACCGTTGGCAAGCGTCCGCAGCGCCTTTTCGCTGAGCTCGACGAAGCGGACGCGTTTGGGGATCGGGAGAGGTTCGCTGTTCATCGCGGAGATGCTCGCCCAGCTCCGGGGGAGTGTCTACCGCTTTACGGCGCGATCGCACGCCGCGCAGCACCGCCTCCCGGCAGCGACCCCAACAGTGAGACGCAGGCTGGACACGCCGATGTGCCAGCTGCTGCCTGACCCTATGGAGCCGCGCTCGTGAGATCCGGCCCCACCCCGTATGCGAGCGACGTGGGTGGCGGTAAAAGTGCCGGCCCCCGGTGAAGCACTGCACTGGGTTCGGGCAGTCGATCTGAACCGAGCAGGGCATCGCCGCCTGATGTCGCACCACCTTTTCCCCCGAAACGGCTGACAGACCGGCCCAATCACAGCAAACTGCCCTGACACTCGGGAGTCGCAGAGGAGCGCACTTTGGCCACCAACCCGTACTTCAACCAGCCCCTGGCACCTGTTCGCCCGCGCATGTTCCGCAGCGTCATCGCGAAGGTCGTGTGGACGCTGGTGCCAATCGTCTCCGCTGGACTGGCCGCTGCGGTCCCGTTCGTGGTCGCTGCGGTCAAGGGTGTTGTCAAACCCTGGCTGGCCATCACCTACGTCGTCGGGGAGATCGCTGTGTTCTCCGCGGCGTTCGCGATCAGCCCGGACCCGAAGGACGACAGTCCTGTGCCCGGATTCCTGATGGTGCTGTTGATCATCACCGCCGCGACGCACACCGCACTCCTCGACAACGAAAAGATCACCGTGGGGAAGTAGACACACACCGCGAGGAGCCCGGGATCCGAGGGCAGGGCCAAGCCGCTTCGCGACGGCGACGTGACGCCGCACAGCACGGTCACCGTCCCCGGCGGCGCGACACCCTCGGAGAGCGTGGCGCCACAGCCTGGGAAGAGCTCAGAGCCACTCCGGCACGAGACTCGAAGGTGTCGGCCCGGTCATGGCTACGGTGTATCGCCAAGTGCAGCGTTGAACCGGGTCGAGTACATCCGGGATCATGAAGCATGCTCCCGGACACCTGGTTCCTCACCGACGACATCGAGGACTTCCTCGCCCGCGCCGGAGGCTTTCTCCGCTCGCGGCCGGCGCTGCACAACACGCCGCTCACCACACTGCACAAGTGGCGGACCCAACCGGGCGCGTTCACCCCGGGTTCCGTCCTCTTCGGACGACTGGAGTCAGCGGGCGAGACCCAAGCCATCTTCTATCGCCCGCCGACCCACCGGCTGACCCTCACTCCGCTCTCCGCCGAGCAAGCCGACACCCTTGCTGTTCATCTGACCGGCCTCGGCCACACCCTCGCAGGCGTCACCGCTGACCACGACACGGCCACCGCCTTCGCCGAAGCCTGGCAGCGGCATACCGGCGTGACGCCGACACTCCGCGTCCGGATGCACCTCTACCGCCTCGACACCCTCACTCCGCCGAACCCGCACCCGGACGGCCACAGTCGCCCGGTGGGCCGGCGGGACCACGATCAGCTCATGCGCTGGTGCCGTGAACTAGCGGTTGACCTTCGCGAAACCGTGACCATCGACGCCGCTTCCTGGGCCAGCACCCGCTTCGCGGAGAAGAGCTACACCTTCTGGGAGACCGCCGACGGCACCCCCGTCTCCATGGCAGGCGTGAACCCGATGGTCGCCGGCATGGTCAGGGTCGACCCCGTCTACACCCCGGCTCACCTCCGCGGACACGGCTACGCAGCCGCCGTCACCAGCGAGGTGAGCCGGGCCGCGCGCGCCGCAGGAGCGACAGAGGTCGTGCTTTACACAGACGCGGGCAATCCCACCAGCAACGCCCTCTACACACGCCTCGGATACCGCCGGATCGCCGACTGGGCTCCATACGACTTCGCCTGAGTGGATGTCCGCCCAGGCGGCCGGCGTCCTCACGGCGATCGTCCGCTGTTGAGTGCCCAGCACGGCACTCGAAGCGGACGGGACGACAATCGAGGCGCTGGAGTACGCCGTTCAGCGTCGCGTCCTTCGATCTGGCTCACTCTCCTCCCGTTGAAGCGTGGGCGTCAGCCGATGGGTGCCGGGTGGGAGGACAGGAGCCGTGTCAGCAGGGGCAGGGCGTTTGTAGCGTCGGCCGCGTGTGCGGTGGGCAGATCGGCTACGTCTGAGGGCAGCAGCGTGCCGGGGCGGGGGATGGCGAGGACGTGCAATCCGGCGGCGGCTGCCGAGCGGATGCCGCTCGGGGAGTCCTCGACGGCGACGCACTGACGGGGCGGCACGCCGATCGTCGCGGCAGCCCGCAGGTAGGGATCCGGGGCGGGCTTGGCCCGCGCGACATCCTCGCCGCACACCACCGCGCTCAGTCGCTTCGCCAGGCCTAGTTGCTCAAGGACTGTCACGACGAAGCGGCGAGGGCTGGCCGTCGCCACGGCGATCGGCCCGTGCCGCTCGGCCTCGTCGACCAGTTCCAGCGCGCCGGGCAGCGCGTGCACCAGCCCCGCGGCGCAGGTGTCCACTATGGCGGCGGTGCAGGCGTGGATGACGTCGGCGGTGCTCACCGCGCCGCGGCACAGGTCGGCGACGTAGGCGGCCCAGTGTCCGTTGCCGTGCAGCGCGGCGGAGTCCTCGTCCTGCCAGTAATGGCCGTGGTGTGCGGTGATCGCCGCGCAGGCCCGGGGCCAATGGGCGGCGGTGTCGATGAGGGTGTCGTCGAGGTCGAACACGGTTGCCGGCATCAGCCGGTCCACACCGTGGCCGTCTCGGGCCGCGGTCGGTGGGCGATCTGCTCGATCGAGATGAGGGTGAGGCGGTATTCGTCGGCGAAGGAGCGCAGAGGCTCGCCGCGGGTGAGGGAACCGTCGTCGTTGCAGACCTCGCTGATCACCCCGGCCGGACACAGCCCGGCCAGGCGGAGCAGGTCGATGGTGGCCTCGGTGTGCCCGCGGCGTTCGCTGATCCCGCCGGGCCGGGCGCGCAGCGGGAAAAGGTGCCCGGGGCGCATGAGTTGGTCGGGCCGGGTGTGGGGGTCGGCCAGGGTCCGGGCCGTCAGCGCCCGGTCGTGGGCGGAGATGCCGGAGCCTGTGCCGACCGCGTCCACGGACACGGTGTACGCGGTCGCCTCCACCCCGCCCGCCTCCGGAACCATCAGCGGCAGCCGCAGACGATCAGCGATCTCGGGCGCCACGGGTGCGCAGAGCAGACCGCTGGTGTGGCGCACGAAGAACGCGAGGGCCTCAGCGGTCGCGAACTGCGCCGCCATGACGAGATCGCCCTCGTCCTCACGATCGGCGTCGTCGACGACAATCACCGGCCGTCCCGCCCTCAGCTCCTCGATGGCAGCCGTCACCGCGTCCAATCCCGCGTCCAGCCGCGGTACCGACACCGACGTCACAGGAACCAACCCCTTCCTGACCAGCACGAACATTCCTGCCCACCCCATCGGCAGCCGCGCGGGCACTCTTGACCGGCACCTTCGCCGCTCATGAGGCACATCAGTGTGCGGAGGCGCTCTTCGGTCCCACCCGGCGCACACTCATTTGGACCCTGGCGTACCTGCTGGTCATAAGGCTGGCTGTAGGCGGCGGGACGGCGGGGCGGCGGCTAACGGTCGATCGGATGGACCCCAGCGGCGGGGAGCCCTCCGCGGGCTGCCGCGCCTTCCACGCCGCCGTTTGCGACCAGGCCACGAGGGCTTGACCAGCGTTGAAGGGGGGCGAAATCTCCCCGTGACCGGTCAGGTTCCGGTCACAAAGGTGTGGCCGAGGAGGGCGGCGGCTGAGGTGCACGGCTCGACAAGCGTCAGCCGGATGCCGGTGACGCTCATCCCTCGTACCTGCCTGGGTGGTCGGTCTCGGGCAGCGAAAGAATTGCTTCCGTAGGCTCAATGGGCGGTTCGACCTCGTGGGCGGGCAGGACCGCCCGTACCCTTGCTCGTGTCCACGGCGTCATATAACGGGCGCCCCATCTTGGAGGCAATACTTCGTGCTGATCGCTCAGCGTCCCTCGTTGACCGAAGAGGTCGTCGACGAATTCCGCTCCCGGTTCGTGATCGAGCCGCTGGAGCCGGGCTTCGGCTACACCCTCGGCAACTCGCTCCGCCGCACCCTCCTGTCGTCGATCCCCGGTGCAGCTGTCACCAGCATCCGCGTCGACGGTGTCCTGCACGAGTTCACCACCGTGCCGGGTGTCAAGGAGGACGTCACCGACCTGGTCCTCAACATCAAGCAGCTGGTCGTCTCCTCGGAGAATGACGAGCCGGTCGTGATGTACCTGCGCAAGCAGGGGCCGGGTCTGGTCACCGCCGCCGACATCGCGCCCCCGGCCGGTGTCGAGGTGCACAACCCCGACCTCGTCCTCGCCACGCTCAACGGCAAGGGCCAGCTGGAGATGGAGCTGACCGTCGAGCGCGGTCGCGGCTACGTCTCCGCCGTGCAGAACAAGCAGGTGGGCCAGGAGATCGGCCGTATCCCGGTCGACTCCATCTACTCGCCGGTGCTCAAGGTCACGTACAAGGTCGAGGCGACCCGTGTCGAGCAGCGCACCGACTTCGACAAGCTGATCGTCGACGTCGAGACCAAGCAGGCGATGCGTCCCCGCGACGTCATGGCCTCCGCCGGCAAGACCCTGGTCGAGCTGTTCGGTCTCGCCCGCGAGCTGAACATCGACG
Source organism: Streptomyces sp. DHE7-1 (assembly GCA_016432725.1). Classification (GTDB taxonomy): domain Bacteria; phylum Actinomycetota; class Actinomycetes; order Streptomycetales; family Streptomycetaceae; genus Streptomyces. Next base: position 150,633 of record JACJDG010000003.1, on the reverse strand, counting down.
CCGAGGGCATCGACATGGGCCCGTCCCCGACGGACGCCGCCCTGGCGGCCGATATGGCGCTGCCGATCGAGGAGCTCGAGCTCACCGTCCGGTCGTACAACTGCCTCAAGCGCGAGGGCGTCCACTCGGTGGGTGAGCTTCTGGCCCGCTCCGAGGCGGACCTGCTGGACATCCGCAACTTCGGTGCGAAGTCCATCGACGAGGTCAAGGCGAAGCTGGCCGGCATGGGCCTGGCCCTCAAGGACAGCCCGCCCGGATTCGACCCGACCGCCGCCGCCGACGCCTTCGGCGCGGACGAGGGCGGGAGCACGGGCTTCATGGAGACCGAGCAGTACTGATCGTTGCTTCGGGCTGTGGGAGGAACCCAGGCGAAGTCGGCCCTTGCAGCGCGCCGCACGCAGGGGCCGGCTGCTCGGTAGATGGGCGCCGGCCAGCCGTGAACGTGCCTGCCGCAGCGGTCGTGTCCCGGTCGGCCTGCTCGTCGGCACGGCCGGGACGTGCTGCCACGCTGTCGGAGACGAGGGCGACGCGATGCGGGACATCGCGGCAGTCTCGCCACGGACCAGTCAGGGTCCAAGCCCACACGCGCGATGCCCTCGAATGGCAGCCGGTGCAGTCCCGCCTCTCCCCAAAGGGTCAGGCGGGTACGCCGGGGTGGGGGCAGCGACCGCTCGCCAGTCGGCAGGCTGCGGGCCGTGGTCAGATGGACTGTGCCGCCAGGGGGTAGGACGTGCCCACCACTGAGGGCATCCGTCATCGACCCGGGCGACGAGGATCCGGGAGCGCTCGAGTAACCGATTGGATCGTGCGCCCGCCGGTCAGGCCGTGCTCCTCCCACTCCGCATCAGCGGCGAGCCGGTCCCCCTGGATCCTCGAGCACCTGCCTCTACCTCTGCGCGATTGTGGTGGTCTTGCCAGGCCCGGGAGGGCCCCGCCCGGCTCTTTCCGGTCGGCGCAGTGTCACCGCTTCACCAAATGCGACGACCTCTCCCGGAGAACTGGCAGTGCGTCATATCGAAAGGGTTGCCACCTACGCTTCTCGCCCAGATGGGGTCGCGACCGCGTAGCCGGCACCGGCGACGGGTTCCAGTTCAGGAGCAGCAGCCTGAGCCGTCCGTGACGGGCTGTCCGCTATGGAGATTGTCGTCGTGGCCTGCGGTGATCCGCGCCCACTGCGCGGTCGGCCGTCCGTCCTTGCGGAACTGCTGACCGCGGGTTTCGTACGGCTGCGGCCAGCCTGGCGGGGAGTCCTCCCAGGTTTCCTGCCGTCCGTGGACGGTCATGTCGAGGATGCCGTAGGAGGGCGCCATGGTTTCGACGCCGCGGCCGGTGGTCCAGTACGTCTCGTAGACGCGATCTCCGTCGCGGAGGTAGCTCGCTTTCATCCCGAAGTGGCGGCCTGCCAGCAGCGGTTCGCGTGATTCGGCGGGTACGGAGTACCAGGGCATGTCCCAGCCCATGAAGCGGCGGTAGCGTTCGGACTCGTCGAACGGGCCCTGGCAGAAGACGGCGAAGGTGACGTCACGCTGGTGCAGATAGGACAGCTCGCGGACCTGGCCGGTGAAGAAGGTGCAGCCCTCACACTGGTCGGCTGCGGGGCGGCCGTCGTGCCACATGTGATACGAGACGAACAGTTGGGTGCGGCCCTCGAAGACATCGAGCAGGGGGACGTCTCCGTTGCCTCCGACGAGCGGGGTTGACGGGTCCACCTCCGTCATGGGTAGCCGACGCCGAGCGGCGGCGATCGCATCGCCCGCCCGGGTGTGCGCCTTCTCCCGGGCACGCAGGGTGTCAACGGCGGTCAGCCACTCCCGGCGGGAGGCGACCGGTGGCTTGTTCACAGCAGTCATGCCCGTACTGACCCGACCGCACACGAGAACTCATCGGTGCGCGGGCTTCCGCGTGATGTGGGACCAGACCTTGCCAGTGGATCCGGCATCGTGATGGCTGCCTCGCCCGCATCGCCCGTCCCGGTTGCAGCGGCCGGTTCGACTCGCACGCTTTACGAGACACTGCACCGTGCCTACAACCGGATCGGCGACAGGCTCGGACTCGGCCGCGTCCCCGAGGCGCCCCACCGTGACCGCTCCCTGGTAGTGGTGCCGGTCTCCTCGCTCTCCCGGCTGACCTCGGAGGCGCTGACGGCGGCGGTCTCGCTCGGTGACGAGGTCCGCGCGGTGACCGTCTGCTACTCGGACACCGAGGACCGGGCACAGGCGCACGCCTTCGAGCGTTCCTGGACGGAGTGGAACCAGTGCGTGGATCTGGTGCGGCCGGCGTGCGAGCGGCGTGGCCTGGGCCGTCCCATAGCCGCGTACGTCCGCGAGAGGTGGTCGCCGCCGCGCCCGGCACCCGGGGGACCGTGCTGATCCCGGAGGCCGAACCGGAGCGGCTGTGGCAGCGCCTGCTGCAGAACCAGCGAGGTGCCGTGGTCGCCCACGCGGTGCGGCGCGAGACGGACGCGGTGATCTGTCGGCTGCGCTGCCGGCTCCTGTGAGGTGGGTCACCGACGGTGACGGCGGCCTGCTCACCGGTACGGGTCGACGACCGTAAGAGTCGCGTCAAGGCCGGAAGGCTCGCCGTAAGAGAGCCGTCAACGGCGACGGAATCCGGCCAGAGACGCGGTTTCCTCTAATCGTCCGTTTCAACCGCACCTCACTCCAGGAGTTCGCGATGGCCGATCTGGCCTTCGTCGTCACCGTGCTCGCGGCGTTCGCGCTGGTGGCCCTCGTCGCCAAGGGGGTGACGAAGCTGTGACCGCCGAGAACATCGTCGGCCTCGTCGTGGCCGTCGCCCTGCTGGGCTACCTCGTCCTCGCTCTGATCTTCCCGGAGAGGTTCTGAGACAGGCGATGAGTCCCGTAACCGCAGGCGTCCTCCAGCTACTGGCCCTCATAGGTGCGCTGGCGCTCGTCTACATCCCCTTCGGCAACTACATGGCCCGGGTCTACTCCTCCGCGAAGCACCTGCGGGTGGAGAGATGGATCTACAAGGGCATCGGTGCCGATCCCGACACCGAGATGACCTGGCCCGCCTATCTGCGCGCGGTCCTCGCCTTTTCGGCCGTCGGTGTCCTGTTCCTCTACCTGCTCCAGCGGCTCCAGGGTGTGCTGCCCGGCTCGATGGGCTTCTCGTCGGTGAACCCGGCGCAGTCGTTCAACACGGCCGTGTCGTTCGTGACGAACACCAACTGGCAGTCGTACTACGGCGAGCAGACCATGGGGCACGTCGTGCAGACGGCCGGTCTGGCCGTGCAGAACTTCGTGTCCGCCGCCGTCGGCATGGCCGTCGCCGTCGCGTTGGTGCGTGGCTTCGCCCGCTCGCGCACCGGTGCGCTGGGCAACTTCTGGTCCGATCTGGTGCGTGGAACCCTGCGGATCCTGGTGCCGGTCGCGGCGGTCGCCGCGGTGGTCCTCGTGGCCTGCGGTGCGATCCAGAACTTCTCCGGCATCCACGAGGTCGGGCAGTTCATGGGCGGTTCGCAGCAGTGGAACGGCGGCGCGGTCGCCTCCCAGGAGGCCATCAAGGAACTGGGCACCAACGGCGGCGGCTACTTCAACGCCAACAGCGCGCATCCCTTCGAGAACCCGAACGCCTTCACCAACCTCTTCGAGATCTTCCTGATCCTGGTCATCCCGTTCTCGCTGACCCGCACCTTCGGTGTCATGGTCGGCTCGGTGAAGCAGGGCTACGCCATCCTTGCCACGATGTTCACCATCTGGCTCGGGTTCACCGCGCTGATGATGTGGACCGAATTCGCGCACCACGGACCGGCGTTGCAGGCGGCCGGCGGCGCGATGGAGGGCAAGGAGGTCCGCTTCGGGGTCGGCGGTTCGTCGATCTTCGCCGTGTCCACGACGCTGACTTCGACCGGGGCGGTGGACTCCTTCCACTCCTCCTTCACCGGCCTTGGCGGCGGCATCACCATGCTGGGCATGATGCTGGGCGAGATCGCGCCCGGCGGCACCGGCTCCGGGCTGTACGGCATCCTGATCATGGCGGTCATCGCGGTGTTCATCGCCGGTCTGATGGTCGGCCGCACGCCCGAGTACCTGGGCAAGAAGATCGGCGGCCGGGAGATGAAGCTCGCCGCGGCCTACATCCTGATCACCCCCGCGCTCGTGCTGGTCTTCACGGCCGCCTCGATGGCGCTGCCGACTCCGCCGAACTCGATGCTCAACTCGGGTGCGCACGGGTTCTCCGAGGTGCTGTACGCCTTCACCTCGGCGGCGAACAACAACGGTTCGGCCTTCGCCGGCCTGAACGCGAACACGGACTGGTACAACACCATGACCGGACTCGCGATGCTGCTCGGCCGCTTCCTGCCCATGGTGTTCGTGCTTGCGCTGGCCGGCTCGCTCGCCGAGCAGCAGCCGGTGCCGGTGACCGCAGGCACCCTGCGCACGGAGAAGCCGCTGTTCACCGGCCTGCTGGTCGGCGCGATCCTCATCATCACCGGCCTCACCTACTTCCCGGCCCTCGCGCTGGGCCCGCTCGCGGAAGGGCTCGCGTGATGACCACCCGTACAGAGAAGTCAGAGGACTCGATGTCCACAGCCACAGCCCCAGGCACCCGGGCACCGCACAGCGACGTCCCCACCGGGCACAAGCCTTCCGAAGGAAGGGTCGGCGCGGGCCTGTTCGACCCCCGGCAACTGATCAAGTCGCTGCCGGAGGCGCTGCGCAAGCTGGACCCGCGGGTGATGGTCAAGTCGCCCGTGATGTTCGTGGTGTGGATCGGCTCCGCGCTCACCACGGCGTTCTCCTTCCAGGACCCCGGCGACTGGTTCGGCTGGACGATCAGCGCCTGGCTGTGGCTGACCGTCGTCTTCGCCAACCTCGCGGAGGCGGTCGCCGAGGGCCGCGGAAAGGCCCAGGCCGACACCCTGCGCAAGGCCAAGACCGACACGGTGGCGCGCCGACTGCTGAGGGACGGCTCCGAGGAGCAGGTGCCGGGCACCGCGCTGCGGATCGGCGACCTGGTGGTCTGCGAGGCCGGTGACGTCATCCCCGGCGACGGTGACGTCGTCGAGGGCGTCGCCTCCGTGGACGAGTCGGCGATCACCGGTGAGTCCGCTCCGGTGATCCGCGAGTCCGGCGGTGACCGGTCGGCCGTCACCGGCGGCACGAAGGTGCTCTCCGACCGCATCGTCATCCAGATCACGGCGAAGCCAGGTGAGACCTTCATCGACCGGATGATCAACCTGGTCGAGGGCGCCGCCCGGCAGAAGACTCCGAACGAGATCGCCCTGAACATCCTGCTGGCCTCGCTGACGATCGTCTTCCTGCTCGCGGTGGCGACCCTGCCGCCGTTCGCCGACTACGCCGGCACACACCTGACCATGGTGGTGCTGGTGGCCCTGCTGGTCTGCCTCATCCCGACCACCATCGGCGCGCTGCTCTCCGCGATCGGCATCGCGGGCATGGACCGCCTCGTCCAGCGCAACGTCCTCGCGATGTCCGGGCGTGCGGTCGAGGCCGCCGGTGACGTCTCCACCCTGCTGCTCGACAAGACCGGCACCATCACCCTCGGCAACCGGCAGGCGGCGGAGTTCGTCCCGGTGAGCGGCACGACGGAGGCCGAGGTCGCCGACGCCGCCCAGCTGTCCTCGCTGGCCGACGAGACCCCCGAGGGCCGCTCGATCGTGGTCCTGGCGAAGGAGAGGTACGGGCTGCGCGAGCGGCACCAGGGTGAGCTGGCACACGCCGAGTGGATCGCCTTCACCGCCCAGACCCGCATGTCGGGCGTGGACGTCGACGGCCGCAGGATCCGCAAGGGCGCCACCGCCTCGGTCATCGCCTGGGTGAAGGAGCAGGGCGGTGAAGTCGCCGCCGACGCCGACGCCATGGCCAACCGCATATCCGAAGCCGGCGGCACCCCGCTCCTCGTCGCGGTCGGGGACGGGCGGGGCGCGCGCGTCCTGGGTGTCATCCACCTCAAGGACGTCGTGAAGCACGGCATGCGGGAGCGGTTCGACGAACTGCGCCGCATGGGCATCAAGACGGTCATGATCACCGGTGACAACCCGCTGACCGCCAAGGCGATAGCCGAGGAGGCGGGCGTCGACGACTTCCTCGCCGAGGCCACTCCCGAGGACAAGATGGCCCTGATCAAGCGGGAGCAGGCCGGCGGCAAACTGGTCGCGATGACCGGCGACGGCACCAACGACGCGCCGGCCCTGGCGCAGGCGGACGTCGGCGTGGCCATGAACACCGGCACATCGGCCGCCAAGGAGGCCGGCAACATGGTCGACCTCGACTCCAACCCGACCAAGCTCATCGAGATCGTCGAGATCGGCAAGCAACTCCTCATCACCCGGGGCGCGTTGACGACGTTCTCCATCGCCAACGACGTGGCGAAATACTTCGCGATCATCCCGGCGCTGTTCGCGGCCGTCTACCCGGGCCTGAACAAGCTGAACATCATGGGCCTGTCCTCGCCGGACTCCGCGATCCTGTCGGCGGTCGTCTTCAACGCGCTGATCATCATCGCGCTGGTGCCGCTGTCCCTCAAGGGCGTGCAGTACCGGCCGGTCAGCGCCGACAAGATGCTCCGCCGCAACCTCGGCATCTACGGCATCGGCGGGCTGATCGCCCCGTTCATCGGCATCAAGCTCATCGACCTGCTCATCTCCCTCATCCCCGGAATCGGCTGAAGGCCATGAACAACTCCGCAACGAACACCGCCCGGTTGCTCGGGCGGGCCTGCGCGCCCTCCTCGTGCTGACCCTGGTCACCGGCGTCCTTTACCCGCTGGCCGTCACCGGCATCGCCCAGGGGCTGTTCCGCGACAAGGCGAACGGTTCCGAGATCAAGGCGGACGGCAAGGTCGTCGGCTCGTCCCTGATCGGGCAGCAGTACAGCCTGCCGCTGAAGAAGGGCCAGGAGACCCCGGACCCGGACCTGAAGTGGTTCCAGGGCCGCCCCGCCAACGGCCTCGGCAGCAACAGCATCAACACCCAGTACAAGCTGATCCTCTCGGGCGCCACCAACCTCGCCGCCGACAGCGGCGCGGTCAGGGGCACGTGCCCGGCCCAGCCCGCGGACGGCACGCTCTGCGCCCAGGTGCTCGCCGCCAAAACCGCCGTCGTCAAGGACAACTCGGTCGCCGGCTACACGGTCAAGCCGTCCGCCGTCCCCGCCGACGCCATCACCTCCTCCGGCTCCGGCCTGGACCCGGCCGTCTCCCCGGCCTACGCCGAACTCCAGGTCCACCGGGTCGCCGCGAGGAACGGCCTGCCCGTCGAGCGGGTCGAGAAGCTGGTCGAGGACCACACGCAGTCTCGCACCCTCGGCTTCATCGGTGAGCCTCGCGTGAACGTCCTGGAACTCAACATCGCGCTCAAGGCCCTCACAGCGAAGCAGTGATGGTGTTGTGCGACCCGAATGGGAGCCGGCGACCCGGGAGATGTCCCGGACCGCCGGCTCCCGCCGCCATGAAGCCGGCCTTCCCGCCCCGGCGCCCCGGCCCGGCATACGACCGGAAAGGCAAAGCTCAGACGCGGCCCTGCTGCCCTTGACCAAAGACACAGGGGCATGCCCCTAGTTGTTCATGATCCGGAGGGAGGTCTCACCGGGTCCGGAGGCAAGCTCGGTGCAGTAGCAGGGCGGGAGGGAAGCGTGATTGAGGGGCCTGCCACAGGATCGACACCGGCGACGGCGACATCGACGCCTTTCCTCGCCTTGGACGTGCCGACTGCAGGGGACCGAGGTGACCTTGAGCGGGCGACGGGCCGGCGGGAGGCGCGCTCCGCTACAAGCATGCCCCGCGACAGCATCAACGTCGCGCAAGGCCCGTCCACCTCGTGCCGACGCCGCTCCCCGGCGGCGAACCGAGACGCGGCGCAGGTGCGTGGATGCCCTGGCGGCGCACATTGTCCGTTTGGCCGCCAGGGCGTCAGGGTCAGCCGATGTGCCAGGTCATGCTGCCGCCGTTGTTGGCGGCGACGACGAACATCACGACCATGAGAAGGATGTCGAGCACCCCGAGCCCGATGTCCCACTTCGCCATCACGGAGCCCGTCCGGTGCAGTGCCACGGCCCCGAAGACGACGGCCAGCGGCCCCAGGATGATGGGCAGGATGAACAGACCGAGGATGCCGCAGACCAGTCCCGCGATCGCCAGTCCGCTCGTCTGGCTCGTCTTGTGCGTACCTGTGCTGTAGGACGACATCGACATCTCCCAACCTGTTGCGATGAGGTTCTTTTCTCTCCTTTTGGTTTCCTTCTGATTGCCCGACACGGGCGGGTCATGCCTTGGCGGACACGAGCAAATCCTGGCCTGTGAGGCAGAGTTGGGACCGGACACCGCAACGTTTGGTGTAGCCCTGGCCCCTTGGTGAACGGGATCCAGTCAAGGGGGGAGTTCCGCGGGACTGCTCGGCAATTGCGTGGTCACGAGTGGGCACCAGGGCGCCGTCCACGATCAGCACACTGCCCTGGCGGGCGTCGGCGAGGCTGGAGTGCGAGCAGCGGGCCGAGTCCGCCAATGTTGCAGGCGGGCGTGGATATCGAGATTCCGAACAGCGGCGAACGGCACTGCCATGACGACTCCGACGCCGTGATCTCACCAGCCACGTCGAGATCGTTTCAGTGTGAGTGTGAGTGTGACCGTGACCGGCGGGCCCCGACGAGCAGGACGCTCGGGGTGTCGAGTCTCAGCGCGAGCCAGTTGTGAAAGCGAGGATGTCGGGTACTGCCTCGCGCAGGCTGGCGAAGTGGCGGTGTACGCCGTCTACGGGCGCCGCGGTGTTGACGCCCCATACCGTCATGCCGGCCCGCAGCCCGGACTCGACTCCTGACGGTGCGTCCTCGATGACGAGACAATCCTCCGGTTTGGCGCCGAGTCGTTCGGCGGCCAGCAGGTAGGGAACCGGTGATGGCTTGCCTTCCGCGACTGTGGCGGCGTCAACGAGCACGCCCGGAACCGGCAGCCCGGTCCGGGCGAACCGTCCGCGCACCCGGTGCGCGTAGTTCGAGGTCACCAGCGCCCAACAGCCCGAGGGAAGGCCGGACAGCAACTCTGATGCACCGTCGAAAGCGGCATACACGCCGGACCGGACATCCTCATCCTCCAGCTCATGCAGCGCGGCCAGGCACTCGCGCGGGTCCCGCTTCGGGGCTACCGCCGCGAAGGTCTCGATGGGACGCGTCCTCAGCGCCACTTGATAGACCGCGGCAGGGTCGAGTCCGTAGCGCTCCGCCCACATTTCCCAGACGCGACGCTGGTTGGCGACAGCGTCGATCAACGTTCCGTCGACATCAAAGAGGACATATTTCGAGGAACCTGAGGGCGTACGTTCGGTGGTCACGCTGGGATCATGCCATCAGCTCATCAGGCCGGCCGTTCCGGGACCGCCCGTAGGTTCTGTCCGGCGGATCATGTGACCGCCCGATTCGGGTGACATCGTTTCGGTCGTGGGGCGGGGTCATCTGACAGGCGACGAGTGGGCGCGGATCGCGCCGTACCTGCCGAATTCCGGTCGTCGGGGCGGGAGATGGCGGGACTATAGGGCGGTGATCAACGGGATCCTGTTCGGGGTCCGCACCGGCATCCGTTGGAGGGTTGCCCGGCGGTTCGGGAGCTGGAAGATCGTTCATGAGCGCCGTCGCCGGTGGTCCGCAGACGGCACCGAGGACCGGATCCTCCAAGTCGTCCTCGCGGAGGCCGACGCCGAGGGGTCGATCGCCTGGAGCAAGGTGAGCGTGGACTCCACGTCGTGCCGGGCCCACCAGCACGCAGCCGGGGCGCCGCGCAGAGCACCACGGATCCCGAAGTGGAGGTCACCTCAGCAGTACTGCCCGACGAGGGACTCGGCCGCTCCCAGGGCGGTCTGACCTGAGACGTACGAGGGGCGCGACGAAGTCGAGCGGACGAGCAATCGGCTCAAGCAGTCCCGAGCCGTTGCCACGCGTTACTACAAACGCGTATACGTCTTTCACGGCACGATCACCCTCGCCTCGATCGGGCTGTGGTGCATCCCAGACCGCTACCGCACGGAGCAGTAGAGCCGGGCTCCCTGGCCAGTGGCAGTGCGGGCCAGAGATGCCAGCTCAGCAAGGTGGCTGACAGCGTCACCTTCCTCGACGAACTCCCCATCAGCCTGCCGCAGGTGCGACCACCTACGAGCTACACCTTCGAGTCGCAGCGGATCCTCAGTCGCGAGCAGGGCCTGGAGCCGCTCCGAAATCACGAAGACGTAGTAGCCATCGTTGGTGATCTTAGTTAGTACGTGCGGTTCGCCGGCCCGCATGAGCTCTTGCGGACTGTCTCCGGTGAATAGGCTCTCCCACTCGACTGCGGCGTCCGCAGGATCGTAGATGCCCACCGGAACGGTCTTGAACGCTGGGCGGGGCTGACGCCCTTGACCGCAGCCGCCGACTCGTCATCAGGCGCGACGAAGAAATCTGCCCACTCATCCACTCCAGCATCATGCCCGGTGCCCGGACCACGTGACCAGCGAGATCGGCTGGACAGGTCCTAGGACCGTCCGAGATCGCCCAGGGCCGACGCGGGCAGTTGTTGGGCGGTGCCGCAGTGGGGGAGAGGCCGGAGCCACAGGCCGGATAGCCCGCGACGAGCTTCCGCCTGACGCGCCGTGCACGCTTTAGCCGTGAGCGGCGGGGCAGGCTGAACTTCACGGCGACCGGAGCCCACACTCGATGTGGGATGAGCCCTGAAGGAGAGGGAGGGGATCGACATGAACGGCGTGCTTGGTGTACTCCCGATTATCGCTGTCGCCGCCGCAGCGGGATTCACCATGTGGGCTCAATCGGCGAGCGCGCGGGACTTCTGGCGCCGTCGCCGAGGACAGTAGGAGACCCGCCACTGCGCCCCTCGTCCAGATGAATTTGGGGACCGCTCTTGCAGACGCTGCGCGGACCACGCCGGCTGGGGTGTCCGCCGTATCGTCTGCCTTGTCCCCGACGCTCGCGCCAACAACTGTAACCGTCGTCTCGGCCATGCCCGTGTGAGCGCAGCCGCTGCAGGCCCAGCCGCTCACCGGAAAGCTCGCTAGGGCGGTGGGGGCGGTGGGGGCGGCGCGGAGGTGGCCGGGTAGGCCCTCACGGAGCGCCGGGTCTGCTTAGTACTCCAGCCGTAGAGCGTGATCTCGATGGTGAGGGGTGTCGAGGCACCAGGTGTTCAGCGTGGATCATCTAGGCCCAGGTGGCCATGCTGTCGCGGGCGTCGGCTCCTTCTCCGTCTACCCGAGTTCACCGCGACGGAGGGCGTCCCTTATCTCGCTGAGCTTCGCGGTCGTTGCCGGGGTCCGCTCCTGGGCTTGTTCGGCGAGTCGGAGGGCATCGTCGATCTCGCTGAGCTTCCTGAAGGACAGGACGGCCGCCCGCTCTATCAGGTCGTCCCGGGACACGGTGGTCAGCCACGTGCACGGGGTTAAGCCTGGACGCGGGAACGCGAGCCGCAGCACGCCCTCGAGCGGCAGCCCTTCACCGGTCCCGACCGTCACCTCGACGCCCAGACCGCTGATGTCGTAGCCCGCCGGAGCGACGACCTGCATCGCCTGGAACCCGGACGCGTCGTCTCCTGACAGCAGTACGACCAACCTCCGCTCGTCGAACTGGACCCACCAGACTTCGCCACGTTGCACAAGCCCTCCGATACACAGGACGGCAGGCAGACGCTGCGCGACGTGACGCGGGTAGAGACGGGTGCGGCCACCGTTGATCATCGGTGTGTGAAGACAAGCGATCATGCGGTGGCCGTAGGTAGCAGCGTAGACCTTGCCTGTTGGTAGGAGGCGTTCGAGGGCCTGATGAGTAGGCTCCTTCGTGAGTAACTTGCCAAGCTGGCATGTCGTCTCACTGTCTCTCGTCCGTCGAGAGTGAGCCGACTCAAGGCCTGACATGCGACGTCAGGGATCGCGAGCCACGTCCGTCACTCGGGAGGGCAGCCCGCCGGGCCTGGAAACGGCGGCTCGCGGACACCGCGGCGGTGTGGTGCCGTGTGCCAATCTCGCCGAGGCGCTGGCCGCGATCTCAGCGTGCCTGCCGGCTGACGGCGGGGGCGACGGCGCCGGGTGCAGCCGATGTCATCCTTGCAGCTGAGTCGCGTCGATGGTGTTCACGATGGGCGGCGGCCCCAAGGGCACCGGCTTGTTGAAGCCCGAGTACTCGAATAGTTGTGGCACTTCACCACCCTCGATGGACTCTCGCAAGTAGTAGGGCTCCCCTCGGCCGCCACCACGAGGGTGCGTGTCGTGGCACCGTCTCTCCCCGCGAGGGTGATGCCGCGCGTGCTGTTGACCTCGATATCAGCGCTTCTTGTGAGGCGGGTGCCTGACGTGCCCTTCTGGAACAACGCTGCGGTGTCGCAGAAGGGGAACGCCTTGTCCGCGCCCGTCGATCTGGCCGGCTTCTTGAGCCAGCGCCCATTTAGCCACCTGACGAAAGCGTCCACCTGCTGAGGGTCACGCCTTCTTCCTCACCGACGAACGCATGCCACCACTTACTGTTACCCGTCATATACGTGTAGCCGCCATACCAGCGGATTTGGCCAGTGCCGCCTTCGACGCCGAAGGTGCCCAGGCAGTTTCCCTTCCCGGCGACCCGTAGGTCGAGGGTCATCTCCTTGCCCCGACGGCCGCGGTGCCTTTGATCCTGAAGGACTTCAGTTTCATCATCGCCAGCCGGGACTTCACGGCGATCTCTGCCGGAGCCAATTGCTCAAGCCGCGTCGTGGGTGCAACCGATGCGGTTGCGGAGGCAGCCACAGCATTGGTGTCAGCCTCCGTGTCCTCGCCACACGCAGTAAGTGTCAGCGCCGCCGTCACAGAGAGGGCCACCACCCCAAAAGGTTGCGATCAGCCACATTGACTCCCTTCAAGATCGATCGAATCGATCAACTGACTCAGGAGCTACATCGAGGGATGCGCCGCCCTGTGGGTGATCTGCCTCACTTTCGGCGCGGCATGCCCGCCACCGGATCTGGAAGCCAATCCTCCCGTTGGCAGAGCCCCCGAGCAGGCAGGGGTTCCTCCGGCGCGTCCCGTTGCGCGTGATGTCTCCTCCGAGGAGCGGTCTCTCATGGAAGTTGAGTGACTGGCAGTGCGACGAGCGCGAGGCAGATCACCTGCCCCTGCACGCCGGGAAGCGGCACACCCCGGCTCGCCATCAACACATGCTCGCGAAGGGGGTCTTCATAGCCCATAGGGTCGTTTCACCTCCAGAGCGGCGAGGCTCTTCTTGACGAGGATCTCCATGAGCCGACCGTGTTGCTCGACGTGGACGCCCTGAGCGTATCTGCGGCCGCCGCAGGGCGCCCTTGCCGAGCTCGGTATCGAGAAGCCGCCACTGCGGTCCGGGGGAGTCGAGCACTGCCCGCTGAAGCGTCGAACCGCGCGGTGCGCGGTCCAACGCTCGCAAGGGAGGTGCTGAGGGCACCGAGTAGCCGAGCCCGCCGCAGATCGGCGCTCACCTTGTGTCGGCCCGTGCTGCGTCAGGCGGTCACCCGGCGCCGCAGGGGCGGATGGAGGTTGGCCCGCGTGAGGTCACCGTCGTAGTGGGCCAGCAGCCGGTGGTCCATGACCGCGCGCCACAGCGGCGGGAACCAGGCGAGCACGATCATGGTGGCGTAGCCCGAGGGAGTTGGGGCGACTCGTCGAAGTGGCGCAGGGTCTGGTAGCGGCGCAGCGGGTTGGCGTGATGGTCGGAGTGCCGCTGCAGCTGGAAGAGGAAGACGTTGCTGACCGTGTTGTCGCTGTTCCAGCTGTGGCGGGGAGCCACCCGCTCGTAGCGCCCGTCCGGCCGCCGCTGCCGCAGCAGACCGTAATGCTCCAGGTAGTTGACCGTTTCCAGCAAGCAGAAGCCGAGCACCGCCTGGAGCAGCAGGAAGGGCAGGACACGCAGCCCGAACACGGCGGTGAGGGCCGTGAACAGCGCGGCCGAGAGCGCCCACGCAGTAAGGATCTCGTTGTGCGGGCCGAGCACCGCGCGGTTCCGCCGGGTCAGTCGGCGCCGTTCCAGTTCCCAGGCCGAGCGCAGACTGCCCCACACCGTGCGCGGCAGGAACCGCCAGAAGCTCTCCCCCATGCGGCTGCTCGCCGGGTCCTCCGGCGTGGCGACCCGCACGTGGTGGCCGTGGTTGTGTTCGACGTAGAAGTGCCCGTACCAGGTCTGCGCCAGCGCTGCACGGCTCAGGCGTCGCTCCAGCTGCTCTCGCTTGTGACCGAGTTCGTGGGCGGTGTTTATGGCGACGCCTGCCACGACTCCCGTCGTCACTGCGAGGCCGAGACTGTCGGCGACCGGCAGCCCGCCGTCCGCCCACCGGCCGCAGGCCCAGACCAGAGCGCCGAACTGGAGCGGCAGATACAAGTAGGTGCACCAGCGGTAGTAGCGGTCGGCCTCCAGGAGCGGCACGGCCTCGTCCGGGGGTTGGTGCCGTCCGCGCCGCTCAGCCAGTCGGCGAGCGGGACGAGGACGAAGGCGAAGAACGGGCCCCACCACCAGAACACGTGCAGGTCGGTGAGGGTGACGAGGCCGCCCGCCTGGAAGGGCAGGGTCGGTACGGCGAGGGCGAGCAGCCACAGGGGCGCTTGGGATCCCGCCAGGCGTGCGGATGATCAGGCGCTGGCTTCATGAGGACTCCTTGACGAGGACGTGCGCTTCCCTCGCCCCCGTCGGGGCCAGGGGAAGCGCACCTGCGGGGGTGGAGTGACAGTGCCATGGCAGGAGAGCGCTGACAAAGGGGGCGCTGTGTCAATTATCTGATGGAGTGTCATATCCTGGTAGTCGCTGGCTTCCGGGCTGGGCGGAGGGTCGCGCCGGCCGCGGGTGGTGGCACACTGCCGGTGTGCGCAACCACCGTCCGCCTGTCCCGCCCGGGCCCCGCCCCGATCCGCCCCGGGTGGCTTGGCGCAGCCAGATGCGCGAGCGGGTGCTCGCCGAGGCTCGCGCGCTGGCCGCTGAGAGCGGCTGGGACCGGGTGCGGGTGGCTGACCTCGCGCTACGGGCGGAGGTCTCCCGGCCCTCGATCTACAAGGAGTTCGGTGACCGGGCCGGCATCGGGCGGGCGCTGGTGCTGCACGAGACGGAGGAGTTCCTGACGGGTCTGGCCGTGGTACTGGACGAGCACCGCGACGAGCTCCCCGCCGCCCTGCGCGCCGCCGTCGCCCACGCCTTGGCCGAGGCGGGCGGCAACCCCTTCATCGGCGCGGTGCTGAAGGCGGCCCGCGGGGGAACGGACGCGCTGCTGCCATTCCTGACGAGCAGACCCGAACCCGTCTTCACCAGTGCCTGGCATCTGCTGGCGCAGTGGCTGGGCGGGGTGGCGCCGGGAGTGCCGGAGGAACGCCGGGTGGAGGCGGCCGACCTCGCCGTACGGCTGACTCTCAGCCACATGCTGCTGCCGGCCCCGCCCACCGCGGACGCACCCGAGCGTGTCGCGCGCGCGGCCTGCGCAGTGCTGGGCGTGCCGCTCCACCTCTGACGGGCCGGCCCACACCCGGCGGGCCCGGGCCCCTCATCAGTAAGCCCTGAGGCGCCACACCTGCTCGGCCGCACCTCAGGGAAGAGGCCTTCGCCGGTGGACTAGTAGTGCTTCGTTAGGTTCTTCGTCTGCTGGTTGGCAGGGGTCGGCCGCAGGTGGTGCAGGTGCCGGTCCAGCACTTCAGCAGGTCCTGAAGGACGTCGAGGACCTGGTCGAGGGTGAGGCCGGCGTCTGGGCTTTTGGGTCGAGCCGCCGGAGGGTGAGGAAGGCCTGGGCGGCGGTGACGAGGGTGACGTGATGGTGCCAGCCCGCCAGGTGCGACCCTCGAAGTGGTCCAGGCCCAGGCCGTGTTTGAGTTCGCGGTAGTCGTGCTCGATCCGCCAGCGCATCTTCGCCCATCGCACCAGGTCGGCGATCGGGGTGGTGGCGGGGAGGTTGGTCACCCAGTAACCGGTCGGCTCGTGGACTTCTTCGGGCTGCTCGACCAGCAGCGTCCGCAGCTCCGCCACCCCGATCTGCTCGAGAGCATCGCCGGCCTGCACCGGCGTCAGCTCATGGAACTCCTGGACACCGACCGCGCCGGCCTGACGTGATCTCCATGCCGCAGGGCGACGGCGGAGGGTGAGCAGAGCAAGCAGGTCGTCGCCTGCCGTGAACGGCCAGCCGGACGGCTGTGAGCCCCTGTCTGGCGCAGGCGACCGCATCCGGCGCCGCTGCTCATGGCCCGCGGTTTCGGTCCGGTTCACATGGCTGCCCTGCATGTCGTGGACGATGCCTGCGTGCCCAGCACCAGCGCCGCCGCTCCTGTCTCCATCCGGCGCATCCCAACTGTTTCCCGTTGGTGTGCGTGGCAACCCGGGGCCGTCGAAGTGTCGCTGCCCCGTCTGTCACGGAGCGTTGCGCCCGTAAGGAGACTGCATGAGCCAGCATCCCGCCCACAAGCATCCCGAGCCCGACTTTCCTGACCAGGACCAACAGCACCCGGGCTGGACCGGCCCCATGGACCCGCCGCCTGACCACGGTGAGGACACCTACGAGGGCAGCGGACAGCTCGAGAACCGGGCGACGGTGGTGACCGGCGGAGACTCGGGCATCGGCCGTGCTGTGTGCCTCGCTTTCGCCCGCGAAGGAGCTGATGTCCTCTTCTCCCACCTTCCAGAGGAAGAAGAGGACGCTCACGAGACGGCGCGGCTCATCGAGGAGGCGGGGCGCAAGGCGGTAGCCGTGCCGTGCGACATCCGGGATGAGGAGCAGTGCGACCGGCTGATCGAACGTGCCGTCGGTGAGTTCGGGCGCATCGACGTCCTCGTCAACAACGCCGCCTATCAGATGTCACAACCGGACGGCATCCAGGCGATCACCACGGATCAGTTCGACCGGGTCCTGCGGACGAACCTCTACGGCATGTTCTGGCTGTGCAAAAAGGCCCTCCCGCACATCCCGGAGGGCGGTGCAATCATCAACACCACCTCAGTGCAGGCCTACAAGCCCAGTCCGCACCTGCTGGACTATGCAACGACCAAGGGGCGATCGTCACATTCACCCAGGGGCTGGCGCAGATGGTCGCGTCCGACGGCATTCGGGTCAACGCCGTGGCACCTGGACCCGTGTGGACGCCACTGATCCCGGCGACCCTTCCCGACACCAAGGAGTTCGGCAAGCAGGCCCCCTGGGGCGGCCGGCGCAGCCCGCCGAGATGGCGCCCGCGTACGTCTTCCTCGCGTCCGAGCGGGCGAGTTTCATCACGGCGGAGATCTTGAACGCCACCGGTGGAACGCCGCTGCCATAACGGCTCACCGTGTGAAGTCGGCTTCCGGGCCGGTCATGCTCACTGGTGGTAGCGCACGGGGACGAGATCCCGCGCCCGTCCTCGGCCGGATCGTTCATGACGCGTGCTCCTGGGGATTGGCCGATGGTGATGTGCTGGGAGCGACTGGTCGAGCGTGTCAGGGCGCGGTCAGCGTGTCCTGACACGGTTGGTCTTGTGAACGACAGCCGGGCAGTACCGGCGGCTGGGATCAGGGAGAGGTGCCCGGAGTGGTTGATCGGGGACCAGCGAGCTCGCCTCACGGTCGGGCCCTTAGACGCCATTTCAGTTGGCGTGATCTTGCGGCAGTCTGGGGTGATGACTGCTGCGCTTGTCGAGCGGATGGCGCCGGAAGAGTTGTGGACCTTGTTCCAGCGGGTGGTGCCGCCGGCACCGGTTCGCCCGCAAGGTGGAGGGCATCGCCGGCGAGGGGACCGCGAGGTGCTGGCCGCGATCGTTTTCGTGGCCACGTCGGGCTGCACCTGGAATCAACTCCCGCCGGGCTTCGGTCTGTCCGGGGTCACCGCCTTCCGGCGGTTCACCGAGTGGACCGAGGCCAGGGTCTGGGCCAAGCTCCACCGCCTGGTCCTGGACGAACTCGGCGCCCGGGGGAGCTTGACTGGTCGCGGTGCGCGGTCGACTCCGTCAGCGTCCGGGCCCTCAAAGGGGGCAGCTGACGGGACCAAATCCGACCGACCGTGGCAAGAAGGGATCGAAAATCCACCTCATCGTGGACCGCCAGGGCCTGCCCTTGTCGGTCGGCATCTCCGCCGCCAACCTCCACGACAGCCAGGCTCTCATCCCGCTGGTCCGCGGCATTCCGCCCATCCGCTCCCGTCGCGGCCCGCGACGTCGACGACCCGGCAAGCTGCATGGCGACAAGGGCTACGACTACCGCCACCTGCGGCAATGGCTCGCTTCCCGCGGCATCCGGCACCGTCTCGCCCGTAAAGGTGTCGAGTCGTCCCAACGCCTGGGCCGACACCGCTGGGTCGTGGAGCGGACCGTGTCCTGGCTGTCCGGCTGCCGACGCCTCCACCGCCGCTACGAACGCAAGCCGGAACACTTCCTCGCCTTCACCGCCATCGCCGCGACCCTCATATGCCACCGCCGGCTTACCAAGTGAAATGACGTCTTAGGGGCCCACGCAGGTTCGAATCCTGCCCTCTCCGCCGTAACGCCCCAGGGCCCGTGTGGGCGGTTAGGGCGGGGCGTCAGCCCTCGAGCGGCGGGCGCTGTCGCGTCTGTTACTCACTATCGGGTGAGCGCGATCACGGTGGCGGGGTGGCGGACCCCGGCGGATGGTTGCCCGAGGCCCGTCATGTCGCGGCTGCTGCGCCTGCGCAGCCGTCGCGGCGGCGCGTTCTGCGAGCACGAGCAAAAGCATCAACAGGTGCTCTGCTGCGCGACAGTTGCCTACTATGAGCAGGAGTCGGCTTTTCCGTGGACTTTGGGGGAGATATGGACGGGGCATCTCACGGCGACGACGAAGTAAGACCGGGACAGCTCACGTGCCCTGATCCTGGCTGCAGCCGTTTCAACCGGCATGAGCGCGGCCACACCTGTCGCGTGTGCGCACGACGTACCAAGCCTCGTCCGCCACTTGAGCTGTTTGAAACCCTTGGTTACGCTGCCCCGCCCCGCCAGGCTTCCCCGAATACCCCGCAACCGCGCGGCTCCGGTGGCCCGCAGCACCGACCGGATCGGCTGCAACTGCAAGCCGGTGCTTGGGTCACCGCTCTGGCGATCGCATCGATCATCATCATGTGGCTCATGGTCGGACCCTCGTCGGCGTGATTTTGTTGCTGGTGACCCCACTGTGGGTCGCCAATGTCTTACTGGGTGGTGGGCTCAACGACTCGCCACTGGATGGGATTGGCCGTCTCTCTCGCTTTCGCACGGCTCCCGAGAGGTTTCTGGCAGAGCGAGAGGGGCGGTAACGGCTTCCGACGGTTGCGCTCCAGTTCGTCATGCTCTTCCCGATCGTGCGCGCAGCCGTCGTGCCGGGGTCTCAGCGTCTCCATCAAGGGCGGTGGGGTTCGTACCCCTGATCACTGCGGCGGACCTCCACGAAGGACAGCACGGTGACGGTGTTCGGGGGCTTGGTGGACTCAACCTGCAGGGGCTGGATTGCGCGACCGTGATGTCTGACAGACGGCTCAGCAAGGAGTCCGCCCGCCAGCGGCCGCGCTCCCGGACCACGGCTTGAGTGCACGTGCTCATGCGCATCACCAGCGGCCTCGGCAACGTGCACTCATCACCGACACCCTTCGAGTGCCGCAACGCCGGCGCCGTTGGTCGCGCCGTGTCGTGGCTCGCCGTAATGAACTGCTAATGCCTACCTGATCGGCCGGATCTGCCGGCGCATGCCGGATGGCGCTCTTCGCCGCCTGCTCCGGGTCCTAGTCTCCTGGACGAAGCAGTCTCCGGGTGGGAGGCCGCTGCCCGCAGCAACGCGGCGCCGGTGCGCCCCGTTCGAGCCAGGAAGGACCTGCGCCAGATCAGTGTCCGGCTGCGGGACGAAGGTGATCTGCTCCGAGTGATCGCTCATGCCGAGCGCTCTTAGGCTGCCGCCGCGGCCGCGCAGGCCGCCGGCAGTTCGGGTGCTTCCCTGGCTGTGGGGCCGCCGGCAGTTGAACTACCGGTTCACCAGCGCCCTGAGCATCCGCAGTTGTTCATACTGGCTCGACGCGTTCAACATCGCTCATGGTCCCGTCGACCGGGATGTCTTTCTGTCAGAGCCGACCGTGATCGTCGATGAGTGCCGACGTGGCTTACTGCCTGACCCTCCGGGCCGGTGCCGTGAGCACCATGACCGCCTCGGCACCACGTGCGGTCCAGTCCGGCTGGTGATGCCGATCCACTCGACTCGACAGGCACCCCATCCGGCTCGTGCAACATGACAAGGACCTGACCGGTATGGCCCCTGCGTTGGGGGGATGTCCCGCAGCATCCTGTGGTTGCGGTGCGAGGGCCGAAGCCACGGGCTCCGGACCGCTGTCGCCAGGGGACCGACCGGGGAACCCGGCACTTCACGAGGGGGAAACATGAGCATCAGGAAGGCTGTCACCGCGTCCTTATTCTCGGCGGTGCTGCTCGGCGGTGTCCTCGCCGCCGCGCCGGCCGCCCAGGCCCAGACCAGCGGGGAGACGGGGGCGCTCTCCTGCTACGGCAGTGCGAAGTCGTACTCCAAGCCCGCAGGGAACCGCTGGTACCCGCAAGGTGGCCCGTACCTGACGGCCACCACCAACTGCGCCGATATCAACATCAAACCCAACACGACCACGAGCATCGCGGTGTGCTGGCTGCCCAGCTCCGGCGGCTCGTACTGCCAGGGCTCGTACAAGACCGCCCCGGCGGGCCAATGGACCGTCGTCGCGACGGACGTCAAGGACGGCACGCACTTCTACTTCGACTTCGGTATTACGGCGTCGAACTCGGGAGTCTGGGCGGCCTGACCATCGCTCGAAGCGTTCGCACAGGTGCCTGAAGGGAGGCTGCTGCGACCCGGCCGGGGAGCTCCAGCCTCCCTCCGGCCCGCCGCGCCTCTCCCGGATGCCGTCACCCGCGGCTGTGCGCTCGAGTCGCACGTCGTCGTAGGTGCGCATGGCGGGGAAGGCGTCCTCAAGGCCGGTGAAGACGCTTCGGACAAGGGAGGCGCTGTTACGGGACACCAGCGTGTACTCCTGGTCGACCGGGTGGGGCAGGTCGTCGACCTGCTGGTGGTCCCACCGCGGGCGGGCTGGAGCTCCCCGGGCGAGGATGTCGGCGGCGGCGCGGGCGTCAGGAGCCCAAGCGTCCGCCCCCAGAAGTTCGGCGTACCCGCCGTCGGGGCCGAAGGCGGCGCCGCCGACCAGGACGAGCCCGCCGACGGTCTGGCATGCGGTGATCGCAGCGTGCGCGGTAGGCAGCCTGGTGGCGATTGATCCGGAGAGCGTGACCGCGTCCGCATGGGTGCGGTGCAGGTGGGACATAACGTGCGGGGCCGGTACCTGGGCGCCGAGGTAGTCGACCTGCCAGCCGTGTAGCTTGACCACCTCGGCCAGCAGGCGTGCGGGCAGCGAGTACCACTCACCGTCCACGCAGGCCACCGTCACCCTGCCCCGAGTGGGGGCGGGTGCAGGGCGAGCGCGGCCACGGCTCGTTCATTGATGGAGGTCGCGGCATGTTCCTGGACGACGCTGATGCGGTTGGCCGCCCATTCCGCGCCCACCTTGCCCTGCGTGGTCGCGATCACGTCCAGCAGCACGCTTTCTGCGTCCAGCCCCGCTGCCCGCCGACTTCGGGGCCGATACCTGAGCGGCCGCGACAGGGCGACTGAACGCAAGCCTGTCGACCTGCTCGCGAAGCCTGCGTGTGGGCCGGCCCACGCGCCGCTGGACGAAGCGCGGACGGGTGGACCCTTGAGGGGCCGTTGCAACGCTCCCGCGCCCACCGGCGCCGGGAGCGCCGGCCAGAGCCTGGCTGTGCAAGCGCGGAGTCCGCTGCACGTTCCCAGGGACTGCTGACCAGGTCGCCAACCGCAAACGCTGGTGCGCGAAGAGGGCGAGGACGGTCTCCAAGGCGAGGAAGGCGATGTTCCCGACCGCCGGGCGGATCAAGTTCGGGGACACCGCGATGGACCGGGCCGGCAAGCCGCAGCAGACGGTCACGCCGTCTTGGGCGGCTGCCGACTCGAGGTGCCGGACTGATGGCTTGTGCCCCGGGTGTCGTCTCGGGTCACGAGCCGCCAGCCTGGTTCGCCGTGTGTGCTAGGGCTGGTTGACGGGGCCGTTACGAGCGATGTTCTGGTCGTGAATGTGGAACTCGTCCCGCCCCTCGGTGGTGGTCTCGGTGGTCGTGGTCGTGGTCCTGGCCTTGGTGGACTTGCCGCGGCCGCGTGGACCGTGGTGCGCGGCGGCGACCTCGGCTAGCGAGTAGAGGGCTTCCATGGCGGCCTCGCGCGCCGGGCAGCCGAGTCCGGAGGGGCCGCGAAAGTCACTTGCTGAATAGTCAAGAATCGTTGACCATTGTTGGCATGCCTAGCGATGATCTTCCCGAGGCGTTTCACGTCACCACGGACGAGCAACTCCGTGCCGTCTCCAATCTCACGCGCCACCGGATCATGGCCGTGCTCCGCTTCGAGCCGGCGACCATCACGCAGATCGCCGATCGGCTTGGCCTTGCGAAGGGGAGTTCCAGCTATCACGTGCGGCTGTTGGAGCGGACCGGCCTGGTCAAGGTGGTGCGGACGCGGAAAGTGCGGGGAGTCACTGAGCGGTACTACGCGATGGCCGCGCGAACAATCGTGCTGCCGGATCCGGGTGAGGGAGGGCCGGATGTGCTGATGCGGCATGCGGTGGCAGACCTGGAGGCTTCGCCAGCGGATGGCGAGCGCCACGTACGGATGGCGCATCTGCGACTCACCGAGGAGCAGTTCGCACGACTGGGAGCGCGGCTGCAAGCACTGGCGGACGAGTACCGGGAACTGTCCGATCCGTCGCTGCCGGACGCCTCACTCGTCTTCGCACTGTTCCACCCGGCATCGCCCGCGCAGACCGAGCAGGGCACCAAATGATCGCAGACGTTCGGAAGTTGCCGACGGGGTTCGGACAGCTGTGGACAGCGCAGACCGTATCCTCGCTCGGTGACGGGGTGTCGTATGCCGCTCTGCCCCTGCTCGCGTTGACGTTGACACGGGATCCCATGGCGCTCGCCGCCGTAACGGCCGCCGGGACGCTGCCGTGGCTGCTCTTCGGGGTGCTCGGTGGTGCGCTGGTGGACCGCTGGGACCGTCGGCGCACGATGTGGGTCATGGACGCGGCGCGCGCGGTGCTGCTCGCAATACCAGCGGCAACAGCCGCGGTCGACGCGCTGAGCATTGAGCTGCTCGCCGTCATCGCCTTCCTGCTCGGCGTCGGCGGACTCTTCTTCGACACGGCCGCCACGGCCTATCTACCGGATCTGCTCGGCCGCGACCCCGCTCTCCTGGAGAGAGCCAACTCCCGCCTGCGCGGCACCCAGACAGCAATGTCCGGATTCGCGGGGCCACCTGTGGGCAGTGCGCTGCTCGCGCTGGGGCGACCGGTTCCGCTGCTCGCCGACGCGGCGTCGTTCATCCTCTCCGCACTGCTCGTGCGGTCGCTTCCCGCCGTACCCCGGCCCGTACCGGAGATCCGCGAGTCGCTCCTCCGGCAGGCGCGGGCCGGAGCCTCGTACGTCTTCCGGGACACGCTGCTGCTCGGGCTCGCGCTCCGCCCGGCGGTCGGGAACATAGCCTTCCTCGCCGTGGAGACCGTCCTCGCTCTCTTCGCACACGACCGCCTCGGCATCGAGACCTACGGCTTCGGCCTGCTCCTCACCGCGGAGGCCACCGGCGGCCTGCTCGGTGCAGGCATCGCCTCCTGTCTTGGCCGGAGACTCGGTACCGGCACCGCACTGACCTGCACGGCCGCAGTCGAAGGGCTTGCCATTCTGGGCCTTGCCGCTGCCCCGAACCCGTATGTGGCCGGCCTGGCGCTCGCCGTCTGCGGGGCCGGCATGGGCGCCACGATGGTGCTCGGGCCCTCCCTCCGGCAGGCGATCGTCCCGGCCCGCCTCATGGGCCGGGTCGCCTCCACCTCCCGCATGCTGGCCATGTGCGCCGCCCCCGTTGGGGCCTTCCTCGGTGGCTGGCTGGCCACCACCTACGACATCCGCACCCCGCTCTACGCCGCCGCCGTCCTCCTCCTGGCGATGACGGCCGTCACGGCGTCGATGACCAGCAACCGTCGGGTTGAAGCGGCGCTGCATACTGCCGCCCCGGATCACCCGGCATCCATGGATCCCGTTCAGGAGAGTGCACCCGACTTGGTGTGACGACAAGTCGGGTGCCAGGCCCCTGCGAGGTGCCACCACCACGGCTGCTTCGTCGACGACGCTCCCTGGGGTCACGACTGGACGGCCTCCACCGGCCGGGCGATGGCCTCCAACCTCGTCCATGCCGCACGAGCGCTGTCCGAGAACGCCCTGCCCGCCCCGCCGTCGTGAGGCGACCACGAGCGTTCGCTGAGCCAGGGGTGGGTGGGCATGACCAATTCCACGCGCCGATCGGTCAACCTGACCGCTGGACGCGTAGGGACGAGGACGGCCACACTTATGCCTTCCGCTGTCATGGCGGGGATTGTTGAGCGACTGGCGCCGGATGAGCTGTGGGAGTTGTTCCAGCGAGTGGTCCCGGAGGCACCGTCGCGGCCGCAGGGTGGTGGCCGGCGTCGCCACGGCGACCGTGAGGTCCTGGCCGCGATCGTGTTCGTGGCGACCTCGGGCTGCACATGGCAGCAGCTGCCCGCGGCCTCGTTTGGGCCGTCCGGCGCGACGGCCCACCGCCGGTTCACCGAATGGACCAAGGCCCGGCTGTGGGCCAAGCTCCACCGCCTGGCCCTTGACGAACTCGGTGCCCGCGGTGACCAGGACTGGTCGCGGAGCGCGATCGACTCGGTCAACACGCGAGCCCTGAAAAGGGGGACCTGACAGGTCCGAATCCTGTCTACCGGGGCAAGTACGGCTCAAAGATCCATCTGATCACCGAGCGGACCGGTCTGCCCCTGTCCGTCGGCATCTCCGGTGCCAATGTCCACGACAGTCAGGCCCTGATCCCGCTCGTGAAGGGCATCCCTCCGATCCGGTCCCGCCGAGGACCACGCCGACGAAGGCCCGGCAAGCTCCACGCGCACAAGGGCTACGACTACCGTCACCTGCGGCACTGGCTGGCACAGCGCGGCATTCAGCACCGCATCGCCTGTACGGGCATCGAGACCTCACAGCGACTCGGTCGACACCGCTGGATGATCGAACGAACGATGGCCTGGCTTGCCGGCTGCCGCCGACTCCACCGCCGTTACGAACGCAAGGCCGATCACTTTCTCGCTTTCGCGAGCATCGCCTGCACCATCATCTGCTTCCGCAGACTCAAGTCTGGGAGAAGCCGCGCGAGCGCTCAGGCGTTGGCGGCTCCGTAGTGGAGGGCGCCATCTATGGGCAGCAAGTATCCAACGCCCCGTTCCTGCGGCATCTGCCCTGCCAGTGTTCCGGCGTCCGCGCAGCCGGAGACCTCGAACCCGACGACCCCCAAGCTGAAGGCGGCTCTGGTGAACGTCTCCTTGCCGATGGTGGCCAGCCAGTCGTCCATCACGTCGGATCTGAAGAAGGGCCGACCGTCCCAGTAGGCGAGGCCGGCGTTGTCCAGCGCACCGACCGGAACATAGAAGTCCAGCCAGTCGCTGCTGTCATCGCCGCCACGGATGGCCACACAACCACACACGACCAGCTGGTTCATCGGCAGACGAACCTGACCGCGAAGGTGGCCGTACTCGGTCAGAGAGCTGACTGTGCACGGCACCGGGTCCTGCTCCTCAGGCTCGAGGTCGCTCCGGCCGAAGCACCCCTGGACGCCTGCCGCAGCCCACAGGGCTGTCAGTACGTCCTGCAATCGGGCATCATCGGTCGCCCCGATCTCGATCGCCAGCTCATAGAAGCCGTCGGACCAGTTGGTCGGGTTCCGGAAGGAAGCAGGAGACGTCATGACGTGATCATGCGTCCACGCCCAGTCCAGAGCCACCGTATTCGGGTTGCGGTCAACCAAATGAGATGACTTCTTAGGCGACCAGGTCAGGGTTGGTGAACCCGGTGCGGCTGTGGCCTGCCCGTCATGTCATGGCCGGCCTACGCCGCTCCGGGCGGCCCGGGATGCCCGCGAGTGCGCCCGCCAGCGCCGAGCCCGTCGTCGGCAGCTTCATGGCTGGGCAGGTCAAGGTGCGCCGAAGGACGGGCGTGCGCGTCGAGCCGGACGGCTTCCGCTCATGCGGCCGCCCTGAACTGCACCCGCAGGTAGGCGTCGAAGACGCGTGCGCCGAGCAGGCGCCGGGCGTGGATGAGGGCCTTCGCCGCGGGGGTTACCACGTAGCGGGTCTTGGGCCGGGAGGCGGTGACGGCGTGCTCGATGGCCTTGGCGACGGTCTCGGGCGGCGCGGACAGCGCCTTCGAGTCGTATGACTGGGCCATCTGCCGCTCTGCGGCCGTGTTCAGTGCGCTGTAGGGGCCGGTCGGGGCGGCGGATCCGGCCAGCGTGTGGGCTGCGGTGTCGCCGAAGGAGGTGCGGATGAGGCCGGGTTCGATCAGGCTCACCTTGACGCCGAAGGGCGCGGCCTCGAAGCGGAGGGCGTCGGTGAGGGCCTCCACCGCGTACTTGCTGGCGTGGTAGTAGCCGCCGACGGGAAAGACGATCCGACCGCCCATCGAACCGACGTTGACGATCCTTCCCCGGCCCGCCCGGCGCATGCCCGGCAGGACGAGCTGCGTCATCCGGGAGAGGCCGAAGACGTTGGTCTCGAACTGCCGGCGCACGCCGTCCAGTCCGGTCTCCTCGATGGTGCCGTACTCGCCGTAACCGGCGTTGTTGACCAGGACACCGACCGAGCCGTGCTCGGCCTCCACTGCCGCTACGGCCTCGGTCATGGACGTCTCGTCGGTCACGTCAAGAGGCAGGACGCGGGCTCCGGTGTCGGCCAGGTCGGTCAGTGTCTCGGGGCGCCGGGCGGTGGCGTAGACGGTCAGCTCCGGGCGGCGCGCCAGGCGCAGGGCCGTCGCGCGGCCTATGCCCGAAGAGGTTCCGGTGATCAGTACGGAAGTGGTCATGACTGCTCCTTGACGGGTGAGTGAGGATGGTCATCGGTGCGGCCCAGGCCGGCGGCGAACAGTGCCACCCCGTGGCGCAGGCGGCGGGCCGGAGCCTCGGCGTCGGTGAGATCCGCCTCCAGCCCGCGGGTGAAGGCGAGCAGGAGCTCGGCCACTTCGACGGCGTCGGTATCCGGGTGGTCCGCCGCGACGGCCGTGGCGAGCAGGTCCCGCATGGCGGTGTTGTAGGCCTCGACCTGCTCGGCCGAGAGGCGGGTGTCTACACCCAGCAGCTCGGCGGCGTGTGCGGGGCTGTCGCGCCACAGTCGCACCGCGAGCCCCAGTTTCACCTCCAGCGCCGCGGTCAACCGGGTACGCAGGTCTCCCTGGGTGTCGATGGCGCCGCGGGCGTCATCCAGGGCGTCGCCGAGCAGTCGCGCGGCCAGCCGCCGGAAGGCGTCCTCCTTGTTGCGTACGTACTGGTAGACCCCCGGGCGGGACATGTCCGCCTCGCGTGCGATGTCGTCCATGGTCGTGCGCTTGACCCCGTGCCGTGTGAAACACGTGTACGCCGCGTCCAGGATCAGCTTGAGCCGCTCGTCCTCCAACATGCTGACAATGATTGCATGGAATGTCAGAATGTCGAAGTCGGACGGATCGCTGTGCCCCCCCGCGCGCTCACGGGCTATGCGTCCGCGACCTCCGGCCGCACGCATTGCGCCTACACAGGTCGAGCGGCTCCGGCCAACCGCTGGCCGAGCCCCGCCGTGGACGTCGTCGCACGGCGTGACCGCGGCGGGGGCCGCGATCACAGCCCAGGAAAGATCCGCCCGAGTTGGCGCCGCGCCGAGCGGGCGGGGGTGGGCCGCGCCCGGGAACAATCTCGGCCCGTCATGCGCTTTCACTCATACCCCGGCGGGTATTCAGCCAGGCCGGGGCGGGACGATCGGCGAAGGAGCGTGGGACCCATGGCACAGGCAGGAAGTGGTCCGTCCGGCTCGACCGAGGAGATCTCTCTCGTGACGACGTGCGGACGCAGAATCGCGGTACGTCGCCTTCGGTTCGGGTCCGCGGACCGGCCCGTCAGCCGGATTGCCCTGGACGTGGGGGAGGACCGCGTCGGCGACCCGGGGTCTGGGCGGCACTCACCCCCGACGAGGCGCGCTCCCTGGCCGGTTTGCTAGTCCAGCAGAGCGCCACCACCCCACCCGCCGATGGGGAAAGCGGGCGGAGCACCTTCCCGAAGGCGTAAGTTCACGGCCGGCCCGGGCGCTCGGCGGCTTGGGGGAGGGATTCCCCTGATCGGCGCGTGCGGCGGAGCCCGAGGCCGGCTCGATCGCAGCCCGGTAGCCGCCCACCGGAGGCGCGGCGGAGCGCAGTGGTGCCGGGGCTGATCGGCCCCCACGGGATCCCGTTGGGCCCTCGCTCCGCCACGCCGTCCGCGGTCGACTGGACAGTGGCAAGAGGTGTCGTGGACGAGTAGGAGCCCTGTCATGACCGAGACCGCACCCCACCGCATCGGCGCAGATCAGACGCGGGGTTCTGCCGCGAACCGACTCGACGTGACCCACGTCGGCGGCGATTCCTACGCCGTCGAGGTTCGCGGGCACCACATCCAGGTCGACCAGCCTGTCGACTCGGGCGGCACGGACACCGCGCCGACGCCCACGGAACTGTTCGTCGCCTCCCTGGCCACCTGCGTCGCCTTCTACGGCGGCCGCTACCTGCACCGCCATGGTCTGTCCCGCGCCGGGCTGCGCGTGCGCGCCGAGTTCGTCATGGCCACTGACCGTCCGGCCCGGATCTCCTCCGTGCGCGTCGTGGTGGTCCCGCCGCCAGAACTGCCTGAGCAGCGTCGGGCGGCCCTTTTGGCCGTCGCCTCGCACTGCACCGTCCACAACACGCTCGAACATCCACCGGAGATTGATATAGAGCTGGCGCTGTGAGCGGGTCCGTCGTGGCGGTGATCAGCCAGGGGGTCGTGTGGAGGGCCCGACCCCGGGGACGGCGGGGCTTCCTTGCCTGCCTGCGCGGTGTCGAGGGTGGCCGGGTGAGGACACGGATGCGATGCGCGCGCGGCTGGAGAATGTTCCTGTCGCTGGCGTGCTTGCCGTGCCGTCGTCAAGGCTCACTTGACGTCCGTACAGGTCTCACGGGCATAGCCGCGGGCCCCGGGCATGCGGACCTCCCTATCGCGTCGGACGATGCCGAAGTGTTTCGCGATCCCTCGCAGGCCGCCTGCACGCCCTTGCCGGTGTGACGGGTGGCGTCCAGCTCAGGGCGAGCAAGACCGACTGGTCGAACTTCGACGAGACGGACGACTACAGTCACGGCCCGTCGGGGGACTACGCCGATGCGCCTCGCATCACCGCCTACGTGAGCGGTGGTCTCGCCCAGGGCAACGAGCCGCGCTGAGCTGGTGCCCCTCCGGATGATCGCACCAGTGGTGGGTGCCGGCCCGGGACCCGTTCCCGGGCCGGCACCGCCGCCGGTCAGTTACATCCGGTGATAACAACCTTGTTGTGGGCGCCGGGATCTGCCAACTCGGTGTTGGACGGCGTGCTGCGGACCACCGAGCAGGCTCCGCCCTCGACCGTGATGGTCTTGTTGCGGACGCCCGACCGGAAGACGTACAGCGGACCCCGGACGGCCCCCGCGGTGACGGACCGGGTCAGACCCCGGCCGACGAGCTGGATGAGCCGGCTGTCGGGCCTGGTGCCGCCGGCCCAGGAGAACAGGCCCTGGTTGTAGCGGTCACCGGAGTTGCTCACGACCTTGAGGCCGTCCGCCACGAGCTTGCTGCCCGAGCCGTAGTCACCCCACCCCGTCTGCACGGGCGCTCCGTTGCGGTTGTGCACAACGGTCGTGTTCCGGACGGTCAGGGTGCCGTTGTAGATCTTGAAGGTGTCGTCCCAGGTGTCGAAGTACGAGTCCTCCACCACCGATCCGTCCCCGCCGCCGAAGCCGTCGGAGTTGTTGTCGCCGGCGTCGCGGTCGTCGATGACGCGCATGCCGGAGGCCAGCACCTTCGCCCGCTTGGCGAGGATGTGGTAGAAGCGCGGGTCGAGCGAGGTGAAGTCCTTGAGCGTCAGATCGATCCTGGCGTCGGTGGAGACCGCGGCGAAGTCCGGGTCCTTCACGTGGCTGCCGTCACCCACCAGTCTGGACGTCTCGGCGTTCTCGCCCTGGATGGTCAGCGGGGCGGTGCGGGTTGACGGGATCAGGAAGTTGCCGCGAAGGGTGACGCCCTCCGCGATGACGATCTTCTTCCAGGACGACGGCACGGACAGCCGCCCGATGGTCGCGTCGGATCGGTAGGTCGCCACTCCGCCGGCCACCACCAGCCGACCTGCCGCGTGCTGAGTGGGGGTGCCGGCGAGGGCCACGGTACCGACGGCGACCACGCCGGCGGCGGCCACGAAGGCGCCCGCCGTCTTCAGGCGGCGGCGGGAACCGCGGTTGTGTCGTGTCACGGGAAACCTTCCGTTCGGACGGGCGATGCAGCGGGCGGACGAAGTGCCGACCGCCTTGGCGGACGACACTCCGCACGAACCGGCCGGGTTTCGCCTCGCCGCCGACTGCGGCCCACGACGTCCGGGCGGCGGCGGATTCGCCTGGCGTCCCGTCGCGGCCGGACACACGGAGCTAGACTCGCCGGAAAGTCTGTTCGACCGGCCGCACGGCATCCTCGATCGGCCGGGCAGGGCGGTGACGCTTCTCAGGACGGTCTTGAGGGGGTATCGGGTCGTCGCCGAAGGGGGAGGTGGCGCGCCCATGGCGCAGCACCGAATGAGCGGGGCACCCACTCGCCGGCTTCGCCTGAGCGGCAGTCGTCTGTGGATGGCCGCCGCGGTCGGCACACTCGGCCTGCTCGCCGTGGCCCTGGTAGGCCTCTTCGGGCGCTCGGTCGGTCCTCCGCAGCCGCCCTCGCTGGTCGCACCGGAGCCAGGTGTGCCGTCGGTTGTCTCTCCGCCCGGCGACGGCGAGTCCCCACCGGGCAGCGGGACGCCGTCCGGACGAGAGGCCGGTGAACCCTCCCATCCGGCAGCAACCACGAAGCGGCCGTCACCAACCCTTTCCGCTCCGGGCGATACCGTCCGAGCCCCCGGCACCTCCCCGACGGCCACCGCGAAAGGCGGAGTCCAGGTGGAGGGCGAGGCCGCCGGACAGTCCCACGTGCTCGGCCGGGGCGACCAGGGGGCGCAAGTGCTCGACCTGCAGCAGCGCTTGCGGAAGGCAGGCATCGACACGGCACCGCTCAACGGCGTGTACGACCAGCCGACCGAAGCCGCCGTCCAGAACTACCAGGCCCTCCGGCACATCCGGACCGACCCGCAAGGGGTGTACGGCTCCGCGACCAGGCAGTCCCTGGAATCGGAGACCTGACGCGCGGTCCACCAGGCTTCGTGGGGCGAGGCGGCGTCACCCCGTGCCTCGGACGTCGGGCAGCGACCGGTCATGCCCGACCGCCGACGGTCCTCGGGGCTCCACCGTCGATGCGCGGGTTCCGGCTGGCCGAACCGCATCTCCACGCGCGCGCCGCCGTGCCGCGCGGTGCCGATCACCAGCCGTCCTCCCGCGTTCTCGGCCGCCCGCGCCGCGATGTCCAGTCCCAGCCCGCTTGACTCGCCCCCGCTCAGACCACGCACCCGCACCGTCTCGGAGCCTGTGATTCCCGGCCCGGCATCCTCCACCACCAGGGACGGGACACCGTCCAGCACACCTGCGTACACCTCGCATCCGCTGCCCGGCGGAGTGTGCTGGAAGACGTTGCCCAGAAGTGCGTCCAGCGCCGCCACGAGGTCGTCCTCGGAAAGCCCTATGCCGAGTGGACCGGGTGCGACCGTCACCGCGCACGGTCTGCCCTGGGCGTGCGCCAGCGCCTCCCAGAAGGGCATCCGGGCTCCTACGACCGCGGCCAGATCGCTCTCCTGCGGTATCGACGCCGCAGTGTCCCCGGGGGCGTCGTACGCCCGGATCCGGTCCCAGCGTACGACGGCGCGGGAGAACGCCTCCTGGGTGCAGTCCTCGGCTGCGTGGGTGTCGCCGGTGATGAGGTACACGTGTCCGACGACCCGTCGGAATGTGGTGGCGTAGAAATGCTCGAACTGCGCTGTGTCGCTCACCGGGGCTCCTTACGTACGGCCTTTTCCGGGGCGGTGGATCGCCACGAGCCGTTGTGGCGGCCCGGCCCCTTTCTGGGGGCTGAGGGGCGAAGGGACCGGGCCGTTGGGGCCTCCACGGTGAGCGAGGCGTCAGGCGCTGCTCGGGCACCGTGGAGGGGATCTGCGGACGATCACCGTCCGAGGCAGATCCTGTCGAGCCGAGCGACCGAAAACCATGCCTTCCTAAGCCGGGAACGCCGCGCAGTGCCTCAGAAAACGCTCAGTTAACGGAACCCTCCGGAGATGCCGTCCTCGGCGGCCGGTTCCGGCGGAAGCGGGCGGGAACGAGGCATCCCGGTTCTGGTTCGAAGCGGATAGAGGCCGCTCGGGTGCCTGCGGCGGGCAGCAGGCAGGTCCTGGTGACACGGCCGCCATGGTCACCAGGAAGGCGGCGGCCACAGCGCCCGCCGCCGAGGATCGGATCCATCCGTGGGTGCGGGCATCGGGCATGACGGACTCCTTCGCGATTTCCGGTGACAGAGACCCGCAACCGGATGCATGGCTGCGGATGTGGGCTTGTGGGAACGACCGCACCGATCAGAGGAGACGGCTGCCGTGTCGCCACCCCCTTGCTTTCGGCCGTTCAGGGACGACACCCCGCACGGAGCGGGTTGGTTTCCCTCGGCGTACTGGCGGCTGATCTCCCGCGGAGAGCCTCACGCGTCCGCTGAGCGGTCGTGCCCGGCGCTGCGTCAAGCCCGGCTTTCGACAGCGGCAACGGGGCGTTGGGCGGCCGCGGCGCTGTTGCGGGACCGGGAGTCGGCCCTCGATGATCGGCCGACGTGGGCGCAGGCGTGTCATTGAAGTGGTGCGCGTGCCTCACGCGCGTGCCGCGACCCGCGGCGAGGGGGTGTCCGGGGTCGCGGCACGCCGGTATTTCGTGCGGACAAGGTCCTTGTGACGACGCGTTCCGCGGCTGCGCAAGCGCGGGTTGTGGCCGGCCGACGTGTCCGTACATGCCGACTGCTCTTCAAAGGAACGCCGACCCGATTGAACATTCTCGGTCCGGCCCGCGTACTCGTGGGGGACAGGCTGGTAGGGGTTTCTGGGGCACCGGTACCCGTAGCGGCCGGCACGAGGCTTCTTCCACGGACGAGGTCCTGGCGGCCGGTCGCGCTAGCCAGAGGACGTCATGACAGGCAAGCGAGTCAAAGGCAAGTACCGTAAGTACCGGATCGCCGGTGCGGGCCTCGTCGGCGCCGGCTTGATCGCCGGCTCCTTGGCCGCGGCGGGCGCGTTCGCAGGCGAGAGCAGCGACAAGGCAGCCGTCGGGCATGTGGATGCGGCGCAGACCATCGTGTGCCCTTCCGTCCAGGGCAAGCTGCCGGAGATCCCGGCGCAGGCCCAGGGCGAGGTCACGAGGAATCTCCAGCTTCTCGACAAGCAGCTCGGCGAGGCCAACGACCGGCTGGCGCGGTCCCAGGGCGAGGGTGGCCCCGACTTCGTGCGCAACGCGATCCTGGGCCCCCTCGAGAGCAAGCGCACCGCGGCCCTCAACCGCATCGAGACCGCCATCGGCCGTGTGGCCACGAAGCCGGAGGGGCTCGAGAAGTTCGCGCCGTGCAGCCTCAGTGGCGAGGGCGGGGCCGGCGAGACCCCTGGAGGCCCCGGTGAAGCCGGTGGTGCGGGCGCGACTGCCGCCGGAGCCGCGCCGACCGTCAACTGCCCGGACGTGGCTGGCAAGGTGCCGAGCGACATCCCCGCGGCCGCGCGGGACGGCGTCAGCCGCGAACTCACCAATCTCGACAGGGAGATCACCGAGGCCAACGACCGGCTGGCGCGCTCCCAGGGCGAGGGCGGCCCCAACTTCATCCCAAATGCCATCCTCAACCCCCTGAAGAACAAGCGGAAGTCGGTCATCGACCGGATCGAGATCGACATCCGGCGCGAGGGCGGTACACCACCGGCCGGGCTGGAGGAACTGGCGGAGTGCCAGTTGAGCAGCTGACGGGCGGCACCTTCGGTCGGCCTCCGCAGACGGAGGGGCGCCTGGGCCCGCCCTGACCGACAGGTGCGGCTCCCCACGCCGGCGATCACCGGCGTGGGGAGCGGCTGTCCTGACCGAAGGTTGCAACGCACGCGAGAAACACTGGTCCAACCAGTTGACCAGTGCTGTGCGTGAGTGCACGCTGTGCGCCATGGCAGAGGAACGCATTCGGCGGGAAGCGGTCTCCGACCAGCTCTTCTCGCTGCTCAGGGACCGCATTCTGAGCGGTGCCCTGGCCGCCGGTTCCGCCCTGACGGCGGAGCGGGAGCTGGCCGCGGAGTTCGGGGTCAACCGGCACGCGGTGCGCGAGGCGATGAAGCGCCTGCAGCAGGCCCGGCTGGTCGAGGTGAGTCACGGAGGCCGCACCATGGTGCTGGACTGGCGGCGCACCGCAGGGCTGGACCTGGCCGTGCAACTGGCGCAAGCCAGCCAGCCGTTGGACTCGTACGACCTGAGGCGTGACGCCCTGGAGATGCGGGCCTGCATCGGTGCGGACGCCGCGCGTCTGTGCGCGGCACGCCGCTCGCGGGAGCAGGCGGCGGCCATCGGGGCGGCGGCGGCCAGGTACGCGGAGACGGGTCCGGACCTCGCCGCACTCGGAGCGGCGGACGTCGCCTGGTGGCGGCTGATCGTGGAGGGTTCCGGCAATCTCGCCTATCTGCTGGCCTTCAACAGCCTGGTGGGTGGCACGCTCGCCGCCGGTGAGGTGCCGCCCGACCGCCGCGCCGAGGAACTGCTCGACGTAGCGGCACATCTGCGGCTCGCCGCGCTGATCGCGGCGCGGGACGACGAGGGTGCCGAGCACCTGGCCCGGCGGTTGCTCTCGCGCAGCGTGCCGGCTGTCACGGAGAGGAGGGCGGGCTGAGATGATCCCCGCCATCGTGTACGCGATACCGTTCTTCGTCCTGCTGGTCGTCGTGGAGGCGGTGTCGTACCGTTTCCTCCCCGATGACGATGAGCGCGGCTACGAGTTGCGCGACACCGTCACCAGCATGTCGATGGGCGCGGGCAGCCAGGTGATCGGACTGCCGTGGAAGGTGCTCGCGGTCCTGGCGTACGCCGCGGTCTGGAGCCTGGCTCCCTGGCAACTGCCGGTCTCCTCGGCGTGGACGTGGTTCCTGCTGTTCTTCGCCGACGACCTGGCGTACTACGCCTTCCATCGCGCGCACCACCGTGTCCGCGTCCTGTGGGCGAGCCACGTGGTCCACCACTCCAGTGTGCGTTTCAACCTGTCCACGGCGCTCCGCCAGAGCTGGACACCGATGACCTCGCTGCCCTTCTGGCTGCCACTGGCCCTGCTCGGGATCCCGCCGTGGATGATCCTGCTGCAGCAGTCCATCAGCCTCGTCTACCAGTTCTTCCTGCACACCGAACGAGTGGACAGGCTCTGGCGGCCCGTCGAGTGGGTCTTCAACACCCCGTCGCACCACCGTGTGCACCACGGCTCCAACAACGTGTACCTGGACCGCAACTACGGGGGCATCCTCATAGTGTGGGACCGCCTCTTCCGCACCTTCGAGCCGGAAGGCGAGAGAGTGATGTACGGCCTGACGAAGAACATCGACACCTACAACCCGCTGCGCGTCGCCTTCCACGAGTACGCGTCCGCCTGGCGCGACGTACGCCGTGCCGGCGCTGGCGCGACAAGGCGGGGTACCTGTTCGGCCCTCCCGGGTGGTCGCCCAGAGCGGGGGTGTGAGATGCCGCCGCTGCTCGTGGCCTACGCGGGACTCGTCCTGCTGAACCTGCTGGGCGTCGGTCTTCACCAGGAGCCGCTGGAGTGGCTCACCAAGCCGCTGCTCGCTCCCGTGCTCGCCCTGTACCTGTGGCGGCTCACGCGCCGAGGTCATCCCCTCGTGCTGGCCGCGCTGGCCTTCGCGACCGCCGGTGACGTGGCCCTGCTGCTGTCGGGCGCGGGCGCCTTCGCGGTGGGTACCGCCTGTTTCCTCGGAACCCAAGTCTGTTATCTGGTCGCCTTCTTCCGGCAAGGCGCTGCCCCATATCTGCGAGCGCGACCGCTGTTGGTCATGGGCTGCGTCGTCCTGTGGGCCGCGGCCAACGCGGTTCTGCTGCCCCAGCTGGGCGCCTTGGCCTGGGCAGTCGCGCCCTACAGCGGAGCGTTGCTGACCATGGCGGCGAGCGCCTGGGTCATGGGCCCGCGGGCGGCCTGGGGTGGAGCGGTGTTCGTGAGTTCCGACCTGCTGGTCGGACTCGGGGCAGCGGGAGTGGAGTTCCCCGGCCGTCCGGTCCTGGTCATGGCCACCTATGCGGCGGCTCAGCTCCTCTTGACCGGGGCCTTCGCCCACACGCGGACAGTGCAGGAGGTGTCGAACCCTACGGGGTGGGCCGCCCACCGATCCGCCGTTCCCGAGGCCGGAGCCGCAGGCGAGGCCGCCGGGCGCTGACTCCGTCCGACGCCGGGCACCGGTCCGACGGGATGTCGCCCCTACTGATCGTGGTGGTCTGGTCAGGGCTCCCGGACGTCCGCGGAGCCCTGACCATGTGGTCACGTCCGGAGCGCCAAAGCTGTACAGGACGGCTCGTCGTTGCGGTTGCGTTCCTCCGGGCCGGAGACAGGGACATGGGACCGGGACCCTGAAACCCCGTACACGGCTGCGGAGTGTGCTCACCAGGGTGGTCCGGGCTTCCAGTAGCGCCCAACCCACCCCGTGACCCTTCGACCGACCGGAACGGAACTGTCCATGTACCGACGCCCTCACCGTCTCCGCCGCCACCGGCTGTCCCTGACTCTGGCGGGTGTGATCGTCCTCGCGGCCGCCGGCGCCGGCACCTATGCGATGGCCGCGCAACCGACCTCAGCCTCCTTCGGGGCCGCCGACCCGCCCGTGCAGGTTTTCGACGCGTGCGGATACGGCTCGGGCACCCAATGGGCGCCCCGGCGACTCGCGGAGGGTGCCCACGACCTGGCCGGCACTCCGGCCGATCGTGACGTCTCCGGCGTGACAGTCGCCGCCGGATACCGTGCGCTGCTGTTCGACAGAGCTGCCGCCACCCGCCCCGCCCTCACACTCACCGCCGACCGCGACCTCTGCGGCACCCCGCTCAACGACCGCATACGCCGCATCGTCGTCCAGCGCGCCGACGCGCCCACGCCTCCTCCGCCGACCCCGGTGACCACGCCCCGGCAGCGGGCAAGCCCAAGGTGTGGGTGCTGAGCGACCTGAGCGTGCCCGGCGGCGGCACCGACAAGGACGACATCGTCAGCCTCGCCGCGCTGAGTACGTACGCCTCCGACTTCGACATCGCCAAGGTCTCCGTCGGCTCCACCGCGGTCCGGATCAACTGCGACGCGGCGTACACCTACGCGCACGACGCCTTCGCCCCCCACATCCCCGCCCTCGTCAGGTCCTCCACCTGCGGGAAGGACTACAACAGCCTCAAGGGCACCAAGCCCGGAACGGTCAGCGATCTCGTCGGCGCCATCCGTGCGGGAGGACTGACCGTCCTCAACTGGGCCCCGATGACGGAGACTGCCCTCGCCGTCCGCTGGATCGAGACCCACGCCCCTCCGACCTCGCCAAGGTTCGCATCGTCACCCACTGGACCGTCGGCAGCCCCGGCTACTCCTCCTCGTACAACTGCAACAAGGACAGCGCTGCCTGTTCCTACCTGCACACCATGGCCGCCGACGGAAAGATCCAGCTCACCGAGATCGGCGCCGCGGGGCAGAAGTTCGTCGACCAGGCGAGGCGCTCCTGCCACGTCGACAACACCCTCCCGAACACCGGACTGGGGAAGTACCTCCGGGTCAAGCGCACGTCCGACGGGACACCGGACTTCTCCGACGGCTCCACCTTCCTGCTGATGGAGACCGGTGGCCTCGCCGGCTACACCACCGACGGGTCCGCCGGCTCCGACTTCCCCAAGGCCTACGACCAGCTCTGCCGCGGCGGCGCGGCCGTCTTCGACCACTTCCGCGCCAATCTCTAGGAGCGCTTCGCCCCCTCGTTCCGGCGCCTGAGGGACGTAAACCGCCGGCGCCGCGCAGCGTGCGCCCTCCGGGCGAGCCGGCCGCCCGGAGGCCGCGGAGGACTCCCCAATTCCCCGGATTGCGCAGAACCGTACGACCCGCGAGTGAGAGTGGTGTGAGAAGCATGGAGAACGCCGGCCGCTACCGCATGCTGACGCGGATCGGGACAGAGCCCGACCTGCTGCACTGGCTGGCGCGTGACACAGAGACCCGTCGGCCGTTGTGCGCGGTGCAGGTGGAGGTGGGGGAGGGCACCGACGGGGCGGTCACCGACGCGCTGGCGGAGCGGTGCTTCACCCGCAGCACCGCTCTGTTGTCCCCGATGGCCTGCGCGGTCGCCCGAACCGTGGCGGTGGTGAGGAAGGGGCGGTCGCTCTGTCTCGTGGAGGAGCGGCCCCCGGGTTGCCACCTCGCGCACTTCCTCAGCCGGCACAGGCCGTCTGGGCCGAGATCGCCGGCCTCGCGCTGGCCCTGCTGGGCGTGCTGTCCGACGTGCACGCCAAGGGGTTCGCGTGGGGATACATAGCCGCCCAGCAGGTGTGGGTGCAGGCGGACCTGTCGGTGGTCCTCTCGGGATCCGGTGTCGCGGATCTCGTCGCTCTCGGATGGGTTGCCCAGCATCCCTCCCGGCTCAGGTTCGCACCCGAACTGAACCCGCTGACGGACGCCGCACCGTCGGCGGACATGTGGGCCCTCGGCCACGTGATGGCCGGCGGCCCCAACCCGTTGCCCGGCCGGGCAACGGACGGTGATGTTCCGTCCGCGGACCTCGATCGTCTCCTCACGGGACGCGCACGCGCCTTCTCTCCGCTGATCCACGGACTCCTGCGTCGCGACACGGCGATACGGCTCACGGAGCCGATCGTCCGTCGTTCGCTGATCCGCATGTCCGGTCGGCGACCGGCCGCAGGGCACATCTCCGATGACTGGGCGGAGACAGCGCGTATGCCTGGCGCACCGGTACCTCTGCCACCTCCTCCGGACTACCCGCCGGACTCGCCCTCGATCGCCCGAGCCCGGCAGGACTCGCGTGGAGGTAGACACCGCCTGCGCAGTCCGCTCCACCCTGTGCTTGCACGGATTCCTCACTGGTGAGCACGTTCCCCGCTCATGCTCGGCACGGTCCTGACCCGGCTCGACGAAAGCCGCCCGCCGGGAGTCAGCGCCGTGCCGTCGCCCGCTCTACTTCCGGTACGTGGACGCGTCCAGACCGCTCAGGGTCGGCCGTCACCTGGACTGCTGACCGTTGCGGAGGCTTGGGCAAATGACGTCAAGGACCCCTAGCTGGACGACATTCGGCTAGGCGGAGGAGGGTCTCGCCGTTCAGTGTGATGAAGGGGGTGCGGGTGCCAACAACGGTCTCCCGTCCGGTGGCGAGACAGGCCTGGGCGGTCCCGCGACCACATCCCTTCGAACCTCATCGAATCGTGGCACCGGCCGTCGCGGTGGTGCGCCTGATGAGCGCAGGCTGTTGGCTCACAGTCGGGTGGCCGATGGAGCCACCCATGGTGATGCGGACACCAACGGGAAGACCTGCTCACTTCCGCATGTCAGAAAGGGAGACGTGAAGTTGCGCAAGCACTTGACCGTAGGCCTGCTCTCCGCTGCGTTTATTGGCAGCACTCTGATAGTCGCGCCGACCGCCCAGGCCGCAGCCACTTCCTGCTACGGCAGCGCGAAGTCGTACACGAAGCCGACAGGTGCCAGGTGGTATCCCACCACAGGCCGACTCACAACGACGAGCAACTGCGCCGACATCAACATCAAGACCAACCAGTCCGCATACGTGCAGGTGTGCTTCTACCCGACGTCAGGGGCAGCACGTGCGGCGCCTACAAGAGCGCACCGGCAGGTCAGTGGACCGTTATAGCCACCGGTGTCAAGGACGGCACTCAGTTCCAGTTCCTCTTCGCCTCGGACGCCTATAACTCGGGCGTCTGGGCCGGCTAACGGTCCCAACGTGGTGGCAGCAGACAGCCGTCGGGCAACGGCTGTCTGCTGCTCCGCGCGTGATGGCTTGCCCACCTGGAGGGCGGGGGCACGGCTCGTGCGCGATGACCGCTCCGTCGATCTTGCCACCCGCACCCCCGACCAGCTCCTGGACCTCATCGCTGACCAGTCTTCCGCGACCTGAACTCAGGGAACCGTGCCCGACTGCGAGGCCAGGGCCGAGGCTGATGTTGTTGCCGGTCTGGACCCGGTCGCCGATCAAGGCGCCGAAGTGGGGTGTGCCGCATCGGTACAGGCCGTCGGGGGCCCCTATCTCCTCGGTCAAGGTGGATGGGTGCAGTTTTCAGGGCGTCTGGAACGATGTGCCCGTGGATGTTGATGATCAGGCAGTGGGAGGGAACGGACCTGAATGGACGGGCGGGCTGAGCCAGCGTCTGCGTTGCTGTGTCTGTGGTGGGTCGACTGATGGTTCCGAGGAGTACGTGCTCGTCGAACTGACGGCACGGTTCTCTGGCGCTCGCCAATGGCTGGGTGCACATGCGGAGCACCTGAACTCCGTTCTTGGAGACGGGTTCTCCGTGGAGGTCCACAAGATGTAGGGGTTCCGCCCGCATGCGGGATTGGTTGCCTTCACCTCGCTCCGGATGTCTGAGGTTCGTAGGAGGTCCCGTCGCGGAGCATGGCGAAGAGGACGTCGGATCGTCGGTGTGCGAGGCAGAGCAGGGCTTGGGTGTGGTGCTTCCCTTGGGTGATCTTCTTGTCGTAGTTGGTCCGCGATGCCGGGTCGCCGAGTGCCGCGAACGCAGAAAGGAGGAAAGCCCGTTTGGGCTGTCTGTTTCATCTGCGGGAGGGTTGTTCGCCTCGGATCGACGACCCGGGACTGCGGGTCGCGGGTGCGAGTCCTGCGTATGCGGCGAGGTGGCCGGCGGTCGGGAAGTGCTGCCGTCACCGACCTCGATCAGGATGCGGGCTCCGGTCCTGACGCCGACTCTCGGCATCGACCTCAGAACCTTCGAAAGAGGGTGGGCCTCATGGAGTTCCTTGATCCGCCCGGCCAGCAGTTTGCGCTGGTCAAGGACTGCAGCCTGGGACCCGGCGAGGCTCGGGACGATCAGCGCGGCCGCCTTGGCACCGGGGACCGTGACGGTCTGCTCGTCCAGGGCGACGAAGATGTCCTCGACCAGCCGCTCTGCCATCGGTCGTAGCAGCGTGAATAGGCGACGCCGGCCGGCCGAAGCGGCGATACCGAACAGGTCCCGGTAGGTGTGCCGTGGCCAGGCGTCCTGAGTGCAGAGCAATCGGCCGGGCCCGGCCTGCCGTCAGTGGCTGGTCGACGATCCTGTGGCGTCCCTCGACTTTCCGGGGGCGTTCGAATGCGTCACCGGAGCACCTCGCTGCCCCGGCCGGCCATGACTACTGTGCGCAAGGGGACTGCGATGAGCAGCCCGACCGCGATGAGAAGCCCACTTACCCACAGCGGCCCGAGGTCCCCGACCGCAGTGGTCAGGGTGGTTGCGGCGATGAGCGGTCCGACGGCGGCGCCGATGTTGAGTGCCGCGGTCGCGTAGGAGCCGGCCATGGTGGGGGCCCCGGCCGCCTCGTAGAGGATCCGCGTGATGAGGGTGCTGCCCACCGCGAACGACAGCGCACCTTGGAGGAACACGAGAACGAGCAGCGCGACCGGACGGTCAGCCAGCACCGCCAAGGCAGGCCAGCCGATGAGCAGTAGCGGGCCGCCAGTGGTGAGGACCAGGTCAGGGCGCTGGTCGGACAGCCGTCCGGCGACGGTGACGCCGATGAACGAACCGACGCCGAAAAGCACCAGGGCGACGGAGATCCACAGCTCACCCAGCCCGGCCGTGCCGGTCACGACCGGGGCAAGGAATGTGATGCCGGCGAAGGTCGCCGCGTTCACCAGCGCGCCGAGCAGCACGACCACGAGCAACCGCGGACCCCCAAGCTGTGCGAGCTCCGCTCGCAGGGGCGGCTCCTCAGTCACTTCCTTCTGTCCATGGCGCGCCGGGATGCCAGTGAGAACGCCAATGGCTGCGGGCAGGCAGAGCGCGGCGACGGCCCAGAACGTGGCCCGCCAGCCGAGCTGGGTACCGAGCACTGACCCCCGGGGACGCCGGCGACCATGGCCACCGTGGTTCCCGACAGCAGCACGGCGAGCGCGCGCCCCTTCTGGTCCGCAGGGATGAGCGTGGCGGCGAGCGTCAGAGCGACGGCGAGGAACCCGGCGTTCGCGAGCGCTGCGACTGCCCGGGTCACGAACAGGACCGCGAAGCTGTTGGTGGCTGCGCCCAAGACGTGGGCTGACAGGAACACGAGGACGAACCCGAGCAGGCTCGATCGTCCAGGCCGCTTGCGGGCAAGTGCGGCCATGAGCGGGGCACCGACGATCATGCCGATCGCGTACGCCGAGGTGAGCGTGCCCGCTGTTCCGACGGTGACGCCGAGACCTGAAGCGATGTCAGGCAGGAGGCCGGCGAGCATGAACTCTGAGGTGCCCATGGCGAAGACCGCCAGGGCAAGCAGGTACAGCGGAAAAGGCATCGAGTGGCTCCGAGGTGAGGAGAGGCACGAGAGAAGGTCATCTCGTCACCGCGGCCAGCCCCAAGGGTGCACTCGTCGACCGTAGAACGCGGCGCGACAACAGGCTGTGAACTCAGTGGTTCAGGGGGCTGACGGCGTGACCGAAAGCCCCCACCCTGTCTGACTCAGGACTCGACATGGCCCGCACGCTACCCGACCGACGCCTGCCGGGGCACCCCGGTTTCACCGGCGTCGACCGGTGCCACCAACGTGATGTTCCGCAACACCTAGGCCGCCCCCCCGGGACAGCCCAACACCCGCAGGGACACCGGACGGCAGGGCAGGCTCAGCCTTGCGATCGAGCCAGATGCTCGGATGCGGCTGGCTCGTGGTGACCCCGAGCGTCGTGCCTGGCGTGTCCGTGTGTTCGACCGCGAATGTGCAGACGCTCGAATGCCAGCCGTCCCGAATCCCAGACGGAGTCTACCGTCGAGCGCGGTGGGGTCGGGAAATCGGATGCCGGCGGCTGCGATCCTGTGCCGCATCAGACAGCCTTCGCCCTGTTGCCGCAGTTGCGACCTATACGGTCCTCGGATCGGGAGACCAAGTCCGACTTGGGCGGGCGAGTCCTATTTGCTGGTTCCGTAGGCGGCCATGAACATGTCCAGCAGTCCATCGACCGCGTTCTCGTCAATGGGGCGGGTTGACAGCAGGCTGCGGTAGTACAGCGTGCCGCACAGCACCTCGGCGGCGAATTCCAGATTCACTTCCGCGGTCAGTTCACCGGTGCGCTGGGCGCGGGTGATTCGGTCGAGGGTGCTCTGCTCGACGGTGACCAGGAATCGCTCGTGCAAGGTCGCCCGCAGCGTTGGATCGGCCTGCGCCTCGGCGATGACTGCCCGGTAGACGGGGCCGATCGGCGGGCTTGAGAGGGCGAGGCCCGAGCGTAGGAACTGTTCACGCAAATCCGCG
Organism: Streptomyces sp. DHE7-1; assembly: GCA_016432725.1. Lineage (GTDB taxonomy): Bacteria > Actinomycetota > Actinomycetes > Streptomycetales > Streptomycetaceae > Streptomyces. The sequence goes on along the minus strand of JACJDG010000003.1, from coordinate 107,150 downwards.
CGGACGTCCCCGGTGTCGCGGTAGTCCAGGTCGCTGGTCCACACACGGCTGAGCGCGTCGAGCAGCAGCGCCGACTTGGACGGCCAGCGCCGGTAGATCGTGTGTTTTCCGACCCGGCCCTTCGGCCGACGGCCTCGATGCTCAGGCCCGCGTATCCGACCTCCGCAGCCAGATCGAGGGTTACCTGCAGCAGCTCTTCGGTGCGCGCGGCGCCGCGGCGCCTCGGCGTGGCGGGCATGTCGGTCATGCCGCCAGCCTAACGGCACATGGCGTGCCGTTGACAAAGTCGAGGGCTCCGCGCAGTATTCAGACTCGATCGGCACGCTGCGTGCCGATGTCGGATGTGGCGGCACGTCGCCACCCACGCGCCCAAGATCCAGCACATCAGACCCTCAAAGGGAGATCTGCCATGAGCAGCACCGAAAGCAGCACGCACGAGGGATTCACGGCCGAGGAGCGGGCCGCGATGAAGGACCACGCCCTAGAGCTCAAGACAGCAGCCCGCCGCGGCTCGCGCGCGGACAAGGCGGCGGAGGCGAAGCGGGACGTGCTCGCGAAGATCGCCGAGATGCAGGAATCGGACCGGATCATGGCTGAAAGGATCCATGCCGTCATCACCGCCAGCGCCCCGGCCCTCGCGCCCAAGCTCTGGTACGGGATGCCCGCCTATGCGCTGGACGGAAAGGTCGTGTGCTTCTTCCAGAGCGCGGAGAAGTTCAAGGCGCGCTACGCGACGCTCGGGTTCAGCGACCAGGCGAAGCTGGACGAGGGCACGATGTGGGCGGCCGGGTTCGCCCTGACCGAGGTGACGGCCGAGGTGGAGGCTCGGATCCGTGTGCTCGTGAAGCAGGCGGTGAGCTAAGGCGCACCCGGTGAACGGGCTGGGCCTGTGGGACCTCAGCGTGCTCGGCGGCCTGGCACTGCTGGTACAGCAGCTGCTGCGCGCCTCCACCGACGACGTCGAGGCGCCAGGCTGACCACAGTAATTGGGAAGCCTGCCAACTACCCGCTCAGTCGCCGATGTGACGCGCAGGCAGGGTGCCGCTTCGGAACGGCGTGCGTGCGCCAGGCTGGGCCAATGGCAGAGCGAGCGCGGGTCCGCGAGATCGGTGACGCCAAGGGCAGACGGCTCCTGCGGATCATCCGCAGGAGCACCGGGTCGGCGGTGACCTGGCGGCGGGCCCAGATGGTGCTGCTGTCCGCCCAGGGCATGCCCGTGGCAAAGATCGCCGAGGCCACGTTCACCAGCGCGGACCGGATCCGGGATGTGATCGCCTCTGACTATGACCAGTCACTTGAGGCCGCTCGACAGCGTCTTCGAACGGAAGAGTGGCCGACCGGCCTGAATTCTCCCCGGCCGCTGCGGGTTGGGGTTCGTAGCTGGTGCCTTCGCGGAGCATCGCGCAGAGGACGTCAGCACTGCGCCTGGCGAGGAAGAGCAGGGGCTGTGTGCGGCAAGCTCGGCTACCTCGTGGCCGACGCGACCAGGCCTCCACCCAGATCGCCGTCGACGCCACGACAGGCACCTCGACCCGGCGCCGCTCTACCCCTTCGGCTAGAACGCAGCGGCAGAACCCTCTCCACCGGAACCAGCAACGGCTTTGGTCAGGTGGGGCTGACCGTGGCGTAGGTGTCGAACGCCTCGGTCCGGGTGAAGCGCAGGTCGTTGATGCAGCCAAGCGGCCCGGGCCGCTCTGAGGAGGTCGGCAACTGTTTTCGCCAGGTAGAAGGCGCATTTCTCGGGTACCCGGTAACAACAACATTTGCCATACGGCAACTCATGCTGCGCGCCCCGGGAGAAAAATGACAGCCCTGTGGACACCCCGATCCCTGAGCCCTCGCAGGCATCCAGGCTTGTGGGTCGGTACGAGCTGGGTGAACATCTGGGGCCGGCGGTGCCGCGGACGTCTACCGTGCCACGGACCTACGGCTCAGCCGTCCGGTGGCGGTCAAGGTCTTCCGGTTGGGGACCGGCACGGGCCTGAAGGACCGGTTCGAGGACGAAGCCCTCGTACTGGCCCGCCTGCACCATCCGGGACTGGTCACCGTCTTCGACGTCGGCCGCCACGACGGGCAGGCCTTTCTCGTCATGCAACTCGTCGAAGGCAGCACCCTGCGCAGGCACATCACCGAAACGACCATGACCGTTGCCGCTCTGCTCGAGCTCGGGATCCGGCTGGCCGAGGCCCTCGCACACGTACACCGGGCGGGAGTCCTGCACCGAGACGTCAAGCCGTCCAACATCCTGTTGGACGCGCAGAACCGGCCCTACCTCACCGACTTCGGCATCTCCCGGGCGCTCGACGCCACTGCGTCCACGCAGGACGGCGCCCTCGTGGGAACCGCCGCATACATGGCCCCGAGCAGGTCACCGGCCGTCGCGTCGAACAGAAAGCCGACGTCTACGCTCTCGGTCTCGTACTGCTGGAATGCCTGACAGGACGTCTCGAATACGAGGGCGCCCCGCTGGAGTCCGCGGTCGCTCGGCTGCATCGGCCGCCGTGGATACCCAGGCGACTGCCGGCGGAACTACGCAAGCTCCTGGGCGCCATGACCGCCATCGAGGCAGCGGACCGGCCTGATGCGCAGACTTGCGCGGCAGCCCTGTCGAGATTGCAGCGCAGCGGAGACGCTGCCAGCGCTGCGATGACGGCAGGCGGCCCACCAGACGACCTGCAGCCCGGCTCCGACTGCGGCACCCGTCGCGCAGGGAGCCGATCGGCTTACCGACATCGCAGGAAAACGCTCGCCGCGGCCGGAGCGCTGGTCACCGCGACAGTGCTCGGGATAACGGCGCCGACCTGGGGCTCCGATGCCCCTACCGAGCATGAGTCGTCCGCGATCCCGTCCACCCCTCAGAAGGCCTCGGCGTCCGCCGGCAGCAGAGGACACAAGCATGCGAACAGGGCTACCACCCCTGTTCGGACAGGGGAGTCGGTGCCCACATCTGCCGTAGCCGCGTCCGCCGCTCGCGGGACTGCCGCGCCCGCCCGAACGGGTAAGTCAGTGACCACAGTTGCCGTAGCGGCCGAGGACGCGAGTCGAACTTCGGCGGCGCCCCCTCGGCTCGGCCACCGCGACCAGCTGGCAACAGGGGCCACCATCACGCCGCAATGGGGACCAGGGACAGGGGCGAGGATTCCGGATCCAGTGGCGAGCACTTGGCCAAGCCTGGGCCAAAAGCAGAGAAGGACAAGCCGGACAAAGGCACAAGCCGAGGCAAACGGCGCCAGTAGCGACGGGTGGGAGGGGCCGTCTCGCGGTGCCGAGTGGGGTGTTCGGTGGTGCCCCAAGGCTTGGGCGGCTCGACTTGTTGCCGAGCCGGTGCGAACACCAGGGGCGATCTCAAGCGACCTACGGATGCGCAGTGGGGTCGGAGTACAGCAATGGGGTACAACGACCACACACGACCGCAGGCACCTCCATACGGCCAGAGTAGGACGGGTATGACCTCCAGCCTCCGGTCCACATAGAGCTACTGATCAGAAGCTCCCCGTGCTAGGCAGTGTCCTGGCGATCACGAGCGGAGCCAGATGACGAGCGCGGCTGCGGTGACGATTCCGAGGTAGACGTAGCCGCGCTTGCCGAACCTGGTTGCAACCGCGCGGAAGGTCTTCAGTTTGTTGATCGCCCGTTCGACGGTGTTGCGCTTCTTGTCACGGTCCTTGTCGAAACCGGGCGGTCGGCCCCCGGAGCTGCGGTGTCGGACCCGGTTGGCTGCCTGGTCCGCCCTCTCCGGGATGACGTGCCGAATTCCACGTCGGCGTAGGTAGCGGCGAGTTCGGCGGTTGCTGTAGCCCTTGTCGGCACTGACGCCGTCCGGCTTCGTGCGTGGCCTGCCGCATGCCAGCCGCGGCACGCAGATCCGGTTCATGACTGCCTCGAACTGGGTGCAGTCGGCGCACTGCCCGGGCGTGATGACCAACGAGAGTACCCGGCAGCGGCCGTCCGCGCTCAGGTGGATCTTGGTGATGAACCCGCCGCGCGACCGGCCGAGCGCCTCACCTCCCTCACCACCTCCGCCAGCAGGCCGATCAGTTCGGCCCAAACCCGAGCGGCTCTGACCGCCTGGGCGGAGCCCCTTGATGGCGAGCGGCGAAGCATGCCGGGCGCCGGCGGCGTAGTGGTGTGCGCGCACGGACGTCGAGTCGACCGAGACGTCCCAGTCGATCTCGCCGGCCGCGTCCGCCTCGGCCTGGATCCGCCGCAGGAGCATCTCCCACGTTCCGTCCACCGACCAACGGCGATGCCGCTCGTGCACCGTCGTCCACGGTCCGTGTTGCTCCGGCAGATCGCGCCAGTGCACGCCCGTGCGGATACAGCACCCCGTTCACGACCTGGCGGTGGTCCCGCCACCTGCCACAACGCACATTGCTGACCGGTAGAAGCGGCCTCAGCCGCTCCCACTGAGCATCCGTCAAGTCACTTCTGGCTTCCACAGTCCTATTAACGACTGGGCTGATCGTCGGGACGTCTTCCACCCCTGGCGATGCTCGGTACTGACGGCTCAATACCGTGGAGGGCCCGGTTGAACGAGAGGACGCGAAGACGTGGATGTGTATGAGGCCGTGGACAGTCGCCGGGCCGTGCGGGCGTTCAGCGATGAGCCCGTGCCCAAGGAGGTCCTCGAACGAGTGCTGACCGCAGCGACGCGGGCTCCGTCCAGCGGGAACCTCCAGCCGTGGCATCTGTACGTCGTGACCGGTGAACCCTTGGCGGAACTCAAGCGGATCGCGACAGCCAGAGCACTGGCGGGGGACCGCGGCGACGAGCGTGAGTATCCGATGTACCCGGACCGGCTGGCCTCGCCGTATCTGGACCGCTTTGCTGCTGCCGCCGCCCAGCGGTACGAATCGCTGGGGATCGAGCGCGACGACCCAGACCGGCCCCGTAAGATCGCCACCTTGAACTCGGAGGCGTTCGGGGCGCCAGCCGTCCTGTTCTGCTACCTCGACCGTACGATGGGGCCCGGACAGTGGGCTGACGCGGGGATGTACCTGCAGACGGTCATGCTGTTGTTGAGAGCCGAGGGGCTGCACAGCTGCCCCCAGGTGATGTGGACCGTGTACCGGGAGACGGTCAGCCGGGCAGTCGGAGCCGATGACGAACTCGTGCTGTTCTGCGGCGTCTCAGTGGGGTTCGAGCAGGAGGGCGTGCCGCAACTGCGAACCGGGCGGGCGGACATGACGGAAACGGTGAGCTTCATCGGAGGGTGACCGTTGGGCGGCCGAGGTCGACAGGACAGGCCCTAGATGTATTGATCACGAGCGTTGTTGACACCGGTGGGTCTTGAACATAGCGAAGACCTCCGATGTGGTGGAGCTGTCTAGGAATATATTGTATGGAGGTCTTCGTGTTCCACCGTAATGCCCGGCTGACGGTTCACGGCAGGCGGTTGCTGGTCGAGCGTGTCCGCTCGGGCCGCCCGGTTGCTCATGTGGCCGCCGAGATGGGCATCTCCCGCGCCACGGCTCACAAGTGGATCCGCCGCTGGCGAACCGAGGGCGAAGCGGGCCTCGCCGACCGTTCCAGCAGGCCGCGCACGACGCCGCACCGCACCGCGGCAACCGTGGAGGCCCGCGTCTGCCGCCTGCGCCAGACGCGCAAGCTCGGGCCGGCCCGCATCGGCCCTGCCCTGGGCCTGCCCGCCTCCACCGTGCACCGCATCCTGTTCCGCCACGCCCTGAACCGGCTGGCCTTCCTGGACCGGCCCACCGGCCAGGTCATCCGCCGCTACGAACGAGCCCGGCCCGGCGAACTGATCCACGTCGACGTCAAGAAACTCGGCCGGATCCCCGACGGCGGCGGCCACAAAGTCCTGGGCCGCCAGGCCGGCCGCGCCACCCGCAACCGCATGGGCTTCGACTACGTCCACTCCGCCGTCAACGACCACAGCCGCCTGGCCTACAGCGAAGTCCTCAGCGACGAGAAGGCCACCACCTGTGCGGCCTTCCTGACCCGGGCCGCAGCCTTCTTCGCCACCTGCGGCATCGACCGGATCGAGCGCGTCCTGACCGACACGCCTGGTCCTACCGCAAGAGCTTCGCCTGGCGGCAGGCACTCGCCGACCTCGGCGCGGCCGGCAAGCTCACCCGCATCTACCGGCCGCAGACCAACGGCAAGGTCGAACGCTTCAACCGCACCCTGCTCGACGAGTGGGCCTACACGCGGCCCTACCAGACGAACGACGAGCGGACCCAAGCCCTGACAGACTTCCTGCACACCTACAACCACCACAGCTGCCACACCGCACTCGGCGGCCAGCCACCGATCAGCCGTGTGAACAACCCTGCGGGTCAATACACCTGTCATGCTCCTCATCGTCGGCTACAGACACATCCAGGGACGGCGACGGCACCGCGCACGCCGTAGGGGACATCGTCCGCACCCCGAACCCCGGGAAGCCACCACGGCGTTCGTCGTGGAAGTCACCGGGCTCCGGTGCTGTCCCTCCGGCGCCGAGCGCACCAAGGGGTGAGGCGGGAAGGCCTCGCCGGATGCCCGCGCAGGCCGGGCTCTGAGGAGGCTTGCTGGTGGAGACCTCGTCGGACTCCCCCTCCTGGCGGCCTGGCGGCCTGCGCGGCCCGGTGCAGGTCCCCGTGACGTTCCCCCGGCGACTGGTCGGGCTGACCATCGTCATGTGCACCTGCGCCGAACCGCCGGCTGGCCATGGTCACGTGTACACGGCAGTCCGACATCCTGTGGGGAGCTACCCGGATCAGGCGGCCGTCACCGCGATCTTCCCAGCGCACGTACTCCGCCGTCCGGCGCAGGATCTCTTGCTCGAGCCCCACCCCGCCTCCGCCCTGCGCAGTCCGAGTGATCTCGACCCTCAGCCGGGCCCCTTCCTCGTTCCGGCACTCCTCGTTCTGCTCGCCGCGGCGGTAACCATGACCGGTGTGCTCGTCGGCGCCGCGCACCCAGCTCCGCAGCGTCTCGCCAGTCACGCCGATATCCGCCGCGACCGCCGCATACTGCCTTCCTCAGGGGTCCGGGAACGGTGGCGCCTCGTCCATCGTCAGCAGCAGTTTTCGTGCCGGTTCACTCTCTTCCGGCCGCAAGGATGAGGCGAGGCCCTCGATGATGGGTCGGCCTGCGTGCACGGCTTCCCTGGCGGCTACCTCCCAGGCAGGCTGCTCCCGGAAGCTCGTGCGATTCGGGCCGCCGGCCGCCACAGCCGAAGAGTGCCAATTATCGGTCCGGTAGATGCTCTCCAGCAGGGCCAACAGCTCCGCCTTGCATGGCACGTACGGGGCCCCAGCGAGCTCCAGGAGGAACGGGACCGTCGAAGCGGTCGCCTCACCTACTACGAACCCCAACGCGCAGATGATGTCGCCCAGTTCATCGACCGCGAGGCGGGCAGTGTCCTCGCCGCCGTACGCGATCCGGGAAAGCAGCGGCGGGATGTCCCCGGCGGGGAGCTGCCGAGCGTCGCGCAGTTTCCCGCAGCGGATGCCAGAGATGCCTTTCAACAGACTTCCCATGCACTGTCACCTTCCATCGGGGCTCGCGCCAGCATGCCAGAGACCATCTATTGGGCCAGCCCGTAACGGCTGGTGTAGACGCAGCGGCAAGGAGTTGTGCACGGATTCCTAGCGACACCGGGATGACGGTCGGGAAATCCTTAGGTACAACGTAAGCGTGGATGGGACGGGATTTGATGCGACAGAGCTTTCGGATGGCGGCGGCGACGGCAGCGGCGACAGTCGGCGTAATGGTAAGCGCGTCGAGCGCTTCCGCCAGCCCAACGGTCGGATGGCAAGCAGTGAGCACCAACGCCAACTGGCATTGCACCAATTACGCTGATTTGCTAACTCAGCCGGGCATGAACATGAAGACCTGCATCGTCAGGAACGCGAGCCAAGACGCACAGGCTGTCTTGGTGATCCAGAACAACACAGGGCGCGCCATCGACATCAACAACAGTGACACGCAGAGCAGAGTCGTATTCGAGTCAGCCCTGGGCGGGGACGTCTGGTGCGCCTCGACCACCCTCAATGACGGGTTCACGCGTGGCTGCTTCGGGACGACCGTTCACGTTGGCTGTCGCGCGACAAGTTCCGCGGACGGCCGGCTGGCAGTCAGGGACCCCCGTGACGGATTTAGGTCGGAGGGCACCATCACCAAGGGTTCCGTAGCATCAACCTGCTGACTTCCTTCTTGAGAGCATGTCCCCTCGTTCTCGAGGCACCTGGCCGGCAGGTGCTACGGGTTGGGTTCTTGGTGCAGATCGAAGTAGCAGCGCGGCCGGACGCCGGGCTGTCCCGGATGCCGAATGGTGCTGTTCATCGTTGCGGTCGCCCAACGTTTGGTCAGGAATTCCCGAGCGGCTCGGGCGGTGGAGTCATCGTGTGCTCCGGTCTCCACCGCCAGTCACGGTTGTTGCACATGCGCTCTGTTGATCCGTCCATGCACAGCACGTGTCGGCGGCCGCGGATGTTGTGCGATCCGGCAGCACCGGACCAAGTCACGACCGTCCTGCGGACGGACCGCTCCAGTGGGGCCGTTGGCCATCCACGAGGCGTCTATGACCGGTCGCTGGCCCAGTTCTTTTCGCGCGTGAAGCCAGTGTTGAGAGTGGTGTCGGCGCAGTCGACGTTGCTTCCGAAGTCTCTTCGCCGGGACCGCCACCGATGTCACCGACAGGACCTTCCTGAATGCCACCGAGTCCGTGGAGGTCAACGGTGTCACAGCTTCAGTCGGTCACAGAATTGCCAACGTCTGAAAACGAGGGATTTCCATGCGTCGCTTGACCACCGTGGCTGCCGCTGCGGGCGCCGTCCTGATGTTCGGAGCGCATTCCGCTTCTGCCAGCCCGACGGAGAACTGGAAGGCGGTCTATACTAACTCGAACTGGCACTGTGCCGATTACACCTCGCACGTGGACAAACCTGGTGTGAAGTTCAAGGCTTGTGTGGTGGTGAACTCCAGCAGGGGCGCACAGGCTGTGCTCGTCGCTCAAAACGTTTCCGGAGGCCCTGTCACCATCGACGGCCGTATCGTCTTTGAGTCGCAGCTCGGCGGTGACGCCTGGTGTGCCTCGACGCCCCTCAACACGGGGTTCACCCGGGGATGCTTCGCTCCCACCGTCCAATTGGCCTCGTGCGACCCCGTTGGTATCGCCATCGTGACGCTCGGGGTCGGTGGCAGGGACGATACCGCGCGCAGCGAGCCGTTGATCACCGTCTGCTGACAAGGCCTTCTCCGCGCATGTCACCAGTGCGTCGAAGGGCTCTCGGTCTCGTGCCCGCCGGCTCGAGGCTTTGACGTCTGCCGGCGCTGCGTCTGCGCCCTCTCAGCCAGGGAGTTGAGCCGGTACTCGCTGGGTGCAAGACCGTAGGCGGCGCGAAAGGTTCGAGTGAAGTCAGCCGCGCGGGGGAAGTTCCAGCGGGCAGCGACGGCGTGGATCGGCACGCTGTCCAGGGCCGGGTCGGCCAGGTCACGACGGGCTCCCTCCAGACGCTGGCCGCGTATCCAGGCAGCGATTGTCTCCCCCGGCGTCTGCTGCTGGAAGATCCGGTGCAGGTAGCTGACGGAAATGTGGTGCGCGGCGGCGATCGCGCCGGGCGTCAGTTCAGGGTCGTGAAGGTTCTGCCGGACGAACACCCGGATTTGCTCGGTGAGCGCCTGTCGACGCGTTTCAGGGGAGAGGACGGCCTCCGCGTCGAGGAGCTGGCAGATCCACGCTGCCACCAGGTCGACCACAACCCTGCCCACCCGGGTGCATCGGAGGGCTGCAGGTTCTCGGTCTGACGGTTCAGTCCGACGAGGAAGTCGGTCAGGAGAGCACCGACTCCTTCGTGTCCTGGCATCCGTCTGTTCAACAACTCCCCCACCCGCTGGGGCGGCAGGGGCAGCATGGCCTTGGGGATGTCCACACCCAAGCCTCGGACGACCCTGCGTTCCCGATCGTCCAGCGGCCGGAAGTCGTAGGGGCGTGAGCTGTCAGCCAGGTGCAGGTCCAGGGGACCGAACGCTGTGCTGCGTCCGGCGTGATCGAGAACCATTCCCGCATCGCGCATCAGCGTCAGGTGGTACAGCTCGCGGTCGCCGCTGTGCACCATTCTGGGGCTTCGTAAGAAGCGCGTGGGCAGGAACGAGGTTTGCATCACGGTGGCCGGCCCCAGCTGCAGCAAGGTGAGTTCTCCGCGGAAGTTGGCGGAGTGGCTGCTGATGAAATCGTTCGCGCGCGTTTTTCCGATCAGTTCGCGCCAGTGGTCGAACCGGTCCGCAGCAGGCACATCCTCGCTCCGGAACACCGTCCCGATCATCTCAGCCCCCACCGCAACCTCACCGGACACTCGTGATGTCACCTATAGCATGCACCATGCGAGGCAGGTAAATTTTCTGACCAGCACTCTCCGAACCCCGGTGCTCCGACACTGGTCTGCTGGCGTTAAGCGACCCCCTCCGTCGTCCGCACCCCCGAAAGCCCTACCGTGCGCGCTGACGGCCGCAAGAGCACCAGCTCTCCGTGCCCCAACTGGTTACAGCCCAGAACGGCGCACGCAGCGGCTACGGGTTACCAGGACATCGGGCAGAGCCAGCCCTCACCGGCCTCGCCGGTCCTGGCGCTGATGATCCGCGCCGCTCGGTGATCCCTGGCGCACCCCGACCCGGCGACCCCTTCCCGGCTATGGACGCTGATGCCGGGGATGTCTCAGTCATCGGGGAAGCGGTGCTGGATGTCGGCCGAAGCGAGTACGCCCCACGCTTTCACTCCCGCGGTTTTGGGTGTCCCGTGGCGCGAGCGTGGCGCAGCTTGCGGACGAAGCGGTGCAGGTGGGGGTCCAGGGTCTCCTCCGGCTCCGGGAGCACCTGTTCCTCAATCAGCCAGCGGATCGCGTCGATCTCGCCCTCGTCGTACGACGTGATGGTGTCGGCATCCGCGTCGAGGGGGTACCAGAGCGAAACATCGGTGTGCGGATTCCGCTCCCTGGTCAGGGTGACGGTGAGGAAGGTGATCGGCGATGCCACCGCTGCGACGCCCAGTTCCGCACGGCGCCCACGGTGAGCACCGCCAGGTCACCGCCGGCCAGGACGGCACCGCCGACTGAGAGTTCACCGCCGACACCAAGGGCGCGGCCACCGTCCGCGCCACCGCCGAGGACCTGCCCGGCTCCGGTCTGAAGATCCTCACCCTCTCGCGACAGCAGGGCACAGCGGATGCTGCTGGCCGGCGACACCACCACCGGGAGCGCGGGCGCCGCCATCAAGGTCACCGCCGCCCCGGGAGGCGACCATCCACAAGCAGGACCCGGGCGGTGACCGCCTGGCACGCGCCGCCTTCCAGCTCATCGACCACGGCAGCGGCCGCGTCGTCGCCGAAGGCGTCACCGCGCCGACGGCACCCTGGTCTTCGTCGGCATCGAGCCGGGCGTCTACCGGCTCCGCGAGACGGACACCGGCAGCCGCCTGCACGAGCGCCTATCGCACCAGACATCACCATCACCGAGGGCACGCAGGCGACCGCCAACCCCCTCGCCGTCATCGACCCGGTCAAGCCCGGAAAGCCGGCGGTGAAGAAGACCGACACGGCGCCGGGGAGGCCACTACCCGGAGCGGTCGTCACCATCAACGCCGACACCCTCGACACGTCCGGCAAGCACACCCGGGGTAAAAAGATCGCCCACCGACCACCGGCAAGGACGGCACCGCCACGATCAAATTCCCGCGCCCACCAGGACTCCTGCGGCGCGGGCACGTCGGTACTCCTCCGGGTGCGGACCCACCTGGACTCCTGCCGCGGATGCGGGCGCCACCGGGGGCCGGCATCACGCGGCGGCGGCGCCGTAACCCTCACGCATGCTGTGCTCCGGCCGGAAGGAGGACAGCGGTCTGGGTGGCGGGGGTGGCGTTGAAGCGCCGGGGTGCGGCGTCGGCGCGGTGTTGTCACCCCGCCGGGCGGCTCTGCGTGCCGGTGGGGCAGGCCGCGGGGTCGGCGGTGGCCCGTACGAGGTTGTACTCCAGGTGTTCCAGCGTGTGAAGGGCATCGGCCCGTCCACGGGCGTCGAGGTCCGCGGCGACGAGGTCCTCGAGCTGGGCCCAGACCTGTTCGACCTCGCGGCGCAGGGCGTGACTGGCCGCGGTGGGTTCGATGAGGGAGGCGCGTCTGTCGGTGGCGCAGGGGCGGCGGCGCACGAAGCCGGCCTGCTCCAGGCGCCGGACGGTGCGAGTCATGGTGGCGGCGTCGGAGTCCATCAGGCGCACCAGGTCGGCCTGCCGCTGGGGCCGAGCTCCCACAGGTGCATCATGACCAGTTCCTGACCCGGATGAAGGCCGATACGGCGCAGCAGCTGCCCCGCGAACATGCGGTGCAGGCGCGCCAGGCGGAAGATCGCGTGACTGATCGGGCCGCTGCCGGCCGCGGACGGCACCGGGACGGTGGCCCCCTGTTCCGCCCCCGCGAGACCCCCTCCGGAACCGGCTTCCGGTGTGGACTGCGCCATCTCTTCCTCACTTTCCTGCCTGATCAGCTTCACCCTACCTTCCGGTAGCCCCTCTGCGGGCCCCGCCCGTGCCGCATCGGGAAGACCTCCACGTCAGAGTGTGTGACGACCGTCACCCACCCCTCCGGGAATGCATCCGCGAGATTTACCTGTTCGGACAGGTGATTTACTTGTTCGGACAGGTAAAACCCGGAGACCCCGGAGATGGAAGATATGAGGAAGAGGCCATGACCACTGCTTTCGATCCGATCGACCTGGGCGGCAAGCGCCTGGCCAACCGCATCGTGATGGCGCCGATGACCCGCAGTCGCGCCTTCGGCCCCGGCGCCGAGCCGACCGATCTGATGGCGACGTACTACGCGCAGCGCGCCGGCGCCGGGCTGATCGTCACCGAGGGCGTGCAGCCCTCGCCGGTCGGCCAGGGCTACCCCGACACCCCCGGCCTGCACACGAGCGGGCAGGTGCGGGCCTGGAGGGCCGTGACCGACGCCGTGCACCGCGAAGGCGGGGTGATCTTCGCCCAGCTGATGCACACCGGCCGGATCGGCCACCCGAGCCTGCTGCCCGACGGCCTGGTGCCGGTGGCCCCCTCGGCGGTGGCCGCCCGGGGCCAAGTCTTCACCCACGAGGGCCCGAAGGACTACGTCACCCCGAAGGAGCTGAGCGAGGCGGACATCCACCGCACGATCGCCGACTTCGCCGCCGCGGCCCGCAACGCCGTCGAGGCCGGGTTCGACGGCGTGGAGATCCACGGCGCCAACGGCTACCTCGTCCACCAGTTCCTCGCGCCCAACACCAACCGGCGTACCGACGACTGGGGCGCCACCACTGAGGGCCGGATCCGTTTCGCCGCGGAGGTCGTCACGGCCGTGGCCGACGCGATCGGCGGCCACCGGGTGGGCCTGCGGATCTCACCCGCGAACCCCTACAACGACATCGCCGAGGACGCCCCGGGCGAGGTGTATCCCGCCCTGCTGGACCGGCTCGCCGACTTGGACCTGGCCTACCTGCACCTGATGGAGGGCCCGGACCGGGACCTGACCCTGCGGCTGCGCAAGGCCTGGCCCGGCACGTTCGTCCTCAACCCCTTCACCCACCCCGACGTCACCGGCCCGAGGCGCTGAAGCTGCTCGACGACGCCGGCGCGGACATGATCGCCTACGGGGCACTGTTCCTGGCCAACCCCGACCTGCCCCGCCGCCTGGCCGTCGGCGGCCCGTTCAACACCCCCGACCAGGCCACCTTCTACGGCGGCGACCACCGCGGCTACACCGACTACCCCGCCCTCACCGCCTAGCTGCCGCGGCCCCGCCGCCGTGGCCGCACCGCGGGTCACGGCGTCTGGGGCCGTCCCTTCCCGAAACTGATTCGACCAGGGAGTTCCCGATGTCCAAAGCGATCACATTCTCCGAGTACGGCGCGCCCGAGGTGCTGCGGTTGTCGGAGGTCACCGTGCCGGAGCCCGGCCCGGGCCAGGCCCGCATCCGCGTGCGGGCCGCCTCCGTCAACCCCCTCGACCTGAAGATCCGCGCCGGTCTGATGGCCGGCACCGCCCCGGCCCGCTTCCCCGTGACCCCCGGCCTCGATGCCGCCGGCGTCGTCGACGCGGTCGGCGAGGGCGCCGGCGTGGTCGTGGGGGAGGAGGTTCTGGGATCCGCCGTCGGCGGCAGCTACGGCGAGTACGCCCTGCTCGACGGTCCGGTCGCCAAGCCCGGATCCCTGTCGTGGGAGGCGGCCGCCTCGCTGGTCACGGTCGCCCGGACCGCGTCCCGTGTCCTTGCGCAGCTGGGTGTGCAGCCGGGACAGACCCTGCTCGTCCACGGCGCCGGCGGCAGTGTGGGTACCGTCGTGGTGCAACTGGCCACTGCCCGGGCATCACCGTCGTCGGGACGGCTGGTGAACGCGACATCGAGCGCGTCACCGCGATGGGATCCACCGCGGTCCGCTACGGCGACGGCTGGCCCGAGCGCGTACGGGCCGCCGCCCCCAGGGCGTTGACTTCGTCCTGGACGCCTCCGGCGCCGGGGTGCTCGCGGACTCCGTCGCCCTGACCGGTGACAGCGCGCGGGTCATCACGATCGCGGACATGTCCGCCGCCCGGCACGGGGTCCGCTTCAGTGCCGGCGGTGACCAGGCCGGACAGTCCCTGCGGGAGCTGGCGGACCTGGCCGCCACCGGCGGGATCGACGTGCCGGTCTGGCGCACCTACCCCCTCGCGCAGGCCCCACAGGCCCACGCAGATCTGGAGGCCCACCGCAACAACGGCAAGGCCGTCCTGCTTCCCTGACCCGCGGCCGGGTGCCCCGGACGGGCCAGGGTCCGCGCGGCGGCACCACCTGGACGGCGAAGGCGGACCGTTGGCGCTGGGACCGACGAGGCGGCACCGCTGCGGCGGTCCCGGCGGCCGTCCGCCGGGCGGGCCTGGGTGAGCACGGTCGCGCTCCCCGCCGTTGGGGCGCAACTACGGCTCTTCCGCCGTGCCTGCCCGGCACCGGCCTCGTGACGTGCGCGGACAGCCGCCCGGGCGCCTCGAACCCGGCCGGGCCCGCCGCGGCAGCGCCGTTCCGGAAGCGGACGCCCCGGCCCGGATACGGGCCCCGACCGACGCACCGGCCTGCGCCCTGCCGAACACTCCACCTCAGGACTCTGCTCTCTCCTACTCGACGCCTTGGACCCGCATCACGCGGACTTCCGCCCCTGGCGCTGTGGCGAACTATGGCCCGAGCGTATGTCCTCGCCTGCAGACCACAGCGCCGAGGACCTACTTGCCCGCTGGTGGCAGGACTACAGCACTGTCGACGAAGGTGACGACCAGCTCACCGCCGACGAACGGCCGGCCGTCACCGCCTTTTTCGGCCAGGCCTGGCCCGGCCGAGGACTCACGCTGACATCCTCGCCGCATGCCCATGAGATCGCCGAGCAGTACGCGCGAGCTTTCCTGACGCAGAATCCGCACGCACGCCTCGGACTCGTCTCCGCACCCCGCGGCGCCGACGCCCTGGCCACGGTCGGCTGGATGGGGCCCGCTAACTACGACAATCGTGTCCTATCGGCTCGAGGCGCGGCCAACAGACCCCGCTACGTCCTACTTCTCCTCCGGCTCCCAGGCGCGAAGCAGGTCGAGCAGCCCTGCGTCTCCGTCAACGTGCAAGGAGTCGGCCTGGATCCGGTCGTACAGGTAGAGGACCAGCTCACTGGCCGTGCCATGGACGGAGGCGCCGGCCGCGTCCGAGTCCTCACCGGTCGCGGCCATGGGCGCGGGGAGGCGGGTAGTACGTGCGCCGTCGCCGTCGACGGTGAGACGCCAGGAGCGGCCCTCGGCGGCGTGGAAGTCGAAGGCCGTGGGCTTGTGCGGCCAGGCACTCGGCGTTGCGCAGACGGTGAACAGGAACTCCTCCACACCGTCGAGTGCCAGCTCGACCGGCAGCGGCTGCGGTGCGCCCCCGGCGAGCTGGGCGTCGTAGGTGTGCACCGCCGTCTCCTGGACCCGGTGGCGGGCGGTGCCGCCGGCGGTCTGCGGTGACTGCGACGCGGGCCACCACGTCCAACAACCGCTCTCCGGTCCCGCCGCGCGCAGGGCGCCCAGCAGAAGCTGCGTCGACGCGTGCAGCCAGGCCAGCAGGGCCTCACGCTCCTGCGGCACTTCCAGCGCGGCGCGCGCGGCGACGGCCTCGGCCGGGGGCGCGTCGGCGGGCCCCGCGCCGACGATGGCGGCCCAGAAGCGGTCTCCCCCGCCCAGGTGCTTCACCAGATCGAACAGCGTCCACCCAGGGCAGGTCGGCACCTGGGCTTCGAGACCGGGCGCGGCGGCGACCACGGCGCGGAAAGCGGTCGACCGTTCATCGATCAGTCGCAACAGGTCTGGAAACTCAAGATTCTCTTCCACGCCGGATGTCTATCACCATGCTCCGGTGATCGGGCAGCGATTTTCACGGTCGCCGCTGGTTGGCCAGTGCGGACGTCCTCGCCTCCCACCGCTCCGCTGACAACCTGCAGCACTGCTGCGAGGACGCTGGCCTACATGGTCAGTTGGTCGTTCGACTGGTTACGGGGAGTGGGCGGTGGGGATGGATCGTGCCGGATGGCCTGTGGGAGATCGCCAAGCGGCTGTTGCCGCCGGCGCGGGTGCGTCCGCAGGCCGGCGGGGTCGCGAACATCGATGACGAGGCGGTGTTCGCCGCGATCATCTATGTGCTGGTCGGCGGCTGTGCCCGGCGGGCGTTGCCACCGTGCTTCGGGGCGTCGAAGTCGACCGTGCACCGCCGGTTTCTCATCTGGTCCCGGGCCGGAGTGTGGGGACGACTGCATCAGAAGATGCTCGAGCTCTTGGAAGGCCAGAACCTCGTCGACCTGTCGCGCGCTGTCCTCGACTCCGCTCACGTCCGCGCTGAAAAAAGGGGGCGAACTTGCAGGTCCGCCCCGTGGACCGGGGTAAGCCCGGTTCCAACATGCACGTCGGCGCCATCGTGGGGACCGCCGCCTATCCGGCCCCGAGCAGGTCACTGGCCGTCGCGTGGATCAGAAGGCCGACATCTTTGCTCTCGGTCTCGTACTGCTGAAGTGCCTGACGGGTCGAACAGGCAGACCACAGAGGCCACCATCACGCCGAAAAGGATTCGGCAACGTCCCACTCGCCTCGATTTCCACGGCAGGGACCGGCGGGCCACAAGGACCACCGCCACACCGAGAAGGCGCCGAAGGACAGGGCCACGGGCCCCGAATCCAGCGGAGAATACCCGGCCGGGAGCGGGCCAAAGGCAGGGAAGGACACGCCGGACCAGGGCGGAAGCCGAGGAAAGTCACTCCGGTAGCGACAGGAGGGAGGCTCGTTGCCTTCGACCGCCGCTGTGCGCCGCCGCGCGCGACCCCGGAGGTCACTGTTGCCGATGGTCGGGTCGAGGGTCGGTCTCGTTCCGCTGGTCGCTGACGCGGACGTTGTGACGTGCGGCGCTGACCTTCATGGAGCGGGGCCGCTCGGCCTGGTGAGCGCCGAGCGACCCCGTCGGTTCGTGTGCTTACGGCTTGGCGCTGTACGTCACCCCTGGGAGCTTCTGAGCTGCGGA
This sequence comes from Streptomyces sp. DHE7-1, assembly GCA_016432725.1. Taxonomy (GTDB): domain Bacteria; phylum Actinomycetota; class Actinomycetes; order Streptomycetales; family Streptomycetaceae; genus Streptomyces. The sequence continues at coordinate 89,638 of JACJDG010000003.1, read as the reverse complement.
TCCCCAGACCAGGTCATACGTCGACGAGTCACCGCCGAGTGTGTAGAGCAACCAGGCGGTCGTCACGCCCTGCGTGAGCTTCTGCTGCGCGGCGCGGGTGATGGTTCCGCTGTCGCAGCCGAACCCTGAGCTGTCCTCGAAGCCGCAGTGGAAGCCTCCCGTGATGACGCGAAGCTGGGTGGGAGCGGGCTTCGCGTCGTACATCTTCTGCTGGTTGTCCGCCACTCCGGCGACGGAATCAGCGCTGCCACCGAGAAATTGGGCTGGGGCGGTCAGCGTTCCGGCCGCTGCCACTGCGGACGGGTTGGTTTCCGCCGCAGCCATGGTGGAGACGCTTTTGACGGCCTGGTTTCGGCTCGCAGCTAGCAGGGCTGCACCACCGCCCATGGAGTGGCCCAGGACGCCGAGTCTGTCGGTCCGCACCGCTCCCGCGAAGCGCGAGCCGCTGGTGGTGTTCTGAACGGTGAGCCAGGTGAGTGCGGCATTCAAGTCGTCGGCGAACGCCGAGTGGCTCGGGAACAGGCCGCCCTGGGACTTGGGCGTCACGGTGATGAAGCCCCAGGACGCATAGTGCCTGAGCAGGGACTCGTACTGGTTGATGCCCTGGAAGAAGCCGTGTCCGAAGGCGAGTCCGGGGTGGGTTCCTGGAGCGACCGGGGTATTGGCGCCGGCATTCGAGCTCGGGTACCAAACGCGGGCGCCGTACGACCTACCTGAGGCCGATACGGTCAGATCGGTGTAGCCGATAGCGAAGGACCCGGTGGCGGAGGGGTCCACTGCGGGGATGTGTCCGTCACAGGGGAGGCGCTTGCGGCGGGCGCGGCGGTGAGAGCCGCTGCCACGACCAGCATGAGTGCTGCAAGGGATCGCGGGATGACACGGCGCACGAGATCACCTTTTCTGTGGGGGTGAAACAGTGATTCCGGACTGCTCAGCCGCCGAAGACCGGCTTGATGTCCCGCGGTGGGAAGCCGATCAGCGGCGGACGTTGTGTTAGGGAACGCGGTCGGCTGCGCGTGGGCGCGGACTAGCGGGCCGGGCCGGCGTCAGCGCTTGGGGCCGGTCTTGAGTCAGCTGCTCAGGGTCTGCGTGATCCGCCCGGTGAGGGGAGGAGCCATGGGCGGATGAAGCCCCGATCTCGGCTACCCGGCTCTGTGGCGGATTCCCCTGAGTAATGTGCAGGACACTGCCGTTCGCGTGGGCGGTCTGGGCGGCTCTCATGACTCCTCGCCCTGACAGACAGGACTGGTGCTTGGGGCCACCGTGGGCAGTGCCGGCCTTGACGAGCCGCAGCGACACGTGTTCTGTCCGGTGAGCCGCCCTGGCGCTCCGGGATGGCCAGTCCCTCTGCGTCCATGTCGTCCGATGGGGCGGCCCTAGGCGGCTCGGAGCGGTGCGGCGAGGCAAACGGCCGTGAGGCGTCCCGTGCGGGACTGTCGATGAGATTCGCCCGGGTGTCGAAATCCGTCATCATGCGTCCCGCTGGATGAAGTCGGACAGCAGTGCGGTGACGAGCCGTTCGACGTTCTGGCGGCGCTGCTGTGAGCGAACGCCGGTGAGACGGACGGCACCGTCCAGTCCTGGCGTGTGGGAAACGAGGGCCAAGTGGGGCAGCAGGACGAGCAGCAAGGACAGCAGAGTGTCCAGGTCGCAGTCCTTGCGCAGGTCTCCGGTGCTGGTGGCGCGCTCCACCAGTGGGGTCAGACCGGCCAGGTAGATCTCGTTCACCGGGCCGCGAACCGCGCCGCGAATCGCGGGGTCCATCTCCATGTTGGTGGCCGCAGCGACACCCCGTTCGAGTGGGTGCTTTGCGAAGTAGTCGAGCCAGGCCTCCAAGGCGTCCACGAGGTGAGTGGCGAAGTCGACGGCTCCGTCATATCCCTCCAGCCAGGGGCGCATGTGCTCGTAGACGCGCAGCGAGGTCTGCTCGGCCACGTAGGTGAAGAGGTCGAGTTTTCCCGCGAAGTACTGGAAGAGAGATCCCTTGGCGACGCCGGCTTGGCGAGCGATGACGTTCAGGCTGCCCGTCGAGTAGCCGTGGGTGCCGAATTCGTCCATGGCGGCGACCAGAACGCGCTCGCGCCGTGCGGGGGATAGTCGGCTCCACGTGGGGGTCGGCATGGGCACTCCTCCATGTGACCGGGCGGTCACCTGACCGCCCGGTCATGTTCCGGCGCTGCCGTTGGAATGTCAACACCCTTATCACAGTGTGAAGTTGGGGCAGGCGTGCCCATGTACAGGCTGCCCGGTTTCGTCGTTCTGTGACCAGCCGGTCAACAGAGGCGGTCACGCGCACGGAGTGTGTAACTGGCGCTGGATCCCCGAGGCTCGCGGCCTGCCAGGTCTTACTGATCGTTTCAATATGAGCTGGTGGGCGCTTGGCGTCGGGATGTGCCGTAGGTGAGCTATGGCTCCGAGCATGACCGGCCTGACGATGGCATAGGGTTCCCGCATGCAACTGGACGAGGGCCGAAGGGCAGCCGAGGTCGGGGACTGGGTAGCTGCGGGGCACGCTTTCGTCCGGGCCGCAATGGAGGGCAGCGCGGAGGGTGCCAAGCTGGCGGTCCGAGTGACCGTCGAGCTCGTACCGCTGGCGGATGAAGGGTCGGCGGAGGCCGCCGCTCTGCTCGCCGGCATCTACTTGGAGTACTTCGACGAGTCGGCCCTCCCCATGGCCGCGCGTTATGCCCGTGCGGCGGCCGAGGCCGGGCTTCCGTCCGGGCAACGCACCTATGGGCACATGTTGGTGATGGGGCTGGGCGTCGCAGAGGACCGCGCGCGTGCCGCCGAGCTATTCCGGGCGGCTTCCGAGGGCGGGGACGCCTACGGCGTGTTCAACCTCGCCCAGCTGGTCGACGATCCTGACGAGTCCCTGCGGCTGCTGGAGGCCGCCGCTCGCGAAGGAGTCGTCGCCGCCGGTGCCGCACTCGCCGACCGGCTATCCGCTCTGGACCGGGACGAGGAGGCGCTGGGCTGGTACGTCTGGGCAGCCGAGCGCGGGCACACGGGGGCGATGAACGCTGCCGCCTGCTGGTACCGCGACGGGTTTGGCACCACGCCGGACCCGGTGCAGGCAGTGCGCTGGTTCTTCGTGATGCTCGCCCACGGCGACGGAAGCGGCATCCACGAGGCGATCCAGCTAGTGAAGGCCAGGGCACTGGACGAGGAGCAGATCCGCGACGCCGGGCGGCTCGCCGGCGATCCTGGGGCGGCGGAGGCCCTGATCGGTGCGACTCTGGGCGGCAGCCGAACCTAAGGAAGCGTTCAGCCAGCCATGCCTTGATCCGCCGGACACGACCCAGCGGGCACGCGCTCTCTCGATCTGGTTGAGGGAAGCATCGGCGCCGTGGACATGCACTCCATAGGTGCGAGGCAGGCAGGCGGCGTGCCGAACCGGGCCGCAGCCGATGGCCAAGACCCGTAGGCCCTCGGTGTCCCGGAGGAGGGCGTCTCCAGCCCCGTCTGCAGCAGGACCCCAGTTGATCTGTTCTGCTTCCGGCAGGGGAGTGGCGGCGCGCTTCAGGTGGTGCTTTCGGTAGCAGTGCGGTAGTGGGGGGCTGTTGAGGCCGGTGTGGCGGTCCGGGTCGACGGACAGGCGGCAGAGCCGGGGAGCGCGCCGGCCAGAAACGGGGTGAGGGAGTCGAAGGATTCCTCAACCCCCGACGGCGACATGCGTGCGGACCGTGGAAGGCGCCATGTCGAAGGCGGGGGCCAGCTGGTCGACGGGCGTTGGCGTTCCGTCCTCGAAGGCAAGGCGGATGCCGCAGCCTGGGATGGTGCGCAGCCGGTTCCCATGCGTCGGCGTCCTGCAAGGGGATGAAGCCGCACACGGTGAGTGGCTCTTCACTGACTGGCGCACCGTCGTGTTTGGTGAAACCGACTGACCACACGCACTGGTGGAGGCGCAGCGGGGCGACGAGGCGTCCGCCCTCGGCAACCATGCTGATCCACGGCAGATCCCAGGTGTCGACCGTGACGATCACCGCATCGAAGCCGCCCTCGGGGATGGCCTCGGGGGTAGCTGCTCGGCGTCCGCGGTCAGGACACGGACACGGTCGTATCCGGGGGCGCAGAGGAAGCGGGTGGTGCGGTCGGTGACGGCCAGGCCGATGTCGACGGTGGTGACCTGGCTGGTCCGGCCGACCAGTTCGGCGATCAAGGCGGCGTTGTATGCGCCTGAGCCGACCTCCAGGACATGGGGGCCAGACCGGAGGCGGGCCGATTCGAGCATGACGGCCCGGAGCCACGGTGTGCTGACGGGGCTGCTGATGCGGCCGTCGGGCGTGTGGTGTGTGGGGATGATGTCATCGGCGTACGCGGTCGTACGGGCACTTCCGGTGCGAAGGCACGGCGGGGAACCCTGCGCAGGGAGGCCTCGACAGTGGGGGTGCGGACGTGGCCGGCCGCGAGGAGCTGATCGACGAGCCTGCCGCAGTGCGCTGGGATCGTGTTCTTGTGCGGCGGTGGGAGTCGTCACCCTGGGGCCTTTCGAGCGGTGCGTGCTGGATCGGCGATGGTGGGGAGCCGGGGCGGGGATGGTGCCCGCGGGGGCGTACTGGGCGGCTTGTGCGTCGAACATCGAGGCGTAGCGCCCTTGGGCGTCCATGAGTTCGTCGTGGCTGCCGTGCTCGACGAGGCGTCCGTGGTGCAGAACGTAGATGCGGTCGGCATGGCGGACGCCGGACATGCGGTGGGTGACCAGGACGACGGCCCGGTTTGGGGCGGCGAGTCGGCGGATGCGGTCGAAGGCGGCGATTTCCGCTTCCGGGTCGAGGGCGGAGGTGGGCTCGTCCACGATGAGCACGCCGTCGGCATCCGAGGTGGCGCTGCGCCAGTGGGTCCGGGCGAGGCCGATCTTCTGCCACTCGCCGCCCGACAGTTCGCTCGCGCCGCGGAACATCCGGGCCAGCAAGGTGCGCAGTCCGTCGGGAAGTTTTGCGATGACCGGTCCGGCACCCGCGTAGTCCACGGAAGGCTGCAGGTGCTCAGGGTCGGCCGCCTGGGCGTGACGGCCGATCCGGATGTTCAACGCCGCTGTCACGGGCCAGCGTTGGAAGTCCTGGGTGAGCAGTGAGACGCGGTCGAAGACCTCGAAGCGGTCCAGCGAGACGATGTCGGCCTCACCCCACGACACCGTCCCGCTCTGCGGCAGCAACAGGCCCGACAACACCTTCATCAGAGTGCTCTTGCCGGAGCCGTTCTCGCCGACCACGGCGGTGACCGAGCCCATGGGCAGCGTGAGGGAGACCTCGTCCAGGGCGGGGCTTCCCGATCCGGGTAGCGGTAGATCACCTTCTCCAGTACGACCTCCCTCACCCGTGCCGGGACGGGGTCGCCCCGCTGGGAATGGTGCGTCGTGCCGCCTCCTCGAGGAACTGGGCGTGGTCGCGGACATAGAGGGACTCCTCGTGCAGCTGGTTCACGTTCATCACCAGCGCGCCCAGGCTCGCCGAGCCGGACCGGACGGCGATGACGGCGGTCCCGGCCACGGCCAGACTCATGTGCCCGCTCATGATCAGCCAGAACATGGCCGCGTACGTCGCCGCCATGGAGAGTCCAGACAGCGCGGCGGCCACCCACTCGGTGACGGCTTTGCCGGTAGCCAAGCGCTCCTGCTCGCCCTCGGCGCTCTCGGCCATCCGCTCGTAGCGGCTGAGCAGGAACGGCCCGACGGCATGAATGCGCACCTCTTGGGCGGCGGTGCGCTCGGTGAGCAGGTTGCCGATGAGGCGGCTGGCCCGCACGTGCTCGATCCAGCTCATGACCGACACATACCGTTCCTGCGCTACCCGCATCGCGCCCCAGCCGCGCGGCGCCGCGATCAGGATCAGCATCGGCAGCAGGGCCGGGTGGAGGATGGTGAGCACACCTGCCGTAGAGATCAGGGAGATGGTCCCGTTCAGCGCGGCGACACAGGCACTGATCATGCGGCGGGCCGATCCGGCGCCGTACTGGGCGACGTCGATCAACCGCCTGAACTCCGGGTCCTCGATGGCCTCCAGTTCGACCGACACGGCGGCGGCCAGGTACTGGGTCGTGGCGATCCGCTCGACCAGCGGCTCCAGCCGGCCCGCCCGCGAGGTGGACCATCCGGCAAGGCCCGAGTTGACCACGGCTGCTCCGGCGGCGGCGAGCAGGCCGGGCAGAACGGCGTGCAGCCGCTGCCCGGGGTACCTGAGCCGAGCAGCGCGTGCATCACGGCGTTGACCGCGAGCAGCCCGATGGCTGCGGCGAGACCCTGCCCGATTTCGCAGATCGCGACCGTGAGCAGCGCGCGACGGCCTGCCTGCCACGCCATCCGCAGGGTCGCTCCGACCAGCCTGGGCATCGAGCGCAGAGCCGACATCATCGTCAAGTCCAGCCGGGCACGCTCATGTTCCGACCAGCCCAAGTCGTAGCGCAGGGGACCGCCGAAGAGCTCCTCCTCGGCATCGGAGACCTCAGGCTCCGCCATCCGCACCCGTCCGAAGAACCTCTTCACAGCGCGACTCCTGACCCGGGCCGGCTCAGCGCCCGGAGAGCCGGCATGGGCAGCCACCGCGCCATGGTGACCAAGATCCGCATAGAGGCCCCGCGGCTGGACTTGTCTCGGTACCAGTACTCCTCGCTCCGGGCCACGTCATGGGGGATCGCAGGTGCTGGTGTCCTGGCCGACGTCACAAGGTCCCCTGATGGTCGTGTGGCTGCTCCTGCGGTTCAACGAACCAGTCGGAATTTCGAACACATGTGTTTCGGCCGTGTTGGTATCCCTGAGATCGAGCGCGCGCCGGAGCTTGCGCATCGCACAGGCGCCGGCGGGCCCGGCACGCACCTCGAGTATGGCTGCGCACGACCCTCCCGGCGGCCCTGGGGGCGTTGCGGCGGGCCTGCTGCGGACGATGGTCGCAGCATCCGCGCACGGCGGGCGAGTGCGTTTCGGGCTCGTGTGTGAGGGTCCGGTGCAGCGCCGGTGCTGATGGACGAACTGGCCGGACGCCGGGGCGGCGCTCGCTCAGGCCGGGAAGTGACGCCACTTGCCCTCGGAGATGACCTCGACTGCACCGTCGACGACCGTGATGGCGGTGTCGTCGTCGATCGCGTATGCGGGATTCGGAAGCCTGGCTGCCCACTTCTCCGCCTCTGCCATGGTGTTCTCTGGCAGGTCTACGTGATCCACATGGGGAAGATGGAGAAGTCGACGACGCCCAGCGCGCTGTCGTCCCCGGTGGGTGCCGTCCACTCGACGAAGTAGTCGCCGATACGAGGGGCCATCGCCATGCTCCCGGCGCTCAACCCCACCCATACCTTCTCGCTCAACGACGGCAGCAGATCCGCCAAGCCGGACTGCCGCATCCAGTGGGCCAGATACAGCGCATCGCCGCCGTTCACCAGCAAGACGTCCGCCTCCTGGACCCAGGGGACCCAACGCTCTGCACCGATGCTGGGCAGCGCGGTGAGCTCCAGCACTCCCAAGGACTTCCACCCGAGGTCGCACATGGGCAGGCGAGAATGTCCACTGATGAATCGCCAGGCTCCGGCAGGACTGCCCATGGGGTGCCCGTACCCCGCAGTGGGGACGCACAGGGCGTCGGACTCGGCGATCGGCTTGCCCAGCAGCCGTACCAGCGCGTCCTGGATGCTCGCGTTGGTGATACCCGCTGCCGTAAGAAGAAGCTTCAAGATGGCTCCTGACACGAGTGCGATGAAGCGGTCTGACCGGTAGACCGGGGGCCACCTCGAAACTCATCGCTGTGCAGCAGGGCGTCAACACCAATTGAGCGACGGGTAGAGCTTTGCCCAGGTCAGCCGGGCCACCGCCCTTAGATCGCCTCAGCGGCCCAAGCTTCCTTCGAGCGAGCCAGCCCACGGATCGATCTGCCGATGGCCAGCCCCTTGACAAGGCATTCGGCACTCACCCCTGGCGGCGGCCGAACCCTGCGGCGGTGAGCTTCTGACTGCGTCGCATTGCCGACGGAGAGCGGCGGATGCGTGCGAACGTTCTATGGGCTCCAGTGGATTCGAGACTGAAACCAGTCCGATGCCTTCGAACCTGTTCGAATCATGGCACGGAATGTCGGGGCAGCATGCCTGTTTGACGCAGCCTGGTGAACCGCGGCCTGATCGCCGACGGGCCGAGGGCCGGATCGGCCGGTGCAGTTAGTGCAGCAGGCCCTGCTCCACTTCGTTCGGGGTGAATGGATGTGCGTCACGACACGGCTGCTCTGCCTGAGGGCTTCGCTGCTGTTTGCGACGGCCGGTCAGGCCGTTCCCGCGGGCGCTCGGACCTTCTCGACTCCTACCGCGTCTTGCGGGATCCCGTCATCCTGCCTGGCTGTGGAGGAGCCCCCGCAGTCCGGAGTGGTGTCACCGCCGGCATGATCGTCTTGGAAGCAGCAGCGTACTGGGGGATGAATGGTGCTGGTGACGGAGTTTCGGACGGAAGAACTGCCAGTGGCCGAGAGGTTCGGCTCCTGGCACGACATGACGGCCAGTGCGTTGATACCCAACATGATTCGAAGCGATCACGAGGCGAACTTCCGGGCTGGCATGCGTAGGCTGGATTTGGGCTCGGTGATGGTATCCGTGCTGGCCTATCCGTCGCTGGAGACTCGCCGGACGACGAAGATGATCCGACGCTCCGATCCTGAGTCCTACCAGCTGATGCTGAACCTGCACGGCAGCCACCGAATCCTCCAGGACCGTCACGACACAACAAGCGGCCCTGGGGAGGTGATGCTCTACGACACCTCACGCCCCTGGCACGGCTGGGCATCCGCTGACCAAAACACCGCGGGAACCGTGAGAGGAGTGATGGTTCAATTCCCCGGGCCCTCCTGCCGCTGCCCGCGACCAGGGTGGATCAGCTCACCGCAGTGCGGCTACCCGGCCGCGAGGGGATAGGCGCCCTGTTGTCCGGCTACCTCACCCAGCTGGTCGCCAACGCCGCCACCTACGCAGCGGCGGACGGCTCCCGCCTGGCCATCTGCACCCTTGACCTGCTCACCGCATTCCTCGCCCACCATCTCGACTCCGCCGCGTCAGTGCCGTCCCAGACCCTCCAGCGGGCCCTTCTAAGACGCCATTTCAGTTGGCGTGATCTTGCGGCAGTCTGGGGTGATGACTGCTGCGCTTGTCGAGCGGATGGCGCCGGAAGAGTTGTGGACCTTGTTCCAGCGGGTGGTGCCGCCGGCACCGGTTCGCCCGCAAGGTGGAGGGCATCGCCGGCGAGGGGACCGCGAGGTGCTGGCCGCGATCGTTTTCGTGGCCACGTCGGGCTGCACCTGGAATCAACTCCCGCCGGGCTTCGGTCTGTCCGGGGTCACCGCCTTCCGGCGGTTCACCGAGTGGACCGAGGCCAGGGTCTGGGCCAAGCTCCACCGCCTGGTCCTGGACGAACTCGGCGCCCGGGGGAGCTTGACTGGTCGCGGTGCGCGGTCGACTCCGTCAGCGTCCGGGCCCTCAAAGGGGGCAGCTGACGGGACCAAATCCGACCGACCGTGGCAAGAAGGGATCGAAAATCCACCTCATCGTGGACCGCCAGGGCCTGCCCTTGTCGGTCGGCATCTCCGCCGCCAACCTCCACGACAGCCAGGCTCTCATCCCGCTGGTCCGCGGCATTCCGCCCATCCGCTCCCGTCGCGGCCCGCGACGTCGACGACCCGGCAAGCTGCATGGCGACAAGGGCTACGACTACCGCCACCTGCGGCAATGGCTCGCTTCCCGCGGCATCCGGCACCGTCTCGCCCGTAAAGGTGTCGAGTCGTCCCAACGCCTGGGCCGACACCGCTGGGTCGTGGAGCGGACCGTGTCCTGGCTGTCCGGCTGCCGACGCCTCCACCGCCGCTACGAACGCAAGCCGGAACACTTCCTCGCCTTCACCGCCATCGCCGCGACCCTCATATGCCACCGCCGGCTTACCAAGTGAAATGACGTCTAAGGGAGATCCATGCCTTCATCCAACAGCACCTGAGTGATCCAGCCCTTTCTCCAGGCGCGGTCGCGGCAGCCCACCACATATCCTTGCGTACCCTGCACCGGCTCTTTCAGGACCAGGACACCACCGTCGCCGGGTGGATCCGCGCCCGCCGACTGGAGCGCTGCCGCCGCGACTTGACCGATCCTCTGCTGAGCAGCCAACCGATCCACGCCCTGGCAGCACGCTGCGGCTTCGCGGACCCTGCGCACTTCTCCCGGGCGTTCCGCGCCGTCTACGGACTCGGCCCGCAGGACTACCGCCGGCAGCACCAAGCCGACTGGGTCCCACATGGCACGCATCGTCAAGCACCTGGCACTCCTCATCAATGATCGATTGGCCGCCTCCCGTAACTATTAGGCATGCCCTCGACAAGCGCGTGGGCTGCGGTCTGACAGGAGAGGGGAGCCTGGTCCGTAATTCGAGGAAGAGAAACGTGAAGACCAGTTACGAAGACCTTCGGAAAGGAAGTACATGGCCAGGTCAGTGCGCATAGCGGGGCTCACTGCTGCGACAATACTGGGAATGGTTTTCGCTGCATCTCCGGCGAGCGCGGCAGACGTAACAGCAGTCGTGTACGTCAACGGAGCCAAGGCCGGCTCCGGCAAGTCATACAACTACAGCACCACGGTTCAGGCCTGTGACGTCAGATCCGACGGTCTCGGCGTACGTACGTGGTACATCACCGCCAAGGGACTGAAGGACTACGTCGGTGACGCCAACGGGTCCAGTGCCGGCTGCGGATCAGAGCGGCCTGCCGATGGCGGCAGCATCGATCAGTTCAAGGTGTGTGCCGGTCCGATTGGCAACGAGACCTGCTCGTCCTGGACGCGCGGATACTGATCTCGGATCTTCGTGGCGGTCCGTCGATCAATTCCAGATCGTCCGATGGTGCGGACCCTGACCCGGCCCCACGGGCCATGCCGGCCATGCGGCGCTGGGGCCGCCTCCGGACTGGTTCCCCGTGCCCGGGGCCGCGGACGGTGCCGACGGTGCAGCGCTGGGGCCGCCACCGGACTGGTTCCCCGTGCCCGGGGCCGCGGACGGTGCCGACGGTGCAGCGCTGGGGCCGCCACCGGATTGGTTCCCCGTGCCCGAAGCCTGCGCGCCACCGCCGGCCCACAGCTCGTCGACACGCGCACGCTCGGTGGCGTTCGGGCTGCGGTTGGTGCAGGACGGGCCAGGTCCGCCGCCCGACATCAGCTCACTGCACGGCCCGCTGTAGTTGTCCGACAGGCCCAAGACGTGCCCGGTCTCGTGGGTGACAACGCGAATCGAGTCGTACTGCTGTATCTGGTTGTAGTCGAGGAAGATCTGGCCGCTTCCGTGGCCGTCGGTGGAGGCGTGGGATCCGCCGGGGTCGTTGCCCTCGGAATAGGAGAAGTCGGCGCTGCTTGAGCCGCTCGAAGCCTCCTCGAGCTTGACGTTGGACTCGGAGCTGTTCCATATCTCGGCCGCGCTCGATATCTGCGAACGGAAGCTCGGCGCCCTGGAGACGTCGTAGTGGAGCGTCACCGCCTGCCCGCTCGGCTGGGCGGCACTCTTCTCGGCGACCGACTTGAGCACAGCCTCGAAGAACGCCTTGTTGTTCGCAGCCTCCTCAGCCGACCCGGCGTACCCCGCCACGGAGGCATCGGCGGAATCGGAGGGATTGGCGGCTGGCTGGGCGCTCGCCGGCACCGCCACGGTCAACGCGCTGGAGGCCAGACCCAGACCGACAGCGAGGGCGAGGAATCTCGGGAACATTCGGAAGGACTGCATGTGGGGGAGGGCTCCTACTCACTCGGTGACGCCGAGCGCCACAGCGCGCGGTCGACTCGGCGTGAACACCGGTTCCGAACTGCAGCGACGTCCTGTGGGTCGACATTCTTAGAACGGCTCGACAGGGCACGCAATGGGACCCACCACTACGTCGCTTCGTAGTTCTCAGTACCTCGCCAAGGTCATGCGCGGGCCTCCGGTCCCCACACAGCGAAAGGAGGAAGAACTGCCGAAGCGTCAGAAGCCTTACGCCGCAGGGAAATGGGCACGCCGGGCGGTCGGACGTAATTCCGGCACACACACCGCAGGATCCACATTCAGGCCAAGACGGACAAAGGCTCAGATGTGCGTCATGACGCATCTACTAAGTACACAAGTTAATTCACGGAGTGATGTGACTGACATCACGAAATACTTGACTTTCGCTTCTTATGCGCCCCACTAAACCCTTTCAGCGTTGCCGGGACGCTCGCGAGGCGGGCGCCCTCCAAGATCCACCTCGTCGGACTGAGAGGCCGGCGAGCCAACCGGCGGCGCCGCAGCAGCCAAGGCGGCCGGCCAGCAGGGTTCGACGAGACGATCTACCGCCCCCGCAACGAAGTCGAGCGGACCATCAACCGGCTCAAGGACTTCCGAGTGATCGCCACGCGATTCGACATGCCGGGGTACGTCTTCGACGGGACGGTCACCGTAGCTGCGATCCGCCGATGGCTCCGTCCGCAGTGAAGCGCCCCGTTCAGGGGTCTTTGGCACCCGGGTAGTGGTGACGAAGTTCGCTGAGTACACGCTCGTCGACCGCCCTGACGTCCCACAGGGTGCTGTCGGCTTCCGCCAGGACGAGTACCAGCTCGTCCTCGGCGAACCCACGTGCTTCGGCATCGATCAACTGGAGGAAAGGCGTCGTCAACGACCACAGCGTCAGCGTATCCATCCCTGTATCAGCGAAGCTTCTCTCCATCTCGACACATCGAGGATCAACGATCTCCTCAAATTCGACGTGCCATGTCAGGTTCAGGCCGCAGCTATTGAACTTGAACTCGTGATGTCGGTCGACTCGTGGTGAGGACGTCAGGGTTCGAGACCGCCAGCTGTTACCAGCTCAGGCTCAGGACGATGGCTGTAGCCAGCGCCGCGCCGCGGCGAGATTCACCTCGACGTCATCGCTCCAAGAGCAGACCTCCAGCCATGAGAGGTAGCCGCCTTGCGCGAAGACCAGGACCTCGCCAGGGCACGCGCCGGCTTCGGTGAACAGCTGCACGTCGGCAGCCGCGACGGTGCCGGGGCCCGTTGGCGCGGGCTCCACCGCGTCGGCGTCAAGGTCGAAGTAGGCAGAGCCGCAACCGCACTCACAGCGGGATTGCACCCTGAGCTGGGGCACCTGCCGTCGGAGGGCGACGTGAACGGGCTCGTCCGGTTTCAGGACGAGGTCTAGCACGTCGGCTACGTCCTCGGGCAGGCTGTCAGTCATGCCGCCACCGTAGCTGACCAGCAGCTTGGGGCTTCGACCAACTTCGGGTCGGTCGACCCCACGCTCACAGGTCCAGGGCCAGGTCGGTGCCGGCGAGGCAGCCGTCGATGGCCTCCGGTCGGTACTGCAGCATCTTCAGTTTGCGCTTCACGGCGCGGGTGATCTGGCCGAGGTTGGTCGCGGCGAGGTTGCCGATGTCCCGCTTGACCAGCGACCAGACGCCCTCGGTCGGGTTGAGATCCGGGGCATATGTGGGCAGCTGGAACACGGTGAGCCACTCGGCGTTCGCGTCGATGAACTCGCGCATGCCGGCCGTCAGGTGCAGGCGGACGTTGTCCCAGACCAGCACGGTCGGTCCGCCGAGCTGGATGCGAGCGCGGACGATCAGGTCGCGGAAGTCGCGCCATCCAGAGCCCTTCGGTTCGTCCTTGCGGCCCCGGTACTCGCGGATCGCGTAGATCAGCCGGGACCGCTGGCCCGGCTTGTAGCAGGCCATCCCCGCCATCGATACGCGCCCCGAGCCCCGGCCCCTCACCCTCACGACCGGGGTCTGGCCGATCCGGCCCCAGGTCCTGGCGCGCGGCGGAGTCATCGACTGCCCAGCCTCGTCCTCGAAGACGATCCAGGCGTTGCGCTCCGCCGCGGTGCTCTTACCCGCGGCCAGGTCTCCTTCTTCCACACCTCGACCGCGTCGTCGTCGCGCTCGAGCGCCCGTCGAGTGGGCTGCTGCCAGCTCCAGCCGTGGCGCTCCAGCAGCCGCCAGGTGCCCTCGACCGTGTAGGAGATGTGGAAGAGCCGACCGATCAGCGTCTTGATCCGTGCCAGGGTCCACCGCTGGTCCGCCCAGCCGTGAGCCAGTGGACCACGCACCAACTCCTGCTCCAGCCTGGCGATCTGGGCTTCACTGAGTCGAGGTCTGCCCGGCGACCCCTTCGACAGGACTCCCGCCTCGCCGCCCTCGCGCCAGGCCCGGCGCCACCGCTCGACCGACCGCAAGCTGATTCGGAGGGCACCTGCAATCTCCGCGTTCTTCTGCCCGCCCTCGAAACGCTCCACGGCCTGGAGCCGTAACCGCTCTCGCGTGATCCTCTCGGCGTCGGTCAGCCCGCCGCCCTGCGCATACCTCACGCCCAACGGCTATCGGTGCCGACGGCCAGCTGTCAGGCGAACGGCACCGACATCACCCAATCAAGTGCAGTACTCTCCGCCCGAGGGGGTCCAAGTGATCAGTCGGGTCCACGAGGACCGCCCTGCCGCAGGCTTGTACAGCATCTGCTACGTCAACGCCTTCCAGGCGCAGACGGGCGCAGACGGCTGCCGCGGTGACCCAGCCCAGCTCCTGCCTCGCGCTGTTGCCACGCCGCGCTCGGTACAGCGAGCTTGACACGCCGCGCAATTTGAGTACTGCGGCTGTCGGCAGCACGCCTTCGCTGCCGGCCGGGCCAACAGCCCTTCCCGGCACGCCGGAAGTGGCGGGGAGCACTACAGAAGACGGGCGGGGTGCGCGTGTTCGTACTCGCGGACCGCGGGTAGGCGCCGGGTGCGGTCGGAGTGGCTGCAAAGCAAACTCAGCGACACGCCAGGCGGTGAGAGGGCTAGTGTTGACTCGGTGCGGCGGGCGGCTTCCCTCTAGGTTTATCTGAGGGTCTCTGGCTCTGCGCGATCACGGTGCCGTTGAAGAGGAGCGACGCCGTTCGGGCGGATTGCGGTCTCCGCCGACTTGACCGACGCGTCTTGGTCAGGGAGAGGACCGCAGCGGCGGTGCCTGCCACGTCATCCCGGGCGGCTGGAGGAGGGGTGAGGGCTCGGGTCCGGGGTCATCGCTGTCGACGACCCCGGCGGCCGTGTGGTCGAAGTCGGCGGGCCAGCGGGTGTGCTCGCTGGCCAGGGCACCGGACAGGCGTGCTTCGGCAAGGTTGGCGGTGCTCAAGTCGGTGCCGCGCAAGTCGGCCATGCGGAGGTCTGCGCGGTGGAAGACCGCTCCGTGGGCGGCGGCCTTGCGCAGGTTTGCCTCGCGCAGGTCGGCCTGGGTGAAGTCGGCGTCACGCAAATCGGTTTCGACCAGCTTCGCGGCCCGTAGGTCGGCCAGAACGCAGCGAGCCCGGCGGAGAATTGCAGTCGTGAGGTCGGCGTGCCGCAGGTTGACCGAGACCAGGGACGCCTGGGTCAGATTGGCGTGGTACAGGCCCGCCGCTTCCATGCAAGCGCGGTCGAAGTTGACCTCGGGAAACCACAGTCCGTCGCAGTCGGCCCGGCGCAAGTCGGTGACGCTGAGATTGACCCAGGACTGCTCTCGGTGCTGGCACAGCACGCCGAGCGCGGTCAGCGCCACCTGGGCGTCGGCGGCCCGGGTTTCCAGGGGTGCGATGTCGTTGATGGGCACTTCTGCCGCCGGTGATTCCGGCCCTGCGGGTGGCCAGGGCTGGTGTGTACGCAGATACGCGGCCTGGATGGAGATGATGGCCTCCCGGTCGCGGGCGGACTGCTCCGCGATCCGCCACAGCGCGTGCAACCCGCCGATGCGCACATCCAGCTTGTCGCTGCCGAGCTGGTCGACGGCCCGGCTGAACCGGTCGGTGACGTAACCCTCCTGGGTGGCGCGCAAACCGTCCTGACTCACCCGCAGTTGCCGCCAGGTGGCGTACGCGCCGAAAAGCACGACCAGGCCCCCGACCACCTGCAGCAGCGTCGTACGGACATCGTTCACCGCCTTCAGCCGATCCTGCGAGGCGACACTCGCCCCGCCGAGATCGTGGTCGACCACCACCCCCGGCAGCACGACGAACACTGTGCCGAAAATGACCAGCCCTTCCACGGCCAGCAAACCTGCGGCCACCAGACGCCTGGCCAGCCCGTCGTGCCGCCGCCGTCCGGGATCTGGTTCCCCCATCTCCATAGGCATGAGAGCCTAGGCGCCGCTCAGAAGACGATCAAGAGTGCTGTGCCAGTGGCCCGTGACAGGAGAACGGCCTTATGTGTGGGATGAGTTGTAAGGCTCACTTGGGCCTATACGGCCTGTGTCGGGCCGGTCGTCGGGTGGCGGAGCACAGTGGATCTGCCGCCATACTGTGCGCATGGAGCGGATAGGGGGGTACCTCGTCGAGCGCAAGCTGGGTGAGGGCGGGATGGGAACTGTGTTCCTGGCCCGGACACGGGGTGGGCGCGCGGTCGCGCTGAAGGTGGCCAAGCCGGAGCTGGCGGCGGACCCGGTCTTCCGGGAGCGGTTCCGCAGCGAGGTCGAGGCGGCCCGCACGGTTGGTGGCTTCCACACCGCCTCCGTGGTCGACGCCGATGTCGACGGCGACCCGCCGTGGCTGGCGACCGCCTATATCCCGGGGCCGACCCTCGCGGCCCGGCTCGCTGCCGAGGGCCCGATGGACGAGCCGCAGCTGCGGGCGCTGGCCGCCGCCCTCGCCGAGGCGCTGGAATCCATCCACGCCCGCGGCCTGGTGCACCGCGACCTCAAGCCGGGCAACATCATCATGGCCGAGGATGGACCCCGGGTGCTGGACTTCGGGATCGCCCGGGCCGTGGAGTCCACCCGCTTCACCGCCACCGGCACCGCCTTCGGCACTCCCGGCTTCCTCGCTCCCGAGCAGGCCCTCGGCCACGATGTGACCGGCGCCGCCGACGTGTTCGCCCTCGGTGCCGTCCTGGTCGCCGCGGCTGGTGGCAGCGCCTGGGGCGAGGGCACACCCATGGGGCTGATGTATCGCTCCGTCCACGAGACGCCCGACCTCGTCGCCGTGCCCGCCGGACTGATGGACCTGGTCTCGGCCTGCCTGGCCAAGGACGCCGCGGCCCGGCCGACGCCCTCCCGGCTGCTGGACATGGTCACGGGAGAGTCCCGGGAGCCGGGTCCGCCGGCGTACTCCCCGACCGTCGCCGTTTCCCCGGCGCCCTCCCCGTACGCCCCGCCCGCCCCGCAGCCCTTCGCGCCGGCCCACCCGGCTTACCGGCAGCCCCCGCCGCTTCCCGCGACCCCGCCGGCGAGCCCGTACGGGTTCGGACCGCCCGTCCCGCTGGGCCCGCCCGAGGTGGTGCTCACCGACCGGGACAGCCGTGTCGTCGTGAACGCGACCGGGATCATCCTCGAAGTCGGGGGCGCTGCGGCGGACTTCGAGTGGGGGAGATCGCCGGGGTGGTGCGTACTCCGCGGGGCAACCGGCTGACGGTGACGGTCCGGCTGCGGGACGGCAGCGTGTTCGAGTGCGAGCTGAATGCCCGCCGGACGGCCCGGCTGACCGAGTGGCTCACCCGGCTTGACCCCGTGCTCGGCGCCTACATGGCCGGGCGTTAGGGGACCGGACAGACCTGGGGAGTTCGCCAAGCCGTGTCGCCAACAGCTATGACGATGTCATGACTTGTGCCCTCCTTGGCTTGGCCGCCCTTGCGCGGGCCACGGACCTCCTGTGGGGAAGCTGCCACCAGGCGGCGCCGGCAGAAGGAGGGCGTCATGGACCGTCGGATTCGGGTAAGCGTCAGCCGTCGGCCCGCCGCCCTGAGCGAGCAGGAGATCGACCGCCGGACCCCCTCGGGGCGCATCGAGACCGAACTGGCGGGACACTGGCTGGAATCCCTGGACCTGCCCGAGGCCACTGTGCAGGGACGCCTGACCATGCCTGTGCGGCATGCCGTGGAGATGCTGGCGAAGCGTTTCGACCTGGACGGTCCTCGCCTGCGGATCTTCAGCCGCGCCCTGCTGCGCGAAGTCGGCGCGTCCATACGAGTGCCGGATGCCCCGGCCCGTCACGCGGCCCGCGAGGAGGTCGCCTCCGTGATCGCCGCGCACCGGCCGCGGGTGGTCATCGCCCATTCCCTCGGCACGGTGGTGACTTACGAGGCGCTGCATGCCCATCCCGAGCTGAGCGTCGATCTCCTCATCACCTTGGGCTCACCGCTCGCCCTCCCGCATGGCGTCTTCCACCGGCTCCAGCCCGCACCGATCGCGGACAAGGGCGCGCGCCCGCCGGGGTTTGCCCACTGGGTGAACGTGGCGGATCGAGGCGATCCCATCGCGGTGCTACGGCCGCTGAGTCGGTACTTCGCGGGAGTGGAACTCGATCTTCCCGAACTTATTGGGGTGTTCGCCTACCAGGCGTGGAGAAGTACTTGCGCACTCAGGCCGTTGCCGACGCCGTGAAACCGTACCTGCCGCTGCGCTGAGCCACTGGCGGCTGGTCCGGCCAGGTGAGAGCGTACGCCGGGTCGCCGTCGTGGGGTGGGCGCGCAGCTGCTCGGCGGTCTGCGCCGGCGTCTGGTCAAGGCCGGCCAGCTCCTGCTCCAGTGCGGGGTGTCCGGCCTCCTGGATCTGGCGGTAGGCGGCCTCGTCCCGGGGCGAGGAGCAGTAGAACGGGCGGCGGAGGGCGGCCTGGGCGCGCTCGCGCCACATGTCGATGGCGATGCGGGCATCGTCGACCGCGAGGACGTGGGCGTGGTGGGCGGCCAGCCACGCGGTCGCGGCGCTGAGTGCCTCCCAGCGCAGCTCGACCTGGTGCAGCAGGCGGTCGCGCTCGGCGCGGGCGACCTGCTCGTGGGTCAGCAGGTCGCAGACGTCGGCGTAGCGGGCGGTGGTGTGGCGATACCGCTGACGAGGGTGAGAGGGACCAGGATGTGCCGGGGCCCGAGCCGGTGCGCCAGAAGTCCCAAGGGGACGCCGATGAGAAGTGCCAGGACGCCCCAGCGGTCGCATTCCAGGGGTGCCAGTACGTGCTCGCCACCCGGGCAGGGACGAAGTCCTCACCCCGGCGCAGCAGGCCGCCGCCGTCCAGGCCCACCAGTAGGCCGCGAAGCCGCAGGAGTACCTGGAAGGCCGCGCGAGGCCCAGTGGGGGCGGCCGACTTGGCCACGGCCCATCCATCCGAGCTGATTTCTTCACCAGGGCCCGCGTCTGGTCGGCCGTCACTGGAGCGGCCGTCGAGTGATGGTCATGGACGAGATCGGTCCCTTTCTGCGTGGGGCCCGTGCGGGGTCGCCTCCCAGACGTTGACGCGGCGGGCAGAGGCGCGTGGCCGCCGACAGGATGTACTCCTGCAGACTGACACCCTCCTGCCGCGGTCCCGCGGTCCCGCGCCCCGCGCCGACCGCGCTCGGCGCCACGGTCGCGTCGGTTGATCGTCGCGGCTCGGGGTAGCGAAGCGGCATGGCAACCGAGAACAGCTCCGCCCCTGCCGGCGGCCGGCTTCAGCCCGAGATCGACGTCCCGGCCCTCACCGCCGTCCTCGACGGCGAGTACGCCGGGATCCGGGACCTCGTCCGGACCAACCTGGTCACCCATGCCGCCGTCCTCGACGAGGCCGACGCGTTCGGCATCGACGCGTTCCGTGAGAGGGTCCGCGATGTCGTCGTCCAGTTGGCCGCGACCGGTCAGACGGGTATGGGCTTCCCAGGCGCGTACGGCGGCGGCGACGACGTCGGCGCGTCGATCGCCGCCTTCGAGACCCTGGCATTCGGCGACCTCTCCGTCCTCGTGAAGGTCGGCGTCCAGTTCGGGCTCTTCGGCGGAGCCATCCTGCATCTCGGCACCGACCACCACCACAAGACCTACCTGCCCGCCTCGTCACCGGAGAGCTGATGGGCTGCTTCGCCATGACCGAGGTGGGTCACGGTTCCAACGTCCAGGCGCTCGGCACCATCGCCCGCTACGACCCCGAGAACCGGGAGTTCGTCCTCACCACTCCCGACGACCAAGCCCGCAAGGACTACATAGGCAACGCCGCCCGCCACGCCGAACTCGCCGTCGTCTTCGCCCAGCTGGAGGTGGACGGCCGGACCGAGGGAGTCCACGCCTTCATCGTTCCCCTACGGTCGGACGGCCGGGTCCTGCCCGGTGTCGCCATAGAGGACGACGGCCGGAAGATGGGCCTCAACGGCGTCGACAACGGACGCATCCGCTTCGACGGGGTACGCGTCCCCCGCGAGGCGCTCCTCGACCGCTTCGCCCAGATCACCCCCGAAGGTCGCTATGAGAGCGCCATCGAGAACCCCGACCGACGCTTCTTCACCATGCTCGGCACCCTCGTGCAGGGCCGAGTCAGCGTTGCCGGAGCCGGAGTCAGCGTCGCCAAGGTCGCACTTGCGGTCGCCACCAAGTATGCCGACCGGCGGCGCCAGTTCACATCGTCCCGGGACACCGAGGAACAGGTACTCCTCGACTACGGCCTCCACCAGCGCCGGTTGCTCCCCTCCTCGCCCGCACCTACGCGCTGCACTTCGCCCAGGACGTCGTACGAGCCCAGTTGCACGAGGTCTTCTCCAGCATCGAAAACGACCCGCAGGCACGGCGCCGCCTTGAATCGCGAGCCGCCGGCATCAAGGCACTCGCCACCTGGCACGCCACCCGCGTCGTCCAGGAGTGCCGCGAGGCGTGCGGCGGCGCGGGCTACCTTGCCCGGAACCGCTTCGCCGCCCTCAAACGGGACAGCGACGTCTTCACCACCTTCGAGGGCGACAACCACGTGCTCCTCCAGCTCGTGGCCAAGGGCCTGCTCACCGACCACGCGACCGAGTTCGAGGACCTCGACCAGCTCGGTATGGTCCGCTACGTCACCGGTCTCGCCGTCGAGACCGTCATCGAGCGGACCTCGGCGCACAAACTCCTCGAACGTGTCCGCGACCTGCTGCCCGGGGGTGACGCATGGGACCGGGAAGCTGGACTCCTCGACTCGGAGTACCACCTGGCCATGGTCCGCTTCCGCGAGGAGCACATGCTCGCCGGCCTCGCCCGCCGCATGAAGCGCGGCATCCAGCAGGACGAGCCCGGCGAGGTTTTCTCGCTGATCCAGGACCACGTCATCGCCCTCGCCCGGGCCCACGTCGAACGGCTGGTCACGGAGGCCTTCGTCGACAAGGTGCGGGCTCTTCCCGAAGGCACAGAGAAGGATGCCCTGGGCCTACTGTGCGACCTGTTCGCGCTCTCGACCATCGAAGCCGACCGCGCCTGGTTCATGGAGCACGGCCGGCTGACGGTCCAGCGGTCCAAGGCGATCAGCCGCGAGGTGAACGACCTCTGCCGCAAGGTGCGCCCCCTCGCCGTCGACCTCGTCGACGCCTGGGGCATCCCGGCTCCTGTCCTGCGAGCACCGGACCTGGTCGGGCCCGTCGACTGACGGCAGGGACGAGCAGCGCGGCGACGACGACGGCTGCGGATCACATGGACGGCCGGGTCTACGGCCCCAGCTGCACGACATTTTCGGCGGACCGTTCCTGACCCGCCGGGCGGTTCCATCAGGGCGAGCCCTCGCGCACGGCGGCCACCGGCGGTTACGGGGTCGGGCTTGCCCGGCCTCGGCATCCTGCCGTCGGCAATGATCTGCGCGACCTGGCCCGGGTGAGCCGTGTCTCACCGAGGCAGCGTTGCTATGCAACGAGGTGCATAGGAGGATCGTGCGCATGGCGCTCGAGCACGCGATCCTCGTCTCCCTGCTGGAGAAGCCGGGTTCCGGTTACGAGTTGGCCCGGCGGTTCGAGCGGTCCATCGGGTACTTCTGGACCGCCACCCACCAGCAGATCTACCGCGTACTCAAGCGGATGGAGAGCGACCGCTGGATCGACGTCCGGGACGTCCCGCAACACGGTCGTCCCGACAAGAAGGAATACTCCGTTGCCCAGCCCGGACGGGAAGCGCTCTCTGCGTGGCTGAGCGAACCGACCGAGCCGGAGAGCGTGCGGCACGACCTGGCGGTGAAGATCCGGGGCGCCGCCTTCGACGATCCGGCCGCCCTGATCAACGAGGTCGAGCGTCACCGGCAGGCACACACCGACCGCCTCGCCCACTACCTCGCGGGCGAGTCCCGCGACTTCGGGGAACCCCCGGCGGACGGTCCGCTCGACGCCGAACGGGAACTCCAGCACGTCGTACTGCGCGGCGGCATCGCCTACGAACGCATGATGATCGCCTGGCTCGACGACGTCCTCGCCACACTCGCCCGCTTCGACGCCGATCACTGACCGGCCAAGAAGGCCCTCACCGGGACCGTGACCGTGCCCGGACCCACCCTCACCCGTCCCAGCCGAAAGGCGGCACCCGTGACCGACGCGCTGCTCTTCAACCCGCGCACCTACGACCCCGCGCACTTCGACCCCGAGACCCGCAGGCTGCTGCGCGCCGCCGTCGACTGGTTCGAAGAGCGAGGCAAGCGCCGGTTGATCGAGGACTACCGGACCCGCGCCTGGCTCGGTGACTTCCTCGCCTTCGCCGCCAAGGAGGGCCTCTTCGCGACCTTCCTCACCCCTGCCTCCGCCGCCGCAGAGGGCGAGAGCGACAAGCGCTGGGACACCGCCCGCATCGCCGCCCTCAATGAAATTCTCGGCTTCTACGGCCTCGACTACTGGTACGCCTGGCAGGTCACCATCCTCGGCCTCGGCCCCGTCTGGCAGAGCGACAACCCCGCCGCCCGCGCCCGTGCCGCCGAACTGCTCTCCCAGGGGAGGTCTTCGCCTTCGGCCTGTCCGAGAAGACCCACGGCGCCGACATCTACTCCACCGACATGCTCCTGGAACCGGACGGCACGGGCGGCTTCCGGGCCACGGGCTCCAAGTACTACATCGGCAACGGCAACGCCGCCGGGCTCGTCTCCGTCTTCGGCCGCCGCACCGATGTCGAGGGCCCCGACGGCTACGTCTTCTTCGCCGCCGACAGCCGCCACCCGGCTTACCACCTGGTCAAGAACGTCGTCGATTCCTCGAAGTACGTCAGCGAGTTCCACCTCGAGGACTACCCCGTAGCTCCGGAAGACGTCCTGCACACCGGCCGAGCAGCCTTCGACGCCGCCCTGAACACCGTCAACGTAGGCAAGTTCAACCTGTGCACCGCCTCGATAGGCATCTGCGAGCACGCCATGTACGAGGCCGTCACCCATGCGCAGAACCGCATCCTCTACGGCCGCCCCGTCACCGCCTTCCCGCACGTGCGGCGCGAGTTGGCCGACGCGTACGTCCGGCTCGTCGGCATGAAGCTGTTCAGCGACCGCGCCGTCGACTACTTCCGCACCGCGGGCCCCGACGACCGCCGCTACCTCCTCTTCAACCCGATGACGAAGATGAAGGTGACCACCGAGGGCGAGAAGGTCATCGACCTGATGTGGGACGTCATCGCCGCCAAGGGCTTCGAGAGGGACAACTACTTCGCCCAGGCCGCCGTCGAGATCCGCAGCCTGCCGAAGCTGGAGGGCACCGTCCACGTCAACCTGGCACTGATCCTCAAGTTCATGCGGAACCACCTCCTCGAGCCGGTCGCCTACGAGCCCGTCCCGACCCGCCTCGACGCGGCCGACGACGACTTCCTCTTCCGCCAGGGCCCGGCCCGCGGCCTCGGCTCGGTGCGCTTCCACGACTGGCGGCCGGCCTTCGACACCTATGCCCACCTGCCCAACGTTGCCCGGTTCCGTGAACAGGCCGACGCGCTGTGCGAGTTCGTACGCACGGCCGCTCCCGGCGAGGAGCAGAGCCGGGACCTCGACCTCCTCCTCGCCGTCGGGCAGCTCTTCGCGCTCGTCGTCCACGGGCAGCTGGTCCTGGAGCAGGCGGCCCTGGCCGGCGTCGAGGAGGACGTCCTCGACGAACTGTTCGCCGTCCTCGTACGTGACTTCTCCGCGCACGCTGTCGAGTTGCACGGCAAGGACTCCGCAACCGAGGAGCAGCAGCTCTGGGCACTCGGTGCCGTCCGGCGCCCGGCGGTCGACGAGGCGCGTTCGGAGCGCGTCTGGCAGCGCGTCGAGGCACTCTCCGGGGCGTACGAGATGATGCCCTGAGGCCTCGGCACGGCTGCGGGTGCGGCGGTCGCCGCACCCCGCGAGGAGTTCGCCGGTGAGCGTGGAGCGTCTGGCGAAGGCCGACGAGTACTGGACTACGGTTTCGTGCGCGTTGATCCGGCCGGGCCGCATTTGCCGCACCGCGCACGCAGACCGGGATATGTATGCGATATGTCCGCTTCACGGACGCCACAGGTCAGATTTCATCGGGTGGGAACGTGAAGAAGGCACGCAGCACGGACCAGCCGCAGCCCCCGCATCGCAGGTGCAGAGGTGGTCAATGCCGGACAGCGCCTCCAGCGGAGGTCGGCGAGCCTCGACGGCCTGCTCTGGCGGTTGCCGGGGTGCGCAGCCTCGGGGCCAGAGCTGTGCGCAGTGCCGGGACAAGGATGTGGCGGGTTTCGGACGGGGTGAGGGCGGCGGGGGTAGGCAAGGGGTTGACGTAGCGGGTGTAGATGAGGCCGCCGAGGATCGTCACCACGGCCGTGGCGCGGGCGGTCGCGTCCCGGCCACCGAGAAATTCAACAAGCCGGGTCAGCAACTCGTGTTCCAGGTATTCGCGGATCACTTCGGCGGCCTCGTCGCCCTGGCTGGTGAGCTGCTGGAAGTCGTCGTCCTCCCATAGATCCGTGACCGCGTCGATCAGGCGGTCGGGGAGGGTGGCCGGGTCGCCGCCGAGGACGTCGTCCACCGCCAGTGCGTTGGCGCACTGGAACTGCATCACCTCTGCGAACAGGCCCTTTTTTGAGCCGAAGTGGTAGGCGATCAGCGCCGGATCGACCCCGGCCGCCCTGGCCACCGCACGCACGGTGGTGCGCCTATACCCGTGCTCCAGGAACAACCCGCGGGCCGCCGACACGATCACCTGGCGGGTCGGCGGGTTGCCGCGAGGGCGGCCTCGGGTGCGGGCGGGTGCGAGGGCGGCGTTATTCATCAACGTTGAGCTTGTGCTTCGTGATCAACACAGTCAAGGGCGTTCCGGGAAACACACGAAGGGATGACCCGACATCATGCGCATCGCAGTCTTTGGCGCCAATGGACCGACCGGCCGCCACCTCACCGAGCAGGCCCTGGCCGCCGGCCACCAGGTCGTTGCCGTGACCCGCCGCCCCGGCTCCCTGCCCGCGCGGACCGGCCTCACCGCGGCCGTCGCCGACGCCACCGATCCGGCGGCCGTCGATGCCGCGCTCGGCGGGACGGACGCCGTCCTGTCCGCGCTGGGCGCACGCTTCAGCAAGGAGACCATCACCACGTACTCGGCGAGCGCCACGGCCATCACCGGGGCTATGGCCCGCCACGGCATCAAGCGACTTCTCGCCGTCAGCTCCAGCATCGCCGACCCGAACTGGCGTCCCACCGGCGCGCACTTCTTCAACCATGTGCTCGACCCGCTGGTGAACCGGCGCCTGGGCCGCACCCTTCACGAGGACATGCGCCGTATGGAGGACGTGATCCGTCAGAGCAGCCTCGACTGGACCCTCGTTCGACCCTCGGGCCTGTTCGAGAACCCTGTCGTCACGGCGTACCACACCGCCGAGACCAGCGCCGACGGCGTCTTCACCGCCCGCGCCGACCTCGCCGCGAGCATGCTGCGCGAGCTGAAGGAACGGCGGTACGTCCGGACAGCCATGGGCGTCATCACCACGGCCGTGAAGCCGAATATCGCCAAGCTGATCTGGAATGAGGGCGTGAAGAAGAAGTGAGCCAGGCGACTGCCGAACTCCCGTTCGACATGCGGGCGTTCCTCACTCGCCCATACCCGGCCACCTTCACCACCCTCCGCCGCGACGGCACCCCGCACGTCACCCCAGTCCGCTTCGCCTTCGTCGCGTCCACCGGCCTGGCCCAGGTCACCACCCGGGCCAAGGCCCGGAAGGCCCGGAATGCGGCGGCGGGCTGCCCGGCGGTCCGGGGGACACCAGCAGGCCCGGCAGGACGGCGGCCGTGAGGGGGTCGAGGCGCTCTTGCGGACCGGTCCTACGCTGGATGCATGGCCACCGGTCCCATGCTCAGACAAGGTCCCGACTCGACGGATCTGATCCTGCGCGGCGGCTCGCCGGCCGGGCCGGCGCGGATCGCGCTGACCTCGGCGGGGCCGGCGCTGTTCACTCCGCTCGCCCTGGTCGTGCCGACCCTGCTCGTCGCCTTCTGGATGGCGCTGGCCGGGGCGCGGGCGTCGACCGTGTTCGTGGTGGTGGGGGTGATCGCCGGGCTGGAGTACCTGCTCGGCTGGCCGGCGGTGGCCTATTCCCGGGCCCGGCGCATCCTGCGGGTGGAGTTCTCGCCGGCCGGGGTGCCCGCGTCCCTGCGGTTGGTCCGGGCCGCCAGGCCGGACGACTGGCTGCCCGTCGACACCCTGCGCGAGGTGCGGCTGACGCCCGAGGTGGTGGAGCCATACGAGGGGGACCGCAAGCCGACCGTCTCCGCGCTCGCGCTGGAACTCGTCCTGCGAGGCGGCCGGGAGCGGATCGCCCCGCTCCCGTTCGGCGGCGACCCGCAGCGGCTCGCCGACGCGCTGGCGGCCCTGCTCGGTCCGGCAGGGGTCGTGGTGGAGCTGCGCTCCGAGCGCAGCACGCGCCCCCGGCCGCTGTCCAACTCCGGCTGGACCTCCGGCGGTTCTGCCTCGGTCGGCTCGGCTGGCGGCTGACCCCGGGCTGCCCGTGGCGCTCTCCGGCCGGGGAGCGCCCGTGGATGCAGTCGGCGCAAGGCGGTGCGGGGCGGCCTGCCGCCGCTTGGGCGCGTTGAGCCGCCGGGTCGGCTCGGCCGCGGCGTGGGCCTGCTCGACGGCCTCCGTGAACGCCTCGCGCTTGGCGTGCTCGGCGAGCGCCCGGTAGGTGCTGGCCACCGAAGGGTTGTGTCCCTTGCGTTTGCCGGTGGGGGTGATCAGGTCGGGCTGGATCTGCTCGACGGACTCGCCGCTCGCGCGGCGCCGGAGCACGGTGTGCAGCATGTCGTCGGTGATGACCGGCGGCCGGCCGCCGTGCTTGCCCTTGCGGGCCGCGGTGTCGAGCCCTCCAGCGTCGACTCGCAGCTGTTCTCCGCTCGGTCTCCGCCATCGCCGCGAAGAACGCGAACAGCAGCTTCCTCGGACCGGTGGGGTCGTAGACGCCGGACAGGGCCCGGCGAGCATCTCCAAACCAAGAGATCGCGCCTTGATTCCTCACGCCTCGTCAAGGGTCTCGAGCAGGCGCTCGTACGCCGGCTTCGGCCGCAGGGCTGCGTCCCATGGCAGGGAATCGGCCGTGCGCGGAGGATAGATCTTGGTGTCGGCGGTGGAACCGTACCGGTCGGTTATTCCCCATGTGGAGAACGATGTGCAGTTCGGCTCCTCCAGGCAGACCCGCAGCTTGCCCGCCATCTCATCAGCCTGGGTCTGCCGCCCGTCCTCCTCGTCCTCACCTATGGGGACGTCCATCTCCGACACCCGCGCCTGAACCCTGAGCTCCGCCAGGTCCCGCACATGGCTGCGGAAGGTCTCCGGGTCGATGCGGTCGCCGGGTGTGTACTCATGGTTCTGGAAACCCACGCCGTCGATCGGTACGCCGCGTTCCTTGAGCCGCTTGACCAGATCGTAAAGGGCGTCCCACCGCTCGCCTTCCTCCTCGACCCCGTACTCGTTGAGGAACAGCCGTGCCTTCGGATCGGCCCGGTGGGCGGCCCTGAACGCCTCGTCGATGTACTCCTCGCCCATGGCCTCGAACCACGGGCTCTGCTCGGAGCGCAGACCGAGATCCCGTTGGTGTAGCTCTTCTCGTCGTCGGACATGGGCTCGTTGACCACATCCCATTCCGCGACCTTTCCCTTGAAGTGCCCGGCGACCATGGCGATGTGCCGGAGCATGGTCCGGCGCACCTCCTCGGGGTCGTCGTTCTCCCGCATCCAGTTGGGCAGAGCCTCGTGCCAGACGAGGGTGTGCGCGTGCACCTTCATGTCGTTTGCGCAGGCGAAGCGTACGAGTAGGTCCGCGTCGCGGAAGTCGTAGACGCCCCGGCGTGGGTGGAGGAACTGTGGCTTGAACGCGTTCTCCGGAGTGAGCATGGAGAACTGGCTCCCCGCGAGCGCCCGGTAGCGCGCGTCGGTGAGCAGCGGGTTCTCGGCCAGGGCGGCGCCGACGTCGAACGGCCGCCCCACGTCTGCGGCCCGCGCACGCAGCGAGTCGTCGGACTGCTCCTGGCGTAGCTGCGGCGCCTTGATCACGCGGAGCGAGTCACCGCTCTCCGCCCGCGCGGTCAGCTGCGTCAGACGCCATCCCTCGCGGTGCTCGTCTTCGCCCGCGTCCGCCTCCAGACCGAACCAGACAGTGCCCTCGGCGAACACCCCCGGGTCCTGCACGGTTCCCAGCCGCCGCCCGTCGGCTTTCACGCGGAAGGTGTCACCGATGCTCGACATGGCGAGCGTCACCGTCCCGGAGCAGCCGCAGTCGAACTCCTCGGACGTGGCCGGCTCATCGCCCTCGCCGTCCCATACCTGTACCTTCACGTGTCCGTCAGCGGTCACGCCGACGCGGAGTGAGGGCCGCTCCTGCCGCCATTCGTCGTAGATGATCGGTACACGTCCGAACAGCCGCAGCCATGAGTCGCCGTCATCGTCACCCACTCCGGACATGCGCGCGACGACGGTGAAGTCGCCATCGGATCTGAGATGCGGACCGGCCAGGTTCAGCGGGGGTTGGGCTGGCCGCCGGAGGAATCCTGCTCCACGATGCGCCGATCCAATGCGCTGACTTGCAGGATGTCGTTCCGCACGGTGGTGCCCGGCATCTGCGTCCAGTCGTAGTTCCGCAACAGGTCTTCGTCGTTTCCGCCGCCCGCGCCTTCGCCCTGCCCCGTACACCCGGCCGCCACCACCATGATGAGCACCACGGCGGTCAGTCGCTGCCACGTCCCCCACCAAGGCCCACGGTTCCTCCCACTCTCTTGTTCGAGACAAGATCAACGTCTCGAAACCAGGCCACAGTTCATCACACGTGAGGTACGGCGGCCTTGCGTGGCACGTCCCGTGTGTCGGAGCGGCCCCGGATCGCTGCGGCCTGCGCGGAAGGCGCATCGAACACCCGTGTGTCAGCGGACTTCACGGTATTCACGGAGACGGTACGTAAGTGCGCTCACTGTTCGCTGACCGGCGGATGATGGGACTGGCGGACGAGCTGCGGCCGGGCTGCCACAAGTCGGAACTGGCACTCAGCGAGGCTGAGCCTACGGAGTTGACGCGCTGGTCGTGACAGGCGATGACGACCGGGCCGGGATCGGCGCCGGGGCTGTGGGTGTCGACATAGGTGACGCACTGCCTGCACGCCGATACCACGCCTGACGAGAAAGCCAAGCAGGCTCGGTGCCATTGCAGGCTCCTGCCCTCTTCGGCCGCGGAGAGCCGGTCCCACGAGGCGTTCTCCATAACCGCATTGAATTCCACGTGCCACCCTCTCGAGCGACCGTGACCTACTCAACTTCGCTGCCCTATCAAACGCCCCTGACGGAACAAAACGCTCTATAAGCCGGAGATCACGGATTGGTGATCTCCTGGAGGACTCTCGCGTTTCGCCCGCAACTCCTGCCAAGGCCGCCGTGTTTGCTGCCCTGATCGTCCCTGCGACCGCTCACGCCACCGAGACGGCCGATCCCGGCCGGACGCTCTCCCTGCCAGTGCGGGACACTCTGGCCCAGCTGCCCAGCTGCCCAGCTGCCCAGCTGCCCAGCTGCCCAGCTGACGGTCCGCCTGCTTGCACGGTGACACGAAAGCGACGCGTGCTCTGGCTGGCGTTTGCGGTGTGCGGTGTACAGCCGCGTGTTGCGGAACACCCGCTACTTGGTCGCTGCTGTTGCCCGGCTCCGCGCCGAGGGCCCGCCGTCAGGGACGAGGACGTTGCCCGGCTCTCCCCGCTCAAGGACCGGCACATCGGCTTCCTCGGCCGCTACCTGTTCACCGTCAAGGCCAGCGGTCCCACGCGACTTGCGCCCCTTCCGCGATCCCGATGCCGCTGAGGACGGCGTGGAAGAGGCCTGAGACCCTGGGCGTATTCGGGACGTCAGGCCGTTCGTTAGCTGTTTGCTACCGGGCCCTGGGGCCGGGGCCAGGGGCGGGCGGGGTGCGAGGTCGCAGGCGCTCTCCCTGCGGCCCGAACATGACCAGGTACTCAACCGGGCCGCCGGGGCCGGCGTTCGCGACCCCATGCGGATTGCGGGTGTCGAACTCGGCGACACCCCGGCCCTCAGGACGAGGTCCTGGTCACCGAGTGCGAGCCATAGCCGCCCGTACAGGACGCACAGCCATTCCCAGCCGTCGTGGGAGACCTGCCGGGGCCGCGCGGGCGGCTCCTGGATGGCGGGTAGGACGTGTTTGTGGGCAGGCAGGCCCCCGACGTACCGGGTCAGCGGCAGCACCGCCTTGTCGTCGCCGAAACGCTGGAGCGCGGAGGTGCGGGGCTCGGCGGCGGGAGCGGTGCCGGCCAGCTCGTCCAGGGAGACGCCGTACTCCTTCGCCAACTGCAGCACGACTTCCAGGGTGGGCTCGCGTCGGCTGGTCTCGATCCGCGACAGCGTGCTCGGGGAGATGCCGGTCGCGGAGCTGACGCCGGTGAGCGTGGCGCCGCGGTGTTGGCGTGCGGCCCGCAGCCGGGGGCCCATCGCCGCCAGCGTGTCGGCCACGTCGTCGCCGGTCACCCGCTCTGCCCCCTTCGGACGTGCCGCTCCAACAACCTGTCCTGCGAGTTTGCCAGGGTGGCAAGGGTAATCGCGGTGGACGGTCGCTGCGCCGCATGATCGATGCGTATCTGCGCCCACCCGCGAACCGAGAGAAGAACCCATGCAGCCCGAGCCGTCCGCCGCACTCCGTCACCGCACCGTCGAGGCCCCTGCCGGGCGCCTGCACCTGGTCGAGCAGGGCACCGGCCCGCTGGTCCTGCTCGTGCACGGCTTCCCTGAGTCCTGGTACTCCTGGCGCCGCCAGCTCCCGGCCCTCGCCGCGGCCGGCTACCGGGCGGCGGCGCTCGACGTGCGCGGCTACGGCCGCTCCTCCAAGCCTGCGGAGACCGATGCCTACCGGATGCTGGACCTGGTGGAGGACAACGTCGCCCTCGTGCACGCCCTCGGCGAGGAGAACGCGGTGGTCGTGGGACACGACTGGGGCTCCAACATCGCCGCCACCTCCGCCCTGCTCCATCCCGGGGTCTTCCGGGCCGTCGCCCTGCTGAGCGTCCCGTACGCGCCACCCGGCGGCCCCCGCCCCACCGACATCTTCGGCCAGATCGGCGGCCCCGAGCAGGAGTTCTACGTCTCTTACTTCCAGGAGCCCGGCCGCGCCGAGACGGAGATCGAGCCTGACGTGCGGGGCTGGCTCGCGGGCTTCTACGCCGCCCTGTCCGCCGACACCATGCCCGCCCAGGGCGACCCCGACCCGCACTTCGTCGCCCACGGTGGCCAGCTGTGTGACCGTTTTCCCGCCGGCATCCTCCCGGCCTGGCTGACCGAGGACGACCTCGACGTCTACGCCGGAGAGTTCGAGCGCACGGGTCTGACGGGCGCCCTCAACCGCTACCGCAACGTGGACCGCGACTGGGAGGACCTCGCCCCCCGCCGCGGAGCCCCGATCATGCAACCGTCCCTGTTCATCGGCGGCGCCCTGGACGCCTCCACCACCTGGATGTCCGACGCTATCGACGCCTTCCCCACCACTCTCCCCGGCCTGACCGCCTGCCACCTCGTAGAGGGCTGTGGCCACTGGATCCAGCAGGAACGCCCCGAGGAGATCAACCGTCTGCTGACCGGCTGGCTCAACACCCTCACGGGTTGAACCGCCGGGCGCGGCCGGGGCATCAGTACACGGAACAGCGAAGGCGGCGAGTTGAGGCCGAGAGGCAGTGGCTCGCTGCTGTCGCTGCGTCGGATGTGGGTCGGTGGGAGGTGGTTTTCGGGACGTGGGATGAGGCGGAGTTGCGTGGGCGGTTGTGGTGTCTTCGGGAGGCGCGAGTTGGCGGGTCGATGATCGGGATCGATGCCTTGTGCGGTCGTTTGGCGCTGCCGGCCACCTACCGGCTGGGCCGGTATGTGGCGGCCTTATGCGCGGGTCCGGACGAGTGGGGTGGGTGGGGTTAGTGGATGGTGCGGTGGAGGGTGACGGTGGGGTGAAGTTGGTTTGGGGGTCGTTGGTGGTGGTGTGGGGGTGTGTGTTGTTTCGTGGTCGAGGATGGTTTTGATTTGGTGGGCGAGTTCGTCGGCTTGGTGGGTGATTTGGTTGATGGGTAGGTGGGATGTTTGGAGGGTGTTGATCTTGCGGTTGATGTTGTTGAGTTCGTTGCGTGCGTGGGGCTCAGGTGGAATTGGCGGGGTGTGGCGATGATGAATTGGTAGGCGGCGGAGAGGGTTTGGCAGGTGGGGCAGTGTTCGTTTAGGGATCTGCTGATGTTGGTGGCGTTGATGAGGCGTGCGTTGCGGCCGGCTGTGGTGACGATTTGGTAGGAGAGGGCGATGGAGCGGCAGGGGTTGTTCGGTGTGCAGCCGGCGGAGATGGCGGTGGCGCGGTTGTTGGCGGTGACGGCGATGGTGGGGCCGTATTCGTGGATGGTGAAGGATTGGTCGGTCTGGTTGGTGTGGGTTCTGTCGGCGTGGCTGTAGGCGGTGTCGACGGCGATGGCGGCGTGGGGAGGGTGCGGGTGGGGTGGGGTGTGGCGCGTGCTGTGGTGGTGGCGGTGGTGAGGGCGAGGCCGGCGGTGACGACGGCGCCGAGGCGGACGGCGGTGGTGGTGTTTTTCGGGGTGCGGGGTTTGCGGTGGTGCATGGTCTTCTCCTGGGAGGGGTGGGTGATGTGGCGTCAGGACTGGCTGGGGTTCGACGGTGTGGTCGCTGTGGGTGAGGGTGAGGCGGAGGGGGGTTGTGAGGGTTGGGAGGTCTGGGAGGGGGTTTGGGTAGGGGTGCGGGTGGGGGATGGGCTGGGCCGGGGCGGGTGGGGGTGGCGCCGGGTGAGGTTGCGGGGCCGGGTGCGCGGGTGCCGGGGGCTTTGCTTGCTGGGGTGTGGTGGTGGGTGTGGCTGTGGGGGTGTGCTGAACGTCCTCGGTCGGGTGTGGGAGTTGTGCGGAGGGGCTGTGGCCGGGCGGGGTGGTGGGGGAGGGGGTGGTGGCCGGGCCGGTGGTGGCTGGTTGTGTGGGGCTGGGTGGGGGGTGGGGGTGGGTGTGCGGGGTTGGAGGGCGGGGTGGCGGGGGCTGCTTGGGGAGGGGTTTGGGGGTGAGGCCTTGGGTCCAGGCGGTGGCGAGGACGGCGCAGGTGGCGGTGGTGGTGGCGGCGAGGGCGAGGCGGAGCAGGGGTTTGCCGTGGGTTGCTCGGGTGGTGGCGCGCCAGAGGCGGGTGGTGATGCGGGTGGTGAGGTAGGTGCCTCCGGCGAGGGGGCACAGGAGCATGAGGGTGCCGAGGGTGCCGACGAGTCCGGCGGCGGGGTGTCCGTGGGTGAAGGCGGTGATGGTGCCGAGGGTTTGGTCGTGGAGGGCGCGGGTGGCGGTGGTGAGGAGGCGGGGGAGGTTCCACAGGGCGTAGGCGGCTTCGGCGATGAGGAGGGGGACCATGGTGAGGACCCATACGGTGACGATGGTCCGTGCGGAGCGTTTGAGGTCGCTGACCTGGGCTTTGGCGGTGTGGTGGCGGGTGCCGGGGAGCAGGTTTTGCAGGATGGGTTTGATCTTGCCGTAGAGGTCGGGGACGCCGGCGAGGTCGCCGAGGATGTAGTAGCCGTCGAGGCGGACGGCGGGCATGAGTTGTTCGAGGACTTCGAAGTGGGCGAGGTAGACGGCGGCGAGGAGGAAGGGCTGGCCGGTGATGAGGTAGGCGGTGGTGAGGGCCAGCATGAACAGGACGTTGAAGTAGACGCCGCCCAGTCCGGTGCGCAGGCGGCCGGCTTTGCCGATGCGGTAGACGTCGGTGACGTCGGTGTACATGGAGGGCCAGATCAGGAAGATGCCGCAGCCGATTTTTCCTGGGACGGCTCCGCTGTAGCGGCAGGCGGATGCGTGTCCGAATTCGTGGAAGAGGAGGGAGGCGACGGTCAGCAGGAAGATGATGAGCATCCACAGGGGCTGCTCGAGGACTTGCAGGACGGCGGTCATGGCGCCGTGGACGGCGAAGAGCCAGACGTCCATGACGACGGCGCCGGCCAGGGTGAGGGCCACGATGGTGGGCCGGTGCAGCCAGGCGAGGGCGGCGGCGATGCGGGCCACGTGTCTCTCGTGGAAGATCGTTCTGTGGCCGCGCAGGGCGAGCAGCAGGTCGGAGCGGGGGGCCGCGGCCTGGTCGGGGTGTCCGCCGGGGGCAGGGTGATGCCGAGCGGGGTGAGTTTGTGCTCGACGAGGTGGAGGATGTTGTCGGTGGTGACTTCGGCGCCGTAGCGGCCGCTGACGCGGTGGGAGATGGCCTCGGCGTCGCGGATGCCGTCGATGCTGGCGACGACGAGGTAGAGCAGGCGGGAGAGCTGGATCATCTGTCCGTCGCCGCGGCGGACGATGTACCGGCGGTCGGTGAAGCCTGATCCCTTGTACTCGCCGAGGGTCTGCAGGTCCGGGCTCGGCTGCGGTACCGGCGTGCCGCCCCAGGTTCCGGGGGCGTGCGCGGTCGCCGGGTGCGCCGGGTGCGCCGGGTGCGCCGGGTGTGATGGGTGTGCGGGTTCGCCGGGCGCGGGGGTGTCGGGTGTGTGGCCGTGGGGCGGGTGGGGGCCGGCTGCCTGCCCGGGGAGGTGTCCGTGGTGAGGGGGGTGGGCCTGCAGGGTGGTGCGGCTGGCGTGGTCGTCGGACGCCGGCATGGGCTTCTCCTGGGCGCGGTTGACGGTTCGGCTCATGGGCGTGGGTGTTGCGGCGCGGGTCCGTGGGAGCGTTCGCCGCGTCCCGGGCGGCTGCCCGGCTGCCCGCGAGGGCGACGCCCGCACGGGCGCGGTCACCGGGCGGCGGGCGGGCGCGTGGCGGGGGTGGGCTGCGGTGCGATGCGGTGCCGGGGGAGCGGTTCCGGTGCGGCGGGGCCGAGCGTTGAAGGCCGGTTGCGGCGGTGCGCCTGCGCGGCACTCCGGTGCCAACTGCTGTGGCGTCGATATGGGTTGATGTCTCGTCGGCCGTGACGTTGCGTGGTGCACCGGCCGGGGCGCGGGAGTTGCGCGGGGTGGTGCCGCGCTGCCCGGCCTCGTCGGCCTGAACGCTCGTCAGCGGCGGTCGGGCCGACCCGGTGGCGTTCTCGTCGCCGCGGGGCCGGGTGGGGGCCCGGGGTGCCGGGTGGGCCGGGTCCGTCCACCGACCCGGCCCTGCCCGGCTTTGCGGTGTTACTGCTGCACGCTGATGCTCTGGGCGGCCTCGGACTGGGCGACCGCGTAGGGCGAGCACTGGTTCAGCGCGGCCGACTCGTTGTGCGCGTCCACGTGGGCCACCTTCTTGGTGACGGTGGTCATCTTGGCGAAGTTGAACGAGAACTTGCCGAGCGCCTCACGTCCCGGCAGCAGTTCCGCGGTCTCGGTCTCGAGCTGGTCCATGTTCATGAAAAGGAGTCCTTTCATCCTTCAAGTGGTCTGTGAACAAAGCGATGTCCGGTGCGGCGTGGCCCGGCGTGGTGTCGGGCCGCGTCTTCGGTCCTCGCCTTTTTCGAACCTGCCGGCGCGTTCCGGCTGACAGTGAGCGAGCAGCAGGCCGTCCGCACGGCCCGCGCCGGGAGGTTCGACGGACGGCGCGAAGTGCCTGGCCTGTCGCTGCCGGGTCATGCGGAAACCCGGCTGCTCGGGTCGGGGCGTGGCGGAATCGGGGGAGAAGCCGCCCAACCGTCCGAAGTCTCCGAACAATTCGTTCGGAGGGCCTGGACAGTAACCGAAGCAGAAGGAAAAGCGCAAACAATCCAAATGCGACATTCGTTCAAAGTCGCACGGCTGTTCTTCCGTCCGGCGTCAGCGGGACCGGCTGGGCTGTCCGTGCCCGCGTCCTCATCGGATCCGGCCGTGCCTGCACGGCACCGTGGCCGGCAGACCGGCAGACCGGCAGACCGGCAGACCGGCAGGCGGGCAGACCGGCAGACCGGCAGGCGGGCACGGGCAGGCGGACCGGCAGTCCGGTAGACCGGCAAGCGGGCTCGGGCAGGCGGACCGGCAGTGCGGCGGACCGGCGGACCGGCGGTGGCGGGCGAGCGGGCGGGCGGGCGGTTCGCCTGTCGGGCGCGCCGGCCGGGGTGCGGGAGCCGGGGCCGTTGCGGCGCCGGGGAGTGCGGCCGGCGCCCCCGCACGGCTGCTGCGTCCCGTCATCTGGCAGGCGCGGCCCGGTCGGGGTGGGCGGCCCTGCGCCGGAGTCGGGGGCCGGGGAGGTAATTCGGCTGTCGTGGGGAGTGGTGCTTCCCTGGGATCGCGTCATGATGGCCGATGTCCCGCTCAGTCGAGAGTCGTTCCGGCGCCTGCACCCGATCGGCGTGCCCCGGCCGGTGTCCCAGGTACCGGACCGGGTCTGGACGGAGGAGGAGTGGGATCGGATCCGGCACGGCGCTCGCGCCGGGAGTATGGATGAGAAGTGGAACGTCTTCGTCGAGGGCGATGTCCTGTTCATGCACCGGAGTTGGACCGGTCACGGCGTCTACGAGGTGTCCTTCACCCGCGCGGCCGGCCCCGGCAGGAGGATCGCCTCCGCCGTGGTCGAGGGCGACGCCCAGCGCTACCGGAACATGGGTGACGCGTACGACTGTCTGATTTTGGAGCTGATCACCAGTGCGGTCGTCCTGGGGAGCGGGCCGTGGAACTCCGGGCCGGTCTGGTCGAGTTGACCGCCAGGGCTTCGGGAAGGAGTGATCTTCCCGCGGGTGCGGTGGAGCACAGTGTGCTGGGGCTGCGCTGCGGATCGTGAGTTCCGCGGCCCGGCCGCTGCCGTCACGGCCCTGCACTCGGGTGAAGAAGCCGGCCACGACGAAATAGCCGGAGCGGATCCACGGGGCCTGGCCGGCTGCCGGAGCCTGCATCACCGCTACGCACACAAGGGCCGAACCCTTTGCCGCCTGCGCCGGTACGGGCGCGGCTCTCGTCGGCCACCGGCTCACCTCGGAGGGCAGCAGCGACTAGCATCTGCGGTGACATCGCGTGCCGGTCACCGGCTGGGTGAGGCATGGAGGTGTCAGGAGATGCCCTCGGAGGCATTCCTTGACAGTGCAGTTGAACCACACGATCGTCCACGCCCGGGACAACCGGGAGTCGGCAGAGTTCCTCGCCGGCCTGCTGGGCCTGGAGATCACCGCCGAGTGGGGCCCGTTCATCGCGGTCGGTCTGAGCAACGGCGTCACGCTGGACTTCGCCACGATCCCCGCCGACAAGATCACTCCCCAGCACTACGCGTTCCTGATCTCCGAAGAGGAGTTCGACGCGGCATACGCACAGATCACCCAGCGCGGCATCGAGCACTACGCCGATCCGCGCCGGCAGCAGCCCGGCACGGTCAACCACAACGACGGCGGCCGCGGCGTCTACTTCATGGACCCGGCCGGCCACGCCATGGAACTCATCACCGTGCCCTACGGCGGCTGGCCCGCCTAAGCACGGACGCCGAGGGCCGCACCCCGGTACCGGGTGCGGCCCTCGATGGCTGCCTGCACTCGACGTACTCGTCGCACTCGTCGTACTCGTCGTACTCGTCGTACTCGTCGTACCTCGTCGTACCTCGTCGTACTTGACGTGCTTGTCGTGCCTGGGGCCGGCGTCCTGCGACCGCCTGCCCCACCGCCCGCCGGGAGGCCCCTCGGTGGATGGCGCCGCCCACCCGCAGAGGCCCCGCGCGCCGGGCCCAGCACCGAAGGCAACGGTGTCTGGGGAGTCGGAGAGACTTCCTGTGGCTGTGGCTGTGGCTGTGGCTGTGGCTGTGGCTGTGGCTGTGCCCCCGTGGCCGCGGCCCGGTGGTCGTGGCCCGGTGGCGTCGTCGTGCCACGGCCACGGCCACGGCCACGGGGTCACGGCTGCGGCTGCGGCTACGGGGGTGCCGTGCTGGTCGCGGGCCTGGTCCTACCGTGTGACGCGGTAGCGGAGGTAGACGATGTTCGAGGGAAGGTGCGGGTCTCGGCGAGTTCGAGGTTGACCCGGCGTTCGTGTCGGGGGAAGAACGGGGTGCCGCCGCCGACGAGTACGGGGTAGACCACGGTCCGGTATTCGTCGATCAGATCGGCTGCGGCTGCTTCGGCGGCGAGGGTCGCGCCGCCGATCGCGATGTCGCCCTGGCCCGGTTCGGCTCGCAGGCGTTCGATCTCGCGCGCCAGGGTGCCGGAGGCGAGGCGGGCCTGGCCCTGCACCGTCTCCAGCGTGGTGGAGAACACCACCTTGGGAAGCGGCTTCCACAGCGCGGTCCACTCGCGTTCGGCGGCGCCGAGCGTGGGGTCCTGGTCGGCGCTCTCCCAGTACAGCATCGTCTCGTACAGGCGTCGCCCCATCAGGTGGACGCCGACCTCGCGGATCTCCTCGATCCAGAAGCGGAAGACGTCCGCGTCGGGGGCCGTCCAGCCGAATTCACCGTCGGGTCCGACGATGTAGCCGTCGAGCGAGACGCCCATCGAATAGGTCACGCTGCGCATCCAAAGTCCTCCTCCGTGACACCGGTTCGACTGTAGGACCGGCTGGCGCCGCGAAACTCATCACGGCTCGCGGCATCCCCTTGGGGGCCGGGCGTTCCGCGAGATCCTTTCCCGGGGAAACCTTACGCCGCCGCGGGGCGGGCTTCGCCGTGAAGGACCGGCTGCCGCGCAGCGAAAAGACGGGGGAATGCGTGGTGTTCGCCGGCCGCGGGCGCGGCTCAGTTCACGATCAGCCGGTAGACCGTCAACTCTTTTCCGCCGACATGGACATGGAAATCCGGGGGTCCGGTGCCGAGGCTGGGAACGGCGTTGTGGACGGTTTTGAGTTCTGCGGCGCTGAGGACGGCGGCAGCGGCTTTGATCATTTCGGTGAACGTCTTCTCCGGTATCTGCCGCAGCGTGGCGCCGGAAAGCAGGACCACCGCCTCGCCGGTATGGCTGCGCACGACAGCGGTCGTGGGGCTCCCTGTACGACAAGCACCTGATACCCCTCTCGGCGTGGCCCCTTTTCGACCCGCTGGATGTGGCACGGCAGGAGGATATTCCCCGCTCTTCCGGTGACCGTGAGCCGCGGTGCGGACACGGGATTTCGCGGAAGATTCCGCCGAGCTTAGCCGGAGAGCCATGGCCGAGGGGTCGGACCCGGCGGGCGCGCATGTGCTCGATTTCGGCGCGGCCGCAGCCGTGAGGGCACTGCCGGTGATCGCGGCGCGCGGCGACCTGGCCCCGGCCCCGCCGGCCGCCCCACCACCCGCCCCCGCCGACCGGGCCGCCCTGCCGACCGGGCCGCACCACCGACCCGAGCAGCGCCTCCCAGGCGCTGCGGCAGGCGGCGCACACCGGCCCGCATCCCCCCCGCGGTACCGGCCCGTGCGTCGCGCGCGATATGCGGCACCGGGCCGCGCTCGCCTGGCGGCAGCGGCCCGCTCTTGCCCGGCCAGTACCGGCCCCCGCTTGCCGCGGCGTGGCGGGGCGGCGCTCGCCTGGCGGCGACGGGTCGGCCGGTGTGCGTCACGCCCCCTGCACGGGCGGTCGGTTCACGCCGCGACGGCCGGCGTGCGGTGATCCGGGGAGGGGGAACGTGGCGCGAGGGTGTCATCTGCGGGCGCGCCACGTGCCGTTGTGAGTGTCTTCGCGCAGAGCCCGCGACCCGGCGGCCGCGTCGATTTCGGCCTGGAGTGCGATCGCGTGGACGATGCTGCCGTTCAGGGTCCGGCGGATGATCGGGTCGGTGATTCTCCAGGCGGTCATGGCCTCGTCCGGGGAAAGCGTCGCCGGGGCCGGTCCCCGCCGCTGCGATTCGGGTCCGCGCTGCTCGGGAATGAGACCGCTCTCCACCAGAACCCTGCGGTGATCGAGGTTGAGGACGGTCGCCCACGTGCTCAATTGCGAGGACAGCGGCAGTGTTTTGCCGTCCAGTGTCCGGCTGATGGTGGTCAGGCTCAGACCGGTCACGGCCGCCAGTTGCGCCCGGCCGCCGTGGCGCCGGCGGACGTCGTATCCGGCCGCCGTCGCGGCCTGGGTGAGATACGCGCCGATCCGCTGCGCCTGAGCCTGTCGTAGGGTCCGGCTTTCGTGGGGGAATCCTTCGCACTCCGCATGGTCGGAGGGTAGCGCGCAGGCATGTTGTCACACGCTGGTTGCACGCGTGCACCTTTGCAGGTCAAAACCTAGATCGGCATTTCTGCAGGCCACATCCCGATTCTCGTATTGGTGTGCGAATCAAAATACCCTTGCGTCACTCATTTCCGGCAACTTGCATATGTTGCGCGCGTGTGGGTCAGCCGCACGGCTGCACGTTGCTGAGGGGGTCTATTGACCATGCTTCGCCTCCATATGGCCACGCTCCTGCTCAAGGCCAGGGAGCTGGGTGACGAAAGCGTCGCCGACATGGCGCTGCGCACCGGGATCAGCAGGTCGACGCTCCACCGGCTCGCGAGCGGAACGAAACAGCCGAGCCTGGCCACGCTCTGGACGCTGCGGGACGCCTACAGTGTCCGGCTCGACGCGCTCGTCTACGACGACCCGCACACGATGCAGCGCAGCCTTCCGCAGCGCCAGCGGGTGCCCGCCCGGGAGCGGCACCGACTGCGGCACGGGGACGCCGGCCGGTACACGGCCGACTGAACACCGGCCCGGATCCCCAGCCGACACAGCGGCCTCGGCCGCCACGGGGCCTCGGCCGGCACGGGGCCTCGGCCGGCACGGGGGTCTAGGCCGGCACGGGGGTCTCGGCCGGCAGGGGGGTCTCGGCCGGCAGGGTCCGTCCGGGGAAACCGGCCCCCTCCTCGGCAGGCGCGGGGCCTCGGGCGGCATGCGGCCGCCCGGGAAACCTGTCCGATCCCCACCGGGTCCGGGGGGCCTCGGATGGCATGCGGCCGTCCGAGGAACCGGCCCGATCCTCACCGTGCATGGGGGCCTCGGCCGGCGCGCGCGGCTGAGCCGTGTACCGGCCCGGGTCCTTCGTCCCCGGGGCCCGCGGGCCCGCCGGGCGGTCTTCGCGACCCCCGCCTCACGTTCTGCCGGCAGCCCACCTCACCTTCTGTCCCAACGACCGGGAGCAATCCTTTGACCACTCAGGCCCACGACGCTGCCGTCGACGGCGGCACCACGGGGGAACTGGCCCTCATCACCCGCGCCCAGCAAGGCGACCGCGAGGCGTTCGCCGAGCTGTACCGGATGCATCACGGTGTCATCGCCACCCTCATCGGCCAGCGCGTCAGATCGAACTCCGCGCTGGCCGAGGACCTCACCGCGGACGTCTTCATGAAGGCATGGATCAAGATCAAGACTTTCACCTGGACGGGTACGTCGATCCGCGCCTGGCTGTGCACCATCGCCCGTCACGCGGTCGCCGACCACTTCAAGACCGCCACGTCCCGCAACCTCACCTTCGTCGACCACATCACCCAGGTGGGAGACGCCTGGGCTCCGTCGGTCAGCGACCCAGAAGAAACCGTTCTGTTCTCCCTCGCGCTCGACGACCTGCACCACGCCCTGTCGGAGATCACCCCCCGTCAGCAGGTCGTCATCCGGCTGCGGTTCCTGGGAGAGATGTCCGTCCGCGAGACCGCCCGCACCATGGGCACCACCGACGGCGCCGTCAAAACACTCCAGTGGCGCGCGCTCGACTCCCTCCGCAAGGCCTACCCGGGAGCTGTGGCATGACCATCGCCTACAACAAGGACACCGACCTCGAGCGGGAACTGACCGCGCGGCTCAGCGAACTCGCCCACGCCTTCATCGCCGATCTCAACGCACAGGGCCGCCTGGTGGAGACCGGCGGCGCCGACACCCTCAGACGACTGAGACAACAACACCCCACACCGCCCCCGCGCCCGACGCGGACCCCGGCGAGCCCGGAGGCGAGGTCACCGAGATCGAGGCGCACCCCGTACCGGGCGCACCGGCCCAGTGGGAGGCGGTCACAGCGCCCTGCTCGGGCGAGGACAGCCCCGGCCCGCCCGCAACACCCCGCCCGCTGCGCATCCTCGGCGCGTCCGAGCCGTGCCCCGTGGGCCTGACCCTGCCCGACTTCTGCGACGCCCCGGCCCCGGCGCTCGAACCGGCCCTCGTCCACCAACCGACCGCACTCGCACCCGCACCGGTCACCGGACAAGGCACCGGTGTCCAGGAGCCGCGCACCACCGACGAGAGCCAGCCCCAGCCCCGGCTCGGCAGGCCGCCGTGCCCGCCCCGGCCTCCGCCCGGCCGACCGTCGCTTCCGCCCCGGCCTCCGCCCGGCAGACCGCCGCTTGCGCCCCGGCCTCCGCCCGGCAGACCGCCGCGCCTGCCCTGGCTGCCGCCCGACGGCCGGTCGCGCTCGGACCGGTCACCGGACAGAACACCGGCGCCCAGGGGCCGCGCACGGCCGCCGGCAGCCAGGCCCAGCCTCCGCCCCCCACCCAGCAGGTCGAGGGGCTCGAACCGCACTCCGTCCAGCAGGCTGCGGCGCTCGCCCCAGTCCCCGCCCAGCAGGCCGAGGGGCTCGAACCGGCCCTCGCCCAGCAGGCCGTGGAGCTCGAACCGGCCCCCGTCCAGCAGGCCGCGGCGCTCGCCCCAGTCCCCGCCCATCAGACCGTGGGGCTCGAACCGGCCCTCGCCCAGCAGCCGACCGCACCGGCACCCGAACCGGCCCAGCACACCGGCGTCCAGGAGTCGCGCACGCCCGGCGAGGACGGGTCGCGGCCGTCGGCCGCGGTCACGGCGGCCAGGCTGCGGGCGGAGAACG
This sequence comes from Streptomyces sp. DHE7-1, assembly GCA_016432725.1. GTDB lineage: Bacteria > Actinomycetota > Actinomycetes > Streptomycetales > Streptomycetaceae > Streptomyces. Next base: position 46,935 of record JACJDG010000003.1, on the reverse strand, counting down.
CGGCCCGGCTCGAGGTCACCGGGATCACCGCGGACCATGACCGCGTCGACGTCCGCATCCACGCCGTGTCGCTGAGCGACTGGGAGTACTGGCTGGCCGCGATCGGTGCACCGTTGAACGCGCCGACCCACCGCAGCGGATGGGTCCAGACCGCCACCGCAGACCTCGACGGGGTGGAGGTCCGTCTCACCGCGGAGGCCGTGCCCCGCCTTCTTCAGGAGGCGGCCCAGCGGGCGGCCGACCCCTTCGTTCTGGGGGCCGCGTCTACGACCTCGCCCTCAACCACACCGACCGCCTCGGCCAGATGTGGCTCTACGACGGCCTGCGCCAGGCGGACGACACCCCCCTTCTCACCCTGGACGGGACCAGCGGCCCGCCCTACCCGCTCACCTCCATCGTGGAGGCGAACGGGCCCCTCACCCCCGTCGCCGCGAACCCCGGCCGCCACGAAACGGGCTGACCACCCCCCCGCCGCCGGCCCGCCCCTGCGCGGCCCTGGGGCCTCGACGCGGGATCCCCGCAGGGCGGTCGACGGCCGGACCGCGCCCGGCCCGCGCACCAGCCCGTCCGCCAGGGGAGGGGGAGGGATGGGCGATTGAGTGGTCGCGCCCGACGACGACCAGCGGCGTGACACCGCTCGCCGGCGGCTTCGGGCACAGGGGCCGAACCGGGCACTGGACTCGGCGCCGGTGCGAACCCTCACCCGGTTGCGGCGGGTCGGGGTTCGGGGAAGCCGTCGCGGAGCATCGCGAAGGTCGTGGAGTCATCGCGAAGAGGGCATCGGCCGGCGCTGTCACCGGGCCGGCCCGCGTCGTCCGGATCCGTGAGCCCGACCGCATCGGACGCTACGCCGCCTGGTGAGGCAGGCCCTCTGCTGCGCCGCTGCTCGCCGCTGCTGCGCCGTTGACACGTCGTGCGGTCGAGCGGCGCGCGCGGATCTCTCCGCGTGGTGCGCGCTTCGCCGGGTCTGCCGAAAAGGGCGGTGGCGGCCGATGAGTTCCTTCATGATCGACAGTCAAAGATCACGGTGGGTGCGCGGCGGCCGCGACAGCGGTCGAAGCGCGCGCCGACCGAGTCGGCTCGCAAACCGGACACGAGACACCGAGGAAACCGCCATGCGCACCCTGATCAGCACCGCCTTCATCTCCCTCGACGGCGTCGTGGAGGCCCCGGGCGGCGAGCCCGGTTACCGCAACTCCGGCTGGACCTTCAAGGACGTCGAGTTCCTCCCGAGGCGTTCGACCTCAAGGGCCGTGAGCAGAAGGAAGCCACCGCGATGCTGATGGGCCGGACCAGCTATCAGTCGTTCAGCCCGGTGTGGCCCGCCATGGAGGACTTCGCCGACTACAAACTGATGCCGAAGTACGTCGTCTCGACCACCCTGACCGAGGACGACCTGGTGACGAACTGGGGGGAGACGACGATCCTGCGCTCCCTCGACGAGGTCGCCGCGCTGAAGCGGACCGAAGGCGGCCCGATCATCGTCCACGGCAGCGCCGGCCTCAACCAGGCCCTCGCCGACGCCGACCTCATCGACCGCTACCACCTGCTCGTCTTCCCGCTCCTGCTCGGAGCGGGCAAGCGGCTCTTTTCCACCACGGACAAGGACACCCAGAAGCTGAAGCTGGTCGAGCACGACGTCTACGCCAACGGCCTGCAGAAGAACGTGTTCGACGTCGTCCGCTGACAGGACCCCCTGCCCCTGGGATCGCATCACCACCGGGGCCCTCCTGCACGCAGCGGGCGGCGACGCCGCACCCCTGCCCCGGGCGGTTGATGCGTCCTTCGACGGTGCGGCGAGCCTGTTCCAGCGGGTGGCCGCCCACGGCACCACCCCGGCCCCGGGCGACGGCCGACGCAGACACGGGACCCGGGAAGCCCCGGCCCCGCCCCTCTTCCGGCACGGACGCGCCAGCCCCCCCCGCCCCCACCGCCCCACCGCACCCCCGCCCCCCGGGCAGGGGCAGCGAGGCCGCGGTGCGACGCAGCCCGTCGTCGCCGGACCGCCGAAGGCGCCATGGCCTGACCCGCCGGCGGACGAGGGCTCCAGCGACGCCACGGCGTCACGGCGCGACAGCAACGCTGCCGCAGCCGAGGAGCAACTGCCAACCAGCTGCGCGGCGTTGATGTTGATACGGTCCGCCCCTACGGCGAGTTACGGCGCGTTACGGCGAGTTGAGGGGGAGACGATCGTGGGGCTGAGCCGTCGGGTTCCCCGAGCCGCCGGTGGGCAGGGGCCAGCTCGGGCGCGGTCTTCGGTGCGCTGACCGCGGTGGTGACCGTCACCGCGATCGGGAGGGCGTGGGCTGCCTGTGACATCGGCAGCGGCCCGGCGGCCAATGGCCTGACGTTGCTGCTCCTTGCGCCTCTCCTCTGGATCGCCGCTGCCGCCTCGTGGGTGGTGCTGCACCGCACCCTCGGCAGGCGTCATCGCGGGACGGCACTGGCCGGCTGGCTGGTCCTCGCCCTGGGGTGTGCCTGGTTCCTGGTCACATGGCTCGGCATGCCGGACTCCTATCCCGCCCCGTCGTGCCCGGACGGCGTCCCGCCCTGGTGGCCGGGCTTCCTGCCGGCCTGACCGCGAGCGGGGCCCCGGAAGGATCCCCGGGGCCGGCGGTGCGCTAGTCCATGACGGCGCGGGCCGCGTCCAGGAACGCGAGCCGGTTGTCCTCCAGGTAGTCGCGCACGCTCTCCCCGTCGGGCAGGCCTTCCCACACCGTCCGGTTGAGGTCGAGGAAGTACGCGCGGGCCGCGTCGTGCACGGTCAGGGGGAACTGGATGCGGATGAGCCGTTCCGCGACCCACAGCCGGTTCATGACGTCCCGGGTCGTGCGGAACCAGTCGTGGGTGTCGTCCCACTCGGAAGGCCGGCTGAAGGCGCAGCGTTCGGCCTCGGCCCCACTTCGATGAACCGCTCCAGCAACGCCAGCCGTTCCGCGCGCCTGGCCTTTCGACAAGGAGATCCGCTGCCGCCGCTGTTCAGCGCGTTCGGCCGAGAGCTGAGTCCGGTGCTGCACGAGGTAGGACAACGCACCGCCGAGGACGACACCGCCCAGCGAGATGAGCGACACCCAGACCTGACCTGACACGGCCGTCATCGTCCCATGCCCTCACCCCGCGGGCGACGGCCCGCATCGCTTCGGCCGGCCGCCGCCTGCCGGAACTGATCGGCAACGCACGGGACGAGCCCGGAACCTGCCGACGAAGGGACCGGCTGCCGCGTCTCGCCGCGTCGCGGGCCGACCCGGGCGGCGAGACGCGGCGCCCCGGTTCGCGGGTGCCGATCATGACGTGAAGTCGGCGGGCAGGGTAGCGCAGGGCGCCGGGGGAGAAGAAGGTGCGGAACGCCCCGGCGGTAGGGCCGTTAGACTCATCGACAGGCGGTCCCTCCCTCTTTCACAGGAAGAACCGGCGTGCCCAACACACTGCAGGAAATGATCAAGCACAAGTTGGACCAGTACGGCTGGTCCTACAGCGATGTAGCGCGCCGCGGTGGCATCTCCCGTTCGACGGTCCACCATCTGGCGACGTCGGAGCGGCTGGCGCAGATGCCCCAGCAGACCACTCTGGAGGGCTTGGCCAAGGGACTGGGCATCCCGGTGGCGCCGGTGCAGCGGGCCGCCGCCGAGGCCGCGGGCGTCCACCTCTACCTCGAGGACGCCCCCGAGGCCGCCGATCCGGAGGTGGCGATCCTCATCGCGAGCGTGCACAAGCTGAGCCCGACGGACCGCCGGCACGTGGCCGTCCTCGTCGAGTCGCTGCTGCACGCGAACGGCGCCCCCTAGGAGAAGGGGCTTCTCGCCCGGCCGCACGCCGGGTGCCGTCACCTCGGGTAGCTGTCGCCTCGGGTGGCCGTCACCTCGGGTGCGGCAGCGGGTGCGGGTGCGGGAGTGGTTCGAGCGTGCGCGCCGTGGTGATCCAGTCGATGACGGCGTGCACGGTGACGCAGTCGAGTTCGGCCAGTTTGAACACGGCCTGGACGTCGGCGGCGGCGAGGGGCACACACACCCGGTCCAGCGCGCCGTACAGGCGCAGCCGGTGGGCGTGGGCGGTGGAGGTGTCCTGCCCGGGGTGGATGTCGGGCCGGGGACGGCCGGCGGCTGTCCCGGATGCTGTCGTTTCCAAAGGATCCGCCTTACGGGGTGGGAGGTGGCGCCGGCGGGGCGGCCGGGGCCCGAGCGGCGAAGCGGTCGAAGATCTCGCCGAGCCGGCCCTCGGCCGACTGCCGGTCCGGCCAGGGCGACGGGCCGTGCAGGTCGCGGTGGACGCCGTCCCAGAAGGCGCCGACGACCGCGTGGTCGTACCAGTCCCCGACGGCCGCGTGGACGGGGGCGCACTGCAAGGAGCCGGCCCGCTCGGTGAAGGAGCAGCCCGGCAGACTCTCACCCCCCGCCCGGGCGGCGGGTTCGGCGTGCTCGGCGCGGGTGACGGCGGCCATCAGGGCGCGGTGCACGAGCGTGCGGTGGGCTGCCGCGGCGGTGCTCCAGCCGACCGGACGGCGCGAGACGGTGTCGAGGACGACGGCCGCGTACACGGGGCCCTGCACCGTGGTGACGGCCAGCACGTCGACAACCCAGCGCCGGCCGGGCGTACCGGCGCCTTCGGGCGGGGCCTGTTCGTGCGGCCTTCCTGCCCGGCCGCGGATCCCGGCCCCCCTCATGACGGCCTCCACGGTGGTGTGGCCGACGTCGATGCCGTAGCGGCGGCCGAGTTCCTGCATCACCCTGCGGTACCCGTAGACGGAGCCGGACTCCTGGTGGATGTCCAGGATCAGACGGGTCAGCCACGCCCGGCGCAGCGCGCGGGGCAAGGGGGTGCGGGCGCGCCAGGCGTAGTACCCGGACTCCGAGACGCCCAGCAGCGCGGCGAGGTGGCGCGCCGTGACACCGTGCGACGCCAGGCCGTGGATCACCTCGTAACGTCTTTTGGGGGCATCATCTGCCGCAAGGTGGCGATGACTTCGCGGCACAACAGCACTTCCCTCTCCAGCTCGCCGATGCGGGTGCGGGCCCGTGCCAGGTCCGCACCCGACGAAGCGGAGCGCCGCCAGCGGTACACGGTCTGCGCGGAGACGCCCAGTTGCCGCGCCACTTCCTTCGCCGGCCGGCCCTCCGAGGCCAGTTGCTCCGCGCGGGCGCGCAGCGCTGCGGGGTGAGGACTGCTCACTGGATCTGGATCCCACCTCTTCATGCCGCCACCGAAGGACGGGCGATAAGGACCTTGCCCCGGGAAACGGTTCACCGCCCGACGCCTGCTGGGCGCCTGCCTGACGTCTGCTGGGTGCCTGCCTGACGTCTGCGGGGTGTCTGCCGGGCGCCCGACCCCGGGACGCCGCCGGGCCCGGCGCCCGCCCGGCGTGCGAAGACCGACGCACCCCACGGGGTGCGTCCTTCGCCCAACGGGCGGGCGCCGCGGGGACCCCCGGGCACCGGCGGCAGGCAGTCTCCGTCCGGCGCCGGCACCGGCTGCCGGCCGTGTCCACCACCCGGCAGGCCGTGCGCCTCGGTCCCCGCGGCTCCGCGCGCCGCAGGGACACGCCCTTTACGGGCGTGCCCCTGCGGCCGCGTCAGGGGCCGTGCTACTGCCGGACGCTGATGGCCTGGGTGGCCTGGGACTGGGCGACCGCGAACGGCGAGTACTGGTTCACCGCCGCCGACTCGTTGTGGGCGTCCACGTGCGCGATCTTCTTCGAGACGGTCGTCATCTTCGTGAAGCTGAACGAGAACTTGCCCAGCGCCTCGCGGCCGGGAAGCAGTTCGGCGGTCTCGGCCTCGAGCAGGTCGTTGTTCATGAGGAAGCCTTTCAATGAAGGAAGGGATGTACGCGAAATCAGGAGCCGGGCCGGCGGCGGACAGACCAACTGCCCGCCGCCGGCTGCACTCCACCCCCGGCCGGCGCCACCGGCCACAGGTCTGCCGGCCACTGCAGAAGCCGCAGGCCGGGCGCGATGGCGTCGCACGGATCCCGTACGGGAACGGTCACTCCGGACGGCAGGGCCATGCGCAACCCCGCCGTCCGGAGCCTCCGGACGATTCGTCCGGAGAGCGTGGACGGTAGCGGAAGGGGAACGGCCAACGCAAACCGCTTATATCCGACATACGTTCAAAAGCGTGTGCCTGTTCCATTCCTCGCCCCGGCGCCTCAACCGCCCGCCCTCCACTGCGCGTTGTGGTCACCGCTCCTGCAGGCCGACGGCGTACGGGCGTGAGGCCGGCACCCGCCGGGCCCGCCGTGCGAGGGCGCGGCTCAGGGCGCCACCGCCACCGGCGTACCCCCTCCTGCCCCCGACCGGACCCGGACGGTCACCCCCTGTGCCCGACGCCACGCCACGCCACGCCGCGCCGCGCCGCAGGGCCTTCCGGCGGCCCTGCGGCGCGGCCCTCCTCCCGCGTGGGCCGCCGTGCGGCGGCGACGGCGACACGCCAGGCCCGGCGTGTCCTTCCCTCTGCGGGCAGCCGGCCGCCCTCTCTCGGCGAGAAATCCACTCCACGAAAGTCAGGGCAGTACCAGAACCCCGCCTCACCGATTTCACCGCAGACCGGCCGCACGTTTTCTCATCACACGACTCCGATAAAACCGAGGCAATTCCTGACGGTGTATCAATCCATCGGCCCCAACCTGTCGCACCCCTGCGAACCAGTCTGCCTGATGCGGGAGTTCACCTGGTCGGACGCCATCACCGAACAGGTCGCGGATTCCCGTCCAAGGGCACGGAAGCGCCACTGAGCTGCTGTTTTTCGATATCGCGCCGCCATGCCGACAAATTTGATGGAAACTCAATCCGCAATGAACGACGGGGCATTTGTGTAGCGTCACGATCAGCACCAGAGCTAAACCAGCCCTGGTGTTTGAAAGGAGATCAGGTGAAGACCATTGCTAAGGCAGTAGCGGGCACGCTTCTTGCGGCCGGCGCTGTCATGGCGCCTCTCTCGATGGAGGCATCCGCGGCCCGGCGGCGGTCCACACGACGGCAGTGGCGCCCTCGTTCCACCCGGGCAACCACCACGCCTACGGCTACCGCCACTTCGACGACTGGCGGCGGGGCTGCGACGACGACCGCTACGACCGCTACGACCGCTACGGCCGGTTCGACCGCTGGCATCACCGCAACCACTGCCGCTACGACCGCTGGGACTGGGGCCAGTACCGGTACGGCAACCACCACCGCGGCTCCAACTGGGACTGCGACTGACGTCCTGCGTCCACACCACATCCGAGCCGCCCGCGGTCAGCGCCCTGACCGCGGGCGGCGGCCCGTTGACGTCGCCCCCGCCGTCCAGGCCGTTCGCGAAGCGGCACGCTCTCACGCGCCTGCTCCACGGGGTGTGGCCGATCGGTGCGCGGAGGACTGGGCGGAAGGGCTGCGGGGAGAGGGGACCGGGAGTCGGGGGAGGGGGAAGTGTGCAGGCGCTGCAGTAGCGTGCGGGCATGGCGAAGTTCGGCGCTGTCCAGGTGAACCTGTGGTGCGACGACGTCGAACGCTGCGCGGCGTTCTACCGCCGCCTCGGGATGCCGGAGCGTTTCCGCTTTCCACCCGACGGCGAGCCGCACCAGGTCGAAGTGGAGGCCGCCGGGGTGCGGATCGGGTTCACCTCGGCCCGTGTGGGTGAGGAGCTGTTCGGTATCGCCACGACGCCCGGGGAGAACACCGAGATCGTGCTGTGGTGCGACGACGTCGACAGCCTGGACCGGGCGGCACTCGACGCGGGAGGCGAGCCGCTGACGACTCCCGCCGACTCCCCGGACGGCCGCCTTCGATTCGCCTGGCTGCGCGACCCCGAAGGGCACCGGGTCAAGCTCGTGCAGGAGCGCAGCTGAGCCTCCCGCCACCGCGCCGCCCGGTCATCGCCGAACCACGCCAGGCACACGTCAACGGCCTACCCATAAACCAACTGCGTAACATGATCCGCGTGCAGCTTCGGTACAGCTTCCGTCTGTACCCGAGTGCCGGTCAGCGCATGGCGTTGGCGAGGGCGTTCGGGTGTGCGCGGGTGGTCTACAACGACGCTCTCAGGGCTCGGGAGACCGCCCGCAGCGAGGGGCTGCCGTTCCCGAAGACCGGGGACCTTTCGAAGCAGCTCATCACCCAGGCGAAGAACACCCCGGAACGCACTTGGCTCGGCGAGGTGTCGGCGGTCGTCCTGCAGCAGTCCTTGAGGGACCTGGATACGGCGTACCGGAACTTCTTCGACGCCCTGAAGGGCAAGCGCCCGGGCATGGGCGCGCCCCGGTACAAGTCCCGCAAGGACACCCGGCAGGCCGTGCGGTTCACCGCGAACGCCCGCTGGTCGATCACTCCCGGGCAGAAGCTGCGCCTGCCGAAGATCGGCGACCTCAAGATGAAGTGGTCGCGGACGCTGCCCTCGACGCCGTCCACGGTGACGGTGGTCAAGGACTCGGCGGGCCGGTACTTCGCATCCTTCGTGGTGGAGACCGGCCCGTGCGAGGTGCTGCCAAAGGCGACACCAGAAGTCGGCATCGACTTGGGGCTCGGGCACTTCGCGGTCCTCTCCGACGGCCGGAAGGTCGACAGTCCGCGCTTCCTGCGCCGGGCCGAGAAGCGCCTGAAGAAGGTGCAGCGGGACCTGTCCCGCAAGGTCAAGGGCTCCAGCAACCGGGACAAGGCCAGGGTCAAGGTCGCCCGCGCGCACGCGCGGGTCGCGGACGCGCGCCGCGAGTTCCACCACCGGCTCTCCACGAAGCTGATCCGCGAGAACCAAGCGGTCGCCGTGGAGGACCTGGCGGTGAAGGGACTCGCCCGCACGCGCCTGGCCAAGTCCGTCCACGACGCCGGATGGTCGGCGTTCGTGACCATGCTGGAGTACAAGGCCGCCCGGTACGGGCGCACCCTCGTGAAGATCGGCCGGTTCGAGCCGACCTCCCAGGTGTGCTCGCGGTGCGGCGTCAAGGACGGCCCCAAGCCCCTGCACGTCCGCGTGTGGACGTGCAGGGCATGCGGGGCCGTCCTGGACCGGGACATCAACGCGGCGGTCAACGTCGCCAAGGCGGCCGGACTGGCCGTGACAGCCTGTGGAGCGCAGGTAAGACCGGGACCCCTCCCGGCACCGCGCAGCGAAGCAGGAACCCACCCGACACCGCAGCCTTCAACGGCGCGGTAGGCGGGAATCTCCCCCTTCAGGGGAAAGAGGACGTCAATACGGCAAGAAGGCGGGACAGAGGGCCAGGACGTTCGGGATCGGCCCGATCGGTGACGAGCGCGACGCCTTGTTCGGTTCCTCCGGTTTCCACGGCGAGCCCGGCGCCGTGACCCAGACCCGGGTCGGCACGACGCTGCTGGGGACGCTGGCGGATTCCGCGGACAAGGACAAGCCCGGCATCGACGAGGACGCGGTCAAGGACCTGGCCACGGTGCTCGCCAAGCGCGCCCGGCAAGCCCAGGACGGGAACGCGCCGTCCGCCGCGCTCGACGGCTGACCGGGCGCCCCCGGTACCAGCGGCGCAGCCCCTTCGCACCACACGGCGAACAGACCAGCCCCTGTGAGGATCGGCCAGGGCCGGATTTGCGTCGACGACCGCCCGCCGGGCGTCGTCCGGCGGCTCCAGGATGCGGACGCGCCGCCGAGGTGTACGCGGCGGACGCAGCCCGTCGGATCGTTCAGCCGCCGCCCCTTGCTGCCGGCCGGGTGGATACGCCGACGACGCCGTAGGCACGGTCGCCCAGGGTGAACTCGCCCAGGGGGACCATGCCGAAACCGTCCACGTGGACGTGCCACGACACCGTGTTGGCCAGTTCGATGAAGGCGACCATCACCTCGGCTCGTGGTGCGGCCGCCCGGAGTGCCGCCGTGAACAGTCCCCTCGCCACTCCCTTCCCGCGGTAGGCGGAGGCGACCACCACGGGTCCGTAGAGCAGGAAGGACGTGGAACGCAGCGGGCGTCCCTGCCAGGTGAGTGAGTCCTGCGCGTCCAGCAGCGCCTTTACCGGCGGGGGCGCACCGTGTGTGTTCTCCGGGGGACCAGCCCGAGCAGGCCGGCCAGGTGCCCGTCATCGTCCGCGACGAGCAGGCTCCCGTCCTCGGCCATCGCGCGCAGGGTGCCGGCGTCGAAGCCGCCCTGCACGAAGCCCTGCTGCGCACGCTCCTGCTCGGTGAGCGCGTCATGGTGATGGGCGGCGAGAAGCTCGGCCATCGCCGGGGCGTCGGCCGCGACGGCATGTCGATAGTCCATGGCATGGATCCTGCCGGGTGCCGTGGCCTGTGCGCAGCCCCGCCCCTGCGCGCAGGGGCGCCGCACGGCACGGCGGGAGCCCCCGGGTAGTCGTCGCGGCCCCGGGCGTGCTGACACCGGTGTCCGGCATCAGCGAGCACGAACGGTGCCGGCCCTCATCGAAGTTCCACGGCCGGCGGGCCGAGGCATCGAGCGGGGCGGCCGGCGCCGCCCCCCTGTGTTCGTGAGGAAGGACGGCGGCGAGAGCGGTGTGCAGAGCCCGGGACCCAGGCGCCCTGCCGCTGCCGGCGGCTCCTGGACCGGCCGTCAGCGCCCCCGTCGGCGAACCGCGGGGCCCCGGTTCACTCCGGGTGGGCCACCGCCTCCTTCTGCAGTCGCACCGCCGCGAGCAGGCTCAGTTCCGGTTCCGCCTGGCGCAGTGCCTTCACCGCCGCGACCGAGGTGATGTCGCCGGTGAAGCCGACGGCGGCCAGCCGCGAGCGGACCCAGCGGGCCCGCAGTCGGCTGTCGGTCGCGGCGGCGGTGGCCTCCACGAGAGCGGCGGCATGTTCCAGACCCGGGCGCTCCTGGGGTGAGGCTTCTTCCAGCGCCTGTCGCAGGGCCGCCGCGACCACGTCCGCGTCCCGTACCGTCAGCACGACGTCGTTCTTCTTGCCCAGTCCCATGAATCCCGTCATGCGCATCAGCCTGACGGTCATGTCCGCCGCAGGCCAAGCGACTTGAGGAGTCTCAGAGGAGGGGCGCGTCGGCCCGGCCGCCCCGTGCGCCCGCTGACGGGCACGAAACGGCGCGGTCGACGGCGCCGGCATCGACCGCGGCACGCTGTCCTCGACGACGACGACGGCGACGACGGCGACGACGGCGACGACGACGACGGCGCCTGCGCCGCGATGCGCCACCGCGAGTGGAGTCCGCGTCCGCGTCACCGGGGTTCCGGTACGAGCGCTCAGCGCCGGCGTGGTTCGGGGCCGGGGTACGTGGTTCACGCTCAGAAGGGGACGGTCGGTCCGGCCTCGCGCAGTCGCGGCAAGGCCGTGTCCATGCACTCGGCGACCGAGGCCCCGTCGCTCTCAGGCCGCCGGTCAACGGGCCACCGCCGGCGGCGAAGGTCCACGCGGGCCGCCCTTCTCGCAGACGTTCCGCGTCGATGCGGATCATGGCTCCCACACCCTGCTCGCCGAGCCACTCCGAAATGAGCAGCGTTGCCTCCTCCACGCCGACAGGTTGGGGCAGGAGCCGGCGGGCCTCGATCCACAGCAGAAGCCGGCCTGGTGTCCGGCCGGACGGCAGGCGGCCGACGAGCCGGTCCGGGAGGGAGGTCACCGTTCGGCCGCCGGGCGGGCGCACCGGGGAGCGGGGTGGACGTCGGGCGGGCCGGTTCAGCGTTCCTCGGGGGCCGTGCGGCGGCGGACGTCGGTCATCAGTTTGTCCAGCAGTTCGGTGAACGCGGTGCGTTCACGTGCCGACAGGCAGCTGACGAGTGTGGCCTCCCGGCCGAGTACGGCGTCGACGGACCGTTCGATGAGTGCGTGGCCTTCGGCCGTGAGGTTCACCAGGACGGTTCGGCGGCCGGTGGTCCCCGGTGCCCGCTGGACGAGGCCGTCGCGTTCGGCTCGGGCGACGCGTTGGGAGATCGCGCCCGCGGTCACCAGCGTCCTCGCGGCGATCTCGCGGGTGCTGAGGGTGTAGGGCGGCCCGGAGCGGCGGATGACGGACAGCAGGTCGAGGGTGGCCGCGTCGATGCCCGCCTCCCGCAGCGCGCGGTTGCGGTCGTCGGCGAAGAGCTTGGCCAGCTGCCAGACGGGGGTGACGATCTCGATCGATTCGGTCGGGGTGCCCGGTCTCTCCCGCCGCCAGGCCGCGGCGATCTCGGCGGCGCAGGAGTGGACGGGCGCGGGGTCCCCCGATGTGGTGGCGGCGTCGGACACGGTGCGATCCCCTGTCGTCGTCAGCTATGTTTAGATCTAAACGTAGCAGTGAGCAGGAGGATCCGTGACCCGCACCGTGCTCATCACCGGAGGCACCAGCGGCATCGGCCGTGCCATCGCCCAAAGGTTCGCCGCCGACCGGGCAGAGGTCTTCATCACCGGCCGCACCCCCGACACCGTCGAACAGACCGCCAAGGAACTGGGCGTGCACGGCGTCGTCTGCGACGCGTCCGACCCCGGGCAGGCCGAGGCGTGCGCCGCCCGGCTCGACGAGCTGGACGTGCTCGTCAACGCCGCCGGCGGCCTGCCTCGGACGGCCTCCGGCGAAGCACCGGCACTGGAGGTGCTGCTCGCCCAGTGGCACGCCAACCTCGCGCAGAACCTCCTCACCGCGGTGCTGACCACGACCTCGGTCCAGGACAAACTCACCAGCGGCAGCTCCGTCATCAGCATCGGCTCGATCGGTGCCGAACGCCGAGGCGGGTCCTACGGAGCGGCCAAAGCCGCCCTGGCCGCATGGAACGCCTCACTGTCCGCCGAACTCGCTCCCCAGCGTGTCACCTGCAACGTCATCTCCGCGGGCTACATCGCCGAGACCAACTTCTTCCACGGCCAGCTCAGCGACGAACGCCACCGCGCCCTGGTGGAGGAGACCCACAACAAGCGACCCGGCACGGTCGACGACATCGCCCAGACGGCCTACTTCCTCGCCTCCCCAGGAGCCCGTCACATCACCGGCCAGACCCTCCACGTCAACGGCGGCGCCTTCACCACGCGGTGACCCCAGCCGGCCGTCGCGGGGAAATGACGACGCCCCGTGCGTACCCGTGCCGGCGGGCTGCGAGTACAGCAGGAGGGTCTCGCGGCATGCCCGGCCGCTGTCCACCACGCTCTGGCTCCGGCCAAGACCGTGGCGCAGCGTCCACTGATATGTGCGCCCGCCGGCAACCGGCCGAACGCCGCCTCTTCGAACGGCGGGGCCCGGAGTCGAGGGCACGCGGCCCGATCCACAAGCCTCTGCCCCCGCTCGGCCGTCTCGTGAGACCGGCTCCGCGAGCGGCGACGCAGGACCGGTCGACAAGATCGGCAACGGACCGGCGTGCAGCTCCACTTGCCGGACACCCGCGTCCGCCTGGCCGCCTGGCCGCCTGGCCGCCTGGCCGCCTGGGGCGATCGCCGCATCGCGGCGCGCCGGCCGAAGAAATTCCGCGGAGGGCTGTCGAAACCGGGCCGGCCGATCGACGTAAGAGTGTCAGGCAACAACACGTACCTGGAAGGACGGCCGCCATGGCTCAGTACGCGATCCTCATCTACGCGACGGCACACGCCGACGAGACCGAGGTCCTCCCCGGTGCACGGGAGGCCCACGACCGCCACTTCCAGGACATGGTGGACTCCGGCGCCCTGGTCGCGGCATTCGCGCTGCAGCCCGCCGCCGACACGGCGACCTCGATCCGCGGCGACGTGGTGACGGACGGCCCGTTCATCGAGGCCAAGGAGGTCATCGCCGGCTTCGCCGTCATCGAGGCGCCCGACCTGGACGCCGCTTTGCGGATCGCTCGCGCCAATCCCGCCACCCAACAGGGCGGCGGGGTCGAGGTCCGGCCCGTCGAGGGCGGCTTCATCGCCACCCGGCCCGCCACGGCATGACCTCCCCGGCAGACGTCGAGACGGCGGTCGCGGACGCGCACCGCCGTGGATGGGCCCTGGTGCTCGCCGCGACGGCGCGCGTCGCGCGCGACCTGGATCTGGCCGAGGAATGCGTGCAGGAGGCGTATGCCACGGCCCTTGCGAGCTGGCCCCGCGACGGGATCCCAAACACCCCGGAGGCATGGCTCACCACCACGGCCAAGCGCCGCGCCATGGACGCGCTGCGGCGCGAGCAGACGATCCGCTCGAAACTCCCGCTGCTGGCAGAGCCCGAGGAGACACAGGACGAGGAGACACAGGACGAGGCGACCACCGACGAGGCGACCGCCGACGAACCGGCCGCCGTCGAGCCGGCCGCCGACGAACCGGCCGCCGTCGAGCCGGAGGACGTAGTACCGGACGAGCGACTGCGACTGATCTTCATGTGCTGCCATCCGGCGTTGGCGCAACAGGCGCAACTGGCACTCACCCTGCGGCTGGTGTGCGGGGTGAGGACCGCCGACATCGCCCGGACGCTGCTGGTGTCGGAGCCGACGATGGCCGCCCGGATGACCCGGGCGAAGAAGAAGATCGTCTCCGCGCGGATCCCCTTTCGGCTGCCGCAAGCGGCCGAACTCCCGGACCGGCTGCGCGCGGTGCTCGGCGTGATCCATCTGCTGTTCACCACCGGGCACACCGCACCGTCCGGCCCTGCCCTGGTACGCAACGACCTGGTGGATCAATCGCTTCGGCTCGCCCGGATGCTGCGGGAGCTGATGCCCGACGAGCCGGAGGCGCGGGGCTGCTCGCCCTGCTGCTGGTCACCGACGCCCGGCGCGCCACCCGGGCCGACGCCGACGGTCGCCTGCTGCGCCTGGAGGACCAGGACCGATCGCTGTGGGACCGTGCGGCGATGGCCGAGGCGCACGACCTGATCGTGGACGCGCTGCGCGGCGGACGACCGAATCGCTACGTCCTGCAGGCGGCGATCGCCTCGCTCTACGCCAAGGCGCCGTCCTACGACCGGACGGACTGGCCCCAGATCGTCACCCTCTACGACGAGCTGTTGTCGGTGTGGCCCTCACCGGTGGTGGCGCTGAACCGTGCGGTGGCGGTCTCGATGGTCTCCGGTCCCGCACAAGCGCTGGAAGACATAACGGAGTTGGAGAAGGACGACCGACTCGCCCGATACCCGTACCTGCCGGCGATCAAGGCGGACCTGCTGCATCGCCTCGGCCGCCCGCAGGAGGCTTCGCTCGCCTACCACCAGGCGCTGGAGCTGACCGGGAACGACGCCGAGCGCGTTTTTCTGGCCGAGCGCCTCGCCGCTTCGCACCGGGCGTAGGCCACCGGGCGCCTGGTGGCCGGCCCCCGATCCGAGGCTGCCCCGGGACCCGGCTTCGGCAGGTCGGCCGCCCCGGCCCGGCCCCGCCTTGAGCTCAGAGCGACCGTGACAGGCGGCCGGACGCTTCGCCCACCACGGTCTCCGGGAGCCGGCAGGCGGCACCGGTATCCCCGGTGCGGCGCCGCCCGCCCCAGGACGCGGCCCTGGCCGCGGCCGCGGCACCGGGGCAGCACGCCGAAGCACTGGGGCAGCAGAGGCACGGCGCCGACGGCGACCGCCATGGTCGCCAGGCCGGGCCGACGGCACTACCCCGGAAGGCGACTGACCGGACACAGCGCTGACCCCGTCGCACGGACCCGGGGATGAAGATTCAAGCCGGGATCACCCGGCCCCTCGCCTCGCTGCCGGCCAGAGGAAGACCTTGTGGTGGTGCTCGCTCCAGCCACGCGTCAGGATGCGCAACGCACCGTATAGGTGGCCCCGTTCAGTGTCCTAACGTGCTGAACATGACGTTGTGGGACGCAGCGCTGTGGGGCCTGGCAGGGGACGCGGCCGCCGGACTGCTGTCCTTCTCGACCGCCGGCTCGACGCGCCTGACGCACCGTTGCGTGACGCGAGCGTGGAGGTAGGCGACGGACGTGCGGCATCCTGGCGCGACCTTGACGAGTTCGATGACGACACGCCCCCAGGCACCGGCGCTGGGGCACCTGGCACCCCGACGACGAGGCGAACCCGGACGTAGACCTCGAGAATGCGGACCCCTCCGACGTGCACCGTGACGACCTGCCCGGCCCGGACCTCTGAGCCGACGCGCGCACTGAGCAACTGCCACGGCCGCCGCGACGAACCAGCTGAGCCTGCACCGACTGCCCTTGAGCGAACCGCGCCCCTCCTCGCGTAGGCAGACCCGCCGCACCCGCGAGCCGGCCAAGCCGCCCGCTATCCTCGCGAGCGTGGTCTCCGAAGGGCATGCGGACACGGCCGAGGACGCGCCGACAACAGCGCGGCTGCGGGAAGTGCTGAACCGCGCCGGGCACGTCGTGATCGTCGAGGGATCACCGGACGACATCGGCTCCGCCGACCTGGCGCGGATCGTGCTGACCGGCGGCGAGATCGCCGACCTGGCCTCCATGCTGGCCATCGTGGACGGGGGCACCGGCGACCGGTGCCGGTGCAGGGGCTGGCCGACGATCACGGTGTACGACTCCACCGGCGCAGCGATCGCCTGCTGGACGCTTCACCACCAATCCGGTCTGCGGGGGATCGGTCAGTGCGACGCCGACCTGCGCGACGGTCCGGCGCTCACCGCATGGCTGGCGCAGCGAGGCCTGACCCGATCACGTGAGGTCCAGGCGGAACTGGCCGTGCAACAGGCCGAGGACGAGCGACGCCGGATGCGCTGGATCCATGCCGCGCCGGCCGGGCTGTCCGACGCGGCCGCCACCCTCGCCCACCCGCCCGGCCGCGACCGCGAAGCCTGGTCACGGCACGTGCGGGACGCCGAAGCCCGGCTCACCACCCTCACCCGACATCGCTATCCCGACGGGATCGAGCGGGCGCGTGTCCTGCTGGCCTGGGCCGGGACACCCGCCAGGGAGCCCACCGGCGGCCTGAAGTGGTACGACCTGGCCGTGCAGCGGCAACTCCTCGCCGAACCCGCCGAACGCATCCTCACAGCCCTCACCACCGGCGCACCCGGACCCACCCAACTCGACGGCGCCGCCCAGCTCTTCGGCTCCCTGGAGTGGACCACAGCACACGGCAAGGACGTGCCCGAGCCGCTGAGATCCAGACTGATCGAGCACATCCAAGCGGACGGTACCGGCCCCATGAGGTTCCGGATGCGCCACGGCTACTACGGTGCCCAGCGAGCCCTCTGACAGCACCGGCCGGTGACGGGGCCACCCCAGGGAGCCGGCCCATGGCCGCGGGCCACACCGGTACCGGCCGCGCCACCCACGAGCCCGGCACCGGGACCGGGCAGGCACACGCGTGAGACCGGAGCCGTCGGCTACGGAAGGCGAGCCGCTCTTCAGCGACCCCCCTTTTTTGGCAGGTGACCGGATCGTTCCGGTCTCGGCCCCGATCATGCCTGTCGGCCCCGAGTACGCCCAGGCCAGACTGGTGGACATGAGACGAGCCCTGATCGTGATCGATGTCCAGGAATCCTTCCGCGCCCGCCCCTGTGGGAGCAGATCGCCAACCCCGACATCGCCGAGCCGGTGAACCGGCTGGTGCGCATCGCGCGGAACAACAACGATCTGCTGGTCTGGGTGCTGCACACCGAGCCCGGCAGCGGTGACGTGTTCGACCCGGAGACGGGGCACGTCCGGCTGCTGAAGGAACTGGAGCAGCCGCTGCCCGGGGAACCGGTGCTGTACAAGACCTCGCACAACGCGTTCACCACCACCAACCTGCAGCAGCGGCTCACCGAGGCCGGGGTCGGCGAGCTGTGGGTCTGCGGCATCCGCACCGAGCAGTGTGTCGAGACCACCGCCCGGATCGGCAGCGACCTGGGATACGAGGTCGTGTTCGTCGCCGATGCGACCACGACCAACCCCATCGGCGACCTCAGCGCCGAGGCGATCACCGAACGCACCCTGGCCGTCCTGCGCGACCGCTTCGCGCGGATCGCCACGGTGGACGAGCTGGCAGCATCACCGGTATGAGCCGTGTCGTCTTCGTCCTGCTGCCCGCAGTCCACCTGCTCGACCTGGCCGGCCCGGCCCAGGTCTTCTCCACCGCAGTGGCCTTCGGGCAGCCGTACGACCTCGACTACGTCGCCGAGGAACCCCAGATACGCAGCGCCCAGGGCCTGCCGCTGACCGCCCGCACCACCTGGCCCGACCTCGGCCCGGACGACCTCGTCGTGGTCCCCGGATGGAGCGCACCCACCCTCAGGGGCGGCCCCCTCATCAGCCCCCGCACCGCCGGACGGCTGCGCGCACACCACGCCGCCGGCGGCACCGTCGCCAGCGTCTGCGCCGGAGCCGACGCCCTGGGACAGGCCGGCCTCCTCGACGGCCGCCGCTGCACCACACACCACCAGCTCCAGGACGAACTCGCCGCCCGCCACCCACGAGCGACGGTGGTCCGCGACGTCCTGTTCTCCACCGACGACCGGATCGTCACCTCCGCCGGCATCGCCAGCGGCATCGACCTGGCCCTGCACCTGCTGGCCGCACGCCACGGCCCCGCCCTCGCCGCCCGGGTGGCACGCGAAATGGTGATCTACACACGCCGCAACGGCAACGAACCCCAAGCCAGCGCCATGCTCCGCCACCGCAGCCACGTCGACGACTGCGTGCACCGCGTCCAGGACCTGATCGACACCCACTACGCCGAGCCGCTGCCCCTCACCCGCCTGGCCGCCCACGCCGGCGTCAGCGCCCGCACACTCACCCGCCAGTTCTCCCGGGCCACCGACGGCCTCACCCCGCTGCGCTACCAGCAGACCCTGCGCCTGGAGCGGGCCGAACACCTGATCAGCCAAGGCGCCACCGTCGAGTCCGCGGCCCGCCAGGTGGGCTTCGAGGACGCCCGCATGGTGCGCCGCCTGCGATCCCGGCCCTCCTGAGGCCCACAGCTGACACACGGCCGCCGGCACCGGCTGCTCCGCCCGCAGCTTCCCTGAAGCGCCGGGGCACCTCCGACGCCTGTGGTCGTACTCGCGCACACCTGAGCGGCCCCTGCCAGGGAGCCGCCCGGGCACGGCACCCGCCGCACAGCACGCCGCCGCCGTTCACACCCACCAGCGGGCCGCGATGCCGGAAATCGCTGGACTGGGTTCTCGCCGCGCGCCCGGGCTCCTGCCGCACCTTGCTGGTTCCGGGCCACACCCCCGACGGGTCTGCCGCTGCACAGGACGGGCGGGGGAGAGGATGCGACGCTGGTTGAGAGGCCCGCGAGTGGAGGTCCGTGTACGCCTGATCCGGTCCCGGGCCGCCCTCTGCGGCCCGGTGACGACGTTCCCGAGACGATGTCCTGATGGGGCTCAAGGGCGGCGACGCAGAACGTGCGGTCGGCCGGTGACCCCGCAGGCCGGCGGACACACGCACTCACCGGGCGTCGCCGGACGGTGTGACCGCGCGGCCCCGGCCGGCCGGCTTCGGGACCGTGCGACCGACTCACGGGTGGTGTGAGCGTCGAGCTCTGTCTCCGTCCCGAGCGAACGTCCTGGAGAGCTGGTGGTTCCCATGCGCAGCCCGACCCGTACAGCCGGTGTCCTCACGGCGCTGGCCCTCACCCTCGGCGGTGCGGTCCTCGCCGCCCCCGCGGTCCGGGCGGACATCCCGCCTGCGCACAGATGGCCGCACAGGCCGGTGCCACCGCCTCCGACTCCGTCACGGCGGCCTGCAGCCGTGGCGTGGTCGGAGACCTGCAGAGCTGTGTGACCGGGCTGACCGAGGCCGGAGTCGCGGGCGGCGCCGCGAACGGTGCCTGCCGGGCGGCGGCCCACGAACCGCGTTAGAGGACTCGCTGCTCCGGCCCGCCCGGACACAACACGGCCCACGGGTTTGCCTCGACACCGAGGACAGCGACGTCACCCCGCTCCGTCACTTCGGGACGAGCCGTTCCCGGACGCCTGACGGACCAAGGCACCTGGCAGGAGGAGCAAGTCATGCGCATCCGAAGGATCCTGAGCCTCGCCCTGGCCGCGGCGGCCCTCGCCGGCCTGAGCGGCCTCGGCGCCGTCAGCGCCGAGGCCGCCTCGTCTTTGAACATCACCAGCGACGAGTGCACAGCCGCCGGCGGACAGATCACCGCACGCCCCTACGCCGGCTACTACTGCACCCTGCCTGACGGAACCACGCAGCCGATCACCTGACCGGTGTGCACACGGCTGCGCAACCGGTCCGCCCGGCGCGCCGAGCACGATACGCAACGCACGGGGGTGACGACGCCCGGCCATCGCCCCCGGACCGGACCAGGCGCGAACGGACAGAGCGGCAGGAGGTCAGTCGGGCCGCTGCGCGCGGCGACGGCGCTGGACGAGCAGCACGCCGGCGCCCATCGCTACCGCCGCAGCAGCCACGCCGGCGGCCGGCAGCGCCGAGGATCCGGTCTCCGCGAGGTTGCCACCACTCGTCGTCCCGCCACTCGCCGTCCCGCCGGTGACCGTGGAGGACGATCCGCCGTCCGAGCCGCTGGTCGAGGTGCCCGTCGAGCCGCCCGTTCCGCCGGTCGATCCGTTCGTGCCGCTGGTCGAGCCGCCCCCGATCCGTCGGAGCCACCCGACCCGTCCGAGCCACCCGCCGACCCGGAGGAGCCACCGCCCACGACGTCCAGGGTGATGTCGGCCTGGTCGTCGGCCTTGTCGGGATCGAACGGCCGGGCTTCGGTGCTCAGGGCTATGGACCCCTTGGCGCCGGGCACCCGCTTGTCGATGCGCAGGTCGAAGGTGTAGGTCTCCCCGCTGCCTTCGTAGAGCGACCGCATGCCGCAGACGTACGCTCCGCCCTCGGCCCGGCAGAAGGTGCCGCGCTTGACGACCGACGTTCCGGGCGGGGAGTGACCATCACGCGGACGGCCTTGTCCCCTTCCCGGGGCCACACCCAGGCGGGTCCGGCGTTGGTGAACTTCACCTTCATCGTGACCGTGTCCCCGACGCTCCCCTGAGTGCGGCACCCGTCACCTGGTAGTCGGCCGTGTTCACGGTGGTGACGGGCACGTCGACGATGCGCGCCGACCCCACGCCCCCGGCGTCCGCCGCGACGAGCTTCACCGGCGGTGCGGTTCCCGCCACCGGGTCACTGCCGTTGTCATCAGCTCCCGGATCGCCACTCTCGACACGCAGGCGCAGTTCGTCGTTGAGCGCGCGGTCCAGAGCCGTGACGCGCAGGGGCCCGTCGGTCGTGTAGACGGCGCCGGGCTCCACCGCCTGGTCGAACGCGCACACCGCGGTCCACCGCTCGGGCATCTCGTCGTAGGGCCGCACGTGCTGCACCTGGCAGTTGGAGGGCACCTCGGCGAAGTCGAGTCCTCGGGTGACGGAGTAGGCCACCCACACCTTCTCGGCCGCCACCGTGCCCTTGTTCGCAACAGTGGCCCGAACGTCGATGCCGTCTCCCGGCCTCAGCCCGCTGACCGGCGCGACGCCCCCGACGACCAGGTCGGGGATGGTCTCGTCGCCGTAGGCCGCGGGTGCGCCGGCCAGTGCCACAAGACCTGCTGCGCCGAGGGCGGCGACAGAGGACCGGAAAGAGCGAGGGGCTGGTGAGGGTGTCGGCACGGAGAAATCCTTTGCTGGGGGCGCGAGTGAACGGACCGCGAGTGAGCGGACTGTGTCTGCGAGGGAACAGTCCCCGCTCGCTAGACTCCTGCCGATCGCGAACGGTTGCCCATCCGCCGCAGGGCGACCGCTGCCGGCCCCGTGGATCAAGCGGTGAGCAGCCCCGGCAGGGCGCCACGCGCGAAGCCGTTCCGCTGCTCCCAGGCGCGAGCGAGACCCATGAGCGAAAAGTCCCCGGGAACCACCCCATGAGTGCCATGACGCCCCGCTCGCGGCGTCGATCTGCTCGGCCTCGGCCGGGCTCACGGTATGCGTGCTGCCATTGAACCGGTCCCAGGCGACATCGTCGGCCTTGGGCGACCTGCCGTTCAGGGCGGAGCACCGGGTGAGGGGTGCTCGTGTCCGCTGCGGCCGGGAAGGGGGTGACCCGGGGCGTGGGTGGCGGCGGGTCCGACAGGGCGGCCGGCTGGCGAAGTGAGCGTTTTTGCTGACATCGCCCGAGGGATTGCTGATGTTCCGTTAACTCTGTTCTTCGCGCTGTCGGTGGGCGGAAGCTGTAGCCAGCCCGCCGGGCCCCGGTGGCCGGAGTTGCAGCTCCGGCCACCGCGTTCGGCCCGGGTGGGTGTCAGGACCACCGCATCAGGAGGGGACTCAGTGAGCCGTAAGAAGCAGTTACAGACGGAGGTGCCGCCGGGGCCGGCCTGCCGCGTGGGCGTCCTCGTCGTGGTCCAGGTGGTGCTGATGATGGTGGTACTGGCGGCCGGCTCCGACCCGCGGAACGCGTTGACGTGCATGGCGGGCGGCGCTCTGGCCGCGGCCCAGGCCGCACGGAACCTGTTCGGCGCTCTGGGCGAGGGCGTGAGCAGCGGTGAATGACGAGACGCCGGGTTGGAGCAGAAGGCGCCCCGGCTGGAGCCCGCGACCGGGGCAGCCAGGTCGTCCGCTTGATCCTCGTACCAGCCCGGTGGCGGCTTTCGCCTGGGCGTTGAGGAGCCTGCGGTCCCGCCCCGGGCAGGGGCGGACGCTGAAGGAGATGGCTGAGGCCACGCAGTACAGCCCCTCGGCGTTGTCCAGGGTGACGGATGGCAGGAAACTGCCGGACACGGACGTCGTGCAGAAGTTCGTCTCGGCTGCCGGGGTGACCGACACAGGGCCCTGGGTGGGCCTGCGGTATCAGGCCCAGGCCTGCGAGCAGGAGTTGCGGTCACAGGGACCGGATGGTGCGTCGGCAGAGTTCGCCGCAGCCCTGATCAGTACGTGCCACGCACACGGGATCGCCACCGGAGAACTGGGGACGGCGCAGGAACTGGCCGCTTCCTGGAAGGTCTCGCAGCCCGAGCCGGTGTTCGCGGCAGAACCGCAGGACGCCCCACGCCCGGAGCTTGACCAGCAGGGTGCTCCGCGCCCAGAGACAGAGCGGCAGCGGCAGGAAGTCCTGGGGCGGCGGCCGCGGCGGTCGGTGTGGCTCGCGGTGGGTCTGGTCGCGGTCGTCGTGGCCACGGCGGGGCTGGTGAAACTGGTGGGAGGAGCGGGGTCGTCCTGCGGCCACGTCACGGAGACGCTGCGGATCGCCTCTTCGACCGACAAGTCCCGGGTCCTGGGCGATCTCGCGCATGACTTCGGCACGCGTTCCAGCCATGGTCAGTGCGTGGGGATCGTGGTGGACAGCATCGACTCGGGCATTGCCATGCAGGCACTGGCCCGGGGATGGGACAAGAGCGACGGCCCGCGGCCCGACGTATGGTCCCCGGCCTCGAGGATCTGGCTGCCGATCGCCCGGCAACGCGCCCACGGTGCGGCGCTCGACCACCTGCCCGAGGAGGCTGGACCCTCCGTGGTCACCAGCCCGCTGACGATCGCCATGCCCGAACCGATGGCCAAGGCGCTGGGCTGGCCCAAGAAGCAGATCGGCTGGAAGAACCTGGCCTCGCTCGCCGGCCAGCCGCACTTCTGGAAGGACCACGGCCACCCGGAGTGGGGCACCTTCAAGCTCGGCAAGACCAACCCCGAGTACTCCACCTCGGGCCTGAACGCCACGATCGCCGCGTTCTACACCAAGACCGGGACCTCCGGTGAACTGGCACCCGAAGACCTGCAGGACGCGGACAACCGCAAGCGCGTCCAGGACATCGAGAAGGCCGCGGTCCACTACGGCGACACCACCCTGACCTTCCTGGCCAACCTGCGTCGCGCCGACGACGGCAACCAGAGCACCTCCTACATCTCCGCCGTCACCGTCGAAGAGACCGCCGTCATCGCCTACAACAAGGGCTACCCCTGCGGCAGCGCATCCAAGGAACACGGCTGCGCCCGACAGAAGCCGCCGAAGACCAAGCTCGTCGCCTTCTATCCCGACGACGGCACCCTGTACAGCGATCACCCCTACATCCCGCTCAACGGGCTGCGCCCGGCGCAGCAGGCCGTCGCGGACGACTTCCGGAAGTACCTGGCCGGCGACCACGCCGTAAGTCGCTTCGCCGGACTGGGATTTCGCACCGACCCCGCCAAGGCCACCGCCCAGATCACTCGCGGCAACGGAGCCCTGCCCGACGCGGCGCCGCCGCGGCTGGACACCCCGAGCGCCGATGTCCTGGACAAACTGCTCGTCGCCTGGCGGCAACTGCGCAAGCCCGCCAACGTCCTCATCCTGATGGACACCTCCGGATCCATGGACGAAGGCATCGACAAGAAGGACCGCCTGCCCACGGAGCGGAGCAAGCTCGACTACGTCAAGGCCGCGCGCGGCCCCTCCTGGACGGATTCACCGACCAGGACAAAGTGGGCCTGTGGAGCTTTGCCAACAGCCACAAGGTCGACCAGCCGCTGGCCCCCATGGGAGCCACGACCGAGGCCGGCCGCACCCACCGGGACGACCTCGACGCCAGCGTCCAGCACCTCAAACCGCAGGGCGCGACCGCCCTCAACGACGTCATCGACAAGGCCGTCGAAGAACTCCGCCGCCACTACGATCCCGACGCCATCAACGCCGTCGTCGTCCTGACGGACGGCCGCAACGAGCCCGCCTCGACACCCCGGCGCTCGAGGACCTCCTCAGCCGCATCGGCGACCCCGACCAACCCGCGGTCCGCGTCTTCACCATCGCCTACAGCTCCAGCGCCGACCAGAAGCCCACAACCGGCGCCGACCCGAGCTCCGCAACCGGCAAGACCACCACCCCTCTGGAAGACATCGCCGACAGGACACACGCCCGCGACTACGACGCCCACGACCCCCGAACCATCAACAAAGTGCTGGCGGACGTCTTCTCCAACTTCTGACCCCACACGCCCCCTCACCGGGGCCGTACCCATCCAGGCCGCGCCCTGCGCGCCCGCCGGCGGTGGCCCCCGCTCGTCCCGGAGCAGCGGCCACCGCCATGACACCCTCCCCGTGCCGGCGCCGGCCGCCCGTTGCGCCGGCGCCGGCACGGACCAGGACGTCATCGCCGCGCACGCATGACATACCGCGATGGGTGATCCCGGCCCCGCCCCCTGCGTCGAACGAACGCGATGACCACAGGCGGGCCCGGGCATCTGCGCGTGGGCGGAGCGGATGCCACTACGGTGACGCCCATGACTGGCACCGGATTCTGGACTGTCCCCGCGGACCGCATGACGACCGGTGGCGGGACCCGCACCGAACTCACCGTCGTGCGGCCTCCCGTCACCGTCGACGCCGGGGCCCTGCCGCCCAACGACACAGTTGCGGCCCTGGAGTTCGCCCGTTCTCTCGACATGATCGATGAAGTACTGGAAGACCTCCAATCACGCGTTCGACAGGCAGACACACCGTTTCTCGACCTGCGCGGTGTGCAGGTGGAGGGGCGCGTAAAGGTCAGACGTCGGGTGTGGTGGCGGTGATCAGCCAGCCGGTGCTGCGCAGCCGCAGCCCGGCGTCGCCCTCGTGGGGCGGAGGGCGTCGGTGAGGCGGGCCAGGGCGTGGGTGGCGGCGCCGGGCGCGGCCCCGGTGAGCAGGTGGCGAGCAGGCCCGGAGTTCAGGAGAAAGTCGGCGGCTTCTGCCGCGTCGTGTCCCCAGGTGCCGTAGGCCTCGACGTGTTCGGTGCGTACGTTCCGCAGCCCCGCCTGGCTCAACAGTGCGGCTGCCGCGCCGGGCGCGGCCAGGGAGAACATGCCGGGGCCGGGCTTGCCGAAGCCGCCCAGCGGCAGCAGGTCTTCGAGCGTGGTCAGGGCGGTCAGCCACTGGTTGCCCTCGGGTTCGGCGGCGCAGAGCAGGGCGGCGCGGCCGCCCGGGCGCAATGCGGCGACGATGTTAGCGAAGGCGGCAGCGGGGTCGCTGAAGAACATGATGCCGAAGCGGCTGACGGCGACGTCGAAGATGCCGCGGGGGAGTGGATGGACCTGGGCGTCGCCCTGCTCGAAGCGGACGTTGCCGAGGTCTGCATCCTCGGCACAGGCTCGGGCGCGCTGGAGCATGGGGCCGGACAGATCCAATCCCAGGGCACTGCCGTGCGGGGCGGCGGCGCGAGCGGCGAGCCGGGTGGTGGCTCCCGCGCCGCAGCCGATGTCGAGGACCTGGTCGCCGGGCGTGATGGCCGCGGCGTCGAGCAGGGGCTGGTTGAAGCCTGCGTTCACGGCGTCCCAACGGTCCTGGTGGGCTGCCCAGTGGGCGCCCTCATAGCCGTTCCAGGCTTGTTCCTGCGCGGTGTTGGCGATGGGGTGCATGAATGGAACCTCCGGTGGACGGGTGTTGCCAAGCGATGGCCCGCCCTAGAATGGGCGCACGCCCAAACAGTATGGGCGGGTGCCCATACTTACAATGTCTTCTTGTCCGGGAGGACTTGTTGTCACCACGCGGAGTGGCCATCCCCGACCTGCGCGAGCGGCTCTTCGAGGCGGCCGAGCGGGTCCTGGCCCGAGAAGGGGCCGCTGCCCTGACCAGCCGGGCGGTCACGACCGAAGCCGGCTGTGCCAAGGGGTACTTCACACGCACTTCGCCGGGCTGGACGAGTTCGTCGCCGAACTGGTCCTGGACCGCTTCACCCGCACCGCCGCGCTCGCCGCCCGCCTTCCCGAACAGGCCGGCAGCGGCTCCGTCACCGGCAACCTGGTGGACCTGGCTTCGGCAGTACTGAGTCTGGATCCCGGAGTCGTCGGGCTGGCGGTGACCCGGCCGGCAGCGGCCCTGCGCGTACGTGAGGCCTGGGCTGCCGGCGCGCCCGGCTTCGACGCCATTCAGGCATCGATCGAGACCTACCTCGGCGCCGAACAGCACCGGGGCCGCGTGGCCGAGGAGTTGGACGCCGGGTCGGTCGCGCTGGCGCTGGTGGGTACATTGCACCACCTGCTGATGACGGACCGCCCCGACGCGCCACACCCTCAGGACCGGGTGGAACGGCTCATCCACGCCCTGACGGGCCTCTCCTGACCAAGGCCCTCTGCCGCCGGGACAGGGCGGCCGCATGCCGGGCGGGTCGTTCCGCAGCAGGACTCCGCGCTGCCCAGGCGGCCGTGCCCGCTCCAGGTGGCCCGGACCACGGACACTGTCTCCATCGGAGGTGAGACCTGTCCGGCACCGGCACCCTCGCCTGTGTCCTCTCGTGATCCACTCTGCTCGCGATTCTCGTGAACGGCGCGCTTCGGAGTGGGTGTAGATCGTCTTTGGTGTGCTCATGGACTCACGCCAGGACGGTTTCGCCGGCCCGTTCCCTCTGCTTGGCAGCGGTCTGCCGCCTCGCAGGACTCGATCTGGTGGGCAGTGGCCGATCCTTCGTCGAGCACCTGGTGGCGGAGGTGGGCCATGTCCGGCCGCGGGGATCGGCCGGCGGACGCGCTGCGTGGCCACCACTTCCCGGACGGCCGGAGGTGCGGACCCGGCTGTCAGTGGTCCTTTCGGACGCTCCCCGTCGTCGATCGTGCCCGCCTACCCGAGCGGTGGGTAGTCATTCGAATACTCTGAGTTCGTGATCAGGTCATGGGTGATGCGGCGGGCCTCGATGCGGCCCCACCGCCTGGGGCTGCTCCTGGGCCTCGTCCTCCTGGTCACCGCACACCTCGCTGGTTCCGTGCACGCCGACTCCTACGCCGGGCCGCTCATGCCTGTCGAGGTCGCCGTCAGCACTCAGGCGACCGCCGACGCAGGCCACAAGGGAGAACCGGTCCCCGCTCATCAGCACGGGGCGGCGGGTCACATCGATCACACGGCCGACCGCCCCAGAACCACGGGCGACGAGACGATCTGCGAGGCCGGGCACGCCGATCCAGCCGGCGACCCCACCGCGTCGAGTGACGCGACACCTTTGCCCGTCCGGTGCCGGCCACCCGATATCCCCGTTCGCGCCTCCAGTTGCCCGGTCACCCTCGCGCTGTACTGCCTCTGGCGTCTGTAGGCACCGCTCACGCCCCTGCCCGCACCTGCGGCAGGGGCGTGCCCGCGCGCCCAAGACCCGCTGCGACCGCGCCACACTGATTCCCTGCGTGGCGCGAAGGAGCCGTACACGCATGAACGTTCCCCTGCCTGAAAACCTCCGAGCCCACCCGCCTCTCCCCGTCGTGGCCCGCCACCCCTCCCAACTGGTGGGCAGCACTCCCGTCCTGTGGATCGACGAGCCCTTCGCCACGGCGGGCTGCGGCTTCTACGCCAAACTCGAAGGCGCGAACCCCGGCGGCATCAAGGACCGCCCCGGCCTGCACATGATCCGGGAGGCCCGCCGCCGCGGGGACCTTGCGCCCGGCACTCCGATCGTCGAGTCCTCCAGCGGCACTTTCGCCCTGGGACTCGCCCTGGCCGGGCTGACCTTCGGACATCCGGTGACCGTCGTGACCGACCTTGGCATGGAGCCGCCGGTCCAACGGCTGCTGGCCACACTCGGAGCGCACGTCGACCAGGTCACCGCCCCGCACACGGACGGCGGCTGGCAGCAGGCGCGCCGCGAGCGTGTCGCCGAGTTGCTGGCCCGCACCCCAGGTGCCTACTGCCCCGACCAGTACCGCAACCCGGACAACGTGGCCGCCTACCGGCCGCTGGCTGAAGAGCTGATCGCGCAGATCGGCCGCATCGACGTTCTCGTGGCGTCGGTGGGCACCGGAGGCCACTCCGCCGGCATCTCCGGCGTCTTGCGCGAGTCCTTCCCGCCCTGACCCTGATCGGCGTGGACTCGGTCGCCTCCACGATCTTCGGACAGCCTGCCGGGCCCAGGCTGATGCGGGGCCTGGGCTCGAGCATCTACCCGGGCAACGTCGACTACGGGTCCTTCGCAGAGGTCCACTGGGTGGCGCCGGCCGAAGCGGTGTGGGCCTGCCGTCAGCTGGGCCGCCGCCACTACGCGACGGGTGGCTGGAGCGTCGGTGCCGTCGCGCTCGTCGCGGGATGGGCCGCGCGGACGTATCCCCCCAACACGCGGGTCGCAGCCGTCTTCCCCGATGGCCCGTACCGTTACCTCGACACCATCTACCACGACGCATGGTGCCGCGACCATCAGCTGCTGGACCGTGAGCCACCGCCGGAACCCGACGAGATCGCCGAGCCCGACGAGCGTGTGGTGACCGGCTGGACCAGGTGCAGCCAGGTCCGAAACCCGCTGAGCCAAGCAAGCGGGCCCCGGGCCGAGGCAGGCATCCGATGAGGGGCTGCGGGCCCAGATGGCCTCCTTCGACCGGCCGGCGCGACTGCTGATGGCCAACCAGTTCGCCATCAACGTCGGCTTCTACATGCTCATGCCCTACCTGGCCGATCACCTCGCCCACGACCTCGGGCTTGCGGCCTGGACGGTCGGCCTGGTCCTCGGCGTGCGCAACCTCTCCCAGCAGGGCATGTTCCTCGTCGGCGGTACCCTCGCCGACCGCTACGGCTGCAAACCGATGATCCTCATCGGCTGTACCCTGCGCACGGTCGCCTTCGCCCTGCTTGCCCTTGCGGCCACGCTGCCCGCCCTGCTCGTGGCCTCCGCTCTGACCGGGCTGGCGGGCGCGCTGTTCAACCCCGCCGTGCGCGCCTACCTGGCCGCGGATGCGGGCGAGGAACGCCGTGTCGAGGCCTTCGCCGCCTTCAACGTCTTCTACCAGGCGGGCATCCTGATCGGCCCCCTGGCGGGACTGGCCCTGCTGACCTGGAATTTCTCCGTGGTCTGCGCGGTCTCAGCGATGATCTTTGCTGCTCTGGCCGTCCTGCAAGCCAGGGCCTTGCCTTCCCTGCCGCCGGCCGACCGCAGCGGTGAGCCGGCCTGGCGCGCTGTGGCCGCCGACTGGCGTACCGTCGCCGCCAATCGGCCGTTCCTGCTCTTCACCGCCGCAATGACCGGCTCGTACGTTCTGGGTTTCCAGGTCTATCTCGCCCTCCCCCTGCGCGCCCGCGAACTGTTCGGTGAGCGCACGGGGCTGGTGACCGGGGCCGTCTTCGCCGTGTCCGCGCTCGCGGCCCTGTGGGGACAGCTGAAACTGACCGCATGGGCGAAACGGTCGCTGAGCAGCGGACGTGCAATCGCCTACGGGCTGGTGGTGATGGCGGCCGCGTTCCTGCCGGTGCTGCCCGGCCCCTACACCGGAGCGGTCGGCCTGGTGGCCGGTGTCTTCGCGCTCGCGCTGTGCGCCGCGCTGCTGGCCTGGGGCGCTGCCCTGCTCTACCCCTTCGAGATGGACACCCTCGTCCGTCTGTCCGACAACCGGCTCATCGCGACCTACTACGGCGCCTACAGCACCGCCTCCGGTGTCGCGATCTCCCTCGGGAATCTCGCGGTCGGTGCCTTGTTCGATACGGGCGTGCGCTGGCTGCCCTGGGCGACGCTGGCCGCGACCGGCCTGGTGTGCGCAGCCATGGTGGCCAGACTTCACCGGTCAGGGCACCTCACGCCTGCGCCTGCTCCGGTGCCGGTGACCGGATGAGGCATGACCGAGCCGATCAGTGCGCTTCGCAGCGGCGACACCGCGGCCGGCGCATCGCGCAGACCCATACCCAGGCCTGGCGACGAGGTGGAGGGCCGATTTCAGGAGGCGGGCGACGTGGTCGTCAGCGCGGGGTGGATGACCGGGCTGCCGAGCCGGTCGAGGGTGACCGGCGCGAGCTGGGCAGACGTGCGGCGTGCAACTGATGAGCCGCCGGCTTGGCTGCAGCCAAGCCGGCGGCGCAGCTGACAACTCCTGGCGTAACCCGGGTGAGACATGGCGCATTAACCAGATATGGCCCAGAAAACACCTCCGGCCGAACCGGCAGACGTGCCGCCGCCTCAGCACGACCGTTCACCCACCGCCCACGGCAGGCCCTCGACAGGCCGACTGATCGGCATCGACCTGGCCCGCGGACTGGCGGTCTGCGGTATGTACTCCGCCCATGTCGGGCCCGAGGTGACAGCGGGCGGCCCAGTGGGATGGCTGCTCGAGACCGCCCGCGGCCGCTCCGCCGCCCTTTTCGCGCTGCTCGCCGGCTTCCCGCTGGTCCTCATCACCGGCCGCCCGCACCCCCATACCGGGCGCGCAGGCCGTCGAGCACGGGCCAGGATCATGATTCGCGCCGTCGTGCTGCTGGCGTTCGGATACGCGCTGACCGCGCTGGACACCGACGTCGACGTGATCCTCAGCTTCTACGGACTGCTTTTCCTGGCCGTCCTCCCGCTCTACCGCCTCCGAGCAGTGACGCTTGCCCTCATCGCCGCTGCGAGTGCGCTGACCCTGCCCCAGGTCCTGTTCGTGATCAGGGTGTCGATCGAGGAGGGAGCCTGGGCAGACACCGTCATCGACCACGACCCGTTGGCCCTGGTCAGCGGGACGGACGGCATCATCGAGCTTTTGTTCACGGGGGAATACCCGGTGCTCGCCTGGATCCCGCTGGTGATCGCGGGCATGGCGTTAGCCCGGCTGGACCTGACCCGGCCAGGCTTCCGATACCGGCTCGCGATCGTCGGCGGGGCGCTCGCCCTGCTGGGCTACGGCAGCTCCTGGCTCGCCCTGCACCTGGTCCCGCACGCCCTTTCCGTCGTAGCCACCGCCACTGACGGCGGCTCGGCCTCGTCGGCCTGGTGGTCCGACACTGTCGGTCAGCTCGAAGGCCGTGTCCCACCCGCTTGGCTGCTGGTGGGCGCACCGCACAGCCAGACCACCTTCTCCCTCGTCGGCAACACCGGCGTCGCCCTCGCCGTGGTCGCCGCCTGTCTGACCGTCACCGAACGGATGCCCCGCCTCACCCGGCTGGCCACACCTGTCACCGCGGTCGGCATGACAGCACTGACCATGTACGTCCTGCACATCGTCGCGCTGTGGTTCTTCACCGATGTCTGGTACGTGGCGGCGGTCGACGGAGAGACGATGTCCGCCCTGCCGGTGCTGCTCACCTTCATCGCGGCCGCCATGCTTCTGGCGGTTGTATGGACCCGACACTTCAGGCGCGGCCCGCTGGAGTACGCTCTCCACCTCGCCACCCAGCCGTGGATCATCAGATGAACCCTCTGCTGCGTCGCCGCAAAGGGCGTGTGCCGCGGCGGCACGAACCGCAACCGTGCGAAAGTGCTCCGGAGCGACCCCCCAATCCTGAACGCATGACGTCCAGCATCCGTATCGGCTCTGTGATGAGCTCTGCGCGCTGGATGTGGATGGTTTTGGCCGTGGTGGCCGGGGTGCTGGGAATGCATGCCCTGTCACCCAACGGCATGCCGGCTCTCGGCCAGCACGACATGGTGATGTCGGTCGAGGCTGCAGGCCGGCACTCCGCGCCCGCCCATGCTGTGGGCGCGGACTGCCAGCACCTGTCGGACGCGGGCAACGGCGGCATGGCCATGGACCATGCCGGCGGGACCTGCGCGGCGGGAGGTACCTCTGCCGCCTACGTCCCACCGGCCTTGATGCCATCCCTGACTGTCCCCGAGCCCGCCGCGACCGTCGGCAGCGTCCCAGCCGTCGAAGCGTTGGCCGACCGGGCACCGCCGGACCTCTCCGAGTTGCAGCTTCTGCGGATCTAGAGGCGCCCGCACGACACCCGCCTCAAGGCAGGTGGCGTGCTCCGGTGTGTCTGCATCCATACTTCCCGCGCGTCGCGCGGGCGCTTCAAGGAGCTGTACTTCTGATGGCATCTCGCCGTTCCCTCCTCCGCCGGACGACCGCGCTGGCCGCAGCCGCCACGGCTGCGGTGGTGCTGACCGCCTGCGGCAGCAGCGATTCCTCCTCGCCCTCGGGCACTCCGGCCACGACATGGGGGCGATGGCCTCCGCCGGTGCACGGGCTACCGCCTCAGCCGCGCAGGGCAGCCACAACGCCCAAGACGTGTCGTTCGCGCAGGGAATGATCCCGCACCACCGGCAGGCCGTGGCCATGGCCGGCCTGGCACCGTCGCGAGCGAACTCGCAGCAGGTCAAGGACCTGGCCGCGAAGATCAAGCAGGCGCAGGATCCGGAGATCAACACCATGTCGGGCTGGCTGAAGGGCTGGGGCGAGAACGTCCCGGACGCCGGGATGTCCGGGATGGAGAGCATGCCGGGCATGGATCACTCATCCATGTCCGGCATGAACCACTCGTCGATGGCCGGCATGATGTCGGATGACGACATGGACAAGCTCAAGGACCTGTCCGGGACGCCTTCGACAAGGCGTTCGTGCAGATGATGATCAGCCATCACCAGGGCGCCATCGAGATGGCGAAGACCGAGCGAGCCAAGGGTGCCTACGGGCCTGCCAAGACGATGGCCAAGTCGATCGGCACCTCGCAGTCGGCCGAAATCACCGAGATGAACAAGATCCTCGGCAAGCGGTAGATCCCAGCCAGGCCCGCGGCTCGGGGCATCCAGTCATCGAGCGCCCCGCGCCGCGGCCCGGTACCAGCACCAAGGACAGCCGCTGCAGTCCCTTTTCCCCAGCATGAAATACCCCAGGGGGTATGGTGTTGTGCCGGTGAACCAATTCAGCAAGGGGAGCTGACGATGGACCACAGCGCACACCGGCATCAGCACGAGCACCACACCCACCAGGGCCCCGGTGCACCCTGGCGAACCGCCGCTCAAGCGACGCTGCACTGCCTGACGGGCTGCGCCATCGGCGAGGTCCTCGGCATGGTGATCGGCACCGCCGCCGGTCTGCACAACGCAGCCACCGTCGTCCTCTCCATCGCGCTGGCCTTCGTCTTCGGCTACGCGCTGACCATGCGGGGCGTGCTGCGCGCCGGCCTGCCGCTCCGCCAGGCACTGAAGGTCGCTCTGGCCGCGGACACGGTGTCCATCGCCGTGATGGAATTGATCGACAACACCATCATGGTCGGCGTCCCCGGTGCCATGGACGCGGGCCTGTCCCAGGCTCTGTTCTGGGTCTCGCTCGCGGCGTCTCTCGCTGTCGCCTTCGCCCTGACCACACCGGTGAACCGGTGGATGATCAGCCGCGGAAAGGGGCATGCCGTCGTGCACGCCTACCACTGACAGGTACGCCGTTCCTCCTGGCCTGGGCCCTCGCGGCGAGGGCCGGCCTCCTTGCCCGGCCCTCGCCTCCGCTACCCGCCTATGGATGGCTGTCCTGACCGCCTGTTCCTCCGGCTCTGACACCGGCAAGTCGACGGACGGCGCTCTTGCCGCCGGCCACGTCCACGGCCTGGGCGTCGACCCGGCCGATGGGCGCCTGTACGTTGCCACCCACGAAGGCGTCGTCGCCGTACCCGAGAACGGTACGGCCAAGCGGGTAGGAGACACGGCCGACTACACGCAGCGTTCCGCCGGCTGCGAGAACGCGTGCGGTCTCGGCAGGAAATAGGAGCATGTCGATCGCTGCGATGGCGGCCACAGAGGCGTCGGCGAGCGGCAGCGCGCTCGCGTCGGCACGCACTCGCCACGGCGAGCGGCCACCGGCTTGCTGCAGCATGCCCATGGACAGATCCGCGCTGATGACGTGCGGGAAGGCGGCCGTCAGCGTGGGGGTGTAGAGGCCTGTTCCGGAGCCGAGTTCGAGACACGGCCCGTGGGCATCGGGCCGCCGCGGGTGAGTGCGTCGCGCAGGGCCTCGTCTCGGCCTGTGGCGCGGGTGGTGTCCCAGTCTGCGGCGAGCTGGTCGAACAGGTCAGCGATGAAGTGCGCCGCCTCAGGTGTCCACGCCCGTCGGCCGGCAGCCAAGTCGCAGGCGAAGGCCCGGAACCTCTCGGCGGTGCCGGCCGGCGGAACCGGCTTGCCTTCCGGGCTGGGCAGGACGCGCGGCAAGGTGGCAGTCACACACGTACTCCACCACGAGCGGGGTAGCGCACGGATCGGCCCGGGGCGGAACGGGCTCTTCCCCCCGGGTGGAGAGCCGCCTAAGTTCCTGATGCCCTGCCGCGCGCGTCAACGCTCGTACTACCCGTCCGCCCTACTCACGGGCGCGTACTGCCGACTGTTTCAGTAGGCGCGACGGTGCCAGCGCCGGCCCCGGTTCGCACGCTCAGGCCGGAGGGCGCTGGCTGTCCCGCACCGCACCGTGTGCGGGAGGTCAGGCTTGGTAGGCGACCAGCGCCATCATGCCCGCCTCTCCGTGGTAGGCGTTGTGGCAGTGCAGCATCCACTGCCCGGGTTGTCGGCATCGAAGAACACTGACACGGTCTTCTTCGGCAGGACGATCGTGGTGTCCTTGCGCGGTCCGCTGTGACCGAGCTGGTAGGTGTGGCCGTGCAGGTGCATCGGGTGCCACATGGTGGTGGTGTTCACGAAGTCGAGCCGGACCCGCTGGCCCGCTTCGACGGTGATCGGATGAGCGGTCGGGTTGTTCATGTCGAACCGGCGGCCGTTGACGGCCCAGTTGTAGGTCGTCATGCTGCCGGTCAGCTCGATGCGGTGGACCCGGTCGGCCTTCTTCGAAGGCAGCCGGACGTCCGCCGCCGCCCGCAGCTGCGAAGCGGCCATGAGCATGCCGTCCAGCTCCCTCGGGCGCACGGCTGCCGTGGGGATGGGGCCGGAACCGGTGCGGATGACGGCCATGCCACTGGCGTTTTTCCCCTCGGCCAGGGCCACCAGCGGGAAGACCCCGTCGTGAAGGGTGACCAGGACGTCGTAGCGTTCGCCCATGCCGAGCAGCAGGGCGTCGACCTGCTGGTGGTGGACGGGGAGGCCGTCGGTGTGGGTGATGGTCAGCTTGTGACTGCCGAGGGCGACCCGGTAGGCGGTGTCGCCGCCCGCGTTGATCAGGCGCAGCCGGACGCGCTTGCCGGGCTTGCTGCGGAAGACCGCAGGGTCGGCCGGAACCCGGCCGTTGACCAGGTGGTAGGGTACTTCACATCGCCGGCGTCGCCCCCGAGCAGTCGGCTCTGGGCGCCCATCAGCATGAACGTCCCGCTCATATCCCGGCTTGAGGAGGAGGCGGACGGGGTGCTCATGCCGTTCATGCCGCTACTCATGTCCATGCCGCCCATGTCCCCCATGCCATGGTCGGAGGAGCTGGACGAGCTGGGGGAGTCGTGGCCCATGTGCATCCCGCCCATGCCGTGGCGCAACTCGGCGAAGGCGTCGTCCGGGGTACCGGTGACGCCGTCGAGCCAGTCGTCGAGAACGACCACCCACTCCTCGTCGTACGACAGTGGCTCCTTGGGGTCTTCCACGATCAAGGGCGCGTACAGGCCCCGGTCGAGCTGGACACCGACGTGCGGATGGAAGAAGTAGGTACCGGGAGCGTCCGCGGTGAACCGGTAGGTGAAGTTCCGTCCCGCCCGCACCTCCGCCTGCGTGGCCGGTGGTGCCCCGTCCATGTCGTTGCGCAGGGCGATGCCGTGCCAATGGACGGAGGTCGTGGCCTGATTCGGCAGCTGGTTGGACAGCGTGGCGGCCAGTGTGTCCCCGGCCGAGACACGCAATTCCTCGCCCGGAAGCTGGCCGGTGAAGGCCCATGTCCTGGCCGTGATTCCGGCGCCCAGGTCGGTCTTGGCCTGCGCGGCGGTCAGGGTCACTTCGTGTGTCCTGCCGGTCCTGGTGCGCCTTTTGTCGACGGCGGCGACGGCTGACCCGGAGGGGCTGACCAGTGCAGGCGTGCTGGTGGGGCTGCTGCACGCGGCGAGCGCGCCCGCGCCCGCGGCGCTGAGCCCGGCCAGGAGGACGGAGCGGCGATTCATGTTCACGACAGGGGGTCCTCTGTCTCGAGAGTGCTGTTGGTCGACGCGCGTGTGGGCGCGGCCGGCCGCGTGCGTGAGCACGGGCAGCCGCGGGCGCGGCCTACAGCAGCAGTCGAGACAGGGCGGAAAGGTCGGGTGGTGCCCGACCCGTGGTGCCCGGGACGTCGCGGCCGACGGATGCGCCGGGGCGGAAAGCCGGAGCGCCGCCGGGGCCGGCTTGTGGGGCGGTACGAGCTTGAGGCTGTCGACACCCGCGACGGCGCAGTGCTGCGTGGCTGTGCTGGAGCAGACCCCGTGGTCGTCGCGGGTCGGTGCCGGGGCCGACATACCCGATGCCGTGGCGTGCCCGCCGCCGTGGAAAGCCACCGCGGGCGGGGCCGTGTGGTCCATACCCGACATGCTTCGGGCGGGCGGCACGTGCGTGAGAGCGGCGGCGGTCTCGTGGTGGACGAGGACGGCCAGCGCCGCGATCAGCGCGATGACGGCAGCCGGTGTCCACCGGAGCGCGGCGCCGCGGGCGCCGAACCGGCGGAGGGCTGTCGTCATGACTTCCATCCCTGCTGGAGGTGGGCAGCTTCTGGCCGTCAATATACCCGGAGGGGTAATGCGGCCATGGAGCGGCGCGTGCGGCGAGGGGCACTTGGCCATGACTACAGGCGCAGGGCGCGGCGCAGGGTCTCGTTGAGTTCCACGAACTTCTCCTCGGCCTGGCGGAGTCGGTGCGGGCGGCCCGGGTGACGCAGCCGCGCACGTGGTCGTCGAGGAGGCTGAGGGCGACTTCCTGCAGGGCGCGGCTGGCGGCGGTGATCTGGGTGAGGACGTCGATGCAGTAGCGGTCGTCGGTGATCATCCGGGAGATGCCGCGGATCTGGCCCTCGATCTTGTTCAGACGGGCCAGGTGGTCGGGTTTGCGGCCGGCGTAACCGGGTGTGACTGGGTGCGGCTGGCGGGCGTCTGGGGTGGGGCTGCAGTCGCGGTCATCGGTGTGTGCCTCCTTCGCTCAGGCCGTCGCCCGTCGCCCCGGTGGTGTAGCGGTCGGGGTCGGCGTCGAATACGGCAGCGCAATGGGCGGAGCAGAAGGAGTAGGTGCCGGTGGCGGTCTGCCGGTGTTCGGCTGCGGTGGCGTTGTCGACCTGCGTGCCGCACACCGGATCGATGATCATGCTGGCGCCGTCGTTGTGGGACGTGGGCTGCTGTCCCTGGTCTGCCCCTGTCGCCGTGCCGCGGGCCGGGGCTCGGTCGGCAGCGGACTCGACCCTTGGCTGGACTGCGGCAGGCCGGGCATCGGGCAGCGGCGGGGTGTGCCAGCGGCGCAGCCGGGAGGCGTTGGTGACGACCGACAGGGAGCTGAGTGCCATGGCCGCGGCGGCGATGATCGGGCTGAGCCGAATGCCCCACAGCGGGTAGAGGGCGCCTGCGGCCAGGGGACGCCGACGGCGTTGTAGACAAGGGCGAAGAACAGGTTCTGCCGGATGTTGCGCATGGTGGCTCGCGAGAGCCGGATCGCGGTGACGACTCCGCCGAGTGAGCCGGAGATCAGGGTGATGTCGGCGGCTTCGATGGCGACGTCGGTGCCGGTGCCGATGGCCAGTCCGACGTCTGCGGCGGCGAGGGCGGGGGCGTCGTTGATGCCGTCGCCGACCATGCCGACGGTGCGGCCCTCTCCTTGCAGGCGGCGGATCTCGTCGGCCTTGTGTTCGGGCAGTACCTCCGCCAGGACCCGGCCGATGCCGACCTGGGCGGCGATGGCGGCGGCGGTGCGGGCGTTGTCCCCGGTGAGCATGACGACGTCGACGCCCAGACGCTGCAGGGCGGCGATGGCCGAG
This sequence comes from Streptomyces sp. DHE7-1, assembly GCA_016432725.1. Lineage (GTDB taxonomy): Bacteria > Actinomycetota > Actinomycetes > Streptomycetales > Streptomycetaceae > Streptomyces. Next base: position 8,799 of record JACJDG010000003.1, on the reverse strand, counting down.
GCGGAATCCTCTTTCACGGTGTCGGCGACGGCGAGCACGCCCGCGGGCCGTCCGTCCACTGCGGTGAGGACGGGGGTCTTGCCTTGAGCGGACAAGCTGGCGGCTACGGGGGTCAGGGCAGTGGTGTCGATGCCGACGTCGGACAGGAGCCGTGCGGTGCCGACCAGAACGGCGTGTCCGTCGACAGTGGCCTGGACGCCCTTGCCGGTCACCGAGTCGAAGCCGGCCGCCGTAGACAACTGATGGCCGCGCCCCCGCACGCCGGTGACGATGGCCTGTGCGAGCGGGTGTTCGCTGTCGGCCTCGGCTGACCCGACCAGCCGCAGCAGGGCTGTCTCGTCGAAGTCCCTGGCGGGCCGGACGTCGGTCAGCACGGGCCTGCCTGCGGTGACGGTGCCGGTCTTGTCCAGCACCACGGTGTCCAGCTTGTGCGCGGTCTCCAGTGCTTCGGCGGAGCGGATCAGGATTCCGGCCTGGGCACCCTTGCCGGTGCCGACCATCACCGACAGCGGCGTGGCCAGGCCCAGCGCGCAAGGGCAGGCGATGATCAGCACCGCCACCGCGGAGACCAGCGCCAGGGTCAACGCGGGGGAGGGGCCGACGGTGAACCAGACGGCGAAGGTGCCGATCGCGATGGCGATGACCGCGGGCACGAAGTACGCCGACACGGCGTCGGCGAGCCTCTGAATGGGGGCTTTGGACGCCTGGGCCTGCTGCACCAGACGGATGATCTGCGCGAGCATCGTGTCCGCCCCGACCTTGGCCGCCCGTACGCGCAGGGACCCGGTGCCGTTGACGGTGGCCCCGATGACCGTGTCCCCGGTGTGCTTGGTGACCGGCATCGGCTCGCCCGTGACCATCGACTCATCCACCGCCGAACTGCCGGAGAGCACCTCGGCGTCGACGGGGATCTTCTCTCCCGGCCGGATGACGAGCTCGTCACCGACCGTGACGTCCTCGATGGGAATCTCGCTCTCGGCGCCGTCCCGGACGACGCGCGCGGTGCGGGCCTGCAGACCCAGCAGGGCACGGATGGCCTCGCCGGTGCCGGCCTTCGCCCGGGCCTCCAGCAGTCGTCCGACCAGGATGAGGGTCAAGATGACACCGACGGCCTCGAAGTAGACCTCCCGCACGTCCTGCGGCAGGAGGCCGGGGGCGAGGGTGACCAGCAGGCTGTAGCCGTAGGCAGCACTGGTGCCCAGGGTGATCAGGGAGTTCATGTCGGCGGCCCGGTGTCGCAGGGTCAGCCAGCCCGTCACATGGATCGGCCAGCCGGTGTAGAACATCACCGGCGTGATCAGCGCCAGCTGGAGCCAATGGTTGAGCATCCAGCCGGGCACCCAGGCAGCGCCGAACAGTTCGTGCGCCATCACCGCGAACAGCACCGGCGCGGTGAGTATCGCGCCCACCAGCACCCGGCGGGTCAGGTCCCTGATCTCCGCCCTTCGCTCAGCGGCGTCCGCCGCCTCCGACTCAGCCGCCGTGCGCTCCTCACCGGCCGACGGCCCGCCAGTGGAACCAGGGGGCGCGGGAGACGGCGTGGCCGAGGTGCCAGAGCCGTCCGGGGCAGGCGGCGCTGAGTCGTCCACGGCTTCGACCAGCAGCGTGCCGTGAATCATGTTCATGCCACAGGCGAAGCCGAAGGAGCCCGGACGGTCGGGGTTCAGCCGCACGGTGGTTCGGGTGTGGGCGGGCAGGCCCGCACCGACCTTCAAATCGGGAAGACCACCCGGGAGGTGCACTCGCCGGCCTCCTGCCGATCGAAGACCAATTCCACCGGAGTGCCCTGGCGGACCTTGATCAAGTTAGGGCTGTAGCCACCCCGCACCTTCACCTCCACCCGCTGTACTCCGCCTTCCAGCCGGGCAGCACCAGCACGGCGCGGACCGAAGAAATACCAGCCCAGCGCACCGATCAGCGCGGCTGAGGCCAGAACGACGACGATCTCGAGGGCGCCCATGGGCTGCTCACCTCCCGTGTCGGTTCCCCTTTTCCAGCCTGCGCCCGGCTACCCCTACCTGGTAGGGGCGGGCCGGCCCACCGGTCAGGGACCATCCGGCCCCAGACCGCCACTCCCGACAGCGGGACGATGCAGGTGAGGCAAGGAGCGGTCGGATGCGGCTTCCGCATCCGACCAGAGAACAAGGCCGAAGCAGGTGAGTGGCAATGATGTTCTGGTACGACCACGACGTCAGCGGCTGGGGCTGGTTCGCAATGTCGGCCGGCATGATCCTGTTCTGGGCGCTGATCATCACCCTCGGGGTGCTGCTCTTCCGCGCCCTGAACCGACCTCCCCAGGAACACACACCCACCTACACCCCGGCCCCGCCCTCGGCAGAGGACATCCTCGGTGAGCGGCTGGCCCGCGGGGAGATCGACGAGGACGAATACCGGCGCCTCCGGAACGCGCTGCACGCCGGCCCTCTCACCAAACGCTGAAACCCGCAGGCCGCACGGGTGGCGGCCCCTGCCCTCCGCTGAAGGAGGTCGGTCATCTTCTTCTTGCTGCGATCGGCGATCCACCTTTGCGCCCATGCTGCGTAACTGCAACCAATTCGCAGTAAAGCTCCCGTGAGCCGCGCCACGGCTGCTACTGCCACGCTTCCGCTGGCCGTGGCCCGCCCGACTCACCAAGTGAGACGACCTCTTACGGGCGGAGGGCGGGGGTTACGCGGTGGGGCGGATCTGCAGGAGCTCGGCGCCGGCGTTCGGGTCGGCCTTGCTGGTGAGCCGGTAGAACCGGACGTTGTCGATATGCGGCATCGGGTTCTCCTCCAGCCACCCGGAGGCGACCAGCTCGCGGCGGACGCGGGAGAAGAGCCTGGGCGCATGACTGGGGCTGACGACCCGACTGCTCCCCGAGCTGCCGCGCGGCCTGCGGTCCCCGCGTGCCAAGCATCCGCGGGCGAAGGAGCCGGGGCGCACAGGGCGGGCCAGGGTTCGCCACCCCTGCGACACCAGTTCTACTTCGATTGTGATTGGGCGTTGGGGTGGCAGCGGGTGGGCGTCAGCGGAATCGCGGAGTGGATGTCCTGGTAGCGGGTGTGGGGCGGGGTTGTGGCTGCTGTCATGGGGTGACCAAGCGGCTGTTGCGGTGTGGCTAGCAGGTTGGTTGCTGGCTGTCATGGGTTTCGCTGTTCCTATGTGAGGGGTCGGCGGGTCGGGTGGGCTGGCCCGTATGACGGTTCAAGCGGGTTCGGCGGGTGAGCCCGGGGCGGGGTCGGCTGGGGCTGTGCCGGCCGGGGGTGTGCCGTTGGCGCGGGGTGTGGTGGTACGGCGGCTGCTGGCGGTGGACCGGGGTGAGGGTGGCCTGTCGTCGTTGCACGTGCGGATCGCGGCCGGGCTGGCGGGGGTGACGGAGCGGACGGTATGGCGGTGGCTGGCCGAGGGACGCGAGGGCGGGTGGAGGCCCGGCCGCGGCAGGGCGGGTTCACGGTGGGCGACGCCTTGTGGGAGGTACTCACCCAGGTGGGCGGGAACGTCGCCGAGCTGCGCCGCAGGATGGTCCGGGCGCAGGACGAGGGAGTGCTGGACCACTGGGGAGCGGAGTTTGTGCCGTCGTTGGCGACGCTGCACCGCGCGATCAAGGACGAACTGAGGGCGGGCCGGGCGCTTCAGATCGCCCGCCCGGCGTCGGGCCGGGTGGAGCCGAGCCGGTATGACCGGGCACTGGCCGAACTCGGTTTCGCAGAAGGTGCGGACGGTCCGCCGGTCGTGGACGGCCCGGACGCCATGCCACCCGGTACGGGTGGTGAGGAACGGGCCGGCGCGTTGAAGACTGCTGCGCGTCCCCGGGTGTCCGGTGGGGTGCGCCTGTACGCGCCGGGGGCGCGGCTGGTGTCCACGCGGCAGGTGGCCGCCGTGGTGGAGGCGGTGGGGCACACGGTCGCCGCGCGGGGGATCGGCTGCGTGTACGGGGACACGGGGCTGGAAAGACGGTCGCGGTCGAGCAGGCTCTGCATCTGCTGCCCGGCCGGGTGCCGGTGTGGCGCGCGGTGGTGGGGGTCAGGCCCGGGTTGCCGCAGGTGCGGGCCGCGTTGTGCGAGGCACTGGGGCTGCCGTCGGGGTCCCTGACCCACCGTGCCGGACCGGCCGACCAAGCACTGGCGGAGGCGCTGACCGAGCCGGGTGTGCTGTTCCTCGACGACGCGCAGCGCTTGTCGCCGCCGGTGCTGGACTACTTGCGGCAGCTGTGGGACTCGCCCGGTTGCACGGCTGCCCTGGTGCTGTGCGGGGCGGGCAGCGAGCGGGCACTGGCCCGGGCAGCGGCGATGCGTTCCCGCGTCCTGACCTGGCACCAGGTCAGCCGCCTCGACACGGAGGATGTGCGCGGACGTTGGGTCTGTTCCACCCGGTGTGGGAGGACGCTGATCCGGCCGACCTGGTGCGGGTGGATGAGCAGACCGCCCGCGGCAACTTCCGTACCTGGGCGAAGATCACCTCGCATGTCTGCGCCGCCGGGGCCGCGACCCCGGTGCGGGAGTGGAGCGAGACGCGATCGACCGGGCATGCGCCCGGCTTGGCCCGTACTCGTGACGGCCCGGCCCCTCTCACGTGCCCGGCGCACACCGGTTCCGACGGCAGAGAGCCTCACTCCGTTCGGCGAGGAGAAGAAACGGCGCGATGACGGACAGCAGAGCGCAGGACATCAACGAGGGCCGTGGCCTTGACGGGGGAGGGCAGCGGCTGCCACCGCCGGGGGATCCGGCCGGTGTGCTTGGAAAGCAGTCGCTGGTTGCGCTGCGGGCGCCTGCGGTGCGTCGTCTGCTGGCGCTGCGGGCCCGGGGCGGTCTTTCGCGGCAGCACGTGCGGCTGGCGGGGAGTGTCTGGGGGTATCGGAGCGCACGGTGTGGCGGTGGCTGGCCGAGGCATCCCAGAGCCCGGCGGCGGCTGCGCACCCCGGAGCCCGCCGCACCGGCCGGTTCGAGATCACCGCGGAGATCCGGGTGCTGCTGGCGTACTGGCACGGCAACGCCTCCGCAGTGCACCGCCAGCTCATAGAGCGCGCCGCAGCGGAGGCCGGGGGGCCACCAGCGCAAACGACCGGCGCTACCGTGCCCTCCCGCCGGACCCGGTGGCTGTTCCGGGCGGGGCAGCCCTGTCGCAGGTGCCGCTGCTGGATTCGGTCCCGTCCCTGTCGACGTTCCTGCGCGCGCTGCGCCGCGACCTGACGGCGGGGGAGCGCGCCGGTCTCGCCATCGGACCGGAGGCAGCACGCGCCCATGACGTGTTCGGCAAGCGGCCACCGTCATGGCGCAACTACGCCTGGGAGACCGACCACGTCCAGGCCCCGCTGCTGGTCGACGCCGACGGCGATCTGGTGCGCCCGTGGATCACCTGGTTCATCGACACTGCCACCAAGGTCATCACCGGTACCGCTGTCACCCCGGGCCATCCCTCCCGCGCGTCGGTACTGGCAGCCTTGCGCGCCGCAGTGGTGCGGGACGAGCCCTACGGCCCGGCCGGGGAGTGCCGGAGCTGGTGAGGATGGACCGGGGCAAGGACTTCCTGTCGGCCACCGTCACCACCGCACTCGGCGCGATGGGCGTGACGGTCAAAGACCTGCCCGCCTACAGCCCGCATCTGAAGGGCACGGTGGAAAGCCTCAACCGGGCCGCGGACCGGATGCTGTTCGCCGCCCTGCCCGGCTACACCGCCGGGCCCACCGGGCCCCGCTCGGAGCGGCGCCAACGTACCGCAGGGGCGGCGTCCGCCCTGTCGTTCAAGGACTTCACCGCAGAGGTCCTGGCGTGGACGAACTGGTGGAACACCACGCACCGTCCGAAAGCCCTGTCGGGCCGTACGCCGCTTCAGGCGTGGCAGGCCGATCCGACCCCTGTCACCGACATTCCCGCCGCCGATCTGTGGGCCTTCACCCTCGAGGACGACGGCCGGTCCGGAAGCTGACCCGCCACGGCGTGAGCTGGCGCGGCCGCACCTACGTCGCCGCGTGGATGACCGGTCAGGCCGGCCGCCAGGTCCGCGTGCGCTATATGCCGCACCACGATCACGAGATCGAGGTCTGCGACGCCCGTGGCCGCCACCTCGGCCCGGCGCACCTCGCGGACGCGGCCACCCCCGAGCAACTGCAGGCCCTGCGCGAGGCACGTGCGGAGCGCGCTCGGCGCCTGCGCTCCGACGCGAAGGCCGCCGAGCGCCTGCGGCGCCAGCGATTCGCCCCCACCACCAGCGCGGAGCCCGCCCAGCGGCTGGGAGCCGTCACGGCCGCCCAGGCCGAGCGTGAACTCGCCGCCGTCGACTACACCGACGTCGTACGACTGGCACTGCCTGACCTGATCCCGCCCGCCCCGCCTCCGGCGCACTGGCGTACCCGCCGCCCTCGCTGCTGGCACAGCGCCGCCCCGCCCGCCTCCACTCCAGCCGACCCGTCGGTGGACGTTGCGCCGGAGTCCGACTCCCGACCTGCAGGAGACGCCTCGTGACCGCGGCCACCTACCAGTACGTCGACCTGCCCGACGCCTCCGTCGTCACCACCCGCGCGCTGCTGACGGCACGGGAGAACATCACCGACACCGTCGCCGCCCGCGCCATGATGTGCATCCACGGCGGCGCCGGCTTCGGCAAGACCCTCGCCGTCAACACCTGCCTGCGCGCACTCGAACCCGGCGAGGACGTCCGCAAGATCACCTTCCGGGCCCGGCCCACCGCCCGCGCGGTGCGCTACGAACTGTTCACCGCCCTCGATCTGGCCGGCGAACCACCGCGCCATCCCAGCGAGTTCGACCGCCTGCTGAAGACGGCCCTGGCTGAGCGCCCCCGCACCTTCCTGGTGGATGAGGCCAGTGGCTCAACGGGGAGGCGTTCGAATACTTCCGCTACCTCTGGGACGAACCCTCCACCAGCTCGCGATCATCTTCGTCGGTGGCGCGGGCTGCCACACCGTGCTGCGCCGCGAACCGATGCTCTCCTCGCGCATCTTCATCTGGCAGCAGTTCACCCGCCTCACCCCTGACGAGGTCCGCGAGGTCATCCCGCTGTTCCACCCGGTCTGGGCTGACGCCGACCCCGACGACATCACGTTCGCCGACAGCCACGCCACGCACGGCAACTTCCGCGCCTGGGCCAGCTGACCGCCCACACCCGCACCGCACTGGCACGCACCGGCCGCCCCCGCGTGGACCAGGAACTGCTGCGCTGGGCCTTCAGCCGCCTTGGCTGATCCCCAGCACTGCCGCTTGCCGTGCTACCGCCGTCCGTCACTGTGGTCCTCGACCCAGGCGACGACGCGGTCCATGCGCTCACCGCCCTTACCGCCCACCATCCACCGTTCAGCTGCACCCGGCCCGGGCACCACCAGTGAGACCGGCCTCGCCCACGACCTTCTCGCCGCTCTGGGCATGCCGTGGGAACCAGCCTCGCCGGCACTCGCAGGAGCGAGAGGAAAGAGCGCGTCGCACTCTGGGGTGGAGCCCCGCTGGACCCGAGGCAGGTCGGCCCGGCACGAGTCGGCTTGAGGCGTGCGGTAAATGCAACGGGGGGTCTTGGGGGCAGCAACCATGGTGATGGTTGCTGCCCCCAAGACCCCCCGGGGCCTGTGGGGGTGTTCAGCCGATGATGGCCTGGAAGAACAGCACGCCCGCACCGAAGCCGGCGCGGCGGCGAGTGCCGTGGCGGGCAGGGAGTGCTCGGACAGGTAGGTGAGGACGCCTGCTCCGACACCGGTGAGGACGCCGAGCAGCAGCACCATCGCGCTGCGCAGGCCGAGCAGTGGTTGGTTGCCTCTGGTGTGCTGACTCACTGTGAACTCCGTTTCCATGATGCTGATTTCACCCGCTGCCGGGTGGCTGGTGTGGATGCTTTAGCGGACGGCGGTACCTGTCCCCTCGCCCGATCACATGTGGCCTGAGTCACATAAATTCTTCTGGTGGGGGCGAGGGGAGAGCGGCGGTGATGCCTATGACATCCGCGTCAGGCTGGAAAGGGGCCCATATGGGCGGCAGGGACGCAAGGGAGCGAGTGTGCCGGATGAGACGTGCCAGGGGCGTGCTCCCCAAGCACTGCTGCAGGAGGACCTGGAGCTTACGGAGCTCAGCTCGAGGAGTTGCTGAGCCTGGAGCACACCCTTGCCGGTTCCCACCTCGGAGAACGGCGTCACGCATGCGGCACGGCTGCAGGCCGACGCTCGTATCGTCGACATCCTGCGCGCGGACGACTTCCAGGGCCCCGATACCAAAAGTGACGGCCCGCCTGATGAACTACGGCTGGCGCACCGTCAGTAAGTGGAACGCGAGCGGCGAAATCTTTGAGCACGCACGGCAGGCCGGCCGCCCTGTGCCTGCTCGGATGACCACGCCTGACTGGAACGCGGGACGACCGCGCCGAAGTTGCCACCGACACCGTGATCGCCGGCCTGGACCTCTTCCACGAGCACGGCCTTGTCCGCGGCAAGTGGGCGCCCAGCGGCGGAGCCAGCTTGAGCACCTACTTCGTCGGTGCCTCCATCCGCTCCTTCCGCACCGTCTACACCCGTTGGTTCCGAGCCCGGCAGATGGGGCAGGCTGAGCTGGATCTCCCACAGCCGACAATGAGAGGGCAGCGCGGGAAATCCCTGACCAGCGCGCCACCGACCCCTTCTACGCCGCAGCCACCCACGAAGAAATCAAGCGCATCCTCCCGTACATCACTGATACCAAGGTCCGCAAGGGACTGGCCCTGCGCGCCCAGGGTTACACCCAGCAGCAAGCCGCCGCGGAGGTAGGGCTGACGGAGAAGGCTCTGGAAGGCCGTATCGGCCGACTCCGGCCCGCATCCTCGCGACCTCGCCGACACGCCCGGCCC